>NZ_CP062936.1:0-4181100 GCF_018208375.1 Brevibacterium sp. SMBL_HHYL_HB1 | reverse complement strand
ACACCCGCCGTCGTCTGCGTCGACTGGCCGAAGCGCTTGCCCAGATAGGCATAGGCGGTGATCATCTCACCGTCGTAGTAGCGCGGGAGCATGAAGTAGGCGACGATGACGCGGCCGAGGATGTAGCCGAAGCCCAACTGGAGGTAGTTGAGATCGCCGAGGTAGCTCATCACCGGGATGCCGATGACGGTCAGCGCGCTCGTCTCGGTGGCGACGACGGACAGGCACACCGCCCACCACGGCAGGTTGCGCCCGCCGAGGAAGTAGTCCTTGAGGCTGCCCTGCTTGCCGCTCAGTGCCAATCCCAGCCACGCCGTTGCGACGAGATAGGCGATGATCACCAGAAGGTCGATGATCTGCATTGGTCTCTCCTTGTTCGAGGTGTGGAGCCTGTCCGTCGGTGGATCCGCCTGGCAGGCGGTGGTCCGCCGAAGTCAAAGGGTCGGAATCAGTCGACCAGTCTCAGCCGGCTGGGTCGTCGGTGCAGGGGTTCGGGCAGCTGCAGCGGCCCGTCACCGGAGCTGAAGCGCCCGGCGATGCGTGGACCGGCGGCACCGGTGAGGCTCGGTTCGGTGCCGTCGAGTCCGTGCCAGCTCAGCCATCCGATGAGGCCCATGAGCAGTGCCTCCTTGCTGCCCTCGGGCAGTCCGAAGGCCTCCTGGGTGCCCTTCATCTCGACGGCGTCGCCCAGTTCCTGACCGAGGCGGCGCATGAGTTCGGGGTTGCGCGTCCCGCCTCCGGAGGCGATGACGGTGGTGACCCCGTATCGGTGGCACGCCTCGGCGATGGTGCGAGCGGTCAGCGCGGTCACCGTGGCGATCGCATCGTGGTCGCCGAGGTGGGGGTGGGCGGTGAGGAAGGAATCGAGGTAGTCGGCGTGGAAAAGCTCCTTACCAGTCGACTTCGGTGCCGGGCGCGAGTAGAAGGGTTCGGTCAGCAGGTCGGCCAGCAGGTCCTCATCGACGGTGCCGGCCGCGGCCAGCGCCCCGTCGCGGTCGAAGCCCTGCCGGCCGTCGGTGATCCGGCGGGCGAGGACGTCGATGAGGGCGTTGGCCGGTCCCGTGTCGAAGGCGATCGGGTCCCGGTCCGCGGCGATGACGGTGATGTTCGCGATTCCGCCGAGGTTGAGCACCGCAGTGGGTGCCGCTGTCGGGGACGGTTCGGTCGCCTCGGCGGACGTCTCGGACATCGCGGACAGGAGGAGCGAGTCGAGCATCCCCACCAGCGGAGCGCCCTGACCGCCGGCGGCGACGTCGCGGGAGCGCACATCGGACAGGACCGGCACTCCGAGGCGCTCGGCGATGAAGGCCGGCTGCCCGAGCTGGAGGGTCGAGGTCACGCGTCCGTCGCTGATGTCGTGGCGGACGGTCTGACCGTGGGAGACGACGAGATCGGGTCTGAGGTCGGCCTCGGCGCAGAGTTCGGCCACGGCTGCGGCGGCGAACCGTCCGAGTCGGGCGTCGACGCTGCTGACCAGTGACAGGGGGATGTCGGCGGGTTCGAGCAGGCGGAGGATGTCGGAGCCGAGTTCGGGGTCGAAGGCGGCCTCGCGTTCGGCGAGAATGCGCACGCTCAATGTCGTCGGATCCGCGCCGACGAGGTCGGAGCCGACGGTGGGATCGGGCAGGAACTCGGCGATGACGATGTCGAGTCCGTCGGCGGACGTGCCTGTCATGAGTCCGGCGATGATCATGCCTGCTGACCTCCGATGCGGTCGGGGACGGTGAGTTCGGTGCGGATCTTGTAGCGGTCGCCGCGGTAGACGGAGCGGACGAATTCGAAGGGCACATCGTCGGCCCCGCGCGAGGTGCGCTCGAACAGCAGCGCCGGGGACTGGGCGGGCACGCCGAGGGCCTTGGCCTCGACGGCGTCGAGCAGCGTCGGTTCGATCGTCTGCACGCTGTGGTTGAGGCCGATGCCGAAGCGCTTGCCGAGCAGTTCGTAGAACGACTGGTCCTCGAGGTCGCCGGCGCTGAGACCGGGGACGAGCGCGGAGGGGATGTGGAGTTCTTCGAGGGCGATCGGTTCGTCATCGGCCAGTCGCAGACGCAGGATCGCGATGACTTCGGCGTCCTCGCCGAGGTGGAGCCGCCGTCCGATGTGCGCTCCGGCCGCGGCGGTGTCGAAGCTGAGGATATGCGAGCCGGGGCGCATTCCGCGGGCGACCATGTCCTCGGTGAAGGAACTCGCGGCCAGGGGCTGATCGAGCTTCGGACCGAGCGCGAAGACTCCGGTGCCATGGCGCCTGCGGACCAGACCTTTGGCGACGAGTTCGTCGATGGCCCGGCGCAGGGTCATCCGCGAGATGCCCAGGGCCTCGGCGAGCTGGCGTTCGGGTGGGAACTGCTCACCGGCGGCCATGCCCTCGAGCCGATCGAGGAGCTGGTCGCGGATCGAGTGGAATTTCGTCACGGCACCATTGAGACACAGGACACACGCTAAATCAAGACCACTGGTCTATTTTGTGCTGCGACGCTGAAGGGATCCGCCGGCCCACTCCCCTCGTTCAAGGGCTGGCGCAAACTTTGCCCTCGCTCAAGGGGTGGCGCAAAAATCGAGCCGTCGACGGTTGCCCATCTGCGCTCGACCTTGATCGACGAGTTTCGGACGCTCGTCGGCACCCCACCGCGCGACGACCGACCGGCCGCACCCACACCGCGCAAGGACAGGTCGGCAGACGCGCGACCGGCGCTCCACGCGAGGGGTTCACGGATGATCGACCAGTCCCTAGCATGAAGTCATGACTGCATACACTGGACAGAATCTGCTCGACGCACTCGATTCCCAGGGACTGAGCGACTGGCAGGGCCGGTCGGATTCCATCGGCACCCGACTGCTCACCGGCGATTTCGCCACCGGACTCTACCTGGTCAACAAGATCGGTGCCGCCGCCGAGGAGGCCGGGCACCATCCCGATATCACCCTGACCTTCCCTCACGTCGACATCCAGCTGACCAGCCACGACACAGGGGCCGTGACCGAACGCGACCTCGACCTCGCGGGCAAGATCAGCGAACTGGCCGCCTCGGCGGGGGTGAAGGCCGACCCCGATGCCGAGTGAGCGACTCGTACCAGGCAGTGAGCGACTCGTACTAGGCTGAGACCACAGCCATTCCGCGTCCAGCCCAGGAGAACGTGTGTACCAAGCCGCCGAGAACCGCTACGACTCGATGACCTACCGCCCGGTCGGCCGATCCGGCCTCGTCCTGCCGGCCCTGTCGCTGGGACTGTGGCACAACTTCGGTGACGACGTCGCCTTCTGCAACCAGCGCGACATCGTCCGCAGGGCCTTCGACCTCGGCATCACGCACTTCGACCTGGCCAACAACTACGGCCCGCCGCCCGGATCGGCCGAGACGAACTTCGGCAGGCTGCTGCGCGAGGACCTGAGTCCCTACCGCGACGAGCTCATCATCTCCACGAAGGCCGGCTGGGCCATGCATCCGGGCCCCTACGGCGGGCCGGGCGGCAGCCGCAAGTACCTGCTGGCCAGCCTCGACGCCTCCCTGCGCCGGCTCGGCCTCGACTATGTCGACATCTTCTACTCGCACCGGCCCGATGCCACGACCCCGCTCGAGGAGACCATCGGGGCGCTGGACACCGCGGTCCGCTCCGGTCGCGCCCTCTACGCAGGGATCTCATCCTACTCAGCTGCCGACACCGCCAGGGCCGCACAGATCGCCCGCGACCTCGGCACCCCGCTGCTCATCCACCAGCCGTCCTATTCGATGGTCAACCGGTGGATCGAGGACGACGGACTGCTCGAGACCACCGACGACGAGGGCCTCGGCGTCATCTGCTTCTCCCCGCTGGCGCAGGGTCTGCTCACGGACAAGTACCTGGGCGGAGTCCCCGCGGATTCGCGTGCCGGCAAGAGCACTCCGTCATTCAGAGACGGCTTCCTCAGCGAGGACAACCTCGCGCGCATCCGCAGCCTCAATGACATCGCGGGCGCTCGCGGTCAGCCGCTGGCGCAGATGGCGCTGGCCTGGGCGCTGCGCGACGAACGCGTGTCGTCCCTGGTCATCGGCGCCAGCCGGGTCGAGCAGCTCGAGCACAATGTCGCGGCCCTCGACGCGGAGCCGCTGAGTGAGAAGGAACTGTCGGCGATCGACGAGTTCGCCGTCGACTCCGGCGTCGACATCTGGGGAGACGCTCGCCGCAGCACGGCCGAGTGAACCGAGCTGACCGACCGCCGAGCGGACCGCTCGGCTCATCCTGCTGTGATACCGTAAGCGCCGACCTCACAGACGATCGGCAGGAGCCCCGATGAGCCACGACCGTGCGGACCGCGACGAAGCCGAGCCCGGTCACGCCGAACCCTCATCGACCGCCCCCGACCCGGTCGAAGCACGTCGGGCCGAATCCGGCCACCCCGAGACCGGTCACTCCGAGCCCGGTCATACCGAGCCCGAAGCCAAGGAGAACCCGTGGGCCGCACTCAAACCCTGGCGGGGCAAGGCCGCGGGGCTGGACAAACTGCTGCTGTTCATCATCATCGGCGTGCCGCTCGTCTACCTCGCGCTCATGCCGCTGCGGCCCTGGATGCTCGTCCACGCCCCGGTCGTCCAGGAGTTCATCAACGGCGCGAAGACCTCCATCGTCGCCGCCGCGGCCTATGCCCGCGTCGGTGAGATCCCGCTCTGGCTGGTCATCGTGGCCGGATTCGTCGGCATGGCGAAACTCGACTGGGCGTTCTGGCTGGCCGGGCGCCGGTGGGGCGACGGTGTGCTGCGGCTCTTCGCGCAGAACGAGCGACAGCTCAAGCGCATCAATCAGCTCAAGCGGATCCCGAACTGGGCCCTGTTCCTCATGACTCTGATCTCCCGCTGCCCGGGCATCCCCGGCACTCTGGTCTACCTCGTCGCCGGGTGGACGCGGATGCGGCTCTCGCTCTTCCTCGTCGCCGACCTGCTCGGCTGTCTGATCTTCACTCTCATCTGGACCGTCCTCGGCCTCCAGCTCGGCGAGACCGCCGTCGACGTCCTCAATGTCATCGACAAGTACGCCCTGTGGCTGACCCTCGCCCTCATCGTCGGTGTCTTCGCCTTCAGCTTCGGCAAGGAGTACCGGAAGCAGAAGCAGGCCGAGGCGAAGAAGACCGCGGAGGACTGACCTCACCGGCTCGGCCTCAGGCGCCGAAGGACAGGAAGGTCTCGCGCATCCGCTCGGGATCGGCGCTCTCCCCGCTGAAGAGCTCGAAGGCGTCGATGGCCTGATTGACGGCCATGCCCGAGCCGTCGAGCGTGCGGCAGCCCCTGGCTCTGGCCTCGGCCAGCAGCTGGGTCTCGAGCGGGAAGTACACGACATCGGCAACCCAGGTGTCGGCCCAGAAGACGGTGGTGTCGATGGGGGTGCCCGGATAGGCCTTCATTCCCATCGGGGTGGCGTTGACGACCCCGTTCGCCGAGGCGGCCGCCGCCTCGAGTTCCTCCGGTCCGATCGCTCGCGCCTGCGCCCCGACCGCTCCGATGTCCGCGGCCAGGCCCTGGGCACGATCGATATCGGTGTCGGCGATGACGAGTTCGCCCACACCGAGTTCGGCCAGGGCGAACCCGACCGCACGGCCGGCTCCGCCGGCGCCGATCTGCACGACCGCCTCGGTGGCGACTCCTGCCAGCCCGGCCCGGAATCCGGCGGCGAATCCGGTGACATCGGTGTTGTGACCGGTCGTGCGCCCCTGCCGGTCGATGACGACGGTGTTGACCGAGTCGATGCGCCTGGCCACCGGGTCGATGTCGTCGAGGAGGTCGATGACCCGCTGTTTGAACGGATGGGTGATGTTGAGACCGTCGAAGCCGAGGCGGATCGCCGCGTTCAGCAGCTCGTCCAGCTTCGCCCCGGCCAACCGCGGTTCGGCGATGTCGATGGTGCGGTAGATCGTGGGGATGGAATGGGCTGCACCTTCGATCTCGTGCATTCGCGGGGTGCGGGAGGCGGAGATGCCGTCGCCGATGAGTCCGAGGAGGAGGGATGAGGTCATGGTCTCGCTTTCGGCAGCAGGTCGATGAGGATCTCCATCGCGTGGACGTAGCCGTTCGCGCCGGCTCCGGCGATGACGGCCGCGGCCACGGGCGAGAGGTAGGAATGGTGCCTCACGGCCTCCCGCGCATGCGGATTGCTCAAGTGCACCTCGATGATCGGATGATCATAGGACTTCACCGCATCGTGGAGGGCCAGGGACGTGTGCGTATAGGCCCCGGCATTGATGATCGCCCCGATCGTGGTCTTCCTGGCCTCGTGCACGGCATCGATGAGCCCGCCCTCATGGTTGCTCTGGACGCAGCGGGTGGTCAGGCCTGCCTCGGCGGCGGCGTCGGCGCACATCGATTCGATGTCGGCCAGAGTGGTGCGGCCGTAGATCTCGGGCTCACGCTCGCCGAGGAGGTTGAGGTTCGGGCCGTTGAGGACAAGGATCTGCGCCATGGTCACCTCGGGAATCGTGCGGCGATGGCCGCGGCTGTCTCGGTCAGTTGGGGCACGAGCGCGACGAGTTCGTCGAGGCTGCGCCGGAAGACGGGTGCAGCGAGCGCCAGTGACGCCAGCAGCCTGCCGTCGAGGTCGAAGACGGGCACGGCCAGGGCATTCATTCCGATGTCGTTCTCCTCGGACTGGCCCGCCCACCCGGCTTCGCGGATCCGTTCGAGCCGGTCGCGCATCTGCGCGGGATCGGTGATCGAATTCGGCGTCCTCGCCTCGAGATCGAGGGAGTCGATCGTGGCCTCGGCATTCGGATCATGGGCGAGCAGGGCCTGTCCGAGCGCCGAGGTGTGCAGCGGGGACTCGTCCCCGGGGTCGGTCGTCGTCCGAAACTGGGGACCGTCGACCGTGAGCACCGTCAGCGCGGCGTCTTTGCGTCGCACGGCGAGGATGCTCGATTCCCCGGTGGTCGCGGTGAGATCTTCGAGCAGGTCCTTCGTCGCCCCGGTGAGACCGCGACGATGGGCGACCTTCTGAGCGAGGCGGAAGACCTCCATGCCGAGGGTGTAGATCTTCGTGCGCGGGTCGAAATCGGCGTAACCGGATTCCACGAGCCCGCCGAGGAGGCGGTAGGCCGTCGAGAACGGGTGGCCGGTGGATTCGGCGGCCTGTGCGGCGCTGATGCCCTCGGGAGATTCGCCGAGGAGTTCGAGCATCTCGAAGGTCTTCGTCACCGCGTTCGAACCCTTGGGCGGCATGCCTGGCCTCCTTGCGTGGTGCGGGTCTCGGTCGGTGGTGATCGTCCGCGGCCTCAGTTCCCCTGCGGCCGACGTTGACAGACTATGTCACCTCAATCACACTGTAAACCATACTGTAACAACTATTGCCACACTCTGGCAATTACGGTTCGTTGCGGTGGGCCACTGACGACCATGGAATCGAGAGATGCGAGGAAGCATGAGCGAAGCGATCGAGGAAGCTCGCCCGACGAAGACGCCGCTGCGGGCGGCCCTGTCGAGCTGGACCGGTTCGGCTCTCGAGTACTACGACTTCGCGGTCTACGGAACCGCCGCGGCCCTGGTGCTCAACACTCTGTTCTTCCCCGAGACCACCGCCCCGGGGATCTCGATCCTCCTGGCCATGGGCACGGTCGGCGTGGCCTATGTCGTCCGCCCCCTGGGTGCCCTCATCATGGGCCCGCTGGGCGATCGGTTCGGACGGAAGTTCGTCCTCATGCTCACCCTGTTCATGATGGGCGTCTCGACCTTCGTCGTCGGCTGCCTGCCGACCTATGACCAGGTCGGCATCCTGGCTCCGATCCTCCTCGTGCTCTGCCGCATCGTCCAAGGGCTCTCGGCCTCCGGCGAGCAGGCGAGCGCGATCTCGGTCTCCCTCGAACACGCGGCCGAGGCCAAGCGCGCCTGGACGACGAGCTGGACCCTGCACGGCACCCAGGCAGGCACCCTGCTGGCGACGGCCGCCTTCATCCCCTTCACCGCCTTCCTGCCCGACGAGGCCCTGTTCAGCTGGGGCTGGAGGGTGCCGTTCTGGCTCTCCGCGCTCGTCGTGCTCACCGCCTGGCTCATCCGCCGCGGACTCGAGGAGCCACCGGCCTTCAAGGGAGCACGCGTCGACAGTCCCCCGCTCATGCAGGTCTTCCGCTGGCACAAGGCCGCGGTGCTGCGCGTGTCCACCTGCGCCATGGTCAATACCGTGAACATGGTCTTCACCGTCTGGTCGCTGTCGTTCGCCACCTCGATCGTCGGCCTCGAACGCTCGACGATGCTGCTGGTCTCGGTCATCGCCAACGCCGTGGCCCTGCTCGCGATCCCGGCCGCCGCACTGTTGTCGGACCGGATCGGCCGCAAACCGGTCTTCATCATCGGCGCCGTGGGTGCGGGCGTGATGATGTTCCCGTACCTGGGTGCGGTCTCGACCGGGAACTGGCCGCTCATCTTCGTCTTCGGCGCCCTCATGTCCGGCTGCGCCTATTCGCTGGCGAACTCGATCTGGCCCTCGTTCTACGCCGAGATGTTCCCCACCACGTCGCGAGTGACAGGATTGGCCCTGGGCACCCAGATCGGCTTCGCCGTCTCCGGCGGCCTGGCCCCGGTGCTCGCCTCCGCCGTGGCCGGAGCCGGAGGAGAGAACTGGGTGTCGGTCTCGGCCTTCACGGCGGGAGTCTGCGTCGCCGTCGGGCTGGTCGCGATGACGGCCAAGGAGACGAAGGGGCTGAGCCTGGAAGAGATCGACGTCGTCCACGAGGAAAGATCACGATGAGAACTTCGATCGCCACGGTGTGCCTGTCCGGCACGCTCGAGGAGAAGCTCCACGCCGCCGCCCGGGCGGGATTCGACGGGGTGGAGATCTTCGAACAGGACCTCCTCGTCTCCCCCGACTCCCCGGAGACGATCGCCGCTCTGGCGCACCGGCTCGGCCTCAGCCTCGACCTGTACCAGCCCTTCCGCGACTTCGAGGGAGTCGCGGAGGACGAGTTCGAGAAGAACCTCGTCCGTGCACAGAAGAAGTTCGACCTCATGGCCAGGCTCGGCATGGACACCATGCTGCTGTGCTCCAATGTCGGGACCGCGACCATCGCCGATGACGGCATCGTCGTCGAGCAGCTGCGCCGCCTCGGCGATCTGGCCGAGCGCTGCGGCATCGATATCGCCTACGAGGCGCTGGCCTGGGGCCGGTTCGTCTCCGAGTACGACCACGCCTGGGATCTGGTCAGAGCCGCCGATCATCCGCGCATCGGCACCTGCCTCGACAGCTTCCACATCCTCTCCCGCGACACGGATCTGTCCAGGATCTCCGAGATCCCGGGTGAGAAGATCTTCTTCCTCCAGCTCGCCGACGCCCCGGCGCTGTCGATGGACGTGCTCAGCTGGTCCCGCCATCACCGGGTCTTCCCCGGTGAGGGGGGCATGGGACCTCACCGACTTCCTCGCCCGCGTGGCGGCCACCGGATACGCCGGACCGGTCTCCCTCGAGGTCTTCAACGATTCCTTCCGCCAAGCCGACACCCAGCGCACCGCCATCGACGGCCTGCGCTCGCTGCGCTGGCTCGAGGCGAGCGTGGCCGCCGAGGCGTCCACCGGCCACGGCGCCGCCACTGGCCACGACACCAACGGCCGGAGCACCGGCGGTCCGGGCACCCCCGACGAGAACGGACTGGATCTGCAGCCGCTGCCCCGGGTCGCCGCACCATCGGGGATCAACTATGTGGAGCTGAGCACCGACGACCTCGGCACACTGACCCGCCAGCTGCACCAGCTCGGGCTGCGCTTCATCGGCTTCCACCGTTCGAAACCGCAGGTGCAGCTGTGGCGGCGCGGCAGCGCGCGGATCATCATCACCGAAGTGGACCCGGAGACCGCTCGCGGAACGTTCCTCCGCGGGATCGGATTCGAGGTCTCGGATGCCTCGGCGAGCATGGACCGGGCCTCGCTGCTTCACGCGGTGGAGGTCCCCCGCGAGCAGACTCACAACGACGAAGTGCTGCGCGGGGTCTTCGCCCCCGACGGCTCGGAGGTGTTCTTCCACCAGGCGACCGGCGACGATCCCATCTGGGTCGCGGAGTTCGGCACCGGCGGCGTCGAGCAGTCCTCGCGCATCGACCACATCAACCTCGCCCAGCCCGCCCATCACTACGACGAGGCAGTGCTCTTCTACACCTCACTGCTGGCGCTCGAGGCGCAACCGTCCCAGGACGTCCCGAGCCCCTCGGGGCTGGTCCGCTCCCAGGTGATGTCGAGCGCCGACGGTGCCGTGCGGATCCCGCTCAACGTCTCCCCCGCTGGGTCCGCCGAGGTCACCGAGCGCGGTGCGAACCCGACCGGCGACACCTATCCCGAGCACGTGGCGATCGCCTGCGAGGACATCTTCGCGGCCGCGGCCACGGCACTGGGCCGCGGACTCGAGTTCCTCGAGGTTCCCGAGAACTACTACGAGGACCTCGAGGCCCGCTTCGCACTCGACCCCCAGCTGCTGGATGCCCTGCGCGAACACAACATCCTCTATGACCGGGACGAGACCGGAGAGTTCCTGCACTTCTACACGGCCACGATCGGTTCGGTGTTCTTCGAGATGGTCGAACGGAGAACCGGCTATCGCGGCTACGGCGCCCCGAACGCGCCGGTGCGGCTGGCCGCCCAGCACCGGCGGAACACCGGGAGCTGAACCGCTCGTCGCCGGGGCGGTCGGTCCGCTCGCAGCGCACCTTGTCGCCGAGGCGGTCCGTGCGCTCGCAGCCCACCCGTCGGCAGTGCCGATCAAAACGGTGCCGGTCCGCCGGTGCCCTGGCCACCCTCAGGCTTCTCCCAGACCAGACCGGTCGTCTCAGGCCCGACGATCGGACCGGCTGCCGGCAGAAGGTCCTCGTCCCTCATGCGCGAGAGGATCCGACCATGCGAGGCCTGCCAGACGATCCGCTCGATCACCTCCACCTCGGCGCCCAGGACGCGTGCCGCTGCCGCTATCTCACCGAGCACGTAGTCGACGGTCAGATCGGCCGCGGAGTCGGCCACCTCGGCGAGGTAGGAGGTGACAGCGAAGTCGACCTCGAAATGCGGGCTGCCGGCAAGGCTGAGCAGATGGAGCCACGTGATGCCCGAGCTCTGGCTGGGCAGCGCCCGCCAGCTTCCGGCCAGGTCGTTGGAGAACGGACTGACGAAGGGCTCGTCCCCGACAGCACTGCGCAGATCGGTCACTGTGTCGATGTCGCAGTCGGCCATCACTCGAGTGGCACGGTCGACGACCTCGGCCTTGAGCAGGGCACCGGGATGCGTACTCGCCGGCTTGAGATTGCACGCGACTGTCTCCGCCCACATGCGTGCTCCACCCGCTGCCGCGATCGAATCGCGCAGCGATTTGGCGCCATCGTCTCTGCCGTGGCGGGCGATGTACCGGTCGACTACGTTGTTCACCGCTGCCGGGTGCGAACCCGTCGAATAGATTGCGTCCAGGATGCACAGGGCAAGGCTCGTCGGATAGCCGCGTGCCAGAGAACCTCCGAAGTCTCCGATGAATTCTCCGCACCGCTGGGCCAAGCGAGCGACGCTGTTGGTCGTGATCATCATTGTTCTGACCTTCCGTCATGCGCCGCACCCTGCGGCGTGTACCACCGACCCCGTTGTCGGAAGCATGGCCGAAACACTAGACGTCGGCACTGACATGACATGCTCGGGGGCGAATCGGACAGTGCTTCAGATGCCTGCCATCAGCTGATGGCACGAGCCTGGCCGAACCCGATCGAAGGCGCGGATGCGTGTCCACGCACAGGACCGTCTGGAACGGCGAGAGCTTCTCTGGCAAGGTAAGTACATGAGTGAACAGCAGATCATCATCGACGGGCCGCTGGCCCGCGCAGCCCGTGCCCTCTGCCGCGTCTCGGCGAAGGAAGTCGCATCCAGAGCCCGCCTCGACAAGTCCGAACTCAAACGGTTCGAAAAGGGCCTCGAGGACCTCACCGAACAGCAGGAGACCCGCCTGCATGAGGCCCTGCAGGAATTCGGCGCCCAGATCATCCCCGACAACACGGTCGCAGGCTACGGAGTCCGCCTCAAGTTCAATCGCGCCAAGGTCCGCGCCATCGAACGGTGGGAGGAAGAAGGCGGCACCGCCGCCGACGACGACGTCTGAGTTCGCACCGCGAAACCGCAGATGACACGACTGCGGCCCCGGACCTGCCATGAGCAGTTCCGGGGCCGCAGCTGCGCTCACAGGCGACGATGGACCGCCTCGGCGCGGGGGATGATCAGTTGCGACCGATGAACTCGAGGTTGTCGACAACGCGGTTGGAGAAGCCCCATTCGTTGTCGTACCAGGCCACGACCTTCACATGCTTGCCGGCGACGCGGGTGAGTGCGGCGTCGAAGATCGATGACGCGGACTGGCCGGTGATGTCGGACGAGACTACCGGCTCGGTCTCGTACTCGAGGATGCCCTTGAGCTCGCCGTCGGCGGCCTTTTTGTAGGCCTCGAGCACCTCGTCGCGGGTGACCTCACGGGAGACGGTCGTGTTGATCTCGACGATCGAGCCCACCGGCACCGGGACGCGGATGGCGTCACCGCTGAGCTTGCCGTCGAGCTGCGGGAGGACCAGGCCGATGGCCTTGGCCGCACCGGTCGAGGTGGGGATGATGTTCTCGGCCGCGGCGCGGGAGCGGCGGGGGTCCTTGTGCGGGCCGTCCTGGACCATCTGGTCACCGGTGTAGGCGTGGACCGTGGTCATGAAGCCCTGCTCGATGCCGGCGAGGTCGTCGAGGACCTTGGCCAGCGGAGCCAGCGCGTTCGTCGTGCACGAGGCATTGGAGATGACGGTGTGCTCGGGCTTGTAGGCCTCATTGTTGACACCGTAGGCGAGGGTGACATCGGCACCCTTCGAGGGGGCGCTGACGAGGACCTTCTTGGCTCCCGCGTCGAGGTGGGCGCGGGCCTTGTCGGCCTTCGTGAAGCGGCCGGTGGATTCGAGGGCGACGTCGACGTCGAGCTCGCCCCAGGGCAGCTTCGCGGGATCCTTCTCAGCGTAGACCTTGATCGACTTGCCATCGATGATGATCGAGTCGTCGGTGGTCTCGACGGTGTGGTTGAAACGGCCGAGCGTGGTGTCGAACTTCAGCAGCCGGGCGAGATCCGCGATGGGGCCGAGGTCATTGATGGCCACGACTTCGAGTTCACTGCCGCGCTCGATCAGCGCCCGAAGGGTGTTGCGTCCGATGCGGCCGAAACCGTTGATAGCAATGCGAGTCAATGTCACTCCTTGAACACGGGATTCGTCTTGATATCTCCATCATGATCGTTTCCTCACCACAGCAACAGTGGCCAGACAGACAATCTCCGCAAGCTTATCGCCAGACTTATTGCCAGATATCGAAAGTTTCAGGCCAGTGTGATCGGGGTCTCCGCCAGACCGCGCAGAACCGTGCGCGAGCCGTCCGCGAAGGTCGCCACCTCAGCCCCGGCGGGAGTGCCGGCCCCAGCCCCGGCGGGAGTGTTCGCCTCGCCCCTGGCGGGAGTGTTCGCTTCAGCCCTGGAAGGAGTGCCGGTAGTCGTTCGGCGAGGTCGAGAGGATGCGATGGAAGTGCATCCGCAGGTTCGCACCGGTGCCCAGACCCACTTGGTCGGCGATCTGCTCGATGCCCAGATCGCTGTTCTCGAGCAGCTCGCGGGCCAGGTCGACCCGGGCGCGCAGCACCCACTGCATGGGCGTGTAGCCGGTGTCTTCGACGAAGCGGCGGGAGAAGGTGCGCACGGAGACTCCGGCGTTGGCGGCGAGATCGCGCAGGGTCAGTTTCTCGCCGATGTGCTGCAGCGCCCATTCGCGGGTGTCGGCGAAGTCGTCCCCGAGCGGATCGGGCACGCTGCGGGGCACGTACTGCGCCTGGCCCGCACTGCGATAGGCCGCGGCCACCAGCCGCCTGGCGACCTGGTTGGACAGGCCGACTCCGTGATCGCTGCGGATGAGGTGGAGGCAGAGATCGATCGCCGAGGCGGCTCCGGCCGAGGTCAGCAGCTGTCCTTCGTCGATGAAGAGGACGTTCTCGTCGACCTCGATCGCGGGGAAGCGTCGGCCGAGTTCCTTCGCCGTCGACCAGTGTGTGGTGGCCCGCCGTCCGCCGAGCAGGCCGGTGCGCGCGAGTACGAAGGTGCCCGTCGAGATCGCGGCGATCCGCGTTCCGCGCTCGAAGGCCGACAGCAGCGCGCCGATGACCGCTGCCGGCGGTTCCTCGACCACCGCCGAGGTGGCCCCGGGCAGGATGATCGTATCCGCGCTCGTGAGCGCCTCGAGTCCGTGGTCGACGGAATAGTCCAGGCCGTCGGAGCCTGTCACCGCTCCTGCGGTGATGCCGCAGACCTCGACCTCGTAGGGCCAGATTCCTGCGGGGACGGGCGAGGCCGCTGCACCGGGTGGGAGACCTGCGGCCGCCGGAGCCACGGCTGCCGAAGGAGCAGCGGGGGCAGGGGAGACCGCGGCGGCCGCGGGTGCGGTGGAAGGGTCCCCGGGAACGGGCGCGACTGCGGCTGCCGAGGTTGCCGCCGGAGCAGGAGGGACCGCGGAGTTCGACTCGGCGCCGAAGACCTGGACGGGGACTCCGAGGTCCATGGCAGACACCCCGTCCAGCGCCAGCACGAGGATGCGGTGCGGACGCGAACGGGGTGCTCTGCGCTGGGGGGTGCGGGACTCATCACTCATGATCGCCTCTCAGTCTAGGCAATCGCCGCTCATCTGCGTCGGTGTCGACACGTTTGGCGGCGAGCAGCCCGCGACGAGGCGGCCTCAGTGCTCGTGGACTCCGGTGAGCTTGAAGCCCAGGCGTCCGTGGGCGAAGGCTCCGCCGGCGCGCAGCGCCGAGGCCGTCCACGCGGTCTCGGCGAGTTCGGTCTCGGTGGCACCGGCCTTGACGGCGGCATTGGAATGGGCGTCGATGCAGTAGGCGCACTGCGTGGTCAGGCCCACCGCATAGGCGATGAGTTCGCGGTACTTCAGAGGGATCTCGCGGCCCTCTTCGGAGAAGACGGCGTTGTTGAACTCGCCGAATGCCTTGAGGATGTCCGGGGTGGTCTCCTTGTAGGCCCGGTCGTACTTGCCGTCGGTGTCGCGGTCGAAGAAGTCGGTCATCGTCGTGCCTCCTGTCATCGGTGTCATTCCGCTCGCCACGCTACCGCCCCGCCTCAGAGTCCGTCTTCCGTTCCGTCACACGGGATTCCTTCTGGCACTGTACGTGGGCGCCATCCGCTGGCTTTCCGCCGCTTCCCCTCAGCAGAGCGTGTTCGGGCCGATGACTCCGCCCGCACCGAGGCTCGGTGCGGCCCCAGTCGTCGGGACCGCCTCGGCGATGGCTTCGAACATGGCCAGGGTCCCGTGCTGGGCGGCCAGGCTCACCGGCTCGGGATCGCTGGAGAACTTCACGCCGACGGTCTGCGTGGCACGGTCGATGTAGAGCATCTGGCCGTGGATTCCGATGCCGATGACGACATTCCGGTCGGCCGAGGGCATCCAGAACTGGCTGCGGTACATGCCTCCGGGATAGGAACGGCCGGACGCCGACGCAGCGAAGACCTCTGCCGAGTCCGCGGCTCCGGTGAAGATGTCCTCGACCCAGGCCGCGGAGAGGACGCGTTCGCCGTTCGCGGTTGCGCCGCCTCGGGCGATCATCTCACCGAAGCGGGCCAGGTCGCGCAGGGTGGTGCTGATGGCACCATCGGCGATCGATCCGCCCCACCGGTCCTGGCACACCTGGGCCGCGTGGGCGGCGCCGATCCTCGACCAGACGTATTCGCTGGCGACGATGGAGAACGGCTGGCCGGTGGCCGCCTCGGCGATCCAGGCGAGCACATCGGTCTCGCAGCTGCGGTAGACGAAGGCCGATCCGTGCTCGCGTTCGCTGGTCAGCCCGGTGAGGAAGTTCTTGATCCCATTCGCCGAGGCGGCCGTCCGGGGCGCGAAATCGACGGCTTCGAACAGGGCCCGGATCTCCGAACCCTTCTCGAGGTATTCCTCGGAGAACTTGATGCCCGACCGCATATCGAGCAGATCGCGGATGGTCGCACCCGCATAGCCGCTCTTCGCCAGGGCGGGCACGTGCGTGGTGACGAGGTCGGTCGGCGCAAGTCTGCCCGCATCGGTGAGCGCACCGATGACGGTGGCGACGATGGACTTGCTCACGGAGAACAGCATGTGCTGGCGGGCGGGCTTCATCGGCCAGGCGTACTCCTCGGCCACGGCGATCCCGTTGCGGGTGACCAGCCAGGCGTCGGTGTGGGTGTTCGCCAGGACGTCGCCGACAGTGGACCAGGAGTCATCGGCTGCGTGCCACTTCTCGGTGTCGACGGCCAGGGACCGGAAGTCGTTCTCAGCGGTGACGTACTCGCGGACGGGGCCGATCCCGCGGGGAATGCCGCTGGTCGGGAAGATCTCCTCCATCCGGGTGAGCGCGAAGGCGAAGTATTCGGGCCACTTCCACGAATCGAGGTCGATCCGTTCGAGGATCGCCTCGGAGGGGTCGACGATGACGTCCTCACTCGCCGAGGTGAGCTCACCGACATGCGGAAGTCTCGGCTCGTCCGGCCCCCTCTGCGTTTTCGCGTTCGGTTCGGCTCCCGAAGCGACCGCGATGCCTTTCGCACTTCCCGAGGCCGCTCCGATGCGGCGGTTGGGCAGTACGGCGGGGCCCGGAGGCACCTCGTCTTCGCCTGCCATATCCCCTCCGCTGTCTCGATGTGCACGGGTCTGCTGGTTCGACGTGCAGGGAACAGACTACCCGGACAGGGAGAAGCGGAGCAGATGGGCCCAGCCGAACGTCCTCGATCCTCCATCGCCGAGACAACGGCAGAGCGCACAGAGCTCAGGCCAACCAACGGTGGAGCGCCGAGACCACGGTGCACGCCCTCTGTGTCAGGCTGTCTTGTGACAGTTATCTGACAATATTGGCGGGGAGAGAAGTCTGTTATGTCTTTTGAAGTTCCGTCCCGTTCCTCGAGCCGCGGGCATTTCACCACGGCCCAGAAACTCGAGATCCTGGACGAATATGACAAATGTATCGAGATGGGTTCTAAAGCCCAGTTGGCTCGGACTGTCGGGGTCAATCCCAGAACGATCTATCAGTGGTTCGTGGACAGAGAAAATGGTTGCCTGACCTCGCGATCGGATCGGTTGAATGGCAATCCCAGTGACAACAAGCTCAAAGCCGCTGAGAAGAAGCAACTCACACAGCTGCAGGCCGAGAACGAAGCGTTGAAGGCCAAACTGGCCAAGTCTGAAGCTGCGGTCGATATCTTGGGAAAAGCGTCCGCGCTCTTGGAAGCGATGTCCAAGAGCGCGACCGCGACAGACCCGACGCTGCCCGAGGTCGAGGCGACCAGGCCGGACTGGATGAGCCCGCCACAGTAAAGGCAATCGGGTTCAGGTTCATCGGCGATCTGATCAGGGTCGGCTGGTCGATCACGGCGGCCTGCGAGTTGATGGGTGTGCATCGTACGAGTTGGTACCGTCACCAGAATCCGGCGGTCCCGGCCGGGGTGCAGGTGCCGCAGAAGGAACGCGACTACCCGAGTCGGATCACCACCGCCGAGGCCGATGCGTTCATGGCGCTGTTGAACTCTGAAGACTATGAGAGCCTGTCTGTCACCCAGGCGTATTGGCGGATGCTCGATGCCGGGCAGGTGCCATTCTCCGCGTCGACGGCTCACCGAGTGGTGGCCGCACACGGGCAGAACGGAGACCGTCGCGCCCAGCGCCGTGGTAACCAGCCCAAACGGCCTAAGCCGGTCCACGCTGCCTGCGCACCGAACCAACTGTGGAGTTGGGACATCACGATGCTGCGCGGTCCCGGCAAGGTCATCTATCGCCTCTATGCCATCATGGACGTTTTCTCCCGCAAGATCGTTGGCCACCGGGTCGAGACTTCCGAGAAATCCGTCCATGCTCAGACCATGATCGATCAGGCTGTGGCAACTAACCAGCAGTACCCGACCGTGCTACACGCCGATAACGGGGCTCCCATGCGCGCGGCAACGACTGTCCAGTTCGCTCAGTCGCTGGGGATCAAGCTGTCCTTTTCCCGGCCCAGAGTGTCGAATGACAACGCGTTTAGTGAATCGACGTTCAAGACCATCAAGTACCACTTGGACTTTCCCACCCGGTTCGAATCCATCGATCATGCTCGTGACTACATGGCCGCGTTCATTGCTGACTACAACGCGAACCACCGCCACAGCGGCCTGAATTATTACACTCCCAACGATGTCCATCACGGACGTACCGAGCTTGTCCGGGCCCGTCGCCAAGCCACTCTGGAGGCCCGTCACTGCGCGCATCCGGAACGATTCCACACCAGCCCCATAGCCGCTGGCCCACCGACCCACGCCGGCATCAATAGCCCAGAAAACACCGAGCTGTCACAAACAGCTTGAAATATACCGCACGCGCAGTGGTCTCGGCGCTCCACCATGGTTTCGGTGGGAGTCGCCGCCTGGGGCCAGGCGCGTCCTGGACCGGGCGGGGGCTCAAACCAGCCCTCGATCCTCGGCGACGCGGATGGCTCGGGCCCGGGAGTCGACGCCGAGCTTGGTGAAGACATTGACGAGGTGACTCTTCACGGTCGCCTCGGTGACGAACAGCTCCTGGGCGATCTGGGCGTTCGAGGCGCCGGTGGCCAGGAGCTTGACGACCTCGCGCTCGCGTCGAGTCAGCTTCGGCCCCGGATTGCGCATGGCGGCGATGGCCTTCGACGAGATCTCGGGCGGCAGGTAGGTGCCTCCCTTCGCCGCCTTCTCGATCGCGATCGAGATGTCGCCGGGGTCGATGTCCTTGAGCAGGTATCCGGAGGCGCCGGCGTTGAGAGCTGCGACGATCTCCGAGTCGAGGTCGAAGGTCGTGAGGATGAGCACCGCCGGCGGGTTCGGCAGTGCCCGCAGCCGCTTGGTCACCTCGATGCCGTCGATCCCCTCCCCCAGTCGCAGGTCGCAGAGGACGACATCGGGGTCGAGCTCGTCGACGATCGCCAGCGCTCCCTCTCCGCTGTCGGCCTCGCCGATGACGGCGATGTGCTCGGGGGCGTCGACGACCGACCGCAGACCGGCCCGCACGACCGGATGGTCATCGACGAGGATCACTCGAATGCTCATGGGCTCTCCCCTGGGTCGGTGTCGCTGTGTTCGCTGCCGCCGACGGTGCCGATCCCACCCTCGCCGAGGCGACCCGCACTGTCCGCAACCGTGCCCTGAGCGGATGTGCCGAGGCCTCCGCCCCGCGTGCGCAGCTGGGATTGGCCCGGCAGGGTCGCCGAGATCGCGAAGCCCGAGCCCGGCATCGATTCGATGACGAGCTCGCCTCCGAGCTCGCTCATCCGCGACCCGATGAAGTCGAGGCCGAATCCCGACTCGGGATTCCGCCGCCGATTCTCCGGATCGTCCATACCGACGCCGTCGTCGACGATGTCCATTCTGATCGCCCCGTCGACGTCCATGAGGCTGATCATTACCCGACTGGCCCGGGAGTGCTGGCGGACATTGGCCAGGGCCGACTGCGCAGTCCGCAGCAGCGCCACTTCCACCTCGGCGGACAGGGTCGGCAGGGCGTCATCGAGGTCGAGGCGACCGACGATGGACGTGTCCTCCTCCAGTCGAGTCAGCAGCCGGCGGATGGCGGCGGACAGAGCCCCGTCCTCGAGTTCGGCCGGGGCCAGGGCCGCGATGATGCGACGGACGTCGCGAGACCCCTGGGCGGCGAGGTCCTCGACCTGTCCCAGCACCTGAGCGGCGTGGTCATCGGTGGTGCGCTCCGCCTCGGCGTGGGCGATGAGCCGGATGGATGAGATCGACTGGGCGATCGTGTCGTGGATGTCGCGGGAGACGCGGGTGCGCTCCTGGATCTCACCGGCATGGCGCTGGGTCAGCGCGAGCTCATCCTGGAGGTCGAGCAGGTTCTGATGGGCGAGCTCGAGCGAGCGCAGCAGCTCCTCGCGACGTCGGCCTTCGCGGAGCAGTTCGATGTAGCCCTGCGAGAGCCCGAGGGCGAAGACGGCTCCGATGAGGGATCCGATGATGCTCGGCGCGAGCACTTGCCCGTAGTGCGCCAGCGGTGCGACGACGGTCGCAATGTAGGTCAGCGCGGTGAAGACGATGGCGATGCGCAGGGAGAACAGGTGGCCGGCCAGCAGCCAGAGGAGGAACGCGACCCAGATGAATTCGGCGGAGACGAGCAGGGTGCACAGCCAGGCGGCGGCGAGGACGATCAGCCACCATTTCGCGAGTACGAGCGCACCTGTGCGGGCGGCGCGGACGGCGCCGAGGGTGTACCAGGAGAGGAAGACAACGCTCACGGCGATGGCCGCGATCAGCGGTGCGCCGTTGGTCACGGCGCGGATGCAGGCGATGACGGTCAGGACGACGGCGATGGCGTGCTGGCCGATCTCCATCGTGCGTTCCGTCCATCTGCGTGCGCCCACGCTGTCACCTTCCCGCCGATGCGCCTCGGCGGTGCCGGGGCGCTGAAGTCCTGCTCTCGTGATTCTTCCTGCCAACTCAATCACATCCGTCGCTGGTGTGAAATGCGGACGTCGATGTGCCGGCGGGCCCGCCCGTCCCCGGGCAGGTCCGCCGGCGGGCCTGCCCACCGACGGGTCCGCCCACCGCGATGACCTCCGGCTCAGTGCCTGCCGCGATGCGATCCGCTGCCTGCGTGCTCCTTCTCGGCCAGCAGGTGCATGCTCTCTCCCTGCTGGCGGCCTTTTTCCTCCGGCTGGCGAGCGGGTTCGGAATCCTCGCCCGACCGGTGTGTGATCGCCCGGTTCGGCCACCACACCGCATTGCCCGCGAGTCCGAAGATCGAAGGCACGATGACGGTGCGCACGATGATCGTGTCGACGAGGACTCCGACTCCGACGATGAGTCCGAGCTGGCCGAGGACCATGAGCGGCAGCATGCCGAGCGCCGCGAACACTCCGGCCAGGACGATGCCGGCGCTGGTGATGACCCCACCGGTGTGGGCGACGGCCTCGACCATGCCCTGCCGTCCGCCGTGGACGACCGACTCCTTCTTCACCCGGTGGGCGAGGAAGATCGAGTAGTCGATGCCCAGTGCCACGAGGAAGAGGAACGCGAGGATCGGCACCTGCGCGTCGAGCGCGGACTGGCCGAAGATCGTCCGCGACAGGAACGCGCCGAGCCCGATCGCCGCGGCCGAGGACACCACGTTGACCAGCAGCAGGGTGAGCGCCGCGACCGGTGCCCGCAGAATGCCGAGCAGGATGATGAAGCTGATCACCAGGACCATCGGGACGATGGTGAAGAAGTCGGCCCGGTTGCCGTCACGGGCGTCGAGCTCCGTGGCCGCGGCACCTCCCACCTCGGCATCGGCGCCGTCGATGGCATGGACGTCGCCGCGGATGTCCTCGACGAGTTCGAGCCCCTTCGCACTGTCGGGTTCGAACTCGCCGGTGACCATGATCTTCGTGACCGAGGCGCCGTCGACGGTCGCCTCATCGATCGCCGAGGCGCGCACGACACCGTCGAGACCGCCCACGGAGTCGACCACCTCATCGGCGTGCTCGGTGTCCGCCACGATCCAGATCGGCTGCGATTCCCCGGGTGGGAAATGCTCGGACAGGACGTCGAGGCCCTGCGCCGATTCGGACTGGACGCGGAACTTCTCGGTCTGGTCGAGTCCGATCGAGGACCCGATGAACCCGGAGGCCATGACGCCGAGGATGACGATTCCCGCACCGAGGTGCAGCCACGGTTTCCGGACCACGCGGGTGGCGATTCTCCGCCAGACCGAGGGCTTCGCCGAGGCGGCCTCGTCCGCCGCTCGGTCGCCGAGCTCCCGCACCGAGTGCGGGGCCGCCTCGGCGGGGGTGGCGCCTCCATCCGCATTCTGCACGGAGACAGCGTCGTCGACCTGGGGAACGAAGGGCCAGAACATCTTCTTGCCGCAGATCGCGAGCACGGGAGGCAGGGCGATGAGCACCGCGACGGCGGAGATGATGAGGCCGACGGCGGCTGTGATGCCGAGTCCGCGGGTGCCGGGGATGACGGCGAAGACGAGGCTGAGCAGGGACAGGACGACGGTGAGGTTCGAGGCGAGGATCGTCGTCGCGGTATGGGTCCACGCTTCGGCGAGTGCGGTGCGGTGATCGGCGATGCGTCGCAGCTCCTCCCGATAGCGGGAGATGAGCAGGAGGGCATAGTTCGCGCCCGCACCGAAGACGAGGACGCTGATGATGCCCGCATCGAACCGCAGCTCGAGCCAGTCTCCGACTGCCGCGGTCACGGTCGAGGCGAGACCGTCGGCGGTGCCGATGACGATGAGCGGAAGCAGCCACAGGATGGGTGAGCGGTAGGTGATGATCAGCAGCAGCGCCACGATGACGACGGTGACGATGAGCAGGGTGAAATCGGCTCCGTCGAACGCCGAGGCGATGTCGGCGCCGATCGCGGGACCGCCGGTGACCAGCAGGGACATGCCCTCATCTGTGAGTCCTGAGGCGGTCGGGTCATCGGCGATGGTGGTCCGCAGATCGTCGACGGTCTCGGCCGTGTCCGAGTTCGTCAGCCCCACCTCGATGGGCACCATGAGCAGGGCGGCCTGCTTGTCGTCGCTGAGTATCGGCCCGGTCACCTTCTCATCGGCTTCGTCGCCGACGGACTGGCCGAGTGAACTGCCGAGCTTCTTCAGTTGCGCCTGGTCATCGGCGGACAGTTCGGACCCGTCGTCGTTCGAGGCCACAACCATGACGGACTGTCTGTCGGCCTCGGGGAACTCAACGAGGATCTGCTGAGCCTGGGTGGATTCGGAGTCGGCCGGAGCGTTCTCGGTGGGACGGTCCTCGCCCGCCCCGGACAGGAGTCCGAAGATCAGGGCCACGACGACGACCACCCCGCCGAGGACGAGCCACGAACCGCGCTTCGATGTCAGTGTGCGGGCGGCTGCTGTCAGGAACGAGTTCATGACTCAAGTCCATCAATTCACCGACCTCGGCACATCGCCTAAGAGTTCAGATCTGGCCTGCAACTTTCGATGGGGAAAACGCCCTGACCTGGGGCGATAATGGAAGCTGGAGGTGAAGGGGCATCGTCGGGAGGGCGGCTCCTGGGCAGCTCCGGGGAGGCTCCTGGTCTCTCTCACACGGCCCTCCAGGGAGTGTTCTTCAGGCCCACTTACCGGTGAGCCCGAAGAACGTGGCGTTGACGACGCGTTCTTCGGGCTGAGCGATAAGTGAGGCGCTGAGTCCCAGCATAGAAGAGGCCGACGGAGGAGGAGCGTTTCAGGCGAGTTGTCCGCCCGCGGTCTCTACCTCGGACAGCGCGGCCTCACTCGACTCCTCCCCCACTCCGGCGACGAGGTCGGTGAGGACGCGGACCTTCACACCCGAGTCCAATGCGTCGAGGGCGGAGGCGCGCACGCAGTGGTCGGTGGCGATGCCGACGACGTCGAGCTCGGTGACGGTGAGTTCCTCCAGAAGCTCGCCGAGGCTGCTCCCCGTCTCCGTGGTCCCCTGGAAGGCCGAATAATCGGGTCTGCCCTGGCCCTTGCGCACCTCGTGGGTGATCGCTGCGGTCGACAGCAGCGGGTCGAACTCGGCGCCGGTGCTGTCGGCGACGCAGTGGACGGGCCAGCTGTCGACGAAGTCCGGGGTGTCGCTGAAGTGGCCGCCGTTGTCGCTGTCGGCATCATGCCAGTCGCGGGAGGCGATGATCGCGGAGTAGTCCCCGGCATGCGCCTCGAGGTGGCCTGTGATGCCTTCGGCCACGCGGTCGCCGCCGGTCACGCCGAGCGCGCCGCCTTCGGTGAAATCGTTCTGGACATCGACGATGAGAAGTGCCTTGACCATGCTCCGAGCATAGGCGTTTCTGCACTGATTGCCAGGGGGTGAGCGCAATCGCCGGCGACGGAGCCCGGCCTGTGGGCGCTTCCCGCGATCAGCCGGTGGGTTTGTCGGCGAACCAGTAGACCTGGGAGAACTGCTGGGATCGGCCCAGACCCAGCTCACCTCTGACAATGCGGCGGACGTCCTTGACCAGCCCTCGCTCCCCGGCGGCCCAGACGTAGAGACCTTGCGCGTCGAGGTCGAGGCCGCGCAGGTGAGCGGCCAGAGCTCGGCCCGCTCGAAGCTTCGGCTCCACCTCGGCGCTCGATTCCGGGTTCACCCAGTCCCACGTCGAATTCGGGTGGGCGGACACCGGCAGACCGGCCACCTCCTCAGGCTCGGCGACGATCGCCACGGTCACGGCCACCTCGGCGGGGACGGCCTCGCACCAGGAGTTGATGGCCGGCAGCGCGGTGAGGTCACCGGCGAGGAGGAGGTGGGAGGTGTCGTCGGGCAGGTCGATGCGGGCAGGGGTGAGGGCGGCTTCGATTCTCGTGCCGGGACGGACCCGGGCCGCCCACCGAGCGCCGGGCCCGACGTCCGCCGTGCCGGTGTCTGCGGTGCCGATGTCCGCGGTTCCGGACCCACCGCCAGCGGCACCAGGTCCGCTGCCCGCAGTGCTGGCGGACGCGTCCCCGTGGAGGACGAAGTCGAGGCTGAAGGTTCCGGCCTCGAGGTCGATGGCGGCGAAGGTGTAGCCGCGCTGGCTGAGATGGCCCTCGCCCTTCTCGGGGTGCGGGAACCACAGCCGGGTCCACAGAGTCGGAAAGACCTCGTCGAGTTGGGCCAGCAGCTCGGGCCCGGAGAAGTGGATCCGACGGTATCTCGCGGTGAAGTCCTCAATGCCGGTGACGATCACCTCGTGATTCGTGATGCGCATCAGACGCATCACTCCGCGCCGCCAGTTGACCATTCGCACCCGCCCTCTCAGTTTTGTCTTTGATTAGCCTACCCTAAGCAAAGGAGAAACTGAGGGGTGCGGCTCAGGCCTGCTTGAGGGCGCGCTTCTCGGCCTTCTTCGCGGCCTTGGCGGAGGCCTTCTCGATGGCCTTCCGGCTGCTTCCGGAGCCGGCGATCAGCAGCAGTCCGCCGAGGGCGGCGAGGTTCTTCGAGAACTGAGTCTGGTGGGCCTTCGCTTCGCCGCCCTCCATCTCCCAGAAGGAGTGCCCGGCCAGGGTGGTCGGGACGAGGGATCCGGCGAGCGCCCACGCCGACAGTCGCGGCTTGATGCCCAACAGCAGGGTGGTGCCGGCAAGGATCTGCACGCCGCCGTTGATGCGCACGAGCAGCTCGTTGTCATCGGGCAGACCGGGAACGTAGTCGCGCAGGGCGTCGAGCGTCGACTCGGCCATCGCCGCCTTTCCGGCCGGATCCTTCACGGCCGAGTATCCGCCGCTGATGAAGATCGGGGCGGTGAGCATGCGTCCTGCTGTCTGCAGCAGCGATGGTCCAAAAGTCACAGAGTTCTCCTTCAGTCGGTGGGGGCTTTGAGCCTAACCGACGCCGGGCCCGCGCCTCAAGAATCACGGATGGTCCCCGGGCTTCACGCGTGCGCGGCGGGTTTCGCCCTGGTCCCCAGCTCCGGGCGCTTGCGGAACTGCCCGGTGGCTGCGAGGACTGCGATGACGACCGCAGAGACGATCCATCCTGAGGCACCGAGGAAGGTGACGAGCGCGGGGTCGGGGGTCGGCGCCTCGGCGTCGATGAGCAGCACGAGCAGCATGCTGGTCGATCCGTTGAGTGCCGCGTGGGCGAAGACGGCCGGCCAGACGGAACCGGTGCGCAGGCGCAGCCAGCCGAAGAGGACGCCGAGCATCACGCAGCCGAGCACCATCAGCCCCAGACCTGTGATGTCGGGGCGATTGAAGTTGTAGCCGAGCAGGATCAGCGGCGCATGCCACAGGCCCCAGACGGCACCGACGATGAGCAGGGCCGGCCAGGTGCCCAGCGGCCGCAGGCTCGTCAGCAGCCAGCCCCGCCACCCGAACTCCTCGCCGATGGTGACGAAGACGGTGGCCACCGAGCTGATCACCATGAGCAGCAGGAAGAGACCGACGGCAACTGTGATCGGCACCGAGTCCAAGCCCGGGAGCGTGGCCATCTGCTGTTCGAACCCCGACAGCCCGCTCAGATCGAGACCGAGCCAACCGAAGGCGCCGCTGAGCAGGTAGCCGAGGACAACGAGAACCATAATGCCGAAGAAGGCTCCCACGGTCGTCCAGATGACTCGGCCGAACGGCCGCAGCGGCCAGAATCCGAAGTAGCGAGGTGCACTGGCCAGGGCCTGCGCCCTTCGCCGTGCCCGTCGGCGCTGCACGAGGAAGGCGACGAAGCCGGCGATCAGCGGCGTGAACATCATCACCCCGCCGTAGAGCTGGACGGCCAGAGGGTCGCTGAGCCCCTGGCCGGTGACCCACAGGGGCAGGCACACGAGCCAAGCGAGTCCGAAGGCGATGAGGACGAAGAGGCCGAGCTCGAGCCAGGGAACTGCGGCCGGTTCGACCGCGAGCGGACGCCCCTTCGCGTCGACGGCCTCGGCGGTGTCGACCGTCGGATCGGCCGGTCCGGACACCTCGGCGGATTCGGTGGGTCCCTGCGAATTCACGCTCTCTCCTCTTTCCTCGACGATGTCCGACCGAGCGGCGGCGGTGCCGGTGTCTGCGGGTGTGATTCCACACTACGACCCGAGGCGGCATGACACCTCCGCCACGAGAGGGAGACCAGGATCGTCCACGCGGGCGAGATTCGGCGCTACGATGACGAACAGCTGAAGAATCAACGTCGATTCGAACGAAGGTGCCCCATGTCCGATCGCCCCTCAGCCGCCGAGGATCCCTCAGGCGACCATCTCTCCGATCCCGACCACCTGGCCGTCCTCGGCTACGGCGACTCCTTCGAGCGGTCGATGAGTCCTTGGGCGAACTTCGCCCTCGGCTTCACCTACCTGTCTCCGCTCGTCGGCGTCTACTCGCTGCTGGCCGTGGCCCTGTCGACCGGCGGGCCTCCGTCGATCTGGTGGATCGTCATCGTCGCCTGCGGCCAGCTGCTCGTCGCCCTCATCTTCGGCGAAGTCGTCTCCCAGTTCCCCATCGCCGGCGGGATCTACCCCTGGGCCCGGAGGCTGTGGAGCAAGCGATACGCCTGGATGGCGGCGTGGGTCTACATCTGCGCGCTCATCGTCACCATCACTTCGGTGTCGGAGTTCGGGGCCGGGTTCCTCGCCAGCCTGTTCGGGCTCGAACTCAATCGCAACAGCACACTCGTCCTCGCTCTGGCCCTGCTCGTGCTGGCACTGGCGATCAACTTCTCCGGGACGAAATGGCTCGCCCGCATCGCGCGCATCGGCTTCTTCGCCGAACTCATCGGCGTCATCGGACTCGGCCTGTTCCTGCTCATCTTCGAACGCAAGCACAGCTTCTCCGTCTTCTTCGACACCATGGGCACCGCCGGTGACGGCAGCTACCTGCCGGTGTTCATGGGCGCAGCGGTGGCCGGCCTGTTCCTCTTCTACGACTTCGAGGCCTGCGGCGACGTCGCCGAGGAGGTCTCGAACCCGGCCCGAGGCATCCCCAAGGCCATGCTCATGACGATCTTCGTCGGCGCGGTCTCGGCCCTGTTCTCCTTCGGCGGCTACGTCTTGGCCGCGCCGAACCTCGAGGAGATCGTCGCCGGAGAGGTCGAGGCCCCGATCCCCGCGATCCTCGCCGGCAGCCTCGGCGATGCGGGTGCGAAGATCTTCCTGCTCGTCGCGATCACTGCTTTCATCTCCTGCGTGCTCAGCCTGCAGGCCGCCGCGTCGCGCCTGATCTTCAGCTTCGCCCGCGACGGGATGATGCCCGGCCATCGGTGGCTGTCGAAGGTCGCCGATGGCACGAAGATCCCACACAACGCCCTCATCGTCGCCTGCACGGCGCCGGCGCTGATCTGCGTGCTCATCTGGTTCAACGACGGGATCCTCGTGGCCGTGACCTCGTTCGCGATCCTCGGCATCTACCTGGCCTTCCAGATGGTCGTCCTCGGCACTCTCCGGCAGCGGGCCAGGGGCTGGAAGCCCGCGGCGCCGTGGTCGCTGGGCGGTTGGGGCATTGTCGTCAACATCGCGGCCCTGGCCTACGGCATCTTCGCGATGATCCTGCTGTCGCTGCCCGGAGACTCCGGGTCGTTCTTCGCCGACTGGATCGTGCTCATCGGCCTCGTCGTGGTGCTGACCGTCGGGTTCATCTACCTCTTCACGGCCCGCCCGGACCGCAAGTCCGATGCCCCGGAGGACGATGCCATCGCCGTCGCCGAGGCGATCCGAGCCCACCGCGCGAAGCAATGAGGCCGCGGGCGCGGCGCGGCGGGGGCCGCGGGCGCTGCGGGTCGGCGGGCGCGTCGAGGCAGGCGGGTCGGCGCCAGAGGACTGGCCTGCGGGCAGACGGCATCGATCCGAAGACCTGGTCGCAATCGGACACTTCCCGCGCTGAGAACTATCCGATCGCGACCACCGTTCGGCCGCGAGGTTCGGGCCACGCAAGCACTCCGCGCTCGTACACGCAGCCGAGGACCGCAATGCGAGCGTCCCACCGCTCGCTGGACCCCGACCGGCCACAGCCACTTGCACGCCTGGGCCTGAGCACAGCGGTCCCGGGGACCAGAGCTGCAGGCCCCGGGAACCAGGGCTGAAGCAGGGGCCTCCCCCGGTGATGGCCCCGGCGGGTGGTCGCAATCGGACATTTTCGGCGCTGAGAGATGTCCGATTGCGACCACACTCTGCTCGGGCCCCTCCGCGCCAGACACCGCAAGCAGCCCGGCCTGCAAGGCGAGGCTCGCCGGAGGCCTGTCACCCCCGGCCGGTGAGGAGATGCTCACCGCATCTCTTTCAACCCAGATCGCACTCAGACGTCATCGGCTGGGGATACTGATATCACTCATGCGCGTTCTTCCTGTGGACGCTTCGGCCTTGTCCACAGCCACGCCGGCCGCGCTTCCCATCGCGGCGCCGAGGCGTGAATCATCGATCCGCATG
Organism: Brevibacterium sp. SMBL_HHYL_HB1; assembly: GCF_018208375.1. Lineage (NCBI taxonomy): Bacteria > Bacillati > Actinomycetota > Actinomycetes > Micrococcales > Brevibacteriaceae > Brevibacterium > Brevibacterium sp. SMBL_HHYL_HB1. The sequence goes on along the minus strand of NZ_CP062936.1, from coordinate 4,152,300 downwards.
AAGAAGCACCCCCTCAACTATGTCGGCTATCCAGCACCACTGTCTGTCGCCGAGGCGAGAGCGCGAGGAGCCACCGACTACGACATCCGATCCACTCGCCGCTTCCTGCCCGCGTCATGGGGCATCCGCTTCGACGACGATTCGTCAACGCGATTTCCGGTGCCGACCTGGGCCGATGACAAGTGGGTCGAGGAGGCCCAGTTGCTGCTGGCTATGAGTCACAGACACCCGGGAATCGTCGCCTGCAGAGAGACTGCCGCACGGCTGTATGGGTGGCCCTTGCCCCGCGCGCTCGACGACGCCACGCTTCATCTGGGTTCTGCCGATCCGAACAAACGCATCCGCAGAAGCGGAATCGCTCTCCACAGACTGCGGAACCTCTCAACGGTCGAGTGGCTGAAACTGCCGGTTCTGCACCCGCTCCCGACCTTCGCGCAGCTTGCGCCTCTCTGTTCGGTGACCTCGTTGGTCCAGATCGGCGATGCCGCAGTCGGAGACTGGAAGACCCCTCCTCAGTTCTCTCTGACCTCACTGAACGAATACGTCTCAGATACGAAATACCTCAGATCCAGATCGAAGCTCGAAGCCGCCGCTGAACTCATTCGAGAAGATGTCGATTCTCCGATGGAGACCGATCTGCGACTGTGGCTCATCGCCCGAGGGCTGCCCGAACCGATTGTGCACCCTGCCGTGTACTGTCCCACGACCAACCTGACCCTGCACCCCGACCTGGGATACCCGGAGCAGATGCTGGCTTTGGAATACGAGGGAGACTTTCACCGCATATCGGAGGACCAGTGGGCGACCGACATCGATCGGGTGAACGCTCTGAGAGCCGCGGGGTGGACGGTCATCCGGGTCGCGAAGTGGACCGATCGCCGACAGCTCGAACGAGACATCCGCCTCCACCTCGGCCTGAATCCCAAATGATGGTCGCGATCGGATACTTTTTGCGGTGAGAACTGTCCGATCGCGCCCGCAACTCGCCCAGTGACCGGCCGACACCGTCGCGCCCCGCCCATCCATTCACATAAAAATACATCGCAATGCATAACAATTCGACACGGAGGCCGGCGGGCAGTTACGCTGGTGCCATGTCGAAAGTACTGTCTTCGCTCCCAGTCGGTGAGCACGTTGGAATCGCCTTCTCCGGCGGCCTGGACACCTCCTGCGCAGTCGCGTGGATGCGCCACAAGGGAGCCGTCCCCTGCACGTACACGGCCGACATCGGCCAGTACGACGAGCCCGACCTCGACGGCGTCACAGCTCGCGCGAAGGAGTACGGCGCAGAGATCGCCCGCTTCGTCGACGCCAAGCGCCTGCTCGTCGAGGAGGGCTTCGTCGCCCTGCAGTGCGGCGCGTTCAACGTCCGCTCCGGCGGCAAGACCTACTTCAACACCACTCCCCTGGGCCGTGCGGTCACCGGGACGCTGCTCGTGCGCGCCATGAAGGAGGACGGCGTCGACATCTGGGGCGACGGCTCGACCTACAAGGGCAACGACATCGAGCGCTTCTACCGCTACGGCCTCATGGCCAACCCGAAGCTGCGCATCTACAAGCCCTGGCTCGACGCGGAGTTCGTCGAGGAGCTCGGCGGTCGCCAGGAGATGAGCGAATGGCTCGTCGAGCACGGCTACCCCTACCGCGATTCGGCCGAGAAGGCCTACTCGACCGATGCGAACATCTGGGGCGCGACCCACGAAGCGAAGACACTCGAGTTCCTCGACGCCGGACTCGACGTCGTCGAACCGATCATGGGCGTGGCCGCCTGGCGCGATGACGTCGAGGTTCCCACCGAGGAGGTCTCCGTCCGCTTCGAGGCCGGTCGCCCGGTCGCGATCAACGGCGAAGTCTTCGATGATCCCGTGGCTCTGGTCTTCAAGGCCAATGAGATCGGCGGCCGTCACGGACTCGGCGTGTCCGACCAGATCGAGAACCGCATCATCGAGGCGAAGTCGCGCGGCATCTACGAGGCCCCGGGCATGGCGCTGCTGCACGTGACCTACGAACGCCTCATCAACGCCATCCACAACGAGGACACCATCGCTCTCTACCACGAGGAGGGCCGCCGCCTGGGTCGGCGCATGTACGAGGGACGCTGGCTCGACCCGCAGTCGCTGATGCTGCGCGAATCCATGCAGCGGTGGGTCGCCTCGGCGATCACCGGCGAGGTCACCCTGCGCCTGCGTCGCGGCGACGACTACACGATCGTCAACACCACCGGGCCGAACCTGTCCTACCACCCGGAGAAGCTCTCGATGGAGCGCGTGGGCGATGCCGCCTTCGGCCCCGAGGATCGGATCGGTCAGATGACCATGCGCAACCTCGACATCGCCGATTCGCGTGCCAGGCTCGAGCAGTACGCGGCCATGGGCATCGTCTCGGGTCCGACCTCGGAGCTCGTCGGCTCACTCGAAGCCGGCGGCGCCGAGGAGATCGCGAACTCCGGCGCCGAGGTGGACGAAGCCGGCGACCTCGCCGGGCTCTCCGCCGCTTTCGACACCGGCACGGACTGAACCGGCACGGACTGAGTCGCCTGCAGGGCCGCCTCGCCGATGGGGACCGAGTCACCGGCGAGGCGGTCCTGCTGCCGCACCGACTATCGGACACGTCAGGCCCGTTCGCCCCGAAGCGGCGGAACCGATCAGACCGGACCGAAGGCAGTCAGTGCGCTGTCCCTCGCGACTTCCAAGGCCTCTCCCAGCGGACGGAGTCGGTGCGCAGACGAGAGGATCTCGACGCCCCAGGCACCGTCGTACCCGACGGCCTTCATGGTGTCGATGAAGCCGGCGACATCCTGTGAGCCTTCGCCGACGAGTTGCCGATTGTCTCTCGTGTCTTCGAACAGCGACCCGACGACGGTTTCGTCGGCGTCACAGAGTTCGACACCGAAGACCTGGTCCGCAGTCAGAGTGCTTCGCAGCTCCTCCAGAGAGGTCCCCGCACGGAACACATGCCAGTAGTCGACGATCAACCCTGCGGCGGGATGGTCGACGCGACGGATAAGCTCGGCACCCTGTGGAATTGAGGCGATCATGCCGAATGGTAAAGGCTCGAGCGCGACCTTGGTGCCGTGGGACTCTGCTTCCTCGGCCAAACTTCTCAGCGGAGCGACGAACGGTTCGACGTCGTCTGCGGGTCCGCTGTCGGTGCCGACCTTGATAAAGGCCGCGTCGAGCGCCTGCGCGGCCTCGAGAAGTTCGGTCCAGTGTCCACGCCACGCTCCGTCGGGAGCTTCCCACCATCCGGAGCACAATTCGACTTCCACGTGTCTCAGTCCGGCGTCTGCGATCTCTTCGGCAAGCCTCTCGTAGCCGATTGTCTCGCGTACGGCCCGCAGATCATCGAGGACGAACCCGAGTCCCGCCCATCCGGTGGTCGCGACCTCTCTCACCCGGTCAAGGGGATCGAGGGGGCTGCGTTCGCTCGCTCGGAGTGGGGCGGCGTCCCCGGCGCTCGTCCAACATGTGGCTATCAGCTCTGGGCCGCTCACTGTCCGTCACGCAGCTTTCTCCACTCACGGAATCGGTAGGCCATGCCCGTCTCGATGCCCTCTTCCATCCTCTCCAATGAGATCCCCCGGGTTTCGGGCACCTGGGTGGCGACGAAGATCAGCGCGAGGACACCGACGATCGCGAAGATGAAGAACACTCCGGAGATGCCGAACCCGGCCACCATCGAGGGGAACACCAGGGCGATCGTTCCGTTCATTCCCCAACCGAACAGCTGCGAGACCCCGATCCCGACTCCGCGCATCGGCAGCGGGAACACCTCGGCGAGCCAGACCCAGACCGCAACGTTGAGGAACGTCTGCATGGAGGCGACGAATCCGACGATCAGGGCGAGAAGGATCCACGCCCGCAGCGGATTGTCCTCGGACATGTACTTCGAGCACAGGCCGATGAGCAGGTGGAAGCTCGTGGTCAGGGACAGCCCCGTGATGAACGTCGTGCGTCGATCGACCCGGTCCATCATATAGAGAGCGAGGATTCCTCCGAGAACGGCGACTATTCCCGGGGCGATGTTGGCGATGAGCGCTGCATCGGCGGCGAAGCCCGATTCGATGAGGACGATCTGACCGTAGTACATGATCGAGTTGATGCCGGTGAGCTGCTGACAGACAGCCACACCCATGCCGATGAGCACGATCCTGATCAGCCATTTGCTGTAGAAGAACTTCCTGTAGCCGATCCGCTGCTCCCCGGTCGAGGATTCCGCTACCACCTCGACGGCTCCGAGCTCGGCTCGCGCCCGCTCTTCGGTGCGCACGGCCATCAGCACTGCGAGAGCCTCGTCCCGGCGATCGTGCTCGACGAGCCACCTCGGCGATTCGGGCATCCGGAGCATTCCGATGAACAGGCAGACCGCGGGGATGGCACAGATCGCGAACATGACTCGCCAGATGCCGTCGATATGTCCCCAGATGTTGCCGATGATGGCATTGACGACGAAGGCCGCCAGCTGACCGGAGACGATCGCGACTTCGTTGCGTCCGCTGATCGAACCGCGGATCTCATGCGGTGCCAGCTCGGACAGGTAGACGGGAACCACGATGGACGCGCCACCGACCGCCAGGCCGAGGAGGATGCGACCGAGAACCAGCAGGCTGATGTTCGGGGCGAACACGACGACCACCGTGCCGACGAAGAACATCAGCGCAAGGTAGAGGATCATCCGTCGACGGCCGATCATGTCGCAGATCTTTCCGCACGTCACAGCGCCCAGTGCGGCAGCGAAGACGAGCGAACTGGTCACAACGCCCTCGCTGACTGCCGTCAGCCCGAGTTCCTGCGACATCGGGCGCAGGGCACCGTTGATCACGCCCGTGTCGTAGCCGAACAGAAGGCCGCCGAAACAGGCGACGATAGAGATCAGTCCGATTCTCTTCCTATGCGCTCCGGTCGTCGGCATGGCCGGCAGCGCTGAATCTTTCAGAGTCAGTGACTCTGCTGAATTGGCAACCACGATGGTCTCCTCACGAAAATGCTTCTTTGCACTCTGTTGTGTCTATTCATTTGTGCGTACGGGCACTTATGTCTGTGTGCCCTTGTGTGCCTGTGCTCTTGCGTATCTGAGCACTTGCTGGATGGATACTTGCTTGATGTGCTTCAGCGGTCCAGGTCCACCTGGACCGCTCTTCCTTCCTCCGCCGAGGTCTGTGCGGCATCGGCGAGAATCAGCGCCGCGCGTCCGTCGGCGAAGGTCGAACAGCGGGAGGCTTCGCCTCGGACCAGTCGACAGAACTCACGCAGCTCTTCGACATAGGCCTCGGCGTAGCGTTCGAGGAAGAAATGCTGATAGGGCGAGGTCGTCTTCACCGCAGTCGCGTTCGAGGAGCTGACCAGGCTGGTGCCCGCATTGGCGACCTCGAGCATGCCCGTTCCGCCGAAGACCTCGATCCTCTGGTCGTAGCCGATGGCGCTGTGCCGGGAATTCGTGATCGAGATCTGCACTCCGGTCGACGTCCTCATCGTCACCATGGCCGTGTCGAAGTCGTTCGTCTCCCGGGCTCCGTCGTCGAACAGCTGTGAGCCGGTGGCGAAGACCTCGACGATGTCTGGGACGAAGTACCTCGCCATATCGAAGTCGTGGATGGTCTGGTCACGGAAGATGCCGCCGGCGGTGCGCAGGTTCTCGATCGTCGGCGGGGCCGGGTCGCGGCTGATGATCGACAGCTGCTCAAGGGGTCCGACCTCTCCGGCGATGAGACGTTCCCGAGCGGCGGAGAAGTCGCGGTCGAATCGCCGGTTGAAGCCGACGGCGAACGGAACGCCGGAGCCTACGACCAGGGGCGCCAGTTCGTCGACGCGGGCGATATCGAGGTCGATCGGCTTCTCGCAGAGAACCGGGATGCCGGCCTCGATGGTCTGCTTGATCAGATCGGCGTGGGTCGAGGTCGGCGAGGCGATGACGACCGCATCGAGCTCACCAGAGGCGAATGCTTCGCCGGGGTCGCCGGTTGCGCGTGCGCCGCTGTCGTCGGCGATCGCTTCGGCTCCGGCGACGTACGGGTCGATCACCCAGCTCAGAGTCGTCTCCGGAAGCGCTGCGATGTTCACGGCATGGACTCTGCCGATGCGCCCGGTGCCGATGAGGCCGATGCGCAGTTGGTCGTTCGTCATTGGACTGCTCTTTCGTTCGAGTTTCGCGTGGAGTCGATGTGGTCAGGGCTGCTTTGCCCGCGGCATCGCGGACCGCTCGGTCCAGCGCTGATCTCGGCCGACCGATCGGGCTCGGCCGACCGATCGGGATCGTCCAACCGGACGGGGCGGCCGCTGCGGACGGATTCCTCAGCCGCCAGGGCCAGTCGGGCTGCAATGATGCCGTCCGACGGCAGAGTCAGCGAGGTGGCCTCGCCGTTGATGACGGCCAGGAAGTGGCGGACTTCGCGCCTGAAGGCCGGTTCGAACCGCTCGATGAAGTCGGCGTAGGTCGACTCCGGCGAGGCCGTGCCCGGTTCCGTCGAGATCACAGGTGAGTGAGAGTCGATCCCTGCGGCGAATGCCGCGTCGCTGCCGTAGACGACGGTGTTGACGTCCTGGCCGGAGGCGATGTTGCGTGCTCCGCTGATGAGCGCCTGCACCCCCGATTCGAAGGTGATCACAGCCGTGGCCGTGTCCAGATCCCCACTGTCGGCATACGCCTGCTCATCGAGCACCGCCCCCGAGGCGAAGATCGACACCGGCGCCTGCCCCATGAGCCAGGGGATCGTGTCGAATTCGTGGATGAGCAGGTCGCGCCACACCCCGCCCGAGGTGGGGATGAAGTCCGGATCGACGTGGAAATGGTCGTGCCCGACCGAGTGGATGACCCGGATCGTGCCCATCTGACCGCTGTGGATGCGTTCCCTGAGCTTCTGGAACCCTTCGTCGTACCGACGGTGGTAGGCGACCATGATGGGAACGTCGAGCGCTTCGAACTCCGCCGCCAGCGCCGCGGTCTCTTCGAGTTCGAGACCGATCGGCTTCTCGACGAGGACGGGGACACCTGCGGTCAGCGCTTTCCGGGCGAGATCCGGGTGGGTGTGCGTCGAACTGGCGATGATGACCCCGTCGAGTCCGTCCGTCCAGTCCTCGGCAAGCGCCATCGTGCTGATGACGGGGGTCCTGCCGGCTCCCGCCGGTGCGTGAGCGCCCCGCAGCTCCGGCCCCGCATCCGGAGACAGTTCCGATCGCAGCTGCGCCTTGGCGTCTTCGAGCTTCTCCTCGCTGCGTCCGATGAGAACGAGCTCGTCGACCCCGTCTTCCTGGGCGATGTTGCGAGCGTGCATCCGGCCGATCCTGCCGAGACCGACGACGCCGATCCGTGTGCTCATCGGTTCTCCTCGATGATCTTCGTCAGATAGCTGAGACTGGCACGCGCCTGGTCGATCGGCCCCGCACCGGATGCTGGTTCGTCGGCGACGACGGTGTCCTGCTCGAGAGTGAACCATCCGTCGAATCCGGCGCGGATGAGAGTGCCGACGATTGAGTCGATGTCGATGTCGCCCTGGCCCAGCGGCTGGTACATGCCGTCGACGACAGCGTCGTAGTAGGCCTGTTCACCGTTCTGGACACTGCGTGCGCGGTCGAGTGCGACGTCCTTGAGGTGTGCATGGGAGATGCGCCCCGTGTGCTTCCGCACGAATTCCACCGGGTCCACACCGCCGATGAACATGTGCCCGGTGTCGAAGCAGAAGTCGACGTCCGTGCCGTTGAGGATCCGGTCGACCTCCGCCGGGGTTTCGATCATGGTGCCGACGTGCGAATGCAGGCTGACAGTCACGCCGCGGGCCTTCGCGGCCGCGAGGATCCGGTCGATATTGCGGCAGACGATCTCCCAGCCCGCGTCGTCGAGTTCGGGGCGTTCGGCGTCATAGCCGTCGACTCCCGTCGCAGCGGCCAGGACGAGGGTGTCGGCACCGGCCGCGGTGTAGGCCTCCAGCTCGCGTTCGATCCCGGGCAGCGGATCGTGGTCGGGGTCGTGGATGACGGCCGGGTAGAACCCGCCGACGGCCTGCATCGAATGGCGTTCGAGGGTCTCCGCCCTGGCGGCGGGTTCGTCGGGCAGGAACCCCTCCGGGCCGAATTCCGTGGCGTCGAAGCCGAGTTCCTGCATTTCGGCCAGCACCCGCTCCGGGCTCATCTGGTGGCCCCAGTCGGGGACTTCGCAGACGCCCCATGAGATGGGGGCCGCGGCGATCTTGACGTTGTTCACTGTCGAACTCCTTCGTTTGCGGCTGCGCGTGCAGTCGTCGTCTCCACCTCATTGACCGCCGCGTCCGGGCGACCTCCTCTGAGGACGGCGCCCACGGCTCGGGCGGCGGCGACGAAGGTGGCGTGGCTGGCCTTTGCGCTGAGACCCATCACGTGAGGGGTCAGCACTGTGCGGGGATGCTGGTAGAGGGGATGCGGCTGCGGCGGCTCGGATTCGTATGAGTCCAGGCCGACTCCTCCGAGCCTGCCGGACTCGAGTCCCGCCAGTGCCGCATCCTCGTCGACTAGTCCGCCCCGGCTGGTGTTGATGAGGATCGCTCCGTCCTTCATCGTCTTGATCGCGCGCTCATCGATCATGTGGCGGGTGCTCTCGAGGAGGGGCACGTGCAGTGTGACGATATCCGATGCCCGCAGGAGCGCGTCGACGGTGTCGACCCTGTTGGGTTCGGGCACTTCGGCGACGGGGTCATAGGCGCGGACGGTCATGCCGAAGGCCTCGGCGATCGTCTTCACTCGCCGGCCGATATTGCCGAATCCGATGATGCCCAGGCTGGCTCCGTCGAGGTCGCCGACCGGGACGCCTGTGCGTTCGGTCCATCTCCCGGAGCGGACGATCTCGCTCAGCGGGGCCAGTGACTTCACGAGCTGGAGCATGTGAGCGAATGCGCCCTCGGCCACCGCATTCGAATTGACGCCGGGGGTGATCGCCACGGGGATTCCCCGCTCGGTCGCAGCATCGACATCTACATCGTCGACGCCGACGCCGGTGCGGGCGATGACCCTGAGACGGGGCATCGACTCGAGTTCTGCGGGGCCGACGCGGACGGCAGCGCGGACGATTGCGCCCTCGGCGCTGGCAAGGTCCTCGGGTGCGGGACTGTCCACGAAGTCGACCTCGGGTCCGAGCTCGGCCTCGACCAGCTCCTTCGGCACCGGTCCGAGTCCGATGACGGTCGTCTTCTCAGGCATCGATGGGCTCCTTCCTGGTCGAGTCGCCACCGGTCGAGGCCGAGGTGCCTTCGACGTGGTCGACGGTCTGCCAGGATTCGGTGGCGATCGCAAGCTCACCGGCGTAGACCACGCGATTGGCGGCCAGTGCATCGTGGACATCGGCGTGGACGGATTCCTGGCCGATGTGGGCGAGCAGGAACTTCTTCGCCTCGATGACCTTGAGGTCGTCGTAGCCCATCGAGGTGCCGGCGCCGGGCTGGAACCTCGAGAAGTCGCCGAAGTCCGGACCTGCCATGATGCGGGTGAAACCGACATGGGGCCCCTTGTAGCCGAGGGCCAGTTCGAGTTCGTTCATCCGTTCGAAGTTCCACCGCAGCGAGCCTTCGGTCCCATAGACTTCGAACGAGTACTCCGCACGCGGACCCACGCAGACGCGTGAGGCTTCGAGGGTGCCCACGGCACCGGCTCCCCGGGCTTCGGGGCCGAAGTGGACGAGCAGTCCGGCGTAGTCCTCGTTCTCGACCGGGGCCATCTCCCCGCCCTCGACGACGTCGAAGTGGGAGCCGCTGCCCATCTGCTGTTTGGGACGCTCGGTGTAGGCGGTGTTGGCCACGCCGGTGACCTTGTCGATCGGTCCGACGACGTAGTGGGCGAGATCGGTCAGGTGCCCGAGGAGGTCGCCGAGGACTCCGGAACCGGCCAGTCCGCGGATGAAGCGCCAGGACAGGGCCCCGTTCGGCTCTGCCGAGTAGTCAGCGAAGAATGCCCCACGCACGTTCGTGATGCGTCCGAGCTTGCCCTCGGCAATGATCTTCCGCGCGTATTCGATGGCCGGAGCGTTGCGGTAGTTGAAACCGACGGCGGTGACGACCTCGGCGTCGTCGGCGGCATCGACCACGGATTCGGTCTCTTCGGCGGACCGTCCGACGGGTTTCTCGATCCACAGCGATTTTCCGGCCTCTGCGACGGCGGTGCCGATCTCCTCGTGCAGGAAGTTCGGCGCACAGACGGAGACGACGTCGACGTCCGGGTGGTTGAGAACATCGTTGTAGTCACTCGTCGAGCTCTCGTAGCCGAGCACGTTCTGGGCGAAACGGGCACGCTCTTCGTTCGTGTCGGCCGCGATCACCAGTCGCGTTCTGATGCCGAGCTCGGGGTAGACGACGGGCACGTCGGAATAGGCGCGGCTGTGGAGCTGTCCCATCCAACCGACGCTGATGAGTCCGACTCCGATGGTCGTGGGGTTGTTGCTCATGGTGTTCCTTCAGTAGTCGATTCGGGGGTGGTGGGTCCGGACTTCCGGGGTCTTCCGAATGCCCGGGATGTCAGCCGCGCAGGGTGGACACGACGGCCGCGGCGGTGTCGGCCAGCAGGGTCGAGTCCGAGCCGACCGGCAGGAAGGTGAAGCCCTGTGCGGCTCTGGTCTTGGCGGTTGCGGCGTCGGCGCTGAGGATGCCGGCGGACTTTCCGTGCTTCCGGGCGGCCGTGACGACCGCTTCGAGGGCGTCGCGGAAGACCGGGGCGTCGAAGTCGAGCGGAACGCCGAGTGCGTACGAGAGGTCCAGCGGCCCGACGAACAGGACGTCGACGGCGTCGAGTGCGGCGATGTCGTCGACCTCGGCGAGAGCGTCTGCCGTCTCGATCTGGACGATCGTGAGCACTTCGTCGTTGCTGGTCGTCAGTCCTGCTTTGTCCATGCCCCAGCGCAGGGAGCGGTTGTAGGTGGCCACTCCCCGATCGCCGAGCGGCGGGTAGTGCAGGTGCGGGACGATCCGGGCCACCTCGGCGGCGGAATTCACTCGCGGCAGCATGAGACCGGCGGCACCGGCGTCGAGGGCGCGGCCGATCCTGATCCGGTCGGGCGTCTCCACTCGCACCAGGGTCGCCGCTCCGTATCCGCCGGCGGCGGCCACCGCGTCACCGATCGATGCTTCGTCTCCTCCGCCGTGTTCGAGGTCGACGAGGATCCAGTCGAGCCCGGCGGCCGCGAGGACCTCGATGGCCATCGTGGAGCCGAGGCCGGCGAAGCTGCCGGTCGTCGTCTCACCTGCTCGGATCCGTTCGGCCAGACCGCCCCTGTCCAAAGGGGTCAGGTCTGTGTTCACACGTGCCATCTCTGGTCCTCCAGTCCCCGTTCGTACTCGGTGCGCAGCGGTCCCACCCACTCCTGTTCGGCCACCTCGGCGGGTGCGACGTCCCAGAACACCTCCGAACCGGGCAGGTCGACCAGTGGGACGGTCGGGACGATGATGGCGACGGGCCCGTGGGTGGTGCGGGTGTCGTTGAGGGCCGTACGGATCTCTTCGGCGCTCGTGGCGCGGATGGTCTCGGCGCCGAGTCCCGAGGCGATCTCACCGAGGTCGACGTGGAGGTAGTCGCCGGAGAGTCCGGCGGGATCTCCGTCACCGCGGTAGCGGAAGTCATTGCCGAACTGCTGGCCGTACTTCATCATCTGCAGCCGGCGGATGACCTGGAATCCGTGATTCTCCGAGATCACATAGGTGATGTCGAGGTTCTCCTGCGCGGCGGTGAGGATCTCGGTGGGGTTCATGAGGAAGGTGCCGTCGCCGATGAAGACCGTCACGCGCCCGGTGCTCTGCGGATCTGCGAGTCGGACTCCGATGCCGGCGGGGATCTCGTAGCCCATGCAGGAGAAGCCGAACTCGAGGTGGCAGCGGCGGTCATCGGTGGCGTCCCAGACCTTGAGCAGATCGCCCGGCGGGCCTCCGGCCGCCGCGATGAGCGTGTCGCCGGCCTGTGCGTGCTCCTGGAGCAGACCGATGAGCTGACCCTGGGTGACGACGGCGTCCGTGTCGGGGATCGCCAGTTCGGCGTTCTCCGGTGCCTGCCTGTCGAAGACGGTGTCGGGATCGAGCGCCCGATTGCGCCGCGCGGCCCAATCGGCCTTCTGGGAGGCGATCTCGGTCGTCCAGTCACCGGGCACCGAATAGGCCGACAGCCGCCGGCTCAGGGCTTCGATTCCGAGCTTCGCATCGGAGAGCACCGCGACTGCCCCCTGCTTGATCGTGTCGAGTTCTGCGATGTTGATCGCCACGAAGGCCACATCGGGGTTCTTGAACATCGTCTGCGACCCGGTGGCGAAGTCGGTCAGTCGTGTGCCGATGCTGACGATGACATCGGCCTGGGCGACGAGGCGGTTCGTCGCGGGATTGCCCTCGAGCCCGATCCCGCCGAGTGCCCAATCGGCGTCGCTGAGGGCCGCGCCCTTGCCGCCGAAGGTCTCGGCGACCGGGATTCCGGTCGACTCAGCGAACTCGGCCAGCGCTTCGCGGGCCTCGGAGTAGTGGACGCCGCCGCCGGCGATGATCACCGGCTTCTTCGCCGAGGCGAGGACGGATGCCGCCCGGTCGACGTCGCCGGGCTGCGGGATGGTCCGACGGATCGACCACTCGCGCTCGCGGAACAGGCTGACAGGGAAGTCGAAGGCGTGGGACTGGATGTCCTGCGGCAGGGAGAGCACGACCGCTCCGGTCTCCGCGGGGTTCGCGAGCACCCGGAAGGCCTTGGGCAGTGCGGTGACCAGCTGTTCGGGTCGGGTGATCCGGGCGAAGAACGCCGAGACCGGCCGGAAGGCGTCGTTGACGGTGAGATCCGCATCCTGGGGATTCTCCAGCTCCTGCAGGACGGGCCCCTGGCGCTTGGTGGCGTAGGTGTCGCCGGGCAGGAGGAGCAGCGGAAGCCGATTGACCGTCGCCAATGCGGCCGCAGTGACGAGGTTCATCGCTCCGGGGCCGATGGAGGCGGTGACGGCCAGCGTCTGCCGTCTGCCGCTGGCCTTGGCCAGGGCGCTTCCCGCGTGGGCCAGCGACTGCTCGTTGCGGCCCTGGATGAACGGGATCTCGTCGGCGTACTGCGAGAACGCCTGGCTGAAGCCGGCCACATTGCCGTGGCCGAAGATCCCGGCCGCGGCCGGAATGAATCGCTGACGGTCGTCGTCGAGGACGGAGTACTGGCTGCTCAGGAACTTGACGACAGCCTGGGCCACCGTCAGTCTGATGGTCGGTTCGTGGCTCATGGGTTCTCCTTCGAACGGGTGTGCTGCGCCGTGATCGTGTGATCATCGACGCCGAGTCTGTGCTACCGGGCTGTGCTGCCGGGCTGTGCTGCCGGTCCTCCCGGCCCGGCGACTGTGCTGTCGGTGACGGAGCCTCAGCTCCAGGGACGGCCGTGGATGACGATGGTCTTGGACTCGGTCATCTCCGCGACGGCGGCCCGCACACCCTCCTTGCCGATTCCGCTGGCCTTCAGGCCTCCGTACGGCATCAGGTCGGCTCGCCACAGCGGGGTCCAGTTGATGTGGATGTTGCCCGCATCGACCTCGCGCATGTACTGCACGCCGGCGTCGACGTCGTTCGTGAAGATCCCGGCGGCCAGGCCGTAGTCGGTCGAGTTCGCCAGTTCGACGGCGGTGGTCACGTCCGGTGCGCTGGACACGGCCACGGCGGGCCCGAAGATCTCGTCCTGCGCGATCGGGGCAGCAGGATCGACGCCGCTGAGGATCGCGGGTTCGATCATCGCTCCGTCGCGGTCGCCGCCGAGCTCGAGTCGCGCACCGGCGCTGACGGCCTGGCGGATGGAGCCCTCGACGCGCTCGGCCTCGGCCTCGGTGATGAGGGTTCCGACCGTCGTCGCTTCGTCTTCGGGATCGCCGGTCCGGTGCTGACGGACCTTGTCGCGCAGCGCGTCGAGGAAGTCGCCCTGGATGCTCTCGTGGACGATGACCCGCTGCACCGAGATGCAGACCTGACCGGCGTTCGTGTACCCGCCGGCGGCGACGGCGGTCGCGGCGAGGTCGAGATCGGCGTCGGGAAGGACGACGACAGGAGCAGAGGAGCCCAGTTCCAAGGACAGCTTCTTCACTCCGGCGATCGAGGCCAGGTGCTGCCCGACGCCGGTCGATCCGGTGAACGAGATCTTCCGCACCCGCTCATCGGCCGCGAGTCGATCGCCGAGCTCACCGCCGGAACCGGTCAGCACGGACAGCACGCCTTCGGGCAGCCCGGCGTCGATGAAGCATTCGGCCAGGGCCAACGCCGTCAGCGGGGTGGTGCTCGCGGGTTTGAGGATCACGGAGTTGCCTGCGGCCAGTGCCGGGGCGATCTTGTGGTTGACCAACAGCGCCGGGTAGTTGAAGGGAGTGATCGCCACGACCATGCCGACCGGCTGGGGCAGAGTGAATCCGACCTTGTCGAGGCCGGTGCCCGGGTTCGCGTCGAGGGGAAGCGTCTGACCGTAGAGCTGCGTGCCTTCGAAAGCGGCCAGGCGGATGATCGAGCCCGACCGGCCCGCCTCGGCGCGGGCCTCGCGCAGGGTCTTGCCGTTCTCGGCCGAGAGCACCTGAGCGATCTGCTCGCTGCGTTCGTCGGCCAGGGCCGCGGCCCTGAGCAGAATCTCGCTGCGCTCATGGGCCGGAGTCCTGCGCCAGATCTCGGCGCCGTGCGAGGCGGATCGAACAGCGGCCTCGACATCGGCGCCACCGGCGACCGGCACCTGTCCGACGGTGCGCCCATCGAAGGGCGACACCACATCTGTGAGCCGGCCGCTGCCGGAGCGAGGGGCCTGCCACGTCCCGCCGATCAGCAATTCGCTGCGCGTCATTGCGTACTCCATATTCTTTCGATCGTCTGGCTTCCCCATTTTGAACCGGTCCAAGAAGGAGTTCATCGGATCTCGTCCAACGTTTTGGACCGGTTCAAAATGGGATCAGTGCGAATCTAGTGTGATTCGGATCATGAGTCAAGAGGAACTCCGGAAATTCTCCGCCGCCACCGGAAACAGCCACCTCCGGTACACCCCGCACGAGGACCTGTGTGAAGATGAAGCCATGGGATCAGCTGTCGGCGACGAACCGCGGGCCTCGGGGTCGAGGCCCACGATCCGCGATGTCGCAGCGGCGGCCGGAGTGTCGAAGTCACTGGTCTCCCTCGCATTCAAGGACCCCCAGCGCGTCAGCGAGAAGCGACGTCAGCTGATCCTCAGAACCGCTCGGACGCTGGGGTACCAACCGAACTTCCTCGCCCGCTCGCTGGCGACCGACGGCTCGCCGTTCGTCGGCATCCTGGTCGTCAATCTCCACAATCCGATCTTCGCCGAGATCGCCGACGCCGTCCGGGTCGAACTCGACGCCAGGGGAGAGTACGGGCTGATCACCAGCGCCACGGTGGCCGACGATGACGATCCCGAGCGGCCATATGGCCGCATCGACTCCCGAGTCATCGCGATGCTTCAGGACCTGCGGCCCAAGGCGCTGATCGTCGTCGGCACCGTGCTCGAACACGAAGGGCTCTTCGACGGCATCCCGACGGTCTATGCCAGCTCCGAACCCAGCCGGGACTCGGGATGCACCTCGGTCCGCATGGACGACACCCAGGGCGCCGAGCTGGTCATCGACCACCTGCGCGGGCTCGGCCACGAGCGGATCGCCTTCGTCGGAGGTCAGGGCGGAGCCGTGGCGAGGACACGGGAGAGGGCCTACCGGCGGGCGATGGAATCGCGCGGCCTGACCCCGATCGTCCGCCCGGCGGGATACTTCGAACACGACGGCTACGCGGCCGCCGAAGAGCTACTGGCGCTGCCCTCCCCGCCGACGGCAATCGTGTCGATCAACGACATCTCGGCGATCGGCGTCCTCGCCGCCGCCGATGACGCCGGAGTCGCCGTTCCCGACGAGCTCGCCGTCGTCGGCGTGGACAACATCTCCCTGTCCGCACTGAAGAGGATCTCGCTGACGTCGGTGGACCCGCAGAACCAGACGATCGGGCGACTGTCGGCCCGCGCCGTCTTCGACATGCTCGCCGACCCCGAAGAACCGGCCAAGCAGCATCTCATCACACCTCAGCTGGTCATCCGCCGCTCGACGGTCCGCGCTGACACCACCGGCCGCCCGTGACCGACCCCTCTGAACAGCTGCGACGACACCCTCGACGACCATCCGCTCAATCATCTTCATGTCATGACAAACTACCCCTCTTAACCTCTTTTGACCTGACAAATTCGCGTGTAATGTGGTGAGCGCTCCACAGACCTCGGGATCGGACCAGTGCAGGCCGGACCCGATGCCACTCTCACGCATTCAAAGGAGAATCACATGAGGCAGCCCCTCGGGATCGCCGTCATCGGAGCCGGCATGGCCGGCCGCGCCCACGCCGCCGCCTGGCGTGCCGCGCCCACCGCGGGAACCACCGAACTCCCTCCGGTCGAGCTCGTCTCCGTCTGCGATATCGCCGGCGACCTCGCCGCCGCGACCGCCGCCCGCTTCGGCTACGCCCGCCACAACACCGACTGGCACGACATCGTCAACGCCGAGGACATCGACATCGTCAGCGTCGTCGTCGCGAACTCCCTGCACCGGGAGATCGTCGAGGCCCTGCTGGCGGCCGGCAAGCACGTCCTGTGCGAGAAGCCGCTGACCGACACCGTCACCGATGCCGAGTCCATGGTTGCCGCGGCAGACAGGGCGGACTCGCTGGCCCGCCTCGGCTTCACCTTCCGGCGAGCCCCGGGCCTGGCCGCGATCAAGGACTTCATCGACGACGGAACGCTCGGTGAAGTCCAGCACATCAACGCCTGGTACTGGACGGACTACGCCTGCTCCCCCACCGCACCGATGAGCTGGCGCTACAAGGGCGAGCTCGGCAGCGGAGCGCTGGCCGATGTCGGCAGCCACCTGACCGACACCGTCGAATTCCTCGCCGGTCCCATCCAGAAGGTCTCGGGCGGACGCTTCCACACCGCGATCACTTCTCGCCCGCTGCCGCTCGGCCACGTCGTCGGACACGACCACGCCGAGGTCAGCGACGAGTTCGAACCCGTCGGCAACGACGACTACGCCGGCTTCGGCGTCGAATTCCCCACCGGCTCCGGCTCCCTCCAGGTCTCGCGCATCGCCGCCGGCCATCCGAACAGCCTCGGCGTCGAGGTCTTCTGCAGAAACGGCTCGGCCGCATTCGACTTCCGCCACCCCGGACAGATCGTGCTCAGCCGAACCACCGACGGGAGCGGCGGAACCGGACTGACGACCATCCAGCTCGGCCCCGACCACCCCTATATCGCCGATGGCCTCGCCATGGCCGCCCCGGGTGTGGGCGTCGGTCAGAACGACGGCTTCGTCTTCCAGGCCCGCGCCTTCCTCGACGAGGTCGCCGGTCATTCCGAGGCCGACTCCCTGCCCCGCTGCGCCCACTTCTCCGAGGGCCTGCACGCCTTGAGAGTCCGCGACGCCGTCATCGACTCGGCCAGCGACAACGGAACCGCCAAGGAGGTCCCAGCATGAAGTACGGAATCTACACCGCCATCCTCCACGACCGCCCCTGGCCGACGCCCTGACCGTGATCAGGGATCTCGGCCTCGACGCGGCCGAGATCAACGTCGGCGGATTCCTCCCACCCGCCCATATGCCCACGATCGATGACATCCTGACCTCCGACGATGCCCGCGACGAATATCTCGCCACCTTCGCCGAGGCGGGTGTCGAGCTGGCCGGTCTCAACGCCAACGGCAACCCGCTGCATCCGAATCCCGAGATCGGCCCGCCGACGCGCTCGGACATCGAACGGGCCATCAGGGTCGCGAACCGGCTCGGCCAGACCCGCGTGGTGACGATGTCGGGCCTGCCCGGCGCGAATTCCACCGCCCAATCGCCGACCTGGATCGTCAACCCCTGGGAATCGTCCCTGCTCGACATCCGCGACGCCCAATGGGAGGCGGCCACCCCGATCTGGCGCGATCTCGACCGCCTCGCCGCCGACAACGGCGTGCAGATCGCCATCGAGATGCACCCGCACAACCTCGTGTTCAACCCGGCCACGCTCGAACGCCTCGTCGAGACGATCGCGGCGACGAACATCGGCGCGGAGATGGATCCCTCGCACCTGTTCTGGCAGGGCATCGACCCGGTCGCCGCCGTCGACCACCTCGGCGAGCTCGTCGTCCACGCCGCGGCCAAGGACGTGCGCATCAACGACGCCGCAAAGGTCCACGGGGTCCTCGACGACCGTCACACGCGCTTCACCGGGGACCGGATCACGAACATCCGCGGCGGGGCGGCGATCAGCGCCTGGCCGGAGAACTCGGCCTGGGACTTCGTCGCCCTCGGCAAAGGCCACGATCAGGACTTCTGGAACCGGTTCGTCGCCGCCCTGTCCCGCGTCGATGCGGATATGGCCGTGCACATCGAGCACGAGGACGAATCGCTCGGCCGGATCGAAGGACTGCAGACCGCCGCCGAGGTGCTGCTGAGAGCCGCACGCAGCCGCTGAGAACCGCACGCAGCCGCTGAAAACGACGACCTGGGTGCGGTGGCCCGCGCGAGTCACCGCACCCGGGCAGCGGCGGCCCGAGTAAGCTCGAGACAGATCCCCGACGAGGCAGGAGTCCATGGCACGCGAACCCGAGACCGAGCTCCCTGCGGAGTTCTTCGGTCCCCTCGACCGCTCCCCCGGAGCCATGCCCCTCTACATCCAGATCGCCCGCAAGCTCGAAGCCGCCATCGCCGCCGGCACCCTCGTGGCCGGGACCCGGCTGGAGAACGAGGTCGCGATGGCCAAGCGCATCGGCCTGTCCCGACCGACGATCCGACAGGCGATCCAGGACCTCGTCGACAAGGGACTGCTCGTGCGCCGCCGTGGGATCGGCACACAGGTCATCCAACGGCCTGTGGCTCGGCCGGTCGATCTCACCAGCCTCTATGAGGACCTCGAGAAGTCCGGCAACCCACCCTCGACCGTCGTCCTGTCCCACCGAGTCGAAGCCGCCGACGCGGAGGCGGCCGAGCACCTGGGGGTGCCGATCGGCACCCCCAGCCTCCACCTGCAGCGGCTGCGCCTGGTCGGATCGACGCCGCTGGCGGTGCTGCACAATGTGCTGCCCGCCCCCTTCACCGACATCTCCGCCGAAGAGCTCGTCAGCACCGGCCTCTACGAGACCCTGCGGGCCCGCGGAGTCGTCTTCTCCGTCGCTCAGCAGACGATCGGCGCGAAGGCCGCCGATTCCGCCGAGGCCGAACTGCTCGAAATCGAGACCGGCTCACCGCTGCTGACGATGAATCGCACCGCCCTCGACCACTCGGGCACCATCGTCGAATGGGGCGACCACTGCTACCGTCCCGATCTCTACTCCTTCGAAACCACCCTCGTCTCCCGCTGAGGCCGCAGACTCGCACCCACCGGCCCGCTCGGTCGTCCCATTCCATCGCTCGTGCACCCTGCTCATCGACGCCCTCGCCGGCGCCTGGGCCCTGCCGCCGCCCTGCCTCATTCCGCGCACCATCCGTGACCGCATCGCCCCTTGCCGCCACCGGAGAAATTTTCCCCCAAGGGGTGACGACGCACTCGAACAGTGCTATTGTCATGACAAATACTTTGTCCTAACAAATACCGCCACGGCATCGCCGCCGTAGAGAAGGATGGCCCCCATGACCTCCTCGCCGACACCGGCACCTCGAACCTCGCCGTTCGACCTGATCACGATCGGACGCATCGGCGTCGACATCTACCCGCTCCAGGACGGCATCGGCCTCGAACAGGTCGAGACCTTCGGCAAGTACCTCGGCGGTTCGGCTTCGAACGTCGCCGTCGCCGCCGCCAAGCACGGTCTCGACTCCGCCGTCATCACCGCCACCGGTGACGACCCCTTCGGACGGTACCTGCACGAGGAGGTCGCCCGCCTCGGCGTGGACAACCGGTGGGTCGGGACGAACTCGACCTACAACACTCCCGTGACCTTCTGCGAGATCTTCCCGCCCGATGACTTCCCGCTCTACTTCTACCGCGATCCGAAGGCACCCGACCTCGACCTGAGCGAGTCCGACCTCGACCTCGAGCAGATCGCCTCGGCGAAGATCTTCTGGGCCACCGTGACCGGACTGAGCCTCGAGCCCAGCCGCGGGACCCATCACGCCGCCTGGGCCGCGCGCGGGCGTGCCGAGCACACCGTGCTCGACCTCGACTACCGGCCCATGTTCTGGCAGAGCCCGCAGATCGCCAGCGCCGAGGTGGCCCGCGCTCTCGAGCACGTCACCGTGGCCGTGGGCAACCGCGAGGAATGCGAGATCGCCGTCGGCGAGACCGAACCCGAGCGCGCCGCCGACGCCCTGCTCGAACGCGGCGTCGAACTCGCGATCGTCAAGCAGGGCCCCAAGGGCGTGCTGGCGAAGACCGCCGATGAGCGGGTCGAGGTTCCGCCCTACCCCGTCGACGTCGTCAACGGCCTCGGCGCCGGAGACGGCTTCGGCGGAGCCCTGTGCCACGGACTGCTGGCCGGCTGGGATCTCGACTACCTGCTG
Source organism: Brevibacterium sp. SMBL_HHYL_HB1 (assembly GCF_018208375.1). NCBI lineage: Bacteria > Bacillati > Actinomycetota > Actinomycetes > Micrococcales > Brevibacteriaceae > Brevibacterium > Brevibacterium sp. SMBL_HHYL_HB1. Next base: position 4,131,852 of record NZ_CP062936.1, on the reverse strand, counting down.
CGCTTCGCCAATGTCGCCGGGGCCGTCGTGGCCACCCGCCGCGAATGCTCGACCGCGATGCCGACGACCGATGAGATCACCGCCGTCATCGGAGCCCCCGAGGCGAAGGGAGCCCGCGCATGAGCACCGATTCCTCGACCGCGGCGGCACCTGCGACGCACTCGGCAGCGCCCGAGCACCTCGACGCCGAGGCCTTCGCCGCACTGCGCCAGGTCCGCTTCACCGACCCCGGCGCGATCACCCGCGCCTGGAACGGCCGCTCCCGCCGCACGCTGGCCGGGACCGACTCGCGCCTGTTCATCGTCGCCGCCGACCACCCGGCCCGCGGGGCCATGAAGGTCGGCGAGGACGCCCTGGCGATGGCCGATCGCGCCGATCTCGTCACCCGCCTGGCCACCGCCCTGTCGCGGCCCGGAGTGGATGGTGTGCTGGCCACCGCGGAGATCCTCGACGACCTCGCCTTCCTCGGACACCTCGAGGACAAGCTCGTCGTCGGGTCGATGAACCGCGGCGGCCTGGCCGGCTCGAGCTTCGAGATCGACGACCGGTTCACCGGACACACCGTGGCGCAGATGGCCCGCGACGGCATCGACCTGGCCAAGACGCTGCTGCGGATCAACCTCGACGACCCGGCGACCCCGGCGGCCCTCGAGGCCAATGCGCAGGCCGTCAACGCCTGCGCCGAGGCGAATCTGCCCGTCATGCTCGAACCGTTCATGAACGAATGGGTCGACGGCAGGGTCCGCAACCGGCTCACGCCCGAGGCCGTCATCAACTCCATCGGCATCGCCCAGGGCCTCGGGGCGACCTCGACCCACACCTGGCTGAAGATTCCCGTCGTCGACGACATGGAACGGGTCATGGCCGCGACCACGCTGCCGACGCTGCTGCTCGGCGGGGAGCGCTCGAACGACCCCGAGGCGACCTTCCGCAGCTGGGAGAGCGCTCTGGGGCTGCCCGGCGTGCGCGGGCTCGTGATCGGCCGCTCGATCCTCTACCCCGCCGACGGCGACCTCGTCTCGGCCGTCGACCGTGCAGCCGAACTCGTCCACGGACAGGAGAGGATCTGAAGACATGATCAACGAATGGTTCCACACTGCAGGCACCCTCGCCCGAGACGGATTCGACTCCGTCGTCGACGCACGGATCGAAGGGTGGGCGCACACCGGATTCCGCTCGGTCACCCTGGGAGACGCCTCGGGCCTGGCCGTGCCCTCGGCACCTGCCGGCACCACGGCCGGAGGCACGCTCCCGACCTCGATCGATCTGCCCGCCGCCGCGGTCGAACGGGTCATCGTCCCGCTCGCCGGTGAGACGTTCACCGTCGACTACACCCTGTCCGACGGCACCACGGGCAGCCAGGAGCTGAGCGGTCGGACCTCGGTCTTCCACGGTCCCGCCGACTGCCTCTACCTGCCGACCGGGACCAGTGCCGCCCTGTCCTCGCCCGCCGGACGGATCGCCGTCGCCGAGGCATCGACCGAGGAGACCCGACCCGTCCAGTTCATGTCCGCCGCCGAGGTTCCCGTCGAACTGCGCGGTTCGGGCATCTCCAGCCGCCAGGTCCACAACTTCGCCACCCCGGCCGGACTCGACTGCGTGAAGATCATCGCCTGCGAGGTCATCACCCCCGGCGGCAACTGGTCGTCCTATCCCCCGCACAAACACGATGAGGCGATCGCCGGATCCGAGTCCCGCCTCGAGGAGATCTACTACTTCGAGACCGCGGTCTCCCGCGGCTGCCGGGCACCGGCCGAGGCCGATCCGTTCTCCCTGTTCTCGACCTACTCCTCGGCCGCCGGTGAGATCACCACCTCGGCGACGGTGCGCACCGGCGACATCGCGCTCGTGCCCTTCGGCTACCACGGGCCGCTGGCCGCCGCCCCCGGCTACGACAACTACTACCTCAACGTCATGGCCGGCCCCGACGAGGAGCGGGTGTGGCTGATCAGCGACGATCCCGCTCACGGCTGGGTCCGCGAGGAGTGGGAGGACCTCGAGTTCGACTCCCGCCTGCCCTACGAGCCTTCGAAGGAGAAGTGACATGACCACGATGACGGTCGCTCAGGCGCTGATGACGTTCCTCTCCCGCCAGTACACCGTCGACGGCGATGTGCGGGTGCGGACCATCGCCGGCACGTTCGGCATCTTCGGACACGGCAACATCGGCGGCATCGGTCAGGCCCTGCGCCAGCTCGGTCATGAGGATCCGCATGCCATGCCCTACCACCAGGGCCGCAATGAACAGGCCATGGTCCATCAGGCCGCGGGCTTCGCGCGGATGAACCGTCGGCGCTCGACCTTCGCCGCGGCCGCCTCGGTGGGTCCCGGTGCGTCGAACATGCTCACCGGCGCGGCCCTGGCCACGGCCAACCGGCTGCCGGTCCTGCTCCTGCCCTCGGACGCCTTCGCCACCCGCGTCGCCGACCCGGTCCTGCAGCAGCTCGAGCACCCGCATGACACATCACTGCAGGTCACGGATGCCTTCCGTCCGCTCTCCCGGTTCTTCGACCGGGTCGAGAGGCCCGAACAGCTCTTCTCCATCGCCCTGGCCGCGATGCGGGTGCTCACGGATCCGGCGGAGACCGGGGCCGTGACCATCGCCCTGCCCGAGGACGTCCAGGCCGAGCTCGTCGACGTTCCCGAGGAATTCCTCGCCGAACGCGAGTGGCACATCCGCCGCCCCCTGCCCGAACCCGGACCCCTCGACCGCGCGGCCGCCGCGATCCGCCAGGCGAAGGAACCGCTGATCATCGCCGGCGGCGGGGTCATCTACTCCGAGGCCGAAGACGAGCTGCGCTCCTTCGCCGAGGCGACCGGCATCCCCGTGGCCACCACCCAGGCCGGCGGCGGAGCGCTCGATCACGATCATCCTCTCAACCTCGGCGGGGTCGGAGCCACCGGCTCGGCGGCAGCGAACCGGATCGCCGCCTCGGCGGACGTGATCATCGGCATCGGCACCCGCTACAGCGATTTCACGACCTCGAGCCGCACGGCCTTCGCCAACCCGGACGTGAGCTTCGTCAACCTCAACGTCGCCGGCTTCGACGCCTACAAGCACGGCAGCCGCTATCCGATCGTCGCCGACGCCCGCGCGGGACTGCAGGGGCTGAGCGGCAGCCTCGGCCGGTTCCGGGTCGAGTCGGTCCACAGTCGTCGGGTCGAGACCGAGAAGGCGAACTGGAACGCCGAGGTCGACGCTTCCACCGCTCACACCGATGCCGAGCTGCCCGGTCAGCCCGAGATCATCGGGGCCGTCAACCGGGCCACCGGGCCCCGCGATGTCGTCGTCCAGGCCGCCGGGTCCCTGCCCGGGGATCTGCAGAAGCTCTGGCGGACCCGTGACGCGCTCGGCTATCACGTCGAGTACGCGTTCTCCTGCATGGGCTACGAGATCGCCGGCGGACTCGGCGTCCGTCGGGCCATCGACGCCGCCGGAGACGACCGCGATGTCGTCGTCATGGTCGGCGACGGATCCTACCTCATGCTCCACACTGAGCTGGTCACCGCGGTCGCCGAAGGGCTCAAGCTCATCGTCGTGCTCATCCAGAACCACGGCTACGCCTCGATCGGGCACCTGTCCGAAACCGTGGGGGCGCCGCGGTTCGGCACCTGGTACCGGAAGTACGACGCGGACTCACCGGAGTTCCGCACCGATGAGGTCCTGCCCGTCGACCTCGCTGCCAACGCCCGCTCCTACGGCATCGACGTCGTCGAGATCGAGCCCGGGGCCGGGGCCGGGGCCCGGCTGACCGAGGCCGTCAAAGCCGCACGTGCGGCCGAGACCTCGACGCTCATCCACATCAACTCCGACCCGCTCGTCTACGCCCCCGAGGGTGAGGGCTGGTGGGACGTGCCCGCCGCGGCCGCCTCGACGATGGCCGACACCCAGGCCGCCCGCGCCGCCTACGAGGACGAACGCAGCACCCAGCGCCCGCTCCTGTGAGGGTCGGGCCCGGCCCGATCGGCGTCCCCCATGGGCCAGCGATGAACTCAGAAGAACCCTGATCTTAGGACACACCAATGACGACGCAGTCACTTCGCATCGGCACCGCCCCCGACTCCTGGGGCGTCTGGCTGCCCGACCATCCCGGCCAGGTCCCCTGGCAGCGCTTCCTCGACGAGGTGGTGGAGGCCGGGTACACGTGGATCGAGCTCGGTCCCTACGGCTACCTGCCCACGGACCCGAACCAGCTGCGTGAGGAGCTCGCATCCCGCGGACTCAAACTCTCCGGCGGCACCGTGTTCACCGGCTTCCACAAGACGGACGACCAGTTCGATCGGGCCTGGAGGCAGGCCGAAGCGGTCGCGTCCCTGACCGCCGAACTCGGCGGCGAGCACATCGTCGTCATCCCCGACCTTTGGCGCTCCGACACCACCGGCCAGGCCCTCGAGCCGCGCACCCTCGATGACGAACAGTGGGCGCGCATGGCCGCCGGCCACGACAGTCTGGGCAAGGCGCTGTATGAGGAGTTCGGTCTCAGCCAGCAGTTCCATTCCCACGCCGATTCGCATGTGGGCACGCATTCGGAGGTCGAGCGCTTCCTCGAACTCACCGATGAGCGCTACACGAACCTCTGCCTCGACACCGGGCACTTCTCCTATTACGGCGGGGACAACCTGGGACTCATCGCCGACCATCCCTCGCGGATCGGCTACCTGCACCTCAAGCAGGTCGATCCGGTCATGATCTTCGATGTGCTCAAGTCCGACACGCCGTTCGGGGACGCCGTGGGAGCCGGCATCATGGTCGAACCCGATCAGGGGGTCCCTCCGCTCGATCCGATCATCGAGGCCGTCGCCGCACTCGATGAGGACATCTTCGCCATCGTCGAGCAGGACATGTTCGGCTGCAGCGTCGATGCCCCCTTCCCGATCGCCCAGCGGACGCTGCAGACGATCCTGACCTCCACCGAGGCGGCCGTCGTCGACCGGTGACCACCACGCTTCGCCGATCGGGCCGCCCGCCGCAGACCCACACAGCTTCACCGACACACAACCTCGCAGACACACAGGAGTGACAATGACCGCTTCAGATCCGCCCCAGGACTTCCGCGTCGGCATCGTCGGCGCCGGCATGATGGGTGCCGACCACGTCAAACGCATCACCTCGACGATCAGCGGCGCCCGAGTCTCAGCGGTCGTCGACCCCGATCAGCCCCGGCTCGCCTCGGCGCTGGAGAACGCCCCGGGAGCGACCGGCTACTCACGCATCGAAGACGCCCTCGAGGCCGATGCGGTCGATGGTGTGCTCATCGCCACTCCCGGCTTCCTCCACGAACAGGTGCTGCTGCCCTGCCTCGCGGCGGGGGTGCCGATCCTGTGCGAGAAGCCGCTGACGACGGACCCCGAATCCTCGTGGCGGGTCCTCGAGGCAGAACAGGCCACCGGCCGCCAGCTCATCCAGGTCGGCTTCATGCGCCGCTTCGATCCCGAATACCGGCAGCTGCGCGAGCTCATCGTCAGCGAGGAGGCCGGTCAGCTGCTCATGCTCCGCTGCGCCCACCGCAATCCCACGGTGCCCGACTCGTACCAGCAGGAATCGCTGATCAACGACTCGGTCGTCCACGAGTTCGATGTCGTTCCGTGGCTGGCGGACTCGCCGATCGTCGGCCTCGAGGTCAAACACACTCGCCGCAACCGGCTGACACCCGAGAGGCTCAAGGAGCCGATCCTGGTGCTCATGGAACTCGCCAACGGCACCCTGGTCGATCTCGAGATGAACGTGAGCATCCAGTTCGGCTACCAGGTGACCACCGAGGCGGTCTTCGACTCCGGCATCGCCCGGATCGGCGAAACGCACGGCCTGCAACTGTGGCACCGGGGACGCTCCGGACTCGCCGAGCACGCCGATTTCACCACTCGCTTCGCCACCGCCTACGACGACCAGGTTCAGGCCTGGGTCGATGCCGCCCGCCGCGGAACCATCGCCGGACCTTCGGCCTGGGACGGCTACAAGGTGGCCGTGGCCTGCCGCGAGGGCGTCGCCTCGCTGTTCGACGGCAAACCCCGCACCCTCGATCTGCCGGAGGTCCCCGCCTTCTACCGCTGACGCCGGCCGCCTTCCGTCCTGCCTCTCCCGTCTGCCATCCGACACTGACATCACTGGATCACCTGGAGCACCAATGAAGATCGCCTACGATCCCACCCCGCTGCATCCGACACACCGTCTGCTCGATTTCCCCTCCGCCACCGCGGACCTCGGGTACGACTTCCTGCAGCTGACCCCTCACCCGGACTTCGCCACCCACTTCCGGTACCCGAAGATGGACCGCGACCTCATCCGGCGTTTCAAGCGCGCCGTCGAAGCCGCCGGCATCACGGTTCCGGCCCTGCTGCCCGTGCAGCGGATCTCCTGGCCCGACGAGGCCAAGCGGGCGGCGGCGGTGAAGAACTTCCGCCGCGTCATCGAGATCGCCGTCGACCTCGGCGTGAAGACGATCAACACCGAATTCAGCGGACGTCCCGAAGCCTTCGAGGACTCCGAGGAGTCGTTCTACCGGTCGATGGATGAACTTCTGCCGATCATCGAGCGGGAGGGGATGCGCCTGAACATCGACCCACACCCTGATGACTTCGTCGAGGACGGACACGAGGCGTGGAGGGTCCTGCGCGGACTCGACTCCGCATCAGTCGGCTTCGTCTACGTCGCTTCCCACACCTTTCACTACGGTGACTGCCTCGAGACCCTGGCCGATGAACTCGGCGAGCGGCTGAACGCCGTCTACATCTCCGACGCCTTCGACCACCGGGCCTCGAACGGACTGCGCTACATCGCGAACCCGCCGACCACCTCGGCGCGGGTGCATCAGCACCTCAAGGTCGGAGACGGCGATGTCGACTTCGACGCACTGTTCGCGACCCTGCGCAGAACCGGGTTCCTCGACCGCGAGGACGGACTCATCGTGTCCAACGTCTTCGGCGAGAACGAGAACAACGATGCCGTCAGCCGCTATCAGAAGCAGCGCATCGACGAACTCATCGCCTCGTCATCGGCCGACACCCGCGACTGACCACCGCCGCGCACCGGTGCCACAGTCGGTGCGCGGCATCGCAGTCGGTGCGCGGTCCCGGCACCAGCACCGGCAACGGCACCACAACTGAACAGTCCTGCTCCACCGCACCACTTCGACATGGTGGGGCCGCCCTGACGCCTCGAAGCGGTGGGACGACCCGTCACCACAGCGTTGTGGGGCTGCCTGTCGGATTCCTCTGCGAGCTGTCCGACGGATCACCAGAGAATCATTCGAAGGAGAGTGAACACCATGAGCGGTCAACACAAGTCGCTGGTGGACCTTCCACCCTACACCAAGGGTCCGCACACCTCACGCCTGGGCATCATCGCCGTCGTCGCCACATTCGGCGGACTGCTGTTCGGCTACGACACCGGCGTCGTCAACGGCGCCCTCGAACCGCTGACCCACGATTTCGGACTGACTCCGCGCACCGAGGGCATCGTCGTCAGCTTCCTGACCATCGGTGCGGCCTTCGGTGCCGTCATCGGCGGGCGGCTCTCCGACGCCTTCGGGCGACGCTCGAACATCCTGCTCCTGGCCACCTTCTTCATCGTCGGAACTCTGGCCTGCTCACTGGCCCCGAACTGGCAGTTCCTCGCCGGAGCGCGCTTCTTCCTCGGCCTGGCCGTCGGTGCGGCATCGACGACCGTGCCGGTCTATCTGGCCGAGCTCGCTCCCTTCGAGAAGCGCGGCTCGCTCGTGACCCGCAACGAGGTGATGATCGTCGTCGGTCAGTTCGCCGCCTTCGTCATCAACGCGATCATCTTCAACATCTGGGGCGAGCACGAGGGCGTGTGGCGCTACATGCTCGCCGTCGCTGTTCTGCCGGCCATCGCGCTGCTGATCGGGATGCTCTTCCTGCCCGAGAGTCCCCGCTGGCTGATCGCGAAGAACCGCGACGAACAGGCTCTGGGAGTCCTCAAGCAGGTCCGCTCCGACGAACGGGCTGAGGCGGAGATGAAGGAAGTCGAGATCCTCGCCGCGCAGGAAGAGGAATCGAAGACCGGCGGCGTGTCCGACCTCGCCTCGAAATGGGTGCTCAGACTCGTCCTCATCGGAGTCGGTCTGGGCATCGCCCAACAGCTGACAGGCATCAACTCGGTCATGTACTACGGCACTCAGCTGCTGACCAACGCCGGGTTCTCCGCCGATGCCGCGATCATCGCGAACACCTTCAACGGGCTCTTCTCCGTCCTCGGCGTCACCGTCGGCATCCTGCTCATCAACCGGCTTCCACGCCGGTTCATGCTCATCGGCGGATTCACGCTGACCAGTTCCTTCCACCTGCTCATCGGCCTCTCTGCCGTGTTCCTACCCGACGGGACCTTCAAGGCCTATGCGATCCTCGTCTTCATCGTCCTGTTCGTCTTCTCCATGCAGGGAACGCTGGGACCGCTCGTATGGCTCATGCTCGCCGAGATCTTCCCGCTCAAGATCCGCTCCTTCGCAATGGGCATCTGCGTGTTCGCACTGTGGATGGCAAACGCCGCCGTCGCCCAGTTCTTCCCGAGCGTGGTCAGCGGGCTCGGGATCTCGAACACCTTCTTCCTCTTCGCCGGGCTCGGAGTGCTGGCGCTTCTGTTCATCTACTTCTTCGTTCCCGAAACCCGGAACAAGACCCTCGAGGACCTCGAGGCCGAGTTCCGCGCGAAGTACGGTGAGTAAGATGAGACACCCTGTCCCAGTCACTCGCCCCTTCGGCCCTCGCCGAAACCGCCCGAGCTCGCCAACCTCGTCTTCCGATCTCTGCCACGAAGGAGTCCATCATGTCGATCCTGGTCGCCGTTCCTGACCGCAAGGAGGGTGCTTCGGCTGTCACCGCCGCCATCGCCGAAGCCGAACTCCTCGACACCGACCTCGTCATCGTTCCGCTCGGTCTCGCCTCCTCGTTCGACACCTCAGCCCTCGACGAGAGCGGAATCGACTACACCGTCATCAACCGCAAGGGCCGCGGTGACCGGGACCCCGCCGAGGCGGTCCTCGACGAACTCGAGGACCGCCCCGAGGTCGTCCGCCTCGTCATCGGGATGCGCCGCCGGTCCCGAGTAGGCAAGATGCTCATCGGATCGATCAGTCAGAGGCTGCTTCTCGACTCCCCCGTCCCGGTGCTCGCCGTCAAGGACTGATCATCGGCACTCGGTCAGGGCAGAACAGACAAGAAGTCCCCCGCCAGAACTGGCGGGGGACTTCCTCTTCGGTGCGCCACGAGGGATTCGAACCCCCAACCTTCTGATCCGTAGTCAGATGCTCTATCCGTTGAGCTAGTGGCGCGTGTTGCCTAGGCCATCGCCCTGCAACTCGATCAACTATACACACCGTGCTCACTCCAGCTCAAATCGCCCCAACGTGCGCTTCGCCACACTCGCCCGCCTTCGCATGAGGTGCGCATTTCCGCATGAGAGGGCAGGAGCGGCCTCGGCGAACGGGTCCGTTCGGAAACCGAACGCGGATCGACGGATGAGAACCGGCAGATTTCAGTACAGACTCCCACTGAAATTGCACGTCATAATACTGAAAAGAAACGTCAATTGATTGCTTCTTTCACGTCAAAAGTGACTGCGTTGTGATCCAATGCACATCTTCACGTGACCGAAACCGGCGATTTTCGCGGCTGTCCCCATCCTACGGTGGAGGTGTACCAACCGCTCGACGGAATCAGCCACCGCCCGAGACGAAACCCCCGCACTCTCGACCCAACAGGAGACCACTCATGACTGTCCTCGACCATGATGTCGTCGCTGACCAGCTGAAGAACGCCCCGACCGACAACGAATCGGTGCTGTCGTTCGTCGGCCGGATCGCCTCCCTCACCACCCCGGACGAGATCGTCTGGGTCGATGGTTCCGACGAACAGAAGAACCGGATCGCCGAGCAGCTCGTCGAGTCCGGGACCATTGTGCGCGTGGCCGGAACCGAGGACTCCTACTACGCGGCCTCCGACCCCGAGGACGTCGCCCGCGTCGAAGATCGCACCTACATCTGCTCCGTCGACGAGAAGGACGCCGGCCCGCTCAACAACTGGGTCGCCCCGGACGAGATGAAGCAGACGCTGAACGGACTGTTCGACGGCTCGATGCGCGGACGCGCCATGTACGTCATCCCCTTCGTCATGGGCCATGCCGAGGCGGATCAGCCGATGTTCGGCATCGAGGTCACGGACTCTCCCTACGTCGTCCTCTCCATGCTCGTCATGGCGCGCTCGGGCAAGTACGCCCTCGACGCGATCGAGGCCCAGGACGCGGAGTTCGTCGAGTGCGTCCACTCGGTCGGCGCTCCGCTGGAAGCAGGACAGGACGATGTCGCCTGGCCCTGCAACCCCACGAAGTACATCACCCACTTCCCGGAAGAGCGTGCGATCTGGTCGTTCGGCTCCGGCTACGGCGGCAACGCGCTGCTGGGCAAGAAGTGCTACGCCCTGCGCATCGCCTCGGCGATCGCTCGCGACGAAGGCTGGCTGGCCGAGCACATGCTCATCCTCAAGCTGACCAGCCCGGAGGGCGAGGTCAAGTACATCGCCGCCGCGTTCCCCTCGGCCTGCGGCAAGACCAACCTCGCCATGATCGAACCGACCATCCCCGGCTGGAAGGCCGAGACTCTCGGTGACGACATCGCCTGGATGCGCTTCGGCGCCGACGGTCAGCTCTACGCCGTCAACCCCGAATTCGGTCTCTTCGGCGTCGCGCCGGGCACCGGCTACACCACGAACCCGACCGCGATGCGCGCCATCGAGGCCGGCGGCAACATCTTCACCAACGTCGCTCTGACCGACGACGGAGATGTGTGGTGGGAAGGCAAGACCGACGAGACGCCGGCGCATCTGACCGACTGGAGGGGCAACGACTGGACTCCCGAGTCCGAGACTCCCGCCGCTCACCCGAACTCGCGCTTCTGCACCCCGATCGCGAACGTCCCCACGCTGGCCCCGGAGTGGACGAACCCGAACGGTGTGCCGATCTCGGCCATCCTCTTCGGCGGTCGTCGCAAGACCACGATGCCGCTGGTGACCGAGACCAAGGACTGGACACACGGCGTGTTCATGGGTTCGGTGCTGTCCTCGGAGACCACGGCCGCCGCCACCGGGGCCGTCGGCGTCGTCCGCCGCGATCCCATGGCCATGCGCCCGTTCATCGGCTACAACGTCGGTGACTACCTCCAGCACTGGCTCGACATCGGCAACACCGAAGGTGCTCAGCTGCCGAAGATCTTCTACGTCAACTGGTTCCGTCGCGATGACGACAACTCGTTCCTGTGGCCCGGATTCTCCGAGAACTCGCGCGTCCTCAAGTGGATCTTCGAGCGCGTGGCCGGCACCGCCGAGGCCGTCGAGTCCCCGCTGGGCCTGACCCCGGTCGAGGGCGGTCTGGACACAGAGGGTCTCGACTTCACCGACGAGCAGCTGCGCAAGGCACTGGCCATCAAGCCCGAGGAGTGGGAGACCGAACTCGGACTCATCGAGGAATGGTACGCCGAGCTCGGCGATTCGGTTCCGACCGAACTGCGCAATGAGGTCGACAAGCTCCGCGAGCGCCTCGGCCTGGCCTGAGTCGCATCGGCTCGCCGGTCCGGGCCGATTCGCTTGATTGAGCCCCTGAGGGCCTGAGCCCTCCGGCCGCTGAGGATCCCCCAACCGCCGCCGAGGTGGCTGGGGGATCTTCGTGTCCCGTTGAGGTGGCACGGAACGGACTCAGCTCTGCCCCGGGGGCGCCCCTCTCACCTGCACGAGAAATGCCAGCACATCACGCGAGCGCCCGTGAAGCATGGTCGATACGCGGTGGGTGACCATCGCCGGTTTCCTGCCCATCAACCTGTTCTGATGAGCGGTGGCCCCATGAGCAGTGATCGTCACGATCAGCCCGTCCGGCATCGGCCATCTCCTCGGCAGAAACTGTCCGCCCAGGCTGACGATGCCCGTCCACGGGGCCGCGAACCGTATCGTCCGTCCGCCGGGCTTCCACCACGAGGCTTCCACACCCCACCGCGACACGACCAGCTGCGGTCGCACGAGGGGAAAGATGAATGTCCACAGCACTGCGCCCAGGCCGAACAGCACAAAACCTGCGGCGAACACCAGCAAGAAGAAGAACACCAGCCAACCGCCGAAGTCTTCGGACAGCGGGTTCCATGAGCCCGCATTGACGGTGAACATCAAGATGCTCGCTCCGACGAACAGCCAGCAGACGAGGTCCCACACAATCGTCTTGAACAGGTTCGTCCGCAGCACCACGCGACCATTGCGGCGCATTTCCGCGGTCCACCGGTCGAGGCGGCGGTGATCGACCCGGGCGATTTCCTTGAGCAGATCTGCAGAAAGCCCAGGGTCATTCTGTCGAATTGTCACAGGTCGAGTGTAGATGCCTCGTCTTGGTGCCGGGTCGTGGACGAGTCGGGCCGCATCTCGAGGGCCGCTTCCCGGAAATTGCGTCCACCGTCAGCGGCATCTCAGACTATGCGCCGCAATGCGTCTCCGAAGAGACGTTGCGCACCAGTGCAACGGTAGGAATCGCGGCCAAAGGTGCCCGATGCGAGTTCATGCCGCGAAGAGCACCTGCCAAGGCGGCAGCCCCGGGCGTCGAAAATACCGCGAGGGGCTCTGGCCGGGAGGCGCAAGTGCCCTGGTGCGACCGCAAACTCCGGAACGGGCCGTGCCTGAGGCTCAGGCTCCGTGCAGTGCGGGGACGATGAGGTAGACGCCGAGGATGACGACGAGTCCGCAGATGCCGAAGACCGCCCAGTAGGCGAACTGAAGCGCAGGACTTCTGCGCCCCTCCTCGACCCGATCGAGGTGCGAGGCGCGCATCCGCACCGCCGTGGAGAACAGCGTGATGACGATGACTGCCGAGATCCAGGTCGCGGCGGCAACGATGAGGAACGAGCTCCATTCGATCATTTCGCGTCTCCCTTATCGCTCGCATCGGCCCCGGTCGAAGAGGCGCCCGAATCCGCTGACGTGCCGGCCGCCGTCGACTCGGCCTTCGCGCCCTTGCCGGAGTTCGCGCCCTTGCCGGCCTTCGCGCCCTTGGCGGAGTCCGTACCCTTGCCGGAGCTCGCGCCGGACTCGGCCTCGGTGTCTGCGACGGATCCGTTCTTCTTCGCTTTCCGAGCGGCGCGACGCTTCTCCTTGGCCGCCTGCTTCTCCTCCCACGCCTCGCGGCGGGCCTTCCGCTTGGCCATGGCTCGCTTGCGGTTGCGGTCCTTGCGCAGCTTGCGCTTGCGACCGCGGATGTTGACGGCTTCGCCGACGGTGTCGAAGCCCGAGAGGTCGGTCTCTTCGACCTGACGCGAACTCAGGTAGATCCAGAGGACGACGACCACGGCGATGGCGGTGTCGATGAGGATGCCGATCGTCCCCAGGTGTGCGATGCCGGCGGCGACCGCGCCGACGATGGCGGCAGCGGGAATCGTCAGCAGCCACCCCGAGGCGATGCGTCCGGCCGTCGACCACTGGACGTCGGCGCCTTTGCGCCCCAGGCCCGAACCGAGGACCGAACCGGAGGCCACCTGCGTCGTCGACAGGGCGAAGCCGAGGTGCGACGAGGCGAGAATGGCGGCGGCGGTCGAGGTCTCGGCCGACAGACCCTGAGCGGCCTTGACCGTCGTCAGCTTCGTGCCGAGGGTGTCGATGATGCGCCAGCCGCCGATGTAGGTGCCGAGCGCGATCGCCAGGGCACACGAGGTGATGACCCAGATGTGCGGGCCGGTCCCGTGCTCCTGCAGATTCGCGGAGACGAGCACGAGGGTGATCACGCCCATCGTCTTCTGCGCATCGTTCGTCCCGTGCGACAGCGCCACCAGCGAAGAGGAGAAGATCTGCCCGTACTTGAAGGGAGCCCGGCGAGCGGTCTTGCCCTCCTCGTTGCGGCGGGTGATCGCATAGGCGATGCGGGTGCACATATAGGCGCTGACGCCCGCGATGATCGGGGCTGCCAGCGCCGGGATGACGACCTTGGACAGGAACACTCCGAAATCGACGGAGTTGAGTCCGGCGCCGACGATGGCCGCACCGATGAGGCCGCCGAAGAGCGCGTGGGACGACGAGGACGGGAGGCCGAAGCGCCAGGTGGCCATGTTCCAGATGATCGCGCCGATGAGACCGGCGAGGATGAAGTCGGGGGTGATCTGGACTCCCCCATTGCCTTCTCTGATGATTCCGCCGGAGATGGTCTTGGCCACCTCCGTGGAGAGGAAGGCACCGACGAGGTTGAGGATCGCGGCGAGAGTGACCGCCGTTTTGGGTTTGATCGCTCCCGTGGCGATCGGAGTGGCCATGGCATTGGCTGTATCGTGAAAGCCATTGGTGAAGTCGAAGAACAGTGCCAGTGCTATGACAAGCACGACGACGAAGATGATTTCCACTAATCGACCTTGGGTGTAGACACTATTCGGACCGTGGATGATTCGACTGGCGGCCAGCGATCACTATCCCGCAGAAGTCTACCTCCCAGTTCTGCTGATCTTCATCCGCAGTTCGACCATACTCCACCTCGTTCACCGGATGTTCACTTCTGACATGCGCAAACGGACCCCATCGTCTGGACGAGTGCAAGAACTGTCACAGTCCGAAGGGGTCCGTGGACGCGAATATCGCCGATCAGGCCCGAATCCGGCTCACTCCGTGACGAAGCGATCGGCGACGTCGAGGGCCCGGTCGAGAGCGGCGAGCCCGAACCGGAGGTCGTCGTCAGGCGTATTCAGCGGCGGGACGACGTGAATCCGGTTGAAGTTCGCAAACGGAAGCACACCGTCGGCCTTGAGCGCGGCGATGACCTCGTTCATCTCCGGTGAGCTGCCACCGTAGGCGGCCAGCGGTTCCTTCGTCGTCCGGTCCTTGACGAGTTCGACCGCCCAGAAGCACCCCATGCCGCGCACATCCCCGATCGAGGGGTGGCGCTGCGCGAATTCCCGCAGCGTCGGACCGATGATCTCGGCGCCGAGGCGGTCGGAGTTGTCGACCATGCCCTCGGTCTCCATCGCGGTGATCGTCGCCACCGCCGCCGCGCAGGCCAGCGGATGCCCCGAGTAGGTCAGCCCGCCGGGGTAGGCGCGGTCGCGGAAGGTCTCGAAGATCGCATCGGAGATCGCCACTCCGCCGAGTGGGACGTAACCGGAGTTCACGCCCTTGGCGAAGGTGATGAGATCCGGTGTCACGTCCCAGTGGTCGACGGCGAACCAGCGTCCGGTGCGTCCGAACCCGGCCATCACCTCGTCGGCGATGAAGACGATCCCGTAGCGGGCCGTCAGCTCGCGCACGCCTTCGAGGTATCCGGCCGGAGGGGCGTAGATCCCGGCGGTGCCCGGAACGGTCTCGAGGATGAGGGCGGCGATGTTGTCCGGGCCCTCAAGGGTGATCATGTCCTCGAGGTGGGCCAGCGCCCGCTGCGTCTCCTCCGTCTCCGAGGTCGAGGAGAAGTGCGAACGGTATTGGTAGGCGGGCACGAAGTGGACGACGCCCTCGGCCGAATAGTCGTTGGCGAAGCGACGGGGGTCGCCGGTGACATTGACGGCCAGCTGGGTGCCGCCGTGGTAGCTGCGGTAGGCCGAGAGCACCTTCGTCCGTCCCGTGTGCAGCCGGGCCATGCGGATCGCGTGCTCGTTCGCGTCGGCCCCGCCGTTGGTGAAGAACACGTGGTCGAGATCGCCCGGGGTGCGCTCGGCGATGAGTCTGGCCGCTTCGGAGCGGGCCTCGTTGACGTGCTGCGGGGCGATCGTGCACAGCGTGCCCGCCTGGGCCTGAATGGCCGCGACGACGGCCGGGTGCTGGTGCCCGATGTTCGTGTTGACCAGCTGTGATGACATGTCGAGCAGCTTCCGCCCCTCACCGTCCCAGACATAGGGGCCGGCCGCATCGACGATCGTCATCGGCTGGAACGGTCCCTGCGCCTGCCAGGAGTGGAAGACGTGCGCTCGATCGAGTTCGTGGGCCCGCCGCCCGGCCGCGAGGCGTTCCTCACCGATCGTCTCCGCCGTCGCCGCCTGCGTGTGTTCTGGGGTCGTCGTTGTCATGATTGCTCCTTCGCCGAGGTGGGTCCGAGTGCGCGAGACATCAGTCGTTGGTGGGGAATCCGAGGTCGAGACCTCCGTGGCTGGGGTCGAGCCAGCGTGAGGTCACGACCTTGCCGCGGGTGAAGAAGTGGACTCCCTCTTCGCCGTAGGCGTGAGTGTCGCCGAACAGCGAGTTCTTCCATCCGCCGAAGGAGTAGTGGCCCACCGGCACGGGGATCGGGACGTTGACGCCGACCATGCCGACCTCGACCTCGTTCTCGTAGCGCCGGGCCGCACCGCCGTCATTGGTGAAGATCGCGGTGCCGTTGCCGTAGGGATTGGCGTTGATGAGGTCGAGTCCTTCGTCGTAGCCGGGGACGCGGACGACGGCGAGCACGGGGCCGAAGATCTCGTCGGTGTAGATCGACATATCGGTCGTGACCTCGTCGAACAGGGTCGGGTTGAGGAAGAAGCCGTCCGTGTGGTCGTGCTCGCGTCCGTCGAGGACGAGCTTCGCGCCGGCTTCGACTCCCGCGTCGATGTAGCCGGAGACCTTGTCGCGGTGGGCGGCGGTCACCAGCGGGCCCATATCCGGTTCGCCTCTGCCGTCGCCGATGCGCAGAGTGCGGGTGCGCTCGGCGATCCTTGCCACGAGCTCATCGGCGATCGAGTCGACGGCCACGACCACGGAGATCGCCATGCAGCGTTCACCGGCGGCACCGTAGCCGGCGTTGACGGCGGCGTCGGCGGCGAGGTCGAGATCGGCGTCGGGCAGGACCAGCATGTGGTTCTTCGCCCCGCCGAGGGCCTGGACGCGCTTGCCGGCGGCGGTGCCGTTCTCGTAGACGTACTTCGCGATCGGGGTCGATCCGACGAACGACACCGAGGCGACCTCGGGGCTGGTCAGGAGCGTGTCCACGGCTTCCTTGTCACCGTGGACGACGTTGAATACGCCGTCGGGAAGGCCCGCTTCCTTCCACAGCTCGGCGATCCAGTTCGCCGCCGTCGGGTCCTTCTCCGAGGGCTTGAGCACGACGGTGTTGCCGGCGGCGATGGCCACGGGGAAGAACCACATCGGCACCATGGCCGGGAAGTTGAACGGCGAGATGATCGCGGCCACGCCCAGGGGCTGGCGCAGCGAGTGGACGTCGACGTTCGTCGAGGCGTTCTGCGTGTGACCGCCCTTGAGGTGGGCGGCGATGCCGCAGGCGAATTCGACGACTTCCTGGCCGCGGGCGACTTCACCGAGGGCATCGGAGACGACCTTGCCGTGTTCGGCGGTGATGATCTCGGCCAGTTCCTGCTTGCGCGCGTTCAGCAGCTCGCGGAAGGCGAACAGGACGCTCGTCCGCTTCGCCAGCGAGGTGTCGCGCCAGGCGGGGAACGCCTCGGCGGCGGCGGTGATCGCCGATTCCACGGTCGCCTTCGAACCGAGCGCCACCTGGCCGCTGACGACGCCGGTGGCGGGGTTCGTGATATCGCCGAGGCGGGTGTCGGTGCTCGCGGTGACGGTCTGTCCGTTGATCCAATGGGAGAGAGTGGGCATCGGTGTCCTTCTTCGTCGTCGATGGGTCGGCTGGCTCCATCTTCCGTCGTCGCTGCCGTTCGCAGTAGTGTCAGACTGTAATAACAGGAGCCAGTGGCCTTACACTGTGTCAATGGACGCTCGATCATTCGCGCGGCACACCGACTCGCCGGCGGCCGGGAAGCACTCGCCGGGCATGGCTGAGGAGGGCTCGCCGGGCACGGCCGAACAGGATTCGGGCGAGGGATCGCTGAGCATCGCCGGCCTGCTCGAATTCGGGGAGGTCAGCAGTGCCGCGCCCGAGGTGCTCGCGGGCGAGGACGAGCTGTCGAGGACCATCCGGTGGGTCCACATCGCCGATTCCGAGCACGTCGAGCGCTTCCTCGAAGGCGGGGAGCTCGTGCTCACCACGGCCACCACATTCCGCCGCTCGGCCGCGGCGATGTCGGAGTTCTTCGACCAGCTCGAGACAGTCGGCGCTGCCGGAACGATCGTCGAGCTCGTCGACGAGGACTCGGCCCCTGATGAGCAGGCGAGCACGATCGTGCGCGCGGCCGCGGCGGGGCGCTCACTGCCGATCGTCCTGCTGCCGCGACGGGTCAAGTTCGTCAGGATCACCGAACTCGCCCACCGTCGGCTCCTGGCTCAGCAGCTGTCCCGGCTCGAGCACGCACAGGAGATCCACGAGACCTACACCCAGCTGAGCCTGGAGCGGGCGAGCGCGCAGACGATCGTCGATCGCACGGCCGAACTGCTGGCGGTGCCCGTGGTCCTCGAGGATGTCTCCCATCGCGTTCTCGCCCATGCCGGCCGGGACTCCCAGTCGCTGGTCCAGAAGTGGGCGGACCTGGTCACCGGCAGGGCCACGGCGCCCGGGGTCGGTGAGGCGGCGCGCTGGAGGCAGACTCCCGTCGGACTGAGTGCTCGCCGGTGGGGTCGGCTCGTCGTGCCGAGTCCGACGGAGACGAGCGCGGCCCTCGAACAGATCATCGAACGCGCCGGCGAGGCTCTGACGCTGACCCGCATGGCCGACCGTGACGAACAGGATCTGCTGCTGCAGGCGCAGAGCGGACTGATCCGGGAGATCTCGGACTCCGATGGCCTCGACGAACATGCGGCGCTGCAGCGCGCGCGGTCCCTGGGCTTCTCCCCCGCCGAGGGAGCCGAACTCATCCCGGTCGTCGTCCGCCTCGATCGGGGTGAGGAGGCCGACCCGACGCGCATCCAGCTGCAGGAGCGCGGATTGACTCAGGAGATCGTCGCCGCCGTCGCGCGTCTGGGGCGGTGCTGCCTGATGACCAGCCTGCAGTCGGGAGTCTTCGGGTTCGTTCTGGCTCCGGCCGGCCGGACGACGGAGCGCAGACCTCGGCCTGCTGCGCGTAATGAGCCCGAGGCCGTCCTCACCGATGTCCTCGCCGAGCTCGAGGGACCCGCGGACGGCCGGGTCGTCGGGGTCGGTCGGGCCAGCACGTCCCTGCGCCGGGCGGTCGCCCGGCTCGAGGCTGCCGCCCAGGTCGCCGAGGTCGCCTCCACCCTCGACGTCCGCCGGCGCTCGTTCTACCGCTCATCGGACGTCCGCCTTCGCGGTCTGCTGTCGCTGCTGGCCGAGGACTCGCGGCTGCGGGCCTTCGCCGAGGGCGAGCTCGGACCGCTGCTCGGGGACACGGCCGACGAGGAGCTGTTGGATCTCCTCGGTCTCCACCTCGCCCATGGTGGGAACAAGTCCGCGATGGCGCGAGCCGGATACCTGTCCCGACCCGCGCTCTACGCTCGGATCGCGAAGCTGCAGGACCGCCTCGGCGTCTCTCTCGACGATGCGGAGTCGCGCACGGCACTGCACGTTGCGCTGCTGTGGTGGCGGATGCACGGTTGAGCTCGATACCGCGCGCGGTCTCCTCCGCCGTTTCCGTTCAGTCGAGCAGCGCGCGAATGGTGTCGGTGACGGGGATTCCGGCCTCGGCAGCCTCGGCGCGATTGGCATAGCGACGATCGCCGGGCAGTCGGTCCATTCCGGCGTCCCGGAGCATATCGATGAATCCCCGGACGCGGGCCAGGTAGGCTTCGTTCCCACCTCGCTCGGGATCGATGACGATGTAGAGCTGGCCGGTGCGGAAGGTGTGAACCCCCTCGGGGGCCTCGGCGTCGATCTCGAAGGTGAAGGCCCCGCCGGTCAGTCCGGCCGCCAGCGTCTCGATCATGAATGACAGCATCGCACCCTTGTGCCCGCCGAAGGGGCGGATGCCGCCTCCGTCGAGGATGGTCTCCGGGTCCCTGGTGTCGGCGCCGGTCGAGTCGACGCCGGTGCCGATCGGAACCTCCCGGCCCTCGGCCCGCAGCAGCTGCAGGTCTCCATGGGACATCGAGGAAGTGGAGAAGTCGAAGACGACGGGATCGCCCCCGGCCACGGGGGTCGCGAAGGCGAAGGGGTTCGTGCTGAAGACCGGCCGCGTCGCGCCTTCGGGGACGACGGCGAGTTTGCCGCTGGCGATCATCGCCATGGCGACCCGGCCGTCGCGGGCGAAGGACTCGAGCTCGGGCCACAGTGCACTGAAGTGGTGGGTGTTGGCCAGGGCGATGACCGCGACACCCGTATCGGCGAGCGCCTGATCGATCTCCGCCCCGGCCGCGGCAAGCGCCGGCTGGGCGAATCCGTTGTCCCCGTCGATGCGGACGAAGGAGGAGCTGACGACATCGACGGTCGCCTCGGCGGATCCGTTGGCCCACCCGCGCTCGAGCGAATCGAGGTAGCCGGCCACCCGGAAGACTCCGTGGCTGAGGGTGCCGTCACGTTCGCAGGCGGCGCAGTTGCTCGCCAGCACGCGCGCCGTCGCCGGGGATGCTCCGGCAGCGATCAGCTTCGATTCGATCGCCGCCGCCAGCTCGTCGAAGCCGATGCGCTCTCCTGCCGAAGACACTCCGTAGCCCCGCGCCGCACCATTGCCGCTCATCCGACTCGCCTCTCTCAGCCGCTCTCGTTCGAACATCTTTGTCTTACAGGCAAGAATCAGGACGGGCTGACCTCGCCCTCATCTTCTGTCACATCATTCCACAAGCGTGACCGATCATGAAGGGACGCCCGGCCCGTGATTGTCAGACACATCCCAGCGCGCAGTCCGCGCCGATTCAGCCCACCTGCTGGGCTCCTGCGATCTCGACGGCCGCGCCCGAGATGAACGAAGCCCGGTCGCTGAGCAGGAAGGTCGTCAGCTCCGCGACCTCGGCGGGCCGGCCGAGCCGCCCGAGCGGAATCGAAGCGGCCAGCTCGGATTCGGCGATGCCGCCGTCGTCGAGCTTCTGCTGCAGCATGGGGGGGGTGAGGATCTCACCGGGGCAGATCGAGTTCGCGCGCACCCCGTGGGCCCCGAAGTCCCTGGCCAGACTGCGGGTGAGCGAGACCACCGCGGCCTTCGAACTGTTGTACGCGATGTGTCCGCCGGCCGGCTGCAGCCCCCCACTGCGAGGCGATATTGACGATGGCGGCCGAATCGGCCTTCTTGAGGAGGGGCAGCGCCGCCCGGCACAGGCGCATGACTGCGTCGACGTTGACGGCGTAGGTCGCCGCCCAGTCGTCCTCGTCGATCTCGAGCAGATCGCCGCGACGCATCACCCCGGCGCAGTTGACGAGCCCGTCGACGGCGCCGAGGCGGTCGGTCACCTCGGCGAGGAGATCGGTGCACCCGGCGGATTCGGACAGATCCGCGAGGAAGGGCGTGACCGCCTCGGCGGGGATGCCCTCACCGGACGGTGCCACCGCTTCGACGCGGTCGACGGCGGCCACCCGCGCACCCTGCCGGGCGCAGGCCGCGGTGATGGCCGATCCGATGCCGCCGGCCGCTCCGGTGACGATGATGGTGTGGGACTGCAGTTCCATGGCTGGTCCTCTCCTGGTGGCAGAGTCTGCCGCGCGCAGCGGTCGCGGCACGGCCCTCAGTCCACGCCTTCGGCGGTCATCCGTCCGATTCCCCGTCCCCAGATGTCGCCGACGGTGTAGCCGACGGGGAACGGGTCATCGGCTTCGACGACGAGCTGCTGGAATCCGGTGATCCAGCCCCGCCCGCTGATCGAGGGGACCACGGCCGGAACCCCGCCCAGCGTCGTCTCCTCCCTCACCTCGGCGGTGAAGGTCGTTCCCATCATCGATTCGTGGACGAACCTCTCACCGACGGCGAGTTCGCCGCGTGCGTGCTTGGCGGCCACACGTGCACTGGTGCCGGTTCCGCACGGCGACCGGTCGAGCGTGCCCGACCAGGTGCTCGCATCGTTGAGATCGACCGCACCGTTGGGCAGGACGACGGCGTTGCGTCCGTCGGTGCCTTCGGTGCGGGCGGGTCCGTGGATCATCGGCAGGCCGATCGAATCGATCTCGGAGATGAGCGGGTGGCTGACCTCGAAGGTCTCGTTCGCCGCCTGCAGCATCACGCTGGCCGCACGGATGATCTCCTTGGCGTTGTCCGGTTCGAGATCCACGCCGAGGTTGTCCGCCGCGGTCTGGACGTAGAACTGTCCGCCGAAGACGAGGTCGACGGGGATCGTTCCGTAGCCGGGGACCGTCAGCGGCAGGTCGAGTCCGTGGACGAACGCCGGCACATTGTCGAAGGTCACGTTCTTCGCTCGACCGTCGACCACCTCGGCGCGGGCGGTGACGACGCCGGCCGCCGTGTCGATGCGCAGCTCCGTGATGGGTTCGCTGATGTCGACGGTACCGGTCTCCACCAGGGCCGTGACGGTGCAGATGAGGTTCGAGCCGGACATCGGCTTGAACCCGCCCTGCTCCATCACGATCATCCCGAAGTCGCAGCTGGGATCGGGCGCGGACACGACGATCGGCGAGCACATTCCGGGATAGCCGCGCGGCTCCTGCAGGATGAGAGTGCGGAAGTCGTCGAGGTGCTCCTGGCAGTAGCGCAGCTTCTCGACCATGGTCGAGCCCTTGACCTTGAGGTTCGAGCCGAGAAGCACTCGGCCCGGCTCTCCGGCGGCATGGACGTCGACCGCCTGGATGATCTGCCTGTTTGTCACACTTCCTCGCTTCCGCGGCTCATCAGCCGACGACCGAGACGCCGGCATCGCGCAGCAGGCCGCGCAGTTCGTCGACGAACTCCTCGGCCAGCGGCAGGATCGGCGAACGGGTCGGACCGGCGTCGACTCCGACGAGTGCCGTTCCTGCCTTGATGGCGCCAGCATAGCTGTGTGACTCGAGGAAGACACAGATCGGGTTGATCTTCGCCCACAGCTCGCGACCGCGGGCGAGGTCTCCGTCGACGGCGACGGCCTGGTAGAGCTCGGCGCAGAGGCCGGGGATGACGCTGGCCGCGCCCCACACTCCGGCGCGGGCACCGAGGGCGAAGGCGGCGAAGGTCAGGGTGTCCCAGCCGTTGAGGGCCTGGATGTCCTCGGCTTCATCGAAGTGGACCTCGGTGAACTTCGGGAAGTCGCCGCCGGTGTCCTTGTAGCTGGTCACTCCGGTTCTGCGGCCGAGTTCGCCGAGCTGCTGCGAGCTCAGCTCCACCCCGGTGGCGGCCGGGATGTTGTAGTACATGATCGGGATGTCGACTGCCTCGGTGATCGCCGAGTAGTGAGCGATCAGGGCATCGAAGTCGGGGGCGTCGTAGAAGGGCGGGACGACCATCACGGCATCGGCTCCGGCGTCCTTGGCGTCCCGGGTCAGTTCGATGGTCTCGGCGGTGCTCAGGGCTCCGGTGCCTGCGACGACGGGGCGCGGCCGGCTGCGGCCTCGATGTACGCGCGGTTCGAGGCCTTGCGCTCCTCGACGGTCAGGGCGGTGAACTCGCCGGTCGAGCCTCCGGGCACGAGCCCGTTGACGCCGCCGGAGATGATGTGGTCGGCCTGCCGGCGAACGCCTTCGACATCGACGGCGGAACCGTCTGCGGTGAACGGGGTGACGACGGCGGCGAGCACGCCGCTGAACTGCTCAGTGGTCATCTGTCTTCCTTGTCGGGGTCGGTTGTCTCTGAGAGTCGGTTGGTGTGGGCGGGCGATGCGGTCGAACCGGCCCGTGCGGTCGAACCGGCCCGTGCGGGCCGGTGGGGACGGTGCACTGGGCGGTGGTCGGGTCCGTCGGGCCGGCTGGCGATGGCCGGGTCCGTCGGGCCGAGGTTCAGCCCTGCCGAGGCAGGACCCCGCGGGGTGCGGTCCTCTCGAGGCACCCTGTCAGAAGCGGTTCGGTGAGACCTTCGCCAGCTGCTCGGCCGGCAGGCTGGGGCTGCCGTCGGTCATCAGCTCGGCCAGCAGGCGGGCCGATCCCGGTGCCAGGGTCAGACCGAGCATCGAGTGGCCGGAATTGACGTAGGCATTGGCCACGGAGTCGAGGCGGCCGATGACCGGCAGCCCGTCGGGCGTCATCGGACGCGATCCCGCCCACGGAGTGCGCTCCCCCTCGCCGTCCCTCCAGGCGTGGAAGGCTTCGCGGCCGGCGCGGCGGATGGCCTCGACTCTGATCTCGTTGACGCTGTCGTCCGTGCTGCCGAACTCCATGGTTCCGGCCAGGCGGAGCATTCCGTTCAGCGGAGTGACGGCGACTCGGGCGTCTTCGAGGGTCAGTGAGGTGCGCAGCTCGAACGGCGCCGGCGAGTAGTCGATGCTGTAGCCCTTGCCCGAGTAGATCGGGACCCTCTGTCCGAGTTCGCCCAGCAGGCCACCGGAGGGGACGCCGGCGGCGATGACGAGTGCCTCGGTTCTAATCACCTCGGCGTCGTCGGTGACGACGGCGGTGACGGTCTCGCCGGAGCGGACGAACCGCTTCACGCGGGTGTGCTCGCGCACGACGACGCCGAGTTCGGCGAGCTTCGCCAGCAGGCCGGCGGTCAGCGAATCCGGCTCGATCTGCCGATCGGCTGGGAAGAAGAGTCCGTGGCGGATCCGATCACTGAGCGCCGGTTCGGCCTCCTGCACCTCGTCACCGTGCAGGTGCTGCGGGTGGTGACCGGCGGATTCGAGGGCGGGCAGGCTCTCGCAGTGCTCGTCGAACCGTTTCCGGGTCTCGAAGGCCAGCAGCACTCCGCGATCGTGCATCTCGAAATCGATGCCCTGTCGCTGGTACTCGTCGAACAGCTCGTTCGCATCCTCGCCGAGGCGCAGATGAAGGTCGAGCCCGGACTCGAAGTCACGCGCATTGCAGTGTCTGGCCATGCGCAGGAGGAACTTGAGATAGCCGGGAGCCAGCGAGGGTTTGATCGACAGCGGGCTGTCGGGCCGGAGCATCCACTTGATGCCTTGGAGGAGGACGCCGGGGGCCGGAACCGGATTGCTCTCGGCGATCGCGATCTTCGCGGCGTTTCCGTGTGAGGCGCCGGCGCCGCAGCGCTCGGCCTCGATGACCGTGACCTCGTGGCCCCGAACGGCCAGCTCGTAGGCCGTGGTCAGCCCGACCACGCCACCGCCGACTACGACAGTCCTCATCCGGTTACCTCCATTGGTCTCCTCGGCCGTCATTCGGCCTCACGGGCTCATGAGTTTATTGTATGACAATCACTTGTTGAATACGTTACGCACTGTTGGCAGGCGCGTCAATCCCTCCACCGTGGTCAAGGATGGGCACTGTTCGGGTGATGTCCGTGCGCGTGGGGGCGGAGCGCACGCGGGACCGGCCGTGCAGGCGAAGGGGCGCACGGCCGCCTCGGCGCGATCGGCCCCGGGCGGGGTCAGTCCTGGCGGGGTCAGTCCCGGGCGGGGTCAGTCCCGGGCGGAAGGACCATCAGTCCTGATCGGAGGAGCCGGAGACGAGGAGCGCGAGCTCCTGGGCGCTGTCCATCGTATGGACGTCGAGGGCGGTGCGGATCCGGGCGCGGTCGCCGCTGCGGATGGCGCGCATGAGCGCCGCATGGATGGCATGGGCACGCTCGGCGTCGCGTCTGGTGAACTGGTCGTAGGCGAGGATGATCGTCATCTGCGCTTCGACGACGGGCCAGATGCGCATCAGCAGATAGTTGCCCGCGGCTTCCCAGATTCCGCGATGGAACCGGATATGAGCCTCGTGGACGGCGAGCGGATCGGCCGCATTGCTCTCGCTCTCGAAGCGCTCCCAGCTCTCTTCGAGTCGGGCCATGCGCGCGCCGGTGGAATCATCGAGGATCTCGTCGATCGCCTCGGTGTCGAGAGCAACGCGGACGCGAGCGATCTCGAGCATCGAGTCGACTTCGATATCGGCCACCCGCAGGCCGCGGTAAGCCTCTTGGATAAGGAAGCCATCGCGGGCCATCTGGTTGAGCGCCTCACGAGCCGTGGGTCGGCTGACCTCGAGCGATGAGGTCAGATCCGCCTCGATGATCCGCTCCCCGGGCCTGAGCTCACCGAGCACGATACGGCGCTTGATCTCGTCGATGACGCGCTGCCGGCGCTCGGTGTTCGAGACCGGAGTCCGCGCAGACGTCCGTTCCGCTGCGCCGCGCGCTGTCTCCACCGGGTCCACTGTCTGACTGCCTTCTCGATACGACTCTCTGCTGCCGGCCCGATGTCACTCGGGACGGCCCCCCATGAGCGGCCGGGGCCGGCTTGACGCTCACGGACGGCCTCATCCGCATATCCGGACCGACTTCTCCTCATTGTACTGATCAGCCCCGTGCCGGCGGAGGGTCGCTTCTCCGCCCCTGCGCGGCCCCTGCACGTGAAGGGCCGCGGCGGGGCAAGGGTCTCAGACCGTGAGGATGCGACCGGTGACGTTGCCCTCGACCGAGCGCACGAAGGCGCTGGCCACCTCCTCGTCGGTCACCGGGATCATCCCGGCGAAGGCGTCATGGAAGTGCGGGGAGTTCGCGAGCACATTCGGGCTGACCGCGTTGATGCGGATGCCCCGCGGCAGTTCGGGCGCGGCGGAGACGACGAAGGATTCGACGGCGCCGTTGGCCATGGCCGCGGCCGAGGCAGTGGGCACGGGTTCGCGGCTGAGCACTCCGGTGACGAAGGTGATCGATCCACCATCGCTGAGGTGGTCGAGCCCCTGGGTGACGAACTCGATCTGCCCGAGCGTCTTCGAGACGAAGGCCTCGGTGTAGTCCTCACGAGTGAGCTCGGTGACCGGCTTGAATGCGGCGGCGCCGACGGCGACGACGATCGCGTCGACGACGCCGACCGCCTCGAGCAGCTTGGAGATCGAATCGGCGTCCGAGGTGTCCACGCCCGGGTCGGTCGAGCGAGTGGCACCGATGACGTCGTGCCCGCGCTTCTCGAGTTCGGCCCGCGCCACACCGCCGACGTGTCCGCCTGATCCCACCAGCAGAATCTTCATCCTGACCTCCTTGCGCTGTTCGAACGCTGCATCGACCGCTCGGACGATGAAAGATTTTGTCAGACATTCCTTTATTGACTGACAATCCCGAGTCTAGGGGATGTGTCCCCATCCGACCAGCCCTCGCGGTGGTTGGATCAGTTCTCGTAGCGGATCTCGACGCGGCGATTCTTCGCCCGGCCCTCGGGGTAGTCCTCGCCGCCCTTCTCGTTCGCGGCGACGGGTTCGGACTCCCCATGCCCCTTCGCCGTCACGTCGAGGTCTGAGCTCTCCGAGGTGAGTACCTCGGCGACGGCCTCGGCGCGGTCTTCGGAGAGCTTCTCATTGTAGTCGTCCTCGCCCTTGGAATCCGTGTGGCCGTCGACGGTGATCTCGGAATCCGTCGGCAGGTCCTTGACGAGGTCGGCGACCTTCTTCTTCGCCGCGTCGCTGAGTTCGGCGGAGTCGAAGTCGAAGAGGATGTCGGTGTCGAGGGTGACCACGGCGGAGTCGCCGCTGACTTCGGTCGATTCGAGATCCTCGATACCTTTGTCGAGCTCATCGATTCCCTGATCGAGGTCGACGATGCTCTCGTCGATCGTCGACTGGTCGGGGTCGGTGAAATCTTCGGGTGTCGGAGTGTCCCTGTCAGCGACATCTTGCGGATTCAAGGAGTTCGCGACTGCGGATCCGGGCGGCCCTGCGATGACGATTCCGACGGCAAGCGCCGCTGCAGAGCAGGCGACTGCGATCTTCACGAGATCGTCGCTCCGGTCACG
Organism: Brevibacterium sp. SMBL_HHYL_HB1; assembly: GCF_018208375.1. Classification (NCBI taxonomy): domain Bacteria; kingdom Bacillati; phylum Actinomycetota; class Actinomycetes; order Micrococcales; family Brevibacteriaceae; genus Brevibacterium; species Brevibacterium sp. SMBL_HHYL_HB1. The sequence goes on along the minus strand of NZ_CP062936.1, from coordinate 4,104,330 downwards.
AGGTTCGTGCCGTCGACGACCGAGACCTCGACTTCATCGACGTCCGGCGGGGGTGCGGCGAAGACAGCGAAAGCGTAATAGGTTTCACCGGGGGTGAACTTCGGGCCCTGAACTGCCGTCTGCGCCCGATTGATGCTCTTCTTCAGCACCGAGTGCTTCCGCAGGTTCTGCGAGTCGACGAGAAATGGAGACCAACCCGAGTCACCGAGGTAGCCATACAGCCAGTCTTCCTCGGTCGAGCTCGAGTTCACGGTGAATCCGAACTGACCGACGACGGTCTCACCCTGACGTTTGAGCGCGAAGAGATCGACGGTCATCGTAGCGTCATCGTCGCCCTCGACGACGGCGGGGATATCCTGGCTCGCGATCGGATCGGGCAGGTCATTCAGGTCGAGACCGGCCGCCTCGGCGGATCCTGCTTCGCCCTTCGAATCGGAGCCGTCGGATTCGCCCGATTCTTCGGCCGCCTCCTGGGATTCGGAACCTTCGGTCGTCGACGCCTCGGAGTCGTCTCCGGACGAACATGCGGTCAGGGTCACGGCCAGAACAACGGCGGCTGCGGACAGTGCTGTCCTGCGAATGGAGCGCATGGTGATTTCAGTTCTCCTCGTATGTCGCCGGACCCGATCGGCTCAGGTGATCTCCGGCGGCTCTGCGGGCGGACTCATTTCACCCTAGCCCGAAATCGCTCAACTTTCACTACAGACCTTGTCGCTGTCGGTGAATCTTCGATGAACCGGCCTGCCCGACGCCGGGGACGAAATGACAGAATCCCCGCAATCCGATCTGTCATCGGATCGCGGGGATTCAACAGTGCGCGGAGCCGGTGGGATTTGAACCCACGGTCCCCCGTCCGGAGGACTTCACCTTAGCAGGGTGACGCTTTCGGCCGCTCAGCCACGACTCCATTCGCAATGCGGTGATCGCCTCCGACGCATCGGTCCGGCGACAGACCTTCCAGCATTACGGGTAACAGCCTAAGGGACAGGGCCCACCCAGGGCAAAGCTTGGGCCGCAAGAGTGTCCCGCGTCATATTCCGAAGTGTCGTTCGTCATAGTCTCAGTGGCCCGCGATCGGCGAATTTCCGGGCCGACCGCCGGCTCTCCCCTGCTCGTCCACACAGGAAATCCAGCATTCATCAATGTCGCGGCGTAAAATCGGCATGAAGTGCTTTGCGGTCTGCTCTCGTCTCCCCCTCGGGACCGCCGGTCAGGATTGCCGATATCTGCCGGTGCGTCCTGTGCCGGCGAACGAGAGCGGCAGCGGGCCGCTGTGCACGAGAAGAGAGTCGTTGAGGAGTAGACAACTTGCCAGAGTTTCCCCCTGACAAGCGCGGACCGAATGGGAGCAACCCCGATTCTCCCGCCGCAGGTCGTCGACTCCGCGCCTCCTCCCGCCCCAGATTCCGGGGCGACACCGCCGCCAGCGACGGCGATTCGACGACGCCGCCCGAGTCCGACCAGTCACACACCTCCTCATCCGGTCAGCACCGGTCGAGTGCCGATCGGCCCCGGCCCACACGTTCGGACGACCGAGCCTCGACCGACAGGCAAGGCGGCGCCTACACCAGGGCTCGACCCGCAAAACCGACGAACTCCGACAGCTCGTCGTCGGGCTCACCGGCCGGCTCCTCGTCCGGTTCGCCGGATTCTGCGAAGGCACCGACTCCTCGCCCCGTGGCTCCCCGCACACGCCGTGAGGCACGCATGCTGCGAGCCGCAGCCGCCAGCGGTGCATCGGCGGCCGGTGTGGCTGCCGCCGCAAGCTCGAACACGCCTCGTGATGAGCGGTCCGACCGGCCGCAGACCTCCGAGGACTCAGCCGGCCACACCACCCCGCGCACATTCACGGACCAGGGCACGGCCGCCTCGGCGAGGGACGCGGCAGACGGCGGATCCGCCGCGACGGATGGCGGCTCCGCCGGCGGACCGACCGACGGCGAGGACGCGGGACCGACGACTCGGCGAGACGCGCGCGAACGGCGCGCAGCCGAGGAACGCGCCCGGGGGCGCAGCCGGAAACGGGACCGGCAGAGGAACGAAGAGCAGCGAGCGGACGCCCACGAACCGGCACGGGCCCGACGTCACTCCTCCCGCCTCGGCGAGACCTTCCCCAGCCTCGTCGGCTGGACTTCGCTGAGCACACTGCTACCGGGCGTCGGACTGCTGCGCACGCGCTTCCGCCCTGTCGGCCTCGTGGTGTTCGGGCTCTTCGTCCTCACCCTGCTCACCGGGGCCGTCTATCTGCTCGTCAAGGGGCCCGTGCGTGCGGTCGCCACCATCGTCTCCAGCCCCACCCTGCTCAACTTCCTCGCCATCGGCGCCGTGCTCGTGGCCGTGATCTGGATCCTCGTGATGGTCGTGTCCCACCTCGGGCTGCGGCGCGGGCACCGATACCGGCCCTGGCAGAACAAGATGGCGGGACTCCTCGTCGTCTCCCTGGCACTGATCATCGGCATCCCCCTCGGCGTGGGGTCGGTCTTCGCCCGGGTGCAGTCGTCGACGGTGTCCAGCCTCTTCGGCGACAGCACCGGCGAGTCCCAGAACGCCGAGGACCTGTGGGCGGACAAGCCCTACATCAACGTCTTCCTCATGGGCCGCGACAACGGCGACGACCGTGAGGGCACCCGCCCGGACACGATGCTCGTGGCCTCGATCGACACCAAGACCGGCAATGCCGCGCTCATCTCCGTGCCCCGCAACCTCGCCTTCCCGGTCTTTCCCGAGGGCAGCGAACTCGCCGAGGAGTGGCCCGACGGATTCCGCCCCTCCGGCGATTCCTCCGAGGATCTCATCAACGCCGTGTGGCAGTGGGGCGAGCAGAACGAGGACGAAATCGGCAACACCCACGGACTCGAACCCGGAATGTGGGCGACGATGCAGGCCGTGGAGGGCTCGCTCGGCCTCGACCTCGACTATTGGGCCTCGGTCGACATGGCCGGATTCGAAGACGTCGTCGACGCCATCGGCGGGGTCAAGATCGACGTCGAACGCCCGATCCCGATGGGCGGCGGAAAGTCGATGTCCGGGGTCAAGAACGAAGTCTACGGCTGGGTCGATCCGGGACCGCAGACGCTCAAGGGCAAGGATGCGCTGTGGTACGTCCGCTCCCGTGAGGGCAGCGACAACTACGATCGCATGTGCCGTCAGCAGCGCATGCTCAAGACCACCCTGGAGCAGATCGACCCGCAGGAGATCGCCTCGGCCTATCCGAAGCTGGCGAACTCGGCGACGCGGAACATCGCCACCTCGATCCCGCAGAACGAGATCCCGGCCTTCATCGAACTCGCCCTCATGATGCAGAAGGGCGATGTGACCTCGGTCCAGATCAACAACGATGTCACCCCCACCTACAACCCGGACTTCGATGTCCTCCACGAGTGGATCCTCGGCGAGGTCAAGGGAGCCTCGGACGGTGAGGAGACGCCGAAGCCGACCAACGACGGAAGCGAGTCCCAGGACTCGTCCGCGGACACCTCGACGGAGACCTCGGACGACGAGCCCGCGGACTCCTCCGATGAGGCCGCCGAGGATCAGACCGAGGACGAGGAGGACGCGAGTGCCTCCGAGAAGCCGGGTGAGCCCAATGCCGAGGGCAAGTGCTACCCGAAGGGGTATGAGCCGGGCGATGACTTCCCCGGCTACCCGGGCCCCGACGGCGGAACCGGCGAGCAGGAGTGAGTGAGCCCGCTCGGACACATGCTCCCGCGGTCGCGATCATCGGCGTCGGCCCGCGCGGTCTCACCGTCCTCGAGCGGCTCGTGGCTCTGGCCGCGAAGCGCTTCGCCCGGCAGGTGCCTGAGTCGGCCGGGCCGGCGCTGACCATCCACCTCATCGACCCGTATCCGCCCGGAGCGGGCATCGTGTGGCGCACCGATCAGCCGGAATCGCTGCTGATGAACACCACCATCGCCGAGCAGACCGTCTTCCCCGACGCCAGCTGCTCCTTCCTCGACGCCGACGACGAGCCGACCGGTCCGTCAATGGCCGAATGGTACTCAGCCAACGGCGGCACCGATCCGCTCGATTCGACCTTCCCCAGCCGTGCCCTCTACGGCCGCTATCTGCGCGAGGCCTATGCCCGCATCCGCCGCAGCGCACCGGACTTCGTCGAGATCGTCGAACACCGGACGATGGCCGAGTCGGTCATCGACCTGCCCGCCATGGACCTGCCCGAAGCCCGCCCGGGCACGCAGCAGGCCGCGGAGGACGCAGCCTCGGCCGCGCCCGGCACGTCTCCCGGCCCGTTCGCTTCTGCTCCCGAACAGCTCGTGCGCTGTCAGAACGGGACGACGATCATCGCCTCGGCGGTGGTGCTGGCCGTCGGCCACATCCCCAGCGCCCAACCCGAGGAGCGCGCCCGGCTGGCCGCGTTCGCCGAACGCCGCGGCGGCCTGTACCTGCCGCAGGGTCTGCCGGCAGAGGCCCCCGTCGCCGAGGTGGCTCCCGGCGACCGTGTCATCGTCCGCGGCATGGGGCTGAACTACTTCGACCTGCAGACCCTGTTCACCCACGAGCGCGGTGGCCGGTTCCTGCCGCTGGCCGGGACGGACGCCCGTTGCGGAGGACGGCTGCGCTACGAGCCCAGCGGGCTCGAACCCCATCTGGCACTCGGCTCACGTCGCGGCATCCCCTACCGCAGCAAACCCATCTGCCACGAGCACCCGAAACAGGACTGGCCGCTGCGCTATTTCACTCGGGACAACGTCGCCCTGCTCGCCGGCCTCGACGATCTCGACGGCGACCGCTTCGCTGAGGCCCGGTTCAACGACCAGCTGTGGCCGCTCATCCTCGCCGACCTCCGCCTGGCGTACTATCACACCCTGTCTCAGGTCCGCCCCGAGGCGTTCGCCGGTGATCCCGGTCAGCTGCGCGAGGCCATCGCCGAGGCGGTCTCACGGCACCTGACCCGGCGCACCTGGCACGAGACCCACCCGCAGGCGGCCGCCCGCGAGACCTCTGAGAATCCGCAGCCGGCTGCACGAGCGAACACAGCTTCGCAGCCGAGCGCTGCCACTGGCACGGCCACTGCTGCCGCGGACACGAGTGCTGCCGCAAGCGCCACTGCAGCCGAGGACTCCGCCCGTCAGGGACGTGTCACTCGTGAGGCCTTCGCCTGGTCCGAGATCGAAGAGGTCCTGGTCCCCGACCCCGCCGACCGGATGTCCCTGCACTCACTGCTCAATCCGCTCGAGGGCGAACTCTTCACCAGCCGCGAGCCCGGTGATCCCGACTCGCTGCACGAATGGATGCTCGACTTCCTGCGCACCGACCTGCGCAATTCGCTGGCCGGCCCGACCGGCAGTCCGGAGAAGGCTCTGTTCCCCGTGCTGTGGCAGTCCCGGCTGCTGCTCAAGGAACTCATCGTCGCCGGTCACATCGATCGCGTGAGCGTCGACATGGAGATCTGCGGCTGGTTCGAGGGCTTCGTCTCCGGCATCTGCGATGGTCCTCCCCCACAGCGGATCGCCGAACTCCTCGCCCTCGCCGAAGCCGGCGTCGTCTCCTTCATCGGACCCGATATGCGCATCGAGGAGAACACCGCCGCACTCGACACGGCTGCTTCTGACGATGCCGAGAAACCGAGGCCACACGCGCAGGAGACGCACCCGGAGATCTTCACGGTCACCTCGGCGCAGGTCGTCGGCGAGATCACCGGCGGGGTCGTCATCGACGCCGCCTCACCGACGAACTCCGTCGCCCGCGCCGCCGATGTGCTGCTGCACGGGATGCTCGAACGCGGCCAGCTCACTGCGGCCCGCCTGACCTTGGACGATGGGCGCGAGAAGTCCCTCAACGGGCTCGCCCTCACTCCCCGCCCCTACCGGACGATCGATGTCGAGGGCACGGTCCATCCGCGCCGATTCGCCCTGTCGATCCAACTGTCCGCGATGCAGTGGGGATTGGCGATCGCGGCGAACCCGGGCGTCGACGCCGCCACGCTCAACGACTCGCACGCCGCCGCCGAGGCGATCCTCGACCTCCTCTGAGCCGCGGTTTCGCCGAGAGCCCTATCCACGACAGAGAGCTCGGTGTGCAACCGAAGCTGTCTGTCGTGGACCGAGCTCTCGGGCAAAGGCGCCGCCTCCCCACACTCGTCAGGCCATGGCGAGGGCGGCTTCGGGCTTCGTGGTTCGGGCGCGGACGATCGCCAGCAGCGACATCGCGATGCCGATCACCGCCCAGGCCAGCAGTCCCCCGTAGGCCGCGGCCTGCCCGGTCGTGCCGGCCGCGATCGCCGCGAACCCGTTCATCGCCGGAGTCAGCGGCAGGATCGGGGCGACGAAGTCGAAGAAGCCCGGAACCGCGCCGATCGTCCGACCCGCCACGGCCAGCACCACGGCGATCACCGACAGGAACCGGCCCACACCGCCGAACCACGCCACGAGCGCGAAGTTGACGATCATGAACACGAGCGCGGAGACGAAGGTGAGCACCGCGATGTCGAAGCCTTGGACGGCATCGATGTCCATCACCGTCACCGCGAGGATCGAGAGCACGAGCGCCTGCAGCAGGCCGACGACCACGCCGGGCACCAACCCCCTCAGCCACACGGCGAACGAGGATCGGGTCGAGAGCAGGGTCGATGCCGGGATCGGCTTGAGCACGGTGTAGGTGACGAGTCCGCCGACCCACAGCGCGAGCATGATCAGCACCGCGATCGTCGAGCCGGCCAGCACGTTCGTCACCCCGTCGTTGTCGGGTGCTTCGATGTTCGCCGAGGCGACCTTCGCCAGCTTGTCACGTTCGGGAGCCGTGTAGGTGGGCACCTCGTCGGCGCCGTCGACGACCCCGTCGGCGAACTCGGACACGCCCTTCGCGTATTTGCCCGTGCCCTCGTCGAGGTCCTCGAGCCCGTCGGCCAGGTCCGAGGTGCCGGTCGCGGCCTCGGAGACGCCGTCGGTGTATTCGCCCACACCGCTGCTGTACTGGTTGAGCCCGTCGCTTAACTGTCCGGCACCGTCGGAGAGTTCGGACGAGCCGTCGGCGACCTTCCCCACGCCCTCGGACAGGGCGGGCATGCCGTCGGCGAGCTGTTGGTTGCCGTCGGCGACACCGGCCGCTCCGTCGCGCAGACCCTTCGAGGCCTTGAGCAGCTTCGGAGCGTTCTTCGTGATGTCCTCCATGCCCTTCGTCAGCTTCTCGATGCCGTCCTCGAGGCCCTTGACGAACTTCGACATGCCATCGCTGAGTTCCGATGTGCCGTCGGACAGGTCATCGGCACCGCCGATCAGCGAGGAGCCGTTCTTCTCCTGCTCGAGGCCGTCGACGGCCTGGTTGAGTCCGCCCGAGGTGCCGTTCAGCAGCCCCTGGGCATAGGCCTGCTCGATGCCCTGGCACACCTGGTCGGGAGTGCCCGACGGGCACATCTCGGCTCGTGCCTGGTCAGCCTCATCCTCGGTCATGATGCCGGCGTCGACGAGTCCGTCGAGGTCGGGGTTCGTTCCGGCCAGCTGATCGGCCTGGTCCGCGCCCTGTTCGAGGCCGTCGCGGTACTGGTGCAGTCCGTCGGAGAGACCGGAGGCTCCCTCGGACACGCCCTGTGCGCCCTTGTCGAGTTCCTTGCCGCCGTCGACCAGGTCGTCGAGTCCTCCCTGATCGGAATCCCCGGAGCCGGCGAAGCCCTTGATGATCTCATCGATGGACTTCGTGTATTCGTCGACGCCGTCGGAGAGCTCACCGGAGCCGTCAGCGAGCTTCTGGGTGCTCTCGGGCAGCTTGGACGTCTTCTTGTCGAGTTCGTTCAGCCCAGAGGACAGTTCGGACGCGCCCGATGAGAGGTCTCCGGCACCATCGGCGAGATCCGAGGCACCGGTCTTGAGCTCACCGCCCGAACTGCTCAGCTGGTCCATGCCCTCGGACAGCTCGTCCGCCCCGCTGGCGGACTTGTCCGTGCCTTCCTTCAGCCCCTTCGCGCCTTCGTCGAGCTCCTCGGCGGCGTCGCCGAGGTCCTCCATCTGCTCGCCCATCTTGTTGAAGCCGAGGTACATGTTGTCGAGGTAGTTCTCGGTCATCTGCGTGTTGAAGGTGGTGCGGGCCACCTCGGCGACCGACCGCGAGATCTGCGTGTCCGTGGCCGGGGCGGTGCCGGAGACGTCGACGTCGATCTGCGTCTGCGTGGCCGACTTCGCGTCATCGACCGAGGTCACAGCGCGCGAGAAGCCTTCGGGGATGGTCAGCTTCGCGGCGTAGGTGCCGTCGGACAGCCCCGCCTCGGCGTCGTCTTCGTCGGTGATGACCCAGTGGATGTTGTTCTCGTCCTCACCCACGAGTCCGCTGGTCAGCTGCCGCCCGATGGGCACGGTCTCGCCGTCGACCTCAGCGCCGTCGTCGTTGTTGACGATGGCGGCTTCGATGGTCTCCAGACGGTCGCCGCTCTTCCAGGTGGCGAGGATGAACCCGGCCGCCACGATGATCGGGACGAGGACGAGGCCGATCAGGGAAATCCAGGTCACCGGCCGCTTCGAGTTCGCACGTTCGAGTCTCACAACTGCACGCCTTCCATGTTGGTGCCGGCGGCGCTGATGTGCTCGCCGCCTTCGTTGTCGGTCCCGCTCGGCTGGGCGGGTCGGGCTTCGTCGAGGTCGAGGTGGTAGTAGTTCGTCTCCGGGGTGAGGATCCCGCTCACATCGCCGTCGGGCAGGCCGAGGACGACTGCGGTGCCGGCCTCGACGAGGTCGGGGATGAGCTCGGCCAGTCCGCGCCCCTCGGCCGTGGTCAGTCCCTGGGCTCCGTCGATGACGAGCAGGTCCGGCGCCGAGGCGGCCAACCGGGACAGATCGCGCGCACTGACCGTTCGGCCGCGTCCACCGTCGGCAGACTCATCGCCCGTCAGATCGAAGTAGGGAACCTCGCGGCGGACCCGTCCGGCGTGTTCGGGCAGGACGTTCTCTCCGATCTTCATCTCACCGGCGGTGAGGCCGACCCGGCCCGAGACCGCCAGCAGCAGGGCCCGACGGGCGGCACCGCTGGCGACGAGGATCTGGCCGGGGGCCAGGGAGATGTCGACGCGGGCGAATCCGCGGTCACCGGAGAACACGCCGATGCCGCGACCGTAGACCCGGTAGCCGGAGTCCGCTTCCGGCCAATCGCGCAGAGCCACCTCGTGGGCCAGTCCCTCGCCTTCGACGTCGAGTCTGGGCAGGATCCGATCGAGCCACTTCGGCAGCCACCAGGCCTTGTCGCCGAGCAGCTGCATGATCGCGGGCACCAGCGACATGCGCACGATGAAGGCATCGACGAAGATGCCCGAGGCCAGGGCCAGGGCGATCGACTTGATGATCGGCTCACCGGCCGGGACGAAGGCCGCGAAGACGGAGAACATGATGACCGCCGCGGCCGAGACGACCCGCGCCGAGGAGGCGAAACCGGCCCTGATGGCATCCCTGGCCGAGGACCCGTGGACATAGGCCTCGCGGATCCCGGACACGAGGAAGACCTCGTAGTCCATGGCCAGGCCGAACAGGATGCCCATGACGATGATCGGCAGGAAGCTGATCACCGGGCCGGTCGAGTCGATGCCCAAGGGGGCGGCGAAGTAGCCGTCGTGGAAGACGAGGACGACCGTGCCGAAGGAGGCGAAGACCGACAGCAGGAATCCGCCGGTGGCCTTGAGCGGCACCGCGATCGAGCGGAAGACCATCATCAGCAGGATGATGGACAGTCCGACGACGAAGATGCCGAAGGGCAGCAGCGCCTTGCCGAGCTGGTCGGAGACGTCGATCTGGATCGCCGTGGCTCCGGTGACGGCCGTGTCGAAGTCGAAGTCGTCCTCGATCTCATCGCTGAGGTCCCGCAGCCGGTCGACGGTGTCCAGCGTCGCCGGATCGTCGGAGGCCGTGGTCGGGATGATCTGGAACAGCGCGGTCGTGGCGTCCCGGTTGGGGGTGGCCATGACGACCTGGTCGACGCCGTCGACGCCTTCGATGCGGTCCTCGATCCTCTCGACGTCATCGAGCGGATCGTCGCTGGTCACGATCTGGCTGGTCATGATCAGCGGGCCGTTGAAGCCGGGTCCGAAGTGCTCGTCGATGAGATCGTAGGTCGCCCGTGCCGGGGTGCCCTCCTCCTGGTCGCCCGCGGTGGGCAGGGACAGCTGGAGCTGGGTGGCGGGGATGGCGAAGAGTGCGAGCCCGCCGACGATGACGATGATCGTCAGCAGCGGAATCTTCGTCACGATCTTCAGCCAGCCGGAGAAGAACGTGTCCATGATCGTTTTCGGATAGGGCTCGCCCGCCTCGGCGCGCGCATGGACCGCTGCCTCCTCCCGGGTCGAGACCCGCGCCGAGGCGGCCGCGAAGGCCTGTCGGTACCGCTTGGTCGGCTTCGGGGTGATCCGGGACTTCGCGAGCCCGAGGAACGCCGGGATCATCGTCAGGGAGATGAGCACGGCCACGGCCACCGCCCCCGAGGCGCCGACGCCCATGATGGTGAGGAAGGGGATGCCGGCCAGGGAGAGTCCGAGCAGGGCGATCATCACCGTCATGCCGGCGAAGACGACGGCGGATCCGGCCGTGGCGACCGCGCGTCCGGTCGCCTCCAGGGGGTCGTGGCCCTCGGCGAGCAGGGCTCTGGCGCGGGAGACGATGAACAGCGCGTAGTCGATGCCCACCGCCAGGCCGAGCATGAGCGCGAGCATGATCGACGAGGAGTTGACCGAACCGAAGGCCGTGCCTCCGACGACGAGCAGCACGGAGATACCGACGCCGACGAGCGCGGTGATCAGCGGCATGCCGGCGGCGCGGAAGGATCCGAGGGTGAGCAGGAGGACGATGAAGGCGATGGCCACGCCGACGCCTTCGACCCAGGAGATCGAGACGCCGGTGATCTGGAACAGCTCGCCGCCGCCCTCGACCTGTGCTCCGGGCAGGTCGTCCCGCAGCGGATCGAGCGCATCGAGGAGTTCGTCGCCGGCGTCTTCGCCGACCTCCTGCTGGGTGCCGTCGTACTGGACGGAGATCATGGCCGCCGTCTCATCATCGCTGATGGCGCCGTTGACCATCGTCGAATAGGGGGAGGTCACCTGGTCGACGTGCGGCAGGTCCTCGAGCCGATCGACCTCGTCCTCGATCGCGTCCTCGTACTTCGCGTCCTCGACCGAATCACCGTCCTCGGCGACGACGATCACCGAGGCCGAGACTCCGGCCGCCTCGGGGAAGGTCGACTTCATCGAGTCGAGAGCGGTCTGCGCCTCGGAGCCGGGCAGGGTGAAGTCGTCGTCGAAGTCCTTGGAGAAGGCGGCGACTCCGGCACCGACGAGTGCGAGGATGAGCAGCCACGCGGCGATGAACCGCCACGGGGTCCGGTACGCACGACGGCCCAGGGCGTAGAGGAAAGTTGACACGAAAACCTCGATACAAAAGTGTATTGGATACAGTATTGTATTGTTGTTGAATCCTCACCGTCCATGCAAACGCAGCCCAGGATTCTCAGGAATTCCCATGGGATGCTCAGCCGCAGACACGACCGACACCACCGAGATGACGATGAACTCAGACACCCTCAGCCCGCGCCGACAGCAGACCCGATCCACCCTGGTCAAGGCCGGGATCTCCGTCTTCGCCGTGCGCGGCATCGACGGCGCCTCGATCGAGGAGATCTGCGAGGCCGGCGGCCTGACCCGCGGCGCGTTCTACTCGAACTTCTCCAGCCGCGACGACCTGGTGCTGGCGATCATCGAGATGCAGACCTCGGAGAGTCTCGACCGTCTCGACCGCACGATCCAGCGGTGGACGCAGCAGCTGACCGACACCACCGGCGTTCCGGAGATCAAGGCGCTGATGACGACGTTCATCGATGACGTCTTCAATGAGAAGAAGCAGACCGTGGCTGAGACCATCACCGAGCAGGAGATCGAGCTCTACTGCCTGCGGGTCCCCCACCTCCACGCCCGCTACGTCGAGCTCAACGCCTCGCAGCTCGATCGGCTCGAGGCCCTGGTGACCACGGCCCTCGACGTCGCCGGAGGCACGACGAAGCAGCCGATCGCCGACTTCCTCACCGTCATCATCTCCGTGTTCAACCGGATCGCGCTGACCGCGGCCGCCGGCAAGGCGATGGATGAGCCCGTCGACATCGATCCGTCGCTCATCGTCGACGTCCTCATGCACCTCATCGACTTCAGCCCCTGCGAAGCGGACTGACCGGCCCCGTCGCAGCGGAAAGCCAGCTCGTCGCAGCGGGCTGAGCTGCCCGAAGCCGCAGAAGGACAGGTCCGTCGCTGCGGACTGGCCCGGCCCAGCCCTGCGAGGTGGGGCGATTCGCCCCTGCGGACTCAAGCGCTCCGCCCCCGCGGCCCGAGGCACTAGGGTGGTGGGCGTGAATGAACTCCAGCGAGAATTTACCGCCTTCATCAACAATATGGACGTCCGCCTCGGCGCGTTCGTCCTCGCCGACCTGCCCGAGACCTTCGAGAAGGAGGACGGGGAGACCGTGAAGTTCCCGAAGGACTTCGGGCCGAAGTCCTTGCCGATGCTCGAGCTCTTCGTGCTCTCGAAGTTCTCCGGCACCGAGGCGATCCTCGAAGCTGAGAATCGGCGCTTCTTCGAGGGCCTCATCCGCTACCTCGGCGAGACCTATCTGCGTGCGATCGGCGGGGTCTGGGATCACGACGAGACGACCGGCAACGGCATGCCGTTCATCCGCCCCGACACCGAGGAGGGTCCGGCCGCAGGTGAGCCGATCCCGCTCGTGGCCATCGTCCTCACGGCCGTCGATCAGCGCAGCGCGGAGGTCTTCACCGCGGTGCTCGACAAGGCGAGGGAGAACCTCGGCGGGGACGGGCTGCCGCGCCGCAAGTGCACGGGGCTGTCGCTGGGCATGCTCACGGCCGAGAACTCGAGCGAGGAGGAGGTCGAGTTCCTCTCCCGCTTCATCGGCACCGTCGAGCCGGGCATCGCCGCCTGGACTCAGGAGCAGGCCGATCCCACCTCCTGGGGATTCGATCGGGAGAGCCTGGCCCGGCTGGGCAAGCAGGTCGCCGCCCGCTATGACGCCCGCGAGGACATGGTCAGCCAGGAGGAGACCCCGTTCGTCGCCGGCGCCATGCGCTTCATCGGCGAGACCGTCCGCCGCATCGGCCTCGGCCAGTGGCGCTACGGCACCGAGTTCGAGGACGATGATCCGCGCACCCGGCAGCCGTTCATCCGCTTCGTCATCGGCGACCAGAACCTCGACCTCGTGCCCTGGCGCCTCATCCAGGCCGCACTCGAGGATTCCGAGGCGATCGCCTCGGCACTCGACGCGGTCATCGAGATGCGCGAGAAGGAAGCCGCCGAGGCGGCCGGTGACGACGCGGCCGAGCCCGAGTCAGAGGGCTGAGCGTCGAGGCACGAGCACCCTCGCCGCCCGCGCGGGGCACACGAGCTGCGCCCCGCGTCGACCGCTGACGCCGCTCAGAGCTGGAAGCGGCGATTTCCGCGCAGCCCTTCGGCGGGCGATCCGGGAGCGAGGTCGATCTGCTTCCGCCCCGGATCGATGCGCACGGTCACCAGCGTCGCCGAACGGTCGCCATAGGCGGCATCGGGGCCCGGAACGGCGCACACGGGCGGCTCATCCGGCCCCGTCGTCAGCAGCTTCGTGAGATCGCCGATCGTCACGGGCCCGACGATCCGGGCCCGGGTGCGGCCTCCGCGGCCTCCGCACGGGCGGGGGCGTCCTCGGCACGGGCGGGGTCACCCTCGGCACGGGCGGGGTCGCCGTGAGCCGACCCGCCAGCCGCCTCTGAGCGTCCGGCGCTCAAGCCTGCCACCGCCTCGTCGAGGTGCCTGAGTCGAGCTCGTGAGGTCGAGCCGGGCCGCAGCTCGAGCGACCCGTCGAGCAGATCGGGGTGGAGGAAGTGGTTCGTGTGGACGAGGAACCCGTCGGCTCCGGCCCGTCGTTCGCGCTTGGCCTCGCCGGCGATCTCGACCTGGACGGCCGCCTCGGCGGTGATGACGGTGATGATCGACGATGACGAGGTCGGGGCCGAATGGATGATCTCGAGCGCCTCGGCGAGGCTGCCCGCCTCGGAGAGCACCCGTTCGAGGATCATGTGGACGGGCACTCCCCCGGGTCCGTCGGCGCGATGCTTGAGGATGTTGAGCAGGACGCCGACGCCTGCCTCGTTGAGCCCGATCTTGCCGAGCATCCCGTATTCGGCGATGCCGACGTGACGGTGCTGACCGGGCACGGCACCGACGTCGTTGATGTGCCACAGGGTCGAGAAGTCCACGGCCCAGTCCCAGTTCTGCGCGGCCACCGAGGCGCCCGGTCGGGTGTGGCTGATGGTCGAGCACTCGGTCGGTGCAACCGGGGCCTGGGTCATGATCTCGGTGCGCGCGATGATCTCCATCAGCTCGCTGACTTCGATGCCGGCCCCGTCGGCCACGGCCGCGACCTCCTCGGCGGCCGTCGGCGACCATTCCCGCAGCCGCGCGTGGCTCGACGCTGCCGCGCCGGCCACATCCGCCTCGGCGATGGACAGGTGGGAGAAGAAGTGCCGATAGGCGCTCAGGGCGGAGTCGATCCCGGTGCTCAGCTCGCGGCCGCGCCTGCGACCGCGGTCGATGTGGTCGGCGGCGCGGACGGCGAAGGTCTCGGGACGCGCCTGGACGGCGGGGACGAACGGTGCGCTCATATCGGCTCCTCCTCAGCCCGGCCCCGGCTCAGTCCGTACCCACGAGCGAGCCGACGCCGATGTCGATACCGAGATAATGCATGTGCGCGGCGGTTTCGGCAAGGGCGGCGAAGAGGTTGAACCGGTGCAGGCTGTCGAATCCGCGCGACCAGTGCAGACCCTGCGCGATCGAATAGACGCTGTGGTCGTCGGTGGCGGCCATGCGGGCGCGGATCTCGTCGAGGCGCTGCCGGTGGTGCTCGACGAGCTCGGCCCTGCGATCGTGGAGTCCGGTGAAGCGGAATCCGTGGGCGGGCAGCACGGCCACGTCCTCAGGCAGCTGGCCGATCTTGTCCAGCGAGCCCAGATAGTCGCCGAGGCTGTGCGTGATCGCTCCGCTGTCGAGCCCGATGTTCGGGGTGATGGTCGGCAGCACGTGGTCACCGGAGAACAGCAGATCGTCGTCGGCACGGACGAACGCCGAATGCCCGTAGGTGTGGCCGGGCGTCCACATGGCCGTGACCGTGCCCTCGTCCATGGGCAGCCTCATACCATCGTCGAGGATGTGGATCGTCTCCGGCAGTCGGCTCATCGCCTGCCGGTAGAGGCCCGTCGACCCGCTCCCCTGTCCGGATCTGCTCGAGTCGGCCTGCAGGCTCTCGACCTCGGCCCAGCGGTCCTCGGGGACTCCGTAGGCGCGGGCGATGTTGAGGTTGGGGTCGATGCCGGTGCCGAAGTCGACGGTGTTGGAGAAGAAGCGCTTGACCGAGCGCAGATCCTCACCGTGCATGGCGACCCAGGCGGCGGGGTTGTCCGCGAGCAGCGCCGGCACCAGACCGATGTGGTCGCGGTGGTAGTGCGTGATCGCGATTCCGTGGATGTCGGCGACCGTGAAGCCGAGGTCGGCCAGCGCCGAGGTGAGGGCCTTGTACTGGTCCTTGCCGTCCCAGCCCGGGTCGATGAGGACGACGCCGGAGCCGTCGGCGATGGCGTAGCAGTAGGTGTACACGAGCGGATTGTCCGGAATCGGGACCGGAACGGCCCAGACCCCTTCAGCGACCCTCTCGACCGGCGGCAGGACCCGATCCCTCCACGCCGCCGACTGCCGGGAACTGAGCGTTTCGATCGCCATACTTCTCTCACACCTCTCGAATGGGCCACATCGTCCTAGTCCTGCAATCTACTCTGTTTCCGGTTGTTACTGAAGGGTCGCTCCAGGGACGGACGGACCGTGTTCCGGTGCAGCCGCTCAAGGGCCATCGCCCCACTTCACCGGGACTATCGATATCGTTGGCAAACTCGACTGAAAGCGTCGAATCATTCATATTTCTCGACTAATTTATAACTATCTCTCTGGGAAGTCTTTCGCTTTCAGTAGCGGAGCGGGTAGGATCATGACGCACATCACTGCCGGGCGGGCACCTGCGATCATCTCGCGCACCCAGCGGCGGCGGACAAGACTCATTGGGGAGGATTGGTATGGCTGCTTCGGGCTCACTGAAGCGCAACCTCGGGCTGTGGTCCATCGTCGGACTCGGCCTCGGATACATGACGCCGACAGTTGTCTTCGACACGTTCGGAATCGTGTCCGGAGAAACCGACGGAGCGGTGCCTTCGGCGTATCTCATCGCTCTCATCGTCATGATCTTCACGGCATTCAGCTACGGCAAGATGGTCAGGGTCTTCCCCACTGCCGGTTCGGCCTACACCTACACGCGGGAGACGATGTCTCCGGGTCTCGGATTCCTCGTCGGGTGGACCTCGCTCATGGACTATCTGCTGCTGCCGATGGTCAACTGCCTGATTGCGCGCCTGTACATGGAATCGCTCGTGCCCGATGCGCCTGCTTGGGTCTGGGTCGTGCTGTACACGATCATCATGACCGGCATCGTCACCTCGTCGATGCGCGGGACGGCGAACTTCAACGCCGTCCTGCTCATCTTCGCGGTCACGATGGTCGCACTCTTCTGCGTCCTCGCCATCGTCAACCTCACCAACGGCGAGGGATCCGGTCTCGTCTTCAGCTCCGAGCCCTTCGTCCACGAGGGGGTGCAGCTGTCCGCACTGCTCACCGGTGCCACCGTCGTCTGCTTCTCCTTCATCGGCTTCGATGCCGTGACGATGTACACGAACGAGGCGAAGCACATCAGCATCATGCCGAAGGCGATCATGCTCACCGTCGTCTCCGGCGGCGCCATCTTCCTCATCGCCAGCTACTTCGCTCAGCAGCTGTTCCCGGACAACTCGCAGTTCACCATCGTCGACGACCCGCTGCCGGAGATCGGCTTCCTCACCGGCGGACACCTCTTCCAGGGCTTCTTCCTGGCTGCGGCCTTCGCCGCCACGGTCGCCTCGGGGCTGGCCTCACACGCGTCCGTGTCCCGCATGCTGCTGGTGATGGGACGCAACGGCGTGCTGCCGCGGAAGGCCTTCGGCTACATCAACCCGAAGACGCACACCCCGGTGTTCAACATCGTGCTCGTCGGCGCCGTGTGCCTGCTGGCGATGTCGTTCAGCCTCGAGCTCATCTCCGCGCTCATCAACTTCGGCGCGCTCATCGCCTTCACCTTCGTCAACCTCACGGTGATCGCCCACTATGCGTTCCGGGCCAGGCAGGTCGTCGACCTCAAGACGACGTTCGACTACGTCATCATGCCCGCCATCGGCGCCATCCTCACCGGGGTCCTGTGGGTGAGCCTGCACAAGACCGCACTCGTCGGCGGCATCATCTGGCTGACCATCGGCATCATCTACCTGGCCGTGATGACCCGCGGCTTCCGGCGCTCGGTGCGCAGCTTCGACGACCCCGAGGCCGATGCGCAGATGTCCGAGCCGGAGGTTCCGGAGGCGGGAGCGGAAGCGTCGGAGGCCGGGGTGGAGGCGCCGGAGGCTTTCGAAGCCTCGGGGCCGGAGGTTCCCGAGGCTTCGGGGCCGGAGTCACCAGAGCCGGGATCGTCTGTCCGGGACTGAGTTCGGCCCGCCCCGGCCGGGCGGAGCCGCTCTCCTTCCCCAACGGTGGTCGTAATCGGATGCTCTTCACGCGAAAAAGTATCCGATTGCGACCACCGCTCGCCTCTCCGGAGACGACGACGCCCCCGAACGCATCGCTGCCTGCGACATGTTCGGGGGCCCTTCACTCGGCGGAAGCGGTGGGATTCGAACCCACGGTGCGGGGTTGCCGCACAACGGTTTTCAAGACCGCCTCCTTCGGCCGCTCGGACACGCTTCCCTTGGTTCTTCCATGCCTGTGACGGCGATGGAGCGAACCCGGCCTGCTCGACACGAGGCCGAGCCACCATAGTTTCTCACAACCGCAACAGCATCTGCCAATTGGCCGTCGAGCAAGCGACTCTCACCGGCCCGGAGCGCGACCGACACCGTGGCGACGGGGCCGCGAAGACGGTCAGTCCTTCTTGCGCTTCTTCATCCGGTTCCGCTTGCGCTCGGTGCCCAGGAGGTCATCGAACACGGATCCGCTGGCAGATGTCGAAACTTCGCCGGCACGGCCCGACGGCTCGCCGGCACGGCCCGACGGCTCGCCGGGCCGTGCCGCGGCATCATCGCGGCTCGTGGCCGATCGATCGGAAACCGGTTCGCCGAATGTGCCGCGGTCACTGCCGTGATGCGTACGCTCACTCCGGGTATGGCCGAGCTTCGGTGCGTCCTTCGGCTTGGCCGGCTGCGATTCGTGTCCGGTGCTGTCGGCGTCCTCCGAGGTGGCACCGCGAGCCGCGAAAGAGGCCGGGACTCGTCGGACCGGAACTTCCGCTTCTTCCTCATTGACGAACTCTTCGTCTTCAGCCTGCGCCGCTTCAGGTGCATCGTCCTGAGGCGGAACCACGGTGGAGTCCTCGACATCGTCGATGTCGGCATCCGCGACAGCGTCAACGGTGTTCTCCGCGGTATCGACGACGTCGACCTCATCGGCTTCGGGGCCATCGGCTTCAGGCTCTGACTCCGCCGCTTCGCCTGCGCCGCTCGCCGCAGCCGGCTCCTCGGAGGCCGACTCTTCGGAGTCTGCGTCTTCGGCCGCCGAGTTCGCGATCGCAGCCGCGACGGAGCCGGATGCACCGCGGGGTGCCGCAACGACCGATTCCGAATCGGCGGCCGCCGCCTCGTCGGCAGGAGGGGCCACAGCGAACGAATCACTCGATTCAGCATCCGCATCCGAGGCCTTGGCATCGGCAGCACCGTCGGAGTCGTCGGATGCCGATGAGTCCTCGGCTGCATCAGACCCAGCCTCGGCGGAATCAGCCCAGGCCGGACGAGACTCGGTGGTCTCCTCCTCGCGGGCGGGCTTGCCCTTGAGCACGAGGGTCAGGGTGGCCAGCGGCACGGACAGCCAGTTCGGGCGGTTGCGCAGCTCGGTGACGACCTCGACGAGCAGACGGTCGACCAACGCCGCGCGCAGGACCGGATCATTCAGCCCGACGCTCTCTCCGCGTGCTCGGGAGTACCCGGACAGCAGGGAGTTCTGCACCTGCGAGGCCCACAGATATTCGGGCGAGTCGATGATCGCCCGCAGCGCTGAGGGATCGCTGCCGAAGCCGTTGACGACCAGCGTCCCGTCCTCGGAATCGAGCGCATCGGTGCGCTGCAGGCGAGCGAAGCCGGCGGCGTAGTCGATGCTGCGCAGCAGGGCCACGAGATCGAAGGCGGCGGGCTTCGGATCGGAGTCCGTCGAATCCGTGAACTTCACGACCGAATAGCCGTCGGACGGCGAACTGACGACATGGTCCAGGGTCAGCTCACCGTGGATCTTCTGCAGGGTGCCGATGGTCTCGAGCCCCTGCACCTTCGACCGGTGGGCACGCAGCTCGGGAACCAGCGCGTCCAGCGCCAGCGGCGCCCGGCCCAGAGCCCAGTCGATCCGCTCGATCCACTTGGCGACCAGCTGCTCGGTCGGCTCTCCCCCACCTTCGACGACGCCGAACTCGGCGGCCATATCGGCATGGAGTTCGCCGATCCGCCGCCCCATCTCCGCGGCGTGGGCGTTGTAGGCGCCGATCGACCCGGAGTCCACGGCGCAGACGGTGTCCACGGCCTCCCGCCACGCGGGCTCGGCCTCGACGTCGACGTGGGACAGCAGCGCCATCGGCGCCTCCATCTCCTGGACCTCGAACATGTCGTACCAGCGTCCCGAACCCCACCCGATGACTTCGGGCACGCTGCGCGAACCCGCCTCGGTGAGCAGAACGGGGATCGTCAGCGACGACGGCATCCCGTTCTCCAGCACCCGGAAGAAGCTGAGCTCCATCGGTTCGTATTCGTCGTGGATGATGACGGTGGATTTGTGCGGCCCGGAGTCCGAGACCTCGATCGGCCGGATCTCGACGGGAAGACCATCGCCTTCGGCGACCTCGATGGCGGCCCTCGACGGCTTCGGCGGGACCACCTCGGCGGGGGTGTCCGATCCCGTCACCGAGGCGGGGCTGCCGTTCGCGGACACGGGGAAGGGCATCGGCGCTCGGTCCCGGGCCTCGGTCTTCTCCTGGCTGTGGCGCAGCGACTCGGTCGACAGCTGTCCGCCGTCGAAGACCTTGCGTTTGGTGATGGCATCGGCCATGAGATTGACGAACACGGGGTCGGCGGCGCCGTCGTAGACGTACATGGGTCCCAGCGCGAGTTCGTCGATGTGCCCGATGAGAGCGTGGCGCAGGTGCATGTCCTCGGCACCGCGCAGGGTCAGCGGGATGTTCAGCCGTCGCAGGGTGGGGCCATCACCGACGGAGATCACGGTCACGAGTCCGACGAAGCCGCCCAGCTCCTCGGCGGTGTAAGTGAACGCGCGGGCCACCGACATCGGGGTGATGTCGGGGTCGCTGCCGAAATCTGCAGCGAGCTTGGGAAACCACGGCTGCCGAGGTATCCAGCTGGCTAACAGTTGTTCGAGCTCACTGCTGATGGCCATGTCGTCTCCTAGAAGGGATTACGGGCATCCTCCATCCAATCATGATAGGCGGCGATGACCGATCATGCCGCACCCGAAACCCGGAGAACCCTCGTCAGGTCGCCTCGGATCGGGGCTGATCCGAGGCCATCGCTGTCCTCATTTCGATACGAGTTGCCATATGGCAAGACAGAAGGCGCACAATGGTCTGGTGGTTGAAACAGACATGACATCCCAGAAGCTCACACTCGCCGACGAGGTCGAGGCGGCCGCGTCGCGCATCTCCGATTCCGTCATCCTGTCACCACTTCAGATCTGCGAGCGGCTGACGGCCGCGACCGGTTCGACCATCTACCTCAAGCGCGAGGATCTGCAGATGGTCCGCTCCTACAAGATCCGCGGGGCGTTCAACTTCATGCTCCAGCTCGATCCGGACGAGCGGGCACGCGGAGTCGTGTGCGCCTCGGCGGGCAACCACGCGCAGGGCTTCGCCCGCGCCTGCAAGGAGCTCGGCATCCGGGGCACGATCTTCGTCCCCAAGACCACCCCGAAGCAGAAGATCGAACGGGTCCGCCACTTCGGCGGTGAGCAGGTGACCATCGAGATCGCCGGCTCCACCTACGACGATGCCTCCGCGTTGGCCTATCGCTTCGCCGAACGCAATGACGCGCTGCTGGTCTCGGCCTTCGACGACCGTCGCACGATCGCCGGTCAGGGCACCGTGGCCGCCGAGATCCATGCGCAGCTCGAGACCGACCCGGACTACATCATCGTGCCCGTCGGCGGCGGCGGAGTCATCGCCGGCATCGCCGCCTACGCGGCCGAGCGCATGCCGAACACGAAGATCATCGGTGCCGAACCCGCCGGAGCCGCCTCGATGATCGCCGCGCTCAAGACCGGCCACCCCGTGACTCTGGAGAACATCGACCGCTTCGCCGACGGCACCGCGGTCAAGCGCGCCGGTGCCATGACCTTCGAGGTCGTGTCCGAACTCGGCCTCGACATCCGTCCCGTCGCCGAGGGCGCGGTGGCCACGGAGATGCTCGACATGTACCAGGTCGACGGCATCATCGCCGAACCCTCCGGGGCCCTGGCCTCGGCCGGCATCGGCGGTCCGGAATCGGGCAAGGCGATCACCATCGAACCCGGTTCCACCGTCGTCTGCCTCGTCTCGGGAGGCAACAACGACATCTCCCGCTACCCGGAGATCCTCGAACGCTCCCTGGTCCACGAAGGCCTCAAGCACTACTTCATCGTCGACTTCCCGCAGGAGCCCGGTGCCCTGCGCCGTTTCCTCAACGAGGTCCTCGGCCCCGAGGACGACATCGCGATGTTCGAGTACGTCAAACGCTCCGACCGTGAGACCGGGCCCGCGTTCGTCGGCATCCAGCTCGGCTACGCCGAGGATCTGCCGAACCTGCTCGAGCGGATGGAGGCCTCCTCGATCGAGGTCGAGCGCGTCCACCAGAATTCGCCGATGTTCCGCCTCTTCGCGTAACCGCGCGGCGGGGCGGTCTTCGCACAGGCTCACGGCTGCCCGGTCTTCGCGCAGCCGCGCGGTGGGGCAGTCTTGCTGCGACCGGGCCCCGGGCACCGCGGACACGCGGCCGTGCCCGAACAGTGGTCGCAATCGGATGCTTCTGCTCGCCAGAGGTATCCGATTGCGACCACTGCCTGCATTCCCGACCAGCACCGCGGCGGAACTGTGGTCGGCCACCGGGAACCGGACGCTGTCGGAGGCGAACATGGATCCAGGGAGTGGAACGCTTGCTAAGATTCGACGAAGAAGCCAACAAATCCTGACCGGGTCAGAACTCACCTGCAGCCGGGTGAGGACGACGACTTCGTCCAGTCGCCGAAAGGAATTCAACGATGAGTCCCGTACTGCTTCTCCTGCTCGGAGTCGCGATCTTCGCATTCGGGTACCTGTTCTACTCGAAGTATCTGTCCAGACGGGTCTACCGGCTCGACGGTGCATTCACGACTCCCGCGCATGAACTGCGCGACAACGTCGACTACGTTCCCACCAACAGATTCATCCTCTGGGGGCACCACTTCACCTCCGTGGCAGGAGCCGCTCCCATCGTGGGACCTGCCATCGCCATGATCTGGGGGTGGCTGCCGGCATTCCTCTGGGTCACCATCGGCACGATCTTCTTCGCCGGAATGCATGACCTCGGCTCCCTGTGGGCCTCGACGAGGAACAGGGGACAGACCATTGCAGCACTGTCTGCTCGCTACATCGGCAAACGCGGAGCCGCGCTCTTCCTCCTGGTGATCTTCATTCTCGGGTTCATGGTCATCGCCGCGTTCTCCGTCGTCATCACCGACCTGCTCGTCGCGCTGCCCTCCGCGGTCATCCCCTCCTGGGGCGCCATCGGCGTGGCACTGCTCGTCGGTGTGGCAATCTACAAGCTGCGGTGGCCCCTCATCCCCGTCACGGTCGTCGGAGTCGCCGCCCTCTATGCGCTCATCCTCGTCGGCGACCGGTTCCCGGTGTCGATGCCGGACTCGTTCCTCGGGCTCGAACCTACGGCCCTGTGGATCATCGTCCTGCTCGTCTACTGCGGAATCGCTTCCGTACTGCCCGTCTGGGTGCTCCTGCAGCCCCGCGACTACATCAACGGCGTCCAGCTCTTCATCGCCCTCATCCTCCTCTACGGCGCCGTCATCGCCTCTGCCTTCTTCAGCAGCGGACACGAGCTGGTCGCTCCCGCCATCAACACCGATCTGCCCGCGGGCACGCCGAGCATCCTCCCCCTTCTGTTCGTCACGATCGCGTGCGGTGCCATCTCGGGCTTCCACGGTGTCATCGCATCCGGAACCACCGCCAAACAGCTCAACTCGGAGACCGATGCACGATTCGTCGGATATTTCGGCGCCGTCGGAGAGGGCATGTTGGCGCTGGGGTCCATCCTCGCGATCGCAGGCGGCTACCGCACTGTCGCCGAGTGGGAAGAGGTCTACAGCAAGTTCGGCGACGCCGGGGTCCAGTCGTTCGTCGAAGGAGGCGGCAGGCTGCTCGAGACCGGGATCGGATTGCCCGCAGCGCTGAGCGCAACCGTCTTGGCGACGATGGCGGTGCTGTTCGCCGCGACCACGCTCGATACGGTGGTCCGGCTCATGCGCTATGTCGTCCAAGAGATCTCCGGAAACATGAACATCCGGCTGTCGAAGGTCCCTGCCACTGTCGTGGTGCTGGTCCTCGGCGGCGGCCTGACCTTCTCACAGGGAATGAGCGGAGAGGGCGGCATGCGCATCTGGCCGTTGTTCGGCACCACGAACCAGCTGCTGGCCGCGCTCACGCTGATCGTCATCGCCGTGGTCCTCATCCGCAAGCGTCGGAACCCCTGGCCGGCTCTGATCCCTCTGGCCTTCGTCTTCGTCCTCTCGTTCTGGGCTGCGATCGAGCAGCTCGTCTCGTTCGCCGACCCGGCCGACCCGGACTGGCTGCTTCTGGCCATCGACATCGTCATCATCGGATCGAGCATCCTCGTCTCGATCGAAGGGATCGCATCGATGCGTCGCGCGGCGAAGGAGCCGCCGGAGTCCGACAGAGCGGACGCAGAGCTCACAGAACAGCAGAAGTGAACGCCTGTCCCGCCCGAGTCCGCCCCTGCCCCCGCGATCACCTCAGCCATTAGAGTGGGGGCATGCGAGCAATCACGATCTCCTCCCCAGGTGAACCCGAAGTTCTGCAGGTCACCGATGAGCCGACGCCCGACATCGCCGCCGACGAGGTCCTCGTCCGCGTCCATGCCGCAGGCGTCAATCGGGCCGATCTGCTGCAGCGCCAGGGCTTCTACGATCCCCCGGCCGGAGCCACGACTATCCCCGGCCTCGAGGTCTCCGGCGTGATCGACGAGCTCGGCGCAGAGGTCACCGGGTGGTCGGTCGGCGACCGGGTCGCGGCCCTGCTGTCCGGCGGAGGCTACGCCGAGTACGTTCCCGTCCCGGCCGGTCAGCTCCTGCCCGTGCCCGATGGCCTCGACCTCACCGAGGCCGCCGCTCTGCCCGAGGTGCTCGCCACCGTGTGGTCGAACATCGTCGGCCGCGGGCGAGTCACGGCAGGCGAATGGCTGCTCGTCCACGGCGGCGGATCGGGAATCGGCACGGCCGCGATCCAGATCGCACGCCACCTCGGCGTGAAGATCGCCGTCACCGTCGGGTCCGAGCGCAAGGCCGAATTCTGCCGCGAACTCGGCGCCGACGCCGTCATCAACTACCGCGAAGAGGACTTCGTCGCCCGAGTCCACGAGATCTGCGTCCATGACGACCGCGGGACCGGAGCCGATGTCATCCTCGACATCATCGGCGCGAAGTACCTCGAACGCAACATCAAGGCACTGGCCGCCGACGGTCGGCTCGTCATCATCGGCATGCAGGGCGGGACGAAGACGGAGATCAACCTCGGCTGGCTCATGCAGTCGCGCAAATCCGTCTCCGGCACGACCCTGCGGGCACGGCCGAAGGAGCAGAAGATCGCCATCATCGCCGATGTGGGCCAACACGTCTGGCCAGGCGTGATCTCCGGCGACATCCGCCCCATCATCCACGAGACCCTGCCGTTGGCCGACGCGGCCGGCGCCCATCGGGCGCTGGAAGAGGGCGAGAACATCGGCAAGGTCCTGCTCGTCGTCGCAGAGGTTGGTGAGAACGCATGACCGAGACCCCAGATGAGAGCCGCGTCGAAGGCGGTCTGGCCCGGTCCGAGGACCGGGAGGCCGACATCTCGTCACCGGCGAAGGTGATGCGCATCGGCACGATGGTCAAGCAGCTGCTCGAAGAGGTCCGCAGCACCGAGCTCGACGAGAAGGGGCGCGAGCGGCTCGCGGAGATCCACCGTCGCTCCATCGAAGAGCTCGAAGAGGGCCTGTCGGCCGAGCTCATCGACGAGCTCGAACGCCTCGATCTGCCCTTCGACTCGCAGGACGGCCCGCCCACGACTTCGGAGCTGCGCATCGCGCAGGCCCAGCTCGTCGGCTGGCTCGAAGGCCTCTTCCACGGCATCCAGACAGCCATCATGGCCCAGCAGGCGATGGCCCAGCAGCTGGCCGGTTCCGGTCAGCTGCCGCCCGGAGCGGTCGTGCCCCCGCCCGGGGCCGAATCCCAGTCGAGCCAGAAATCGGCATCGGAGCGAGACGACAGCGGCACCGGCAACTATCTGTGAGCGGCTTCTTCGACCGCCTGCGACGCAGGGTCGGCCGCGGCGCGGGCCGCAGCGGATCCGAGGCCGGCACCGACGATCAGCGCTTCGGCACCGGTCTGTGGCGGCACAACCACGACCGCTTCCTCCGCGCCGTCGACCGCTACTACACCACGGCTCTCGCCCTCCACGAGGCCCGCACCTCCGGTGATACGGCCGAGTCCGCGGCCGCCTCGGCGCGTGACGAGACGGAGGGCACGGCCGTTGACCCGACGGACGGGACTGCCGAACACGACCCGATCGACGTCATCGTCGACGGCACCCACCGGCTCAATTCCCTCGTGCCCGTCGTCGACGACATCACCGCTGCACTGCACCGGACCCACCCCGTGACCGGGCAGATCGTCCCGGGGCCCGCACGGCAGGCCGTCGGAGATGCCCCCGAGCTGCTGACGAAGGCATCATCGAAGGTCGCCGAGGCGGTGCTGGCTGCTTCCATGGCGCGCAGCGAGGTCCCGGCCGGTAAGCCGATCGGCTCGAGTGCACAGGCGACCGAGCGCTTCATCTCCGACGCCGAGGAGCTGCTGGAGCGGGCGCGGCAGAATCTCGCTAGGCTGGAGCGACCATGACACCTCCCATCTCCATTGACCGCCTGCCTCCCGACGACTTCTCACTCGGCCTCGTGGCCAGCGACATCGACGGGACGCTGCTGCTCGACTGGCAGCCGATCTCAACGGCCACGATCGATGCGATCCATCGCTGCCAGGATGCGGGCATCCCCTTCGTTCCCGTCACCGGCCGGCCGATCCGCTGGCTCGCCCCGATCGCCGAGCAGATCCCCGACCTCGGCCGGGTCGTCTGCCTCAACGGCGCCGTCGTCTACGACATCGCCTCCGATTCGGTCGTCGAAGCCCACAGCATCGAAACCGACACTCTGTCCGAGATCACCTCGGCGATCATGGCCGCCCACCCGGAGGCCCGATTCGCCTATGAGACGCTCACCGGGGGATTCATCGACCGCGAGTTCGTCGCTCACCGACCGCGCGAGGCCCGCATCATCGACGATGTCTCCCAGCTGCACGGCCACGAGGTCGTCAAGGTGCTCGTACGGCTGGACACGAGCGATTCGCAGGCGATGCACGACCTCGTCGACCCGCTCGTCGAGGGCACCTGCCATGCCTCGTTCTCCGAACCGGACAACGGGCTCGTCGAGCTCGCCCCGGCCGGAATCACGAAGGCCAAGACGCTGTCGGACCTGTGCGACCACCTCGGCGTGGCCCGGTCGCAGGTCATGGCGTTCGGCGATATGCCCAATGACATAGAGATGCTGTCGTGGGCCGGGCACGGGGTCGCCATGGGCAATGCCCTGGGTTCGGTCAAGGCGATCGCCGCCGCCGTCACCGAGGAGGTCGACGAGGACGGGGTCGCCCGCTACCTCGACGCGGTCCTCGACGCCCGCCGCTGACTCGGGAGCCTCTGTTCAGGGGCCGCCCCAGCGGCGGCCGCCGAGGAGGCCGTCCCGGGAACTGCCGCTCAGGGGCGGGTGTCGGTGGTGCCCACGGCCCCGAGGAGGGCGCGGTCGAGGTCGAAGCGATCGACCAGCGCCGTGGCCAGGCCGTCGTCCTCGATCCGACCGGTGATCACGGTGGCCAGGGCCTTGAGCTCGTCCTTCGCCTGGCCCATGACGATCGAGTGGCCGACCCATTCGATCATCTCGAGGTCGTTGAGGCCGTCGCCGGCGCCCACCGTGTGCTCGCGGTCGATGCCGAGTTCGGCGGCCACGAGTTCCAGGCCGCTGGCCTTCGAAGTCCCGTCGGGGGCGATGTCGAGCCAGTTGCTCCACCCCACCGAATAGCTGACTTCGTGGAGCCCGAGCCGGTCGACGGCGGCGGCGAACTCCTCGGCCGTCCCATTGACCTCGCGCATGACGATGCGTGTGGCCCGCTTCGTCAGCAGCTGCTCGAAGTCGACGATGTCGAGGGTGTCGGACTCGGCGAGCTCACCGGCAGGGAACTCGCCGGACGCCCACCGGTGCAGGTCGGGGTCCTCGACGAGGAAGAGCGCGCTCGGCAGTGCCTCGTGCATCTTTTCCAGCGCATCCCGGGGGTCGAAGGAGACCACATGGTGCAGCTCCCAGCCCAGCGGCTGCTCGGGGTCGAGGCGGACGACGACGGAGCCGTTCGAGCACACGACGAATCCGTGCTTGAGGCCCAGGGCGTGCACGACCTCGAGGGCACCGGGCAGGGCACGGCCGGTGGAGATCACGAGATGGTGCCC
The DNA here is from genome assembly GCF_018208375.1 of Brevibacterium sp. SMBL_HHYL_HB1. Lineage (NCBI taxonomy): Bacteria > Bacillati > Actinomycetota > Actinomycetes > Micrococcales > Brevibacteriaceae > Brevibacterium > Brevibacterium sp. SMBL_HHYL_HB1. Next base: position 4,076,421 of record NZ_CP062936.1, on the reverse strand, counting down.
GTCCTCGGCGAGCCGATCGAGCACTTGCCTCACCGACTCCGACAGTGATCCGTCGTAGCCGACGATCGTGCCGTCGACGTCGAGTGCGATGAGGTGAGGGGCCAATGTGTCTCCCAACTTGAGCTTGCGGTGTCTGTTTCGTTATCGCCTGCGCTCAGTAGCGCGGACCCTCCGGTCCCTGTGCGGTCATGCCGCCGAGGTAGGGCCGCAGCGCCGCGGGCACGGTGACCGAGCCGTCGGCCTGCTGGTGGTTCTCGAGGATCGGCACCAGCCAGCGGGTGTTGGCCATGGTGCCGTTGAGGGTGGCGACCGGACGGGTCGCTCCTTCGTGGCGCTCACGGATCTGCAGGCGGCGGGCCTGGAACGTCGTGCAGTTCGACGTCGAGGTCAGCTCGCGGTAGGTGCCCTGCGTCGGCACCCAGGCCTCGCAGTCGAACTTGCGGGCGGCCGAATCGCCGAGGTCGCCGGCCGCGGTGTCGATGACCCGGTAGGGCAGCTCGCACAGGCCCAGCATCTTCTCCTGCAGGCTCAGCATCCGCTCGTGCTCGGCCTCAGCGTCCTCGACCGAGACGTAGGAGAACATCTCGACCTTCTGGAACTGGTGGACGCGGATGATGCCGCGGGTGTCCTTGCCGTAGGAGCCGGCCTCCCGGCGGTAGCACGAGGAGATGCCCGCATAGCGCAGAGGCCCATCGCTCAGGTCGATGATCTCGTCCATGTGGAATCCGGCCAGGGGCACCTCGGAGGTGCCGACGAGGAACAGGTCGTCGGCTTCGAGGCGGTAGATCTCATCGGCGTGCTCGCCGAGGAACCCGGTGCCGCGCATGACCTCGGGCCGGACCAGCGTCGGGGTGATGGTGGGGCTGAAGCCGGCCTCCTCGGCGACATCGCGGGCAAGATTGAGCAAGGCCATCTCGAGCTTCGCCCCGAACCCGGTGAGGTAGTGGAAGCGGGAGCCGGAGACCTTCGTGCCGCGAGCGGTGTCGATGGCCCCCAGCTTCTCCCCGATCTCGAGGTGGTCGAGCGGTTCGAAGCCGTCGGGGGTGAAGTCGCGGGGCTCGCCGACGGTCTTGAGGGTCACGAAGTTCTCTTCGCCGCCTGCAGGAACGCCGTCGATGATGAGGTTCGGGACCTTCGACACGATCTGGTCGAAGGCGAAGCTCGCTTCCTCGGACTCGGCCGACAGGGACTTCACGGCCTCGGACTTCTGCTTGCCCTCTGCGATGAGTGCGGGCTTGTCCTCCTTCGGCGCCTTCGCGATCTGGGAGGAGAACGACTTCTGGTCCGCGCGAGCGTCCTCGTAGGCGGTGATGGCAGCACGTCGCGCGGAGTCGGCCGCGAGGACCTCGTCGATGAGCTCGACGGATTCCCCGCGAGCCTCCTGCGATGCCTTGAACAGGGCCGGGTTGTCTCTGAGAAGCGCTAGATCGATCACCCTCTCAGCTTAACGGCCCGGGCCTGTTTTCGACATTCCACGCCGGGCCGACGCCGGGCCCGCACGTCGGGGCGGGGCCCGCATGTCCACGGGAGCGACCCTCGGTGAGACCCGGAGACCGACACGGTAGATTTGGGACATGACCATCGCGTTGGATCCCCTGATGACCTGGGTCATCGTCGTCTGCGCCCTCGTCGTGCTCGCGGCCGCGTTCCTCCTCGGCCGACGCTCCGGTCTGCGCCGCAGCCTCAGCGCGGCCCGACACCTCACCCATCCGGCGAACCTCTCCGACGGTGAGGTCAGCGATTCGGCCCGCTATCGCGCCGCCCTCATCGTCAACCCCACGAAGACCGATGTGCGCCGGCTGGCCTCCACCGCCGACGCGATCTGCCGTTTCGAGGGATGGAGCCCTCCGCTCGTACTCGAGACCACCGTCGACGACTCGGGTGAGGGAGCCGCCACCCGTGCCCTCGACGAGGGGGTCGACGTCGTCATCGCCGCCGGCGGTGACGGGACCATCCGCGCTGTCGCCTCGGCGCTGGCGGGAACATCGACCCCGATGGGGATCGTGCCGCTGGGAACGGGGAACCTGCTCGCCCGCAATATCGACCTCGTCCTCGACAAGACGGAGTGGGCGCTGCGGATCGCCCTGTGGGGGCGCAATCGCGAGATCGACGTGGGGATGGCCAAGACCGATCCGGACGGCGACACCGAAATCTTCACAGTGATGACCGGGCTCGGCTTCGATGCCGCAGTCATGGCCGACACCAGCGACGACCTCAAGTCCCGCCTCGGATGGCTCGCCTACGTCGAAGCAGGATCACGGAAGCTCACGGGCAAACCCAGTCATGTAAAAGTCACGTTCGACGATGAATATCGGATCTCGGCGAGGGTGCGTTCGGTCCTCGGCGGCAATTGCGGCCGCCTGCAGGGCGGCATCCAGCTGCTGCCGCAGGCGGTCATCGACGACGGCATGCTCGACGTGCTCATCGTCAGCCCGAAGAACCTCGGCCAATGGGTCGGCGTCCTCGCATCGATCGCCGGCCGCCGGGCTTCACGCGGACTGCACACGAATATCCGGAAGTGCCGCAAGGTCGTCATCGAAGCCGGTGACGACGTCGATATTCAGCTCGACGGGGATCCGCTGGGGCAGTCGTCGTACCTCGAGATGGAGGTCAATCCCTCGGCCCTGACCGTGCGTGTGCCAACCGTCGAACAGCGCAAGCAGATCCGCGCCGAGGCGTGGCCGGTCTAGCTCGGAACCGCTGAGATCACGCGGCCGATGCCGCCCTTCGCCGAGGCGGCCGTGACAGTCATTCATTTACCGATGAGTAGGTCACGAAACGGCTAATGGAATTCACCTAAGTGTTACCGCTTTTAAGGGCTCATCGTAAACGAGAGTGTAGAACGGTGATTCCAGGACACGGCGAGTCGCTACCCGGATAGATGTCGAGGTCTTCCGATGATGGAAGTTCTCACACAACCCATCCGAAAGACCTCGACGTGGCCAAGCCTACTTTCTCAACCCCTGACCTCACGACATTCTGCCGACTCGACACCCTCGACCTCACCTGCACCGGCCAACACATCACCGGACACAAAGCCATCCTGGAATGCCGGCCCAACACTGCCGATGACTGGTGCCGACGGTGTGGTGGCCACGGGATCGTTCGCGATACCGTCGTCCGCCGTCTCGCCCACGAACCCTTCGGCCACCGACCGACCACGCTTCATATTCGCCTCCGCCGCTACAAATGCGTCGAGTGCGACCGCGTATGGCGTCAAGACACCACTGCTGCGGCGCCCCCACGAGCGAAGATCTCTCGAACCGGCCTCGACTGGGCGCTGCGTGCCCTCGTCATCGACCACGACACCGTGTCCGTGATCGCACGCAAACTCGCCGTGTCCTGGCACACCGCGAACTCCGCAATCCTCGCTGAAGGTAAGCGGTTGTTGATCAACGACCCGACGCGTTTCGACGGGGTCAGCGTCATTGGTGTCGACGAGCACGTATGGCGGCACACTCGGCGTGGCGACAAGTACGTCACCGTCATCATCGACCTCACCCCGATCAGCCAGGCAACAGGCCCAGCACGTCTGCTCGACATGATGCCCGGACGGTCGAAGCAGGTGTTCAAGCAGTGGTTGAAAGCCCGTCCGAAGGACTGGCGTGATGGCATCGACGTCGTCGCGATGGACGGATTCTCCGGCTTCAAAACAGCCTCGGTCGAGGAACTGCCCGATGCGGTCGAAGTCATGGACCCCTTCCATGTCGTCAAGCTCGCCGGTGATGCTCTCGATGATGTTCGTCGTCGTATTCAGCAGGAGACCACTGGTCATCGTGGACGAGCGAAAGACCCCTTGTATCGAGCGAGGAGGACTCTGCACACAGGCGCTGATCTGCTCACGACCAAGCAGCAGGAGAGGATCGCAGGCCTGTTCGCCGATTCGAGTTTCACCGAAGTCGAAGTCACCTGGGCTGTTTACCAAGACATAGTCAACGCCTACCGAACCGCCGACCGCAACGAGGGCAAGAAGCTCTTGAGAACGGTCATCGACGCACTGACGACGAATCTGCCGACAGAGCTGGTCGAGCTCAAACGGTTGGGACGGACTCTGAAGCGCCGAGCTGCCGATGTGCTGGCGTTCTTCACCCGACCGGGAACGTCCAATGGTCCGACTGAAGCGATCAACGGCAGGCTTGAACATCTGCGCGGGTCTGCTTTGGGGTTCCGTAACATCACCCACTACATCGCCAGGTGTCTGCTCGAGTCCGGTGGCTTCAGACCGGTTCTACACTCTCAATTACGATGAGCCCTTTTAAGCCTGAACAAAACGTACAGAAATAGTTTGGAAAACCCTTAGAACCTAGGATGAGTGCCGTATCACACCCCTCGCAACTGAGATTGAAGGCACTCCAATGAAGAAGATCATCCTCGCGCCGGCAGTCGCGCTAGCGTTCACCGGTCTTGTCGCCAGCCCGGTCGCTGCCGCGGAATCGACGTCCGCCCAGTCGTCGTCCACGCAGACTGCCGAGCAGAAGAAGACAGAAGCCGAAAAGGCCGAAGCCAAGAAGAAGGAAGAGGCCAAGAAGGCCGCGGCTGAGAAGGCTGAAGCCGAGAAGAAGGCAGCGGCAGAGAAGGCGGCCGCTGAAAAGAAGGCCAAGGAAAAGGCTGAGGCAGCCAAGAAGGCCGCCGCTGAGAAGAAGGCGGACGAAAAGAAGAAGGCCGCTGAGGACAAGGCGGACAAGAAGGACGACGCCGAGAAGCCGCCGAAGAAGGTCGACCCGAAGCCCGCTCCTGCCCCCAAGGACGAGAACAAAGACGCCAAGGACGACGACAAGTCCGAGGACGAGGCCAACCCGATCAACGCCTCGGTGCAGGTAACCTCGGGTGAGGTCACGGCCGAAGAGCTCGCCGAGGAAGGCGTGACCGTCAAGGTCACCGGCCTGGAGAAGGGCGACAAGGTCTCGGCGAAGTCCGGACTGACCGGCCCGGCCACGACCGCTCAGGGCTCGACCGCGACGATGAAGCTGCGCTCAGCCAATGAAGTCACCCAGGAGTCGGTGTCCTTCGCAGTGCAGGTACAGCGTGAAGGCACGGCACCGGCAACCGAAACCAGCGTGGTCCCGCTGGCCGAAGACCCCGAGGCTCCCGAGGTCGACCCGAAGGTCTCGCTCAGCACCACCGAGATCTCGCAGAGCCGCTTCGACGAGAACGGCATCACGGTCACCGGCGAGGGCTTCACCCCGAACGGCAAGGTCACCGTCGTCGGCGGCACCGCGACCTCGCCCTTCGCAACCCAGGAAGTCACAGCAGACGCCGAAGGAAAGATCTCCGCAACAACCCTGAAGTTCGAGGGCGACGAACCGCTTCCGGCCGGCGACTACTCCGTCTGGGGCGTCGATCAGGAGGCCGAGACCAACTCTCCGGCTCAGGACTTCACCATCACCGAAGACGACGCTGTTGAACCGATCGATGCCTCACTCAAGGTTGATCCGAAGGAGATCACTGCCGAGGATCTCGCCAACAGGGAAAAGGGCGTGACGGTCACTGTCTCCGGTGTCAAGAAGGGTGACAAGATCACGGACTCCCTCACCGGAGAGACCGAGACGGCAGAAGCCGACGGTGACTACGAGCTCAACCTCTGGTACGAGGGCAACCCCGACAACCTCGAGGTCGGCAAGGTTCCGTTCACCGTCACCATCGACCGTGAAGGCACCGAGTCGGAGACCCTCGAGGGCAACATCAACGTTGTCGCCGAAGACGGAGACGATGACGGGGACGACGGCAACGAAGACGGCAATGACGATGGCAAGGATGGCAGCGTCGACGGGGACGACGGTGAGACCGAAGCTCCCGCCGATGCATCCTTCACGGTCTCCCCGAAGAAGATCGAGGCCGCGGACTTCGCCAATGAGAACAAGGGCGTCACCCTCGCCGTCGAGAACTGCGAGCCCGGTGCGGATGTCCACTTCGAGGTCAACCCGAAGGGCATCAACGTCACGGCGTACGAGAACACCGTCACGGCTGATGACGAAGGCAATGCCTCGGTCAACGTCTTCGGCACCTCGTCGGATGTCTCGGCCTACGTCGGTGCTTACACCGCAACCGCGACCTGCGGTGACGACACCATGAAAGACTCCTTCACAGTCACCGGTGGCGCCAATGGCGGCGGATCTGACGGCGGCGACAACGGAAATGCCGGAAACGGCGGAGACGACGGCAGCCAGCTGCCGCGTACCGGTGCCGACCTCGGCGGACTGACGACGGGAGCCCTGCTCCTCCTCGTCGGTGGTGCTGCGATCGCACTGACCGGCCGCAAGAACAAGTTCGGACAGACTCCGACGAGCTTCTGATCCGAGCCAGGCGGTCAGCCTGGAACGACAGACGAAGGGGCGGCTCAGCACACACTGAGCCGCCCCTTCGTCTGTTCTGCCGTCCGAGACGAATCGGTGCTTCCAGGTGAATGGAAAATGAACTCTGTGACGGGGCCGAAGTCAGTGCTGAACAAAACGACCACAACTATGCGTGTGGTGAATGTTGCATTACTGTTACATTCGTAATAATTCACACCCAGCTGTCATTTTCTAAGGAAATACATGAAGAAGCTCGCCCTCGCTCCCGCAGTGGCCATCGCCATCACCGGCCTGGCCGCATCCCCAGTCATCGCTGCCCCCGGCTCGGTCAACTACTCGCACTCTGTCGTCAAGAACTCCGGCGACGCCCAGGAAAGCACTGCACCTGAATCACCTAAGGCTGATGCGCAGGCTATCGAGGCAGAGGTGACGACCTCCCCCAAGGAGATCACCGCCGAGGATCTCGCCAACAAGGACAAGGGAATCGTCGTCACGATCACCGGCCTTGAGGCCGGAGACAAGATCTCGGATTCGCTCACCGGCGAAGCCGGAACTGCTGAGGGCGATACCTTCGAATACAACATCTACTCCACTCAGCCTGCCGAGGACATCGAAAACGGTACGGTTGATTTCTCCGTCACGATCACTCGCGACGGTGAGCAGCGCACCTACGACGGGCTGAGCTTCAACGTCGTCGATGACACCGACGAGCCCGAGGCGCCCGAAGTCGACCCGAAGGTCTCGCTCAACACCGACAAGATCTCGCAGAGCGAATTCAACGAGAACGGCATCGAGGTCACCGGCGAGGGCTTCACCCCGAACGGCAAGGTCACCGTCGTCGGCGGCAACGCGACGTCGCCGTTCGCGACCAAGGAGGTCGAAGCCGACGACGAAGGAAAGATCTCCGCCACCCTGAAGTTCGAGGGCGACGAAGCACTTCCGGCCGGCGACTACTCCGTCTGGGGCGTCGACCAGGAGACCGAGACCAACTCCCCGGCTCAGGACTTCACCATCACCGAAGACGAGACAGAAGAGCCCACCGCTCCTGCTGAAGAAGCCAAGCTGACCGTCTCCCCCGAGTCGATCACCCCCGCTGACTTCGTCAAGGAAGACAAGGGCGTCACCCTCGCCGTCGAGAACTGCGAGCCCGGTGAAGACGTTCGCTTCCTCGTCACCCCCAAGGGCGAGTCGAGCGTCACCGCCTTCGACAAGACCGTTCAGGCTGACGACGAAGGCAAGGCCAACGTCAACGTCTACGGAACCAGCGCGTCCAATGCCTCGGCCTACATCGGCGACTACGATGTGACCGTCACCTGCGGCGATGACGAACTGACCGGTGACTTCTCGGTCGAAGAGGATCCGAATGCCGGTGGCGGCGACGGAAATGAAGGCGGAAACGACGATGGCGACAACGGAGATGCCGGCAACGGCGGCGACCTGCCTCGCACCGGTACCGAGCTGACCGGCCTCGTCGGCGGCGCGGGCCTCCTCCTCATCGGTGGAGCCGCAGTCGCTATGACCATGCGTCGCAAGAAGGTCGCCCAGGATCCCGCTGAGATCTGATAGCGACTGACCTGACTGATCGTCCGAGCTCGACTGAGCCGGGCGTGAGATGAAGAAGGGCGCGAACCCAATGTGGGTTCGCGCCCTTCTTCGTCTCTCTACAGCCAAATATCCGCGGCCAACATCTGCAGCCCGGCGGACGACAGCTCATTCCATGCGGTCGTACCTCGAACGCAAGGCGAGGAAGCCTCCGTAGAGGACCAGGCCGAGACCCACCGCCAACAGCAGATACGGCCCGAACGGCTGGTCGCGCATGCCCTTGAGCGCGCCGTCGATTCCGGTGAACTCCTCCGGATCACCGGTCGTCGCGGACACCACGATGAGGATGCCCACTGACAGCAGCGTTGCGCCCTTGCCCAGGTACCCGACGACGCCGGTGAATCCGACGAGGAAGCGAATGATCGCGCTCTGCGGACGACGCAGCTCCTCTTTCCATTTCCGTCGCTGACCATTGATACAGAACACGATGCCGATGATCGCAATCACGGCGCCGGCGGCCATGAGGATATACAGTCCGCCCGGCGCCTTCGCCACGGTCGTCGAAGCCTGTGAGCTCGACTTGCCCGAGTCCGCTCCCCCGCCGAAGACGAACTGCGCGAATGTCGCGGCGACCACCAGGTAGGCGATGGCGGAGCCGACCATGGTGAGGAAGCCGGTCCACTGCTTCCGGCCCTGCTTCTGCTGCGGATCCTTCGTTCCAGCGCCGCGCAGCGAGGCCGAACCGAAGAACGCATTGATCAGGCACCACAGCGCCATGAGCGCACAGCCGAGGAAGCAGATGATGATCAGCACCATGCCGAAGGGCTGCGAAGCGATCTGCCCGATGGCTCCCGCCTGATCGGCCTCGCCTCCGCCCTGGCCCAGTCCGATCGTCACAGCGGTCGCCCCGAGGATGGCGTGGACCAGTCCGTTGGCAATGAAACCCGCACGGGCGACTCTTTCGAACCACTGGCTGTCCGCGGCTTCCTGAGCCGCCGAATCGGCACTGTCGGCGACCTGTCGAACCTTCTCTTTCTCGTTCACAGAAGTCAGTGTCGCACGACATCTGCACCAATCTGCGAAGTTGAAAGTCACAATCAGGTGCACATTCGAAAGGCGGAGCGCGCACCCACAATGGGGTACGCGCTCCGCCTCGGCGTTCATGGCTGCCGTTCGCTATTGCGCTCCGACCCGACCTCGCCGTTCGGCTCAATCGTGCCGTTCAACTCAGCCGCGGCGGTACCGGTTGTACAGCACCAGGGCTCCCGGTTCAGGGCGACCCTGTGGGCGACGCCCGCGGGAGATCGAGACGACGTCTCCGCCGTCGGTGCCGGCAGCGAAGACGCGTGCCTCGCGTTCCTGCGCCGACATCCTCGAACGCACCTCGGCTTCGAGTTCTTCGTTGCGGCTCTTGAGCGCATCGACCTCGTTCTGCAGGTCGATGATCTTCTTGATCCCGACGAGGTTGACGCCCTCATCCTGGGACAGCTGCTGGATCAGCCGGAGCTTGGCGATGTCCTTGCCGGAATACCGTCGTCCCCGTCCCGCAGTGCGTTCCGGAGTGACTAGCCCCAGGCGGTCATACTGGCGCAGAGTCTGCGGGTGCATTCCCGCCAGATCCGCAGCCACCGAGATGACATACACCGCCGCACTCGATGAAATGTGCATTGTGCTTCACCACCTCAACTGGCCTTTGCCTTGTCCAGCAGACCATCGCGGGGATCCTCCCCCTCGGTCGCGGATTTGAATGCCTCGACCGCCGCCTTGGCCTCCTTGGACAGATTCTTCGGCGCCACGATCTCGACCGTCGCCAGCAGATCGCCGGTGCCTTTCTTCGTCTTCACACCCTTACCGCGCACCCGCAGGGTCCGGCCCGAGGGCGTACCCGGGGCGACCTTGACCTTGACCGGCATTCCGCCCAGGGTCGGGACCTTGACCTCGGCACCGAGGGCCGCCTCATCGAAGCTGACCGGCAGGTCCATGCGCAGATTGTCGCCGTCCCGGGTGAAGACCGGGTGCGGCTTCACATGCACGGTCAGGATCACATCGCCGGGTTCGCCGCCGTTCGGACTGGCCTTGCCCTTGCCGGCCAGACGGATCTTCTGTCCGTCCTTGACGCCGATCGGCGTGCGCACGGTCAGCGGTTTGCCGCCGGGCATATTCAGTTTCACCGAGGCACCGTCGATCGCCTCGGTGAAAGACAGGGTCGTGCTCGACTTGATGTCGCCGCCCTTGACCGGTGGCGAATACCCGCCACCGAATCCGCCGCCGAATCCGCCGAGCAGATCGGCGAGGTCCGGGGGCACGTCTCCCCCGCCGCCGTAGGTGGTGCGGGTCCGCGTCCTTCCGCCGCCTCCGAAGAGGTCGGAGAACACGTCCTCGAATCCGCCGCCGGCAGCACCGCCGGGTCCTCCCGAACCGGCGCTGAAGCGGGCTCCGCCGCCCATGGCGCGAACCTGATCGTACTGGGCGCGGGACTCCTTGTCGGACAGCACCTGATGCGCCTGTCCGATCTCCTTGAACTTCTCCTCGGCCTTCGCATCACCGGGGTTGGCATCCGGGTGATACTTGCGCGCGAGTTTGCGATAGGCCTTCTTGATCTCGGCGTCGGAAGCATCTTTGGAGACGCCGAGGGTCTTATAGAAATCCTTCTCGAACCAATCATTCTGAGGACCGGTATTCACCTGGCACCTCCTTCCTTCCCAACAATCCTGTCATCAACGTATTCACTTGTCTCCTCACAATCCGCGTCCCCGGGGAAGGTGCCCCGACGATCCGGACCGCCGCCGAGGCGGTCCCCCGGTCCCGTACGTCAGTTCGCTGATGCACGGGCCCGGGACCGCCTCGGCGATGGTGGCCGATCAGTCCTCCGGCTGCTGGACTCCGACCCGGGCCGCGCGGATGATGCGCTCCCCGATTCGATAGCCCGGCTGCATGACCAGGAAGACCGTCGGATTCTCGACATCGTCCGAAGGCTGCTGCATGAGCGCTTCGTGGATGTTCGGGTCGAACTCGTCGCCGACCTCTCCGTACTGTTCGACGCCGAGCTTCGCCAGCGAGTCGACGAGCTTGTTCACATGGGTCTCGAAAGGCCCGGTGACATCGCCGTTCTCACGGGCGAGCTTGACCTCGTCGAGCACGGGGATCAGGGCTTCAACGACCTTGATCGTGCCGCCGAGGGCCGCACGCTCACGTTCGCGGTCGGCACGCATCCGGTATGCCGCGTATTCGGCATTGATGCGCTTGAGATCCGCGAGGTAAGCCGCGGCCTCCGAGCCCGGTTCGGGCTCTTCGGTCTGCTCGGCGTCCTCGAGACTCGAAGCATCGGCGGGGATGTCCACCCCGAGGTCGCTGGCATCGGCGGACTCGGTTCCGGCCTGACCGGCACCCGGATCCACGATCTGCTCTTCTTCGGCCCCGTCCGAGGCCGACTGGGCGTCGGCCTCGGGACGGACCTCACCGGTGTCCGGATCGACCCGGCGCTTGTCGCTGAAAGTGAAGCCTGGCTCCTCGGACGACTGGTCGTTGCCCTCGGCAGTCATTACTTCTTCTCCTCGTCCTCTTCGTCGACAACCTCGGCGTCGACGACATCGTCCTCGGCGCCGGTGCTGGAATCGGCGCCTGCCTCGTCACCGGCAGCGGCACCCTCGGCGCCCTGCTGGTTGTAGATGGCTTCGCCGATCTTCTGCTGGTTGGCGACGAGCTTGTCGTACGCGGTCTTCACCGCATCGTCGTCTTCGCCCTTGAGTGCTTCCTTGACAGCGTCGACATCGCCCTGCATCTCGGTCTTGACCTCTTCGGGCAGCTTGTCGTCGTTGTCGGTCAGCAGCTTCTCGGTCTGGTAGGCGAGGTTCTCCGCATTGTTGCGGACATCGGCGGCCTCACGGCGCCTCTTGTCCTCTTCTGCGTGCTCCTCGGCCTCACGGACCATGCGCTCGATGTCTTCCTTCGGCAGTGCCGAACCGCCGGTGATCGTCATCGACTGCTCCGTGCCGGTGCCCTTGTCGGTGGCCGAAACGTGGACGATGCCGTTGGCGTCGATGTCGAAGGCGACCTCGATCTGCGGCACACCGCGCGGAGCCGGAGCGATTCCGGTCAGCTCGAAGGTGCCGAGGTTCTTGTTGTCTCGGGTGAACTCACGCTCACCCTGGAAGACCTGGATCGACACGGAGGGCTGATTGTCCTCTGCGGTGGTGAAGGTCTCCGAGCGCTTGGTCGGGATCGGGGTGTTGCGTTCGATGAGCTTGGTCATCACGCCGCCCTTGGTCTCGAGTCCGAGCGAGAGCGGGGTGACGTCGATGAGCAGGACGTCCTTGCGTTCGCCGACGAGCACACCGGCCTGCACGGCAGCGCCGATCGACACGACCTCATCGGGGTTGACGCCCTTGTTGGGCTCCTTGCCTCCGGTGAGTTCGGTGACGACTGCGGAGACACCGGGCATACGGGTCGAACCGCCGACCAGGACGACGTGGTCGATGTCCTTGACGGACACGCCGGCGTCCTTCATCACTGCGTGGAACGGAGCCTTGGTGCGCTCGAGCAGGTCCTTGGTCAGCTCCTCGAACTTCGCGCGGGTCAGGCTCTCATCCAGGTGGATGGGTCCGTTCTCGCTCATGGACAGGTACTGCAGCGAGATGTTCGTGCTGGTGGCCGAGGACAGTTCCTTCTTGGCCTGCTCAGCGGCTTCCTTGAGGCGCTGCAGAGCGGTCGAGTCCTTGCTCAGGTCGACGCCGTAGCCGTTCTTGACCTCACCGACGAGCCAGTCGACGATCCGCTGATCCCAGTCATCGCCGCCGAGGCGGTTGTCGCCCGAGGTGGCGCGGACCTGAATGGTCGAGAAGTCGTCTTCATCCTTGCCGACTTCCAGCAGGGAGACGTCGAAGGTGCCGCCACCGAGGTCGAAGACGAGGATGAGCTCGTCCTCCTTGCCGCGTTCGAGGCCGTAGGCCAGGGCGGCCGCGGTGGGCTCGTTGATGATGCGCGAGACGTTGAGGCCGGCGATCTCACCGGCGTCCTTGGTCGCCTGGCGCTCGGCGTCGTTGAAGTATGCGGGAACGGTGATCACTGCATCGGTGACCTCTTCCTGCAGGTACTCCTCGGCGTCGTGCTTGAGCTTCTGGAGGATGCGTGCCGAGACCTCGGGAGCCGTCAGCTTCTTGTCACCGAGCTCCGTCGTCCAATCGGTGCCCATGTGGCGCTTGACCGACGACACCGTGTTCTTGGTGTTGGTCACGGCCTGGCGCTTGGCGATCTCACCGACCAGCGAGTCGCCGTTCTTGTTGACAGCGACGACGGACGGGGTCGTGCGACCGCCTTCCGCGTTCGCGATGACCTTGGGGTCACCGCCTTCGAGGACTGCGACCACGGAGTTCGTGGTTCCGAGGTCGATTCCGACTGCACGTGCCATGTGTTCTCTCCTTACATTGAGTGAGTTCCTGCGGCCCCAATGTGCGCGATCGGGCGGATCCGCCGTTCGAGCATCCACGACATTGCCTGCCGCGGGACGAAGAGCGGACCCACTCGACCGCACACATTGAGCCAACCGGACTCAAGTATTCTCTTCGAGATTTCGACCGTCAAGTCGACCTCATCAAAGTTGCGTACACTAGACTCAACTTTGCTGAGGCTGGTTTTATTCCGGCGGGGAGAGAATTCTTGCAGCACACCCGCCAGGCCCGGATTCTCGGGGCGGATGAGTCGGTTCCGTGCGATCAGACACATGTTGGCGCGATGCCCGTCCCGGACAGAGACAGATCGGCCGGTGTCGACGATCATGCGATCCTTCGACACCGGCCGATCTGTTCGTCGGACGTTCGCCGCGGGACTCAGCCTCGGGCGGGGCGGGAGCCGATGATCTCGGCTCTGTCGTCGCGGTTGAACTGACGCAGCTGCGTCACATGAGCGGGGTTGAGCTCGGAGACATCGGCGACCTGCAGCAGGCGCATCGTCCGCTCCACCTGCTCGCCGAGGATCTCGATCGTGCGGTCGACGCCTTCCCGGCCGCCGGCCATGAGACCGAAGAGGTAGGCGCGGCCGATGAGCGTGAAGTCGGCACCGAGGGCCAGCGAGGCGACGATATCGGCACCGTTGCGGATGCCGGTGTCGATGATGATCTCCACGTCCTTGCCGATCTCACGAGCCACCTCGGGCAGCAGTTCGAACGGCACCGGCGCACGGTCGAGCTGACGTCCGCCGTGGTTGGACAGCACGATCGAGTCGACGCCGAGGTCGGCGAGCTTCTTCGCGTCCTCGAGCGTCTGCACGCCCTTGACGGAGAACTTCCCGGGCCACATGGCGCGGATCTCGGCGAGGTCGTCGAAGTCGATGGACGGGTCCATCGCCGAGTCGAGCAGCTCACCGACGGTCCCTCCGGTCTCGGACAGGGAGGCGAACTCGAGCTTCGGAGTGGTCAGGAAGTCCCACCACCACCAAGGACGGGGAATCGCATTGAGGATCGTCTGCGGCGTCAGCTGCGGCGGAATCGAGAAGCCGTTGCGGGTATCGCGCAGACGAGCACCGGCCACGGGAGCGTCGACGGTGAAGAACAGGGTGTCGAATCCGGCGTTCTTCGCCCGTTCGACGAGACCGTAGGAGATGTCGCGCTGCTTCATGACATAGAGCTGGAACCAGTTGCGACCGTTCGGATTGGTCTTCTTCACGTCCTCGATCGAGGTCGTGCCCAGCGTCGAGAGCGTGAACGGGATGCCGGCGGCACCGGCGGCCGAAGCGCCTGCGACCTCGCCCTCGGTCTGCATCAGTCGGGTGAACCCGGTCGGTGCGATCCCGAAGGGCAGCGCCGAGCTGCCGCCCATGATCTGGGTGCTCGTGTCGACGTTGGTGACGTCCTTGAGGATCGAGGGATGGAACTCGATGTCCTGGAAGGACTGCATCGAACGCGCCATCGAGATCTCGCCCTCGGCGGCGCCGTCGGTGTAGTCGAACGCGGCAGCCGGTGTCCGCCGCTTGGCGATCCGGCGCAGGTCCTCGATCGTCAGCGCGTTCTCCAGACGGCGCTTCTTCGGGTCGAGCTCGAACTTCTTGAACTTCATCAGATCGAAGATCTCGGCCGGTTGGGGGATCTGCCTCTTGACCATGGTGTATCGCTCCTTACTATCGCGATGGGTCTGGGTGGGTGTGGGGTATGGGTGGGTGTCGGGTCCGTATGGGGTCTGGAGCGGTGCGTGGGTGCCGGCCGGTGTCAGGCCGAGGGGACCATCCAGGACAGAACGGTCGACTGGAGCCCGACGAGCAGGCACATCACGACGAGCATACCGAGCGACCACCAGATGACGCGGCGGAAGATCGATGCTTCTTTGCCGAGCAGGCCGACGGCCGTCGCCGCGATCGTGAGGTTCTGCGGGCTGATCATCTTACCGACGACACCGCCGGAGCTGTTGGCGCCGACGAGCAGCAGCGGGTTGAGGCCGGCCTCATGCGCCGCGGTCTGCTGCAGCGTTGCGAACAGGGCGTTGGCCGAGGTGTCCGAACCCGTCACGGCCGTGCCCAGCCAGCCGAGGATCGGCGAGAGGAAGGCAAAGAAAGCTCCGGTGCCGGCGATCCAGGTGCCGATCGTGATGGTCTGTCCCGACAGGTTCATGACATAGGCCAGTGCGAGCACCGAGCCGACCGTGAGGATCGAGAACCGCATCTTGACGACGTTGACGATGAAGACGTCGATCGCGTCCCTGGCCGTCATCCTGTAGACGATGGCCACGATGATGCCCGAGATGAGCAGCAGCGTCCCCGGGGACGACAGCCACTGGAAGTTGAAGATCGTGCTCGACGAGGCCTCGCCGCCGGCCTCGAGGATGTTCCCGTCGAGACCGGGCCACGGGATCGTGACATCCGTCGAGGCGAGCCAGTCGTTGAGGGCCGGCACGAGTTTGGCCACGGAGAAGATCACGATCACGAGCAGGTAGGGGAAGAGCGCGAGGAAGACGCGGGACCCCGTCAGGGGTGCGGTCTGCTTCTCGACGTCGGTCGCCACCGCTGCGGCCGCACCGCCGGCGTCCGGGGCATCGGCGTCCTCGTGCTCGCGCTCGTCTGCCATGCGGTCGAGAGCCTGCCCTCCGCCCTGGGGACTCCAGAAGCGCAGCATCACGACGACGGCGGCGAGGCCGACCAGCGAGGCGATGATGTCGGTGAGCTCGACGGAGAGGAAGTTCGAGGAGATGTACTGGGTGATGGCGAAGACGATGCCGACGACAAGCGCCAGGGGCCAGATCTGGCGCAGTCCGCGCCGTCCGTCGACGAGCATCACGAGGAAGAGCGGGACGACCGCGGCCAGGAACGGGGTCTGGTGACCGACCATGGCACCGATGTCCTGATAGTCGATGCCGGTCAGGGTCCCGGCGGTGATGATCGGGATGGCGATGGCCCCGAACGCCACGGGAGCGGTGTTGGCCACGAGCACGACGACGGCCGCACGCATCGCGGTGAAGCCCACGGCGACGAGCATGACGCCGGTGATCGCCACGGGTGCGCCGAAGCCGGCGAGCGCCTCCAGGAGGCCGCCGAAGCAGAAGGCGATGATGATCGCCTGGATGCGCGGATCATCGGAGATGACATTGATGACCAGCCGCAGGTCCTCGAAATGGCCCGAGCGCACAGTGAGCTCATAGAGCCAGATCGCGGTGATGACGATCCACATGATGGGGAACAGGCCGAAGGCGAAGCCCTGCGTCGCCGCCAGCCCAGCCAGTCCGACCGGCATTCCGTAGGCAGCGATCGCGACGATGAGCGCGACGGCCACAGCGGTCAGCCCGGCCCAGTGGGCCTTCCATTTGAGGGCACCGAGGGTGATGAAGATCGTCAGGAGGGGCAGGATCGCCAGCAGCGCGGACCACAGCAGACTGTCGGCCACCGGCGCGATTTCGGGTGTGTACATCAACTCTCCAACACAGCCGGTGCTTGCCCACGTTGAGGCGGTTCCCCTGTGAACGCGCTCCGAACTCGAATGAATGAACGTTTTCAGCATGACCTCAGTGAGGTCAGACCATTAATGTGAGAATAGAACCGATACGTGAGCTGCGTCAAATGGTCCTGCGGACGGCTGCCGCCGCCGTGCGGTTCCGACCGTCGGACGCTTCCCACCGTCGGGCCGCTCCCCACCGTCGGGCCGGGAGGCGCGCGAGAAGGCGAGGAGCGCGAGAACGCAGGAGGCGGCGTGAGGAGGGGCATGACATGATGGCCGGGTGGGAGAGACCGTGAGTGAAGACAGGGACGAGACTCGGCAGCAGCGATCGGACGGCGCCGAGGCGCCCGCGAGTCCGATGTGGAGGCCCGTGTCCCGGGCGAACACCTATGAGCTGGTCATCGACGCCGTCGAGGAGCAGATCATGGCCGGCTCCCTGACAGTCGGCGACCCCCTGCCGGCCGAACGCGATCTCGCGGACAAGCTCGGCGTCAGTCGCGCCAGCGTCCGCGAGGCCCTGCGCGTGCTCGACAGCCTCGGCGTGGTCCGATCCGCCGGCGGTTCGGGCCGGGGTGCGGGCACCTTCATCGCCGCCATGCCCTCGGCCGCGCTCACCCGCTTCCTCCGCCTCCACGTCGCTTTGGCGAACTTCAGTATCAGCGATGTGCTGGACACGCGCGTCCAGCTCGAACGCTCGAGCGCGGTCCTCGCGGCCGCGCGCGCCGATGAGGACGCCGTGGCCGCGATCAACGCTCAGCTGGCGATGATGGACACACCGGGCGTCAGCCTCGAGGTCTTCAACGATGCCGACACCGCGTTCCACGTCGCCATCGCTCAGGCGGCGGGCAACCAGCTCTTCTCCGACCTCACCGCCGCGATCCGCACGTCCCTGCGCGGATCGATCTTCGCGGCCTTCAACAGGGTCGACGACCAGCAGGCCCTGATGTCCCGACTGCAGGCGCAGCACCGTGAGATCACGGCCGCCATCGTCGCCGGGCGCGGCGAGGACGCCGCGCAGCTGACCGAAGAGCACATCCGCTTCGCCGCCGCGCAGCTGCCCGGCCTGTCCGAGGCCTGAGAGCCACCGCCGGCCCGCGCGGCCGCCCGAACGACGACGCTCGAGGGACGCACGTCCCGACCGTGCGGACTCAGCTGTGAAGTCGTACGTGGTGAAGCAGTCGTTCGACTCCGGCACCGCGCGGGGCCGCGGCGTCTCCGGCCGGTTCGAGGGCGCTGACGGCACGGCGGCGGACCGCGTCCTCATCGAAGTCCTCGCCGATGACGACGAGCACGCTGCCGTCGCCGGTCGGCGCCTGCAGGCGGCTGTCATCGGCGACGTAGACGTTCGGGCCGACGGCCTGCACTCCGAAGGCCCGGCTGCGCCCGCGATCCCGGATCAGCACAGTCCCCTTGACCCGGTACACCCCGGCCGGCAGATCCTCGACGAAGTCCATCACCGCATCCGGATCGGCCGGTCCGGTGCCGGTGACGGTCACCGACTGCGCATGCCGGTGCGGCCTCGCCTCCTCGCCGGACTGATCGCCCGCGGCCTCCGCATAGGCCTGACGCAGCAGCTCGCGGATCGGCAGCTCGGGCTGGATCGGTTCCGCGTCGGGCTCGCCCGCACCTCGGCGCCGGTGGTCGCGCTCCCCCGCCCCCGGGTCGAAGATCAGGGCGGGGTCGAGTCGGGCGTGATGAGTGCCGATGACGATCACGCGCGGATTGCGCTGGTGGACGCGGTCGCGGACGGCCTCGACCGCGGTCTCGCGTTCGCCGGCCGGGAGCTGGTCGAGCTTGTTGACCAGCACCAGCGTCGTGGCGGCATAGCGCAGCGGCGGCAGGTCCGAGGTGTCGACGGTGTGAAAGTGCATGGGCGCGTCGACGACATCGATGACCCCGCCGAGGTGGAATCGGTGGTGGCCCATGCGCGTGACCATCCGCGCCAGTGTCAGGGGCTCGGCGAACCCGCTGGCCTCGACGATGATCGCGTCCAGGCGCAGGCTCGGGTCGGTCATCGCCACCAGCGCATCCTCCAGCGAGGAGTCGTCGCTCAGGCAGCAGATGCACCCGCCGGAGATCGAGAACGGTTCGTCGACCTGACCGACGACGAGGCCGGCATCGATGTTGAGCTCGCCGAAATCGTTGACGACGACCCCGATGCGGGCGTCGGGATGGCGCAGCAGGTGGTTGAGCAGGCTCGTCTTCCCCGCGCCGAGGTAGCCGGTGAGCAGGATGACCGGCACCGCTTCCCTGAGTCTGCGCTTGCCCATGGCACCACCCCCGCACTCGTCTGTTCCGCCGTCTCGCCCGTCAATGGTAACGAGTCTCACCGAGTCTTTCGCCGAGGATTAGTCACGGTCGAAACCGCCGCCTGGCCGGCTGCGACTGCGTTAGTCTCGATGCCCAAGGAGGACGACATGGCCAAGGACTACTCACCGGAGCGCATCGCGACGATGAGGGACGAGCTCTGCGACGCCGCTCGAGAGCTGGGGATCCCACTCACGAAGACCCGCGCCGGCGAACTCGTCACAGCCCTGCTGGGCGCCAGCGCACGGTGGTCCGCCGACACGGGGACCCGAGCGGCCGGGCCCTTCGGCACCTTCCTCGCCGGCTGCGCCGCCGATGCAGACCCCTCGAGCCGCACAGACTCCGCAGCCTGCACCGATCTCAACGACCGCGGGCTGTCCTTCGTCGACGACCTCGTGGGCGGGCTCAGTCGCGAGACCGAGTGAGGATCCTCTCGACCTCGGCCAGAGCCTCTGTCACCGACGCCCCGTCCGAGCCGGCGGCATGGAGCCTGCCGGCGAGGAACGCGGCGACGACCGGGCTCAGCGATGAGTCCGAATGCTTGATGTGCGAGGCGAATTCGAGCACGGCGGCGACCTCGGCATCGCTCATCGACGCCCCCGCCGGCAGTTCGGCCGCGGCACGGTCGCGCATCCGCAGCACCTGATCGGGAACGGGCCGGCCGCCTCGCGGAGCATCCGCCCCCACGGACTCCGTGCCCGCGTCCGGGTCGGCCGACTCGAGCTTCCCGCGGATGCGCTCGTACTCCTCACGGGTGTCGAAGTCGACGATCGTCGACGGGTCGACGTCGACCGGTGCCACCTCGAGCCCGTCGAAGAGGAGCTTGACCGCCCGGTCCTGTGTCCGACCGATCTCGGCCAGGCGCCGGCGCAGCAGCGCGGTGGGCCAGGCGGCGCAGAGGAACTGGAGCTTGCCGCGGTCGTCGGCTCCGGCCGCGGGCAGGCCGGAGGCCCGGCAGGCCGCGATGAGCTCCCGGAGGTGGACCGCGGGCACCAGCGGCATGTCCCCGGCCAGGATCAGCGTGACCTCGGACTCGCCCATCGCCTGGGCCGCGGCATCGATTCCGGCCAGCGGCCCCGAGAACTCGGGTTCCTCCCTGACGTTTCCGACCGATTCCGCCTCGGCGGCGGTCAGCCCCTCGAGCGTGCCGGCCACCCATACCTTCGCGTCCGGCACGGCCGCACGGACGGTGCCGAGAATCCTCGAGATCACCGTCTGCCCGCCGAGGCTGACACCGGGCTTGTGGACGCCGCCGAACCGCCGGGAGCGGCCGCCGCTGAGAATCATCACCGTGATCGACATGGTACGATCATACGCTTTTCTACGAACTGTAGAATCGATCACGGAAGTGTATCCTAAATCACTTCGTGACCTTGTGAGGCGATGTTTCAGCCCCTGTTCGGGCGCATCTGTCGGCCTCGGGGATTAAACACGGTGGAAACAGTTCCACTTTCCGACCAACTCTGCTGTCATCGAAGACATACGGCACATTCGTCCAGGAGGGTGGAAGATGTCACAGCCTGAAATGTCTCGATCACAGACCGGCACGGCCGGGTCATCAGCACCGGTGACGAACGCGCAGCGGACCCGAGCACTCATCTTCGCCACCCTCGGGTTCACGGTGACGTTCTGGGCCTGGTCGATCATCAGCCCGTTAGGCCCCCACTTCGTCAACGAGGAGCTCACCGACGACTCGGCACTGCTCGTGGCCGTGCCCGTCCTCGTCGGATCGCTCGGGCGGATCGTCGTCGGAGCGCTGACCGACCGCCTCGGCGGGCGCTTCATGATGTCATTCATCGCCCTGATCACGGTCATCCCCGTGCTCTTCATCGGCTTCATCGGCCAGTACAACTACGCCACACTCATCGTCGGCGGGTTCTTCCTCGGCGTGGCCGGCACGAGCTTCGCCGTCGGCGTGCCCTATGTCAACCGCTGGTTCCCCAAGGAATCGCGCGGATCGGCCATCGGCGTCTACGGAATGGGCATGGGCGGCACCGCGATCGCGGCCTTCACCACCGTGCCCCTGCACAACATCTGGGAGCAGCTGCCCTTCGTCGTCGCGGCCGTCGTCCTCATCGTCTACGCGGTGCTGGCCTTCGCGATGATGCGCAACCCGCCCGACTGGCAGCCCGTGCGCCAGAGCCTCATCTCCACCCTGGGCCAGACGATGTCGGTGAAGCTGACCTGGCAGGCGGCCTACCTCTACGCGCTCGCCTTCGGCGGCTACGTCGCGTTCTCCGTCTACCTGCCGACCTTCCTCAACAACTCCTACGATCTCGAACCCACCGATGCCTCCCTGCGCATGGCCGGCTTCGTCATCGTCGCCGTCGCCACCCGCCCCATCGGCGGTGTCCTCTCCGACCGCCTCGGTGCGGTCAAGACCCTCGGCGTCGCCTACTCGATCATCGCCATCTGCGCCATCGCCCTGTCGTTCCACCCCTTGGCATTCATCGTCTACACCTCCGAATTCATCGCCATGTCGGCGGGCTTCGGTCTGGCCTCGGGCGCGACCTTCGCGCTCATCGCCCAACGCTCTGATCCGGCCCGGGTCGGCTCGATCACCGGCTTCGTCGGTGCCGCCGGAGGACTGGGCGGATTCGTCCCACCGATCCTGCTCGGCGCGATGTGGTCGGCGACCCAGGACTACTCACTGGGGCTGCTGCTGCTCGCCGGCTTCACGGTGATCGCGCTCCTGATCACACTCTGGATCGGCACGAACCCGCCGGCGCCCGAAGCCGCAGCCGCCGGTGACACCGCCTCGAGGCCCCGCGACACCGCGGACGAGGGCGGCCCCACGCAGCCACAGACCAGCGACGACGACAAGGAGACACGGTCATGACCACCGAGAACATGGCACAGCGCAGCGCAGGGCACACGTCTGCGGAGTCCTCGGTGCCCAGGACCGACCGCCCGGGCACCGACAATTCGCTCATGGATGCGCTCATCGGCAGCCGGAAGTTCTTCACCCCGCGGGCCGAGGTCTCAGACGACAAGCGCGAGCTCCACCTCAAGGGCGGGCGCCAGGGCGACTCCTTCTACCGCAACCGCTGGTCCCACGACAAGGTCGTCCGCTCCACCCACGGAGTCAACTGCACCGGTTCGTGCTCCTGGCACGTCTACGTCAAGGACGGACTGATCACCTGGGAGTCCCAGGCCACCGACTACCCCAGCCCGGGCCCCGATATGCCCGAGTACGAGCCGCGCGGCTGCCCCCGCGGCGCATCGTTCTCGTGGTACACCTACTCCCCCACCCGTGTCCGCTATCCCTATGTCAGAGGCGCCCTGCTGCGCCTGTTCCGCGAGGCCAAGGCCGCCAACGGACACGACCCGGTCCTGGCGTGGAAGTCCATCGTCGAGGACCCGGTCAAGGCCCGCCGGTACAAATCGGTTCGCGGCAAGGGCGGACTCGTGCGCGCGACCTGGGCCGAGGCCGTCGAGATCGTCGCCGCCGCCTATGTCTACACCGTGAAGTACCTCGGACCCGACCGCACCACCGGATTCTCCCCCATCCCCGCGATGAGTCCGGTCTCGTTCTCCTCGGGTGCCCGCTTCCACCAGCTCATCGGCGGTTCGATGCTGTCGTTCTACGACTGGTACGCCGACCTGCCCCCAGCATCCCCACAGGTCTTCGGCGACCAGACCGATGTTCCCGAATCCGGTGACTGGTGGAACTCCTCCTACCTGATGATGTGGGGCTCGAACGTGCCCCTGACCCGCACCCCCGACGCCCACTGGATGGCCGAGGCCCGCTACCACGGGCAGAAGGTCATCTCCATCGCCCCGGACTATGCGGAGAACGTGAAGTTCGCCGACGAATGGCTGGCCCCTGCCACCGGCACCGACGGGGCCCTGGCGATGGCGATGGGCCACGTCATCCTCAAGGAGTTCTTCGTCGACGCGAAGACCGACTACTTCGACTCCTATGTCCGCTCCTACACGGACCTGCCCTTCCTCGTCGACCTCGAAGACGACGGCAACGGCCGCTACCGGCCCGGCCGCTTCGTCACCGCCTCCGACCTCGGCAGCACCGTCACCGCCGAGGCCGACACCGCCGACGCCGAGTTCAAGCCCGCCGTCTGGGACAAGCGCACCGGTCGGGTCACGATCCCCAACGGCACCCTGGGCCACCGCTTCGCCGCCGACGGTCAGGGCAAGTGGAACCTCGACCTCGAGGACATCGACCCGGCCCTGTCCATCGCCGAGGCGACCGCCGGAGACCGCGGCACCATCGATGCGGACCGGACCGCCGAGATCCGTCTGCCGCGCTTCGACACCGCCGCCCAGGGCGAGATCGACGAGGTCACCCGCGGGGTCCCCGTCGTCCGCATCGGCGATCGGGTGGTGACCACGGTCTTCGACCTCATGCTCGCCGAATACGGTGTCGGCCGTCAGGGCCTGCCCGGGACCTGGGCGGAGAACTACGAGGACGCGACGTGCCCGAACACCCCTGCCTGGCAGGAGGCGATCACGGGTGTGCCGTGGCAGGCGGCCGCCCGCATCGGCCGCGAGTTCGCGGCCAACGCACGCGACTCGCGCGGGCGTTCGATGATCATCATGGGCGCCGGCACGAACCACTGGTTCCATTCCGACCAGACCTATCGGACGTTTCTGACCCTGACCACGCTGTGCGGGACCCAGGGCGTCAACGGCGGCGGCTGGGCCCACTACGTCGGCCAGGAGAAGATCCGCCCGTTCACCGGGTGGCTGCACCTGGCCAACGCCCTGGACTGGGCGCGCCCACCACGGCAGATGACGCAGACGACGTACTGGTACATGCACACCGACCAGTGGCGCTACGACCAGTTCGGGGCCGATATGCTCTCGGCCCGGGCCGGGCAGGGGAAGTTCAAGGGCATGTCGACCGCCGATGCGATCGCCCAGTCGGCCCGACTGGGCTGGCAGCCGTACTATCCGACCTTCGACGTCAATCCCCTCGACCTCGCCGAGGAGGCGAAGGCCGCGGGCAAGACCAGCGCCGAGCACATCGTCGACGAGCTCAAGGGCGGTCGCCTGCGGTTCGCCGCCGAGGATCCGGACGCGGAGAACAACTATCCGCGCATCTGGTCGATGTGGCGGGCGAACACGCTGGGCTCCTCGGCCAAGGGCGATCAGTACTTCCTCAAGCATCTCCTCGGCGTGGACAACTCCGTGTCCGCCGAACAGACGCCTGAGCACCTGCGGCCGCGCGACGTCGATTGGCGCGAAGAGGCCCCCGAAGGCAAGATCGACCTGCTGCTGACCCTCGACTTCCGGATGACCACGACGACTCTGCATTCGGACGTCGTGCTGCCGGCGGCGACCTGGTACGAGAAGCACGATCTGTCGACGACGGACATGCATCCCTTCGTCAACACCTTCAACCCGGCGATCTCGACCCCCTGGCAGTCCCGCAACGATTGGGAGACCTGGGCGACGATCGCGGAGAAGTTCTCCGAACTCGCCCGCACGCACCTGGGCACCCGCACGGACGTCGTGGCCGCACCCCTGCAGCACGACAGCCCCGATGCGCTGAACACTCCGCACGGTCGGGTCAAGGACTGGAAGTTCGGCGAATGCGAACCGATCCCGGGCAGGACGATGCCCAAGCTCGTCGAGGTCGAACGCGACTACACGGCGATCTACGACCAGTACACGACGATCGGGCCCCTGCTCGAGTCCCAGGGGATGAACGCCCGCGGCATCCGCTACGACGTCGACCACCACGTCGAGCGTCTGCGTCGGCTCAACGGAGTCGCGACCAAGGGCGCCGGCAAGGGCCAGCCCCGTCTCGACACGGACCGGCGGGCCGCGGACTACATCCTCGGCCTGTCGGGGACGACGAACGGCGTCATGGCCACCGAAGGGTTCAAGAAGCTCGAGCAGCGCACGGGGCAGAAGCTCGCCGACCTCTCGGGCGAGCACGAGGGCAAGCAGGTCTCGTTCGAGGACGCGAAGGCGGCCCCGGTGCCGGTGATCACCTCGCCCGAATGGTCCGGGTCCGAGGCCGGAGGGCGCCGCTACTCCCCCTTCACGATCAACGTGGAGAGACTCAAGCCCTGGCACACGCTGACCGGTCGCTATCAGTTCTACATCGATCACGACTGATTCCTCGAGATGGGCGACGGGCTGCCGACCTTCCGGCCGCCGTTGGACATGAACGCCCTGTTCGGTGAGCCGCAGATCGGGGACTCGGACGGCACCTCGATCGCAGTGCGCTACCTGACCCCGCACAACAAGTGGGCGATCCACTCGATGTACCAGGAGAACTTCTTCATGATGAGCCTGGGCCGCGGCGGGCAGACGATCTGGATGAGCGTCGAGGACGCCGAGGCCGTGGGCATCGCCGACAACGACTGGATCGAGGCGATCAACCGCAACGGCGTCGTCGCCGCCCGCGCCGTCGTCTCCCACCGCATGCCCAAGGGCACGGCGTTCATGCACCACGCCCAGGAGCGCACGGTCAACGTTCCGCTCACGGAGACGACCGGGCAGCGCGGAGGCATCCACAACTCCCTGACGCGGATCATGATCAAGCCGACCCACCTCGTGGGCGGGTACGGGCAGCTGTCCTTCGCGTTCAACTACTACGGGCCCACAGGCAATCAGCGCGACGAGGTCACCGTGATCCGCCGCCGCAGCAATCAGAACGTGGAGTACTGAAGCCATGGCCCACACACACGACCAGCACCGGACACAGACTCGGGAACAGGAGGCACGGCGATGAGAATCATGGCGCAGATGGCGATGGTGATGAACCTCGACAAGTGCATCGGCTGCCACACGTGCTCGGTCACGTGCAAACAGGCGTGGACGAACCGCAAGGGCACCGAATACGTGTGGTTCAACAATGTCGAGACCCGGCCCGGCCAGGGCTACCCGCGCGGCTACGAGGACCAGGAGAAGTGGCAGGGCGGCTGGGCGCTGAGCAAGAACGGCCGGCTCAAGCTCAAGGCCGGCGGCAAGCTGAAGAAGCTCGCATCCATCTTCTCGAACCCGAAGCTGCCGGGCATCGAGGACTACTACGAGCCCTGGAGCTACGAATACGACAACCTGCTCTCGGCCCCGGAGCAGGAGCACATCCCCACGGCGCCGCCGAAATCCCTGCTCACCGGCGAGCGCATGGACATCAAATGGTCGGGAAACTGGGACGACGACCTCGGCGGCACCTATGCCAAGGCCGATCTCGACCCGATGCTCAAATCGATCTCGGACAAGGTCAAGCTCGAGTTCGAGCAGACCTTCATGTTCTACCTGCCCCGCATCTGCGAGCACTGCCTCAACCCCTCCTGCGTGGCCTCGTGCCCCTCGGGTGCGATCTACAAGCGGGAAGAAGACGGCATCGTGCTGGTCGATCAGGACTCCTGCCGCGGCTGGCGGATGTGCATCTCCGGCTGCCCGTACAAGAAGATCTACTTCAACCACCGCACCGGCAAGGCCGAGAAATGCACGTTCTGCTATCCGCGCATCGAGAACGGTGAACCCACCGTGTGCGCCGAGACCTGCGTGGGTCGGCTGCGCTATATCGGGCTGGTCTTCTACGATGCCGATCGCGTCACCGAGGCGGCCTCGGTGCCCGATGAGAAGGACCTGTTCGCCGCGCAGAAGGACCTCATCCTCGATCCGCACGATCCCGAGGTGATGGATGCGGCCGAACGCGCGGGCATCCCCCACGACTGGATCATGGCCGCCCAGCGCTCACCGGTGTACAAGCTGATCAAGGACTACGACCTCGCCCTGCCGCTGCATCCGGAGTACCGGACGATGCCGATGGTCTGGTACATCCCGCCGCTGTCGCCGGTCGTCGACGTGGTCAAGGACACCGGCTACGACGCGGAGAACGCGGTGAACCTCTTCGCCGCGATCGACGAGCTGCGCATCCCCATCGAGTACCT
The DNA here is from genome assembly GCF_018208375.1 of Brevibacterium sp. SMBL_HHYL_HB1. Lineage (NCBI taxonomy): Bacteria > Bacillati > Actinomycetota > Actinomycetes > Micrococcales > Brevibacteriaceae > Brevibacterium > Brevibacterium sp. SMBL_HHYL_HB1. Next base: position 4,049,494 of record NZ_CP062936.1, on the reverse strand, counting down.
GGCGAACCTCTTCACCGCCGGCGACACCGATATCGTCGCCGATGTGCTGCGGCGCATGGCGGCCATGCGCGCGTTCATGCGCGATATCAACATGGGCGTCGAACCCGACCAGCGCATCCCGCACGCGGTGGGGATGGAGCCGGAGGAGATGGAGGACATGTACCGGCTGCTGGCGATCGCGAAGTACGACGAGCGCTATGTCATCCCCGCCGGGCACTCCGAACAGGCCCACAGCCTCGAGGGCATCAGCACCGACTGCCCGCTCAACGCCGAGGGCGGACCCGGGATGAACGAGATGCCCGACGTCGGCTTCGCCGGCACCTCGGGGATGTCGGATCCGCTGGCCGAGCGCAATGCCGACCGCTCGCATCTGCGCGGTCGACTCAACCTGTTGGGCTGGGACGGGAAGGGACGGCCCGCCGGACTGTTCCCGACCACCGGCGGACCGGCCGGAGCCTGAGATGTACCGTCCGCTGAAGTTCCTGTCCAAATGGACCAAGCGCGCCGCCGAGCATGCCGAGTCCGGCGGGCAGACCGCTCAGGGGATCAGCGATGAGGCGCTGCGGGCCGTCTACGCCGCCGCCTCGTGGCTCATCGACTATCCCGGTGACGAGCTGCTGGAGCGGCTGCCGGCGATCTCCGGAGTCCTCGACCGGGCCGGAGTGCCCGCGCACCTGCGTGAGGATCTCGACAAGACGATCGGCCACCTCGGCGCCGTCGATCCCATCGGCATGCGCGCCGACTATGTCGAGACCTTCGACACCCGGCGGCGCGGCTGCCTGTTCCTGACCTATTTCTCCAATGGGGACACGCGCAAGCGGGGGCAGGCGCTGCTGCAGATCAAGGAGATCTACCGGTCGGCGGGTCTGGACATGGACGAATCGCAGCTGCCCGACCATCTGACCTACGTTCTCGAGTTCGCGGCCGGGCACGACCTGGCCGCGGGGGTGCGGATCCTGCTGACCCACCGGGCCGGCATCGAGCTGCTGCGCCTGCATCTGACCGAGATCGACTCCCCCTGGGCGGGCACGATCCGCGCCGTCTGCTCCACTCTTCCGGCCCTCGACGGTGACGACGTCCACGCGGTCCAGCGCTTGGCCGCCGAGGGACCGGCCACCGAGACCGTCGGCCTCGACGGGCTCGGCGGCTACGGCTCGTCCGCACCGGCCCCGGGCGGCTGCTCGGCCGGCGGGCAGCACACCTTCATTCCGCTGAGCGATGTGACAGGAGAGCGATCATGACCTCGCCGACAGTACTCGAAACGTTCCTGTGGGTGATCATCCCCTATATGGCGTTGGCCGTGTTCGTCCTCGGCCATATCTGGCGCTTCCGCCGTGACCGGTTCGGATGGACGAGCCGATCCTCGCAGATCTACGAGTCCAAGCTGCTGCGCATCGGCTCGCCGCTGTTCCACTACGGGATCATCTTCGTGTTCCTGGGACACGTCATCGGCCTCGGCATCCCGAAGTCGTGGACATCGGCGGTCGGGATCACCGACCACATGTACCACTTCATGGCCATCACCGTGGGGTTGGGCGCCGCCGCGGCCACGATCGGCGGGCTCGCGCTGCTCATCTACCGCCGACGCACGAACAACCGCGTCTTCGGCGCCACGACGCGGCTCGACAAGCTCATGTACCTCATGCTCTCGGTCGTCATCCTCGCCGGGGTCTATTCGACGATCTTCGACTCCGCACTCAGCGACTACGACTACCGCGAGGGCGTGTCGGTGTGGTTCCGCCAGTTCTGGATGTTCCAGCCCGACGTCAATCTCATGGCCTCGGCACCGCTGGGATTCCAGATCCACGTCATGTCCGCGATCCTCATCTTCGCGCTGTGGCCCTTCACCCGGCTCGTCCACGTCTTCGCCGCACCGCTGGGCTACATCACCCGTCCGTACATCATCTACCGCTCCAAGGACCGGCAGACCCAGCCCGAGCGCCGCGGTTGGGAGCGCATCGACTACTGAGCGTCCCGGTCGGAGCCGTCGGAGTGGGGGTCTCCCCCGAGGCCGCGGACTCGGAATCGGTCCCGGCCTCGGTCCGCTCCGCCTCGGTCGGGTTCGGGCATCGGCGCTGGCGGAGCAGGATCTGGCATCTGTCCGATGAGACATAGGGGTGGAGCCGATCGAGCTCGAGCGGACCCGGCACCTGTTTGAGGAGGTCCCGGACGAGGTTCGCGTGGACGCCGCAGGCGATCGCCCGGTCCTCGCCGACCATCCGGTAGTGCGGACACGGGGCCAACGAGATCCGCAGCTCCTCGTCATCGGGCTCGGGCTCCATCCCCGAGTCGTCGAGATGCTCGTAGAGCACATCGAACTGGGCCCCGGCGACGTCCCCGAGGCCGTCGAGCGCGGCCGGCCGCAGATCCTCGTCGGCGACGATCCGGCGCAGCGTCTCATGATGTTTGCGGGCGCGGGCGATGCGCTCGGCGGCGGCCGCATTCGTCTCGGGATCGTCGACGGGCAGATAGACCATCGGCGGCCTGCCTCGGGTGCCCGACGATTCGGCCCGCTGGCAGATGAATCCCTCGTCGACGAGCACGTGCAGATGGTCACGGGCGGTGTTGATGTGCAGACCCACCTCGGCGGCGAGTTCCTTGAGTCGACTGCCCGGATGCTTCTGCACAGCTCCCAGCAGCAGTACCCGGCTGACCTCGGCCAGCCCTCGAAGATCGTTCACTCTTCGCGGCATGTCACCACTTCCTTGCGACCGGCTCGATGAGGAGCAACGTGGAGCCCATCTCCACCGCCATTCTACCGCTGGTAGAACTAGCGTCCAGACCTCGGGGCGACGGATTCCGCAGCCCGCCTCGAGCGGATCGAGGCTAGTCTGGGCAGGAACACACCCACGTCCGTCGAGTGCCCGGAGGATGAACATGTCGAAGTTCGATGTCGTCGAAGCGTCCATCGCCGATCTGCGGACGGCCCTCGAAGACGGAACCACCACCTCGGTCGAACTCGTCGAGGCCTATCAGGACCGGATCAGCGCCTTCGACGGCCCGGAGTCCGAGACCCAACTGAATTCCGTGGTCGTCGAGAACCCGCAGGCCCTGGCCGAGGCGGCCGCCGCCGACGACAGACGCGCCGCCGGTCGCACGCTGGGCCCCCTCGACGGAATCCCCTACACCGCGAAGGACAGCTACATGGTGGCCGGGCTGACCGTCGCCTCGGGCTCGCCGGCCTTCGCCGATCTCGTGGCCCAGAAGGACGCATTCACGATCGAGCGCCTGCGCGCCGGCGGCGCCATCTGCCTGGGGCTTACGAACATGCCGCCGATGGCCAACGGCGGCATGCAGCGCGGTCTCTACGGTCGCGCCGAGAGCCCGTACAACGCGGACTGGCTGACCAGCGCCTTCGCCTCAGGTTCCTCGAACGGGTCCGGCACGGCCACGACGGCGAGCTTCGCGGCCTTCGGCCTCGGTGAGGAGACCTGGTCGTCCGGTCGCGCTCCGGCCTCGCACAATGCGCTCATCGCCTACACTCCCTCGCGCGGGGTGATCAGTGTGCGCGGGAACTGGCCGCTCGTGCCGACCATGGACGTCGTCGTCCCCCACACCCGCACGATGGCCGATCTGTGCGAGGTCCTCGACGTCATCGTCACCGACGATGATGAGACCCGCGGTGACTTCTGGCGTGTGCAGCCGTGGGTCGAGATCCCGCGGGCAGCGGCCGTGCGCCCGGACTCCTATGCCGCGCTGCTGCCGGTCGATGCTCGGGCGGCGGCCTCGACGCTGGCGGGCAAGCGCCTCGGGGTGCCGAGGATGTACATCAACGCCGATCCCGAGGCCGGCACGAACCCCGAGGGAGGGATCGGCGGGCCCACCGGACAGCGGATCGACACCCGCGCCTCGGTGATTCAGGTGTGGGAGGCCGCCCGACGTGACCTCGAGACCTCCGGCGCCGAGGTGGTCGAGACGGACTTCCCCGTCGTGAGCAACTACGAGGGCGACCGCCCCGGGGCACCGACGATCCGCACCCGCGGTCTCGTCAGCGCCGAGTACCTCGACCGGGAGATCAACGACCTCTCCTCCTGGGCCTGGGACGATTTCCTCTCAGCGAACGGAGACCCGCAGCTCAGTTCGCTCGCCGAGGTCGACGGTGCGAAGATCTTTCCGCAGCCGCCGGGCGCGCTGCCGGACCGCTACACCGGCTTCGAGGACGACATCGCCACCTATCCCGAGCAGGTGCGAGCCAATGGCTACTCGTCTCCGACCGAGATCCCGCTGCTCGAGTCCGGTCTCCGCGGACTCGAGGAGACCCGCCGGATCGACCTCGAGGAGTGGATGGACGAGCTCGGCCTCGACGCGGTGATCTTCCCGGCCATGGCCGATGTCGGCCCGGCCGATATGGACGTCAGCGAAGCCTCGGCCGACCTCGGCTGGCGCAACGGCACCTGGGTGGCCAACGGCAACCTCGTGCCCCGCCACCTCGGGATCCCGTCGGTGACGGTGCCGATGGGCACGATGGCCGACACCGGGATCCCGGTGGGGCTGACGATCGCCGGCCGCGGCTGGGACGACACCGCCCTGATCGAGATCGCCGCGGCCTTCGAGGCCACGGGCAAGCGTCGCGAGGTGCCGCCGCGAACCCCGCGGCTGTAGGGGCCTCTCGGCCACCGGCGCATCAGTGCGGTGAGCAGGAACCGACCTCTTCATCGTCGAGGACCCCCGTCACAGCTGCGAGGATGACGGCGATCGCATGGTCGCGCCGAGTCGCGACGGTGATCGCGTGATCGCGCTCGGCCGCGACGGGGCTCGGTTGGTCACCCGGAGCTGCAGTAGAGCCGCTGTCGGATTCCGATGTGACGTCAGCCGTCAGCGCTCGGGTCGCGGCGGCGCTGCGAGCGAAGCCGGAGATGAGTTCGAAGAGCACGGCAATGGCCGAATACTTCTGGTCGCGGCCCGCCGGATGCGAGGACAGCAGCGACATTGCGGTCTCCGTGGTGGCGAGCGCCCGCGGACCAAGGCGTGAGGGAAGGCCGTCGGTCGCCAGCCACGGGTGGGCCTCGTGGATGGTCAGGAGTCCGCGCACAAAGTCACGCAGGTCTGCCCTCCAATCCCCTGTCTCGATCACCTCCCGCCGTTCTGCCAGTACTTCGTCTCGGATGAGGTCGATGAGTTCGTCACGGCCGCGCACGTGCCGGTACAGGGCGGCGGCGACACCGTCGAGTTCGGCGGCCACGGCGCGCATGGTCACTGCTTCGAGGCCGCTGCGGTCGGCGAGGCCGATCGCCGTGCGGACGATGCTGATCCGACTCAGCCGCGCCGGACGGCCTGTCCTTCCTTCGTAGCGACCGCTGCCCTCAGTCGCCGTGCTCTCATCCGCCGCGCTCTCAGCCATCGTGCTCGGCCGCCCACCGGCGCAGCGGCGCCGTGCTGTCACCGTCCTCGAGTCGCGCCCCGATCCGTGCCGCCCGGCGGGCGAACCCTGCGTCTCCGATGACCTGGTCGACCCCGGCGGCGATCCCTGCGGCAGTGCTCGACTTGCCTTTGAGCGGAGCCGCAGCGGCCCCGAGCGCGTGTGCCCGGCCCGCCCAGTAGAACTGGTCGGTGTGCTGTGGGATCGGCAGACCCGGGGTTCCGGCACGCAGGCACGCCGCGGTGATCCCGGCGCCGGCCTGGTGCACAGCCGCTGCTACCTGCGGCAGCAGCCAGGAATGGGGCACATCACCGGCGGCGAAGACCCGGTGCGGGGCCGCCTCGGCGAGGACCAGACCCGACGCCCCCTGCACGATGACGCGACGGTCGGTGGTGCGCACGAAGTCGGCGACGGCCGAATCACCGCCGGTCCGGACGTCGACGCTGCCCAAAGTGATGAGAACGGGCGGCGGCCCGGCGGCGAGGAACTCCGCGAGGTCGGGTTCGGGCGCCCAGTCCTCATCGACGACGGGCCACCAGAATCCGTCGAGGCTGAGGTTGCTCGGCCAGTCTTTGGGTCGTGGCAGGACCACGGGTGAGATGCCGTGGTGGGCGGGCAGTCCGGCACGCATCCGGCGACGAACAGCGGCGTGACGGCTCTCTCGCGGCAGACCGAGTTCACTGCGGATATGCGCGACAGCCGCGTCGACGGGTGCGGGGATTCGCCCCAGCAGACTCCCGAGGCCGCGGTTGAGTACGGGCCCGAGATCGAGATTCGAGGCGATCATCGGCGGATACGCGCGACTCGGCACGGACGGCTGCAGCAGGGCCTCTGCCGAGGGGACACCCAGAACCTCGGCGATGTCATGACCGTATGGAGAGATCGGGTTCGTGATGACCGCCCCGAATCCGCCGACCTGCGCGGCTGCGAGCGCGGCCCGTGCATGGTCGGACATATAGGTCTTCAGGTGCGCGAGGTAGCCGCGGGCACCCGGAGCCTTCCCATCGGGGGCAGCAGGTGGTTCGAGGGGCATTGTGAAGGGTACGAACGAGCATCCGAGAGCAGTGACGGAATGTTCGTAGTCGGCGTGAGCGACGATCGTTGTCTCATGCCCATCGGCGATGAGCCCCAAAGCGATGCGGAGGGCAGGTTCGACATCGCCGCGCGATCCCGGCGCCAGGATGAGGATCTTCATGAAGTTCCTTTGTGAACGTTGTTCACTAAGGGTATCACACAAACGCGCGATGCCTCTTCAGTCAGCTTCGCGCCTCCAGCTGCCGCCGGCGCCTCGCGGCATCGCGCAGCTGCATCCACCCCGCGAGGACGAACCAGATGAGGAACGGGTAGACCGCGAGACGTTCGATGATCCCGACCGGCAGGCCCCATTCCGGAGGGACCGCCATGAGCGCGGTCCCGACGAGCCCGAGCACGCCCAGGCCGATCGTGAGCCCACCGAATTCGACGCGTCCGATCCGACGCGTTTTCGACCATGCGGTCATGGCGATCCCGACGGTGAGCAGGCCGATGTTCTCCACCACGGCGCCGCCGAAGCCGAGCACCGCGTGCATGGTGGGATCGATATCGGCCGGGACCATGCCCGTTCCGGCCAGGAGCATCCCGCCGGCGGCGAGCAGGAAGGACCCGCACCGGCCGAGGGCCGTCGGGGAGATCCAGTCGTGCCAGACGAAGGCGATCACCGCAAGCATCGAACCGGAGAGGATGAAGACGCCGTTGACCAGCGGGTGAGCCGGCGAACACACCTCGAGCGGGGGTTCGGAGTCTCCCCACTGTCCGCATCCGGTCATCCCGAGGTGGCTGATCGACTGCCGCACGAACGAATAGTCGCCTTCGGCGGCCAGGGCCGCGGGGATCTCGATGAGCAGGCAGATCATGGCTGCGAGCACGGCGAGAAGTGCCCAGACCCGCTCGGGCTTGGGCGAAACGCGAATGGTGCCCGCACCGGCCACCTCGGTCCCTCCCTGCGACAACCTCGGTTGACGTTCATGGTATCAACGCCTGAGTCTGAGACCTTCTGGTGAACGCCTCCGAGCTCTGGCGTGTCGCCCCCTCGGGGTGGAACAGTATTGCCCATGGTCGATTACACGGTTCTCGCCGAACGCGCCTTCACCCTGCTGCAGGGCCATCACCAGGACGAGCCGCTCGTGCTGCCGACCGTCTGGGATGCCTGGTCGGCTCGTGCGATGGTCGATGTCGGGTTCAACGCCCTGAGCATCGGGTCGCACCCTCTGGCCGATTCGCTCGGGCACGCCGACGGGGAGGCGATGACCCTCGAGCAGGCGCTCGAGGGGATCTCCCGCATCACCTCGGCGGTGAATGTTCCGGTCACCGCGGACCTCGAATCCGGGTACGACACCCCCGCCCCCGATCTCATCGCCGGTCTCCTCGAGGCCGGCGCCGTGGGGGTGAACATCGAGGACACGATCCACAGCCGCGGCAGCTTGCGCAGTCCCGAGGAGCACGCCGAGTACATCTGGAGTCTGCGCCGGGCCGCCGATGCCCAAAGGGTCCATGTCGTCATCAACGCCCGCACGGACGTGTTCAAGTACCCCGGCGACTTCGACGACCCCACCGCCGAGGCGGTCCGCCGTCTCCGCCTGTGCACCGAGGCCGGCGCCGACTCCGTCTACCCCGTCCGGCTTCCCGATGTGGACACACTCAAGTCGATCCTGTCCCAGGTCACCCTGCCGCTGAACGTCACGGCCCACCCGATCAAGGGAGCGGTCCCCGAGGAGCTCGATCTCACCCAGCTCACCGAGCTCGGAGTCGGTCGCGTGACCTTCGGTCCGCTGCTGCAGGCGGCACTGACCGACTGCTTCGCCGATTTCACCCGTACGTGGCACTAGAGACTGCAACCGATGAGGAGCCGCCATGCCGACCAGCCCCCGCGAAGGACAGCCCACCTGGATCGACTACACGTGCCAGGAATTCGAATCGACCACGAATTTCTACTCGGAGATCTTCGGGTGGGAGTTCACCGACCAGGGCCCCGACTTCGGCCACTACAACATGATCACGAAAGGCGGGGCGACCGTCGGCGGAGCGATGCGCGCGGTCCATATGGACGGCACCCCGAATCCGCTGGCTCCGGCCATGTGGACGACCTACCTCCACACCGATGACGTCTCCGGCGTCTATGCCGCATCGCTCGAAGCCGGTGCCGCCCCCATCGCCGAGCCCATGGCCGTCGGCCCACTGGGCCAGATCGCCGTGATCACCGATCCCACCGGCGCCGGAGTGGGCATGTGGCAGCCCGGCGAGTTCTCCGGCTTCGACACTCCCCTGACGCCGGGCACCCCGGTCTGGTTCGAACTCATGACCGTCAACTACCCGGTCGCCAACGAGTTCTACGGCCACGTCTTCTCCTTCGACATCATCCCGATGGAGGGGTTCCCGTACGCCACCCACGGGGCCGGTGATGATGCCGTGGCCGGCATCTGCGATGCCAGCGAGTGGACGCAGGTGTCGTTCTGGCGCACCTACATCAATGTCGAGGATGTCGACGCCACCGCCGCGAAGGTGACCGCGCTCGGCGGCATGGTGCTCGCCGGTCCGGAGGACTCCCCCTACGGGCGCATCGCCACGGTCACCGATCCGGAAGGTGCCACGCTCCAGCTGCAGCAGAATCCGTGACCGGCGCCGAGGCGACCCTGTGGCTCGCCCAGTCGTGCTCGGGCCCGGCCGCTCGCTTCAGGGCGTAAGGGCCAGAGCGTAAGGACCGGGACGAGTTCAGGCTCGAAGAGCCAGGGCGAACGGCAGCACCGAGGCGGCTCCGGCCTGTCGCAGCAGGCGTGCGCAGATCGTCATCGTCCACCGGGAGACGACCTCGTCGTCGACGAGAAGCACGGACCTGCCGGCCACCGCCTGTTCGATCTCGGGCGGGACGACGAAGGCTTCGAAGAGGTCCTTGACGCGGAAGGCGCTGTTGACGTCCGGGGTCCCGTGATCACCGACCTGCAGCAGTTCACCGCCGTCGACGAGGCGACCGGCCGCTGCGAGGTTCGCGGCCAAGGATCGCACGGTCATGGGACGGCGGGCGCTCGGAATCGATACGACCACCTCGGGGCGGGTGGTCCAGTCCCATTTCCCGAGCACCTCGAGGCACCACTGGCCGATCTGCGTCGGCACCTCGGCATCGGGCGCATCGGGGGCGAGGAAGGACCGCAGGGTCTGACCCTGCCCGAGGTCGGACAGACGCGCGATCGCTCGCCCCTCCTCGGCGAGCTTCTCGGCCGGGATCCGGCCCTTGAGCGGCACGCCGATGTTGGCCAGTCCGCTGGGCCAGGTGCTGCGCGGTTCGATGGGCAGGCCGATCCTGTGCAGATTCCCGGCCGCGGCCCGGCGCTGCTCATCGGAGATCTCGGGCGAGAACCACACTCCGGCACAGTTGTCACAGCGGCCGCAGGGGCGCGGATCGGGGTCGTCGAGCTGACGGATGAGGAACTCCATCCGGCACTGGCCGGTTGCTTCGTAGTCGAGCATCGCCCGGGCCTCGGCGGCACGCACGGCCGCAACCTTCTCATAGCGCTCCCGGTCGTAGGTCCACCCCTGCCCGGTCGAGACGTATCCGCCCTTGACCTTCATCACCGCGTCTTCGACCTCGAGGGTCTTGAGCAGGAGGTTCAGGCGGGATCGCTTGGTCCCGACCAGTGTCTCGAGGCGGGCGACGGACAGCGGACCGTCCGCCTCGGCCAACGCCGCGAGCACGGCATTCGCATCAGCCTGATTCGGCATCGAGGCGGTGGCGAAGTACTCCCAGATCTGTTCGTCCTCAGCCCCGGGCAGCAGCAGCACATCGGCCGAGTCCGTGGCGCGGCCGGCACGGCCGACCTGCTGGTAGTAGGCCACGGCCGAGGACGGCGCGCCGATGTGGATGACGAATCCGAGGTCGGGTTTGTCGAAGCCCATCCCCAGCGCCGAGGTGGCCACGAGCGCCTTGAGTCGGTTGTCCTTGAGCTGGCCCTCGAGTTCGGCGCGCTCTTCGGCATCGGTGCGTCCCGTGTAGGAGCGGACCTCGTGACCCTGTTCGCGCAGCATCCGGGTGATGTCCTCAGCGGCGGAGACGGTGAGCGTGTAGACGATGCCCGATCCGGTGAAATCGGACAGGTGGGAGCCCAGCCACGCGATCCGGGCACTCGCATCGAGGCCGGACAGGACGCCGAGGCGCAGGGAGTCGCGGGCGAGTTCGCCGCGGACGACGGTGGTGTCGTGACCGAGCTGTTCGGCGACGTCGGCGACCACGCGCGAATTGGCCGTGGCGGTGGTCGCCAGCACCGGGGTGTTCGCGGGCAGTTCGGCCAGGATGTGACCGATGCGTCGGTAGTCGGGGCGGAAGTCGTGCCCCCAGTCGGAGATGCAGTGGGCCTCGTCGACGACGATGAGGCCGAGGAAGGACAGCAGCTGAGGAAGCACCTCGTCGCGGAACTGCGGGTTGTTCAGCCGTTCCGGGGAGACCAGCAGAACGTCGAGGCTGCCTGCCCGCAGGTCCTCGAGCACGGAGTCCCATTCGGTGACATTGGACGAGTTGAGGCTGGCGGCGCGGACTCCGGCCCGCTGCGCGGCCGCGATCTGATCGCGCATGAGCGCCAGCAGCGGGGAGATGATGAGGCTGGGGCCGGTGCCGGCCGAGCGCAGCATTCGGGTGGCGACGAAGTACACCGCGGACTTGCCCCAACCGGTGCGCTGGACGACGAGGACGCGCTTCTTGAACTCCACGAGGTCGCGGATCGACTCGAGCTGGCCATCGCGGAACTGCGCGTCCGGGTCCGCGGTGAGCTCGGAGAGGATCCGCTGAGCCGCGGCGGCGAAGTCATCGTGGGCGGAGGACTCGGGCGATGTCGTCGGGGGCGGGGTCGTCGGTGCGCTTTCCGTCATGGGCCCAGTCTAGGCCGGGGCACTGACATGACCGCCGGTCGCGGGCGCCGCGTGCGCGCCCGACCGCGGGGCCGTGCGGTCCTGCTCGCGGGGCCGTGCGGTCCTGCTCGCGGGGGCCGTGCGGTCCCGGTCGCGGGGGCCGTGCGGTCCCGGTCGCGAGGGCCGTGCCCGCCGATCTCAGCGCAGAGCGAGCTCGATGCCCAGCGTCGCGAGCACGCCGAAGAGCACACCCCAGAGGATGATCGAGACGACCTGCCAGATGGCCACGACGTTGCGGTTCGCGCCGAATCCGACCATCGCCGACGATGTGATCTGCGAGGGCAGGAGCGTCTGGCCGAGCAGCGAGACTCCCGGCACCCCGAACTTGTCGAACATGCGCTTGAGGCGCTGCCGTTTCGGCTTCTCCTCGGCCTGCCGGTTCTTCGTCGCTCTGTCGCGGATGGCGCCGGCCCCGTAGACGAAGACGAGCATCGAGATGACGTTGCCGATGACGGCCATGAGGATGGCGACGACCGGATGCATGCCGATCGCCACGCCGATGACCGAACCGAAGTAGGACTCGACGAAGGGGATGGCGGAGACGAGCAGAATGCCCGCCCATTGCAGCCAGACGGGGATGGCTCCGGCGAATTCCTGCAGGCTGTCGATCATGAGGGCTCTCTTCTTCCGTTCGGGTCCTCCGGTCGGACTGGCACACCGCACTCGCAACGCCTGAGAACGCTTTAGCACGCCGTACTAGTACAGCGCACTATACACTGGCTGGAACCACCGCTGTCAATGAGGAAGAAGGGCAGTTGTCGAAACGAGAGGACATCATCGCCGCGGCTATTCGCCTGGCCGAGCGATCGGAACCCGGACAGGCCAATCTCAGCGTGCGTGCCGTCGCCGCCGAGGCCGGAGTCGGTGCGTCGACGCTGCGCCACTACTTCCCGACTCAGTCCGAACTCCACGAGGCCGTCGCGCTGCGGTCCATCGACACCGTGATCAGCGATTTCTCCATCACCGACTCATCGATCGACCCCGGTCAGCGTCTCTTTCAGTGCTGTGCCCAGTTCCTGCCCACTCACGAACGTCGCGAGCTCCAGCTCGAACTCTGGTTCTCCATGCACCTGCACGCTCTCGGACCCGAGAAGGCAGCGGTCTCCCGCCGGCTCCTCGAGCACGGGCATCGGGTCACCTGTGACTGCCTGCACCGCTGGCTGAACACTCTTGCGGCCGAAGGCCACCTCGACCCCTCCGAGACGGCGCCGGCGGCCACGGCCCTGTTCACCACCATCGACGGAATCGCCCTGCACTCGATCATCACGCCCGAGACCATGACGGTCGATGCCGCCCACGAGCAGCTCACGTGGACGATCGGCCGGATCCTCGGCCTCTGACCCGGGCCCGTCGAAGGCTCAGGCCGCCGGGGATCAGCGCATGGCGGCGGCCGCGCGGCGCAGAGCCTCGGTCAGCCGGGAGAGCTTGTCGGACGCCAGCGTCCAGTGGTGCCAGTACAGCGGAACGTCGATATGTGGGTTCTCACCGATCTCGACGAGGTCGGCGTCGAGTGCCTCGAGCTGCATGATCGGAACCATTCCCCACCCGAGTCCGGCCGCGACCGCGGCGACGAACTCGGCCGATCCCGGCACGACCGACACCGGCGGCCGCCCCTCTGCCTCACAGCGACGGAGGAACTCGAACTGCAGATCATCGTCCTGCCCGAAGTTCACCATCGGCAGTCGGGTCAGATCCGCATTCGCATCGGGTGAGTGCCGCTCCAGCAGTGAGCGCTGCGCCACGGCGACATAGCGCATCGTCCCGAGCTCGTCGACGCGCGTGCCGTATCCCCCGGTCCTATCCGAGGTGATCGTGCCCAGCACCTCCCCCGAAGCCAGCAGCGGCAGTGCTTTGTCCTGGTCGACCATCTCGATGCGGATGACGACGTCGTCCCAGCCGGCCGCCTCGGCGAAGACAGGGCGGAACCACGTCGCCATCGAATCGGCGTTGACTCCGATCCGCAGCACCGTGGGCTCGCGTCGCCTGCCTCCGTCCGTGCCGAGCGCATCGGCATCGATGCCGTGCAGACGGTCGAGGGCCTCGGATTCGAGGAGCTCGACCTGCCGCGCATAGCGCAGGATGGCCTGCCCCGCCTCGGTGACGGTGATCGGGTTCGTCCGTCGGATGAGCACCTGCCCGAGGCGGGACTCGAGGGTGCGGATGCGCTGGCTGGCCGCCGAGGCAGTGATGCCGAGGACGAAGGCCGCACCTTCGACGGTGCCTTCGTCCACGGCGGCGGCGAGGGCCTTGACGTGCTCGATGTTCATGAAGCAATTGTGCATCAATTACATATTCTGTTGTTTTCCTTCTCTGCGTTCGGTCCCTACTGTTGGGTCCGTGCTCACTCATCTCGTCGCCGGCCTGCTCACCGGGTGGTCGCTCATCATCGCTGTCGGACCGCAGAACGCACTCATCCTCCGACAGGGGATCCGGCGCGAGCACCTCGGCGTCGTCGTCGGGATCTGCATCCTCGCCGATGTGCTGCTCATCGGCGCGGGAACCGTGGGCATCGGGGCGATCGTCCTCCTCGCACCGTGGGCCCTGGAGGTCCTGCGGTGGCTGGGGGTGGCCTATCTGCTGTGGTTCGCGTGGACCAGCCTGAGATCGGCTCGGACGGCATCCGGGCTCGAAGCCGACACCCAGCAGCGCAGCCTGAAGTCGATCGTCCTCACGACCCTGGCCCTGACCTTTCTCAATCCCGGCGTCTACCTCGACACGGTCGTCATGCTCGGCAATCTCGCGCACCAGCAGGGCCACGGCGGCGTCGGACCGTTCACGATCGGCGCGATGCTCGGTTCGGCCACGTGGTTCCTCGGCATCGGCTACGGCGCCCGTGGGCTCTCCCGCTATCTGGCCAGGCCCAGGGTGTGGCAGGTCCTCGATGTGATCATCGCGATCGTGCTCGTCATCCTCGCGGTGCGCCTGGCTCTCGGGTAGACCGGGCCTCGGGAGGCCCGGTCGCGGGATCGTCCGAGCGCTTGCACCGCCGCCGTCTGTCGCGGCACTGGACACAGCGAGAACTGGTCGCGTTCGGATAGGAAATCGGCGATTCGGTATCCGAACGCGACCACTTCTCGGAAGACAGCGCCTCAGGAGGCCCCCAGCTCCTCGGCGTCGGTTCTCGCTGCGGGCCTACAGCTGCAGGCTCGGATGCAGCTGCGTGAGTGTGACCATGCGCTTGCGGCTGCAGACGATGACGGTCGCGACCAGGCTGATCAGCAGCATCAGCAGCAGGACCACTGCCGCCTGCGCTGCGATGAACATGTCGCCTCCGGCGATGAGCGTGCGCAGTCCGTTGACTGCATGCGTCATCGGCAGGAAGGGCGAGATGATCTGGAAGATCCCCGGAGCCGTCTGGACCGGATAGGTCCCTCCGGCCGAGGCGATCTGGATCATCAGCAGCACCAGGGCGATGAGCCTGCCGACACCGCCGAGCGCCGCCACACACAATTGGTGCACGGCATGGAAGCACGCGGCCACGAGGATCGAGAACAGCAGAGTCCACAGCCACGCGCCGGCCGAGAAGTCGAGGGCGAAGGTGAGCACGAGGTAGAGCACAGCGACCTGGGCGACGCCGAAGAGGAGACCGGGCACATAGCCGGCCCAGGCGATGCGCGTGGACTTCGCCGAAGACGCCAGGGCCCGATACGGGATGGCGTTGATGACCATATAGGTGATCATTCCGCCGATCCACAGCGCCAGTGAGACGAAGAAGGCCGCCAGGCCCTCACCATAGGCGTCGACCGGATTGTCCTCGACCTTGTCGGCATCGACCGGCACGGCCACGACATCCGAACGGTGATCGCGGTCGTTCTTGTCATAGGTCGGGATCTGCTTGAGCCCCTCCTCGAGGCCGTCGGCGAGCTCCCCGGAGCCGTCGGCGAGTTCCCCGGCGCCCGAGTCGAGTTCCTTCGACCCGTCGACGAGCTGCGACGAGCCGTCCTTGAGGTCGCCGACGCCGGACTTCGCCTGCTCGGTTCCGTCCTTGAGCTGCTTGGCTCCGTCATTGAGGTCACCGGCACCCGTGGCGAGCTCGCCCGCGCCGGCATCGAGCTTGACCAGGCCCGAATGCAGATCATCGGCACCCGTCGCGACCTGCTGCGCCCCGTTGTCGAGCTGACCGATCTTCCTATCGGCTTCGTGGATCTTGTCCATGACGCCGTCGACGGCATCCCTGACCCGGTCCTCGAGGTCCTTGGCCTTGTCGGTGGCCTTCTTCGCCCTCGAATGCGCGTCGTCGAGCTCCCCGCCGAGGCTGTCCACGTCATCGGCGAGCTTCGCGACGTCCGGATCGTCCGGGTACTTCTCCTGCAGTTTCCTGACCCGGTCGTCCACGTCGCCTCTGACCGTTGTCCGAGCTCCCTCGAAGTCGTCCTCGGCCTGCTGGAGCTTGGGTCGAGTCCCGTCGACGAGGTCATCGGCCCGCTCCTTGAGATCATCGGCCTTGTCGGTGGCACCGTCGGCGACATCGCGCAGCTGTCCGGTCCCGTCGGCGACCTGCCCGGCGCCGTCGGCGAGTTCCTTCGAACCGTCCTTCGCCTCGGTGGTGGACTTCGCCAGGGTGTCCGCCCCCGTCTTGAGCTCGCCGCTGCCGTCCGCGAGCTCTCCGGCACCGTCATCGAGCTCGCCGATGCCCTTCTGCAGCTTGCCGACACCACCGTCGAGTTCGGTGGTGCCGTCGACGAGCTCGCCGGTGCCGTCGTGGAGTTCGACGGAGCCGTCGTGGAGCTGCGAGGCTCCGTCGGCGGCCTCCTCGGTCTTGGAGTGGATGTCGTTGAAGCCGACGTAGACCTCCGAGACGTATTCGGCCGTGGTGGTCTTGTTCAGGCTCGATTTGATCTCGGTGAGCACGGTTCCGGCCATTTGGCCGATGATGAAGTTGTGGGCGTCATCGGTGCGCAGCTGCAGCCCTGCCTGCTCCGGGTCGTCGCCGCCGGTGGAGACCAAACGCTCGGAGAAGTTCGAGGGGATCTCGAGGACAGCGAAGTACTTGCCCTCGGCCAGTCCCTCATCAGCCTCCTCCTGGGAGGTCTCCTCCCAGTCGAAGCCGCCCTCGCCCTCGGGTGTGATCTCATCGACGAGCTCATCACCGGCGTGCAGGGTCTCGCCATCGGAGTCCGGCTTCTCGGCGCCGGTGTCCTCGTTGACCACGGCCGCTTGGAGCTTGTCGAGGTTGTCGGTCGGAGACCAGTTCGAGGCCAGGTAGAGACCACCGTAGATCGCGGGGATGACGGCGATGACGATCATCGCCAGGCGCGTGATCGCGTGCCGCTTGAATCGTGAGAGCTCTAACCAGGGAAGGGAGAACATCCGGGAATCTCCTGTTATTCGAATTCGTGGTGCAGTGGTTGCTGTGGGGGTCGGACCGGTCTCAAGTGCTGCCTCGGCGCGGGCGGCGCAGCGGTCCGGGACTCGTCAGTGGCGCGAATGCTCGTGTGGTCGGTGGTGGGCGACCATCTCCAGCTCGACCACCGCCGCCGGTTTTGCCTGCGCTCCGAGGGACTCGGCGGCGATGTCGAACTCGCCGGAGTCCTCGCAGGAGACGATCAACGTCAGCGGGTCCTCAGGATCCCACGACCTGCGCAGCTGCTGGTAGATGAGGAGTCCGGCCCAGGCGCGGGCCCGGTCGGAGGCTTCGCGCAGGTAGTCGATGTTGTCGACGACGACGATGGGCGGGCGGCTCAGGCTGGCAAGGCCGAATTCGAGGAAGAACTTCTGCAGCTCGCTCAGGTCCGAGACGAACACCTCGCCTTCATCGTCGATGAGGAAGTCGGCCTCCCGCGCGTCCGTGGTCGAGAACGTGCCCTCGGGCAGGTCGTCGATGAAGTCCGAGGCCGAGCGGAAGGTGTCCTGGATCAGGCTGATGACCTCGCGCAGGGACCTCTTCGACACCCACGGCTTGTACCAGGGTTGGAGCATGATCTGCCGCTCGGCGATGTGCTGCGCGACCGTGAAATCGCCTTCGAGGTCGGTCAGCCCCTCGACGTGTCCGACAGCGACCCGTTCACGCACGGCTCGGGCCTGTTTGCGGACGTCCAGATCGCCGAGGCGACCCTGCCCCTCCGAGGGCCGCATCCGTCCGGCCAGCGACAGCAGGAAGGACGTCTTGCCGCTGCCGGCCGGGCCCCGGACGATCGCGATCGCGCCGGTCGGAAGCTCGAGGTCGATATCGCTGAAGACGCTGCCCTGCTTGCCCGACATCGACCACCCGCTCAGCGAAACCGCCGTGTCGTCGATATCGTCATGTTCGGTGAGAGTGTCCGTTGTGCTCTCCATTGCCATGGCTCCCAATCGTCTGTGCCCGCTTCGACTCAGTGCGTGCCGGGCGCTTGTGCACCCGCCCATGTGAATGGAGACTACGCCACCGTGGGCGCGGGGCGGGATGGGACGGGTCGACACACTTGACGTTACTCATGGGTAACTCTAGTGAATTCTCCCGTGAATCGAAATCTGAAGGCCCCAGATGTCGGCAATCGCACACCGAGGCGACCGCCCGAGAGCAGGAATCCGATGAGGGCCGTAATATCGAAAGCGTCGAAGCTCGGACAGGCGACAGGAACCGAGCGGGCGGACCGAGGAAGACGAGAGCGAGGAGCGGATGAGCACGGCTGATCGCAATCTCACGCGATTGCACCGGGACTGGGGCCTGAGCCCGTCGACGCTCGCCCCCGGATGCTTCGCCTCGGTGATGGCCACCGGCATCGTATCGATCGGGGCGCAGCTCAAGGGCCTGCCCGTGCTCTCCGGCGCACTGTTCTGGCTGGCCGTGGCCCTCTATCTGTTCTTCATCACCCTGTCCGTCATACGCGCGATCCGGTTCCGCGAATCGCTGAGAGCCGACCTGCACGATCCGACTCGATCCTTCGGCTTCTTCACCGCGATCGCCGGCACGAATGTCATCGCCACGGCCCTGGTCGGTCTCGGAATGGCTCCGCTGGCCCTGGTCCTCTTCGGCATCGGCGCACTGCTGTGGCTCGTGCTCGGCTACGGGATCCCGTTCGCCGCTGTGCTCGGTTCGAGCATCCGCCCCGTGGTCAAGGGGGTCAACGGCACCTGGTTCGTCTGGGTGGTCGCCACTCAGTCCGTGGCAGTCGTCGCCTCCAGCCTGGCGCTCGAGCTGCCGAAGTCCTTCCCCTCGCCCGGTCTCGTGGTCGCACTCACCCTGGTGGCCGTGATCATGTGGGCCGTGGGGCTGGCGCTCTACATCGCCTGTGCCCTGTTCGTCGGCATGCGGGTGCTGCTGCACAGGTTCGGGCCCGAGGACCTCGACGCCCCGTACTGGGTGACGATGGGCGCCCTGGCGATCTCGATCGTTGCCGGTTCACGGCTGCTCGAACTCGAGTCCACTCCGATCCTCGACGCCACGCGTCTGCTGGTCAGCAGCTCCTCGGCGCTGCTGTGGGCCTTCGCCACCTGGCTCATCCCCTCCTTCGTCCTCGCCGGTGCCTGGCGGCACTTCATCCACCGTGTGCCCATGACCTATTCGGCGGGACTGTGGAGCATGGTGTTCCCCTTGGGAATGTACTCGGTGGCCAGCATCTACCTGGGCCGATCGGATCGAGTCCCGCCGATCGAGTGGATCGGTCAGCACTGGTTCTGGGTGGGACTCGTCGTCTGGGCCATCGTCTTCTCCGCCATGGTCGCCTCCTTCGTCCGGACCATCCGCGACCGCTGACCGCCTTCGCACAGCACAGCGCCCCGCCGGTGCCGGCTCACACCGTTGCAACGGTGCGTGCCGGCACGGGCGGGGCGTGATGGTGCCGGCGCCGGGGCCTGCGGGCCAGCCGGCAATTCAGGCGTCGAAGCGCTGGCCCTCGGGCTTGGGCGGCATGATCGTCATCACCAGCACGACGATGCCGCCGATGCTCGTGAGGTTGAGCAGATAGAACAGGCCGGAGAAGTTGGCGTCATGCAGACGTCGCCATGCGACGGCGATGGAGGGCACGAGGACCGCGAGCCCGAAGACCGCCATGAGCCCGCCGCCGATGACGATCAGAGCGATGCCGGCACCCGACGGTGAGGCATAGGGGTCGTTCGAGACCGAGGCGGCCGCCACCCCCACGCCGATCATCAGCAGGATGTAGGGCACGAGCGCGATGAGGGCACAGAACAGCGTCGCCCACCAGTATTCGCTGCGTGAAGCGCGTCCGGAGAACTTCGTGTAGTTCTTGAAGAAGCGCTTGACGGCCTGACCGAAGGACGCACCGTAGAGCGGCAGGGACAGGTCGTCGGGGCTGGCGGCTCCGCGAGGTGCGCCCCCGAAGCCCTGCCCGCCGGGTCCGGGCATGCCTGCTCCAGGGCCGGGATTTCCTGCTCCGGAAGTGTATGCTGCGTTCGCGTCGTAGGTCATGATGGCCTTCGTTCGTAGGGAATGGTTGTCCGATGCGCCCCGTCGGCGACTGTCAGGATTCTTTCAGTCCGCCTCCAGGGAGCACTGTGACCATTCTGCCCTACAGCGCATCTCGATCGTGTGACGAACCGGTTTCAGATCTGCAACTCCCCTGTTCCCCCGCCTCGACGGCGCGGGGAGCCGCCTCGGCAGAGCCAGACCTCAGGAATCGCCTCCGGTCAGCGCATAGGCTTCGTCGACCGGGGCTTCGTCGATGTGCCCGTCGACTCGACGCAGCGCCTTCCAGCCGAGAGAGACGACCACGACCGACAGGAGCACGGCTCCGGCGCCGAAGAGGTAGGGGGCGCCGGCGCTGATCGATTCGGACACCGCACCCGCGACGATCGGGGCCACGGCACCGCCGATGAAGCGCACACCCGAGTAGGTGCCCGAGGCGACGGGACGCGGCAGGTCGCTGACCTCCATGGCCGATTCGGTGAAGACCGTGTTGAGCAGGCCGAGCAGCAGTCCGGCGATCACAACGCAGACGATGATGCCGATGAAGGACTCGATGAGGAAGGACATGACGGCCAGCAGCACGGCCAGGCCGATGAGCGTGACGATGAGACTGCGACGACGGCCCATCCGCTTCGTCAGCAGCGGAGCGCCGAACACCGAGGTGATCGCCACGCAGATGCCCCAGCCGAAGAAGACGTAGCCGAGTCCCATGGCGCCGAAGTCCTCGATGCCCATCTTCGCGGCGGCCGCCTCGACGGGGAAGGGGCTGTAGGCCAGCAGGATGAAGAAGCTGAAATTGTACAGCAGTGCGGAGACTCCCAGCACGGCCACACCCGGCCGGGCCAGGGCCCGGAAGGTGGCGCTGAGGGCGATCGGTTCGGCCGTGGGGCCGTTCGAGCTCGCTCCACCCGGCAGCAGCACGATGATGGCGATGAAGCCGATGGCCATGAGCACGGCGGTGCCGAAGAAGGGCCCGCGCCAGGACAGGCCGCCGAGGAGGCCGCCGAGCAGCGGCCCGGTGGCGATGCCCACGCCCAGCGCCGCTTCGTAGAGGATGATCGCCTTATCGGCACCACCGGAGGCGGCTCCGACGATCGTCGACAGCGCAGTGGAGATGAACAGCGCGTTGCCCAGGCCCCAGCCGGCGCGGAATCCGATGATCTGATCGACCGTGCCGGAGAATCCGGCGAGGGCGGAGAACGCGACGATGAGGACGAGGCCGACGAGCAGCGTGGTCTTGGCGCCGATGCGCGAGGACAGGTAGCTGGTGAAGAACATCATGCCACCGGTGATGAACAGGTAGCTGGTGAACAGCAGCATCGACTGCGCCGGTGTGGCATCGAGCTCGGCCGAGATGGCCGGCAGGATCGGGTCGACCAGGCCGATGCCCATGAACGCGATGACCGCGGCGAAGGCCACGGCCCACGCAGCACGCGGCTGGTGCAGAATGGACGCTCCCGCTCCGGTGTCTCCTGACGCGTCGTTGTCTGTTGACGCTCTCATCTGGTGGCTGCGGCCCCTTCCCTGTGGTGCTTGTTGACAGAATCTGTGATGGTGCGCGGTCGCGCCCGGTTCAGGCGGGCTCGACCTCGGTGGATTCGCCCTCCTCGGGCCCGGCTCCTGCGGAGTCGTTCCCAGCGGCTTCGCCCGCCGTGGAGGTGTCGTCGCGCGTGTCCTCCTCGCCGACATCGACCGGGTGCCGGTCCCTGAGGTAGGCCGAGACCAGACCGAGAGCGTGGTCGACGCTCAATCGCTCCTCCGGTGTGAGGGATTCGAAGTAGGGTCGCATCTGCTCGGTCATGATCTCCCGGTTCTCGGCCAGCCGCTGCCGGCCGGCATCGGTCAGCGAGAACTGCGAGGCGCGTCCGTCGGTCGGGCTCGCTTCCCGGAGCACGAGGCCGGCCTCTTCGAGCCGGGCGAGAAGCTTCGTCGCCGCAGGCTGCGAACTCAGGTATCCCTGCGCGAAATGGCCGACTCGAACGGGCTGATACTGTTCGACGGCGGCGAGCGCACGCAGGGTCGCCAAGGAGTTCTCATTGCCGATGACTCGCCGAAACGCTCGGGTCAGACGCGAAGAGACGACGACGAGCCGCGACACGAGTTCCGCTGAATCCACATCATCCATAACCTACTTATATACCCAGGTTATGCACCTACGCAAATCGATGCCCTCGGCACGAACTGACCCTCGCCGCCCTCAGATGCTCCGCGCGCCCACACCAGCGTCGATCCGCCCGCGCATCGGATCGGCGCCGATATCTCAGTCTGTGACCAGGAGCATTCCCGCCTCGACGATCGGCGTGCTAATCTGGGCTCACATGTTCCGGGGACGGTGAAATTCCGTACCGGCGGTGACAGTCCGCGACCCGCCAGCTTCATGCCGGCGGCTGATTCGGTGAAATTCCGAGACCGACAGTCAGAGTCTGGATGGGAGGAGCATGGTGGCCTCGGCCGCTGTGTTCGGTGCATACGACGGCACCGTCGCACACGTCCGACCGCCCTGATGGTTGCACCCGCAATATCCTCCCTCCCGGCGAAGGCTCGGGAGGTTTTCCATTGGACGCGGAGTTCACCGAACTCGAATCCACGGCGATGTCGGCCGCCCTCGACGCTGCCCGCGAAGGCTGCCGTGGGGCCAATCCCCTGGTCGGCGCCGCGATCCTGACCGCGGACGGGAAGATCGTCACCGGCCATCACGCAGGAGCCGGAACCGCCCACGCCGAGGTCGACGTCATCACCACCGCCCACGACCTCGACATCGACCTGAGCGCCTCGACGCTGTTCGTCACCCTCGAACCCTGCTCCCACCGGGGGCGGACCGGTCCGTGCACCGAGGCGATCATCGCGGCGTCGATCCCATCGATCGTCTTCTCCTCCCCCGACCCGAACCCACTCGCCTCCGGCGGCGGTCGGATCCTCGCCGAGGCGGGGCTGCGGGTGCGTTCGGGACTGCACCGCGACCGCGCCCACGAACTCAATGCCCGGTGGGTGGAGACCATGACCGCCTCCCGCCCCTTCGTCACGGCCAAGATCGCGCAGAGCCTCGACGGCGCCGTCGCCGCCGCGGACGGAACCAGTCAGTGGATCACCTCGGCGGACTCGCGGGCCCATGCGCATCAGATCCGCTCCCGCGTCGACGCCATCCTCGTCGGCACCGGCACCGTGCTGGCCGATGACCCCCGGCTCAACGCCCGCGCCGCTGACGGCTCCCCGCTGCCGGACCAACCGCGGCCGGTCGTGTTCGGCACCTCGCCGCTGCCGCCCGAGTCCTTCCTCGCGCTCAACCCGGACACTCTCCGGCTGCCCACCCACGACATCGGCGAGGCCCTCGATCGACTGCATGCCGAAGGCGTCCGCCACCTCCTCGTCGAGGGCGGGCCGCAGGTCCTCGGCGCCTTCTTCGCAGCCGGGGCCGTCGACGAGGTCTTCTGCTACCAGGCTCCGCTGCTCATCGGTCCGGGCCGGCGCAGCGTCGACGGGCTCGGCATCGACACCCTCGCCGACGCCCTGCGCCTGCTCCCCGACGACACCGAGGTGCCCGCGGTCTCAAGACTCGGGCCGGACTTCCTGCTCCACTTCGTCGCGGACTCGGCTCCGGCGCCCTAGCCGGCGTCGATCGGGCACACCGCAGGAGCCCACGGCTCAGCATCTGCGACTCACCAGCCAAGACTCACCAACCAGGATTCAGCAAGCAGCACCACGGAGGCACATGTTCACCGGAATCATCGAAGGACTCGGCACCGTCGAGGCCATCGAACACACGAACGACTCGGCCGAGATCACCGTCGACGCCGGCGATCTCGTCGCCGACCTCGACCTCGGCGGGTCCCTGGCCGTCAACGGCGTCTGCCTGACGTCGTCGCGGCAGGAGGACTCCGGGCGACCGGGACTCTTCACCGCCGAGGTGATGGGCGAGACCCTGCGTCTGACCGGACTCGGCAGCCTCGAGGCAGGCGATCGCGTCAATCTGGAACGCTGCACTCCCGCCTCGGGGCGCTTCGACGGACACGTCGTCCAGGGCCATGTCGACGGCCGCGGCGAACTCATCGACCGCACCGACCGGCCCGAATGGTCGACCCTGCGCATCGCGATCCCCGCCGAACTCGCACCGCTGACCGCGGTCAAGGGGTCCATCGCCCTCAACGGGGTGTCGCTGACCCTGACCGCCGTGTCCGAACCCGACGAGCCCACCGCCTGGGTCGAGGTCGGTCTGATCCCGGCGACGCTGAAGCACACGACCTTCGGCGAGCTCGAGATCGGAGCGGCCGTGAACATCGAAGTCGATGTGCTCGCGAAGTACACCGCCCGCCTGCTGTCCTTCCGCATGGCCGACGACGCACCGACCCACCCCGGCCCCGCCTCGGCGGGTGCACACCCGAACACAGATCAAGGAGTCGCTCATGACTGATTCTCTCGCCCATGCCAGTCGTCTCGATTCGATCGAAGAGGCCATCTCCGCCGTCGCCGCGGGGCGGCCGATCCTCGTCGTCGACGATGAGGACCGGGAGAACGAAGGCGACCTCATCATCGCCGCCGAATTCGCCGACGACGCCGCCATGGGCTTCTTCGTCCGCTACACCTCGGGCGTCATCTGCGCCCCGATGACCGCCGACCGGGCCGAGGCCCTGCGGCTGCCGCCCATGGTCGCCGACAACGAGGACCCGAAGGGCACCGCCTATACGGTCAGCTGCGATGCGGTGGGCGTGACCACCGGCATCAGCGCCGCCGAACGCGGACTGACCGGCCGCGTCCTGGCGGCGGCAGAACCGGATCCCGCCGCGATCTCACGGCCCGGCCACGTCTTCCCGCTGATCGCGAAGGCCGGTGGCGTGCGGCAGCGTCCCGGCCACACCGAGGCCGGGGTCGAGTTCGCACGCCTGGCCGGCGCCCAGCCGGTGGCGATGATCGGCGAAGTCGTCCACGACGACGGTTCGATGATGCGCTTCGATGCGGTGCGCGACTTCGCCGATGCCAACGGACTCGTGATGGTCTCGATCGAACAGCTCATCGCCTACCTCGATGAGCGCGATGCGGCTGCCGGTGCCGAGGTGCCGTCGGCCCCCTCGGTGGCGACGAGCGCCGATCCGGTGGCGGCGACGCAGTCGCTGCGCTCGACCGAGGAGGTGCCGCTGCCGACGGAGCACGGGAGTCTGCGGGCCCGCGCATTCACGATCGACGGGCACGACCACCTCGGCGTGTTCGCGGGTTCCCTCGATCCGGCCCCGGCCGGTCCGGCGCCGCTGGTGCGGGTGCATTCGGAGTGCCTGACCGGGGACGTGTTCGGTTCCCACCGGTGCGACTGCGGTGAACAGCTGAACCAGGCGCTCGATCTCATCGCCGAGCAGGGTGGGGCGGTGATCTACCTGACCGGTCACGAGGGACGCGGTATCGGGCTGAGCAACAAGCTGCGGGCCTATGCGCTCCAGGATCAGGGGTGGGACACCGTGGATGCGAATCGGGAGCTCGGATTCACCGATGACGCCCGCGACTACCGCGCCGCGGCGACGATCCTCCGCACACTCGGACTCGACCGCATCCGGCTGCTGACGAACAACCCGGTCAAGACCGCGTCCCTGGAGAAGCTGGGCATCACGGTCGAAGCGGTCGTGCCGCTCGAGGTCGCGGCTCGGCCCGAGAACACGCACTACCTGACCACGAAGCGCGAGCGCATGCACCACTCGCTGACGCTGCCGGCGGTCACGGGCACCCCCGCCTCCGGCGCCGACTCCGCCGGAGCCGTCGCCAGCTGAACCGGGGGCGCGGCCGCCGCGGACCTCGGTCAGCACTGCGAGTCTCGGGCGCGGCCACGACTCTCGGGCGCGGCCGCCGCGAGCCTCGGCCAGCGCCGCGGTCGCGGACCGCTCATGAACGAACCCGGCTCACCAGAGACCAGCAAGCCGACTCACCAGAGACCTGAAAGAAGGACAGAACATGGCCCACTCCGGAGCACCCGAACTCACCGTCGACGCCGCCGAACTGCGCATCGCCATCATCGCCGCCTCCTGGCACACGCAGATCATGGACGGCCTGGTCGACGGAGCCCAGCGCGCCGCCGCCGACGCCGGAGCCGACGCCACGCTCGTCCGTGTGCCGGGCAGCTTCGAACTGCCTGTCGCCGCGGCCCGGCTGGCCCCGCACTTCGACGCGGTCGTCGCCCTCGGTGTCGTCATCCGCGGCGGCACCCCGCACTTCGACTATGTCTGCCAGGCCGCCACCGACGGACTCAACCGGGTCGCCATCGACACGCGCAAGCCCGTGGGCTTCGGCGTGCTCACCTGCGACACCGAACAGCAGGGACTCGACCGGGCCGGACTCGAAGGCTCTCAGGAGGACAAGGGGCACGAGGCCATGACCGCCGCCCTCGTCACCGCCCAGGCGCTGGCGGACTACCCGGTGGTCTGAGCGGCGGGCGATTCCGGCCGCCGAACAGTGGTCGCCTTCGGACACCGGCGCCGAGCAGTGGTCGCGATCGGACACTTCCGTGCCTCAGAAGTGTCCGATCGCGACCACTGTTCGGCTCTGAGACGGCTGCGTCAGCCTGTACTGTGCCGTACGTGTCTCCTGCGGGCGGATCCAGCTTGATAAGGTCCCGCTTTTCCACGCGGATCCGCCCGCAGGAGACATTCGCGGACGCAGACTCTCGCGGAGGCAGACTCTCGCGGAGGCAGGCAGCCGCAGGCTCGCCCACGCGGCCGCAGACTCGCTGCCGCATCCGCCGGACTCCGGGTCAGAACAGCTGACGGATGTTCGTCCTGGCAAGGTCGATGAGCTCGTCGCCCTTGCCCGAGAGCACAGTGCGGATGGCGTAGAGGGCGAAGCCCTTGGCCTGCTCGACGGTGATCGACGGCGGCATCGACAGCTCCTGACGTTCGGTGACCACATCGAGGACGGCGGGACCGTCATAGGCGAGGAACTCCTTCACCACCTTCGGCAGGTCCTTGGACTTCTCGACGCGGAAGCCCTTGATGCCGACCGCCTCGGCGATCGTGGAGAAGTCGGGGTTGGCCAGGTCGGTGCCGAAGGTGACGAAGCCGGCGGCCTTCATCTCGAGCTCGACGAAGTTGAGCGAGGAGTTGTTGTAGACGACCGTCTTCACCGGCAGCTTGTTCTGAGTGAGCGTGATGAGCTCACCGAGAAGCATGGCCAGACCTCCGTCGCCGGCCATGGCGATGGTCTGCCGATCCCCGAACGCCGAGGACACCCCGACGCTCTGGGACAGGGCGTTGGCCATGGAACCGTGGCTGAAGGAGCCGATGAGCCGACGCTTGCCGTTCATCGTCAGGTACCGAGACGCCCAGACGACCGGTGAGCCGACATCGGGGACGAAGACCGCGTCGTCATCGGCCATCTCGTCAATGAGCCGGGTCAGGTACTGCGGGTGGATCGTGCGCTTCGAGGGCGTGGCCAGCTCGTCGAGGTCCTTGCGGGTCTTCGCATAGTGCTTGGTCAGCGCCTTGAGGTGAGAGCTGCTGCGGTTCGCAGCGATCTTCGGCAGCAGGGCCTCGACGGTATCGGCGACCGTGCCGACCAGCCCGATGTCGACAGGGGTGCGGCGCCCGATCTGGGAGCCGCGGACATCGACCTGGATGACGGTCGCGTTCTCGGGATAGAACTGCTGGTAGGGCAGGTCGGTGCCGAGCATGAGCAGGGTGTCGCAGTCCTTGAGCGCGGCATAGCCGGAGGAGAAGCCGAGCAGCCCGGTCATGCCCACGTCATAGGGGTTGTCGTATTCGACGAACTCCTTGCCGCGCAGGGAGTGGACGATCGGGGCCTGCAGCTTATCGGCGATGGCGAGCAGTTCGTCATGGGCGCCTTCGGTGCCGGCACCGGCGAGGATCGTGGTCTTCTTGCCCTTGTTCAGCGCCTTCGCCGCGGCCTCGATCTGGGAATCGGCGGGGATCACACGGGAGGGATAGGACTTGACCACCTCGGCGGCGGCATCGATCTCGCTCAGTCCGATATCGCCGGGGATGACGAGGACGGCGACGCCGCGCTTCTCGATGGCCTCCCGCATGGCGATGCGCAGCAGTCGGGGCATCTGCTGGGGGTTGGCGACGTGCTCGACGTAGACGCTGCACTCGCGGAAGACATCCGTCGGGTGGGTCTCCTGGAAGTAGTCCGAGCCGATCTCGTCGCTGGGGATGTGCGCGGCGATGGCGAGCACCGGGACACGGGAGCGCTGAGCGTCGTAGAGGCCGTTGATGAGGTGGAGGTTGCCCGGTCCGCAGCTGCCGGCACACACGGCGAGCTCGCCGGTCAGTGCTGCCTCACCGCTGGCTGCGAAGGAGGCGGCCTCCTCGTGGCGGACATGGACCCATTCGAGCTGCGGGTTGACCCGCAGCGCGTCGGTGAAGCCGTTGAGCGAATCTCCGGGGATGCCGTAGACGCGTTCGACTCCGCTGGCCACGAGGGTATCGACGATGTTCCTGGCTACGGTGGGCATGCGATTCCTTCCGTTGAAACACGAACGCCAGGGATGCGCTGGTGCGAACCCCGGCAGGGGTCGCCTCGAGGCGAGGCCTTGACCGCTTCTTCAGTCTAGCCCCGGATTCCCGCGCCGAGGCTGTCCGATTCCTCACGCTCCCGTGCGGGAATACGCTGCCCGAGGCGGCCAGCCCCCACGCACGATCCCTCGTCTCCGGACCCCTCACGTGCGGGCCCCTCATGTCCGGGCCGAGAGCAGCGTCGCAAGGCTGAGCAGACCGGCCATGGCCACCGCCATCATCGGGTAGCCGCCGAGCACCCCGGCCAGGGCCGGCCCGGCCACCGGTGCCAGGGCGGTCCCGGCAGTGATCGGGGCGACGAAGACCCCGTTGACTGCGCCGAAGTTCTTCGTCCCCCAACGGTCGGAGACCGCGGTGGCCTGCAGCAGAGTCATGCACCCGCGAACCGCCCCGGCGACCATGCCGATGCCGATGAGCAGCCAGGTCGGCCCCGGGACGAGGGCCAGCAGCCACAGGCCGACCGCCCCGGCGGCGAAGAGGATGACCGTGCGCAGGCGGGTGCTCGTGTGCCGCTCAAGGCTCGGATACCCGAACCGTCCGGCCACCTGGCCGAAGCCGACGAGTCCGAGCGCCACGGCGGCCAGACCGTACCCGGCGCCGCGTTCGATGATGAGCGGGATGATGTTGATCGTCACCGCGAAGAGGGTGAACGTGGCGATGGCGACCGCTGCCTGGAGGATGAGGAAGCGCGGGGCACGCGTGACCCGGCGCAGCTCGGCCCGACTCGGCTTCTGTTCGCGTGCGGCCGCCTCGTCGGTCCACCTCCGGTTGAGGAAGCCCAGGTTCAGCGGCAGTACCACCACGGCGAGCAGCCCGGCCAAGATGAAATAGGTCGCCCGCCAGCCCGTCTCGTCGATGAGCCAGGCGATGATCGGGGCGAACACCGTCGAGGCCAGCCCACCGACGAGCGTGATCGTCGTCAGCGGCTTCGTCCGCTCGGCGCCGTACCAGCGGGTGACGACGGCGAAGGCCGGCGGATACAGGGTCCCTGCCTGCGCGAATCCGGCGAGGACCCAGGCGAGGAAGAAGACGAAGAGGTTCGGGGCGATGGCCACGAGTGCCAGGGCGAGGACGCCGATGGCCGTGGCCGCACCCATGATCAGCCTGGGACCGTGCGCATCGAGCATCCGCCCGACACCGGGTCCCATCAGCGCGGAGACGATGAGTCCGAGCGTCAGTGCCGCCGTCACCGTCGTGTGGGACCACCCCATGTCCGCCGAGATCGGAGTCACCGCCACCGGCAGCGAATAGTAGAGCAGGCCCCAGCAGACCAGCTCCGCCAGACACAGCGCGGCCAGTCCCCCGCGCGGCCGATCGGTCGTCATCGACCCCATTCGGTCCGGTCCCCGCCTGCGGCCCCGTCCCTCGCCGAGGCGGCCCCACCTCGGCTCCCCGACCGCGGCGGTCAGCCGGGCCAGAGCCGTGTCCCAGGGGATCCGCTCCTGTTCGAGGCGGACGTCCCCCTCGGCCCGGATGCGTTCGAGGGCGCGGGTCTCCGAACCGGTCAGTTCCCGGAACGTGCCGGAGCTGGGTTTCGGCTCGGGCACCCACAGGTCCTCGTGAGCGAGCAGGGTGGCTTCGTCCATGAGCACGGACTCGACATCGGGCAGGTGGGTGCGCAGGCGGTTGAGGATCGCGAACCCGTGTGAGTCGAGGTCTCCCCAGTAGATCACCCGGGCGCCCCCGATCCAGGCCAGCTGCGCCACCGCGTCGACGGCGTAGCCGGAGCCGTGGACGGCCACGGCGGACGGCCAGACCGGCATGGCCAGCACGGTCTCGAGGTTCTCGAAGACGAATACGAGCCTCGGAGAGACCGGCAGGCGGCTGAGCTGGGAGATCGGCGCGGTGATGTCGTCGAGTCCGGACCGGTCGGTGCTCATGGCCGGGTCGAGGATGCGCAGCCGCATCCGGGGTTCGGCATCGAGGACGCTCACGGCGTCGGCGTGCCCGATCCCGTTGAGCAGCGCGGTGACGAGACCTCTGTGGGTTTCGAACCATTTCGAGTCGACCCCGCGGATGGGCAGCTGCCGTGGGCGCAGCGATCCGAGTCGGTGGCCGCGCAGCCAGTCGACCACGGCGATGACGGTGTCGAATCCTGGTGCGGACAGAGAGAGTATCCGCTTCGCCTGCGATCGGATTGCCGCCGCCAGAGGGTCTACCTCGCAATCGACGGAGTCGCCGGTTGCGCCGTCTCCGGTTCGGTCACCGCCGATGCCGGTTGCGCCGTCTCCGGTTCGGTCACCGCCGATGCCGGTCGCGTCCTCGGCATCCACAGGTGCAGTCGCGTTCGCCCCGTCTCCGAGCCGCAGCCGGATCACGGCGGCCCGGTCACGCAGCCTCGCCCAGTCTCGGGCCGTGTCGCCCCCGGCGAAGGCGGCCGCCTCGTCGGGGGTGGTCAGGCGCAGTCGGATCGGGATGCGTTGACGGCCGATGCGGGTCCAACTGCGGTCCTGCCAGTCGATCTCGAGGCCCGCAGTCGTCGCCGTCTCGTCGACGGCCCGCCAGCTCGCTGCCCAGTCGGCGGCGGCTGTCTGGTCGGCGAGCACCTGCTTCTCCGCCGGCGGTCTGAGCGCGATCTCGAGTCGCACCTCGTCCACGGCGTCCGCGGCCCAGGCGGCCATGGATGAGTTCAGACGCTTGCGTGCCCTCGCTCGAGCCTCGGCGACGGAGAGCATGGTCATCGCTCGACGAACTCCTCGGCCGGACTCTGCTCATCATCGGCCCGACTGCGTTCCGACTCGTCCCAGACCATCGTCGAGGTCAGGGTCTTCTGCCGGCTCGGGTTCTCGATCGAGGTGGCCGCGCCCACATAGGGTTCGATGGTCTGCAGCAGCTTCTGCGGGGTGGCAAGCACCATGTGGAATCCGAATTCGATGAAGATGTCCAGCGCCATCCGCGTGTATCGGGTATCGGCCTTGTCGAAGGCCTCGTCGAGGATGATCGTGCCGTACTTCGAGATCGCCTCGTCCGGGTCCGCGAGCTGATAGCGCAGCGCCGCGGCCAGGCAGAAGATCACGAGCTTCTGCTGCTGACCGCCGGACATCGCCGCACCCGAATCGTAGGTGGCATGGGCCCGGCCGTGATCGTCGATCTCCTCGGCGAGGAATGACACATGCAGGCGCGTGTCCAGGCACTGGGTCTTCCACACCTTGTCGACGTGCTCGCTGGAGGCGAACCGGCGCATCACCTCGGCCAGGGTGTCGTACTTCTGCTCCGCGGTGTCCATATCGTCCTCGCCCCAGCTGCCGGCGGCGACGAGGCGCAGATCGGCGATGAAGGCGTTGACGGTCTCCGATCGTCGAGTCTTGACCTTGAGCCGCAGATAGCGGTCCTCGTCGAACTGGGACCGCAGCAGGGAGGAGTTGATCGGGGCGACCCGGTCCTCGATCTCGCGTGGGGCGGCGTGGATCTCGTTGAGCAGTTCGCCGATGAGGTCGCGGGAGCGCTGCTGCAGCAGCTGCCGGAACCGGTTCTCGTGATCGGGAAGACCATGGGCTTCGATCTCATCGAGCATCGCCAGATACGCCCGCCGGTCCTCGACCTCGGCCGTGAGCTGGGACGACACCGACGGCCATGCGGCCTTGAACTCCGCGGCCAGACGGGTCACGGACTGTCCGGCCCGGCTCGCCTCCGCCTGGGCCCGGTCCTTCTCCTCCTGCAGCGCCTGGGACACCTGCTGGCCCACCTCGGCGAGGTTCTCGCGTCGGATGCTGCGTTGGATCTTCCGGAACCTCTCGTCCAGCTGCCGGACGAGGTCGTCCTCGACCTCGGGGATCCGGCCGGCGCTGACATCGTCGTCGAGCCGATCGATGCCCGACCGCAGGCTCGCCGATTCCTCACCCGCCCGGCGCAGGACGTAGTCGGCTTCGGTGCGTGCGGCCTCGGCGGCGTCCTTGGCCGCCTTCGCCTCGCGTTCGGCTCCGATCGCCTGCTGGAGGTCACCGTCGGCGGCCTCGAGTTCGGCCAGCTGCCGCTCCAGGGTCTCGACCAGTTCGGCGGCCCCCACCCGGTCGACGTCCCTCCAGGACTGTTCGCGGATGCCGGCGAGGATGCCTCGGCGGCGGTGGACCTGAGCGGCTTCGGCATCGGCGGCGGCCACGATCTGCTCGGCGGCGGCCAGTTCCGTCTGGGCCTGCTTGAGGGAGTCGATGAGGGCTTCGAGCTTGGCCTCACGGTCGCCGAGGACCCATTGGCTGCGATCGTCGAGGCGCCTGCGGTCGTCCTTCTCATACCGTGTCCGCGAGGTCTTGACCTGGCCCTTGACGGTCACGGCACGCGGGTGGTCGTCGAGTTCGTCGGGGTGATCGACGCAGGCGAAGTCGAAGCGTTCGGACAGGGTCGCCCGCACCCAGTCGCCGAACCCGGTGTCGGACACGCGCACCTTGTTGACCAGGGACTTCTCACTGCCGACGGGGCGCGGAGAAGGCACCTGGTGTGGGATCTCCTCAAAGACGAGGCGACCGCGGATTCGGTGGGCGTCGACCCAGGTGCGCACGGCGGTGAGATTCTCCGCGCGGACGAGGACGGTCAGGGCCATGGGACGCAGCACCCGCTCGATCGCGCCGGTCCACCGGGCCTGATCGGGATCGACCTCGATGAGTTCGGCGGCGAAGGGCAGCGCTTTCTCGCTCAGTCCGGTGCCGGCGGCGAGCTCGGCCCGGATCGCCATG
The DNA here is from genome assembly GCF_018208375.1 of Brevibacterium sp. SMBL_HHYL_HB1. Taxonomy (NCBI): domain Bacteria; kingdom Bacillati; phylum Actinomycetota; class Actinomycetes; order Micrococcales; family Brevibacteriaceae; genus Brevibacterium; species Brevibacterium sp. SMBL_HHYL_HB1. The sequence continues at coordinate 4,016,683 of NZ_CP062936.1, read as the reverse complement.
AGGTTATTCGGCACGGTCGACCCCGAACGGCGCAGCGACTCGATCTCACCCTCGAGCTCCCGGACCCGGGCGCGGGCGGTCGAGAAGCGATCGTGATCGGCGTGGCTGGGTCCGGCGACCTGGGTGTCGTCGTCGAGGCTGGTCGCGATCTGGGCCTGGAGTTCGGCGAATTCCGCGGCCGTGGTCGGGGCGGAGTCGATGCCGGCCTGTTCGAGTTGGCGAGCCAGCCCGGCCCAGCGCTCGGCGATGGCTCGGCGTTCGGTCTCGGCGGCGGAGATGCGCTGCTGGAGGTGCTCGGCCTCCGAACCGCCGAGCTCGAGCGTCGCGCGTCTGGCCAGGTCGTATTCGTCGACCGCGGCGTCATAGTCGCGCCTCGCCCGGTCGGCGGTGACCTCGAGTTCGACGATCTGCCGGGTCAGAGCCGAAAGATCAGACCGGAGGATGCTCAGTTCGCGCCGCTTCTGATACGGCAGCAGGGACTCGCTCAGGGCGATCGCTTTCGCCGCGATGTCATTGGCGGTCTCGAAACCGGACGCCGCCTCCCGCAGCTGCAGCAGATGATCGCGCTGTTTGCGCAGCTGCACGACATGGTCGTGGGCGTCCTTGAGGTCGCCGAACTGGGCGACGGCGGTCTCGGCGAGGTCGAAGGTCACCGGAGTCTCGAGCATGTGGTCGCGGAAGAGCCGGTCGAGGCTGTCGAGGCTCTTGGCCGACTGCGTCTTGTGCAGCAGTTGGAGCGCGGACTCATCGGCCATGCCGAAGGTCTTGCGCATCCGGGCGTAGAACTTCCCGTGGGAGCCGTTCGAGGTGACCACCGCATCGGGGTGGTCGGCCTTGAGCTTGCGGGTCTCCAGACCCGACCGGGCGTAGTGCTGGAGGTCGGCGAGGTCGAGTTCGGCCCGTTCCCACACGCACGCGTCGGACAGGTCGCTCGTCTTCGTCCCCGATCCCTTGATGAAGAACAGCCGGGCCAGCGACAGCGGTCGGCCGCTGCCGTTGTCGTAGCGGAGGATGATCCCGCTCCACGTGGCGCGCGGGCGCAGATACTTGCTGACGACCCTGTCCTCTTCGGAGTCGGCCGTCCGCGTCCACGCTCCTCGGACATAGCTGACGAGGCTGCGTTGGTCGAGGCGAGCACCCGCCGTCTGCGCGGCGACGTTGAAGCGCAGCCATTTGTCCGGGGTCAGGACCGCGGCGATGCCGTCGAGGAGCGAGGATTTGCCCGATCCGGACGGTCCGGTGATGAGGTGGCCCTTGTGGGAGACGGGGATGCGGTGGATATCGGCGTCGAAGGTGCCCCAGTTCGCGATCTGGATCTCCGACAGCCGCCACTGGCTGCCCACATCGGGTCGGTTCGCACCGCGGGCACGCGCCTGATCGGCGACGAATGCGGCATCGAGCGGGAAGAGCGCCTCGGTCACGCTTCCTCCTCTCCGGTGGTCTCCTCCGGCGCGTCGGCCTCACCGGCATCGGTCTCAGCGCCGGTCTCGCCCGCATCGGCTGCGGTGTCGGCCTCACCTGCGTCGGACTGACTTGAGGCGATGCGCTCGTAGACGTCGATGAGTTCGCGCACCCGGTCCTCGTCGATGAGGAACTTCACCATCGGTGAGATCTCGAAGCGGTCCTCACCGGCCTTGTGGAGGACGCGCAGCCGGTTGCTCATCCGGGACCAGGAGCCGTTGAGGTTGCGCTGGAACGTCGACTCGTCGCCGGTGCGGTAGATCGCCAGCCGCTCATAGACCTCCTCGCGGTCGACGATGACGCGCTTCTCCCCGGGAGCGGCCAGCAGCAGCTGGCGCAGCACGAGGAGCATGGCCGTGTCGAGGAAGGTCAGGCGTTCGCTGCGCACGGCCGCCGGTGCTTCGATCTCATCGGTGACGATCTTGCGGGTGAAGGCGAATTCGTCGACCGGGTCGATGACGAGGTCGAGGAACAGCTCGTGGAGTCGGGACCGGACGAGTCCTTCGTCGGCAATCAGAGCCGACCACAGCTGGGGACTCTGCACCCCGGAGACATAGGGGCCCTTGAGCAGTTCGAGCAGCACTCGTCGGGTCCGCTCCCCCAGTGTCCCGGTATCGCCGAACCAGAGGGCGCTGGGATTGTGCTCGACGCCGGCCTCGACCGGCGCGGCAGAAGTCTCGGAGGCGGTCGCTTCGGTGTGATCGGTGCGGCTCATAGGGTGATGCCTTCAGTGAAGTAGTGGCGGCGGATCGTGGCGGTGCGGGCAACCCCGTCGACACCGGACCAGATCAGGGTTTCGACCCGGCCCCCGTCGACCTGCCCGTACGTGCCGGCCAGGGACAGCAGACCGACGACGCTGGCCAGCCCCTGAGTGGCGGGGAACCGGTCGAGCACCTCGGCGACGGAGGCCTCGGCGGCGGTGGAGACGACGGAGTTGATGTTCTCGGTGAGTTCGGCGAAGTCGATCTCGGACTCGCGGGCCACGGCGACGAGTTCGGCGAAGTCGACTTCGGACTCGGCTGCCTCGTTCAGTTCGGCACCGGCGTCGAACTCATCCGGGTCATGGAGGATGACCTCGCCGATGCTGCCCAGAGACACACTCGAGAGTTCGAGGTCGACGCCGATCTCGTCATAGGGTCTGCGCACTTGGGCGACGGGCGCGGCCGCGGCCAGCCCCTCCTGCAGGAGGGTGCGCATCACGCGATCACGCTGGAATTCGTGGGAGTGGACGTAGCGGCGCAGACCACGGGCGAATTCGGTGAGGATGTCCGAGACCTCGTGGGAGCCGTCCTTCATCTGCCGCATCAGGGTGCGCAGCGAGCGGCGGGTGGCAAGCGACAGGGTGGCGGAGAAGTCGCGGTCGAGGATGGCGGCGATGTCGTCGTCGAAGGCCGCGGACTGTTCGGGATCGCGGACGAGGGCTGAGAAGGCCGAGAACGTGCGCCCCTCATCGGAGGATTCGATGAGGTCGACGCCCCGGAAGACCTCGTCGAGGACCTGGGACTGGGAATCCTCGGCGGCGAGGATCGAGATCCGCAGCTCCTGGTTGAGTTCCTCGAACCGGGCGCGCACCCGGGCGAAGTCGGCCGGCAGGCCCTGCGCCTGCTGGAGGATGTCGTTCACACGTTCGTTCGCCCGCCTCCGGTCGAGGACCACCGAGCGCGGGTCACCGCGTCTGACACGGGCGATCTCGGCGTCGATGCGGTCGCGTTCGGCGCGCAGAGCGGCCAGCCTGCGCGAGCTGTCGGGGTCGGTGTCGATGGCCAGCTGACGCACGGATTGGGCGAGGCTGACCAGCCGGGACTCGGTGGCAGTCTGGGGTGGGGTGCGCAGCTGCTCGAGCATGCGGATGGCGTCGAAGCCGGCCGCTGAGAGCTCATAGGTCTCGCCTCTGGCCGAGGTGGCCGGCCGCCGGACGAGGATCTCCGCCCGCCGCCAATCGTCACAGTAGGCCTTCGCCGTCCGCAGCGAGAGGTCGAAGTGGTCACGCAGCTCCTCGAGGTCGGCGTCGATGCTCTCGTGCAGGTCCTCGGTGCTCATCCGCGTCCCGGGCCGTCCCAGGTGGGCGTCGAGGGTCCCGGCCATGACCGCGAGGTTGTCGGCCCTGAGCATGCGCAGAGTGGCATTCGACTCGAGCAGCCGCCGGTAGGCGAGCGCGGAAGACAGGGCTGACATACGGACCATTCTCTGCGCCGAGGCACCGCCGTGCCAACTCGCCGGTCAGCGCCAGCGCAGGCGCAGCACCGATGTCAGCCCCCAGGGGTCGCTGCCGCGCACGGCCGCCAGCGTTCCCGCTCCTTCGGGATTGCGGGTGTAGACGGGATCGCCTCCTCCGATCCAGGTGTCCCAGACGGCAGCGAAGGCCACCGCTCTGGCCTTCTTCGTGCCCAGCACGCTGGGCACGGGCACCCAGTTCGGTGCGGTCCGGTGAGCCGAACCGGTGCCCCACCGCATCCGGGTCCACCAGCCGCGCAGGCCCGGCGGCTGAGCGGGCAGCCGCCAGCACGGCAGGAGGTAGCGGGGATCGGCGATCGGTGACACCGCTTCATCGAAGGCGTGGGCGAAGACCTCCGCCGAGGCGGGGTCCGCATCGAGATGACACCGCAGGTCGCCGCGGGCGTCGATGCGCATCCGCACCGCATCGGCGCCCGCCGTGCTCAGATCGAGTGCGTGCAGCGCCTCGGCGATGGCGGACCCGATCTGCGCGACGGTCGGGGTGTTTCCGTAGCGGCGGTGCCGCCGCTCGCCGACGATGCTCAGGACGATCGGCAGGGCCGCCAGCAGTCCGGCGGCGACGGCGGCGAAGACCCACAACGCCGCCCCCGAGGAGAGGACCGCGGCCACGACCGCCAGCAGGCCGACTGTCGACCAGCCGACGATCGTCGCCGGTCGCAGGGAGAAGGGAAGAAAAGCGCCGGGGTCGCCGTCGCGGTTGCGCGGTGTCGGGCTGATCCCCTCGGTCTCCTCACCCGCCTCGGCGAGGGCATGCGGCGAACCGGACCCGACGATGCGCACCGACCGCAGGGTCTCATCGCGGTAGTCGGCTCCCACCTCCCATCGGCGGGCCACCTCGGCGCGGGCCTGGGATCGGGTGGTCATCCGGGCGTTGATCGCGTCGATGTCGTCCTCGGGCGGGTGGAAGGCCGAGAATGCGGGGTCGATATGGGCGACGCCGTCGACGATCTCCCCTTCGGCATCGGTGCCGAAGAAGCCGTCGTGTTTGCGGACGAGCCGGTCCCAGTCCCGGTCGCCTCGCGGATGGTCGGGGCTGATGCATACGACGGTCCAGTTGAGCGCGACCTTGTCCGCCCAGTTCGGGTCCTCGCGCAGCGCGCGGCCGCGGGTCTGGGTCACGGCGGTCGGGGTCGTCGCGGTCGTGAGGTCGATGAGTCCGGTCACGGCCGGTGCGTCCCATCCCTCGCCGAGCAGTGCGCGGGTCCCGATGAGCACGTGGGAGGCTCCGGAGTCGAAGAACTCGGTCACGTACGGCACCCAGGTCCGGCTGGTCCAGCCCCCGTCGAGGCGGCTGACACCGGCCACGGGATCGGTGATGTTCAGGCGGGAGGCCAGCGCCTCGTCCGCGGCGGCGACCGTCTCCCTCAGCTCTTCCAGGACCTCTGGGGCACCGGCCACGGTGCGGCCGGAGACGAGCAGCGGTCCCAGAGCGGCCGTGGTCGGGTCGGCGAGGAGGGTTTCGAGGGTGAGCAGCGCCGAGCCGGAGCGTTCGTCGAGCACCGTTCGGACATCGGCGGACAGTGTCGCCGTGACCGATTCGAAGTCGCAGAGGATGAGTGTGCGCAGGTGCTGGCCGAGGGCGGCGGCCTCGGCGGAGACGATGTCGACGCAGGCGAGCGGCTTCGACGCCGAACGCGCCAGCACGCGGTCGGTCGGGCAGCGGCCCGGTGCGATCCCGTTGCGGGTCCATCGGCAGCCGATCGCGGGCAGTGTTCGGCGGATCGCCTCGGCGAGTTCGCGATCCGACGGTTCCTCGGAGACCAGAAGGTGGTGGCGCATCCAGTCCTCGATCAGTCGGGCCCAGTCATCGGCATCGGGGTCGCGGCGGTGCTGTTCGCTCAGGCGGGCCCCGGGCGGCAGACGCAGCAGATCGGCGTGGTGGAGTCGCAGCGCCGCATCGCAGAGTTCGGGTCGCTGCCTGCTCAGGGTCTGCCAGCTCACGGCCTCGGCGCGGGCGCCGAGGAACCTGCGGTCCATCCATTCGAGGAACCCGATCGAGCCCTGCTCGGGGTCGAGGATTCCGGTGATGAACTCGGTGTGGCGTTCGGCCTGGGCCGACAGCCAGCCGTCTTCGGCCCGGGTCGGCTCGGTCACCCATACGAGGTCGGCGAACGGAACCAGGTCGCCTTCTTTGACCAGGGCCGGGATGGCGGCGGAGTAGCGGACGGCGGAGAAGAGCTCGGAGACGAGGTCTCGCTGCTGCGCGGTCATCGTCGCCGGCGGGGTGGCGGTCAGTCCCAGCACCCAGACATCGGGGAGCAGTTCGAGCAGGTCGGACAGCAGTCGACCCCAGACTTCGAGCAGGTGGTGACATTCGTCGAGGATGAGCAGCATCGGGCCGCCGGCGACGAGTCCGTCGACGAGGTCCCTCCCGCCGGGCGCGAGTTCGCTCAGCAGACTGCCGCCGGGTTCGCGGTCCTCGTCGAAGACGGCCAGCGATTGATAGGTCAGAGCGGTGAAGACGCCGTCGAGGTCTCGGCTCGTGCCCGCCCGGCCCCAGTCGCCGGCGAGCCGGTCCCACGTCGATGCCCACTGCCCTTGGATCGCGGTATTCGGACCGAAGGCGACGACCTGTTCGACCAGACCCTGCGTCAGCAGGTGCTCGGCGTGGTCGATTCCGACTCGGGTCTTGCCCGCTCCCGGAGGCAGGACGATCCACGAACGGCGCTGCCCGGTCTCGGCCGATGCATACAGAGCCTCCAGCGCCTCGCCCTGGTGACGGCGCAGAGGCGGCGCGTCCGGCTGCTGTCGCGCGTCCGGCCGCGGCGGGCCGGGACGCGGCGGGGGCGGTCCGGTCGTGTTCTCAGGCGCCACTGTCGCTCACTCCTCGCGGTCCCTTCCGCCGAAGCTCACCGGGTCCACCGGCCGATCCTTCCGCGGCAGCTTCGCCACCACGAGGCAGTAGGACTCGAGCACGAGATCATGGAGCAGCTCGGCATCGAGGCGGACCCCGTCGCTCGTGCCGCCGGCAGTCGTCGAGGCACCGGCACCCTTCCCGACCCCGGCATCCGTCGAGGCACCGGCCACCGTGATCCAGTGCAGCTTGTTCATGTGGTAGCCGGGCGTGATCTCGGCATAGGCGTCCCGCAGCACCTCGCCGTCGAGCGGATCGATCTTGAGGTTGAGGCTCGGAGTCCCCCGCAGCTCATAGGCCATCATGAACATCTTGCCGCGCACCTTGTACACCGTGTACTCCGGTCCGAACGGATGACCGACCGCGACAGAGGGGTACTTCATGGCCTGTTCGTGGGCCACGCGGAGCACGGTGTCGGGGTCCATGCGTGGAGACTAGCAAACGGCGCTGACGTTAAACTCGTCCCATGCCTGAGAGCTCATCGCACACCGCCCCTCACCTGCTTCTGACCGCCCTCGGCGGGACCATCGCATCGACGGCGAACGCCACCGGCGGGGTGGCCCCGGCGCTCGGGGGTGCCGAGCTGGCCGCGGCGGCCGGTCTCGATGGGATCTGGCCGGATCTGCAGGCCGACTTCACCCAGGTGGCTCAGGTCTCGAGTGCCAATGTCACCCTCGAGATGCTCTTCGACGTCGTCGACCTCGCCCGCAGCTCCGCCGCCGACGGTCTCGTGCTCACTCAGGGCACCGACACCCTCGAGGAGTCCGCGTTCGGTCTCTGGCTGCTCAATGACTCAGACGTGCACATCGCCGCCACCGGTGCCATGCGCAACCCCACCCTGCCCGGGGCCGATGGACCGGCGAACGTCAGAGCCGCGGCGCTGACGGCACTGTCGGACCGAGTCGGCGACCTGCCGGCGAGCCTCGTGTTCGATGACGAGGTCCACGACCCGCGGTTCGTCACGAAATCGCATGCGACCTCGACGGCCGCGTTCTCCTCCGGCCCGGTGCTCGGAGCGATCGGCTGGCTGAGCGAGAACACGCTCCACCTCCCCCACGCACCGCAGACCTCGCCCTCGCCGTTCGCGGGCCTGCCCCGGCCCGAACGGCTGAAAGACATCGCCCTCGTCGAGGTGGGGATGGGCGAGCCCGAGCAGACGCTCGAGCTCATCGCCGGGTCCGGATTCGCCGGTGCCGTGATCTCGGGAGTCGGCGGCGGTCACGTGCCCGAGTCCCTGCTGCCCGCCGTGACCCGCCTGGCCGAGGCGATGCCGGTGGTCCTCGCCTCCCGAACGGGGTCCGGGGCGAGCCTGAAACGCACCTACGGCTATCCCGGCGGCGAGATCGGTCTGCTCGAGGCCGGACTCGTCCCGGCCGGAATCCTCGACGCCCGCAAGGCACGCATCGTGCTCACCCTGGCCCTGAGCTTCGGACTCGACCCCGCCGAGGTGTTCGCTCACTTCGCATGAGACGCTGGCTCGTCCGCCGGAGACGCCTACTCGTCCACCGGGGGCGCCGATCCGTTTGCCGGATCCGTCCGCACCGGCCGGGTCGATTCCCGGACGACGAGCTCGGGCGTGAATTCGCGGTCGTGGTGGACGTCCGAGGTCGAGGCGTTCTCCTGCAGCAGGGTTTCGACGGCCGTCCGGCCCAGCAGCTCGGCCGGCTGGCGCACCGAGGTCAGCGGAACAATGGTCGAGAACGCATAGTCGATGTCGTCGTAGCCGACGATCGCGATGTCGGCGGGAACGCGCAGGTCGCTGAACATGAGGACCGCCTGCATGAACCCGACGGCCAGCAGGTCGTTGGCGCAGAACACGGCATCGGGCCGCTGGTCCTCGGGCAGCCCGACGATCGTCCTCCCGACGTCCCGACCAGCCAGAATGGTCAGCTGCTCGGTCTCGTACACCGGCAGCGTGAGCCCCGAGGCCTCGGCCCGCTCTCGTGCTCCGGCCAGGCGGTCGGCAACCTGCGGCAGAGACCGCGGACCGCCGATGAACACCGGGGATGCGCAGCCGCCCGCGATGATGTGGTCGAGCGCCATCCGGCCGCCGGCGACATTGTCCACCGTCACCGACGACAGCGCGTATCCGGTCGAGGCCCGGTCGACGAGCATCACCGGAGTGCCGCGGGCGGCGATGGATTCGAGTTCGGACAGGTCGGCGCCCGTCGGCGTCACGAGCAGCCCATTGACCCGGTGTTCGGCGAAGAGCTCGAGATACTTCGACTCCCGTTTCTCGTCGGTGCCCGAGTCTCCGATGAGCAGTGACAGACCGGCCTCGTCACAGGCGTGTCCGGCACCGTGGGCGACCGAAGCGAAGAACGGGTTCGCGGAGTCGAGCACGACGAGACCGAGGCTGCTGCTGTGACCGGATCTCAGCTGCCTCGCTGCGGCATTGCGCACGAAGCCGAGCTCGTCGATCGCCTCATTGACCTTCTGCGCGGTCGCCTCGGCGACCTTCGACGAACCGTTGACCACGTGGGAGACGGTCCCCACCGAGACTCCGGCGCGCTCGGCGACTTCGCGCATACTCACCTTGGCCATGAGTCTCCTTCGTCATCAGTGCCCGGGCCGTCGACCACCGGGAGCGGGAACATGTCTCATTGTGCCCGAAATGCCCGGCACGGTCGCCTCGCTCGCCGCTCGTGCCTCCTGCCGCTGACCTCACTCGCCGCTGGAGCCGCCGTCCATCGGCATCTCTTGATGTGATCTCGACTACATGGTAGTGTCCCCACCAGCAATATTGAAACGTTTCAATCCATCATCGGAAACGAAGCTTTCACCACACCGCCCACGAAGTCACCAGAGACCGATCGCTGCGTCGCGATCACCGATCCCTTCGGAGGAACTCATGAAGGACACAACGACGTCGTCCAAATGGAAAGCCACGGTCGCCGTGGCGATGTCGAACTACATCGAGGCCGGTTCGATCATCGCGATCGCCACCAGCATCAGCCTGTGGCAGACCGAGTTCGGACTCGACAGCATCGCCGTCGGCCTGCTGTCCGCCCTGAGCGCCAATGCCTTCGGCGCCGCCATCGGAGCCGCCATCGGCGGACCGCTCTGCGATCGCTACGGCCGCAAATTCATCTACACCTATGACCTGATCCTCTACATGTTCGGCACGCTCTTCGCCGTCTTCGCGTTCAACTTCGGCTCACTGCTCCTCGGCTTCGTGCTCACGGGAATCGCGGTGGGCGCCGGTGTCACGGCCGCGTGGACCTACATCGCCGAGGAAGCCCCCGACGGCCGCCGCGCCGGACACGTCGGAGTCGCCCAATTGGCCTGGTCGATCGGCCCGATGATCGGCTTCCTGCTGGCCGCCCTGCTCGAGCCCATGGGACTGCTGGGCTCGCGGATCATCTTCGCCCATCTGTTCGTCATCGCCTTCATCACCTGGTGGGTCCGTCGCGGACTGAGCGAATCGCGGCGCTGGAGTCAGAAGCAGTCGAATCCGCGCACGGTCGGCACCTACCGCGGCATCTTCGAGATGTTCACCAAGAAGAAGAACATCACCGCACTGCTCTTCCTCATCGGCGTCTACGGACTCTGGAACACCGTGGCCGGACAGGCCGGCATCTTCCAGCCCCGCATTTACGAGGCCACCGGTCTCACTGACGCCCGTTCCCAATACCTCCTGCAGGTCCTCGTCTGGGGACTGACCAGCGCCGCCACCTTCTTCGGTTTCATGCGCTACGGCGACAAGGTCTCACGTCGCTGGCTCTATGGATTCGGCGCCGGACTCGGCATCGTCGCCTGGGCCGTGCTCATCTACGGTCCCGCCGGCTGGTTCTCGCTGCTGACCTTCGCCATCGGCTGGGGCATCTCCTCGGGACTGGGCGCCCAGGCCTTCTACGGTCTGTGGGCGGCCGAGCTCTTCGCCACCCGCTACCGCGCCTCGGCCCAGGGTTTCATGTTCATGATCGTGCGCGTCATGGTCGGCGTGCTCTCGCTGTGGTTCCCCCTCATGCTCGAGAAGACCGGTATGCACGGCGTCGGCGTCCTCATCCTCGGCCTCCTCGTCGCGGCCCTGCTCATCGGCATGATCTGGGCCCCGAAGACACAGAACAAGACGCTCGAGGAGATCGAGATCGAACGGTACGGACGTCTCCTCGACGCCGACCACGCCACCGAGGTGGCCGAGGGCAACCTCCGCACGGACGGAACCCCCGCGGTCAGGGAGTCCTGAGATGGAGCGCGTCTGCTTCCGCATGCAGGTCGATCCGGCCCGCATCGATGAGTACATCGCCGCCCACCGCCAGGTGTGGCCGGAGATGCTCACGGCACTCGAGTCGACCGGCTGGACCAACTACTCCCTGTTCGCCGACTCCGCGGGAATGATCATCGGCTACCTCGAAACCGAAGACTACGAGGCCGCCCAGCGCGGAATGGACCGCACCGAGATCAATGCCGCCTGGCAGCAGTCGATGTCACCGTACTTCGCCGCCGGAGGGTCCTTCGACGAAGGCCCCGAGCGACTGCGCGAAGTCTTTCACCTCGAGGACCAACTCGCGACCGCGCCGCACCGCACACGAACAGCACCACCGCAACAGTAAGGAAACACTCACAGCCATGAGCACCTCCCGCACCTTCGCAGACATCACCGATCAGCTCGCGGCGCAGGAGATCGAACTGCCGTCCTGGGCCTTCGGCAACTCCGGGACCAGGTTCAAGGTCTTCGGCACGCCGGGCACGCCGCGCGATCCCTTCGAGAAGATCGCCGACGCCGCCAAGGTCCACGAGCTCACCGGACTCGCTCCGCAGGTGGCTCTCCACATCCCGTGGGACCTGTGCGACTTCGCCGAACTGGATGCCCACGCGCGCGGCCTCGGTGTGCGCCTGGGCACCATCAACTCGAACACCTTCCAGGACGATGACTTCAAGTTCGGGGCGCTCACCCATGAGGACGAGCGCATCCGCACCAAAGCCATCGAGCATCATCTCGAATGCATCGACGTCATGGACCGCACCGGATCCCGCGACCTCAAGATCTGGGTGGCCGAGGGATCGAACTATCCCGGCCAGGCCGATATGCGGGGACGCCAGGACCGACTGAACGACTCGCTTCGCACCATCTACGACCGCCTCGGCGAGAACCAGCGGATGGTGCTCGAGTACAAGTTCTTCGAGCCCTCGTTCTATCACACGGATGTGCCCGATTGGGGCACGAGCTATGCCCAGGTCGCGGCGCTCGGCGACAGGGCTCTGGTGTGCCTCGACACCGGCCACCACGCTCCGGGCACGAACATCGAGTTCATCGTCATGCAGCTGCTGCGCTTGGGCAAGCTCGGCTCCTTCGACTTCAATTCCCGGTTCTATGCCGACGATGACCTCATCGTCGGGGCCGCCGATCCGTTCCAGCTCTTCCGCATCATTCACGAGGTGATTCGCGGAGGCGGCCTCAACAGCCCCGATATCGCGTTCATGCTCGACCAGTGCCACAACGTGGAGAACAAGATCGAAGGCCAGATCCGATCGGTGCTCAATGTCCAGGAGATGACCGCGCGGGCCCTTCTGCTCGACACCGAGGCCCTGACAGCGGCACAGCGAGCCGGCGATGTCATCGCCGCCAACGACATCTTCATGGATGCCTTCTACACCGATGTCCGCCGCGATCTGTCCGAGTGGAGAGCCGCACGCGGTCTGCCGGCCGATCCCATCCACGCCTTCCGCGACTCCGGATACCAGGAACGGATCGCCGCCGACCGCATCGGCGGCACCCAGGCCGGCTGGGGCGCCTGAGCCAGTCGCCCCTGCCGCGGGCGCCTGACCCCAGCTTCGGGCGCCTGCCCTGCCCCGCGGGCACCCGCCCCGCGCCGCCGGCGAGCCGACGCTCGGCTCGGTTCCCGCTCCCACTTCGCCAACCGTCTCAGCCCCGAGGAGAACCATGATCAATCCGACAGTGCACGAACTCATCACCCGCTCGAACTCGCTGGGTGCCGACCGCCGCAACACGAACTACGCCGGAGGCAACACCTCGGCCAAGGGCACCGATGTCGACCCGGTGACCGGTGAGGACGTCGCCCTGCTGTGGGTCAAGGGCTCCGGAGGCGACCTCGGCACCCTCACCCCTGAAGGGCTGGCCGTGCTCAGGCTCGACCGGCTGCGGGCGATGGAGAGGACGTACCCGGGTGTGGACCGGGAGGACGAGATGGTCGCGGCCTTCGACTACACCCTGCACGGCAAGGGCGGAGCCGCCCCGTCCATCGACACCGCCATGCACGGCCTCGTCGACGCCGCCCACGTCGACCATCTCCACCCCGATTCCGGCATCGCGATCGCCACGGCCGCCGACGGTGAGGAACTGACGAAGCAGATCTTCGGCGACAAGGTGGTCTGGGTCCCCTGGCGCCGGCCCGGCTTCCAGCTCGGTCTCGACATCGCAGCGATCAGACGGGAGAACCCGCAGGCCGTCGGCACCATCCTCGGCGGTCACGGGATCACCGCCTGGGGAGCCACCTCGGCGGAGTCCGAAGCCAACTCCCGCTGGATCATCGACACCGCGGCCGACTACATCGTCCAGCACGGCCGCCCGGAGCCCTTCGGCGCCGCGCGTGCCGACTATTCCGCCCTCCCGGAGGCGCAGCGCCGCACGAAGGCCGCGGCCCTGGCACCGCATCTGCGCGGTCTCGCCTCGAGGGACCGAGCGATGGTCGGTCACTTCACCGACGACGAGGCGGTGTTGGAATTCCTCGCCGGAGAGAAGCTGACCGAACTGGCCGAACTCGGCACGAGCTGCCCCGACCACTTCCTGCGCACGAAGGTCAAACCCCTGGTCATCGACCTGCCCGCGGATACACCGGCCGAGGAGATCATCGCCGCCCTGCCCGAACTCCACGAGTCCTACCGGGCCGATTACGCCGCCTACTACCAGCGTCACGCGCAGTCGGACTCACCGGCGATGCGCGGAGCCGACCCGGCCATCATCCTCGTCCCCGGCGTGGGCATGTTCTCCTATGGAGCCGATAAGCAGACCGCGCGCGTAGCCGGCGAGTTCTACCTCAACGCGATCAACGTCATCCGCGGCGCCGAAGCGCTGTCGACCTATGCCCCGATCTCCGAGGCCGAGAAGTTCCGGATCGAGTACTGGGCGCTCGAGGAGGCCAAGCTCAAGCGCAAGCCCGCACCGAAGCCGCTGAGCTCCCGCGTCGCCTTGGTCACCGGGGCCGCCAGCGGCATCGGCAAGGCCATCGCCACCCGTCTGGCCGCGGAGGGCGCCTGCGTCGTCATCGCCGATCTCGACCGGGACAAGGCCCGGTCCGTGGCCGCAGAGCTCGGTTCGACCGATGTCGCGATCGGGGTCGCGGCCGATGTCTCCGACGAATCCGGTGTGCGGGCGGCGCTGACCGAGGCGGTGCTCGCCTTCGGCGGCCTCGACCTCGTCGTCAACAACGCCGGACTGTCCCTGTCGAAGTCCCTGTTCGAGACGACGGAGGCCGATTGGGACCTCCAGCACGACGTCATGGCCAAGGGCTCCTTCCTGGTGTCGAAGAACGCCGCGAGGATCCTCGTCGACCAGGGTCTCGGCGGAGACATCGTCTACATCTCCTCGAAGAACTCCGTCTTCGCGGGACCGAACAACATCGCCTATTCCGCGACCAAGGCCGATCAGGCCCACCAGGTCAGACTGCTCGCCGCCGAACTCGGTGAGCACGGCATCCGGGTCAACGGGATCAACCCCGACGGGGTCGTCCGGGGTTCGGGCATCTTCGCCGGAGGGTGGGGCGCCCAGCGGGCGAAGACCTACGGCATCGACGAGGAGGACCTCGGCAAGTTCTACGCCCAGCGCACCATCCTCGGCCGCGAAGTGGTGCCGGAGAACGTCGCGAACGCCGTCTATGCCCTGTGCACCGATGACTTCTCGCACACGACCGGCCTGCACGTGCCCGTCGACGCCGGCGTCGCAGCGGCGTTCCTCCGGTGACGGACGAAGAGCCGCAGCAGGAGGTCATGATGGACACGACGAAATCACCGCTGACCCTCGCCGCTGTCGATCTGGGAGCGACGAGCGGGAGGGTGATCCTCGGCGGAGTCGACGGCGGCGTGCTGAAGATGAAGCACATCGCCCGGTTCCCCAATGCTCCGCTCCACCTCACCGAGGCAGCGCCCACGGACCGCGACAGCGCGGCTGAGAGTGCTCCCGCCGAGGGATTGTACTGGAACATCACGGCGCTCTATGCCGCGCTCGAGGACGGACTGCGGGAGGCGGTGCGCAGCGCTGCCGAACTGCGCAGCATCGGCATCGACTCCTGGGCCGTCGACTACGGGATGCTGCGGGCCGGGCGGCTCATCGGACTGCCGCACCACTACCGTGACCGGCGGACCGCACGCGGGGTCGCTCTCGTCCACGAGCGCATCGACCCGGCCGAACTGTTCGCCCGCAACGGTCTGCAGCACCTCGACTTCAACACGGTGTTCCAGCTCGCCGCCGAGTCCGAGTCCGGTCTCCTCGACGCGGCCGACCGGATCCTGCTCGTCCCCGACCTCATCGCCTACTGGCTCACGGGCACCGCCCGCACCGAGGCGACCAATGCCTCGACCACCGGACTGCTCGGTCTGGACCGGAGAACATGGGATCGGCAGCTGCTCGAACTGGCCGGCACCGATCGCTGCCAGCTGGCAGAACTCGTCGAACCGGGCCAGACGATCGGTGAACTCACCGCCTCGGCGACTCAGCGTCTGGGAGCCGACAGGCCGGTGAAGGTCACGGCCGTCGGCAGCCATGACACCGCCTCGGCGGTGGTGGCCGTCCCCTTCGCTTCGAAGGACTCCGCGTTCATCTCGAGCGGAACCTGGTCCCTGGTCGGCCTCGAACTCGATGAACCGGTCGTCACCGACGCGGCCCGGGAGGCGAACTTCACCAATGAGGGCGGCGTCGACGGGACCGTCCGCTTCCTCAAGAACGTCTCCGGGCTGTGGCTGCTGAGCGAATCGATGCGCCACTGGCACCACAACGCCACCGATGCCCAGCGCAGCGCGGACCTGCAGACTCTGCTCGTCGAGGCCGAGGCCGTCACCGGTCAAGTGCCGATCTTCGACCCCTCCGATGAGCGCTTCACCCCGCCCGGCGATATGCCCGGCCGCATCGCCGACTGGTGCCGCGAGCACGGTCTGCGCCCGCCGACGGCACAGGCGGAGGTCGTCCGCAGCATCCTCGAGTCCCTGGCCGAGGCCTACCGGCAGACCATCGACGCCGCCGAGGCGCTGACGGGGGTGAGCGTCGAGACCATCCACATCGTCGGCGGAGGTTCCCAGAACGCACTTCTATGTCGGCTGACGGCCCAGCGCACGGGCCGGACGGTCATCGCCGGACCCGTCGAGGCGACCGCCATCGGCAACCTCCTCATCCAAGCCCGCGCGGTCGGTGAGGTCTCCCCCGACGCGAGCCTGTCGGATCTGCGGACCATCGTGCGGAATTCGTTCCCCGTCGTCGAGTACTCTCCGCACTCGGCGGGCACGGGCGAGAGCCCTGCTCCGACGAATGCGGCCTTGATATGATCACGATATGCATCTGTTCTTCCTCTGAGGGCGACCACGAACCGCCGCCCCTCGTCGACTGCGCTTGACGAGGCTGCGGTGGTCACGTCGTCATGGCCTCACGGGCCACCGCTTCCGCGTGCTCACACCACCTCGCCGGTGGTGCGAACCGGCACGCCGCATCAGAGGAACACCACCGTGCCCACCACCCCCACCTCGCGGATCGCCGTCGTCGGCGAGAACGGCCGCGGCAAATCAACCCTTCTGCACATCCTGTCCGGGCCCTGCCGCCCGATGAGGGGCAGGTGAGCAGAATCGGCACACTCGGCATCGCCGAACAGGAGATGTCGACGACCGATCGGCGGACCGTCGGTCAGGTCGTCGCAGACGCCTGGATCTGGCACTGGCGCTGTCCGCGCGGCCGCACCTGCTGCTCCTCGACGAGCCGACGAACCATCTGTCGATCTCATTGGTCGACGAGCTCACCGAGGCGCTGCGGGCCACCTCGGCGGCGGTGGTGGCTTCGACTCACGACCGTCAGCTCCTGCGGGACCTCAGCGATTGGCCTCGACTGGGCCTGACTCCGAGTCTCGAGCCCGCGGGGAGCTGAGGGATCGCCGCCCCTCAGCCCTCCGCGCCGACGGCGACGACCATCTTGCCGAAGTTGCCGCCGGTGAGCAGGTCGTTGAAATATTCGGGAGCCCTGTCCAGACCGGGGCGGATGTCCTCGCGGTAGCGGACCTTGCCCTCCTTGAGCCAGCCGCTCATATCGGTGAGGAACTGATCGGTGAGCCGACCGGCGAATTCGGTCTGGATGAAGCCTCTGACCAGCAGCGACTTCGTGAGGATGTGACCCATGAGCGCACCCGAGCGGTCGGGCCCCTCGGGCAGTTCGGTGAGGTTGTAGTTGGCGACGAGTCCGCACACCGGCACGCGAGCGAAGGTGTTCAGCCGCGGCAGCACGGCGTTGAAGACGTCCCCGCCGACGTTCTCGTAATAGACGTCGATGCCTTGGGGCACCGCCTCCTTCAGCTCCTGCCGCAGGTTGCCCGTTCGGTGGTCCAGGGCGACGTCGAAACCGAGTTCACGCAGGTGGGCGACCTTGTCCGGGCCGCCGGCGATGCCGACCGCGGTCGCACCCCTGATCTTCGCGATCTGGCCGACGACGGAGCCGACGGGACCGGTGGCGGCGGCTACGGCCACGGTCTCGCCGGGCTGGGGCCGGCCGATCTCGAGCAGTCCCGCATAGGCGGTGAAGCCGGGCATGCCGAGCACGCCGAGGTGAGTGCTGATCGGTGCGAGCTCGGGATCGATCCTGCGCAGGTGCCCGGTCGTCTCCACCGAGTACTCCTGCCAACCGCCGTAGCCGAGGACGATGTCGCCGGTGGAGAAGTCGTGTGCGTTCGATTCGACGACTTCGGACACGGTGGCTCCGACCATGACATCGCCGACCTCGACGGGTGCGGCATAGGACTTCGCATCCGACATCCGTCCGCGCATGTACGGATCGAGTGAGAGGTAGAGAGTGCGCAGCAGCACCTGGCCCTCGCCCGGGGAGGGCACGGGCACCTCGTCGAGCAGGTAGTTCTCCTCGGTGGGCGCGCCCACGGGGCGGGAATTCAGGCGGATCCTGTGGTTGGTCGTCATGGCACGGTTCCTTTCATCGGCTCTTCTGCGTTCGGTGCGGGGCCGGCCTCGCCGGTCCGGGTCTTCGGATCATCGGAACTGTCTGTCATAGCAACCGCTCGGGATCGAACGATGTTCCCGATGGCCCGAATTCTGCGCCTCCTGCCGCACGCTTGCGGGGGCCTCCCGATCGCCCTGGGCTTCTTCGGGCTGGGCTGTATCGGGCGGGGCCTCATCGGCCAGGGCACGGGCCGTGGTCTCCCACGCGGGGTCGAACGCCCAGCTGTAGTCGTCCAGGTGCTCGAGCAGATGGGCGCCGTTGGCTCTGATGGTCTCCGACCATTCGACCGGCCAGGCCCCGAAGTTCGCGGCCGCGGCGAGTTCGTCGACATCCTTGAACACCGCACCGCTGGCATCGAGCCCACCGTCCGCGGCGTGCAGAGGCAACGTGGGCACGGGGAAGGTGATGTCGAGGATGTGGTCGCTGGTGAACAGTGCGTCCCGGGTGCGGCGGTGCGTGGCCTCGAGGTTGACGTACCATTCGGCGCGCACGCCTGAGGGCCTCGCGCCTGCGCCGCTCGGTCCGCTCGGTCCGCCCGGTCCGCTCGGGCCCGGAGCGTCGTCCTTGAGCAGCACCCACACGGAGAACGGGACCTCGGCAGGGACGATCTTGAGCACCCCGCGTCCGCGCCAGGCCCCGTCGACCCTGATCCGCGTCGGTGCCTCGGCGAGGGGACGGAACCGGGCCCTGAGCGGAACATCGTGCGGGTCGGTCCCCTCCCATCCGACGATGCGCGTCTCCCCGGTCCGGGCACCGCCGGCCAACCACAGGGCGGCACCGTCGGGACCGTCGGTGATGACACGCATCGGCCGGGTCACCTCGGCGAGGTCGCGGTCGAAGTCGAAGCGCCGAAACGTCCAGGTCACGATGTCGCCGGGCTGCCAGAACGGCCCTCGGCCCACGGGCGCGACCTCGGCCGGGGTGGTGATCGGGTACGGATCGCTCAGCGTCATGCGGGCAGTCTATGCCGCAGTCATCCACGCGCGCTGAAGACGGAACCGTCACCGGCTCGGCCTCGGTCCGATTCGGACCGATCGGCCTCGGTCCGACCGTCCTCGATCCGATTCGCCCCGCCCGTGCCCGGGGTTGAGTCATAGAGTGGGACCATGATCGACTCCGACGATGCCGCCGCGATGACCGCTCCCCCGCGCTCGGACGCGCAGATCCCCGCCTACCTGGAGGCCCTCGGTCTGCCGGGGCTGGCCGACATCCACGTGCACTTCCTCCCGCAGAACGTGCTCGACAAGGTCTGGGCGTACTTCGACGATGCCGCGAAGAACTACGGCCGGGACTGGCCGATCACCTATCGGTTCGACACTGACACGCGGCTGCGCATCGTCCGCGAGCTCGGCATCCGCGCGATCCCGGCGCTGACCTACCCGCACAGACCCGGCATGGCCGCATGGCTGAACGACTGGAACGCCGAGTTCGCCGCCGCCCACGACGACGTCATCCACTGCGGGACCCTCTACGCCGAGCCCGAATCCGCCGACTACGTGCCCGCCGCCCTGGCCGCCGGAGCTCAGCTGTTCAAGGTCCACGTCCAGGTCGGGGCCTTCTCTCCCGATGATCGGGTGCTCGACCCCGCCTGGGAGGCGCTCGAAGGGGCGCGGGCGCCCATCGTCATCCATGCCGGCTCCGCGCCTCTGCCGGGCAAGCACACCGGCCCGCAGGCGGTGGCGAACGTCCTCGAGCGCTTCCCCGACCTCAGGTTGGTCATCGCCCATATGGGCATGCCCGAATACGATGCCTTCGCCGATCTCGTCGAGGCCTACGATCACGTCCACCTCGACACGACCATGTTCGCCTCCGGGTACTTCAGCTCCCCCGCCGAGGTGGGGCCGGCCTACCGTGCACGCTTGGCCCGGCTCGAGGATCGGATCATCCTCGGCTCGGACTTCCCGAACATCCCCTACCCGTATGTCGATCAGATCTCGGGTCTGGCCGGTCTGGGCCTCGGCGACGACTGGATGCGTTCGGTGCTGTGGACCAATGGGGCGAAGCTGCTCGGCCTCGGCTGAATCGTGGTCGGGGCTCAGCCCTCGCGAGGGACCCGTTCGGCTCCGATGACTCCGGTCAGCATCTCCTCGGCGATGGGCGCACCCCGCCGGATGACGCTGATCTGACCCGTCGATTCGAGGATCACGCAGGCGACCTCGTCGCGGTTGCGGATCCCGGCCGAGCGCAGCTTCGCGATGACCTCGGCGTGGTCGACGTGGGTCCGCGACAGGTTGTCGGACAGGATCTCCCGACCGGCCATGAGCACGACAGCCGGGGAGTTGACGACGGCGCGGATCACTCCGAAGCGACGACCGACCCCGCTCAGCGCCTGCAGGATGAGCAGGGTCGCCAGGCCCAGAGTTCCCGCGCCGAGGGTCGGTGTGTCACCGAGGATGGCGCGGCCGATGATCGCCCCCATGGCGATGATCGCGGCCAGGTCGAAACTCGAGAGGCTCGCCAGGGTGCGCTGGCCGAAGATGCGCAGCAGCAGAATGATTCCGAAGTAGAAGGCGATGCAGGAGATCACGACTCTGATCGCGTCGGCTCCGTTGAGGCCGTATTCCATCCAATCCATGTGCACCTCCGTATTGGAGGATACCGCGTGGAGTCCGACCGGGCTCAGGGTGTGCGCAGCCAGTCGTCGAGGCCGGTCTCGGACACACGCGGCGAATCGGGGATCAGCCCGTCGCCGGCGGTCGGTCCGGGCAGCGGCACGCCGATGACCTTCGGGGCCTTCGCATCCCCTGCCGCCCTGGCCCGTTCCCGGGCGATCCTTTCGGCGATCGCGGCGAAGTCGCTGATCTCGGCACCGGCTGCCTCGATGGTTCCGTGTTCGCCGGCGTCGATGGCCTCGGCCATCATCCGGGCCGCCTCGGCCGCGGCCAGCGCCTGTACGCGCATCTTCGGCACGAAGCGCAGCGGACCGAGCGCGAACGTCATCGAGTCGACGAGTTCGAACCATTGGGCGGAGCGGAACATCAGCAGCCGATCGGCCGGGACGAGGCGACGGTAGATGCGCTCCTGCATGGCCTTGGCCTGGTAGTAGCCGAGCAGCTTCGACTCACCGACCTCGGGGCGGAAGGCGATCGACAGGCAGGCCAGAGAGGCCTCCGGCAGGTCGGCCGCGGCCAGGGCAATCGATCGCGAGCTGCGGGAGAAGAAGTCGATGGCCCGGTCCGCTCCCATCGTCATCCGGTTGACGCAGTCGACGAGGACATCGCTGCCCTCGGCCGCCTCGGCGACGCCCTCGCCGGTCACGGTGTCGACCCCGCTGCCGCGATGTGCGGCGATGGTCGTGTGCCCGCGCTCGTGCAGCTGGGATACGAGTCGGCGGCCGAAGGTTCCGGTGGCTCCGTAGACGGTGATCTGCATGGCGCACGTCCTCTCACACGCCGCACGGGTGGACCCGACGTCGAGCCCACCCGTGCGCCGGTCACAGCTCAGTTCTGGGTGATGGTGACCATACCAGTGTCGGCCGTGGCCGAGACCGGAACCAGCTTCTTGCCCTCGGCCTCCTGCGGGTTCTTGGCCGCATCGTATTCGTCGAGGTCGGAGGCCAGGTCGACGCTGCCGTCATTCGACTTCGCGTTGATCCGGTAGAAGAAGTCCTCGACCTCCTCCGTCTCTCCGTCGCCTTCTTTCGCCTCGGCGGCCATGTTCTCCTGCGCGATGTCGAGGTTCGGCAGGCTCAGCTCGATCGGGCCCTCCTCGGTCTTGGCGACGATGCCGCCGGCGGGGATCGCATCATTGGTGAAGTCGAGTTCGAGTGTCCCGGTCGTGGTCACCGCATCGATGCGGTCGTCGATGGTGAGCGCCTCGCCCTCGAGCGCACCGACCTCGGTCGTCGACTCCACGGTGCCGAAGGTGCCCCGGAGGTAGGTTGCGCCCCAGTCGGTGGAGGTCCGCACCTGTTCGGCCGAGCCGTCGATGTTCAGGGTTCCTCCGTCGGTGTCGGCGGTGATCCCGGCGAAGTCGCCGTCGACGTCGAATGTGCCGTAGTCGCCGGCGAAGTCGAGCGTGAGATCGTTGGAGACGGCCGCGGGCACGGTGACGGTGATCCGCGTGTTCTCGAGCTTCGTCCGCTCGCCCACGGTCACCTCGGCGGTCTCGCCCCTGCTGCCGACCTTGAGGCCGGGGGAGCTGTCGCGCGGGCCGGTGGCGGTGAGCTTCACGGTGGGTTCGTCGACATCGGCGGTCTTGATGTCGACGGCGGCGCCCCCGTTGAGCTTCATCTTCAGTTCCTTCATCGCCTTCGGCAGCGCCTCGTTCGCCTCGACCCTGCCGTAGTCGAGGCGGGAGGCCCCGTGGGCGGTGGTGACGATGATGGGCACGAGGAGGACGACAGCGGCGAGGATGATGAGGACCGAGCGCAGACCGAGTCGAGCGGTTTCGCTGATGCGAACTGTGGCAGGCATTCTAGGCTCCGAGGAATGTGAGGACGGCGAGGACTCGGCGATTGTCCGAGGTGTCGGCGGTGAGGCCGAGCTTCGTGAACACCGAGCTGATGTGCTTCTCAACGGCTCCGGCGCTGAGGTAGAGGATTCTGGCGATCGCGGCGTTGGACTTGCCTTCGGCCATGAGCTGGAGGACTTCGAGCTCACGTGGGCTCAGGGTCGACAGCCCGTCCTTCTTCCGGGTCCGGACGAGGATCTGGGACACGACCTCGGGGTCGAGCACGGTGCCGCCGCCTGCGACCTCGTCGACGGCGTCGAGGAAGTCCTCGACATCGGCGACTCGGTCCTTGAGCAGGTAGCCGAATCCGCCGGTGTTCTCGGCGATGAGTTCGGAGGCGTACTGCTCTTCCACGTATTGGCTGAACACGAGGACCTTGACGTCGGGGTTCTGTTTGCGGATGAGGACCGCTGCGCGGATGCCCTCGTCGGTGAACGTCGGGGGCATGCGCACGTCGATGACCGCGAGATCCGGAGGATCGTTGTGCACCGTGGCCAGCAGTTCGTTGGCGTCGGGAACGGCGGCGATGATCTCGTGCCCGGCATCGGTCAGGAGCCGTTCGAGTCCGGCACGCAGAACGGCAGAGTCTTCAGCGATTACGATGCGCATGGCACCTCCACAACTACGGTCGTCGGCCCACCTGCGGGGCTGGTCAGGTTCAGTGTGCCACGGGCGGCCTCGACGCGGTCGATGAGCCCGGCGATGCCGGTGTGCCGACCGGTCCGGTCCACGCGTGCCCCGCCCTGGCCGTTGTCGGTGACGACGATCTGGACGCCGGTCTCGATCGGGGCGATGAAGACGCTGGCGCGGGTGGCTCCGGAGTGCTTGGCGATGTTCGTCAGGCACTCGGCGACGACGAAGTAGGACACGGCTTCGGCCTCCCGCCCGATCCGTCCCTCGAGCCGGACGTCGACGTCGATGGGAATGGTCGACCGGCCGGCCAGGGCGGAGACGGCGGCGTCGAGTCCGCGGTCGGTGAGCACGGCCGGGTGGATGCCACGGGCGAGCTGACGCAGTTCGGTGACGATGCCCTTGGCCTCGGCGTGGGCCTCGGAGACGAGTTCCTTGGCGCGTTCGGGGTCGGAGTCGACCTTCGACTTCGCCATCCCCAAGGTCATCGTCAGGGCCACGAGGCGGGGCTGGGCTCCGTCGTGGAGGTCGCGTTCGATGCGCAGCCGTTCGGCGGCCGCGGCCTCGATGCCGGCCATCCGAGCCCGATCGAGCTCGGTCACCTCGGCCTGGAGGGCGACGGTGCGCGCCGGCGACAGGAGCGCACGGTCCAGGGCTCGATCGAGGATCGGGGCGAACCAGAGGATGGCCACGGAGCTGGCCAGGACGATGACCGAGCCGATGGCCACTCCGAGTCGGGCGGATTCGGCGATGTTGTCGCCGATGAAGAAGGTGTTGACGCCGTGCGGGTTGACGGCGGCGAAGATGCCGAGGATCGATCCGCAGATGCCTGCCAGTGTCCCGCCGACGATGATCGCGGCGAAGGCCATCTTGATGTAGTGATGGGCCGTCGACCTCCAGAAGGCTCCGGACTTCACCTGCAGCCAGCGGTTGTGGAGGAACCGGCCGAACCCGGGTTCGCGGTTGCTGCTCTCGATCTTCGGCACAGGGATCCTGTCCGCGTAGACGAGTTCGGATCGGTAGCGTTCGACGATGTTCGCGCCCTGCTGGACGAGGACCCAGACGAGAAGGGCGAGCACTCCGAGTCCGAGGGCGAAGATTCCGCCGATGCCGGTGAAGAGCAGGCCCAGCGGGATCCACGCCCAGATCACGGCGAGCACGGCCGAGGCCACGAGGTTCGCGACCCCGATGATGCCGGTGGAGCGCTTGGGCCAGGTGATCGGGCCGTCGGCCGGGATCTCGGTGACGTCATCCCGGCTCAGCGGCAGTGACCCGGTGACCGGAGCGTAGGCGACCGGTTCGGTGCGTGGCTTCTTCCGCCGAGGCGGCCGTGGATTCGGCATCGCCATTCCCGGCTGGGGTCCGGGGCCGGCGGCCGGGTGCCCGGGGGCAGAGTATCCGGCGCTGGGGTGCCCGGGGTTGGGGATCCGGCGCTGGGGTGCCCGGGATTGGGGGTCCGGGGCTGTTCGCTTGGGGGCCGGGGTTCGCGTGGGGGCCGGGAGCGGGCTGACCGGCGTGGGGCGGTTGGGGGCCAGGGCTGCTTGCGGGATGTCCGGGCGCGGGCTGGGGCGCGTATGCCGGCTGGGCTCCCGCCGTGGGGTAGGCACCGGGGGCGCGATGGGTGGCCGGTCCGGAGCCGGTCGCGGCGACGGGCGCATCGGGGTTGTGCTCAGGGGCAGCGGGGATGTCCTGCCCGGGCTGGGGACCGGATGCAGCGGGGATGTCCTGTCCGGCTGGGGATGCGGAGGCACTCGAGGCGGGCGGCTGCCCGTAGGCACGCGTCGGCGACTGCGCCTCGTCCGACGGTGTCTGTGACGACGAGTGGTGTGTCGGTCGGTCCGAACCGGCTTCGGTCTCGGTGGTCGGCGGGGCGTTGACGATCGCTGCGGCACTGAAGGACTCTTCGCGGTCCGGGGGCTCGGCAGCCGCCTCGGCCTCGGGCGTCTGAGCCTCCAGCGGATCGGCGCCGTGCGGCTGCTGATCCTGCGGGTTCCCGGGGGTGTTCTCACTCATAGCAATTACGCTACGGGAGTCGCGCTCGCGCTGACAGCACGAAGACCTCCGAGCCTGCGTCGGGTTTTCCCCACAGGCAGTGACCGCGCCCACTCGACGCATCACGTCGAAGCATCACGCAGCGGTGCTGCCTGAGCACCCCGTTACTGGCGAATCACACCGAAGCAACGGTGGGTCGCGGCGCTGCCGGTGCTTGTCGACGCGAGTCCTCAGCCGCACTGGAGTCCGCGCCGCCGACGGTGTCGGCCGTGGCGGCGAGCGCCTGGTCGAGGTCGGCGAGGATGTCGTCGATGTCCTCGATGCCGACCGAGAGGCGGATGAACGTGCCTGAGATGCTCAGTTCGCTGTCGGCCACGGCCAGATGCGTCATCGTCGCCGGGTGGTCGATCAGCGACTCCACGCCCCCGAGGGATTCGGCCAGGGTGATCAGCTTCGTGTTCGCCACCAGCGCCAGTGCCCTGGCCTCGGTGTCGGTGCGCAGGGAGACCACTCCCCCGAAGCCGCTCATCTGCCGCTTCGCCACTTCGTGTCCGGGGTGCGAGGGCAGACCCGGGTAGATCACCTCGGCGATCTCGTCGCGGCCTTCGAGCCACTCGGCCACCGTCTGCGCGTTCTCACTGTGCTTGGCCATCCGCACCGGCAGGGTCTTGATCCCGCGCCTGGTCAGCCACGCGTCGAAGGGCGAGATCCCCAGTCCCACGGAGGCGAGGTGGCTCTCGAGCCGTTCGATCACCTCGGCGGCACGGGCACAGCTCGTGCCGTCACCGGCGAGCACGGCACCGCCGATGACATCGGAGTGGCCGTTGATGAACTTCGTCGTCGAGTGGATGACGAGATCGGCACCGAGGTCGATGGGCCGCTGCAGGATCGGGGTGGCGAAGGTCGAGTCGACGGCGAGCA
Source organism: Brevibacterium sp. SMBL_HHYL_HB1 (assembly GCF_018208375.1). Classification (NCBI taxonomy): domain Bacteria; kingdom Bacillati; phylum Actinomycetota; class Actinomycetes; order Micrococcales; family Brevibacteriaceae; genus Brevibacterium; species Brevibacterium sp. SMBL_HHYL_HB1. The sequence continues at coordinate 3,990,974 of NZ_CP062936.1, read as the reverse complement.
CGGCGTTCGCTTCGTGTGCGAGCCGGGCCGTGGCCGCGATGTCGACGATGTCGAGTCCCGGGTTGCTCGGGGTCTCGACCCACACGATCGCGGTCCGCTCATTGATGGCCTCCGCCAGCGCCGAGGTGTCGGTGAGATCGACGGTGCGGATCCGGACTCCCCAGCGTTCGTACTCGTTCTTCAGCAGCCGGAAAGTGCCGCCGTAGACGTCGCGGGGGATGATGATCTCGTCACCGGGGCCCAGCAGCGCCGAGAACACCGCGACCTCGGCCGAGGTGCCCGAATTCACCGCGGCCGCGAAGGAGGCGTTCTCCAATTCGCACAGGGCATCTTCGAGATCGCTGCGGTTCGGGGTGCCCGTGCGCGCGTAGTCGAAGCCGGCGCGAGTGTCTCCCGGGGTGTCCATCATGAAGGTCGAGGTCTGGAAGATCGGGGCGACGACCGAACCGGTGTGGGATTCGGGCATGGCTCCCGAATGCACCGATCGGGTCGAGATTCCGGCGGGGGTGGTGGGTTCGAAGCGAGGTGAACTCACGGCGGATCCTTCCTTCACTGATGGTCACCGCATCATTTGCGGTGGAATCAGTCTCCTTCGCCCACGGCAGCCCGCGCACGCCGGTCGACACGCGCGGTCACCGCATGTCATATGACGTCGATCGCTGTCATCTTTCGTCGCAAACGGCCCTTCCACCCCGCCGAGGCGGGTGCCCGGCCCGCCGAGGCGGCCGTGTCTCAGCCGGCCAACAGCTGCCGCTGCGCGGCCCCGGCCGTCGCCGCGTGCCTCGCTGACGTCGTTGTTGACGCCGTCGCCGAGGACATCACCGAAGCCAGGATCGCCGAGGCGATCCTCTCGTTGTCGGCGAAGACCGCGGCACCTGTGCGCGGTCGGCTGAATGCCTCGGCCGTCGCTCCCGAGACCGCGGGTCCGAGCAGGAACAGATCGGTCTGCACCGCGCCCTCGGCGTCGAGGGCGTGCCCGACGCCGTCCGTGCGCAGCTTCGCATGCGCCGAATCCTCCAGCCGCAGGCCTCCGTTCGCCCGCAGGGATTCCAAGGCCGGGTCCGCTGCGCGCTCGGCGCTCTGGCGGGCCAGACGGGCATCGACGAGGTGAGTGAAGGTCCTTGCCTGCGGGTGGGCCGTCGACCGCGCGGTGAATCCGGAGGCGCTCGTCTCGATGCTCAGTCCGGGGCCGAGGAAGCGGACGAGCCCCGCCTCGTGGAGGGCGAGGATCTGCTTGACCCGGAAGGGCGGCGGACCGCTGCCGATGAAGGAGAACAGCGAGTGGAGCCCGGCTTCGACGAACTCCGTGCGATCGCGGACGCTCACGGCTCCGGCGCGGACCAGGGAACGCACCTGGACATAGGCCTTGACCAGGGCTTCGAACACGGCGAGGTCGGCCGAGTGGCCCATATCCGCGCTGCGTCGCAGACGGTCCTCGATGTGTTCGGCCACCTTCGCCTCGGCGGTGGCGAGGTCCGCGCAGACCAGATCGTCCAAGGGGCGGTCGATCCGGGACAGATCGAACAGGTCGGCCGGATCGGTCACGACCTCCCGGGCGCAGGCGGTGATCGCGTCACGGACCGTCGAGACTTCGACCCCCGGCCGGGCCGCAAGCACCTGCTCGGCCGTTTCGTCGATGCGGGCGAGCAGACCGGGTGCGTCGATGTCGCGCTTCCACAGCAGATGTCGGTAGTGGGCATAGGTGAGTTCGAGTTCGAACAGCGGGCCGAGCACCGTCCGGAAGTCGATGACTCGGTCCCCTGAACCGGCCCGATCCCCCACGGGGCGGGCCCCCTCGCCGAGGCGGTCGTGCCGCAGATACCGCAGCTCGACGGTGGGTGCGCCGGGCACATCGGCTCGGCTGTAGCCGAGTTTGGGACAGTACGAGATGCCGCGCGAGGACCCGACCCACAGCACGGGCTCCTCGCCCGAGGGGCGGTAGACGAGGTCGTCGCCCGCCGGCGCGAACCGACCGCCGCGGCCCTCGGTGACCATGACCATGAAGTCGAGGAAGGCGAGCCCGAAACCGCGGGTGAGCACCTCGGCGCCGGCGGGGATTCCGCTGAAGTCGAGGTCCGCGGTGTAGCCGGGGGCCTGATAGTGAAGGCCGGTCGCCGTCCCCTGCTCCCCCTCCGAGGCGGCCGCTGGCACCGACTCCGCAGCCCGCGCCGCAAGGTCGGCGTCCTCCGCGGCCGGATGCATGTCGAGGTGTCCCTGTGCCGAGACGAGGACCCGTGTGGAGATCACCGTGCCGGTGGACGTGGTGACCTCGAAACCGATCCCGTCGTCACTGCGCCGCACCGCCTCGGCGCGGGCCGTGTGGATCTCCACTTCCGCCGCGAGCCGGTCGAGCGCGGTCTCGAAGGCCGCGGACAGGTAGTGGCCTTGGATCCGGCGGCTGGCGAAGGACTGGGAGTCCAGTCGTGCGGCCTCCGCGCCCAACCCGGCCGCGGCGAGTCGGTCCCGGCCGGGCCCGTGGATCCACTCGTCCAGGGTCGGCCCCTCGATGCCGGGCCGCTCGAGGCGGCAGGTCTCATCGGGGAAGATCGTGATGTCCTCGGTGCGCGAGTTCATCCACAGATGCGGTGACTGATCGGTTCGCCAGATCCGCCCGGGCCCCGCCGGATAGGGGTCGATGAGGTGGATCCGCAGCCCGGCCCCGGCGTCCTGGCCGGCGGCGATCGCGAGCAGGATGCCCAGGGTCTTCGGCCCGGCGCCGATGAAGCTCAGGTCGGCGCGGTGGTCGCCCACGCCGGGAGTCTCACGCCTGCGCATAGAGGCTCTCGGCCGGTCCCAGCCCGAGGCGGGTGCGCAGATCCGGCTGGGCGGGGGCCAGCTGCGCCGGGGTCTCGCGCAGCCCCGCCGCCTGCAGGGCCGGAAGGATCTCGGAGACCAGGCGGACGCTGATCTCGAGCTGCTCGTCGGCCGGCACGCTCAGGAGGATCCCGGAGGCGCCGCGACCGGTGAGGATCCGCACGGAGCCGACGAGTTCGGCCACCTCGGCGCGGGTCCTGGGCGCGGGCAGAACGGTGAGCACCGCCACGGCGGGATCGAGTCCGGAGCGCAGGTCCTCGAGCGAGATCTCACCGGCGGCCTCGTCGACGAGGACGATGTCGGCGGCGGCGCGGGCGGCTTCGTTGCCCGGTTCGGCCCGGACGGCGATCGGCGGGTGTCCCTGCGGCGGGCGGGGCGTGATCGAGGGCCCGAGCACCGAGTACTCGGTGCCGGTCGAGTCCTCCAGCTGCGCCCCGACGCGGTGGAGCCGGTCGCGGTCGATGTAGCGGCCAGTGGCCTGGTCGCGGATGATCGCGTCGTCGTCCCAGGAGTCCCAGAGGCGGCGGATGACGTCGATGATCGCACCGGCTTCGGCCCAAGCGGCGAGAGCTGGGGCGGGTTCGCGGCGGCCGAAGAGCTCCGCCTCGGCCGCGGTGTGGGAGATGCCGACGGCCAGTCCCGCACGTGAGCGGGCCGCATAGTCGAGCGTCGCCGAGGCCGTCGCCGTGTGGAAGGGCTCCAGGTGGGTGACACGCACCTCGGGAACGAGACCGAGGTGCGTGGTCAGCGGCCCCAGCCAGGAGGCGAATTCGAGGCCGTCGAGACCGTCGAAGCCGTCGGGGACGAGCGCGAAGTCCGCATGCCCGTCGAGGGTCTTCGCCGCAGCCGGACCGGTCCGGAGGTCGGGGGTCAGAGTGGTGGCGATGAGCACGCTCATGAGGGGTTCCTGTCGGTCGTGGTCGGTGTGGAGAGGACGGAGGCGGGGTCGCCCGCCTCGGCGTGGGAGCAGAGCCGGGACCGGATGCTCAGTTCGGAGTCGAACCTGTCGATGGCGTCGACGACGTCGAGTTCGACGGTTTCGTCGATCCGCGGCCGGGTCGATTCGGTGGCCGGGAGGATGGCGTTCGAGTTCACGAAGCGGCCCCGGCCGATCGAGCTGGCCCCGAGCGTGGCCAGCAGCGGTTTGAGGCCGAAGTCGAGGGCGAGGATGTGGGCGGCCGATCCGCCGGTCAGCAGCGGCAGCACGGGTTTGCCGCGCAGGGCGTCCATCGGCAGCAGGTCGATGAAGACCTTGAGCAGGCCGGTGTAGGTGGCCTTGAACACCGGAGACCCGACGACGACGGCATCGGCGTCGGTGACGGTCGCCCGCGCCGAGGCGATGAGGTCCGCGTTCGCGTCCCCGGCCAGCAGCGGGCCGGCGGGCAGGTGCCGCAGCTTGAGGAATTCCGTGCGGTGACCGTGCTGGTTTAGCCGGAGTGCGACGAATTCCAGCAGCGCCTCGGTCTTCGAGGGCTCCGCGGGGCTGGCCGAGATCAGAACCACGTTCGCCATCTCAGCCCACCTCCTTCAGCTCGGCCGCAGGTCCGGTCGCCCGGGCCCGGGCCCGCGCCGCGGCCCAGTCCGCGGCCGAGCGGGCGTGTCGCAGTCCGAGGTTCTCCCGCAGGGAGCCTTCCGGGTATTCGGTGCGGTAGACCCCGAGTTCCTGGAGTTCGGGGACGACCCGGGCCACGACCTCGTCGAGTCCGCCCGGGGTGAGGTGGGGGACGAGGATATAGCCGTCGGCGGCCTTCGTCCGCACCGCCTCGGCGAGGTCGAGGGCGACCTGGCGCGGGGTGCCGACGAAGGAGTGCCGGTGCGAGACCCGGATGACCAGTTCGCGGGCGGTCAGCTTCTCCGCCTCGGCGAGTTCGCGCCAGGCCGCGATCGTGGCTTCGGTGTCCTTGATGTGCTTGACCCGGCCCTGGGAGATCGACTCCCCGGCCGGCGGCACATCGGGCAGGGGCCCGTTCGGGTCGAATCCGGACAGGTCACGGCCCCAGACGCGTTCGAGGAAGGCCATGGCGCCGGCCTCGCTGACCTGCGCGGCGGCGATCTCGCGGGAGTGCTCGGCCGCCTCGGCGGGGGTGTCGCCGAGGATGACGGACACGCCCGGATAGATCTTCAGCTCGTCCTCGGCCCGGCCGTAGCGGGCGAGCCGGGACTTCACGTCCGCGTAGAATCTACGCCCCGATTCGGGGTCGGAGTGTCGGGTGAAGACGACGTCGGCCGATCCGGTGGCGAAATCGCGGCCGGAGTCCGAATCGCCGGCCTGGAAGATCACGGGGTGGCCGCTGGGCAGTGACTCGGTGGGGAACCTGCCGGCGATGTCGAAGAAGTCGCTGCTGTGGGCGAAGGTTCCGTCGCCTTCGGCGGTGTCCCAGAGGGTGCGGGCGACGTCGATGAAGTCCTCGGCGCGGCGGTAGCGGTCGGCGTGGTCGAGGTAGCCGCCGCGACGGAAGTTCTCACCGGTGAAGGCGTCCGAGGTGGTGACGACGTTCCAGGCGGCACGGCCGTTCGAGAGGTGGTCGATGGTGGCCAGCCGGCGGGCGATGTCGAAGGGTTCGTTGTACGTGGAGCTCAGCGTCCCGGCCAGGCCGATGCGCTGCGTGACGGCGGCGAGCGCGGAGAGCACGGCCGTGGTGTTGGGTCGGCCGACGACGTCGAGGTCGAAGATCCTGCCCTGGTGTTCGCGCAGGCGCAGGCCTTCGGCGAGGAAGAAGAAGTCGAACAGGCCCGCCTCGGCGGTCTTCGCCAGGTGGGCGAAGGAGTCGAATTCGATGTGGCTGCCCGAGGCAGGATCGGTCCATACGGTCGTGTTGTTCACGCCCGGGAAGTGGGCGGCCAAGTGGACCTGTCGCGGCTGCCCGGGCAGATGTGGGTGGTTCTCAGGCATGGTGTGCTCCTGTCAGGATCGTTTCGGTGGGGTGCGGCAGCGCGGTGCCGGGCCCGTCGGTGGGGTGGTCGGGACCGGTGGGGTGGTCGGTCGCGGTCAGGCGAACGGCCGAGTCGTCGAAGCAGGGCACCGCTTCGATCAGGGCCCGCGTATAGGCGTGGCGGCTGTCGTGGAGGACGCGGGCGGTCGGTCCGGATTCGACGACGCGTCCGTCCTTCATCACGATGACGTCGTCGGCGATCTGTTCGATCACGGCGAGGTCGTGGGAGATGAACAGATAGGCGACGCCGAGGCGGGCCTGCAGGTCGACGAGCAGCTGGAGGATCTGTGCCTGCACGCCGACGTCGAGGGCGGAGACCGGCTCGTCGAGGATGACCACCTCGGGTTCGACGGCCAGCGCCCGGGCGATCGCGAGCCTCTGCCGCTGGCCTCCGGAGAGTTCGCGCGGAGTCCGGCCGAGCAGCCGGTGGTCGAGTGCGACGGCCTCGAGCAGCTCGCGCACCCGCGCCGGCCGCTGCCCTCGGGTGCCGATGCGGTGGCCGCGCAGGGGTTCGGTCAGGATCCGCTCGACCGTGTAGTGCGGATCGAGTGCGGCGCTCGAGTCCTGGTGGACGTACCGAATCCGGCGCCCGAGGTCCTTGCGGCGGAAGTCGCCCAGCGTCCGGCCGCGGAGTGCGACCTCCCCGCCGTCGGCGGTCTCGGCCCCGAGCAGGATCCTCGCCGAGGTGGTCTTGCCCGACCCGGATTCGCCGACGATGCCGACGGTCTCACCGGCCCGCAGCGTGATGTCGAGACCGTCGACGGCCGGCCGCTGACCGCCGAAGTCGCGCACGAGTCCGCGGCCGGTGAGAACCGCAGCGGGGCCGCTCGCCGAGGCGGTGCCGGACTCCCGCGCCGATCCTGTGTCGGATTCCTGCACCGAATCGGTCCCGGTCGTGGTCGCCGGGTTCGCGTCGCCGGTGGGCACGGCCTCGCGGCGAGGTCGCAGACGGCCCCGTCCGAGGTGCGGGGCCGCGGCCAGCAGCGCCCGGGTGCAGGCGTGCCGCGGGTGAGCGAGGACGCGTTCGGTCTCACCGGTTTCGACGATGCGGCCGCGCTGCATGACCAGGAGGTCGTCGGCGCGCTCCTTCGCCACCCCGAGGTCGTGGGTGATGAGGATGAGCGCGGTCGAGAATTCGGCGACGAGGCCGCTGAGCACATCGAGGACCTGCTTGGCCACGGTCGCGTCGAGAGCCGAGGTCGGTTCGTCGGCGATGATGAGCGCGGGGCGGGCGGCGATGGCATTGGCGATGAGCACCCGCTGACGCTGCCCGCCGGAGAGTTCGTGCGGGTGGCGCCGCCCGTGGACGTCCGGGTCCAGTCCCACGGCGGTGAGCACCTCGGCGATGCGGCCTGGGATCTGGGCCTTCGCGAATCCGTTGACGCTCAGGGTCTCGGTCAGGGCGGAAGCGATCGTGCGCACGGGGTTGAGTCCGGCGCCCGCGTCCTGCGGCACATAGGCGATCCCGGTGCCGAGGATGCGATGCCAGGTGCGCGGCTTCGCCCCGATCAGATCCTCGCCGAGGTGGCTCTGCCTCCGTGCCTCGACCGTCGTTCCGGTTGGGAGCAGTCCCGTCAGTGCGGCGGCCGTGGTCGATTTGCCCGAACCGGATTCGCCGACGATCGCGAGTGTGGCCCCGGGCGCCAGGCTCAGGTCGACGTCTTCGACCGCCGGGGCGGTCGCGGCCGGGTAGGTCACGCTGAGTCCCGCGACCTCGAGGACCGGTCGGCGTCGGCCCGCAGCGGTCGGACGGGCGGGCTCGACGGAGGCGGGTTCGGCGGCGGGAACAGGGGCCGCTGGGGCAGGACCGGGGTCAGGGGCGGCAGACATCGGGCCCTCGGGGCCCGGAGACTGGTCGAGCAGCTCGGTGCCGGCACCGGCCGAGGGCCAGGCGAGGAGATCGGTGTGGATCATCGGAATTCCCTCTCGGAGTTGACGGCGTGTGAGACACGATTGGCGGCCAGCACCACGGCGGCGACGACGAGTCCGGGCAGGGTCGTCATCCACCAGGCGGCGGCGAGGAAGTCGCGGCCCTCGGACACGAGCAGTCCCCATTCGGGCTGCGGGGGCGGGGCGCCGAAGCCGAGGAAGCTCAGCGCCGACACGGCGAGCACGGCGGAACCGAATTCGAGTGCGACGAGCGCGAGGATCGGGCCTCTGACCTGCGGGAGGACGTGCCGGGCGAGGACAGCGGCGGCGGAGAGCCCGTCGGCGCGAGCGGCCCGGACGAATTCGGTCGTCCGCCACCGGCTCACCTCGGCGCGGGTGAGTCGTGCGAACGAGGGCACGGCCGCGACGCCGACGGCCAGAGCGACGTTGAGAGTGCCGAAGCCCAGCGCGGTGATCACCGCCATCGACAGCAGCAGTCCGGGGACGGCCTGGAGGACGTCGACGGTGCGCATGAAGATGGCGTCGACGGCCCGGGTGAAGAAGCCCGAGACCAGGCCGATGAGCACCCCGGCACCGACACCGATGAGCACGGCGATGAGGCTGGCCGACAGTGTCTGGGCCGAACCGTGGACGGTGCGGGCAAAGACGTCGCGGCCGAGCTGGTCGGTGCCGAAGAGGTGGTCGGCGCTCGGTGGCAGCAACCGCTCGGCAGGATTGCCGGTGAGCGGATCGAGACCGGTGAGCAGTCCGGGCCACAGGGCCGCGGCAGCGGCGAGGGCGAGGACGGCGACGGCCCCGATGGGGCCGAGCCGCGACGCGGTCGAGGTGAGGCGGCGAAGGATCCCGGAGACTCGATCGCCGTTCGCTCCCGGGCCGGTTTCGGTCCGGGCCCCGACCGTGCCGGTCGCACCCTGGGAGTGCTTCTGGATTTCGGTGGCCAGGCTCATGCGCGCACTCCTTCGCCTCGGACGGTCGACGCGGCAGGGCTCGCGGATCCGCCTTCGCTGTCGGCCGCCTCGGCGGGGGCGGTCGCGGTTCTGGACTCGAGCGTGCGCGTCGCCGCCCGCAGCCGCGGATCGAGCAGCGGGTAGGCCAGATCGGTGACGAGGTTGACGAGGACGAACACGGCCGCGGCGAAGAGCACGATGCCTTGGACGAGTGGGATGTCCTGACCGGTCACCGCGGTCTGGGCCAGGCGCCCGAGCCCCTGACGGGAGAACACGTTCTCGACCACGACGGACCCGGCCAGAGCCTGACCGAACAGGACCCCGCCCATCGTCAGCGTCGGCAGCAGCGCCACGGGCAGCGCCTGTCGCAGCAGCAGCCGCAGCCGGGTGTAGCCGGAGGCGTGGAAGGTCGTGACGAAGGGCTGGACCCAGGCGTTCTGCAGCGAACGGAACAGGACCTGGGCGATGATCGCCGCCAGCGGGATGGCCAGGGTCACGGCCGGCAGGACGACCGCGGCCGGGGTGCCAGTGCCCACAGCGGGGAACAGCGGGAGGCGGAAGGAGAAGATCTGCAGCAGCATCAGCCCGACCCAGAAGGTCGGCAGTGCGACCCCGAGCCCGGGCAGCCCGGCCAGGATATCGCGCAGCCAGGCACGGCGGGTCAGGGTCGCGGCCACGGCGATGACGATCCCGGTCACCAGGGCGATCGCCAGTGCCAGGGCAGCGAGCGCGAGCGTCGAGGGCAGGGCGGCGGCGATCGCCTCGGTGACGGGGGTTCCGGCCTGGATCGAGGTGCCCAGGTCGAAGCGGACGAGGTCGCCGAGGGCGAGGAGGTATTGGATGATGAGCGGCTCGTCGAGGTGGAATTCGGCTCTCAGTCGGGCCACCTCGGCGGGGTCGAAGGACTGCAGCTCTCCCCCGGCGCCGAGCATGGTGATGACCGGGTCGCCGGGCAGCCAGTAGAGCAGGAAGAAGCTGAGCGTGAACGCGATCCACAGCACGAGCAGGCCCTGTGCCAGGCGGGAGACGAGGTAGCGCGGACTCATCACTGCTCACCGCCGAGCCAGGTGTCGTAGAGCTGGTAGCGCGAGGAGGCTTCGAACTCGAAGTCGTGGACGTTCTTGCCGGTGCCCACGATGCCGGCGAGTTCGACGATCGGGATCGAATAGCCCTCGTCGAGGATGAGCGTCGCCGCCTGGGTGAAGTCGGCCTTCCGTTTGTCCTCGTCGAGCGTTTCGGTGGTGCGGGCGAGCACCGAGTCGATCCTGCCCGGTTCGCGGTCGTTCGAGTTCTGCTCTTCGGCCCCGAAGTAGTTGCGCAGGATATCGGCGTCCGAGCGGGTCAGGTTGCCGAAGGTGAACTCCTCCTCGCCTTCGGCTTGGAGGGCGGTGACCTCGGCGATCGTCTTCTTCTCCAGCTGCAGATCGAAGCCGATGGCGCGCAGCTGCTGCTGGACCAGTTCGAGGAACGGAGCGTCCTGCCAATAGGTCAGCGTCGTCGACAGCTCCTTGCCGTCCTTGGTCCGGATTCCGTCGGCACCGGTCTTCCAACCGGCGTCGTCGAGCAGCCTCTTCGCCCCTTCGGGGTCGTAGGCGAGCAGATCGGAGAGGTCTTCGTACTGCGGCGTCGATTCGGCCAGCACCGAGGTGGCCGGGGACTGATGGTCGGAGATGACCGTCGTCAGCTGCTGCCGGTCGATGCCCTTGTTCAGGGCTTTGCGCACGGCTCTGTCCGAGGCGATGTCTCCCGTGGTCTTGGGCACGAGGTTGTACACGACGCCCGGGTTGGCCCGGGAGACGATGTTCAGTCCCTGGGCCTCGAGGCTCGCCTCGTCCTGGGACTGGACGGAGGTGTCGACGTCGACCTGGCCCGACAGCAGAGAGCCGTTGCGCACCGAGGCCTCGGGAACGATGGAGAATTCGATCCCGGCGAGGTGTGCAGGTCCGTCGTGGTCGGCCAGCGAGGACGGCCAGTCGTAGTCGTCATAACGCGTCAGCTCGATCGCCTTGTTGTGTTCGACGGAGGTGAGCTCGAACGGTCCGGTGCCCACGAGGTCGCCGGTGCAGCGCTGTTCGGGGCTCTGCTCGAGGGTCTTCGAGGAGTAGAAGCCGAGGTTCATCGTCGAGGTCGCCTGCAGGAACTGGGCGTTGGGTCTGTCGAAGGTGAACGTCACCGTCCGCTCATCGGGAGTCTCGATCTCCTTCAGCCCGTCGATGTAGGTCTGGCCGATCGAAGCCTTGGCCCCGAGCTCCTCGATCGCCTCGAAGTTCTCCTTCACAGAGGCGGAGGTGAAGTCGGTCCCGTCCTGGAACTTCACTCCCTCGCGCAGGTGGAAGGTGAAGGTCTTCGCGTCCTCGGACACGTCCCAGGACTCGGCCAGCCAGGGTTCGATCTCGCCGGTCTCCGGGTCCTGATCGGTCAGGGAGTCCGTGATCTGGCGGGTGATGTTGAGGGTGACGTTGTAGCCGACCTGCTGACCGTCGAGGCACTGCGGGTCGGTGTCGTAGGCGACCTTGAGGATCCCTCCCTGCTGCGGCGTGCCTGCCTCATCCGTCCCGGCTTCGGCCGAATCCGAGCAGCCGGCGAGGAACAGGGAACCCGCCGCCAGCATGGCGAGGGCGAAGCGGGTGCGTCGCTGCGGGAGAGGCGTGGTGCCGGCTGGATGAGGCGAATCGGTGGTGGGCAGGCTGGAGCTGGTCATGAGTGTCCTGAGGTCAGTGGTTGGAATGGGTGGGGCAGCGCGGGCGCCGATGCCGCGACGACGGGCTCGGGTGCCTGGGGCAGCGGCGAGGCGTTGTCGAGTCGGGCGAAGCTCTCGGGTCGAAAGCAGCGGGCGGCGCTGTCGAGTCGGCGGCGACCGGCGGTGTTTTCGCTGAAGACGGCGGGGCGGGGTTTCGCTGAAGGCCGCGGGTCTCGAACTGGAGGCCGCGGGTCTCGAACTGGAGGCCGCGGGGGCAGGTCTCGGACCGCAGACGGCCGCGGGATCGAGGCTGTCACCTCCGGGGCCGGCAGCCGAGGCGACCGCCTCGGCGCCGGGAACAGGGGCGAGGCAGTGGTCCGAGTGCCGTCGAAGCGAGTCGCTCAGGTCCGAGGCGAGCCCCGAGTCAGCCGAACGTCTGCCGGACGGCCGCCACATGAACGCTTATTGCTCAACAAAGAAGATGGTCGTCGAACTCAGCGCGAAGCCGTCATCTGCATGCCGCGGGCGCTTCGAGCGCGAGGAGATCCTCCTCGGCTCCCGCCCTGCCAGCCGGCCGAACTGGCGGTCTCAGCGGCCGCTTTCCGGCGGAAGCATCGGCATCATCGGGCGACAATCAAGAGCTTCGAACCGTGCGGACAGTGCCCAGGTCTGCGAATTCTTGTATGCGATCATCATGCCCTCTGCTGAAGTGATGCCGTGTTCTGTTGACGCCATTCACCGTAGCACCAAACGGTATTGCTCAACAATATTTTCTCATAAGTTCCGTCACTCACCGTCATATTCGCCCCCGCAGGTCCTCTGTCCGCTCCCTCGAACCGGACTGCCCGGCCGCAGTCGTTGAGCAGTCGGATGGTTCGAGGAGCTCAGCTCATGAGTCGAGTCCGGCCGAGACGGTGAGCGAGCCCATCAGCAGACCGATCGCGATCAGCGTCCAGACCAACGGTGCGACACCGGCGAGAAGCGCGATGGCGATGCCGACGGTGGCGGCTCCCACCGCGATGACTGCGCGGGCCTGAGGACGCATGACTGCAACGCGTGCCCTCTCATTCACTGCCGCACCGAGGCGTGTGCCGTTCCTGTTCCCGCGCAGCTCACGGACGAATCCGGCGATCGCCGAACCTGCGGCGGCCAGACGCGGCTCGGAGGGAAATGGGATCCATGCCGCCGCCATGGCGACCGCGGCCGACAGCCCCATCACCACGAGCAGCCATATCGGCCTGGAGACCCACCACCAGCCCGAACCGACTGCGGGCAGAACGAATTCGGCCAGATGCGGGACGCCGGACACCGCCTGTGCCAGCCATCCGAGCCCGCCGATGAGGACGATGACGACACTCATGTGCCACAGATAGACCTGCATTCCGAACCGGTTGCCCCAAGCGATGAGCCGACGCCAGAACTGTGCGCGGAGAATTCGGACTGCGGGCACCGCCTCGGCGCCGGGACCGATCTCGGGGCCGGTCTCGGCAGCACTGCCGCCTGCTCCGGTGAGCATCGCGGTCAGCCTTCTGTGGACCAGCCGGAGCCCACAGATCTGCACCACTCCGAGCAGGACGAGAGCGCCGGTGGGAGGATTGAGGTTGACGAGCATGTTCGGGCTGTAGACCCCGGCGGCGACGAGGCCGACCAGAAGTGACAGCGCGGTCGCCAGCCCCAACCACACGTGGAGCCTGCGCACGGGACGGTCGAGAGCATCCGCGTAGAAGAACCCGAGCTGTTGGACGAGGGGCCAGACGAGAACGAAGTTGACGTAGGCGAGCCCGTGGACTCCTGTCACAGCGACCAGACCGTCGACGACGATGACGGCAGCGGTCAGGACTGCGAGGGATCGCCTCGGCGCTCTTTCGTGAAAATGCACCGCCAGCGGCACCAATGCGGTGAGGCCGACGTAGACGGCGAGGAACCACAGCGGTTGGCCGATGCGGTGGCTGGCCTCGGTGACGAGTTCGGACGGGGCGCCGAGCCCCGAGGCCACGGACAGGCCGAGGCCGGTGAAGCCGATGAGCACGGTGACCGGGACGACGAGTCGACGCAGGCGAGCGCGGAGGTAGTCGCCCCAGCTGCCGCCTTCGGCGCGGATGCGGCGCCAACTGATGATGCCGGCACATCCGCCGATGACGAAGAACAGGGGCATGATCTGGAAGAGCCAGGAGGCGGCGGCGAACCCGGTGGTGTGCGACAGCGCGACCGTGGGCACCACGCTGCCGTCGGGGCCGAGCACGGCCGCACTCATCAGCGAGTGGAGGACGACCACCACGACGAGGCAGGCGAAGCGGACGAGGTCGATGGCGGGGTCTCGGCGCGACCCGGCGCGTGTGGTCGGGCGGGAGGATGAGAGCGGCGGGGAGACAGGGGTCTTGAGGGATGCGGAGCCGGAGGATGTGGGCGCCGCCGCGTGGGAGCGGGCTGGCGGCGGGCCGCTCGTGGCCGGTTGTGGGGTGGTTGCAGCTGCTGACGGGCCTTCGAGGATGAGGGACATGGGAGCTCCTGGGACGATTCTGCGGTCAATGACTGCCTCGAAGCTAGGAGCCGGGTTCGCATGCGCACATCACCATGGAGTCTCCACTCGCGGCCACCGAACCGATACTTTCGGTTGCCCCTCCGCTCACCCACGCCCCTACCGCAAGCTCACCGCCGTGCCCGCAGGCGGGCGCCGGGCTCACAGCTGCCCGCAGGCGTGTGCCGGGCTGTCGGCTGGCCGCAGGCACGTACCGAAGCGGCGAAGTCCGAGGGATCACGGCTGGCCGTAGCCGAAGAGCTGATTTCGCGGGAGAGGAATGTTGGTTTCGCGGGGGCGGTTTCAAGCGGTCGTTGCAACACCCGGTGATTGATCGTGTTCAGACAACAGCTTATCCAGGGCCTCGGCCGGCGTCGCCCAGCTTAAGGTCTTACGCGGCCTGCTGTTGAGTTCAGCCGCGACCATGTCCAGATAACCCGGCCCCCACTGACTGAGGTCCGACCCCTTCGGGAAGTACTGGCGCAGCAGACCGTTCGTGTTCTCATTCGTACCCCGCTGCCACGGACTGTGAGGATCACAGAAGTAGATATCAAGACCAGTGACCTTGCTGATCTCTTCGTGGTCGCACATCTCGTGTCCCTGATCCCATGTCAGTGACCGCTTCAACGCTTCGGGCAACTCGGCGATCTTGGCGATCATGGCGTCAGCGACGTCCTCGGCCCCGTGTTTGCCTGGCAGATGCAACAACATCGTGAACCTCGTGGTGCGCTCGACCAGCGTCCCAATCGCTGATCCTGACGCTGTCGAGCCGAGGATGAGATCACCCTCCCAGTTGCCAGGAACAGCCCTGTCTTCTACGGACTTGGGGCGCTGGGAAATATTGACCATGTTCGGGATCCGCCCTCGCCGTTCGTCGGTCCTACGATGCGGCTTGCGCAACCTGCGACCGGTCCGCAGATGCGTGACCAACTCACGTTTGAGTCCGCCGCGTCCCTGGACGTACAGGGCCTGATAGATCGTTTCGTGCGACACCCACATCTCCGGAGTATTCGGGTAGTCCTCGCGCAAACGGTGAGCGATCTGCTCGGGACTGTGCTTGAGCTTCAATCGTGCCTGGACCTCTCGGCGCAGGGCAAGATTCGTCGCGAGCTTCCCGGGTCGGTGACGAGTGCGTTTCCGGTCGGCATCAGACTGGCAGACACTGGCCAAATACGAGGGCCGGCTGGGTCGTACGTCCTGAGGGTTACGAGGCGCGCGACGCAGCTCACGACTGATCGTCCCGGGGTCTCTGTTGAGACGCCTGGCGATATCCCGCACGCCGAGGCCCTGGACTCGGTACATCGCGATGTCCTCGCGTTCATCGAACGTGAGGTAGCGACGAGAGCGTCCGTAGCTGTGTGGTGGTTTCACACCTCCACGATGGCGGAACCAATTACGACACGTCGTTATCGACGCGCCCAGGGCCCTGGCGGCTTCTTCGATATCGCGGCCGGCTCGGATCTGGTCCCAGAATTCGACCGCGAACTTCGTGGGTTTAGTCGGTGGCTGATTGCGACCTCTCATTGCTACTTCCCCCATTTCGAGGGGTGTTGCAACGAACCCTTGAACCCAAGGGGAGAGAACTGTTGGTCTCACGCGCCGCAACCAACATTCCTCTCCCGCAAAATCGGGCCGATGCTCATACCCCGGCGTTGCGCAGCACCTCGCACCCCAAAACCCTCGCCGGCACCCTGTCGCGCAACCGCGCAGCACTCTCCGCGCGAGCGCCCTGCCGCGCAACCGCACAGCACCTTCCGCGCGGGTGCCCGTCTGGACGGACACTTCGTCGGCCCACCTGAGTCGAGTGCAAGAATGGCAGGGGGCATGCAGCCATGCCGCAGTCGTGAGGATGGGAGAAGACCGTGACGATCGCCTTCGAGAAGACCGAGCTGCCGATCATCGCAGCGCCCATGGCCGGAGGCACGACGACCGCCGAACTCACCGAGGCCGTCGCCCGCGCCGGTGGATTCCCCTTCGTCGCCGGCGGCTATCTCACCGCCGAGGCCATGGCTGCGCAGGTCGACCGGATGCGCGAGACCACCGACATCTTCGGCGTCAACCTCTTCGCCCCGAATCCCGTGCCCATCGACCGCGTGGCATTCGATTCCTTCGTCGCAGCGCTGACCCCGGCCGCCGCCGAGCGAGGCCTCTCACTCGATCCCGAGCCCGTCGACGACGATGATCACTACGATGACAAACTCGACTGGCTCATCGCCCATCCGGTCCCTTTGGTCTCGACGACCTTCAACCTGCCCACTTCCGAGGCGGTCGACCGCCTCCACGCCGTCGGCACCCAGGTCGTCGCCACGGTGACGACCGCAGCCGAGGCTCGCGCCGCGGCCGAACGCGGAGTCGACGGCCTCATCGTCCAGGGGCCTCGCGCCGGCGGGCACTCCGGCACCGCGGACCCGACACGGACCATCGAGGACCGTGCCACGACCGACCTCGTCCGCGACATCCTCGCCGAGGTGGACCTGCCCGTGGCCGCAGGCGGCGGAGTCGACGGGCCCGATGCCGTCGCAGAGCTGCTGGATGCGGGCGCTGATGCCGTCATCGTCGGCACTCTGCTGCTGCGCTCCGATGAGGCAGGCACCTCACCCGTCCACCGTGCCGCACTGGTCTCCGAGGAATTCTCGGAGACCCGACTGACCAGGGCCTTCACCGGTCGGCCCGCCCGGGCGCTGGTCAACGACTTCGTGCGCGAATTCGATCCGGTGGCCGTCGATGCCTACCCGGCAGTGCACCATCTGACGAAGGAGTTCCGGGCGGAGTCGAAGAAGGCCGACGACCCGCACGGCCTGCACCTGTGGGCCGGAACCGGGCATCGCAATGCTGCCGAGGGTTCGGCGGAGACGATCGTCAAGGACCTCGGCGGCCGATTCCCACGGCGCGGCCTATTCCCACGGCGCGACTGATTCGCACCGCGCGGCCACAGGCGCTGACCGCGCCCTCAGAGCGGTTCGACGGTGATGGACAGCCACGTCTTCGCCGTGCCTCCCAGTATGAGCGTCGGCTCCGCCCTTCCGCCAGACCCCGATCGGCCAGACCCGCTCGCCCTTCCGCCAGACCCCGCTCGCCCAGACCCGCTCGCCGTTCCGCCGACCCCCGGTCTCAGCTGCCGGCGACGACCAGGCCCGATTCGTAGGCGGCGACGACGATCTGGGTGCGGTCGCGCAGACCCAGCTTCGACAGGATCCGGGACACGTGCGTCTTCACCGTCTGTTCGGCGAGGAAGAGCTGCTGGGCCACCTCGGCGTTGGCATGGCCTTTGGCCACCAGCCTCATGACGTCGATCTCCCGGTCGGTCAGCTGCCCGAGCACGGCGGTGTCCTTGACCACGGAGGGTCCGGCCACGTATTCGGCGATGAGTCGCCGGGTGACCGAGGGGGCCAGCAGCGAATCGCCGCCGGCGACCACGCGCACGGCGGTGATGAGGTCCTCGGCGGTGGCGTCCTTGAGGAGGAATCCGCTGGCACCGGCGCGCAGGGCGGAGAAGACGTATTCGTCGGCGTCGAAGGTCGTGAGCATGACGATCCGCGGGTGGTCGCCGGGCATCGAGAAGACCGCGCGGGTGGCGTCGAGGCCGTTGAGGCCCGGCATCCGAATGTCCATGAGGATGACGTCGGGGGCGGTGCGGCGGACGAGGTCGACGACGGCCGATCCGTCCTCGGCGCTGCCGACGACCTGCATGTCCGTCTGCGCGTCGAGCAGGGCCCCGAAGCCCTGCCGGACCATGGCCTGATCGTCGACGATGGCCACACGGATCGTCGTCGACGACGGTGGAGGCACCCCCGCCGAGGCGGCCCTGTCGTTCACGTCCCCCGATTCCCCGATTCCCGGCATGGTTCCACGCTACCGGAGGGGCCGGCCCAGCACCCGGGAGAATCGCGAGAACATGTCCTCTGAGCACCGCGGTTGAGCGGATTTCATCCTCGCGTAGGGTCCCGGACGAGGCAGAATCACCCGTTCGTATCATGTGCCGGCACCGACTTCCTCCTTAGTGTGTCGGCCATGATCATCACCGCCATCGTCCTCGCAACCGCCGCCGCTCTCTGTCTGGCGCTGGGCACTCACCTGCAGAGGCACGCCGTGGCCGCCCTGCCGCCCGGGCTCAGACGCCGCTCCACCTGGGTCGCCGGTCTCGGCCTCATGGGCCTGGTCACGGTGCTCAACGTCATCGCCCTCGGGCTCGGGCCGGTCTCGATCGTCCAGCCCATCGGCGCAGTGTCCCTCGTCTTCGCCGCGCTCATCAGCCGACGCTTCTTCGGGCTGCGCCTCGCCGCGCCCATGCTCGCCGGCATCGCGGTGACGCTGGTCGGGATCTTCGCGTTCGTGGCCACCTCGGCGAGGTTCTCCCACGAGCTCGTCGTCAGCGAGCAGTCGGTGACCTGGCTGCTCGCCGTCCTCGTCGCACTCAGCCTCTTCGCCGGCGCGTTCTCCATCGGTTCGGCCGGCCACATCCCGCGCGTGGTCATGACCGGCATCGTCTTCGGCACGGTGGCCGCGGCCGTCCATGTGCTCGCCCGCTCGGTCATCGTGGCCGGGCTGCCCGGGCTCGTGCCTCTGGGAGTGCGGTGGTGGATTCTGCTCGGCGCGGTGGGGCTGGCCTCCGTCGCGGGGTTCTGGCTCGTCCAGACCGCCTATGCCCGCGGTCCGGCCGAGACGGTGCTGGCCGGGCTGACGGTCATCGACCCGATCGTGACCGTGATCATCGGTGCGGCCTTCTTCGGTGAGTACACGGGTCTGACCGCCGCCGCGACCGCCGGTCTGCTCGCCTCGGCGGCGGTGGGTGCGGGCGGGGTGTGGATGCTCTCGCGCTTCCACCCCACCGTCCTCGCCTCCCGGACTCCCACCGCCGAGGCGAGCGTCTCGATCACCGAGGCGAGCGCCGCCTCTGAGACCCTGCAGCAAGGAACCCGCTCATGAACCCCTCCCCCGCAGCCCCGACCGTCCCTGCTCCGACCGGTGCGTCCGGGACCGGAAACCCGTACGCTGAGGAGGTGCCACGTCCAGCAGAGCCCCCGCAGACCGGTCGATTCCGGTGGGCCCGACTGTGGCACAACCTGGGCCGTGACTCCGTCCTGATCGCGCCCGGTCTGGTCATCTCCGCCATCGCGGTGCCGACGCTGGTGACCCTGTTCGCGGCCTCGATCGCCACCGTCATCATCTGGGTCGGTCTCCTCCTCCTGCCCCTGACCCTGACCATCGCCCGCGCCTTCGGGAGCCTGTCGCGGGCCCGTGCCCGGGCATGGGGTGCTCCCATCGCCGAGGTGGCCGCCCGTCCGCAGGGTCAGGGGCTCCGCGGCCTGCTGGCCCCGGCCACCGACGCCCGCGCCTGGCTGGACCTGCTCTTCGAAGCCGTGTTCGCCCTGCCGATCCGCCTGCTCACCTTCTCCGTCACCGCCTCATGGTTCTTCGCCGGTCTCGGCGGAGCCAGTTTCTTCTTCTGGGGCCGGTTCCTGCCCGAAGGCGGCGGCGACACGGTCGATTGGGTCGTCGCCTGGGTGACGGACTCACCGGTCACCGACCTCGGTTTCACCGCCGAGGCGACCTTCCAGTTCGCCGCGGGCATCGTCCTCCTCCTCTCATTCCCCTTCGTACTGCACGCCATGGCCCTGCTGGAGATCGCGACGATCAAGGCCGGGCTGGCACCCGGACCCAACGGGGTTCTCTCGCCCGAGCAGGCTCGCACCGGCGAGTTGTCTGCGGCCCCTGTCGAGGGCGGGTTCACAGACGCGGCCGCCCCCGGCCTCGAACACGATTCCCGTGTCAGCGCTCTTCTCACGCGTGGCGACGGTGAGGGCTGGTTCTGGCTGCTGAGCATCTTCGTCGGCACAGTGCTGCTGGCCGTCTCGTGGCCAGTGACTGCTGGGCTCTACGGAGTGTGGACGGTGACCGCGATGCAGGTTGCGATCGGTCAAAGCGCGTCGCTCGTCTTGGCTGTCCGCATGCCCGCCGCGGCGATCGTCCTCGGTGTCATGTCATCGGCGGTCGGCATCTATGCGACTTCGGATTCGACCGGCCTGGTCTGGCCCTGGACCGCGACGTCGATACTGGCACTGCTGTTCCTGCATCTCATCGTGGGCATGCGCCACAGCTGGCTCTACCTGATCATCCTGTGGGGCGCCAGCTCTGCACTCGGCGCTCTCAGTCTCTTCGCCCCGCATGCGGGAGACCTCTCCGGGGCACTGGCCAATGTCATCACCACGGTCTCGCTCACAGCCGGCGCCGGCATCATCGGCGTCACCGGCAGACTGTTCATCAGCGGTCGCCGGCAGCTGGCCACCGAACGCGAACTCAGCGCGACGGAGCTGGCCAAACGACACGAACTCGAGGAGCGCAACCGCATCGCCCAGGAACTCCATGATGTCGTCGCCCACAGCATGTCGGTCATCAGCGTGCAGGCGACGACGGCGAAGTACCGGCTGCCCGGACTCGATGAGCGCAGCCTCGGCGAGTTCGATTCGATGGCCGCATCGTCCCGGCAGGCGCTGACCGAGATGCGCGGCCTGCTCGCGATCCTCCGCGGCGGCCGTGATGCCGATCTGGCCCCGCAGCCGACCATCGACGACATTCCGGCGCTCGTCGACATCACCCGGGGGTCGGGGGCGAGCGTCGACCTCGACCTGCCTGCCGAGCCCGTCGAACTGACGCCGACGGCGAGCCTGACCGCCTTCCGCATCGTCCAGGAGAGCCTGTCGAATGCTCTGCGGCACGCCGCCGGCGCCCCCGTGAGCGTCACTGTCACCGCCAGCGGACAGTTCCTCGAGATCACCGTGATCAACGGCCCCGCCGAGGCGGCCGGTCCCACCCCCGCGGCTGCGAAGAATCCCCTCGGCGGCGGCTTCGGACTCAGGGGAATGCGCGAACGCGTCGAAGTCCTGGGCGGGTCCCTGCAGGTGGGGCCGAGGTCGCCCGGCGGCTTCGAGGTCCGGGCGACACTGCCCACGGACTGAGGCGGTCAGGCCCGCGGACCGAGAACCGAAGAGAGGCGGGCGGGTCGATGACATACTGGCGGTGCTGATCAGAGCCCCTCTCGCAAAGGACAGACTCGATGGCACCATCGCAGACACCGACACGTCGACAGCCGGGGCCGACCGTCCGCGTCCTCCGCCGCGTCATCGCCATCATCATCGTCGTGGCCTTCAGCTCGGCCGCGGCGGGAGGAATCATCGTCCTGCTCGTGGACATCGGGTCGGAGACGACGTTCCAGGTGGTCTCCACCACGGCCCTGACCGGGGCCTCCAGCGTCGCTGCCTTCTGCGGAGCCACGCTCCTCGGCCGGAGGGGGCAGTGGTTCGGCGCCGTCACCATCGGCCTCGCGGCGATCACGCTGGCGCTGAGCCTGTGGTTCCTCTGGGGCGATCCCTACGCGGACCCTTTCAGCACCTCCTTCACCGACGTCCTCGACCAGGTGCTCTACTCGCTCATCGTCGTCACCGCCGTGGCCTCGGTCTGCTCGCTCATCCTCCTCCTGGCCTCGACCAGATCGTGGACGGTGCGGATCGCGTTGGCTCTCACGCTCGGTCTGCTCGCGCTCGGCACCGCTCTGACCCTCATCACGATCTGGGTGGAAACAGCCTGGGAGTACGACTGGCTGACCCGGGTCAACGGAATCGTGTGGATCCTCGCCGCCCTCGGAGTCGTCGTCGTGCCCCTGTCCTCACTGCTGCTGAAAACGGGGACGAAGCCGACCGCTGCCACTCAAGAGGGCACCGTCCCGCACGCCTCCGCGACACAGTCGATCGCCTCCCCGGGCCCGTCGGCGGCCTCGCTCCACCGCCTCGAGGCCGCCGCACGCGCCGAGGGCATCACGGCCGACGAGCTCCTCGACCGGCTGCTCGAGACCGACGGGCGTCCCCCGTCCGAACCGCAGACCTGAAGCCCGCACACCAACGACGAAGGAGTCACCGATGCACCAGTCACCACAGTCCTGGGTCCCGGCCGGCAGCCGGGCCCGCATCACCGAGATCGCGGAGGAACACCTCGGCGCGGGGACGACGATGGCCGAGACCGTCGCCGGGATCGAATCCCTCATCGCCGCCTCCGATCGGCTCCACGATGAGGAGGCGTTCAACCTCAACCCCGCCTCGAATGTGCTCAACCCGCGGGCGGCGGCCCTGCTGGCCAGCGGCGCGGGCCCACGGACCTCGCTGGGCTATGCGGGCGCGAAGTACGAGATGGGGCTCGAGCACATCGAACAGGTCGAGGTGATCACCGCCGAGCTCGCGGCGCGAGTGTTCAACGCCTCCTTCGCCGAGGTGCGGGTGCCGTCGGGGGCGATGGCCAACCTCTTCGCGTTCATGGCCACGAGCCGTCCCGGTCAGACCATCATCGCCTCGCCGGAGACGATCGGCGGGCACATCACTCACCACGCCGCCGGTGCGGCCGGTCTCTACGGTCTGACCACCGTCGAGGCCCCCGTCGACAGCGGAGCCTACAGCTGCGACCTCGATGCGCTGGCCGCCCTCGCCCGCGAAGTCCGACCCAGCCTGATCACCATGGGCGGCTCGCTCAACCTGTTCGAACACCCCGTGGCGAAGGTCCGCGAGATCGCCGATGAGGTCGGGGCCCACCTGCTCTTCGACGCCGCCCACGTCTGCGGGATGATCGCCGGCAGGCAGTGGGCGAACCCGCTCGACGAAGGCGCGCACCTGATGTCGATGAGCACGTACAAGAGCCTCGGCGGGCCCTCGCACGGCCTGCTGCTGAGCAACGACGACCGCCTGTCCGAGCGCATCGACGCCATCGCCTTCCCCGGGATGACCGCGAACTTCGATGCCGGCGCCGTGGCTGCGCTCGGAGTGACCCTGGCCGACTGGATCGCCTGCGGCGAGGACTATGCCGCCCAGATGCGCGCCTGTGCGTCGAGGCTGGCGGGTGAGCTGTCCGATCGCGGGGTCGAACCCTTCGCCTGTGAGGCCGGTTTCACCGATTCGCACCAGTTCGCCCTGCTCGCCGGCCCCTTCGGCGGCGGGAGCGCGGGGGCGCGGATCCTCGAGGCCGCCGGCTTCCTCACCTCGGGCATCGGCCTGCCCGCCCCCGAAGTGCCCGGTGAGCAGAACGGCATCCGCGTGGGCACTCCCGAGATCGTGCGTCGGGGCATGAGCGCCGAGGACATGCCGCGGCTGGCCGAACTCATGTCCCGCGCCCTCGAGACCGGTCGGGATCAGGCGGCCCTGGCTGAGATCGCCGCCGAGGTGGCCGCGTGGCGCAAGGAGTTCACAGCGGTGCGCTTCACCGCCTGAGAACGAGCCCGGGGCGGAGTCGCGGGAGGAGCGGGAGGTCGGGAATTCATCCTTTCGGGTGACGATCTCGCCCATCGCGGGCGGGTAGTGTCGAACCGTGACCTCGCGCCCCAACCGCCATCCGATCATCCGGGCTCTCATCTGGACCGGCATCGCCCTGCTCTTCGGGGTGCTGCTGCTCCTGACCGTCGTCGCCGCCGAATGGCCGGATATCGCGGCCGCCGGAGCAGATGTCGGCGCGCTGAGTGCGGAGCTGTATCTGCACATCGGCTTGGGCGTGCTCACCCTCGTCTGCCTGCCGTTCGTTCTCATCCGCGACGGGCGGCGGGTCCCGCGTCGGCAGCTGCACCCTCAGGTCCTGGCCGCGGAGAAGCTGCGTGAGCACCTCGCGAGCGGCGGCCGTGGCGGGGAGGAGTTCCTCGCCGCCGACGGTTCGGTCGAATCCCTCCAGCGCCGACCCGGAGGCTGGGTGCCGATCACGATCGGGCTCGCCGGAATCCTCTTCGGCACCGTCAGCGCCCTCGGCGCACCCGCCGCCGCCATCATCCTCGTCTCGCTCTCGGCCAGGCGCAGCTGGACCCTCGACTTCGTCTGCCTCGCCACCGCCATCGCCTCTCAGGCCGCGGCGTACGTGCTGACCCCGCAGACCGTCGGCTCCTTCGAACTGCCGCTGTTCCTCGTCAACAGCACCGCCTTCGCCGTGCTCGTCATCATCGGCGTCATCCGCGGCTCCCGCGAACAGGGGTTCATCGACACCGCCGCGCAGACCCTGCTGCGCGAACGGTCCCGCCAGGATCGTGCCATCGGCGAGGTCCGCCGCGGCATCGCCCGCGACATGCACGATTCGCTGTCGCACCACCTGTCGGTCATCGCCACGTACTCCGGTGCTCTGTCCGTGCGCAAGGACCTCGACCCGGAGGATGTCAGGACCACTGCCAGGCTCATCGCCGACAGTGCCCGACGATCCGGGGTGGAACTGCGCGAGGTGCTCACCATGCTGCGCAGCGACGACCAGGGCACGGTCATCGATCCTGACCTCGACCGCCTCGTGGCCGGACGTGGGGAGACCGCCGAGCTCAGATACATCGAACCGCTCAGCGCGGAGGTGCTCCGCCGGTGCGGGGCTCTGGAACGGACGACGATCTTCCGGTTCGTCCAGGAGGCCATCACGAACGCCGTCAAGCACGCGCCCGGCCAGAAGGTGAGCCTGCGGCTGTCCTTCGATGAGGCGTCGAGCACCATCGTGCTCGTGGCCAGCAACCCGCATGCCGGCCTGGCGCCGGCGTTCCGTGCCGGGGCGCAGCAGCTCGTGACCGGGTCCGGTCTCGGCCTGCTCGGTCTGCGGGAGAGGATGGAGGCCATGGGCGGAGACCTCACGGTGACCACGACTCCCGAGTTCACTCTGCGAGCCCGCCTGCCCGTCGATGCGTCCGTGATCACGAGCGGGGACGGCGAGTCCGCAGAGGCCGGTGCGGCGCGACCGTCGACCGGCTCGCAGGTCAGCGGTTCGCGGCGCTCATCTGATGGCTCGCGCTCCGCTGGCTCGCAGGAGAGGACGCGATGACGATCCGCATGATCATCGCCGATGACGAGTCGCTCATGCGTTCGGGACTGCGCCTCCTGCTCGGGGCCGCGGACGACATCGAGATCATCGCCGAGGCGGCCGATGGGGCCGAGGCCATCGACCTGACCCGCCGGCTGGGTCCCGATCTCGTCCTCATGGACTTCCGGATGCCCGTCATCGACGGGCTCGAGGCGGCGCAGAGACTGCTGAGCGAGCCGGACCACCCCCAGATCCTCATGCTCACGGCCTTCGGCACCGACGATTTCGTCCACCGCGCACTGCAGTCCGGCGCCGCCGGCTACATCCTCAAAGACACCCCGCCCGAGGAGCTGATCAATGCCGTCCGGGCCGCAGCCGACGGTACGCGCACACTCTCGGCGGCCGCCCTGGAGACGCTGATCACCGCGCGGCCGGCGACTGCGGCGGAGGGTCCCGATCCGCTCGCTCCGCTGTCGGACCGGGAACGGGAGATCGCCGAGGCAGTCGCACAGGGAATGACGAATGCGCAGGTGGCCCGGACCCTGTTCGTCTCGACCGCGACGGTGAAGACGCATCTGGCCCGGATCTTCGACAAACTCGATGTCAGCACCCGAGTTCAGCTCGCCCTGCTCGTCAACCAAGCGCGGTGGTGACCGGAGCCATCGGTGCCGTCACGAATGCGACGAGGTGATCGTGTTCATGATGCTCGATGTGCTCACGCCCTCGGCATTCACATTCCTCAGTGCCCACGATCCGGAAAAGACGAGGCTGAGGAGGGCGGGCACGAGGGTGAGCAGGGCCGCCAGTGAGGCGCCGTCGGTTCCCGTCCAGCTCAGCACCTGTGAGGTGCCCATGGTCGCTCCGCAGACGGACAGTCCGACTATCGCACAGCGTCCGAGGAAACCGGTCTTCCGCGGGACGAGTGCTTCACGCCGCAGCAACACGGCGAAAGCGGTCAACGACAGCAGCGCGATCGGCCCGGACAGCACGGGCACGGCGCTGATCTGCATCAGGAAGGACAGGGCAGCCATCACCACCGCCCCGAGCACGCCGAGGCCGATGCAGACGAAGGCGATGACCAGCAGTCTCTTCGCACTCCGGGTCCGGGCCTGCAGCGCCTGCTTGCGCTCCAGCTTTCTCGAACGCGAAGTCATGGAGTCAGTCTACGTCGCGCCCCTGGATCCCGGCGGCTCATCCGGATCATCTCTGATCATTTCGGAGCCATGCGGATCGCACCGTCGAGGCGGATCGTCTCTCCGTTGAGCATCGGGTTCGCCACGATCGATTCGACGAGCTGAGCGTATTCGGCGGGTTTGCCCAACCGCGCCGGATGGGGCACGGACTTGCCGAGGGACTCCTGCGCCTCGGCGGGCAGACCCGCCATCATCGGCGTCTCGAAGATGCCCGGGGCGATGGTGACGACACGGATGAGGGAGGCCGCGAGCTCACGGGCCATCGGCAGGGTCACCGAGGCGACGGCGCCCTTGGACGCCGAGTAGGCGATCTGGCCGATCTGACCGTCGAAGGCCGCCACCGAGGCTGTGTTGATGATGATCCCGCGCTCTTCGCCGACCGCCTCCTGGTCCTGCATGGCGGCAGCGGCCAGACGGCAGACGTTGACGGTGCCGACGATGTTGATGCCCAGCACCTTCTGGAAGGTCTCGAGGGGCAGCGGTCCCTTCCTCGAGACGAGCTTGCCCGGTGTGGCGACTCCCGCGCAGTTGACGACGACGCGCAGGGGGCCGAGGCCGGTGGCCGTGTCGACGGCCGCCTGCACCTGTTCCTCGTTCGTGACGTCCGCGGTGACGAAGTGCGCGGACTCGCCGAGTTCGGCCGCAGCCTGCTGACCCGCCTCGGCGTTGAGGTCGACCATGACGACCTGGGCACCGGCGGCCAGGAGACGTTCGGTGGTGGCTCGGCCGAGTCCGGAGGCTCCGCCGGTGACGAGCGCGACTGTGTTCTGCAGGTCCATGGGTGTTCCTCGCTTCATTTGAGTGAACGTTCTGTCGAAGCGACTCTAACCCAGGCGTGTGGGACCGGTCACCTTCCTGTTCACCCTCGCTCAGCCTGGCTGAATGCACCTGAGTCAACGTGGAGTCAGATTGTCGCTGCGGGACAGCAGCGAAAACCGGATTCGCCATTGAACGAGCGGGCGAGCGACTCGCAGACGGCGGCAGGGCCCGCCGGTCGGTCGGCCGGCGGGCCCTGTTCAGTGTGCGCTCGGTTCGACGGGTCCTGTTCGGTCGGCGATCCCGTCGGGGACCACTTCATGCTGACGTCAGCACTCAGGCGGCCTGCTCCTCGGCGGCGGATTCACGGACGGACTTGAGGGCCTCGCCCCAGCTGACGAGGTCATCGACCATCGAGGCGAACGGAGCCGCCGAGACCCCGGTCGGGGCGAAGGTGCCGTCGGCGACGTCGGTGAAGATCGAGAACGAGGCCTGGTCGCGGACGACGGCGAGCTTGTAGTTCGCGAGGATGTGGCGCAGGTGCTCGGCGGCGCGCACGCCCTTGTCAGCACCGTAGTTGACGATGCCGGCGACCTTGTGATTGAACTCGGTGGCCACGAAGTCCAGCGCGTTCTTCAGCGAACCGGAGATCGAGTGGTTGTATTCGGGGGTGACGAAGATGAAGGCGTCGAACTCGTCGAGCTTCGCACCCCAGGCCTTCGTATGGTCATTGGCGTACATCTTGGCACCGGCGGGGACGACCTCGTCGAGCAGCGGCAGATCGAAGTCGCCGAAGTCGACGACCTCGGCGCGCACGTCATCATTGGCCGACAGCTGGTCGTTGACCCAGGCGACGATCTGCGGGTTGAGCGCCTGCGGACGCGAGGTTCCGGGAATGATGGCAATGTTGAGCATATTCGTCCTAATGTCGGTTGTCGGGATCGACCGAGTGGGATCGGCCGTGCGGGCGAGCATCGCGGTGCTGCGCGCCTCATAACGACGAACCTGGTTGAACGGTCAATCATTCCTGACCGGTGCCGTGACTCCGATCACAACGAGACCCAGTGGGGCTGTCGGCGCAGAGGGTCCTGGGCAGTCGGCGGAGCGCCTCGCGGTGGCCATTCGCGCAAAGCATCATGGGGCTGCTGGCCCACAGCGTCGCGGGACCACCCGCGGGAATCGTCGAACGACCGCGACGGTCGTCCGCCTCCACCGAAATGACGGGACCGGCCGAGGTGGGTGTCGTGTAAAGTCGTGGGGCAAGTGAAAGACTGTTCGATAGAACAGTTCTCTGCGACGGAAATCTAGGCAAGGAGTCCGGTCATCGTGCGATCAACCAACGGCCGCAACAACATCCTCCGCTCGGCACGGGACACCTTCGCGGACAAGGGATTCGACGGTGCGTCCATCCGCGACATCGCGCAGACAGCGGGGCTGAGCCTCTCTGCACTCTACTACTACTTCCCCTCGAAGCAGGAAGCGCTGTACGAACTCGTCCACACCGCGTACTCGTGGTACATCGAGCACAGCCGCGCCGTGATCGCCGAGGTCGACGATGATCCGGTCGATCAGCTGACCGTGGCGGTGCGCTATCTCGCCCGCTACCGGATGGAGAACGTCTCGGTCTCCACCGTGCTGTTGAGGGACACCGAACGGCTCACGGGAGACAACGCCACCCGAGTCAAGGACCTCCAACGGGAGGCCCGCGAGGTCATGGGCGATATCGTCCAGGCCGGCATCGATGCGGGTCACTTCCACGTCGACAGCGCGGCCCTGGCCACACGTGCGATCCACTCGATCTGCAATTCGCTCTCACTCTGGTATCGCCCGACGGGGGACCTGACCCCGGACGACATCGAGCGCGACTTCACTCAGTACACGCTGCGCATCCTCGGCATCGACCCCTCCGGAGAAGAACTCGACCGTCTGCTCGCCCTGCCCGTCAACCAGGCGGGCATGCTCGACTTCATCTCCGCCGACGGGAAATAGCGCCCCTCGCACCACCGAACGGCGGCCCAGTGCCCTCGCATGAGGCGTCTGGGTCGCCGCAGTCCTGCCAGCCGCAGCCCTGCTCGCCCACGCGTTTGTGGTCGCTGCGCCGAGGCGAATCCGCGAAATGAGCGATCACGCTTCGGCGCAGCGACCACAAACCGCCCGCGGCCCGGCCGACAACCGCACGCGAGCCCAACGGCCGGAGTCCCAGCTCGCCGCTGGGCCCGGCGTCAGGTGGTTCGCGATCTCAGCCGGCGGACGAGCGGAGACTGCGGGCGAGTTCGCGACGCTCGGCCTGCTCGGCCGGGTCGGGCACCGGCAGGGAGGCGATCAGCCGCTTCGTGTAGTCGGCCTCCGGCTCTCCGAGCACCTGCTCCCCCGTGCCCTCCTCGAGCAGCTCCCCTTGGAAGAGCACCCCGATGCGATCGGAGAGCATATCGACCACGGCGAGGTCGTGGCTGATGAACAGGGCCGCGAAGTCGAAGCGGTTCTGCAGGTCGACGAACAGCTCGAGCACCTTGGCCTGGACCGAGACATCGAGCGCCGAGGTCGGCTCATCGGCGATGAGCAGCTCCGGACCGAGCGCCAACCCGCGCGCCAAGGAGGCCCTCTGCCGCTGCCCGCCCGAGAGCTCGTGCGGGTAGCGTGCTGCATAGGCGCTCGGCAGCTGCACGGAATCGAGCAGCTCGAGCACCTGCTTCGACCGATCCGCCGCACTCATCTGCCGACGATGGATCGCGAAGGGCTCGGCGATGCATTCTCCGATCGTCAGATGCGGGTTGAATGAGGCCGCCGGGTCCTGGAAGACGAATCCGATCCTGCGCCGGATCGTCGAGAACTCACGCTCCTTGAAGCCGACCATCTCATGTCCGAGCACACTGAGGCTGCCGCCGCTGGCCCTGGTCAGGCCGGCGATCGCGCGACCGATCGTGGTCTTGCCCGAGCCGGATTCGCCGACGAGGCCGTACACCTCCCCGGCCCTGATGTCGAAGCTGACCTTCTTCACCGCGTGGAAGTCGGCGCGGCCGAATCCGCCCGGGTAGACGATGTCGAGGTCGCGCGCGGTCACGATCGACTCCCGCACCTGCCCCTGGCCTGCCTCGGCGGCGGACTGACCCGCCTCGGTGGCGCCGGCCGAGGGCTCCCCCGCCGAGGCGGCACCCGACGCACCGGAGTCCGCCGCCGACGCACCGGATCCCCGACCCGCCTCGGCGGCCGCCGCCTTGCGGCTTCCTGCCACGGTCGAGCCGAGGCGCGGCACGGCCGCGAGCAGTTCGCGCGTGTACTCCTCCTTCGGGTCGCTGAAGAGCCGCTCGACCGAGGAGACCTCGACGAGGTCGCCGCGGAACATCACGGCCACCCGATCGGCGAGATCGGCGACGACGCCCATATTGTGGGTGATGAGCACGATGGCCGTGCCCGTCTCATCACGCAGCTGACGCAGCAGATCGAGGATCTCGGCCTGCACGGTGACGTCGAGGGCCGTGGTCGGCTCGTCGGCGACGATGAGCTTCGCCCCTAGGGCGAGCGCCATGGCGATGACGATGCGCTGCTTCTGGCCGCCCGAGAACTGGTGCGGGTAGTAGTCGAAGCGATTTTGGGCATCGGGGATGCCGACCTGCTCCATCGCGGCCACGACGCGGGTCTTGAGCTCGGCCTTGCTCGCCTTCTTATCGTGGGCCCGCAGCCCCTCGGCGATCTGCCAACCCACGGTGAAGACCGGGTTGAGGGCGGTCGAAGGCTCCTGGAAGACCATCGCCACATCGGACCCGCGCATGGCGCGCAGCTGCTCGGCGGAGACGCTGAGCACGTTCTTGCCGGAGATGACCACGGCCCCCGACCGCTGCGCTGTCTCCGGCAGCAGACCGAGGATGGACCGCGCGGTCACGGTCTTGCCCGACCCCGACTCGCCGACGATGGCGAGCACCTCACCGGGCGAGACCGACAGCGAGACATCCTTGACCGCGTGCACATCGCCGCCGTCGGTGGAGAAGGTGACATCGAGGCCCTCGACGTCGAGGATGCTGCCGGTGGCGGAGGCAGCCGAATCGTGTGTCTGCTTGCTCATGCCTTGACCTCCGCAGATGTGGCGTTCTTCGTCTTGGCCTTGCGCCGCACGCGCAGGCGCGGGTCGTTGAGGTCGTTCATCGACTCACCGACCAGGGTGATGCCGAGCACCGTGAGCACGATGGCCAGGCCCGGGAACACCGAGGTCCACCACACCCCGGACGTCACGTCCGGCAGCGCCTTGTTGAGGTCGTATCCCCATTCCGACGCCGAGGTGGGTTCGATGCCGAATCCCAGGAACCCGAGCCCGGCCAGGGTCAGGATCGCCTCGGAGGAGTTGAGCGTGAAGATCAGCGGCAGCGTGCGCGTGGCGTTGCGGAAGATGTGCTTGGAGATGATCCGCGCCTTCGAGGCGCCGAGGACGATCGCCGATTCGACGAAGGGCTCGGCCTTGAGCCGCAGGGTCTCCGCGCGCACCACGCGGAAGTACTGCGGGATGAAGACCACGGTGATCGAGAACGCGGCAGCGGCGATGCCGCCCCACGCGCTCGACTGCCCGCCGGAGATCGCGATCGACATGACCAGTGCCAGCAGCAGGGTCGGGAACGCGTAGACGGCATCGGCGATGACGACGAGGATGCGGTCGAGCCAGCCGCCGAGGTAGCCGGAGATGAGTCCGAGGATGACACCGGCGAAGATCGACATCACGACGGCCACGACGATGACGGCCACAGCGGTCTGGGCACCCCAGACGACGCGGGAGAAGACATCGTAGCCGCCGACCGTGGTGCCCCAGATATGGGTGCCGCCGGGAGGCAGCTTCGAACCGAAGTTGCCTTCGGAGGTGCCGAGCTGGTTGAAGCCGTAGGGGGCGATGAGCGGGGCGAAGATCGCGCAGATGAGCACGATCGCGCACAGCACGAGCCCGGTGATGAGCATGCCGCGCTGCAGGCCGACCGACTGCCGCAGATGGGAGATGATCGGCAGCCGCGAGAACCAGGACTTCTTGGCCCTGTCGTCGAAGGCGAGGGCGGGGGCACCGGATCCGGGGCCGCCTCGGCGGGGGAATCGGTCGAATGTGGATTCTCTGCAGTGGACATCAGTACCTCACTCGGGGATCGATGAAGGCGGCGAGGACGTCGACGATGAAGTTCGTGATCGCGACGATGACGGCGAGGAACACGACGATTCCCTGCACGGCCACGAAGTCGCGGGCGGTGAGGTATTCGGCGAGCTTGAAGCCGAGCCCCTGCCATCCGAAGGTCGTCTCCGTGAGCACGGCGCCGGCGAGCATGAGGGCGATCTGCATGCCCATGACGGTGACGATCGGGATCAGCGCCGGACGGTAGGCGTGCTTGGTCACCAAGCGGTATTCGGAGATGCCGCGGGACCGACCCGAATCGATGTACTGCTGTTCGAGCGTGCCGATGAGGTTCGTGCGCACGAGTCGGAGGAACACGCCGGCCGTGAGCACGCCGAGCGCGATCGCCGGCAGCACCGCGTGGGAGAGCACATCGGACAGCACGGAGAAGTTGCCGATCCGCAGCGCGTCGATGAGGTAGATCCCGGTCGGATCGACGACGCCGGACATGATGTATTCGGTCTGCGTGGTCCCGCGTCCGGACACGGGCAGGATGGGCAGGAACACTCCGAAGAGGAGTTTGAGGATCATGCCGGCGAAGAACACGGGGGTGGCATAGCCGAGGATGGCGAGCACACGCAGGGCGGCGTCCGGGGCCTTGTCGCGGTGGTAGGCGGCGAGCATGCCCAGCGGGATGCCGAGGATGAACGCCACGATGAGGGCGTAGAAGACGAGCTCGACGGTCGCGGTCCCGTAGGTCATCAGGATGTGCGAGACGGGCTGGCCGTCGGAGACCGCCGTGCCGAAGTCGCCCTTGAGCAGATCGCCCATGTATTCGAAGTACTGGATGATCAGCGGTCGATCGTAGCCGGCCGCGTGGATGCGCTCGGCCAGCTGGTCGGGAGTCAGCCGTCCGCCCATCGAAGCGGTGATCGGATCACCGGTGATGCGCATGAGGAAGAAGACGAGGGTGGTGAGGATGAAGATGGTGGGAATGATGAGGAGGAAGCGGATGAGGACGTAGCGCCCCAATCCGCCCCCGGTGGGCTTCTTCACCGAGGTCGAGGTCTCGGCTGCTTCCGCCCCTGGTTCGCTGATGGCTGCAGACATGTGTTCCTTCGCAGTGTTCGTTTCAATGCCTGTGGGCACGTGCGGACGCAGGGGCGCGTCGGATCGCGACGGCCCCTCGGAGCGAACGCGCCACGAGGTGCAGGCGGCCCGGTCGGCTCACCTGCACCTCGTGCGAGTGCTCACTTGCTCAGCAGTGCCAGTCGGAACTGGAACGCGGGGTCGAGGGTGTCGTCGACTCCCTTGACGTCATTGCCTGAGATCGCGATCTGGCTGCCCTGCAGCAGGGGCAGGGTCGGCAGCTCATCGGCCAGCTGACCCTGGATCTTCTGCAGCGCTTCCGCCCGCTTGTCCTCATCGTCGATGGACGACTGAGCATCCAGCTCCTCGTTCATCGTCTTGTCACGGTAGTGATTGCCCAGGAAGGCCGGGGTCTCGTCCGTGTCATAGAAGAAGGGGACCAGGTAGTTGTCGGCGTCGGAGTAGTCCGGGAACCAGCCCAGCTGATACAGCGGGTAGGCGTCGTCGGTGCGGTCCTTGTTGTACTGGACCCATTCGGTCGACTGGAGGTTGACGTCGAACAGCTCGGTCTTGTCCAGCTGGTCCTTGATGAGTGCGTACTCATCTCCCGAGGACGGACCGTAGTGGTCCGGGTTGTACTGCAGGTTGAGCTTGACCGGGGTCTCGACTCCCGCGTCCTCGAGGGTCTTCTTGGCCTTGGCCACATCGGGTCCGCCCTCGCCGTCTCCGTATTCGGACTTCAGCGGCTCGCTCGAGGCCGGCAGACCGTCGGGAACGTGCGAGTACAGCGGGGTGAAGGTGTCCTTGTAGACCTGGGAGGCCACGGCCTGCCGGTCGACCGAATCGGCCATGGCCTGCCGGACCGCGAGTGCCTTGTCCTCATCGGCCTCATCGGTCTTCGCGCCGAAGGGCATGGTGTCGAGGTTGAACACGATGTAGCGGATCTCGCCGCCGGGTCCCTTGTGGACCGTGAGGTTCTCCTTCTCGCCGAGATCCTCGATGTCGGTGGCCGACAGCGACCGCCAGGCGACGTCGATCTTGTTCTCCTGGATGTCGAGCTTCATGTTGTTCGCATCCGAGTAGTACTTCATCTGCACGGTCTCGGTCTTTGCCGGATCCAGGTAGCCCTGGTAGCCGTCGTAGGCCTCGTACGTGATCAGCTTGTTGAAGTCGAAGCCGGCGATCGAATAGGGGCCGGCGAAGGCCTCGCCGTCCACGATGTCCTGATTGTCCGTGATGGCATCGGCGTCGAAGACGTCCTCGTCGACGATCGGGCCCGCGGCGCTGGCGAGCACGCCCGGCCAGGTCTGATCGTTCTCACGCTTGAGGTTGAAGATCACCGTCTGCTCGTCCGGCGTCTCGACCGATTCGAGACCGCCGAGCAGGGAGGACGGACCGTTCGGATCCTGGATCTTCACCTGGCGGTCGAAGGAGAACTTCACGTCCGAGGAGGTCAGATCGTTGCCGTTGGCGAACTTCATGCCCTCCTTGAGCTTGACCTCGTACTTCGTCGGCTCGGTGAAGTCCGCGGACTCGGCGATCGAGGGGTTGAGCTCGGCGGTGCCGGGTTTGTAGGCGAGGATGAACGGGTAGACCTGCTGCTCGACGAGAGAGCTGCCGTTGTCATAGGCACCTGCCGGGTCGAGCGCGACAACCTTGTCCGTCGTTCCGACCGTGAGCGTGCCGCCTTCGCCGTCTCCGCCGCTTCCTCCGGTCGTCGAGGTCGAGCAGGCGGAGAGGAGCAGAGCGCCGGCCGCGGCGATGGCCACGGCCATTGCACCAGTGCGTCGTTTCATGGTGTTCCTGTCATTTCCAAGTGTGCTCTTCGTGTCGTCTTTGCTCGAAGAGATCCGCACCACATCATACGTATCCCATCCCAAATAGTGAACTGCATCATATGCAGTGACGCACTTCGCAATGACATCGCAATAATTCGGACGAAGCAGCAGAAGACGGCGACTTGCGTCACACGTCACAATGGGCTTCACTTATGAGGTGCATCACAGGCGATTCCCGAGGAACTCTCGAGAACCTGGCCGTTGACGCGACGGTCAGCGCAGTGGCGCAGACTTTCCCGCACCGAGGCGGCGATCCCGGCTCGGCGACTACGAATGGAGAACCGTGTCCGCTTTCATCGACTGGCTCAACGGGGTTGTGTGGTCATCTGCCCTCGTCTACCTGTGCCTCGGCGCCGGTGTCTACTTCACGATCCGCTCACGCGCGGTGCAGATCCGACAGATCCCTGCCATCTTCACCCAGATGTTCCGCGGCAAGAGCTCCAATGAGGGAGTCTCGTCCTTCCAGGCGCTGGCGATCTCGCTGGCCGGCCGCGTCGGAGTCGGCAACATCGCCGGCGTCGCCACCGCCATCGGCTTCGGCGGACCCGGTGCCGTGGTGTGGATGTGGATCTCGGCCCTGCTGGGCGCCTCGACGTCCTATGTCGAGTCCACCCTCGGCCAGGTCTTCAAGGAGCAGGATCCCCGCACCGGTGAGTACCGCGGCGGGCCCGCCTTCTACATCGAGAAGGCCTACCGGCACACGAAGGCCAAGGGGCTGTTCAAGGTCTACGGCATGGTGTTCGCGGCCGTGACCGTCCTGGCCATGTCCTTCATGCTGCCGGGCATCCAGTCCAATGCGATCTCCGGCGCGATCGAGAACGCCTGGAACGTGCCCACCTGGGCCACCGCGATCGCGCTTGTCATCATCATGGGCTTCATCGTCATCGGAGGGATCAAGCGCATCGCTCACTTCGCCTCGATGGCCGTGCCGTTCATGGCCGTCATCTACATCATCGCCGCCATCGCCGTGACCTTCATCAACGCCGACCAGATCGTTCCGGTCTTCGAGCTCATGTTCAGGTCGGCCTTCGGCATGGACGCCGGCCAGGAGGCGGCCTTCGGCGGCATCATCGGCATGGCCGTGCAGTGGGGCGTCCAGCGCGGCATCTACTCGAACGAGGCCGGGCAGGGCACGGGACCGCACGCGGCCTCGGCCGCCGAGGTCTCCCACCCGTCCAAGCAGGGACTCGTCCAGGCCGGTTCGGTCTACATCGACACGCTCTTCGTGTGCTCGGCGACGGCATTCATGATCCTCTCGACCGGCATGTACCGGGTCTTCGACGCCGACGGCGAGACCATCATCGGCACCGGGCGCGGACAGATGGTCGAAGCGATCGCCGCGACCCCGGGCGAGAAGTGGCCGCAGGCGGGGCTGGACTCGATGATCCACGGCTTCGGTGCCGGGTTCATCGCGATCTCGATCTTCCTCTTCGCGCTGACGACGATGGTCGCCTACTACTACATGGCGGAGACGAACCTCGTGCACCTGCTCGGGCGGGCCAGGAACACCGTGGTGCTCGCGATCGGCAAGCGCGTGCTGCAGCTGCTCATCCTCGTCGCCGTCGCCGTCGGTGCGATCTCGGCCTCGGGCAGCACGTGGGCGCTCGGTGACATCGGCGTGGGCCTCATGGCCTGGCTGAACATCATCGGCATCCTCATCCTGCAGCAGCCGGCATTCAAGCTCCTGCGCGACTTCGAGCGCCAGATGAAGCTCGGCCTGGACCCGGTGTTCGAACCCGAGAAGATCGGCGTCCGCAACGCCGACTTCTGGGATCAGCGGGTCGCCCGCCTCAAGGCCGGCGATGCGGTCCCGGAGGGCTGAACGGAGTGTCGGCCGCCCGGCCTGAGGCCCGGCATCGGTCGGCCTGAGGGCTGACGGTCAGCCGCCTCCGCGCAGCGGAACGAGGTAAGAGTGAATGACGAGGTCCGGGACAATGGCGTCCCGGGCCTCGAGCCATTCACGGCGCTGTCCCGGCCGTCGTCACTCGCGGACCCTCTCGCGACCCCTTGCGCCTGGACCTCGCGGCATCTCTGCACCCGGAGTCTCACGGCACCCCTGCACCCCGAGTCCCCTGCACACACGTCCCGAGGCGCCACTACCCAGCACACACGCCTCCCGAGGCGCCACCGCCCTGCACACGACTCGTCTGCGCGGTTCTCTGTGCTCGAACGCCTGAGAAGTCCCAGGACTTCACACCTTCGTACGCGATGAACTGATTCACCACGGCCTCGGAGCGAACCGGATCTGCACAGGCAGCGGCCGCCGCCCGGAGCCGGACGACGGCCGCTGCTGCGAGTGCTCGGACTCAGACCACAGTCTGTGTGCCGGCCTCAGTTCTTCATGCTGGTCCCTGCCGAACCGAGGTTCTGGCAGGCCTCGACGACGCGTTCGGCCATGCCCTGCTCCGCGGCCTTGCCGAAGGAGCGCGGATCGTAGAGCTTCTTGTTGCCGACTTCGCCGTCGATCTTGAGCACGCCGTCGTAGTTGCGGAACATGTGCTCGACGATCGGACGGGTGAACGCGTACTGGGTGTCGGTGTCGATGTTCATCTTCACCACTCCGTGGCCGACAGCCTCGGCGATCTCCTCCGGGCTCGATCCCGAGCCGCCGTGGAAGACGAGGTCGAACGGCTTGTCCTTGCCGACCTGAGCGCCGACCTCGGTCTGGATCTCACCGAGCAGTTCGGGCCGGAGCCGGACATTGCCGGGCTTGTAGACGCCGTGGACGTTTCCGAAGGTCAGCGCGGTGAGGTAGCGGCCCTTCTCGCCGGTGCCCAGCGCACGCGCGGTGGCCAGACCGTCGGCGACGGTGGTGTAGAGCTTGTCGTTGATCGCGTTCTCCACGCCGTCCTCTTCACCGCCGACGACGCCGACCTCGATCTCGAGGATGGAGTGCGCGGCCGCCGAGAGCTCGAGCAGCTCCTCGGCGAGGACGAGATTCTCGTCCAGCGGGACCGCTGAACCGTCCCACATGTGCGACTGGAAGTAGGGCTCGCCGCCGTTCTTCACCCGTTCGGTCGAGGCCGCCAGCAGCGGCTTGACCCACTCCTCGACCGCCTGCTTCGGGGCGTGGTCGGTGTGCAGGGCGATGTTGACGTCGTAGCTCTTGGCCACCTCGGCGGCGAAGAGGGAGAAGGCGATGGCCCCACGCACGCGGTCCTTGACCGTGGGGCCGGAGATGTATTCGGCACCACCGGTGGAGATCTGCACGATGCCGTCGGATCCGGCCTCGGCGAAACCGCGGATGGCGGCGTTGATCGTCTGCGAGGAGGTGCAGTTGATCGCCGGGTAGGCGAAGCCCTGGGTCTTCGCCCGGTTGATCATCTCGGCATACACTTCGGGGCTGGCGATGGGCATATGAACTCCTTGGTCGTGGGGTCAGCCATATCTGCTGTCACCAGCCTACTCGTTCCACCCCGATGGTGGCAGGCGATTCCGCCGATGCACTCGCCCGCGCCGAGGCGACCGTCCACTGGCCGAGTTCGCCACCGTCCCGGAGAGAGGCACACCCCTGGGGGATCTGCTGCCGAAAGAGGCACAGCCCTGGGAGGGGCACGAAAGACACCAGGGGCGCCGTCGTTCGGATCATCCGAACAGCGGCGCCCCTGATGGCGGCGAAACCGGATCAGTCGTCAGTGTCCGTGGGACCGTCGGGCCGCGAGGAGCCTTCGGTCGTCGACTGCGTCTGGGCAGCCGAGCCCTTGCGGCGGGCAGCCTTCGCCCTCTGCTTGCCCAGGATCCCCTGGCTGGCTGTGAGCCGGTAGTCGATGCGCTCGTCGACCTTCTCGCCGAGGTACTCGTCGAAGTCATCGGCCAGATGCTCACCGACCTGACGGAACCGGGCGGCCCGATCGATCGCGGCAGTGCGCTTGGCCTCCTTGCCGAAGGCCTTGAGCGTGGAGACGCAGATGAGGATGAGAACCACGCTGAACGGCAGCGCTGTCATCAGCGACCCCGCCTGCAGGGCGTCGAGCCCACCGGCGACGAGGAGCGCGATCGCGATGGCACCCTCGAGCAGGGCCCACAGCACACGCGACCACATCGGCGGATTCGGATGTCCGCCGGAAGCGAGCATATCGACGACGAGCGAACCGGAGTCCGACGACGTGATGAAGAAGATCGCCACGAGGATGATCGCGAAGACCGAGAGGATCGAGCCCAGCGGCAGCGCGCCGAGGACGTCGAAGAGGACCCGTTCGGCCACAACCCCCTCGTCCGGATCGACCAGGTCGCCGGAGCCGAAGAGCTGCGTGTGGATGCCCGTGCCGCCGAGGACGGAGAACCAGAAGAATCCGACGATCGAGGGCACCAGCAGGACACCGGCGATGAACTCGCGCACCGTACGCCCGCGGGAGATGCGGGCGATGAAGACTCCCACGAAGGGTGCCCAGGAGATCCACCAGCCCCAGTAGAACAGTGTCCAGGTCGAGTTCCACTCATTGCCCTCGTCTCCTGTGTAGGCACCGATGTCGAAGGTCATATCGAGCACGTTGGCCAGCCAGACGCCGAGGGATTCGACGAAGTTCTGGAACAGGAAGAGCGTCGGCCCGAGCACGAGCACGGTGACGAGAAGGACACCGGCCATCGTGAGGTTGATGTTCGACAGCCACTTGATGCCCGCACCCACGCCCGAGACCACCGAGGCGGTGGCGAGGAAGGTGATGATGACGATGAGGATGATGAGGAACGTGTTGTCGTAGTCGCCGACGACTCCGATGTGCTTGAGTCCGGCCGAGATCTGCTGGACGCCGAGGCCCAGCGAGGTGGCGATGCCGAAGACCGTACCGAAGATCGCGATGACGTCGATGAGGTCACCGGCCCATCCCTTGACCCTGTTGCCCAGCAGCGGCTCGAGAGCCCACCGGATCGACAGCGGGCGTCCGCGGCGGTGGATGGCGTAGGCCAGGGCCATACCAAGGACGGCATAGAGGGCCCAGGGGTGCAGTCCCCAGTGGACGAAGGTCTGGGCCATGCCCATCTGCGCATTCTCGACCTCACCGCCGGCCCAGCCGGGTTTCGGACCGGTGGTCGCATAGGTCAGCGGTTCCGCGACTCCGTAGAAGACCAGTCCGATGCCCATGCCTGCGGCGAAGAGCATCGCGAACCACGACAGGACTCCGAACTCGGGTTTGTCATCGTCCTTGCCGAGTCTGATCTTGCCGAACTTCGAGAAGCCGACGACGATCGCGAAGGCGACGAAGAGACCGACGACGAGCATGTAGTACCAGCCGAGGTTGTCGACGATCCAGTTCTGGATGTTCAAGATGACATTGCCCGTGCCCTCGGGAATCGCGACCGAGAGGACGACGATGCCGACGATGACGATGAGAGCGGGCCAGAAGACGCGCGGGGCGATCAGACCCTTGCCGAGGTTCACGCCCTGGCGACGCAACTTCTCGGTGATCGCTTCATCGGTATCGCTCTCACCGATGTGCAGCTTCTCCGGCAGATGGAGTTCAACGGGGTCGGGTTCACCGAACAGAAACTGCTCGTCCGGCCCCAGCTCGAGGTCGCTCCTAGAGCTCTCGTCGGTGTGGGGTTCGCTCATTGCGTCTCCTCATCGGGTACATATCCAGCTATCCACTCTGCCGTATTCTTCAGGCGCCTTCAAACCGCTCTTCAGCTTCACCGCCGTCCGACGGCGGCAACCGCGCCTGTGCGAGCATCGCATTCAGTACAGTGGCGTCATGGCCTCGACGACGAAAGACTCCGGTTCCGGCAGCCGGTTCCGCATCCTCAGCTGGGCCCTGTGGGATTGGGGTTCGGCCGCTTTCAACGCCGTCATCATCACCTTCGTGTTCGCCCCGTATCTGACGAAGTCCGTGGCCGCCACCGAGGAAGCCGGGTCCTCGGCCCTGGGCTGGTCGATGGCCGCCGCCGGCTTCGTCATCGCCGTCGTCGCTCCCGCCGCCGGCACTCGAGCCGACTCCGGGGGTCGGCATCGGCTGTGGCTGGGCGTGCACACTTCCGTCGTCGTGCTCACCATGCTCGGGCTCTTCTTCGTCCGCGACTCCCCGGATCACCTCTGGCTGGGGCTGCTGCTTCTGGCCACGGGCAGCGTGTTCTTCGAATTCGCCGAGGTGTCCTACAACGGCATCATGGTCCGCATCACCGACTCCGGCAACGTCGGCAGGGTCTCGGGATTCGGCTGGGGCATGGGATACGTGGGCGGACTGGTCCTCCTCGTCCTCCTGCTCGTGCTCGTCATCCAGCCCGAGGTCGGCATCTTCGGCGCCAGCGACGAGGAAGGGCTGCGGTTCCGCATCGTCGCCGTCCTGGCCGCAGTGTGGTTCGCGATCTTCGCCCTCCCCGTCCTGTTCTCCGCTCCCGGGGCGAAGGTCAGGGGAACCTCGGGCGGGCATCCGGTCCGCGTCTTCCTCGCCGACTATGCGGGTCTCGTGCGCCGCTTGGTGCGGATGTGGTCGACCGAGCATCAGACCCTGCGCTTCTTCATCGCCTCGGCGGTCTTCCGCGACGGGTTGGCTGCGATCTTCTCCTTCGCCGGTGTGCTCGCCGCCGGCAGCTACGGCTTCTCCCCCTCAGAGATCATCGTCCTCGGTGTGGCCGCCAATGTCTCGGCCGGGGCCGGCGCGATGATCGCCGGCTGGTTCGACGACCGGCTCGGCCCCAAACCCGTCATCATCGCAGGCCTCGTGATCATCATCATCGGCGGGCTGCCGATCCTCTTCAGCGCCGAGGCGGCCGTGTTCTGGGTCTGCGCCCTGATCCTGAGCTTCTGCGTCGGTCCGGTGCAGGCCTCGAGCCGGTCGTTCCTCGCCCGGATCACCCCGCCCGAGTCCGCCGGTGAGAACTTCGGCCTCTACGCCACCACCGGTCGCGCGGTGAGCTTCCTGGGACCGGCGATGTTCGCGGGCGCGATCATGGTCTTCGGCTTCCAGCGGGCCGGAACCCTGGGGATCCTCCTCGTCCTCGCCATCGGTCTGGCCCTCATCATCCCGGTCCGCCCGGACGCCCCGCGCCGCTCAATGCAGGGGTAGCTGCCGTCGCCCGTGTCCGAGACCACGGTGGAGCGCCGGGGCCACTGCGCGTGCATGGTGGTCTGGACGCTCCGGCGTAGTCTGGGCGTCCCGCCGAGGTCTGGGCGCTCCGGCGTGGCCTGGGTGCACAGCCGTGGCCTCGGCGCTCCGCAGTTGTCTGGGCACTCCGCTCCGCCGCGGTCTCAGCGCACAGTCGCAGAGCGCATCACCCCAGGTGGTGCGCTGCCAGCGAGATGACCATGCCGCAGCCGAAGAGGACCAGGAACGCCCCTGCGATCCCTGTCAGCCACGGCAGGACGCAATCCAGGCGAGCGAGCGCGGAACGGGAGCCGAGCACGACAGCGACGAAGACGTCCCAGACCAAGACGATGAAGAACATCCATGTCCCGTAGAGCGCGAGTGTCACGGATGAGGCCGTTCCGATCGCGGACGCAAGACTGAGGTAGAACAGTGCGTTCTTCGGGTTGAGCAGGCCGGAGGCGAGGCCGAGACCGAAGTTCCTCATCCAGGTCGTGGCCTGCGCCCTCGGGATCCGGTCGACATCGATTCGTGTTCGTGACCTGAGGAACGTGAGGCCGATGACGATCAGGAATCCGCCGCGGACGAGCTGGATGGCGTTCTGCAGCGGTGCGTATGAGATCAGGGAGACACCCGAGAACGCTGCGGCGATGAACACTCCGTTCGCGGCGGCGATGCCCAGACAGACACCGGAGGCATTGCGCCATCCGCTCGACATCGATGTGCGCGCGATGAGGAAGAAGTCAACACCGGGAATCAGCAGTGCCAAGAAGTGGGCCGCGGCGACCGCGAGAAACTGTTCCATATCTCCCCTTGATGTATGACAGTCGACCTGTCAAGCATCCGGGGCGTCGGATCCGTCGTCTTGTACGTTCTTGCTTCACTCCCTGTAGGAGCCGGGTGAGGCAGCGACATGTGCGCGGAAGACGCGATGGAAGTGGCTCTGGTCGGAAAAGCCCAGCATGTGCGCAGTCTCGGCGATCGGCCGGCCCTGTCGCAGCATGTGCCGCGCTCTGACGATGCGGGCGTTCTGTCGCCATGCCAGCGGAGAGAGCCCTGTGGCACGGCGCATCGCACGGATGAGCTGATACTTCGTCATACCGATCGATTCGGCCAACTCGGTCAGGGCCGGGTTCGACAAGTCCGTGCGCAGTCTCTGCAGGACCGGGGCGAGGCGAACGAGAAGGTCCGAATCCGCCTCGGCCGCCGCGGCATGTTCAGGGGCGGCGCCTTCGAGTTCGGTGAACAGGAGCGCGAACTGCGAGGTGATCGTCTCAAGGGCCCCATCGGTGAAGATCGCGTCGTTGAGCGCACTGACCCGGGAGTGCAGATCGGGGTGGCGCAGCACTCTGATTCCGTCGAGAAGGGGACTCGAGATTCTGCCCTGCATGAGGCAGGTCGCCCAATCCTGATCCACGTGGATCATCTGATAGCGCCACTGGCCGTGATCCGGGTTGCAGGCATGAACCTGACCAGCGGGGATGACGATGACATCGCCCGGCTCCAGACGCGTCTTCCCGTCAAGGGGGCCTGTCAGCACCGAGGAACCTGTGTCGACGGCACCGATCGAGAATGAATCGTGTGCATGAGGTCTGTAGCAGGTGTTCTCCCGACACGACCGCCGGGCCTCCAGCCCGGGGAGGCCTGCGCGTCGACAGAACTCGGCCACGCGGCCTCCTCTCCGCACCCACCGCACAGTGCGTTCGATGCTCGTCTCGTTTCAGACCTCAGCCTACTCCGCGCACATCGAGCCGGCAGGATCGTCGTTCGCGGCCGGCAGGAGATCACCGCAAACTGCCTGCGGTAAGCCGCAGCCCGGCCTGATATGGATTGTCCCGCCGCGGACCCCTCAATACGGTCCCACTATGACTGTCATCCGTGAGATAACGACCGACCAGTTCCTCAGCAGCCTGCAGAAGTTCGACTACGTCAGCTTCCAGCAGACTCCGTTCTGGGCGGAAGCGCGGAGAGCGGACTGGCCCGAATTCGCATCGGTGGGCTGGTACGCTGACGACCCTGATCCGATCTCAGTCGCGATCATCCGCTACCGGCGGATCCCCGGTACGACAAAGCGCTTCGCCTTCATCCCCTACGGCCCGCTGATCGACTGGGACAACGCGGACATCGGCGAGCAGCTCGCGGCATTGCGCACCTATCTCGAATCGAAGAATGTCATCGGCGTCCGCATGCTCCCCTATATCAGTCTGCACCGCTGGGACAATGCGACGGTGCGAGCCGGACTCCGCGAGCCCACAGCAAGACACTTCCGTGACCTCGCCCCAGATCGCACCAATCCCACGGCGCTCCGCCTGAAGGCGATCATGCGTGACTCCGGGTGGATCGAGAAGTCCGTTCCCCAGGAGACCCGCATCGACTACGGCCTGTTCAATTTCCGGATGAACCTCGAGGATCGCACCGAAGACGAGGTTCTGGCCGGAATGCACAAGACCTGGCGATACAACGCGAAGAAGGCCTCACGTGAGGGCATAGAGATCGATTTGGCAACCATCTCCGAGGTCGGCGATTTTCAACGTCTGTTCACTTCGACCGGAGACAGAAACGGATTCCCAACCCTGTCCACCGACTTCTTCAGAACCATGTGGACCCACCTCGGTCAAGGACTGCCCGGTCGGTTCACCACGCACTTCGCCCGCTTCGAGGGCGAGCTGCTCGGAGCCACGACCACAGTACGCGTGTCCTCGACTGCCGAATGCATCCATACAGCCACCGACACGTCCAAACCGCGAGTGAAGCCGTCGAATGCGCTCTACTTGGCAACTATCCGTCAGCTTCTCTCCGAGGGAGCCAAGACCTACGATCTGGGAGGGGTCAAGGACTGCCTCGACCTCGAGACCAGCGCAAGCGGTTTGGTCCGGTTCAAAACCGAGATGGGTGCCGACGCTCACGAATACATGGGGGCATGGGAGCTTCCGATCGCTCCCCGCGCCTACGCTGCCGCGACCCGAGCAATGCCCGTCTACGCGGCCGCGAAGTCACGCCTTGAGGCTCTCAAGCGCTCGGCGGCCGGCCTGCGATCATGAATCCCTGCCGCA
Source organism: Brevibacterium sp. SMBL_HHYL_HB1 (assembly GCF_018208375.1). Lineage (NCBI taxonomy): Bacteria > Bacillati > Actinomycetota > Actinomycetes > Micrococcales > Brevibacteriaceae > Brevibacterium > Brevibacterium sp. SMBL_HHYL_HB1. Next base: position 3,946,376 of record NZ_CP062936.1, on the reverse strand, counting down.
GGCCGGGCACGGATCCCTGCCGCCGCGGGCAGACGCCCCGACTGACACCGACTCGCACAGGCACTGCTGCCGTTTCCCTCCGCCGGGTGCCTGCCCGCCGTCCGCCCGCAGGGCACCTGGTGCGCCGGGTACCTGCCCGCCGGGTGCCTGCGCAGGTGTCTCCGCACGATTTCGCGGGAACCTATTGTTGGTTTTTCGCGGGCGGTTTCAAGCGGTCGTTGCAACACCCGGTGATTGATCGTGTTCAGACAACAGCTTATCCAGGGCCTCGGCCGGCGTCGCCCAGCTTAGGGTCTTACGGGGCCTGCTGTTGAGTTCAGCCGCGACCATGTCCAGATAACCTGGCCCCCACTGACTGAGGTCCGACCCCTTCGGGAAGTACTGGCGCAGCAGACCGTTCGTGTTCTCATTCGTGCCCCGCTGCCACGGACTGTGAGGATCACAGAAGTAGATATCAAGACCAGTGACCTTGCTGATCTCTTCGTGGTCGCACATCTCGTGTCCCTGATCCCATGTCAGTGACCGCTTCAACGCTTCGGGCAACTCGGCGATCTTGGCGATCATGGCGTCAGCGACGTCCTCGGCCCCGTGTTTGCCTGGCAGATGCAACAACATCGTGAACCTCGTGGTGCGCTCGACCAGCGTCCCAATCGCTGATCCTGACGCTGTCGAGCCGAGGATGAGATCACCCTCCCAGTTGCCAGGAACAGCCCTGTCTTCTACGGACTTGGGGCGCTGGGAAATATTGACCATGTTCGGGATCCGCCCTCGCCGTTCGTCGGTCCTACGATGCGGCTTGCGCAACCTGCGACCGGTCCGCAGATGCGTGACCAACTCACGTTTGAGTCCGCCGCGTCCCTGGACGTACAGGGCCTGATAGATCGTTTCGTGCGACACCCACATCTCCGGAGTATTCGGGTAGTCCTCGCGCAGTCGGTGAGCGATCTGCTCGGGACTGTGCTTGAGCTTCAATCGTGCCTGGACCTCTCGGCGCAGGGCAAGGTTCGTCGCGAGCTTCCCGGGTCGGTGACGAGTGCGTTTCCGGTCGGCATCAGACTGGCAGACACTGGCCAAATACGAGGGCCGGCTGGGTCGTACGTCCTGAGGGTTACGAGGCGCGCGACGCAGCTCACGACTGATCGTCGCGGGGTCTCTGTTGAGACGCCTGGCGATATCCCGCACGCCGAGGCCCTGGACTCGGGACATCGCGATGTCCTCGCGTTCATCGAACGTGAGGTAGCGACGAGAGCGTCCGTAGCTGTGTGGTGGTTTCACACCTCCACGATGGCGGAACCAATTACGACACGTCGATATCGACGCGCCCAGGGCCCTGGCGGCTTCTTCGATATCGCGGCCGGCTCGGATCTGGTCCCAGAATTCGACCGCGAACTTCGTGGGTTTAGCCTTGATCCACCGATGCGGGTAGCTGTTCAAAGCCGCGTGTGAAATGGAAATGCCCCTCCTGAACTGGGAAAATGATGATGTCTAACGTCAACATTCCCGTTCAAGAAAGGGGCACCTCTCAGGTGCTATTCAATCACACACCCACGGCAGCGTCCTACTCCTTCAACGACACGAACCTCGTCAGTCCTACCGGCCTGGTCCCGATCATGCGTCTGGCCCACCAGGCAGGCCTGCTCGACCTCGCCGAGCAGCGTTTGACCGTGACGACGACCGGAGCCGATAAGGGCGCGAACCCGGGCGCGAAACTGTCCACCCTGATCGCGGGCATGGCCGCCGGCGCCGATTCGATCGATGATATGAACATCCTGCGCCACGGCGGCATGAACAGACTCTTCGACCGTGTCTACGCCCCATCGACTTTGGGATCGTTTCTGCGCTCGTTCTCCTTCGGCCACGTCAGACAGCTCGATGCCATCAGCGCCCGTCTTCTGACCGGCTTCGACCAGCACATACGCCTGCTGGCCACCAGTCCGACAACACCGCAGTCGTCAATGGTCTTCGTTGACGTCGACGACACCGTCATCGACGTCCATTCCGCAAGGAAACAAGGAGCCGGATTCGGGTATCAAGGCAGTCGGGGACTCAACGCGCTCTTGGCGACTGCATCGACAAGCACCTCCAGTCAGGTCATCGTCGGTCAGCGTCTCCGGAAGGGCTCTACCTCATCAGCTCGGGGTGCCGACAAGTTCGTCTCTGACGCCCTGGCCACCACTCGACGCATCAATTCCGGTCAGGCCCCGGTGCTGGTGCGTGCTGATTCCGCCTACTACTCGTCGACAATGACCAAAGCCGCCCGCGGTGCTGGGGCCGAGGTGTCGGTGACGGTGCGTATGGACAAGAAGGTCAAAACAGCGATCTCCACCATCGACGATGATGCGTGGACCGGCATCCAGTACCCGGAAGCGATCTTCGACGAAGAGACCAAAACGTGGATCAGCAAGGCTGAAGTCGCTGAAGTCGCCTTTACCGCGTTCACGTCGAAGAAGAAGGCTCTGCAGGTGCCAGGCCGGTTGATCGTGCGACGAGTCCCCGAGCTCAACGAGAAGAAGCGGTCTGCCGGGCAGGACCCGTTATTCGACTTGTACCGATACCACGCCTTCTTCACCACCCTCGATCAGGAGCGCTTCGACACTGTTCTGGCGGACCAGATCCACCGGAAGCACGCAATCATCGAGCAGATCAATGCGGAATTGAAAAACGGTGCACTGGCGCATATGCCCTCAGGGGCCTTCGATGCCAACGCAGCGTGGGTGACGATCGCGGCGATGACTCATAACCTACTGCGGGCAGCTGCTGGGCTCATGGGTGGCCGAATGAGCAAGGCGCGTGCACAAACACTGAGGACGCGTATCATCCTCGTCCCGGCCCGGATTGCCCACCGAGCGAGGAGATTGATCCTGAATCTGCCCAGAGACTGGCCATGGGCCGAGGAATTCGCTCGTTTGTGGCAGGCCGCGTTGAGCCCTCCCCAACGTGCGTTGACATGACCGATCAGCCCGAGCGGGCGTGAAGACCGGGGCCCGGGGAGGAGGCCTACGGGAACTGAAAAGTGGAATCAGACTGGTGAGAGACCGGGACGATGTTCCCTGCCCATTTGTCGACATTTTGCGGGAACCGGATTCACACCACGGCTCCCATACCGATCGGTGGATCAAGGTTTAGTCGGTGGCTGATTGCGACCTCTCATTGCTACTTCCCCCATTTCGAGGGGTGTTGCAACGAACCCTTGAACCCAAGGCGAAAAACCAACAGTCATCTCCCGCGAAATCGTAGCGGGTAAGCAGAAACCAACATTCATCTCCCGCCGAATCGTGTCGGGCCAGTCGAACCGTGCTGAGCCCGCTGAGCTGCCCTACTCCCACTGAATTGGACTGCACGCGCTGAATTGTCCTGCCCCTGTGCAGAGACCGTGGGGCCTTGACATCAGCGATTGAACACGCGTTTAATATTAAACATGCGTTCAAAGAAGTCTGAGGCATCGTCCACCCGTTCGCCGCACTCCTCGCCGGAGACCGCACAGAAGATCCTCTCTGCGGCCGTCGCCGAGTTCGCCGAGCACGGATTCACGAAGACGACGGTTCGCAGCATCGCCACCACCGCCGGAGTCTCGCCCGGCAGCGTCATCCACCACTTCGGATCGAAGGAAGATCTGCGCAGCGCCTGCGACGACCATGTGTTCGAACGGATCACGGAGTCGAAGGCACAGAACGCCGGATACAAGTCGATGGCGGTGCAGATGATGTTCGACGACCCGGAGATGAGCACCGCCGTGGACTATCTCGTCAAGTCCCTGCTCGATCCCAGCGAACACGGTCAGCGCTACTTCGACCACTATGTCGACGTCGTCGAAAGCTACATCGCCGCGGGCTTCGCCGGATACACCTTCCGGCAGAGTGAGGACGCCCGCGGGCAGGCCGCGACCCTCGCGGTCATGGCCTTGGCCCCCTCGATGCTCGACAAACGGCTGCAAGCCAACCTCGGCACCACCGACACCACCGGGACGATGACCAGGCTCGCGCCGCATCTGCTCGATCTCTATCAGCACGGTGTGCTCGAAACCGTCCCGCCGGAGGACACCGACGACCCGCCCCCAGGAGAAGAGGAACCATGAGCACGCTGTCCCGCACCCGCACAGACAAGCGACGCACAACCGCCTCGGCGGCGATCTCGATGCGCGAGGTCGTGAAGTCCTATGGCCGAGTCCGCGCTCTCGACGGGCTCGATCTCGAGGTCGCCCGCGGCGAGGTCCACGGCTTCCTCGGCCCCAACGGCGCCGGCAAGTCGACGACGATCCGGATCCTGCTGGGCATCCTGGCCCATGATGCGGGAACGGTCCGCCTCCTCGGCGAGGACCCATGGTCGCGTGCGGTGAGTCTGCACCGCCGCCTGGCCTATGTCCCCGGCGACGTGGAACTGTGGCCGGGGCTGACCGGCGGCGAGGCGATCGACCTGTTCGCTCGGCTGCGCGGCGGGGTCGACGAGCGCAGACGCGATGAACTCATCGAGGCCTTCGACCTCGACCCCCGCAAGAAGGGACGGACCTATTCGAAGGGCAACCGCCAGAAGGTCGCGCTCATCTCCGCTCTGGCCTCGGATGTCGAACTGCTGCTCCTCGACGAACCGACCGCCGGGCTCGACCCGATCATGGAAGCGGTGTTCCAGGACTGCATCAGGGAGGCGAAGCAGGCGGGCCGAACGGTGCTGCTGTCGAGCCACATCCTCGCCCAGGTCGAGGCGCTGGCCGATCGCGTGTCGATCATCCGGTCCGGCCGCATCGTCGAAACCGGGGCTCTGGGAGAGCTGCGGCATCTGGCGCGCACGACCATCACGGTCGGTCTCGAACGCGATGTCCCCACGCTGACGCGGATGTCAGGCGTCCACGATCTCGTGCGCGAGGGCTCCCGGCTTCACTTCAGTGCCGACACCGCGCATCTTCCCGAGATCATGCGGGCACTCGGCGAGCACGACATCGAGTCGCTCACGGCGACCCCGCCGACGCTCGAACAGCTGCTGCTGCGCCATTACGGCAAGGAGGACGGGTCATGAATCTGCTGGCCGCGCACACAGACGACGGGGATCGGCCCGTCGACGGCGGCACCCCGAAAGCGCCGAGGTCCAAGCGCCGTCGAGGTGCACACGAACGGCAACGCCACGGCCGCCTCGGCGAGGGGGACCTGACGGGGCTGGGCCACCTGCTGATCTTCATGCTCCGGCGGGACCGGCTGTGGCTGCCGATCTGGGTGCTCTCGCTGGCGGCGCTGACGGCGTACTTCGCGAATGCGATCGCCGTCGTCATGGACGGCGATTCCCTGCATGCGATGACGGTGCTGGCGAAGAACCCCGTCATGGCGCTCATCACCGGCCCCGGCTACGGCCTCGACGAGGCGACCGTCCCGCGGTTCGTCGTCGGCATGTACGGCGTGTTCCTCATGCTCGGCGCAGCCCTGATGTCGATCCTCACGATCTCGAGGCACACCCGCACCGAGGAGCAGACCGGACGGGCCGAACTCGTGCGGGCGAACGTCACCGGTCGGCACACCCAGCTCATCGCCGCTCTCGTGCTCACCGTGTTCATGAACCTCCTGCTCAGCGCATGCATGGCTGCGGTCTTCCACTTCTCGGAGGCCGCCCCCGAACCGCTGTCGTCGACCTTTCTGTTCACTATCGGCATCGGGACTCTCGGGTGCGTCTTCGCCGCCGTGGCCGCCGTCACCGCACAGCTGAGCCCCTTCGCCAGGGCCGCCTCGGGCATGGCCGGGGCCGTGCTGGCCGTGAGCTTCGTCGTCCGTGGGATCGGAGACATGTCGTCGGTGTCAGGCGGCGGGCTCGAGCGACTGTCGTGGTTCTCGCCCCTGGGCTGGGCGCAGCAGACCGCCCCGTTCACTCTCGACCGCTGGTGGCCGCTGCTGTACTCGGCAGGGCTGTTCGCGGTCCTCGTGGCGCTTTCGCTGATCCTCCAATCACGACGCGATCTCGGGGCCGGAATCGTCGCCGAACGTCTCGGGCGTGCGCATGCGGGACCGAGACTGTCGACGCCGCTGGCCCTCGCGTTCCGTCTGCAGCGCACGAACCTCATGTGGTGGTCGCTCGGGGTCCTCCTCATGGGGGTCGTGTTCGGCTCATTCACCGGAGCCATGGACGAGAGCGCAGCCGATATGCCCGAGGAGATCCTGCAGGTCATGGGCGGCCGGTCCGGCCTCGTCGACGGCTACCTCGGATACATGGCTCTGTACTTCGCGATGATCGTCAGCGCCTATGCGATCATCGCCGCCGGCGGACTGCGGGCCGAGGAGTCGGGCAACCGCTCCGAGCCGGTGCTCGCGACCGCCGTCTCGCGCGGGGGCTGGCTGACCGCGTGGGCGACGGTGACTCTTGTCGGCTCGGCCTGGCTGATGCTTCTGGCCGGTCTCGGCGACGGAATCGGCGGCGCGGCGTCGATGGACGACTGGAGCCTGCTCTGGCCCACCGTGGTCGGACACCTCGCGCAGACGGCCTCGATCTGGGCCCTGCTGGGGCTGTCCTTTCTGCTCTACGGCCTCGCCCCGCGGCTGATGGGTCTGAGCTGGATCGTGTTCGCAGGATCCGCGGTGCTCGCCCTGTTCGGGCAGATGCTCCAGCTCGACGAGGCGGTTATCGATGCCTCGATCTTCACGCATATCGGGCAGTACCCGGCCGAGGACCTGTCCGCCCCGGCGACGCTGGTGTTCCTCGCGGCCGCCGCGGTGCTCGTGGGACTGGCAGCGATCGGGTTCCGCAGGCGCGACCTGGTCACGGCATGAGGGGCAGTGCGTGGGCCGCAGGCGATGAACGGCTGCCGTCCGTGCACTGACACGCGTGCTTCTTTCCCCTCGAATCCTCTCCGACCTGCGAGCGCTCCTAGGATCCCGAGAGATAGCCGAAGGACCGGGCGCGGCTGAGCGCATCGGCCCGATTCGACACTCCGAATCTGCGGTAGAGGGCCGACAGCCGATTCTTCACCGTACCGGTGACCTGTTGGAGCTCGACCGCGATCTCGGCCACGGACAGTCCGCGCGCCAAGCAGTCGATGAGCTGCGCCTCCCCCGCGCTCAGCTGCGGCATCGCGGCCACGTCCACTGAGACGGGACCGATGCTCCGCAGTCCGGCGATGAGGGCGGCAGGCGAGTCGAAGGAGCGGGAGAACTCGGCCGTCGCCTCGGCCCAGACGGGAGAGTCGGCGATGAGGTCGATGAGGCGGTGGCGGTCGGCCTGCGGCAGGAGCGCGAGCGGCAGCAGGGAGCTCACCCAGGCCGAGAGGCTCACGGCTATGGAGAAATCGGTCCTTGCCGCGTCCTCGTCCCCGCCGCGCAGCTGCGCCGCCGCCCTGATCGCAACCAGTTCTGCCCGCCCGTGCGGGCTGAGCGAACGGTGGTAGAACCAGGTGTCCGCACACGAGATCGCCTCGGCGCTGCGGCCGGCGATGAGCTTCGACCTGACGTCGAGGACGATGCGGGCATCGCATGACGATGAGAGCCGTTCCCGCTCGATCTCCGCCCAGCGCAGCTGCCCGAGCGCGATGAAGACCATGCTCCGTCCCCGCGCCAGCAGATCCCGCTCCGCTTCCGACAGGACACCCGAGGCGCGGAACCGTTCCGCATCGTCATTGACGAACAGCAGTCCCGACTCCCCCTCGGCCGACAGGATCGCAATGGTCCGTGCAATGAAGGGCAGGTAGACCCACAGAGTCCGCTTCTCCGGATAGGCGGCCAGCGCCTCGAGCGCGAGTTCGGCACGGTCGAGGTCGAGCCGGTCGAGAGCCCGCAGCGCCGAGGCGATGCACCTGGCCGGACGGACCAGCTCGTCGACGATGGTGTTCGGTTCCGCCGCCGAGGCTGAAGCCGAGGATTCGGCGATCGCCGACAGGTGCGCATCGGCACGTTCGTGGTCGCCGCTGACCGCGGAGATCAGTGCGGTCCAGGCCATGATCGCCGGCAGAAGGAAATCGCCGGCGACATGCCCTGACCTGGCGGGCCCTTCGATCTCGTTGAGGATCGACAGAGCTCGCCGATGCTCAGCTGCGTGGTGGAGAGCGATCGCGGTGAGGAGCCTGATGACCGAGCGGGCTCGCACACTCCGGACCATCGGGGCCGCCGTCATCCCCACCGAGGCCGCCTCGACATGACGACCGGCGTCGGCGAGTCCGATCATCGAGCGGATCGCAATGAGGCTTTCGCCTCGCTGTTCCCAGCGTCCGACCACGTCGGCGATGCTGTCGACGGAGTCGATCCCGGCACCGGCGCCGGGCAGTCGCGAGCGCAGCAGCCCCGGACCGGTCTGTGCCACCGCGGCGGCCCGAATCCCGTCGGCGCCGCAGCCGTCGGCGCTGGAGGCGATGTCCTCGGCCAGGGTTCCGAAGAATTCGAGTCCCGGCCCGGTTGCCCGTGCCCTGGGCGGCAGCAGGCGGAACGCCGTGCAGGACGAGCGGGGAGCGAGCAGAAACATCGGGATCCCCACCGCCTCGGCGATCCGCAGCAGCTGCGACCAGTGCCCTCCGCTCCTGGCCAGAAGCAGGACATCGCCGAGGAGTTCGGCCTCGAGAGTCCCCGTCGACTCCATGTGCTCGATGAGCACGTCGAGCAGCGAAGCGACGACGGGACCGGCGGCGGAGTCGAGGTCGCGGCGGAGCTTGGCGGCCAGAAGCGTCGGAACCTTCAGCAGCGTGCCGCGGACCTCGTCCTCGACGACGGTGACCACCCCGCTGGAGCACAGCCTGTCGATCACTCCCTCGGGGTCGCTGATGCCGAGTCCGCCGAGGAGGTCGTCGGCGACTGCGGTCAGAGCCTGCAGCGCGGTCGTCTCGGTCACGGCGCTGAGCTGGGCGAGGACCGCTGCCGCCGCCTCGTCGCCGGGGCCGAGCGACAGCGACACTCGTGGGCACAGTCCGACGACCCAATCGGAGAAGGACGCCGAATCCGGATCGACGGTGACCCCGGCATCGGCCGCGGCCCTGAGCACCGACTCCGCGAAGCGAGCACGGCCGGCGCAGGCCGTCCAGAGTCGGCCGCACAGATCGGCATCGACGGGATCCATATCGAAGAACCCGAGCTCGGCCGCGAAGTCTTCAAGACTGCGGCGGGGGTCCCCCACCCCGCCGTCGGCGTTCGAGCCCATGGTCACCAGTCCTCCACCTCGGCGGATCAAGCCCGCGTCGCGTTCATCGACGAACACGTCGATTCCTCCTGACGATCTTCGCTGTCCGGTCCTGTCCGCGCGCAGCTGACAGTGTTGTCCTCGCCTCCACTGTGCCCGGCTTCGGTGAGCATTCGTGCTCGTCCGAACCTGATCTGCGGTTGTCCGCCAGCGGAGTGCGGATGCACGAAAGCCCTCACCCGCGGCTCGCCTCGGCGAGCGGGGATGACGGTGGGGAACGCCGGACGGAAGACGCGGGCGCGCCGGGTGATCGGAGTGCCCCGACGGGCACGGACCTCAGCGGGGATTCGGCCCGGTCACACGGATGCTTTCATATTTGGCGGACACGACATCGGAGTCGTATCGGCTCCAACCCTGATCGATATCGAGGTCGAGGGCCTGCGCCAGGTAGTAGAGGGGCACGTTCGCACCGGCGAGATGCACGAAGGGGTATCCCCCGCCGAAGCGCGGGTTGATGTCGATCACCGAGACGTGGCCAGCTGCGTCGAGGAACATGTCGACGTCGATCAGGCCCGTGAGATCGGCGGCACGAGCGATCAGCTCCGAGGCGCGCATGAACGGGCCGCGGTCCACCGTGACGGCTTTGTCGGTCTCTCCGGATCTCATCCGAATCTTGCGTCGGGCCAGCAGAGCTGTGAGCGAACCGCGGTCTCTGAGGCTGGCGACGATGTCCACCCCGTGTTCGACTCCTGGAAGCTTCGGCTGCACCACCACATCGTCGGCAGTGGGTGCCCGACCTGTGGCGGGGGCAGACAGCAGGGATTTGGTCACGGCTTGGTTGATGTGGCTTCCCGTCACGAGTTCGAGTCCCGACGAGCCGCTTCCGAATCTGTGCTTGACGACGAACTCATCGGCTCGGGAGGTCAGTTCGGCGAGCCCGGCCTCGTCACCGCCGGCGACCGTGGACGGCGTCGGCACTCCGACGGAATCAAGCAGCCGAGCCATCTGCAGCTTGTCGGCGCACCCTGTCTGCCATGCGGGCGAGACACCGGGGACGAGGACCCCTCGCCGGCGAAGCGATTCCGCGAGCCCGGTATTGACGTGAATGTGCATGAGCTCGTAGTCGTTGAGCGAGATGAATATCTTCGCATCCAGTTCATCGGCCAACCGGAGGAGTTCGGGCCCGTAATCGGAGTCCGTGTATCTCGGCAGATGCCTGGCCACATCACCATAGGACGCCGATGAGCTTGTCGCATCGTTCTCCGCCACGACCACGCGACCGTCGATTCCGAGTGCCTCGAACGCTTCACGGAACCAATCGATCAGGTACAGCCGCCTGCCGGCGGAACTGATCACGACCGTCGCTTCCTTCGAAGTCAAGCAGTCCTCCTGAAGTCGTTCGTCACCGGTTCGGATGTCGCGGATATCGATCGGAACAAGGCGCAGAAAGCGGATTCACACAAATCCGCTCGATTCGATCCCACCTGTTGTCCATTTTATATTAGAGTATAGACAGACGAAATGGAGTCGAGGCTTCAGCCTTCGTTCAGAACCTCGAATCGAAATATCGATCGAACTGGACGACGATGTCGGACGATTGAGCGACAGCGGTGGCCGGAAAGCTGCGCAGCGGAGCGGTTCCGTTCGGTCGATTCCGGACTCATCGTCACTAGGAGAGGGATCGTGGTGCTGCAGCCGGGAATCCAACAGCAGGGGCCTCCAACGCCCGCATTCGTCATCGACCATTCGATTCTCGAAGAGTTTGTCGAGCGTTTTCGCCGGGCCCTGGACACGCATTGGCCGAATTCGATTCTGTCCTATTCTTTTAAGACCAATTCATTGCCCTGGCTGCTCTCGTTCATGGAAAAGCGGGGTGTCTGGGCCGAAGTCGTCTCGGATTTCGAATATCGTCTGGCACTCGCAGTGGGTTACGCACCCGAGCAGATCGTGTTCAACGGACCGGTCAAGAGCCGCGACTGCCTGCGCGAAGCACTGTGCGGAGGGTCTCTCATCAATCTGGACTCCAAACGAGAAGTGCGTTGGACCGCCGAACTGGCCGCCGAGAGACCGGACTCGGTCCTGGCTGTGGGGCTGAGAGTCAACTGGGGCCTCGAGGCGCGGGTTCCGGGCGAAAGCACCATGCGCACCGACAGCAGTCGATTCGGGTTCAGCCCCGACAATGGCGAACTCGGCGATGCGATCTCTGCGCTGGAAGCGGCCGGGGTCCGCGTCGCCGGGCTCCACATGCATCGGAATTCCCTGACCCAGAGCCTGGAGGTCTACAAGGCCTCAGCGTCGGTGGCGGCCGAGCTCATCTCATCCATGGGCCTCGACCTCGACTGGATCGACATCGGCGGGGGCTTCTTCGGCAGTCCCAGCGGCGATCCGACTTTCGATCAGTACGTATCCGTCATCCGCGATGAGCTCGCCGGAACCGTCGACATCGATCGCACTCAGCTGATCGTCGAACCGGGCGGTTCGCTGATCGCCGTTCCCATCGAGTTCCATGCTCAGGTCATCGACGTCAAAGACATCGGAGACCAGCGGTACATCGTGACCGACGCCAGCAGGACGGATATCGATCCTCTCTTCCGTCGGAAGAGGAACTTCGCGATCCGAGTCGACCCCGCCGGCGAGGCGACCGCTCCGTCTCGGAAGTGCCCAGAGCAGGTGATCTGCGGATTCACCTGCATGGAGGACGACAGACTCACCGTGCTGAAAGACGCTCAAGAACTGAAGGAAGGCGACCGCATCGTCTTCTACCGCGTGGGCGCCTACACCATGTCCTATCAGTCTCCCTTCATCGAGTCCCCGCCGGCCGTCTATGTGCGACGCGGGGATTCGGTGGATCTCGTCCGCCGCAAAGGGACGACGGACGACTACCTGCGGGGAAGCACCTGGACCGAAGCAGCGCTGCCCGAACCGGTTCCAGCCCACACTGAGGGGTGAAAGCCCCTCGCGTCGCTCAAGGTCCGCGCTGCCGGCCGAGGCGGCTGCGGGGTCAGAACGCCTGCGGTTCGGGCGCAGACGATCGGAACGGGTGCGGTTCGGGCGCCGTCGGGCACAGCGTCGGGGCGCTGTCGAGGATCGAGAATTCCTCGCGCCGGGCGGACATGATGCCGATCCGGCAGCTCAGCAAGCTTGGGTCGTGGTCCAGCCCAGCCAATGATCGAACCATGTGCGCCGGCAGATCCGCCCCGGCGAGATGGCAGAACGGGTATCCCCCACCGAACCGTGGGTTGACATCGATGATCAGCGGTGTGCCGTCGGCACTCTCTCGGAAGTCGACGTCGATCGGGCCCACCGGCTTGAGGAGATCGCCGAGTGCTGCCATGGAGGCGGTGAAGACCCCGGGGGCGACAGTGGTTGCGACATCGGTGTCCCCACCCCTCATGCGGTCCTTGCGCCGAGCCAGAACACCGAGCAGACTCCCCTCCCCATCGAGTGGGTACACTCCATCGACACCGTATTCGGCCCCCGGCAGGAGTTCCTGCACGACCACGGCGTCGAGGCCGTTCGAGCTCGCTCTTCCGTCGCCGCCCTTCGCGGATTTCGCGGATTCGGATACGGCGTCGCCGAGATCCGCTGCGGAGGCGAAGCAGAGACCTGTCGAACCGCTGCCGAAACGGTGTTTGACGATGAACCGTCCGTTCGGGTTCGCTGCTCGAACGCTGTCGACTTCACTGCCGAGCCACGTGGCAGGGGAGGGAAGTCCCCGTTGTGTGAGCGCGGAGGCCATGAGGTGTTTGTCCAAGACGATGGTCTGCGCACCGGATTCGAGAGCGGCGACGATGCACCCGGTTCTCCGCAGCTCGTCGGCAAGACCGGTCGACAGGACCTGGAGTTCGTAGTCGTTGAGTGAGATGAACAGGTCGGGCGATTCCCTGCTCACCCAGTTCGCGATCGTCTCGCGATAGACCGGTGCGTTGTAGGCCGGGACGACCACGCTGCGGTCCGCACTGGCGAACGACGGGGCGGATTCGCGGTATTCGAAGGCGATGACTTCGCCGGGAAGTCCCTGTGACCGCAGGGCGGTTCTGAACCAGTCCAGGTAGTGGGCCCGGTGGCCCGCGGAGGCTATGACGATCTTCAGATTCTGGGAACGAGTCATCGGTATTCCTTCGCTGGAAGCGGACGACGGTGACGTCCGGCGGGAAGCGGACGAGTGCTTCCGGCCGGAAGTGAGCGGCGGTTCCTGTCGGTCGGAGGCGCCAGCTCAGCGCAGAGAAGCGGCAGCGAGATGAAGAAGATGGTGAAGATCGTCCCGACCAGTCCGATCGTGAACAGCGATACGCTCTCCACGCATGACAGCCCCGCGACTCCGACCGCCGAGGCGAACAGGACGTGTCGACGACGACTGTCGAGGGACGACTTCACCACTCGCGTCCAGACCAGAGCGAGGACCGCGAACAGGAACAGCAGTTCCGCCAGTCCACCGCTGACGAGCGTCTCGATGAGGAAGCTGTGGAATTCCGAGAACTGCATCCCGTGCTCTTGGGCGAGGGTGACGCCGCGGAACCCCCCGCTGCCCAAGAGGATTCCGTGCTCCCTCCAGATGTCGAGTCCGATGCCCCAGACGACGTCCCGTCCGGCCAGCGCGGCACTCGGGCGCAGGACGAGATCCCGGACAGTGCTTCCGATGTCCGTCAGCAGCATGATCGTCCCCGCGGTCGCCGCCGCCATGACGGTGGCGATGAAGTATCTGGCTCTCGTGCGCAGCTGAAGCAGGGCGAACACGACTGCGAAGATGATCGTGGCGGCGATCGAGCCCCTGGACATGGTCAGGAGCAGCGAGACGATCTGCAGGCCGAACAGCCCGACATTGTGCAGTCGAGGACGTCTGCCCGCCAGGCAGAGCGCATGCGCAACGATGCTCAGGAACAGGAAGTACCCGAACTGGTTGCGATTGGCGAAGAAGCTGCTGAGTTCGAACTGATAGCTCGAACTCGCATTCAGAAGCTGCGGGATGTCCTGGGCGTGCAGCACCGAATTGACGATGATGGCGGCCAGCGTCAGCCACAGGAATCCGGTCAGGAACTTCCGCAGGTCTGCCTCATCCGGCCGCATCGCCTGCACCAGTCCGGCGTAGACCACGATGCCGACCGTTCCGGCGACCGCACCCATGAGGTCCATAAGATCGTAGGTTCCGTATCGGAACCCCACGGACAGCAGGGTCGCCAGCTGGAGGATGCCGTACACCAGCGCGATCCAGATCCACGGATCGCGCGGCTGGATCCGCCAGCGCGACGCCACGAACACGACGATGCCCGTCTGGACCGCGTACCCGGCCGCGACGGCAGCTGTGAAAGGGACGGGGACTCCGATCACCTGCACCACTGTGACCGGCACGATCGCCACCACGATGAGCGTGAGCAGGATCGTGCCGGTTCCCGGATGGAACCGACGCCGGCTGCTCAGAGGCCGTGTCCGCATCGTCTCATCCGACATCGAGGATCAGCTCACCGAGACGCCTGTAGGTCACCCCGCGGTCGAAGTGCTCTTCGGCCATCAGCCGCGAGCCCTTCGCCCGCTCCGGAAGTCTGTCGTCCGAGGCCAGCTTCTCCAGCGCCGAGGCTATGGAGCGGGCACCGGCATCGCAGCTGATCCCTGCACCGTAGGCGTCCAGCAGGGTCCGATATTCCTCACACTCCTGCGAGTTGACCACCGGCAGCCCGGCGGCCGCGTAGTCACCGACCTTGTTCGTGATGCTCTGTGCGGCTCCCGCGACGATGGGGTTGACCGCGATATCGCAGCCTCGCAGACGTGAGACCATCTCCGGGTAGTCGAGCGCGCCGTGGAAGATCACCTCATCGCGCAGGTCTGCGGTGTCGCGGCGCCACTGGTCCTCGAACGGTCCCGTGCCCATCAGGTGCAGACGCATGCGCTGTCCCCGGTGCCTCAGGATCCGCAGGGCGTCGAACACCGCCGGCAGATCATAGCTGTGACCCAGAGTTCCGATGTAGACGAGTTCGCGGTACCCAGCCTCAGGCGGACGCTTCGCGGTGAAGCCGTCGAAGCGTTCGAGGTCGGTGCCCAGATACACGGTGGACACGCTCGCCTCATCGTCTCGGGCCTCCGCCACCCGCCTCGAGTACGTTTCGGAGACCGTGACCGCTGCGTCCGCGGCCCGATAGATCCGCTGTGCCCTGCTGCGCAGCGGGGCGAGGGCGTAATGTGCCGCCCGCTTGGGCCTGAGCACCATCTCGAAGGCCTCGGGCCATAGGTCCTGCACATCGATGATGAACTTGACTCCATGCCGCTTCGCGTAAGTCCGAGCCGCGTCCGCGACGTCGAGCGACGGTACGGCGCAGTAGATGACGTCGGGCCGACGCCGTCTGTGCAGGTAGTCTGTGAGGTTGCGTCCCAGGGCACGATGACTGAGGATCCGGCGGATCGAGACGTTCGTCGGATATCCGGGTTCCCGCACACAGGTCGTCCGATAGAGAGGGTTCCGGGCAGTGGGCGCAGGTCTCTGCCGCTTGACCGTATGGGAGAACGACGAGGTCACCAATTCCACATCGGCGCCGAGGCGACCGAGCACGCTCGCCACGGTGTTGAATCGGTTGTTCGAGTTTCCCGCTACGTCCGCGAATTGCGCGATCATCAGCACGTCCATCTTCTCATTCCTTCGTTCTGTCCGCGGATCGGCCCGCAGCCTCGACAACATCTCCCGGCTCGTTGGCGCACAGGCCGCTCGTGCGGGCCCCGGTGCAGTCGTCTCCGTCTTCGGACCCATCGACTTCGCTGGGCCTCCTCTTCCTCCTGACCCGTCGCAAGGCGATGGCGCCCACGACGGCGCAGAGCGAATAGCCGATGATCGAGCCGTAGGCCGCGCCCAGCATCCCGAACTGCGGGATCAGCAGAACATAGGCGATCAGCGCCGCAGCAGTGCCGAAGACTTCGATGGTCGACACGGTGCCCGGGGCATCCGCTGCGATGAAGAGCCCCTGTTGGACTCGCGTGACGCCGAAGACCACCGCGGACACAGCCAGAGCGGGAATCGCCACGGTGGCAGGAAGGTAGGAGTCGGGAAGGACGAATACGATCATCGCGTAGGCGGCGGCTCCCAGCACGGTCACAATGCCGATCAGCAGCGCCACGCACTGAGCGAACAGCTTGGCGATCGGGAACCGTCGCGACCGAAACGCCTTCGACCAGCCGCGCAGCGAGGCGTCAACCCACTGCTGAATGGGCCATGTGGCCATTTCGAGCACAGTGGCGACGGTGACGTAGAGGCCCAGTTCCGCCGAGCTGCTCAGCATCGGCAGCAGCAGACGATCGGAGTGGAGCATCGCGGAGTTGCTGAACTCGGACGGCAGCAGTATCCACCCTCGGCGACGCAGCCCGCGGGCCTCGGCGCGAGTCAGCTGCGACGACGCACCCTCCCCGGTCAGCGGCGACGAGACACCGGTGCGGGACAGCGCCGGCGACGGGACACCGGTGCGGGGTGAGAAGATCAGGATGAGGACGGCAGGAATCGTCGAACCCACGTAGACCCACATCCAGATCACAGGGTCATCGACGCCGAGCAGCACCAGGCTGAGAGCGCCCGCCACGATGATCACCTGTGTGGCGATGGCATTGAGTGCGAACCATTTCCATTCCCGACTGCAGACATAGGCGACCCTCACCGCATGCACCAGCGAGTTCAGGGCGACGTATCCGCCGATTGCGATGGCGCCGGCCCACAGCCATCTCGTGCTGAAAGGAGCCACGGTCGTGGCGAGCACGGCGATCGGGAGGATCGCCACGGTGCCGGGCAGCACCAGCCGTGCGAATCGCCGATATTCGTCGCCGAAGCCGCCGAAGCGCGTGGCGATGAAGGGTCGTTCGAGGCCCATGATCGCGAACACGGACAGGAAGTAGACCAGTTGCAGCGCGAACGCCAGATCCCCTCGGGCCGAAGGGTCGAGAACGACCGCGGCCAGCAGATTCATGGCGACCGCGCCTCCGGCGGCCACGATCTGGGCTCCGACCAAGACACCGGCGGCCACACGGACTCGTGCCGACTCATCAGCGTTCGCCATCATCGTCTCCTTCCCGACCGGAGAAGACGGGCACCGTTGCGTATCCGGACCGACTGATCCCTCTTCTCATCGCCACGGTGTGCACGGTCTGCAGAAGAATGGTCAGGTCCAGGAGCAGGCACCGTCGGTCGACGTAGTCCACGTCGAGGTCGAACTTGTCCTGCCAATCGAGTTCGTTACGACCGCGGACCTGCGCCAGCCCGGTGATGCCGGGCCGCACCTCGTGCCGCCTGGCCTGCTCGTGGGTGTACAGATCCAGATACTCCACCAGCAGAGGCCGGGGGCCGACCAGACTCATGTCACCGCGCAGCACATTCCACAGTGAGGGCAGCTCGTCGAGGCTGGATGCCCGCAGGAGCTTCCCGATCGAGGTCAGCCTCTGTTCGTCCGTATCGTGCTCCGTCTCCGGGTGTCGCATCGTCCTGAACTTCAGCAGTTCGAAGATCTCGCCGTCCCGTCCCGGGCGTCGTTGGCGGAAGAGGATCGGCCGGCCGAGAGTGAGCAGGACTGCGACGGCGATGCCCGCCTGCACAGGAGCGGTTGCGATGAGTCCCACTGCTCCCAGACACAGATCCACGGCTCGCTTGGTGAAGTCGTAGGATCGCCTCCTCAGAAGCAGGAGAGTGGGATTCCGCGTCAGGAGATCGGCATGCCGAGAGCATTGACCGCCCATCGGTCCTCCTCATCGAGGCTCAGCGCCCTCTGCAGCAGCAGGGCCACTCCCTCCACTGCGGGAACGAGCTGGATCGCCGAATGCGTGTAGACCCCGTGGTCACCGCCGAAGGGATCGAGCACGTCATCATCGGAAGGGAACTGCGGTCGGCGTTGACGACTCCGCCCTCGAGCCACCGCGGCGACGGCGGTTCGCAGCCTTCCCGCACGATCGTCGACGTCCAAGGCCCCTTCCCTGACGATGTCCGAGTCCCGTGTCGTCGCTGCCAGGCGTGCGAACTCCCGCATGGTGAAGGTGCGGCGGATGGTGCTCGGACTGAGCTCGACGAGTTTCCGTCTGTGCTCGCGGGTCATGGCCAGGACGAGGTCGGCCTCGCGCAGCAGGTCGACGGTGACCTTCCTGGCCCGGTGGCCACGGGCATCGGTGGTACCCAGGTAGTAGGCGATCTCGCGAGTCTGTTTGGTCATCAGCCGCCCGAGCGCGGGCTGGGTGCCCGCCGAGCCGACCAGGATCTCCGAGTCGTCGACGAATCGCTGCCTGAGCACCGCCTCTGCCAACGGCGACCGGCAGATGTTGCCGGTGCACACCGTGAGAATCGCGAATTGATCGGGCACGTCAGGACACCTCCCTCGAGGCGCTCTTCGCCTCCGCCCGAGAGGCGTGCACCAATGACAGCGCCGAACTCGTCGGGCGGTCCGCACTGCTCGTGTCGATCTGCACGGCTGGTTCGTCATGGACTTCATGTTCCGGCCGAGCGGACCCGCTGAGCTCGGAACCGCGATCGGACACGAAAGCGTGGTCCGGTCCCCCAAGCTGTTCGTCGGCAGTCGGGGGTGTGCCGTAGGAGGCCCGACTGCCGTAGACGTACAGGTCGTCACCGTTGGGCGGCAGTTTCGTGACGATGATCCCGGATACGTGTGCGCCGACGTCTTCATGCATGCTGATGGCTTCGAGCACCGCCGGCTTCCTGCTGCTCTGTGCCGCGGCCACGACGAGTGTGCCCGTGGCCTTCTTCCCGATGACGGCAGAATCCGTCACGGCCAGCGCGGGAGGGGCGTCCAGAATCACGAAGTCGAATTCTGCGCTGAGGGTCTCCAACACGAGGTCCATGGCTTCCGAACCGAGCAGTTCGCTCGGGTTGGGTGGGATGCGACCCGAAGGAAGAGCGTGGAGCCCGTTTTCGCCCCAGTACTGCAGCACATCGTCGAGCTCCGCTCGTCCCACCAGAACATCGCTGAGGCCGGCCCCGCCCTCGATGCCCAGGTACTCGGCGACTCTGGGCCGACGGAGGTCGCAGTCGACGAGGACCACTCGCATCCCCGCCTCGGCGAGGACGATCGACAGGTTCGCCGCTGTGATCGACTTTCCCTCCTGCACGCTCGACGAGGTGACCGTGAGGACTCGATTCCGCTGCCCGATCACGAGGAAATCCAAACTGGTGCGAAGCGCCCTGAACGCCTCGGTCGTCGAACTGTGAGGATGACTGCGCGCGACGAGAGGGTCGCTGTCGATCGTCGGATCGTGCGGGATCCTGCCGACGACCGGAACCGCCGTGATCTGTTTGATGTCGCGAACGGAGTGGACCCTGGTGTCGAGCACAGCGGTGAGGATGGCAAGACCGAGACCGGCGAACAGGCCGACGAGCAATCCCAGCGGCAGAAGGAGTTCGGCGCGCGGACTCACCGGGTCCTCGTCGGTCAGCGCCTGCTGAGTGGTGGTGAGGCTGATCGAACTCTCGCCGTCCGCCCGAGCCGGTTCCAGTCGATCCTGCACTGCCTGCTTGAGACTCTCCCCGACCGCCTCGGCGATCGCTGAGGCCTGGCCCGGATCTGTGTCTTCGGCCGCGATGTCGATGAGGACAGACTCCTCCGGGGTGCTGGCCTGAACCTTCTCCGCCAGTTCGGAGACGGTGGTGTCGAGCTCCAGCTCATCGATCACAGGCTGCAGGACCACGCTGGTGCCCACCACGTCCGCGTAGCTGCTGACGACCTCACGGGCGAAGCTGTTGCCCTGCATGAGGTCGCCCGTGGTCCCGACCTCCGACCGGACGGACACGTACAGCTGCGTGTTGGCCTCATAGGTCGGGGGCATGAGCATCACGGGGACGAACCCGGCGCCGATTCCCAGCGCTGTCATCACGGTGACAAGCAGCCATTTCTTGCGAAGGATCCGCAGATAGTCACGCAGTTCCATGGATGTCAGACCTTTCCTCGTCTCCGGCGGGTTCTCAAACGCAGCCATGGTCGGTCACCTCGAAGTCACGGGTTGCAGGAGAACCCGATCGAAGCGTCCTCGCGGGCTCCCGGTCTCGGATCGACGCGAGAGCCCGGAGGCATTCCTGATGTTCATTTCCGTGTCCTCCGCTTCGGCCGATCCGAATCTCAGGCTATAGCCGTGACCGAGGGCAGTAATGGGAAAGTCATGTTGCCTGCGGCGGACCGCATCGAGTGTGCGGAAAGCCGACCGAGCCCCCACGGCAGCGGGCGTCTGCGCCGCAGGCTCGCGGGATCGGGGGTCGAGCGGCGTGGACTGCGGTCGGGCTATCATGCGATGCGATCGAACTGCGGCTTCGGACAGCTGATGAAGTCGATGACCGTCTCGATGATCCGATCGACATCGGTCTCGCTCAGGGCCGAGCCGCTGGGCATTGTCAGACCGGAGGCGAACAGGAATTCGGACACCTGCCCGCCGTGCATGGGTGCGGCGGTGAAGACCGGCTGCAGATGCATCGGCTTCCACAGGGATCTCGTCTCGATGCTGTGCGCCGCCAGCCATGCGCCCAAATCACCGGCGCTGAAGCCTGCCCGCTGCTCATCGACGAGGATCGCTGACAGCCAAGCGTTGTCCCGATGAGGGTTGTCCGCTCCGAAGAGGGTGATCCCCTCCCAAGGCGAGACGATCGAGTCGTCGTACCGCTGACGAATCGCCCTTCGCCTGTCGATCATGCCGTGGAGCCTGGTCAGCTGCGCCCGACCGAGAGCGGCCAGCAGATTGCTCAGGCGATAGTTGAAGCCGATCTCTCTGTGCTCGTAGTGGGCCACCGGCTCCCGTGCCTGAGCGGAGAGGTAAGCGGCGTATTCGGCGAGACGGTCGTCATCGGTCAGGAGCGCGCCCCCTCCCGACGTCGTCATGATCTTGTTGCCGTTGAATGAAACAGCCGCGGCCTGCCCGAAGCTGCCGCATGGCTCCTGCCCGTATGCCGAGCCCAGCGATTCGGCCGCATCGATGAGGACGGGAACCTCGAACTCGGCGGCGATCGGCAGGATCCGTCCATAGTCGGCGGGACGTCCGAGCAGATCGACGGGAACGATCGCGGCCGGGGCCCTGCCCTCGGCGGCCAGTTCCTTGAGCACTCGGTGCAGCAGCGCCGGATCCATGTTTCCGTCAGATGCGCAGTCGACGAAATGCGGCCGAGCACCGCAGTAGGTGATGGCGTTCGCTGTCGCGGCGAAAGTCATCGTCGATGTCACGACAGCATCGCCGGGGCGAACGCCGAGACCGAGCAGCCCCATGTGCAGGGCCGCCGTTCCGGATGAGAGTCCCACCGCGTGCCGAACTCCGACTTCCGCCGCGAGTTCGTCCTCGAACGCCCTGAGGTCGGGACCGATGGGGGCGATCCAGCCGCCGCGGAAGGCCCGGAGGAGGAATTCCTCCTCCACCGGTCCGACGTCCGGGGTGGACAGCAGGATCCTCTCGTCGGCGGATGCGGTGCGCTGTGAGCTCGGTGTTGTGCCGGACAGGGGCATATCCTGACCTTCCCTTCTTCTCGAGGCAGGCTCTGTCGGCTCCAACGGAGGCACGAGCCAGTGGTGGATTCGTCTCTGCGCTCAGATCGGCTCTCGGCTCACGCGCTCCGGGACCAGACCCGCGGTCGCGGACAGGTGGACGGTCTCGGTCTCGATCTTCTGTGCGCCCGGCTCACGATCGACCGGTGCGCCGAGCTCATGGCCGATCGCCGTCACCGGACGGCAGTTGCGGCTGCAGAACTGATCGATGATGTCCCGCTCGGCCATGACGACGGGCAGGTCGGCCGGTTCGATCACCGGAGCCTCCACGCGGCTGATCTTGTCGTGGATCCGCACGACAGTCCCCTCGTAGTCGCCGAAGAGCTCTTCGTCGAGCTTCTCTCCCTCGCGCAGACCGGTGTAGACGATCTCGGTGTTCTGGTTCGACATCGCGACCAGACTTCGGGCGATGTCGACGATGCGCACCGGCTCCCCCATGTCGAGGACCATGACGTAGCCGTCCTCTCCGATCGTCGCCGCTTGCAGCAACAGCTGACAGGCTTCGGGAATCGTCATGAAGTATCGACGGACTTCGGGATCGGTGACGGTGATCGGGTCTCCTCGCCTGATCTGCTCCTGGAAGGACATCAGCACCGAGCCACGGGAGCCCAGCACGTTGCCGAAGCGGACGGAGAGGTAGGTCCCCGGCGACTTCGCGGCGAACCCGCTGACCAGCTGCTCCGCAATGCGCTTGCTGCGACCCAGTTCGCTCGTCGGGGAAGCCGCTTTGTCGGTCGAGACGTTGACGAAGGTCTCGACCCCGACCGCGTGAGCGGCATCGAGGACGTTGAGGGTGCCGTGGACGTTGGTCTTCCAGGCCTCTTCGGGGAATCTCT
This sequence comes from Brevibacterium sp. SMBL_HHYL_HB1, assembly GCF_018208375.1. Lineage (NCBI taxonomy): Bacteria > Bacillati > Actinomycetota > Actinomycetes > Micrococcales > Brevibacteriaceae > Brevibacterium > Brevibacterium sp. SMBL_HHYL_HB1. Next base: position 3,923,983 of record NZ_CP062936.1, on the reverse strand, counting down.
GCAGCATCGGCAGGTGCTTGAGCGCCGCGGCGTGGAAGACGATCTGGGGCCTCGCCTCGGCGAATATCCGGTTCAGCGCCGCCCGATCGCGGATGTCGGCGAGCACGGTGTTCGGCGACATCAGCAGGGCCGAGCCGAACAGGGAGAGTTCGACTCCGTGCAGAGAGGTCTCGTCCCGGTCGAGCATGACGAGGCTTTCGGGGTTGAGGGAGAAGATCTGACGACAGAGTTCGCTGCCGATCGACCCTCCCGCACCGGTGACCAGCACTCGCTTGCCCGCCACCGCCTCGGCGATCTCATCCAGGTCGGTGCGGATGGGGCTGCGTCCGATCAGGTCCTCGACCTTGAGGTCGCGGATATCGGCGATCTCGACCTTTCGGTTGACCATCTCCGCCAGCGGCGAGATCGTTCGCAGCCACGTCCCGGACGTCTGCAGACGATCTCGGCAGGCGTGGAGGAATCCCGCCTCGGAATCGGCGATGGCGACGATGACACCGGCGACGTTGAGCCATTCGACCACCTCGGCGATGTCCTCGCTCGTGCCCCGCACACGCACCCCGTGGATGCTCAGGTGCCGCTTGCGCGGATCGTCGTCGATGAGCCCGACGGGCAGATAGGCGCCGTCGGGGTCGGACAGCATCTGTCGGATCAGCGACTCGGCGGCGGCGCCGGCACCGACGACGAGCACCCGCTGACCCTGCAGCGGCCGAGTGGCGATCTGGTGGGACCAGCGGACGACGTAGCGGCTGCCGGTCATGAGGATGACAGCGGACAGCACGGTCAGCAGAACGAATGGAGAGTTCCCGAACGTGACGGCCATGAGGGCGCACGCGATGACGAGAGAGATGATCGCGATCCCGCCGTATTCGGAGAAGCTGCCGTAGTGGAATCGGCTCCTGTACACACCGATGAGCAGTCCAAGAACCAACTGCAGAGCCACTGAAGCGGCGAGGGCGATGCCCAGCTCGACCGTCGCGATGCCGCCGCTCATGACCGTCGCGGCGAGCAGACCGGCGAGGATCCAAGCCGAGACGTCGAACAGCAGCTGCAGACCGGTCTTGTTCCTCCAGACCCGCATCGCCAGTCTCGCCGGCCACGCCGCTGTCGCGGCCGCCATCGGTGGGGCTGCGGAAGCGCCTGTCCGGGTGAGCGGATCCGGGTGTTCTGACACAGTCATAGCGATCTCCCATACTCGACGATCCCGGCCGAGCGGCCGGCCACCGCCCGAGGACTCCGGCGGTGCTGCGATTCCCACTGCGGAATGCGTCGAGTTCACGCTATGGCTGCCGAGCTCCTGTTCAGCCGCTTGCGGAGGAGGGAGTGCGGTCATCCGCGGCCACCGTGCGGAGTGCCACGACCGGCACCGTGCGGAGTGCCACGATCTTCGGCCGGGTCCTTCTCAGACGGCGGCGAGGCGAGGATTGCCGGCCAGGCGGGACACGAGTTCCGTCCGTGACCCGACGTCGAGTTTGCGGTAGACGGCGGTGAGCCGGAGTTCGACCGTCCGCAGGGAGACGAAGATGCGTTCGGCGATCTCCCGGTTCTTCAGCCCCATCCGGACCAGTTCGACGACCTTGCGTTCCTCATCGCTGAGCTCGCCCAGACGCGGCAGGTCGGGCAGAGCCTCGATTTCGGCAGCTTCGGTCCGACCGGCGAGCAGCTGCTCGGCCAATCGTTCGGCCCCGGCCTCGTGCAGCAGGGCCGCGGCCGCTGTTCGCTGTTCGCGTGCCTTCATCCCGGCCCCGTTGTCGGCCAGGCGCGACGCGAATGCCGCATGGGTCAGCGCCTTCTCGAAAGCGAATTCGGGTGAGCTCGCTTCGCGCAGAGCACGCCCGAACAGTTCGGTGCACGTCGTCCCGGCGGCCAGCATCGCTTCGCTCCTGCTCACCGCCAGCTCGGTCCAGCGAGAGGGGCAGCGGTCGGCCCGCCTGCGCAGCTGCTGGAGCATCACCGAGGCGTGTTCCCTTCGGCCCAGTCTCACCAGCGCCTCGATCAGGTCGCCTTCGAAACGGCGCACATTGGGGTTGACCTCGGCTCCCGAGAGCTCGGCGCAGCGACGCAGATGATCGACGGCTTCGGCCGGACAGTCCACGCTCAGCAGATAGCGCCCCTGGACGGCGTTGAGCTCGGCGAGGAGACTGCGGTTGCCCGTGGTCATGGCCAGTGCTGCGGCCTCTTCCTCCACCGTGCCGGCATCACCTGGGCGTCCGCTCATGAACAGGTGCCAGCAGCGCAGCAGCAGCAGACGGTCCTGCCGGATGAGCCCGGAGCCTCTGCTCGCCTCGCTCTCGGAGGCGGCGGTGATCCGGTCGATGACATCGCTGGCGCGGCGAATGCGCCCGAGACGGATCTCCAGCTCAGCCCGCAGACAGTCCGCCTGTCGCCGCCAGGTCCGGGACGGCTCGCAGTCCATGCGGACCCGATCGAGCACGGCGGAGGCACGATCATAGTGCTCGGTCAGCATCAGTCCGGAGGCGACTGCCAGACCGAAGGTCGGTTCGAACGCTTCCTGCTCCTCCTGCAACGCGATGAATCCCCGCAGCGCCGAGGCATCGTCTCCGCGATTGCTCTCGAGCAGGATCCGCACGGCCTGGGCGAGCTGTCGCTCACCGTCGTGGAAGGAATCCTGCGCTGCTTCGGCCAGCTCCACCAGTTCCTGCGCGTCGGCATACTCGCCTCGTTCGCAGTGGCAGAGTGCCAGCGTCAGCTGCAGGCGGGCGACTTCGGCGGGAGCCTCCGCCGCTTCACGTCTGCTCCACGGCATCAGCAGTGAGGAGGGCAGCGTCTGCGTCCTGACGAACTCATTGCGCACATCGAGCGTCCGTGCGCGGACGGCGATGCCGGGGTGAGAAGAACGTGAGGCGAGTGTCGAATAGCGGCGTGCGAAGACGAACTGACCACGGTCGGCAAGCGCTTCGGCCACATCGAGAATCCGCTCGTGGAGCCGCTCAGGGGCGGCACTGACCTTGAGGGCCCGCTCGACGAATTCGATGCCGCAGGCGACGAATCCCTGCCGGATCAGTCCTGTCGCGTGCGCGGTCAGGAGCTCGGGCGTCTCCTCGTCCGGGGCGACGAACGAGGTGTGCCAGGCTTCGACCTGCGGCCAGGTCTCGGCGCAGTCCTGCGCCAGGTCGAGGTGCGTCCGGCGCCTCTGACCGGCTGACATCGACTGCTGGACCGAGGCTCGGACGAGCCCATGCGGGATGCGCAGGAATGCTCCACGGCGTTCGATCGCTCCGCGGGACTCGAGTTCGTCGATGGCCTCCCAGAACCCGGGCATCCGATCGGCCAGCGGACGAACGGGCGTCAGCGGGGCCAGGGACAGGCATCTGAGTATCTCTTCGGAATCGGGACTCGTCCCATCGACGAGCTCGGCGATCATCGGGTGGCTGGCCGGTCCCACCCTGACCGGCAGAGTCAGCGCGATCTCTCCGCGGATCTCGCTCAGTGCCATCTCGTCGAGAATGCGGCTGAGCGCCAGCGGCCGTCCCGATGCCGCATGGGCGGCCACCAGTGCCGCCTCCTCGGCGAGCGTCAGGTGTCCGAACCGCACGGCGCTGAGCTCGTGGGCGAGGTCGACCAGCTCGGCGATGCTGAGATCCGACAGTGCGATCTCGGGCACCGACGCGAACGGACCGTCATCGCTGACCGACCGTGCGGTGATGACGATGCTCAGCGGACCGGTCCGCCGGCGGCGGAGGATCCGTCCGAGCACCCGCTGGGAGTCGAGGTCCATCTCATCGGCGTTGGGGACGAGGACGAGCATGTTCTTCTCCTCCGGCAGCGCATCAAGGGCCGTCAGCGCGCTCAAGGCCACCTCGTCGAGAGTGCGCTCCGCGGGGATCGCGACATCGTCGACCGGTGCTCCGACGGCGGTGAGCAGACCGTCGATGCCGGAATAGGCGATCTGCGCGTCGAGCGGACTGGACGGCACCCGGACGGCGATTCCCTCCCAGTCGGCCTCGAGGGCACGCAGAAGTGACCGTCTGCCGGTCCCGATGCCGCCGGTGAGCGCCACGGAATGATGCCGTGAGAGCAGAGTGCGGAGGTCACCGAGTTCCTTGCGACGAATCACCGGGCGCATGATCTCATCCCCTTCATTTCGACTGCGGACGTCCACCGGGTCGCGGCAGCCGGAGCGGGTGCGCTGAGAGGCGTCGATGGCCTGAACGGCCGCAGAATGCTGTCCATACCATCGATGCTGGTCGATCACGACGGCCCGGGACCAGGTGGTCGACACTGGAGTATGCGCCAGGTCACTACTCGGTCACCGCTCGGTCACTGCCCGAGCCCCTGGATGCATACTCGCTTGTGCCCGAATTCCCGCAACAGCCGATACTCGGTGCGGTCTAGGGCGTGTCTGATAAATTTCCCGGTGGGATTCTGAAACCCTGGAATCGTGTCTCGATTCCAACTACTCACTGATGACCAATGGGCTCTCATCGCCGACTACCTCCCGGCACCGACCGGCCGACGAGGCCGCCCGTTCTCCGATCCCAGACAGATGGTCGAGGGCATCATCTACCGCTACCGCACCGGTATCGCTTGGCGCGATCTGCCCGAGACCTTCGGCAAATGGCAGACCGTGTGGACCTGGCACCGCCGCCTCGCCGCCGACGGCACCTGGGATGCCATCCACCAGGCTCTGACTGTCCACGCGGCAAAGAATGACAAGGTCGACTTCACCGTCTCAGTCGACTCCACGATCGCTCGCGCACATCAACACGCGACGAACATCAGCCGCGTAAAAAAGGGACTCGTCGAATTACAAGGATCTACTGACAGAGTCGCCTGACCACGCTTTCGGCCGCTCGCGCGGAGGCTTGTCGACAAAGACTCATCAGCTCGTCGATGGCCACGGGCTGCCGCTGGTGTCGATCTGCACCGCTGGTCAGGACGGCGACAGCCCGATGCTCGCCCCTCTGTTGGACAACCTTCAGGTCGGTCGACGCACCCGCCCGGACGCCGTCCTTGGCGACAAGGCCTACTCATCGAGAGCGAACCGGTCACTGCTGCGGTCGCGGAAGATCGAGGCAGTCATCTCCGAACCGTCCGATCAGCAAGGCCATCGTCTCCGGCGAGGATCAAAGGGTGGCCGTCCACCGAAGTTCGACGCGATCAAGTACAAGGGTCGCAATGTCATCGAGCGCGGTTATGCCCGTTTGAAGCAGTGGCGAGGACTGGCCACTCGCTATGACAAACTCGCCGTCGTCTATCGAGCCGCTGTCGTGCTCAACGGTGTCATCGCTTGGTTACAGCATTTATCAGACACGCCCTAGGCCCGAAGCCGACCTTCGGTGCCTCGCATCGCCTCGGCGACCTGCTCTCTGCGGGTGATGCCGAGTTTGCGGAAGAGCCGATAGGTGTGGCCCTCGACCGTGCGCACTCGCACGCCCAGTTCACGTGCGATCTCGGCATTGGATCGACCGGCGACGATGAGCGCACTGATCTGCCTCTCCCGGGCAGTCAGCTCGCCGTGTCCCTCACTCCCTGCCTCACGGTGGTGCCCCTGGGCTCCGAAGCGAGCGGCCAAGGCCGTGCACCTGCCGGCGAGATCGGGCATCGAGGGCCCGTAGGCCTCGGCGATCGCTGACAGGGCCTGCGGATCCTTGTCCCGCAGTGCCGCGCCGAGGCGGCCGACCAGTTCGAATTCGCGCCCCGTCCCCCGCCCGGCGGCCCGGCACAGCTCCTCCGGTTCGATCTCGTCGAAGTGACGGAAGAGGAGCAGGCGGATGAGGACGACGATCGCCGCTGCCCCGTCCTCTTCGGCCTCGGCCAGCATCCGTCTCAGTTCGCTCAGGTAGGAAGGGTCCGAGGTGCGGATCGCTCGCGCGGCGGTGCGCAGGACCAGCGCCCTGCGGTAGTCATGGTAGAGCCCCGGGAAGGGCAGCGCCTCGAAGCGCTCATGCAGGTCGTCGGCCTCTTCGGGTGTTCCGACTCGTGAGATCGCATATTCGGCCTCGGCCAGGGCGATGGCCAGCTGAGTCGTCTGATTCCAGTATTCGAGTCCCTCGATCGCGGCGCGCAGCGCCATCATCGCCCCCGGCAGATCGCCTTCGATGAGGTGGACCTGGGCCCACAGCAGATCCATCGGCCCCGACCGAGCCGAGAGGAAGGCGATGTCATGGCTCGGCGGATCAGCCATCAGCGATTTCGCCTCGTCGATGCGTCCCAGCTGCAGCAGTGCCCTGACCTGCAGCACGGTCAGACGCAACACGGCCGAACTGTCCGCGCGGCATTCGATCAGCGTGGCCCCGAGCAGGGCGAGCGCTTCGTGCGTGCTGCCCGAGTCGAGCATGTCCATGACATGGAGACTCGTGTCGAGCACGTGGAAGGTGCTCGTCAGTGCGTTCTGCCTCGACAGATCGGCGAAGACGGACCGGTGGATCGGACGATGCTCGACGACGGCCGTGCTCACCCGGTCGAGGAGTTCGACACCGAGCTCGGCCTCCACTCCCTCTCCGGGGTGGTCGTCCCCGTCCTCCTGCAGTCGTTCGAGCGCGGTGCGGAAGTCCGCAAGCCTCAGCGCAGGGGAGGAATTGCCGAACGCTCGCCCCATCCAGACCACGAGCGAATCGATGACCAGCTGAGCACAGCAGGCGGTGCGCACGGCGTGGGCGAGGACGTCGAGGCCGAGAGGGATCTTGTTGCACGCGCAGTAGAGGCGGGCGACCTCGAACAGGTCGTGCGGGTCCATCCGCTCCATCGGGACCTCGGCGAGCAGACGCATCGCCCGATGCCAGTCCCCGAGGCCGGTGGCGATCCGTGCCGCGTCGATCGTCCGGGCCTCGGAGATCTCCGCTCCGCAGACCAGCCCCCATTCCGCTCTGATCATCTTTGCCCAGTCAGACGGGGTGTCGCCGCGGGCCTCGATGAAATCGAACCATGCCCTGCTTTGGCCCACCGGGGTCGTGTAGCGGATGGTGTCCGCGGCATGGTTCTCCACCGCTTGGTATCTGTGTTCGGCTCGCGCATCGAGTCGCAGCTCCCCGGACGCCACCAGCGCATCAGCGGCCTCACCGAGACCCGCCTCGAGCAGGGTGGCCAGATCCACCTCTCCGGCGAGGACGATCAGCTCGAGGGCCTCTCTCTCCTTCGCCGAGTAGTCGAGCAGTCCGATCCTCGTGTAGTCCCGGGCGCGTTCGTCGTAGTCGACGTCGAGCCCGTCGAGGATCCAGACTCCTCTGCGCTTGAGGAATCGCCCCCGCCGGGAGGTGTACTCGAGCAGTTCGAGCAGTTTTCCCGGATTGCGTCCGGAGTGGAAGTCGACGATGTCGACGACCGCCTGGGACACGATGCCGCCGAGCCTGTGCTCGATCATGGCCCGGTAGTCCTCCGGTGGCAGCACGTCGAGGACGAGATGCTGGAGGACCCTGTCCTCGACGAGAGACGAGAAGGGGATGTATCCGTCGGCCGTCTTGGACCGGGCGAGGACGGCGAGTCGGATCGATCCGGCGCTGGCCAGTTCGGACAGGACGCCCTGCGATCGCGAGTCGAGCAGATGCGCGTCGTCGACGAAGACCACCTGCGGGGTGCGGGTCGAGGTGAGCATCGAGACGATGCGGCCCAGCAGCGTGGCGGGATCGTCGTCGAGGTCGACGAGGAGGCCGAAGGCGCCGAAGTCGACGCCCTGATGCACCCGATCGCCGCGGATCCAGATCCCGTCTGCGCCTCTGTCGCGGAACGCCTGTGTCGCCAGCATGGTCTTGCCGACGCCGATCTCGCCCTCGATGAGGATGCCGGAGCACTCCGAGCACCTCAGGGAGCGATGGATCAGCTCGAGTTCGGCGACCCGTCCGAAGATCCTCGGGTGTCGGGGTGCTGAGTTCACCTGCCTCTCCACGCCATCACCACCTCTCTCAGCTCCTGCCGGTTGGCCACGTGCAGGCGACGGTAGATGCGCCCGAGGTGCCATTCGACCGTCCGCGTCGACAGGTGCAGGCCCGTGCCGAGCTCTGCGCTCGTGCGGCCTGCGACGACACCGTCGATCAGGGTTCTTTCGAGTTCGTTGAGAGTGTCCTGGAGTCGGTCGCCGTCGGCGTCGAAGTCGATCACGCGCAGGCTGCGGCCGTGGAGGAGGCGGGCCTCCTTCGTCGCGGCGGCGTTCCTGTCGGCGATCGCGGCCTTACGGGCCTTCGCGGCCAGTTGGGAGCAGAGGACGATCGCACCGAACGACTGCGCCTCGCGTGCTGCCGAGAGGAGAGCGTCGAGGTCGTCGGTGTCGAGGGCATGGGCCACGGACTGCAGGAGCCGTCCGAGGGCCCCGTCGACTTCGACTGCGGCCGACGGAAATCGTGTCAGCGCCTGCGGATGGCCGAGCTGTGCGGACTCGAGCCAGGCCAGAGCGGTCAGCGTGTACGCTCCCTGCTCTTCGGCGGCGACTCCGAGGTCGTAGAGTTCGCCGGCGGCGACCGTCGGGGAGGTCTGCGCGAGTGCCTGGAGATCGAACAGCCTGGCCTCGAACGAGGCCCACCAGGAATGCCGACTGGCGTCGCTCGATTCGGCGGTGGAGACGGAGACGATGCCCGAAGGCCGGTCGGTCAGCACCGCCGCCAGGTTCTGGGCCGATCGGGCGACGCCGGAGAGGTCGACGATGTCAGCGGCTTCATCGGCCAGCTGCAGGCTGTCGAGGACCCTGTGGGCGTTCGACACTCTGCCGGTGCGCAGGTCGATGAGCGCGTTGGCGAGGCGAATGACGCGCCTGCTCGAGGTCAGGCCGTCCATTGCGTCCCGCGCACGGGACCAGTCTCCGGCGATGTAGTGGGCCGCGAAGAACTGCGGGAGGGCATCCTCGCGTTCGAAGGCTCCGGGCCCGGGCAGTTCGAACATCAAACGTGCCTGGTCGATGTAGCTCAGCCCCACCTCGATCCGTCCCGCCATCACCTCGGCGACGCCGAGGAAGGCGCAGGCGCGCAGGCGGTGCCGCACCGAGCACGCATGATCGAGGTAGACGGCTTCGGCCAGCGCGCAGGTGGTGGAGAGCCGTCCGCCCTTGAGTTCGAATCGGGCTCGGGTGGCGTCGAGGCGGCCGAGGTCGAGGGGCAGCGTCAGTCGATCGCGGACCCAGTCCAGCCGCAGGCTCTCCGGTCGCCTCGGATCCGCCAGCCTCACCTCGATCGAGGCGAGCCGGGACAGGTACTCGTCTCCGCCCTCATCGGGGTGTGCGCACGCCTGGGCGATGAGCGGTTCGATGATCTCCTTCGCCGCCTGCAGCCGCCCGGCACCCCATTCGCAGCGGGCGAGCTCGAGGTCGAGTTCGTTCCCGCGGTACCCGCTCGTGCGGATGATGTCCGCCGCCTCGAGGTATCTGCCGCGCGCGTTGCCCCAGGTGACGGCGCCGAGGACCTGGTCCCGACTCGGCACCCTGCCCAGCGAGATCGCCCACCCGACATAGCCGAACAGCGATCGGTCGCGCAGCACGGCCGAGTCGATCACGGAGTCGAAGCGCGTGAGGAGCTCGAGGCTGCGCGAGGGAGGGATCGCCGCGCGAACGTTCTCAGTGGTCACGGGTTCGTGCATGCTCACCTCCCCGCCACGGCCCTTGGCGATCGTCAGCAGACCGTTCTCCGTCAGGGTGTCGATGGTCTGCGGGTCGGCCAGTCCGATGAGGCTGTCATGGGGCACCGCCTCGGCGAGGGAGACGATTTCGATGATCGATCTGCTGAGCTCATCGGCTCCGGCGATCGCGGACTCGACTCCGCTGGTCCGGCTGCGACCGTAGAGAAGCCTCTCGAGCAGTCGGGGGTTGCCGTGGGCGAGACCGCAGAGTTCCGAGACCGATCGCGTCTCGGTCTCCATCAGACCGACGCTGCTGATCATCGCGATCGCGTCCGCCTCGTCGATTCCGTCGAGGTCGACCCTGACCAGGCGTCCGTCCATCCACAGCCCGACGATCAGGTCGATCGGGGGTCGCGCCGATTCGGCGGCGATGAGCAGACGGACCCGACGTGCGGCCGCCAGCTGCGCGAGGACGGCCACGGAATGATCGTCGACGAGGTCGGCATTGTCGACGACGACGAGGGATTCGGCTCCCGCCGATCGCCGTTCGAAGAGTTCGCCGATCACCGACAGCGATCGTCCGGGAGCGAGGTCGGTGTCGATCCCCTGCTGGGACAGGAGGATCTCGAAGATCCCGAGATTGCGTGCTCGCGCACTGTTCGAACCGCGCAGGCGGGTGATCGACAGGCTCGGGTCCAGACGCGAGAGCGCGGCGTTGAGCACTGTCGTCTTCCCGACTCCGGCGGGGCCGATGATGAGGGCGCCTGCACGCTCAGCATCACAGAGCGCGTCGACGATCGTCGCGAGTTCCGTCCCATAGCCGAAGAGGCGTCGCGATCGCGGCGCCTGCATCGTCCGCGTCACCTGACCTGACAAAATGCACAGCTTTCCGTGCCCCCTGGGGATGAATACTGCAGGGAAGGGGAAGCACATCCAGGCGGGGGTTGACGAAGATGTGCTCTGGAATCGGACCATTCCGATCCGAGGTCTGCCTTTGTCATATCACCCGCGATAGATGTAGTAACACGATTCCGAAATATAGTTAGTGAATCGTGATGCGGGTACACATTTCCGTGATCTTCGAAAACCGCGGCGGTCGCGGCCGCCGGAGGCTCCCCGCGCACCGGGCACCGTCTCCCCCGACGAGTCGGGGCCCCTCTCCCCTGACGAGTCGGAAACCCTCTCCCGCGCGCCACTCGGGACCCCTCTCCCCCGCGCGCCACTTGTGACCCCGAACACCGGACCGTACCATGGGAGACAAGTTACTGAACGATCTATAAGGAGTTCGCATGGACACCCTACTGAATGCTGAAGAGCGCGAATTCGCGCAGCAGATGCGTCAGTTCTACCGCAAGGAGATCCCCGAGGAGCTTCGGTTCAAGGTCGCCACCGGCCAGGAGCTGAGCAAGGATGACATCGTCACCTCGCAGCGCATCCTCAATCAGCACGGCTACGCGGTCCCGGACTGGCCCGTCGAATGGGGCGGACAGGACTGGACCCCCGTCCAGCGCCACATCTGGCTCGAGGAGATGCAGCTGGCCTGCGTGCCCCAGCCGCTGCCCTTCAATGTCTCGATGGTCGGCCCGGTCATCGCCACCTTCGGCAGCCAAGAGCTCAAGGAGCGTTTCCTCCCGGCCACGGCCAACATCGACATCTGGTGGTCTCAGGGCTTCTCCGAGCCCAACGCCGGCTCGGATCTCGCCTCACTGAAGACGTCGGCCGTTCGCGATGGCGACAAGTACATCGTCAACGGCCAGAAGACCTGGACGACTCTGGGCCAGTACGGCGACTGGATGTTCAACCTCGTGCGCACCGACCCGGACGTGAAGAAGCAGGCGGGCATCTCGTTCCTGCTCATCGACATGAAGTCACCCGGTGTCACCGTCCGCCCGATCCAGCTCATCGACGGCGGCCACGAGGTCAACGAGATCTTCTTCGACAACGTCGAGGTCCCCGTCGAGAACCTCGTCGGCGAGGAGAACAAGGGCTGGACGTACGCGAAGTTCCTGCTCGGCAATGAGCGCACCGGCATCGCTCGCATCGGCGCCTCGAAGGTCAACCTCGCCCGCGCCAAGGCCTATGCCGCGGTGACGAAGACGGCACGGGGCACTCTGCTCGACGATCCCCTGTTCTCGGCTCGTCTGACGCGGATCGAAACCGAACTCACCGCCCTCGAGATGACTCAGCTGCGGATCCTGTCGACCCAGGCGACCGGTTCGGACAAGCCGGATCCTCGCTCGTCGGTGCTCAAGCTCAAGGGCTCCCAGCTGCAGGAGGACATCTCCGAGCTCCTCGTCGATGTCCTCGGTCCGCAGGGTCTCGACTTCGTCTCCGACCGCGTCCAGGGCCAGGGTCTGTCGGATCTGCCCCACGGTGCCGTCGATGCCCTCCCCTCCTACTTCAACACCCGCAAGGTCACCATCTACGGCGGTTCGTCCGAGGTGCAGCGCGGAATCATCTCGAAGGCGCTGCTCGGTCTCTGAGATACCGGCGCTCATACGATTTCTTAAAGAGGACAACTCATGGATCTTGAACTCAACGACATTCAACAGGAACTCGCCAGCACACTGCACAAGTACCTGCGCAGCGAGTACGACGCCGCCCAGCGCGAGGAGATCCTCCGCAGCGACGAGGGCATCTCACGACAGAAGTGGCAGGCCTTCGCCGAGATGGGCCTGCTGGGCCTGTCCGTGCCCGAGAGCTACGGCGGTGCGGACATGACCTTCAACGAGGTGGCCGTGGTCGCCGAGGCGTTCGGCCGCTCCCTGGTGCTCGAGCCCTTCCTCGCCACCGCGGTGCTCGGGACGAATGCTCTCCTGCTCGCCGGCAACGAGGAGCAGAAGCAGGCCATCCTGCCGGGAGTGTGCGAAGGACAGACCTTCCTCGCCCTGGCCGCGCTCGAGCCGAGTCTGCGCTATGCCGTCGACACCCCCGAAACGACCGCCACGGCGGCCGCCGATGGCGCAGTCACCCTCAGCGGCGAGAAGAACAACGTGCTCGGCGGCGACGTCGCCGATCACTTCATCGTCACCGCCTCGCAGAACGGCGACCTCGGCCTGTACCTGGTCGCCGCCGATGCCGAGGGCCTGACTCGGGTCGCTCATCGCCAGGCCGACGGCCTCGGCAGCGCGAACCTCAAACTCGAGAACACCCCCGGTCAGCGACTCGACGCCGCCGACGCCCGCGAGGTCCTCACCGAGGTCATCGACCTGGGCAACGCCGCGATCATGGCCGAGGCCGTCGGCGCACTCGAGGCCTCCCTGACGATGACCGCGGAGTACCTCAAGACGCGCGAGCAGTTCGGTGCCCCCATCGGCGTGAATCAGGCACTGCAGCACCGTGCCGCCGACCTCTACGCCGAACTCGAATATGCCCGCAGCATGGCCATGTATTCGCGCCTGGCCGTGACTTCCGAGGCCGTCGGCGCGGAGAAGGACCGTCATCGCGACGTCATCGCCGCGAAGATCGTCGTCGACCGGGCCGCCCGCAACATCAGTCAGGAATCGATTCAGATGCACGGCGGCATCGGCATGACCATGGAATACCCCATCGGTCACTACGCCAAGCGCCTGACGGTCATGGCTCGCACCTTCGACGATGCGGATTCCCTGACCGCCGAACTGGCCGAGCTCGGAGGACTCATCGAGCCCCACGCAGCCGACCTCAGCTGAGGCTCGCGACCGCTCGACGAGGGCCCGCGCCACCAGGGCCCAGCCAACGAGTAGCGCCGAGGCGGCACGATCCTGGTCGTGCCGCCTCGGCGCTTCTTCGTCTCCACGGATGCGGCGGCTTCCTCGCACCGGTCCCGTTGACAGCCGTGTCTCCTACGGGCGGATCCGTCGCGAAATCCCAGCGCGAATCGCGGCGGATCCACCCGCAGGAGACAGAACCGGCGCGGAAGAACCGGAGCGGAAGCGCGGCTCGTCAGTTCACCGGCTGGTCATAGACGTGGCGGCGGACCCAGGAGTGCATGGTGATCGCGGCGGCGGCAGCGGCGTTCATCGACCGCGTCGAACCGTACTGGGCGATGGACAGCACGGCCCGACTGGCCAGGTGCGCCTCCTCGCTCAGCCCGGGGCCCTCCTGTCCGAACAGCAGCAGGCAGCGTCTGGGCAGATCGTAGGTCTCCAGCGGCACGGAGTCGGGAAAGTTGTCGATGCCCAGCAGCGGCATGTCGTTGGCCGCGCACCAGGACAGCAGCTCGTCCACGCTCGGATGGTGGATGATGTGCTGGTACTTGTCCGTGACCATCGCCCCGCGACGGTTCCATCGGCGCTTGCCGACGATGTGCACGGCCGCAGCGTTGAAGGCATTGGCGGTGCGCACCACCGAACCGATGTTGAGATCGTGCTGCCAGTTCTCGACGCCCACATGGAAGTCGTGGCGGCAGCTGTCGAGATCGGCCACGATCGCGTCGTGCTTCCAGTACCGGTACCGGTCGACGACATTGCGTCGATCGCCCTCGCGCAGCAGCTCCGGATCGAAGTGCTCGCCCACAGGCCAGGGGCCGGTCCACGGACCGACCCCCACCTGCGGTTCAGCGCTGTCGGTCACTTCTCGTCGCGGGAATCATCCGCCGACTTCGCGTCCTCTTCGTCCTTCACGTCTTCGGAGTCCTGCGCCGAGGCGGCCTCCCCATCGGCGCTGTCGGCCTCCGCGTCGGCGCTGTCAGCCGCGGATTCGGCGCCCGCGTCGGCAGACTTCGCGTCGGCCTTGCCCGAGGCGGCGCCGGCCTTCTGCGCGCGCTTGCTCATCTTGACCTTCTTGCCCGCGCGTCCGCCGCCGCGCAGCACCGAGCGCACATAGGCGCCCGAGGCCAGGGCGTGGAGGATGACGGCGAGGACCAGAGCGATGCCGGCGGCGACGAGGCCCTCCCACCATTCGGCCTGCCCGCCGAAGAATCGTCCGGCGATGCCCAGCGGCGAGGTGAATGGCGTCCAGGACAGGATCTTCGCGGTCAGGCCGGATGCCCCGATGATGACCGGGGCGAAGAACCCGCCGACGGTGATGACTCCGATGATCGTGAGGAAGGTCGTCCGGGCCTTGGACCCGACCACGGTCGATGCCCAGACCAGGAGCGCGAAGACCGACCACGCGGTCAGCAGCAGCGTCAGAGCGAACCAGCCCAGACCCGGCAGCATGGCGAAGGCCAGGGAGGTCTTGCCCGACAGCGACAGCCCGAGTTCGGTCACGACCGCGGCCGCCACCAGGTGGATGACGACCAGCGACAGGGTGCCCGTGATCCGACCCGAGGCCGAGGCCCGGGGCGGAATCGTGGCCGCGATGATCTCGGTGATCCGGTTGCGCTTCTCCAGGCGCAGGTTCTGGTACAGCGCCGTGCCGAGCGTGGCGACGACGAGCAGGGAGAAGGCGACCATGGCCCACAGCAGCGGTGTGGCCACCGATTCCTCCACGGCCGGAGTCTGCAGCAGCGTGGCCTCGGTCTCCGGCGCGAGCTTCTCCAGCAGCTGTTCCGGCTGCTTGTCGAGCGCGATGATCGTCGGCTGTCCCTGGCCGCTGGGGTCCTGGATGAATGCCGCATCGACCTTGCCCTCGCGCACCAGCTTCTCGGCCTCGGTCGTGTCCTCGGCGTCGGTGATCTCCACACCCAGCTGCTGTTCGTACATCTGGGCCTGGTCGCCCACGCCGACCATCGCCATGGACGGCGTGCCCGAGTCCTTCTGCGCGTCGGTGACGATGCCGGTGACGATCGCGGCGAGGACGCCGAGGATGATCACGGCGGCGGTGACGAGGAAGTAGGGACTGCGCAGGGCAGCGGTGCTCTCCCGGTTCGACACCAGCCATGAGGCCTGCCGATTGCCGACATCGACGAATTCCGAGACCAGCCCGGTCTCCGGCAGCTCATCGGGG
This sequence comes from Brevibacterium sp. SMBL_HHYL_HB1, assembly GCF_018208375.1. Taxonomy (NCBI): domain Bacteria; kingdom Bacillati; phylum Actinomycetota; class Actinomycetes; order Micrococcales; family Brevibacteriaceae; genus Brevibacterium; species Brevibacterium sp. SMBL_HHYL_HB1. The sequence goes on along the minus strand of NZ_CP062936.1, from coordinate 3,908,614 downwards.
TCGGGGGTGTCCTCGGCGAGCTCGAAGGGAACGTCGTCGAGCCCGGCGGTCGCATCCGCCTTCGCCGACTCACTCTTCGCCGAGGCGGCCGAGTCCGCTTCGGCCGCGCCTGCGGAATCCGCATCGGTCGAGTCCTGACCGGTCTCGTCCTCGATCACGTCGTGCTCGTCATCGATGGGGGCGCCGAGGTCGTCGATGCCCTCACCGGCCGTGCCCTTCGACACGAGCGGTTCAGGGGACTCCTCGTTCGCACCCTTGTCCTTGCGTGCCATTACAGAGCCTCCTTGTACTGCTCGGCCAGTGTCGGGCGGACACTTTCGAAGTTCTTCAGTCCGTCGATCGCCGCCGCACCGGCGGCGGCGGTCTTCGCATCATCGGCGCGGAAGCTGATCACCGTCTCATCACGGTCGGCAGCGGTCACGTCGCTGATGCCCTGGCGGGATTCGAGCGCGCTGCGGGCCGCCTCGGCGTCGTCGGCCTCGATCCGGTAGCGGGGACCGCCGAGGAGCTTCTCGACGCTGCCCGAGGCGGTCACCCTGCCCTGACTCAGGATGATGACGTCATCGGCGAATGTCTGCGCGGCCTCCCAGTCGTTGGTGGCCAGGACGACGGGCACTCCCGAGGACGCGTGCGCACGCAGCAGGGACATGACGAGCCTGAGCGATTCCGCATCGAGTCCGGCGAAGGCGTCGTCGATGACGACGACATCGGGGTCGGCGGCCAGGGTCGCGGCGATGTCGACGCGCGCGATCTCCGCGCCCGAGAGGTTCTTCAGCGGCGCATAGCCGCGATCGGCGAGCTCGAGATGCGACAGCAGGGTCAGCGCATTGCGTTCGGCCGCGCCCAGCGTGATCCCGTGCAGGCGCGCGAGGTAGACGATCTGATCGATGACGCGCATGTTCGGATAGCCGCCGCGCTCGGCAGGCAGGTAGCCGAAGTTCTGCCGATCGCCGAAGTCGAGCTCGAAGTCCTCGAGCTCGACGCTTCCCTCATCGGCGGTGATCAGACCCATGATGACGCGAACCAGTTCGGTCCTCCCCGCCGAACGGGTTCCCACGATCGCGGTGATCCGGCCCGCCTCGGCGGTGAAACTCACCTCGTCCAGATACGTCCGCTTTCCCTTGCGCAGGGAAATCTCTCTCAGTGTGAGCACGCGTCATCCTTACTGTTGCATCAGGCAATACTGTGGGAGTGTCTCATCTATCGTGTTGAAATCAGAGACGTGTTTCAAACCACGACCTCGATTTCGACCGAATTGCCAGTCGAGTCCCAGGTCGTGATCGGTGGGTCCGCATCGACCCCGCGAAGGCGCTCGAATCCGGCCCCGCACGCAGGCGAGCGACCGGACCCGGCCCTCGCCGAGGCGGGTCTCAGTCAAGCCCGAGATCCGCGGTCGTCAATGCGGTCAGGTAGGGGATTCCGGTCGCCTCGACTCGTTCCTTGGCGCCGGTGTCACGGTCCATGACCACGGCCACGGCAACCACCTCGGCGCCGGCTTCCCTGAGCGCGTCGACCGCGGTGAGCACGGATCCGCCCGTCGTCGAGGTGTCCTCGACGGCGATGACCCGCTTGCCCTTGACCTCGGGGCCTTCGACCCGACGGGACATGCCGTGCTTCTTCGCCTCCTTGCGGACGACGAAGGAGTCAAGGGGCCGGCCGCGCACGACCGAGCGGTGCATGACCGCGGTGCCGACGGGATCGGCGCCCATCGTCAGGCCTCCGACGGCGTCGATGCCACCCAGCAGCCCCTCGGACTCGAGCAGGTCGAGGACGACGTCGCCGATGAGCGGTGCGGAGCGGTGATCGAGGGTGACTCGGCGCAGATCGAGGTAGTAGTCGGCCTCCCTGCCCGAGGAGAGAGTCACCTTGCCGCGCACCACGGCAAGTTCGTCGATGAGGTCGAGCAGTTGTCGGCGAGTGTCTGCGCTGTCGGTCATGGCCTCCAGTCTAGTCGGAGGCGGTCGGGCGACCATTCAGCCCGGTCCCAGTTCCGGACCTGCGTACCGATGTCATAAAGAATCAACACATCTTGACTCAAACCGCGTGCGGCTGTTTTACCATGGCCGGAAGGGCCGCTCCAGAGCCGGTCACCAGATTCAGAAGGGACATGAGCATCATGGGTTTCATCGCATATCTGATCCTCGGACTCATCGCGGGAGCCATCGCCAAGGCGATCCTTCCCGGCAAGCAGGGCGGCGGGATCTTCGCCACGCTCATCATCGGTGTCATCGGAGCCATGCTCGGCGGCTGGCTCGGAGGGGCCATCTTCAATGCCGAGATGAATGAGTTCTTCTCGCTGTCGACCTGGCTGTGCGCGATCGGCGGTTCGCTCATCGTGCTCATCATCTGGGGCCTCATCACCGGACGGTCGAAGAAGAAGACCGCCTGAGTGCACACGCACTGAGTCCCCACTCACCCAAAGCGGGTCCGCAGCATCTGCGCGGGCCCGCTTCTTCTGTCCCGGGCCGGCGACCGGGGCGCGGACGCTCATCGCTGACGAGGAGCCCGGGTGAATGACAAAGACCCCGGGGCGCGTGATCGCGACATCCCGGGGTCCTCGCAGCACTCCCCTCGAGTACCCGGACGCATCCCCATACGTCCGTTGTGTCCACCCGATCCCCACCGGGCGAACACCATTAATTTGACCACACTTTCGTGTCGCTTGTAAAGAATCTCAGCGACCATCTTATTCTCCGAGAGGCCCTCTAACACAGATTCCGAGGAAATAGAATCCCTGGTGACAGGCTCACTGCGAGACAGTCGAATCATCAGTTCCGCTCGCCGAAGCCCTGCGGATCGCGCCCGGACCGTGCTCCGAAGCCACCGGTGAGCGTCCCCCGTCCGGGACCCGATCAGCGTCCCCGCTCGCGCGCGAAGGAGAACCCGCTCGACCCCCAGCGCATCAATGGCCGGGGAACCAGCGGCGCGGCCAGCGCGACCAGCGAATACATGCGCCCGGGCACCGACACGACCCTGCCCGCCCGGGCATCGCGCAGCGACTGCTCGACGACCTGGTCGACGCTCAGCCAGATCCCTGCGGGCCCGGGACGATCCACGCCGAGGCGGTCATGGAACTCCGTGCGGACGAAACCCGGCAGGACGGCGGTCACGGTCACCGGGCTGCTGCGCAGCTCCCCGGCGAGCGCCTCGGTGAACACCAGCGTCGAGGCCTTCGAGGCCGCGTACTGGCCCATCGTCGTCACCGCGGCCAGCGAGGAGACGTTGACGATTCCGCCTCGGCCGCGGGCGTCCATCCTCCGGGCCGCGGCCAGGGACAGCTCTCTGACCGCCCCGGTCAACACCCGATCCTGGTCGTTGAGCTCGGCGATGTCCGTCTCCAGCAGGCGGCCGCGCAGCCCGTAGCCGGCATTGTTGATGAGCACATCGACGGTCTCGGAGTCGATGACCTGACGGATGGCGTCGATGCCGTCCGGGGTCGACAGGTCCGCCGCGACCACCTCGACGCGGGTGTCCCGGGTGGTGCGCAGCCGCTCGGCCAGCTCCCGCAGTCGGGTCTCGTCGCGTGCGACGAGCACGAGGTCATAGCCCTGCGAGGCCAGCGTGCGCGCATAGCCGCGCCCCAGACCGGAGCTCGCCCCGGTGATGAGGGCACGCGGCCCGGGGGCCGGGTCCCGCCTCGGCGAGGCGCCGTCCCGGTGCCCGGGCGCGGTACGCGACGAGTGCGGGAGTCCGCGGCTCATACGGCGCCGCGGCCTCTGCGGACGGTCAGCGACTGCGCGGCGGTGCCGATCGGGCCTCTGCTGTCGCTGATCACGCTGCTGGTCTCGCCCAGCCCCGTCGGACCGAAGGCCACCTTCGTGTCGAAGCCGATCCAGCCGGCTTCGGGCACACGGGTGAGGTGGACGGAGAGGTCGACGTTCGCGAAGAACGTCGTCTTCGGGTCCGCGCGCACGGCCAGACCGTTGGCGGTGTCGACGAATTTGACGAAGGCCGCGGTCGGCGGATCGGTCTCCCCGTCGACGAGCGGATAGGGGCTGCGCAGCCACGACCGGGCGCAGCCGGGGCGGGCATCATCGCACTGTCGGCCTTCGAGCGAGGCGATGTAGCCTCCGCCCCAGCGGTCCGTGAACGGGCTCGCCGGCAGTTCGGTCGCCGGCGGCAGCGTCGGCCATTCGTCGCCGGCGACGGGCTCGGTCTCCGAGGCCTGCAGTCGCCATACCCGGGCGGTGACGCTCGTGCGGTCTCCGTGCCGCATATGGGCCGCGACGAGCTCGATGGTGCGACCGGGACGGATGACCTCGACGTCGATGGTGAACTCTCCGGAGTGGATGACGCCGAGGACGTCGAAGGTCGCCCGGGAGACGAGTTTGTCACTGGGCAGGCGGCGCTCGATCTCGGCGAGCACCAGGCCCGAGGCCGGGGCCAGGTGCTGCTCTCCCGGCTGCCAGGCTCCCTGACTGTGCAGAGTCGAGACCAGACGGTCCTCGCCCAGTCGCACATAGTAGGAGTCGGGGTAGGTTCCACCGTCGTGGCCGAGGTGGTTGTTGGCAGCGTCAGACATGGCACCAGCCTATCGACCCCGCCCATGTGCCCGGGGGCGGGGTTCGCACGCAACTGGGGCGGGTCGGGCCGCACGCAACTGGGGCGGGCCCGCAGGGGTGCGGGGCGATGCGGGCCGCGCTTTCTCCGCGGGGGCCGACAGCTTAGGGTGGGAGGGTGAGAATCGCTACGTGGAATGTGAACTCGATCCGCGCCCGCCACGATCGCATCGGGGCCTGGCTGGATCGCTCAGATGTCGATGTCCTGGCCATCCAGGAGCTCAAGTGCAAGGACGCGCAGTTCCCCCAGGAGCTGTTCACCGACCGCGGTTATGAGGTGAGCTTCCATGGGCTCAACCAGTGGAACGGCGTGGCCATCGCCTCCCGCGTCGGGCTGACAGAGCCCGAGATCGGTTTCGCGAACATTCCCGCCTTCGGCACGGAGGATCCCGTCGTCGAGGCCCGCGCACTGTCGGCGACCTGCAACGGTGTGCGCGTCTACTCGCTCTATGTGCCCAACGGCCGCGAACTCGACCACCCCCATTACGACTACAAGCTCGAGTGGTATCGGGCGCTGACGGCCGACATCGCCGCCAAGCTGACCGCCGAGCCGGAGAAGAAGCTCGTCCTGTGCGGGGACTTCAATGTCGCCCCGCTGGACGAGGACGTCTGGGACATGGCCGAGTTCGATGGCGCCACTCATGTCTCCGATGCCGAACGCCGGTCCTTCGACGACCTGCTCGGCGCGGGCCTGACCGAAGTGACGCGTCAGTTCACGCCCGGGCCCGGGGTCTACACCTTCTGGGACTACCAGAAGCTGCGGTTCCCGAAGAAGCAGGGCATGCGCATCGACTTCCAACTCGCCTCGGAGGCTCTGGCGAAGACCGCGGCGTCCGGGTCGATCGACCGGGAGGAGCGTAAGGGCAAGGGCGCTTCCGACCACGCCCCGGTCATCGTCGACTACGCACTCTGAACACCGCCGGTTCGCCCGGCGCCTCGGCGCCCGTCTCACCCTTCGACGCTCGTCGGCAACATCCGCGCTCCAAGCATGGACATCTCCCCGGTCTTCTGGTGAAGTTGAATCAGGAGCTAGGAAGGTGACGAGGATGTCAGCAACTGTCCGCGAACTGGTCGACGAAGCCTACGACCGACGTGAGTCCACCTGGAGAGCCGCGCTCGAGACGGTCAACGACTGGGTCGAGTCCGTCCGCACTCCTTCGCCCCTGCTGTCCGGTGACCGTGTGCGAGTGGTCGAGGGGCGGATCAAGGATCGGATGCGCACCGGTGAGAAGCTGCGCCGCAAGCTCGCCGACTCCAATGACGAGATCCACGAATCCGTCGAAGTCGAGAACCAGGTCATCGATGTCGTCGGCGCTCGCGTCGTGTGTCGCACCGAACGCGAGCAGACGGCCCTGTGGGACCTGCTCACCGAGGGCGACGACACCAACCTCTCCATCGCCGAGGTCCGCGACTACTCCGCGACTCCGAAGCCCTCCGGCTACCGGGGTCGGCATCTCATCGTCGAAGTCCCCTTCGAAGCCGAGCCCTCGGTGCTCGTCGAACTCCAGCTGCGCACGATCCTGCAGGACGCCTGGTGCGTGCTGGCCGAGGAGCACCTGTTCAAGCCCGGCCAGGCCCTGAAATCGGATCCGCAGCAGGAGCGGCTCTCGGTCATCCTCTCCGGACTCCTGGCCCAGGCCGATTCCGTGGCCGGCTACATCGCCGATGACGTCGGCGCCTACTTGGGTCTGGGCAATGCCGCACCCCTGCGGTCCTTCGCCGAGGTGGAGGAGCCCACCGACCCGGCCATCGAGGTCACGATCCGCGAGCTCAACCATTCCTATGTCCTCGCCGCCGACGAGGTGGGCCGGCACGGGATCATCCGTCTCGAGACGCTCGGGCTGACCCCCGACAACCCCGAGCGCTCGGCCTTCCCGCACCCGGGCGACAAGCTGCAGGTGCGCATGGATGAGTCGAACACCACGCGGTACTTCATCCCGGTCTCCCGCGAAGGCTGAACCGATCCGCGCGGAGAGCGGGCCACCGACTAGACTTGCCTCCCATGGGAAAGAAGTCGAAGCGCTCCAAGGAAGAACTCATCGCCAAACGCCTCGCGCGGGCCCAGGCCACGGCTTTCGTCGCGCGTCCGTTCGCGGACCTGCCGTTCGAGGCGGACATCATCTGCCTGCGCGAACTCGTGCCCGCGGCCACTGCGACCGCGAAGCTGACCGGGGCCTACGGCGGCCACGAGGTCACGATCGCCTCGCTCCTGCCCGCCGCCTGGCAGGCCTGGCACCGTGACGACGGCCGGATCCTGGCCGGCATGCAGGTGCCCGTGTCCTCGACCGATGCCTCCCGTGACGTCGCCCGCGGAATCCTCGCCGCCGTCGAGGCCGCCCCCGGGACCTCGATCGAATCGACGACCGAACCCGGTGAGGGCCCGCGCCTGCAGGACATCCTCGACACCTCGCACCCCTTCGACGTCCGCGTGCTCGAGAACTTCGACTACTGGGCGCTGCCCGAGGCCGAGACCGATCCGGACGTCGCCGCCGCCCTCCAGCAGGCCAACGATTCGGTCGCCCCGACGGAGAAGCTCGCCTCGGTTGCCTCCGCCTACTGGACCGAGATGTCCGGACGCACCTACGTCCGCTGGGCTCGCCCCGAGGGTGAGGACCGCATCGTCGACGCCATGGCCCGACTGCAGGCCGAGAACGCCAACGACCTCGGCGGCATCGGTTCCTTCCTCGGCTACTTCCGCGCCCACGGCATCATCATCCCGGTCTGGGAACTCGAGTTCGGCACCCCGGTCGACGACGTCGAAGAGCCCATCGCCGCATTCGGCGAGCGCATGGACGAGGCGCTGAACACCACCGAGCCGATGAGCACCGAGGCCCGCCGCGTCCGCTCAGGCATCGTGTCCCGCCAGCTGACCATCCACTGACATCCGCGACTCGCGCGTCGGCGGGCTGAGTCACGGAGCGCACCGTGGCCCTGCCCTGGCCGGCGTACGCGTCGGACAGGAGAACGCATGAGTGCACATCCGAACCCCGCCCCCGAGGCGGTCGCCGCCATCATCCCCGCGATGAACGAGGCCGAGCGCATCGGCGCGACCGTGACCGCGGCCAAGCGGATCCCCGGGGCCGACATCGTCATGGTCGTCGACGACGGATCGAGCGATGACACGGGCACCCTGGCCCGGCGGGCCGGGGCCGAGGTCGTCACCCACCCGAAGAACAAGGGCAAGGCAGCGGCCATGATGACCGGGGCCTTCGCTCTGCGCAACCGGGAGATCTCCGATGCCGATCTCGGTGCCGATCCGAACCATCGAGCGCTGCTGTTCATCGACGGCGACCTCGAGGACTCCGCGGTCGGCACTGCGCCTCTGACCGATCCGGTCCTGGCCGGGCAGGCCGATATGACGATCGCGATCCTGCCCGCGCAGAAGCGCAGGGGCGGAGGGTTCGGCTTCGTCGTCGGGCTGGCGAAGAAGGGCATCGCCGAGCTCAGCGGCTTCGAGGCGACCCAGCCGCTGTCGGGCATGCGCTGCCTGACACGGGAGGCCTTCGACGCCGCCCTGCCCTTCGCCGCCGGCTGGGGCGTCGAGGCAGCCATGACCATCGATGTCGTCAACGCCGGACTGCGAGTGACCGAGGTCGAATGCGATCTCCACCACCGGGTCACCGGCCGCGACCTCAGAGCGCAGCTGCACCGGGCCGCCCAGTACCGCGATGTCGCCCGCGCTCTCCTCGTTCGCCGCCTCCGGGCCAATCGGTCCGGGGCAACCGGGCCGGGACCGCAGCGGTCCGGCACGGCCGGACCGCAGTCCGAGCGCACCGATCACGACAGGAAAGAGGGTGGCAAGTGAGTCCGAGGCGATTCGGCTATCTCGGCCCGGAGGCCACCTTCACCGAGGCGGCCCTGCTCAAATATCTCGACTCGCAGGGACTGCGGGACACCGCCTCGACGCAGCCGATGCGCAACGCCCCCTCGGCGCTCGACGCGGTCGCCGAAGGCGACTGCGACGCCGCCGTCGTCCCGATCGAGAACTCGGTCGAAGGCGGTGTGCCGGCGACGATCGATGCGCTGACCGAACACGGTCGCCTCCAGATCATCGCCGAGGTGCTCGTGCCCGTGCGCTTCGTGCTGGCCGTGAAGCCGGGAACCTCCCGGGAGCAGGTCACCTCCTTCGGCTCCCATCCTCACGGCGAGGCCCAGGTGCGGACCTTCATGTCCGAGAACTTCCCCACCGCCGTCTACATTCCGACATCCTCGACGGCCGCGGCCGCCCGCGATCTGGCCAACGACGCCGGCGATCATGTGGCAGCCGTCTGCCCGGCGCTGGCAGCCGAACGCTATGGCCTCAAGGTCGTCGCCGAAGACATCGGAGACCGTCAGGATGCCGTGACCCGCTTCGTCGTCGTCACCCGTCCGGGCCCCATCCCGGCCCCCACAGGGGCCGACAAGACCACCGTCGTGGCCGCGCTGCGTTCGGACCGGGCCGGTTCGCTGCTCGAACTGCTCGAACAGTTCTCCAGCCGCGGCATCAACATGTCCCGCATCGAGTCCCGCCCCACCGGCAACGGGCTGGGCCTCTACCAGTTCTCCATCGACCTGCTCGGCCACATCCGCGAATCCCGGATGGCCGAAGCGCTGCAGGGCGTCCACCGAGCGGCACTCAAACTGTCCTTCCTCGGCAGCTACCCGAGCGCCGACGGTGAGCTCGTGCCGATCGATCCGACGACCACGGACGAGTCGTTCTCGGCCGCCGCCGACTGGCTGGAGCACACGCTCAACGGCTGAGCATCCGCCCCCTTCGCCGTGAGTCGGCCCCTCAACGGCTGAGCCTCCGCACGCTGCGCCGCGAGCCGATTCCGCGCAGAATCTGCGATACTGGCCTGTACTGGCAGGTAACTGCGCGTATGTCTGATCGGCTCGAGGCCGTCGGGCATATGCGCACGATGAGCCGGCCCATGCGCCGGCGACAGCGACAGAGGAGTCGGTGATGAGTTCCAATGGCAGCGCACCCCAGGGCAGCGATCATTCGTCCGCAGACCGGGACCGCACCCGCCCCGACACGATCATCGTCGGCGCCGGACTCGCCGGACTCGTCGCCGCGCATGAACTGACCCGGGCCGGCAGGCGCGTCCTCGTGATCGACCAGGAGAACCGCGCCAACCTCGGCGGGCAGGCGTTCTGGTCACTCGGCGGGCTCTTCCTCATCGACTCCCCCGAGCAGCGCCGCCTCGGCGTCCGCGACTCCCTCGAACTGGCCTCGGCCGACTGGGCCACCTCGGCGGGATTCGACCGCGACGAGGACCGCTGGCCGCGGGCGTGGGCCGAGGCGTACCTCGAATTCGCCGCAGGCGAGAAGCGGCAGTACCTGCGCGACCTGGGCCTGCGCCTGACTCCGATCGTCGGCTGGGCCGAACGCGGTGGCTCCGGGGCCGGAGAGCACGGCAATTCCGTACCCCGCTTCCACCTCACCTGGGGCACCGGCCCCGAGGTGGTGCGGGTCTTCCGCGAACCCGTCGAGGCCGCCGAGGCCGCCGGGCTGGTCCACTTCGCCTTCCGCCACCGCGTGGACGAGCTGATCACCGAGGACGGTGCCGTGGTCGGCGTCCGCGGACGGGTGCTCGCGGCCAGCCACACGGGACGAGGAGTCGCCTCGAACCGGGAGGAGGTCGCGGACTTCGAACTGCGGGCTCCGGCCGTCATCGTCACCAGCGGCGGGATCGGACACAACTTCGAACTCATGGAGAAGCACTGGCCGACCGAGCGCCTCGGCCGGTTCCCGGACAGGATGCTCGCCGGTGTTCCCGCCCACGTCGACGGGCGGATGCTGCAGATCTCCGAAGACGCCGGAGCCAACCTGATCAACCGCGACCGGATCTGGGCGTACACGGAGGGCATCGAGAACTGGAATCCGATCTGGCCGGACCACGGGATCCGCATCATCCCGGGACCGTCGTCGATGTGGTTCGACGCCGAGGGCAACCGCTTCCCGGCCCCGAACTACCCCGGGTTCGACACCAACCGCACCATGGCCGCGATCCTTCGGACCGGCTACGACTATTCGTGGTTCGTGCTCAACGAGTCGATCATCCGCAAGGAGTTCGCGCTCTCGGGCTCGGAGCAGAACCCGGACCTCACGGAGAAGGACATCCGCATCACACTCGATCGGGTGCGCTCCTCCGACGCCCCGGCGCCGATCGAGGCGTTCAAGGACTACGGGCCCGACTTCGTCGTGGCCGAGACGACCGAGGAGCTCGTGGCAGGGATGAATGAGCGCTCCCGCGGACCGGTCATCGATCACGATCGGCTCATCTGCCAGATCAGGCAGCGCGACCGGCAGACCGACCACGCCTTCTCCAAGGACGCGCAGGTCCAGGCGATCCACAATGCCCGGGCCTACCTCGGCGACAAGGTCGTCCGAGCGGTCAGACCCCACCGGATCCTCGATCCGGCGCACGGGCCGCTGATCGCGGTGCGGTTGAGTCTGCTCTCGCGCAAGACCCTCGGCGGGCTCGAGACGAACCTCGACGGTCAGGTCATCGGGGCAGGAGGGGCACCGATCCCCGGGCTCTTCGCCGCCGGTGAGGTCACCGGCTTCGGCGGAGGCGGCATGCACGGCTACAACGCGCTGGAGGGAACGTTCCTGGGCGGGTGCATCTTCTCCGGTCTGCGGGTCGGTCGCTTCCTCGCGTCCTCGGCGTCGACACGAAAGGAGACCTGAGATGGCACAGACCGATCTCACCGCCCTCGTCACCGGCGGCACCTCGGGCATCGGACGGGCCGTTGTCGCAGCCCTGGCGGCCAAGGGCTGCACGGTGATCACGACCAGCCGTGACCCCGAGCGTCTTGCCCCGGAGCAGCGCGTGTCCGGTGTCCGCTATCTGCGACTCGATCTGTCCGACCCGGATGGGCCGGACGCACTGGCAGAGGAGCTCGGCGAGGAGATCGGCGCGGTCGATGTGCTCATCAACAATGCCGGCGAGAGCCAATCGGGTCCGTTCGAGGAGCTGCCGAGCGCCGCCATCGACCGCCTGTTCCAGACCAATGTCTTCGGACCCGTGCGTCTGAGCCAGCTCGTCCTTCCCGGCATGCGCAGGCGAGGACACGGCCGCATCATCATGGTCGGATCGATGCTGGCGAGCTTCCCGCTGGCCCACCGCAGCTCCTATGCGGCGTCGAAGGCGGCGCTGGCCGGTTTCGCCACGGCCGCCCGTCAGGAGCTCAGCCCCTTCGGCGTGTGGATCAGCGTCGTCGAGCCCGGATCGATCGCGACCGGGATCGGGCTGCGGCGGACGAAGTACCTCGATGAGGGTTCGGTCTATGCCACCGATGTGTCCACGATGCTCGAGCATCTCGACCGCAATGAGCGCGACGGGATCGCACCCGAGACAGTGGCGGCCACGATCGTCGATGCCGTCATCTCGCCCCGGCCGCGGGAGCTCTACGCCGTCGGCAGCCGTGCACCGCTGCCGTTCCTGCTCAAAAGGATCCTTCCCCGCGGACTGATGTCGAAGATCGTGGCCGCCCAGCACGGCCTCCGACGCTGAGTCCGCGGCCGCCGGGGCGGGAACCCGCGCTCCCAGAGGCCGCGTCCGGCGCGACCGTCTGCGGCACGACCGTCTGCGGCGGGACCGGGAATCCGGCTACTGGAACCGGGAGGGGATGAGGTGCTGGGTCGTCGAGATGCCGAGCACCCTCTGCTGGCGTGAGAGGTTGAAGGTCCGGTCGTGCTGGAGGAACTCGACGAGGGCGAGCCTGGTCCGGTTCCCGCGCTTGAACACGCGCTTGACCCTGAGTCCGAGCCTCGCCGTGACCAGCGCCTTGTCCTTCGCCACTGTGTCGATGACGACCTGCTCGTAGCCCATCCGAGCGAAATGCGTGACCACGGCGTCCTTGAGTCGGTACGGGGTGGGGTCGCCGATGTTGAACGGGCCCGCCGCCGAGGACACGTCGAGACAGGCGAGCGCGGCCCGCACGACATTGTCGACATGCGTCAGCGTCAGCTTCTGCCGTCCCCCGCCGGGCAGCCGCAGCACGCCCTTCTTCACCAGGCTCGCCAGATACGGCATGAACATCGTCTCACCGGGGCCGTAGACCGCGGCCGGACGCAGAATCGCGGCATCCGGGCGAATCCGTGCCACAAGCAGCTCGGCCAGGGCGTGGGTCCGGGAGTACGCATCGGGGAATTCCGTGGGGTCCTTCGGGCCGGCCTCTTCCCACAGTTCGGTCTCGGTGTCGGCCATCGAGTACACTGCCGTCGAGGACAGGTGGACGATGCGAGCCTGGGGGAACGCGTCGAGGACGTTCCTGGTCCCGGTCACGCGCACGCCGTAGAGTTCGTCGTCATCGGCGCTGACCGAGGCCACGCCCGCACAGTGGAAGACCGCTGTGGCCTTGCCCGCCAATGATTGGACGGCTGCCGGTGCCGGCTGAGTGATGTCCCAGTGCTGGTGGCTGACTCCCGGGATCTGCGGGTCACGACGACACAGCGCATAGACCGGCTCCTCCCGGTCGGCGAAGGCACGTGCGATGGCCCCACCGATGAAGCCGCTGGCTCCGGTCACAATCACCGCCACGACTGTCCCTCTCTCTTCTCAATCGCCGGCATCCTTCTCAAGCGCCGGCATCCGCACCCCGGTGCCGCCACCGAGGTTCGCGCTTGCTCAGGAACGCGTCGATCCCCTCCTGCGCGTCGACGGTGACCGCATTGTGCGCCATCACCTGCGACATCCGCTCATAGGCCTCGTCCACAGGCAGTTCCCGCTGCTCGTAGAATGCCGACTTCCCTATGGCAACTGTAGCCGACGAGACCGACGCGACCCGATGGGCCAGGGCCTCGGTGGCGTCTTCGAGCTCGTCGTCGTCGACGACGTCGGAGACGAGACCGAAGTTCAGGGCCTGATCGGCGGCGAGGAAATCTCCGGTCAGCAGCATCCGCATCGCCGTCTTCGCCGGCACCGAACGCGACAGCGCCACCATCGGCGTCGAGCAGAACAGGCCGATCCTCACCCCGGGCGTCGCGAATCTCGCCGAGGCGGCCGCAACCGCGAGATCGCAGCTGGCCACGAGCTGGCATCCGGCGGCCGTGGCCACCCCCTGAACCTGGGCGATGACCGGCTGCGGGATCCGCTGGATCAGCTGCATGAGCTCGGAGCAGATGGCGAAGAGCTCCTGCTGGTCGTCCGGATCGGCCCCGCGGATCTCCTTGAGGTCGTGGCCGGAACTGAACACGTGACCGGCCGTGCGGAGGATCACCGCGCGCACATCGGTGTCCCGCCCCACCTCGGCGAGGGTGTCGATGAGCGAGCGCATGATGTGACGGGACAGGGCGTTGCGGGTTTCGGCTGCATCGATCGTCACCGCCACGACACCGTCGTCGAGCGGGGCGACTACAATTGACTCGGACATAGTCACATTCTGTCAAAGGGCTGCCCCTGCGCGGCGGAACCTATGTCTCCGAATTGCCCGTGAACCTCATCGACCCAGTTCAGACGGGCCAAACGCGAGGGAGACGAAGATGACCACGCTGCTGATGATCATCGGATTCGGAGCGGCCACCTCGGTGGTGGTCGGTCTGGGGCAGAGGCTCCGGCTGCCCTGGCCGGCGCTCATGGTGCTCATCGGCATCGCCGGCGCCTTCATCCCGAACTTCGCCGACATCACCATCGAACCCGAGCTCATCCTGCCGCTGTTCCTGCCCCCGCTGCTCTTCGCCGCGGCCCAGAAGACCTCGTGGGCGCTCTTCGCCATCCGCTGGCGCACGATCCTCGGCATGGCAGTGGCCCTCGTCGGCGTGACAGCCGCGGCGGTTGCGGGATCGGCTCTGCTCCTCATCCCCGGGATCACCATCTCCGCGGCGATCGCGCTCGGTGCGATGCTCGCCCCGCCCGACCCCGTGGCCGTCGATGCGGTGGCGGGCACGGTGTCGATCCCCCGCCGGATCATGTCGACCCTGCAGAGCGAGGGACTGTTCAACGACGCCGCCTCCCTCGTGATCTTCCAGACCGCAATGGCTGCGACCCTGTCCGGCACCGAGGTGGACTTCACCGAACTGATCCTGTCCTTCCTCATCTCCGCTGTGGTCGCGGTCGCGATCGGCCTCATCGTCGTCTTCATCGTCTGGTCGGTGATGGAGAAGATCGACCACACGATCGCCCGCTCCTCCCTCATGCTCATGCTGCCCTTCGGCGTCTACCTCATCGCCGAGCACTTCCACGCCAGCGGGGTCATCGCCGTCGTCGTCGCCGCCCTCGAGGTCCGGCGCCGCGACGTCGAGGGCAACTCCGCCGAGCGCGTGACCCAGAACTCGACCTGGCAGGTCCTCGAGATGCTCATCACCGGCATCGCCTTCGGACTCATCGGGCTCGATCTGCGCATGATCATCGAATCCGAGCACGCGAACCTCGGCCGAGCCGCCGGCGTGGGGCTCATCATCGCCGCAGTCGTCATCGCCGTCCGCTTCGCCTGGCTGCTGCTGGGCACCCTCCTCGAACGCAGGCGCCGCGAGGAGGACCCCGATGCCGCTCCGCTGAATGTCCGCGACGCCACGCTCATGACCTGGGGCGGGATGCGCGGGCTCGCGACGATCGCCCTGGCCCTGTCCATTCCGGCGACCACCGCCACCGGCGAACCCTTCCCCGGACGGTCGTCCATCGTCGTCGCGGCCGTCATCGTCCTGCTCGTCACCCTCGTCCTCGCGGGCCTGACCTTCCCCGCCGTGGTCAACGGACTCGGCATCGATGACGAGGCGGAGAAGGAACGGGAGGCGACCAAGGAGATCGCTCTGCGCGCCTACCGGGCCGCGATGCGTGAGATCAGGTCCGATGAGTCCCTGCCGGACGAGGTCGTCGAACCGCTGCGCACCCGATTCAAGAGCCTCCACGACCAGCTCGCCGGTACGACCGATGACCAGGTCAGCTCCGAACAGGCCGCCTCGTTCAAGGAGAACCGGAAGCTGATGATCGCGGTGCAGAAGCGGGCGATGCAGTCCGCCCGCGCCGAGGTGCTGCGCGCCCGCCGTGAACGCGGCACGGACCCGGAGATCGCCGATCGGGTGCTGCGCCGCTTCGATCTCCAGTCCGTGATCATCCGCTAGAACGACCGCGACCGTGCCGGTGACTTCCGAACCGGTGACTTCCGAATTCAAAGTTGAGTGGAATAGACTCAACTTTGTCGGTGTTGTTCTCTTCGAGAGCTGATTCCAGCGAAACTTTCTCAAGAAGGAGATGCGTATGGACGCACAGATGACAACCAAATCCAGGGAGGCCCTGCAGACGGCGGTCAACGATGTCGTGGCTCGGCACAACAACCAGGTCGAGCCCGCCCACCTCGTCGCCGCTCTGCTGAAGCAGCCCGACTCGCTCGCCTCGAGCCTGCTGACCAAGGTCGGCGCGGACCCGCAGGCGGTGCTGACGGCGATCGAATCCGTGATCGGCGGGTTCCCCACCGTCAGCGGCACCTCGGTCAGCCAACCCAGCCTGTCACGGGCCGGGCTCGAGATGATGAACCTCGCGCAGGAGGAGATGACGACACTGGGAGACCAGTTCGTCTCCACCGAGCACCTGCTGCTGGCCGCGGCCGCCGGGAAGGACGGTGCCGGCGACGCTCTGCGCTCGGCCGGCGCCTCCCGTGATGCCCTGGCCGCCGCCCTGCCGGATCTGCGCGGGGGCAAGAAGGTCACCTCGGAGAACCCCGAGGAGACCATGCAGTCGCTCGAGAAGTTCGGCATCGACCTCACCGCCACCGCACGCGAGGGCAAGCTCGACCCGGTGATCGGCCGTGACAAGGAGGTGCGCCGCGTCGTGCAGGTGCTCTCCCGCCGAACGAAGAACAACCCGGTCCTCATCGGTGATCCCGGCGTCGGCAAGACCGCCGTCGTCGAAGGCCTCGCCCAGCGGATCGTCGCCGGAGACGTGCCCGAATCCCTGCGGGACAAGACGCTCATCAGCCTCGACCTGTCGGCCATGGTCGCCGGGGCGAAGTACCGCGGCGAGTTCGAGGAACGGCTCAAGGCCGTGCTCGAGGAGATCAAGAACGCCGATGGCCAGATCATCACGTTCATCGATGAGCTCCACACGATCGTCGGCGCCGGATCCGGAGGCGACTCCTCGATGGATGCCGGCAATATGCTCAAGCCGATGCTCGCCCGCGGTGAGCTGCGGATGATCGGTGCCACGACCCTCGACGAATACCGAGAGAACATCGAGAAGGACCCTGCCCTCGAGCGCCGGTTCCAGCAGGTGTTCGTCGGCGAGCCGAGCGTCGAGGACACGATCGCGATCCTCCGCGGACTCAAGGAGCGCTACGAGGCCCACCACAAGGTCTCGATCAATGACGGCGCCCTCGTGGCCGCGGCCACGATGTCGAACCGCTACATCACCGGCAGGCAGCTGCCCGACAAGGCCATCGACCTCGTCGACGAGGCGGCCAGCCGGCTGCGGATGGAGATCGACTCGGCTCCGGTCGAGATCGATGAGCTCCGCCGCGCCGTCGACCGCCTGAAGATGGAGGACATGGCCCTGGCGAAGGAGACGGACTCTGCCTCGCTCGAGCGCCTCGGCGCCCTGCGCGCCGATCTCGCCGACAAGGAGGAGCAGCTGCGCAGCCTCGAGGCGACCTGGGAGTCCCAGCGCGCCGGCCTCAACCGGGTCGGTGAGCTCAAGACCAAGCTCGACGAGCTGCGGTCTGCCGCCGAGCGGGCCCAGCGCGACACGGACCTCGAGACCGCGTCCCGTCTGCTCTACGGCGAGATCCCGGCCGTGCAGAAGGAGATCGCCGAGGCCGAAGCCGAAGAGGCTCAGGCCGAAGCCGGTCAGAACTCGGATCCGATGGTCTCGGACAAGGTCTCCGGCAATGACATCGCCGAGGTGGTCTCGTCCTGGACGGGCATTCCCGCCGGCCGGCTCATGCAGGGCGAGGTCGAGAAGCTGCTCGGGGCGGAGGGCGTCCTCGGTCAGCGGCTGATCGGGCAGAAGACCGCCGTCGCCGCGGTCTCCGACGCCATCCGCCGCTCGAGGGCCGGTGTCGCCGATCCGGATCGTCCCACGGGCTCGTTCCTGTTCCTCGGTCCCACCGGTGTGGGCAAGACGGAGCTGGCGAAGTCGCTCGCGGACTTCCTCTTCGACGACGAGAAGGCCCTGATCAGGATCGATATGAGCGAGTACGGTGAGAAGCACACGGTCTCCCGCCTCGTCGGTGCCCCTCCCGGCTACGTCGGCTACGACGAAGGCGGCCAGCTCACCGAGGCGGTCCGTCGTCGCCCGTACTCCGTCGTCCTGCTCGACGAGGTGGAGAAGGCCCACCCTTCCGTCTTCGACATCCTGCTGCAGGTCCTCGACGACGGTCGGCTCACCGACGGTCAGGGGCGCACGGTCGACTTCAGGAACACCCTCCTGATCCTGACCTCGAACCTGGGTTCGCAGTTCCTCGTCGACAAATCGCTGTCGCATGAGGAACAGCGGGAGAAGGTGCTGGACATCGTGCACTCGACGTTCAAACCCGAGTTCCTCAACCGCCTCGATGACATCGTGCTCTTCGACGCACTCGACCAGGCCGAACTCGCCTCGATCGTCGATCTGCAGATCGAGCACATGTCCCAGCGGCTCTCCGATCGTCGGATCTCACTCGAGGTCACTCAGGGGGCCGAGGACTGGCTGGCCCTCGAAGGCTACGATCCGGCCTTCGGCGCCCGACCGCTGCGTCGCCTGGTCCAGCGCGAGATCGGCGACAAGCTGGCCCGCGCGCTGCTGGCCGGTGACGTCGTCGACGGTGACACCGTCGTGGTCGACCTGCCCGAGGATCCCGAGGCCAAAGGCCTGGAGCTGCGCCCGAAGCGGTGACCCGGGACCTCCGCCGACAGCCCCGTGAAGCGGGACCTCCGCCGACAGCTCGACCTGCGACACAGAGCTCGGTATGCAACCAGAGCTTTCAGTCGCAGGTCGAGCTGTCGGCGTTTCAGTAGCCTGGCGTCGAGCCGTCGGCGTTTCAGGAGCGCGACTTCGCGGCGTCCGGGCGGCTCTTGTCCCCTGAGGCAGCCGGGGGACCGGACTGCGCTGCGTCCGGGCGCGGGGCCGAGGACGCCCACCAGTGCCGCAGGTAGGCGCTGAGCTTCGCGAAGCTGCGGTCGCGGATGAAGATCGCGTCGACGGCGATCATCGTCAGTGAGAACCAGGGCAGTCCCATGAGCAGCGCGATCCCCAGGTGGAAGGAGAGGATGCCGAGCAGCGCGACGATCCGGGTGTAGCGGTTGAACAGCATGAACGGGAAGGCGCACTGGAAGAGGATCGACCCCCACGAGATCGCCACCACCATCGGGCCCCAGGCCGTCACCAGGTCCGAGAGCACCGGCCATGTGCCGAACTGCTGCGTGTGCAGCGGGTTGTACACGGCGAACCCATGCTGCCAGGCGGTGCCGCCGGCCTTGTACAGTCCGCCGGACATGTAGATCGCGCACACTTGGAAGGCGAGCACGACGATGGCGAGGTTGTTGGCCATGATCAGCGCCCACCGCCACGATCCGCCGTCGGTTTCGGGGAACCGGCCGGCCCGGCGACGTCGGCGCGCGTCGAGCGACCACCTCCTCGTGGTGTCGGCGAAGAGCAGGGCGATCATGAACATGCGGTAGGCGTTGTCGCCCTGGTCGCCGGCCCCGTCGTTGAGTTCGATGAAGCTCACCCACAGCACGAAGTAGACCGGCAGGACGATCCGCGTCCGCCAGCCGAGGATGATGACGACGGCCAGCAGCGCCAGACCGATCATCATCGCGGTGAACAGCGGCGGCGTCGTCACCGCCCGGTGGAAGAGCGAGAACAGCCAGATGTTCGGGAAGTCGCTCTTCGGCTCGGCGATCTCTCCGTTCCAGGCGGCCCCGACGCCGAAGGCGTAGTGCCGAGCGTTGAAGTTCGTGAGGATGAGGCCGAGTCCGGTCAGGCCGATGAGGATCCTCGTCACCGCCAGCCCGTAGGTCGCGTGATAGCGGCCGGTGAGCATCTCCTCGAGCCAGTTCCAGCCGCGCGCGAGCTTCGTGCGCACCAACGTGGTCAGCGGCACCAGCCCGGCGTCGCTCGCGGAGTTCGCCGATGGGTCGGTTCCGCCGTCGCCCGTCGAGGCGGCCGGACCGGAGCGGCCCACCTCGGTCGCGGTGTCCGCTCCGCCCCGTGACGATGTCATGTCCTGCCCCTCGTGCGGGGTCGTCTCGTCACAGCTCACTGACGCACCTCACTTCGTCGGAGGAGCAGAAGTACTTCGTGAACTCCTCTTGCGACTGATGGTCTTCGACGACGAGCGCGCGCCAGCCCACCGGGACGGGTTGGATGTTCGGGCGTTCGGCGCTCTTGTCGTTGCGATCGGAGAAGGGCACGACGTTCTGGCGGGCCGCCTTGAACTGGACGCGCTGCACGTCATCACCCCAGACGGCCTTCGCCACCTGGGTCGCATAGGCCGTGGCCGTGTGCTCGCTCTCCAGGTAGCCGGGGACCGTGTTCTCCGGATCGTCGTACTCCTCGAGCTTGTTCTCCAGCCGGTCGACCGAATCATCGCCCTTGAAGTAGTCGAGCTCGACGATCGCCTTCTGATCGTCGGGCAGGTCCTCCCAGGAGCCCTTGATGTCTGAAGCCACTCCGATGCCCAGGCCCGCCGACCGTGGTGGGAACAGCTTGTAGGTGGAGTGGTCGAGTTCGACATCGGTGGCCCTGACCCACTCGGTGGTCTTCTCGCCGGTGTCGGTCGTGATCACCGCGCGGACGTCGAAGTAGTAGTCTCCGTTGATCGGCTCGGGGGCGAACACGCTCCACGACTGTCCCCACATCGGGATCATGTACTTGCTGAGCAGATCGCCGGGAATCACCTCCCGCATCGTCGAAGCAGGGGCGATCCACAGGAAGCTGGCGAAAAGGTGGAAGGCCGTGATCGCCATGGCGATGACCATGAGGATCCGCTTCACCGCCGAACGCGGTCGAGGCGTGTCCTCGGTCGGCTCGTTGTCCATCTGGGCTCCGGATTCTCCTCGACGAATATGACGGCTGTCTACCCCGCGACGCGGGCGCATCTGGCCTGGCCGCGGCACCATCGACAGCACACAAGATCAAGACTACTTCAGCGATCAAGCGGGTCGACCGAACGCAGCCAGTCCTTGACCGCCTCGGTGCTCTCCCCCAGGGTCGGCGGGGCCAGATCGTAGCTGGCCGGGGTCGACGACAGCCGGATCGGATTGGCCACGGTGGGGATGACGCGGTCGCCGTCCCCCGCCTCGGCAACGGGGTCGAGTCCCAGCGATGCCGCCAGGTCCACTCCCTGTGCGATCGAGTTGATCGGCGCACAGGGCAGACCCGCCTCGGTGAGGATGTCGAACCATTCCTGGTTCGTCTTCTCACTCAGCGCCTCGATGAGTTCGGGCTCGAGCTCGTCCCGGTGGACGTTGCGGTCGGCGAAGTTCGCGAAGCGGGCGTCGGCGGCCCATTCCGGGTGCCCGAGGATCTCGGCGAGCCGGGCGAACTGGCTGTCGTTGCCGCAGGCGATGATGATCTGGCCCTCGGCCGTGGGCATCGGCTGGTAGGGGTAGAGGCTCGGATGCGCGTTGCCCATCGCCGTCGGCACCACGTCGCCGGCCACATAGGCCGAGGTCTGGTTCGCCAGGCCGGAGAGCGCCGAGGACAGCAGATTCGTCTCGACCAGCTGACCGTCGCCGGTGTCCTTGCGGTGGGCGAGCGCGGCGAGGATGCCCACCGCGGTGTGCAGTCCGGTGAACACGTCGACAACGGCGACCCCGGCCTTGACCGGGCCCGATTCCTGCGTGCCGGTGACGGACATGAACCCGGACAGGCCCTGGATGAGCAGGTCGTAGCCGGGCAGCGGATTGTCCCGGCCGAAGCCGGTCACCGAAGCGTAGACGATGCCCGGGTTGGCCGCCTTGACCGTCTCATAGTCGAGTCCGTACTTCGCCAGTCCCCCGGCCTTGAAGTTCTCGACGAGGACGTCGGCGCGCGCGGCCAGCCGCTGGGCGTATTCGAGGTCCTCGGGGTCCTTGAAGTCGAGGACGACCGAATGCTTGTTCCGGTTCGCCGTGAGGAAGTACGTGGCATCGTCCCCTCGCCGAGGCGGCGCCCAGTGACGCGTATCGTCGCCCGTTCTGCCCTCGACCTTGATGACCGTGGCCCCGAGGTCGGCGAGCATCATCGTCGCATACGGTCCGGCGAGCACGCGGGAGAAGTCGGCGACGATCGTGCCGGCCAAAGGTCCCGTCCCCCGACGACCGAATGGTTCCACTGCGTCCGCTGCTGACACCTGATGCCTCCCTTGGCACGATCGATCTGCCTGTCCTGAGGCAGACTATACGGACTCGCCGGCCGCCTCCGCCCGCTGGGGTCGCCGCGAATGGCGAACACGCAGCGGATTGCGCCCCGCACCCCCAGGACCGGCAGTGCAATCCGTGCCGGGCAGGCAGCGCAATCCGTGCCCGGCGAGGCGATCCGTGCCCGGCCGGCGACGGTTTCCGTCGTCCGCCTCGGCGCGCCTCTGGCTAGACTCGTCTGTGCTCACTCGAACACCTCCCCCGGTCAGCCGCGATCGGCCGCGGCTGACCGGGAACCGTCGAAGGGACGAACGATGACGTTGCACATGCCCGCCGAGACCGCCGCCCAGGATCGCGTCTGGATGGCGTTCCCGTCGTCTGGCTACGCGCTCGGCGACACGGAGTCGCAGGCCGAGGCCGCGCGCGCCACCTGGGCCGCCGTCGCGCGCGCCACCAGCGAATTCACTCCGGTGACGGTCGTCGTCACTCGCACTCAGACCGAGCATGCCGAGCGCCACCTCGGCGAGGGGCTCCGCCACCCGATCACCGTGGTCAACGCCGACCTCGACGATGCGTGGATGCGCGACATCGGGCCGAGCTTCGTCGTCGACGAGGCGGGCGGCCTGCGCGCGGTGGACTGGGTATTCAACGGCTGGGGCGCTCAGGAGTGGGCGAAATGGGACCACGATGAGCACATCGGAGGCTTCGTCGCCGAGCTGACGGGCACGCCCGTGGTGTCCTCGCAGCTGCGCAACGAGGGCGGAGGGTTCCACGTCGACGGGAAGGGCACGGTGCTGGCCACCCGCAGCGTGCAGCTCGATCCCGGCCGCAATCCGGGCATCAGCGAGGACGAGGTCGAAGCCGAATTCGCCCGCACCATCGGGGCGAAGAAGGTCATCTGGCTCGACCACGGGCTGCACCGGGACAACCAGACCTACGGCACGCGCGGCCACGTCGACATCGTCGCCACGATGCCCAGCCCAGGGGTCGTCCTCGTCCACGATCAGCGCAATCCGGAGCATCCTGACTTCGAATTCAGTCGCGAGCTCAAGGAGCTCTTCGCCGCCGAGACCACCGCCGACGGCGTGCCCTTCGACGTCGTGCCGATCCCCGCCCCCGAGGTGCTGCGCGACGACGAGGGCTTCGTCGACTACTCCTATGTCAATCATCTCGTCACCAACGGCGGGGTCATCGCGTGCACCTTCGACGATCCCATGGACGCCGAGGCCGCCGCCGTGCTCGAGCGCGTGTATCCGGGCCGGAAGGTCGTCGGGGTCGATGCCCGCGAACTCTACGCCCGCGGCGGTGGGATCCACTGCATCACCCAGCAGCAGCCGAGCGTGGGCTGAGCGCAGGCCTCAGCTCTCTCGCCCGGCGACCGGCCGCCGCCTCCGCCCGGCCGGACCCACAGGCCGCGATCGTACCCGTCGGGCCACGATCGTACCCGTCGGGCCGCGATCGTACCCGTCGGGCCACGACACGGTATAAGCTGGTGAGGCAGGACACAGTGCCCGTGCGCTGATCCCACCCGATGCCCGGATCTGTGTCACGCAATGCGGGTGACAGTGACGGCAAGCTGCGAAGAGGAGCAGGACAATGAAGAAGAGATTGATTCTCCTGGCCGGTCTCGGAGTCGGATACATTCTCGGATCACGCACCGGACGCCAGAGCTACGAACGGCTCAAGGCGCAGGCCCAGGATCTGTGGACCGACCCGCGTGTCCAGGACACCGTGGAGAAGGCCAACCAGTCCCTGCGGGAGAGGTCCCCGGCCGTCGCCGATGCCATGCAGACCGCCGCCGGGGCCGTGCAGTCCGCCGCCGACAAGGTCAACGCCGCTGCAGAAGCGGACGCGCCGGCCTCCGAGTCCGACGGCGACGAGGACGGGACGAACGCGGCGCCGGCGTCGGCAGACGAGGCCGCCTCGGCGAAGCCCGAGCACAAGCCCTCGCCCAAGGCTCGCGACGCGGTCGGTGATCCGGAACGGCATCTCGACGACGAGGGGCCCGGCGGAGTCGCCGACGACGACTGAACGAGTCGTGCGAACGAACCGTTCGCACGAGGAATCTGCACCGGACGGTGTCTGCACCGGACCTTGGCTGCACCGGTCGACTGAGCCGCGAGGCGCTCAGAGCAGCGAGCTCGTCAGTCGTGCCACGTTCTCCACATACTTCTTCAACAGGGAGCGGTCGGCCCAATCCTCGACGTCGAGCTCGACGGAGTTCGGGGCGTAGCGCTGGGCCTCGAGCTCGTACATGCGCTGCGTGAAGTCCTTGCTGACGATGAACATCGTGACCTCGAGGTTCATCGCGAACGAGCGCTCGTCCATGTTCGACGAGCCGATGATCGAGACCTCGTCGTCGATGATGAGGAACTTCGAGTGCAGCACCGTGGGTGCGTGGTACATGAAGATCCGCACCCCGGCCCGGACGAGCTCGTCGTAATAGGACTGCTGCGCCCTGTGGGTCAGCCAATGATCGCTGGTCTCACCCACGTAGAGACGCACCTCGACCCCCGACCGGGCCTCGGTGGTCAGGGCGTGCAGCAGCGATTCATCGGGCACGAAGTACGGCGAGCACACGACCACGCTGCGGTTCGCGTTGTAGATGAGGTGGTTGAACAGGCGCAGGTTGTTCTCGTCCTCGAACCCCGGACCGGAGGGCACGACCTGGGCCTGGATGCCCCCGGAGTCGGGAGCCTCGAGGTCGAAGCCGTCGGGCTCCTCGACGATCTCGTCGGTCTCCGAGTACCAGTCGGTGAGGAACACGGCATCGAGCTCCTCGACGACCGGCCCCGTGCACTCGAGGGACAGATCCTTCCACTGGAAGCCCTTGCGCAGGTTGCGGCGCTTGTTGTACGAGCGGTCGATGATGTTCTGCGATCCCGTGAACGCGACATCGCCGTCGACGACGAGGATCTTGCGGTGATTGCGCAGATCGGGCCGCTGGTACTCCCCGCGCCAGGGGCGGATCGGCAGCGCACGGCGCCAGCTGACGCCCGAGGCGTCGAGCCGTTTGACCAGATCCGAATAGCCCGGATATCCCAGCGATCCGACGTGGTCGATGAGGATGCGCACGCTGACTCCGCGCCGGTGGGCGGCCAGCAGCGATTCGAGCAGCCGCCGCGTCGTGTCATCGATGGCGACGATGTAGAACTCGAAGTGCACGAACCTCTTCGCCCGGTCGACGGCATCGGCCATCGCCTCCATGCAGGCGTGATTGTCGACGTGGAGTTCGAAGCCGTTGCCGTGCGTCATCGGCAGAGCACCGAGGTCGAAGTTCAGCTGCGCGGCGGTGCTCAGCGGTTCGGGCATATGGTCCCTCTGCCCGATGATCGCCCGATTGCGCAGCTGGTCCCGGATGAGATCGTTGATCTGCGACTGCTTGTCTCTCCGGCGCTTGGGCAGCTTCGCCGAACCCAGCAGCACGAAGACCAAGATGCCCACATAGGGAATGAGGAAGATCGCCAGCAGCCAGCCGAGAGCCACCGAGGGCCGGCGGTTGTGCGGAATCCATCCGAGCGCGACGATGCGGATCACGAGGTCGACCAGCAGGAGAACGAAGATCAGCCAATTCGGCCACGCCTGGTCGATCGCGAAGAACGGATAGATCCCGAAGTTGCTCATAGTTTGCCCGTTCAGCCCCGCCCTTGTTCGTCATCGGTTGGGTTCTTCGCTTCACGTTGAAGATTTCATCGCGTTCCATCGTATCCTGCCGGGTCTCGCGCACACCCACCGCCATGCCCTCTGACCACGGACATCATCGTTCTTCCGCCCCTGCCGCACCTCGGCGAGAACCGTCTCGACCGGTAACGCGGACGTGATCGGAACCACCCCGCCGTCGCTGGTTCACACGCTCGTGGGCATACTGGGAGACAACGACAGCAGACCAGAACGAGACCGAAGGCAGCGAGCGTGATCCGAGACATCAACCCCGAGGGCCGCGATCATTCGGACCTGGCCGACAGCGCCAGCCGGGGCCGCCGTGTCGCCGACCCCGAGGCGGTTCCGGTCCGACCCGCCGTCAGCGTCATCATGCTCCGCGACGGCAGCGACGGCCTCGAGGTCTTCATCCAGCATCGGGTCTCGACGATGGACTTCGCCGCCGACGTCGTCGTCTTCCCCGGCGGGCGGGTCGACCCCGTCGACTTCGACACCGCCCCGTCGATCGCCGTCCCCGACCCCGCTGTGCACACCTCCGCCTGGTCGCGTTCGACCATCGCCGAGGAGGCCGAGGGCTGGCGTGTACTGCTCGCCACCGCGGTGCGCGAGGTCGAGGAGGAGACGAGCGCGGTGCTCGATCCGGCCGGGCTCACCCCGTGGGCGAACTGGGTGACGCCGGTGGGCATGCCCAAGCGCTTCGACACCTACTTCTATACGACTGCGGCCGGCGAACTCTCCTCCGCTCAGCATCGGACGACCGAGGCCCATACGAGCGAATGGCGGTCGGTGACCGGGATCCTCAACGCCGAGGACGACGGTCGGCTCAAGCTCATGCGTCCAACGTTCGTGCTGCTGCGTGAGCTCGTCGACTACAGCAGCGTCGCCGAGGCGCTGCGGGCCGAACGGTCCATCGACCCCGCCCGTCCGGAGCGTCCCTCTTCGCGCGGGAGATGAACACGGTCCAGGAGCGGCTCAGCTCTTCGCTCGGGACTTCATCGCGGCCAGGCGCTGGGCCACGACCTGCTTCTGCTCATCGGTGCCCAGCAGCTGGGACAGAGCCTCCTGCTCGGCATCGAGTCCGGCGCTGAGCTCGGAGTCATAGGAGAGGTCGACCAGCCGCTTCGCCCACACGAGCGCCGATCGGGACTGCCCGGCGATCTGTCCGGCCAGTTCGCGGGCTCGGGCGACCGGGTCCTCGACGATCTCCTCGACCACTCCGATGCGCAGGGCCTCCTCGGCGCCGATCGCCTCGGCCGTGACGATGAGCTTCTTCGCCTGAGCGGGACCGACCAGCCGCGGCAGCAGCTGGGTGCCGCACATATCGGGGATGATGCCCCACTTGAGCTCCATCAGCGACAGCTTCGCATCGGGGGCGGCCACCCGCATGTCCGCCCCCAGGGCGATCTGCATCCCCCCGCCGAGCGCTGCTCCGCGAATCGCGGCGATGACCGGGACCTCGACCAGTGACCAGATGTGGACGGCCTTCTGCGCCAGTGCGCGGGCGGAGCCGAGCCGGGCTCCGAGCTCGACGGCTCCGTCCTCGGCGATGCGCGAGAGTTCGGTGAAGTCGAGCCCGGCGCTGAAGGCGCGGCCCCGACCGGACAGGACCACGGCCTTGACCTCGGTCGCTTCCTGGAGCGCCAGGCCCGCCTCGACGAGGTCTTCGAAGACCTCACGGGTGAGCGAATTGAGTTTCTCGGCGCGGTCGATCTCGACATGGGCGATGCCGTCGGCGATCGAATACTCAACGGTCGAGTGCGTGGTCTGGGACATGGGCGGACCTTTCGCCAGGGGGCCTGAACTACCGATCAGTTACGTTTCTTGAAGCCTATCGGAGCTTCGGTCAGCGTCAAGACCAGGACCGCGATGAGGGAGACCGCGCACATCCCCACGACCCCGGGCCAGGCGAAGTCGACGAAGAGGACCGCCGACAGCCACGCGCCGAGGCTCGTGCCGAGATAGTAGACGGTGAGGTAGATGGCGGCCGCACGGGTCGAATCGACTCCGGGGCGCGAGGCGCTGGCGGCCGCGGACGCGCCGGTGTGGCCGAGGAAGAAGCCGGCGGTCAGCAGCGACATGCCGCCGATGATGGCCGGCAGCGAATTGATCAGCGTCAGGCCCGCACCGGCGAGCGCGACGACCATGCCGACAAGCGTGATCCGGGTGCGCGGGAACTTCGTGGCCAGACGACCGTAGTAGGTGGTCACGACGGTGCCGACGAGGTAGATGAGGAAGAACAGTGCGACCGCGCCCTCGCTCAGCCGCCACGGGTCGTGCTGCAGGCGGGTGCCGAGCATGGTGAAGGAACCGCCGAAGACGATCATGCACAGGAATCCGGTGAGGTAGATCCGCCACAGACCCCCGCGCAGCGGAATCATTCGCCGAGGCGGCCGAGCCTCGGCCGGCTCCTGACCCACCGGATCGGCCGCCTCGGCGCCGGTCGGCACGACTTCGCGGGCGGACCGACTGCGGGACGTGGAGAAGAGGTCGTGGCGCAGCAGCCAGACGACGATGAGACCGAAGACCAGGGAGACGGTCGCGGTGAAGGCGAGTCCGCCGTGCCAGCCCAGCAGTTCGGCGGCCAGTCCGGTCAGCAGCCGCGAGCACAGTCCGCCGATCGTGTTGCCGGCGATGTAGACCCCGATCGCGCCGGGCAGGGCCTGAGACGGCAGCCGCAGGGAGAGGTAGGCCATGGCCGTCGCCGGCACCGAGGCGATGGC
Organism: Brevibacterium sp. SMBL_HHYL_HB1; assembly: GCF_018208375.1. NCBI lineage: Bacteria > Bacillati > Actinomycetota > Actinomycetes > Micrococcales > Brevibacteriaceae > Brevibacterium > Brevibacterium sp. SMBL_HHYL_HB1. The sequence continues at coordinate 3,880,436 of NZ_CP062936.1, read as the reverse complement.
CACGCCCTGGAGGAACCGGACGGCGATGAGCAGTTCCGGGGTCGGAGTGAAGGGCAGGATGAGGGCGAGGATCGCGGCCACGATCACGCCTGCGCCGATCTGACGCGCATGCCCGATGCGCCCGGCCAGCATCGAGAACGGGATGAGGAAGACGGCCATGGCCACGTTCGTCGCCGACACCGTCAGGCTCGCCGTCGGCCCGTCGATGCCATAGGCCTCACGGATGGCCGGCAGGAGACCCTGGGTCTCGTAGAGGACGAGGAAGACGGCGACTCCGGCGAGGAAGACCGCCGCGACGGTTCGCCGAGTGCTCGTCAGACTCGGCTCCCCAGTGCTCATGGGACCAACGCTATGCCTGCACACCCCGCGGCCTCAAACGATTCCCCGGCCCTGACCGTGTGAGTCCGGACACCGCGCTCATGCGGAGGATAACCCCATCGCCGAGGCGGGCCCCGCCTCCTAGGCTGGAACCCGACCCGGCGGCGGTGCTGGAACCCGACCCGTGGGCGGTGCCCGCCGAGGTCGGATCCCCGCCGGCTGCGAACAGCGAATGGGAGGCCACAGCGATGTCCGCGACCACCGAGATCCCCGTGGTCTCCCGGACGACCGAGATGCCTGCGCTCTGCCGGACCAGCGAGCTTCCCGTCGTCTCGCCGACGACCGCGCCCGAGGACACGGGGCAGGCGCGGAACAGGTCGTTCGTTCTCACCTGGCTGCTGTCCCTGCTCCTGGGCTTCCTCGGACTCGACCGGTTCTACACCGGGCGGTACCTCACGGGTGCTCTCAAGCTGCTCAGCCTCGGCGGTCTGGGGATCTGGTGGATCGTCGACCTCGTCATCGTTCTGGCCGGCGGGCTCCGCTGCCAGCGGCGACCGCTGCGCGGTTTCGAGACGGATCGGGAGATCGCCTGGATCGCCACCGGCCTGACCATCATCATCGCCTATTCGATGCAGCTCGATGAGGTGATCGTGAGGCTGCTGAACTCGATCGTCTGAGCCTTCTCAGGTCTGCCTTTCCTGAAATCTGCGCCTCCCCGGTCTAGGCTCGGGAACAGGACAGTTCAAGGAGGCACGATGAGAAGGCAATTCCCCATTGTCCGGATGGTCAGTGGTGACTCGGCAGGCAAGCAGGTCGCGGGAGTGGCGGCGGCTGCCTCGGCGCTGGGACTCGGCGCCCTCGCGGCATGGGATCTGGCGCAGAGGAAGCATTCGATCCTGCGCAATTATCCCGTTGCCGGACACGCCCGGTTCCTGCTGGAATCGATCCGGCCGGAGATCCAGCAGTACTTCATCGAACGCAACTGGGACGGTCGCCCTTTCAACCGGGACACCCGGACCACCATCTACGAACGCGCCAAGGGAACGCACTCCGAACACGCCTTCGGCACCGAACGCGATGTCAACCGGCCCGGCTACGAAGCGCTCATGCACTCGAACCGACCGATCGCGAACCCTGCCCGGCCACCGCGTGTGCGCATCGGCGGAGACGAATGCACTCAGCCCTATGACATCTCGCTGCTCAACGTCTCGGCGATGAGCTTCGGCTCGCTGAGCGACAACGCCGTCCGCGCCCTGAACAAGGGTGCGGCGATGGGCGGATTCGCCCACGACACCGGCGAGGGCTCGATCTCGCCCTACCACCGCGAACACGGCGGTGACCTCATCTGGGAACTCGGCACCGCGTACTTCGGCGCCCGCACCCCCGAAGGCAGGTTCGACCCCGAGGTGTTCGCCGAGAAGGCGAAGGACCCGCAGGTCAAAATGGTCTCCCTCAAACTGTCCCAGGGTGCGAAGCCGGGCATCGGCGGTGTGCTGCCGGGGCCGAAGGTCACGGAGGAGATCGCCGAGATCCGCGGCATCCCCGTGGGCAAGACCTGCATCAGCCCTCCCGGTCACAGCGTGTTCTCGACCCCGATCGAACTGCTCCAGTTCGTTCGGAGGATGCGCGAGCTCTCAGGCGGGAAACCGGCCGGCTTCAAGCTCTGCGTGGGTTCGCGCACGGAGTTCCTCTCGATCGTCAAGGCCATGGTCGAGACCGAGATCCTGCCGGACTTCATCATCGTCGACGGGTCCGAAGGCGGCACCGGAGCGGCTCCGCTGGAGTTCGAGGACAATGTGGGACTGCCGCTGACCCAGGGACTGATGATCGTGCACAACGCGCTGGTCGGCGCCGGACTGCGCAAGAAGATCAAGGTCGGTGCCTCGGGCAAGATCGCCACCGGCACCGATATCGTCAAACGCCTCATCCAGGGCGCGGACTTCACGAACTCGGCGCGGGCGATGATGATGGCCGTCGGCTGCATCCAGGCCCAGGTCTGCCACACCGGCAAGTGCCCGGTGGGAGTGGCCACCCAGAACCCCAGGCGGGCCCGCGCGATCGATGTGCCCGACAAGTCCGAGCGGGTGAAGAACTACCACGATGCCGTCGTCGCCGAGGCCGCCCGGCTGATGGCGTCGATGGGCGCGTCCAGCCCCGAGGATCTGGAGCCGACCATGCTGCGCCGCAACGTCTCCGAGTCCGATTCGTGGTCCTATGCCCGAATCTACGACTGGCTGAAGCCCGGCGAGCTGCTCGAAGACGCCCCCGAGGAGTGGGCGGAGGATTGGTCGACCGCCCGCGCCGACTCCTTCACCATCCCGCACGGCCACAGCCGCTGAATCCGACTGCTGTGAGGATTTCCCATGAGCACCCTCGTACTGCTGCACTCCGCCCTGGGCCGGACCCCCGGCATGGATGCCATCGCCGAACGCTTCACCGCTGCCGGCCACACCGTCCACATCCCCGACTTCTATGACGGCAGGACCTTCACCACCGCCGAGGCCGGAGTCGGCCATTCCCAGGAGGTCGGGTTCCCGACACTCGTGGACCGGGTGAAGGACGCCTGTGCGGACCTGGGTGAGGAGATCGTCTTCGGCGGGTTCTCCCTCGGCGCTGCGATCGCACAGCAGATGGGCAAGAACGATCCGCGAGCTCGCGGCGTCCTGCTCTTCCACGGCGGCGGCTTCCCGAAACCGACGCGGTGGCAGGCACAGGTGCCGGTGCAGGCCCACTTCTCCGTCGACGACGAATGGCGCAGCCCCGGCACCATCGAGACCCTCATGGAGTCGGCGGCTCGGGCCGGCGCCCATGCCGAGAGCTTCCTCTATCCCGGGAACACGCACCTGTTCAGCGATCCCACGACCCCCGACTATCGGGAGGACAGTGCCCGGCTCCTCTACGAGCGCGCCCTGTCAGTCCTCGGCTGAGCCGGGCTCGGTCGAGCCCAGCCGCGGCCGAGCCCAGCCGCGGCCGAGCGGACCCTTTGGCCGCGAGCGGACCCCGTGCACGGTATATTTCAAGCTGTTTGTGACAGCTCGGTGTTTTCTGGGCTATTGATGCCGGCGTGGGTCGGTGGGCCAGCGGCTATGGGGCTGGTGTGGAATCGTTCCGGATGCGCGCAGTGACGGGCCTCCAGAGTGGCTTGGCGACGGGCCCGGACAAGCTCGGTACGTCCGTGATGGACATCGTTGGGAGTGTAATAATTCAGGCCGCTGTGGCGGTGGTTCGCGTTGTAGTCAGCAATGAACGCGGCCATGTAGTCACGAGCATGATCGATGGATTCGAACCGGGTGGGAAAGTCCAAGTGGTACTTGATGGTCTTGAACGTCGATTCACTAAACGCGTTGTCATTCGACACTCTGGGCCGGGAAAAGGACAGCTTGATCCCCAGCGACTGAGCGAACTGGACAGTCGTTGCCGCGCGCATGGGAGCCCCGTTATCGGCGTGTAGCACGGTCGGGTACTGCTGGTTAGTTGCCACAGCCTGATCGATCATGGTCTGAGCATGGACGGATTTCTCGGAAGTCTCGACCCGGTGGCCAACGATCTTGCGGGAGAAAACGTCCATGATGGCATAGAGGCGATAGATGACCTTGCCGGGACCGCGCAGCATCGTGATGTCCCAACTCCACAGTTGGTTCGGTGCGCAGGCAGCGTGGACCGGCTTAGGCCGTTTGGGCTGGTTACCACGGCGCTGGGCGCGACGGTCTCCGTTCTGCCCGTGTGCGGCCACCACTCGGTGAGCCGTCGACGCGGAGAATGGCACCTGCCCGGCATCGAGCATCCGCCAATACGCCTGGGTGACAGACAGGCTCTCATAGTCTTCAGAGTTCAACAGCGCCATGAACGCATCGGCCTCGGCGGTGGTGATCCGACTCGGGTAGTCGCGTTCCTTCTGCGGCACCTGCACCCCGGCCGGGACCGCCGGATTCTGGTGACGGTACCAACTCGTACGATGCACACCCATCAACTCGCAGGCCGCCGTGATCGACCAGCCGACCCTGATCAGATCGCCGATGAACCTGAACCCGATTGCCTTTACTGTGGCGGGCTCATCCAGTCCGGCCTGGTCGCCTCGACCTCGGGCAGCGTCGGGTCTGTCGCGGTCGCGCTCTTGGACATCGCTTCCAAGAGCGCGGACGCTTTTCCCAAGATATCGACCGCAGCTTCAGACTTGGCCAGTTTGGCCTTCAACGCTTCGTTCTCGGCCTGCAGCTGTGTGAGTTGCTTCTTCTCAGCGGCTTTGAGCTTGTTGTCACTGGGATTGCCATTCAACCGATCCGATCGCGAGGTCAGGCAACCATTTTCTCTGTCCACGAACCACTGATAGATCGTTCTGGGATTGACCCCGACAGTCCGAGCCAACTGGGCTTTAGAACCCATCTCGATACATTTGTCATATTCGTCCAGGATCTCGAGTTTCTGGGCCGTGGTGAAATGCCCGCGGCTCGAGGAACGGGACGGAACTTCAAAAGACATAACAGACTTCTCTCCCCGCCAATATTGTCAGATAACTGTCACAAGACAGCCTGACACAGAGGGTGCAACCGGTCCGCTCGGCGCTGAGGGGTCCGCTCGGCGACTTCCGCCGGGCGGTTCAGCCCATGACGAGGCCGTTGTCGACGATGAGATTCTGTCCAGTGACCGCCCGGGAGGCGGGTGAGGCGAAGAAGACCACGGCGGACGCGAAATCCTCCGGGGTGGTCACGCGCCGCAGGGCGCTGGCCTCCGCGATCTGGTCGAAGACGTCCTCGGGAGTCGCCGATGAGGCGTCCGTGGTCCGCAGCAGACCGCCGGAGACCATGTTCACCCTCACTCCTGCTGGTCCGAGGTCCTTGGCGAACGTCCTCGTCAGCGACAGCAGAGCGGCCTTGGCAGCGGTGTAGTCGTGGTAGGGCACGATCGGGTCCTGGAACAGGTTGGTCCCGATGTTGATGACCCGTCCGGAACCGATCTCGCGGAATCCGTGCATGGCGGCCTGGATCGTATTGACCGCCCCTTCGACCGAACCGCGGAACTGGTCGGCGAAGTCCGAGTAGTCGATCTCGTCGGCCGGCTGCCGTTCGTCACCGTTGAACGAGAAGTCGACGAGCGCATTGTTGACCACCGTGGACACCGGCGCCCCGAATTCGGCGACCGCGGCCTCGAACATCGCGTCGACGGCGCGGGAGTCGGTGACATCGGCTTCGACGGCCATGGCACGTCCGCCGCGAGCACGGACGGCCTCGGCGAGCTCCTCCACGGTCTCCGCGGAGTATCGGTAGTTGATGACCAGCGCCGACTCCTCGGGGGCGAAGGCCTTCGCGATCGCTGCTCCCAGACCGCGCCCGGAGCCGGTCACGAGGACGACCTGCTCGCTCAGGGGCAGGGCCTCGGAAGTGAAAGCCTGGGCGTTGCTCATCGCGTGTCTCCTTCGAACGTCGGTGGGCGGATCCGGCGGACCCACTCCCACCATACCCATGGAGCAGCGCCGGTCGGCGGCCGGGAAGGACACCCGCCGTCAGCGCGAGAACGTGCCCCGAGCGCCAAGAGTCCATAGACTGAACGAACGACCATCGTTGTCCAGTCCCAGGAAGTCACGCTTATGAACGAGCTCGGCGCCGGAATCTCCATCGGAGTCCTCGCAGCACTCGTCGTCTTCGTCATCTACCTCATCGCGGCGAAGCTCGGACGATGGCAGCCACGGTCCCAGCCCGGCGGACCGGGTGCCGGACACGGCCGAGCCCCGCAGAACCAGGGCGGGTACGGCCAGGGCGGATACAACCAGCCCACACGCGCCTGGAGCAGCGAGGACGAGACCCGCGTTCTGCCGGCCGATGCGCGCGGCTACGACGACCGCGGCTACGACGACCGCGATGCCGCCCCGCCTCGGGCGACGAAGGCCGAACTGGCTCAGAACATCCAGTACTCGGGCCAGATGATCGAAGCGAACCGGCGGGCCGCGACCTCCTCCAACGGTGACACCCTCGCGGTGTTCACCTACATCTTCGGCGCCGCGCTCATCGCCGTCGTCGCCTTCGTGTTCTTCAACAACCTCCTGCTCCCGGCCACCATCGGTGCCCTGACCGGAGCGATCATCTGCGTGGCGCTGTCGGCGACCTACACGCTCAAATCGCTGGACTTCTGGCCCGACAATGCGACGATCACCATCATCAACCTCCTCGTGGCCCTGGCGGCCTCGATCTTCATGTACATCGGTGCCGTGCAGACCCAGCGCGATGGCACGAGCCTGAACTCCATCACCGACTCCTTCGCCCCGCTTCCCTTCAGCGAAGGGTTCTCCGGGTTCGCCATGGCCATCGGAGATCGGGTCGTGACCTTCTTCCAGGACTTCGGCTTCTTCGGCTTCGTCTTCCTGCTGTTCATGGGCATCGGCTGCGTCATCGTCGTCACCCTGGCCGCGAAGTCTCTCATCGACGTCATGGACTGGCGGATCTTCGCCCAGTTCGGGCATTTCGTCACCGATCGGCCGATGTCCTATTCGCGTGCCGTGCGCTTCCAGACATCGAAGGTCTCACACACCGTGACCTCGATCGTTCTCGGAATCATCGCCGTCCTGGCGGCCACCGGAATGCTCTACGACGGCTTCACCTGGTTCACACGCTGATGAAGATCTCAGCAACCGGGCGCTAGTATAGATCCGGAATTCTCCCGTCGTGTCGTGCCCCGCGCGCGTCCCTGCGGCCCAGACTGACCTCGACGAACTACCCGAAAAGGGATGAGTACCTCAATTGGCGAACGGCAACGCAACATTTCGGCACTCGAACGTGGCCCTGCTCGGCCTGACCGAGACGCTGGCCCCGAACGAAGTGACCTCTCAGGAATTCGACGAACGCCTCGCCGATACGCTGTCCTCCCTCGGGCTGCCGCAGGGCCTGCTCCAGCGTGTCGCCGGCGTCTACGCGCGCCGCAACTGGGATCAGCCCCATCAGTTCGCCGAAGGCGCGATCACCGCGGGAAGGCAGGCCCTCGCCGAGTCGGGCGTCCCCGCCGAGGCGATCGGCCTGATGGTCAACACCTCGGTCACGCGTGAGCACCTGGAACCGTCCGTGGCCGTCGGCGTCCATGCCGGCATCGGCCTGGGCCCGCAGGCGATGAACTTCGACATCGCCAATGCCTGCCTCGGCTTCGTCAACGGCATGACCCTGGCCGCGAACATGATCGACGCCGGACAGATCGAATACGCCCTCATCATCGCCGGCGAAGACGCCTCCCGGGTCCAGGAGGCCACCCTGGCCCGACTCAACCGTCCGCAGATCACCCGCGAGGAGTACCTCAACGAGTTCGCCTCCCTGACCCTGGGCTCCGGCGCCGCGGCCGCCGTCCTCGGACCGGCCGACAAGCACCCGGAAGGTCACCGCGTCCTCGGCGGAATCACCCGGGCGGCGACCCAGCACCACGAACTGTGCGTCGGCGACCACAACGGCATGTTCACCGACACCAAGGGCCTGCTCTCCGGCGGCATGGAACTCGTCGTCGCCGCCTGGGAGGAAGCCCACGAGACCGGCTGGGACTGGCGGGAGATGGACCGCTACGTCATGCACCAGGTCTCCGATGTGCACACGAATTCGATCACCAAGGCCGCGAACCTCGATCCGGACCGGATCCCCGTGAGCTACCCGGAGCTCGGCAACGTCGGCCCCGCCTCCCTGCCCATCACCCTGTCCCGTGAGGCCGCGAGCCTCCAGCCGGGCGACCGCATCCTGTGCATGGGTGTCGGTTCCGGCCTCAACACCGCCATGACCGAAATAGAGTGGTAGAAGCTTCAATGAGATTTCCTGCACGGCCGGCCACGATTCCCCCGCAGCTGCCCGAGTGGGACCCCGCCTGGTCCCGGATCGTCGAGGCACAGAGTTCCGACGGGACGCACGCATTCCACGTCCTCGACACACTGCCGACCCTGCGCGCGGCCGGTCTCGAGCCCGAGGGCACGATCGTCGCCCTCCACGGAAATCCGACCTGGTCGTACCTGTGGAGGCGCCTGGCCCGCGAGACCGTCGACGCCGCCCGCTCCGGGGGCCGGGTCTGGCGGCTCATCGCCCCCGACCAGCTCGAGATGGGCTTCTCCGAACGACTCGCCCACGAGGCGATGCCGACCCCGAAGTCCGCCGAGGTGCGCCGGATCCGCGATCGCATCGCTGATTTCGACGCCGTCGTCAGGACTCTCTTCGCCGAGGCGGCCGGAAGTGCCGACGCGGCCGTGACCTCGGCGACGACGACCGACACCGAGGCGACCGGTCAGAAACACCCGATCGTGACGATCGGCCACGATTGGGGCGGTGTGCTCTCCTTGGGGTGGGCGGCGCGCAACACCGACATCGTGGACGCCGCGATCAGCCTCAACACCGCCGTCCACCAGCCCGAGGACGCACCGGTGCCCGCTCCTCTGCGCGCCACTCTGGCCGGCCCCATGCTGCCCACGGCGACCGTGGCCACCGATTGGTTCCTGCGCGTGACGCTGCGCCTCGGCGACCTCGATGCGAAGACCAGGGCCGCGTTCCGCGCCCCGTACGCCACCGCGCAGGACCGGTGGGCGATCGGCGGCTTCGTCGCCGACATCCCGGTCGATGACAACCACGCATCCGATCCCGAGCTGCAGCGCATCGGCGAGGACATCGCCGCCTTCGACCGCCCCGCCCTGCTGGTGTGGGGGCCGAAGGACCCGGTGTTCGTCGAACGCTATCTGCGGGATCTGCGCCAGCGCCTGCCGCAGGCCGATGTGCACCGCTTCGAAACGGCCTCGCACCTCGTCAGCGAAGACCACGACGGCGCCGGGCTCGTCCTCGACTGGCTCGGTGCCCGATTCGACACCACCGCACATGCGCACCGCGACGACGAACACAGTCGCGCCGACGAGCACAGTCGCACCGAGGCCGCCCCGGCCGGCGTGCGGGCGGATGCGAGCACCTCGGCGAAATCCGATTCGGCTGGCGTGCGACCGATCACCGCGATCCTCGACGCCCGGAGTCAGGACGAGTCGATCGCCTCGGTGGACTTCGCGCAGAACCCCGCCCAGCAGATCACCTGGCGCCACCTGTTCGAGGTCACGACGTCGATCGCGAACGGTCTGCTCGACCTCGGCGTGCGTCCCGGTGACCGTGTGTCCATGCTGGTGCCGCCGGGCAACAACCTCACCGCCGCCCTCTACGCCTGCCTGAAGATCGGTGCGGTCGCCGTCGTCGCCGATGCCGGACTCGGCCCGCGGGGGATGACTCGGGCGATCACCTCGGCGGATCCGCAGTGGATCATCGGTGGACTGCCCGGCCTCGCACTGGCCCGCGCATACGGCTGGCCGGGCAGGCGGATCTCCGTCAGCCCGCTCGGGCCCGTCCGCTCGCGCCTGTTCTCGGTCGAGACGAGCCTGACGGAACTGTCCCGCACCGACCACCGGGCCGAACTGCCCGCTCCGGCGGCCGAAGCCGACGCGGCGATCCTCTTCACCTCGGGCTCGACCGGCCCGGCCAAGGGCGTGCGCTACACCCACGCGGATATCTCCGCACTGGCAGCCGTGCTGGCTCGGGTGTTCGATGTCCGTGAGGGCACGGGACTCGTGGCCGGCTTCCCGCCCTTCGCACTGCTCGGACCGGCGATCGGGGCCACCTCGGTGACGCCGGACATGTCCGTGACGAAACCGAAGACTCTGACCGCGAGCGCGATCGCCGATGCGATCATCGCCGGACGGGCGACCATGGTCTTCGCCTCCCCCGCCGCCTACAGGAACGTCGCCGCGACCGCCTCGGCGCTGGATGCCGATCAGCGTGCCGCCTGCGACCGGGTCGAACTCGTGCTCTCAGCCGGTGCCCCGGTGCCCCTCGAGCTGATGGACTCCATCGCCGAGGTGTTCCCCAATGCGAGCATCCACTCCCCCTACGGCATGACCGAAGGGCTCCTGCTCACCGACATCGACCGGGCCGGCGTGGCCGAGGCCGATGCCACCGGCGGACTCGGGGTGTGCGTGGGCCGACCGATCGACGGGGTCGAGCTCGCACTGGCCCCGATCGACGCGAACGGCGGCTCCGCCGACGAGCTGGTCCAGGGGCCGCAGGCGCAGGGCCGACTGGGCGAGTTCGTCGTCAGCGCCGCCCACATCAAATCCGGCTACGACAACCTGTGGCGGACCACCGCCGATTCCGCTCGCGACAGCCTCAAGGGCCTGAACTGGCACCGGACGAACGACATCGGCCACATCGACGATGCCGGTCGCGTCTGGCTCGAGGGCCGACTGCAGCACGTGGTCACGACCGCCGCCGGCCCTGTGGGCCCCGGCGGCCTCGAGGCGCTCATCGATGCCGACGCCGAGGTCAGCCGCAGCGCCGTCGTCGGCATCGGCCCCGTCGGGACTCAGGCCCTGGTGGCCGTGCTCGACTCCGAGGGGACGTCGCTCTCCCCCGGGCTGGCACCCCTGGAGCTGACCGCCCGATTGCGTGAGCAGGCGCGAGAGGCCGGCTTCGACCTCGCTGCGGTGCTCGTCGCCCCGCAGTTCCCCACCGACATCCGCCACAATTCGAAGATCGACCGCTCCCGGCTCGCGGTCTGGGCCGACAGTGTCCTGGCCGGCGGGCCGGTGCGGGCAAGAGTCTGAGGAGCTGAAGTGAGAATCACCGTCACCGGAGCCTCCGGGCTGCTCGGTTCGTCCGTCACGCGCGCCCTCGTCTCGGCCGGGCACGAGGTCACGACTCTGCAGCGCCGGCCCTCCGGGGTCGAGCATGCCGCCGATGTCCTGGGTTCGGTGACCGATGCGGACGCGGTCGGGCGGGCCGTCGACGGCACCGAGGCGGTCGTGCACCTGGCCGCGAAGGTGTCCATGATGGGCGATCCGAAGGACTTCGAAGCCGTGAACATCGGCGGCACCCGCACCCTCGTCGACGCGGCCCTGGCCGCCGGGGTGCCGCGCCTCGTCCACATCTCCTCACCGTCGGTGGCCCATACCGGGGACTCGATCATCGGGGACCGGGCCGAACCGGCCTCTCCGGAATTCGCCCGCGGCGAGTACGCCCGCACGAAGGGCGCCGGGGAGCGCATCGCACTGGGCGCGGACTCATCGGATCTGCGAGTGCTCGTCCTCCGTCCGCACCTGATGTGGGGCCCCGGCGACACCCAGCTGACGGAGAGGGTCATCGACCGCGCCCGCTCGGGCCGGATGCCGGTGCTCGGATCGGGGGCCGCGCTCGTCGACACCCTGTTCGTGGACAATGCCGTCGAGGCGATCGTCGCCGCTGTGTCCGCGGTCGATTCGACTCACGGCGAGTCGCTTGTGGTCACGAACGGTCAGCCGCGGCCGATCGGTGAGCTGATGTCGCGCATCGCGATTGCCGGAGGCGCCGCACAGCCGAAGCTGCGAATTCCCGTGGCTCCTGCGCTGGCGGCCGGAACGCTGGTGGAGAAGGTGTGGGGACTGGGCGACCATGACGACGAACCTCCGCTGACGCGCTTCCTCGCCGAGCAGCTCTCGACCGCTCACTGGTTCGATCAGCGGCGGACGCAGGAGGTGCTGGGTTGGACTCCCCGGATCAGCATCGAAGAGGGCCTGGAGATCCTCGCGGCGCATTACGCCTGATCGCGGACCTGACTGCGGGACCGGCTCAGAGCCGGTACTGGTCTTTGCCGTCGGTCGAGGAGTCCTTCTGCTCCGACTGCGGGGAGGCTTCGGCCGCTTCATCGGTCTCGTCGGCCTCCTCCGGTTCGTGTCCTTCGAGGGCGTCGGCCGACATTCCGGGCTCTCCGGCCGGAGGATTCTCGAGTGAGGACCCGCCTGCCGTTTCGTCGAAGTCCTCGGGATCCAGCGTGGCCGGATCGTCCGCGATCTGCGGCCCCGTCTCCGATTCGGGCGCGTCCTTCGCCTCGTCGGCGGTCTCATGACTGTCGGTCCGGACGGCTGCGTCGTCCCGAGCAGCGTCCGGAGCGGTGTCGGGACGCGGGGGAAGTGTCGGCGGCATCGGCGGAGGAGCCGGCAGGTCCGTCGTCGCAGGTGTTCCGGACTCGGGCACGACCGGTGCCGAACGGGTGGAGTCGGCGTCCTCGATCTCGGCCGAGTCCTCGGCCTCGGCCCGCTCTGGTTCATTGAAGTCCTCGACCGGTGACTTCTCATCGGCATCCACCGGCTCTTCCAGGCCGGATGCCTTCTCATCCGTGTCGGGCCCGTCGGCACCCGCCTCCGCGCCGGTGGCAGAGGCGTCGGCATCGGACGCGTCGGCCTCAGAGGCCGCCTCGGTCTCAGAGGCTTCGGCTCCGTCCGCCTCCCGGACCTCGGGCGGATCCGATCCCTCGGATGCATCCCCCGCCTCGGACGCACCCGACTTCTCGGCTGCATCCCCGGTCTCGGCCGAGTCCGCCTCGGCAGGGCTCGCGGATGATCCCGGCAGCGCCCCTTCGACGCCTTCGAGGCTCACACCCGCCTCGGCGGCCAGCCGTGCGCGTCGTTCGGCTCGCGCCTTCGCACGGTCCTCTTCGCTTCGCTGCGACTTCGCCGAATCCCCCTTCGACGGGGTCGGGCGGACGGCCTCCCAGACGAGAAGGACGATCAGCATGGTGACACCGACTGTCACGCCCATGAGGATCGAACCCCACGGTCGCTCCATCGCAAAGAAGTCGACTGCGACGTTGAGTCCGAACATGACAGCCAGGCCCAGGATCAATGCAACCAGGAATCTCATATCCCCATTGTGCCCTCTCACGGGCCGACTGCAGGAGAATTGGGTGACTTGCGTGCCGCTTCCGTCCCCGCACGATGCGGATCCCATCAACCGGAGCCCACCCGCACTCCGCACGATCCTGTGTCATGGGCCACAATGGAGTCATGGATATCAACGCCGAGAACACCGCCCCCAGCTATGACGAAGTCGTGGCCCGCATCGCAGACGACGCACCGGGCTTCTGGCTCGAACAGGCAGCGAACCTCATCGACTGGGTCACCGAGCCGACACGAGCCGTCGACGACTCGAATGCCCCGATCTACCGGTGGTACCCCGACGGCGAGCTCAACGTCTGCTACAACGCCGTCGACCGGCACGTCGAGAACGGCCGCGGGGACCAGGCGGCCATCATCTACGACTCACCCGTGACCGACACCGTCCGCACGATCACCTACACGCAGCTGCAGGACGAGGTCTCGCGCTTCGCTCGAGCCCTGTCCGACCGGGGAGTGGCCAAGGGAGACCGCGTGGTCATCTACATGCCGATGATCCCCGAGGCGGCCGTGGCCATGCTCGCCTGCGCCCGCCTCGGCGCCATCCACTCCGTCGTCTTCGGCGGGTTCGCCCCGAACGAGCTGGCCGTGCGCATCGACGACACCGCACCGACGGCCGTCATCTCCACGTCCTGCGGAGTCGAGAAGAACCGCGTCCTCGAGTACAAGCCGATGCTCGATGAGGCCATCGACATCGCCGAGAACAAACCGGAGTTCTCCGTCATCGTCCAACGCGACGAGCATCGCTGCGAGATGGGAGACAGGGACGTCGACTACGCCGAACTGCTCGCCCGCACCCCAGAGGGCATCGACCCGGTCACCGTCAAGGCCACCGACGAGCTCTACGTCCTCTACACCTCCGGAACGACCGGCAAGCCGAAGGGCATCGTCCGCGACTCCGGCGGCTACGCCGTGGCCGGGGCCTTCTCGATGCCGGCGATCTTCGGACTGCACCCGGGGGATACGATGTTCACCGCCTCGGACGTCGGCTGGGTCGTCGGACACACCTACATCGTCTACGCACCGCTGCTGGCGGGAGTCACCTCGGTGCTCTACGAGGGCAAACCCGTGGGCACCCCGGACGCCGGCGCCTTCTTCCGCGCCATCGAGCAGCACGGGGTCAACGTCCACTTCACCGCCCCGACGGCCATGCGCGTCGTGCGCAAGGAGGATCCGGACGGCGAGCTGATGAAGAAGTACGACCTGTCCAGCCTGCGGGCGGAGTTCCTCGCCGGCGAGCGGCTCGATCCGGACACGTTCGAATGGACGAAGCAGACGCTGGCCGAGGCGACCGGACGCGACATCCCCGTGATCGACAACTGGTGGCAGACCGAGACCGGGTGGCCGATCGCGGCGAACCCGCTCGGCCTGACCAGGTTCCCTCTCAAGCCCGGCTCCCCCACCAAACCGGTGCCCGGCTATCAGGTGGAGATCCTCGACCCGAACGGCACACCCGTGCCCGCCGGAAAGGAGGGCCTCATCGTCATGCGGCTGCCACTGCCGCCGGGAACCATGGCAACGGTATGGGGCGATGACTCTCGCTTCATCTCCTCGTACCTGGCCGCCTTCGACGGCTACTACCTCACCGGCGACTCCGGCTACCTCGACGAGGACGGCTACGTCTACGTCATGGGGCGCACCGACGATGTCATCAACGTCGCCGGTCACCGCCTGTCGACCGGCATCATCGAGGCCGTCGTCGCCTCCCACCCGGCTGTGGCCGAGACCGCCGTCATCGGGGTCCATGACGAGGTCAAGGGCCAGATCCCCCGCGCCCTCGTCGTTCTCGGCGACTCCGCCGAGGCGGCCGATCCGGACACTGTCATCGACGAACTCGTCGCCCTGGTGCGCAGGGAAATCGGACCGGTCGCCGCGTTCAGACGCGTCGACATCGTCCCCGGACTGCCGAAGACCCGGTCGGGCAAGATCCTGCGCAAGACGATGCGAGAACTCGCCGATGGCGTCGAGAGCCCGGCGGTGCCGTCGACGATCGAAGATCGCGCGGTCCTGGACGACCTCGAATCCGTGCTCGTCCGTCATTGAGACCGCAAAAGGCCGCCGCGACCGCCCTGATCGGCGGCCGCGGCGGCTCTTGCGGCGGGAGCGGCGAGGCTTCAGGCGTTGCGCCCCTGTTCGAACCCGGCCGCGAACCCGCGCTCGAAGGCCTCCTGGACCTCTCGCTCCCGGCTGCGACGATCATCGCCCCAACCGAAGGGGTCGAAGCCGCGCCGGCCCGCACCGAACCCCGGTCCGAAGCCGCGCCGTCCGCGACCGCCGCCGTGGTGGTCACCGCGACCGCCGCCTGACGGCCGGCCGTCACGATCGGACCGGTCGCGCGGATCCTCATCACGCCGGCCCTGGCCGCGAGGTCCCGGGCGGTCGTGCCGGGCCCCGTGATCGTGCCCATCCGACTCGCCTCCGCACCGGTCCGGGCCGAAGGCATCGACGATCTTCGACAGCGAGGCCTTGAGCTCCTCGAATTCCTCTGAGGACAGCACTTCCTCGACCTTGGAGCCGATGCCGTCACGCAGGTCTCGCATCCGCCGCCGGAACTCCTCCGGGCTCACGTCTCCGATCGGTCCTCGTCCGCCGCGGCCCCAGGCCGGCCCCCAGCTCACCGGTTCCTCCGGCACCGGGGCGCCGTCGACGACCGCCTCATCGTGGTCCCAGCCTCGGCGACCTCGTCGACCGCGACCGAAGTCGCGGGGATCGAAGCCGCCGTCGGCCGCTGCTGCGCGGAATTCGCGGCCCAGCACGTGGCGGACCTGCCTCAGCAGCTGCGGCAGATCGACATCGGCCCGGTCACCGGAATCGGCCGGACCGCTGCCGTCGGCTGTGCCATCGTCGTCACCCGCACGGTCGATGCTCGGGCCCCGGCCGCCGGCCTGGTCGTCGTCAGCACCGCTCGAGCCGTCATCGGCTTCGGACGAGCCTGGAGCATCGGAGAATCCGCCCGAAGCTTCGCCCGTCTTGTCAGCGGGATCGTCGGCGGAGTTCTCGAAGTCGTTGTCATCGTCGTTGAAGTCATTGTCTGAAGTCATGTCATCTCCTTAGTTGTCATCTGACATGTGCATGCAGAATGACATGTATTCTCATTGCATGTCAAGTAACATGTAAAATCGGAGTATGAGTTCGAACGATGACATCCAGACGATCGCCGAGGCACTCACCCGTCTGCAGTGGCGGCGCGGACCTGGGGGTCCTCGCGGCTTCGGCCCCTTCCCCGGATTCGACGAGCGCGGAGGCCCGGGAGAGCACCGTGGCCCGGGTGAGCGAGGGTTCGGCGAACATGGCTTCGGCGGTCCGCGGCACTCGGAGGAGTTCCCGTTCGGCGGCAGGCGCCATCCCGGAATGGGGCGGGGCGGGCACGGTCGCGGACGCGCTCTGCTGCGCCTGCTGACCTCACTCGTGCAGGCCGGCTCGGCACTGGGGGTCAGCGCCCTCGGGGAGGCGATCGGCGTCGATCAGCCGCGGGCGTCGCGTCTGGTCACCCAAGGCGTCGAGCTCGGGCTGCTGCGGCGTGAGGCCGACCCCGACGATGCCCGGAGGACGCTCATCGCGCTCACGGACAAGGGCCGTGCGATCATCAACCGGTTCCGCGGCGCCCAGAGGGACAGCGTCGATCAGGCCCTGAGCGGTTTCACCGAGGAGGAGAAGGCGCAGCTGGCCTCACTGCTGAAGCGCTTGGCCGACGCCTGGCCGAAATGATCAGCTCTCGGCGAGCTGCTTGAGCCGCTTGAGCGAGGCCAGAAGGTTCGCGACCGTCGTCGCCTGCGCCCGCGACAGACGCTGCGGGTCGCGCAGCTGAGTCCAGTCATAGGTGTGACGGACGAGGCAGGCGCCCTCTCCGGTCGGCTCGATCTCCCATACCCACTTCTGCCCGAAGGGCTCTCCTCCGACCTCGGAGGGCTTCCAGGCGATGAGCCGGCCTTCAGCGAAGTCGACGATATGGTTCTCGCGATCGACGCCCTTGGTCAGCGTCGTGACGAAGGAACCGCCGGTCCCCCTCACCCTCTGCCCCTCGGGGGCGGACCCGAGGTTGTCGTTGCCGTCCCATTCCGGCTGCCGGCCGGGATCGGCGATGAGTTCGAACACCGCCTCGGCGGGTGCCTCGACATCGATCTCGGTGCTGACCACCTTGAGAGCGGGGTCGATCGAATCGAAGACTGAGGGATCAGGGGACGGTTCGGTCATGATGCTCCACCTTCTCGCATGCTCTCGGGCCCGGCCGACGGTCCGCCCTCAGCCGGCGCTCCTGGCCGACTGACGGCTCCTGGCGGGCTGACGGCTCCTAGCCGGCTGACGGACCCTGGCCGACTGGCCGGTCCTGGTCGGCAATGATCAGACTCTGTCAGCATACACATTCTCAGCCGGTCACCTGCAGTGTCGACCCCGCCCACCGGGCATGGTCGGCGCTTCAGTCCTCGAGCGCGCGGTCCTGCCGCTCGGCGCGCAGCGCGGCCGTGCTGAACCGAGTGAACATTCGCGAGGAATCGCTGGAGAGGCTGAGCAGCACGGCGACCTGCATGGCGATCGTCATCAGCGCATACATGTTCGTTGCGAGATCCCGATCTCCGGTGAAGTAGTTCGTCATCGACACGATCACGGAGATCGTCGACAGGGTGAGGATCCACAGCCGGGCCCGATTGCTGCCGCGGAACACGGCCGTCGAGGCGATCACCTGCAGGCACCCGATGAGGAGGCTGAGCCCGACGAGCACCCCGGCGGCGATGCGTGTGGCCATATCATCGCTGAGCGCAGCGATGTCGGAGCTGTAGTCGGTGACCTCTGAGCGCAGCCCGTCCCAGTCGAGGAGCGTGCCGAGCACATCCCAGGCCTGGAAGATGAGCAGCACGAGCACGAGTGCGGCTCCGATGACCGTCTGCAGCGGTCGCCGCCGCCACAAGGTCTTCGTCACCTCGGACACGGACCGTGATTCCGCGTAGATCTGCGTGGCGTCCAGAGCCAGTTCCAACCGCTCCGGGTGGTCCTCGTCATCGGCGACCACCTGATTGACGTCGATGATCGGCAGGTGGCCGTCGGTGACGATCGCGTCCCCGCCGCCGTTGCGCGAGTGGTAGCCGGTCGAGAAGTCCTTGATCCTATTCACCGTGATCGGCTCGTCGGTGGTGGTCACGGTCTTGACGATGTGGTCGCGTTCGACGTCGGTGTTCTCCTCGATCTTGTGGGTGAACTGGAGAGTGAACAGGGAGATTCCGACGGCCTTGTCATAGGTGCCGGCAGCCAGCCAATCGGCCTGATGACCGCCGGGCAGCAGCCACCCGCGCGGACACTTCCAGAAGCGCACATGGTGGCGCTGGCCGGGGTCGCCGTCGATCTCCTGCTGATAGGCGAAGTCCTGACGCCTGCCGAACAGCAGCAGCGGGGACACCGGCGCCTGCGGATAGCTGCGCTTCATCACCGTCGAACGGATGATCTCCCAGGTCGAGGCCGGAGTGATGCTGTCGGCGAGGATCCAGCCCGCCGCCCTCATCGCATGATGGATCTGAGCTTCCTCACCGCGCCAGGCGAGGTTGACCGGGTCGCCGAGCAGACCGTCGGACGTGCGAGTGCGACCGATGAAGTAGTTCGGCACGTAGATCTGCGACAGAATGCGGTGGAGTCGTGGGAGAGCGAGGTACGATACGACACCCCAGAACACGAGCAGGGTCAGCACCTGCCACCACCCGAGGCTGAACCCCTTGAGCAGGATCAGCAGGGCCAGCCAGGTCGACGCCGCCCCGCCGAAGAGGAAGAACAGGTAGTCGAGCACCCCGGTGGGGGTGAAATGGTGTCGCCGGAAGACGAACGGCTGTTTGAGCCGACGCTTCTGCTCGACCGCCGCGCCCGATTCGTCCGCAGTGCCTCCTGAGGTCATGGACGACAGTGTAATGAAACGGCCTCTTCCGTCAGAATGCCCAGAACCCGAGCCCTCACCGCCGAGGTGGCCCATCCCTACGGCGTCGCAGCTCCGCAGCCGCCGTGGCCGCCACTTCCGGATTCTCGTCGTGCGCCAGTCGCACGAGCAGATCCGTCACCGCTCCGAGGTGCCCATCGGGGATCTCCATGAGGACCTGCAGGGCCCGAAAGCGCTCGATCATCCGCGGCGAGCCCGCGGCCCGGCGCAGCCGGGCCATGATCTCCTCCGCGGCGTCGGAGCCGCCGATGACGAAATCCGCGAGCGCCTCGGCCGCCTCGATGTCGCGAGGCCCGGTCATCGCGATGCCCAGCAGCTCGGGCACGGCCGCCGGATCGCCGAGGCCGGTCAGAGCGAAGGCGGATAGACTCCTGACCTCGTCGTCCTCATCGTCCAGCCGCGCCCGGAGGGCATCTCGGATCCGGCCCTCGGCCTCGGACCCGAGCTCGTCGGGGCCGGTCGTGCGGCGAACCTCGTCGAGGGCGCGGATCGCTCTCTGCCGGACCTCGGCGGATTCGTCATCGGCTCCGGTCACGAGATGGTCGATCGCGGCTGGTCCGGCCTGGGCGAGCGCCCACCGCATGGCCCCGGCCGCATTGAGCACGGGTTCGTCGAGGACGGCGGCTGAGAGCACCTCGACCGGCACACTTCCGTCGACTCCGCCGCCCAGGGCCGCCTTGTGACGCTGGACGGCATCGGCGGATTCGAGCGACCGCATGAGGTCGACGGTCCACAGAAGCGCCCCGGCGTCGGTCCGTCCCAGTCGCTCGACCCGCTCGAGGTGGTCGAGCAGGCGCTGTTCGGAGCCGATGCGCCGACGAGTCTGCGCGATGAGATCACGCAGCAGTCCCCCGGTGTCGAAGTTCGGATCGGCCAGCACGTCGCTGACCTCGGCCAGGGACATTCCGAGCTTGCGCAGCCCCTCGATGTGGAAGATGCGCCCGATGTCGGCGTCCGAGTATTCGCGGTATCCGACGGCTGTCCGCTCGGTGGGCGCGAGCAGCCCGATGGATTCGTAGTGTCGCAGCATTCGCGCGCTCACACCGGAGCGCCGAGCCACCTCGCCGATGAGCATCTCCGCCTCGCTTCCCGTCTCATCGCCTGCGCATCCTCGCCGGAGGAAAGAGCCCGGGACCGGGGCCGTGCGCCGTCGAGCTTGCCCCACCCGACGGGCACACGGACGATCGTCCCTTCCCTCAGCCGATCTATGCCCTGGTTCCGGACCCCAGTGCGACCACCCGTTTGGCTGCGTCCAAGGCGTGGGCGAAGCCGGCGTCGGGATCTGCGAACATCTCCCGGGTCGCCATCGCGTGCGCCCGCACTGTGTCGCCCTCTGACAGAAGCTTCTCATCGAGCACTGACACGAGATCCTCTCCCAGTGCGAGGATGGCCCGGCTGAGGCTCTTCTGGGTCTCGACATCGCCGCGTCCCAGCTGCGTGACCAGGACGTCTGCCAGATCGTCGCGGTCGTCAGCGGGTACGAGCGCGACGGCGCAGCGCCAGGCGCTGCGGGCCACCTCGGTGTCCGGGTGAGCGATGAGCCGATCGCCGATGCGGCTCGGGTCCTGGGCCCGCCAGCCGCGCCGGTCGCCGATTTTCGACAGGGTGTGCAGTGCCTGGGCGAGCTCCTGCGGCACGGACGAGTCGAGCGCAGCGACCAGTCGGGGCACGGTCTCATCGGCCGGCAGGCGGGTCAGCGCCCAGGTGAGCATGTCGCGGACGAAGAAGTCCGGTTCGACCGCGCATCTGCGCACGAGGGCGTCGAGATCGCGGCGATCGGCTCTGATTCCGATGTCCAGGCCAGCCTGGAGGCGCTGCTGCGGGTTGGGCGCCGAGAGCGCGGGGACGAGTTGCTTCTGTGGATCGGTCATGTTCTCCACCTCCTGCCCCTCAGTGAAGACCTTCACACTATGTCAAGGTCAAACACCGCAGGCGCAGCCGTCCGCCCGATGTCTCTATCCCGCTTCCGACCACCCGCCGGTCACCGGAGCAGTGGTGCTCGACCCGGGGGTGGTCTCGACTCCGCTGGTCGACGAGGAGTCGTCGCCGGCGACGAGGACTGTGACAACGACTCCCACGAGCACAATCACCCCGACGACGGCGAAGACGACCACCATGATCATGCAGCCCAGCAGCGGCAGGCGCCGGTTGCGTTGTATGAAATTCGCCATGCCATGATCTTAAGGTCCCGCTGTCCTTCCCGAACCCTCGCAGGCACGGATGGTGCAGGATCGGAACACGCGAAGCCATCCCGCCCACCTCGTCGGCACCCCGCCAATTCGTGACCTTCCTGTGACAAACGGCACAGCGTGGACTCATGAGGTCCTCAGTTTGTTGCATTATCGTTATATTCATGCCTCAACCGACTCGACACCGCAGGAGCCGCCGGTCCGTGCTCGTTGGTGCCCTGCTCGGGCTCGGAGCAGCTGTGATGGCACTGGTCGTGGCGGCTGTCATCATCGTCAATGCACCGTTCTCATTCGGTTCCACGAAGATCAGGCAGATGCAGATGGCTTCGGTCAACCAACTCAGTCAGCAGCAGATCGACAACGCCCGCCTCATCATCGGCGTCGGCCGCGGCGGCGACTTCGAGGACCGGGCGATCCGCATCGCCCTCATGACCGCACTGCAGGAGTCCTCGCTGCGCAACCTCGAGTCCGGAGACCGCGACTCGGTCGGCCTGTTCCAGCAGCGGCCGTCTCAGGGCTGGGGCGAACCGGAGAAGCTGGCCGATCCCATCTACGCCGCGAAGGCGTTCTACGGCATCAATCCCGAGGTCGAGAATCCCGGACTCGACCAGATCGAGGGCTGGACCACGATGTCACCGACCGAAGCGGCACAGTCGGTGCAGCGCTCGGCCCTGCCCGACGCCTACGAGCAGTGGGAGACGCTCGCCGACGAGCTCCTCGGCTCGCAGACCGACGTCGAAGCCCTCGACTGAACCACTGCGACCTCGATCCCGGCCTCACTCGGGTCCGGCCTCACTCGGGTCCGGCGTCGGTGGGTCCGGCCTCACTCGGGTCCGGCGTCGGTGGGTCCCGGCCGATTGTCCGGTAATCTGCACTCATGGCGTCCACTCCCGATTCCGAACAAGTCGACGACGAGGTCGAGCAGCTCCTGCTCAATCCCGAGGACAACCTCGAGGCCATCACCGAGACCGCCGACCTCTTCAAGGCATTGGCCACGCCCTCACGACTGAAGATGCTGCTCGTCCTCACCCATGGTGAGGCGACGGTGACGCACATCGTCGATTCGACCGGTCTGTCCCAACCGCTGGTGTCCCAGCACCTGAAGTTCCTCCGCGGCCTCCACCTCGTCGGGGTCAATCGGATCGGCCGCGAAGCGTACTACTCACTCAAGGACGACCACGTCGCCCACATCATCCTCGATGCCATCGCCCACACGATCGAGGCCCACGAGCACTGACCTCGCCGAGGCGGCCGGCCGGGGCGAACCACAGTGTTTCAGCCCGCCCGGTCCCGGTTCGGTGCCTCCGGCTCAGCGCCGGCGGCTCCGGATCAGAGCCTCCGGACCTCCGCCGACGACCCACACGATCACGGCGACCAGCACTGCCCCCACCCATTGGGCCGGCTGCAGCCGTTCACCGGCGATGAGCGATCCGAGCACCACGGCCGACAGCGGCTGCAGCAGCATCAGGGCCGCGGTCGTGGGGACGGGCACGAGCGGGCTCGAGATGCTCAGCAGCACCCAGGACAGCGCCTGGCCGCAGACGGCCAGAGCGATCATCCACGCCCAGCCGTCCCAGCCGAGGTCGAAGTCGAGACCGCCGAGGCCCAGACCGGCCACCGCCGTCATCACCCCGGCCGCGACGGTGCCGATCTCGACGGGGGCGACGACGAACTGCGGAGCCAGGCGGCGGCAATGGTGGATGCCGAAGATGTAGACGCCGTAGAGGACACCGGAGAGGACACCGAAGATCGCTCCCCGAGTCGGGTTCGCCGCCGTCTCATCGGCGCCGAACACTCCCCCGGTCAGCAGCATGCCGATGATCATGACCGGCACGCAGCCGATGAACAGCCACCCGGGACGGCTGCCGCCGAAGATCCACACGAGGGCGGGGAACACGATGACCTGGACGCTGATGAGCACGGTGGAGACTCCGAGCCCGGCGTCGAGCACACTCTGGGCCCAGAGCACATAGTCCAACCCCAGGGCCGCTCCCGAGATTGCGGCGATGATGAGGGCCTTGGTCGGCACCGCCCCGTGCCGGCGGATCTCGCGCACGGCCAAGGGCGCCAGGACGGCCACGGCGATCCAGCACCGGAGGAAGGCGGCGGTGGGGGCGGTCGCCTCGGCGAGGATGACGAACAGTCCGGCCGATCCGAGCAGGACTGCGGCCACGATGACGCCGAGGACCGGCAGGGCCTGCGGAGCGGGGCTCGACCGGCCCCCGTTCGCCTCGGCGGGGCTCATTCCAACCAGTCGAGGATGCGGTCGATGGCCTCGGCGGTGCGATCGGCCCCGACGGCCAGCGACAGGCGCACCGCTCGGGAGCCGTCGACGGAATCGAAATCATCGCCCGGGGCCAGCGCGACGCCCGTGGCGTCGAGCACCTGCTCACACCACTGGCCGGAGGTCTCGAGGCCGGCGCGGTCCAGGATCTCGTCGATCTTCGTATACATGTAGAAGGCGCCGTCGGGCGGAGCCATCTCGCCGAAGCCCAGATCGCGGCTGGCCGAGAGCACGTGCTCGCGAGCACCGGCGAAGGAGGCCACGGCCGCTTCGCATTCGGCATAGGACTCCTCGGTGAACCCCGCCACTGCCGCGTACTGGGCCGGGACCGGGGCGCACAGAGACAGGTTGCCCGTGACGTTCTGCGCCGGCGCCACCAGCGGCTCGGGCAGGATCGCCCAGCCGAGGCGCCAGCCCGTCATGCCCCAGTACTTGGAGAACGACGAGATGACGATCGCATCGTCGTCGTGGGCCAGGGCGCATTCTCCGCGGGTGCCGATGTAGCTGATGCCGTGGTAGATCTCGTCGGAGATCACCTGCACCCCGTGCTCACGACACCAGTCCACGAGCTCCCCGAGCGCCCCGGCGCCGATCATCGTTCCCGTCGGGTTCGCCGGTGAAGCGAGCATGAGGCCCTTCAGCGAGGCCTGGGCGTGAGCTTCCTCGAGCAGTTCGACGGTGGGCTGGAAGCCCTCGTCCGGGCCGCAGTCGAGTTCGACGACCTCGCAGCCGAGTGCGGCGAGGATGTTCTTGTACGCTCCGTAGCCGGGCCGGGCCAGGGCCACTCGGTCGCCGACGTCGAAGCAGGTGAGGAACGTCGTCTGGAAGGCGCCCGAGGATCCTGTGGTCACTGCGATGCGCTCGGGCGGGACCGTCAGGCCGTACCAGTTCCGATAGTGTCCGGCGATCGCCTCCCGCAGTTCGGGGATGCCGAAGATCGGTGAGTACCCGAGGCCGGTTCCGTCCCGGGTGACTTCGGCGGCCCGGCGCAGCACGGGCGTGGGAGCTCCTTGGGTCGGTTCGCCCAGGCACATGGCGATGGTGTTGCGACCGGCTCGTTGCATCCGTCCGACCTCGGCGACGATGCCCATCGCGGCAAAGGGCCTGACGAGGCCGGATCGGGCGGAGGCGACAGGGGTGTGGGCAGTCATCGTCTCACTTCTTCTCGTGCGGCACGCGGCCGAGCAGGTGGAACTCCGGATTCGGGATCATCCCGGAGATGTGGGCCATGCGGTTGGACAGGCCGAAGAACCCCGTGATCGCGGCGATGTCCCAGGCGTCTTCGTCGTCGAGTCCGTGTTCGGCCAGCTCGGCGTGGTCGCTCTCGTCGACGGCCCACGGCTCCTCGCAGACCTTGACGGCGAAGTCGAGCATCGCTCTCTGACGGGCGCTGATGTCGGCCTGGCGGTAGTTCGTGGCCACCACATCGGCGATATAGGGGTCCTTCTGGAAGATCCGCAGCATCGCCCCGTGCGCGACCACGCAGTAGAGGCATCTGTTGATCGCCGAGGTGGCCACGACGATCATCTCTCGGTCGGCCTTGGTCAGGTTCCCGGACTCCTTCTCCATGAGCGCGTCATAGTAGGCGAAGAAGGCGCGGAACTCGGCCGGTCGGCGGGCCAGGGCGAGGAAGACGTTGGGGACGAAGCCGGACTTGTCGGCCACTTCGAGGATCTGAGCGCGGATGTCATCGTCGACGTCGGCGAGATCAGCAGGTGGGTAGCGCATAGCCCTCATCGTAGTAGTCGCTCACCCGCAGGTGTGCAGTGGGTCACGGAAGAGTCGAAGAGCGCCGGCGGCGGCAGAGATGGGGCGCAGGGCCACAGCCGACGTGAGCGCACGGGTTGTGCAGGTGGCCAGCCGACGTGAGCGCACGGGTTGTGCAGGTGGCCAGCCGACATGAGCGCACGGGTTGTGCAGGTGGCCAGCCGACGTGGGCGCACGGGCCGGGCAGATGTGTGCGGGTCAAGGGCTGGGCGAGCGCGACGTTGGTGGCTATGGTGAGACGGACAGCGCACGATCGGCGAAGGAGCGAAGCGATGAACGCTGAGAACACAGGCTCGACCAGTGAGGTCCAGCTCGACAACGGCATCTTCCGGGTTACCCGGTGGACGATCGAACCCGACGGCGTCATCCCCATGCACCGCCATGACTACGCGTATGTCGTCGTCCCGATGGTCACCGATTCGATGCACGTGCGCAATGCCGACGGCAGCTCGACGGTCGCCGACCTGAAGGCCGGTGTCAGCTACACGCGGGCGGCCGGAGCCGAGCACGAGATCTCGAACCCCGACGGCACCGATGATGTCGTCTTCGTCGAAATCGAGCGCCTCTGACCTGCTGGTCCGCCGCCTGAGGGACAGAGGCGCCCCAGTCCCGAGATGTCTCCTGCGGGTGGATCCACTTCGAAATCCAGCACGAGATCGTGGTGGATCCACCCGCAGGAAGCAGTCGAGCAAGCCGAGACCCAATCGAGCGAGTCGAGACCCAATCGAGCGGGCCGAGACCCAATCGAGCAAGCCGAGACCCAATCGAGCGGGCCGAGACCCAGGCGGGCGTCCCGCCTAGGACGGAACCTGCCAGGTGTGGACGGGTGCGCCCGAGATCTGGTTGGCCAGATAGGCGTCCATCATCGCTTTGAGGCCCTCGCTGCGTTCCGACGAATCCGGGCGGCTGCCCGGCGCGAGACTCTCGAGCGTCCGCAGCTGCCAGGTCGCCCCATTGATGCGGCTGGCCGCCCGGCCCTCGATGATCGACATGTACTCGTCGATGACGTCCTTGTCGATGTTCAGCCGGGCCAGCCCGCGCCTGGCCTGCGGTGCGAGCACATCGGTGACGAGGTCGGCCACGCCGATCCGTCCGATCTTCGGCCAGGTCACTCGCGCCTCGATTCCGTCCTTGGCGCAGGCGTTGAAGTTCTCCTCCGCCTCGGCGAAGGACATCCGCGACCACACGGGGCGGTTCTCTCCGACGAGGAACTCGGCCAGGCCGTAGTAGAAGGCGGCGTCGGCGACCATGTCGACCGGGGTCGGCCCGGCCGGCAGCAGGCGATTCTCCACACGGATGTGTGCGCCGCTGTCACCGGAGTTGTAGATCGGACGGTTCCACCGCCACACCGTGCCGTTGTGCAGGTTGAGTTCGAACAGCTTCGGCGCGTCGGCGGCACGGAACTCGACGAAGTCCTTGATCTCGGGCAGCAGCGGCGGGAAGTAGCGGACGTTCTCCTCGAACAGATCGAACACGCTGGTGATCCAGCGCTCGCCGAACCACACACGCGGGCGCACACCCTGGTTGACCAGCTCCGGAGTGCGGGTGTCGATGGACTGCGAGAACACCGGGATCCTGGATTCGTGCCACAGCCTGCGGCCGACGAACAGCGGCGAATTCGCTGCCATCGCCACCTGTGCGCCGGCGATCGCCTGCGAGGCGTTCCACGCATCGGCGAACCTGTTCGGCGCCACCTGCAGGTGCAGCTGCATCGACGTGCACGAGGACTCGGGGGCGATATCTGCGAACTCCGCCGCATACCGTTCGTCGCGACCGAGCTCGATCTGCACGTACTCTCCCCGCGCGTCGACGATCGAGTTGCTCAGCGCCTCGTAGCGGTTCTCCTCGGTCATCCACTTCTCGTCGGTGAGGAACCGCGTGGTCAGCGTCGGCAGGGTCCCGATCGACACCGCCTTGAGCCCGTCCGCCTCGGCGGCCCGCTGGACCCTCTCCAAGCGATGGGCGACGCCGGCCTCGAGCGTCTTCAGCCCGCGCCCGGCGACCTGCAGCACCGGATGGTTGAGCTCGAGGTTGAATCCGCCGATCTCCGACTGGTATTCGTCGTCGAGGCGGGCGAGCACATCCTTGTTGCGCAGGCTCGGCTGGTTCTCACCGTCGACGAGGTTGAGCTCGAGTTCGAGCCCGATGGTGCCTGCGGATTTGAATTCCGCATGGCGGAGGTAGGTATCGAACAGCTCGAGGTTCTCCGCGAGCTTCTCCCGATAAAGTGTGCGCTCCTCCGGCGTGTACCGCTTCGAGTTGACTTCCTCACCCATAGGACAAGCAAACCACAGACGGCGCGGTTTGCGCGCGGTTCTCTCCGGTCTCTTCTTCGGCTGCAATCGCGGTCGCACCATCCGGACGGCCCGGCCCCGGTGGCCCAACCTCCGTAGACTCGGGCCATGACCTCACCGACATCGACCGACTTGCAGCCCTCCCACCTCGTACAACAGGCCTCTGAGCGTCTGCCCGACATCCTCGCCGATATCGAGCGCGTGATCTCGGCCGAGACCCCGTCGAGCGACAGAGAAGCCGTCGCCGCCGGCGCACGGGACTTCGCCGCACTGCTGCGCGAGCGCCTCGGGGCCGAAGCCGAGCTGCTCGAGATCGAGGGCACCACCCATCTGCGCCTGCGCTTCGGGACCGGCCCGGCCCGCGTCGTCCTCCTCAACCACCAGGACACGGTGTGGCCGCACGGAACGCTCGAGCGCATCCCCTTCTCCACCGACGACGGCATCCTGCGCGGGCCGGGCAGCTTCGACATGCTCACCGGGGCGATCATGAGTGTGCACGCGACCGCGATCCTGCGCGACCACCTCGGCGAGGCGGGTCTCGAAGGCCTGTCGATCCTCGTCACCGGCGATGAGGAGATCGGCTCCCTGTCCTCCTCCGAGCTCATCCGCGCCGAGGCGGCCGAGGCGAGCGCCGTGTTCGTCATGGAGGCGAGCGCCGGCGGTGCGCTCAAGCTCGAGCGCAAGGGCACGAGCAACTACGTCCTCGTCTTCTCGGGCAGGGCCTCCCATGCCGGGCTCGAGCCGGAGAAGGGGATCAACGCGGGCATGGCCCTGGCCCTGACTCTGCCGCAGGTGGCGGCCCTCGCCGATGCATCAGCCGGCACGACGGTGGTGCCGACCGTGATCAGTGCGGGCACGACCTCGAACACCGTGCCCGCCGAGGCCCGCGTCGACATCGACGTGCGGGCGCGCACTGCCGCCGAACTCGACCGCGTCGACGAACAGATCCGTGCCTTGGCGGAGAATCCTCAGGTGGAGGGCTCGACGACCACGGTGCTCGGTGGGATCAACCGTCCCCCGTTCGAACCGGAGCAGTCGGCGGCACTGTTCGCTCGGGCCACCTCGTTGGCGGCTGAGCTGGGACTGCCCGCCCCGGAGGGCGTGTCCGTCGGCGGGGCCTCGGACGGCAACTTCACCGCCGGTGACGGCATTCCCACCCTCGACGGCCTCGGCGCCGTCGGTGACGGTGCCCACGCCGAACACGAGCATGCCGTCATCGCCGAGATCGCCCCGCGGACGGCGCTGCTGGCCGCGCTCATCGCCGACCAGCTGCAGGGCTGACACCGTCTCACGACTGCACGGGGTATCCGGCCTCGCGCATCTGGGTCGGGGTCCTCGTCGTGAACAGCCAATCGCGCAGATGCGCATCGGGTCTGATCGTCTTGCGCGCGAACAGCCGGTCCTCCCCGACGAGATAGTAGTGATAGCCGCACCCGCCGAGGTGGCCCATGAGTTCGGCCGGTTTCGCTCGGTCGTCGAGGACCTCGCAGAGGATGTCCGGGCGCAGCGTGTCGAGGAATGTCCGCCCGTGGGCGAAGACGTCGTTCTCGCCGCCTTCGACGTCGATCTTGACGGTCACTCGCGGACGGGGCTCGCCGGCATCCTCAGCCGGGTCGGGGATGTCCTCCAGCACCTCGGGCAGGAGGGCGTCGAGCGAGGTGAAGCGCACCTCGGCGTCGGAGTCGAAGTCCATATCGGCGGAGTAGAACGAGGGCAGGGCCGAACCCCCGTCGCCGAGCGGCACCCGCATCCAGGTGTCGGGACTGCCGACGCCGGTGGGGTGGACGGTGACGCGGTGGGTGAGCCCGTTGCGGTCGAGATTCTTCTGCAGGCCGGAGACCACGGCGGGGATGATCTCGAAGGCGTGGGCGCGCACCCGCGGGTTCGCCGCGAGGACGGCCACCGTGAACACCCCGGTGTAGGCGCCGATGTCGAGGAACACCTCGGCGTCGGTGCTGAGATCGACCATGAGGTCGAGAGCGAAGGCGTCCTCGGGCTCGGTGCGTCGTCCGCGGCCCCAGTAGAACTCCTTGGCGATCTCGCAGCGGAAGGGCTCGACGAGGTAGAAGTCGGCACCGCCGACTCGGCCTCGGACCTCGGTGAGCGCGATCGGGGCGGGCAGACGCCCGATCTTGAGGCCCTTGACGCGCGGTGCGATCGAGCGCAGCAGGGGGTGGAGGTAGGGCTGGGCCAGAGCGGTCTTGACCGGGAGCTTGAGCCCGAACCAGGACTGTCTGCGCGCTGTGCGAGTCCGCAGGTAGTCGTTCATGACTTTTGACCCCCTTGCCGACAGGAAGACTTTTGTTAACTCTATCAACCGCGGCGCCCCCGCTCCAGGGTGCTGGCCTAAGCTTGAGGGCGACGAACCATCCGCCACGTTGCGAAGCAGGAGCCAGGCATGAAACTCACCTCAGTCACCCTCCACCAGGTCTCGATCCCATTGGTCACTCCGTTCGAGACCTCGTTCATGCGGGAGACGGAGAAGGACTGCTACCTCGTCGAGGCGGTCTTCGACACTCCGCAGGGGCAGATCACCGGGTGGGGCGAGTCCGTGGCGATGATCTCCCCGCTCTACTCCTCCGAATATGTGGCCGCCGGGATCGACGTCACCCGACGCTGGCTGGCACCGCTGCTCTTCGACGTCGAGAATCTCACCGCTGAGACCGTCGGCTGGCACCTGCGTCATGTCATCGGCCACCCGATGGCGAAGTCGGCTCTGGAGATGGCGGTGATCGAGGCTCAGCTCAAGCTCAACAACCAGTCGTTCAAGGACTACCTGGGCGGGGTCGTCGATTCGGTGCCCTCCGGGGTCTCGGTGGGCATCCAGGACTCCGTCGAGGAGACCGTGAAGGTCATCGGCGGCTACCTCGAAGAGGGCTACGCCCGGATCAAGCTCAAGATCAAGCCCGGCAAGGACATCGAGCCGGTCGCGGCGGTGCGCCGGGCCTTCGGCGACGACTTCGGATTCCAGGTCGATGCGAATGCCGCCTACACCCTCGTCGACGCCGCCCACCTGCGACGACTCGACGACTATGGTCTGCTGCTCATCGAACAGCCGCTCGGTGAGGCCGATATACGACAGCACGCGGAACTCGCGAAGCTCATGGACACCCCGATGTGCCTCGATGAGTCGATCGTCTCCGCCGAGGCGGCCGCCGATGCGATCATGCTCGGAGCCACCTCGGTGATCAACATCAAGCCCGGACGGGTGGGCGGTTTCATCGAAGCGAAGAAGATCCATGATCTGGCCGCCGCGCACGGTGTCGCCGTCTGGCACGGAGGCATGGTCGAGACCGGGCTGGGGCGCGCGGCGAATGCGGCCATGGCCTCGCTTCCGGGGTTCACCCTGCCCGGCGACATCTCCGGATCGAATCGGTTCTTCCACGAGGACATCACCGAGGAGATCGTCATGCACGACGGCAAGGTCGACGTGCCCACCGGCGTCGGCTTCGGCGTCTCGATCGATCCCGAGAAGCTCGAGCGCTTCCGGACGGATTCAGTGGAGATCCTGCCCGGGCAGTGACCGGTTCAGGCGAGGTCCTGTCCGGGCGGTGGTGGCGGACGGGATTTCTGCCTGTGGCGGCAGGGTGATTGTGCCGCACCGACCCTCAGCCGTGGGTGTGGGTCTCCTCAGCGGCATCCTCGGCCCGGTCG
Organism: Brevibacterium sp. SMBL_HHYL_HB1; assembly: GCF_018208375.1. Lineage (NCBI taxonomy): Bacteria > Bacillati > Actinomycetota > Actinomycetes > Micrococcales > Brevibacteriaceae > Brevibacterium > Brevibacterium sp. SMBL_HHYL_HB1. The sequence continues at coordinate 3,849,328 of NZ_CP062936.1, read as the reverse complement.
AACTGGAAGGTCGAGTGCTCGATCGCGATCTCGAAGTGCTCGGTCAGGCATTCCTGCAGGGCCTTGAGTATCCGCGGGGCATGACCGTCATAGAAGCACTCGTCGGCGAGCACCACATGGGCGGTGAGCACGGGCAGGTTCGAATCGATGCGGGTGACGTGGAGATCGTGGACTTCCTGCACATGCTCGACCGACTCGATGTGGGCGATGACCTTTTCGAGGTCGAGCTCCTTCGGCGCCGCCTCGAGCAGGATGGAGCCGGTCTCCCGAAGAATCGAGAAGGCGCGGGGCACGATGAGCGCCGCGATGAACAGTGCCGCCACCGCATCGGCGCGCTCCCACCCGAACAGCCAGATCGCCAGAGCGGCGAGGATGACCGCCACGGACCCGAGGGCATCGGCGATCACCTCGAGGAAGGCGGCCCTGAGGTTGAGCGAGTCCTCCTTCGACGAACTCAGGATGGCGATCGAGACGAGGTTGCCGACCAGGCCGATGGCGCCGAAGAGGAGCAGACCCGGCCCCGGCACCTCGGGCGGAACGAAGAAACGGCGGATGCCTTCGATGAGACTGTAGACGCCGAGCCCGAGCAGCAGGGTCGCCTGAGCCCCGGCCGCCAGGACCTCGGCGCGCCGGAACCCCCAGGTCTTCTGACCGCCGGCCGGCTTGTGGACGAGTGTCGCCGCGAAGAGTGCGATGCCGATGCCGATGAGGTCGACGGCGTTGTGGCCGGTGTCGATGAGCAGCGCGAGACTGCCGGTGACGACGGAGCCGATGAGCTGGAAGACGAAGATCGTGGTGACGATGGCGAACACGATGGCCAGCTGCCGCCGCGACCCCGATCCATGCGAATGATCATGAGCCATGATTGCCTCCTGACCCGTTCATATTAACATATGTTCATGTATATATGGATTATCGCGGGGCACACCCCGCATGAGAGCGTGACGGAGTTTCCTGCGGGTCCGGTAAGACGACGACACCGGTCGCCGAGGCGGTCCCCCGACGATCGGTGCATGCATCGCATGGGCGCCCCGTACGGGTTCCGTACCCGTAGGTGTGTGGCGAGCCCATGGGGCGGCCGCACCCGCAGGGGTGGCCGTGCCCGGAGGGGACGCCCTGGGTTGTCAGTCGTCGGATTCCCGACCGTCCTCGTCGTCGCCGTCCTCGACGTCGCCGCCGCGCTCGCCCCGCGGAGAATCGGAGCCCTCGGCGCCCGACTCGCCGCGGGCCGCGTCTCGATCGTCCAGGCGGCGCTTGGCCTCGTCGATGTAGGACTGCACGTCGAACCCGGTGGCCTTCTTCACCTCATCGCCGATCTGGTCGAGGTCGATGCCGCTGTCGTCGAGGAACGCCTTCGGATCGAAACGCGTCCGATCCGCCGTCGACGCCGAGTCGTTGGACACGACCCCGTCGACGATCTCGCCCGATCCCACGGCTGATGCGTCGCCCGTGCGAACCGAACCGCCGCCTGGCCCGGCCGACCCGCTCCCGTCGGGTCGGTCGGATCCGCCCGGTCCCGACGAGCCTGCCCCGCCGGACCCGGACGATCCGGCCCCACCGGGGCCCTTCGCCTTGGCCACGAGATCGGAGAGGTCGACGCCCGTCGTGCCGCGCACCACCTCGAGGACCTGCGCGAGGTTGTTCGACACCGAGTTCGCGAGCTTCGACTCACCATCGGTGGACACGATCGACAGGTCCTTGATGTTCGCATAGGGAGCGACGAGCTCACCGGCGACGGTCGGCAGCGCCTCGAGCACCTTCGACAGCACGGCCGCATCGTTGAACTGCTTGTAGGCCTCGGCCTGCGCCCGCAGCGCCTCGGCCTCGGCCTCACCGCGGGCCTTGATCGCATCGGCCTGGGCCTCGCCCTCGAGCCGGATCGCCTCGGCGTCCTTCGAACGACGATGCAGCTCGGCCGCGGCCTCGGCCCGACCCTGCGCCTCGATCTCGTAGGCGCGGGCGTCGGCTTCGGCCTGCTGCCGGTAGCGTTCGGCATCGGCCGGGCGCCTGACCTCGGCGTCGAGCTGCTCGGCGCGCAGCTCTGCGGCCTCCTTGGCCACGACACGGTCCTTCTCGAGCAGCTTCTGCTTCTCGGCCGCGGTGGCCAGGGGGCCGGCATTGTCCGCGGTCGCCTGCCGCTGATCGGCTTCCTCCTTCAGCGCCGCACGGCGCAGTGCCAGCTGCTGCTGCTGTTCGGCGATGGCCTGGTCGGTCAGCGCCTGCTGCTTCTGGGTCTCCTCGTTCTGCTGGGCCTCCTCGACGGCCGAGGCACGCCCGGCGTTCGCCTCGGCGATGGCGGCGTTCTTGGCCACCTCGGCGGCCTGGGGACGACCCCAGTCGCGCAGGTAGCTGCCCTCGTCCTCGACGGCCGAGATCTGGAAGGTGTCGATGATCAGACCCTGGTTGTTCATCGAGTGCGCGGATTCCTCCTGCACCTGCGCGGCGAAGGAAGCGCGGTCCTGGATGATCTGCTCGACCGTGAGCGTGCCGACGACCGCGCGCAGGGTGCCGGAGAGGATCTCCTTCGAATAGTGGTCGATCTGCTCCTGCTGGTCGAGGAAGCGCTGCGCGGCCTTGCGCACATCGTCCTCGGTGCCGCCGACCTTGACCTGCGCGACTCCCTTGAGGCGCAGCGCGATGCCGTTGATCGAGATGCCGTCGATCTCGACCTGGATCTGCCGCGACGACAGCGAGAGGATAAACGCCTTCTGCACGATCGGATAGACGACTGCGCGCCCGCCGATGACGATCCGCCCCGACCCCGGCGCCCCGGACGCATTGCGCCCGGTGATGATCAGCGCCTCCGAGGGCGCGGCGATCTTGTAGGAGCGCAGGATGACGATCAGCGCGATCAGGATGATGACAATGAGGACGCCGATTCCTCCGACGCCGAAGAGCAGGTCCATCAGTGGGCCTTTCATCGTTTGAGCTGGTGCACGTGAGTCGGTGCGCGGCACCGACCCTGTCGTGCTCATCCTATGCGAGCACACCGACCCCGCATAGAGATCACCCTCGCCGAGGCTGCCGACCGTGATCAGGGCGAGCCCGGTGCCGGCTCACCCTCCCCGCGCCGAGGCGGGCCCGCGGCTCACTTGCCCCATTCGCCGGGAGGGCCGGCCAGCAGCAGGCCCGAGAAGACGAGGATGACGAAGATGAGCCCCAGACCGATGGCCGACCAGGGCGAGCGGATGCACCAGGCGGTGAGCTCTTCGAACCAGCCCTGAGGCGTGCGTCCGTCCCGGCCCAGACCCCAGTCGCCCTCGAGGGACCCGGTCTTCTCCACGGAGCGTTCGAAGGGAATCGTGGCATACGGGATGATCGCCGACCCCAGTCCGATGGCGATGCGGCGCTTGCTCCACTGCTGCGAGGTCCCGACGCCGATGACGGCGATGACGAAGCAGATGAAGACGAAGCCGTGGATGCCTCCGCCGATGCGCACGCCCACCTCGGTGGTGTGGGTGACGTATTTGAGGATCATGCCGAGGATGAGCAGCGACCAGGTGACGGTCTCGGCGATGGCGAAGAACTTGAAGAAGCTTTTGGGAGTCACGAAAGACCATTGTGCCCGGACAAGGTGAACGGCCCCTGAGGGCCGGCGAGAGGTGCGCAGAGCGACGCGGGCCGGTGAACGTCGTTGTTCACCGGCCCGCGCGGATCACGGCGCCTCAGGCTCGACGGGTCGTGCCCGTCGGCCGTTCGGCTCAGCTCTTCTGCCGGCGGCGCGAGCCCAGGGTCATCACGACACCGAGCACGATGAGCGCTCCGGCCGAGAGGACGAGAGGCAGCGCCTCGTTGCCGGTGCGCGGCAGGTCTCCGCCTCCGCCGTCACCGGCCCCGGGGCCTTCGTCGGCGGCGACGACCTCGAAGGATCCGGTCAGCGGATCTCCGCCCTCGCAGTCGACGGCGACCTCGTAAGCGCCGATATAGGACTCGACCTTCGAGTCATCGAGGCCGCGGACTCCGAATCGGGCCGTGGAGTCCTCGCCGACCTCAGCGGTCTGCTCGAACTTCTCGATCTTCCCGTTCTGCGGGTCGACGGTCATCGTCGCCGTGGTGTCGGCGGTGCAGCCGGTGGCTGTGACCTCAACGCCCTTGTCACCGACGAAGTCCGGAGCTTCGATCGTCTTCGGATCGATGCTCAGTGCTCGTTCGTCAGGAGTTTCTGTCGGCGTCTCCGTGGGCGGATCGGTGGGGTCCGTGGGAGGAGTCGTCGGTTCGGTCGGCGGGTCCGTCGGCTCATCGACGAGTTCGTAGGCCAGTGTGTGGACGGCGAACCCGATCGCCGGAGCGAAGATGTCGAGGGACTCCTGACTGACGTTGTCGATCGTGTCGGTCGGCTGGTGGTAGTTCGTATCGTGCTTCTCACCGACCGTGCCGCCGAACATCTCGGCCTCCTCGGCGGTCTTCGTGCCGTCGGCACCGGAGAACAGGCCGCTGGCGGGAACGCCGTTGTCGATGAACGCCTGGTAATCCGAGCGTCCGGAGAAGTCCGTGCCGACGTTCGGCTGGTCGATGTCGGCGAAGTAGTCGGTGAAGACCTTCTCGAGCTCGGCCGAGCCCTCGGGGACGTTGACGTCATCGGGGATCGGAACGTCGGACCCATCGGAGTCGAGCGTGCCGACGATGAAGTTGTCCGAACCGATCATGTCGAAGTTCATATAGGCCTTGATCTTGCCCAGCTCGGCCTCGCTGAGGCCTTCGACGTATTCCGTCGAGCCCACGAGACCGACCTCTTCAGCACCCCACCAGCCGAAGCGGATGGCATCGTCGACCTCGGTCGGCTGTTCGGCCAGGGCCTCGGCCGAGGCCAGGAGGGCCGCCGAGCCGGAACCGTTGTCATTGACCCCGGGCCCTTCTGCCACACCGTCGAGATGGGCGCCGAACATCTGCACATTGTCATGGTCGCCGGCCTTGGTTTCGGCGATGACGTTCCAGGTCGTCGAGGTGACGAACTCGGTCTCCAGGGTGAAGTCGGCCGTCGGGACCTCACCCTCGGCCGCCTCTTCGACCTCGGTGAGCAGGTCGTTGCCGACGTTGTAGGTGGCGGTCACAGTCGGGGCGCCGTTCTCGATCCGCTCGCCGAGGGTGGCGTTGAGCTCCTCGTCGGGATTGTCGGTGTCATTGTTGTAGATGATGACTCCGGCGGCCCCGGCATCGGTGGCGGCCTGGGTCTTCTCACCGAAGGAGCAGGTCCCGCGGACGGCGAGCACGAGCGCGCCCTCGGCGGACTCGTCGTAGTCCGCGGCCTCGCAGCCGAGCTGCCCGCCGGCCAGATCGCCGTAGTCGTCATCGACCGGCAGCACCACGGGCAGATCGGTCAGCGGCTCGGTGGTGCCCTCCGTCAGGCTGGCCGGAGTGACCTCGAGCTCCTGGCCGTCGACGCTGACCTCGACGGTGTCGAACGTCTGCTGTTCGACCTCGAAGGCCTGCCGCTCGACGTCGAAGGCGCCGGTGGCCTCGAGGGTCGACTCGACGTACTCCACGGCCTCTTCGTAGCCGGGAGTGCCCAAGGACCTGAAGCCCTCGTCGGCATGGGAGGTGGAGATATCGGAGATCTTCTGCAGATGCTCCATCACGGCACCGCCGGTGACGCCCATATCAGTGTGTTCGGTCGGTCCGGCGGTTCCCGCCGCCGCGGCCGGATTCACCCCGCCCAGGACCATGCCGGCCGCGGCGGTGGCCGCCAGCCAGGCCTTCGTGCGCAACTTCATGGAGTTCCTTTCGCTCCTCGTTCGTGCCGCAGAATCACATGGGAGGCACGCGCCGGAACCGACCGCCGCGGTGTGGCCTTTCACACCGGCGTCGGCCCTGTCGACTGCGCTGTGGGGAAGCTCGATTCTGACGTTCCGCCACGACTCGTCATTGGTAACGAATCGATTCCTCTATAACGAAACGGTGACACAACTCACATTGGGCTTTAATCTAACCCACATCCGAGAGGTTTAATATCACGAATTGATAACAACCGGTCACCGAATGGTTTCGCACCTGCGGAACCGACCCGCCCCGACCGGCACCCTGATGCCGAAGTCACCCGGGCCGATTAGACTTGGACCAGTGACGACCAACGAATCCGTCGGAGGGGCCCAGCCCGCCTCGCCCGACAGACGAACCATTCGCCGCTGGCAGCGCTACCTCGCCAATGAACGGCTCGAGGAGCGGGTGTATCGCGATCTCGCCGAGCGCCGCTCGGGAGAGGACAGGGAGATCCTCTTGGCACTGGCCACCGCCGAGTCACGCCATCAGGAGCACTGGATCTCACTTCTGGGCGAACACGCTGACAAGCGCCGCTCCGCAGACCTCGTCACCCGTTGCCTGGCCTTCCTCGGTCGCATGTTCGGCTCCGTCTTCGTCCTCGCGCTGGCACAGCAGTCCGAGACGAGCTCGCCCTACGAGGACGACGAGGCGGCCTCGGCCGAGATGGCCGCCGACGAACGCATCCACGCCGAGGTGGTCCGGGCCCTGGCCGCCCGGTCCCGCGCCCGGCTGTCGGGCAACTTCCGCGCCGCCGTCTTCGGCGCCAATGACGGCCTGGTCTCCAACCTCGCACTCGTCCTCGGCGTCGGTGCGGCGGGGGTGTCGAACTCGGTCATCCTGCTGACCGGCGTGTCCGGGCTGCTCGCCGGCGCCCTGTCGATGGGCGCCGGGGAGTACATCTCCGTGCGATCGCAGCGCGAACTGCTCGAGGCCTCGACCCCGGACCCCGAGTCCCGGCACGCCCTGGCCGATCTCAACATCGACGCCAATGAGCTCGCCCTCGTCTTCCGCGCCCGGGGGATGGAACCCCGCGACGCCGAGGCCCGCGCGAACCGGACGATCGCCGCGGCGAAGAACCGGAAGGCACCGAGGCTGCCGGCCCTCGATCCCGGGGTCGACCGCGATGAGCTCGGCACAGGCCTCGGTGCCTCCGTGTCGAGCTTCTGCTTCTTCTCCTCCGGCGCGCTTATCCCGATCCTGCCCTACATCTTCGGCATGTCCGGACTGGCCGCGGTCTTCCTCTCCGCCGGACTGGTGGGCATCGCCCTGCTGATCACCGGCGGCATCGTCGGACTGCTCTCGGGCAAGTCGCCGGGACCGCGCGCGCTGCGCCAGCTCGGCATCGGCTTCGGGGCCGCGGCCGTGACCTACGCATTGGGACTGCTCTTCGGAGGCACTGCATGACCGACACGCTCATCCTCGTCGACCCCACCGCGTCGACGTACGAACTCACCGAACTGACCGCCGCTCAGCTGCCGGTCACCGATCTCTCGGCCCATCGCGGAGACGGAATCTTCGAAACCGTGCTGGTCAGCCTGCATGGGGACGAACCCACCATCGTCTCGCGCGACCGTCACTTCCGACGGTTCTGCGACTCCGCCTCGGCGCTGGATCTGCCCGAACCCGACCCACAGCTGTGGGATCGGGTGATCGCCGCGGTGATCGCCGAGGTGACCGCGGCCGATCCGTCGATCACCGAGTTCGGGATCCGCTATGCGATGTCACGCGGGAGCCAGAACGACGACGGCGAGACCCGCCCCCGCGGCTGGGCGTTCCCCGTGCCCGTGGACGAGCACATCCTCACCATCCGCACACGAGGCATCACCGCTGTCAGCCTCGACCGCGGCTATGACGCCTATATCGGAAGCAAGGCTCCCTGGCTGCTCCTCGGCGCCAAGACGCTGTCCTATGCGGTCAATCAGGCCGCCGGTCGCTATGCCGGAGCCCACGATGCCGATGAGGCCCTGTTCGTCTCCCACGACGGCATCGTCCTCGAGGGACCGACCTCGAATCTCATCATTCGCCGAGGCGACCGCCTGCTCACTCCCGATCCCGACGCAGGCCTGCTCTCGGGCACGACGCAGCGGCTGATCTTCGACCACGCCGATGAACTCGGACTGCGGGCGGAATACGCCGATCTCAGCCTCGAGGACGTCAAGACCGCCGACGGCGCATGGTACGTGTCATCGATGCGCACGGCCGTGGCGCTGCGCGAGCTCGACGGCAACGCGATCGCCGTCGACGAGGTGCTCACCGAGAGGTTCCAGACGATCATCCGAGCAGGCTGACGTTCGCGGCGAACCGCAGGGGCGGCGCGCCCTCGAGGCGGGCGGCTCTGTCGCGACCCGGGCGGCTCAGCGACGGGGCAGGGCCTCGGAGGTCGGCGATGCCGGGAGCGTGACGGCGAGCACGAGGCCGAGGATGCAGGCCGCGCAGCCGGTCAGCCACAGCAGCCAGAAGATGCTCGAGAGTCCCGGCAGCAGCGCCAGGACGAATCCGAGCCCACCGCAGACGAACAGCCCGACGACGATCCTCGTCTTCCACTTCTTTCCCATGACGGGCCTTTCTCTGATGCGCCTCGGGGCCGGTCGTGCCCGACTGCCCGCGTCCGACTGCGACCGAAGCGTGACACCACGCTATCCCGCCGCGCCCGCGAGCACATCCCCCGAAAGTATGAGATGGGCCCGTCTCGACCGGCAGCCTCGCCGCTGCGCTGCCGGACCCGGCCCACCGCTGTGCCGCTGGACCTGCGTCGCCGCGTCCTGCGTTAGTGTTGACTGCGACGGAACACGTCTCCCCTGGCGCAGCGTCGCCAAGGGACCTCGCTTCACAGGAAAGGACACGAGCATGGGAAAGCTCGCTTGGCAGATCATCGGCGTGGGAGCGCCCATCGCAGCCGCATTCGTCGCTCGCAAGACCCTGACCTTCGCATGGGAGAAGTCGACGAAGCGGCCGGCGCCGTCGAACCCCGTCGATGACGAGGTCTCGATGTCCGAGGCCCTGGCCTGGACGATCGTCTCGGGCGTCGGGGTGGCCGTGGCTCAGCTCGTCGTGCAGCGCATCGCCGCGAACACCGTCCGCAACAGCTTCGGCGAAGAGGCCCTGCCGAAGAAGTTCCGCAAGCAGGCCGAAGAGATCTCCGACTGACCGACTCAGCGGCCACGAGAGGCCGCCGTCGACCGCGTCTGCCGCTGCCCGTCAGTCGCAGACGCGGTCGAGGATCTCGGCCAGCCGGACGGCGTCGATCTGGCCCGGCGCCGAGGCCCGGCCGACCTGCGCGAATGTCGCGCAGCTGCCGAAATCCGCCCCCATGATCCGACTGGCCCGCCCCGCGGGGCCCATCGAGATGCCGAGCACGGACACACTCAGCGAAGAATCGGCCTCGTCAGTCGCGGCCAGCAGTCGCGCGACCTCGGCCGGGTTCTGCGGCATCATCGCCACCTTGGCCACATCCGCACCGGCCTCACCCATGGCGCGGAACGTCGCGAGCAGCGACTCATATGAGTCCGTGGACTCGAAGCTGTGGTGTGAGGCGATGACCGCGATTCCGGCTTCCCGTGCCGAGGCGATGAGTCCCGGCGCCTCCGCCCGGTCGATCTCGACGTCGACGGCCAAGGGCACCGGGCCCCCGGTCAGTCCGGCGATCAGACCCCGCATCACCTCCGCGTAATCGCTCTCGCCGATATCGACGAGCCCGCCTTCGAACGCGGTCCGGACGGTCACCAGAACCGGCAGGCCGGCCCCGGCGGCGGCCGGAAGCAGGTCGAGAACCGCCTCGGCGGGCGAATTCCCAACACCGGGGGCTCCCTCAGCGCCCAGCGAACGGGCGAGCAGCGGATCGACGCGCCATTCGATGACATCGACGACGCCCGTGGCTTCCGCCGCCGCGCACTCGGCGGCGAGCTCATCGGCGTCGACGGCCTGAGTCGGAACGATCACGGCCGGTCGGGCAGGATTGCGCACGGCGGGCGTTCCTGCGGCAGGATTGAGAAATGGCAGTGGCTTCATGCCACAAGCGTAGGCGCAGATCGAAAACAGGCAGGAGAGCACGGGTGGAGACGAGGAACGCTCACAGGATCCGCACACGCGATGGCTTCCCGCTCACGATCCAGGTCAGCGGTCCCGACGATGCTCCCGCGCTCCTCCTGCTCCAGGGACAGGCGAACTCCCACGAATGGTGGGACGGTCTGCGCGAGGACTTCGAACCGGCGCTGCGCACCATCACCTTCGACTACCGAGGCACGGGCGGCAGCCGCGGTGGGCTCGACGAGCTGTCGACCGCGAGCTTCGCCGCCGACGCCGCCGAGGTGCTCGACCGCCTCGGCGTGGATCGGGCCGCCGTCTACGGCACGTCCATGGGCGGACGCGTCGCGCAGATGCTCGCCCTGGACTTCCCCGAACGGGTCAGCGCGCTCGTACTCGGATGCACGTCCCCGGGCGGGAAGCATGCGATCAGACGTCCGCGCGAGGTCGGTCAGTCCCTGGCCCGCCTGCGCGGGGCCGAGCACATTCGCTATCTGTTCGATCTCTTCTACACTCCGAACTGGACGGTGTCGCCGACGCACAGCAAGCTGCTCGGCGATGGCACGATGACGGCCGCCGAGTCAGCCGCTCACCTGCGCATCAGCGCCAACCACGATGCCTGGGACCGGCTGCCCGAGATCCAGGCCCCCACGCTCATCGTCCACGGCGACGAGGACCGGATGAATCCGGTCGGCAATGCCCGCATCCTCCACGAGCGCATCGCCGGCTCCCGGATGCTCATCTTGCCCGAGGGCCGCCATGGCTTCTTCGAGGAGTTCGCCGAAGTGGTCACCCCTGCCATCGTCCGATTCCTGTCCTCGGCGATGCCGAGTCCCGCCTGAGCCCAAGGCCGCTTCCTGCAACAAAAAATCTCATTCGGTAGCAAACCCATTAACGGAACATCTATCTGTTCCAACTGCCGATTATAACAATCAAGTAACGCACGGTGGTATATCGTCCCAGGTCAGACCCCTAGTCAAGAGCGCCGCGCCGGATATCTGGGAAAGAATCTCTGCCGAAGTTACTGAACAAACCTACAATGATGGATCAGATATCCGTGTGCGGTGAGGCCTGTGCGCAATCGAGCCAATCGGATCGACGTTCACCGAACCGTGCAAACGGGGGTGAAGCCTCTCGTTCTTGCGGAGAGCCAAGAATGCAAGGAGGAAGCACATGAGCGTTGTCGTCAAGGCATCACATGTCTACAAAGTCTTCGGCAAACGGCCGAATGAAGTGATCAAACGGCTCGAGGAAGGTGCCGACCGAAACGACCTCACCAAAATGGGTATGGCTGCCGTCATCGACGCGAGCTTCGAGGTCGAAGAGGGCGAGATCTTCGTCGTCATGGGCCTGTCGGGTTCGGGTAAGTCGACCCTGATCCGTACGCTCAACGGGCTGTGGGCGCCCACAGCGGGGACCGTCGAGGTCCTGGGAACCGACATCTCGAAGGCGGATTCCTCCGCCCTGCGGCAGGTCCGCGGCAAGCATGTGTCGATGGTGTTCCAGCACTTCGCACTGCTGCCGCACCGCACGGTGCGAGAGAACGCCGCCTACTCCCTGGAGGTCCAGGGTGTGTCGAAGGCCGAGCGTTTGGAGAAGGCGGAGGAATGGCTCAAGACCGTCGGTCTCGACGGTTGGGGAGACAAGTACCCGCAGCAGCTTTCCGGCGGTATGCAGCAGCGCGTCGGTCTGGCGCGAGCGCTCGCGGCAGAGACCGACATCCTGCTCATGGACGAGGCGTTCTCCGCACTCGACCCGCTGATCCGTCGCGAGATGCAGGAGCAGCTCGTCGAGCTGCAGTCGAAGCTGAACAAGACCATCATCTTCATCACCCACGACCTCAACGAGGCGATGTTCCTCGGCGATCGGATCGCTGTCATGCGTGATGGCCGCATCGTCCAGATCGGAACCTCCGAGGAGATCCTGACGCAGCCGGCCGATGACTACATCGCCGAATTCGTCCAGGACGTCGACCGCACGCGAGTGCTGACTGCGTCGTCGATCATGCGCGAGACCGAAGCCACGATCAGCATCGAGGCCGGACCGCGCCTGGCCATGAAGACCCTGGAGGACAACAACTCCTCCGGTCTGCTCGTCCTCGACGAGAACCGCACGGTCGTCGGACTCGTCAGCGACCGCAGGGTGGTCAAGGCCGCCCGCGAGGGAAAGCACACGATCACCGACATCGTGGAGAAGTCGGACCTGTTCACGGTCAGCCCGGAGACCCCGATCTCCGAACTCTTCGCCCCCAGCTCCACGGCCAAGGTTCCGCTGACCGTCGTCGATGAGAACCGGCGTCTGCTCGGAATCGTCCCGCGCGTGGCCCTGCTCAACTCCATGGCCGATCCGGGCCCGGCCACCGGCGAGATCCCGCCGGTCAAGGAGGAGTCCGAACCGATGCTCGTCTCACCGAGTGCGGCCGAGGCCGACAGCGCGAACGGTGCCGCGTTCACCGACGAGCAGTCGACACCGGCAGCAGCGGGGGCCCCGGTCTCCAAAGGCACCGCCACCGGCAGTGAAGCGGATCAAGGAGCCGGCGCCACCACAGGGGACGCGGCCGACAGAGAAGGAGGTAAGCACTGATGGACTTCATGAATCCGCGGCTGCCGCTCGGTGACTGGGTCAATGACTTCCTCACCTGGTTCACGTCCGCATTCCAGGGGCTGCTCAGCTTCATCAACCTCGTCCTCGGCGGCCTGTACGACTTCCTCTACCTGATCTTCTCCTCGCCGGTCTACCTGATCATGATCGTCATTCTGGCTGTGATCGCGTACTTCACCGCCGGATGGAAAGTCGCCCTCTTCACCCTCATCGGGTTCTACTTCGTCCGTGCCCTCGACCAATGGGACAACACGATGTCGACCCTGGCTCTGGTCATCGTCGCAGTCCTCGTCGCGCTGATCATCGCCGTTCCGCTCGGCATCCTCGCCGCCAAGGTGAGCTGGGTGTCGACCGTGGTCAAACCGATCCTCGACTTCATGCAGTCGATGCCGGCTCTGGCCTACCTGGTTCCGGCGATTCTGATGTTCGGCATCGGCCAGACTCCGGGCGCGATCGCAACGATCATCTTCTCCCTGCCTCCGGGCGTGCGGCTGACCGAACTCGCCATTCGCCAGGTCAACACCGAGGTCGTCGAGGCCGGTCAGGCCTTCGGCGCCAGTCCGGGTCACATTCTGTCGAAGATCCAGATCCCTCTGGCGATGCCCACCATCATGGCCGGCATCAACCAGGTGATCATGCTCGCCCTGTCGATGGTCGTCCTCGCCGGCATGGTCGGCGCCGGCGGCCTCGGTGGCGCAGTCGTCGGCGGCATCAGCCAGCTCGATGTCCCGCTCGCCGTCGAAGCCGGCCTGGCAGTGGTCGTCGTTGCGATCTTCCTCGACCGCGTCACTGCCGCCCTCGGCAAGAAGACTCCGATCGAACGCGCCCACAAGGCTGCGGCCGCGTAACCCCGAACCATTCGATTCAAGCAACAAAGGAGAGTCACATGAAATCGACAACCTTGACCAAGTTGGGAGGCATCCTCGCCGCCAGTGCGCTTGCCCTCACGGCGTGCGGAGCATCGAACACCGGCGGCGAGCCCGCCGGCGGCGGTGACGACGACACGAATGCCGGCGGCCAGGACTGGTCGCAGTGCACACCCGGTGACGGGTCGGAGGACGTCGCGGACCTCGAGGACGATGAGAAGGACGTGTCTCTGGGCATCTTCAACGGCTGGGACGAGTCCTACGCCACCGTCTACCTGATCAAGAACGTTCTCGAAGAGGACGGCTACACGGTCAAGACCGAGGAGCTCGACGCCGGACCGATGTTCACCGGTGTGGCGCAGGGCGACATCGACTTCTTCACCGATGGCTGGCTGCCGCTGACGCACGAGAGCTACATCGAGCAGTACGGCGACAAGCTCGTCGATCACGGCTGCTGGTACGACAACGCCAAGCTGACCATCGCCGTGAACGAAGACTCGCCGGCGCAGGAGATCGGCGATCTCAAGGACATGGGCGATGAGTACAACAACACGCTGTACGGAATCGACGCCGGTGCCGGTCTGACGAAGACCACACAGGATAAGGCGATCCCGGAATACGGGCTCGACAACCTTGACTTCAAGATCTCCTCGACTCCGGCGATGCTCGCACAGCTGAAGAAGTCGACAGACGCTGGAGAGAACGTCGCAGTGACCCTGTGGCGTCCGCACTGGGCCTATGACGCCTTCCCGGTTCGCGACCTCGAGGACCCGAAGGGTGCCATGGGCGATGCCGAGCGCATCTTCAGCTTCTCGGGTGAGGAAGCTGCCGAGGAGCACCCCTACGTCGCGCAGCTTCTGCAGAACCTCGTCCTCGACGATGACCATCTGGCCAGCCTCGAGAACCTCATGTTCTCCGATGAGAACTACGGCGGCGACAACCACGAGAAGGCCGTTGCCGACTGGCTGGAAGAGAACCCGGACTTCGTCGACCAGTGGAAGAAGGGCGAACTCGCCAAGTGACCGAGACCGAGCCGACGGGCTCGGCACACCGATGAGGTTCGCCACTGAGACGAACGTCATCGACTGCCGCTGACGAAAGAAGGATACAGCGCAACCAGTGAGGAGGGTGTGCCGCGAACGAAAGTTTGCCGCACACCCTCCTTACTTTTCGCAACCGATTGTGATCACATATGTTCTGGAATGGGGAATTCTCGATTCCGGAACGAATCACCGAAAGGGAATGAAACGGTACGTTCAACGATTCTCAAGCTCGGCAGCCTCGCGGCGGCCTCTGTGCTCACCCTCTCAGCCTGCGGAGTGAGCAACAGCGGAGGCAGTTCGGGAGACGACTCGGCCTCGGCGGCCGGCGACAGGGACTGGACCGCATGCGAGCCCGGATCTGACTCCGAGGACCTGGACTCCCTCGACCCTGACGACGACAAGAACGTCACCTTCGCCGTCTTCAACGGCTGGGACGAGACGTACGCGAGCGTTTACACACTGACGAATCTCCTGGAGAGGGACGGATACACCGTCGACATCCAGGAGCTGGAAGCCGGACCCGCCTACCAGGCAGTCTCCGTCGGTGACATCGACTTCCACACCGACATGATGATGCCGACCACTCATGCTTCCTACTATGATTCGGTCAAGGACGACATCGATGTCCTGGGCTGCTGGTACGGTGCGGCACAGAACACCATCGCCGTCAATGAGGACTCCCCGGCGCAGTCGATCGAAGATCTCAAGGACATGGCCGATGAATACGACAACACCCTCTATGGCATCGAGGCAGGAGCGGGACTGACGAAGGCTGTCAAGGACAACGTCATCCCCGACTACGGCCTGGAGCAGCTCGAATACAAGATCTCGTCGACTCCGGCGATGCTCGCACAGGTGAAGAAGTCCACCGATGCCGACCAGAACATCGCGGTCACACTCTGGCACCCGCACTGGGCCTACAACAAGTTCCCCATGCGCGACCTCGAGGATCCGACGAACTCGCTCGGCGAGAAGGAGATCCTCTACAACGTGGGCAACAAGGACTCCACGGAGAAGTTCCCGTACGTGGCACAGGCAGTGAAGAACTTCGCCATGTCCGAAGAACAGCTCGCTGACCTCGAAGCGCTGATGTTCTCCGAGGACGAGTACAACGGAGAGAACCTGGAAGACGCCGTCGCCGAATGGCTCGATGACAACCCGGACTTCGTCGACGACTACCGCGCCGGCGATCTCGCAGGCTGATCCGATACACTCACAGCGGTCGCCGCCGAGCACTCGCGGCGGCCGCGAACTCCTCACTGGTGAAAGGGGCCGGGCGTTGGGCACCTCCGACCGCGCGATCGGCACGTTTGAGACCCCGGTCGGCCCCATCACCGTGAGCAGCGACGGACGGAGCGTCGTCGGGCTCGAATGGCGCTCCTCCCCCGCCGACGCGGCCGGTGGCGAACCCGACCGCGATCACTCGGCCGGCGCTCGCGATCTCGATCGGGGTCAGGCGACGGACGGCCGCATGGATCCCATCCTCGTCGAGGCGATCGCTCAGCTGCGCGCCTACTTCGACGGCCGCCTCGGCGATTTCGACCTCCCGGTCGCCTTCGGACCGATCTCGGATGTCGCAAAAGCGGTGCTCACGACTCTGTCCGAGACCGTCGAGGCCGGGACCACCGTCACCTACGGCGAACTCGCCGAGGCCAGCGGCACCGGAATTCCGGCCCGTGCCGTCGGCGGGATCATGGGCCTCAACCCGATTCCGATCATCGTTCCCTGCCACCGAGTCATCGCAGGTGACAGCCTCGGCGGCTACTCCGGTGGCCTGCCCGGGCATGAGCTCGAAACCAAGCGCCGACTGCTCGAGTGGGAGAATGCGCTGCCGCAGCCGCTCTTCTGACGCTCGCCCGAACCGACTCATGCGCTCCCTGTCCACAGCATCCGACCTGTTTGTGGTCACTGCGCCGAGGCGAAAACACGGTTCTGGCGTTCTCGCCTCGGCGCGGTGACCATGTCTGAGGCTACTGCCGGGTCCATCACCCCTCGTCAGGTGCCAAACAGCACCGGCTTCACGCGGAATGCGGCATCGGGCTCGTTTCCTCATTGCCGGCACAGCGGCTCGGCTCACTCGCATCCACAGTCCCACCGGACGCCGGATTTCGTCCACAGCCTCTCCGGTCGGCCTTTCCATCCGGGAACCACGATCGTGATGATGCGAGGATGAATGGATATCAGGACAAACGCTCCGCACCCCTGCTCTTCCTGTCCGGCGATGCGGCAGACCACGGGATCAGCGAATGGAGGCTCCGAGCCCCCGAACCGACCGAGCGAGTGACGTACGGAGTCCGCGCAGACCCGAGTCGTCCGGTCACAAGGGTCGCGCCCGAGTGGGCGGACACCGAATGGGACCGCACGGGGTTCATGCTCCGCGCCCTCCAGTTGAAGTACCCGCAGGTCGCGGCCAGCCACGCGTCGGCCGGGGTGCTCTATGGGCTGCCGCTTCCCGGCGACTGCAAGGATGGACAGCTGCACGTGTCCACCGCTGATCGGAATCTGCGGATCCGCCGTCCCGGAGTCGTCCTGCACCGCGTCGCTGATTTCCAGTGGACGAATGTGCTCGGCCACCAGTTGATGACTGCTCCCTCGCTGTTCCTGCAATTCGCCGCTTCCCTCGATCTCCTTTCGTTGGTCATGGTCGGGGACGCGATGATCGGCAGCTGGCATGGCCCGCGGCTGTGCACTCTCCCGCAGCTGACGGACCACTTCTCATCGCGGAAGTCGGTGAAGAACCGACGCGGAGTCGAGGACGCTCTTGTTCTCATTCGACCCGACGTGGATTCCCCCAGGGAGACCGAGCTGAGGCTGTGGATCATGTCGGTCGGTCTGCCCGAGCCCGAAATCCACCCCCAGATCTTCTGCCAGCAGTTGAGCACAACGATTCGGCCGGATCTCGGCTATGCGGCTGCACGGTTGGCGATAGAGTACGAAAGCGATTTCCACCGTACCGACAGGCGGCAGTGGAATATGGACATCGACCGAGAGAACGCGCTTGAGCACGAAGGCTGGGCACTCATCAGGGTCACGTCGCGCACCGATCGGCGCATGCTCGAGCGGCAGATCCGCAGTCATCTCGAACATGCCGGCCTCTCTCTGTGACGGTCAGCCCCGGATCCCGGACCCCGCGGGTGGGCATCGAACCCGGCGGACCTCCGGACCCCGCGGGTGGGCATCGAACCCGGCGGACCTCCGGTCCCGGTGGAGGGGCCTCGAGCCCGGCACAGGGGCGGCGCAAATCGCCCCGGCGCACGAGCATTTTGTGGTCACCGCACCGAGGCGAATCCGACTTTTCGGCCGCTGCGCCTCGGTGCGGTGACCACAAACGGCGAGTCACAGGCCCGCGTGAGCGTGGATGAGCGCCTGAGCCTACATCCGCAGCCAGGTGTCGGCGGTCTTCTTGACCATGGCTCCGGCCTCCTCCGCGGCGTCCATCCAGTCGACGGGCTCGCCGTCGAGGTCGGTGGTGGAGTCGGAGAGGACGATGACGTCGAAGTTGCACACGAGCGCCGCCATCGCCGAGGCGTAGACGGCGCCGGGCGCATCGTCGGCGCCGGCGATGACGATGCGGTCGACGGCCATGTCGTGCAGACCGGGAGCGAGGTCGTTGATGCCCTCGAAGATGTCGGGATTGTCCGAGCGCAGGACGAGGTCCTCCTCGTCGGGCACGAATACGCTCAGCTCCTCGTCCGGGGTGTCCGCGAGGCTCTCCTTCGTCGAGGCGAAGATGAGCACGCCGCCCACGGTGCGAGTCCGGGTGACGATCTCACCGAGGGTCTCCATGGCGTCATCATTGGGGTAGCTGGCGTCGTCGGTGTCGATGAGGAGCAGGGCATCCATACCCCAATCGTGCCATGGCCGGCGAGCGCAGACGAAGCGGGCCCGTGCTCGCACCGCGTCGTCAGTGGCTGTACCAGGTCCGGCGAATGCTCATATCGCGATCGAGCAGGAGGAGGTCGGCCGGCATGCCCGGGGCCAGGAGTGAGTCTGCGGCGGGCCCGTCCGTCGGCCCCGCCGCCTGCCCGGCCGTCAGGCCGAGGGCCCGGAGAGGCACGAGACCGGCCGCCTGCACGGCTTCGCTGGGACTCATTCCCACCTCGGTCACGGCGCGTCTGACCGCCTCCCCCATGGTCAGAGTCGATCCGGCGATGGCGCCGACCGATCCGTCCGCGGTCACGAGCCGGGCCACGGAGTCCTCGACCCTCACCGGCAGCGATCCGAGCATGTAGTCACCGTCGCTCGTCCCCGTCGCGGCCATGGCGTCGGTGATCAGGGCGATGCGCCCCGGCACCAGCTCACGCAGCATCCGCGCGGCCGGGGCCACGACGTGCACGCCGTCGTTGATGAGCTCGACGGTGACATGCTCGGCCTCGCGGGCGGCGAGGATCGGGCCCGGAGCACGGTGGTGGATGCCGGGCATGGCGTTGAAGGCATGGGTGAGGATGCTCGCGCCGGCGTCGAATGCGGCGGCGGCCTGGTCGTAGTCGGCGGCGGTGTGGCCGAGGGCGACGCGCACCCCCGCCGAGGTGAATCGCGCGATCGCATCGAGCGCACCGGGCAGTTCGGCGGCGATGGTGATCTGGGCCAGCGTCCCATCGGCGGCGGCGAGGATCGCCTCGACCGCCTCGGGGGTGGGTGCCGTGAGCACCTCGGCTGCGTGCGCGCCCTTGAAATCCGGGGCCAGGAACGGGCCCTCCGCGTGCAGGCCGATGACCTCGGATCGGTCCCGGACGAGCTCGGCGCCGGCGGTCAGCGACCGACAGAGACCGTCGATCGTGTCCGAGACGTACGACAGCGCGAGCGCGCGCGTGCCGTGCCGTCGGTGCACGGCGAGGATCGTGTCCAGCCCCGCACGGCCGTCCTCGGCGCTGGCTCCGCCGGCACCATGGCAGTGGATGTCGACGAAGGCCGGCGCGAGGTATCCGCCCGCGCCGTCGATGACCTCGACACTCGCCGAGGCGGCCAGATCCTTCCAGCCGTGCCCGCGCCCTCGTGCGATGACCGTCTCGCCGGATACGGCGATCCACGTGTCCGCGGATTTCTCCGAATGGTCCGCGGGATCCCCGTCGAGGATGGAGGCATCGTGGACGATCGCCTCGGTGCGGGCGAGGTCGGCTGCGCACACGGCGCTCGGTGGCTGTGCGGGCTGCGTCATCGGTGCTCTCCCATCGGCTCGGGCAGGTTCCAGCGGATCGCGTCGGGGCTCACCCCAGTGTCCGGACCCGGTTCGCATCGATTCCGAGCACATGCGCGTCCAGGAAGGCCAGCACGGTGCGGTACCAGACCTCGGCGTTGCCGCGGCCCAGGATCCAGTGGCCCTCGTCCGGGAAGTAGAGGAACCGGTGCTGCGTGTCGCCGTCCCCGTCGAGCGGCGTCTTCGCCTGGGTGAGCAGGTCGAGCCACAGCTCCTGGCCCTGCCCGATCGGCACCCGGTAGTCCTTGTCGCCGTGGATGACGAGCAGGGGGACCTCGATCTCGGCGGCGAAGCGGTGCGGGGAGTACTCGGCCGACTGCTTCCGCATCGCCTGATCCCAGGAGGAGTTGTCCGTGGTCCGGCCCATCGAGGTGGTGTTCCACAGGGAGGCGTGGGTGACGATGCACTTGAATGTGCTGCCCGTGTGTCCGGCGACCCAGTTGGCCATATAGCCGCCGTAGGAGCCGCCGGCCAGGCCGATGTGCTCCTCGTCGATGTCCGCGCGCGCCCCCGCGGCCTCGGTCAGTGCCATGATGTCGGTGAAGGGCCTGCCGCCGAGCTGCTGCTGACCGCGGTCGATCATGGCCTGCCCGTATCCGGTGGAGATCGCCGGGTCCGGCAGCAGCACGGCGTAGCCGGCGGCGGCGAAGGGCCCGGGGTTCCATCGATAGGTCCAGGCGTTCCACGATCCCCACGGCCCGCCGTGGGCGAAGACGACGAGCGGGTGCGGTCCCTCCCCGTCGGGCAGGACCAGCCATGCGCGGATCGGGGTTCCGTCCTCGGCGCGGGTCTCCACTTCGGTCAGCGTGCCCTCCTCCTCGAGGACGGTCGCCGGGTTCGCGAGTTCGCTGATGACGCCGGAGCCCAGGTCGATCGAGACCGGCAGGGGTGCGACATCGATCGCCGAGGCGGTCGCGACGACCGTGTCCCCGCGCAGTCGCAGGCCGGAGAACGAGTACTTCTGCCCCTCGCCTCCGACGAGGCGCCGAGGTCGCGCGTCACCGAGCGCGCCGATGAAGACGCTGCCGCGACCGTGGTCGTCGGCACTGGCCACGATCGTCGTATCATCGGCCCAGATCGGACAGAACCAGAAATCGGCTTCGGGCCAGACGGGTTCCAGGGCCGCCGTCTCGAGGTCGAGGACCATGAGTTCGACGGCGAGGTTGGTCTCCGCGGTCCAGAACTGCTCACGGCTGACCAGGGCTCTGGTCCCATCGGGGCTGATGGCTTCGATGCCGAATCCGTGGTCTGCGGCCGGTTTCGTCAGGCGGCGGAGTTCGGGTTCGCCGTCGAGGTCGATGCGCCAGATCTCACTGGCCTCGAGCTGGCCGGGAATCGGCTTCTCGAGCTGCACGAGAACGAAGCGGGCCTCGTCGTCGACGGCCCAGTCGACGAGGCGGCCCGAGGGCAGGGACAGGTACCGGAAGTCGAGTCCGGTCGGACGGCTGAGTTCGTCGGAGACCTCGGGGAACTCGGACACGGCCTCGTCGAGTCTGGCCACGGCCAGGGTCTGTGTGCCCGGTCCCAGGTCATGGTCCCAGCGGCGGATGGGGAAGCCGGTGTGGAGGATGCCGCTGACCTTCGCCTCGCTGCGTTCGGCGCTGAACTCCTGGTGGTCGTTCTCGTCGGCGGCCCACGTATGCACGGGGAATTCGACGATGAGGGTGTCGCCCTTGATCTCGATTCTGGAGAAGCCGCCGTCATGATCGGCGAGCTTGCGGGCTTCCCCGTTGTCCGGCAGAGCCCACAGGCCAGGGCTCTCGGCGTCCTTGCCGTCCTCGCCTCGGCGTTTGGCGGCGAAGACGATGGTGCCGTTCTCGGCCAGGGCCACGGGGCCGATGGACTGGTCACCGCGGGTGATGCGGCGGGGCCGCTCACCGCTGATGTCGGCGAGATGCGTGAGGTAGGAGTTCCCCTCGGAGTTGAGGAGGGAGTACTGGGCGATGACGCGACCGCTCTGATTCGTCAGGAGACCTTGCAGGCGGCGGGCGTCGAGGAGTCGGGTCACAGCGTCGTGGGTCGTCATTCCTCCATCCTAGTTCTCAACCGGGAGTCTGGGACGGACCCGGTGGGGAAACTGCCCGGCGCCCCATCGGAGCAGGGAAGATGCCCCGCGTACCGGAGAGGTGGGGAAACTGCCCTGCGTCCCGGAGGACTATCTGAAGTTCGGCGTCGGGACCCTTTGGCCGTCGATCGTCACCGTCGTCAGCATCTTCTCGAGTTCCTCGGCGGCCTTCGCATGCGTTTTCAGGGCGCGCATTTCGATGGAGAGATTGACGAGGCGTCCGTTGATCTTGTATCCGGTCTGCACCCCGTACATGAGGGTGGGTTCGCTGTTGATGGCCAGGATCTCGGTCGGTCCCAGCTCGCCTTGGAAGCTCCAGTACTCACCGGCGTCGAGTGATCCGGTCCTCTCCGACAGCACTTGAGAGTCCTGCTCGGAGAAGTTGTACCGCCGTTTCGCATCGACGACTTCCTGCGCGCTGCTGCCGTATTCGTCCGAGCAGCTGGCCAAGACCACATCGGAGTCGGTGCTGTCGGTGCCGCGGGTGAAGACATGGAACTTGCTCGTGCTTCCGCTGCCCTCGGTCCAGTCCTCGCCGAGGGCGAAGCTGACGTCCACAGGACAGCCGTCGCCGAAGCTGATCGCCTTCTTCGTCATCCCCTCGGGAATGCCCGCATCGGTGGGATCGGCGGTGGGCTGCGCACCCGCGGTCTTCTCCACCGCGATCCGTGCCGGACCCGCCTCCTTGTCCTCGGTGCGGATCTGCAGGACCGAGCACCCGCTGAGGAAGACGATCACCGCGAATGCTCCGACGGCTGCGGCGAGCCTCTTTGGGGCGGGTGAGAGCCTCGAGTCGTGGAACGCCGCCGAGGCACTCGCCGACGCCCGTCTCCGCGACGGTGGAGGGGTCACTGCCGGTCCCTCAGATTGCGCCTGCTCGGGTGCTGCGAGTCCGTGCCCGGCGGCTGCGGGTGGCTCGGTCGAGCCTGCTGCTCGGGCTGGTACGAACCGCTGCTCGGCTGGTGCGGACCGCTGCTCGGCTGGCTGCCGACGGGCGGCTGGCCGTAATGCTGCGGTCCCGGCTGACTGCCGGCAGGTGCCTGGCCCGCCCCAGGAGCCGGCTGACCGTAGCTCTGCGGTCCCGGTGGGCCGTAGTTCTGGGGCCCGGGCTGGCTTCCCGCGGGTGGCTGACCGGCGCCCGGACCTGCGCCCGATCCGGCACTGCCCTGTCCCCCGGCGCCCGGCCCGGCCTTGGGCGGTTTGAACTGTGAGTGCTGACCGGAGTCCGGCGGCAGACCTCCGGAGACGGATTCGCCGGTCGCGCGGTTGATGAGGGCACCGTCGACCCTTTCGAGGCGTCGTTTCGAGGTTCGTCGCGGCGTGCCGAGGATCCGTCCCTGCATCTCGGCCTCGTTGGGCTGCCGCGGCGGGAGGAACCCCGGCCCCTGTCGCGAGTCCCCCTGCTGTGTCGGCTGCACGGCCCGCGAACCTGCGGCCACCCGGTCCATGTGATCGGATACCTGCGGAACGGTCACGGGCGCGGCGTCGGCCAGCACCGGCAGGACCATGCGCACGGAGGTGCCCACCCCCTCCTGGCTGAGCAGCTGCACCGATCCGCCATGACGAGTCACGATGGCACGCACGAGCGACAGGCCCATACCGGAGCCGGCGACCGCGCGCACTCGGGAGCCGCGGGAGAGCTCGTCCCACACGGCCTCCTGCTCAGCCAGCGGGATGCCGCTGCCGGTGTCAGCGACCTCGACGACGACCCAGCGGTGGCCGTCGATGATCTGCTCATTGGCCCGCAGCTCGACGACCTCGGCCGGCGAGGAGTACTTGAGCGCATTGCCGAGCAGGTTGAGGATCGCGGTAAGCAGCAGGTCCTCCTCACCGGCGACATCGGGCAGCCGCCACGGCGCGCGGGCCACAGTGGCCACGATCATCCGGTCCTCGGCTCCCGGTGCCGTCGACGCGTCCTCGACGGCCTGGTGGATGAGCGCATCGAGGTCGACGCGGGCGTATTCGATGATGCGGGTCTCGACATCGGCGAGCCTGCGCAGATCCGCCAGCAGTCGGGCCACCCTGCGGGAGGAGACATCGACCTGTTTGGCCGCAGGCTCCACCTCGGCGAGCGTGCCGCCGTCGCGGACGACTTCACGGATGCTCGCCGCCGAGGTGCGCAGTGCGGTCAGCGGGTTCTTCAGTTCATGATCGAGGCGGATGAGCATCCGATTGCGCTTGGTCATCGAATCCTCGGCCGCGGCGGTCTCGACGGACTCCCGCAGCTGCGCCTCGCGCTTCTTCAGATGCCTCCACCCGAACCACGCGCCCGCGGCCAGGCCGGCGAGCACGAGGACGAGGAGCAGCAGGAACAGCCAGACCTGGACCTCGATGACAAGGAAGTTCGTCATATGCGCCTCTGGCCGTCCTCACCGCGGACCTCACCGACGAAGCGGTATCCGCGGCCCTGCACGGTGGCGATCCACCGCGGTTCGGCGGCGTCCTCGCCGAGCACACGGCGCAGCTCGGCCACGCGCGAGTCGACGGCGCGGGTGCCCACGGCCTCCTCGAACCCCCACAGCACCTCGAGCAGTCGGGAGCGTTCGATGAGCTCATCCTTGTGCACCATGAGGTACTCGAGCAGGGTCAAGCCCTTCGGAGTGATGACGAGCTCCCGCTGGCCCAGCCACGCCCGCCTGCCGACTCGGTCGACGCGCAGACCGAAGCTCGACACCAGCACCGGTGCCGTGGCCAGGGGCGGACCGTCGTTGCGGGTCCGGCGCAGCACGGCCCGGATCCGAGCGACGAGCTCGTGCGGGTCGAAGGGTTTGTTGAGGTAGTCGTCGGCGCCCTCTTCGAGCGCCATCGCCCTCTCGACCCCCTCGCCGACCTGGGTCAGCAGCAGCACCGGCACCCAGTTCTCCTCCTGCCGCAGGCGCCTGAGCACCTGTCGACCATCGGCACCGGGCATGAGCACATCGAGCACGCAGACATCGGGACCGTGACGGTGGATCTCGTCGAGGGCCAGCAGTCCGTCACTGGCGGGCAGCACCCGGAATCCGGAACGTTCGAGGAAGGGCACCACGGCCCCGAGCACGTCGGGCTCATCGTCGGCGACGAGGACGAGCGGTTGGGGCTCGTTGTGATTATCAGCCGTCATGGCGGTCAGTTCCGATTCCTCTCTGCCTCTCCCAAGCGATCTCTCGGGCCTCGGCACGCTCAACAGCCTCGGCGAGTTCGTCTCGGTACAGCATAGAACGACGCAGGTGCTTGGTGCGATAGCCGGCGCGTCCGACCATGTGCGTGGCCACGGGGATCGTCACCAGCTGGAAGGAGATGATGATCGCCAGAGTCGTCACCGTCGCCCAGGTCGGGAACTGGATGGCGATCGCCACGGCGATGAGGATCAGCCCCAGCACCTGCGGCTTCGCACTCGCGTGCATCCGCGACAGCAGATCCCCGAAGCGCGCCAGACCGACCGCGGCCGCCAGCGACAGGAGCGCGCCGAGGAAGAAGAGCACGGCCGAGATGATGTCAAGAACCATTGTTCTCCCCTTCCTCGTCCGAGGTCGCCGTCCCCTTGTGCTCGGCGTCGTCGGGCCCCGGATCGGGCCCGGTGCCCAGCCCCTCACCGGCGGCATCGGCGTGCGGATCGAACGACGGCTCCTCGCTCTCGGTGACCTCATCGACCGTGGAGACGGACGCGGAGGCGGGAGCGGCCTCGGCGGGGCCCTCCTCCTTCGCTTCCTGCGGCATGTGCCAATCGGAGTTGGAGAAGTCGGACAGAGCGCCCGCCTCGGCACCGGGCGTCATCGAATCGGACTTCGACACGTACCGGGACACGCTGACCGATCCGACGAAGCCGAGCATGGCGAGCACGATGAGCACGGGCAGCAGATCGGTGCGGTCGGACATGGCCATATAGCCGCCGAGGCCGCACATGATCGACGCCAGCACCACATCGGTGCCGATCATGCGGTCGAGGATCGACGGTCCGCGCACGATCCGGTAGAGCGCGATGATCACCGAGGCGGCCAGCAGCACCGAACCGGCGACGATGAGGACGTCGATGACGATCTGACTCATGCGCGACCTCCCTCGGTCTCATTCAGCGGATCGGGTCGGGCCCGCAGTGCGGCCAGATCACGATGCGAACCGAGCGTGCGGATGAGCAGCTCCTCGATGTGATAGACCTGCGCCTTGGCACGGAGCAGCTTCTCCTCGGAGTCGCAGTCGAGGAAGTGCAGGTAGAGGATGCCCATCGCCCGGTCGCTGTCGATGATGATCGAGCCCGGGATGAGGCTGGCGGTGTCGGCGATGAGCGTGAGCACGAGGTCCGAGCTCGTGCGCAGGTCGCAGGCGATGACCGAACCGGCGCCGACGGCGCGCTTGCGGAAGGCGAACCAGGCGACTTCGATGGATGCGCGGAGGACCGAATAGAGGAACCACACGCCGTAGACGGCCGCATGCCAGACGTTGAAGCGGCCGGAGAGCACCACGGGCGGCAGGTAGAACACGCGAGTGACGAGGAAGGCGATGGCGATGCCGGACAGAATGGTGAATACGGTCACCGAATCCCACAGCATCAGCCACAGCAGGACGAGGGAGGCCAGCAGCACGAGCTGCTGGACGAAGCTTCTGCCCCGCGTCATACGCGGTCGGTTCACACTCATCGGTCCTCATCTCCGAGCACGTTCGTGATGTAGTCGACCGGGGTCTGCAGATTCTCGGCGGCCCGATTCGCCATCCCCCACAGCGGTTCCGCCCCGAGCGTGAGCGCGATGGAGGCGATGACGACCACCGAGGTGGCCACCACCATAGCAGGCGGCACCCCGATCTGAGAGGTCCACTTCCTCCCGGCCAGCAGCGTCTTCTTCCGCTCGGAGAACTCGTCGACGAGATCCGCGTTCGGCTCCTCGACATCGGCCGGGTCGCGCCAGAACGCGAGGTTGAAGGTACGGCCGATGACATAGAGCGTGAGCAGGCTCGTCACGGTGCCCGCGACGATGAGCACGGTGGGCAGCCACGCATGGTCGTCGAAGCCGGCGAGGAAGAGCGCGACCTTGCCGATGAACCCGGAGAACGGCGGGATGCCCGAGAGGTTGAGGGCCGGGATGAAGAAGATGATCGTGAGCACGGGAGACAGCACCATGAGACCGCCCAGCGACCTCGTCGAGGTGGACCCTCCCCGCATCTCCACGAGTCCGATGGCCAGGAACAGGGCGGTCTGGACGATGATGTGGTGGACGGTGTAGTAGATCGCCGCCGACAGTCCCACATTCGTGCCCAGGGCCACGCCGAAGAGCATGTAGCCGATGTGGGAGACCAGGGTGAAGGACACGATCCTCTTGATCTCCGACTGCGCGATGGCGCCGAGGATGCCCACGAGCATCGTCAGACCTGCGGCGATGAGCAGGGGCACGCGCAGAGAGGACTCGGCGAACAGCAGCGTCTCCGTGCGGATGATCGCGTAGATGCCGACCTTCGTCAGCAGTCCCGCGAACACCGCGGTGACCGGGGCCGGGGCCGTCGGATAGGAGTCCGGCAGCCAGAACGACAGCGGGAAGATCGCCGCCTTGATGCCGAATCCGAGCAGGAGCATGACGTGGAGGATCATCTGCACATCGGCCGGCAGCTCACTCAGACGCTCCGCCAGCTGCGCCATGTTCACCGTGCCGGTCGCCGCGTAGATGATGCCGATGGCGGCGAGGAAGATGACCGAGGACACCAGCGAGATGATCACATAGGTCACGCCCGCCCGGATCCGCTCGGCCGTGGCGCCGAGGGTCAGCAGCACATAGGAGGCGACGAGGAACATCTCGAAGCCGACATAGAGGTTGAACAGATCCCCGGCGAGGAAGGAGTTCGCGATGCCCGCGCACAGCACCAGATAGCTGGGGTTGAACACGGAGATCGGCGTCTCGTTCGAGTCATCGTTGGCGTCCTGGCTCAGTGCGTAGACGAGCACGCACAGGGTCACCAGAGAGGACACGATGAGCATGAGGGACGAGAGCCTGTCGGCCACGAGCACGATGCCGGCCGGCGGCTGCCAGCCGCCGATGGCGACCACCTGCGGCCCGTTCGCGTCGGTGCCGATGAGGATGAGCGTGGCGATGACCATGACCGCGCACAGGATGCCGACCGAGACGATGTTCTGGGCGCGCGTGTTCTTCGACAGGATGAGTGCGATGCCGGCGCCGATGAGCGGCAGGAGCACGGGCAGGGGAACCAGGACGGGCAGGAGATCGATCACGGTCGGTCCCCCTGCTCCCCTGGGTCGTCGGTCTCCTCCGGTCGCTTCGCGTCCTGGGCCTCCTCGGCTTCCTCGGCCTCGTCGGCGCTGTGCGCCCGGGTCTGGGCGTCCACGGCCGCCTCGGCGATGGAATCGGCCTCGGTCCGAGTCGCTGCCTCGTCGATCTCGTCGGCGGTGTCCTCCCTCTCCGCGGGAGTGCCGTCGTCGTCGAGGTCCATGGCGCCGATGATCGGCGATTCGGCTTCATCACCGAACTCGGTGTCGTCGTAGTCCGTGCTCGCCTCCGCCTCGGAGTCGATGACCTTCGTGATCGCGACCTGGAGGTCGGTGTCGTCGTCCTGCAGCGAATCGGCGCGCATGAGCCTCCAGGAGCGGTAGATCATCGCCAGCAGGAACGCGGTCACGGCGAAGGTGATGACGATGGCGGTGAGGATGAGCGCATGCGGCAGAGGATCGGACATGCCCTCGGTCGACAGGTCCTTCCCATCGGTCAACGGTGCCGAACCGCGGCCGGCGGTGAGGATGATGAGCAGGTTCACACCGTTGCCGAGCAGGATGAAGCCGAGCAGGACCCGGGTCAGTGAGCGTTCGAGCATGAGGTAGATGCCGGAGGCGAAGAGGACGCCCATGGCCAGGACCATGATGAAGGGCATGCTCACAGTCGGCCCCCTTCCGCACCGTTGTCGACGTCGAGCTCATTGACCCGGTCCATGATCTCGGACACGGCGCGGTGTTCGGCGGTGGAGCCCAAGTTCTCGGAGAAGTTGATGTTGTCGTGGATGCGGTGGGCCAGCATCATCTCGTCGCGTTCCTGATGCAGATCGACCTCGGCGCCCAGGGAGCGGAGGATGTCGAGCATGAGGCCGATGACGATGAGGTAGACGCCGATGTCGAAGAAGGTCGAGGTGCCGAACGACAGGTGTCCCAGGAGCGGCACATCGCCTTCGATGTAGGCGGAATCGAAGACCGTATCTCCCCACACCCAACCGCAGATGACGGTGCCGATGGCGGTGACGAGACCGGTGCCGAGCATCGCCGAGGGAGTGAACGGGGCCGCCTCGGCGAGTTCGTACTTGCCTCCGGCCAGATAGCGCACGACGAGGGCGAGGCCGGCGACGAGGCCGCCCGCGAAGCCGCCGCCGGGATCGTTGTGGCCGGCGAAGAGGAGGTAGACGGAGAAGACGACGACGGCGTGGAAGATCAGGCGCGCGGTGACCTCGAGGATGATGGACCGGTTGCGCGGGGCCAGGGTCCGGCCGGCGATGAGCCAGGACACGCGCTTCTGCGACAGGTCCTCGCGCTCGGGGTGGTGGAGGTCGGCGACCTCCTCGGACACGGGCTGGAAGCGGATCCGGCCGGCCGCCTCGGTGCCGTCCCTCTTCCGCTCGAATCGGTGCAGGTGCCCCTCGCGTCCGCGGACGAAGATGAGTCCGGCGACTCCGGTGCCGGCGGCCACGAGCACGGAGATCTCGCCCATGGTGTCCCAGGCGCGGATGTCGACGAGGGTGACGTTGACGATGTTCTTGCCGTGGCCGATCTCGTAGGCGAGCTGGCCGAAGTCCGTCGAGACGGGATCGGCCACGCGCACTCCCGCGGCGATGAGGACCACGAGCATCATCGTGATCCCCACGGCTCCGCCGATGATCGCCCGCCAGGCCGGGGTGAAGCGGCCGGTGGACTCGCCGATGCGGGCCGGCAGGCGGCGGAGGACGAGGACGAAGACGACGATCGTGATGGTCTCGACCAGCACCTGTGTCAGGGCCAGATCGGGGGAGCCGACGAAGGCGAAGTAGGCGACCATGGCATAGCCGGAGATGCCGGTGACGACGACGGCGGTGAAGCGCTTCTTCGCCCTGGTCGCCGCGATCGCGACGATGATGAGGACGGTGGCGACGATGAGGTCGAGCGGGGTGTCGGCCAGTCGGAACTCGATGTTCCAGGTGTCGTTGACGATCACGGCCAGCCCGATCCCGGCGACCAGGACGAGGTAGACCACGCCCTGGTAGAAGGGCAGGGAACCGCGCTGGGTGCGTGCGGTGACCCACAGGGCCAGCGCTTCCATCCAGCCGATCATCTTCCGGTACAGCTCGTGGAAGTCGATTCCCGACGGCAGGGTCGTCTGCACCCTGGCGAACGGTCGGCGGAAGATGAAGAGCGCGACACCGGCGACGATCGTCACGGCCGAGAACGCCAGCGCCGGTTCGAGTCCGTGCCACAGCGCCAGGTGGTAGCTGCCGTCCCCGACGTCCACGGCCGGCAGCGCGGAGGTCCAAGCGGTGAAGTAGCCGTCGAGGAGTCCGGCCCCCGGGCCCAGGGCCAGGGTGAGCACGGTGAGGAGCAGCGGGGAGATCACGAGCGTGAGCTTCTCGTCGCGGCGGGCGATGTCGTCGACGCCGGGCTTCGAGGAGAAGGCGCCCCAGACGAAGCGGGCCGAGTAGGCGACGGTGAGGATCGAACCGATCATGATGCCGATGAAGGCGATGACCGTGGCCTTGTCCGGAGACGTCAGCAGGGTCGAGTACACGGCTTCCTTCGCGACGAAGCCGAACATCGGGGGCAGCCCCGCCATCGAGGCGGCCGCGATCGTCGCGCACACGGCCACGACGGGGAAAGCCTTCCAACCGCCGGAGAGCTTCGTCAGGTCGCGGGTGCCGGCGCGGTGGTCGATGATGCCCACGCACAGGAACAGGCAGGACTTGAACAGGGCGTGGGCGATGAGCAGGCCCAGCGCCGCTTTCGTGATGTCGGGGGTGCCGAAGGAGGCCATGGTGGTGAGGAAGCCCAGCTGGGAGACCGTGCCGAAGGCCAGCAGCAGTTTGAGGTCGGTCTGCTTCAGGGCCTGCCAGCCGCCGATGAACATGGTCAGCAGGCCCAGCGTCAGCAGCACCTCCGACCAGCCGGGAAGGTTGTTGTAGCCCGGCGCCAGACGCAGCACCAGGTAGATTCCGGCCTTGACCATGGCCGCGGCGTGAAGGTAGGCACTGACCGGGGTGGGGGCGGCCATCGCGCCCGGCAGCCAGAAGTGGAAGGGCATGAGCGCGGACTTCGAGATCGCGCCGATGAGGATGAGGATGATCGCGGAGATGATGACCGGACCGGTGTCCATGCCCAGCTGGGCGCGGTCGACCAGCGCCGAGATGCGTCCGGTGCCCGTGGCGGTGATGAGCAGGACCATGCCCACGAGCATGGCCAGGCCGCCGGCGGTGGTGACGATCAGCGCCTGCAGAGCCGCCTGGCGGGAGCGGCGTCGTGATTGGCTGTGGCCGATGAGCAGGTAGGAGAAGACGGTGGTGCCTTCCCAGAACAGGTAGAGCATGAGCAGCTCGTCGGCGATGACGAGACCGTACATCATGGCGGCGAAGGCCATGAAGATGCCGGCGAACCGGGCCAGGCCGGGTTCGTCGGGCGGGAAGTAGCGAGCGCAGTAGACGAAGACGAGTGCTCCGATGCCGGTCACGAGCAGCGTCATGATCCAGGAGAGCACGTCGAGGCGGAAGACTCCCTCGAGGCCGAGCGCCGGCAGCCAGTCGAGGCTCTCGACGAGGGGCTGCGCGTGCGGACTGAAGAGGTCGGGGATCGTCGACAGGCTGTAGAGCAGTCCGGTCAACGGGACGAGGGCGAGGAGGAAGAAGCCGCTGCGGCCGAGGAGGCGAACCAAGGGGTAGGCTATGACAGAAGCGCCGAAGAAGGCACCTGTCATGGCTATCACCGGCAGCCACCTCCGTCATTTGCCTGGAAAAGGTTCGTAGCCTTATTTTTGCACGAGCAGGACTCGTTTCCCCAATCAGGCAAGCTCTGGTAAGAAGCCTCCTCGCCCGTCATGGCGGGCCTGAGACCGTCTGCGGATTGATTTTGCGAAGACGGCGGGCCGGGCTATTCGCGCAGCTGCCGACTGGTCACCAGGAAACCGTTCTCGTCCAGGCCCACCCCATCGCAGCCGACGAGGAGTTCGGCACCGATCGCGTCGGTCAGTCGAGCGACCTCGCCTCGCATCCGCCGGAACCGGCGCCCCAGACCCGGCATGTAGCGACGGGACTCGGTGTCCATCCAATGCACGTGGTATTCGATCTGCGGAGAGTTCGAGTGGGCAGCGATGATCGGCGGCACCCATTCGGCCTCCATCACCCGGATCTCGAGGCCGCCGGCGGCCTCGGAGATCTCCCCGAGAGGGACGAGGAGGGCATAGCCGTCGAGGATGACGGGGGCGGAGGGATCGAAGAGCGGGTCGTCGATGCTCACCTGCGCCAGCACATCCTCGTCGGGGGTCGGCAGCGCCTGCTGGAAGGCGTGTGGGGCGTGCCGACGCACGAAGTCCAGCGCCACGTTCGGCTCCAGCCAGTAGGGCGAGTAGATGTAGAGGTCGACCTTCGCATCGGGGTCGGGGACGATCACACGTGTGGACATCTCGGGCTCATCGGCCAGGCGGACACCGGTGTGCAGGCGGGAGGCGATCGAGAGCATGAGGCTGAGCATCCGCTCCTCCTCCCGTTCGGGCATTCCGGCCGGGAAGGCCTTGTGGAGTCCGTCGGCATCGGCGAACCATTCCGGAGGCGGGACGGGCTGGCGATCGCGGGGGCAGTCGAGCACGAGGGCGTGACGGGCCCAGTCGGGGACCTCGAGCGCGGCGGCGTCGGCGGGCTCGAGGGCGACGCCGGCGCTCAGCCGGGAGTGCCGGCTCAACCGCATCTGTCCGTGCCCGTCCAGTCGCGGGGGCAGATCCGGCAGCTTGTTGTGGATGAGCGCGAGGACATCGGAGACCTCGACCCCGTCGTCGAGGAGGAGCAGGTGGAATCCCCGCAGATCCGCCGAGGTGGGGGTCTCGACCGGAACAGAGGCCCCGTGCCCGCCGTATCCGGGTCTGCCGGTCGACGGCATCCCGGTCCGGCGGCGACCGGTGGCGGTGGCCTCGGGAGCGGCCGATGAGCCTGCGCCGGTGGACTGTTCGCGGGCGGCGCGTTCGGCGGCTTCACGTTGCAGCCGCAGTTCGCGGCGGGTGATCACATGCCCCTCCGGTAGAAGTTGAGATGCGAACGGGAGGCGGTCGGACCGCGCTGACCCTGGTACCGGTTGCCCGTGGCCTGCGAACCGTAGGGGTGGACCGCCGAGGAGCTGAGACGGAAGAAGCACAGCTGTCCGATCTTCATTCCCGGCCACAGTGTGATCGGAAGGGTCGCGACATTGGACAGCTCCAGAGTGACGTGTCCGCTGAACCCGGGATCGATGAAGCCGGCGGTCGAGTGCGTGAGCAGGCCGAGCCGACCCAGCGACGACTTGCCCTCGAGGCGGGCGGCCACGTCATCGGGCAGGGTCACGAGCTCGTGGCTGGAGGCGAGGACGAACTCGCCGGGGTGGAGGACGAACGGCTCACCGGGAGCGGCCTCGACGTAACGCGTGAGTTCGGGCTGCTCGAGGCTGGGATCGATGACGGGGTATTTGTGATTGTCGAACAGCCGGAAGTACCGGTCCAGGCAGACATCGACGCTGGCCGGCTGGATCAGCGACGGGTCATAGGGATCGAGACCGATGCGGCCGGAGTCGAGCTCGGCGCGGATGTCGCGGTCGGAAAGCAGAGTCACGTATCCGATGGTAGCCGTTCCGCCGCCCGCACGCTCGAATCACCATCCCCGCAGTGCCTCGGAACCCGCCGAGGCCGATCCACGGGCGCGTCGTTGCACGGCGGGCGGCGGCGAGGGTGCCCGAGGAGGCGTGGGAGAGGGCACTCGCTCGGACGGGTGGGCACGCGGTCGAGAAGGCGGTCAGGCAATCAGTCAGGCAGCGGCCGAGGAAGCGATCAAACAAGCGACACGCCCAAACAAGATCACAAACTGATAACGATTCCGGCATTTTATGCTGGTTTTTCCCCGTGTGTCGCCCCACAGCGACTGGTGAATGCTTTAGAGTGATGAGCTGTACGGACCCGCGCACGATGGTGCCTTCCCCTTCTTAAGCCAAGGAATGCCGGGAGTCCCATCGCCTTTCGTGGGTAGACAACAATCGAAAGGCATTACTGTGAAGACCTCGCGTCTTGTGCTTGCCCCCGCAGTAGCCGTTGCAATGACAGGCCTTGCGAGCGCCCCGGCGTTCGCAGCCACTGAGTCCACCGCTTCGGTATCTCCGACATCGGTCTGCGCCCAAAGCGGCGAGCAGTCATCGAGCGACTCCGAAGACTCCGAATCGGATTCTTCGGTTCCCGACGAGTCGGATCCACAGGCGACCCTTGAGCAGTCGCAGGTGACCCGGACCGACATCGCGAACAAGAAGGAGGGAATCGGCTTCTCCGGAACCGGATTCTCCCCGGACCAGAAGGCCACTGTCACCGTTGTCGGCACCGATGGCACCGAATACTCGCCGGAGCAGAAGCTCACGGTCGATGAGAAGGGTCAAGTGTCCGGCACGTACTACTTCTCCGTGACCGAGGACGCCAAGGTCCCCGTCGGGAAGTACTCGCTCTACCTCACCGACCTCAAGTCCGAGACCGACTCCTCGAAGGTGACCTTCGAGGTCGTCTCCGACGACTCCGAAGTCGACGATCCGGCCGGCAATGACGACTGTGAGACGACCACCGCGCCGGCCGACGATGGAGATTCCTCGGAGTCGGCGTCGGAGACTCCTTCCGAAACACCGTCGGATTCCGAGACGCCGTCGGAGACTCCTTCCGAGACCGACACGTCGAAGCCCACGGAGACCGAAACCGAGAAGCCTTCGGAATCGAGCACTCCGAGTCCGTCGAAGACCGACGACGACAAGGACCGCGCCAGGCGCCTCAACCCGGGCCCGGCCAAGCAGCCCACGGGCGATGACGCCAAGTCCGATGACGAGGGCGCGTCTGACGACGACGCCAAGGCCGACGACGAAGGCTCGTCTGACAACGACGCGAAGTCCGATGATGACGCGAACGCCGAAGACGACGACAAGGCCGAGACACCCGAGGGCAAGGCTCCGGAGACCGACGAGGACACCGAGGACTCCGGCGCTTCCGAGGACGAACAGTCCGAAGGCCAGTCGTCCGAGTCCACCGGGCCGGCCAGCCCCGGATCCGAGGACAAGAAGGAACCGGCCGCTGCCAAGCAGGCTCTGTCCATCGATCCGACCGAGATCAGCTCCGAGGACTTCCTCAACGAGGGCATCAAACTCGGCGTCACCGGCGCCCAGCCCGGTGAGAAGATCACGATCACGGTCGAGCATGCCCAGGGCAAGGTCGATCGCTACACGATGACCAAGGAAGCCGATTCCGAGGGCAAGGCCACCTTCGGTGTCCAGGCCAAGGTCAAGGCCGTGCTCGGAACCTACAACGTCCGCGCCCAGGCCGAGAGCTTCGACGAGCCCCAGGGCGGAAGCTTCACGGTGCTGACCAACGGCACCGCGGTCGACGAGGACGGCAACGGCTCGGATTCCGCCGGCAGCGATCTGCCGCGCACCGGTGCCGAGATGACAGGACTGGCGCTGGGCGTCGGTCTGCTCGCCGTCGGTGCGGCAGCAGTCATCATCACCCGTCGGCGGATGAACGCCACCGACGACCCGGCGGAGTTCTAAACTGAATTGAACGATGAATTGTCCCTCGCGGGGCTGCAGCTCGACAGACGCGAGATCGACCTCGGACGTCTGCGAGCAGGGACAATGCTCGGGATCATGGGCAGCCCGGACAGCACCACCTCGGTGGTGCTGTCCGTGGCCGCCCTGCCCCACGTCGCACCACCGCCACGCTTCCCGACCGGACGCCGGTCGGGTCGTCTGCGTGTGCGCAGGTGGATGAACAGCTATCTTCGCCACGCCGATGCCGGATCTGGGGAGGCGGCATCGGCGGCTGCTATGGCCGAATCGACCGCGCTGACGACCTTCGGGCTGCGGCCGGAGATTCTGCGGCGACGCATCGACGATCTCGATTCCGTCGACCGGGCCCGTCTTCGTCTGGCCGCGGCCTGGGCGAGCGGCGCGAAGTGGCTGACGCTCATCGATCCGTTCGCCTCGGTGCCGGGGCACCTGCGCACGGGGCTGCGCAATCGCTTCGCCGAACTCGTCGCTCACGACGGACGCGGTGTCGTGTTCAGCTCGAACTCTCTCACCGACCACACCATCGCCGAGGCGGGCGTGGCCGATATCGAGAAGGACCAGCTCGTCGCCCTCGGCTCCTTGGAGCAGGTCGTCAGTGAGCCCCGAGGATCGCTGCCGGCCGAACTCAGCGGCGTCAACGTCTATTCGGGGCTGGCGCGCAAGGGCTGGCTGTCCATCGGCCATTCGGCCGTGCGCGCCCGCACCGAACTCGACGGGAAGGTCTTCGTCACCCTCGGTTGGCGCGCCGCGCGGCTGTCGTTGGATGAGCACGACCCGGCGTTCACCTCGGCGACGGTGTTCGAAGCGATCGTGACCGGGCTGCGCGATCGCGGTTCCTGCCTGCAGGCGAAACTGTCCCCGGTCGACACCGAGATGGGGCTCGCCCTCGATGTCGACCTGGCCGATCTCGCCGGGGTCACCGGCGGCAGCACCGAGGCCGGGTTCGGAGTGATCCATCCGGGGCTGGGCTCGACGATCGCGCAGCTGCGCGCCAACGTCCGGGTCGGCACCCATGTCTTCGTCGAGGTCGACACCTCAGCGCTGCATGCCTACTCGGTTGAGTGAGGTCCGGCGGATACACTTGACACTGCTCCGTCCCCGACCGAATCAGGAGAGCCATGCGAACCTCGCGCAAGCTTCTGATCTCGGCGCTGACGATCATCGTCCTCACGGTCGCGGCGGTTCCCCTCATCAACCTCACCGTCTACACTCCGGCCAGGGCCGCTGAGGCCTATATCGACGCGCTTGAGGACGGGGACGCCCAACGGGCCTTCTCCTATCTGTCCGCGCCGACTCCGTCATCGACGTTGGCGCTGAGCAGCGAGGTGCTCTCGGCCGCGCCCGACCTGCCGCGGGAGCCCGAAGCCGAGACCGTCTCCGTCGACGGCGAACAGGCGAAGGTCCGCCTCAGCTACAACCTGTCCTCGCAGGAGCGGACCATCGATCTGACCATGGTCAAATTGCCTGCGAGCGCAGGCCTCTTCGACCGCTGGGCCATCGAGCAGAAGGAATGGCCGACCCTGGCCCTCGACGTCTCGGGCTCGTCGACGGCGACGGTCAACGGCTACGGCGTCAGCGCCGGCTCCGTTCCCGTGCTGTTTCCGGCCAGCTACCTCGTCGGCTTCGACGCGACCTACCTCAAATCGAAATCCGAACGCGCCGAGGTGACCGCCCCCGGCGACTCCCCCACCGTCAAGCTCTCGCCCGAGCCGACGGCCAAGCTCGAAGACACCGTGACCGAGCAGGTCACCGAGCATCTCGAGGACTGTGTGAAAGCGAAGACGCTCATGCCCGCGGGCTGTGTCTTCGGCTACGACACCGACAACGAGATCATCGGCGACATCTCCTGGTCGCTCGAGCGCAGACCGGAGATCAGCCTCACTTCCTCAGGCAACGACCTCGAGCTCACTCCTTCGACCGTGGAGGTCCGGGTCAAGGGGCGCTACCGGGACATCGTCACCGCGGCCGAGCACGATCTCGACGAGAAGCTCTCCTTCGTCCTCGGCGGCTCGGTCGTCGTCAAGTCCTCCCAGGTCAGCTTCGAACCGCGACGCATGGGCGACATCTCGGTCGTGTGAGCGCGGGCCGACGCCCGCTTGTGGTCGCTGCGCCGAGGCGAGCAGCTCGATTCGTCGAATTCACCTCGGCGCAGTGACCACAAACGGGGGCGCTCCGGAGGCCGCGGGACCGTGCGGGACGCCTCAGGCTCCGCGGAGGTCGAGGTGGAGCTCCCTCGGCGCCGAGTCCTTGAGCTCGACGGGGATGCCCCAGTCCTGCTGGTAGAGATGGCAGGCCGCGTGGAGCGGGATCTCTCCGCCGGGCTCACCGTCACAGGCGGCGGCGCGAGCGGTCACATGGAGCACGCCGCCGTCGAGGTCGCGGTTGATGACGATGTCGCGGCTGAGCCCTTCGGCTCCCCCGTCGCCGGAGACGAGAAGTTCCGGTGGTGTGGCGGAGACCTGCAGGAAGGTGGGATCGCCCCACCGATCGTCGAGTTTCTGACCGGCCGGAACGGTGAAGCTCACGCCGATCGTCACCGGCCCGGAGGCGATCTCGGTCGACGGCCGCTTCGTCGTCAGGGCGCCTTCGTCGACCTTCTGCGCGTCCTTGGGCAGTTTCACCCTGGTCAGCGCGTGGGCCGCGGATTCGACGACGAGGAGTTCGGCCTCGCGTGAGCCCTCTGCCCCGCTGGTCGCACCGGCGTCGATGACGAGGATGTCCGAGGGTTCGCGCAGCCCTCGGGCCAGCGTCGTGACCTCGTCGGTGGTCGGGTCGAAGCGGCGGATGGCGCCGTTGTAGGTGTCAGCGATCGCGATCGACCCGTCGGGCAGGCTGCGCACACCCAGCGGATGCTGGAGGCGGGCTTGGTCGGCCGGGCCGTCGCGGAAGCCGAAGTCGAAGAGGCCGACGCCGACGAGTGTCGCGACCTCTCCGGTGGCGGGGTCGAGGCGTCGGATCGCCGAGGTCTCGGAGTCGGCCACGAGCACCCTGCCGTCGGGGGCGAGATCGAGACCGGAGGACTGGGCGTACCAGGCGCTCTCGCCGTCTCCGTCGGTCAGCCCCTCATTCATCGTGCCCGAGAGCAGACGGATCGTGCCGTCCTGGGGGCGGAAGGACCAGATGGTGTGGTTGCCGGCCATCGCCACGACCACCTCGGCGGTGGCGGGGACGAAGAGGACGTCCCACGGCGAGGACAGCTTCACGTCACGCGCGGGTCCGTCGTATCGTCCCAGCTCACCGTGCTTGCCGCGGACGTTGTCGACGGCACCGACCATGTGCTGCTGCCCGGTGCCGGCGATCGTCGTCACGGTCTCGGTTTCGAGGTCGATCCCGCGCAGTGTGTGGTTGACGGTGTCGGCGACGACGAGCTGGTAGCCGACCTGCTCGGCAAGGTCATCGGGCAGCACCGTGATGCCGCCAGGTTCGCTGAAGGCCGCCGAGGCGAAGTCCCCGTCGACCCACCCGCGGGCGCCGGAGCCGATGCGGCGGATGATCGCGGCGCCGTCGGCGTCGTATTCGACGAGGCTGTGGTGACCGGAGTCGGCCACGAGCAGGTGCCCCGAGGGCAGCCTCGCGGTCTTGCCCGGGTAGAACAGGTCAGTCTCCGGGGCCGGCGGCGGGACATAGGGGCCGTCCCCGGAGTGGAGGGTGCCCTTGGCCGAATGCTCGGAGATGAGGCCCTCGATGATCTCGGTCAGCCCGGCGGCGTGGCCCTCGCCCGACATCGTCGCCACGAGGTAGCCCTCGGGGTCGATCACGGCCAGTGTCGGCCAAGCTCGGGCGGTGTAGGCCTGCCAGGTGATGAGGTCGGGGTCGTCGAGGACGAGGTGTTCGACCTGGTAGCGCTCCACGGCCTGGTCGACGGCCTCGACGGTGCGTTCGAACTCGAACTTCGGGGAGTGGACGCCGATGATGACGAGTTCCTTGGCGTACTTCTCCTCGAGCGGGCGCAGCTCGTCGAGGACGTGAAGGCAGTTGATGCAGCAGAAGGTCCAGAAGTCCAACAGGACGACCTTGCCGCGCAGGTCCGCCAGGGTCAGCTCCTTGCCACCGGAGTTCATCCACCGGCGGCCGATGAGTTCGGGGGCGCGGACCTTGACGTCATGCGTCGAGGACTTCGTCTGCGTCGCGGTTGCGCTGGTGCCCGCCGAGGCGGCGGTCGGGGTGGATTCTTCCGGGCTGCTGGTCATGACTCCATGATCGCAGATCCTGCGCCGAGGCGGCCTCCCCGGTGTCATCGTGTGACCGGCCCGGGCTCGGGACGGCCGGTCCCGGCTGGTCCGGTCCCGGCTGGGGCCGGGCGCGACAGGTACCGCGCCCGACCGCTTACGAGTAGTCGCGGGCCCCAAACACGCTCGAGCCGACGCGGACCATGGTCGCTCCCTCGGAGATCGCGAGCTCGAAGTCCCCGCTCATGCCCATCGACAGTTCGGTCGCCTCGGCGGGCATGACGCCCTTCTCCCGCAGCCGTTCGCTCAGTTCGCGCAGATCGGCGTAGCTGGGGCGGATCTCCTCGGCGCTGCTGCCGGGCAGGCCGATGGTCATCAGCCCGCGCAGCCGCATCCGTTCGAGCTCGCGGGTCTCGGCGATGAGGGCCTCGGCGTCTTCGGGGGCGACTCCGAACTTCGAGTCCTCGCGTGAGGTGTTGACCTGGACGAAGTATTCGACGGTCTCGTCGATCACCTCGAGGCGGTTGCTGATCTTCTCGGCGAGCGCGAGGTTGTCGACCGACTGGATGCAGCTGGCGTGACGCAGGGTGTGGTTGACCTTGTTCCTCTGCAGGGGCCCGATGAGGTGGGTCTCCGGGGCCAGGTCGGCCAACGCCTCGGCCTTGCCGACGATCTCCTGCACCTTGTTCTCGCCGATGAGCGTGAATCCGTGGTCGAGGGCCACTCGGATCTTCTCGGCCGGCTGCGTCTTCGTCGCCAGCATCACCTTCACCGCGTCACCGTCGCGGCCGCTCGCCTCGGCGGCGGCTCGGGCGCGTTCGGCCACCTCGTCGAGGTTGCCGGTGATGGCGGTGATGTCGTCCGGGGACAGCGTAAGGGTCGAATCAGGCGTACTCATGCCTCCAGTCTTCCACGAGCCCGCAGAAGTTTCAGATGCGGTGTGCCCTCCAGGCATCAGGACCGTCGGCTGGGGGTGATTCCGGAGTCGATCTGATCGCTCCTCGACGAACAGCGGTAGATCCGTGTCGACAGACGTCCGGAATTTCGACACGGATCTACCGGAGTTCGAACGTCCCTGTGCCGCAGACACCCAGGAAGCATCGGATGCGGGCACGTGGGAGCGGCCGGCGGCTCGGCCGGGCACGGGCTATTTCGGCAGGCCCTCGGCGTTCGGGTCGATGTTCTTGATCAGCGCCGAGGTGTCGAGGCCGCCGAGGTCGTCATCCACGAGCTTCTGCAGCTGGGCGTGGACGAGGGCGGCCGCGGGAAGGTCGACTCCCTGAGTCTCGGCACCGGCGAGCGCGAGCCCGACGTCCTTGTACATGAGGGCCGCGGCGAAGCCGGCCTTGAAGTCGTTGTTCGCCGCGGCGGTCTCGGTCACGCCGGGCACCGGGTACCAGGTGCGCAGCGGCCACGAATCACCCGAGGACACCTTCGCGATGTCGTAGAAGACCTTCTGATCGAGGCCGAACCGGTCAGCCAGCACGGCCCCTTCGACGACGCCTTGGAGGCTGATCGAGAGCATCATGTTGTTGACGATCTTCGCGGCCTGGCCGGCGGCCTCACCACCGGCGTGGAAGATATTGCCGGCCATCGCCTCGATGACGGGGCGGGCCTCGGCGACGTCCTCGTCGGTTCCGCCGAGCATGAAGGTCAGGGTGCCCGCCTCGGCGCCGCTGACGCCCCCGGAGACCGGGCCGTCGATGAGACGGAAACCGGCCTTGACCGCCTCGGCGTGGAGGACGCGGGCGGAGTCGAAGTCGATCGTCGAGGAGTCGACGAGGAGGGTCTTGGTGTCCGCATGGGCCAGGACGCCGTCGGGTTCGAGGTAGGCCGTGCGGGCGTGCTCTCCCTTGGGCAGCATGGTGAAGACGATATCGGCACCGGCGACCGCCTCGGCGATCGATCCCACGGGGTTGACGCCGTTCTTCGCGGCCGCGGCCACGGCCTCGGGCACGAGATCATATCCGTTGACGGTGTGACCGGCCTCGACCAGGTTCGCAGTCATCGGGCGGCCCATATTGCCCAGGCCCACCCATCCGATCGTCGACATAGTATGCCTCCTCGCATCATGTTCGTCTCTAACACAGTGTTCTCTCTCACACTACGCCAGTCAGGACGCAGCGATCCGCTGAGGCGCTCACCTATTCCGCACCGGTTATGTGCACGTACGCAGATAGAATGGGACGTCTATGGCCTCATATGCACCAGGCGGATCCGGTCAGCAGATCGCCCCGGAGGATCTGCTGACTCTGCTCGCCGTCGCTCGTCTGGGGAAGTTCACGGCCGCCGCCCACAGCCTCGGCCTCAATCACACGACCGTCTCGCGACGCATCACTGCGCTCGAGAAGGCCTATGGCGAGCGCGTGCTCGTGGCCTCCCCCGACGGTTGGGAGCTCAACGCCGCCGGGCGTCAGCTCCTGCCGATCGCCGAGGACATCGAGGCGGCACTCGGTCGGATCGATGCGCATGCGAGCTCCGCCCTGGCCGGCACGATTCGCCTGGCCTGTCCGCAGGCCTTCGCCCTCGAGTACGCGGTCCCGGCGCTGACCTCGCTGCAGCAGCGGCATCCGGGACTGCAGGTCGAACTCATCACCGCCACGCAGAGAGCCCGCCAGTATCGGTCCGGCGTCGACATCGAGGTCGTCGTGGGCCGCCCGGATGCCCCGCGGTCCGTCGCCAAGCACATCCGCGACTACCGGCTCCAGCTCTACGCCTCACAGGACTACATCGCTGCGCACAGCATGCCGCGGACCCTCGAAGGCCTGGCCGAACATCGGATGATCTACTACATCGAGAACTCGCTGCAGGTCGATGATCTCGACGAGGTGGCCGATGCCCTGCCCCGTGGGAACGGCTTCTTCCGTTCCACCTCGGTGCATGCGCATGTGCTCGCCACCTCCGAGGGGGTCGG
The DNA here is from genome assembly GCF_018208375.1 of Brevibacterium sp. SMBL_HHYL_HB1. NCBI lineage: Bacteria > Bacillati > Actinomycetota > Actinomycetes > Micrococcales > Brevibacteriaceae > Brevibacterium > Brevibacterium sp. SMBL_HHYL_HB1. The sequence goes on along the minus strand of NZ_CP062936.1, from coordinate 3,806,949 downwards.
GATCGGAATCCTGCCCGATTTCCTCGCCCGCGACAATTCGCGCCTGCTGCCGGTGCTGCCCGAGCAGTTCTCGAAACCGGTCTCGTACTGGGCCTCGGTCCGTCACGAGTCGCTGCGCAATTCCGGCGTCCGCAGCGTGCTCGAGGTCCTCTGACCCGCGTCTGGGTGCCGGCGCACGCCTTGGGTGCCGGGCCACGCCCGGATGCCGGGCCGCGGCCGGATGCCAGCCCCTGCCCGGGTGCCGGGCCACGACCGGGCAGGGTTCAGGCGGCGGACCAGCCTCCGTCGATGCTGTGGGCGCTGCCGTTGACGACGGCGGCGTGCTCACCGGCGAGGAAGAGCGCGATCGCCGCGATGTCATCGGGTTCGGCGAGCTTGGGCACCGCGGAATGTCCGAGGAAGACCTGATCGAGCACCTCGTCCTCGCTGATGCCGTTCGCCGTGGCCTGATCGGCGATCTGCCCCTTGACCAGGGGTGTGAGCACATATCCCGGGTTGATCGCGTTGCAGGTCACTCCGTGCGGACCGGCCTCGAGCGCGGTCGCCTTCGTCAGCCCCATGAGTCCGTGCTTGGCCGCGACATAGGCTGATTTGTTCGGCGAGGCGCGCAGCCCGTGGATGGACGAGAGGTTGATGATGCGACCCCAGCCGCGTTCGCACATCTTCGGCAGTGCGGCCTTGGTGAGCACGAACGGCGCCTCGAGCATGAGCGTGTTGATCAGCCGCCAGTCCTCGATCGGGAACTCGGTGATCGGGTGGATCCTCTGGATGCCGGCATTGTTGACGAGGATGTCGACGTCGAGGTCGACCCCGTCCAGCGCCGAGGTGTCCGCGAGGTTGACCGTCCAGGACTGACCTCCGATCTCGGCGGCCACGGCCTCCGCGGACTCCGCGTCGACATCGGCGACGACGACCTGGGCGCCGGCGTCGGCGAAGGCGCGGCTGATCGCCTTGCCGAGTCCGGAGGCGCCTCCGGTGACGAGTGCGCGGCGGTTCGCAAGTTCTGCCATGAGATGTCCCTTTCATGATTCAGATCAGCGGTGCGGTTCCATCATGCACCCGACAACGCAGCCGAGCGGTGCCGGTGGTGTCGCCGCCTTCGATCGGAAACGGGCACCCGAGCGATGTCATCGCCGAGCGGTCAGGCGACTCCGCGACGAACCTTGTCGGCGTGGTCGAGCGAGCGCAGGTCGATGCCCTTCGTCTCGCGGGTGAACAGGAGGGCGATGAACGAGACGGCCGCGGCGGCGGCCAGGTAGATCGCAATGGGCACCGAGGAGTCGAATCCCTGCAGCAGCGCGGTGGCGATGAAGGGGGCGAACGATCCGGCGACGATCGCGGTCACCTGGTAGCCGGTCGAGACACCGGAGTTGCGCATCCGGGTCGGGAACATCTCGGCCATGATCGCCGGCTGTCCGGCGTACATGAGCGCGTGGAAGACCAGACCCAGCAGCAGTGCGATGAAGATCGGACCGGCTTGGCCGGTGTCGTACATCGGGAACGCGAAGAAGCCCCATGTGGCGGTGAGCACGATGCCCACGCCGTAGGGCATTCTGCGGCCGATCCGGTCGGTGGCCGCGCCGACCAGCGGCACGAGGACCGCGTGGATCGCATGGGCGCCGAGCAGCAGGCCGAGGATCTCGCCGGATTCGATGTGGGCCTGGGTCGACAGGTACGTGATCGAGAACGTCACCACGAGGTAGTAGTGGATGTTCTCCACGAAGCGCAGCCCCATGGCGGAGAAGACCTCACGCGGGTAGCGCTTGAACACGGCCTTGACGCCGTAATCGACGCCTTCCTCGATCTCCTCGGACTGGACTTCGTCGAAGATCGGGGCGTCGGAGACACGGGTGCGGATGTAATAGCCGATGAGGACGATGACGGCTGAGAGCCAGAAGGCGACCCGCCAGCCCCAGGATTCGAACTGGGCATTGCTCAGCATCGAATTGAGCGCGAGGAGAACTCCTGTGGCGAGCAGGTTGCCCAGGGGAACGCCGGACTGCGGGAACGATGCCCAGAAACCGCGCTCCCTGTTCGGCGAGTGCTCGGCCACGAGCAGGACGGCACCGCCCCACTCGCCGCCGACGGCGAATCCCTGGACGATGCGCAGCAGCACGAGCAGGATCGGTGCCAGGGCGCCGATCGCCGCATAGGTCGGCAGGCAGCCCATGAGGAAGGTGGCGACACCGACGAGGATGATCGAGATCTGCAGCAGCTTCTTGCGCCCGTACTTGTCACCGAAGTGACCGAAGACGATTCCGCCGACCGGACGGGCGATGAAACCGACCGCATAGGTGGCGAAGCCGGCGAGAATCGGCGTCAGCGGATCGTCCGAGGGCGGGAACAGAACGTGGAACACCAATGTGGCTGCGGTTGCGTAGAGGAAGAACTCGTACCACTCGACGACCGTTCCGGCCATCGAGGCGACGACGACCTTGCGCAGCTGAGCGCGGATCGCCTTCTTCTCGGTGCTGTTCTGGGAACTCATGAGACTCCTTCGATTCCACAATCCGCGTCACCTTTGATTGCGCGAATTGCCTGGCACGTGGTCCGACGGCCGCTCGGCCCGGGCATCACCGACCGCTTCGATGCGGCTGAAGGCACCGGGACGGTCCTCGGCACTTCGGCTGCCCGGACACTTCTGGCCCAAGCATCAGTGTGCGTCACATTACAGTCTTTTGGGAAGTTCCTGGGCATGATCCGAGAATTTTCGCTGCACATTCGCGCACACCCGTTGTGCGTCTGCGAGGCCGCGCGCCGCCGACCAGCGGCACCGGCAGCAGGCAGAGCTCAGCGCCGGCGGTGGTCGAGCTTCGAGTCGCGCTCGGCCATCGAGGCGAGCATCTCGTTGTAGGCTCGCAGCTCGGCGTCATCGGTGCGGTTCTCGCGGCGGTCGATGCGCTTGGCCTCCCGATCCGAGGACTTCGCCCACTGCACGGCGACCATGATCGCCACGAACAGGGTCGGGAACTCGCCGATGCCCCACGCGATGCCCCCACCGAGCTGCTGGTCCTCGATCGCGGTATAGCCCCAATCGGCTCCGATATTGCCGAACCAGTCGCCGGCGATGAGCACGTTCGAGCTCATCAGCGAGATGCCGAAGAAGGCGTGGAAGGCCATGGTCACCAGCAGCATCACCAGCCGCAGAGGATAGGCGGGACGCTTGACCCCGGGGTCGATGCCGATGAGCGCCTGAGCGAAGAGATACCCAGCACCGAGGAAGTGCGCGATCATCAGTTCGTGCCCGATGTGAGTGTCCAGGGCGTAGTACATGATGCCCGAGTAGTAGAAGACGATGAGGGAGCCGGCGAAGTTCACACTGGCCACGATCGGATGGGCGAAGAAGCGCAGGTACGGGGTGTGGACGAGCCAGAGCACCCATTCGCGCACACCGGCCGAGCCATCGCGCCGGGCCTTCGTCGCGCGCATGAGCATGGTGATCGGCGCGCCCAGGACCATCGGCAGGGGCACGAGCATGACCAGCAGCATGTGCTCGATCATGTGCGAGGAGAACTGCACCTCACCGTAGACCCGAGGTCCGCCCGAGGTCACGTAGATGAGGAAGACCATCCCGATCAGCCAGCTGATCAGGCGCAGCACGGGCCACCGGTCGCCTCGGCGGCGGAGATCGACGAAGGCGACGATATAGGCGATCGAGGTCCCCACAGCGATCGCGATCCACAGCGGATCGATCGCCCATTCGGTGAAGAAGCGTGCGAAGTCGGGCTTCGGCGGGAGCGGATCGCCGGTCAGTATCTCGGCCGGCGTGGGGTTGCCCACGGGTTCCTGCGGCACCGGCGGCTGTGACCTGGCCAGCGCCACCGCCAGTCCCATGGTCGCACCGAACACGATGAACTCGACGATGATGAGGCGCCAGAACTCCACCGTCGCCGAGGCGGCCGTGCCCAATCGTGCGATGACGAAGCGACGATGCCAGAATCCGATGAGGCCCAGCAGAACCGTCGCGACCGCTTTCGCGACGATGACCTCCCCGTAGGCAGTCATGAGATCGTCGAGGTCGTGCACGCGCAGGGCCGCGTTGACGATTCCGGAGAAGACGACGAGGCCGAAGGCGACGAGCGCGATCGTCGAATAGCGCTCGACGACCGATCTGAGGTTCTTCGACTCCGCCAGTCGTCCTCCGAGCAGGGCGATGACGAGGAGTCCGCCCAGCCAGATCGTCGCACCGAAGATGTGGAGCCCGAGGCTGTTGACGGCCTGCGTGTGCCCGGAGGCTTCGGCCGAGTGGCCCATGAGCGCCAGCGGGATCATGACTCCGACGCCGAGGACTCCGGCGACGGCGATGGCGATGTGCGAGCGGGTGCCGAAGCACAGCGTCGACACGATCGCGATGAGGACGACGATGAGCACCCACAGCTGACCGTAGGCGATCTGGGTGACGAAGACGCCGAGCTGGTTCGAGAAGTCGAGATAGGCCTGGGCGCCGACGGTGTCGACGAAGGAGAAGACGAGGACGGAGGCCGCGGCCAGAGTCCACACCACAGAGGAGTATTCGGCGATCCTAAGCGCTTTCGTCCACAGCGGATCGAGCGGCAGGTCCTCGGCCTCGGTCCTATGCCGGCGATCGCGCCCGCCGGCCGTGCGCGGCAGGATGAGCACGGCGAACATGAGCGCCCCGACCGTCAGCGACATCGCGATGTTGAACAGGAACTTCGCCGCGGGCAGGCCGAAGCGGACGACGGTTCCGGGATCGTTGAGCAGAGTGGGGTTCGCGGCACCGGTGAAGAACAGTGCGGCCACGCCGACGCAGAAGCCGAGGAGGACCACGATGGGAACGGCGGCCCTCTGGGTGAAACGAGTGATCGGCTCGAAGACTGGAGAACTCACTGCGCGCGGACCACCCCTTCTGACATGATTCATAGGATATCGCTCGCCCGATGGACTCAGCCAGTCAGAAGACCGCGCAGTGGCCGAGATCTCGGGGCAGCCTCGGCGGGGGTGGGGTGGCTTCGCAGGCGCGGACCACCCGGGAAAAGCAAATGGCCCGGACCTAGGGGTCCGGGCCATTCGACGCTGCTGCGTAGATCACTTCGGGCTGCCAGCGGCACCCTTCAGCTTCGAACCAGCGGACAGCTTGACGGAGTAGCCGGCCTTGATCTGGATCTCTTCACCGGTCTGCGGGTTGCGACCCTTGCGAGCGGCACGCTCGGTGCGCTCAACGGAGAGCCAGCCGGGGATGGTGAGCTTTTCGCCCTTGGCCACGACATCGGAGAAGACATCGAAGACACCATCGAGGACATCCGAGACCTGCTTCTGGGTCAGGCCGGAATTCTCGGCAACTTCTGCAACGAGCTCACTGCGGTTCTTAGCCATAAAAGTGTCCTCCTTAGGACAGGTCGGTAGGTCATCGGTCCGTTTTTCCGATGACGAACTTCCTCGAGATTACCAGCTGGACTTAGTGATTCCGGGCAACTCGCCGTTGTGAGCCATTTCGCGGAATCGAACTCGCGAGAGCCCGAACTTCCGGAGGTAACCACGCGGACGACCATCGACCTGGTCCCGATTGCGAACGCGAACGGGAGAGGCATCGCGCGGCAGCTTCTGCAGTGCCAGGCGCGCCTCCTCGCGCTGCTCATCGGTGGAATCGGGGTGGGTCAGCTGACGCTTGAGAGCTGCGCGGCGCTCTGCATAGCGTTCAACGATGACGCGACGCTGCTTGTCGCGTGCGATCTTGGACTTCTTAGCCACGTGCGCTCAGCGCTCCTCTCGGAAATCGACGTGCTTGCGGATGACGGGATCGTACTTCTTGAGCACGATGCGGTCCGGGCTGTTGCGGCGGTTCTTGCGGGTCACGTAGGTGTACCCGGTGCCGGCGGTCGACTTGAGCTTGATGATGGGACGAATATCCTGGGCCTTGGCCATCAGAGCTTCACTCCCTTAGCGATCAGTTCGTTGACCACGGCGTCGATTCCACGCGCGTCGATGACCTTGATGCCCTTGGCGGACACAGTCAGGGTGACGTTGCGGCGCAGAGACGGAACGTAGTACCGCTTCTTCTGAATATTCGGGTTGAAGCGACGCTTCGTGCGGCGCTTCGAGTGGGACACATTGTGTCCGAAACCGGGAACGGCCCCGGTTACCTGGCAGGTTGCTGCCATGTCTCTCCTCCAGTTCACAAGTTACCGACTCTCGAAACAAGCTGGTGCGGGAAATCGCTGTTCCCCGATCGCTTGCGCCGATGTCGGAAGACATCAACAAATTCTCGCGAAAGCCACCTGGTCGAGCGTGCCCGACCACGGTCGTTGTCGAGCCGGACTGAGCCGACTCTCCTCCGACTCGCCGCCGGTCTGACCCGGTGCGCGTCGCTCGCCGTGAAAATTGTGTACGCCAAAACAGGTTTGCCCGTTCGGGCGAGATGTCTCACCAGCGCTGAAGCCGTAGCCTGTGAGAGATGGCCGAAGCTGGAGTGCAGCGGTGGGTGAGCACCATGTCAGTCATAGCAGATCGATCAGCGACGTCTCTGGTACGACACAACAGGAATCAATCTTACTGAGGCTCCGGCCATCTGGGCAAATTCATCGCCTCATTCAAGGGCATCAGCGCCTCGGCGGGTTGCTTGGGGGCTGCACACCGGCCACACCGTCGTGTGGGAGCGTCGCTACGGCCAGCACCACCGTGTGCGCAACGCTGCTCGCCGGCCAGCACCACCGTGTGTGCAACGCTGCTTGCCGGCGTACGCGATCGGACGCGGATTCGTGCGCGCATCAGCGGCGGCGGCTTGCACCGTCGGACGCGGAATCGCGCGCTAAATGGCGCCGCCGTAGGTGGAATCGTACCGTCACACGGACTTTCCCAGCTGGGGTCAAGGCAACTCGGGGAATTCCGGTCGGGTAGCCGGGGTGTGTTGCCACACCCCGGCCCCCTCAGAACCGGACGTGCCACTTTCGCGGCATCCGGCTCAAGCAGGCCCATTGGGGTGTTCATCCCGGCTTTCCTCCTTTCGTTTGGTAGTAGGTGCTGTGCACCGTTCCCGCTCGATCGGGACTGCTGAAGGTTTGGTTGACTTCACGACTGGATAAATTCCAGGAAGGATAGAAGTCATGCCAAAGATCTACACCGATGAGTTCAAGCAATCAGCGCTCGATCTCATCAACGACGGGATGACCCAGAAGCAGGTCTGCGCCGACCTCGGCATCTCGAAATCAGCCCTACAAGCCTGGGTCCGTGACTCGCGGCTACGCGAGCACGGACTCGAGCCCTCCCGTGATGCCGAGGAGTCACGCGCCCAGGCGGCAGCGCTGAAACGCATTCGCGAGCTCGAGAGGGAGAACAAGATCCTCCGTGAGGCTGCCGCCTACCTCTCGCAAGCGAACTTGAAGCTCGGTGGCCATCACCCAAAATGATGTACCCGCTGGTCCTCGACCTTGCTGCCACCGGGGTGCCGGTGGCAGTGACCTGTCGGGTGCTCGGCTTCACCAAGCAGGGGTTCTACAAGTGGTGCGCGAAACCTATCTCTGACCGGGATCTCGAGGAGGCGCACCTGATCAATGCCGCCCATGATGTCCATACGGACGATCCCGAGTTCGGATACCGTTTCATCGCCGATGAACTCCACGCCGCAGGTCTGCAAGCGTCAGAGCGTCGTGTGTGGCGATTGTGCTCGCAGCAAGAGCTGTTCTCGAACACGATCAAACGAGCTCGGAAACATGGGAAGAAGCCCGGCCCGCCAGTGTGTGATGACCTTGTCAAACGAGACTTCACGGCCAAGGCAATCAACGAATTGTGGCTGACCGACGTCACGGAGCATCACACCGGTGAGGGCAAGCTGTACATGTGCGCGGTCAAGGACGTGTTCAGCAACAGAATCGTCGGCTATGCCATCGACTCGAGAATGAAGTCGCGCCTGGCCGTAGCAGCGATTGACGATGCTGTAGCCCGCCGCGGCGGGGCTGGCGTTGTGGCCGGTTGCGTGGTGCATTCGGACCGCGGGTCGCAATTTCGTTCCCGCAAATTCCAGCACGCTTTACGGCACTATGGGCTCGTCGGATCGATGGGAAGGGTTGGTGCTGCTGGCGACAACGCGGCGATGGAATCGTTCTTCGCCGTGTTGCAGAAGAACGTCCTCGATAGAGGCCGTTGGGACACGCGAGCGAGGTTGCGGAAGGTGATCGTGCACTGGGTCGAGCGGACCTATCACCGGAAGCGTCGACAGCGACGTTTGGGTAAACTGACCCCGGTTGAATACGAGCTTGTTCACCACAAGGTCGTCGCTCTGGCGGCATAAACCCCGGAGTCAACCAAACCTTCAGCAGTCCCTTGTGGCACGTGTTGTGCACAAGGCGGCAGTTCGCGTCGGAGTCGTTCCCTCCGTGCTTCCTGAACACCATGTAGTGGTGAACGTGGAGACCCTTACGGGCCGCGTTCAACCATCGTGTTCGTTCAGCCTTCAGGTCCGGGGCGTCAGCGGGGTCGAGTAGGGGCTGGTTGCACAGGGTGCAGAGTCCCTGCTGTTTCCATGCCAATCGGTTCTGCCACTTGGACAGTCCCGAGTCGCCCTTCTTCCGGCGGTCCGTCCAGTAGTCCGTCAGCGCGGGGTCGTCCGGAGAGTTCCGGTAGTAGACCTTGACGTGCCTCTGGATCTTGATCCATGCCATCTTCGTGAGGAATCCGCCCGAGGGCTTGTCCCCGAAGATCCATCGATCGTTCCTGGTCGGGTCGAACTTTCCGAAGTAGTGTCTTGCGACCCACTTCCGGGTCTTCTTCGGGTGTTGCCGTTTGGCCCACCACCACACGCGTTTCCACACGTGGTCGTCGATTTCCGCGAAGGTTTTCTGGGCCACGATGGTCCGGTAGTAGTTGGCCCATCCCCGGAGAACCGGGTTCAAGGCCTTGATCAGCCGAAGTGCGTTCGAGCCCCGGTGGGCTCGTACGATCTCCGTGATCCTACGTTTGATCCGCTTGACAGCGTCCCTAGATGGCTTGATGTAGCAGCTCCCATTAGGGAACGACCGGACTGTGAAGCCCAAGAAGTCGAACCCGTCCTCAAGCCGCCTGATCGAAGTCTTTTCCTCGTTGATGATCAGACCCCGAGGTTTCAGCCATTTCCGGATGTCGTCTCTGATCCGTTCCGCGTCTTCCTTCGTGTGCGCGAGCACAACGAAGTCGTCGGCGTAGCGGACCAGCACCGGTGCGTCTCTTGCGGTCTTGATGTGGGTCTTACCCTTCACCTTTTCCGCGAAGGTACGCACTCCGGCAGCAGATTCCAGACCATGCAACACGATGTTCAGCAGCAGTGGGCTGATGACACCGCCCTGGGGAGTTCCCTCCTCAGTGCGAGCTCTCATCCCACGTTCCACGACACCGGCCTTCAGCCACTCAGCAACCCAGGTCTTGCCTGGGAAGGTACCGAGGGCGTCCAGCAGGAAGTCATGGTTGACGTGATCAAACGCGGCCTTAAGGTCCGCGTCCAGTACCCAGCGACGCTTGGCGCCCTTGCTGGTTGACAGCCAAAGCTGCCCGATCGCATCATGCGCGCTCCGTCCGGGCCTGAACCCATACGAATTCGGCTCGAACTTCGCTTCCCATTCTGGTTCCAGTGCAGTCTTGGCGACGGCCTGGAGTACCCGATCACGGATGACCGGGATCCCGAGTGGGCGCTGCTTCCCGTTGCTCTTCGGAATGTACACACGCCTGACTGGCTTGGCCTTTCCACCGACAGTGTTACCTTGGATGTCGTTGAGGACCTCCATTGCCAACCTCCACCTGGCGGTGGGTGTCAGCGCGGTTTCACCGTCGAGACCAGCTGTCATGCGGCCCGTGCTGTCCTGTGTCACACGTCGAGTCGCCACGAGGACGACCGACCTGCTTCGCAGGGCCAGCTTCTGCAGGCGCCTCAGTCGCTTGAGGTCGCCTGCCTGAGACGCCGCAAAGATGCGCTGCCTCAATCGCTGAACGGTTCGCTGCTCCTTGCCCCAGTTGACTGAGGCCCATTGCTGCGAGTCGCTCATCTGTTCATTCGAAGCTCCCGCAGGAGCTTCAGGACCGGGGCCCTTGTTCTCCGTAGGTAGCATCGTCTAACTCCCAGATGATGTTGTCGTTGATTGATTCAGAGCCCTCTTTGCAGGCTCACCTGACAGACGTTGGCTTAGCTTTCGCTGGCCAGGAGACCCTGGCTATCCGATCGGTTATACGTGCGCGGAGTGGGACCTCCATATGTGCACGCTTTCCCGTGGCCTTTCGACCCATCGGCGTTTGCTTCTTCTGTCATCCTGTTCCCGCACAGGGGTTGCACGCCGCTTGCGCAGCGCACTACCGCACATCTGGGCAGATGTGCGGACCTGTACGGGGTTTCCGTGTTCCGCACACCTGAGGTGCGATCGGGGTGGGTGCCATCTCTGTCCCGGCAGCAGCGGTGAAGTAATGCGATTCAACTGGAGTCACGCATCCGCTTGAGGCCCTTCCGCCTCTGGCTGCTAAAGGTGCCGCGTTGGTTATCGCCGGCTTACCTCGAAAGTCACGAGATCTCATCGATTGGTTCGCTTGCGCTCACCCGTCCGATCTACCACCATCCCTGTACCTCCTGGCGAGCCGGAGGCCTTGGGGTTGTTGTCGTCGAGCTTCACACCCCGGGATTGCTCCCAACGCATGTCGACCGGTGGTCAGTACGTACTTCACAGTACTGGCAGCGCTCCCGTCCCAGGGAGCGCTGCGCTCATGGTGTGCGACCTCACGTCGCACCAGTAGGCTTTCGTCGGCAACGTGTCCTGCCTGCGATCGTGTTGAACGCCCGCCTGACTCGTGCCAAGGTTAGTAGATGATTGCCACGACATATGGCACTCAGGAGGACTGATGAGCGACGTTCCACAGAGGCCGCGCATTCGTCCGGCGACAAGCGACGATTGGCAGAAGGATCACAGGGATTCCGCTGGTCAGAACCCGTCGTACGGGAATGAGGCGGGGTCTTCGCCTGCCGAGTTCGACAACTCGACGTATTACGAATACCTCGAGCGGCACACCGGGGAACAGTCGCCTGCGAAGTCGCGGTCGGGCAATGTTTTCGCTCCTGCAGGGTGCTCCCCCTTCGACGACCGCTCTCAGCCCGCACACCCACAGCAGTACGCAGGCCGCCACCAGTACCAGTCCCCGCGAACACTCGAAGCGCAGGTGTCTCTGCTGGTCCGGGGTCGCCGACTCCCCCCCCCTCCTCCTCCGCAGTTTCCTCCCAGTGCCCTGGCCCAAGGGGAGGCCAAGCCCCGCAGGTGGCTGAAGGTCACTGCCGTCATCATCGCCATGATCATGGTCCTGGCACTCGTGGCGTTCTTCGGCATCCGCTGGCTCGCCCCCTCTTCGGGCACCGTGCCCGTCGATGTCGGCACGAAAGAATCCGCTCCGCCCTCGCCCAGCTCGTCCGAGAACCTCGTCCAACCGTCACAGAGTCCCCGGGAGAAGCTGAATGCCTACACGGAGGAGGGCACCGAGCGCGCCGCCGACCTCGAAGGTCAGTGGGTGACCCAGGTGAGCGCGAAGAACGTCGGCCTCGAAGCCGATGGCAAGACCTGGACCGTGGAAGACATCCTCAACGAATACGAGGCCAATAAGGTCAAGTATCCGGGAGCGATCCTCATCCAGAGCGGCGACTGGGCGTCCTATCAGGACGGAAGCTACTGGGTCACGGTCGTCGACACCGGCTACAGCGATCCGGAACCGGCTCTCGACCAATGCCGATCCTGGGGTCTCGACCGCGACCACTGCCTGGCCAAGCGGCTGGTCAAGCACGGCAGCCCGAAGGACAACAGCGCCTACCTCGACAGCTGAACGCCTGGGCCCACCCCTCTTCCGCGAGCCCACTCCTCTGCCGCGATCTGTGGTCACCGCACCGAGGTCACCGCATCAAACTTCCGCGATCTGTGGTCACCGCACCGAGGCGGAATCGCCGAATCGATCATTCTCCCTCGGCGCGGTGACCACAAACGCTCGCCGCAGATGACTCAACCGCGACCCCAGCAGGTCCGGCACGCCCAACCTGGATCAGACACGACCCAATTGGATCAGGCAAGCAACCAGCAGGCCCTCGACACATTGCCGATGACGAGACAAGCTCCCTCTCTCAGGCCCAGTCGTCGAGACAACGGTGGAGCGCCGAGACCACTGTGCCCGTCCGAGCATCAAGCACCTCAGTCCCCGATACAACTACGGAGCGCCGATACCACTGTGCGTGCGCAATGGTCTCGGCGCTCCGTAGTTGTTTCGATCTGACAGCTGAGAGACTCAGCGGGCAGCGGGGGCATGGGCAGGTGATCTGTGAGCCACCGGCATGGCCAGCAGGTGATAGCTCAGCGTCTTGCCATGACCATCGTGGTGGCCCAGACCGGTCACTCCCTGCCCTAACATCCCTCTGAGTTCGAAGCTCATCGCATGAAGGTCCGGCAACAACTTCCTACTGACCCGGGAGACAGGCAGCCCGAAGTGGGACGCTACTGCTTCTTCGGTTATCGCACTGGCGAGTTCGGCAAATCCGATGCCTTCTCGTGCGACTACTCCGACGATCAGCGTGTCACCTTTGTCTCCGGTTCTCACCGTAGCGATATCGTCGACTTCGATTCCGGCTCCATAATGCGCGGTCATCTGAGATCTCCCCGTCCGTCTGTCTGGTCAACATCGTCTGACTCGTTGATCGCTTCGTCCTGGCTCCGGTATGCCTGAAGAGTCTCCGAGTCAATGACGACGGTGTCGACCAATTGGCGAGAAAGAGAACACGACTTGATACCAAGACTCTCCCTGACCATTGTTCTCGCTCCTCCGCCGCCAGCGGGGCCATTGGTGTAGAGCGCTTCGACTTCCGCCCCGATGGCAACTGCGAGCTCTTCGCTGGGCACACGACCGGCGACTCGCAGCCTTACTTCAAACGGTTCTGCCGCCTGGCTCAGTCCTCTGAAACTGGCTCCCGCACCGATGAATTCAACAGAAAGCACCGATCCTGAGATGCCATGGACGCGCTCCAGTCGCCGGGTGACGATGTCCGCCGCCAACTGTGCACGCGCCAGGGCGCGGGGTCCTGCATAGGTGATCAGCCCTTCGGCTTCCCAACCGTCGAGATAACCCAATGTCACTTTGAGCTCAGCTGGTCTTGCAGTGCCGTCCCCACCATCCACCGCAATCCGGTCGGGTCCGATCTCTTCAAAGCAGATTCCGCTGAAGTCTGCGACTACGTCTGGGGTGATATAGGCGCCTGGGTTCGCCACCTCGTACAGCAGCTGCTCCGTACACGAACGAACGGTGACGGCACCTCCCGTTCCCGGAAGCTTGCCGATGACAGCATATCCATCCTCTGCAACGTCAGCGAACGGGAAACCCAATCGGTCCAGGCCTTCGATCGGTTTCGTCCCTGGATCGGCGAAGTAGCCTCCGGTGACCTGACCGCCGCATTCTAGGAGATGACCAATGGCAGTCGCCTTACCGGTGAGACGCTGGTCGTCATCGGACCATCCGAAGGCATGGCTCAGAGGACCTACATAGAGTGAGGGGTCAGCCACTCTGCCGGTGATAACGATCTGAGCGCCCCCACCCAGCGCTTCCCTGATTCCGGCCGCCCCAAGATACGCGTTCGCAGATGTGAGCTTCCCCCCGACGTCGACGGCAGGAAGCGAGTCCTCCCAAGTCATCGGGTTCTCTGCCCGCACCTCCTCGAGCACATCGTCACCAGTGACGACGGCCACCGCCATATCGATCCCCATTTCGTCGAGCGCTGTGAGGACTGCGTGGCCGGCTGCCACCGGGTTCGCCGCACCACCGTTGGTGACGATCCGGATCCCCTGTGCTGCACAATGCGGTGCGGTTAGTCTGATCCGCTCGACCAGAGTCGGATCAAAGCCACCCGATGGGTCGTGCAGGCGCGCCTTCTGCGCGTTCGCAACCGTCCGCTCGCCGAGCAGTTCGAACACGAGAAAGTCCAGGTGTCCGAACTGAGCAAGCTCGAGGGCGGGGTCAAGGCGGTCTCCTGCAAAGCCGGCGCCGGAGCCGATGCGCACCACACCGGGAGCAGGATGTTCGGCTTCTCTGGCCCCGGAACCGAGATCCTGGGCTTTCATGATACCCACAGTGGAATCACTCCTATTACAACTGCAACAATGCTGACGACGATACTGACCAGCCACAGCCACCCGGTGGCGCGGACGATGTGCCTGCCGATCGGCACACCAGCCAATCCCACCAGCAGGTAGAAGGACCCAGTCAGCGGACTGATGGGAAAGCCCAGTGTCTCCTGACCGATGATCGAGGCCTGACCGAGCACGGTCGGGTCGATCCCATAGGTGCTGCCAACACTTACCAGCACAGGCAGCAGCCCGAAATAATAGGCGTCGGGCCCGAACAAGAGGCTCAGAGGAACACCGAGCACCGCGACGACAATTGGTAGGAGCGGCATCATTCCCGCGGGAAGGACCGCCGTAGCTGAGGTAGCCATAGCTTCGATCATGCCGCTTTCATCCAGCACGCCCAGCAACACGCCTGCTGCGAGCAAAGTGCTAGCCATGAGCATGCAGGATTTGGCATTGAGGTCGAACTGCTCGGATTGCCCCGCCATACCGCGATGATTGATCAGCAGGGCCAGAATAGTCGCAACCATGAATGTCAGGGCAGGAGAGATCACTCCTGACATCATCGTGCCCAGCGCGGCGATAAGCACGGCACCATTGAGGACCAGCGACAGCGTCGACGGGCCCGGCTCTTCCGAGGCCTCCTCGCCTTCAACAGCGGCATCAGCTTCATGAAACCGGCCACCACCAGCGCCGGCTGAGGAAACATCACCGAAGGCACCCGCGCCCGAGTCTCCGGACATCGGAGCTTCATCTGGTGCTCCGGCGCCGGCCACATTTCGTTTGGGGCCGGCGACACGGCCTACCGAGTCAACGGTGCTCACCTCCGGCGAACTCACGACGGGCAGCCGATCCAGTCGCTTCGCTTCGCGGTGGCCGACGTACCAGGCCACCACCAAGGCCGCAATGATTCCTGCGATTTGGGCGGGAATCAACGGTACCCACAATTCGTTCGGATCCGCCTTGATCGTGGCTGCTGCTCGAGCTGTCGGTCCACCCCAGGGGAGCATATTCATCACTCCCGCTCCCAACGCTACACATGTCGAGAGTGTCAGTCGGCTCATTCCAAGCCGCTGATAGAGCGGAAGCATTGCCGGGATCGTGACCAGAAAGGTCGTGGCACCGGCACCGTCGAGATGCACCACACAGGCCAGGAGCGTCGTCGCCACCGCAACCGTGCGGGGCGAAGAACCTCCGAACCTGATGATCCTGTCGATGATCGGATCGAAGAACTTGGCATTGCGCAGGATCCCGAAGAAGACGATTGCGAATATGAACATGACGACGACGTCGGCAACACCGGCGATTCCGGATGAGACGTATTCGCTGATATCGGACAGCGATTCTCCTGCAATGAGTGCCGCTACGAGAGGCACTCCTGCCAACGCGACGACCGGAGAGACCTTCTGCATGAGCAGAAGTGTCAATATGACGAGCATCGTGAAATAGCCGATCAGTGAAAGCATCTTTGATTCCCTTCTCGATGAACATATTCATCGTTTCTGAGCATGAGTGCATTCGTCCAATACCTCTTGCGGCTACACTTATGACTCATGGTTATCAATCTGTCGATGCACCACCTCCGAGCGATCGAGGCCGTGCATCGCACGGAGAGCTTCACTCGAGCGGCCGAGGAGATTGCGGTCAGTCAGCCCGCTCTCAGCAGAACCATCGCCGAGGCAGAGCGACGCATCGGATCAGCGCTGTTCGCACGGACCACACGCAAAGTCGCCGCTACCGCGACGGGCAACGAAGTGGCGCTGTACGCGGCGCATGCAGTTCGCTCGTTCGATTCCGCGCTCTCGCGCATCTCCGGCTTCGTCAGCGGAAGTTCGGGCCAGGTTAGAATCGCCTGTCTGCCGTCGCTGGCCGCCACCGTCCTACCCGGGGTTGTGTCGTCGTTTCGTCGCGAGTTTCCGAGGGTCGAGCTCTTCATCCACGATGCTGCGCAGAATCAGGTCGTTCCGATGGTCGCCGAGGGGACGGTCGACATCGGCCTCGTCGCCTTCACTCAATCACTGCTTCCAGGCTTGGAAGTGGCTCATCTTCTCTCTGATCCCTTTGTCGCTATCCTTCCTGCTGATCATGCCCTCGCCTTACGACCGTCGCTGGAGTGGAAGGATTTCCATGGTGAGAGATTCGTCGGCTTCAACTCGGTGACGAGTATCGCGCCGTTGCTGACTCGGGCATTGGCACACTCCGGAGTCGAGCCCGACGAGGTGCAGACCGCTGACAGCATCCCTGCCGTGGGAGGAATGGTCGCTGCAGGTATGGGCATCACCGCTGTGCCTCGACTCGTCGTGCCCCTGATGAACTTCACGAATCTCGTAGAAGTTCCGATCTCCCCTGTCGTTGAAAGAGAACTGGTCCTCACCCATTTCGCCGAGGCACCTCTGCCTAAGCCGGTTGAGAGTTTCAAACAGCGTCTGCTCGCGGCTTCCAGACGCGGATTCTCCGGCATCGAAGGGCACACGGGACCGTCAGCGACTGTTCTCCAGTGAATGACGGCCCCGCCTACCCTGCCCAGCCGTCGCAGGCCCAGTCGTCGACACAACGATGGAGCGCCGAGACCACTGTGCGTGCCCTCTGTGTCAGGCTGTCTTGTGACAGTTATCTGACAATATTGGCGGGGAGAGAAGTCTGTTATGTCTTTTGAAGTTCCGTCCCGTTCCTCGAGCCGCGGGCATTTCACCACGGCCCAGAAACTCGAGATCCTGGACGAATATGACAAATGTATCGAGATGGGTTCTAAAGCCCAGTTGGCTCGGACTGTCGGGGTCAATCCCAGAACGATCTATCAGTGGTTCGTGGACAGAGAAAATGGGGCTCTTCGTAAAAGAGAGTGTAGATCGGTGATTCCAGGACACGGCGCGTCGCTGCGCGGATAGACGTCGAGGTCTTCCGATGATGGAAGTTCTCACACAGTCCATCCGAAAGACCTCGACGTGGCCAAGCCTACTTTCTCAACCCCTGACCTCACGACATTCTGCCGACTCGACACCCTCGATCTGACCTGCACCGGCCAAAACATCACCGGGCAAAAGGCCATCCTGGAATGCCGGCCAAACACGGCAGATGACTGGTGCCGACGGTGCGGCGGCCACGGGATCATTCGCGACACCGTCGTCCGCCAGCTGGCCCACGAACCTTTCGGCCACCGACCAACCACGCTTCACATTCGCCTCCGCCGTTACAAATGCGTCGAGTGTGGCCGCGTCTGGCGTCAAGACACCACAGCTGCGGCGCCACCACGAGCGAAGATCTCGCGAACCGGCCTCGACTGGGCGTTGCGTGCCCTCGTGATCGATCACGACACCGTGTCCGTCATCGCTGCGAAACTCGCCGTGTCCTGGCACACCGCGAACTCCGCCGTCCTCGCTGAAGGTAAGCGGTTGTTGATCAACGACCCGACCCGTTTCGACGGGGTCAGCGTCATTGGTGTCGACGAGCATGTATGGCGGCACACCCGGCGTGGTGACAAGTACGTCACCGTCATCATCGACCTCACCCCGATCAGCGAGGGAACAGGCTCGGCACGTCTGCTCGACATGGTGGCTGGCCGTTCGAAGCAGGTGTTCAAACAATGGTTGAAAGACCGACCGAAAGAATGGCGTGAGGGCATCGACGTCGTCGCGATGGACGGATTCTCCGGCTTCAAAACAGCCTCAGCTGAGGAGCTGCCCGACGCTGTGGAAGTCATGGACCCCTTCCACGTCGTCAAACTCGCCGGTGATGCCCTCGACGAGGTACGTCGCCGAGTTCAGCAGGAGACAACCGGCCATCGCGGACGAGCAAAGGACCCGTTGTACCGGGCAAGAAGAACTCTTCACACGGGCAGCAGCTTACTCACGACCAAGCAGCAGGAAAGAATCGCGAACCTCTTCGCTGACCCGAACTTCACCGAAGTCGAAGTCACCTGGGCTGTCTACCAAGACATTGTCAGCGCCTACCGAACCGCGGACTGCAAAGAGGGCAAGAGACTCTTGCAAACGGTCATCGACGCCCTGACAACGAATCTGCCACCCGAACTTGTCGAGCTCAAACGGTTAGGACGAACGTTGAAGCGTCGAGCTGCTGATGTGCTCGCATTCTTCACCCGACCGGGAACGTCGAACGGTCCCACTGAAGCGATCAACGGCAGACTCGAGCATCTACGCGGGTCCGCGCTGGGATTCCGCAACCTCACGCATTACATCGCGAGGTGTCTGCTCGAGTCCGGTGGCTTCAGACCGGTTCTACACTCTCAATTACGATGAGCCGAAAATGGTTGCCTGACCTCGCGATCGGATCGGTTGAATGGCAATCCCAGTGACAACAAGCTCAAAGCCGCTGAGAAGAAGCAACTCACACAGCTGCAGGCCGAGAACGAAGCGTTGAAGGCCAAACTGGCCAAGTCTGAAGCTGCGGTCGATATCTTGGGAAAAGCGTCCGCGCTCTTGGAAGCGATGTCCAAGAGCGCGACCGCGACAGACCCGACGCTGCCCGAGGTCGAGGCGACCAGGCCGGACTGGATGAGCCCGCCACAGTAAAGGCAATCGGGTTCAGGTTCATCGGCGATCTGATCAGGGTCGGCTGGTCGATCACGGCGGCCTGCGAGTTGATGGGTGTGCATCGTACGAGTTGGTACCGTCACCAGAATCCGGCGGTCCCGGCCGGGGTGCAGGTGCCGCAGAAGGAACGCGACTACCCGAGTCGGATCACCACCGCCGAGGCCGATGCGTTCATGGCGCTGTTGAACTCTGAAGACTATGAGAGCCTGTCTGTCACCCAGGCGTATTGGCGGATGCTCGATGCCGGGCAGGTGCCATTCTCCGCGTCGACGGCTCACCGAGTGGTGGCCGCACACGGGCAGAACGGAGACCGTCGCGCCCAGCGCCGTGGTAACCAGCCCAAACGGCCTAAGCCGGTCCACGCTGCCTGCGCACCGAACCAACTGTGGAGTTGGGACATCACGATGCTGCGCGGTCCCGGCAAGGTCATCTATCGCCTCTATGCCATCATGGACGTTTTCTCCCGCAAGATCGTTGGCCACCGGGTCGAGACTTCCGAGAAATCCGTCCATGCTCAGACCATGATCGATCAGGCTGTGGCAACTAACCAGCAGTACCCGACCGTGCTACACGCCGATAACGGGGCTCCCATGCGCGCGGCAACGACTGTCCAGTTCGCTCAGTCGCTGGGGATCAAGCTGTCCTTTTCCCGGCCCAGAGTGTCGAATGACAACGCGTTTAGTGAATCGACGTTCAAGACCATCAAGTACCACTTGGACTTTCCCACCCGGTTCGAATCCATCGATCATGCTCGTGACTACATGGCCGCGTTCATTGCTGACTACAACGCGAACCACCGCCACAGCGGCCTGAATTATTACACTCCCAACGATGTCCATCACGGACGTACCGAGCTTGTCCGGGCCCGTCGCCAAGCCACTCTGGAGGCCCGTCACTGCGCGCATCCGGAACGATTCCACACCAGCCCCATAGCCGCTGGCCCACCGACCCACGCCGGCATCAATAGCCCAGAAAACACCGAGCTGTCACAAACAGCTTGAAATATACCGCGTGCGCAATGGTCTCGGCGCTCCGTAGTTGTTTCGACCTGGCAGACTTCAGGCTGTCTGACGGGCCCCACCCGCGAACCGCGCCGCGATCCCCGCGCTGAAGCCACCAGTCGGCCCTCACCCCAGCATCACGGTGGGGCCCTCCAAGGCCCTCAGGCCAGCATCAGGGTGGGGTCCTCCAAACCGCGCCCGACGTCGGCGAGGAACCTCGAGATGATCTCGCCGTCGACGACACGATGGTCGGCACTGACCGACAGCGTGGTGATCTCTCGCGGCACGATCTCATCGTCGACGACCCACGGCTTCTTCCGCACCTGTCCGAAGGCGAGGATCGCTGCCTCACCCGGGTTGATGATCGGAGTGCCGGCATCGACGCCGAACACGCCGACGTTCGTGATGGTGATGGTTCCCCCGGCCTGATCGGCAGGCGGGGTCTTGCCCGACCGCGCCAGCGCCGTCAGGTCCTGGATCCCCTGGGCCAGTTCGCCCAGACCCATGCTGTGGGCGTTCTTGATGTTCGGCACGATGAGCCCGCGCGGGGTGGCAGCTGCGATTCCGAGGTTGACGTACTTCTTGACCACGATCTCGTCGCCGTCGAGGCATGCATTGATCCGCGGATTGCGTCCTACAGCCCAGGCCACAGCCTTGGCCACGATGAGCAGCGGCGAGACCTTGACGTCCTCGCCGAGGAACTTCGTCGACTTCAGCCGGCGGACCATCGCCATCGTCTCGGTGACATCGACGTCGAGGAACTCGGTGACGTGCGGCATCGTGAACGCCGAATCGACCATGGCCTTGGCCATCATCTTCGTCACACCCTTGAACGGGATCCGCTCCTCGTCTTCGCCTCGCTCACTCGCCGAGGCGGCCGACGTCGCCGTCGCACCCGACGTCGGGGCGGACACCTGGTCGGCGGCACCGCGGACGTCGTCGCGCGTCACGTCACCGTGGGGGCCGGTCGCCACCACCTGGGAGAGATCGACGCCGAGGTCCTTCGCGAGCTTGCGCACAGGCGGCTTCGCCAATGGCTTGGCCGCGCCGGCGGGGACGGCCGCTGGGCCAGCAGGCCCGGGCTGACCGGTGCTCGCCGCTGGGGACGGGCTCGTCGCCTCCGTCGACACAGATGACGCGCCCGGAGCCGACTCGGCGGGAGCCGAAGCCGACTCAGCGGATGCGGCCGACGGGGAGGGCACAGGAGCGCCCTTGCGCGGGCGGCGCTTCGACGAGGTCGTCCTCGCACCGTAGCCGACCAGAGTGGCACCGCCGTCGGCATCCTCTGTGCTGGTCGCCTCGGCGGGCCCGCCCGAGTCGGACCCGGAACCGCCGGTCTCGGACGCACCGTCCGAGCCCGCCTCGGCGCCGGATTCACCTCCACTGAAGCGGATGATCGGTGTGCCGACCTCGATGGTCTGGCCCTCGTCGACCAGCAGCGCGTCGATGGTGCCGGCCTGCGGGCTGGGCAGCTCGACGAGCGACTTCGCGGTCTCGATCTCGACGAGGATCTGATTGACGGTCACGGTGTCGCCGGCGGCGACCTTCCACGCGACGATATCGGCTTCGGTCAAGCCCTCACCGACGTCGGGAAGAGGGAACTCGAATGACATTCTTGACTCTCCTCAGGTCAGTAGGACAGGGCCCGATCGACACCGTCGAAGATGCGATCGAGGTCGGGCAGATAGTGCTCTTCCATGCGTGAGCCCGGGTACGGCGTGTGGTATCCGCCGACGCGGATGACCGGGGCCTCGAGGGTGAAGAAGCAGCGTTCGGTGATGCGCGCGGCGATCTCTGAACCCAGCCCCAGGAAGGTGGGGGCCTCATGCGCGACGACGAGGCGGCCGGTCTTGGCCACTGAGCGCTCGATCGTGGTGAAGTCGATCGGGTTGAGACTGCGCAGATCGATGAGCTCGATGCTCTTGCCCTCCTCGGCTGCCGCGGCGACCACGTCCTGCGCCGTCGGCACCAGAGGACCGTAGGCGACGAGGGTCACGTCGGTGCCTTCGGACAGGATGCCGGCGTCATGCAGACCCTTCCCACCGCGGTCGGCGGTGTCGACGTCCCCGCGCAGCCAGTAACGGCGCTTGGGTTCGAAAAACATCACCGGGTCGTCGCTCCTGATCGCGTCCTGGATCATCCAGTAGGCGTCATGGGCGTTCGACGGTGAGACCAGCTTGAGTCCGGCGTGATGGGCGAAGACGGTCTCGGGACTCTCCGAATGGTGCTCCGGCGAGCCGATCCCGCCGCCGTAGGGCACCCGGATGACCATCGGGATGCGTTCCTTGCCCAAGGTGCGGTTGTACAGCTTCGCGACCTGGGTGACGATCTGGTCGTAGGCCGGGAAGATGAAGGCGTCGAACTGGATCTCGATGACCGGGCGGTAGCCGCGGATGGCCATGCCGATCGAGGTGCCGACGATGCCGGACTCGGCCAGCGGGGCATCGATGACTCGCTGCGGACCGAAGTCCTTCTGCAGACCTTCGGTGACGCGGAAGACACCGCCGAGCTTGCCGATGTCCTCGCCGATGAGGACGACCTTCGGGTCGTCCTCCATGGCCTTGCGCATTCCGGCGGTGATCGCCTTTGAGAGGGGAAGCTTCTCCATCAGGCCTCACCCGCATCGGCGAACGAGGCCTGGTACGCCAGGAATCCGGCGCGCTCCTCGTCGACGAGGGAGTGGGGCTCGGAGGTGACGTGGGCGAACATCTCGACGCCGTCGGGATCTTCCATCGACATGCAGTTGTGGCGGATCCGCGCGGCCAGGGTGTCGGCCTCGGCGTCGACCTCGGCGAAGAAGTCGTCACTCGTATCGGTGTGCTTGTCGAGGTAGGCCTTGAGACGGGTGACCGGGTCCCGATCCTCCCAGATCTCCTCTTCGGCCTTGTCACGGTACTTCGTCGGATCATCGGCGGTGGTGTGGGCGCCGCGGCGGTAGGTGAAGGCCTCGATGAGCATCGGGCCGTGGCCTGCGCGCACCGAATCGAGGCTGGCGCGGGCGACGGAGTACATCGCGATGATGTCGTTGCCGTCGACGCGGATTCCGGGCACACCGAAGCCCTCGCCGCGCTTGCACAGGGGTGCCGCGGTCTGGACGTGGGTCGGCTCGGAGATGGCCCACTGGTTGTTCTGGCAGAAGAACAGCACCGGGGCGTGGAAGGCGCCGGCGAAGGTCAGCGCCTCGGAGACATCGCCCTGCGAGGTGGCGCCGTCGCCGAAGCAGGCGATGGCCACGGTGTCGCGGTCGATGTCGCCGGTGCCGACATCGCCGTCCATGGCCACACCCATGGCGTAGCCGGTGGCGTGCAGGGTCTGGGAGCCGATGACGATCGTGTAGGTGTGGAACCGGTGGTCCTGCGGGTCCCATCCGCCGTGGTTCTGTCCGCGGAAGATGCCGAGCAGAGTTTCGGGTTCGACACCGCGGGTGTAGGCCAGTCCGTGTTCGCGGTAGGTGGGGAAGACGAAGTCCTGGGGACGGGCAGCCCGCCCCATGCCGATCTGAGCCGCTTCCTGTCCGAACAGCGGCGCCCACAGGCCCAGCTGTCCCTGACGCTGCAGTGCGGCACCCTCGGCGTCGATGCGTCGCACCAGGACCATGTCCCGGTAGAACCCGCGCAGATCCTCGTCGGTGAGTTCTGCGGCGAAGGCATCGTACTCACCCGATTCGACGCGATTTCCGTCTTCGGTGAGCATCTGGATCATTCTGGGCTCCGCGGACTGACTGTGGCCAGCGCCGGTTCCCACTGAAATGTTGGAGGTCATTTCAGTTCTCCTTTGTTCGAGGTCCATCTTCACCGGAGGTGACCAGTGGTGGACCGTGTCCGTCAGGCAGGCCCTCGGATGTGAGAACTCGCCCTCGAGTGATCTGATTCACAGGTGATCCAACGATACCGAATCCACTCACTGCTTTCCACTCTCACCCAGCGGCTTGAGTATCAAAAGTGCAGGTCAGGAACAGACTATGACCCAAGTTCGACACATGTGGTCCAGATCCAAACGCCCAAGAGGACAATTGTCGGTCTTCGCCGAGTTGCTCCATCGTCCGACCAACGCACGTCCGAGCACTTCGCCGATCACGTGTGCTTGCGTCTGCCCTGGTAGTCACGTGTGTCCTTGAGGTCTCCGGTGAAGAACCCCGAATGGTTCGCAGTGAAGCGGTTGAAGGCCGGATTTCCCGCCCGCAGCAGCAGACCGATCGAGGCGGCATAGGCCGCAGACGAATGGGCGGCCCCGGCCGAGGCGAACATGTCGTCGAGTTCGGCCTCGGACTTATCGGACAGGCTCGGAGCTCGACGCAGCTGTTCGGGGTCGTAGTCGACGGTGACCGTCGACCAGTTGTCGGATGCCGGGTTCTCGTTGCCGTCGAGGTCGGGCACGAGATCCTGTTCGTGCTCGATGGACAGCACATCGACACCCGAGTCGACGGGGAAATCCGAGATCGGTGCGCCCACCGTCATCAGCGCCGTGACGTTGACGTCGGCTAGGAACGCCGGATCCGCGGCCAGGGACCCGGCGGTGATGCCGCCTTGAGAATAGCCGACGAGCATGACCTCGGCGTTCGACCCGATCCCCGCATCGGTGATGGCCTGGCGCACCATTTCGCGCATCACCGTGTCGTTTCCGGCCATGCCCTGCACGTTCGTCGTCATATCGGTGGTGCTGTCGCCGGATTTCGCGGACCAGTCGGTGGTCGCCGGGATGTAGACGATGTAGCGGGTCGTCCCATCGGCGCCGACGATCTCCTCGATGCGGACCTGTCCCGAGTCGGCCCCGCTGTGACGGTCCGCTTCGCGGACGTAGAGGTCCTCGAGGTCACGCGGCGGCGCCTCATGCGGCGGGGTCAGCCCATCGGCCTGCCACACCTCCACATCGGAGGGAAGCAGAAGGCCGAACCGATTCGCCCCCGCCAGCAGCCACATCGTCATCGACTGCGAGTCGTGCGGCCAGAAGGCATGGTCGGCGTCGGTGTCCAGCACGACAGGCGGCAGCCCGATGAAGCCGACGACGATTCCCGGAAGCACATGTTCGATGACCGCGCCTGAGGCACCGGAGTTCTCGAACACGAACGCGACCAGAGCCTCCTTGGCCTTCGCCTTGGTCGTGCCGAGGTCGATGCCGAATCGCTTCTCGATGGCATCGTCGGCTCCGGTGACGTCGAGGATCTTCGTCACCACGACGATCTGGGTCCCGACCGTCAGGGCGACCGGGACGAGCACCGGCAGGCTGATGGCGATGGCCCGACCGGTGGCGTAGCCGATGGCATCGAGCAGTCCGCCGAAGACCTCGCTGAGGCCTCTCTCCGCCTGCCGGTAGGCCAAAGCCGCTGCCCGAGCGCCGAGCATCGTGACCTCGAGTTCGAGCAGACAAGCCGCCAGCTGCTGGTGGAAGCGGATCCGGCGGGCGTCGAGGTTGAGCGCCGTGACGGGCGAGGGCACCTGAGTCAGCAGGGTCGCGAGGTCGAAATCGCCGACAGCCGCGTCGACGGCCAGATCGCCGATATCGGTGATCACGCCGGCCAGCGCATCACCGCTGGCCTCTGCGCGCTCGTCGACGGTGATCCTCCCGCCGCCGCGGGTGCGGGAGTCGATCATCGCCGCGATCCCGTCTTCAGCGCCCGAGTGAGCACAGCGGCCACCAGCATCCGCACAGCCGGCTCACCGGCCGCGGTCTCGGTCTCGACGGTGACGGCGCCGCCGCGACGTTCGATGACCGGACGGTACCAGCGCCCGTCCCTGCGGTGCAGGAACTCGAGTCCCGTCGCCGCCTCGCGTCCGGCCCAGCTGAGTGTGAGCACGCAGTCGTGTTCGATCAGTCCCGCCAGCCTCTCGACGACGGGACCGATCCGGCCAGAGTCGATCCGGCGCAGAAGCTGATGGCCGGAGAAGGTCTCGAAGCCCTCGCCCTGCAGCGCCAGCACCGCCTGGCCTGAATCCCCGCCGAGGCAGAGTGCGAGGTGGACGGTCTCGGTGCCCGAGGACACGACGACGGTGACGCGCGCATGGACGCGGTTGAGTTCAGCGGCGAAGCCCGCGACCCAGGCCGTGAGCACATCGAGCTCCCGCTGCGAGGGTTCGTCGGCAGCGAGGTCGCCCGCGATTCCCCCACCCGCAGGGCCGGGCCCCGTGTCCTTCGCCGAGGCTGGGCCGGTGCTGCCGTCGCCGGTGTGGGGCAGCAGTTCGCGCGGCCAGAGGCGACGCAGACGCTCGGGCAGCCTGAGGATCCGTTCGATGTCGACGACGATCCACTTCTCGATCCCCTCGGCGGGTTCGGGCGCGACAGTCACAGTTGGATCCGTCCTCCCACCGAGACGACCTGCAGGTGCAGCTCATAGGCCTCGGCGAGTTCGTCCGCACATTCGGCGAGGGCCTCGATCGACTCCGCGCACGACTGCACTCTGTCCTCGAGCAGATGCCCAGCCGGAGAGTCCCAGCTGTCGATCGCGCGGCAGCTCTGCGCAAGCGAGCGCAGCATCTGAGCTCGACGCAGCCACTGCTCGCGATTGCGCGCCAACTCGTCCGTGATCACCGTTCTCCCCTCTCACCGGTGGACCTCCCACCGCTGCGGCTCGCATCGGCACGGGCCCCTTCGCCTCGCCCCCGAACGTCACCCGACGCATCCGCTGGCCCCGATTCGGCTCCCCACACCCCGATTCGGCTCCCGACACGTCTGCCCGCCCCGAGGCCGGATGCCGAATTCCGGATGTCCGATCAGCGATGCCCCTGAGAGTAGGCGGGGTCCGAACCGGAGGAGAAGGCCCGGTCCGGGGGCTGGGGACAGCCCTCGAGCGTCCACAGGGCGCAGGCGTCGGAGTCGCCGTCGTTTCCACAGGCGAACACACTCAAGTGAGCTCGCACCACAGCAGTCCCCCGAATCGATCGCGCTTCGCTCGCGCACCCCAGCGGTCGAGTTCCGCCCCATGCGGCGGCTCATGAGAAAATGGGTCCATGCCGACTGTTTCCCTTGCCGATATCACGCCAGCCATCGCTCTCGGACCGCTTGACGGTCGCTACCGCAAAGACACCGCTGACCTCGTCGATCATCTCTCCGAGGCGGCCCTCAATCGCAATCGCATCACCGTGGAGATCGAGTGGTTCATCCACCTCGCGCAGAACCACGTGATCGAGTCGGTGCGTCGCCTCACTCCCGATGAGGTCGACGGTCTGCGGGCCTTCGCCGCCGGTTTCGATGCCGAGACCATTGCCACATTGGCCGCCCACGAGGCCGTCACCGTCCATGACGTCAAGGCCGTCGAATACACAGTCAAAGAGGCCCTAGTCGAGATCGGTGCCGATGACCTGAGCGAGCTCGTCCACTTCTGCTGCACTTCGGAGGACATCAACAACCTGTCCTGGGCGCTCGGGATCAAGGGCGCCACCGAGCAGGTGTGGCTGCCGCGGGCGAAGGCGCTCATCGACACCCTGGCCGAATCCGCCTCGGCGCTGGCCGAGGTTCCGATGCTCGCCCACACGCACGGTCAGCCGGCCACCCCGACGACGATGGGCAAGGAGCTCGCGGTCTTCATCCACCGCCTGCGCCGACAGTACGAACGCATCGCCGCGACCGATTTCCTCGGCAAGATCAACGGGGCCACGGGCACCTATTCGGCGCATCTGGCCGCTGTCCCGGGAGCGGACTGGCCGCAGATCGCCCGCACCTTCGTCGAGGATCGCCTCGGCCTGACCTTCAACTCACTGACCACGCAGATCGAGTCGCATGACTGGGATGCCGAGCTCTTCGCCGACATCGCCCGGTTCAACCGCATCGCCCACAATCTGGCCACCGATATGTGGACCTACATCTCGATGAACTACTTCAAGCAGATCCCCGTGGCCGGTGCGACCGGGTCCTCGACGATGCCGCACAAGGTCAACCCGATCCGATTCGAGAACGCCGAGGCGAACCTCGAACTCTCCTGCGCCCTGCTCGACTCCCTGGCGTCGACGCTCGTGACCTCGCGGATGCAGCGTGACCTGACCGACTCGACCTCTCAGCGCAACATCGGAGTCGCCTTCGGTCACTCGGTGCTGGCACTGAACAACCTGGTCAAGGGTCTGAAGTCCCTGGCCGTCAACGAGGACGCGCTCAATGCCGACCTCGATGCGAACTGGGAGGTCCTCGGCGAGGCCGTCCAGTCGGTCATGCGCGCGGCCGGTCTCCAGGGTGTGCCGGGGATGGAGAACCCGTATGAGACGCTCAAGGAACTCACCCGCGGCAAGCGCATCGACCAGGCCGACCTGCAGGAATTCGTCTCCGGTCTCGGGCTGCCCGAGGACCGTGCGGAACTGCTCAAGGCACTGACTCCGGCCACCTATGTCGGTGTGGCCGCGCAGCTGGCCGAAGCCGAGGTCTCCGACTGGAAGGCCTTCAGCGAAGCCTGATCAGCGGCATCCTCTCAACGACATCGGGGCCGGTTTCCGAATTCGGAAACCGGCCCCGATGCGTATGGCCGCGAACCACCGACCTCGCCAGCCTCGGAAGGCGTCGCCTGTCGCGAATCAGGCGGAGGGGATGTCGAAGGTCGTTGTGAACTCCGGCACCTTCTCATCGGTCCCCATCACCTTGCCGGCTCCGCGCTCGTACCTGATCTTGTAGGTGTCCTGCTTCTCGTCGGGAACATAGGCGATCCAACCCTGGTGGGTTCCGCCGTCGCGGCGAGCCACATCTTCAAAGGGGTCGTATCCGGCAGCCTTCATCTCGGCTTCGACGCCGCTGGTCTGGTCGTATCGGTAGTCGGCGCCCCCGTCGTCGGAGATCTTGAAGGCTCCCGATTGGATGAGTCCGCTGTATTTCTGCCCCGGTGTGATCTTGACTTCGAGGAGGACGACTTCGCCGCCGAGTTCGATGGATGTGGCCTTTTTGGACGAGTCGAAGTTCCGCACGGCCGAGAGCACCTCGATCTTGTCCTGCATCTCCGGGTCCTCGAAGCTTTCGCCGATGCTGACCTCGGCCTGGCTGCCCGAGGACTGCCCCTCCTCCGAGCCGCCGGCCCCATCGTCCGTGCCCGACGCGTCCTCATCCGAGGTGGTCCCCGCCTCCGAGGCGGCTGAGCCCTCATCGGCCGACGAGGCGCCCGAGTCCGATGCGGGCTCATCGCTGCCCGCCTGTTCGGACTCGGTCGATCCGGTCCCCTGATCCTGTCCGTCGGCCTCGGCCTGTTCACCGGCCGTTCCGTCCTGCTGCGGGAGGGCCTGGCTGATGAGGGAGCAGCCGGAGAAGGTCAGTGTGCAGCTGAGCAGGGCGGCGGCGGTGAATGCGGCACGGTTCGCGCGTTTCATGGTGGCTCCTAATTCGGATTCTCACACCCGGGAGTCAGTGCCCCGAATGCCTGTCATGAATCCAAACTACGGGCGCTTGCGGCTCGGCTTGTTCGCTGCGTGTGCCAGAACTGACACCTCTGTCATCGATCAGAAGCAACCGGCCGAGCCCACCGGGCTCAGGCGGTGACGAGACGTGGGTCCTCGTCCACCTCGGCGAGGGTCTTGTGCCCCATGCTGCGGGCGAGCAGGAGGGTTGGGATGCCGGCGATGACGATGACTGCGGTGGCGTAGATCGCCGGCGCCAGGGACACACCGGTCGAGGACATGAGCGCGGTGGCGATCAGCGGTGAGAGTCCGCCGAAGAGGACGGTGGCGACGTTGTAGCCGATCGCCATGCCCGAGAACCGGCTCGTGCCGGTGAACTGTTCGGGCACCATGGCCGCGGCGACCGCGCTCCACCCGGCAGCGGGGATCGCGAGGAAGGCGGAGCCGGCGACGGCGATGCCCGATGAGGGATTGCTCAGCAGCACATAGGCGGGAATGGTCGCGAAGACGAAGACGGCCATGAGCGCGGCCAGTGCCGGTTTCCGCCCGAACCGGTCCGAGGCCAGCCCGAAGAAGGGGGTGACGACGATGGCCACGACGGCGGCCACGGTGCCCAGGGCCAGCGAACCGGAGTTCGGGACCTTCGCGACCTCTTCGATGTAGGTGGGCACATAGGTGATGTTGAGGAAATAGCTGACCGAGCCGATAGAGGAGATGAGGAAGGCGACGATGATCGCCCGAGGCTGCTCGAGGCAGGCGGTGAGAAGCGGCGAGCGCTCGAGAGAGCGGTCCTTCTCCTCCTCCTTCTCCTCCTTCTCCCTCTGCAGCCGTTTGAACGTGTCGGTCTCCTCCATCATCGACCGCAGCGGCACCATGAGCGCGGCGAGCACAGCACCGAGGACGAACAGCAGTCGCCAGCCCCAGGAGTCCATCGCCTCGGAGCTGAGAGTGTTGGCCAGCAGAGCACCGGAACCGACCGCGAGCAGCGCGCCGACCTCACTGTTGGCCGCCGCCCAGCTCGCCGCCAGTCCGCGTCTGCCCGCTCCGGCCGATTCCATGAGGAAGACCATGATCCCGGTGTATTCGGCGCCGACGGAGAAGCCCGACAGGCACCGCAGCGTGACCATGAGCACGCCGGCCCAGATGCCGATCGCTTCGTAGTTCGGGATCACGGCGATGCCGAGCATGGAGATCGCCATGAGCACAGCGGAGATGATGAGTGTGGATCTGCGTCCGATCCGATCGCCGAGGTGGCCGAAGACCATCGCGCCCAAGGGGCGGAAGAGGAATCCCGCCGCCCCCACACCGAGGGTCAGCAGCAGCGAATCCGTCTGATCGCCGAAGAATTCGACCGTCAGGGTCGTGGCGACGTAGAAGAAGATCGAGAAGTCGTACCATTCAACGACGGTGCCGAAGGCGGCGACGAACATCGACCGGCGGCGGCCCCTCTCCCTCTTTCGGTCCTCTCCCGTGGCGGGTGAGGCAGGACGGTTCCGCTCGAACTCGGTCATGGCCAGAGCCTACCAGCGGCACTGACGGATGCCGAGACCCCTTCCCTTCGCCCGGTCCCGTCAGCGGCGGCTGAGCCCGAACAGCGAGTCCGTGTACCGGTTGCCGAACATCGCCTCCGGGTCCAGGCGTGCCCGCAGGGCGCAGAAGTCGTCGAAGCGCGGGTAGAGTTCGCGCAGCTCGGCGGCCGCGAGGTTGTGGATCTTCCCCCAATGGGGTCGGCCTCCGTGGCGGCGGAGGATCGTTTCGAGGACGCGGAAGTACTCGTCGAAGTCCTCCTTGATGAACCGGTGGACGGCGATGTACATCGTCTCCCGCCCCGTCGCCGTCGACAGCGGCACATCATCGGCGGCGGCGCATCTGACCTCGATGGGGAAGGAGATCGACCAGCCCTTCGCCTCGATCGTCTCCCGGATCTCGCGAATCGCCTCGGTGCCGGCGGTGAACGGCAGGGCGTACTCCATCTCGTTGAATCGCACTCGGCGCGGAGTCACGAACACATCATGGCCAGCCGCGCGGTACATCCGGTCCGAGACCAGGGCCTGGGCGGTGCGGTTGATCGCGGGCACCACGGCCGGCACCCTGGCGCCGAGCTCGACGGCCAGACGCAGGGCCTGGTTCTCCACGATCTCCTTGTCGAGCAGGGTGATCCACGTGCTGCGCGTCTTCGCCGCCGCCAGGTGTCCGGGCCCGGCCTCGCCCGGCGCCACACGGGTGTTCGTCTTCGTCAGTGCCGTATCGGTGTGGGGGAACCAGTAGAACTCGAAGTGGTCGGCTTCGCTCATCCGCTCGACCAGCCCATCGAGGAGTTCGGCGAATCCGACCACCCGCTCCTCGGCGATGAGGTCGAAGGCGGATGCGCATTGGAGTTCGATCTCGGTGACGACTCCGAGCACGCCGAGGCTGACCCGCGCCAGGTCGAAGGTCTCGGGGGCCGATTCCGCAGACAGTTCGCGGATGCTGCCATCGGGTCCCATGAGCGACAGTCCGGTCACGGTGCCGGCGAACCCGGTGAACCCGAGCCCGGTGCCGTGGGTGCTCGTCGAGATCGCCCCGGCCAGCGACTGCGGGTTGACGTCGCCCTGATTGGCCAGGGCCAGGCCGAAGGGCTCCAAGAGGGCGGGGATGTCGCGCAGCCGGGTGCCCGCGTGGAAGCGCACCCGCCGACGGGATTCGTCGACGGAGACGATGCCGCTGAGCTCGTCGAGGCTGACCATGACGTCTCCCCCGGCGGCGACCGGGGTGAAGGAGTGACCGGCGCCGACGACGCGCAGTCGCTCACCGGCGACCGATGCCCGAACGACGATGTCGGACAGCGCCTCGACCGAGGCGGGTCTTGCCAGGGTGTGCGGATGGGCGTGGACGTGGCCCGACCAGTTCCTGAATGCCTGCCGGGCTCGGCGCCGGTCGCGCCGGCTCCCACCGCGCGAACCCGCGTCGCGTCGGGTCCGGTCCCCGCCTCGCGGATTGGATCCGTCTCTGCTCACCATGCTCACAGCACCAGCCCTTCGCCCCGGTACGTCGACCAGGTCTCGACGATGGACGATCCCTTCACGACGAGGAATCCGTTGAAGTGTTCGGCCAGTTCCCCGGCCTTCGCATGACGGAACCACACGAGGTCGCCGATGCGCAGGTCCTCGGTTCCGGGCCCGGTCAGCGGCGTCTGCACCTCCCCGGCTCCCTCGAGACCCGAATACTCGAGCCCCGGCGGCCAGGCGATGGTCGGCACTCGGTCGGCCCCGGCCACCCCCGAAGCGATGTAGCCGCCCTTGAACACCGTCACCCAGCCCGGCGCCGGGCGACGGACGACCGGCGTGACGAAGTAGGCGGCGGGGGTGTGACGGAAGTGCGTGTACCCGTCGAACAGCCCGGGGGAGAAGAGCCCGGAGCCCGCCGCGAGTTCGGTGAGAGTGCCCTCGACGGCGCTGGATTCGAAGGAGCCGGTGCCGCCGCCGTTGACGAATTCGAGTTCGGCGACCTCGCGCACGGCGGCGATGACAGCGGCACGACGCTCGGCGAGTTCGGTCATCGATGCCCTCTGCAGGGCTCGGACGACTGCCTGCCTGGCCGACCGGCCGGCATCGGCGGTGCCAGCGATCTGCCCCTCGTAGAACATCAGGCCGACGAGTGAGAAACCGGGCCGGGCGGCGACCTGCTCGGCCAGCGCGACGGCGGAGTCCGCCTCCCGGATCGGCGAGCGCCGCGCCCCGATGTGGATCCGATCGCCCAGCCAGGACTCGGCCGGACGGAAGGACGAGTCGACGTCGATGCACACCCGCACCGAGGCAGCCGCCTCGGCGGGTGCCCGATCCTGCGCGGGCGCGGACCGCCCCGCCTCGGCGACGCCCTCCCCCGCCTCGGCGATCTGCCTGCGGACGTCGTCGATGACGTCGAGGTGGGCCACGGAGTCGATCATCACGGTGATATCGCCCAGCGCCTCCGCGTCGGCGAGGAGCTCGGCCAGTCCCTCACGGTCGAGGCTCGGATAGCCGATGACGATGTCGCGGATGCCGCGCGCGTGGAGGGTGAGCGCCTCGGGCACGGAATAGGCGAGCACCCCCGAATAGGCGGGATGGCTCAGCGCCCGCTCGATCGCCGCCGGCGTGCGCAGGGACTTCGTGGCCACCCGGATCGGCAGCCCGCGGGCGCGCTTCGCCAGGGCCTCGAGATTGGAGTCGAAGGCCGCGAGATCGATCACGGCGGTCGGGGCGCCGATTCCGTCCAGCGCGAGACGCAGATCACTCGGAACCATGTTCGGTAGTCTATCCGCAGACGAGCCGAGCCTGCGGGAAGGAACCCGATGAGATCAGAATCCGCTTCCACCCACGTCACCGCGGCCCTGCGTGACTTCCTCGACACCGATCCCTATGCCGAGGCCTCGGGATCGGGCCCGCGATTCCGCAGCGCCGAACCATTCACCGCCCAGGAGCACGATCGCTTCGCCCAGAACACCGCCGCCGACGTCGAGGCCGCCTATGCGACCGCGGCCATCGCCGCCCGAGCCTGGGCCGCCCAGTCGCCCGAGCACCGGGCGAAGGTGCTGCTGCGACTGCACGCCTCGCTGTCCCGGCACGAGTCCCTGCTGCTCGACATCATCCAGTTCGAGACCGGCAAGGCCCGCATCCACGCCTATGACGAGGTCCTCGACACCTTCAACGTCCTGCGCCACTACGGGGTGATGGCCCCTCGGTACCTCCGACCCGAGCGGCGACGCGGGGCGATCCCGGTCCTCACCCGCACCGAGGTCACCCACACCCCCTTGGGCGTGATCGGGTTCATCACGCCGTGGAACTACCCGCTGACCCTGGGCGCAACCGACCTGTTCGCGGCCCTGGCCGCCGGCAACGCCGTCGTCCACAAACCGGATTCGCAGACGAGCCTGACCGCGATCCTCATGCGCCGCCTCGCCATCGCCGCCGGCCTGCCCGCCGAGGTGTGGCAGCTCGTGCCCGGCACCGTCGACGAGGTCGGGCCCGCGCTCATGGCCGGAGCCGACGGGCTCTCATTCACCGGTTCGACGGCCGCGGGCCGGTCGATCGCCGCCGAGGCGGGACAGCGGCTGCTGCCGACCGCGCTCGAACTCGGCGGGAAGAATCCCATGATCGTGCTCTCGGACGCCGAACTGCCCGCCGCCGTCGAGGGCGCCGTCCGCGGCAGCTTCTCCTCGGCCGGGCAGCTGTGCATTTCGATCGAGCGCATCTACGTCCATGAGGACCTCTACCCCGTCTTCTGCGCCCACTTCGCCGAGGCGGCCCGCAATCTGAGCCTGAGCGCCGACTACGCGTTCGGCCCCGGGATGGGGACTCTGGCCGGACCGAAGCAGCTCGAACGGGTCAGCGCTCATGTCGAGCAGGCCCGAGAGGTCGGTGCCACGGTCATCGCCGGCGGGCATACCGTGCCCGAGCGCGGCCCCTTCTTCTATGCCCCGACCGTGCTCACCGATGTTCCCGCTTCAGCCGACCTGCACGAGGCGGAGACCTTCGGCCCGGTCGTGGCCGTCTACCCGGTGTCGTCGGACGCCGAGGCGGTGGCCGCTGCCAATGACAGCGAATACGGTTTGAGCGCTTCGGTGTACTCGCGCTCCCGCGGGCGCGAGACCGCCCGCAACGTGGCGGCGGGAATGGTCAATGTCAATGAGGTCTACCCGGCCAGCTGGGGTTCGGTTGCGGCACCGGCCGGCGGAGTCAAGGCCTCGGGGCTGGGCCACCGTCACGGGATCGAGGGCATCCACCAGTTCATGCACACGCATACGATCGCCGAGCAGCGACTCCACCCGATCGCACCCTCGGGCGGTCTCGATCAGGAGAGGTTCGCAGCCCTCATGACCGGTGCGCTGTCGGTGATGCGGGCCCTGCGCATGCGATAGCTGCGGCAGGGGTGCCAGTGCCGAGATCAGCCCTCGTCCTCAAGTGGGAAGTGATCGAGTTCGGATACGAGATCGGTTTTGCATCCGGATGCGACCACTGCTTCGGCGGGGATCGCGCCTGTGCCTCAGTTGATGGTGTCGAAGAATTCCTTGGCCACGGGCACGGCCGCCTCGGCGCCGAATCCCCCGTCCTCGACGAGGACGGCCACAGCCAGGTCGCCTTGGAACCCGGCGAACCACGAGTGCGTGCGCGGCGGAATCTCATCCCCGTACTCGGCCGTTCCCGTCTTGCCGTGCACCGGGTCGCCGGGCACGTCCTTGAGCTTCGTCGCCGTTCCCTCGGTCACGGCCCGGCGCATCATATCCGAGATCTCCTGCGCCGCGTCCTCATCGAGGGCAGGGGCCTCGTCGTCGCCAGCCGCGTCGTCGGACGCGTCGGCACCGCTGTCCTCGAGCGCATCTCCGAGGACGAGTCGCGGTGTCACCGTCTCACCGGCCTGCACCGAAGCGGCCATCGTCGCCACGGACAGGGGGCTGGTCTGCACCTTGCCCTGACCGATCATCTGTGCAGCGTGGGTGACTTCGTCGTCTGCGGCGGGCACCGACGCCATCTTCGCCCCGATTCCGAGCGCGCCGGTCATGCCGAGCTGGGCGGCCGCATCGGCCACCTCGTCGCCGGTGACCTCCTCGCCCGAGGAGACGAAAGCCGTGTTGCACGACTGGGCGAAATTCTTCGCGAAGCTGATGTCTCCGAGCACCTCGTCCTCGGCGTTCTTGAATTCCTTGCCGCCGACGGTCACCGTCTTCGGGCAGTCGATGTCGTCGCCCGGTGAGACTCCCGCCTCTGAGAGTGCGAGGCCCGAGGCGATCTTGAACACCGATCCCGGGGCGTACTGGCCGGTCAGACCCCGGTCCCAGGCAGCGCCGTCCGGGTCGTGGTTGGCCACGGCCAGAACGTCACCGCTGCTGGGGCGGATGGCGACGACGGCGGCCGGGTTCTCCGCGGCCGCGGCCGCCTCGTCCGCCGCATTCTGGATCTCCGCATCGAGGGTGGTCTCAACGTCCTCGCCGTCCTTCTGCTCGAAGGAGTGCAGGCTCGTCAGCTTCGTCTTGCCGCTGTCGTCGCTCGAGTCCCCCTTGGCGAAGACTTCGACGCTGCCGGGACCGCTGAGACGGGCGTTGAAGGTCTTCTGCAGCCCGGTGCGGCCGACGATGTCGCCGGCGATGACCCCGCCCTGGGACTTCTCGATGTCCTCGGCGCTGGCCGGTCCGGCCGAGCCGAGGGTCGCCTGCGCGAATCCGCGGGTGCGGGTCAGCGTCTGACTGTCTTCGGAGAAGAGGACGCCGGGCAGGTCGTGGATGCTGTCCTTGACGTCTTCATAGTCGTCCTCACGCAGGGTCACGACGGACACGAGCTGGTCCCCTTCGGCCTCATCGACCTCGTCCTCCAGCTCGTCGGCATCGAGGTCGAGGGAGTCGACGCCGGAATTGAGGCCGCTCACGAGCGAGTCGAGGGTGTCGGGTTCGAGGCGGTTCGGGTGGACACCGATGTCGATGACCCTGCCCTCTTCCATGAGCACTGCATCATCGGCTCCGAGGATCTTCCCCCGCTGGCCGGGATTCGCGCGCAGCTCGAAGCTGCCACCGCTGCCGAGCTCGGGGTGGAGGGCCGCCTCGGTGAGGTCGGCCCACCAGAACAGTCCGTTCTTCTTCAACGGCAGTTCGGAGCTGTACCTCCAGGCCTCACCGTCGAGGTTCGCCCAGGTCCAGTCGAGTTCTGCCACGGTCTGGCCATCGGCTTCGGTGATGTCGTCGACGGTGACCGATCGCAGGTCCACCCGTTTGCCCAGCGACTTCGTGACCCGATCGAACAGCCCCTGGGCCAGATCGCTGTCATGCCAGATATCGGAGGACAGCTGCCCCTCGGCGAGATCGCGTGCGGCCTCCCCTGCGGCGGTGGACTTGAGCATCGGGAGTCGGAAGACGGCGAAGGCAC
The DNA here is from genome assembly GCF_018208375.1 of Brevibacterium sp. SMBL_HHYL_HB1. NCBI lineage: Bacteria > Bacillati > Actinomycetota > Actinomycetes > Micrococcales > Brevibacteriaceae > Brevibacterium > Brevibacterium sp. SMBL_HHYL_HB1. The sequence goes on along the minus strand of NZ_CP062936.1, from coordinate 3,770,171 downwards.
CCGCGCCGATGAGCAGGACGAGAACGAGCGAGACGGACAACCACACCTGCGACTTCTTCGACATGAGTCCATCCTGCGCCGAGGCGACCGCCGTGTCCATTCCGCGACGTCTGCCACGCGCGGTCTCGACCTGCGCGGCCTTGGGCGTGGACGGACTCGGGCGTGGACGGGATCAGGCCCGATGGACCGTTCGGAAGGGGACGGGCGGGCTCAGGTCGCGTCGGCGACGACGGTGTATTCGAGGACGGGGCGACCGGCGGCGCCGTAGCGGGGGCGACGTTCGAGCATGCCGGCATCGGCCATGGATTCGAGGTAGCGGCGAGCGGTGACCCGGGAGACTCCGAGACCTTCGGCCACCTCGGCGGCGGACTGTCCCGGGTTCTCACCGAGCAGGGTCCTGACCTCCGTCTGCACGGCATCGGGCACGCCTTTGGCGGTGGCGGCCACGGTGTGGGTGCGCAGGGCCGAGATCGCCTTGTCGACCTCGGTCTGCGTGACCTCGCCGTCGTTCGAGTCCCCGCCGAGGCGATTGCGGAAGGAGGAGTACGCCTCGAGCTTCGACTTGAAGACGGGGAAGGTGAAGGGCTTGATGATGTACTGGGCGACACCGTAGGACAGGGCCTCCTGCACGATCTGCATGTCCCTGGCCGCGGTCACGGCGATGATGTCCACGTCGACACGCTGGCCGCGGATGGCCCGGCAGACCTGGATCCCGTGTCCGTCCGGCAGATTCATGTCGAGGAGCACGAGGTGGATGCCCTCGGGTTCGAGACCGTAGATCTGACCCGTCAGAGCGGCCATCGCCTGAGTGGCGTTCTTCGCCACTCCCGCGACGTGATAGCCGTCGAGACGATCGACATACTTCGCGTGAGCACGGGCGGCAACGGCCTCGTCCTCGACGACGAGCACACCGATACTCGATTCGGACGCAGTTGAGTTGGACATGCTGTCAGTCTAGCTTCAGCCCGCTCAGTGGCTCCTCGGTTCGTGTTCCAGCCCAGCCACATCAGCGGCACAGACCTGTCACACGCACGGCCCTGTGGCACGCATGGGCCTGGGGCAGGCCCAGGCCTGCAGCACTCACGAGCCTGGGGCACGCACGGGCCTGGGACACGCGCGGCCCTGCAGCACTCAGGGCCTGGGGCATCATGCACGGGCCCGCAGCACGCCACGCCGAGCCGGGCAGGCACATTTGCCGGCAGAAGAATGTATGATTTCGGGCCGGATTTCTACATTCTTCTGCCGTGAAAACAGACCGCGGCGTGACTCACACGCGTTCGAAGACGGCCGCGATGCCCTGGCCGCCGCCGATGCACATGGTCTCGAGGCCGTAGCGGGCCTGGCGGCGGTCCATCTCGCGCAGCATGGTGGCCAGGATCCGGCCGCCGGTGGCGCCGACGGGATGGCCGAGAGAGATGCCCGAACCGTTGACATTGAGTCGATCGAAGTCGCCCTGGCCCAGGCCCCATTCGCGAGTGACGGCGAGCGCCTGCGCGGCGAAGGCTTCATTGAGTTCGATGAGGTCGATGTCGGACAGCTCGAGGCCGGCCTTCTCCAGCGCCCGGGCGGTGGCCGGGACCGGGCCGATGCCCATGGTCTCCGGGGGCACACCGGCGACGGCCCAGCTGACCAGGCGGCCGAGCGGTCTGAGGCCGTTCGCCTCGGCGGCGGCACGAGTGGTGACGATGGCAGCCGATGCGCCGTCGTTCTGGCCGGAGGCGTTGCCGGCGGTCACGGTCGCCTCGTCGTCGACCTTGCCGCGGATGGGGCGCAGCTTCGCGAGCTTGTCGAGACTGGTGTCGGGGCGGATGTGCTCATCGGTCTCGACCTGGTGTTCGGCGACCTTGCGGGTGGCGGGGATCGTCACGGGCACGATCTCCTCGGCGAACCGCCCATCGGCTGCCGCCGCGGCCGCCCGCTGATGGGAGTTGAAGGCCAGTTCGTCCTGTTCCTCACGGCCGATCGAGTACTGCCGGCGCAGATTCTCCGCGGTCTCGAGCATTCCGCCCTCGACGGGGTGGAACTTTCCGCCCGGAGTGGTCCGTCCGCGTCCGAGCGAGTCGATGAAGTCCGCGTTGCCTCCGCGCACGCCCCACCGGATGGTGTCGTTGTAGAACGGGGCGTGTGACATGGATTCGACACCGCCGGCGATGACGAAGTCGCCGTTGCCGGAGCCGACGACCATGGCCGCGTCGACGACCGCCTGCAGACCCGAACCGCAGCGCCGGTCGACCTGCTTGCCGGGCACGGTCACGGGCAGTCCCGCGTCGAGTGCGGTGACTCGGCCGATGCACGGGGCCTCCGAGGTGGCGTAGCCCTGACCCATGATGACGTCGGCGACGAGTTCGGGGTCGAGCCCGGTCCGGCTCATCAGCTCTCGGACGACGGTGGCGGAGAGTTCGTGGGCGGGGATGTCCCGGAATTGTCCGCCGAAGGCTCCGATCGGGGTCCTCAGCGGCTCGCAAACGACGATGTCCTGGTCCATGGCTCCTCCACTCCTCGGCCTCCTGCGGCCGTGTCTGTCCTCGGTGCAGTCTAAGTCGCCGCGACCGGATGACCGCGATCGTTCTCATTCATCAAGACCCCGGCGCGGACGTCCCCGACTCATGCGCGGGCATGTCGACCCAGATGCGGGTGCCCCGGACTCATGCGCGGGCGTGCCGGACTCATGCGCGGGCGTGCCAAACCCAGGCGCGGGCGCGCCGAATCCAAGCGCGGGGGCGTCCGGACTCAGGTGTCAGCGTCCCGATCGGCGTCGGGCAGCCAGACGGTGAGCACGGCGCCCTTGAATCGGTCGCCTTCCTCACCGCGGCCCTGCACGTCCACGGCTCCCCCGAGCCGCCGGATCGCCTGGACGACCAGCGACAGCCCGACCCCGCGCGTGCCCGTCTGCTGATGGCCCTGCCCCTGGTCGGTCTCGACCCCGTCGTGCTTCGTCGACCAGCCCCGCTCGAAGATCGCGTCGACGTGCTCCTCGTCGATCCCGGGCCCGTCATCGCTGACCTCGACCGTGAATCCCCCGGCACCACCGGATCCGGACAGGCTGACATGGACCCTCTTGTCCTCGGGCAGAACGTCCTGCCTGCTCAGCGCGTCGAAAGCGTTGTCGATGAGGTTGCCGAGGATCGTCGCGAGATCACGGTCGTCCCCGCTGAGGCGGCCCGTGAGTTCGGCGGTGTCGACCGTCATCTCGATGCCCTCCTCGGCGGCCTGGGCGATCTTCGACAGCAGCAGTGCCGACAGGACGGGATGGTCGAAGGTCATCGACCCGTCCCCCTTGACCCGGTTGAGATCGTCGAGGTCCTTGGCCGCGAAGTCGATGGCCTCGTCGACGTGCCCGGTCTCGAGCAGGGACACGACCATGTGCAGCCGGTTCGCGTATTCGTGGGTCTGGGCCCGCAGGGAATCCGAGAAGGAGCGGACGGAGACGAGCTCGCCGGAGAGTTCGGCCAGCTCCGTGTGGTCGCGCATGGTCACGACCCAGGTGTCGCTGGCGGCCTCGGTGGGCTGCTGGTTGACCACGAGGACCCGATCGTCGGTGTAGTGGATCTCGTCCCGGGCCCAGCGGCCGGAGGCGAGCAGATCGAGCAGGGCCCCGGGCAGGTCGAGCTCGTCCAGCGGGGTGCCCACCGTCGCGGCCTCGGTGGGAGGCGCATCCACCGCCGAGGCGGGAGCCGGGTCCGCATCGTCCCCGCCCGCCGTCAGGCCGAGCAGCTCCCTGGCCTCGGAGTTGATGAGCACGATCCCCCTTGACCGGTCGACCAGCAGCAGGCCCTCGGAGACGGCTTTGAGCACCGAGGAGTAGAAGTCGAGCATGCTGCTCAGCTCGTCGGCGCCGTAGTCGCCGGTGACTCTGCGCAGTCCCCGCGAGGTCACCCAGGACGAGCCGATGCCGAGGGCGAGGGTGAGCACGGCGATGCCGATGAGCCATTTGCTCTGCGCCATGAAGCCCTCGCGGACCGAGTCGGCCGAGCTGCCGACGATCACGGCGCCGACCACCGTGTCGCGCCTGACCTCGTCGGCGCCGACGTGCTCGGCGTGGACCGGGGTGATGACGTACATGGTGCCGTCGCCGGGTCCGCCGTCGTCGATGAAGCTCACGCGCGATTCACCGTTCTCCAGGGCCTGTTCGTCGACGGACTGCGCCAGCTGGTCGATCGAGTCCTCGGGGATCCTCCCGGAGTTCGCCGAGACGATCTTCTCGTCGAACGTCTGCTGCCGATTCGGTGAGCCGAGGGTGGGCGGGGTGAGCAGGAAGTCGATGGGCACGACGGCGGCCACATCGAAGCCGTATTGGCTGATGACGTTGTTGAGCATGGTCTCGACATCGGTCCTGGACTCGGCGTCGAGGAAGTCGTCGTGCCCGGCCTCACCGGTGCCGACGAGCCCGAGGGACAGCGACATATTGTCCGCGGCCGAACCCATCAGGTCCTGTTCGCGCTTCGTGTTCAGCTGGGAGAGCTGAATGTAGAGCAGGCTCGTGGTCAGGACCATGATGCCCACGAGCATGATCGAGTTCGCGAACATGATCCGTCCGGCCACCCCGAAGCGGACCCACCGGCTCAGGCGTCCCACCGGTCCGGCGGGTCCCTTCGACATGATGGATCGCTTCTGCTTGGGCATGGAACCCATTGTGCCACCTGTGAAACGCGCCTCGGCGGGACCGAATCTCTCCTGGTCAGGGGCCGGATCATCCTTGATCAGCGGCCGGATCTCCCCTGGTCAGCGGCCGAGTCGAGAACCGAGATCAGAGCCCGGGCGCGGGTCCGGTCACGGGACCGGACACCGGTGCCCGTCAGAGCGCGAGGCGGATCGGCCCGGCCGGCACCGCCGAGCACACGAGCACCTCGTCGTCGCCGACGCGGGCGGCCGGTTCGATCGGGTAGAGCACGGACCCCGCTGCCAGCGACACCGCGCAGGTGCCGCAGGACCCGCCCCGGCACGAGCTCGGGGAGCCGAATCCGCGGGCTTCGAGGGACTCGAGCAGGGTGCCCTCCTTCGGTTCCCAGACGAAGCTCGTCCCTGAGTTCTCCAGCGTCACCTCGGCGGCCGAGCAGCCGGCGATGATCTCGCTCATCCCTGTGTTCGGGGAGGCGAAGGTCTCCTGGTGGACGGCCGGGACCCCGGCCTCGGCGCTGGCGGCGAGCACGGCCGCGGTGAAGTCCCTGGGTCCGCAGACCATGACGTTGTCGCAGCCGGCCACCCAGTCGACGAGCTCCCGGTGGCTGGGCCTTCCGGCGGTCGCGGTGTCGCGGTGGTGGGCCTCGACGGGGATGCTGCCACCGCCGGCCCGCTCCTGCAGACGGTTCCACAGGCAGGCGGTCCGGTGGTCGCGGTCGACGTGGAAGAGTCGGATCCGGTCGGTGGCCGGCAGCTCCCCGAGCCCGTCGGCCCGCAGCAGTCCCAGGCTCGGGGTGATGCCGATGCCGGCGGTAACCAGGGCCGTCGTCCCGCCGAAGACGCGGGAGGCGGTCATGGTTCCGTGCGGGCCGGAGGTGAGGATGCGCTGGCCGGCCGCTAGCTCGGCCACGGCCCGTGAGCCTCTGCCCTGCGTGCGCACGGCGATGCGGACGATGTCGTCGTCCACCTCGGTGATCGTATAGGTCCGCCAGAACGGTGCGCCGAGGTCGAGGTGGACGCGCAGATTCGTACCCGGTTCGTCGAATTCGCGGATCCAGCCGAGATCGTCACGCAGAGCCACCTCGACGATGTCGTTGCAGATCCTCTGCCGGCCGACCACGGTCATGAACCGCGGGCTGCGGGCGACCTTGATCAGTTCACGCGGGGCCGGGCCCTCGATGACGATCTCGTCGCCGGCGGCGACCTCGCCGGTCTCGAGGATCTGACCGTAGACCCCGCAGTGCAGGTGCCCGCACGCGGAGTTGAGCACCCGCGGGACGTTGACATCGACGGCGGTGGTCCGGGGGTTGACCGTCGTCGCCGGGCAGCGTTCGATCGTCGAGCGGATCGCCAGCCGCACCCCGCCGAGGCGGATGATCGAACCCACGAGCGCGAATTCCGCGAAGGGCTCGAGACCGTCGAGGAGAACGTTGCCGCGGAAGCGCAGCGGGTCGAGACCGTCCGCGGCGGCGCCGAGAGCGGCCCGGCCCTCGTCGGTGTCGGCGATCGCGGCGACCGTGGCCGGATTTATGAGCGAGATCCCCGACTTCTGCGAGTCGAACATCCCCTGGTCCGCGACCGCCAGCCCTCGCGGGAAGTCACCCTGAGGGGGTATGCGCTCGGAGAGGAAGCGCGCCGAGGCGGCCCTCGACTCCCGATCGTCGGTGGCGAACGTCGTCGACTCCCCTGCCGGGTCCGTCAGGGTCACGGTGGCGGATTCGACGTCGGCCGCCTCGGCGAGGGCGACGGCCACGCGCCACTTCTGCAGCTCGGTGTCGTTCTTGAGAACCGTGAACGCCGAATAGGAGTGCCAGGCATCATCGGGGACGTCGAGGCTGCCGTTCGTGAACGCGGCGACCCGGTCACCGCGGATCCCGCGGTCCTTGACCACCCTCGCTTCGGTGAGCTCCTCGGCGGGGAAGCCCTTCACCGGGAAACGGAAGAGTCTGGCAACACGCATACCTACGATTGTAGGAGTCGCAGCAGACGCCCGGCCCACGATGAGAGCAAACGCACAGCCGCCTCGGCGGGGGTCCATTGACTCATACCCTGTAGGGGTATACCGTGTGAACATGACTGAGCACCATGGATACACCCCGCAGAAGGACGCCCTCGCGCGGAGGATGAAGCGGATCGAAGGCCAGGTCCGCGGCATCGGGAAGATGATCGATGACGACAAGTACTGCATCGACATCCTCACCCAGGTCTCCGCCGCGACAGCCGCGCTGCACGCGGTCTCCATCAACCTCCTCGAGGAGCACATCGCTCACTGCGTGGTCGACGCCGCCGGCTCCGGCGACGACGAGGCCGCGCGGAAGAAGATCGAGGAGGCATCAGCCGCCATCGCCCGACTCATCAAGAGCTGAACCGCCCGGCCGCGTCCGCCCCGAAGGGTGGGACGACGCTTGGGGATCGGCATTCGGGCACCATTCACAGCTGATAGGAGAATGCAATGACCACCACGAACATCACAGTGACGGGAATGACCTGCGGACACTGCGAGGCCGCTGTCAAGGAAGAGCTCGGCGGCCTGCCGGGTGTCAGCGACGTCGCCGTCGAGCTCAACGCCGGGGGCGATTCCCCGGTGACGATCACCTCGGCGGAGGAGCTCGATGAGGAGGCCATCCGCGCCGCCGTCGATGAGGCCGGCTACGAGGTGAAGTGATGCCCCGCGAGGTCGATCTCGACATCACGGGAATGACCTGCGCATCCTGCTCGGCCCGGATCGAGAAGAGACTCAGCCGCCTCGACGGGGTCTCCGCCGAGGTCAACCTGCCGCTCGAGACCGCGCACGTTGTCATCGACTCCGAACTGTCCGATGACGACATCACCGCCGCCGTCGCAAAGGCCGGGTACGGGGCCACGGTGCGCGAGGCCTCGACGAGCGGGCCGGGACCGGAGATCGTCGACTACGATCCGCGACACCTGCGGCCGCGCTTCATCGGCTCGCTGATCCTGGCCGTGCCGATCGTGGCGATCTCGATGGTCATGGGCTGGCACTTCGCCGGCTGGCAGTGGATCGTCGCCGTCCTCGCCCTGCCCGTGGTGACCTGGGGCGCCTGGCCCTTCCACTCGGCGGCGCACAAGGCCGCACGAGGCGGGTCGACGACCATGGACACCCTGGTCAGCGTCGGCATCATCGTCGCCAGCGGGTATTCCTACGTCACCCTCGGCCGTGCGGTGCTCGACGGCTGGGGCTGGTCGATTCCCGCCGAGTACCACGTGTGGTTCGAAGCCGCCGCGGCGATCACGGTGTTCCTGCTCATCGGCAAGCTCACCGAGGACAGGGCGAAGACCCGCGCAACCGCGGCGCTCAAGGCCCTGCTCGACCTCGGGGCGAAGTCCGCGACCGTGCTGCGGGAGGGGTCCGGACCCGCAGGCGCGGCGTCGGGATCGGGGACGGCGCACGACCCCCGCACCGAGGTGCAGGTGCCGATCGACGAGCTCGTCGTCGGCGATGTCTTCCTCGTCCGCCCCGGCGAGAAGATCGCCACCGACGGCGAGGTGCTCACCGGCCATTCGGCGATCGACGAGGCGATGCTCACCGGCGAATCCGTGCCGGTCGAGGTCGCTCCCGGCGACACGGTCACCGGGGCCACGATCAACACCTCGGGCGTGCTCGAGGTCAGGGCCACACGGGTGGGTGCGGATACGACGCTGGCGGCCATGGCCGATCTCGTCAGCCGCGCGCAGACCGGCAAGCCCGCCGTGGCTCGCCTGGCCGATCGGATCTCGGCGGTGTTCGTCCCGATCGTCTTCGCCATCGCCGTGGCCACGCTCCTGGTCTGGGGGCTGGTCACCGGCGGCTGGGCGATGGGCCTGCACGCCGGTCTCACGGTCCTCATCATCGCCTGCCCCTGCGCACTGGGTCTGGCCACGCCGACCGCGTTGGCGGTCTCGTCCGGGCGCGGATCCCAACTGGGCATCCTCGTCTCCGGGCCCGAGGCGCTGGAGTCGACGCGCTCGATCGACACGGTCGTGCTCGACAAGACCGGCACCCTGACCACAGGGGTGATGAGCCTGGCCGGCACCGAGCTGTCGGCCCCGGACTTCGAGGTCCTGGCCCGACTCGAGTCCCGCAGCGAGCACCCGATCGCCCGGGCCATCGTCGCCGCCGCACCCGAGATCGTCGGCGCGACGGCGGGGACGAAGGCTTCTGACAGCACGCCGGCCGGGTCTGCGGAGATCACGAACTTCGAGAACATCGCCGGCGGCGGTCTGCGGGCCACGATCGACGGGGCCGATGTGCTCGCCGGTCGCCCGGGCCTGCTGCGCGAGCACGGCATCGACGTCCACGCCCCCGACGACTCCGGCCACCGCGGGGCCACGATCGTGGCCTTGGCGATCGACGGCCGTTTCCGGGGCCTGAGCTTCGTCGCCGACGAGGCCAAGCCCTCGGCGGCCGATGCGATCGCCGAGCTGCATTCGCTGGGCCTCGATACCGTGCTGCTGACCGGGGACAACGCCCAAGCCGCCGAAGTCGTCGCCGAGAGACTCGGGATCACCGAGGTGCGGGCGGACGTCCGTCCCGACGGCAAGGTCTCCGTGGTCACCGAGCTCCAGGAGAGGGGCAAGGCCGTGGCGATGGTCGGAGACGGGATCAACGATGCCGCGGCCCTGGCAGGTGCCGACCTCGGCATCGCGATGGGTTCGGGCACGGACGCAGCGATGGCCGCCTCGGACATCACCATGGTCAAGTCCGATCCGCGGCAGATCCCACAGGCCATCCGGCTCTCGCGCAGAACCCTCAGCCTCATCAAGGGCAACCTGTTCTGGGCCTTCGCCTACAACACGGCGGCGATTCCGATCGCGGCTCTGGGCCTGCTGGATCCGATGATCGCCGGGGCGGCCATGGCCTTCTCGTCGGTCTTCGTCATCCTCAACAGCCTCCGCCTCCTGCGCTTCGAGTAGAACCGGGCCGGTTCCGGAACCCCCCGAGCCAGCTCAAGCGGGCTCCGGGCCAGCTCAGGGGGCTCCGGCAGCTCAGGCGGGCTCCGGGCGGGCCGCCCTCCGCCGCTGGAGACATTTCAAGGGAAAGGAGTGTAGGTTTTCGTCACTGAAACCTACACTCCTTTCCCTTGAAATCCTCCGGAGAGGGAACTAGGACGGTGCTACTTGAGGACGGGGTAGGACTGGTCCTTGTTCTGCGTGTCCTTGCGCATCACCCAGTTGAGGTAGCTTGCGAAGCCGGCGACCACCACGAAGGCCGCGCCGGCATAGATGAATGCGTAGCCGAAGGCTCGAGGGTCCTGCCAGGAGCGGGTGACGATGAGCGCGAGGACCAGGGTCGCGATGCCGCAGAAGACGCCGACCTTGATCGCGTCCTTGTACGACACGGTGCTCGTGGGCTTGCCGCCTGAGGACTTCTTCTTCGGTGTGTTCGTTGGCGCCATGCCTCCAGTCTACCGGCCCGAGCTGAGAGCCGACCCATACGGTGCCAGAGGTCACAACCGCCGCCGAAGCGTCGCGACGCCCTCGCCGAGGTTGGCGCAAGTCGCCTTGACGGCACTGGAGAGCGCCCGACCACGGGCCGCACGGGCGGGATCCGACTCGCCTGCACGATCGATCGGGTGGACTACAGGCTCCGAACAGGCAAAAATGAATGTGTGTCCACCCCCTCTCGACACGCCTCCGGGGAGGCGTCGCGCCCATTTCGCACCGGCCAGGCGACCCGGCCTGGTCGCGAAGACTGCGCCCGCGCCGCCTCCGGCCAGCCTGCCGCGGGGCCTCATGCCGACCTCCCGCGCGCTCACGCCGCCGACCGCGTCGCCTCGGCCTGCACCCGCCTGCGCAGCCTCGCGGCCCTGCTGCTCGTCACCATGATGACGTTCTCGCTCGCCGCGTGCGGCCCCGATCGCGGCCTCAAGGTCTCTCCCGAAAGCAACCCCTCCCCCTCTCTCTTCGCCCCCGACAGCACCGACGCCGGTCCGCCGAACGAACCGTTCTCCCTCAAGGAGATCCGCAGGACGATCGAGGACACCTCCGGCGTGGCGGTCACCGGCAGCGCCAGCGAGACGGCGGAGGTCGTCGCCGACTGCAAGAAGTGCCTGAAGTTCTCCACACCCTTCCTCAGCGACGACGAGAAGTTCCAGGTCGTGACGGTGGCGAATCCGAAGCAGCGCGACGAGGTCATCGCGGGCGCGGTGATCAGCAAGCACGACGGCAAACCCCGGCTGGAGCTCATCGCCACCGGCAATCAGCTCACACTCAGTCCGGGCAAGAATGGGACACTGGTGGTGCAGGAGGCGATGTTCGCCGATGGCGACGATGCCTGCTGCCCCTCGGGATGGTCGGTGCAGGTCTTCCGCCTGCACGACGGTAGGTTTGAACCAGGTCAACGCTTCACGCGGCTAAATGGAGAAACGTAATGCATATTGTTCTGGTCGAGGATGACGAGGTCATCCGGGAAACGACCCAGATCGGGCTCGAACGCTTCGATTACACGGTCTCGGCCTTCGCCGACGGCCGCGAGGGATACGAATTCGTCTCCGCCAACGGCGCCGACGTCCTCCTCCTCGACCTCATGCTGCCGACGATGAACGGCGCCTCCATCTGCCGTGCCGTGCGTGAGCGCTCGACGATCCCGATCATCATCATCTCCGCCCGCTCCGATGCCATCGACATCGTCCAAGCTCTCGAGGCCGGAGCCGACGACTACCTGACCAAACCCTTCGACATGCAGGTCCTCAACGCTCGGATCCGCGCCGTCGTCCGCCGGTTCATCACCACCGGCACCGACAAGCTCGGCTATTCGCCCGCCCCCGACCCCGACGACGAGCACGAGACCGTGATCGGTCCCGGCGGCATGGTCACCGGCGACGGCATCCCCGAGGTGCTCGGCGCCAGTCCCGGAATGGACACCCAGGATCGACTGCGGGCCCAGCTCGAATCCGATGACACCTACCTCGGCGCGGGCGGGAGGTTCACCACCGGCCCCGAGGATGCCGACGACGAGGATGCCATCGGCGGCTCCGGGATCCCTCCGCGCCCCGACGGTGCCCCGTCGGCGCAGGCGGGAACCGGCGACGGCGGGCTGGGGCCCTTCCGCACCCGCCTCGGCTCTCTCGTCCTCGACACGGGGCGTCTGACGGTGGAGGTCGACGGTGAGGAGGTCCACCTCACCCCCACCGAGTTGCGGGTCCTCCTGCTGCTGACCGAGCAGCCCGAGCATGTGTACTCCCGGGAGAAGATCGCCTTCACCGTCTGGGGCTACGAATGGGCCGGCGACTCGCGTGTCGTCGACGTCCACATCCAGCGTCTGCGGAAGAAGATCGGGGCGAGCATGATCGAAACCGTTCGCGGATTCGGCTACCGCTTCGCAGGCTGATCGCATGTCACTGCGCTGGAAGATCTCTCTGCTCATCGTCGCCTCGGTGATCATCGCCGTCCTCTCCTGCTCGATCGTGCTGCGCCAATCCGCGGCCCGGGCCGAAGACGATCGGATGCGCTCAACGGTGACCGAGCAGCTGACGAACGCCACCGCCATCTTCTCCGAGACCGGAGTGCTCACCCTCAACGCCCGGATCGACGATCCGCAGCTTCCCGATGATGCCCGCAGCTCGGCGCTCAAGGGTCAGAGCGTGACGATCCGGTCCGAGGTCGACGGAGAGGAGATCGTGTGGGCCGCCGCCCCGATCGAGGTCGGCACCTACACCGAGGTGATCTCCGTGCGCGCCTCGACGAAGGACAGTCAGGAGCTCATCGGCCGCATCGACCAGGCGCTGCTGGTGGGCATGATCGGCTCGGCTCTCGTCGTCGGCGGTGTCGGCTCGATCGTCGCCGGACGCATCTCCCGGCGGCTGACCCTCGGCGCGCAGGCGGCTCGGAAGATCGCCGGCGGGGACACCTCCACCCGCATCGCCGATGTCATCGACGAATCCGACCAGGAGGTGTGGGCCTTCGCCACGGCCGTGGATACCGCGGTGGCGCGACTGACCGAGCGCATCGACTCCGAGCAGCGCTTCACCGCCGATCTCGCCCATGAGATGCGGACCCCGCTGACGGGACTGGTCAACGCGGCGAACCTGCTCGAGGAGGATTCCCGACCGGCCGAGCTCGTCAAGGACCGCGTGCAGCGCATGCAGATCCTCGTCGAGGACCTCCTCGAGGTCTCCCGCCTCGACGCCGGACGCGCGAATCCCGAGTTCTCCCGAGTCGATATCGACCAGGCGGTCCGTTCGCTGCTGGGCACCATGGAGGCTTCCGGTGCCTTGGCCGGGCACACGATCGACACGCAGCTGGCGGCACTGGATTCGACGCTGGTCACCGATGTCCGCCGATTCGAGCGCATCATCTCCAATCTGCTCGTCAACGCCATCAAGCACGGCGGGGACCCGATCCGGCTCGAGACGAACACCCGCAGCATCATCATCACCGACTCCGGCCCCGGCTACCCGCCCGATATCGTCAACACCGGCCCGACCCGCTTCGTCTCCGCCGGCGGCGGCGGAATGGGCCTGGGCCTCGTCATCGCCCAGGGTCAGGCGCGTCTGCTGGGCATCACGCTCGTCTTCAGCAACGACCCGGTCACCGGCGGCGCCCGCACCGAGGCGATCTTCCCCGATGAGGAAGCACAGGACCGAGCCCTCAAGCAGTACATCGAGAGCAAGGCCGAATAACCTCGCCGAGGCGGCTCCCGCCCGGGCCTGCCCGGGCAGAAGTGCGATTCGTCACTTGAATATGACATTTTCTATATATGGCCGTTACGCTTTTGTGATGTTGTGATCGAGGCGTCGGGACGACCGACGCTCTCGGCGAGTCAGCGGCACACCTGGAGAGTTATGTCAGAGTCATCCTCGGCCACACCGGAACCGGTGCGTCGACGGGATCTGCACAGGCGACGGTCGTCTCTGCTTTCGCGTGGACACGCACCGAAGAGGCCGATCCGACAGCCCCAGACCGCCGTCTCCCCGTCGCCGCGGCGGGAGGCGATGGCCGCCGAGGAACGCGCCGCGGCACCTTCGCCGCGCCGGGCAGCCATGGCCGCCGAGGCCGCCGCAGCGGAGACCGCGCGTTCGCGTTCGACCTCAGCATTCGGTCCCCTTGACGCTGCGGAAACCGGCAGGGTCAGCGCCGGCGTCGCGCGGGGACGCGGATCGAACGGCTCGCTGCTGCGTTCCGTGCGCAAGCAGAGGATCAGGACGATGTCGACCCTGACCGCCGTGGCGGTGGCAGGGGCCGCGACCGCGGCGTCTCTGCTGGCCAGCAGCCTCGGTGCCGGAGCCGAGGTCAAGACCGACCCCACGGCCGCCGGTCAGCCGGCGGCGGTCAGCCCGGAGAAGGTCGACGCCCAGGTCTCGGGCTCGAAGGGCTCGTCCTCGGTCGAGGTCGGTGCGCCGAGCGCGAAGCAGAAGAACGTCGAGGCCGCCAGCCGCTCCATCAAGAAGAGCGCCCTGCCCGGCTGCGATGCGGAGCAGGACTTCGACAAGTCCGTCAGCAACGGTGAGCTGCCGGAGGAGTGGCTGTGCGATCTGGGAATCGAGGATCACCAGCTGCGCGCGGACGCCGCGGTCTCCTTCGCGAAGATGAACGCGGCCTACAAGAAGGACACCGGCAAGGAACTCGAGATCACCGACTCCTACCGTGACATGAGCGGTCAGCTCTCCGTGGCCGGCCGCAAACCGGGTCTGGCGGCCAAGCCCGGCACCTCGCTGCACGGCTGGGGCATCGCCCTCGACCTCGGCGGCGGCGTCGCAAGCAAGTCAGGGGCCTGGGACTGGCTGGTCGAGCACGGTGACGAATACGGTTGGGAGAACCCGGGCTGGGCGAAGTCGAGCATGTACGAGCCCTGGCACTGGGAGTACACTCCGGCCCGGAAGTCGATCAAGGACAACTGAGCTCGCAGCACCGGTGCTCTGCCGGCTGCGCGGCAGAAGCGGGATCAGACGCGCAGAGCCCGGCCGTAGCGGCGCCGGTAGATCACCTGCGCCAGCCGGACGAGGGGTTCGCCGAGGCGCCAGATGCCCGCTCCTGCGCGCGAGACCGAGCGCAGAACGAGGAAGACCCTGTCGTCGGGGGTGCGGATGAGGATGAACGACTCCTCACCCGTGATCGGGTGCCCCGGCTTCGTGCCGTAGGTGAACCCGCACCGCCGCGTCGTCTCGAACACGTCGATGACGCGTGAGGGCTCCGGCAGTCCGAAGGGACCGAGGCGGACTCTGATCGTCGGCTCCTGCCCTGCCTCGACGCGGGGCGGTTCGCTCCCGGTCTCACCGGTCCGGGTTTCGCCCCGGCCGCCGACCTCGATGTCGAAGCCGCTGCGGATCTTGACCTCCCAGTGCAGCAGCTCCTCGGCGCAGCGGTCGAAGGTGTCCTGCCCGCGTCCCACGAAGTACGCGGATTCGAAGCTCCGGTAGCCATCGGGGCGCTCGATCCACCTCGGCGAGAGGGGATCGGTGAGCGTCTTGGGGTAGTCGCGCGCTGGATCGGCCATATCTCCAACCTAACGCGCCGGACGGCCGAGCGTCGGCTCACAGTCCGGATGGCGAGGGTGGCCTCGAGCAGCGGGCCACGTATGATGCCAGAGACAGCTTCTGTCAATCGATTGTCCGCTCAGCGGCCCGGCGGATCGCTGCGCCCGACTCGGTCGAAGCGGCCCGGCACGGTCGTTGCGCTCGGCGAGGTCGCGGCCCGGCACCGGCGAGATGCGGCACAGTCGGCACCGAACGTCGCCAGGATCAAAGGAGAACCGGAATGCGCACACTCAACGGCATCGACGAGATCGAATCGCTCATCGGAACCGAACTCGGCTCCTCCGAGTGGGTGACGATGGATCAGGATGCCATCAACACCTTCGCCGATGTCACCGATGACCACCAGTGGATCCACGTCGACGAGGCCCGCGCGGCAGAGGGCCCCTACGGAGCGACCATCGTCCACGGCTTCTTCACCCTCGCTCTGATCCCGAAGTTCTCCTCCGAGATCTTCGCCATCGAGGGCGTGTCGATGAAGATCAACTACGGACTCAACAAGGTCCGCTTCCTCCAGCCCGTCGTCGTCGGCTCGCGCCTGCGCGGGAGAGTCGAGGTGGGCGACGTCATCCGCGGGCAGAAGGGCACCCAGCTCATCCTCAACCACACCATCGAAATCGAGGGCGAGCAGCGCCCCGCCTGCATCGCCGAGGTGGTCACCCTCCTCATCGAGTGAGGCTGCCACTCGTCGAGTGAGGCTGCGACCCGCGGGTCGGGTGTCGCCAGGGGCACGCACCTGTCTTTCGGCACTCGACCCGTCCGGGGCTGCCGCACTCAGTTCGGGCGGTGCTCATCGAGCAGCTGCGCGACCCGGATGTAGCCGAGATGCGAATAGGCCTGGGGGTGGTTGCCCAGATGGGTCTCGGCGACGGGGTCGTACTCCTCGGACAGCAGCCCCGTGGGCCCGAGCAGGTTGTCGACCTGCCGGAACAGATCCCAGGCGTCGTCGATCCGGCCGACCTTGATGAAGGCCTCGATGAGCCAGGTCGTGCAGATGTGGAATCCGCCCTCCAGACCGGGCATCCCGTCTTCGTAGCGGTAGCGGAAGACCGTGGGGCCGACCCGCAGCTCCCTCTCGATCGCGTCGACGGTGGAGATGAAGCGCGGATCGTCGGCGCTCACCAGGCCCGAGAGCCCGACGAACAGGGCCGCCGAATCGAGGTCCGTCTCACCGTAGGCGACCGTGAAGGCCCCGACCTCCTCGCTGTAGCCGTGGGTGAGCACATCGTGGGCGATCTCCTCGCGCAGCTGCCTCCACGCACCGGGCGGCTCCCGGTCGAAGCGACGGGCGATCCGCAGAGCCCGGTCCACCGTCACCCAGCACATCACCCGCGTGTAGACATTGTGCTTCGGCGCCCGCCTGGCCTCCCAGATCCCGTGATCGGCCTCGAACCACCGTTTTCCCACGGCCTCGACCATCTGACAGGTGAGCCGCCAATAGTCGTCGGGCAGTTCGCCGAGGTGGTCGCTGAGTTCGTCGAGCAGCTCCGTGACCGGGCCGAACACGTCCAGCTGCACCTGATGCTCGGCCGCGTTGCCGACCCGCACGGGACGCGAACCGGCATAGCCGGGCAGGTGGTCGAGCACCGCCTCGGTGGTCAGGGCCGAACCGTCCACGGCGTAGAGGGGATGGAGCTGTTCGGGTGAGACCGTGCGGGACAGGATCCCCGACAGCCAGGACAGGAAGCCCTCGGCCTCACCGGTCGATCCGAGCGCGAGGAGGGCTCGGACCGTCATCGAACCGTCGCGCAGCCAGGTGTAGCGGTAGTCCCAGTTGCGGACGCCGCCGATGCCCTCGGGCAGAGAGGTCGTGGGGGCGGCGAGGACTCCCCCGGTGGGCTCGTGGCACAGGGCGCGCAGGGTGATCGCCGAACGGATGACCTCCTCGCGGTGATGCCCGGGCAGGCCGAGCGATTCGACCCAGTTCGTCCAGAAGTTCAGCGCCCGTTCGCGCACATGGCGCTCCCCACCGGCGGCGATGTAGCCGGCGTCACCGGTGCCCGAACCGCAGGCGAGGACGAGCACGACAGCGCCGCCGGGCTGCTCCGAGGGCACGACGGTCGCCTCAGCGGTCTGCGAGTCGCCGTCCTCGACGAGTTCGAAGTCGAGGCCCGGGGCGTGGAGCTCGATCGGTTCCGAGGTGCCGAGCACCTGCACGCCGTCATCGGTCCTGGTCATGCGCGTGGGCACCGTCGCATAGTCGAGGCGGGGGGCGAAGCGGATCCGGGTGGGCACGTCTCCTGTGAGCACGCGAATGACGATCGTGTCATCGCTGTACCCGTCGACCGGGGCGAGGTAGTCGATGCAGTTCAGCCCCGCCCATCGGGTCTCGAGCAGAGTCGAGTTCCCCAGATAGCGCTGCGTCAGGGGCGCCGCCCCCGAGGCGGGTCCGACGGCGAAGAAGCCGGCCGCCTCGGTGCCGAGGATCTCGGAGAACATCGAGGACGAGTGCGGCATCGGATGAGGCATCCAGCAGATGCTGCCGGCCGGGTCGACGAGTGCCGTCGACTGCCCGTTGCCCAGCAGACTGTGGCGCTGGAGCGGGATGGCCCGCCGGCCGAAGAGCCAGGCCTTGCGCATTTCGAACAGCGCCCCGAGGACCACGGAGACCTCGGCCGGGGAACTCAGGCGGAAGTCCGCATGGGTCGGCACCGATTCCTGGCCGACCTTGAGGCCGAGATCGCCGTCGCCGAGGGTTCCGAGGGCAACCTCGTCGGCCGTGTCGTCGCCGATGAACACCACGGACTCCACGCCCGTCCGGGCCCGCAGGCGAGTCAGCGCCTCGGCCTTCGACGAGGGCACGACGGACAGGTCGATGACCTGCTTTCCGCGCGTCGGGTGGATCGGATGGGCGGCGGCGAGGGCGTCGACGGCCGCTTCGATCCGATGCCGCTCGACCTCGTCCAAGCCGCGCAGGTGGACGGCCGCGCCCGTGGTCTTGTGCTCGATGACCGCGCCGGGCAGGGCGCGGGTGAGGTCGGCGCGGAAGTCGGCCAGGGTCGCCCGCTGCGTCTCGTCGAGGGAGGCGATGGTGAGGGTGTCCGTCTCCCCGCCGTGGGAACCGAAGAGGTGGACTTCGCGGGGCAGGCGCGACATCGCCGCGAGATCGCGCAGGCTGCGCCCGGAGATCACCCCCGCCGAGGTGGACGGCAGCAGGGCGAGCGCGCGCAGCGAATCGACCGAGCTCTCGAGCGGGAAGGCCTGGCTGGGCACCTCGACGATGGGGGCGATCGTGCCGTCGTAATCGGTGGCCACCAGCAGGGACGGGGTCCGGGAGAGCTCGAACAGACGACGGAACAGCGCCTGGTCGAGTTCGCGGCTGGCTTCGGCCAGATCGCCCAGCAGTTCGGAGGACCTCACCGAGGAGGCGATGCTGGCTGATCGGGAATGGGTCGCGGTCTCGTGCTCGACAGTGCTCATCTCACCTCGGGTGTCTTGAGTGCCGGTCAGGGCTCGTTCTTCTGTGCGGATGCTCCATCTGGGCCGTCGGTGGGCTCGGCCTCGTCGGGCCGGTCTGCCCCGGCTGCCCCGGCGGGCAGGCCGGCCGCCTCGGCGGGATCGGCCTCCTCGGGGTCGATCTGCTCCGGCAGCTCACCGCGTTTGGCCAGTTGGCGGGCCTTGCTCAGGCGGGAGTACCCGCCGATGATGAAGATCACGCCGGCGATGAGGGTCGCGGCACCGGTGAAGCCGAGGATCGACAGGGCCTCCATGCCGTCGCCGAACACGAGGATGATGCCCAGCAGAACGTGGACGCCCGCGGCGATGAGGAAGTCCGAGGCCATGGGCTGGGCCCGCAGCTGACGCCAGCTGTAGAACTCGAGCGCGCCGTGGAGCAGGGCCCAGATGCTCAGCGCGGCACGCAGCTCGGCGGGCTGATCGGCCATGAACAGGAAGACGATGCCCGGAATCGCGATGACGGCCTGACCGTAGACCGCGGTGCGCACGTTCAGCGGAGAGCGTGCGGCCTGGAAGACGAGGACCAGCGCGAAGAGGATGAGATAGCCGATGGCGAGGTGATCGACGACATCGGTCGGCAGACTCAGCTGCGCAGGGTTCGTGTCATCGCGCGGCCAGAAGACGGTGACGAGCCCGAAGGCGACGCCGAGGATGCCGCGGACGATCATGGGCGCGCCGAGCCGTTTCGCCGCGGCGATGGCCTGCGGGGACGACTCGGAGCGCTGAGGCGTGGATTCGGTGCGCGGTTCTTCGGTACTCATCACGGCACCAGTCTAGGCGGCCCACCTGAGTCTGGCCGAACAGCCCCGCACCAGTAGCTATTGCAGTATTTACGTAATTACGTATTTTCTGTACTGTGAGGGTATGGAATCCTCATCGTCCTTCGCAGACCGCCTCGCCGCCCTCGAGGCCAGGGTCGACGAACTCGAAGCGGCGGGCGAGTCCGCCCCCGAAGCCGCAGTTCCGGCCGAAACGCAGGTCGAACCCGGCCGCACCGAGTCCGCTCCCACCGAGGCTGCGCCTGCCCAGGTGCCGGTCGGCTCCGCGGCCGATGCCCTGCCCGACGACGCGGACACCTTCTGGGCCCTGCACGGGCTCGTCGACCGCTTCGGCGCCGAGGGCGGGGTGACCTATACCGGCTACACCACTCCCCCGGGCGCTGAGGGGCCCGTCGCCTGGCAGATGGGACTGACGAGTGAGGGGCTCAACGAGATCGACTTCGCCGAGGCGGCCGGGGGCCTTGCCGCGCTCGGCCACCCCGTTCGGCTGCAGCTGCTCCAGGCGATCTACGAGGGCACGACCACGGTGGCCGAGCTCAGCAAGGATGAGCGCTTCGGCACGACCGGGCAGATCTACCACCATGTGCACGCCCTTGCCGGGGCCGGCTGGCTTGCCAGTGCCCGTCGCGGGCATTGGAGAGTCCCCAGCTCGCGGGTCATCCCGCTGCTCACGCTGGTCCTCATCGGCACGCACTGACGACTACCGGAAAACCTCGGCGACCACCACCCAGCCGGATCACCAGGAGGAACGATGCACAACCGCACTTCCGAACCACCCGCGCGGTCGCCTCGGCGACGGTCGGTCGCGCTGGCCGTCGCGGCACTCACGGCGGTCGCCCTCGCCGCGCTCACCCCGTGGCCGCGCGGCTTCCAGGGCGCGCCCACCGGAGACGCCGAGCTCATGGCCGAGGTCGAACAGGCCCTGGGCGGCAAGCACTGGCAGCACATCGCCGCGGCCCGCGTCGACGGCGACGAGGTCGCCTTCGCCGGCACCGGAGCCGATGAGCACACGGAGTTCGAGATCGGCTCGATCACGAAGACCTTCACCGCCGCCCTCTTCGCCGATGCCATCGACCGCGGCGAAATCGACGCGGACACCCGCCTCGGCGAGGTCTGGCCGGATCTCGAGGGGAAAGTCGCCGAGGTGAGCCTCGAATCCATCGCCATGCAGCGCTCCGGTCTGCCCGCACAGAAGCCGTGGTCGGGGTTCGCCGAGGGCCTCACGTCCATCCTGGCCAACTACGTCCGCGCGGACCCCTACCGCGCCTCCCCCTCCGACGTCGTGGCCGGCCTCGACTCAGTCGAGCTCGGCGACGAGGAGCCCGAGTACTCGAACTTCGGCTTCGCCGTCCTCGGTCAAGCCCTCGCCGAGGTGACCGGCCATGACTATGCCGAGCTCGTGCGGACGCGGATCACCGAACCGCTGGGCATGGACGACACGTTCGTGCCGGGCTCGCCCGAGGGACTCGGCCACGGGTTCACGGCCTCGGGCCTGCCGGCCGCGCCGTGGGTCATGGGCGGCCACGCCCCGGCCGGTGCGATCCGCTCGAGCGCCCATGACATGGCGATCTGGCTGGAGGCCGTGCGCGATGGAACCGCTCCCGGCGCCGAGGCGGCCTGGCCCCGGACCGACTTCGACGATTCCGACCGCATCGGCTGGGCCTGGTTCACGACGAAGGACAGGAGCCCGAACCTCACCTGGCACAACGGCGGCACCGGAGGCTACCGGTCCTTCCTCGGCTTCTCCGCGGAGACCGGGCACGGCGTCATCGTCGTCAGCGATTCGGCGAACGATGTCGACGCCGCCGCCTCGCTCATCTCCGACCCGGCGGAGTCGGAGTCGGCCGAGGCGGGGTCAGCCGAAGCAGAGTCGGCCGAGAGCACAAACAGCCCGAAGCAGAGAGGACAGTCATGAATCCCGAACTCGTCTCAGCGATCATCGGCGCGGTCATCGTGGTCTGGGCCGGCTTCGCAGCGCTGCGCACCGGCCGCTCGGCCACCCGGATGGGTCTGCTGTCCGGCATCGGCACGGCCGCGATGTTCGTCCTGCTCATCCGCCTCGTCGGACCCTTCGGCGGCTGGGCCGACTGGTTCGTCTGGGTCTGGCTCGTCGGCATGGCCGCCATCGTCGTCGCCGTCTTCCGAGCGGCACTCGTCTGGCCCGAACTGCCGTGGCGGGCCGAGGACGCGAAGACCCGCCGCAGCGAGGCCGGTGGGCTCGGATTCTCAGCCGTGATCGCCCTCATCATCGCCGCGGCCATGGTCGTGCCCGGCCTCTTCCTCTGAGAGCCCAGCGCACCGAATGATCACGGGCAGCAGGTCACCCCACCCTCCCGATGGAGTCCTCACTTGCCCTTGATCGTCAGGGTCCCATCGGCCTCGGTGACCTCGTACTGCGGCAGCGGTTCCTCGGCCGGCCCGGACAGCACCTCACCGGTGGTGGCCGAGAAGTTCGAGGAATGGCAGGGGCAGATGATGGCCTCCTCGGTGACCGTCTTGACCTGGCAGCCCTGGTGAGTGCACACGGAGGAGAAGGCGAAGAACTCCCCCTCCTTCGGCTGGGTCACGACATAGGTGTCCTCGATGACCGTGCCCGATCCGACCGGCACATCGGTCGCCGGAAGGTTCGCGTCCTCCGTCGGCGCCGACTCCTCCTCCCCTGATGAGCACGCCGAGGTGACCGCCGCCGAGGAGCCGATGACCGCCACCGTCCCGGCAAGACCCGCGGTTCTCATCGCTCCGCGCCGAGAGGGGCTCAGCGGCGCCCTCCGTCGTGCCGTGTCGGGGCTGCTCGGGCTCGTCTCCATCGGAATCTGCTCCTTCTCGCGCGTGCGCACAATCCACCATGCCGATACCCGGTCATGGATATCCGGGTTCCAGCGTACAATCGCTCACGGCTCGACGCGCACAGCCGCCTCGGCGAACGCGCAGGGCCGGGAGAGGAGCACAGAGACAGTGTCCGATGAGACGGCCGACCGGGGGCAACCACGCGCCGCCACGGGATGGGGCCTGGCCGCCTCGGCGTACGTATTCACCGTCGTGATGATGGGCACGACCCTGCCCACACCGCTCTACCCCCTCTACGAGGACAGATTCGGCTTCGGCACCGCCTTCACCACCCAGCTCTTCGCGATCTACGCCCTCGGCGTCATCGCCGCGCTCGTGCTCTTCGGCCGCCTCTCCGACGGACTGGGCCGCCGGCCGGTGCTCGCTGCCGGTGTGGTCTTCTCGATCGCCTCGGCGGTGCTGTTCCTCATCGGGTCGAACGTCGGCCTGCTGCTCGTCGGGCGCGTTCTGTCCGGACTGGCGGCGGGAATCTTCACTTCCACGGCCACCGTCACCGTGCTCGAGAACGCCCCGCCCGGACGCGAACGGCTGGCCGGGTCCCTGGCGACGGCCGCGAACATGGGCGGGCTGGGACTGGGCATCATGATGTCCGGGTTCCTCGCCCGATTCGCCTCCGGGCCCCTATTCACACCCTTCCTCGTCAATGCGATCACGCTGGTCATCGCCGGTGCCGCCCTGCTGCTCGTCCGCGATCGCACTCGCGGCAACCCGGCCGCCGTGCGCCTGCAGCTGCCCGGAATCCCACCTGAGTCGAGGAGCATCTTCTTGGCCGCCTCGCCGGGGGCGGTCACCGGTTTCGCGATCTGCGGCCTGTATTCGGCGGTCGCGCCGAGCTTCATCGGACAGTCCCTGCACCTGACCTCGACGGCGGTCACCGGCAGCGTCGTCTTCCTCCTCTTCGGGGCCTCGGCGACCGCGCAGCTGCTCTTTCGCGGGCAGAC
This sequence comes from Brevibacterium sp. SMBL_HHYL_HB1, assembly GCF_018208375.1. Classification (NCBI taxonomy): domain Bacteria; kingdom Bacillati; phylum Actinomycetota; class Actinomycetes; order Micrococcales; family Brevibacteriaceae; genus Brevibacterium; species Brevibacterium sp. SMBL_HHYL_HB1. Next base: position 3,747,059 of record NZ_CP062936.1, on the reverse strand, counting down.
CGATCGGCAGCTCATCATCGGCGGCACGCTGACGATGATCGTGAGCATGGGCGCGCTCGTGCTCGCCCTGACGCTGAGCTCCCTGCCGATCCTCGTCGTCTCGGCGGTGCTGGCCGGTGCCGGTCAGGGACTCGTGTTCATGACCGGGATGCGCGCGATCACCGCGGCGACCGAGCCCGACCGACGGACCGAGGCGACCACTTCGTACTTCGTCCTCGCCTATGTGTTCATGTCCGTGCCCGCCATCGGTGTCGGATTCCTCGCCGCCGAGGTGGGGCTGGCCGCAGCGACGACGATCTTCGCGCTCGCAGTCGCCGCCGTCGGCGTGCTCGGCCTCGTCGCGGCCCCTCGGTTCGCTGCCCGCTGAGTGGTGGCTCTGAGGGTTGTGCCCGGCGAGAAGTGGTCGCGTTCGGACAGTTTCTTCGGCGCAAAGTATCCGATTGCGACCATCTCTCGCTTTCAGCAGCCTCCAGCGCCCTGGACTGCAGCTCCCAGCCTCCAGCAGTCGCGCAGCCGAGCAGCTGGGGCCGTCCCCGCCTCTGCGCGCTTCGTGTCAGGCGCGTGAAGCTTCGTGTCAGGCGAGTGAACTAGGGTGGCGGTATGACCTCCGCAACTACGGCCTCCGCCCTCGATGTCCTCCACGATGTCTTCGGCTATGAGGAGTTCCGGGGTCAGCAGGCGGCCATCGTCGACCAGGTCGTGGGCGGCGGAGACGCTGTCGTGCTCATGCCCACCGGCGGCGGGAAGTCCCTGTGCTACCAGATCCCGGCCCTGGTCAGGCCCGGGGCGGGCGTGGTCATCTCCCCGCTCATCGCGCTCATGGCCGATCAGGTCGCGGCCCTGGAGAACCTCGGAGTGCGGGCCGCCTACCTCAACTCCTCCCTCGATCTCGACACCGCCGCGCAGGTCGAGCAGCAGCTGCTGGCCGGTGAGATCGATCTGCTCTACCTCGCTCCCGAACGACTCGTGCTGCCGCGCACGATGGCTCTGCTCGAGCGGGCGCAGATCTCCCTGTTCGCCATCGACGAGGCCCACTGCGTGTCCCAGTGGGGCCACGACTTCCGCAGCGACTACCTCGGGCTCGGGGTGCTGGCCGAACGGTTCCCCAACGTCCCGCGCATCGCTCTGACCGCCACCGCCACTCCGGCCACCCACGCCGAACTCACCGAGCGGCTCCACCTCCAGGGCGCCGAGCACTTCGTGGCCAGCTTCGACCGGCCGAACATCACCTACCGGATCGAGCCGAAGGCCTCGGCCCGGTCCCAGCTGCTGAACTTCATCACCACCGAGCACCCCGGCGACGCGGGCATCGTCTACTGCCTCTCCCGCCGGGGAGTCGACCAACTCGCCGAGGCTCTCGCCGCCCGCGGCATCACCGCCCTGCCCTATCACGCTGGGCTGCCTGCCGAGGTCCGCGCGGAGAACCAGGCCCGGTTCCTCCGCGAGGACGGAATCGTCATGGTCGCCACGATCGCCTTCGGCATGGGCATCGACAAACCCGATGTCCGCTTCGTCGCCCACCTCGATCTGCCGCGCTCCGTCGAGGGCTACTACCAGGAGACCGGTCGCGCCGGACGCGACGGACTGCCTGCCGACGCCTGGATGGTCTACGGCCTCGGCGATGTCGTCTCCCAGCGCCGCCTCATCGAATCCGGTGAGGGCGATCAGGCCTTCAAGCGCCGGGCGATGACCCACCTCGACTCGATGCTCGCCCTGTGCGAGACCGTCGACTGCCGCCGCGTCCAGCTGCTGCGCTACTTCGACGAGGAATCCGAACCCTGCGGCAACTGCGACACGTGCATGACACCGCCGGAGACCTGGGACGCGACCGTGGCCGTGCAGAAGCTGCTGTCGACGGTCATCCGGCTCGACCGGGAACGCGGGCAGCGCTTCGGCGCCGGCCAGGTCATCGATGTGCTGCGCGGCAACGACAACGACCGCTCCCGGGCGGCCGACCATGAGAGCCTGAGCGTCTGGGGCGTCGGGGCCGATCTGTCGGAGAGCCAGTGGAAGACCGTGATCCGCCAGGCCCTGGCCCGCGGACTGCTCGAATCCCACGGCGACTACGGTGTGCTCGTGGTCGGTGAGAACGCCGGTCCCGTTCTGCGTCGAGAGGAGGAGATCTCTCTGCGCGTGGATCCGGTCAAGAAGTCCGGCGGCAAGAAGGCAGGATCCCGTCGCCGAGGCGGGCCCGAGGCAGAACTCGACCCCGCCGACGCCTCCCTGTTCGAGGCCCTGCGCGCCTGGCGGGCCGAGCAGGCCAAGGAGCAGGGTGTGCCCGCCTATGTCGTCTTCCCCGATGCCACGCTGTACGGCATCGTCGAGGCCAAACCGAGTTCGATCGATCGTCTCGGCCAGGTCAGCGGGGTGGGACTGAAGAAGCTCGACCGCTATGGGCCCGCCGTGCTCGAGGTGCTCGAGTCGCAGGTCGGCTGATGGCCCGCCGCCTGAACGGTCACTGCCCCACTCGCGAACTGCACTCCGACGATGTCGCACTCCCGAGGCATATGTCGGGGACCCAGGCCCGATGGTGATCGAACCGATCTTCGACGTGCCCGCCGGCGTCATCCGCACCGAGATCATGCCGAACACGTACACACCCAGGGCTTCGAGGTCGATATCGGCGTGGAAGCCCGTGATGATCCCCCGTTCCCGCATGGCCTTCAGCCGGCCCGAACACGTTGAGGCAGCCAAGCCGACCTGCGCGGCCCCATGGGACTGTCCGGCGTCCTGGGCGTGACGGTCGGCGCCGTCGAATATCATCAGAAGCGATGCGCCCCGAACTCGACGAATGCGACAGGAAGCTGCGAAGAGGTGATGACTGTGTCGGCAGGGAAGCGGCCGCTGCCAGCGCGATGGCGCTCATCGTCTCCGCGCTGTGCGCCACCGTGGTGTGCCTGTTCCAAGCGCGAGTGCTGCGGTGCTGACTCCGAGCCCCGGATCACGACGGACCTGCAGGACTGAGATCCACCACCGAAAGGACCACCTGATGACGACCACCGACAGCTCCGCAGACTCCGTCGGAGCCACCGGAATCGATCGCGCGGCCTGTGAGAATCGCGATGCGAACGATCCGCTGCGCGCCTTCCGCGAAGAGTTCCTCCTGCCGCCGGAGACGATCTACCTCGACGGGAACTCACTCGGACCGCGACCGAAGGGGGCGGCCGAACGTGCGCAGGAGGTCATCGCCGAGGAGTGGGGGTCCGGGCTCATCAAGTCGTGGAACACCGCGGACTGGTTCGGCCTGCCGGTCAGGCTCGGGCAGACGGTCTCCGAGATCATCGGCGGCGGATCCGGCAGCGCCGTGGTCACGGACACGACCTCGGTCAACCTGTTCAAGGCCGCCTCGGCAGCGCTGAGGATCCAGGCCGCCGACGCCCCCGGCCGCCGGGTCATCCTCACCCAGCGGGAGAACTTCCCCTCCGACATCTACATGCTCGAAGGCCTGGCCGCGCAGCTCGGCGACGGCTGCGAGGTTCGCCTCGTCGACGACGCCGAGGTCACCGCCGGCTTCCCGACGGAGCTGACCGACGAGGTCGCCCTCGTCGTGCTCACCCACGTCAACTATCGCACCGGCCGCCTCTTCGACATGGGCGCGACCACCTCGGCGATCCATGCCGGCGGCGCCCTGGTCATCTGGGACCTGTGCCATACGGCGGGAGCAGTGCCGATCGATCTGGCCGGGTCCGGTGCGGACATGGCCGTGGGCTGCACCTACAAGTTCCTCAACGGCGGACCGGGCTCACCGGCGTTCGTCTGGGTCGCCGAGGCGCTGCAGAACCGCGTCGGCCAGCCTCTGTCGGGGTGGATGGGGCATGCCGAGCCCTTCGAGATGTCACCGGAGTACACACCCGCCGACGGGATCCGCCGATTCCTCACCGGCACGCAGGGCATCCTGTCGATGTCGGTGGCGGAAGTCGGACTCGACATCGCCGCCCGAGCGGACATCGACGCCGTGCGCGCGAAATCGCTGGAACTGTCGGACCTGTTCATCGACCTCGTCGAGTCCCGACTGTCCGACCACCCGATCGAGATCGTCACCCCGCGTGAGCACGAACACCGCGGCTCCCAGGTCTCCATCGCCCACCCTCAGGGCTACGAGGTGATGAGCGCGCTCATTGCACGCGGCATCATCGGCGACTACCGCGAACCGTCGGTCCTGCGCTTCGGGCTGACCCCGCTCTACATCGGCTTCACCGAGGTCTGGGACACCGTCGAGGCCCTGCGCGACATCCTCGACAACCGTCTCTGGGACGCCCCCGAGCACAGGGTCCGCGGCGCCGTCACCTGAGTCGCGGACTGCCCGACCGCGGCTCCGGGTCCACCTGAGTCCCGGATCACCCGACGATCTCGGCGTAGACGCCGAAGACGGGTTCTCCGGCGGCGTTCGTCGGTCGGTAACCGGCGAGTGTCCCCAGCACCCGGGCGTTCCTCTCACCGGTCACGGGATCGAGGTCCATCACCGCGCACCTGGGCACCGGCGCCCCGACACGCACCCGGATCTCACCGAGGCCGGTCTCGCCGAGGATGATCTCACGGCCCTGCCAAGTCTCCTCGGCGTAGGGAAGATCCGTATCGATGACGAAGGTCGCGCGGAATCGGGCCGCCTCGGCGATCAGCTCGGGACGAGCCGCACGGTCGGCGAGATCGGCGAGTGAGGCCGTGGCGATCATCGTTGCCGGCGCGCCGTAGACGACGTCTCCGCGAGGGGCCCGGGCCAGACGCACGGGACGCCCGAGCCAGCTCGACACCAACGCGGAGTGGGGACCGTCGGTGAGGTTGAGGTCGGTCCTGCGCTTCCAGTATTCGCAGGTGAGAACCTCATCATCGGGTTCGGGCACGGCGCAGGCGGACCGGCCGTCGGGCAGCGTCAGCGCCAGTTCCTCGCCGCGCAGCTCAGCCGTGATGCCGATCAGGCTCGGATTCTGCACGGTTTTGAGCACCTGGCGCCGAGCGACGTCGACGAGGCAGTAGCGGCGATCGCCGATCGGCCCCTCCGCGTCGAACCGCGTCTCCGGCTGCCGGACGTGTCGTGTTCCCTTGACCGGAGTGAACCCGACCGAGACGACGTCGAGGCTCTGCCCGCTCATGGTCGGCTCCTTCCGGTCACGGCGTAGGCGCCAATGGCCATGGCCCCGATGGCCAGGGTGGTGCCGCCGATGACGACGGCCTGCGGGATCGTCGCGATCGTGCCGAGCACGCCGACGGTGACTCCGGAGAAGGTCTGCATGCCGGGCCCGAACATCGCATAGGACCCGATGACACGGCCGCGGATCGCGGTGGGGGCCTCGAGTTGGATGATCGCCATCTCGGTCGACTCGGCGGTGATCTTCGAGACCCCGGCCAGCAGGAGCATGATGATCGCCAACCACAGCTGCGCGGTGAGAGCGAAGAGCACCGCGCTCAGCCCCATGGCCGCGGCCGCCACCGCCGCCGCGGACGGAACCGCCTTGATCCACCCGGTCGCCTCGAGGGCGAACCCGCCGAGCACCCCTCCGGCCCCCATGGCGAAGAGCAGCACCCCGTAGGTGAAGTCGCTGTCCCCGCCGGTCGGGGTGAGGATCCCACCGAAGACCGGCATCGCGGTCTGGAGCACCGCGCCGATCGTGATCGAGGCGAGCGCGGCGAGCAGGAGCATGCCGATGATCGACCGGTTGTGGCGGACCTCGACGAGCACCTTCAGCGATGCCAGCAGCGTCGTCCTGGCCGTCCGCACACCTCCGCTGCGCAGATGACCGGTGAAGGGGGTGCGGATGAGGAAGAGCGTCAGCGGCAGGTAGAAGACGATGTTGATGAAGATGCCCCAGGTCGGGCCGAACCCGAGCAGCAGGGCGGAACCGACGACGGGTCCGAACAGGATGCCGAGGCTGCGAAAGGTGGCGTTGAGCCGCACGGCGCTGGGCAGTTCGCGACGGTCGACGAAGTCGTGGAGCATCATCTGCTCCGCCGGGCCCCACAGGCATCCGGCGAGGCCGTGGACGACGAGGAGCACGCACGCCTGCCACAGCTGCAGGGAATCGGTGAGGAACAGTATGCCCCAGCACAGGGACACGACCATGAACATGATCTGCCCGATCTGGATGAGCCTGCGGCAGTCGAACCTCTCCGCCAAGGAACCCGCATAGACGGACAGGAGCAGGAACGGCAGCCAGTGGCTGATGAGTTGGAATCCGACGAGCGCCGGGGACTCGAACGTCTGCCACAGCACCCAGTAGGTGATGACGTGCTCGATGTTGTCGCCCATCATCCCCATGCCGGAGCCGACCAGGTACGGTGCGGTCTTCCAGCTGCGCAGCACACTGAAGCGACGCGGGGCTGCCGATCCGTCGTCGACACCGGGGGTAATCTCGCTCACCCACCCATTCTCACACCCTCGCCGAGGCGGGGCACGCAGGCCCACACACCGCCCTCATCGTCGTCGACGACCGCAACGCAGCGATGAGGACTTCGTGGAACTGCCGCAGGCAACCCTCAGGCGAAGTCTCGGTGCTGTGAGGTTGAGCACTTCGGCCCCTTCCACGCACCCGTTTCACTACAATGGACGACGAGTCGCGGCCTCGACGGCGCAGGGCGCCACCGCGATTCCCCGGCGACTGGATCCATCATGACTGGTTCACCGCCGACCGACTCTCTGACGAGCGACACCTCTGCGCAAAGGACGGCTGACATGGCCAAGACCACCATCTGGATCGGAATCATCCTCATTCTCATCGGGGTGATCGGTTGGATCGTCACGGGCTTCGCCAGCTGGACGGCACTCATCCCGGCGATCCTCGGCATCGTGCTCGTCATCTGCGGGTGGATCGGCATCAAGCGGCCGAAGATCGGTGTGCACATCGCACTCGTCGTCGCCCTCCTCGGCGTCATCGGCACGTTCTCCCGAGTCCTCCAGCTCGGTGATCTGTTCGCCGGCACCGCCGAAGTCCCCCTTGCTGTCGTCTCGAGCACGCTCACCTTCATCCTGCTCATCGCCTACATCGTCGCCGGCGTCCGCTCGTTCATCGCCGCACGCCGCACCCCGAAGGACGCCGAGGCGGCCTGAGACCGTGCAGCGCGCATCGGCGGATCATCGCCCGGCGCACTGCGCGGACACCTGGCATCATGGGGACATGAGTGAAGACACCCGCAGCATCGAACTGACCAGGATCGCCGAGAACCACTACCGGGCCACCGCTCCGAGCGGGGCGAGCATCGAATTCGGCCGCGGCGAGGGGCTGATGACACCGGTCGAGCTGCTGCTGGCCGCCGTCGCCGGCTGCTCCTCGATCGACGTCGACACCGTCACTAGTCGACACACCGAACCGACACGCTTCGACGTCTCGGCGACCGCCGACAAGATCGTTGAGGACGGCGCCTCGCGCGTGGACGACGTCCACCTCGACTTCGATCTCGCCTTCCCCGACGACGAGGACGGACGCAAGGCCGATGCGCGCATCGAAAGGCTCGTCGGGCTCTCCCACGACAAGTACTGCACGGTCTCGCGGACCGTCGAACATCCCACGAACGTCGACTTCACCGTCCGCCGCGACTGAGCTCCACCTCCCCGAGGCAGCCCCGCCGTCACCACCGAGGCGGGTGCGGAGGTCTGCGCGGCAGATGTGACGGCTGCGAGGGTCGCTGCGGCGGGCGCGGGGGCGACTGATGCTGACTGGACGTCGACTGCCGGTCATCGATGCCCGAAAGGTGGCCGCCGTTCGTCTGACCGAACCCGTGTCGCTGCTCCGGATACCGCCGATGGGCCTCGGCCCGCTCGGCCTCGGTCATCTGCGGCTTCGGTCGGTCGATGACATTGCGCAGACCTGCGAGAATCGTCAGCACCGCCAACCCGGCCAGAGCGAGCCCGGCCCACATGACCGTGCTCACCGGAGTCGGCGGGTTCCCGAAGATCTTCACCCCGGCGAAGGGAAAGACGAAGATCGTCCCCAGATAGGGCAGGAGAAGGGCCAGAGCGACCTTGTACCCGCCGACCATCATCGGCAGCAGCAACGCCAGGCACCACGCCATGCCGGCGGTGACGAAGAACAGCACGAGGAAGATGCTGGCCGGGTCACCGCCCAGTTCGGCCGCGACAGTGCCGGGAAGCGCCCGATCGCCGAGGAAGACGGGCCAGATCATCATCACCACTGTGATGATCACCCCGCCGCCGATCACGCCGAGAAGCACCAGCGGGGCGAGCCCGTGGCGCCGGAACCCGTTGTCGACCCGTTTGGTCTCGAAGAACAGGAACGGGAACATGATGACCAGCACGCCGGTACAGATGCCGGCCCATACCGCATCGGCCTCGAGCGTGTCGCGTGTGCCCTTCTCAAGCATCAGTCCGGTCGAGGCGAGCCAGACGAACAGAGACATGAACAGGGCACCGACAAGGCTGATGCCGAGCACTCTCCGGAGGTCACGCGACCAGGTCGGAACGGGTTCGGTCTCCGGCGGCTCAGGGCTCTCGGGCGGTGGGACGGTCATGTCCTCTATCGTCGCATGGTCTCAGTCCGGTTTCCGGAACACCGAGGGCAGCTTCTTCATCCTCCGTCCGGTCTCCCGGTACGACCACTGCCGCATCGGCTGCGGGACCCTCCACTGCAGCCTCCAGGCGAGCATGCGGAAGCCGAAGGCGGCGGCCGCGATGATCAGCGAGGTGACACCGCCCAGCAGCCCGGTCACCTCGGCGAGGATCGTCAGACCGGACCCGAACAGGGCGGGGATGAGATAGAGGTCGGTGCCGCGGAAGATCGCCGGATCCTCGCTGGCCACGGCGTCGCGCATGAGCCCGCCGCCACAGGCCGTCAGCGCCCCCATGAGCAGCGCGGCCGGGTAGTTCGCATCGGCCGACAGCGCGATCGTCGTGCCCGTGACGCTGAAGAGGGCCAGACCCATCGCATCGAAGGCCACGATCCAGATCCGGGCGCGGGAGACGTGCGATCCGATGATGTAGACGAGCAGCGTCGCGATCACCGCGGGCGCGAGATAGAGGGGCTGACCGAGCGCGTTGGGCGTCCGGTCGAGCAGCACATCGCGGATCATCCCGCCGCCGATGCCGGTCAGCATCCCGAGCACCAGCCCACCGGTGATGTCGAAGTTGCGTCGGGCGGCCAGCAGCACTCCGGACACGGCGAAGACGAAAGTGCCGGTGAGGTCGAGGGCGAGGAAGATGATCTCCTGCAGATCCGCCTCCATACCGACTCCTCACATCACGCGGCCCCCGATTCCCGACATTCCCGACGGATCGGACTCAGCTGAGCTGGAAGTTGTCCGGGTTCTTGTACGGTTCGATATCGACGATCGGCGTGCCCTTGCCCATGAGCAGCTTCGAGATCGGGCAGCGAGCGTGGGCGCGGGCGGCGTACTTCTCAGCGTCGGCCTCCGAGACTCCGTCGATGGAGATGAAGGCGTGGGGCGCGAAGTAGAAGCCGTTGCCCGATGGTTCCTGGTGCAGTTCGACTTCGACGCGCACCCGGGACAGGACATCGAGCTCGTTGACGGCGAGCACGACCTTCAGCGTCTCGCCGAGGCAGGTGGACCAGGCCATGGCGAGGAACTGTTCGGGGTTGTTGCCCTGATCGACGTTCGATGTCGGTGCCGTGGGCAGGGTCTGACCGTCATCGACGCGCACCTCGCCCGAGGTGCCGCCGAGGTTCTCGACCTTGGCAGTGTAGATGGGAGCGCTCGGGCTCTTCGGTTCGTCCGAGTCTCCGCTCGGAGCCTGCGGTTGGGCGTATCCGGGGTTCTCAGTCATTGCACCATGCTACGACAGGCACGCAACAAGTTCACTGTGCTTTCGGTGAATGGAACGTGACCGCGGGGCTCGGGCAACCGGCCGCAGCCGGACCCATCCGCCGAACCCGCGGCTCCGAATCATCGTCATGATTCGACGTCATCGTGACCGCCGCCGCGCCCGAGGTGCAGCAGCCGGTATCGCCGCCGCTCTCCTCCTCTTCGGCTCGGCCGAACTGCTCGCCCGTGCCGTCGGTCCTCCGGCAGCGCCGCTGCTCGCCCTCGGGCAGACGCTGATCCCGCTGGCACCCTCTGCGGTCATCGGACCGGTCATCGATCTGCTCGGACACAACGACAAACCCGTCCTCATCGCCTGCACGGGACTGGCCGCACTCGCACTCGGCGGACTCCTCGGCAGCCTGGCCCACGGCCGAACTCGCCTGGCGATGATGCTGCTGACGATCGCGGGTCTGGTGCCCGTCACAGCGGTGCTGCTGCAGCCGGATGCCCGGCCCGCCGATGCCGTTCCCACGCTCGTCGGCCTCGTGCTCGGCCTCATCGCCTTCCGTCTGCTTCTCCGCCCACCCCTGCGCAAATCGCCGCTGCCCGGCGGACCGGCCCGCGCCGCGGGTGCCCCGACCTCTGCAGGTGCCTCGACCTCCGCCGCAGGCGGGCCTGTCGGGCAGGCGGATCGGCGGCAATTCCTCCGTCTCGCCGGCCTCATCGGGGCAGCCGGTGCCACCGCCGTCGCCGCCGGTCAGACCGTCGCCTCACTGGTCCAGGACGCCGGAGCAGCGGTCGCGAGGCTCGTCCTGCCGGAACCGGCGAGGAAGGCAGCGGCGATACCGGCCTCGGCGAGCATCGACGTCGACGGAGTGGTTCCCTTCGTCACCGATCGCACCGACTTCTATCGCATCGACACCGTGCTCGCTCCCCCGTCCATCGAGCCGGCCGAGTGGTCGCTGCGCATCCACGGCATGGTCGACAACGAGGTCACGCTGACGATGGACGATGTCCTCGACCTGCCCCTCGAGGAACATCACATCACCCTCACCTGCGTGTCGAACCCCGTCGGAGGCGACCTCGTCGGCACGGCCACGTGGTTGGGCTATCCGATCCGCGCACTGCTCGGGCGCGCTCGCCCGCGCCGGGAGGCCGATATGGTGCTCTCCCACTCCTTCGACGGCTTCACCGCCTCGACTCCCCTGCCGGCGCTGACCGATGACCGCGATGCGCTTCTGGCCGTCGGGATGAATGGCGGGCCCCTGCCGCCCGAACACGGCTTTCCCGCCCGCCTCGTCGTGCCCGGACTCTACGGCTTCGTCTCGGCCACCAAATGGGTGACCGAGCTCGAAGTCACCCGCTTCGATGAGAAGACCGCCTATTGGACCGACCGCGGATGGGATGCCTCGGCCCCCATCCTCGTGGCCTCCCGGATCGAGGTGCCGAAACCCCTGGCGACGGTCTCGGCCGGGGAACTCCGGGCCGGTGGAACGGCGTGGGCACAGCGATCGGGGATCGAACGCGTCGAGGTCCGCCTCGACGACGGCGACTGGACCGAAGCCACCCTCGCCGAGGAGGTCACCATCGATACGTGGCGGCAGTGGCGGGCCGATTTCTCCGAGGTGGAGCCCGGTTCTCACACACTGACCGTTCGTGCGACCGACAAGGACGGCAACGTGCAGACGGCGAAACGTCGGGACTCGATCCCGAACTCCGCCACCGGCCACCACCACATCCAGTTCCGGGCCGAATGAGCACGTCGGCCCGGCGCCGGCGCGGAGATCGGTACCGGATTCTCGCCGAAGACCCATCCGATGCGGATTCGGCTGCGAATACCGGGTACACAGCATCCACGGGAGGCGACTTCCACGGCTGTGCCGACCAGTTCACCGCTTTCAAGGAGCACAACGATGAAAACCCAGCTTCGCACCCGCACCGCAACTCTCATCTCAGCCGGCGCCATCGGACTTCTGGCGCTGAGCGGCTGCTCGGGCATGGGCTCGGACTCAGGAGGTTCCGAGTCCGAGAACTCGGAGTCCCAGTCCGACTCCGGCGAGTCCGGTTCCGGGGAGTCCGAGATGCCCGATGAGTCCGGCGACGCGTCGATGGACGACGCTGATCTCGTCGGTTCGGGCTGCAGCGCCTATGCCGAACAGAATCCCGACGGTGCCGGTTCCGTCGAGGGCATGGCGCAGGACCCGGTGGCCACAGCGGCTTCGAACAATCCGATGCTCACGACCCTGACCAAGGCCGTCTCGGGCGAGCTCAGCCCTGATGTCGACCTCGTCGACACGCTCAACGGCGACGAATTCACGGTCATCGCCCCGGTCGACGACGCCTTCGACGCCGTGCCGAAGGACGACCTCGATGCTCTGACCGAGGACTCGGACGAGCTCACGAAGGTCCTGACCTACCACGTCATCCCCGGTCAGCTCTCGCCCGAGGAGGTCTCCGGCGAACACGAGACCGTTGAAGGATCGAAGGTCGATGTGTCCGGCGAAGGCGAAGACATGAAATTCGACGATGCCGAGCTCGTCTGCGGCGGAGTCAAGACCGCCAATGCGACGGTGTACATGGTCGATTCCGTGATGATGCCGGAGAAGTGACCGCCGCATCGCGACCGCGGCCAGGGACCGATCGACGAGATGCCGCTCGGTCCCTGGCCGCGCTTTTCGGCTCCGCCTGTGATTCGTCGCGGGTCGCCGGCCGACCGGATGACATGATTGGACGATGAGTTCAGATGATCCTTCGGCCTCGGCCCACGGGCCGCCCAGTGGCGGCCGACCTCATGGCGGCCGACCCGGCAGCGAAGAGACAGCGACCGCCCCGACGGATCCCAGCGGCGACCTCCTGATGCGCATCGCCGGAGGCGACCGGAGCGCATTCGAGCGACTGTTCACCGATCAGTCCCGGATCCTCATGGCCGTGATCCTCCGGATCGTGAAGAGCCGGTCACTGGCCGAGGAGGTTCTCCAGGAGTGCTTCACCGAGGTGTGGACGCGGTGCTCCGGGTTCGACCCCGAACGCGGGTCCGGCAGAGCGTGGCTGATCACACTGTGCCGCAGGCGAGCCATCGACTGTGTGCGCAGCGTTCAGTCCCAGCAGGATCGCGACCTCGCCGACGGTCTGCGCTCGTCCGCGGAGACAGGCGACCAGGTCGAACAGACAGTCATCGACCGGGCCGAGTCGGACCGCACCGTGACCGCCCTGAAGGTCCTTCCCCCGGAGCAGTCCACTCCGATCGTCATGGCCTTCTACCAGGGCCTGACCCACGCCGAGATCTCGGAGAATCTCAAGGTGCCGCTGGGTACCATCAAGTCACGGATCAGAGACGGAATGAAGAAGCTGCGAGACGAGTTGGAGGCGAGCCGATGAGCACCGATCGTGACTATCTGGCCGCCGGTCTGGCCCTGGGCGGGCTCAGCGACGACGAGGCAGCCGAAGCGCGTGCCCTGTCCGACTCCGATCCGGACTTCCGAGCCGAGGTCGCCGCTTATGGCGAGGTCATGGCGGAGGCGGCAGGCTCCGATGAACCGGCCGAGATCAGCGCCGAGGCTCGTGCGGCGATCCTCGGGATCCCCGAGACCCATGAGCAGGAGACCGACGCCGAGGCCTCGACCGAGACCACGTCTTCGGTCGAGCCTGAGTCGTCGACCGCACCTGAACCCCTGGCCGAGCCCACGCCATCGGCCGATCGCCGGGGCCGCAGGGCCGGACGCCGGTCCTGGCTGCCCTATGTGGCTGCGGCGGCCGCCCTCATCGTCATCGCCGGTTTCGGAGTGACGATCTGGCAGCAGAATCAGCGGCAGAACGAGCTGCAGGCCGCTCTCGAGCAGACCCAGCAGCAGCTCGACGAGTCCACTCGCCTGATGGAGGCCGACGACCTGCGCACGAGCACCGCCGATCTGCCCGAAGGCGGATCGGTCACCGTGCTCTCCTCCGAGAGCCAGCAGCTCATCCGCTTCAGTCCCCGCGACGTCGGGCCGGCCCCTTCGGGCAAATCGATGCAGATGTGGGTGATCGACTCAGGAGGGCCGAAGAGCGTCGGCCTCATGCCGGCTCAGCCCGTGACGATCTCCGACGAGGACTTCTCAGCAGGCAGCGTCTTCGGCATCACCGTCGAACCCGAGGGCGGGTCGAAGCAGCCGACCAGCGACCCCATCGTCGCGATCGACCTGTAGGTCAGGAGACCCGATGACCGAATTCGCATGGGATCCGGATTCCTACCTGGCGCTCATGGCCGAGGAGATCCCCGACTACCGACGGCTGCAGGCCGAACTGACCGCCGCGGTGGCCGCACACGATCGGCCGCCGCGGACCGTCCTCGACCTCGGAGTCGGCAGCGGTCTGACGGCGGAGAAGGTCGCCGAGGCGCTGCCCGAAGCCCGCACCCTCGGCATCGACGCCAGCGAACAGATGCTCGCAGCCGCCGCACGGACGCTCGACCCCGACCGGACCGAGCTGCGTCGCGGCCGGCTCGAGGATCCGCTGCCTCCCGGGCCCTTCGACCTCGTCATGTCGACGCTGGCGATCCACCACCTCGACGGGCCGGGCAAGGCCGATCTGTTCACCCGCATCGCCGAGGTCCTGCCCGCCGGCGGACGGTTCGTCCTCGCCGACCTCATCGTCCCCGCCGATCCCACCGACGTCGTCACCCCGATCGATGGGGTCGAGGACACCCCCAGCGCGCTCGATGAGCAGCTGGACTGGCTCGCCGAGGCGGGGCTTGCCACCCGCGTGCACTGGCACCATCGTGACCTCGCGGTGGTCAGTGCCGAGGCCCCTCCGCCTCCAGCGGGATGAACCGGCGACCGAATCCGCTCCACGGCGGATTCCCGCGCACCCGCGCGGTGTCTAAGCTGGAGGGATGAGTGTCAGTGAAGAGCCGGCGGCCGCCGATATCGGCGGCCTCACCCCGGAGGACCGGAACCCCGAGCGGGCCGATGTCTGGCTCGTCGCGGCGTTGGCCGCAGGCTCGATCGTCTTCGCCGTGCTCTATTCCGGCAGCGGGTTCTGGGAGTTCAAGGCTCCGCTGTGGGTCGCGTGCCTGCTGTCGATCGTCATCGCCGTTCCGCTGCTGTGGAGGCGGCGCTTCCCGAATCTCGTGGCCTGGTTCATCACCGCGCTCTATGTCACCGCACAGATCCTCAAGGTGATGGAGCCCGGTGTCTCGCAGATCATCCTCTTCATCTCCGTCTACGCGATCGGTGCGTTCCGGCGCAGCAATCGGGTCGCGTTCTACTCCCGGTGCCTGCTGTGCCTGGCCATCTTCGTCTATGTCGTCGTCTCGGCGGCCCTCCAGTTCCGAGATCTGGGGGAGATGACCTTCGTCCAGTTCGCGGCCGCCACCGGAGTCACCTTCCTCATCAACGCCGTCTTCTTCGGCGGCGCCTGGCTCTTCGGCAACCGGGCGTTCGCGCAGAGACGCCTGCTGGCCGAACTGCAGGCGGCCGATGCCGAGGTCCGCGAACAGGAGCAGCGTCTGACGAAGCAGGCACTCGAGCTCGAACGCGTGCGCATCGCCCGTGAGCTCCACGACGGCGTCGCCCACCACATCGCCGGAGTCGGCATCCACGCCGCCGCCGCGCGTCGCAGCCTCGAGAGGAATCCCGACAAGGCCAAGGAATCGCTGCAGGTCATCGAGTCCTCGACCCGTGAGACCGTCGACGAACTCCGCGCCCTCGTCTACACCCTCCGCGACACGGGCTCCTCGACAGACGGGAACGCCTCGGCCGATGCCGACGGTTCGACCGAGGCGAACGATCCGGCCCGCGCAGACACCGCGACTCAGGGCAACCCCGGCCTCGGCGATCTGCCCGAACTCATCGAATCCGCGCGCCGGTTCGGTCAGACGGTCGAGTTCAGCACGATCGGCTCTGTGCGGGAGCTGACCCCGATCACCGAGATGTCGATCTACCGGGTGGTCCAGGAATCGCTGACCAACTGCTCGCGCTACGCGGGAACCGGCGCCGAGGTCGCCGTGCGGCTGCGCTACGGCACCACCGAGCTCGAAGTCGAGGTCAGTGACTCCCGCCCTGACAGCGGACCGGCCGGTGCCCGCTCCCTGCCTGCGGGAGAGGGCCTGGGGCTGGGCATCGTCGGGATGAGGGAACGCATGAGCGCGCTCGGCGGCAGCCTCGAAGCCGGACCGAAGTCTCGCGGCGGGTGGCTGGTCAGAGCCCGCATCCCCTATCCCCGCAGAAGCGCCGAGGCGGGCCAGACCCCGGGCGTCACCGCGTCCGAGCATCCAGCACCCGAGAACCCCACGAAGGCATCGAGATGATCCGAGTCCTCCTCGTCGACGACCAGTCCATGGTCCGCACCGGCTTCCGCACGATCCTCGAGAGCGAAAACGGCATCACCGTCGTCGGTGAGGCCGAGAACGGCCAGATCGCCATCGACCGGGCGCTCGAACTGTCCCCGGATGTCATCTGCATGGATGTGCAGATGCCGGTCATGGACGGCCTCGAATCGACCGCGGAGATCGTCCGGCGGGGCGCGGCCGGAGCCGTGCTCATGCTCACGACCTTCGACCGCGATGACTTCCTCTTCCGCGCCCTGGCCGCCGGGGCCAGCGGATTCCTGCTCAAAACTGCCGAGGCTGAGCAGCTCATCGATGCGGTGTCCGCCCTGGCCGCCGGTGATGGGCTGCTGTCCCCCGAGGTCACCCGCAGAGTCATCGAACGGTCCGTGAGAGAACCCGAGCCCGCCGCTCCGGCCGCTGCCGAGTTGTATCAGCTCACCGAACGGGAGATCGAAGTCCTCGAGCTCGTGGCCACCGGTGCCAGCAATGCCGAGATCGCTGGGCGGCTCTTCGTCGGTGAGGCCACGGTCAAGACCCATGTGTCGAACCTGCTGACGAAGCTCGACCTCCGCGACCGCATCCACGCCGTGATCTGGGCCTACGAGCACGGCATCGCCACGATCGGCCGGCGCGAGGACACGCTCTGAACCGGCCCCGCCGGATGCTCTCCCCCGATCCTCTCCCCCGCACAGCGGGTCGAAAGATCACCCGCAAGGCTGATCCCCCTCCCCTGATCTGCGCCTAGCGTGGAGGCATGATCACCCTCGAGAACATCAATCGCAGCTTCGGTGACAAGCAGGTGCTGCACGACCTGAGCTTCTCCATCGGCGACGGCCGGATGACCGGGTTCGTCGGATCGAACGGTTCGGGCAAGACCACGACGATGCGGATCCTGCTCGGGGTGCTGACCGCCGATTCCGGAACGATCACGGTCGACGGCGCACCGATCACCGCCGACCATCGCAGTGCGATCGGCTATATGCCCGAAGAGCGCGGCCTCTACCCGAAGATGCCGATCATCGATCAGCTCGTCTACCTCGCCCGCTTCCACGGCCTGTCCCGACAGGCGGCGAAGGCCCGCGGTCTCGAGCTGCTCGAACAGCTCGAGCTGAGGGGAGAACCGACCGACACCCTCGAATCGGTCAGCCTCGGCAACCAGCAGAAGGTCCAGATCGCCGCCGCCCTCATCCACGGCCCGCAGGCCCTCGTCCTCGACGAGCCGTTCTCCGGCCTCGATCCAACCGCCGTCGAACGCACCCTCGACGTACTCACCTCCTTCGCCGCCTCCGGCGCCCCGGTGCTCTTCTCCAGCCACCAGCTCGAACTCGTCGAACGCCTCGTCGACGACCTCGTCATCATCAACGAGGGCCGTCTCGTGGCCACCGGGACCACCGACGAGCTGCGTCGCCAGCGCAGCCTGCCCGAATGGACTCTGCAGGCCGATTCCGATCTCGGCTGGGTGCGCGAGATGCCCGATGTCTCCGTCGTCGAACTCGACGGCAACTGGGTCCGCTTCACGGCCCCGGACGCCGGTGCCGCCGAGGCGGTCCTGCGCCGGGCGCTGAGCCTGACATCGGTTTCGTCCTTCGCTCCGCACAGAGTTGCGCTCAACCGTCTCTTCCAGGAGGTCACACAGTCATGAGCCGGCCAGTCACGAACAGGGCCGGGTTCACCACCGCCATGGGCCTGGTCATCGAACGCGAGATCATGGTCCGCCTCAAGTCCAAGGCCTTCATGATCTCGACGATCCTCTCCATCGTCATCCTCGGTGTGCTCGTCGGGGTCTCGGGGGCGCTGCCGTCCCTGTTCTCGTCCACGGACAGGGTGGCGGTCACCTCGGCGTCGGCGCAGGCCGTGGCCGGCATCGATGACATCGAACCCGTCGACGTCGACGATGCGAACGAGGCGAGGGCCCTGGTCACCGCCGAGGAGGTCGAAGCGGCCGTCGTCGAGTCCCCGGACTCGCCGACCGGTCTCGCCGTGCTCTCCCTGCGCTCGGCTCCGGAGTCGCTCATCGCTTCGCTGAGTCTGACCCCCGAGGTCGAACTCCTCGATCCCGACGCTCCGGATCCGACGCTGACCTCCTTCATCGGTCTCGGGCTCGGGCTCGTGTTCTTCATGGCCGCCATGACGTTCGGGAACACGATCGCGTCCTCGGTGGTCGAGGAGAAGCAGTCGCGGATCGTCGAGATCCTGCTCGCGTCCACCTCGGCGCGGGTGCTCATGTTCGGCAAGGTCATCGCGTGCACGATCCTCGCCTTCGCACAGATCGGGCTCACCGCGGTCGCGGTGATGACCGGGGCCGCCATCAGCGGAAACGACCTCGTGCTCGGCAAGGTGGCCGAACCGATCGCGTGGTTCGTCCCGCTCTTCGTCGTCGGCTTCGTCATGGTCGCCGCCCTCTACGCGGCAGCCGCCTCGATGGTCTCGCGCCCCGAGGATCTGGCCTCGACGAGCATGCCGATCATGATGCTCATCTTCCTGCCCTATATGGGCGTGATCATCTTCTCCTCGAACGAAGCGGTCATGGCCGTGCTGTCCTACATCCCGTTCTCGGCGGCCGTGGCCGTGCCGATGCGGGTCTTCCTCGGCACGATCGAATGGTGGGAACCGCTCGTCTCGCTGGCCGTCCTCATGCTCACCACGCTGCTGGCGCTGCTGTTGGCCACGCGGATCTTCGAGGGCTCGATCCTGCGTTCGGGACCGAAGCTGTCGTGGGGCCAGGCGCTGAAGTCCTCATCCTGAAAAGGGAGTCCCGGCGAGCTACAGCCAGCCGTTCTCGCGGGCGATGCGGGCGGCATCGGCGCGGTTGCGGGCGTTCGTCTTCCCGATTGTCGCTGACAGTCGGTTGCGGACCGTGCCCGCGGAGAGGAAGAGCGCCGAGGCGACCTCCCCGACGCTCGCCCCGTCGGCGGCCGCACGGAGCACTTCGGTCTCCCGCTCGGTCAGGGGAGTCTCCCCGTGCATCGCCGATTCGACGACGAGCTCCGGGTCGATCACGCGCAGCCCCGCCATCACCCGGCGGATGCCCTCGGCGAGGTGTTCGACCGGGGCGTCCTTGACCATGAAGCCGTCGACGCCTGAGTCCATCGCCCTCTTGACCCAGCCCGGACGGCCGTAGGTGGTGACGATGATGACCCTGACCTGCGGGTGCTTCTCAGCCAGCATCTCTGCGACCGAGAGACCGTCGGGTCCGGGCATGTCGACGTCGAGCAGAGCGACATCGGGGCGCTTGTCATCCACGGCAGGAAGCACCTCGGTGCCGTCGGCGCATTGGGCGATGACCTCGAGGTCGGTCTCCATCCCCAGCAGTGCGGCAAGGGCCTCGCGCACCATCCGCTGGTCGTCGGCGATGAGCAGCGTGATCATGGCCGGGCCCCGTCTTCGGGTGCGGTGCCGTCGCCTCCGGACTCAGTGCCGTCCCCGGCCCCGTCTGCCGGTGCCCGGTCACGGCTGATGATGAGGCCGAATCGGTCCTCGGCCTTCTCCGTGCGCACCGTGGCGCCGACGGACTCCGCTCTCTCCTGCAGTCCGCGCAGACCGGTGCCCGCCCCCAGCGCAGCGAGATCGGAGCCGCGACCCGAGCCGTCGTTGCGGATCTCGAGACGGTCCGTGTCGAGTGAGATGACGCAGCGTCGGGCGCGCGCATGGCGGAGGATGTTCGTACTGCCCTCGCGCACGCTCCAGGCGAAGAGCTCGCGCAGCTGCCCGTCAACGGCATCGACCGAGGTGGGCGCCTCGACCTCGATATCGGCCGAGCGCAGCGCGCGGGTCGCGGCCACGAGCTCCTCAGCCAACGAGATCCGCCGCACTCCCTGCACGGTGGTGCGGACATCGGCCAGGGCCCCACGGGCGAGCGTTTCGATCTCGCCGATGTGGTCGGCCGCCTCGGGGGCGCCGGCGGCCTGGAGCTTCGCCGCCAACTGGGCTTTGAGGGCGATGACCGTGAGCGAATGGCCGAGCACGTCGTGGACGTTCTGGGACAGCCGCAGCCGTTCGGCTTCCCGTTCGAGTCGTCGGTTCTCCTCTTCCGCGGCCCGCGCGGCGCGGGCCCGGTCGCCGGCCATGAGCGCCATGACCATGGCGAACCCGGAGATCGAGATTCCGAAGGTGGCGGACCAATCATGGCTCCAGCCGGGCACGAGCCGTTGGGTCGCCTCGGCGATGATGAGCGTCGATGCCGCGATGACGAGGCCGGGAATCACCCGGCGCACCGACACGACCGCGAGCACGGAGATGTAGGCGAGGTACGACAGCGCCTCCTCACCGACGAGGGGAATGGCCACGACGGCGATGGCGATCATGCCGATGAGCGCCGCATTGACGACGATCAGGGTCCGGCGCGTGCGGTGAGCGTGAGGGTTGCGCATCGTCCGGGCGAAGGTGCCCAAGCCGATGCCGCCGACGATCATGCCGATGTAGAAGATCACCGCGAAGGCGATCGTGAGGAGCACACCCCAGAAGCGCGGCGCCCCGTCGAGCCGGATCGCCGCCGCCAGCGGATAGGCGAGGAAGACGAGCCAGAAGAACGGAA
The DNA here is from genome assembly GCF_018208375.1 of Brevibacterium sp. SMBL_HHYL_HB1. Taxonomy (NCBI): domain Bacteria; kingdom Bacillati; phylum Actinomycetota; class Actinomycetes; order Micrococcales; family Brevibacteriaceae; genus Brevibacterium; species Brevibacterium sp. SMBL_HHYL_HB1. The sequence goes on along the minus strand of NZ_CP062936.1, from coordinate 3,726,510 downwards.
AGAGCCAGCTCATGAAGTTCAGCGGCCGCGTCCCGTCGGTCGAGGGCTCTGCCGTCGGCCGGCCGCTGGTGCCGTTCGTGCTCACTGTGCTCCTGAAATGTTCACCGTGTTCCTGCTGCGTTCGCTCGTCGGTGACACTGTACGGGTTCACACTCTCCCGGTGTCACGGCGCAGGGCCCAGGCCGAGCCGGCGACGAAGATCGCGAGCCAGGCGAGGACGCTGACGATCGCCCAATGATCGTAACCCGCACCCAGCGGTGCACGCGCGATCTCGCCGACTCCGTAGGCCGGGGTGAATCGGGCGATTGCCTGCAGGGTGTCCGGCCAGATCTCGAGTGGGACGAAGAGTCCGCCGATGAGGGAGAGGATGCCCAGCACCATGCTCGAGACCTGGATGGCGTTCTCGGCCGGCAGCAGGTAGCCGAGCATGACACCGAAGGCCGCGAACACCGCCGAGGTGAGGATGACGAGCGCACCGGACAGCAGCAGGGTGCCCAGTGGGGCGTGGACTCCCGTGAGAGCGGCGAGGACGAAGACGACGATGACGGACACGGCTCCGAGGGCCATCGACACGACCACCTTGGTGAGGATGTAGGCGGCCGGGTGCAGTGGGGTCAGCGCCAGCTGCCGGCTCCAGCCCAATGCGCGTTCGACCGCGACCTGGGCGCCGCCGGTGGTCGTGGCCACCATCGCCCCGTAGGCGGCCAGTGACACGGAGATGTAGAGCGCGGCGTCGGTGTCTCCGAGCATCTGGCCCTTGTTCGTCAGACCGAAGATGAGGTAGAAGACCGCGGGCATGATCATCGTGAAGATGAGCGTGCGTCGGTTGCGCAGCTTGCGGATGAGTTCGAGGCGGAGCAGGGTGGCGGAGAATCCGCCGAGGCTCGGTGCTCGCCGCTCGTCCAAGGAGGCCAGGAAGTCCGCCGAGGCGGTGCTCGCCGGCCGAGGTGCGGCAGGCGGTTGCGCCGTCGTATCGGTTGCGGGTTTCGCGGTCATATCGGAGTCCTTTCGGTTCTCGCGCTCACGCCTGCGAGGTCAGGCTGATGAAGGCGTCTTCGAGCGAATGCGAGGAGATCTCGAGGTCGGTGCAGGCATTGTCGAACAGGGTCTTCGCGGCGGTGTCCGAATCGGTGGTCCGCATCTTCAGCCGCTTGCCCTGGACCTCGACGGATTCGACTCCGGCCAGCCCGCCGAGGAGGTCGACGATCCCAGCGACACCGGGAGCCGCCTCGGCGGGGGTTTCGGTGTCCGTTGCCATATCGAAGAGCGGCAGGGTCGCGCTCACGGTCTTCGCGGCCGCCATGGCTCGGATCTCGTGGGCGGGACCGTCGGCGACGATGCGGCCGCCTGCGACGAGGATGACGCGGTCGGCGAACTCGTCGGCCTCCTCGAGGTAGTGGGTGGCGAAGAGGATCGTCTTCCCGGTCAGGGCATCGACACGCATCTCGTGCCAGAAGTCGCGACGGCCGGTCACGTCCATGCCGGTGGTCGGTTCGTCGAGGACGCTGAGTGCCGGGTCGGGCAGCAGCGCCATAGCGAAGCGCAGGCGCTGCTTCTGCCCGCCCGAGCACTTCTTCACCGTGGAGCCGGCGATGTCGGCGATGCCGGCACGCTCGAGGACGAGGTCGACGTCGAGGGAGGAGTCGAAGATCGCTGAGGTGTATTCCACGGTCTCGGCCACCGTGAGGTCGTCGAGGAGACCGCCGGTCTGCATGACCGAGGACACGAGTCCGCGGCCGACGGCCTGCCTCGGCGGCATGCCGAAGATCTCGACCCCTCCGGCGTCGGGGCGGGAGAGTCCCAGCAGCATGTCGATGGTTGTGGTCTTGCCGGCGCCGTTGGGCCCGAGGAAGGCCACGACCTCGCCGGGGCGGATACTCAGGTCGATGTCATCGACGGCCCTGAGCTCGCCGAAGCTCTTGGTCAGGTGGTTGAGAGTGACGGCGCGCGGAACCGCGTCGTCGGTCCGCGCCGAGGCGGTCGTGCGTGCTGTCTGTGTGCTCACGGAATGAGGCTAAGCACTCGCGAACGGCAGTGGTGATGCCATTTGTCACCACTGCGTCAAGGCGGAGCCAAGTTCACCCAACCTTCACGTTCCCTCCACCTCCATTGTGAAGAGACTGAGTAGCTTGGGGTCGTCTGATAGCCCAGTTCGACGAAAGGACAGTCCATGGCCAGGAGATCTCAGCGTCTCGCCGCGGCGACCGGAGCGCTCAGCCTCGCGCTCTTCGGGTTCGCCGCACCCGCCTCGGCGGCAGGAATCGACGAGCCGGGAGGAGCCCGGCAGCTCGACGGCGATCACACGGATGCCGTCCGCGAGGCCGTCGAGGACTCCGGCGCGAAGAACGTCATCCTCCTCATCGGCGACGGTATGGGCGATTCGGAGATCACAGTAGCCCGCAACTACGCCAAGGGCGCTCATGGTCGCTTCGCCGGACTCGACGAGCTGCCGCTGACCGGGCAGTACACGACGTACGCGCTCGACAAGGACAGCGGCAAACCCGACTACGTCACGGACTCCGCGGCCAGCGCCACCGGCTGGTCGACCGGGACGAAGTCGTACAACGGCGCCATCGGCGTCGACCGGCACGGCACACCGCAGACGACGCTGCTCGAGATGGCGCGGGCCAAGGGGCTGAAGACGGGCAACGTCTCCACTGCCGAGATCCAGGACGCCACTCCGGCCGCGCAGATGGCCCACATCAGCGATCGCGGCTGCTACGGTCCGGAGGAGACGAGCGAGGACTGCTCGGACGAGGCCCTGGAGAACGAGGGTCTCGGCTCGATCAGCGAGCAGATCCTCGACGCGCGGCCCGATGTGACCCTGGGCGGCGGTGCGGCTTCCTTCGACCAGACGGCCGCGGCCGGTGACTGGAAGGACGAGACGCTGCTCCAGCAGGCCGAAGACCGCGGCTATCAGCTCGTCGACGACGCCGACTCGCTCGACGCCGTGACCGAGGCGAATCAGGATTCGCCCGTGCTCGGTCTCTTCACCGAGGGCAACTTCCCCGTCCGCTGGAAGGGTCCGAAGGCCACCCATGGAGGCGGCACCGAACCGGCCGTGAAGTGCGAGGACAACCCCGAGCGCACTTCGGAGGTTCCGAGCCTCGACACGCTGACGGACAAGGCCGTCGATCTGCTCGACAATGACAAGGGCTTCTTCCTCCAGGTCGAGGGCGCGAGCATCGACAAGCAGGATCATGAGGCGAACCCGTGCGGGCAGATCGGTGAGACCGTCGACCTCGACGAGGCGGTCGAAGCCGCTCTCGACTTCGCGAAGGAGGACGGTGAGACGCTGGTCATCACCACCGCCGACCACGCCCACACCTCCCAGATCGTCTCTGCCGGTTCCGACACTCCGGGTCTGACTCGGACGCTGACGACCGCCGACGGCACCGATATGACGGTCAACTATGCGACAGCGGACGAAGGTGCGTCGCAGGGTCACACCGGCACCCAGATCCGCATCGCCGCCTACGGTCCCGGAGCGGCGAACGTCGTCGGGCTGACCGACCAGACCGATATGCACTTTACGATCGCCGACGGCCTCGGTCTCGATCGCGACGCCGAGATCCCCGGCGACCCGGGCGAGGATGCCAACGGCAACGACGACTCGAGCGGTGCCGACGATGCGGACGGCGCTTCGGACACGGACGGGTCCGATGGCTCGTCCGATGCGGGCGGCTCCGAGGACTCGGAGGGATCCGCCGACTCCGCAGGCGCGAACGACGCCGACGCAGCCGGCGGAGGCTCCGGCGCGAACGGCGGCGCCGAGGGCGGAGAGGGCAATGGCTCGTCCGGCGGCGATGAGGGTCCCGGATTGGCCGGAGGCAGAGGCGGCATGCTGCCGCGCACCGGTGTCGAGATCGGTGCCGCGATCTTCTTCGGCGTCGCCGCGATCATCGGCGGATCGGCTCTGGTCCGCATGGCCAAGCGCCGCGGGGTGCTCCCTGCCTGACCACTGCCGGGTGACCCGCCACGGCGCTTCAGCGCACCGCTTGTCTCACCCCGCCTGATCGCGGACGATGCCGGACGCTCCCAGCGAAGCGCCCGGCATCGTCCGTCGTGCCCACAGGTCGACCTGGCAGACTGACGCCATGGAATCGCTCGAACTGCCCCTGACCACCGAGCGCCTGCGCCTGCGCCCGCATCGGACCTCCGACGCCGAGGCGCTCCTGCCGATCCACTCCCGCGAGGACGTCGCCCGGTACCTCCTGAAGGACCCGTGGACCGCCGAGGCGGCCGAGACCGAGATCGTCAAACGCCTGCCACGCACCGGTCTGGCGACCGAATCCCGGGCCCTGGCGCTCGTCATCGAGACCGCCGAGGGTCTCGATGCGATCGCAGGGTCACGGGTCATCGGCGACATCGGTCTCTGGCTCGAGGACATCGGTGATCAGAAGGCAGAGATCGGGTGGACCCTCGATCCGGCCGCCGGCGGTCACGGCTTCGCCACCGAGGCCGCCATCGCCGTACTGGGCGTCGCCTTCGGCCATTACGGACTCCACCGCGTTGTCGCGCAGATGGACGCCCGGAACACCGCCTCGGCGAAATTGGCGCGGAGGATCGGGATGCGACAGGAAGCGCACCTGCGCAAGGACTGGTGGTCGAAGGGCGAATGGACCGACACCCTCATCTTCGGGATGCTCTCAACCGACCGGCAGACCGCCTGAGCCAGCTGACTCGATTTTCTGAGATCTCGGACTCTTTGTGCCGCCACCCGTACTTCGGTCCCCCTGTGGCATGAGAGTCTGAGGTGGCCGTGGCGCCGGACCAGACGATTGTGTGGGCAGGAAGGCGGCCACGGGCGGTCGAGAGAAGAGGACAGAGAACACCGATGGCTCCAGCCGACAAGGACCGCAAAGAGGCGCTCCCCGCGGACGACCGCGACACCGAACACGTCGACGGACAGGTTCGCGCACACGAGGAGAATGCGGGCCTGCGCAGAGGCCTGACCGCCCGCCATATCCGTTTCATGGCTCTCGGCTCAGCCATCGGCACGGGTCTGTTCATGGGTTCCTCCGAGTCGATCCAAGCGGCCGGACCCGCAGTGCTGCTCGTCTACATCATCGGCGGTGCCGCTGTGTTCATGGTGATGCGCGCCCTCGGAGAACTCGTCGTCCGCCACCCCGTCTCGGGATCCTTCGGCCAGTACGCCTCCCGCTACATCCACCCCTTCGCGGGATTTCTCGTCGGTTGGACCTTCGCCTTCGAGATGGTCCTCGTCGCCGTCTTCGACGCCACCGCGATCGGCGTGTACATGGGGTTCTGGTACCCGGGCGTGCCCCGCTGGATCTGGGTGCTCGCCGTCGTCTTCTTCATCGCCGCTGTCAATATGATCGGCGTCAAGGTCTTCGGCGAGCTGGAGTTCTGGTTCGCGCTGATCAAGATCATCGCGATCATCGCCCTCATCTCCGCCGGTGTTGCGATCATCATCTTCGGCTTCGGAATCGCCGACCACGACCAGATGGGACCGCAGGCGCTGCTGAACCACGGCGGCTTCTTCCCTCACGGTCTCTGGGGTGTGCTCTCATCGTTCACCATCGTGATGTTCGCCTTCGGCGGCATCGAGATCATCGGAGTCACCGCCGGCGAGGCGCAGAACCCGAAGCAGGTGCTGCCGGCCGCCATCAACTCGGTGCCGGTGCGCATCCTCCTCTTCTATGTGCTCACCCTCGGCGTGATCATGTGCATCCTGCCCTGGAATCGGGTCACCTCCGAGATCAGCCCCTTCGTCGCGATCTTCGACTCCATCGGCTTCACCGCAGCGGCCGCCATCCTCCAGGTCGTCCTCATCACCGCGGCGCTGTCGGCCATCAACGCCGATATCTTCGGGGCGGGGCGGATGCTCCACGGACTGGCCGAACAGGTCCAGGCCCCGCGATCCTTCGCCCGCACTTCGCGCAGCGGCGTGCCTGTGATGACCGTGGTCACGATGATCATCGCTCTGCTGGCGGGCGTCGTCCTCAACTACCTCTATCCCGACCAGGCCCTGTTCCTGCTCGGAGCTCTGGCCACCTTCGCCACGGTGCTGGTGTGGCTAATCATCCTCGTCTCCCATATCCGGATGAAACGGGTGATCGCCGAGGAGGCCCGTCTTCCCAGCGAATTCCCCATGCCCATGTGGCCGGTGGGCTCATGGATCACGGTCGCGTTCATCCTCTTCGTGGTCGTCATGGTCGGCCTCGTCCCCGACTCACGACCGGCCCTGTGGGTCGGTCTGCTGTGGGTCGGGGCACTGTGGCTGTGCTACCTCGCCTTCGTCCGCGGCGAGGGACGCAGACCGCACCCGCTCAGTGACCGCACCGAACCCATGGGGTCCGGACGGAACTGACGTCCCGGTCCGCGAGCTTGCCGCTCCTCACGGCGTCCGCCGCCGCAGCGTCAGCGAACCGACGATGATCGCCCCGACGATCCAGCAGACGATGAACAGCACGCGCAGCCAGATGTAGGCCTCGTCCTCGTTCCCCGTCGAGACCGCGTCCAGGGCATCGATCGCATGCGACAGCGGCAACCAGTCGCCGATGACCTCGAGCACATCGGGCAGCTGCGTGCGGGGAAGGAAGATCCCGCCGAGGAGGATCTGCGGAAACACGAACACCGGCATGAACTGCACGACCTGGAACTCCGTGCGGGCAAACGCGCTGGCCAGCAGGCCCAGAGCCGTGCCGAGCAGGGCATCGGCGATCGCGACGATGAAGAGCAGCCAGATCGATCCCTCGATCGTCAGCCCGCACACCAGCGTCGCGTAGGCGACGGCCACGGCCGTCTGCACGATCGCCAGGAGGCCGAAGGCCAGGGTGTAGCCGAGGATGAAGTCGCCGCGTCCCATCGGCATCGACAGCAGCCTCTCGAGAGTGCCGCTGCGTCGTTCGCGCAGGGTCGCGATGCTCGTGACGAGGAACATGACGATGAAGGGGAAGAGCGCGAGCATCGCCGGCCCAATGCTCGCGAAGACATCGGTCTCGTCGAAGATCCAGGCCACCAGTCCGATGAGCAGGCTCGGCACGACGAGCAGCAGGGCGATCGTGCGCGGGTCGTTGCGGATCTGATGCAGCACCCGGCCCGCGGTGGCAAGGGTCTGCATCGGCCTCATCGCCGGCCTCCCTTCCGCGGGCGCGGGCCCGCCTTCTCCGAGAGCGGGCCTGCCTTCCGCGAGAGCAGATGCGTCGGACCTGAGCGGGTGGTCTGCGAGTCCTTCTCGATGATCCGCAGGAACGCCTCCTCCGCCGAGGCGGACCCCGTGCTCGTCAGCAGCTCCTCAGGGGTCGTGTCCGCGATCACCGCGCCCTCGCGCATGAGCAGCAGACGATCGCAGCGCGTGGCCTCGTCCATCACATGGCTCGAGACCACCAGAGTCGTGCCGTCGTCGGCGAGTCTGCGAAAGATCTCCCACAGATCGGCCCGCAGCACGGGGTCGAGGCCCACCGTGGGTTCGTCGAGGACGAGCAGCTCGGGAGATCCGAGCATCGCCGCGGCCAGGGACACCCGGTTGGCCTGCCCGCCCGAGAGCGTCCGCGCCAGCTGATCGGCCTGACCCATGAGATCGGTGCGTTCGAGGACGCGGTCGACATCGGCCATCGGCGCGGACTGCACCCGCGCGAAATAGCGCAGATTGTCCCGCACGCTGAGGTCGTCGTAGATGCTGGCCGCCTGCGTCATATACCCGACCCGCCGGCGCAGGGGCGTCGAACCGGCCGACTCGCCCAAGACCCGCACGCTTCCGCCGGCGATGATCTGGACTCCGACGAAGGCGCGCATCAGCGTCGTCTTCCCGCTTCCGCTGGGCCCGAGCAACCCCACGATCGCCCCCTGCGGCACCTCGAGGTCGAGTCCGTCGATGACGGTCGCGCGACCACGGCGGACCCGCAGGCCGCGTGTGACGATCGCATTATTCACCATATGACGAATCAGACACCCGGGCAGTGGGCGCGTCAAGACTAACGGTGATGTCCCGGCTGTGCGAGAGGGGCGTCGGTTCCCTCGGCGACCCCGTCGAGGTGGCCCTGCACCGCCGGCGTCAGACGGGCCGTCAGCTCATCGGCCGACAGCGAGACGAGGGGCTCGAGTTCGAGGACGTGGCGGATGATGAGCGCACCGGCCATCTTGGTGAGCACAAGAGTGGCCCGCAGATCCGCCTCGGCGGGCTCGATCCCCCGCTGCTCGCTTTGTGCGGACGTCCCCGCCGGCGGGGAACGGATGCTGACTCGGCCATGCTCCTCAGCTTAGCTGCCGCGCCTGCCCCGCGGGCGCGGCAGAGACATCTCCCGACCAGGTTGCGCCTCGTGTCACGATCGGTCGCTCGAATCGATGGATGACGGTTAAGATCGCCGCATGACCGATTCGCTGAGCTGGCCCGATGTCCTGACCACCGTGCTCGCGGGACGCGATCTCAGCGTCTCCGAGGCCACGTGGGCGATGCGCCGTGTGATGGAGGGTGAGGTCACGGACGCGCAGCTGGGCGGCTTCCTGCTCGCCCTGCGCGCCAAGGGCGAGGCCGTGGAGGAGATCATCGGCTTCCGCGATGCCATCCTCGAGGCCGCCGTGCCGCTGCCGGTCGACCCGAACGTGCTCGACATCGTCGGCACCGGAGGCGATCGCTTCGGCACCGTGAACATCTCGTCGATGGCCTCGATCGTCATCGCGGCCACGGGCATCCCCGTCGTCAAGCACGGGAACAGGGCCGCCAGCTCGAAGTCCGGCTCCTCCGACGTCCTGGCCTCACTCGGCATCGAGCTGGGTCTGGCCCCGGACCGGGTCGCCGCCGTGCTCGAGGAGGCCGGCATCACCTTCGCATGGGCGGCGGCGTTCCACCCCGGGTTCAAGCACGCGGGACGCACGCGCGCCGAGCTCGGGGTCGCGACGGTGTTCAACTACCTGGGACCGCTCGTCAACCCGGCCAGGGCCGAGGCCAACGCGGTGGGCGTGTCACAGCCGGAGAGCATCCCGCTCATCACCGGAGTGTTCCGCACCCGCGGAGCGACGGCGCTCGTCTTCCGCGGCGAGGACGGCCTCGACGAGCTGAGCACCACCGGGTACAGCCGCATCTGGCAGATCACCAACGGTGACATGCACGAGTTCGACGTGCACCCGAGCGACCTCGGCCTGCCGACCGCGAACATCGAGAGCCTCCTCGGCGGCACACCGGAGCACAACGCCGAGGTGCTGCGCCGCACGCTGGCAGGTGAGCAGGGCGCGGTGCGCGATATCGTGCTGTTCAACGCGGCCGCGGGGATCGTCGCCTACCGGCTCTTCCAGGACCCCGCACAGGCTCAGCGCAACCTGATCCAGCGCCTCGGCGAGGCGTTGGACGAGGCCGCGGCCGCGATCGACGACGGCCGGGCCACCGCCAAGCTCGAGCAGTGGGTGACCGCGACGCGGCGGTTCGACACGGAGTGAGCCTGCGGGGCGTCGACGTCCCGCTCTGCCCAGCCTGCCGTCGTCCGTCCCGTCAGCTGTCGGGCTCGTCCTCACTCGATTCGGGCAGCTTCGACTCGTCCACCGCTTCGTGGGAGCCGTCGGTGTTGCGGTAGAGAGTCACACCTTCGGCCTCGGCGGCTTCCTGCGCCTCCTGCTCGGGGTCGGCGTCCGAGTATCCCGGAGTGGATCCGTAGGAGACATCGGGCCCGCTGGCCCGCGACGCGAATTCATCGAGCCGTTCGTTGACTTCCTGCGCCTTCTTCCGCACTTCGTCCATTCGACCCATGACTGCGCTCCCTTCGTAACGGCGGCGTTCTGCCGAGAGGCCGCTGCGAGGGGGTCGGCCATGTGCTCACCGGCCGACGCCCTCGGTCGCTTCCCGGCAACGAATGCCTTTCGTGCATTGTAGTCGCTGACCATTTCGACCGGTCCCACAGACATCCAGCAGCGCAGGGGTGAGGACCGACCGCCTGACGAGGACGAACGTGGCGTGGGCCACCAAAGGTATGCACAACGATCCGCCGCAGATTCCAAAGGTTCGCGAAACGCGCCTCTGTGTGGTCATGACCACCTCGGCGAGGGTCTTAGCGTGGGTATAGCAGACGCAGTACGGAAAGGTTCCACGATTCACATGTTCAGGCAGTCGTCGAAGTTGGCCAATGTCCTCTACGACATCCGAGGACCCGTCCTCGAAGAGGCCCAGGCCATGGAGGCCGCCGGACACACGATCCTCAAGCTCAACATCGGCAACCCCGCTCCCTTCGGTTTCGAAGCCCCCGACGCGATCGTCCAGGACATGGTCCAGCACCTGCCGGTGACGCAGGGATATTCGGATTCGCGGGGGATCCTCTCGGCCCGCCGCGCGGTCGTCCAATACTACGAGACCCGCGGGATCCACAATCTCGGCACCGACGAGGTCTTCCTCGGCAACGGCGTCAGCGAGCTCATCACCCTGAGCCTGCAGGCACTGTGCAATCCCGGCGACGAGATCCTCGTGCCCGGACCCGACTATCCGCTGTGGACGGCCTCGGTGGCGCTGTCCGGCGGCAGCCCGGTCCATTACCGCTGCGCCGAGGAGGATGCCTGGCAGCCGGACCTCGCCGACCTCGAATCACGCATCACCGAACGCACCCGCGGCATCGTCGTCATCAACCCGAACAACCCCACGGGCGCGGTGTACTCACCGGAGACGCTCAAGCAGATCGCCGATATCGCCCGCCGTCACGGCCTCATCGTCTTCGCCGACGAGATCTACGAGAAGATCACCTACAACGGGGTCGAACTGACCAATCTGGCCACCCTGACCGGCGACGACGTGCTGTGTCTGACCTTCTCGGGCCTGTCCAAGGCCTACCGCATCGCCGGCTACCGCTCCGGCTGGCTGGCCATCACCGGCCCTCTGGCCGAGGCGCACAGCTACCTCGAGGGGATCAAACTGCTGGCGAACATGCGCATGTGCTCGAACGTTCCCGCCCAGCACGCGATCCAGGCGGCCCTGGGCGGGAAGCAGTCGATCGAGGACCTGGTTCTGCCGACCGGTCGCCTCGGGGCGCAGATGGAGCTCGCCCATGAGGGGCTGAATTCGATCGACGGGGTCTCGGCCCATCGTGCCGACGGCGCTCTGTACATGTTCGCGAAGCTCGATGTCGAGAAGTTCGGAATCACCGACGACGAGCAGTTCGCCCTCGACCTGCTGCGCGAGCAGAAGATCCTCGTCTCCCACGGCACGGCCTTCAACTGGCCCAACCCCGATCACTTCCGCCTCGTCACCCTGCCCTCGGTCGAGGTGCTGACCGAGGCGATCGAGCGGCTCGACACCTTCCTGTCCGGTTACCGGCAGGTCGCGAAGACCACCTGCGAGCTGCCCGTCGTGCGCGAGACCGCCTCGGTGCCGGGCTCTGCTGCGGTGTCGGGCTCCGCCGCGGCCGGCTGAGGAACGAGCGAGGCGGGCACTCGGCGAACCCGGCCGACCGAGGAGCGGGTCGGCCGAGCCGAAGCCAGGGGATCCCTGAGACACTTGTGCCATGGCGAAGCGCGAGGATGGAGTCAGGGACGTATCGGCCGCGGCGGTGGCCGAGATCGTGGGAGCGCTCTCGCGCGGAATCGATATCGACCGGGCCGAGCTCGCCCAGCGGCTCGGCGACCAGCCGGAGCTCATCGACTCCTTCTTCGACCTCTCGGCGACCATGATCCGGTGGAAGCAGAAGGACCGGGAGCGTTCGGCGCTGCTCGAAAGCGCCTCCGAGCTCATCCGCGTCAGGGACACGAAGAAGCTGCTGCAGAAGCTCGTCGATCGTGCCCGCACGCTCATCGGCTGCGATATCGCCTATCTGTCCCAGTACTACCCGGCCACCGATGATCTGCGGGTCCAAGCCAGTCGGGGCGCGATCTCGACCACTCTCGAACGGCTGCGCGTGCCTCCCGGCATCGGTCTGGCCGGCCGGGTCGTGGCCGACCGCGCCGCCCATTGGACTTCCGACTACGATCTCACGACCCTGCCGCACGAGAGGCGGGTCGATTCGGCGGTGAAGGCCGAGCGCATGGAATCGCTCCTCGGAGTGCCGATGGTCGTCGACGGTGAGGTCCTCGGCGCCCTCTTCGCCGCCAACCGCTACACGCATGACTTCACCTCCGACGAGATCACCCTGCTCTCGGCACTGGCCGACCACGCTTCCGTGGTGCTGAAGACGGCACGGCTGATGGCAGACCTCGCCGAGGCGGCCCGGACCTCCGCCGAAGCCGAGGAATCGGCCGCGGCTCAGGCCGCGACGCTGCAGCGCCTCGTCGAGGTCGAGGAGCAGCTGACGCAACTGGTCCTCACGGGTCAGGGCGTCTCAGCGGTCAAGGACACGATCTCGCAGATGCTCGATGCCGAAGTGCTCGTCGTCGACAGTGGGCGCCTCGACTCCCCGGACTTTCCCGCCGAGGAGCGCTTCTTCGACGGCATCGCACTCGACCGGGCGAAGGTGCTCTCGGCACTGAGTTCGAGCCGAGAGACCGGGCGCAGCGCACAGGTGGACGAGGCGGGGAATCTGCTCGTCGCCTCGGTGGCCTCCCACCGCCGTCAGCACAGCGGACTGTTCGTGCGCTTCCACGGCGATCCGGCCGACGGGGACGCGAACATCGTCGCCCAGGCGGCACAGTCACTGGCCCTCATCCGGATGAATGAGCAGGCCCGCGCCGACGCCGAGAACCGTGTCCGCGGCGAGCTCGCCGTCGACATCATCGCCGGCACCCGCGACCTCGACGAGCTCGAGGCCCGATCCCGCACCGGCGACTTCAGCCTCCGCGGCCCGTGGCGGCTGATGACGATCCGAGCCGATGCCGACATCGACGACCGCATCGGCGCCCGCCTGGCGCGGATCGAACCACGGATCCTGCTGACCCAGCGCTCACCCGGGATCACGGTCCTCATCCCGAGTTCGGTGCTGCGTCAGAGACCGACCCTGACCACCCTGTTCGCGCAGTCCCCGACCCTCGCCGGCTGCCTGGCGGTCATCTCCGACACCGATTGCCAGCGAACCCGGCTGCGCACCCTCGAAGACGAGATGTGGTCGTGCATCCGCATCCTCGACTCCCTCGGCGTCGAGGAGGGAATCCACCCGATCGAGGACTTCGCCCCCTATACCGCGATGTTCGGCACCGCACCGGACCAGGTGGCCGGATTCATGGACCGCATGCTCGCCGACCTCCGTGAGTGGGACCGATTGCACTCCGCCGACCTGCTTGCCACCGTGCGGGAGTACTTCGACTCGGGCACCAGCATCCGGGGCACGGCGGCCCGGATGTCGGTGCACGTCAACACCGTCAAACAGCGTCTGGAGCGAGTCGACCGCCTGCTCGGTCACGGATGGAGAGCCCCCGAGCACGCCTTTCGGCTCCAGGTCGCACTTCGTCTCGACCGGCTGCGATCCTCCATCTGAACTCTACGTCCGAAACAGCCATGGACAGGGGATGATCATGTCCGCAACGGACATGGTGGCATCCGGGCCGCGATGATTGACTGTTCTCCGCGAAGGAACCCAGACCGACGGCGTTCGTCGGTCGAAGACGACCCGACTGGAGACACACGATGGCAGAGAACAGCCGAATCACAGGCTTCCGGAACATGTCGGTCACCGACCGCAGAGCGGCCCTGACCGATGCCACCGGCTGTGGGGCCGAGCTGTTCGCCCAGGTCGATGCCTCTGCCTTCGACGCCGAGGCGGCCGCCGACCTCAGCGAGAACGTCTTCGGAGTGTTCTCCCTGCCGCTGGGCGCGGCCACGAACTTCACGATCAACGGCACCGATGTGCTCGTGCCCATGGCCACCGAAGAGGCTTCGGTCATCGCCGCCGCGAGCAATGCCGCCCGGATGGCACGCCCGCAGGGCGGCTTCTCCACCAGCTCGACCCGCCCCCTCATGCAGGCCCAGATCCAACTGATCAACATCGCCGACCCGCATGCCGCGCGCACCCGGATCCTCGAGCGTCAGTCCGAGATCATCGATCTCGCCAACGCCGTCGACCCCAAACTCGTCGAGGTCGGCGGCGGTGTCACCGACCTCGAGGTCCGCCTCGTCGAGGCGCGGTCGACGACCTACGTCCTCGTCCATCTCCTCGTCGACGTCCGTGACGCCATGGGGGCGAACGCGGTCAACACCATGGCCGAAGCCGTGTCGTCGGCCGTGGCCGCCATCGCCGAGGGCGATGCGCTCCTGCGGATCCTGACGAACAAGGCCGACCGTCGTCTGGCCCGGGCCCGCGCTGTCTTCGACAAGGAGCTGCTCGGCGGTGAGGAGGTCGTCGACAACATCCTCCACGCCTATGAGCTCGCCGCCGCCGATCCCTACCGTGCGGCCACGCACAACAAGGGCATCATGAACGGGGTCTCGGCCGTCGTCCTGGCCACCGGCAACGACACCCGCGCGGTCGAGGCCGGCGCCCACTCCCACGCTGTCGTCGACGGTCGATACTCGTCCCTGTCGAGGTTCGAGAAGAACGCCGCGGGCGACCTCGTCGGCACCCTCGAGATGCCGATGCCCGTCGGCCTCGTCGGCGGCGCCACGAAAGTCCACCCGGCCGCCCGCGCGGGCCTGCGGATCGCCGAGGTGACCACGGCGCAGGATCTCGGCGAGATCATCGTCGCCGTGGGTCTGGCTCAGAACCTCGCGGCTCTGCGGGTGCTCGCGACCGAGGGCGTGCAGCGCGGGCACATGTCCCTGCACGCGAAGAACCTCGCGGCCTCGGTCGGGGCGAGCGCCGAGGAGGCAGAGATCATCGTCGACCGGCTGATCGAGGAGAAGGCCTTCCGGTTCGACCGCGCCGAGTCCCTTCTGGCCGAACTGCGCTCCGGTGGTGCCCGGTGACGGACCTGCCGCAGCGGTTCTTCAACCCGGCTCTGCCCGCCCGGGTCAGCATCTGCGAGGTCAGCGCCCGCGACGGGCTGCAGGCCGAACCGCGGACCCTTCCCGTGCCCGTGCGCCTCGAACTCATCGGCCGCCTCGCCGAGGCGGGACTGAGCTCCATCGAGGCCGGCAGCTTCGTCTCGCCTCGGGCGGTGCCGCAGATGGCCGACACGGCCTCCGTCCTCGCCGGGCTCGATCTCGACTCGTCGGTGTCCTATCCCGTCCTCGTCCCGAACAGACGGGGGCTGGAGGACGCCATGACCGCGGGCGCGGCCGATGTCTCCGTGTTCATCAGCGTCACGGAGTCGTTCTCGCAGGCCAACCTCGGCGGATCGCTGGACGAGACCACTCAGCGCGGCATCGACACGGCACGGGCCGCCTCGGCGGCGGGGCTGCGCGTGCGCGGGTACCTGTCGATGGTCTTCGGCGACCCCTGGGAAGGGGCGGTCGATCCGAACACCGTCGCCGGCGCCGCACGGGCGCTGCGCGATGCCGGCTGCACGACGATCTCGCTCGGCGACACCATCGGGACCGCGACCCCGGGGCATGTGACCACCGTCCTTGATACCCTGGTCGGCGCCGGGATTGCGATCGAGAGTCTCTGCCTGCACACCCACAACACCTACGGTCAAGCGCTGGCGAACGTCTATGCGGCACTGCAGCGCGGAGTCAGTCAGTTCGATGCCTCTGCCGGAGGAGTCGGGGGATGCCCGTTCGCGGGCAGTGCGACCGGGAACCTCGCCACCGAGGACCTCCTGTGGATGCTCGACGGCCTGGGCATCTCGACCGGAGTCGACATCGACGCGGTAGCGGCGACCAGTCAGTGGCTGGGCGAACAGCTCGGACACGCTTTGCCCTCCGCGACCTCCGCCGCCGTGACCGGCCGCTGACCTGCGGTCGGACCATGACCGTCCGTCCCTGACCGAAATCGACCAACAAGAAGGCAGGCAAGGATGCCGCAACTGATCGAGGTGTGGAATGACACCGTCGACCCCAAGCACCTCATCGGAGGGATCGCCATCGGCGTCGGAATCGCCGTTCCCGCGTTCCTCATCTCCGATCACCTCTTCAGCTCCTCCGGCGGTGATGAAGCACTGTCGCATTCCTATGCCCTGCTCATCGGCATCGTCGGATGCATCCTCGGCGCCGTCATCGCAGGCGTGCTGTTCAAACCCAAGCGAGTGATCACGACCTCGGCCGCCGATACGCGCAATCGGCAGGAGATCATCGACGAGATCGTCGAGGAATACGGCCCCCTCGGCGATCCGCGTGAGCTGGGACCCAAGGCCCAGGAGGAGATCCGCGCCCTCGGGCTCTTCGACGCCCTCGTCGACAACCACGAGACCCGGCTGCGGGAGAAGGGCGGCCACCAGTGAGTCCGGAACTGCTCGAACCCGTTCTCTGGGCGATCGGAATGGCGCTGTTGGCCGCGGTGCTGTTCACCGGCATCGGCCTCATCTCCGGCACCGATGAGACCGCGATCGTCGCGCCTCTGGCCCTGCTGGTCATCCTCATCGGGGTTCCGCCGGCCGGAGTCATCGCCTTCTTCCTCGCCGCGATCATCTCCAAGCACATCTCCCATGCCGTGCCCACCACTCTGCTGGGCATACCCGGCGACACCACGGCGGTGCCGATGCTGCGTGAGGCCCAGCTGCTGCGTTCGCTCGGCATTCCCCACATCGCTCTGCAGAAGGCGATCTCCGGCGGAGTGGTGTCCGTGATCATCGCGATCCCGCTGTCGATCATCTTCGCCCTGGTGCTCACCCCCTTCGCCGAGGCGATCGGCGCGGCCGCACCCTGGATCTTCATCGCCGCAGCCGTCCTCGTCGCCTACACCTCGAAGGGCAAGCTCGCCGCGGTCGCCGCGCTCATCCCGTTCGTTCTGCTCATCGTCGGCCTGCAGGCATTCATCATGGAGCAGAAGGAAGCGACGTTCACTACCTCCTTCTTCCTCGGCATCGCCACCGGCCCGCTCATCTTCGACCTCTTCTCCGCCCTCTCGCCCGTCGGACGGCGGGCGATGGCGCAGGAGGGCAAACGGGAGTTCAACCTCGCCCCGGACGTCCGACCGGCAGGCGGCAGAGGGCTGCCGAACCCGTTCAGGGCCCTGGACGGCAAGCAGCTGGCCTACACCGGAGGATCGGCCGCGATCACGAGCGCGACCTTCGTCTTCTCCCCCGTGGCCATGGCCGTGCTCATGGGTGAGATCGCCGGCAGCCGGATCAAGAACGGCTATCACCGACTGACGACCGTCATCAGCGTGCGCAACGGCACCACGGAGTCGACCTATATCGCCGAGACCCTGATCCCGCTCATCGCGATCGGTCTGCCGCTGTCGCCCATGGCCGCAGGCCCGGCCGCGCCGCTGTTCAACGCTCCCCCGGTCTACACCCTCGATTCCCAGTCGGGCACGAGCCACAACCTGCACGATCTCCTCTCGACCGGCCAGTTCGCGCTCTTCTCCATCATCGCGGCCGTCATCGCCATCGCGATCGCCTACCCGTTCGTGATGACCAATGCCCACCGGGCAGCGACCTGGGTCATGCGGTCGGTCTCCCACGAGGCGATCATCACCGGCTTCGCGGCGCTCATCTGCGTCATCTGCCTCTACGAAGGCGGGCTGCTGGCCCTGGGCGTGACCATCACCGTCGGCCTCGTCGGCGGCCTGTTCAATCGGATGATCGGCATGCACGCCGGGGTCCAGTTCATGGGCTACTACGTCGCGGTGCTCACCGTCCCGGCCCTGCTGGCCCTCTGAGCCGCCCGCCGCTGGCCCCTCCCGCCGGCCCTGCTGGCCTGGCGATCTGCCCGCCTGCCCACGGCCGGCCGACGTGGATCTTGCCAACAGCCCGTGTTTGTGGTCACTCCGCCGAGGGGAATCCGGGAAATCAGCGAATTCCCCTCGGTGGAGTGACCACAAACGCAGGTTTCTCCCCGCCGCGCCCCGCCGCGCAGCGTCACCGCCAGCGCTGCGTGACCGTGGCGACGTCGGCGACCACCTCGGCGATGGCGGAATCGTGGGCGGCGACGATCGGATCGTGGCGGGTCCGCGAGTCGGACGAGGACGGACGCTGGGACCGGGAGACGAGCAGCACGTCGCGGCGGCAGGCGCTCAGCGGCATCGGGATGACCTCGATGTCGGGATCGGTCGACAGCGAGGACTCGGGGATCATCGCCACGGCCAGACCCGCCGAGATCATCCGGTTGATGGCCGCATAGTCGTCCATCCGCATCCCCACCCGCGGCTCGAAGCCCGCGGCGAGGCAGAACGACCGGACCACCTCGTCGATGGCGTCACCGGGATCGATGCTGAACGCCCAGGTCTGGGACACAAGCGCGGTGAGATCGGGCAGTCCGTGGGCGTCGACGGCGATGGGGCCGATGGACTTCGGCGCGCACAGGAACAGCCCTTCGGAATACAGATGGTCAGCGCTCAGCGTCGCCGGGATCCAGGTCCGGTCGATATCGGTCGAGACGAGCAGCGCGAGGTCGAGGTCACCGGACTCGAGCCGGGACACGAGCTTCGCATGCTCGTCCATCGTCACGTCCAGAGCCGCGGTGAGCACCTCGGTCCCCTCACCGGCGACCGCCTCGTCGCGGGTGAGCCAGCGGGGGCGGACCTGCAGCTGATCGTGCAGGGGCGGGATCACACGGGCGCCGACGGTGGGCACCGCGCCGATCCTGACCGGCACGGCCTGCGACTCCCGCCACAGGGCCACCTCGGTGCCGAGCCGTTCGCAGAGTCCGAGGATCTCCACGGCTCGCGAGACGACGAGGCTGCCCACGGTCGTCGGATGCGATCCGCGCGGAGTGCGTTCGATGAGTGTGGCGCCGAGGCTGCGTTCGAGGTTGCGCAGATGATGATTGACCGTCGGCTGGCTCCACTGCAGGTCCGCAGCCGCCGCGGCCACGGATCCGGCCGACGCGACGGCGCGCAGAGCGGTGAGCCCGCGAGTGTCCAGAGGTTCCATTGCTCTCCCCTCTCCAGTTCAATACTGACTATAGAGCAATCGAGGAAAGTTGCTATTCTCCTCGCCCTGCTCGCCTCCCTAGTGTGGAACCATGACCGTGCACCACGATTCCCCTTCACCCCGGCCCCGCACTCCCACCCGGAAACCGCGCCGCATCCCACCGAGGCGCAGTCCCGCGCCCCCTACGCCGAAGCGCTGGCGCACGCGGCCGACCGCAATTCGCTGTTCCTGTCCACGCCCGGACACGGAGGCACGGATGAGGGAATCTCCGCAGGTCAGGCCGAATTCTTCGGCGAGCACACCCTCTCCCTGGACATCCCCCCGCTCTTCGACGGCATCGACCTCGGCTCACACACCCCGAAGGACGAAGCCCTGCACCTGGCCGCCGAGGCTTGGGGCGCGCGGCGGACCTGGTTCCTCACCAACGGCTCCTCGCAGGGCAATCGCATGGCGGCCCTGGCCATCGCCGGCCTCGGCCGCGGCATCGTCGCTCAGCGCAGCGCCCATTCGAGCTTCATCGACGGCATCGTGCTGGCCGGGCTCAACCCCGCCTTCGTCAGCCCGAACGTCGACGAGGCCAACGGCATCGCCCACGGCGTCACCCCCGAAGCCCTGGATCGGGCCATCCGCAGCCATACGGAGCCCGTCACCGCCGTCTACCTCGTGACCCCGAGCTATTTCGGTGCCGTCGCCGATGTCGAGGCCCTCGCCGAGGTGGCCCACGCCGCCGGTGCGGCGCTGATCGTCGACGCCGCCTGGGGGGCGCACTTCGGCTTCCACCCCGACCTGCCCGCCTCCCCGGTGACCCAGGGGGCCGACATCGTCATCATGAGCACGCACAAGCTGGCCGGTTCGCTCACTCAGTCGGCGGTGCTCCACCTCGGCGACACCGAACTCGCCGACCGGCTCGAGCCGGCGCTGGCCCAGGCCTTCATGATGACGGCGTCGACCAGTGAGAACGCCCACCTGCTGGCCTCGATCGATCTGGCCCGCCGCGCACTCATGACCTCGGGCGAGGCGATCAGCGAATCGCTGGACAACATCCGCTGCGTCCGCGCCCAGCTCGAGGCCACCGAACGCTACCACCTGCTCTCGGGCGAGTTCTTGGGCTATGCCGATGTCGTCGACATCGACCCCTTCCGCCTGCCCATCGACATCACCGCCACGGGACTCGACGGGCACACGGTGCGCAAACGCCTGGCCGAGGACTTCGACATCTTCCCCGAGATGTCGACGGCCACCACGCTCGTCGCCCTCATCGGCATCGGCAAGTCCCCGGATATCGAACGGCTCATCGACGCCCTCGAGACCCTGCGCCTCGACACCGCCGCCCACGCCGAGGCCGGGACCACGAGTTCGCTTCCGCCGCTGCCGACCCCCGGTCGGCTCGCGCTGACGCCGCGCGCGGCCTATTTCGCCGAGTCCGAACTCGTCCCCGCCGCCGAGGCGGTCGGTCGGGTCAGCGTCAGCTCGCTGGCTGCCTACCCGCCGGGCATTCCCAATGTTCTGCCCGGCGAGGAGATCACCGTCGAGACCATCGACTTCCTCCAGACCGTGGCCGCCAGCCCCTCGGGTCATGTCCGCGGGTCCGCCGACGCCGAATTACAGCATTTCCGCGTGACGAAATTCTGACGACTTCCCGCGGTGCCGGTCGGCGACGAACCGCACCGTCGAGCGCCCCGGAGATCACTCAGCGTTCACCCGCGCAGGCCGTTGTCCCGACTGGGGACAACGGCTTCGTCGGTTCCTGAGAATTCGCTGCACCGTCCGCCGGAGGACTGCTCGTCTGCCATATTCATTTCTGTGATGCCGATCACGAAGTTTATTGACATGCCCGATCGATCAGGCAAGGATATTTCGCGCTGTTCGAAACCGAACGCCTCGCCTTCGGGCCAGTCTCGGAGGCCATGAATCTGTCGAAATGAGGACCCACTCATGACAACTGAACATGCTGAACCCGCCGCGGAGGGCAACAGGCCCTCGCGCAGAGCGCGGAAGGCGATGAAGAAGCGGCTCGAAGAGGAGCACTGCATCCTCGTCGAACCCAAGTCGATTCGCACCGCGATCGGGGGAACCACCGTCGGCAACTTCATGGAGTGGTTCGATTTCGGTGTCTACGGCTACCTCGCCGTGACCATGACCTCGGTCTTCACCGAAGGCATGGACCGTCAGATGGGTCTGCTCGTGACCCTGCTCGGATTCGCCGTCTCCTTCCTCGTCCGCCCGCTCGGCGGCATGGTGCTCGGACCGCTCGGCGACAAGGTCGGCCGCCAGAAGGTCCTGTTCTTCACGATGGCGACCATGGCCACCGCCACCGCACTCATCGGCGTGCTGCCGACCGCGGCACAGGTCGGCCTGTGGGTCATCGTCCCGCTCTACCTGCTCAAGATGATCCAGGGCTTCTCCACCGGCGGCGAGTACGCCGGCGCCACGACCTACGTCTCGGAGTTCGCGCCCGACAAGTCCCGCGGGTACTGGGCCTCGTGGCTCGATGTCGGTTCCTACCTCGGCTTCGCCGCCGGTGCCGGAACCGTGGCCATCACGACCGTCATCTCCACGTCCATCGCCGGCGAGAACGCCATGCTCGACGGCGGCTGGAGGATCCCGTTCCTCGTCGCCATCCCCCTCGGTGCCGTCGCGATCTGGTTCCGCCTGAAGATCCCCGAGACCCCGAGCTTCGAAGCCAACGAGGACGCGGGACTCATCACGAAGGACAAGGCCGACCAGTACGCCCGTCACGGCCTCCTCGGCGTCGTCCGCCACTTCTGGAAGGAGATCCTGCTGGGCATCGCGATCGTCGCCGGTTCGCAGACGGTCGGCTACGCGCTCACGAGCTTCATGCCCACCTATCTCGAGGAGACCGTCAAGGTCTCGAACGTCCAGGCCGCCGTGGCCACGATCCCGGTGCTCGTCATCATGTCGCTCTGCCTGCCGCTCATCGGCAGGCTCTCGGACAGGATGGGCCGCAAGTTCGTCTTCATGGTCGCCTCGGGTGCGACGATCGTCCTCATCGTCCCGGCCTTCGCGGTCATGCAGATCGGCACGATGACAGCGGTGATCATCGCCCTGTTCATGGTCGCGATCCCCGCCGGCTTCTACATCGCCTGCCTCGCCTCGACGCTGCCGGCGCTGTTCCCGACTGCCTCTCGCTACGGTGCGATGGGCCTGACGTTCAACCTCGGTGTGTCCCTGTTCGGCGGCACCACCCCACTGTTCGCACAGGCGCTCATCGATGTCACGGGCAACTCGTACATGCCGGCGTTCTACATCATGTTCTTCTCCGTGATCGCCTTCATCGCCGTGTGCTTCATCAAGGAATCCGCCCGCCGTCCGCTCCTCGGGTCCTTCCCGACGGTAGAGACGCGCGAGGAGGCCGTCGAGCTCGTGGCCGGGCAGGACGACAACCCCGATCTCGACCCGGACACGATGCCGATCCCGGTCATCCACGGCGCGTGAGGTCGAACGCGGCTGCCGGAGTTCGATCCGTCGTCACGGCTCCCGGGCTTCGGCGCGCTTGAAGTAGTGGAGGTTGTCGACAACGAGCTCCCTCGCCTCACCGGTTCGACCCGACTCGATGAGATCGACGAGGTCGATGAGCTGGCGCGCCGACTCGGCGTCGACGACGGCGGCGTCCTGACGCGAGGCGAAGACGCGGGACTGGTCGCGCAGCCGCAGGCTGATCTCAGCGGCCCGGCGGCCGAGGCCGAACTCCAGCAGGTGCTCGTGGAAGACACGATCTGCGGTCATGAACCCGGTCGTGTCGTCATCGGTGGCACTGGCCAGGGCGTCCTCGGCGTGCCCGCGCAGATCCTCAAGCTGCGGTGCCAGCCGCTCGGGGTCCTCGACGGCCCGAGCGCACAGGGCCTCGACCGCGGGCCCGGCCAGCAGCGCCCGGATGTGGACGATCTCCTCGAGATCCTCGCGCGTGACCGGCACGAGGCGGAACCCGCGGTTCGGCACGGCCTCGACGGTGCCCTCGGCGACCAGCGACATCATGGCCTCTCGGACCGGGCTCAGCGAGATCCCCAGCTGCTTGGCCAATCCGGCCGCGGAGTAGATCGTCTCCTCGTCGAGGTCGCCGGTGGTGATCGCATGTCGGATCACCACGAGGGCGTGCTCCCTCAATGACGGAGCCGACTCGGGTCTCGCCGGGGTCGACTCGGGTCGCGAAGGTGCCGATGCCGACTTCGTCCGGGCGGGTGATTCGCTGCTGATCACTTCTCTCCTTCAATGACTATTGACAGCATAACCGCGAAGTCTCACGCTTGAGGGAAGTAATCGGTTATCGACTACCCCTCTCCGAGGGGCTGTCGCACCCGTCGTGGTCGGTCCGCTGACCCTGTCGTTCCTGCGATGAAGGAGGAACCCATGTCCCACGATCCGCTGCTCCAGCCGTTCACGCTGGGCCCGGTGCACTTGAAGAACCGGATCGTCTCCACCGCCCATGAGCCCGCGTACACCGAGCTCGGCATGCCCAAGGACCGCTACCGCCTCTACCACCGGGAGAAGGCGCGCGGCGGCGTGGGCCTGACCATGACGGCCGGCTCGGCCACCGTGTCGAAGGACTCTCCCGCCGCCTTCGGCAACGTCGATGCATCCACCGACGAGGTGGTGCCCTGGCTGTCGGCGATCGCCGAGGACTGCCATGCGGAGGGGACGGCCGTGATGATCCAGCTGACCCACCTGGGTCCGCGGAACTCGAACTTCACCGCCGACTGGCTGCCGCTCATCTCTGCCGGGCGCCACCGCGAGCCCACGCACCGGTCCTTCACGAAGGCGATGGAGGACTTCGACATCGAGCGGGTCGTCGACGACTTCGCGGCGGCCACGGCGAGGATCAGGGCCGCCGGATTCGACGGTCTCGAGTTCCTCCACACCGGGCACCTCATCGACTACTTCTTCGCCTCCCGGTTCAACGACCGCGAGGACGAGTACAACGGCGACCTCACGGCCCGACTGCGCTTCCCGCTGCGCATCATCGACGCCATGCGCGCCGAGGCGGACGGCATGGCCCTCGGCGTGCGCATGTCGGTGCTCGAGCAGGTCGACGACGGCCTGACCGAGGACCTCGCGGTCGAGGCGCTGAGTGAGTATGCCGCGCATGGGATCGACTTCCTCAACCTCAACGTCGGCACCATCAGCTCCGACCGCGAACTCGCCGAGGCGATACCGGGCATGGGCACTCCCTCGGCCCCGTGGCTCGAGACCTGCCGCCGGATCCGTGAGGCCATCGACATCCCCGTCCTCCACGCCGCCCGCATCTCCGATGCCGCGACCGCCAGGTTCGCCATCGAGGACGGGTGCCTCGATCTCGTGGGCATGACCCGGGCACAGCTGGCCGACCCCTATCTGGTGAGAAAGATCGAGGAGAAGCGCGAGGACGACATCCGCCCCTGCGTGGGCGCGAACATGTGCCTCGATTCCATCTACACCTCGGGAGCGGCGACCTGCATCCACAATCCCGCCAGCGGCAGGGAGGCCGACCTGCCCCAGGAGGTCCCCCACGATGCCGGCGAGAGCCCCAAGCACGTCGTCATCGTCGGTGCCGGACCTGCCGGGCTCGAGGCCGCCAGGGTCGCCGCCCTCCGCGGGCACCGAGTCACGCTGCTCGAGGCCGATGACGCTCCCGGCGGGCAGGTTCGCATCGCCGCCCGTTCGCAGCGCCGCCGCGATCTCATCGGCGTCATCGACTGGCGCGTCCAGCAGTGTCAGAAGCACGGTGTCGATCTGCGGCTGAATGCCTTCGCCGAGGCGGCCGAGATCCTCGATCTCGAACCCGATGTCGTCATCGTCGCCACCGGTGGGATCCCCGACGCCGGCTATCCCTTCCGGGAGGAGGGCCCGTCCTTCGACGTCTGGGACGTCATGGATGATCGACTGCGGTCGAAGCAGCGGGTGCTCGTCTTCGACGATCACGGGTTCTATCCCGCCCTCGACGCCGTCGAACGCCTGGCCCGGGCCGGTCAGCAGGTGACCTATGTCAGTCCCGAACGCACGATCGGCATCGATGTCGGGTCGATGAATTCCCCGGCCTATCTGCAGGTGTTCTCCGAGTTCGGGGTCGAGGTCCGCCTCGGCGAGCGATTGGCTGAGAAGCCGCGGATCGACGGTGCGCAGATCGTGGCGCGCCTGCGCCACGAGTATTCGGATCGGGTGGAGGAGCTGACCACCGATGCCGTGGTCGTCGACTTCGGGACCGCGCCGAACGATGAGGTCTACTTCGCGCTCAAACCCCGGTCGAGCAATCACGGGGCGACCGATCTCGACGCGTGGGTGCGGGGGCGAGCGCAGCCCGATGACGGATCGGATGCGGGGTTCCGGCTCTATCGCATCGGGGACGCCGTCGCCTCTCGCAATGTCCATGCGGCCGTGCTCGAAGGGCTGCGGGTGGGGATGGGACTGTGATGGCGGGCAGTCGAATCTGCACGAGCGTGGACTATCACACGGCCGGTGAGCCCTTCCGCATCATCGCCGACCCTCCGGCCGAGGTCCCCGGTGCCACGGTGGCCGAAAAGCGCGCCCGTGCGGTGCCGGGATCGGCCGTCGACGATCTGCGGCGGCTGCTGTGCTTCGAACCGCGCGGTCATGCGGACATGTACGGCGGCTTCATCACCGCGCCCGACGATGACGGCGCCGATTTCGGGGTGCTGTTCTGGCACAAGGACGGCTTCTCGACCGCCTGCGGTCACGGGACGATGGCGCTGGGGGCATGGGCCGTGGAATCCGGGCTCGTGGCACCCGAGCCTGCGGGGATCACCGAGGTCACGATCGATGTGCCCTCGGGGCGCGTGCGTGCGCAGGTGCACACGGAGTCGACCGGACGGGTGACCTCGGTGGATTTCGTCAATGTGCCCAGCCGACTCATCGCCACGGCGATCACGGTGTCCACGAGCCGCGGTCGGCTGGCCGTCGACCTCGCCTGGGGCGGGGCGCTCTATGCCCTCGTCGACGGCGACGGTCTCGGACTCGAGGTCGCGCCCGAGGGCCTCGGACGGCTCATCGACCTCGGGCGCGAGGTCAAGGCGGCACTGGCCGGCCATCCGCAGACCGTGCATCCGGAGGACGAACGCCTGTCGGGGGTCTACGGCACAATCTTCGTCAACCGCCTCGGCACGGCGGACACCGGTGAGCTGCACCAGCGCAATGTCGCGGTCTTCGCCGACGGTCAGGTCGACCGCTCGCCGTGCGGTTCCGGCACAGCCGCCCGCATCGCCGCGCTGCATTCCTCAGGCGAGCTCGCCCCGGGGCAGACACTCATCCACGAGTCGATCATCGGCACGCGCTTCCTCGCCCGGGTGCTCGAGGACACAGCCGAGGGAGTCGTGCCGATCATCGCGGGCACCGCGCACCGGGTCGCGAGCACGGACTTCGAGGTCGATCCGCACGATCCCCTCGTGCCCGGATTCGTACTGAGGTGAGTCGGGTCCGGACGGCGGCTCGCCATTCCGCGGCTTCTCCACATGTCGGTCGGGGATGAGCGGAGGCTACCGGGCCGATGTATCGACCGGAACGTCGAAGCGGTAGCTGATCAGTTCGCCATTGGTCAGACCGACGAAGATCGGGCGGCCGACGGGCGTGTATCCGGCTCTCCACGTTTCATCTGTGGCTTCGGCATCGAGCGTCACGACTCGCTCCCCCACGTTGGTACACGGACTGCACCCGCTTCGCCTCGATCTGATCGGTCGCAGCAATCTCTATTCTCAGCTTCGGCATGTCTCGACCATAGGCACCACGTCCCTGAAGATTCCCGTGGAGTGAAGCTGAACATTCCCTGTGAGCTCACCGGTCGACGACGAGGTCGGTCAGCGGCGTGGAGCAGCAGGGCAGGAACTTGCCGGCCGCGATCTCCTTCGGGCGGATTCCGCCCGCATGATTCATCTCGACCTCACCGCTGACCAGCCCGGACTTGCAGGTTCCGCACATACCCTCGGAACAGGAGGAGGAGACGGGCAGTCCCGCCTGGTGGGCGGCCTCGAGGACCGTGGAGCCCGGCTCACAGACGACCGTCCGGCCGCTGGCGCTGAAGTCGATGGCATGCGCAGTTCCCGCCTGTTGCGTCGAGGCCCGGGCCAGCCGGGCCGAGGGTGCGGTGGCGAAGACGAATGATTCCTCATGCGCCCCCGCAGAACCGAGCTCGAACAACAGGGAACGGACGGCATCCATGTACCCGCCCGGGCCGCAGACGAAGGTCTCGCGGTCCCGAAGGTCGGGGGCCACCTCGGCGAGGGTCTCGGCAGTGATGCGTCCGCGTCGGCCAGGCCAGGTCTCGATCGGCGAATCGCGGGAGCACAGGATCTCGACCCTGACCCCCGGCACCTGGGCCAGCTGCTCGAGTTCGGGGCGGAAGATGATGTCCGCGGGGCTGGAGGCGCTGTAGACGAAGACGATATCGGTGGCCTCGCCGCTCGGTCGGGCCAGCAGGCTGCGGACCATGGACATGATCGGTGTGATGCCCGAGCCGGCCGAGAGGAACAGGTGCTTCTCCGCCGGGTGGAAGCTGGTGCTGAAGAGCCCGTACGGCCCATCGGCATGGAGTCGGTCGCCGACGGCCACGGCATCGTGGAGGTGGTTCGACACCGGTCCTCCGGCCACGCGCTTGACCGTGATGGTGAACGTATTCGTCCCGAACGGCGCCGAGGAGATCGAATAGCACCGCTCGAGGCCGAGCTCGGGCACGCGCATGGTCACGTATTGGCCGGGTTCGAAGTCGACGCAGGTCATCCAGGCCGCCCGCAGCTCGAAGGTCTTCACGTCGTGGGTCACCTCGGTGATGGCCACGACATCGACCAGTCCCGTGAGCAGATCGGGGTCGACCGACGCCGCAGGATCAGTCGGCGCGGCCGACTGCGCCGCAGATGAGGTCGGCACGGCAGACCTCACGGCCGACGCTGTCGGCTGTGCCACCGACCTCGGGTGAGTGCCGCGCCCAGGCACGCGGAATGTCGCCTTCGCCGCCGGCGGTGCTCCGGCGACCGACGCTGCGTCTCCCGACGGCAGATTCGAGTGACGGTACCTCATCGCTGTTTCACTCTCCCCTCGAGTCAGTCGCGTCCCGGTGGGCCTTGAGCCGTTCGATGTACCAGGTGACGAAGTCATCGACCTGCGATTCGGTCGGGGCATAGGGCCCGGGCTCATAGGCCGGCGAGGACACCCCCGATTGCGCGAGTTCGCAGAAGTGCGCATCCTGCTCGTTCGTCTTGATCCACACGGTCGTAAGGTTCTCGAGGTCGTAGTCGACCCCCTCCTCGGCGTCGGGGGCCACGAGCCACGTGGTGCGCACCAGGGTCTTATCCGCGGCCAGCGGGAGCAGACTGAAGGTCACGACGTGGTCGCCCATCGCATGGAACCACGTGTTCGGCTGCACGTGCAGAGATGCCCGACCGAGGACGAAGGTGTCGAGATCCCCGAGGAGCTTCGCCGAGGCGGCCGAGCCGTCCATCGTGTACGACTCACCCTTGCCGTCGAGGGCGGCACGCTCGATCCGGAACCCGGTGGGCCGTCCGCTGAGCTCCTCGACGAGGGCATAGGGCAGACCGTTGCGTTCGCAGTTCTCATGCAGCTGCTCCTCGGCGTCGAGGTAGCGCTGGTATGCCGGCTGCAGCCGTTTCGGGATCTCCTCGGGTGCGTAACCGTAGGTGGGGAAGAAGGTGCAGGTCAGCTCCGGATGGCCGGCCTCGCAGTGGTAGCACTCGCGATTGTTCTCCATCACGAGCTTCCAGTTCGAGTCCTCGATGAGGTCGCTCTGGGCTGCCACCTTGGCTCCGGCGATGTCGTGGCCTGCGATATAGGGCTCGATCACGGCGGCGACCTCGTCGATGTCCTCCGGCGGTGTGGGGCTGAGGCAGATGAAGATGAGACCGCCGATCACGCGCACCTCGACCGGGCGCAGGGAGAAGCAGGCCATATCGAATCCGGGGGCTTGGACGCCTGCGGAGATGAGTTCCCCGCCGGGGGTGTAGGTCCACTGGTGGTAGCCGCAGACGATATTGCCCACCGAGCCGGTCAGGTCGTTGAGCAACCGGGTGCCCCGGTGGCGGCACACATTGTGATGGGCCCGGATCGCGCCGTCATCGTCGCGGATGATGATGACCGAGTAGGTGCCGATGTCGACGGTCACGAAGTCACCGGCCTCGGGCACCTCAGCCACCGAGGCGGCGAAGATCCACGTCGAGGCGAAGATCGCCTCGAGGTCGCGGGCGAAGAAGTCCGGACTGGTGTAGAAGGGCGAGGGGAGCGAGTAACCGGGACGGCGGCCGTCTATGAGCCGGTCGATTTCGTTTCTGGTCTCGCGATCGCCCTCCGCGATGCGGTTCTCTGGTGCCAGGGTCAATTCGTCCACCACCTCTTCGTGATCTCCGATGCCGCCCCTCAGCTGCAATCGAGGGACGTGCTCTGTACCCACAGTGTCCGCCACCGGGCTGACGAAGAAAAGCGAAGTTTCTTCACCCGAATCATGCAATAATGTTGCATGATCGATCCACGCCTCCAGGTCCTCCGCGTCCTCGCCGAAGTCGGCACCCTCACCGAGGTCGCCCACCGTCTCGCATACACGCCGTCAGCGGTTTCGCACCAGTTGAGAACCCTGTCGAAGGATCTCGGCGTCCGGCTCGTCGAACCGCGCGGCAGAGGCCTCGTCCTCACCCGGGCCGGTCAGCTCCTGCTCGACCGCTCCCAGGAGCTGTTCACCCGATGGGAGGAGATCCGCGGTGAGCTCGACGAGCTGGATTCCGGGTCATCTCCGCGACGACGACAGCTGCGTCTGTGCGGCTTCTCCACGGCCGCCGCCACCCTGCTGCCGCCGACCGCTCTGGCCATCTCCGAGCACTTCCCCGGCGCCGAGGTGACCATCATCGAGGCCGAGCCCGAGGAGTGCTTCGATCTGCTCGTGTCCGAACATGCCGATGTCGCGGTCGTCGTGGCCACCGATCCGCTGCCTCCGCGGGGTGATTCCCGCTTCGAGCAGTCCGCGCTCTTCAGCGACCGCCTCGACCTGCTCGTGCCCACCAACCACAGCTTGGCGAAGAAGTCGGCGGTGTCCTTGAGCGACGCCGCCGAGGAGGCCTGGATCCTCGACCGGCCCGGCTCCCCGTATCACCGATTGGTCCGCACCGCGTGCGCGGCCGCCGGTTTCCAACCCGAGAACGCGCATCAGTCACGGGAATGGGAGACGGGAGCGGCACTGGTCTCGGCGGGGCTCGGTGTCGCGCTGATTCCGCGTCTGGCCCGCCTGCCCGACGGCTTCGACGTCGTGCGGGTTCCCCTGCGCGGGGACCCGGTGCCTTCGCGGAAGATCCTCACCGGCATCCGCAGCGGTTCAGGCGGACAGCCGATCATCGCCGCCGCCCTCGCGGTGCTCGGTGAGGTGTCGGCGGAGGTTGCGCACCGGGCGCTGATCTGAGTCGGCATTCCACCGGGCCCCGCCTCGGCGGGGTGCCTCAGTCCTGCAGCCGGGTGGTTCCCTCGTGGCCGCCGGTGGTGTTGAGCTGCTTGGCGTAGCAGTAATCGGGGCCGAGTCCGTGCGAAGAGCACCAGGACAGTGCATCCTCGGCATCGTCGTAGCCGATGCCGACGACCGTGACCCAGAAGTTGTCCTCCTTGAAGCTGTCGAAGTCACCTGACCAGACGAGCTTGACCCGTGGGAACTCCTCGCGCATCTCCTGATGCTCATCGAGGATCGCCTCTTCGTCCCAGGTCTTGCCTTCGGCTTCGATTCCGGGCTTCTTCGAGCTCAGCTGGGGCACCCACTTGCCGTCGAGGTCGCTCTTGACCTCCTTGCCGTCGGTCGCGGCGAGCTGCTTGAGTGCCTTCTTCGGATCGTCGGGCAGTTCGGACTCGGTCTCGGTGGGCTCGGCGGACTGACTCGCGGCGGCCGAACTCTCGCCTCCGCTTGCCTCATCCTTCGGCTCCTCGGTGGAGGCGACGGTGGTCTGATCGTCCGAGTCCTTCGGAAACAGCGTCGCCGCTCCCCAGCCGATGCCCACGCCGAGGACGATCACGATCACGGCGAAGAGTGCGATCAGTCCCCAGCGCCTCTTCGGTGCTGCGGCCGGCTGCCCGTAACCGGCCGCACCCTGCGGGTAGGGCTGGGCCTGCGGATGAGGCTGCTGAGGCGGCTGGCCCTGTGCGTGGGGCTGCCCGTTCTGCGGGTAGGGAGGCCGGGGCGGCTGGCCGTGCTGTTGGCCCGGTGGGTACGGCGGCTGGCCTGGCTGTTGCGGCTGGCCTGGCTGCTGGCCCCAACCGGTATTCGACTGCGGCCCGGGCTGCGCGGCCCATTGGCTGCCGGACTGGTCGTTGACGTCCCACTCGTTGTCATCTCCGCGCCCGGGAGGATTCGCACTCATCCGCAACTCCAGATCGATCACGCAATATTTCAGCGAAAGTCTCGAAGAAAACTTCTCTTGCATTATCAGCTTAATATAAGTTGTGTACTACAACTGGCCTGATGCGCCCCGGAAAACCTCGGATTCTGCACCGTTTGACGGGGACCGTCGGGCCACGGCATTTGAGGACAGGGCATGAACGACGCATCCGACGAGACGAATCCGAAGGCGCCAGAGGACCCGCAGGCCCGCGGCCCCGAACAGCCGAACGGCACCGGGGCCGAGCCACAGGGCGAAGCCGGGGCCGAACCACGGGGCGAAGCCGCACCCGAGGCGGTGACCGAACCGGTGACCGAAGCACCGACCGAACGGCTGGAGGCGGCCGACACGGACGACGCCGACGCTTCGGACGAGCCGAGCGAAGAGCCCTCCCGCTGGGCGCCTCCGACAGAAGACGGATCCGCCGACCCCGCGGACCACGCCTCTGCGGCCGATGCCTATCCACCGGATACGAGCGCCCACCCACAGGGTTCAGGCCCCCATCCGCAGGCAGCCGGTGGTTATGTTCCCAGCGCTGACCCCTACGTACAGGATGCGGGCCACCACCCGCAGGGTTCGGGTCCGTATCCGCAGGCAGGCGCCTACGGGCAGGCCTCATTCCCCCACCCGCAGGGCCCAGGTCCCTACCAGCAGGCAGACCCCTACCATCAGTCGGGTCCCTACGGGCAGTCCGGCCCCTACCCACAGGGGTCCGGCCCCTCCGCCGCAGCCGGACCGTCCGGCCCTTACCCTCCTGGCGCCGGCGCTTATGCTCCGAGTTCGGGCCCCATGCCCTACCCGGCCGCGCCCGGTCAGCCCGGTCACGGTCCGAGGTCGAAGTTCACCTCTGCGCTGGCGAAGGGCGCCACCTGGAAAGCGGCTCTGATCCCACCGGGAATCGCCCTCCTGGGCGGGATCGTCGCATCCATCATCCTCACGATGCTGGTGTCGTCGATGTCGGACTTCACCTCCCTGACCGAGGACACCGGCTTCAGCCTCGACGGCATCAGCTATGCCATGCCGTTCATCCTCCTGGCGCTGTCATTGTTCGGGTCGGCGGTGCTGCGGCTGTCCATCCAGGCCACTGATGCCTTCGACGCCCAGCTGAGCATCTTCATGGTCGGGGCACCGCTGGTGGTGACGATCATCATCGTCGGTCTGCTGTGGTGGCTGACGAAGCGCAGCGAACTCAGATCCCCGTCCCCCAACCGCGTCGCCACATGGGTTCGCATCGGCATCTCGACACTGTCGATGACCCTCGTGCTCTTCTTCCTGCAGCTCCTCTTCGCCGCCCGCTTCTCCACATTCGAGGACGAAGGCACCTTCACCTTCTCACTCTCGGCGATCACGGCCAGGTCCTTCTTCCTGCCCCTGCTCGTCATCCTCATCACGAGCATCGCCGGCCGTGTCGCCGGACACTTCAAGGGCACCGAAGCGATCGGCGCACCATTCCTGCGCTGGGCCGTCCCCCCGCTGCTGGTGACGTGGATCCACCTCGTCGTCAGTGTCGGTGTGTTCTCGATCGTGGCACTCTTCGTCCTCCCGTTCTCGATCGACATGCCCGGTCAGCTGGTGCCGCTGATGTTCATCAACATGGGACTCATCCTCACCTCCCTGAGCCACTTCGGTGGGATCAGCGCCTCGGCGCAGGGAGACCTCGGGTTCTATTCGGACAGCTTCTCCGAGAACCTCACCCTCTTCAGCCATACCGCTCCGGGCCAGCTGTGGCTGGGTCTGCTCGTGGTCGTGGCAGCGGTGCTGATCTCGACCTTCGTCGCCACGGTCACCCGTCGCCCATCGTGGACCGTGCTCGAACAGGACAAACTGCAGTGGTCGAGCGCCTGGAAGCTGCCCCTGGCCTTCTGCCTGGTGTGGGGGCTCCTGTCTCTTCTGACCATTCCGATGCAGATGTCGATGTCGGGATCGGACGAGGCGGCCATGATCTTCGGCGGAGCAGGTGCCGCCCGCCTGGGGATCGGCCCGCTGGCCTGGACCTTCCTCGTCTTCGCCGTGTGGGGCGGGATCATCGAGGTGCTGTCCCGGACGCTCGGACCCAGGCTCGTGCTCACTTTCCCGGCCGTCGCTCGGATTGCCGCCGGCCGGACCGTGCATCCGCACTGGGGTCCGTACCTGGGAATGAGCGAACCGCGCTTCGCCTTCGTCCACCCCGATCTGACTCGGGCCACCGCCCAATCGGCTCCGCCCATCGCCCCTGCCCCCGGCCAATTCGGACCGCAGGCCCAGCCGGGAGACCCCGGGCAACCGGGCCAGCCCGGTCATCCGCTTCAATCGGGATCGCAGCCACAGCCCGGTTCGCAACCGCAGCCCGGTTCGCAGC
Organism: Brevibacterium sp. SMBL_HHYL_HB1; assembly: GCF_018208375.1. Taxonomy (NCBI): domain Bacteria; kingdom Bacillati; phylum Actinomycetota; class Actinomycetes; order Micrococcales; family Brevibacteriaceae; genus Brevibacterium; species Brevibacterium sp. SMBL_HHYL_HB1. Next base: position 3,693,036 of record NZ_CP062936.1, on the reverse strand, counting down.
CCCAGCCCGGTTCGCAGCCGCAGCCGGGTTCCCAACCACAGCATCCGGCATCGGGGTCGAATCCGCCCGCTGTCGGTCAGCCGGGCTCTGCCGGTCCGGGAGCCCAGCAGCCGTCCGGGCTTCCGGGCGCGGAGGCGTACTCGGCCCCGGTCGGGCCGCAGGCGCATCCGACCGACCAGCAGGCGCAACCGACCCCGACCGGCCAGCAGGCCTATGCCTTCTCGCAGGGCACACCCGGCCCACAGCAGTACGCTTCGGCGCCGGGCGCTGACGCGACGCAGCCCTACGGCGGTCCCGTCAAGCCCTTCGACCGGAAGAAGGCGACGCTCGTGACGGTCGTCGCCGGTGGGGCGGTCATCCTCCTCGTGGCCGCGCTCATCGTCGTCAACCAGGTCAATGGCCGGATGTTCGGCCCCGAGGCGACCGTGGAGAAGTACTTCGCGGAACTCTCCGACGGCGATGCCGAGGGTGCGCTCAAGGTCGCCGACGTCGATGTTCCGCAGGAGGCACGCGCCCTGCTGACCAATGACGTCCTCAGCGCTTCCAAGGCCCTGCCCGACGACGTCACCGTCGACGAGGCCGAGGTCTCCGGCGATACGGCCACGGTAGCCGTGACCTATGACGTCGGCGGAGCCAAGGGCAACAGCACCCTGACGCTGCACAAGGCCGGCAAGAAGGCGCTGTTCTTCGACGACTGGGCGCTCCAGACCCCCGAGCTGCTCACCCTCGCCGTCGACACCCCCGGACTGAGCACGGTCAAGGTCAACGGGATCGACGTCGACACCGATGGTTCGTCCTTGGCGCTGCCGGCCTTCCCCGGCCTCTACACGATCGGGCTGGCCGAGAAGACGGATCTCATCAGTGCCGATCCCGTCGAAGTGCGCGCCTTCCTCGGTGACGACGCGGATATGGAGGGCGAGGACGTTCCTCAGCTGACCGCCCAGCCCTCGGACGCCTTCCGCACCGAAGTCGACAACCAGGTCAAGACCCTCATCGACAGCTGTGCGAAGAAGACCACGGCCCAGCCCGACGGCTGCCCGTTCGGTTCCTCCTTGGCCGACAGCTACGATGCCACCGGTCTCAAGTGGTCGATCTCGTCGTATCCGACGGTGACCGTCGCCGACGAGGCGGTCGGATCCGATCCCTACGCGGATCCCGAGTCCGCGACCGGGCCCAACGGGGGCCCGGCGTGGCCGATCTCCTCGGACACCACCGGCGAAGCACTCGTGACCGGCAGCTACGAGATGTTCGATGACACCGAGTCCTTCGACGACACAGTGTCCATCTCGCTCAGCGGCACGGCTGAGATCGTCGACGGCAAGGTCGTCATCAACGTCGAAGACGACCCCTGGGACTGGTGAGTCTCAGTCTGAGAAGACCGCCGAGGCGGGGCTCGCGATGCGTTCGATGAGGTCGATCCCCTCGTCGACGCAGCGGGCCCGCTCCTCGGCGGGGACCATCGCCCCGCCGGTGAGCCAGATGAGGTGCGTGGCCGCATCCGACCACGGAACCGCCGCCCGCTCGGGGCTCGCTGCTTCGGCCGGCCGATCATCGGACTCGGCAGCACCCAGTCGCCACGGGATCGTCAGTCCCGCGGTCGCCGAGGGTTCGACAGTGATGCCCTCGGTCTCGCGCAGCACCCCGACCCCTGCCCGGATGACCTCATCCGGCACCGAGGCGAAGCCCGAGATCAGCGATCCGATGGCCGGTCCGATGAAGCGTGAGGGCCGGGCGACGGCCAGTCCGTCGGCCGCGGTCCGACCGGTGAGTCCGATGTCCTGGACGGCGATGCCGCTATGCCGTCCGGAGCGGACGCCGAGGAACATCGCCGGTGCCTGACTCGGTTCGACGAACACGCAGTGGGCGTTGTCGCCGAACACGCGTCTGAGCCCGAAGGCCACACCGCCGGGTCCCCCGCCGATCCCGCACGGGAGGTAGACGGCGAGCTGATTCTGCGCATCGACCCTGACCCCGGCCGCATCGAACTGGCGTTTGAGGCGCAGGGCGGCGACCGAGTACCCGGCGAAGAGGCTGACCGAGTCCTCGTCGTCGACGAAATGCGCGCGCTCGGCTCCCATCGCCGAGGCACGGCCGGCCTCCACGGCCGCGACGAAGTCACCGGTGTGTTCGATGACGTCGACCCCGTGGTCGGAAAGCATCGTCTTCTTCCACTCACGGGCGTCGGCGGACATGTGCACGGTCACGGCGAACCCGAGGGCGGCGCCGAGGATCCCGATCGACAGTCCGAGGTTGCCCGTCGATCCGACCACGATCCGGTGCGCGGCGGCGATCTCACGGAACTGCGCACTCGAGTACGCAGAGTGATCCGCGGCATCGAGGCCGTTCTCGGCCGCGACCGCCTCGGCGTATTCGAGCACCTCGTGGAATCCTCCGCGGGCCTTGATCGATCCGCTCACGGGAAGCTCATCATCGCGTTTGAGCCACAGCCTGCCCGGCAGTCGGGCACCGAACAGGCCATCGAGTCGCTGCCGGGCCCTCGGGGCCGCGACCAGGGGCGACTCGATCGTGCCCCCGGCGTCCGCGGCGCCGAGCTGCGTCGTCGCGGTGTCGGGGAAGGTCTCGGCGAACCACGGGGCGAAGCGGTCGAACCGGGCCGCGGCGGAGTCCATGACGTCCTCGAGTTCGGGCAAGGCCGCCTCGGCGGAACGGATCCATGTCGTCGGTGTGCCTTCGGCCAGCGAGCGGATGAGCTCGTCGTCGGCGAGGTCGGAGGGAAGATCGGTCATGGACCGATGGTAGCCGGGCCGGATCAGCGGCTCACTTCTCGACGATCTCCCGGGCCCCGTCGAGCACCTCGGCGAGTTCGCCGAGCCAGGCGGCGTAGCCGTCGTAGGTGTAGGCGCGCTTGTCGTCCCAGGTGCCGAGCTGACCGGCCCGGACGGCGGGGAGGCTCTCGTAGACGGGGTTGTCCTCGAAATCGGCCGAGGCGTCGTGGACGAGGATGACATCGGCGGGATAGTCGGACATCTTCTCCCAGGACACCTCCGCCCAGCTGCTGTCGTCGCTCGAGTCGGGTCCGACGAGTTCGAGTCCGTCCTCGCTGAGCATCTCGGCGATCCCCGAGGTCTTCGAGGTGTAGTTCATCTCCGCACTGAAGTTCGCCAGCAGAACGGTCAGCCCGTCCTTCTTCGCCGTGACCTCGCGGATCCGCTCGCGAGCGTCCTCGAAGGCCTTGGCCTTGTCCGCGATCTCGCCCGTTTCGGTGTCCTTGCCCAGGGCACGGGCGATGGCGGCATATTGGGCGAACATCGCATCCGGGCTCTGGCCGAGCTTGACCGGGACGAAGTCGACGAGTTCGGCGACCTGGCTCGTGACCTTCTCATCCCACCAGGTCCATCCGTCGCCCTTCTCATTGCCGTAGGCGACGAGGATGTCCGGTTCGGCGACAGCGAGGGCTTCGATGTCGAGCTCCATATCGGTGCCGACGACCTCGACGCCCTCTGAGTCGAACGCCTTCCCCGGCGATTCGTTCTGTCCGAACCCGAAGACCGCCACCGGTGTGATTCCGTACTGCGCCAGACCGGCCGCCGAGTAGAAGTCCGCGGCGATGCGCTCGACGGGCCTGTCGAGCTCGATCGTCACGCCCTCGTAGCCTTCGGGCGAATAGGTGAAGTTCGGGGCCGCGGCCTGCCCGCCGGAGACTTCGGATTGCCGGCCGTCGCAGGCGACGAGAGCGAACGGTGCGAGAACGGACAGAGTGAGGAGCTGACGGCGACGCATCGAGAGCCTTTCAGTGGTCGTGTTTCGGTGCGGGACGAGGTGGGCGCTGCTTCCGGCGCCGCTGCGCGGATCCAGATGAGCGCAGGGCTGCTTGTTCCGGGCGGCCCGGGACCGGAAAGTGAAATCGCTGGTGGCAGGCCTGTCGGACGGCCCGATCACGGTCCTCATGTGATCGATGTCAACAACGCCGCAACCACGTTAACACTATTTGGAAAGGCTTGCCTTACTATTTTGGCGTAGGGTGGTCTGCAGACGGTCCATCATCGTCGACAGCTGAACCCATGAACCCGACGCGTCCTCACCTGAGGCACGCACCCGGACCCGCGAGCCCATTGAGACTCACGAGTCCGGGAAACGAAGGAGACTCTGTGTCACGAGCACCCATCGGCGCCTTCGAAGCCACGGTCCTCGCCGTCGAAGACCTCAGCCCGTCCTTCCGCCGCGTGACCTTCGGCGGGGCTGGACTGCAGGACTTCGGCCCCGGCGCCCATCCGCGCGATCTGCGCATCAAGCTCGTCATCCCCCCGGCAGGGGCCGCTGAGCCTCATTTCGACCTGCCGGGCTTCCTCGCCGAGCAGGAGGAAGCGGGAGTCTCGTGGTACCAGGCGTGGCTCCAGGTCAATCCGGAGGTCCGGGGGCACATGCGCACCTACACCGTGCGGCAGTGGCGCGATGCCGATCGGGAGCTCGTCGTCGACCTCGTGCTGCACAGCGATGAGGAGGGCCACTCGGGCCCTGCGGCACAGTGGGCGGAATCGGCTGAGGTCGGCCACAGACTGCATCTCATCGGGCCGGCTCGTGATGCGGACGGCCCCGCCGGAGGCATCGAGTTCGCCCCGGGAGAGGCGGACCAGATCCTGTTGGCCGGTGACGAAACGGCGGTTCCCGCCATCGCGTCGATCCTCGATTCGCTGCGGGACCGTTCGGTTCAGGGCAAGGCCGTCCTCGAAGTCCCCCGGGCCGAGGACATCATCGACATCGCAGCTCCGGTCGGTTTCGAGATCCAGTGGCTCCCGCGCGGCGGAGCGGATTTCGGTGAGCTGCTCGAACCGGCCGTCCGTGAGGCCGTGCGTGCCGAAACCCGCGTGCACGCCGAGGTGGGGGCCGGCCCAACCGGTCCGACCGACACGGACCGTGAACTCGAGGATGTCAACATCGACGAGGAGATCCTCTGGGACGTGCCGGCCGCGCTGACCCAGGCCGCCCAGGGCAGTTCGACTGCCACGGAGAAGGACGACCGCCCGTTCTATGCCTGGATCGCCGGCGAAGCGGGACCGGTCAAGCGCCTGCGCCGCTACCTGGTCCAGGAAGTCGGGGTCGACCGCAAGCAGATCGCGTTCATGGGCTACTGGCGGCAGGGCAGGGCCGAGGGCTGAACCCTCGGGGCCGAGCTCTCCAGGGCAGAGTCCTCAGGGGCCGAGCCCTCGCGGGCAGAACCCTCAGACCTGCGCGAGCATCTTGCCGGGATTGAGGATGCCAAGTGGGTCGAGAGCGTTCTTCACCGCCATTTGGATTCGACGGGATCCTTCGTCGAGCTCGTTCGGCAGCCAGGCGCGCTTGAGGTAGCCGACCCCGTGCTCGCCGGTGATCGTGCCGCCGAGTTCGATGCCGATGCGCATGATCTCCTCGAATACCTCCTGCGCGGTCGCCGTCGCGGCCTCGTCGCCGGCGTCGAAGAACACCGAGGGGTGCATGTTCCCGTCACCGGCATGCGCCACCAGCGCGATCTCGAGTCCGGAGGATTCCCGCAGGGCGCTCAGTCGGTCGCAGAATTCGGGCACGGCCGTGCGCGGCAGGCACACATCGTCGAGCAGCTGACCTCCCCCGTGGGCGCCCGCGAACTTCTCATACGCCGGTTGGATCATCCGCCGGGCGGTGATGAGCGCCGCGGAGTCGGTCGGGTCGTCGGAGTACGCGACGTCGAGGGCACCGCAGCGGCGGGCCACCTCGGCGAAGGTCTCCATCGCCGCCTCCGATTCGGTCGGGGACTGATCGACCTGCATGATGAGCATCGCTCCGGCCTCGGCGTCGAGGCCGAAGTCCCCGTAGTCGTTGAGCATGCGCAGGGACGATCCGTCGAGGAATTCGAGCAGGCTGGGCACGCCGCCTCCGGCCATGAAGTCGGCCACGGTCTGGAGTCCGCTGCGCTCGTCGGGGAAGGTCGCGATCGCGGTGAAGGGATCGGGCAGTGCCGGGATGAGGCGCAGGGTCGCCTCGACGACGATGCCCAGCGTGCCCTCGGAGCCGATGAAGAGGTGACGCATGTCGAGCCCGGCCACGCCCTTCGCGGTCGCGGGCCCCAGGGTGGTGAGCGTCCCGTCGGCGAGGACGACCTTCAACGATCGGACATAATCCCTGGTCACCCCGTATTTCACGCAGCACAGTCCGCCCGCGTTGGTGGCGATGTTGCCGCCGATCGATGACAGCGCCACCGACCCAGGGTCCGGTGGATAGGACAGACCGTACGGGGCCAGGCGGTCCTTGAGGTCCTGGTTGATGATGCCGGGCTGGACGGTGACCAGGCGCTCGGCCTCGTTGACGGCGACGATGTCCTTCATCTTCGACACGTTGAGCAGGATCGCTCCCGGCACCGCGTTCGCCCCGCCCGAGATTCCCGACCGCGCGCCCTGCGGCACGACGGGCACACGATGCTCGGTGGCGAACCGCATGACCTCTTGGACGTCCTCCGTCGAGGCGGCTCTGACCAGGGCGATCGCGCCCTCTCGCGGACAGAACAGAGCTTCGTCGCTCGAATGCGCGTCGACGACATCGGGGTCCGTCGTCAGGGAGCCGGGGCTCAGGCGCGATCCCAGGTCTGCGAGCGCCGCCGGGTCGAAGACGGGGACGCCGTCTTCGCGTGCGACTGCCTCGGCAGGTGAATCCGTGGCGGTGGGAAGGTTCGACATTGGTGCTCCTCGGATCGATGGCGACGCCGGCATGGTCGGCAGGTGCCGGTGGTCGCGCCTTTCGTGGCGACCGGCAGGTGCCTCTGCCCTATTTCAGCGTCGGCTCCAGGTTATCGGGAGCCGGTGCGGCCTTGAGGACGAGGGTCACGATGCCGGCGGCGACCATGGCCGCACCGGGCGGGCGGGGAGTTGGCGAGCGCGGGAGGCGACGCCGCCGCAGAAGGCTCGTTCAAGCCGCCGCGCAGATATGCAAACGTGCACGATTCGACGTCTGCGCGGCGGCTTGAACGGGGCAGAAGCATCGTCGGGCAACGGTTCGCTACAATGAGTCCACCGCGCCGAGGAGGACGATATGCAGCCGATGTCCGAGCTCGAGGCCGACCGCTTGCGCCGCTATTACCGGACATTCGCCCGCGTCGAGGCCGCCGACACCTCCCCCGTGTACGCCGAATGGGCGCAGGGCGTCGCCGACGACGATGCGATCATCGACCTCCTCCTCGACCTGCCCCAATCGAAGCGCCAGGCCAATCTCCTGTTCGCCGCCGCCCGCCACCTCGGCTCCGGCACCGGAACTTTCGCACAGCTGCGAGCGTGGCTCCTCGAGCACTGGGACTCGACACGAGCCCTCATGCTCGAACGGTCCACCCAAACGAACGAGGCCGGCCGGTGCGCTGTGCTCCTGCCGGAGCTGGCCCGACTCGACGGCCCACTCTCGCTCATCGAGGTCGGCGCATCCGCCGGGCTGTGTCTCTATCCCGACCGCTACAGCTACCGGTACCGCACCGCCGAAACGGGCCGGCCGAGGGCGGACACCGTTGCGTCTGGCTCGGAATCGGTGCGTTCACTCGCCCTCGACCCGGCCGAGGGTCCGAGCAGTGTCGTCATCGAGTGCGCACTGAGAAACACCTCGGCGCCGGAGCACATCCCCGAGGTCGCCTGGCGAGCTGGGATCGATCTCAACCCGATCGACATCACCGAGTCCGACCAGCGCAGTTGGCTGCGTTCCCTGGTCTGGCCCGAACACGATGCCCGACGCGAACGGCTGACCGCAGCAGCCGAGCTCGTCGCCGCCGACCCGCCCAGGTTGGTGTCCGGTGACCTGTGCGAACGCGTCGAGTCCCTCATCACCGAGGCGCCGGCAAACTCGCAGATCGTTGTCTTCCACAGTGCGGTCCTCGCCTATGTCGATGCGCGAAAGCGGGAGGAATTCGCCGCCATCATGCACGCCCACCCGGAAGTCAAGTGGTTGAGCAACGAAGGCGCGGGCGTCCTGCCCAGCACGCTCGCTCAGCTCGAGTCACGCGGGGTCGACGCCGATGGACGCTTCGTCCTCAGCGTGGACGGTGTCGCGAAGGCGCTGACCGGGCCGCACGGGCAGAGCTACGAAGACCTCGACCGCTCGTGAGAGGTCACCTGCGCTCTCGGGAAGGCTCGTTCAAGCGGCCGCGCAGATATGCAAACGTGCACGATTCGACATCTGAGCGCCGCCTTGAACGACGCCTCGGCCGCGCTCTCAGCCTTGAACGAGGCGGTGCAATGGCGAAATCACGCCCGGTCGACGCCTCACGCCCGGTCATCGGCTGTCGCCTCACGCCCAGCCAACATCTCACGCCCAGCCGACGACCAGTCGGGCCGCCTCGGCGGGGATCATCGGGTCGACTCCGGTGAGTTCGCAGAATCGTCGCAGTCGATTGGCCACGGTGTTGCGGTGGCAGAACAGCTCGGCGGCGCTGGCGCCGATGCTGCCCGAGGCCAGGTACGCCTGCACGGCCTCGACCAGGCGCTGCCGTTCGACCGGGCCGCAGGCCGACAGCGCGGTCTCGACATCGGCGAGGATCGGATTGCCTGCGGCGTTGAGGGACCGGGCCGCCAACCGCGCCCAGCCGCGACGCCAGGTCATCGCCGAGTCCTCATCGGCGGTGAGGACCTCGGCCAGCTCGCGGGCCGTCAGCGCCGATCGCCGCAGGGAGCCGATACCGGGTGCGTGCACGACCCCCACCCGCGCCTCGGCGATTCCGCGTTCGAGGGACTCATCAGGGTGTCCAGGGGCGTCCGAGCTGCGGGTGAAGGCGATGAGCACCTCGCCGAGGTGGTGCGTGAACATCGTCCCACCCGCCCGGACGTGGTCGGAGATGAGCACGCGCAGGGCCCGCACGTCGTCACCTGTGGCGGCGACGACCAGGAGCGGGGCGTCGACGTCGAGGCCGAGGCCGGAGGCGATCGTGGCCAGACGCTCGTCTGTCGGGTCGGGATCTTGGAACAGGCTCGCGATGAGTCCGGCACGCACCGATGACTCCTCGGCCCGCATCCTCTGCAGCTCGGCGGTATAGGCCTGCTGCACCTGCGAGACGTATTCGTCGACGGTCGAGAGCACAATGCCCGTATGGCGGATGACGAGTTCGGCGTCGGTCGGCTCCGCCACCCGGGTCAGCACCTCCCAGAGCACATTGAAATCGTGCCGGATCGCCGTCATCAGCGCCTCCAGCGGAATGCCCGCCCGCGCCCGGGAGACGCCGACCTCGGTCGAGATCGCCACCGGCCCGTCGAAGCCTCCTGCCCGGAGTCCCTCGATGAGGGTGGTGAAGGACAGCCGTCCGGTGCGCCGCAGCTCGGAGACGGGGATCGGGGCCGGGTCGTAGCCGGGTACTCTGACCACGCGGGTCATGAACCTCTCGGTCAGCTCGTCGAGGTCGAGGGAGTCGAGGAGTTCGAGCCAGCGTCGTTCGTCCCCGGGCAGCGGCCGATCCCTCAGCTGACGGTCGTGGAAGTCAACCATCACCCCAGAATATGTGCATATGCACAAGCACGCACCTGTCTTCGGCGACAAATGCGTCTGGAATGAGACCTGGAACACTCTGTAATGTCATCGGATGAGTGTCATGGGATGCCGGTCGGATCCTTCGATCAGGCGACCTGAACAACTCGACCAGTTCCCGACTCGTCACCGAGTCCCCAACCCGCGACGGAGACAACAATGAGCGAAAGAGCCCCCACCGCCGCAGCCGAGTTCAGTGCCACCCAGGAACTCAGCGTCAAGGACGCGAACAAGGTGGCCATCGGGGCGCTGATCGGCACCGCACTCGAATGGTACGACTTCTTCCTCTTCAGTGCCGCCGCCGCGCTCATCTTCAATGTTCAGTACTTCACGAACGAGAACGCCACCGCCGCGGCGCTGGCCTCCTTCGCCACCTTCGGAGTGGGGCTGGCCGCCCGCCCGGTCGGCGGTCTCATCTTCGGCCGCATGGGCGACAGGATCGGTCGCCGCCGAGTCCTGCTGATCACGATCGTCGGGATCGGCATCGTCACCGGTCTCATCGGACTCCTGCCGACCTACGCCGCGATCGGCTTCGCCGCACCGGCCCTGCTCGTGCTCATGCGCATCCTCCAGGGACTGTTCGTCGGCGGAGAGTGGTCGGGCGCGATGACCCTCGTCGTCGAGAACGCCCCGCTCCACCTGCGCGCCCGCTACGCCGCCATCCCGCAGATCGGCTCACCGATCGGCACGATCCTGTCCTCCGGCGGGTTCTTCGTCATGACGCTGCTGTTCTCGCAGGAGAACTTCGACTCCTTCGGCTGGAGGATCCCCTTCCTCGTGGCCATCCCGCTCCTCCTCGTCGCCGTCTACATCCGCAGCCGGCTCGAGGAATCACCGGTCTTCCGTCAGCTCGAGGAGTCCGGCGAGGTCTCCAAGAGCCCGATCCGGACGACGTTCACCGAGTCCTGGAAGCAGATCATCGTGGGAATGGCCGCGGCCCTCCTCGGCGTCGGCGGCTTCTACCTCGTGACCGCATTCTGCGTCTGGTACGGGGTCAACATCCTCGGCTACGACGATTCACTCCTGCTGCTGGGCAGCATGGTCGCCGCCGCCGTCGAGATCTTCGTCCTCCTCTGGGGCGGCATGCTCGGCGCCAGGTACGGGGCCAGCAGGGTGATCCTCTGGGGCGGGGTCGCCTCGGCGGTGGTCTCCGTTCCCGCGTTCCTCCTGTTCGAGTCCGGCCAACCGGTGCTCGTCGTGATCGCCATGACTCTTGCGGTGGGCACGCTCTCACTGCCGTACGCGGCCTCGGGCACCGTGATGACCGGTCTGTTCCCCGCCAACACCCGCTACACCGGTGTGGGAATGTCGCAGAACGCGGCCGGCATGATCTCCGGTTTCATCCCGCTGCTGGCCACCGGCTTCGTCGCCTCGGCCGGCGATCACTGGTGGCCGGCCGCCGCGATGCTCGCGTTCCTGTCGCTGTTCACCGCCTTCGCCGGCCTCGTCGCCCCGCGGCTGAGCGTCGACCTGCCCGGCTTCAAGCACTGAGCCGGGTCCCACCGCGCTTCCGCTCCCATTGTCGAAAGGACTCCCGATCATGCCGCGTTCGGCCGGCCATCTCATCGTCGCCACCCTGGAGACCGCGGGCATCGAACGGGTCTACGCGGTGCCCGGTGAGAGCTACCTCGACGTCCTCGACGGACTCTACGACTCCCCCATCGACACGATCGTCTGCCGTCAGGAGGGCGGTGCCGGGTTCATGGCCCTGGCCGAGGCCCGGCTGACCGGGCGTCCGGGCATCGCCATGGTTACGCGCGGTCCGGGTGCGGCGAATGCGATGATCTCCATCCACACCGCCTGGCAGGACGCGACGGCGCTCGTCCTCTTCGTCGGCCTCGTGCCGACCGCGGACCGGGCGCGCGAATCCTTCCAGGAGTTCAGCCTGCCCGAGTGGTTCTCCTCGACCGCGAAACGCGTGATCACCATCGACGACGAGCACCGCGCCGGCGAGCTCACCGCCGAAGCGCTGCGCATCGCCGCGGCCGGCCGGTCCGGTCCCGTCGTCGTCGGTCTGCCCGAGGACGTCCTCGTCCGCCTCACCGAGGCCCCCATCCCGACCCTCGCCGAGGCGGCCGAACCGAAGCCTGCCCCCGCCGAACTCGAATCGCTGGCCGCCCGCCTCGCCGGCGCCTCACGTCCGGCGTTCGTCCTCGGCGGCGACGGCTGGCAGTCCGGGGCCGGAGCGGATCTCGCCGGCCTCGCCGCCGCGTCCGGGATCCCGATCTTCTGCGACTGGCGCGCCTATGACGCCGTGCCCCATGACTCGCCGGCCTGGTCCGGTTGGCTCGGCTACGGTCGCGCCGATGCCGTGGCCGGAGGATTCGCCGAGGCGGACCTGCTGATCTTCATCGGCTGCACCCGGTCCGATGTGGCCAGTGACGGCTTCACCATCGGCTTCGGCGCCGAGACCGTGCTCGTCTCCCTCGACACCGAGGCCACTCAGCACGCCGGGCGCATCGACCAGCACATCCTCGCCTCACCGGGCACCTTCACCGAGGCGCTGACCAGTGTTGATGCCGATGCGCTGCGTGGTGGGCGCTCAGACGGATGGATGGAGGAGCGCTCTGCCGCACAGGCCCGGTTCGCCGCCCATCGGCCCGACGCCGAGGCACAGCCGCCGACCGAAGCGACACAGACACCCCGGAGCGGGGTCGACCTCGGCGTGGCGTTCGGGATCCTCGACGATCGCCTGTCCGGAGAGGCGATCCTGACCTACGGCGCCGGCAATGCGACGATCTGGGGGCACCGGTTCATCCGCCACCACCAGGCGGCCAGCCTCGTCGGGGCGCGCAATGGGGCCATGGGACTCGCCGTCCCGGCAGCGGTGGCCGCATCCCTGACGTTCCCGGACCGGCGTGCCGTCGCGATCTGCGGCGACGGGGACTTCCTCATGAACGGTCAGGAGATCGCCACGGCCTTCGCTCACGGTGCGACTCCGCTCATCATCGTCATCGACAACGGTGTGTACGCCACGATCGTGTCCCATCAGGAGAACCACTATCCGGGCAGGCCCTCGGGCACCCGGATGGTCAACCCGGACTTCGCCACGTGGATGCGGGCGTTCGACGGGGCCGCCTCGGTGGGAGCGGGTGTGTCCGGTCACGGCGAGCGCGTCGAGACGACCGAGGACTTCGCGCCCGCGCTCGACCGGGCTCTGGCCGCGGACGGGCCGGCGCTCATCCACGTGCTCATCGATCCTGCGACCATGCCGCCGGCCGCCGACGAGACGTCCTGACTGCGACCGCGGACGAGACTCACTCCACCATCCCCACCGCTGCGGAACTTCCGTCCGCGGCACATCCCTCGAAAGGACGTTTCATGACCGACTTCCTGACCAGTGCTGATCGCGAAGCCGACTTCCTCGCTGATTGGGCCGTGCACTCGCGTTTCGGCGCGGTCGAGGGCACGAACGGCGTCGACCGGCAGGCGGCGAGCCAGGCGGACGGTCAGCAGCGGAAGTGGTTCGCCGAGCTGCTGACCGAGCACGGTTTCCGCGTCGAACGCGATGCCATCGGCAACCAGTTCGGACTCCTCGAGCTCGTGCCCGGCGCACCCTATGTGCTCACCGGCTCGCATCTGGATTCGCAGCCCACGGCCGGGCGCTTCGACGGCGCCTACGGGGTGATGGCCGCGGCGCACGCGTGCTTCGCCGTCGCCGATGAGCTGCGGGCGGATCCGACGAAGGCGCGGTTCAACCTCGCCGTGGTCAACTGGTTCAACGAAGAGGGCTCGCGGTTCAAGCCCTCGATGATGGGCAGCAATGTCTTCACCGGCAAGGCCGAGCTCGAGGCGGCTCTGGCCACGGAGGATGCCGCCGGGATCACCGTCGCCGAGGCACTCGATGCCCTCGGTGAGCGCGGTGATTTCACACCCCCGGACATCGCCTCCTATGCGGAGATCCACGTCCAGCAGGGTCGCAGCATGGAAGAGGACGGGGTGAGCATCGGGCTGGTGAACGCGACCTGGGCTGCCCACAAGTACGAGTTCAAGGTCACCGGAGCCCAGGCCCACAGCGGGTCGACGCTCATGGCCGACCGTCAGGATGCGCTGCTCGGCGCCGCTCGCCTCGTCGTCGCCGCGCGTGATCTGGCCGACGAGTTCGAGCCCGGTGCGCTGCACACGGCCTGCGGCCAGCTCACCGTCTACCCGAATTCGCCGGTCGTCGTCGCCAGCGAGGTCAGTCTGCTGCTCGACCTGCGCTCGCCCAGCGCCGAGGTGATCGCCGACGCCCATGATTCGCTCATGGCCACGGTCGCACGGGTGTGTCAGGACGCCCGGGTCGAGATCGAGATCGTCGCCGAGCACAGCTGGGATCGGAACCCGTACTCGGCCGAGGGGGTCGAGCTGGCCCGCACAGTCGCGGATGACCTGGGGCTCACCTCGGCGCGGGTGATGACCGTGGCCGGGCACGATTCGACGAATATGAAGGACACGGTGCCCACCGTCATGCTCTTCGTCCCCAGCGTGGACGGGATCTCACACAGTCTGGACGAGTTCACGAAGGACGAGGACCTCGTCTCCGGCCTGCGTCACCTCACCGAGGTGGTTCGACGGCTGGCCGCCGGCGCCCTGGCCTGAGTCCGGGCCGGCAGAGGGACAGGAGGGGACCGGCTCCCGTGGAGGTCGGCTCGAGTTCGGGCCGACCGCTCAGTCGATGTCGTCGACGTCCTGGTTCTCGTCGACGAGCTGCTCGGCCAGCGGCTCCCACTTCGCATATGCGTCGGGGAAGGCCGAGGCCTGCACGTCCTGTGCGGCATCGCCCGGGGCCATGCTCTCCCAGTTGTCGATCTGGGTCAGGCCCGGATTGGCGCTTCCGGAGTCGACTCCGTAGAAGGCCTTCGATGCGTACACGGGATCGGTGACTTCGTCGACCGATCCCCAATTCATCGAGGGTCGCTGCTGGAACGCACCGGCGGAATCGCGGTCTCCGCCGTCGAGATTCTGCAGGCTCGATTCCTGCAGTGCGGTCATCACGGCGATCGTCTGCGCGTCCTTCGACAGGTCTGCGCCCTTGCCGACGCCGATGATGGTGCGGGCGTTGTCGACCTGTTCGGAGCTGAGCTCATCCGGGTCGTCGATGCCGCCGGTCGTGCCGTCACCCTGGTCGGTGCCCGAGGCACTCTCGCTCGTCTGGTCGACGCCCCCGGACATCGGGTCGGCCGTGGCCGAGGTCGCCGTCGCCAGGGTGACGCCCCCAGCGATGACGGCAGCCGACAGTGCGGTCACCGCAAGTGTGCGCACGCTTCTCATCTGTTCTCACTTTCCTCTGGGGTCGGGCGAGCGGTCCGGGCGAAGTCGTGCCCGGGTTCTCGGTCCACTGCGATCTCCTGTCTTTCGGCACAGGAGGTGAACCGGAAATCGCCCCACACCACACTCCCCGACGCGAGGGGCCGGTGCAATGCAGAGAGGCTGATAGGTGGCTCCGTCTCGTCGCAACGAATCGTCACGGACGCGTGTGCATGTGATCAGAGTTCGTTGAGTTCCCCGCGGCGGCAAGCGGCGCCCGGACGGGCCCGTGACGCGGGTCTCGAACGGCCCATCGGGTCACGTGCAGGAACGGGCCAGACCGCTTTCAGACGCTCACGCGGCTGCTGACCGGCGAACCCCGCGGCGCGGGCCCGCTCGGGTATCGTGGATCGCATCCCGACGATTGTGAGGACTGACGTGGCTGACCTGAATGAACTGACCGAATCCCACTTGGCGCTTGCACGCGAGAACGAGAACGGCCGCAGCGCCGAACTCGTCGCCCACGACGGCGAACTGCGCCAGACCGTGATCGCTCTGGCAGACGGTGTGCGACTTCCGGCTCACAACTCGCCGCCCGCGGCCAGCATCCAGGTGCTGACCGGAAGCATCCGGGTCGAGCTCGATGAGGAGATGCAGGGGGAGTTCGGGGCCGGCGAACTCTGGATCCTCACACATGAGCGCCACTCGGTGCTGGCCCTGGAGGACTGCGTATTCCTGCTCACCACCGTGACCAGCGTGGACAAGCCCTCCTACTCCTGACCGACCCCGCGAGACCGCGACCCCGGGAGACCGCGATCCCGCAGACGCGCTCCGCCCGCGGGCCGCACCCGCGGACGGCGCGGCAGCTTCACTTCGCGACGAAGTGGAGGCGCTTGTTGACGAACTCGCCCATGCCGATCGGGCCCATCTCACGCCCGAAGCCGGAGCGCTTGACCCCGCCGAAAGGGATCTCGGCGGCCTCGGCGGCGATGGTGTTCACATGCGTCATTCCGACCTCGAGGCGTGCCGCGACACGATCGGCACGCGCCTCGTCGGTGGAGAACACCGATCCGCCCAGACCGAGTGCACAGTCATTGGCCAGCTCGAGGGCCTCCTCGTCGCTGCTGACCCTGTACACAGTGGCGACGGGCCCGAAGATCTCCTCACCATAGGACTCGGAGTCGCGCGGGACGTCGACGAGCACCGCCGGCGAATAGTACGCGGCAGGCCCCTCGGAGAGTTCGCCGCCGACGAGCACCCGGGCTCCAGCGGATACGGCCTTCTTCACCTGGGCGTCGACGGTCTCGGCCGCGGCCCGTGAGGACAGCGGCACGTATTCGTCCTCACCGAGGTTCAGGGGGTCGCCCGGCTTCAGTCCGGTGCCCAGACGCACGAGCTCGGCGACGAAGTCGTCGTAGATGTCGTCCATGACGATCATGCGCTTGTTCGAGTTGCACACCTGGCCGGCGTTGTAGACGCGGAACTCCCAGGCCTCGCGGGCGACGGCGGCGACATCGTCGGCATCGAGGACGACCATCGGGTCGATGCCGCCGAGTTCGAGCACGGCCTTCTTGAGATTCTGACCGGCCTGGGCGCCGATGATCGCTCCGGCCCGCTCGGACCCGGTCAGCGATACACCCTGCACGCGCGCATCGGCGATGAGCGCAGCGATCTGGTCGTGGTTGGCGAACAGGTGCGAGTAACCGCCGTCGGGGACACCGGCGGCGCGGAAGATCTCCTCGATGAGCAGCGCCGAACGACCGCAGACATCGGCGTGCTTGAGCATGATCGTGTTGCCGAGCACGAGGTTCGGCGCCGCGAAGCGGGCCACCTGGTAGTACGGGAAGTTCCACGGCATGACGCCGAGCAGCGCACCGATGGGCAGGGCCTCGATGCGGGCGGTGCCGGGAATCGTGGACGGGATCTGGTAGTCCGTGGCCAGGCTGGGTCCGTGGACGCCGTAGTACTCGATGATGTCGGCGGCGAATTCGACCTCGTCGACGGACTCCTCGTAGGACTTGCCCATCTCGGTCGAGATCGTCTTGGCCAGCTCGTCCTTGCGCTCGTGGAAGATCTCCGCGGCCCGGCGCACGATTCCTGCGCGGTCCTGGATATCTGTGTCCTTCCAGGTCAGGTACGTGCTGTGAGCGGCGGCGACGGTGCTTTCGATCTCAGCATCGGTCGCCTCGGGGAAGGTTTCGACGATCTCGCCGGTGGCGGGGTTCTGGACACGGTAGTTCGACATGGAATGCAGCTCCTTGCAGATCGGCGCGAGCTCGGCGGCAGTGGTGCCCGGCGGCTCGCGCGGGGTTCGAGAATGTGTTCGCGGAAGGGAAACGTGTGAGGCATCGCCGGAGGCCGCGGCGTCGATGTGCGGCAGCATCGCCGATCCTCACCTGGACGGTCGAGGATTCATCGCAGTCAGTTATCACCCATGCCATCGACGGTAGCGCCCGGAAGGGACGCGAACGATCATGTCACCCTCGATTGTAATACAATATTTGCTCGCGTGGGGCCGGATCGGCCCAGCGATCCATCGCCGAGGCGGGCGCGAGCTCACCGCACGACCTCTCGATGCGCGGTGTCGATCCGCCGCGTCCACCCGCGTCCGTCGAGGTGTTCGAGCAGCGGGATGACGGTCCTTCGCGTCGTGTCCAGCGCCTGCCGGGCCTGACTGGTCGTGAAGGGCTGGTCCAGCCCGGCGAGGATCCGCATCGCCTGGGCGGGCGTGCGAGGAGAGACGACGATACCGTCGCCGAGGCGCAGCAGCCGACCGGCTCGCTCGGCGACCGCGAGCTCCCGCGCTCCGAGCCCGAGTTCACGCAGGACATCAGCCTCGGGAGCCGAGAACGGCGCGGCGGCCAGACGTCTTTCGAGCTCGGCGACCCCGGCCTCGGCCGCGCCGAGATCGGCG
This sequence comes from Brevibacterium sp. SMBL_HHYL_HB1, assembly GCF_018208375.1. NCBI lineage: Bacteria > Bacillati > Actinomycetota > Actinomycetes > Micrococcales > Brevibacteriaceae > Brevibacterium > Brevibacterium sp. SMBL_HHYL_HB1. The sequence continues at coordinate 3,675,431 of NZ_CP062936.1, read as the reverse complement.
GAGTGGCCGGGCGGTCTCACCATGCCGTCGGTCGTCTCGAGTCCGGCACGAGCGATGATCTGTGTCAGCAGGGGGCGGGTGTCCGCGTTCTGAGCCTCGGGCAGGGGCGGGCTCCCCCGCCGCAGAGCCCTCGCTCAGTGCCTTGACGGGGACTCCTGCGGCCATCGGCCGTGCCTGGAGTTCGCGTGCGACCAGGGTCTTCGCCGCTTCGACCCATACGGCGAGTCCGGGGGCGTGGACGAGCCAGCCGTCCACGGCCTCGACCCCGTCGGGCAGAGCCTCGGTCTCGGGCACCGACCGGCTCGGCACCGGCAGCCCGAACCGGGTGAGGACTGAGCGTTCGACGGCGCCGCGGCGGGCCACCTCGGCGAGGATGTCGCCGGTGGCCGGACGCTCGGCCAGCTCCCGGCCGCGGCGGGCACCGTCGCCGCGACGGCTGAGTTCGGGCGGGTCGACGTCGAGGACGAGGAGTCCGGCGAAGACATTGCGACTGCCCGGTGCCCGCAGCACGATCCGGTCGCCGACCTGCAGCGGCAGTGGTCTGGCGAGTGTCAGCCGGGCGTGTTCGGCGTCGAAGGCGCGCAGGCGCACGGGCACGGCGGCCGTGCCGATATGGGCCATGAGCTCGACCACGCCGGCGTCCAGCGGCTGGCCCATGGTGCGGCGGACGTCGAGGACGTCGACGATCGGCCAGGCGTCGGGGGTGAGCAGAGCGTCTCCGCGATGCAGCTCCTCGGCGGGCACATCGCGGAGGTTCACGGCCACGCGGGCCTGCGGGACCACCTCGGCGGTGGAGGAGTTCCGCGACTGCAGGCCGCGCACGCTCACCGTCCGGTCGATGCTCTCACCGTGCAGTCGGACGGTCTCACCGGTGCGCAGCCGGCCGGCGGTCAGCGTTCCGGTCACGACGGTGCCGGCGCCCCTGATGGTGAACGCCCGATCGACCCACAGGCGCACCCGCGCCGAGGCGTCCGGGGCCTGGGCCGCGTCCGTGACCTCGTCGAGGACGGTGATGAGTTCGTCGAGGCCCTCCCCGGTCGTGGCTGAGACCGTGACGATGGGCGCAGTCTCCAGTGGCGTGCCGCGCATATGCGCCCTGACCTCGGCTTCTGTGGCGTCGATCGTGTCCGGGGCGAGGTCGGCGCGGGTGATGACGACGAGGCCGTGGGTGATTCCGAGGGCCGCGATCGCGTCCCTGTGATCGCTCGACTGGGCCTGCCATCCCTTGTCGGCGGCGATGACGAAGCAGGCGATGGGGGCGGGGCCGAGTCCGGCGAGCATGTTCGCGAGGAACTTCTCGTGCCCGGGCACGTCGACGAAGGCGAGTTCGCGGCCCGAGGGCAGGCTCGTCCACGCGAAGCCGAGGTCGATGGTCAGTCCGCGCTTCCGCTCCTCGGCCCAGCGGTCGGGTTCCATCCCGGTCAGGGAGCTGACCAGGGTCGACTTCCCGTGATCGACATGTCCGGCGGTGGCGATGACGAAGGTGCCCGGGGCCGCGGGCGGTACGGGTGCGTTGGGCGTGGCCGCATTGGGTGGTGTATCAGTCATGGCGGCGGTCCAGGACCCGGGCGATGGCGGCGGCGATGGACTCGTCATCGGCCTCGGGCACGCATCTCAAGTCGACGAGGCATCGGCCCTGGTGGACGCGGGCGACGACGGCCGGTTCGCCGTGCCGCAGCCCGGCCGCGCAGTCCTCGGGCAGTTCGACCGCCCAGCCGGGCAGGGGCACCCCCGGGGCTCCCCCGCCGCCGACCCGACCGTCGTGGGCGACGACGGCGGCACCGGCCGCCTCGGCGAGGGCTTCGGTGCGGGCCCGCAGCCGGTCGGGGTCGATATGGAGAGCGTCGTGGATCGGGTTGGCGGTGTGGGTGATCGTCGCTTCGAGGGCGGCGAGGGTGAGCTTGTCCGTGCGCAGTGCCCGAGCCAGTGGATGCTCGGCCAGTGTCTGCACCGCCTCGGCGCGGCCGAGGACGATTCCGGCCTGGGGACCTCCGAGGAGCTTGTCGCCGGAGACGATGACGAGATCGGCACCGGCCCGCAGCGCGGCATCGATGTCCGGTTCGTCGGGCAGCGCCTCATCGGGGGTGAAGAGTCCGGAGCCGAGGTCGACGATGAGCGGAAGATCGTGCTCGGTCGCGAGCCCGGACAGTTCGGACACCTCGACCGAGGCGGTGAAGCCCTCCACGCGGAAGTTGCTCGTATGCACTTTGAGCAGGCACGATGTGTCCTCACCGATGGCTTCGGCGTAGTCGGCCAGGTGGGTGCGGTTCGTCGTTCCGACCTCGTGCAGGCGCGCTCCCGTGGTCGTCATGAGGTCGGTGAGGCGGAAGCCGGCGCCGATCTCGATGAGCTCTCCGCGGCTGACGACGATCTCACCGCCCGAGACGGCGCCCCGCAGGGCCGTGACCGCCAGCAGCAGGCCCGCGGCACCGTTGTTGACGACGAGGGCGTCCTCGGCGGCCGGGCAGGCTCGCAACAGTGCGGCCTTCGCCCCGGTTCCGCGCTTGCTGCGCTTGCCCGCAGCCAGGTCCATCTCGACGTCGACGTAGCCGGCCGCCTCGGTGACGGCTCGGGTCGCGGCCGGTGACAGTGGGGCCCGGCCGAGGTTCGTGTGGACGAGGATGCCGGTGGCGTTGAGCACCGGGGTCAGGGAGGACGCCGTGCGGGTGCCGAGCCTGGAGACGAGAGTGGGGACCACCTCGGCGACGGGGATCCGGCCGGTGCGGGCGGCGGTCTGCACCTCGTTCACGAGCGCCTTGATCGTCGCCTGGTTGAGGTGCTCACCTGCAGCGATGACGTCCGGAAGGGCAAGGAGACGGTCCGTGCGCGGAATGGACCGTCGCGGATCGGATGCGTCCATGGGCCCCTCCTCGGTGCGGGTTCGCCGGTGGTTCCGTGTCAGTGACGGAACCGATGTGGGTGGCGGAGGCGGACGGGAATCGAACCCGCCAGACCGAGATGCTCGGCCTCACCGGTTTTGAAGACCGGGGCGCCCACCAGGACACGGACGCCTCCACTTGAGAATCCTATCGCGAGCAGGGAAAGGCGGGGGCGGGAGAGGGCTGATCCGAATCTTCGAACCGAGTTTGATCAGCGTTCACTCATACTTCTCCATGATCGCTTTAAGGTGGCAAGGTTCCCAGCCGACATCGTCGAAGGTCGTCATGCCGTCATCGTTCCATCATCACTGGTCACACCCCTGCCCCGATGCCTCTGTGCTCCGCCGGTCGCGCATTCGCTTCGGCGCATTCCTCAGCACGCTGGCGGTCCTCGCCGCCCTCATCGCGCCCACGGGGGCGATCCCCGGAACACCGGGTGCCTCGTCGCCGGGCTTCGCCGCCCCGCCCAGCGACGAAGACCTCGGAAAGGACGGTTCGGTCCTCCGCACCTCGGAGACCAAACGCGTCGCCCCGGGCCTCGAACTGACGAACTTCTCCCGTCTCGAGGACGGCGGATGGAACAACGGCAACGTCCTCACCGCCGACCTCACCACGGATTCCCTGTCGGTTGACGTCCGCGACACAGGCAAGGTCGCTGCCGGTGGCACCACCGGCGACATCATGGCGGGCGGTGCCGACGGGAAGAACGCGGTCGCCGCCGTCAACGGCACCTTCTTCGACATCAACCAGTCGTGGGCGCCGATCTACACCTCGGTGGCCGAGGACGGGATGCGCATCGGCTCCCAAGTGCCCAAACCCGCGCTCACCCTTGACGATAAGAAGGCAGCCGTGACGATGCTCTCGGCCGCCGGAACGCTCACCCACGACGGCCAGGAGACGGAGCTCGGGGGGCTGAACAATCCCCAGCTGAGTCCGGACGAGATCGGCGTCTACAACGAGGCGTGGGGCGACTACACCCTCAACCGTCCAGTCGGCGGTCCTGACGACATGGCCGCCGAAATCGCCCGGGCCACCGTCGTCGACGGCACGGTCACAGAGGTCTCCGGTCTCGACGACGAGGCGGGCGATCCCGATATCCCCACCGACGGCCAGGTTCTGCTGGGCCGCGATGCCGGAGCGAAGACTCTGTCCGAACTCGAGGTCGGCGATAAGGTCGACATCGAGATCGGACCGAACGAAGACATCGATGTCGGTATCGCCGGCAGCCACCAGATCCTCAAGGACGGTGAGGTCCCGACGCTCGACGACGATCTCTCGACTACGGCGCATCCGCGGACGGCCGTGGGAATCAGCAAGGACGGTTCGGAACTGTTCGTGACCACCATCGACGGTCGCAGCGAATCCTCCGGCGGCATGAGCCTGAAGGACATGGGCGAGTTCTTCTCCGACATCGGCGCCTACAACGCGGTCAACCTCGACGGCGGCGGATCGACAACGATGCTGGCACGCACCGCCGGCAAGGATGCCCCCGTAGTGCAGAACGACCCGTCCGACGGCGAGCAGCGCACTGTCGCCAATGCCCTCGTCTTCTACTCCGACGCACCTGCCGAAACACTGACCGATGCGCAGATCGAACCGGAACTCGATGATCAGACCACCGTGCTCACTGGACTGTCGCGCACGCTGAAAGGCACGGGCCTCGGCGCGAATCTCGAACCGGTGGCCGCCTCGGGTACGTTCACCGCCGATGACGGGGTGACACTCGAAGACTTCGACGAATCGAGCGCTCGCGTCACCGGTGATGCTGCGGGCAAAGGCCGCGTGAGCTATGAGGTCGAAGGCCACACTGCGCGCACCGAACTCGATGTCCTCGGAGAACCGGTCGGATTGTGGCCGAGTGCCCGAACGATCAACCTCGAGGACGAGAACGACTCCGCAACGGTGTCCCTGACCGGTTTCGACTCCGAAGGCCGACGTTCACTCATCGAAACCGGCGACATCGATGTCGAGGCCGATGACGGTCTGACCGTCGACACCGACGGCCTCGGCGAACTCGTCGTCTCCACCGACCGGAAGGCGACCACTGACGAGGGGCCCGCGTCCGGGAACGTGAAGCTCACGGTCGGCGACGTCTCGACGTCCATCCCAGTCACCGTCGGCACGGAATCGACCGAAGTCCTCGACTTCTCCGACCCCTCGGCGTTCACCGATGGCGCGGACCGCGCCACGGGCTCATTCGCAGCCGGCGAACCGACACCTGAGGGGCAGCCGAGCATCGAACTCGACTACGACTTCTCCACCTCCTCGGCGACGCGGGGATACTACCTCATCCCGAAGGAGCCGGTGGAACTCGACGGGAACACCCTGGCCCTCGAGATGAAGGTCCGCGGAGACGGTTCGGGCGCATGGCCCAGGCTGCAGGTGAGCACGGCCGACGGCACGGTGACGAACATCGACGGCGATCACATCTCCTTCGACGGGTGGCAGAAGATCCGCTTCGAAGTCCCCGACGGACTGTCTCAGCCTCTCACCCTCGAGCGGATCAGGATACTGGAGACCCGTTCGGCCGAGAAGTACAAGGGCAACGTCTCAGTCGCTGACCTGAACGCCATCTCGACCCCCGAGATCGAAGACCCGACCACCTCGGCACGTCATGATCCAGCATTGCTGTCGACCGGATCCGTCGCAGATCGACCGCAGAAGATCGCGGTGATGAGCGATGCCCAGTTCGTCGCCACAGATCCCGACTCCGCGGCGGTCGAGGGAGCACGTCGGACACTCAGCGAGATACGAGCAGCGAAGCCGGACCTGCTCGTCATCAACGGCGACTTCGTCGACGAGGCCTCCACAGCCGACTTCGAACTCGCGAAGACGATCCTCGACGAGGAATGGGACGAGTCGATCCCCTACGTCTATGTGCCCGGAAACCACGAGATCATGGGCGGGGAGATCGATAACTTCGAGTCCGCATTCGGCGCCTCCACGGGTGAGCGCACGGTGGGACGGACGAAGATGGTGACCCTGAATTCCTCGGACGGGACGCTGAACGGCAGTGACGACGAACAGCTGAATATGCTCGAAGACGCCCTCGATGAGGTGGCTGACAGCGCTCACCTGACCGGCATCACCGTGTTCTTCCACCATCCACCGCAGGATCCTCTGCCTTCTAAGACGAGCCAGCTGGGCGACAGGCGGGAGGCGGAAGAACTTGAGAAGAAGCTCGGCGAATTCCGGAAGGACAGCGGTAAGTCGGCGGCCGTGATCAACGGACACGTGGGCGCGTTCAACGGCTCCGCGGTCGAAGGCGTCACCTATCTCATCAACGGCAACTCCGGGAAGGATCCGGCCGGAACCCCGGCAACCGGCGGGTTCACCGGGTGGACGATGCTCGGTGTCGATCCCGGCCTGGGCAAGATCGGAGACAATCCGACCACGTCCGATCGGGTCAGCTGGCTGGCCGCGGAGACGAAGCCGCGTGTCGATTCGATCTCGCTGGAAGCGCCCGACTCGTTGGCGCCGGGCCAGTCCGCGGACGTGTCCGCCGAGTTCACGCAGGGCGATCGCACCGTCCCCGTGGGGTGGCCGGCCACGGCTCAGTGGGGTGGTGAGGGCGTCGTCATCGACTCCGGCGCCGAGGTGGACATGCAGAAGGCGATGGGCGCGAAGCTCAGTGCACAGGCGCTTGCATCCGGTGCCCCCGAGGCCGCGTCCGACGTCGTCCGGGTCAACCCGTCAACGGGTGAGATCACGGCCGAGAACCCGGGGACCGCAACACTCGAGGTCACCGTCAACGGCAAGACCGCGAAGGCCACTGTCGAGGTCACTGGTGAGGAACCGCCGCCGGAACCAGGTGATGACGATGGGTCCGAGGACAGCAGCGGCGATGAGGGCGGCGCCTCCACCGGGGAGGACGAAGACACCGGGGCGGACGGAGCTTCGTCGGATGCCTCGGCCGAAGCGACCGAGGACGGCGACGATTCCGCGGACGGAAACGACGGATCGAATGGAAACGACGGAGGCACCTCATCGTCCGGTGGGTCGACAGTTGACGCGGGTCGGGGCTCTTCGTCCGACGCCGCATCGGGAGGTGCCGGCAACGATTCCGGCGACTCCGATTCGGCAACTGCGAACGACGGCTCGTCGGGCGGCGGTGCAGACTCTACAGGCTCCTCAGACGGTGGCGGCGACCTTCCGCGCACTGGCGGCCCGGGTCTGCTCACCGCGGCTCTCGGTGCTCTGCTCATCGTCGTCGGCCTCGGCACCGTCCGCGTCGCACGGCTCCGTGGAGTCGGCCGAAAATTCGGGAAGCACTGATGCCGCAACGAGAATATCGCGGCGATGATGACTCGGATGGCTCTTCAGCCCCGTGACTCGCGGTGTTAGTCTCACGATATGACTGACAATCATGATCGTTTGACCTCATTCGCTCACGGTGGAGGGTGCGCCTGCAAGATTCCGCCCGGCGAGCTCGAGGACGCCGTGCGCGGACTGGTCGGGCAGCCGGGTCCCGATGTCCTCGTCGGCCTCGATGACGGCGATGACGCCTCGGCCGTGCGTGTTCGCGAAGACCTCGCAGTGCTGTCGACCGCGGACTTCTTCACCCCGGTCATCGACGATGCCTACGACTGGGGTCGGATCTCCGCGGCGAATGCGCTGTCCGATGTTTACGCGATGGGCGGGACTCCGGTCACGGCGATCAACCTCGTCGGATGGCCGCGGGAGAAGCTGCCGATGGAGCTGCTGACCGAGGTGCTGCGCGGCGGGCTCGACGTCGCCGCAGCCGCGAACTGCCCGATCGCCGGCGGGCATTCGATCGACGATCCCGAACCGAAGTACGGAATGGCGGTGACCGGGGTGGCCCACCCGGACGAACTCATGCGCAATGACGCCGCCGAGGCCGGCCTGCCCCTGACTCTGACCAAACCGATCGGTGTGGGCATCCTCAACAACCGGCACAAGGCCACCGGCGAGGACTTCGAGGAGGCTGTGGCGACGATGACCTCGCTCAACGCCGAAGCCGCGCGCGCCGCCGTGGCCGCCGGGATCCGTGCAGCCACGGATGTCACCGGCTTCGGTCTGCTCGGGCACCTGTTCAAGATGGCCCGGGCCTCAGGCGTGGGGGCGGTCATCGACGCGGCCGCGGTGCCCCGCCTCGACGGTGTCGACGAGTCGATCGCCGCCGGATACGTCTCGGGCGGAACGAGGCGCAACCTCGACTGGGTGCGCCCCGATCTCACTACCGATGACTCAGTGACCGAGGAGGACCTGCTGCTCCTGGCCGATGCCCAGACCTCCGGCGGCCTCCTCGTCGTCGGCGAGCTGCCCGGTCACCCGGTCATCGGCGAGATCGTCGCAGGTTCGGGCGTCCACGTGAGGTGAGTGGACATGCATGTGCGGTGAGGACGGCCGCGACAGCCACCGACCGCTTCTCCGACCCTGCTCAGCCGGGAGTGATCTCTTCGTCGCGGAACTGGCGGAAGCTGGACATGAAGAACCAGTAGAAGACTCCCACCACAGGAGCGCCCAGCAGGACCTCCCACCAAGAGAACATTCCGTTGCCCCAGCCCAACAGATTCACGCCGATATGAATCACGGGCACGAGAATCGCCACAATGACGGCCTCTCTGAGGCTCTGACGGTCCCTGAGCAGCTTCTTCATAGGTTTCTCACGCTACCCGAGACGTCGCATTCCGCAACATGCCTTGGCGAATTCGCCGCGATCGTTCCTCCTCGGCGACCGACTTCCTCACCGAGCTGTGCCGCCACAACCCCGCGCCCGGACTGCCATAACTACCTGCTGCACCGGTGCGTTATGGCAGGACGTCCGCCAGGGCGCCCGGGGCGTGCCGAGCACTGAACGCCGGCGCCCCGGTGCCGCGGGGGAGATTGACCGGCAGCGACCCTACCGGCCGGTGGTGATCGAGTCGTCGACGATGCCGGCCGCGCGACGCTCCTCGAGGCGAGCGCGCTGCGGTTCGACCACGTGGCGCGGATCCTTCGTCGATTCGATGCCGGCCTCGAGCACGCCGAAGCGCGTGTACGCCGAGGCGGCCGCGAGTGCCGCACCGGAGACGACGGACAGTCCGCGCAGCGCGGCTCGGGTCTTCCAGCTGCGCTTGCCGGGAGCCCCGGCCCGAGCGCCGAGCTTCTTCGCGAACACTCTGGCCCCGACCTCGACGGCGGCGGTGCCGAGAGCACCGGCGATGAGCAGCTTGTCCGCCCGGTCGAGCTTGCGCCCGGGCTCGCCGTCCTCGAGGGGGTCGACCTCGGCCGGATGCATGCCCTTCTTCATCCGATCCATCGCCACCATCTCACCGGCGGCACCGGTCAGCGCCAGCAGTCGAGCCGGTCCGGTCTCACCGATGGGAGCCAGGGCCATGCCCACGCCCCCTGCGGCCACGGAGGCCGAGGCCACGAACACATACGACAGACCGTTGCGACCGGCCGCGTTCCAGGTGGGAACCGCGGTATCGCCGAGCAGCGCTCCCGTATAGGCGGCCAGAGGTGTGGCGAAGACAGCGGACTCGATGGCGGCAGGTGTTTCGAGGGCATGGAGCACGCGGCGCAGCGGCCCCAGCGGCAGGACCCTCTCTCCGGTCAGGCGATCGACTTCGATGGCGGCCAGCACGCCCGAACCGGCACCGAACCCGGACAGGATCCAGGTGCCCAGGCTCATCGGTGAGGAGACCTTGAACACCCGCAGCATGTTGAGGAAGCGCTCGGGCCGGCCGAGGTCGGCGACAAGTGCCGCTCCGCCGACAGCGGTCGCGGTGATCGCCGTCATCCGGCTCGCGATACGCAGCCCGGGCCGGTCGCTGATCTGCGCACCGAGGCCCAGCAGGGACGAACCTCCGGCGAGGCCGCCGAGGAACAGGTAGGCCCCGATCTCATCACCCCAGGGCGGGGCCTTGACGATGGGTCTGCCGTAGTAGGACGTGAACTCGACGTCCTCGACCATCGGCATCTCACGATTGCCCTCGGCACCGCGGTTCTTCCAACCCCCGCCCCGACGACCACCGCGTCGGCCGCCTCCGGCACCCGGGCCACCGCCTCGGCGACGCTTCCGGCGTCCGCCTTCGGGCTCGGGTGGGCGGTAGGAATCGTATTCTGATGTGCTCAACGGCGGCTCCCGAGGAACGCGAGTCCGGCCGCGGCGACCATGCCCAGAGCAGCGGCTCCGGCGTGGGCGAACATGCCGGGCAGGTCCTTCGTCGGCACCCGCGGGTCCGGAGGCAGACCGTAGACCTCGGGCTCGTCGAGGATGAGGAAGACCGATCCGATGCCGCCGACGCCGTCGTTCGGGTTCGCTCCGTAGAGCCGGGCCTCGGTCAGCCCCTTGGCGTGGAGTTCGGCGACGCGATCGTGGGCCTGGTCGACCATGTCCTCGTGATCGCCGAATTTGATCGACTGGGTCGGACACGTCTGCGCACAGGCCGGTTCCTGCCCATCGACGAGGCGGTCGTAGCAGAGCGTGCACTTGTTCGCGGTGCCCGCATCCGGCACGTCCATGTCCGCGGCCTTGCGATCCCCGCGGTCGGTGGGCGTGTTGATCGTGCCGTCGTCGCGGCGTTCGATGACGCCGAAGGGGCAGCCGGCCACGCAGGTCCCGCAGCCGTTGCAGACATCGTTCTGGACGACGACGGTGTCGAATTCGGTGCGGAAGAGCGCTCCCGTCGGGCATACGTCGAGGCAGCCGGCATGAGTGCAGTGCTTGCACACGTCCGAGGACATCAGCCAGCGGAAGTCCGCGGTGTCCGGCGGGGTCGTGTCGACGCCGGTGAAGTCATCGGGGTCCGTCGGCTCCAGCGCTCCGGGGGCCAGCAGATCGACGTCCATCTGCGGGGTCGTCGGCAGTCCGGCGCTGCTCCTGCCTTCGGCGGCGGCACCGAGCGCCCCGTCGAGCGACCCGCCGTCGGTGGACTCCTCGGTTCGGGGCCGCACCTTCGGCATGCCGAGGTTGACGAGCTTGCGCCCGGACTCCCGGGCCTGCTCGATCCGGTCGGAATCCTGTTCGATGAAGGCGACATGGCGCCAGGTGTTCGCGCCCAGGCTGCCCGTGTTGTCGTAGGAGGACTCCAGCAGTTCGAAGGTGCCGTCCTGCGGGTTGTGGTTCCATTCCTTGCACGCGACCTCGCAGGCCTTGCAGCCGATGCAGATCGAGGTGTCGGTGAAGAACCCCTTGCGATGGTGTTGCGTATCGTGCCAGTGACCATCGGCCAACGCATCGTCATCGATCGTCGGTGTCGACATCAGTCGCCCTCCTTCTCCTCATCCTGCGTCTGCCGGCCCTCGGCCGTCTCGCTGCGCGCATCCTCGGATGCCGCCTCGACCGACCTCGCCCGTGCGGCGATCGCGCGTGCTTCCGCGGCCGCCACCTCGGCGGCGGTGATCGGGCTGCCGTCGGCATGCCGTCCGTGATCGGGATCGCCGTCGGTCGGGTCACCGTCGTCGGCGCGGTTGGCCACTGCCGTCTCGACGGGCTCGAGATCGACCCGGCCGCTGCGGTCATCGGCACTGTCGACCGTCGCCGAGGCGGCCGTGTCGTCTGCCGGATCCCCGCCGTGGGTGCGTGCCGGGGTGACGCCGACGGCCGAATCGCCTCCGCGATGGGCGTGGCCTCCTCGGCTGGTTCCGTGGCTGGTCCCCTGGGAGGCAGCGAGGTCCTCGGCGGACACCGTGACCTGCTGATTGCCCGATTCCGGAGTCAGACCGGCCTCGCGCTGGTACTTCTCGACGAAGTCGACGAGCTCGGCCCCGCGGGGACGTCGGCCGGGGATGATCGATCCGGCGACGTACTTGCTGTTCTGGATGTAGACGTTCGGATCCATCGTCACGCCCAGCAGGTCGTTGGCCGAGTCGCCCTCGATCACGGCTCCGGTGCCGCCGACACCCCAGTGGTAGGGCAGACCGATCTGGTGGACCGTCCTCCCGCCGATCGTCAGCGGAGTCATCCGCCGGGTCACGAGCACCCGGGCCTCGATCGCCGCTCGCGGGGAGATCAGCGTCGCCCAGCCGTAGGGTTCGAGCCCCACCTCGGCGGCGAGTTCCGGGGAGATCTCGCAGAACATCTCCGGCTGCAGCTCGGACAGGTACGGCAGCCAGCGGGACATGCCGCCGGCGGTGTGATGCTCGGTCAGCCGGTAGGTCGTGAACACATAGGGGTAGACCTCGGAGCCCGGGAAGCCGGCGCCGGGTGCGGACAGGTTGTCCCCGCGGCGCATGACCATCCGGTTGGGGCTGTTCTGCTGCGGGTACAGCGGATTCGGCACGCCCGATTCCTGCGGCTCGTAATGAGTGGGCATCGGTCCGTCGACCATGCCGCTGGGTGCGAACAGCCAGCCCTTGCCGTCGGCCTGCATGATGAACGGGTCGTCGCCGTCGAGGTGTGCGGGACCGCCGTAGGCCTGGTCCGACCTCGCCGCCGGGGCACGGTCGATGGGGAAGTCGGGCACGTCCTTGCCCGTCCACTTCCCGGCGTCCTCATCCCACCAGACGAACTTCTTGCGTTCGGACCAGGGGGTGCCGTCGGGGGCCGCCGAGGCGCGGTTGTACAGGATGCGGCGGTTGGCCGGCCACGCCCACGCCCATTCGGCAGCGGTCTCGTCCTGTTCGGTGCGCGGTCTGCGGCGGGCGGCCATGTTCTCACCGCCGGAGTAGACGCCGGCGTAGATCCAGCAGCCGCCGGCCGTGGTGCCGTCGGAGGTCATCTGGTTGAAGTTGTCCAACGGCTGTCCGTCGCGCTCACCGCCGATGAAATAGCCGTTGATCTCGGCCAGCACGGCCTCGGCGTCGACTTCTCCGGCCTCGTCGATCGGGTAGTCCCAGGTCAGGTCCAGCAGCGGACGGTCTCTGGGGTCATCGGAGTCGGCGAGCTTCTCGCGGATGCGCTGACCGAGTTCGAAGAAGAAGTCGAGTTCGCTCTGCGCGTCGCCGGGCGGATCGACCGCCTTGTGCCGCCACTGGACGAGCCGCTGGGTCTGGGTGAAGGTGCCGGCCTTCTCCGTGTGGTTGGCAGCCGGGAGGAAGAACATCTCGGTCTCGATGTCCTCGGTCCTCATCTCGCCGGTGGCGATCTCCGGCCCGTCCTTCCACCAGGTGGCGGATTCGATGAGGCTGAAATCGCGCACGACCATCCACTTGAGATGGCTCATCGCCATCCGCTGCATCCGCCCGTTGGCCGAACCCACGGCCGGGTTCTGCCCGAGCAGGAAGTAGCCGTCGACGCCGTCGGCGAGCATCCTCGCCTGTGTCTGGTAGGTGCCGTGGGCGCCGTTGATCCGCGGCAGATAGTCGAAGGCGAAGTCGTTGTCCTGGTTCGCCGCATCACCCCACCAGGCCTTGAGCAGGTTCGTGGCATAGGCGCGGCCGTTGGCCCAGTAGCCCTTGTGGGTCTCCGGGGTGCCGACGGCGGCGACGTAGTCGTCGAAGCTGTCGTGGACACCTGCGCTGGGCATCGGCAGGTAGCCGGGCAGCAGGTTGAACAGGGTCGGGATATCGGTCGACCCCTGAATCGTCGCATGCCCGCGCAGAGCCATGATTCCGCCGCCCGGGCGGCCCATATTGCCCAGCAGCAGCTGCAGGATCGAGGCAGTGCGGATGAATTGCGCGCCGAGGCTGTGCTGCGTCCACCCGACCGCGTAGGCGAAGCACGTCGTCCTCTCCCGCCCGGAGTTCTGCGTGACCGATTCGTACAGATAGTCGAAGTCGGCCGGCTTGATGCCGCAGCTGTCCGCGACCACCTCGGGCGTGTAGCGCGAGTAGTGGCGCGCCAGTATCTGGAAGACGGTGTTCGGGTCCTCCAGGCTCGGGTCGGTCAGCGGCGCACCGTTCTCGTCGGTCTGGTACGACCACGTGGAGTTGTCGTACGAGTTCGTGTCCGGGTCGAAGCCGGAGAACAGCCCGCCGAGGTCCTCGGTGTCGACGTAGTCGGTGCTGATGAGATTCGCGGCGTTCGTATAGGCACGCACGTACTCGTCGAAATGCTCGCCTTCGGAAAGCACCCGGTTGATGAGCGCGCCCAGCAGCACGATGTCCGAGCCCGCCCTGATGGGAACGTGCTTATCGGCGATCGCGGTGGTGCGTGTGAAACGAGGATCGACGTGGATGATGCGGGCACCTCGGGCCTTGGCCTCGGTCACCCATTGGAAGCCCACGGGGTGGCACTCGGCCATATTGGAACCCTGGATGATGATGCAGTCCGCATTCGCCAGATCCTGGACGGGTTGTGTGGCGCCGCCTCGCCCGAACGAGGTTCCCAGACTGGGAACCGTGGCGGAGTGTCAAATGCGCGCCTGGTTCTCGATCTGGATCGCCCCGGCCGCCGTGTAGAGCTTCTTCGCGAGGTAGTTCTCCTCGTTGTCGATGGTCGCCCCGCCGAGGCTGGCGATCCCCATCGTCCGACGCAGCGGATGGCCGTGCTCGTCGACGTCCTCCCAGTGGTTGCGACGAGCTTCGAGGAAGCGGTCGGCGATCATGTCGATCGCGGTGCCGCGGTCGATCTTCGTCCAGTCCTTGGCCCTCGGGGCCCGGTAGAGGACATCGGTGACGCGTCCGGGGGAGTTGACCAGCTGTTCGCTCGCCGCGCCCTTCGGGCACAGACGACCGCGTGAGATCGGCGAGTCCGGGTCGCCTTCGATCTGGACGACCTTGTCGTCCTTGACGAAGACCTTCTGCCCGCAGCCGACGGCACAGTAGGGGCACACGGACTGGACGACCTTGTCGGCCGTGGTGGTCCGCGGTGCGGTCTCCCGTGTCTTCTGCGACACCACTGACTCTCCGCGGCCCGTACTGTCGGACGTGCGGAGCTGCCGGAGCACCGGCCACTCGAGGAAGCTGAACCGAGCCATGGCTCAACCATAGACCCAAGTGCGCCGAATGTGCACTAGGGCGTGTCTGATAAATGCTGTAACCAAGCGATGACACCGTTGAGCACGACAGCGGCTCGATAGACGACGGCGAGTTTGTCATAGCGAGTGGCCAGTCCTCGCCACTGCTTCAAACGGGCATAACCGCGCTCGATGACATTGCGACCCTTGTACTTGATCGCGTCGAACTTCGGTGGACGGCCACCCTTTGATCCTCGCCGGAGACGATGGCCTTGCTGATCGGACGGTTCGGAGATGACTGCCTCGATCTTCCGCGACCGCAGCAGTGACCGGTTCGCTCTCGATGAGTAGGCCTTGTCGCCAAGGACGGCGTCCGGGCGGGTGCGTCGACCGACCTGAAGGTTGTCCAACAGAGGGGCGAGCATCGGGCTGTCGCCGTCCTGACCAGCGGTGCAGATCGACACCAGCGGCAGCCCGTGGCCATCGACGAGCTGATGAGTCTTTGTCGACAAGCCTCCGCGCGAGCGGCCGAAAGCGTGGTCAGGCGACTCTGTCAGTAGATCCTTGTAATTCGACGAGTCCCTTTTTTACGCGGCTGATGTTCGTCGCGTGTTGATGTGCGCGAGCGATCGTGGAGTCGACTGAGACGGTGAAGTCGACCTTGTCATTCTTTGCCGCGTGGACAGTCAGAGCCTGGTGGATGGCATCCCAGGTGCCGTCGGCGGCGAGGCGGCGGTGCCAGGTCCACACGGTCTGCCATTTGCCGAAGGTCTCGGGCAGATCGCGCCAAGCGATACCGGTGCGGTAGCGGTAGATGATGCCCTCGACCATCTGTCTGGGATCGGAGAACGGGCGGCCTCGTCGGCCGGTCGGTGCCGGGAGGTAGTCGGCGATGAGAGCCCATTGGTCATCAGTGAGTAGTTGGAATCGAGACACGATTCCAGGGTTTCAGAATCCCACCGGGAAATTTATCAGACACGCCCTAGGTGTGCCTTACCTGGTGAGCACCTCAGACTCGGCGGGCAAGCAGGACCGCGTCCTCGAGTTCGGTGGGTTCGCCCTCGGGCGAGGTCACCTGCCGGGTGCGGATCTCGGCGAGTTCGATCTCCCACCGGTCGGGACTGGCCCCGATGAGCAGAGCGAAGTCCCCGTTCGGGCTCACGCGCTCGTGATGGTGGTCCATCCCGTGGTCGAACTTCTCATCGTGCTCGGCCGCCCATGGGGGCATGGTCGCATGCGAGACGAGCAGGAGTGAACCGCCGGGTGCCACTTGCGCGGCGACTCGGCTCAGCAGTTCCTCCCGGGTGTCGGGCAGACGGGTGTGGAGGAAGAATGCGGTGACGAGGTCGAAGTCGCCTCGGGCCTCGTCGCTGCCCGATGCCGTCTCGGGTTCCCAGGTCGAGACGTCGCCGACGGCGAACTCCGGGTGGACTCCGCGGGCTTCAGCGGCCGTGCGGGCACGGTCGATGGCCGTTGTCGACAGGTCGATGCCGGTGACGTCCCAGCCGTGCTCGGCCAGCCAGATGGCGTCGGCGCCCTCTCCGCAGCCGACGTCGAGGACGCGGCCGGGGGTCATCTCGGCAACGGTGGCCACGAGGGCCTCGTTCGGGTTGCCCGACCATACGGCGTCCTCGGACTCCGAGTAGCGCTCCTCCCAGGCCGCGACGGAGTTCGGCACTCCCTCGGCCGTATTCTGTGCTGTTTCCTTCGCGGTGTCGTCGTTCACTGTTCGGTGCTCGGATCGTCCGGGATCGAATCGGGAGAGTTCGCGTCGGTGTCTGGGCCTGCGGCTTCCTGTTTGGCCAGTTCGGCGCGGACCTCGTCCATGTCGAGGCCCTTGACGGCGGTGATGACCTGTTCGAGCTGGGGTGCGGCCAGCGCGCCGGGCTGGGCGAAGACGACGATTCCCTGGCGGAAGGCGACGAGGGTGGGGATCGACGAGATCGCGAAGAGTCCGGCCAGCTGCTGCTGGGCTTCGGTGTCGATCTTGCCGAAGACGATGTCGGAGTTGGCCTCGGCGGCCTGTTCGTACACGGGGGCGAACTGCTTGCACGGGCCGCACCAATCGGCCCAGAAGTCGAGGAGGACGATTTCGTTGTCGTTGATGGTCGACTCGAAGTTGTCTTGCGTGATTTCGATCGTAGACATGCGGGTCAGTCTAGGGGGTGCGGATGAGTGCTCACTGGACAGTCGTGAACACGGGGTCCTGCCGATCGGCGGTCAGCGGCTCACCGCCGCCGGTGCCGGCAGCCGGCCGGCACCGGCGGCGAAGGAGGTCGATAGAACGGCGGTGACGGTTCCGGCCAGTACGAGCGCGGCGAGGACGACGATCTGGAATTCCGCGGCTTCGAGAGGTGAGGCACCTCCGAAGAGGGCGCCGACGAATGCTCCCGGGAGGGTGACGAGACCGGTGTTCTTCGTCTGGTCGAGGCCCGGCAGCAGTGCCTCGCGGATCGAATCCTGCCGCAGACGCTGCACGGACCGTCGCGGACGGGCGCCCAGGGACAGCCAGGCCTCGACCTCACCGACGCCCGTGCGCAGGTTGGCGGCGAAGCGGCGCATCGACAGCGTCGCGATCGTCATCGAGTTCCCGATCACGATCCCGGCGATGGCGATGACCCGTTCGAACTCCCGGTCGACGAGCCCGAGCGCCAGGACCAGAGTCAGGGTCACGAGCGCACCGACGACGACTCCCACCACGGCGCCGACCGGCCCGCGCGGCAGATCTCGGGCGCGTCGCAGAGAGGTCAGCGAGGCGGTGGTGAGCATGAGCGCGATGAAGGCGGCCACGGACCACCAGGCGTTGAGCGCGCCCTGCAGGATGAGCGCGATGAGGGCCAGCTGGACGATCGCGCGCACGATCGCCACGATCGGCAGCCAGCCGAGCCCCACCTCGGCGAGCCTGAGGATGACAACGGCGGCAGTCACGAGCACGACGACGCCGAGGAGGAAGTGCATAAGTTCGTCGACCGTCACCTGGTCAGTCTACGAGGTCGGCGATCGGCTCGTCGTCGATGATGGCGGTGAACACGTCCTCGGCCTCCGGGGCGCTGACGACGCGGTTGGGGTTCTCCGGCGCCGGAGCCCAGGGCATGATCTCGAAGTTGATCTCGTCTTCGGGCACCGAGGAGACTGTCGAGGCCAAGGAGGCGAGCGCCGAGACCGAGTCGAGGTCCTCATCGACGCGCAGTGAGGAGGTGACGGCGTCGAGGAAGCCGTAGAGCCTGTCGGGTCGGGTCAGCGTCCGGGTGCTCTTCGCCCGGTCGATGATGGCTTCCATGACCATCTGCTGGTTGTCCATGCGGGAGATGTCGCTGCCGTCGCCGACGGCATGGCGGGTTCTGGCCAGCGCGAGGGCGTCCGTGCCGTCGAGTACCTGCTCACCGGCCGGGAGGTCGAGTTGCGCCTTGTCGTCGTGAAGGGGTTCGTCGAGGTCGACGGGGATGCCGTCGAGGGCGTCGACGATCGTGGCGAACCCGTCGAAGTCGACCTCGATGAAGTGGTCGAGCCTCACTCCGGTGAGCTCCTCGACGGCTGAGACGGAACAGGCCGGGCCGGCGTTGAGAGCGGAGTTGATCATGCCGTGGAACGCCGACGAGGCCCCGTGGCCGGTGTCGTCGCAGGCCGGGACGTCCGTGATCGTGTCACGCGGGATCTGGACGGCATCGATGCGTGAGGTGTCGGCGGCGACGTGGGCGAGGATCATCGCATCGCTGCGCGCACCTTCGGCACTGCCGTAGCCGGGCCCGGCATCCGTGCCCTCGGCGGAGCCATCGCCCTCGGCGGGGCTCGCACCTTCAGCGGAGTCCTCGTCCTCGCCGGAATCGAGGTCCCTGGTGTCGGAGCCGAGGATGAGCACGTTGGTCTCGTCCGTGAGCTTCTCGGGCACACCGCTGCCGGTGCCGGCCCGCAGAGGGGCCGAGGAGATGTTCGAGCTGAGGTTGTCGACGGCCGCGACGATGGTCACCGGCACGGCGATGACGAGGATCGCCAGGGTGGCCACGACCGTGCGTCGCCTGCGGTACTTCGCTGCCAGCCGACGTCGCCGCCTCGGGCCGATCGGCTTTGTGCCGTGGGAGTGCTCCAACTTTCTTCGCTCCTGAATCCGGGGCCGTGAGCAGATTGCATACAATCCTAGACGCTCAGATCGCGAGCCTTCCACCCGACGCGGCGCGACGACGACTCGCCCGATCCGTGCGCGGTCACCCCGTCCGGCCTCTCGACTGGTCACCGAAGCTCCCGAGGCTCTGTTAGACTTGATCGTGTTCGTGCATGAGATCAGTGCCTCTGATCATCAACGAACACGTGGTGCCGACGGCGTAGGTAGATTCGCTCGGTGCTGTGCTGTTGCCCAACTGGTGTGTGTCTACCGTCCGCGCCCCTCACGTTCTCTTCATCCAATTCCCCATCGACCTCCATCCCGCACCTCGGCGTGCATCATCGATACCGAGAGTTTCCCGTCTTCACTTCCGCCATGGATTCCCCGCCAGCACACGCTGTGCTCGGCTCAAGTCCGGGCAGCCTCGGTGCCCCCACAGATTTTCGTTGGACCTGCGTCCCAGGATTCAGTCCATCCAACGGGAAAGCCGGATCCGGTCACGGATCCGACCATCAAGACCGCTGATGCGGTCGTCAGTTGAAAAATAAGGATACAAAGATTATGGCTACAGGTACCGTGAAGTGGTTCAACGCGGAAAAGGGTTTCGGATTCATCCAGCCTGACGACGGTTCGGCAGATGTCTTCACCCACTTCTCCGCGATCGAAGCCACCGGCTACCGCGAGCTCACCGAGGGTCAGAATGTCGAATTCGACTCCGAGATGGGTGCTAAGGGACTGCAGGCGATTCGCGTCCGCGGCCTCTGAGACCTCGGTGAGTCTCACCCGAGACCTCTGAGAATCACAGCGACCCTTCGCTCCGCACCGGCAGCGTCCGAGACTTCGGACGCTCCGGCTGTGCGCAGCGGAGGGTCGCTGTTTCCATGCCCGGAAGCCGATTGCCCAGGTAGCGTGGGTTCTGACCGATCCGCCCCTCAGAGAAGCAGGTGCCATGACCGCACACACCGGTGACATCCCCACGACAGTCGTCTTCGACCTCGGCAACGTCCTCATCGGCTGGGACCAGACGAGGCCCTTGGCCGACCGCATGAGTCCCGAACAGTGGCGCGCCTTCGCCGAGGAGGCCGATTTCGCCGCCCTCAATTCCGCCTCCGACAGCGGTGTTCCCGTCGCCGAGGTGGTCTCCCGGGCCGGCGCGACCGATCCCCGGCACGCAGAGATCGTCTCCCTCTACTTCGAACGCTTCGAGAAATCGTTGACCGGCCCGATCGAGGGCATGGCCGAGGTCGTCACCGACCTCAAGGACTCCGGAACGCGGCTGCTGGGCCTGTCGAACTGGTCAGCCGAGACCTTCCACCATGCGCCGCAGGTCGCACCGGCGATCACACAGCTCGAGGACGTCGTCGTCTCCGGGCGTGAAGGGCTCATCAAACCCGATCCCGCGATCTTCGAGATCCTCCGCGAACGCTTCGGCCTCGATCCCGTCCGGACGGTCTTCATCGACGATCTGCCCGCGAACGTCGAGGCTGCTCGGTCCCTCGGCTTCCTCGGACTGGTCTTCACCGATGCGCCGAGGCTGCGCGGCGATCTCCGGGATCTCGGTCTGCTCGGGGGATAGTCGACCTGCATGCGGGAGAGCCCATCTCGCCTCGGCCCGGACGCATCACCGTCCGGCTTTGAAGTCGTCCTTCATCGCCATCAGGGTCCGGTGGACGTTCAGGCGCTGGAAGTCCGCGAAGCTGCGTCCCCGCGTGACGATGCGGTCGAAGAGCCACGCGGTCCAATCGGGCCACTTCCGGCGGTCGTCGGTCCAGGTCTCGGTCACTCGCGTCTCCGAGCCGAGATCTTCGAGCTCATAGGACCAGGTGGCAATGCCGCCCTGGAGCACCGGCGAGCGCGGTCCGATCCTGCGCACGGTGAAGGCGAACCGTCGGCCCGGCTCCGACTCGATGACCACGCACTCGGTCACCCACGTCGCAGGTCCCCGACGGTTGCTGCCCTCGAAGTCCTCTCCGACTTCGAGCGGTCGGACCGGTGACTGGGTGCGAGCCGAGGTGTTCTCCGGACTCCACCGCGGCATCTGCTGCGGGTCGGCGACCTGCTCCCAGATCGACTGCGCGTCCGCCTTGATGACCACACTGTCGCTGATCTGCATCGTCCGTCCCATACCGCTGGCCTCCCGGTCTCGCCTGTGCCGTTCGTGTGCTCAGTTCCCTTTGGGCCAGGTTGCGGCCTGACCTGGCAGGCCGTCAACGGCCGGCCTCATGTGGAAGTCGGCTATCACGTCAAGGCGAGCGCACAGGGGAATGGATTCGGCACCGAGGGGCTCAGGTGTCCGCGCCGGCACCGCACTCTTCGGACCGCGGCTGGGGCATGCGGTCCCGATCGTAGGTGATCGTCGAGTAGCCATGGGGAATCGCGCAGCCGTGCTCGTCGACCCCGACGAAGACGATCCGGTCGATGCTGAGGATGGACTTGCGCGTGATCATATTGCGCACCACCGCCTTCATCGTCAGCGAAGTGCGCCCGAAATGAGTGGCGATGAGCCCCATCTCGATGAGGTCGCCTTCCCGTGCCGAGGACCGGAAGTCGATCTCAGAGATCAGTTTCGTCACGACCCGGTGGTTGCCGAGTTGGATGATCGCGTAGATCGCGGCCTCCTCATCGATCCAGCGCAACAGACTGCCGCCGAAGAGCGTGCCATTGGCGTTGAGATCCTCGGGCCGCACCCATTTGCGGGTATAGAAGTTCATGCCCTCGGTTCGAGGGGTGTCTGCGGTGGTCGGTGGCGTCACGGTCATGCGATCAGAGTACCGAGACGATGTTTCGCTGACGTTTCTCCCGCATTCCGGGGATGTTCCGCGGTGCCGTTCCCGACAGACGGCGAGGGGTGCCCCTGCCTGAGGCCGCGACTGCGGGTGAAGTCCTCAGTCGTCGACTCTGCTCGGCTGCGCTGTCTCCAGTTCACGGATGAGAATGCGCGCAAGGGCACCGAGGCGGAACCGTTCGGGGATCACGGGAGTGATCCCCTTCTCCTGCAGCGGCCTCGCCGTGACGCTGCCGACCGCCGCCGCCAGCACACCGCCGTCATCGTCAGTGAACGCATCGATCACCTGAGGAAGCAGATCCTCATCGGCAGCCGCCTCGAGGAAGGCGGCGGCCCCGGGAGCCGAAGTGAACGCCACTGCGTCGCACCGACGTTCCGCAACCGAGCGGACCGCGGCGACCACAGCTTCCGGATCGGGAGCGGATGTCCACCGGTAGACCACGAGCGAGCAGACATCGGCACCCGCGGCGGCAAAGGACTCGTCGAGGCCGTCGGCGCCGGCACCGTGGTGCTGCATCGCGATCCGCAGGTCGCGCACTCCCTCGCCGAGGAGGGCCTCCTCGATCTCGGCGCTGGTCTCGGATTCGGCGACCCACTCGGGCACGAGTCCGGCCGCCTGAATCGCTCCTCGCGCCTTGGGGCCACGAGCGATGATCCGAGCGCCGGTGAGCATCTCATGCCATTCCTCGCGCAGACCCGCAGCCTCGGCCACCTCGCCCCAGCCGGTGAATCCGACACCGGTCGTGACCACGACGATATCGGGCCTGTGCTTGATGAGTGCGCGGGTGCGGGCAATGAGTTCGGGGTCATCGATGTGCGGGATGACGGACAGAGTCGGCGCATGCACGATCGACGCGCCGTGCCGTTGAAGTGCGGACGCGAGCTGCTCGGCCCGCCGCTGTGCTGTCAGCACGATGCGACGTCCGGACAGTTTGCCGGTCAGTTCGACACGAGAGGGCTCCATGACCCCATCCTGATGGTGCGATCTCGGCTGAGCAACTCCGGCGAGGCGCTGACTCACTGCGGCATGTTGACGAACCGGGACTTCGCGCCCTGGAACGCCACGGGAATGTCCATGGTCGGTCCCGCACGGTGCTTGGCGACGATGATGTCGGCCTCGCCGGCGCGCTCGTGCTCCTTGTCGTACATGTCCTCACGATGGATGAGCAGGACCAGGTCCGCATCCTGCTCGATCGAACCGGACTCACGCAGGTCGGAGATCATCGGACGCTTGTCCGTGCGCTGCTCGCTGCCGCGGTTGAGCTGGGACAGGGCGATGACCGGGACCTCGAGTTCCTTGGCCAGAAGCTTGAGCGAGCGGGAGAACTCCGAGACCTCCTGCTGACGGGATTCGACGCGCTTGCCCGAGGACATCAGCTGCAGGTAGTCCACGCAGACCATGCTGAGATCGTGCTGCTGTTTGAGCCGGCGACACTTCGCACGGATCTCCGTCAGCGCCATGTTCGGCGAATCGTCGACGAACAGCGGGGCACCGTTGATGCGGGCCTCGGTCGCCGCCAGAGTCGTCCAGTCATGCGGGCTGAGCTCGCCCCGGCGCAGGTTCTGCAGCGGGATCTCGGATTCGGCGGACAGCAGTCGCATGACGAGTTCGTTCTTGCCCATCTCCAAGGAGAAGAACACGGCGGCCTTGTCGTTGTGGATCGCCGCCGAACGGATGAAGTCCAGCGCCAGCGTCGACTTGCCCACACCCGGGCGGGCGGCGATGACGATCATCGTGCCCGGATGCAGACCATTGGTGAGGTTGTCGAATTCGATGAACCCCGTCGGCACACCCGCGGTCTGGCCGTCGATGTTGCCGTTGCGTTCGATCTCCTGAGCCACCTCGCCGAGGATGTCAGAGAGGACGACGTAGTCCTCGGTGGTGTGGGTTTCGGTGACCTTGTAGATCTCCGCCTGTGCCGAATTCACGACATCGTCGGTGTCGCCTTCGGCGTCGTAGCCCATCTGCACGATGCGGGTGCCGGCCTCGACGAGGCGGCGCAGCACCGCCTGCTCGCTGACGATCGCGGCGTAGTAGCCGGCATTGGCCGCGGTCGGCACAGAGGAGATGAGGGTGTGCAGGTAGGCGGCGCCGCCGATGCGGGCGAGGTCGCCGGTCTTCGTCAGATAGTTCGCCACCGTCACCGAGTCCGCGGGCTCACCGCGGGAGTAGAGGTCGAGGATCGCCTCATAGATGGTTTCGTGAGCAGGCTTGTAGAAGTCATCGCCTTTCATCGACTCGACGCAGTCGGCGATGGCGTCCTTCGACAGGAGCATCGCGCCGAGCACGCTCTGCTCGGCCTCGACGTCCTGCGGCGGGGTCCTCAGACCGTCATAGCCCTGATCGTTGCTCACTTAAGTTCCTCTTCCTTCAAGCTCATCGGCACTCACCCGCGATCGCGGTCATCCGCCTTCAGCGCCCTCCAACTGTACCCGGACCAGGGCCGGGGTCTTCGACACAAGGATAGGAGACGCTCCTGACACCGCCGAGGCGGCCCCGCGGATCTGCGGGGCCGCCTCGGTGATGGTCCGGCAGGGCGCCGATCGGCGCCCTCAGTCCCGGGATCGTCCCGCCGTGGCCACGGAGACGAGGATCGGCTTCGCCACCTGCAGTCCGAGTCGGATGATGAGGACGCCGAGGACGACCGCGGCGAGGATCGTGAGGAAGGTGACCGGCTTGAACACGAGCGCTGCTCCGGCCAAGGGCAGGACGAGCAGGAGACCGAGGCCGCCGGCCAGCAGCGAGACCCAGATGACGGGACCGATCACCGCGCGGACCATGGCCCGGTGCATGGTGCCGGGCTCCATGCCTGCGGCATAGAGGTCCTGGAAGGTGTCCGCCCGATCGTAGATGTCGGCGACCTGGTTGATCAGGGCGGAGACCGCGATGAGCAGGATCGAGATGCCCAGGACGAGCAGGACTCCGGTGAAGATGTCCTGCAGCAGATGCATCTGCTCCGGCGCCATCGCGACCTCGGGGTCATCGGCGGTGTCCATTCCCAGCTGCATGAGTGCGATGCCCGTGCCGCCGACCGCTGCGACGAAGGCCGTCATGGCCACACCGGAGACCCGCCGCCAGAAGCGCTTCGGATCGTCCGAGACCAGTCGTGCGGCGATCAGCTTCGCGGGTGTCGCCGCACGGTTTCCGCTCAGGTAGGCGAACCATCGCATGAGCAGCCCGCCGACGAGGTCGACGACGAGAAGTCCCAGGACGAAGACGACGACGATCGCGGAGAGAACGATACCGATGCCGAGGCCGCCGGCCTGTGAGACGGACAGGGCCACCGGCAGGGCGAGGATGAGCAGGACGGCGATGATGACTCGTGCGAGCGGGAACTTGCGCTCGAGTGCCTTCGTCCGCACACCCAAGGGTGAGATCGCGACCTTGCGCAGGCCGATGAGCGCCGAGGCGATGCAGACGAGGATGAGGAAGACGATGACGGCGGCCACGAGCCAGGCCGGCATGAGCATGTTCGCATATCCGATGGGCTCACCCATGAAGTGGATGAAGCTCACGGGCCAGGCCAGACCCAGGTATCCGAGCACGCCGAGGACGATTCCGCAGATGGCCGGGACCAGAGGTTCGGCCACCGCGAGGGCCACGATGGCCGAGCGCCTGGCTCCGAGCAGGGACATCGTCGACAGCCGTTCGTCCTGCCGACGTGCCGACAGCGTCGCCGAGGCGGATGCCAGTGTGCTGGCGGGAATGATGAGGAGGATGGTCGCGAAGCTCGCGAGGAACTTGTACATCGCGTCCATGCCCTGCAGATCGGGGTCGGGCGAGGGCGGGGTCTGGAAGAACATCCAGGCGCCGGCGGCGACGGTGAGGAAGAGAGTGGTGCAGGCGAAGAACGCGCTGAGGACGAGCAGTGCGCTGGCCGAGGTGATCGTTCGGCGCCCGAGGACGAGCGGGACGACGCGAGTTGCGGTTGTCACAGGGACTCCTTGGAGATGGATATCGGGAGGCGATTGCCGGGCGAGGCCGGTGTCCATCACCGGTCGTTCGGCCCGGGTCGGCCCATCGACATGTGCTCGGGCCCAGCTGCGAAGCGGGTGGGTGCCGGATGGTCGGGACGCGGCGGGACCTGATCAGCGTGTGCCCCCTGGCCCTGTGCTGCCGACGCCTGATGCGCAGGAGCCTGGGCGGAATCGGCGATGATGGCCCCGTCGGCGAGCCGCACGACACGCGAACAGCGCGCGGCCACGCTCTCATCGTGGGTGACGAGAACGAGCGTGGCCCCGCGTCCCGTCGTGGAGTTGAGCAGTTCCGAGAGCACCTCGGTGGAGGTGCGGGAGTCGAGGGCGCCGGTGGGTTCGTCGGCGAAGGTCACCACGGGCTGCGTGACCTGGGCGCGGGCGATGGCCACGCGCTGGGCCTGACCGCCGGAGAGTTGGCCGATGCGCTTGTCGAGATGGTCAGTCAGGCCGAGTCGCTGCAGCCAGGCGTGGGCGTGCTGCGTGGCCTGAGCGCGAGTCACTCCGGCGAGCATGGCCGCAAGCGCGACATTGTCGACCGCGGTGAGTTCCGGCAGGAGCAGACCCTGTTGGAAGACGAAGCCGAAGACCTCGCGGCGCAGTGCGGTGCGCCCTGAATCCTTCAGCGAGGTGATGTCGACGGCGCTCGTGCGATCGGTGGCGTTCAGGCGGATCTCGCCCTGATCGGGGCGGATGATCCCGGCCAGGCAGTGCAGGAGGGTCGTCTTGCCCGATCCGGAGGGCCCCATGATGGCCAGGGATTCGCCGTGGCCGATGTCGAGGTCCACACCGGTCAGGGCGTAGGTCTGGCCGTAGTGTTTGGCGAGGTGCCGGGCGGTGATGATTGCGGGGCGCTGAGAAGTCGTCATGTCTCAATCGTGGCGCAGACAGTAGCAAGGCACCATGGAGTCATCCGGTGTTCGGGGAGAGGAAAACCCAACATCGGTCCTCGGTTTCTCCTCTCGGTTCCTCAGGAGTCGAATCCCGCGTATGCTCAAGAACCCGCAACCCGTTCACCTCACTCTTCGAGGAGTCAATATGAGAGCACAGTGGATCAGCATTCCCGTCGATGATCAGGCTCGCGCTCTGAAGTTCTACACAGACCGGCTCGGATTCATCCCGAAGGTCGACGTTCCCGTCGGGGACGACGCCCGGTGGCTGACGGTGGTCTCGCCGGAGGACCCCGATGGTGTCGAGGTGGTGCTCGAGCCGAAGGGACACCCTGCCGCAGATGACTTCACTGCCGCGCTGAAGTCCGATGGTGTGCCGCTCAACCAGTTCGCCGTCGATGACGTCCAGGCCGAATTCGAGCGGCTGACCGCCCTGGGAGTGGCCTTCACTCAGGAGCCGAAGACGATGGGTCCGGTCACCACGGCCATCCTCGACGACACCGTCGGCAACCTCATCCAGCTCATCCACGTCGACGAGGCCACTGCCCAGCCGCCCGAGGCCTGAGTCAGCGCCGGTTCCGGGTTCTCCCGACCCACAGCACTCCTCACCCGGGCAGCGGCACTGCTGCGCCGTTCCTCACCCGGGCAGCAGCACGATGACGGTGTGGATCGCGAGTCCGACCAGAGCTCCGATGACGGTTCCGTTGATGCGGATGTACTGGAGGTCGCGGCCGACATAGAGTTCGATGCGCTCGGCGGCCTCTTTGGCGTCCCAGCGTTCGATCGTATCTGAGATGACGCTGGCGATCTCGGGGCCGAAGCTCTCGGCCAGATCACCTGCTGTGGTGGCGATACGGTCGTCGATGCGGCGGGAGAAGTCCGAGTCGGTCTGCAGGCGTTCGGCGAATTCGCCGATGAGCTGCCAGATGCGGGCGCGCACCTCGCCGTCGGTGTCGATGATGGCCTCGCGCAGCAGCTGCTTGAGCGAGGTCCAGATCTCGAGCACCGAATCGACGACTCCCTCCTGGCTGAGCAGGTCGTTGATGATGGTCTCGGCTCGGGCGGACAGCGATGAGTCGGACTCGAGGTCGTCGGAGAGGTCGACGAGCCAGGCGTCGAGGGCCTGACGCGCCTTGTGGTATTCGTTGTCGCGGACATCGGCGACCCATCCGAGCACCTCGCGCTGCAGCCTGTTCGCCAACTGTTCGTTGACGAAGTCGGGCACCCAGGACGGCGCCCGGTTGTGGACGATCTCATCGATGACCTGCGGGTTGTCGTGCAGCCAGGTGTGGGCCTCGGAAATGACGAGATCGACGAGTCTGTGATGGGCCCCGTCGAGCACGATCTGACGCAGCAGCTGTGCCAGAACCGGGGTCTTCCGCGTGGCCACGAGCCGTGGCACGATCACGTTCCTGGTCAGCGCCTTGATGGAATCGTCATCGATGCGGGCGAGCACATACTCCAAGCCGCCGGCAGCCCGTTCGACCACGATGTCCCTGTTGCCGGGTTTGGCCAGCCACTCTCCCGCGCGATGAGAGACTTCGACGGATCGGATCTTCGTCGACACCGCCTCGGCGTGGAGGAAGTTCGCGGCCACGAAGGCCGAGAGGCTCGCGCCGAGCGTGTCCTTCTTGCGCGGAATGATCGCGGTGTGCGGGATCGGCAGCCCCAGAGGATGGCGGAAGAGCGCGGTGACGGCGAACCAGTCGGCGATCGCGCCGATCATGGCCGCCTCGGAGGCCCGGGAGACGAAGCCCCAGACACCGGTGTTGTCGGTGAAGATGTGGGTGGACAGGAAGATGAGCGTGGCGAGGATGAGCAGGGACAGCGCAAGCGTGCGCATCTTCTTCAGTCCGCGAGCGCGCTTCTGATCCTCCGGCCCGAGTTCGCCGGGCCCTCCGGTGCCGCCTCCGCCGAAGTGCGGCACGGATGCTGCTTTGTCGATCGACATCGTTACCCCCTGGTCACCGACTCTAGCGAAATCCGGGCGTTCGACCTGCATTCGCGGCCCGGGTCACAGCTGAGATTTCAGCAGGGCCCGGGCGAGACCCCGCGGTGATCTCCCATGCCACAGCTGACCGGGAGTGGGCGACGGCTCCATTGGGCAGGCCGGAGTCCCGCTCGAGCGGTCGCTGACAATGACCGCAGACGCCGGTCGCGGACGATACGCTCGGTCCATGGAGTACTTCGACGATCGGCGGCGGGCGGAATCCTTCGGCGAGGTCGCCTCCGACTACGACGCCTATCGACCGCGGTATCCTGCCGCGCTGATCGCTGCGATCATGCAGGCCGCCGAGGCGGCTGCCGAAACTCGGACGCAGACCTCCTCGAATGCCGCGACGGACTCCGGGACGGGCACCGATGCCGACCCCGGCACCGTTACTGGCACCGACCCCGACGCCAGAGTCCCGCGCATCCTCGACGTCGGTTCGGGCACCGGTATTCTCGCCTCGCAGCTCAGGGAGGCGGGTGCGAAGATCCTCGCGGTCGAACCAGATGCCGAGATGGCGGCCGTGGCTCGAGCGAAAGGACTCGAGGTCGAGGTCTCGTCCTTCGAGAACTGGGACCGGCGCGGCCGCACATTCGATCTCGTCAGCTTCGGCCAGTCCTTCCACTGGGTCGATCCGATGATCGCCCTGCCGCGCATCCACACCCTGCTCGAACCCGGCGGAAGTCTGGCCCTGGCCTGGAACGACATCGAGGCCCAGGGTGAACTGCAGACTCGGCTCGCGGCGGTCGCCGCCAGATACCACGCCGAGGGGACGACCGCGAGTCTGGGCACGGCGGCCGAGGACAGGTTCGCATCCGTCGAGCATCCGGCTCTCACTCAGCTGCGCGCCACCGGCTTCACCGCACACGAATCCACTTTCGTCGAAGAGCTCCGTTACTCGAGGGACGACTGGCTGTCGATGGTCTTCACCTATTCGGCTCAGCTGACGATGGATCCGGTCAAACGCGCGATCATGCGGGAGGACATGTCTTCCGAGATCCCTGCCGCTGGCCTCGACGCCGCCAATTCAGCCCTGCTCATCCTCGCCGAGCGCTGAGCATCCCCCACCGTTGGTCTCATACGGCTGATCCGACTCGTCGCCCGTGTTCGCAGCGTCCCATACTGTCCGCCAATGCTCAGCCAGGCTGTCAACCGTCTCGTGGGCATCGCTGGGACGGGGCAGAGCCCACAGTGCTGTGCCATCCGGCCGCCCGTCGTCACCACCGCTGCAGTCTCGCACAGCGGGCCGGTGCACATGCGCCCGGAACCCGGACAGTAGAGTGAAGTCGTCTGATCGCCGCCGTCGTCCACCGGGCCGTCCACGGCACTGCCCGCAGACCACGCGACCGGACCGTCTCCACAGAAAGCCGACCAACAGGAGCAGTCGTGTCAGCTCAGCCCGCAGAGGCCACCCTCGCCGAGGTCACCGACCTCATCACCTTCGACACCACGAGCCGGGATTCGAACCTCCCGCTCATCGACCATGTCGAATCCCGCCTCCAGGCGGCGGGCATCACCTCTCAGCGGATCCCGAACCTCGAGGGCACCAAAGCGAATCTGCTCGCCACCATCCCGGCCGCCGACGGCACCACCACCGGCGGAATCGTGCTGTCCGGTCACACCGATGTTGTCCCCGTCGACGGCCAGGACTGGTCCTCGGATCCGTTCATCCCCGAGATCCGCGACGGCAGGTACTACGCCCGCGGCAGCGCGGACATGAAGTCCTTCGTCGGCGTCATCCTCTCCCGCCTCGAACAGCTGACCGCCGCGAAGCTGCGCGAACCCGTCCACCTCGCCTTCTCCTATGACGAGGAGGTCGGGTGCGTGGGCGCGATCGACCTCGTCAAGGCGATCACCGCCGCCGAGCTCGCACCCCGCGGCTGCATCGTCGGCGAGCCTTCGAGCATGCGCGTCATCCGCGGGCACAAGTCGATGAACGTCTTCCGCGTCGACTTCCACGGCGTCGCCGCCCACTCCTCACTGACCCCCGAGGGCGTCAACGCCATCGCCTATGCCTCCGAGTTCGTCGCCTTCGTCCACGCGGTCGCCGCCGAGTTCCGGACCGAAGGGCCCTTCGACGAGGCCTATGTCGTGCCCTACACCACGGTCACGGCGAACACGTTCACCGGCGGCATCGCCGTCAACACGATCCCCGCCGAGGCGAGCGTCCAGTTCGAGTTCCGCTCGCTTGGCTCGGTCGACCGTCAGTCCCTCATCGCCCGTTTCCGCGCCGAGGCCGAAAGGCTGGGCCGGGCCATGGCCGCGGAGAACGCCGATGCCAGAGTCGATTTCGCCATCGAGGCCGAAGCCCCCGGCTGCGAGACCCCGCACGACGCCGCGATCGTGTCCCTGGCTGCGAATTGGGGCGGCATCGCCACCGATGACAAGGTCACCTACGGCACCGAGGCGGGTCTGTTCTCCGAGGCAGGCATCCCGACCGTCGTCTGCGGGCCCGGGGACATCGCCCAGGCCCACGCACCCGACGAGTTCATCGAACTCGAGCAGATCGCCGCCTGCGAATCCTTCATCGACGCCCTCATCGTCGACCTGTCCGCTGACTGATCCGCACAGCCCGGCCGCACCGAGGCGGGAGCCGACCGGTTTCGCTCCTGGTCCCTTCGTGCTTGGATGGAAGCAGAGCATCCGTGACGACGAGGAGGAATCATGGCGAGCGAATTCTCGGTCGGTGACCATGTGGGATGGAACTCCGAGGCCGGGCAGGTCTCGGGGACCATCACGAAGGTCCACACCTCCGACTTCGACTACAAGGGCCACCGTCGCCGTGCTTCGGCGCAGGAACCGCAGTACGAGATCAAGAGCGACAAGACCGATCACATCGCCGCCCACAAGGGCAGCGCCCTGCATCTGATCGACGAAGGATGACGGACAGCTCTCCGGCATCGACGTCGTCAGCAGGCAGCTGCCCGGACGCCGACGAACTGCCGCGGCTGCTGACGATCGGGCATTCGAACCGATCACTGAACGAGTTCACCGAACTGCTGACGGACACCGGCACCGAGGTGGTCGTCGATGTCCGCAGACTGCCCGGTTCGAATCGGTATCCGCAGTTCAACGCCGACGCGCTCGAAGCCGATCTCGACGAAATCGGCATCGAGCTGCGTCGCCTCGGCGGACTGACCGGTCGTCGGCCGGTGAGCCGCACAGTTCCCTTCGACACCAACGCCTGGTGGCAGAACCGCAGCTTCCACAACTATGCCGACCACTGCCTGTCCGAGGAGTTCCGGACCGACCTCGCCACCGTCATCGACTGGAGCCGAACCGCCCGCTGTGCGCTCATGTGCTCCGAAGCCGTGTGGTGGCGCTGCCATCGTCGGCTCATCGCCGACCATCTGCTGGCCCAGCAGCTGCCGGTGTCCCATGTGCTCGGTCCCGGTCATATCGATGCGGCGAAGCTGAGCGAAGGCGCCGCGGTCGACTCCGACGGCATGCTCACCTACCCGGCGAACTGAACCGGGTGTCGCCGGCGCCCGGAGCAGAAGCGCCGAGGCGGCACCCGAACTCGGGTGCCGCCTCGGCGATGGTGAGGTGATCGGGGCCGGATCAGGCCTTGCCGATGACCTCGAACTTGATCTTCGCGGTGATCTCGTCGCTGACGCGCACGACAGCACTGTAGCTGCCGGGGGTCTTGACGTGACCGGTCAGAGCGATCTGACGGCGATCGAAATCGCGCCCGGTGACCTCGTGCAGCGCCTCGGCCACGAGAGCCGGGGTGACGGCGCCGAAGAGGCGACCGTTCTTGCCGGCCTTCATGTCGATGCGAGCCGTGGTCGACTCGAGTTCGCTCTTGGCCTTCACAGCCTCGTCGTGGTCGGCGATCTGCTTGGCCCGGCGGGTCTTGCGGAGAGCCTCGATGTGCTTCTCCGCGCCTGCGGACCATGCGGATGCCCAGCCACGGGGCAGCAGCAGGTTGCGTGCGTATCCGGCACGAACCTCGACGACATCGCCGGCGGCACCGAGGCCGTCGACTTCCTGGTTGAGAATCACTTTGCGGTTAGGCATGTTTCTTTCCCTCCGATCAGCGAGCTGAGCTCGAGTAGGGCAGAAGTGCCATCTCGCGGGCGTTCTTGACAGCCTTTGCGATGACGCGCTGTTCCTGCACGGTCACACCGGTGACACGACGTGCACGAATCTTGCCGCGGTCGGAAATGAACTTGCGGAGCGTAGCGGTGTCCTTGTAGTGGATGGTCGCCGCTTCGCCCTTCTTGAGCGGATTAGCCTTCTTCTTGATAGGCTTCCGGATCTCTGGCTTTGCCATGAGTATCTCCTGTTAACGAAATGTCTTGAGACGTGGATCAGAACGGGGGTTCATCGGCGCCCGGGCTGCCCCAGCCGCCGCCTCCGCTCTGCGGATTCGATGATGCCCACGGGTCGTTGGCAGGTGCGCCGCCTCCCTGACCGTAACCACCCTGACGCTGGCCGCCCTGGGGGCCGCCCTGCTGGGGGTTGTTGCCCCACCCGGAGGACTGCTGGTTGCCGAAGCCGCCCTGCTGGCCGCCCTGGCCTCCGCCGAAGTTGCCTCCGCCGGAGAATCCTCCACCGCTGGGGGTGTTCTTCGTCACCTGGGCGGTGGCGCGTCGCAGGCTGGGGCCGACTTCGTCGACGTCCAGTTCCATGACGGTGCGCTTCTCGCCTTCCTTGGTTTCGAAGGTCCGGGACTTCAGTCGCCCTTGAACGACGACCCGAGTACCACGCTGCAGGGATTCGGCGACGTTCTCTCCCATTTCACGCCACACCGAGCAGCGCAGGAACAGGGTCTCCCCGTCCTTGAACTCGCCGGCCTGGCGGTCGAAGATACGCGGCGTCGAGGCCACGGTGAAGTTTGCGACTGCCGCACCGTTGGGTGTGAAGCGCAGTTCGGGATCGCTGGTCAGGTTCCCGACGACCGTGATGACTGTTTCGCCTGCCATTGAATGCTCCTTGAAGCGAGGTAGCTGAAGCGCCTTACTTGGCGTTCGGGCGGAGGATCTTCGTGCGCAGAACGGACTCGTTGAGTCCGAGCTGACGATCGAGTTCCTTGGTCGTTGCAGGCTCGGCGTGGAAATCGACCACGACGTAGTAGCCCTCGGTCTTCTTCTGGATCTCGTACGCGAAGCGACGACGTCCCCAGATATCCACGTTGTCGACGGTGCCGTTCTCAGCCGGGACAACCTTGATCAGGTTGTTCACGGTGTCAGCCAGCGTCCGTTCTTCGAGGTCGTTATCAAGAATGAGCATGAGCTCGTATTGACGCATATGTCACCCACCTCCTCTGGTCTCTGCGGCCATGGTCGGTCCATGGCAGGAGGGAATATGCATGCCCGTTCCGACTCCGTGCCGGTCACGAATTGGAAACAGACCTCCCTAGTCTAATCCAGCGGTGCGTGCGCTGTCATGTTCGATCCCGTGGCCCTGCCCTTGCCGAGGCGGGTCCGCCGACGCCGGCACACCGCGGATCCGTCGCCGGTAGAGGTTCTCACCGGCCATGATCACGACGAGGACGAGGGCGAGCAGTCGCAGCAGGGCGAAGAGGGCGACGAATGAGGGGTCGAGCCCCTTCGACGGTTCGAAGCCGGAGACGTCTCCGAGTTGGATGCCGATGGCGAAGACCGCCTCGGCGACGGTCCAGACGATGAGCACCCACCAGCGGCGGATGGCCAGGGCGGCGAAGGGCAGCAGCCACAGGCTGTCCCAGGGCATGAGGCCGGGAGCCAGCAGCAGGCAGCCGCCGATGAGCAGACAGGCGGACACGGCCGGATCGAGTCCGGAAGCTCGGACCATGTACAGACTGACCGCAACGGCCAGGGTCACCCCGCCGCTGGCGATGATCCACAGCGGCGCCCAGAGGGCTACGTCTCCGAGCTCGGCCATGACCAGGATCGAGGCGAAGGATCCGCCGTCGACGGCATCGGAGTACCAATGGATGATCCGGTCGATCGCGGTCAGGTCGACAACGAGCAGCAGCGCCGAGGTGATCGTGGCCGCGGCGAGCATCATCCGCGGATTGCGGGATTTGAGTCCCCGGGCCGGATTCGGTCCGGCCAGGGTCAGCGCCACGAGGACGAGGAGGGCGAGCGGATTGATGAACGTCGCGATGCCCAGCAGCACACCGGCCAACCACCCTCGCGGGCGCAGCGGAGGCGTTCCGACGAAGAGGACCACAGCCCACACCGCCAGGGCCAGGGCGAGCGGGTCGAGAGTCGAGCCGAGCGTGAAGAGGATGAGCGGGGAGGCGAACAGCGCGACCAGCCACCCGCGGAAGCGGGCGAGGACGAGGAGTCCGGCGCCGAGTGCCGCGATGCCTGCGGTGTTGAGCAGGAGCACGCCGACCATGAACAGGGAGACGTCGTCGGTGAAGAGGTGGAACAGGTCGACCAGGCGGGCTTCCAGTGGGGCCAGGGCCGCCGCCCCGCCGTGTGACCGGCCGAGCACCTCGGGGTTGGTGTCACCGAGGAACGCCGTGGACAGGGGTCCTGCGCACATCCTCGCCGAGGCGGACGGCTGTTCGTATCCCGAGCTCAGGCACGGACCCTGCAGAGCCAGGGCGAGGAAGGTGGTGACACCGAGGACCGCAGCCAGCACAGAGGCTTGGGCGCTGCGGAACCGGCGGCCGGCGGCACCAAGGTGAATGCCGACCGGACCGCCGAGCAGTGGCTCGGCGATCCGGGTGCTGGACTTCGAGGGCATGACTCGAGGTTACTAGCCGTTGTCACCAGGCGACTTCGGTGGCTTGATGGGGTGGCCCCCTTCCGCCCCATCATCCTCAGGGGGATCATCCTTAGGGGGATCATCCTTCGGCGGATCGTCCTTCGGCGGATCGTCGTTCGATCCGTCCGCCGAACCTTCGGAGTCCTTCGAATCGTCCGATCCGTCCTTCGAGCCTTCTTCCTTGCCCTTCTCGTCTCCGTCGGAATCCTTGTCCTTGTCCTCGTCGTCCTTCGGAGTTTCGATCGGAGCCTCGGTCTCCTTGCCCTCGTCGCCGTCGCTGTTATCGGCGGGAGCCTCGGGCTCAGGTTCTTCCTTGGGTTCGGGCTTAGGAGCCGGAGCCGGGTTCGAGTTCTTCGGCTTGGGCTTGTCGGGCAGTTCGCCGCGTGCCGGGAACTGTTCGACTTTCTCTCCCTCGAGCGCCGTCTGCATGTAGTCCGTCCAGACCTGGACCGGGAACGAACCACCGGTGACTTCGCCGCGACCGCCATACGCGCCGATCGACGTCTGCTTGCCGTCGACCTCGCGGTACAGCACGACAGATGTCGCGAGGTTCGGAGTGTAACCGGAGAACCAAGCCGCTGTATTACCCGTCGTAGTACCGGTCTTACCGGCCGCGGGGCGTCCGAGGTTCTGGGCGTAGCTGCCCGAACCGCCCTGAACGACCTGGCTCAGGGCGTACGAGGTCTCAGCACCAACGGCCTTGTCGAAGACGCGCTTGCCCTTGGTCTCGGCCTTGTAGACTTCCTCGTCCTCGGCACCCTTTGTGACCTTCTTGATCGAGTGGGTCTCGTGGTGGACGCCGTTCGCGGCGAATGTCGCGTACGCCGACGCCATGTCGATGGGTTTCACGCTGGGGGTACCGAGCACGTTCGAGGGGTTCTTGGTCAGATCGATCGAGCAGCCGCCGGTATCACCGGACGCTTTCTCCTTGTCGGTGCAGTTCGGACTCAGGCCCGCACGTTCTGCGACGTCGACGGTCTTCTCCGGCCCGACCTGCACATTGAGTGCAGCGTAAGCGGTGTTGATCGAGGACTGCGTCGCCTTGAGCAGGCTGACGGGGCCGTAGCTCGTACCGGCGAAGTTGTTGACCTCCCACGGAGTGCCGTCGTTGTTCAGCGTCGTCGGGCTGGCACCCGGGTACGAATCGGTCAGCCGCACACCGTTCTCCAGACCGGCGACGAGCGCGAAGGGCTTGAACGTCGAACCGGCCTGCACATGGCTCTGCGTCGAGGCGTTGAACGCCTGATCGAGGTAGTTCTTGCCACCGTAGAAGGCTTCGATTCCGCCGTCATCCGGGTCGATGGAGACGAGTCCGGCCTGCATGCCTTCCGGCTGATCCTGCGGGAGCGTCTCGATCGCCTTTTCCGCAGCCTTCATCCGATCCTTGTCGAATGTGGTGACGATGTTGTAGCCTCCGCGGTCGAGCTGAGCTTCGTCGATATCAAGCTTGCGCAGAGCTTCACGGCGGACGAAGTCCCACATGTAGCCCTTCTGACCCGACAGGGAGGACTCCTTGTTCTGCTTCCGCACCTCGGGCATCTCGACCTTCGCGGCCTGCTCCTCGGTGATGAAACCTTCGTCGACCATGTTCTTGACCACGTAGTTGAAGCGGTCTTCGTACATCTCCGGGTTGTCCGAGGGGTCGGCGGCACCTGGGCGCTGGATCATCGCGGCCAGCAGAGCGGACTCGCTGACGTCGAGTTCCGAGGCCGGCTTGTCGAAGTAGTTCTGCGCTGCCACTTCGACACCGTAGGAACGACGGCCGAGGTAGATCGTGTTGAGGTAGTTCGCGAGGATCTCGTCCTTCGACTGCTGCTGGTCGATCTTGAGCGAGATGAACATCTCCTTGATCTTGCGATCAAGCGAGTGCTCGTTCGTGAGATAGAAGTTCTTCACGTACTGCTGGGTGATCGTCGAACCGCCACCCGCGTACTGGTTCGTGACCACACCGACGACGGCGCGGGAGAGACCCTTGATCGAGATGCCGCGGTTCTCGTAGAACGAGGTGTCCTCGGCGGCGATCGCGGCCTTCTGCATCGGTTTGGAGATCTCTTCGATGTCCACCGACTTGCGGTCCTCGACCTTGTACTGACCGATCGGCGTCTTGCCGTCGTTGTAGTAGATCGTCGAGGTCTGACCGGTGGCCTCGAGGTTGGGCTCGGGGATGTCCGTTGCGGCATACCCGACGGCGAATGCCACGCACAGGGCGATGACGAGGCTGAGCCCGCCGACGACGAGTATGCGAATGCTCGGCAGGAAGCGAGTCCATCCACTCACACCCGCTCTGGGGTAGTTGAGCAGATTCTTCGTATTCCTGCCGATGTTCTTGGCTGTGTGTTGTCCCTTAGCCACCCAAGGTCCTCCAGGTCAGTCAGCCTGCCGCAATGCGTGGCGACGAGGTCCGAAAAAGGTCAAAGACGCCAATCAGTTTCGCACGCATTCATTAGTAGAGGATGAAAAAGTGCTGAGCCTGAGGCCCTGCAGACTTGCCGGGTTACCGAATAGTTCTCCGACTAACCCTGCATTCGGCATCTCACCAGGAATTTTAATTCACGACATGAGAATCAACTATGACGGGTGCGTGTTTGCTCACATTCAACAGTCCACCGGCTTGAACGAGCGTAGCCTCGCCCTCAGCCCTTGAGGTCGAAGTCCGTGTCCGCGTACTCGTTGCCCTCGACGACCGGTTCGCCGGAGAAGGGATGCAGCTGGTCCTCGCGCGCCCGCAGCTCGACCCGACGGATCTTGCCCGAGATCGTCTTCGGCAGCTCGGCGAACTCGAGGCGGCGGATGCGCTTGTACGGTGCGAGGTTCTCCCGGCAGTAGGCGAGGATCGACCGTGCCGTCTCGGCATCGGCGGCGAACTTCTCGGACACGACGACATAGGCCTTCGGCACCGCCAGACGCAGGGGGTCCGGGGAGGGGACCACGGCGGCCTCGGCGACGGCTTCGTGCTCGATGAGCACGCTCTCGAGTTCGAACGGGGACAGACGGTAGTCACTGGCCTTGAACACATCATCGGCGCGACCGACATAGGTGATGAACCCGTTCTCATCGCGTTCGGCGACATCACCGGTGTGGTAGACGCCGTCGGCGAAGGCCTCGGCCGTCTTCTCCTCATTCGACCAGTACCCGCTGGTCAGACCGATGGGACGGGGATCGAGTCGGAGGCAGATCTCACCCTCATCGCCCTCCTCACCGGTGGCCGGATCGATGAGGACGACGTCGAAGCCGGGCAGCGCCTTGCCCATCGACCCGTATTTGAGCTCCTGGTCCGGCGGATTGCCGATCTGCAGAGTCGACTCGGTCTGACCGAAGCCGTCGCGGATGAGCACGCCCCAGTCGCTCTTGACACGGTCGATGACCTCGGGATTGAGCGGCTCTCCCGCGCCCAGGGCCTTCGTCGGCGGGGTCTTGAGGTGACCGAGATCGGCCTGGATGAGCATGCGCCACACCGTCGGCGGGGCGCAGAAGCTCGTCACTCCGACCCGGTCCATGGTCTCCATCAGAGCGTTCGCATCGAAGCGCGAGTAGTTGTAGAGGAAGACGCAGGCCTCGGCGATCCACGGGGTGAAGATGTTCGACCAGGCGTGCTTGGCCCAGCCGGGAGAGGCGACGTTGAGGTGGATGTCGCCGGGCGTCAGTCCCATCCAGTACATCGTCGACAGATGGCCGACGGGGTAGGACACGTGCGAGTGGGCGACCATCTTCGCCTTCGAGGTCGTGCCCGAAGTGAAGTAGAGCAGCAGCAGGTCATCGGCCCGCGACTTGCCCTGCGGGTCGAACTCGGTGGACTCCTCGGCGGACTCCGAGTACGTGTAGTCCTGCTGGCGGGTGGCCTGACCGCCGACGACGATGCGCACGACCTCGGACTCGACCTCGTCGAACTTCGCGGCATCGTCGGGACCGGCGACGACGAATTCGGCCCGACCGCGCTCGACTCGGTCGCTGAGGTCGATCGGACCCAGCTGTGTGGTCGCAGGCATGAGCACGGCCCCGAGCTTGATGCCGGCGAGCATCGTCTCCCACAGCTCGACCTGGTTGTTCAGCATGACCATGACGTGATCGCCGCGCTTGACCCCGGCCCGGCGGAAGTAGTTCGCGACCTGGTTCGACCGGGCCGAGAGCTCGGCGAAGGACCACTTTCCCTCGGAACCGTCCTGTTCGACGATCCACAGGGCGGGACTGTCATTGTTCTCCGCGACCTTGTCGAACCAGTCGAGGGCGAAGTTGAAGTGGGTGAAGCGCGGCCATTCGAACTGTTCGCGGGCGGCATCGTAGTCGCTGCGGAGCTCGATCAGCTGATCTCGGGCTGCCCTGAACTCGTCGGTCACTGTCATTGTGATCTCCTCACGTCATCGGCCACGCCACCGACTGTGTCGTCATGTGATGTCTGGCACATTCGTCTGTGGTATCGAATCTACCAGTCGGTCTGATCCGACTTCCGCCGGGGTGGGATTTCTTCGGCCGCACACAGATGACAAGGGCATCGGCTCCCGGATTCGTCCGGGGCCGATGCCCTTGTCAGTGACCGTAATGGAGGTCGCTCAGTTCGCTGCCGAGGTCACTCGGTCAGCTCCGACGGTTCCTGCGGGTGAGGAACACTGCAGCACCGCCGAGGAGCAGCAGCAGGCCGGCCGCTCCCATCGTCACCGCGGCGTCCACACCGGTGCGCGGGAGCTCACCGCCGGGAGTCGGTTCGTCCGTGGGCTCATCGCTGGGCTCGTCACCCGGGGTCTCGGTCGGTTCATCGCTGGGTTCATCGCTCGGAGCTTCGGTGGGCTCGTCAGTGGGCTCGTCAGTGGGTTCGTCCGTCGGAGCCTCGGTGGGCTCCTCGGCGACCGTGACCGTGACCGTGGCCAGGTTCGAATCGGCGGCTCCATCATTGGCCCGGAAGGTGAAACTCGTCTCGCCGAGGAAGCCCGAGTCGGGGGTGAAGGTGAGATCGGCCCCGGTGCCGGTGAGCGTGCCGTTCGCAGGTTCATCGACGACGGTGTAGCTCAGGGCGTCGCCGTCGACGTCACTGGCATCCAGCGGCGTTTCCACGGGAGTGTCGAGCGTCGTCGTGAAGTCGCTGTCCTCGGCCACCGGAGCAGTGTTCGCCTTGAACGTGCCCTGTTCGATCACGACAGCGGAGTCAAGGATCTCGTCGGAGGTATCGGCGATGGCGAGCTTGATGTGGTTGGCTTCACCGGCCGTGACCGCAGCTGCGCAGACGAGCGGATCGGTGAATCCGTCGAGCTCGGTGTCGAACGGGGTGTCGGCCTCCTGGGAATTGTCATTGTAGAGGCCGGCGTTGGATTCGTTGTTGATGGTGTTGACCGTGACCGGGTCACCTGAATCGGTCACGGCGCAGTTCTCACCGTTGACGAAGAAGCCGAAGACATCGTTGAACGAGCTGTCGACGTATTCGTTGTACTCCTCGGAGCCGAACACATAGGTGAAGGCGATCTGATCGGTCTCGGGCACGAAGTCGAATTCGAGCACCGCCGCGTCGTTCGTCGAATTGGGTGAGACGATCGCATCGAGATCGGCATCTCCGGCGGTGCCTGAGATGGTCGACATCGAATCATCGGAATTCGGGCCGAGCAGTGAGGAGTACTCCCCGCTCACGGCTCCCGACGACAGCGCCACACCCGATTCGATGCCGAGGTCGGTGACACCTGAGACCGTGCCGGCAGCAGTATCGGCACCGGTGTAGGTCACGTTCGAAACGTCGACTCCGGAGCCGACGATCTGTTCGACGAGCCCTTCAGCGGTGAGGCCGCCTGTGAGATCGGCGGCGCTCTGGCCCGGGGAGGCCTGGCTGCCGACCTGCTGCTGAGCCGACTGTTCGCGCAGGTCGGCAGGAGCGGCCTGGGCGAAAGAGGCACTCATACCGACGAGAGCCAGAGCGGCTGCCCCCGCGGTGATGGCGACGCGTCCGCGTCTGAATGGTACGTCCATGTACTCTCTCCAAAACGATCAGCGGGGAGACAGAGGTCTCCCCAGTCAACTGGTCATTGCAAAAGTGAAGATTTCAATTACTACAGCGACAATGCTCATTGTCATCGGCAGATTACCGCCGAATACAGATTACTACGGAAATACTTTCACTAACAATTCAGGAACGGCTCTCCACCCCGGTTGACCCTCATCTGAGGCCCACGGCCCAGCGAGGGCCCATCACTGTCCGTGGGCTTCCCACCATTCCCGCAGTTCCGCCTCAGCGCGTTCGGGACCGAGCGGTCCGTGCTCCATCCGCAGCTCGAGCAGGTGTTTGTACGCCTTGCCCACCAGGGGTGATGGTTCGATGTCGAGGATCGCCATGATCTGTCGGCCGTCGAGATCCGGGCGGATCGAATCGAGCTCCTCCTGCTTGGCCAGGGCCTCGATGCGCTCTTCGAGATCGTCGTAGGCGAAGGCCAGGCGGTCGGCCTTCTTCTTGTTCCGCGTGGTCACATCGGCGCGGGTGAGGATGTGCAGCCGGGTCAGCAGGGAACCGGCATCGGTGACGTAACGGCGCACCGCCGAGTCCGTCCATCCCGCGTCGCCGTAGCCGTAGAAGCGCAGGTGGAGCTCGACGAGGCGGCCAACTGCCCTCGTCGTGTCCTTGTCGAAGCGCAGCGCCTTCATCCGCTTCGCCGTGAGCTTCGCGCCCACGGCGTCGTGATGGTAGAACGTCACCGCCCCACCGGGCTGGAAGCGACGGGTCGCGGGTTTGCCAACATCGTGCATGAGCGCGGCGAAGCGGACGATGAAGTCCGGGACGATCAGACGCTGCGGATCGTCATCGTCCATGCCGGCCTCGCGCTGCGCGGCGGCGTAGCGGTCTTCGAGGTCGATGGCCTGGCGCAGCACGGTCAGCGAATGCTGGTAGACGTCCTTGTGGCGGTGGTGCTCGTCGGTCTCGAGGCGCAGTCCGGACACCTCTGGCAGGACATGGTCGGCGATGCCCGTGCGCACGATCAGGTCGATGCCGGCCGCCGGGTCGATGCCGGTCATGAGCTTGACGAGTTCGACCTGGACGCGTTCGGCGGAGATGATCTCGATCCTCTCGGCCATCGCGCTCATCGCCTCCTCGACCTCGGCGACGGGGTCGAGTCCGAGCTGAGAGGTGAAGCGGGCCGCCCGCATCATCCGCAGCGGATCGTCGGAGAACGAATCCGATGCCGCGCCGGGGGTGCGGATGCGACCGGCGATGAGGTCCTCGAAACCGCCGTACGGGTCGACGAAGGTCTTGCCCGGCAGACGGATCGCCATCGCCCCGATGGTGAAGTCGCGACGGACGAGGTCGGCGTCGAGGTCCGTGCCGAAGCGCACGACCGGTTTGCGCGAATCCGCCTCATAGGCCTCGGCCCGATAGGTCGTGATCTCGATCTGCACACCGGATTTCACGGCCCCGATGGTCCCGAACTCGCGCCCGATGTCCCAGTGCGTGTCGACCCAGTCCGAGATCAGATCGAGGATGTCATCGGGCCGGGCATCCGTTGTGAAGTCGAGATCGGGCATGGGCCGGCCGAGCAGCGCGTCACGGACGGAACCGCCGACGAGGGCGAGCTCGAAGCCTGCGTCCGAGAACCTCTGACCCAGGGGGCCGAGAATGTGCTCGAGCTCATCGAGCTTGTCGTGCAGTCGGGTGTGCGCGATCTGCGGATCCACCGAGCTCCTTCTTCCAGATTTCTGCTCTTGACGCTCCGCCCGGGTGCAGGCGGAAGTTCTGGCCTCCATAAGCCTACCGGGAGCCGATGACACGGAACTTCCAAGCTTCGCCTACTAAGGTGGGAGAATGACCACACCGATGCCCAAGCCGGGACCCCGCACGTCCCGCCGAACCACGGTGGAGGAGATCTCCGCCGGTGGCATCGTCGTCGATTTTTCGGATCCTGGTCTGACCGTGGCGGTCATCGCCCGCATCAATCGGGCCGGCCGGATCGAATGGTGCCTGCCCAAAGGCCACCTCGAGGGCACGGAGACCCCCGCCGAGGCGGCTCGCCGTGAGATCGAGGAGGAGACCGGCATCCGCGGTCACATCATCTGCCCGCTCGGCACCGTCGACTACTGGTTCACGGTGGCCGGGATCCGGATCCACAAACTCGTCCACCATTTCCTCCTGCGTGCACAGTCGGGGGCCCTGACGGTGGATAATGATCCTGACCAAGAAGCGATCGATGCGGCGTGGGTGCCCTTTTCCGACCTGCGTTCGCGACTGTCGTTCGCCAATGAACGTCGCATCGTCGCCGCCGCATCTCCGATGGTGTCCCGACTGGAGCCGTGAAAGCCATTCCCATCCGCCGCCTGCGATTGATCACCGCCCTGCTGAGCACACTCCTCCTGCTGGCAGGGCCGGTTTTCGCACTCTCGGCCGCCCCGGCAGCCGCGGCCACGACGGACTCGGCCTCCGCCGACGACGGGCAGGACGACGTGTCGATCACCCTCGACGAGGTGACTCCGTGGATCGATGAGAAGGGGACGCTGACGGTCCGCGGGCTGATCTCGAACCCGACCGAGAAGCCGATCGAGAAACCGAGTCTGGATCTGGAGCTGTCGACGCGCACACTCGACTCGGGCTCCCGCCTGAGCTCCTGGAAGAAGGGACAGGCACAGCACCGGACGATCGCCGACCTCGACGACCACGGTCCTGAGGCGCGCAAGAAGGCGAAGGAGGACGGCGACGACGAGGAGTCGACCGGCACCGCCGTGGACGCGACCTTCGACGACAGGATCGACGCCGGCTCCTCCTATGAGTTCACCTTCACCGTTCCGGCCGACGACCTCGGTCTGAGCAAGTCCTCACCCGTGGACTCCTGGGGTCCGCGGGGCCTCGCGGTCCAACTCGGCGACGAGTCCGGTCTGCGCGCCTCCGAGATCGGCTTCACGACCTGGTATCCGGACCCGGAATTCGACCAGACGAAGATCAGCATGCTCGCACCCGTCACCCTGCCCGGCCACTCCACCGGCGGGATCATCGACCCCGATCGGCTCGACGAGGCCATCG
This sequence comes from Brevibacterium sp. SMBL_HHYL_HB1, assembly GCF_018208375.1. Lineage (NCBI taxonomy): Bacteria > Bacillati > Actinomycetota > Actinomycetes > Micrococcales > Brevibacteriaceae > Brevibacterium > Brevibacterium sp. SMBL_HHYL_HB1. The sequence continues at coordinate 3,631,345 of NZ_CP062936.1, read as the reverse complement.
GCGAAGGCGGTGAGCTGTCGCGGATCCGCAAGCTGCTCGAGAACAAGGAACTCGGACTGGCCGTCGACCCCCGAGTCATCGCCTCCTTCGAAGCCGCGGTCGCCGAACCGCCCGCCGATGGCCAGGAACCCGAGGACACCGAGGGACCCGGCGATGAGGGGACCGAGACGCCGCAGGCGGCGGTCGCAGACAGCGACGACGATGCCAGCGCAGCCGAGATCGAAGCCGAAGAGGACCAGCGCAAACGCCTGAATTCCTGGTACGAGGACTTCGTCTCCGCGGCCCAGAAGCACACGATCATCGCTCTGCCCTTCGGGGATCCGGACCTCAGCGCCCTGCGCGGGACCGAGATCGACCGGCTGGCCGAATTCGCACAGAAGCAGCGCGGAATCGTCAAGGACGTGTTCCCCGAGGCACGCACCGACATCGCCTGGCCCGTGGCCGGCAGTGCCACGAAGAGCGGGCTGCGGGCGCTGACGAAGACCGGCAACACCACCGCGATCATCAGCGATGAGCAGCAGCCGTCGACGAGCGGCATCCACGATGACGCGCACTCGAATACGACGACGACCGATGACGGTCAGTCGACGATCGACACCCTCGTCAGCGATACCACTCTGACGGACCTGAGCGCCGAGGCGATCGCCTCGGATCACCCCGCCTCGGTGCTGTCCGAGCTCGTCGCCGAATCGGCCGCGATCCAATCCGAAGCTCCCTACCGCTCGCGCCACCTGTTCGTCCCTCTGCCGCGCGCGGCCGCCTCGGAGGGGTGGGAGCAGACGGTCGAAGCGCTCAACTCCGCACCCTGGATCGACCCGACCGGGGTCGATGAGCTCCTCGACTCGTCCGTCGAATCCCGCGGACTGCTGCACACGCCCTCCGATGCGCCGCACATCCGGACGAAGGCGGTGAAGTCCCTGGCCGAGACCCGTGCCGACCAGGAGGACTTCAACAGCGTCTTCACCGATCAGGAAGCCGCCGACATCCGCCTGGATCGGGAGCTGCTCAGCTGCACTTCGGCGGCGTGGACCCTGGGCAGGAACGCGAACATCTGCGCGGACGCCGCACGCGAGCAGAGTCGGGATCTCATGGACAGCCTGCACCTGCGCAAGGGGTCATCGATCCTCCTCGTCACTGGGGAGGAGACGACGATCCCGGTCACGATCGTCAATGATTCCCCCGCCGAGGCGACCCTGCACATCCGGATGAAACCGGCCACTCCGCAGCTGCGAGCGCACACCACGGAGACCGTGCAGGTGCCGGCCGAGGAGACGACGCGCGTCGACGTTCCCGTCGAGGGCCTGGCCAATGCCGATGTGCCGACCACGATCGAAATGGTCACTGCCGACGATGTCGTCCTGCCCAAGCAGGAGTCGCTCATGGTCAGGGTCCGCGCCGATTGGGAGAACATCGGCACCGCCGTGATCGGATTGGCTCTGGCCGCCGTGTTCGTGATCGGGTTGGTCAAAACCATCTCGCGCGGACGACCGAAGATCCCCGAACAGCAGTTGGCCGACGCCATGGCTCGTGCCCAGACAGACGACCCCGAAAAGAGGTAGCGCTTGTCCAGTTTCTCTTCCTTGGCCAAGTCCTCGGCGATCATGACCGCAGGCACTCTGACCTCGCGAGTGCTCGGACTCGTCAAGGCCTCGCTGCTGGCCACCGCGATCGGTGTGACCGCCGTCCAGGCCGATGCCTTCGACATCGCGAACAAGGTGCCGAACACCCTGTACATGCTGCTCGCCGGCGGTGTGGTCAATGCCGTGCTCGTCCCTCAGATCGTGCGGGCTTCGAAACGGGAGGACGGCGGTGAGGACTTCACAAACCGCCTGCTCACCCTGTCGTTCATGATCCTGGCCGCCGTGAGCGTCCTCGCAACCCTCGCAGCACCGCTGCTCGTATGGCTCTACTCCTCGGGGTGGAGCCCCGAACAGATGGCCTTGGCCACGGCGTTCGCCTACTGGTGCCTGCCGCAGCTGTTCTTCTACGGCCTCTACACGCTGCTCGGCCAGGTGCTCAATGCGAAGTCATCCTTCGGCCCGTACATGTGGGCACCGGTGCTCAACAACATCGTCGCGATCGGCGGGCTCGCGGTCTTCATCCTCATCTTTGGCACGAACAACGCCTCACCCCACGAACTGTCCACCTGGACCCCGGACAAGATCGCACTCATCGCCGGCACCGCCACCCTCGGCGTGGCCGCCCAGGCCCTCATCCTCATCTGGCCGCTCAAGCGGATCGGCTTCAAGTACAAACCGACCTTCGGCTTCCGCGGCGTCGGTCTCGCTTCGGCCGGCAAGGTCGCGTTCTGGACCTTTGCAGCCATGCTCATCGGCCAACTCGGGTTCCTCGTCATCTCCAGGGTCGCGTCAGGCGCCTCGGTTCCCGGGGACGGAAACGCCTCGAATGCCGCGTACACGAACGCCTACCTCGTGTTCATGCTCCCCCACTCGCTCATCGCCGTGTCCTTGGCCACGGCGCTGTTCACCTCCCTGGCCAAAGACGCTGCCGAAAAGGACACCGCGGCGGTCATCGGTGACTTCTCCATGGGTGTGCGGATGGTCGGCCTCATCAATGCCTTCGCCACCGCCGCCCTCATCGTGCTGGCCTCACCGGTGGCCATGGTCATCGCCGGCACCGGGCGGGAACAGGCCATGGCGATCGGGCTGGTCATCATCACCATGGTCTTCGGACTCGTCCCCTTCAGCGCGAACTATCTGGCCCAACGAGTCTTCTACGCCTATGAGGATGCGAAGACCCCTTTCTTCATCCAGCTGCCGCAGATCATCTTTCAGTCACTGGCCGTGCTCTCGGCATCGATCTTCCCGAAATCGGTGACGGTGGCGATCATCGGCCTGGTGATGAGTCTGGGTTACCTGTTCGCGATGATCCTGTCGTTCTCGATCCTCAAGAAGCGCCTCGGCGAGATCGATCTGAAGGAGATCCTCACCGCGCACCTGAAGTTCCTCCTCGCCGCGATCGTCGCCGGCGGGGCCGGCTGCGGTCTGCTCTACTTCTTCCCGGACTTCGCTCTGGCCGGACGCTGGCAGGCGTTCGCGACGACGGCCCTCGTCGGAAGCGTGATGCTCGTATTCTTCATCGGAGCTTGTTATTTGCTCAGAGCCAGAGAGTTGCATTCGATTATTGACGTGGTTGCTGGAAAACTGAGAAGAGCAGCCTGAGCCCTTGAATCCCCACCGGAGGTGGTCGCCCTGATCGATATCGAACCCGGCATGGTGGTGGCCGGCCGCTACGTCGTATCGTCCGTCGACCGCCGGTGGCTGCCCGAGAAGCCCGAGGTGGGTGCCGTCTGCACGGGTCTGGATGCGATCCTCGACGAACCCGTGCTCATCCTCGTCGCCGATGCCGGTGGGTCCAATGACGTGCTCGAGGCCGCCCGCCGCGTCTCGATCCTCGGTGACGCGCGCATCGCTCCGACCCTCGACGTCGGTCATTCGAACGGTCTCGACTACATCGTCATCAAGCGCATCGCAGTCACGCCGTTCAATCAGATCCTGCCCCGTTCGCCGCTGCCCGTCGACGCCGCCTGCGCGCTCGTCGGCGAGGTCGGATCCGCACTGGTGACCTCGGCCAGGCGGGGACTGTTCCACATGTTCCTGCGCCCCAGCGTCGTGGGGCTGACCTCGAAGGGTGCGGTGGTCATCGCCGGCATCGGCATCGATGCCGCATTGGCGCTGGACACCGGACTGATCGATCCGAAGGAATACACACCGACGAAGGCCTCGCGTCAGGACGCACTCGATCTCATCCGGCTCTTCTATTCGGCTCTGACCGGTTACTGGCCGGCGGAGGAGGCCTGCGACGGCATTCCCGCTGCCCAGAAGGAGAATGCGCGGATCGCCCGGGTCAAGACGCTCAACCCCGAGGTCACCGACGAACTCGATGACTTCGTCAGCGGAATCATCACGGGCACGGATCCCGGTCCCGGTTCGGTGGCCGAGATCCTCGGCTACATCGACTCCTGGGACCCGGAGCTGCTGCGCTACGTCAATCGCGCGCCCGTGGCCGAGAACGAGACTCTGTTCAAGCAGTCACCACGCAGCTTCGAGGAAGCGACCCGGCTGCCGACCCCGCGGTCGAATACCATCGGGCGCGGGCCCGGGGAGACCGAGAGCGCGAGCCAGGACCAAGTGCAGGCGGCTCTGGTGCGCATCGGCATCACCCGCCCCGGCACCCGCGGTCTGGCTGCCGGAGTGGTCGGGCACACAACGGGACGCTACGCGGATCGGATGCAGATGCGGGAAGCCTCGAGCTTTCCCATCGCCAAGGAGGAGCTCGACAACGCCGCTCAGGAGTGGGACGAGTGGGAGCCCGAGCAGACCTACTCCGAGTACTCGGAGTACGCCGCGCACGAATATGACATGAACTCCACGACCCCGATCATGAGCCGGCAGGACGAATCCGATCCCGATACCCAGGCACTCGAGATCGTGCCCGAGGACGAGGACGATGAGAACGACACGCGCGTGATCATGGACAACGACGAGGATGACGACGACGGGTCCTGGTTCCTCGGGGGCATGTTCGAAACGACTGAGCAGCAGCGAGAGCATCAGCGGCGAGAGTACGAACGCGAGCGCCGCATCGCGAAGGCCAAGGAAGAAGAGGCGCGCAGGCGTCTGGCCGCCTTCGAGGCGAGTTCGGCTGCCAGACAGCAGGAAGCCAATGAGGCCGTCCCGCCGAAGGAGATGCGTCGGCTCTCTCCCGACACAGTCGACGACCAGAGCGCTCAGACCACCGAGGAGGCTGCCGGCTCGGAGCCGATCCGGCCGACCGAGCGCAAGGCCGCTGGCACCCCGCGTCAGCAGCACAGCGAGGCCCGTACGACGACCTCGTCGAAGCGATCGGGCTCTGCGACCGGAGCAGCGGCCGGCCAGGCCGGGGCGGCAGGCGCAGCCGGCGCTGCGGCAGCGTCGAACGGTTCCGACACTGCCGCAGCGGCCGGTTCCGGAGGCGGAGGCGGTTCTGCTGCCGGCGGGAGCGGTTCATCCGGTGGTGCGGGTACGGACGATCGCGTTCCCGCGGCCACGCGCAAGCCCTTCCTGTGGCTGGTGCTCGGTCTCGTGATCGTCGCCGCCATCGTCGTGGGCATCGTGGTCAGCAACCTCAACTCCGGCGAGGATGAGTCCGCCCCGGTGACAGAGACCCCCACGCCGAGCCAGGAGCCGACGGAGACGGAGACGAAGAAGACGCCGAAGCCCGAGCCGCCGAAGATCGCATCCGTCGAATCGCTCGACCCACAGGGTGATGGTGAGGAGCACGACAGCGAGACCGAGAACGTGATTCCGAAGACCGAGGGTTCGTGGAACACCGATCGCTACAACTCGGCGGAGTTCGGCAACCTCAAATCCGGTGTCGGTCTGCTCATCGAGTTCGAGGACGAGTCGACCGTCAGCAAGGTCAAGGTCAAGTCCGGCAACTCCGGAGGCAAGTTCGAGATCCGCGATGGGGACGACCCTGAGGATGCCGAGGTCATCGGTGAGGGAGTCTTCGACGCCGATGAAGGTGCCACCATCGAATTCGATGAGGACGTCACCACCGACAAACTGATCCTCTGGGTCACCGAACTGCCTCAGAGCGAGGGCGGGTACAAGGCCACGATCAGTTCCGTCATCTTCGGATAGCCCGTCCCGAGCCTGGCACGATGGGCCGACGACCGTGTTCGATCATCCACGATCACAGGCACGACCCGGTTCACGAAGGGTGCGGAATAGTTTCCGGCACCGTACGGTTATAGGTACGAAGTCATTCCGCGCGACACGCCGTGACGCGTCGGCCACAGCAAGCAGAAACAGGAATCCTTTCACATGACTGATACTCAACTGGTGATCATCGGGTCGGGTCCGGCCGGTTACACCGCAGCTGTCTACGCAGCGCGTGCGAACCTCTCACCGGTCGTCATCGCCGGTTCCGTGACCGCAGGCGGCGAACTCATGAACACCACCGATGTGGAGAACTACCCCGGTTTCCCCACGGGGGTGCAGGGACCTGAGCTGATGGAGAGCATGCGCGAGCAGGCTGAGAAGTTCGGTGCCGAGGTCGTCTACGACGACGTCTCCAACCTCAAGCTCAACCCCGGAGCCCATGAGATCGAAACTGCCCTGGGTGCCCGTTACACGGCCAAGGCAGTGATCCTGGCGACCGGTTCGGCCTATCGCGAGCTCGGTCTGCCCAATGAGAAGCAGCTGTCCGGTCACGGTGTGAGCTGGTGCGCCACCTGTGATGGATTCTTCTTCCGCGACCAGCACATCGCCGTCATCGGCGGTGGCGACTCGGCACTCGAGGAAGCCACGTTCCTCACCCGTTTCGCTTCGAAGGTCACGCTCGTCCACCGCCGCCAGGAGCTGCGAGCCTCCCAGGCCATGCAGGACCGCGCCCGCGCGGACGAGAAGCTCGAGTTCCTCCTCGACAGTGAGGTGGCCGAGATCCACGGCGAGGATTCGCTGACCGGGCTGACGATCCGCAACACCGTCACTTCGGAGACCTCGGAACTGCCCGTGACCGGAATGTTCGTGGCCATCGGCTCCGACCCCAGGACCGATCTGTTCGCCGATCAGCTCGAACTTCGCCCCGATGGCTACCTCACCGTGGAGGGACGCTCGTCGAAGACCTCCGTCGAGGGAGTCTTCGCCGCCGGCGATGTCATCGACCCGGTTTACCGCCAGGCCATCACCGCAGCCGGTTCCGGCTGTTCTGCGGCCATCGACGCCGAGCACTACATCGCCGACCTCGAATCCGCTGCGAAACCGGCAGCGGCCGAAGTGGCAGCCGCCGCGTCCTGAAGCACCATCCGCCCACTTGCGGGCGGGGAATGAAACTCCCTGTCCCACTGTTCCTGCCAGAGAAATCCGCTCCGAAAGAAGGTTACCCATGTCGACCGAAGTCACCGATGCCACATTCGAAGAGACCGTGTTGAAGTCCGACAAGCCGGTGCTCGTCGACTTCTGGGCGCCCTGGTGCGGACCCTGCCGCATGGTCAGCCCGATCGTCGACCAGATCGGGGAGGAGCACGCGGAGAAGCTGAATGTCGTCAAGGTCAACACTGACGAGAATCTCGAGACCGCGAGCACCTACGGCATCACGTCGATCCCGGCTCTGTACGTCTTCAAGGACGGCGAGGTGGCCAAGACCATCATCGGTGCCCGTCCGAAGCCTGCCCTCGAGGAAGAGCTCTCAGAGTTCATCTGATCAAGTTCTAAGGCGCCTGTTGTAGGATCAACAGGCGCTTTAGACGTATCTGAACCTATGTACCCGACCCTCGACTCGCTTCACCGAAGATTGGCACCGCATTGACGAACACCACCCAACCGCGCTACACGCGTGGCGACATTTCTGAGATGCTGCCCAACATCAAATCGCAGATGGCACGACTGGGGCTCGCAGTCGGAGACACCGAATCAGCGGACTTCGACCGCCCGTTCGAACTCGGAGTCCGTCAGTTCCAGCAGGACCGTGGCATTCTCTGTGACGGTGTCCTCGGCGCTGAGACGCTTTCAGAACTCGAGCAGGCGCGGTACCAGCTGGGCGACCGTGTGCTCCGGTTCGATCCCGTCCGAGTACTCACGGGCGACGATGTCATGCGTCTGCAGACCAAACTCGCCGGCCTCGGGTTCTATCCCGGCCGAATCGACTCCGAATACGCATCACGCACCGAGGCGGCCGTCAAGGAGCTCCAGATGAGCCTGGGAACCAAGGTGGACGGGATCACTGGCCCGCAGACATTGCGTGGGCTCAAGGCCATCGACCGCAACCAGGACACCGGAAACCTGTTCGCGCTCCAGGAGCGCGCTCGAGTCGCGGCCTCAGGGACGTCACTCGTCGGCCGGACGTTCATCATCGAAGCAGCCACTACAGTTGTAGATTTCGAGACGTTGCCGATGACTGAGCAGCAGGCGGCTCTCGAACGCCAGCTCACACTCGATATAGCAAGCCGCCTTGTCGGTCGCCTGGAAGCGATCGGCGCCGGTGCCGTCATGCTCGAAGGCGACGCGGTGGAGGTCAATCGTGCCGACTCTCTCGGTGCCTCCGCTGTGATCACTGTGACTGCGGACGTCAGCAAGTCGAAAGACGCCAATGGAGTCGCGACGTTCTATTTCGGACATGAGAACAACGCCGATATGAACTCGCCGACCGGTCAGAAGCTCGCCGAACTCATTCAGGGCGAGGTGGTTGCGCGCACCGGTATGCTCGACTGCCGGTCGCATGCTCGTACTTGGTCGTCGTTGAAGCGGCTGAAGACCCCGAAGGTCCACGTCGTGACCGGATACCTGACGAATCCCAGTGATCTAGAGAGCCTTCAGGATCCCTACGTTCGCAATGCTATCGCGGATGGAATCGCGGCGGGCTTGCAGCGCCTCTACATCCGAGAAGACAAGGACCCGCAGACCGGCACACTCAGCCTGGAGGCCATCAAAGCTCTCGGATGAGGGCTCACGAGCCTCCATCAACAAGATCCGAACTCCCTCGGGGACCGTGTATTGCCCAGGTTGGTATGCTGACCGGTTCTGACCGTCACGACAGGAATATCGCACCGACCTCAGCGACGTTAGCGGGCAGAACCACGATCCGAAAGTAGGGGCCTACCTGATGACGAAATGGAGTCCGGATGCATGGCTCAGTGAGTGACTTTGGGATCGTACCGGGATTTCTCGCTTATCGACGATCACTGAAGCCGCCGATATTCACTTCACCTCCGTGCCGCCGTTCCACGAGAAACGAATCGGCCGTGACAAAGCTCAGGCGTGACAGTGGACCGCTCCTTGATCGTCACTCGCGGGCAAGCTGCAAACGAAGCTGAACGGCCCCCACATTTCAGCACGTCGACAGTTGGCAACCCTGCCTACATCACGGCCTCGGTCTCCGACAGGCCGTTTACTTCTATCGGTACGGGTGCTGACAAAGTGATGACTCAGTTCCCAGCCAATGTCAGCAACGTAACGGTTTACCGAGTCTCAACATCGAACGGCGATGATCGTGAACGCATGGCGCATAACGCCACAAAAGGGGACCAACAGTAAGAACACACTCGGAATCAGTGAGCCTTAGGAAGCACACTCCGGCAGGGTATTACGGGCAATCTCGGGCTTCTCTTCCCCCGTTTCATGTGAAACGCCTAGTAGGCCGGACAGACAGTCCGAACGCATCTACCAACAACACAGGCGGCGGATCCTCATCCGCGTCCTCCGATGAAGGCTTCGTCCCCTGGTGGAGGGTTGGTCTCCTATGGTGGAGGGTTGGCAGCGCTCCGTCATTGCGGAAAGGCCTGCGGCCCTAAAGTCAGGTACAGCCCAAGAACTCTCACGGCCTCAGGCAATGCGTTTCACATGAAACGGTCTAAGAATCATTCATCCGCTATACGAAGCATATTGACGCGCACACCCGGACACCACGGAACCGGTACCAGGTTGACGAGTTGGATTTGCGGCAGTCCCAGCCCAGTGGGAGTCTCCCTCAAGCATCTGCAGAAATCCATTCCGGCGAAATCCGTCCGTCCGAATGAATTGACGTGCCCACGCCCCACCAGACATTTATCCACCACTGACACGTGTGCAGCCGTGTGACAGCCCGGCTGCTCCACGTGGAATTGAAAGCCTTTCACGTGGAACGCGACATATTGTGGGCCACAAATCATGTATCTAAACTTCGCAATCTGGCCACTGGCCGTTGGCCCGGACCGGCCTCTTCAACCAACAATGCTTTGACTCATGCTCCGAACAGGCGATGACCGCGCCACCGGTCCCAATCAGAGGGAAGCCCCGCAGGCTCCCATTCTTGACGATCCCTCGTGGTGAGCCCACTATCGAACTATCGGGGCCGACCTGATTTGAAGTATCGTTGAGGCAATGACAAACCCCTGTGTGGACGAATAGATACACGACATCGATCAAGCCTGCTGAAATCGGCGCAGGGCTCAAGACCGGATATGTCTCCTACGCGCAGCGGACAGAGCACGACAATCGTGCAACCGATCGTTGCAACCAAGATGGGTCAACTGTTTCACGTGAAACAGTCGTCCACAGTTCATTCCACCGATCGGAAGATGTGTCTGCCGCTCTGTCGGGCAACCCTTGCGTTCCGTCACCGGGCGCTGTCATGTGCCATTCACGCTTCCTCCTATTCCGCTCGATCATTGGCTGTACCTCGACTCCCTTCGGTCGAAAACCTTTACAGAGCTGTTCACGAGTGATCTAGCCGTTTCTGCCGAGGCCGTGTTGGTCAAACGGCAAATTGTTCCATGTGAAACCCTTGAGCAGACCAACACGAATTAGATGCGGTCCAACTTCTGCGTACCACGTGAAACACCTGTTTGAATCTCCAAAGACGACTGCTATCCACTCCAGTGGTCTCGTCCGGCCCAACTGGAACAGATAGCGGCAAGAATAACGGCCTATTTGGAACCAAACTCAAACGGCGCGAAATAGAAATCTTCGTGAACGACTAAACCAATGACCCCTGCGACGAATACGCCCCAAACGACATACCAATTTGGGATCAATTCGTGTTTCGTTCACCTATCCTCTATCCGGGCGTTTCACATGAAACGGGACGAGCTCTGTGTCCGGCTGAAACACAAAGTTCAAAGGTCTCGGATCAGCAGCGAGGAGGAGCACATGAGACACAATGCAGACCGACCGTTAACAGTTTCACGTGGAACAACGAACAGTGGAGCCCCGTGACCGCTTATGGAAACATACATGCCTCGAGCTGAAGCATGATGTTACGGTTTGGGAGAGGTGCACACGACATGTTTCACATGAAACAAAATATCGGCACCCTTCAACGCCGCCGGCCACGACGGGAACGGACTGTCTGCATATCCACACGGAGTGACGGTACCTCCCGCAGCGTAGTCCTCTGTAAGCCCCGAATGATGATGTAGTCCGGTTAGCCTCAAAATAGGAGTTCAAAGTGCGCCAGTTTGGACAACGTGTCTCAACTCTCCTCTGATCCCCTTCAAACGAAGGTATGGTCCGGTGCTCCGATTCGGCTCCGGAATTCACTCGACCCTGACGAGACCCGGACAATCACGGAAGCGCGCTGCAGTCGTGTTTCGGTTTCAGAATCAGCCAACGCAGGCCAGCGGTCATATGCCAACTCAGCCAGCCCAAGCAATCTTTGGACCCCTAGTACCCAGCGATTCGATGTGGCGTTGCCAGGCTAAATTTGAATATCGGTGAACATGACAGCGTTTCACGCGGAACATCATCCCCACACACCACGTGAATTCCGGAGCACTCGAGAGTAGGAAATGGACCGGAATCCGCCTCAAATCCGACCTTTGGCGCCGCAGACAATAAGCAGTGGCGGATCAATTCCACCGCTAAGAAGACGAGGCCAACGACTGCTGTCGCTGGCCCCTTTGTCGGTCACGTACGGAAGATCGAAACCCGATCCTAAATTCCGTCCTGATCATCGATACCGAGAAGACCGAGAATGCGATCGAGATCTTCCTGGTTAGCGAACTCGACGCTCAGTTTGCCTTTTCGCTTTCCGACGGAGATGTTGACCTTCGTATCGAGTCGATCGCCCAGTCTCTCGGCAACAGCGAGGAACTTGGGTGAAACCTTCGTCGTTGCACGTGAAACATTGACCGAGTCGCCGCGATTGAGGAGGACAACTGCTTCCTCGGAAGCGCGCACCGACAGACCCTCGGCCACGATCCTCTGTGCCAGGACTTCCATCTGCTCAGGATCGCGCAGACCCAAGATCGCCCTGGCGTGTCCCGCTGAGATGACTCCGGCTGCGACACGGCGCTGCACCAAGGGAGGCAGACGCAGCAGTCGAAGTGTATTTGAAATCTGCGGACGAGATCGACCGATTCGTTCCGACAGCTCCTCCTGGGTGCAGCCGAAGTCCTCCAGCAGCTGCCCATAAGCCGCAGCCTCTTCCAAGGGGTTGAGCTCTGCACGATGGAGATTCTCAAGTAGGGCGTCGCGAAGAAGATCTGTGTCATCGACATAACGGATGATCGCAGGAATCGTCGACAATCCCGCGTCTTTTGCGGCGCGCAGACGACGCTCACCCATAATGAGTTCGAAGCGAGAACGATCACTCGGCTTCTTCCGAACGACGACCGGCTGAAGTACGCCGATCTCGCGAATGCTGTGCACGAGTTCGGCGAGCAGATCCTCGTCAAAGACCGTTCGGGGCTGACGGGGATTGGTATCGATGAGGTCGACAGGGATCTCGCCGAACTCTGTGTCGGGAATCGACTCGACTTCGTCAATGGATTCCTCGTCCGATTCCTTCTCGGCCGTCGAAGCAGCCGAGCCTTCGTCGCCAGTGTCCTCAGACGATGTCGCAGATGCCTGCGCCTGGCCAGTCTCTTCATCAGTCGCCGACGCCTTGTCACTCAGTCCGGATGTCTGATGGTCGTGATCACCACGGCTTGAGGCTTCCGGTGACGGTGAAACTACATCGGTAGTGTCATCTGCTTGCGCTGCTTTCCCCGGAACTTCGGTCTCAGCCTGATCCCCATATGCGGAGGAGGTGTAAACCCCCGGGTGTGTCTCACGCACGTCTTCGCTCTGATCACGAGCATCACTCGGTGACGAATCAGTCTTCTCAGTCCGGTTCCCACCATCGGTGACCGTGGACGCCGCTGAGCCGCCCACCGCCTGATCCTCGACAACCCCGCGTTCGGCGTTGACTTCCGCGCTGCCAGCCTCAGACGATGCCGCTGCCGCATCGGCGACGGAAGCGGTCTCCAGCTTCGACTCACTGACATTCGTCGCCGAGGACGTCGCCTCCTCTGCAGGTGCGGAGGTCTTCACACTCGACGTTTCGGTCTCAGCAGCTGTTGCCGGGCCGGTCGACGAATCTGTCGTACTCGCCGACGAAGGAGACTTCCTCGCAGGCGTCGACTCGGCGCCAGCACCGGACTGAGCCGCAGTGGTCGTCGATCGACCGCTCTTCGCAGACTTCGTTCCCGAACTCTGCGACGCGGCAGGCGTCGTTTCGGTGGCCCGGGCGGCTGTGGTCTTGCTGCCCGCAGTCTTCGTATCCTTGCTCTTCGCATCGACTGTCGTCCTGCTGGCCGACGATTTCGCGGGAGAGGACTTCTTCGTCGAAGCCGTTGCAGCCGAGCTCTTCCGCGCACCTGACGTCGCAGCCGTCCCACGGGAGCCGGTGGTCTTCCCAGTCTTCGTCCCGTTCGCAGTCGACCGCGTCGTCGACTTCTTCGTCGTCGACGCCGATCCGCTCGCCTTGCCCGTCGCGTTCTTGTCCTCTGGTGCATCCGCCGTCGTGTTCGAGGCCGCGGCCTTCGTCTTGCGTCGCCGGGACGACTGCATGGATGCGGCCGGATCATTGCGGGCCGCCCGTGAGGTCTTCTCCTTCTCGGCCTCACCCTTGCCCTCTTCCGCGTTGCTGCCGGAGAAGAAGACATCGACCGGACGATCAGTGGAGTTCGCGTCGGGGATCAATGCCCCGAGCCCTCGACCCAGGCCCCGTTTCTTGCGTTCAGCCACCACTTACTCCTCGATTCGCTATTTCCTCGGCGGCTTCGCGGTAGGACAGCGCGCCGCTGGAATGTGGGTCATATGAGATCACGGTCTGCCCGTAGCTCGGGGCCTCGGAGATCCGCACCGAGCGCGGGATCGCTGTGCCGAGGGCCTGCCCCGGGAAATGCGTACGGACGTCCTCGGCCACTTGAGCGCTGAGATTGGTGCGCGCATCGTACATCGTCAGCAGAATGGTCGTGATCGCCAGTTCGGGATTGAGGTGCTTCTGGATGAGTTGGATGTTCTTCAGCAGCTGACTCAGACCCTCGAGCGCATAGTATTCGCACTGGATGGGGATGAGGACCTCGCGTGCGGCGACGAAGGCGTTGACGGTGAGCAGGCCGAGACTCGGCGGGCAGTCGATGATGACGTAGTCGACTCGATCTCCGGCCTCCTCCTCTTCCCTGAGGTAGATGCCCAGTGCCCGCTGCAGACGCTGTTCGCGTGCGACCAGGGAGACCAGTTCGATCTCCGCACCGGCCAGATCGATCGTGGCGGGCACGCACCTGAGAGTGTCGAAGTCCGGGCACTGCGCCACAGCCTCACGCATCGGCACATCATCGATGAGGACGTCGTAGATGCTCGTCACTTCGGAATAGTGGTCGATGCCCAGGGCTGTGCTCGCATTTCCCTGTGGATCGATGTCGACGAGCAGAACGTTGAGGCCCTGATTGGCCAGCGCCGCTGCGATGTTCACCGCCGTCGTGGTCTTTCCGACACCACCCTTCTGGTTCGCGATCGTGAAGATGCGGGTCGAGTCCGGCCGAGGAAACGTCGTCTGAGACAGTCGATCCGCACGCCGGTTGTCCCGTGCGATCGCGGCACCAATGGGAGACGACTCATCCATGATCGGCATAGGGCGCACTCCATCTTCCATCGGTTTCACAAAGCTCTATTCAGCCTAGACCAACTCTACTTCGTACTATTTCTTCACGATCTCGACGACACGACTCGGGACTTCGAGGATGCCGCCCGCGTCGACGACGTAGATCTTCGGAGCAGACAGGCGATACCGTTTGAGCAGCTTCTTCGCTTTGACCAGTTCGCCTTCGACCGAGGCGCCCTTGAGCGCGAGGATCCGACCGCCGGGGCTGATGACGTCGCGTGTCCATTCGATCAGCGTCGTCATCGCCTTGACCGCCCGTGCGGTGATGACGGTGAACATCTCCTCGTCGACGAGTTCCTCGACCCGAGCCCGCACGATCCGCACGTTCTTCAGACCGAGGTCCTCGACGACCATGGTCAGCCACTCCACGCGGCGTTCCATCGGTTCGATGAGCACGATCTTCGCCTCCGGCCGCAGCAGCGCGATGGGAATGCCCGGCAGACCGGCACCGCTGCCGACGTCGCCGATGACATCGTCATCGCCGATGAACTCGGCGACCACGGCACAGTTGAGGATGTGTCTGGTCCACAGACGATCGACCTCACGCGGACCGATCAGTCCCCACTCGATGCCGGTGGTGGCCAAGTGCTCGGCGTAGCGCTGAGCCACGGGGAATGCGGCACCGAAGTACGCCTCGGTGCCGGCAGGGGGAGTTTCGATCTCGGGCAGATCGGAACGACCTGTTGGAAGATCAGTCATCGGCGAGCCGGATGACGACATGACGGCCGTCGCCCTCACCCTCGGACTCCGAGACCAGACCGGCACGGGCGGCCTGATCATGGATGATCTTGCGTTCGAAGCTGTTCATCGGCTTGAAGGCGAATTCCTCGCCTCCGACCTTGACCTGCTCGATCGCCCGCTTCGCCTTCTTGATCAGCTCTTCGCGGCGGTTGTCGCGGAAACCGTCGATGTCGAGCATCAGCCAGGACCGCTGCCCGGTTTGGGTCTGCACGGCCAGGCGGCTGAGCTCCTGCAGGGCTCCGAGAGTGCGTCCCTCCTTGCCGACCAGCGTGCCCAGGTTCGAGTCCTCGTCCTCACACACGATGGACAGCTGTGCCCGACCGTCGGCGACGTCGATGTCGATATCGCCGTCGATATCGGCCAGATCCAACAGCTCTTCGAGGTAGTCCGCGGCGATCTCACCCTCTTCCTCGAGGATCTCGGCACGGCTGGGCTTCGTCGAGGTCTCCTCCGGAGCCTGCTCGGCGGTGTCTTCGATTCTCTCTTCGGTCATGATCGTCCTCAGCGCTTCTTGTTCTTCTTGCGGTTCTTGCTCACGGGCTGCTGCCGTTGGCCGCTCTTCTTCGGGGCCTCCTCGGCGACGGTCTGTCCCTTGATCTCCTCCTGCTTCACGGGCTTGCCCTTGCGAGCCTTGCGCTCAAGCATCTCCTTCTCGGCCTTCGAACCGGGAGCGGGCATGTTCCGGATGACCATGTGCTGCTGGGCCATGGTCCAGGTGTTCGAGACCAGCCAGTAGATGAGGACACCGAGCGGGAAGTAGATGCCGCCGAAGCCGAAGATCAGCGGCATGACGTAGAGCAGCATCTTCTGCGACTGCATCATCGGATTGGCCATGGCCGATTCCGACATGTTCTTCGCCATCATCTGCTTCTGCGTGATGAACATGGTGCCGGCCATGATGACGATGAGGACACCGGTGAGGAGCTTGACTCCGATCCCCGGGTCGGTGAAGACCGCGGACAGGTGGATGCCGAAGACCGAGGACTGCTCGGCCTGGACAGCGAGGTCCCTCGTGAAACCGCCGATGGCGTCCATCGACCCATCGGCGACCTGCGGCATATTGCGGATGACGCGGAAGAGGGAAAAGAAGATCGGCATCTGCACGAGCAGCGGCAGGCAGGACGCCCATGGGCTCGTCTTGTTGTCGCGGAACAGCGCCATCTGCTCCTCGGCCATCGCCTGGCGCGAGTACTGGTCCTTCTTACCCTTGTACTTCGCCTGGAGGCGCTGGATCTCCGGCTGCAGCAGCTGCATCTTGCGCTGCGACTTGATCTGGTAGACGAAGAGAGGGATCAGCAGAGCACGGATGACCACGGTCAGTCCGGCGATCGACAGCACCCAGGTCCAACCGCTGGCCGCGGGCAGGCCGACGGCGGTAAAGATCTCGTGGAAGATCGCGAGGATCCAAGCAACTACCCACTGCAGTGGGTAGAGCAGGTTGTCGATCCATTCCATTCAGTTCTCCTCGTTACAACGATCTTTCACGATCGTTCATTTTGCCATTGTTCACAGGTCTTCGCGACACGACATCTGTGCCCCGAGGCAGCCCGCCGATCCGCTCTCGGACGGGGACTGTGCACTTGACGTTCTTCAGTTGCGGCCGTCGCCGCGGTGGATGGATTTCGATCTGGCTTCCCGCGCCGAACCCGGCACATGGTCGACCCCGCCGTGCGTGAGCGGGTTGCATCGCAGTATGCGCCATCCAGTTAACACCATTCCCTTGAGAACTCCGTGAATCTCGAAGGCCTCGAGGCCGTACATGGAGCAGCTGGGATAGTAGCGGCAGACCTGGCCGTAGAGCGGTGAGACAACGATGCGCCAGGCCCGGATGAACCAGACGAACGGCATCCTCGGCCCGATCCGCAGGATCCATCCGAGGCTCGGCCAGAATCCGGACGGCCGCCGGGGCACCTCGGAGACGTGCTTGAGATCATGCTCGGCGTCCACGGCGGTCCAGCTTCTTCCGTGCCTTGACGATCAGCTCGTCGACTTCGGATTCGAGGGTCGAGAAGTCGGCTTCGGCCGCTTGCGGCAGCGCCCGGAGGACGAAGAGCTCACCCGCACTCAGCTCATCCAGTCGCACTCTCATGATCTCGCGCAGGCGCCGCTTCGTGCGGTTGCGCACCACGGCATTGCCGACGGCCTTGGATACGATGAAACCCACGCGAGTGGCGTGGGCATCATCGTGATCTCTCAGGCTGTGGGCCATGAGATGCTCGGAGCGCACCCGGACGCCGGCGCGGAAGACTCGTCTGAAGTCTTCGCCGCTGCGGATCCGGTGTGCTGCGGTGAGCACACTCAGGCCGAAACTTCGGAACGTCCCTTGCGACGACGTGCGGCCAGGATCGAACGGCCCGCACGCGTGCGCATACGCAGACGGAAGCCGTGCTTCTTGGCGCGCTTGCGGTTGCTGGGCTGGAATGTACGCTTGCTCACTTCAGTCTCCGATTTCTAGGTTGCGGGTGAACGCCGGTGCGTTCTCACAAAAAACGGCGGTGAGAGTCTCGACCGCCGAGCACTCCTGTGCATAAGAGCCTAAAGATGATCAGGATAATCGGATGAAGCCCGGTACACAGGACACTCTATCTTAGCGAGGCCCGTTCCCGCCGGTCAAACGCGGTCGGCATGGCCCCCGTCACTCCGGCCGCAGATCGCCCGCTGTCCACATCCTCGCCACACAGCCTCATCCACAAGTCACACCCATGTAGTTTTCCACAAGCTTATCCACGAGTGTGGAGAATTGCTGGACCGAGTCGGCATGAGTCCACAAACTGTGGAAAACTGTGTGGAAGTCATGCACAGGTGTGGATCACGCCGAGAATGTTTTCGAAGGAAGTTGAGGAGAAGTGACGGTGTCGAACTCCAAGAATGAGCTCATCAGCCGCTGGCGCACGGTGGTCTCAACCCTGGATCAGGACCCGGAACTCACGGCCCATCAGAAGGGATTCCTCTCCCTCGCCGTGCCCAAGGCGCTCGTGGACAACGCCCTGGTCCTGCTGGCCGTGCGCGACGAACACACGCGCCGCACCATCGAGACCCGGCTACTCGGGCCGCTGACCAGGGAGTTCTCGAAGGTCCTCGGTTTCGATGTGACCTTCGGGTTCGTCGTCGACCCCGAGCTCGACGTCCCCATCCGCTTCGAGGACCTCATCGGGGAATCGACCCCGGGACCGCAGGTGCCCATCGATCCGGTCACCTCCACCTCGACGACGGCGCCGCGACACGATTCGAATCCGCAGCCCACGGCCGATCCCGCGAGCACGGGCCAGGTCACCCCCACCGAGGCGGGTCCGATGAGAGATCCGGCGCCGGCCGCCCACCCCGGCCCCACGTCGGCCCCCGCCGCTGAGACACCGACGCAGTCGCAGAGCCCCGCCCAGGCACCGAGCGCCCCGGCCACCTCACGGATGACAGAGCGCGAGCTCAAGATCGCCGAGGCGACCGCCGCCCCCATGGGTCCGCCCGTCGATGCCCCGGGCGTGGCTCAGCTCAATCCGAAGTACACCTTCGACACCTTCGTCATCGGTGCGTCGAACCGGTTCGCCCATGCCGCGGCCTTCGCCGTCGCCGAGGCTCCGGCCAAGGCCTACAACCCTCTGTTCATCTACGGCGATTCGGGACTGGGCAAGACCCACCTGCTGCACGCGATCGGCTACTACGCCACACAGCTGTTCCCCGAGATCCGCGTCAAGTACGTCTCGAGCGAGGAGTTCGTCAACGACTTCATCAACACGATCGGCTCTTCGAAGACCTCGAATGCGCTGCGCCCGGCGTTCCAGCGCCGCTACCGTGAAGTCGACATCCTGATGATCGACGACATCCAGTTCCTCCAGGGCAAGGACGCCACGGTCGAGGAGTTCTTCCACACCTTCAATGCCCTGCACAACGAGGCCAAGCAGGTCGTCATCACCTCCGACCAGCCGCCGAAGATGCTCAAGGGATTCGAGGAGAGGCTGCGCTCCCGCTTCGAATGGGGTCTGCTCACCGACGTGCAGCCGCCGGACATGGAGACGCGGTTCGCGATTCTGCGTCGCAAGGCCGCTGCCGAGCACCTCGACGTCCCCGACGACGTGCTCGAGTACATCGCCTCCCGGGTGTCGTCGAACATCCGGGAGCTCGAAGGCGCCCTGATCCGCGTGACCGCGTTCGCGAACCTCAACGATCAGCAGATCGACGCGTCCCTGGCCGAGACCGTCCTCAAGGACTTCATCACCCAGGACGACACTCCTGCTGTGACGGCCGCTGACATCATGGGCCAGACCGCTGCCTACTTCAGCCTCACCCTCGACGACCTGTGCGGGACCTCCCGCTCACGGACACTGACCACGGCTCGGCAGATCGCGATGTATCTGTGCCGTGAGCTCACCGATCTGTCCCTGCCGAAGATCGGCCAGGCCTTCGGCGGACGCGACCACACGACCGTGATGCATGCGAACAAGAAGATTCGAACTC
The DNA here is from genome assembly GCF_018208375.1 of Brevibacterium sp. SMBL_HHYL_HB1. Classification (NCBI taxonomy): domain Bacteria; kingdom Bacillati; phylum Actinomycetota; class Actinomycetes; order Micrococcales; family Brevibacteriaceae; genus Brevibacterium; species Brevibacterium sp. SMBL_HHYL_HB1. The sequence continues at coordinate 3,611,743 of NZ_CP062936.1, read as the reverse complement.
AGATGGCCGAACGACGGGCCGTCTACACCCAGGTCACCGAACTCACAAACCGCATTAAACAACAGCACCGCCTATAGAACGCGTCATGCACATCTGTGGATAACCCTGGGGACAATCGCCCACAGCTGGGGACGAAACAGTGGACAGAGCGGCTGCGCGAGTGGAAAAATGTGAACTACACGCTTGTGCTTACCCAAGCGCCCACCGACGCCCCCGTCGTGGTGCACAGGGCATCCACATGCTCACAGATGGCCGCAACCCCTGATTACTCAGAGGTAGACAGCACTTGTCCACAATATCCACAGGTGCTGATACTTCTGCCAAGTGAATTCAACTCTCAAGAGGGCGACCGCCATCGACTGCTTCGCTCGATGTGGAGGAGGCACTGAGTTCGGAGCGAGCACAGACGGACGAGCCTGCTGATATTCGAACACAGGATCTCGGACGATTCTCGGATCCGAGATCCGCTGTCCATCGCGTCCTTTTCGCCCGGGCCTGCTGAGCTAGGCAGAAATCGGATAGGCTGTGTAAAGTTTTCCGAGCAGTATCGAGCCAGTGCCTTCCAAACCCGGAGTCTTGTGCCAGATGCCCTGAGCAGTTCGGGTGGCCACCCCGAAGGAGTAAAGTGAACGCGGAAGCATCAGCATCCCCCTTGAAGTTCAAAGTCAATCGCGACGTTCTCGCCGACGCGGTCACCTGGGCAACCAAGACTCTGCCCAACCGCCCTTCCGCTCCGGTCCTCACCGGAATCCTCATCACCGCCGAGGCCGGCGGCACCGTGCGCTTGGCCGTCTTCGACTACGAGGTCTCCTCACGCGTGGAGATCGCCGCCGATGTCGTCTCCGCCGGGACCGTCCTCGTCTCCGGACGACTGCTGGCCGACATCTCCAAGGCCCTGCCGAACCAAGAGGTCACCCTCGAGCAGATCGATGCGAAGGTCGACGTCACCTGCGGATCCTCCCGGTTCTCGCTGATGACCATGCCGGTGGCCGAGTACCCGGCTCTGCCGCAGGTGCCCGAGGACTCCGGCACGGTGTCCGCCGGTGAGTTCCAGAATGCCGTCTCCCAGGTCACGATCGCGACCTCGAAGGACGACACGCTGCCGATCCTGACCAGCGTCCGCGTCGAGATCGAGGGCGAGAAGGTCACACTGCTGGCCACCGACCGCTACCGTCTGGCCGTTCGCGAATTCACCTGGAACCCGGGACGCCCGGACGTCTCGGCCGTGGCCCTGCTGCGTGGACGCACCCTGTCCGATGTCTCGAAGTCGCTCGGCGGAGACGTGACCATCGGCCTGAGCACGGATGCCGGCAAGGACCTCATCTCGTTCACTTCGGCCGGACGGGTGACGACCTCCCTGCTCGTCGAGGGCGAATACCCGAAGGTCCGCTCGCTGTTCCCCGAATCCGTGCCGATCCATGCGATCGTCGAGACCGCGGTGCTGCGCGAGGCCGTGCGCCGAGTCTCGCTCGTGGCCGAGCGGAACACCCCGCTGCGGTTCGAGGTCACCGACGGCATGCTCACCCTCCACGCCGGAACCGGTGATGATGCACAGGCCTCCGAGGCCGTCGAGGCAACCCTTCAGGGCGAGGAGATCACCGTCGGATTCAATCCGCACTACATCGCCGAGGGACTCGCCGCGGTCGAGAGCCCGTATGTCAACTTCTCATTCACCCAGCCGATGAAGCCGGTCATCATCGCCGGGCAGAAGGAACTCGACGCTCCCGCCGACGAGTCGTATCGCTACCTGCTCATGCCCACCCGCATCTGAATGTGGATATCCCGACTCTCCCTGCGTGACTTTCGGTCCTATCCGGAGCTCGACCTCGAGTTCACTCCCGGGATCACCACATTCGTGGCCGACAACGGGACCGGCAAGACCAATATCGTCGAGGCGATCGGATATCTCGCTCATCAGCGTTCCCACCGGGTGGCCTTCGACGCCCCGCTCGTGCACGAGGGCAGACCGGCAGCGACCGTATCGGCCCTGGTCAACCGGGACCAACGGCATGCGACGGTCGAAGTCACCATCCAGGCCAAGGGCGCCAATCGGGCCCGCGTCAACCGCAATGCGGTCAAGCTCAAGGACATCCTCGGGCTCGTCTCCTGCGTCGTCTTCGCCCCCGAGGACCTCAGCCTCGTCCGCGGTGAACCGGCCGAACGGCGGTCGTGGATCGACACCCTCGTCGTGGCTCGCAATCCTCGCTACTCCTCGGTCATCACCGACTTCGAACGGGCACTGAAACAGCGCAACGCCCTGCTCAAACGGCTGCGCGAGGACCGCGATCCCGGCCTCGAGGCCACCCTCGACATCTGGAACATGGCCTATGCCGATGCCGCGGCCGAGATCGTCTTCGCCCGGCAGCGGATCCTTTCCGATATCGCCGGTCCCCTGCAGGAGAACTTCGCCTATATCGCCGCCGATGCCCGCCTCGAGCGGCAGGGGGCGAACATCGCCTACGATTCCCGCGTCGACTACCAAGGGGCCGAATCCGCCGCCGAATGCCGGGAGCTGCTGCTTTCCGCCCTCGACCGGCGTCGGACCACGGAGATCGAACGGGGACTGACCCTGCACGGACCGGGCCGGGACGATCTGTCGCTGATGATCGGCACCCACCCGGCCAAGGGCTATGCCTCCCACGGGGAGACCTGGTCGCTGGCCCTGGCGATGCAGCTGGCCGGCTGGGATCTGCTCTCGGCCGATGCGGACTCGGCAGCCGAACAGCCGGTGCTCGTCCTCGACGACGTCTTCGCCGAACTCGACACCGGCAGGCGCAGCCGCCTGGCGTCGCGGATCACGGCCGCAGAACAGGTCTTCATCACCGCCGCCGTCGACTCGGACCTGCCCGAAGGACTCGAGGGCACCCGGATCGACGAGTCCACGCTGCTGACCGGGGCCGGATCATGAGCGGCATCATCCGGGACTTCTCCACTCCCGTCGCCGCACTCGAAGCCCTCGACCGCGTGCGCCGCATGGAGGCCAGCGAGGCGAAGTTCGTCCGCAGCCGACGACGCTCACGCCTGCGCGGCGAGGTCGTCTACTCGGGATCGGGCCGTGACAGCCGGGATCCGAAATCGGTGTCGACGGTGCTCGGTTCGCTCATCTCCGATCGCGGCTGGTCCTCCTCCCTCGACATCGGCAAGGTGCTCGGACGGTGGCCCGAACTCGTCGGAGACCAGGTCGCCCAGCACGCCACTCCGGTCGATTTCTCACCTCCGCTGCTGGTCATCGCCGCGGACTCGACGACCTGGGCGACCCAACTGCGGGTGCTCAAACCGACGATCCTGCGCAGACTCGAAGAAGGTCTGGGCTCGCGCACGATCACGGAGATCGAGATCAGGGGTCCGCAGGGACGCAGCTTCAAGCGGGGTCGGCGCTCGGTGCCCGGCCGCGGGCCCAGGGACACCTTCGGCTGAGCAGGGACGACCTCAGCTCGGGTCCGACCGCCTCGGCGAATCTCCGAGACGAACGCGGATCTTCAGGAAGAACACAGAGGGCCTTAAACGGCCACAGCCGCTGTCGTTCGTGCCCGGGGGTACATCTGCGGCTCGAAAATTCGGGAAATCCGCCTTCACAGGCCGCTTACGGGCATTTCACGCTCCGGCGCGGTAGAATGGGGAGCTGATAGCGACCATCCGAACAAGGAGTCACATGACGACCGAGGATCAGCCTCATTATGATGCCGGCGACATCACGGTACTCGAGGGTCTCGAGGCAGTCCGGAAACGACCCGGCATGTACATCGGTTCGACCTCGGAACGCGGTCTCCACCACCTCGTGCAGGAGATCGTCGACAACTCCGTCGATGAGGCGATGGCCGGGTACTGCGACCACATCCAGGTCACGCTGCTGGCCGACGGGGGCGTCCAAGTCTCCGACGACGGGCGCGGGATGCCCGTGGCCATGCACCCGACGGAGAACAAGCCGACCGTCGAGGTGATCCTGACCATCCTCCACGCCGGCGGCAAGTTCGGCGGCGGCGGATACGCCGTGGCCGGCGGCCTGCACGGTGTGGGTTCGACCGTCGTCAATGCCCTGTCCGAACGCCTCGAGGTCGAGGTCAAGCGCGACGGCTACATCTGGACGATGGACTTCTTCCGCGGTGTGCCCACCGGTGAACTCCAGCGCGGTGAGCAGACGGAGGAGACCGGCACGACGGTGAAGTTCTGGCCGGACTCGACGATCTTCGAGACTACGGATTTCTCCTATGAGTACCTGCGGGCCCGGTTCCAGCAGATGGCCTTCCTCAACAAGGGTCTGAAGATCAGCCTCACCGACGAGCGGCACAACGAAGTCGACGACGATGAGGTCCAGATCGACGAGAACGAGGACCAGGAATGGAAGCCGCGCTCGGTCACCTACGAGTACGAGCACGGTCTGCTCGACTACGTCCAGTACCTCAACTCGGCGAAGAAGGCCGAGCTCGTCCATCCCGAGGTCATCGTGTTCGAAGCCGAGGAGGGCGAGCAGACGCTGTCGCTGGAGATCGCGATGCAGTGGACGACGTCCTACAGCGAAGCCGTGCACACCTACGCGAATGTCATCAACACCCATGAGGGCGGCACGCACGAGGAGGGCTTCCGCACCGCGCTGACCTCCCTGGTCAACAACTACGCCAAAGAGCAGAAGCTGTTGCGGGACAAGGATCCGAACCTCACCGGCGACGACATCCGCGAGGGACTGACCGCGGTGATCTCCGTCAAGCTCGGCGATCCCCAGTTCGAGGGCCAGACGAAGACGAAGCTCGGCAACTCCGAGGTCAAGGGCTTCGTCCAGCGCGTGGTCCGCGACGAACTCGGACACTGGTTCGAGTCGAATCCGGCTCAGGCCAAGGACGTCGTGCGCAAGGCCCTGCAGGCCTCACAAGCGAGGATGGCCGCCCGCAAGGCCCGTGAGGCGACCCGCCGCAAGGGCCTGCTCGAGTCCTCGGGCATGCCGGGCAAGCTCAAGGACTGCCAGTCGAAGGACCCCTATATATCCGAGGTGTTCGTCGTCGAGGGCGACTCGGCCGGCGGTTCGGCGACCCAGGGCCGCAACCCGAACACCCAGGCGATCCTGCCGCTGCGCGGCAAGATCCTCAATGTCGAGAAGGCCCGCCTCGACCGGGCGCTGGGCAACAACGAGGTCCAGGCCATGATCACCGCGTTCGGCACCGGCATCGGTGAGGAGTTCGACCTCGACAAGCTGCGCTATCACAAGATCGTCCTCATGGCCGACGCCGATGTCGACGGTCAGCACATCACCACCCTGCTGCTGACCCTGATCTTCAGGTACATGAAACCGCTGATCGAACACGGCTACGTCTACCTGGCGACCCCACCGCTCTACCGCATCAAGTGGTCGAACGCCGCGCACCAGTTCGCCTATACGGACAAGGAGCGCGACGGACTGCTCGAGACCGGACGGGCAGAGGGCAAGCGCCTGCCCAAGGACCTCGCGATCCAGCGCTACAAGGGCCTGGGCGAGATGAACTACGAGGAGCTGTGGGAGACGACGATGGATCCCGACCATCGTCTGCTCAAGCAGGTCTCCCTCGACGATGCGATCGTCGCCGACGAGATCTTCACCGTCCTCATGGGCGATGACGTGGACTCGCGCCGTCGCTTCATCCAGGAGAACGCGAAGGACGTCCGCTTCCTCGACATCTGATCCCACCCGCACCCAGGCCCCGCCTCGGCGGTGGATCGGGATCGAACGAACCCGCACTCTTTGAACTGACCAATCTCCGCACCCGGCTGAGACCCAGCCGGCCGCGGTTAAGACATAAGGGAAGAGCCCACATTGGCCGACGAGAACGATATCGGAACAGAAATCAGCCGGATCGAACAGGTTGATCTCAACCTCGAGATGCAGCGGTCCTACCTCGATTACGCGATGAGCGTCATCGTCGGTCGCGCCCTGCCGGACATCCGCGACGGACTCAAGCCCGTTCACCGCCGCGTCCTCTACGCGATGTTCGACGGCGGCTACCGCCCCGACCGCAACTTCTCGAAGTGCTCGCGCGTCGTCGGCGACGTCATGGGCCAGTACCACCCGCACGGCGATACGGCGATCTACGATGCGATGGTCCGCCTCGTGCAGTCGTGGACGATGCGCTATCCGCTGGTGTCCGGCCAGGGCAACTTCGGTTCCCCCGGTGACGACGGTGCGGCCGCGCCCCGTTACACCGAGTGCAAGATGGCGCCCCTGGCCATGGAGATGGTCCGGGACATCGAAGAGGGCACCGTCGATTTCCAGGACAACTACGACGGGCGCAACCAGGAGCCCATGGTCCTGCCCTCGCGGTTCCCGAACCTGCTGGTCAACGGCTCCGCGGGCATCGCCGTGGGCATGGCCACGAACATCCCCCCGCACAACCTGCGTGAGATCGCCGCCGGTGCGCAGTGGCTGCTGGCCCACCCCGATGCGAGCAAGGAGGAGGCCCTCGAGGCGCTGCTGGGCATCATCAAGGGACCGGACTTCCCGATGGGTGCGACGATCCTCGGCCGCAAGGGCATCGAGGACGCCTACCGCACCGGGCGCGGTTCGATCACTCAGCGCGCCGTCGTCGAGGTCGAGGAGATCCAGGGCCGGACCTGCCTGGTCGTGACCCAGCTGCCCTACCTCGTCAACCCCGACACCCTGGCCGCGAAGATCGCCTCCTATGTCAAGGACGGCAAGGTCGCGGGCATCGCGGATCTGCGCGATGAGTCCTCGGGCCGGACCGGTCAGCGTCTGGTCATCGTGCTCAAACGCGATGCGGTGGCCAAGGTCGTGCTCAACAACCTCTACAAGCACACCTCGCTGCAGGAGAACTTCTCCGCGAACATGCTCGCGCTCGTCGACAGCGTCCCGCGCACGCTGAGCATCGACTCCTTCCTGCGCCTGTGGGTCAAGCACCAGATCGAGGTCATCGTCAGGCGCACCCAGTACCGACTGCGCAAGGCCGAGGAGCGCGCCCACATCCTGCGCGGCTACCTCAAGGCCCTCGACGCCCTCGACGAGGTCATCGCCCTGATCCGCCGGTCACCGTCGTCGGACGAGGCCCGGACCGGTCTGATGGAGCTGCTCGAAGTCGACGAGATCCAGGCGAATGCGATCCTCGATCTCCAGCTGCGCCGGCTCGCGGCCCTGGAGCGCCTGAAGATCCAGGAGGAGGCCGAGAAGATCGAGGCCCTCATCGCCGAATACAACCACATCCTCGCCACGCCCTCCCGGCAGCGCGAGATCGTGTCCGAGGAGCTCGACGAGATCGTCGACCGCTACGGGGACGAGCGTCGGACGAAGATCCTCGCCGGTTTCGACGGGGACGTGTCGATGGAGGACCTCATCCCCGAAGAGGAGGTCGTCGTCACGATCACCCGCGGAGGCTATGCGAAGCGGACGCAGACGAACCTCTACCGCGCCCAGCACCGCGGCGGCAAGGGCATCAAGGGAGCCGCGCTTCGCGGCGACGACGTCGTCGAGCAGTTCTTCGTCACCTCCACCCACAATTGGCTGCTGTTCTTCACGAACACCGGTCGAGTCTACCGGGCCAAGGCCTATGAGCTGCCCGAGGGAACGCGGGACGCGAAGGGCCAGCACGTGGCGAATCTGCTCGCACTCCAGCCCGGTGAGTCGATCGCGAAGGTGCTGTCCATCCGGGACTACGAGGAAGCGGAGTTCCTCATCCTCGCCACCCGCTCCGGTGTGGTGAAGAAGACGCGCCTGAGCGAATACGACTCGAATCGCACCGGCGGCGTCATCGCCATCAACCTGCGTGAGTACAAGGGACAGCCCGATGAGCTCGTCTCGGCCCGGATCGTCGGATCCGATGATCACCTGCTGATGATCTCGCGCAAGGGCATGTCGATCCGCTTCGCCGCCGATGACGAGTCGATCCGACCGCTGGGCCGGGTCACCGGAGGCGTCACCGGCATGAAGTTCAAGGGTGACGACGAGCTGCTGACGATGGACGTCGTCCAGCCCGATACCTATGTCTTCGTCGTCACCGAGGCCGGCTACGCCAAGCGCACTCCCGTCGACGAATACCGTCTGCAGGGCCGCGGCGGTCTGGGAATCCGGGTTGCCAAGATCACCGAGCAGCGCGGAGACTTGGTGGGAGGACTCATCGTCGAGGACGGCGAAGAGGTCCTCGTCGTCATGGAGAAGGGTAAGATCGTTCGGTCGAGTATCGACGAGGTTCCGGCGAAGGGACGCAACACCATGGGTGTGGTGTTCGCGAAACCGGACAAGAAAGACCGTATTATCGCAGTGACCCGTGGGCCCGAGGCGGAGGTCGAAGACGAAGACGATGCCGAAGTCCCGGAAGGTGAGGTCGAAGCGCCTCAGACCGGCAGCGAGGATGTGGAAGAGTGAGCGATAGCAAGAAGCCAGGCTCAGGGAAGATCATACGCACGTCGAGCGGCTCGACCCGTCTGACGGCGGGATCGTCGAAGAACGAATCGAAGCCCGCGGAGTCGACCGGCCAGGGCCAGAAGTCGGGTTCCCAGGGATCCGGCCAGGCCGAGCAGAAGGCCACCGTCGTCGCTCCTCCCGCCCCGAAGGCCTCGCCGAAGCCCAGCCGCGCACCTTCCGCCGGTTCCCAGGGATCGGGCACGGGTTCCCAGGGATCGGGTGCCGGCTCCCAGGGCACGGGTTCCCAGGGATCGGGAGGCGGCCGGTCCTCCGGCGGTGATCGCACGGCCACCTCGGTGATGGGCAATGCCGCGAACACCGTCCGCGCCAGCTCCGGCGGCGTGAAGATGGGCGTGAAGAACATGGTCGACAACGGTCAGGGCAAGAAGAAGAAGGGCCCCCGCACCGTCCGACTCACCGTCTCCGCGGTCGATCCGTGGTCGGTGATGAAGATGTCGTTCCTCATGTCCGTGGCCATCGGCATCGCCACCATCGTCGCCTTCATCGTGCTGTGGATCGTGCTGCAGGCGACCGGTGTGATGAGCGGACTCGAATCGACCATGAGCGAACTCGCCGGCGCCGAGTCGGCCAAGCGGATCGTCGGCATCTTCGGCTTCGGCCGGGTCGTGGCGGCCGGCTTCATCATCGCCGTGATCAACATCGTGCTGATGACGGCGCTGTCGACCCTGGCCGCGTTCATATACAACATCGGCTCGCTCATCGCCGGCGGCTTCAGCCTCACGCTGACCGACGACTGATATCGATCCGGCGGCTGTGAGGGGCGTCACAGCTGCCGGATTTGTCTTCGGCTGGCACGGTTGGGTATTGTTTTACTTCGGGTTCACCCTGATAAGGGCCTATAGCTCAGGCGGTTAGAGCGCTTCGCTGATAACGAAGAGGTCCCTGGTTCAAGTCCAGGTAGGCCCACTTCCTTTCGAGGAGGATCATGAAGAGATGGATTCTGGGCGGCCTCACGCTCGTGGGACTCGGAATCTTCTTCCGGTGGCGGCATGGGAACCAAGCCGCCCAGGCCGAATGGTCCGAGCACACCGATTCGGTGTGAGGGTGAGAACCCGCACGGGGGTATGGCGCAATTGGTAGCGCATCTGCTTTGCAAGCAGAGGGTTAGGGGTTCGAGTCCCCTTACCTCCACTCGAGCAGCTCTGAGACAGCACTCGTGCACGCAGGCTCCGGACCGTGATCGGTCCGGAGCCTGCGTCGTTTCCTACCCCCGCTGAATCCGGTTCGTCCGCCAGAAGGCCAGTGCATCATCGATCCACCCTTCGGCGGCTGTGCCTGTGCCCAGGCCGAAGCCGTGCCCGATATTCGGAAATGCGTGGAACTCAGTCCTGACTCCGGCCAGCCGCAGGCGATCGATGTGCTGCCGCACCAACCATGACGGAGCGATGACGTCATCGCTGCCGACGACGGCGAATGTCGGCGGGACTGTGCCCGAAATATCGGAGTGGCCGGTGTAGGCCATGATGACAGCGCTTGGTCGTGGCCTGTGGCCCTGACCGAAGGCGATCGTCCCGTGACTGCCCAGGACGGCGGCCATCCGAGCTCCGGCGCTGCTTCCCCACAGCGCATACCCGGTGGGATCCACGTCGAGCTCGTGGGCGTTTGCGAATGCGAAGTCGATTGCGACGGCGAGATCCTCGGCGGCGAGGCGGCCTCCCGAACCGGTCCGGTAGTTGAGTACGAACGCATTCTCTCCGTGGTCGGCAATCGTCTGGGCGTGGGGGAAGCCCTCGTGAAACGAACCGACATAGGAGAACCCGCCGCCAGCGGAGATGATCGACAACGGTGCGTTCGTACCTCCTCGGAAGAAGAGGCCGACAACGGCTTTGTCAGGATCGTCAGCGATCTGATCCTCTGAATAGAGGGGGTGGAATGTCAGCTGGCCTGATCGGACCGCGATGAGCATGCGATCGACGGTCCTGGCGACATCTGCCGGGTTGACGTTGCTGTGGAAGGGCAGCAATCTCGCGGTGTCCGAGACCGTCATGCCTTCGGTGATGCGGTCCGACGCGGGAAAGATCAGATTCCCGAAGCCCTCGAACTCGTCTGCCCTCATCACTGCGGTCAACGGAGTATCCTCATCGACTCGCAGCGAACCGTCGTTCGGCCGTGGTGCCTGCGGATCTTCGGTGCCGTCTGCCGCAGCCGATGCTGCCGGTGAGATCTCCCGATCCGCTGGCGTGCCTGTCAGCTCCGCGCCGCTCAGATCGTCCACGGCCGAGCCGGCCCCAAACGTGATGTCATTCCGATTCCTCAGATCGTCTTCTTCGGTCGTCACTCCAGCGACAGTCGGTCAGCGAGGTCTGCCGATCCTGTCCGGGAGCCTCTCCATTGAACCGCGCCGAAGAACCGTTCGGAATGTATTGCTGATGGGTGAACCAGCAGTTCCTTCTTCGGCTCGCAAGTGGGCGATAGCGTCATGGGCAGGATGCCTGCCGCCGCTGTTTCAGCAGAGCACGGGAGTCGGCGAGGCAGCTGGGAATGGCCGCAGTTCGTCCCCTCGAGGGGCTGCCGAACACCGACAACCCCGAGGAGATACGAGCCCATGACCACAGGGAGCAGACTGAGAGTCCTGATCACTGTCGCGGTGCTGTCGATGACGACGTTGGTCATCATCGACGTCTGGGCAGCATCGTGAACGCATTGCGCCTGTTCGCGCTATGGGCAGCCGCGGTGGTCTTGAAGCAGCTGGTACTCTTCGGGCTGATCGGCGGATCAGGACCAGGACGATCAGCCCGACCCGACACATCAGCGATCGCGACAGCCGCATTCGGCGGCACTTCCGCGCTGAGATCGCGCACGTCGGATGGTGGGGATCTCCCCCTGTTCCCACGAGTGCGGAATAGGCTAGCGTAGTTCTTCGTTGTTCCCTCTGTCCGTGCGCAGCGTCGGCTGCTGCGCACGGAGTTCCGCCCGCGCCGGGGCGATGGCAGACCTTCTTCGATCGGAGTTCCTCTTTGTCCAGCGACAGCTCACACTCACGCGCACAGCCCAGCCAGCCCGAGACCATCGACCCTGCCGGCATGCGGGTCATCTGGCTGCTGCTGGTGGCGGCCTTCGTCGCGATCCTCAATGAGACGACGATGGCCATCGCCATCCCCGAACTCAACGCCTCACTCGGCATCCCGCCGGAGCTCGGTCAGTGGATGACGAGTGCGTTCATGCTCACCATGGCGGTGGTGATCCCGACCACCGGCTTCCTCCTGCAGCGCTTCACCACGCGCCAGATCTTCCTGGCCGCGATGATCCTGTTCACCTCCGGCACCCTCATCTGCCTGGTCGCGCCCGGGTTCACCGTGCTGCTCATCGGACGCGTCGTGCAGGCCGGCGGCACGGGCATCATGATGCCGCTGCTGATGACGACGATGATGAACGTCGTGCCCCCGCACTCGCGCGGACGGATGATGGGCCGCGTCGGTCTCGTCATCTCGCTGGCCCCGGCGATCGGGCCGACGATGTCGGGCATCGTGCTCGACAGCCTCGGCTGGCGCTGGCTCTTCGGCATCGTCCTGCCGATCGGGCTCATCGCCCTCGCTCTCGGCGCGAAGTGGATGACCAACCTCGGCGAGTCGACCCATTCTCCGATCGACGTCCTCTCGATCGTCCTCTCGGCGTTCGCCTTCGGCGGCATCGTCTTCGGCCTCAGCCAGTTCGGCAGCGGAGGTGAGACCGGTTCCACGGCGACCGGACTGGCCTGGTCCGCGATCGCCGGCGGAGTGGTCGTCCTCGGACTCTTCGTCTGGCGGCAGCTGATCCTGCAGCGCCGGGACGGGGCCCTGCTCGACCTGCGCATATTCAGCTCGCGAAACTATGTCATCGCCGTCGTCATCATGGCCGTGGTCGCGCTGGCGATGTTCGGGACCTTCTCGCTGCTGCCGCTGTACCTGCAGAACGTCGCCGGCCTCAACGCGACCCAATCCGGTCTCGTGCTCCTGCCGGGATCGGTCCTCATGGGTCTGCTCGGACCGGTGATGGGCCGCATCTACGATGCGAAGGGCCCGAAGACCCTGCTGGTGCCGGGCACGATCCTCATCGCTGCGGCGATGTTCTCGTATTCGATCGTCTCGCCGAGCACGCCCACCTGGGTGCTCGTGGTCGTGCAGACAGGGATGTCCGTCGGTCTCGCCGCCTCGTTCACCCCGCTGTTCTCGGCCTCGCTCGGTTCGCTCGATCGACACCTGTACTCGCACGGTTCGGCGGCGCTGAACACTCTGCAGCAGGTCGCCGGGGCGGCTGGGACGGCCCTGCTCATCTCGATCTACTCCGCAGCCCTGCACTCCGGGCAGGCCGCCGGCCGGACGGTCGTCGAGGCGGGTGCGCCGGGAGCGCAGTCCGCCTTCCTGCTGGCCGCGATCATCGCCTTGGTCGCTGTCGTCCTCGCGTTCCTCATCAAGAAGCCCGAGGATCAGGAGGACCACCCCGCCGAGGAGGTCAACCCGGTCGAGACGGCACCGAGGGACTGAAGCCGCCTCTTCTGCGCGGGTGATCCGAGACACGGTCCAGCCCATCCGAGCCCCGTCCATCCGCATGATCACGCGGTTGGGCGGGGCTCGATCGATTGTTGGGCACGTCCAAGTCTCAGTTGTGCGTAGACACACCGGATGGGTGTCCGAAAGCCTGGTTGGCGGGCGGGGAATCCTCCCGCCGAGAAGCCGTCCGGAGTCCGAATGCCCGTTGCCCTCATCCGTCGCGTCGTGGTGTGCCTGATCATTGCGGCGCCCGCGATCACCCTGCGCATCGCCGACGTTGAGCTCGCACCTGTCATCGAGCTGCTCGCCTACGGTGCGGCCGTCGTGGCCGCCGCATTCCTCCTGGCCTGGGCCGCTGAGGCCGCCCAGAAGGACATCTCCGGGGCACTGGCCATCGCCCTCCTGGCGCTGATCGCGGTGCTGCCCGAATACGCCGTCGACTTCTACTTCGCCTTCCGCTCCGGCTCGGAGGCCCAGTACGCCCACTTCGCGGCGGCGAATATGACCGGGTCGAACCGCCTCCTGCTGGGTATCGGATGGCCGCTCGTGGTCATCATCTGCGCACTGCGCGCCCGGCGCGCGGCTCCGCCGGAGAGCTCACGAACCGTCGAGGCCCTGCGCCTGGACCCAGGCAGCCGTTTGGACATCGGCTTCCTCGTCCTCCTGTGCATCATCGCCTTCGCCATCCCCGTCCTCGGTAGCATCCCCCTGTGGCTGGGCATCGGCCTCGTCGCGTTCTTCGTCGCCTATCTGTGGCGGGCCGGACGCAGCGAGGTGGGCGACGATGCGGAGTTCCTCGGTGCCGCCGCCCTCATCGCCGATCTGCCGCGAACCGCCCGACGGTTCACTGTGGTGGTCCTGTTCGCCGTCTCGGCGGGAATCATCCTCGCCTGCGCCGAACCCTTCTCCGAGGCGCTCGTGGCCTCCGGTTCGGCTCTGGGCATCGACAGCTACTTCCTCGTCCAATGGCTGGCGCCGGCCGCCTCGGAGGCCCCCGAGTTCATCATCGCCGCCATGTTCGCCCTGCGCGGGATGGGCAGTGCGGCCATCGGCACCCTCATCGCGGCGAAGGTGAACCAGTGGAGCCTGCTGGTGGGCTCCCTGCCGATCGCTCACCTGCTCGGCGGAGGCGGGACCGGTCTGCCCCTGGACGGACGGCAGATCGAGGAATTCGCGCTCACGGCCACTCAGAGTCTCCTCGGCGTGGCTCTCATCCTCAGTCTGCGCTTCCATTGGGCGGCCGCGCTCGGTCTGGCCGGCCTGTTCGGCCTGCAGTTCATCGTCACGGACACCTCGGGCCGCTATGTGCTCTGCGCGATCCAAGCCGGCCTCGCACTGGTCTTCCTCATCGTCCACCGGCGCGACATCCTCCCGACGCTGCGTGCCCCATTCGCCCGGGCGACTCCGTCGCCGGCCGTAGGCGGCGTCCAGGCCGCAGGTGTCCGGGGCTCCGCAGTGGGCCGAGATCCTACCGACGGTGGCGACCCTGCGACACGGGTGCGTGCGTAGAATGGCCATCATGCCGCGCCCCGCCCTGACTCGCATGGTCGAGGACTACGTCACCCTGATCTGGAAGGCCTACGAATGGCCCGGCGGCCGTCCCACCACCACGGATCTGGCCGAAAGGCTGGCGGTGACCGCGTCAACGGTGTCGGCGAACCTCAAGAAGCTCGCCCGCGACGGGTACATCGACTACGAACCCTATGGGCAGATCACGCTGACCGAGCAGGGGCGGTCGATCGCCGTCGAGATCGTGCGACGTCACCGGATCGTCGAGACCTACCTCGTGGAAGCGCTGGGGCTGAGCTGGGACCAGGTCCACGCGGAGGCCGACCGCCTCGAGCACGCGGTCTCGGATCTCGTGCTCGAGAGGATGAACGCCGCCCTCGGCCACCCCGACCGCGATCCCCACGGGGATCCGATTCCCGATGCCGCGGGACGCACCGCGGATCATCCCGATCGGCCGCTGCGGGAGGCGCGGCCCGGGGCCGTCATCGAGGTCGTGCGCGTCTCCGACCGGTCACCCGAGCTGCTGCGTTATCTGCACGAGCGCGGAATCGTCATCGGGGCCGAACTGCGCGTGGTCTCGGTGAGCACGGCCGCCTCGGTGATCACAGTGTCCATCGACGGCGCGGACCTCGTGCTGGCACTCGACTCCGCCGACGCCATCCGCGTGGTCTCCGTCGCTGAGTGAGCCCGAGACCGGAAGATATTCGGATGGATGATATCCGCTTGCTAGGATGGCGCTATGGAGGAACCGAAACTTCGCAAGGACGCCGCCCGCAATCGCGAGCGGCTGCTGGTCGCCGGTCGTGAGCTGTTCGCCCAGCACGGGCTGGAGGTCTCGCTCAACGATGTCGCCCACCATGCCGGAGTCGGGGTCGGCACCGCCTACCGGCGCTTCTCCAACAAGGACGAGCTCATCGACGCGATCCATGTGCGGCAGGCCGAGGAGCTCGAGGCCATCCTCAATGACGCACTGGCTGAGCCGGACCCGTGGGACGGTGTCGTGTCCTACCTCGAACGGTCGCTGGCGATCCAGGCCAGGGACCGGGGCATGGCACAGATCCTCTCCGGCCGCCATACTCAGCCGCAGAGATACGATTGGAGCCGCGATCGGCTGGCCCCCTTGGTCAATCGGGTCGCGGATCGTGCCCGGGAAGCGGGTCTGCTGCGCGAGGACGTGGTCGGCACCGACCTGATCTTCCTGCAAGTGGCTCTGACCGGTCTCGCCGCGACGTTCCAGGATCGCAGCGTCGACGGCCGCGATGACATCGCGGAACTCTACCGCCGCTGCCTCTGGGTCGCCCTCGATGGTCTGCGTCCTCATCGCGCCGACACCTCCGCCCTGCCGATTCCCCCGCTGACGACCGAGCAGGCACACAGTCTGCTCGGGTCCGAACCCGGCGACGCACCGGAGTGAGCGCCGTGCACGAAGTCAGACGGGATCAGCCCCTCGAATCGGCCGAATCGACGCGCGGAACCCACCCGCGGGCGATCGAGGTGCGCGGAGCCCGCGTCCACAATCTGGCCGACATCGATGTCGACGTTCCCCTCGACACTCTCGTCGCCATCGCCGGAGTCTCGGGCTCGGGTAAGTCGTCACTGGCCATGGGTGTGCTCTACGCCGAGGGCTCGCGTCGCTACATCGAAGCCCTGTCGACCTACACGCGTCGTCGCATGGGGCAGGCGGCACGCGCCGATGTCGACCGAGTCAGCCATGTGCCCGCCGCGCTCGCACTGCGACAGCGTCCGGGAGTGCCCGGCGTGCGGTCCACCTTCGGCACGTCGACCGAACTGCTCAACCTCGTCCGGCTGATGTTCTCGCGGCTGGCTTCGCACCTATGCTCGAACGGGCACCGGCAGGAGCCGACGCTGGCAGTCGCCGCCGGCGAGCCGATCGTCTGTCCGGTCTGCGGGGTGAGCTTCGACCCACCGGGTGCGGAGGCGCTCGCCTTCAACTCCCTCGGTGCCTGTCCGGACTGCGAGGGAACCGGCACGGTCCGTGAGGTCGACGACACCGTTCTCATCCGCGACGAGGCCCAGAGCATCGACGACGGCACGGTCCTTCCATGGCAGACGTTCGGCTTCAACGTCCAACCCCAGATCGCCCGCGAATTCGGTGTCCGCACCGATGTGCCCTGGCGGGATCTCCACGGGTGGGAGAAGGAGATCGTGCTCAACGGACCCGAGGAGAAGAAGCACATCGCGGTCACCTCGAAGAAGGGCGTTCACGAGCTCGACTTCACTTTTCGCAATGCCCGCCTGACCGTCACCGAGGAGCTCAAGCGCGCCGAGGACGAGAAGCGACTGGCCCGTGTGAGCCGGTTCCTCAGCGAACGCGTCTGCCCCGCCTGTCACGGCACCCGGCTCTCGCCCGCCGCGGCGGCCCCGCGGATCGGCGGGATCGGCCTCGCCGAGGCGACCGCGAAGACGCTCGAGGAGCTTGTGGAGTGGGCCGCCGAGGTGCCGGCCGCCCTGCCTGAGGAGATGCGCACCCTGGCCGCCGGCCTCGTCGATACCCTTGTTCGGATGGCCCGCCGTCTGCTGGATCTGGGACTCGGCTACCTCGCACTCGACCGGGCCGGTTCCACACTGTCGACCGGGGAGCGCCAGCGTGTGCAGCTCGCCCGCGCCGTCCGCAACGAGACCACCGGCGTCCTCTATGTCCTCGACGAACCCTCGATCGGACTGCACCCGTCGAATATCCGCGGCCTCAAGGGCGTCATCGCCGACCTCCTCGACGAAGGCAACTCCGTGGTGATGGTCGACCACGACCCCCTCGTGCTCCGGCAGGCCGAGCACCTCATCGAGATCGGACCCGGTTCCGGGCGCGAGGGCGGCAGGGTCGTGGCCACCGGCACCGTCGCCGAGGTCGACGCGCATCCGCAGTCCCGGATCGGCGGGTATCTCACCGGTCGCGAACAGGTGAGAGTGCGTTCGGCCGCCTCCGAGGCGGAGATGTTCTCACACGGCACGATCGGTCTGCGCACGGCGAAGCTCCACACCGTGCACCCGGCCGAGGTCGCGATCCCGCGCGGCAGGCTCACGGTGGTCACCGGCGTCTCGGGGTCGGGCAAGAGCACGCTGGTGCTCGACAGCCTCGTGCCCGCGCTGCGGGCCGGGGACCGGCCGCTGCCGCAGCACGTGCTCGGCATCGACTCCGGCGGCATCGAGAAGGTCAATGTCGTGGACGCGACACCGATCGGCACCAACGTCCGCTCGACCGTCGCGACCTACAGCGGAGTGCTCGACGATCTGCGCCGGTCCTACGCGAGACTCGACTCCGCGAGGGCGGCCGGGCTGACCACCGGCGACTTCTCCTACAACACCGGCACTCTGCGCTGCCCCCGCTGCGAGGGAACCGGTGAGATCAGACTCGACGTGCAGTTCCTGCCCGATGTCGAGATCCCCTGCACAGAGTGCGGCGGGCGCCGCTACGCCTCCGACGCGGACGAGCATCTCCGTCCCTCGGCGACCGGCGAAGGCGCTCTCGGCCTTCCCGATCTGCTCGCCCTCACCGTCGCCGAAGCCCTTCCCCACGTGGCCGATATGCGCAAGGTCCGCTCGCACCTGGAGGCGCTCGAGAACGTAGGACTGGGGTACCTCACCCTCGGCGAGGCCACACCGGCGCTGTCCGGCGGCGAGGCGCAGCGTCTCAAACTCGCCCATGAGCTCGACAGGACGCAGAAGCGCACCCTGTTCGTCTTCGACGAGCCGACCGTGGGACTGCACCCCGATGACGTCCGAGTGCTCATCCGGGTCTTCCAACGACTCCTCGACCAGGGCGGGACCGTACTGGTGATCGAGCACGACCTCGATCTGATCGCCAACGCCGATCACGTCATCGACATGGGACCCGGCGGTGGGGCAGACGGCGGTCGCATCATCGCCACCGGCAGCCCGCACACGGTTGCCCGGCAGAGCGGAAGTCTGACCGGACGATACCTCTCATCGCACCTTGACGGTGCGGGCCTTGACCGTGACGGTGCGGAAGAGGAATGAGCTCATGCGATCGGCGGGAGGATGTCAGTGAAGACGATCGTCGCACCGCGACCCGGGAAGCTCAGCGAAGTGCTGACTCAGCGAGAGATCACTCGGTCCCAGCCCTTGGGCGAAGGTCAGATCGATGTGCGAATGACTGCCAGCACAGTCAATCCCTCTGACGCCGTCACGGTCTCCGGCGCCTACGCCTCGCGCACCGAATTCCCATTCGTCCCGGGCTTCGAAGGCGTCGGCGTGCCCGCGAACGCGATCGGCGAGCGCGTACTGCCGATCGGGTCCGCGGGCAACTAGCAGGAGATCAAGCGCACCGCCCATTCCTGGTGCGTGCCGGTGCCGGACGACATCCCTGACACCCTCGCCTGCTTCGCCTACATCAATCCACTCACCGCGCTCCTGATGGTTCAGCGCTGCACACACGCCACGTCGCTGTGACAGCGGCGACGTCGACGATCGCCGGACACCTTGCCGAGCTTCTCGTTGAGCAGGGCATTCGACCCGTGGGCCTGACGCGTGGAGTATCCGGCAGAAGAGCAACGAGGCCCGAGAAGTGGGTCGACGTTCTCAGCACATCCCAGCCGACCTGGCCGCAGCGCCTGCGCCAGAGATCGTCCACAGGCGATTTTGACGTCATCTTCGACAGTGTGGGCGGGGATCAGGCGCGATCTCTGATGCGGCTGCTCCGACCCGGCGGTGTGCTCGTGCACTTCGGGCTTCTCTCAGGTCGCCCGATCCCGGCCGAGTGCTTCGACCGGAGTGAAGGTCGGCGCGTCGAGATGTTCCGGCTCCGCGACATCGTCCATGCCTGTCCGCGTGCGCAGCTGCCGGCCCTGTTCGAACCCGTTCTCGGGCATCTGCGAAACGGGCTCCTGCATACCCGGATCGCTCAGGAGGTCGGCCTCGGCGCACTGCCGACGGTGCTGCAGAGGGACCAGGACCTCGGACGCGGCAAGCTGCTGATCACCTATGACCGATGAACGGCAGTCGGCCGGCGACGATCGTCACCGGCCGACTGTTCAGGCACTGAGCACGCCTCGGCTGGGCGCCTCTGCCGCCTGCCTCAGGCGTGCACGCGGATGAGGTGCTCGTTGGTGAAGGCCTGGAAGGCCCACTTGGCGTTCTCGCGGCCGTAACCGGAACGGTTGATGCCCCCGAAGGGGTATTCGGGGCCGGACTCCATGTGCCCGTTGATCAGCGTCATGCCGGCATTGATCTTCGACGCGAACGCCTGCCCCTTCTCGAGGTCATCGGTCCACACCGAACTCATCAGACCGTATTCGGTGTCGTTGGCCAGGCGCAGAGCGTCCTCTTCGTCCTTGGCCCGGTAGACCATGACGGCGGGACCGAAGAGCTCATTGCAGCCGAGATCCGATTTCGGATCGATATCGGACAGCACGGCCGGCGACATGAACCAGCCGGGACGGTCGAGCTTCTCGCCGCCGGTGTGCAGGGTCGCACCGTCGGAAACGGCCTTCTGGATGCGCTCGACGATCTCGTCGCGAGCGCTTTCGGACGACAGCGGTCCCATGCCGACCTCGGGGTCGTCGAAGGTCGAGACCTTCGTGGCCTCGACGGCCTTGATCGTCTCGGAGAGGAACTCATCGTAGAGGTCGTCGACGACGATGAAGCGCTTCGGCGAGGTGCAGACCTGCCCGGCATTGGCCAGACGCAGACCGACGAGCTTCTTCGCCAGGGCCGGCACGTCCTTCGAGTCGAGGACGACCGCCGGATCGTTGCCGCCGAGTTCGAGAACGGCGCGCTTGTAGTACTTCGCGGCGATCGCGGCCACCGAGGCACCGGCACCCTCGGAGCCGGTGAGCGAGAAGCCCTTGACGCGGAAGTCCTTGAGCACTTCCTCGGCGTTCGAGCTGTCGAGGTAGATGTTCTGGTAGACGCCCTTCGGCAGACCCGCCTCGGTGAGGAGGTCCTCGAAGTACTGGGAGGACTTCGGGCAGATCGAGGCCTGCTTCATGATGATCGGGTTGCCGACCATGAGGTTGGGCAGCGCGAAGCGTGCGATCTGGTTGTAGGGGAAGTTCCACGGCATGATGCCCAGCAGCACGCCCAGGGGCTGATGCTCGACATAGCTGCTGGCGGCTCCGGCGGCTTCGAGCTGCGTCGGTGCCAGGTTCGCTGCGGCATTGTCCGCCATCCAGCGCGCCGTGCGGGCGACCTTGTCCACCTCGGCGTACCCCTGCTTCTTCACCTTGCCCATCTCGCGACCGATGATGTCGGTCATCTCATCGGCATTCGCGTCGACGAGGTCGGCGAACTTGCGCAGGATCGCCGCGCGTTCGTGCAGCGGCGTCTCCTTCCACGACAGGAACGCCTCATGGGCGCGGTCGATGTACGCGGGAATCTCCTCGACGGGAACGGAGGCGAACTCCTCCTCGACCTCACCGGTGTTGGCATTGGTGACAGCGAACTTGCTCATGGAACGTCCTTTCACGGATTGACGATCTGTGCCCTGTAACAAACTATCGTCTCCGGCCATTCCGCAACACTCGTGTCCACCCCTGGGACGCGCGCAGCCGGTCCGATGGTTCGGACACCGGCGGTCCGCAGGCTCAGTCGGCGGCCGGTCCGCAGGCTCAGTCGGCGGCCGAGGAGAGGATGCAGAATTCGTTGCCCTCGGGATCGGCGAGGACGACCCAGGGTCCGTCCCCGGTCTGTCCCACATCGACGTGTCGTGCCCCGAGTTCGAGGAAGCGGGCCACCTCGGCGGCCTGATCGTCGGGTCGGAAGTCGAGGTGGAGACGATTCTTCACGACCTTCTCTTCCCGATCGACGCCGATGAGGATGCCGGGCAGACGGTCGGCCGAGGCTCGGATCTCGATCTCCGTGTCGTTCTCATCGACGATCACCCAGTCCAGCGCCCGCGCCCACCAGCGGCCGAGCCTGAGCGGATCGGGCGAATCGATGATGATCTGCTCCCACTCGAGTGACATCGCTCAGGCCCCGACGTCGCCGAGGTGGTGCCGGACTTCGTGCAGTCCGTACCGCGTCAGAGAGGCGACGGTGAATTCCCGACCGTCGGAGCGGTAGCCGCGACGGTTCCACTCGTCGCCGGTGACCTGGGACAGGCGGCCGGCGTAGGCCTCGGCGGCGGCACGGAGGGCGCGGGCCACCTCGGCGGGGTTCCGATGTTCGTAGTCGGAGGCGATGGCGACGGCGTCCCCATCGAAGTTGTCCAGCGTCGGATCGGTCTCGGTGAGCATGAGTTCGGTGCGACGGTGGAAGAGATCGAGGACATCGCGCATGTGGGCGGCGTACTCGAGGTCCGACCAGCGGCCCGGCGTCCGTCGGGTGCTGGCGTCGTCCCTGGTCAGGACCTTCTGCCAGGTTTCGGCCGCCTCGGTGATGGTGGCGGGCACAGCGGTGACGTCCTCGGTGCCGGTGAAACCGCAGTCCGGGCAGCCGCCCTCGAGAACATCGGCCCAATCGCGGGTGTCGGGGGTGATCTCGCTCATCTGTCGTCCTCGCTCTCGGAGTCCTTGCTCTTGCCTGTCTTCTCGGTGTCTGTGCTGGTCTTGGTGCCACTCTTGGTGTCACTGCCGTTGAGGATCTCGGCCAGCACCGTGGCCTGGCTGATGTCGTCGCGCTTCGAGGCGGTGAGCAGGGTCAGCGTGCCCTTCTTCGCATAGTCGCGGAGCTCGTCGAGTGCCTCGGCGGCGTCATCGTCCTCGAGCTCCTTGCGATAGCGGCGCGAGAACTCGTCGAACTTCTCGGGATCGTGCGAATACCATTTCCGCAGTTCACTCGAGGGTGCGACGGCCTTGAACCAGTCGTCGAGTTCGGCCTTGTCCTTGCTCACTCCACGCGGCCAGACCCTATCGACGAGGATCCGGGTCCCGTCGGACTTCTGCGCCTCGTCGTAGATGCGGCGGACAGTGACATGCCGTGCGGTGGACTTCTTCTCGGACATCCTCGAACTGCTCCCTTCGCTCGCTTCTCCTTCAGTGTATGACTCTGTCTGCAGGTCTGTGACCCCGTCCGTCCTGCGGTGTCTGTGCCTGGCTTGTCTGTGTCTGTGCCTGGTCAAGGGGCCGGTCGAGCCAGGGCGGAAGAACGGATCGGGAGGGTGTTTTCGGTACGCCAGTCGCTCGGAAATCGGTCAGCGGAGTACTGTCAAAGTCAAAATTGTTCGATTCAGTCCCGAAAATCTATTGACGATGAATGCAGATGTGAAATACAATAAGAGAAAGCACTCACAGTGACGTGAAGGGCAGTGGGACCGGTGAAGGATCAGCAGAGTCCGAACGACGACGATGAATTCGACCCTGCCTCGGATGCGTCCGATTCCTCCTCCTCTTCCTCCGAGCCGGCGTTCGACACCGGTCAGTTCGGCTATGTGCAGCGCCCGTCGAGCATCGGTCCCGACTCGCCGAGGCGACTCTCGATCGATCCCGGTTCCCCCATGGCTTCGGTGGCGAAGGTGCTCAGTCTGAGCACGACCGTCCAGCTGGCCGAACTCAAGAGCATCGCGAAGGCCTTCCTCGCCGAGGTGGTGGAGCAGCTCAACGGCGGCTCGACCTCCGGTCGCGATGCCCACCAGCACGCCACATTCGCCGCTACCGTCGACCGCTTCCTCGCCGCTGACGAAGCCGCTGTGGCGGCAAAGGCCGGAACGGCTCAGCGCGGAGCCCCGGTCCGCAGCGAGGAGTCCGCCGCGCCCGGTGAGGCGTGCGCGCCCGGTGAGGCAGGCGAGCCCGGCACCGAGGCCGCACTGCAGGCGGTCTTCGCAGCGCTGCCGGATTTTCCTCGCTTCCGCCTCGGGCGCACCTTCGACACGTGGGTGCACGAACTGGCCCGGACCGAGGACGTGGCCGAACTGGCGACAGTTCTGGGTTCGACATCGACCCGTACGTTCAGCCGAATCATCATCGCCGTCACGCTCGTGCACGGTCTGCCGCAGTTCTTCGCGCGCTGCGAGGCCCAGGAATTCACCATCGAACACGTGCACGCCGCAGCCAGGGTGGCCAAGGACCTCCCCTTCGAGGAGCTGCCCGAACTCGACAAGTACCTGGGACGGCGCCGAGCCGATGTCACGATCGACACCTTCAAGAAGTCCTTGGCTATGAAGGCCGCATCCCTGCAGGACGAGGACGATCGGTCCGCTCTGGCGTCGAAGCGCCGCCGGGTGTCGATCACCACCTATGACGACGGGACTGCCTCGGTGACTTTCACCGGCCCGGCCGCAGAGCTCAAAGCCTTCCATCAGCGCCTCGAGGCCTTCGCCCGGGCGATCAGTCACGGGAACTTCGCTTCTCTGACCGCCACAGACCCCGGTGATGTCGACGTCAGCGAGTTGGGCGGCGGCATCAACTCGCTGATGTTCGACATCGCGACACGGGTGACGCCGCAGCTGACCGTCGAGGTCACCGCGCAGGGGAGCGGGACCCCTTCGGCCAAGGAGATCCCCGTGAAGCTGCCCGACCAGGGAGTCCCGACCGCGGCCCGAATCGTCAACATCGTCAATGATGCGGCGACCGCCGCGCAGGCAGAAGCCGGCGAGGAGATCTCGACGGTCATCAGACTCGTCATGCCCACCCACGGGCAGTGGATCCGCGAACAGGCGAAGATGCTGGTCACGGTCCCCTTCCTGACCCTGGCCGGTCAGTCGCATCTGCCCGGAATCTTCTCCGACGGTGCACCGATCCCGGCCACCGTCGCCCGCTCGATCGCCGGAGAGTGCTCGACCTGGGCGCGGATCATGACGGACCCCGTCACCGGCACTCCGCTGGACGCGCGGGCCCGGAGCTACCGCATCCCCGCAGATGTGCGACTGCCGTTGACGGCCAAGTGGCAGGCATGCACGATGCCCGGCTGCACGCGCAGTGCGGAAAAAGCCGAAGTCGACCACATCATCCCCTTCGACCATGATCGCCCGGCAGCCGGCGGGCAGACCACATTCGAGAACACGCACAATCTGTGCCGACCACACCACCAGGCGAAAACGGACCGGAAGTTCAGTGTCCGGAAGACCTCGGGCGGGTCGGTGGAGTATGCCTTCTCCCATGATGTGACCACCGAGGTGTTGCCGCCGGACAATCCGATCAACGCACGGCACGCCGAACTCTTCGAGGACCTCGGTCCTCCGCCGGATGCTGTCCGGAAGCCCGAGAACCACCCGCCCGAACCACCCAGCCGGCCCGACAACACGCCCACCGGCCGCAATCGTCCGCGCCCGAACCGCCCGGGAGGGCGAACGAAACCGGGGGAGCAGTCCGGGCGTCGGGGTCGTCGATCAGCGCAGGCGGGCGGGCCCAACCGATCGGGTCTGCCGGGGCAATCGATCGACCCCTGGTCGGGCAGGCACGTCGGCACGATCGACTGGGACTCCGGCAAACCACCACCGTTCTGATCCGGCGGTCCGGGTCGGGCGCCGAGCTGGGTTTCGTCAGCACGACGGTGCAACAATGAAGTCGTCGACCAGCGCCACATCGAACCCTGCCCGGAACGGACGATGATCAGGAACGGACAACGATGACCACAGAAGAACCGGAACCATCCGCGCCGCGACCGACACGACAGCAGCCGGCCGAAGGGGCTGAGATCGGGGCGCTCATCGGCGCCGGCTTCGGGCTGCTGTTCCTCATCATCAACAGCACGCAGTTCTCCTCACTGGGCCGCACGGTCGTCCTCGTCCTCGGCATCGTCACGTTCGCAGGAATCGCGGTCTTCGCCGTGCGGGGCCTCATGCAGCAGCGCAGAGTCGCCGCTGCCGAGGAACCTCAGCCGGTCAGAACAGCCGAGCGCGACCGAAGGCAGCCCCCGTTCGGTCGCGCCTACTGGATCATCGTCGCCATCGAGGCGATCGCCCTCTTCGCGGGTGCACGCCTGCTCTCGGCCCTCGGCCACTCCGAGCTCGGGGTGGCCTGGGTGGCCGTGGTCGTCGGCACGCACTTCTACGCCCTCGGCAGGGTATTCGGGCTCGACCGCTTCCACGTGCTCGCCACCGTCGTCACACTCTGCGGGATCGGCGGTTTCATCGCCTTCTTCGCCGCGGCACCGGCGTTCATCCCGGTGATCAGCGGAGTGATCTCGGGCTTCGTGCTGCTCGCCTTCGCGATGTGGGCACTCGTGCCGAGGTGAACCTCAGCCCTGTGCAGGTGTTTCATCCCTCCGTCGGCGGTTCCTGACTCTTCAGCGATTGCACTCGCGGAGGCGGGAACTGCGGCGGCTGGGCGGCGGGACTGGCCTCCAGACGGGCGAACACCTCGGCGATGGCGCGATCGAGCTGCGGATCGTCCTCGGCGAAGAGCTGCCCGGGAGCGTGCTCGACCTCGATATCGGGCTCGACACCGAAGTTCTCCACGCCCCAGTCCTTGCCCTCGAGCCAGAATGCATAGCGGGGCTGGGTGACCTCGGTGCCGTCGATGAGTTCGTAGCGGCCGTCGATGCCGACGACACCGCCCCAGGTGCGCACGCCGATGACCGGGCCGATCCCCTTGGCCTGGACGCGGGCGTTGATGATGTCGCCGTCGGAGCCGGAGAACTCATTGGCCACGAAGGCCACTGGCCCGCGCGGTGCGTCCTCCGGATCGGGGATCATCCGGTCGTAGCTGCGGGCGGAGTTCCAGCCGACGACCCGATCGGCGAAGCGCTCGGCCACGAGCGCACTCGTGTGCCCACCCCGATTGAACCGGACATCGGCGATGACGCCTTCGCAGCCCATCGCCTGACGCAGGTCGCGGTGCAGCTGTGCCCAGCCCGAGGAGGCCATATCGGGAATGTGGACGTAGCCGATGCGTCCCTCCGACTTCTCGGCCACGTACTCCCGCCGTGATCGCACCCAGTCCTGGTAGCGCAGCGTCTCCTCGCTGGCCAGGGGGATGACGGCGACCGTGCGGTCCTTGCGGCGGCCGCGGCGCAGGGTGAGCTCGACGATCGTGTCCGCCGCCCCCTGCAGCTGGGCGGCCGGTCCGACCGCCGCATCGACGGGCTGGCCATTCACGGCGACGATGACATCGCCGGCCTGCGCACCGACCCCGGCCTGCCGCAGCGGCGACCTGGCATCCGGGTCGCTGCTCTCACCGGGCAAGATGCGGGTGATCGTCCACCCCTGCGCGGTCTTGGCCAGATCCGCGCCGAGGAAGCCGAGCTTCTTCGACTGATCACCCGGGCCGGTGGACGGAATGACATAGGCATGCGAGGTGTTGAGCTCGCCCACCGTCTCCCACAGGATGTCGACGAGGTCATCGTGGGTCAGCGCCTTCGCGGCCACGGACCGCCAGCGCAGGGTCACGGACTCCCAGTTCACCCCGTTCATGTCCTCACGCCAGTAGTGGTCGCGCATGATCCGGGCGTTCTCCTCGAACATCTGCAGCCATTCCGCCCGCCGGTCGAGTTCGAAGCGCAGACGGGTCACATCGACGGAGACGCTGTCGTCGTCATCGGCCTCGACCTTCCGGTTGGCCGGGACCACGGTGATCTCACCCTCGTTGCGCACGACGATGTGCTTGCCGTTGCCGGAGACCTCGTAGTCATCGGCGGATTCGACGACTGTGGTGAGCTTGCGCTTGGCGAAGTCGAAGAACTGGATCACCTCGGCGGGTTTGTCCCCGGTATCGCCGGCATGCTTGGAACCGAGCTCTCCGCCCTCGGCATCTCCCGCGCGCATCCAGAGCAGCCCGGCCTCGACGGCCTCGAGATCGCGGAAGACACCCGAGGAGACCGGGAAGGGCACGATCCGCTCCTCGGCCCCGTCGAACTCGATCTCGGCGGTGGTCGCGGGCTTCTCACCCCGCGTCCGCTCGGACTTCGGATCCTCGGCGGCCTCGCTGATCGCCCAGCCGGTGGCGCTCGGGCCGAAGGGAGCGGGCTCGTCGGCGGTCAGCGGCAGCAGCCAGGGCCGGGTGACGCCGTTGAAGGACAGATCGAACGCATGCTGGTTGTAGGCCGGGTCGAAGGTGCGGTCGGAGAGGAAGGCGATGTACTTCCCGTCGCGGGTGAACGTCGGGCAGAAGTCGTTGTACTTGCCGGTCGTGACCGGCTGGGCCTGCCTGTCGGACTTCACATCGACGACCATCAGCTGAGCCAGCAGCTCCTCACCCTGCGTCGGCTGCGACCACACGAGGTACCGCCCATCGGGGGAGAACCGCGGGTGACGCGCCTCGCCGAAGCCCGAATGGCCGACCAGCCGGGTGCGGCCGTTGCCGACCTCGACGAGCCTGATCGACCCGTCGTGGGAGATCGTGGCCAGCATCTTCCCCGCCGGGTCCGCCCGCAGGTCGAGGACCCGGCCGAGTGCCCCGGCCCCGATCCGCCGAGGCGGCCTGTCCCCGGCCAGGGACGCGACCTCGATCGCGTCCTCGCCCTCGACATCGGTGATGAAGGCGGCCTGCCCGGTGGCTCCGAGGACGACCGGTTCACGGGTGCGGATCGACGAGTCGGCGCACAGGGCCCGGGCCGGGCCCTCGCGGTGGGCCAGCCAGAAGGTCTTCCCGCGCCACTCGACCACCGAGGCGTTGCCGTCGCGATCAGGGCTGATGCGGTTGATCCCGGTCGTCGGATCGAGACTCAGCGGCTGCACCTGCGTGCCCGGCAGAGTCACCTCGAGGGTGCGCACCTGCGCGTCGAGGCTGTCGAGGACCTTGATCTCACCGTGGGAATGCCACACGATGCGGGTGCCGTCGGTGGTGGCGTCGCGGACATAGCCCTCGGCCTCGCCCTGATCGGTCAGTCGTCGGGGTTCGAAGCCCTCGGAGGTCGCCAGACCGTCGATGATCCACAGGTTCGCCTGCTGCTCGGCATGATGCGGGAAGCTCGCGGCCCGGTCCGAGGTGAAGACGAGCGAATCGCCGACCCACAGCGGATCGGTCAGCGGCGCCGTCTCCTCGCGCAGCACCCGCTGCCACTGCGCCCCGGTTCCATCGTCGGCACCGGCGCGGTCGAGCCACAGCCTCGGCGCGGTGCCTCCGCGGTAGCGCTTCCAGTGCGCCGGCGGGCGGGAGAACGGCGTCGTCAGCGCGGTCACCCCCGAATGGTGCCTGGCCAGGCCCGAGGCGCGTCCGAACCGGAGCCGCTCGACGTCTCCGTCGAGGCCCACAGCCTTGACGACCTGGTTGCGGATCTCGAACTCACCGGCGTTCGAGGCCACGAGGACATGGGACGAGTCCTGCCAGCCGAGCATCGTCATGGTCGTCGAACCCAACCAGGTCAGCCGGCGCAGGGCACCGGTGGCCACCTCGGCGACCATCAGCTCGGGCTGCCCCGTGCGGAAGGACACGAACGCCACCTGCGTCCCGTCCGGCGAGAACCGCGGGGAGCGGACCGGCACATGGTCCGAGGTCAGTCGCCAGGCACGGCCTCCCGAGGAAGGGACCAGCCAGACATCGTCGTCTGCGGTGAAGGTGATGAGATCAGCATGGACGTGGGGATAGCGCAGATAAGTCACGTGAGACACATTACAAGCAATCATGCGGCGGCACAGGAGCCCGGAACCGATGCCCAGGCAACTTGCACGCGGCAATAGAATGGGCCCATGCCATCTTTGACTTCACTGCTCAGCGCTCGTTTCGCCGCCGCCCTCACTCATGCCTTCGGTGAGGACTTCGCCCGGCGCGACCCGGTGATCAGGAGCAGCCAGTTCGCGGACTTCCAGGCCAATGTGGCCCTGCCGCTGGCCAAGGAGCTGAAGTCGAAGCCGCGCGATATCGCCGCGAAGATCGTCGACAACCTCGACCTGACCGATATGTGCGAGCCGCCGGAGATCTCCGGACCCGGGTTCATCAACCTGAAGTTCACGCCCGGATTCCTCGCCCGCACCCTCGAAGCCGGAGACGCGACGGCACCTCCCGAGGACGCCGGGTCACAGACGGTGGCCATCGACTACTCGGCGCCGAACGTGGCCAAGGAGATGCACGTCGGCCACCTGCGCACCACCGTCGTCGGCGACGCCCTGGCCCGCACCCACGAATTCCTCGGCAACACGGTCATCCGCCAGAACCACATCGGTGACTGGGGCACCCCCTTCGGCATGCTCATCGAACATCTCCTCGATGTCGGCGTCGACTCCGCCGCCGCGGCCGAGGTTTCCGAGAACCCGAACGCCTTCTACCAGGCGGCCCGGGCGAAGTTCGACTCGGACGAGGCCTTCGCCACCCGCGCCCGCGCCCGCGTCGTCAGCCTCCAGGGCGGCGACGAGCAGACCCTTGAGCTGTGGACGACGCTCGTCGGATACTCCCGCGCCTACTTCAACCGCATCTACTCCCTCCTCGACGTCACCCTGCGTGATGCCGACCTGGCAGGTGAGAGCACGTACAACGACGTCCTCGCCGAGGTCTGCGACGAACTCGAGGCCAAGGGACTGGCCCGCATCTCGGACGGCGCCCTGTGCGTGTTCCCCGAAGGCTTCACCGGACGCGAGGGCGAACCCCTGCCGCTGATCATCCGCAAATCCGACGGCGGCTACGGCTATGCCACGACCGACCTCGCCGCCATCCGCAACCGGGCGTTGGGGCTCGGCGTCGACCGAGCCCTCTACGTCGTCGGCACTCCGCAGGCCATGCACTTCGAGATGGTCTTCACCGTCGCCCGCGAAGCCGGCTGGCTGCCCGAGGGCGTCAGCGCCGAACATGTGAAGATCGGCAATGTGCTCGGCTCCGACGGCAAGATCCTGCGCACCCGCTCCGGGGCCCCGCTGCGTTTGGCCGAACTCCTCGAGGAGGCCGTGGCCCGGGCGAAGACGACGCTGGCGGAATCGAGCGCGGACTTCAGCGCCGAGGAGGCCGAGGAGGTCGCGCGCATCGTCGGCATCGGTGCGGTCAAGTACGCCGATCTCTCCGTCGCCCACGACACCTCCTACACCTTCGACCTCGACCGGATGCTCGCCCCCTTCGGCAACACGGCCCCCTACCTGCAGTACGCCGGCGCCCGCATCCGCTCCATCGGCCGCAAGGCCGAGGCCGAGGGCGTCAGCGCCGCAGAGCTGGCAACCGCGACGATCAGCCTCGATCAGCCGGCCGAACGCGAGCTCGCGCTGTCGATCCTCGGGTTCGCCGATGTCCTCGCCGAGGTGGCCGCCGGCTCCCAGCCGCACCGTCTGTGCACCTACCTGTTCGATCTCGCGCAGGCCTTCACCTCGTTCTATGAGCAGTGCCCGGTGCTCATCGCCGACACGCAGCTGCGGAACTCCCGCCTGCGCCTGTCGGCGATCGTGCTCGAGGTCCTCGAGACCGGCCTCGGGGTGCTCGGCATCCGCGTCCCCGAACGGATGTGAGCATCTCCTCCCACACCCGGAGGATGCTGCCCTGGATCGTTCTGGGCATCGTCGTCCTCGCACTCAATCTGCGCGCCCCGATCATCGCGCCGACCGCGATCCTGCCGCGGATCCAGGAGGGAACGGGCTTCAGCTCCGCCGGACTCGGCCTGCTCACCGGACTGCCGGTGTTCCTCTTCGCGCTCGCCACCCCCGTGGCCGGTCGCTTCATCACCCGCCTCGGCGCCGAGGCCACGGTGCTGGCCTGCCTGTCGGGGGTGCTGGCCGGAACCGTGCTGCGATCGGCCGGCCCGCCCTGGCTGGTGCTCGTGGGCACGGGCATCATCGGTCTGGCGATCACGCTGGGCAATATCGTCGTGCCCGTGATCATCCGCCGTGAGGTCCCCTGGGAACAGGTGTCGATGGTCACCGGGCTGTACTCGGCGATGATGAACATCGGGTCGATGGCCACCCTGATCGGCACCGGACCCCTGGCCGCGGCCCTCGGCTGGCGCTGGGCGCTGGCGACCTGGGGTGTGCTCGCCCTCATCGGCCTCGGCTTCTGGATCGTGCTCATCCGCTTCCGTGTGCGCCGGGAGGGTGCGGCAGTCCGAGGCGCCGAGGAGGCATCCGAGGCATCATCTGGCCCCGAGGCATCGTCTGAGCCCGAGGCCGAGCAGCCCTGGAGCCAGGCGCCGGCGGCCTTCCGGGGCATCATCGCCCTGCTCGTCGTTACGTTCTCGGGGCAGTCGATCGCCTACTATGTGACGACCACGTGGCTGCCGAGCTACCTCGCCGACACGATCGGGCTGGCCTCGGCCTCGGCAGGGGCCACGGCCTCCCTGTTCCAGATCTCGGCGCTCCTCGGCGCCTTCGGTGTGCCGCTGCTGGCCGCGCAATCGAAGGCCTGGACGCCCGTGGCGATCGTCGCGCTCCTCTGGCTGTCCCTGCCGGTGGGGCTGCTTCTGGCCCCGGGAGCCTATGGGCTGTGGGCGATCACCGGCGGCATCGCCCAGGGCGGCGGCTTCACTGCGATCTTCTCGATCATCGCCCGCACCGCCGGCAGCGACGCCCAGACCGCTTCCGCCTCGGCGAGAGTGCAGGGCGGCGGCTATCTGGCCGCCACCCTGGCCCCGCCGTTCGCCGGCTGGCTCAACACCGCCACCTCCGGGTGGACGGCACCGCTGCTGCTCGTGTTCGCGGCCACGGCCTCCTTTGCGATCACGGGACTGCTGGCCGCCCGCCGAGCCGGTCGCTTCCGCCGCGGGGGAGCCGGCGCCCGCGAGATCCTCGACGCAGACGATTAGGTTCCAAGCACGCGATCGGATTCCGGGCACAGAAGCGCCGAGGCGGCCCACCCTTTCGGTGGGTCGCCTCGGCGCAGGATGATGGGTTCGCTCAGTGCTTGGCGTCGTCGGCCTGTTCGGCCTGAGCCTCGGCGGGCTTGACGGCTGTCTTCGGAGCCGGGGTCTCGTCCTCGGACTTGGACTCGGGCACCGCGGTCTGCGAGACCTGGGGTGTGGTGGACTGACGCGAGGCCGGGGTGGAACCGACGGGCCGGGCATCGGCCGGACGGTTGTTCGGCAGCGGGGTCGACCAGGGATCCTCGACCGGCTGCGCCTTCTTCCACACGTAGTAGCCGACTCCGGCGGCCGATCCGATGACCAGCGTCCACACGAGCGCGGTCTTGCCTCGACCGGACTTGCGAGCGGTATCCTTCTCGATCTTCTTCCCGGCGCTGGCGAGTGCCTTGCGGGCCTTCTTCATGGCCTTCTTGTCGCCGGTGAGACGGACGGCGAGATCGTCGATGAGCTTCGGGGTCTCGACCGTGGACAGGGAGGTCGCGGCGTTCGATGCGAACTTGCCGGCGCGCTCGGTCGCCTCGGGGCGGTAGGCCTCGAGCTTGTCGGCCCACTCATGGACCTGATCGTTGGCACGATCGGCCAGAGCCTCGACCTGGGGACGAGCCTTCTCAGCGAACTCTTCGGCCTTGCCGGCCAGCGCCTCGACCTGTGGGCGTGCCCTGTCCGCAGCCTCGCGCAGCTTGGGCGCCGCGGTCTCGCTGGCATCGGCCAGGACTCGGAGCGACGTCTGCTTCGCGGAATCGAGCTTCGAAGTGAGCTGATCTCGAGTTGGGTTCTTCGACATGAACATTCCCAATCCTTAGATTTCGGTGGTCAAGTGATCGTGTCCAGTCTACGGCCTCGGGGCAAGCGCAGGGGAGGCGGTCGTCATCGAATTGTCTGCGGATAGCCTGACAGACTCGGGTCCGGGCCGGTGCGAAACTGCATTCGCCGTCTCGGCGTGGAAGAATGAGCCTATGACTACAGTCTCTACGCACACAGCAGTCCTGCACACCAACCACGGTGACATCACCATCAACCTCTTCGGCAACCACGCCCCGAAGACCGTGGCCAACTTCGTCGAGCTGGCCCAGGGCGAGCGCGAATTCACGGACCCGTCGACCGGCGAGCCGACCAAGCGTCCCTTCTACGACGGGCTCGGCTTCCACCGCATCATCTCGAACTTCATGATCCAGGGCGGCTGCCCGCTGGGCACCGGCACCGGCGGCCCCGGATACACCTTCGACGATGAGATCCACCCGGAGCTCCAGTTCGACCGCAAGTACCTGCTGGCCATGGCCAACGCCGGCAAGCAGATGGGACGCGGAACCAACGGTTCGCAGTTCTTCATCACCACCGCCGAGACCCCGTGGCTCAACGGCAAGCACACCATCTTCGGCGAGGTCGCCGATGAAGCGAGCCAGAAGGTCGTCGACGCCATCGAGGGCGTGCCCACCGGCGCGATGGACAAGCCGGCCGAGCCCGTCGTCATCGAAAAGGTCGACATCTCCCAGCAGTGAGCACCGCCCTGAGGTGAGCATCGGCGCCGAATGAGTACCATGGTGTGATGGACACACCGGACAAGGGCTCGGCACGGGAAACCGGCCGGGCCCTTTCTGTGTCCCCGCCGCTGGTCACCCGCACGATCCTCATCGTCACCGCCGTGGCCTTCCTCGTCGAGCTGGTGCCTGGGCTCAACCTGCTCCACCGGCTCAGCTTCGTTCCCGCTCTGGCGATCGAACAGCCGTGGCGGGTGCTGACCGTGGCGCTCGTCCATGCGCAGCCCTCACCGTTCCATCTGCTGGCGAACATGATCGGGCTGTTCTTCTTCGGCACTTTCGTCGAGCGGGCACTGGGCCACTGGCGGTTCCTCACCGTCTACCTCATCGGCACGGTGGGCGGTTCGGCCATGGTGCTGCTTCTCGCCGAGCCCTTCAGCCGCGACTGGGTGACGAACCACATCGGGGCCTCGGGGGCGGTGTTCGCGATCATCGGGGTCCTGTTGGTGCCCACACGGCGCCTCGACCGCAACCTCACCGGGGTCGTGGCCTTCGTGGCGCTCAACTTCGGCTACGGATTCCTCGTCGAGGGAGTCTCCTGGCAGTCCCACCTCGGCGGGCTGATCACGGGCTTCGTGCTCGGCTGTGCGGCACTGCTCGTCCCGCGGCGGCACGACGGCGCTGGCAGTGCCGGCATCCGCGGAACCGGTCCCGTCAGGACCGTCGCGTCGACGGCGATCTTCGCGGCAGCCTCCGCGGGGCTGATCGTCCTCATGCTGGCAGCCGGGGCATGGCGCCTGGTCGGCGCGGGGTACTGAGAGTCCTGACCGAACCGGCCATTTGTACCAGACACAGGGCGATTTGTGTGCATCCGGCGGTGGAAAAACAGTTGTCCACAGGCCTTATCCACATGGTGGATAACTTACACGGGTGTATTTACCCTGGTCAGAGCCTTAAAATAATTTATCCACAGGAGACGCACCCGGCTTGGGTATAACTTGCGCCTTGTGGATAGCTGCAGCTACCGCCAGCGTGTGGACATGATCAGCCCCGCCACGAAGAAGGCGAAGCCGATGAGGATGTTCCAGTTGCCCCAGGCCTCGACGGGGAATGCGCCCTGGGAGACGTAGAAGGTGACCAGCCAGATCAGACCGACGAGGAGGAGCCCGATGAGCACGGGCAGGAACCAGCTCGGATTCGGCTTGATCGTCTGCTGCCCCGAGGTCGAGGTGTAGCTCGCGGTCTTGCGCCCCTTCGACCGCTTGGCCGGATTGCCCGAACGGGAGGTGCGCTTGGCGGTCCCCGCCTTCGAGCCTGCGCCCTTGGAGGACTTGGAACCTGAGCTCTTCGACCCGGAGGACTTGGAGTCCGAGCCCTTCGACGACTTCGCGGTCTTCGACGACTTCGCGGAGGCCTTCGTCTCAGAAGCCTTGGAGTCCTTCGACTCGGTCTTCTCGTCCTCGCCGGACTCGGCTGCGTCGGTTTCCTCGGCGGACTCGGCCCTCTGTGCTGCGGACTCGTCTGCCGTGGTCTCCTCCGCCGCCTGGGTGTCTGCGGCTTCGGTGTCTGCCGACTCGGTGTCGACTGTTTCGGTCTCGACTGCCTCGACCTCGTCGCCGGACTCGAACTGCTTGCTCTTGGCAGCCGATGTGCGAGAAGTGCGCTGGGGGCGCTGGGTCCGTCCTTTGGACTTGGCCACGAGTACTCCTTTAACGGTCGACCTCGGAAGGGGCCGCCGAGTCAATGGTTGGGGACAATCGCGACCAGTCTACTGCCGACGGGGGTCGCAGGGAAAAACTCCGACTACCCTGAAAGCCGCCGGAGAGCGCCCCGAACGGTGATTCCCATAGGATAAAGTGCATAGGGGTGTCCCCGCCTGTCGCTGAGACGGGCTCTGACAATGCAGTGACAGTCACGGAGCAGCAGTGGTGAATAGTTCCTCCTCGGCCGACGAGCCGAGCGCGAATCCGCCTTCGCGACCCACCATTCGGCCTGCGCAGAGGCAGAGCCCCGCCTCTCACTCCACCGGCCACCCCGGTGCCGACCACCTCTCAGGTGCCCACGATCAGCAGTCGCTGCCCAGTCGACGCGAACTGCGCCGACGTGAGGCCGAGGCGGCCGCAGCCCAGGGCAGGCCGACCGCCGTCTACTCCGATGCCCCGCCCATGTACGCCGAGCAGGCGACCCAGGCGATGCCCGCAGCCTCCCAGGCGATGCCTGCGGCAGGTGGGGGCCACCTCGGTGATGGCCGACCTGACGAATCCGGTCGCCGTCGGCGACGCCGGCCCGCGCAGCGGGAGCGGCTGGGACCGATCCGGGCAACCGTGCGGACCTTCGGCGAACTGTGCATCACCGCCGGCCTCGTGCTCATCCTCTTCGTCGTCTGGCAGCTGTGGTGGACGGACATCCAGGCCAACCGTGACAACGAGGTCCTCGCCGACGAGCTGACCCAGGACTGGGCGAACCAGGACCCGAACGAGCTTCCCGATGACCCGGACGAACCCGTGGTCGCCGATCCGGTGGACAAGAACAGCGCCTTCGGCATCTTCTACATCCCGCGCTTCGGCGACGACTACTACCGCACCGTGGCCGAGGGCGTCGACCTCGAACCCGTGCTCAACCGGATGGGCGTGGGCCGCTACCCGAACTCGGCGATGCCCGGCGATGTCGGCAACTTCTCCGTGGCCGGTCACCGCGTGACCTACGGCAAACCGTTCAATCAGATCGCGGAGCTGCGCCCCGGCGATGAGATCATCGTCCAGACGAAGGACGGCTTCTACACCTACACCTTCCGCAACTTCGACATCATCCTGCCCGATGCCGTCGAAGTGCTCTCGCCGGTCCCCGATGAGCCCGAGTACAAGGGCAAGGACCGGATCCTGACGATGACGGCGTGCAACCCGATGTTCTCGGCCCGGGAGCGCTACGTCGCCTACGCCGAACTCACCGACTGGACCCCCGCCCAGGACGGACCGCCGGAGAGCATCGAGGATTCGAAGGCATACGACAAGGTCACTGAGAACGGTGGTGCATAGGATGTACGCATTCATCTGGCGTCTGCTTCCCGGCAATTGGTTCGTCAAGCTCATCTTCGCCCTCATCCTCATCGCGGCGGTCGTGCTGCTGCTCATGCAGTACGTGTTCCCCGTCATCGCGCCCTATATGCCCTTCAACAACGCAACCGTGACCGATGGTGGCCAATGACCAAGATCCTCGTCATCGACAACTACGACAGCTTCGTCTACACGCTCGTGTCCTATCTGCGCCAGCTCGGGGCCCAGGTCGACGTCGTCCGCAACGACGACATCCCGGCAGTCGATGTGCCCGAGACCGTGAGCGCCTACGACGGAGTCCTCCTGTCCCCGGGGCCCGGTGTCCCCGCCGAGTCCGGCGTCTGCCCGTCCCTGCTGGCCTGGGCCGAGACCGCCGATCTGCCCGTCTTCGGCGTCTGCCTGGGCCATCAGGCCCTCGGCGAGGTCTTCGGCGCGCAGGTGACGCATTCGCCCGTGCTCATGCACGGCAAGACATCGGTCATCACCCACGACGAGCAGGGCCTCTTCTTCGGCTGCCCGAACCCGCTGACGGTGACCCGCTACCATTCGCTGGCGATCGTCGACGAGACGCTCGACCTCGAGAAGTTCGAGGTCACCGCGCGCACCGAGGACGGCATCGTCATGGCCATCGAGCACCGCGAGAAGCCGCTCTTCGGCGTCCAGTTCCACCCCGAGTCCGTGCTCACCGAATGCGGCTATCTCATGCTCGGCAACTGGCTCGAGGTGTGCGGGCTGGAAGGCGCGGCCGCCTCCGCCGCGCAGATGTCCCCTTTGGCTTCCGCGATCTCCTGAGAGCCCAGAGCGATCTCCTGACGCTCGAAGGGTGTTGCCCGAGGCCGCCGGTCGCTAAAATCGGGGGCACACAGTTCGCGCATCCGATGGAGCCGCGCTGACTGGGGAAGGACCCGCGATGTCAGAACCGAGCTATCTGCGAGAAGACCCGTTCTCCGAATTCACCGTCCTCGAGGTGCCGGCCTGTCCGGCCGCGGTCGTCGAGGCCCGGGACGTGTCCTGGGAGGACCTGCCGAGGCTGTTCGACCACACCTTCTCCGGTCTCTTCCCGGTCCTGACCGAGGCCGGGGCCGAACCCGCCGGGCCGGCGTTCGCCCTCTACACGAGGCAGCCGAGCGAGACCGTCGACCTGCAGGTGGGGATCGCGATCTCGAAGGGCCTGACCCGGGCGGAGCCGATCGCGCACGGCCTGCTGGTCATCCCCTCCGAGCTGCCCGCCGGATCGATGGCCGTCCGCAGTCACATCGGCGGCTATGACGGTCTGGAACAGGCCTGGGCGCAGCTGCTCGAGGCGGCCATCGAGGCCGGCCATCATCCGGGTCTGCCGTTCATCGAACTCTATGTCACCGAGCCCGGCGCCGAGGCGGATCCGGCGAGTCTGCGCACGGATCTCTTCCTCACCCTCGACTGACGTCCTGTCGACTCCCGAGAACGCGCTGCGGGCTCAGTCCCTGCCCGCGGAATCTGCCCAGCCGTCGAACAGGCCGCCCGAGCCGCCCATCGAGTCGGTGTCCTTGTCCTTGTCATCTTCGTCGCCGTCGTCATTGCCGTCGTCGTCGCTGCCGCCGTCATCGGAAGGAGACGTCGGGATCCCG
Source organism: Brevibacterium sp. SMBL_HHYL_HB1 (assembly GCF_018208375.1). Lineage (NCBI taxonomy): Bacteria > Bacillati > Actinomycetota > Actinomycetes > Micrococcales > Brevibacteriaceae > Brevibacterium > Brevibacterium sp. SMBL_HHYL_HB1. The sequence continues at coordinate 3,573,670 of NZ_CP062936.1, read as the reverse complement.
CCGGGCACCGACGGCATGGTCGGTGAGGGCTCCGAGGGCTTCTTCGCCACCTTCACGGTGATCTCCGTTCCCTGCTTGACCTCTGTGCCGCCGGTGGCCGACTGCTCGAAGACCTTCTTCTCGTCTTCGTCGTCGGTCTCGACCTTTTCGGTCTTGCACTTCAGCTGATAGTCATCGCCTTCGAGGATCTTGCAGGCCTCGTCGGCGGACTTGCCCGTGACATCGGGAACCTCGACCATGCCGGAGGAGACGACGAGATCGACGTTCGAGTCGACATCGACCTCCTGACCGTCACCGGGCTTGGTCTCGATGACCACGCCCTTCTCCACATCCGGAGAGTTCTGCGAGATATGGGTGCCGGCCTGCAGCTTCGCGTCGTTGATGATCTTCCGCGCCTCCTCCTCGGTCTTGCCGGAGACGTCGGGGACCTTCACGGATTCGGGGCCGGAGGAGACGATGAGTTTGACGATGCTGTCCTGCTCGACCTTCTGACCGCCGGGAGGATCTGTTTCGATCGCCTTGCCCTCGTCGACCTCGGCGCTGTACTTCTCGTCCGTGTCGACTCTCAGCCCCTGTTGGATGAGCGCGTCCTCGGCCTCGTCGGCGTCCATGCCGGCCACATCCGTGACCTCGACCTGGACGATCGGTTCGGGTTTGTTGATCTCGTACACCCACAGGGCCACGGCCGCCAGGGCCAGCAGGACGAAGATGCTGCCGATCCAGATCCAGGCCCGGGACCGCTTCTGCGGGGGCCTCTCCTCCTGTTTGGCCATGATCGTCGACATGGGACCGGTCTCCGGGGCCGCCTCGGCGTCGGAGGCATAGGGAGTCTGCCCGGTCATCGGCGGGGCCATCATCGGATAGGCCTGGGTGGCGTCCGCGTCGTCCTCGAAGCTCATGGGACGACCGTCGCGGGCGGCGAGCACGTCCTCACGGAAGGTGTAGGCGTCCTGGTAGCGGGTGTCGCGGTCCTTGAGCAGGGCGTGGAGGACGAGACGGTCGACGGCCGGCGGGATGGTCGAGTTGAACGCGCTCGGCGGCTGCGGGGTCTCTCCGACGTGCTGATAGGCCACGGCCAGCTGGGAATCGCCGACGAAGGGCGGCCGTCCGGCCAGCAGCTCATAGAGCAGGCAGGCGGTCGAATAGAGGTCGGAGCGGGCGTCGACGACCTCCCCGCGGGCCTGTTCGGGGGACAGGTACTGGGCGGTGCCGACCACGGACTGGGTCTGCGTCAGACCCGAGTTGTCCTTGAGCGCCCGCGCGATGCCGAAGTCCATGACCTTGATGTCGCCCTCGGGTGTGAGCATGACGTTCGCGGGTTTGATATCGCGGTGGACGATGCCGTTGCGGTGGGAGTACTCGAGCGGGGCGAGGACGCCGGCGATGACGTTGAGCGCCTCGTCGACGGTGAGCGTGCCGTGCTCGTTGAGCACCTCGCGCAGGGTCTGGCCCTCGACGTACTCCATGACGATGAACGGCACGGACACACTCGAGCCGCCGGATTCGACGAACTCCTCCTCACCGGAGTCGTAGACGGCCACGATGCCGGGATGGTTGAGACCGGCCGCGGACTGGGCCTCCCGCTTGAGGCGGGTGTGGAACGAGGGATCGCGGGCGAGATCGGACCGCAGAAGTTTGATCGCCACCCGGCGGCCGAGCCGATTGTCGACGCCCTCGTGCACTTCTGCCATGCCCCCACGGCCGAGGAGCGCACGAATCTCGTAACGCCCCGACAGCACCTTGGGTTCAGTCATTGATGTCCTCCGCTTATCTCACCCGCTGGGTTCATTCTCACCCATCGCCGGGTCGAGTCTCAGTATTTCAAACTCTCGGCTGATCGTTCAGGGTCTATTCATCGCCGCTGTTCCCGTCCGTGCCTCCACCTCCGGCGTCGGCGTTGCTGGCACTGTTCGACGATTCGGAACCGCCTCCGGACCCGGTGTCGCCGCCGTTCGAACCGCTGTTCGAGCCGGAATCGCTGCCGGAATCCTGGCCCACGGAGCTGTCGGCGTCCGAACCGGTCGAGTCCGAGGAACTCTCTGAATCGGCTTCGTTCGCCGACTCCGAGGAGCCTCCCGACTCCGAGGAGCCTCCCGACTCCGAGTCCGAACCGGAATTCGACTGGCTGCCCTCGGAACCGGAGTCCGAGCCCTGCGAAGACGAACTCGACGAACCGGACGATCCCGAGTCGGAGTCCGAGTTCGATCCCGAGTCATTGCCCAGACCCGGATCGGATCCGGAGTCCGAACCGGTCTCCTCCGGGGCCTCGACGGGACCGCCCGAGATGTAGAGGGTCACGGTGTCGCCCTCTTCGAAGGTGTAGCCGTTGTCGCCCTCGCCGACATCGGCGACGGTGCCGGCGGCACGATCCGAGTCGATGGTCGTGGTATCGACTTCGAGTCCCTTGTTCTCGAGGTTCTGCGTCGCCGAGGCCTCGGTGAGTCCGATGTAGTCGTTCGGATCGATCTCGATCGTGCTCGGGGCCTGCGAGGTCGGCGCCGAGGTGGATGGATCCGGTTCGGGTTCGGCATTGTTCCCGCCGAGGAAGTACCACAGCAGGGAGCCGACGGCGATGAGGGCGATGATCGCGAGGATCCAGATGAGCACCCGACCCTTGTTCGACGCCTTGTTCTCGACGTCCTGGTTCTGCGGGTCGAGCTCCCCGTCGCCTGCCGCACCGGCACCTGCGGCCCCGGCGGCCTCGGCCCCGTTCGGGTAGACCTGAGTGGCGTCATTGGACGCGGTGACGGGCATCGCCTTCGTCGTGGGCACGGGCTCGGGATTGTTGAAGACCTGGGTCAGGGCCTCGGAGGCGGCATTGCCGTGCCGCATCTGCGGCAGCAGCTCCTCGGCCCCGGCGACATCACCGGCCGAGAGCGCCTCGGCGGCCTTGGCCACCTTCATGGCGTCGGCGGGCCTGCGGTCGGGCTTCTTCTCCAGCAGGCAGTCGACGAAGCGGCGCAGCGGTTCGGAGACCGTGTCCGGCAGCGGCGGATGCTGCTGATTGACCTGGGCGATGGCGATCGCGACCTGCGAATCGCCGGTGAACGGACGCTGCCCGGCCAGGGCCTCATAGGCGATGATGCCCAGGGCGTAGAGGTCCGAACCTGGGCCCGAGCCCTTGCCGGTGGCCTGTTCGGGAGCCAGATACTGGGCGGTGCCCATGACCTGGCCGGTCTTCGTCAGCGGGGCCTGATCCGTGACCCGGGCGATGCCGAAGTCCGTGATCTTGACCCGGAAGTCCGGGGTCATGAGGATGTTTCCGGGCTTGATGTCGCGGTGGATGACACCGACCTTGTGCGCGGCCCCCAGCGCCTGAGCGGCCTGGGAGACGATGCTCAGCGTATCGGTCTCGGACAGGGGGGCGCTGCGTTCGATGATGGCCGACAGCGCCTCACCGGGAACGTACTCCATGACCAGATAGGGCGAGCCCTGTTCGTCACCGTAGTCGTAGACCCCGGCGATTCCGGGATCGGAGACCCGCCCCATGTTCTGCGCCTCGGCGCGGAAGCGGGCGAGGAACGTCGACTCGGACAGGTATTCGTCCTTGAGGATCTTCGCCGCGACCTCACGGCCGAGCACGGAGTCCACACCTTTCCAGACCTCGCCCATGCCGCCGACGGCGATTCGGGAGGTGAGTTTGTATCGGTTGCCCAACAGGGTGCCTTCAACGGGTCTCATTTCTCGACCACCGCTTCCATCATGTTCTTGGCGATCGGCCCGGCGACCGTCGCACCATAAGCTTCATTGCCCGCGTTTCCGCCGTTCTCGACCACAACCGCGACGGCCACCTCGGGGTCGTCGGCCGGGGCGAAGGAGATGAACCAGGCGTGAGGCGCCGCGCCCTCGGCATGCTGAGCTGTGCCGGTCTTCGCCGCGACCTTCATTCCGTTGATCTTCGCCACCGAGCCGGTGCCGTTGTCGACGACTCCGGTCATCATCTGGGTCAGCTGTTCGGCCGTGTCACCGGAGACGGGACGGGAGAGCTCCTCGGGGCGGGTCTCGGAGATCGGTTCGAGGGTGTTCGCGTTGAGCACCCGGTCGACGAGCTGGGGCTTCATCATCTTTCCGCCGTTGGCGATGCCCGCGGTCATCATCGCCATCTGCAGCGGAGTGGACTTGACGTCGTACTGTCCGATCGAGGAGTAGGCGAGCTGCGGCGGGTCGAGGTCGGTCGGGAACGTCGAGGGCGTCACGTTCAGCGGGATCTCGAGGTCCTTGCCGAAGCCGAACTTCTCCGCCTGCTCGTGGATCGTGTCCTCGCCGAGGTCCATGCCCAACGAGGCGAAGGAGGTGTTGCAGGACTCGGCGAGCGAATCGGCCAGGGTCGGCTGGCCGCCGTTGCGACAGGCCCCGGGATGGGAGTTCTTGATCTGCAGGTTCGTCTGCGGCATGTCCAGCGCCGCCGGGCCGTTGAGGGTGGAGTCCGGTGTGTAGTCCCCGGACTCGAGGGCGGCCGCGGCCACGAGGACCTTGAAGGTCGATCCCGGCGGGTAGAGGTTGCCGCCGATGGCGCGGTTGTAGGCGGGTTTGCCGTCGGCGGATTCGAGATTCTCGAAGGCCGAGCGAGCCTCGCCCGCGTCATGGCTGGCCAAGGCGTTCGGGTCCCAGCCGGGAGTCGAGGCCATGGCCAGGACCTTCCCGGTCTTCGGGTTGAGCGCTACGGCAGCACCGTTCTGATTGCCCAGCCCGTCCCAGGCCGCCTTCTGCACCTCGGGATCGACCGTCAGCTCCACGGCTGCACCGCGGGGCTGCTCACCGGTGAAGAAGCTGCCGACCTTGTCGTAGAACAGGGCGTCGGAGTCACCGGAGAGGTAGTCCCCGGCGGCGCGTTCCATGCCCGAGGCCCCGGACACGACCGAGTAGTAGCCGGTGAGCGAGGCGTAGGCGCGCGGGTCGAGACCCTCGGATCCGTACTTGCGCTGGTACTTGTACTTGTCGTCGACGGGTTCGGAATAGGCGATCGGGGTGCCGTCGACGAGGATCGGTCCGCGGTCGCGGGCGAGCTGATCGAGGACCTGCCGGTTGTTGAGCGGATTGTGGTTGAGGGAATCCGCGGTGACGTACTGGACCCAGCTCGTCGATCCGAACAGGAGCGCGAACATGACGAATCCGACGACGGCGATATGCGTCAATGGCTTCTTCATCGTTCACCTCCGGCAGGTCCCAGGTAGTCAGTCGGTGCTTCCTCATCGGCGCGGCCGAGAGTCGTGGTCGGCGCCTCCTCGTCGCTCGTGTCCGCAGTACGGGAGGTCTCCGCCCGCCCGGGCGCTCCCGAGGGCTCCGGGTCCTCGGTGATCTTGAGGACTCCGGTGTGGAAGTCCTCGACGGGTCGCCGGGCGTTGTCCGAGATCCGCAGCAGCAGGGCGATGATCATCCAGTTCGCGATCAGAGAGGATCCGCCCTGGGCGAGGAACGGCGTGGTCAGACCCGTCAGCGGGATGAGGCGGGTGACGCCGCCGACGACGACGAAGACCTGCAGGGCGATCGTGAAGGACAGTCCCGTGGCCAGCAGGGTGCCGAAGCCGTCGCGCAGCTGCTGGGCGGTGCGGATGCCGCGCTGGAAGATGAACAGGTAGCACAGCAGGATGACGAAGAGCCCGGCCATGCCGATCTCCTCGCCGAAGCTCGCGTAGATGAAGTCGGACTCCGCATAGGGGACCATGTTCGGTCGGCCCTCGCCGAAGCCGGTGCCCACGAGTCCGCCGTTGGACATGCCGAACAGCCCTTGGACCAGCTGGTAGGACCCGCCGGGTGTCTTGTTGTACTCCTCGGGGCTGAGCGCGTTGAGCCACCCGGACACGCGCTGTCCGACGTGGGAGAACAGAAAGGTCGCCGCGACCGCCCCGGCGGCGAAGAAGCCGAGTCCGAGGATGATCCACGAGACCTTGGACGTGGCGACGTAGAGCATCGCGACGAAGAGGCCGAAGAAGAGCAGGGAGGTGCCCAGGTCCTTCTCGAACACGAGGATGCCGACGCTGGCGACCCACGCGATGACGATCGGGCCGAAGTCGCGCAGGCGGGGGAAGCGGATGCCGAGGATCTTCGGCCCGGCGGCCACGAGCTGGTCCTTGTAGCTGACGAGATAGCCGGCGAAGAAGATCGCCAGCAGGATCTTCGCGATCTCACCCGGCTGGAAGGACAGAGGTCCGACGCCGATCCAGATGCGGGCGCCGTTGATGGTCTTGCCGATGCCGGGAATGAGCGGCAGCAGGAGGAAGACCAGGGCGGCGAACCCGGACACATAGGTGTAGCGGCGCAGCCAGCGGTGGTCCTTGACGACGAAGATGACCGCGATGGCCAGGCCCACTCCCAGCGTCATCCAGATCAGCTGGGTGAGTCCGGAGCCGAGGTACTCATCGCGACCGAGGTCGACGCGGTAGATCATCGCCAGCCCGAGACCGTTGAGCAGGACCGCGATCGGCACGAGGACGGGATCGGCGTACTTCGCCTTGATCCAGATGACGACGTGGAGGATGAGGCCCAATGCCGCCAGCCAGCCGGCGTAGCCGTAGACATTGGCTGGGATCGTGTCCTCGACACCGAGGCCGACGAGCGCATAGGCGCTGGTGGCCACGGCAATGGCCAGGATCAGGAGACCGAGCTCGGCCAGGCGGTACGGTCTGGGGCGCGCGATCTGCGATTGAGCCTGGTTCATCACTGCGACTCCCGGGTGATGGCGTCACTGGGGTCGGCCGAGGACGAGTTCGGCGGGGAGGGAGCAGGGTCGGTCGGGCTCGTGGAGTCCTCGACATTGCCCGTCACCCCTGTGGAGCGCTCGGCCTCCTTGCGCAGGTTGTCGATGATGCGGTCGGCCTCATCGCGGGAGCCGGCGGGGATGGACCCGCGCAGACGGTCCTGCGAATAGCTGTTGAGGCTTCCGACCTCGATGTCCGTGGTGTCCTCGAGACGACTGAGCTCGATCGGGCCCAGCGTCGTGTCGAGTCCGCGGTAGAGCGAGACCTTGCCGTCGTCGTCGGCGACGTAGTACTGGTTGCTCACGTAGTTGTAGGCGAAGAATCCCCCCACGATCAGGGCGATGATGACCAGCCCGGTGATGATCCAGCCGAGGAAGGATCTTTTGCCGACCTCTTCGCCGAGGTCGTCGTCCTCCTCACCCTCGCCGGAGCCGGTCCGCAGGGGCTTGGTGTCCTCGTGTCCGGTCTTGCCGTCCTCGTCTCCGGGCACGGCCTGCAGGGGCACGGTGTCGGTGGGGGCCTCGGTCTCGGGGTTCGCCCCGATCGCGGCGTAGCGGGGGTTGAGATGGACGGAGCCGACGGAGACGCCGGCGGTGGTCTCGACCTCGCCTTCGAGCACGTCGCCGACGACGACTGTGACATTGTCGGCCCCGCCCCCGGCCAGGGCCAGGTCGATGAGCTGACGGCAGGCCTCGTCGGGGTCGGCCACCTCGGTGAGCACACGGGAGATGTCGTCGAAGTCGGCGAAGCCGGTCAGCCCGTCGGAGCAGAGCATCCAGCGGTCGCCGACCTGGGCCTCGCGCAGGGACAGATCGAGATCGGGGGAGGCACCGACATCGCCGAGGACCTTCATCACCACCGACCGCTGCGGGTGGGTCTCGGCCTCCTCGGCGGTGATCCGTCCCTCGTCGACGAGCATCTGCACGAAGGTGTGGTCGTGGGTGATGGGCTGCAGCTTGTCGTCGCGCAGCACATAGCCGCGCGAATCGCCGATGTGGGCGAGCGCGAACCGGTTGCCCGGCGCGCGCAGCACCGCGGTGACCGTGGTGCCCATGCCCGCGAGCTCGGGCTGTTCGCCGACTCCGCGGCAGATCCGATCATTGGCGTCGAGGATCGAGGTGCGCAGCAGCTCGAGGGCGTCGTCACCAGCGGGTTCGCGGTCGAGTTCGGCCAGCCGGGACACGGTGATCGCCGAGGCGACGTCTCCACCGGCATGGCCGCCCATCCCGTCGGCGACGAGGAGGAAGTTCGGACCCGCATAGCCGGAGTCCTGGTTGTTCTTACGCACCAGCCCCGTGTGAGACCGGGCTGCCGAACGGAGTGTGATGGTGCCGTCGGTCGTCACGAGCGGGTCTCCAAGGTGGTGTGTCCGATGGTGATCCGGGTGCCGATGCGCAGCTGGACGGGTCCGGTCATGGGCGAGCCGTCGACGATGGTGCCGTTCGTCGAACCGAGGTCCTCGAGCATCCATGCACCGCGCTGGGCGGAGATCCGGGCGTGGTGGCTGGAGGCGAAGTCGTCGTCGATGACGATCGTGTTGTCCGGTGCTCGGCCGAAGGTCACCGGCGCCCCCGACAGCATGAGGGAGGTTCCGGCCAGCGGGCCGTCGGTGACGGCGATGGTGCCCGGATGGGCGTGGGCGACCGGGGCTGCGGCGGGACGGGGCGCGGGAGCCGGCCGGGAGGCCGGTGCGGGTGCGGACCGAGAGCCGCCTCGGCGGGACTTGCGGCTGCGTCGGGGACCGAAGATGTCCCGGCGCAGCACTCCGGCGACTCCGAGGACGAAGAGCCAGAGGATGACGAAGAAGGCCAGCCGGAAGACGGTGACGGTGAATTCGCTCACTGGGCGTCCCGCTCGCTGTAGCGGATCTCGGCCTCACCGGCGAGGAGGACATCGCCGTCGGACAGGTTCGCCGAGGTGAGCTTGCGTCCGTGCAGGAGCGTGCCGTTCGTCGAGCCGAGGTCATTGGCCACGGCGTGATCGCCTTCGACGATGATCTCGAAGTGGCGCCGGGAGACCCCCGGATCGTCGATGACGAAGTCCGAGCTCGACGAGGAGCGGCCGAAGGTGTTCGTGCCCTGGCGCAGCGTCTGCGTGCGGCCGTCGATGCTCACACTGGCCTCGATGGTGCGCTGGCGCGCAGGCGGGCTGGATCCGGCCGGGCGGACGGTGGGGGTCGGATGTGAGGGCGGGCTCGAACGCGCGGTTTCGGGACTGCGCCGGGCAGGTGCGGGCCGGGCCCCGGAGTTCGGTGACTCGCCGACGATCGGATTGGCCCGGGAGGCGGGGTCGTAGCCGCCGCGGTTGGCCGGCTGCGCAGCCGGGGTGCCGTCGGGGCGCTCGGTCGAGGACACGACGCGGTACATGCCCGTGTCGAGGTCGTCGGCGAGGGCGAAGTCGACTGAGACGGGACCGACGAAGCTGTAGGCCTGCTCGATGGCGTGATCGCCGATGACCTGCCTCAGGTCGGAGCGCAGCTCGGACTCGAGGCCGGAGAGGCGCTCATGGTCGGTCGGGGAGAGCTCGATGGTGTAGTGGTTGGCCGTCAGCGTGCGCCCGCGGGAGACCACGGCGGCCTTGTTGTCGGCCTCGCGACGCAGCGCGCCGGCGAGTTCGACGGGTTCGACCTGCGACCGGAAAGCCTTGGCGAAGGCGCCGTTGACGACGTTCTCAAGCCCCTTCTCGAAGCGATCGAGTATCCCCATGGCACCTCCTCATCAGGTGTTGCCGTTCGCGGACGAACCGTTCGCCACGCATCTGTGCGGACCCTGACCAGGTGGTCCCGGCAGAGCACGATCTGGGCACATCAACACCCAATCCTAACGCGGTGAGGCTCTCAACTCACGTCACGCGAGTTCTCGGGGCCAAGCTGTGCTCGGATTCCCGGCCCGCGTCCAGGGAAGACTGCGGTGGTGTTGTCCAGGGAAAACGGTGGTGGCGGGGTCGCGGAGAGGCGGTGGCGAAAACCGGACGCGACTGTGATGGTTGCCACGTTTGGGCGGTTTCGCGGCCTTCGGTTTCATGTGCGGCCCACTCAGATGCTAGAGTCTAGTCTTGTTCGCGCGAGTGGCGGAATTGGTAGACGCGCTGGCTTCAGGTGCCAGTGGCCGCAAGGTCGTGGGGGTTCAAGTCCCCCCTCGCGCACAGCGAACGAAGAGCCCCTCACCGCGGCCTGCAGAAGGTCGGGTGAGGGGCTTCTTCGTGCTCGCCGGCCGGAACCTGGCACTGGCTGGCTCGGCCCCGCGCGGGCTCTCGCGGCCTTGCGGGCTCGTTCAAGCGGCAGCGCGGATTTCGCTCCGTCGACGGTTCGATGGATGCGCTGCCGCTTGAACGAGAGCTCGATAACCGCGCTGCCGCTTGAATGGGAGCTGCCGCTTGAACGGGAGGGGCGAGAGGGAGTTCGGCGGCCGGGCGACCCAGTGGCCGGGCTCAGGCGCGTTCGTAGACGCGGGCGCGGCCGCGGATTCCGGCGAAGCGGAAGGCCCCGGTGCTCACGCGCGGGGTCGAGTGGTCCTCACTGCTGGACAGTTCGGCCGCATGGAGCTTGCGGTAGTCGGCCATCGACAGCGGCACCCGGGCGTCGAGAGCCTCGGCCACGGCCTGCCGACGCGAACGGCGCTCATAGCCGGGCACGACGCGGCCGGTGAGGAATTCGCCGACGCTGCCCGAACCGTAGCTGAAGAGCCCGACGCGCTTGCCCGCGAGATCCTCATCGTGGTCGAGCAGGGAGCACAGACCGGCGTAGAGCGAAGCCGTGTACGAATTGCCGAGGCGACGGTTGTACAGGGTGCTCGTGGCCAGCCCCGTATCCCGCGGGCCCTGGGCACCTGTATCCGGGCCCTGCGCGCCCGCACCGGCACCCGCACCGGCACCCGCACCGGCACTGGCCGCGGCTGAGGCGTCACCTGCGACGATGTCCGTATTCAGCTCGGTTCCGGTCAGCTCGGCGAGGTGGGCCTGGGCCTTCTTCGCCATCTTCGTGAACGGCTGGTGGTAGAGCACACGGTCGATCTCGTCGATGGCCGGGCCGCCCTGGGCCGCGAGGTCCTCCCACGCACCGGTGAGCGCATCGAGGTAGGCGGACACGGACAGAGCCCCGTCGACGATGGCCGTGGACGAATCGTTCGGTCGCCAGAAGTCGTCGACATCGGCCGAGTTCAGCCCCGAGACCGGTTCGATCTCGACCAGCCGCGGATCGGCGCCCACGAGCATCGCCACGGCCCCGGCGCCCTGCGTGGGCTCACCGGGGGAGTCGAGCTCGTAGCGGGCGACATCCGAGGCGATGACGAGCACCCGCTGGCCGGGGGAGCGGGTGACGATGCCGACGGCCGCCTGCAGGGCCGCGGTCGCCGAATAGCAGGCCTCCTTGAACTCGACGATGCGCATCTGCGACGGCAGTCCGAGCAGCGAATGCACCGCGAGCCCGGCGGCCTTCGACTGATCGGTGCCCGATTCCGTGGCGAAGAGCAGCGTCCGGATGCCCTCTGTGCCGCAGCGCTCGATGATGGGAGCTGTGGCCGCCGCGGCCATGGTGACGATGTCCTCATCGGGGGCAGGGAAGCTGAACTCGTCCTGGCCGAGGCCGAGACGGTACTTGTTCGGGTCGGTGTCGTTGGCCGCGGCGTAGTCGTCGAGCCTGACCACATGGTGGGTCGTGGCCAGCTCGATGTCGTCGATGCCGATCGCCCTCATGCTGTCTGCCGTCTGCGGATCTGGACTCAAGCCGGCTCACCGTCCTCTCTGCGTTCCATCTCGATGTGGGTGGCCATGAGCTCCCCGGGATTCGTCTGCGCCGCGAGCAGGGACAGCTCCCCGCAGAGCACGGTGGCGGCCATGAGTGCGGCCAGGCGGCGGGAGTTCGCACCCGGCTCGCGGTCGTCGCGGCAGCCCAGCCGCTCCAGCGCCTCGTCCACGTGCGGCAGATCCTTGCCGTTGCCCACCGTGCCGACGATCAGATGCGGCAGAGTCGTCGAGAAGTACAGTCCCTCGGCTCGGTTCTCCGCATAGGTGATGCCCTGGGAGCCCTCGACGATGTTCGCCGCGTCCTGCCCGGTGGCCAGGTAGAAGGCGAGCAGCATGTTCGCATAGTGGGCGTTGGCCGAGCGCAGGGCCCCGGCGACGGTCGAGCCGACGAGGTTCTTGCGGATGACGAGCTCGGCCATCTTCTCCGCGCTCGAGCGCAGCCGCCGCTGGACGACTTCGTGGGGCAGGACGATCTCGGCGACGACATTGCGTCCGCGCCCGAGGATCCCGTTGACGGCGGTGGCCTTCTTGTCCGAGCAGTAGTTGCCCGACACCGAGCCGTAGTCGAGTCCGAGGTTCCAGGACAGGATGCGCTCCATGAGCGTGTCCGAGGCCTGGGTGACCATATTGTGGCCCGAGGCGTCATTGGTCCGGAAGGCGAAGCGGACGAAGAGCAGATTGCCCACGATCTCCGGGTGGATCTCGAGCAGACGGGCATGGGCGCTGCCGGAGGCCACGAGGTCGGAGAGTTCGGGTTCGCGGTGGCGGATGGCCTGCGCGGCCGCCTCGGCGCCGATGGCCGATTCGGCCACGAACAGGACGGACCGGGTCATCCGCTCATCGACGATGACGGTGCGGATCCCACCGTCGATCTCCCGCGAGATCGAGGCCCCGCGTCCGACGGAGGGCCACAGCGGGGTCTCGTAGGTCGCCAGGGGCACGGCCACCTCGGTGTGGGTGCCCGCGGCGGCCACGGCCTCGCCGCTGACCCGCAGGGGACCGACCCAGCTGGTCGGGATCCCGGTGATCGAATTCACTGCTGATTCCTCCTCGAAAGTTCATCGCTGCTCGGCAGGGCCTCGCTGCGGTGGGAAAGCGCGACGACGTCGATCCCGCGCAGGCGGGCGAACTCGCCGAGGCGGCCCCGCGTGAGCAGGTCCGTATGGGCCAGGTCGGTCGACCGTTGCGCCCCGAGCAGGGCCAGCAGCGCCCGCGTCTGATCCTGCCAGGTGCAGACGAGGTCGATGAGCCCGTCCGGGCCATGGTCGAGCACGGTCTGCAGGAAGGTGCCGGCGACGCCGACGGCCCGGGCCCCGCAGGCCAGCGCCTTGACGACATCATAGGGGTTGCGGACCCCTCCGGAGGCCAGAAGCACGCCGGCTGAGACGGCCCCGCCGCCGGTCCATTCGTCCGGGGCGTCGAGCAGGCAGGCCAGGGCCGACTGTCCGAACCCGGTGAGCATGGCGAAGTCGTGGGCTCCGGCCCGATCGTTCTCGATGCGCAGGAAGTCCGTGCCCCCGGCGCCGGAGACATCGGCGAACCGGACCCCGATCTCGGCCAGCTGGCCCAGCGTGCGGCGGCTGAGTCCGAATCCGACCTCCTTGACGATGACCGGAACGGGGCAGGCGGCGACGATCTCGGCGAGGCCGTCGAGCCATTCGGAGAAGTCGCGGGTGCCCTCGGGCATCGCGGTCTCCTGCACGGGGTTGACGTGGATCTGCAGGGCATCGGCGCCGAGCAGTTCGACGGCCCGGCGGGCGTCATCGGCGCTGCGACCGGCACCGAGGTTGCCCATGACGAAGCCATCGGGGTTGACCTCGCGGATGACGGTGAAGCCCTTGGCCGCCTCGGCGTCGTCGAGGGCCACGCTCATCGAACCGCAGGCCATGGGCAGGCCGGTCTCGGCCGCGGCGAGGGCGAGGTCGCGGTTGATCCGCGCGGTGGTCTCGGTGCCGCCGGTCATGCCGTTGACGTAGAACGGGGCCGACCACGTCCAGTCCCCGAGGTCGACGGACAGGTCCACGGTCTCCGGGCTGGTGCCGGACAGGGCATGGTGGACGAACTCGAGGTCGTCGAAGTCCGAGCGTCGGGGGCCTTCGGTCTGCTGGGCCGAGGCCAGGCGGACATGGTCGTCCTTGCGCGCCGCCCGCGGGGACGGGGTCTCAGAACTCATCGATCTCGCCTTCCTCTTCGTGCGTGCCGAGGCCGAGGTGCCGGATGCCGTGGGCCTGCCAGCCGGCCAGGATGGCCTCCGTGGTCCGGGAGTCCTCCCGGGTCAGGGCGATGCCGCAGTCCCCGCCGCCGGCGCCCGAGGGCTTCGCGGCCGCCCCGTGGGACTCGGCGATGGCGCACAGGTTCCGCAGGGCCTCGGTCTCGATGAGGCTGCCCGAGGACTCCCCGAGGCGCTGCAGCAGTGTGCGGGCCGAACGGATCGTGTCCAGCGCGGCGGCATCATCATCGTCATCGCAGGCGGCCACGAGGTCGTCGACGAGGCTGTGGGACTCGGCGGCGAACGAGGTGAAGGGCTTCGGTTTGGCCTGGCCCGGGGTGTGCACGCGTTTGACGAGGTGCTCGGTCGAGGCCGGTGATCCCGTCCAGCCGACGAGCAGCCGCAGGGAGGCGGGCGGGCTGATCCGCCTGACCCCGGATCCGGCCCACTGACTGCAGTTGAGCGCGGAGACGAGACCGTGTTCGGCACGGTGGGCGCGCAGGGCGGCACGGTCGGGGGAGGAGTAGCGGATCCAGCCGCCGAAGGTGCTCGCCGCCAAGTCCCCGCCCGAGGCGTTGGGGGCGATGGCGATGGTTGCGAGCAGGGCGAGCTTGAAGCGTTCGGTGGCGCTGAGGCCCAGGGCGTAGAACTCGTCGAGGGCGGCCACGGTGGCCACGGTCACCGCGGCCGAGGATCCGAGTCCGAACTTCCGTCCGTCGGCGTCGTCGAGTTCGCTGGAGATGTCGAGGTCGAAGTAGCGGGGGGCGACACCGCGGGCGGCACGCAGCTCCTCGAGCGTCGAGATCGCCGAGAGCACGTAGTCGGCGGGACGGTGCTCGAGGACGATGGCCTCACCGCCCTGCTCCCGCCGCCACACCAGCGGGGCCCGACCGTATTCGGAGGAGTGGATGCGACCGGCGTCCTCGCTCTCGGTCAGCCGCACCGTGATGCACCGGTCGACGGCCACGAGCACGGCCGGCTCCGTGGGGGACACGACAGCGTACTCGCCGGCGATGAACAGCTTTCCGGGCGCCCGGGTGACGATCATGCCCGGCCGCCTTCGGATGCGGGTTCGCTCGCGGGCACGGCCACGGGCGCGGCTGCGTCGACCGCTGCTCCTTCGTCTGTGCACAGGTGGGCGCCGGGACCGGGGCCGACGACGCGGACATCGCCGAAGGCGGTGAGCCGGCCGGCCAGCGCCCCGGCGTCGGAGGGGCGGACGATGACGGCGACGTTCGGTCCGGCATCGGCGGTGGAATAGGCCTCGATGCCCTGCTCGCGGGCCTCGGCCACGGCGTCGAAGATCGCGTGGCTGGTCGGGTTGAGGAAGCGGATCGGGGGCACGGTCGACTGGATGAGCCCGTGCATGCGCAGGGCGTGGGATTCGGTGATCTCGCCGATGCGGGTGAAATCGCCCGCACGGCAGGCGACCAGCATCTGTCTCAGATAGTCCTCGGTCGAGGACACCCAGCCGGAGTAGAACGGCGAGGTGGCGGCCGTGGCCCGCATCGCCTCGCGGGAGGACACGGCCTTGCGCGCCCGGTCGACGGTGACGATGATCATCCGCATGTCCGGGGCGTCGACGGGTTCGGCGAAGGAGGACGCGTCGTCACCGGCATGCCAGACGGCCACACCCTCGGCGATGGACCGGCAGGCCGAGCCGGAGCCGAGCCGGGCCAGACGGCTGAGGTCGCGGGGGCTGAGATCGAGATCGAATGCGGCGGCCGCGGCCGTGGCCAGAGCCGCGAAGCCCGAGGCCGAGGAGGCCAGACCCGCACCGGTGGGCACGGAGTTGCGGGAGCGGACGATGACCCTCTCATCGCGTCCGGCCAGGGTGCGGACATGATCGAGGAAGTCCGAGATGCGTGCGGTCTGCCCGGCATCGGCCGGACGGCCGTCGAGTTCGAGGACGTCGAGCTCGGCGCTCGGGGCGGGCGCGACGGTGGTCGTGGTCGGGAACTGGTCGAGGGTCAGCGAGAGGCTGCCGGCCGCGGGCAGGATCAGATCCTCATCGGCCTTGCCCCAGTACTTGACCAGAGCGATGTTCGGGTGGGCCCGAGCCGTCGTGGTTCTCATGTCGGTCTGACCTCCGTCGTCCAGGTCCGCGGCGCCCCTGCGGCGCGCAGAGCATCCGCGAGCTCCTCGGCGGATTCGTCGTCATCGGCCAGGGCCAGCACGCAGCCGCCGAGTCCGCCTCCGGTGAGTTTGGCTCCGCGGGCTCCGGCCGCGGTGGCGGCGGCGACGAGGGAGTCCAGAGTCGGCGAGGACACCCCGAGTCCGCCGAGCAGATCATGGGCCTCGAGCATGCGGGCCCCGATCGTGTCGCGATCGCCGGAGCGGATGTCGTCGACGGCGGCATCGGTGAGTTCGGCCAGCCGGTCGATGGTCCCGCCGATGAGCACCGGATCGGCGTCGCGGCGGGCCCGCACCCGTCCGACCGCCTCGGCGGTGGAGCCGTGCTGGCCGGTGTCGGCGAGGACGAAGACGAGGCGCCGTCCGACGTCGATGGTGGCAGCGCACCCGGTCTGGAACCGGATCGGGGCGGGTTTGGCCACGGCCCAGGCGTCGATGCCGCTGGGCCGGCCGTGGGCGACGGTCTCGGCCTGTTGGACGATCTCGTGGAGGGTCTCCTCGTCGAAGACGGTGGCGTTGAGGCTCGCCACGGCGCGGGCGACGGAGGTGGCCACGGCGGCGCTCGAGCCCAGACCCCGGCTGTGGGGGATCGCTGAGCGGATGAGCAGCTCCACCTCGGCGTCGGGATCGCCGATGGCCTGCAGTGCGGCAGTGAGACCGGCGACGACGGGGCCCATCGGTTCGGGAGCGGTCTGCGCGGTGCCGGAGAAGAGCTGGCTCTCGATCCGGGTCTCCTGCTCCGGTGACCGGCGGATATCGGTCTGCACCCCGAGCCCGTGCAGGGGCACGGCCACGGCGGGACGGCCGTAGACGACCGCGTGTTCGCCGAAGAGGATCGCCTTCGCGTGGGCGAAGCCCTGGGCTGTGCCCTGAGCAGCCGGCGGCGGTTCGGTCTGAGAGGAATTGTGCATGCAGAAGCGTTTCGGGGTCTGTGGAATGATTTCCCCATCATATGCCGTACCCCGGCCCATCCCGAAGACGAGGTGACCTCGGTCTCAGGCGGATCCGTCCGCACGCGAGGAAGATCACACGGTCGTGGCGCGGCGGATCACCGGCAGCGGGGGCGGCGGATCGCCGGATCGGCGGTGCGCGCTGGTCTGTGGTCGCAGAACTCGTTTGTGGTCACAGAACCGAGGGGATTTCGCGATCGCGGCGATGATTCCTCGGTTCTGTGACCACAAACGCTCCGGGAGGCCGCTGAGTCCCGGCCCGGACCTGGTCGGTTCTTCGCGGGCGCTCACACGAGCCCCGTGTACACCGAGCCGGGATTGAAGATGTGGTCCGGGTCGAGGGCGGTCTTGATCCGGTGGTTGAGCTCCATGACGTCCTCGCCGAGGTAGGGCGCCAGCCACGGGGCCTTGAGCCGACCGACCCCGTGCTCACCGGTGATCGTCCCGCCGAGGTCCATCGCCAGGTCCATGACCTCGCCGTAGGCGATCTGTGCGCGTTTCTGCTGCTCTTCGTCCTTCGGATCGAGGACGAGCAGGGGGTGGGTGTTGCCGTCGCCGGCATGGGCGATGACGGCGATCGTGACCTCGCGTTCGGCCGCGATCGCCTCGATGCCGAGCACCAGGTCGCCGAGCTTGGGCAGCGGCACCCCGACGTCCTCGAGCAGCAGCGCGCCCTTCTTCTCCACCGCGGGGATCGCGATGCGGCGGGCGGTGACGAAGGCCTCACCTTCATCGGGGTCGTCGGTGAGATAGCACTCGGAGGCCGAGTTGGCGTTGCAGATCTCCTCGATCCGACCCGCCTGCACTCCGGCGTGGGCGCCCGGTTCGTCGGACTGGATGACGAGCATCCCCTCGGCCTCGCGGTCGAGGCCCATCCGCAGCTCGTCTTCGACGGCGTTGATCGAGGCGCGGTCCATGAACTCGAGCATCGACGGGCGCATCTCGCCGGCGATGTCGAGAACGGTCCTCGTGGCATCGGCCAGCCGCGGGAACATCGCGACCACCGTCGTCGGCGGCAGCTGGGCGGGGATGAGACGCAGGGTCACCTCGGTGATCACCCCGAGCGTGCCCTCGGAACCGACGAACAGCTTCGTCAGGGGCAGACCGGCGACGTCCTTGAGCCGCGGACCGCCGAGCTCGACTGCGCGACCGTCGGCGAGAACGACGGTCATGCCGAGCACATAGTCTGTGGTCACACCGTATTTCACGCAGCACAGTCCGCCGGCGTTCGTGGCGATGTTGCCGCCGATTGAACAGAACTCGAACGAGGACGGATCCGGCGGATACCACAGGCCGTGCTCGGCCGCGGCGGCCTTGACCTCGGCGTTGAACGCACCGGGTTGGACGCTGGCCATCCGGGTGACCGGATCGATGCTGATCTGGCGCATCCGATCGAGTGAGAGCACGATGCCCCCGGCGATCGCCGAGCTGCCTCCCGACAGCCCGGAGCCGGCCCCGCGGGGCACGATCGGAACCTTCGCCTCGGCGGCGATGCGGACCACGGCCTGGACCTCTGCCGTCGACGTCGCCCTGACCACGGCCAGCGGCACCCCCGCATCGGGATCGTTCGCCCGGTCCCAGCGGTAGGCGTCCATCGAATCGGGATCGGTGATGACGGCCTCGGCCGGCAGGGCGTCGGTGAGGGAGGAGACAACGTCCATGGTGTTCTCGGACCTTTCGTGCGCGTCGGTGATGATGACGTTACCAGGATCACATCCAGCTCGGTCGGGCGGCAGTACTGTGGGAGCATGGCCGCCGCATCCGATTCCCCTCCCGCCTCCTGCGTGCTCGGCCGCGCCAGGGTCGATCGGGTGGCCGTCGTCGACCTCGACGCCGGCGGGTCCGTGGTGGACCGCATCGAGCTCGCCGAGGCGGAGCTGCCCGAGTTCGTCCGTGCCCGCGAAGCCGAGTCCCCTGAGACCGAGCCCCGTGGACCCGGGACCCGGGACTCCGGCGTCCGGGTGCCCCCGACGAGGTGGGTCTTCAGCGACACCCCGAAGTGGTACCCGCCGCTGCTGGCCGCCGGAGTGAGCATCGACCGCTGCCACGACCTGCGTCTGGCCCATGCGATCCTCGCCCGGTCCGAACTCGTCAGCGCCCCCGACCCGATCCGCGCCGCCGAGGACTGGGACGCGGAGCCGGTCGACGACAGTGTGGCCGAAGCCGCCGCGCTGTTCGAGGTCGACGCCGGTCGCGGCCGTGTTCGCCAGGTGCCCCACGACATCGAGGCCGGTCTGGCCGAATACGCCCGGCAGCGGACCGCCGTGGAGACCGCGAGCGATCCGGGACGACTGCGACTGCTGCTGGCCGCCGAATCGGCCGGCGGACTCGTGGCCGCGGAGATGCGGGCGGCAGGAGTGCCCTGGGACGTCGTCGAATACGACCGGATCCTGACCGAGGCCCTCGGGCCCAGACCGCTGCGCGACGGCAAGCCCGCGAAGATGCTGGCCGTGGCCGATCGGGTCCGCGCGGCCCTGGGCGACCCGCACGCGAACCTCGACTCCCCGAACCGGCTGCTGGCCTCCCTGCGCAATGCGGGCATCCATGTCGACTCGACCTCGAAATGGGAGCTGGCCGGCAGCGACCATCCGGCGATCGCCCCGCTGCTCGAATACAAGCGTATGGCCCGGCTGCTGGCGGCCAACGGCTGGCACTGGCTCGATGAATGGGTCGATGACGGCCGGTACCGTCCCGTCTACGTGCCCGGCGGAGTCGTCACCGGGCGCTGGGCGGCCAGCGGAGGCGGGGCCCTGCAGATCCCGCGACAGCTGCGCCCAGCCCTGCGCGCCGATCCCGGCTGGCGGCTGATCTCGGCCGATGTCGCCCAGCTCGAACCCCGGGCGCTGGCGGCGATGTCCGGTGACCGGGCGATGGCCGCGGCCGGTTATGGCCGCGACCTCTACTCCGGGCTCGTCGAGGCCGGAATCGTGGCCACGCGGGCCGAGGCGAAGATCGCCGTGCTCGCGGCCCTGTACGGGTCGACGACGGGTGAGGCCGGAGCGCTGGTGCCCCGCCTGCGCTCGAACTTCCCCGCCGCGATGCATCTGGTCGACACCGCCGCCGAGGTGGGGCGGCGCGGAGGCGTCGTGTCCACCTGGTTGGGCCGGACCTCGCCGGCCCCGGGGGAGGACTGGCAGCGGCTGCAGAGGGCGGCGGACCGCTTCGACGCGACCGCCGCAGACGAGCAGCGGGCCCGGCGCGCGGCCGGTGACCAGGGACGATTCACCCGCAACTTCGTCGTCCAGGGCACCGCTGCCGAATGGGCCCTGGCCTGGCTGGCCGATCTGCGGCAGAGACTGGCCCGGCTGCCGGCGATCCCCACCGACGGGCGCCCCACCAACGAGGCCCCAGCCGACGGAAGCCCAGCCGACGGGGAGTCGGCCCGGCCGGCGGCCGCCTCGGGGCCGGTGTTCTCCCGGCGGGCGCACCTGGTCTTCTTCCTCCACGACGAGGTCATCGTCCACGCCCCGGCCCAGCAGGCCGATCAGGCAGCGGAGGCGATCAGGGCGGCGGCCGCCTCGGCGGGCCGGCTCCTGTTCGGACACGCTCCCGTCGACTTCCCCCTCGACCTGAGCATCGGGGAGAGGACGAGCAAGGACTGAGCCGGCCCCGGGAACGGAGCCCCGAGCATGGAATAGACTGTTCTGCTGCACGTGCTGGACGATGTTGCCCAGCCTCGCACGTTCGAGCACAAGGAGATTCGATGAGCATCACCGTCAAGGCACTGCAGAAGACCGGCCCCGATGAGCCGTTCCGTGTGGGCATGATCGAACGTCGCGCCCCGCGCGCCGATGACGTGGTCATCGACATCAGGGCAGCCGGCATCTGCCACAGCGACATCCACACCATCCGCAACGAATGGGGTCAGGCGCACTTCCCGCTCACCGTCGGCCACGAGATCGCCGGGGTCGTCGAGGCCGTCGGTGACGCGGTCACCGACTGGAAGGTCGGCGACCGGGTGGGCGTGGGCTGCCTGGTCGACTCCTGCGGCGAATGCGAGGAGTGCGCGGCCGGTCAGGAGCAGAACTGCCTGAGAGGAAATGTCGGCACCTACAACTCCACCGACGTCGACGGCACGATCACCCAGGGCGGCTACGCCCAGAAGGTCGTCGTCAACGAACGCTTCGTCTGCCGGATCCCCGACTCCCTCGACTTCGACGTCGCCGCCCCGCTGCTGTGCGCGGGCATCACCACCTATCAGCCGCTGGCCCGCTGGGGAGCCGGCGAGAAGAACAACGGGGCGGCCAAGCAGGTCGCCGTCGTCGGCCTCGGCGGGCTCGGCCACATGGGCGTCCAGATCGCCGCGGCCATGGGCGCCGAGGTCACCGTGCTCTCCCGCACTCTGCGGAAGGAATCCGAGGCGCTCGCCCTCGGGGCGAAGCGGATGCTCGCCACCGGCGAGGAGGACTTCTTCGTCAGCCACAACGGCGAATTCGACCTCATCCTCAACACGATCAGCGCCGACATCCCCGTCGACCGCTACCTGCATCTGCTGAAGCCGCGCGGGGTCATGGCCGTCGTCGGTCTGCCGCCGGCCAAGCAGCAGCTGTCCTTCGGCTCGGTGATCGGCGGGGCCAAGGTGCTCGCGGGATCGAACATCGGCGGCATCGCCGAGACCCAGGAGATGCTCGACTTCTGCGCCGAACACGGCATCGCCGCGAAGATCGAGACGATCCCCGTCACCGAGGCCGACGCCGCCTATGACCGGGTCGTGGCCGGTGATGTGCGCTTCCGCGCCGTCATCGACACCGCGAGCTTCGACGACGTCGAGGCGGTCTGAGGCGGCAGGAACGGTTGCGTCGAGGGCACGTATGAGGGGGCACGATCACCGGTTCGGCGATGCGCCGCTCGTGCTGCTGATCTTCTATACGATCTTCATCGGCCTGGTGACGCTGACGCCGCGGCAGCTCGACACGAGTCCGGGCAGCTTCATCGGCCGGCTGCTGAACTTCCTCGCCTCCCACCGGATGACCCAGTGGCTGACCTATGAGCGGGTCGAGATGCTGGCCAATGTCGGCATGTTCGTCCCCTTCGGTCTCCTCCTGGCCCTGCATCTGGGCAGGAAGCGCTGGTGGTGGGGGTGGCTGATCGGCTCCGCCTTCTCCGGCGTCATCGAGGGCGTGCAGGGAACCGTGTTCACGCAGACACGGTTCGCCACCCTCAGCGACTTCATCACGAACACGATCGGTGCCGGCATCGGCGCGGGCCTGGCCCTGCTGATCATGGTCGCGTTCCCACCGCGTGCGGACCCCGACCCGATCGACCGCGTCGTCAGGTAGACCCGTCGGCCGACCTCTCGTCGGAGCTCGCCTCGCCGGCGCTGGCCTCGTCGGCGCTGGCCTCGCCGCCCGGCGGCTCCTCTTCGAGGACATCGGCGATCGGGCTGCGATTCAGACGCGGCCACCAGCAGTCGACCCGCTTGGCGTACTCGCGGTACTCGTTGCCGAAGCGATCATGCAGATCGGCCTCCTCGTGGGGGCGGATGAGCCAGTTCCACAGCAGCGAACCGATGACCGCGTAGACCACGACCAGCCAGGAGCCGATGAGCAGACCCATCGACACGCCCTGCGCGATGCCCGCGATGGCCATGGGATTGCGCACGAAGGCGTAGGGGCCGCGAGTGACCAGATGGTGGGCCATCTGCGCCGGCAGCGGAGTCCCGGAGCCGAAGTTCGCAATCGCCCGGGCCGACCACACGCCGATGACGCTGGAGAAGGCGAGCACGGCGAAGCCCGTGACGACCAGCAGGATCGGGAACTTGTAGGACAGGTTCCATCGGTCCTCGAAGGCATTGATGATCACCGGCAGGATGATGAGGAACACGCCCCAGAAGATGACGATCTGGATCGTCGTGCGCAGCAGGAGGCGGCCGCGCACGCGTGTGCTCGAGGCGTGGAAGGCGAAGGGTCCGATGAGGAGCCGGTCGGAGGGGATCCGTCCGAGCAGGATGAGCGGCCCGGCCAGGAGGCTGCCGAGCGCGGCGAGGATCATGAGCACGGCACCGAGACCCGCCTCGGTGGTGGCGGTGGCGTAGACGACCATGCCGGCGGCGACGAGGACGGTCCAGCCCGTGGCGATCCACACCGCCCAGCGGAGGTTGAGCGCGGCCAGGGCCGAGCCGATGACGAACAGCGGGATGTCGATGACGGCGATGAGGAGCGGATCGATGCCGCCCAGGGTCGCCGTCTGCAGTCTCGGGCTCATGCTGATGCCCAGCCACCAGGCGGCTCCGGCCAGGGCCTGGAGGGCGAAGTACATGCGGCCGTGGAAGATCCGCACCCGCTTCTTGGGCCTGTTCGCGCTGGTCACATGCCGGCTCATACCAGTGCCGTCCCACGGAAGCAGACGGTGGTGGCGCCGCCGACCCAGACCTCGTCGTCCTCGGCCGAGATCGAGACGACTCCGGACCGCCCCAGCGCGGTGCCCTGCGTGAGAGTGTAGGAGTTCGGAGCGCGGCCGGCTCCGATCAGCCACTGTGCGACCGAGGCGTTGAGACTGCCGGTGACCGGGTCCTCGGGGATTCCGGCGCCGGGGGCGAAGGCACGGATCTCGTACTCGTGCTCCGACCCTTCGGGGTGGGCGCCGAGGACGCCGATCTTGGCCTCGGGGACCGAGGAGAAGTCCGGTTCGAGTCCGAGCACCTGCTCGGCGCTGCGCAGACGCAGGGCCGCCCAGCCGGGTCCGTTGTCGACCCACTGATGGTCGACGACGTCGGCGGGCTCGATCCCGAGGGCCGCGACGATCCGTGCGAGAAAGACCTCATCGAGTTCGCCGGTGCGCAGCCGCTCGGGGGCGGCGAAGGCCAGGGACTCACCGGCTTCGGCCGAGGCTGACGTCCGACCGCCTCGGCGGATGTCGACGAGTCCGGCCCCGCATTCCTGGACCACGCGGTCCGAGTGCCGAGGTGAGCCGCCGGCGTCGAGCCAGGCCGCGGCCGAACCGAGCGTGGGGTGGCCGGCGAAGGGCAGCTCGCCGCTCGGGGTGAAGATCCGCAGCCGGTAGTCGGCGCCGGGGTCCGTGGGCGTGAGCACGAAGGTCGTCTCAGACAGGTTCGTCCAATTCGCGATCCGAGCCATCTGCTCGGCGTCGAGACCATCGGCGTCGAGGACGACGGCGACGGGATTTCCGCGGTAGGGAGCCGCGGAGAAGACATCGACCTGGGCGAACGTACGTGTGGGGGTCAACGGCACTCCTTCGTCGAGGCAGGTCAGGCACGGTGGGGTGGGCCCGACGCTTCGTGTCAAGTGTACTGCCCGCAGGGTCGGGCCCCGGACTGCGCCGGGGAGTGTCAGCACTCGGTCGGGCAGTGCCGGAGGCCTCAGGCGGGAGCGTCGGGCCTCAGCGGTCCTGCCGAGCCGGCCAGGGCGGCGGCGATCCGCTCGGGCGACAGGGCCGAGTCGATCGCCAGATGGGCGGCGCCGAGGACCGCGGCATCGCCGGCCGATCGTGACGGGGCGATCATGAGGTGTTCGGTCGACAGCGGGATCGAACGCGCGTAGACGACCTCGCGGACACCGGCCACGAGGTGCTCGGCGGCCTGGGCCATGGTCCCGCCGATGAGGATGAGAGAGGGATTCATCAGGCTCACACAGGTGGTCAGGACCTCGCCGAGGTCCCGGCCGGCCTGGCGGACGGCCTGGACCGCATGGACGTCACCGGACTTGACGAGCTCGACGACATCGGACGGGGTCGCGGCGGGCACGCCCGCGGCGCTGAGGCTTCGCGCGATCGCCCGCCCCGAGGCCACGGCCTCCAGGCAGCCGCGGTTGCCGCAGGCGCAGGGCACCTCGGCGGCTCGCGGCAGCGCCACATGGCCGATATCGCCGGCGGCACCGTGCGAACCGCGGCGCAGCGAGCCTCCCGAGATGATTCCGGCACCGATGCCCGTGGCGACCTTGACGAAGATGAGGTCGGTCGTCTCCGGCCAGGCCGTCGTCCGTTCGCCCAGGGCCATGATGTTGACGTCGTTGTCGACGAAGACGGGGGAGTCGAAGGACTCCCTCAGGGCTCCGGGCACGTCGAATCGATCCCACCCGGGCATGATCGGCGGGTTGATCGGGCGGCCGGTGGAGAACTCGACCGGCCCGGGCAGACCGATGCCGATGCCCACGACCTCGTCGACGCCGCGCCCGGCGCGCTCGAGCAGCTCGAGGGCCGTCGACCTCAGCCAGTCGATCGCCGAGCGCGGGCCCTCGGCGATCTCGCGCGTGGACGAGGTGTCCGCAAGCAGCTCACCGGCCAGATTCGTCACGGCGATGCGGGAGTGCGAGGCACCGAAGTCGGCGGCGATGACGACGCGGGCGCGGGGATTGAAGGCGAACCGGGAGCTCGGGCGGCCGCCGGTCGACGCCGCCCCGTCGACCTCGGCGATGAGGCCGAGGCCGAGCAGCTGATCGATCCTGTCGGCGACGGTGGGACGCGAGAGACCGGTCGACCTGACGAGATCGGCACGGGTGCGTGGCCGTCCGTCGCGAAGCAGCTGGAACAGCCCGCCGGCGTGCGACAGCTCGGAGGTGCGCGAATTCGACGGAGCCATCCATTCAGTAAACCACACTTCACAACAAAGCTAGCTGAATGAATACTTCTGAAAGACTATTGACATAAGTCTGAAACTGGAATCACAATAGATCATGGTCAGTGTTGCTCATGCGTCGGCGTCGACGCCTTCGATCGGAATCCTCGGCGGAGGGTTCATGGCACGGGTCCACTCTCGGGCGGCCCGATCGGCCGGTGCCGCCCTCGAGGTGATTGCGACCTCGGACCTGGCCGGAAGCGAACGGGCCGCCGCCGATCTCGGGTTCGCGACCGCGGCCGATCCGGACGACTTCTTCGCCCACCCGGTCGATGTCGTGCACGTGTGCACCCCCAACCGCGCTCATGCTCAGCAGTCGCTGAGTGCCCTCGAGGCCGGATCACACATCATCTGCGAGAAGCCGGTGGCCACCGATTCGGCCACCGCCGGTCGCGTGCTCGAGCGAGCCGAGGAGCTCGGACTCGGCGGAACCGTCCCCTTCGTCTACCGCTACCATCCGATGGTGCGCGAGGCCCGTGCCCGCATCCGCAGGGGAGACACGGGCGCGCTGCTGACGGTGGACGCCAGCTACCTGCAGGACTGGCTGCTCGATCCCGATGATGAGAACTGGCGGGTCGATGCCGGAAGCGGCGGGCCCTCGCGTGCCTTCGCCGACATCGGGTGCCACCTCGTCGATCTCATCGAATTCATCGCCGGGCAGACCATCACCGCCCTGGCGGCGACGATGCGCACGGTCCATCCTCGGCGCGGGGGAGTGCCGGTGAGCACGGAGGACACGGTGGCCCTGACCGTCGAGTTCAGCGGCGGAGCCATCGGCTCGCTGCTCGTGTCCCAGGTCGCTCCCGGCCGCAAGAACGGGCTCGTGATCGAAATCGCCGGTGAGCGAGAGAGCCTGCGCTTCGCGCAGGAGCAGCCCGAACAGCTGTGGCTGGGCCGACGCGCCGAGTCCCGACTGCTCGTGCGCGACGCCGAATCGCTCTCGGCCGACGCCGCTCGGCTGTGCCGGGTCCCGGCCGGCCATCCGCAGGGGTATCAGGACGCCTTCGATGCGTTCATCGCCGATTCCTATGCGGTCTTCGCAGGTGAGCAGCGCGAGGGCGTGCCGAGGCTGGCCGACGGTCTCAGAGCCGTGACCGTCACCGAGGCCGTCCTGAGATCGGCGGCCGAACGCCGCTGGGTGGAGGTCGAGCAGCCGTGAGCCAATCCGCCTCACCGGTGCTGATCGTCACCGGGATCCGCAAGCAGTTCTTCGGCGTCGAGGTCCTCCACGACGTCGACCTCGAGGTGCGGGCGGGCACGGTGCACGGTCTGGTCGGGGAGAACGGCGCGGGGAAGTCGACGCTGATGAAGGTCATCGCCGGAGTCCACCGTCGCGATGCGGGTCGGCTGCTCGTCCACGGCCGCGAGGTCGACTTCGCCCACCCGGTCGAGGCTGCCCGGGCCGGGGTCGCCACGGTCTTCCAGGAGTTCAACCTCCTTCCCGACCGCACCGTCGCCCAGAACGTCTTCCTCGGCCGCGAGCCCAGGCGATGGGGCATGGTCGATGTGGAGAGCATGCGGACTCGGACCCAGCAGCTGCTCGACGAACTCGACGTCACGGGCATCGAGCCGGACGCGAAGGTCGGTGTGCTCACCGTCGCCGAGCAGCAGATCGTCGAGATCATCAAGGCGCTGTCGGTCGAGGCCACGGTGATCTCGATGGACGAGCCGACGGCTGCGCTGTCCGACAACGAGGTGACCGTGCTCTACCGGGTCATCGATGCGCTCAAGGCCAAAGGGGTGGCCATCATCTACGTCTCCCATCGGCTGCAGGAGATCTTCGACCTCTGCGACGTGATCACCGTGCTCAAGGACGGTGCCCTGGTCACGAGCCGACCGCGAGCCGAACTCGACCATGCCGGCCTCGTCCGGGCCATGGTGGGCAGGCCGATCGGCGCGTTCTTCCCGGACCCCGAGCCCGACACCGAGGTCGGTCCGCCCGTTCTCACCGTCACCGCAGGCGGCAACGAACAGCTCGACGGCATCGATCTCGAGCTGCGGGCCGGTGAGATCCTCGGGATCTCCGGTCTGCAGGGCTCGGGACGCACGGAGCTGCTGGAGGCGATCTTCGGAACGCAGGCCTTCACGCGGGGGCGGATGAGCCTCGACGGGCGGCCGGTGGAGATCGCCTCGGCGCGGGACGGGGTGCGTCGCGGACTCGCACTGGTCACCGAGGACCGCAAGGGCACGGGGCTGGCCCTGTCGCAGTCGATTCTGGACAACGCGCTGCTGGCCATCCGCTCGGTCTTCCCCTCCCGCACCCGCCGCACGCGGACCGAGGTCCCCGGCATCCTCACCTCGCTCGAGGTCATCAGCCGCGGTCTCGGTCAGGAGGTGCGCTCACTGTCGGGCGGCAACCAGCAGAAGGTCGTGCTGGCGAAATGGCTGGCCACCTCGCCGCGGGTGGTGCTGCTCGACGAGCCGACCCGCGGCATCGACGTCGGGGCGAAGATCGCGGTCTATCGACTCATCCGGAAGCTCGCCGCCGCAGGTGTGGCCATCGTGCTCGTCTCCAGCGAACTCCCCGAGGTCCTGGGCATGTCCGATCGGCTCCTCGTCATGTCCGACGGCCGGATCGCCGGGCAGCTGCCGCCGAGTGCGAGCGAGGAAGAGGTGCTCGGACTCGCGACCGGAACCGAGGCCCGGGTGGTGGAGGAGCAATGAGACAGCGACTGCGCAGACTCGACACCACCGCACTCGTCTACATCGCGCTCGTGCTGGTCCTCATCGTCGGCGCGGTGCTCGTCGCCACGACCGGACGCAGCTTCTTCAGCGCCGGCAACATCCGCGACATCCTCACGGGAATGAGCGTGCTCGGATTCGTCGCCATCGGACAGACGCTGGTCATCCTCGGCGCCTCCCTGGACCTGTCCGTGCCCTATGTGATGAGTCTGGCCAGCCTGATCGCGGCCCAGACCATGGACGGCAGCGACGGAATGGTCCTGCCGGCGGTGCTGCTGACGCTGGCCGTGACCGCGGCGATCGGGGCGGCCAACGGAGTCTTCGTCACCGTGCTCAAGGTGCACGGCTTCGTCGCCACCCTGGGCATGGGGCTGATGCTCAAGGGGTACCTCGACACGAACTATCAGGGCACCGAGGGCAGCGTGCCGTGGTCGTTCCAGCTCTTCGGCGCCACCGGGATCGGTCCGGTGCCGATCTCGACGCTTCTCATGCTGGCCCTGGCCGGGCTCGTCGCGTTCGTCCTCGCCCGGACCTCGTTCGGACATCACCTCTTCGCCGTCGGCGGCAATGCGGAGGTCGCCCGGCTCTCGGGCGTCCGCGAACGGCTGCCGCTCATCGGCGCGCACATCGGCAGCTCCGTGTGCGCGGGCCTGGCCGGACTGCTGCTGGCGAGCCGGTTGGGCGTCGGAAGCCCCACGGTCGGGTCCCAGGGCAGCTATGATCTGCTCTCGATCGCCGCCGTCGTCCTCGGCGGCACGGTGCTCATGGGCGGGCGGGGCACGATCTGGGGCACGATCGGCGGCGTGGCGATCTTCGCCGTGCTCGACAACCTCATGAGCGTCATGCAGTTCAATCCCTTCCTCAAGGACGTCATCCGCGGCCTCGTCATCATCATCGCCGTCGCCCTCTACGCCCGCCGCCGGCTGATCGCCCGCCGCATCCGGTTCGCCGAGGCGGGTCCGACCGGAGCTTCGGCCGCAGGGGCTTCGGCCGCGGGTGCGGGCCTGACTGCCGCGGCCGAACCCGCGGCGAGTCCCGACCCCAGTCCCGGGGCCGAAGGGGAACCGAGCCCCGATCGGGGAGGTGCACGCCGATGACAATCCAGTCCGCCGTGGCGGGGCGCAGGCCCGGGGATCGGATCGCGGCCCTGGCCGCGCGTGCGATCGACCCGAAGGGCATCGTCCTCGTCCTCCTCATCGTCATCCTCATCGCCATCGTCGCGCTCAACCCGTCCTTCGCCGAGCCCGGTTCGCTCATGCGCTTCCTCCAGCGGGTCGCGCCCGTCGCCGTGGTCGCGATCGGCCAGTACTTCGTCATCGTCAGCGGAGAGTTCGACCTGTCCATGGGGGCCGTGGTCACCGCCCAGGTGATGACGGCCGGCCATCTCATCGGCAAGGACGATGCGAAGACGGTGCCCGTGCTGCTGCTCATGCTCGGCATCGGCGTCCTCATCGGCATCGTCAACGGCCTGGCCACCACGGTGCTCAGGGTCCCGTCGTTCATCGTCACCCTCGGCACCATGCTCGTCATCCACGGCGGGATCATGTGGTGGACCGGTGGGTCCGCGACCGGCGACCCGGCCGAATCCTTCCGCAGCATCGGACGCGGCGGGATCGACGGCGTTCCCGTCCTCGAACTCATCCCCTATGCGGTGCTCATTCTGCTGGCCGTCGTGCTCATCGGCGTCTGGGTCTCCCGACGCCCCTTCGGCCGGACCCTGGTGGCCATCGGCGACAACCCGGATGCGGCGGCCTTCGCCGGTGCCGCCGTGGGCCGGACGAAGACCGCGGCATTCGTCCTCTCCTCACTGTCGGCGACCATCGCCGGAATCCTCCTCGTCGGCTACGCCGGAGTCCACCCCTCGGTGGGCCAGGGCTTCGAATTCACGGCGATCACCGCCGTGGTCCTCGGCGGAGTCGTCCTCGGCGGCGGACGAGGCACCGTGCTGGGCGCGCTCATCGGAGCCCTGACCCTCGAATCGCTGTTCACCCTGCTCAACTTCACCTCGGTTCCGGCCACGATGCGCGATGCGGTCCAGGGCGCCATCATCATCGCCGCAGTCGCCTACTCGGGTGTGGTCTTCGCCCGCAGGCGCAGGCGACAGGCTGAACCGGCGGTCGAGTCCGACGCTTCACCGACCACCTCGGCGGGGGTCTCCCCGTCGATCCCACTGACCGACGGCAACGAAGCCGGGCGGGAATGACAGAGGAGAGATCAGCAATGAGAAGAGGACTCAGCAGCGCCATCGGGCTCGTCGGCGCGTCCGCGCTCATCGCCTTGGCCGGCTGCACGACCGATCCGTCCGTGCAGCCCTCGGGCGAAGGCGGAGGAGGTGAGGAGGAGTCGTCGCAGGAGTGGTTCGACCAGGAACTCTACGACACGCAGCTGGCGCAGCGCGACATCGATCCGCAAGGCCCTGAGGACAAACCGTATCTGCAGATGATCGACCCGGAGATGGTCGACACCTCGCAGTTCGAATCCGAGGGTGAGAAGAAGATGTGCTTCGCCAACGCATCGATCTCCAACCCCTGGCGCCAGACCGGGTGGATCACGATGAATGAGCAGCTCAAGGAGCTCAAGGACAACGGCGTCATCACGGAGATGGAGACCCGCGACGCCCAGGACAACGACGACACCCAGATCTCCGACATCGACTACTTCATCTCCGAGGGCGACTGCGACGGGTTCATCATCTCTCCGAACTCCACGGCCGCGATCACACCGGCCGTCGAGCGGGCATGTGAGACCGACAAGCCCGTCATCGTCTTCGACCGCGGCGTCGAGACCGACTGCGCGGTGACCTTCATCCACCCGATCGGCGGTTTCGCCTGGGGAATCGACTCTGCCGAGTTCCTCATCGACAACCTCTCCGACGGTGACAAGGTCGTGGCCCTGAGGATCCTGCCGGGAGTCGATGTGCTCGAACAGCGCTGGGCGGCCGCGGAGAAGCTCTTCGACGAGGCCGGCATCGACGTCGTCGACCACTTCACGGAAGGCGATCCGGCCACCATCAAGAAGGTCGTCTCCGACGAACTGGCCAAGTCCGATGTGCAGGGCATCTGGATGGACGCCGGTGACGGTGCGGTCTCGGCGATCGAAGCGTTCGAGGACGCCGGCAAGGACTACCCGGTGATGACCGGAGAGGACGAGCTGAGCTTCCTGCGCAAATGGGACGAGACGGGGATGACCGCCATCGCTCCCGTCTACACGAACTTCCAGTGGAGGACCCCGCTGCTGGCCGCGGAGATGATCTTCGAAGGTCAGGAGGTGCCCTCCGAATGGGTCCTGCCGCAGGATCCGATCACGGCCGATGAACTCGATGAGTATCTCGACCGCAACGAAGGCATGCCCGATGGCCACTACGCGAAGTTCGGCGGCGAAGACCTGCCGGGCTTCCCGGAGGTCTGGCAGGATCGGGTCATCCCCTGATCGAGTGGAGGGCCGAATCGAAGGGTCGGACCGAACGGCCGATCGAGTGAAGGGGGCAGCAGTGCGTGAGATCGGCGTCAACACGTGGGTGTGGGTGTCGCCGCTGACCGACGCCCGCCTCGGCGAACTGGCGGATCGGGCCCGAGGCTTCGGGTTCGATCTGCTGGAGCTGCCGGTGGAGCGTCTGCACGGATGGGACGCCGGAGCCGCCGCCGAGGCGCTGGCCGCGTCCGACATGGGCGCGCGGATCGTCGGGGCGATGGGGCCCGGTCGCGACCTCATCGATGAGACCGCGCGGGCGGATACGCAGGACTACCTGCGCCACTGCGTGGACGTGGCGGTTCGGATGGGATCGCCGACCGTGGCCGGACCGTTCACCGCCCGCACCGGCCGGGTGTGGAGAATGGACGCCGATGAGCGGGCCGGTGTGCTCGCGAGCCTGCGGGAGGCCCTGCGGCCGGTCGCAGGCTATGCGGCCGAGCGCGGGGTCGCACTGGCCGTGGAGCCGCTCAACCGCTATGAGACGAGCATCATCAACACCGTCGACCAGGCCCTCGAGGCCCTCGACCCGCTCCTGGGCGACGGGATCGGGCTGGCCCTGGACAGCTACCACCTCAACATCGAGGAGCGCTCGCCCGCCGCGGCCATCCGGGCGGCCGGGCCGCACCTGCGGGTGATGCAGGTCTGCGGCAACGACCGCGGGCCGGTCGGGGGAGACCACACCGATTGGAACGCGATCCTCGACGCCCTCGACGAGGTCTCCTATACGGGACCGCTGACGGTCGAGAGCTTCACCTCCGACAACGACACCATCGCCGTGGCCGCCTCGGTGTGGCGCCGACTGGCCGACAGTCAGGACGAGCTGGCGCGGGCCAGCGCCGAATTCCTCGGACAGCTGCAGCGACGACGGACCGGCGGGGCCGCTGCGGGCACACCGGCGGCTGCGGACACGCCGGCGGCTGCGGGTGCACCGGCGGCCGAACCATCAGCAAAGGAGCAGCAATGACAGACACCTCGCATCCCATCACCCTGTTCACGGGCCAATGGGCCGATCTGCCCTTCGAGGAGGTGGCCCGCCTGGCGGCCTCGTGGGGCTACGACGGACTCGAGATCGCCTGTTCCGGCGACCATCTCGATCTGGCCCGGGCCGACGAGGATCCGGACTACCTGCAGTCACGCCTGGACATCCTCGACCGCCACGGGCTCGGAGTGTGGGCGATCTCGAACCACCTAGCCGGTCAGGCCGTCTGCGACGACCCGATCGACTTCCGGCACCGCGCGATCGTCCGCGACTACGTGTGGGGCGACGGTGAGGCCGAGGGAGTGCGGCAGCGGGCCGCCGAGGACATGAAGCGGGCCGCCCGAGTGGCCCGTCGGCTCGGCGTGGACACCGTCGTCGGTTTCACCGGTTCGCAGATCTGGCCCTATGTGGCGATGTTCCCTCCGGTCCCCGCCGAGGTCATCGACGCCGGCTACGAGGACTTCGCCGAACGGTGGAATCCCATCCTCGACGTCTTCGATGACGAAGGGGTGCGATTCGCCCACGAGGTCCATCCCTCGGAGATCGCCTATGACCACTGGACGACAGTCCGGGCGCTCGAGGCCATCGATCACCGACAGGCGTTCGCGCTGAACTGGGATCCCAGTCACCTTCTGTGGCAGGGCATCGACACAGTCGGCTTCATCACCGACTTCGCCGACCGGATCGCTCATGTCGACTGCAAGGACACCCGGCTGCGTCCGCCCACCGGCCGCGCCGGGATCCTCGGTTCCCACCTGCCGTGGGGCGATCCGCGCCGGGGCTGGGACTTCGTGTCCACCGGGCACGGCGACATGCACTGGGAGGATGCGTTCCGTGCACTCGCCGCGATCGGCTACACCGGTCCCATCTCGATCGAATGGGAGGACGCCGGAATGGATCGGCTCCACGGCGCCGCCGAGGCGGTCGACCGGATCCGTCAGCTGCTGTGGAAGCGCCCGGAGGCCGCCTTCGACGCGGCGTTCGCGAATCAGTGAGGGTCCGTGCAGTGGTGCGCCCTGCGTTTTGCCGCGGTGCGGTGCTGCTGATGATCGCCTGAGGGTCTCGTTCAGGCTCCGTTCGTAGACTGAGCCGCTATGGACTTCAAGCAGGCAGCGGCGACGTGGTGGGATGCGATCACCTCGGGTTTCGGGCGGCAGGACGGACTGGAACTCGACGCCCTCGGACTCGTGTTCGTCATCGGTGTGCCCCTGATCGTGACGCTGGCGCCGGGCATCTGGCGCTTCTTCGGTCTCTACGTCACCTTCGTCCACGAGCTCGGCCACGCCTTCGCCGCCCTGACGACGGGGCGGGTGGTCAAGGGGATCTCCCTGAACTTCGACCATTCGGGGCAGATGAACTCCTTCGGCAGGGTCGGCTTCTCCGCCACCTGGGCCGGGTTCTGGGGATATCCGGCGCCGGGCCTGCTCGGTCTCGTCCTCATCACCTCGGCGGTCTTCGGCTGGGCACCCCTGGCCCTGTCGCTGGGAGCGCTGGTGCTGCTCGTGGCGCTCATCTTCATCCGGAACCTCGCGGGCGCGGTCATCGCCGTGGCCACGGCCGTCGTCGCCCAGCTGATCGTCGTGTTCCTGCCGCTCGAATGGATCTCGATCTTCGTCGCAGCCCTCGGCATGGGGCTGGTGATCGGCTCGCTCAAGGACCTCGTCAAGGTCATCCGCGTCCACACCCGGCGACGTCGCGTCCAGCAGTCCGACGCCTATATCCTCGCACAGGGCTCGCGGCTGCCCGCCGGGGCCTGGCTGACGCTGTTCGCATTCGTCATCATCGTCTGCGCGCTCGCCTCGGCGCGCGTCCTGTACTCGGCGGTGACGATCGGGCCGGTGTGAGCCCGGCAGTCGGCACGGCCGTGCGATCCGTCGATCGGACCGGTGCGATGCCGGTCGGGCCGGTGCGATGTCGGTCGGGCCGGTGCGATCCCGCGTCAGTGGCGGATGGCAGAATCGGACCATGGCTGCGCACCCGAAGTTCTCCGCGGTTCTGTTCGACTGCGATGGCGTCCTCGTGGACTCCGAGAGCATCACGAACGGTGTCCTGCATCAGATGCTGCGCGAACTCGGCTGGCAGCTGACCGCCGAGGAGTGCGTCGCGCGCTTCGTCGGCAAAATGCTCCGTGACGAAGCCGATGTCATCGAAGAGCACACCGGGTTCCGCATCGACGAGGAGTGGATGAACGCATTCCGACGCCGTCGCAATGCCGAACTCGAACTCAGTCTGCAGGCGATTCCGGGCGTCGTGGGCGCGGTGCGCCGGGTCGCCGAGCTCTACCCCGGTCGGATCGCCTGCGCCTCGGGCGCGGACCGTCCGAAGATCGAGCTCCAGCTGAAGAAGATCGGACTCTTCGACGTCTTCGGCGACCGCATCTTCTCCGGGATGGAGCAGCCGAACTCGAAGCCGGCCCCCGA
The DNA here is from genome assembly GCF_018208375.1 of Brevibacterium sp. SMBL_HHYL_HB1. Lineage (NCBI taxonomy): Bacteria > Bacillati > Actinomycetota > Actinomycetes > Micrococcales > Brevibacteriaceae > Brevibacterium > Brevibacterium sp. SMBL_HHYL_HB1. Next base: position 3,538,813 of record NZ_CP062936.1, on the reverse strand, counting down.
CGTCTATCTCTCCGCAGCCGAATTCCTGGGCGCCGACCCCGCCGAGGCGGCCGTGATCGAGGATTCGCCGACCGGAGTGATCGCCGGTGCCGCCGCACGGTCCCATGTGCTCGGCTTCTGCCCGGACTCTCCCGTGCACCAGAGTCCCGAAACGCTGCTGGCGGCCGGCGCCGCCGAGACCTTCGCCACGATGGACCGGCTGCCGGGACTGCTCGCGGAGTAAGGCCGCAGCCGAAGCCCTCGCCGGAGGGTGCTCGACCTGGTACCGGATGCTCACCGACCCGGCGACGGGCACCCCGATCGACGCGCGCTCGAAGAGCTACTACATCCCCGCTGACGTGCGCGCACCCCTGATCGGGAAATGGCAGTCATGCTCCACGCCGGGCTGCACCCGTCGGGCCGAGACCTCGGAGATCGACCACATCATCCCCTTCGACCACGATGTCGTGGTCGAGAGCCACCCGCCGGACAATCCGATCAACGCCGACCACGCACGGCAGGTGGACAGCTGTGCCCGGAGTCAGGATCCGACCGACCTCGCAGGGTCGGCCGCCGCCGTCGAAACCGCCGAGACAGCAGAAACCGCCGAGACCGACGGATCCGTCCTGCGCTTCACCTCGGAGTCCTGCGTGGAGGCCACCGGCAGTGAAGATCAGGAGACCCGTCGGTCTCGGCGGTCGAGGCGGGTGCAGGAGTCGATCTGGGATGTCTGCTGGGACCCCGACGAGCCTCCGCCGTTCTGAGCCCTCATCCGGACAGCCGACCCAGCGCCGCTGCGGTCCGGTCGGCGTCTAGGCCTCGGTGTCCTCTTCGATCATTCGGCGAATGTCCGCCTGGCTCTTGACCTCGCCCTTCTTGGCCGCCTCGACGACCTTTTCGTGCTGTTCCTCGGTGACGACGGGAATCTCCTCCCCGTTGCAGTCGATGATCTTGCCGTCCTTGACCGTGTCACCCTCGGTGAGGATGGCCTCATGGTCGATGAGGCGCTGCAGCTCCTCCTTGCGGATGACTCGGCCGGTGCCCGCGACGAAGACCGAGCGATCGGACCGATCCTTCGTCCGCGCACCGATGTGGTTGAACAGAAGGTTGAGCAGCACGGCCATGATCGTGGCCGAGGAGATCCCGGAGTGGAGGATGATGCCGACCCACGAGGGGAAGGACTCGTAGAAGTCGGGCTGGACGACCGGGATGATACCGAAGGCCAGCGAGACCGCGACGATGATCATGTTGAGGTTGCCCTCGTACTCGACCTTCGACAGGGTGCGGATGCCGGATGCGGCGACCGTGCCGAAGAGCACGATGCCCGCACCGCCGAGCACCGGCATGGGAATGGCGGCTACGACTCCGCCCATGACCGGCAGCAGACCGAGGACGACGAGGATCACACCGCCGGCGGTGACGACGAAGCGCGACTTCACACCGGTGATCGCCACCAGGCCGACGTTCTGAGCGAACGCCGACTGGGTGAAGGAGTTGAAGATCGGCGACACGGCGGAGGAGAGCATATCCGCACGCAGGCCCGAGGCGATGCGCTTCGAGTCGACCTTCGTGCGGGCGATCTCGCCGACGGCGATGATGTCCGCGGTGGTCTCGGCGAATGCGACGATGACGACGATGAACATCGAGATGATCGCCGCGGCCGAGAATGTTGGCATACCAAACGCAAACGGTTCGGGGAATGCGAAGATGCCGCGGTCGAGCACATGCGAGAAATCGGCCCAGCCGAAGATGAGGCAGCCGATGGTGCCGATCACGATGGCCAGCAGGATCGACAGGCGCGAGACCATGGCGACCGGGATGCGGCTGAGGATGAGGACGACGGCCAGAGTCGCCACGGTGATGAGGATGTTGCGGATGCTGCCGTAGTCTGCGGCCGACTCGTCACCGCCCATCGCCCAGCCTGCTGCCACCGGCATGAGCGACAGGCCGATCGTGGTGATGACGGTGCCGGTGACCACCGGCGGGAAGAACTTCACGATGAGCGCGAAGGCAGGGGCGACGATCAGTCCGATCGTCGAGGCGACGAGGACTGCGCCGAAGACCTCGGGCAGACCGTCACCGCCGGCGAGGATCGACGTCATCGTCGCCACACCGGCGAAGGACACCCCCTGGACCAGCGGCAGCTGCGAACCGAAGAAGGGCACGCCCACCGTCTGCAGGATGGTCGCCAGCCCGCCCATGAACAGACAGGAGGCGATGAGCACACTGATGCCGCCGTCATCGAGTCCGGCGGCCTTGCCGATGATGAGGGGTACGGCGATGATGCCGCCGTACATGGTCAGCACATGCTGCAGACCATAGGCGAACGAGCTGCCGAGCGGCAGTCGCTCGTCCTCGGGTCTCTGCGGCTTTCTGCCGCGTTCCGAGGCCCGGTCATTCTTCGGTGAGTGTTCGGATACCGACATCTATCTCTCCATTGAGTTCGTCCCCGAGCGATGACTGCTCTGCTCTTGCCGGCATTGTTGCACAAGCTCTCCGGTGAGCGGGAGTCGAGGCGACCGAGGAATCGGTTTAAGGCTTCCAATATGCGAAATATGATTTCCTTATCGTAAAATCTTAAAGGAATACCATTTGGCTCGCAAGAAGTTTTCGTGACTTGAGCCACGTGATAGAGTCCATATCCATCGGTGCGCTCGCATCGGCCCCTTACCGAGCGGTCATTGAGTTCAATGATCGCCGGCCATCTTACAGCCGGCGTGAACGGTCCGCACAGTCGGATCGACGCGTCACCGGACGGCGGAGCAGCAGACGCCGAAAAACCTGAGCTGGTGGCGTCGGCACCAGCGCTGTCGCCACTGACAACCGTGATTCGAGATCAGGGAGGCGACCAGATGCCCCAGGAACAGCGCTCACATCGATTCCAGCCAAGCGCGCGGAGGCTGTGGCTGCGCGATCCGCTCGCCGTCCACCTCGGCGCCGGTGCGAAACAGGACCGGGCGGAGCGCGGAATCGTCATCGACCGGGATACCGGGACCATCGTCGAACTCGTCCCTGCCGGCGGCGAACCTGCGGGGGGAGCGGGATCCGTCGCCGAGGTCGTCGATGCCTCCGCGCACGTGATCACACCGGGGCTGATCAACACCCATCATCACTTCTACCAAACCCTCACCCGCGCCTGGGCGCCCGTGGCGGACCTGCCGCTGTTCGGCTGGCTGCGGACTCTCTATCCGGTGTGGGCCCGACTGACTCCGCGCGCACTCGAGCTCGCCACGACGGTCGCGATGGCCGAGCTGCTCGAATCCGGGTGCACGACGGCCGCCGACCACCACTACCTGTTCCCGACCGGTTTGGACGAGGCCATCGATATCCAGGTCGACGTCGTCCGCGCACTGGGCATGCGGGCGATGCTCACCCGCGGATCGATGTCGCTGGGGGAGAAGGACGGAGGCCTGCCGCCCCAGCAGACCGTGCAGGACGCCGAGGTGATCCTCGCCGACTCCCGACGGCTCGTCGAGGCCTACCATGAGCGCGGTGCCGGAGCCCAGGTCCAGATCGCCTTCGCCCCCTGCTCCCCGTTCTCGGTGACCACCGAACTCATGCGCGAGAGCGCGGACCTGGCCGCTGAGCTCGACGTCCGCCTGCACACCCACTTGGCCGAGACCATCGATGAGGAGGACTTCTGCCGGCAGCGGTTCGGACTGCGCACGGTGGACTACCTCGAGTCCGTCGGTTGGCTGGGCGACCGGGCCTGGCTGGCCCACGGGGTCCACTTCGACGAGGACGAGATCCACCGCCTCGGCGCCGCCGGTGCCGCAGTGGCCCACTGCCCGACGTCGAACATGCGCTTGGCCTCGGGCATCGCCCGCGCCGTCGAACTCGAGGATGCGGGCGTGACCATCGGCCTCGGCGTCGACGGTTCGGCGTCGAACGATGCCTCGAACCTCATCCGCGAGGTCAGACAGGCCCTCTACCTCCAACGCCTGCGCTACGGGGCGGACATCGTCACCTGCGATCGGGTCCTCGACTGGGCGACCACGGGTTCGGCGGCGGCTCTGGGCCGAGACGACATCGGAGCCATCGAGGTCGGCAGGCAGGCCGACCTGGCGATGTTCCGCCTCGACGGGCTGTCCTTCTCCGGCTCGCACGATCCGATTCCCGCCCTCGTCCTCTGCGGCGCGGAGAAGGCCGATCGGGTGATGGTCGCCGGCCGGTGGAGGGTCATCGACGGCCGCGCTCTTGGCGCGGACGGAGCCGAACTCGACAAGGAGGCCCTCATCGCCGCCCATCAGGAGGAGGCGCGCCGCCTCGTCGTTGGGTGAGGCCACCTCGGCGCCGGGTGAGGGAGAACGTCGGATGAGGGACGGGGCCGTCACTCCGGCTTCCGGAACACCTCGCGCATGTGATCGCCGGTGAGGAAGTCGCCGACGCCGATCATCACGAGGCTGAAGACGATCTGCTCGGTGATCATCCACACCGGATAGAGGCCGGGGATCGCTGCCATGACGAGGGTGATGACGGGGAAGATCTGGGTGAACAGGCGCAGGCGCTGGTAGCCCCAGTAGAAGCCCTTGGTCGCGCGCCAGAAGAAGTAGAACAGGGTGGCGGTCATGCCGAGGACGACGACCGTGCGCATCCACGCGGCGAAGGGCACGGGCTCGCCGGCTCGGGCGATGACGATCGCGTAGACGACGGCACCGAGACCGAGCGCGAGTTCGAAGACGAGCAGCCAGCTGATCCAAGCGAAGGCCCGTTTCGTCTTCGGCAGCTCCAGCCCGGCCGAGGGGACGAGGATTCCGGCCTTGCTGCCTCCGGCGAGGCGGTCGATCCGTGAGAACAGCTTCTCCATTGCCATGGCTTCAGGCTAACTCCGTCGAGCCCCTCCGGCCCGCGGAAACGGGGCCTGTCGAGGTGTGAGGACGAACATCAATCGAAAGTTGGGTCCGGACTTCAATCCTGTGGGTCAGGAAAGCGCTCGCCGCGGGTGATGAGCTTGAACCATGAAGAAGATATTCAACGCGGCATTCGCCTACATGATCATCGGTGTCCTCGCGGGACTGTTCTATCGGGAGTTCACCAAGGCCAACGACTTCCCCGAAGGGCAGTTCACGCAGCTCGCGGTCGTCCACACCCACCTGCTGACTCTCGGCTTCATCGTCCTGCTCCTCGTCCTGGCCCTGGACAAGGTGTTCGGACTGTCCGGAACGAAGCTCTTCTCGTGGTTCTTCATCACCTACAACGCCGGTCTCGTCCTCACCGTCGGGATGATGGTCTGGCACGGTTCGCTGACCGTGCTCGGCCAGGAGTCCAACGCCATGATCGCCGGCATCGCGGGACTCGGCCACATCGCGCTGTCGGTCAGTCTCGTCCTGTTCTTCCTCGCCCTGCGGAAGCGGGTCGTGACCGATGGGAGTGCGACCGGGTCGGCTGCGGGAGGCCCGCACACCGAGGCGACTGCCGTGTGAGCGGTCGCTTCCGAGCTCGTTCAAGGCCCAGCGCATTCATCGAACGGTGCGCGATTCGAATGGTGCGCTGGGCCCTGAACGAGGGCAGGGGGGTCGCTCTCCCGGCCGGTTGCTGCGCATCTGGTGACGAGGGAGCGAAGACGAGAGAAGGCCGCGGGTTCTCACCCGCGGCCTCCGTACTCAGAGCTCTTCATGCCTCCTTGAGCTTCTGATCCGTATTCGTGTAGTTGATCGAATCGGCGGTGGTGCCGACCAGGCCCATCGTGACCCGGAGCAGCCCCGGTTCGACGTCGTCCATCGGTGGCGGCGTCTCCGGACCCAGGGTCAGCGAGTCCCCGTCCTTCGTCGTGGCGGTGATCGAACCGATGTAGACCGTGACATCGCCCTTCAGGGTCATCGTGTCGGCCTCGGTCACCAGCCCGTGGTCCTCATCGGGCGGACGCACGGTCAGCGAGAACCCGGAGATCTTGATCTCGTCGGCCTGGATCTTCAGCGTGACGACCGATCCGCCGTCAGCCGTGGGAACGGAGACGAACGAGATGCCGCTCAGACCCTCGAACGACAGCGACTCCGAGCCCATGGCCGCCGGATGCTCCGTGAAGATCGGCGCGTTCTCATCACGCTGTGCGTCCTCCGGGAATTCGCCGTTGGTCTCCTCGGGCGGCTCATCACTGGGTTCGTCGGTGTCCAGCCCGCCGGGGGAGGTGGGCTCCGGCGACTCCGGATCCGTCGGCTCATCGCTCGGCTCCTCTGACGGCTCATCCGTCGGTGACGGTTCGTCCGTGGGTGACGGCGAAGGCTCCTCCGTCGGCTTCGTGGGCACGTCCGGCGACACCGTCGCTGCCGGCCCGCTGCCGGTCGCGGGACCATCCGATTCGTCGCAACCGGTCAGCGAGCACAGCGGAGACGAGTGGGCGGCCGTCACCGTTGTTGCCCCCAGGGTCGAAGGAACGATGAGGGCAGCTGCCGCCAGGAGTGATGCCGTGCGGCGGCTGGGCGCCCTCATGCAGAGTCCTCTTCGCCTGCCGGTTTCGACTCTCCTCTCCGCTCGGCAGCCGGTGCCCGAGCGTGAGAGGCATCGGAGGCTGGATCGCGCGGCCCCATCCAGGCGACCACGAGGATCGCCCCGATGGTGGACAGCAGCATGCCGAGGAGGAACCCGCCGAGGTTGACCCCGATGAGCGAATAGACCGCGAGGACGAGCGCGATGATCCCGTAGAAGATGTGGTGCGTCGGCCTGAAGATCACAGAGATCCCGAGCGCGAGGAGCGCGATCGGAATGATCGTGGCCTGCAGCCCTTCGATGCCGAACTGGATCTGCAGATTGCCCATGTCCAGCTGGCCGGAGAAGAAGAGCTCGATCCCACCGAGAGCCATCAGCACCCCGCCGATGAAGGGACGCTGCCGCCGCCAGTGCTTGAAGCGACGGCGCTTGCCGCCGCGGTCGGCCGCCTCAGTGGCCGTGGAGTCGACCGCCGCGGAGTCGGCGGGCGCAGCCGCGGCATCGGACGCTGCGGTATCGGACGCCGTCGAGTCGAACTCGGCGGTCTCGTCTTCCTCGGCTGCCATGGCATCGAACTCGGCCGTCTCGGCATCGGACTCGCGGTGCTTCCGCTGCTCACTGGCACGACGGCTGCGCCGTGACAGCGCCAGCAGGCTGGTCCGCTCCGCAGTGGCCTCCTGCTCGGGACCGCGTTCGCCGGTCGTGTGCATGTCGGCTGCTGTCTCCCTCATCAGAAGCACGTCTCGGATCCGTCAGTGAGCTTCAGCGACATGTCCTTGAGGGTGAAGACCGAAGCGGTCGTGCTCCACGAATCCTGCTCGAGGTCCTTGATCGAGATCGTGTCCGAGTCCTGGGCGAAGTCGCCCTTGGAGCCCTTGGACTTGGTGTTGACGTCGGAGGCGTCGACACCGATGCGGATGTTCTCGAACTCGGCGTCGCCCTTGAGCCCGGTCATGCCGATCTTCAGGTCCTTCGCCGAGGCCGGCTCTCCCTCGCCGCCGGCCTTGATGAGGACGCCCACCTTGCCCACAGGGGTCTCGGTGACTGCCGACTGGCAGAGGTTCTCGAGCGTGGCGTCCTTGATGTTGGCGGTCACCACGGAGTGCTTGCCGCCCTCGGCGTCCTTGGCGATCCCGCTGTACTGGGAGAATCCGGTCCCTTCCAGCTGCGATGAGGTGATCTGGAACTGCGTGCCCGAGACTGCGAACGAGACCGGCACCGCCCCCTGAGCGACCCCGCCCATGAGCATGGCCGACACGACACCGGTGGGTACCGCCACCAGTGCGATGCGGCCGGCGTGGGATGAGCAGAGCCTGCGGATGAGACTGGGATTCCGGAACTTCATTGATCCTCCTCGGACGCCGGCACCTGTGCCGACGTCACTCGTGTGACGTAAGTTACTACGGGGTGTTACTAGACGGTATCGCGCCCGAAGTTTTCGCGTCAACACATTTTCCCGATGTCGTTTCGACGCCGTTGTGCTCGGAACCTTACTCCTCTTCGACAGAAGACGCCTTGTCGTCATCGACGCTCGGGAATCATTCCTGGTCACAGCGTGGACGTGGATTCTTCGACGCCTCCGGTCGACTCGGACGAGGCGTCCTGGGTCAGGGGCGAAAGAATTTCGCTCTCAGCGCGTCGCGCAGGGCGATGATGCGCGGAGTGCGTGCACTGCCTCGGCGAATGGCCGTGGAGATGCGTCGATTCGCCGGTTCGGGCAGGCGACCGATCGCGACCTCGGTCGGCTCGGTTCCCGTGCTCATCGCCGCCGCGTGCAGCGCGAGTCGGGGCACCAGCGCCGAGGCGAGTCCTGAGGCGACGAGCCGGACGAGGAAGACGACATCAGAGGATTCGGTGGTCACATCCGGCTCGAAGCCTGCCCGTCGGCACTCTGCCCGCGACCAGTGTCCGGCATGGGTGTCGGCGGGTTCCATGGCCCACGAATGGTGGGCGCACTCGGCCAGCGAGGGACCGGATGCGGCGAGCTCCCGGCCTGCGGCGGGCGTGATCAGGCAGAGCTCATCGTCACCGAGGGTCTCGGTCTCGACACCTTCTGCCCGACGCGCCGGCCGGGAGGGATAGTTCTCCTCGATGACGAGATCGAAATCGCGGGAGAGCAGGGACGGGATCCCGTCTTCGGCCCTGATGTGGGTCGTCTCGACCGTGAGATCGGGATGATCGCGGTTCAGGCGCGCCAGCGCACCGGGAACGATCGTGTGCAGAGCGGTCTGGAAGGCAGCGATGCGCACCGTGCCGGACACCTCGTGCCGAGCCGCGGCGATCTCCGCCTCTGCGGCTTCGAGCTCACTGAGGACCGCCTCGGTGCGGGTGACGAGGATCAGGGCCTCTTCGGTCAGGCGGACGCCGCGGCCCACGCGTTCGAGCAGGGGAGCCCCGACCTCGGCTTCCAAGGCCTTGAGCTGGTGCGAGACCGAGGACGGGTCCTGTCCCAGAGCGGCCGCGGCCGCGGCCAGGCTTCCCCGAGTGCTGACCTCTCGCAGGAGGCGAAGCCGTTTGAGGCTGTACATCGATCCCCGATTCCACGACATTCCGCGACGATTCATGAGTAGATTTCATGAGTAGTAGTGGGGAACAGTCTATCGATCTCATGGGTTGCGGGCCATAGTCTCGATTCGAGCGCAAGTGAACGGCTGCGCCATCGACAACAGCGCACAGTGAGAGGACCCCTGATGAGTGTCACCGATACGACCCCGGAACTGACCATCGACGCAGATCGCCTGTGGAGCGATCTCATGGAGCTCGCCGCGATCGGCGCCTATGACGATGAGGCGACCGGCCTCGTCGGTGTCAACCGCCAGTCGCTGACAGATGAGGACCGGGCCGGTCGCGAACTGCTGCTTTCGTGGATGGAGGAGCTCGACCTCGGGATCACCGTCGATGAGATGGGCACGATCTTCGGACGCAGAGAAGGGCAGGATCCCGAACTCGCCCCGGTCCTCATCGGCTCGCACATCGACACCGTGGCCACCGCCGGTGCCTTCGACGGGTGCCTCGGCGTCCTCGGCGGGCTCGCCGTCCTCCGGTCCTTCGACGAGGCGGGGCTGCGTCCCCGCCGTCCGATCGTCGTCGCGGCCTGGACGGAGGAGGAGGGAGTCCGGTTCGGCACGGACATGCTCGGCTCCGCGGTGGCCGCCGGACGGCTGAGTCTCGACCATGCCTATGGGCTCACCGATGCCGAGGGCCACCGGCTCGGCGACGAGCTCGAGCGCATCGGGTTCAAGGGTGAGCGCCCGGTCCGCCTCGACCCGCCGCACGCCTACCTCGAATGCCATATCGAGCAGGGGCCCGTGCTGGCCCAGGAGGACCGGCAGATCGGCGTCGTCACCGGCGTCCAGTCGATCTCCTGGCAGAAGGTCACCCTCCACGGCCGCGCCGCCCATGCCGGCACCACCCCCACCGAGCTGCGCATCGACGCGGGGCTGGCCGCCGCGCAGATCATCGTCGAGGTCCGTCGCATGGTCGATTCGGGTGCCTACGGGCGCCTGCGCGCGACCGTCGGGCACATCGAGGCCTCACCGGGCCTGCCCAGCGTCGTGCCCGATCGGGCCGAGATCACCGTCGACCTGCGCAATCCCGATGACGAGGACATGGCCCGTGCCGAGGCGGATCTCGCGGAATTCCTCGACCGGCTGCCGACGAGTCAGCCAGGACTGCGGGTCGAGACCGCGCAGATGGCCAGGACGAAGGCCGTGCCCTTCAGCGAGGCGGTGCAGGACACCATCGAGACCGCGGCCAAGGATCGCGGGTACGACTCGATGCGGATCATGTCCGGAGCCGGACACGATGCCCAGGAGATGGCCGCGATCGCCCCGGCGGCCATGGTCTTCGTCCGCGGGCAGCACCAGGGGATCAGTCACAACCCGCGCGAGTACTCGACTCCCGAGGACTGCGCGGCCGGGATCGAGGTGCTCGCCTCGGCGGTGAAGGAGCTGAGCGCCTGAGGAATCCGCAGCCGCACCGGGGTGTCGGGACCCATCGTCAGGAGGGGCCCATCAGATGGCGTCAGGAGGGGCCCATCAGGTGGGACGCCTCGTCAAGCAGGAAGCGGGTTCACCCGGCGAGGGCCGTCCAGTTCTGCCGCGTCAGCTCCGCAGCCCGGTCGCGGTCGTCGGAGCGCACGGCGGCGATGATCTCCACGTGCTGATCGGGGGAGGCGGAGCCCTTGACCGAATCGAAGTGCAGATACTCGGTGCGTCGCAGGGTGGCCGTGACGACCTCGAGGTGATCGGGGATGAGGGGGTTGCCGCTGCGGGCCAGGGCCACCTTGTGGAAGTCGTCATCGGCGGTGATGGCCGCCTCGGCGTCCCCGGATTTCAGGGCGCTCCGCAGGCGGGAGTTCGCCGCCTCCATCTCGTTGGCCGCGGTCTCGTCGAGGCGGGGGAAGGCGAGATCCATGGCCAGGGCATGGAGTTCGGCGGCGATCTGGCGGGCGCTGCGGATGAGTTCGGGATTCTCCGGAGCCACACGGGTCATCCTCCCCGGCTGAGCGACGACGAGCCCGGCCTGCGCCAGACGCTGCAACGCCTCCCTCACGGGGGTGCGCGAGACCTGCAGCCACTCGCCGAGCTCCTGGTCCCGCAGCTGCTCACCGGGGGCCAGCTGCCCGCGGACGATGGCATCGCGGATCGAGCGATAGACATCATCGCGAAGCAGGGTGCGGTGCGGGACCGGGGTATCGGTCGGAATCGGCATGCTTCGGTCCCTCTCCTCTCAGCGTGGTCCCGACGTTCGGGACGCGGTGTCGAACCCATTGTAGTCCTGACCGGTATGTAATATATTGCATACCGCAGGGTGTGATCCAGCACATATCGAGAGAACAGAGGACCCCATGGCCATCACGGACTTCGAGCGCTACCCGCTCACCTTCGGACCCAGCCCCGTGCACGCACTGGAGCGACTGAGCGAGACCCTCGGCGGGGCCCGGGTGTGGGCCAAGCGCGAGGACGTCAACTCCGGTCTCGCCTTCGGTGGGAACAAGACGCGCAAGCTCGAGTACATCGTTCCCGACATCCTCGCCTCGGGCGCGGACACCCTCGTCTCGATCGGCGGCTACCAGTCCAACCACACCCGCCAGGTCGCGGCTGTGGCCGCCCACCTCGGTCTCAAGGCCCGCCTCGTGCAGGAGCGCTGGGTCGATTGGGATGATCCGGGCAACGACAAGGTCGGCAATATCGAGCTCTCGCGCATCATGGGCGCCGATGTCCGTCTCAATTCGGCGGGCTTCGACATCGGCATCCGCTCGAGCTGGGAGAACGCCCTGGCCGAGGTCGAGGAGGCCGGAGGGAAGCCGTACCCGATCCCGGCCGGAGCCTCGGAGCACAAGTTCGGAGGCCTCGGATTTGCGAACTGGGCGTATGAAGTCGCCGAGCAGGAGAGGGAGCTCGGCGTCTTCTTCGACACCATCGTCGTGTGCACGGTGACGGGATCGACCCACGCGGGAATGATCGCCGGCTTCGCCGCCCTCGAGGCCGCCGGGGGCCGACCCCGCAAGGTCATCGGCATCGACGCCTCAGCAACGCCGGAGAAGACGCACGCGCAGGTCAAGCGGATCGCGAACACCACCGCCGAGCACATCGGGCTCGGCCGCGAGATCACCGACGCCGAGGTCGACATCCGCTCCGGCTGGGCAGGCCCGGCCTACGGAATCCCCGAGGAGTCGACGGTCGAGGCCATCCGCACCACCGCACGGCTCGAGGGCGTCATCCTCGACCCCGTCTACGAGGGCAAGTCGATGGCCGGACTGCTCGACCTCGTCGGCAACGGCGCCATCGAACGGGACTCCACGGTCCTCTACGCCCACCTCGGCGGACAGCTGGCGCTCAACGCCTACAGCTCGATCTTCTGAGACCCGAACCGAGAGCCCGAACGAAGAGCAAGGACCGAAGAGGATGAACGCCCAGCCCGCCCATGATGAAGAGCTCCACCAGTTCGAAACATCGACCCAGGTCAGCCCGCCCGGACGGAACGACCGTCCGCTGCGGGCCTCGGCCTCGGGCACGGACGAGGTCCTCGACGAGATCGCGCAGCGGGTGCTGTGGTTGGCGACGTCGATCATCGACCGAGCCAACCGCGGCCGGACGAACCCGGACGGGGTCAAGGTCGGAGGGCACCAGTCGTCCTCGGCCTCGATGACCGGGATCATGACCGCCCTGTGGTTTTCGACTCTGCGCTCGATCGACCGGGTCTCGGTCAAACCCCACGCCTCGCCGGTGCTCCACGCGATCAACTACCTGCTCGGAGACCTCGACGTCGCCCACCTCGACACGCTGCGCTCGTACGGCGGCCTCCAGCCCTACCCGTCCCGGACGAAGGATCCGGACACCGTCGACTTCTCCACCGGTTCGGTGGGCATCGGCGCGACCGCCCCGATCTGGGCCGCACTGTCCCACCGCTACGTCTCCGACCGCTTCCCCGAGACACCTCGGGCCGGGCGCTTCTACTCCCTGCTCGGCGATGCGGAGATGGACGAGGGAGCCGTGTGGGAGGCGATCATCGATCCGGAGGTGCGCACGCTCGGCGAGATCGTGTGGATCGTCGACCTCAACCGGCAGTCGCTCGACCGAGTCATCCCCGATGTGCAGATCAAGCGCCTCCAGGGCATGTTCGAAGCCGCCGGCTGGCAGGTGCTCACATGCCCCTGGGGACGCCGGCTCGAAGCGGTCTTCGCCGCCCCCGGCGGGCAGGCGCTGAAGGACCGGCTCGTGAAGATGCCCAACCCCGAGTACCAGCGGCTGCTGCGCGCCCACCCGAGCGAGGTCCACGACCGTCTGCTCGCCGGCCTGTCCGAGACCGAGGCGGCCGGGCTGCGGGCCGTCATCGACGATTTCGACGCCGATGCGCTGGCCAGCCTCATCCGCGACCTCGGCGGCCACGACCTCGGCCAGCTCATCTCGACGTTCGAGGCCATCGACGACTCCCGGCCGAGCGTCGTCTTCGCCTATACGATCAAGGGCAAGGGGCTGGCCACCGAGGGGCACCCGGGCAACCACGCCGCCCAGCTGACCGAAGCGCAGATGCGCGACCTCGCCGCCGCCTCGGGCACGGATCTCGAGGATCCCTGGGCCGCCTTCGACCCCGACACCGCGGCGGGCAGGCTGTGTGCCGAGACCGCGCAGCGCCTGCGGCGGGACGGTCACGAGACCCACACCGTCGCCGAGGTGCCCGCCGAGCTCGGCTTCACCCCGAAGGCCGTGATCTCCACCCAGGCGGCGCTGGGCCGGTTCCTGTCCGATCTCAAGCACGTCGCCCCCGAGGTGGCCCGCCGGGTCGTGACCGTCTCACCGGACGTGGCGACGTCGACCAACCTCGGCGGGTGGATCAACAAGACCGGGATCTGGTCGCCGGCCGGGCGCGAGGACTGGTTCTCCGACGATCGGGAGCGGGTGCTGCGCTGGCAGGAGGGGGCCGGCGGTCAGCACATCGAACTCGGCATCGCCGAGATCAACCTCGTGTCGCTGGCCAGCGAGCTCGGCTCGACCGGTTCGCGATGGGGCCAGCCGCTGCTGCCGATCGCGACGATCTACGATCCGTTCATCAACCGTGCGCTCGAGCCGTGGACCTTCAGCCTCTACGCCGGGGGACGATCGATCATGGTCGGCACTCCCTCCGGAGTGACGCTGGCCCCCGAGGGCGGGGCGCATCAGTCCTTCAACACACCCTCGGTGACCCTCGAGATCCCGGGCCTGACCAGCTGGGAGCCGGCCTTCGCCCAGGACCTCGAATGGACGCTGCTCGAGGCCCTGCGCGAACTCGCCGACCCGGACGGCGAATCCGCCTACTTCCGGCTGACGACGCGACCGGTTGAGCAGGAGCTGGCCGCGGTTCCGGCCGACGGTCTGCTGCGCGCCCGACGCCGTGAGCAGGTCATCGCCGGCGGCTACCGGCTGTCCGCCCGCCCGGCCGCAGACGACGAGGTCACGCTCGTCGGCGCGGGAGCGATCATGACCGAGGTCATCGAGGCCGCGGCCCGGCTCGAGTCCCTCGGGGTGCGGGCGGGCATCGTGTGCCTGAGCTCGCCGGCGAAGATCTTCCGGGCCGTCCAGGAGCGGTCGAAGGTGAGCGCGAGCAGCCGTTCGGCCATCGCCGACGAGCTGTTCCCCGCCGCCCATCCGGCCCCGCTGGTGACCGTGCTCGACGGTCACCCGCACACTCTGGCCTTCCTCGCCGGGGTCCGCGGCGACCGCATCCGCAACCTCGGTGTCAGCGATTTCGGTCAGGCTTCCTCGGTGAGTCAGGCCCATGCCATCCACGGCATCGACGCGGCCTCGATCGTCGGCAGCGCCCTCGACCTCGTGGGACGCTGAGACCCTGCTCGGAGCAGCGGCGGAGAGCGCGGACGAGGGTCCGTGAAACCGCGGACGAGGGGTCGCTGAACGCGCGCACGACAGGCGCAGTATGAATGTGGTTCTTTCAGGGTATTCATGGGGTACAGTCAGAAAACGTTCCGAACAATGATCTGAGTCACGTCGTAGCCGACGTTGGAAAGTGAAGTGACGTCTATGGATGCTGTCGCCGAATTCTTCGATACGATCAGCGGATTCGTCTGGGGTCCGTTCCTGCTCATCCCCCTGCTGCTGGGCACCGGACTCTACCTGACGATCCGGCTCGGGGGTCTGCAGTTCACCAAGCTGCTGCCCGCGCTGAGCCTGGGCCTGCTCAAGCGCAAGGACGCCGGATCCGAGGGCGACATCTCGCAGTTCCAGGCGCTGACGACGGCGCTGGCTGCGACCGTCGGCACCGGCAACATCGTCGGCGTGGCCACCGCCATCGGCGTCGGCGGCCCCGGAGCGCTGTTCTGGATGTGGATGACCGGTCTGCTCGGCATGGTGACGAAGTACGCGGAGGGATTCCTCGCGGTGCGCTTCCGCCGCACGGACGAGGCCGGTGAGAAGTCCGGCGGACCCCAGTTCTACCTCGAGCACGGAATCAAGGGGCCGCTGGGCAAGGTGCTCGGCCTCATGTTCGCGATCTTCGCCGTCCTCGCGTGCTTCGGCATCGGCAATATGACCCAGGGCAACTCGATCGCGGCCAACGTCGAGTCGAGCTGGTCGATCCCGGCCTGGATCACCGGGGCGGTGCTCACGGTGCTCACCCTCGTCGTGCTCATCGGCGGCATCAAGTCGATCGGGCGGGTCACGGCCGGACTGGTCCCGATCATGATCGTCTTCTACGTCCTCGGCGCCATCTACATCCTCATCGCGAACCTCGACGTCCTGCCGTCGGCCTTCGCGCAGATCTTCACCGAGGCATTCACCGGCACCTCCGCCGTCGGCGGCTTCGCCGGATCGGCGATCATCGTCGTCGTCCAGATGGGCGTGGCCCGCGGCCTGTTCTCGAACGAGTCGGGCCTCGGTTCGGCACCGATCGCAGCCGCCGCCGCCCAGACCACCCACCCCGTCCGTCAGGGCCTGGTGTCGATGACGCAGACATTCATCGACACGATCATCGTCGTCAGCTTCACCGGACTGACGATCATCGCCACCGGCACCTGGAACGAGGTCGACCCGGCCACCGGTGAGCAGATCAGCGCGGCGCTGATGACCGGCGAGGCCTTCTCGCACGGGCTGCCGGGCGAGTGGGGCCACTGGGTGGTCACCATCGGCATCGTCCTCTTCGCCTTCTCCACGCTGCTCGGCTGGTCCTACTACGGCGACCGGAACGTCGAGCGCCTCGTCGGACGTCGCGGCGTGCTGCCGTTCCGGATCATCTTCTCCCTCGTCGTGTTCATCGGCTGCACCACCGAACTCGAACCGATCTGGAACTTCTCGGACGTGATGAACGGACTCATGGCGCTGCCGAACCTGCTGGGCATCCTCATCCTCTCCGGTCTCATCGCCCGGGAGACGAAGCACTACCTCAAGCACGATCCGCACCTGCGCGCGGACAAGGACACGATCGAGTCCTTCATGATCGACCAGCCCGGCTGGTCGGAGTGGAAGGCCGGCGACGAGGTCGGCTCCTCCCGTCGCTTCGACTGAGCCCGGCAGCCGAGACGGCTGTGCGGAAACCGTTGTCACTGGTTCGGAATCCGCACAGCCTCGGCGGTGGCTCCGAGGCCGACTCGAGACTGAGGATTCCCCCAGGTTCCGGCCCTTGTTGCATACGTCACGGATTGATAGCGTGTGAAGCAGGCATACGCAATCCGTCGATCGAGGCGGTGAACAGGTGTGCAATTGCTTAAGCGGCGCCAACAGGTGCCCGAGTCGAAGGAGTCTGGAATGAGCAATGTAGGCAGTGCTGCAGGCGGCTACCGCGTCGAGAACCCGGCCACCGGTGAAGTCGTCGAGAAGTTCGACTACGCCACGGATGAGCAGATCGATCAGGTCCTCGATGCCGCTCACAAGGGCTACCTGAGCTGGCGGGACAAGACCATCGAGGAGCGCGCGGCCATCGTCAACAAGGTCGCGGCCCTGTTCGGCGAGCGCAAGGACGAGCTCGCGGCGATCATCGCCGAGGAGATGGGCAAGCCCATCGCCGAGGGCGTCGAGGAAGCCGAGTTCTGCGAAGCGATCTTCAACTACTACGCCGACCGCGGACCGAAGTTCGCCGCCGATGAGCCGATCGAGTCGTTCTCGGGCGGCAAGGCCTTCATCCAGCGTCGCCCGGTCGGTCCGCTGCTGGGCATCATGCCCTGGAACTTCCCGTACTACCAGGTCGCTCGCTTCGCGGCGCCGAACCTCGTGCTCGGCAACACGATCATCCTCAAGCACGCGGAGATCTGCCCCCGCTCCTCGGCGAAGATCGCCGAGCTGATGAAGGAAGGCGGAATCCCCGAGGGCGTGTACAACAACGTCTACGCCACGCATGAGCAGGTCGAGACCATCATCGCCGACGACCGCCTCGAGGGTGTGTCCCTGACCGGTTCCGAGCGGGCCGGCTCGGCGGTGGCCGCGACCGCCGGCAAGCATCTGAAGAAGGCCGTGCTCGAGCTCGGCGGCTCCGATCCCTACATCGTGCTCGACACCGATGACATGGACGAGGCCGTCGACACCGCCTGGGGCACCCGGATGTACAACACCGGCCAGGTCTGCAATGCGAACAAGCGCATGATCGTCATGGACGACATCTACGACGAGTTCGTGTCCGGGCTGACCAAGCGCGCCCAGGAATGGGAGAAGGGCACCCCCGCCGAGGCGGGCGACGGCAAGTACTCGCCGCTGTCCTCGCGCGGTGCTGCCGAGAACCTGCGCAAGCAGCTCGACCGCGCCGTCGAACAGGGTGCGACCCTCGTCGGCGGCGAACTGGCCACCGACGGTTCGGCCTATGTCACGCCGGCCGTGCTCACCGGGGTGACCTCGGACATGGACGCCTACCGCGAGGAGCTCTTCGGCCCCGTGGCGACCGTGTACAAGGTCACCAGCGACGACGAAGCGCTGGCTCTGGCCAATGACTCGCGCTTCGGCCTCGGCGGCGCCGTGTTCGCCAAGGATCCCGAGCGTGCGGCCAAGCTCGCCCAGCGCCTCGATGTGGGCATGTCGAACGTCAACACCCCCGCCGGTGAGGGCGCGGAGATCCCCTTCGGCGGGACCAAGCGCTCGGGCTTCGGCCGCGAGCTCGGCCCCTACGGCATGGACGAGTTCGTCAACAAGCGCATGTACTACGTGGCCGACTGATCTGGCCTGAGCCAGCCGGCTGGTTTTCCGCCGGCATTTCGCCGCGACCACGGTGGAGCGTCGAGACAGCGGTGTGCGCACCGTTGCCTCGGCGCTCCGTCGTTGTTTCGACACTTCTGCAGCCGGTTCCATCGCCACCGGCAGACACAGGACCGGGCTTTTGCGGGCACCGAGTCTGAGGTTCGTCGGAACCTCGACTCTCATCGAGGCGCTCGATAGCGTCTGTGGCGTCCCTGACCGCTGAGCGAACTGACGAATGAGGCAGGCGGATGCCCAGAACGCTCGTCCTCGGCCTGTGCGCCGGGTACTTCCTCGTCCTCCTCGACGTGACGGTGGTCAATGTCGCTCTGCCGCAGATCGGCTCCGACCTCCGAGCTGGTCAGTCGGGGATGGCCGGGGTCGTCAACGCCTATACCCTCGTCCTGGCCGCGCTGCTGCTCCCGTTCGGGGTGTGCGGCGACCGGTGGGGCCACCGACGGGTCGTGGTGCTCGGATTCCTCTGCTTCTTCCTCGGGTCCCTGGCCTGCTCTCTGTCGCCGACGATCGAGCTGCTCGTCGCCGCCCGTGCCCTCCAGGGGGTGGGGGCGGCTGCGACGATGGCCGGGACCCTGGCGATGCTCTCCGAATCGGCGGTCGACGACCGGGAGCGCAGCAGGCTCGTCGGCCTCTGGGCGGCCCTGGGCGGGATCGCCCTTCCGCTGGGCCCGCTGTTGGGAGGGCTGCTCGTCGACCTCGGCAGCTGGAGGGCGGTCTTCTGGCTCAACCTGCCGATCATCGTCGCCGCCCTCGTCCCGATCATCGTCCATCACCCGGCCTCGCCGAGGCTGGTCCCGGGCAGCGGTGACGCGGCCCGGGAGACCGGACGGTCCGAGTCGTCCCATCCGTCGCGCATCAGGCTCGCGCTGGCCTGCCTCGTCGCGGGACTGCTGAACTTCTGCGTCCTCGGCACCCTGTTCCTCCTCACCCAGCACTTCCAGGACGTTCGAGGACTGAGTCCGTTCCAGGCCGGACTGGCCACACTGCCGGCACTGGTCCCGCTGCCGTTCTTCGGGGCGCTGTCGGGGACGATCAGCAACCGCCTCGGCGTGTGGAGGACCAGTGCGCTCGGGCTCATCGTGGCCGGAGTGGGTCTCGGTCTGATGGGGCTGACGGTTTCCGGGCCGAGCCTGTGGGGGCTGTCGCTGACCCTGGTCGTGTGGGCGATCGGCGTCGGGGTCCTCATGCCCGCGATCGTGGCAGCGGCCATGCACGCCCTGCCGGAGAGGCCGGGATTCGCCTCGGGTGCGGGAAGCACCGCACGCAACCTCGGAGGAGCTGTGGGTGTGGCGGTCTTCGCCGCCCTGCACTAGGTCGACACCGGTGTGCTCATGGCCGCGGCCGGTCTGGCCATGGTCGCTGCCGCGTTCATCTGCCTCCGGGTGCAGCAAGGGGAGGACTCAGGGCTCAGCCGGGGTCCCGCAGAGGCCGGGCGTCTCACATCGGCCGGGCCTGAGCCGAATGGTCCGAGGTCAGGGCCGCGATCACGTCTGTCGGACTGAGACCCGAGTCGGTGAACCAGCGGCCGGCCGCCTTCTCGGCGAGACCTTCGGCCTGGTCGATGAGGGCTCGGCCGCTGTCGGTGAGGGCGAACTCGCCGGATTCGGCACGTGAGAGCCACCCGAGCTTGACCAGCGGCAGGCTGGAGCGCACGGCATGCGAGCGGGGTTCGCCCATCGCCTCGGCGAGGTCCTCGCGGCCCAGTCCCTGTGGCCGCGCGCCGATGAGACGCAGCCGGCGGAGGTCCTCGAGGCTGAGTCCCACTCGGGAGAGCATGGTCCCGATCGCGGTGTCGAGAGAGCTCTTCGCCCGGGCCAGAGCCAGAGCGGCCTCGAGGTGCGGCGGACCTTCCCGGTGCGGTGAGTCCTCCCCCTGGTGCGGCGAACCGGCCCCTCGGTCGGGCGCACCTGCGGAATCCTGGCCCGGGTTGTCTGAGCTCATCGGCGGACCCCCGGTCGTACCTTGATATCTTCGACGCACACCGCGGAGACGCTGATGGTGCGGCCGTCGAGTCCGCGAGAGGCGAGGTCGGCGGCCGAGAGCTCCTCGGCGCGGATGTTCGCTAAGGTCTCGGCGTCGTCGCGGTCCGCCTCGTCGCCGGTGATGAGGAATCTGTGCTGATAGTTCACGAGTTCGGGCGTGTAGAGGAACGTGCCCTCCGGGCTGAAGCGCGCCGAGAGCATATCGTGGTCGTCCTGGGCCGCACGGAGGCTGCGGCGCTGGTCCTCGTCGAGTTCGGAGAAGCGGCCGCGAACGGTGATGCGGAAATTCCAGGTCATGATGAAGCCTCCTCGGCTCGTGTGGCGTGGTCGAACAGCGCGATGATCTCGTCCGCCTCGATGCCAGGGTGGGTGGGTACGGCCGCGTCGAGGACCGAGCGCAGGGACAGAGCCATCGTGGTCGGATCGAAGCTGCGCATCTGTCCGCGCCGCTGACCCTCTTCGAACAGGGCCACGAGATCGGCGACGGAATCGGCCGACCGCTGACTATAGGACTGATCCTGGGAGGCAGAGGGCTCTTGGGAGCCATGGGGCTGGCCCTGGGAAGCCGCCGCGGTCGGTCTGCTGAGGTAGCCGACCGCGGCGATGATGGCCGCCGCCCGCGTCGGTTCGGCTCGGCAGTAGTCGATGTGAGTGGAGATATAGGCCGCCAGCCGCTCATTCGTCGATCCCGGCGAGCCCAGGGCCCGGCCGAGCGCGGGACCGAGATCCTCGACGACGAACTGCACGACAGCCGCAGCGAGCTCGTCCTTGTCGGAGAAGTTCCCGTGGACGGCGCCCCGGGTGAATCCGGCTCGTTCCGCGACGGCTATGAGCGAGGTGCCGCGCACTCCGCGGGCGGCGAAGAGCTCGGCTGCCGATTCGACCAGTCGTCGCCGGGTGAGCTCCTGGCTCTCGCGACGCGTCAGTCGGGGCGTGGGGGAGTCGATCATGAAATCAGGATACACCACAGTATCCGAATACACATAAGTATCCGAACCTCGGTTCCAGTCCGAGTCCCCGCCCGAGGTGAGTGGTCGGGCGGACTCGACAACCCGACCACGCTGTACTGTGGGACATGGCCGCCGCGGTGGCCCGGCACCCACGCAGTGCTTCGCCGCTCGAGGGGGTGCCTCGCCGCGGACTGCTCCGATTGCCATGGACTCTGGAGGTCTGATTTGCCGATCACGTCGACGATCCTCGATGTGGCACTCGACCGCCCCGATCAGCTCGCCCTCGTCGGCACCGAGGACCGGCTCAGCTACGGAGAGCTGGTCGAGGACTCCCGTGTCTCCTTCGCCGTCGTCGACTCCCTCCACCGGGCGCAGCCCGAACCGCCGACGCCGGCCGTCGAGACCCGGGGAATCCCGATCACGGCCGTGAGCACCGCCTCGGCGTTCTTCACCGCCCGCCTCATCGCCGGACTCGCAGGCTTCCGCGCCGTATCCGCGACCATCGACCCGCGCTGGCCGCTGGACCATCAGATCGGAGTCATCCGCACGACGGGGATCGGCCTCGTCATCAGCGATTCGTCCGCGCTGGCCGAGGCGCTGTCCGACACCGGATGGACCGGCACCGTGATCAGCCCGGCGGCCTTCGCCGAACGGGAGGACCGGGTCCGCCGTCAGGGCGCACAGGCCCCGGCGCCGGCTGTCCGGCCGGCGAGCGAACCCTTCCTCATGCTCTTCTCCTCGGGCACGACGAGCAACCCCAAGGCCTTCATCAAGACCCGGCAGCAGTACCGGGACAATGTCGCCGTCTCGTCCGCCCACCTCGAGCCGCTGCCGGGCGTGGCGACCCTGGCCCCCGGGCCGGTCTCCTACAGCCTCACCCTCTACGCCATCATCGAGAGCCTGGCCACCGGCGGCAGCGTCCACGTCGCCGACGCCTTCGACCCCTTCACGATCGGCTCCCGGATCGCGGCCGAGTCGATCACTCGGATCGTCGCCGTCCCCGCCGTCGTCAAGGCCCTCGCCGAGGCGGCCGACCGCAGCCGGGAGAGGTTCCGCGGACTCGAGCTCGTCGTCACCGGCGGGGCCAATCTGCCCGCGAGCATCCGCTCGGCGCTCGCCGCCGTCCTTCCCGACACCCGCCTCATCAGCTACTACGGTGCCGCCGAGATCGGCTTCATCGGCGACAGCCGCGACGGCGACGGGACCTGGATCCACGTCTACCCGACGATCGGTGCGCAGATCCGTGATGAGTCCGGCGCCGAGGTGGCCGAAGGTGAGCTCGGAACCCTGTGGATCGATGCCGCCGCCTGCTCGGACGGCTACGTCGCCGGCACCACCGACGCCGTGCTGCGCGGACCCGACGGCTGGGCGAGCGTCGATGATCAGGGACGCATCGTGAACGGACTCCTTCAGCTCGCCGGTCGGGCCGGGGACATCGCGGTCACCGGCGGGCACAAGGTCTCGCTGCCCGAGGTCGAACGGGCCTTCGACAGCGTTCCCCACCTCGGCGAGGTCGTCGCGATCGCGCTCGAGGACGCGAACCTCGGCAGCGTGATCGCACTCGTCATCGAAGGCGGCGCCGAGGCGGAGCCGGCCGCGGACGGCTCGCCCGGACTCCCCGCGGGCAAGGCGGCACTGCTCGAACACGCGAGGGCTCGGCTGGCCCCGCAGTTCGTTCCCCGACGCATCTATGTGCTCGAGCGGCTGCCGCGGACAGTGGGCGGGAAGATCCGCCGCTCCGAAACCGTTGACATCATTATGAGCGGACAAGGACACCGACTGTGAGAGACGAACAGAGCGTGGTCATCACCGGGATGGGGGCCATCACCCCGAACGGACTCGATCCCGAGACCCTGTGGGAGGCCGTGCGATCCGGGCGCAGCGGCATCGATGTGCTCTCGGGCGAGGAATTCGCGGATCTGGCCGTGCGCATCGGCGGTCAGGTGCGAGGCTTCGACGCCGAATCCGTCCTGCCGCGGGCGCTCGCCCGCCGTCTCAGCCCGGTCCAGCACTGGGCCATCGCCGTCGCTGACCAGGCTCTCGTCCAGGCCGGAATCGGGACCCGCGAGCCCGGGACCCGCGATTCCGGAGCCGATGCGCTGCCGTGGGAGCGCGACCGCGTCGGCGTCATCGCCGCCACCGGGTCCGGACCGGTCGACGCCATGCAGTCAGCGACCCGATCCCTGCTCACCGACGGGCCGCGCTCGGTGCCGCTGACCCTGTCCATCCACGGTGCCCCCGATTCCGCGGCCGCCCTGCTCAGCCAGCGCTGGGACTTCCGCGGTCCCGCCCAAGGAGTGTCGGCGACCTGCGCGTCCGGGGCGATCGGCCTCGGCGAGGGTCTGCGCCGGATCCGCCACGGCTACGCCGATGCCGTGCTCGTCGTCGGGATGGAGGACTGCGTCAACGCGGTCAACCTCGCCTCGAACGCGAACATGCGCGCGCTCGCCGCCGGTTTCGAAGACGATCCGAGCGCCGCAAGCCGCCCCTTCGACCGGTCTCGCTCCGGATTCGTCATGAGCCAGGGCGCCGCGGCGCTCCTGCTCGAATCCGAGCCCGGAGCCGCCGCCCGCGGTGCCGAGCCGCTGGTCGAACTGGCGGGCTTCGGCGCCGCCAGCGACGCCCACCATCCGACGAACCCGCATCCGGACGGCCGTGGGGCGGCAGCGGCGGTGCGCGAAGCACTCGCCGATGCGGGCCTCGGACCGGCCGACATCGATCACATCAACGCCCACGCGACGGGCACCCCTGCCGGTGACGCCGCCGAGCTCGCGGCCTTCGACGCCTGCCTGGGGACAGCGGCCCGGACGATCCCGATCAGTGCGACGAAGTCGGCCACCGGGCACCTCCTCGGCGCTTCGGGCGTGGTCGAGGCGATCATCGCGAGCCTGACGATGCGGGATCAGACGCTGCCGCCGACGATCAACCTCGGCGATCCGGAGTTCGACGGCTGGGACATCGTCACCGATCACGCCCGCAGGCTCGCCGGCACTGCCCCGGCACCGGAGCGGGCCGGCACTGCCCGCGAAACCGGGCACGAGCGGCCGATCGACACCGTGCTGTCGACGTCCTTCGGCTTCGGCGGGCACAACGGCGCCCTCGTTCTGCGACGGCCGAGCCGCTGATGCGCGGCCGAGGCGCTGAGCCCACGCACCCCTGCGATCTCGACATCGCGATCTCAACCCTGCAGTGAAGGAGAGTCATGACCGACCGTGAGACCCGGCTGAACGAGCTGGCTGAGAAGTACCTTCCCACCGAGATGTGTGATCGCTTCCGGACCCGCGCCGATGTCTATGACCGTGAGAACCGATTCTTCGACGAGGACCTCGAAGAGCTCAAGGCGCTGGGGTATCTCACACTGTTCGTCCCCGAATCCCACGGCGGGCCGGGCCTGAGCCTGTTCGAGGTCTCACGACTGCAGCAGCGTCTGGCCTCCGCGGCCCCGGCCACGGCCCTGGCGATCAATATGCATCTCATGTGCACGGGTGTCGTCAAGGCCATGAATGACCGGGGCGACGACTCGCTCAACTGGGTCTTCGACGAGGTCATGGCCGGTGAGATCTTCGCCTTCGGCATCTCGGAGCCGTCCAATGACTGGGTGCTGCAGGGCTCGAACACCGAGGCCGTGCCCACCGCCGACGGGGGATTCGAACTCACCGGGGTCAAGATCTTCACCTCCCTGTCCCCGGTGTGGACCCGGCTGATCGTCCACGGTGCCGTGCAGTCCGATGACGACGGCATCGCCGGCCCGGATGCCGATGAACCGGCCGAGGGCGAACTCGTCTACGGGTTCATCGACCGCGACGCCCCGGGCATCACCGTCTCCGATGAGTGGGACGTGCTGGGCATGCGCGCTTCGCAGTCACGGGCGACCGTCCTCGACGGCGTGGTGATGCGGCCCGAGCGGGTCTCGCGCGTCATCCCCGCCGGCAAGCACCCCGATCTGCTCACCTTCGCCATCACCAGCAACTTCCAGCTGCTCATCGCCGCCGTCTACGCGGGCCTCGCCGCCCGTGCCCTCGAGCTCGGAGCCGCCGGACTGCACAAACGGAAGTCCGCGAAGTCCGGCACCAGCTTCGCCGAGGTGCCCGAGGCGAGGGCGCGGCTGGCCGACGCCCACCTCGACTTCATGCCCGTGACCGCGATGATCGATGCGTACTCGCGCGACTTCGATGAGCTCGTCGACCACGGTGCCGGGTGGCCCCTGCGGTTGGTGGGAGCGAGGATCAAGGCCGCCGAGGCGGCTCGCCGCAATGCGGAGACCGCGCTCATGTGCACCAGCGGCAGCGGTTTCGGCAACAAGCACGAGCTCTCGCGGCTCTATCGCGATGCCGCGGCCGGTCTGTTCCACCCGCCGAGCGCCGACGCCGCCCGCCCGATGTACGCGGCCGCCCTCCTCGACGGGTGAGGCGCCGCCCGGCGGGTGCAGCACGGCGTCATTCAAGCCGCCGCGCAGCTCGACGGGCGGGTCGCAGCGTCGCTCAAGGCTCCGCGCAGATGTCGAGTCGCGCACCTTTCGACAGATGCTCCACCGCTTGAACGACGGCCGCCTGTGGCTTCGACATCGCCGCCGGCACGCCCGCAGTTCGCCGGGTCGTCAGTTCGACGAGGTCTTGAACGTGCCGACCAGCCTGCTTCGGGGCGGCTCGCTCACACTTCCGGCAGCAGCGAGACGGGGTTCTCGATGCAGTCGGCGACGAAGGTGAGGAACTCGCTCGGCTCGGCGCCGTCGCAGGCGCGATGGTCGAAGACGAAGCTCAAGTACATGACCTTGCGGACGGTGAGCTCGCCGTCGACGACCCATGGGCGCTCCTTGATCCGTCCCAGGCCGAGCATCGCGACCTCGGGCAGGTTGATGATCGGCGCGGATCCGTCGACGCCGAAGACTCCGTAGTTGTTCAGCGTGAACGTGCCTCCCGCCAGCTCTGCCGGATCGAACCGGCCGGTGTCGGCCCTGCCCACGGTCTCGACCACGGAGTCGCGCAGTTGGCGCAGACTCATCCGGTCGGCTCCATGGATCACGGGAACCATGAGACCTCGCGGCGTCTGCGCGGCCAGGCCGAGGTTGATGTCACCGTGGGTGACGATCTCACCGGCGGCCGTGTCGATCGAGGAGTTGAGGATCGGGAACTTCTTCAGCCCGGCGATGACGAACCGGGCGACGAGGGACAGCAGCGAATACTTCTCGCCGGTGCGCTCCTCGAGGGTGCGCTTCGTGGCCAGCAGCTCGGTGGCGTCGACGTCGAGCCAGATGGTGGCCTCGGGGATCTCCTGCCGCGATTTCGACAGGCGTTCGGAGACGACCTTCCGCAGCCCCGTGATCGGGGTGCGCGTGTCGCGATCCGCTGACGTCCCCGCGGGGACGCGCCGGTCCACGGTCGCCTCGGATTCGATCGCGGCGAGCACATCGGCCCTGGTGACGACCCCGCCAGCTCCGCTGCCGGGCAGATGCTTGGCGCTGATCCCGTGGTCCTTCGCGAGTTTGCGCACGAGCGGTGACGACACGGGGGAGACCTGCCGGCCGGAAGTCGGGGCGGGCACGGTTGCGGTCGGTGCGGGCTCCTCGGCCGCCGAAGCCGGCGCGCCCGCTGTCCCGTTCGCCGGCTCCCCGACCGCCGCGGCGGCCGTCTTCTGACCGAACGAGCGCTCCTTCGACGACCGCGTCTTCGGCTCCGAGGCGCCGTAGCCGATGAGGTTCGCACCGCCGGATTCGGGCTCGTCGCCGGACGCCATCGCGCCCGACTGAGCGGGCCCTGCCGCAGCGCCAGCAGGCGCTTCCGCAACACCAGCGTCCGCCTGTCCTGCACCCCCAGCTCCGGCTTCGGCGACGGAGAGCAGGGCCTGACCAGCGGTGACGGTGTCACCGGCGGCGGCATGGAGGCTGACGATGCGCCCGGCGTAGGGGCAGGGCAGTTCGACGACGGACTTCGCGGACTCGACCTCGACGACCATCTGATCGACGTGGACCGTATCGCCGACGGCGACCTTCCACGAGATCAGCTCGGCCTCGGTGAGCCCTTCGCCGAGGTCGGGGAGGATGAACTCGCGCGTGCCGGCACCGCGTCCGCCGGTCCCGCGCGTGCCGGTGCCCAGATCCGCACTCATCACAGCTCCCAATCCCAGGACTCGAGCGCATCGAGCACGCGTTCGACGGTGGGCAAGTAGTACTCCTCGAGCTTCGGGGACGGATAGGGCACGTCGAACCCGGTGATCCGCAGGATCGGGGCCGACAGGTGAGTGAAGTTGCGTTCGGTCAGGCGGGCGACCACCTCGGCGCCGTAGCCGCCGAACCGGGCGGCCTCGTGGATGATCGCCGCTCGCGAGGTCTTGCGCACCGAGGCGGACACCGTCTCATCATCGAAGGGTGAGAGGGTGCGCAGGTCGATGACCTCGACGGACAGCCCGTGCTCGGCACCGGCCTCGGCCGAATCCAACGCCGTGCGCACGGTCGGACCGTACGCGAGCAGGGTGACGTCGGTGCCCTCCCGGATGACCTGCGCACGATTCATCGGCGCCGTGGCCACCGGCAGGCTTACGGTCTCCTTCATCCAGTAGCGCGACTTCGGCTCCATGAACACCACTGGGTCATCGGAGCCGATCGACTCGCGCAGCAGCGAATACGCATCGGCCGGATTCGACGGGGTGACGACCGTCAGACCCGGAGTCGAGGTCCAGTAGGCCTCGGACGAATCCGAGTGGTGCTCGACGCCGCCGATATCGCCGGCATAGGGGATCCGGATCGTGATCGGCAGGCTGACGTGGCCTTTCGTCCGGTTGCGCATCTTCGCCACATGCGACACGATCTGCTCGAACGCGGGGTAGGCGTAGGCGTCGAACTGCATCTCGACGACCGGGCGCATCCCGTTCATCGCCATGCCGATGGCGGTGCCGACGATCCCGGACTCGGCCAGCGGCGAATCCCAGACCCGATTCGACCCGAATTCGGCCCGCAGCCCTTCGGTGACGCGGAAGACCCCGCCGAGGCGGCCGACGTCCTCACCGAAGACGAGCACGTTCTCGTCGTCGGCCAAGCTGTCGCGCAGTGCCCGGTTGAGCGCCTTCGTCATCGTCACCGATTCCGCGGCCGGGCTCGTCTGCTGAGTCTCCTGAGTCGCCGAGGCGGTGTCCGACGGGGTGCTCGTGTCGGTTCCGATGCTCATGCCTGACCTGCCGCTGCCAGTTCGGCCTCGAGGACCAGCTGCTGCTCGGCCAGATCGGGACGCGGCTGGGCGTACACATGGGCGAAGAGTTCGCGCGGGTCGATCTCGGCCTCGCGGTTCATGGCCTCGCGCACGGACTCGGCCAGGGCCTCTGCGGCCGCGCTGACCTCCTCGGCGCCGGCATCGTCGAGCGCCCCGGTCGAACGCAGGTACTTCTCGACCCTGTCGATGGGATCGAACTGCTTCCAGTGCTCGACCTCCTCGGCGTCGCGGTACTTCGTCGGGTCGTCGGAGTTCGTATGCGATTCCATCCGGTAGGTCAGGCACTCGATGAGCGTCGGACCGTCCCCGTTCCGGCCGCGTTCGAGGGCGGCGGTGACGGCGGCGAACACGGCCGCGATGTCATTGCCGTCGACCCGCAGGCCCGGCATTCCGTAGCCGGCGGCCCTGTCGGCGAGCATGGTCGCATTCGTCTGCTCCCGCAGCGGGGTCGAGATCGCGTACTGGTTGTTCTGGATCACGAAGACCGTCGGCGTCTGCCACACGGAGGCGAAGTTGAACGCCTCGTGGGTGTCGCCCTCGCTGCTGGCACCGTCGCCGAGGAAGGTCAGAGTCGCCGCGTCCGCTGCCTTCAGCTTCATCGCCATGGCGAATCCCGTGGCGTGCAGCGTCTGCGTGGCAAGAGGCGTCGCTGCCGGTGAGGTGTGGTATTCGTGCGGGTCGAAGCCGCAGTGCCAATCGCCGCGGAAGGCCGCGAGGATCTCGGCCACGGGCACACCGCGGGTCAGCAGCGCCGCTGAATCACGGTAGGTGGGGAAGAGCCAATCGCTGGGCGACAGCGCGGTCGTGGCCCCCACCTCGGCGGCCTCCTGACCGGCGGCCGAGGGATAGGTCGCGAGCCGCCCCTGCCGGGTCAGGTGCGTGACCTGGGCTTCGAACCGTCGGACCAGGACCATCTGCCGGTAGAGACCGGTCAGGGTGCGGTCGCTGGGCATCCGCAGTCCTGCCGTCGGAGTGTCGGTGAGCCGGCCATCCGCGCCGATGAAGCTGATCGGCTGCAGCTGGGGCAGTGAGCGGCCTGTGGTGGGAACGTCGATGGTCATGACCCCATGGTGACGTGAGGCAGATCACGATTCCATGGGTTCGAGACAGGTGCGGACGGGTGGCCAAACGTGCCGTCAAGTGCGGACGAACAGGCCGGTTCCGGCAGGTCCGGTGGACGTTTGGCCGGGCTGTGGGGCGGTGTCCTCGACCGGTCTCAGATCTCGCCCCAACGGTATCCGCGGGAGGTGAAAGCCTCGGCGACGGCGTCCTTCCTGCCCTCGACAGCGCCCCGGTAGGCCTGATGGCCGCCCTCGGTGAGGATCGTGAGCTTGCCGTCGGCGAAGTACGCGGTGGAGAAGGAGGCGCGGGAGATGCGCAGCGGGTGGTCGTTCTCGTCTCCGATGACGATCTCGTCGTCGGAGACGAGGACCGGGGTGTTCGAACCGGCGATGACGGCGGCGGCGATGAGTCCGAGCACCGCGCCGATGATCGGTCGGATGGCGACGACCCAGGGCTGGTCGAACCGGCTGAGTTTCTCGATCGGATCGCCGAAGGGGATGGGGAACCGCGCGGCCAGCGAGCCCAGCGTGGGCAGGAGGAATCCGAGGGCGACGCCGATGCCCACGCACACGAAGCCGATGACGATGATGTCCGTGCGGCCGAGCTTGAAGACGGCGGGGCCCGAGGGGGTGACCGGGCTGCTGTTGTCCGTGCTCATTGCGATCCTCACTCTGCGAAGCTGGGATACAATCGTACCAAACTGGTACATGAGTGTTCCACTGATTGTTTTTTCGCTGATGAAGGGATGGTTCGCACGTGACCGAAGCTGCCGGAATGCGGAGGCTGGGGCGGGAGGGCCTGCTGAAGGAGTCGCTGTCGGCCTTGGCGGAGAATTCGCAGGCCTCGATGCTCGAGATCGCGAGCGCGATCGGCGTCGGGCGGACGACGCTCTATCGGCATTTCGGGGATCGGGAGACTCTCGTCGCCGAGGTGGCCCGCCTCGGCGCGCGCATGTTCGGTCGGGCCGTCCTGGATGCCCGCCCGGAGGCGGGATCCGGCCTCGAGGCGGTCGAGCGGATGTGCGAGCGGCTGTTCGCCCTCCCCGAGGTCCTGACGCTGATGTTCGCCGACGATCCGATCGTCACCGATGACGCCTTCGCCGAGGCGGCCCCCGACGGCAGCGATGACGACGTCCTCGAGTGGGTCATCGCCCGAGGTCAGGCCGATGGTTCGATCACGGAGGAGGTTCCGGTGACCTGGGCTGCGATGTACGTCTTCCTCACCATCGGATCGGGTCACCTCTTCGGCCTCTCGGAGGACTCGGCTGAGCCCGAGAGGCGCCGACGCGCACTCGAGCTGACGATCCGCGCGGTGCGGAAGACGCTCGCCGCCGACTGAGGCCGCTGACTCCGCCGCGGACGGAGGTTGAGGCCGCGACCACCGACTGAGGCCGCGGGTGCGGATTGGGTCGAGGTGGACCGGATCGCTTGCACCCTCCCGAATCTCAGGTTAGGCTCACCTATGGGATATAGGGAACACCGATCTTGCTTAAGGCAGTTGACACACCTGCTTGAAGTTGTCGGCCTGCTTCTCTGTTTCTCGCTGTTTCATACGTCAAGAGACCCTCGGAGCTGACAATATGCCGCGGACTTCCAGGCCCCTGCAGGTGCTGCCGATCATCCTGCGAGAGGTGGAAGTCACCGGCATCGCGGACATCACCCCGAACATGCGACGCCTGGCACTGGCAGGCGATCAGTTGAACGCCGGTGAGGTCGACGGGATGCCACGGCCTGCGTTCCGCTCCGAGGGTTTCGACGATCACGTGAAACTCGTCATCCCGCCGCCCGACGGCACAGCCCTCGACATCGGTGAGCAGCAGGAGTTCCGCTTCCAATGGAACCGGGAGGCGCTCAACCGCGCCCGCGACTACACCGTCCGCAGCGTCGATGCCGAATCGCCCTCCTTCACCGTCGACGTCGTCCGCCACGAGACCGGCCTCGCCTCGGACTGGGCCTTCGGCGTCGCGATCGGTGATCGCATCAGCTTCGCCGGGCCGAAGACCTGCGCGGGTCTGGCCGAAGGCATCGACTTCCACCTCCTCGTCGCCGACGAGACCGCCCTGCCGGCCGTCGGGCGGTGGCTCGAGGAAGCGCCGGCGGGCACCCGCGGCCACATCATCGTCGAGGTCCCCACCTCCGATGACATCCAGGACATCCCCACCGAGGCCGACGTTGAGATCGACTGGCTCGTCCGCGGCTCCATCGCTCCGGGCGAGTCGGGGCTGATGTACGAGGCCGTGAAGAGCCTCAGCCTGCCGGCCGGCCGCACCTTCGCCTGGTGCGCAGGCGAAACGCTGACCATCGCTCCCATCCGCCGCTGCCTGCGCCGGGACCTCGGCCTGCCCAAGGAGGACGTCGAGGTCGTCGGCTACTGGCGGAAGATGCCGACCACTCCCGCCGAGACCCGTGCGGCCGAGGACTCCGCCGGTGCGGACTCACCGGTCGAGGCCTCCGTCGCCGCATCCCCGCCCTCGGACGCCGCCGGTCCCGCGTCCGAGGATTCTGCCGCTCCCGCCGCGGGCGCTCCCGCCGCGGGCGCGAGTGAGGACCGGCCCGAACCGGAGGGCACTCTCGACGTCCTCCACCAGGTCCATGAGATGACCGAACTGCTGCCGCCGATCATCACCCGGACCGCCGTGACACTCGGCATCAACGACCTCGTCGCCGGTGGGGTGTCCACCGCCGAGGCGATCGCCGCCGAGCTCGGCATCGCAGCCGATCGCGCCCAAGCGGTGCTGACGGCCATGTGCTCCCTCGGGCTCCTCACCCGGGAGGGGCAGAACTACCGCAACACCCCCACGGGAGCGGTGCTCACCGGTGAAGGCGCCGCCGACGGGCTCGATCTGAGCAGCCCGGCACTGCTCGACCTCTTCTCGCTCGTCGACCTCATCGACGTCCTCAAGGGCGGATTCGCCGCCCGCACCTCACGAGCCTCGACGGCGGAGGCCGACACCTGGCATGACCAGCGCGCCGCGGACGCCGAGCTCGACACCGCCCACCGCGGACGCAGCCTCGACCACCTCCAGTACGTCCTCGACCCCATCCTCGACCTCGAACCCGTGGCCACGGCCGCGAGCCTCGCCCTGGCCGGCGACGTCGACGCCGAGGCGGCCGCCGCCCTGACGCGACGAGCCCCGGATTCGGGGCGGACGATCCACACCCCGGCAGCGCAGGCCCTGACCGGTGGCGAGGACTGGCCGAGCGTCGACTGCACGCTCGTGATCGCCGGACTGACCGGACGCTCCCGAGACGCTATCGGTTCGCTGCTGGATCGCATGCTCGCTGCGAGTCGGACCCTGGTCATCGTCGAGCCCTTCACCGACGACGCCGAGGCCGATGACCATCAGGCCGAGGAGCTCATCACGACCCTGGCCACCACCGGCAACCCGACGCTGACCAGCGGTGAGCTCACCGCGACTCTGCGCGGACTCGGGGCCGCCGAGGTCAAGGTGAGAGACATCGGGTGGGGCTTCGGCCGCTTCCGCTCGGCCGTCATCGCCACCAGCTCCTGACCCCCTCGAACACCCCTCGAGGACTCAACCCGCCAGATTCGAACAAGGAAGATCCATGTCACTGACACGTCTGAGCACAGCCGTCATCGCCGGAACCGCCGGCCTCGCCCTCCTCGCCGGTTGCCAAGGAGGGACCGGAGAAGCGGCGTCGAGCAGCTCTTCCGAGACCCGCACCGTCACCGATGCCACCGGTGCCGAGGTCGAGGTGCCCGCGAACCCGGAGGCCGTGGCCACTCTGCACTACGCCGCGACCGAAACGCTCATGGACCTCGATGCGCCGCCCGTCGCCCAGGGGGCGTACCAGGAACCGGCCGTGCCCGAGGAATGGGTCGACGAGCTCGGCGACATCCCCGTCGCCGCCCAGCAGGAGCCCGATCTGGAGAAGCTCGCCGAGGCGGAGCCCGACCTCATCCTGTCGCCGAACGTCTACGACTCGGAGATGATCGAGCAGCTCGAGGAGATCGCCCCCGTCTACCAATTCACTCTGCGCGGCGGTGAGCGCGGGGATTGGAAGCAGCGCGTCGGGGAAGTCGCCGATGCGGTGAACAAGGCCGATGCGCTCGACGAACTCGACGATGAGTTCGAAGCCCGACAGAAGGAACTCGCCGACCAGTACTCCGATGTCACCGAGGGCACCACGATCGGGGTCGCGTCCTCGTTCGAGGAGAACTCGGCCTATCTGTGGGGCAGCGAGAACATGCTCGGCACGATTCTGACCCCGCTCGGCTTCGACTGGTCGGCCGATGAGGACGCCATGGTGGAGAAGTACGGCAATGCCGACCAGGAGGGCAACAAGTCCGGCAAGGCCGAGCCCGAAGCCCAGATCTCCCTCGAAGTGCTCGACAAGAGCCTGTCCGATGCCGATGTCATCTTCGTCGACTCGGACCTGCGCGGTGACTACGACAAGCTCACCGAGGCACTGCTGGACTCAGCGGTGTTCAAGGATCTCCCCGCCGTCAAGGCCGGACACGTCTACCCCATCGGCAAGGCCACGATCGCCGGTTACGCGGACGCGGAATACGGCCTCGATATGGCCGAGCAGGCGATCAAGGATTACCAGAAGGACTGAAGCCGGTCCGGCTCAGCCGGCCGGGCACCCGGGGCCAGCAGGCACCGGGCCCGCTCAGCCGGCACCGGGCCGGTGACCCTCCGCCTCGTCGAGGATGAGCAGGGAGCGGGAGGACACGACTCCCGGCACCTCGTGGATCCGCTGCAGGATCACCTGCGACAGGGCCGTGTTGTCCGGGGCATTCACCGTCACCAGCGCATCGATGTCGCCGCTGACGGCCTGCACCTTCTCGACGAAGGGCAGTGCGGCCAGATCCTCGCGGACCTGAGGCCAGGGCCGCTCGTCGATCTTGACCACGACGACCGCGGTCACGCTCATGCCCAGGGCCTCGCGGTCGACCTCGGCGGTGAATTTCCGGATCGCCCCGGACTCGACGAGGGCGGTGAAGCGCTTGTGCGCGGCCGAACGCGAGATGTGGACGCGTTCTGCCAGCTGGCGCACGCTCAGGCGGGAATCCTCGACGAGGGCGGCGATGATGCTGCGATCGATGTCGTCGAGATCGAATGCCACGGGCGCTCCTTCACCGTTGATGTCGGCGTCCTGTCCGCCCCGGAGCGGTCGGCACCGGGCGGATCGGTCGGTCTTCCTCCATTCTAGAGCCCCGCCTCGGCGCGGGGAGCACGCCCAGCATTGGACAAATTCTGTCGATCGTTCGTACAGTAGCGACGATGTCTGTGGTACATACCACGTACCATTGGTGACTGGAGACATGGCCGGATTCGGACGGACCCGGTTAACGGAGACAAATCAGCCACCTGTAGATTATGAGACGGAAGTCTCATTGCAGGTGGAACTGCTTCACGAAACTAAGGAGTCATCCTTGAAGATCGCGGTGTTGGTCAAAGAGGTCCCGGATACCTACGGCGACCGGAAGCTGAACTTGGAAACCGGGCTCGCCGATCGCGGTGCCTCGGAAGCTGTTCTCGATGAGATCGGTGAGCGTGCCCTCGAGGTCGCGCTGTCCCATAAGGATGCCGACAGCGGGGCCGAGGTGACCGTCATCTCGATGGCACCCGACACCGCGACGGCCACGATCCGCAAGGGTCTGGCCATGGGTGCCGACGATGCCGTGCACATCGCCGATGAGTCTTTGGCCGGTGCCGATCTGGGTCTGACCGCCGAGGTGCTGGCCGCGGCTCTCCGCCGGTCTGAATTCGATCTCGTCGTGGCCGGCAACGTCTCCACCGACGGCAATGGCGGCATGATCCCGGCGATGCTCGCCGAACATCTCGACTACCCCCATGTGACGGGTCTGTCGACGGTGGAGATCGCCGACGGCAAGGTCTCGGGCACCCGTCCGATCGAGGGCGGTCAGCAGCAGGTGTCGGCCGAGCTGCCGGCGGTCATCTCGATCACCGAGGCGCTGCCCGAGGCCCGCTTCCCGAACTTCAAGGGCATCATGGCCGCGAAGAAGAAGCCCTTCGAGGTCATCACCCTGTCCGATCTCGGCATCGACGCCGAGGATCAGTCCGTGGCCCGTTCGATCATGGTCACCGTCGCCGAGAAGCCGCCGCGCGAAGCCGGCGAGAAGGTCGTCGACGAAGGCAATGGCGGAGTCGAACTCGCCGAATACCTCACCAAGAACCGTCTGGCCTAAGGAGAGTCGTCATGTCAGATTTCCCCCAGGACTCCATTCTCGTCGTCCTCACCGCCGATGCCGAAGGCCAGCTGGAGAAGCCGGCCGCCGAACTGCTCGGCGGCGCGGCTGAGGTCGGTTCGCCCGTCGCGCTCGTGCTCGCCGCTTCCGGCGGTGCCGATGCCGCGGGTCAGGCTGCCGCCGAGCTCGGTGCCACAGCGTCCCTGACCGCCGAGGTCGCCGAGGCCACTCTCGGCACCTCGGCCGTCGATGCCGTGGCCGCTGCCGCCGAACTGACCGCTCCCGATGCCGTGCTCGTGCCCAATACCCTCGACGGCCGGGACATCGCCGGTCGCTTCGCGGTCCGCAGCGGTTCGGCGGTGTCCGTCGACGCCATCGGTCTCGAGCGCGATTCCGAGGGCATTGTGGTCAATCACTCCGTTTACGGAGGCGGGTACACCGCTTCCTCGGCTCCGACCTTCGGTGCGCCTGTCGTCACGGTGCGCCTCGGGTCGATCGAGGCCCGGGCGGAGGCTCAGTCGGCGAATGTGCAGGCCCTCGAGGTCACCGATTCCGGTAAGCCTGCGGCGTCGATCGATTCGTTCGAGGCCATCGTCGAGACCTCCTCGCGGCCCGAGCTGCGTGGTGCGCAGAAGGTCGTCTCCGGTGGTCGCGGCGTCGGTTCGGAGGAGTCCTTCGAACTCGTCGGCGAGTTCGCCGATGTCCTCGGGGCCGCTCTCGGTGCTTCGCGTGCGGCCGTCGATGCCGGTTACATCGCCCAGTCGCATCAGGTCGGTCAGACCGGTGTCTCCGTGTCTCCGCAGCTGTATGTGGCATTGGGCATTTCCGGTGCGATCCAGCACAAGGCCGGCATGCAGACGTCGAAGACCATCGTCGCGGTCAACAAGGACGGCGAGGCCCCGATCTTCGATATCGCTGACTTCGGCGTCGTGGGCGACCTGTTCAAGGTCGTTCCGCAGGCGATCGAGTCCCTGAACGAGAACAAGTCCTGATATGGCCACCTATTCCGGTTCACTGCGCTCGGGTCTGCCCCGGGTCGAAGGTGGTGACCCCTGGCCGCCGGCCGGCACCATCGGCGAGGCCTTGGACGAAGGCGCATCGCCGCTTGCGGAGGAACTGGAAACCGGTTCCTCCGCCGAGGTCGTCGACGAGGAGCCGACGGAGACCGTGGCTGATGCTGAGGCTTCCGACGTGGTCGAGGACTCGACCGACTCCGCTGAGTTCGCCGATGACGATTCCGACGCCGAGGCTGGCGACGCCGAGGCTGACGGCGCTGAGTCCGTCGACGCCGAGGTTCCGCTGCGTCGTGGTCTGCCGCGCGTGGTCGGCGGTGAGCCCTGGCCTCCGGAGGGCTTCGCTCCTGCCGGAGTGAAGCCCACTGGCGGTTCTGCGGCGCCTGCCGCGGACTCTGCGTCCGAGGCCGCCTCGCCCGAGGCCGGAGTCGAGGCCGCGGGTGAGGACTCGTCCTCGGTCGCTCCGGTCGCCGCAGCGGCGACCGCCGGGGCGGGAGCCGCCGTCGGTGCCGCCGCTGCGAGCTCTGATGACGACGAATCGGCGGAGTCTGATGCCGCTGACGAGCCCGCTGCCGCCGAGTCCGCTGCCGCTTCTGCGGCTGCGAGCGAGGTGCCGCTGCGTCGAGGTCTGCCGCGTGTGGCCGGCGGAGACCCCTGGCCTCCGGAGGGCTACGCTCCTGCCGGGGTCAAGGCCGCGGGAGCGTCTGCGGCTCCGGTGGCCGCCGCGGCTGCTCCGGCAGTCGCCGCAGGAGCCGGCGCTGCCGGGACCGCGGCCGCTGCGAGCGGATCGGGCTCCGGTGAACTCTCCGATGTCCCGCTGCGTCGCGGACTTCCGCGCACCGCCGGGGGAGACCCCTGGCCACCGGAAGGCTTCGCACCGGCGGGTGCGGCCAAGCCGGCAGCAGGCACGGCCGAGCCTGTTGCAGAGGCGACCGCGCCCGCGGCAGCACAGGCCGAGACGACACCGTCCGAAGCCGCCTCGACTCAGGCGGCATCGACCGAAGCCGGCAAGCCCGCAGACGAAGCGAAGCCCACCGGCACCGATTCGGGCCAGAAGAAGCCACAGCGCCGACGCGCAGGAATCGGCGGTGTCGGCGCCGGAGCGGCGGCAGGTGCCGCTGCGGCCGGAACCGGAGCGGCAGCAGGTGCGGAGAAGAAGTCCGACGCGGCGGAGAGGAAACCCGCCCAACGCAAGCCCATGGGCAAACCTGCCGCGAAGACCGCGGACCAGCCCGCCCAGCGCAAACCGATGGGCAAACCCGCCGCGAAGACCGCGGACCAGCCCGCCCAGCGCAAACCGATGGCCAAGCCGGCGGCGAAGACGGCCGACAGTCCGACGGCGAAACCCGCACCGGCGGCGAAGTCCGCCTCGTCGGGTTCGGCCGGGGCCGCCTCGGCGAAGCCGGCAGCGAAGAAGGAACCGGTCATGATCGGTTCGAAGTCGCTGGGACAGTGGTCCAAGCTCGTCGGTCTGGGACTGGGCGGACTCATCGTCGCGGCCGGGATCATCGTCCTCGCCGCACGCGGTGTGACGACCCTGCCGGGTGTGCCGGAGTTCCTCGAACGCTATCCGGGCGAATACGACATCCCCGAGTTCGTCGACCCGGGCTTCCCGGGCTGGGTGAGGTGGACGCACTTCCTCAACATCTTCTTCATGGTGCTCATCATCCGATCGGGTCTGCAGGTGCGACACCAGCAGAAGCCGCCGGCGTTCTACACCCCGAAGAAGGGCGGGAAGAAGGTCAGCATCAACCTCTGGCTGCACACCAGCCTCGACGTGCTGTGGCTGGCCAATGGTGTGATCTTCGTCGTCCTGCTCTTCATCTCCGGTCACTGGGCGCGCATCGTGCCCACCAGCTGGGAGGTGTTCCCGAACGCGCTGTCGGCGATGCTGCAGTACATGACCCTCGAGTGGCCGATGGAAGACGCCTGGGTCAACTACAACTCGCTGCAGCAGCTGATGTACTTCATCATCGTGTTCATCGCCGCCCCCGTGGCTGCGATCACGGGAGTGCGGATGAGCGAGTGGTGGCCGAAGGACGCCGCCAAGCTCAACAAGATCTACCCGGCGCCCTTGGCTCGGGCGCTGCACTTCCCGACGATGCTGTTCTTCGTGTTCTTCATCCTCGTTCACGTCTTCCTCGTGTTCGCCACGGGAATGCGACAGAACCTCGGCTATATGTTCGCCGGGACGAACGTGGTCGGCTGGGCCGGCCTGATCTGGTTTATCGTGGCCATGGTCGTGGTCGTCGCCGGCTGGTTCTTGGCCAGACCGCTGCTGATGGCACCGATCGCGAACCTGTTCGGACGCGTGTCGAGCAGGTAGGCGACACCGCACGGCCACCCACATTCGAGCCGTGTCTCCCAGGGGCGGATCCACTTCGAAATCGTCCGCGATTTCGAAGTGGATCCGCCCCTGTGTGACGTTGAGGCCCCGCCGTGATGCCGACTGGCCCTACCGTGATGCCGACTGGCCCTGCTGGGATGGCGATGCACGGCGATGGCAACCACCGGGTGAGTCTCGATCAGGCGATCGAGACCATGCGGCAGACTGGAGCCGATATGAAGTCGAAGTACAAGGAGACCTCGCGCGGCGGACTCGCCGTCAACGACCCACGGCGGTGACATCAAGGAACTCAAGCAGTTCGACGACCAGTACACGCAGCGCCTGTTCCTGCGCATCGACTTCCGCGTCTCCGACGAGCCCGGCAACGGCATCAAGGGCCTGCGGAAGGACTTCGAATCGCTGGCTGCGGAGTTCGACGCGAAGTGGCAGCTGTGGCCGCAGGGGCAGAAGCGGCGAGTGCTGATCATGGTCTCGAAGTTCGAGCACTGCCTCAACGATCTGCTGTTCAGGGCCCAGATCGGGGAGCTGCCGATCGAGATCGCCGCGGTGGTGTCGAACCATCCCGATCACCGTGAGCTCGTCGAATGGCACCACATCCCGTTCTTCCGGATCCCGGTGACCAAGGAGGCGAAGCCGGAGGCGGAGGCGAAGCTGCTCGAACTCATCGACCGGTTCGAAGTCGACCTCGTCGTCCTGGCCCGCTATATGCAGATCCTCTCCGACGAACTGGCCCGCGAACTCACCGGCAGAGCGATCAACATCCACCATTCCTTCCTCCCGTCGTTCAAGGGAGCCAAGCCCTACCACCAGGCCTGGGAGCGGGGAGTGAAGACCGTCGGGGCGACCGCTCACTTCGTCAACAGCGAACTCGACGAGGGCCCGATCATCGCCCAGCAGCTCGTCGAGGTCGACCACGCCTTCACGCCCGAGGACCTCGTCGCCGCCGGTCGCGACGCCGAATGCAAAGCCCTGTCGAATGCCGTGAAATGGCGCTGCGACGGGCGCGTGTTCCTCTCGGGCAAGAGGACCGTCGTGCTGCGCTGAGGCCGGCTGTCCTGCTCAGGTGCCCGGAGCGAGCCGGGGCCGGCTGCGCCGCTCGGGCCCCGGGGCGGGGCCGGCTGCGCCGCCTGGGCCCCGGGCGGCGTAGCTGCCTGCTTCCACAGCTGCGACACAGCGTGGACATAGTCCGTTCATCGGCTGTCTGCCTAGATTGAGGTCGACCGCGCAGCCGATGAGAAGGGGCCCGAACACGTGCGATTCGAAGCAGGCGAGACCGACGGCGGCGAAGGAAGTGGGGAGCCGGAGGACAGACCGAACGACCGGACCGAGGGCGGGCAGAGGGCTGCGGCCGATCGACTGCGCTCGCCGAGCAGCCTTCACGCCTTCAACCGCTACGAGCTCAAATACCTCGTGCCGTCCGATCAGATCGGCGATATCCGTGCCGAGCTCGACGAGCGCATGGAGCGCGACGCCTATGCCGGCCCGCGCGGCTACGGCGTCTGGAGCGTCTACTACGACACGTCCCGTCTGCGCTTCTACTTCGAGAAGATCGAGGGGCTGAAGTTCCGCCGCAAACTGCGCATCCGCCGCTACGGCGAGACAGGCGAGGCCGCGGATGAGAACAGTCCCGTGTCCGTCGAAATCAAGCAGCGGGTCAATCGAGTCACGCAGAAGCGCCGCGTCATCCTCCCCTACGAGCGGGCCCTGGCGCTGTGCGACCGACGCGAACGCATCGACGTCGCAGCCGCTGACCAGCCTTTCGTCGACGAGGTGCTCGACCTCATCATCCGGCTCGATCTGCGGCCGATCGCGATGACCGGATATCGACGCGAGCCCTATGTGGGTCAAGACACCGACCTCGGTCTTCGAGTGACCCTCGACCATCGTGTGCGAGGGCGCGACCGTGACTTCGACCTGCGGGCCGAGACCGAGAACCGGTACATCATCAGGCCCGACTTCGCCGTCATGGAGGTCAAGGTCAACGAACGCACGCCCTATTGGGTCACCGATATGGCCGCCAGGTACGGACTCCAGATCCAGCGGATCTCGAAGTACTGCCAAAGCGTCGAAGCCCACGGACTCGCACCGCGATCGGTCTTCCACGTCCCCGAGGATCAGCAGACCCTGCCCGCCTGATCGGCCGCTCGCGGTCTCCTCGGCGCCGGACGTTCGCGGTCTCCGCGGCGCCGGTCACTCGCGGTCCTCGGAGGCGGTCGCTCTCACGTCGCCGCCGACCGACCACATCCCCCAAATCACAGCAGAGAAGAAAAGGAACCACCGACAGATGAATTTGGACTTCAGCTTCACCGACCTCTCCGGCACGTTCAGTGTCATGGACGTGCTGCTCTCACTCCTGCTCGCCTTCGCGTGCAGCCTCGTCGTCGCCTGGGTCTACCGGGCAACCCACCAGAACGTCAGCTACAGCCAGAGCTACGTGCAGACTCTCATCATCCTCGGCATGCTCATCGCACTCATCATGCTCATCGTGGGCTCGAACATCGCCCGGGCGTTCGCCCTGGTGGGTGCCCTTTCCGTGGTGAGATTCCGGAATGCGATCAAGGAGACCCGAGACGTCGGCTTCATCTTCCTCGTCATGGGCATCGGCATGGCCTGCGGCACCCGCTTCTACACCCTCGCCGTCATCGCCACGATCTTCATCTGCGCGGTCATCTACATGATGTACCGATTCAACTTCTTCGCCCTCAACGTCCAGCGTCAGGTCGTCAAGGTCCAGGTTCCCGCGGACGGGGACGACTTCACTCCGCGCATCGACGACATCCTCATCTCCTCGACCGACGAATACGAACTCATCAGCACCGAGAGCATCCGCGGCGGATCACTCATCGAGTACAGCTACACCGCGAAGCTGCAGAAGGGCGTCAAGCCCAATGAACTGATCAACGAACTGCGCGCAGTCAACGCCGGACAGAAGGCGACGGTGCTGACCGGCTACGACCAGACGGACATGTGAGATGACCGAGCAGCACCGAGACCCGGGTCCCGAGGAGCAGCCGAGCGGCTATCGGCCCTCGAATGATGATCAGGCCCCGGAGGAGCAGCCCTCGGAGGAGGCGAAGGCGAAGCGGAGAATCCCGTTCCGACATCGGATCCCGGTGAGACTGCGGCACTACTGGAAGAGCGTCGCGGCCGTCGCCGCAGGGTTCATCGCAGTCGTCCTCGTCTTCGGCGGCTACACGGTCAAGCCCTACATCACCTCTCAACTCGTGTCCGAGGACACGGTCACCGACGACATCGCCGGCCAGGGAGACCTCTTCGACGGAAAGAGCCACAGCATCGAGATCTCCTACGACGAAGCCGAGTACGAGGACATGATGGCCACGTTCCAGGACGAAGGAGACAAGGACTACATCAAGGCGGACCTGACGATCGACGGCACCCTCATCGAGGACGTCGGAATGCGGCTCAAAGGCAATTCGACGCTGAGATCGCTGCAGGACGGCGGTGACGCCGCAGGTGGTGAAGGCATGCCGGGCGGCGGAGGAGGCATGGTCCAGCTCTCGGCGGACAGTCCCCAGGAGCTGCCGTGGCTGATCAGCTTCGATGAGTACGAGGAGGGACGCGCATATCAGGGGCATATCGAGATCGCGCTCCGCCCGGCGGCCTCGGGCTCGGACACCGCACTCAACGAGGCGCTGGCTCTGAGCCTGACGGCCGAATCGGGACAGACCACTCAGGACTATTCGTTCACCTCGGTCAGCGTCAACGGCGGTGACTCGGCCGCGCGACTCGTCCTCGACGCCCCCGACGCCCAATGGGCTGACGCCTACGGAAACGGTGTGCTCTACAAAGGCCGTGCGGACGGTTCGTTCGACTACCTCGGCGAGGATCCCACGGACTACGAGGACTCATTCAAGCAGATCAACGCCGAAGGATCCTACGACCTGCAGCCGGTGATGAATCTGCTCGACTTCGTCAACAACTCCGACGACGAGGAATTCGCCGAGGAACTCGATGACCATGTCGATGTCGAATCGTTTGCCGAATACCTCGCCACTCAGGAGCTGCTGTCCAACGCCGATGCCATGGACGGGCCGGGGAACAACTACTACCTCTGGTACGACACGGATGAGGAGAAGTTCACCGTGCTGTCCTGGGACCTCAATATGGCGCTGTCCGGAATGGGAGGCGGCGCCGTCCCAGGGGGACAAGCCGATGAGGAAAGCGCCGACGGGGCCGCCGGAGATGCCGACTCCGCCCGGACCGCGCCGGCCGGTGAAGACGCGAATGCGAACATGCCCGCAGGAGGCCCCGCCGACGGACAGCAGGGTGGTCTCGGCGGACAGCAGCAGGGCGGTCCCGGAGGACAGGACGATGGCCCTGGTGGGACACCCGGTGGAGGACCTTCCGGTGACGAGGGCGGAGGCGGAGGATCACGTGGCAGCGGCGTGCTCAAGGAGCGCTTCCTGGACAACGATGATTTCCACCAGCTCTATGAGGACGCCTACGCCGAGCTCTATTCGGAACTCGTCGAGGACGGTTCGGCGAATTCGCTGATCGAGAAGATTGCTGAGAATGCGGCGGCAGCCGGCGACGAGGACACCCAGGCGGCGGTGTCCTCGCTCGAGCAGTCCCTGTCTCAGATCAGCGCCGAGGCTCCGGAGGAGTCGAGAACGATGTCCGGGGGCGGCGCGCCCGGTTGGTGACCGGTGCGTTCGATGGACGGCCCCGCCGGTCCCGCCGCTTCCGCGGAGGTGCGCGTGGGCGGGACCGGCCGCCTCGGCGAGGGTCATGCAGGCCCTCCGATTCCTCGGGAGGGCCTCCGCGATTCCTCGGGTCGGGAATTCAGGGATCACATTGAATCAATAAATGTGATCACATTTTGCTCGAATCCGTGTAGCATGCAGTAGCAACGAGGAACACTCGAGGCTTCGCCCCAACGCACGACTGTCACAACACACGACATTGACCTCGACCACGAACACGGAGCTGTGCTCATGGACCTGACCGCCCGATTGCAGGATGTCGCCAATGCGATGTGGATGCCGGTCATCGGCCTCGCCATCGTCATGGGGCTCTACTTCACGATCCGCACCAAGGTGCTCCAGATCCGTCTGTTCCCGCAGATGCTGCGCGAGCTCAAGGGAGACGGCGATACGGGACCGGGCGGACTCACCCCCTTCCAGGCGCTGGCGCTGACGATCGGCAACCGCGTCGGCGTCGGCAATATCGCCGGCGTCGCCACCGCAATCGGCTGGGGCGGGCCCGGTGCCCTCTTCTGGATGGGCGTGATGGCCTTCTGCGGCGGAGCCACGGCCTTCGTCGAATCCACGCTCGCCCAGATCTACAAGGAGCGCATCAACAACGAGCTCAAGGGCGGCGTGCCGTACTACCTGCACAAGGTCTTTTAGAAGCGGTGGATCGGCATGATCGCAGCCGTCACCGCGCTGCTGCTCTACATCATCCTCGCTCCGGGGATCCAGTCCAACAGCATCGCGGTGAGCTTCGAATACGCCTTCGGCATCCCCGGCTGGGTCACCGGCCTCGTCGTCACGGCGGCGCTGGGCA
The DNA here is from genome assembly GCF_018208375.1 of Brevibacterium sp. SMBL_HHYL_HB1. NCBI lineage: Bacteria > Bacillati > Actinomycetota > Actinomycetes > Micrococcales > Brevibacteriaceae > Brevibacterium > Brevibacterium sp. SMBL_HHYL_HB1. The sequence goes on along the minus strand of NZ_CP062936.1, from coordinate 3,494,480 downwards.
TCATCATCTGGGGCGGGCGCGAACGCATCGTCCGAGTCGTCAATGTCATCGTCCCGATCATGGCCGTCGGCTACATCGGCGGCGCCATCATCGTGCTCATCGTCAACTTCACCGCACTGCCCGGCGCGATCGGCCTCATCATCTCCTCGGCCTTCGGCGCCGACCAGGTCTTCGCCGGCATCGTCGGCGCCGCGATCTCCTGGGGCGTGCGCCGCGCCCTGTTCTCCAATGTCGCAGGCGTCGGCGAAGGCACCTATGCCGCCGGCGCCGCCGAGGTCTCCCACCCGGCCAAACAGGGACTCGTCCAGACCTTCTCGATCTACATCGACACACTCACCGTCTGCATGCTCACCGGGCTGATGATGGTCGTGACCGGTCAGTACAACGTCATCACCGAGGACGGCCGCGAAATCCTCGTCCACCTCCCCGGAGTCGAACCGGGCACGAACTTCACCCAGGCCGCCGTCGACACCGTGGCCACGGGATTCGGTTCGCCCTTCATCGCGATCTCCGTGGCGATGTTCGCGATCACGACGATCGTCGCCTTCTACTTCATCGCCGATACGAACCTGTCCTTCATCGTCGGGGAAGGGAAGAGGATCTACATCCGCATCCTCGAATGCGCGCTCCTCGCCGTGTGCTTCATCAGCTGCGTCACCGAGGCCGGCGCGGTCTGGGCGCTCGGCGACATGGGCTATGCGACGCTGGGCGTGACCAACTTCATCGCCCTCATCCTCCTCTTGGGGATCGCGATGAAGACGCTGAAGGACTACGACTCCCAGCGCAGGCAGGGCCTCAACCCCGAATTCGATCCGGTCGGTCTCGGCATCAAGCACGCGGACTTCTGGGAGGAGCTGCGCGCAGGCGAGGCCCGCGTCCGTTCCGCAGGGGCCGCCGGGCGCTCCGCAGGGGCCGACGAGCGCCCCACAGATCCGTCCGATTCACAGGAAGGTCAGCAATGACGATCATCGCCGCGTTCCCCTACGGAAAGAAGGACCGCTCCGCACTGCATCTGGCCGGGCTGCTCGCTCGGTCGAGCGGAGAGCCGGTCCGCATCGTCAGCATCGTCCCCGAGCAGGCGAAGTCGATGATCCCCAACGGCAGCGAACTCCAATTCGCCGCGTGGTCGAAGGAGCGCGGACGCAGGGCCATCGCCGAGGCGGAGCACGCGGCCGCCGAGATCTGCCCCGATGTGTCCACCACCGCCGTGGCCGTGGCCCACCGTTCGCGGGCCAAGGGCCTCATCGCCGAGGCAGAGCGCTCCGCGGCCTCGATGATCGTCCTCGGCTCGGGCACCGAGGGCACCCGGGGACGGATCCGCGTCAGCGCGACCTCCGATCGGCTTCTCCATTCCGCACCCCTTCCCGTGGCACTGGCTCCACGCGGCTTCACCGCCGAGGCGGGGGCGCAGATCGAGCGAGTGACCTGTTCGTTCCGCGGCGACCGGGGATCGGAGGCGGTGCTGGCGAAGACCGCTGAGATCTCCCAGTCGGTCGACGCGCGACTGCGGGTGGCGACGTTCGGTGTGGCCGGTCGCACCGTTCAGCCAGCCTCCCTCGATGCGGAGTCACGCCGTCGGGAGTACGTCGATCACCTGAGGAAGCGGCAGTCGGCCGCCGTCGACGGCGTCGACGAAGAGCGTCGGGTCGAGGAGGCGGTCGGCATCGGCAAGGACTGGAAGGGCGCCCTCGGGGCCGTCGACTGGCATGGCGCGGAGATCCTCGTCATCGGCTCCTCCTCGGAAGGGCGCAGATCCCGGGTGTTCCTCGGCTCGAATGCCGCGCGGATCATCCGTCACTCCCCGGTTCCGGTCCTGGTGGTGCCGTGATCGACGTCATCGAGCGGTCGCCTCGGCGAGGATAGACTGACGCACATGAGCGAGACCCAGTCGGAAATCGGACCGCGCATCGGTGACCAGGTGTTCGAAGCGATGCAGGCGAGCATTCTCAACGGCGATTATCGCAGCGGACAGCGGCTGCGGATCAGGCAGCTGGCCGCCGAGTTGGGCACGAGCGTCATGCCCGTGCGCGAATCGCTCGCCCGCCTCGAGGAGGTCGGGCTCGTCGAGACCAGCCCCCACCGAGGGGCAGTGGTCAAGACGTTCACCGCCGAGGAGCTGCTGCAGGTCTATTCCGTGCGCCGGATCCTCGAGGTCGACGCGACCGTCGAAGGCGTGCAGAAGCTCACCGAGGCCGGGCGGGCCCGGCTCGACGAGGAGTTCGCGGCGATGTCCGCGGCGCTCGAGGCAGGCGACGCCACGGCGTACCTCGATCACGACGAGGAGCTGCTGGCCACCGTCTACGCGGCCGCCGGCAATCCGGTGCTCGTCGAGACGATCCGCACGCTGTGGATGCGCTGCCGGGCCTACAAGCTCGTCGGAGCCCGCCGTGAGATCGCCGCCGAGGCGTTCGATCCGCTGCTCAAGCATCAGCGCCGACTCATGGACGCCGTCGACGCCGGTGACCCGAACGCCGCCGTCCGGGTCACCGAGGAGTCCTTCGACGATGCGATCCGCAGGATCCGATCCGTCCTGAGCGAATAGCGAATCGGGAGCGGCGAACAGGTCCGACCGGCGGGGCGGACACCTCTTGCATTCAGATGTGATCACATCTTACTCTGAGTGCAGTGACCTGCGCGACGACGCGTCGGCACTCGTATGAGAGAGGGGATGTTCCCCATGAAAGATGCTGTCATCGTCGGTGGTGGCCTCGCCGGACTGTCAGCGGCATGGCGTCTGCGCAACTGGGACGTCACGCTGTTGGAATCGGGCTCGCGTGTGGGCGGCCGGATCCGCTCGGAGAACCGCGGCCGCTACTTCCTCAACTGGGGCGGGCATATGTTCGCCGGAGGCAAGACGGCGACGAATTCCCTGATCACGGAGACCGAGACCCGTTCGACGGAGATTCCGGGATCGCTGTCGGCCATATCGATGAACGGAAAGATGCTCATCGGCGGGCCCGTGCAGTCCTACCCGTTCCGGCTGCCGGTGTCGATGAAGGATCGGGCCTCGATGATCAGAGCCGGCGCGAAGGTCTCGGCCGATGTCCTCCGCTATGCCCATGCCGTGCGACTGCGTCCGAACGAGAGCTCGGAGATGCGCCAGCAGAGGATCTATGACTTCGAGAACGACCGTTCCTTCGCCGATTACATCGGTCCGCTGTCCGAAGACGCCGAGGCGCTCTTCCGACCCACGATCACCCGATCGGCGGCCGACCCCGATCAGCTGGCCGCGGGCGCCGGGATCGGATACTTCAGCCTCGTGTGGAACATCGGCCAGGGGCTCAACCGCAGCATCGCCGGTGGGCCGTCCAACCTCGTCGAGTCGATCGCCGCGCCGCTGCAGGAGAGCATCCAGCTCGACGCGAAGGTCCATGAGATCGTCCACAAGAAGGACCACGTCGTCGTCCGCTACCGCCAGGACGACATCGATCACGAGATCGAGGCGCTGTCGGTCGTGCTCGCCACCCCGGCGACCGTGGCGCACAGGATCGCCGTCGACCTGCAGGAGGACAAGCGCGAGGCGCTGTCGAAGATCGTCTACGGCCCCTACGTCTCGGCCGCTTTCCTGACCAATGAGACCGACCCCCAGCCCTGGGACCGGGCCTATGGGATCGCGACCCCGAAGCGGTCGTTCAACGTCGTGATGAATCAGGGCAACATCGTCCGCGGCGCGGAATCCGAGCGTCAGCCCGGAGGAAGCATCATGACCTTCTCCCCGGCCTCGCCTCGATCGGATCGAGGCTGCTGCCGGCCGCAATCGCCGAACTCCAGCAGCGCCGGTCCGTGCGCGTCGAGGTCGTCGAGGCCGAGCCCACCGAGGTGGTCGCCATGCTGCACACCGGTGAGATCCACGCCGGCCTCATCTACGACATTCCCGAACTGCCCGAGTTCGCCGGACCCGAGCTGCGGCTTCGCACCCTGCTCGAAGAGCCCTATCGTGTGATGGTCGCTCGTGACGGCGCACTGGCCGCCCATGAGGTGCTCGACCTCGAGCGGATGGGCGAGATCGCCTGGATCTGCAGCCGCAATGAGTCCGAGGCCTCGGTCCGCGTGCTCAACCGCGTCTACCGGGCACTCGGCCGGGAGGTTCGCGAGCTCATGCGCAGCGACGATCTCTACATGATCCACGGACTCGTCGCCGAGGGGCTCGGCTGCGCGCTGACCACGGAGGCCGCGGTCGATCGGGGCATCGACGTCGCCATCAGACCGGCCAAGCAGGATCTGGGGCGGCGTCGCGTCTCGTTCGTCACCCGTGCGGGCCCGGTCCCGGCCGCTGTCGGGTGGTTCCGGGAGATCCTGGAGACGGTGGCCGCCGAACGCGGAGCCGCCTCGGCGGGGGAGGGGAGATGACGACGAGAGCGTCTCCTGCGGGTGCATCCGCCTTGATTCCGCACGTCATTTCGCAGTGGATCCACCCCTAGGAGACAGGGACCATGCTCAGGGGTCGTGGGAGCTCAGCGCCTCGGCGATGGCCTTGGCCTCACGGCGCAGCAGTGCGACGAGGCGTTCGACCCGGGATCCGGTGACGCGGTCGGCGATGGAGGCGATCGACAGGGCCGCGCGGGGGCGGGACCCGCGGATCCGCAGGGGCACGGCCACCGCCCACGAACCCTGGGCGAACAGGCCGGGATTGTGGACGAAGCCGTCGATGCGCGCCTGATCGATGATGTCGCGCAGCGCTTCGATCGAGACCTTCGGGTACCGTTCGGTCAGGATCTCGGCATTGGCGGCGAACTGGGCGTCCACCTCGGCGGGGGAGAGCTCGGACAGGATCGCCAGCGACCCGGCTCCGATGCCCAGCGGATGACGGTCGCCGACGGACAGGGCGTTGTTGAAGATCTCGCCGAAGCCCTCCTCGCGGCGGGCGCAGATCGAATAGCTGCCGGTGCGCAGGGTGAGGAACACGGTGTCCTGGCTGAGTTCGGCCAGGCGCAGCAGGCTCGACTCGGACTCGGTGACCAGGGGATCCACGGACTTCTGCGCGAGCTGGCCGAGGATCTGCGACTGCACGCCCAGTCGGTAGCCGCCGTCGTCGAGCCGTTCGACATAGCCCATGGCGATGAGCGCCTGCAGCATGCGGTGGACGCTGGCCTTGGGACGGTCGCTGATCGAGGCCAGCTCGGACAGGCTCGCGCCCTCGCGGCGCTCACCTGCGATGAGACCGACGAGGTTGAGCAGCGTCAGCGCGCGTTGGATGCTCTGGGCGCCGGTGCCGGGCTCGAGCGAATCGACGGCATGGGCGACGTTGAACGAGGCGGACCGGCGCAGGAGCCGACCCCGCATCTTGATGCGATGCTCCTCGCGGAGGTCCTCATTCGAATCGGCGCCGTTGTGCATGCCTCCATTATGGCCCGAGACGGACACGCGCCGATCCAGGATGTGGAACACGCGTATCGCTGCCCGGCGGCGCCCGGGGCCGAGCTCGGCTTAGACTCGAGTCGGCTTCGGAGCCCAGGGACGGGCAGGCGGCCCGTCCAGTCGACGGGGCATTTGACGAGTTGAAAGGTGATTCAGTGGTGGGTGCGACCGTCCTCGACATCGCCGAGGTGACGTTCCGACGCGGGCAGACACAGATTCTCCACGGCATCGACCTGCGGGTGCGAGCCGGCGAGCACTGGGTGCTCATCGGACCCAACGGGGCGGGGAAGTCCACGCTGCTGAGCTTCGCCTCGGCGCAGGTGTTCCCGAGCTCGGGCACCGTCGACATCCTCGGGTCCCGGATGGGACGCGTCGAGCTCGCCGCCCTGCGCCGCCTCATCGGGCATGTGAATCCGCGCCATCCGCTGCGGTCGAACCTGAGCGTGCGCGAGGTCGTCCTCACCGGGCTGACCGGCACCATCGAACGACCCCTGCGGTGGGAACCAGAACCGGCCGAAGTTGCGCAGGCCGATGCCCTCATCGCCGAGGTGGGGCTGACCTCCCGTGCCGAAGCGGGCTGGAAGGTGCTGTCCCAGGGAGAGCGGGGTCGTGCCCTCGTGGCCCGCGCGCTCATCGCCGATCCGCAGCTGCTGCTCTTCGACGAACCGACCACCGGCCTCGACGTCGCCGCCCGCGAACAGCTGCTCGAGACCATCGACTCCCTGTCGGTGCGCTCGCCTCAGCTGGCGACGCTGCTGGTCACCCACCATCTCGAGGAGATTCCCGAGACGACCTCGCATGCCGCGCTCATCTCCGACGGTCGGCTGACCGCCACGGGAGCCATCGACGAGGTGCTCACCTCGGAGAAGGTCTCCGCCGCCTTCGACCATCCGATCGAGGTCGGATACGCCGACCGGCGCTGGTCGGCCCGCGCGATCCGGCAGGGCGCATCGGTGGGCTGAGGCGGCCGCAGCCGGCCGAGTCCAACGGCCGGCCGTCATTGCGCCCGCGGCCGCCGGGGCCTACGCTTGAGGTATGAAGATGAGTACCGTGTGGAGCATCATCGGCGCGATCATCGCCATCATCATCGCGTGGTGGGTGGTCAACGTCGCGTTCTCCATTGCCTGGTTCCTCGTCAAGGTCGTCATCACCGTCGTTGTGGCGCTGGCCATCTTCGGCCTCATCAAGGCTTCGCTGAAGTCGAAGGACCGACAGCGCTAGAGATCGCCGAGGTCGGTGTTCGCTCCGCAGAGGACGACGCAGACTTTCTCTCCGTCCGCCGGCACATAGCCGCCGGTCGTGTCGGCAGCATTCGAGCCAGACCCGGTCTTTCCGCGATCCGCGCTGTTCGCGCCGTCGCTCGTGCCGGACACTCCCGCCAGCGCCGTGGCCGCGGCATGCTCGACCGCCAGCCGGTGCTCGTCCCACAGGCGCGTCCGTGCGGCGATGATCGCCTCATCGTCGACCAGCACCGAGGTGACCAGGTCCGATTGCGCGGCAGCGACCGCCAGCGGCGTCGCCCGGCGGGCACCGAGCGAATCGGCGGCCACGGAATCGACGGTGACATCGACGGGTTCGCCCGCTTCGAGCGCAGCACCCAGCGCCCGGCAGGTCTTCGGTTCGACCGCCACCGTGCGCACTCCGTGATGGGCCGCGGCGGTCGCGACACCGGCGAACAGCCCGCCCCCGCCGACCGAGACGACGACCGTGTCGAGATCGGGCACCTGCTCGAGGATCTCGGTCATCAGCGTGCCCGCCCCCGCGGCGATGAGCGGATGGTCGTAGGCATGCGAGGACAGCGCCCCGGACGATTCGACGAAGCTGCGGCAGGCGGCGGCCGCCTCGGCGTATTCCGCACCGACGAGCTCGACGGTGGCCCCATAGGAGCGCAGCCGCTCGACCTTGACCATCGGTGCCGTGGTCGGCAGGAACACGGTGGCCGGCACACCTGCCTCCCGGGCCGCCCACGCACAGGCCAGTCCAGCGTTGCCGCCCGAGGCGATCGTCACCCCCGCCTCGGGGAAGGTGCCCTCCTCGAGGTGGGCCCGGATGAAGTTCTGGGCGCCGCGAGCCTTGAATGTGCCCGTGTGCTGCATGAACTCGAGAGCGAAGTGCAGCCCTGAGGCGTTCGGTCTCCCCGATTGCGCCGAGGCGACCGCGACCGGGCGCACACGTCCGGCGATCCGTGCGGCGGCGGATTCGATGTCCGGATAGCTCAGCTCAGGCATGTCACCACCCTATGCGAGAACCAGCTGCGGAGATCTTGTCTCCTGCGGGCGGATCCACTTTGATATTCGCGTGCGAAGCGCAATGGATCCGCCCGCAGGAGACATGCGCCCGGCCGGCGAGGGTGCGAAGGGCACGGCCGCCTCGGGGAGGGGACGGCGAAGGGGTTGGGCACCGGGGACGTTGTCGCGCGCCTCAGCGGTGCGTGCTCAGGCCGAGGTCGACGCCCTTGGTCTCCTTGACGAGGCTGACTCCGATGAGCGAGATGATGCACACGATGATCATGTAGATCGCGATCGACAGTGATGTGCCGGTCTCGGCGAGCAGGGTCTCGGCGATGGTCGGGGCGAAGGCGCCGCCGAGGATCGCCCCGAGCGCGTAGCCGATCGAGACGCCCGAATAGCGGACCTGGGCGGGGAACATCTCCGCGTACATCGCCGACATCGGACCGTAGGACAGACCCATGCCGACGGTGAGGACGAAGATGCCGATGCCGTAGGCCCAGATGTTGGCCATATCGATCATGAGGAACGTCGGGATGAGCCAGACGATGAGCAGGACGTAGCCGATCTGGAAGGTGCGCACCCGTCCGAGGCGATCCGACAGCGCCCCGCCCCACATCGTGAACACGAGCCAGCCGAAGCTCGCCAGCGTCGTGGCCAGCAGCACGGGGGCCCGGTCGAGACCGACCGAGCCGCCGTCTTCGATCGGGCGGGAGGCATAGGCGGCGAAGAAGGCGATGATCATATAGCCGACGGCGTTGTTGCCGATGAAGATGAGCGCGGAGAGGACGACTTCCTTCGTGTTCTTCCGAAACAGGGTGCCCAGCGGTGCCGAGGACTCGGCCCTGCGCTCGGCGAGTTCGGCAAAGACGGGGCTCTCTTCGACCTGGCGGCGGATGTAGTAGCCGACGAGGACGAGGACGACGGAGAACAGGAACGGGATCCTCCAGCCGAAGCTGGCGAACTGTTCGGGGCTGAGTACGGAGGTCAGCAGCCAGATCACCCCGGTGGCGAGGATCATCCCGACCGGCACGCCGATCTGCGGGTAGGCGCCGAAGATGCCGCGTTTGGAGATCGGTGCGTGTTCGACCGACAGCAGCGCGGCCCCGCCCCACTCGCCGCCGGCCGAGAAGCCCTGGAGGATCCGCAGCAGGGTGAGCAGGATCGGTGCGGCCACGCCGATCATCGCGTAGTTCGGCAGCAGGCCGATGAGCGAGGTCGCGGCGCCCATGAGGATGAGCGTGAGGACGAGCATCTTCTTCCGCCCGATGCGATCGCCGAGGTGGCCGGCGATGATCGCCCCGAGCGGCCGGAAGAGGAACGAGATGCCCAGAGACGCCCAGGCCATGATCTGGCCGAGCGCCGGACTGTCCGCGGCCAGCGGGCCGAAGTACTGGGCGGAGAGGACGAGGCCGGCGGCCTGGGCGTAGATGAAGAAGTCGTACCACTCGATGGTCGTGCCGACGAGGGTTCCGGCGAGGACCTTGCGTTCCTCGTGGGTCATGTTCTGTGCGGCCGGGCCGGGAGCTGCGGTGGACATTGCGGTTCCTTCGGTTGCTGGGCGACATTGCCGTGCGCCTGACCGGCGGCGCGTGCCCTCGACTCTGAGGGATCATCGCCTGCCTCCAGCCTGCCTCAAGCCGGGCTGGCAGACGGGCTGGCCGTCGGCCGGCCGCCGGCTTCGGCTGACTGAATGGTCAGTAATCGATGTCGATCATAGAGCAGAACGGAGACGGTGTCACTCGAGCGCCGATGACAATAACCGACCGATTGGTTAGTATATTGCCAGGAATCGGCAGCGGCGCCGAACTCGGCCGCCGTGAACCGGGAGACGTCGTTTCACCAGGGAGACCACAGCATGACCGAAACCCTCAGTTCCTATGCGGCAGGCGTGTGGCACACGCCCGGTTCCGCCGCCGGCGGTCGTGCCGTCCACGACGCGGGCACGGGCGAGCTGCTCCACCAGGTGAGCTCCGAAGGCATCGACTTCGCCGCCGTCGCCGACCATGCCCGGAACACCGGTCTGCCGGAACTTCAGAAGCTCACCTTCCACCAGCGCGGAGTGATCCTCAAGAAGCTCGGCGCCCACCTCATGGAGCGGACCAAGGACTACCACGAGATCTCCTACACCACCGGCACCACGAAACGTGACGCCTTCGTCGACATCGAGGGCGGCATCGGCACGCTGTTCACCTACTCCGGCGTCGCCCGCCGCCAGATGCCCAATTCCACCGTCCACCTCGACGGAGGCATCGAGCGGCTGTCGAAGAACGGCACCTTCGTCGGCCGTCACATCCTCACCTCTCGGCAGGGCCTGGCGCTGCAGATCAACGCCTTCAACTTCCCCGTCTGGGGCATGCTCGAGAAGTTCGGACCGATGTTCGTCGCCGGTCTGCCCGTCGTCGTCAAGCCCGCCACCGACACCGCGCACCTGACCCGGGCGGTCGTCGACGACATGGTCGGGTCCGGTCTGCTTCCCGACGGTGCCATCCAGCTCATCAGCGGCGACGTCACGCCGCTGTTCGACCAGCTGGCCGAACAGGACGCCATCGCCTTCACCGGTTCCGCGGCCACCGCCCGCCGCCTGGCCGGCCTCGACTGCGTCACCGAGCGCGGCACCCGATTCTTCGCCGAGGCGGACTCGCTCAACTTCTCCCTGCTCGGTCCCGATGCCGGCCCGGGAACGGAGGAGTTCGACCTCTTCGTGACCGGCGTCGTCGAGGAGATGACCGTCAAGGCCGGACAGAAGTGCACCGCGATCCGCCGCACCCTCGTTCCCGAGGCCCACGCCGAGGCGGTCGGGGAGGCGATCATCGCGAAACTGTCCACCCACGGGGTCGGGGATCCGCGGGAGAAGTCCACGCGGCTGGGTCCGGTCGTCTCCGATGGGCAGCGGGCCGACGTGCTCGATTCCATCGACGCCATCCTCGCCGGCGGAGCCCATCTGCTGACCGGCGGCCGCGAGGAGTCCGACCGGCTGGCCGCCGAACACGGCGGCGCGTATGTCGCGGCCACCGTGCTCCAGGCCGATGACCCATGGGCCGATGCCGTCCATGACATCGAAGCCTTCGGACCCGTGACCTCGATCATCACGTATTCCGACACCGAGGAGGCCGTGGCCCTGGCCGCCCGCGGCCGCGGTTCCCTGGTCGGTTCGGTGATCACCCACGATGCCGAGTTCGCCACCGAATTCGTCCGCCGGGTCGCCCCCTGGCACGGTCGCATCCTCGTCCTCGACCGCGACGACGCCGCGGAGTCGACCGGGCACGGCTCTCCGCTGCCGAACCTCATCCACGGCGGGCCCGGTCGCGCCGGCGGCGGTGAGGAGATGGGCGGTCTGCGCGGTGTCGAGCACTTCATGCAGCGCACCGCGATCCAGGCCTCCCCAGACATGCTCACCGCGATCGGCGGGGAATGGGTGGGCGGTTCGCAGCGCCGCCTCGGCGAGCATCCGTTCACGAAGTCGCTGAACGATCTGCGGATCGGGGATGCGCTCGAATCCGAGTGGCGGACGGTCACGCTCGACGATATCGAGCACTTCGCGAGCTTCACCGGCGACACCTTCTATGCGCACATGGACGAGGAGGCAGCGGCGGCGAATCCGTTCTTCCCGGGACGCGTGGCCCACGGCTACCTCATCGTGTCCTTCGCGGCGGGGCTGTTCGTCCAGCCGGACCCGGGCCCGGTGCTCGCGAACTACGGTCTCGACGCACTGACGTTCATCACCCCGGTCTCGCCCGGTGACAGGCTCAAGGTCACGCTCACGGCCAAGCGCATCACCCCGCGCGAGACCGACGAGTATGGGGAGGTTCGCTGGGACGCTCAGGTCGTCAACCAGGACGACGAGCCGGTTGCGAACTACGATGTGCTCACCCTCGTGGCCAAGGAGCACTGAGGGCTGGGCCGCCGATCACGGCCTCCCGGCGTGGGGCGGGCGCACTGGTCGGTCGGGCGCTGACGGCTCAGGGTCTCCCGGCGTGGGGGACGCGGACCTTCAGTGACGAGGGACGTATCGTCACGGCGGTCGGGGTCTGGCCGATCTCGTCGCCATCGGCGACGATGGCGACCGGAGCCGCACCGGCCGGGGTGTCGATGTGGATCTCGCGAGCATGGCCGAAGTGGATGTGCGGGTGACGGTCGTGCCTGCCCGACATGAACGCGACGAGCTCGACGGCGAGCCTGGGCAGGAACGCGTCCCTGAGCAGGACGACGTCGATGAGCCCGTCGTCGAGCTTCGCCTCGGGGGAGAGCTTGAGCCCGCCGCCGTAGCGGCCCGAGTTCGCGAAGCCAGCGGTCAGGCCCCGGAAATCGACGCGCCTGCCGTCGACGGTCAGCTGCAGCTCGATGCTCTTCGGCGGCAGGATCGCCCGCAGGACCCCGTACAGGTACACCCACCGTCCCCTGATGTACTTGGCCGAGTTCGCGTGGCTCTGGACGGTCGAATCGAGACCGAGGCAGACATTGCTGAGACTGAGGTTCCCGTCGAAGTCGAGGACATCGATGATCCGATCGCGGCCGGCGGCGATGTTCGCCACGGCCCCCTCGGTGTCCTTGGGGATGCCGAGCTTGCCGATGAGGTCGTTGCCGCGGCCGCCGGCGATGATGCCCAGAGAGGTGTCCGTATCGACGAGGCCGGCCGCAACCGAACGCGCCATCCCGTCACCTCCGAGTGCGCCCACGACCCGTGCGCCATCTGCGGCGAAGCCGGCGGCGAGCTCCTGTGCGTGTTCCTCGCTCGCGCTTCTCACGAGCCGCGCCTCGAGACCGTGTGCGGCAAAGGCCTCGACCAGCGGATCGATGCGTTTGAGCACGGCGCCTCTGCGGGCGGTGGGATTGAGGATCACGGGCACGACCGAGCGATCGGCGGTCGGGTCTGCGGGCCCCGTGACGCCGGAGTCCGTGTGTTCGGGGTCGCCGCTCACAGCGTGGCCGGCCCATTCATGAGCTTCCCGGGATTCATGATGCCTGCGGGGTCGACCTCGGCCTTGGCCGCCCGCAGCATGCGCAGCCACCTCTGACCGGTCTCGGCCGGTAGCCACGGCCCGTGGTCGGTGCCGACGGCATGGTGGTGGGTGATCGTGCCGCCGCCTGCGACGATGGCGTCGCCGGCCGCGGACTTCAGCGCCTTCCACTGGGCGATCTCCGCGCCGACCTGCTGTTTGGCGAAGACCGTGTAGTACAGCGAGCAGCCCGAGGCGTAGAGGTGCGAGACGTGGCAGAGCACGAACGCGGGCGTGCCGCGCTCGGCCATCTCCCTCTCGATTTCGGCGCTGATCGTCTCATGGAGGTCCTCCACCTTCGACCAGGGAACCGAGGTCTCCAGCGTTTCGGCGATCATTCCCTCACGCAGCAGCTGATCGCGCAGGTACGGAGTCGAGAAGCGGTGCTTCTCCCACGAGGTCTCCGGAACGGCGCCGAGGTTGACGCCCTTGTGCCTGCGCACGATCGAACGGCCCTGGGAGCGACGCGCACGCACCTCGGCTGCGCTTCCGTCGTAGCGGACGACGAGCAGACATGGGGTCGTGATCCCGCGGGCGCGCAGGTAGGTCAGAACGCCCTTGCGCTGCAGTCCGCTGCCGAGCTGGGCGAGCCCGAAGGCGGTCTCGTTGACATCGGACAGGCGCGCGATCGCCAGCTGCAGTCCCGACTGCTCCATCTCCCGCAGTGCCGCGGTGCCCGAGGCGAAGTCGGGGAAGAACCAGGAGTCGGCCCGAACGGCCTTCGGCACGCGACGGATCCGCACGGTCGCCTCGGTGATGATGCCCAGCGTTCCCTCGGAGCCGACGAACAGCTGGCGCGGGTTCGGCCCGGCCGCGGTCGCCGGGGTGGTGGGCAGCTCGATGGGACCGCTCGGGGTCGAGCAGCGCAGGCCGTGGACGTTCTCATCGATGCGTCCGTAACCGGTCGACTGCTGACCGGCCGAACGGGTGGCGACCCACCCGCCGACGGTGCTGAATTCGAAGGACTGCGGGTAGTGGCCGAGCGTGAAGCCGCGAGACTGCAGGCGCTCCTCGAGTTCGGGTCCGAAGACCCCGGCCTGAACGGTCGCCGTCAGCGACTCCTCGTCGATGTCGAGGATCTGGTCGAGACGAGCCATGCTGATGCTCACGACCGCGGAGAATCCGCCGCGCACGGCATCGATGCCGCCGACGACGCTGGTGCCGCCGCCGACGGGAACGACCGCGACGGACTCCTCGGCGCACACGGCCAGGAGGGCGTCCACCTCGGCGCCCGCGGCGGGATAGACCACGGCATCGGGAGCGGAGCTCAGCCGACCGGTGCGCAGGCGGATGAGGTCGGGCAGGCTCCGCCCGGCCGCATGGGAGACGCGGGTGGCATGATCGTCTCGGACGAAGTCCTCGCCCACTGTCTCGGCGAGACGGGCGCGCATCTCATCGGTGAGACGCGATTCAGGCAGCGAGACCTCCTCGAGCGCGACATGCGGTCTGTCGACTCCGGCCGGCCAGCCGCAGTGCTTGCTCAGGATCACCTTCGCACCGGGCTTGACCGGGCCGTCGTGGCCGTCCTCACCCCAGCCCCACCAGCGCATGCGCGATTGAGTGTCCATTTCCGTCATCCTTCGTGTCGTGATTGTGCGATGAGCTCCGGAGCGAGCCGGACCACCGCCTCATGGAGATCGGCGCGATCGGCGTCGACGAGTCCCCAGCGGGTCCGCCGGTCGATGACGTCCTCGACCGTGAGGGCGAGCTCGTGCTCGACGGCGAAGCGGACTTCCGCGCCCGTCAGTGGGATTCCCTGCCGCACGGGTTCGTTGAGTGAGGGATCGGCGTCGCCGTAGGCTGCCACCTTCGGCGGGGACAACCTCGATCGGCTCTTCGTCACCACGTCCCAAGAGCACGTTGACACCTCTGCTGATCCGCTGGCCGGTGCCCTCTTCGTCGCCGAGGTGGGGGTGGTCGGACAGCCGGTCCGTCCGTTCGTGGGGTGATCGCCGGCGGCCGCCCGAGCCTCAGGTCTCCAGGCCCTGGAAGGCCATCGTCGTGACCGCCTCGGCGATGGTGTCGGGGTCGACGGGATAGCTCGGTCGGTACCACTCGGTGATCGAGTTGACCATGCCGAAGAGCAGGCGGGTGACGAGTCCGGGGGTGAAATCGGACCGGAGCCCTCCCTCGGCGATGGCCTCGGAGACCAGGCCGCGGATCTTCTCATCGATCATCCGCCGCTGCTCGAGCGCTTCGAGCTCGACCCGCGAGTTCCCGCGCACCCGCAGCAGCAGGGTCACCGAATGGTGGTAGTCGATGAGGATGAGCACGCTGGCGCGCACGGCCAGGCGCAGGCGCTCGAGTGCGGTGATGCCCGTCCGATGGCTCTCGGCTTCGACCGCCGAATCGAGGGCGTCGATGCCGCGATTGATCGCCAGGTGCAGCAACTCTTCCTTCGACTTCACATGATGGTAGATCGCGGACTTCGTGATGCCGAGCTCGCGGGCGACGGTGTCCATCGAGGTGCCGTCGTAGCCGCGGGCGACGAAGACCTCGGTGGCCTTGTTGATCAGCGTCTCCCGGTCATAACCGGGGCGTCCGCGGCGGGAGCGCTTGGGGCCGGTCCCGTTCCCGGTCGCCTCGGCGGAGGGGGCGGGTGACTGTGCCGAGGAGACGGGCTCCTGACCGGCCGCCTCGGCGGAGGGGGGCGACGGACCCGCCGCGGTCGGCGACGTCGACGCAGGTGAGGACGATTCGGGCATGCGCATCAGTCTAGATCACGCCTTCGGACGACGCCGCGATCTGCGTCACAGCCGGGCCCGACCCGGTGCTGCCGCGCGCCGGGGCTCGGCGTTCGGCCGGACCCGAGCCGCGGCGGAGACTGCGATCGGCATCTCAGCGCACGCCGTCGCGACGGTCGATGATGCGCTTGAGCTTGCCGAGCGAGCGCGGCAGCTGACCGGGGACCTTGAGCTCGACATCGCAGGAGACGCCGAGGCGTTCCTTGATCCGGGCGGCCACGAGACGGTCGAGGCCTTCGAGTTCGACGGCGCCGACGCCTTCGCGGGCCTCGACTTCCACGGTCATCTCGTCCATCCGGCCCGGGCGGGTGAGCACGAGTTGGAAGTGCGGGCTGAGGACGGTGAACTCGAAGAGCACGGATTCGACATTGGCCGGGTAGACGTTGACTCCGCGGATGATCATCAGATCGTCCGAGCGGCCGGTGATGCGCGAGATGCGGCGGAAGTGCGGGCGGGCGGTGCCCGGCAGCAGGGTCGCGAGATCGTGGGTGCGGTACCGGATGATCGGCAGGGCCTCCTTCGTCAGTGAGGTGAAGACGAGCTCGCCCTCCTGCCCGTCGGGCACGACCTCGCCGGTGAAGGGGTCGACGATCTCCGGGTAGAAGTGGTCCTCCCAGATGGTCGGCCCGTCCTTCGTCACGGCCGATTCGCAGGCCACGCCCGGCCCCATCACCTCGGAGAGGCCGTAGATGTCGACGGCATCGATGTCGAAGGACTGCTCGATCTCCTTGCGCATCTCGTCCGTCCACGGTTCGGCCCCGCAGATCGCGGTCTTCAGGCTCGTGGTCGTCGGATCGATGCCCTGTCTGTGGAACTCGTCGAGGATCGTGAGCAGATAGGTCGGTGTGGCGGTGATGATATCGGGCTTGAAGTCCTGGATCAGCTGCACTTGGCGCGGTGTCTGTCCGCCGGAGATCGGGACCACGGTGAAGCCGTGGCGTTCGGCGCCGTGGACTCCGAGACCGCCGGTGAACAGGCCGTAGCCGTAGGCGTTGTGCATCATCTGACCCCGCTTGCCGCCGGCGCCGAGGATGGAGCGAGCGATGAGGCTGCCCCAGTTGTCGAGGTCGCCCGTGGTGTATCCGACGACGGTCGGCAGCCCCGTCGTGCCTGAGGAGGCGTGGATGCGCGCGACCTGCTCCTGCGGCACTGCGAACATCCCGAACGGGTAGTTGTCGCGCAGGTCCTGTTTGTTCGTGAACGGCAGCTTCGCGATGTCCTCGAGGCTCGTGATGTCTGCGGGGGTGACGCCGAGTTCGTCGAAGGCCTTCCGGTAGAAGGGCACATTCTCGTACACGGTGGTCACCGTGGTCCTGAGGTTGTTCAGCTGGTCGGCGCGCAGCTCGTCCAGGCTCATCCGTTCGCCGGCGTCGAGGTCGGTGGAAGTCATCATCGTCTCCTTGCGAAATTCTTCTCGATAGCAGATCTGTTCGCCGCCGAGGCGGGGCCCGGATTGCGGTGTCCCGGCATCGGCGGGTGGTTGGGTGCGGGCCGGCGGTGGCGGTCGAGTGCGTGGTCGCGTGCGCGGTCGCGGAAGATCGGTGTGCTCCCGGTGTCGTCGGTCTCTGCCCGTGCCGTCAGTGTGCTCCCGGTGCCGTCGGTCTCAGTCGGTCGACGGTGCGGGTCTGCGGGCGGGCAGGGTGCGGGAGCGGCCGCGGTAGACGGCGATGGTCTCGTCGCCGCGAGTGACCGTGACGTCGTAGACGCCCGAGCGGCCCTGCTTGACGACCTCCCGACCGTGGGCGACGAGTTCGTCACCGATGAAGGCCGGCTTGAGGAAGTCGATGTCCCCGCCCGAGGCGACGGTGATCGACCCGGGATAGTTGCAGGCCATGGCGAAGGTCGTGTCGGCGAAGAGGAAGACGTAGCCGCCGTGGGTGATGTCGTGGCCGTTGGTCATGATCTCGGTGACCGTCATCGAGCACTGGGCCCAGCCGGGTCCGTGATCATCGACGGTGATGCCCAGGTGCTGGGAGGCACGGTCGTTGGCGAACATCGCCGCGGCACCGGTGGCCTCCTCCTCGCGGGTCGTCGTGACCTCGTGGCTAGGTTCTCCCATGTCAGGCTCCTCCTTGAGTCGCTGATGGCTGTGTCGAACAGCTCGCTCAACTGCAGTGACAGCAGGTTCAGCCCGAGGCTGTGCGCGTCTGCGATTAAACGACCATCTGGTCAATAAATATCGTTGTGTTCGGCGTCACTTGTCAAGTCGCACAGGCGTCGGTTTTGCGTGGTCTTGCGCGTGGCTTGGGGCCCGGCCGCTGGCATGGCCGCACGCGCTGGCCGGCGCGAGCGATTGCGCGCTCCAGTCAATGCGCACGCACGGAAGGGGGCGAGGGGCAGTGTTGTCCGGCCCAAACTGCCGAGACAACGGTGGAGTGCCGAGGCAACGATGCGCACCCTCTGTGTCAGGCTGTCTTGTGACAGTTATCTGACAATATTGGCGGGGAGAGAAGTCTGTTATGTCTTTTGAAGTTCCGTCCCGTTCCTCGAGCCGCGGGCATTTCACCACGGCCCAGAAACTCGAGATCCTGGACGAATATGACAAATGTATCGAGATGGGTTCTAAAGCCCAGTTGGCTCGGACTGTCGGGGTCAATCCCAGAACGATCTATCAGTGGTTCGTGGACAGAGAAAATGGTTGCCTGACCTCGCGATCGGATCGGTTGAATGGCAATCCCAGTGACAACAAGCTCAAAGCCGCTGAGAAGAAGCAACTCACACAGCTGCAGGCCGAGAACGAAGCGTTGAAGGCCAAACTGGCCAAGTCTGAAGCTGCGGTCGATATCTTGGGAAAAGCGTCCGCGCTCTTGGAAGCGATGTCCAAGAGCGCGACCGCGACAGACCCGACGCTGCCCGAGGTCGAGGCGACCAGGCCGGACTGGATGAGCCCGCCACAGTAAAGGCAATCGGGTTCAGGTTCATCGGCGATCTGATCAGGGTCGGCTGGTCGATCACGGCGGCCTGCGAGTTGATGGGTGTGCATCGTACGAGTTGGTACCGTCACCAGAATCCGGCGGTCCCGGCCGGGGTGCAGGTGCCGCAGAAGGAACGCGACTACCCGAGTCGGATCACCACCGCCGAGGCCGATGCGTTCATGGCGCTGTTGAACTCTGAAGACTATGAGAGCCTGTCTGTCACCCAGGCGTATTGGCGGATGCTCGATGCCGGGCAGGTGCCATTCTCCGCGTCGACGGCTCACCGAGTGGTGGCCGCACACGGGCAGAACGGAGACCGTCGCGCCCAGCGCCGTGGTAACCAGCCCAAACGGCCTAAGCCGGTCCACGCTGCCTGCGCACCGAACCAACTGTGGAGTTGGGACATCACGATGCTGCGCGGTCCCGGCAAGGTCATCTATCGCCTCTATGCCATCATGGACGTTTTCTCCCGCAAGATCGTTGGCCACCGGGTCGAGACTTCCGAGAAATCCGTCCATGCTCAGACCATGATCGATCAGGCTGTGGCAACTAACCAGCAGTACCCGACCGTGCTACACGCCGATAACGGGGCTCCCATGCGCGCGGCAACGACTGTCCAGTTCGCTCAGTCGCTGGGGATCAAGCTGTCCTTTTCCCGGCCCAGAGTGTCGAATGACAACGCGTTTAGTGAATCGACGTTCAAGACCATCAAGTACCACTTGGACTTTCCCACCCGGTTCGAATCCATCGATCATGCTCGTGACTACATGGCCGCGTTCATTGCTGACTACAACGCGAACCACCGCCACAGCGGCCTGAATTATTACACTCCCAACGATGTCCATCACGGACGTACCGAGCTTGTCCGGGCCCGTCGCCAAGCCACTCTGGAGGCCCGTCACTGCGCGCATCCGGAACGATTCCACACCAGCCCCATAGCCGCTGGCCCACCGACCCACGCCGGCATCAATAGCCCAGAAAACACCGAGCTGTCACAAACAGCTTGAAATATACCGCACGCGCAGTGGCCTCGGGCCTCCACCCTTGTTTCGGCTGAGGCCTCGGCGCTGCGCAGTGGTCTCGGCGCTCCAGCGTTGTCTCGGCGCCGCCCCGTAGTTTCGGCGTTCTGCCGTTGTCTCGGCGCGCATGGTGGGCGGGGTGCTGCGACGCGGGTGAAGGGCCCGCGCCCTGGCGTTGCGTTGCTGGGCGGGGCAAGGGGGTGTCGCCACCCCGGTGCCGCCGGCAGCCTCGTCCGGTGGAGTCAGCCACCCCGGTGCGAAGGGCCGGTGCGGCCAGTCGCCCCCCCCCCAGTGTGAAGGGTCAATGCAGCCGGCCGCCCAGTGCGGAGGATCGATGCAGGGCGCCGCCCCTGCGCGGAGGCTGGTTGCAGACCCGCGCGCCGGCATTGCACTCCGACGCGCCCCGGCATTGCACCCCGACGTGCCGTATGCCACACTGGATGCTAACAATACAGAACAAATGGTCAGTAAATGGATGCTGCGGGTCGCTGCAGGCCGACGATCGTGAGGATCCTCGGATCGCGCACGGCATCCGCAGGCGCTGACCGGGGCAGGTCCTGACGAGGGCACATCCAAGGGTGGAGTGGTCATGACAACGCAAGTGAACGACAACCGCTATGACGAGGCGGACCTCGAGGCGCAGTTCGACGCGACGATCGAGGCCAAGGACCGGATCGAACCCCGGGACTGGATGCCCGAGGCCTACCGCAAGACGCTCATTCGGCAGGTCGCCCAGCACGCCCACTCGGAGATCATCGGCATGCAGCCCGAAGGCAACTGGATCTCGCGCGCCCCCTCGCTGCGCCGCAAGGCGATCCTGTTGGCCAAGGTCCAGGACGAGGCCGGGCACGGTCTCTACCTCTACTCGGCCGCCGAGACGCTCGGCGCCACGCGCAACGAACTCACCGAGAAGCTGATCGCCGGCCGACAGAAGTACTCCTCGATCTTCAACTACCCGACCCTGTCCTACACCGACGTCGGCACGATCGGCTGGCTCGTCGACGGGGCCGCCATCTGCAACCAGGTGCCGCTGTGCCGGACCTCCTTCGGCCCCTACGGTCGCGCGATGATCCGCATCTGCAAGGAGGAGTCCTTCCACCAGCGGCAGGGCTACGAGCTGCTGATGACGATGATGCGCGGCACCGAGGAGCAGCGACAGATGGTGCAGGAGTCGGTCAACCGCTTCTGGTGGCCGTCGCTGATGATGTTCGGTCCGCCCGATGACAACTCTCCCAACACCGAGCAGTCGATGGCCTGGGGGATCAAGACCCACACGAACGACGAGCTGCGTCAGAAGTTCGTCGACATGTCCGTCCCGCAGGCCGAGGCCCTGGGCGTGACCTTCCCCGACGACGGGCTGAAGTGGAACGCCGAACGCGGACACTACGACTTCTCGACGCCCGACTGGGACGAGTTCTGGGCCGTGGTCAAGGGCGACGGACCCTGCAACGCGCAGCGTCTGGCCCATCGCAAGCGGGCCTGGGACGAAGGTGCGTGGGTGCGCGAGGCCGCGCTCGCCTTCGCCGAGAACCAAGCCGCCGAGGCGGCCTCCCCCGCCGAGGTGACCGCCGACACCGCCCCCGCCGACAGCAGAACCGCCGACGACTCCACCACGACCGAGGAGGCAGCGAAATGACCGAGACCAGCCCCGGCCCCACCTCGGCGCCTGAGAACACCCCCGCCTCGGAGAGCGGATCCCGCGGCGAATGGCCGCTGTACGAGGTCTTCGTCCGCGGCAAGCGCGGACTCAACCACGTCCACGTCGGGTCGCTGCACGCCGCCGATGACCAGATGGCCGTCCACCACGCCCGTGACGTCTACACCCGACGCAACGAGGGTGTGAGCATCTGGGTCGTCCGCTCCGCCGATGTCACGGCCTCGAGCCCGGACGAGAAGGACCCGATGTTCGCCCCCAGCGGTGACAAGGTCTACCGTCACCCGACCTTCTACGACATCCCCGACGATGTCCCCCACATGTGAGGAGGGCCGCGACATGACCACCGAACGCACCCCCGCGGGCAGCGAACCGACGATCAACGTCGAACACGACGAAGCCGGCACCAACGTCGAGCACGACACGCACGACAACGCGTACTCGGGCCTGCTCGTCAACGATGCGAACTGGGCCTTCGGCACCGACTTCGAAGACCCGCTGGCCGGTGTCGACACCACCGTGTCCGACGGCGTCGACGCGGCCGATCTCGGCGCGTACTGCCTCATGCTCGGCGACGACGCCCTCGTCCTGTCCCAGCGGATCTCCGAGTGGTGCGCCAGCGCCCCGGACCTCGAAGAGGACATCGCGCTGGCGAACATCGCCCTCGACCTGCTCGGCCAGGCCCGGCTGCTGCTCGCCCGCGCCGCGGCCGCCGATCCGAACCTCGTGCCCGAACTGCCCGAAGGCTCACCCGTGCCCGATGAGGACCGTCTCGCGTACTTCCGCGATGATTTCGCCTTCCGCAACGTCCGCCTCGCCGAGGTCCCGAACGGCGACTTCGCCGAGGCGGTCGCGAAGATCCTCATCTTCTCCACCTGGCGTCTGTCGATCTTCGAACGGCTGGCCGACAGCCGCGATTCCGTGCTCTCGGCCATCGCGGCCAAGGGCGTCAAGGAGCTGTCCTACCACCGCGACTTCGCCGGCCGCTGGGTGCTCACCCTGGCCCGTGGCACCGAGGAGTCGCGGACGCGTCTGCTGAGCGCGATCGACGGGCTGTGGCCGCTGTGGTCCGAACTGTTCGAGACCCACCCGGTCGAGACCGCCGTCGCCGAGGCCGGAATCGGCGTCGACCCCGCCGAGGTGGCCGATGAAGCCGGAGTCATCCTCGACCAGGTCTTCGCCGCAGCCGGCATCGACCGGCCCGATAAGGGCGGCCTCGCCGGAGTCGGCGTGCACGGGCAGAAGGGCCGGGACGGACTCCACACCGAAGCCCTGTCGAAGCTGCTCGCCGAGATGCAGGTCGTCGCCCGCGCCCACCCGGAGGGACGGTGGTGACCGTGATGCTCCGGACCCAGGATCCCACCGGCACCGAGGCGATCGACCGTGCCCGTGCCGCCGCCGGTCGCGTGACCGATCCCGAGATGCCGATGCTCACGCTCGTCGACCTCGGCGTGCTCCGCGATGTCTCGATCGAGGATGGTCGCGTCGTCGCCACCATCACCCCCACCTACTCGGGGTGTCCGGCGATGGCGACGATGCGCGATGACCTGCAGCGCGAACTGCTGCACGCCGGGTTCGAAGATGCCGAGGTCCGCGTGTCCCTGACCCCGGCCTGGACGAGTGACTGGATCACCGAGGCCGGGCGGAAGGCGCTCCAGGACGCGGGCATCTCCCCACCCGGACAGGCTCCCCGCCACGAGGGCCCGGTGGCGCTGACCCTCATGCCCACCCGCCGCGCGGTCACCTGCGTGCAGTGCGGTTCGGACAACGTCCGACTGTCCTCCGAATTCGGGCCGACCGCATGCAAGGCCATGTACCAGTGCCTCGACTGCCTCGAACCGTTCGACCATGTGAAGGAGATCTGATGACCGACACGATCGATCGCAGCGCCGAGGCGACCTCCCCGACCGGGTCCGCCGCGGCCTCGTCCCGGTCGGCCTTCTATCCGCTGACGGTGAAGTCGGTCGACCATCTGACCGAGGACTCCGCGGCCGTGACCTTCGACGTGCCGGACGAGTACACCGAACTCTTCGACTTCGACGCCGGCCAATCCCTGACCCTGCGCCGGATCATCGACGGTGAAGAGCACCGTCGCACCTACTCGATCTGCGCCCCGGTCGGCACCGCCCCGCGCATCGGCGTGCGCGAGGTCCCCGAAGGACTGTTCTCCCAATGGCTCGTCCACGAGGTGCGCCCCGGCGAGACCATCGAGGTGCAGCCGCCCTCGGGCAGCTTCCGGGCCGATGCCTCGATCGGCGGCAAGCACCTGTGCATCGCCGCCGGTTCCGGCATCACCCCGATGCTGTCCATCGCGTCGACCGTGCTGAGCAACCCGGACGCCTCGGTGACCCTGCTCTACGGCAACCGGAAGACGAATACCGTGATGTTCGCCGAGGAGCTCGCCGACCTCAAGGACTCCCGGAACCAGCAGCTCGACCTCATCCATGTGCTCTCCCGCGAACCCCGTGACGTCGACCTCTTCTCCGGCCGCCTCGATGCCGAGAAGCTGCGCGCCCTGCTGGGCAGCCTGGTGCGGACCGAGAGCCTCGACCATGTGTGGCTGTGCGGGCCCTTCGGAATGCTCGGTGACGCTCGGACGGTCCTGGCCGAATTCGACGTGCCGAAGGAGAAGATCCACTTCGAACTCTTCTACGTCGACGAACCCCCGCCGGAGGTCGTCCACGCGGACAAGGTCGTCGAGGGCGCCACCAGCGAGGTCACGGTCATACTCGACGGGCGCAGGACCACCTCGGCGATGTCGCAGGGCAAGACCATCCTCGATTCCGCGCAGGAAGCGCGCTCGGACGTGCCGTTCGCCTGCAAGGGCGGAGTGTGCGGGACCTGCCGCGCGAAGATCTGCGGCGGCGAGGTCGACATGGTTCGCAACTACGCCCTCGAAGACGCCGAGGTGGCCGCGAACTTCGTCCTCACCTGCCAGACGTTCCCCGTCAGCGACGAGGTCACGGTCGACTACGACTCCTGACCCACCGACCATCCCGAGCCCGCACCACTTCACCGAGGAGAACCATGCCCGAGGCATTCATCCTGGACGGACTGCGCACTCCCATCGGCCGCTACGGCGGTGTTCTGGCCGATCAGCGCCCCGACGACCTCGTCGCCACGACGCTGCGGACCGTCGTCGACCGAACAGGAATCGACCCCGACGACATCGACGAGGTGATCCTCGGCTCGGCCAACCAGGCCGGTGAGGACAACCGGAATGTCGCGCGCATGGCCGTGCTGCTGGCCGGGCTGCCCGAATCCGTGCCCGGCTTCACCGTCAACCGTCTGTGTGCCTCGGGAATGACCGCGATCACGACGGCGCGGGCGATGATCGCCGCCGGAGACGCCGAGGTGGTCGTGGCCGGAGGCGTCGAATCGATGACCCGCGCCCCGTGGGTGAGTGAGAAGCCCTCGCGCGCCTGGTCGAAGCCGGGCCGGAGCTGGGACACCTCGATCGGATGGCGGTTCACGAACCCCGCCTTCGGTGAGGACACGACCCTGTCGATGCCGCAGACGGCCGAGCGCGTCGCCGAGAAGTGGAAGCTGACCCGCGAGGCCCTCGACGAATTCGCGTACCGGTCGCATCAGTCGGCTCTGGCCGCGCAGAGGGCAGGCAGCTTCGATCCGGAGATCCTGCCCATCGGTGAGGTCACCGCCGATGAGGGACCACGCGACTCAACCCTGGAGAAGCTCGGCCAGCTGCGTCCCATCCACGGACCCGGCGGGGTCATCACCGCCGGCAACTCGTCCTCGCTCAATGACGGGGCCGCCGTCGTCGTGCTCGTGTCCGAAGACTATGCGAACAAGCGCGGACTCAACCCGCGCGCCCGCGTCGTCGCCGGCGCGAACGCCGGTGTGTCCCCGGAGATCATGGGCATCGGGCCTGTGCCCGCGACTCGGAAGGTGCTCGAGCGCACCGGGTGGAGCGTCGACGACCTCGCCGCCGTCGAACTCAACGAAGCCTTCGCCTCGCAGTCGCTGGCATGCATCGGCGACCTCGGCCTCGACCCGGACACCGTCAACGGCTTCGGCGGAGCGATCGCGCTCGGCCACCCGCTGGGCTGCTCGGGGACCCGCATCACGCTGACCCTGCTCAACCGGCTCGAACAGGCCGAGGCGAAGAAGGGTCTGGCGACGATGTGCGTGGGCGTCGGCCAGGGTTCGGCACTGCTGCTGGAGCGCGCATGAGCGCGGGCGATGGTTTCGCGCCGGGAGGCGGAGAAGGTTCGAACGGCGGCACGGGTTCCGCGCCGAACGCGGGTGCCGCCTCGGCGGGGGAGGGCTCGTCGTCGCCGGTGATCATCGAACGCCACGAGGACCGGATGATCATCCGGCTCAACCGGCCCGAGGTCCGCAACGCCATCGATCAGTCGATGGTCGATGCCCTCCACTCCGTGTGCGCCGAACTCGAGGCCGAACCGAAGGTCGCGATCCTCACCGGCACCTCCGGGGTCTTCGCCGCCGGTGCCGACATCGCCCAGCTGCGCGATCGTCGCCGGGACGATGCCCTGGCCGGGATCAACTCGAAGATCTTCACCCGCATCCAACAGCTGCCGATGCCGGTGATCGCACTCGTCGAGGGATTCGCGCTCGGCGGCGGGGCCGAACTCGCCTTCGCCGCCGACTTCCGCATCGGCACCCCGTCGACGAGGATCGGCAATCCGGAGGCCGGGCTCGGCATCCTCGCCGCCGCCGGTGCCGCCTGGCGCCTGCGCGAGCTCGTCGGCGAACCGCGGGCCAAGGAGATCCTGCTCGCCGGGCGCACCCTGCAGGCCGATGAGGCCAAAGCGATCGGGCTGCTGAACGACGTCGTCGACCCCGAGGACCTCGAGGCCGCCGGTCAGGCGCTGGCCGAACGGATCGCCAGCTTCGCGCCCCTGGCCGTGCGGCTGAGCAAATCGGCCTTCCACGCACCCCGCGAGGCCCACCCGCTCATTGATAATGTGGCCCAGGCCGTGCTGTTCGAATCGCAGGAGAAATTCGCCCGCATGGACGCGTTCCTGTCCAAACGGGAAGCGAAGAAGGCGAAGAAAGCCGCCGCACAGGCCGCCGAAGCAGCGGCGGGACCGGCCGAGGCCGGCACAGCACCGGCGGACGGCGCAGCACCGGCAGACGGCGCAGCACCGGCAGACGGCGCAGCACCGGCGGACGGCGCAGCACCGGCGGATGAGACCACCGGCTCGGAGACGAAAGGCGACAAGGCATGAGCGAGACCACCCCCGACACCCCCGCTGCCCCGCGGGTGCCCGAAGCCGTCGGCGTCTACGGCGGCGGACGGATGGGTGCGGGCATCGCCCACGCCTTCGCCACCGCCGGTTCCCGTGTCATCGTCATCGAAAGCACCGATGACACCGTGGCCGCCGCCCGCGGACGCATCGACGCCTCGATCGAGAAATCGCAGTCCAAGGGCATCGACGTGCCCGGCACCGTCGAGGTCGTCAGGGATCCCACCCTGCTCGATCAGGCCCTCCTCGTCGTCGAAGCCGTTCCCGAGGACCTCGGACTCAAGCAGGAGATCCTCGCCGGCATCGCGAAATACGCTCCGGCCGCGAGCATCGGCACGAACACCTCGGCGCTGTCGATCGATGAACTTGCCGCGGGGCTGCCGAGACCGCAGGCGCTCATCGGCCTCCACTTCTTCAACCCCGTCCCCGTGTCCGAACTCGTCGAGGTCGTCGTCGGCACCCACACCGAACCCGGCCTCGTCGAGGTCGCCAAGGGCTGGGTGGCAGGATTGGGCAAGACGGCGATCACGGTCAAGGACTCGCCCGGGTTCGCCTCCTCCCGCCTCGGCGTGGCTCTGGCACTCGAGGCGATGCGGATGGTCGAGGAAGGGGTGGCCGAACCTGCCGATATCGACCGGGCAATGACCCTGGGATACCGGCACCCGGTCGGGCCGCTGCAGACCACGGACATCGTCGGCCTCGACGTGCGCTTGGGCATCGCCGAGCATCTCGAAGCCGAACTCGGACCCCGCTTCGCACCTCCGCAGATCCTGCGCGACAAGGTCGAAACCGGTGAGATCGGCCGAAAATCCGGGCAGGGCTTCTACACTTGGTGAGACCCCACCGGATACCGGCGGTGAGTCGACCACGGGCATGACCAGCAGCAAAGGAGCACCCATGACCGAGATCCAGTTGCGCAACCGCGGCCAGATCGCCGAGATCGTCCTCGATGGGCCGGAGTCCCGCAATGCCCTCGACGCGGACAACCTCCGTGATATCGCCGCGGCCGTGGCCAAGGTCGCCGAGGCGATCCCGAGCGTGCGCGTGCTCCTCATCCGCGGTGAGGGCAAGGTCTTCAGCTCCGGGCGCGACATCTCGAACATCGACGTCGACACCGATGACGCCCACGCGTTCCTGGCCGAGGTCTTCGCCCCGGTCTTCCAGGCGATCCGGGCCCTGCCGATCCCCGTCATCGCGCAGGTCCAAGGCGCTGCGCTGGGTCTGGGGTTCGGCATCGCTGCGGCCGCCGACATCATCTATGCCGCCCTTGACGCGAAGTTCGGCTCCCCCTTCGCCGCGATCGGCGCGATGCTCGACTCCGGCGGCCACCACGTCTTCCTCGACCGCGTCGGCTACCACCGGACGATGGATCTCATCGTCACCGGTGATTTCATGACCGGCGCCGAGGCGGCCGCCGCCGGGATCGTCTCCCGCGCGGTTCCTGCCGCGGAGCTGTCGGAATTCGTCGAGTCGAAGCTGGAGAAGATCGTCACCGGCCCCGCCGAGGCGTTCGCTTTGGAGAAGGGGTTCGTGCAGAAGATCGCCGATGAGCGTCCGAGCATGACAGAGCTGCTCGCCGAGGAGGCCGCCCTGCAGGAGTCGGCCCGGCAGACGCCGGACTACGCCGAGGGATTCCGGGCCTTCCAGGAGCGGAGGTCACCGAACTTCGAGTAGTTCCGGCCGGGCAGGCCACGGTTGGCCGGTCCTCGGCCGGGCAGTCCTCAGTCGGACTCGGGTCGTTCCGTTTCGGACTGTTCTGTTTCGGGCCGCTCGGGCGGCTCCGTCGTCTGCCCTTCGGATATCGGCCCAGCGGTGCGGTGTCCATCGGCACCGTGGTCCTCTGTGTCGTGGCGGCTGGCCTTCCAGCGGCGCACCGAGAAGATCGTGAGCACGATGACCAGGGCCCAGGAGACGGCTACGACGATGCCGTTGAGGACGGTCGGGTCGCCGATGAACGCTCCGACGGCCACCAGCGACAGTTGGCCGGGCAGGGACGAGACGAGGGTGGCGATGAGGAAGGTGCGATTGTCCACCCCCAGGGCGCCGCTGCCGTAGTTCACCGGCCAATACGGGAAGCCGGGCATGAGACGCAGGGTGCACACCGCGTAGAACCCGCCGTCGGTGAGTCGGGATTCGACCGCCTCGGCGTGGTTGCCGAGCAGCTTCATCACAGTCTCGCGTCCCAGTGCCCGGGCGATCCAGTAACCGCCCCAGCAGCCGAGGACGACACCGACCATCGACCACAGAGCGCCGAAGGGCAGCCCGAAGATCAGCCCACCGGCGACGGCCATGATGGTGACGGGGATCGGGGTGGCGGCGACGAATGCGTAGATGAGGATGAAGACGCCGAAGCCCCAGAAGCGGGCGGCCGCGATATCGGCCTGCAGCACGTCGATGGAGGGCAGGCGGACATTGAACAGCGCCCACACTCCGGCCAGCAGGGCCAAGGCGAGGGCGATGTTGCGCAGAATCGTCGACCAGTCGAAGCGTGTTCGGCCGGCGTGTGATCCGCGGGCGGCTGTACCGCTGGGATGGGGTCCGTGGGCACGCGAATCGCCGGAGCGGGGTGACCGCTCCGGCGTCGAGGCGTCGTCGTGTCCGGGCATGGCCCGATCCTACGTCCGGTCCGGGCCGCGACGGCAAACCCTCGGCGGATTCAGGCCGCGGGTCCCTGGGTCAGGGTCACCTCGGTGGTGTGGGACTGACCGTTCGCGTCCGTCCAGGTCAGGGACACGGTGTCTCCGGGCTCGTGATCCGACATGGCTTCGGAGAGCGAATTGCCGTCAGTGATCGGGGTCGACCCGATCGCGGTGATCGTGTCTCCGGCGGCAAGGCCTGCCTCGGCGGCGGGAGTGTCCTCGTAGACCCCGGCGACGACTGCACCCTCGGTGGTTGCGGCACCGGATCGGCCGGACTCGCCGTTGACGCCGGACCGACCGAGCCGACCGGACTGGCCTGATTGGCCGGACTGGTCCGCCTGACCGGACTGGCTGACGCCGATGCCGAGGAACGCCGGGTAGCCGAGGGTGTTCGTGCTCGTCTGCTCTCCGTCGATGATCGATTCGGCCGTGGTCAGCGCGGTCTCGATGGGGATGGCGAAGCCGGTGACCACCGCGGTGCCCGAGGACGCGGCGGTATCCATGCCGACGACCTCGCCCTCGTCATCGAGCAGGGCCCTACCCGAGTCGCCGGAGACGATATCGGCCTGGACCTCGATCATGTCATCAAGGGTCTCCGAGTCCTCTGTGCCCTTGTCCGTCGTGGTCACGGAGGCGCCGAGGTCGGTGACTGTTCCCTCGGCGGCCATGAGGCGACCGCCGCCCTCGGAGTTGCCGACGGCGGGGACGTCGTCACCGACGTCGACGGTGTCGTCGTCGATCGTGGCCGGCTGCAGGTCCTCAGCGTCCTCGAGCTGGAGCACAGCCACATCCTCGGTCGAATCCGAGCCGACGACGCTCGCTGTGTAGGTCTTGCCGGTCGTGGCCACGGTGACGGCGATCTTCGTCGAATCGGCGATGACGTTGTTGTTCGTCAGGACGAGTCCGTCCTTGCTCAGTACGATTCCGGTTCCGGCCGCCTCGGCCTTCTCATAGCCGAGTTCGGTGTCGATGAGGACGACGCCGGTGGCCTCCTGCTCATCGGCTGGTGTGGCCTCGGTCTGTTCCTCGGGGGCGGTGGCACCCGACGACGGTGTGCCGGCGCCGTCCGCCGGCGATGAGGATTCGCCGTTGCCGAATGATCCGTTGGGGCTGCTCGGGTGGCCGGTGAAGGGGGTGGCAGCCTCGGCTCGCACACCCGCGGTCGGAGCCGTCGCTTGAGTCCTCGCCTGAGCGGGGAGACCGGCCAGCCCGCCGACGGTCAGCGCCAGTGCCGTCGCCGCGCCCGTGGCGGCCAGGATGGTCCTGCGCGGCCGCGCGGACTGGTGAGAGGTGGTTGTTCTCGTGCGCCGCGGCTCGTTCATGGTCTCTGCCTTTCTTCTGCGGGCGGAAGTGTTCTGTGATTCCCATTGAGCACCCGCAGCCTGTAGCCGAGCTGTGGCAGAGCTGAAGCTCGGCTTCGATTCCGTCCGGCAATCGCTGTGAGCCCCGGTCAGCCGGGATCGTCCGGCAGGTCAGATGACCGGGTCAGGGCAGCCTCGGCGAGGGTCAGGCGGTGAAGATCGCGACGGCCTTGATCACGGTCAGCGCCAGACCCCAGACGAGGCCGCCGACCACGACGACGGTCAGGCTCGTGCCGATGGTCTTGTAGGCGCCGCCGACGGGGGACTGCGGCGAACCCGAATCGGGAACCTGGGCGACAGGGGTGGAGTCATTCATGTCGGGGCCTTTCGTTCAGTTCTCTTCGAGGGCGGCGGCCTGCCGGGCGGCGACGTCCTCTTCGCGTTCGAAGTGCTTGTCACTGACCGGGCGGATGAGTGCATTGGCGATCAGCCCGATGACCAGGGCGCCGACCATGATGAACATCCCGGGCGTGTAGAGCGCGGGACCGGACTTTCCGGCCGCTTCCCCGGCCTCGACGACGGAGTTGACGATGAGCGGCCCGGCCACACCGGCCGCCGACCACGCGGTGAGCAGCGCACCGTGGATGGCCCCGACCTGATAGACGCCGAAGAGGTCCTTGAGGTACGCGGGCACGGTGGAGAATCCGCCCCCGTAGAAGGAGATGATGATGAGCGTGGCCAGGACGAAGAGGATGAGCGAACCGCCGCCGAAGAAGGCGACGAGCAGGTACAGGATCGCACCGCCGCCGAGGTAGAGCATGTAGTTGTTCTTCCGCCCCAGGTAGTCCGAGGTCGTCGACCAGACGAAGCGACCGGCCATATTGCCGATCGAGAGCAGACCGACGAAGCCGGCGGCCGCCGCGGCGGTGATGCCGAAATAGGCCTGGATCATCGGAGCCGCGTTCTCGAGGATGCCGATTCCGGCGGTGACGTTGAGGAACAGGGCGACCCAGAGGAACCAGAACTGCGGGGTCCGGATCGCATTGCGCACGGACACATTGCCCTTCGTCTGCATCGGCTTCGCGGCCGCCTGCGAGGGGTCGAAGCCCTTCGGTGCCCAATCGGGATGGGGGACGCGGATGACGAAGGCGCCGGCGGCGATGACGACGGCGTAGACGATGCCGAGGGTGATGAAGGTCGGGGTCAGGCCCGCGACGAGGTTCTCGGGTTCGGCACCGCCGCCGTAGAGGTTCATCAGCTGGTTCGACATCGGGCTGGCGATGAGGGCGCCGCCGCCGAAGCCCATGATCGCCAGGCCGGTGGCCAGTCCGGGGCGGTCCGGGAACCATTTCATCAGCGTCGACACCGGCGAGATGTAGCCGATGCCCAAACCGATTCCGCCGATGACGCCGTAGCCGAGGTAGACCAGCCACAGCTGACCGGCGACGATGCCGAGGGCGGCGATGAAGAAGCCGACCACCCAACAGGTTCCCGCCGCGATCATCGAGGCGCGCGGTCCGGCCTTCTCCACCCAAGGGCCGAACACGGCCGAGGAGATGCCGAGCATGAGGATCGCGATCGAGAAGATCCAGCCGATCGAGACCTCACCGGCGTCGAAGTGCGACATGAACGGGATCTTGAACACGCTGAAGGCGTAGACCTGGCCGATGCACAGGTGGATGGCCAGAGCCGCCGGCGGGATCAGCCACCGGTTGAAGTTCTTCGGCGCGACGATCGCTGAGCGCGTGAGTATGGAAGCCACGGGAAGTCCTTGTCCTTATGCAGACCGCGTCGACGTCGACGGCGGAGAGCGGTGGGGAACACGGGCGGAGGTGATCCGACCGTCGTCATGTTCCACTCAAGGGTAGAGCTCACACAAGGATTTTTCGAGGAGCGCTCAGCGCTTTCTGCACAAGAGTCCCCAGATTCCCGTTAGGCGGGAAAGCCGGACGGGAGAGTGGGCTGGGGTTCCTCGAGAGGCGGGGCCGCGGCCGCCTGAGAGGCGGGACCTGAGAGGCGTGGCCGACTCAGAGGTTGATCGTGACGTCGGCCTGCTTGCGCAGCTTCTTCGCGTACTTCTGGGTCGCTTCGTTCGACTTCTCGCTCTTCACCTGCTCCTTGAGCTGGGGGCGCATCTCGTCGAGCGGGGGCACCTCTTGGTCCTGTCCGCCCTGCTGAGCCATCTGCTCCTGCTGGGCCTTCGCCTTCTCGTAGGCCTGGCCGATCTCCTCGCCGCTGACCTCGAACTCGCCGTACTCGTCGTCGATGAGCCCTTCGATCTTCAGCTGGTTCTTCAGCTCGGAGCGGACCTTCTTCTCGTCCATGCCCTGATCCTTCATGGCCGACAGGAAGTCCTTCTCGCTCATCTGCCCGGACTGTGCGGACTCCTTGAGCGCCTTGTCGATGTCCTTGTCCGAGACCGAGATCTTGCGTTTGTCGGCCTCCTGGGTGAGCACCTCGGTGCTGACGAGGTTCTCGGCCGTCTGCTTCTTCAGATCCTTCTCATCGACCGGTTGGCCCGACTGCTGGGCCTGAGCCTGCATCTGCTGATACTGGGTCTCGAAGAGGGGCACGAAGTCGTCCTTCGTGATCTTCTCCCCGTTGACCTCGGCGACGACCTCGGGGATGTCCTTCGTGTTCGGTTTGCCGTCCTGCCCGGAGCCGTCCTGCCCGGAGCCGTCGGCACCGGGAGACTGCTCGGCCGCGGCCGAGGACTCCTGCGGTTTCGCCTCGTCGCCCTGGCTACCGCACGCGGCCAGCGCCACCACGGAGACGGACATGGCCAGACCCAGCAACCACCGGTTCGTTCGCACAATCACTCCTGCTCTCGGATTCAGCCTGCCAGGCTAACAGGCGCGATTCACCGGAGAATGTGTGGAATATGTGCGTCGCTTGGCAAGGGCCCCTGGGCTGGGTCGGTGCCCGGATCGTGCCGCCGGCTCCGCGACCGCCGGCACGTCGACCTCGGCGGGTAGACTGGAGCCACCGGAAGGACACGATCGCACGGGCCCATCCGTTCGGTCCCGGGCGAAGGGAGCCGATCATGGAATCGACGTTTCGCGGGGTGTTCCTCACCTGCACCGACGCCGAGGCGACCGCCGCCTTCTACCGCGACATCGCCGACCTTCCGCTCGAGGCCACCGGCGACGAGGACTACACGTACTTCGCAGCCGATGTCGACGGGGTGCAGATCGCCCTCCACGGCGCCGAGGCGTTCGCCGACTACTCGTTCCCTCCCGTCGCCGAGTC
Organism: Brevibacterium sp. SMBL_HHYL_HB1; assembly: GCF_018208375.1. NCBI lineage: Bacteria > Bacillati > Actinomycetota > Actinomycetes > Micrococcales > Brevibacteriaceae > Brevibacterium > Brevibacterium sp. SMBL_HHYL_HB1. Next base: position 3,461,145 of record NZ_CP062936.1, on the reverse strand, counting down.
GAACCTCACGCACCTGTACTTCCGGATTCCCGACCAGGCGGAGTGCCTCGAGCGGATCCGTCACGCGGGCACCCCGCTGATCGCCGTCGACGAGGTCGTCGTCACCGTCGAGGACCCCGATGGGCGGAAGGTCATGTTCGGCACCGCGTGAGGAGGTGCTCCGCTCGAGACGGGGGTGGAATGCCGAGACCACGATGTGCACGCAGGTGTTTCAGCGCTCCGCCGTTGTCTCGACGGGAGCGGCCGGAGAAGGCCGTGGAATCGATCAACCGCAGCCGAGGCGGCCCGGCCGAATGCGCCGGCTAATCTCCAAGGGCTCACATCGGCGAGTGTTTCTCAGTAGAGTCGGAGGCACAGACCGTTCGGCCCGAAGGAGCACCCGTGTCCAGTTCCGCAGCATCTGCACCCACTCCTGATTTCCGCACCGAGGCGCAGAGCCACCTCGGCGATCTCATCGCCCTGCGCCGCAGGCTGCACGCGAACCCCGAACTCGGATACGACCTGCCGTTCACGCAGCAGGCCGTCCTCGACGAGCTCGTCGGCCTCGGCCTCGAGATCACGACGGGGGAGAGCCTGACCTCGGTGGTGGCCGTGCTCAGGGGCGCACGCCCCGGTCCCGCGGTGCTGCTGCGCGGAGACATGGATGCGCTGCCGGTGGAGGAGGAGACGGGGCTCGACTTCGCCTCGACGAACGGGAACATGCACGCCTGCGGGCACGATATGCACACGGCCGGACTCGTCGGCGCCGCCCGGCTGCTCGCCGCGCACCGGGAGTCGATCCCCGGCTCGATCATCTTCATGTTCCAGCCCGCCGAGGAGGTCGAGGGCGGTGCCGAGCCGATGATCGCCGAGGGTCTCCTCGACGCCGCCGGAGTGCCCGTCATCGCCGCCTATGGAATCCACGTCGAGGCCGATGAGCGCGGTCGCTTCACGGCCAAGGGCGGACCGCTCATGGCCGGATTCGCCGACCTCAACCTGACCATCCACGGCGCCGGCGGCCACAGCTCCCAACCGGAGGCCACTCGCGACCCCGTGCCCGCGATCGCCGAGGTCGCGCTGGCGCTGAACACGATGACGACGCGGTCGTTCAGCATCTTCGATCCCATCGTCGTCTCGGTGACCCAGCTCGAGGGTGCGCAGGCGAGCAACGTCATCCCGGACTCGGCGAAGCTGACCGCCTCCATCCGGTTCCTCTCGACCGATTCGCTGGCGCTGCTGCAGGAGAGGGTCGGCGAGATCGCCGAGAACATCGCACGGGCCCACCGATGCACCGCCGAGGTGGACTTCCGACTGGGCTTCCCCGTGACCGTGAACGATCCCGATGAGACGACGACCGTGCTCGGCCGCCTCGGCGAGGTGTTCGGGACCGATCGGGTCGTGGAGATGGAGCATCCGCGGATGGGTTCCGAGGACTTCTCCTATGTGCTTCAGAAAGTGCCGGGCACCTTCGTGTTCCTCGGGGTGACACCGGAGGGCATCGATCCCGATGCCGAGACGAATCACTCCCCGCGTGTGCAGTTCGACGATGGGCTGCTCGGCGATCAGGCCGCGGCGTTGGCGCACCTGGCCTTCACCCGGCTGGCCGACGAGGTGGGGTGAGCTCCCGTGAGGGGCCGCATCATCCGTCCCAGTAGATGTTCATGGACTGGAGCAGCTCTTCGTCGACGTTGAGTTCTGAGCGGCTGTCGGCGCCTCGGGCGAAGGCCACGGCCGTGGCGAGGGTCTGGACCAGTGAGATGAAGGCCGACATCGACCGGAGGATGTGCACGCCCTGGCTGTCGACGAAGAAGGTGATGTCGGCGTCGGCCAGTGGGGAGGTCGGGTTGTCGGTGAGCGCGATGGTGGTCAGTCCGCGTCGTTTGGCTTCGTGGAACGTTCTCACGGTGTCGGCTGTGTAGCGGCGCAGGGAGATCCCGACGAAGGTGTCACCGGGTTTCAGGTCCCGGATCTCGTCGACGAGCATTCCGGCCGATGAGGCTAAGAGGTGGACGTCGGGTCTGACCAGGTGCAGCAGGTAGCTGAGCAGCTGCGCGGCCGAGAGGCATTTGCGCATGCCCATGATGTGGACCGCGGGGGCGGAGGAGAGGTGGTCGACAGCGCGTTCCCAATCGTCGTGTTCGATGCGGGCGAACGTGCGCGAGAGGTTCTGCTGTTCGTGGTCGAGGACGGAGCTCATCAGAGACTCGGTCGATGAATCGGTGGCTGCGGCCTCGAAGCGCCGCACGAGGTGGGCCTGATCGCTGAGGTGTTCCCGGCAGAGGGCGACGAGGGCGGGATAGCCTTTCAGGCCCAGGGAGGTGGCGAAGCGGACGAGTGAGGACTGGTGGACTTCGGCGGCTTCGGCTGTCTGAGCGATCGTGCGGAAGGCGGTCGATTCCGGGTCGGAGAGGAGCACTGTGGCTATTCTCTGTTGGCCCTTGGGCAGGTCGTGGAGTTGTTCCCGCAGGATGGTGGCCAGTTCTGCGTAGGACTGCGGGGGCGGCACTTTCTGCATCCACCCATTATGGCTCACAGGCGGGTCGCCCATGCTTGACCGATGGGGCGCCCATGTCTGGCAGGCGGGGTCGCTCATGCCCGACAGGTGGGGTCGTTCATGGCTGGCAGGCGAGTGGCCGAGCGGGGTAGCTCATGCCTGACAGGTGGGTGGCCGAGCGGGTCGCCGAACCGGTGGTCCGGTTGCCTGTCACCGGAGCTGTTGCGGGTCATGGCCGCTCAGCTTGTGAGTGCGGTCAGTGCGGTGCGCAGGTGGGTCAGCGATGTCCGGATCCACGGAAGCGCCACAGGGTCATCGGAATCGAGGGCCTCCCAGCGCTGCTGGTCCGTATCGCCGTACAGCAGGCTGGTCGCCACCCGGGCCCGCAGTCGCCTGTCATCGTCACCGAAGGCCGAACCCGGGAGCACTCCCATCGAATGATGGGCCAGCAGCCAGTCGGCAAGCGCGTCGCTGGTGGTGATGCCCTTGTCCTCCAGGCGATCTCGAACGGGACCGAAATCGGGATAGAGATAGAACCCGGCGGTCGGTCGTCTGCAGGCTGCGCCAGATTCGATGAATACGTCATGGACCGCGGCTGCCACTCGGGCGTGCAGGGTCCGAGCCTTCGCAATGTGTGCAGCCACGGAGTCGGGATCGGAGAGCACGTAGGCTGCCGCCGACTGCATCGGAGCCGCGAGACTCGACCAGATCTCACTGGCGACTCCGATCAGGGCGCTCATCAGCTCCCGGCCCCACTCATTGTCCGGCACGCGGGCGAAGCCGATGCGCCAACCTCCCAAAGCCATGGATTTGCTGAGTCCGCTCGTGACCACGGTCCGCTCCGGCAGGCAGCTGAGCGCGCTGGGGGCAGAGCCGTCGTGGCACACTTCGGCATAGATCTCGTCACTGATGATCACGAGCCCATAGGCTTCGGCGACGGAGCAGACGGCTTCCACGCTCTGCCGTGTCGCTGCCGTTCCGGTCGGGTTGTCCGGGATCGTCAGCAACAGGATTCCGGGATCCCCGCCCGCGGCTCTATGGTCCTCGAGTGCTCCCTCGAGGAGGGCCGGATCGGGGATGCCGCCAGCTTCGGGCGGGATCGGCACCCGCAGGAGCGTCTTGCCTGCCATCTCTGCCTGAGCCGCATAGCTCACCCAGGCCGGAGCCGGGAGGACGAGATCGCCTTCCAGGACTGCCAGCAGAGCGTAGAGCAGAGGTTTGGACCCGGGAGCGAAGATGATCTGTTCGGGGCGGGTGGGGGCATTCCGACGAGTGAACCAGCCGGCCGCTTCGGCGCGCGCTTCCGACGAGCCGATGACGGCGCCGTAGGAGTTCTCCCGCGCAGCGGACTGGAGGCGGCTCACGACGTCCTCGGGCACGGGCAGCCCCGCTTCGCCGAATCCCAGGTGGAGCACCTTCTCTCCCGCGGCTTTCTTCGTCTGAAGAGCTTCGTTGATGGCCAGAGTGGCCGAATGCATCGTCATGCGCTTCCCTTAGTATGCAACTGAATATCTGTTGAGTCGATGATACGCAATTATAGTTGCATATGCTATCGGTGGTGAGGGGATGATCGCTTGCCGCCGAGATCGTGCGGATCGGTGGGAGCGCGCACTGCTGACTGTGCGTTGATGAACGCCCCGGTGGGCGCGTGCGCTGCTGACTGTGCGTTTTGTTCCAGCGCCGGAGGCAACTGCAGCCATAAGTTGCGGCTCGACGCGGCGGTCGACTGCCGCGGGAGTCCGGCCGCGGGAGCGCTTTCGCCGAGACCACGACGGAGCGCCGAGGCCACCGTGCGCACACCGTTGTCTCGGCGCTCCGTCGTGGTGGCGGTGGTGTGGGCTGGGGACTCAACGTTCCATATGGTGGATTCTCGTTGACCATTCACAGGGACTGACGAAAGTATTGCCAGGGAAGTCACAATGTTGCCGCGGTCACAGTTGCCTCCGGTGACGTTCCGTCACTTCCCCGTGCAGAGGATCACGCTCACGTGGGAGCACGGTGAGCTCGAGCAGCAGACGAACCGCAGTACCCGAAGGAGGGTCCATGTCAACACCGGCGATCATCGGTTGGTCCCACGGCAGATTCGGCAGGTCGGAGTCGCCACTGTCTCAGATGATGGCCGATGTCGCCCGTGAAGCCATCGCCGACGCGGAACTGGAGCCAGCCGACATCGACGTCATCCACGTCGGCGTGTACAACAACGGCCTCTCTCGTCAGGGTTTCGAAGCCGCCCTGCCCGGCACTGTCTTCCCCGAGCTCGCGCTCACCCCGGCTCACCGGCATGAGAATGCCTGCGCGACCGGCTCCACCGCGGTCTTCGCCGCCCACGACTCTATCGCTGCGGGTCGCCATCGGACCGCTCTGGTCATCGGTGCCGAACGCATGACCCACGTCTCCGGCCACGACGTCAACGAGGTCCTCCTCAGCGCGAGCTTCAGGGAGGAGGAAGAGCATTTCAAATCCTTTGCGGGAGTCTTCGGCGAGATCGCTCGCCAGTACTTCGACCAATACGGTGACCATTCCGAGACGCTGGCCAAGATTGCAGCGAAGAACCACGCGAACGGTTCCCACAATCCGCTGGCGCACATGCAGAAGGATCTCGGCTTCGACTTCTGCAACACGGTCAGCGATAAGAATCCCTACGTCGCCGAACCCCTGCGCCGCACCGATTGCTCGCTCGTCTCCGACGGAGCCGTGGCCCTGGTCATGGCCGCCAAGGACATCGCCGCCTCCGCCCCACAAGCGGTGACCTGGCGCGGCATGGGCAACGCCAACGACGTCATGCCGCTGTCGCAGCGTGATCCACTGGAGATGGAGGGAGCCCGCGCGGCCATGACCCACGCGCTGAAGTCTGCGGGCATCGGCATCGACGACCTCGACCTGATCGAGACCCATGACTGCTTCACCATCGCCGAGCTCCTCGAATACGAAGCCTTCGGTCTCGCCGAGCCCGGACAGGGCCACCGCCTCATCGAAGAAGGTGCTACAGGCATCGACGGCCGTCTGCCCGTCAACCCTTCGGGAGGACTCAAGGCCAAAGGCCATCCCATCGGCGCCACGGGAGTGTCCATGCACGCGCTCGCCGCCGCCCAGCTGACCGGACGCTCACCCGGCCTGCAGCTCGACACCCCTGAGCTCGCCGGGGTCTTCAACATGGGCGGAGCCGCGGTGTCGAACTTCGCCTCGATCCTCGAGCGGGCCCGCTGATGCGCGCCATCTCCGAGACCTCACCGGCCAAGGACTTCGCACCCACGCCTCGACGCGGAGTCAACGTCTCTCACTTCCTCACCCAGACCGCCAGGCGCCTTCCCGACCGACTCGCCGTCGTCGACGACGACCACGGTCAGCGCTGGACCTGGGGCGAGCTCGATGCTCGTGCCGAAGCGCTCGCCGCCGCGCTCCAGTCAGGCGGCGTCGGTCGCCGGGACACCGTCCTGCTCGTCTCGGCCAACCACGCCGAGGTGATCCAGTCCTTCTGGGGGATCCTCCGTTCCGGAGGAGTCATCGCCCCGCCGAATGCCGCTCTGCCGACTGAGGAGCTGCTGGCCATCAGCACCGAGGTGGCCCCGGCCGCCGTCATCGCCGACCGTGCCCATTCCGAGTTCGTCACCTCCCTTCAGGCCACAGGGTTCACCGGTCCTGTACTGTGGATCGGCGAGCTGCCCACCGGCTCCGAGGCGGTCGCGCCCGTTGACTCCTTGGTCGAAGAGGACGACCCCTGCTGGTATTTCTTCACCTCCGGGTCGACCGGCCGGCCCAAGGCCGCGACATTCACGCATCGCCACCTCGGCGCGGTGTTGGCCAATCATCGCTGCGACCTCTTCCCCGATGAGGACGAGACCGGGGCCTCCCTCGTTCTCGCGCCTCTGTCGCACGGGGCCGGGATCCACATGCTCGCGCAGGTCTTCGGCGGCACTCCCTCGATCATCCACCCCGGCGGGAAGCCCAGTACGGAGTCACTGTGGCCTGCCATCGATGCCTATGGGATCACGAATGCCTTCACCGTCCCGACGATTCTCAACCGCATCGTCGCTGGCTTTCCGCCGGGCCGCGGACCTGAGGACCACACCTTGGAACGTGTCATCTACGCCGGTGCCCCGATGCTCGCCGCCGATCAGGCCCGCGCGCTCGAGCGGCTCGGTCGCTGTCTCGTCCAGTATTTCGGTCTCGCCGAGGTGACCGGAGCGATCACGATCCTCCGGCCCGAGGACCACGGTCGGATCCCCGTCGACGCCGCCGGCATCGGCACCTGCGGTCGCGCCCGGACCGGAGTCGAGATCATCATCTGTGACGACGCCGGTGTCGAGGTGGCCGCCGGGGTACCCGGAGAGGTCTGCGTGGCCGGTCCCACCGTGTGCGCCGGCTACTTGGGACGGTCCGATGCGAACGCCGAATCCTTCGCGGGTGGGCTCTTCCACACCGGGGACATCGGCTATCTCGACGAGCGCGGATACCTGTTCCTCACCGGTCGCAAATCCGATATGTACATCTCCGGCGGATCGAACGTGTACCCGCGAGAGATCGAAGAGCTTCTCCTCACCCACCCCGAGGTGGCCCAGGCCGTGGTCGTGGGCGTACCCGATGTGCAGTGGGGAGAGATCGGCATAGCCGTGATCGAGCGGACGGTCATCGACGAGGAAGCCCTCGAGGATGCAGGAGAGCCCCTCGAACATGGTGCAGCCGCCGACGACGCGGCAGCGTTCAGTCAGAGTGCAGACGATCTGCGGGAGCGACTGACTGCGCTGTGCCGTTCGGAGCTGGCGCCCTACAAGGTGCCCAAGGAGATTCACTTCGTCGAGGAAATGCCGGTCACCGCCTACGGCAAGCTCGCCCGCAAAGAACTCAAGGACGAATACTCGCAGGGACGGGGAAGCGCAAGATGAGCACGACGGTCGATACGACAGGCAGACTGACCGGCAGGACCATCATGGCCATCGGCTGCGGCACCCCGGACGGGGAGATCAACAACGGCTTCGCCGCGGCCACGGCATTCCTGAACGAAGGTGCGAACGTGTGCATCGTCGATCGTGATCCCGAGGCCCTCGAACAGGCGACGCGTGTGCTCGTCGAGTCGTCCGCAGGCTCGGTAGCGGCGAACCACCTCGGGGTGGGCGATCTCAGATCTCGCCTGACCACGGCAGTGGCCGATGTCGCCGACGAAGACTCCCTGGTCCGAACCTTCGAGCACTGCTCAACGAGGTTGGGTGTGCCCACTGTCCTGCACTTCAACGTCGGCATCGTCGTCAACGGGGGAGTCGACGAACTCGCAGTCGACGGATTCCGTCGTGCCCTCGACATCAACCTCACCGGTGCCTTCGCCGCGATCAAACACGCTCTGCCGCACATGCGCACGGCCGGCGGCGGATCGATCATCACGGTCTCCTCGGTCGGCGGCATGCGCTACCTGGGCTATGACTATCCGGCATATGCGGCGTCGAAGGCCGGACTCATCGAGCTGACGAAAGCCGTCGGTGCGCAATATGCGTCTGAGGGCATCCGTGCGAACTCGATCGCCCCTGGCCTGATCGAGACCCCGCTCATCCACCGGTCGATCAGCGGTCACTACGACTCGGTCGAGGACATGCTCGCCGCCCGTCACGCCCAGTCACCGACAGGACGGATGGGAAGGCCCGAGGACGTCGCCGAGCTCGCGGTGTTCCTCGCTTCGGACGATTCGACCTACATCAACTCCACGCTCATCCCCGTCGATGGGGGCCTGACCCATCATGCAGGGGTGCAGACGCGATGAACGGATGAGCCGCCTCGGCGGGGGAGGAGCTCCGCCGGGCCACGACCGCGTAACGGAAACAGAAGAATCTAGGAGGCAAAGGTGCCGAGAACACGGACGAAGAGACCGTTGCTCGTCTGGTCCGCCGTGCTGATGGTGTGCGCCCTGCTGCTGGCCGGGTGCGGAACGAACTTCGGCACCACCGACGACGGAAAACAGCGCTACCGCTGGAAGATGACGGTGACCACGGGCTCGACGAGCACGTGGTATCTGGCCGCGGAGCAGTTCGCGAAGAACCTCGAGTCCGAGACCGACGGTCGGATCACGATGAAGGTCTTCGGCAATGAGCGGCTGTCGGCCGGTGAAGCCACCGCGGGAGTCGAACAGCTTATGGACGGGGCGAAGGACTTCTCCTACAACTCGCCGATCATCTACGCCGGAGTCGACCCGCGTTTCGGTGCCGTGACCGCTCCCTTCGTCTTCGACACGGTCGAGGACGGTCAGGAAGCCCTCGCCGGGCCCGGCGAGGACGTCTATTCCGACTACCTGGCCGAACGCGGTGTCCATCTGCTCGGCTTCGGAGAATCCGGAATGCGGCAGCTGACGAACACGCACCGACCGATCCACACCCCCGATGACATGCGCGGCTTGAAGTTCCGCATCCCCGGTTTCGGCATGTACACCGATCTCTACCGGCAGATCGGTGCGAACCCGACGACGATGCCCTTCGGCGAAGTCTTCACCGCACTGCAGCAGGGAGCGATCGACGGTCAGGAGAATCCGATCGACGTCATCCACTCCTCGAACCTGCAGGAGGTTCAGCCCTACCTCACACTGTGGAACTACTCCTATGACCCTCTCATCCTCGGCATCAACAAGGATCTCTTCGACTCCCTGAGCGACGAGGATCAGGAGCTCGTGACCCGCCTGGCCGGCGAGACCAATGAGTTCCAGATCGAGAAGAACCGTGACCGCGAAGCCGAGCTCATCGCGGAGCTGAAGGACTCCGGCATGGAAGTCAACGAACTCAGCGATGAGGAGAAGGACGCTTTCCGCGCCAAACTCAGCCCGCTCTACGACGAATACCGCAAGGTCTGGGGACCGGATATGGCCCAGGCATTCATCCCGAAAGGACTGTGAGATGAGAGCCATCAGATTCTTCGAGGACTGGGTCGTCATCGCTTCGTTCATGATGATCGTGCTCGTCACCTTCATCAATGTCCTCTCCCGCTACATCTTCAAGGCCTCACTGGCCTTCTCCGAGGAGATCACGATCAATCTCCTCGTCGTGCTCACCATGATGGGCGCCGTCGTCGGGATCCGCCTCGGCGCGCATCTGGGCTTCACCTATCTGGTGGAGAACGCGAAGGGGCAGGTCCGCAGGGCTCTGCTCATCATCGGCACCGTGCTCATGGTCGTTTTCCTCGCCGTCCTACTCGTCTGGGGTGCGGAGATGACGATCGCGCAGGCGATCCGCGGACGTGCGACACCCTCGCTGTCGATTCCGCAATGGCTGTTCACCCTGTCGATCCCGCTGGCCGGTCTGCTCGGCATCCTGCGCAGCATCCAGGCCCTGCGGTCCTCGCTGCATGAGGACACCTCCGCCGAGGCGGTCACCCGCAGGCTGGCGAGCGAAGCCGCCCCGGTCATCGAGGCTCAGGAATTCCAAGGAGGCCGGAAATGATCGCGCTTCTGCTCTTCGGCAGCTTCTTCCTGTTCCTCGGCCTCGGGATCCCCGTCGCCTTCTCCCTCGGCCTGTCGGCCGTACTCACCCTGGTCACCACCGACGGTGTGCAAGTCCTCGATGTGGTGCCGTCGGTCATGTTCCCGTCGATGAGTTCGGGCACGCTGCTGGCGATCCCGTTCTTCATCCTCGCCGGCATCGTTATGCAGTACACGGGCATTTCGCAGAGGCTCGTCGACCTCGCCTTCCTCATCTTCGGCCGGTTCAGCCACGGTCTGGCCGCGGTGACGATCATCTCCGCGTTCTTCTTCTCCGCCATCTCCGGCTCGGGCCCGGCCACGGTGGCCGCCATCGGCGCGATCCTCATCCCCGCACTGGTGCGCAACGGTTATCAGAAGAAGCATGCGGTCTCGGTCGTGGCCGCCTCCGGGTCGATGGGCATCGTCGTCCCGCCTTCGATCGCGTTCATCATCTTCGCAGTCGTCGCCGCCGAGTTCGGTTCGATCTCGATCTCACGGCTCTTCATCGCCGGCATCGTGCCCGGGATCATCATGGCGCTCGCCTTCCTCATCGCCGCACTGTTCGTTCCCCGGGTGCGTGAGGTCGCAGGCCTGCCTGTCAGGGCCGGGGCGAAGACCGGCAGACTGCTCGCGGCAGGACAGACGGAGACTGGCACCACAGCATCGGGTGCAGAGAACCAGTCGACGGCCGATTCCGAGAACGGACCCGGGTCAGGCGAACGATCTGCGGGAAAGACCAAGCTGCTCGCCGCCGGTGGGCACGGGAAGTCGGCGGCGACCGGAAACGGTGGGGCCGCCTCGGCGACGTCCGGGGCCGGCTCCGATCCGTTCGCGGCGGATCCGACGGCCACGGTCGACTCCGATGGCGGGTTCGGCGAGATCCTGACCGCACTGCTCAAGGCGATTCCGGGCCTGCTCATCCCTGTGATCATCCTCGGCGGGATCTACGGCGGCATCTTTACGCCCACCGAAGCCGGAGCCGTCGCCAGCGTCTACGCGCTCGTCGTCGGTGTCTTCGTTTACCGGGAGCTGACCTGGAAGGACATGCCGAAGGTGTTCCTCGAATCCGGGGTCTCGACGGCGGTCATCATGTTCATCGTCGGCGTGGCCAGCCTCTTCTCGTATGTCATTACGGTCGAAGGGGTGGCCGACCGGATCTCGACGGCAGTGCTGTCGGTTACGGACAACAAGTATCTCATCCTCGCGGTCATCACAGTCATCCTGCTCATCGTCGGCGCCTTCGTCGACGCGATCAGCGCGTTCTATCTGTTCATCCCGATCCTCGTGCCGATTCTCATCGGCGTCGGTGTCGATCTGACGACGATCGGTGTGTTCATGACCGTCAACCTCGCCATCGGCCTGTTCACTCCTCCCGTGGGACTCAACCTCTACGTGGGTGCGGGCATCGGGAAGGTCAGGTTGGAGGAAGTAGTGCGCGGAATCATGCCGTTCCTCATCTCCGCGATCATCGCCCTGCTGCTCATCACCTACATCCCGGCCATTTCGAACTGGCTGCCCGATCTTCTCGGCGTCGGGTGAACCACGAGGCCGATCGTCGAGCGCTCGAGCTCAACCTTCGAAGGAGAATCATGGAACCCTATCTGCTCACGAACAGGACGGCTCTGGTCACCGGTGCCGCTCAGGGCATCGGTCTGGCCATCGCCACCTCGCTGGCCGGGCGGGGTGCCTCGGTCGGCATCGTCGACCTCACCGGCGCAGAGGAGGCCGCAGCGGGTCTGGCCGAACAGTTCCCCGAGCAGAGATTCGCCGCCTTCCCTCTCGATGTCCGCGATGTCGCCGAGGTGACCGCCGCCGTCGGCGCGTTCGTCGAGACCTTCGGCCGCCTCGACGTCCTCGTCAACAACGCCGGTACGGCCGCGCGGATCGGTATCGACGAGATCACGGCCGAGCAGTGGCAGCGTGACATCGAGACCAACCTCGGCGGGACCTTCAACTTCATCAGGGCCGCCGTTCACCCTCATATGGCCGAAGCCGGGGCAGGGTCGATCATCAACATCTCCTCGATCTCGGGTATCAACGGCGGTGCGGTCTCCGACGGTGAGGCGGGAACTCGGTCGGGACCGGCCTATGCGGCGAGCAAGGGCGGGATCATCGCACTGACGAAATGGGTGGCCAAGGAATACGGACGGCAGGGCATCCGCTGCAACTCGGTGGCACCGGGACCGGTCGAATCCGCCCTCACCGCGGGCCAGACCTACGACACCTCGAATCAGGCCCTCGACCGGATGGGGCATGCCGATGAGATCGCAGAGGCGGTCGCCTACCTGGCCAGCGACGGGGCGGCGTTCACGACCGGGCAGATCCTGCGCGTCGACGGTGGGGCCGTGATGTCCTGAGGTGCGTCATCGCGGACCAGGCGGTCCGGCGTCTATGCCGTGCGACGGACGAAGAGCTCGAAGGTCACGGCCACGGGGTTCGCCCCAGGAACCAGAACGCCCCGGGACACCTCGCCGGCTACGTCGACGACCTCGCCGGTCAGGTGCACTCTCGGGTGCGAACCCAGGGCACCGGTGACCGTGCCTGCCAGATCGGTGAACTCGACGGCCGGCCAACCGGCGGTGCCGTCGGTGAAGACCGCCCCTGTGGTGCTGCCAAGACTCGCGAGCACCTCGGCGGAGTCGAAACCGGCGCCGCGGCAGACTGCGAGGACAGCCTCGTCGAGAAGCTCGCCGGGGCGGATGCGGGAGACGACGGCGGAGATACCAGCGGTGTCGCGGGTGGACCGGGGCGCTGCCTCGGCGTCGGAACCCGACTGGAGAGGGTGTGGAGCGAAGGCAGAGAATCCGGTCTCGGGGTCGACTTCGCTGACCAGGCAGGCGTCGGGCAGGGCGAACAGACGCAGGCGAAGGCCCGCAGGTCCGACATGCGTGCCCGGCAGCAGGTGCCCGCCGCGGATCCTGCCGTCTGGCTCGGTCCACGAAGCGTGGATGTGGCCGAAGGGAGAGCCGTTGCGGAAGCCGATCGTGGCGGCAGCGTGGCGGACGGCTGACGGCCCGTCGACCTCGAATGCAGCGGTGAACGACATGGGATGATCGGCGTCAGTCCCATAAGCCGGGTGAACGAAGTCGATATGCCCGAATTCGCCGGACAGGAACTCGACCATCATCCCGGAGACGCCGTAGTCGCCGAGCGCCGCCTCGAGGAAGGCGAACAGGTCGGTGTCCTCGGTGAGTTCAATCACATGCTCCGCGCACCGGCTCGCCACGGACACGATTCTTGGTTCCTGTCGCGGACCCGCGTGGATGACCGCGGTTCCTGGCTGTTTGAGGGGGAAGTTCGGGCTCGGCGGATCTGAGACGTAGGCTCCATTGCTCATGCTTCGATTATCGCGAGTTCTGTGGGCTGCTGCAGCCGCAGTTCCATGGCGTGGAACATGCGCTGAGACCGTGGAGAGGGCCACGATGTGGTGAGGGGCTGTTGCCTCGGCGGCGGCCCCCTCCGCGGAGCTCTCTGCTGCGGGAGCGCTTTCGCCGAAACGACGACGGAGCGCCGAGGCCACTGTGCACACACCGTTGTCTTGGCGCTCCGTCGTGGTCTCGGTGGTATGAGCCGGAAGTTCGACGTTGAAGTCGGCGGATCCCCGAAGACTGTCTGTGCGGGACGACGATAGCAAGAGATTGCCGGAGACCCAGCATGTGATGGGTTGATCAGCCGTGGAGGTGGTTGCGTAGGGCAGTGATCATGAGCTCAAGACCTTCAGAGTCCCTCTGTGGGTCAGCCTCGAGGATCTGGATGTAGCGGGCTTCGATCTGAGGATCGTCGACGGGGACGGCGGTGCACCCCTCCTCGGCGAGGGTGGACGGGATCGACCGTCCGGCCATCATCGCGATCATGGACGAGCCGGCCAGCGCCCGAAGCATGAGTACGGGGCAGGTGGCTTCGAGAGTGGGGGAGAACACCTGCCCTTGGGCGCGCACCGCCTGTTCGATATGCATCCGGGCGGTGTTGCCCGCGGGCAGAGTGCCGACTGGGTAGTCGACCATATCGCGGATCCGCAGACTCGACCGACGGGCCAACGGATGATCGGCATCGAGGATCGCGAAGTTTCGTGCTTCGACGTGGTCGACGGCTCTCACTCCGCGCATCGACGTGAAATCGTGCCCGGCGGCGGAGAAATTCACGCACAGATCGGCCTGCCGATTCCGCAGCACCTGCATAGCCTCGATTGACCCGCGGTCGATGATCCGCACCTGCACACGATCGGTCGTTCGCATGACGTCGTTGATCGCGTCGGCGACCACAGTCTGGCCGAGACCCGTGCTCGTGACGATCGAGACCGTCTCCACCGCACCGGAATAGGCCCCGAAGGAGTCGGCGAGCAGCTCGGATTCGGCGATAGTCCGGCGGGCGAAGTCAGCGAGGGCCAAGCAATGCGCGGTCGGGGCGACACCCGAGCTCGACCGTTCGAACAGCGGTGTGCCGTAGTGCTCCTCGAGTGCCCTGATCTGACGGCTCGCCGTCGAATGCGAGACGAAGAGGGCGCGAGCGGCCAGATGGATCGATCCGTATTCGACGACGGCGAGAAGTGTCGAAAGACTGCGGAGATCGGTCATGGCGGGACTCCTCCTCAAAAGTCGCTCAGGGGTGGCGTCAACAGGCTAACCCGGTGGTGCAGGAAATGCACCACTTCGGTGCAGGATCCGCACCCGGGTATGGACGAGAACGGCTGTCGACGCCGTGCCGACTCCGAGATGCTGGAAGGCATGCGAAGTGAAATCAGCGGCCGCGAGGATGCGGCAGACGTTCGTGAGATCCGACGTGCACTGACCCGGGAAGCGGGAGAGTTCGTGCGCAGCGACGGGTTCTTCGAGGTGCTCACCAGCCGTGTCGCCCGGCGCACTGAGAGTCAAGAGTCCGGTAACGGGCAGGCCGCCAGGGACTACCTCAGCGAGGATATCGTCCCCGAGCTCGCGGCACTCGGATTCGACTCGACCATTTATGAGAACCCCGAATCCGACGAGCATCCGCTGCTCATCGCCACCCGCGTCGAGGATCCAGACCTGCCGACGGTGCTCCTCTACGGACACGGGGACGTGCAGTTCGCCCACGCTGATCAGTGGGCCGAGGGGCTCGATCCCTGGGTGCTCACCCGCGATGGCGACCGGCTCTACGGTCGCGGCACCGCCGACAACAAGGGCCAGCACACCGTGAACACCGTTGCGCTGCGGACCGTCCTGGACGCGTTCGGTGAGGACGGGAACCCCGCTGAGGCGGCCCTGGGCTACAACGTGAGTATCCTCATGGAGACCGCCGAGGAGGCAGGGTCGAAGGGCCTGCGAGCTTTCGCGGCAGATCACACAGATGAACTGGCCGCCGACCTCTTCCTCGCCTCCGACGGTCCGCGGATCTCCGCCGAGGTGCCCACGCTCTTCCTCGGTTCCAGAGGTGCGCTCAACTTCCGGCTCATTGCACACGAGCGCGACGACAACCACCACTCGGGCAACTGGGGCGGGAAGCTGCGCAATCCGGCGACGGTCATCGCCGCCGCGATTAACTCTCTCGTTGACGGCAACGGCGTCATCCGGATCCCCGCCCTGCGGCCGGCGGACCCGCCTGCCTCGGTGCGGGCCGCCGTGGCGAAGCTGCCTGATGTCGTCGACGACGGAGCCCCCGAGATCGACCCGACCTGGGGTGAGCCCGGGCTGACCCCAGCTGAGAGGGTCTTCGCCTTCAACGTCCTCGAGGTGCTCGCCCTCGATGCCGGCGAGCCCGCTCAGGTGGTCAACGCGATCCCGGGGACCGCCTCGGCGATGATGCAGCTGCGCTTCGTCGTCGGCACCGACATCAGCGACTTCGAGAACCGGGTTCGGGCCCATCTCGAGGAGCAGGGAATCACGGGAGTCGTTGTCGAACTCGACCATTGCATGCCAGCGACGAGGCTCGATCCCGACTCACGAGTCGTCGGGGCGGCCGCGGAATCGATTCGGAAAACGACCGGACTTGAGGCCGCCGTCGAGCCCAACCTCGGTGGAACGATCCCGAACGATGTCTTCGCCGAGGTGCTCGGCCTGCCCACCGTGTGGGTGCCCCACTCCTACCCGGGCTGCCATCAGCACGCCCCGGACGAGCATGCTCTGCTCTCGATCCTCGAGCAGGGCGCCGAGATCATGACGGGGATGTTCTGGGACATGCGTGCCAACCCTAGCGACTGGTTCACCTCGAAATGACCGCCCTTACGGGGCGGGCCCGCCGCACACGGGCAATGCCGAGCCCGAGCGACAGCATCTGAGACATCATCTCTGCAGGCGAAGGAGCCCAGCCATGAACGAACAGTCATTGAAGACGCGAACACCTCAGACCCCGGTGAAGTCTTGGAAGGTCATCACGGCCGCCTCGGTGGGCAACGCCCTGGAGTGGTATGACATCTCTGTCTATGCCTATTTCTCCGTCTACATCTCTGTGGCATTCTTCCCCTCGGACAGCCATGCGGTCTCCGTGATGCTCGCCTTGGGCACCTTTGCGCTCTCGTTCTTCATTCGCCCGGTGGGCGCGATCGTGCTCGGCAGCTTCGCTGATCGGCGGGGGCGTAAGCCGGCGCTGACGCTGACGATCTGGCTGATGTTCCTCGGCACACTCATGATCGTTCTCATGCCCCCGGCGCACGTGATCGGACTGGCCGCTCCGCTGCTCATCCTCCTCGCCCGACTCATCCAGGGCTTCGCCGCAGGTGGGGAGTTCGGCTCGGCGACCTCACTCATGGTCGAGCACCTGCCGAACCGCCGTGGTTTCGCCGCCAGCTGGCAGTTCACCTCACAGGCGATGTCGACGATCCTTGCCTCTGTCATCGGTGTGGCCGTGACTACGAGTCTCAGCCAAGAGCAGCTCGAGACCTGGGGATTCCGACTGCCGTTCATTGTGGGACTCCTCGTCGGGCCCGTCGGTCTCTACATACGCCGACATGTGCCCGAATCACCCGAATTCACCGCCGCCCGGGCTGAGAAGCCGAAGGAGACCGCGGCCATCGGCGGAGTGCTGCGTCATCACAAGCTGGCGGTGGTGCTCGCGATCGGCGCGATCGCGGTCTCGACCTGCCTCAACTACTTCATCACCTACGTCCCCACCTATGCCGTCGACAATCTCGGCATGCCCAGCTCCGCCGGGTTCTGGGCGACCCTCGTGTCCGGAGCCGTGCTCTTCCTGTTCACGCCGATCGCGGGATACTTCTGTGACAAAGTCGGACGACTGACCATCATGATCCCGGCCGCTGTCGCCGTCATGGTGCTGACCTGGGCGCTCTTCACCTGGGTCGTCGCGGCCAATGCGCTGACCGTGCTCATCGTCGTCGTTGCGATCTTCTCCGTGTTCAAGGCCGCCTACTACGGTCCTCTGGCCAGCGTGATGGGCGATATCTTCCCCACCGAGGTGCGCGGAACCGGACTCTCACTGAGCTACAACGTCGGTGTTGCGATCTTCGGCGGGCTCACCCCACTGGTGGCCGCTTGGCTCATCGGTGTCACCGGCGATGCCAAGGCCCCGGCGTACTGGGTACTGCTGGCCGGAGCGCTGAGTGTGGCGTCGATCTTCGTGGTGTGGAAGAAGCTCGGAGTGCGGTGACGCTGGGCCGGCGGCTGCTGGGACACCCTCAGCCGAGCCGAAACCACGGCAGCGCGCCGAGGCCACTGTCACGCGTAGTGGCCTCGGCGCTCCGTCGTTGTCTCGAGGAAGCAGGTCGGGGCGATCAGGCCCCTCAGGCGTGTGACGGGGTGGTTTCGGCGGTCTCGGCGAGGGCCCGTTTCCTCGCTCCAAGGTGACCGATGATGGTTGTGATCGCGATGATGACGGCGACGACGGCGATGCCGATCCACTGGTTAAGCATGAGCGTCGCTGCACCGGCCAGCGCTCCGACGAGAATTAGAACGACCGCAAGGAAGCGACGGACCCACCGGACGCTGTTCCCTCCGGCCAGTCGAGAGTCTGATCCCAGACCGACGATCGTCGAGGTCACGACCACTGTGGTGACATCGGCAATTTTCATCTTTCTCGCCGCAGCTGCCTGGGCGCCCATGAGCGTCGAGAGCGCCGAGGTGAAGATCGTTCCGGCGAGGCCGACCTCGGGATCAGGCATCAGCCCCACATAAATGGACAGCCCGGCACAGCCGACGGCCACACTGGCGAAGATCAGCGTTGTTCGCCGCTGCCAGGTTTCGCCTATGTCGCCGAGGATCCGACCGGCTAGTGCCGCCCCAAAGAGGAAGAAGACCAGCGCCAAAGTGGGTCGTAGCACAGGAACGTCCTCGGCGCCGGCTAGGCCCATACCGAGTATGACGACGTTGCCGGTCATATTTCCTGTGAAGACCTTGTCGAAGCCAAGATAGCCGATCGCGTCGACCATTCCCGTCGAGAAAGTGAGGACGAGAAGCATGGCGAGGTCGAGATGGCGGTTCATTAAGGCTCCTGGTTGGGCAAACGCATACTAAACAACTGTTGCTGGACGATCGTATGGATAAGCCTAAAATATTAACGAGAGACTGTATACATTCAATGATGACATCACTAGAGTGTCTACAACAATCGAATTGTCATTCGGTTGCATGGCAAAAATAGAACTCCGTGATTCGAGGAAGGTACGAGGATGTACCCGAACAGTTCAAGAAGTCGACGTCTTTGCTCATTGGCCGCAGGAGTGGCTGGGCTCAGTCTGCTATTTGCTGCTTGTGGTGGCGGGCAAACAGGTAGCGCAGACAGTTATCCCAACAAGTCAATCGAAATGATCGTCCCGTGGTCAGCAGGAGGAGACACCGATGCGATCTTCCGCATGATCGGAGACGGGCTCAAAGAGGAACTCGGTGCAGATGTGGTGATCAAGAATGTGCCGGGTGGCGGTGGATCTGTTGGTGCACAACAGGCGATGGCCGCCAACAACGACGGCTACACGCTCTTAGCCGGGCACGATTCTATTGCCATCTCACACATTTCCGGCGAGACCGACTTCGGATACTTTGACTTCGAGCCGATCTCCCTAATGACCTCGTCCTACGACTATGTCGCTACCGCTGCCGATAGTTCCTGGGATGACATGGACGACATGATCAAGGACGCGAAGGCTAACCCCGGGGAGATCTCGTATGGAGCATCCATTGGATCAACCTCGCAGCTCGAACCCGCCCTCATTCAGGCCGTCGCCGACGTCGAATTCAACATTGTCGGGCAGAAGGACACCGCCGAACGCATGCAGGCTGTTGTAGGCGGCCACGTGGATCTCGGTGGAGTCAGTGTGGTTGCGGCCAAGGAGTATCTTGACGCGGACAAGATGAAGCTCTTGGGATACATGGCTCCAGAACGCGATGACGCGCTTCCCGACGTGCCAACTCTCAAAGAACAGGGCATCGACGCTGCATCTGCAACGAATCGCGGCCTATTCGCTCCCGAGGGCACGCCGGAGGAGATCGTCGACAAAGTGGACGACGCCTTGGCGGAGGTTGCTGAGGACCAGGAATTCGTCGACACGCTGACAGACCTGGGCACCGACGTCAACTACAAGAACACCGATGAGTACGAGACATGGCTGAAGGACAATCAGGAGGAGATGCAGGACGCCATGGAAAAAGCCGGAATGGTTGATTGAGGGGAGTCTTCTCAATGATCAAAGCCAAACGCGACCTCATCAACGCCTTGATCGTAATCGGATTTGCCGTTCTGCTCTACACCCAGGTCGGTCAAATCGATGGCGGCGGAACCAGACATACAGGCCCGGAGTTCTTCCCCAAGGTAGTCGTTCCGACCTTGCTGATCTTGGGTGCAGTGCTGTTTGTCCAGAGCGTTATTCGGATTGTCCGCAAGGACAATGAGCCGTTGCACCTTGATGTGAAGAACATCTTGAAAGACAACCTCAAGGTCATCCTCATCTTTGCGGTGACCCTGTTGTACATTCCAGGGCTGTACTACTTCGGATACCTAGTATCGACGCCATTCTTCCTTGTCGCTACATATTTTGTCATTCGATGGAGCAGACCGAGCAGACGGATCTGGCTGACGGTCATGGGCTATGTAATATTCAGCGTTTTCATCTATGCGGTCTTCCGTTTCGGCCTGGCCGTGTTCCTGCCGAGTGGACTGGGGTAGCACAGATGGATCTCATACTGCAGAGTTTCGAGTCGATAGCTAATGTTCAGACACTGCTGATTCTGCTCGCGGGGGTGGTCGCCGGCATCGTCATCGGCAGCATTCCCGGATTCACTATCACCATGGGCGTAGCTCTGACACTGCCGTTCAGCTTTGGGATGGAGCCGCTCAACGGTATCGCGCTGATGATTGGCGTGATGGTCGGAGGCAGCTCAGGCGGACTTCTGCCGGCAATTCTGCTCGGGATTCCGGGCACACCTTCGGCCATGGCCACAACCTTCGACGGTTATCCGATGACCCGCAAGGGTATGGCAGGCAAGGCACTCTCCGTGGGACTTGTGGCGTCGACGATCGGCTCGCTCATATCTGGAGTGATTCTCATCTTTGTTGCGCCGGTACTGGCGGAGTTCGCCACGGATTTCGGTCCTTGGGAGCTGTTTTCATTGATGTTCTTCGGTCTGACAGCTATCGCTAGCGTAGGTGGTGGATCGCTGGTCAAGGGACTGATCGGTGGTGTGCTCGGAGTCGCGTTTTCGATGGTTGGAATCGATCTACTCACAGGAACTCAGAGATTCACCTTTGGCTTCGTCGAGCTTCAAGGCGGATTCAACTTCCTTCCCGTGTTGATCGGTCTCTTCGCCTTTTCTCAGTTACTCAGCGATGTTAAGAACCCTCTGAGCGCCGAGGAGGCAGGCAACAAGAACGTCGCCTACCCTCTTATCAAAGGGATTATGACAGTGGTCAGGAAGCCGATCGCTATTATCCGGGCAAGCTTGGTCGGAACGTTCGTCGGCATCCTTCCGGGCGCAGGCGGCAGCATCGCCAATGTCATGAGCTATGACATTGCGAAGAAGACTTCCCGTAACCCGGAGAAATTCGGCACGGGCGTCCCTGAAGGCGTGGTCGCCTCAGAGGCGGCGAATAACTCCTCGGTCGGAGGTGCCCTGGTTCCCGCGATGGCGTTCGGCATCCCTGGGGATGCCACGACAGCTATGGTCCTGGGGGCTCTGCTCATTCATGGGATCCAGCCGGGCCCCTTGTTCCTAACCTCGGAACCTGTGCTGGCCTACGGCATCTTCATCGCCTTCTTCATCGCAGCGATATTCATGTTGCTCGTCCAGAGCTACGGAATCCGCCTGTTTCTCTTGGTCAACAGGATTCCGCAGCATCACCTCGTTCCGGGAATCCTCGTTCTGTGCGCTGTCGGCAGCTTTGCGGTCAGCAACCGAATCTTCGACGTGGGAGTGCTCCTCCTCTTCGGCATCATCGGTTACTGGATGAAGAAGAACGATTTTTCATTGGCTGCGTTCATTCTAGGGATCATTTTGGGCCCGATGATCGAAACCAACCTGCGCCAAGCTGTAACTATCAGTAGCGATCTCTCTCTGTTCATCACTCGACCGATCTCAGGAGTACTCATCGTCTTGTCGATCATCTCGCTGGCGTATGGGATTTTTATGGCTGTGCGGTCGGCGAAGACGCCGTCACACACGACGGTACCGGCGGATGCGCAAGAATGAGCAGCGAACGCAAAAGGGGAACACGGATGGTACACAAACGCTCCCCGATGACCACCAAAGAAGGGACCCTGACATGACTTTCGTGACACCACCGGAGTTCACCACGCGACCGACGCTTGAGGGCCATTTCGGCATGACGGCTTCGACTCACTGGTTGGGTACGGCAACAGCACAATCCGTTCTCGAGCGGGGTGGAAATGCCTTCGACGCAGCTGTCGCCTGCGCATTTGTGCTGCACGTCGTCGAACCGCACCTCAACGGGCCCGCCGGTGATATGACAGGGCTATTCGCCACCGCGGAGGACCCAGGAACGCCGGTGGTGATGATGGGGCAGGGGCCAGCTCCGGCCGCGGCGACCATCGACCACTATCGTTCAGAAGGCCTCGATCTGATCCCCGGAGCAGGAGCCCTGGCGGCAGCGGTACCGGGTGCGGTCGACTCATGGCTGAACCTGCTTGAGCACCACGGATCCTGGGAACTAGCTGACATCCTGGAGTACGCGATCGATTATGCGAGCAACGGGCATACAGCATTATCACGGGTAGCAGGGGCGATCGAGACGGTCGCTGAGCTGTTTACCGAACACTGGCCGAGTTCCGCGAGGCTATGGATGCGCGATGGAAAGCCCCCCGCTGCCGGTGATGTGATCATCAACGAGGAGTACGCCGAAGTATTGCGGGGACTTATCGCTGCTGGTGATGACCTTACTGCCAGCAGTACCAACGTCACCCGAGCTGGAAGAGTTCGGGCTGCACGCCAAGAATGGAAGACCGGGCGCGTCGCACTGACCATTGCGGACTTCGTGCAAACCGCACATCGGCACTCGACTGGCACCGACCATGCCGGTGTCATCACCGCCGACGACTTGGCGGGGTTTTCCGCGACGTTCGAAGACGCGGCGACGATCGATTTCCGCGGATACACCATCGCCAAGACCAAGGCCTGGGGTCAGGGTCCCGTTCTGTTGCAGGCGTTGTCAATCCTCGACGGATTCGACGACGACCGTCTCGATCCCTCTACCGAGATCGGGGCACACACTATTCTCGAAGCGCTCAAACTGGCAATGGCGGACAGGGATACGCACTACGGCGACTTCGATGTCGACCTAGACGCCTTCTTAAGTGCCGACTACGCAGCCGAGCGACGTGCGCTGATCGGTGATGAGGCATCGCATGAGCACCGTCCGGGCAATCCCGGCGGTAGCCAGGCGGCTTTCCGCGCGCCATTGCGTCAGCCAGAGGCTGACTATGACAAACAGGTGGCTCAGGGGATAGGTGAACCCACGGTCCAGAAGAACGGAGAATCCAAAGGCGACACCTGTCACATCGACGTTGTGGACCGGTGGGGGAACATGATCTCGGCCATGCCGTCAGGCGGATGGCTGCAATCGTCACCGGCTATTCCCGGGTTGGGGTTCAGCTTGGGGACGAGACTGCAAATGAATTGGCTTCACGACGACGCTCCGTCACGCCTAGAACCGGGGAAGCGCCCCAGAACAACTCTCTCACCGACACTGATCTTCAAAGATGGGCATCCATATGCGGCGCTGGGTTCTCCCGGCGGCGATCAGCAGGACCAATGGCAGCTTCTGCTCGTGCTCAGGCTTCTGGTCGGCGGGTATCGTGCCCAGGAAGCCATCGACGCTCCAGCCATGCACACAACGTCACTGGCCGGATCGTTCTGGCCCCGAACCTTTGTTCCGGGCGGTGCCGTCGTCGAGGACCGGCTTGGTGAGGACGTAATATCTAGTTTGGAAGCCCGGGGTCACGTGATCACTCGTGCCGGTGATTGGGCAGTGGGACGACTTTCCTGCGTTATTCGAGACCCCGAAAGCGGCAGACTCGAAGCAGGTGCTAATCCGCGCGGCGCTCAGGGATATGCCGCAGGACGTTGAGCGAGGAGAGCCATGTCGGAGATGCCTGGGAAAGACGCCCCTGGTGCTGTAAGCGGTCCCACGACGCATCCGTCGGCGTCGATGGTGATTGCCCGCAGAATCAAGCAGGAAATCATCACCGGACAACTGGCGCCTGGGACGCGTCTTCCGGAAATCACTTTGGGACGGCGGTTTGAGGTCTCCCGGGTCCCCGTCCGAGAAGCGCTCAAACTGCTCGAAAGCGAAGGCTTGGTTGAGTCGAAGCCCTATAGCGGGTCTTCGGTTTCGCAGTTGCCGACAGACGACGCACGTGATCTGTTCGATGTGCGCATCGTCATTGAGGGGGCCGCTGCCCGACGTGCCGCCGAAAGATCGCTGGTTCAGGCGCAACAGTCGCTGCCAGACGAAAACTGGTGGGCGGCTCGGAAAGAGATAACGGCGGTGTTGCGCTCAGGCGATGAAGCGTTGTCGGAAGATCGCCTGGAGGACCTTGCTCGATTGAATATGCGCTTCCACGTCCTAGTGACTGAACTCTCCGGTAGCCAGTCATTGTGGAACTTATTGCAACAAATTTCCGGCAAAATCGAATGGCTCTACTCATTGAACGTGAATATCCGCGGATCACGTGCTTGGCCCGAACACCATGAAATCATGGCGGCGGTAGACGCTGGGCGTGGTGACGACGCTGCCATGATCATGCAGAGGCATGTGACTCGTAGTCGGGACTCTTACTTTGACATGTTCAGACAATGAAAACTGCGAGGTCGAGGTCTTACCCAGCGAGTCCTTTGAGGAACCGAACACGGTTGTGGGCCGCGTTGACCGGCAGGCATGGGACCAGCTCGTGGAAAAGGGGAGGGGGCCACACCCACCGCGCCTCGGAAGCGGATGTCGCTGTCGCCCAACACACCACCGGTGAGTGAGCGAATCGAAGCCAGGGCGAAGATAGTACGCCAGCGGCGCCGGCTCGCGGCTGACTTAGGTTCCGACCTTGCACATGTGTAGCGGTCGGCCGCTGCATGTCGGTAGCCGGCCAGAAGCAATAACGAGCCCTCCGTTGTGAAAAGCCGGCACTTAGCCGGCCAGCGGTGCAATGACCCCGTAGGCTGCGAGCTCGAGTTCGTCGTGGTGGCTTCCGGGGCGTTGACCGCTCGGTTGATATCGCTCTATGCCCGACCCGGCCAAGGCGCGTGTCCCCAGCCGAAGCACCCGACCCTAGTCGAGGCGCCCGGTGGCCCGGTATATTTCAAGCTGTTTGTGACAGCTCGGTGTTTTCTGGGCTATTGATGCCGGCGTGGGTCGGTGGGCCAGCGGCTATGGGGCTGGTGTGGAATCGTTCCGGATGCGCGCAGTGACGGGCCTCCAGAGTGGCTTGGCGACGGGCCCGGACAAGCTCGGTACGTCCGTGATGGACATCGTTGGGAGTGTAATAATTCAGGCCGCTGTGGCGGTGGTTCGCGTTGTAGTCAGCAATGAACGCGGCCATGTAGTCACGAGCATGATCGATGGATTCGAACCGGGTGGGAAAGTCCAAGTGGTACTTGATGGTCTTGAACGTCGATTCACTAAACGCGTTGTCATTCGACACTCTGGGCCGGGAAAAGGACAGCTTGATCCCCAGCGACTGAGCGAACTGGACAGTCGTTGCCGCGCGCATGGGAGCCCCGTTATCGGCGTGTAGCACGGTCGGGTACTGCTGGTTAGTTGCCACAGCCTGATCGATCATGGTCTGAGCATGGACGGATTTCTCGGAAGTCTCGACCCGGTGGCCAACGATCTTGCGGGAGAAAACGTCCATGATGGCATAGAGGCGATAGATGACCTTGCCGGGACCGCGCAGCATCGTGATGTCCCAACTCCACAGTTGGTTCGGTGCGCAGGCAGCGTGGACCGGCTTAGGCCGTTTGGGCTGGTTACCACGGCGCTGGGCGCGACGGTCTCCGTTCTGCCCGTGTGCGGCCACCACTCGGTGAGCCGTCGACGCGGAGAATGGCACCTGCCCGGCATCGAGCATCCGCCAATACGCCTGGGTGACAGACAGGCT
Organism: Brevibacterium sp. SMBL_HHYL_HB1; assembly: GCF_018208375.1. NCBI lineage: Bacteria > Bacillati > Actinomycetota > Actinomycetes > Micrococcales > Brevibacteriaceae > Brevibacterium > Brevibacterium sp. SMBL_HHYL_HB1. The sequence goes on along the minus strand of NZ_CP062936.1, from coordinate 3,435,720 downwards.
CTCATAGTCTTCAGAGTTCAACAGCGCCATGAACGCATCGGCCTCGGCGGTGGTGATCCGACTCGGGTAGTCGCGTTCCTTCTGCGGCACCTGCACCCCGGCCGGGACCGCCGGATTCTGGTGACGGTACCAACTCGTACGATGCACACCCATCAACTCGCAGGCCGCCGTGATCGACCAGCCGACCCTGATCAGATCGCCGATGAACCTGAACCCGATTGCCTTTACTGTGGCGGGCTCATCCAGTCCGGCCTGGTCGCCTCGACCTCGGGCAGCGTCGGGTCTGTCGCGGTCGCGCTCTTGGACATCGCTTCCAAGAGCGCGGACGCTTTTCCCAAGATATCGACCGCAGCTTCAGACTTGGCCAGTTTGGCCTTCAACGCTTCGTTCTCGGCCTGCAGCTGTGTGAGTTGCTTCTTCTCAGCGGCTTTGAGCTTGTTGTCACTGGGATTGCCATTCAACCGATCCGATCGCGAGGTCAGGCAACCATTTTCTCTGTCCACGAACCACTGATAGATCGTTCTGGGATTGACCCCGACAGTCCGAGCCAACTGGGCTTTAGAACCCATCTCGATACATTTGTCATATTCGTCCAGGATCTCGAGTTTCTGGGCCGTGGTGAAATGCCCGCGGCTCGAGGAACGGGACGGAACTTCAAAAGACATAACAGACTTCTCTCCCCGCCAATATTGTCAGATAACTGTCACAAGACAGCCTGACACAGAGGGGGCCATGAACTCCTTCAGGCGGGCCCGGTGGTCCGAGGGGTCGATGCCGGCCTCGGCGAGCCATTCGGGGGAGTAGTACTTGTCGAGGTAGCGCTCGCCGGGATCGCAGATGAGGGAGACGATGCTGCCCTTCTGCCCGGCGGCACGCATCTGCGAGACGATGCGCAGCGCCGCCCACAGGCTGGTGCCCGTCGACGCCCCCGCCCGACGGCCGATGAGCTCTTCGAGCAGCTGGATCGAGGCGATCGACGCCGCATCGGGAACGTGCATCATCCTGTCGATGCTCGAGGGGATGAAGCTCGCCTCGACCCGCTGCCGGCCGATGCCTTCGATCCTCGACCCGTGTTCGGTCGTGGCCTCCGGGTCCTCGTTCCGCCATCCGGCGAAGAAGGCCGAATTGTCCGGATCGGCCACGCAGATTCCGGTCGACCGACCGGTGTAGCGGACGTACCTGGCCAGAGTCGCCGAGGTGCCTCCCGTGCCCGCGGTGGCGACGATCCAGGCCGGTTCCGGGTGCGGTTCGAGCGACATCTGGAAGAAGATCGACTCGGCGATGTTGTTGTTGCCCCGCCAGTCCGTGGCCCGTTCGGCATACGTGAACTGGTCCATGTAGTGCCCGCCGGACTCCGCGGCGAGCCGGGCGGCCACCTCGTAGACCTCGTTGGCATCGTCGACGAGGTGGCACTGACCGCCGTAGGACTCGATGAGCGAGATCTTCTTGGCGCTCGTCGTCCCGGCCACAACGGCGATGAACGGGACGCCGATGAGCTGAGCGAAGTACGCCTCCGACACGGCCGTGGAACCGCTCGAGGCCTCGACGACCGGCCGTCCGGGCCGGATCCACCCATTGCAAAGGGCGTGGAGGAACAGCGAACGGGCCAGGCGGTGCTTGAGCGATCCGGTGGGGTGGCTCGACTCGTCCTTGAGGTAGAGGTCGACTCCCCACTCGCTGGGCAGCGGGACCTGCAGCAGATGGGTGTCCGAGGTCCTCCTGGCCTCGGACTGCACGGCGTTGACGGCGTCGATCAGCCACCGGCGGGCAGCGCTGTCATAGCGGTTGATGTCCTCTCCGGCGAGGCTCGACCGCGGGACGTTCGTGTCGGTCATGACTGTCCTTCCGATGCTCGGGCTTGGAGTTCGTTGAGGTAGTTGTAGATGGTGAACCGGGTGACGTCGAGCGCCGAGGCGACCTCCGCCACGGCCTCCCTGACCTGGAAGACTCCGCGGCGGTCGAGCTCGGCGACGACCTCGAGCTTGTGGGACTTCTTCATCAGGCCGACGGGGACCCCGGCGCCCTGGATCACCTCGGCGACGATCTGATCGGTGAGATCGCCGACCGTTCGCGGGAACACCTCATGGGTGTCCGATCCCTCAGATCCCTCAGAACCCTCGGTCGCAGCGTTCTGCTCGGTCGCCGAGGTGGTGGGTTCGAGCAGCGAGCCGAGCAGCTCATGGGCGATCCTGACGTTGGTGACGTCGATGTTCAGGCACAGGGCCGCCATCGGCACGCCCGTGCCCGGCTCACGGACGATGATCGTGCTCGACCGTCCGGTGCGATCGCCGGGCAGGACAGTGGGATAGCCGATGATGTCGTCCTCGGCGCCGTCGAGGACGTGCTGGAGCAGAAGGTTCGTCGGCGGGGCGCCCACGGTGCGGCCGGTGACGCCTCCGGCGATGGCGTACACCGAATTGTCGAGGTTCGTGAGGTCGTGGACGACGACCTCGCAGCCCTCGCCGAGAGCGAGGGCGAGGGGCTGGCTGATGCCGGCCAGAAGATCGAGGGCTCCTCGCACCTTCTCGGGATCCGGCGCATGATCTGCCGCATGATCCGGTACGTGACCTGCCTCCGTCATCGCGGGTTCCTCCTGTCGGCGGCTGTGCGTCTCGATGGGTGCCGGATGGCTGTCGGGCAGTCACCCGACGCCGGTCCGATGACTGCCGATCCGAGAGTTTCAACTTCCAGTGGAAGTCTTGCACATTATTTCATTGTCGACGAATGCGGCCCCCCAGCGCGTTCGTTCGACAGGTGAATCGTCGGCGGGGGGCGGGCCCTCTGCCCGCCCCCCGCCGATCGCAGCGTGTCGTCCGCCGTCTATCCCTCGGTCAGCAGCCGATCGAGCTTGTTGTAGCCTTCGACGACTCCGTGCTCCATCCCCGAGGCGACCATGCCGTCACGCGATTCGACGGAGTCGAAGACCGCGGTCGAGTGCAGTCGGGTCCGACCGTCGCCGAGGTCGGTCAGCGTCATCGTCTCGAGGTTGACGGCATCGGGGAAGCCCTCGAAGGTGAAGGTCTGCACGATCCGTTCGTTCTCGCGCACCTCGTGGAAGGACCCGAAGAATCCGTATTCGCCGTTGTCGTCATGGGCCAGGTAGCTCCAGTTGCCGCCGGTCGTCGGATTCCATTCGCGGATCGTGTTCGTGATCGTGTCCGGGCCGCACCATCTGACGAAGAGCTCCGGGTCGACGTGGGCGCGGAAGACCCTGTCCGGGGCGGAGGCGAAGTCGCGCGTCATCGATATGGTCTGGACGCCCTCTGGGACGTCGAGCCAGAGCGTCGAATAGTCGGCTGCGGTGTCTGTGGTGGTCATGTCATGCTCCTCTGCGAGCTCTGGGTTCGTCCTCGTCCGCGTCCATCTGTTCGAGGACTGCGTCGAGGCGCTGGTAGCGCTGTTCTGCCTGCTGCTGGTACCGCTCGATCCATTTCGTCATCAGATCGAACACATCGCCTTCGAGGTGGACCGGTCTGCGCTGGGCTTCACGGGTGCGGGAGACCAGTCCGGAGTCCTCGAGCACCTTGAGATGTTTCGACACGGCCTGCACGCTCACCTCATAGGGTTCGGCGAGCTCGCTGACCGTCGCATCGGCCGCGCTGAGACGGGCGACCATGTCCCGCCGGATCGGATCCGACAGGGCCGCGAAGACCTTGGAGAGCTGATCGGCCATGGAGCCTCCCGGACGTCGAAACCATTATTCAACCAATTGGTTGAATTATAGTCTGGCCCTCATCTGCGTCGTTGTCAACCGTTTGGTTGAATGGAATTTCGGATCGACTCGCCGTTCGCTGTCGCCGACCAAGCTGACCTGACGTAGAGTCGCAACGACCACGCCGTCACAACGACCACGCCGTCACAACGACAGGTTCGTCGCAACGACAGGTTCGCTGCCGCGACCCGGTTCGCCGCACCGACAACGAAGTCAGGAGTAGAAGATGCCCACCCTGCGCCAGCAGCTGTTCCGAGTCAAACCGGTTCCGCGGCAGAAGGAAGACGTCGAGACCGACCTCAAACGCACGATCGGCCTGTTCTCACTGACGATGGTCGGCGTCGGCTCGACCATCGGCACGGGCATCTTCTTCATCCTCTCCGAATCCGTGCCCGTGGCCGGCCCGGCCGTGATCTGGTCGTTCATCATCGCCGGCATCGTCGCCGGCCTCGCCGTCATCTGCTATGCCGAACTCGCCGGTTCCGTCCCGGTCTCCGGATCGTCCTACTCCTATGCCTATGCCACCCTCGGCGAGCTGCCGGCCATGGGTGTCGCCGCCTGCCTCCTCCTCGAATACGGAGTCGCCGGAGCCGCCGTGGCCGTCGGCTGGTCGCAGTACGTCAACCAGCTGCTGTTCAACCTCTTCGGCTTCCAGATCCCGCACGCCCTGGCCTATGCGCCCGAAGAGGGCGGCATCGTCAACCTGCCTGCGATCGCCCTGCTCGCGATGTGCTGCTTCCTCCTGGTGCGCGGCACCGGCGAATCGATCGTCGTCAACGCCATCATGGTCTGCCTCAAGGTCGGCGTCCTCATCTTCTTCGTACTCGTGGGCGTGACCGGCTGGAACACCGACAACTTCGCCGACTTCGCCCCCTTCGGGCTCTCCGGAGTCGTCGCCGGATCCGGGCTGATCTTCTTCAGCTACGTCGGCATGGACGCCGTCGCCACGGCCGGAGACGAGACGAAGGACCCGAAGAAGACGATGCCCCGGGCCCTCATCGCCGCCCTCCTCATCGTCACCTCCGTCTACGTCCTCGTCGCCGTCGCCGCCCTGTCCGCCCAGCCGTGGGAGGAATTCGAAGGCCAGACTGCCGGTCTGTCGGCGATCCTCGAGAGCATCGTCGGCTCCCAGTGGCCGGGCACCGTCGTCGCCGCCGGTGCGGTGATCTCGATCTTCTCCGTCACGCTGGTCTCGATCTACGGCCAATCGCGCATCCTATTCACCATGGCCGGCGACGGGATGATGCCCAAGCTCTTCCGCGACGTCAATCCCCGCACGCTGACCCCGGTCAAGGGCACGATCGTCGTCACCGTCGTCATCGCCGTCCTCGCCGGGTTCATCCCACTGAACTTCCTCGCCGAGATGACCTCGATCGGCACCCTCGTCGCCTTCGTCGTCGTGTCCCTGGCCGTGATCATCCTCCGCGTGCGCGAGCCCGACCTCGAACGCGGCTTCAAGGTCCCCTTCTACCCGGTGCTGCCGGTGCTGTCGATCATCGGCTGCTTCTGGATCATCTCGAGCCTGCAGGTGATCACCATCGTCGTCTTCGTCATCTGGACGGCCGTCATCCTCGGCCTCTACTTCGTCTTCGGCCGCAAATCGTCCGTCCTCGGCAGGCAGATCGCCGAGGCGGGTCCCCGCCATCCCGATGAGCAGACAGGAGGTCGACCATGACCATCGTCGTCGGAGCCGCTCCCGGCCAGGACAATCGCGCTGCCGTGGACCTCGGCGTCGTTCTGGCCCGCACCTATGGCAAGACCCTGACCGTGGCCGCGATCAGCTCGACGGCCTGGCCGCCGAGCCGGGACAGGATCGACGCCGAATACCAGGAGCACATCCGCAGGATCGCCGAGGCGACCCTCGACCGGGCTCGCGAACTCGTGCCCGCCGACATCGAGGCCGACTACCTCGTCCGGGGAGCCGGGTCCTCGCGGCGCGGCCTGCTCGAAGTCAGCGACAGCCTCGACGCCGACCGCCTCGTCGTCGGTCCCGCCGTCGACGGCAAGGACGGCCGGATCGCTCTCGGTTCGGTGTCGAACGGGCTGCTCCACAGCGCGTCGCTGCCGGTGGCGCTGGCACCGGCCGGCTACCGCGCCGAGGCGGGGGCGAGGCTTGAGCGCATCAGTGCCGCCTACAGCGGTTCGTCCACCTCGGCGGGGCTCATCATCGGGGCCGCGATGGTCTCGGCGGCTGCGGACGTGCCCTTCCGGATCGTGTCCTTCGCTCCCCGCCCGCGCGTGATCTCCGCGGCGGGAATCGGTCTGAGGGCGGAATCGGAGGTCGTCGACGAATGGGCCGCCGTGGTCCGGGAGCACACGGACAAGATCCTGTGCTCGATCGACCAGCTCGACATCGCCCCCGGTCAGACGGACATGGCTGTGGGAACCGGACCCGATTGGGCGAAAGCGCTGGCCGCCGTGGAGTGGGAGCACCCCGAGGTGATGATGCTCGGCTCCTCCGGGCTCGGGGCGCTGAAGCGGGTGTCGCTGGGCAGCCACGCGATGCGGATCCTCCAGAACTCACCGGTGCCGGTCGTCGTCGTGCCCAGACGTGCGAAGGAGAGCTATATGCGCGGGGTGTGAGGGGGTCACTCGCGATGCGAGCCGCCCTTGAGATGTCCAATACTTGAACAGTTCCAATCTTTGTGGGCAGAGGCCTCTACCGTGGTCAACGGTCACAACGAAGTGGCTGAATCAAACGAGAGGAACCCTATGGAACTGCAGCGCTTGGGACCGATCGGCCAGGAGATCCCCGCGGCCTGCATCGACGGTGTCTGCTTCGATCTGCGGCCGCTGACTGCCGACATCGATTCGGACTTCTTCGCCGCGGGCGGGATCGAACGAGTCGCAGCGGCCCTCGACGCCGGGGAGCTCACGCCTCTGGCCGGGGCAGACGAGATGCGCATCGGCGCGCCGCTGACTCGGCCCTCATCGATCGTGTGCGTGGGAATGAACTACGCCGCGCATGCGGCCGAGGCCGGGGCCGAACCCCCGGAGCAGCCCGTCGTGTTCTTCAAGATGCCCTCGACCATCGCCGGGCCGACCGACCCGATCGAACTGCCGCCCGAGGCGACGAAGGTCGACTGGGAGGTCGAGCTGGGAGTGGTCATCGGCACCAGGACCTACAGAGTCGCCTCGGCGGGGGATGCGCTCGACCATGTCGCGGGCTACGTTCTGGCCAACGATCTGTCCGAGCGCCGCCTGCAGATCGAGGAATCCGGCGGACAGTGGTCGAAGGGCAAGAACCTGCCCGGATTCACCCCGTTGGGGCCGTGGATCCGACCCGCCGCCGAGGTGGACCCCGGTGACCTGCGCCTGCGGACCTGGGTCAACGGCGAAGTCCGGCAGGATTCGTCGACGAGCGATCTCATCTTCTCCGTCGCCGAGGTCATCCACCGGCTCAGCCAGGTGATGGCCTTCGAGCCCGGTGACGTCATCCTCACCGGCACTCCGGAGGGGGTCGCGATGTCCGGGAAATACCCGTACCTGGGCGACGGCGACGTCGTCGAACTCGAACTCGACGGCCTCGGCCGGCACCGGCAGGTCGTGACCGTCACCGGGTGAGCCGGGCCGTTCAGTCGGGCATGTGCTCGCTGAACTCGTCGCGAGTGGTGATGATCTTGCGCCGATAGGACGAGATCAGATACCGGGGGTCGCCGAGGACCACTTCGCTGAAGTCGTTGAGGTCATAGCCGATGGCCTTGAGCAGAGTCGCCGCCTTGGCCTTGGGGCTGGTGGACACGCCGAGGCGCTTCTGCAGCCTTCCGATCGTCATCGCCGTCGGGTTTCCTCCCGAGCGGGGGAAGAGGTCGTTGTTCTTGGCCGTGATCCAGAACAGCGCAGCGATGACGGTCCTGTCGGCGAAGCGGCGGCGGAAGATCTCGGGATCGGCACGGGCGATCTCCGTGAGCAGACGCAGGGTCACGGTTGCCAGTTCGGGTTCGCCGAAGAGCTCGTCTGATGCTTGGAGGATCGCGGTTTCGAGTGACCGCAGCCGGCCGATGATGTCGTCGGCGACACCGGTGGTCTCGAGCCCCTCGGAGGGCAGGGGCTCGGTGTCGAGGGAGCGGAGGGCGTCGTAGCTGCCGGCCGCCTCGGCGCAGGCGTCGAGAAGGAGCCTGCCGATCATCGATTCGGGGTCTTCGAGATCGGTCAGCAGCTCTGAGAGGTACTCGTCCGGTCCGGCGCCGGGGAAGGGCGAGTCGTCGCGGCGCTCGCCTGTGACCAATTCCTCGTAGCGGCTCCGGTTCGCTTCGATGGCCGCCAGGCAGTTGTCGGTGAAGACGTCGTCGATTCCGCTGCGTTCGTTGGCGTAGACGACCAGGGCGGACAGCGTCGTCGGCATCAGGAGCATGTAGTCGTCGGGGGCGATGTTCTTGCGTGGGTAGAGCTCGCACATCAGACGGGTGACGAAGCTGCCTGACCACCGCAGCGGATCGTTGTTGCCGTAGTTGGCCTGGAGTTCGAACAGCTGGTGGGCGTGTTCGGCTTCCTGTTCGCTGAGCTTCGCAGCATGCGGTGAGCGGAGGAAGTCCTCGACGATCTCGCTGATGTCCTCCGGCTCCCACATCCGGAAGTCGAAGCCCGTTCCGCCGGCGGGCAGGAGTCGGAGCATCCATTCGAGCAGACCGCGCATCCCGGGCCAGGTCTCGGTCTCGGACGGCGGATACATGTGCTCGCCCATGTCGAAGGCCTCGCTCAGCCGAGCTGCGGCATCGGCGAGGCTGAGATCGACGCGGTCGCCGGTGAACTCGGGGTTCGAGGCGACATCGGCCAGGACGCTGTCGATGGAGTCATCGATGAGGTAGGCGTCCTCGAGGAAGGGCGAGCCGCTGCGTTCGACGGCTGTTGCCAGAGTCGTCGGCCCGCCCGCCGTGGAGATCTCGAGGAAGATCGTCTCTTCGATCCTCACCTCGGAGATGACCGCGCTCGCCCGCCGGGGTCTGATCTGATCGGCGCGGTGGATCCATTCGGGCAGACTGTTCGACCCCGTGGCGGACAGATCCCGGTGGACGCGGCGACGGAAGATCTCGTCGCCGAGCATCTCCGCCCAGATCCGCAGCAGCGGTTCGGTCTCTGCGGCGACGTTGTCGAGCATCTCGATCCCGAGTTCTTGGATCGATGCGACGTCGGGTGACTGCTGCTGGGCGATCTCGTTGGCGGCCAGGAGGCTGCTGGCGAGGTCGAGGAGCATCGTCGGTGAGTCCATCGAGGTCGCCTGCGCGATCATCTCCAGCAGTTCGGGGCGCTCGGGGCTCAGGGGACCGGAACCATCGGGAGGTTGGGGCATAGGTCCAAGGCTAGAGGGTTTCGACCGTGCTCGATAGAGCCCGCGGGAACCTGGGCTGCGACGGGAGGTAGATTCCGAGGGGCCCTGGGCTGCGACGGGCGACGACGACAAGGGGCGGCGCATCCATGCAGATGCGCCGCCCCTCGGCAGTCCATTGGCGGTTCAGCGGTGGTGAGTCAGACGATCAGCGCTGCTGGTCGAATCCGCCCTGGCCACCGCCGGGTCCGCCCTGCTGACCGCCGGGTCCGCCTTGCTGGCCGGGTCCACCTTGACCGCCGCCGGGTCCTCCCTGACCGGGACCGCCTTGGCCGCGGTCGTCGCCGAAGCCGCTCTGCTGATCGCGATCGGCTCCGCCACCGGGGCCGCCGCCCTGCTGGCCGGGACCGCCCGAGCCGCCGGAACCGCCAGGTCCGCCCTGGCCGGGTCCGCCTTGACCGCCGCCGGGTCCTCCCTGGCCGGGCCCACCCTGGCCGGATCCGCTCTGCTGGCCGCCCGGACCGCTCAGGCCGCCGCCGGGTCCGCCCTGCTGGCCGCCTTGGCTACGGTCATCGCCGCCGACGCCGCCCTGTTGGCCGCCTGGGCCGCCTTGGCCACCGCCGGGCCCGCCCTGCTGACCGGGTCCGCCCTGCTGCTGGCCGCCCGGGCCACCCTGGCCGGGTCCGCCCTGGCCGGGCCCGCCCTGCTGTCCGCCGAAGTCGTTCTGACCGTTCTGGTTGTTGCCTGAGAAATCGTTCGATTCCATGTCAACTCCTTGTTCGGTGACGATTCGCCGCTGTCTGCGGCTTGCCTGCCAGTGTTGGACACTCGAGACGGAACTGACAACAGGGGGCAAGGAATATTGCGTGGAATTCGCTCAAGTCACAGCTGTTGTTCAAATACCGCGTCGAGTTCACATGATTCTCTACGGAGCCAACCGCGCACAGACTCCCTACCGACCGGTAGGATCAGCTCTTCGCCGAAGCCCCGACGGCGGATATCCACGCCGAAGCCGCCGACACCTGGCACTATGGGAGGACCGAACCACGCATGACTAGGAGCATCGACATGAGCAGGCACCGACTTCCCCTCACCGGTGTGCGAGTCCTCGAACTCGGCAACTACATCGCCGCGCCCACCGCTGGCCGCATGCTCGCCGACTTCGGCGCCGAGGTGATCAAGGTCGAACGCCCGGAGACAGGCGACGAGATCCGCAATTGGCGGCTCAAGGCCGGCACCACCTCGATGCTCTACCGCACGATCAATCGCAATAAGAAGTCCGTCGAACTCGACCTGCGCTCCGAAGAGGGGCGCGAGGCCGTGATCGAACTCGTCCGCCGTTCGGACATCCTGCTCGAGAACTTCCGTCCCGGCACCCTGGAGAAGTGGGGGTTGGGCCCGGACGTCCTCGAGGAGGCCAACCCGGAACTCGTCTTCGTCCGCATCTCCGCATTCGGCCAGACCGGTCCCATGTCCTCCAGGCCCGGTTTCGCGGCCGTGGCCGAAGGCTACTCGGGCTTCCGCGAACTCGTCGGTGACCCCGACCGCCCACCCGTGCGCGTGGGCATCTCCATCGGCGACTCGATCGCCGGGATGCAGGCCGCCTTCGGAGCCGTGATGATGCTCTTCGACCGTCAGCGTCAGAAGATCACCGGAGCCGCCGAGGCGGTCGTCGGCTCCGCGCACAGCTTCGAAGGAGAGGGCCCGCTGTCCGAGAGAACCGTCGACGTCGCACTGAACGAAGCGATGTTCTCCGTCATGGAATCCCTTGTTCCCGACTATTCGGCCTTCGGCGAGATCCGCACCCGCACCGGCGGGCGGATGGAGGGCATCGCTCCGTCGAACGGCTACCTCTGCGCCGGTGGGAAGTCCGTGGTCATCGCCGGAAACGGGGACGGGATCTTCGGTCGGCTGATGAACGCCATCGACCGCCCCGACCTCGCCGAGGATGCCGAGCTGCAGACGAACGCCGGACGGTGGGAACGTCGTGAGGAACTCGACGAAGCGATCGGTGCCTGGTGTGCCGAACGCGAAGTCGACGAGGTCGTCGAGGTCCTCGAGGACGTCGGCGTCCCCGCGGGGCCGATCTACACCGCCGAAGACCTCGTCGCCGATGAACAGCTGGCCGCCCGCGGGATGATCCAGAACCACGACGTGTCCACCGGCGAGGAGGTCCTCGAGGACGTCGCCTTCCCCGGCATCACCCCGGTCATCGGCGGCGAATCGGTAGCCATCGACCACCTCGGGCCCGACCTCGGCGAACACACCGAGGAAGTGCTCGACTGGTTGGGGCTGACCTCGGATCAGGGAGCGTCTCCGGATCCGGACCAGGACAGCCACGAGGACTGAGAACAGCAGCCTCCTCCGGCAGCGATTGCCAGCGAATATCTCTTCCGGCGGCGATCGCCCAGGTCTATTCTTATGCCATGGGCGAGCTGAGGTACTCGATCAACGTCACCGTCGACGGCTGCTGCGACCATCGCGTCGGAGTCATCAGCGATGACTTCCACCTTCACCATGCGAACAACCTCAAACGTGCCGACGGGCTGATCTTCGGCCGCATCACCTACCAGATGATGGAAGACGCCTGGCGTCGACCCGACGGTGACACGACCCCGGAGGCAGACCTCGACCCGTTCGTCGCGGCCATCGATCCGGCCCGCAAATACGTCGTCTCGAGCACCTTGGACCGCGTCGATTGGAACTCCGAACTCATCCGAGACGATCTCGGAACTGCAGTCCGCGAGCTCAAGGAACAATCCGTGACCGGGCTTGCGGTCGGGGGAGTGACGCTGCCGCTCGCGCTGGCCGAACTCGGCCTCATCGACGAGTTCGAATTCGTCATCCACCCCTGCATCGCCGGCCACGGACCCTACCTCTTCGCCGGACTGAGTGACGTCGTCGACCTGGAACTCGTCGACCGCAGTGAACTCGAAGCAGGTCACGCGATCCAGACGTACCGGCCGAAGAACCGAGCTTCCCGATAAACGGGACTGACGGCAGTCAATTCTCCCAGCGCTCTCACATGACGAACACAGCCTGTTGTCTGAGATGAGCGCGCTGTATAACGAGAGTGAGCCCTCGCACAGTCGCGAGGAGGCGAGCAGCGTCCCATTCTTCGGGAACATGTGAGAAGGAGTGCCATGGTCCGGCCTGACACCGTCGACATCCTCGACACCACTCTGCGCGACGGTCTCCAGATCGAGAAGGCGATCGTGCCCACCGAGACCAAGGTCGCGCTGGCCGAACAGCTCATCGCCGCGGGACTCAAGCACATCGAGGTCGGTTCCTTCGTCAACCCGAAGAAGGTCCCGCAGATGGCCGACACCGACGAACTGCTGCGCCGCCTCGCCCCGCACGAAGCCGACGGCGTCGAGTTCTTCACCCTCGTGTTCAACCTCAAGGGCGCCCAGCGGGCCGTCGACGCCGGGGCCAAGAGCATCAAGCTCGTCCTCTCGGCCTCCGAAGGACACTCGCAGGCGAACTCCGACGCCTCCATCGCCGAGGCGAGCGAACGCCTCATGGACGCCGCGAACTTCGCCCGTGACCAGGGTCTGCGCTTCGACATCACGACCGCCGTCAGCTTCATCTGCCCCTTCGACGGCATCACCGAGCCCGACCACCTCGTCGAGGTCCTCCGCCCCTTCGTCGCCGCCGGAGCCCACGGCATCGGGGTGGCCGACACCATCGGCAACGCCAACCCCTCCCTGGTGCGACGCAACACCTCGGCGGTGCTCGAGGCCTTCCCGGACAGGCCCGTCAACCTCCACCTCCACGACACCTACAACTTCGGCATGGCCAATGTCATCGCCGCCCTCGACCTCGGGATCGATTCCTTCGACGCGGCCATGGGCGGGCTCGGCGGATGCCCCTTCGCCCCGGGCGCGGCCGGCAACATCGGCACCGACGACCTCGTCCACCTCCTCCACCGCGAAGGCGTCGCCACCGGCGTCGACGTCGAGGCGCTGACCGCGGTCCGTGAACCGCTCATCTCCGCCGTCGGCCACGGACTGACCTCGAGCCTGTCCGACATCCCGGCCACCCCCGCGGTCCTCGACGATCGCTTCGCCCCCACGGGTGAAACAGCATGACACCGCAGCCCGCTCAGCCCCCGTCAGAGGACGCATCGCCACCGGCCCACGAGCCGCTGCCGCTCGACGGCATCCGCGTCATCGAGTTCTCCCACATGGTCATGGGGCCCAGCTGCGGGATGATCCTGGCCGACCTCGGCGCCGAGGTGATCAAGGTCGAACCGCGTGGGCCCGGCGACAAGACCCGCTACCTGCCCGGTTCGGGATCCGGCCTGTTCCCCGCGTTCAACCGCAACAAGCACAGCGTCCAGCTCGACATCGCCGAGGCGGCCGATCGGGACCGCGTCCTCGACCTCATCGACTCCGCCGACGTCCTGCTGGAGAACTTCCGGGTCGGGAAGATGGAGTCGATGGGCTACGGATACGAGGAGCTCTCGGCCCGCAATCCGCGACTCATCTACTGCTCCCTCAAGGGGTTCCTGTCCGGACCCTACGGGGACCGGGCGGCCCTGGACGAGGTCGTGCAGATGCTCGGCGGGCTCGCCTATATGACCGGCCCTCCCGGCCAGCCGCTGCGTGCCGGAGCCAGCGTCAACGACATCATGGGCGGCATGTTCGGCGTCATCGGCATCCAATCGGCGCTGCGGGTCCGCGAGACCACCGGCCGCGGCAAGCTCATCAACTCCGCCCTGTTCGAGAACAACGCCTTCCTCGTCGGCACCCACATGGCCCAGGCCCAGATCAGCGGTGAACCGCCCCGACCGATGCCGACCCGGCAGGCTACCTGGGCCGTCTACGACATCTTCCGCGATATCGATGACAACCAGGTCTTCGTCGCCGCCGTCTCCGACGGGCAGTGGCGCGACCTCTGCGAGGAGTTCGGACTGACCGGGCTGGCTGCCGACCCGGACTTCCTGACCAACCAGGGGCGGGTCGACCAGCGCGAACGCATCCACCGCGAACTCCAGACGGTGCTGTCGACCCTGACGCTGGCCGAGATCGAAGACAAGTGCACCCGCCGCGGTCTGCCGGTCGCCCCGGTCAACTCCCCGGCCGATCTCACCTCCGACCCCCACCTCGTGGCCTCCGGAGCACTGGCGGCGACCGGGCTGCCGACCGGGGCCAGCGTCGATGTGCCGCTGCTGCCGCTGACCTTCGACGGCCGCAGGCTCGGTCTGCGCAGCGATGTGCCCGAACCCGGCCGTGACAACGCGCACTACCTAGACGGTCCCGCCGTGCCGGAGACGCCGCCCTCGGCAGCCCCGCAGCGGCCCGACGACAACCGACCATCCAGCGACAACTGAATAAGTGCGAGATAACTGAACACACAAGGGGAAGAGACATGCGATCGATGAGGATCACACGCACCCGGCGGGCCGCCTCGGCGAAGGTGAGTGCACGCGCACGGGCGGCCAAGGTCGGTGCCGTGCTCGCGGGCCTGGCCCTCGTGGCCACCGCCTGCGGCAACAAGGCACAGCCCCCGGGCGAGGGCGGGGACTACCCGAAGGGGCCGGTCACGGTCACCGCGCCGGCCGAACCCGGATCCGGGTGGGACACCACCGCCCGGGCGATGGTCGAGGCCCTCCAGACCGAGGACATCGTGTCCACCCCGCTGCCGGTGCAGAACAAACCCGGCGGCACCGGCTGCTCGTGGATCACCTCGATGATGCAGCAGGAGAAGGGCAAGGACGACCAGATCGCCGTCACCTCCCTGGCCAGTCAGACGATGAAGGCCCGCGACCTGTGCGAATACGGTCCCGAGGACACCACGCTCATCGCCACCCTCTACGTCGAGGACTTCATGGTCGTGACGCCCGAGGACGGGGACTTCGACGACCTCGACGCGCTGATCGATGCGCTGAAGGACGACCCGCAGAAGGTCACCGTCGCCGCCGCCGGTGACGACACGTTGCCGTTCGCACTGTTCGCGAAGGAAGCCGGAATCGACCCGGCCGACATCAACTTCGTCAACTACGACGGCGGAGGCGAACAGACCACGGCCATGCTCAACGGGGATGCGAAGGTCGCGATCGCCGGGATGAGCGAGTTCCGTTCGGTGCTCGAATCCGGTGACCTCAAACCGCTCGTGACCTTCGCCGAGAAGCCCCTGGCCGCCCCCTTCGACTCGGTGCCCACCGCCAAGGACTCCGGCTACGACGTCACCCTCGGCAATTGGCGCGGCGTGTTCGGCCCCGCCGAGATGCCCGATGAGGCCGTGGACTTCTGGGCCCAGGCGCTCGAGGAGATGAGCGGGACCGACGCCTGGCAGGAGACCCTGGAGAACAACCAGTGGACCGAGGAGTTCCTCACCGGCGACGACGCCCAGGCCTACGTCGACGAGGCGGCGAAGACGGTCGAGGAAGGCGTCAAGGAAACCGATCTGGGCAACGGCGAATGACCGCGCAGCGCACCGATCTCATCACCGGCGGGGCCATCGCCGTCATCGGCGCGGTCTACTACATCGCGACGTTCTCCATCCAGGAGACCGCGAACATCGTCACCCCGCGCACCTTCCCCGCGATCGTCGGCATCGCGCTCATCGTGCTCGGCCTCTTCCTCGCCGGTCAGGCCGTGTACAGGGCCCGGAAGGCCGCCCTCGCCGAGACGGGGCCCGGGAACCGCATCAATGGGACGGGGTCCGGGAACGGTGCGGCCGCCTCGGCGGGGGAGTCGGCGGCCTCGGCGGGGGAGTCGGCGGCCTCGGATGAGACGGCCGGCGAACCCTCCCTGGAGGCCCCGCCGGAACCTGCCGCGCGGAAGGTCGTGTTCCAGTTCGCGCTCTTCTTCGTCTACCTGGCCATCCTCATCCCGGTCGGCTTCCTGCTCTCGACCGCGGCCTTCCTCATGGGGCTGACCAGCATCTACTCTCCGCAGAAGTGGATCCGCAACCTCATCTTCTCCATCGGCTTCGCACTCGTGGTCTACCTCGCCTTCGTCTACGGACTCGCCGTGTATCTGCCGGTCGGGATCCTGGGTTAGGGGGCGGATATGGACACTCTCATCGATCTGGGAGGCGGCTTCGCCTCGGCGCTGGAGCCGGCCAGCCTCGCCTTCGCCCTCCTCGGCGTGCTGCTGGGCACGGTCGTCGGCGTGCTCCCGGGCATCGGACCGATCTCGGCGATCGCGATCCTCATCCCGGTCTCCTTCGGCATGGAGCCCGTGCACGGGCTCATCCTGCTCTGCGGCATCTACTACGGGTCGATGTACGGCGGATCGATCACCGCCACACTCATCAAGACCCCCGGTGAGGTCGCCAGCGCGGTGACCGCCATCGAAGGCTACGAGATGGCCCGCCGCGGTCGGGGCAAGGCAGCGCTGGCGACCGCGGCGATCGGGTCGTTCCTGGCCGGGACGCTGGCGATCATCGGGCTGACGTTCCTGTCGCCGGTGCTCGTCAAGCTCGCGAGCGTCTTCGGCGCCACCGAGTACTTCCTGCTCATGGCCACCGCCCTGCTGTTGGCGTCGACGATGTCGGCGGGATCGCGGACCAAGGCGCTCATCTCGATCTTCATCGGGCTGGCCGTCGGGCTGATCGGCCTGGACTTTCAGACGGGGCTGCCGCGGCAGACCTTCGGCATCGACCTGCTCTCCGACGGAGTGGACTTCACGATCTTCGCGATGGCTCTGTTCGCCATCCCCGAGGCGATCCGCAACCTCGCGCTCGGGCGCGGGGCGAAGGAGAGGATCCAGAGCTTCGGCGACGACAAGTGGATGACGCGACAGGACTGGCAGCGCTCGGCCGGGCCCTGGGCACGCGGTTCGGTGCTCGGCTTCATCATCGGCATCCTGCCCGGCGTCGGGCCGTCGCTGGCATCCTTCATGTCCTACATCATGGAGAAGCGGATCTCGAAGCGGAAAGAGGAATTCGGTCACGGAGCCATCGAGGGCGTCGCCGGTCCCGAGGCGGCGAACAATGCCGGTGTGGGCGGCGCGATGATCCCGCTGTTCAGCCTCGGCATCCCGGGTTCGGCGACGACGGCGCTGCTGCTGTTCGTGTTCACGATGTACGGGCTGCAGCCGGGACCGCTGATCTTCCGCGACGAGTCGGGCCTGATCTGGACGATCATCGCGAGCATGTACATCGGCAACATCGCGCTCATCATCCTCAACCTGCCGATGGTCGGAGTCTTCGTCAAACTGCTCAAGATGCCCAAGGAGATCCTCTTCTCCGCGATCCTCGTCCTCGTCGTCATCGGTGCCTACGCCATTGAGTTCAGCCTCTTCGGGCTGATGATGCTCGGCATCTTCGGCGTCATCGGCTACCTCATGGACAGGGGCGGCATCCCATTGGCTCCGGCGATCCTCGCGCTCGTGCTCGTGCCGCTGCTCGAGGACAACTTCCGGCGGATGCTCCAGATCTCCGGCGGCTCGTTCGCGCCTCTGATCACCCGGCCGGTGTCCCTGTCGATCATCATCCTCATGGTGGTCGGCATCGTGGGACCGATCGTCTTCCGCTGGTGGGTGAGTCGTCGCAGGCTGCTCGCCGATGTCACGGTGTCGTGATGGTGTGGGAAGGAGCGGACATGAGGGACACCGCTGAGAAGCCCGCGCCGGAGATCGGCGTCCTCGACCGCAGCGCGGCGATCCTCGCGATCCTGCAGGACCGGCCGGTGACGGCTGCGGAGATCTGCCGGCGGCTCGGATATTCGAAATCGACGACTTACCGGCTGCTGGCCGATCTGCGGACCCATCGGTTCATCGTCCGTGACTCCTCGGGGCTGCTGCGCCTGGGCCCCTTCCCCGGCCGGCGCAGCATCGCCACGACGAACTCCGTGCTCGAATGCCTGCGGACGATGACCGGAGAGTCCGTGCAGCTGTGGGTCCGAGTCGGCGAGGACCGGGTGTGCGTGCGCAATGTCGAGGCCGATCACGAGCTGCGGGTCTCCCGCAGCGTCGGCACGGTGCTGCCGCTCGTCGACGGAGGGTCCGCGGCGCTGGCGCTGTGCGGGCCGGGCAATCCGGTGGAGTTCTACTCGACGAAGCAGGCGAGGGTGGCCGGGACCGCCTCGGCGAGTGTCGCGTTCACGGTCGGGGCGAATGTCTTCGCCCTCTGCGTGTCCTACCCGCTGAGCAGGGAGCCGGAGAACGTCGCCGGCGCCTATCGCAGTCTGCTCGCGCAGGCCGCGAACGAGCTGCGAGCTCTGCTCGACGGTGACGAGGAACTGGAAGTGCTGCGCGACATCGCCCGCCTGGCCCTCGGCGCGAGGAAGCAGGCGGGGGAGTAGGAGGCTGGGGGAGTAGGACTCGTCGGCGACCACGTCGGCGGCCGCCTCGGTGGCGACGTCGAGGGTTGCGTCGAAGACTAGGTTGGTGGCGACGTCGAGGGTTGCGTCGAAGGCCAGGTTGGTGGCGACGTCGAGGGCCACATCGGTGGCGCTCACCTGAAAGGACGAGGCCGAACCCGAAGGGGCTGAGGACGAGCCCGAAGGCGCGCTGCGGATGAACCCGAAGGGACTGAGGGTGAATCTGCCCACTCACGCTCTGCCCACTCACGCTCTGGCGCTTGTGGACCCCGCTTGAGTCACCGCGCTGGATTTCGGCCAGCGTATGGGATTGTGCGGGAGAGGAACGTAGGTGAACGCCTGATATTTCTACACTTGTCTGCCGCGAAACTTCCGTTGACATGGGCGCAGACGCGGTTCCGGAGGGGGCGGCGACTCGGGGTCACTCTTACGTCGACGAGTTGTGGATCAACCCCGACTCGTGCGCGGACGGCCTGTGGGCCCAGCCGTTCCTTCCACAAGGTGGCTTCGGGGCCTTTGCGGTCATGCGCCGATCCGACACTCTTGGTGGCCATGGACTTTCGCATCGAACATCGCAGTTACCCGTCGCTCTTCAGGACCGCGGAGGCCGGAGAACGGGGAATCGGGCAATATCGTCTGAGATTCGACTCGCGCTTTCGGGCGGTCACTGCAGGCATCCACCGCGATGAGGTCAGGCGCATCCGGCATCCGACTCCGAGCTGGGCCGACGATGCATGGATGGAGGAGAGCCTCCGGGTGCGGGCGATGGAGATGATCGTTCCCGGAATAGTCGCGGGAGGCGCCTCGGCGGCTCGTCTGTTCGGGTTGCCCCTGCCGAAGAGGCTGATCAATGAGCACCTGCACCTGGTCACTTTCGACCCGAATCGGAAAGTGGCGCGGAAGGGAATGAGCGTTCGACGCCACGATGTCGAGGAAGCCGGATACTGGCTTGAGCTGCCGATGCAATCACCCGTGGCCGTCTTCGTCGACCTCAGCGCTGTGCTGGCGCGTGATGAGCTCGTCGCGCTCGGCGATGCGATCGTCGGCGGGTGGCATGGCCCGCCTCTGTGCAGTCTCGAGTTCCTGCAAGCGAAGATCTCACAGCGGAAATACCTGCGGCGCCGAGACCGTGTCGAGGCCGCATTGTCCCTGGTCCGTGAGGGAGTCGATTCACCGCCGGAGACGGACCTTCGCCTGTGGGTCATGAGCCGCGGCTTGCCGGAGCCGGTCGTCCATCCCCAGGTCTACTGTCGGTTGGTCGATCGCATCGTCGAGCCGGACCTGGGATATCCCCACGCGAAGCTGGCGCTTGAGTACGACGGCGAACACCATCTGCTGTCCAAGAAGCAGTGGGCCAGTGACATCGCCAGGGACGAGGCGCTGCGGTATGAGGGTTGGGAGGTGCTGAGGGCGACCAGCCGGATGAATCGGTTTGTGCTCGAACGCAAGATTCGACATCACTTGGAGCAGAGAGCCGGCGGTGCTGTGCCAGTCAGGTGATACGCCGATAGCGATGCCGAGCAACAGACGCTGCACTGGAGACGATCAGAGCCGATTTCACGGCAGAGAAATGTATATTTCGAGCCTGGAAACCTACGATACCTTCCCGCTGAAATGACGAACGCCGCGTGCGCTTTGCGAAAGTAGGGTGCGCCGCGCCAGGCAGCCCAGCCCCAGGGGCGCGGGCCTGCCGAACGCGCCGGCCCGCCGAACGCGCGGGCCCGCGCCCCTGGGGCATCGAGTGCTGTCAGTCGATCTGCAACTCGCCCATGGCGTCCCAGCCCTCGCCGTCGATCTGGCGCGAAATGATCTTCGGGGTCGCGGCCAGCGCGCTGTGCATGGGACCGCCTTCTGCGATGGCGGCCTGGAAGTGCTCGGATTTCACGTGCGCTTCGGCCGCGTCCTCGTCGAAGGCCTCGACGAGGACGTATTCGTTCGGATCATCGAGGCTGCGCGACCAGTCGAACCATTTGTTGCCCGGTTCGGCGCGGGTCGCCTCGGTGAACTCGCGAGTGATGTCGGGCCACTGGTCGGCCAACTCGGGTTTGACTGGGAACTTCACGACGATGAAGATCACGGTTGTTCTCCTCTTTCTGTTTGTTGAGTGAGCTTTCTGTCCTGTGGTGTGAGTGCGGAAATATGGTGGACCCGGCCCGGGCGACCGCCCCAGGCGACCGCCCCAGGCGACCGGCCCCGGGCGACCGCCCCAGGCGACCGGCCCCGGGCGACCGCCCCAGGGCGGCCTGCTCGGCCGACCGCCCCAGGCGACCGGCCCCGGGCGACCGCCCCAGGGCGGCCTGCTCGGCCGACCGGCCCAGCCGACCGGCCCAGGCAACCCGCTCAGGAGAACTGCATTCCTCCGTCGACGAGCATGGTCTGGCCGGTGATGTAATCGGAGTCTTCGCCGGCGAGGAAGGAAACCAGATTGGCCACGTCCTCGGGCACGGACACCCTGCCCATGAGGATGTCACCGGCGTACTTCTTGATCGCCTCGCCCTTGGCCAGCCCCTCCTCGGCGGCGAGCTTCTCATCGATGAGGTCCCACATCGCGGTGCCGACTATGCCGGGACCGTAGGCGTTGACGGTGATGCCATGTTTGGCCCACTCCATCGCCGCGCCCTGCGTGAGGCCGCGGACTGCCCACTTCGTCGCCGAATACGGCGAGAGCAGTGCGAAGGGGCGGAAGGCGACGATCGAGGCCGCCCCGATGATCTTGCCGCCGTTGCCCTGTTCGATCATCTGCTTCGCCGCGGCTTGATAGGACAGGAAGACTCCGGTGAGGTTGACGTCGACGATCTTCTCGAAGTCCGCCTTCGAATACTCGATCAGCGGCTCCACCTGAGCGATTCCGGCATTGGCGACGAAGACGTCGAGTTTGCCTCCGGCTTCCACTGCGGTATCGACGAGGCGGCCGAGCGATTCCTCGTCCGTGACGTCGACCTCGGCGCCGGTGGCCTTGCCTCCTGCGTTCTGAATCGTGGAGACGGTCTCTGCCACCTCACCCTTCATGCTCGGCAGATCGGCGACGATGACGTGATGGCCATCGGCTCCGAGCCGCTGGGCGATCCCCTGACCGATGCCCCGTCCCGAACCGGTGACCACGGCGACGCTGTTGGTCGTGCTCATGTCTTCTCCTTGGTGTCTCGTCTTTGAGTGAGCACGATCATTCTCGGCACAGCACCGCGCAGGAGTGTATGCCTCTTCTCATGAGGCGATAATCAGGCGTGTTCGACCACCGGTACCGTCACGGTGCCGCCGCGCAGGTAGCTCGAGGCCAGGCCCGCATGTTCACGCAGCGTCGATTCGATCTCCTTCATCCGCCCCTTCGCCTTCGACGAGGGGGTGCTCATCGCCATCGCCCCGACCTGCATTCCCGCACCATTGCGCACCGGTACGGCCGCACAGGTCTGGCGAGGCAGGAACTCGTCGTGTTCCCAGGCGATGCCGCGGGTGGCCACCTCGGCGAGGTGATCGTTGAGGATCTCCCGGTTGATGATCGTCTGCGGGGTGAGCACCGCCATCCCCCGCGCATCGAGGTACTCGGTGCGCTGAGCGGCCGGCATGGCCGAGAGCAGGATCTTGCCGAATGCGGTGGCATGGGCAGCTTCGTGGAACCCGAAGCGAAGGGGCCGCAGACGCGGATGCTTCTCGCAGTCCGAGCAGTAGGTGAGGATGATGTCCGAGCCGCGATAGATGGCGAAGTAGGCGGCCGTGCCCAGCGCCCGGTGGAGTTGGTCCGTGATCTGGCGCAGGGGGAATGGCGCGACGAGGCGCTGCTGGAAGGACAGGCCGAGTTCGAAGCATTTGGGCCCGAGTTCGAAGCGCTTGGACTCCTTGAGATAGACGAGGTACCCGGAGTCGGCGAGCTCGTTGAGGAGTCGGTAGACGGTGGGAAGGGGGATCTCAAGACGATTGGCGACCGTCTTCGCGGCGGCGCTGCCGGTAGCGGCCACCGCTTCGAGGACGGAGAAGACTCGCTGGATGACGGCGCTGTTCGACACGTGGCCTCCTCGGTTTTTCATGTGGTGAGAATGAGGATAGTCCATTGTGTTGTGGTTCACATAGGTTGCTGGTGACGGTCGGATGCGGTCGCGGTGGGGCCGCGCCCGATCAGGAGCAGAGATCGCTCAGGAGCAGAGACCGAACAGGAGCAAAGGAGCATCCGATGGCATTCCCCGCAAAGTACCCATCGCTGAATGCGATGGAGATGACCGATGAGGCCCGACAGACCCTCATCCGCGTCTTGCGTGTGGCCTTTCCGCACGCTGATTTTCCCGACGGCCCCTACGAGCGCACCGCTGACACCCTCATCGTCGCCGCAGATGAGGAGACCTGGTTCAGGGTAGCCCTCATCCAGGGGCTGCTCTCCCTCGACCAGCTCTCCGACGGTGACTTCTGCGGACTCGATGACGAGGCCGCGCTCAAAGTGCTGCGGAGGATCGAAGGCACAGAGTTCTTCGGATTCGTCCGCCGCACCGCGGTGCTCAACCTCTACGACGACATCGAAGTCTGGGACAGGCTCGGGTACGAGGGTCCGTCGTTTGACAAGGGCGGCTACATCAACCGCGGTTTCGACGATCTCGACTGGCTGCCCGAACCGCAGATCGTCTACCCGGAGGACGAGCCTCTGCCCGAGCTCGGCGAGGGTGCCCGAGCCAAGGCACGCAGCGCCGCCGCTGACGACTCGACGAATCAACCGGCACCGCAGAGTGCCGATATGGGTGAGGTGAAGAAATGATGACCGCGAATCCGCGAACAAGCCAGAACTCGACCGCCGCCGAGGCCGGGCGCAGCGTCACCGGTTACAGCATCGATCCTGATGAGGAATCCGTCGTCATCATCGGCTCCGGGGCCGGTGGGGGAACGCTGGCCTACGAGCTCACGGCGAAGGGGATCCCCGTCGTCGTTCTCGAAGCGGGGCCGTATCTGCAGAACGAGGACTACGTCAACAACGAGTGGGAGGCCTTCAACCAGATGGCTTGGCTCGATCCCCGGACCACGACCGGATCCTGGCGGATCGCCCGCGACTTCCCGAACCTGCCCGCCTGGATCGTCAAGGCCGTCGGCGGCACGACGACTCACTGGTCGGGGGCGACACCGAGGTTCAAGGACCACGAGTTCAGACCCCGCAGTGTCTACGGACGCATCGACGGAGCGAACCTCCTCGACTGGCCGATCACGCTCGAGGAGATGGCACCGTACTACAACCGAGCGGAGAAGGCGATGGGGTCGACCCACGTTCACGGTCGACCCCCACTGCCGGCGAACAACAACTACAAGGTCTTCGCCAACGGCGCGAAGGAGGTCGGCTACCGGTTCTACGCCACCGGCCCGTACGCCACGAACGCCGAAGAATACGACGGTCGCCCCGCCTCCATCCAGGACGGTTTCAATTTCCAGGGTGATAAGAACAAGTCCAAGTGGTCGACCCTGGTCAGGGAGATCCCGCGCGCCGCGGACACCGGACTGCTCGACCTGCGACCGGAATCCCAAGCCGTCCAGATCACCCATGACGCTCAGGGTCGGGCCGATGCCGTGCTCTACCTCGATAAGGACGGCAACCTCCACCGGCAGGCCGCGAAGATCGTGTGTGTAGCCGGCAACTCGATCGAGACGCCGAGGCTGCTCCTCCTGTCCGGCACACCGTCGTTCCCCGACGGGCTGGCGAACTCCTCGGGGCACGTGGGCAGGAACTATATGCGTCACCTGACCGGAACGGTGTGGGGACACTTCGACAAGCCGGTGCGGATGTACCGAGGCGAGACGATGGCCGGCGTCATCGCCGATGAGTCGATCCATGACCCCGACCGAGGTTTCTCCGGCGGCTACTACATGGAGACGATCTCACTGGGGCCGGCGTTCATGGCCTCCTTCGTCGAACCAGGCGGATGGGGTCCGGACTTCGCGGCGCTCATCGACCGCTACCTCAACACGGCAGGCATGTGGATCGTCGGAGAGGACATGCCGCAGGAGACGAACCGGGTCAGCCTCAACACGACGGTCAAGGACCAGCACGGACTGCCTGTTCCGAACGTCCACTACGATGATCATGCCAACGACCTCGCGATGCGTGAGCACGCCTACGCCGCTGGTCAGCGCGTCTACGAAGCCGTCGGCGCGAAGACATGGCATCACACTCCGCCGTATCCGTCGACGCACAACCTCGGCACCGCCCGCATGAGCGAACGTCCCGAGGACGGAGTCGTCGACAAGTGGGGTAGGACCCATGATGTGAAGAACCTCTTCGTCTCCGACGGATCGGTCTTCACCTCCGGTGCAGCAGCGAACCCGACGCTGACCATCGTTGCTCTGGCCATCCGGCAGGCCGAGTACATCGCCGAGGCGCTCCGGACGCAGGAACTGTGAGCACGCCACGATCGGATCTGAGCTCCTGACTGGACCCGCGGTGGTGCTGTGCCGGTCAGGAGCCGCGCCGGTGGCGGTGCCCAGCAGCCGGTGCTGCACCGGTGACGGTGCCGAGCAGCCGGTGCTGCACCGGTGACGAGCGAGCGGGCTCGTTTCGCGGGAGCGAAGTGTATGTTTTGAGACTGGAACCCTACGATTCCTTGCCGCGAAAACCGGGAACGGCAGAACGGCACCGTGTCAGCCCAGCGAAAGTAGGATGCAGGGAGACCGACACCGATCCTGCCGAGCTCGTCAAGTGCCAGCGCCACTGCCACCGCCGGCGCCACTGCCGGCGCCACTGCCGGCGCCACCGCCGGCGCACCGACGAGCGCGGCAGTCACAGGAGGACACCGCATCGTGCCACGCACCGTCTACTACACCGCCGTCACGCTCGACGGCTTCATCGCCGACCCGAACGATTCGCTCGAATGGCTGCTGCGGCAGACCGAGGAACAGCCCGACGACGGCTTCTTCGAGGGCGTCGGTGCGATCGTCATGGGGTCGACGACGTACGAATGGCTGCTGCGCAACCTCGACGGGCCGTGGCCGTACACGGTGCCCACCTGGGTGATGACCCACCGGAACTCAGCGCTGCCGGAGAACGGCGAAGACGGGAAGAAACCTGATATCCGCTTCGCACAGGGACCGGTCGCCGACCACTACGTCGAGATGTGCACGGCCACCGGCGACCACGATCTGTGGGTGATGGGCGGGGGAGACCTCGCCGGCCAGTTCGCCGACGAAGGATTCCTCGACGAGATCATCACCTACACCGCCCCAGTCGTCCTCGGCAAGGGGCGCCCGCTGCTGCCGCGACGCCTCGACCTCGAACTCATCGAAGCCGGATACAGCGGCCCCTTCGTCATCGCCCGCCACCGTGTCATCGGCCCTCTCCTCGAGGACGGCTGAGAGAGTCTGACCAGGGCCGTCCCCGCGCCGAGGCGGCCCCCGCCGTCCGTACGCGGCGTCGGGCCGCCTCGGCGAGGTCGTCCATCCGTATGCCGGGCAGCTCTGGCGCGGCTGAGCGCTTCCGTGATTCGATGCAGACATGACTGCAGCGATCGAGAACCATCGGGCCCGCCTGCGCGCGGGGGAGACCTTCAACGGACTGTGGATGATGTCGACGAGTCCGGAGCTTGCGAAGATCGGATCGGCGGCCGGATTCGACTATGTCTGTCTCGACCTGCAGCACGGGCTGGTCCGTCCCACCGATGTGCTGCGGCTGACCGATGCCGTGCGTGCCAGCGGGGATGCGCTCGTGACCGCGCGGGTCGCTGCGAACCGCTTCACCGAGATCGGTGCGCTCGCCGACGCCGGCGTCGAAGCGATCATCGTGCCCCTCGTGTCCTCCGTCGCCGAGGCGGAGGCCGCCGTGGCCGCCCTCGACTATCCCTCCCGCGGAGGCGACCGCTCCTGGGGTCCGACCGCCGAGATCATGCACAACGCCGTGCAGGACACTCGGGATGAGCGCCCGCTGCTGTTCGTCATGATTGAGAACGCCGAGGGGCTCGCCGCGGTCGAGGACATCTGTGCTGTTCCGGGCGTCGACGGGATCTATGTCGGGCCCTCCGACCTCGCCTTCGCCGTCGGTGCCCTGCCGGGGCAGCCGAACGACGCCCACGCCGAGGCGCTCGTGCGGATCCGCACCGCCGCCGACGCCGCCGGGGTGGTCCCCGGCATCCACTGCGGCGATGGGACCGAGGCCAAGCTGCGCAAGGATCAGGGTTTCCGGTTCATCACCTCAGCGGGAGACATCGGTGCTGCGGGACGGGCCTTCCGGGAGGAGCTGGCCGCGGCGAGGGAATGAGTCAGCGGAGCCCGGTGCTGCGTCGCGGGCATGCCGGTGAGGATCGTCGACGGGTGGAGGAAGCACTCGGGGCCCACTAGGTTGTTCCTCCATGACGACGAAGCGGCCTCTGCGGACAGTGGGTGCTCTGGCACTGTGCTCGGTTCTTGTGGCGGTGGCCGCTTGTACGAACAGATCCGACGACCCGCTCGACTACGCTGAGGCGACGATGCTGACCGGCGCCGATATCGGTGCCGATGACCTGGCCGGTGTGAAGCTGATCGGCGGCATCGCACTGGTGGCCACCACCGATCATTCCGGGGGCAGGCTCGCCGCCATCGATCTGACGACCGGCCGCGCGATCTGGAGCGCCGATGACGGGGACCCCATCCTCGGCGGTGGTTCTGCTGTCGTCGACCTCAGCAGTCCCCACGACGCTGCGGAACCCGTCGTCCGCGACCACGGCAGGGGCGAGTTCGACGTTCTCGTTCCCTATCGGACGACCGCCCACATCGATGCAGGTGGGACGGACGAACCTGTGAGCCTCGGTGTGGCGTCCCTGTCCGGGGCCGACGGCCGGGCCCAGTGGCTGAGTGAGCCGCTCATCACCGATGACGAGCATGCGGACAAGCTCATGGCTCGCCCGGTCCTGGCCTCCGACGACACAGTTGTGGCGGCCAGCGCGCAGCGGAACAGGGCGGGTTCGCTGACGACGTGGGCGATCGATGGAAAGTCGGGAAGCACCCGCTGGACGACGGACGATGTCTGGCCCACCGCTGTGAGCGCGGATACGGTCGTTGTGGAACCGACGACCGATGTCGATCTGCTGTACACGGACGAAGGTCCGGAGCGGAAGGAGAACACAGCACCCAGAGGCGTTGATGCCGAGAAGGGGGATCTGGTTTGGGACCTCAGCGACAGGTTCGACAATGCCAGGATCCGAGCCGCAGCGGGGGACTTTGCCGTCGTCCACGCCGATGCGGGTCATGACGAGGGTGAGGCTGCCTCCGATGACACCCCGGCCGGTCCCACGACTGAGCTGATCGGGATCGATGAGGGCTCGACGGCAGAAGGCCTCGACGATTTCGCCGACTGCACCGCGAGCTCAACCCTGATCGCCTGTGCCGACGACGGGCAGCTGACCGCAGCAGATGCCTCTGACGGGGCCATCGAACGGTCCTCGCCCTATGGCTCGGGTGCGGACAGCAGCGATTGGGAGATCGTCGATGTCTTCGGCGACACGGTCGTCGTCAAGGATCAGACCGACGATGACGATCGCATCCAGGCTCTGGATCGCACGGGCAGAGTTCGTGCGGAGGACATCGCGGGAGCTCCGCAGGCGATGAATGAGGACTATCTCGTCTCCTGCGCCGAGGAGCGGGCGAAATGCGGGTTCCATGCGGCTGAATCGGACTCGGGTCTGGATCGCCGCACCGCAGCGGGCGCCCTGCCGCTGACCTTGAGCGACCCCCTTCCGTCGAGCATCGCGGATTCGAATGGAATCGATTTCCTCGATATCCGGCACGTCAACGGAGTCGCGTTGGCTGACGAATCGGTCATCATCGCAGGGGCCAGAAAGGCGTATGAGGACCCCGTCGTCGCGGTGGTCGAGGCCGACACTGCGGATCCGATCTGGACCCTCGATCAGTCCACGGAGCTGGAGACCAGAGCAGGAGAGCAGGTCGATCCGATCTTCCGGCTCTACGGCAACCCGTCGATCATCGACACCGCCGACGGGTTCTCGCTTCTCATGGCCGCGAAGTCAGGAGGCAGGAGCGGCGTGGCGTCCCTGGACGGAAAGACCGGTGACCTCGAATCCTTCCACCGCCTCGGCGGCGAAGACGGTGATGTCGACCTGCACGTTCCGACCAGCACGCACGC
The DNA here is from genome assembly GCF_018208375.1 of Brevibacterium sp. SMBL_HHYL_HB1. Lineage (NCBI taxonomy): Bacteria > Bacillati > Actinomycetota > Actinomycetes > Micrococcales > Brevibacteriaceae > Brevibacterium > Brevibacterium sp. SMBL_HHYL_HB1. The sequence continues at coordinate 3,407,396 of NZ_CP062936.1, read as the reverse complement.
GGCCATCGAAGTCAGCGACAAGGAATCTCGGAGAACCGTTCTCGTCGACTATTCCTCACCGACGAAGCCGCAGAGCGTGTGGACACAGGAGGGGCTCGGCCCGGTCAGCCTCGGCGAGGATTCGGTGGTGGTGCGGAAGTCCAGTGGAAGCGGAGCCGAAAGAGAACTCGAAGATGTCCAGCTGCTCGACCTGGCCGAGGGCAAGGACGTCATCTGGGATTCTGCGAAGGTCAGGGACGGCGAACACCCCGGAACCGTCATGCTCGAAGCGGGCATGCTCATCGTCAACTGGCCCGACGGCACCGAGGTCGTCGACGCTGCCAGCGGCGAGAGCCTGGGGTCGATCGGCAAGAGGCTCAGCCAGTGCACAGCGGAAGAGTCCAGGGTGATGTGCGACAGCACTCCCGACCCTGACAGCCAGAGGCTCGGCTCGCCCGTTGTGCTCGAACGGACGAAGTCCGGCGTCGACGTCGCCGAGGTGCGGGACCGTTTCATCAACGGGATATCCGGGGCGTATGACGGTCGGTTCTTCGTCGATCTCGAAGGGGGTGCGGCGTCGATGGACAGCCTCGGCGCGGTGATCGATTCGGATCTGACCGGCCGGTTCCATCACGTCAGCGACGACGGATATGCACTCTTCATGACCTGCCACCCGCGCACCTGCACGACGGATTCCAGCTGGGACATCCGGCGCGTCGACTAAGGCGAGGATCATCGACCCGTGGCCCTGTGCTCGAAGCTTGGATGAGGGCGTTCATCGGCTGCTGATTGTCTCCGTTTTGGTAATCCTCGTTGAGCATAGTGAACCCGCGCGGCAGGTCAGCCAGGGATATCGCGCAACCGAGGGAACAGAAGGAGCCGCATTTCGTCAGGATTTCGGGGCAATCGGACAACGGGAGGGCCACTTCGATATGGGAACCGGGTGTAACGCCGGGCGTAGCTTCGGCGAGTGTGAGCTCGATACCGAGTACTTCGGGAGTGAGGCTTTGGACTCCACTGACGGGGACAGGGTGGAAGCCCTGGTGGATGAGCATATCGAGGCTGGCACCGTCGAATTCGCTGATAGCAACGCTACCGTTCAGGAGTGCCGTCACTAGTCTGCCTTCCTTCGAGACTTGCGCCGAAATTCTTCGAAGAAGGCGGAATATCGGTGGCTACGGCTTGAGTCAAGTTTGTCTAGATTTAGACGGTGGCCGCTATCCGCATTCTCAGCGGCTGGGAATGCCGAGGTCGACAACTGAGGTCCGTCAGATCTCTTCGGGTCAGGACGAAGGCCACGCGTTCGCAACACGACGGGAAATAGGGCCCAACTCAAGATGCTTACCTAGCTTGTGATGTTGCGAATGCAAGGAACCGTCGGGCTGGTCCGATGGCAGTGGTGCATCTATTTGTGGCTGGCGACTCAATCGGAGAACTCGCGCACAAGTTCGATGACCTTCCTCAACGCCGGATTGCGGGAGTCGGGATTCCAAATCGCATGCAGCTCGACGGCTCCATCAGGAACGTCAACCAGGGGAACGTATACGACTCCGTCCAAACGAAGATGCGCGGCTGACTCAGAGACGACCGCAATTCCTCTGCCAGCTGCAACAAGGTTAACGATCGTGAGGATCTGGCTGAGAGAATGGGTGATCTCATTGGAGCCGACATCGATATAGCGCACAGTGAGGTCGTAGAAGTAGCGGGCCTTCGTCGGCGAATGCATGATGAGATTCTGCCCAGAGATCTCGGATGACCGAAGGGAGTCTCGGTGTGCGAATGCGTGATCAATCGGCACTGCTGCGACGAGTCGCTCAGACTGCACCAGAGCCGTTTCAACCGTCGCTGGTACCCGGTCCGGTCGTCCGAGGCCGATATCGATCAGTCCGTCACCAAGGGCTTTGACTTCTTCGGCTGTAACCATCTCACTGATCTCGACGCTCACGCCTGGCAGGCGGTCTGCTATTCGGGAGAGCAGATCGCCCAGGACTCCGAAACTGGAGACCGCAGTGCAGCCGATCGTGATTTGACCCCACGATCCTTCTGCGACCTTCTGCGCCCTGCGCGGGGCTCTGTTAACAGAGGCGACCAGCCCGTAGGCCTCAGCCAGAAACGTTTCCCCGGCTGGTGTGAGAGTGACGTTTCGATTGTTTCGTTCGAACAGCTGTACACCGATCGATTTCTCCAATTTCTGAATCTGCCGGCTGAGGGGCGGCTGAGTCATATTCAGCTCCTCCGCAGCTTGTCCGAAGTGGAGATTCTCTGCCACCGCAATGAAGCTGGTGATCTGCGCCAGTGTGAACTTCATTGAACACTCGATTCCTACCGGGAGACGGTTCTGTTCGTTATCTGCAGTGTATCGGCTGTAGCACCTGGTGAATCGGTGAGTACGATCCAGCCCGGACGCATCACCAACGTGCGAGCGTAGCGTCGAAGTCGGGGTGGAACTGCCGCATATATGCGGTGTCATTGCGTTCACTCATGCCACTTTCGAGATACTGTTGGTGGAGACGAGTGAGTTTGGTGCGGTCGAGGGCAACTCCCAGCCCAGGACCTGCAGGTACCGTGACTGTCCCGCGTTCGAAAGCGAACGGTCTGCCTTCAACAACATCGTCATCCGGATCTTTCCACGGCCAGTGCGTATCGCACGCATAGTCGATGTTCGGGGTTGAGCCAGCGAGATGGAGCATCGCGGCAAGACTGATACCCAAGTGTGAATTCGAATGCATCGAAAGCTTCATGGAAAACGTCTCCGCGATTCCTGCCAGAAGTTTTGAGCGCGTGAGACCGCCCCAGAAATGGTGATCGGACAGCACAACATCAACCGAGCCGCGACTGACTGCTTCGGGCAACTGATCGAAGGCGACCACATACATGTTCGTTGCCAATGGTTGAGCGACTTGCGCTCGCACTTGTGCCAATCCCTTTTGGGTGGGTGTGGGATCTTCGAGGTATTCGATCCGATCACCGAGGCGCTTGGCAACGGCGATGGAAGTCTTGACCGTCCACACACCGTTGGGATCGATTCGCAGCGGCATATCGGGGAAACGCATGGACAGAGCCTCAATGGTCTCGACTTCCTGTTCTGGCGGGTAAACTCCTCCTTTCAACTTCAGGGAGGTGAAGCCGTATTCCGAGACCATCTTCTCAGCCTGCTTGACGATGCCGTCAGGCTCCAGCGCCTCTCCCCACCGATCCTCGGGCTGGTTCGGGTGGCCTGCCCATTTGTAGAATAGATACCCGCTGAATGGAACGTGTGAGCGTACTTGGCCACCGAGCAACGTGGATATCGGCACGCCGAATTTCTGTCCTTGAATGTCGAGAGAGGCAACTTCGAAAGGAGAGAATACGCGGTCGAGTGTTGACGAGGTCGTGACCATTCCGGCCATTCCATGTCCGCCTTCGGTTCTGTCGTGGCGTAGTACTTCGCGAGCAGATGCTCGAAGCCGTTCGAGGTTCTCAGCGTCGAGGCCTTTGAGACCATCAGCAGCCAAGCGTAGGCGGTGAAGGTGCTTCGCATCGCCGTAGGATTCGCCGAGCCCAACAAATCCTCCCACAGTTTCGACCTCGATGACCGAACGTAGCGCGTAGGGCTCATGGACGCCCACGGAATTGAGCAGCGGAGGGTCAGCAAAGGCAACCGGTGTGATTCGGATGTCTGTGATTGCCGTGTCCAGGGACATGAGTCACCGCCTGATTGTCACGGAATCCGTGGTCCAGGCGCGTGCCTGCTCAGAGAGGCTGAACCCCAGCCCAGGACGTTCCGGAACGAGCATACGGCCGTCTTCGGTCTCAAGGCGCTCATTGAATAGGGGATCGAGCCAATCGAAGTGCTCGACCCAGGGCTCGCGCGGGTAGCACGCCGCCAGATGGACATGGATCTCCATGGCGAAGTGCGGTGCCAAGTCCAATTCCGCCTCGTGGGCAAGAGTAAGCAGCTGCATGAAGTTCGTGATTCCGCCGACCCTCGGAGCGTCCGGCTGAATGATGTCGCACGCGCGCTTTGTGATGAGATTCTTGTGCTCGGCCACCGAACTCAGCATCTCCCCTGTGGCAATCGGGGTGTCGAGCGCAGTGGTCAGGCGGGCATGCCCGTCGGCATCGTAGGCATCGAGCGGCTCTTCGATCCACATAAGATTGAGATCATCGAATGCTCGGCCCATCCGCAATGCAGTCGCACGATCCCACTGCTGGTTGGCATCGACCATGAGCGGAACATCGCCGATGTGCTCACGGACAGCGGTCACACGGCGAATGTCTTCGGCTGTATCCGGCAGACCGACTTTGATCTTGATGCCGCCGATTCCATCGGCGATGGAACGGGAAGCCGCAGCCTTGACCTCCTCGAGAGAGGCGTTGAGGAAGCCACCGGAGGTGTTGTACGTGCGAACCGAATCGCGATGCGCGCCGAGGAACTTGGCGAGCGGAAGCTGGGCTCGCTTGGCCTTCATGTCATAGAGGGCGATATCGAGTGCTGCCAGCGCTTGGGTAGCGACACCGGACCGACCGACCGACGCGCCTGCCCACAGCAGGGAGACGTAGTTCTTCGCGATGTCGTTGGGGTCCTTGCCGATGAGCACTTCGGCAACTTCTTTGGCATGGGCGTACTGGGCAGGACCACCGGCACGTTTCGAGTAGCTGAAGCCCAGTCCTTCGTAACCTTGAGCACTCTTGATCTCAGCGAAGAGGAAGATCACTTCGGTCATCGGCTTCTGCCTGCCGGTGAATACCTTGGCATCGGAGATCGGCGTGGCCAGTGGGAGCGCTGCCGTCGAAAGAGTGACTTCGGTGATCGTATCCGGGGCGTACATAGCTGTTCTCATATCCTTTACTCGGCTTGTGCTGATTACCGGTGGTACTTGAAAGTGGGCGAATCAGGATGCTTTGGCTGTCGGTCGACTCTCGACTCTTGTGTGTCAGGCAGTGAAGAAGAGGCTGAGGATGAGCACTCCGATCAGGCCGAGAACCGCGAGGGTCGTCGTATAGGTGGTGCGGACTTTGAGGGCTTCGCCGACCTTGAGGTTGAAGTACTCTTTGAACATCCAGAACCCTGGGTCATTGACATGGCTGAAGGCGATCGAACCGCATGCTGTCGCGAGGACCATGAGCTCGGGCGAAGCACCTGTCGCGGCGATGAGCGGTGCAGCAATTCCGCCGGCGGTGGCGACTGCAACGGTGGCTGAACCCAGGGCGATACGCAGGATAGCTGCGATCACCCAGGCTAGCACTATCGGATTCATGTGCCACGACTGCGTGATGCTGGCAATGTAGTCGGCGACACCCGCCGAGGTGAGGACCTCTTTGAAGGCTCCGCCTGCTGCGATGACCATGAGAATCATCGCCATGGCTTTGGCGGCTCCGCTCATGGAATCGGCGACTTCCGACAGTGGCCGGCCAAGGCCCGGGCCAAAGGCGAATATCGCCACCAACAGGGTGATAAGCAAGGCAATTGGCGTGGCGCCAACAAACTTGAGCGTCGAGACAAGAACCCCATTCGATGGATTCGTCATGAGGACAGCCTCGGCACCGGCGATGAGCACAATAGGGAGCACGGTGACGGAGAACGACAGTGCGCGCGATGGAAGGAGTTCGTCGGGAACGGTCTCTTCATTGACCAGCCCTTTGGGGATCTGTGGATCGAGCCTGCGTACGAAAGGTAAGCGTGGCCACACCATTGCGATGGCGGCGCCGATCGGAATGGCAATGATGAGTCCATAGGCAAGGGTCTGGCCGACCGAGGCGTCGTAGAGGCCGGCGACAGCTGTCGGGCCTGGGTGGGGAGGGAGGAAGGAATGCATCGTCGACAGCGAGATCGACATAGGGAGTCCCACCCACAGCAGATTCGTTTTGGTAGCGCGCACCAGAGTGAAGGCAACTGGGACAATGATGACGAAGGCAGATTCATAGAACATCGTGATGCCCAGGAGCATGGATGCCGCCACCATTGCCCATTGGACGCCGCGTGTGCCGAAGACCTTTGTAATCGACGTTGCGATCTGCTGAGCTGCACCAGCGTCACCCATGACGCGACCGATCATTGCACCGAAGCCGATGACGGTCAGAGTCTCGGAAAGCTGATCTCCTATGCCGTCGCCGATGATTTCGGGGATCTCAGCAAGGCCGGCAGGGGAACCCTCATAGGTGAGAACACCTGTCGCAACGGCCCACAGTGCCACGAGCACCGACACGACGGTGAGCGCAATGAATCCATTGAGTTTGAGCCGCATCATCATGAAAAGAAGAAGTGCGACGGATAATGCAACGATCAGCAAAGGCATCTATGGCTCCGATCATGCGACCCAGAGTGGGCCGACAGCGTTGTCTGGCAGCGGAAATAGAGAATCTTCACCCGGATCTGGTCGTCGAACCGAGCCCATGTCGTTTGACTTTAGAGGTGAGGCAAGTCGCACGTCCAAGACTCATTGGGAATGGAACGATGCCGTGAAAACATTATTTGAATCGAATGCCTAGATGGCGGGCTGGTGAAGCTGCAATGCCTGTTAGGTATCGAATAGTGCAAAAAATGTCTTGGACGGGCATTATTTATTATTCCTAGACTGTCGGTAAACGACCCCAACGACGAGGAATGGACAATGGCCAAACGCACTCCGCAGGAACTTGCAACAGCCCTCAAAGACGGACTGCTCTCTTTCCCAGTGACAGCATTCAGCGACGACTTCAGTCTTGATGAGAAAACTTATGGCGAGCACATCGCCTGGCAGTCTTCGAAGGGGGTAGCGGGGCTTTTTGCTGCAGGCGGTACAGGTGAAGGATTCAGCCTCAGCCCCGAGGAACACCGTCGGGTGCTCGATATCGCAGTGGCCGAGTCAGACCCAGAGGTTCCGGTGCTCGGTTCAGCGAGTGGCGCGACGTGGCAGGCGGTCTCCAATGTCAAGGATGCCGAGGCGGCTGGGGCAGAAGGAGTGCTCGCGCTCCCTCCGTACTTGACCGAATGCACCCAGGAAGGTCTGTTCGCTCACGTTTCTGCGATTTGTGAGGCGACTTCCATCGGCGTCATCGTGTACAACCGAGCGAACGCCATCTATTCGGCAGAGACGATCGAGCGTCTTGCCGACGCTCATGAGAACTTCATCGGTTTCAAAGATGCGATCGGCAATATCGAGCATCTTGCGAAAGTTTATGGACGTAACGGGGACCGCTTGTTCTACCTGGGTGGCCTACCGACTGCTGAAACATATGCTCTTCCCCTGTTGCAGCTCGGTCTCAGCACCTATTCGTCTGCCATTTATAATTTTGTCCCTGACTTCGCGCTTGAATTCTATGCAGATGTTCGGGCGCAGAATCACGACGCTGTCTCGGAGAAGTTGCGTCGATTCGTGTTGCCCTACCTTGAGATCCGCGACCGCGGAGAAGGGTACGGCGTTTCGATTGTGAAGGCGGGGCTCAAGGCGATCGGCCGCGATTGCGGCACTGTGCGACCACCGCTGCGTAACCTCTTCGAGCAGGAACAGCAGGCTCTTGAAGACCTTATCCGCTCGGCCGGGATCGTTCCGGCCTCACGCTGAAAGGAAGGTAACAATGACTACAGGAACATCGATCATCGCCGGTCGGAGTGTCGTGGGCACCGAAGGCACTACCCGTGCGGTCAACCCTGCGACGAACGAGTCCTTCGGACCCGAGTTCTCGTTCCTCAGCTCAGCCCAGGTGGAGGAAGCGACCACAGCGGCGGCCGAAGCATTCGACACGTATCGCGACTCGACGCCCGAACAGCGCTCGTCCTTCCTGGAAGCGATCGCAGCGGAGATCGAGGGCGATTCCGAAGAGATCATCGCCACTGCCATGCAGGAGACCGGTTTGCCACAAGCTCGGTTGACCGGCGAAGTCGGCAGGACTGCAAACCAGCTGAGACTGTTCGCCGAGGTGGTTCGTCAGGGCGACTTTAATGGAGTACGGATCGATCCCGCGCTGCCGGATCGCACCCCTGCTCCCCGCGTGGACATCCGTCAGCGACAGGTGCCGCTCGGCCCCGTCGCCGTGTTCGGTGCGAGCAACTTCCCTCTGGCCTTCTCCACCGCCGGTGGCGACACCGCCTCGGCGTTGGCAGCCGGTTGCCCCGTCGTATTCAAGGCGCACAATGCTCACCCGGGGACGGGGTTACTGGTCGCTAGGGCGATCGCAAGGGCAGTCGCCGCTTCCGATGTGCACCCTGGCGTATTCTCCATCGTCTACGGGCGTGGTTCCGACATCGGCCAGCAACTGGCTGCCGACCCGCGAATCGCCGCGATCGGCTTCACCGGTTCGCGCAATGCTGGGCTCTCTCTAGCTGAGACCGCTGCCAAGCGGCGCACCCCGATCCCTGTCTACGCCGAGATGAGTGCGATCAATCCGGTGTTCGTCCTTTCAGGTGCGCTTGCAGGCGATACCAGCGCACTGGCACAGGGCTTCCTCAACTCGGTTACCGGTTCATCCGGTCAGCTCTGCACTGCTCCGGGTCTGCTTTTCGTTCCTATCGGAAGCGCTGGCGATGGCTTCCTTGCAGAAGTTAGGGAGGCATTTGCTGCGTCTGTTGGGCAAACCATGCTCACGCCCGGCATTGCGCAATCGTGGGAGGAGGGAAGATCCGCACTAGGAGCACAGGCCGGTGTTGAACAGTTGGCATCCGGTTCAACCGGGGAGACAGAGAATGCCCCGGGACCGACTCTGATGACGACGACGGTCGAAGACTTCTCTGCCAATGCAGCGCTTGGGGAAGAGGTATTCGGAGCGTTCTCTCTTGTGGTCCGCTATCGGAATACAGACGAGCTCGTCGATGCAGTGAAGTCGATGGAAGGGCAACTCACCGCGACGATTCAATCCGGTTCCGATGACGAGGATGCGGTCCGCACTCTGGTGCGCGAACTCGAGCTCAAGGTCGGGCGTATCCTCCTTGGCGGATGGCCGACCGGTGTCGAGGTAGGACATGCCATGGTTCACGGAGGCCCCTTCCCTGCAACGACGAACGGTGGAACCACATCAGTGGGAAGCCTCGCGATCGAGCGCTTCTTACGTCCTGTGGCCTATCAGAGTTTCTCTGACGCCCTATTACCTGCTCCGTTGCAGGACTCCAACCCGTGGGGACTCAACCGACGGGTCGACGGCACAATTGAAGGGCTGAAGAAGTGACCGCGCCGACGATCGAATCCGTGCGCGTCGTACCGGTGGCAGGCCGCGACTCGATGCTGCTCAATCTCTCCGGTGCTCACGGACCCTATTTCACCCGCAACATCGTCCTCGTCACCGACAGCGACGGCAGAACGGGTCTCGGTGAGGTGCCCGGAGGCGAGAACATCAAGGTCGCGATTGAAGAGGCCGGTCGTGAGCTCTCCGGCCGACGAGTGGCCCAGGTCAATCGGATCGTCTCAGAGTTGCATCGACGATTCGCTTCCGTCGACGCCGGTGGGCGCGGCAACCAGACCTTCGATCTGCGCGTGGGCGTCCATGCCACTGCCGTGATCGAATCAGCTCTGCTGGATCTGCACGGTCAGTTCCTCGGGCTTCCCGTGGCCGATCTCCTGGCCGCTGGTCAGCAGCGGGAGGCCGTGCCTATGCTCGGCTATCTGTTCTATGTGGGCAACCCGGATGCCACCGATCTCGATTATCTGCGCGAGCCTGCTGCAAGCGGGTGGGATCGTCTGCGCCGAGAGGAGGCCCTGACATCGGAGGCCATCGTCGAACTCGCGAAGGCCGCCTCGGCGAAATACGGGTTCAAGGACTTCAAACTCAAGGGCGGGGTCCTGTCTGGAGAAGCCGAGGTCGAGACCGTCACCGCCTTGTCTCGGGAGTTCCCAGATGCGAGGATCACCCTCGACCCGAACGGCGGATGGCTGCTTGACGAAGCCCTCGAATACGGCAGAGCGCTGAACGGGGTCGTCGCTTATGCGGAGGACCCGGTCGGCGCCGAGGGTCGATTCTCGGGGCGGGAGACCATGGCCGAATTCCGTCGGAAGACCGGACTGCGCACGGCGACGAACATGATCGCCACCGATTGGCGGGAGATGGCACACGCCATTCGGACCAATGCCGTGGATATCCCGCTGGCCGATCCGCACTTCTGGACGATGTCCGGATCACATCGAGTGTCCCAGCTGTGCCACGACTTCGGCCTGACCTGGGGTTCGCACTCGAACAACCACTTCGATGTGTCCCTGGCGATGTTCACCCATGTCGGGGCCGCAGCCCCAGGTGAGATCACCGCGCTTGACACCCACTGGATCTGGCAGGACGGTCAGGAGCTCACGACCGATCCGTTGAAGATCGTCGACGGCGAGATTCGGGTGCCGACAGCTCCCGGCCTCGGCGTGAGCATCGACGAGGATCGGTTGGCTGCGGCACACGAACTCTACGTCGAACACGGTCTGGGGTCGCGTGACGATTCCGTGGCGATGCAGTACCTGGTTCCGGACTGGACCTTCGACGCCAAGCGGCCCTGCCTGGTGAGGTGAGTTTCCCGCAGCCTCTCCGGCGGCCCTGGAAAACCGGCTCCAGATTTTCAGGGCCGCCTCTCCTGTGGAATTGCCGATCAGATGCCGAGCGGGTACGGGCACCGCACTGAGGCAGCCGCAGGCAGACAACTGCGAGGCAACTCACAGGAAATGATAAGATCGGGTCGCAAACAACTGTGAGTTCTGTGCGGAGCAGCGGTGCACTGCGAAGGGAGGAGCCTCATGGGTTCCCTATTCATCATGCTTGTCGGATTGGCCATATTCGTTGCGGGTTACCTCCTGTACTCGAAGTTCCTCGGACGCAGCATCTTCAAGCTCAAAGACACATTCACCACGCCCGCGCATGAACTCCATGACGGCGTCGACTACGTTCCGACGAACAAGTACATCCTCTGGGGCCACCACTTCACCTCGGTCGCCGGTGCCGCACCGATCGTCGGCCCCGCCATCGCGGTGATCTGGGGTTGGCTGCCGGCGCTGCTGTGGGTGACCATCGGAACGGTCTTCTTCGCAGGCATGCACGACTTCGGAACCCTGTGGGCCTCGGCGCGCAACAAGGGCCGCTCGATCGGCGCCCTGTCCTCGCGCTACATCGGCAAACGCGGGGCGAACCTCTTCCTCATCGTCATCTTCCTGCTGCTGCTCATGGTCATCGCGGCCTTCGCGGTCGTCATCAAGAACCTCCTGATCAGCACGCCGACCGCGGTCATCCCGACCTGGGGCGCGATCGTCGTCGCGCTGCTCGTCGGACTCTGCGTCTACCGTCTGCGCATCCCGCTGATTCCCGTCACCGTCATCGGAGTCGTACTCCTCTACGGACTCATCGTCCTCGGCAACAGCGTTCCCGTCGTCCTGCCCGAGTCGTTCTTGGGCATGAGCCCCGCGACCTTCTGGATCGTCGCCCTCTTCGTCTACGGCGCCATCGCTTCGTTGCTGCCGGTGTGGGTGCTGCTCCAGCCGCGCGACTACATCAACGGCGTCCAGCTGTTCATCGGCCTCATCCTCCTCTTCGGCTCGGTGCTCACCGCCACGCTCTTCTCCGCGGTCAAGCCCGAGATCGTCGCCCCGGCCATCAACACGAACCTGCCCGAGGGCACGCCCAGCATGATTCCCCTGCTGTTCGTCACCATCGCCTGCGGAGCCATCTCCGGCTTCCACGGCATGGTCGCCTCCGGCACCAGCTCGAAGCAGCTGGACAAGGAGACCGACGCCCGCTTCGTCGGCTACTTCGGTGCGGTGGGTGAGGGCCTGCTGTCGCTGGGAACGATCCTGGCGGTCATCGGCGGCATCAAGTCCACGGCCGCCTGGAAGGAGATCTACTCAGCCTTCGGTGAGGGTGGCGTCGATGCCTTCGTCCAGGGCGGAGGAGCCCTGATGGAGAACGGCCTCGGACTGCCTGCCTCCCTGTCCGCGACCGTCCTGGCCACCATGGCGGTGCTGTTCGCCGCCACGACCATGGACACGGGAATGCGCCTGCTGCGCTTCGTCATCCAGGAGATCGGTGAGACCGTGAAGCTGCGGATCACCAACGTCCCCGCGACTCTGCTCGTCGTCGTCATCGGCCTCGGGCTGACGTTCTCCCAGGGACTCGGCGGCGAGGGCGGACTGCGCATCTGGCCGCTGTTCGGCACGACCAACCAGCTCATGGCCTCCCTGTCCCTGGCGATCATCGCCGTCATCCTCATCCGCAAGCGGCGCAGTCCGCTGCCGGCAATGATTCCGCTGGTCATCGTCTTCGTCATGTCGTTCTGGGCGGCCATCGATCAGCTCGTCAGCTTCGCCACTCCCGGCTCGACCGACTGGCTGCTGTTCGCAATCGATGTGGTTATCATCATCGCCAGCATCTGGGTCGCCATCGAGGCATTCCTCGCGATGCGTCGGGCCTATCGGGAACCAGCCGAAGACCCCGACGCGGACGAGAAGCTGGCGGCGACGCGAGAGAACGTCTGATTCCACCATGCCAGGCAGCATCGCAGAGCAGATCACCCGCCGTCTCCGGGCGCTGCCCGAGAAGTGGGCGGCATTCCGGGAGGGACTGCTCGAGTTCTACGTCGGCCCCTACCGGCAGACGCTCAAACGAGAGCAGCAGGCCGAGGACGACTTCTTCTCCGTCGTCGTCCTCGGCGAGGCCCTCGGCGTGCCCGACCCGGCTGCCTACTACACGGCTGAGCTCATGCCCGCCGTCTGGGACGACTTCCACGCCTGGCATCGGCGCATGGGTCTGCCACGATCGCCGTTGGACCACATCGCATGCTGCTAGACATCGCACGCTCGAGCAGGCTCCTCTTCGTCGGCGGCAAGGGCGGTACGGGCAAGACCTCGATCTCCTCCGGGCTGGCGATGGCCCGTGCCCTCGACGGTGGGCGCGTGCTGCTGGTCTCGACGGATCCGGCGCACAACCTCGGCGATATCTGGCGCACGAAGCTCGCCGACGAGGCTCGGCGCGTCTACACCGCCGAGACCGGCACCGGCGCCGAGGCGGGGCCCGGTGTCGTCGACGCCATCGAGGTCGATCCGCAGGCCACGATCGACGCGCACTTCGCCACGGTCGAGGCGATGATGCGACGGATGCTGCCCGAACGCACTCACGCTGCGGTCCGCGACCATCTGCGGACGGCGAAGTCGGCCCCCGGCAGCCACGAATCGGCCGTCCTCGAGCGGATCGCGGTGATCTGCGAAGAGGCGATGGGCGTCTATGACCTCGTCATCTTCGACACCGCACCGACCGGGCACACCGTCCACCTGCTGTCCCTGCCCGAGCGCCTGACCGGCTGGGCCGAATCGCTGGTGGCCAACCGCGACCGCTCGGAGCGCTTTGCCGCCGCGGCGCGCTCCCTCGTCAGCCCGAAGGAGGAGACGCCCGGTCCCGATGCCCAGATGCGGCGCACCCTGCTGGCCCGGCGTGACCGCTTCGCCCTGCTGCGCAAGACCATCGCCGATGCCCAGCAGACCGGTTTTCTCATCACCACGCTCGCCGAACGTCTGCCGGTCGCCGAGACCCTCGTCCTCGTCCGCCAGCTGCGTGAGCTCGACGTCGATCTCGCCGGCATCGTCGTCAACCGGCTCTCCCCGGCCGATTCGGGAGACTTCCTCGCCGGCCGCCGTGCCTTGGAAGACGAGCAGCTGTCCCATCTGCACGCCGCCGTGGACCCGCTGCCGGTGGCTGAGTTGCCGCTGTTGGCCGGTGAGCTCACCGGCACCGAGGCGGTGCGGCAGCTGGCCGATCTGCTCAGTGGAGCGGCCGAGACGGGCAGGAGCTGAGGCGGGCAGGAGCTGAGGCACGCGAGGGGGCTGAGCCTCAGGTCAGGGGAGTGGAGGCCAGTCGAGTGGAGGCCAGTCGCCTGCCCAGGCTCTCGAGGCTCTCGAGCGCCAGGGACGAAACGTGAGGCGCCCGGTCGTCGGGACCGCGGCACTTGTCTCCTGCGGGTGGATCCAGCGTGAATCCGGCGGCGAAATCGAAGTGGATCCACCCGCAGGAGACGGAGACGCGCAAGCACGGCGTGCCGCCGAGGCAGCACGGCATGCCGCGTCGCCTCACCCCAGCCACCTCGCCAGCGTTGTCATTGGCACGAGCACGAGCACCAGTCCGAAACCGAGCATCGCGAACCTCCGCCAGGAGATCTCGACGCCCATCGCCGTCAGCCTCTGATGCCACAGCAGGGTGGCCAGTGACCCCCACGGGGTGATGATCGGGGCCAGATTCACGCCGATGAGCAGGGCGCCGAGCCGCAGAGGCGTGTCCGTGAACGCCGAGAGGCTGAGATAGGCGGGCAGGTTGTTGACCGCGTTCGCGCCGAGGGCACCGATGACCGCGATCCGCAGCAGGTCGAACACGCCCTCACCGTGCCCGAGACCGGCACCGAGGACCGCGTCATAGCCCTGGACGTGGATCGCTTCGACGATGACGAACAGGCTCGCTGCGATCCCGATCGTCCGCCACGGAACGAGCCGGAGGGTGAGAACGCTGCGTCGGCGGACGGCGAAGACCGCGAGCAGCACGAGGGCCGCGGCACCGGCGACGAGGGCCACCGGGATCCCGGTCACCAGCATCGGCAGCAGCACGGCGACGACGACTGCCGCAATGCCCAGCAGGCGTCGGTCGGGAATCACCGTGGTCTCCTCGAGCTCGTATCGGCCCTTCAGGTCCCGGCGGTGGATGAGGGTGAGCGCGAGGACCGTGATGAGCACCGCCACGAGCGCCGGAGCCCAGAACTCGGCGAAGAACTCCAGCGGCGTCCCGCCGAGCGCATCGGCGGCCAACAGGTTGGTCAGGTTCGACACCGGCAGGAACAGTGAGGCGGTGTTGGCCAACCAGACGGTGGCGAGAGCGAACGGCAGCGGAGAGAGACCGACATGCCGGGTAAGGACGACGATGACCGGAGTGATGAGGACCGCTGTCGTATCCAAGGACATGAACGCCGTGGACACCGTGACCATGGCGAGGACGAAGAGCCACAGCAGCGCTCGCCGCCCCCGCCCCCAGACGGCCAGGCGCTCGGCGACGACGGAGAAGACTCCTGCGACGCTGGCGAGTTCGGCGACGATCGTCATTGCGATGACGAAGACGAGGACGGGCCCGGTCGTCTCCGCGAGCCCGACCAGGTCCTCGCCCGGCAGACGACCGGTGATGACCGTGAGGACCGCGACCGCGATGAGCACCCACGGCACGATGACGTTCCACCGCAGAGAGCGAGGATTCCACTGGCTTTCGCGCACACCTGCAGAGTACGGCACTCCTGTCACCGTCCGCTCCGGCCGAGGGCCATCGGGCCCTTGATCGGCATCAACCGGGTCGTTCGGCCTCGCGCACGAACGCCGGATGCCGCCGCAGCCTGACCCGCAAGTGAGCGGGCTTGAGCACGCCGAGAGAGAACGTGAGGCCGGCTATCGCCTTGCGCTCGGAGACCCAGGCTCGGATTTCGCACTCGTCGGCCCGGTCGATGACGTCGATGGACACGATGACCGTGCGAGCACTGTCATTGACCCGGGCCTTGTTGATCAGCCCCGGTCCCGTCGTATTCACCCACGCGACCCGTGCGAAGCAGCTCTCGACCACCTCGACGGCATCCTCAGGCGGTAAGGCGAGCACGAGGGCATATGTGCGAGTCGAGACGATGCTGCGATGGATGAGCAGGGCGATGAACAGGCAGACGATCAGCGCGACGATGAAAGACGTCATCGCTCACCCGGCCCAGCGCACCTGTCGACTCTCGTCCTCACGATTCCATCTTCTCAGAACACTCTGTGCTGGGAACGCCGTGCCCAGCCGGACCGCGCCCAACCGTTCCTGGTCGGCCGCAGCCTGGCGGGATCACCTCGGCGGTCATAGGCTGGAGCCATGGCTACTCCAACGGACAGTTCTCCCATCCCCACCCTCGACCTCAACGACGGGCGCGCGATCCCGCAGCTCGGTCTCGGCATCTATGCGATGAACGGGCCCGAGGGCGTCGACGCGATCGTGAACGCCGTCGACACCGTCGGCTACCGCCTGCTCGATACGGCGGTCAACTACGAGAACGAGCGCGAAGTCGGCGAGGCGGTCGCGAACTCCGCCGTCGACCGTGAGAAGCTCTTTGTCACCTCGAAGATCCCCGGCCGCCACCACGGATTCGACGAATCCATCGCCAGCACCGAGGAGTCCCTGGCCCGGCTCGGCCTCGACTACCTCGACCTCCACCTCATCCACTGGCCCAACCCCAGCGTCGGCAAGTACGTCGAGACCTGGCGCGGACTCATCGAGCTGCGCGAGCGCGGGCTGGTCAAGTCCATCGGCGTCTCGAACTTCACCGAGGCGATGCTCACCGAGCTCATCGACGCCACCGGAGTCACCCCGGCCGTCAACCAGGTCGAACTCCACCCGTACTTCCCGCAGGCCGATCTCATCGCCTTCCACCGGACGATCGGCGTCCAGACCGAGGCCTGGTCCCCGCTCTACCGCGACCAGGGACTGTTCGACGAGGCCCCCATCGCCGAGGCGGCCGCCGCCCATGGTGTGACCCCGGCCCAGGTGGTCCTGCGCTGGCATCTGCAGATCGGCAGCCTCCCGATCCCGAAATCGGCCAACCCGGATCGGCAGGCCACCAACGCCGATGTCTTCGACTTCAGCCTCACCCCCGCCGAGGTGGACGCGATCTCCGCACTCGAGCGCGGACGGATGAAGGACCGCGATCCGCTGACGCACGAAGAGATGTGAAGGTGGCACTCTCCCGACAGTGAGCTCGGGCGGCCACGGTCAGCTCTCGGCTGTGTAGAGGTCGACGATGCCCATCGGGTTCGGAGGCGGAAGGGTGATCTGTGACCGGGCGGCCTCGGTGCCGAAAGCGAAGAGGAGATAGGCGACCAAGCGCTGCGACAGGCCCATCCTGTGCTCCTTCGCGGCGGCGCCGAGTCCGGAATTGGCCAGCATCACCATCGCCAGATCACCGACGACGAAGTCGTCCCGGAGCATTCCGGTCTGCTTCGCACGGTCGACGAGGTCGGCGAACTCGGCTTCGGCCCCACCTCGCCGATCTCCGACGGCGGCATCCGTCCGCTGCGTGGAGAGGAACGCTTCGGTGAAGCCGCGATCGGCGATCTGCATGCGAGCGATCTCGGCGATGAAACGGCAGAACCCCCGCCACGGATCAGGGTCGGCCACCGCCTGCGCCAGCACGGATTCGCAATGGTCGATCTGCCTGGCGAACACCTCGGCGACGAGGCTCTCACGATCGGGAAACCGTCGGAACAGCGTCGCGGCGCCGACTCCGGCCCGCCGGGCGATCGCGTTCATCGGTACGTCGAGTCCGCGCTCGGAGAACAGCTCCTTCGCCGCGGCGAGGATCCGCCGACGATTCGCAGCGGCATCCGAACGCAGACGGGGAGAGCCGGCGGCGTCGATCTGAGTCGGCTCGGACATCTCTTCTCTCACTTCCCCCGAAAAAGGAATGGGTATTCCACTTATCCGCTTAGTCTAAGTGGAAAGCCCGCTCCAGAACAGGCTGGGCGGCGAGCAGACAGACTTTCGGCGGACGGCCGGGGGAAGGGGAAGCAGTTGAGAATTCTCATGTTCGGTCGCGGCGTCATCGCGACACAGTACGGGTGGGCACTGGAGCAGGCAGGACACGACGTCGACTTCTACGTCCGACCGGGACGAACGGCCACCTACGGCCCCTTCGTCGATCTCGACATCCTCGACGGGCGAGCGCGTGGGAGGAAGCGTCGGATCAGCCATCGGTGGCCGCTGACCATGCGCGAAGACCTCGACTCGAACCATGACTACGAGCTCATCATCCTGAGCGTCAACCACGACCAGCTGCCCACGGCGGTGGAGTTCCTCAGCAGCCGCCTCGGCGACGCCGCTCTTCTCATCTTCAACAACATCTGGGACGACCCGAGCGATAGTGCGGCACCGCTTCCCGCGGGGCAGGTGGTGTGGGGCTTCCCCGGCGGAGGCGGCGGCTTCGCAGGAAGCACCCTGCGCGGCGGAATGCTGCGGTCGCTCACGCTCGGGCTCCTCGATGGAGGTCCACCGACTGCGGCGCACACGAGGGTGCACGAGCTGCTCACCGGTGCGGGATTCTCGGTCACCACGGTCGAGGACTTCCGCAGCTGGCTGTGGTTCCACTTCATCCTCGACGCCGGGCTCATGGTCGGCATCCGCCAGGCGGGAGGTGTCGAAGCGTTCGTGCGCTCGCCGGCGTCAGCGAAGCTCACCCTTCGACTCATCCGCGAGATGCTGCCGGTCCTCGAGGCGAAAGGCGGGGTCCCGACGCGCGGTGCGAAGGCCATCCGCCTGCTCCCGACGGGGCCGGTCGCCTTCGGCCTGCGCAAGCTGCTGGGCGGCGGCTCGATCTACGGCGCGGTGACGAGGGACGCCCAGGTCGGAGCCCAAGGCAGCGCGGAGATGATGAACATCTATCCCCGCGATGTCCTCGCCGAGGCGCGTCGCCTCCAAGTGCCCATCCCGCAGCTGGCTGCGCTCGCGCCCGTGTTCCGTTGAACCAGGGCTGGGCAGTCGGTGGCCGGAGCCATCGACTTCAACGACATCGTATGCGGCCCGTGGATCTCGGACGGCGCGAGCTCAGGAGCTTAAGCGATGCTGGACCGAAGCGACCCGACGGCCCTGCGCTGCTGTGCCGCTGTGTCAGTGGGTCGTGAGACGCTGAGGCCATGGACCGAACACTGACCTTGGTGTCCGGCGAGGAGATCATGAACCTCGCCGGGCCCGGCGCATACTCGCGCGGCAGCAGATACGCCGAGCAGGGACATGTTCTGCGGGTCGTCTGGCACGACAGCGACCAGGAGCTCGTCGGCGACGTCGCCGGTTCGACCGGCCTCTATCGCACCACCGTCGGCTTCGAGGACTTCGAGGACGGGGAGCCCGGCGAGGTCGTCTTCGCCGAGTGCACCTGCCCGGTCGGCACCGACTGCAAGCACTGCGTGGCGACGCTGCTGGTCAACAACGAACGCATCGTCGAAGGCAGCATTCCCGGCATTCGGTACCCGGCCGGACCGGCGACCGTCCCGGACGCACTGCGCCCGGCCACCGCACGCCCACCCGAGCCGACGCCGGCATGGCAGCAGCAGTTCGATCGCATCGTCGAGGCCTCACACCGGGCGGCACGATCTGCCGGAACGGAACAGGCTCTGGCCCTCGGCTTCGAACTCCACCGGCCCCCGGCACATCACTACTTCCAGCCGAAGGCCCCCGCCCGCCTCAAAGCCTCCGAGATCACCGACGAAGCGGAACCCGAGCTGCACATCCGCCCGCTCGTGCCCGGGGCGAAGTCGAACTGGATCAAGGGGCAGGCCGGTTGGCACTGGTTCAGCTCACGGTCCCAGGCCGCCCGCTTCGATGCCGAGCAGTTCGAATGGTTCTACCGCCTGGCCAGCCTCGACGACCTGCTCGGACTCTCCGGCTATGCGAGCTCCGCCGCGACGATCCGACTCGACAGCTTCGCCTCCCCGCATCTGTGGGACCTTCTCGCCCAAGCCTCTGACCTCGGAATTCCCCTGGTCAGCACCGACAAGCAGATCGCGGTCCACCTCGCTGACGCGGCGTCGTTCCACATCGACGTCACCCGCAGCGAACCCGCCGGGCCCCAATCCCCGCTGCTCGTGGCACCGAAGGTCATGATCGATGACCGGTCGGTCCCATCCACGACGGTCAGACCGATCGGCCGCACCGGCGTGTACTCGCTGACGATGACCGGGAAGTCGAAGGCGGCGATCACTCTGGCACCCCTGTCTGCGCACCTGACCCCGGCGCAGAAGACGATGCTGGGCCCTGCCTCGGCGACGGAGATCCCCGTCGAAGGTCAGGACGAATTCTTCGACCGCATCCTTCCGCTCCTGCGCACCCCGACCGGCCACGGAACGCGGAGCTCCGGCCGAAGCGAAACCGCCGACCGAACCGGTTCGGGCCAGAGCAACCCCGGCCGGACCGAGACGATCATCAGCAGCGATGGCTCGGTCGAGCTGCCCGAAACTTGCGAACCCCACCTCAACCTCCACATCACCTTCGAGACCGCCCCGAGCAGGAGCCGACAGAAATCGAGCCCGCCGACGACTGCGCGCCTCGACTGGTCGTGGACCTACTACTCACCGCAGCGCACCTGCCCGCTGATCGCACACGACTCCGAATACACCGGCCGCCCGGACGCACGCGACCCGAAATTCGAGCGGGCGACGCTGACCGAGCTGCGCGCAATCGACGGCGATCTGGCCCGCACCCCGTCGGAGACGCTGACCGGCATCGACGTCGCCACCTTCGTGACCAGGACACTGCCGAGGATCGACGAACTCGGCTCCATCGCCGTCACGATCGCCGGCAGCGACGAGGCCCCGGAGTTCCAGGAGCTCGACGCCGACCCCTCGATCACGATGCGCACCGAGGCCAGAGACGACTCCGACTGGTTCGACCTGGGCATCGATGTGACGATCGACGGCCACGAGATCCCGTTCGCCGAGCTGTTCACCGCGCTCGCGACCGAACAGACGCACCTGCTGCTCAACGACGGTTCGTACTTCTCCCTCGACCACCACGCCTTCGACACCCTGCGCGAACTCCTCGCCGAGGCGGCCGCACTCGACGGCTTCACTCCGGAGAACCCGCAGATCAGCCGCTACCAGGCCGCGCTGTACGAAGACCTCGAGGAACTCGCCGATGAGACCGCGGAGGACCCCGCCTGGGCGGATCTCATGGCGGGTCTGCGCGAGATCGACACGATCTCCGAGGTCGACGTCCCGCCCACTCTGAACGCGGACCTGCGTCCCTACCAGGTCGAGGGCTTCCGGTGGCTGACGTTCCTGCTCGAACACTGCCTCGGCGGGATCCTCGCCGACGACATGGGACTGGGCAAGACCCTGCAGACGCTGGCTCTGATCGACCACGACCGCCGGCTGCGGAACGACGCCAAGCGGGACTCGTCGCCGTTCCTCGTCGTCGTACCCACCTCGGTGGTGGCGAACTGGGTGCTCGAGGCCCGGAAATTCACACCGCACCTGCAGGTCACCGCGCTGTCGGCGACGGCGAAGAAGCGGGGGAGCACCGTCGCCGAGGCGAGTGCCGGATCCGATATCGTCGTCACCTCCTATGCGGTGATGAGGCTCGACGTCGAGGAGTTCGCCGGGCTCGACTGGGCCGGAGTCGTCTTCGACGAGGCCCAGTTCATGAAGAACAGCCAGGCGAAGACCCATCGGGCGGCACGACGGATCGCCGCTCCCTTCCGGTTGGCGATCACGGGCACCCCGATGGAGAACTCGCTCAACGACGTGTGGTCGCTGGCGGCCGTCACCGCACCGGGCCTGTTCCCGAACGCGAAGCGCTTCAGGGACGACTACGTCCGACCGATCGAATCGGGCGACGATCCCGAACGGATGGCGAAGCTGCGCAAGCGGCTGCGTCCGTTCATGCTGCGACGCACGAAGGACCTCGTCGCCGCGGACCTGCCGGAGAAGCAGGAACAGGTGCTCGGCGTCGAACTCGAAGCCCAGCACCGCCGGCTCTATGACACGGTCCTCCAGCGCGAACGCAAGCAGGTGCTCGGCCTCCTCGGCGACTTCGAGAAGAACCGGTTCGCGATCTTCCGTTCGCTCACCCTGCTGCGGATGCTCGCCCTCGACCCGGGCATCGTCGACGAATACGCCGATTCGGGAATCGGTTCGAGCAAACTGACCGTGCTGCTCGAGCACCTGAGCGAAATCGGGACCGAGGGCCATCGTGCGCTCGTCTTCAGCCAATTCACCAGCTATCTGCGCGCCGTCGCCGCCGAACTCGACTCGCAGGGCATCGCCTATGAGTACCTCGACGGGTCGACGAGGGACCGGACGAAGGTCATCGAGTCCTTCCGCACCGGCAGCGCTGCCGTGTTCCTCATCAGTCTCAAGGCCGGCGGCTTCGGCCTCACGCTCACCGAGGCCGACTATGTGTTCCTGCTCGACCCGTGGTGGAACCCGGCGGCCGAATCCCAGGCGATCGACCGCACGCATCGCATCGGACAGACACGCAGCGTCATGGTCTACCGCCTCGTGGCCGAGAACACGATCGAGGAGAAGGTCCTGGCGCTGCAGCAGAAGAAGGCCGAACTGTTCACAGCGCTCATGGACGACGGGGAGGCCTTCAGCGAGGTCATCTCCGCCGCCGATATCCAGGGGCTGCTGGACGGGTGAGCCGCAGCCGCGGATGCGCCGCCGACGGCTGAAGGGCACACGATGTGTCGCCGATGCCCCTGCCGGCTGTGTGAGAATGGTCGGGTGAATGCGGGGGGCAGGCGCCGGCGCGCTCTGCGCGGCAGTGCCGCAGCGACTGCGGCGACCTTCGTCGCTCTGGCCTCCCACATCATCGGCGGCGGCTCGATGCCCAGCCTGTGGGGGATCATCGTCCCCTTGGCGCTGTCGACACTCGTCTGTGTGCTGCTGGCCGGTCGGAAGCTGTCACTGTGGCGGCTGTCGGCCTCCGTCGTCGCCAGCCAGGCCCTGTTCCACCAGCTGTTCACCGTCTTCACACCGCTCGCCTCTGCACCCGGGCCGACCAGCGCCGTCGAAAAGCATGCACACCATCACGCAAGGGCGACGAGCTCCATGGCCGGTGTGGGAATCGGTTCCGGTGACCCGACGGATCCTGCAATGAGCTCCGGGGCGCACGCGCACGGCTCGCTGCCGATGCTCCTGGCCCACCTGGCAGCGGCCGTGCTCACCATCGTCCTCATCTACTGGGCGGAGGCGCTGCCGGCCAAGCTCTGCGAATTCGGCCGCCGGATCATCCGTGCCCTCCTGCCCGTCTTCTCCCGTCCGCGCACCGTGCCCGAAGGTCCGCGGCCGACGGTCATCATCCGCCTTGAGCAGCCGCGCCGTCCCGGCATCGTCCGGTCTCCGGTGCTGCGACGAGGACCTCCCGCACACGCTTTCTGAACACTCACCGAACCCGCACATCGGCACTCGGCGCCGGTGCGGGTCCTGCTGACCCTTCTTCACAGAAAGCGCCATCATGACACTTCGCACGTCATCCCTGCCCGAAAACTCCGACCCCCGGACCGAACGCCACCGACACAGACCCGCCGGCCCATGGTTCGGCCCGCTCCTGCGCAGACTCCACTTCTATGCGGGAATCCTCATCGGCCCGTTCATCCTCATCGCCGCGCTCAGCGGTGCGCTCTACGCGCTCAGCCCACAGCTTGAGAAGATCGTCTACGCCGACCAGCTCACGACCTCGACCTCGGGACCGTCCCTGCCCCTGACCGAACAGATCGAAGCCGCGAACGCCGTCGTCGGAGACGAGGACACGCTCAGCGCGGTCCGCCCCGCTCCCGAACCGGGAACGACCACCCGAGTGATGTATGCCGACCCCCAGCTGGGCGAAAGCGAATCCCGGGCGATCTTCATCGATCCCACCACCGCCGAGGTGACCGGCGACCTCACCGTCTACGGCACCTCCGGGGCCCTGCCCCTGCGAACCTGGATCGACCAGCTGCACCGCAGCCTCCACCTCGGCGACGTCGGGCGCCTCTACAGCGAACTCGCCGCCTCGTGGCTGGGAATCGTCGCCGTCGCCGGTCTGGTCCTGTGGATCATCCGTGCTCGGAAGACACGCCGCCTCGCCGCGATGCTGCGCCCGGACCGGAAGCACAGGGGACTGCGGCGCACGTTCTCCTGGCACGCCTCAGTCGGGGTGTGGGCGGCAATCGGCATGCTGTTCCTCTCCGCGACCGGCATCACGTGGTCCCAGCTGGGCGGGGAGAATGTGACGAAGCTGCGTGCGGCCCTGAGCTGGGAGACCCCCGCGATCTCCACCGAGCTGGGCGACACCTCGGCCGGCGACGAGCACACCCACCACCATGATGGCAGTTCCTCCGCCGAGGCGACCGCGCCCGCCATCGATCCTGCCGACTTCGACATGATGCTGTCGATGGCCCGCGAGGTCAATGTCAACACCGGCCTCGTCGAGATCCTCCCGCCCGCCGATGAGCACTCGGCCTGGGTCGTCCAGGAGATCCAACGCAGCTTCCCCACCGAGGTCGACGCCGTCGCCTTCGACCCGGACACGATGGAGGTCACCGACCGCGTCGACTTCGCCGACTACGGGCCGGCGGCCAAACTCGCACGGTGGGGAATCGACCTGCATATGGGGTCGATGTTCGGGCTGGCGAACCAGATCGTTCTGTTCGTCCTGGCGATCGGCATCGCCTCGATGGTCGTGTGGGGGTACCTCATGTGGTGGCAGCGGCGGCCCAAGCACGATCCGACGAGGCGATTCGGCGTCGCTCCCGGCCGCGGTGCCCTTGCCGGTGCGCCGTGGTGGGCAGTCGCAGGTGTGGCGCTCGTCGCGATCGGCATCGGGATCGTCCTGCCCCTCGTGGGGGCCAGCCTCGTCGTCTTCCTCATCGTCGATGCGATGCTGGGGTTGAGGGCACGATGACCGTGAGGCGTCTCCGCTGACAACTGTGCCCGCCGCCCGATCCGTTTCGAGGTCGGCGGCGGGCACACATCACTTGCTCAGCCGTTCTCTGGGACCTCGACGAGGTTGGCTCGGATCCCAGCCAAGAAGGCGACGCCGAGGTCGGTGAGCGAGAGCTCCTTGCGTTTCGCACCGGTGCGCGGCGCGTCCACCTGACTCGTTGCCAGCAGCTGAGAGTCCTCGAGACGCTTGAGCGTGCGGTACAGGCCCCTTTCGGTGACGTTCCAGCCCGTCGTCGACCTCAGTGCCTCGGCAACGGCGGCGATGCCGATCGGCTGATGGTCGGCGACGAGCGCCAGGATGATGGGCGTGAGCATCGACTTCTTATAAGTTTCGACCCACGAGTCCACGCGGTGGTCGAGCCATTCCTCCTCGGCGCTCGGATGCGATGACGCCACCTCAGTCCTCCCAGCCGTGCCCGAGCACGGTGCCGAGCAGGTGGAGGAGCAGGCCGAGGCCCCATAGGGAACTCATGACAAGGGTCGCACCGAACCACGGCGAGGCCAGAAGACTGTCTGCGGCCGCCTCGATCCCGCCTTCGGCTCCGAGGGCGATGCCGCGGCCGGCGGCGTGGGCGGTGAACGAGGTCGTCACGACGACATAGGCGATGGTGTGCGCAATGACCCCACCGAAGCGCACCCGCGTGAGGCGGCGTCGGTGACGCCATGCCCAGATGAGCAGGCCGAACGCGACGACCGCAGTGAGCGTCGCGGCCAGCACAGTGATCTCACCGCCGGTGACGGCGATGCAGATCTGCACCGCTGCCATACCGCCGACGAGACTGAGCGTGTACGGCAGGAAAAGGGACCGCACATCGGTTGACTGAGGAGACTGTCCAACGGTGTTCATACAGGTATTGTACCAATGGTTCACTACCAATGGCAGAGGTCTGTTCGGGACCGCTCACCGGCCGACCTCACCTGGTGCCACGGTGTCGCGCGTTCTGACATCATCGATCTCGGTTCCCGACACCACGCACGCCAGTCCGCGGTGGCGTCGGGTGGTGAAGACCATGACGGCCGAGGCGGCGACGAGGGCGAAGAGGAGCAGCCCGGACAGCGGGAACGTCCACTGGGACAGCAGCATGTACCCGCCGATGCCGAAGAGGAAGCGCAGGCTCCGGCCGAGCAGCACCGGCCTGCGCACCTGAACGGCGGCGATGAGGACGAGCCGTTCGCCGAGGGTCACACCCCGGCTGAGGACCGAGTACAGCTGAGCGACGAAGGGCAGAGCGAAGCCGATGAAGACCACGATCGGATCCGGTTCGGTGATCGTTCCGTCGCCGAGGAGGGCTGTGAAGGCCATGAACACGATGGAGACCGTCCAGCCGAACAGACCCCAGACGAGCAGGTCGCAGACGATTCCGGTCAGCCGACGTGTGACCGTGATCGGCTGTGGCGCAGCGGCGTCGGCCAGGTCCTTCCGCCGACGCAGCAGGAGCAGGCTGGCCAGCGAGCCGAGGACGGCGCCGAGGGTGTTGATGATGAGGTCGTCGACGTCGAAGACCCGGTAGGCGCAGGGGTAGACCCCCCAGATTCCGGTCAGCTGCGTGAGTTCGATGAGCGCCGAGGCGGTCAGACCCGTGATCGTCGCGACGATGATGCCCCGGCCTGCGAGCTGTCGGACGAACCAGCCGAGCGGAACGAAGAGGACGACGTTGAGAGCCACCTGCAGAACCGCGGGGTTGGTCATCAGAGCGCGCACGCTGCCGGTGTCGAAGCTGAGGATGTCGGAGACGAACTGGAACGGCCGCAGCTGTACGGCTGCGCAGGTGACCTCATCGGCCGGAGGAACTGGCAGCAGAGTGTACGTCCACAGGGCCATCGCGTAGACGGCGGCGGCCAGCCAGACGAAGGCGTGCCAGAGGGTCAGTCCGCCTCGGCGACGGTAGCTGATCGCGACGAACGGCACGAAGGCGAGGACGGCGAGGCCGCAGCCGACGAGGACAGCGACGAATGCGGGAATGACGAAAGAGCTCATTCCCGCAATTCTACGTTTCCGCCCAGGTCAGCCCGAACGTGTCGATGCTCCTCATCCGAGGCAGGCGCTCAGCTGATGCCGACGGTCTGGCCGCCGTCGACGACGAGGGCGTGGCCGACGGCGAACCCGCCGAGGTCTGAGCACAGCCACAGGGCCGCCGAGGCGATCTCCTCGGGTCGGCCCATGCGACCGACCGGTTCCTGGGCGATGACGCGGGCGCGGCCCTCGGGGGTTCCTCCGGAGAAGCGGCCCATCATCGGGGTCTCGATGATGCCCGGGCAGATCGCATTGATGCGGATCCCCTCGGCCGCGACCTCCAGCGCCGCGGACTTCGTCATGCCGATGACCCCGTGCTTGGTGGCGGCATAGGCGGCCTGACCGCTGATGCCCACGACACCGGCTCCCGAGGACAGATTGACGATGGCCCCGCCGCCGCTTTCGCACATGGCGGGGATCTCGTGCTTCATTGCGAGGAAGACACCGGTGAGGTTGACCGCGAGGAGGCGGTTCCAGTCGTCCTGGCCGGTCTCATCGAGCGGTGTCGGCGGCTGTTCGATGCCGGCGTTGTTGACCGCGAAGTCGATCCGGCCGAATTCGTCGACGGTCGAGGAGACGGCCGCCTGGACGGCGCTGGCGTCGGAGACGTCGGCGACGATGGGGTGGGCGCGCCGACCGGTGTCCCGGACCAGTCGGGCGGTCTCGTTCAGGTCGTCTTCGCCGATCGAGACCAAGGCGACGTCGGCCCCGGCCTCGGCGAAGGCGAGAGCGGTGGCGCGGCCGATGCCGACGCCGGCTCCCGTGATGAAGGCGACCTTGTCGGTGAAGTCCGTGGTGGTCATGGGTCGGGTAGCCGGGGTGTGTTGCCACACCCCGGCCCCCTCAGAACCGGACGTGCCACTTTCGCGGCATCCGGCTCAAGCAGGCCCATTGGGGTGTTCATCCCGGCTTTCCTCCTTTCGTTTGGTAGTAGGTGCTGTGCACCGTTCCCGCTCGATCAGAGTCAGCCAGGTACCCCGGGCGTTCTCAGGCCTCGTCACCCCGCGGGGTGGCTCGGAAGTCTTTCCGCAGGAATCTCTTCGCTGCGTATTCGGGTGGACCAGCTTCCCCGTGGGGATGCGTGGCGTGGTACTCCTTGTGGCACGTGTTGTGCACAAGGCGGCAGTTCGCGTCGGAGTCGTTCCCTCCGTGCTTCCTGAACACCATGTAGTGGTGAACGTGGAGACCCTTACGGGCCGCGTTCAACCATCGTGTTCGTTCAGCCTTCAGGTCCGGGGCGTCAGCGGGGTCGAGTAGGGGCTGGTTGCACAGGGTGCAGAGTCCCTGCTGTTTCCATGCCAATCGGTTCTGCCACTTGGACAGTCCCGAGTCGCCCTTCTTCCGGCGGTCCGTCCAGTAGTCCGTCAGCGCGGGGTCGTCCGGAGAGTTCCGGTAGTAGACCTTGACGTGCCTCTGGATCTTGATCCATGCCATCTTCGTGAGGAATCCGCCCGAGGGCTTGTCCCCGAAGATCCATCGATCGTTCCTGGTCGGGTCGAACTTTCCGAAGTAGTGTCTTGCGACCCACTTCCGGGTCTTCTTCGGGTGTTGCCGTTTGGCCCACCACCACACGCGTTTCCACACGTGGTCGTCGATTTCCGCGAAGGTTTTCTGGGCCACGATGGTCCGGTAGTAGTTGGCCCATCCCCGGAGAACCGGGTTCAAGGCCTTGATCAGCCGAAGTGCGTTCGAGCCCCGGTGGGCTCGTACGATCTCCGTGATCCTACGTTTGATCCGCTTGACAGCGTCCCTAGATGGCTTGATGTAGCAGCTCCCATTAGGGAACGACCGGACTGTGAAGCCCAAGAAGTCGAACCCGTCCTCAAGCCGCCTGATCGAAGTCTTTTCCTCGTTGATGATCAGACCCCGAGGTTTCAGCCATTTCCGGATGTCGTCTCTGATCCGTTCCGCGTCTTCCTTCGTGTGCGCGAGCACAACGAAGTCGTCGGCGCGGAATTTGTCAAGGTGAGTGAGACCAGCGGGAGTTAGGCAGCTGGTAGCTCAACCTGCTGGCGGTCGTCGTCAGTCGTGCTCTCGACGGGCTTGTTGATCCAGGCAGCCGCAGGGAGGTCGAGGACCTTCGGGGGTGCGTTCGTGGCGAACCGTTCAGGATGAGCCGCCCGGGCCGCGGCGAGGACGTCAGCGCGTTCATTCGCCTTGGCCGCTGCGAGTCCGTAGTGGACATCGGCCGGCGTATGCAGACCGAGTCCCTGGTGGTGATGTTCATGGTTATACCAGGACACGAACTCGTCGATGAACCCTCGCGCCCCAGCCAAAGACCCGAATCGTTCGGGAAAGACCGGCGCATACTTCAACGTTTTAAACCACGCTTCGGAATAGGGATTGTCGTTGGAGACCTTCGGCCGCGAATGCGATCTGGTCACTTCCAGATCGGCCAACAGTGTAGCCACGGACTTCGACGTCATCGACGTGCCCCGGTCGGCATGGACCACCTGTGGGATGCCGTGGATGCCGAACACCTCGGCCATCATCTCCTGAGCCAACGGTCCGGACTCACGAGCATGGACATGAGCACCAACGATGTAGCGGGAGTAGATATCGATCATCACATAGGCGTCGTAGTACACACCCCGGGTCGGTCCGGCCAACTTGGTGATGTCCCACGTATACACCTGTCCCGGCCCGTCAGCGACCAGTTCCGGCACCGCTCGGGCAGGATGCCTGGCCTGCCGTCGACGTTCTCTGACCTGGGCATGCTCGGCCAGGATCCGATACATCGTCGAGATCGAGCAGAGGTAGACGCCCCGGTCGAGGAGAGTGGCGAAGACCTGCATCGGGGTGGAATCGACGAACTCAGCACTGTTGAGCACGGCCAGCACATGCGCTCGTTCAGTGCAGTCGAGCCGGTTGGCCGGGACCACCTCCCGCGGTACAGGCGGGCCTGAACGTCTGCGGCGGCGTGCCGCGGTCGACCGCGCGATACCGGTCAGCCCAGCCGCGCCCCGGGTACTCAAGCCGTGGACGGTCAGCTCGGTGTAGGCGTTCATCAGCGCTTCTTCCGCCTGGTCTCGGTATCCGCGCTCTTGGAGGTCTCTTCCAAGAGCGCGCGTGCTTTTCCCATAATCTCCAATGCCGTCTCCGTGCGGTCCAAACGCTGCTGGGTCTGCTCGAGCTCGCGGCGCAACCGGGCAATCTCAGCCTGATCCTTGCTCGGCTTCCCGACCGCCTGACCGGGCTTCTTTCCATCCAAGACACCCGCATCGCGCAGTCTGCGCCATTCGGTGATCAGCGAGGAATACAGCCCCTCACGGCGCAGGTAGGCTCCTCCCTGCTGCTGCCTGCAGGCTTCTTCGTACGCGGTCAGGTGGGCGAGTTTTTGGTCGGGGGTGAAGGTACGTCGGCGTGGACCATCAGCGCGTGGGTGGCGAGGGTTCATCGTTCCATCATCGCCGATCGGAGTTGATGATGGGGAGAGAGTCGAGATACTCATCGTGGTTGTTCCTGATCTCGCCCTGCTAAGGCGGACTTGCTATGAACCGGTGGACTCAACTCACCCTGACACGCAGGGGCGTAGCGGACCAGCACCGGTGCGTCTCTTGCGGTCTTGATGTGGGTCTTACCCTTCACCTTTTCCGCGAAGGTACGCACTCCGGCAGCAGATTCCAGACCATGCAACACGATGTTCAGCAGCAGTGGGCTGATGACACCGCCCTGGGGAGTTCCCTCCTCAGTGCGAGCTCTCATCCCACGTTCCACGACACCGGCCTTCAGCCACTCAGCAACCCAGGTCTTGCCTGGGAAGGTACCGAGGGCGTCCAGCAGGAAGTCATGGTTGACGTGATCAAACGCGGCCTTAAGGTCCGCGTCCAGTACCCAGCGACGCTTGGCGCCCTTGCTGGTTGACAGCCAAAGCTGCCCGATCGCATCATGCGCGCTCCGTCCGGGCCTGAACCCATACGAATTCGGCTCGAACTTCGCTTCCCATTCTGGTTCCAGTGCAGTCTTGGCGACGGCCTGGAGTACCCGATCACGGATGACCGGGATCCCGAGTGGGCGCTGCTTCCCGTTGCTCTTCGGAATGTACACACGCCTGACTGGCTTGGCCTTTCCACCGACAGTGTTACCTTGGATGTCGTTGAGGACCTCCATTGCCAACCTCCACCTGGCGGTGGGTGTCAGCGCGGTTTCACCGTCGAGACCAGCTGTCATGCGGCCCGTGCTGTCCTGTGTCACACGTCGAGTCGCCACGAGGACGACCGACCTGCTTCGCAGGGCCAGCTTCTGCAGGCGCCTCAGTCGCTTGAGGTCGCCTGCCTGAGACGCCGCAAAGATGCGCTGCCTCAATCGCTGAACGGTTCGCTGCTCCTTGCCCCAGTTGACTGAGGCCCATTGCTGCGAGTCGCTCATCTGTTCATTCGAAGCTCCCGCAGGAGCTTCAGGACCGGGGCCCTTGTTCTCCGTAGGTAGCATCGTCTAACTCCCAGATGATGTTGTCGTTGATTGATTCAGAGCCCTCTTTGCAGGCTCACCTGACAGACGTTGGCTTAGCTTTCGCTGGCCAGGAGACCCTGGCTATCCGATCGGTTATACGTGCGCGGAGTGGGACCTCCATATGTGCACGCTTTCCCGTGGCCTTTCGACCCATCGGCGTTTGCTTCTTCTGTCATCCTGTTCCCGCACAGGGGTTGCACGCCGCTTGCGCAGCGCACTACCGCACATCTGGGCAGATGTGCGGACCTGTACGGGGTTTCCGTGTTCCGCACACCTGAGGTGCGATCGGGGTGGGTGCCATCTCTGTCCCGGCAGCAGCGGTGAAGTAATGCGATTCAACTGGAGTCACGCATCCGCTTGAGGCCCTTCCGCCTCTGGCTGCTAAAGGTGCCGCGTTGGTTATCGCCGGCTTACCTCGAAAGTCACGAGATCTCATCGATTGGTTCGCTTGCGCTCACCCGTCCGATCTACCACCATCCCTGTACCTCCTGGCGAGCCGGAGGCCTTGGGGTTGTTGTCGTCGAGCTTCACACCCCGGGATTGCTCCCAACGCATGTCGACCGGTGGTCAGTACGTACTTCACAGTACTGGCAGCGCTCCCGTCCCAGGGAGCGCTGCGCTCATGGTGTGCGACCTCACGTCGCACCAGTGTCCTTTCGTCGGCGGGTTCGGGTCAGAGGGTGAGCATGACCTTCGTGGCGCGGCGTTCGGCCATCGCGGCATAGCCTTCGGCGGCCTCCTCCAAGGGGAGGGTGAGGTCGAAGACCTTGCCCGGATCGATCCGGCGAGCCCAGATGAGTTCGATGAGCTCGGGCAGGTAGCGGCGGACCGGCGCGGGCCCGCCGTGGAGGTGGACCTCGGAGAAGAACACCTGGTCCATGGGCAGCTTCACATCGTCATGGGCGACGCCGACGAAGCCGATGTGGCCGCCGCCGCGAGTCGAGCCGATGGCCTGCATGAGCGACTCCTCGGTGCCCACGGCCTCGATCACGCTGTGCGCGCCGAGGCCGTCGGTGAGCTCTCTGACCCGAGCGGCGCCCTCCTCGCCGCGTTCGGTGATGACATCGGTGGCGCCGAACTCGCGGGCCAGGACCTGACGGTCGGCATGGCGGGACATGGCGATGATCCGCTCCGCGCCGAGCTGCTTGGCCGCGAGCACACCCATGAGCCCGACGGCTCCGTCACCGACGACGGCGACGGTCTTGCCGGGACCGACTTCAGCGGCGTCGGCGGCGAACCAGCCGGTGCCCAGCACATCGGAGGCCGCCAGCAGTGACGGGATCAGGTCGTCGTCAGGCCGACCGGGTGTGGCCACGAGGGTGCCGTCGGCATAGGGGATGCGAGCCTTCTCGGCCTGGGTGCCGATGCCGCCGTGGACGAACTCGGCGTTGACGCACTTGGAGGGGTAACCGGCTCGGCAGAGTTCGCAGGTGCCGTCGGAGATGACGAAGGACCCGACGACGAAGTCTCCGGGCTCGACCGTGGTCACGGCCGAACCGACCTCTTCGACGAGGCCGACGTACTCGTGGCCCATCAGCAGGTGGTCGACGGGTTCGACTCCGCGATAGGGCCACAGATCGGACCCGCAGATGCAGGTCGCCGTCAGCCGCACCACCGCGTCGGTGGGTTCGAAGATCCGCGGGTCCTCTCGTTCGGTCACGTCGATCTGGCCCGGGGCGTCCATGATCACGGCACGCATGATGTCTCCTTCGCTCGACTGGTTCGCTGTCTTATCGATTCGACCACTCACCGCAGAGCAGGGGGAGCCCCTGTCGATGGTGGTACTGCGAGGGACTCCCTGCACCGGACGTGACCGGTTACCGTGTGAGTCATGGACAATCGAGCGGAGGTCCGCGAGTTCCTGACCTCGCGGCGCGACAGGATCACCCCTGAGCAGGTCGGTCTGCCCGCGGGTTCCAACCGGCGGGTCAAGGGTCTGAGACGCACCGAGGTCGCCGTGCTGGCCGGGGTCAGCGTCGAGTACTACACGAAGCTCGAACGCGGCCAGATCAGCGGCGCCTCACCGGAGGTCCTCGACGCCCTGGCCAAGGCTCTGCGACTCGACGACGCCGAGCGCGCCCATCTGTTCGACCTCGCCCAGGCCGCCAGCCCCGTGGGACGGCCACCCAAACGGCGTGCGGCGAAATCATGGTCGCCGAGCCAGGGCCTGCAGTGGGCGCTCGACGGCTTCACCGCCGGGCCTGCGTTCGTGCGCAACGGTCGCATGGACCTGCTTGCGGTCAATCCGCTGGCCCGAGCCTTCTACGCCGAGCTCTATGACATGCCCGGCCAAGTGCCGAACATCGCTCGTCACGCGTTCCTCGACGAGCGCGCCCATGCGTTCTACCCCGACTGGGACGGCTTCGCCGACATCACCGTCGCGATCCTGCGCACCGAGGCCGCCCGGGACCCGCACAACAAGGAACTCCACGACCTCATCGGTGAGCTGTCGACCCGCAGCGACGAGTTCCGTCGCCGTTGGGGCAGACACGATGTCCGCCACCACGGTTCCGGGTTCAAGTCCTTTCGCCATCCGGTGGTCGGGGAGATGACTCTGGCCTACGAGGGCATGGACATGGAAGCCGAACACGGGCTGACCTTCACGGTCTACACGGCCGAACCGGGTTCGAAGTCCGAGGAGGCCATGCGTCTGCTCGCCTCCTGGGCCGCCAGTGAGCACCTCGGGGCGCAGGAGTCGCTCGATTCGCCCCACGAGGCTGACAGGGCCTGAACCGAGACGACCGGCTGCAGCGGTCGCTGAGTGTGTCGGGTCAGGCCTCGGGGACGGGGTTGGCCTCAGCGCCCTCGGTGATGGTCAGGACGATGACGCTGTCCGAGTCCACACCCAGGTGCCGGCGACGCGAGACCCGGTCATCACCGGTCAGGGACTCCCGGACGCCCGCCAACGAGGCGGCTCCGCAGGGGCCGGCCGCGATCCCGAGATCGGCGAGGCGGTGTGCGGCCTCGATGGCGGCCGTTTCGCTCACCGTCACCGCGGCATCGAGTCCGTTGCTGATCAACGGCCAGGCCAGCGAGGAGGGGGTTCCGCAGTTGAGGCCCGACATGATCGTCTGCCCGGTCTCCACGGAGACGGGACGGCCCTCCGCGAGGCTCGGCCCCATGCATGCGGCCGAGTCGGGTTCGACGGAGACGACCGCCGTGCCCGAGCCCTCACCGCCCTGACCGGAGTTCGCCTCGGCGCGGCGGTAGTGGGCCAGCGCGGCCTGCAGGAGGGAGCCGACCCCGGTCGGGACGCAGATGAGGTCCGGACTGGCGTGGCCGGCCTCGCGCAGCTGGGAATCGATCTCACGGAAGAGTGTCGAATACCCGTCGACGATCCAGCCCGGAACCTCTTCGTAGCCGTCCCACGCGGTGTCCTGGACGAGCACACCGGCGCTGCCGGCCGCGTAGTCGGCGGCGGCAGCGACGGTCTGATCGTAGCCGGCGTCGACCTCGACCACTTCGGCATCCTCACCGCGGATCGCGGCGACGGCGCTGGGGTGGATGCCTCCGGCGGGCACGAAGATGCGGGCCGGGTGCCCGGCCTTTCGGGCGAAGCGCGCCACCGCCCGGCCGTGGTTGCCGTCGGTGGCGGTGACCACCTCGGCGTCGGTACCCGCCTGATGTGCTTCGAGTGCGCGGTGGACCGCCCAAGAGGCGCCGAGGGCCTTGAACGCCGGCAGACCCAGTCGCGTCGACTCGTCCTTGGCAAAGACGGCCGCGACGCCGAGCTCGCGGGCCAGTTCGGGCAAGGCGATGAGAGCGGTGGGCTCGTATCCCTCGAGCCCCCGATGGAAGCTCAGGGCGGCATCATCGGAGTCGGGGCTCGACCAGGTGGTGCTGCGGTCGTTGGCGACCCAGCGGGTGACGGTGGTGTCGGTCATGATCGATTCCCTTCGCTCAGGCGGGCCGCGACGAGCGCGGTGTAGAAGTCGATTCCGGCGCCGAGGACGGCGTCGTTGAAGTCGAAGCCCCGGCTGTGCAGCGGTGCAGTGCCGCCTTCGGCGATGTCGCCTGCACCGAGGAACGCAAAGCAGGCCGGGACCTGCCGCGCATAGGCGGCGAAGTCCTCGCTGGCGGTGATGGCCCGGCAGTCGGAGTCGACCTTGTCGGGCCCGAGCGCGGTCCGGGCCGCGGCCGTGGCATGGGCGAGGCAGCCGGCGTCATTGATCGTGGGCCGGAACACGCGTGTGTACGAGACCTCGCAGGAGGCTCGATGGGCGAGTGCGGCTCCTTCGGTGATCTCTCGGATGCGCGCTTCGACGAGTTCGCTGTCGGCATCGGTGAGGGTCCGCGCGTCTCCGCGGATGACCACTCGGCCGGGGATGGCGTTGCGGGCGCCGTCGGTGACCAGCTCCGTGCACGAGACGACGACCGAGTCGAGGGGGTCGACATTGCGCGCGACGATGGTCTGCAAGGACAGGACGACCTCGGCGCCGATGACCATGGGGTCGATGACGAAGTGCGGGGCCGAAGCGTGCCCGCCCCTGCCGGTGATGCTGATCTCGAAGTTGTCCTCCGCGGCCATGATCGGTCCGCAGCGCGTGTGGATCTCACCGGCGGGCAGGCCGGGAATGTTGTGCAGTCCGTAGATCTCATCGATGGCGAACCGGTCGAACAGTCCATCGGCGATCATCGCCTCGGCGCCGGTTCCCGGCTCCTCCGCCGGCTGGAAGACCAGGCGGACGGTGCCGTCGAAGGCGATGTCGGCGGCCAGCGCCGAGGCGGCTCCGAGGACCATCGCCATGTGTCCGTCGTGCCCGCAGGCGTGCATTGCTCCGATGTTCTTCGAAGCGTGGGCGGCCCCGGTGCGCTCTTCGATCGGCAGCCCGTCCATGTCCGCCCGCAGGGCGATCGACCGCGGACTCGTGCCGCGGGTCAGGGAGGCGACGACACCGCTGCCGCCGATCCCGGTCGTGACCTCCCAGCCGAGGTCGGTGCAGGTGCGGGCGACGAAATCGGCGGTCTCGCCGACGTCGAATTCGGTGCCGGGGATCTGGTGGAGGTGCCTGCGCCACCGGGTGGCCTGGGCGATGCGTTCTGCTGTCATGTCCCCAGACTCGTCGAGCTGAGAGAGGACATTCAACGCGAACTGACAAAGAGGTCGGTCGCTGCCGCCTCTGACGCAAAGAATTTGCGTGTGTGGTCCGGTTCGCTGACACTGGAGTGATGGACACCGCTCTTGACGAGATCGACCTCGGACTGCTCGAGGCTCTGCAGGCCGACGCGCGGCTGCCGCAATCTGCCTTGGGCGCACGCGTCGGGCTGTCGACGGCGGCGGTCAACCGGCGCCTCAAACGGCTGACCGAGGCCGGCATCATCCTCGGCAGCACCCTGACTCTCGCCCCGGAGCTCCTCGGCCGCCCGGTCAGGGTCATCGCCCAGCTGGCCGTCGAGAGCGAACAGGTCGACAGGCTCGACGAGGTCCGCGACTCGCTCGTGGATCGTCCGGAGGTCCAGCAGTGCTACTACGTGGCCGGCGAATGGGACTTCGTCGTCATCCTCCTGGTCAAGGACATGGCCGAGTACACGGAGCTGACCAGGAAACTCTTCTTCGGCAACGACAATGTTCGCCGATTCAGCACGCAGGTCGTCATGGACGCCGCGAAGGTCGGCCTGACGGTGCCCCTGCGATGACCGGCCCGGGGCCGTCCGCCCCGGGCCGGTCATCGCTCACGGTCGGCAGCCATCAGCTCCAGTGCGCGGCCGAGCGGGCGCGCATGCTCTCACGGAACTGCCCCGTGGACTTCTCGAGCAGCTCGCCGGTGCCCCAGTCGAGGACGACACCGTAGCGGCGGATCACATCGTGGACGGTGATCTCATCCTCTCGGTAGCGGCGGGCCACCTCGGCGGGATCGGCGTCGAGCCAGGAGGCGCGTTCGGACCGGATCCGAGCCCGTTCGCGCGTCGTCGCCGCCTCATCGACTTCGTACTCGTCGAGTTCGGCGTCGATCTCGGTGATGACGACCCCGTAGTCCTTGGCTGCGCGGTCGATGGAAACGTAGCCGTCGATGACGTCTTCGAGGACCTCGGCGGTCGTCCGATCGAGCGGATCGCCGAAACCGCCGCCGCCGGCGCTGGGGCGTTCGAAGCTGTCGCCGGGAGCGATCGAGACGTTCGAGAAGGTCGCGCCGAGGTAGGTGCGGTCCGCGGCCGAGGGATTGAGCCAGACTCCATGCGGGATCGACGGCAGTCCGCCGTTGATGCCCCAGGTCGTCGACCGGCCTCGATCGCAGCAGTAGCTCATCACCGCGCCCGAGGCATCGGTGAGGATTCCGCCCTTGTTGACCCCGCAGCCGCCGCGGAATCGGCCCGGGCCGCCGGAGTCCGTGTTGATCGAG
This sequence comes from Brevibacterium sp. SMBL_HHYL_HB1, assembly GCF_018208375.1. NCBI lineage: Bacteria > Bacillati > Actinomycetota > Actinomycetes > Micrococcales > Brevibacteriaceae > Brevibacterium > Brevibacterium sp. SMBL_HHYL_HB1. Next base: position 3,370,233 of record NZ_CP062936.1, on the reverse strand, counting down.
TGCTGAGTGGTCAGCACCGGGGTCAGCCGTTCCTGCCCCTCGACCGGCTGCACGGCGAGTCCGGTGCCGAACACCGGCGAGGTCGCTGAGGATCCGTCCTTCGTCGACCGGCCGCCCCAGCCGCCGGCCATCCAGTCGTACCACATGAAGTAGGGGCTCGGTTTCACTCGCGAGTCGTGGCCTCCCACCAGCAGGTATTCGAGGTTGAACGCACAGGCCATCGCCCGTTCGGGCATGATGTGGGACCACAGCTCGAAGATCGCGTTCATCACCTTCTCGTACGGTCCCGAGCAGAAGCCGGTCACCGCGTGCGGCCAGCCGGCGTTGACGACGGTGCCCTCCTCGCCGATCTCGGCGGTCACCGCCTCGTAGAACCCGGAGTTGAGAGGCACATCGGGGAAGAAGGTCTTCGTTCCCGCGTAGATGGCCGAGAACGTCGTGCCGTAGCCGGAGTTGAGGAAGGTCGAGACCGCTTCGGCAGATCCCGTGAGATCGTAGTGGATGCCCGAGCCGTCGAGACTGAGCTTGACGCGGATGGGAGCCAATCCCTCGCCCTTGGCCGGGTCGCCGTCGAGGTAGTCGACGGTCTCCCATTCCCCGCGGGGCAGGTCGCCGAGGCTGGCGAGCACCGTGCGGCACACATAGTCCTGAGTCTCCTGCATCGCCTCGACAACGGTGTCCTTCGAATACCTGTCGACCAGGCGCAGGACTTCGCGTTCGCACACGGCCGTCGCCTCGGCCTGGGCGTTGAGATCACCGAGCGCCTGATCGGGAGCGCGGGTGTTCGACACCAGCAGCTGCGCGACATCGTGGAGGAAGCGTCCCTTGTGCCAGACCCGCAGCGGGGTGATGCGCAGGCCCTCGCCGAAGTGTTCGGAAGCGGAGACGTCGAACGATCCCGGGACGGAACCGCCGATGTCGGCCCAGTGGCCCTTGTTCTGTGCGAAGCCGATGATCTCGCCCTCGGAGAAGATCGGCCGGACGAAGCTGACATCGTTGAAGTGAGTGCCGCCTCGGTAGGGGTCGTTGATGAGGAAGACATCGCCGGGGCTGATGTCGTCGCCGAACTCCTCCATCACCGCTTTGCACTGGAAGTGCAGGGTGCCGACATGCACGGCAATGTCCGCGCTGCCCTGCATCACCGTGTTGCCGTACTTGTCGCACAGTGCCGACGAGAAGTCGCGGGAGTAGATGACGAACGAGTAGCAGGTGCGCAGGATCTGCTCGCTCATGAGGTCGACGCTGGTGGCGAAGGCGTTCTTGAGCACTTCGAAAGTCACCGGGTCGAGCGTCGAGGTGTTGTCGGTGGGTGCTGTCGTGGTCATGGGTCTCTCCTCACAGTGCGCTCTGCGTCGAGCCGCGGGTGGTGGTTTCGGCGGTTGCGCCGCCGGTGGCCGTCGGCAGGCTGATCCTGATGTTGAACCATTCGTCGATGACGGCGGATGCTTCGGGTGGGATCACGGTGGTCGAATCGATCTGATTGAGGATCGCCGGTCCGATGAACGCCGCTCCCGAGGGCAGGTTCTCCCGCTGGTAGACGGGCGTCCGATGCCAAGTTCCGTCGAAGTGGACATCGCGGATCTCGATCGGCTCGCCGGGATCGTCGGTGCTGACCGGCGAGGGTTTGAAGCTGGGCTTCGGGGTCTTGCCCAGTGCCTTGAGATGGAGCTGGTAGATCTCGACCGGCGTCTCATCCTGCCGGAATGCGTAATGCTTCTCGTGCTCCTCGTGGAAGAGCTGCACGGCGTCTTCCAGAGCGTTCGGTCCGCTTCCCATCTTCACCTGCAGTGAGCGCCACTGCCCCTGGTAGCGCATTGCGATGCCGCGCTGGAACACCGCGTCCTCCTCGGCGACCTTCTCGTGGCGGAGCCGGGTGCGGCCTTCGAGCTCGAGCTCGCGGAAGTGCTCTTCGACGACATCGGCGTCGGCGGCGTCCGCCGCCCCCGTGTACATCTGGGACAGGTCGTGCTGGATGTCGACGAGGAGGCACCCCAGCGCCGAGGTGACTCCGGGGCTCGGGGGCACGATGACGGTGGGGATGTCGAGTTCCTTCGCCACGTCCGCACCGTGCAGCGCTCCCGCACCGCCGAAGGCGATGAGGGCGAAGTCGCGAGGGTCGAGGCCCCGGCGGATCGAGACGAGGCGAACGGCGTCGGCCATGTTGGCGTTGGCGACCTTGATGATGGAGTCGGCCGCCGCATCGGTGCCGAGTCCCAGCGGAGTCGCGATCGTGGACTCGATCGCCGCTTGCGAACTCGCCCGGTCGAGGGTCATCTCGCCGTCGGCGAGATCGGTGCCGAGCCGTCCGAGCCAGAGGTTGGCATCGGTGTTCGTCGGTTCCGTGCCGCCGCGTCGGTAGCAGGCCGGGCCCGGGTCGGCACCGGCCGATTGGGGACCGTTGCGCAGGGATCCCGCGATGTCGATGTGCGCCAGTGATCCGCCGCCGGCACCGATGGTGAGCACCTCGATGCTGGGGAAGACGATGGGGTGGCCGTATTCGACCTGCCATTCGTTGGTCTCGCGCAGCTCGCCGTCGGCGATGAGCGAGATATCGGTCGAGGTGCCGCCCATATCGAGTCCCACGGCGTTGGAGAATCCGCACTGCTCGGCCACGTGCTGGGCCGCGATCGCTCCCGCCGCGATGCCTGAGGCCGCGAGGCGGACGGGGAAGCGTTTGACCACTTCGGAGGTCATCGATCCGCCGCCCGAATGCAGCAGGAGGAGCTCTCCCGCATAGCCGTCGTCGCGCAGGTTCCGGTCGAGTCTCTCGACGTAGCCGGAGACCAGCGGGCCGAGGACGGCGTTGGCGACGGTGGTGTTGAAGCGGCCCAGTTCGAAGATCTCCGGCAGGACCTCCGCCGAGGTCGAGATGTTCGCACCCGGCAGCTCCTCGGCGAGGATCTCCCGCATGCGGATCTCGTGTTCCGGGTTCGCGTAGGAGTTGATGAAGCACACGGCGACGGTGTTGACTCCGCGTCTGCGCAGCAGCCGGCCGAGGTCGCGGGCGGCATCCTCATCGAGGGCGGTGACGACATTGCCGGCGAAGTCGATGCGTTCGGGGACCTCGAAGCGGTCGCGACGGCGGATGTAAGGGCCGGAGACGTCCGAGTAGGCGTCCCAGAGATCGTCCTTCGTGCCATCGCGGATCTCGATGACGTCGCGGAACCCCTTGGTGGTCACCAGCGCGGCTTTGGGGAATTTACGAGTGATGAGTGCGTTCGTGGCGACAGTGGTTCCGTGCGAGAAGAGCTCGACATCGGTGAGATCGATGTTCGCTCGTCTGACACCGTTGATGACGGCGGTCATCGGATTGTCAGGGGTGGACGGAACCTTCGTCACACGCATGGACTGGGTGGATTCGTCGAATATGCAGATGTCGGTGAATGTGCCGCCGACGTCGACGGCGACGCGCAGATTGGCCACGGTATCTCCTTCGATTCTGTGAACTGGCCCTCATCGTGGCCCGTCCGCCGAGCGCGGTCAATGGAGGATTCGAAGGATCACCGACCGGTCTCTTGTGGAATCCCCAAAGACTGGGAGAAACTGCTGGTGGGCGCTGTCGCTCGTCATGCCTCCGCGAACCGGGGAGCTTCCTGTGAACGTTCTGGCGGCGCCTCCGAGACGAGGAGGTCGTGGATGAACAGCCGGGAGCAGGTCTTCGAGGTTCTGCTGGCGTCCCTCGGAGCCGACGACCCGCTCGGGTCCGTGGTCGCGCAGGCGGGACGGATCTGTCGCGGTTCGGCGCTGGTCGTCAATGAGTTGGGGGAGACGCTTCGTGCGGTGGGGGCTGCGCCGGGGCATCTCGTCTCCGAATGGGTTCTCGCGCATGTCTTCGCCGGCCCCTCTCCAGACGAATCCCAGCGTCGTTCCGATCGGGAGTCCGAGGTGCGGCGGGGGCAGATCGGCAGGTGGAGTCTCTCGGCGCGAGTCGTGCGCATCCGGCAGCGCGTCCATACGATCGTCATCGCCGTGCACGAGGACACCGGTGCCGATGGCCATGCCGGACTCGAGGCGCCTTCGTCCGGTGAGGACGTGTCGCTCGTGCTCGACACCGCGGTGAAGATCCTCCGGGCGTTCGAGGGCTTCGAATCGTTCTCGATGAGCACGCGCAGGGAGGAATCGGCACGGCTGATGCGTGAACTCGAGGCAGGAGTCGCGCCGGCGCGCGAACCGGCCAAATGGCGGACGCTGGAGAACTTCGGCTTCGAAGCCTATGCCCCGGTCCGGGTGGTGCGAGCACGTTCGGCCGCGGCCTCAGCGGGGAGACCGTCCGCGGCCGTGACGGGCTCCGGCACTGCCTCGAGCCGGCCCACGAGCTTCGCGGCCGGCGAGCAGCCGCTGACGGCGATGAAGGGCATCGTCCTCAGCGATTCGGGAGTGCACTCCTCGCTGGATGAGATGACGGCGCTGTGTGCGGAGGACTTCCCGATTGAGGAGTTCCTCACCGACGGCACGATCGGAGCCGGGATCTCGGAATCATTCACCGTGCTCAGTCAGGTCCCTGAGATGTTGAGATCAGCCGACGTCGCGCTCGCCGCGGCGGATCCCGGCGCCATCGTCGATGTCGAGCAGATGCGTCCGGTCGAGTGGGCCGCGGCCAGGATGAGTTCGCGCTTCGACCAGCGGATCGCGCGACGGTTCCTCGAACGCCTTTCGCAGGGATCGGATTCGTGGCTGACGCTGACGACCTACCTCGACTGCGCCGGGAACATCGCCGAGGCGGCCCGTGCCCTGAACGTGCATGAGAACACCGTGCGCTACCGGCTCGGTCAGATCGAGAACGCGCTCGGTGCACGCTTGGCCGACCCCCGTGCCGTGGCCGATGTCGTGGTCGCCCTCGAGTGCCGCCGGATGGGCAACGGCGCTTGAACGCCGTGAGCGTCTGGACGGCGACACCGGACGTTCCGCTCCGCGGGCGGGGCTGAGGGACCCGTGCCTGCCACTCAGTCGAAGCTCACCGAGCTGCGGGGTTCGGAGTGGACCGTGAGTTCGAAGACATCGGGGCGGGAGTAGTGACCGACGACGTCGAAGTCGAGGTGGGAGCGCGTCTTCGCGTCCGGATCGATATCGGCGTAGAGGATCGTCTCCTCGTCGTAGACCGGGCCGGCGAGGACTTCTCCGGTCGGGGCGACGATCACGCTGCCGCCGCGGATGGCCGTGCTGCCGTAGGGCAGATCGACTTCGAACGGATGGTCGTCCGGGTAGGCGTCCTTGGTGATGTACTGGCAGGCCGAGAGCACGTGGGTGCGCCCTTCGAGCGCGATGTGCGTCATCGTCGCGGTCCAGGTCGGCCGGTCGTCGACCGTGGGGGCGCAGTAGAGCTCGACTCCCTTGGCGTACATCGCCTGTCGCAGCAGCGGCATGTAGTTCTCCCAGCAGATGACCGAACCGACGCGGCCGAGGGGCGTGTCCATGGTGTCGAGCGTCGACCCGTCCCCGAATCCCCAGATGAGCCGCTCCGAACCGGTGGGCATGAGCTTCCGGTGAGCCCCGGCGATCCCGGCCTCGGGATCGAGCATGAGTGCGGTGCAGCAGAGGGTGTTGCCGAGCCGTTCGATGATGCCGATGACGACGAAGATTTCGAGCTCTCGGGCGGCCTCGGCCAATCGCTCGACTTCCGGCCCGTCGAGCGCGACCGCGCCGGAGCTGTAGCGCTGATACTGCCTGCGTCCATCGTCCGTGCGCAGTCCCACCGGGGCGCCGAACGTGCTGCCCTTCGGATAGCCGCCGATGAAGGCTTCGGGGAAGACGGCGATCTCGGCACCGTTGTCGCGGGCCTCGGTCATCAGCGCGATCGCCTTGTCCACGGAGGCCGTGGCATCGAACGGGATCGATCCTGCTTGGATGACTGCTGCTGTGGGCATGTGACTGACCTTCCTCGCTGTCCGGAACACTCCTGCGCTCTCACTCTCGCCCGACCCGCCGCGGCAGTCAATGCACGTCATGCCCACGGTCCGTACCTCCGCGTAGGGTGGACCTATGCCGCGCTACCTGCTGACCAACACCCCGCAGCCTCCTCGCCCCGAAGACGATCGAGCGGAGGATCGCTCTGCCAGCGGCGTCGGCAGCCCCGTCCGCGGGCGGAAGTCGCTCCTCGCCCTCTTCGCCATCCTCCTCGTCGCCTGGGTCGGCATCGCCGGAGTCGGCGGCCCCTACTTCGGCAAGATCTCCGATGTGGCCACGAACGACCGTTCGACCTTCCTGCCGGAATCCTCGGAGTCCACCCGGGCCCAGGAGGTCATCGACCAGTTCAGCGACGACGACGCCGTGCCCGCGATCGTCGTCCTCGCCGACTCCGATGGCGTCAGCGACGACGACTCCACAGCACTGAACGATCTCGCGGACTCCCTCGACGATGACGGCGTCCTCGCCGCAGACGCCTCGCCGGCCATTCCCTCCGACGACGGTGAGGCCCTGGAGCTCGTCCTGCCCGTGTCATCGGAGAACACCGCCGATGACGTCGAGAGCATCCGCGCCGCCATCGCCGACGCCTTCCCCGACAGCACGCACGGCAGCGGAACCGACGACGGGAGCACCGTATCCGTCCACGTCACCGGCCCGGCCGGATTCGCCGCCGACCGCAGCGAGGCCTTCGCCGGCATCGACGGGATCCTGCTGCTCGTCGCCCTCATCGCGGTCTTCGTCATCCTCGTCATCGTCTACCGGTCCCCGCTGCTGCCGGTCATCGTCCTCTTCACCTCGGTGGCGGCACTGGCGGCATCGATCTTCGTCGTCTGGCATCTGGCCGATGCCGAGGTCCTGCTCGTCAACGGGCAGGTCCAGGGCATCCTGTTCATCCTCGTCGTCGGTGCGACGACCGACTATTCGCTCCTCGTCGTCGCCCGCTTCCGCGATGCCCTGCTGACCGAACGCGATCGCGTCCGTGCGGGGCTGAAGGCACTCAGAGGCGTGCTCGAGCCGATCCTCGCCTCCGGCGGCACCGTCATCGCCAGCCTCTTGGTCCTCCTGCTCACCGACCTCGCCTCCACCCGCGCCCTCGGACCGGTCGCGGCGATCGGCATCGCCATGGCGATCCTGGCCGCACTGACGTTCCTGCCCGCCGCGCTCATGACCATCGGTCGGGCCGTGTTCTGGCCCTTCCAGCCGAAGGCGCGCCCCGCCTCGGCGAGCATCGGCCGCACGAGCGTATGGGGTCGGATCGCCTCTCTGGTCGCGAAACGACCGCGGGCGATCTGGATCGGGCTCGTCATCGTCCTTGCCCTGCCGCTGCTCGCGGCCCCGCAGTTCAAGGCCTCGGGCGTCGCCCAGTCCGAATTCGTCCTCGGCGACTCCGAGGCCCGCGACGGCCAGGACGTCCTGTCCGCGCACTTCCCCGGCGGCTCGGGCTCGCCCACGCAGGTCGTCGTCTCCGCCGATGAGCTCGACAGCGCGGCCCAGGCGATCGGGGAACTCGACGGGGTCGAATCGATGTCGGTGACGACGGAGGACTCGCCGAGCGGAACGGCGACCGTGACCGCCGACGGCGAGATCGAAGCCGCACCGTCCCAGGGGCCGCCGACCGGGGACTCCGCGGCCTCGCCCGAACCCACGACGGTCGAGGGTCAGGTGCTGCTCGAGGTCACCCTGTCCGATGCCGCCGATTCCCTGGCCGCCGAGGAGACCGTCACCGACATCCGCGATGCCGTCCATCCGCTCGACGCCGAGGCCCTCGTCGGCGGCGAGACCGCGGTCGACCTCGACACGAACACCACCGCCGAGGCGGACCGGAGCCTGGCGATCCCGCTCATCCTCCTCGTCATCACGGCCATCCTCATCCTGCTGCTGCGGTCGCTGCTGGCCCCGCTGCTGCTCGTGGCGCTGACCGTGCTGTCCTTCGGCACCGCGCTGGGGGTCTCGGCGCTCGTGTTCAACCACCTCATCGGCTTCGACGGGGCCGACCCCTCGGTGCCGCTCTACGCCTTCGTCTTCCTCGTGGCACTGGGCATCGACTACAACATCTTCCTCATGTCGCGGGTGCGGGAGGAGTCGCTGCGCCTGGGCACCCGGCGGGGAGTGCTCGCGGGGCTGGTGGCCACGGGTGGGGTGATCACCTCGGCGGGAATCGTGCTCGCCGCGACCTTCGCGGCCCTGGCGGTGATCCCGATCATGTTCCTCTTCCAGCTCGCCTTCATCGTCACCTTCGGCGTGCTGCTCGACGCGATCCTCGTGCGTTCGCTCGTGGTTCCGGCCTTGGTCCATGATCTGGGGCGCAGCGTGTGGTGGCCGTGGCGGAGGAGGATCCCACGGGATTGAGCGCTTCCCGCGCAGCGAATCGAGGCCGTGGGGCAGTACGGACCCCCGGCGTGAGATGTGAGCCGTGGGGAGACTCATGTCATTCGACTGTGCCGGGGGTGCAACGGGGATGTGCCGGGTACTGCTGTCGAGGGGTAGTCGACCAGGCCCCGCCATGCGGAGCCTGATCTACTATTGAACTACAGTCTTGTTGACGTCGCAACAAAGAGTGAGAGAGGACATACTGAGCGCGCATGGACGAGCGGACAGGTGAGACGGCTCCGGTCAGCAGTCAGATCAGAGAGCACGGGCCGATCAAGGTCGCGGCCTGGCGGCTGATGATGGAGAAGCATCAGGACTTCATGCGCCAGTTCGAGCTCGGCTTCCGTGAGCGGCACGGCCTGACGCTCAACGAATTCGACACGCTCATCAGCTGTCTGCCCGGAGAAGTGGTCCGGCACCGGGATCTGCTGCGCAGCATGGTCCTCAGCCGCAGCGGGCTCAGTCGTCTGCTGGGCAAGCTCGAGGACCGTGGTCTCGTCACCCAAGCCCCGGATCCGGAAGACCAGCGCGGCGTCCTTGTCGGCCTCACCGCGGCGGGGGAGGAGCTGCGCGAGGCGGCGGCGAGGACGAACGTCGAGATCATCCTCGCCGGCTTCTCCGGGATGACCGACGCCGACGCCGAGGAGGTCTTCGAGCTCGTGAGCGCGATCCGGCCGATCCCGCCGACCCAGGGATAGCGGGCTCGGCTGCACCCCTGGACACCGATGCGGACTTGTGGGATTGTTGTGCTTGCAACAAAAAGCATGCGAGCGCGAGGCCGGATGACTCTCCCGGCCGAGATTGCAAAGGAGCCGTCGGCATGCCGAAGACCCAGCCCGAGCCGATCCGAGATCCGCGAGCCGATCGGCTGCTGACCCCGGACAACTGCGTCGTCGCCCTCATCGATTTCCAGCCGGAGCAGTATCAGACCGTGACCTCGGCGACGAAGGAGCGGATCGATCTCAACGTCGTCGCCGTGGCCAAGGCCGCGGCCGCCTACGACGTGCCCGTCGTGCTCTCGACCGTCGGCGTCGATCTCGGAGTGAACCAGGGAACCGAGCCGGCGATCGTCGATGAACTGCCTGGCGTCGGGGAGATCGATCGGACAGGCGTCAACGCCTGGGAGGACGAGGACTTCCGCAGCGCCATCGAAGCCACAGGTCGCAAGAAGGTCGTCATCGCCGGGCTCTGGACCGAGGTCTGCCTGACCTTCCCGACGCTCGACATGCTGGCCGAAGGCTACGAGGTCTACCCCGTCGTCGACGCCGTCGGCGGCATCAGCCGGGTCGCCCACGAGTCCGCACTGCAGCGGATCGTCGCCGCGGGTGCATCACCGGTGACCGCGATCTCGTTCGCCGGAGAGCTCATGCGCAATTGGGCCCGCCCCGAGGCCGACCGTCTGCGCTCGATCATGGGGTGGTACTTCCCGCGCAAGGCCGAACTCGACGCGAGCGAGGGATGAGACAGCTCGAATCCGAAGCGGTCACCGTGTGGAGGAGCATGCTGCTCATCCACGCTGACCTCGTCGATGCGATCGGAGTCCGGCTGCGGGCCGAGCACGGACTCACAGCCACCGAGTTCGACGTCCTCATCAACATCCCGCCGCACTCGACGATCCGCCACCGCGACCTCGTCGACGAGATCGTGCTCAGCCGCAGCGCGCTCTCACGCCTGCTGCGGAGGCTGGAGCAGCGCGGCCTCGTCGAACAGCGCCCCGACGACGAAGACCAGCGGGGGATCTGCGTCGGGCTGACCGAACGCGGCCGCAGCCTGCGGGCGACCGCAGCGAAGACGAACGCCGAGGTGGTCGACGACGCCTTCGCGGCACTCGACTCGGCCGACCTCGCCTGCCTCAGCGAGGCCGTCGGCCGGATCCGCCCAGCGAAGACAGGAGACTGAGATGAGCAACGTCGAAACCGATCCGCCCCAGGTGGTGTGCCGACCCGGCGGACTGCCCGGACCGGCCTGCGACCAGCAGGGACGCGCCCCGGTGGAGATCATCGCCTCCCGCGACGTCCCCCTCGGCGGGCCCCGGGCGATGAAGGTGCGCCGCACCCTGCCGCAGCGTCAGCGCTCCCTCATCGGCCCCTGGTGCTTCGTCGACCACTACGGCCCCGAGGACGTGTCGACCGCCGGCGGCATGGACGTCGCCCCGCATCCGCACACCGGACTGCAGACGGTCAGTTGGCTCTTCTCCGGCGCCATCGAGCACATCGACTCGGGCGGCAACGCTGGACTGGTCCTGCCCGGCGAGGTCAACCTCATGACCGCCGGCCGGGGCATCTGCCACTCGGAGGTCTCGACCGAGGACACGACGACCCTCCACGGAGTCCAGCTCTGGCTGGCCCTGCCCGAGGCCACCCGCCATCAGGAGGAGCGCGAGTTCGAACACTACGCACCCGAACTCACGTCCTTCGACGGCGGGCAGATGCTCGTCTTCCTCGGCGACCTCTGGGGCACCTCGTCACCGGTGACGACCCACACGCCGCTGCTCGGGGCGGAGATCCGCCTCGATGCCGGAGCGACCGTGGACCTTCCGGTCACCGCGTCCTTCGAACACGGCCTCCTCGTCGACTCCGGTGAGATCGAACTCGAGAACGTCGCCCTGCCGACGGGCGCGCTCGGCTACACCGGAGTGGGGTCGAGCGAGCTGCGCATCTCCAACCGCGGGAACGAGACGGCCCGACTGATTCTGCTCGGCGGTGAGCCCTTCGCCGAGGAGATCGTCATGTGGTGGAACTTCGTCGGCCGCACGCATGAGGAGATCGTGGCCTTCCGTGAGCAGTGGCAGGCCGAAGGCGAACGCTTCGGCGCCGTCGACGGCTACATCGGACGCGGAGGCCCCGGCCGCAACGCCGACGGCCTCGGCCGTCTCCCCGCGCCGAGGCTGCCCGACGTGACGATCAGAGCGCGGCGGAACCCGCCGCCCCAGGTCCAGGGCGGGCCCGACGAGACACAGTGACGAGACCGACCACCCAGACTCACCAGCATTGAAGGAGAGAGCAATGAGCCAGACACTCACGGACTCGACGGGCGCCGAGGTCACCGTCGCCCTCGACGGGGACAGCCGGTCCTATGCCATCGCGGTCGAGGGCGGCGCCATCGCCGGCCACGCCTACTTCCTCCCCGGCCCCGAGGCCGAGACCGAGCGGATCTTCCACCACACCGTCGTCGATGAGCAGTTCGGCGGTCGTGGCCTGTCGAAGGTCCTCGTCGCCGAGGCGCTCGCCGACTCCCGGGAGCGCGGCATCACCGTCGTGCCGATCTGCCCGCTGTTCGTCAAGAAGCTCCAGCAGACCGGGGATGACTATCAGGCCGAGGGCGGACGCTTCCGCAATGCCACCGGCGCGGACTTCGACATCGTCAAGAAGCAGGCGTGATCGCACCGAGCATGGCACGTCGCGTCTTCGGGGCCGAGCAGGACTGAGCTCAGCTGCGCGCCGGGCCGTCAGTTGATGATCTGCTTGCTGTCGTCGGCGGCGATCGCAGACAGTCGCTGCCGCCACAGCTGCAGGTCCGCGGGGCTCAGACGCTTCCAGTCGGTGATCTCGCCGATGACGCGCAGCGGCGCGGTGCTGCGGTAGGAGCGGGTCGGATTGCCCGGGAACTTCTTGTCGGTGACGTTCGGGTCGTCCTCGAATTCGGCGGTGGGCTCGACCTCGTAGACGTGCGGCTGTGCGCTGGGGTCGTCCGTCTCGGACCTCAGCACGGCCACCTCGGCGGCCAGGCCGGCACCGTCGAGCAGGGACGTGAAGTAGATGTGGTTCATGACCACCTCGGGGCGGTAGTTCGAGGCGTATCCGGCGGTGAGGAGGTCGCCGGGCTGCAGCGCGGCTTTCGTTCCGTGGAAGAACGGGCCCTGGTCGAGTGGCTCAGACATGACTCGAATATAGCGATGCAGTCTGCGCACGGCGGTCAGCCGCTGACGCTAGACTGGAACCCAGCGAGGGCATTCGCGCGATGAAGGTCCAGGACTTCGCAATGTGGTTCGCAGGCTCAGCCGACAGGCGAGACGGTGTGGTCTCGAATAGTGTTTTCCAGTAATCTTCGAAGTGGTCACACAACGAATTGCCAAGCGGCGTTCAGAGTTCAAAGGAGAACAGCAGTATGCGCACCTCTCGACGATTCAGTCTCTTCACCGCAACCGCCGGCATCGCTGCTGTCGCACTGCTCGCCACCGCATGCGGCGGCGGTGGTGGCGGAGGCGGCGAGGACGGTGAGGAAAGCGCTGACTTCATCACGATCGCAACCGGAGGGTCTTCCGGTGTCTACTATCAGGTCGGCGCCACGATGTCCGAGATCCTCGCCGATGATCTCGGCGCCGACACCTCGGTCCAGTCGACCGGGGCATCGGTCGAGAATCTCACCCTGATCGAAGACGGAGGAGCCGAACTCGCCTTCACTCAGGGCGACGCCGTCGACCAGGCGCTCAATGCCGAGGGGCCGTTCGAAGGCAAGGGGATCGATTCGCTGCCGGTCGTGGCCAACCTCTACGACCAGTACGTCCAGCTCGTCACCGTCGAAGGATCGGGGATCGAGTCGATCGAGGACATCAAGGGCAAAGCGGTGTCGGTCGGCGACCAGAACTCCGGTGTCGAACTGAATGCGAAGACGGTCGTCGACGCCTATGGACTCAGCTACGACGACTTCGATGCCGACTACCTGCCGTATGCCGAAGCCATCGATCAGATGCGCAACGGACAGCTCGACGCCGCCTTCGTCACCAGCGGTCTGCCGAACTCGGCCGTGACCGACCTGGCCACCAGCGACGACGTCGCGGTCGTGCCCTTCACCGGTGAGGGCCGCGACAAGCTGCTCTCCGAGCACGACTACTTCGGGGAGGGAGAGGTCCCGGCAGGAACCTATGGCGACAACGAGGCAGCCGAGACGCTGACGATCCCGAACCTCCTCGTGGTCAGTCCATCGCTGAGCGACGACGCCGTCTACGATGTGACGAAATCGCTGTTCGACAATCTCGACCAGATTCAGGGCTCGCACAACGCCGCGAAGGACATCACCGTCGACAGCGCCCAGGACGTCCCGGTCGGTGAAGTCGCTCCCGGCGCGAAGAAGTACTTCGACGAACAGGGCTGAGCCATCCGCTCCCTGACTCGGAGGGCGGCAATGACGTCGGCTGTGCTGGCCGGCCTCGGCCTCGTGGTGCCGCTCTCCGTGTCCGGGCCGGTCCGCCAACGGCTGGTCATCCGGGAGCAGGCTCCGAGCCGCCGGATCTTCAGATCCGTCCCCATCTCCGACGACGATGTGGTGGCGATGACCTGGATGCATTCGGTCGACAAGACCCCGTGGTGGGAGTACTACTCACCCGTCGACGGTGAGCTCGTCCTCGACTGCACCGAACTGGCGCTGATGGGGGCGGGCACTCCGTTCGACGCTCCGCAGACCGAGATCGACGGAGACAAGGTGAGACTCTGCGGACTCGACGAGCACTTCCCCGCGGTGCGGTGGATCCACTCCCATCGAGTCCACCACCGCATCTACCTCGACGGCGAGCTCATCCTGCCGACTCGAGCGATCGACCACCACGTCCGTGCCGAAATGATCGTGATCGGAGACCGATGAATATGACGAACGACAACAGCTCTCGGGCAGAGACGAAAGAAGGAACCGCAGAGGTCGTCTCCGTGTCGGCCGAGTCCGTGTCCCCGGACACGGTCGAAAAGTACGATCGGGAGTCTCGGACTCGCGACGTCTGGTCGACGAAATGGTCTCTGCCGCTGACGGCATTCGCCGTGGGACTCTCGCTCTACCAGATCTACTATGCGCTCTTCGGCGGGCCGCCGACTCTGGTGCATCGCGGCATCCATGTCGGGGCGATCCTCGTGCTCTGCTTCGCCATCCAGCGCTTCCGCCTCAGCGAGAAGCGCAGGACTCCGCCGTGGTACGACTGGCTGTTCATGGCCGGATCGGTTGCGATCGCCGTCTACCTCGGACTCGTCTTCCAGAAGCTCGCCGTCAGCGGCGGACGCTTCGACACGATCGACGTCGTCTTCTCGGTGATGGCGCTGGTCCTCGTCCTCGAGGCCTCTCGGCGCGTGACGGGGCCGGTTCTGCCGATCCTTGCGATCCTGTTCGTCGTCTACGACTACTACGGGCGGTCGATGCCCGGTCTGTTCCGGCACCGAGGGTACGACCTCGACCGGATCGTGACGTTCATGTACCAGTCGACGGAGGGCATCTTCTCCACAGCGATCGGAGTGTCCTCGACCTACATCTTCCTCTTCATCCTCTTCGGCGCATTTCTGCAGAAGTCCGGGATGGGGCAGTTCTTCAACGACATCGCTCTGGCTCTGGCCGGTCAGGCCAGGGGAGGACCGGCCAAGGTCGCCGTGCTCGCCTCGGGGTTCCTCGGCTCGATCAACGGCTCAGCGATCGCCAACGTCGTCACCACCGGTGCGTTCACGATCCCCATGATGAAACGAGTCGGTTACCAGCGGAACTTCGCCGGAGCCGTCGAATCGGCCGCCTCGGTCGGTGGACAGATCATGCCGCCGATCATGGGCGCAGCCGCGTTCATCATGGCCGAGACGCTCGGCGTTCCCTACACCGAGATCGTTCTCATCGCGATCATCCCGGCTGTGCTCTACTATCTGGCGATCCTCGTCCAGGTCCATATGCGGGCCACGAGCCAGGGACTGCGGGGCATCAGCCGGGAGAACCTTCCGGCAGTGAGAGAAGTGATGAAGGAACGGGGGCACCTGCTCCTGCCCCTGCTGTTCCTCCTCTACATGCTCTTCTTCTCCGGAACCACCATCCTCTTCGCGGCGGTGACGACCATCTTCGTCACTGTGATCGCCTCGATGCTGCGCAAGTCCACGCGCATGTCCCTGATCGACATCATCTATGCCCTGCGGGATGGAGCGGTCACGGCGATCTCGGTCGCCGTGGCGTGTGCCTGTGTCGGCATCATCGTCGGAGTGGCCACTCAGACCGGATTCGGTGTGAAGCTGGCGGGCACGATCGTCACGATCGGCGGCGGATACCTCCTGCCCACCCTGCTGATGACGGCCGTCGCGTGCATCATCCTCGGCATGGGGCTGCCGAGCATTCCGGCCTACATCATCGTGGCGACGATGGCCGCTCCGGCACTCGTGCAGCTCGAAGTGCCGGCGTTGGCCGCGCACCTCTTCGTCTTCTACTTCGGCCTGTTCGCCAACATCACCCCGCCGGTGGCGCTCGCGGCCTTCGCCGCTGCCGGTCTCTCGGGAGGCAGCCCGATGCGGACCGGGTTCATCGCCATGCGGCTTGCCCTCGGTGGCCTCATCGTCCCGTTCGTCTTCGTCTACCAGCCCGAACTGCTGATGCTCGACGGAACCGGCTTCGACACTGCACGCGCGGCCGTGATCCTGCTCATCGGAGTGATGATGATGTCCGTCGCGGCAGAGGGACACTTCCTGGTCCCGCTGCCGGTCTGGCTGCGGTTCGTCATCGCCGTGGCCGCGCTGGGGCTGGTGACGCCGAACGTGTCCTACGATGTGATCGGCGCAGCCATCGCCGTGGTGGCATTGGCCGTCATCCTCGTGATGGCCAAACGACAGGACAGGTTGGCGTGGAAGGAGATCTGAGCAGCGTGCGGCGGCCGGGCGCAATCTGCTCGATCAGGGTGTGAAGCTTCGAGTTCGAGTATTGAGACTGAGTGTCCGCGCAACGGACACATTGGGCACACTTGATGCCGACCATCTCGTCAGATGACGCACTCAGCAAGGAACCGGAGCTCAGCCATGCCGTCCGCACCCACACCCCAGACCACCGTCGGGGCCGACTCGGCGCCGTCGACCTTCGCCGGACGACTGCGGCTCATCGGTCCGGGGATCGTGCTGGCATTGGCCAGCGTCGGCGCCTCCGACATGATCACGACGATGAATTCGGGGGCCGAGTACGGTCTCGCGCTCATCTGGGTCTTCACCGTCGGCATCGTCCTCAAATTCGTGCTCTCCGAAGCGGTCGCACGACTGCAGATGAGCGGGGACCGGTCACTGCTGTCCCATCTGACGCGCTTCGGCGGACGGACCTTCCCGGCCCTCTTCCTCATCGCCGAACTCCTCGTCGGCCTGTTCTTCGGTGCCGGAGTCATCGCGGTGACGACGAATATCCTGCAGGCGATCTTCCCCGTCCTGCCGTTCTGGCCGACGGCGATCGTCGTGCTGGCCTCCGCGGCGGTCCTCGTGGGCATCGGCCGCTACGGCATTGTGGAAAAGGCGATGATGGGCTTCGGCGTCATCATGTTCTTCGGCATCATCGCCCTGGCCATCTCCGTGTTCCAAGGTCAGGAGGCCCAGCAGGTGGCGGTGGGGACCATCGTTCCGACGTTCCCGAACACCTCGATCATCACGGTGATGTCGCTCATCGGAGGAGTCGGGGGAGCGACCGGCATCCTCGCCTACTCGTTCTGGATCCGCGAGAAGTCCTGGCGCAGCGAGGACTGGAAGCCCGTCGTCCGTCTCGATCTGGTCATCAGCTACGGCCTCGTCCTCGTCTTCGCCGTGGCCATGAGCGCCGTGGGAGCCTTCATCCTCTACGGTCAGGGCTTCACGATCTCCGACAACGATGCGCTGTTCGCGATCGCCGACAGCCTCATCGCCCGCATCGGCGAGGTGGGCCGCCTGATCTTCCTCATCAGCTTCCTCGCCGTGGTCTACACGAGTGTGCTCGGCGGGTTTTCCGGCATCGCCTACGTCACCGCCGACTGCCTGCGCGTGCTGCGCCGCTACCCGCACCAGGACGAAGCAAAGCACGAGATGTCGGCGAAGTCCGTCGAATTCCGCGCAGCGCTGGTCTACCTGTCCATCGCGACCCTGGCCATCATGAGTCTGGGCCAACCGGTCACGCTCGTCCTCATCTATGCCGCGATCAGCGCCTTCATCCTGCCGGTGCTCGCGCTGGCGCTGCTCGTCATCCTCAACCGCTCATCGGTGCCGACCGAGCTGCGGAACACGAAGTGGTCGAACGTGCTGCTGGGCATCTGCCTGGCGCTCTTCGGGTTCCTCGCGGCGCTGCAGGTGAGGGAATCCGTGATGGGGCTGCTCGGCTGAGCTGAGATCGCGCTGTCTGCCGCAGAACGAATCAATGTGATTCTGCTCTTTGAGCCGCTGCGGCCCACAACTGTGCAGAGCTCTGCGGGCACGCAGATGAAGCAGACCTGTCATATTGCAAAGCCATAGCGATGATTTTGCGGTTGCTCTAATATGTAAGAGACGTTGACAGGAGATATTTTCGAATTGATTTGACTTGAGGTGTCGTGTGCAGTCACAGTTGCCGCGAATTCATGGTGATGCAGGGTCTCGTGTGAGCCGTCAGGGGTTACGACTGCGACCTCGTTCGGTTCGACGCGAAATCACCGTAGAATGCCGCAATCGTGTCACCACGAGAAATACGACGCAGGTTGTCGTAAACACCGCAGTGCCCCAAGTCCCACGGCGTAATCGCCGATGACGGCCGGAGAACCCGGCCGCAGGCAGTCCGCTGAGACCGTCGATGAACTGATCCGCGCATTCGACGAACACGATGAGCTGAACGCGACTGATCGTGCCAGGGAACTGGTGGCCCACGGGTGTGGTGAGTCCGTTCTCGATGCGGCGGCCGACCACGCATCGACGAACCGTCTCGCGATGAATGTGCTGGTGGAGACGCTTGATGCCTGCGGCATTGTGCATCGCTTCGCCGGCGCAATGCTCTTGGACAGGGCCTCGGTCGACGATGTGGCCCAGGAATCGCTCATCTCGATCGTCGAATCCATCGACTCCTACCGAGGCGGCAGCAGGTTCAGCAGCTGGGCCGACACCATCGTGCAGCGGCGAGTGGTTGACTACCTGCGTCGGCAGCGAGAGTCGACGCCGCTCGACGATGAGCACTCGCCGACGGTGCGCATGAGTTCCATGATTGCCACGCAGGCCACGGTGCGCGAGGCCCTGGAAAGGCTCCCGGAGATCTATCGGGTCCCGGTTGTGCTCCGAGACATCGAAGGACTGCCCTACGCCGAGGTGGCCAGGCGGCTCAATCGCAGCCAGGGGACCGTCAAATCTCAGATCAGCCGGGGCCGAGCCATGATCGCAGGGATGCTGGGAGATGATCGACCGGGAACGGAAACCGAAGGATGACCACACGACTGGCGCATTACCAGGTGGGAGAGGCGATCGGTGCAGGCTCTTTCGCGACTGTTCACCGCGCCGTTGATGAGCGTCTCAACGACACGGTGGCGATCAAGATCCTGGCGGAGAACCACAGTCTGAATCCGGAGATCCGCGAACGCTTCATCGCCGAAGGACGGAGTCTTCGACGGGTGGGCGGGGAACACGTCATCACCGTCTACGATGTCGGAGAATCAGAGAGGTTCCAGCCCTACCTCGTGCTCGAACTCGCCGACCGAGGGTCGGTGCGGGACCGTCTCGATCATCTCTGGGGCAACGGCTGGCGAGCCACTGCCGATGATGCGCTTGCCTTCGCTCGACAGTTGGCTGTCGCGGTGGCGGCTGTGCACCAGGCAGGTCTGGTGCACAGGGATCTGAGTCCGGGGAACCTGCTGCTCACGCACAGGAGCCCCGCCTCGGCGGAGGATTCGAGCGGCGCAGCCGATTCGGCTCTGATTCGAGCCGACGAACGTCTGGTCCTGGCGGACCTCGGGATGTGCAAGGATCTCGCCCTGAATTCGGGGGTGACCGTCTCAGGCGGCACCGAGGGATTCCGCCCACCCGAACAGAGCGGCCCGGGTATCGTCGATATTCGAGCCGATATCTGGGCCATGTCCGCGCTGCTCGCCTGGCTAGTGCGAGGCAGCGACCTCCCATCTGCGCTCACAAAGGTTCTCAAGCGGGGTATGGCGGACCGGCCGAAGCGACGGCAGGCGAATGCTCAGGAGTGGCTGAAGGAGGTCGAGGAGGCTTTGGCCCCGCCTGCGCCCGAAGTTCCCTCTGAACCGGACAAGCAGGCCTCAGCTGTGGACGCCGATACGGATGCAGAGGCCCGATCTGTCGCGTCGGCCACACGGGGCAGGCTCGTTCGCCGGCTCCAGCGAGCCCTCGTCGTCGCCGGTCTGGTGATCGCTTTGGTGGGCGGGGTTCTGCTGGGGCGGTGGGCCTTCGAAGGCAGCGGCACTCCGCCTGCGCAGATTGCCTCCAGCTCGATCGACATCACGGGACCGGACGAGATCGAAGTCGGAGAACCTGCCGTCTTCACCGCGGAGACGGACGGCGTGAACTCCTGGGTGTGGACTCTGCCCAGCCACCGATACGTCTCCGATCAGGGAACAGTGACGATCACTCCCACCAGCCCGGGTACGGCGGTCGTCGTCCTCCGTTCACAGACGCCCGAAGGCGAGGATCTCGAGGTTCGACACAGCGTCCAAGTGGTCGAGTGAAGATTTCTTCGCCGCTCATGCAACCAAATGCCGTTGCGCTGCGACTCACAGATGAAACACCAACTCAAGGCGAGAGGAACTCATGACACCGATCAAAGCTCAGCGCAGAACCTGAGTTCCACAACTTTAGTGCCCCGCAAAACGGTCCGGCAGTAGCTCACCCGCGATTTTTCTCGCTTCCCCGGTGACCTCTGGGTCGAAGGTGATGTCCTGCCCACCCACGTGGCCGGTGAACTCCCGCAGCGGCCGCAACGATGTGATGATCTTCTTCAGCGACGCCCCAGTCGTGTCCTGTATGAACCTCGATATGGCCAACGCGGTGAACACGACTGTCAAGTGAGCTTCGATCGCATCTCTGGTGCGGTGGAAGATCGGCCTGGCTCGTAGGTCGGTCTTCGACATCCGGAAAGACTGCTCGACATGCCACAGGTCGTGATAGCTGCCGATGACCTCGGCCGCAGGCATGGTTCCGACGGGAATGTTCGTCACGTAGCCTTTGAACCCTGTCAGCTTCATCGCCCGCTCATAAGCCTTCTCATCGAAGGCTTTCTCCTCATCAGTGACTTTGACGAACCGAGCCTTCTTCGCCGGCTTGTCACCGTCGATGATCGCCAACGCCCGGTTGCGCTGCAGGTTCAGCGTCTGCTCATCCCGCATCGCCCGTTTGCGCCGGCACTGCCACACCACTCGCCACGCATGAGGATGCTCTTTCGCTGACCAGACGGGTTCGCGTCTTTTCTTCATCCGCTCAGGATCAAGCCGCTTGGTTCCTTTCGGGGTGATCGTGTCGATGATCTGCCCATCCTCGGTGTACTCACCATTCCACCGAAAATGCGTCGCCAGATCGTGTGGAGCTTTCGTCTGCCTCGACCCGACGATGAATCGCAGCCCAGCGTCATCGAGTTCTTTGAGGTTCTTTGCCGACAGCATTCCGGCGTCGGCGGCGACGACCATGTCTGTGACGTGGTGGCGTTCTTGGAAGGCTTTGATCACGGGAATGAGCGTGTGGGTCTCTGCTTTCGATCCTTCGAAGCAGCCGATCTCTAACGGCAATCCTGTCCGGTCGACGAGGAGTCCAACAACGATCTGCGGGTCCACGCGGCGTTCTTTGGAGTACCCGACCTGACGCAGAGAATCTTCCTTCTCAGCCTCTAAATGTCAAGCCCCGGGTTTGATGGAGAGTTTTCTACTTGGAATTCATCAGCTGGTGCACGAGCTAGGTGTACTGACCGGACACGTTGATTGAACTTGGCGCGGGGCATTCATCCAACTTCCCGGTGTGGCGTCGCTCCAAAACGAATCGAAGCGACGTGGTTCTGCGAAACACTGCTGTGAAGCTTGTCTTTCGTCAGGCCTCGGGGCTGCGGCCCGGTTGGCCTCGCTGGATGAGGGTCGCAATCTGCACCCGATTGGTGAGCCCCAGTTTGGTCAGAATGCGTGACACACACGCTTTTACGTTGCCCACACTCATGTATTGCTGGTTGGCGATCGCTGCGTTACTGAGTCCTTGGGCGATAGCCAGTGCCACTTCGGTCTCCATCTCGCTCAGCAAGGAGAGCGCATCGAGGGACTCCTGACGGGCTTCGATGCCTTGAGTGAAGGCGGCCACGAGTTTTCGGGTGACCGCAGGGGCTAGAGCGGGTTCACCGCTGTACGCCCGGCGGATAGCTGAGGATAGCTCTTGGGGACTGGCATCTTTCAGCAAGAATCCGTCAGCGCCGGCTGCCAGCGCGTCGCGGATCATGTTGTCTGTGTCCCAGGTGGTGAGCGCCAGCACACGAGGCGGGCGTGGGTCCTGCTTGATCGCGCGTGTCGCCTCGATACCGTTCATGCCAGGCATGCGCAGGTCCATTAGGACGATGTCGGGGGCGACATGCCTGATCTGGTTGATAGCTTCCCGGCCGTCACTGGCGGTGCCTACGATCTCGAGGTCGCCCTGCTCGGAGAGCATGAGTCTGATGCCGGCGAGGACGAAGGCGTCGTCGTCGACCACGATAAGTCGAATCATTGGCTCTCCCGCATGGGGATGGTGATCTCGATGACGTGGGTGCTGTCGTGGATGGCGTGCGCGAGGCTACCTCCGCAAAGGTGGACCCGTTCGGTGATCCCCTGAAGGCCGAACCCTGGCAGAGTCGAGCTGGATTCGTTCACAGGGTTGATCACTTTGAGGAGGTAGTGATCGGCCTCGCTCCGCAGTCGGACGTGAATACAACCAGGGCTACCGTGTTTGTGCGCGTTTGTAATGGCTTCCTGAACTATGCGGAAGACGTGCCGCCCGGCACCGGGTGCCAGGCCGCTGCCGTCTGAGTCCATGTTGACTTGGACAGGGTTCGCCGGAGTGCTGGCTTCGTCGGCGAGCCGGGGCAGATCGGTGATGCCCGGTTGCGGGGCATGTGGCTGGTCCTCACGCAGGTCACTGAGGATGTCACGGAGCTCGGACAGCGATGCACGGGCGTTGGATCTGATTAGTGCTCCTGCTTGGATACGTTCGTCGTCAGCCATCGTGGTGCGGTGTTCCAACGCTGCGGAGTGCATACTGATCAGGCTGAGGCGATGAGCCAGAACGTCATGCATCTCGCGGGCGATGTCCAGTCGTTCTTGGATCTGAGCGGCCATAACGGCGCTCTGCTTTTCGCGGGCGAGGGCCTCGTTCTGCTCACGTAAGGACCGGACGAGACCCCGATGAGCAGCGATGGTACTGCCCCATGCGACGAAACACTCAACGCTCAACCCGACGAGGGCGAGCCCCCACCAGGAGCTTTGGTAGGCCCCTTCTGGGGTCCATGGCAGTTGCCATCGCAACAGAGCCAACGCCAGGTAGGCCGCACCTGTGGCCTGGCCGCGCCAGAAGCCGTGAATGCCAGCCGATCTCGAGACGTGGAGAAGAGCTGTTCCGCAGGCCGCAGTCGACACAGCCGACAAGGCCAACCCCGCGCCCGCACGACCCTGACGAGCCAGCCACAGCGCCAGGACGCCGACCGCGGCGTCACCCAACAGCCACCACGCTGGCACGGCTACTCGGTTACCGGCAGCACTGTCAAGAGCGCACAGGAGCACGAACAGGACGCTGGCTGCGCCCAAGAGCATGCCAGCGACTCTTGGAGGATTCTTCACCCCCTCATCTTAGGAGGCGGCCATCTTCTACACTGGGTATCTTTCGGCCAAACCTGACGACAGTGGACCAAGCTTCCTGGTCATGTGCGCCGGCAGTCTGGTCGACTGCCCGATCCATTCCGAACGCCCGCCTCCTAGCGTTGACTTCGGCGAACGTCGCCATTTTCATACTTGGGAGGAATCGGTGGAAATCGCATCCAACATCTTGCTGGTGGCCAGCTTGCTGTGCCTGGCAGCATCTGTCGTCACAGCATTCGCACAGGTCATTAAGGACGGGCTCAAGGGCGTGAAGTTCATGCCATCAGGAGCCTTCTTTGCCATGTATGCCATCACCTTCGCCTTTTGGCTCTTCCTGTGAACCCCGTGGTGGAGGTCGAGAGCCTCGAAGTCAAGTTCGGTGACACATGGGCTCTGTCCGGCATCGATCTCACCTGCGACCGGGGCCATATCCATGCGTTGCTCGGGCCGAACGGAGCGGGCAAGACCACCCTCTTCAAAGCAATCCTGGGAGCGCTGGATCACGAAGGGGTGATCCGTACGGACCCTCAGCCGTTGCGGATGGGGCACCTCATCGAATACCCCGCCTTCTACGCGCGGCTGACCGTGCTCGAGAACATGCGCCTGCACGCCGACTACCTAGGTGTCTCGCACGATCAGATACCGGCACTTCTAGCGCTAGTTGGACTCGAACCCCACATGGGACTTCGCTGCAGCCAGACCTCGTTGGGAATGCGTCAGCGTCTTGGCGTCGCACGAAGTCTGATCGGTGATCCCCAACTGCTTTTGTTAGACGAGCCCACCAACGGGCTTGACCCCATGGGCATTCGTGCATGTCGTGAACTACTCAAACGAGTACGTGACGAATGCAACGTGTCCATAGTCGTCTCCAGTCACAACTTGACCGAAGTAGCAGCGCTGGCAGACCGGTTGACCTTCCTCAAAGCTGGACGCGTCATCCACTCAGTCTGCAGAAATGAGGAATCCCAGCAGGATCTGGAAGACCTCTACGTCTGCCTTATGCGGAAGGACAACTGATGACCCATCTCGTTCTCAATGAATGGCGCAAGCTCCGCAGAGAAAAGGGATTGTGGTTCGCACTCGCTCTGCACCTCGCACCTTGGGCGATGGTGACAATTGCGGCTCTCATAGGGGCCACCGCCACTGGTCCATCGCGCTACTTCATTCTGCACAACCAGTCCATGCTCGTCACCGGCCTCGTGGCCTGCGTAGTAACCAGCATCGCCTTCCACGTCGAACTGGGTAACCGCACATGGTTCGACTGGCTCACCCAGCCACAGGGCGCAACACGGCTCGTCACAGCAAAACTCCTCTCCATTGCCACGATCCTCGCGTCGTTCGTGGCGCTGTCGACAGTGCTGATGATCGTCCTGATGCTCAGCAGCGGCGCACGTACAGAGATCTGGCGGATGACCATCGCCTACCTCACTCTCCAATGCGGCACCTTCGCAGTTATGGTCGCCCTCAGTGCAGTCCTGTGCGTCCTGACGCGCAACGTCGTGATAGTCAACATCATGGGCGTGGGTGTCGGTATGGCCACGATGGTCGTGATGGGTGCTGACTTCTCGTGGGCTTTGCCCACAGCTTGGCCCTACCGGCTCGGGCTGACATTGCTGGACGACGGCTACGACTTCCCCTGGAACGGTTCTCTTCCCAGTGGTGCTGCCATCTATGCCGCGTGCACTGTCCTAGCGCTCCTCATCGCCGCCTCGTTCGCCAGACGCCCCAACGTGATAAACGCTCCTATGCGGTAATCACCTCTTGTGAGGGGCCGGACCCTATCACCGGCATTTGGCCCAATCAGAACCACGAAGTCACACGATCACCGATCGTCAACGAAACACTTGTGCTGCTTCTGCATCGCAACTCCATCGACCGCCCCTCAGGTCGCTCGCCTTCCTGTGGCGGTCCCGTCACCAGGAAGGTTCCTTTATGTCTCACATCAATGCCGCCCTCACGCCCCGCCACCGACTGATCGTGGCCCAGCTGGTTGTCGAAGGCGATTGGCCAATCAGCGAGGTCGCTGCACGCTTCCAAGTCTCCTGGCCCACCGCCAAACGATGGGCCGACCGCTATCGAAACGGTGAGTCGATGCAGGATCGTTCTTCACGCCCACATCACTCGCCGAACAAGACCAACCACAAGACCATGCGCCGTTGCATCGCCCTGCGCCTCCGACTTCGCGAGGGACCCGTGCAGTTGGCCCGCCGACTCGGCATCGCGCCGTCGACAGTTCAACAGATCCTGGCCCGTGTGCACCTAAACAGGCTCTCGCACGTCGATCGCGCCACCGGCGAACCCGTTCGTCGTTACGAGCACGCCCACCCCGGCTCCATGATCCACGTCGACGTGAAGAAGCTCGGCAACATCCCTCAAGGTGGAGGCTGGCGCTACGTCGGCCGACGGCAAGGCGAGAAGAATCGATCCGCCACACCCGGCAAGCCCCGCAACAAATATAGCGACCCGTTGATGGGCAAGGCATACGTCCACACCGTCATCGACGATCACTCCCGTGTCGCCTACGCCGAAGTCCATGACGACGAGACTGCCCTCACCGCCGCCGCTGTCCTCGGCCGGGCCGTCGAGTGGTTCAACCAGCGCAACATCACCGTCGCGCGTGTCCTCTCGGACAACGGCGGAGCCTACCGGTCGCACATATGGCGAGACGCCTGCGCCGATCTAGACATCAAACACAAGCGCACCCGACCCTATCGGCCGCAAACCAACGGCAAGATTGAGCGATTCCACCGCACCCTGACTGACGGTTGGGCCTACGCCCGCTGCTACAACTCGGAAGCCGAACGCCGAGCAGAACTTGAGGGCTGGTTGCACTACTACAACCATCACCGACCCCACACAGCCTGCGGGGGCCAACCACCGTTCTCACGATTGATCAACGTCCCCGGTCAGTACAGCTAGGCAACCCGTGGCAGCGCACTGAAATTGTCTGCTCGGAACGCGGCGGGAGTCGCCCCACCGAGCGCTCCGTGAGGCCGGTACGTGTTGAACCAGTGCACCCACTCGGCCGTGGCGATCTCGACATCATCAATGCTCCTCCACGGACCCTTGTTCCGGATCAGCTCGGCCTTATAGAGTGAATTTAACGCTTCGGCCAGGGCGTTATCGTACGAATCGCCCTTCGACCCGACAGACGCGACGGCGTCTTGTTCGGCCAGGGCCTCGCCATAGCGAATCGCTCGATATTGGACCCCGCGGTCCGAGTGGTGCACCAGCCCGGACAGGTCGCCACCGGCACGTTTTCGCTGATAGATGCCCATCTGCAAAGCGTCAAGAGCCAGCTTGGTATGCAACGATCTCGAGACCTGCCAGCCGACGATCTCGCGGTTGAACACGTCGGTGACGAACGCGACGTAGACCCACCCTGTGAACGTGTGCACATAAGAGGGGGCACCTCCCGCTTGCGGGGGAATATCGGCCACCCACAGCCGGTCAGGAGCGAAGGCGGCGAAGTGCCGATCGACGAGATCGGCCGGGCAGTTCTCCCGCGGTGCTGACCTCGTAGTGTTCGGTGCCTTCGCCCGTCTTATCCCGTGTAGATCGAGGTCTTTCATCAGGCGTTCGATCGTGCATCGGGCCGCATGCCCGCGACCATGCGAGTCGGGTTCGCGGTTGAGCACGATATGCATCTTCCTGGCTCCGAACGCATCGTAGTTGTTCGCGTGGATAGTACTGATCTCCTCTTTCAGGATCTGGTCACGTTTCTGCCTGTCCGAAGCTGGGCGCTGTTTGCGGGCATAGTAGGTACTCGGAGCGATCTTCACGCCGGCAGCACGCAGCGTGGCACAGATCGGCTCGACTCCGAATTCGTCCTTGTGCTCGTCGATGTAGGAGCAGACTACTTCGAGGGGCGGTCGAGCTCCGCCGCGAAGAAAGCCGAGGCCGACTTCAGGATTTGATTGGCTCGGCGCAGTTCCCGGTTCTCTTTCTCGAGGTCTTTGATTCGATGGGCTTCAGCGGTGGTGGTGCCGGGCCGGTCGCCGGCATCGACCTGGTCCTGGTTGACCCAGGACCGCAGTGTTTCTGGGTTCACGCCGAGCTGGTCACCGATGCGGCGGAAGATGCCGCGGCGGGCACCAGGGTCGGCTTCGAGAGCGTCGCGGACCATGCGCACTGCTCGTTCACGAAGCTCGAGGGGATACTTCTTTTGGGGCATGACAGGGAAGTCCTTTCCGTGGCTTCACTGTCTCCATTATTCCCGGGGCGAATCACGATGATGACGGTGACGTACTTGCTGCCCCGGCGGGTGTGGGACCACACGTACTCGTCCACGCCGATGACGCGGACCCCGTCGAGGCGGGTGGGATCGTTGATCAGCAGCTGCTGGCCGGTGGCCAGAATCGCATCGTTGGCGGTGTTCCAGGCGACTGCGAGCCCGGTGGCGATCCGGGCGACGGACAAGCGATCGATGACCACGCCCTTGAGCGCCCACAGCGCGGCGTGCCGGGAGAGGACAGCGCGGGGCTCGGCCGCGGTCGAGGTGTCCTGGCGCCACACGCTGCGGCAGTCCGGGCATCGGTAACGACGCACTCTGACCTGCAGCGTCGTGGGACGCCAGCCCAGCGGGACGTGGGCGAGACGCCGGATCACCGTGCCCCGGGAGACGCCTTGCTGGCCGCAACCGTGGCACCAGTTGTCCGGTTCGAGCACGCGACACTCCAACACCGATCGGTGCGGCTCGATCAGCTGGCCCGTCACGGTTAGGCCCAGCCGGTCAAGCTGGCTGAAGGTATCGAGATCGGGCGCGGTGAAGGTAGCGTTGAGCACGTCGAGGTCTTCCAGATGGCGAGCGTAGGAACTTCCATCATCGGGAGACCTCGACGTCTATCCCGACACCGCCGCGCCGCCAGCTCCTACACCCTCATCTGTGAAGAGCCGGATTACGTCGCCAGTTCGTACTGGTTGTTGTCCGAACTCGCTATACAGGATTGCGGAGCCGTCTCGGACGACAATCACTTTCACGCAGTCGTACGAGAGAGGGCCTACGGCATTTTGTATCGTGCGTGTGCGTGCACGTATCACTCGATGCTCACGCGGCGCCAACAGACTCATCGGGCATCGTCGACTAGTGCCCTCGCCGAGAGATCGTGCAAAGGTGTGTCTGCTCCGTTTCTTGTCATATCGACCAAGAGGGTCGACTGTTAGGCCGGAGTGCTTTCACTCATGAGTGCCAGGCGTAGCGGACCTCGACAGCAGGGTGTCTCGCGGGCCAGATTGAGAACTCCGCTGCTGTCGAGGCCGCACAGGAAGCGCTTAGCGCATGACCTGAACCAGTCGGACGAGCTTCATCGGCTGCAGATGCTCTTGGTTGGCAAAGAACCCTTCAGGCACGCTCGAGGATTCATCGACATCCTCTTGAAGCTGCCAATCGTGTTCTGCCAACCATTTGCCCATCTCCTCCGGTGTCGATGAGCACTGCCAAGGCTCACCCTGATGGCCTGCCATCGCCGCTACGGCCTTCGCGTACTCGGCTCCTGGTTGGTCGCGGAATTCCGGGGCGAGGTGGTAGTCGAAGATGAGCCTGGAGCCTGCCGCGAGCTCTGACAGGTACCCGAGGAAGGTGCGGCAGTCGGCAGGATGGAGGTACATACTCACGCCAAGCCAAACGACGAAAACCGGACGATGAAGATCCACGCCGGCCCTTCCTAGGAGTCTTACGTCGAAGCCTTCGGCGAGGTCAGCTGCGATGTGGCGTGTTGTGTCTGGCAGTCCAGCACGATCGAAGAGCTGGGTACGCCAGGCGAGCACTCCAGGGCGGTCGATGAGCCACACCTTGGCGTCAAGCGCCGATGGTAGGCGGAAAGCAGTAGTATCCAAACCTGCACCGATGACAACCACCTGGTCGACGCGAGTTTCAGACAATGAGGCGTCAGCGTAGCGAGAGCGTGCGCAGGCCGACAGACGCGCTGCAGCGAGGACGCCCACCTCGGGTTGTCCCAGCTGGAAGTCGAGCGGCGACGGGGTCACCAACTTGCACAGTTGGGCGGCAGGTTCATCGCGCAGCAGATGCGGTTGCTGGTCCACGATGGGGTGCGCTGCGCGAGCGGCGGCGGAGAAGAGGGCGGTTTGGCTTGGAGTAATTTCTTCTGTCATCTCAACTAATTACCAGGTATTCAACTAGGCTTCCAGGAGGCACGCCGGTCACGCTCAGCAAGAGCGCTAAAACAGGCTCATGGAGCAGGTTGGCGCCCTCATGTCAAAAGGTCTGCGTGTCATGTCCGTCACAACCGATAGTCAGTCGTCGCACGGTCAACACTGGCGTGGTGGCGTTAAAGCGGCTCTTCACAGATGACGGTGTAGCTCGGTTCTGAATCCTCCGGTGTCGAGTAGGGCGCGGATGACGTAGTGGGCGAGATTGCGGAAGCCGAGCGCGGTGCCACGGAGGTGCTCGAGTCGGCCGTTGATCGCTTCGGTGGGGCCGTTGCTGGTGCCGGGGTGGGCGAAGTAGGCCAGCACGTCCAGGGCCCGTCGTTTCAGGGTTCGACCGAGGGTGATCAGCTCGGTGAGCTGCGTGGGCAGGGACTGCTGAAGGTTTGGTTGACTCCTGGGTTTATGCCGCCAGGGCGACGGCCTTTTGGTGAACAAGCTCGTATTCAACCGGAGTCAGTTTACCCAATCGTCGCTGTCGACGCTTCCGGTGATAGGTCCGCTCGACCCAGTGGACGATCGCTGTGCGCAACCTCGCTCGCGTGTCCCAACGGCCCCGATCGAGGACGTTCTTCTGCAACACGGCGAAGAACGATTCCATCGCCGCATTATCACCAGCAGCACCGACCCGACCCATCGATCCGACGAGCCCGTAATGCCGTAGAGCCTGCTGGATCTTCCGAGAACGAAATTGCAAGCCGCGATCCGAGTGAACGACACACCCGGCAATCATTCCAGACCCGCCACGACGGGCCACAGCATCATCAATCGCCGCCACAGCCAGGCGAGATTTCATTCTCGAATCGATGGCATAGCCGATGATTCTGTTGCTGAACACGTCCTTGACCGCGCACATGTACAGCTTGCCCTCACTGGTGTGGTGTTCGGTAACGTCGGTCAGCCACAACTCGTTGATTGCCTTGGCAGTGAAGCCGCGTTCGACGAGGTCGTCACACACTGGCGGGCCGGGCTTCTTGCCGTGTTTCCGGGCTCGTTTGATCGTGTGCGAGAACAACTGCTGCTGCGAGCACAATCGCCACACACGACGCTCTGACGTCTGCAGACCCGCGGCGTGGAGTTCATCGGCGATGAACCGGTGCCCGAACTCGCCGATCGTCCGTATGAACGTCGTAGGCGGCATTGATCAGATGTGCCTCGTCCCAGTCCCGAGCTGAGACCGGATGAGCGCACCACTTGTAGAACCCCTGCTTGGTAAAGCCGAGCACCCGACAGGTCACTGCCACCGGCACCCCGGTGGCAGCAAGGTCACGGTACCGGCGGGTACATCATTGTGGGTGATGGCCACCGAGCTTCAAGTTCGCTTGCGAGAGGTACGCTGCGGCCTCGCGGAGGATCTTGTTCTCCCGCTCGAGCTTGCGAATGCGTTTCAGCGCTGCCGCCTGGGCGCGTGACTCCTCGACATCACGGGAGGGCTCGAGTCCGTGCTCGCGTAGCCGCGAGTCACGCACCCAGGCCTGGAGAGCTGACTTCGAGATACCGAGGTCGGCACACACCTGCTTCTGGGTCATTCCATCGTCCAAGAGCTCGAGCGCTGATTGCTTGAACTCATCGGTGTAGATCTTTGGCATGACTTCTATCCTTCCTGGAATTTATCCAGTCGTGAAGTCAACCAAACCTTCAGCAGTCCCATTACACATTTATGATGGACATTGCCGCCTGATAGTACACATTGATGTGTCCACTTCCAGGGGTTCACGCCCGAATGCTGGCTGCCGCGGTGCTGACACTGCTGACGCTGCGTGGCACGTCGAAGCCTGAGGTCTCGCAGAACGACTGACGATATCCGGATGACTTACAGCAGAGGAGCAGAGATGAGTACAGCAACGAGTTCGATCGGAAGGCAGCGCACCATCACTCGCCTGGTGGCCGTGATGGGTCTGCTCGCCGGGCTGGCCGTAGCACTGACCGGGTGCTTCGGCGGAAACAAGAATGTCTATCAGTCCGTCGGCAGCGAGGTCGCCGACGGTGGGTGGATCATCATCGACGGTGATTCCGTCACCCTGATCGATCCCGATTCCGACGGAGTCCAGCAGGCGATCGCCGATATCGAAGAGGAGGAGATCAACCCCGACTCGGATGCCTATGATGTCGAGAGGGGCGCTCTCAACGAATCGAAGGACATGGTGATCTTGGAAGAGGGCGACAGTGCCTCCATCGAATTCGTCGACGATCTGGTCCGGGTCGATGGGGCAGCGGTCTTCGTCGAGTACGGTTCCGAACTGGCCGAGAAGGACCGTGGAGCATTCGCGCCCAGAGGCTGAGCGGCGGTCTTGACTCATGAGTGATCGGGCGGTGCAGGCGAGCCCTTGCTTGCACCGCCCGACCTTGTTCCATCCCACGAACCTCTTTGCGAAGATTGGCACAGACGCGACCGGGACCAGGTCAGACGGCTGCAGACACCCGGTGACGGCAGATACCGCACAGCCCGAAGAGGAGAGGGAAGCCGATATGGGAGTCAGCGCCGAAGAGCAGATGATGATCGATACGGTGGCCGAGTTCGTCGACGAACAGGTCAAACCCGATGTCAACCGGGTCGAGCACGCCAACGGGTACCCCGAGGCGTGGATCCAGACGATGAAGGATATGGGCATATACGGGCTCGCCATCGACGAACCGTGGGGGATGGGCAAGGTCTCGACCGAAGCCTATGCCCTCATCACCCAAGAACTCGCTCGCGGCTGGATGTCGCTGGCCGGGGCGATGGGTGGACACACCGTCGTCGCGAAGCTCATCCAGGAATACGGCACGCAGCAGCAGAAGGATGCGTACCTGCCGCGGATGGCCACCGGTGAGTTGCGGGCGACGATGGCCCTGACCGAACCCGGCGGCGGCTCCGATCTGCAGGCGATGCGCACGACAGCGACCAAGGACGGCGACGACTACGTCATCAACGGGTCGAAGACGTGGATCACGAACGCCCGTCGCTCCGACCTCATCGCCTTGCTGTGCAAGACCGACCTCAGCGCTGAGCCGAGGCACAAGGGCATTTCGATCATCCTCGTCGAGAAGGGTGAGGGCTTCACCATCTCCCAGGACCTCTCGAAGCTCGGCTACAAGGGCGTCGAGACCTGCGAACTCAACTTCGAGAACCTTCGCCAGCCGCAGTCGCAGCTGCTCGGCGAGACCGAGGGCGTCGGGTTCAAGCAGATGATGAAGGGCCTCGAGATCGGCCGCATCCAGGTCGCCTCCCGGTCCCTCGGCGTCGCGCAGGCGGCGCTCGATGATGCGGTGAAGTACTCGCAGGAACGCGAATCGATGGGCAAGCCGATCTGGAAGCACCAGTCGGTGGGCAACAAGCTCGCGATGATGGCGACAAAGCTCGAAGCGGCCCGCCAGCTCGTCCTCCACGCGGCCCGTACCTATGATTCCGGAGCGCGGGTGGATATGGAGGCCGGAATGGCGAAGCTCTACGCTTCGGAGATGGCCGCCGAGGTGGCCCTCGACGCCATCCGCGTCCATGGCGGGTACGGATACTCCACCGAATACGACGTCGAACGCTACTACCGCGATGCGCCGCTGATGATCGTCGGCGAGGGAACGAATGAGATCCAGATGGATGTCATCGCCAAACAGCTCATCGGCCGCAACAGGATATGAACCCCTTCGTGACGGTGTGGGAGCGGGAAGAGCGATGGAGAAGAGCACATGAGCAACGATGACACCGTGAACCTGCAGGACTGGGTGGGGCGGACCTCGACGGTCGAGGAGGTCGCCTCGGGGGAGCGCGCGTCACGCTTGGCCTCTCTGCTCGGCCGTCAGGGCGACGAGACGGACCCGCTCTTTCCCCTGGGACACTGGCTGCACTTCTCCGAAGACGATGTGCCGATGAGTGAGCTCGGGACCGACGGGCATGTGAGGCTCGGCGGGTTCATGCCGCCGGTGGACCTGCCTCGGCGGATGTGGGCCGGCAGCGAACTCGCCTTCCACGCGCCGATCATGCCCGGGCAGACGATGTCGCGGACGACGACGATCGAATCGGTCACGGAGAAGTCCGGCAGCACCGGTCCTCTGTGCTTCGTGGTGCTGCGGCACGAGATCTCCGCGGACGGAGTCCTGGCGACGACGGATCGGCACACGATCGTCTACAGGGAGGCGGCCTCGGTGCCTGAGGGATCGGGGGCGCAAGCGCCCCGCGCGGACTCGGCGGTGCCGGCCGGATGGGACTGGTCGAAGAGTGTGCGGCCAGATGAGGTCATGCTGTTTCGGTATTCGGCGCTGACGTTCAACTCGCACCGCATCCACTACGACTACCCCTACGTCACCGAGGTCGAAGGGTACCCTGGCCTGGTCACCCACGGGCCGTTGACGGCGACCCTGCTGTTGGACGCGTTCATGTCCTCCCACGCTGAGGCGACCGTGACCGGGTATCGGTTCACCGCGAAGTCCCCGCTGTTCGCCAACGAGCAGATCCACCTCGTCGGGCGGCAGACCGAGGGCGGCGTCCATGAGCTGCAGGCTATTGCCCCTGATGGGAAGGTCGCGATCGCGGCGACCGTGACGACGGAGGGGTGAGGAACGCCCAGCCTCGGGCGAGTGTCTTTTGTCATTTAGCCGAGATTTTTCTGTGAAGCCCGTGCTGACTGCAGCCACGAGAGCGCTGTGTCGGGAGCAGAACCGGATACCGTTGCTCTAAACAACTCAAGGACCTTCACGGAGTTGTGGGTTTCATTGAGTCAAACTGAGTCCGCACCACTGAGATTGCCGTCGGCCAGCGTCGAAGGTGGTAACGTCCCAGACACAAGATCGGGAAGCGTGTACTACGAGCCGATCAGTAAAGGGCGCGGATCTCGTTAAGGGCCGGCAATGAGGGATGTGCTCCGCGACGCGTCACTACGAGAGCGGCGACGCGGCTGGCAGTGCGGCATGCCTGCACTAGCGACCCTGTCGATGCGAAGTCGGCCAGCCCTGCGCCGTTTTGATCAGCAGACTCGGTTCCGGCCAAGTGTGCTGCCACCGCCCCGACGAATGCATCGCCGGCCGCAGTAGTGTCGACAGCAGTCACCTGCTCTGCCGGAACCCGGATGAGCGAGCACCCGTCGAGCACAGTCGATCCCTCTTCGCCGGCCGTGACCACCACCCATCTAACACCAGCATTGATGAGTGTTTGTGCCCCTTGGCGTAGACAATCCTCGCAGTCTGAGTCGTGTCCGGTGATCTGCTTGAACTCGATTTCGTTTGCCACCACGATATCCGTCCATGGCAAGAGCTCAGGCACTCGATCAGTGGCTGGGGCCGTGTTCAGCAGGGTGAGAATCCCGAGTTTACGGGCCAGACGGAATGCCGTTGCCGTCGCCGATACGGAGGCTTCCATCTGCCCGACGACTACGCGCATTCCTCTATAGTCCGTAAATGCCTGTGAGACAGATTCCTCGGGGACAGCCTCGTTGGCTCCGCCGATGACGACGATGGAATTGGTCCCATCATCGTCGACAGTGATCGACGCTCTCCCAGTGGCGAAGTTTGCTAATTGTGAAACGTGACTAGTGTCGATCCCGTCTGCTCTCAGGGCCGCGAGGTAGTCATCTCCGTCGTCGTCCGTGCCAACCGAGGCGACCACGGCCGTTGGTGCACCGAGTCGGGCGGCCGCAATGGCCTGGTTGCCGCCCTTTCCACCCAGTTCTCGTAAAAGGGCATGGCCCATGATCGTCTCTCCCGGAGAGGGAATGCGAGGAGCTTGAACGATGTGGTCAGCATTTAGAGAGGCGACGACGAGGACGGTCGTTTCTGACATCACTTAGCGCTCCTCGGGTCGTGGGCAAGCCAGTTCGCTGGAACCTGCCGCATCATGCGTTCGATCTCGGAACGCTCGACACCCTCGGCTGCAAGAAGGTCAGCGAAGATGGTCGGCACGAACACGAGGCCGTTGCCGCCATGCTTCGTCCACATCTGTTTGAGGAACAGATCATGGGAAAGCATTATTTGATCCGAGTAGCCTTCGCGTACCCAGCCGGCGACGGCGTGTGCGGTCTCCGTGACCGTCGGTGCAACGCCCTCCCCGGGGAATGAAATGTCGAGACCTATCATGTCGAACTCGAGGATTACGCCGCGGTCCAGAAGCGCTCTTTGATAGTGAGAGTCCCCGCCAGACGGATCGCTGTGGGCAAGTGCGATCTTCGCCGGTTGGACGCCGCAGTCCTCGATGAGGATGTCGAGGACCACGTCTCCTCGGCGCTGCCACCCCGGCATATGTATGTTGAGCCCAACAGACGGTCTTTGGGCTTGAGCGAGTCCCGCGGCGCGAAGGGAAGCCTGTTCGGCGGGCGTGAAGACGGGTGATAATCCGACCTCACCGATCACGCCAGGACAGATACCGGTATCAGAAACTCCATCGGTGAGCTCGGACAAGATGCGAGCAGCTTGCTCCTCGACCCCTGCTGCCGTAATCCGGCGGCCTTCGAACTTCTCTAGATAGGAGCCGGTGCCCATGATGACATGGACTCCAGTGGCCTCGGCTACAGCTGCGAGATTCAGTGGGTCCCGACCAATCGCGGGGCTGCTGGTCACGTCGACGATAGTAGTACCGCCGACCGCGGCAAATGCCTGAACCTCGTGGACGACATCTTGGAAGTCCTTCGGGGAGACGTTGTCGAGACAGCAGTAGGGGTCCTGGCGGAGTAGATACTGGAGCTCGGGGGCAACTGGAGCTTCAGCTAATTGCCGAGTCGCTTGG
The DNA here is from genome assembly GCF_018208375.1 of Brevibacterium sp. SMBL_HHYL_HB1. Taxonomy (NCBI): domain Bacteria; kingdom Bacillati; phylum Actinomycetota; class Actinomycetes; order Micrococcales; family Brevibacteriaceae; genus Brevibacterium; species Brevibacterium sp. SMBL_HHYL_HB1. The sequence goes on along the minus strand of NZ_CP062936.1, from coordinate 3,334,600 downwards.
TAAGCCGCCGGCGCGACCTCTGAGGAGAGATCGTTGAACAAGTGCTCGTGGGGGAGTATCAGGCCGAGGTTGTCAATGTCGATGGCACCTTGAACACTCATCACCTCAGCCATGTTGGACCTCACTGACCGAAGCACGCGATTGCGGGGCATCCGGGTTGCGGGCCGGGACCATAGAGATCCCTGCAGCTATGAGGGCGACAATCGTCCCGAGTATGGTGACGAAATGCAGGTCCGTTCCCTCCGCAGGGAAAGTCACCTCGAGTAGGAGCGAACCGATGAGCTGCCCGGCGGTCGAGGCAAGTCCGAGAACGAGAAGCCCGAGTCCGCGGACGAGAAGGGCCATGAGGGCGATTGAGAGGAGTCCCAACGGGCCCCCGAGGTACATCCACCAGACCTGCGGAAGCGCAAAACTTACGTCGGCGGTGAGCATACGGATCACGTAGACCAGCCCCAAGGCAACAAAGCCGATGAGGAAGTTCCATGTGATCGATACGAGCATCGACTTAGACAGCAGAGCGACTTCTGAGTTGCCCGCTGGCTGCCAGCCCGCCATCAGGCCGCCGACGAAAGGCATGATGGCCAGCGCGATCATGTGTGGTGCCGACCAGTTGGGTGAGACTACCAGGAGCGTCGCGCAAATCGCGAGGATGGCGCCCGCCACGCGCGGGGCCGACATAACTTGTTTGAACGGTACGCCGATCCCAAGCCGGTCACAGACGATGCCAGAGATCACCATGCCTGAGATCAGTGAGGTCTGGAAGATCGCCACTCCAAGGAAGCCGACCGTAACACCCTCAGAGAGGACGATGACGGCGCCGCATAGCCCGGCGAAGAAGTTCCAACGCGGGATATCTCCTCGAACGAGCTGATTTGGGAGCTGAATGAAGGCATGTCGAGTGCGTTCACGTGACAGCACAAGGACAAGCATGAGCAATAGTCCAGTGCCAAAAGAAACTAGGGCCGCAGCGTGCCCGTCCTGCAACTCGGACCCCAACCGACCATTGACCAGAGATTGCATCGGTCCGAGCATCCCTGCGAAAACTGTGGCGATTGTCAGCGTGATAACCGAGGTGATCCGCCCGGTAGACGACTTTGTCATCGGTTTCTCCTTGAGAGTCGTTGAGAGTGCGCTTAGGCGGACGCGCCGGCTAGCCAAGTCAGAGCCTGGGCGAAGAGCTTGCCATATCCGTCCCAGGACATGAATTCTTCTGGGGCCCAATGAGGCGAGATGTCGGATGTGAAGGCCAGAGTCCGGCCCTGTCCGACCGTCCGGGTTGCCAGGAGCGCATCGTCCTCGACAGTAGCGACGACCTGGGCGTCGGATTTCGGCGTTGTGTGCTGGTACCCGAGGAGAATTGGCCACTCGGCATCTAGTCCGGCAACGATTGTGTGGTCAGCGGCCACCACTCGAGGGTTCACGCCTTCTGGTGTCTCGACTCGGTCGTCGAAGGGGTCGATGCTGACGGGCAGGACATCCTCGATTGGCGTTCGATGGTAATTCGCCTTGCCCTCGAAGCCTTGAAAGCTGAGGTAGCCTCCGGCCATCATTAGCCCTCCTCCGCGGTGGACCCAATCCTTTACGAGCTTGAGGCGGTTCGGGGTCGGGCGGCCGTGGACGAAAGTGTCAGGGTGGAGGAGCAAAGTGTTCGAACCTACATCGGACAAGAGGACGACGTCGAACTTATCGAGTTCCTCGATGGTCAGGGGGAATTTCTCCGCCACATCGTGCGACCGCAGGTGCGTGACGTCGATGCCTTCTGCCGAAAGTGCCGCGAGGAGACGACCGCAGCCGATCTCGACTTGTGTATGGGCGAAGGGGTCGAATCCTTTGTGATCAGTGGTGGCGCTGACCCAGGACTCTCCTGCCAACAGGACTTTAACCATGTCTGTCTCCTCGACGTGTGGATCATGTGATTGATGCGTATATTGCGCAACATTGCGCACGAGTATCAATATAGAGTTTGATTGACATCACAGTCAACGCCAGCCTGAAGGAGTCGCATGTCTCTGGCCAAGGTCGCTCGCGATGCAGGAGTAGCTGTCTCCACGGTCTCCCGATATGTGCGTGGTGAATTAAAGGTCTCCACGGATACTGCCGGACGAATTGATAACGCGCTCGTGGCCGAGGGATATGACGTACCCGGTGCCCGGCCCGTCGAAAAGGCGTGTCTTGGTCTCGTCGTGCCTTCGCTCGATAATCCCTACTTTGCCGCGCTTGCTGATGCCGTTACTGAGGCTGCTGCCGAAAGCGGATCAGAGGTGCTAACTGTACTCACCGGCTCTTCGCCGCATCGAGAAAGGGTAGGCGTGGACAGGCTTATCGATCTGCCAGACGTCTCCGGTCTGATTTATCTGGGTATGAACGGCACGAACGTTGCCTTCGCCGGCCAGTTGGCTGGTAGCTTCCCTGTCGTCTTCCTCGATGAATACGTGGAGACTCCAGCCTGGAGGGTCTCACATGTAACCGCAGATAGTTTCGGTGGTGCCTTCCAGGCCACCTCACACCTCATCTCCATGGGGCACAGGCACATCGCCCACCTCGGCGGGCCGGAGAATCTGCTCACGGCCGACCAGCGCGAAGCTGGATATCGGGCGGCCCTTGAATCACACGGAATCGAAGTTGACGAACGAGCCATTGTGCGAGGGGGGTTCACCTCGGCCTTCGGCTCCAACTTTTTCGCTCACATGGCACGAACGGGCGCGAATCCGTCTGCTGTCTTCAGCGCGAGCGACATCGCCGCTGTTGGCCTATTTGAATCGGCTCGGCGTGGTGGAATCGAGATTCCGAGAGACCTGTCCGTGATCGGCTGCGACGGAATCACTCTCGGTGAATGGCTCTCACCCCGGCTGACGACGGTAGAGCAGCCAACGGAAGGCATGGCTCGCAAAGCCGTGGACGGGATTCGCCGGCTGATCTCGGGTGAGCCACCGGAGGATCACGTCCTGCCGATGACGTTGACCGTGCGCGAATCGACAAAGGAGCATTTGAGTTGATGAATGAAACGGAAGCTCTCGAAATCCTACGCGAGCTTGTCCGTCGAGATACGACGTCCGGGCGACTCGAGTCCCAGGCCGAGGCTCAATCGCTGGCGATCGACTACGCGACAGGTGTTGATGGGGTACGGCTGACAAGCCGATCGACGACCGGCCGACCCTGGGCACTTCTCGAGACAGGGTCGGAGCCAGGAGTGCTGTTCGTCTGCCACATGGATACCGTGCCGATAGGCAGGGAAGAGGCGTGGGAACGGGGGCCCTGGTCTGCTGAAGTCGAAGACGGGCTACTCCACGGTCGGGGAACCGTGGATATGAAGGCCGGCCTTGTCGCTGCCCTTCATGCCCTACGCCAGTCCGCATCCATGGGGATTGGGGCGAGTGTGCTCCTCACCAGCGATGAAGAGATCGGCTGCCGTGGAGCCAGCGACTGCGCCGACGCCCTCGACCTCTCGCCGAGCCTGGTCATTGTGCCCGAAGCGACGAACAATGCCGTGTCCCTCGGCCACCGTGGGGCGAGTTGGCTCAAACTCACGGCTCATGGCAGAGATGCCCACGGATCGGCGCCCCATCGAGGGAGCAATGCGATCCGACTGTTGGGCGCCCGCGCCATCGCCAGGCTTGATGAGCTGCCGCTGTCATCCGATGATTACCTGGGAGAGGAGACCTTTAACCTGGGAGCGATCTCCGGCGGCACAGCGATTAATATCGTTCCAGACTCTGCGTACCTGACTCTTGACGTCCGTACAGTAGGCGGCAACGATGCTGTGTTCGAGTGGACGTCCGGTCTGGACCCCGAGATCGACGTCGACGTCCTGCTTGACCTTCCCGCAGTGCGGACAAAGTCGATTCCGGCTGTTCTCAGCGGTATGGAGAATGCGCCCGCGGTTTCTTATTTCACCGATGCTTCGGTGTTGCAGCAGGGTTTCGGCGGTGCGCCCGTGGTGATCTGGGGGCCGGGAGATCCAGGGCAGATGCATGCGCTCAACGAACACCTCGAGCTTGACTCCTGGTCACAAGCGTTGCGCAACTTTTCCCACATCGTCACTCAGTGATGGAGCTTTCGTCGTTTCTTCTAGAACGGCAGATATTGTCCCATGTGCTACTCCGCGTAGCTCTGTGAGCTCTTGTCTTGATGGTCTTTAGCGCTCGCCTCCAGAGGTTGTCATGTAGCGGGAGCACTTATCTGAATGTACTGGTTTTGGCGAAGAGAGCCGCTAGCAGCGTGGACTTCCTCGCGATCTCCAGGCTTTTAGACACATTGAGTCTTCTTCTCGTCGACTTGAGAACATCTGAGATCTAACTTTGCACCGGCCCCTTTGAACTCTTCGAATTTTTGCTCAAGTAGGTCTCGACGTGGACGATCGCCTCGATGCCGCGGGACCTTCATTAATCGTTTGCCGTGCAGCTCTTGCAGACCGTGCTTGAGCATTGGGCCATCGGCTTCTATGAGCAGATCGTGCCGGATATGTACCACGCAGTCGGGGCTTATTCCTAGAAGGTTTCCGTCGAAGGCAGCGTGGTGGATTTTGCACATTGCGAGTCCATTAACGACAGCAGCAATGCCTCTCTCGTCTCGGTCAGGGATAATGTGCGCCGCGTCGAGCAGGCCCGAATGTGCAAGGTTGCAAACAGCGCAGTGATTGTCGTAGGCCGAAAGAACCATCGAGCGAAAGACGGGTTGGTGGACCCTGACCTTTGCCTGACGCTCGAAGTACCGTTTGGCCACCGCCTCATGTGCTGATTCGTGCAGGCTGAGGGCCGCGGTGGCGTCTTCCGCGGCTGTGAACACGAACTGCTGTTGTCTCGGCTCCTCTGCCACGATGTAGACCGGAGTAATTACTTGGAATCGTGCTGGTTTCATTGCCACTCCATGAAACCAAATGAGGGGTAACTGTTGTTTCATAGCTTCACGAAGCCCAACGTTTTCTGGGTGGCTCGGGTCCGAGCCCCGCCACTTGTAACGAAACAGTCCGTCGTCACCAGTTGAGTCTTCATAAGGCCGTTCTTGACCTGCGCGCCGGAAGACTGTTTGGAACGAGAGCGCGGCGCTAAACCCCTTTGGCTTTCGGATTCCTTGTTGCGTCGATTGCAGTTTGAAAACCTGGCCATCGAACATGAAATCGTTGATATCGTCGCGTGTGAGTGGTTCTAATCCACCGTCGGTCCGCATCTGCAGCCATTCGACTGCGGACTCTCGAAGCCCTGCCGGCTCGCTACTTGCCATGACGTGTTCCTCCAGTGGATGCTCCCCTATCTGTATCGCAGTTGGCGACTGCTAACATCATGGGCAGATCTGCGACCGCCCAATCTAGGTCCCTCAGTTCGGCCGGAGTGCACCACCTCAACAAATCGTGATCTTGACTCGATGTTGGAGGAGTCTCGACGGAGACTCGAAAGCAAGTTAAATCAATCAACTTTCCGCTGCTCGGCGTGGTTTCGCGCCGGACTAGTTCCGCCACTTGCACAGTATCCAATCCAAGTTCCTCTGAAAGTTCTCGTTTCAGCGCAGCCTTGGGAGATTCTCCGACTTCCACCTTCCCGCCTGGAAACTCCCATTTGCCACCCGCTGCCTTCGTTGGAAGTCTCCGGCAGGCAAGGATCTTTCCTTCGTGTTGGATAATCGCGCCGACAACGCGGAGTGGTTTACTCATGAACTTAGCCTTGATCCACCGATGCGGGTAGCTGTTCAAAGCCGCGTGTGAAATGGAAATGCCCCTCCTGAACTGGGAAAATGATGATGTCTAACGTCAACATTCCCGTTCAAGAAAGGGGCACCTCTCAGGTGCTATTCAATCACACACCCACGGCAGCGTCCTACTCCTTCAACGACACGAACCTCGTCAGTCCTACCGGCCTGGTCCCGATCATGCGTCTGGCCCACCAGGCAGGCCTGCTCGACCTCGCCGAGCAGCGTTTGACCGTGACGACGACCGGAGCCGATAAGGGCGCGAACCCGGGCGCGAAACTGTCCACCCTGATCGCGGGCATGGCCGCCGGCGCCGATTCGATCGATGATATGAACATCCTGCGCCACGGCGGCATGAACAGACTCTTCGACCGTGTCTACGCCCCATCGACTTTGGGATCGTTTCTGCGCTCGTTCTCCTTCGGCCACGTCAGACAGCTCGATGCCATCAGCGCCCGTCTTCTGACCGGCTTCGACCAGCACATACGCCTGCTGGCCACCAGTCCGACAACACCGCAGTCGTCAATGGTCTTCGTTGACGTCGACGACACCGTCATCGACGTCCATTCCGCAAGGAAACAAGGAGCCGGATTCGGGTATCAAGGCAGTCGGGGACTCAACGCGCTCTTGGCGACTGCATCGACAAGCACCTCCAGTCAGGTCATCGTCGGTCAGCGTCTCCGGAAGGGCTCTACCTCATCAGCTCGGGGTGCCGACAAGTTCGTCTCTGACGCCCTGGCCACCACTCGACGCATCAATTCCGGTCAGGCCCCGGTGCTGGTGCGTGCTGATTCCGCCTACTACTCGTCGACAATGACCAAAGCCGCCCGCGGTGCTGGGGCCGAGGTGTCGGTGACGGTGCGTATGGACAAGAAGGTCAAAACAGCGATCTCCACCATCGACGATGATGCGTGGACCGGCATCCAGTACCCGGAAGCGATCTTCGACGAAGAGACCAAAACGTGGATCAGCAAGGCTGAAGTCGCTGAAGTCGCCTTTACCGCGTTCACGTCGAAGAAGAAGGCTCTGCAGGTGCCAGGCCGGTTGATCGTGCGACGAGTCCCCGAGCTCAACGAGAAGAAGCGGTCTGCCGGGCAGGACCCGTTATTCGACTTGTACCGATACCACGCCTTCTTCACCACCCTCGATCAGGAGCGCTTCGACACTGTTCTGGCGGACCAGATCCACCGGAAGCACGCAATCATCGAGCAGATCAATGCGGAATTGAAAAACGGTGCACTGGCGCATATGCCCTCAGGGGCCTTCGATGCCAACGCAGCGTGGGTGACGATCGCGGCGATGACTCATAACCTACTGCGGGCAGCTGCTGGGCTCATGGGTGGCCGAATGAGCAAGGCGCGTGCACAAACACTGAGGACGCGTATCATCCTCGTCCCGGCCCGGATTGCCCACCGAGCGAGGAGATTGATCCTGAATCTGCCCAGAGACTGGCCATGGGCCGAGGAATTCGCTCGTTTGTGGCAGGCCGCGTTGAGCCCTCCCCAACGTGCGTTGACATGACCGATCAGCCCGAGCGGGCGTGAAGACCGGGGCCCGGGGAGGAGGCCTACGGGAACTGAAAAGTGGAATCAGACTGGTGAGAGACCGGGACGATGTTCCCTGCCCATTTGTCGACATTTTGCGGGAACCGGATTCACACCACGGCTCCCATACCGATCGGTGGATCAAGGCTTAGACTATGCCAATGTGCATACATTTGTCGTCGGCTGGGGTGGCGGGGCTGGCCTCACCTGGTAAGAACCCATTAGTGCCTATCCTCTTTGCTGAGAGATTCGAATAGCGCCGCGCAACGGCATTCGCAAAGTCCTGACGCCCTTACACTATTGCGGTGGTGAGCCACTTCACCGCCGGTTGAGTCTGCGGTCCCTGCAGGGTCTTTTGCCGTTCGACCTGACTTGCACAAGTAGGTGAGGTTTTCGGGGCCACCGAACATATTCCTCCTGGTCAGGCGGTTGTGCGTCTGGGGTTTGGGTAACTAATTTGAGTCGTATCATGGGGGTATGAGCCCTTTCGTGCGCAAGGTACCCACCGCGTCGGGCGCTACAGCCGTGCAGATCGCTGATAAGACTGGCGGGAATTACCGGATCGTCGAGCACCTCGGGGCAGCCCACACACCCGAAGACCTCGCCGCTCTCGTCGAGGTCGGCAAAGCCAAACTGCGTGACCCTGGACAGGCGAGACTCGACTTCGACACCGTAGACAAACCTCGAGTGTCATCAGCAGTCGTGATGTCCAGCAGATCCGGGCTGCTCATCGACACGATCCGAAGCGTGTACACCAGGCTCGGGTCCGACGTCATTGTCAAGCTCCGGGTTTCGTAGAGGCTCCTTTTCTTGGTTTCCTAAGCAGCCGCGGGTTCAGTCGCGGACTGGTTGGTCCATTCAGAATGGACCTCGATGGGCGGGCGGTAGGGACTGATGCAGGGTTTGGTGACATCTGATCTGGCTTGTACACAGGCAAGTCTGGAAGGATAGACACCATGCCTCAGCCCTACCCGAAAGAGTTCCGCGATGACGTCGTCCGCGTGGCCTTGAACCGCGACGAGAAGACCACGATCGGACAGATCGCCAAGGACTTCGGCGTCCACGAAGGCACCATCGCGAAATGGCTCCGCCAGGCCGAGATCGATGCTGGTAACAAGCCCGGCAATACCACCGACGAATCCGCTGAACTGCGGGAGCTGCGGCGGCGGACTCGCCTGCTGGAGCAAGAGAACGAAGTCCTGCGCCGTGCAGCCGCTTACTTGTCACAGGCGAATCTGCCGTCAAAAGGCTCTACCCGCTCGTGAGAGAGCTCGCCGCCGACGGGATCCCCGTCGCGGTGTCGTGCCGGGTCTTGAAGCTCTCGCGCCAGCCCTACTACCGGTGGCTGGCCACACCGGTCCCTGAAGCCGACATCGTCGAAGCGTACCGGGCCAACGCCCTGTTCGACGCCCACTGCGACGATCCCGAGTTCGGATACCGATACCTCGCCGATGAAGCAGAGTCGGCCGGCCATCCCATGGCAGTGCGCACCGCGTGGCGGTTGTGTTCGACCAACTCCTGGTTCTCAGCCTTCGGCAAGGGCCGGGGCAAGAATGGAAAGAAGCCCGGTCCACCCGTCCACGACGACCTGTGTGCCGTGGTCGACGAGGACGGTCGGACCCGGCACGAGTTCACAGCCGATGGCGTGAATCGGCTCTGGTTGACCGACATTTCGGAGCACCACACCGATGAGGGCAAGCTGTACCTCTGTGCGATCAAGGACGTCTACTCGTCACGGATCGTCGGCTACTCGATGAGTGCGCGGATGAAGGCCCGGTTGGCTGTTGACGCTCTCGAGATGGCCGTGGTCCGCAGGGGTGGTGATGTGGGCGGATGCACGGTACACAGCGACCGTGGCAGTCAGTTTCGATCAAGGAAATTCACTCAGAGTCTGGTTTGCCACGGCCTTGTTGGGTCGATGGGCCGGGTCGGTGCTGCTGGCGACAACGCGGCCATGGAGTCATTCTTCGCCCTGCTGCAGAAGAACGTTCTCGACCGTCGCCGGTGGGTGAGTCGGGAGCAGTTGAGAATCGCGATCGTGACGTGGATCGAGCAGACGTATCACCGTCGTCGGCGGCAAGCCCGGTTAGGTCGTTTGACACCTGTCGAGTACGAAGCAATTATTGGGTCACCTGCAGTCGCAGCGTGACACCCGAATTGTCACCTCTACTTGCATCAGTCCCGTAGTCAATTGCTGAATGCAACCGTGTCTGGTTGCACCAAGCCACCCATTTCGACGTCTCCACCATCACCTCAACCAGTCCCGACCACACCTTCCGATCGATGAGTTCAGCCTTATAGACCGAGTTCAGCGCCTCGGCCATCGCGTTGTCATAGGAGTCCCCACGCGACCCCACAGACGCCACGATCTCTGACTCCGCCAGGGTCTCGCCGTAGCGAATCGACCGGAACTGAACGCCGCGGTCGCTGTGGTGGACAAGCCCGGACACGTCTTCACCAGCCCGATACTTCGCAGCTAAAGCCATCGTCAGAGCGTCCCTAGCCAGGGACTCCCGCATATGGTTCGTCACCTGCCAACCGACGATCTCACGATGGAACACATCCAGGATGAACGTCGTGTACACCCACCCAGCCTGCGTCAGAACATACGTAATATCGGCAACCCAAACGCAGTTCGGACCAGGTGCTGTGAACTCGCGTTCGACGAGATCATCCGGACATTCCTCAGCCCTGGCTGAGGCTGTCTTCGGACGCTTCCGTCTCCGCCGGATGCCGTCGATGCCCAACTGGCGCATCAACCGCTCCACCGTGCACCGAGCAACAGGGGCGAACCGATCGGCGTACTCGCGGTTGATTGCCTTCCACATCTTCCGTGCCCCGTAGCAGGAATAGTTCGCCTCATAGACATCTCTGATCACCGCCATCAGCGCCTGGTCCCGGCGGGCCCTGGCAGATGGCTGACGTTTCTTAAACGCGCAATACGAGCTCACAGCAATCCGTGCCGCCGTCCCGGATAGGGCGCGCACGATTGGTGTGATGCCGAACTCGTGACGATGATCGTCGATGAAATCGACGATTCCTCCGCAAGCGGGAGGTGCCCCCTCTTTGATGGGCGGTCGAGCTCCGCCGCGAAGAAAGCCGACGCCCGACGCAGGATCTCATTGGCCCGCTTCGCCTCGGCCAACTCGGCCCGTAACCGACGGTTCTCGGCTTCAAGGTCGACCGACTCAGCCGGTGTCGCCTTGCCGGACTCTTTGTGCTTACGCACCCACACACGCAGGGTTTCTTTGCTCAAGCCAAGTTCGTTCGCGACACGGGTGATCGCTCCGTTCGCGGTGTCAGGGTCGGCTTGGGCATGGATGACGAGCTCGACAGCACGCGCCTTGAGTTCGTCGGTGTATTTCAATGGTAAGAGAGAATCTCCTTCTTCCAATCTCCCTGCCTCCATTATCCCCGGGGCGATCCACCTTGCAGTACCGCTCGAAGACAGTGTATGGCTTTACACCAGTCTCTTCGTACTTACCCTTGTCCGTGTTGAAAGCGAAAGGCATCTCGCGCTGGATCGGGGGGGGGGGGTACCGGATGGTATCATCAGACGTTGGACACGCTCATTGATGACGGCTTTCTGGGCGGTGGTGTACACCGGATCGTTCAAGCCCCGGTCTCCCTACAGGGGGCGCATCAACAGGTGATACATCTCGTGAGTTCGAATGAACGCGAGATCGCGGTCGGTACGCATGCTCATAACGAACTGCGGATTGAAGATCTGGGCAGCAAATCCGTCTGGCAGCAAGGTCACGGCCAGGGTGTCCACCGTCAAGGCTTCTGAGGGTCGAGCAGCTGTTAAATCTGAGCGGATCGCTTAGCTCCGATACGTTCTTCCAGCCGTTCGAAGAACACGAGAGCGGCCTCGGCGATCTCTTCCCTATGACGTCGGCAAGCTTCGCGAGCTTGAACGATTCCTCGCTGGTTTGCCGCATTTCCTCGGAAGTCGGTCCGCTGGTGAGGGATGTGCCACCTACCCCGTGAGAATCCAGTTCTTGTGCGGCTATGGCTTGCTGAGAGGCGCGGTCGAATAGTTCTGCGGCCTTCGCTGCAGATCGGCTGCCTGCACGTTCGGAGAGGCAAAAGAGGTGCACAGATCACGAGACTTCGGTCCCAACAGGTACTCGTTCATGAGGGTGGTGAGTGTCGTTGAGAACGGTTGAGTCATAGGGGCTTCCTGGAAAAGCAAACGGGTTCCCCTTAACCTTGATCCACCGATCTGCTTGATGCCAGGGGCTCGCTCGGATTCGAGCGCGGAATCGGTGAGCGGGCAGGAGACATTGCCCCGGTCTCTCACCAGTCTCTTCCACAAAAGTTTCCGAAGGTCTCCTCCAGACCCCGCGGCATCGTGCTCGAAGCAAGAGCGAATCGGTCAGGACAATGCTGTCCTTGGTGGGCTCAACGCTGCTTGCCAGAGTCGTGAGAATTCATCTGCCCACGGCCACTTCGAGGGCAGATGCATAATCAGTTTCCTGGCCCGATGAGCTATCCGAGCCGGAATGCTGATGATCCGTGTCCGCAGCGTCGGAGCGCGGACTTTGCTCATCCGTCCACCGATGAGTCCGGCAACAGCCCGTAGCAGGTTGTGAGTGATCGCCGCTATCGTCACCCACGCGGCGTTGGCGTTGAACACCCCGGAGGGCATATGCGCCAGAGCACCGTTCTTCAGCTCCGCATTGATCTGTTCGATGATCGCGTGCTTGCGATGCGTGTGATCAGCAGCAACAGTGTCGAAACGAGTCCGGTCGACGGTGGTGAAGAACGCGTGATACCGGAACAAGTCAAACAATGGGTCTTGCCCACTCATGCGTTTAGTTTCGTTGAGTTCAGGGATACGGCGGACCACCAAACGCCCCGTCGTTTGCAGTGCCTTTTTCTTCGAGGTGAACGCGGTGAACGGGACCTCAGCGACTTCGGCCTTCGAAATCCATGCCCCGGTCTCCTCGTCGTAGATCGCTTCAGGGTATTCGATGCCCGTCCATGCGTCGTCGCGGATCGCCCCGATCGCTGCTTTGACTCTTTTGTCCATCCGCACCGTGATCGACACATCCGCCCCGCCGTCTTGGGCGGCTTTGACTACGCCTGATGAGTAGTATGCCGAATCAGCGCGCACCAACACCGAAGTGCCAGAGTCGATTCGGGTTGTGGTGGCCAGGGCGTCAGAGACGAATTTGTCAGCACCCCGGGCTGAGGAGGTTGAGCCCTTGCGCAGACGCTGGCCGACAATGATCTGGCTGGAGTCGCGCGTCGACGCGGTCGCTAACAGTGCGTTGAGTCCACGACTGCCTTGGTAGCCGAACCCGGCTCCCTGCTTTTTCGCGGAATGGACGTCGATGACGGTGTCGTCGACATCGACGAAGATCATTGACGCCTGTGCACTGTCCTGGTTCGTGGGCAGCAGCGGTGTGTGCGCGTTGAGGTTAGTCAGAAAACGGGAGGAGATCGCATCGAGTTGCCGGACGTGGCCGAAGGCGAACGAACGCAGGAACGACCCCAGGGTCGAGGGAGCGTAGACGCGGTCGAAAAGGTGTTTCATGCCGCCGTGGCGGAGGATGTTCATGTCATCGATCGAGTCGGCCCCGGCAGCCATTCCCGCGATGAGAGTGGCCAGTTTCGGGGCCGGGTTCGCGCCCTTGTCAGCCCCGGTCGTCGTCACGGTCAGACGGTCTTCGGCGAGGTCTGGCAGGCCGGCGTTCTGGGCCAGTGTCATGATCGGGACCAGCCCGGTGGCGGCGGTGAGATTCCTATCGTCGAAGGAGTGGGACACAGCCGTGGGGGTGTGATTGAATAGCACCTGAGAGGTGCCCCTTTCTGGGCGGGATTGGTTGACTTTGAACATCACCATTTTCCCAGTTCAGAGGGGGCATTTCCATTTCATACGCGGCTTGATCCAGCTACTTGCATCGGTGGATCAAGGCTTAACTGTGCCGGTCGGCCAAGTGACGAGCATTGAGGGCGTGCGGCTGACGTTGACGGGTGTCTGAATCGATTAAGAACCTGCAAGTTCGACCGCAGTGTCACCAACCGTTGCAGAAGTGCACTCGCGGCGACGCTTCATCGTCTTTGCCATACGAGACAGCTCACTAGCACAGAGCGCCTCGCCATTCCCGTTGAAACTCACAGCGGGTGGGTCTACTACGGCTTCTTCGTCCGAAGATTCGGCCTCGAGCTTAGGAGCGGTCCGCAACCGTTACGACTACCACTTGAGCTTCTGCGTCAGAAGTGCTTCGCAAGCGATGCGTCAAGGTCGCATCGAGATAGGCACTGTCCCCAGCACAAAGCACCACATAGTCGTCGTCATAATGCACCTCGATCTCGCCCTGATGAACAAAGATCAGTTCCTGACCCGAGTGATTCGATTCGTGGGGCGCGAAGTCCATGCCCGGTCGAAGCACGAACGGAGACATCAGCTTGCCCAGCATTTCGGACCCCAAGGGGCGAAGTTGAACAGCTTTCGGTTGATCTTGATGCCTGTCAATTGCAACGGCGGTTTGCTTGCCGTCCTCGACAAATAAGCGGCTGGCATCGACACCGAGCGCGTCCGAGATTTTCAGAGCAGCGGCAATTGACGGAGTGCTATGGCCTCGTTCGACTTTCGAAAGATAACTCTTGCTCAACCCGGTCCGGTCCCCCAGCGTTCCCAGCGAGAGCCCTCGCTCTTGCCGTAAGGCCCGGATCCGAGACAGGCCCCTATTCTTTGTTTCCACAAATCGATACTACCTGGTCAACCTTCGGGCCCTTGTATCATGACACGAGGTGTCATATAGTCAACGGTGTGTCCTGCTCACGACATTCAAAGGAGAATCAACATGGCATCCACCATGAATGACACGAAGTCCGCATTGATGAATCGCGCCCACGAGGGAATGGAAGCTCATATTGAGGACGGTTCCTGGACTACTCGCCAAAAAGTAGCGCTGACGTGCCGGGCGCTCTACGATGCTGGCCATGACTCCGGTCTCGCTGGACAGATCACTGCCCGCGCAGAAGAGCCTGGCACCTTCTACACGCAGCGTCTGGGGCTCGGTTTTGACGAGATTACCGAAAAAAACCTTCTCATCGTCGACGAGGATCTCAACGTCCTCGAAGGCGACGGCATGGCCAATCCAGCTAACCGATTCCACAGCTGGATCTACCGCGCGCGACCCGATGTCCATTGCGTCGTGCATACCCACCCCTTCCATGTGGCCGCTCTATCCATGCTCGAAGTACCGCTAGAGGTATCGCAGATGGACATCGCGCCTCTCTATGACGACTGCGCATTCGTACCTGACTGGCCGGGAGTCCCAGTAGGAAATGAAGAGGGCGAACTTATCAGCTCGGCCATCGGAGACAAGAAGGCAGTTCTCCTTGCCCACCACGGTCAAGTCGTTGCTGGTGCAAGTGTTGAAGAAGCCTGCTCGTTGGCAGTCCTGATCGAGCGGGGCGCACAGCTTCAGCTAGCGGCGATGAGCGCAGGTGAGATTAAACCGCTTCCTGAACGGCTAGCAAGAGAAGCGCATGATTGGACCCTGACGCCAAAACGCAGCTCAGCAAACTTCGGCTACTACGCGCGCAAGGCACTGAAAAATCATCCGGATGCACTGAACAAATAGGTCTCTATCAGCACTCTGCCCGGAGCGCACCATTTAGTTTCTGCTCCGGGCCGGGGGCTGCCCGTCCACTACCAAAGGACTACAGATGCCGACGAACAATGACGTCTCGCAGGCAACAACTACACCGCAAACTTCACCTTCTAAAGCTAGCAAAGTCGGACTGGTTACTAGTCCGCTGGTTCTGATCCTCGTGCTGGTTCTACCGCTTCAGCTCACCTGGCCACAGCAAGTCGTCGCAGCTGTCGGACTTGGTGTCGTAATCCTCTGGTTCACTGAAGCACTGCCCCTGCCAATCTCGAGCCTACTCGCAGTGGCACTGCTAGTTCTGTTCGGCGCAGGAGAAGCCGACGAACTCATAAAACCGATGGGTTCAACCACACTGTTGACGTTCATTGGCGCATTCATGATCGCCCAAGCAATGCTGGTTCACGGAGCTGGGCGGCGGTTCGCTCTCCGCCTACTTTCTTACCCCTGGGTATCGCGTAGGCCTTGGCGTCTCATCGCCGCGTTGGGCGGAGCCTCCGCAATTCTATCAACAGTCATCTCCAACACCGCCACAGTAGCGATGCTGCTACCAACCGGGCTGGGGATGATCGTCGTGATATCCGACATCATCAACGAGCAGAAAGACCGACGAAAAGCAGACATCGTCCACATGGGTGCTGGGCTACTGCTTGCGCTCACTTATGGATCCAGCATCGGCGGGATGCTCACCCCCATTGGAAGTCCACCAAACCTTATTGGCATCGAACTTGTCGAAAACGCCACTGGCCAAAAGATTGCGTTTTTGGACTGGACGTTGATCACGGCCCCAGTCGCCATTTGTCTCTTCGTCGCGATGCTGGTTGTGGTTCCTCTTATCAACCCGTACAAGAACATCAATACGGACCGGCTGCACCAAGTGCTCGCTCGCGAATCAAAAGAGCTAGGACCGATATCGCGGGCGGAAAAGCTTTCAATATCAGTGCTTGCGGTGACGGCGCTAGCTTGGATTCTACCAAGCATCGTTCGCATCATTGCGGGTGATAACGCAGGTGCCACTCAGTGGTTCGCCGCACACTTCAATGAAGGAGTAGTTGCGATTGCAGGAGCCACGCTGTTGTTCTTCCTCCCCTCAGGAGATCCTTCCTCTCCCACGGTTCTTACATGGACGAGTGGCAAAAAGATCGACTGGGGAACGATTATGCTGTTCGCTGGCGGCCTCGTCCTCGGTGCCGCGCTCGAGTCCACAGGTCTTGCCCAAGTTATCGGAGACGCCGTCGGCGACTGGGTAGGCGGTAGCGCACCGTGGGTCATTTTGCTGGTTGCAGCGCTAATGGCTCTGGCGTTTTCAGAGCTGGCAAGCAATACGGCCGCCACCCTAGTCATGGTTCCAATCACGCTGCCTATTGCTCTTGCCAGCGGTGCCGATCCCGTCGCCGTTGGACTGACAGCGACTCTGGCCGCCACCCTTGGTTTCATGCTGCCGGTCTCAACGACTCAGAACGCAATTGTATTTGGATCAGGAAAACTACCATTGCGGATCATGGTCCGTACCGGCATTGCTTTCGACGTAGTCAGTCTTCTGATCATCGCCTTGGTTATACCCTTCTCAGCCCCGCTCGTACTCAGCTAACGCTAGAGCGAATCTCGTTAGATAGGTTCATAGCTTTTCCGAGTTCCGGTTCATGTTCTAAGGTGCCGTGGGTCCTTATATTCGGGACCGAGCATGGAATGCACGCCGGCCCTCTGTTGGGGGTGTAGGCATTGTTTACAGGTGGGTACAGAAGAGGCCCTGCATTACCCTGGTGCAGGGCCTCAAGGTGGTTAGAGGAGCAGGTCCTCGTAGTGGGCAACGCCTTCTCCAGTGTGAGGCATTAACACTGCAGTCCACGTGCTCGGGTCCTCGCCAATGCGCTTGTACAACTCATGGAATACGACGGTTGTCGTTGCTGGGGGCAGAAGAAGTTGAGGAAGGTACACGTTCTCGATGACCTCGAAAATGTGAGGCAGGTCGGAGACGATAACTGGCTCTTCGTAAAAGAGAGTGTAGATCGGTGATTCCAGGACACGGCGCGTCCCTGCGTGTCAGGGTGAGTTGAGTCCACCGGTTCATAGCAAGTCCGCCTTAGCAGGGCGAGATCAGGAACAACCACGATGAGTATCTCGACTCTCTCCCCATCATCAACTCCGATCGGCGATGATGGAACGATGAACCCTCGCCACCCACGCGCTGATGGTCCACGCCGACGTACCTTCACCCCCGACCAAAAACTCGCCCACCTGACCGCGTACGAAGAAGCCTGCAGGCAGCAGCAGGGAGGAGCCTACCTGCGCCGTGAGGGGCTGTATTCCTCGCTGATCACCGAATGGCGCAGACTGCGCGATGCGGGTGTCTTGGATGGAAAGAAGCCCGGTCAGGCGGTCGGGAAGCCGAGCAAGGATCAGGCTGAGATTGCCCGGTTGCGCCGCGAGCTCGAGCAGACCCAGCAGCGTTTGGACCGCACGGAGACGGCATTGGAGATTATGGGAAAAGCACGCGCGCTCTTGGAAGAGACCTCCAAGAGCGCGGATACCGAGACCAGGCGGAAGAAGCGCTGATGAACGCCTACACCGAGCTGACCGTCCACGGCTTGAGTACCCGGGGCGCGGCTGGGCTGACCGGTATCGCGCGGTCGACCGCGGCACGCCGCCGCAGACGTTCAGGCCCGCCTGTACCGCGGGAGGTGGTCCCGGCCAACCGGCTCGACTGCACTGAACGAGCGCATGTGCTGGCCGTGCTCAACAGTGCTGAGTTCGTCGATTCCACCCCGATGCAGGTCTTCGCCACTCTCCTCGACCGGGGCGTCTACCTCTGCTCGATCTCGACGATGTATCGGATCCTGGCCGAGCATGCCCAGGTCAGAGAACGTCGACGGCAGGCCAGGCATCCTGCCCGAGCGGTGCCGGAACTGGTCGCTGACGGGCCGGGACAGGTGTATACGTGGGACATCACCAAGTTGGCCGGACCGACCCGGGGTGTGTACTACGACGCCTATGTGATGATCGATATCTACTCCCGCTACATCGTTGGTGCTCATGTCCATGCTCGTGAGTCCGGACCGTTGGCTCAGGAGATGATGGCCGAGGTGTTCGGCATCCACGGCATCCCACAGGTGGTCCATGCCGACCGGGGCACGTCGATGACGTCGAAGTCCGTGGCTACACTGTTGGCCGATCTGGAAGTGACCAGATCGCATTCGCGGCCGAAGGTCTCCAACGACAATCCCTATTCCGAAGCGTGGTTTAAAACGTTGAAGTATGCGCCGGTCTTTCCCGAACGATTCGGGTCTTTGGCTGGGGCGCGAGGGTTCATCGACGAGTTCGTGTCCTGGTATAACCATGAACATCACCACCAGGGACTCGGTCTGCATACGCCGGCCGATGTCCACTACGGACTCGCAGCGGCCAAGGCGAATGAACGCGCTGACGTCCTCGCCGCGGCCCGGGCGGCTCATCCTGAACGGTTCGCCACGAACGCACCCCCGAAGGTCCTCGACCTCCCTGCGGCTGCCTGGATCAACAAGCCCGTCGAGAGCACGACTGACGACGACCGCCAGCAGGTTGAGCTACCAGCTGCCTAACTCCCGCTGGTCTCACTCACCTTGACAAATTCCGCGTCGCTGCGCGGATAGACGTCGAGGTCTTCCGATGATGGAAGTTCTCACACAGTCCATCCGAAAGACCTCGACGTGGCCAAGCCTACTTTCTCGACCCCTGACCTTACGACATTCTGCCGACTCGACACCCTCGATCTGACCTGCACCGGCCAAAACATCACCGGGCAAAAGGCCATCCTGGAATGCCAGCCAAACACTGCTGATGACTGGTGCCGACGGTGCGGCGGCCACGGGATCATTCGCGACACCGTCGTCCGCCAGCTGGCCCACGAACCTTTCGGCCACCGACCAACCACGCTTCACATTCGCCTCCGCCGTTACAAATGCGTCGAGTGTGGCCGCGTCTGGCGTCAAGACACCACAGCTGCGGCGCCACCACGAGCGAAGATCTCGCGAACCGGCCTCGACTGGGCGTTGCGTGCCCTCGTCATCGATCACGACACCGTGTCCGTCATCGCTGCGAAACTCGCCGTGTCCTGGCACACCGCGAACTCCGCCGTCCTCGCTGAAGGTAAGCGGTTGTTGATCAACGACCCGACCCGTTTCGACGGAATTTGTCAAGGTGAGTGAGACCAGCGGGAGTTAGGCAGCTGGTAGCTCAACCTGCTGGCGGTCGTCGTCAGTCGTGCTCTCGACGGGCTTGTTGATCCAGGCAGCCGCAGGGAGGTCGAGGACCTTCGGGGGTGCGTTCGTGGCGAACCGTTCAGGATGAGCCGCCCGGGCCGCGGCGAGGACGTCAGCGCGTTCATTCGCCTTGGCCGCTGCGAGTCCGTAGTGGACATCGGCCGGCGTATGCAGACCGAGTCCCTGGTGGTGATGTTCATGGTTATACCAGGACACGAACTCGTCGATGAACCCTCGCGCCCCAGCCAAAGACCCGAATCGTTCGGGAAAGACCGGCGCATACTTCAACGTTTTAAACCACGCTTCGGAATAGGGATTGTCGTTGGAGACCTTCGGCCGCGAATGCGATCTGGTCACTTCCAGATCGGCCAACAGTGTAGCCACGGACTTCGACGTCATCGACGTGCCCCGGTCGGCATGGACCACCTGTGGGATGCCGTGGATGCCGAACACCTCGGCCATCATCTCCTGAGCCAACGGTCCGGACTCACGAGCATGGACATGAGCACCAACGATGTAGCGGGAGTAGATATCGATCATCACATAGGCGTCGTAGTACACACCCCGGGTCGGTCCGGCCAACTTGGTGATGTCCCACGTATACACCTGTCCCGGCCCGTCAGCGACCAGTTCCGGCACCGCTCGGGCAGGATGCCTGGCCTGCCGTCGACGTTCTCTGACCTGGGCATGCTCGGCCAGGATCCGATACATCGTCGAGATCGAGCAGAGGTAGACGCCCCGGTCGAGGAGAGTGGCGAAGACCTGCATCGGGGTGGAATCGACGAACTCAGCACTGTTGAGCACGGCCAGCACATGCGCTCGTTCAGTGCAGTCGAGCCGGTTGGCCGGGACCACCTCCCGCGGTACAGGCGGGCCTGAACGTCTGCGGCGGCGTGCCGCGGTCGACCGCGCGATACCGGTCAGCCCAGCCGCGCCCCGGGTACTCAAGCCGTGGACGGTCAGCTCGGTGTAGGCGTTCATCAGCGCTTCTTCCGCCTGGTCTCGGTATCCGCGCTCTTGGAGGTCTCTTCCAAGAGCGCGCGTGCTTTTCCCATAATCTCCAATGCCGTCTCCGTGCGGTCCAAACGCTGCTGGGTCTGCTCGAGCTCGCGGCGCAACCGGGCAATCTCAGCCTGATCCTTGCTCGGCTTCCCGACCGCCTGACCGGGCTTCTTTCCATCCAAGACACCCGCATCGCGCAGTCTGCGCCATTCGGTGATCAGCGAGGAATACAGCCCCTCACGGCGCAGGTAGGCTCCTCCCTGCTGCTGCCTGCAGGCTTCTTCGTACGCGGTCAGGTGGGCGAGTTTTTGGTCGGGGGTGAAGGTACGTCGGCGTGGACCATCAGCGCGTGGGTGGCGAGGGTTCATCGTTCCATCATCGCCGATCGGAGTTGATGATGGGGAGAGAGTCGAGATACTCATCGTGGTTGTTCCTGATCTCGCCCTGCTAAGGCGGACTTGCTATGAACCGGTGGACTCAACTCACCCTGACACGCAGGGCGACGGGGTCAGCGTCATTGGTGTCGACGAGCATGTATGGCGGCACACCCGGCGTGGTGACAAGTACGTCACCGTCATCATCGACCTCACCCCGATCAGCGAGGGAACAGGCTCGGCACGTCTGCTCGACATGGTGGCTGGCCGTTCGAAGCAGGTGTTCAAACAATGGTTGAAAGACCGACCGAAAGAATGGCGTGAGGGCATCGACGTCGTCGCGATGGACGGATTCTCCGGCTTCAAAACAGCCTCAGCTGAGGAGCTGCCCGACGCTGTGGAAGTCATGGACCCCTTCCACGTCGTCAAACTCGCCGGTGATGCCCTCGACGAGGTACGTCGCCGAGTTCAGCAGGAGACAACCGGCCATCGCGGACGAGCAAAGGACCCGTTGTACCGGGCAAGAAGAACTCTTCACACGGGCAGCAGCTTACTCACGACCAAGCAGCAGGAAAGAATCGCGAACCTCTTCGCTGACCCGAACTTCACCGAAGTCGAAGTCACCTGGGCTGTCTACCAAGACATTGTCAGCGCCTACCGAACCGCGGACTGCAAAGAGGGCAAGAGACTCTTGCAAACGGTCATCGACGCCCTGACAACGAATCTGCCACCCGAACTTGTCGAGCTCAAACGGTTAGGACGAACGTTGAAGCGTCGAGCTGCTGATGTGCTCGCATTCTTCACCCGACCGGGAACGTCGAACGGTCCCACTGAAGCGATCAACGGCAGACTCGAGCATCTACGCGGGTCCGCGCTGGGATTCCGCAACCTCACGCATTACATCGCGAGGTGTCTGCTCGAGTCCGGTGGCTTCAGACCGGTCCTACACTCTCAATTACGATGAGCCCGATAACTCCGTTACTGTTCTCAGCCGTTTCCTGCAGAAAGGACTGGGATACCTTCACGAGCTCTTCTAGCCTCGATTTTTCATGGGTGGGCGCGCGATCATGATGCTCGGGCTTGAGCGCCTATTGGACTCTGATTCTGCCACGTGGGTATGACGCGATCACCGTGTGACGCCACGGCTGAGTGGGGATCCCACCCCCAAAGGCCTTCCTCTACTCGATGCGAACTCGGGCACTTCCTCGTCATCCGGGCTCGGGCCCTGGTAAGGCTCGCAGTCGGTTGAGTCCGGCAACGATGGCACCGGAGCGGGCTGTGTTCTTCACATGCACCACCACCCGGCGGGCCGTCCTGGCGATCGTGGCTGGGATCGTGTAGAGATGCATACGCAGTCTCTTCGGCTCCCATTGACGCATCTCGTCATCCGCGAGAGCCAAAGTGATGGCAATGCCGATGAAGACCTTGGCCGGGTCGTGGATGGGGAAGTGCTTCTTCCCGCCGCCGTGGCCTGTTTCAGGTGGTGGCCGAGCCCACTGACATGCACGGTTTCAGTCAGCAGCAGTTAACCGACTTGGCCGACGGCATTGCTGGGTGCGGTATCGATGTGCAAGCGAGGGTAGATGCGGGTAGGCTTCACTCTGAGAGTGCTCCCTTTCCGTGGATTGATGTCGTCGCAAACGCCATCAATCCTGGTCAGGAGCACTTTTCTCTTAGCGGTCCACCCGTCGGACGACCCTAAACATGAAATCCTGAGGCTAGTCCGCCAGTCTCGCTGCTTCGAAAGCCTCCCACGCAAACGTCGCCACCCAGTGCGAGGACATGTATTCGTCCGACACGGCTGCCTCGAGGCCAGGAGCCATGAGGTCGTCGACGCGGGCGAGCATTCCTTTGGCCTGCTCCATGAGTGAGTCATCGCCGGTGTGTTCGGCGGTCGCCTCGAGCTGTGGGGCCAAGCGCATCACTGAGGCTGCCACGGACAAGCCCAGTCCGTAGAGATGGCTCTGCTGACCATCACTCGGGTCATGCACCTTGACCGGAGTCAGCGCCGGTGACTCGGGTGTGAGGTCGGAGAGGAACCCGGGCAGCCACGCGGCTTGCTCGTCTTCGGTGAGGACTTCGGCCATGAGGTCGGCTTCGCACAACCCGGGCGAGAGGAAATCGTGGCCGCTGCGCTCCTGAGCGAAGTTCCACGCCGCGTCTTCGGCATAGAAGCGACGGGCGGCACCGGCAATGACGTCGACGACATCGTGGCGTTCCGCTGTTCGGGCGCCCACGAGGATGCGACGCAGCCCGAAAGCCGTATTCGAGTGGACCCCGTGACGCACAGGTTCGGCTACCTTCGGCAACCAGGTCGACACCAGCTCGAAAACAGTATCGGCGAGCACCTGAGTGTTCTTGCCGAGTGCATGCAGTTCGGGCAGTTCGCTGGCATTGAGCACTCGATTGAGCTCGACGGCCCATGCCCAACCGTACGGTCGCTCCCACGAGCGATTGTCACGGAGGAAGTCCGCCTCGGCGAGCATATTCCTTTCACTCAGATGCGTTGAAAGCACCTCGATGGCCTCGTCGCGCCAGTTCGCCGTTCGTCCCAGCTTGGTGCCGAGCAGCGAAGCGAGCAGGCAGTGCATGTGCACGCTCGAGTGCCAGTCATAGGAATTCGCGAATGCCGGATTCTTCTCAACAGCCGGCACGATGTCGGCGAGACTGCGCGCGACATGGTGGGCCGCGTACGGATACTCGCGCGTGATGTTGCTCAGCGCCACCTCGGCGAAGGGGTGGATGAAATGCTCCGGTGACGGCATCTGCGCTCCTGTTTGAACTCGGGAAAGCTCTTCCTGCGACGTCGTCGGCGGTCACCGACTCCGATACCGTGATTCTGCCATTTCATTGGACTCCATCCATCTGGAATTCAGTCAGAGACCATCGATAACGCCCGTTCGAGGTGTCGCTGTGCGCTCATGCCCCGGGCCCGGTCGCTCAGACTCCGACGATCCGTGCCTGCTCGGCACCCGCGATCGCCGAGCTGCCGAGGTCGCTCCTGGGCAGCGTCCGTCCCGCGTCGAGAGCAGCGGCCCAGTCACTGGTCGTGGCCACGGCGGCGAAGTTCGAATTGAGCACGGTCATCAACGTCGTGTACACCGTCTCCGCATCAGCGAAGCCGGCGTCGTTGGCGATGTTGATCGCTCCGGTGGCGTCGCTGAGGACTTCCGTGCTGAACCCGAGCCCTTCGCCTTCGACCGCCGAGGCGAGAACGCAATTGTTCGTCATGTACCCGACCAGTGTCACGGTGTCGACGTTCCTCTCACGCAGCCACTGGGCCACATCGGTGTTGGCGTATACAGAGCCGAATTCCTTGACCACGGTCTTCCAGCTGTCCTGTCGACGCCGGAGAACCTCATCGCGGACTGCGAATCCCGGGCTGTCGGGGTCGAACACGGGTGCACCCCGACCTTCCGTGTGCTGGACCATGATGACGGGGATGTCAGCGGCAACAGCGGCGTCGATGGCTTCGGTGATCTTCGCGAGTGAATCCTCACGATTCGGATATCGGATCATCAGGGGGCTGTTGTTGAAGTAGTCCTGCTGGATGTCAACGAGGACGAGTGCGCGCTGAGGGGTGGACATGAGCTCTCCTAGCAGTCGAATCGACGAGTGGGTCACCGCCTGAAAGGGCGGCTCTTCCTACTCTCGCGGCTGCCGGACGTCCCAACCACTGGCAGAATGACCCAATACCAATGGATTCACGCCAATAGCGGGTCCTCCGCCCGTCGCCACGCCGGCGCGCAGCGATCGGTCGAGGCCCGCCGATGAGGAGGCAGACAGTCATGCGGATCGCCATCTATGCGTTCGACGGCATCACCATGTTCCACCTGTCGGTTCCGCAGATGGTCTTCGACGAGGTCTCCCGACAGGGGCTGGCGCCCTGGGAGACGCTGGTGTTCTCCGACGACGCAGGGCCCATCCGGACGGCCGAGGGCTACGAGATCGGCGGGCTCAACGGACCGCAGGCAGCCGCGAAGGCCGACATCGTCGTCGTTCCCTCATGGCATGACGACGGACGCCCGGCGACCGCCGGACTTCGTCGACTGCTCACGCGGGAGCACGACCACGGGGCGACTGTCGTGGGGCTGTGCCTGGGGACATTCCCCCTCGCCGAGGCGGGGCTGCTCACCGGCCGCCGGGTCGTCACCCATTGGCACGCGTTCGACCTCCTCGCCGAACTCCACCCGAGCCTGAGCGTCGATGAGGCGGTCCTCTACATCGACGACGGCGATGTCATCACCTCGGCGGGCACGGCCTCCGGGCTGGACGCCTGCCTTCACATCGTAAGGACCCACCTCGGCGCGTCTGCGGCGAATCGCATCGCCCGCAGTCTCGTCATCGCCCCACACCGCGATGGCGGGCAGGCGCAGTACATCCAGCGTCCGCTGCCGGACGGCGCCGACGATCCGATCGCTGACGTTCTCGTGTGGGCGCTCAACCGCCTCGATGAGCCCCTGCCCGTCCACCGTCTCGCGGCCGCCGGGCATATGAGCTCGCGGGCCTTCGTCCGGGCGTTCCGTCGCTCCACCGGAACCACCCCCGCCGCCTGGGTGCGCTCACGCCGCCTCGACGAGGCTCGCCGATTGCTCGAGAC
Source organism: Brevibacterium sp. SMBL_HHYL_HB1 (assembly GCF_018208375.1). Taxonomy (NCBI): domain Bacteria; kingdom Bacillati; phylum Actinomycetota; class Actinomycetes; order Micrococcales; family Brevibacteriaceae; genus Brevibacterium; species Brevibacterium sp. SMBL_HHYL_HB1. Next base: position 3,309,535 of record NZ_CP062936.1, on the reverse strand, counting down.
CACCGATCACCCGATCGACCGCATTGCCGCAGACTGCGGCTTCGGCAGCGCAACGACCTTTCGCCAGAACTTCGCCGAGGCCTTCCGCACCACTCCTTCGGACTACCGCCGTCGCTTCGACGCCTCCGCGTGAACGGCGAGGGGCGGACACGAGCCCGGAGGGCGTCGGACGGGCTGCGTCCGCCGCCGAGGAGTCGGACTCCGGGATGTCGAAGACTCCGCCGATCGGATCCTGGGGTATTGCCGCATTCATTCCTTGGCGTTCAAGTGCAACTGAACCGCCGGGGAAGTATGGGATACAAGAGCTTCGAAGTCGAGCTCAGTCACATATGGAAGCCGGGTGAGGTATCGAGCGATTGCCACGCCGATCAGCTGGGTCATAGCGAAGCTGAATCCTCGTCGTCGACCGGAAACCAGCGCATCGATGTCAGGGTCGACATCCGCACCGATGAGTGCGCTCGCCAAATGCTGGCCAGTGCCTTCGCGAGTCAGTGATGATCGAGCCAATGTGCGCATCTGCGCGCTCGTCGAGGGATCCTCCCACAGGCCAAGGTATCCGCGAGTGAGCTGCTCCCCTTGGCTGTGCAGCGGCCCCGACAGAGCTGATCTCAGTATCTCGGGAGCCGACTCGGGCAATTCGACCGTGGCGGCGTACAGCCCCTCCTTGCTCCCGAAGTGATGAGCGATCAACGCGACGTCGACTCCAGCCTCAGCAGCGATCGACCGCATCGTCACACTGCGGAATCCCTGCGACGAGAACTGTTCACGAGCGGCTTCGAGCAAGCGTCGCTTGTTGGTGTCACCCATGCCAGCTGGCCGGCCAGTGCGTTTTCCGTTCTTCGCCATGAACTCATCATAGCTGAATTCAACAAGTGTTGACTTAGTGTCTTTGCGCATCGAGAATGTCCATGCGGTCCGAACCGCGGGTCGCACCACCGGCACGCAGAACGTGCCACGCACAAACTGAGGGGGTGGCTCGTGGCCACTGTGACAGTGAATGATCTCCCAGTCATTGATACTGATGTCTTGGTCGTGGGCGCCGGACCCACTGGATTGATGGCCGGATTGGTATTGTCCCGCAGGGCGATCCCGTCTGTCGTGATCGACAGCAAGTCGGGACCCACCCGGGAGTCGAGAGCCGTGGCAGTGCAGGCCAGGTCGATGGAGATCTACGACCAGCTCGGGATTGTCCAGAAGGTGCTCGACGGCGGGAATCCGGCTGGTCGCATGCAGATCGGCCAGGAGGCAGGTCTGCTCGGATTCAGCCTGGAATCGACTCAGGCGGGGTCGACTGACTTCCCCGGCATTCAGATCTTCGAGCAGAGTCGCAATGAAGAGCTTCTGTCCTCGGCGTTGGATGACGCGGGTACGCCAGTGCGGTGGGGAACTCGGCTCATCGCAGTCCTCAGGCATGGTGGATCAGGCGACAGCAGTTTCGAGGCATTGGCAGATGGTCCTGACGGGCTCCTCCGCATTCGAGCGAGATGGTGCATCGGTGCTGATGGTGCCGGTTCGACCATTCGTCAAGAGATCGGGGCTTCGTTCGAAGGCGTCACCAATGGTGCGACCTTCTACGTCGCCGATCTGCACGGCGTTTCGGGGCTGCCGGAGAATTCCCTGGCAACGAGGTTCGGAGACGCATCATTCGCAGTCCTCTTGCCGCTGGGCCCGAACGGACATGGGCGGATCATCTCTATGGTGCCGGGGGAGTCCATCGACCAGGAAACCGCCTTGGCCCGCGCGAGATCCGATCTGGGAATCAGCTATACGCATGTCGATTGGTTCTCGAGCTACCGAGTCCACCATCGAGTGGCTTCACGATTCCGCAGAGGAGCAATGTTCTTGGCCGGGGATGCCGGCCACGTCCATTCACCGGTCGGGGGGCAGGGAATGAACACCGGTCTTCAGGACTCGCACAACTTGGCCAACCTCCTCGCAGATGTTGCCCGAGGGCACGTGGACGAGCAGGCATTGGACCGCTATGAGAGCGAGCGTCGGCCCGTCGCCCTCAAGCTGGTCAAAGTCACTGACCGGGCCTTCGGAGTGATGGCTCGTCGAGGAAGAGGGATCGCTCTGCTGCGACGAGGAGTCGGTGCAGTCATGGCCCGCCTCGCACCGCGGATCCTCGAAGGCCCCTTGGGATCTCGAGCCGGTGGACTGCTCGGACAGTACCGGATCCGCTATCGGTTCCTCTCCGCCGAATCGGCGAGCCGGGGCTGGGCTGACGACGCAATCGTCGGTCTGCGGCTGCCACGGGCGGACAGCAACCTCGAATCACTGCGTTCATTCACCTGGCAACTGCACAGTTACGGCGACAGTCCAGTTTCTCGACCCGACGTTCCGGATTGGGTTGACGGCCCGCATCGTTTCGGCCCCGATCCTCGCGGACGGCTGCGTTCCGATCGGCTCTACCTCGTCCGCCCCGACGGCTACGTCGCTGCCGCCATACCGGCCACCGGAGGAGAGGCCGATCAGGCGATGCTGCGTTCAGCGCTGCACGCTCATCGGATCATCCGCTGAACGCCCCATTGACGGACCGCAGGGGACTGCTGAGGGTCCGGCTGACTTCACGACTGGATGGAATCCACGATGAATCGAAGTCATGCTGCTCCCTCGGCAGGCCCTCCCCTTCGGAGACGATCCGGCGCGGGCAGTCCCAACCCGCGCTGGAGCGGACTCGCTTCAGGCGACGTTCAAGGGCCCGACCACGCGGTGCCTGGCGATGACGAAATCGCCGTTGCGTTCGCACTCCTGCAACTCGAGGTCGAAAGCACCTCCGAACAGCGGCTTGCCCGAGCCGAGCATCACCGGCGCTATCGAGACCATCACCTCGTTGAGCATACCGGCCTCGGCGAACTCCGCCGCCAATCCACCGCCTCCCATCACCCACACATCGCGTCCGTCTGCAAGGGACTCGATCGCGCCGCGATGATCGGCTGGTGTGCCGGAGACGAACGAGACGTGCTCGTTCGCCGGTTCCAGGTCGCGGTGAGTGAAGACGACGGTGGGGATCTCCGGCAGCCACGCCCGTTCGTGCTCGAGCACCCACAGATACGTGGTCGAACCCATGATCTGTACGCCCACGTCGGAGAGGAACGCGGTCGTGTTCCCCGGTCCGTCTTCATCGATGTGCTGTTTGAACAGCCAATCGAGTGAGTCGGAATCGTCGGCGAGGAACCCGTCAAGGGTCGTTGCGGTGTAATAGCGATAGCGAGTCATGACAATCCTCCAGAGACGCGTCGGTGCCAAGTGATCGGATCGGGGTCGAGTTGGTCGGTATCGATGCCGGACTGCCCCAGCATCCAGCGAGCAACCTGTCGGCGATGCGCCGAGAAGGTCAGGACGTGAGCGAGGATCTGCGAGAGCAGGAATGACTCAGGCGGATCGCAGAGCGCGTCGATGACACGATCGCCCCACGCGCCTCGACGTTCGACATCCCGGGTCATGGCGAGCCAACGCACCGAGATCTCGGAGTGCCGGCGGCGCAGACTGACAGCATCGACCTCCCCTCCGAGGTCGGGTTCGTCCTCACCTGCGATGCTCGCGAGCCATGGGAGCTTGCCCAAAGCCAGATGTCGAACCACCTCGGCGAGCGAGGATTCGTCCCCGGCCCACGGCAGCACCTCATGACCGGGCATCCTCTCACGCCGGTATTCCTCGTCGGGAACCGCCTCGGCTGCGGCCAGCACCGCATCGGTGTCCTCGAGATCGTGCCGGACCATCAGGGCGACGACATCGCCAGCAGATTCCTCCTGCTCGGCATCGACATAGAGCACCGTCGGGGAATGGAAGTGGATTCCGTTCGGTGCCGGCAGCCAGTGGCCACGTTCGTCGACTGACGGTATGACGCTGGGAAGGCAGCCGAACGCTCGAGAGAACGCCCGCGAAAACCCGTCAACCGAGTCATATCCGGCAGCGAATGCCGTGTCAGTGACGGTCCGTCCACGCTGCAGCTCCCACGCTGCGCGTTCAAGCAGGACCCGACGCCTCAACGCCGAAGGGGATTCCCGAGCAGCCTGACTGATCTGCCTGCTGAAGTGGAAAGTCGAAGAGAACACGTTCGCAGCAAAGCTGTCCAAGGCAGCGCCCTCCTCGTAGTCGTCGAGGACTGAGTCCAAGAGCTCCCTGACGCGGTCGCGCCCTGATCTTCGTTCGTTCATTTCTCCAGTATGGGCGGGGCAAGGCCCATTCCGCCCGACCGATCTTGCTCATGCGGTCCTCGGCGGAGACGCGATCGTCATGGCCGCAATGACGACTGCCGCAGGAATCCGGAGCTGGCGCGTGCGAAATATGAGGGGACGCACGATTCCCTTATTGTGACGATAGCGCTCAGTGTGGGCATCTGCCTCTGGACCATCTTCGCCGTGCTGCACAATGCAGTCATCAACAGGACAGCCGCGAACGAGAACAACGAAGAAACGGATACGGATATGACAAAGGCACAGTCGGCAGCCTCCTCGGCAGTTTCGGGGGCCTCAGCAACCACCCGGTCGGACGAGGCCGAAGGCCGCGTCTCTGCCGGCGAATCGGACCTTGTCCAGCTGCGGAAGGCCATCTCACTGGCTGAGGACTCGAAGAACCGCGGCAGCCATCCCTTCGCTTCGACGGTCGTCGCAGCCGACGGGACCGTGCTGGCTTCCGCAGGCAACAACTCGCTGCCTCCCACCGGTGATCCCACACAGCACGCGGAGCTGCGGGCCGCATCGGCGGCAGCGCGACAGTGCTCTCCGGAAGAACTGGCCGAAGCGACGCTGTACACAAGTGCCGAACCCTGCGTGATGTGTACCGGGGCCGTCTATTGGACGGGCATCGGCCGGATCGTCTACGCGCTCTCGGAGCGACGGCTGCTGGAGCTGACCGGAGATGATCCCGAGAACCCGACCTTCGACCTTCCCTGTCGTGAGGTTCTGTCCCGCGGCCAGCGAGTGATCGAGGTCGTCGGGCCAGTGCTGGAGGACGAAGCCGCAGCCGCTCATGAGGGGTTCTGGACTCGTAGGACGAACTGACCTAGGAGGGGCAGTGTTCGCTGTCGCTCCTCTCGTCACGGTACCGTGGTGTCGACTTGCAGGGCAGCTCTCCAGCCAAGTGCGCTTTTTGCGCCTGCCGTGCGGGGCTCGCTGGTCCGATTGTCAGAAAGCAGGTGAGCGATGAACCGGTCTCTCCAGGTCCACGGCAAGCCCGTCGACGAACACACGCGGTGCGTCCACTACGGGACCCGACTCGACATCATCGCGATCCGCTTCTTCTGCTGCGACCGGTACTTCCCCTGCCATCTCTGTCACTCGGAGACGACCGACCACCCGGCCGAGCAGTGGCCGCGCGAGCAGTTCGACCAGCCGGCGATCCTGTGCGGAATGTGCTGGTCCGAACTGTCGATCGATACGTACAAGAGCGTCGACGCCTGCACGGAATGCGGTGCCGCATTCAATCCCCGATGCGCGGCGCATTCGGACTACTACTTCGGCAACTGACTTGGCATCCTAGGCGGCTGAAGCGTCCGCTTCGGACACGGAATGGGCGGACGAAACGGCCGTCCGACCAGGCGAATTCCCTACCGTCGTCCGCTTCCTCTCAGGAATCTCACCGCAGTGTCCACCGCCAGCCCGGTCCGCTTCGGTCCACGGGCGAAGTGTGAGAGTGTGAAACCACTATGACTGAGTCGAATGCCTCCGCATCATCCACCGCTTCCACTCCTCTGACCGCTCAGACCTCGCCCACTCGCACAGAGACCGATTCGATCGGCAGTCTCGAGATCCCCGATACTGCGTATTGGGGAGTGCATACGGCTCGGGCCAATGAGAACTTCCCCATCGCACGCCGCCCCATCTCCGTCTACCCGGACTTCGTGCGCGCCTTCGCCTGCGTCAAGCAGGCTGCGGCGAGGGCGAATGCCGAGATCGGGGCGCTCGACGATCAGCGGGCGAACCTTATCGACGCCGCCTGTGAGGAGATCAAGGCCGGCAAGCTGCACGACCAGTTCGCCGTCGGTGTCGTCCAGGGCGGGGCCGGAACGTCGACGAACATGAACGCCAACGAGGTCATCACCAACCGCGCCCTCGAGATCGCCGGTCGGCCCAAGGGCGACTACGCGTTCATCCACCCCAACGACCATACGAACCACAGCCAGTCGACGAACGACACCTATCCGACGGCGATCAAGATCGCCCTGGCGTTCTCACTGCAGAACCTGCTGGGCGAGCTCACGCTGCTGGCCGATGCCTTCGCCGCCAAGGGCCGCGAATTCGCCCATATCGTCAAGGTCGGCCGCACTCAGCTCCAGGACGCCGTGCCGATGACTCTGGGTCAGGAGTTCAACGCCTTCGCCACGACTCTGCGCGAGGACGTCCAGCGGCTCGAAGAGGCCGTCGCCCTCCTCGGCGAGGTCAATATGGGCGCGACCGCGATCGGCACCTCGATCAATGCCCCGGTCGGGTACAAGGAAGCGGTGATCAAGCACCTGCGCGAGATCACCGGACTCGACCTCGTCACCGCCGGTGACCTCGTCGAATCGACCTCGGACACGGGTGTGTTCATCACCTTCTCCGGGGCGCTGAAGCGCAGCGCTCTGAAGTTGTCGAAGATCGCCAATGACCTGCGTCTGCTGTCCTCGGGGCCGCAGGCCGGCCTCGGCGAGATCAATCTGCCGGCCCGGCAGGCGGGCTCGTCGATCATGCCCGGCAAGGTCAACCCGGTCATTCCCGAGTCGGTCTCCCAGGTCGCGTATTCCGTGGCCGGCGCCGATGCCACCGTGTCCATGGCCGTCGAGGCCGGCCAGCTGCAGCTCAATGCCTTCGAGCCGATCATCGCTCACTCCCTGTTCCAGTCGGTCACCTGGCTCGAGCGGGCCTGCCAGACGTTCCGCATCAACTGCGTCAACGGCATCACCGCCAACGAGCGGCAGCTGGATGACATCGTGGATCGTTCGGTCACGGTGATCACCGCGCTGGCGCCGGTCGTCGGCTACGCCCCCGCGGCGAGGCTGGCCAAGGAGGCGCTGGCCAGGAACGAATCCATCGCTGATCTCGTCGTCGAACACGGACTAGTCGAACGTGAACAGCTCGGCGAGATCCTCAAACCCGAACGGCTGACCGGAATGCCGGCCGATGACAATGTCACGACGGACCCGGATTCCGCCGAATCGGTGCCGCGGGACGAGATGACCGGAGAGCTCCCGGTGGTGGCCGACCCGGAGGAGTGACCGAGGGCGGACTGTCACCAGGGGCTGCTCGAAGGGCATTCGTCTGCGGATGCTCGCCCGCGAGCTCGGGTATTCCTCGGAGAGTTCTTTCAGTGCAGCGTACAAGAGAGGCGAGGGCGAATCGCCGCGCAGCTATCGCACTCGTGTGCTGAGCGAAAGCGTTCGGACTCCGCTTCAGAGGTGAGCGACCGGTCGCGAGGCCGCGTCATTCGGGAGCCGTAGCCCGTCTGACACAGTCACGCAGCAGGGCCCGTCGTGATTCGTGCACTGTCTCAGGCTCGTCGCCGGTTGCGGCGTAGACATTGCTGACCGGCGACCACGCCGTCGACATCGCGATGACGATGGCCATGATGTCGAATGGGTTGCCGGAGCGCACCCGACCCGCGGATTGTGCCTCGGCGATGGCTGCGAGTTTGGGCTCATCGTAATCCTCGTGAGTCTCGGCGAGGTAGCCGGTGGGACGGCACTCCAGCCGCGACCAAGTGGCCAGCCGAATGAGATCGGGACGACGCAGGTACTCGTCATAGAGGCGAACGGCCCAATCGGCGAGGTCGTCGGCATCGAAGGGGACGGCATCCGTGATGCGGTCCAGCGAGCTGAAGAAGATCGTGTGGAAGAGGCGCTTCTTGTCTCCGAAGTATGCGTAGAGCTGGGCCTTGTTCGTCCTTGCCGCGGTGACGATCCGTTCGACGCGGGCCCCAGCGATTCCGTGCTCAGCGAATTCCTTCGTGGCGGCATCGAGGATGCGTTGATACGTCGCGGCACCGCGGGAGGTCTGTGGTGGGGCAGGCATGCAGGCAGAATATCAAACAGAACGGTTGGTTTGCTTGGGCGGGTGTGGGGCCCTACCCTGAATAGACCGAACAGTCTGTTTAAGGAATGCAGCAATGAGGACGACCACCGGCTGGAGGGCCACCGGCCCGAACCGATTGGAGCTCGCGGCGATCGAGCGTCGAGATCTGCGACCTGACGATGTCGCGGTGCGAGTCGAGTACTGCGGAGTCTGTCACAGCGACCTGCAGGCGCTGCGGGACCACACCGGGCCCGCTCCGCTCGTGCCCGGACACGAATTCACCGGCGTCGTCACCGATATCGGTGTGGAGGTGACGTCATTGCGCATCGGCGACCCAGTCGCAGTGGGCAATATCGTCGACTCCTGTGGGGAGTGCGGGATGTGTGCGCTGGGGCAGGAGAACTTCTGCCACGAATTCCCCACTCTGACCTACAGCGGCACCGACCGTCATGATTCATCCATCACCGAAGGAGCCTATTCACGGGAGTATGTCGTTCGTGAGGCCTTTGCCTACCGTCTGCCCGACGGGCTCGACCCGGTGTCGGCCGCACCTCTGATGTGTGCAGGAGTCACCGTGTGGGAGCCGTTGCGTGCGCTCGGCATCGGCTCGCATTCTCGCGTCGCCGTCGTCGGGCTCGGTGGACTCGGCCACCTTGCGGTCAAACTCGCCGCAGCGCTCGGGGCCACGACCACGGTGATCAGCCGCACGGAAGGCAAACGAGCCGACGCCCATCGGCTCGGAGCGCAGGACTTCATCGTCTCTGCCGATTCGGAGCAGATGCGGCAGGCGCGTGAGAGCTTCGACGTCGTGCTCGACACAGTCTCCGCGCCCCACGACCTCTCGCGCTATCTGGAGCTGGTCGCGCTCGACGGGACTCTCGAAGTGCTCGGATATCTCGGCGAGGTGACTCTGCCGGTGACCGACCTTCTCATGGGGCGCAAGAGGCTCGGTGCCGCAGGGAGCGGGGGCCGGGGGCGGACCGCAGAGCTGCTGCGCTTCTGTGCCGACACAGGGGTCGTCCCCGACGTCGAGGTTCTTCCCTCGTCGCAGGTCGCTGCTGCCCTCGAGCGTCTGCACCGCAACGATGTCCGCTACCGGTTCATTCTCGACCTCTCCGACCTCGACGGGTGAGGCGGGCGTTAGAGGTCTGAGACTACTCGCCCAACCACTCCACCGGAGTCTTCGCGAGGAACCCTTCCACTGCGGTTGCGAAGTCACGACTGCCGTAGACGGCCTTGATGACATCGGAGTCGTCGACGTCCTCGCCGCTGTGGAGTCTACGAAGGTTCTCCTTGATCGACCACTGCGTCAGCGGCGCACCCGAAACGACTCGCTCGATGAGGCCCTCCGCTTCGGTATCGAGGTCCTCGGCGACTGAGGTGAGGAACCCGCTCAGCAGTGCCTCCTCGGCGTCGACCTTCCTGGCGGTGATCAGCATCGATGCGGTGCGTGGCTCGCCGAACGCCCGGACCAGTCTTTGCAGCGTGTTCGCCGACAGAGTGTTGCCCAGAGTGCGTGCGATCGGCACAGAGAACGAAGAAGTGGCAGAGCCGATGCGGACATCGGCGCAACAGGCGATGCCCAGTCCACCGCCCACGCAATGACCGTCGATGACGGCGATGACCGGTTTGGTTACGGCTGCAAGGGCGCCGAGCACCTCGTCGATGCGCTGTTCATAGGCCACCCCATCGTCTCCGCTGAAGCCGCGGAACTGTGCGATATCCGTACCCGCTACGAAAGCACGCCCGCCGGCGCCGCGCAGCACGAGGGCGCGAAGGTACGGATCGGTGTCGACCTGCGCACACGCCTCGCCGAGCCGTTGGTACATCTCGAAGGTCATCGCATTGCGTGCCTCGGGCCGATTGAAGGTGACGCGCAGACTGCGTCCGACTATCTCGGTGAGTACTTCGTCGCTCATGTCTGCTCCTCATTGCCTGTACCGACCGACGCTGAGGAGGTCTGCGGTGACTGCGAATCAATCGCGTACAGTTCTGACAGCACTCTGTCGGTGTCGGCGCCCAACGACGGTCCCGCCGCCCCTTCGGTCAGATGCGAACGGGAGAAGCGCATCGGGTTGCCCAACTGTGTGACATCGCCGAGACGGGGGTGCTGGGAAGACCAGAAGAAGTTCCGCTGATGCAGATGCACGTCGTTGAAAACCTGGTCGTAGTCGTTGATCGGGGCGGCCGGGACGCCGACGCGATTCATCTCTTCGACAACTTCGGCGATGGTGTGATCGCGCAGTCGGTCCTCGATGACGGCGATGAGCGCTTCCCGGTTCGCGAACCGCAGGGCGGGTTCGGCATATTTCGGATGGTTCTCGAGATCGGCGAGGTCGAAGGCCGAGCAGAACCGGGTCCAGGTCGCCGGAGTGTTCGCGCCGATGGTGACGTAGCCGTCACGAACTTCTATGGCCTGGTACGGAGCCTGTGCCTGATGCGCGGAACCGGCCGGGCGGCTCACAGCTCCTGAGCCGAAGTAGCCTCCGGCCTCCCACACAGCCAAGGACACTGCGGACTCGAATAGGGAGACATCGAGGTATTGACCCAGCCCTGACTGCCGGCGCTCATAGAGCGCCGAGACGACGCCGAGTGCGACATAGAGCGCGGTCGACAGGTCGGAGATCGGCACGCCCACCTTGGCTGGCGGATGATCGGGGAATCCTGTGATGCTCATCAGCCCCGACCTGGCCTGCGCCATGATGTCCAGACCCGCCAAAGGTGCTAGGGGTCCGTCCTGCCCCCAGCCCGAGGCGGAGGCGTAGATGAGTCCTGGATGATCGACGTGAAGCTCCTCGTATCCGAAGCCCAACTTCTTCAGCGCCCCGGGGCGCATATTCTCCACGAGGACATCAGCGTCGTTGAGCAGTGCCTTCAGCTTCGCCCTGCCGTCATCGGACTTGAGGTCGAGAACTATCGACTCCTTGTTGCGATTGAGCCGAACGAACGGACTCGACTCTCCGTCGATGAATGGCCCGGACGCCCGCATAGGATCGCCGCCCGGCGGTTCGATCTTGATGACGCGGGCGCCCATATCGGCCAGCTGCATCGCCGCATATGGGCCAGCGATGAACACGCCGAGTTCGAGCACTGTGACTCCTGAGAGCGGTCCTGCGGTTCCGTCGCCGGTCATCTTCTTCCTCGCAGACATCGTCGTTCATTTCGAGCTCGTGGAGGCAACCGTCGGTTCATGCCTCAACGGGTTGGGGCAGGCGGGTCGCACGAGCCGAACACCCAAGTTCGGCTGCTTCCCCGGTGAGTAGCTGGGGCAATGTCATTCCGCGGACATCGGCGAGGTCCTCGGCCTGGGTGCGACAGGAGAAGCCGTCGGCGAGGAAGATCGAATTCGGTGGAGCATCGCGCAATGCCGGCAGCAGGGCATTCTCTGCCACCGCCACCGATGTCTCGTAATGCCCCACCTCCATGCCGAAGTTGCCTGCCAGTCCGCAACAGCCTGCGAGTTCGCGCACTGTCGCCCCCGTGCGCTCGATGAGCTTCCGATCAGCGGCGAAGCCCATGACGGAGTGCTGGTGGCAATGCGGTTGGACGATGATCGTGCGGCCTGTGAGATCGGGGACCTCGAATTCGGCATCGGCGAGGACCTCAGCAAGGGTCGATGTTGCAGCTGCGATGAGCCGGGCTCGTTCGTCATCGGGGAAAAGATCGCCGAGGTCGCTGCGCAGAACCGCGGTGCAACTGGGTTCGATGCCGACGATCGGGATGCCCCTGCGGGCATAGGGTGTCAGCACCTCCATCGTCGCTTGCAGCCTCTTCCGTGCCGCATCGAGCTGTCCGGTCGAAATGAGGGTGAGTCCGCAGCAGGACTGGCGGTCCGGCAATAGGATCTCGAATCCTGCCCTCTCCAGCAGGTCCACGGCTGTTCTGGCACCGGCGTCGGAGAGATACTCGGTGAAGGAATCCGCCCACAGCAGCACCTGCTGCCGCGGATTGTTTGACTGCGAACTCTTGACGTACTCCTCCTCGACCAGGGCGTCGCGTGCCTCGGTGGGGGAGACCCGGTTCTTAGCCCAGCGGGAGAAACGGCGTTCGTTGAACCGCACCATCGCCCGGCGGGAATCCATGCCACCTCCGGCGAGCACCAACTTTGCCAATGGTCGGAAACTCAGCACAGTATTCGCCAGAGTGCTGACTCCGGGAACCGCGGTGAGCATGCGGCCCCATGTGGGAAGCCAGCCGAGGGAATAGTGCGACAGAGGGCGCATCTTGCCGCGGTAGGTGCGATGGAGGACTTCGGATTTGTATTGGGCCATGTCGACCCCGGCCGGGCAATCGGACGAACAGGCCTTGCAGCTCAGACACAGGTCGAGGGATTCTGCTACTTCGGCGCTGTCCCACGAACTGATCAGGCCCCCGTTGGTCACTTCTTGGAGGACCCGGGCACGGCCGCGAGTGGAGTCCTTCTCGTCCTTTGTCGCCAGATAGGACGGGCACATGAAACCACCGGACCCAGAGGTGTCTGCGCGACATTTCCCGACGCCGACGCAACGATGGATGGCATCGGTGAAGCTGCCCTTGTCATGCGCGAAGGCGAACCCACCGGCGGTTCCGATGGCAATTGCCTGCGGGCGGCGCAGATCGGCGGTGATCGGCAGGGGATCGACGATGATGCCGGGGTTGAGGAGATTCTCGGGATCGAAGAGACGTTTGACCTCTCCCAGGGTTGCGATGGCCTCCTCGGAGTGCTGGATGCCGAGGAGCTCTGAGCGGGCTCTCCCGTCACCGTGCTCCCCGGAAGCCGAGCCGCCGTATTTGGCGACCAGCTGTCCTGCCTCCATGACGAAATCATGGAAGATATCCGTGCCGCCGGGTCGGTCGAAGGGGAAGTCCGTGCGCATGTGTACGCATCCGTCCCCGAAATGACCGTAGGGAAGCCCGCGGACGCCGTAAGCGGTCATGAGCTCGTCCTGATCACGCAGATAGTCACCGAGCACCTCCGGTGGGACCGCTGCGTCCTCCCACCCCGTCCACGCGGGATCGCCATCTTCGGTGCGTCCGGCTAGACCGCCGGCGTCGGCGCGGATTCCCCACAGGGTGCTCGCCTCTTTGCCCGCTGGCAGGATGCGATAGTGCTCGGTTCCCGCGTCATCGGCGATGGTCTGAGCATTGGCGACTGCCTCGTCCGGTGTGGCGCCTGCGACTTCGATGAGCAGCCAGCCCTTTCCACTCGGAAGTTCAGGGACAGCGTTTTTGCCTTTGTGCGCCCGCACCATGTCCATCAAGCGCGAATCGATGCCTTCGACAGCCAGCGGCCCATGTGGCAGCACTCGTGGGACGGCATCGGCGGCTTCGAACATGTCCGGGTAGCCCAGCACGAGGACGGTCGGCGAGTTCGGGAGGTCGCCGAGACTGACGATTGCATCCGTGGTCGTCGTCAGAGTGCCTTCACTGCCGACGAGGAACTTCGCCAGATTCGGTCCGTTCTCCGGCAGCAGGTGTTCGAGGGCATAGGCAGACGCTTGGCGACTGAATCGGCCGAACTCGGTGCGGATGACGGCAAGGTGCTGTGCGGCAACCTCGGAGAGTCCCGGCACTTGGGAGAGACCCGGTCCGGCGAGGAAGCTCCGTCCGGTGCCGTCGATGACAGTCATCTCGATGATGTTGTCGACCGTGCGTCCGGCCGAGATCGCGTGCGGTCCGCATGAGTTGTTTCCGATCATGCCCGCGATTGTGGCTCGGTTCTTCGTCGAGGGGTCAGGCCCGAACGTCAGGCCGTGCGGTTTTCCGGCCTTCTGCAGCTCGCTCATGAGCACACCCGGCTCGACCCGGGCTGTCTTCTGCACCGGGTCGATGTCGAGGATTCTGTTGAGGTGGCGCGAGAAGTCGATGACGAGACCGGGCCCGATCGAGTTCCCGGCCTGCGAGGTTCCGCCGCCGCGTGACGTGATCGGAACCGAATGTGACCTGGCTACTTCGAGGATCGTAACGACATCAGCCGTGGTCTTCGGAAAGGCCACCACCTGTGGCACTACCCTGTAGTTCGATGCGTCGACGGCATACTCTGCGAGCCGACGAGTCGAGGTGTCGACGGTTCCTGCGATATTGCCTTTGAGGTCTGCGATGAAGTTACTCATGGCAGTGTCACCAACCTGTCGTGTCGGAAACTGGTGTTGCGGCGGGGTCGTTGGAGTCGACGGTTGTCGTGTTCAACGGTGCATGGCTTCAGCTGTCGCGGAGGATTTCGAGAGCGGCCCCGAGCCCGGCTGGGTCGATCTTCACGCCGGCCAGCTGCAGTCCCATCTGCACTCCGGAAAGCGTGCCGGCGAGGGTGAGATCGTTGAGATCGCCGAGGTGACCGATCCGGAAGACCTTGCCCTGCAGCTTCGACAGGCCTGCACCCAGCGACATGTCGAACCGGTCGAGGATGAGTGAGCGCAGTTCGTCGGCGTCGTGGCCATCGGGCATGACGACAGCGGTCAGTACTGGAGAGAACTCGGATTCGTTCGTGCACAGCACCTCGAGACCCCAGGCCTCGACGGCGGCCCGAGTCGCCTTTCCGAATCGGATGTGCCGGGCGAAGACGTTGTCCATGCCTTCTTCGGCGAGCAGACGCAGAGACTCCTTGAGCCCGAACAGGACATTCGTGTTCGGCGTGTAGGGAGTCATCCCGTTCTTGCCGGCGTCGAGCATCTCTGTCCAGTTCCACACCGACTTAGGCAGGGTGGAATCCTCGTGTGCGGCAAGGGCTTTGTCGCTGATGGCGTTGAAGGACAGTCCCGGCGGGAGCATGAGGCCCTTCTGCGAGCCGGAGACCGTGACATCGATCCGCCATTCATCGTGCCGATAATCGACTGAGCCGAGGGACGAGATCGTGTCGACCATGAACAGAGCGGGATGGTCGGCGGCATCGATGGCGGCCCGAATCTCGGGGATGCGGCTCGTGACACCGGTCGAGGTCTCGTTGTGAACGACGCAGACGGCTTTGAACCGGTGGCCGGTATCGGCCGCAAGGGCTTCGCCGATCTTCTGTGGATCTGCGCCAGTGCGCCAGTCGCCGGCGATGACTGTGGGTTTGAGTCCCCACTTCTCAGCCATCGCCTTCCACAGTGACGAGAAGTGGCCGGTCTCGTAGCAGAGGATCTCGTCGCCGGGGTTGAGAGTGTTGACCAGAGCAGCTTCCCACGCGCCGGTGCCGGTGGCCGGATAGATGATGACCTGATTGGAGGTTCGGAAGACCTCTGCCATGCCAGTGAGGACATGGCTGAAGAGTTCTTTGAAATCAGGCCCACGGTGGTCGATCGTCGGCATCGAAATCGCGCGAAGGACACTGTCGGGAACATTGCTGGGGCCCGGGATCTGAAGGAAATGCCGTCCGCTGGTAGCCATTGAAGAATCCTCTCTGATTCCACGATGCGGTACTCAAGTTTCGTTTTACGCTACCACAGAGAATTCGATAGAAGAATGCCTTTTCTGCGATTCCCGATGAAGATTCTTCGGCAATCCTGATTGGGAGCTCGCGGGGGTGGTCTTCCGGCTTCCACTCCGCATAATCCTCTGCCTTTGGTCGACTTGACCAGGGGTAACGGAAGATTTTCGGCGGGTTGGGCGTCTGGGTGACGCCGATGCAGTCCGCTATTTCCTAATCTTCGGGAAAGTGGAAAATGGGTCTTGACTGCGTGTGCCTCTCGGGGCAGACTTTCATGAAAGTGCGGCACAGTTTCCACATTGTGGAATATCGGATGCGGCAAAGGAGTCGTTTCCGATTGGTCAACACATCGCATAGGAGCGAATTGTGTCTTTGGAAATTGCTTCGATACTTGTCCTTGTGGCCCTATTCGTCATCGCCACATTCGTCTCGGTGCACATGGGGGCACTGGCCCTGATGGCGACCTTCCTGTTCGGGACCTTCGTGCTCGGCGAGGACGTTGACACCTTGCTATCCGGATTTCCCGCGGATCTCTTCCTCATTCTGGTCGGGGTGACTTATCTGTTCGCTCTGGCCAAGGACAACGGAACGGTCGATTGGATTGTCAACATTCTCGTCAAGGCCGTTCGAGGGCGGGTCGCTCTCATTCCTTGGGTCTTCTTCGTCGTCACTGCCTTGCTCTCGGGCTTCGGTTCGGTGGTGCCAGCCGCGATCGCGATCATCGCCCCGATGAGTATGGGCTTCTCGAGACGGTACGGGATCCGCCCGTTGCTCATGGGGCTGATGGTCATCAACGGTGCGACAGCTGGCGGCTTCTCTCCACTGAGCATCTTCGGCACGATCACGAACCAAGTCGTCGAACGCAATGATCTTCCGGGCAGCCCGGTGCTGCTGTTCCTCGCCTCATTCGTCTTCAACGTCGCCCTCGGCCTGATCTGCTTCCTCCTCTTTGGTGGGCGCGAGCTTCTGGGCAAACGAGATCTCGGGCGGGGGCTGGAAAGCAAGGACGGCACTCCCGCCGACGGAGGGACCGACGGTGTTGCAGGCGAACCCACCGGTTCCGGACCCTCAGAGGGTCGGGGCGGTCAGAGTGGAGGTTCGCCCGCCCCGTATCACGATCCCGAGCGGAGAGCGGCGCGCCGATCGGTTCAGACGACGATGGTCAAGGACCATGACGACGACGTCAACGTGACCACTCTCGATATGAACCGGATCGTCACGCTCATCGGTCTGGTGGTTCTCGCCGTCATGGTCGTGCCGCCGCTCAATCAGGACGTCGGATTCACCTCGATCAGCATCGCCGTGATCATCTCCTTTTTCTCTCCTCGCATCAGCAAGGGTGCGGTGAGTAAGATTGCGTGGCCGACTGTGCTACTCATCTGCGGCATCGTCACTTATGTCGAGCTGATGGAGCGACTGGGCACGATCGATTGGTTGGGTGACCAGGTCGCCGGAATGGGTGCTCCGCTCTTCGCCGCGCTCATCATCTGCTTCATCGGTGCCGTGGTTTCGGCATTTGCGTCGACGACCGGCATCCTCGGCGCGCTCATTCCCTTGGCTGTGCCGTTCCTGCTCACCGGCAGCGTCGGGGAGATCGGGATGATCATCGCCCTGGCCATCTCGTCCTCGGTCGTCGATTCGTCCCCGTTCTCCACTTCGGGGGCCCTTGTCGTCGCGAACTCGCCGGAGGACCAGCGTGAGAAGGTGTTCAAACAGCTCATGGTCTGGGGCTTCTCGATGGTCGTCATCGCCCCGATCGTCACTTGGCTGATCTTCGTCGTCCCCGGCTGGGGCTGATCGGCACCGTTCCAAGGGGTGGCCGCTGGCGGCGCTGGGGTCGAGACCCTAGTGCTTTGGTAGTCTCCTTCGCATGAATCCCGCACTGCTCTATGGGGCCGGCGTCGGCAACGTGACGCTGATCGTGTGCTGTCTGGCCGCCTTCATCCCCTTCGCCGTCCGTGCGCGCGGCCGGATTCGTGTGCTGGGTGTCGTGAGCGTCCCGATCATCGTCCTGTGCCGACAGATCGGACTGGTCTGGGGAGGCGAAGCGATCTCTGGCGAGGCCATCGCCCTGAGGCTCATCGCCATCGTCCCGCCTCTGATCGGGGCGGTCGTCATCCTCGTCCTCGCGGTCGCTCATTGTCGGGCAGGAGCGCGAGTCGCCGGTCTCATCGGCGGGGTGCTCGTGCTCAGCGCGGTCGCCCTGCCACCGGTCGCGGAGCTGCTCGGATTCCGCATGGATGTCGTATCTCCCAGCGCGGTGTTCGAGGCCGAATACCGCAACAGCCTGATCGACTTCTCTGTCGCTGCTCTGCCCGGTGTTCTGCTGGGCGTGGGACTGGGACTGTCGATGATCGTCGCGATGAGAAGAAGCCGCCGGGAGCAGTTCTGGGACGGTCCGGGGCCTGGCCTGAACGCCTAGCTTCTCGACGGCTCAGCGGCGCTGCTCCTCGCCGTCCTCATCACCGGCGTCGAGGATTTCGTCCTCGGCGTCTCCGCCGGTCCGGTCGAAGAGGACGATGAACGTGGCCGCGGCGAGAACCAGCCCCGAGGCGATGATGGCGATCGGGCCGAACCGGAACGGCAGGATGTCGTGGAGCAGTCCGCGCACCGTCGAGGTCGGATCCGCCAAGGTGGCGGCGACGAAGACCGCCACGAGGATCGAGACGCCGGTCGCGGTGAACTTGTTCCAGAAGCTGGAGCCGCGGCCGGCCAACAGGCGGCCGGCCTTGATGATCCGGCCCGTGCGCAGGATCCGAAGCGCGCCGATGAGGCGGATGAGTCGGAGGAGCTGGACGGGCCCGAGCGCGAAAGCGACCCCGAGGACGACGAGGATCGTGAGGCCGACCAGCCACAGATGTCTCTTGAACCAGGCGACCCTGTTCGGGGTGACGATGAAGAGGATGAGCGTCTCTCCGACGAGGACCAGGCCGGAGAGGAGATTGATGACCCGACCGGCCTCGGACCACGGCTCGGACAGGAACGACAGGAACACCGCGGGAATCGATACGAGAGCGGCGATGAGGACCGGCAGCGCCAGGCGTTCCTGCCAGCGCTTCTCCCGTTTTCGAGTGCGTGTGTTCTCATCCATCGTCACTACCAGAATAGTGGCCCGTGCGGTGGAGCCCCTCTTCGCCGCGGCGGCGAGGCAGCGATCAGCCCGCTGGTCGGGCCGATGCTCAATCGGCGGCAGGACCGTCAGGGGCCGCAGCCTCGGCGCCGTCGCCGGCATCGCCCGGCCGCGTCGACTCGATGATTGTCAGCCGCAGCGCTCCAATCCGCTTGCCCACAGTCCTCACCTCGACCTGACCGAGCCGTTTGAGTAGGGCCGTCACGGCCCGCGCCTGCTGCTCAGTGATCCCATGCCCGGGGCGCTTCAGAGCCTTTTCAGCGATGAGGAGACGACCGCCGGGCGCCAGCGTGCGGACGAGATCGGCCAGACCCCGGTCCCGATCATCCCAGTGATGCATCGAAGCGACCGACCAGATCACGGTGAAGCTGCCGTCGTCGAAGGGCAGTTCCTCGGCCCCCGCCACACGCACATCGGCCTCGGGGACCCTGCGCCGGACCATCGCAACGAACGTTGGGGACGGGTCGACGGCGGCCACGCTCGAGACCCGAGTCCGCTCGGCGGCATAGGCGACACCGCTTCCGGCGCCGCAGCCGACGTCGAGGACCCGGTCACCGGCCTCTAGGCCGGCATGGTCGACGACCGATCGGGTCGTGCGCGAATTGCGTGTGAAGAACCCGTAGACCCGTGATGCCACAGCTCCGAAGCCGGCCATTCGTCTCGCCTTTCATCCGGCCCGCCTTGGCGAGGAGCCCCGCACGGTCGGGCCGGTCGGATCGGTCGTTGATCTCACTGACAGGCTAGCCGGACTCCCTACCGTTCGAACAGTCCCTTGATGTCCTCGGCCGTGACCGCCTGGCTGAACGCCTGCCCCGATGGTCCCCGGCCTTCGAAGGTGCCGGCCTCGAGACTGATGAGGAACAAAACCGGGGCCTGACCGGATAGATCTGTTCATTCCCCGACGACGGAGCCCGAATGGAAGCCCGACATTGGAAACTCCAATCATGTGAGCGGATTGAGGTCCGATCGCATCTTCAGAAAAAGCGGGCATCTGTTCATCTCAACCAGCCCATACTGTCGGTTCGACATCAAGCTTCACTGGGGTCACGTGCCCTTCGGACAGTTGATCGGAAAGCCGATCAACCCCCACCATTCTTCCGGCAAGATTGACGAAGCGTTCCTGGATCTCGATGATCGTCAGCGGCCCGTCGGCATGGAACCAGTTGGCAACTCCATTGCACATTTTGATAACTGCGAGTCGGGCTACTTTTGCGTCCGTATCTTTAGCGAACTCGCCGACTGACAATCCGCGCTCGAACACTTCGGCCCAGAGCGCCTCATACTCGTCCCGGAGAGCGAGCAGTGTTTCATAGTTTCTCGGTGCCAGTGACCGTAACTCGTGATCGATGACTTTGCTTGTCAACGGGTTGAGAGCCGCTAAGCCAACGTGGGCACTCACCAGGTAGCCAAGCTGTTCGATCGGTCGAGCCGACCGAGCCACGGCGGATTGGCCCATGGTTGAGAGATTCTCGAGTGCCAACCGCATGATCCCTACCAGAAGATCTTCTTTGCTCCCCGTGTAGTGGTAAAGCGTCGCAGAGTTCAGCTCGAGCTTCCGCCCGATCTCTCTGATTCCCGTCGCCGCAAAGCCCCGCTCAGCGAACAGCAGTACTGCTGCTTGCTGAACCTTTTGAATCCTCACGGCGAGTCCTCCTTGGCAGTTTTCCCGTCGGAGCCATATATCGGGTATAGCCCGACGCCCACTTTACGGAAACACGCGGTGGAGAACATCTTCGGGTCGTTCAAAGCGCGGGGACCGGCTGTAGCAAATATTTTGGTCAGCTGGTTCGCTTCTTCTTCCAGAAGCTTTCGTTTCCACGAGCGGTCAGCCCGGTTTCCCAAGCTGCTATGGCCTCGGCAGTCTCGTTTTCCATCGCTTCCTCAACCTCACGAATAGACGGCCGGAGTAGTCGAAGATGCTGTTGGGTGGAGCAATTCGGAGGTGTGTACTCATGCACTCGTGCGATGGCTGTGCTCACGAGATCCAGCTCGATCAGTTCGTCGATGAGACCGAGGCGTTTTGCATCTTCAGCTCCGACTCTCCTGGCACCCAGCACGAAGTCCAACGCATCACCTCGTGACAGCAGCTTTCCTAACAGAAAGCTCGATGCGTTCGAGACTGTCAGCCCTAAAGAATTCTCAGGTAGGAATACTTCGGCAGAAGCTGTGGCTATTCGTCGGTCGAAAGCCAAAGTCATCTCGAACGCGCCACCGACAGCGAGTCCGTTGAGTGCAGCGATTGTCGGAACCGCGGTGCGCAAACAGGCTCGGCTGACGTTGTGAAAAGCGTTGACCGAGTCGGCGATCTCTTGAGCGCTGCTCGCTTGATTTCCTCCCGCCAGATCATGACCGGCGGAAAAGGCGCGACCGGCACCCGTAACCACTAGTCCCTTGACCAAGTCCCCGGTGCCATAGTCCTGCACCAGGTCGGCAAGCTCGTGCAGCATGCTGGCGTTCAGTGCATTGAGTTTGTCCGGCCGGTTGAGGCTGATGACTGCGACGTCATCGGTGACCGTATGCTGTATCAAGTTCTGTGTGTTCGTGGCCGACATCAGCGGTGCTCCTTCTTGGAAGAATTGTGGACGGGGAGGGGCATCGTGAAGATCCCGGGGCCCTCTGTTGCCAGGCCTGCAGGGATCTGGCTCTTGATAATGCGTTCGGAGGGTGTGAGAGGAAATGTCTCGACGAAGGCGATCAGCGCGGGAAGTTTGAAGCGCGCAAGGTGAGATTGGAGCAGACCGAAGACGTCCTCGGCTAGTTCACGAGACGGAATCCGCCCCTCTTTCGGCAGAAGGAACAGCTTCACCTGCTCGCCCCAAAGATCATCAGGAACAGCAACAACAGCGCTCGCGATGATGTCCGGATGTTGGTTTGCAGCATTCTCAACCTCCGCGGAAGAAATGTTCTCACCTCCTCGGCGGACCATGTCCTTGATTCGACCTACGAGTGTGAACGCCCCGTCTTCGCGCTGAATGACGACGTCACCAGTGTGGAACCACCCGTCATGCATCACCTCGGCGGTGGCTTCGGGCTGATTCCAATACCCCTTCATCAAAGGTTTGCCCCGAACGATCAGTTCGCCTTGCTTTCCCGGTGCCGGATCGGTGCCGTCGAGCGGTAGAACCCGAGCTTCTTTGCCGACCACTGGCCAGCCGATGATTCCCGATCCCACCGAGGACTTGGCGTTGAGGGGGACGCAGAGATCGATGCCCGTTTCAGTCATCCCATAGGCCTCGCGCCAGGGGGCTCCCCACCTTTCCTCAAGCTGACGGTGGAGCGCGGGAGGGATCCCTGAGCACATGATGATCCGGACTTGGTTCTCCTTGTCCGCCGAAGTTGGTTCCTGCTTGTACAGCAGCGTCGGCATTGTGCCGAGGACGTAGAAAAACGTCACGCCTTCTTCGCGTACCCAATCCCAGAACTTAGAGGCGGAGAAGCGAGGTCGGATGACCAAGGGAATTCTCGCCAACAGACAAAGTGCCGTGTTCCACTGCGGATCCATATATGAGAAAGGCTGCGAGGTGATCGTCACGTCACCAACCTGAGCATTGACGTTTTCTTGAGCACGCCGGCCCAGTGCCATCCAGTATTCGTGTGCGAGCATGCATGCCTTCGGGAAGCCAGTAGTTCCCGACGTGTATTGAAGATTGGCGAGGGTCTGTCCACTGATGGTCTCAAGAGGTGGCAGAACATCCGATGGGGTTTCGTTGGTGCACCCGATCAGATCGACGACGATTCTCAAGGAACCGCCAGACCAGGCTTCAGTCCTTTTCACCTTTTCCTGGCCCTCTTCGTCGGTGATGATCATTCTTGCCCCCGAATCCGAGAGCACATGGTTAAGATCTTTGGTCTCGTAGGCACAATTGATGGGAACAGCGATCGCGCCTAGCCGAAGGACCGCCAGCCAAGTGACGACCCAGCTGGAACCGTTGGGCAAGCGAATGCCGACTCTCTCCCCTTGTGCGATGCCCCATGAGGCAAGTGTCCGGGCGGTCTGTTCTACAAGGTCGTGGACATCGGCGAATGTCAGGCTATCTTCTGAAGTACGCAGGAACTCGGCCTTGGGGCTGTCGATGGCGGCTGCAGCGAGCTCACCGACCAGTGTGTCAGCCATTAGTGGTCCTCCTTATCGAAGCAGTGTTTCGGTAATGGGCGAGTGTCGGGCTTCCGCTCGAAGCCCGGGGTCGACGGAGTCAAGGCACGGCGTGTGTCGACGGAAGATTGAGCTCAATCGCCGAGTTCCTTGGTGATAGTCGAATCAAATTGACGCGTAGTTTCTGCGAGGCTGACCCCGCGGCGTCGGAGGATGGTGGACCTGACTGCCCAAATGACATAGCCGATGAGCAGCACAATGAAGAAGACCACAGCAGTGGCAGGTTCTGAGTATGCGGCGAAGGCGACTATGAACGCCGAGGTCAGCAACAGTCCCACCAACGTGAACAGCGACAGTCCGCGGCCGAATTTGATTGGAGAAGCCTCCCAGAGGTTGGGTTTGAGCTTCCTTACACGGAAGAGGGCGAAAGCTGCGATGCACTGTAGGAGTAGGATCGCAAACACCGTGAGCATCGAGTACTGTTCAATATCGAGATTGAACAGCAAAGCGACGACAACCAGTCCAGTAATAACAAGAACGCCGGGGTACGGGACGTTATGACGTCGACTAGTTCGGGCAAACCAGCGCGGGAGAACCTGGTCTTCACCGAGTCGCAAGATGTCCCGGACGACCGAGGTGAATAGTGCATTGATCGTCGTGGCAGAGGCGAATAGGGCTCCCACGCTGATGAGTGCGACAACCTGACGAGGGTAGTACAGGCTTGCAGAGTCCGCCACCGCAGCGGGAGATGCGCCTGCTTCCTGCCAGTCGAGGGTTCCTGTCACAACCGCGCCGACTGCCACGTAAACGATCAAGATCAGGACGATGGAGATGATAAGCGCCCGGGGAATGGTCTTCCGTGCGTTCTTCACTTCACCTGCGATTTCGGCGATGACCGTGAATCCCGTGAAGGAAAAATACACCGTGATTACGCCGAGCAACAGCCCAGTTATTCCGTTTGGAAACGGGTTCGAGAAATTTCCAGGATCAATGTTCGGCAGTCCGCCGGAAATGAATACGATGAGCGCGACAAGGAATAGTCCGGTCATCGCTGACTGCACGAGAGTTACCGCCTTGATACCAAACAGGTTGAGGGCTCCGAGCGCTACGACAACGATGATCGCGGTGATAGTGATATCGATGCCTGGCAACAGGGTCTCGAGGTAGGAGGCGAATCCGATCGACATCACTGGCAGGGCGAAGACAGCACAGGCGATGAACATCCAGACTACAGAGAATCCTGCCAGGGGGGGGGAGCCGAATCGCGTAGCCACGACGTAGTTTGAGCCGGTCACGGGTAGTACTGATCCAAGCTGGACGAGGTACAAGCAGGCAAATATTGCGGGGATTACGGCAAGAAGGTAGGCGAGAGGCAGGCCCGGCCCCACGATGCCAGCAACAGGGCCTGGAAGAATGAAAATCGACGCTCCGATGACGAACCCAACAATCGTGCTGGTTGCGCCGATGAGGTTTACGCGGCGTTTGGGACGTGTCCGATGCGGACTCGTTTCTCTATTAGGCATGATCCCTCCGTATTCACCACGGTGTGAAGCAAGGATTCGAGTCAATCAATCGATTGATTGGGAATAGACTAGGCCGGACCTCGGCGGATGTCAATGACATGCAGGGGCGTTCAATCTGGAAGCCGTAGCGGGGCAGGAACCGTCACTGGGTCACTTTTCAGCGGTTTCCCGCTCTGCCGGCAACCATGGCGACAGAGTTGCGCTGAACAGTTTTACGTTGCGATTACAGAACTTGGGAGAAGTGGAGCGTGGTGCAGCGCGCTATGGGAGCGACCAGCCAGGGGAGGCTGCAGGGGGAGAACCGACGGACTCCCTACCGTTCGAACAGTCCCTTGATGTCCTCGGCCGTGACCGCCTGGCTGAATGCCTGCCCCGACGGTCCCCGGCCTTCGAAGGTGCCGGCCTCGGACATGAGGGAGTCGAAGAGCTCGGCCTTGCGCCTCTGCAGCGCCAGCACCTTCTGCTCGATCGTACCCTCGGCGACGTAGCGGTAGACCATGACTGACTTCGTCTGCCCGATCCGGTGGGCGCGGTCGATGGCCTGATTCTCGGCAGCGGGGTTCCACCACGGGTCCATGAGGAAGACGTAGTCCGCCTCGGTGAGGTTGAGACCGAAGCCGCCGGCCTTGAGGCTGATGAGGAACACCGGGGCCTGACCGGACCGGAACGCCTCGACCACGGTCCCGCGGTTCCTCGTCGACCCGTCGAGGACGACGTGGGGGACGCCGCGGCGATCGAGGTCCGCGGCGACCTGGTCGAGGAACGAGGTGAACTGGCTGAACACGATCGACCGGTGCCCTTCGGCGATGACGTCGTCGAGTCTGTCCATCAGCGCGGCCAGCTTCGACGAGGGCACGTCTGCGTGCTCGGCGTCGACGATGCTCGGGTCCAGGGCGAGCATCCGCAGCAGGGTCAGCGACCGGAAGACGATGAACCGCTGCCTGTCGTAGTCACTGTCGATGAACCCGAGGATCTTCTTCCGCTCCTTCTGCAGCACCCGATCGTAGAGCCGGCGGTGGGCGGCGTTGAGCTCGACGGTGATGACCTGCTCCTGCTTCTCCGGCAGATCGGCGGCCACGAGATCCTTCGTCCGGCGCATCATGAACGGGCGGATCCGCCGCTGCAGTCGTTGCATCCGTCCCGGGTTCTCACCCGATTCGATGGGGCGGACGTACTCCTCGTCGAACCGGTGCGGTGAGGGGAACAGTCCGGGTGCGGTGATGGCCAGCAGCGACCAGAGGTCACGCAGCGAGTTCTCCAAGGGCGTGCCGGTCAGCGCCAACCGGAACGGAGCGCGAACGGACTTCGCCGCCTGATGGGTCAGCGCCTGCGAGTTCTTGACGAACTGCGCCTCGTCGAGGATGAGTCCGGCCCAATCGATCCGCGAGATCGGATCCTCCTCGAGACGCAGCATCGCATACGACATGACGATGACATCGGCACCGTCGGCCACCTCGGCGAGCGGGGTCCCACGCTTCTTCGTCGACTCGGCGATCACACGCACCTCGAGGCCGGGGGTGAACGCGGCGGCCTCCTTGACCCAGTTGTCGACCACCGAGGTGGGAGCGACGACGAGGAACGGGGCCTCCGCCTGTGCGTGGGCGATGAGCGCCAGCGTCTGCAGGGTCTTGCCCAGCCCCATGTCGTCGGCGAGGATCCCGCCGAGGCGGCACCGGTAGAGCAGGGCCAGCCATCGGAATCCCTGCACCTGGTAGGGCCGCAGCCGCGCCCCGTTCAGGTGGGGCACCTCGGTGGCGGGCAGGTGGTCGAGGTCGGTCAGGGCACGGGCGGATTCCCGCCAGGTCACGGCCGGTTCGGACTCGTCGGCGAGGTCCTCGAACTCCGACCACAGGCCCACGTGCATCCGCGAGATCTTCGGCGCCTCGGGTTCCCATTCGGCGATGAGGTCCGCCTCGGCCAGCAGGGCCTTGAGCCGGTCGAAGATCGGTCGGTTCAGCGACAGGAACGAGTCGTCGGAGAGTTTGATCTTCTTCGTCCCGCGCGCCAGCGCCTTGTACAGCTTGACGAAGGGGACCGGGCGGCCGTCGATGCTGATCTGGAAGCCGAGGTCGAACCAGTCGTTCTTCTCCGACTCGACCGAGGTGATCTTCACGTTCGGTTCTCCGCCGAGCTCCCGGTAGGGCTGCTTCTTCCCGCGCGTGATGACCTTGACGTGCTCGATCTCCTCGAGCCCGGGCAGGACGTTGACGACGAAGTCGGCGGTGTCGGCGTCGTCGAGTTCGACATCGGTGATGCGGTCCAGGGCCGAACCGGTCTCGTGGGTCTCAGCCAGCAGCTTCTCGACCTCGGTGACGACCGCGTCCTCATGCTCGAGGTCGCGCAGTTGGGCATAGTCCGCCGCCGAGGCGGCCGTGAGCTGTCGTCGGTCGATGACCGGATAGGACCGACGGGGTGCCGAATACTCCCAGTACCAGGACACGTCGAGCCTGTCGCCGGTGCCGAAGGTGAGGAAGACGACGAGGCGGGGCTGCCGGTAGGCCGGGAAGGTCACGGTGTCATCGGTGCTGACGACCTCGGCGCTGGCGCGCAGCTGGGGATAGTACTCCTCGAAGAACTCCTCGGCCTCGGCGTCGGGGATGGTGATCGGTCCGGGCGACTGGAGCACGGGCAGCGCGGGTTCCTTCGTCGGCGATTCGGCCCGGGCCAGAGTGACCGTGAACCCAGATTCGACGTCGACGCCGAAGAATCCGTGCGTCCAGATGGGTTTGATGAGGCCGGGCGGAAAGCTGCGTTCGTCGATCGTCGCCCGAAGCTGGACACGCAGCTGGCCCCGGCGGCGACGGATGTCGATGGCGGCTTTCGCGCGGTGACCGATGCGCACGTCCATGCCGGGGTTGATGCCGACGAATTCGATGCCGAGACTCGTGCCCAGCTCGAGGTGGTCCCACAGCAGAGGAGTGTGGAAATCGCCGAGGTGGTACGGCGCTCCATCGGGGGTGAAGTCCGTCTTCCCGCGGGTGCGCAGGCCCGCGAGTTGGGTGAACCATTCCTGGTGGCGGCGGTCGATGTCGTACTGGCGGGCCATCCGGTCGATGGTCCGCCAGGTCAGCGACTTCTTCACCCAGTTGCCGGACTCGCTGAGCATGAGCGGGCGGATCGCCAGCGACGGATTCGCCCCGGGGGTGACGGCATCGCGGTCGAGCAGCACCGTGTGCTGGGCTTCGAACCAGCTGCGGGGGATGACCTCGACGAGTTCGAATCCCAAGGCCACGGGCGTGTGCGAGCGCGGGGCCTCCTCGGCGAGGGGAGCGAAGGCCTCCCGCCAGTCGGCGGGGATGGCAGCACGGGTCTCAGACACCCTGCCATCCTCTCATCTGCCGGTGACATGGTTGCCGATGATCCGTTCGCCTGCCTACTGTGGAAGCGGAGTTCGAACAGGGATTCCTGAAGGATCCGACGCCGAGGCGGGAAGGACAGGCCATGCGACCGACGCGGCTGACCAAGTGGATCCTGGCTCTGCTCTTCTTGGCGATCGTCTGTCAGGTGCTCGCCCCCGTGCCGGTGGCTCCCTACTCCGCGCTCGTGTTCTGGGGGCTGTCGCTGGCATTCCTCGTCACTGCTCTGGTGCTGGCCGTCAGGCGGCGCCGAGGGACTGGCTGTGTCAGTGCACCGCGCTATCCTGGGGCGCATGAATGAGAACAACGATGTTCACACAGAGTTCTTCGACACCTACGCCCGTGCCCTGATCGACCGGGTTGCCGCGGCGATCGCTGACCATTACGCGGTGCCGGCGCTCATCGAGTTCCCGGGGCAGCGGATCTCGGTCACCGACGCCGACCAGACGGAGAGCTTCTTCGCCGGTGCCTTCGGCCAGTACGAGGCGGTCACCGAGGTGGACGCCGTAGTCTCGGTCATCGCCTCGACCGAGCACAGCATATGGGCCGACGTCACCTGGCGCTATCACGGCGGGGCACCCGACGAGCGGAACATGTACCAGCTCGTGCAGACCGATGACGGTTGGAAGATCGCCGTCCTCACGCCGCTGACCCTGGCTGAGGGCAGACCTGAGTATCCCGAGCTGATCTACACCGTCATCGATACAACCGTGCCGAGGCGGTCGGCCGAGTTCTATCGACAGCTGCTCGGCTACATCTACCGTCCCGGTGACGAGCCCGGTTCGGGCGCTGATTCCGTGGACCCCGATTGGCTGGTGTTCACCGATACCCGCGGGCGCAGAAAGCTCGCCTTCCCGCGGGCCGACCGGCTCGAGCCGACCACCTGGCCGAAACCGGACGTCCCCATGCAGCTGCATCTCGACTTCACCGTGACGGACACGGACGAGCTCCACCGGCAGCGCCGCCGGGCAGAGGACTTGGGTGCCGAACTGATAGTGGACCGCAGCGATGACGAGGACGAACTCCTCTACGTGTTCAGGGACCACGACGGTCACCCATTCTGCTTCTTCGTCCCGTGACGTGGCCGTAGCCCGCCGAGCCGAGAGCCGGAAAGCTCAGCCGATCCGATCGGCGAGGTCCTCGAAGTCCTCGGCGACGACGGCCCACTCGCCGTCTGCCGCAAAGCCGGTCGTCTGGTCCTGGCCGTGTTCGGACCTCCAAGTCAGAGCCTCGGCATAGACTGGACCGTGTGCGGAGCGAACCAGGCAGCGGCGGAGGGACCTGATCGTGGGGTGGAGCACGAGCGAGTTGGCGCGACTGACCGGAACCACGGTCAACACGATCCGCCACTACCACAAGCTCGGTCTGCTCACCGAGCCCGAGCGGATGAGCAACGGCTACAAGCAGTACGGTGCCTCCCACCTGCTCAGACTCCACCAGATCCGGCGGATGCGCGAACTCGGGATTCCGCTGTCGGATATCGCCTCTGTCCAAGACGACCAGGAACAGCAGCAGCTGGCCCTCAATCAGCTCGACGGAGACCTGCGCGACCGGATCGAGGCTCTGCAGAAGGCCCGCGCCGAGGTGTCCCAGCTGCTCGAATACAGCGCCCCGATCGATACGGCCTCAGGGTTCATCGACATCGCTGCGAGGATGTCGAGCGCCGACCGCGGTCTGATGAACATCTACTCGAGCCTCTACGAGGAATCAGCCGTGGCGGAGATGAAATCGCTCATGTCCGAACCCGCGCCCCACGACCGTGAGATCGACGAACTCACCGACGACGCCGATGAGCCCACCCGCGCCCGCCTGGCCGAGAAGATCGCTCCGAGCATGAAGCGTCACCTCGAGGACAAGCCCTGGCTGCTGGCGCCGACGCAGCGGATGATCGGCGATGTGAGGATGGGGCAGGCGGCCATCATCGGCACGATCGGCGAGCTCTACAACTCCGCGCAGATCGACGTCATCCAACGTGCCTTCATCGCTGTCTTCCCGACTCTCGATATCTCGGAAGCCGACCGTGAACGATTCATCGCCTTCACCAGACAGATGGCCCCTGAGGAGGGAAGCTGAGGATTTCCTGGGTCCGACGATGAGTGCTTGACCCTGTTCCGAGAACACGGTCTGTACTGAACGCACCGACCAACAGAACCGGCCCGCATCGGCCGGGATCTGCCGATCATCGTTCAGGAGGACCCCCATGAACACGCTCATCGAATTCTTCCAGGGCCTGGCCGCCCAGGTTCCCGATCTGCTCCAGCCCTTCATCATCGCGGCCGCCGGAGCCATCCCGTTCATCGAAGGAGAGGTCTCATCGATCATCGGCGTCTGGGCCGGGATGAACCCGGTCCTCGCCGGAGTCGCCGGTGCCATCGGCAACCTCGTCTGCGTCACCGTCATCGTGGCCCTCGGCGCCCGCGCCCGCCGTGCCGTCGTCGCCCGACAGAGCCGGAAACGCGAACTCGTGTCCACCGGCTCCGCGACCGGCACCGGAGCAGCCGGTCTGCCGGCAGAGGATCCCTCGGCGCACACTCCCGCCGAGGCTGCCCCACCCCTGGCCGAGGGAGCGGATGATGTCCAGGGTCACGGCCGCCTCGGCGAGGAGACGAAGCCCGACTCCAAAGGTCGGGCGAAGTTCAAGAGGTTCCTCACTCGGTTCGGCGTTCCCGGAGCGAGCCTGCTCGGGCCGCTCGCGATCCCCACTCAGATCACGTCGACGATCCTCGTCAGCGCCGGCGTGAAGACCTCGTGGATCCTGCTGTGGCAGGGCATCGCCGTCATCGCGTGGACGACCCTGACCACATTGATCGCCACAGGGTCGCTGGCCCTGCTCGCCGGCTGAGCCGTCACCGAAGGGCAGAAGTGCGCGTTCGCGGACTCGGGCGTGCAGACGGCCGAGATCGTAAGATGGAGTGAATGTCTGATTCCGAGAGAACCCACACCTCGTCGCTGGCCGTGCTCGGAGCGCTGCTGTTCATCACCGCCCGCAGCCTCGACACCGCGGACGCGCCGGGGACGCCGGCGAGTGCCGATCCCGCCAAGCTGAGCCCCACGGACCGGGAGACCCTCGCCGAGGTGGAAGCCGCCCTGACCGCCCAACTCGGCGAGTCCTCATCGACCGTGACCTCCACCCTCGCCGAGGTGACCGCGGCCTTCGCCTTCGTGCGCGGGCGTGCAGAGGTGCCGAGCCTGACCGCGAGCAGATACGACGCGCTGCGCAGGACCGTGCTCGACAGCCTCGGGGCGACCTCCGCGCAGGGGGCGGCCATCTGGCCGCCGACGAGCCAGACAGCCGTCCAGCGGTTCGGGTCCTGGAACGAGGCGCTGAAGTCCGCGGGCCTGGCGACGAACAGGGTGGGCCG
Organism: Brevibacterium sp. SMBL_HHYL_HB1; assembly: GCF_018208375.1. Taxonomy (NCBI): domain Bacteria; kingdom Bacillati; phylum Actinomycetota; class Actinomycetes; order Micrococcales; family Brevibacteriaceae; genus Brevibacterium; species Brevibacterium sp. SMBL_HHYL_HB1. The sequence goes on along the minus strand of NZ_CP062936.1, from coordinate 3,278,696 downwards.
GGCCAAGGGCCAGCTGCGCTTCGACGCGGCCGCCTACGACCGCGCGATCGCCGAGTTCCTCGCCGACTGCGAATCCCGTGGCGTCGGAGCGACCTACAAGGCCTATACGGAATACGCTGCCGAGCACAAGGGCGAAGTGCCTTCGGCCGCGGCAGTGCGAAAGTTCTACGGCTCCTGGAACGCCGCGCTCGCCGCCGTCGAGTGAGGCGAATTCACCTGCCTGCGGCAAAGGCTTCCAGCCGGTCGCATGCCTCATTGATCGTCTCAGGGGAGACGGCGAAGGTCAGCCGCAGATAGCCCTCGCCGGCCGGGCCGAAGGCCGAGCCGGGGATCGTGGCGAGGTTGTGCTTCTCCAGCAGCTGGGTCGCCAGCTCCCAGGAGTTCAGTCCCCAGTCCTTGACATTGACGAAGGCATAGAAGGTCGCCTCGGGGCGGATGAGGTGCAAGCCCTCGATGGCGTTGATGCGCTCGACCATGAGTTCGCGGCGCTGGGCGTAGGAGTCCACCATCGTCTCGACGACGCTCTGCGGGCCTTCGATGGCGGCGACCGCCGCCTCCTGGACGAAGCCCGGAAGGCACGAGGTCAGGCCCTCCTGCAACAGGGACATCGGTGCGATGTAGTCCGGTGCGCCGATGACGAACCCGCACCGCCACCCGGTCATGGCATAGGTCTTCGAGAAGCTGCCGACCGCGAGGAAGCGGTCGAAGTCGGCACGCACCTCGGCGATGGAGGTGAACTCGGCATCGTCGAAGACCATCTCGTCATAGACCTCATCGGAGATGACGGTGAATCCGTGCTCATCGGCCAGATCGGCGAGTCGCTCGATCTCGGCCCTGTCCATCACTGAGCCCAGGGGATTCGAGGGGCTGTTGATGATCACGGCCGCGGTCCGCTCCGTGATCGCGGCGCGCACATCCTCGGCGCGGAGCTTGAAGTCGTTGTCCTCGCGCACGGGAACGGACACGGCCACCCCGCCGAGGCGGTGCACCTGGCCCAGGTAGTTCGGGAAGCTGGGATCGGGGATGATGACTTCCTGACCAGGGGAGACGGTGACGTCGAGGGCGAAGGTCAGCGCTTCCATGGCGCCGAAGGAGACCATCACGTTCTCCGGCCCGAGGCCGCGCCCCCACCGGCCGGAGTACTTCCTGGCCAGCGCCTGCCGCAGTTCGGGGATGCCGGCATTGGCGACGTAACGGGTGTTGTCGTGCTCGATACCGCGGATGCCGGCGGTCTTGATGTGCTCGGGCGTGGTGAAGTCCGGTTCCCCGACCGTGAGCTTCACCGCGTCGGGGAAGTCGAAGGCGAGGTTGAACATCTTGCGGATGCTCGAGGCCGGGTAGGTGGCGGCCATGGGGGAGATGCGGGAGGGGGTATTAGTCATCTAGAGCATCCGTTCTCATGCTTGTGTGGGCTCGAGAATTGGTAACTGGATCTGCCCAAGAATCAATGTGATATCGGGTAACTTGTGCCGGTTAGGGCCGGACTCTTGCAGGTCCGCCAACTGGCGAGCAGGGATCGTGGTCAACGCCGTTGAGAATACCACCAATGATCAAGAGAGGAGGCTGTCTTCACGCCATTTGGGCTCATCGGCAATCAGGTCGGCTCGCCAGGTCTCAACGTATATCGTTGCGGGGTCCACGAGTCGTTCCTGCGTAGAGGGTTCCGTTGCGTATGCTCTTCTGGCGCGCACTCACAAACGTCAACCGAATTCACCGCAACAGGCGGCCTCCCTTGACGACCGCGTGGATTGCGCTATGCGCATCCCCAAGTACGGAGGCGTCGTCAAGCGGGTTCGCGTCAAGAATTAGTAGGTCGGCGAAAGCTCCTGGTGACACAACCCCCAGTTTTCCTTCCTCCCCGAGCAGCTCAGCCGCAGTGGTTGTCGCGGAACGCAGAACCTCTTGTGAGGTCTGGACTCGGGCCCGGATCGCGAACTCCTGGCTTTGATGAGGTTGCATCCCTCCAAGGAGATCTGAGCCGTACACGATCTTCACTCCGTGGTCATTTGCTAGTTTGAGCGCGTCGAGCCCAGCGTAGAGCACATCGTCGACCTTTTCCTGGCTGGCTTCCGGTAGACCGAACTGGGCTCCTTCCTGTTTGAGCCGCTCATAGGTAACGAGCGTTGGGACCAGGAACGCGCGGTGCTCAAGCAGTAGCTGGATACTGCGGTCGTCGATGAGGTTGCCGTGCTCGATGGAGCGGACACCGAGCTCGAGACCGCGATTAACTGCTCGGGCGGTGTAAGCGTGTCCGAGCACATAACGGTTAGCAGCTGAAGCCTCCTCGACTGCTGCCCGAATCTCGTCGTCGGAGAACTGGGTCGAGTCGACACGGTCGGTAGGGGACGCCACTCCGCCTGAAAGCATGATTTTGATATGGTCGGCGCCGGTGCGCAGGTTCTCTCTTGCAGCCTTGCGTACGGCGTCAGCACCGTCGCAGACGATTCCGATGTTCGGGCAGCACAGGTGTTTGTCGAGGACCTGAGTTCCTGGCCCACGCATATCTGCGTGGCCGCCAGTTTGGGATAGCGCCTTGCCGCCAAAGAAGAGGCGCGGAGCGGGGAAGAGGTTTTCGCTTACAGCCGCCGCGAGACCGAAGTCAGCTCCCCCTGCATCACGTACGGTCGTGAATCCGCGACCGAGCATATCGCCCATCAGTCGCGCTGCCTGGGCGCCTAGATAGTACGGGGACTGGTCACCGAGGTCTCCGAGATTCGCCGTCGCGGCTAGGACATGAACATGGGCATCAATGAGGCCGGGGGACACGATCCTGCCGCCGGCGTCCAAAGCATTCTTGTCGGCTGTCGCCGTGCCACTTCCCACCTCGGTGATTCGTTCGTCTTTGATCATCACCGTCGTCGGTTCGGAGATCGATCCCGTCTCTACATCGAGTACCCGCGCGTTGGTGATCGTGTTGATGTTCAGATCGAGATTCATCTGGTGTCTCCTTCATTGGATCCGAATAGGATGATGGACTTAGGTTAGATGTTATGCAATGTTCTTTGCAAAGGAAGTCCGGACTGTGAGCAGCTTCTCTGAGTGGATGGCCAGCCTGCGATCGAGTGCTCACCTCACACGTGCTACGAAGGCAGTTCTCGGGATCATCGAGTCTGATCCCGAGGAGGCCGCTTATTGCTCAGCGCAGGCGCTAGCGGATCTGGCGGACGTCAATGTTGCCACTGTCGTGCGAGCAGCCCAGGCGCTTGGTTATTCAGGGTGGCCTGCCTTTTCCGCAGACATTCGGTCCCGTTTTCTTGCCTCGCTGAGCTCACGTAGCCTCTACCTCCACAATCGTCGAACCGGCATGCTGGCGACCTCGATCGACAAGGACATCGAGCTCCTCGAGCGCATGCGCACTGAGCTCGATGAGAGCGCCCTCAACACAATGGCCGAGCACATCATTTCTGCGGAGAGCGTTGGCGTCTTCGCCACTGGCTCCTACGCCGCTCCAGGCATGCAGCTGGCACACGTTGCGCAGATGCTCGGTTATCGAGTGCGTCTGCACTCTGGGTCGGTGACTTCAATGGTCAATGAGGTCAATCTGATGACACCGAGGGACTGCTTTTTCGCCATCGCCCTGTGGAAGTCTTCCCGTGCCATCGTCCGGCTTGCCGAGGCGGCCCACGAGAAGGGAGCCAAAGTTCTTGTTATCGCCGACCGCAGGAACAGTTTGACCGAGATTTCCGACGAGTTCGCGCTTGTGCCTGCTGAGTCTTCGGAGTTGATCTCCTCGCTAGTCTGCGCCACTAGCGCTATTGAGTATCTGCTAGGGTGTCTGGCTCGTCGTGATGAGGAACAGACTCAGGACATGCTCGGGAGGATCGACGAGCTCTGGGGCATTACGTCGGCGATCACCGAAGAATGAGATTTCTGCAAAATATGTTGCATTCGTGAGTACCCATCGTTGAGAATCGACTCAGCGCACCTGTGCTCCACGACACAAGGGATACTCATGAACCTTACATTCGTCTTCGTTCTCATTGCTTATGTGGCGATCATGCTGGCCATTGCCGCTTGGTTCGGTCGTGCATCGGCCATGAAGGACGGCGAAGATTTCGTTCTGGCTGGTAAGTCATTGCCGACTTGGGTATTGGCCGGGACGTTGCTGGCGACGTTCGTCGGGTCCGGCTCGATCATCGGCGGGGCGAACTTCATCTTCAGTAATGGGCCGCTGGCCGGGATGCTTTTCTTCGGCGGCACCTTCTGCGGCATCATCGTGCTCTATTTCATTGCGCCTAAGGTGCGGGAGAACGGCTTCCGCACTGTTCCTGAGCTGTTTGAGTCGAACTTCGGCCGTCCGGTGCGTGTCGCCGGCACGATCATCGTTCTCGTTGCCTTTATCGGCATCACGGCATATCAGTTCACCGGTGCCGGCTACATCCTCACTCTCATTACACCGCTGAGCGCGACGCAGGCGACCATCGTAGCCACCGTGCTCATCACTTTCCTGTCGCTGTCGGGAGGACTGAAATCCGTAGCGTGGACAGACTTCCTCTCAGCGCTGCTCATCGTCGTCTCTCTGCTTGGCACTCTCATCTGGGTCTTCGTCAGCGATTTCGGCGGTGTCGGGTCCTATGTCGAACGGTTGGATCCAGCGTTCAAGACGTTCACTGGTGTTCTCACTCCCTGGCAGATCCTCGGGTACTTCCTCCCGTTGTTCCTCCTCATCCTCGGCGACCAGAATATGCATCAGCGGCTGGCTGCAGCTCGCTCCCCGAAAGTGGCGCGGAATGCGACGATACTCTTCTTCGTCGGAGCCGGGCTGATCGTCGCTCCGATCATTCTGTTGGCCTCCAGCTCGTCAATTCTTATGCCCGATGTCAATCCGGATATGGCCGTGCTCGCACTCGCGGAAGGAGACTTTACGCCGGCCGGCATCGGTGCAGTCCTTCTTGTTGCTGCTCTTGCGCTTATTGTGACCACAGGATCTTCGTACCTTCTCACATGTTCCGGCAACGTCGTCTATGACCTCGTGTTTCTGAAGAACAAGGAGCGAGGGGACTCGAAGCAGGGTGTGTTGGTAGGTAGGCTCGCCGTTCTCGGTATTGCCGTCCTGGGTTTCGTCATGGTTCAGTTCTTTGAGTCCGTGCTCGCATTGCAGATGTATGCGTACACGATGTACGGCGCTGCAATTACGCCGGCTGTGCTCGCCGCGCTGTTCTGGAAACGCGTGACCGCTGCGGGAGCGCTGGCATCTATGATCGCTGGTGGTGCAGTGACGATCGTTTGGGAGGCTACCGGACGCGCGGAGGCGATCAACTCCGTCATTCCTGCGCTGCCGGCGGCGGTGGTTGTGCTTGTCGTCGTCAGTCTCCTGACCCAGCGTCGTTCCGGAAGGACGCCGCAGGTGCCGACGACGTCTGCTTCCGGGAACTGAGACCTTGTCGAGAGTCCTGCCTGATACTCATCAACTGTGAAAGGCCAGTACAGACGACGAAATAGCTTCCAGTAGAGAGGTCCGCTGCTGACAACTTGGCCGGTGTGTCCGAGTTGGAAGACCCAGTAAAGAGAATATGGATTCCTCTTCGTGAGACTCTCTTGGGGAGCTCTGGGTGGCGCGGAAGGGGCCCGCAGGCCTACTCGTGCAATCCGGCCAACCGCGAACCGAACCGGGCGAGCAGACTCGTCCGCTTCGCGCCGGTGAGGCGCTCCCAGTCGTCGGCGAGGCCGAAGATCCGGTACATCGACCGGATGCCCAGCCACCTGATCGGCTCGGGCTCCCACTGCCCGGAGACATGATCGTTCCACGGCAGCCCGGTCAGCGGAGTCGATGCCCCCGAGGCCCGGTCGAGCAGGGTCTTCGCAGCCAGATGCGTGGCCGTGACTCCGTGCCCGGCATAGCCGCGGGCGACCCCGATCCGCTGCACGGGGTCGAAGAAGATCCCGGCGCACCAGTCCCGCGTCACCCCGAGCGCCCCGCGCCACGCGTGGGCGATGTCGAAATCGAGATCGGGGAAGAGCGAGGACAGCCGCCCGGCCAACTGCTCGACCACCTCGGCGGGGACCTCGCCGTCACCGGGCAGACCGGACCTATACGCATACGGTGCCCCGCGCCCGCCGAGCGCGATGCGGTCATCGGCGGTGCGCTGGGCGTAGATGAAGGTGTGGGCGGTGTCGCCGAGGCATTCGCGGCCGGCCCACCCGATGTCCTCCCAGGCTTGAGCCGACAGCGGTTCGGTCGCGATCATCGAGGAGAAGACCGGAATCACCTGCCGCCCCTCGAGCCCGGGCAGGTTCCCGCTGACGGTGTCCGAATAGCCCTCGAGGCAGACGAAGATCGTCTCCCCGTTCACCGGCCCACGGTTCGTCGACACGACGCCGGTGCCGACATGACCCGCCGAGGTGTCCTCACAGATTCTCACCCCCCTGATCGCGCAGCACTCTGGCCAGGCCACGAGTGAGCAGGGCCGGGTCGAGCGCGGCGGTGCCGGGGAAGTAGATGCTGCCCTGCGCCCGATCGACGTTGATGCGCGACCGGGTCTCTGCTGCGTCGAGGAACTGCATGTCCTCGGGGCCGTAGCCGAACTGCGCATTGCCCTCGAAGAGCTCGCGCAGGCGCGACATCCCGGCCTCCGACTGGGCGATGTCGATATGGCCGCCGCGCACCTGATGGGCGTCGATGCCCTCGGCCGCACACACCTCGAGGACCTCGTCGATCGAATCGAACAGCGCGGACTGGAAGGCCCGCACGCTCGCCACTCCGTCGAGGCCCGCCGACCCGACCGGCCCGGTCGGGTCGGACCGGCGGGCACGATCGACCGCCTCGGCGTACTTGGCTCGGTTGCCCGGCAGCAGGGTCGACAGCCAGCCGCCGTTGCGGCCCGAGGCGCCGTAGCCGATGTGCTCGGCCTCGACGATCGTGATCTCCCAGTCCGGGTGCGCCCGGCGGGCGCAGTAGGCCGACCACAGGCCGGTCAGTCCGCCGCCGACGATGACGAGATCCTGCTTCTCGGCCGGCAGTGGGGAAGGGGTGAGGGGCTCGGCCGGCGAGGCTGTCAGCCAGTGTGAGGCTTCACCGTTGAAGTAGGACATGGATGAACTCCTGAGATCGAGGCGCGCGAACGGCACGTCACGGAAACTGTTCTATCTCACTGCCGATGCGAAGTAAATGGTCGGAAGCCGCACCGTCCGTAGACTGGGCAGTGGGCGAGAGGCGCCCGAGAGACAACGCGAACGCGGGATAAGTCAGGGAGGCATCGTGGCACGGACCATCGTCGTCACCGGAGCAGCATCGGGAATCGGGGAGGCGACCGCCGCCGTCCTCGAACGTCAGGGGGACACCGTCATCCGCGTCGACCTCGAACAGGGAGACGTCACCGGCGATCTGGGCGATCAGGATTCGATCGCACAGGTCGCACAGAAGATCGCCGAGATCAGCGACGGCTGCGTCGACGGACTCGTGGCCAACGCCGGAGTCTCGGCCCCGAGCCCGCTGTCGCCGAAGATCAACTACATCGGCACGGTCCGGCTCATCGAGGCCCTGCGCCCGCTGCTCGTCGAATCCGGCGCCCCGCGGATCAGTGTGACCACCTCGGCGGCCACACTGCAGGGCAATGATGAGGAGCTCGTCGACCTCCTGCTGGCCGGAGACGCCGAGGCGGCGCTGGCCCGCGGGGCCGAACTGGCCGAGCAGGGACCGGCAGCCGGCTATGCGAACTACTCGAGCTCGAAGCGGGCGATCTCGCGGTGGATCCGCCGAGTCGCGCCCACCGATGACTACGCCGGACTGGGCATCGGCATCAACGGCGTCGGACCCGGTCAGGTGCGCACGGCGATGACGAAGGAGCTCTTCTCCACCGAGGAAGGACGCCGGCAGGCCGCAACGGCCATGCCCGCACCCTTCAACGGCCCCGCCGATGCCGAGGACATCGCGGCGGTGCACGCCTTCCTCGTCTCCGCCGCGAACTCACGGATGACCGGACAGATCATCTTCGTCGACGGCGGCTTCGACGCCCTCAGCCGCGGCGATGACATCTGGGGCAGCGACTGAGCCCGCGGCCGGAACCGGGCTAGACTCGAAGGACAGTCGGCCTTGGGTGAAAGGGATCAGCGATGATCGACCCGTCCTTCCCGCGCGATCTGGTGATGATCGGCGCGGTGTTCGGCCTCGCCGCGTTCATCTGGTCAGGATGGGCGCAGGAGGCCCCGCTCGATCGAGCCGTCTTCCGCATCGTCCTCGGCGGACTCTCGGCCGCCGGCCTGGCCCTGGCGGTGCCGAGCATCTTCCTGGCCATCGGCAGCTGGTCCGAACCGAGTGCGATCGCCACGGGCACGACCGCCTTCACGATCTACATCGTCGTGGTCTGGGCGGAGATCATCGCGGCCGCCGTGCTCAGCTTCCTCGCCCTCCGGTCCGGCCACCCCGAGGTGGTCGCCCCGCTCATCCTCGCGATCGTCGGCATCCACTTCTTCGCGCTCGCCGCGGTCTTCGCCCAGCCGGTCCTCCATCTCGCGGGAGCGCTGATCACGATCATCGCGGTCCTGGCCTTCTTCCTGCCCCGCGAACTCGCCGCGCCGAGCTTCTGGTGCGGCATCCTCGGTGCCCCGGTGCTGCTGGCCATCGGACTGTGGTGCCTGCTGGCCGGTCGCGGTGCTCTGTCCGCCGGCTGAGGCGGGCGGACAGCGCAGTTCGCGCACCGGCGCCGGAGCCGCTGACATAGCTGGTCCGGGTGTTCTATCGTGAGTGAACCGTGACGATCCCGGCCGGTCACCGGCTGCGCGACCGCCTAGATGAAGGAGCCGACAATGAAGACTGCTCGCCGCCTGGAGAGCCTCGGGACCGAGACCGCGTTCCGCGTGGCCCAGGCCGCCGCCGAGTGGAAGGCACGGGGCAACGAGGTCTTCCCGTTCCACCTCGGCGATCTCAACTTCCCCATGGCCGACCACATCGTCGAGGCGATGGAACAGGCCATCCGCGACGGCCGGACCGGGTACTGCCCCGGGCCCGGCATCCCCGAACTGCGCGAGGCCCTGGCCGATGACATCGGCGCCCGGCGCGGCATGACGATCGATCCCGCCGAGGTGGTCGTGACCACGGGAGGCAAACCCGTGATCACGAAATTCCTCCAAGCCGTGATGGACCCCGGCGAGGGCGTACTCTACCCCAACCCCGGGTTCCCGATCTATGAGTCCCAGATCGAATACCTCGGCGGCACCGCACTGCCGTACCGGTACGTGCCGACCGAGAACGGCTTCGCCATCGATCTCGATCACCTGCGCGCCTCGATCGACGAGAACACGACGGCGATCATCTACAACGACCTGCAGAACCCGATCTCGGCCGAATCCACCCCGGCCGAGCGTGCCGCCATCGCCGCCATCGCCGAGGAATTCGACCTGTGGGTGCTCTCCGACGAAGCGTATTTCGAGATGCGCTACAAGGGGCGCTCGCAGTCCATCGCCGCGCTGCCGGGAATGCGCGATCGCACCGTCATCCTCTACACGTTCTCGAAGAAGTACGCGATGACCGGGTCCCGCCTCGGCTGTGCGGTGGCTCCGAAGGCCGTCGCCGAGGCGATCTCGACGATGAACACCAACGACGAATCCTGCACCAACCACTATGTGCAGTGGGCGGGGATCGCGGCCCTGCGCGGACCGCAGACGCCCGTGGGGCAGATGCTCGAGGTGCTGCGCAAACGTCGCGATGCCACCTGCCGTCTGATCAACGAGATCCCCGGGATGAGCGTGTCGACCCCGGGGTCGACGTTCTACGTCTTCCCCGATGTCACCGAGGCGATGGCGGCCAAGGGGATCACGAGCCTGGCGGACTTCTCCACCGAGGCGCTGCACGCCACAGGAGTGTCCTTCTGCACCCGTGAGCACTTCGGAACACCGCAGCCGGGCGAGGACCGGTCCTATATCCGGCTGGCGTATTCGGGCATCGACGAATCCGCGATCACCACCGGCCTCGACAGGCTGCGGGAGTGGATCGAGGCCTGAGGGGGCCGCCTCGGCGAGGGTGGGTCGACGGTCATGTTACCGAAGAGTCAGATTTGACTTGGACGGGAAAAGGGCAGAAGGTGATCGGTATTACATTTTTGGAAAATGTGATCCACGATACGGAATACAAGAGGTTCGGCACGAAGCCCCAGTGACGTCGGAGCGTCTGAACCCCTTGCTGAGAGACCCTCATGGAGAGTTCAAGCGATGACACAGAAGCCCACGAAGCGCCGCCTCACCTCGCTTCCACCGGATTCCGACCGGCCCGAGGACGCCTGGTTGCCGCTGCCGCAGCAGTTCGCCTACGGCTTGCAGCACGTGCTCACCATGTACGGCGGGATCATCGCCGTGCCCATCATCATCGGCGGTGCGGCGGGCCTCTCACCCGCCGAAAGCGGACAGATGGTGACAGCGAGCCTGTTCGTCGGCGGCCTCGCCACCCTCATCCAGAGCATCGGCTTCGGCTTCATCGGTTCGAAGCTTCCGCTCATCCAGGGCGTGTCATTCGCCGGTGTGGCCACCATGCTGGCCATCCTGCAGGGCGGCGGAACGGTCAACTCGATCTTCGGCTCGATCATCGTCGCCAGCATCATCGGCTTCATCATCGCGCCCTTCTTCGCCAAGATCATCCGGTTCTTCCCACCGGTGGTCACGGGCGTGGTGATCACCTCCATCGGCCTCACCCTCATCCCCACAGCAGCTGATTGGGCGATGGGCGGGGATGAAGAAGCCGCCGGCTACGGCTCGATCAGCAACATCCTCTTGGCCTTCATCACCTTCGGCATCATCCTTCTGCTCAGCAAGGTCGGATCCGCAACGATCTCACGCCTGTCCATCCTCATCGGTCTCGTCCTCGGCACCGCGATCGGAGCGTTCATGGGCAAGGCCGACTTCTCCGACATCGGGTCCGCGGCCCCGGTGGCTCTGCCGGCGATTCTGCCGTTCGGGGTGCCGACGTTCGACATCGCATCGATCCTGTCGATGCTCATCGTCATCCTCGTCATCAAGACCGAAACCGCAGCCGACATCATCGCCGTCGGTGAGATCGTCGGATCTCCCGTGAACTCGAAGCGAGTGGCCAACGGCCTGCGAGCTGACATGCTGTCGTCGACCATCGCCCCGTTCTTCGGCTCGTTCACTCAGTCCGCATTCGCGCAGAACGTCGGACTGGTCGCGCTGTCGGGGATCACGTCCCGATTCGTCGTCTCAGCCGGCGGCGTCATCCTCGTCGCACTCGGACTCATCCCATTCCTCGGCGAGGTCGTCGCCGCTGTGCCGATGCCTGTGCTCGGCGGCGCCGGCTTCATCCTCTTCGGAACCGTGACAGGATCGGGCATTCGCAGCCTGAAGACGGTGAGCTTCGAAGGCAACATGAATCTCATCATCGTCTCCTCCTCGCTCGCCTTCGCGATGTTGCCGGTGATGAAGCCGGACGTCTACGATGCATTCCCGAGCTGGTTCCAGGTGGTGTTCCACTCCGGCATCTCCTCGGCAGCGATCATGGCTGTCCTGCTCAATCTGCTGTTCAACGAATTCACTGCCGGCAATTCGAAGGATCCCTCGGTGTTCGCGGCGAAACCGCTCCGGTACCTGACCCCGACCAATCTCAAGGACCTTCGTGAAGGCGATTGCTTCATCGACGGCAAATTCCTCGACTGCGACGGAGAGGAGATCCCCGTCATCCCCGATGAGAAGGAAGACGTCGTAAGAACTGCGATCGAGAACGGCGATATCGCCCACACTTCCCAGATCAAGCTCGTCGTCGAAGACGGGGAGATCCCTGATGACGGCCCGTCCTCGGGCTCCGCATCGGAAGTCAGCGACGATGCTTCACAGGCAGCCCCTGTGAGCACCGCGGACCTTTCCGAGGGAGACAGGCGATCGGAGCCGGAACGGAGCTGAATTCCGACCGTGTCGGATCAGAGATCCTCTCACCGGCGGCGGCGAACTCCAGATGATGGCGATCATGGGGTGAGCCGCCTCGGTGGGGTTGCGGGGTGGGCCGCCTCGGTGCGGGTGGGCCTCAGGATTCGGTCGGCTGGGGTTCGCGTCCGGCGATGAACGGCGATTCCTCGGGTTCGGGGTGACGCTTCCATTGGACGACCATGATCACCACGCCCAGCGCCACGGCGCCGATCGCACCCCAGACGTTCGTGCGCAGGCCGAGGATGACGTAGCTCGGGTCGAGGCGGATGGACTCCCAGACGATGCGGCCGGCGCCGTACCACATGAGGTAGACGGCGAACAGGCGTCCCCACTGGAAGAAGATGTGGCGTGAGAGGTAGAGCAGGGCCAGCGCGCCGAGGCTGTTCCAGATCACCTCGTAGAGGAATGTCGGGTGGAACAGGGTGTCCGGGGGAGTGCCGAGCGGGATCGCCGGATTGCCCGGGTCGATCTCCAGCCCCCAGGGCAGGGTGGTCGGCAGGCCGAAGAGCTCCTGGTTGAACCAGTTGCCGAAGCGTCCGCAGGCTTGGGCGAGGATGAGGCCGGGAGCCAGAGCGTCGAGCAGGGTGGTCAGCTTCAGTCCGAGCCGGCGGCACATGATCCAGGCGCCCAGGGTGCCGCCGATGAGGGATCCGAAGATCGCGATCCCGCCCTCCCAGATCGCCCACACGGACCCGGGTTCGAAGACGTTCCACGGATTGCGGCCGGGGCCGAAGTAGTCCGTGTAATGCGTGATGACGTGGTAGATGCGGGCGAAGACGATCGCCATCGGCACCGCCAGCGTCGCGATGTCGAGCACCTGCCAGTCCTCGACCCCGCGCTTGGTCAGTCGCCGGTTGGTCAGCACGATCGCGATGATGATGCCGACGAGGATGCACAGCGCATAGAAGTGGATCGTCAGCGGACCGAGTTGGAAGCTCGAGATGCTCGGGCTCGGGATCGCCGCCGAGATGTCGTGGACCATGGCGGTCGCATCGAACGGCGCGGCGGTGGGCGAGGCGGAGTCGACCGCGGGAATGTCAACGACAGGCATGGGCCCAGTCTATTTGCGACGACTGGGAATCCCCGATGCGGAGGATTCGCAGGTGGGTCCGAGGTCGGTCGTCGGGTGGCAGGATAGACGACTATGGCACTCGATTTCACCCTCGTGCAGCTGCGCTACTTCCAGGAGGTCGCGCGGCGTGAGCATATGACGGAAGCGGCGAAGCACCTCAACGTCACCCAATCGGCGATCTCGACGGCGATGGCGCAGCTCGAGCGGGCCCTCGGACTCGACCTGTTCATCCGACAGAAGAACCGCTCAGTCGTGCTCTCACCGGCGGGGAAGCGCTTCCTCACCGAGGTCACCCCATTCCTCGAATCCTCCGATGCCCTCGGCGAAACCGCCCTCGGGCTCTCGCAGTCGCTGAGCGGGACCCTCACCGTCGGCGTGTTCTCACCGATCGCACCGACTCGACTGCCTCTCATCCACCATGAGTTCGAAAAACGGTATCCGGGGGTTCGGGTCAATTACCTCGAAGCCGACCTTGAGGAACTCCAACGTGCGGTCCTCGCCGGCGACTGCGATATCGCACTGACCTACACGCTGGGAGTGACCGAACGGTTCGACACCTTCCTTGTCGACGTGGTCGAGCCCCATGCGCTCGTCTCGCGCGATCACCGCCTCAGCCGAGGCGGGAAGCCGCAGCCGATTCATCTGGGTGAGCTGGCGGAGGAGGACTACATCCAGCTCGACCTGCCTTTCAGCCGGCAGTACTACGACGAACTCTTCCGCATCGCCGGTGTCGTCCCGCGGATCCGGCACTCGTTCTCCGGCTACGAGACGGTGCGTTCGTTCGTGGCGATGGGGCACGGCTACTCACTGCTGAGCCAGAGCGTGTCGTCGGGGACCTACATCGGGCTCAAGACCGTCGACGTGCCGCTGCTCGATGATTTCCCGAGCATCGACCTGGCGATCATCTGGCCCGACGATGTGCGCTTGAACAGGCGCAGTCGGGCATTCTGCGAGCTGACGAAGGAGATTCTCGGGCCGGTGGGGTAGCGTCTCCGGGCCAGGCTCGAGTTCATCGACGGTGTGCGGATCCCGCCGTCGCGGTCGCTTCGGGCTCGTCTCATCGATTCAGTCAATGCTCGAGTCAAAAACTATCTGTTGGACTGATGCTTCCGGTGTCGCAATGATGGTGGGCGAGACACCCGACCGTGCAGGCTCGAGACGAGCGACTGCGCCGGTGAAAGCAAAGGAGCTTTGATGTCCACCACAGCAGTTCAACCAACACGCAGATCGACGAGCATGCAGAAGAAGGTGCTCGTCGGCGGCAGCATCGGCCAGTTCGTCGAGTTCTACGACTTCACTCTCTACGGCCTCTCAGCTGTCATCCTCTCCGAATACTTCTTCCCTGACGGCGACCGGATCACCGGGCTGCTTGTCATCTTCGCGACCTTCGGCGTTGCCTTCGTCATGCGTCCGCTCGGCGGTCTGTTCTTCGGCGCGCTCGGAGACAAGGTCGGACGGCGCAAGACCCTGACCATCACGATCTTCCTCGTCGGCATCTGCACCGCCCTCATCGGCATTCTGCCCGGCTACGACCAGATCGGCTGGCTGGCTCCGCTGATGCTCATCCTCGCCCGCCTCGGGCAGGGATTCTCGGCCGGAGGCGAGTCCGTGGGCGGACCCTCCTTCGTCTACGAACACGCCCCGGTCAGCAAACGCGGCCTGTGGATCAACATCACACTGGCCGCCACCGCACTGCCCTCGGTCTTCGCCGGCGGCCTCATCCTGCTGCTGTCGACCATGATGAGCGACGCCTCCTTCGAATCCTGGGGCTGGCGGGTGCCCTTCATCCTGGCCCTTCCTCTGTCGGCTGTGGGACTGTGGATCCGCTCCCGCACGGAGGAATCCGAGCTGTTCAAGCAGACCGCCGAGGAGCGTCCGAAGGAATTCAGCCCGATCCGCGACTCCTTCCGGGAGAACTGGGTCGGCATGCTCCAGGTGTTCTTCGTCCTCGGTGTCACGGCCCTTGGCTTCTACATGCTCTCGGCCTATTTCGTCACCTACATCCAGACCACCGGCGATCTCAGCCGCGAGCAGTCGCTGCTGACGAACGCGATCGCCATGGCCAGCTACACGATCTTCCTGCCCATCGCCGGTCACCTCAGTGACAGGTTCGGACGCAGACCGATGCTCATCGTCGGCGCCATCCTTCTGGCGGTCACCTCGGTGCCGGCATTCGGGCTCGTGACCAGTGGAAACATGCCCTTGGCGTTCCTCGGGCAGACGATCTTCGTCCTCGCCCTCTGCTGTTACGGCGGAGGCTGCTACACCTTCTTCTGCGAGAGGTTCTCGACGAAGACGCGGTTCACCTCGGCTGCGATCAGCTACAACGTCTCCTATGCCGTGCTCGGCGGCACCGCACCGTTCGTGGGCACCTGGCTCGTCGGGCTGACCGGCGTCAACACCGCGCCCGGCTTCTATATGGCCGCGTGTGCCGCGGTCTGCCTCATCCTCATCTTCGTCACCCGCCTGCCGGAGACCCGCGGTCGGTTGGGATGACGCACGAGTCCGCCCCAGACACCACACTCAGCAAGAGAAAGTGACCCGCAATGAATCAGCAGACATCCCCCTCGAGCGATGCCGCCTTCCTCACCGATTTCCACTTCGTCGCCACGATCGGTGCGACCGAGAACAACGGCGTCGACCGGCAGGCACTGACGCCTGAGGACAAACAGACACGCGATTGGATGCGGCAGTGGGCGGCCGACAACGGCTTCGAGATCCGCGTCGACGCCATCGGGAACATGTTCGCCTGCCTCGAGTTCGTCCCCGGCGCCCCCTACGTCCTCATCGGTTCCCACCTCGACTCCCAACCGCTCGGGGGCCGCTTCGACGGCGCCTACGGTGTCATCGCCGCCCTCTTCGCCGCCCTGCGTGTGAAGGAAGACGTCGCCGAATCCGGACTGATCCCTCGCTTCAACCTCGCCGCTGTCAACTGGTTCAATGAGGAGGGCGGTCGCTTCGCTCCGTCGATCATGGGCAGCTCCGTCTACGCCGGACTCTTCGACCTCGACGAGATGCTCGCCGTCACCGACCTCGAGGGCACCTCCGTGGCCGAGGCGCTCGAGGCGATCGGCTATGACGGCACCGATACCCCGCCCGAGGCGATCACGTATGCGGAGATCCACATCGAACAGGGCCGCATCCTCGAACGCGAAGCCACCGACATCGGCATCGTCGAATCCAGCTGGTATACGCAGAAGCTCGACATCGACGTCCTCGGGGAACAGTCCCACACCGGCGCCACGGCCATGGCCGATCGTCACGATGCCCTCGTCGCTGCCGCGAAGGTCGTCCTGGCCGTTGCCGAGGTGGTGAATGAGTTCGACGAGGAGGCGCTCGTGTCCTCGGTCGGTCAGCACGTCGTCGAACCCAACTCGCCGATCGTCGTGCCTCGCCGCGTCCACATGGTCGCCGACCTGCGTTCTTCGGATCCGACCATCGTCCAAGTGGCCCGTGACGTGCTGCGCAGACAGATCGCTGAGATCGCCCGTGACCACGACATCACCATCGAGGTCGAGGACTTCGACATCCGCGATAAACGCCATTTCCCCGCCGAGGGAGTCGAACTCGCCGAGAAGGCCGTGGCCAACGAAGGGCTGAGCATCCGCCGACTCGAAACGATGGCCGGTCATGATTCGGTGGCGGTCAATCACCGTGTGCCCGCTGTGATGATGTTCGTCCCCAGCGTCGACGGGGTCTCCCACTGCGAACGCGAGTTCACCACCGACGAAGACATGCTCCGCGGCGTCCGTGTACTCACCTCGGTGGCCGGCGAGCTCGTCAGCGGCCAGCTCAGCGAGGTCCGCGACGGCGAGGTCTGGGCCGGGCGCTCCGTCGCCGAGGCGCGCACGAGCGATAGCCTGTGAGGGGCACCGCTTCCGCGCTCGACCGTCGAACTCACACCGAGGTGAAACCCATGAGCTCAGCCACCGATCTCTGGTCACTGTCCGCCACCGAGGCGCTGGCGCGGTTCCGCACCAAAGAGCTCTCCCCGGTCGAATACCTCGAAGCTCTCATCGGCCGCATCACCGCCGAGGACGAGCGCATCAACGCCGTCACCGAGGTCGTCGAGGAGGCGGTCACCTCGGCGGGGGAGGCCGAGCGCTTCTATGCCAGCGCCGCCGTCGACGACCTCGCCGAGGCGGCCGTGACCAGGCCGCTGCTCGGCCTGCCCGTGATCGCCAAGGAGAAGCACGCGATCGCCGGGCGCAGCCTCACCCAGGGGCTCATCCACGAACGCGAGACCATGGCCGGCTCGGACGCGGCGATCATCGCCCGCATCCGCGAGGCCGGCGGGTTCGTGCACGCCAGGGCCACCTCGCCGGAATTCAGCTGCGCAACCATCACGCACTCGCCGATGTGGGGCGTGACCCGCAATCCCTGGAATCTCGAACTCTCCCCGGGCGGATCGTCGGGAGGGTCGGCCGCCGCGCTCGCCGCCGGGTTCGCGCCCCTGGCCACGGCCTCGGACATCGCCGGTTCGACGAGGCTGCCGGCCGCCTTCACCGGAACCGTCGGGTTCAAGGCGCCGTACGGCCGGGTCCCCGGGGCGCAGCCGTTGGCCGCGGACTGGTACCGCGGGGACGGGCCGATGGCCAGGACCGTCGCCGATGCCGCCCTGCTCGCCGGGGTCATGGTCGGGCTCCACCCGAGCGATCACGCCACCATCAACTCGACTGGTTTCCTCGACGGGTTCGACCCCACCTCGACCGAGGCGGCCGACCGGCTTCGCGGACGTCGGGTGGGGCTGTGCCTGCGGTTGGGGGACTTCCCGGTCGGGGAGGACATCCTCGCCAATACCCGCACGGTCGCCTCGGCGCTCGAATCCGCCGGCGCGATCGTCGAGGAGATCGAACTGCCGTGGACGGCCGAGCGGATCTTCGAGACCGCGTTCACCCACTTCGGCCACCTGCTGGCCCCGGCGATGCGGGAGGCCACCGGCGGCCACGAGGACACCCTGGCCGACTACACGCTGCAGTTCATGGACGAAGCCGAGGCGGTCGCCGGCCGCCGTTCCCTCTATGACGGACTCGCCATGGAGGCACAGATCCAGGCGGAGCTCGCGGCCGCGATGGACGGGTTCGACGTTCTGCTGGCCCCCACCTCGGCGGTGGCGGGGCTGGAGGCTGACGCCAGCTACCTCGATGGGATCACGATCGACGCAGGCGGAATCGGCAGGGACGGTTCGGACGGCGATGTGGGAGGGCTGCGACTCGACCACTACTGGCAGGCGCATATGACGATGCCGTTCAACATCTGCAACCGGGTGCCGATCGTCAACGTGCCCTCAGGGCTCGCCGACTGCGGGATCCCCGCCGGCGTGCAGGTCATCGGGCACCCCTTTGATGACCGCAGTGCCTTCGAGGTCGCGGCCGCGATCGAGCAGCTGCAGCCATGGCAGAGGCTCGCGCCGATGTAGGCAATGAATGTGTCTGGGGCACGATCGTTCCGAAGTACGAGAGGCAGAAGGACTCACAATGATGTCTGATCCATACGCCACGAGTCCGCACGGTTCGGGTGGCAATCCTACTGGCAGCTCCGGCGGAAACCCCGCCAGGAAGGACGGAGCGAGCACCAATCCTGCAAAGGTCGCTTTTGCCAGTTTCATCGGTACCACGGTCGAATGGTACGACTACTTTCTCTTCGGCACTGCTGCCGTACTCGTGCTCAACGAGCAGTTCTTCCCCTCCCTCGACCCGCTGGCCGGTCAGTTGGCTTCCCTGAGTACCTTCGCTGTCGCCTTCGTTGCCCGTCCCCTCGGCGGACTGATCTTCGGTCACTTCGGTGACAAGCTCAGTCGCAAGTCGATGCTCGTGCTGTCCCTGCTCATGATGGGTGTGGCCACCTTCGCGATCGGCCTCCTGCCTGGTTACGACACTATCGGCGTGGCCGCACCTATCTTGCTCGTATTATTGCGTGTGGCGCAGGGCTTTGGCGTCGGCGGTGAGTGGGGCGGTGCCGTGCTCATGGCCGTCGAACATGCTCCTCCGCATAAGAAAGCGTTCTACGGCAGCTGGCCACAATCCGGTGTGCCTGCCGGATCGGTGCTCTCGAGCCTCGTGTTCTTCCTCGTTCAGCTCATGCCGAATGACCAGTTCATGTCCTGGGGTTGGCGGATTCCTTTCCTCATCTCCGCAGTCCTCGTGCTCATAGGCTTGTTCATTCGTCTGCGACTGACTGAATCGCCCGAACTTGCCGAGGTGAAGGAGAAGGAAAGAGTCGCGAGCCTTCCGGCTTTCGAGATGTTGCGCACCTCGAAGAAGTCGCTGCTCATCGGCATCTTCTGTCTCGTCGGTTCGAACACGCTGTTCTACATTGCCAGTGTATATCTGCTCTCCTACGCCCCCGCTGCCACCAGCCTCGACCGTGGTCAGGTGCTGCTGGCCATTGCTATCGGCGCGGCTTTAGCCTTGATCCACCGATGCGGGTAGCTGTTCAAAGCCGCGTGTGAAATGGAAATGCCCCTCCTGAACTGGGAAAATGATGATGTCTAACGTCAACATTCCCGTTCAAGAAAGGGGCACCTCTCAGGTGCTATTCAATCACACACCCACGGCAGCGTCCTACTCCTTCAACGACACGAACCTCGTCAGTCCTACCGGCCTGGTCCCGATCATGCGTCTGGCCCACCAGGCAGGCCTGCTCGACCTCGCCGAGCAGCGTTTGACCGTGACGACGACCGGAGCCGATAAGGGCGCGAACCCGGGCGCGAAACTGTCCACCCTGATCGCGGGCATGGCCGCCGGCGCCGATTCGATCGATGATATGAACATCCTGCGCCACGGCGGCATGAACAGACTCTTCGACCGTGTCTACGCCCCATCGACTTTGGGATCGTTTCTGCGCTCGTTCTCCTTCGGCCACGTCAGACAGCTCGATGCCATCAGCGCCCGTCTTCTGACCGGCTTCGACCAGCACATACGCCTGCTGGCCACCAGTCCGACAACACCGCAGTCGTCAATGGTCTTCGTTGACGTCGACGACACCGTCATCGACGTCCATTCCGCAAGGAAACAAGGAGCCGGATTCGGGTATCAAGGCAGTCGGGGACTCAACGCGCTCTTGGCGACTGCATCGACAAGCACCTCCAGTCAGGTCATCGTCGGTCAGCGTCTCCGGAAGGGCTCTACCTCATCAGCTCGGGGTGCCGACAAGTTCGTCTCTGACGCCCTGGCCACCACTCGACGCATCAATTCCGGTCAGGCCCCGGTGCTGGTGCGTGCTGATTCCGCCTACTACTCGTCGACAATGACCAAAGCCGCCCGCGGTGCTGGGGCCGAGGTGTCGGTGACGGTGCGTATGGACAAGAAGGTCAAAACAGCGATCTCCACCATCGACGATGATGCGTGGACCGGCATCCAGTACCCGGAAGCGATCTTCGACGAAGAGACCAAAACGTGGATCAGCAAGGCTGAAGTCGCTGAAGTCGCCTTTACCGCGTTCACGTCGAAGAAGAAGGCTCTGCAGGTGCCAGGCCGGTTGATCGTGCGACGAGTCCCCGAGCTCAACGAGAAGAAGCGGTCTGCCGGGCAGGACCCGTTATTCGACTTGTACCGATACCACGCCTTCTTCACCACCCTCGATCAGGAGCGCTTCGACACTGTTCTGGCGGACCAGATCCACCGGAAGCACGCAATCATCGAGCAGATCAATGCGGAATTGAAAAACGGTGCACTGGCGCATATGCCCTCAGGGGCCTTCGATGCCAACGCAGCGTGGGTGACGATCGCGGCGATGACTCATAACCTACTGCGGGCAGCTGCTGGGCTCATGGGTGGCCGAATGAGCAAGGCGCGTGCACAAACACTGAGGACGCGTATCATCCTCGTCCCGGCCCGGATTGCCCACCGAGCGAGGAGATTGATCCTGAATCTGCCCAGAGACTGGCCATGGGCCGAGGAATTCGCTCGTTTGTGGCAGGCCGCGTTGAGCCCTCCCCAACGTGCGTTGACATGACCGATCAGCCCGAGCGGGCGTGAAGACCGGGGCCCGGGGAGGAGGCCTACGGGAACTGAAAAGTGGAATCAGACTGGTGAGAGACCGGGACGATGTTCCCTGCCCATTTGTCGACATTTTGCGGGAACCGGATTCACACCACGGCTCCCATACCGATCGGTGGATCAAGGTTTAGACGTTATCGCCATCCCTTTGGTCGCAATCTTCGCGGACCGTCACGGAAAGCGCACTATGATGCTGATCGGCAGTCTCGTTACTGCGCTGGCGGCTTTGCCGATCTTCTGGGCGATTAACACCGGCACCTTCCTCGGCGCGGTGCTCGCGATGATCATCGCCTTCCCGGTTGCCCACTCAGTCGTCTACGCGACCTCCTCGGGCTTCATCTCAGGACTCTTCGACCCTCAGGTGCGCTATACCGGCGCCTCGATCTCCTACCAGGTAGGCGGGCTCATTTCCTCGGGCCCGGCACCGATGATCTCCGTCCTGCTTTACACGACTTACCAGTCGTGGGTGCCCGTCGCGCTCTATCTCGTCGCGGCTAATCTGTTGGCAGGTGTCTTCGTCTTCTTTGACGATAAGAACTCGAACAGTTTCCACAATGCAGGGGTAGGCAAGTGATGGAAGAGATCATCGCCGAAGTGGAGAGCGCAGGAACGCGCTTCAACGCTGTTACAGCAGTGACCGACGGGCGAGCCAAGGAATTGGCACGACAGTCTGCCGAGCGGCTGGCGGGAGGAGAGCCGAGGCGCCAACTCGAAGGAATGCCGTTCGCAGTTAAGGATGTCATCGATCTTGCCGGATACCCCACGACGATGGGTTCGGCTGTTCGCAGCGATTCTGCGGTGACCACCTCGGCACTGGTTGTGTCTAGGTTAGAAGACGCCGGGGCGATTCCGGTGGCGAAGACGAACTGCCAGGAATACTCGTACGGAATCCTCGGTGATGAATCCGCTTTCGGGCGCGTGATCAATCCGATCGATCCAGATCTGTGCACTGCCGGGTCGAGTTCGGGATCGGCAGCGATGGTGGCCGCCGACGCGGTGCCTTTGGCCCTCGGTACGGACACTGCCGGATCTGTTCGTGTACCGGCCGCTTGCCAGGGGGTCCTCGGTTTCAAACCCAGTTTCGGCGCCGTGCCAGTGGAAGGAGTGTTTCCCCTTTCTCCAGCTTTTGACACCGTCGGTTTATTTGCCGCCGATCTCGGCCTCCTATCCGTCGCCTTCGATGTGATCGCGGGAACCGAGTCGCAAACAGAACATATAGGAGGTGCCGCCGAGAGCGGAAAGACCATCGACCTCAGTCTTCTCGGCGCGTCTGCGGATAGAGACGTGCAGGACCAAGTGACGGACCGGGTAGCCGCGGTCCCGAATCTTGCGGTCACCTCGACGAATGGGCCTGCCCTGCTCGAACTCGTCGACGAATGCGCGCCGATCTACGATTTCGTCCGCCGCTACGAGGCATTTGAAATCCATCGTGAGCTGATCGCCGGCGGCACCGATGATTACCAACCAGGTGTACGGGCGAAGATTCTTTTCGGACAGAATCTCACCGGGGAGGAATACCGGGAGAATCTGGACGCCTTGGCCCGCCTGCGGACACGGGCGGTGAAGGTCTTCGACAGCGCTGACTTCTTGCTGACTCCAGCCATTGACGGCCCCGTCATCCGGTGGGAGGACATCGTGACCGATTCGGCCGCGAAATTCATGTATTATTCGATGCCGTTCAACGTGCTTGGTTGGCCTGCGTTGACTATTCCTGTAGCGGGCGGCATCGAATCGCAGGAGCTGCCGGAGTCAGTGCAGTTGGTCGGTCCTCCAGGTAGCGATCGCGCACTGCTCTCTTTCGCCGCGCAACTCTGTAGGAAATGAGGCATACTCGCCACTGTGCGGCTGAGTGGGGCTCGGCGGCCCCGAACCTGGTGATCCTTGCTACCGTAGCGGGCCCCGGGCGTGCAGCGATACCGCACACCGTCTGAGCGGTGACGCAGCACTGCCCGGACGAACCGCTCTGGTCGAGCTCCGCTGAGCTCAGAGCCGCCAGCAGCTGTCGAGCGGAGCCTTGCCGGCGAAGGTGCGATCGGTGAAGGCTTCGACCCGGGGCAGCGAGACGACGTAACCGCCGACGTGTGTGGGGCCGAGATTGTCCTCGAAGGCCACACGATTGCCGGCCGCGCACCACGTCGAGGCCAGGTCCCTGCCCTGTTCGAACGGGACGACGTCATCGAGTCGGCTGTGGTTGACGAGGACGGGGACGTCGGGGATCGAGGACTTGCCCAGCAGCTGCTTGTCGATGATCGGCCGGAACTCTTCGTCGACGAGGTCTTGGAACGAGCTGCCGTCCTTCGTCAGGGTCGTCGTGTCTGTGAAGGCGTGGTCCACAAGGGCCTCGATCGTGCACTGGTTCGAAGCGCTCTTGACAGCGTCGAGCCCTTTCTCGTTGAGGTGGTCGGAGAGCTCAATGCCGCTCTGCTGCGCGAAGGCGTCGATGCCGTACAGCAGGAAGGCCGTGTACACGCTCGAGAGCTTGGAGACGGTGTCGTAGAGATCCGCGGGCACGGCTCCCGCCGAGGCGGAGGCGATGTTGAGCTCCGGCGCCCATTCCTCGGCGAGCTCCATGGCCGAGGCGGTGGCTTGGCCGCCCTGCGAATAGCCACGCAGCTGGAGCTTCGTGTCATCGTCGATGTCGCTTCCCTCGACGTTCTTGACGGCCTTGGCCGCGTCGAGCACGGAGCGTCCCTCTTCGACGCGATTGAGGTAGTGGTGGGTGCCTTCGGTGCCGAGGCCCATATAGTCGACGACGACCACCGGGTGCTTCGCCGCCAGAGCGGAGCTGACGGAGATGCCTTCGTACTCGGTGCCCATGCTCATCTGACGGCTGGGAGCGCACTTGTCGGCAGTGCCCTGGGTCCCCGGTGAGAGGACGACCGCGTCCTTCGCGGTCCCGGAGGCGCCTTCGGGTGTGAGCAGGGTGGCAGTGGCGGCACGTGCATTGCCCTGCTCGTCGGTGGTCTTGTACATGAACGCCGTAGTCTTCGCGTTGTGCTCGATGAGTTTGACCGGGTCGAGGTAGAACGTCGACGGCGACTGCTTGACCACTGCGCCGTCCTCATCCGGCAGCTGGTCCGGAGTTTGGTAGAAGTCCTCGGGGACATCGTTCGAAGGCAGGTCCTCCAGGGCCGCGGCGTATTCGATGTCGGCGGTGGTGATCTCATCGGACTTGTCGACGGCGGTCTGCGCTTCTTCGGCGCTGATGCCCTCGGGCACATTGCTCCGATTCAGCGAGCTGGAGTCCTCAGCCTGTCGGTCTTCGACGAGGTCTTCGGCCTCGGTTTCTGTCTGTGGCACGAGATCGGTCGCCTGAGCCGGGGTCGCTGTCGGGCCGAGGACGAGTGCCAGGGAGGTCAGTGTGGCGGCGCCGAGGGCACCGGCCGGGGCGAGGCGGGGCCGGAAGGGACGGGTGCTTCGGCTCGTGGGCGTGTCTGTGGATGTGCGCATAGGCGAATGTCCTGTTCTGTCGTGGATCTCTGCGATGAGGTCGTGGGTCTCGGCGTTGAGAGCGCGCTGACAGCGGTGGTGTCGCGGACCGCGTTGACGGGGATGTCGTCATCGAGGTCACCCGTGGTGCAGTGCCCGTGTGGTGACGGGCATCACAGAGCCTACTCGATAGTAGAACTGATTGGTAACATCGCGGTCCCTCCGTAGTGGCGCAATGAGTATCGGCGCTCTGGACCGATTTCCTCGACGGAAACCGCTCCAGAGCGCCGATGGCGAACTTATTGAGCCGGTGGCTGTCTTGCTGAGCTGTTACCTGGCTTGGTTCGAAGCGCCTGTCTTTCTTCGAGGCAATGGGGGCAGTGGAAGCAGATCAAGCCGTACTGGGTGTCAGGCGCGGGTAACTGAGGATTTTGCGGGAAACTATTGTTGGTTTCTGCGCGAAAAGCCAACAATAATTTCCCGCGAAATCCTGCGCCGCGACCGTCAGCGCACGGTCGGGTATGCGGACGAGGGCGGCTTCACGCGAGTTGCGAGCGAAGCACTTCGGCGATGACGAGCAGTGCGCCGAAGAGTGAAGCTGCGACTGCAAGGCGATAGAGGAGTCGGCTGTCGGCACGGCGGATGACGAAGTTCGACATCCACAGGCCGATGATCATGAAAGGCAGCAGAGCCGCCGCCGCGATGATGTGGGTGCTCGTCACTTCGCCGCCGATCGCGAGGCCGGTCAGGGAGAGGAGGCTTCCGAGGGTGAAATATGCGCTCATCGTCGAGCGCATCGACGAAGGGTCGAGTGTGCGGAGGACCAGACTGATCGGTGGTCCGCCGATGCTCGTCGCGGTTCCGAAGATCCCCGATACCGACGAGGCGAAGAACATGTTGCGGTTCGTGGCGCGAGGCGACCAGCCCACCAGGCTGAAGGCTGCGCCGCCGATGACCGTGATTGCGAGCATCAAAGACAGTCCTGCACTCGGCAGCAGCACTACGGCTGCGGTTCCGATGGCGATTCCGGGTACTCGCCCGAGGGCTCCCCACCCGACGAGCTTCCAGTCCACGTCCTGTCGTTCGCGCACGAAGGCAGTCAGCGAGGTCAGTACGGCCAGGAACAGCAGGGCCGTCGGCAACAGGTCGGGACGCAGAAGAGCGAGGACCGGTGCGGTGATCATTCCGAGCCCGAAGCCGATGGATCCTTGAAGGCAGGCCGACGCCAATACGACGATCCCAATGATGAGAAACTGAACGGTCTCCATCGGGCTCCTCTGCTGCGGGGTCTGTGGGGAACTGTGTGCTTGGCTGTTGCTTGGCTGTGCGGCGGCGGCTCATCGAGTCGCGCTCCGCGAATTGCGCAATGTGAACTGCCATCATATGCGCAGAATGCACGAAAAAGCATCATCTCGAGAAAATACTTGCGCAGAACACGCATGGATGGGCTAGTGTTTACGTAGATTGCGCACGCGCTGGTGTGGCTTCGTTGCTGCAGCTCTCGTCGGGCAATCGTGTTTCAGACAATCACCTACACACGGGAGTGCAGCCATGGCCGCCGACGTCCATAGCGTGAAAAGGGACTCTGCATCTTCGATGCCCGATCAGAACCCCCTGCCACGAGGCCTGGGACTGGTGACCTCGGTCGGGCCCGGGCTCGTGTTGGCCATGTCGTTCCTGGGCACCGGCGACCTCGTCAGCTCCTCTGTGTCCGGCGCCTCGTACGGTTACGCGCTTCTGTGGACTCTGATCCTCTCGCTCGTGGCCAGAACGTTCATCATCTCCTCGATTGCGAAGTACACGCTGATGAACAGGCACGGCGACTCGCAGATACTCGACGGCTTCGCTCGCCTGTCACCGGTCCTGCCAGGCGTCATGGCCGCAGTCGTCCTCGTTGCCGGATTCATCACCCAGGCAACCTTCCTCCTCGCGGCGGCCGTCGGGTTGCACGAACTCACCGGAGGACAGTGGGGAGGTGCCTGGGGGCGCTTCATCTGCGCGATCGCTATCGTGGCGCTGACGCTGTCACTCGTCATGCTGCGGAAGCAGTTCGTTGTGCTCGAGTACTTCGCGCGTTTCGCTTCGGTCGCGATGATCATCGCCTTCGTCTACGCGCTCATCAAGATCGGGACCTTCGACATCGCCGGCTTCGTCCAAGGTATGGCTTTTGAGATCCCTGAGGAACAGAACACCTCAGCGTTCGCTCCCATCGTCATCGCCTCGGCGACGATCGGCACGATCGCCGGAAACATGCCCAATCTCCTCTATTCGGGCTTCATGCGCGACAAGGGATGGGTCGGCCCGAAGTACCGGAAGATCCAGCAGTTCGATCTCATCGCAGGAATGGCTCCGCTGCTCATCATTAACTTGCTGTTCTGGGTCGTCGCAGCCGAGTTCAGCTCCGCGCACCCCGGCTTCTCCATCGCGGATGAGTTCGATCTGTCCCATATGCTGTCTGTCGCGGTCGGTCCGATCGGGCCCTCGCTGCTGTGGATGTGCATATTCTTCGCTGCGATGACGAGCTTCCCGCCGCAGTCGCGCGGATTCGCGCAACTGGCTATCAACGGCATCAATCACTCGGTGCCGACAATGCGGAAATTCCTCGGCCGCGATGAGAAGAACCCCGCATTCCGGTGGATCCAGGCGATCGTCTTCATCATCCTGCCGCTGGCTTCGACGATTCCGGGCGCACCCGATCTCGTTTCGCTCAATATTGTCGGCACCGCGATCTCGACCGTGCTCAGCCTGCCGATCATCGTTGTCTGCATTCTGCTGCTGACCTCGCGGAAGAAGCACATGCACACTTATGCAGTGAACCGGAAATGGCAGACGGTTCTGCTCGTCGTGCTCGGAGTCATCGCCATCGTCGTCGGAGTGCAGATCGCGATGCAGATTCCCTCAATGTTCCAAACAGCATTCGGCTGAGCTGATGCGCTCGGCGAAGCGCTGCTGCCGGGCAGCGAGACGGAATGTCCCGCCGAGGCTGACCTCAGTGCCGTCCCTTGATCCCATGCTCACCGGTGAAGGAGAAAACCATGAACCTGCTGTCCCAGCCCTCGCTCGAGCACATTCCTGCTCCGCCTGCGGATGGTCGACTCCGCTTCTTCGAAGATCTGGGGGCTGCTGCCGCAGTGATTCCGACGGACCGGCGATCGAACCATGCTCCCTCGATACTGTCATTGGGCGACGGCGGCCTGCTGACCGCCTGGTTCGGTGGCAGCGATGAAGGCAATCGGGATATCGATATCCTCGTCTCTCGATTCGACGCGAACACCGGAACGTGGTCGACCTCGGAGAGTGTCACGAATGATGAGATCAGGTCTGACCAGAACCCGGGGCTCTTCGAAGCCTTCGACGGTTCGGTCTGGCTCGTCTACACGTCCCAGCTGTCGCGCCAGTCCGGTGTGCATGAGACCTTCAACCTTCAGCACACGTCGGTGGTCAAGGTGATCCGGTCCACGGACGGTGGGGTCAGCTGGTCGGAGCCGGAGATGCTCTTCGACCGCGAGGGAACCTTCTGCCGCCAACCCATCCAGGTCCTCAGCGACGGAAAATGGACCCACACGCAGTGGCTGTGCTTCGACGACGATTCGAAGAACGGCTCGGACCAGCCTGTCGTGCAGATCTCCGAAGACCGAGGAGCCACCTGGCGGCAGATTGAATTTCCGTCCGCGGCGGGACGGGTTCACCCGAACATCGTCGAGCTCGACCCCGGCCGCCTGGTCAGCCTCTTCCGCTCACGTTTCGCCGACTGGGTCTATCTCAGCAGGTCCGAGGACGGTGGAGAGACCTGGTCGGTGCCCGAAGCCACCGAGGTGCCGAACAACAATGCTGGGCTCAGTGCCTTCCGTCTGCCCTCGGGCATGCTTGCTCTCGTATCGAACGAACACCAAGTCGTACAGGGGCCCGGCGAGGTGATCTGGCCGTACGAGCGGATGCGGCTCGTCATCGCCGTGTCGAACGACGAGGGACGCACTTGGCCGGTCCGGCGAGTGATCGAGCCTGGGGACGGGTTCTGCGGTGAGGGCAATCTGCGCAGCAACCGTCGGCAGGAGTACCCCCACGGCATCGTCGACGCAGATGGACTCATCCACGTTGTCTACGCCTACAGCTCACGACGCGCCATCCGCCATATCGTCTTCGAGGAGGCATGGATCTCCGGGGTCGAGGACCAGGTTCACACCGACTGCAAACTCTGGGGCTGACGCCTCAGTCAGTGGTTCGGAAGATCAGTGTCCCCGGGGTGCGATCGGTTCCGGGGCATTGCCCAGTGAGTCGACCTGGACCACGTTGATACCACGGTCGGAGAAGGGCTTGGTCTGTGCCTGCTCGGCGGAATCGTCGGTGACAAGAGTCCAACCACTGCCGAGATCCGCCCAGGCGTGGAAGGGTCTCTGACCCAGCTTTGCGGCGTGGGCGAGGACATAGACGTGTGTCGCTCGACGGCTCATCAGCTCTTTGAGCCGGACCTGCTCCGGCAGTGCCTCGCACACGCCGTCCTCGGCGGTGACCGCATCGGCGCCGAGGAACGCGAAGTCGAACGTGAACTTCTCCAGCCCCGCCTCGGTGATCGGGCCGATGAATCCCTGGCTCAGCGGTCTGTACCGTCCGCCGAGAAGAGTGAACTCCACTTCGTCGAGATCGGCCATCTGCTGCAGCGAGGTCAGTCCGGAGGAGACGACGGACAGTGGGGCGGTTTCGCGCAGTGCCCGCGCGACCTGTGCGGTGGTCGAGCCGGCATCGAGCAGCACATGCGAGCCGGCGGGGACCTGACGAGCACACCAGGCGCCGATGGCGCGTTTGATCTCGGGGGCTTCGTGCGATCGTTCGGCCAGAGTGGTCTCGGAATCCTTGGGAACGGCGATGACACCGCCGTACGTCCGTGCCAATTCACCGGAGTCGGTCAGCTTGGCCAGATCCCGACGAATCGTCGACGCGGTGACCCCCAGCAGTTCGGACAGCCTTTCGACGCTCATCTCGCCCTGAGTCCTGACCAGCTGAAGGATCTCCTCGCGACGTTCGCCTGCGTTCATCTCTCTCCTGATGGATTGTCGTTGATCGCCACTGTATCGCGGAATCCCATGCCTCAGCCGCCCTCCTCGGAGCGAGGCTCAGACGACAGCGAGAGCCGCGGCCTGGCGCATGGCTTCGCTCATGCTCTCGGTAGCGACCTTGCCCGTGCCGGCGATGTCGAACGCCGTGCCGTGATCGACCGATGTGCGGATGACGGGCAGTCCAACGGTGATGTTGACTCCGGCATCGATGCCGAGAACCTTGATGGGGCCGTGCCCTTGGTCGTGGTACATCGCGACGATGAGATCGTAGTCTCCGCGGCCGGCGAGGAAGAAGGCAGTATCGGCTGGCAGCGGCCCGACGGCGTCGATGCCGGCATCTTGGAGCCTGGTGATTGCGGGAGTGATCTTCTCCGCTTCTTCGCCGTAGCCGAAGAGGCCGTTCTCACCAGCGTGCGGGTTGATCGCGCAGACGCCGATATGAGGCTGTTCCAGTCCGGCTCGGACGAGGGCATCATGGCCGCGGCGGACAGTGCGTTCGACCAGTCCGGGTTCGATCTTCGCGACGGCATCGATGAGCCCGATGTGGGTGGTTACATGAATGACCCGCAGTTTCGGGGAGGAGAGCATCATCGAGACCTCCTCGGTCCCGGTCAGCGAGGCGAGCATCTCTGTGTGCCCGGGGAATCTGTGGCCGGCTGCGTGCAGTGCCTCCTTATTCAGTGGGGCGGTGCAGATCGCCTGCACCTGGCCGGACATTGCGAGGTCCGCGGCGCGTTCGATGTACCGGAACGCGGCATCGCCGGCGATGGACGAGAGCTCACCCCAGGGCAGGTCACGCGGCAGCAGTGCCAGGTCGATGACATTGATGACACCAGCGCCCTGCTCTGCCTGTCCGGGCTCCTCGATTCGGCGGATCTCGACGGTGGTGCCGAGCACTTCGGCGGCCGTTTCTAGCCTGGCGGCATCGCCGATGATGACAGGTTCGGCAACGGCGAGGACCGAGGGGTCGAGGCAGGCAGCGATGCAGATCTCGGGCCCGACTCCGGCTCCGTCACCCATGGTCACGGCGACTGTGGGAAGTGCGTTCATTGACTCTCCTTCGTGATTCGCGACGGTGGCCGCAGGGATGGTGTTGTGTTCATCGGCGGTCAGAGCCGCGTGGATGAGTGTCAGGGAATCGGGTCCGCCCTGACCTCCTGGTCGCGTGACGACCGTGGTCAGTTCGATGGTGTTCGAAGCATCGGCCGAGGCGGCTGCGACCGTGGACAGCACAGCTCCCGGGTGGATCTCGTCGACGGTCTCGAGTCCGTGCACATCGAGGCGGTCGAGGACGGCCCGGGCTGTCTCCCCACCGGCGGCGGCCAGGGCGACGGGGCCGGATCCGTCCAAAGCATGGGCGGTGAGCTCGGCGAGGAGAGCCGGCAGCTGTCGCGGGTCGACCGCTGATCCTGTATCCGTGAGCCGAACGACGAGGTCGGATGCCTTCAGGAGATCTCGTAATTGGGCTGCGGTCGCCAGCATCCGCTGTCGGTCTCCGGCCCAGGACGCAACCTCGACCGCCGGAAGGTCGAGTACCCGGTTGTTCGTCCTGGCGAGCAGATGGGCGATCTGAGCATCAATTCGGTCCGCCGCCGTGCCGAGGAGGGTGAGCACGCGGCCGACGGGTGGACGCTCGGTTGGAACGAGCCCTGTTCGTTCGGCTCGGTCCGCTCGCCCGCGGCTACGGAGGACTGCCCTTCGGACGGCGATCGCTCTGGCCAGGGCGGAGGTGCCGACGAGGACTGCAGACGTCGCCTCGGCGAGAGCGACGAGGCGGTCCAAATCTTCCATCGTCTCTGCATCGGCAGTGAAGAGACGCTGGGTGCGCACATCATCTATGACCGTGCGCAGCGGCTCGGTGGTGCGCACTTCAGTCAGCGAGAGATGTCGTGCGGGTGCCGGGCACAGATCCTCAAGCGTCTCGGGAGCCGACCCGTGCTCCAGCTCCCACGCTCGGGTCTGGCTGAGCCGAATGCCGTTGTCGAAAGGAGCTCCGTCGACGATCGTACGGTTCTGCTGGGGGAGGGCGGGTGCGAAGATCACGGGCCCGCTCGTGCTCTCGAGCGTCGCGGACAGCGCGGCTCGGATGTTGCCTCGCAGCAAGGAGTCGACCTTGACGAGAGTGATGGCATCCTCTTGTGTGGACAACGTGGTGATGGCTTCCACGGTCCGTGCCCGAGCCTCTTCCGACGGCAGATATCGGCAGTCGAGATCGACGACGAGGTCATGTGGGTGCGTATCGTTCGCCTCGGAGAGTGCGGCGGACGAAAGGACGATCGGCACGCGGCCGTCGAGTGTGGCGGCGACCTCGGCGGCTCCGCTGAGGTCGTCGGCGATCACCAGGACACCGGATTCGCCTTCAGACATGGCACTCCTTTGCGTCCGGTTGGGCAGAACATGTCTACAGTGACATGCGTGCGCGAAATGCGCAAGTTGTTGCACGATGCACGCAGAGGTGAGAAGATTCGAGCACAGATGCACAGCGTTCGCTCGATGAGGAGAACCTCTTGACCACAGACTCGACCATCCCACTCGACGGTGTCTCCGTCCCCCTGTCTCGGCTGGTGCTGGGAACGATGACTTTCGGCGACACGGTGTCCGAAGCCTCGGCTCACGAGGTCTTCGAGGCGGCCATTGCGTCGGGAATCACCGGGATCGACACCGCCAACGGCTATGCGAAGTCGACCACCGAGAGCCTGATCTCGCCGCTGGTGAAGAAATATCGCGACCGCATAGTGCTGGCCACGAAGGCCGGGATGCCCCATGCGGACGCCGGTGAGAACTCTCCTCTGTCCGCGGCCGGTCTCCGGGCAAGTGTCGAAGGTTCCCTGCGCAGACTCGACGTCGAAACGATCGACCTGTTCTACCTGCACCAGCCCGATCGTGCCGCTTCTCTCGACGAGACTCTCGAGACCATCGCCGCACTTCGTGCTGAGGGCAAGATCACCAACCTCGGCCTCTCGAACTACGCTGCATGGCAGGCGGTCGACGTCCTTGCCGCGGCCGAGCGCGCGGGGGCTCCGCGCCCGGTCGTCGCGCAGAATGTCTACAGCATTCTGGCCCGACGGATCGAGGACGAATGGCTTGAATGCGGCGCGAGCCACGGCATCGCGACGATGGCCTACAACCCGCTGGCGGGAGGGCTGCTCGCCCGCCGCCCCTCGACCGACGGAACAGGGGACCGCTTCTCCGGATCCGTCCTCGCTGAGATGTACTCTCAGCGCTATCTCTCCGATTCCGTCCTCACCTCGGTGGAAGCGCTCGCCGCAGTCGCAGACGAGACAGGGATCCCGCAGGCCGAACTCGCCCTGCGCTGGGTGGCCGGGGCCTCCGGGATCGATTCTCTGCTCCTCGGCGCCAGCCGTGTGGAACAGCTCAAGACTAATATCACCGCCATCGCCAAGGGGCCTCTGCCGACCGACGTGCTCACCGCAGTCGACGACGCAACGTCCGCAGTGCGCGGTTCGCAGCCGAAGTACAACCGCTGATCCGCAGACCAGCACCTGAGAAGGGACAAGCATGACATCCATCCGAGGCATTCTCGCGGCCACTGCCACCCCGTTCGATGATGAGGAACGCATCGTCGAAGCGGCTCTGCGTGGGCATGTGCGCCGTCAACTCGAGGCCGGTGTGCACGGCATCTTCGCGCTCGGCACCAATGGTGAGTTCTACGCCCAGTCACCGACGGAACGCGCCGAAGCCGCCCGCATCGTCGTCGACGAGGTGGCCGGCCAGGTCCCGGTCGTCATTGGTGCCGGAGCCGCGACGACCCGTGAGACCATCGCCATTGCCCAGGACGCCGCCGAGGCGGGTGCCGATGCTCTGTCGATCATCACCCCATACTTCGCCGCGGCATCGCAGAAGGAGATCGAGAACCACTTCCGCGCAACTGCCGAGTCGGTCGATATTCCCGTCATCGTCTACAACATCCCGGCCCGCACCGGAAACTCCGTGGCGCCGGCGACGCTTGAGAAGCTCGCAGCCGTGGACAACATCACGGCGGTCAAGGACTCGAGCGGAAACTTCGACACGATCCTTCAGTACCTCGAACGCACCGATCGTGCGACCTTCGATGTGATCTCGGGAAACGATTCGCTCATCCTCTGGACGCTACTGGCCGGAGGGGCAGGCGGCATCAGCGGGATTGCGAACATCTACCCGAAGACGATGGCGTCGATCTATGATCTGTTCCTCGCCGGAGACATGGATGCCGCACGCGCTGCTCAGGAAAGCATCCGTCCGATCCGCAACTGCCTGGCACTGGGCAATCCGAACACAGTCGTCAAGGCTGCTGCCAACGAGCGAGGATTCGGACTCGGCCCGGCCCGTGCCCCGTTCAATGCGCTTTCCGGCGAGGCGAAGTCGACGATCGAGGCCACTGTCGCTGCCGACCTCGAACGTGGACTGAGCTGAGCTCCAGTGGCGATTGGAATCGCCACACTGCTGTCAAGGCCCGTTGGGACGGTCGCGACCGTCCCAACGGGCCTTATCGGTGGTTGCGGAGGTTGTGATCGCCCGAACGACGTTTGCGGAGGTTGTGATCGCCCGAACGACGATCGGCGTATGGCCCGTCACGAGCCTGATACTCGCTCGTCGGATATGGGTACCTGCCGGTCGACACACATGCCGAACGCGGTCTCACAGGGCTCGAGCGCATCGTCTGGATGAAGGCTGTGACGCGGATGCGTTGTCACCGTCGGTCCGAACGCGACATCGGGAATCGGCTCCGCAGCACGACCCGGATTGAACTATCGCATCGCCGAGGACCACTGTCGTGGAGAAACCCGCCCCAGTGAACTCAACGAACGGGGAAGCGAGGCTCCTCGCCGCCCAGCACGCGGACGACGTCCTCGACAGCCCACGTGCCCATGTTCGCGTTCGCGATGTCGGAGTACGCACCGATGTGCGGGGTGGCGATGAGGTTGGGCGCGCCCAGCAGCGGATCGTCGGCAGGCGGGGGCTCCGTGGCGAAGGCATCGAGCGCGGCGAAGGCCAGATGACCGCTGTGCAGGGCCTCGGCCAATGCCGTCTCGTCGACGAGACCGCCGCGAGCGGCGTTGATCAGACCCGCACCTGCTGGCATCGATGCGATGTGCTCGGAGGTGATGAGGGGCTCCTCGCCTCCGGGGAGGTGCAGGGTGAGGAATTCGGAGCCGGCGACCACCTCGGCGAGGGGAAGAGGAGTCACCCCCGCCTCGGCGATGGCCTCATCCGGGACGAAGGGATCGAAAGCGGCAATGCGCAGACCGAAGCCGGCCGCTCGTTTGGCGACTTCCCGCCCGATGCGGCCGAAGCCGAGGATGCCCAGCTGCTTCCCGCTGAGCTGGGTTCCGAAGAAGACTCCCCATTCGCCGGATCGCAGTGAGTCCTCCGCAGCCCGGATCCTCCGAGCCCCCATGAGAAGCAGGCCGAGGGTGAGGTCGGCGACGGACTCCGCGTTGGCGCCAGGGGTGTTGACGACCGTGACCCCGGCGTCCGCGGCGGCAGCGAGATCGATGTTGTCGACTCCCGCTCCGTGCTTGGCGACGATCTTGAGGTCGGGGCAGGCTGCGAAGACCTCGGCATCGATGCAATCGAGACCGACGAGGATCGCCTCGGCGTCGGAGATCGCCTCGATGAGGTCAGCCCCGGTCTTGGGATGGTTCTCGGTTCGATCGATGATTTCGAGGCCCAGCTGCGCAGAACGCGCAATCGGTTCCTGCGAAAATCTGCCGAAAGACGGGGTGAGGACGGTGAGGCGCATCAGGCTCCTATCTCGATTCCGAAGGTTTCGAACACGCTGTAGATGCCCAGGAGGCCGATGGCCAATGAGGAGAAGACGAGCATCACCGTGAAGAAGTGGTTGGTCTTGAAATCGGCTGGCACCTCACGAGAACGTAGGTGCCAGACCGCGATGACCACGGCGACGAGGAAGACGCCGCTGGCGACGCCGCCGATCTGGACCATGATCACCGGGGACTGGATGATGAGGTAGCTGAGCGCCCAGATGATCGGGAAGACCACGGTGAGCACTTTGATGATCCGGTTGCGTGTTGTCGTGTTCTCCCAATCGAAGATACCGAGGACGGACACCGTGTTCGTCCAGAGTCTGGGCACGCTCGCGGTCGAGGCGATGAAGGTCGAGAAGAGAACGGCGAAGGCGCCGATGAGGAAGATCCAATGGCCGGCTTCTCCCATCGTCGAGGAGTACATCGACGACAGGGTGGTGATCATGTCGTTGCCCTCGGGGATGAGGTTCTGCGGGTGGAGGATGGCCGCACCGATGACATAGAAGGACATCGTGCACACGGTCGAGACGATCCAGGACACGAGGACATCGGTGCGCATCACGGAGATCCACCCGTGGGCCCGACGCGCGCGCTCTGCACTGCCGTCGTTGGGGCCGGTGTAACGGGCGTAGCCCTTCTCCATGCACCAGTAGGTGTAGGTCGTCATCTCATCGGCGCCGACTCCGGTGATGCCGAACATTGCGACCGCGAAGCCGATCGTTCCCGCGGGCATGGCGAAGCTCAATCCGCCGATGACGTCCGCCGAAGTGTAGGCGAAGTCGGTGAAGGGCAGGGACAGGGCGAGGCCGACGGTCGAGACGGTGAAGATGATGACCGCGCCGACGGAGAACTTCTCGACGATGCTGTACTTGTTCGTGACGAGCAGGGCGATGACGACCGCAAGCGAGACCACTGTCCAGAAGACCAGCGACGGGGTGGAGAGCGGCTCACCGAAGACCGGCACCATGATGCTCAGGGCGGCGACTGCACCACCGATGATGCCGCCTCGTTGGAGGACTTTGGCGAAGTCCATGAGGATCCACAGCAGATTGATCCAACCGGCACGACCGATGAGTCGCGGACCGACGTGACCGTATCCTTCGAGCGCGGGCTTTCCGGACAGGATCGTCCACTGCGCGAGCTCGAGCTGAACCCAGACCTTGACGGCGGTAGAGATGATGACGAGCCACAGCAGGACGAAACCGGCCTTGGCTCCGAGTGCGGTTGTCGTAATGAGTTCTCCGGAGCCGATGACGGCCGCAGAGATGACGAGCCCGGGGCCCAGGTACTTGAGTTTGCCCGCGAATGTTGTGGGTGGCTCGAGCACATCCTTGGGATCGAGATGGTATGGATCGACGTCTGCTGCCGCAGTGGGGTCGTCCCGGTCGATGTTCTGCACGGTCATACTCGGCTTCCTTGCACGAAAAGGGATCAATTCGGTTGTGGCGCCGGTGCCGGGAAGCGTCGCACGTTGACGTGTCCGGTCAGCTCAGCTCATGCAAGTGTGCCATTGAGTGCGTGATGTGCGCAACGAAAATGCATGTAATGCGCAAAATATGCGAGAGATTTCTTGAGTGTGTGCTTGTTGTGCGCCGTGGGGATGGGGTGAGTGGAAGGTTGCTGAACTCGTTACTATTGCCGCACACGTACTGGCGTTCGCCGGCCGGGATTGAGTTCCTCGAGGAGCCAGGAGGGGTCCAGAGCCTCGCTGTGCTCGCGGGCCACTGGGGAGCCAGGACGGGCCCAGAGCCTCGCCGTGCTCGCGGGCCGCTGAGGATTTTGCGGGAACCTATTGTTGGTTTCTGCGCCTTGGGTTCAAGGGTTCGTTGCAACACCCCTCGAAATGGGGGAAGTAGCAATGAGAGGTCGCAATCAGCCACCGACTAAACCCACGAAGTTCGCGGTCGAATTCTGGGACCAGATCCGAGCCGGCCGCGATATCGAAGAAGCCGCCAAGGCCCTGGGCGCGTCGATAACGACGTGTCGTAATTGGTTCCGCCATCGTGGAGGTGTGAAACCACCACACAGCTACGGACGCTCTCGTCGCTACCTCACGTTCGATGAACGCGAGGACATCGCGATGTACCGAGTCCAGGGCCTCGGCGTGCGGGATATCGCCAGGCGTCTCAACAGAGACCCCGCGACGATCAGTCGTGAGCTGCGTCGCGCGCCTCGTAACCCTCAGGACGTACGACCCAGCCGGCCCTCGTATTTGGCCAGTGTCTGCCAGTCTGATGCCGACCGGAAACGCACTCGTCACCGACCCGGGAAGCTCGCGACGAACCTTGCCCTGCGCCGAGAGGTCCAGGCACGATTGAAGCTCAAGCACAGTCCCGAGCAGATCGCTCACCGACTGCGCGAGGACTACCCGAATACTCCGGAGATGTGGGTGTCGCACGAAACGATCTATCAGGCCCTGTACGTCCAGGGACGCGGCGGACTCAAACGTGAGTTGGTCACGCATCTGCGGACCGGTCGCAGGTTGCGCAAGCCGCATCGTAGGACCGACGAACGGCGAGGGCGGATCCCGAACATGGTCAATATTTCCCAGCGCCCCAAGTCCGTAGAAGACAGGGCTGTTCCTGGCAACTGGGAGGGTGATCTCATCCTCGGCTCGACAGCGTCAGGATCAGCGATTGGGACGCTGGTCGAGCGCACCACGAGGTTCACGATGTTGTTGCATCTGCCAGGCAAACACGGGGCCGAGGACGTCGCTGACGCCATGATCGCCAAGATCGCCGAGTTGCCCGAAGCGTTGAAGCGGTCACTGACATGGGATCAGGGACACGAGATGTGCGACCACGAAGAGATCAGCAAGGTCACTGGTCTTGATATCTACTTCTGTGATCCTCACAGTCCGTGGCAGCGGGGTACGAATGAGAACACGAACGGTCTGCTGCGCCAGTACTTCCCGAAGGGGTCGGACCTCAGTCAGTGGGGGCCGGGTTATCTGGACATGGTCGCGGCTGAACTCAACAGCAGGCCGCGTAAGACCTTAAGCTGGGCGACGCCGGCCGAGGCCCTGGATAAGCTGTTGTCTGAACACGATCAATCACCGGGTGTTGCAACGACCGCTTGAAACCGCCCGCGAAAAACCAACAATAGTTTCCCGCGAAATCCTGCGCCGCGACCGTTAGCCCACGGTCGGCAGCACTGCCTCGGCGAGGTCGAGGACAATCTCCAGGGCGGCGTCCTGGTGGTCGAGCCGGTGGGCGAGGTAGAGCCTGGTCGTCTCGTTCGGGGCGTTGAGCGGAACGGCGGAGATCCGCGAGTCGTAGCCGGCCGCGACCGAGTCGAAGGTGATCGTCACGCCCATTCCGGCTGCCACAAGCGCGGAGATCGACTGGGAGTCCGGAGCCTCCTGGATCACGCGCGGATTGAATCCGGCGTCGAGGCACAGCCGCACGGCGGTCTCGCGCAGATTCGAGTTCGGCCGAGCCGGCAGGAGGATGAATGACTCGTCGACGAGTTCCTCGACATTCACCGACGTCCGGCCGGACAGTCGGTGCGAACTGGGCATGGCGACGCAGGGGCGCTCGATCGCGACGGGGCGTCCGTCGATGAGCGGTGGGCGCTGGTGCCAGCGGACGAGAGCGAGGTCGAGGCTGCCGTCCATGATCCTCTCCAGGCCCTCGTCGGCGTAGACCGTCGACTCGAGCTGGAAGACGATTCCCGGGTTGCGCTCGTGGGAGGCTGTGACGAGGGCCGCGGCGAGGTCGCGGGATGAGGGGTGGGCGTAGCCGAAGCGCACGTGCCCGGCCTGGCCGCTGGAGGAGCGGTGGACGGCTTCGACAGCGGCCTGCTGGGTGGCGAGCATGTGCTTGGCCGGTTCGAGCAGGGCGTTGCCCGCCGGTGAGAGGCTGACCGAACGGGTGGTGCGCTGAAACAGTGAGGTTCCGAGTTCGGCTTCGAGAGCGCGGATCGTGCGACTCAGGGGCGGCTGGGCCATGCCGAGGCGTTCGGCGGCGCGACCGAAGTGGAGTTCCTCGGCCACGGCGACGAAGGCGCGGATCTGCTGCAGCTCCATGGTTGCTCTCCCGGATTCGTCTCAATGGGTCGGCTTGTGTGTCTGGGCCGTGAGCTCATGTTCGCAAGCCGGGGTGTCTGAAACAGATTATTGCACATAATGTAAACAATAACTGGAGAGTTTTACCGAAAAAGAATTTATCGCAGTCCGGGACTCGTGAATGGGGAGCCGATCGCGACCGAAGACCTCTCCCACCTTATCCCGCTCGTGGTCGGGTGCGGGATTCGAGAAGCACGAGATCGTCGTGCCGCCTCGGTGCGGATCGAGTGTGCGCCGCAGCGGACGGGCACCGCCTCGGCGTGGATCAAGTGTGCGCGCCCAAACGGACGCGCGCCAGGTTCGTCCGAAATCTCGGACAGAACTTGATTCCAGCCACTTTCGGATTCTCTCCCAGCAGACAGAATGGATGGTGTAGTCAGAGCCGACAGCGCGGAGGCGGCCATCCCTCGGCGCGACGGCGAAGCGGCAGCCAAGCATCCGCCTCGTCGGACACAGCGACAAGGAGAACCCTATGACCACCAAGCCGTCGTTCACCCAACACGACTCGAGCCGGGTCATCCGCGCCGACCGCGGAACCGAGATCACCGCGAAGTCCTGGCAGACCGAAGCGCCCAAGCGCATGCTCATGAACAATCTCGACCCCGAAGTCGCTGAGCGCCCCGAAGACCTCGTCGTCTACGGCGGCACCGGCCGTGCCGCCCGCTCCTGGGAAGCCTATGACGCGATCGTGGCCACCCTTGATGACCTCGAGGACGACGAGACCCTGCTCATCCAGTCCGGCAAACCCGTCGGCGTCATGCGCACCCACGAATGGGCCCCGCGCGTGCTCATCGCCAACTCCAACCTCGTCGGCGACTGGGCGAACTGGGAGCACTTCCGCGAGCTCGAGGCCGAAGGGCTGATGATGTACGGCCAGATGACCGCCGGGTCCTGGATC
The DNA here is from genome assembly GCF_018208375.1 of Brevibacterium sp. SMBL_HHYL_HB1. Lineage (NCBI taxonomy): Bacteria > Bacillati > Actinomycetota > Actinomycetes > Micrococcales > Brevibacteriaceae > Brevibacterium > Brevibacterium sp. SMBL_HHYL_HB1. The sequence continues at coordinate 3,238,544 of NZ_CP062936.1, read as the reverse complement.
TACATTGCCACACAGGGCATCCTCCAGGGCACCTACGAGACCTTCGGCGCCATCGCCCACAAGCGCTTCGACGGCAGCTTGGCCGGCACACTGACCATCACCGCCGGCTGCGGCGGCATGGGCGGCGCCCAGCCACTGTCGGTGACCCTCAACGGCGGTGCCTGCCTCATCATCGACGTCGACAAGACCCGCCTCGACCGCCGCCAGGGCAAGCGCTATCTCGACGAGGTCGAGACCGATCTCGACACCGCTCTGGCCAAGGTCATCGAGGCCAAGAAGAACAAGCGGGCCCTGTCGGTGGGGCTGGTCGGCAACGCCGCTGAGATCCTGCCCATGATCCTCGACCGCCCCGAGGCTGCCGAGGTCGACATCGTCACCGACCAGACCTCGGCCCACGACCCGCTGTCCTACCTGCCCGTGGGTGTCAGCGTCGACGACTGGCACGATGAGGCCGAGCAGGATGCCGAGAAGTTCACGCTCCGCGCCGAGGAGTCCATGGCCAAGCACGTACGCGCCATGGTCGAATTCCAGGACCGCGGCGCCGAGGTCTTCGACTACGGCAACTCGATCCGCGACGAGGCCCGCAAGGCCGGCTACGACCGCGCCTTCGAATTCCCCGGCTTCGTCCCCGCCTACATCCGTCCCCTCTTCTGCGAGGGCCTCGGACCCTTCCGCTGGGTCGCGCTGTCCGGCGACCCGAAGGACATCGAGGTCACCGACCAGGCTCTGAAGGAACTCTTCCCGGACAACGAGCACCTGGCTACGTGGCTCGACGCTGCCAACGAGTACGTCGAGTTCGAAGGACTGCCGGCCCGCATCTGCTGGCTCGGATACAAGGAACGCCACCAGGCGGGTCTGCTGTTCAACCGCCTCGTCGCCGAAGGCAAGATCTCGGCCCCCATCGTCATCGGCCGCGACCATCTCGACTCCGGTTCGGTCGCCAGCCCCTACCGTGAGACCGAGTCCATGCTCGATGGCACCGACGCCGTGGCCGACTGGCCGCTGCTCAACGCCCTGGTCAACACCTCCTCGGGAGCGACCTGGGTGTCCATCCACCACGGCGGCGGCGTCGGCATCGGCCGCTCCATCCACGCAGGCCAGGTCTCCGTGGCCGACGGCACCGAACTGGCCGCCCAGAAGCTGGCACGCCTGCTCACCAATGACCCGGGCATGGGCGTCATCCGCCACGTCGACGCCGGCTACGACCGCGCCGCCGAGGTGGCCGAAGGGCGCGGCCAGCGCGTGCCGATGATCCCCGAGCTCGACAAGCGCGACGAGGAATCCGCCGCGCAGTGAGCGGATCGCGCCGGGCAGTGAGCGGACTGTGCGGGGCTGCGTGCTGAATCCGCGCAGCCAGCCTACGCAGCCCCGCGTCCGCTCGCGGGCACCCGCGGCTGCTGCCGGGGCACCTCGGCCGAGAGCTCGACCTGCGACTGGAAGCCCCAGTTGCGAATAGAGCTCTGCGTCGTGGATCGAGCCCTCGGCGCCAGCGCCGCCGCTCGAGCCCCCTACTCGTCGAGGAACAGATCGAGTTCGAGGTCGTCGGGTCCATGGCCGATGGAACCGGACCTCGAGGTGTCGTGGGCGTAGACGGAGAAGTCCGTGACGCCGCGTTCGCGCAGCAGCTCGTCGTCGATGAAGAAGTTGCCGGTCACCTGGCGCGGGTCTGAGGTGAGGACCGCCCATGCGGCGTCGGCCACGATCTGCGGTGTCCGACTCCTCGCCATCAGCTCCGCCCCGCCGAGGAGGTTGTTCACCGCCGCCGTCGCGATCGTCGTGTGCGGCCACAGGCTGTTCGCCGCCACCCCATCGGCCTTGAGCTCCTCGGCCAGACCCAGCGTGACCAGCGACATTCCGTACTTCGCCATCGTGTAGCCCAGATGCTTGCCCGCCCACTCCGGGTTGAGGTTGAGCGGCGGGGAGAGCGTGAGCACGTGCGCGGCGTTCGAGGCCTTGAGGTGCGGCAACGCCGTTTTGGCCAGGAGGAACGAACCGCGCGAGTTGATCGAGTGCATGAGATCGAACTTCTTCATCGCCAGGTCCGCCGTCGGCGACAGGTCGATGGCGCTGGCATTGTTGACGACGATGTCGATGCCGCCGAAGGTCTCCGCGGTCTGCGCGACCGCCTCGGCGACGGAGGAATCATCGCGGACATCGCCGATGATCGGCAGCGCCTTGCCGCCGGCGGCTTCGATCTGCTCGGCCGCCGTGTAGACGGTGCCCTCGAGCTTCGGGTGCGGCTCGGCGGTCTTCGCCACGATCGCGACATTCGCCCCGTCCTGGGCCGCGCGCAGTGCGATCGCCAGTCCGATTCCCCGACTGCCGCCGCTCATGATGATCGTGCGCCCGGCCAGCGAGCGTGTGGAATCTGCTCCCGCGCCGAGGTGGCTGTCAGTGCTCATCGTTCGTCTCCTTCGTCCGTGGTCGACACTGATTTCGTCAGTGCTTGGATGCTGAAAGTCAGATGGGGCCAGACTACCCGTCGGTTGCAGGCTCGTCGCGGGGCCTGTCGGCGGCTGGCACGTGACGCGGGCGCTGTCCCGGCGTGCTCGCCGCGCCCTGGGCCGTTCGCCGGTCACGTGCGTGCTCGCCTGGTGCCCCGCCCACGGTGAAGGGCGCACGGTGACGGGCGCACGACCACCGAGTGTCCGAAATATCGGACGAATATCTCTGTGGGCGGTTCTGTGCCGTGGGCGTGCGGTCCATACTGGGACTGAAGCATTCTCGATCGGAAGGGGCCGACCCGTCATGCAGCTTTTCACCGGGATCAGCGAGCTGGTCGTCAACGACCTCGATGCGCTCGGCGAACTGGACGTCATCACCGATGCCGCCCTGCTCATCGACGACGGCCGTGTCGTCTGGTCGGGACCGTCCGCCCAGGCGGACACCGCAGTCGCGGAGCATTTCGGTGCCAGCGAAGAGAGACCGGGCGGTCTCGGCGGCAGCGCGCCGGCGGCCCCGCGCCCCGAGGTCGCGGCGGTCAACGACGATGACATCGTCAACGGTGAGGTCACCTCGGTAGGGGAGCTGGCCGAGCTCGAGACCATCGACTTGGGCGGCAAAGCCGTCATCCCGGGATTCGTTGACAGCCACAACCACCTCGTCTTCGCCGGCGACCGGTCCGAGGAATTCGCCGCCCGCATGGCCGGGCAGAAGTACTCGGCCGGAGGCATCGCCACCACCGTGGCCGCCACCCGCGCGGCCACCGAGGACGAACTCGAAGGCAACCTCGTCCACCTGCTCGAGCAGGCTCGACGCCAGGGCACGACGACCTTCGAGATCAAATCCGGATACGGGCTGACCGTGGCCGATGAGATCCGGGCCCTGGACATCATCAACCGGCACACCGAAGAGTCCACCCTCATCGCCGCCCACGTCGTCCCGCCCGAGTACAAGGACGACCCGGAGGGCTACGTCGACCTCGTCATCGACGAGATCATCCCGGCCACTCGGGGCAAGGCGAAGTGGATCGACGCGTTCTGCGAAACCGGAGCCTTCACCGAGGACCAGACCAGGCGCATCATCGACGCCGGCAGGGCCGCAGGCATGAAACCGCGCCTGCACGCCAATCAGCTCACCGAGGGCGGAGCGCTCAAACTCGGCGCCGCACTCGGGTGCGTGTCCGTCGATCACGCGACCTTCGCCTCGGACTCCGACCTCGCCGTCCTCGCCGAGTCCGGCACCGTGGTCACTCTGCTGCCGGGCATCGAGTTCTCCACCCGCCAGCCCTATCCCGACGCCCGGCGCTACGTCGACGCCGGGGTGCGCCTGGCCATCGCCACGGACTGCAACCCCGGCTCCGGGTTCTCCAACAGCGTGCCCTTCGCCATCGCGATCGGCGTCCGGGACATGCATTTCACCGTCGAACAGGCGGTGTGGGCGGCAACGGCCGGAGGTGCCAACGCCCTGCAGCGAACCGACGTCGGCCACCTCGGGGCCGGAGCTCGCGCCGACCTGGCCGTCCTCGACGCGCCGAGCTGCCGTCACCTGGCCTACCGGCCCGGTGTCCAACTCGTCGAACGCGTCTACTCCGACGGTGAACTCGTCGCTGACAATCGGCCGCGCCCCTGAGACCCACCGAAGTCCCGATCCTCAACCCCTGGCCCGCATCACCGTGCGGACGATTCCCAATGAAAGGCCCCTGATGTCAGACCTCATCGATCTCGACCCCGACACCCTCACCTTCGCCGAGGTGGTCGATGTCGCCCGCCACGATGCGAAGGTGCGCCTGTCCGAGGCCACCCTGGCCCGTGTGAACAAGTACCGCGAAGCCGTTGACGCCCTCGCCCAGGCAGAGAAGCCCGTCTACGGCGTCTCGACCGGGTTCGGCGCCCTCGCCCAGCGCCACATCCCCACCGAACTGCGCACTCAGCTGCAGAAGTCGCTCATCCGTTCCCACGCCGCCGGTGTCGGCGAACCCGTCGAGCGCGAGGTCGTGCGGGCTCTCATGCTGCTGCGTGCTCGGACGATGGCCACCGGCCGTGCCGGAGTCCGCGCCGAGGTGCTCCAGACCTACGTCGAACTGCTCAACGCCGGCATCACCCCGGTCGTCCACGAATACGGTTCGCTCGGCTGCTCGGGAGACCTCGCACCGCTGTCGGCCTGTGCGCTCGTCGTCATGGGCGAAGGTGTGGCCGAGGGGCCGGACGGGGTGGCCGGACCTGCCGATGAGGTCCTCAAAGCCGCCGGAATCACTCCGGTCACGCTCGCCGAGAAGGAAGGGCTCGCGCTTGTCAACGGCACCGACGGCATGCTCGGCATGCTCATCATGGCCCTGACCGATCTGGAGAACCTGCTCACCGCCGTCGACGTCTCCGCAGCCATGAGCATCGAGGGACTCTTCGGCACCGACGCGGTCTTCGCCCCCGAACTCCACTACGCTCTGCGCCCGCACGACGGACAGTCCGCCTCGGCGGCGAACATGCTCACCGCGCTCAAGGACTCGGCCATCACAGCCAGCCATCGCGAGTCGACCCACCTCGTCCAGGACGCCTACTCGATGCGCTGCGCCCCGCAGGTCAACGGCGCCGCCCGCGATGCCGTCGCCTTCGCCACCGGCGTCGCCGAACGCGAACTGCGCGCGGCCATCGACAACCCGGTCGTGCTCACCAACGGGATGGTGTCCTCGAACGGCAACTTCCACGGAGCGCCCCTGGCCCACGCCCTGGACTTCCTCGCCATCGTCGCCGCCGATGTCGCCTCGATGGCCGAACGTCGCACCGACCGGATGATGGACGTGGCCCGCAACCAGGATCTGACCCCGTTCCTCGCCGACGATGCCGGTGTCGACTCAGGACTGATGATCGCCCACTACACGCAGGCCGCGATGGTCTCCGAGGCCAAGCGGGGCGCAGCCCCGGCCTCGGTCGACTCGATCCCGTCCTCGGCGATGCAGGAGGACCACGTGTCCATGGGCTGGTCGGCCGCACGCAAGCTGCGCAAGGTCGTCGACAACCTCGCCTCCGTCGTCGGCATCGAGCTCTACGCGGCCTCCCGGGCCTGCGATATGCGTGAGACCACCCCGGCGCCGGTCACCGGCGCCGTCATCGCGGCCATCCGCGAGACCGTGCCCGGGCCCGGACCCGACCGGTTCCTGTCGCCCGAACTCGCCGAGACCATTGCGAAGGTCAAGGACGGATCCCTGGTCGCCGCCGCCGAGGCGGTCGCCGAGTTCCGCCACACCGTGACCTCCGTGGCCGGAACCTGGCAGCCGGCCGGCGGCGGCCCGGCCGTCGATGACCCGGAGTTCACGGCCCTGGGCAACCTCGAAGCCGCTGCCGAGGCGTCGGGAACCGCCGCAGCGACCACCCACCAGGACTGATACCGGGTCGGGGCGGACCCGACCGATTTCGAACGGAGTGAACTGACAATGAGCGATGTGGTCTCACTGCTGAGCCAGATCGAGGACACCGGCCGCGACCCCCGTGGGTCCGGCTACCAGCGTCCCGGGTTCTCGGCCACCGAGCGCGAACTGCGCGATTGGTTCCTCGCCGAGGCCGACCGCCGCGGTCTCGACACCGAGATCGATGCCAACGGCATCACGTGGGCGTGGGCCACCCCTCCCGGTGAGAATGCCGTCGTCACCGGCTCCCATCTCGACTCGGTGCCCGGAGGCGGCGAATTCGACGGACCGCTCGGGGTCGCCTCGGCGCTGGCGGCCTTCGACGAGCTGAAGGCCTCGGGCGCGCTCGAGCGGGCCCGCCGACCCCTCGCGCTGGCCGTGTTCCCTGAGGAAGAGGGCTCGCGCTTCGGTGTCGCCTGCCTCGGTTCGCGGCTGCTCACCGGCGCGATCGAGACCGACCGCGCACTCGGTCTCAAGGACTCGGTCGGCGACACCTTCGCCGACGTCGCCCGTGGCTATGGCCTCGACCCGGATCGGGTCGGGCGTGACCAGTCTCGGCTGGCCGGGATCGGTTCGTTCATCGAACTCCATGTCGAGCAGGGCCTCGGTCTGGCGGGCACCGATCAGGCCGTGGCCATCGGCTCCTCGATCATCGGCCACGGTCGCTGGCACTTCTCCTTCACCGGGCAGGGCAATCATGCCGGCACGACGCCGATGAGCCATCGCGCCGATCCGGTGGTCGCGGCCTCCCGTGTGATCGGGGATATCCCGACCCTAGCGGCCGCCACTGACGCGAGCGCCGTTGCCACTGTCGGGCGCACGCTCATCCACCCGGGTGGGACGAACGTCATCGCCTCGGCCATGAGCTTCTGGCTCGACATCCGCCATCCCAATGACGCCGTCGTCGAGCAGGTGCTCGACGCGATCAGCCGCCGGGCCGCCTCGCACGCCGACGAGACCGGTGTCCGGGTCGACGTCTCCCAGGAGTCGTACTCGCCGACGACGCACTTCACCGCCGACCTCAACTCGCGCTTGGCCTCGGTGCTGCCGCAGGCGCCGCTGCTGCCCTCTGGCGCCGGGCACGATGCCGGCATCCTCGCTCCGCACGTGCCCTCGGCGATGCTCTACGTGCGCAATCCCACCGGTGTCTCGCACGCTCCCGAAGAGGCCTGCGAGGTCGATGATCAGCGGGCCGGAGTCGATGCCCTCATCAAGGTCCTCGCGCGCGAGCTCGAGATCGAGGTCCCCGGCGGCTCGGACGGTGCCGCGCCTGGGCCTGCGGGCGGTGCTGCGTCCAGGCCCGATGGCGGGGCCGCGACCGGGCCCGATGGCGGGGCTGCGACCGGACCTGCGGCCGGCGGCGGAGGTGCGCGATGAGCACTCAGTTCTGGTGCGAAAGAGCCTGGGTCGACGGGACCGTCGCTGATGGCGTCCTGCTCAACTGCGATGACACGGGTACGCTCAGCGGAGTCGAGACCGGCATCGGCTCCGCACCCGCCGGCGCCGAGGTGGTTCCCGGCCTCACCCTGCCCGGTGGCGTGAACGCGCACTCGCACGCCTTCCACCGCATCCTGCGCGGCCGCACACACGGTGACGGCGGGACCTTCTGGACCTGGCGCGAGGTCATGTACTCGGTCGCGGCGAAGCTCGACCCCGAAACCTATGAGACCGTAGCCCGCGCCGTGTTCGCCGAGATGCTCGCCGGCGGATACACCTCGGTGGGGGAATTCCACTACCTCCACCACGCACAGGACGGGACACCCTACGGGGCCGAACGTCCCCGCGGGGACGCCGCCGAGACCGCTGCCGGGAACGCTGCCGAGCCCTCTGCTGGGAACGCTGCCGAGACCACTGCCGGCGACGCAGCCGACGACGCCGCTGGAAACCGGGCACACGCGATGGAACGGGCGCTGGCACGGGCGGCCGCCTCGGCGGGGATCCGGATCCGACTGCTCGACACCTGCTACCTCACCGGCGCCATCGACGCCGAACTCTCCGCCGAACAGGCCCGGTTCGGCGATGGCACGATCGACGGCTACATGGACCGCCACATGGGGCTGTCGGCCTCCTTCGCCGAGGAGTTCCCCGTGCGCGCTCCGGGCGAGAGCTTCGTCCATGTGGGCGCGGCCATCCACTCGATCCGGGCCGTGCCTGCCGCCAACCTGCCGCGGTTCACCGAACTCACCGATCCCATCCACGTCCACCTGTCCGAACAGCCCGCAGAGAACGAAGCCTGCCACGCCGCCTATGGGACGACGCCGACGCAGGTGCTCGCGCGATCCGGAGTCGTGGGATCGAACCTCTCGGCCGTCCACGCCACCCACCTGAGCGAGGACGACATCGCGATCCTCGGACAGTCGCAGGCCTCAATCGTCATGTGTCCGGCCACCGAGGCGGACTTGGCCGACGGCATCGGGCCGGCCCGTGAACTCGCCGATGCCGGAGCCGCGATCGCGCTCGGATCCGACCAGCACGTCGTCCTCGATGCCCTGCGCGAGACCCAGGGTCTCGAGGCCGGAGAACGTCTGCGATCGGGTCAGCGCGGCCGTTTCAGCCCCGCCGAGCTCATCACCGCGCTGACCGAATCCGGAGCCCGCAGCCTCGACCTGCCCGTCGGGTCGCTCGAGGTCGGGAAGGCATGCGACTTCGTGACGCTGCGCACCGACAGCATGCGCACCTTCGGGTCACTGGACGAACAGATCATCCTCACGGCCACTTCGGCGGATGTCCGGCTGACCGTCAGCGGCGGTCGGGTGAGGGTCCGCGACGGCGTGCACGCCGAACTTGGAGACATCGCAGACCTCTACGCGGCCGCGTTCGCGGCGCTGGGGATGGAGGGCTGAGCCGTGGCCGAGCTCACCGGACGAGAAGCGGTCGGCGCCCGGGGCGGCGGGTTCGGAGGCGGCCGTCATGGCTGAGGTCCCCGCGCTGCGTCGGGCGATCGCGATGCTGCGGCACATGGCCTCATCGAACCGGGCGATCACAGCCGGGGCCCTGGTGAGGGCCCTCGAGATTCCGCGCTCCAGCGCCTACGACATCCTCGCCGTGCTCGAGGAGCTCGGGCTCGTCGCACGCACGGAATCGGGTTTCGTCCTCGGCGCCGGTGTGCACGAACTCGGGGCCTCCTATCTGCGCACGAACCCGCTGCAGCGCTTAGCGCAGCCGGTAGTGCGCCAGCTGGCCGACGACACAACCGCGACCGCGCAGCTCGCCGTCATCCGCGGGTGGGAGACCGAATACGTGCTCAAGGAGCAGTCACTGAAATCAGTGGCCGTCATCACTGCCACCGGTGTCCGCCTGCCCAGCTACCTCACCGCCACCGGTCGAGCGATCCTCGCCCAGCTGCCGAAGTCCGAGGTGCTTGCGATGTTCCAGTCCGAGACCGGTTTCGTCTCCCGCACGGGCAGGGGACCGACCTCGGTCAAGGCGCTGAATGCAGTGCTCGCCCAGGAACGTCGCGCCGGCTGCGCGATCGAACACGGCGAGGTCACCCCCGGGATCTCGACGATCGCCGCACCCGTCTACGACGTGCTGAAACGCCCGATCGCCGCCATCGGGGTCTCACTGATCAGCGAGGCCCTGCCCGAGGACATGACGCCGGTGGTCGACCGGGTCCAGACTGCCGCCGCCGAGGTGACTGCGAAGCTGCGATGATGTGCTGATTCGGTGGCGGCTTTTCGCCGCCGACTCGAGTCGCCGTCTCTGTGCCAAGTTGGTTATGAGCGCTGGTCGGGTCTCTGCGAGATTTGCTTCAGTGCCCCAGCACCCGCCGCTCGCGAGCGGCCTCCTCGACGATCTGATGATCACAGCGCAGCTCCTTGATCAGTGCGATGCCGAGGATGACCACGATGGCGGTGAAGGGCACGGCCGAGAGCATCGCCGCCTGCTGCAGAGCCTGCAGGCCGCCTACGAGGAGCAGCACGATCGCGCAGCCGCCGGTCAGTGCTCCCCAGGTCGCGATCACCGGGCGCCTTGGGGCGAAGGAGCCGTGTGAGGACAGCGAGCTGAGGACGAAGGTGTTCGAGTCCGCGGAGGAGACGAAGAACAGGATGACCATGATGATCGTGAACGTCGAGGCCAGCAGGGACAGCGGCAGCTGGTCGAGCAGGCTGAAGAAGGCGGTGTCCAAGTTGTTCTGCGTCGCCTCACCGATCGCGGCCCCGTCGATGTCGAGCTTGATCGCCGACCCGCCCATGACGGTGAACCAGATGAAGAAGACGGCGCTGGGCACGAGGAGGACGCCGGCGACGAACTCGCGGATCGTGCGTCCCCGCGAGATCTTGGCCAGAAAGATGCCGACGAACGCGCTCCATGACAGCCACCACGCCATCATGAAGTAGGTCCACCCGAGCATCCATTCGCTGTCCTCGGCATTCGTGGGCGTCATCAGGCTGAGTTCGAGGAAATCACCGGCGAAGGCACCGATGGAGCGCACGAACAGGTTGGAGACGAAACCACTCGGCCCGGTGATGAAGACGAACAGTCCCAGCAGGGTCGCCATGGTCAGCGTGATCTGTGAGAGGTGCTTGATGCCCTTGCTCACCCCGGTCAGCGCCGATCCCGTGAACAGCAGAGTGAGCACCGCAATGACGAGGATCTGCAGGATTGGAGTCGACTCGACGCCGAGGACGGTGTTGAGTCCCTGCTCGATCTGTGAGGCCCCGAGGCCGAGCGAGGTTGTCGTGCCGAAGAGCGTGGCGATGATGGTGAGGATGTCGATGAGGTTGCCGATCCAACCGTCGACGAACCGGCCGAGCACCGGGCGCAGCATCGTCGACACCAGCGCCGGGCGTCTCTTCCTGTGTGTCGAGCAGCCGATGGCCAGACCGAAGACTCCGAAGATCGCCCAGGCCTGAAAGCCCCAGTCGAGATAGGAGAACTGCATCGCGCGAACGGCCGCGCCCATGGTCGCCGGTTCGGCCGACCCATGGGGCGGGACCATGAAGTGCGACATCGGTTCGGCCACGCCGTAGCTGACCAGTCCGATCCCCATCACGGCCGCCAGGATCATCGCCAGCCAGGTGATCGTGCGGTATTCGGGGCGTGAGTCCTGCGTACCGAGGCGGAGGCGGCCGAAGCGGCTCGCGGCGAACCACACCAGCAAGACGATCGCAGCGAAGGGCACGACGAGGTAGATCCAACCGAAACCGGTCGACACTGCGGTCATCGCCCGCGTCATGATCCCAGCCAGAGCAGCGGGGGCGATCGTCGCCCACAGCATGAAGGCGATGACGACGGCGACCGAGCACACGAACACCTTTCCGACCCGATTCGAGCGGGTGACGACATCGAATGCAGGTTGCACATCGTCGGGTTCGGGCTCGGAGCCCGGCTCGGCGGCAGGGGGAGGGTCGTCGGAGGATGTGGACGTGGTTGAGCGATCGGATCCGCCTGCAGTGCTGCTTGCGGGTTCAGGGGTGGAAGAATTCAGCGTCGTCATCGTGGTCTCCGGACTCACAACCGCCTCAGCAGGCATGAGCGTTCGTCGGGGGCGGTCGGGTGGTGGAGCAGGCTGAAGAATCGGCCCCGCGAACAGGGACGTTCGAGGAGCCGTGCAGCGATGAGTCTATGCGGTTGGAAGCGAATCTCCACATGGATTCGGCTCTCAGGCGCAGAGTGTGAGACTTCTCGCGGTGACGGACCGAAGAGTATCCGACGGTCGGAGATGTGCGGGAGTGCTCACCGCCGCAGAAGCAGCACCGCGACCTCGAGGTGCTTCGTGTGCGGGAACATGTCGAAGATCCGCGCCTGGGCCACCTCGTAGCCGGGCATTCGGGCGAGGTCCTTGGCCAAGGACACCGGGTTGCAGCTCGAATAGACGATGTGCTCGACGCCGGAGCCCTCGAGTGCGGCCGCCAGGCGTGCCCCGATCCCGCGCCGAGGCGGGTTGACGATCACGCAGTCCGGCCCCGCGGCCTCCCCACCCAGCCCCCGCCTCGGCGAACTCCGTGGCATCGCCGGCGAGGAACCGGGCATCGACGCCGAGCTCGGCCGCGCTGGTCTTCGCGGATTCGATCGCCTGCTCACTGACCTCGACGCCGGTGACTCGGCGGCCCCGGCCGTCGGCGTCCCGGCCTGCCGGGCGCGCGCAGTGGAGGGCGAACCCGCCGACACCGCAGTAGAGATCCCACAGGCTGCTGGCCTCGACCGCGTCCACCCACTCGGCGACCTGGTCGTAGAGGCCGATGGCCACGGCGGTGTTCGTCTGGAAGAAGCTCTGCGGGCGCAGGTGCAGATCGACCCGGTCGAGGTTCATCCGCAGCGATCCGCCGTGCAGCATCTCCTCACGGCTTCCCTCGAGCACGGCCTTGTGCTCGGGCAGGAGATTGACCGAGACCACGCGCGCCTCCGGCACGAGTTCGAGGAGCCGCGCCCGCCGCGACCGCAGCACATCGAGACCGTGCTGGGTGCGCACGACGAATCTGATCATCAGGTCTCCGGACGGCGCCGCGGTGACATGGACGAACTTCAGCTCACCTCGCCGCGCGGACACGGAGTAGGGTTCGAGCCCGGTGGCGTCGAGGAAGTCGGCGAGAACCGGAATCACCGTCCGGATCGCTGCGGCCTGAATCCCGCATTCGCGCAGGTCGACGCCGTGGAACTCCTGATCGAGGATGCCCAGGGTCACGTGCCCGGCAGTTCCTCCGACGGCGAGCTTCGCCCGGTTGCGGAAGTCGCGGACCCCGCTGGTGAAGCTCGGCAGCCACACCGATGGGGCCGCGGCCGCCAGAACCTCGTGGCACCAGACCTCCTCGTCGGTGATCTGCTGCGGGTACTCGGTTTCGATGAGAGCGCACGACCGGCATTCTCCGCGCTCGAAGTACCCGCATTCGAGTCGACCGTGACCCGCCGCGGCGGGGATGAGCGGGAGGGGCGTCATCCCCATATTCTAAACGGCGATTCCGCCCACCGACGACCGTAGACTGGACGGGTCCACATCGATCTGATCGCCCCTCGACCTCGAAGGATCCCATGGTTTCGCTGACGGTGCTCGCCTTCGCGATCATCGCGGCCGTCGTGCTCGTCTCCGCGTTCGTGCAGGGGTCGACGGGGATGGGATTCGCGATGATCCTCGCCCCGGTCGTGACGTTCATCGACCCGAGCCTCATCCCCGTGATGCTGCTCGTGCTGATGATCCCGCTCAACTTCTACGTCGCCGCCCGCGAACGCGGCCACATCGACTGGACCGGGGTCAGCTGGATCAGCATCGGCCGCTTCGCCGGCACTTTCGCAGGACTGTGGATCCTCGTCATCGTCAACCTCCACCAGCTTTCGCTGCTCATCGGCTGGTCGACGCTCATCGCCGCGATCATCGCGCTGTTCGCCCCGAGATTCTCGCCGAACCGTCCGGTGCTCGCCGCCGTCGGACTCATCACCGGCGTGACCGAGACCTCGACCGGCGTCGGCGGACCGCCCTACGCCCTGGCCTACCAGCACAGTCCGGGACCGGAGCTGCGTTCGACGGTGGCCGTGTGCTTCCTCGTCGGCGAGGTGATCTCACTCATCGTGCTCGCCTTCAGCGGGCAGATCACGGCGGAGACGATGATCGCGACGGCGTGGATGCTGCCGTTCCTGGCGATCGGCTCCTTCCTCTCCCGCTACGTCCACCACCGACTCGACGGGCCGCTGCTGCGCTGCATCGTCCTCGGCTTCGCCATCGTCTCCGGGGCGATCGTCATCGTCCAGGCGTGAGGGAGCGGTCCCGGCCGCGTGGCAGGTGCTCCGTCGAGCGGAGCGATCAGGCGAAGGCGAAGCTGAGGGCGACGAACGTGCCGAAGGAGAGGAGTGGAGCGATCGCGGCCGCGGCGATGGCGATGATGCCGAAGGTGCGTCCGCGGGCGGTGGCCGCCGAGACGATGCCCATGATGATGGCGGTGATCCCCACGCACGCGCAGAGGACCTGAAGCACGACGAGTCCGGTCGCCAGGCTCTGGTACCACTCGGGAACATCCGCGAAGTAGTAACCGGATGCGGCCTCGGTGGGGCCGAGCGTGGCACCGAGGATCGCCGAGGCGACCAGAGTGAGCACCGCTGCGATGAGCGCCAGGACCAGGGCCGTCTTCCCCAGAGTCGGCGACTTCGCCGAAACCGGTGCCCCGGCGACACCGCCTGATGCCCCGGCGACCGGCCCGGCCGCACCTGGCGGATGGGGCGCGCGCTCGTACTGTTCGAGGCCGGCGCCCGGGGAAGAATAGATCAGCGGGGCGTGCGGACTCGGACTCCGCGGCTGCTGCGCCGCGAGCTCATCATCGGTCGGCTGGGGGTAGGTGAAGTCCGTCGAGGTCATGCCTCGACGCTATCGACGCCGAGGTGACCCGGCCCATCCTGCTATCCCGCGCACCGGGTCGGGAAATCCTCCCTCCGCTCGCGGGGCCCGGCCACGCGGCTGCTGCCCCGCGACACGAGGTCCCGGACACACCGGTCCTGTCACGTGACCCGTAGACCCGGCCGCGCCGGTCACCGGCGGCGGGCGACGATGAGGAACCGCTTCTGCGTGACCTCGATGGGATCGCTCGACTTCGCCAAGCGCCCCAGCACGTCGAGGTTGGGCATCACGGAGAAGCCGGGGACGTCCCAGGGGATGTAGGCGAGGTACTCGATCACCGCTTCGACATCCGTGAAGCGCATCGTGCCCTGCCACTTCCGTGCCGCCTCGATCGTCAGGCTCTCACCCTCGACCCGGTCACGGCACGGTTCGAGCTGCTGGCTCAGGTCCCCCAGACCGCCGCCGAAAAGATCCCGGAACTCCTGCGCCTCCGTCCCGTCGACCTGCTGGGTGAGGAACATCCCGCCCGGGGCGAGCACGCGGGCGACCTCGGCGATGTCGTAGCTCTCGTGACGATTCATCACGAGATCGAACGCGCCATCGTCGAACGGCATCTCCGGATGGTGGTCGCTGTCGTATCTGGCCACGTCGACCTCGTAGTCCTCGAGCGCCGAGGTGGCCAAGGGAACGTTCGGCTCCCACCCTTCCGTGGCGGTGATCGTCGGCCCCGGCTGACCGGGAGGTCTGGCCTGGCTGAGGCGGTCGATGAGTTCGATGAGGCGCTCGCCGCCGCCGGTGCCCATATCGAGGCAGCTGCTCGACGCGGCCAACTCGTCGAGGCAGATCTGGTCGAAGTCCCACGGCGGGTCATCGGCGATGAGTCGACCGTCCAGTGGGCCGAAGTCCCACCCCGTCATCGACGCAGTGTCATGGATCCAGGCCCACCGCTCGTGGCGTTCCTGAGGTGTCTCGTCGCGGGTGCGACTGCTGTCGGCATATTCGGGCATGTTCACACTCCTCTGCCGGACGGCTCGGCACCCCCGGCGGCACCGATGCCGTACTTCGACTCTAGGCCAGTCATGGCCTGTGATGCACGGGGAATCGCCTCCTTTCTGGCGAATCTCGGCAGGCGGGATGTCGAATCGGCGTGAGCTGCCTATGTGAGGAAGCAGAAGATGAGGACGGCGAGGCAGACGAGGAGCATTCCCAGGCAGTTGAGCCAGAAGTCTCGACCGATATAGTCCGCCCGCAGGTGAGCGGCGGCAGCGCAGAGGAAGTAGACGACGAGCCCGACCGAGGCGGCCGCGCCGAGACCGGGAATCCAGAGGCCTGCGACCAGCCCGGCCGCGGCGAGGAACTTCACCACCGCGAGCACCCACCACCAGTCGCGGGGGAATCCGACGCCGTCGAGGCAGGCGGCAATGGTCCTGGGCGGCCGGAAGGTCAGCAGCCCATCGCCGAAGACGACGACGGCGAGGACGACGACGGGCCAGACGGGATCGGGGAGGATGGTCACAGCGGGCTCCTGACACGTGTGTGGACGGCGATGACCTCGAGCAGGGAGTCGGTGGCCTCGGTCAGTGTCATCGTCGTCGCGGCCCACCGGAAGAGGATGCCCAGATAGGCGTCGTAGAGGCCGGCGGCACTGGCCCGTGCATCGTTCTCGCTGATGCCGATCTCGATCAGGCTCTGACTGAGCCGGGCCTGCAGATCGTTGGCGAGGGCGCTGAATACCTCGGGATCTCCGCGCACCCGCATCATGGCCGCCGCGCAGTCGCGGGACAGGTCCTCATGCGCGGCGAAGAACTCGAGGAAGGGCAGGAAGATCTCCAGCAGATGCTGCTGCACCGCCGAGGCAGTCCTCGGCCGGTCGGCCCGACGAAGCGGGGGAGGAGAGTGGGTTCCGTCCTGGAGCTGGCCGATCCACCGGTCGAAGCAGCGGACGAGGATCTCGTCCTTGTCCCCGACCGACATCACCCGGCCGATCGACACCTCGGCGGCCTTGGCGATGCCGCGCACGGTCGTGGCCCTGCAGCCGTGTTCGAGGAACAGATCCGCGGCGGCCGCGATGATCCTCTCCTCGGTCTGCCGACGTTTCCCGGAGCGGAATTGAACATGTTCACCAGCCATGGTCGAAGCGTAAGCCCTTCGGTGTTCACTTTCCAGACCGGATCCGTCGATCACCGCACGGGAGTTTGCCCGAGCGGATAAGTTAATGTAGCTTAACTTTATGGACGTCGATTCCTCCGCTGCTGTGCACCCGGGCCGGCGCGGTCGGAAGAAGAGGATCTCCACGGTCGCTCTGCTCGGACCGGCCTTCGTCGCCGCGATCGCCTATGTCGACCCGGGCAATGTCGCGGCCAACCTCACCGCCGGTGCCGAGTACGGATACCTGCTGGTGTGGGTCCTCGTGGCCGCGAACCTCATCGCCGTGCTCGTCCAATACCTGTCCTCGAAGCTCGGGCTGGTCTCGGGCAAGTCCCTGCCGAGCCTGCTGGGCGACCGGCTGAACCGCAGGTCCAGGCTCGCGTATTGGTCGCAGGCGGAGATCGTGGCCATCGCCACCGACCTCGCCGAGGTGATCGGCGGGGCGATCGCGTTGAAGATCCTCTTCGACTTGCCGCTGCTGCTCGGCGGCATCATCGTCGGCGCCGTCTCTCTGTTCCTGCTCTCGATCCAGTCCACCCGCGGTCAGCGCCCCTTCGAGACCGTGATCATCGCCCTGCTGGCGATCATCGCCATCGGCTTTCTGGCCGGCCTGGTCGTCGGGGATGTGAACTGGGGCCAGGCGGCCGGTGGGATCGTGCCCCGGCTGGAGGGCACGAACTCGGTGGTGCTCGCGGCGAGCATGCTCGGCGCGACCGTGATGCCCCATGCGATCTACCTGCATTCGGCGCTGTCGGTCGACCGGCACGGCAGCGCCTCGCGGGCCTCGATCCCCCGGCTGCTGCGCGCCAGCCGGTGGGACGTCGTCCTCTCCCTCGTCATCGCCGGGTCCGTGAACATCGCGATGCTGCTCCTAGCCGCCGCCTCCCTGCGCGGTCAGGACGGCACCGACACGATCGAGGGCGCTCACTCGGTCGTGACGGCCAACCTCGGCGAGGTCGTGGGGCTGTTCTTCGGCATCGGTCTGCTCGCTTCGGGTCTGGCCTCGAGCGCCGTCGGCTCCTATGCCGGCGCTTCGATCATGCAAGGGCTGCTGCGCCTCGATGTGCCGATCGTATGGCAGCGGGCGGTGACGATGATCCCGGCGCTCATCGTGCTCGCGATCGGCGCCGACCCGACCTGGTCGCTCGTGCTCAGTCAGGTCGTGCTCAGCCTCGGCATCCCGTTCGCGATGATCCCCCTGGTCAGACTCACCATGGATCGATCGGTGATGGGACGGTACGCGAACTCCCGCGGCATCACGATCGCCGCGATCGCGGCCTCGGGGCTCATCATCGTTCTCAATGTCGTTCTCCTCGTTCTCCTCGCTTTGGGCCTAGACTGAGGGTGGAACCCAGATCGGCCGCACGCGCGACTTCCCCGGTCCGAGTGCCGCGCGTGCGGTCTTCACCTTCCGCCGGGGCGGCAGGTGCTCGCCGAGGCGACCGACCCTCGCCGGAACGGCCGACCCGCGCCGAGGCGACTCGATTCAGTCCCGCTGACTGCCCCGATCCCGCTCATCCGGCCCGATTCGCGGTGACCCGCCGGCGTCGCTGGCGGGCGGCGACGCCGCGACCGATGAGCCCGTGGCGGGGACCGAACAGGTAGACGAGGATGAAGACCGCCCCTTGGGCGAGGACGACCATCCCGCCCGAAGCCGTGTCGAGGTAGTAGCTCGAATAGAGGCCGATGATCGCGCACAGCACCGAGATCGCCGGAGCGATGAGCAGCATCCGCTGGAACCGGTCGGTGAGCAGATAGGCCGTGGCCCCGGGGATGATGAGCATCGCCACGACGAGGACCACTCCGACCGCCTGCAGTGCGACGACCGAGGTCAGGGCCAGCAGCCCGAGCAGGATGGCGCCGAGCATCCGTGGATTGATGCCCAAAGCGTGGGCATGGGTGGGATCGAAGGCATAGAGCGTGAAGTCGCGGTTCTTGGCCACGAGCACGGCCAGGGCGATCGCACCGAGTGCTGCCACCTGCGCCGATTCGGCGGACGAGACCCCCAGCAGATTGCCGAAGATGATGTGGTTGAGATCGACGTGCGAGGGCGTGACCGAGATGAGGACGAGGCCGAGGGCGAACAGGGAGGTGAAGACGATGCCGATCGCGGCATCTTCCTTGATCCGACTGGTGTCCCGCACCGCGCCGATGAGTCCGACGGCGAGGAAGCCGAAGACCACCGCCCCGAGGGCGAAGGGCGCGCCGAGGACATAGGCGATCACGACTCCCGGCAGGACGGCGTGGGAGACCGCATCGCCCATGAGCGACCAGCCGATGAGCACGAGCCAGCACGAAAGCAGGGCGCACACGACCGAGGCGATGAGCGTGGTCGCCAGGGCCCGCAGCATGAAGTCGAAGGCGAAGGGTTCGAGCAGGAGATAGACGAGGCTCATGCCGCACCACCGCCGGATGCCGCACCCGCGTCACCGGACGTCGGGCTGGCGCCGGTCGTCGTATCCGTGACGTCGAGGCCGAAGGCCAGGGCGAGATTGTCGGGACGGAGCACCTCGGCGGGGGAGTCGTGGAGCAGCACCTGCCGCATCAGCAGGACCGCCTCGTCGGCGAGCTCGGGCAGCGCGTGCAGGTCATGGGTCGACACGAGCACCGTCACCCCGGTGGCGGCGAGCTCCTTGAGCAGCCGGACGATCGTGGCCTCGCTGCGTTTGTCGACGCCGGCGAAGGGTTCGTCGAGCAGCAGGATCCTCGCTCCCTGGGCGATGCCGCGGGCGACGAAGGCCCGCTTCTTCTGCCCGCCGGAGAGCTGCCCGATCTGCCGGTCGGCGAAATCGGTGAGTTCGACCCGTTCGAGCGCCAGATCCACGGCCTCACGATCGGCTCGGCGCCGAATCCGCAGCGGACCCATGTGCCCGTAGCGGCCCATCATGACGACCTCGCGGACGGAGACCGGGAAGTCCCAGTCGACGTCCTCGCTCTGCGGGACATAGCCGAGCAGTCCGGCTCGGCGGGCCCTGGCCGGGGTCGTGCCGTTGACGGACACATGTCCGGTATCGGGCTCGACCATGCCCATGATCGTTTTGAACAGCGTCGACTTGCCCGAGCCGTTCATCCCGACCAGCCCGCAGATCCGGCCGGCCTCCAAGGTCAGGGAAGCGCGGTCGAGGGCGAGCACCTGCCCGTAGTGGACGGTCGCTTCGGTGACGGTGATGGCGGGTGTGGTCATGCTTCGCCTCCGGTCAGTGCTTCGGTGATGGTCTTCGCATCGTGGCGGATGAGGTCGAGGTAGGTCGGGACCGGCCCGTCGGCGTCCGAGAGCGAATCGACGTAGAGGGTGCCGCCGAATTCGGCGTCGGTAGCCTCGACGACCCGATCCATCGGCGCCGAGGAGACCGTCGACTCGCAGAAGACCGCCGGCACCTCATTGTCCTGAACGAAATCGATCGCCGAGGTGATCTGTCCCGGCGTCGCCTGCGATTCGGCGTTGACCGGCCAGATGTACTTCTCGTTCAGCTCGGCGTCCCGGGCGAGATAGGAGAAGGCCCCCTCGCAGGTGACCAGTGCCCGCTGGGACTTCGGCAGCCTCGAGAGGTCATCGACGAGTTCGTCCTGAACCTCTTGCAGCGCCTCGCCGTACTCGTCGGCGTTGGCCGAGTAGTCCTCGGCATGATCCGGGTCGAGTTCGGAGAAGGCCTCGGCCATGTTCTCGGCATAGATCTGGACGTTGAGCGGACTCATCCAAGCATGCGGGTTGGGTTTGCCGTCGTAGGCGTCGCCGGTGATCGACAGTTCGTCGACGCCGTCGCTGACGACGGCGTGAGGCACATCGATGTCGTCGACGAACTGGGAGAACCACTGCTCGAGATTGAGTCCGTTGTCGAGGATGAGGTCGGCCTTCGCGGCCTTGCGGATGTCTCCCGGGGTCGGCTCGTAGCCGTGGATCTCCGCGCCGACCTTCGTGATCGATTCGACCTCGAGATGCTCGCCGGCGACGTTGTCCGCGATATCGGCGAGCACCGTGAAGGTGGTGAGCACCACGGGTTTGCCGCCGTCGTCTTCGGCGGTCGCGGATCCGCCGCAGGCGCTGAGGCCCACAGTGAGGGCGGTCGCCATGGCGAGGGCACGGGGCGTGGGACGAAGTCTGTGGTCGGACACGAGGGCTCCTGATTCGGCGGGGTCCTGGATCAAAGTTAAGGTACATTAACTTTAGGTCCTGGTGTGAGGAAAGCCAAGTCGAGGAGCCCGGCGTGCCGGTCAGTCGACCCGCAGGTCGGTCGGCCGGACCAGAATGCGCGGGTTCGACCGCACCCACCACGGACGGCCCGCCCCGGCGGCCGCGGCGGCCCGGCGCTCGGCGCGGGTGGCGTAGCGGTAGGTGAAGACGCGGACGCGGACGAGTTCCGGGGCCCGACCGTCGAAGGGGTCGGGGCCCATGAGGCGGCGGATCTGCTCGTCGCCGGAGCCGATGCGTTCGATCAGACGGGAGAACCAGGCCTGCCGATAGTCACCGAGCGCGGCGAACCACATGAGCCAATCGAGGCGGAGGTGGTAGGGGGCGATGAGCGGGCTGATCCGCTCGACATCGCCGGGTTTGCCCTTGAACCGGTACTCCCGCCACCCAGCGGCCCCGCCGGCAGTGCCGCCGTCCTCGCCCGGGCTGGATTCGTCCGGATCGCCCTCGCCAGAGCCGGCCTCGTCCGGGGCGATCCATCCTTCGACGATGATCTCGTCCCGCGTCTCGGTCATCGAGCCGAAGGCTCCGTAGGCATTGCCCAGGCCCCACCGGTTGAAGCTGGCGTTCATCAGCTGGGTCGGAGAGAAGAGGTTGCGCAGGGCGGGCACATTCAGCCAGGCTTGCCAGGCGACGAAGACGGCGATGAGGATCGCCCACCACAGCGGCAGCGCCGTCTGCTGGCCGGATCCGGCCGCCTCGGCGCCGGTGACCGTATCGATCACGGAGTTCCATCCCCACTCCGGGAAGGGACCGCCTGCGATCCAGCGGAAGAACGAGTCGCTGATCCCGGAGCAGGCGAGCAGGATCGTCGCCCAGTTCAGCCACGCATAGTTGCCGGACACGACGAGCGCGAGCTGGGTGATGATGATGGCCGCGGCCGCGAAGGACGCGATCGGCTGGGGCAGGAACAGCAGCCACGGCGCGATGAGCTGGACGATATGGCTGCCCAGCGTCTCACTGCGATGCCACCAGGTGGGCATCAGGTGAGCCAGGCGGCTGAGGGGACCGGGCATCGGCTGGGTCTGATGGTGGTAGTCCATGGCGGTGAGATCGCGCCAGGAGGAGTCTCCGCGCATCTTGATCATCCCGGCGCCGAACTCGACGCGGACGACGAACCAGCGCAGCAGCAGGATCATCAGCAGGCTCGGCGCGACCTCGTGGGAGCCGAGGAAGCCGACGAGGAACCCGGCCTCGAGCAGCAGCGATTCCCAGCCGAAGCCGTAGAAGCGCTGGCCGATCGAGGAGATCGAGAAGTACAGCGCCCACATCGCCAGGAACACCGGGATCGGCGCCCAGGCCGGTCCTGCCTGGGGCAGACCGATGATCGCCGAGGCGGCCAGCACCATTCCGATCACGGTCACCAGGCGCAGGCGGGCGTCCGAATACGGGAACCGCGTCCACCGGAAGAGCGTCGGCGCCTGCGCGGCGGTGGTCAGGGCGATAAAGCGCGGGGCCGGGGTCAGCCCGCGCTCGCCGAGGAGGGCCGGGAACTGGTTGAACGCGGAGGCGAAGGCGATGAGGAAGAGCGCGCCGAAGCCGCGTTGGATGATCTCGCGTGAGATCGTGTAGTCCTCGGCCGTGAGCAGGGGCAGCACCGCAGCGATGTCCACGGCGATCACCTCCAGGTCCGATTCTTCACGTCCTGACTCGACTATGCGGCCCAGCCTCGCCTCGTGCAATACCCGTGCCCAACGCACCGAGGCCGCCCCCGATGGTGGGGACAGCCTCGGCGACTCGCGGACCGGTGCACCGGTAGGGAGCCGGGCCCGGTCGGGGGGTCAGTTCGCGTGCACGGTGGACCTCACTCGTGGGCCGGTTCGGGCTCCGGAGCGACCTCCTCGACCTCATCGGCCGAGACGGGGATCGCCGGGATCGAATCCGTCACCGGCGGTGCCGGTGGGGTGATGACCGACTGGTACGAGTGCTCGTGCGAGTAGTCGAGGAACGACAGGTGGTTCTCGTAGCGGTCGAGGACGTCGTCGATGATCTGCTGGCTGCTCAGTCCCATGAGGTCGTAGCCTTCGGAGCCGGTCTGGGTGAAGACCTCGATCCGGTAGTAGACGTCGTCGCCGCGCGGGGCGCTGCGGGCGCCGAAGGCCGGAACGTTCGCCTCGACGGCGGCGACCTGGTATTGGAAGTTGCGCTGGTCGCCCATGTCGACGACGAGCGTGTTCTCGTTGATCCCGGTGCTCTCGTTGAATTCCTGAGTGAGGTCGACGGAGTAGCCGAGTGCGCGGAACTCCTCGGCCACCGCCGTCAGCGAGGGTTCGATGACCTCGGCGACGAACCGGCTCACGGACTTCTGCGAGGGGTAGGAGCGCAGCGTCGCCAGGCGCTGGCGCCAGGTCTTCTCCGGTGCCCGGCCGCCGTGGGCGGCGGCGGTGCGGCGCTTGCGGGTGCGGCCCTCGCGTTCGGCGCGTTCCATCCGCAGCACCTTCGAGAACGAGGCCATGACGAGATAGGCGATGATCGTCACGGGCAGAGCGAAGATGAGCGTGGCGTACTCCATCGTCGTCACCCCGCCGGCGACGAGCATGGCGATCGTGAGCACGGCGGTGACCAGGGCCCAGAAGATGCGCAGCCATTTCGCTCCGTCCTCTTCGGGGTTCGGGATCGTCGAGGAGAAGTTCGACATCACCATCGCCCCGGAGTTCGCGGACGTGAGGTAGAACAGCAGTCCGGACAGAGTGGCCAGACCGATGAGGAAGGTGGCTCCCGGGAACATCTCGAGCAGGGAGTACCAGCCCTCCTCGGGGGAGTCGATGGCCAGTTGGGCGAACCCGTCGTTGCCGCTGAAGACCTCGGACAGGGCCGAGTTGCCGAAGATCGAGACGATGATGAAGTCGCAGAGGACGGGAGCGGTGATCGCGGCGATGACGAACTCGCGCAGCGTCCGGCCGCGGGAGATGCGGGCGAGGAAGAGTCCGACGAAGGGGCCCCAGGCCAGCCAGAACGCCCAGAAGAACAGCGTCCACGAGCCCATCCACTCCGAGCCGTCGCTGACATAGGCGAACGTCGACAGGGTGCGTTCGGGCAGGGAGAAGACGAAGCGGCCGATGTTCTCGACCATGGCGTTGAGCAGGAACGCGGTCTTGCCGGTGAGGAGGATGTAGAGCATCATCGCCGCGCACGACCACAGGTTGAGCTCCGAGACCAGGCGGATGCCCTTGTCCACCCCCGAGGTGCAGGCGGCGACCGTCATGACGACGGCGACGATGACGAGCGCGATCTGCAGGGCCAGCCCTTCGGGGAGTCCGAAGAGCATGGAGAAGCCGACGTTGAGCAGGACGACGCCGATGCCCATCGAGGTGGCCACTCCGAAGACGGTGCCGACGAGGGCGAAGATGTCGATGACGTCGCCGGTGGCTCCGCGCACTCGCTTGCCCAGCAGGGGGTAGAGGACCGCGCGGATCGACAGCGGCATGCCCCAGCGATAGGCGAAGTAGCCCATGGCCATGCCCAGCAGCGAGTACATCGACCAGCCGGCGATGCCGTAGTGGAACATCGTCCACACCACGGCGTCCTGAGTCGCGGCCGCGGACTCGGGTGCGGCGTTGACCGGGTGGAGGTACTGGGTGATCGGGCCGGTCACCGAGTAGAAGAGCATGTCGATGCCGACTCCGGCGGCGAAGAGCATCGCGACCCAGGTGAAGAGGTTGTACTGGGGCCGCGAGTGGTCGGGCCCGAGGCGGACCCCGCCCTCCTTCGACAGGGCGACCCAGAGGACGAAGCCGATGACGACGGTGACCGTGACGACATAGAACCAGCCGAGGTTCTCCGCGATCCAGTCGACGGTCGTCTTCATCGTCGACTGGGCGGAGACAGGTGTGACCATCGCCCACACGGAGAAGGCGAGGATGATGAGCGAAGCGACGATGAACACTCGCCAGTTGACCCGTGGACCACGGTTGTCGGACAGCTCATCGGGTCCCCGGCGGAGCTCCGTGCTGTCGATCGGTGCGCGCCTGTCGGGGTCGGTGTCCCGGCTGACTCGGGTGGCTGGGTCGCTGCCGCCGAAGCGCTCGCGTTCGACGACGGGCCGTTTCAATCTCGCTTCGTTCGGATCCTGCACGCATGACCTCCGATAGGCAAAAAATGGACTGGGCCCGAAAAGGGGCCCGGACCATTCTATTGAGGCTGGGGTCACACGGGAACAGCACCCCCTGTTCTCATGCGGCCTCTCATGTGGCAAGCCGGGTTGCCCCGAGCCCGGTCGAGGGGCGAGCTCAGGGGCGCCACCGTGCGGCCGCCTCGTCGATGGTGGCGATGAACCGCTCCGCCTCGGCGGGGGTGGTCTCTTCGAGCCGCATCGACGATCCGATGTGGAATTCGACGGTCACGGTCGCCCGGCCGCGGAAGTGTTCGGCGCGGGCGGTCCTGATCTGCCAGGGGGCGGCTTGGGCGAGCTGCGTGACGGTGCCGCTGCCATCGGTGCGCACGCGCATGATCCGCAGATCGGTGAGCACGAGGTGGTCGGTGTCGAAGGGTGGCAGTGACCGCAGATGAGCGTACTCGACCTCGCCGGCTCGGAACACGCCGGTCGAGCGGGAGCCGGGCGATCGCTTCCCGGCAGCCGGCGGAGCCGTCGACGGCGGGGCCGCCGACCGGTCAGCCGGGCGGGGCGACACCCACCCCCGAATCACGCGCAGCGGTGTCCGGGCGAGGGCGCCCCAGCGACCGGTGACGATACGGCCCGGGTGCGGATCCGGTCGCTCGGATGGGGACACATGGCGGGGATCGGAGGTCATGTCTGTGATTGTGGCAGTGCCGCCTCGGCGCCGGGCGGATGCGCAGGTAATCGTTTCGCAACATGTGTGCCCGATCGCCCACTTCTCCTGCAGTGCCGGTGGTCGGCGGTGCGAGTGCAGACGCGGCGTCGGAAGAGCGAGCCCGGATCCGGCGGTGTTCGTGGGATACTGAACCCATGCGTGCAGGTGAAGTGTCCGAGGTCAGCCAGGATTACCTCAAGGCCATCTGGTCGGCCCAGGAATGGGGCGGGGACCCGATGACTGCCACCGAGCTCGCGAACCGATTCGGAACGACGAAGGCCAATGTCACCGAGGTGCTCAAACGACTCGACGAGCTCGAGCTGATCAAACGGGTGCCCTATCGCCCTCCGGTGCTGACCGCCCAGGGCAAGGCCATCGCCCTGTCGATGGTGCGCAGGCACCGGCTGATCGAGACGTTCCTCGTCGAGTCGCTGGGCTATGGGTGGGACGAAGTCCATGACGAGGCCGAGACCCTCGAGCACGCTGCCTCGGATCTGCTCATCGATCGCATCGACGCCTTCCTCGGCTGTCCCCGGTCCGATCCGCACGGTGATCCGATCCCCCGTTCGGACGGGCGCGTCGAGTCCCATGACTCGTCGCTTCTGCTCGCCGAGGCGACCGCCGGGTCCTATCTGGTCCTGCGGGTCTCCGACGCCGATCCTCAGGTGCTGTCCGAACTCGCCGAGGCGGGCGTGCTGCCCGAAGCGAGGATCGAGGTGGTCACGACCGCGGCCGATTCCGTCACCGTTGTCGTCGACCAGCGCAGACGCGCGGTGAAGCGGGAATTCGCCGCGGCCGTGTACCTCAAGCCGGCAGCGGTGAGGTCGTGACCGGGCCGATCGACTCTAGCGTTCGGGTGCGCTCGTGGGCCCCGTTTTCGGGAACAGGGGTTCGGTGCGCAGCAGGACGAGGGCGGTCGCCGTCCGAGCGTCGAATTCCTCCTCGAGGAACAGGCGCGGCCAGTCGTTCCAGATCTCGGACTCATACGGGGTGCCGGGAACGTAGGACCGGAACGTGGTCCTGCGATGCCCCGGGTGGGAGCGGAACGCGCGGACGTCGATCGTCTGCAGCGACTCGAACAGCGCCTGGTAGAGCACAGGAGTGAACCCGTCCTCTCTGGCCCGAGCTGCGGTGAGCACCCAGTCGCGTCCGACCACGGCGACACCGTTGCTGATGGAGTGCGACATCGCCGCCTTGATGCTGGCCGGCTGCGGATCGGGGGAGTGGTGGATGAGCACACGACTCCAGCGCAGAGCCTCATCTGCACTGAAGCCTTCCCACGGATTGCGCGGATCGACCGGAATGGGGTCGTGGGAGTCTGCGGACATGAGAGACCGTCCTTCTCGGGCCGGGGCCCGGATCGAAGCTTGCCCGGACTGCTTGCCCGGGCCCGTTCTTCCCCTGGGGCACCCGGTCGATGACGGGTTGCCGTGTGGCCGGCCAGGTACCGATGGCCACAACTCGAGAACGTGAGTGACAGACTAGCGCGAGGGTCTGACGCGACTTGAGCAGATCGGTCCCGAGCCGCCGGACGCACTCGGTTGAGAAAGCATCAGTCTGTGGTCGGCGTGTACTCGAATATCACTCCGAGGCCATCGTCTGGATGGTACGTCCATGAAACGGAGAAGACATCCCAGTCTGCAGTCTGGGTGCCGTCGAGAGCCCGCGTGTGGCCCATGCGAGAGGTCACCGAATCGGGCATTCCAAGAGCTTCACCGATGCAGTAGACATCGGAGGTCTCAGGTCCGAAATACTTGCCGGCCCCACTTATGGTGATGCTCAGTTCGTCTGGACTCAGTTCGGCTCCGTCGACGGTGTCCAGTGAACACGTCGCATAGGCACCGGCGATGAGCTCTGCCTTCGCTGATTCGCGACTGTCATCCACCGCGGCGTTGATGCCGACAGCCGCTCCGACGATACTGGCGCCGATGACGGTTCCGATGCCCACCCCGCCTAATCCGAACCACAGATGTCGCTTTGAATTACGAGAATTCGTCGGAGGATTGAAATGAGGGGTGGATGACGGCTTCTCGGGAATGAAATTCCCGTTGTCCTGCGGGGGTAGAACTGACACTCGACTTCGGGCCTTCTCGTGGGGCGATCGACTGGGGTCGACGGCTTCGGAGCCATCCGAACAGATGGCCTTTGAATAATTAAACGTCAGCTGAGATTTATTGGCAACGAATCATGAATGTTAATCGCATCACTGGACGCAGCGTCGCCCATATGATCAGCTGCTCTTCTGCATCGGAGTCCCTGGGGGAATTCCTTTTCGCTGGAACCTCTTGATCTTCGGCTGCTTGGAGCGGGGCTGGGCTGTGGTGTCACAGCCCAGCCCAACCCGGGCAATCGACCCGATGGTCGAGGGGCCGCGATGGCGCTCTCTGCTGAGGCGAAAGTTCCGAAAGGTTCGATTCTCCCGGACGAATTCAGACCTTTCAGCACAATCAGCTCACCGTGTGCCCGGGGCCCCGTTTGGGACCCCGGGAAGCCGCTGTCCTGCCTGAGGTCACCCCTGACGGCGAGGAAGGTTCCACTTCGGCTGCGGCTGCTGCGGCTTCTGATGCTGGTTCATGAAACCGCGTTCGGCCTGCAGGTTCCCCTTGTCATGGCTCTTCGCCTTCGGGGAGGCGCCCGGGATGGAGGCCTGGAGCTTCTCGGTGGCCTGTTCGGCGCCGACGATCGGCAGCTCACCGGTGATCACCGGCTTCTCCGCCGCATCGGCCCCGGCGACTGCCGGAAGGTCTCCGGTCACGCTCGGCAGGGGCCCGAGCACCGAGTCCCCGTTCCGGCCCTTGTCGCTGCGTTCGGCGGTGTTCGCGCTGCGCTTGGCGGCGTTCCGTCTGTTGTCGTTTCGCATGGTGCGTCCCTTCGTCGAGTTCTTCCGATCTGTCTTCGCCGGTGTGGACTTCCGGCCATCCTGTGGTCTCTGCTCAGCGGAGCCGGCGGCCAGTTCCGAGTACAGTCCGGCCCACTGGTCGGGGGTGAGGTCTTTGGGCAAAGCGTTTCCTCTGATGTCGTTGCGGTCCATGGTCGTGTGCAGCGTGCGCTGATCGGTGATGCTCATCTTCGAAAGGATTCCTTTCATTCCCCGCCCTCGGCCGGTGAAGACCGCGTGGACGAATCGGTGGTAGTCGGCTCGTTTCCTGTCGGGGACCGAACCGGTGGAACAGCGATCGATGGTGAGGATGCCGCCATCGACGCTGGGTTTGGGGTCGAACGCATCGGCGGGGACGCGCCCTGCGAGACGGAAGTCGAACCACGGAGCCCATTGCGCGGTCATCATGGTCGAACCGCCGACTCCGGCGCGTTTGCGGGCCACCTCCCATTGGGTGAGCAGAATGGCCTGCTGCCACCGCCCCGTGCGCAGCAGTCTGCGGAGGATGGGGGTGGTCAGGTGGAAGGGCAGATTGCCGACGATGACCGGTCGGTCGAACCGGGTGGTCAGAACATCGGCGTGCCGGATCTCGGCCCGCGGGAATGTGTCTTCAAGGTGATCGAGCCTCGTTTCGTCGAGTTCCACGAGAGTCAGCGGACGTCCGAGCCGATAGAGCTCGTTCGTCACTGCTCCGCCGCCGGGGCCGATCTCCATGATGGGTCCGGAGGTGGCGCGAGCCAGGTCGGCGATCGTGGCGATGGTGGTGGAAGAGCGGAGGAAGTTCTGACCGAGTTCGTGTCGGCCGCCGTGCATCGATCGGGATGAATGGGGTCGCATTGGGAGGTGCTCCACGGTTGGAGGTGGAGGCACCCGAGGCAGCGCAATGATGGTGAGTCGGGTCGATCAGGAGGTGATCGGTCCGGAGTCAGCCGATTGCCGCATGGCCCGGATGCCGATGACGATCCGGGAGGACAACGCGCTTGCAGGAGGAGATCGAGGCGACCGTCGTCGGTCAGTCGATCACAGAGTCTTCGTCGAGCGCGCTGTTAGGCGCGGCGGTGACGAATGTAGAAGCAAGGCGCAGTCACTGCGCTGCTGTTCAATGTTCCCATGCGCACCAAACTAGCACAGGGGAGGCGGTGGCCACCAGGGGAGGGGAGAACAAAAACCCGCAGATGTCCCAGGAGGAGATCTGCGGGGTGGTGCCGTCGGGCCCGGGCGGATCAGCCGAGGACGGTGCGCAGGGTCAGCACGCCGATGGATCCGATGATCGCGGCTGCCGGCAGGGTGATGACCCAGGCCAGGGCGATCGGCTTCATCAGCTTCCAGTTCGCCGAGCGGTTGACGAGTCCGACGCCGATGATCGCGCCGATGAGGATGTGGGTCGAGGACACGGGCAGTCCGCTCACCGAGGCGGCCATGACGATTCCGGCCGCGGCCAGTTCCGCGGCGAAGCCGGAGGCCGGGTGGATCTCGGTGAGGTTCGTCCCGACGGTGGCGATGACCTTGCGGCCGATGAACCACAGCCCGGCGACCAGGGCGATGCCGCAGGTGAGCATCGCGGCGAAGGGAACGGTCGCCTCGCCGTGGATGCTGTCGGTGCGCAGCACGTCGAGGACGGCGGCGAAGGGGCCGACGGCGTTGGCGATGTCGTTGGAGCCGTGGCTGAAGGCGAAGGCGGAAGCGGTGAACACCTGCATCCAGGAGAAGAGGATGTAGGTCGCCCGCGGCACGGTCTGCTTGCGCAGGGTCTTGGCGAAGACGAAGACGGCCAGCCACACGGCGATGCCGACCATCGCCATCACGAGGACTCCGCCGACGGTGCTCACGCTCATGTCGAGGTTCTTCAGGCCCTTGAACAGCAGCATCGCGGTGATGATGACCGCGCCGGCGGCGGCGACGAGCGGAACCCAGCGCTGCAGCGACGAATGGGTGCCGATCGAACCGGACTCCGCTCCCGCCTCGGCGGCGGTGGTCGCCTCGTCGATCTGCGCGTCGATCGTGCCCTGGGCGGGGGAGACCGGGGCGAGCATGTGCGGTTTCAGGGTGTGTGAGAGGGCGTCGCCGAGGACGTGCTTCTTGATCAGCCCGTAGATGAGGAACGCGGCGAGGCCGCCGAGGGCGGGTGAGAGCACCCAGGAGATCGCGATCTGGCCGACCTCGGACCACTGGACCATGGAGAAGCCGCCGGTGCCGGTGACGAATCCGATGGTCAGCGAGGCGCCGATGATGCCGCCGATGATCGCATGCGTCGTCGACACCGGCCAGCCCATCCGGGTTGCCACGAGCAGCCACACGGAGGCGCCGAGGAGCGCGGCCATCATGATGAACGCGAAGTCCATCGGATCGAGTGCCACGGCGCTGAGGTCGACGATCCCGCTCTTGACCGTGTCGGTGACGTCACCGCCGGCCAGCAGAGCGCCGCTGACCTCGAACACGGCGGCGACGACGAGCGCCTGCTTCATCGTCAGGGTGCCGGCGCCGACGGAGGTGCCGAAGGCGTTGGCCACATCGTTGCCGCCGATGTTGAAGGCCATGAAAGCGCCGAAGATGACCGTCGTGATGAGCACCATGCGAGGTGCGTCCCGACCCACGAAATCGAATGACCACAGAGTGAAGGCGATGAGGGTGACCGCAAGGAGGGCACCGAAGACCAGGTGCCAGAGACGATCATTGCTGCGGCCGACGGCAGGACTCGGAGTGTGGCGCTCCGGGGCCAGAACCTGGGTCATTGAGAACTCCTAGCGAAGGTCATGCGTCGAGGCTGGGTCTGACTCCATGATTCGCAGGCTGGATGACCGCAGGGTTACGGGGAAGGTGAACGGAAGGTGAACTCCGATTCCGGGAGTGGGGAACAGTTGATGCACAGTCGATGCAGTTCGCCGTGAGTTCACATGAAATTCCAGGTCAGATGCTATGCGGGCGAGCCGGGGAAGGTGGGCAGGCGCCGGTGAGCACGGGCAGAGAAAACGACTGTGACAATCGACACGAATCCCTCGATCGTGTGAATGAAGGCGATTCGGGCACCCGGCCGCGGGTGTCCGAATCGCCGATGTGCGGGTGGCCGACCCGTTCAGGTGGGGAAGGCCCCGCCGAGGCGGCCGGATCTCAGTCGATGATCTCGCCGCTGATGACGTCGCCGCCGCCGTCGTCGGGACGGTTGCGATGCGGGTCGGCCTTGATCCGCTGGTCTGCCTTGCGCAGGCGCCAGCCCAGGGCCACCAGGGCGATGCCGACGAGGATGATGAACCCGGCCAGCGTGAAGACCAGTGTGGTGACTCCGGCTTGCGGGGCGAAGAGGAAGAAGGCGCCGAGGACGATGCCGAGGGCGCCGATGACCGTGAGCACCCACCAGGAGCGGACACCGATCCGGCGGATGAAGAAGGACACGGTCAGCGCGAGGAAGCTGAAGAAGATGATCGCGAAGCCGGTGAGCACCGTGAGCATGGAGGCGAACAGCATCGGGGTGAGGAAGATGAGGACCCCGAGGAGGATGAGCAGGACCGCACGGGTGACCAGGCTGCCGGTGCGGCCTCCCTTCGGTGCGAACACGAGGGAGGTGATGGCGATGACGGCGAGCCAGCAGGCGAAGATGCGCACGACCAGCTCGGCGCTGGCGCCGGGCCAGACCATCATCAGCACGCCCATCGCGAACGCGATGACACCATTGATGATGACTGTTCTGCTGGTGCGTTTGAGGTCCATGTCCCCAGCCTAATCGTTCGGTTTGGGCGGACGCTGAATGAACCGGGGCGCTCCGGCGGGACCGCCCCGGGGCTCAGGCGTGTCCGAGGTGGTCCTCCCGATCGACCGAGTCAGAAGTGGTGCCTTCCCGTTCGCCGCTCGGGTCCGAGGTGCGCTCGCCGGAGTCCGAAGTGGTGCGTTCGGAATCGGGCATGTCCGAGGTGCTGCGCTCCTGTTCGGGCATGGTGCCGGTGAGCCTGAGCGATTCGGACATCGCCTTGACGATCGCATCGAGATCGGCCCTCGTCGTCGCGTCCGCCTCTGCGCCCTCGGTCTTCGCTTCGTCGGCGCTGCCCGCAGCGCCCTCGGCCGTGGTCGCGCCCGCGACTCCGGCCGGGGTGTTGCCCTCGAGGAAGCGCAGCAGCTCGACGGGGAAGGGCAGGACCAGGGTCGAGTTCTTCTCCGCGGCGACCTCGACGACGGTCTGGAGCAGTCGCAGCTGCAAGGCCGATGGGGTGTCGGACATCGCCTTGGCGGCCTCGGAGAGCTTGTTCGAGGCCTGCAGCTCACCATCGGCGATGATGACCCGGGAGCGGCGCTCACGTTCGGCCTCGGCCTGGCGGGACATCGAACGCTTCATCGTCTCCGGCAGGGCCACGTCCTTGATCTCGACGCGGTCGATGTGGACGCCCCAGTCGACGGCCGGGTTGTCGATCATGATCGCCAGGCCCTGATTGAGTCGTTCGCGGTTGGTCAGCAGATCGTCGAGCTCGCTCTGGCCGATGATCGAGCGCAGGGAGGTCTGGGCGACCTGGCCGACGGCGAGCCGGTAGTCCTCGACATCGACGATGGCCTTGCGCGGATCGACGACCTTGAAGTAGATGACGGCATCGACGCGGACGGTGACGTTGTCGCGGGTGATGCCCTCCTGAGCCGGCACCGGCATGGTCACGATCTGGAGGTTGACCTTCTCGAGTCTGTCGATGAAGGGCACGATCGCCTTCATCCCCGGTTCCTTGGGATCGGAATTCACCCTGCCGAGGCGGAAGACCACTCCCCGCTCGTACTGTTTGACGATCCTCAGGCTGTTTCCCAGCGTGATGGCTCCGAGAATGACAAGCGCGGCAAGAACTGTGAGTGCGACCATGTCGAATCGCCTCCTTTGACGACTGACGGTCTCTCCATGCTAGCACTCGACTGGTCAGCTGGGCCCGAGTCCGTTATAATCCCGACCGATTCGCAGGGGGCGGATGGCCACGGAGGTGGGAAATGGCCAGTCTGCGGCGGTCAGAACGGGGACGTCAGCGGCGGTCGGCGGTGCCGTCGTGGGACTCCCGCGCCAGCAGGCGCTTGCCGGCCGGATAGGCGGCCAGGGACGCGGGCAGACCGACCCGTCGCCCGGAGGCGTAGGTGGCGAGCACGCGTCCGGTGCCCGGCTGATCGTCGCCGATTCCCGCCGGTTCGAGTCCGATGCGGCGCAGGGTCTGCTTGGCCACGGGCATGGGGGAGTCGAAGAGGGTCAGCGCCCCGGCTCGGGCGGCCATGATCCGGTCGGCGATGAGTCCGTAATGGGTGCAGCCGAGCACTACGGACTCCAGCCCCGGACCCATCTGGGCGAAGGCATCTTCGATGGCCCGGTCGATCTTCGGCAGGTCGGCGACGTTGATCGCCTCGGCGAGTCCCGGGCAGGCGACCTTGGCCACATGCCGGTCGGCGGCGAAGGCGTCGATGAGGTTCTGCTGGTAGGCGCTTCCTGTGGTCGCCGGCGTCGCCCAGATCGCGAAGTCCTGCCCGGTGCCGGCGGCCATCTTCACTGCCGGGACGGTGCCGATGACCGGGATGGTCGGCTCATAGCGGGTGCGCACGGCCTCAAGTGCCTGCACCGAGGCGGTGTTGCAGGCGATGACGATGGCATCGGGTTCCCATTCGGCGAGCACCCCGGCCGAGTGCAGGGCGCGCTGTTCGAGCGCCTCGGTGCTCAGGCTGCCGTAGGGGGTGAAGTCCGGATCCATGGCCAGGACGAGGTCGGCATCGGTAGCGAGATTGAACAGTGCGTCGGCGGTGCCGAGGAGACCGAGTCCGGAGTCGAGCAGGCCGATGCGCGTCATGAATCCTCTTTCGAATGGACCGGCTTCGCGGCACCGGCCCTCGAAGCGCCGGGCTTCGCGGCTCCGGCCTTCGGGTAGGCGAACTCCCTGATCTCCCTCAGATGTGCCTTCGTCAGTCCCCGGGAGAATTCGGGGGCGATGAGCTTGAGGCGGTTCGGCGAGTACCGGTGCGTGAAGTACTCGTGCGTGGCCGGCCAGGCCAAGTCGTCGTCGATCCAGATCGCACGCCCGTGCTCGTGGGAGGTCAGCCATTCCTCCATCGCCTGGGCCTTCCACCACAGCTGCGGGTCGGCGGCATAGCGGTTGTGGGACTGATCGGGCATCTCGATGACGTCGAAGGAATTGCGCAGACCGAACTTCGGCTCGAGCTCGGACTTGCACCGCTGCGACCAGGTCGACAGCCATACGACGTCGACCTCGTGGGTCTCGACGATGCGGTCGAAGAAGGCGATGACGGCCGGCCGGTAGTGGAGTTCGTAGTTCCACGCCCGCAGTCTCTTCCGGCCCTCGGTCATGATGCGCAGCTTGGGCACCGGATAGGAGTTGAGGACGCCGTCGACATCGAGGAAGACAGTGACGTGGCGAGCCTGCCTGCGTGCCGAGACCGGCGACGGGGGTGCTGCTGCCATCGTTCCTTCCTGTGAGTTCGGTCGTATTCTGTGCGCAGGGGCACCTGGACCAGACAAGTTTACCGCTCGTGACCGAGGACGACTGAGTCCAGTCGGGGACGGCCGGATCAGGCCGGGATCAGTCGGGGACGACGGCGAGCGACGGCAGGCGGGCCGACTCCAGTCAGCCGAACGGCTCAGGCCGGCAGGTAGGCTTCGAAAGCCGCGCGCAGCTCGGGTGTCAGCGGGGTGGGTTTCTGCGAGTCCCGATCGATGTGGACGAGGACGCAGTCGTGGTCGAAGACCTGACGTCCGTCCTGGTCACCGCGGGTGTTGACGGTGAACGAGGAGTTTCCGAGCTTCTTCACCGTCACCGTCATCGTCAGCTCCGGGCCGTACATGACGGGCACGAGGTAGTCGATGGTCTGGCGGGCGACGAGCAGTCCGCCGCCGGTGATGTGCCCGGCGCGGATCTCATTCATCCAGCGGACACGACACTCCTCGACGAGGGTGATCAGCCGCGCATTGTTGACGTGACCGAGCATGTCCTGGTCCGACCAGCGCACCTCGGGTGAGTATTCGAATGTTGTCACGCTTGCCTCCGGGAACTTCGCAGAACTGACACTGAACGATCGTTCTACAGTTAACCAGTTGGCTGGCGGCAACGGAAATCTCACCCGGTCAGGAGGCGACTCACTCCCGACGAGGAGGCGGCTCACCCCCGGCGGCGGACGATCTCCTCGTTGACCGCACCGACGACCTCGTGGAGGTCGCCGATGATCGCGTAGTCGGAGCGCTGGACCATCGTGGACTCCTCGTCGGTGTTGATCGCCACGAGGGTCTTCGCTGCCTCGACGCCGGCCATGTGCTGGATCGCACCGGAGATCCCGCAGGCGATGTAGACGTCCGGGGAGATCCGACTGCCGGTCTGGCCGACCTGCTCGGCGTGCGGGCGCCAGCCGAGTCCCGTGACCACGCGGGAGACGCCCAAGGCCCCGCCGAGGTGGTCGACGAGTTCGAGGACCTCGCCGAATCCGTTCTCCGAACCCACTCCGCGACCGGCCCCGACCACGGCTCTGGCCGAGGTCAGCCCCGAGGTGTCATCGGCGGCCTCTTCCTCGGTGCGCACGACCCGGGTGCGCAGGTCCTCCTCGGCGACGTCGAGATCATAGGCGAAGATCTCCGGCTCCGTCGGGGTGGTCTCCTCGGGTGTGCAGGCGTGGCCGGCGACGGTGAGCACATGCAGATCCCCGTCGAGGCGCAGCCTCTCGAACGCGGTGCCGCCGAAGACCTGCCGCAGCAGCCCGTCCTCATCGGCCGAGACGACGTTGGCGGCCATGCGCTCGCCGGCTCTGATCGCGGCATGGGCCATCAGCTCCATGCCCCGCGGCGTGCCCGAGGCCAGCAGAGTGCCCGACTCGGGAGCGATGTCGACGATCGCCTGCGCCCAGGCGGCGGCCGAGTACTGTTCGAGATCCGGATGCTCGAGGTGGTGGATGGCAGCGACGCCCAGCCGCCCGAGCTCTGCGACGGCGTCATCGCTGAGTGCCCCGACCACCACCGCCTCGATGCCGGAGGTCTCGCTCGAGGCGGCAGATCCGGCATCGGGCAGGACGGTGCGGGCGAAGGTGACGGCCTCGGCAGAGGTGAGCGTCACCTGACCGCCGGCATCGGTTTCGACGAATACGTGTGTCATGGCCGGATCACTCCGATCTCTTCGAGGACATCGACCAGAGCCGGGGCCGCCTCGGGGCCCTCGCCGAGGATGGTCACCGAACTCTGCTCGACCTCCGGCAGCTCGAGCCGGATGCGTGGGCTGCCGGTGCCGGGTTCGGGGGCGTCGTATTCGACGATCGGCGCCTTCTTCGCCTTCATCCGTCCGGTGATCGAGGGGTAGCGCGGGTCGACCCCGCCCTCCTGGACGGCGATGACGGCCGGCAGATCGAGGGAGAAGACCTCGGTTCCGGCCGGTCCGATCCCGCGGGCTTCGAGGCCGTCGGCACCCGGCGTGAACGACTGGATGTTCGACAGCACCGGATACCCGAGGTCGTAGGCCAGTCGAATGCCGACCTGGAAGTCGCCGGTATCGGCCGCGTCATTGCCCAGCAGCACGAGGTCGAAGGTCTGCCCCGCCTCGGCGCGGTCGCGGACGACGTCGCCGATGACCTGGGCGATGTCCTCGGGTGCGAAGGCGTCCGCCTCGGCGGTTTCGATGAGGATGCCGTCGTTCGCGCCCACGGCCACGGCCGCGCGCAGCTGTTCGACCGCCTCGGCGGGGCCCACCGTCAGCACGGTCACGGTGCCGCCGGTCGCCGAGGCGGTGCCGATCGCGAGCTCGACCGCGCACTCCTCGTGCGAGGACATGGTGTGGCCGAGTCCGGAATCGTCGATGCCGGTGCCGGTGTCGTCGAGGGCGACGGTGCCGGCGATGTCGGGGACGCGCTTGATGCAGGCGAGGATGTCCATGGCTATCTCCTGATGCGCTCGTTGTCGGGGTCGAACAGCGGCGTGGAATCGACCGAGGCCACGGTCACCGGGTAGAACTCCTCCATGTACACGACCTGGAGCCGGTTGCCGATGACCGCCTCGGCGGGTGGGAGAAAGGCCATGAGGACGTGCTTGCCGAGGCTCGGAGCCGACCCCGCCGAGGTGACGTAGGCGCCGCGTCCGTGCCCGTCGATCAGCGGCTCGCCGTTCGCGGAGACGATGGGTTCGCCGCCGAGCATGTAGCGTCTCTCCCCGCTGGAGCTCGTGTGGTCGTCGACGGTGAGCGAGCACAGCACGGTCTTCGGCTCGGCCTGACGATGCTTGACGTGCGCGTCCTTGCCGATGAAGTCCTGGGGCTTGACCTTCGGCCTGCTCATCCCGACCTCGACGACGCTGCGTTCGGAGTCGAGTTCGGCCCCGAACGCGCGGTAGCCCTTCTCGATCCGGCCGGTGGTGCTGTAGACGCCGAGGCCGACGGGAACGAGCCCGTGCTCGCTGCCGGCTTCGAAGAGGGTGTCCCAGAGCCTCAGCCCGGATTCCATCGGCACGTAGAGCTCCCAGCCGAGGTCGCCGACATAGGAGATGCGGGAGGCGAGCACCTGCAGCGACCCGATCTCGATGGTCCGGCAGGTGGCGAACCGGAAGCCCTCGTGGGAGACATCGGCGGCGGTGACACCGCCGAGGATGTCGCGGGCCCTGGGTCCCCACAGACCGATCGTCGTCCACGAGCTCGTGAGGTCGGCGATCTGGGCGCCGGTCTCGGGCAGACGGTCGGCGAACCACTTGAGGTCGACCATGCCGTGAGCGGCGCCGGTGACGACGCGGAAGCGGTCGTGGGCCAGCCGCATGATCGTCAGATCCGAGCGGAACCCGCCGGCCTCATCGAGGATCGGGGTGTAGACGACGCGGCCGATGGTCACATCCATCTGTGCCAGGGCGATGCGCTGGACCGCCTCGAGGGCGGCGGGCCCGAAGACGTCGAAGATGACGAAGCTCGACAGGTCGACGAGGCCGGCGCGCTTGCGCAGGGCCAGGTGTTCGGCGTTGATGATCGGCGACCACCAGCGGGACTCCCACTCGGCGCTGCGGTCCATCACGTCTTCGCCGAACTCCTCGAGCAGGTTCGCGTTCGATTCGAACCACTGCGGTCGCTCCCAGCCGCCGGCTTCGAAGAACACTGCTGACAGTTCCTTCTCCCGCTCGTGCATGGGGGAGAGGCGGATGTTGCGATCGGAGTTCCACTGCTCGGCAGGGTGGACGATGCCGTAGGTCTTGTTGAAGCCCTCCGAGGTGCGCGCCCGCACATGGGAGCGGGTGCGCTGATGGGAGTGGAAGCGGGCGATGTCGGCGGCCTGGACGTCGATCTCGGGCAGACCGTGCGTCATCCACTCGGCCACCGCTCGGCCGACTCCCGGGCCCTCCTTGACCCACACGGCGGCCGCCGACCACAGGCCTGCGACCTCGGGGGATTCGCCGAGGACGGCCGGACCGTCCGGGGTCAGCGACAGCAGCCCGTTGATCGCATACCGGATCTCGACCTCGGGGTTCGACAGGACCTCGGGCATGAGTTCGACGGCCTGTTCGAGCTGCGGGTCGAAGTCCTCATCGGTGAATGGCATCTCCGTCGGCGACAGCTTCGCGGATTCGTTCGAGGGGATGTCGTCGGGTTCGTGGAGGATGGGCCGGTGGGCGTAGGAGCCGATCTCCATGTCCGAACCGTGCTGGCGTTCGTAGCAGAACGTGTCCATATCGCGCACGATCGGAAACGAGATCTCGCCGGGACGCTCGGCCAGCTGCGGGACCGGGCCGACGCTGATCATCTGGTGCACTGCCGGCGACAGCGGGATCGAGGCACCGGCCATGGCCGCGATGCGCGGCGACCAGACACCGCAGGCGACGAGGATGCGGTCCGTGGCGATCTCGCCCTTCGTCGTGTGCACCCTCACGATTCGGCCGTCTTCGACGTCGATGCCGGTCACCTCGGTGTTGGGGGACACCGTCAGGGCCCCCTTGGCCTCGGCGGACTCGCGCATCATCGTGCCTGCGCGCACGGAGTCGACGACCCCGACGGTCGGCGTCCAGAAGCCGCCGACGATGACCTCGGGATCGAGGAAGGGCACCTTCTCGGCGATCTCGGCGGGGGTGACCAGCTGCGATTCGATGCCCCAGGCCCGCGCCGAGGCCATGCGACGGGCCAGCTCCTGCATCCGCTCCTCGGTGCGGGCGACCTCGAAGCCGCCGGATTCGGTGAAGACGCCGAGTTCCTTGTACTGGCGCATGCTGTCGAGGGTGAGGTCGGTGATCTCACGCGAATGGTCGACGGGGAAGATGAAGTTCGACGCGTGGCCGGTCGAGCCGCCGGGATTCGGCAGAGGGCCCTTGTCGACCTGGACGATGTCCTTCCAGCCGAGCTCGGCGAGATGGTGGACGAGGCTGTTGCCGACGATGCCGGCACCGACAACGACGACGCTGGCCTGGGTGGGGACGGAAGCCATGGCAGGCTCCTCTCTGAAGGCTTCTTCGCCTTGCACTGTTGCCTATCGAGCAACTGGGTGCGCGATGCGGAACTTTGTACCATGATCGTCCCCCTGCGAGACGGGCGTGTCAAGGGGTCGAGTCAGTGTTCGCGCCAGCCGAGCCTGGCGGAGATGTCGGCGGCCGCCGACATGAGCAGGTCCCGGGCCGAGCGGGCCTTGACCTCGGTGAAGCGGAAGCTCGGGCCGGAGGCCGAGATCGAGGCGATGACATCGCCGTGGGCGTTGCGCACGGGAGCCGAGACGGCGGTGAGCCCGACCTCGAGCTCATCGATGACGAGCGAGGACCCGGTCGCGGCCACCTCGGCGACCTGGGTGAGCAGCTGCGGGATCGAGGTCACGGTGTGCGGGGTGAAGCGCGGCAGCTTCGCGGCCAGGGTCGAGCGGATGCTGTCCTCGCTCAGCCCGGAGAGCAGGACCTTGCCGTTGGAGGTCGCGTGCAGGGGGATGCGCTGGCCGACCCAGTTGTGGCTCTGCACCGAGGCGGTGGATGCGGCCTGGTCGAGGTAGAGGGCGGCGCCGTCGGAGAGGACGGCGACGTTGATGGTCTCGCCGGTCTCCTCGGCGAGCATCTTCGCGATCGGTCGGGCCTCCTGGACGATGTCCAGCCGGGCGGTCGTCGCCCCGGCCAGGCGGAGGATGGACAGGCCCAGACGGTACTTGCCCCGATGCTGGTCCTGCTCGACGAGACCGCGGGCCTCGAGGGTCGAGACGATGCGTGAAGCGGTCGACTTGTGCACCTCGAGTTCGCCGGCGATCTCGGTGATTCCCGCTTGCCCGGTGCGGGCGATGATCTCGAGGATCGTCACGGCCCGGTCGACGGACTGGACGGCCCCGGAGGCCGGATGGGCCGCCTCGGAGACGGGCTCGCTGTTGCTCATTTCGAAACTGTAACGCACATGGCACAACCCGACCAGAGGTGCGAGTGTGTGCGGTAGGGTGAGTGCGGTTGGTGGGCCGTGGGGGCGCCGACCGTATTTTCCCCGACGGAGCTGAGCACGATGAGCAATGGGACCCAGTCGATAGACCGGGCAGCCGAGATACTGTCGCTGGTCGTCAGGGCCGACGACCCGATCTCCTACACCGAAGTGGTCGAAGCGACCGAACTGGCCCGTTCGACGGCTTCACGGCTGCTGTCGGCCCTCGAGCGCAACGGGCTGGTCGAGCGCGACGGCGACGGCCTCTACCGCGGAGGCCCGCTGTTCGCCACCTATGCCTCCCGCTTCGACCGGGTCGAGAACCTCGTCGCCGCCGCCGATCCGACGCTGCAGCGCCTGAGCGAGGAGACGGGCGAGACGGTCAACCTGGCAGTGCCGGGGCCGAACGGTGTCGTGCAGGTCGCGCAGGTCGATTCGACCTTCGTCCTCGGCGCCACGAACTGGGCCGATGTCGAGGTGCCGCCGCACTGCTCGGCGCTGGGCAAGGTCATGTACGCCTTCGATGTCATCCCCCTGCCGACGGGGCGGCTCGAGCGCCGGACCGAACACACTCTGGGTTCGCGCAAGGAGCTGACCGACAACCTCGCCGAGGTGCGCGAGCGCGGCTTCGCCATCGTGCACGAGGAGTTCGAGGTCGGTCTCGACGCCCTGGCCGCGCCGGTGTTCGGCATCGATGGGGACGTGGTCGCGGCCGTCGGCATCTCGGGGCCGACGATGCGCATCGCCGATCACCACGAGAAGCTCGGCCAGCTCCTGTCCGAGGAAGCCGGGCTGCTCTCACGCACGCTCAAGCGCAAGGTCGCCCACCGGTAGGCGACCGGCGGCCCCGCCGCGAGAAGTGGTCGCGATCGGATAGTTTCGGCCGCTGCAGGTGTCCGATTGCGACCAGTTCTCGGGCAGATTCACACGCAGCGACCGAGCAGAGGCTCGTTCACTGCAGGCTGGTGAATTCCTCGGCCCCTCCGAGTGCCGCGACCTGCTTGCGCCGCCAGACCTCGGTGTCCTTGATCTGATTGAACGTGTAGATGTGCAGGCCGGCCACTCCCATGGCAGGATCCTCGAGGACCGGGGCGAGCCGGTCGAGGAACTTCCGCGGGTTGTAGCCGCCGGGTTTGACCATGCGCGTGAAGGTCGCCGTGTTCTTGCGCAGGAACCGCGTGGACTCACCGACGCCGATCTTCGTCGCCACTCGTGCGAGCTTGGTCAGCTCGACCTTGCCGGCGATGCCGAGGATGAGCGGCAGCTCGATGCCCCGCGCCCGCACCCTGGCCGCCCACGAGGCGATCGTCGCCGGGTCGAAGCATAGGTTCGATACGAGGTGCGTGGCATAGTCGCGCTTGTCCCACATGGCTTGGATCAGCACATCATCGGCGATGATCGGATGCGGTTCGGGATAGGCGGCGACGCCGAGGTGCTGGAACGGTGCGGCCATGCTCGACAGGTCGGTCAGAAGATCGAGGGCTCCTGCATATCCGCCGGCAGGGGGAGTGGCGTCGCCGGCGGGGACGAAGACCCGGTCGATGCCCGCCTCGGCGAGTCGATCGACGATCTCGGTCAGCTCGGGTCGACCGTGGACCATCCGGGCGGCGAGGTGTGGCACCGCACGGAAGCCGAGGGCCTGCAGCTGCTCGGCCGTGGACAGGGTCGCCTCGAGGCTCAGTCCCGTCGAGGCGGTGACCGTGATTTCGCGGCCGGGGACGATGTACTCCTCGATGCGATCGACGATTCCCGCCGTCGGCAGCACCTCGTAGCGGGCGGTGCGCAGAAGCGTGAGCAGAGCGGCCTGTGACATCCTCGTCTCCTTCTGGGAGGCCGTTTCAGGAAACTCGGAGTTC
The DNA here is from genome assembly GCF_018208375.1 of Brevibacterium sp. SMBL_HHYL_HB1. Taxonomy (NCBI): domain Bacteria; kingdom Bacillati; phylum Actinomycetota; class Actinomycetes; order Micrococcales; family Brevibacteriaceae; genus Brevibacterium; species Brevibacterium sp. SMBL_HHYL_HB1. The sequence continues at coordinate 3,196,255 of NZ_CP062936.1, read as the reverse complement.
GAGTCCCTTGCTTCCCGGTGTCTTCGATCTTACACTCATTATACCCATAATATGGGAATCGAGTTCCATAGTATAAAACTGTGAGGGCAGGGGGAACATCATGGACAACAACGTCCCATCAGTGGACCAAAGCGACAGAGAAGTCCCGATCAACCTACGTCAGTCCGGCCCGACCCCAGTCGAGATGCTCATCGACACCCGCGTCCGCAAGTCCCCGTATTGGGAGCTGTCCATGCAGGCGGGCTGCTGGCGGGCATCGGTCTACAACCGCATGTACCATCCGCGCGGGTACATCCCCCGCGAGGACGGTGGGATGATGGCCGAGTACCAGTCCCTGGTCAGTGACGTGACCTTGTGGAATGTGGCCGTGGAGCGTCAGATCCAGGTCAAGGGCCCCGACGCCGAGGCATTCGTCAACTTCGTCATCACCCGTGACGCGACGAAGATCCCGGTCATGCGAGCCCGCTACGTCATCCTGTGCAACGAGGCCGGTGGCATCCTCAACGACCCGATCCTGCTGCGTGTGGGAGTCGACGAGTTCTGGTTCAGCCTCTCCGACAGCGATCTCATGCTCTGGCTGCAGGGGATCAACGTCGGCCGGCGGTTCGACGTCACGATCCAGGAGATCGACGTCGCACCCGTGCAGGTCCAGGGCCCGAAGTCCGTCGACGTCATCGCCGACCTCGTCGGTGAGGAAGCACGGACGCTGCCGAGCTTCGGACTCATGGAAGCCCAGGTCGGCGGGCGCGACGTCATCATCTCCCAGACCGGGTTCACCGGGGAGAAGGGCTACGAGATCTATCTCAAGGAGGCGACGAAGTACGCCGAGGATATGTGGAACGCCGTCCTCGAGGCCGGCGTGCCCTACAACCTCAAGGTCGTCGCGCCCAGCCACCACCGCAGGATCGCCGCCGGCATCCTCTCCTGGGGGCAGGATATGGATTTCGAGACCTTGCCGTTCCAGGTCAACCTGGCCTACCAGGTGCCTCGGAAGAAGGAGGCCGACTACATCGGCAAGACTCGGCTGGAGGAGGTGCGGGAGCAGATCGAGGCCGGGTTCCCGCCGTATCGGACCCAGCTGGTCGGTCTGCTGGTCGGTGGCAAGCCGATCACGGACTACGCGCCGGACTTCTGGCTCGTCTCCGCCACAGCAGAGGGAGAGCCCGTCGGGTATGTGACCTCGCCGTGGTACTCACCGGAGCTCGAGGCGAACATCGCCATGGCGCATGTGCCCGTCGAGGCGTCGGCGCTGGGCACCGAGTACTGGGTGCACCTGCCCGAACCCTTCGCGGACACGCCGGGAGTCCCGGTGCGCGCCGAGGTGGTCGAGATGCCGTTCCGCCCCAGCGTCAACCCCAGTCAGCGAGAGCGTCTGAAGATGCGCGGCCTCGACGCCGCTGTCTGAAGGCGCCTCGCGCCCCGAGCGCCGACTCTCGTCGAGCGAGGTCTCGTTCCGAGCGCCTTCTCGCTTCGAGAACTGTCTCTTCGAGAGCCGTCTCGCTTCGAGAGTCGAGCGCTTCCCCCGATCCGGGCGCGCCCGACCGACCCGGGCGCGCCCCTCAGGCCGAGCGCGGTCGCTGTTGCCAAGAGCCGGCGGCCGCGTTCGCATGTCCGCACCCGTCATGGGTCGAGCAGCCCTTTGCCGCACCGCTGTCCGCGGCAGCACTCACAATCCGCACCAGCACGACCGTCCCACCACCTGTTCGCCGTAGCACCACTGCCCGTCCGCGGCACTGCCTGCAGTTCGCGGCATCGCCTCCAGGCAGAAATGCACCCCTCACCGTCAGCTGCACCTCACCCCGTTGCAACGGGAGGTGATGCGACCAGCGGTGAGGGGTGCTTGCGTGTCAGCCGGGATCAGGCCGTTCCCAGGGTCATTGCGGCACTGAGATCTCGCCAAGGGCAGTGCTGCAACGAGATCGTGGCGGCGCGCCTACTTCCCGCGCAGGGCTCTGACCTTTGCGAGCAGTTCGCTCTCGGCGCGCGGTCCTGCCTTGATCCCGGTGGGCAGACGGAACATGAAGAAGATGCCGACGAGCAGCCATGCGCCGAACATGACCCAGGATCTCCAATCCAGTTCGGCGGAGAACGGGGTGATCGGCAGATACAGGATGAACAGGATCAGGGTCAGCACCGAGGACGTGGCGCTGATGACCAAGCCGCCTCTTCCCGAGCCGCCGACCCTCAGCGGTCGCTCCATCTCCGGTTCGCGCCGACGCAGGACGAGGAAGCCGACGCTGACGAGGAAGTAGGCGATGACGATCGCCGGCGACCCCGCGTCCGAGATCCAGTTCAGCGCCTTCTCTCCGAGGAACGGGGCGAGAGCGGAGAGGAAGCCGATGAAGATGATGGCATTGACCGGTGTGCGGTAGCGGGGGTGGAGCTTGCCGAACCATCTGGGGATCATGCCGGCGTTGGCCATGGCCCACATCAGCCTCGATGATCCCATGAGGAAGGCATTCCACGAGGTGATGATTCCGGCGAGGCCGCCGGCGATGACCAGCTTGCCCCAGACTGTGGATCCGAACATGGTCGTCAGAGCGTCGGCTGTCACGAGGTCGTGCGAGCCGAGTTGGTCGGCGGGGATCGCCACTGATGTCATGCCGATGACGACGACGTAGAAGACGATCGCCATGACCACAGAGATGACGACGAGTTTGCCGATGTTGCGCGGCGGGATCTTGACCTCTTCGGCCGATTGGGGGATGACGTCGAAGCCGACGAAGAGGAACGGGACGACGGCCATGACGCCGATGAAGCCGGAGGCGCCGCCGGTGAACAGCGGTTGAGCGTTGTCGAGATCGCCGCCGACGAATCCGCCGGCGAGCAGGAGCAGGCCGACGATGAGGAGGAAGGAGACGACGAAGGTCTGCACGAGGGAGGCGAGGCGCACGCCGCGGATGTTGATGAAGGCGATGACGATCGCCGAGACCGTGCCGACCAGAGCCCACGTGAGATAGACGTCGGAGTCAGCGATGGTCCAGAGTTTGACCTTCTCGAGTTCGGGGAACAGGTAGAGAGCGGTCTGCGGCGCGGCGACGGCTTCGAACATGACGACGCTGATGTAGCCGCCCGTGATCGCCCATGAGCCGAACAGTGAGATGCGAGGCCCCAAGGCGCGGATGAGGTAGTTGTGCTCGCCTCCCGCATGGGGCATCGCCGCGACCATCTCGGAGTACACCGTGCCGACGAAGCACATGATGATCCCGCCGATGCCGAAGGCGAGGATCGCGCCCAGCGTGCCGGCTCCGGTGAGCCAGTCGCCGGTGAGGACAACCCAGCCGAAGCCGATCATGGCCCCGAAGCCGATGAACAGGGCATCGAAGGTGCCCAGCGTTCGCACGAAGCCGGGCGCTTTGTCCGTGCCCGTCTGAGACTGACTCATCTTCTGCCTCCCGTCGCCGATGACTAACAGCACAGTAGCAGTTGCGACGGTGTCTGTGGACAGGCAGGGATTCAGGCCAGTGGGGGTCTGGGACCGCTCCTTCCCCTTCGGACTCGCCCGGCGTAGGAAGGTCCCGGCGCAGCCGGGGCTCGGCCGGGGTGCGACACCGAGGTGGGCCGAGGATGCGGGCCGGGTGCGACACCGAGGAGGGCCGAGGACGCGGCCCGGGCGTGGTCTCAGTCCACCTCAGTGGCTCGGCCTTCCTCGGAGCCTCGGCTCGGCCCGGGCGGGGGAGACGGTCAGCCGTCGAGGTCGACGACCTCGAACTCGAGGAGGTTCGCCGATTCGGTGACGGGCTTCTTGCCCATGGACTCGTGTGCGGACTTGCGGTTGGCCCGCCAGTTCTCGAAATCCTCGCGGGTCGCCCACTGGGTGTAGACGAAGTACTGGTCGCCGCCGGCGACGGGGCGCAGCAGCTGGAAGCCCTCGAACCCGGGAGCGTCATCGACGGAGTGCTTGCGCTCGGCGAAGCGCTTCTCGAGCTCGGGACGAGCGGGCTCGGGGACGGTGAGGGCGTTGATGGCGACGACTGACATGGCTGTTCCCTTTCAGAGGAGACTTCGTTGGTCGGCGAGCCCGGACACATGAGAGCAGGCACCACGCGAGGACGTGCGATGCTCGGGGCGAGCATCTCAGCCGTGTCGCGTCGATCGTGCTCTCGACGTGGACGTCGGTCTCATCTCCGAGCCTACGATTCCGACCCGAATGCCACCTGAGGAGTCCAGCAGTCTGCACGCACAGTCTCATTTCCCAAAACTGCCTCATCGCCCGCAACGGGCAGGACGGACTGAGGCAGGTGTGAGCACCGGATCGACGAGGTGACCGATCCTCGCCTTTCGTCGGCAGCTCTGTTCTCGGCTGGTCTCGCGATTCAGAAGTCCTGCCGCCGCAGCCGCCAGACGGCGAAGATCGCTGCACCGGCCACCCACAGCACGAGGAGGACGAGCGCCGGGAGCTCGCCGATGTATTCGGTTCCGTCCACCTCGGCGACGCCGCTGAGACTGTGGACGGCGGCCAAGGGGAGCAGCGGTTGGAGGACCGAGGCCAGGCTCGTCGGAAGCCAGCCCGCCAGCATCGACCCGAGCAGGAACGCGAGCGGAGTCAGGACGCCGCCGGCGACCGACCGGAAGCCGACCGCGCCGAACACCGCGAGGAGCGAGAAGACCACGGGAAGGAGAACGCTGCCGAGTGCCAGACGGACGTGATCGACGCTGCCCGCGACGGTCAGGGCCTGCCCCCAGCCGGTCTGCGCGGCAGCTGCTGCGAGGATGATCCCCGCCGCCGTGACGACAACGGCGGCGAGGATCCCCGCGACTGCGGTGATGACGGCGATCACCAGGGACTTGGCCGCGACGATACGTGATCTGTGACGGGTGCGCAGCAGGCTCTCGGTGATTGCGCCGGTGCGGAATTCGACTCCGGTGAACCATGCTGCGAGGACGACGAGGACTGCTGCGGCGGCGTCGATTCCGAGGACGCTTGTCGACAGCACCTCCTCGGCGGTGGCGGCCGAGAGTGCGGTTCCCCGGGTGGCGGGGAAGGTCAGCACGAGCACCACCGCTGTGGCCGCGGCCGCTGCGATCGTGGTGATCAGCAGCTGCCGCGACCGGGGCAGATCCCGAAGCTTCGCCCACTCGGCGGCAGGCATATTCGACGCGATGGTCGTCATCGCGGTCCCGCTTCCGTCGTGTGCGTCGACGGCGATCCGGTTGCCGGGCGAGTTGCCGGACGGACCGCCGAGCCGGTTGCCGGACAGACTGCCGGGCGGGTTTCCGGGCCGGCTGCCGGGCGGGTGCCGGTCGGGACCGTCAGCGTCATGAAGATGTCTTCGAGGTCGCGTTCCTCCGTGGTGAGTTCGGTGAGCTCGACGCCGAGGCGGACGCAGAGTCCGAAGATCTCGCGCGGTTCGCGCGCGATGATCGCCGCGCAAGTGCCGGTCTCATCGACCTCGACCGCTGCCCCTTCTTTCCACAGGTGGTGGAGGAGGGGGTGCAGGTCCGGTCCCTGCACTCGGATGCGTGCCGCGGATTCCTGCCGCAGCTCTTCCAAGGGGAGATCGGCGATGATCTCACCGTTGCCGATGATGACGACGTGGCCGGCGATGAGTTCCATCTCCCGGAGCAGGTGGCTGGAGAGGAAGACCGTCCTGCCCTGGCCGGCGAAGTCGGCCAGGAGGGCTCTCAGCCAGGTGATTCCCTCGGGATCGAGACCGTTGAGCGGTTCGTCGAGGATGAGCACCTGCGGGTCGGTCAGCAGCGCGGCAGCGATCCCGAGCCGCTGCCGCATGCCCAGGGACAGCTGTGAGACGCGGCGCGACTGCGCGTGAGTCAGGCTCACGAGCTCGAGCATCTCGTCGATCCGGTCGACGGTGGTTGCCGTCGCCTTCGCAATCCAGCCGAGGTGGCCCCGGGCGCTCAGTCCCGGCAGCATGCGGTCGGCACCGAGGAATGCTCCGACCACTCGGCCGGGCTCAACGTGCTCAAGCAGTCGTCGGCCGTCAACGGTCGCGAAGCCGCGGTCGGGGGAGGCGAGTCCGAGGATCATCTGCAGTGTCGTCGACTTGCCGGCTCCGTTGGGGCCGAGGAAACCCGTGACCTGCCCGGGCGGGACGTCGAAGCTGACATCATCGACGACGCGGTGGCCGCCGTAGCTCTTCGACAGCTGCCGAACCGTGATGCCCCCATCACTCAATGGCAGTACGTTCATATTGCAATAGTGATGCAAGTTGATCGTATTGTAAAGTGAGGGGTATGCCGAAGATCGTCGATCATGCTCAGCGTCGCACCGAGATCGTCCACGCCCTCTGGCAGGTTATCTACCTCAGGGGAATCGACGCGGTGTCCTTCCGCTCCGTCGCTGAGGCGGCCGGAATCTCCATCGGCCGTGTGCAGCACTATTTCCCCTCCCGACGTGAGCTCGTCCTCGAAGGCTGCCGACAGATCGCCGCCGGTGCCGAGGCCCCCGAGCCGGGAGATGGTGACGCGAGCGCCGAGGCGGTCGGCGGTGATGCTGGTGCGGAGGGCGACGCGAGCGCCGAGGCGGTCGGCGGTGATGCTGGTGCGGAGGGTGACGCGAGCGCCGAGGAGGGATCTGCTGGGTACGAGCGCGCGATGGACCGCCTGCGAGAGTTCTTCTTTGCGTTCATCCCTGCAGGTGAGGCCATGCGTATCGGGGCGTCCGTGTGGTACACGTACGTCGCCAGGGCCGTGATGGACCGGGAGATCGGTGAGATCATCCGTGCTATCGATCGGGGAACCCTCGACTTGGCCGCTCGTCATTGCCGCAGGGCGGCGGCCGGTGCCGACGATGCCGACATCCGGCGGTGGGCGATGCGGATGATCGCCATGGCGAAGGGGCTGGCGCAGGAGGTCATGCTCGATGAGCGCAGCGCCGCCTCGGCGCGGGAGACCCTCGACGAGGAACTCGCGGGGTTCGAGTCCTGGTGGCGGTGATGCCCGGCCCGGGAACCCAGCCGTTTGTGGTCACTCCGCCGAGGCGAATCCGGAAAATCGGGACAACCGCCTCGGCGGAGTGACCACAAACGCCGCGCAGGAAAGCACTTGAGGCTTGTCGCGGCCTATTCGTCCTCGACGACGTCGAGTCGGGTGAAGCGCAGCCCGGGGGAGTGGATTTCGGCGGCACGACGGATGCGTTCGGCGGTGAGGTCGCTGATCGCGGGGAATTCGGTGTCCTCGGCCCGGCCCTCGTGCGCGCGTGCGCTCCCGCTTTCCTCGGCCTGGCTGCCGTCCGCGCGTGCGCTCCCGCCCCGCTCGGCGACCACGGCGCGGGCGTTCTTCGACCGCAGCGGCTCCGGGGTCTGGACGAGCACGAACGACCGTGACCCGCCGTCCCGCTCGTTGGCCTCCATCACTGCCTGCGCCGTGGTCCCGGAGCCGGCGAAGAAGTCGAGGACGATGGCCTCGGGGTCGAAGAACGTCTGCGAGGTCACGAGCGCCTTGACCAGCTCGACCGGCTTCGGATAGCTGAACACTCCGCCCAGGCCCAGCGGCTCGAGGTCGTTCTGCCCGCCGAGTGCCTTGATGATCGAGTACATCTTCGAACTCGCCTTCTCCGCCGGCGTCACCCGCACCACCGCGTGCTTGCCCGCATCGCCCCAGGGCCGCAGGATGTATTCGCCCGCGGCCAGCTTCGCGTCCACCTCGGCGAGCTTCTTCGCCCCCTTGACCGCGAGGATGTCCTCGTACATCAGCCGCCGCTCGGACCCGCGCGCGTACCGACCGAATCCGGCCCGCAGCACATCGGTCTCCACGAGCATCCGCCTGCCGTCGATGATCTCGAGTTTGGCCGGTGACTTCTTCTCCGTCAGGAACGGCCCCACCCGGTTCGCGTCCCGCCCCCAGACGTGGACGTAGTCGTGCCCGCGCACGAAGGACGGCGCATTGCCCCCGCCCTTGGCGCGCTGATGGATGAGCGTGCCCAGCGAATTGTCCTCGCCGAAGATCTCGTGGCCGAGCAGCTGCGCCCACGCGCTCTCCTTGTCATCGAGGTGGAGGAAGAGCACCCCGTCGTCGCGCATGAGTTCGCGGGCGAGCAGCAGCCTCGGCGCCATGAAGGACAGCCAACTGGCGTGATCGTGCCCATGGTCCTTGTACGTGTGCGCATTGCCCGTGTTGTAGGGCGGATCGATGTAGACGACCTTGACGCGCCGGCGGTGCGTGGCCAGCATCGCGGTCAGCGCTGGCAGATTATCCCCGACGACCAGCAGGTTCTCGCGCGGGTCGGGCAGATAGGGCGTGCTCCCGTCGCCGAGGCGCGTCTGCGGCCCGTCGAGGAGGCGACGACCGAGGGCGAAGGCCCGGGCTTTGCCCGGCCAATCCAAGACGGTCGTCATGCTTCTCCTTCATCCCGAACGGTGCCAAGATTGCTGTATGAGTATTTCACGAGTGGCCGTCGTCGGTGCCGGTGTCCTCGGCGTCGCCGCAGCCCGCGAAGTCACGAACAGGCTCCCGGCTGCCGAGGTCACCGTCTTCGACAAGGCCGAGACCGTCGCCGCGCACCAGAGCGGACACACCTCCGGCATCGTCGACTCCGGGCTCGAACAGACGCCCGGTTCCACCGCGGCCGCGCTCGCCCGCCGAGGTGTGCAGCTGCTCATCCCCTATATGGCCGAACGCGGCGTCGCCTACCGGGAGTGCGGGCAGCTGCTGATCGCCCAGGACACCGACGAGGCGGAGCGGCTCGAACAGCTCTTCGCCCAGGCCGAGGACAATGGGATCCCCGGGGTGCGACTGCTCGAAAGGCAGGAGGTCCGCGCTGTCGAACCCGCGGCCAGAGGCGTCCTCGGGCTGTTCTCACCCCATGCCGCCGTCGCGGACTTCGCGGCGCTGACCGAAGAGCTCGCCTCCGATGTGCGCGCCGACGGAGGCAGGATTCGCCTGAGCACCGAGGTGACCGGATTCGACGTCATGAGCAATGAGGTCCGGCTGCGCGGACGCACGCTGCCGGCGGCGTCCGGTCCCGAAGAGCGGGGTGCGGACTCCGGTCCCGATGATCAGGACGCGGACTCCGGTGAGGGAGCCGGGCCCGGCCGAGGAGCCGACGCCGACGGCGCGGGTGAGCGTGAGCATCAGGGATACGAACGGCCTCGGACCTACCGGGGGAACGAGACCCGGGACCCGGTCATCGGCCTCGGCGATGAGCTGCGCGATCGCTTCGGTGAGCAGGACTGGTTCAAACAGGCCGAGACGACGATCGGCGAATGGACGGAGAAGCTGACGAGCTCATGGTCGCGCGGTTCGGACACGCGCGGCCCCGCCCGCCCGCAGGAACGAGGCTCGACCCACAACGACCGCGACCCCGGCCAGCCGCACACTCGTGGCCCGGCCCGCGAGGAGCCCTCGGCCGAGGAGATCCTGGGCACCTTCGACCTCGTCATCGTCTGCGCCGGCCTGCAGGCCGACCGGCTCGCGACCGCCGCCGGACTGGATGCGCAGCCGCGGATCGTGCCGTTCACCTGCGACTACTACACGGCGTCGACGACCGGCGCCGAGGCGGTCCGCGGCATCATCGGCTCCGTGCCCGACCCGCTGGCGCCCTTCGCCGAAACCTCGATCATCCGCGGCCTCGACGATTCGCTCGTCCTGGGCCCCAACACCTTCGTCGCCCTCGGCCGGGAGGCCTATGAACGCCGCGGATTCGACCTCGGCGACATCGGGTCGACCGCCCGGTTCAAGGGGTTCTGGAAGTTCGCCGCGCAGACCGCGAAGACGGCCGCCCGCGGGGTGAAGACCGTGGTGAGCAAGTCCGCCTTCGTCGACGGGGTGCGCAGATTCGTGCCCGAACTCGACGCCGAATCCATTGAGCAGGGACCCCGCGGAGTCCGTGCGCAGGCGATGAACGATGACGGCGAGCTCATCGACGATCTGAAGACGACCACGCGCGGCAGGCTGACCGTGGTCAGGGCCGTCCCGAAGTGGGGAGCCACCTCGGCGCTGGCCATCGCCGAGGCCGTCGTCGACCAGGCCGTGGACGGCTTCACCCGATGAACGGGCACGGGCAGACGGGCGAGACAACCGAGCTGTGCACATGGACCCTCGACGCCGAGCGCGACCTGTGGAGACTGGGCATCGTCGTGGCCGAAGAGGACATTCCCACCGACCGTCGACCCGGGGACGGGCAGTCCCTGTTCGCCGACCTCAACGGCATCGCCGGCCGCACCGACGTCGCCCGCGGGATCATGACCCGTTACGAGGGCCCGAGCGGCGGCGGATTCGCGATCGACCTCGACGTGCCCCGCGGGTTCCGCGGCGGCCTCCACTTCATGGCCGTGCCCGCGGGACTGCAGTCCGCCGACCGGCCCACCTGGCTCGCGGCACTCGAAGGATCGTTCGTCCCGACCCGCCATCCCGGCCTGTCGACGGTGCGCAATATGCACGGCATCGCCACCCTCGCCGTCGCCGCCCCCGACGCCCCACCGCCCGTTTGGGCCCCGCCCGAGGCCCCACCGCGCATCGACGGCGGTCGGCTGCCCTGGACCTCCGGTCCCGAAATCGGCTCCGACGACGTCGCAGAGCGCATCGTCACCCTCGATTCCTCGCCGAGGCGGATCTGGATCCACCGTCCGAACCGGGCGGTCGCCTCGGCGCCGGTGCTCGTCGTCTTCGACGGACGAGGATTCGTCGACGGCGGACTGCTGGCAGCGATCGACGAATTCGACTCTCCGCCCTCGACCGTCATCGCGATCGACCACGAGCACGCCGAGACCGAGGTTGCCGACGCTGGCCCGGGCACCGCCGAGGTTCCCGACGGCGAATCGCGAGCCCCCGCCCCGAACGCGGGGGATGCGAGGACCGGGAGTCCGCGACCGCCCGCTCCGAGCGCGGGCAATCTGCGTGCGGACGATCTCGTGATGAATCCGGACTTCTGCGACGACGTGCTCGACCTTGTCGCAAGCATCGCGCCCGACCGCGGAGTCCGGGCCCTCGTCGCCGGAGCCTCCTACGGCGGGTTGGCCGCGGCCTACTTCGCGCTGCGCCATCCGCAGCGCTTCCGCGGGATCTGCCTGTCCCCGTCGTTCTGGCAGACCGACGCCGCCGGGCGCAGAATCTGGGACCACCTGCCCGATGCGGACTCCACTGACGCGACCGTGCCGGACCTCGTCATCGACTACGGCGTCCTGGAACCGGTGATCGCGGATTCGGTCGCCGAGACGATCGCCGAGTTCGCCGACCGCGGACTTGAGGTCGAGGCCCGGTCATTCGTGGGCGGGCACGAATACCTGTGGTGGCGCGATCTCCTGCTCGGCCGCCTCCGCGAGGCCCTCGGTCACGGAGCTCCCGCGTCTCTTCGCCGAGGAGAGCCCACGCCGCTCGGTCACGGAACCCCCGCGTCTCAGTCCGAGTGACGTTCGAGGAATTCGTAGACCTCGGTGTCGTCGACGCCGGGCACCGCACCCGGCGGCACCGCGGCCAGCAGCGAGGCGTGCATCCGCGCCGAAGGCAGCGCCTGGTCCTCCCACTTCGCCGCCAGGTCGGCCGGCGCCTGCCGGCAGCAGGCCGGATCGGGGCACTCGGACTTCGACCGGATCTGTGACTCCCTGCCCTCGAACCAGCGCACATGGGCGAACGGCACTCCGACGCTGATGGCGAAGTCGCCTCCGGGCAGCACGCGGGCGGTGCACCAGAACGAGCCCTGCGGAGTGTCGGTGTACTGGTAGTACGGGCTGAACCGGTCGGCGACGCGGAAGACCGTGCGTGAGGTGAAGCGCTTGCACGCGAACTGCCCCTCGATCGCGCCGAGCGGATCGGTGGGGAAGGGCAGACCGTCGTTCGAGTACGCCTTGTGGATCGTGCCGGAGTTGTGGACCTTCATGAAGTGGACGGGCAGACCGAGGTGCTCGGTGGCGAGGTTCGTGAACCGGTGCGCGGCCATCTCGTAGCCGACACTGAACATATCGCGCAGATGCTCGACGGAGAGCACGCGCTTCCTCTTCTCCTCCTCGAGCATCGGCACGGCCGTCGATTCGGGCAGCAGGATCGCCGCGGCCAGATAGTTCGCCTCGACGCGCTGCTGGAGGAACTCGTGGAAGTCCTTCGGCGAGTCGTAGCCGAGCACGTGCGGGGCCAGACTCATCAGCAGGTGGGAGCGCGGGTCGAAGGCCGCATCGGCGTTGGGCAGGTAGAGCCGCTTGTTCGCGGTGTCCGAGATCGACCGGGTCGATTCCGGCAGATCCGAGACGTAGTGGAGGCTGAAACCGAGCTTCTCGGCGATGAGCGCTGTCTGCCGCTGCGAGACCGTGCCCGATTCGTAGCCGACGAGGTCGAGCAGCTCGGCGGCGGTGGACTCGAGCTCGGCGAAGTAGTTGTTCTTCTCCCGCATCCGGTCCCGCAGCTCGCGATTGGCCCGGCGCGCCTCCTCGGGGGTGGCCGCACGGCGTTCGAGGACCTCACCGAGCTGGCGCTGCAGCCCCACGATCGCCTCGAGCGCATCGGACGGCAGGGATTTGATGCGTACCTGCGGCAGCCCCAGGGAAGAGTACATGGGCGAGGCCTGATTGCGTTCGGCCTCGAGTTCGAGGGCCTGACGGTCGTCGATCGGGGTGGGGTCGATGAGGTCGGCGACATCGGTCCTCAGCGCCTTGGCGATCGTGGCCAGGAGCGTGACAGAAGTTTCTCTCTTGCCGTTCTCGATCGTCGAGATCTGCGAGGCCGCACGCCCCACTTCCTGCCCCAGCTCGTTCAGCGTCAGACCCCGCTGTTTGCGAAAAAATCGTATTCTTCTGCCGATGCTCAGAGTATCCGTCTGCTGCTCGCCGCTCTCGACTTCCGCTTCGATGCTGACCAAGGCCGCTCCAATCGGTTCTGTGTGCCAGTTCACTTTCGTGCAAACCAGTATGACAGAAGCGCGAATTTTCTTGAACCGGAAATATCGAGGTTATTCATCAGAAAATCCCCTACCACAGCTCTTGCGGCCCCCACAGAATGAATACATCAACCCCGAACGACGAGGAGAGAAGGACAATGACTGAGACCACCACGCAGAGCAACCTGCACGATGCTGAGGCCATCCGCCGCGACTGGGCGACCAACGCCCGCTGGTCGGGAATCGCTCGTGACTACGAGCCCGAGGATGTCGTCAAACTGCGCGGTTCGCTGATCGAGGAGCACACGCTGGCCCGCCACGGTGCCGAGCGGCTCTGGGATCTCATCAACACCGAGGACTACGTCAACGCCCTCGGCGCGCTGACCGGCAACCAGGCCGTCGAGCAGGTCAAGGCCGGGCTCAAGGCCATCTACCTCTCCGGCTGGCAGGTCGCCGCCGATGCCAACGCCGCCGGCCAGACCTACCCGGACCAGTCGATCTACCCGGCCAACTCGGTGCCGCAGGTCGTGCGTCGGATCAACAACGCGCTCATGCGCGCCGACCAGATCGAGACCTCCGAGGGACAGAAGAACGTCGACGACTGGTTCGCCCCGATCGTCGCCGACGCCGAGGCGGGCTTCGGCGGCACGCTGAACGTCTACGAGCTCATGCGCTCGATGATCGCCTCCGGTGCGGCCGGCGTCCACTTCGAGGACCAGCTCGGCTCCGAGAAGAAGTGCGGCCACCTCGGCGGCAAGGTCCTGGTTCCGACCTCGCAGCACATCCGCACCCTGAACGCGGCCCGGCTGGCTGCCGATGTCGAGAACGTGCCCAGCCTCGTCATCGCCCGCACCGACGCCGAGGCGGCCACGCTGATGACCTCGGACATCGACGAGCGCGATCAGCGCTTCGTCACCGGTGAGCGCACCGCCGAGGGCTTCTACAAGATCACCAACGGCATCGAGGCCGGCATCGCCCGCGGTCTGTCCTACGCTCCCTACGCGGATCTGCTGTGGATGGAGACCTCGACACCCGACCTCGAGGCGGCCAAGCAGTTCGCCGAGGCGATCAAGGCCGAGCACCCGGACCAGATGCTGGCCTACAACTGCTCGCCGTCGTTCAACTGGCGCAAGCACCTCGACGACTCGACCATCGCGAAGTTCCAGCGCGAGCTCGGAGCCATGGGCTACAAGTTCCAGTTCATCACCCTGGCCGGCTTCCACGCGCTCAACTACTCGATGTTCGATCTGGCTCACGGCTACGCCCGCGAGCAGATGAAGGCCTACGTCGACCTGCAGGAGCGCGAGTTCGCCGCTGAGGAGCGCGGATACACCGCGACCCGCCACCAGCGCGAGGTCGGCACCGGATACTTCGACCTGGTCTCGACCGCGGTCAACCCGGACTCGTCGACCACCGCACTGGAAGGCTCCACCGAAACCGCTCAGTTCAGCTGAGCCGACCGGCCGCGGCACGCGCCTTCCCGGCACGTCCTCGGCCCCCACGGACTCGGCGCGGATCGTCAATGTTTTCACGGGGTTTGCATTGTCGGTCCGCGCCGTCACACCACACACGACTGAATGAACCCCGGTCGGGATCCGATCCCGGACCCAGCACCGCACTCGGCGGCCCGCCGGGCACACAGATTCCACGCAGCACCACCACAGATTCCAGGCAGCACACTACGACGGGTGAGGAGAAGCCCATGTCTTACATCAAGATCAACGCGCCGCTCGAAACCGGCTTCGGCACCGTCCTCTCGGAGCCCGCACTGACGTTCATCGCGACTCTGCACGACGAGTTCGCCGGCACCATCAGCCAGCTGCTGCGCACGCGCCGGGCCCGTGCGGCCGAGATGAACGGCGGGACCCTGCCGCGGTTCAAGCCCGAGACCGCCCGCATCCGGGCCGACCGGTCCTGGACCGTCGCCGGCTCCGCCGGGGCTCCCGGTCTCGAGGACCGCCGCGTCGAACTCACCGGTCCCGTGACCGAACCCGAAGTCGTGGCTGCCCTGAACTCCCAGGCCAAGGTGTGGCTGGCCGATCTCGAAGACGCCACGAGCCCGACCTGGGCCAATGTCATCGGCGGTCAGCTCAACCTCTACCGCGCCATCCGCGGCCAGCTGCCCGGTGTCAGCAATGACAACCAGCCGACCATCGGACTGCGTCCCCGCGGCTGGCACCTGCCGGAGAAGCACCTGCTCTACGTCGACGACAACGGCGAGGAGTTCGCGACCTCCGGAGCACTCGTCGACTTCGGCCTGTACTTCTTCCACAACGCCCGCCACCTCATCAGCCACGGCTCCGGCCCGTACTTCTACCTGCCGAAGCTCGAGTCCTCGCAGGAGGCCCGGCTGTGGAACAAGATCTTCGTCCACGCCCAGAACAGCCTCGGCATCGAGCAGGGCACCATCCGGGCGACCGCGCACATCGAGACCATCACCGCGGTGTTCCAGATGGAGGAGATCCTCTTCGAGCTGCGCGAGCACTGCGCCGGACTCGAAGCCGCCGGCTGGGACTACCTGTTCTCCGTGGTCAAGAACCTGCGCAACACCAGCGACTACGTTCTGCCCGACCGGGAGCGCCTGACGATGGATCTGCCGCTGATGAAGGCCTTCACCGATCGCCTCGTCGCCACCTGCCACCGTCGCGGAGCGCATGCGATCGGCACGATGTCCAACCTCATGGCCGACCATCCGGACGAGGCCTTCGTGGCCGCCGAGTTCGCACGCATGCGTGAGGACAAGGCCCGCGAGGCCTGGCAGGGCTTCGACGGCACCTGGGTCGCCGACCCGGCCCTGGTGCCGGCAGCGCTGGCTGTCTTCGACGCCGCACTGGGATCGCGTCCCCACCAGCTGGAGAACAAGCGCCCCGACGTGCAGGTCACCAGCGAGAACATCCTCGACATCACCGGCCTCGAGCCGATCGTCACCGAACAGGGTGTGCGGATGAACATCCGTGTGGCCGTCGGATACATGAACGAATGGCTCGGCGGCAACGGGCACGTGGCGTTGGAGAACCAGCTCGAGGACGTCTCGACCGCCGAGATCTGCCGCTCGCAGATCTGGCAGTGGATCCACCACGAGGTGACCCTCGACAACGGTCGGCAGCTGACTCCTCATCTGGCCGAACGCTACCTCGGGGAGGAGTTGGCGGCGATGGAGCGTCGTCCCGATGACCACTTCGACGAGGCCGTGGAGATCTTCCGCGCCTCGGCGCTGGGGGAGACCTTCGCCGAATTCCTCACCATGCCGGCCTACACCGATCACCTGGTCGACAGGGTGTCGAAGACCGACGCCGAGGTGTTCGTCGCCTGAGCGCCCCTGTCTGTCCGAAGGCGGTATTGCATACTCTGCAATACCGCCTTCGGCGTGTGTGAGGACGTCGGCGGCTCAGCTGCCCTCGACCGTCTCGGCATGCTCGGGCGGCCAGGCCTCGCCGTCGGCTTCGGCGTTGAGCTGATAGGCGATTGCCCCGTCGATGGACTCGCGGATGATGTCGGCATGTCCGGCATGACGGGCGACCTCGGTGGCCAGGTGCCACAGGATCCAGCCGACGGTCATGACGAAATCCGCCGGCATCCACGGATTGCTCGGGACGCTGACCTCGGTGCGCAGGCTGATCCCGCGGTCCTCGACGGTCCGATGGGCGACCTCGATCTCTGCCACCGCCTTGTCGAAGACCGCCACCACGTCCTCGAGCGGCCGGTCGGGAACGGCGGTGCCATCGAACATGCCGTCGAGTCCGAGCTCGGCGTTGATCGCCGGGAAGTCCGAGAATTCGATGACGCGCTCGGGTTCCTTGACCTGCAGGAGCCAGCCGTTGACGACCTGCGCGACATGGGCGAGGAGCCCGGCGATGCTGAGCGGGCTGGCCGTCGGAGCGCGCCGCGCCTGCTCAGCGGACAGGCCCAGGGCCGTCACCCGGAGCTGCGCGCACTGGTGGGCCAGAAAGCTGAAGGCCGCGTCGGTCTCCGACGTGACCGAAGGAGCGAAGAAGGGCATGGTCTCTCCTGTTCGTCGACCGCCGTCATCGGCGGCGAGGGACGGTCGCTCCGCCCCATCGATCCCATCGTCTGCCATATTGCGGACATATACTGTCCTTATCGGCGAACGATCGCAGGCGATCTCCGGCGAAGGGCGAGTCAAGGTGATGGGAATGCCGGGCAATGCCAGACTGCTGTCGCTGCTGAGCGCCTTCGCCTCCGGACGGACCTTTTCAGCCGCCGAACTCGCCGCAGACTTCGCGGTCACCGCGCGCACGATCAGGTGTGACATCGCCGAACTCCGGGCCCTGGGCTACATCATCGCCTCCGTGCCGGGAACGGCCGGCGGCTACCGCGCGGAGTCACGGACGATGCTGCCGCCGCTCCAACTCGGATCGGGTGAAGCGCTGGCCACCGCCGTCGGTCTCGCCCTGCTGCGCGGGGCGGGGCTGAACACCCCGCATGCGGACTCGGCGGCCCGCAAACTCAGTGAGATGCTGCCCGCTCAGATGCGCGGGAGCCTCAACGACATCGGCACGGCGGTGTCCGTGCCGCAGGGCAACGTGCCCGGTATCGACATCGCCTCGGTCATCGCGCTCGCCTCGGCGATCAGCGGGCAGACGCTGGCGACCTTCGACTATACGGTCCCCGACCGTCGTGGACGCGGCCGTTCTTCGCCCCGCTCAGCAACCGCCGCCCCGCGCGGACGCCAGACCGTCGCCCCGGCCGAGACCGGCAGGCCGACCGAGAGCCGACGGGTCGAGCCGGTCCAGCTCGTCGTCCTCGGCGCGCACTGGTATCTCTTCGCCTGGGATCTCGTGCGCCGGGACTGGAGGGTCTTCCGGCTCGACCGGATGAGCGACGTCCACGCGACGACCCTCGAGTTCTCTCCACGGCCCCACCCCGACGCCGAGGCGGCCGTGAGCTCCGCGGTCACCACCGCCGCATACTCGCACACCGTCATCATCGGGATGCGGTCGACGGTCGCCGAAGCCGGTCAGTGGTTCTCCTCCCGAGCGGCGACCATCACCGAGGCGGCCGATGGTGTGCGCATCGCCTTCGGAATCGACGATCTGGCCACGGCGGCGACCCATCTCGCCATGATCCCGGTCCCGGTCGAGATCATCGACCCTCCTGAGCTGATCGATCAGATGGCGGCTCTGGCGCAGCGGGCGCAGTCGACGGCGGCGAATTCCGGCAAAGGACGGTGACTCGGCTGTCTCCGAGATGAGACCGGAATGAATGTTTCGGGCACCTGTCAATATACTGGGAGTCATGACGATTCTCATTGGCTACCTACCCGCTCCTGAGGGTGAGGCTGCTCTGCGTGCGGGGTTCGCGGAGGCCAAACTGCGGTCGAGCACTGCCGTCGTGATCAATTCACAGCGACGAGGTGCCAGCGGAACCCCGACCGAGATCGGTGAGGACGAGATCAAGCGAATCGTCGACCTCGGCAAGGAATCCGACATCGAGGTCGAGGTGCTCCAGCCCGACCACGAGGACGACCTGCCCGGGACTCTCAACGAACTGGCCGTCGAATACGAAGCCCAGCTCATCGTCATCGGACTGCGCAAACGCTCGGCGATCGGGAAGTTCATCCTCGGATCCCAGGCGCAGCGGATCCTCCTCGAGGCCGAAGTCCCGGTGCTGACCGCCAAGGCCTGAGGGCCCCTCGCCGAGGCGGCTCTCGAGTGCCCGTCAACGGCGCGGATCCAGCCCCCAACCCCAGGCGAGCAGTTCGGCCAATGACACACTTTCGGCGTCACTGAGATCCGTGATCTGAGTCCGGCACGAATAGCCGTCGGCGAGCACCACCTGCAGGCGCGACTCATCCGCCCCCGCCTCGGCGGTCTGGGAACGTGCCTGTTCGGACCGCGTCCGGGCGGCGGCCTGCTTGCGCAGGGCGGGCAGCAGGGCCACCTCGGCGACGGCGACCGAGGTCTCATAGTGCCCCTGTTCGACGCCGAAGTTCCCGGCCAGCCCGCAGCACCCGCCGAGGAACTGGGAGGTGACCCCCGCCCTGGCCAGCAGCTCCTTGTCCGCGGCGTTGCCGAAGATCGACGACTGGTGGCAGTGCGGCTGGACGAGCGCTTCGACGCCGGACAGGTCGGGCAGTTCGGCACCGATGCTCAGCAGGTACTGGGCCAGAGTCTGCACGCGGTCGGCCACCCTCGCCGAGGCCTCATCGGCGATGAGCTTGGCCGAATCGTCCTTGATCGTGGCGATGCAGGAGGGCTCGACGCCGACGATCGGCACATCGCCGGTGGCGTCCAGAGCCGTGATCGTCTCCGACAGGTTCGCCCGGGCGACGTCGAGCTGACCGGTCGAGATCAGCGGCAGACCGCAGCACACGGTCTGATCGATCACCCGCACGCTCACCCCGGCGTGTTCGAGCACGGCCACGGCCGCGGCGAGGATGCGCGGGGCGAAGTGGTTCGACCAGGAATCGGCGAACAGGACGACCTCGTCCGTCTTCCGGGTCCCGCCCGTCAGCGTTCCCGCCGACGGTTCCCCCGCCTCGGCGGGCGGCGGGGTCTGTGACCGATTCGAACGCGGAGCCGCCTCGGCGGTGGTCGTCCACCACTTGCGGAAGGTCGTGGCAGCGAACTGCGGGATCGACCGGCGGGCATCGATGCCGCCGATCCGCTTCGCCAGCTGCCCGAACCCGGGCAGCCGCGAGATCCGGTTGACCACCGGCGCCATGGGAGTCGACAGCCGAGCCAGCTGCGGAAGGAAGCCGAGGACGTAATGCGCCATCGGCCGCAGCTTGCCCCGATACGACTGGTAGAGGACCTCGGCCTTGTAGGTGGACATATCCGTCCCGGTCGGGCACTCGGTGCCGCAGGCCTTGCACGACAGGCACAGGTCGAGCGCCTCGTGGACCTCGGGGGAGTCCCACCGCGGTTCGAGCAGGTCCCCGGACACCATCTCCTGCAGCACCCGGGCGCGCCCCCTCGTCGAATGCCGCTCATCGCGGGTGGCCTGGTAGGACGGGCACATGATGTCGCCGGCCGCGGCCGTGTCCGCCCGGCACTTGCCGATCCCGGTGCACCGGTGCACCGCTGAGACGAAGCCGGCGGACTCGCCCTGGTAGGCCATGGCCAGCTTCCCGGGCAGCTCCTGGCGCAGGGGCAGCTGAGTCAGCCGGACGGATTCGTCGAGCGCGTCGGGATCGACGATGACTCCGGGATTGAGCAGATGCTGCGGGTCGAACAGGCGTTTGACCTGAGTGAACAGATCGAGCGCCGCGGGCGGGTACATGAGGCTGAGCAGCTCTGAGCGCGCCCGACCGTCCCCGTGCTCACCGGAGACCGAACCGCCGTAGCGCGCCACGAGCTTGGTCGCCGCGACCATGAAGTCGCGCATCACCTGCTGCCCGTTCGGAGCCTCGAGCGGGAAGTCCACACGCATGTGCAGGCAGCCGTCACCGAAGTGTCCATAGGGGATGGCCCACAGGCCGTGCTCGTCGAGCAGATCCATGAGGTCATGCAGATAATCGCCGAGGTGGTCGACCGGAACCGCCGAATCCTCCCATCCGGCGTGGGCGTCGCGGCCGTCGGGGGTACGGGAGACGAGGCCGGCGCCGTCGGCGCGGATGGCCCACACCTCGGCGGCGGCCGCGGCGTCGAGGACCGCGGAGTCCAGCGACTTCGATTCGGAGATGAGCCGCTGGGTCTCCCGCTCGAGCTCGGGCTCGTCCTCACCGGTGAGTTCGACGACGAGCCATCCGGCGCCTTCGGGCAGGGACGGGATCGCCTCGGCGCCCTTGGTGTCGATGACGCGGGCGAGCATGCGTGAGTCGAGGCCCTCGCAGGCGGCGACGGGGAAGTCCTTCAAAAGCGGAGCGTCGTGGGCGGCAGCGACCATGTCCTCGTAGCCGAGCACCACCGCCGAGGTGAAGCTCGGGTCCTTGACCAGGCGCATCTTCGCGGCCAGGACGATGCCCCAGGTGCCCTCGGTGCCGGCGAAGGCGCGCCGCAGATCGAAGCCGTTCTCCGGCAGCAGGGATTCGAGCCCGTACCCGGAGACCTGGCGGGAGAACGTGCCGAAGTGGGTCCGGACGGTTCCGAGATTCTTCGCGATCAGTTCGTGGAGTCGGGGGAAGGTCTCGGAGCTGTCCGTGTCATCGAGGGTGACGACGGTGCCGTCGACGAGCATGACCTTCAGCGCGAGGATGTTGTCGCCGGTGCGCCCGTAGCCCATGGCCCGAGGGCCGCAGGCGTTGTTGCCGATCATCCCGCCGATCGTGCAGCGCGTATGCGTGGACGGGTCGGGGCCGAAGCGCAGACCGTGCGGCTTGGCTCTCTTCTGCAGGTCGGCGTGGATGCAGCCGGCCTCGACCCAGGCCGACTGCTCGGCCGGGTCGAGATCGACGACGGCATTCATATGGCGGGAGAAGTCGATGACGATGCCGCGGCCGATCGCGTTGCCGGCGATCGAGGTCCCGGCCCCGCGGCTGGTGATCGACACCCCGAGGCGGCGGGCGATGGTGAGGATGCGACGCACTTCGTCCTCGTCGTATGGGAAGGCGATCGCGGCGGGGACGAGTCGGAAGAGAGAGGCGTCGGAGGAGAAGGCGGCTCGCTCGGTGCCCTCGATGCTGAAGTCGCGGATGCCTGCGGCACGGAACTCGGCCGCGAGTGTGGTGGGCAGCGTCGTCGTGGACTCGTCATCATCGACGGTCGCCCGATTCGCGCCTGTGGGATGGGCCATTGTCGTCATGTCCGCATTGTGCCACTTGGGTCGGCGGAGTATCGAGCCCCTCTCCCGGCAGTCCCGGGGCCCCGCGCTCGGCGGCACTCGTGTTGAGCGCTGCGGGCCGTGCGCAGTCATCCTCAACACCCGCGAACGTTATCGATTCGTTATGCGACAAGCTCAGAACGGCGCCCAGCGGTGCCATTGATTCCAATATCCGGGAATTCTTGGTGTATTGACATATTCGTGGTATCTAATGGGACTACACCAATTCGTGGCAACGGGCCACAGCACAAATGCAAGGGAAGAAACCATGTCGCGTCGAGCTCGTGAATTGACAGTTGATCAGACGGCATTAGTCGGTGTTGTCAGAAAGGTCGCTCGTCAGCGATCGAAAATCAACACGGACTACGTGATGGCCATTCTGCGTGCGCGCGAAGAGGGGGCGACCTTCGGAGCGATCGCCGAGGCTGCCGGAACCTCCTCGCAGGCCGTGCAGGAGATCGTGCGCAGGCACGGACCGGTGAAGCGCAGCGAACCGAAAGCGGGAGTCGCAGACCCGGTCTGACCCCGAGGAGACGAGGTCGAACCGGTCTCGTCCGCTCTCTGGAGTGTTCGCCCTTCCCGCGACTGCCCGGGGCGGTGATCCATGAACGACATGGGTCACCGCCCTTGTGCGTTCCATGGGTGTTCGCCGACCGTTCGGTGGTCGATTTCCATCACTGTTCTATAACAAGAGATCTTATTGAGTGCTTAAAGCGCCCGGTGGGTGCATAATCGCGCGGACGGGTTTGCGCAGCCGGCAGAGAAACCTCGCTCCGAATGCGCGGATCCGTGCTCGTGAAAGTTCGGTTCCAGGCAATCGTGAACAGTATCCCCAGGCGTCCTCCGAGTGCGCTGAATTGTCGAAGAATCGTGGTCGTCAGCCGGCGTCGGGCGGCTTAGATACAAAAAGTACATACTCGGCGCAGTATTGCAGTCTTGTTACAGAGGCGGCCCGGGTGCTTGTGACCGATGTGGCCTGGACGGCGGGGTGCCGCGAGGCCGCCGAGTGGTCGGGGTGCCGGCGTCCGCCCAGCAGACCGGTCCGCCGGTGTGGTGGCAGCGGTGTCTAGAGTGGCGGTATGAGTCCTGAGTCTGATTTCCTGCCCACTGAGATCGCCGATCTGCCTCTGCTGCGCATCGCCTCTGACTTATCCGCCATGGCGTGGGAGCAGATGACCGCCTGGCGCGGATCCCTGGGTGCGAGCCTCGATGAGTCCGTGGTCGATACGAAGTCCTCGCCGAATGACCTGGTCACTCTCGCCGATGCGCAGATCGAGTCCCTCGTTCGGGGCTTTCTCGCAGAGGTCAGGCCGAATGACCTCATGGTCGGAGAAGAGGGCGCGGCCGCTCTCGACCCGGTCGAGTTCTTTCCGGAGGAGTTCCTGGCCGAACTCAGCTGCTTCGATCAGGAGGTCGGCAGGCTCGTCGAGCAGAGCGAGCCGGGCTCGCGCCTCGAGTGGCACGTCGACCCGATCGACGGGACTGTCAACTATGTCCGCGGCATCGAACACCATGCCTTCTCCGTCGGTGTCTGCCTGCCCGCGCCGGACGGTTCGCATGAGGCCGGGGGAGAGGCAGTCGGGGGAGAGGGGACACCCGCTGGGCGGCCCGACCGGCGACGCTGGCTGTTCGGCCTGGTGGCCTCTCCCGGCCTGAATGCGACGTGGCTCGGCGCTGAAGGGCTCGGCTCGTATCGCGTCGAGGGTCGCGTGGGCTCCGAATCGCTTCCGGCGCAGCGTCTGCACGGAACGCCCGCCGGACTGTCCGGACGGCTGCTCGCCACGGGTTTCGCCTACACCGGCAGCAATCGCGGGCCGCAGCTGGCGAAACTCGAGAACCTGATGGACGGCTACGACGACATCCGCCGCTGCGGGGCCGCCTCCGTGGATCTGTGCATGGTGGCCGAGGGCAAGGTCAACAGCTATGCCGAACGCGGACTGGGGATCTACGACTATGCCGGCGGAGCGATCATCGCCGAGGAGGCCGGCATCAAGGTCGTGCGCGGAGGCGGAGGCGGACCGACCGCCGCGGCCGCCACCCAGGCCGAGGTCGAACGACTCATCGCTGCGATCTGAAGCCTGTCCTCCAGCGGCCCTGTGAGGGCTTGAGGGCAGTCGGGCCGGTCGACTGCCCGGGCCCAGACCGGTGCCCGCCCCTCCAGGGCTCCGGCCCGTGCGGAGGTACCGCCCTCCCAGGGCTCCGGCTCGCGCGGAGACTCCGGCCCGCGTTCACCTGCGCCCGCAGCCTCGGGCCGCGCCTGTGCAAACCGGACCGCGCCTGTGCAAGCCGGACTGCGGCCGTTCGGCTGCGCTTTCGATCACAACCGCAGTGAATGTGACGTGGATAACGAAACACTTTTTTGACTTTATTTATGAAGCCTAGGCTAAGCTAATTGCCAGAGTGTGTACATGCTTCTCCAACCCGAAGATTGCAGGAAGTAGGTTCCCTATGGTTTCGTCACGTCTACAGCTCAGCGCTCTGGCCGGCGTCTTTGCCCTCACCCTGGCGGGCTGCGGCTCGTCCGGCTCCGATGAGAGCCAGGCCAGCGCCGAAGGCTCCGGCAGCACCATCGAGGTCGAGGACAACAACGGCACACAGACCGTCGCCAGCCCTCCCGAGTCCGTCGTCGCCAATGACAACCGCACCTTCGAGACTCTCGACACCTGGGGCGTCGAGCTCAGTGCCGGTGCCGTCTCGCTCATGCCCGACGACCTCAGCTACACCGAGGACGACTCGATCCTCGACCTCGGCTCCCACCGCGAGCCCGACCTCGAGAAGGTCGTCGAGGCCGAGCCCGACCTCATCGTCAACGGCCAGCGCTTCTCCCAGTACCACGACGACCTGGCCAAGCTGGCGCCGGATGCGACCATCCTCGAACTCGATCCTCGCGACGATGAGGACTTCGACGAGGAGCTCAAGCGCCAGACGACCGTCCTCGGCGAGGTCTTCGACAAGCAGGACGAGGCGAATGAGCTCATCGAGGACTTCGACGCCTCGATCGAGCGCGCCCGCGAGGCCTACAACGGCGAGGACAAGGCCATGGGGCTGATCACTTCGGCCGGTGACATCGGCTACTCCGCGCCCTCGGTCGGCCGGACCGTCGGACCGGTCTTCGACATCCTCGATCTGAACCCGGCCCTCGAGGTCGAAGAAAGCAGTGAGGACCACCAGGGCGACGACGTCTCGGTCGAGGCCATCGCCGATTCGAACCCCGAGCTCATGATCGTCATGGACCGTGACGCCTCCTTCGCCCCCGAGGACCGCGACGAGGGCTCGGCCCCCGCAGCAGAGGTCCTCGAGGACTCGGAAGCGCTGAAGAACGTCCCCGCGATCGAGGACGACAACATCGTCTACTTCCCCGAGGACACCTACCTCAATGAGGGAATCCAGACCTACACCGAGTTCTTCAACACCTTCGCTGACAAGCTCGAAGACAAGTAAGGTCCGCACCAGCGCATGACACGAGCACTACGCCGCACTGCCGGCACCGGTCAACCCGGTGCCGGCAGTCGCACGTCCATCACCGAATCGGCCGACCGATCAGCGCCCCCCGCCGAAGACGGATCCCGCACCTCCGGCGCCCTTGCCGCCCCGGGGGTTCGGCGGGGCCGGCCCGCCGGGCGCAGAGCCGGCGAAACCGACGCCGGGGAACCCGCCTCGGCGCTGGTGGGACAGCTGCTGAACTGGAAGTTCCTGCTCAGCGTCCTCGGTGTCCTGGCCCTGCTCGCCGCCTCGCTGCTGACCGGTGTCTACGACATCTTCGGCGGTGACGGCGGGGCAGAGATGTTCCAGATCACCCGTGTCCCGCGCACCATCGCCCTCGTCCTTGCGGGCGCGGCGATGGCGATGTGCGGGCTCGTCATGCAGCTGCTGACTCAGAACCGCTTCGTCGAGCCGACGACGACGGGTACGACGGAATGGGCCGGGCTCGGTCTCATGCTCACCGTCATCGTCTATCCCGACGCCTCGATCCTCGCGCGGATGATCGGAGCGATCATCGCCGCGTTCATCGGCACCATCATCTTCTTCCTCTTCCTCCGCCGCGTCTCGCTCAAGTCCTCGCTCATCGTGCCGATCATCGGCATCATGCTCGGAGCGGTGGTCGGGGCGATCTCGACCTTCGTGGCCGTCCAGACGGACATGCTCCAGAGCCTGGGCATCTGGTTCGCCGGCAGCTTCACCTCGATCCTGCGCGGACAGTACGAGGTGCTGTGGATCGTCGCCCTCGTCGTCGTCGCCGTGTTCGTCACCGCCGATCGCTTCACCGTCGCCGGCCTGGGCAAGGAGATCGCGACGAACGTCGGCCTCAACTACAACCGGATCATCCTCATCGGCACGATCCTCGTGGCCATCGCCACGGGAGTCGTCACCGTCGTCGTCGGCAACCTGCCGTTCCTCGGACTCATCGTGCCCAACATCGTGTCGATGCTGCGCGGCGACGATCTGCGCAGCAACCTGCCGTGGGTGTGTCTGCTGGGCATCGCGATCGTCACGGTCTGCGATCTCATCGGCCGCATCATCGTCATGCCGTTCGAGGTGCCGGTGTCTCTCATCCTCGGAGTCGTCGGTGCCGCAGTGTTCGTCGCTCTCCTCATGCGTGCACGGAAGAAGGGCTGAGATGAACGATATGACTTCCACCGGAACCGCCCACGTCCGGGAGGCGACCGAGTCCCGGCCGCCCGCCGAGGCGGTGCCTGCGCGCACCCGCCCGACCGAAGCACCTGCATCGTCGATCGTTGACGCGGCTGCGAGCTCACCCGATCGCTCGGCCGCGGCCACGCCCGAGCGGTCGACTGAGGCCACGTCTGAGCGGTCGGCCGAGGCCACGTCTGGGACGGGCGCGCGGCCGCCTCGGCGAACGGGCACTCATGCACGCGAACGATCGGCGGGATCGCTGCCGACGGTCCGGGCACGGCGGCGCTACTGGGCGATCATGGCCGGTCTGGTCGTCACCTCGGCGGCGGTCGCACTCGGGCTCCTGGCCTGGGACAATCCGATGCCGATCACCGATGACGGGTTCTGGCTCATCGCTCAGCTGCGGATGAAGAACCTCGTCGTCCTCGCCATCGTCGCCCTCAGCCAGGCCTTCGCCACGGTCGCCTTCCAGACGGTGACGAACAACCGGATCATCACGCCCTCGATCATGGGCTTCGAATCGCTCTACGTCGCGATCCAGACCGGGGCGATGTACTTCTTCGGTGTCACCGCCATCGTCGACCTCAAGGGGCTGACGCCCTTCGCCATCCAGCTGGTGGTCATGGTCGGGCTGTCCTTGGCGCTCTACGGCTGGCTGCTGTCCGGCCGGTACGGAAGCGTGGCGATCATGCTGCTCATCGGCGTCGTCATCGGCGGCGGGCTCGGCTCGATCGCGACGTTCATGCAGAGGACGCTGACGCCGAGCGAATTCGACATCCTCTCCGCCCGGCTGTTCGGCTCGATCGCGAACTCGGACTCGGCGTACCTGCCGCTGGCGATCCCGCTGTGCGTGCTCGCCTGCATCGCGATCTTCGCCAGCTCGGGCCGGCTCAACGTCCTCGCGCTGGGACGGGACACCACGAGCAATCTGGGACTGAACCACAGGTTCGAGATGATGAAGATCCTCTTCTTCGTCTCCATCCTCATGGCCGTGTCCGTGTCGATGATCGGACCGATGGTCTTCCTCGGCTTCCTCGTCGCGATGCTCGCCTACCAGTTCTCCGACACCTACGACCACAAGTACATCCTGCCCATGGCCGCGCTCATCGCGTTCACGATCCTCGGCGGGGCGTACTTCATCATGAAGAACATCTTCTACGCCCAGGGCGTCGTCTCGATCATCGTCGAGGTCGTCGGCGGCGTGGCATTCCTCATCGTCATCATGAGAAAGGGACGCCTGTGATCACACTGAGCGAGGTCCGCAAATCCTACAGCGACGAGGTCGAGATCGGGCCCGTCGACCTGCAGATCCCGGCCGGGGGAGTCACCGCGCTGGTCGGGCCCAACGGGGCCGGCAAGTCGACGCTGCTGACCATGGTCGGACGGCTGCTCGGCCTCGACGAGGGCGCGATCGAGATCGCCGGCTTCGATGTCGCCTCGACGAAGTCGAAGGACCTGGCGAAGGTCGTGTCGATCCTGCGTCAGGAGAACCACTACATCACGCGCCTGACGATCCGACAGCTCGTCGGCTTCGGCCGCTTCCCCTATTCGAAGGGGCGGCTGACCCGCAAGGACGAGGAGATCATCTCGGAGGCGATCGACTTCCTCGAGCTCGGCGACCTCGAGGAGCGCTTCATCGACGAGCTCTCAGGCGGTCAGCGCCAGCGCGCCTATGTGGCGATGGTGCTCGCCCAGGACACGGACTACGTGCTCCTCGACGAGCCGCTGAACAATCTCGACATGAAGCATTCGGTGCAGATGATGCAGCACCTGCGGCGGGCCGCTGCGGAGATGGGGCGCACGATCGTCATCGTCCTCCACGACATCAACTTCGCCGGCCACTACGCCGACCACATCTGCGCTGTGAAGCAGGGCAGGGTCGTCGAGTTCGGCAGTCCCGAGCAGATCATGACCGGAGAGGTGCTCTCCCGCGTCTTCGACACCCCCGTCGAGGTCATCGACGGACCCCGCGGCCGCCTGGCCGTGTACTACTGAGGCCGGATCGTCACCCAGCGACGGACGGCCAGGACGAGGGCGGCGACGAGGCCGACGATGAGCAGACCGTCAGCGGCGATGTAGAACAGGTGCAGCGCCGAACCGCCGTCGTCGATCCCGGCGAGCACGGCATCGGTGCGCCGGTTGAGCAGGGGCCGGATGACGACGACTTTGATGATGAGCACGGCGAGGAGGCCGCTGGCCACCGACCGATAGGCACGGCCGACACCGTTCTTCAGCATCGCCCACAGCAGGATCACTCCGATCACCAGCTCCACCCAGTTCATGACTCCGAAGACCAGGCGCCCGATGCCCAGCCCGAGCGGGATCGTGATGCCCGGGGCGGTGAATTTCAGCGGCGCTTCGATGAGCGAGATGCCGATGATGAGCCCGAGCCAGACGGCGGGCAAGATGATGCGCGCGCCCGCGGCCAGGCGCGAATCGCCGGTGCTGAGGAAATGTGCCATGCCCGTGATTCTACTCCCCGTAGAAACCGGTCGGGGAGAGCGCGGAACGGCCTCCCGCCGCACCCGGGGCCGAGGGGTCGACCGCGCCGGTGATCGGCCACTCTAGACTGGTGGTCATGCGTCTGTTCTCCAACGCCGTCGTGCGCACTTTCGCACCCCCGGTCGATTCGGACACCCCCGAATTCTGCGATCCTGCGACACCGCCTCCGGATGCGATCCTCGTCGACGGCGAGACGATCGTGGCCGTCGGCACCAGGGCCGAGCTGCTCGACATCGCGGCCGCGGAATCATCGACCACGGCGGCGCTCGCCTCGGCGGGTGGGGTCGGAGCGACCGCGGTCATCCCCGGGCTTGAGATCGAGGAGATCGACTGCGACGGGCAGATCATCCTCCCTGGCTTCGTCGACGGACACATGCACTCGATCGCCTACGCGAACTCGATCGAGGAGCTCGATCTGTCGCAGACGCGATCACTGGCCGAGGCGGTCGACGCGATCCGCGAACGTGCCCTGACGATGCCGGTGGGTGAGTGGGTCGTCGGTTCCGGATGGGACCTCAACAAATGGGACGACCCTCGCCACCCGGACCGAGAGCTGCTCGACCAGGCAGTGCCCGACCACCCGGTGGCCATGTGGTCACTCGACCTCCACACGCTTTGGACGAATGCCCATGCCCTCGAGATCGCCGGCATCGACGCACTCACGGCCGACCCCTGGGGCGGAGAGTTCGTCCGCGACCAGGACGGTGAGCTGACCGGGCTCATCCGCGAGGACGCCACCGACCTGGTGGCCAGGTTCATCCCCGAGCCCTCGCGCGAGGAACAGGTCGAACGCCTCGACCGCACGCAGAAGCTGTTCCTGTCCCAGGGACTGACCGGCATCCACGATTTCGACGGCATCTCCTCGACGCTGGGCTGGAACGATCTGCGCGAAGCGGATCGGCAGCACATCCGGGTCACGCAGCACCTGCGCGGCAATGAGGTTCCGTGGGCGATCGAGACCGGTTGGCACACCGGAGACGGAGATGACTGGCTGCGCCGAGGCGGCCTCAAGCTCTTCTCCGACGGAGCGTTGGGCTCACACACGAGCCATATGTCCTCCCCGTTCCCCGCACCGGAGTCATCCGAGGCTGCTGCGGGTGCGGGCACTGCGTCCGACGCGAGCGCAGCGCCCGACGCGGGCACGGATGCGGACGGAGTGGCCCTCGGCGGCGATGCGCCCGCGGACGGAGTCCACACCTATCCGGGAACGGTGCCCGAGGAGATTCTCGACGGCGACCCCGCCGAGGCGAACTACGGCATCGCGCAGATGTCCGAAGACGATCTGTTCGAGAACGCCAAGTGGGCCACGGAAGCGGGCATCTCGGTGGCGATCCACGCGATCGGCGACCAGGCCAACCACCATGTGCTCAATGTCTTCGAACGCCTGCGCGAGACCACGCGCGAGGCCGAGCAGCGGCTCGACCGGCCCCTGCGCCACCGGGTCGAACACGCCCAGTTCATCCGGGCCGAGGACCTCGCCCGCTTCGCCGAACTCGACGTCATCGCCTCGATGCAGCCGCGCCACTGCATCTCGGACCTGCATCTGCTCCACCTCATCGACGAATCCGCTCACCTGGCCGCCTACGCCTGGCCGGACCTGCTCGCGGCAGAGGCGCAGGTGGTCTTCGGCTCCGATGGTCCGGTCGAGCCCGCGAATCCCTTCGCCGCGATCTATGCGGCGATGACCAGGGCCGACATCTCCGGGGACGCGTCCACGAGCTTCCAGCCCGAGCGCCGCCTGTCCGCCGTCGAAGCCATCCGTCTGCACACGCAGGGACCCGCGTTCGCCGCCGGGCTCGAGAACCGCCGAGGCTACCTGGCCGCCGGCATGGACGCCGACTTCATCGTCGTCGACACCGACCCCTGCGCCGCCGAAGGGCTGAACCCCAAGGCGGCCGCGCATGGGACGAACGGACTGCTCGGCTACGCTTCCGAAGAAGCCCTCTTCGCCCACGCCGAGGCGATCCGGGACACCCGCGTGGTCATGACCGTCGTCGGCGGCGAGGTCAAGTACCGAGCCTGAACTCGCGTCCAGCCACCGCGTCCGCGCGGGGGCACCGAACCTGCACGCGGGGAGACCGAGCCTGCTCGCGAGGGCAGACCCGCCTCCGCGCCGGTGGGCAGGCCCGCCTCGGCGCCGATGGGCAGGGATTTCGCGGGAGACGAATGTTGATTTACCGGCCAGTAACCTACATTCGTCTCCCGCAGAATCAGGCTCGCTAACCTCAGTCCCAGTCCCCAGTCCCACTCCGTTCAGCGCCGTAGCCAGGCGGTCAGATGTGACGGCCGCCGGAGATCTCGGTGACGGTGCCCGTGAGGTAGCTCGACAGGCCGGAGGCGAGGAACAGGACCACCGAGGCGACCTCCTCCGGTTCACCGGCACGGCCCAGGGGGATGTCGGCGAGCTTCGAGTCGATGGCGTGCTGCGGCATGGCCTGCGTCATCGCGGTGTTGATGAAGCCGGGCTGGATGGCATTGATGCGGATGTTCTTGAACGCGACCTCCTTGGCCACGGCCTTCGTCATGCCGACGATGCCGGCCTTCGCCGCCGAGTAGTTCGACTGGCCGAGGTTGCCGACCTTGCCGCTGATCGAGGACACGTTGACGATCGAACCCCCGCGGTCCTGCTCGCGCATGAGACCGGTGGCGACCTTGAGCCCGTTCCACGTGCCGCGCAGGTGGACGGAGATGACATCGTCGAACTGCTGCTCGGTCATCTTCCGGATGGTCGCGTCCCGCGTGATGCCGGCGTTGTTGACCCAGATGTCGACGCCGCCGAAGATTCGCGAGGCGGCATCGGCGAGCTTCTCGACGTTCTCCAGCGAGGACACATTGCACACGATGCCGGCCGCCGACTCGGTCCCGCCGAGCTCCTCGACGGCGGTCGCCAAGCTGTTCTCATTCATATCCCCGAGGACGACCTTCGCCCCGGAATCGACGAGGCTGCGGGCCATGGCCAGGCCCAGTCCCTGCGCACCGCCGGTGACGACGGCCACCTTGCCGGTCAACAGGCCGGGGATGGCGGCGACTCCGCCGGTTTCGGTGGTGGTGATCGATGCGGTGCCGGGTGTCTCGGTCATGGAGATTCCTTTCGTCGACGCTAGTTTTTGTGAGAGGCGTGAAAGCGAGGTTCCTGCGAGAGGTGAGCTCCCGGGGGTGTTGGGTCAGTTCGAGGCTACAGATTGAACTGGGACTTGTGCGCGCCCTTGATCAGCTGCCGGGCGATGACGACGCGTTGGACCTCCGAGGTTCCTTCGTAGATCCGGAACAGCCGGGCGTGGCGGTAGAAGCGCTCGACCGCGGATTCGCGCATATAGCCCATCCCGCCCTGGATCTGCACGCCCTTGTCCGCGATGCGAGCCAGCGCTTCGGAAGCGAAGAGCTTCGCCGAGGAGGGGCCGAGCTTGCGGTCGGTCCCGGCATCCCAGCGCTGTGCGGCCGAGAGCACGAGGGACTTCGCGGCGGCGGTGTCGGTGTAGATGTCGGCGAGCATCGCCTGGACGAGCTGGAACCGGGAGATCGGCTCTCCGCCCTGTTTCGCCTCGGCGGCGAAGCGCACGGACTCGTCGAGGATGCGGATGGACTGACCCACGCAGATCGCGGCGATGTGCAGACGCCCCTTGTTCAGTGAGGCCATGGCCGCATAGAAGCCCTTCTCCTCCTCACCGCCGATGAGATCGGCAGCGGGGACGCGGACGTCGTCGAAGTAGATCTCCGAGGTCCACGCTCCGGCCTGGCCCATCTTGTGATCGTGCGGCCCGACGGTCACTCCATCGGACTTCGTGGGCACGAGGAAGACCGATATGCCCTTCGACCCGGCAGCATTCGGGTCCGTGCGGGCGAAGACGATGAGCACATCGGAGGCCTCGGCGTTGGTGATGAAGCGCTTGCTGCCGTTGATGATGTAGTCATCGCCGACGCGTTCGGCCTTCGTCCGCAGGCCCGAGGGGTCGGATCCTGCCTCGGACTCGGTGAGGGCGAAGGAGGCGACGACGTCCCCGGAGGCCAGGCGAGGCAGCCACTCGGACTTCTGCTCGTCCGTGCCGTAGTTGACGAGGACCTGGCCGGCGATGCCGTTGTTCGTGCCGAACAGCGAGCGGAAGGACGGGGTGGTGTAGCCGAGTTCCATAGCCAGCAGCGCATCCTGCTCGGCGTTCAGTCCCAAGCCGCCGTATTCCTCGGGCAGGGCCCACCCGAAGAGGCCCATCTCTGCGGATTCGGCGATGATCGACTCGGGGAAGGCGTCGTCGTCTTCGACCTGTGTCTCGAGCGGGACGACCTTCTCGCGGACGAATTCGCGAACGGCGGCCAGGATGTCGTCGAGTTCCGTGCTGTCCATGGTTCCTCTCCTTCGGGGCGGTGGACTTCAGCTGATCCGCGCTACCGGACGGCGGTCAGGCTCCGGCGCTGCAGTGCGCCAGGGCGGTCATCATGGTCCGTTCTCGAACTGTTTTGTGGCTCATCCCACATTAGCCCTATGTGGGTCTCAATTGAAAATGATTATTCCATTGCGGTCATGAATATCAGAGCTCGGCGGGACCGGGCCTCCCTGCTCACAGCCGTGCGTTCCAGGCCTCGAGGTGCAGGGCAGCCGCACCTGCAGGCTCAGCCTCGACACGCCGGGACAGCCGCAGCTGCAGGCCCAGCCTCGACGCGCCTGCCCAGGGCGGGAAGCGCTCGCGGCGAGAAGCCGTCGCAGTCCTTCGGCGTACCGTCGCGCCATCATCGACTGCCCCATCACCGCCACGGGCCCGGCCGCTTTGAGCAGCGGATGCCCGGGTACCGACTCCGCGGTGATGGTCACGCCGAGGCGGCCGTCCGAACCGGTCGACACCAGGAAGGTCTCCTCGCCGGCCTCCAGGTGGCCAGGCAGGGTCCGGTAGGTGAACCCGGCCCGATCCGGCTCATCGACAACACGGACGATGACGCACGACCCGACCGGCACGGTCAGATCGCGGCCGCGCAGCCGCCTCGGCGAGGTTGGCCAGAGCGGATTGAGGCGGAGGTCGACGACCTGCCCGTGACGGACGCGGCGGGCAGGTCGCACGCTCACTCCCGCGCTCTCCTGCAGCGCCCAGGTGAGAACAGCCTCCCGTGCGAGCGGGAACAGGTGCGCGGGGCCGAGGTCGAGGTGGTGCTCAAGCTGGTTCATGGTCCTCATTGTCTCCTTGTCTTCCCCGGTGGCCGTGCTTACGATGGGAGCGGAATGCTGAACGAACGCTCGCTTCACGCATGATCGCATTCGCCCGCCGACCGAACACTGGAGTTCACACATGTCAGACAGCACCGCAACCGCCCCGCAGTCCGGACGCCGATTCGAAGGCCAGGTAGCCCTGGTCACCGGGTCCAGCCGAGGCATCGGGCTCGGCATCGCCAGTCGGCTCAACGCCGAGGGCGCCACCGTGATCCTCACAGCTCGCAACCCCGAACCGCTCGCCGAGGCGGTCGCGCAGTTCCCCGCCGGCGCCGCGCTCGGCATCGCCGGCAAGTCCGATGATCCGGCGCACCGAGCAGAGGTCTTCGACACGATCGCGGAGAAGTTCGGTCGCCTCGACGTGCTCGTGACGAATGTCGGCATCAACCCCGTCTACGGGCCGCTCATCGACCTCGACCTCGATGCCGCCCGGAAGATCCTCGACGTCAATGTCCTCGGCACGCTCGCCTGGATCCAGGGCGCCGTCCATCACGAGGGCCTGAACTTCCGCGACAACCGGGGACGGGTCGTCAGCATCTCCTCGGTGGCCGGTGAGCGGCCGAGCCCCGGCATCAGCTTCTACGGCATCTCGAAGGCCGCAGTCTCCCATCTGACCAAGTCCCTGGCCGTCGAGCTCGGGCCCGACATCCGCGTCAACGCCGTCGCGCCGGCCGTCGTCAAGACGAACTTCGCCACTGCCCTCTACGAGGGGAAGGAAGAGGAAGTCGCCTCGACGTATCCGGTCAGACGGCTCGGCACTCCCGAGGACGTCGCCGCAGCCGTGGCCTATCTCGCCTCCGCCGACGCCGACTGGATCACCGCGCAGGTGCTCACCGCCGACGGGGGAGTCGTCACCGCAGGCGGCACCGCCTGAGGCTCCGCGGCACCGCCTGAGGCTCTGCGGCCTCGCAGGTGCATTAGCAGCCGCCTCGGCGACTGTCCTAACGTCGAGGTCACCGTCCCCGAGGGGCGATATCGCGGCTGGGGCAGGCGCAGAACTCGCTCCGTTGGTCTCCAGCGAGGAAGGGAGGCCCGGCGGTGGCCGGGCGAACCACGCGTGGCTGTGAGCACCGGCGGCTGTCGACCAGCACCTGCGCACGAGGCGCTTTTCGGGCAGAGACTTCTGCACCGAACGCGCTGCCGGCTGCCCTCTCCCACTCTCCCGCCGAGATCAGCAGTCGAGCTGAGAGCGTGAACGGCGAGCAGTCACAGCCTGGACTCGGAAATCGCCGCGCCGGCACGCACACACTCAGACCAGCGATTCGAATCTCGCTTACCCTCTGACCCTCACCATCGTCGAATCGATCTCAGCGAGGGACGACAGCCCGGACAGAGACATCGTGAGGTCGAGTTCGGCGATGATGTTCCTCAGCACCGACTCGACTCCCCTCGCTCCGTCAATGGCGAGACCGTACACATGCGGACGTCCGATAGTCACGGCATCGGCTCCGCAGGCGATCGCCTTGAACACGTCGGCGCCGCTGCGGATCCCAGAATCCAGGATCAGGGTGTGCTCACGCGCGATCTCCCTGCGGATCTCGCGAAGTGCGTCGAGAGAACCGATCGCCCCGTCGACCTGCCGCCCTCCGTGGTTGGACACCATCACCGCGTCGGCGCCGGCGGCGAACGCCTGTTTCGCGTCGCCGGGGGTCAGGATTCCCTTGACGACGACGGGCAGCGTCGTCATTCCACGCAGCTGTTCCACGTGGTCCCAGGACAGAGCTGGATTGGAGTAGACGTCGAGGAAAGTCTGGACGGCGGCGCGCGGCACGGGCGAGCGGAGGTTCTCGACGAACCTGCCCGGATGGTTCCGAGCGATGCGCAGCAATGTGGCAATCGCCGTGGGCGTGGGCACGGGGCTGTGATCGACGTCTGTGTCGTCGGACGACGCCGCCATGCGCTCGGCGACGAGCTCGGAGAAGCGCCGATCCGAGGTGTACTGGGCAATACCGATACCACGAGTGAAGGGCAGGTAGCCGAGATCGAGGTCGCGTGGGCGCCAACCGAGCTGTGTGGTGTCAGCAGTGAGCACGATCGCGCCCGCGCCGATCGCCTCCGCACGGGCGACGAAGCTGCGAACGAGCTCAAGATCCTTGGACCAGTAGAGCTGGAACCAGCGCGGGGCGTCGCCCATCGCGCCAGCGACCCGCTCCATGGGATCCGATCCTTGGCTCGAGAAGATGTACGGGACGCCCAGCGAGGCTGCGGCCTCGCCGACGGCGATGTCCGGGCGGTTCCGAACGAGCCCCGCCGCGCCGATGGGAGCCACGAGAAGCGGCGAGTCGAGAGCCGTGCCGAATACCTCGGTGCTCATGTCAGCGCCAGTGGTGTCGCGCAGCATCGCCGGGAGGATCTCGACCCGGTCGAAAGCGGCTCTGTTGGCGGCGACCGTGGACTCGGTGCCCGCGCCGCCCATGATGTAAGCGCGCGCCTGGGCGCTCATGGCCTTGGCGGCTTTGGCCTCGAGCCTCTGCGGCGATGTGGGGACTTTGGGCCGGAAACCGGAGACTCCACGCCCAAACACCGCTGACTCGACCTTCCGACCTGCTCCGAGGAAGCTCATGGCTGTCACGGTAGCACGTCGGGTCCGGAGAAGGAGGGAAACCGCCCATGGTCCTTCGGTGCCGTGCAAATCACCGCGGGCAGATGCGGCTTCACTGCGTAGGATGGTTCTATGCAGGGCAAGGCAGGCGAGGCTTCGGGCGAAGCCCCGGATGGGCCCGATCAGCGTGCGCTCAGGAGCGAAGCGCCGGCCGGCTACGACGATTCCGGAATCGAACGCGAACTCGTCGTCATGGACCAGAGCAGCTGCCTGCGATGGTTTCAGCACGACTTCCCGGATCTGCTGGCACGCTGGCACTATCACCCCGAACTGGAACTGCATCTGATCACCGCTTCTACAGGCACAGCGATGATCGGTGGTCAAGCCCGCGCATTTGAGCCCGGGTCACTGTATCTCCTTGGGGGCGGAGTCCCGCACAACTGGGTGAGTGTCCTGGACGGTCGCCGGTCCGTGCCTGGTCGTGACGTCCTGTTGCAGATGCATCCGGATCGTCTGCGTGAGCTCGAGCGCATCGTGCCTGACCTGCGAGGCGTCGGCGAACTGCTCCATCGTGCTCGCCATGGCCTCGCCTTCCACGGCCGCACAGCTGACGAGGTCGCCGACCTGCTGGTGCGCATGGGCTCTGAGACCGACGCCCGACGCTTCAGTACGGCGCTCACCGCCTTCGCCGCTATCCTCGAAGCCTCACCGGACGATGTCGAAGTGATCGATCCCAACTACGTCCCCGCGACTCCTGAAGGAACCTCACACACCGATATCAGCGCGGCGCTCACATACATGCACGAAAATCTTGACGAGCCCCTGCGTCTCGCCGCTGTCGCCAAGGTGCTCGGGACGAGCGAATCAACGGCCTCGCGAATGCTCACCCGCGCGACCACCCATGGATTCTCTCGAATCCTCATAGGTCTGCGCATCGCCGAGGCGCTGCGACTCCTGCGTACGACCGACAAGCATGTCTCCGAAATCTGCTGGCGCTGCGGCTTCACCACTCTGTCAGCTTTCAACCGGCAATTTCGGTCGCAGACAGGCACGACGCCAAGCGCCTATCGGCGCAAACTCGGCAGCGGGGAGTCTTCTCCGCTCGGCTCCGGCACCACGCATTCTTCACCACCCCCACCAGCAGCACCGTCCTCGACACAGTGACAGCGGACAGACGCACCACCTCACGCGATCATCGAGCAGGTCAACGCCGCGCTCAAGGTCGAGCCCTGGCACACACGCCTTCCGGGAAACTCGACGCCGACGGCGCCTGGGCCACATCGGCCACGAGACCGCGAAGGACGATCCCGGGAGACAATCAGTCGAGCACGACCGGAGACAATCAGTGGAACACGACCGGAATGTGGCCCGGGCGCTCAACGCCGCCCACCCGATGGAGCCGAGAGTTCGGGAGCCCTCGCCGCAGGCGGCGCCTGAGCGCACTCGAAGGTCGCGCCTGGCAGAGGCATCTTCGGCCTGATCTGACTCGCCGCAGCAGCTGAAACCGGGTCGGGGGATGAAGAGGTGGTCGCAATCGGATACTCCTCTCGCCGGAGAGTATCCGATTGCGACCTTTGTTCGGAAGAAGGCCGGCGTGCGCGAGGCCTGAGCCAGAGGCCGGCGGTTTCAGCCGGTCGTTGCAACACCCGGTGATTGATCGTGTTCAGACAACAGCTTATCCAGGGCCTCGGCCGGCGTCCCACACGAAGCCCCCACGGCGTCCCACAACGGCGTCACACACGAAGCCCCCGAAGTCCCCGCACGAAGCCCCCACGCGAGGCCCCCACGAAGTCCCTGCGCGAAGTGCTCCCGCCAAATCACCCGGTGACCTGCCCCGCAGAGGGGTGCGCCGTGCCCCTCAGCAGGGCGCACTCGGTTCGGTCCACTCCGTCCCCGCGGCCCGGGGCTGAGAGGTTTGTCGGGCGTGACTTCATTCACTAGGATTGGAAGCACAGTTCCACATAACTTCATACGCCGCTAAGACATGACGTGGGAGAGCTGCCGGTTCGACGCCGGGCAGCGCCGTAGGTGCAATTCCCTCCCCGGGAAACTCTCAGGCCCAGTACCACCGATTGCAGGCATATCTGAAGGACCGATCCAGGTTCGCAGACGGCTCGGGCGCACGTGGTCACGCACATGCGCGCACGCAGCGCACACAGCGCACGTTGCCCGAGTCAAGCGCGAATACGAGGATCGCTGCCGACAGATCGGGGAGGACACTCAGTGATCAGTGCGTCCTCCATCGGTGGGCGCGACACCGACCCTAGGACGGCAATTGACCAGTTCACTCGCCCATACGACTGCAGCGACCGGGGACACCGCGCGTCCCTTCTCCGACCGCCACATCGGACCCCGCGCCGATGACGTCCAGGCCATGCTCGCCGAACTCGGCTACGATTCGTTGGCCGCCCTCTCGTCCGCGGCCGTCCCCGCCTCGATCCAGAACGAGGAGCTCGACCTCCCGGCCGGCCGCTCCGAACACGACGTCCTCGCCGATCTGCGCGACCTGGCCAGCCAGAACGTCATGCGCACCCAGCTCATCGGCCAGGGCTACTTTGACACGATCACCCCGGCCGTCATCCGCCGCAACCTCGTCGAGAACCCCGCCTGGTACACCGCCTACACCCCGTACCAGCCCGAGATCTCCCAGGGTCGGCTCGAGGCGTTGCTGAACTTCCAGCAGGTCGTCCAGGACCTCACCGGTCTCGACATCGCCAACGCCTCCCTCCTCGATGAGGCCACCGCCGTCGCCGAGGCGGTCCTGCTCATGCGCCGGGCCGTGAAGAAGGGGACCACCGTCGTCCTCGACTCCGAGCTCCACCCGCAGACCATCTCCGTCGTCCGCGCCCGCGCCCGGGCCATGGACTTCCGCGTCACCGTCGCCGACCTCGCAGAGGGCCTCGTGGGCGAGGACATCTTCGGCATCGTCTGCGCCCAACCGGGCACCACTGGCGCCATCCGCGACTTCTCCGAAGCCGTCACCGGGGCCCACGACCGCGGGGCACTGGTGACCTTCGACGCCGACCTGCTGGCACTGACCCTGCTCAAGGACTGCGCCTCGCAGGGCGCGGACATCGCCGTCGGCTCGGCCCAGCGCTTCGGCGTCCCCCTGTTCTTCGGGGGCCCCCACGCCGGGTTCATGGCTGTGAAGACCGACCTCAAACGCCAGCTGCCCGGCCGACTGGTCGGCGTGTCCAAGGACACCCAGGGCAAGCCCGGCTACCGGCTGGCCCTGCAGACGCGCGAGCAGCACATCCGCCGCCAGAAGGCCACGTCCAACATCTGCACCGCGCAGGCTCTGCTGGCCAACGTCGCCTCGATGTACGCCGTCTACCACGGCCCGGTCGGCCTGACCCGCATCGCCTCCCGCATCCACCGCCTGGCCCATGCCTTCGCGGCGGGCGCGGATACCGCCCCCGGCGCCGAGGTGCTCACCTGGGAATTCTTCGACACCGTGGCCCTGCGCGTGGCCGACGCCGAAGCCGCCCGCGCCGTCGCCGACCGAGCCGGATACAACATCCGCGTCATCGACAGCACGACGATCGGCGTCTCCTTCGGTGAACCCCACACGGTTGCCGATGCCAACGGCCTGCTCGAGGCCCTGGGCATCATCGCCCGGATCGACGTCGAGGACTTCGAGGCCGCCTCGGCGGGGGCTTTCGGACCTCACGCCGTGCCGGACCCGGCTTTCGACGCGAAGTTCCATCGCGACACCGAGTTCCTCACTCACCCGGTGTTCAGCGCCCACGGCTCCGAGACCGCCATGATGCGCTACCTGCGCACCCTGGCCGATCGGGACCTGGCACTGGACCGGACGATGATCCCGCTGGGCTCGTGCACGATGAAGCTCAACGCCGCCGTCGAGATGGAACCCATCACCTGGCCCGAGTTCGCCTCCATCCACCCCTTCGCCCCGGCCGAACAGACCCAGGGCTGGCGCACGCTCATCACCCGGCTCGAGGACTCGCTGACGGCGGTCACCGGCTACGACCGCGTGTCCCTGCAGCCCAATGCCGGCTCCCAGGGCGAGCTGGCCGGACTGCTGGCCATCCGCAGCTACCATCTGGCCAATGACGAACCCGACCGCAGGGTCGTCCTCATCCCGCAGTCGGCCCACGGCACGAACGCAGCCTCGGCGGTCCTCGCCGGCCTCCAGGTCCAGGTCGTCGGCACCGCCGAGGACGGATCGGTCGACATGGACGACCTCGCGGAGAAGATCGACAAGCACGCGGGCAGGATCGCCGGCATCATGATCACCTACCCCTCGACCCACGGGGTGTTCGAACCCCAGGTGCGCGAGGTGTGCGAGAAGGTCCACGCCGCCGGCGGACAGGTCTACGTCGACGGGGCGAACCTCAACGCCATGGTCGGGCTGGCCAAGCCCGGCGAGTTCGGCGGCGATGTCTCCCACCTCAACCTGCACAAGACCTTCTGCATCCCCCACGGAGGCGGGGGACCCGGAGTCGGACCGGTCGCCGTGCGCGACCACCTCGCGCCCTACCTGCCCGGCGACGCCACCGACGCGCAGCTCGTCGCCGACGCCGATCACGCCGTGACCCCGCCGATCTCCGGATCGATGTTCGGCTCCGCCGGGGTCCTGCCGATCAGCTTCGCCTACCTCGAGCTCATGGGCGCCGAAGGACTGCGCGAGGCGTCACGGGCGGCCCTGCTGGGAGCGAACTACCTGGCCGCGAAGCTGAACGAGGTCTTCCCCGTCCTCTACTCGGGAGAGAACGGACTCGTCGGACACGAGACGATCCTCGACCTGCGCGAGGCCACCGCGAAGTCCGGCGTCACCGCCGAGGATGTGGCCAAGCGCCTCATCGACTTCGGCTTCCACGCCCCCACCCTGGCCTTCCCGGTCCCCGGCACCCTCATGGTCGAACCGACCGAGTCCGAGGACAAGGCCGAACTCGACCGCTTCATCGAGGCCATGCGCACCATCCGCGCCGAGATCGACGCGATCGGTGACGAGTACTCCTATGAGGAGTCCCCGCTGGCCGGGGCTCCCCACCCGGCGACCGTGGTGATGGACGACTGGGACGGCAAGTACAGCCGCGAGACCGCCGTCTTCCCGGCCCCGGGCCTGCGGCTGACGAAGTACTTCCCGCCGGTCAGCCGCATCGACGGAGCCTACGGTGACCGCAACCTGGTGTGCTCGTGCCCGCCGCCAGAGGCCTTCGAAGAGTTCGAGGAAGAGGACAAGTGATGACTGAGAACACGCAGAAGCCCAAGGAGACCCCGCTGCACGCCGAACACGCCGAGCTCGGCGCCTCGTTCACCGACTTCGGCGGTTGGGACATGCCGCTGAAGTACGGTTCGGAACTGGCCGAGCACCGCGCAGTGCGCGAGGCAGCAGGCATCTTCGACCTCTCCCATATGGGCGAGGTGCGCGTCACCGGCACCGACGCCGCAGCCTTCCTCGACTACGCGATGGTCGCGAAGTACTCGAAGATGAAGGTCGGCAAGGCCAGATACGGAGTGCTCGTCAACGAGGGCGGATACATCGTCGACGACCTCATCACCTACCGCATCGGCGATGAGGAGTTCCTCATCGTGCCCAACGCCTCGAACACCGACGCCGTGGTCGCAGCGCTGAAGGACCGGGTCGAGACCTTCGTCACCGACATCGCCCCCGGCGCGGCCGTGCGACTGTTCGACGAATCCGATGACACCGCGCTCATCGCCGTCCAGGGCCCGAACTCCGAAGCCATCATCCTGCGCGCCCTCGATGACAGCGCCGACGGCGAATTCGGTCCGCGCACCGGAACCGGGGACGAGGCGAACGCCGAGATCACGGACGCCGTCAGCGGGGGAGCCGCCTCGGCGAGGCAGGAGAAGATCACCATCGGTGAGGCCGTGCGCGAGCTCAAGTACTACGCGTGGATGCCGCTGACGATCGCCGGCATCGACCTCATGCTCGCCCGCACCGGCTACACCGGCGAGGACGGCTTCGAACTCTACGCGCCGAACATCAGTGCCACCCGCCTGTGGGAGACGCTCATGAACTCGGGCGCCGACTACGGGCTCGTGCCCTGCGGACTGGCCGCACGCGATTCGCTGCGCCTCGAGGCCGGGATGCCGCTGTACGGCAACGAACTCGATCTCAACACCACCCCCTACGATGCGGGGCTGGGACGGATGATCGGGTTCAAGACGAAGGAGACCTTCTTCGCCCGCGAGGCCCTGGCCGAACTCGGCGAGACCGAACCCCCGCGCGTGCTCGTGGGCCTGACCTCGGAGGGCCGCCGCGCCGCCCGGTCCGGAGCCTCGGTGTCGATCGACGGCACGGAGATCGGCACCGTCACCTCGGGCCAGCCCTCACCGACGCTGGGGCACCCGATCGCCCTGGCCTACATCGACCGGACCCGCGCCGAGGTGGGAACCGCGGTGACCGTCGACATCCGCGGCAAGTCCCACGACTTCACCGTCGCCGAGCTGCCGTTCTACAAACGCCAGAGCAACTGAGTCCATCCAGGTGGTGCCGGTGACTCGTACACTGGTCTCACCTGGCAAGCACACTACGTCGCGACCTGCCGGTCACTGGTGGGTCGCAGAGAAGGAATATCTATGGCACAGCTGCCCCCGCTGCCCGAAAACTACACCTACTCCGCTGAGCACGAGTGGGTCGACGGTGCCGCCGACGAGCTCGTCGGCAAGACCGTCAAGGTCGGCATCACCGCCGTCGCCTCCGACGCCCTCGGCGAGGTCGTCTACGTCGACCTGCCCGAGGTCGGCGACACCATCACCTCCGGTGAGACCTGCGGAGAGGTCGAGTCGACGAAGTCCGTCTCCGACCTCTACACCCCGGTCTCCGGTGAGGTCGTGACCCTCAACGAGGCGGCCGTGGACTCCCCGGGACTGCTCAACTCCGACCCCTACGGCGAAGGCTGGCTGTTCGAGGTCGCTGTGACCGAGGTCGGCGAAGTCATGGACGCCGCCGGCTACGCCGAAGCCAACTCTCTCTGAGGAACACCCTTTCTCAGCTGCGACCCGGATGAGCAGCCCCGTCGAAGGGGACGCGCGAGACCGGGGAGCACCCCTTCCAAACGGGGTCGGCCGAGGTCGGCGCGGGCGTGAGCGCCCCGCCGGCTCACCGTGCAGTGCACGGTCACTCGGCCGGCCCCGTCGTCATAGAAACGAAGTGATTGCCATGCCACTGAGTGTCTTCGACCTCTTCACCGTCGGCATCGGACCCTCGAGCTCCCACACCGTCGGACCGATGCGCGCGGGCGCGACCTTCATCAGCCTCCTCGGCGAATCGCTGGGGAACGTGGCCGACATCAAGGTCGATGTCTTCGGATCCCTGGCCGCCACGGGCACCGGACACGGCACCTTCGACGCCATCCTGCTCGGCCTCGAAGGCTGCCGCCCCGACCTCGTCGAAGCCAATGAGCTCACCGCCCGACGGACACGGATGTCCGAGACCGGGACGATCCTCCTCGGCGACTCCACCGGCGATGGCGTCGAACTGCCCTTCACCGAGGACGATATGGTCAAACGACCGCTGACCGTCCTGCCCCGTCACACGAACGCCCTGACGATCACGGCCTTCGACTCCGCCGGCGAGACCCTGGCCGAGGAGACCTACTACTCCGTCGGGGGCGGTTTCGTCACCTCCGAGACCGAATTCCTCGAAAAGGAGAGAGCCGCCGAGGCGGGTGCCGACGCAGGCGGCGACGCCGGGGCCGGTTCAGGGGCGGAAGCCGGGGCGGGATCAGGCCCGGACGCCGGGGGGCGGGGTCGGAGTTCGCAGTCTCCGAGTCGGTCGTCGACGCCGAACTCGAGTCCTCCAGTGGGGGACTGCCCTATCCGTTCCACTCCGGTGCCGAGCTGCTCCAGCGCTGCGCCGAGAACGACATGTCGATCACCGAGATCATGCACGCCAACGAGCTGTCCATGCGCTCGGAGGACGAGATCCGACACGGACTGCTCCACATCTACTCCGTGATGGAGGAATGCGCCTCGGCATCACTGGACCGCTCGGGCTATCTGCCCGGCGGGCTGCAGGTGCGCAGGCGCGCCCACGACTGGTACCTCAAGCTCAAGGCCGAGGACCCCGACCGTGATCCCGGCTACTACCTCGAATGGGTCAACCTCATCGCCATGGCCGTCAATGAGGAGAACGCCTCGGGCGGACGTGTGGTCACGGCGCCGACGAACGGCGCAGCCGGCATCATCCCGGCCGTGCTGCACTACGCGCTCAACTACGTCACCTCCGTCACCGAGGGCGGCGAGGCCGGCAAGCACGAGGCCATCATCGACTTCCTGCTCACCGCGGCGGCGGTGGGAGTCCTCTACAAGGAACGGGCCTCGATCTCCGGGGCCGAGGTGGGCTGCCAGGGCGAGGTCGGCTCCGCCTCGTCGATGGCGGCCGGGGGACTGGCCGCAGTCATGGGCGGGACCCCTGAGCAGGTGGAGAACGCCGCCGAGATCGCCATGGAACACAACCTGGGCCTGACCTGCGACCCGATCTCCGGGCTCGTGCAGGTCCCCTGCATCGAACGCAATGCGATCGCGGCGGGCAAGGCCATCAACGCCGCGCGGATG
Organism: Brevibacterium sp. SMBL_HHYL_HB1; assembly: GCF_018208375.1. NCBI lineage: Bacteria > Bacillati > Actinomycetota > Actinomycetes > Micrococcales > Brevibacteriaceae > Brevibacterium > Brevibacterium sp. SMBL_HHYL_HB1. Next base: position 3,151,345 of record NZ_CP062936.1, on the reverse strand, counting down.
GCGCTGTGGGGCGACGGCCAGCATCGAGTCAGCCTCGACGAGGTGATCGAGACGATGCGCCAGACCGGCGCGGATATGTCCTCGAAGTACAAGGAGACAGCGCTCGGCGGCCTCGCCGTCAACGTCGTCGAGTGCTGAGGCGACTCGCCGGAAGCCGACGCGGGGCGCGTCCTCTTCGACGTGTCCTCTTCGAGCTGTGGTCGCGTTCGGATACTTTCCAGCGAGAGGAGTATCCGAACGCGACCAGTTCTTCGGCGGCTGGCGCAGTTGCCCTGGGCGGCTGGCGTATCTGCCTCGCGCAGAGTCTGCCCAGCCGGAATCCGCGCCGATCGCCGGCCCGGTTCCGAGCCTGAAGACCCGTCGCAAACCAGCAAGAAATCTTGATGCCCAAAATGCGCAGAAGTGACATGGAACACGTGGAACCTCTGTTCCAACTGACGCCAAATGTAACGAAACGATAACGAAGCACCGGCCCGGTATGAGCGCGAATGAGCGCCCCGCCACATCCCAGAGATGCCATGGGCAAGGACGGGTCTGTTACATGCCGGGAGCTCGGGACGATGGTTGCGAAAGTGCCCCGTATTCGACGGTTGTGGGGTTGACGCTCAATCTCATCCCGTTAGGTTTATTGGCGTGAGAAACGCACTCGCTGAACCGAAGACGCAAACCGACGTTCGTACTCCCGAGCTGGAGGACGGACAACATCTATGGCGGCTCGCGAAAGACACAGCCGTGCTCGATCTGAACTCCTCGTACTCGTACCTGCTGTGGTGCCGCGACTTCGCGGACACCTCGGTGATTGCGCGGATCGACGGTGAGCCCGCCGGCTTCATCACCGGGTACACCCGTCCGGAGAATCCGGACACCCTGATGATCTGGCAGGTCGCCGTCGACGAGAAGTTCCGTGGCCACGGGCTCGCATCGACCATGCTCCATGAGCTGGCCGATCGGACCGGCGCTCTCCGCCTGGAGACGACGATCACCGATGACAATGCGGCCTCGAATCGCCTGTTCCAGGCATTCGCCGAGCAGCGCGGGGCAGGTTGCGACCGTCGTCCGCTGTTCACTCCGGAGATGTACCCGGACGGCCACGACACGGAATACCTCTACGAGATCGCACCCCTGTAACGAGCCCCACCCCGGCGCCGCGCGCACCCCTGCAGCAAGGGAGAACCGCGCCCGGTGTCAGGAGGCGGAAGCGACCGCCCGCGATGAGCGGTTGCGGTCACCGCCTCAAGCGCCTGCACACGCGGCAGACGCACAATCAAGAAGTCGAAAGGACTCCAGTGATGACCGAAAGTTCCACGAACACCCCGTCTGACAAGCCCGATATCTTCGAGACCCGCGAATCCACCGTTCGCAGCTACTGCCGGTCCTGGCCGACTACCTTCGCCCGCTCCCTGGGTGCGAAGCAGTGGGATGAGGACGGCAACGAATACCTCGACTTCTTCTCCGGCGCCGGTGCGCTCAACTACGGCCACAACAACCCCGTGGTGATGAACCCGCTGATCGAGTACCTGCAGTCGGGAGCCGTGCTGCACTCGATGGACATGAAGACCCCGGCCAAGCGTGAGTTCCTCGAGACCTTCCAGGACCTCATCCTCAAGCCGCGCGGACTCGACTACTCCATCATGTTCCCCGGACCGACGGGCACGAACACCGTCGAGGCGGCCCTCAAGCTGGCTCGCAAGGTCACCGGCCGTCAGCACATGCTCTCGTTCACCAACGCCTTCCACGGCATGACCCTGGGATCGCTGTCGGTGACCGGCAACTCGATGAAGCGCGAAGGCGCAGGCATCCCGCTGACCAACAGCTCGAAGATCCCGTACGACGACTACTTCGACGGTGAGATCCCGGACTTCCTGTGGCTGGAGAAGGTCCTCGAGGATTCCGGTTCGGGTGTGGACAAGCCCGCCGCCGTCATCGTCGAGACCGTGCAGGGCGAGGGCGGACTCCGTGCCGCTCGTGCCGAATGGCTGCGCGCACTGTCGAAGCTGACGAAGAAGCACGACATCCTCCTCATCGTCGACGACGTGCAGGCAGGATGCGGCCGCACCGGTTCGTTCTTCAGCTTCGAAGAGGCCGGAATCGAGCCAGACATCGTGTGCCTGTCGAAGTCGATCTCCGGTTCGGGTCTGCCGATGGCACTGACCCTGTTCCGTCCCGAGCTCGACGTCTGGGAGCCCGGCGAGCACAACGGCACCTTCCGCGGAAACAACCCCGCGTTCGTGACCGCCACCGCCGCGATCAAGAACTTCTGGGCCGACAACTCGTTCCAGAACCAGCTCGCCGACACCATCGCCGAGCTGCATCAGCGCCTCGACACGATCGTCGAGAAGGCTGAGGGTGCTTCGATCCGCGGTCGCGGACTGCTGGCGGGTCTGTGCTTCGAGGACACCGAGGTGGCCGAGAAGGTCGCCGCCTACGCGTTCGACAACGGCCTGCTCCTCGAGACCTCGGGTCCCGATGACGAGGTCATCAAGATCATGCCGGCGCTGACGATCGACTCGCGCGATCTGCAGGCCGGGCTCGACATCATCGAGGCCGGAGTGCTCAAGTTCGCTCCCGCAGCCGAGGCCGTCCTGGCCTGATACCCTCCCTGCCCGGGCCGGTGCCGCATCAATGGCGCCGGCCCGTTGCATGGCCGAACCCCCCCCTGAACTCCAACGAAAGGACCACGAATGTACGTAGTCAACCGCGATGACCTCAACGACACCGACCGCGATGTGAAGTCCGAGACCTGGCGCAGCCGCCGCATGGTGCTGGGCAAGGAGCGCGTCGGCTTCTCGTTCCACGACACCGTGATCTACGCCGGGACCACCTCGACGTTCCACTACCAGAACCACGTCGAAGCCGTGTACTGCGTGCAGGGCAAGGGAACGCTGACCGACCAGGTCACCGGCAAGGAATACCCCCTCCACGACGGTGTCATGTACCTGCTCGACGGTCATGAGAAGCACACCGTGGTCGCCGAAGAGGAGCTGCGCATGGCCTGCGTGTTCAACCCGCCGGTCACCGGCCGCGAGGTCCACGACGAGAACGGCGTCTACCCGCTCATCGTCGAAGACGAGGAAGCAGCCGTGAGCTGATCTCGCTTCACTCGCCGAGGCGGCCGATCGGATCGATCCGTCGCTGAGGACGTTGACGCCGAAGGGCGGCTCGAGCGACCGAATGCTCGAGCCGCTCTCAGGCATGTCCGAAAGCCATGCCTGACCGGACAATCGGCAAGCGTGTGACGCAGCGGTCCGGTCGAACGCAGGCGTACCACCAGGGGTTCCACTGGGAACGTCCCCCTGCTACGGTAGCCGGACAAGCCGATCTGCCGATCCGAGTGCGGTTATGACATCGCCCGGCAGACGGCACATAGCGAAGGAAGGAGAATGATGACCGCAGTTTCACCTGCGACCACGACTACAGATCTCTATCCGACTCGCTCCGGTGAGAGCACTGAGGTTCTCCCACGCACGGGTCCCATCGTCTTCGGTTCCCCCGATGACGGACCCCTCACGGCGACGGAGCTCAAGCACTACGAAGACACGGGCTACCTGACGATCGATCAGCTCGTCTCGTCCGAGGAGCTGGCCCTCTTCACCGAAGAACTCCACCGGCTCTCGCAGGACCCCGAGGTCAAGGCCGATGAGGCCACTGTCGTCGAAGCGAAGTCCGACGAAGTCCGGTCGATCTTCAACATCCATCGCACCAATGAGATCTTCAAGAAGATCGCGAACGATCCGCGCCTGGTCGATCGGGCACGCCAAATCCTCGGATCCGATGTCTACATCCATCAGAGCCGGATCAACTACAAGCCCGGATTCGTGGGCAAGGAGTTCTCCTGGCATTCCGACTTCGAGACCTGGCATGCCGAGGACGGAATGCCCGCGCCTCGTGCGGTGAGCCTGTCGCTGTCGCTGACGGACAACTACTCATTCAACGGCCCCCTGATGATCATGCCCGGCTCGCACAAGCGCTACATCAGCTGTGTGGGAGGGACTCCCGAGGACAACTACCGGAAGTCGCTGATCATGCAGGGCGCAGGCACCCCGGACCGTCAGACGCTCAGTGACTTCGCCGACGAGTACGGAATCGATGTGCTCGAGGGCGCTGCCGGCGGAGCGATCATGTTCGATTCCAACTGCATGCATGCCTCGAACGGCAACGTCACCCCGTATTCGCGCTCGAACATCTTCATCGTCTACAACTCGGTGGAGAACGCCTGCGGGGAGCCCTTTGCCGCGCCGAAGCCGCGGCCGGAGTTCGTCGGCAGCACGGACTTCACACCCGCCGGCAGCTGATGACCGTCGGACGACTCGCGGGGGCTGAGCCCTCCGTCGTCTGAGCCAGCAGCACCGAAGAGGCCCGATGCCGCAGATGCGACGTCGGGCCTCTTCTGTGTCTGTGAAAGCGAAGGTTCGACCGGGTAGACGACCGTCAGCGCAGGTACGTATGTGGCCCGACCGATGCGCCTATCCGAGGCGCTGCCTGCGCCTGCCGACCATGACTCACACCCCGTCCTCGCGGACCTTCCGGCCGCGGTCGCGCCAGAACTTCGCCGTGGTCACCTCGTCGGTGTCGTCCCAGGCATCGATCTCGGTGTTGATGTACCGATACGTGGGCAGATCGCCGCGGCGGAAGATCGGTTCCTGTCCGGCCCGACGCTGGTCCATGTAGTTCTTCAGCAGCGTGAACACCAGCGGCGAGAGCAGGATCAGGGCGAAGAGGTTGATCAGCGCCATGACCGCCATGAAGATGTCCGCCGCGGTCCACACGATGTCGAGGGCGGCGATCGCGCCGATGAACACCGAGACCATGACGACCACCTGGTACACGCGCAGAGCGGTCCGGTTCGTCGTCAGGTGCTCGATATTGGCTTCGCCGTAGTAGTAGTTGCCGAGGATTGACGAGAACGCGAACAGGAAGATCGCCAGGGTCAGGAAGTGGATCGCCCACTGGCCGAGCTGCCCGCTCAGCGCCGTCTGCGTCAGCTGGATCCCCTCGGCGGAGCTGCCGTACTCCGGATTCGACAGCAGGATGATGAAAGCGGTGATCGAGCACACGAGGATCGTGTCGAAGTACACGCCTAGCGCCTGCACGAAACCCTGCTTGGCCGGGTGCGAGGCCGAAGCCGTCGCCGCCGCATTCGGCACCGAACCGATGCCGGCCTCATTGGAGAACAGGCCGCGCTGGACACCGATGAGCATGATCGAGCCGAGCGCGCCGCCGGCGATCGAGTGCGTGCTGAAGGCATCGGAGAAGATCGTGGCGACCATGCCGGGCACGGCGCCGATGTTCATCGCCACGACGATGATGCCGACGATCAGGTAGAGACCGGCCATGATAGGCACGAGGTAGGCGGAGATGTTCGAGATGCGCTTAGCGCCGCCGGCGAAGATCGCATAGGCGCCGATGGCGATGATCGCCCCTGCGATCGCCGCGAAGGCGGTGTTCGAGTCGTCGACGTCGAAGGACGCGCCGACGGCGTCGACGATGGAGTTCGACTGCACGGTGTTGAACACGATGCCGTAGGTGATGGCCACGATCAGGGCGAAGATCAGTCCGAGCCACTTCATGTTCAGGCCGTGCCTGATGTAGTAGGCCGGGCCGCCTCGGAAGTTCGGGCCGTCCTTGAGCTTGTAGAGCTGTCCGAGGGCGGACTCGGCGAAGGCCGTCGCACCGCCGACGATGGCCGTCAGCCACATCCAGAACATCGCTCCGGGACCGCCGAGGGAGATGGCCAGGGCGACGCCGGCGATGTTCGCCGTGCCGACTCGCGACGCCGCTGAGATGGAGAAGGCGCGGAACGGGGAGATGTTCCGGTTGCCCTCCGAGTCCCGTCCGCCCGGCTCCACCAGCGTGCGGAACATCTCGGGCAGCAGTCGCACCTGCACCACTCCTGTGCTGATGGTGAAGTACAGACCAGTGGGGATGAGAACAGCCACGAGGATGTATGACGAGACGGTGCTGACATTGTCGAACACGCCCTGGAGCATCTCCATCGAACTGAGCCTCCTTCGGCAATCGTGCTGTGAGGACCGGAGGTTCAGGACTCCGTCCGTGGTTGGTTACAGTCTGCCACCTGTCACCGCAGTCCGGAGGGGTGGGGTCTGCCTCGGCAACCATCTACTCTGCAGAGCACTGCGCAATGCGGAGGCCGCACAGCCAGTGTTTTCAGATCTCAGTGATGCGTTCGAATAGGTCGGTGCCCATGCTTGACTCGCCGCGTTCCAGCTCCCCGATCAGATCGACCAATGCTCTCAGTCGTGGTGTGTGGATGCGTCGCTGTGCAGCGGTCGCGATCACTGGTTCGTACTGGGAAGGAACCTCAGTAGGGCGTCTGCGGACGTTGATGTCTCGCCAAATCCCTGAACGTGTCTTCGTCTGGCCTGCCAGCCAGTGGCACAGAGCATCGAATGCCGCCTCGGTGACATCGTCCGGGGAGCCGATCCGATAGTCGTCTGGGCGAAACGCGTCGAAACCTTCCAGCTGGATGCCCAGGTCGTCGGAGACCGCAAACACTTCACGTGCCAGCCCGAGCATCGTGGCTCGATTCGCATCCACGACTTCAGCCATGTCGTCGTCGATGAGCGAGGTTGCCGTGAGCATCGCGCCGAAAGCGAGTTTGGACCAGAGGAACCCTGAGACATTGGCGCTGACGATCGGGGTTCCCCAATGCTCGAGGTCGCGAGCGAGCTTCGCGACGCGAGAGCCGGTGTTGGGGCCGAACCCGGCGTTTTTGTGGGCGCGCGAACTGCTGGAGTCGCCAAAGCATTCCGCGGCATACTCGCCCAGAGCTATCGTTCCGAACCCGCCGTCCTTGATGACTCCGGGTTCGAGCAGATCGGCGAAGAGGTCGACGAAGGCGATGACAGTGCGTTGTGATCCGACGAACTCGGCGATGACTTCTTCATTCAGGCCATTCTGCAGTGAGGCGACGTAGCCATCTCCTCTCAGCCGAGGTGCAATCCACTCCATAGCCGAGCTCGTTGCTTGGGACTTCACGGCGAGAAGCACCGGACCGAGGTCATTGGGCGCGTCCACAGGATCGAATGCTGGAATCTGGACGGTCACAGATCCCTCCGGTCCCTCGATGCTCAACCCCTCGCGGCGGATGGCAGCAACGTGCTGGGTGTCCGCATCGACGATCTGAACCGGATGCCCGGCCATTGCGATATGTGCGGCGAGTGTGCCGCCAATCGCGCCGCCGCCGACGACAGTGTAGATATCGTGTGGCGCTGGTGTCTCTCCAGTCACTTAGTGCAATCCTCTTTCTCGTTGTCGGGGCCAGCGGGGCTGGGTGCGTTCGCAATATGCGCTTCGGTCTCGACCTCTGTGCGTGTCTCCGGCCAGTGAAGTGGGAGGTTGAGTGCGCCCGCTGCTGATCCGCCGTCGACGCGCACTGTCTCCCCGGTCACCCATTCGGCTTCCGCCGAGGCGAGCCAGAGCGCGGCACGGGCGATGTCGTCGGGTCGTCCCTTCCGGCCCAGCGGGTTGACGGACACAGCATCGACATACTCGTCGGTGAGTCTGTTCAGTTCACTGTCGACGACGACGAATCCGGGGGCGACGGCATTGACGCGGATGCCGAACTCGCCCAGTTCGAGAGCACTTGCTCGTGTGAGCATCTCGATTGCCGCTTTCGACGTCGAATACGGTGCGGCGCCCGGGCGGGCGCGCAGAGCTGCTCCGGAGGAGATGTTGACGACGGCAGGAAATCCGGTCGGCATCTCCTCGCGGAGATCGCGCACTCGTTTAGCGAACTCGACAGTGAGCAACGCGGGAGCACGCACGTTGATCGCCTGCACTGCATCCCATATCTCAGCGGTGATGTCGAGAAACTCGACTGCGGGGTATACGCCAGCGGAATTGATCAGGACATGGACTGGAGCGATCTCGAACGCAGTCTCCACAGTGGTGGCAGAGGCGGATGGATCGCGCAGATCCGCAGTGATCGGGGTGACGTTGCTTCCGCCTCGGCGAAGGTAGTCACAGAGCTCATTGAGTGCGACGTCATCGAAGTCGACGAGGGTGAGGCGAGAACCTCGAACAGCATAGGTGCGAGCGATCTCCCGGCCGATGCCACTGGCGGCGCCGGTGATGAGAACGTGTGGTGCGAATCGTGTCATACGAGTTTCTTCCCTTTTGTTTCAGGCATGGTGAGGTAGACGGCGAGGCCGATGGCAGCTGCGACAGCACAGTAGATCCATACCTTGTCGCCGGCCCCGATGTCATTCATCCACGTGATGATGTACGGGGCAGTGCCTCCGAAGACGGCCACAGCCAAGGCATAGGGGAACCCGATGCCGGTGGCTCGGACTTCGGGCGGGAACTGTTCAGCCATAATCACGGCGCAGTTGGCGGAATATCCGAGCAGCAGTGTCATGCCGATGAGTTCGACGGCGAGAAAGATCCAGAAACTGTTGTCGAGGAAATTGAGCAGTGGGAAGGCAAGGACGAGGAATCCCCCGGCGAAGGCCGACATCGTCGGTTTGCGGCCGATCCTGTCAGAAAGGAGCCCCGCGAACGGAAGTGCGCAAATGAAGTAGGCGATGGCGATGAAGTTCGCAGTCAGCGCTTGATTGAGCGGAAGCCCCGTCGCGACATGTGCGTATGTCGGCAGGTAGGAGACCCAGATGTAGTAGAGCAGTGTGCCGGCGATCGTGATTCCGAAGACGCGAGCGACTGCACCAGGGTGTTGGGTGAACATAGCCAAGTATGAGCGCTTTGGTTCAGTTGCCGATCTGTCGGCTTTGCTTGCTTCAAAGGATTCTGACTCGGCGACGTTGGTGCGCAACCAAAGACCGAACAGACCCAACAGTGCGCCGAGAGCGAATGCCAGGCGCCAGCCCCAGGAGTCGAGGGCCTCGGAATCAAGTGCTGAGGTGATTACAGCTCCGATGCCGGCGGCCAGGAGGCTGCCCGCTCCGACGGAGACCTGCTGCCAGGAACCAGCGAACGCTCGACGTTTGGGCGCAGCGGCCTCGACCATGAACGCAGAGGAAGCGCCGAACTCGCCTCCAGCGGAAAATCCCTGGATCATGCGGGCGAGTACGAGAATGATCGGAGCGAAGATGCCGATCATCGAATAGTCGGGCGTAATAGCGATGATGAGCGATGCGCCGGCCATGAGACCGATGGTCAGGGCCATGCCCTTCTTTCGGCCGTGCCGGTCAGCGAAGTTACCCAGGACTGCGGCCCCGATCGGTCGCATGAGGAAGCCGACGGCGAAGACTGCCAATGTGGATAGGAGAGCGACCGCTGGATCGCCTGCAGGGAAGAAATGAACGGCGAAAACGGACGAGAAAGTCGTGTAGATCGCCCAGTCGACCCATTCGACAGTATTGCCGACAGCTCCTGCGACAAGTGCTTTGCGGCCTTTCGCAGAGAGTTTGGTTTCATGTGGTTGATTGGTTTGCGATTGAGTGGACATGTGTGTCTGTGCTTTCGAGAAGGGACGGCAGCATCGCTGCGGCCGTCGGAGGATGAAAGTCAGGATCTGCCGGACGGCAGACCTGCGGTGGGAGCGGCAGTCGTGTCGGAGAGGTGCCGCGCGAGTTCGGCGTGCGTGCCAAACCAGAGGCTGTCAAAGGATCGGATGTAGGTGAGGAGCCGCTCGACCATCGCCAATCTCGAACGATGACCGCTGATATGCGGGTGCAGGGTGAGTTCGAACATGCTGCCGGCTGCGTAGGCGGCTTCGAATTCGTCGATCCAGATTCGTTCGACATCGTAAGGTGAGAGGTGGGGGCGCAGCCCTCCAAAGCGATCCATCATGAAGTAAGGAGCGTCGTCTCTGACCCACTCGACGGGGATCTCGATGACTCCTGTCGGTGTGCCATCGGCGTCGAGTTCGTACGGCTCGTCGTCGGCCATCAGGGATGAGTCATAGACGAGGCCGAGTTCTCGTATGACATCGAGAGTCGAATAGGAGAAGTCCCATGACGGGGTGCGGATGCCGATCGGTCTGGTGCCGCTGAGCTTCTCGAGGGTGTCGGTTGCTCGTCCCATGAGGTCGAGCTCCGCCTCGTAGGGCAGCTGCGTATTGCGTTCATGGATCCATCCATGCACGGCGACCTCGTGTCCGCCCGCCACGAAGGCTTCGATGTCCTTGGGGTGCAGCAGCGCGGAGACCGCAGGTACGTAGAAGCTTGTCGGGACCTCATGGCGTGCGAGCATGTCCAGTATCCGGGGCACTGCCGAGCGACTGCCATACTCCCCCTGTGCGAGTGAACCCGGTGTGGTGTTGCCGTCACGGAGGTATGGAGTCTCGTGGTCGGCGTCATACGAAATGAGCACGGCGCACGTCGCTCCGTTCGGCCAACGTCGCTCAGGGTCATCGGCGACGAGGCTACGTCCTGCACGAACTCGGTTGACCTCGGTCCGCCAAGTCTCTTCGGGCCACTGCCACGGTGCCGTCGCTGTCAGATCTGTGGATTTGGTGCTCATATGATCGCCTCTGGTCGGTTGTTCAGGTGTGCTTCGTCGTCGCTTGATGCGAATGTTCGTCGATGGGCTATGGCTCTACTCGGATTTAGAAACAGGTTCGAGCGTGATCTGAGCTCGCGATTGCACGGTTCGTATTCAGCGTTGAGCTTGCAGGTACTCCAAAGGGTCGAGGGGTTGCCCGTCGGTCGCGTACACGCCGTTCTCGAGAGTTGTCCAGACCCGTTTGTGCACTGCGGTCTGGACACAGATGTCTGCCGTGCGAATCCCGGGCATCGAGGCAAGCACCTGTGTGGAGAACCGGAAGAGTTCGGCGCGGTCGCGGACGATGAACTGCCCGGCGAGATTCGAACGGCCCGTGGTTGCTGTGAGGTACTTCGTCGCCGGGTGCTCGGCGAGTGTGGTTGCAGTGTCCAGGAGGAAGCGTGGTTCGACTTCCAGCCAGAGGAAGAACTCAGTGGCGAATCCGTAGCGGACCGGTTCGACGAGGATGCGGAAGTCGAGGACTCCGGACCTACGCAACTGTTCGATGGTGCGAGCAGCAGTGTTCTCCGACTTGCCGATTGCGGAGGCCAGAGTACTCAGGGCAGTTCGACCGTCATGCATGAGCATACCGAGCACCTTTGCCTCGGAGTCGGTCAGATCGATGTGAGGTGCTGGTTCCGTCTCCACGGGGGCCAACCGTGTGGGGTCGGTTGATTCTCGTGGGGGTGCCCAATCCTGTCCTGATGCGAAGGCGTGAGTGATGAGGAGGCTTTCTGCAGCGGCCGATGTGCCCTCGGTGATTTCGCTGACGAGTCTGCCGTAGTCGACGCCTTCGGGAAGCACCATCTCTGCGACGATGTCGACGCTTCCCAACAGGGTTGCGAAGAAGCGGACTTCGGGTCTGGCGCGTAGCCGTGAGACGAGCTCTGCGAGGTCCGTGTGGGCATTGGATAGCCGTAGATAGACCGGTGTTCCCATGCCGAGACGAGCGACATCAGTAGCCCCGACGACGCGAATGACGCCTGCCGAATGCATTGCCTCGTATCGTCGCCGCACCGTGGCCGCGGAAATGTCCAATTGCTCGGCCACTCTCGTCCAGCGTTCTCGACCTTCCCGGTGGAGGATGTCGATGATCGCGCGATCGAGCGGATCGAGAGATGTCGTCGTCAATGTGCTGTGATTCACAGCATGATCATATCCGTCATATCAGGCATTGACAATGAATAATATCTGCAATGTAGCCGAGCTTTATGACTGTTAGCGAAACTTACGTGCGGTCAGCTGTGTTGCTCTCGTCGCAATTCTGCGAATTCGTCCGAGTCGATCGAGCGGGGACTTGCTGTCACATTGCGCGAAGACAGGATTCACGTCCCGTCCACCCGCGCATCATCGGGAGCTTGCCCGCGACGATTAGTCTGGCCGCCATCGCAGATCGCGACCCTGCACCGCACAACCGGAGATCCGCACGGATCTTCGCTCAGATCCCGCAGCCTCCGTGGAGGAGTCCTGACATGCCCATCACCCTCGTGACACCGACCGCCGGACCGACGCCCCGCCGCACCGTCGACCCCACAGCACCGAACAGCGCCGATCCGTCCCGCACCCGCGTTCCGCCCCTGGTCATCGCCCATCGAGGCGCGTCCGAAACATGGCCGGAGAACACGATCCCGGCGTTCATGGCCGGCATCGACCAGGGCGCGGACATGATCGAGACCGATGTGCACATGAGCGCCGACGGTGAGTTGGTCATCATGCACGACGCCACCGTCGACCGCACCACGGACGCCCGCAAGCTCTACCCGAATCGGACCGACCGCAGCATCGCCGGAATGAACGCCGCCCAGATCGCCACGCTCGATGCCGGAGGCTGGAAGGGTGAGGAATTCGCCGCCATCCGCGTGCCTCGCCTCGCCGAGGTGCTCACCCTCGTCCACGACACCCGCACGGGACTGCTGCTCGAGGTCAAGCACCCCGAGCTCTATCCGGCCATCGCCGAGGCGATCGTGGCCGCTCTGGAGGCCGTGCCGAACTATCTCGAGCGGGCGTTGGCGGCCGGCATGCTCGTCGTGCAGTCGGCGAACTGGTCCTTCGTCCGCCGCTTCCATTCCCTGGCCCCGGAGATCCCCGTCGGTGTGATCGGGCGACCCTGCCCGGACGAGCTGGTCGACTTCGCCGAGTGGGTCGACCAGGTCAATCCCGAGTACCTCGGCGCCGATCCCGAATTCCTCCGCTGCGTGCACGAACTGGGCATGTCGAGCCTCGTGTGGACCGTCGACGAGGCGGCTGGGATGGAACGCGCCATCGACGCCGGAGCCGACGGGATCATCACGAACGCCCCGGATCGTCTCGTCGAGATCGTCGAGACCCTCTGAATCTCGGGTCAAGACCCTCGGTTCAGCGGTCGGTCCTCGAGTCCCGCCGGCCACTCGCGGTGTCTACCCAGCCACTCGCGTGATACCTACCCGTCTGCTCGCGCGGGGTCCGCCCGGCTGCTCGCGCGGGGACCGCTCGACTACTCGCGCGGGGCCCGGGCGACGTGGCTCAGGTCGGTCTCCCAGTCCGAGGGGTCGGTGACGGGGAAGCGACGGCCGGTGACCTCCTGGGCGAGGATGCGGATGAAATGGTTCTTCGTCCCCGACTGCAGAGGGGCCACGTCGAGGGAGAGAGTCTCCTGCAGATCCTCGGGCGCGTTGATCTCCTTCGCGTTGCCCTTGACGACGACGCTGAACGCGGTGCCGTCCTCGGTGTCGACGCCGTCGATCTCGAACGCCACACGGGGGTGGGCGCGGATGGCATCGACCTTGGTGCCCTCGCCGGTGCGGATGACGAGGGCGGAGTGTTCGATGGCGTAGTTGACGGGGAAGATCTCGGGCCAGTCGTCGACGATGACGGCCAGCCGGCCGATGGATGTGGACCGCAGGCACTCCCAGCAGTCCTTCGCATCGAGCGCAAAAGTCGATTCCGAGTTCATCTTCAGCCTCCTGTCAGAGCGGCAGATGCCGGGCGCGGCGCCCGCACCACGTTTCTACAAAGTGTAGAAGCATGGGCCGTCCAGGGGAAGAGGGTATCGGCAGGCGGCCCCGAACGTCTCGTTCGGCCTCGGCGTCAGTCGCGAAGACCGTCGGTCACCGGCGGGAGTTCAGCAGTTTGTTCCAGCGTCGAGGAGTCGGCGCCGTGACCTCGAGGTCCGTGCCGTCGGGCTTGGGGATGACCAGTTTGGCGGCGTGCAGATAGATCCCGTTGCCGCCGAGGCCGGGCACGCGCTGGTTGAACTCGCGGTCCCCGTAGCGGTCGTCACCGACGACGGGATGGCCCGCATGGCTGAGATGGACCCGGATCTGATGTTTGCGTCCCGTCAGCAGCCGAACGCCGACGAGGGTGGCTCGCTTCCCGAGCCGTCGCTTGACCCGGACTCGGGTTTCGGCTCGCTGGCCGGTCGCGTCGACGACCATGCCGGATTCCTCGCGGCGCAGCGGCGCATCCAGGATCTGCGTGTCCGCCGGCCAGGCTCCGGCGACGACGGCCAGATAGTGGCGCTCGATCTCGTCCTCCCTCTCGCGCAGGAGTTCGTGGAGGTAACGCAGCATCGAAGGGGTCTTCGCCAGCGCCAGCAGGCCGGACGTGCCACGGTCGAGGCGGTGGCTGAGCTCCAGTTCGGGCAGTTCGGGCCGGAGATGCCGGAGCGCTTCGATCACCCCGGCCGAGACATCGGTGCCCCGGTGGACGGCCATGCCGGCCGGTTTGTCGATGACCAGGAGATCCTCGTCTTCGTGGACGACGGCACCGCGCAGCGAATCGAGCAGGGCGGCGGGCACGGCAGGCTTCGGGGCCGGAGCGGAGTCGATCCGCAGTTCGGGAACGCTGATGACATCGCCGGCCTGCAGTCGGTAGTTCTGCTGTGCCTTGCGACCGTTGACGCGCAGCCTGCCCTGCCGCAGCAGCCGGAACAGCAGCCCGGCCGGGACTGACTTGAGCTGGGAGCGCAGGAACTTGTCCAAGCGTCGACCGGCATGTTCGCCGTCGATGGCGATCGTCCTGGCCGACTGTGCCCGACCGGCGCCGCGCTGCGGGGATGAGGGCCTATCGGGCCGCCGTTCTCCGGCGGGACGGGAACCGGCCTCAGACACCCACTCACTTCCTTACGATCATCGCGGCCGAGAGCCCGGCCGCGGCAATTGACGCCTCCGACGGCATTGTACCGACGAGTCCTTCGTCGCCGAGGCGGCGCCGCCTCGGCGATGTCTGCGCAGGCCGAAGGCGTCCATGCGTCCGAGGCTCAGCCGGCGATGGCACGTCTGTCCAGGTGGCGGCTCGTCACGGCATCGAGGGTGACGACTCCCAGCACGAGACCGCCGATGGTGAAGACGCACATGCCCAGCGGCCAGGTCGTGTACCCCGCGCCGAGCTCGAACGGGAATCCGGCCACGGTGGCCGTCGACAGCAGACAGAAATGGAGCCCGCCGGCGATGGTGAAGAACGTCAGCGTCTGCGCCAGTCGAGGCTGAGCGCGGTGCGAGCGCGGGCCGACGACCGGCTCGGGGTGGGGCAGCGATCGGGAGACGGCGACGGACCGGAGCGCGACGACGGCGGCGACGACGCCGACGACCGCGGTGACGGCATTGACGGCATCACCTGAGGACCAGAGCGCCGAGACTCCGGCCGTCGAGACTCCGAGTGCCAACTGGCGGAGGAGCCAGACGCCGGCCGTGACGACTGCGGCGGCCAGGAGCACGAACGCGGCAGTCAGACCGCTGCGACGGGCCTTCGACCGGCTGCGCTCGATCTGCACATCGTCAGCCTCGGCGGTGGCGGGAGCGACTCGGGAGAAGGTCACGGCCAGGACCGCGGCCACGATGAGCGGGTAGAGCAGATCGGCGATGAAGACGAACAGCGTCAGGGCCGTGAAGAGCCCGATGTCGGCAACGGGTGCCTCCTCAGCGAGATCGGCGATGGGGATCAGGCCGGAGGCCACGGAGTAGAGGGCCGTGAGGACGATGAAGACGCTGCGGGGGACCGGTTTGAGGCTCCTGCCGGTGACGAGGGCGGCGGCCCCGGCCAGCAGGAACAGTGCGAGCTGGAGGAGACTGAGATCGCTTCCGCCGGCACCGTTGGTCGGGACCGAGAAGGCGGTCAGCTTCGCGCCGATCCATGCCGCGATGAAGACGGCGAAGGCGACGACGGTGGTGGACACTCCGGCATCGGACAGGGCGGCAGGGGCAGTGTCGTCATGTGCGGCTCCCGCGGTGGTTACGCTCATGACCTCATGATCGCATAGAACCAGGTGCCTTGTGTTCAAAAGGTCTCCGCCCCCTCGCCACGACCGGCCCGAAGTGAGACGCTGGGTCCATGCCGAATGAACTCGCCACCTCGACCAGCCCCTACCTCCGCGCGCACGCCGACAATCCCGTCGACTGGCGGATGTGGACGAAGGACGCCCTCGCCGAGGCGGCCCGCCGGGACGTGCCCCTCCTGATCTCGATCGGGTACTCCACCTGCCATTGGTGCCACGTCATGGCCCACGAGTCCTTCGAGGACGAGGCGCTCGCCGCGCTGCTCAACGACCGGTTCGTCCCCGTGAAGATCGATCGCGAGGAACTGCCCGACATCGACTCCTATTACATGAATGCGCTGCAGGCGATGACCGGTCAGGGCGGGTGGCCGATGACGATCTTCGCCACTCCCGCCGGCAGCCCCTTCTACGCCGGCACGTACTTCCCGCCGTCCCCGCGCGGCAATCTGCCCTCGTTCACCCAGGTGCTCACGGCCGTGTCCCAGACGTGGACCGATCGCCGTGACGAGGTGGACCAGATGACCCAGCGCATGGACCGCGGGCTGGCCGAGATGGCCGATGCGGTGACCAGCGCCCTGCCCGCCGAGGCGGCCGCCGAGTCCCTGAGCGCCGAAGAGCTCGATGCCGCCGCCGCTGCGCTGCTCGACTCCTACGATCCCGCCTGGGGCGGGTTCGGTCCGGCACCGAAGTTCCCGCCGATGATGAACATCCTGCAGCTCTTGGCCGCATTCGTGCGCCTGGGCGGAACCGCCGAGGAAGGTGGAGGCGGCTCCGTCGGAGACGAGGATCGGGGCCGGGCGGCCTCGGCGAGTGCGGCTGAGGCCGACGACCACCCGGTGTCGCGGGCCCGGGCCGAGGGACGGCTCGGCTGGCTCGGCGCCGACGGCCACCTCAGCGGCGAGCTGGTCCTCGACTGCCTCATCGCCGTCCGCGGAACCCTCGCCCGGATCGCCGCAGGCGGCATGCGGGACCAGGTGCGCGGCGGGATCGCCCGCTACAGCGTCGACCGGCAGTGGTTCGTGCCGCACTTCGAGAAGATGCTCTACGACAATGCGCTCTACCTGCGGGCCGTCGTCGCCTGGGCCAAGGTCGAACGCGCCCTGGACCCGGGCTCGAAATGGCTGGCGCTGGCCGAGAGGGAAGTCACCGACACCGCGAACTTCCTGATCAGCGACCTGTCGACCGATGACGGCTGCATTGCGGCACTCGACGCCGACTCGCTCAACGCCCATGGGGTCTCCGAAGAGGGTGCGGCCTATGTCTTCACCCCCGAGGAGTTCGCCGAGGCAGGGCAGGCGGGACTGTTCGGACTCGTCGACTCCCCGGCCGGCGGGGAGCTGTCCGGGCAGGTGGTCGCGGCCGTGCGCATCATCGATTGGCTCGGGATGGAGGACGTGCCCTTCGACGCCGACCACCCCGCCCCCTGGGACATCGACGCCACCCGGGCCCAGCGGGAGACGCTGGCGGCGATCCGCGCCCGACGTGCGCAGCCGGCCCGCGACGAGAAGATCATCACCGAGTGGAATTCCCTGGCCATCACCGCCCTCGCCGAGGCGGCCCTGTACAAGGGCGTGGGCGCAGGGGCCGCCGAGTCCGGCACCGCGGGTGCACGGGAACCGGGCACCACAGGCGCCGAGGGCACCGGCGATGCCGAGGAATGGGGGCAGGCCGCCCTGCGCTTCTGGTCGGCGATGCACGCTCGGTTCGATTCGACGGACCAGCCCGCCGACTTGCGCCGCAGCTTCACCGACGGCGTCGCCGGACCCGGCAGAGGCGGGCTGGCCGACTGGGCGCAGTTCATCACCGCCGGGATCACGGTCGGTCAGCTGCCGGGCGCGGCCGCCTCGGCGCCGGCTGCCTCGGTTCCGACACTGGCGGGGCTGGGGGCGCGGATGATCGACCTCTTCATAGACGAGGAGGACGAGGTCCTCGAGGTCAGCGACTCCCTCGGCGATGAGATCCTCGATGTCCGGGCCTCGGATCCCGTGGACAACACGGTGCCGTCGGGACGTTCGGCCGCCGCCGAGGCCGTGCTCCTGCTCGCCGAACTCGGAGCCGAGACCGAAAGGGCCGATGAGAGCCTGACAGCCGGTCGGCTGCTCGATCTGCGCGACGGACTCCTCGGCGCCTACCGGGCGATCGCCGAACGCGCACCGCGCGGCTGCGGTCACGGGCTCTGGCAGGCCGAGCGCGCTCTGGCCCCGGTGCGGGTCGCCGGCCGGGACGAGGAGCTGCGCGGCAGCGCGGCCAGGAATCCCGCCGTCACACTCATCGTCGAGACCACCGGGGTGCCCGGACCGGACGGGACGACCATCGAGGCGCCCGACGGAACGGCGATCGTCTGCCGCGGCACCCAGTGCTCGCTGCCGGTGCGCACGGTCGACGAGCTGGAGCGGCTGCTGGCGCGCTGATGCGCCCGCGCCCGCAGCGAGCTCGTCATTTGGGATCGGCTTTGTAGCGCCCATGTGCCAAACCGGTGGGGATTCCGATCTTCACGGGTTCAGCAGGGCTGCAGTTCGTGCTCTCGTCGGCAGTGTCGGCGCTTGTATCGCACGAGGAACCGATATCAGCAGAGCAGACCCCTGTCTCGGGGAGGACGAGTTCGACCCTGTCGGCGCCAGCCTGATCGCCGGCCAGAGCGGCGACGATGGAACGGACCTGTTCGTAACCGGTGAACATGAGGAACGTGGGCGCGCGACCATACGATTTCATCCCGACGATGTAGAAGTCCTTCTCCGGATGGGCCAACAGACGGGCTCCATGCGGTGGAACGGTCCCGCAGCTGTGGTGTTCCGGGTCGATGAGCGGACCGAGCTTCGTGGGCGCTTCCACCACCGGGTCGAGATCGAGTCGAACCTCACGTAGGAAGTCCCGATTCGGCCGGAAACCAGTCGTCGGGACAACCCGATCGACCTGCAAAGACACGTGCCCTTCGGGCGTGGTGCCCGTGATGGTGAGCCCATCTGAGGATTCGAGTCCGGTGATGGTCATCGACGTGTGCACCTCGACGTGGCCGGATTCGACGAGGTTGCGCAGCTGAGACCCGAGCGCACCGCGAGCGGGCAGACCGTCTTGATCGCCGCCACCGTAGACGCTGGCAGGATCGGCACCGCGAATGGCCCAACTGATCCGAGTGCTGGGCTCTTCATCACTGAGCTGGCCCAGCGCCAGCAGAGTGTTTGCCGCCGAGTGTCCGGCACCGACGACGAGAGTGTGCCGACCGGCGAACTGCTCCCGGTCGCGTCCCAGAACATCCGGCAACGGCGATGTCACGAGCCCCGTGTCACGAGCAGTCGTCTCTCCGATTGCGGGAAGGCCTGCTTGCCCGAGTGGGTTAGGGGTCTCCCAGGTGCCGGATGCATCAATGACGGCACGGACCCTATGGTCGACAATCTGGCCATCAGTGCTCTGCGTTCGGACGAGGAAGGCCGCAGTTTCACGACCCGGTGTGCGTGTGCGATCCAAACCGGCCCGGCTCACGGCGATGACTCGCGTGCTTGTGTGGATCGTCTCGCGCAACTGGGGAGTGTTCGCCAGCGGTGTCAGGTAGTCGCCTACGAGTTCGGCTCCTGTGGGGAGGTAATCACCGTCGGGTTCCTGCCAATCCACGGATTCGAGCAGTGTGCGTGCGGCTTGATCGATGTTGTACTTCCACGGAGAGAAGAGACCGATGTGGCCCCATTCAAGAACGGCTGCGGCCGGTGTGGGGCCGGCCTCGAATACGATGGGGTCGATCCCTCGCGTCACCAGATGGGCGGCTGCGGCGAGACCGGTCGGTCCGGCCCCGATCACTGCGACCGGCAGGTCGGTGGTGGCTGTGGTGTCAGGCATGATGAGTCTCCAGGTCCGTGGTCGTGGGTTGAGTCGGGAACAGCCGGGGTCGTGACCAGAGGGCCACGTAGACGAGCGCCACGAGGATCGGGACTTCGATGAGTGGGCCAACGACACCGGCCAACGCCTGCCCCGAGGCGACTCCAAAGGTGCCGATGGCGACAGCGATGGCGAGTTCGAAGTTGTTGCCCGCCGCGGTGAACGCCAGCGTGGTCGTCTTCTCGTAGCCGAGGCTCAGGACGCGTCCGGTGATCATGCCGATGGCGAAGACAACCACGAAATAAACCAGCAATGGCAGTGCGATGCGCGCGACATTCAAGGGATTCGAAGTGATCTCTCCGCCTTGAAGTGCGAAGAGGAGGACGATGGTGAACAGCAGTCCGTAGAGTGCCCAGGGACCGACGCGCGGCAGGAACCGGTCTTCGTACCATTCACGGCCCTTCGCCCTTTCTCCGATGGTGCGGGTGAGAAAGCCTGCAATCAGTGGAATGCCGAGGAAGACGAGCACGCTGGCAGTGATGGCCCAGAAGGAGAACTCACTGCTCGTGGTCGGCAGTCCGAGCAGGTTCGGCAACCATTGGAGATAGAACCAGCCGAGGAGGCCGAAGGCCAGGACCTGGAAGACCGAATTGATCGCGACGAGCACGGCGGCAGCTTCGCGGTCACCGCAGGCGAGATCGTTCCAGATGAGGACCATCGCAATGCAGCGTGCCAAGCCGACGATGATCAGCCCGGTGCGGTATTCGGGAAGGTCGGGGAGGAAGAGCCACGCGAGCGCGAACATGAATGCGGGCGCGGCCAACCAGTTGATGACCAGAGACGTGATCATCAGCTTCTTATCGGCCAACACGTGACCGGTCTCGTTATAGCGCACCTTGGCCAACACCGGGTACATCATCACCAGCAGTCCCACAGCGATCGGCAGTGAGACATCAGCGATCTTCACCGAGTCCAAAGCCTGCCCGATACCGGGGACGAGCCGTCCCAGCAGGAGGCCGGTGGCCATTGCTGCGATGATCCACACCGGCAGAAACCGATCCAGTGTCGATAGCTTTGCCGGCACGGGGTCAGCCGCGTCGACGGTAACGGGGATGCTCATCGAACTCCTCAGATGAAGTGGCGACGCCGGAAGCCGCGAAGCCTCATGCATCGATGGTTGTCGATATGAATCGAACCATTTCGTATCGACAACTGTCAATGTATGGGCATAATGGAAGAGTGAAGACTGAAAAGACTCTGCCAGCCCCGGCAACGTGTTGCTCGACGCTGACGGGCGATCCGCTGAGCGTCGAGGATGCGAAGGTGTTCGCCAGAATCTTCAAAGCGATCGCCGACCCGACTCGGCTGAGGCTCGTCTCGCTTGTTGCATCACATGAAGGCAACGAAGCCTGCGTCTGCGATCTCATCGATCCGGTGGGCTTGGGGCAGCCCACGGTCTCGCACCATCTGAAGGTTCTGGTCGATGCCGGTGTTCTGCACCGGGAGAAGCGCGGCATCTGGTCGTATTACTCCCTCAGGGGCGAGATGTTGGAACAGATAGCGACATTTCTGTCACCGTCCTGACGGAGAGGGCGCCAGTGCAATGCCAGCAGTCTCAGCCGATGTCGTCGGCGGCCGTCGCGGGACTGCGCGTCGAGGCGCGCACGCGCAGTCGCGGCTCGACGACGTCGTGGATGTCATCGCTGCGCCCGCCGATTCGGCTCTTCAGCAGTTCGACGGCACGGGCGCCGAGGACCTCGGCGCGCTGCTGGACCGAGGTCAGACCGGGGCGGGCCCGACGCGCCAGCGCCGAATCGTCGTAGCCGATGACGCCGATCGACTCGGGCACCTCGTGCCCCAGATCGGCAGCGGCGGCCATGACGTCGATGGCCTCGACGTCATTGCGGGCGAAGAACGCATCGAAGCCATCGGACAGGGTCTCCGACAGCTGGGTGGGCAGCGCCTCGGCGTCGGTGGACCGATCGATGATCCGCGCATTCCCGCTCAGCCCGGCTGCGTCCATGGCCTGGAGATACCCGCGGCGACGAGCCGCACCCGATGGGCGGGACGAAGCGCTGATATGGGCGATGCGAGTGTGGCCGGCGGCGAGGAAGTGGTCGATGGCCAGACTCGCGCCGTGCTCGTCATCGTTGTTGACGCTGTCGACTCCGGGCACGTCGTCCTCCGTGCGGCCGACCATGACCACCGGTGCTCGCCTCCCGGCCCGCTCGAGGGCCTCGGCGCCGATCCACGAGGACACGATGACCAGGCCGTCGACGCTGAGGTCGAGGAGCAGGTCGATGCGTGCCTCGAGTCTGTCCCGTCGGTGCGTGCCGTGGGCGAGCAGGACCGACAGCCCCTCGTGCTCTGCGGCCTCCTCGACGGCGGCGGCGACCTCGGTGTGGTACGGATTGGTCAGGCTCGAGAGGACGACGCCGATGGTCATCGTCCTGCCCTGGCGCAGGCCGCGGGCGAGGATGTTCGAGCGATATCCCAGCGCATCGGCCGACTCCAGGATCCGCGTCCGGGTGGCCTCGCCGACCCCGGCGTCCCCGCGCAGCGCCAGGGATACGAGTGACTTCGAAACGCCGGCGTGTGCGGCCACATCATTGATCGTCGGTCTGTGAGGCATATCGACCATCTTGCCCCAGGGCGGCCCGGCAGCGGGCGTCACCCGTTCTGGAACGTTCCAGAGTTCCCGTTCCGTTCACCTGGAGTCCGTCGAGGCGACGCCACGAATTCGCCGACCGTCCCTAATCTCGTCAACTATGACGACTGCAGAAACCCTCCTGATCCCGCCCGGCCGCACCGCTGCCGCCGGGGACGATGACTCGACGCCGACCCTGCGCCCCGAGGCGCTGCTGCTCGACTTCGGCGGAGTCGTCTTCTCCACTCATAAGAGACCCGAGGCCGGCCTCGAGGTCGCCCGGATCGCCGCGCAGCTGCTGGCCAGGGCCGGACATCACCGCAGCCCGGACGAGCTCGCGTCCGTCTTCGCGGCAGGCGGTGTCGCTCTGCGCGATTGGAAGAACAGCCAATCGCGGCTGCTGGAGCCGACCGAGCTCGACCACCGCACCATCTGGCGCGACTTCTACGCTTCGCCGCTTCCGGCCGCCGAACGCGAAGTCCTCATCGGTCATGCCGGCGAACTCCAGCGCGAACTGACCATCCGCAGCTCCGAGCACACCCTGCGCCCCGGCCTCGTCGAGCTCCTCGACACCGCCGCCGAGCTCGGCGTGCCCGTGGGCATCGTGTCCAACGCCCACTCCGGCCGAGCCCACCGAGCCATCCTCGATCAGACCGGCCTGACCGAGCGGTTCGCCGTCCAGCTCTATTCGGACGAGGTCGGCATCCGCAAACCGCACCCGGGCATCATCGACCTCGCCGCTCGGGCCCTGGGCACCAGTGCCCGGCGGTGCTGGTACGTCGGCGACACGCTCGACCGCGATGTCGTGGCCGGCCGACGAGCGGGCGTCGCGGCCGTGCTGGTCACGCGCTCGCACCACACCGACACCCCACCGTTCCCCGTGACCGAACGCGCCGACCTCGTCGTCGACGACCCCCGCGGCATCGTCCCGGCGCTGCGAAGGACCGTGCGGCCCTCATCCGCAGGCCCCACCCTCGCCGAGGCGGCCGGTCGGCCCGACGAGGACCGGTCCGACGGTCCCGAACGGCATAGTGTCGGACGGCCCGAGGCCGGTCGGCCCGCACTTTCGGCGGTGAGCGAGAGCGACCGGCTGCCCTCGGCCCTGCTGCTCGACCACGGGGGAGTGATTTCGAACTCGGCACCCGACGAACTCGGCCTGGCGGCCTTCACCGCGCGCCTGGCCGAGGGGCTCAGCGCGGCAGGGCACGCCACCACCGCCGACCAGGCGGCCTCCGGACTCGCCGCCGGCCGCATCCGACACAAGGAGTGGAAGGCCGCTCACGAGTCCGTCGACGGCGGCCCGGTCCCCGAGATCGACCCGGTCACGTTCTGGGCCGAACTCGTCGGCCCCGAACTGCCCGGTGACCCGGACGCGGTCGCCGCCTGGCTGCACGCCGAGGCGCACCGCCTCATGTACGACTACTCGCGAGTGAAGTCGGCGCGAACGCTGCGACCGGGCATCGTGGAGCTGCTGCGCACCGCGGGCGACCTCGGGATCCCGGTCGGCATCGTGTCGAACACCGTGTCCGGGCGCGGGATCCGCAGCCTGCTCGAGAGCCAGGGCCTGCTCGACCTCATCGCCGCTCACGCCTACTCCGACGAAGTCGGCCGCCGCAAACCCGACCCCTCGGGAGTGCAGAACGTCCTCACCGCCGTCGACGCCGACCCGCGCCGGGCCTGGTTCGTCGGCGACAAACCGCACCGCGACGTTCCCGCCGCCCGAGCCGGCGGCGTCGGCACCGTCGTGATCGTGCGCGGCGGTGCCACCGGCGACGACGAGCTGGAGGAGGCCTTCGCCTCCGACCCGGCGCTCCGGCCCGATCACCTCCTCGACTCGATCGAGGATCTGCTCCCGCTCGTCTTCGCTCCCACCGATTCATCTCAGCCCGACTCGCAGCCGACTGCGACCTCGACGAAAGGACGATCATGATCCGCTCGGCGCAGCCACGACCCGACGACTCCATCCGAACACCGAGCTCCGATTCCTTCGAATCCGCCGAACTGCGACACTCCGGCGACGGTCTGTCGAGTTCGCAGAAGCTGATGATCCTCGTCCTGTCCATGACGCTCTACGGAGTCGGCGACATCGTCGCCTCGGTGCTGCCCGAGATCTCGGTCGGACCGCTCGAACTCGGGGTGTCCTACTTCTCCTTCATCGCCGTCGTCCTCGCCGCGCTGCTCAACCCGGTCTGGGTCGCCCTCGGCGCTCCCCTCGGTGAGCTCGTGTTCTCCGATATGCTCCTCGGCGACTTCGCCGGACTCAGCGAACTCGAGGGATACCTGGAGACGGCCCTGGCGATCTACGTCGCCGGTGTGATCGTCCGCGATCCCTGCCGCCGAGCGCAGCTGGCCCTGGCCTGTGTGACGATGGTGCTCATCGACAAGGTCAGCGGCGGCATCATCGACATCGTCAAGGTCGCCGTCGGCATCGATCCGGAGACGCTCGAGGAATCCGACGGGCTCTTCTCCGCCTTCGTCATCGCCGAAGGCCTCGACATCATCGTCACCGTCGCGTTCTCGGGGGTCCTGTTCGGCATCCTGCCCGCGATCTGGCTGGCACCGCGGCTCTACGGAAAGATCGAACCGATCATGGGTCTGCGCCCCCGCGACCCCGCCGACCCTCCGCGGCTGCGGGGACCGGGCGGGATCGGGTTCTGGCTCGTGGCCGTGTTCGCCGTCGTCGCTGCCGCCGCGATCGCACTGCTGGCTGCCTGGGAGGAGTTCGTCGGCAAGCAGGGCCTGTCAACGATCGGCAGCTTCGAACTCGGGGCCGACGGGCAGCCCGGATTCGGCTTGCTCGCCGTCTTCGGCGCCGTGGTCGTCGCCCTCGGCATCATCATCGTGCTGGCTGTCGCGAGCAAGCGCCGTCGTCGGAGTGCGCGTGAAGGCGAGGGGCAGCGATGAACCGGGAGACGACACCGGCCATCGAGGTCAGCGACCTGCGATTCCGCTACCCGGGCAGCCCCGTCGAGTCCCTGCGCGGAGTCGACCTGCGCATCGAGCGGGGAGACTTCGTCGCCGTCGTCGGCGGCAACGGTTCGGGCAAGACGACGCTGTGCAAGTCCTTCAACGGGCTCATCCCGCACTTCTGGAACGGCGACATCTCGGGCACGGTCCGGTGCAACGGCCGCAGCACGGCCCATCGCACCGTCGGCGAGATCGCCCGGGACGTCGGCTACGTGTTCCAGGACTTCGGCAACCAGATCGTGCGGCCGACCCCGCGTGACGACATCTCCTTCGGTCCCCTCAACTTCGGGTGCGAGGACTGGCGGGAACGCACCGAGGCGGTGCTGAACGACCTCGACATCGCCCACATCGCCGATGCCCAGACCTGGCAGCTCTCCGGCGGACAGCAGCACCTGACGGCCCTGGCCGGTGTGCTCGCCCTGGCTCCGGACATCATCGTCGTCGACGAACCCGCCGCCGAGGTCGACCCGCTGCGGGCCGCCGTCGTCTACGACCGCCTCGCCCGACTCAACGAGCGCGGCATCACCATCATCGTCATCGAGCACCACGCCGAGCTCGTGGCGAAGTACGCGAAGACCGTCGTGCTCATGTCCGAGGGGCAGGTGAGCTGGTGCCTTCCCGTCGCCGAGGCGCTGTCGCGCACCGCCGACCTCGAGGCCGCTGACATCCCCGCTCCCCAGGTGGTCGCGGCAGCCCGCGCCCTCGTCCCGGACGTCGCGCGTGGGATCAGGTCCGCACCTTTGACGGTCGAGGAGTGCGCCGAGGCGGTCCGAGAGGCCCTCGGCCCGGTTCGGGACACGGCCGCGGCGGGCCCGCGCCTGGACACGGCCGCGGCCGGAACCGACCGATCTGCGTGCACGCCCGCCTCGGCGTCGTTCGCCGGGTCGGAGACCGATCGGGCCGAGCCGGTGCGGGGTGCCGTCGCCGTCGCGGACGACGCTTGCCGGACCGTGGCCGAGGTCCGCGGCATCACCGTCGGATATCAGACGATCAGCGGAGCTCGCAGCACCGTCATCGACGACCTCGACCTGCGTCTGCACGCCGATGAGCGGGTGGCGCTGGTGGGCTCGAACGGGGCCGGCAAGTCCACTCTGCTGTCGACGCTGGCGGGAATGAGGCTGCCCCGGGACGGCAGTGTGATCATCGACGGGCAGGAGACGAGCCGGCTCAGCCCCTCCGAGCTCGCCGGAACCGTGTGCTACCTCGTCCAACGCCCCGATCAGATGTTCCTCCAGGACTCCATCAGCGCCGATGTCGGCATGTTCCCGCGCTCGCGCGGGTTGCCCGACGCCGCAGAGATCACCGCCGAGGTCCTCGACCGGGTCGGACTCAGCCAGGTCGGTGACCGTGACGGACGCCTGCTCTCGGGCGGGCAGCAGCGGCGAGCGACCCTGGCGATCGGGCTGGCGATGCGCCCGACCCTGCTGCTGCTCGACGAACCGACCTCGAGCCTCGACCTGCGCTCCCGCGATGACGTCATCGACATGCTCGACGCCCTGGCCGAGCACATCCTCTGCAGCGTCGTGGCCACCCACGACATGCACCTCGTGGCCGAATGGTCCGATCGTGTCATCGTCCTCGACCACGGCCGCATCATCGCCGACACCGATCCGATCGGACTCTTCTCCGATCGGGAACTGCTCGACCGCGCACGCCTGGTCCCACCGCAGGTGACGCAGCTGGGCCAGCAGCTCGGCCTCGACCCGCTCCCGCTGTCCCTGCCGGACCTGATCACCCGTACGACCCACGCCGAGGAGGTTGTGAGATGACCGCCGTCCACCCCAGTCCCGCCCCGCCGGAGGCTCTCACCCGCGACCTGACCGGCGCTGACGCCCACGGGACCGCCGGCCCGTCCGGGGACGGGAAGGAGAAGGGGGCGGGCCGCAAGCGCAAGGACCGAGGCCGACTCTCCGTCGAATGGGTCACCCTCGAACTCATGCGGGTCGCCTATGCCTCACGCGGCGGATTCCTCTCCCGACGGGATCCCCGGGCGGTCATCATCTGGTACGTCATCTGCGCGATCGCGCCCTGGCTGACCTACGACCTCACGGTGCTCACGACCCTGTTCGCGCTCGCCGCGGTCGCGGCCCTGTCCGCGCGGATCGGCCCGCTCCTGCTCGGGCTCTTCGTCGTCGGCCTCATCACCCAGGGCATCTATGTGCTCGTGCTCGTGCTGCTCCTCGGCGGCGATGTCGGTGCGCTGACCGGACTGCTGCAGACCTCGCTCAAACTGGGCACGGTGTCGCTGGTGAGCATGGCCGCGTTCGTCTCCCTCGATCCGGAGAAGCTCTCCGACGGGTTCCAGGCCCTGCGGGTCCCCGCCGTCGTCGGGTTCGGCGTCAGCTACGGCTACCGGATGGTGCCGCTGCTGGTCACCGAGTTCCAGACGATCGTCGATGGGCACCGACTGCGTGGAGCCCCGCCTCGTGGGCACGGATTCCTCGGTTGGCGGACATTCGCCCGGTTGGGAAGCATCGCCGTGCAGTCCTTCTATCCGCTGATGCTCAACACCGCCCGACGCACCCGGACCACTGTCGAGGGCCTCGAGACCCGCGGGTTCGGAACGGCGACCGCCGCCACGCGCAGCCTGCGGCTGGCCCACCTGCGGTTCACGGCAGTCGATGCGGCCCTGCTGGTCGGCACGGTGGTCCTCATCGTCGCCTCCTACTGGTTCGGCGCACTGGTGCCGTGACAGCCGGCCGCCTCCTGGGCACGGAGCGTCCACCCCTGCGGGCGGGCAGTCACCGTCGACCGGAGACGGGCCGTCGCGGTCGACCGGCCGCAGGCAGTCTCAATCGACCAGGCGGAGCCCGCGGAAGCGATTGAGCGCCGCGGCGATCTCCTGCGCCCGGGGGCGGGCGAGGTGACCGGGATGAGCGCGGTGGCCGGTGATCCCGTCGATCCCCTGGGCATCGAGCATGGCGTCGATCTCGGCCAACGCCTCGGTGATGGAGGTCTGGCCGTCGAAGATCTCGGCCAGGTACTCCAGCGCCTCGGCGATGGCACCGGTCTGCTGGCCGTCGATGAGCTGGGACAGGGCCGCGAGGTCGATGAAGCTTCGCCCGAACTGCACCGTGTCCAGGCCCTTGGCCTTGGCCGATTTCGTCTTCGACGACGGCCTCAGCGCTCCGGCAGTGGGCACGCGCGCCGGGGCAGCGGCGAACACTCCGTCCGGGGCCTCGACCGACGGCTCGGCACCGTCCTCGGCTCCCACGAGCTCGCGGGCGCGGGCGGTGACATCGGCGGGCACATAGGCGTCGAGGGCGATGACGAGATCGGCGACCTCGAAGAAGGCACTCGAACCACCGGCGACGAGGACCGTGGAGACCCCGCGCTCGGTCAGCAGCGGGCGCACACGGGAGACGAACGGCGTGATCGGCTCGCGCTCGGCGGGGATGAGCGCACGCATCCGATCGTCGCGGATCATGAAGTTCGTCGCCGAGGTGTCCTCATCGATGAGCAGCGTGCGCGCCCCGGTCTCGAGGGCCTCGACGAGGTTGGCTGCCTGAGAGGTCGACCCGCTGGCATTCGTCGTGGTGAAGAATCTCGTGTCGGTGCCGGTCGGCAGATTGGTGATGAACGGTGAGATGTCATCGCCGGTCACCGCGCGCCCGTCCTCGGCGCGGATGGAGCTCGCGGTCGGCTCGGCGATCACCCATTCGCGTCCGTCGCCGGCGATGTGCGGGTAGACGCCGCGTTCGAGCGCGCGCAGAATCGTCGACTTCCCGTGGTAGCCGCCGCCGACGATGACGGTGACCCCGTGCGGGATCGCCATGCCGGTGACGCTGCGCCCGCTGGCCAGGACGAACGTGGTCTCGAGCGAGTCCGGGCTGCGGAACGGCACCGCCGCGGAGTCCATCGGCAGATCGGAGTCGCCGGAGCGGCGCGGCAGGATCGCATCGTTGCCGACGAAGGCCACCAGCCCCTCATCGCCGAGGCGGGACCGCAGCTCCAGCTGATCCCGGTGCAGCTGCACGTGTTGACGCAGGGCCTCGGCGTCGAGGCCGGAGTGGAGGAACATCGTCCGGGCGAGTTCGGGCACATTGCGGGTGAGGATGTCGGCGGCCTGACGGCCCAGGATGCGCCGGCCCTTGGCCGGCAGGTTGACGAGCAGACGCGCTTCGAAGCCGTCGTCGTCGATGCGCACGTTCGTGCGTTCGAGGATCTCCTGACCCGGCCGGCCGAGGATGATCGCGCGCTGCCCGAGGTCGGCCAGGGCCTTGGTGCCTGTTCGCAGCAGGAAGTCGGCGACGGCGATGCGGTCGGCGCCATCGGTCGTGATGTCGGTGGGGAAGCCCGCCTCGGCGCGGTCGATGCGCACCCGCACCTTCGACGGTGAGGCGAACGGGTCGACCTGGACCCGGTCGATGAAGACCGTGACCGGACCGAACCGGTAGCGGCCGGTGATCTGCTTGTAGTTGCCGTAGCTGCGCCCGTCGAGGTCGCGCAGGCGGGCGGCAAGATCTGTTCGTGTGGAGCTCATCCGGGCATGCTACTCGATGGAGAAGCGGCGGAGGGACCCCGGTCGGAGCCGACGCCGTAGAAGTTCGCCGCGTTGGTCCAGAACACCGCGTCCGCCTCGGCGGGGTCGAGTACCTGGAGGATGAGAGCGAGGTCGGCATCGGCGAAGGGCCTGCGGGCTCTCGTCGACGGCAGATCTGTGCCCACCATCAGCGCGTTCGGGTCGGTGTCGACGATGCGGCGGATGGCTTCGGCGGGGTCGAGCTCCACCCGGCCGAACCCGGTCGCCTTGACCTTCACCCCGCGTTCGACCAGCCGCAGCAGGGTGAGCAGGCCGTCGGAGTGCATGCCGAGGTGGTCGATGCTCACGGCCGGCAGGGAGGCGATGCGATCGGCGAGGTCGTCATCGATGGTGCGGGCGTCGATGTAGAGCTCGGCATGCCAGCCGGCGATGTCGTGGACCCTGCGAGCGAAGCCGTCGAGGGCGTCGAGCCTGGCCGAGCCACCGCGTGCGATGTTGAAGCGCAGAGCCTTCACGCCCGCCTCGTCGAGGCGCAGGATCTGGTCATCGGTGGTCTCAGCGGGCAGCTGGGTGACGCCGACATAGTTGGGACCGAGCTGTCGCAGAGCCTCGATGAGGCAGCCCTGATCGAAGCCCTGGAACGACCCGGAGACGACCGCGCCGCCGACGACCTGGACACCGGTCTGCGGCAGGCTGCGCAGTCGGGCGCGGTAGTCGGCGACGGTGAACGGATCGGGCAGGAAGCCGTGGTTCTCGATCAGCGGGTGGTTCGGGTCGATGATGTGCAGATGCGCGTCGAACGCGCGCTGGAGCTCGCTCATGGACCACAACCTACCCGCCGATCGAGGCCGTGGGGCCACCTCGCTGCGTGGGTGTGGCCGCCTCATTGGGCGGACGGGTTCGTCTCACTGGGAGGGCGGGCCCAGTGTCGGCTCGGGCAGGTAGACCTGTCCACCTGAGGCGAGGAACTCACGACTCTTCTCCTGCATTCCCGCCAGTGCCGCCTGCGCCTCGGCGCTGCCGTAGGTGTCGCGGATGTCCTGGGAGATGCGCATGGAGCAGAACTTCGGCCCGCACATCGAGCAGAAGTGCGCGGTCTTCGCAGGTTCCGCCGGCAGCGTCTGATCGTGGAAGTCCTCGGCAGTCTCCGGGTCGAGGCCGAGCGCGAACTGGTCGCGCCAGCGGAATTCGAAGCGAGCCTTCGACAGGGCATCATCGCGGGCCGTCGCACCGGGATGTCCCTTCGCGACGTCGGCGGCATGCGCGGCGATCTTGTAGGTGATCACCCCGGTCTTGACGTCGTCGAGGTCGGGCAGGCCGAGGTGCTCCTTCGGGGTGACGTAGCAGAGCATGGCCGTGCCGTAGCGGGCGATCTCGGTCGCCCCGATCGCCGAGGTGATGTGGTCGTAGCCGGGTGCGATATCGGTGACCAGCGGACCCAGGGTGTAGAAGGGAGCACCGTGGCACAGCTCCTGCTGACGTTCGACGTTCTCGCGCACGAGGTGGAGCGGAATGTGGCCCGGGCCTTCGACCATGACCTGGACGTCGTGGGCCCAGGCCCTTTCGGTCAGCTCGGCCAGGGTGTCGAGTTCGGCGAACTGGGCGGCGTCATTGGCATCGGCGATGGATCCAGGGCGCAGCCCGTCGCCGAGCGAGAACGCGACATCGTAGCGGGCGAAGATCTCGCAGAGTTCGTCGAAGTGGGTGTAGAGGAAGTTCTCCTCGTGGTGGGCCAAGCACCAGCCGGCCATGATGGATCCTCCGCGGGAGACCATCCCGGTGACCCGGTCGGCCGTCAGCGGCACGTAGCGCAGGAGCACACCGGCATGGACGGTCATGTAGTCCACGCCCTGCTCGCACTGCTCGATGACGGTGTCGCGATAGATCTCCCAGGTCAGCGCGTTCGCATCGCCGTCGATCTTCTCCAGAGCCTGGTAGATCGGGACGGTGCCGATGGGGATCGGGGAGTTGCGGATGATCCACTCGCGGGTGGTGTGGATGTCGTTGCCGGTCGACAGGTCCATGAGGGTGTCGGCACCCCACTTCGCGGCCCAACGCAGCTTCTGCACCTCCTCGGCGATGGAGCTGGTGACCGCGGAGTTGCCGATGTTCGCGTTGATCTTGACCAGGAAGGCCTTGCCGATGATCATCGGCTCCGACTCGGGGTGGTTGATGTTGTTCGGGATGATCGCGCGCCCGGCGGCGAGCTCGGCACGGACGAGTTCGACGTCGCACTGCTCGCGCAGGGCCACGTACCGCATCTCCGGGGTGATGATGCCCTGCCGGGCGTAGTGCATCTGGGTGACCGTGCGCCCGGACTTGGCCCGGCGCGGAACCGGTTTGCGGCCCTGCCACTGCTGGGTGGGTGCGCCCCGGCGGACTGCGGCGCGCCCGTCATCGGCGATGAGGTGCCCGCGCGCTTCGTAGGTCTCCGTGTCGAGGCGGGCGTCGATCCAGGGGAATCGCATGGCCGGCAGTCCCTCCTCGGGGACGCTTCCCGGTCCGACGGTCCGGTAGACGTGGACGGGCTGGTTCGGCTTCGAGTTCGAATCGTCGAGGTCGATGCGGGTGACGGGCACCCGGATGTTGTGCTCGGCGTCTTCGACCCACGCCTGCGAATGCGTCGCGTACTGCTCGGTGGAGAAGGGGTTCGGGGAGTTCGGGGTGGACGAGGGGGTCGGGTCGTTCGGAGTGGTCGAAGGGTTCGGGTTGTTCGGAGTGGCTGAGGATTCCGAGGCCACCTCGGCGGGGGTTTCTGCGGTCGATTTGGAGGCCGAGCGGGCAGGTGTTTCGACGGTCGCCTCGGAGGCCGAGTGGGCAGGGCCTCCGGAGGTGGTGTGGGCTGGTGTTTCAGGGGTGAACGCAGTCATCCGCAGTCCTCACTTCCTACGCCGGTATCAACCGGATCAGGTTCTACGGTCTCGGACGATCCAGTCCGATCTCAGCCCTTCCAGAGGGCTCCCGTGGGGTCGTGCAACTTCTATCACGGGGTCAGCGGGAAGACAAACCAGCTGAGGCATTCGGCCGATGAAGCGAATGCGAAAGGCGGCGTCGAACCCGCGCAATCTGCCCGCCTCGCGTCGCTCGTTCAAGCCGGAGCGCTTCCGACGCGGCTCGTTCAAGCCGTAGCGCAGTTGTCGAATCGTGCACCGTTCGATATTTGCGGCCCGTCTTGACCGACGTTGTTGGTGCGGCGCTACGCCTTGAACGACGCTGTTGGCCTTGAACGAGGCGTTGAGTGAGGCAGCCGCTGCGTCGCCGAGCCTCGAGCGACGTCGTTGTTGCACTCAATGCGCTCTGAATGACGTTGCTGCTGTGGCTTCTGAGCAGCTTGGGAGAACACCTTCGTCCCGCGTCGCTCGTTCAAGGCGGAGCGCGCCCGACGCGGCTCGTTCAAGCCTTAGCGCGCTTCATGTCCCTCGTTCAAGGCGGAGCGCAGTTGTCGAATCGTGCACCGTTCGATATGTGCGGCCCGCCTTGACCGACGTTGTTGGTGCGGCGCTACGCCTTGAACGACGCTGTTGGCCTTGAACGAGGCGTTGAATGAGGGTGCCGCTGCGCCGCCAGGCCTCGAACGACGCCACCCCGGCGCCACCAGACGCCACCCCGGCACCACCAGACGCCACCCGACGCCGCTGCGCTTTGGACGCCGCGGCGCTCAAGCGCCCTGGAGGAACGTCTTCGCGGCGGCTCCGAGGGCGACGACGTCGGAGACCGCGACCATCTCGCGGGCCGAGTGCATCGAATACAGGGCCGGGCCCACATCGACGGTGGTCATGCCCAGTCGTGTAGCCGTCAGCGGGCCGATCGTCGACCCGCAGGGCATCGCGTTGTTCGACACGAAGTCCTGATACTCGACACCGGCGGCCGCACAGGCCCGCGACCACACCGCCGTGCCCACCGCATCGGTGGCGTAGCGCTGCTGGGCGTTGAGCTTGAGCAGGGGACCGCCGCCGAGGCGGGGCCTGACATGCGGGTCATGCCGCTCCGGGTAGTTCGGGTGGGCGGCATGCCCGGCGTCCGAGGACACGCACACCGAGGACGCGAGGGCGGTCAGGTAATCGCTGCGCGTCGAGTTCGGCAGCAGGGAGGCGATGATGCGTTCGGTGACATCGGCGAGGAAGGGCCCGCAGGCACCGGAGCGCGAATTCGACCCGATCTCCTCGTGGTCGAAGGCGGCGAAGAGTGCGATGGCCTCGAGCCCGTCGGCGTCGAGGTTCGTCAGCGCGGTGACGCCGGCGTGGACGGACAGAAGGTTGTCCAGCCGCGGCGAGGCGAAGAACTCCTCGGCCGCCCCGAAGCGGCTGGGCTCCTGGGCCGGGATGGTGTAGACGTCGTGTCCGACGACGGTCTCGGGGTCCACCTCGGCGGAGGCGGCGAGCAGCTCGACGATATCGGCCTCGGCGAGGTCGGCCAGACCGATCACTGGTGCGGTGTGACGCTGCTTGTCCAGGGTCAGACCGTCGTTGACCTGGCGGTCGAGGTGGATCGCCAGCTGCGGGATCCGCGCGATCGGTCCCGTGCGGGCCAGCGCGACGGTGCCGTCGGCGAGGCTGAGGCGACCGGCGAAGGCCAGCTCCCGGTCGAGCCAGGAATTCAGCAGCGGACCGCCGTAGATCTCGACTCCGACCTGGCGCATGCCCTCGGCGGTGTACTCGGCACCGGGTTTGAGCTTGAAGGCGGGGGAGTCCGTGTGGGATCCGAACACCCGGAACCCGGGCACCGCCTCGGCGGGGGTGGTGGGATTGATCCAGGCGATGAGTGCTCCGTCACGGACGACGTAGTGACCGGACCCGGGCGACAGGGCCCACGACGTCGATTCGTCGAGGCGGGAGAAGCCGGCCTGCTTCAGGCGTGTGGCCGCGGTGTCCACGGCGTGATACGAGCTGGGGGAGGCGCTGACGAAGTCACTGAGGTCGGCCGCGGTCTCGGCGGCCAGGTCGGGTCTCGGGTGCGAATCGCTCATTTCCCCAGCCTATCCTTTGCGGTAGTTTGGAGGGCAGAGGGTTTGGTTCCAGACGGCGCGTCGGCATCGGATTCGGTGGTACGCGCTGGTGACGGGGACCCGGCGACCGCGACCCGGTGGCCGCAACAGCGACAGCAAGGAGTGTTCGACGTGAACCAGTTCGTGACTGAGTGGAACACCTGGCGCGATTCACGGAACTCGGCACTGGCGAAACCCTTCGGCTGGCTCAGCGTCGTCGGACTGCACTGGCTCGACCAGGAGTCGACGTGGCCCGAGGCCCCCGGCACGTTCACCGTCGAGGACGGATGGGTCACCATCGCGCTCGAGCCCGGCATCAAGGCCGGCCCCGCCGCCGAGACCTTCGACCTCATGAGCGAGTCCCAGACGGATGCGACGACGGCCTCGACCGGAGTGACGGCGCCGTCGACGAGTGCGGCGCGGGCGACCAGCCCCTCGGTGCCCAGCGACACCTCGACCCTGCCGACCGTCAGCGACCGGGCCGACCAGGAGACCGCACCCGCACGCCCGCAGGTCCGGGTCGAGGACAACGGTTTCAGCGCCCGTCTGCCCGAGGGGGGATCGCTGAGCTGGTTCACCGTCGGCAGCGTCCTCTACGAACTCATCGACCGCGGCGGCCGCCTCGGCGTGCGCGTGCGCGATTCCAAGTCGCCCCTGTTGGGCAAGTTCTTTGAGGTCCCGGCCTTCGACCCGGATCCGGACTTCGTCTTCCTCGGCCGATTCACCCGGTTCGATCCGTTCAAGACCTTCACGATCGAGACCGCCCAGGAGGATCTGCAGCTGCAGACCCAGGCGGCCGGGATCGTGACCTTCGAGACGAAGCAGGGCGAGGTCAGCCTGCTCGCCACCGGATGCCCGAAGACCGGGCTCCAGCTGGACTTCCACGATTCGACGAACGGGAAGACCACCCCCGCGTGGCGGACCCTCGACCTCGGCGTGCCGAACCAGGACGGTTCGCTCGTCATCGACTTCAACCGCGCGGTCAACTACCCCTTCGCGTTCACCGCCTTCGCCACCTGCCCCGCCCCGATCGAGGGCAATGTCGTGCCCTTCGAGGTCACCGCCGGTGAGCGGCGCCCCCCGTTCTTTTACTCGGAGGCCGGGATCAACGTTCCGTTCCTGTTCTACGTGTGGTGGGACGAGGACAGCGCCGAGGTGACCCGCCCCTGGTACTCGAGTTTCGGCCTCGACATCACCATTCTCAACCCGGACCACGACGACGGGCGGGTCTCGCTCGTCGGCTTCGACGGGATCGCGATGTCCGGTGGGGATCTGAGCGTGCTCGGGCGCAAGGCCCGCTCACGGCTGATCGACATCGCCACCGAGGCGCTGACCTCGCGGATCCCGGTGATCGGCCTCGGCGCCTACTCCGAGTTCGTCATCCAGGCCCAGCGGGAGCTGCGGCACCAGCAGGGCTATGACGACGGCATCGAGTCCGAGTACGAAGCCTCCGAGGGGCGCCTGCTCATCGTGATGAACAACGAACTCGACCCGCAGCAGGCCGGATTCGACATCGTCCACACCGATGCCAGCGGGCTGATCTATGTGGAGATGCCCTTCGACATCCCGCTCGAGTCCGATCTCACCGAGGTCGAGGAATTCCAGGCGGCGCTGGAGGCCGACCGGCCGATCACCAGCTGGCAGGAATTCGACTACCGCATGGTCGCGCTCATCCGCGGCCATCGGTGAGGCACCGGCCCCGCAGACGCAACTGAGGGCGGCCCGGCGATCTCGCTGGAGATCGTCGGGCCGCCCTCAGTTGCGTCGGGGCGCTGTCAGCCCACTGGGGTCGACCTCACCACGCGGTCTCCGGCCTCACCAGATGGTCACGCGTTCGGCCGGGGCGAGGTACATGCCGTCGGAGGCGGTGACCCCGTAGGTGTCGTGGAAGGCGGTCATGTTCTTGACCACCTGGTTGCAGCGGAACTCCTCGGGCGAGTGCGGGTCGATCGACAGCCGGCGCACGCGCTCCTCGGTGCGCATCTTCGACCGCCACGCCTTCGCCCAGGCGGAGAAGAACGACTTCGCCTGCTCCGTCGACGGGGCCACCGGCTGACCGGGGGTGCCGGCCCGTTCGCCGAGTTCGAGCTCGAGCGCCTTCCAGCCGATCGACAGCCCGCCGAGGTCGCCGATGTTCTCACCGACCGTCAGCGCCCCGTTGACGTGCTGGCTCTCGTCGAGGCCGGCCGGGACCAGCGCATCGTACTGAGCGATGAGCGCATTCGTGCGTTCCTCGAACAGCTTCCGGTCCGATTCGGTCCACCAGTCGACGAGGTTGCCGTCCCCGTCGTAGCGTGATCCCTGATCATCGAAGCCGTGCCCGATCTCGTGGCCGATGACCGCGCCGATGGCCCCGAAGTTCGCGGCCACGTCACCCTCGGGATCGAAGAACGGCGGCTGCAGGATCGCGGCGGGGAAGACGATCTCGTTCATCACCGGGTGGAAGTAGGCGTTGACCGTCTGCGGGGTCATCAGCCATTCGGTCCGATCGATCGGCCTGCCGATGCGACGCACCTGCCGCACGTGCTCGGCCTGGGAGCAGCGGCGCACATTGCCGACGAGATCGGTCGCATCGATGACGGCCGGGTACTCGCGCCACACCTCGGGGTAGCCGACCTTCGGCGTGAACTTCGAGAGCTTGACCAGGGCGCGTTCCTTCGTCTCCTCGCTCATCCAGTCGAGTTCGCGGATCGACTTGTCGTAGGCCTTGATGAGCATGTCCACGAGGTGGTCGATCGCGGCCTTGGCCGATGGCGGGAACTCGGCGGCGACGTAGAGTTTGCCCACCGCCTCGCCGAGGCAGCCCTCGACGAGCCCGACCCCGCGCTTCCATCGCTCCCGCAGAGCCGGTGTGCCCGAGAGCGTGCGGGACTTGAAATCGAAGTTCTCCTCGACGAACTCATCGGACAGCAGTGCGGCGGTGTCGGAGACGACGACGAAGCGCAGCCAGGTTTTGATGGTCTCGATGTCGGTCTCGGCCCACACCTTCGCCATGCCCGTGACGAACGAGGGCTGGGAGACCACGAGGTGCTTGAGGTCGGCCGCCTCGGCGGTCAGCAGTCCCAGGTAGGAGTCGAAGTCGAATTCGGGGCCGAGGTCGCGCAGCTGACTGACCGAATACTTGTTGTAGGTCTTCTCCGCATCCCGGCAGGCGACCCGGTCCCAGTGGTGGCGGGCCAGGGCGGTCTCGAAGGCCATCACCTTCGCGGCCACCTCGGCGTCGGTGATCCCGGACTTCTCCCCGAGCCCGGCCAGGGCCGAGATGCGCTGCACATGCGCGAGGAACTTCGCGCGCACCTCGGCGTGGTCGTCGTTGAAGTAGTAGTCCTCGTCGGGCAGGGAGATTCCGGCCTGGACGAGGTAGAGGGCGTAGACGTCGGAGTCCTTCGCATCGGCGGTGACGTAGCCGCCGAGCACTCCGCCGATGCCCTCGATCTCGAGGCGGGCCAGCAGCGCTGCGAGCTCGGACTTGTCCTCGGCGGCGTCGATGGCCGCGAACGTCGAGTCGAGCGGGGTGACCCCGAGCGAGTTGATCCGCTCGACGTCCATGAACGAGGTGTACAGATCGGCGACCTTCTGACCTTCGCTGCCGGGTTCCTGGTCGGATTCGGACACGGAGGTGATGATGTCGCGGACCTTGGTCTCGGCGGTGTCGAAGAGCTCGCGCATGGCTCCGTCGCCGGCCCGGTCGTCGGGGATGGTGAACGAGTCGATCCACTCGCCGTTGATGTGCTGGTAGAGGTCGTCCTGAGGCCGTGCCGAAACGGCTGAAGTTTCAGAAGTCATGGTCCAACAGTATCGTGATCAGTGGCCGGGGGAGAGGGTCGTGATCGCCCGAGAAACGCAGCCCCGGTCGCGCGTCGGTCGCTGACCCGACAGCCTTTGAGGAGGAACGAATGACTATGGCATCCGTCGTGTTCGTGTGCACCGGCAACATCTGCCGATCCGTCACCGCCGAGCGTGTGCTCGAACATCATCTGCAGATCAACGGCGCCGAGGCGCTCGTCGACTCCGCAGGGATCAGCGACGAGGAGGCGGGCAACCCCATCGACCCGCGTCAGGCGCGTGTGCTCGCCGCGGCCGGATACCGCACCGATGATCACGTCGCGCGGCAGATCACGCCCGAATGGCTGGCCGAACGCGATCTGGCCGTGGCGATGACGGCCCGCCACTACCGCGTGCTGCAGAGGCTGATCGCCGATCTGCCCGCCGAGGCGGCGCCCGAGCTGCGGATGCTGCGCGAATTCGATCCGCGGGTGGCCGGTGCGGCAGGAGATGCGAGCCGGGCCGGGGCCGCCTCGGCGGGGGTCGACGAGGCTCCGGCGCCCGACGTGCCGGACCCGTGGTACGGGGAATTAAAGGATTTCGAAGAAACTCTTGAGACAATCGAGGTATCCGTGCCGGGAATTACCGATCACCTGCATGCACTGGCAGTGAAGTCTCAGTGATACTGGTAGGCAGAAGCTTGTCGGCACGACCGATATCGCAGGTACGCCTTGAAGGAGAATCTCTCATGTCTCGAACCATGACCCGAACGACGTGGTCAGCTCTCAGGTTGGGCTTCGCCGCCCTGCTGGTCGCTGCGATGAGCGTGTTCGCGTTCGCCCCCGCCGCCAGTGCGCACGACCAGCTGGTGTCGTCGAATCCCGAGGACGGGGCCGAACTCGACCAGCAGCCGAAGTGGCTCGAGATGACCTTCTCCGGTGAGATCCAAGAGGTCGGCTCCGAGGTCACCGTCGTCGTCGACGGCAAGGACGTCTCCGCCGGTGAGCTGACCGTCGAGGGCAAGAAGCTGGAGGTCGCCCTGCCCGATGACCTCAGGCCCGGCGACTACGAGGTGACCTGGCGGGTGGTGTCCCAGGACGGCCACCCGATCTCCGGCGACTACGCGTTCACGATCAAGGACTCCGAGGGCGCCGGCGGCGACGTCAAGGAATCGTCCGAGGAGTCGACGAAGGCCGGACTCGGCGGCGGTGTCGTCGACGAACCGGGCAAGGACACCGAGGAGCGCGGCGAGATCGGTGAGACGGCCGGCAGCGATTCCGGCATGTCGACCCCGATGATCGTGCTGCTGTCCGTCGGCGGGGTGGCGATCATCGTCATCGTCGTCCTGCTCATGCGCCGCAAGTCCCAGGGCCTGCCCGGCACCAAGGGCGACGACTCGGGGGCCGGCCCGAAGAACGGCTGACGGGCCGGCGGATTCTGCGCCTCTCGTCCAACGAGACCCAGTCCCTGCAGTTCGGGCCCCGGAAGCATCCACTTCCGGGGCCCGAACTGCGTTCACGGCACGAAGCGCAGCAGGCGGTCGTCGTCGGGACCGGGCTCGCCGCGGCCGTCGGTGTTGTTCGTCGCGACCACCAGCGACCCATCGGGGGCTTGGGCGACATCTCGCAGCCGGCCGTGCTCGCCCGCCCAGAGCTGCGTGGAGGTCGAGAGGTCATCGAGGGGGACCTCGTGCAGGCGCTGGCCGCGCAGACCGGCGATGACGATGGACTGATCGGTGACGGCCATGCCGCTGGGGCTGGCCTCGCTCGGCGGCCACTGCTGCACCGGGTCGGTGAAGTCGTCCGAACCGCCCTCGCCCGCGCCGTCCTCGCCCGCGCCGTCCTCGCCCGCGCCGCCCTCGACCTCGGGCCAGCCGTAGTTGCCGCCGGCCTCGATCACGTTGAGCTCGTCCCAAGTGTCCTGGCCGAACTCCGAAGCGTACATCGTCCCCTGCTCGTCCCAGGCGATGCCCTGCGGGTTCCGGTGGCCCATGCTGAAGACCAGCGAATCGTCGAACGGGTTGTCCTCGGGAACCTCGCCATCGGGGCTCATGCGCAGGATCTTCCCGGACAGCGCCTGCCGGTCCTGCGCGCTGTCGCGATCGCCGGTGTCGCCGAGGGTGGCGTAGAGCATCCCATCGGGCCCGAACGCCAGACGTCCCCCATTGTGGAAGCTGCCGGTGGGCAGGCCGTCGAGGACCGTCTCGGGCTCACCCAGGGACAGGCTCCCCGCCTCGCCGAGGAGGTCGAATCGTTCGATCCGGTTCTCGTCACCGGCGGCATAGAAGGCATAGAGTTCGTCGTCGCGGACGGCGAGCCCGTGGAGGCCGGCCTCACCCGTCGCCGCGACCTCGTCGAGGCGGGCGACCTCGCGGGCATCACCGTCGGAGGAGATCTCGAGGATGCGGCCGGAGTCGCGCTCGCTGACCAGAGGCGTGTCCCCGACGAAGACGACCGACCACGGAGCCTCGAGCCCGCTGGCGATGACCTCCGGGTCGTCGTGGCCCGGTGAGCTGGAGCTCTGCGCCGAATCCGTGCCGTCAGCCTCGGCCTCCGACGCCGAGGCGGCCGTGTCCTCCCGTCCGCTCGAATCCTCGACCCCGGAGCCCGAGGAGCAGGCCGTGGCCAAGACGGCGAGGGCCAGCGCAGCACCGGTGAGAAGCCGTCCCGTTCGCCGCTGTGCTGTGGTGCTCATGATCTCTCCTCGATAGGGGAGTCCGATTCATTCAGCCTAGCCGCCCGTGGCCGAGGAATAGAACCGTCTGTCCGGACTGTTGCCTTCAGAGTCTGCACTGTGACCGCGTTCTGTGACCGCGTCGCTCACCCATCGAAGGAGCCTCACGTCTTGTCTGTCCCGTTGAATATCCTCGACCTCGTCTCCATTCGGGAAGGATCCACCGCTCGCGAAGGCATCGCCGAATCGATGGCCTCGGCGAAGCTGGCCGACGAGCTGGGATACCGGCGCCTGTGGTTCGCCGAGCACCACAACACACTGGGGCTGGCCGCCAGTGCCACTGCTCTCCTCATCTCGCAGGCCGCCTCGGTGACGGAGAGGATCCGGGTCGGTTCCGGCGGCGTCATGCTGCCCAACCATGCCCCGCTCATGGTCGCCGAGCAGTACGGGACGCTCGCGAACATCCACGGCGACCGCATCGATCTGGGCCTCGGGCGCGCACCCGGCACTGATGGGATGACCGCGCAGGCGCTCGCCCGGTCCTCGGCCGAACCCCAGGACTTCGCGCAGAACATCTACGACCTGCAGGGTTGGTTCTCCGACAGCGGACAAGCGCACACCATGCCGATCAAATCGGCCGTCTCGGCGGGCATGGACGTGCCCATCTGGGTGCTCGGATCGACGATGAATGGGGCCTCGATCGCCGGACAGCTGGGGCTGCCGTTCTCCCTGGCCTCGCACTTCGCGCCCGACCAGATCGACATCGCGATCAAGACGTACCGCGATTCGTTCACCGCCGATGCCCCGACCGCGCAGATCGACGAACCCTACGTCATGGCCGGTATCAACGTCATGGTCGCAGACACCGACGCCGAGGCGGCCCGTCAGTTCACCTCCGTGCAGCAGATGTTCAATGACCTGCGCACCGGTCGCCGACGCAATCTGCAGCCCCCGGTCGACCCGGCCGACATCGCCGCGCAAGGCGGGACCAGTCCGATGCTGCAGGTCAGCGCGGTCGGCTCACCGGACACGGCGACAGCGCAGATGGCCGAGTTCGTTCAGCGCACCGGAGCCGACGAGCTCATCACCATCACCTACGCCTTCGATCCCGAGGTGCAGCGCCAGTCCCTGCGACTGCTCGCCGACGCGTGGTTCTGAGGAAGTCTCTGATCGAAGGCGGGACACGGGCGAGGGCCTCGGCCGTGTCCTCCCGACCGCTCGAATCCTCGGCCCCGGACCCCGAGGAGCAGGCCGTGAGCGTCAGGACGAGCGCGGCACCGGAGAGGACCCGAGCGGCAACAGGCCGCTTCATCGTGGTTCGCATGTTCCCTCCTCGGCGTCGGTGCCCGGGTCCGGCACTCTCAGACCAGCGCGCCGCGCCCGCCGAGAGAATGGTCACGCCCTGCCCGTCGAGAGAACCGCCGAGGTCGCCTCAGGCGGCCGGGACCGGCTCCCGCTGCGCGGTTCGGGTGAGTCGGATGAGGACGAGTCCGGCGATGGCGATGACTCCGCTGGCGAGCATGATGATCGCCATCGGCACCGGCGTCGACTCTCCGCCGAGGCCGACCAGGGCCGCCGCGACCCCGGCCAGGGCGAACTGTCCGAGGCCGAGGAACGACGAGGCCAGTCCGGTCGTGCGGGCAGAGACCGCGGACATCGCGATCGCGCTCGCATTGCCGAGCACCATGCCCAGGGGTGCGATGGCGATGAACAGCGGGATCATGAGCGGCCACGATTCGATCCCGGCGAATGCGGAGGCCAGAGTGGCCAGAACGCCGACCATGCTCAGCGTCAGGCCCGTGCCGGCCAGACGCATCAGCGAGTATCGCCGATTGAGCCGGTTCGAAGCGAGCGTCGTCAGCGACATGCCGATCGCATTGATCGCGAAGGCTATGCCGTAGCCGATCTCGCTCAGTCCGATGAGCGTCTGGTAGACGAACGGCGAAGCGGAGATGTAGGCCATGAGCACGCCCATGCCGAAGGCGAAGGTCAGCGTGCTGCCGACGTAGGGCAGGGCGAGGAGCCCACGCCAGGCTCCCGGTTCGCGCGCGCTCCTCCTGCGCTGCCGTTCCTCGAGCGGCAGCCTCTCGCGCAGCACCGCGACGGCGGCGAGGAGCGAGACGAGTGCGAGGCCGAAGACGACCCAGAGGATGCCGCGCCACCCCAGCGGGTCGACGAGAGCGCTGCCGACCAGAGGGGCGACGATCGGGGCGATCCCGGTGATTGCGATCATGACATTCAGCGCCCGGGCCGCCTCGGTGCCGGACTGGCGGTCGAGGACGATCGCACGGCCGATGACCATGCCCGCTGAGCTTCCGATGCCCTGCAGGCCGCGGGCGATGATGAGCACCGTGACCGATGGGGCGATTGCCGCGATGACGCTGGAGACGACATAGACGAGGAGTCCGGAGAGGAGGGGGATCATGCGTCCCGACCGGTCCGACCAGGGGCCGAAGACCATCTGGCCGACGCCGGCTCCGATGAGGAAGGTCGTCAGCGACAGCTGGATGCCGGTGGCTGTGGTGTCGAGGTCCGCGACCTGGCCGACCGGCGCCGCATCACCCTCGCCCTGACTTCGAAGGCGAGTGAGAACCTCGAGCGGGTGCGCGAGGAGTGGCGCCGGACGGTCTCAGGAGCCGATATCGACCCCGACGACCTCGACGCCGCCTTCCGCGTCCTCCGCGCCATCGACTCCTGGATCGGGAAGGGGGCTTCGAGCTCCTAGGGTTCCGGCCCGGTCTCAGTGAGCCAGCCGCACATGCCCTGCCAGGCCGGTGTCGTCGGCGGTCAGGGCTCGTGCGGTGTCGAGGATCGTGTCCTCCATCGCCGAGGCGGCCCTGGTCGGCCGCACGTCCGCGCGCTTGGCGAGGCTGACCGTCCGTGACAGGTCCGGCTCGACCAGCTGCACCGAGGTCAGGTGCGGGCGGTCGACGAGCACCATGGCCGGAACGATCGCGAGTCCGAGCCCGCGCTCGACGAAGCGCAGCACCGCGTCCATCTCCCCGCCCTCGACGACGACGTTCGGGCTCAGCCCCGCGGATTCGAAGGCCGCCGAGGTCGCCTCCCGCAGGTCGTAGCCGTGGTGGAACAGCACCTGGGGGAGCTCGGCCACCTCGGCGAGGGTGATCCGGTCCCTGCCGGTGAGATCTGCGCCGCCGCCGGCCGCGGCGATGACGACGAGGTCCTCGCCGAGCACGCTGCGCATCGCCAGCCTCGGCATCTGCGGCCCGGGGTCGAGGGTGCGGGTGATCAGCGCCAGATCGAGCTCGCCGGCCCCGAGCGCCTCGATGAGCTCGCGCGAGCCCTTCTCCACGAGCTCGAGCTCGATGCCGGGGTGGTCGCGATGGAAGCGGCTGATCGCCTCGGCGACGAGGCTCACGCACAGCGTCGGGGTCGCACCGAGGCGGATCCGGCCGCGCCGCAGTCCGGCGAGCTCGTCCATGTCGCGGCGGACCGCCTCGGCGTCGGCGAGCATGCGCCGGGCCGTCGGCAGCAGGGTCTGACCGGCCGCGGTCAGCGAGATGTGGCCGCGCGCGCGGTGGAAGAGCTCGGCGCCGAGCTCCTTCTCCAGCGTCGAGATCTGGCGGCTCAGCGACGGCTGGGCCAGATGCAGGGCGGCGGCGGCCTTCGTGAAATGGCCGGTGGCGGCGACCTCGACGAAGCCGGCCAGCTGTTCGAGATTCATGCCGATAGCATACCGCTATCAACTTCAGTCGAACAATGCATTGGACGTATGTATTAGGCGAACCTAACGTGGAAGCCATGAACACCACACAGGGCACTGCCCGTCGCAAGGAATACTCAATCTCCACCTCGGTGCTGGTCATCGGCACCGGCGGATCGGGCCTGAGGGCCGCGATCGAGGTCGCCGAGGCCGGCGTCGACGTCCTCGCCGTCGGCAAACGTCC
Organism: Brevibacterium sp. SMBL_HHYL_HB1; assembly: GCF_018208375.1. NCBI lineage: Bacteria > Bacillati > Actinomycetota > Actinomycetes > Micrococcales > Brevibacteriaceae > Brevibacterium > Brevibacterium sp. SMBL_HHYL_HB1. Next base: position 3,106,396 of record NZ_CP062936.1, on the reverse strand, counting down.
GAAGGAAGACGCCCACACCTCGCTGGCCGCCGGCGGCATCAACGCGGCGCTGGCCACGATGGACCCCGAGGACAGCTGGGCCCAGCACGCCGCCGACACGATCAAGGAGTCCTATGGCCTCGCCAACCCCCGAACCGTCGAGATCGTCACCCAGGGAGCGGCCGAGGGAATCGTCGACCTGGAGCGATATGGAATGGACTTCCAGAAGGAGGACGACGGTCGGATCTCTCAGCGCTTCTTCGGCGCCCACACCTGGCGTCGCACCGCTTTCGCCGGAGACTACACGGGTCTGGAGATCCAGCGCACCCTCATTCATCGTGCCCAGGCCCTGAACGTCCCGATCCTCGACCGCGTCTACATCACGAAGCTGCTCGTCGCTGGCGGCCGCATCTTCGGCGCCTACGGCTTCGACGTCATCGACGGCACCGGCTACCGGATCCACGCCGATGCCGTCATCCTCGCCGCCGGCGGCCACAACCGCATCTGGCGGCGGACCTCATCGCGTCGGGACGAGAACACCGGCGACTCCTTCCGTCTGGCCGTCGAGGCCGGTGCCCGACTCCGCGACGCCGAGCTCGTCCAGTTCCACCCCTCGGGCATCATCGAACCCGAGAACGCCGCCGGAACGCTGGTCTCCGAGGCCGCCCGCGGCGAAGGCGGCATCCTCACCAACGGGCTGGGGGAGCGGTTCATGGAACGCTACGATCCGCAGCGTCTGGAGCTGTCCACCCGCGACCGCGTGGCCCTGGCCGCCTACACGGAGATCGCCGAGGGCCGTGGGACAGCCAACGGCGGCGTCTGGCTCGACGTCTCCCATCTGCCGCGCGAGACGATCATGAGCCGCCTGCCGCGCGTGTTCGCCACCCTCATGGAGACTCAGATGCTCGATATCACGCGCTCGCCGATCGAGATCGCCCCGACCGCGCACTACTCGATGGGCGGAGTCTGGGTCGACCCCGTCGACCACAGCACCGACGTGGCCGGACTGTGGGCCATCGGCGAGGCCTCCTCCGGGCTGCACGGGGCCAACCGGCTGGGCGGGAACTCGCTCATCGAACTCCTCGTCTTCGGCCGCCTCGTCGGCCGCTCCGCCGTCGCCTACTCCGATGGGCTCGAGGCGCAGGTGCGCTCGCAGGACGCCATCGCCGAGGCGAGGGCCGAGATCGATGATCTGCTCGCCTCCGAGGGCACGGAGAACGTCCGGGCCCTCCAGCGCGAGGTCCGCAACCTCATGACCGAGCACGCCGGGGTCGTCCGCGACGAGGCCGGTCTGCAGGCGGGCCTGGACAAGCTCGCGAACATCGAGGAGCGGATGGCGAACGTCGGCATCCACCCGGACATCGCCGGATTCGCCGATCTCTCCCACGCCTTCGACCTCAGGTCCTCGGTGCTCGCGGCCCGAGCGACGATCGAATGCGCCCTCGAGCGCCGGGAGACCCGCGGCTGCCACAACCGCAGCGACTACCCCGAGCAGGACCCGGCGCTGCAGGTCAACCTCGTATGGTCGCCGAGCGCCGGAGTCGTGCGCGAATCGATCCCGCCGATCGACCCCGAGGTCGAGGCGTTGATGCGCACCGACGAGATCAGCCAGGAGGGCAAGCTCGTCGAGTAGTCCGCTCCGGGCCCGGCCCGATCGCTCGCGCCTCTGTCCGCGTTATGTCACAGCAGGGCGTTCGGGTCGGATTCAGCGGCGGACCGAAGTGCGCGATTCCAATCGCGGGTCGGGGCGAAAGGTCACCAGCAGGACGCTCGAGTGTGCGCCCGAGAGCACAGCGGAGCTCGTGCGCCCCAGCTGAGACGTCATGGCCGCGAACTGTCCGATCCCGCGTTTGCCGATGGCGATGAGATCGGCGTCCTCGGAGGCGCGGATCAGAGCATCGACAGGATCGCCGGTCGGGAACTCGGCATCGGCATCCAGAGTCGGGAACTCACGGCGCAGCCATGCGAGATCGGCCTCTGCGCGAGCCCTGGCGGCGGCGTCAGCCAATGCGTTGACTCCGACGAGAACGCGCAGACGCTGTCCGCTGCCAACGGCGAACTCGGCGGCGTCGAGAGCCGCCACGGCAGCGTACTCCGAGGTGTCGAGACCCACGACGACGACTCCACGTGTGCGCCCTTGTCCGGCATCGGCGCGCGCGTTGCCGTCGTCTGCAGGAACAGCATCGACGGGTGCGTCGCTGCCGCCGGTCGTCGTCGGCAGCCCAGGGCCGGAGCGCATCGTCGGGTGGGCTGCCGGATCGTCGAACTCGCTGCCCGTGCGCACCCTGTGCACCAGCACCGAACTCAGCGCATGGCCCGGCAGGCCGAAGCTGACAGTCCCGAGCCGGGGACTGTTGCCCTGTCCGACTCCGTGGTGTCCGAGCACCAGCAGGGACGCATCGCTGGCAAGGGCGCTCAGCGCTTCGGCCGGATCGCCGATGACGACTTCGGTGTCGATCGTCGTGTCGGAAGCGCCGTCGGGATGCGCGGCATCGAGGTGAGCGAGCCGGACCGAGAGTCTGGTCAGCACCTCGTCGCCAGCCGATCTGAGCTCGGATTCTGCCGCGCTCTCCGGGCCGGCGGGAGTGATGACGTGGACAAGGTTCAGGGTGCGGCCGGACCCGCGCAGCTCCTTGAGCGCCCACGCGGCGGCCTCCTCGCTCGGTGCTGAACCGTCGATGCCGACGATCACATCTTGGTGCAGTGCCACGGTGTCTCCTCGGTGAGACGGATCGGATGAGCTGACTCATGCGCAATCGTATCGTGAGATCGGCCGAAGAGTTGATGCATCTATCAATGTATGCATCTGCTATTGTGGTGGTGTGAATGAACTGCTGACGCTTCCGTGGCAACTCACCGACGACTCCTCCCCGATCGCCTCGCGGATGGCCGCCTGGGCCGCCCGCGAGATCATCGAACGGCGATTCGAACCCGGCGAACTGCTCACCGAGGCCGACCTCGCCGAGGCGCAGAAGGCCAGCCGCACCCCGGCCCGGGAGGCGATGCTCCAGCTCGAACGCTGGCGACTCGTCCGCCTCGTGCCGAAGAAGGGCGCCATCGTCACCACGGTCACGAGCCGAGAGCGCCGCGATCTGCTCGCCGTGCGCGCGATGTTCGAAGTCGATGCCGTCGAAGCGCTGACCGCCGCGGACGGCCTCGAAGCACTTGCGAAGGACCTGCGCACCCTGCTCGATCATCAGCGCCGAGCGCTCGAGGCGGCCGATACCCTCGACTTCGCCAGCGCCGACTACGCCTTCCACGCCCGGCTCATCCGCAGCGGCGGCAACAGCATCGTCGAAGAGCTGCTGACGACGATGGGCCCGCGCCTGGCCCGACTGACCTATGAGGTCGCCATCGACCATCCGGCCGGCCTCGACACCCTGCTCGACGAACACGAACGCCTGACCGATCGGGCCGAGAACGGCGACACCGCAGGATTCGGCCGCCTCGTCCACGAACACATCGCCGCCTCGCACTTCCCGGAGAACCGCCCCCTGTGACCGCAGACCCCCACACCGACACCATCCCTGCTCCCGCTGAACCCGCAGCCGCCCCTTCCGTTCCCGAGGAACCCGGCACCGCGGCTTCCACCCCTGCTGAAGCCGGCACCGCGGCTGCCCCGTCCGACGGCGCAGCCCACCCTCGCCGAGGCGCCCCCTGGCTGCGTGTGGCACCGGCGATGTTGCTGCTCGCCTGGGGCGGCAACCACTTCACACCGCTCGTCCACCTCTACGAGGAGGACGGCGGCTACGCCGTCTGGCAGGCGAACCTCCTGCTGGGCATGTACGTCGGCGGGCTCATCCCCGGACTGCTGGTCGCCTCGGCGCTGTCGGATCGGCACGGACGCAAACCGATCCTCATCTCAGGATCGCTGGCCGCGATCATCGGCAGCGTGGGCCTCGGCCTCGGATTCGACCTCTTCTGGCTGCTGTGCGCCGGGCGCGTACTGGCCGGGATCGGCGTCGGCGTGGCGATGTCGGTGGGCACGAGCTGGATCAAGGAACTCTCCGCCCCTCCCTTCGACCACCGGGCGAACATCACCGCCGGAGCCCGCCGTCCGGCACTGACCCTGACCCTGGGATTCGCCCTCGGCGCCGCGGTCACCGGATGCCTCGCACAGTGGGGTCCGCTGCCCGAGGTGCTGCCGTACGCCGTCCACGGTCTGCTCAACCTCGTCGCCCTGCTCATCGCGGTCACTGCGCCCGAAACCCTGCCGAAGCACCGGCGGACGGATCAGCACTGGTGGCACGGGCTGCGGATCCCGCTGGTCGGCCACCGCACCTTCGTGCACCTGATCATGCCCGCCGCGCCCTGGGTCTTCGGCGCCGCCGGCATCGCCTATGCGGTCATGCCGGCCCTGGTCCAGGACGAACTGGGGGAGTGGACGACGCTGTACGCGACCGTGCTCACCGTGCTCACCCTCGGTGCCGGAGCGCTCGTGCAGAACCTCGTGCCGCGGATCAACCGGGTCACCGGCGGACGGGCGATCGTCGTCGGTCTCGGACTCATGAGCCTCGGCATGGCCCTCGGCGTCGCGGCCGCGCTGACGGCGGACCCGATCCTCGCCTTCGTCGTCGCCATCGTGCTCGGCCTGGCCTACGGCATCTGCGTCGTCGCCGGACTCATCCTCGTCCAGGCCATCGCCGAACCCGACGACCTCGCCGGAATCACCGGGGTCTACTACTCCCTGGCCTACTCGGGATTCCTGCTGCCCACGGTGCTCGCCGCACTGCTGCCCGTGCTCGACTACAGCCTCTCTCTGGCCGGGGTCGCCGCGATCTGCCTGACCTGCCTCGGCGCCGTGGCCCGTGCGGCGAATCGGCCGTGGTGAGCGAGGCTGGTGGGCCTGTCGGCCTCTGCCGCCGGGAACTAGGATGAAACCGGAATCCTCACCGCGTGCGGAATCCTCACCGCGCAGACGGGTCCATGGCGAAGGAGGTGACACAGTGACTCAGGAGCCACCGTCCTTGTTCGAATCCGACAGTGTCGGGCGTCCCCTCGCCGATCGTCTGCGCCCGGAGACTCTCGAGGACGTGCTGGGTCAGGAGCACCTTCTCGGGCACGACGCGCCGATCGGCCGGATGGTCGACGAGCGTCGACTGGTCTCGATGGTGCTGTGGGGGCCTCCTGGCTGTGGGAAGACCACCATTGCGCGTCTGCTCGCAGATCGCACAAGGTTGGCCTTCGAGCCCCTGTCAGCGACCTTCTCCGGAGTCGCCGAACTCCGAAGAGTCTTCCAGGCGGCTGCCAAACGCCGAGAGATCGGTCAGGGCACGATGCTGTTCGTCGATGAGATCCACCGCTTCAACCGTGCTCAGCAGGATTCCTTCCTTCCCTATGTGGAGGACGGCACAGTGGTGCTCGTCGGCGCGACGACGGAGAACCCCAGCTTCGAGCTCAACTCCGCACTCCTCTCCCGCTGCCAGGTGTTCGTCCTCAGACGCCTCGACGAGCAGACGCTGACCACGCTCATCGAACGTGCCGAAGAGGCCATGGGGCGATCGCTTCCGGTCGACGATCAGGCTCGGCAGGCGATGGTGGCGATGGCCGACGGCGACGGCAGGTACCTGCTCAATCTCATCGAGCAGCTCCAAACCGTCAGCGAGACGCTCGATACGTCCGGCCTGGTCAGTTTGGTTCAGCAGCGCGCACCGGTCTACGACAAGGGTCAGGAAGGCCACTACAACCTCATCTCCGCGCTGCACAAATCCATGCGCGGATCCGACCCCGACGCGTCGCTGTACTGGTTGGCGAGGATGCTCGACGGCGGTGAAGACCCGCTCTACATCGCCCGACGCCTCGTGCGGTTCGCCAATGAGGACATCGCGATCGCCGACCCGCAGGCCGTCCACCAGGCCACGGCGGCATGGGACGTCTACGAGCGGCTCGGGTCTCCGGAGGGTGAGCTCGCGATCGCCCAGGCCGTCGTCTATCTCGCAACCGCCCCGAAGTCCGTCGCGGTCTACTCGGCGTTCAATGCCGCGAAGCGGCTGGCGAAGACGACCGGTTCCCTCATGCCGCCGGCGAACATCCTCAACGCCCCGACGAAGCTGATGAAGGACCTCGGCTACGGGGAGGGCTACGAGTACGATCCGCACACGCCGGGAGGATTCTCGGGGGCGAACTACTTCCCCGAAGAGATGGAGCCGGAGAGGCTGTACCGGCCCACAGGCAACGGCTACGAGCGCATCATCGCCGAGAAACTGGCCGAATGGCATCGGATGCGCACGGAGAGGCGGACGCAGGACGCGCAGGAGGACGAGGAACCGTGACCTGAGGATCGAACTGCGGGGTCGCCTCGGCGCGCCTCGACGAAGTACCACTGCGAAGACAGTTCACAACGACAAGAGAGGGACCGACACCATGCTCGGAAGATCACGCCAGCACCAATCACCAGCCGTCAGCGCATTCATCGACATCATGGGCAGCCGCCACGTGCTCACCTCGGCGAGGGCCACGGCGCCGTACGCCAAGGGCAATCGGTTCGGCGGCGGCAGCGTGCTCGCCGTGCTCAAGCCGGGCAGCCTCGTCGACATGTGGCGGGCGCTGCAGGTCTGCGTCGATCACGACCTCATCGTCATTCCCCAGTCGGCCAACACCGGCCTGACCGGCGGTTCCGGGCCCGGCGCGCAGGACTACGACCGCGAGATCGTCATCATCTCGACCCTGCGGCTCAATCAGATCCACCTCATCAACGACGCTCGCGAGGCCGTGTGCCTGGCCGGATCCACCCTCTACGAACTCGACGAGGCGCTCGCCCCGCTCGGTCGCGAACCGCATTCGGTCATCGGCTCGTCCTCGATCGGGGCCTCGGTCATCGGCGGCATCGCCAACAACTCCGGCGGCAGCCAGGTCCGCAAGGGTCCGGCGTTCACGAAGCATGCGATCTTCGCCCGCGTCACCGAGGAGGGCCGACTCGAACTGGTCAACCACCTCGGCGTCGAACTCGGTGACGATCCCGCCCACATCCTCGACAAGCTCCAGCGCGGCGACTGGTCCCCGGCGGACGTCACCCCGCCGCCGGAGGACACGATGGAGACCGAGTACGGCGAGCACGTGCGCGAGATCGTCGATTCGCCCGCCCGCTTCAACGCGAACCCGAAGTTCCTCTACGAAGCCTCCGGTTCGGCCGGCAAGCTCATGGTCTTCGCCGTGCGCACCCGCACCTTCCCGAAGGTGACGGGCGCGACCACGTTCTACGTCGGCACGAACTCTCCGGCCGAGCTCGAGGATCTGCGCCGGGCGATCCTGACCTCGGACATGCCGCTGCCGGTCTCCGGGGAGTACATGGGCCGGCCCTCGTTCGACCTCGCCGAGAAGTACGGCAAGGACACGTTCGTGTCGATCAAGCATGCCGGCAGCCGTGAGCAGATCAAACTCTTCGCGCTGAAGAACTGGGCCAACGGTGTGTTCGCGAAGCTGCCGTTCTTCGGGCAGACCGTTGCCGATACGATCGCCCAGCGGGCCTTCGCTCTGCTCCCGCAGCAGCTGCCGGAGTGGATGCTCAAGTTCCGCGATCGGTTCGAGCACCACCTCCTGCTCGTCGTCAGCGGTGAGGAGAAGGACAGGATGGGCGCCTTCCTCGACGACTTCTTCGCCGAGGCGGGGCATGAGGGGGATTACTTCGTCTGCACGGACGACGAGGCTCAGTCCGCGATGCTCCACCGCTTCGGGGCCGCAAGTGCCGCGACCCGGTACTTCAATCTCAACCGCGACGAGTCGGCGGACATGATCACCTTCGATGTGGCGCTGCGCCGCGACGAGGACGACTGGCTCGAAGTCCTGCCCGACGAGATCGCCGATCAGCTGCACATCAGCTCCTACTACGGTCATTTCTTCTGCCATGTCCTCCACCAGGACCATGTGGCGAAGAAGGGCGTCGACCCGGTGGCGCTGAAGAAGCAGATGATGGAGCTGCTCGAGGCCCGCGGGGCCGCCGTGCCCGCCGAGCACAACTACGGCCGCCTCTACCGTGTGCCGGAAGAGATGGAGGCCCACTTCAAGGAACTCGACCCCTGCAACGTCTTCAACCCGGGAGTCGGCGAGACCTCACCGCGCAAGAACTGGGCATAAGCGCGGCGTTCGGCCGGGTGCCGGCGGACGTGGGCGCGGCCAGCCGGGTGCCGGTAGTGGGGGTGCACGCTGTCCGATGCACAGCGCACCGTTGGCCTCAGCTCCCACCCTCAGCGTCACAACGCCCTGTCCTGTGTGCACCCCTCACCGTCAGCGCCATAACGCCCCGGTGCAACGAGTAGTTTCGGCCGCTGACGGTGAGGGATGGTCGGCCTCGCCGAGGCGGATGTCCCGACGGCGCCAGAGCCGAGAGCGTCCTGCTCAGTCTTCGTCCTCGATGTCGGCGGCTGAAGCGATCTCGCGGCGGGCTTGCTTGATCTTGCGCGAACGCGAGATCGACATCGCCACGATGGCACCCGCGAATCCGACTGCCGCTCCGATGGCGATCGAGGTGGAGCTGGTCAGTCCGCTCAGGTCGCTTCCCAGGCCGACGTCGATGAGCGGATGACCGGTGGTCATGTGGAAGACGATGGCTGCGACCCATGCAATGGCGAACACGGCACCGAGGATGTAGGAGATGAGCAGCCGGTGAGGCGACACGCGTGCCATGGCCAGAGAGAAGTCCACGTTCTCGCGTTTGCAATAGGCCGAGACCGCCATGCCGGACACGCCCGAGGCCAGGACGATCAGCGCCGTCCACATTCCGCCGCCGATGACGGCGAAGATGACGCCGAGGGCGAAGAACACATAGGTCGAGACGATCGAGCCGAACGTGTACGCCCGGAGGATGACCTCACGTTCCCGTTCGTCTCCCATGGACGGATCGTCGAAGCCGGCGATTCTGTCGGCCAATTCGTTGGTGCGAGGCTTCTTTCCGCTGCTGGTGTTCATTGGGCTTCCTCCTGAAGCGAGAAGATCTCTTCCACGGTGGTGTCCAGGGCTCGGGCGATCCGCAGAGCGAGATAGACGCTGGGCGCATAGTCGCCGCGCTCGGTGGCGATGATCGTCTGTCGGGATACGCCTGTCAGCTGTGCCAGCTGGGCCTGAGTGAGTCCGGACGCCTTGCGAATCTGCTTGAGGTCCGAAGTCTGCACTTCCATATCGCCCCTAGATGTCAATTTCTCTTTACATAAAAAGTAAAGCATCTTTGACACCCCCATGTCAAAGATGCTTGACATCTGTTTCGCCGCCGCGCATCGGAGGCGGCATATCCTTCCGGTGCTGTGATGTGACGCTTGCCCTGAGTGGTGGTGGCGCGTCCGTCCTGTCGCCGAGGGCTGCGCGTCCGTCCTGTTATTGCGGCTTGTCCTCCGGCGCGCTCTCCTCGAGCCCTCCTTCCGCAGGCGTGCCCTCCTCGGGCATGTGGGTGTGCATTCGCACTCCCTCGTTGTTGAAGATGCTCAGGATCTGAGCCGAACGCTTGCCCGCGGCGAACATGGCGTGCGGGACCCGCGTGTCGAACTCGGCCGCTTCGCCGCGGGCGAGCACGAGGTCCTGATCGCCGAGGAGCAGCCGGAGTCTGCCCGAAAGGACGTAGAGCCATTCGTATCCGTCGTGGACCCGCAGCTCCGGGGGACTGGTCACGGGCGGATAGGTGATCTTGTACGTGGCGATCGGCGCTCCTTCGGGCGCCAGCGGCACGATGACCATCCCGTTTCTGTGGATGCTCGGGCGGCGAACTCGCGGATCGGAGGCCGCGGGCGTCACGAGGTCATCGAGGCTGATCCCGAGCTGGCGGGTGAGGGGGATGAGGAGCTCGAGGTTCGCCTGCCGCTTGCCCGACTCCAATCGTGACAGGGTGCTCGTCGACATATCGGCTCGGGAGGCCAGGTCCTCGAGTGTCCAGCCGCGACTGCTGCGCAGCGCCCGCAGTCGTGCGCCGATGTGTTTGATCTCGTCGACCATGATCGTCTTTCCCCCTGCTCCCGAAGCATTCTTTTTGCTGATTCTGCAAGAACTATTGCAAAACTGCAAGCCTGGCGCGGACTATGGTGGCATGAGAGAAGAATGGGAAGTCATCATCGTCGGAGGAGGCGTGGCCGGGCTGTCGGCGGCGCTGACATTGGGAAGGTCGGGCCGGCGTGTGCTGGTCGTCGACGGCGGGGCGCCGCGCAACCGCTTCGCCGCGCACATGCACGGAATGCTCGGCAACGACGGCCTCGAACCGGCCGAGCTGCTGCGACGCGGACGAGAAGAGCTCGGAGCCTACGATGTCACGGTTCGCACGGGCAGGATCAGCAGCGCAGAGGAGGCGGCGGACGGCCTCGTGGTCGCGTTCGACGACGGTGAGACCGCATCGACCCGGGCGCTCATCGCCGCGAGCGGTCTGAGCGACGTACTGCCCGAGATCCCCGGAATGTGCGAACAGTGGGGCACGGGCGTCCTGCACTGCCCGTACTGCCACGGCTGGGAGGTGCGCGGGCAGCGTTTGGCCGTCCTCGGCACCTCGCCGATGTCTCTGCACCAAGCACAGCTGCTCCGGCAGTGGAGCGACCGACTGATCTTCTTCACCGCCGGCTGCGGACCGATCGATTCGGACCTCGCCGCGCGTCTGCGCTCTCGCGGGGTCAGACTCGTCGATTCCCCTGTCACCGAGCTTCTCACCGACCGCGGCCGCCTCACCGGGGTCCGCCTCGGCGACGGCGACAGCATCGAACTCGATGCGATGTTCACCGCCCCGATCCTGCGCCCGAACGACCGGTACCTGGCCGATCTGGGGCTGCAGCGCACCGAGAATGCGATGGGCGACTTCATCGCCGTCGATCCCGTCGGCCAGACCAGCCACCCACGAGTCTGGGCGATCGGCAACATCGTCAATCCCGGCGCCAACGTGCCGGTCTCGATCGGTGCCGGATCGATGACCGGGGGCGTGGTCAACATGGCCCTGGTGACTGAGGAATTCGACAGGGCCGTCGAGGGGGCCGACCCGGCTGGTCTCTCCTCGGGACCGGCAGAGCATCGGGAGACCGAATCGGCCGAAGACTACTGGGAGGGTCAGTACGCCGAGAGCTCCCAGCGCTGGTCCGGACGGGTCAATCCCGCCACCGCCGAGGTGGCCGCCGCCCTGCACGTGCCCGTGAACGGCTCCGCCCTCGACCTCGGCTGCGGTGAGGGCGGGGACGCCGTGTGGTTGGCGAAGCAGGGATGGCAGGTCACCGCCGTCGACATCTCGGCCACGGCGATCGCACGCGGAATCGAGAACGCTCGTGAGGCCGGGGCCGCGGATGCGGTGACCTGGGTGAGCCAGGACCTTTCCGCTTGGGTGACGGAGGAGACGTTCGACCTCGTCACAGCATCGTATTTCCATTCCAGTGTGGAGCTGCCCCGGACCGAGATACTTCGTCGAGCCGCCGCGCGGGTGCGGCGAGGCGGGCACCTGCTGATCGTCTCCCATGTGTTCGAAACCCCCGCCGACATCCCCGCCTGGGCGCTGCGGCACCACGAGACCGATGACCCGGAGGATCCGCAGCTGCAGGATGAGCTCAGTGTGCTGCTGACCCCGGACGCCGAGGTGGCCGAGCTCGATCTGGACGAAGCCGACTGGCAGGTTGTGAGGAAGGAGATCCGCTCGCGCGAGGCCACCGGTCCCGACGGTGATGAGACGGCCACGGTCAAGGACGGAATCGTCCTCCTGAGGCGAGCATGAGGCGCAGCTGCGTCTGACACCGTCCGCCTCGAGGTCTCGAATCAGCGCCTGCGGGCCCGCTCTGCGCCGCCGTGCGCCCGGCCGACGCCGCCGTGCACCCGGCCGACGCAGCCGAGTGCCCTATTCCGCCATGCGCGCCCGGCGGCGGTCCTTGGCCAGCCGGACCTCGTGGCTCGACCGCTTCGGGTTGAGCAGTTTGAGCAGCGACAGCGCGATCACGGCTCCGAGGATCGCGCACCCGGCGGGCAGCAGCATGGCGGTCTTCGCGTTCGCGGCGTCGATGATGTTGCCGGCGATCGCCGAACCGAAGGCGACGCCGAAGCCCAGGGACGTGCCGAGCCAGGCGAAGGCCTCCGTGAGCCGGCGAGGCGGAGCCAGCTGCTCGATGACGGAGTTCGCGCCGATGAGGCTCGGGGCGATCGCCGAGCCGACGAAGACGAGGATGATGCCGTAGGAGACCATGTTCTGCGCCAGCAGCATCATGCAGGCGCCCACGGCCAGGCACGACACGGCGACACCGAACCGGTGGTGGACGGCGGCCGTCCAGTTCCGGGCCCCGTACAGGGCACCGGAGACCAGGGAACCCAGGGCCAGGCATGACAGCAGCACACCGGCGGCGGACTTCACGCCGAGTTCATCGGCGAAGGCCACGGCGATGACGTCGATGGCCCCGAAGTTCACGCCGAGGAAGATGTTGACGATGATGATCGCGAAGATGCCCGGGTTCGAGAACACGTGCCCCTTGGCCTCGGTGGTGCGCTCGACCGGGGGCGGTTCGGTCGACTTCTGGATGTAGAGCAGCAGCGATCCCGCACCCACGGTGACCATCGAGAGGATGATTCCCGCCGGAGGCCACACCGACGTGGCCAGCACGGTCGCGATCACCGGACCGGAGACGAACATCAGCTCATCGGCCACCGACTCCCAGGAGAACGCGGTCTGCAGCTTCTTCGGCGAGTCGACGATATGCGACCAGCGCGAACGAACCAGCGAACCGACGGAGCCGACCGTGGCTCCGCCGAGGCCGGCGAAGAGGTAGATGAAACCGGTCCACCAACCGCCGTAGACGGCGAAGATGAGCAGCGTCAGCGAGACCAGGTGGATGATGACGATGGGCGTCATGACCCTCGCCTGGCCGTAGCGGTCGACGAAGCGAGCGATCCCGGGGCCGGCAAGGGCTTGGACGATCATGTACACGGCGGTGACGATGCCCGCCAGGCCATAGGATCCGCTCACGCCCTGGATGAAGAGGACGATTCCCAATCCCAGCACTGCCACGGGCATACGGGCGACGAGACCGGCCAAGGAGAACTTGAGCGCACCGGGAAGCGACAGGATCTCCCGATAGTTGTTGAACACCAGAAGAGTCTACCCAGCTTGTCACGGCGCCACCATCGGATCGGGCACAGTTACCGGTGAGTCGCCTCACCAAAGTGGGGCGACGACACCGAGGTGTCCGGAGGTTTGTAACAAAAGCTATATAATTGCCGAGATTGCCATTTTCTCCCCGTCGGCGTGAGTCCCGCACCGACATGACCCCGGAGTGCCGATGACGGACAACACCACCTTCGACGATCTCTTCGACCACCAGCCCGAAGACCAGCAGCGACCCCGCAAGAAGAAGCGCGTATGGCGCAAGGTGCTCGTCGCCTTGCTCGTCATCGTCATCCTCGGCGTGCTGGGCATCGGGCTCTACGTCTGGAACGTCGGTCGCTCCTTCGACAAGAACGCGAACCGGCTGTCCGACGAACAGGTGTTCGGCGATCAGAATGCAGGCGGCAAGGAAGGCGACGGGACGAACATCCTCCTGCTCGGCTCCGATGAGCCGATGGACGAGGTCGACGTCAACGACTCCCGCGGTCTGCGCTCGGACACGATCATGGTCATGCATCTGCCCGAGGACGGCGGCAACGTCCAGATCATGTCGATCCCGCGCGATACCTGGGTCGACGTCGAGGGTCACGGCAAGTCGAAGATCAACTCGGCCCTGTCCTACGGCGGTCTGCCGTTGGCTGTGTCGACGGTCTCGGACTTCATCGGCACCGACCTCGATCACGTGGCGATCATCGACTTCGAAGGCTTCAAGGCGCTCACCGACAGCCTCGGTGGGGTGACGGTCAACTCCGAGCAGGCCTTCGAGAAGAACGGCTACACCTTCACCAAGGGCGAGAACGTCCTGGACGGCGATGAGGCGCTGACCTTCGTGCGTGAGCGCAAACAGTTCAAGGACGGCGACTTCCAGCGCGCCCGCAACCAGCAGGCATTCATCCGCGGCCTGACGAATGAGATCATCTCCGCCGACACCCTGTCGAACCCGGCGAAGATCCAGGACATGGTGGAGAACTTCGCTCCATACATGTATGTCGACTCCGGCCTGGACGCGAAGTACATCTCGTCCACCGCCTTCGATATGCGCGATGTCCGCCCCGGCGACATCGAATTCTTCACCGCCCCCGTCGCCGGTGTCGGCACTTCGCCGGACGGCCAGTCGATCGTCAACGTCGACGAGGATGAGCTGAAGAAGGTCCAGGACGCGTTCAAGAACGACACCGTCGACGACTACGTGCAGAACGCTCCCGAAGCGCACCTGTAAGCGCCGAGGCAGAATCCGGCCCCGCACCGATTGCGACCGGTGCGGGGCCGGAGTCATTCACAGGACTTCGCCGAGGCGGCTTCAGCCTTGGAATCTGACGCTGTGGACTGCGTGGGGCTCGCCCCGTTCGCCGCCGTTGTGGACCGCCTCGGTGGGCAGGCCGAGAGACATCGTCTCGCCGGTCACGGTGTTCACATAGTCGACGTAGGTCGTGCCGGCGGCTCCCTCAGTGCCCATACGATCCCAATGGGTGACGTTGTCATCGCGGTGGGCATCGAGCTCGTCGACGACCCCGGGTGAGGCGAAGGCCTCGACGCGGTCGGTGTTGCCGTTGCCCCAAGCTTGGACGAGTTCGTCCGCATAGGTCGTCGGGTCGGTTGGGAAGTGCACGGACTGAGTGCCGGAATCCGCTGCGGCCGACTGCGATGTCGAGTCGGCGAGGCCGGCGCTGTCGGCCAGGGCCGGACCACTGGCGAAGGCGATGCCGGCGAGGCCGGTGACGGTGGCGACGCCGAAGGCGGTGGCGCGGTTGCGGATGGTGGACTTCATCAGATCGCTCCCTTCGTCGTATCTGCTGCCACCGCAAGGTGGCATGTCGGTTGACGCAGATCAGTATTGTCCTCGAATTTGAGGACGCGACAACGGAGACTGAATGGAGACTTGGAAACGGTCACAGACCGACGACAGGAGTGTTGCGATCATGCGGCAGCGGTTGTCACAGGTGGGCAGGCGAACAGCCGGCGGCAGTCGATTCTTCCTGCGAGCCCGGTGGTGACGATGCCCTGCTGGCGATGCTCCGGCAGCTGTGGGCGTTCGGGGTCGGTGATGTTCTCGGCAATTCCGTTGGCGCAGCGATATCCGATCGTGACCCGAACCGGCCCGAGGGTGACGGAGTAGTGTGGGCAGTGCCTCGGAACGACGACAGCCTGAGAGGATGGGGAGACCGTGCCACAACACCTCTCGCTTCCTCTGTCCCCGTGTTCGGCGGCCCCTTCCGCGTGCCGGCACACGGTCCGCCTCGAGGCGCTGACCCATGCGCCTCTCTTCGCATCGCTGCCCGCCGACGAACTCATCGCGCTCGAGGGGCGGGTCAGTGCTCCCGGCTACATCGCGGGAGAGCGGATCTATCGGGCCGGTGACCGTGCCGGTTCTCTGTTCGTGGTCGCCTCGGGAGCGGTGAAGCTGCTGCGCCCGTCTCCACGAGGTGACAATGCCGTCGTGTCAGTGCTCGGCCCGGGGGACAGCTTCGGGACGCTCACGCGCATCGAACACTGTGGTGAGACCGCTGTGGCCATGGTCGATTCGTGCATCATCGGACTTCCGGTGAGTGTCGTCCGCAGCGTTCTGGAGAGATACCCGAAGGTCGCAATGGCGGCATTCGACGAACTCGCCGAGCGACTCGAGCAGTCCTACCAGGCGCTCGAGCAGCTGACCGTCGGCAGCGCGGATCGGCGGGTGGCCGCCGTGCTGCTGAGCCTGTCGGAGAAGCTGGGGCGAGTGAACGAGGGAAGAATCGAGCTGTCCGTTCCCCTCAGCCGTGCCGACCTCGGGGCCATCGCCCGGATCACTCCCGAATCCGCGAGCCGTGCGCTCGGGCGGCTGCGCGCGGCCGGAGCCGTCGATTTCGGGCGGCAGTGGACAGCGATCGTCGACCCGAGCCTGCTGCACGAGATCGCCACGAGCTGACCGGACCGGCAACTGACACGAACTCGGTAACGGACACGAACCCCGCGTCTGACACCGACCCGGCGACTGCTCGTCAACCCCGCGGCCGTCTGCCTGCCGACCCCACGTCCGGCTGCCGAACCGACCGTCGCCCCGGTCTCCTCGGCCGAGGCCGTCGAACATGATCGGGATCATATGCCCGCGGTCCGAAGTTCACTATGGTGGGACCAGACCCGGGAAACCGGTGTGAGGAACGCAGAGCGCGCCAAAGGCTCCGCGTGACTTGAAGAAAGGCGGTAGAACGCATGACGTATGTGATCGCGCAGCCGTGCGTGGATGTCAAGGACAGGGCCTGTGTCGACGAATGCCCGGTCGACTGCATCTACGAGGGCGCGCGCAGCCTCTACATCCATCCTGATGAATGCATCGACTGCGGTGCCTGCGAGCCGGTGTGCCCGGTCGAAGCGATCTTCTACGAAGACGATGTCCCGGATGAGTGGGAGGAATACTACAGCTACAACGTCGAGTTCTTCGACGAGCTCGGCTCACCCGGTGGTGCGGCGAAGCTCGGCAACACCGAACGCGACCACCCCGCCATCGCGGCCCTGCCCCCGCAGAATCAGGACTACCAGGGCTGAAGCCGACGAGGGGGTGAATCCCGCTCCGTCATCGAACCGAATCACTTCGCGAATCGGCCCCGATCGTCCGACAGACCGGCTTTGAGGGCCCTCGCCGCCTCATCGGCCAGGATCTCGACCACCCCGTCCTCGAACTGATCGAGGGCGGTGGAGACGAGCACGTCGGGGCGGTTCTTCGGTGCGTCGATGCCCTTCATCATGTCCGTGTCGGTGCTGCCGAGCAGGAGGGAACTGACCTGAATGCCTGGGGCGAGCTCTTCGCGCAGTCCGTTCGACATCGCCCAATTGGCTGCCTTGGACGCGCCGTAGGAGTTCGAATGCTCGTAGCCGAGCCACGCCATGACGGACGAGACGTTGAGGAATGCCCCGCGACCGCGCTCCCGCATGGCCGGCGCGAACGCCCTGACCACGTGCAATGCTCCGAAGTAGTTGACATCGATCTCGCGGCGGATGTCATCCATGTCCCCATCGACGAGTCGCGCGAACGAGGAGAACCCCGCGTTGTTGATGACGATGTCTGCTGCGCCGACCGTGCGAGCGGCGGCGTCGACCTGATCCGGCTCCGTGACGTCGAGGCCGATGGCCTCGACTCCGGGAAGGTCGATCGACTCCGGGCGGCGTGCGGCCGCATAGACCTTCGCCGCGCCTCTGTCGAGCAGTTGGGCCGCGAACTGACGGCCCAGTCCGCGGTTCGCTCCGGTAACGATGGCGACGCTGTTGTCAACCTTCATGGCTGTGCTTCCTTCGCTGTCGGCGGTCTGTTTCCGCGCCGGTTCCGGCGGGTGCTTCGATGCTAGAATCTGACGTCAACGTCAAGTTCAAGTCGATGAGGCACATGTCACAGAATCCACCGCCCACAGCTTCCCTGCTGTCGATCGGTGAGACCGCACGCCGGGCGGGCTGCAGTCCTCGCGCCCTTCGCTACTACGAAGAACAGGGACTTCTCGCACCGCAGCGGACCCAGGGCGGTCAGCGAAGGTATCCCGTCGATGCCGTCGAGCGCGTGCTGCTTTACCGCAGACTCATCGATGCCGGCCTCGGCACCGAGGTGATTCGAGAGCTCCTGCCATGTATGAACGGCTCAGCGGGTGCAGACACCGTGGCCACGCTCGAGCGCGAGCATGCGAAGCTGCTCGACCAGGCTCGCGAACTCGAGGCGACCGCGGACAGGCTCGCAGACATCCTCAAGTCGCTGTGAGCCCGCGTTCTTCGCGCCGACGGCGCAGTGACGGGAACGCCTACTTCAGCACGCCGTCGACCAGGGTCCGGGCATCGTGCTGGACGGTGCGCAGGTGGTCCTCGTCGCGCAGGGATTCCGCGTAGATCTTGTACACGTCCTCCGTGCCCGAGGGACGCACGGCGAACCAGGCATTGTCCGTGGTCACCTTCAGTCCCCCAATGGGGGCGTTGTTCCCCGGCGCCGAGGTGAGCACTGACTTGACGGCTTCACCGCCGATGGTCTTCGCGTTGACCTGGGAGGCTGCGAGGGCTCCGAGCTTCGCCTTCTGCTCACGGGTGGCCGGGGCGTCCTGACGGGCATAGGCGCTGGCGCCGAAGTTCGCGGCCAGTCCCGCATACCTCTGCGACGGCGTCTGGCCGGTCTTCGCGGTCATCTCGGCCGCGAGCAGAGCGAGGATGATGCCGTCCTTGTCCGTCGACCACACCTTGCCGTCTCGGCGCAGGAACGACGCACCCGCCGATTCCTCCCCGCCGAAGGCCAGAGTCGAATCGAGCAGGCCGGGAACGAACCATTTGAAGCCGACGGGCACCTCGAACAGCTTCCGATCGTGGGAGGCCACGATCCGATCCACCAGCGACGAGGTGACCAGCGTCTTGCCGATCCCCGCCCCGGCCGGCCAATCGGAACGCGAACTGAGGAGGTAGTCGATGGCCGCAGCCAGGTAGTGGTTCGGGTCCATCAGTCCCGCATCGGGGGTGACGATGCCGTGCCGGTCGGCGTCGGCGTCATTGCCCGTGGAGATGTCATAGTCGTCGCGGGAGGCGATGAGGCCGGACATCGCATAGGGCGAGGAGCAGTCCATGCGGATGTTTTCATCCCAGTCGAGCGTCATGAACGACCAGGTGGGATCGACATCGGGGTGGACGACGGTGAGGTTGAGATCGTAGTCCTCGGCGATGGCCGCCCAGAAGTCGACACTGGCCCCGCCCAGGGGGTCGGCGCCGATCCTCAGTCCGGAGCTGCGGACGATGTCGAGGTCGACGACGGAGCCGAGGTCATCGACGTAGTTCGCGACGTAGTCGAAGTTCTCAGTGTTCTCCAGGTGGAAGGCGCGCTGGAATCCGGTGCGCGGGATCTTCTCCCACCCGTCGGCCAGGTAGGCGTTGGCGCGGTCGGCGATCCAGGTCGTGGTCTCGGTGCCGGCCGGTCCGCCGTGGGGCGGGTTGTACTTGATGCCGCCGTCGGAGGGCGGGTTGTGGCTGGGGGTGACGATGATGCCGTCGGCCTGGGCGTCGGCGCGGGACTTCCCGGCGTTGTAGCCGAGGATCGCGTGTGAGACCGCCGGGGTGGGGGTGAAGCCGTCACGCTCGTCGATGAGCGCGTGCACCTCGGCGGCGGCGAGGACTTCGAGGACGGTGAGGAACGCGGGCTCGCTCAGAGCGTGGGTGTCCCGGCCCAGGAAGATCGGACCGCGGATGCCCTTGTCCCTGCGGAAGTCGACGATGGCCGCGGTGATGGCCGCGATGTGCGCCTCGTTGAAGGAGCGGTTGAAGCTCGAGCCGCGGTGCCCAGAAGTGCCGAAGCTCACGGCCTGGGTGGGCACCGAGGGGTCGGGAACGAGATCGTGATAGGAGTCGAGAAGCGCGGGGATGTCCACGAGATCCTGATCCTGGGCCAACTGGCCAGCGCGTGTAGTCATATCCCTACCTTGCCAAATCCCCTCAGGGGCGCACAGTTGTGTCCACGGAGTTCTTGCATCGTGGACGGTGCGGAGGAGTCCTGCGAGACTTCACGCCTGCAGCAGACACCCTCGCCGAGGCGGCTGCTCAGTCCGGCGGCTCCGAGCTGGTGTCCTCGTCCTCCTTCGTGTCGCCGCCGCGCACATCGCGGCCGTTGTCGAGCGACGAATCGCTGTCGTCGGAGGACACTGCGCCTTCGCCGGCGGCTTGGGCTTCCTTGGGGTCTCGATCCACGGGCACGTCGTGGTCGGCTGCGATCTGCTCGAGCCTCTCCTCAGGAGTCTGCGAACTGCCTTCTTCCTCGGTCTCGGAACCGACGCTGACAGCGGACGAGTCGATCTCCTTCTCGGTGTCGTGGTCCTCTCCTGCTGCGCCGTCGGGCAGATTCTTCTTCTCGTCGCTCATGGGGTCCCACTCTTTCGCACGGTTGTCGGAGATGGCCATCGCCACCTCGTTCACTTCGGGTCGATGATCGTGTCAGAGGCAACGCGGTCCGTGGTCTCGACGCTAACCCCATCGGGGAGTGGGATCAAGGCTTTCGACCACGGTGCCTTCGCGCCGGCGCTCACCAGCTCGAAGCGGGCATCGCGGGGCTGTCGAACCGTGCCCGAGGCTGCGGTGAATTTTCTGATAATCCCTGATCAGAACCCTGTGCATGAGGAAAGTGCTGGGAGAGAGTGAAACCACTCCGCGGGCAGGAGCCGAGAGGCCTGCCGCTTGCGAACGGGACGAGGTCGCCGACTGCATCCCGATCCTCGCGAGGCGGATCCGGACTGGTTCGGCCTCAGCCTCATCGAATCGGTCGGAACCGTGCACGAGACCGGTGCCACCGAGATCGCTTTCTCCATCCCGCCGAACTCGACATCCCGAACTTCATCGGCAATGACGAGCTGCGCGAGGTCATCGAGGATAGGACGGTGTCACCCGAGCAGGCCGACCACGCCGTCGAACTCAATTCCGAGCAGCATCTGCGCACGCTCAAGCTCGGCTTCCATGCCCTCGCCGGAATCAGTCTGGCCGCGGCCCTGCCGGCCTCACGCCTGCCCAAGTACCGGCCCGACGAGGTCCCCGACCCCGCCGAGGAGGCCGATCCGGCAGCGTGAACCCGCCAGTGAGCGCAGTGCTCGTTGATAAAGTTATCAACCCGTGGGGTTCTCCGGCGAGTAGGCTAACAGGCCGGGTGATCAGAACTCTTTGAGATCGACTCCGGAGAACACTGCCTCGTCATCGCGCGCCTCAAACACCAGCGTCACCAGCAGTCTTTGGTGGAATCCAGCATTTGGTGAGTTCCGCTGCACCACAGTCAACGTATAGTTGTCGGTTGCCACTGCCGGATTGATGAAGTTGCGCAACGGATGTGGAACGTACCCCAGAGGCGCCCCATTGTGACTGACCTTGAGCGCCAGTTCGGACTCGGGGTTGGATGGCTCTCGCTCAACCTGCAGCGAGTCACCCGAATGCAGCTGTTCGAGAGCGTTGTACCCGGTGTCGTCGAGGTACCGGATACCATGCACGAAAAGGGTGAATGAATGATGTCCCGTACTGACCTGTTCCGGGAATGAAAGCACTTCAAGCTGATCATTGAGTCGGCTTCCACCTGATCGCGCGAGAACCTCAAATGGTTCAGCTGGGTCCTCAAGGTTGAGATAGCTGAGTGCAGTCGCTCGATCCGGTCGCTCCGGCGAAATGACGCGTTCGGCGAAAAATGGAAACAGGCGATCAGAGGTCACTCCACCCCGCACCTTCTGCAATCCGGGAAGTTCACGGAAATACTCCGCCTGCGCATACGTATTCAGATACGAGAAATGAAAGGTATCGTCAGGCATTCGTGAAAGTATGCCGATGGTCTCGTAGGGACTGTTCGGAGGCAGCTTCTGAGTGACCAGAAGTTTCCGCACGGAGACACCGCTACGTGGAACATTCGCGGGCGCGATCAGTTCTGTAGGGAGCATCGGAGAATTCTTCGTCTGTTTTCTTCAAGTATCGCAGTCATCAGGTTAGCCCGCGAGGCTGACACGATATCGACGCCGTGACAGGTCTCAGCGAGCTTGTCCGGATCAAGGTCTTCCAGCCTGTCCCGCCACAGCACTGCCGATTTTCCTGCGATTAGAACCGAATCACGCCAGAGGCCCACCAGCGATTGCTTTCTGTCCTCGAATCGCTTCGCCTTACCGCGTTCGCAGAATCTGTGGATGTCGGAAAGCTTCCTTTCACAGACCGACTCCTCAATCGAAGAAGCCAATGCTGATCCATGGTCAAAGCTTGCGGTAAGCCGATCTGGCTGGTCCGCGTCTCCGAGCGGCGGTTCTTCGATGGCCCAATTCTCGGCATGTCGATCGTTGTTGGCGCACAGGGCATCAAGCAACAAGTAGCCGCTGAAGACATCGAATGCCGCCCAATCTGCGTAGTCCGTGCCGGCGGGGCCCAACAGACCCGTCATGACGGAGGCGATGTTCTTCAGGTTGTGGCCGGGCCGGGCATTGGAGCGGCGATCGCCAGCACATGATTCGTAGCTTTCGATTCCGAGAAGGACCATGTCCGCGGACCCGAGATTGTGATCTGGACGGATCACGTTTCGTGAAATGACTCCGGGAGTATCGTCTCTGTGCCAGGCGCACTTGCGCAGTCGGAATGCTCAGCAGCTTGGCGACTTCACACACCACGGCTTCGGCGACATCGTCGTGGCGCCGGTACGTTCTACCATCGTGGATTGTCCGGTTTTCGGTGTCTTGAATAGCCATGACACTTCTTGAGTCGGAGTGGAAAAGGCTGTGCCTTTCGGCGTGATCCAAATTTTGGGGTCAGCGCCCATCGACTCATCGGCTTCAACCATCCAGTCGGTCACATCGGTGCGTTCCAAATTCTGCAACTGTCGTCAGCGGGTGTGACCGAACTGGCCCAGGACCCTACTTCACCCAGGGTTCCTCGCCGGTCTCGGAGACGATGGGTTTGCCGTTGTCGAGGTTCCAGGAGCCCATTCCGCCCTGGACGTCGAAGGCGTCGAAGCCGTTCTGGTTCAGCCAGGCGACGGCTCGGTTCGAGCGTCCGCCGGTGCGGCAGATGACGTACATGTCGTCATCGAGCGGCAGGTCGTCGAGGCGGGCGGGCAGTTCGCCCAGCGGCACGTGGTACGCGCCTTCGATGTGCCCGGCCTCCCACTCGTCGTCTTCACGGACGTCGACGATGGTGGCACCTTCGGGAATGTCGTTGACGGTGACGGTGGTTTCTTCATCCATGGCCCCCAGTGTAGGCACGGACGTCTTCACCGTGCACGCGTGCAGGGTGGCGCGAATCGACAACTGCGATGTCCCGATCCGCCAAGAAGTCTTCCGGCACTTCTTCTAACCTCGTCCATGAACCGATGTCGAGCGATGTCGAATGCCGATTCCCGGCTCATCGTAATTGAGAGTGTAGAACCGGTCTGAAGCCACCGGACTCGAGCAGACACCTGGCGATGTAGTGGGTGATGTTACGGAACCCCAAAGCAGACCCGCGCAGATGTTCAAGCCTGCCGTTGATCGCTTCAGTCGGACCATTGGACGTTCCCGGTCGGGTGAAGAACGCCAGCACATCGGCAGCTCGGCGCTTCAGAGTCCGTCCCAACCGTTTGAGCTCGACCAGCTCTGTCGGCAGATTCGTCGTCAGTGCGTCGATGACCGTTCTCAAGAGCTTCTTGCCCTCGTTGCGGTCGGCGGTTCGGTAGGCGTTGACTATGTCTTGGTAAACAGCCCAGGTGACTTCGACTTCGGTGAAACTCGAATCGGCGAACAGGCCTGCGATCCTCTCCTGCTGCTTGGTCGTGAGCAGATCAGCGCCTGTGTGCAGAGTCCTCCTCGCTCGATACAAGGGGTCTTTCGCTCGTCCACGATGACCAGTGGTCTCCTGCTGAATACGACGACGAACATCATCGAGAGCATCACCGGCGAGCTTGACGACATGGAAGGGGTCCATGACTTCGACCGCATCGGGCAGTTCCTCGACCGAGGCTGTTTTGAAGCCGGAGAATCCGTCCATCGCGACGACGTCGATGCCATCACGCCAGTCCTTCGGACGGGCTTTCAACCACTGCTTGAACACCTGCTTCGACCGTCCGGGCATCATGTCGAGCAGACGTGCTGGGCCTGTTGCCTGGCTGATCGGGGTGAGGTCGATGATGACGGTGACGTACTTGTCGCCACGCCGAGTGTGCCGCCATACGTGCTCGTCGACACCAATGACGCTGACCCCGTCGAAACGCGTCGGGTCGTTGATCAACAACCGCTTACCTTCAGCGAGGATTGCGGAGTTCGCGGTGTGCCAGGACACGGCGAGTTTGCGTGCGATCACGGACACGGTGTCGTGGTCGATGACGAGGGCACGCAGCGCCCAGTCGAGGCCGGTTCGAGAGATCTTCGCTCGTGGGGGCGCCGCAGCAGTGGTGTCTTGACGCCATACGCGGTCGCACTCGACGCATTTGTAGCGGCGGAGGCGAATATGAAGCGTGGTCGGTCGGTGGCCGAAGGGTTCGTGGGCGAGACGGCGGACGACGGTATCGCGAACGATCCCGTGGCCACCACACCGTCGGCACCAGTCATCGGCAGTGTTGGGCCGGCATTCCAGGATGGCTTTGTGTCCGGTGATGTGTTGGCCGGTGCAGGTGAGGTCGAGGGTGTCGAGTCGGCAGAATGTCGTGAGGTCAGGGGTTGAGAAAGTAGGCTTGGCCACGTCGAGGTCTTTCGGATGGGTTGTGTGAGAACTTCCATCATCGGAAGACCTCGACATCTATCCGGGTAGCGACTCGCCGTGTCCTGGAATCACCGTTCTACACTCTCGTTTACGATGAGCCCGATTCCCACGTACGCTCGCGCCACAGGACCATCCGAACGTGGCTTCACAGAGTTCCTCGACTTGGCTGAGAGACGGAAAGGTTGACCCATGAATGACACGACACCTGAGGCAGCATTCAACGATGCCCGCACACTTCGGCTCGTGTGGCCGCAGTGGCAGGGCGCAGGGGCGGACAACGCCGCATCCCTCGTACCCGAGGTTGGCAGGGAACGGGCTCGGCGCGGTTACCACGTGGGCTCGCGCGTGCTCGCAGCCATACTGCCCGAGCACAAAGGACCGTCGGAGTTCATCCCTGTCGATGTCGGCGACCCCGATGAGGGATCGATCGACGGAATAGAATCTCGAACGGCCGTGACCACCGCTTTGCAGAAGGCCCTCAGAGCACTGTCCGCACATGACTTCGATCGGGTGCTCACCCTCGGCGGGGAGTGCTCGGTCAGCGTGGCACCGTTTGCTCACCTGGCCGAGATGTATGGAGACGATCTCGCCGTGGTGTGGATCGACGCCCACCCGGACTCGGACACCCCGGACACGGCCTACGACGGCTATCACGCGATGGCCGCGGCCATGCTCCTCGGACACGGCGACCGGCAGCTGATCAGCCACTTGCCCGCGACTGTCAGGGCCGAGAACTTCGCCTACGCCGGTCAGCACTGCGGTGAGGACGATGCTCTGGCGAACGTGCGTGCATGGGGACCGCCGGTGTTCACACCGGATGACCTGCGCAAGGATTCGACCGCTCTCCTCGACTGGCTCAAGGCCACCGGTGCGGGCAAAGTGGCGATCCACCTCGATGTGGATGTCGTCGACAGCGACGAGGTCTCCTTCGGCCTCGGCGAGGAGCCAGGCGGGCTCACTCGGTCTCAGGTGAACCGGCTCATCAGAGACGTGGCCGCAGTCGCCGACGTCGTAGGTCTCACAATCGCTGAGTATGTTCCGCGCAATCTGCTGCAGCTGCAGGAGATGCTCAGTGGTCTTCCGCTGATCGGCGATGATGGACTTCGCTCGGAGTGAGGTCGTACTTCGCTTTGAACGCACGGCTGAAATGAGACAGGTCTGAGAACCCCAGGTCGAAGGCCGCATCCGCGACGGACCGGGTGCGTCCTTCGGCCAAAGCGGTGTGGGCGGCCTCGAGACGGTGGTCGAGCAGCCATCTCATCGCCGATTCGTTCTCTCGAGCGAAGGCTCTGTTCAGTGTACGCACGCTGATGTTGAGTGCGGCAGCGATTCGTCCCGCGGTCAGCGTGGGATCCGCGGCGTGAGCGCGCATGAACGTCTTGGCGCGCATGAGGTAGTCCGCTGAGCCGTTGCTCGCCGCCACACCGTCGACGTTCGTCAGCCCCACGGCAACGATGTCGAGGATCGCCGAGTCGAGCCGGCCGCGGGCGGCGGCCGGAAGAGACTCTGATTCTGCGGCCAGCCCGCGCAGATAGTTGGCGACGAGACGTGAGACCGCTGAATTGCCTGCGAAGCGGATGGCGGAGAACCTCTCTGGTGCGGCGACCCGTGAGGCCAGCGCCGAGCGGGGAATCCTGACGACGAGCTCACGATAGGGCTCGGGGAAGTTCAGCTGGTAAGGCGCGCTGGTGTCATAGAGAAGGAGGTCGCCGTCCGAACTGTTCGACTGCACCGCTGCCGGAGTACTTGAGGCTGAGCAGGAGATGATCAGACGGAACATCGGCGATGAGCTCGTCCGAACGCTCGTAGCGCACCGGCCCCGATTCGACCTCGGAGACCTGAAGGCGACCGAAGCCGGACAGACGCATCCGAGCTGAGAACTCAGACCCGCGCTGGATGGTCATGGTCAGCCCCGCGTAGGCGGATCTCACGACTTCTTCCCACTGTTGGCGCGAGGTCCAGGCAGTGGGAAACTCAGAGCAACGTTCTGCGGCGTTCACCTCGGCCCCCTTCATCTTTCCCATATTACGGTCGAACTGAAGTATCGGCGGCCCGGTGCGCGTCCAGAGGCTGCAGCTGCCCGACGATCCCTCCCGTCGTCCCATTCCAAGGGGGCTGTTGCCAACCGGAAGCCCGTGTGAGAATGACTGTCCAGCCGTTCATGCGCTCGCCGATCACAGCTCGCATCAGCGACTGCCGGGATCGGCGCACCGTTACGGCGCGCACAGCGACTGGAGCGCCAGGAACCGTCTGCGAAGGGAAATGGTCATGGGCAACAGAGATACGAGTGACGAGTCCGCTGCCGAGAAGAAGGCACGTGACGTCGCTGCCAAGTTGGACGAGACGTCCGCGACGTTTGCCGGGACCTCGAACATGGAATCTCACGCCAGGGTCGGATACACCGAGCAGAACGTTGAGGATCGCGCCCAGACCGCCGCCGAGGAGGAGGGCGTGACCCTGCACCGCAATCCTGATGGATCGCACACAGCGATCGACGAATCGAGAGCCGCCGAGGCGACCCCGAAGTCCGATACCGGCGAGGGAGCCCCGACGTCCGATGCGGATCAAGATCAGCCCGAGAAGCATGATGCCGCTGCAGCTCCCGGTATGGGCGCGGCTGTCGGCACCACCGGTGAGCCCGACGATGTCGACAGTGCACCCGGTATGGGCAACGCAGTCGCCAGCACTGCCGGAGACGATGCGGCTGCTGACAGCGGTTCCGATTCCGACAAGGGGACGCACGAGGCTGATGACGCTGCCGTTGCCCCCGGCATGGGCGCGGCTGTCGGCACCACCGGTGAGCCCGACGATGTCGACAGTGCACCCGGCATGGGCAACGCGGTCGCCAGCACTGCCGGAGGCGGTGCGGCGAGCACCGCAGCAGCCTACTCCGGCAATGAGACTGCATCCGGCAACGCATCGACCGGCAGCGCCTCGGCATCCGGCGGCGTTTCCGCCAGCGACGATACCGAGGGAGGTCATGCCCCGGGCGGTGCCGGGACGAGGCCCGCGGGCGAGGCGGCGACGAACGAACTCGGCCAGGCCGATGTGATCAAGATCCTGCGGGGCAGCAACTCCGTGATGCTCGCCACGGCATTGGCCGACGGCAAGATTCTCGCGCATCCGATGACCGCGCAGGAGGTCACCGAGGATGCCGATGTCTGGTTCTTCCTCGCCCTCGACGGCGACCAGGCCAAGGCGCTGCGGACGAACCCACAGGTCAATATCAGCGTCGCCGAGGCGGGCAACTGGCTCTCCGTGGCCGGCCGCGTCGAGTTCGTCGACGACCCGGTCACGATCGACGAGCTGTGGTCCGAATCGGCTAATGCCTGGTTCGACGGCCGTGAGGATCCGAACCTCGGGCTCATCAAGGTCGTCACGGACTCCGCGCAGCATTGGGGCTTGCCCGGCGGCAAGGTCTCCGGCCTGTTCCGTATGGTCAAGTCGAAGATCGCCGGCGACCGTCCCGCCGGTGGCACTCAGAGCACGGAACTCTGAGCCTGAGGCCGCATCAGTGCACCTCTGCTGTGCAGACCCGCTCCTGTGCTGTCTCGCATCTCACTTGCCAACTCCGGTTCAACCGCGTGAAGCGGAGTTACTGTTGAGCTGTCAACGATTAGGGAGGAAGTGACAGACCATGGCTGACAACAAAGCAGCCCTCGTCACAGGAGCCGGCCAGGGAATCGGTCGTGCCATTGCGCTCAAACTGGCAGCAGATGGATTCGACGTCGCAGTTGCCGACCTCGGGTTCCAAGAGGAGAAGGCTCGCGCGGTGGTCAAGGAGATCGAGGATCTCGGTCGCAGAGCAATCTGGGTCGCGGCCGATGTCTCCAAGCGCGATGAGGTGTTCGCCGCAGTCGACGCCACGGCCGAACAGCTCGGCAGCTTCGACGTCATCGCCAACAACGCCGGCATCGTGCAGGTTGAGCCGGTCGACAAGATCACGACGGAGAACCTCGAGAAGATCTTCAGCATCAACGTCTACTCCGTGATCTACGGCATCCAGGCCGCCTCGGCGAAGTTCGAGGAGCTGGGCAAGGACAAGGGCAAGATCATCTCCGCTGGTTCGATCGCCGGCATCAAGGGCTTCCCGATTCTCGGCGCCTACTCGGCGACGAAGTTCGCCGTGCGCGGCATCACCCAGGTGGCCGCCCAGGAACTGGCTCCACGCAACATCACCGTCAACTCCTGGGCACCCGGCATCGTCGGCACCGGCATGTGGGACACCATCGACGAGGAGATGGGCAAGCTCAACGGCAAGGCCAAGGGTGAGAACCTCAAGGACAATGTCGAAGGCATCGCCCTGGGCCGCATCGAGACCCCGGAAGACGTTGCCGGAGTCGTGTCCTTCTTCGCCTCCGACAACGCCGACTACGTCACCGGTCAGACCCTGCTGGTCGACGGCGGCATGCTCTACAACTGACCGCTCGCGCGGGCCAACTGGTTGCGCTCGCCGCACGGTGACCGTGCCGACCAGCGGCAATGGGAGCGACGCGGTGAGGTGCCCGGGGAGATCCCAATTCTCCCCGGGCACCATCCAGCCGTCCGCGATCGCGCGCCCCGCCACCATCCGCCGATCGCCCAACCATCCCTCGGCCAGCGAATGCCCGACCCGAGCACTAGCATGGGAGACATGAGCAAGCGGATCGTCATCATCGGTGCGGGTCTGGCCGGCACCACAGCGGCCAGGGAGTTCAACGAGCGCGGTCAGGCGGTCACCGTCATCGACCCGCAGGCAGGGGACACCTGCGAACGGCCGCCGCTGTCGAAGCACCTCTTCGACAATTCCCGCCACCACTTGCCCTACCACCTCGAGTCGACCGAGCACATCACCTTCGTCCGCGACTGGGCGGAGGAGATCACCCTCGCCGAGGCGGCCGCCGAGTCCCGCTACACCGCAGAGACCCAGCTCCACCCCCAACGGCTGACCGACGACCACGCGACCGTGGGCACCGTCCACCTGGCTTCGGGGGAGTCGATCGACTTCACCCACTGCATCCTCGCCACGGGGATGGAAGCCAACCGGCCGCAGATCCCGGAATACCCGGATGCGCTGCCGGTCTACGACTTCGGCGACGCCGAATGGATCCTCGCCCGGGTCGAAGAGGCCACACAGCCGCTCAACGTCGGAGTCCTCGGCTCCGGCTATCTCGGAATGGAGGTCGCCACCTCGGCGGTCGCGGCCGGGCACCGGGCCACGGTCTATCTGCGCGGAGGCGAACCGCTGCGCAAACAGCTGTCCGCGCCGGTCAGGCAGGCGCTGTTCGAAGCGCACAAGGCCGCAGGCGTCGAATTCGTCACCCACACGTCGAGCCCGGACGACATCGACGCAAATATTCACGATCTGTTCATCACCAGTGTCGGAGCCCGGCCCCGCCTCATTCCCATCGACGGCGATCGCCCCGCCGAGGCATGGGAGGTGAATGAGAGCTTGGCAACATCCCATCCCGGCATCTTCGCCGCCGGAGACTGCGCAATCGTCACCGCCGGACCCTACGCTCTCGACCATCCGTGGGCCTGCGAACCGGTGGCCGAAAGCCATGGGAAGTTCCTCGCCGAATACCTCACCACCATCGCCGACGAGCCCTCAGGCACCAGCGAGGACGCTCCCGCCGACAACCCGGCAGACACGGCGGCGAAGATCTGGTCGGAGGTGCCCTGGCACTGGAGTTTCCAAGGCCCTCTGAAGGTGTTCACGGCGGGCCTGACCAGCCCCGATGCCACCGACACGATCATCAGACACGACCCGAGCGGAGCCAAATTCCAGGTCTTCCACTTCGACGGCACCGCACCGGAGTCGAAGCTCATCGGCGTCGAGACATTCAACTGGCCGCCCATGCAGGCCGCCGCCCGTCGAGTACTCGGCGGTAACCACATCCCCACTCGGGCCCAGCTGGAGGACCCGGAATTCGACTTCAAGGCTCACAGCCGACTGTGAGTCTGCGCTAGTCTCATCACGTAGACTTTTCATCTGTTCTACCCCCAGTCGCCGACGAGAGAATCTTCTGTTCATGGATATGGCCAAGCTTGCTGCCGAGCACGGACTCGACAGAGTGGGTGGACGGCCGTCTTTGCCCCAGTACGTCAAACAGCTGATCAGCCGCAGCGACTTCACTTATACGCTGGCGAAGTATCGGATGCAGTCCGAGAACGAACGCAACCGCCTCGGCATGGCCTGGGTGTTGCTGCGTCCGTCGTTCTCGGCACTGATCTACGGCACGGTCTTCGGCGTCATCATGCAGGGAGCGACTGCTCGACCGCCGGACTTCGCGCCATTCGTCGTCATCGGCGTCTTCATCCTCGAATTCTTCAACACCTCGATGAACGGCGGCGCGAAGTCGATCATCTCGAATGCCTCACTCGTCCAATCCTTACCGTTCCCGCGCATTGTTCTGCCCATCGCCAAGGTGTTCCAGAACCTGCTCGACTTCATCCCCACGCTCCTTTTCATGGCGCTCATCGTCATCCTCTTCGGTGCGCGACCTGATTGGGATTGGTTCCTCTTCATCCCGCTGGTGTTCCTGTTCTGGGTCTTCAACCAAGGCGTGGCATTCATCTTCGCCCGTGCAACGGTCCACTTCCGAGACCTGTCGCAGGTCACCCCGTTCATCTCCCGAATGATCTTCTACACCTCGGGTGTCTTCTTCGACCTCAAGGTCATGGTCGACAAGATCAACCCGTCGCTGCAGCCGTTCGCCGATTGGCAGCCGATCAACAACGTGCTGTCCATCGCTCGCGGCATCCTCATGAAGGACGGAGTCGTTCCCTACGACTACTTCTGGCACCTGGCCATCTGGGCATTCGGCATCTTCATCATCGGCTTCGTGTTCTTCTGGCAGGCCGAGGAAAGGTTTGGTCGTGATGAGTGACGAGAATTCGTTCGACACCGGCAACCTCCCCGAGGTGACAAGGAACAACCCACCCGTAGTCGTCTGCGACAACGTCCACGTCCGCTACAAGACCCTGGCCACGGGCAAGAAGCTCAAGCTCGGCAGTAAGAACGTGATGGGGCGGAAGCGGGAGCTGCGAGAGGTTCACGCCCTCAAGGGCATCAGCTTCGTCGCTCACAAGAACGAATCGATCGGCATCATCGGCAGCAACGGCTCCGGCAAGTCCACGCTCATGCGGTCGATCACCGGGCTGACCCCGACCTCCGAGGGCGCGATCTATGCGACGTCACGGCCGAACCTCCTCGGTGTCGGTGCCGCACTGATTCCGGATCTCTCCGGTGCTCGCAACATCATTCTCGGATCCCTGGCTCTGGGGCTCACCCGTGACGAGGTCGACGAGAAGTTCGACGACATCGTCGAGTTCACCGGGCTCGAGGACTTCATCGACCTGCCGATGCGCACGTACTCCTCGGGTATGTCCCAGCGTCTGAAGTTCGCGATTGCGACCTCGGTGCAGCACGAGATCCTCATCGTCGACGAGGCGCTCAACGTCGGTGACAAGAAGTTCCGTGACCGTTCCGAAGGCCGTATCCGTGCCATCCGTGAGAACGCCGGTACCGTCTTCCTCGTCTCGCACTCGATGCGCACGATCAAGGACACGTGCAACCGTGCGCTGTGGATCGAGAAGGGCGAGCTGCTCGCCGACGGCCCGGCGCTCGAAGTGATTCGGAAGTACCAGGCTTTCACCAAGGCAGAGAAGGCGAAGGAAGCCGAGGAAGAGCCGGGCTGAGGCACCGCACCCCCTAGCCGAGTCACAGTTGTCTCGGTACATTCGGCGGCATGGACAACAGTTCACGTGAGCCGATCGAGTCACGCCGCATCAGTGATCAGCCTGCGCTGCGCAGTTCGTCAGGCACCATCTGGATCGTGGCAGGTGGGATCTTCCTCGTCGTCATTGCGGGTGTGCTCGCGGCGATCATCGTCTCCGGCAATACGGCGGTGCCCACAGCGATCACTACGATCGTCATAGCGGCAGTGCTCTACCTGATTCTGCTCACTGCCCGCTTCGCCTTGCGACCAGGCAGAGTTCGCCTGTGGGTCATGGCCGGAGCAATGATCGGAATGGCTGTTGCTTCGCTCATTGGACTCGTCCTCTGCGTGGGCGCTGCTGCGAGCGGAGCCTGAATCCGCTCAGGCTAGTTGGGAAGTGCGCTCGAGCCCCGGCTCCATTCGCTATCCGGCAGGCTCCGCCTCGGCCAAATGCCCCTTGAGGTACTCGCCGGTCACGCTGCCTGAGGCATTCGCGACTTGCTGCGGAGTTCCCGTCGCCACGATCTGACCGCCGTCCTGGCCTCCGCCGGGGCCGAGGTCGATGATCCAGTCCGCGTTCGCGATCATGTCGAGGTCATGCTCGATGACGAGCACCGTCCCACCTTGGTCGAGCAGCTGCTGGAAGACGCGCACGAGCACACGCACATCCTCGGGGTGCAGGCCCACCGTCGGTTCGTCGAAGACGAAGAGGGTGTGCTGCTGCGACTTCCCGAGTTCGGTGGCGAGCTTGAGCCGCTGCGCCTCACCACCGGACAGTGCCGGGGTCGCCTCGTGGAGGGTGAGGTATCCGAGCCCCACATCCTGCAGCGCCCGCAGCCGGGCGTGGACCTTACGCATCTCGGCGAGGTGGGGGAGCGCCTCGGCGACCGTCATCGCCAGCAGATCCGGCAACGACAGCGGCTGACCATCGGCATCCGAGCCACGGCGATACTCATCTGCGTCGGGACTGAAGCGGCGGTCTTCGCAGTCGGGGCAGGGGATGTGGACGTCGGGGAGGAACTGCACGTCGAGGGTGATCTCGCCGCTGCCTTCGCATTTCGGGCAGCGCAGCGAACCCGTGTTGTACGAGAAATCCCCGGCCTTGAGCCCGGCATCCTTCGCCGATTCGAGTCGGGCATACGCACGGCGGAGGTCGTCGAGGACCCCTGAATAGGTGGCCACGGTGGAGCGGACGTTGATGCCGATCGGGGTGGCATCGACGACGTTGACCCGATCGATCCCGTCGGCATCGATCTCACGCACATGCCCGGGCCGCGAACGCTCGTCGGCGGCCTTGAGCGCGGGGACAAGGCTGTCGAGGACGAGGGTGGTCTTGCCCGATCCGGACACTCCCGTAACGACGGTCAGCCGCTGCCGCGGGATCTCCGCGTCGAGAGCGTGGACCGTGTGGATCGGAGCGGTGCGCAGCTGGACCCGACCGTGATCGAGGGTCGCCGAGGCGGCCGCGGGGGTGCGTACGAGGGTTTCGGCCCGGCCGGTGAGGTAGGGGCCGATGCGGGACTCGGGATGACTGTCGAGGTCGGCGACGGTGCCGGTGGCCACGACCGTTCCACCGTCGCGTCCGGACCCGGGACCGATCTCGATGAGGTGGTCGGCTTCGCGGAGGACGAGCGGATCGTGGTCGACCATGACGACGGAATTGCCCTCGTCGAGCAGGTCGGTGATGACGCCCTGCAGGCCGGTGATATTCGAGGGGTGGAGGCCGATCGAGGGTTCGTCGAGGACGTAGAGGACTCCGGTGGTCTCGTTGCGAACCGCGCGGGAGAGCTGGACGCGTTGGCGTTCGTCGGTCGACAGGGTCGAACCGGCCCGGTCGAGGGCGAGGTAACCGAGTCCGAGGTCGAGCAGCCGGCGAGCCATGCCGAGCAGGGCATCGACCGACGATCGGGCCATGGACTGCATCGAGGTGGGGAGCCCGCCAGGAACGTCTTCGGCCCAATCGACGAGTTCGTCGAGGGTCATGGCGGTCGCCTCGGCGAGGTCGAGTTCGCCGAGGCGCGGTGCTCGAGCAGCGGGGGAGAGGCGGGTGCCTTCGCAGTCGGGGCAGACCTGTTCGGAGAGGAACCGGCTGACCCGGGCGAAGCGCTTCTCGTTGTCCGCGCGTTTGAGTTCCTCGGTCACGGTCAGGCGAGCGTTGCGGAAGGTGAAGTCGAGGTCGTGCAGCCCCTTCTTCGAGGTGACCGTGATGTGCTTCTTCTCTTCGGGACCGGTGAAGACGAACTGACTCCGGTTGAATACGAGCTTGTTCACCACAAGGCTGTCGCTCTGGCGGCATAAACCCCGGAGTCAACTAAACCGTCAGCAGTCCCGTCATTCGACACTCTGGGCCGGGAAAAGGACAGCTTGATCCCCAGCGACTGAGCGAACTGGACAGTCGTTGCCGCGCGCATGGGAGCCCCGTTATCGGCGTGTAGCACGGTCGGGTACTGCTGGTTAGTTGCCACAGCCTGATCGATCATGGTCTGAGCATGGACGGATTTCTCGGAAGTCTCGACCCGGTGGCCAACGATCTTGCGGGAGAAAACGTCCATGATGGCATAGAGGCGATAGATGACCTTGCCGGGACCGCGCAGCATCGTGATGTCCCAACTCCACAGTTGGTTCGGTGCGCAGGCAGCGTGGACCGGCTTAGGCCGTTTGGGCTGGTTACCACGGCGCTGGGCGCGACGGTCTCCGTTCTGCCCGTGTGCGGCCACCACTCGGTGAGCCGTCGACGCGGAGAATGGCACCTGCCCGGCATCGAGCATCCGCCAATACGCCTGGGTGACAGACAGGCTCTCATAGTCTTCAGAGTTCAACAGCGCCATGAACGCATCGGCCTCGGCGGTGGTGATCCGACTCGGGTAGTCGCGTTCCTTCTGCGGCACCTGCACCCCGGCCGGGACCGCCGGATTCTGGTGACGGTACCAACTCGTACGATGCACACCCATCAACTCGCAGGCCGCCGTGATCGACCAGCCGACCCTGATCAGATCGCCGATGAACCTGAACCCGATTGCCTTTACTGTGGCGGGCTCATCCAGTCCGGCCTGGTCGCCTCGACCTCGGGCAGCGTCGGGTCTGTCGCGGTCGCGCTCTTGGACATCGCTTCCAAGAGCGCGGACGCTTTTCCCAAGATATCGACCGCAGCTTCAGACTTGGCCAGTTTGGCCTTCAACGCTTCGTTCTCGGCCTGCAGCTGTGTGAGTTGCTTCTTCTCAGCGGCTTTGAGCTTGTTGTCACTGGGATTGCCATTCAACCGATCCGATCGCGAGGTCAGGCAACCATTTTCTCTGTCCACGAACCACTGATAGATCGTTCTGGGATTGACCCCGACAGTCCGAGCCAACTGGGCTTTAGAACCCATCTCGATACATTTGTCATATTCGTCCAGGATCTCGAGTTTCTGGGCCGTGGTGAAATGCCCGCGGCTCGAGGAACGGGACGGAACTTCAAAAGACATAACAGACTTCTCTCCCCGCCAATATTGTCAGATAACTGTCACAAGACAGCCTGACACAGAGGGGTGCCGAATACCTTCAATTGCGTTCTGCGTTTTCGGGCAATGGTTCGCGTAGCCGTTCGATCTGGACCACGACGAGCTTGGTCTTGCCCTGTCGCCAATGAGTACTTCCCTTATCGCATGCTGTTGTCAGGTAGTCGGCGATTAGGTCTGTTGACAGGCGTGTAGAGAATCCATACGATATGTCTAGTCGTCTAGATCTCGTGGTTTAGAGCTAGAAACTGTAACGGTTTACGTTGAAAGGAAGACGATGATGTCTTTGAAAGAAGCGCTATACGAACTAGTAGAGGTTCCCGAGCCGATGGGGCCTGTGGCACGTCTTGTGGACCGACAGTTTGTGCTCGATTACGCATACGCACAAGGTGATTTTTGTGATTGGTACTTCACGGACTCACCGTTCGGAGGCCCGGTCGGCCATCCCTTGGTGCTCGCTAACGAACTGCTGTTTCTGTTTTACGAGAAGTACGACGGAAACACTGCGCAGGGCCTTCATACCCACGAGCACCTCAGGTTCCACTCTCCGGTGCATATCGGTGAGCGGGTCAGCATCGAGGGCGGTTACACAGAGAAGTACGAGCGAAGGGGGCAGGGATACGTCACCCTGGAAGCTGAGGCGCGCGGAGAAGACGGTCGGTTGCTTGTCGAGCATCGAGGTCGAGAAATCATGCGCACAGTTGCTGGAGATGTTGTCGGCCAGGGTCGAGCGAACGGTGAGCTGCGTGATCGAACAGTTGTCGGGGAGGTTGATCCCAGGGCGAAAGTAATGACTCATGCGTATCACGGAGCTCCATATCGATCGCCGTTGCCAGTCAAAAGTGCAAAGTTTAGTCAGGACCAGATGGCTGTCTTCTCGTGGGCCGGTCGCGGATATGCAAATGTGCACACCAGCGTAGAAAAGGCGGCACTGGCGGGTCTGGATAGGACAATCGTCCAAGCGCAACAGCAGACTGGGCTGATTGTTTCGAACATGGTCGATCTATTTGGAGGCTCGTGGTTCACAACCGGTGAACTCGATCTCCGATTCATCTCTCCGGCATTTGTCAACGACACTTTGACGACTACTGGTGCGAGTTTGCGGGAGGTAGACGACCGGCTCGAGACAGAGGTGTGGGTGGAGAACCAGCACGGGCAGAAGACTGCCGTGGGGTGGGCCTCAGCCGAGATATCGGACGATCTGGCTCGACCCGCTTCCTTGATTTGAACAATTCGAAGAGGGCCTCAACGAGACCTCTTTTGATGCCGAGGCGAAAGATTCAAAAGAACGCATGACGAAGGAGTCTGCAAATGAAAGATCCAATAGCGACCCAGTCGTTTAAAGCTCCCGAAGGAAAAGCAAAGTTGGCCCGTCGCGCTGCGATAGCCAGCCTGGTGGGGACGGCAGTCGAATGGTACGACTATTTCATCTTCGGCACTGCCTCAGCGCTGGTGTTTGGTGAACTGTTCTTCCCAAATCCTGACAATCCAATTATCGGAACGCTATCGGCATTTGCGGTCTTCGGCGTAGGGTTCTTTGCTCGGCCATTGGGTGGAATCGTCTTTGGTCATTTCGGTGACAAGTTTGGTCGAAAGATTGCTCTAGTCACCACGTTGATGCTGATGGGTATTTCCACCTTTCTTATTGGTCTCCTTCCTTCGACCGAGCAGATCGGACTGATGGCACCTGTGCTTTTGGTCATTCTTCGCCTCCTGCAAGGTTTCGGTGTTGGAGGTGAGTGGGGTGGTGCTTCACTTGTTGCAGTGGAATATGCACCCGACGGCAAACGTGGGGCTTACGGAAGCTTCCCTCAAATCGGCAACGCGGTCGGACTGGTTTTTGCGACAAGCATTTTTGCTATAGTTTCACTGCTCCCGGACGAGCAGCTCATGAGCTGGGGCTGGAGAGTGCCATTCATGCTAAGTGCTGTTCTCATCGGTGTCGGTTTGTTCATCCGGATGAAGCTCACTGAAACACCAGCTTTCCAGGCTGCTCAGGCGCAGTTGGAAGAAAAGCAGCTCGAAGCCGAGGAAAAGGAGAAGATGCCGCTCTCCGAACTCGTGCGGAATTTCAAGAAGCCGTTGCTGCTCGCAATGGGAATGCGTTTCGGTGAAGCGGTATTTGGATACATCATTCTCACTATCGGATTGACATATGCGACGAACTATACGGATATCCCTCGAACGCATGTGCTCATCGCGTCGACAGTGGCTGCTGCATTAGCCGTCTATACCTATTACTTCTTTGGCAAACTCAGTGATCGGATTGGACGTCGAGCGGTCTTTATTATCGGTTCCGTGGTTGGGGCAGTTGTCTCCTTCCCCTTCTTCTGGATTCTCGATGCGGACAACATCGTTCTTATGTATGTCATTTACTCCGTTGCATACGCGATCGGTGTGGGTGCGGTTTATGGGGTTGAACCAGCTTTCTTCAGCGAACTGTTTGGTACGAAGGTTCGCTATACCGGGGTTTCTCTTGCAGCTCAGATTCCTTCGATGCTCATCGGACTCTGGCCCATGGCTTCGACGGCACTTCTGGCTTGGACCGGAGGAGATCCATGGCCGATTGCATTGATCACGGTGCTCTCGCTGATCCTTGGGCTGGTGTGTGCGTGGCTGGCGCCGGAAACCAGCAAATCGACATTGTCAGAATTAGGAGGAGACAAAACGAAATGACTGATGTCACCAGAGACCTAACTGATCCACGTCGTGCAGTTGTAGCTGACGACCTGGAAGCAGGACTCAAAGAGCCACTATTTGAAAATCTCGAAATACCAGAAAAGCTCGGCCCGGTCACGA
The DNA here is from genome assembly GCF_018208375.1 of Brevibacterium sp. SMBL_HHYL_HB1. NCBI lineage: Bacteria > Bacillati > Actinomycetota > Actinomycetes > Micrococcales > Brevibacteriaceae > Brevibacterium > Brevibacterium sp. SMBL_HHYL_HB1. Next base: position 3,068,223 of record NZ_CP062936.1, on the reverse strand, counting down.
TTCGAGTTGATGACCATAAGATCAAACGGTATGCCTTTACACAAGACGACTACCATTCTTGGCATCTTGTAGAGAGTCCCTTTGATGGGAAGCGCATTGCACATGCATCACTGCTTGGCAATGACCTTGTTCAGCTCTTTACGACTGTCTATGCGGCTAGTCGTGTCGTTGGACTTCATACTGAAGAGCAACTGTGGTTTGACTCGCCTGCCTATCTCAATGAGAAAGTCACACTCCAGGGAACATACACCGAAGCCTATGAGCGTCGTGGGCAAGGTTATGTGGTTATGGAAGCCACCGCTACAGGCGAAGACGGCAGAAGCATTCTGCGCCATCGCGGTGTAGAAATTCTACGCACAGCACCTGCAAAGATTGCCGGGCGAGGTAGTACTTCTCCTTCGAAGCGAGTCACCGGTGAGGTCTCTGAGGATGCTCCCGAATTCACTCCGAACGCTCCTGCGTCCGGCCAAGTTCTTCCGCCCTTGACGAAGACTTTCACCACGGAGCAGGCCGCCGTGTTCTCGCGAGTTGGTGAATACGTCCGAAATATCCACAACGATCTAGGTATCGCTCGCGCCTATGGACTCAGGGTCCCCATTGTGCAGGGACAGCAGCAGTATGGGGCCATGGTTGAAGCTCTGACACGGGCCTTTGGTTCAGCGTTGTTCACCGGTGGACGGCTACGTGTGAAGTTTCTCAACACTGTTGATGTTCATGAGCCGGTAGAAATCCGAGGAAAAGTCACAGGCGTCACCCACGATCGAGTTGAGCTTGATGTGTGGGTTCGCAAGCAAGATGGCGCACTGAGCGCCGTTGGGTGGGCGGAGATGCCGCTGCCGAAACCAAACAATACTAAGTGAAAGAGAATTCTAAATGACTGAAGCTATCACCGGCGGGCAGCTGGTTGTGAAGATGCTTGAATCGCTCGGCGTTACCAAAGTTTTTGGTGTCGTTGGAGGACAGACACTGGCGATCACGGACGCGATCATTGACACGCCTTCGATCGAATTCGTGCACACGCGTCATGAGAACGCGGCGGCTGTGATGGCAGATGCCTACGGTCGTTTGACTGGTCAGCCTGCGGTTGCCATTTCCACTACAGGGCCCGGCGCGACCAATCTGCTCACTGGTGTGGGGGGTGCGTTTCGAGATTCAAGTCCTGCGATCATCATGACTTGCAACAACAATGGAGAGAACATCCACAAGGACGATGCTCAGAATGCGGATCATGTAGAGATCTTCAAACCATTCACCAAATTTGCTCGACTTGTCGCGCATGCTTCATCAGTCAAGCAAGCTATGGAAGAAGCGTATGTCAACGCTATGACGGGAAACCCCGGGCCAGTTCACCTTGACTTTGCGCGCGATACTATAGAACTGCCCGTTGAGAACCCTCCGGCGGTGCCGGATATTCACCCACTTCGCGACTGGGTCAAGTCCCGACCCGTCGCCGCGCCCTCGACGATATCCGAGGTTGCTGAACGAGTTCTGGCGGCGAAGAAACCTGTCATATGGGTAGGTAACGGTGGCAACAGGGCCGAAGCTTCCGGCGCAGTATTGGCGTTAGCCGAAGCGCTCAACTTACCTGTCATCACCACTTTCAACGGTATGGGAGCCGTGCCGACCACACACCCGCTGGTTTTCGGGGCTTTGAGCCGCATGGGCACCAACCTCACCACTCGAGTCGTGCAGGAGGCCGACCTCGTTCTGGCGCTCGGCAACAGCCTCAATGCGGTGTCAACGTCAAGGTGGCGACTTGATTTGCCCGACGTCATTCAAGTGGACATCGACCCTTCAATGATCGGTCGCTACTACGCCGAAGTCACAACTGGTGTCGTCGGCGATATTGCGGACTTTTCTCGTGACTTACTGGCAAACGTAGCCTCGAGGTCGGAGAACGCAAAACTCTCGCGCCAGACATGGATAGATGAATTGCAGAAAGCAGAAGCTGAATGGTGGGAGCTTTCGGCCGATCTCGAACCAGAAACTCCGGAGACCGTTTCGCCGGCCGTGGTCGTTCGAGCTCTGCGCGATGTTACTCCGGAAGATGCTGTTTTGATTCCGGATGCCGGCAACCCAGGAGTGTGGTCGTTTCTATGGGAAATGCCAGTTGCGTATCGCTACATCAAGCCAGTCGGGTTTGGAAATATGGGATTTGCGCTTCCCGCGGCTATCGCTTCGGTCGCAGCGGATCCTTCAATGCCTGTGCTTGCACTGATCGGAGATGGATCACTGGGAATGAGTCTAGGGGAGCTCGAAACTCTCAAACGCGTCGGAGGGACTGTGGTGATCATCGTGCTTAATGACTCAAGCTATGGCAACATCAGGCAAGAACAGGAGCTGCATTTCGACGGCCGAACGATAGGGGTTGACTTCTGCGGAGTCGATTTTGCTGCGGTCGCTGAAGGAATGGGCCTTGCGGCGCAAAGGGTGACCGAAGTGGACAAGCTTGTAGAAGCAGTCCGTGTCGGATTCACGGCGGGCGAACCGGTCGTCATCGATGTGGTGCTCGACAGGGCCGCCAACGCTTGGACCTACCCCGCATTCGTTCCATACGCCAACTGAGCTGTCTCTAAGCTCAACTGCCCCTGCTGATATGAGATCAAAGGAGACTCCCAATGGTTGCTTCACCAAAATCCGCTGAATCCGGCGCTGATGCCCCTCTCGCTGGGGTAAAGGTGCTGGACCTATCGCGATTCATCGCCGGTCCGTTGTGTGCCCAAATCCTTGGCGACTTCGGCGCTGAGGTGGTCAAGGTTGAACGACCCACTGGAGAAGATTCTCGTCACCATGGCCCATATTGGCAGGGGGAGAGCATCTATATGTTCCTGTACCACAGGAACAAGCAGGCGATTACGCTCGATACTCGCCATGAGAAGGCGTTGCACATCCTGGAGACCCTTGTGAAATGGGCGGATGTAGTCGTTGAGAACTTCAGACCTGGAACGATCGAAAAGATGGGGATCGGGTACGACCGAATGAAAGAGCTTAACTCTGACATCATCCTCGTCTCGCTTTCTGGGTTTGGACAGACTGGGCCAGATTCATCTCGTGCGCTCTTTGACGCGATCTCTCAGGCGTCTTCGGGCTTGATGAGCATGACTGGTGAACCGAGTGGGAAGCCGACATTGTCGGGTACCTATATCGCGGATTACACCACTGGTTACCAGGGTGCGATGGGTGCGATGGCAGCACTTATGCATCGAAATCAGACTGGAGAAGGCCAGCTGGTGGACATCGCCAGCTTCGACACGATGTTCTCGGCTTTGGGTATCCGGCTCATGGCCGAGCTCATGCTTGGAATGGAGATGCCACGGTCGGGCTCGCGAGATCTGCTTACGGCACCGGTGAATGTTTATGAAGCTAATGATGGGCCGATCTACATTCAGGCGGGGACCGCGTCGTTGTTTCCGAAGCTGTGCAATGTTATGGGCAAGCGACATCTGGTCAGTGACGAACGGTTTGCCACTGTCGAGGGCAGAATGCAGTGGCAAGAGTTCTTGGAAAGTGAAATCCAGGAATGGGTTGGGCAGCTGTCCCGTAAAGACATAGCTGAGCAGCTCGACGAAGTGGGAGTGCCCTACGCTGAGGTGGCAAGCGTCCAAGAGGTAGCCCGATCACCGCAAATCGCCGCTAGGGGAATGATCGCGGAGGCCGAGCATGCTGAGCTTGGCACCATTCGGATGCCGGCGAACCCTATCCACATGGAAAAGAGTCCTCCGACAGTTCGAAAAGCTCCGCCAACTGTAGGTGAAGACAACCGTCATGTGTATCGGAATATCCTTGGATTCAGTGATGAAGACCTCGCTGAGCTGAAAGAACAAGGAGTCATTTGATGCATCGGCAACCAATGTATCGAGTAATCAATGAGGACCTTGCTGCACAAATACAGGGAGGAGTTTTTTCGTCCGGCGATCAACTCCCAAACGAGCACGACCTCGCAAAGCAATATGGGGTCAGCAGAATGACAGTAAGGCAGGCTCTCAATCTGCTCGAAGAAGATGGGCTCGTGGCTCGTCGACACGGAATCGGTACTTTTGTATCGGAGAAATCTCGTCGAGGGCGACGACTGAATCGTCTGCGCTCATTTTCGGAAGAACTCGGATCGGCGCCTGACAATATTACAAGTGATGTTGTGAGGGCAGAACTCGTCTATCCTCCGAAAGACGTGGCTGAGGCGTTGGAACTTGCATCCGATGATTCAGTCAGCCGCCTCACTCGAGTCCGTCGGGTGAACAAGGAACCCGCTGCGCTGCAAGATGCGTGGATACCCTATTCGGTGGCGCCGGGAATTGTTCGGGAACCGCTCATCGACAATTCGCTTTATCGCACATTGGCTGAGCGCCACGGTGTGGCGCTCAGGTGGGCCGACCAGTCAATGACTGCATCTTTGCTAGGTAAGGAAGAAGCTCGTTCCTTGGGGATTGAGCCGGGAGGGGCTGTTCTTCATGGCCTAAGGACCACTTACTCGACAGAAAACCGGCCGGTGGAGTACACACGTGGCTGGACTCTTCCAGAATTTCCGCTGCTGCTACGAATTGAAGCAGAGTGAAAGCCGCTGAGCCGTTGGTTGCGGCTGTCGATATTGGTACTTCTGCAGTACGGGCCGCTTTGTTAGCTGGAAACGGGAGTCTCATTCGCTCGGTTCGTCGATCACGTACGTCAGATCTAGGTGGATTGATATTCGACGCTGAAGCGCTCTGGAACGATGTGAAATATACGTTGAGAGACTTGGAGCTTCGCGAACTGGCTATAGACGCTCTCGCGATTACTGCCCATATCGGAACAGTGGCCGTCGATGACGAACTAAATCCGGTTGTTCACGCAGGAAGCTGGGCGGATTCTCGCGGCCTTGGACTGTTGAATTCCTACTCGGACGAATTGCTGCAAGAGATGCTAGATGCCTCGGGTAGGGCAGTTACGTCTGGAGGTGCGGCTTCGTTTTCTTTGGACATCAATGCACAGCAGTTGGGAAGTCGCGTGCAGAGCCTGCTTAGCCCGAAAGACTTCATAGTTGCCAAGCTAACGGGAGTCGCAGCTACAGACTTCATTAATGCTGCCTATACCTCAGTAAGCGATATACGCACTGGAGGGTGGCAGAGCGGTGTTTTGCAACAGCTTGGCGTCCCGTCTTCGTGGTTCCCGAAACAGGTCCCTCCAACTTCAGTGGTCGCGGAGGTGATGCCAGACGCAGCGCTATCTTGTGGATTGCCAACGGGAGTCAAAGTCATCTCTGGCGGCCCGGATGGCTCGGTCGGTCTGGGGTTGCTTCTTGGAGATGACAGGGATGCAATTGCAGATGTTGCGGGAACGACAGATGTCCTGGGGAAGCTTTCAATAAGTGCTGACGGGCACCCGGAAGGTGCACTTGTGAATCCCTCGCTTGTGCCTGGACGTTGGACAGTAGGCGGTTCGACCGGCCTTACCGGGGGAGCTGTAGCTAACTGGCGATCTCTCGTTGGAAGAGTCGATGAACCTGACCTTGCTGGGTTGGAGCCAGGCGTGAGTGGACTCCGAATCGTTCCCGCCATGTCGGGGGAGCGATTCCCGTGTTGGCGTTCGAAGTCCAAAGGTGGAGTCCTTGGGAAAACGATTGATCACGGTGCTGCGGCTATTTTGCGCGCGGCGCAAGAGGCGGCATGTTTCACCGTGAGAGAAGGACTGGACCTTATTGATCCCACGAAACGACTTCCTATCAATATTGCTGGGGGTTCGGTTCGTTCAGCTGCCGTAGCCCAAATGCGTGCGAACGTATTTGGCCGTCAGCTGCGAGTAGCGAGCGATCCGGATGTCACTTTGCTGGGTGCTGCAGGGCTGGCGTTAATAGCTATCGGCGAGGCCTCAGATCTGGGCGAAGCGCGAGATCGTCTAGGCATACGTTTTAGAGAGATTGACCCGCAGCGTATCGCCACAGATTCTTATGAGCATGTGTATCGTGACTGGAAAATAGCCCGCGATCTTTTGGCCGTCCACGATACTGGCGAGAATTAGCTAGCTTCTGTATGCCTGCACGGTATGGCTCCGAAGCCTGAAAGTCAGACCTGTTCGGAGAGGAACCGGCTGACCTTGGTGAAGCTTTTCTCAGTGTCTGCACGTTTGAGTTCTTCGGGCGCGGTCAGGTGAGCGTTGCGGAAGGCGAGATGTCGAGGTCATGCAGTCTCTCCTCCGAGATGGCCGCGATGGGCTGCTTTTCTCATAGCCAGCGATGCCGTGCCTGAATCGGAAACACCGGCGAAGGCGACGAGAGAGTTGACCGAAACGTACACTCGAAATTTGTCAGTGTGCAAGTGTGAAGTGTCACTGTTGTCACTGTGACTGTGAGTTTCACTGTCAGTCATGAATCTTCACCGGGCGCCAAAAGGTACGTCGACGTCGATGTCCTGCAGGTTGTGGACGCGTGCGCCGCGGGCCTCGACCGCGGTGGCTGGGGCTGAGTTCCGGGCTTCGGTCGACATATCATGATCGTAACAACCGGCACTGACGTGACTCATCGCCTGTTGAGACCATGTTGGCTCCCGCACATGACCGGACTACAAGCGTTCCGCTGATGAGCAACGGTGCCTGCATCCCGTAAGCCCACGATCCACCACCGGCTCCGCCACCCAAGGCGCCCGGGCACCTACAAGAAAAGGCACACGATGACTGAGACACCCGTCGAGACCCGCGAAGAGAAGTCGCGGGCCCGCAAGGCCGTATTCGCGGCTGGGCTGGGCAATGCCCTCGAGTGGTACGACATCATCCTCTTCGGATTCATGGCCACCTCGATCACGGCGGTCTTCTATCCGGGCGAGGGCCTGTCTGCGCAGCTGATGACCTGGGCGACCTTCGCCATCACCTTCGTCGTGCGACCGTTGGGCTCCATCCTCATCGGCCGGTACTCCGACAAGCACGGGCGCAAGGCGGCTCTGTCGCTGACCATCGGACTGATGACCCTCGGTGTGTTCATCATCGTCGTCCTGCCCGGCGAGGCGACGATCGGCATCTGGGCCTCGATCGGCCTCATCATCGCCCGCATCATCCAAGGCATCTCCGCCGGCGGCGAATTCGGATCCGCCACCGCCTTCCTCACCGAGAACGCCAAGCGCGGCAAGGCCTACTACGCCTCCTTCCAGACCGCGACCCAGGGCATCTCGATGTTCCTCGCCGCCGGAATCTCCTGGCTCCTCAGCTCGACCCTGAGCGAAGACGCCCTGCACTCCTGGGGCTGGCGAGTGGCCTTCGCGCTCGGCCTGCTCATCGGTCCCGTCGGCTGGTACATCCGCTCGAAGATGGACGATACGCCCGAGTTCGAGGCCGCCGAGAAAACCGACAGCCCACTCCGTGTCCTCCTCGGCGAGCACTTCGGTCGCCTCTTCTCCGCGTTCCTCATCATCGCAATGGCCACGATCTCGGTCTACCTCATCACGTACCTGCCTCAGTTCGCCGTGACCAACCTCGGCCTCGACGCTTGGGCAGCATTCCCAGGTGCCGTCGTCGCCGGTGTCATCACCCTCATCGGTGCTCCGTTCGCCGGCCGCCTGGCTGATCGCGTGGGTCCGACGACTGTGATGGTCCCGACAGCGATCGTGGGTATCATCGCCGGCTGGCCGATGTTCATCCTTCTGGAAGCTAACCCGACGATTCCTGTCCTCACCCTGTGCGAGGCGATCGTCGGCCTGTTCATGGTCTTCTACTTCGGCCCGATGCCGGCGCTGCTGTCCGAACTGTTCCCCGTCAAGGTGCGCAGCTCCGGCATGACCATCGCCTACAGCTTCGGTGTCGCGATCTTCGGCGGCTTCGCCCCGCTCATCCTCACCGCCCTGCTGGGCGCAACGGGACTTCTGACCGTGCCCGGCTTCTACTACGCTGGCCTGTCGCTGCTGTCTCTCATCGGCGTGATCATGGCCCGAAAGCTCTACAGCCAGCGCTGACTTTCGCCATCACCTCACGCGGATCAACGCGAAACTCGAAAAGCACGTCACTAGCGACGTGCTTTTCGAGTTTCGCGTTGATTGAGAAGGGTAGGCGGCGGTGATCAGCTGCCGATGGTAGCTTCGGCCTCAGCTTCCGCGGCTTCCTCAGCCTTCCGCGCCTTCGCGGCTGCCCGCTCGACGCGGACGACGTGGGCGATGAGGGCAAACCAGACGAGAGCCAAGCCGGCGAGCGTCAGCCACACCGTCGACGCGTCGAGTCCGAAGGTGAGCAGGATGGTGCGGATGTTCGTGAGAATGATGATTCCGCCCGCGGCGACCGCAAGCACCTTCGCCGGCAGCAGCTTCACCAGCCACGCAGCGAACGGTGCGGCGATGACGCCGCCGATGAGCAGCGCCGCCACGATCTGCCATTCGATGCCCTGCGATCCGAGTGCGATGAGGAACCCGAGCGAACCGCCGACGGCGACGACGAACTCACTCGTATCGATCGAACCGATGACCTTCCGGGGCTCCAAACGTCCTGATGAGAGCAGCGTCGTCGTCCCGACCGGACCCCAGCCGCCACCGCCGACGGCATCGAGCGCTCCACCGACGAACCCGACCGGCACGAGCATCCCCGCGCTCGGCCGCGACTTGAACTCCGGACGCTTCCCGCCCAATGCGAGGAACCGCCAGATCACGTAGACCCCGAGCGCGAGCAGGATTCCCGAGATCCACGGGGTCGCGGCCTCCCCATCGAGGCTGGCGAGGAACGTCGACCCGAGGACCGCGCCGATGAATCCGGGACCGGCGAGAATGCCGACCGTCCGCCAGTCGACATTGCCGAACCGGTGATGGGAGATCCCTGACACCAGGCTTGTGCCCAGTTCAGAGAAGTGCACCGCCGCCGAGGCGGCCGCCGGTGCCGTACCCGCCGCGAGCAGCAGAGTGGTTGAGGTGACCCCATAGGCCATCCCCAATGATCCGTCGATGAGCTGAGCGATGAGGCCGACGATCCCGAGGACGATGAGCTGACGCATGTGCTTGCCTTTCGTGGATGACGCGAAGGTGGTGATGACGCAGAAGACGTCGAAGATGCTGGCGGTGTCAGGAACGCAAAGACGCTCTGACTAGACACACTAGCGAAACTGTTGAGCAGAATGGCGAATCATCCGCAATCCTACGAACTCGGTCGCTGTATGTCGAAAGATGACGCCACATGGCGGTATTTCCCTGATGACGAGCCTGTATGCGGCGTTGACACTGATCGGTTACGCTGTGCGAATGCAATCAAGAGTAACGAGAGCTGCTCACCCGGGCCGTGTAGTCGTTGAGCAATTGCTTTGCGCGATGACCGTGACGCCCCCGGTTCCTGCGCGGGGTCGGGCCCCGCAGCCAGTGAGATTCCGGGCGCAGAGGCCTGCCCAGGAGTGGGCGCTGTGACGGGGCTGCCGTCGGTGGGGCTGATCTCCCACGGGACCTCATCGCCGACCGGCCAAGTCCTCATCGAGGTGCTCGCCGCAGAGATCGCCACAGACCTGCGCATTCGCGGGATTGCCGACGAGGTCATGCTCGGCCATGTGGACGTCCAGCAACCCGACGTCGACGAGGTGATCAACCGCCTGCCCGCCGACCGTCCGGTGATCCTCGTGCCGCTTCTGCTCTCGCCGGGGTATCACGTCCATGTCGACCTCGCCGAGGCGGTCAACCGAGCCATCGAGTCCGGCCGTGACGTTCGGCGGACGCCGACGCTTGGGCCGGATGCGAGGCTTGCGGAGATCCTTGCCGATCGCCTTCCGGCTTTGAGCGACAACGACGAGGTCATCCTCGCCGCTGCCGGATCGAGCGACGAGCGGGCGAACGAGTCATGTCGTGAGATGGGCAGGCTGTTGGCCGCAGAGCTCGAGCGTCCAGTCGAGGTCGGCTTCCTCGCCGGTGGGGGAGTGCCGTTGAAGGAGGTCGTCGAGAAGAGCCGTAGCCGCGGAACCCGCCCCGTGCTTGCGAACTATCTGCTGGCGCCGGGCTTCTTCGATGACCTCGCGCGCAAACTCGTCGACGGCGGCAGTGACTCGTCCGGTGTCCTTTCTCCGCCGCTGCTCACCAACGGAAACAGCGGCGCCGCGGTGCCGCCCCGGCTCGTCGATATCGTCCGTGACCGAGTCCGCGCATGCACCCAGCCCCGCGGTCATGCCGGCACCCAACCCCACGCCTCTGCCCCGGACATGCTCAATGCCTGACCGCACCCACAGCAGACCGACAGACCGTGACGCCATATGTCACTCCATGACACAATCACCTCCGGTGAGTTGTTGAGCAATTCGGCATTCATGTAGCGTGACTCATCACTGGTTCCCCTCAGCGTTTGGAGACAGCAATGTCCACTCAGGTGGAAGAGAACAAGGAAGCAGCAGGTAAACGATCCGCAAAGCGGCCTGCCCGCCCGAAGAAGTCCAATGGGCAGTGGAAGATCGACGGCCATGAACCGTTGAACAAAAACGAGATCGACAAGGCCGAAGACAACGGCCTCAACGTTCGCGCCCGGATCGAAACCATCTATGCCAAGCAGGGATTCTCTTCGATCGACTCCGACGACCTGCACGGCCGCTTCCGCTGGTGGGGCCTGTACACCCAGCGCAAGCCCGGAATCGACGGCGGCCGCACCGCGAAGCTCGAACCGCACGAGCTCGAAGACGAATACTTCATGCTCCGCATCCGCATCGACGGCGGCAAGCTCACCACCGAGCAGCTGCGGGTCATCGCGGACATCTCCAACGAGTTCGCCCGCGGCACCGCGGACCTCACCGACCGCCAGAACATCCAACTCCACTGGGTCGAGATCGAGTCCATGCCCGAGATCTGGCGCCGCCTCGAAGCCGTCGGACTCCAGACCACCGAAGCCTGCGGCGACGTCCCCCGCGTCATCCTCGGCTCACCCGTGGCCGGCATCGCCGCCGACGAACTCATCGACCCGACCCCGGCGATCGAAGAGATCTCACGCCGCTACATCGGCGACCAGTCACTGTCGAACCTGCCGCGCAAATACAAGACCGCGATCACCGGCCACCCCAGCCAGGACGTCGTCCACGAGATCAACGACTGCTCCTTCGTCGCCGTCGACCACCCCGAACACGGCATCGGCTACGACCTCTGGGTCGGCGGCGCCCTGTCCGTCGTCCCCCGCTTCGCCGAACGCCTCGGCACCTGGGTCGCCCCCGACCAGGTCGTCGACACCTGGCTCGGCGTCACCCAGATCTTCCGCGACTACGGCTACCGCCGCCTGCGCAACAAAGCCCGACTGAAGTTCCTGCTCGCCGACTGGGGCCCGGAGAAGTTCCGCGAGGTCCTCGAAACCGAATACCTCGGCTACAAGCTCGCCGACGGCCCGGCACCGGCCAAACCGATCACCGCAGGCGACCACGTCGGCGTGCACAAACAGGCCGACGGCCGCTACTACATCGGCGTCACCCTCATCGCCGGCCGCGCCTCGGGCACCCTGCTCGGCCAGCTCGTCGACCTCGCCGAGAAGTACGGATCCACCCGCCTGCGCACCACCCCGCACCAGAAGGTCCTGCTGCTCGACATCGACGAAGCCGATGTTGATGACGTCGTCGCCGGCCTCGATGCCCTCGGCCTGTCCAGCCGCAAGGACCTCTTCCGCCGCTCGACCATCGCCTGCACCGGCATCGAATTCTGCAAACTCGCCATCGTCGAGACCAAGCAGACCGCCGCCGACGCCGTCGAGAAACTGGAAGCACGGCTGGCCGACATCGAGGAGCTGCCGCACCCGATCAGCTTCCACCTCAACGGCTGCCCGAACTCCTGCGCCCGCATTCAGACCGCCGACATCGGACTCAAAGGCCAGATCGTCACCACCGACGAAGGCGAACAGGTCCCCGGATTCCAGGTCCACGTCGGCGGAGGCCTGGCCTCGAAAGACCGCGACGAAGCCGGCCTCGGCCGTACCGTCCGCGGACTCAAGGTCACCGCCGAGAACCTCACCGAATACGTCGAAACCCTCGTCCGCCGCTTCCTCGCCGGACGCGGGGAGACCGAAACATTCTCCGAATGGGCCAACCGCGTCGACGAAGAGGAGCTGAAATGAGCACCACGAACCCGACCCCGACCGCATCCCCCAACCCGGCAGCAACAACTCAGACACCGACGACGTCCCGCCCCGAACCGCGTCCCGTCGAGGAACTCAAAACCCTCGCCGAGGCGGGTGCCCGTGAACTCGCCGGTGACCCGGACAACGGGGTTCCCGAGGCCAACCCCGCCGACGTCATCCGCTGGGTCTCCCGGAACTTCGACACCGCGGCCTGCGCCGTGGCCTGCTCGATGGCCGACGCCGCCCTGCCGCACTACGTCGCCCAGTACCAGCCCGGCGTCGACGTCCTCTTCCTCGACACCGGCTACCACTTCCGCGAGACCTACGACACCCGCAACGAGGTGGCCCGCCGTGTCGACGTCCACATCGTCGACGTCCTCCCGGAGCAGACCGTGGAAGAGCAGGACGCCGAATTCGGCAAGGACCTCTTCGCCCGCGACCCCGGCCTGTGCTGCGCCCGCCGCAAGGTCGCACCGCTGAAGAAATCGCTGAACGGCTACGAACTCTGGTTCACCGGAGTCCGCCGCGACGAGGCCCCGACCCGGACGAACACACCGCTGATCACCTTCGATGAGAAGAACGGACTCGTCAAGGTCAACCCCCTGGCCGCATGGACCTTCGACGACCTCCTCGACTACTCACGCGCCTTCGACGTCCCGGTCAACCCGCTGCTGTCGCAGGGATACCCGTCGATCGGCTGCCAGCCCTGCACTCGCCCCGTCGCCGAAGGGGAAGACCCCCGCGCCGGCCGTTGGGCCGGATCGACCAAAACAGAATGCGGACTCCACACATGAGCATTGACACCCAGTACAACCACGACACCCACACCACCACCGAGACGGCACCCACCCACAACCCGGGCGCGAGCCTGTCCACCCTCGACGTCCTCGAATCCGAAGCGATCCACATCATCCGTGAGGTCGCCGCCGAATTCGAACGCCCCGTGCTGCTCTTCTCCGGCGGCAAGGACTCCGTGACCGTCCTCCACCTCGCCGCGAAGGCGTTCTGGCCGGCGAAGATCCCGTTCGGACTCCTCCACGTCGACACCGGACACAACTTCGACGAGATCATCCGCTTCCGAGACGAGACCGCAGAGAAGTACGGCCTCGACCTCACGGTGGCGAAGGTCCAGGACTACATCGACGACGGTCGCCTGCGCGAACGCCCAGACGGCACCCGGAACACCCTGCAGACCCAGCCGCTGCTCGATGCCATCACCGGCGGGAAGTTCGACGCCGTCTTCGGCGGCGCCCGCCGCGACGAGGACAAGGCCCGCGCGAAGGAGCGGATTCTGTCCCTGCGCGACGAATTCGGCGGTTGGAACCCCAGCAGCCAGCGCCCCGAACTGTGGAACCTCTTCAATGGCCGCCACCTGCCCGGCGAACACGTCCGCGTGTTCCCGATCTCGAACTTCACCGAACTCGACGTGTGGAGCTACATCGCCCGCGAAGGCATCGAACTGCCCGAGCTCTACTTCGCCCACGAACGCGAAGTCTTCCAGCGCGACGGCATGTGGTGGGCCACCGGCGAATTCTCCACCCCACGCGACGGCGAGACCGTCACGACCAAGAAGGTCCGCTACCGCACCGTCGGAGACATGAGCTGCACCGGAGCCGTCGAATCGAGCGCCGATGACCTCGAGTCGATCCTCGCCGAGGTGGCCGCCACCACTGTGACCGAGCGCGGAGCCACTCGCGCCGACGACCGGATCTCGGCCGCGGCGATGGAAGACCGCAAGAAGGACGGGTACTTCTGATGACGACCACAACCACCACCGAAACAACCGCCACCGAGGCGACGCCGACCTTGGACACGACGACGAAGACGCTGCTGCGCTTCGCCACCGCCGGATCCGTCGACGACGGGAAATCCACGCTCGTCGGCCGGCTTCTCCACGATGCGAAGGCGATCCTCGCCGACCAGCTCGCCGCCGTGACCGCGACCAGCCGGGAACGCGGATTCCTGGGAGGTGAGTTCGACTTCGCTCTGCTCACCGACGGTCTGCGGGCCGAACGCGAACAGGGCATCACCATCGACGTCGCCTACCGGTACTTCGCCACCGACCGTCGCTCGTTCATCCTCGCCGACTGCCCCGGACACGTGCAGTACACGCGGAACATGGTCACGGGAGCCTCGACCGCCGATGCCGTCGTCGTCCTCATCGACGCCCGCACCGGCGCGACCGAACAGACCCGCCGGCACCTCACCGTCGTCTCCCGACTGGGCATCCGCCACGTCATCATCGCCGTCAACAAGATCGACCTCGTCGACTTCGACCAGGCGAGGATCGAGACGGTCGAGAACGACATCAAGACCCTCGCCGCCGAGATCGGACTCGAGACCCCGCACCTCATCCCGATCTCTGCACTGGCCGGGGACAATATCGCCGCCGCCTCGGACAACACCCCCTGGTATTCCGGCCCGGCGCTGCTCGAGCTGCTCGAGACTCTGCCGAGTGCGGACGAAGACACCGCCGACCTCGAGGCCTTCCGCCTCGACGTGCAGACCGTGCTCCGTCCGCAAGGGGGACTGGCACCGGGACTCGACCCCGAGGAATTCCGGGACTACCGGGCCGTGGCCGGACAGATCACGGCCGGGCGGGTCAGCCTCGGCGATGAAATCGAGATCCACCCCGCCGGGCTCCGCACGACCGTGACCGGCATCGATACCGCCACCGGACCGCTTGAGACCGCGAGTGCGCCGCTGTCGGTGGCGCTGAGGCTGGCCGATGATGTCGATACCGCTCGCGGCAGCGTCATCGCCGCGGCCGGCACCCTGCCCACCCCGCGCCGCGAACTGCGCGCCGAGGTCTTCCCCTTCACCGCCGAGGGCCTGCGCACAGGGGATCGGGTGCTCATCAAGACGGGGACGACGACCGTGAAGGGCATCGTCACCATCGAGGCCAAACGCAACCTCGAGACCTCCGGGCTGGAGGCCGCCGAGGTGCTCGCCGGCAACGACATCGGCCTGGCCCGGGTGAAGCTGTCGGCCGAGCTGCCGGTCCCGGACTTCCGTGACCACGGCACGGCCGGAGCCTTCGTCGTCATCGACCCGCAGACAGGCAACACCCTCGCCGCGGGAATCCACACTCCCGAACCAACCCAGCCCATCCCAGCAACCGAGGACCAGCCATGACACTCTTCCTCCCACAGCAGCCCGGCACCGTGCTGCTCGTCGGTGCCGGACCGGGCGATCTCGGACTGCTCACCGTCACCGGTCTGCGCGCATTGGAACGGGCCGATGTCATCGTGGCCGACCGCCTCGGTGCCAGATCGGTCATCGATCAGCTCGAAACCGAACGCGGCGCACCCCTGGACGCGGAGATCATCGACGTCGGAAAGCAGCCGGGGCACCATCCGGTGCCGCAGAGCGGGATCAACGACATCCTCATCACGCAGGCGAAGATGGGCCACCGGGTCGTCCGTCTCAAAGGCGGGGACCCGTTCGTCCTCGGACGTGGGGGAGAGGAGGTCATCGCCTGCCGGGCCGCCGGAGTCGATGTCCGCGTCGTTCCCGGGGTGACCAGCGCGAACTCCGTTCCCGCAGTCGCCGGAATCCCGCTCACCCACCGAGGCGTCGCCACCTCGTACACGGTCGTGACCGGTCATGATCAGCTGTCCGAGATCGGCGGGGGACGCGATCACACCGTCGTCGTGCTCATGGGAGTGGGCACGCTCATCAACTCGGCGATGGTGCTCGCCCGCTCCGGGCGCGGTGACGACTGCCCGGTGGCGATCGTCGAAGACGGATTCGGTGAGAACCAGCGGGTGACCATCGGAACCCTGGGCGACATCGCCTTCCGCGCGGCTCGCCGAGGCGTCCGGTCACCGGCCGTGATCGTCGCCGGTGATGTCGTGACCCTGAGCCCCTACGCCGATGGTGCGTTCACCCAGGCGACCGAGCCTGCCGCAGCGCACGCATCCGAACTCGTGAGGAACCCATGACCTACATCATCGCCCAGCCGTGCGTGGACCTGAAGGACCGAGCCTGCATCGAGGAATGTCCGGTCGACTGCATCTACGAAGGCACCCGCTCCCTTTACATCCACCCCGACGAATGCGTCGACTGCGGGGCGTGCGAACCCGTGTGCCCCGTCGAGGCGATCTTCTACGAAGACGATGTGCCCGATGAGTGGGAGGCCTACTACGCGGCGAACGTCGAATTCTTCGACGACATCGGATCCCCTGGCGGAGCAGCCGCCCACGGGGTCGTCAATAAGGACCATCCTTTCATCGCTGCACTGCCGCCGCAGAACGCCGACGACTGAACTTCAGCGACTCCACGCTCCCTTCTGACGAGCAACTCCTCGCTCCACCACGACGATTGATCAAGGAAACTCATGCCTGCTATTCCCTTCAGAGTGGCCATCATCGGTGCCGGTCCCGCCGGCATCTACGCCGCCGACCTGCTGACCAAGGCCGAACACGACCTGGAACTGAGTATCGACCTGTTCGAACGCCTGCCCTCACCCTTCGGGCTCGTCCGCTACGGGGTCGCCCCCGATCATCCGCGGATCAAGGGCATCATCAATGCCCTCATCAAGGTGCTCGACCGCGGTGACATCCGCCTGTTCGGCAACGTCGAATACGGAGCCGACATCAACCTCGGCGAGCTCACCGACCGCTACGATGCGGTGATCTTCTCCACCGGCTGCTTCGTCGACGCACCGCTGTCGCTGCCCGGGATCGACCTGCCTGGTTCCTACGGTGCCGCCGACTTCGTCAACTGGTACGACGCTCATCCCGATGTCGCCCAGACCTGGCCGCTCGATGCGGAGAAGGTCGCCGTGCTCGGCAACGGCAATGTCGCCCTCGACGTGGCTCGGGTGCTCGCGAAGCAGGCCGATGACCTGCACACCACGGAGATCCCGGACCACGTGTACGAGGGCCTGAAGTCCTCGAAGGTCACCGACGTCCACGTGTTCGGCCGGCGTGGTCCCGCGCAGGCAAAGTTCACTCCGCTGGAGCTGCGTGAGCTCGGACAGGTCAAAGACGTCGACGTCATCGTCTACCCCGAGGACTTCGAGTTCGACGAGGCCTCGGAGGAGGCGATCCGGTCGAACAACCAGACCAAGCAGGTGACGAAGACGCTCACCGACTTCACCCTGCGGGAGCCGACGGGAGCGAAGCGGCGTCTGCACCTGCACTTCCTCCACGCGCCGGTGGCCATCCTCGGCGAGGATCGGGTAACCGGGCTGCGCACGGAACGTCAGGAACTCGACGGTTCGGCCGGCGTCGTTGGCACGGGGCAGTTCCACGACTGGGACATCGATGCTGTGTACCGTGCCGTCGGCTATGCGGGAACGCAGCTGCCGCAGCTGCCGTTCGACGAGGTCAAGAAGGTCATCACGAATCACGAAGGTCGCGTCGTCGACGCCGATGATCAGGGCCAGGCCGCCGAGGCGGACGTCATCCCCGGCGTATACACGACCGGATGGATCAAGCGCGGCCCCGTCGGGCTCATCGGTCACACGAAGGGTGATGCGCTCGAGACGATCGGGCATATTCTCGACGACCAGGCCGCCGGTGCGCTCACCGAACCCCTCTACCCGGAGGAGTCTTCGATCGTCGAGCTGCTCGAGTCGAAGGGCGTCGACTTCACCGATTGGGAGGGCTATCACCGGCTCGAGGCCGCGGAGAAGGCCCTCGGTGAGGCCGAGGGACGTGAGCGCGTGAAGATCGCGACCCGTGAGGCCATGCTCGCCGAGGCGCGCGCCCACCTGACCGCGGACGCGAACGCAGGGAGCTGAGACCCGCGCCCACCTTAAGGCGCAGACCTCATCGTGTTCCGGGCCGGGTGGGACACTAGCTGGAAGCTGTTCCTGGCGATGGTGTTCGGCTCCGTGGCTCTTGGCCTGCACCCTCTTCACCGCCATCGTCGTCTACGTCGGCATCAAGACCCGGCTCAAGTCGGACGAAGTCGTCACCAACGTCGAGAACACCAGGGAGACCGCAGCCGAACACATCGACGGGGAATGATCCCCTGACACGACATCGAATCCTTCGATGTCAAAAAGTGACACCCTCGCCGAGGCGGCCCGACCCCGTACATCCACGAACAGTGGAGTACGGGGTCGGGTTCTCTGGGAGCAGTGGGTGCTCGAGCACTGGTTGCGCGCGCCTCTCAAGCCTCATACTCAATACGGAGGACGATGAAGGGGACAGCAACGTGAACTGGTATTGCCTACACTGATCAAAAGAAAAACCCCGGCTGCGTGCCGACTCAGGTTCGACAGAGGCTTATGCCGGGGACTTCCCCTCCAGGATAGGTTAAACGAGATGGAGAATCCAGTGGAGTTGTCGCCCCAGCAGATTGCAGCTCTCGACCGATCGATCACCCCGCCTCGTATGAGCACCTATCGGTCCGCTGCGGCTGGAGATACTCGGCTCGCTCGTGAACTGTATCTGTGGGATCGTGCAGTGTCCGTAGGGTTCCTCGCGGATCTGGCTATCTTGGAGGTGGCGCTGCGAAATTCCATGAGTACTCAACTCGAGCGCAAATGGGGAGCTGAATGGTATGCAAATACAGATATTCCTCTCGACGACCGGTCGTCGTCTGCATTGAATACTGCCTGGCGCCGCGTCAGCGGCCCTAAGACACCCGGAAAGCTTGTCGCCCAATGTACGTTCGGGTTCTGGCGTGGATTGCTCGACAAAGGGGCTCTTCGTAAAAGAGAGTGTAGATCGGTGATTCCAGGACACGGCGCGTCGCTGCGCGGATAGACGTCGAGGTCTTCCGATGATGGAAGTTCTCACACAGTCCATCCGAAAGACCTCGACGTGGCCAAGCCTACTTTCTCAACCCCTGACCTCACGACATTCTGCCGACTCGACACCCTCGATCTGACCTGCACCGGCCAAAACATCACCGGGCAAAAGGCCATCCTGGAATGCCGGCCAAACACGGCAGATGACTGGTGCCGACGGTGCGGCGGCCACGGGATCATTCGCGACACCGTCGTCCGCCAGCTGGCCCACGAACCTTTCGGCCACCGACCAACCACGCTTCACATTCGCCTCCGCCGTTACAAATGCGTCGAGTGTGGCCGCGTCTGGCGTCAAGACACCACAGCTGCGGCGCCACCACGAGCGAAGATCTCGCGAACCGGCCTCGACTGGGCGTTGCGTGCCCTCGTGATCGATCACGACACCGTGTCCGTCATCGCTGCGAAACTCGCCGTGTCCTGGCACACCGCGAACTCCGCCGTCCTCGCTGAAGGTAAGCGGTTGTTGATCAACGACCCGACCCGTTTCGACGGGGTCAGCGTCATTGGTGTCGACGAGCATGTATGGCGGCACACCCGGCGTGGTGACAAGTACGTCACCGTCATCATCGACCTCACCCCGATCAGCGAGGGAACAGGCTCGGCACGTCTGCTCGACATGGTGGCTGGCCGTTCGAAGCAGGTGTTCAAACAATGGTTGAAAGACCGACCGAAAGAATGGCGTGAGGGCATCGACGTCGTCGCGATGGACGGATTCTCCGGCTTCAAAACAGCCTCAGCTGAGGAGCTGCCCGACGCTGTGGAAGTCATGGACCCCTTCCACGTCGTCAAACTCGCCGGTGATGCCCTCGACGAGGTACGTCGCCGAGTTCAGCAGGAGACAACCGGCCATCGCGGACGAGCAAAGGACCCGTTGTACCGGGCAAGAAGAACTCTTCACACGGGCAGCAGCTTACTCACGACCAAGCAGCAGGAAAGAATCGCGAACCTCTTCGCTGACCCGAACTTCACCGAAGTCGAAGTCACCTGGGCTGTCTACCAAGACATTGTCAGCGCCTACCGAACCGCGGACTGCAAAGAGGGCAAGAGACTCTTGCAAACGGTCATCGACGCCCTGACAACGAATCTGCCACCCGAACTTGTCGAGCTCAAACGGTTAGGACGAACGTTGAAGCGTCGAGCTGCTGATGTGCTCGCATTCTTCACCCGACCGGGAACGTCGAACGGTCCCACTGAAGCGATCAACGGCAGACTCGAGCATCTACGCGGGTCCGCGCTGGGATTCCGCAACCTCACGCATTACATCGCGAGGTGTCTGCTCGAGTCCGGTGGCTTCAGACCGGTTCTACACTCTCAATTACGATGAGCCAGTTATCGGAGTGAACCTCAGAAGGAGCATCCAGGGTGGCGTGGTGGCGCTCGCCCTCGTTCTGTCCGGGTGCTCGTGGTTCGATTCGGGCGATTCGTCGTCCTCGAGCCAGTCCCCAGAACCGAGCCCTACTCCGACTGAATTCGAGCAGTCGTTTGCCGGCGCGATCTCCGGAGACGATGCGGTGGTGACTGCGTCCACCGACAAAACGGGTCCGGGCCTCACGGCAGACAATGTTGGGATCTCGTTCGAAGCCACCGACCTTGCCGATCCTCGACTCGATCCGGCGCAGTCCAACCTCGACGAGCAGTTGAAGTCCCTCGGATCGCCGGCGCTGCGGTTCGGTGGCAATGCTCTCGACCGGAGGACGTTCTGGACGTCCAAGGGTGAGAAGTCGAAGCACGGTGAGAAGGTCACCGTCACACCTGATGACCTCAAACGGCTGAAGAAGCTCGTCGACGTCACCGGTTCGTCCGTCACCATCGGCATTCCTCTGGGCACCTACGATCCGAAACGCGGAGCGGACATGGCCGCGCATGCGGTCGACATCCTCGGCGATTCTCTTGTCGGTCTGGCGATCGGCAATGAGCCGAACGGGTACACCGTGGACGATGTTCCCGGGGGAGCCGTCCGGGATGACGGCTGGAACGAAGACAAATACGTCAAGCAGCTTGAGACGTATGCGAAGGCCATTCATGCGAAACGCCCCGATGCGCCGATCATCGGCCCCGATGTCTACGACGGCGCGTGGATGACTGCCTTCCTGGATTCCGGTGTCAATCACAAGACCGCGCTCGCGCAGCATTGGTATCAGCTCTACGAATGCGATTCGACTCAGGTCCCGGGACGCGGGCCGCAGGCGGCGAACCTCATCGACCCTTTGGCGAAGGAGGCGGCGAAGAAGAACCTCGGCATCGGGAAATCGAAGGCTGACGCTGCGGATTTGCCGCTGTGGCTCGAAGAGACCGGGCCGACGAGCTGCCCAGGCACGAATGACACCTCGCTGACGAACGCCTCGGCGTTGTGGGCTGCCGACTACACGATGTATGCGGCGACACTCGGGGTCGAGCGGATGGCCATGCATTCGATGCTCGGGGCGTGCAATGGGGGAGCGCCGATGTCGCTCATCTGCGATCCGGCCGATCACGGGGACCGGTCGAATGAGTTTCAGGTGAGGCCGAACATGCTCGGGCTCAGGTTGCTGGTGCCGAGTGTCGGTGGTCATTTCACGCGGACTTCAGTTTCCGGCGGCGGGAATATGAGCGCCTACACCGTGGTCAAGAACGACGGTCGCACGCTGGTGACGACGGTGATCAATGCGAACGACGCGACTTCGGTGGGTGGGAATCCCGTGACGCTGTCGATGCCGTCGGGGTTCAGTGTTTCGTCGGCGTCGCAGGTGTACGGGGAGTCGAACGATGTGAAGAGTGCTACGCAGGTTGTGCCGGCGAACCCGCTGCCGGCTGATGTGCCGTTCAGCGGGGACGGGGCTTCGGGGGCATCGGCGAGCGCGTCGGCTGGGGCGGGTGCCACCAGCTCGTCGGCTACTCCGAGCGGCGGGATGGGCGACGACGGAAAGCTGCGGATCGACCTGGCTGGGAGCTCCGTGACGGTCTTTATTATGCGCAAGGGGTGAGGTGGGCCGATCGGACCGCTTTTCTCCGCGCACGCCCCATAGCCGGCCGTGCTGAAGACTCCTTCACATGGGCGTGG
The DNA here is from genome assembly GCF_018208375.1 of Brevibacterium sp. SMBL_HHYL_HB1. Classification (NCBI taxonomy): domain Bacteria; kingdom Bacillati; phylum Actinomycetota; class Actinomycetes; order Micrococcales; family Brevibacteriaceae; genus Brevibacterium; species Brevibacterium sp. SMBL_HHYL_HB1. The sequence continues at coordinate 3,046,420 of NZ_CP062936.1, read as the reverse complement.
CTGTGGGAAACGCCGTCAGCTCCGGTGCGGGGTTTCCGAGGATGCTGCGGGCGACGGCATCGCCCAGCAGCGGCCCGAGCGTCAGCCCGCCCGCGCCGTAGCCCGTCATCGTCCATAAGCCTGATCTGTCCGGCACTTCTCCGGCGATCGGCAGGTTGTCGTCACCCATAGGGCGAATGCCCACTCGGGTCTCGATGACTGTGGCATCGGCCAGTCCGGGCGCCAAATCCAGCGCGTCCCGGAGGACCTGCAATTGTCCCGCGGCGGTGACGCGGGGATCGTAGCCGCTCCCGGTCTCGCGGGTTGCGCCGACCGCGATCCTGCCTCCATCGAACGGGGTCATGTAGTTGGGTGTGAAGGGGTGGACCGTTGGCCATTGTGAGGTGTTCACTCCACGAAGGTTGAGATGGGTGATCTGTCCACGCTGCGGGCTCACTGCGCAGCTCACACCGAGGGGAAGCAGCAGTTCTGGAGTTCTCGCCCCTGCTGCCACGACGACAGAGTCAACGTCGATCGGACCGCGCATCGTCTGCACTCGCCATCCGGTGTCGCCGAGGGGATTGATCGCGATCACTGCGTCCTCGCAGTGCTCGGCCCCTAGAAGGACTGCGGCACTCAACGTCGCATTCCGGAGAACGCGGCCGTCGACCCGTCCGCCGCCGGAGACGTACAAACCCGTCAGTTCGGTGGACAGGGCGGGAAACAGTTCGTTGACCTGTGTGCTGTCTACGCGCTCCAGCGTTCCTGCGACGGAACCGGACTCAGCAATGCGCTGGGCTACCCGGTCTTCGACGGCGTCGAGTTCTGTATCGTCTCGCGAGACCATCAGGGCGCCGGAGCGCCTGTATCCCAGTTCGGGAATCCCTAGGTCATGGAGCCTTGCGAGGAACTCCGGGTAGTAGTTGCCTCCAGCTGAGTACGCTTCATAGAAGGCACCGCTCGACGAAGATACCCAGGGAGCGATGATCCCGGCGCTGGCAGCTGTCGCCTGACCTGATGCGGCATCGTCGATCAGGGTGACCGTCGCGCCCCGGCGCGCCAGACCGTAAGCGGTGGTGACACCAGCGATTCCTCCGCCGATGACGGCGATCTTCATCGTATTCATTGTTGGCGATACTCCTTTCGGTCCGGGCCCTGGAGCCAGCTTACGATCCCGACTACACCCTCAGATTGTGCTCATCGGGTGTTGCTTTCGACTCGACCGTCAGTTCGACGCTGCCACTGGCGGACCCAGGCACGGCCGTAGTCATTGCCGTTGGGCACGCGCATGAGCGTATGCACATGGAAACGCTGGGGGACGTCGTAGTCGAGAAACACTCCGCAGTGGTGGTCGAGTTCGATGATGAGTACTGGTGACTGGAATCGGTAGTAGAACACATCTCCCGGCTCGGTCCCGCCGATCCAACTGAAGTACGACTCGTCCAGGTGATTCGTCACTTCGCGCACCTTCGCGCGTCGCGGCCCCTCGGGCAGAATTTTGAGGAAGGTCGCGACGAGGTCGACGACCGCTTCCTGTGCCCGCGCATCCAGCGTGGCCACCTGCACCCCCTCGTAGGGGATGACCCGATTGTCCTGAAACGCCCCGGCCAGATGGCGCTCATCGCCGGGATGGATTCGCCCTTCGGGCATCGCAGGATCGACGATCTCGTCGTAGATGACCGCCTCGGCGCGCTGACTCTCGCTCATGCACGCGATGAGGTCGGTGCCGGCGTCGACGCGATCGTCGAAGGATCGCAGGCCCGCGTGCGGCCCCGCGTCGATTTCGTTTGGCTCAGCGCCGTGAAACACCGGGGCTATCGTCATTCGGCCCTCGACGACGAGGCAGTTGACGGCGCAATGATGTCCATAGAGCTGCCATCCCCACGGAGCCCTGAGATCCGGAGTGCCGTAGACGGCGAAGTTGTATGAGAACTCGCCGAGGATGTTCTCCAGACCCACGACCTCGCCGAGGAATCCGTTGATGAGCATCTTCGAGTGGGTGAGTTCGAAGCCCTCCTTGCTCAAACTCGCCCGGACGAGGTCCAACGCGGTGCCCTGTAGTCTCTGCCGGACTAGCGCACTCGCAGCGCCGCGGGCTTGATCGTCACATCGATCCGGTTAGTTTCACCGACTTCGTCACCGTCAACCTCGACGATGCGCGGCTGCTCAAGCTCAATCGTCAATGAAGAAATCCGCTGATGTACCGCGCTCTCACTGCTCTGCGCAGACTCGTCCTTCGCCATCATCTTCCGCAGACCGTTATCCCACACCATGTTCTTCATCGTGTCGAGCCAACCGGCGACACCCTCTGCCTTGAGGATAAGGACATCCAGTTCACCATCGGTGGGATCGGCATCGGGAAGGAGAGTGATACCACCCTGCAACGTGCCGCAATTGCCGACGATGAGCGTATGCGCCGACTCGTGCCCGATCGGTTCACCTCCGCGTGACAGGTTGATCTCCATGACATCGCTGGCAGAGACGGCACGCCCAAGCGACTCAACATAGGCCAGCCATCCTGCCTTGTCCTTAAGGTCATCGTTGGTCTCTGTGATCATGTGGGCATCTATTCCGAACCCGGCCATGACGACGAAAGGCTCACGATTCATGCCCTGGGGAAGGGTGACCTCCACCCAGCCCATGTCTGGGGCTCCCCGCAAGTCGTGGACACGTGAACCACGTCACGCAGCCTGCGTCGACGCTTCCTCCTGAACCCGACCAGCACTCTGCTCGGCCCAGAACTTCTCCTCGAACTCCACCGGCGGAACCATCCCCAACGCCGAATGCAACCTCCGCCGGTTATAGACCACCTCGATCCAACGAGCGACTTCCCGCATTGCCTCGGCCCGGGTCTGCCAGACTCGCCGCTCGAAGAACTCCGTTTTCAACGACGACCAGAACGACTCCGACATCGCGTTATCCCAACACACTCCAGTCCGGCCCACCGACTGCGTCAAACCCAACTCGACAGACGCCTGATGCAACTGCGACGACGTGTACTGCGCTCCTTTGTCGGCATGAAAAATGACGTCAGCTGGAACCAGCTCTCGCAACGTATGAGCCATCCTCAACGCCCGTTCCACGAGGTCAGAATCCTGCCTGGCATCCATCGCCCAACCAAGCACTCGACGTGAGCACCCATCGCGGATCACACATAAGTACACGAACCCCTCCCAGGTGCGCAGATACGTAATATCGCTGATCCACACAGCATCCAACTCACCTCGGTCCCAGACCCGTTTCACGAGGTCCGGAATGTGATGAGTCGCCACCCCCGGCAGAGTCGTCACCGGTTTGAACCGGCGCGGGCTGATGCCTTCAAGGCCCTGCCTGCGCAACGAGGCCGCGACCGTCTTCTCGTCCACGCTCACGCCTTGTCGAGCCAGTTGCGCTGCCACCCGTGGTGCCCCGTAGACGCCATCAGAGTCCGCGTGGATCTCTGCGACGTGCCCATCCAGGCTCCGTTGCGCTCTGGCACGTTTCGATGGTCCGGTCTGCCGACGCTTCTTCCATGCGTAGTACCCAGATTTCGTCACCTCGAGGAGCCTGGCCATCCGGCGAATCGCGTAGTGAGCCTTCTCCGAATCCATCAGTTCGAATTTCTCTTGTTTCGAGGCTTCGACGCGAAGAAGGCGGCTGCTTTTCCCAAAAACTCGTTGTCCTGTTTCAGATCGAAGTTCTCCCGCCTCAACCGTGCCAGTTCAGCCCGTTCGCCCTCGTTCAACGGGCCCGTGGGCTCACCGTCGCCGCGGCGTCGGTGCTTCTCGGCTTTGACCCAGGTGCCCAGGGTCTGTTCACCGACTCCGATTTCCTTGGCCACCGCGGCGATGGACCTGCCGGTGTCGATGACGAGATTCGCCGCCTCGATCCGATACTCCGGGGTGTAAGAGCGCCGCTGGCGCTTCTGATCTGACATATTGAACATCCTTCCAGCAGGACTGCGAATCCCGCTAACTTGGGTGTCCACTATTCGAGGGTAGCCTCATGTCGATTTCGCGTGCTGTGCCGTTGAAGGCGCGATCCATTGCCTCGCCCAAGCTGTTGAGCGGAACGTCGAGATTGCGGGCTAGGAGGTTCCCGGTCCCCAGCGGAACGATGCCGAGCTCGGCAGAGGAGCCGATCTCCGCGAGGTGACCAGCGATCGCACGGACTGTCCCGTCCCCTCCTGCCGCGATGATCACTTGAGCACCGGCATCGAGCGCGGCCTGCGTCGCTGATTTGCCGGGATCGTCTTCCTCAGTTTCGTGCCACGTGATATCGACGCCAGTCTGTGTCGGGAGCGCGGCCTCAAGGTCTGCCTTCTCGGTCTTGGACGGATTCCACACAATGCCGACATGATTGGCATTCATTTCGGGACCTCACTTAGACGATGCTGCGGGTGGTGTTGCTTGGGCATCGGCTTCAGCCGTCGGCCTGTTCACAGGCTAGCGCAGTCGTGACCACGTCAGGCAGGCAGCCCGCTCTGATCCAGCCCAACCTCCAGCTACTTCCAAGGATGGAGGGCGCCATGATCACCTCCAGCGACCCGACCGGCCGTCTCGTCCGCCCGGCTCGGGGCGGACGGACTTCGATCACAGACGCTCACCAGGCTGACGGCTCTGCGACGGGATGCTCACCAACTGGCATTGCCGACGCACAGGCATTGGAGCCGAGAGCCTTTTCGGTATATAACACTGACATCAATCACGACGCCGTTGGACCGAAGCTAGGTGATGAGAAGTTGCGTTGGGAACAGACAGCGATAGAGACCGCGAAACAGGTTCATCCCGATCCCGAGTTTGATGTCCTGGGACACTCCTATTCGCTTTCGGCGTTGCGCGAGCACAAACGGGAAGCATTCGTCGATGGTGCACGATGGCAACGAAGCAGACTCGGAAGCGATGAGAGCGTCGAACGCGTCCGGGCGTACCTCCGCGACACTGTCGGCATAGACGTCGACGAAAATACTCCCCGTGAACTGGTCAAGGCGTTGCTTAAGGAGTCCTGAGGCGGTCAAGCGACACAGGCCGCTGGCCGACCGAGGATCGATAGCGGGATGATATCGCTTTGCCGATCAGTGCTCGAGCGTGCCAGGGCCAGACAATCAACAGTTTCTCCAAGAAGCTGACGAACACGGTCTCCTCATCTCTCATCTCAACCGAACATGGTCTGGCCCCGGGGGATGCCCCGGGGCCAGAAGGGGAAGCCGTGGACGGGCCCGCATCATTTCGTCGTCATTGTGACGTCACTGCCGCGCATCTTGCGTCGAGCACACTGGTAGAAAGACTTGCGGACGCGACCACACGGCTGCATAGCTCAACCTGGGTGCGGAAACGTCTCACCTCCTTTCATCGAAGATGTCAGCGCCGTTGAGCCGGGGAGGTGAACGCTGACAAGCGAGGACTCGGTGAGCGATAACCTGGCCTGCTGAGAGGCGGGGCGACCGGAACAGCAGCCACGGTGCGGAGTGCCTGAAGACCCGGCACCCGCAATGACTCACGACCTGCGGTCCATCACCTGTGTGGTGACTCGTGTCGAGGTCCCGCAGTTCGCGGTGGCTGAGGATGATCGTCCAGAACGCAGCATCGATACCCAGCTGGACGTCTGGTGCACACGTCTGCATGGGAACACCCCACCAGTTGTGGTCAGGCGCTGATGGCTGCCGGTTCAGCAGAGCCTGAGTTGATGGCGATCTTGCGGGGTTTCGCTGATTCCGCGACCGGGATGCTGAGTGTGAGCACACCGGCGTCGTAGTTCGCCGTGATGTTGCTGGTGTCGAGGTTGTCGCCGAGGACGAGCTGACGGCTGAAGGTCCCGCGGGGTCGCTCTGCCGCGACTGAAGACTCCCCGTGGTCGGGGCCGGGCCGTTCAGCTTTGACGGTGACGACGTTGTTCTCGACGTCGAGGTCGATGTTGTCAGGATCAATTCCTGGCAGGTCGAGTTCGACGCGGAAAGTATCGCCGTCGCGCCAGGCGTCCATCGGCATCATCACGGGGCGAGCCGTTGTCCCGGTGACTCCGAAGATTTCTCTGCTCAGGCGCTCGACTTCGCGGAATGGGTCAGTGCGCATCATGATCATTGGTGAAACCTCCTTTGCTGGATAGTGAATTCGTGCAGATGATATGATCTACATCATCTGATAGACATATGATGTAGTCGATCAGAGTGCGAATGTCAACCCTGTTTCAGGGGGAATTTTGGGAGATGGGGAGATGGTGACTTCAGAGTCTGGTGGGCGCTTGTTCTCGATTTCGCATGTTGCGGAGTTGACCGGTGTCGGGGTGCAGTCATTGCGGCAGTACGAGGCTCGCGGCCTCGTGACGCCTATGCGCAGTGAGGGCGGGACGCGGCGGTTCAGTCGCGAGGATATTGCTCGTCTGCGGCGTGTGCGGGAGCTGGTTGACGCGGGCGCGAATCTCGCCAGCATCGGAATCATTCTCGATCTGCAGGATGAGAACACCTCGCTTCGGTACGAATTGAGGAGGATGCAATGATGGCAGACAGTGTCCTCCCCGGCGTCGAAGTGCCCGGGCCGGATTGGAACGAACAACTCGTCGAGGCCGCAACGCATATCGACGACGGTTACGAAGAGGCTGAGCCTCACTGGGGAACAATCCGCGAGGCGGATGCGGGCGATGTTGCCGATCAATCCATCGTTGTCGAGGTTGATGATGAAGACGGGTGAGAAGCCGCGCTGATCTGATGGCGGCCTATCGGGCTATAGGGGGAAGTTGCTGTGCTTCTTCCATCGGCCTTGCCGGCGTTCGAATGCGAACCGTTCCGCCCGCAACCGCCTGCCGACGATGATGCCCGCCTGTCTCAGCGTGCCTCGGTGCTCGGGGTGAACATGCGCACGATCTCGCGTTTGAGGATCTTGCCGCTGGGTCCTTTGGGCAGCTCGTCGAGGAACTCGATGATCCGCGGGATCTTATAGGCGGCGAGATTCTCCCGGCAGAACCGCTCGACCTCATCTGCGCCGAGGTCGGAACCTGGAGTGCGGGCGATGACAGCGGTGACCTGCTGACCATACTTCTCATCCGGAGTGCCTACGACGCTGACCTGATCGACCTCGGGGATCTCATAGATGACCTCTTCGATCTCGCGCGGGTAGACGTTGTATCCGCCATGGATGATGAGGTCCTTGATGCGGTCGACGATGAAGAGATACCCGTCCTCATCCACCCGACCGAGGTCGCCCGTGCGGAACCAGCCCTCGGCATCGAGGACCTCGGCGGTGGCTTCGGGTTTCTTCCAGTAGCCGGCCATGACTGCGGGCCCACGCAGCAGCACCTCACCCACCTCATCGGCAGGCAGCTCTTCGCCGCTGGCGGGGTCGACGGTCTTGACCTCGAATCCGGGCACCGCCGGGCCGACGCTCGTGGGCTTCCTTGTCCCATGCAGCGGATTGAACGTGCCCAGTCCGGACGTCTCCGTGAGTCCGTAGCCCTCCGCCAGCGGCGCCGTGAAGCGATCTTCGACCCGACGGACCACCTCGGCGGCGATCGAGGCGCCACCCGAGCTGATGATGCGCAGGTCCGGTGCGTCGCCCTCGGGGGCCTTCGCCAGCACCGACATCCACATCGTCGGAACGCCGGAGACGATGGTCGTCTCATCCTCGGCGAGCGAATCGATGAAGGCCTGCGGATCCCAGCGGGGGAAAGGGTCACCGGCGCACCGGCACTCATCGCCGGCAGGGTGACGGCCGCCAGAGCGAACACGTGGAAGAGCGGCAGGCCGGTCGCGGACCGGTCGGCGGGCGTGGCCTCGATCATCTCCCGGACGATATCGCTCGCCGAAACGAGATTGCCCAAGGTCAGCATCGTCCCCTTCGGCTTGCCCGTCGTGCCCGAGGTGTAGAGGAGCGCGGCGACGTCGTCCCACGCGAGACCGGCACGATCGACGGTGACATCGGACTCAGCACCCACCTCGGCGCGGGGGCCCTCATCGCTGACGACGGGCAGGGTGCGGAACTCGACGTCATGCTGTGCGGCCGCAGCCTTCCCCGCCTCGGCCGAGGCTGGATGCGCCACGAGTACGCGGGCTTCGGAATCGGTGAGGATGTAGTCGAGCTCCCTGACCGTCGAGAGCGGATTGACGGCGACGACCACCAGCCCGGCAGCGTGCGCGCCGAAGAACTCGATGAGGAATTCCGGACAGCTGGGCGCAATGAGCACGATCCGATCGCCGGGGTGGACATCCGCAGTGAGGTAGCGGTCACGGGCGGCACCGATTTCGCCAAGGAGGCGCACCTTCGACAGCGTCACCCGATCTGGTCCCGGCGGCGTGGCCGCTGCGACAGACTCCGGGTCCTTCTCCGCCCAAGGGGTGAGCAGATCAATGATCGATGTGCGCGACTTCGTGGTCATGAAGCTCCTTCGGATCACGACGTGGACGGGCCCGCGCGGGGCTCGACAGCAATATGTGGATGCTGAAATACTTGAACTTGAGTACAGGTTCAACTATAGGTCGGCCGCGTTTCGGACACAACGGGGTGCGCCGGAGAGGAAGAGGACTATGGAGATCGAGGGACGCACTGCCGTCGTCACCGGGGCCGCATCAGGAATCGGGGCGGCACTGGCCAGGGCCCTGCATGAGCGTGGGGCCCGGGTGCTGCTTGCCGACCTCGCCGAGGCGGTCACGGACACCGCGGCGCAACTGGGCCAGCCGCACTGGACCGGGGACGTCTCCACGGCGGCCGGGGTCGACGATCTGCTGGCCGCTGCGGGCCGCGAACTCGGCGATATCGATCTCTACTTCGCCAATGCCGGGATCGCTGGGGCTTCCGGAATCGGCGGCGAAGACGACTGGGACCGCATCCTCGACGTCAACCTGCGGGCTCACATCCGCGCCGCCGAACGGCTCGTACCCCGGTGGCAGACCCGCGGGGAAGGATATTTCGTGGCCACCGCCTCGGCGGCGGGACTGCTCACACAGATCGGCCAGGCCGGCTACTCGGTGACCAAGCACGCCGCGCTCGCGTTCGCCGAATGGCTGTCGGTGACCTACGGCGACGAGGGAGTGGGCGTATCCGTACTGGCCCCGATGGGAGTGAACACGAAGATCCTGTGGGGCGAGGACCCCGACTCCCTGACCGCAGAGGAACTCGCCGCCCAGCGGGCCGTGTCCGAAGCCGGCAACGTCCACGAGCCGGCGGACGTCGCCGAGGCTGTCATGGCCGCGGTCGAAGCCGAGACCTTCCTCATTCTGCCCCACCCCGAGGTCCTCGACATGTACCGGATGAAGGGCTCCGACTACGACCGGTGGATCCGCGGGATGCGCCGCTACCAGGCAAAGCTGCGTAGCAGCAGCGCTGCGAGCTGAGCCGACTACGCGGGCCGGGCCGACTATGCCGGCTGGACCGCGACGGTCTCCGTGCGCAGGTGTTCACCCGGGACAGCTGTCTGTGACTGCCTGACGGACTTCGGGTTCGTCTCCTTCAGCGCCAGCGTTGACACGACGGTGATCAGGGCCATCGCACACACGAACAGCGTGATCCCCAGCGTTGATCCGTCCATCTTCGCGATCAGCCACGTCATGACGATGGGCGTCGAGCCCGACACGACGATCGCGCTGAGCTGATAGGCCAGAGAGACCGCGGAGAAGCGGATCTGCGGGGCGAACAATTCGCCGAAGTACGCGGCGATCGGGGCGTAGATGAGTGACTGGAACACGCTGGCCACGCTGATCGAGACCGCGAAGAGGACGATGTCCGTCGTATTGATCAGGGCGAAATAGGGGAACGCCCACGCCAGCAGGCCGACGCCACCGATGATGATGACCGGACGGCGACCGATCAGGTCGGCGAGCCTGCCGCCGATGAGGATGGTGGCGATGCCGAACACGCAGGAGAGCATGGCGGCGATGAGCATCTGCCCGTAGTCCATACCCAGGTAGCTTGTGCCGTAGGACAGGGCTCCGGCGATCGTGATGTAGAAGACGCAGTTCGTTCCCGACAGTGTGCCCGCGGCCAGCAGTATCGTCTTCCAGTGCGATCTGATGGCCTGCCACAGCGGTGCCTGCACGACCTTCGGCTTGGCCGCAGACACCTCGTTCTCGAGCTGTCTGAACTCGGGGGAGTCCTCGACTCTGAGCTGGATGTACATGACGATCGGCACCAGCAGCGCCGTGGTCCAGAACGGGATCCGCCAGCCCCACGATACGAAGGCCGCCTCATCGACCGCGGACGAGACGATGACGAAGGCCAGATTGCCGAGCAGGGCTCCAGTGGGAACGCCGACCTGCATGAACGAGCCCGAGAATGCTCGGTGCTTGGGCCCGGCGGACTCGCTGAGCAGCAGCGCCAGCCCGCCCCACTGGGCGCCGCAGGCGATGCCCTGGATGAATCGGCACGTGACGAGCAGGACCGGGGCCATGAGGCCGATGCTCCCGGCCGAGGGCAGGCAGCCGATGAGGAAGGTGAAGACAGCCATGCCCAGCAGGGCGATGACCACCATGGGCTTGCGGCCGATCTTGTCTCCGAAGTTGCCGGCGACGAGCCCGCCGACCGGCCGCGCGATGAAACCGGTGGCGAAGGTCGAGAACGCCAGGAGCGTGCCGGTGACTCCGCTCGTATCAGGGAAGAAGACCTGCGGGAAGACCAGTGCGGCCGCTGTGCCGTAGAGGAAGAAGTCGTACCATTCGATCGAGGAGCCGACGAGGCCGGCAGTTCTCAATCCAGCGTGTTTGTCCGGTTTCACCTGCGGATTGATGGTTTGTGCGTGGACTGACACGGGATTCCCTTCATCGTCGAAAATGGTCCCTCAGTGCATATGGTCGATCGGTATTACTCGAAGTAACGGCGCGGGTTGTTCACCAGCATCGTGTCGATATCGTCTTCGGTCACGCCCTTGTCCAGCAGCATCGGAATGACGTCGTCGCTGATGTGGCGGAAGTGCCAGTTTGGTTGGATCTGCGCCTTCTCTTCCTGAGTGAAGTAGTCGATGTAGCACGCTGCATCGTGGGCTAAGGTGATGCGGTCGGCATAGCCGCGACGGACGAGTTCGACGATGGTGTCTACGCGCGGTTCGGTCGGCAGATAGGCGTCGATGCCGAACCGGTCCATGCCCAGGAACGATCCGTTCTCGGCGATCTGGGACAGGTAGTCGAGGTCTGTCGAGTCGCCCGAGTGGCCGATGATGACCTTCCCCAGATCCGCGCCCTCTTCCTTGAGCACTCGCTGCGTGACCAGGCCGGAGCCTGTGCGTGGATTGGTGTGGACGGTGATGGGGGCGCCGGTCTGAGCGCTCGCCTGACCGACCGCCCGCATCGTGCGCTCGACGCCCTCGGTGAGCCCGGGGGATTCGATGGCGCATTTGAGGAAGGCGGCCTTGACTCCGGTGTCGGCGATGCCCTCCTCGAGGTCGCGGACGAACAGTGTCACGAGCGGTTCCGGTTCGTCGACGAGGAGACCCGGGCCGCGATGCTCGAACTGGTGGGGGAGGTCGGTGAATGTGTAGAGGCCGGTGGCTGCGACGATGTTGAGGTCGGTCTGCTCGGCCACTCTCTGGACCCGGGGGATGTAGCGACCGAGACCCACGACCGTCGGGTCGAAGATCGTATCGATCCCCGCGGCTTTGAGGTCATTGAGCTTGGCGACGGCATCGGCGATCTTCTCTTCGTCGTCCCAGGCCGTGTCGTAATTCTGCCGCATCTCCTCGCTGAGGACGAAGATGTGCTCGTGGACGAGGGTTCGGCCGAGTTCGCTGCTGTCGATGGTGCCGGTGACGGTCTGGACTTCTGCCATGGGTGCCGCTCCTTTGCGTAGACGTCCCTGCCGTGAGGCTTGTTTCTGTGCCGCCTTGAAGTGACCCAGCGCACACGGCTAGTCTCAGACTAGTGAATCTGAACTCAATTTCAAATACGATGATGATTCGGGTTTCACGGACCGCGCGTGACCCGTCGCACCCACCGAAAGGCAGACAATGACGACTCCCATCAGGCCCACGACCATCGCCGACCTTGAATCGCTCGTCGGTGAGGAACTCGGTCCGACCAGCTGGCACACGCTGATCCAGGACGACATCAACTCATTCGCCGACCTGACGAACGACCACCAGTGGATCCACGTCGACGAGGAACGTGCTGCCGCTGGTCCCTTCGGCGGCACGATCGGTCATGGACTGTTCACCCTGTCGCTGGGGCCGGGGTTCATGGAGGAGCTCATGGCGTTCGACGGATTCGCGCACAGTCTCAACTACGGCTACGGCAAGGTGCGATTCCCGCAGCCTCGACCAGTGGGTTCAAAGGTGCGCATGCGGGCGACGGTCTCAGCCGTCGATGCGCGCGGCACCGGGTCCGCACAGGTGACCACCACTCAGATCTTCGAAGCCGAGGGGATCGAGAAGCCGATCTGCGTCGCCGAGTCGATCGGCTATTTCACCGAACACAACGCAGACATCTGAGCCACTGACATCCGGCTCTTCTATGCCGGACAGACCGTGCAGTCATACCGAACAAGGGAGTTTCCATGGACATGTCGACACTGTTTTCGCTGAAAGGGCGCAGTGCGCTGATCACCGGCGGCTCGCGCGGAATCGGCCGGATGATCGCCGAGGGATTCGTGCAGTCGGGCGTGCGCGTCTACATCACCGCCCGCAAGGCCGAGGCCTGTGACGGGACTGCGGCCGAACTGTCCGAACAGGGAACCTGCGTGTCTCTGCCCGGAGACATTTCGACGAAGGAGGGACTTGCCTCGGTGGTGGCCCGGCTCCGTGAGCACGAGACGAGTCTGGACATCCTCGTCAACAACGCCGGTGCCGCCTGGGGCGCGCCGTTCGACGAGTTCCCGGAGGACGGGTGGGACAAGGTCATGGACCTCAACCTCAAGGCGATGTTCTTCCTCACACAGGCACTCGCGCCCGACCTGCGGGCCGCCGCGACCTCGGGGAGCCACCTCGCCAAGGTCATCAACGTCGCCTCCATCGACGGCATCCGACCCAATCCGCTTGAGACCTACAGCTACCACGCGTCCAAGGCCGGGGTGATCCACCTGACCAAACGCTTGGCCTCCCGGCTGGCCCCGGACGGAGTGATCGTCAGCGGCATCGCTCCCGGGGCCTTCGGCACGAAGATGAACAAGGACGCTCGCGACCACGGCGACGAGGTTAAGACGAAGATCCCGGCAGGACGAATCGGCACCAGTGAGGACATGGCCGGAGTCGCGGCCTACCTCGCCTCCCGGGCCGGCGACTACGTCGTGGGAGAGACGATCGCCGTCGACGGCGGTGTCGTCGCCTCGTCTCGTCTCTGACGTCCTCGACGACGACCCATTCGGCCGCCCCGCTGACGGCTTCACTGCCCCGCCCAGATCCGCTCCCGATCGACCGCCCTGACAGCATCACCCACGTGGCGAACCCAAACGAAAGGACCCCCGACCATCATGAGAGCAATGCAGCTGAGAGCCACCGACGGCCCCGGCTCCCTCGAACTGCGCGACGTCGAGACTCCGACACCCGGGCCTGGCGAGGTCCTCATCGACGTCGCCTATGCCGGCGTGACCTTCCCCGAACTGCTCCAATCTCGCGGGCAGTACCAGATGCAGCCGCCGCTGCCCTACACAGTGGGGTCGGAAGTCTCCGGAGCCGTGCGTGAGCTGGGCGAAGGCGTCACCGGTCTCAGCGTCGGCGACCGCGTCGTCGGGGTGGCGAATACGGGGGCCTACGCGGAGTCCATCGTCGTCCCGGCCGCCAGCGTCCTCCCGCTTCCGGAGTCCGTATCGCTGACCGCAGGAGCAGGAATGCCGATGAACCTCCTGACCGCGGACTTCGCGCTGCGCGTGCGCGGGAGACTCGAACCGGGTCAGACGGTCCTCGTCCACGGCGCCGCAGGCGGACTCGGCAGCGCCCTCGTCCAGGTCGCCCGCGCCTACGGCGGAGAAGTCGTGGGCGTGGTCTCGACCGAGGAGAAGGCGGAGACGGTGCGCAGCCTCGGCGCTTCTCATGTGGTCTTGGCCGAACGGTTCAAAGACACGGTCAAGGACCTGCTCCCTGGCGGTGTCGACCTCGTCGCCGACCCGGTCGGCGGTGATCGGTTCACCGATTCCCTGCGCACACTGAAGACCTTCGGCACTCTTCTGGTCCTCGGATTCACCGCAGGATCCATCCCCGAAGTCAAGGTCAACCGTCTGCTGTTGAACAACATCTCCGTGGCCGGAGTGGGGTGGGGCGCGGCACTGGCCGGACGACCGGAGATGGTCGCCACCCAGTGGGACACGCTGTGGCCGCATCTGAGTTCAGCGGCACTCGATCCCGTCATTCACAGCGTGCTCCCGTTGGAAAGGGCGAAGGAGGCCCTCGAGCTCATCGACTCCCGATCCGTGCGCGGCAAGGTCGTCCTCGAAGTCAGAGGAGAGACCGGCGGCGCCGGTGCCCATGATCACCAGACCTGACACCGCATACACCCCTCACCGAGAAAGCAGGAACAATGGACTTCGCACCAGATGAGACGACCCGCGACTACCAATCCAGACTCAACGCCTTCATGGACGACTTCGTCTACCCCGCGGAACCGGTCTACCACCGGCAACGGGCAGAGGCCGGGGATCCGAACTTCCACCCGCCCGTCCTCGAAGACCTCAAGCGGGAGGCTCGATCCCAAGGACTGTGGAACCTGTTTCTGCCGTACGACGAATGGGGAGCAGGACTGACGAACCTTCAGTACGCGCATCTTGCCGAAATCACGGGACGCAGTGCGGAGATCGCCCCCGAGGCCATCAACTGCAACGCACCCGATACCGGGAATATGGAGGTCCTTGCGCTCTTCGGGACCGACGAGCACAAGGAGAAGTGGCTCAAACCGCTGCTCGACGGTGAGATCGCCTCGGCGTTCTGCATGACCGAACCGGCGGTGGCGAGCTCCGATGCGACGAACATCGAGATGAGCATCGTTCCCGACGGGGACGACTATGTGCTCAACGGGCGGAAATGGTTCGCCTCGAACGCCCTGCATGCCAATTGCCAGGTCTTCATCGTCATGGGCAAGACCGACCCGAACGCCGAGACCCACCGGCAGCAGTCGATGCTCGTCGTCCCCAAAGACACCCCCGGCATCACCGTGGTCCGGGGACTGCCGGTGTTCGGCTACCTCGACCGGGAAGGCCACGCAGAGATCATCTTCGACGATGTGCGAGTGCCGAAGACTGCGCTGCTCTCCGGCGAGGGTGACGGATTCGCCATCAGCCAGGCCCGGCTGGGACCGGGCCGCATCCACCACTGCATGCGCTCGATCGGAATGGCTGAACGCGCCCTCGACCTTCTGATCGACCGTGCCCAGGAACGAGTCACCTTCGGTCAGCCGCTGGCAGACCGGGCGAACATCCAGGATTGGATCGCCGAGGCACGCGTCGAGATCGAAGCCACCCGCCTCCTCGTGCTCAAGGCTGCGTGGATGATGGACACCGTCGGCAACAAGGAAGCGGCCACGGAGATCGCGGCCATCAAGGTCAAGGCCCCGAACATGGCGCTGACGATCATCGACCGGGCGATCCAGGTCCACGGCGGCGGAGGAGTCACCGACGATTTTCCGTTGGCCAGCTTCTACGCCCATCAGCGCACACTGCGATTGGCCGATGGTCCCGACGAGGTGCACAAACGGTCGATCGCGCGGCGTGAACTGCGACGGAGGAAGAACGCACGGGAGTCCCGATGAGCGTCGAACTCGACCTGCCGAGCCTGGCGAGATGGATACGGGACGCCGGCGAGCCGGTGACCGGTTCGCTCCGCGGGACCCGTGTGGGGCAGGGGCAGTCGAACCTCACCTACCGCATCGACGACGAGGCGGGCCGGACGTGGATCGCCCGTCGACCCCCGCTGGGACATCTCCTTGCCTCGGCTCATGACGTCGCCCGGGAGCACCGGATCATCGCTGCCCTGCAGTCGACCGGAGTGCCGGTTCCCGCCACCATCGGTGTCTGTGAGGACCCTGCAGTCGCCGATGTCCCGGTCGTCATCATGGAACACGTCGAGGGAACCGTCATCGACGATGAGGAGGCCGCCCGACAGATCGCCCCTGAGACCCGCAGACGTCTTGGCCTCGAACTCGCTCGGACCCTGGCGAAGATCCACGCCGTCGACATCGACGCTGTCGGCTTGGGTGACCTGGCGTTTCGGAAACCCTACGCGCCGAGGCAGCTGAAGAGGTGGAGCCGCCAACTCGAGGAGAGCCGGACCCAGGACCGCCCCGATCTCGACGCTCTCACCTCGGTGCTGACCGAGCACCTGCCCGAGCCCGATGAGATCACCCTGGTCCATGGTGACTTCCACATCCGCAATGTCATCATCGACAGTGCCACCGGTGACATCCGAGCGGTTCTCGATTGGGAACTGGCGACTCTGGGTGACCCGCTGGCCGATGTGGGCAGCTCCTTGGCGTACTGGACTCAGGCCGGCGAGGTGCCTGTTGGCGCCCCGACCGCAGTGGACGGATACCCGACCCGCGCCGAGATCGCTGCCGAATACCTGGCTGTCTCGGGTCGCAGCAGGCGAACGCTCGGCTTCTGGCACACGCTGGGGCTGTGGAAGATCGCGATCATCGCCGAAGGCGTCCGTCGTCGCGTCGCGGACAACCCCGCGAACGCCGCTGCCCACGGCGTACCCGCGGCCGGCGACGTTCAGGCGATCATCGATCGGGGATGGGCTGTTGCGCGGGAGAGCGGGCTGACATCATGAGGCACACTCACCGAGTTCGCGCCGAAGAAATGGATTGTAGGATTGGCTGTCATGTCGACGACCGAAGGCTCAGCTGAGGATCTCCCCACGCTCGTGGATACCGCGCTCCTGCGCGATCCCCCGACGACCACGAGGGGAACCCGCACTCGGGCGGCTCTGGTCGCCGCCGCCCGAGTCGTGTTCGAACGTGATGGCTTCATCGATTCTCGGCTGACCGACATCACCAAAGAGGCCAAGTGCTCCACGGGCACGTTTTACACCTACTTCGACAGCAAGGAGCAGGCTTTCGCTGCTGTGCTCAATGACGCTCAGGAGGACATGCTCCACCCGGGCCCGCCGCACAGCAGCGACGAAGAGCGCACCGTCATCGAGCAGCTCCAAGCCGGACATCGGGCCTATGTCGAGTCGTATAAGCGCAATGCGAAGCTGATGTTCCTGCTCGAACAGGTTGCCGCGATCGACGCGAACTTCCGTCGCCTGCGCCTCGACCGGGCGAGGGCCTTCGCCGAACGCAATTGCCGGTGGATCCAAAAGCTCCAGGACGAAGGCTACGTGGACCCGAGCCTCGACCCCCTCATGTCCGCCCGGGCGCTGTCAGCGATGGTCGGGCGGATGGCGTACTTCAAATATGCGGTCGAGGAACCAGGGTGGGGCAGTGACGATCTGATCGTGGAGACCGCGACGAAACTGTGGATCAACGCACTGGGCATTCCCACCGACGGTTCACGTCGCAAATAGCAGTCTCCGGGCCGCCGGGGGCTCAGCATTGACCTGTGTCCAATGACCGGAACCGAGAATCAATGGATCTCAATCAACTAGGAGGCTGACCCGTGACGGCATCAACGACTTCCCAGCCCTTTAGCGGTGCCCCGTTCGACAACGCATCGGTGGCCGAGCGCCTGGCGGAGCTGCCGGCAACCGCCGACGCCGAGGCGCTGACGGTGTCCACCGACCAAGGGGAGTTCGCCGCTTTCCGGGCGACGCCGACGCACCCGGGCCCCGACCTCGGCGAGGCGATCCTTCTGCGTGGGTGGCCGGAATACGCTTCCTGCTGGGAGAGGACTGCTGGCCTGCTCCTCGCACAGGGGATGAGGGTGTTCGCCTATGACCAACGAGGATATTCGCCGGGAGTGCGCCCGGAATCGGTGGGGGAGTACGCAATTGCGCACCTGGTCGCCGACCTTGACGAAGTCTCCCGCGCGGCGGGGCTCGAACGATTCCACCTCGTCGGTCATGATTGGGGCGGACTGGTCGCTTGGCCTTTTGCCGCGAACCACCCGCAGCGCCTGCACACCTGCACCATCGTGTCGACTCCACATCCCAGAGCACTGGGCAAACAGCTGAAGACGGACGATGACCAGTACGAACGCATGGGCTATATGCGGTCGATCCAAGACCACCCGGAAGGAGTGGCCCGAACGTTGCTGCGCGATGACGGGAAGAGACTGGTCGATCTCTACGGCGGAGCCGTCCCCGACGACCTCGCAGCCTCCTATGTTGCTCGATTCAGTGAGCCAGGGGCCTTTCTGTCCGTGATCAAGTACTACCAAGCGATGGACGGCAGCGATCGGACGCCGAGCACTCCCATCACGGTGCCCACGAGCTTCATCTGGGGCAGCGAGGATATTGCCTTTTCCCGCGCAACCGCAGAGCTCAGCGCTCGCTACGTCGAGGGTCCTTATCGTTTCGTCCCGCTTGAAGGGGCCTCCCACTGGCTGCCGGAATCGCATCCGGAGGACATTGCGGCCACGGTGATCGAAATGGCTCGAGAATCTGCCGATTGACTGCGTTTCGTGGCCGAAGTGGACCTGGAGATGGCGTCCCGACTGCACAGCTGTCCCGACGACACAGGCGCCTCGGCGAGGGGAGACGAAACACCACGGGTGCCGGCATCCTCACGATGAGGACGACGGCACCCGTGGTGGTGTTTCGGGGCTGTCCGAAGGTCAGCTGACGGCGACCTTCTCCTTTTCGCCTTCGTCGCGAGCAGCCGGGGCTGACGACTCGGTCGACGCACCGTGCACGTCAGACTCGAGCGAGAGCTCATCGAACGGGTTGTCACCCGACAGGGTGGCGCGGGCGACGTCGAGGTCGATCTCGCCGGTCCACTTGCCGATGAGCAGGGTGGCCACGGCGTTGCCGGTGAAGTTCGTCAGCGCACGGGCCTCGGACATGAATTTGTCGATGCCGACGATGACGCCCATTCCGTCGAGCAGCTCGGGACGGTGCGACTGCAGGCCGGCGGCCAGCGTGGCAAGGCCCGCACCGGTGACTCCGGCTGCGCCCTTCGAGGCGATGATCATGAACACGAGCAGCGAGATCTGCTCGGGAATCGACATCGGCATGCCCATGGCCGAGGACACGAACAGCGAGGCCATAGTCAGGTAGATGGCCGTGCCGTCGAGGTTGAACGAGTAGCCGGTGGGTACGGTGATGCCGACGACCGGCTTCGAGACTCCAGCATGCTCCATCTTCGCGATCAGACGCGGCAGAGCCGACTCCGACGACGAGGTGGAGAAGATGAGCAGGAACTCACGGGCCAGGTACTTCAGCAGCAGGAAGATGTTCAGCCCGGTGACGACCTTGAGGATTCCGCCGAGGACGATGACGATGAACAGGGCGCAGGTGAGGTAGAAGGCGCCCATGAGGATCGCCATCGAGCGGATCGCGGCCCAGCCGGTGTCGCCGACGACGGCGGCGATGGCACCGAAGGCGCCGACCGGGGCGGCCCACATGATCATCATCATGAGCTTGAAGACCACGGCCTGGATGTGGCGGATGCCGTTGACGACCGGTTCGCCGGCCTTGCCCATCGACTGCAGCGCGAACCCGACGAGGAGGGCGAGCACGAGGGTCGGCAGGACCGGGATGTCGCCGGGGATGAGGCTCATGAGGAAGTCGACGGTGGCGTTGGATTCGCCGCCTCCGGACTCCTGATAGGGCGAGAGCTGCAGTCCCGTGCCCGGATGGATGAGGTTGCCGACGACGAGCCCGATGACCAGGGCGAAGGTCGCCATGACGAGGAAGTAGATGAGTGCCATACCGCCGACCTTGCCGACGGTGGCCGCCCTCGCCACGGACCCGACGCCGAGGACGATGGTGCAGAAGATCACCGGTGCGATGATCATCTTGATGAGCGCGACGAAGGCCGTGCCCAGGGGTTTGAGGGCGATGCCCGCCTCGGGGGCGATGAGCCCGATGGCGGCGCCGGCGAAGACCGCGACGATGACCATGATGTAGAGCCAGTGCGTGCGATCCTTCTTCCGCGCCGGTGCATCGTGGGCGGGTGCTTCTGTTTGATTGTGTGGCGACGTTGCCATCGTTCCTCCATGTGATGCTCTGTCCGCGACCGGGGCCCTTCGATGGGCTCCGATCACGCGCGGCGCTGGGCCGCGGGGGTGATGTACCCGACAAGATTGGCAGGAACTGTGATCGGTGTCTCGGTTGCGTTCATAGTGTTCACGGGAGGTCCGCGCCGGCGGTCGGCTAGGTCCCGCGCCGGCGGTCAGCGCGGGCCGGGGCCGGCTCATAGGCCGAGGACGCCGACCGCGTTGCCCTTCATGATCAGCGGCACGGCTTCGTCCTTGATGCCCAGCTGTTCGAAGTCCCCGATCCACCGTTCGGGGGTGATGAGCGGGAAGTCGGAACCGAACAGCGCTTTGTGCTTGAGCATCGACCCGATCGCCCGCGTCAGCTGCGGCGGGAAGTACTTCGGCGACCATCCGGACAGGTCGATGAAGACATTGGCCTTGTGGGTGGCGATCGAGATCGAGGCATCGGCCCACGGCACCGACGGGTGGGCGAGGATCATCGTCAGATCCGGGAAGTCGGCGGCGACGTCGTCGAGCAGCATCGGGTCCGAATAGCGCAGTTTGATGCCCCGGCCTCCCGGCAGCCCGGCCCCGATGCCCGTCTGCCCGGTGTGGAACAGACAGACGAGACCGTAATCGGCGCAGGCTTGGTAGATCGGGTAGTACTGGGGCTGGCTGGGATCGAATCCCTGCAGGCTGGGATGGAACTTCATCCCGCGCACGCCGTAGTCCTCGGCCAGCACCTTGATCCGGGCTACCGCCTCGGCGGGGTTGCGGGGGTCGACGGATCCGAAGGGGATGAGCACGTCGTTGTGCGCCGCCGCCTGCTCGGCGATCATCTCCGAGGAGACCGGGGGATGGCCGCCGAGCGCTGTCGTGGCGTCGACGGTGAAGACCACCGCGGCCATCTTGCGCTGCCGGTAGTATCCGGCGAGGTCCGCGACGGTGGGAGTCCGCGGCACCGGCGCCCGGAAGTACCCGGCCGAGGCGTCGAGGAGTTCGGCATCGAGCGATGTGTGCCGGTGGTCATCGGCTTCGACGTGGGTGTGCACATCGATCGCGGTGATCGTGTCGATGTCGATCGCGGGCTGGTACATACATGTCCTTCGCTTCAGTGGTGTCTGTGGGGACGGGCGAGTCAGGGGAGTTGGTCGAAGTCGGCCTTGAGCTCGAGCAGGCGCAGCAGCATGTCGTCGCGCTGCCGAGTCATCGCCTCCTTATCGCGTCCGGTCAGTTCGTCGTCGACGCCGTCGATGAGCTTGGCTTTCAGTCCCTCGCCGAGGTGGACCTGCTCGAGGTCGTGCATCCACACCTCCTGGGGCGGTCCCAGATGTTCGAGCAGGTGACGCATCCCGCCGGCCCCGCCGGATAGGTGTTGGAGAGCCAAGGGCCCGAGGATGGCCCACCTGAGGCCGGGACCATATGAGATCGCGGTGTCGATGTCGGCCACCGAGACGACACCGCGATCGACGAGCGAGTACGCCTCCTGCCACAGGGCGGCCTGCAGCCGGTTGGTCACATGGCCGGGCAGTTCAGCGCGGACGAGGATCGGCTTCTTTCCGACCGACCGGTAGATCTCGAGCGCCTCCTCGGCAACCTCAGCACGGGTGGATGGGGAAGGCACGACCTCGACGAGCGGGATGAGATGGGCGGGATTGAACGGGTGGCCGACGATGATGCGTTCGGGCGCGGAGGCGGCATGGGTGGAGATCTCCGAGGGAGCGTACCCGGACGTCGACGAGGCGATGATCGCCGGCCGAGGGACCGCGGCATCGATCTCGGCCAGCAGGGACTGTTTGACCTCGAGGCGTTCGGGACCGTTCTCCTGGACGAAGTCGGCACCGGTGACCGCCTCGGCGAGGCTGTCGGCGAACCGGAGACGATCGGCGGCAGGCGCCTGCCCGCCATCCATCACGGCGAGGTTGTTCTTCACCTGCTCGCGCAGACGCTCCTCGGCGCCGGGCGCCGGGTCGAACGCCGTGATCGAGTGACCGGCGGCGAGGAATCCGGAGGCCCAGGCGGCACCGATGACCCCGGTGCCGATGATCGCGACGTTCAGCGCTGTCGGTGGCGTGGTCATACTCCGGCTCCTTCCTTCGACTGCGCTGCCGCGCGCCGGCGAGCGAAGTCGACGTATTCGTCGAGCGAGGCCGGGTCCTGCAGCGCCCCGGTGCTCGCCACCTCCTCAGCCCTGGCGCCCTGGATGATGCGTTTGACTGGGACTTCGAGCTTCTTGCCCGTCCGGCCCAACGGGATCCGGCCCACCGGGACGATCTCGTCGGGAGCATGCCGTGGTGACAGGCGGGATTTGAGCGCGTTGCGGATCCGGACGCCGAGGTCCTCGGTGAAGGCGACCTCGTCCTCGGTGCGGACGAAGACGATGAGTTCGCCCATCCCGCCCTCATCGTCTTCAAGATGGATGACGAGGCCGTCGGAGACCTCGGGCAGCGTGTCGAGCACGGAGTAGAAGTCCGCCGTGCCCAAGCGCACCCCACCTCGGTTGAGGGTGGCATCGGAGCGGCCGGTGACGACGACTCCGCCACCGGTGGTGAACCGGGCCCAGTCGCCGTGGCGCCACACGCCGGGGTACTTGTCGAAGTAGGCGGCCGCATAGCGGTCATCGCCGTCGGGCTCCCAGAAGGTCACGGGCATCGAGGGCACCGGTTGGGTGATGACGAGTTCGCCGAGGTCATCGCGGATCTCGTGGCCGTCCTCGTCGAAGGCGGTGGCGGCGAAGCCGAGGGACGGCGCCGACATCTCACCGGAGTAGACGGGAGTCAGCGGAGAGGCCTGCAGGATTCCGGTGCACACATCCGTGCCGCCGCATCCGACGTTGAGCAGCACCCGGTCGCCGAACTGCTCGAGTGCCCATTCGTAGCCGGCGGCCGGCAGGGGTGCCCCAGCGGCCCCGAACTGTGTGACGGTGGACAGGTCGAATTCCTCGGTCGGTGAGAAACCGGCCTTCCGGGCAGCCATGATCGCTCCGGGAGCTACCCCCATCAGTGTGGCCTTCGTCTCTGAGGCGATGCGCCACAGGGCTTTCTCATCCGGATGGTTCGGGTTGCCGTCGATCATCACGATCGCCGATCCGACGACGAGGCCGCCAACCAGTGCGTTCCACATCATCCACGCGGTCGTGGAGAACCAGCAGAACCGGCTGCCCGGGCCGAGGTCGAAGTGGAGGCTGTGGTTCTTCAGCGTCTCGAGCAGGATCCCGCCATGACTGTGCACGATGGCTTTCGGCCTGCCGGTGGTGCCCGAGGAGAATAGGATGACCAGCGGGTGGTCGAAGTCCACGGAGGCGAACTCCAGTGGGGCGGAAGTATCGCCGAACTCGTTGTAGTCGATGACCTCGACCTGCCCGGTCGGGATCCGGGAGAGGGTGAAGTCACCGTAGTCGACGGTGATCACGTGGGACAGCGTCGGCAGGGCGGCAACGACCTCGGCGACCTCTGCGGTGCGGTCGATGGCCTTGTCGCCGTACATGTAGCCGCCGATGGCCAGCAGCACGGTCGGTTCGATCTGGCTGAACCGGTCGATGACGGATTGGGTGCCGAATTCGGGAGCGCAGCTGGCCCAGATCGCGCCGAGACTCGCGGCGGCCAGGAACGCCACCAGCGCCTCGGGTTGATTCGGCAGATAGCCGACGACTCGATCGCCTTCGCCCACGCCGAGGTCCTTGAGGCCCGAACGGACGCGGGCGACCTCGTCCCGCAGCTGGGCGAAGGTGAGGTCGAAGTCCGCACGGGTCTGTGACATTGCGGTCACGGCCAGGTCATCGGCCTGCTCGGCGGTGCCGAAGGAGTGCTCGGCGTAGTTGAGTCGGGCGCCGGTGAACCATTTCGCGCCCGGCATGGACCGCTCCTCGAGCACGGAGACATACGGGGTGTGGGCCTTGACCTCGAAGTACTCCCAGACAGCGGCCCAGAAATCCTCGATCTCGGTCACCGACCAGGCATAGAGCTCGTCCCACCCGGTGAAGTCGCTGCCGTGCTTGCTGTTGACCCAGTTGACGAAGTCGCCGATGTGGCTGATGGACAAGGCATCGGCAGGCACATCGCGGATGACGGTTGACATGGTCTGCCCTCTCACTTCGTGACTTTGGGACCGGAGCCGTCGAGGAAGGAACGCATGAGCTCCTTGGCCTCGCTGCTCGATTGGGCGACGGCGGCCATGAGAGCCTCCATCATGTAGCCCTCATCGCGACCGGATTCGACGATGCGCGGCAGCGCTTGGGTGATCGCGTAGTTCGTCACCGGTGAGTTCGCGGCGATCGAGGCCGCGAGTTCGAGGGCCTTGGCCGCACCCTGACCGTCACCGACCCGGTAGTTGACCAGCCCGATGGCCTCGGCCTCGGCGGCGTCGAAGGTTCTGCCGGTGAGCATCATGTCCTGGACACGGCTGAGGCCGATCAGGCGGGGGACTCGCACGGAGGCTCCGCCGCCGACGAACAGTCCTCTCTTGCCCTCGGGCAGGGCGAAGTAGGCAGTGTCCTCGGCCACCCGCAGGTGGGCTGCGGACGCGAGTTCGAGGCCGCCGCCGATCACCGCGCCCTGGAGAACGGCGATGACGGGCACGGCGGATTCGGCGATCGCGTTCATCGTCGTGTGCCAGCCCCGGGAGTGGTGGAGGCCGGCCACGGCGTCGCGGTCGGTCATCTCGGACAGGTCGAGGCCGGCGCAAAAGTGCTCACCGGTCGAGCTCAGCACGATCGCGGAGATGCCCTCGGGCGGATGGGCGAAGAACTCGCCGAGGCCGCTGATCGTCTGATCGTCAAGGGCATTGCGTTTGGCCGGACGGTCTAAGGTGAGGATGCCGATTTCGCCGTCGCGGGTGAAGTGCAGGGTCTGGGCGGAGTTCAGCGGCGTCGGCGGTCCGGTTTCGGCCTGCGGGGGCTCGGTCTGTGGGGTGTCGACCTGGGCGGTGTCGGTCTGGGAGTCTTCGCTCTGGGTCTGAGTTTCGGTCTGGGTGCTCATGCTTGATCCTTAGTCGGGGCTGTGGGAGCGGTTGCGGGGACGGTCGCTGCCGAGTCTGCGCCGCCGGTCGAGTCGTCGGTGCGTGAATGAGCACCGAGGGCGTTCGTACGGCGCAGGGAGACCTTGTGGACCTTCCCCGAACCGGTGCGCGGCAGCGAATCGACGATGTCGAAGAACTTCGGCACCTTGTACTTGGCCAGGCGTTCGGTGAGGAAGGCCCTCAGCTCGTTTGCGGTCGGCGAGGTCTGCGGTGCCGGGACGACGAAGGCGTGGCCGACCTCGCCCCACTTCTCGTCAGCGGTGGCCACGACCGCGGCCTCGTTGACGTCCGGGTGGGCGAACAGGGCAGATTCGATCTCGGCGGGGTAGACGTTCTCTCCGCCGGAGATGAACATGTCCTTGAGCCGGTCGACGATGAAGAGGAACCCGTCCTCGTCGAGGTAGCCGATGTCACCGGTGTGGAACCAGCCGCCGGGGGAGAACGCGGCAGCGGTGGCCGCCTCGTCGTTCCAGTAGGCACCCATGACATTGGGTCCGCGGGCCACGATCTCGCCGCGGACGCCGGGCCCGCACGGGTTGCCGGAGGCATCGCGGACATCGACCTCGGTGAAGGGCACGGCCCGACCGGCCGATCCGGGTCTGACCATCGCCTCCTCGGCGGTGAGGAAGGTGCAGCCGGGAGCGGTCTCGGTCAGGCCATAGCCCTGGCAGAACATGATGTCCCGGGCCTGGTAGTCGTGGATGAGGGAGACCGGCACGGGGGCGCCCCCGGAGTTGACGAACCGGACCGATGACAGATCGGTTGTGGCCCACCTCGGGGACTGGGCGAGTCCGGCCAACATCGTCGTGACACCGAACAGCCAGGTCAGGCGGTGGGATTCGATGAGGTCGAAGACGATGTCGATATCCCACTTCGACTCGACGATGATGCTCGCTCCGCGGATGAAGCTGGTCATCACCTGCTGGTTCAAGGCTGCCACGTGGAAGAGGGGAGCGGCCACGAGGGTGCGGTCATCGGCGGTGAGGTCCGTGTTGAGCAGCAGGTTGAACGCGTTCCACAGGATGTTCGCGTGTGTGAGCACCGCGCCCTTGGGCCGCCCCGTGGTACCCGAGGTGAACAGGAGCAGTGCCGGTTCGCTGCCATCGACCTCGGCGGCCGGCACCTCGGGGACGTATCCGTCGGCCGCGTTCGGGTCTCCGTCGGCCGGGATCGGTTCCCAGCCGACCGTGCCGGTGGGGACGTCGGCCGTCAGGGACTGCGCGGTGTTGTGGAACTCGTCGGAGACGATGAGCCGGGAGACCCCTGCGGCTGCCAGCTGGAAGTCGAGCTCGCCGGCCGTGAGGCGCCAGTTGAGCGGGATGAATACGGCGCCCAGGCGCAGGCAGGCCAGCAGCGTTTCGATCAGGGCCGGGTGGTTGGGTCCGAGGTAGGCGACGCGGTCGCCTCGGCGGATGCCCGATGCGCGCAGCTCGGCGGCCCGGCGAAGTGTCCGGACGTGGACCTGCGCGAACGTCAGCTCCTGGCCGTCGAAGATGATCGCCGTCTTCTCGCCGTGGTCGTTGGCCTGCTGTTCGGACAGTCGGGCCAGGCTCGGATGGACCGCACTCATGCCTGGGGCTCCTTCCTCGTTGCGGTCGCCGCTGTCGGTTCAGGAGTCGACAGCCTCTCTGAGAGGCTGCGCGACTTCGTCTCGCCGAGGCGGACGACGCAGAAGACGCTGATGAGGGCGAAGACGGCGAGGACGATCGACAGCGGAACGGTCGAGGTGCCCTCGTTGCTGCTCATGATCGCGGCGAAGAGGACGGGGGAGATGCCGGCGCCGATTCCGGCGATCTGGTAGCCCAGCGAGGCTCCGGTGTAGCGGTGCTCAGTGTCGAAGAGCTCGGAGTACAGACCCGCCAGTGGGCCGTAGATCATCGGGTGGATGATGCCCTGGCCGACGACCATGCCGATTGTGATGAGCAGACCGGACTTCGTGTCGATGAGGGGGAAGAGGACGAAGCCCCAGACGGCGATGAGGACGGCCCCGCTGATGACCATGGGCCGCCGGCCGATGGCGTCGGAGAGTCGGGACCAGCCGAGGATGCCGAAGATCGCGAAGAAGGAGGCGACGGACAGGCCGGTGAGGATCGTCTGGCGTTCGACTCCGATCTGGACGCCGTAGGCCACGGAGTAGGTGGTGAGCAGTCCCTGGAACATGAATGCCGACAGGCCCACGCCGACGGAGAACAGCAGTGTCACGGGCTGTTTGCGCAGGGTCGCGATGATCGGGATGGACTTCGGTGCGGGACGCTGACTGGCGCGGAGGAACTCGGGGGATTCGCTGACCTTCGCGCGCACGACGATGCCGACGATGAGGAGGACGATCGAGATCAGGAACGGCAGACGCCAGCCCCAGGCGATGAATTCCTCGACGCCCATGATCGCCATCGTCAGTGTGACGACGAGGGACGAGGTGAGAGTGCCGGTGGGCCCTCCGGCATTGGTGAAGCTGGCCCAGAATCCGCGGTTCTTCGTGGTGTGCTCGGCGGACATGAGGACCGCTCCGCCCCATTCGCCGCCGAGAGCGAAGCCCTGGAGGAGGCGGATGACGATGAGCAGGATCGGGGCGATGACGCCGGCGGTCTCGTAGGTGGGCAGCAGGCCGATGGCGGTCGAGGACACGCCCATGATCATCATCGTGAGAACAAGCATGCGCTTGCGGCCGAGGCGATCGCCGAAGTGGCCGAAGACGATGCCGCCGATGGGGCGGGCGAGGTATCCGGTGGTGAACGTCGCGAGGCTGGCAAGCGTGCCCACCAGGGGCGGGAGGTTGGAGAAGAAGACGTCCTTGAATACGAGTGCGGCGCAGACGGAATAGACGAAGAAGTCGTAGTACTCGATGACGCTGCCCAGATACGCCGAGGCGGCGGCTCGTTTGAGCATCGACGGTGATTTGGTGGAAGCCATGTGATCCTCGCTGATGTGTGGCTCGGGTGGGGTGTCGCAGTTTCGGAAGGCCCCGGACTGCAGTGGCGGGGGCCGATTGAATACTATGCAGTTCTATGTCGGCACGTCAATAGATTGCGATATAAAATGGCTGTCCGGTGGTCCGGCTCGTGGAGGCTCGGTGCCTGCGCCCGTAGAGTGAGGGCATGGCAGTCCATCCTCAGTCGCTCTTCCTCGCTCTGGCCGGTCAGCACCTGCTCGATGAGTCGAGGCCTCTGAGCGGAACCTCGATCGTGTTCGCGATGAAGCGCTTGGGAGTCGGGGAGTCGGCTGCACGGTCCGTGCTGCAGCGGATGGCGGCCAAGGGGTTCATCGACAGGCACAAGGAGGGGAGGAAGACCTTCTACTCCCTCAGTGATCGGGGTCGGCGGATTCTGCGTGAGGGGCAGGAGAAGATGTACTCCGGCTGGCAGCCTCAGGATTGGGATGGGCGGTGGACCCTCGTGCGCGTCCAGGTTCCGGAGTCGAAGCGGACCCTTCGCCATCGGATCTCATCGAAGCTGTCCTGGGCTGGCTTCGGGCAGACCGATGGCAGCACCTGGGTTGCTCCCGGTCCCCGCGATGTGGCCGAACTGTTGGGTGACGAGGCCGGTGAGATCGACCCGATCGTCCTCATCGGCAAGCCGCAGCCGCCCACGGGGGACGAGCTCCTCGTAGCGGCCTTCGACCTTGCGGACCTGGCCGAGGACTATGCGGCCTTCGGCCGGAAATGGCAGGCCGTCGAAGCGGAGTCGCTGACACCGACAGAGGCTCTGGTCCGGCGGATCGAACTCCACTTCGATTGGCTCAGGCTCACGCGCACAGATCCGCAGCTGCCGGTGAGCCTGCTGCCTGAGGCCTGGCCCGGCACCGCACAGGGGCGGCTCTTCAAGGACCTCGATACTCAGCTGGGCGAGCGGGAGTCCTCGGTCATCGCTGCGTTCTTCACTGGGGACCTGCCGATGCTGTGAAACCAGTGCGGGCACTGTGACGACGGGGCTCGGCTGCGTAACCTCCGGTGGCGGCGCTGGGTGAGGCTCGGCTGTGGCGCATCCTCTTGCTTCGCGGTTAGTCTTGGGATCAGTGGCAACCCAGACGAAGGAGCAGGTCATGAAGCTCAGCACAGCACTTCTGCGCGCAGTTCCCGGCGCGTTCATCCTCAACTCGGGCATCGGCAAACTCGGCATGGACGAGGAGACCGCCGCCGGCCTCCAGCAGATGGCCGCCAATGGTGTGCCCATGGTCGAGAACCTCACTGCGTCTCAGTTCGGGAAGTTCCTCTCCTGTGGTGAGATCGCTGTCGGATCCGCTCTGCTGCTGCCCTTCGTGCCCACTCGCATCGCCGGTGCCGCACTGACGACGTTCGCCGCGGGACTCGTGTCGAACTACTTCTCCATCGACTCGATGACCAAGGACGACGGCATCCGCCCCTCCGAGGACGGCACCGCCGTGGCCAAGGACACGTGGCTGGCCGCGATCGGCCTGGCACTGGTGCTCTCCGGCGGTTCCAAGAAGTGACCGCGACGCCGGTATCGGCGGACCCGCCGTGCCGGTAGCGCCCGCGGGCGATGAGCCCGGCCAGGCGGCCCCACCTCGGCGAGACCGTCGCCGATTCCGGTCCCGAGGCGGGCCGCTGGCCCGTCGGCTGTTCCTCATCCAGCTCGTCCTCATCGTCGCCGTCTGCATCGCACTGTCGGTGACCAGCTACGTCACGACGATGAATAACATCCGAGAGGCCACGGCCGATCGGGTCCTGTCCATCGCCGAGACCCTCGCCCACGACCCGTTCGTGACCAGCGCCGTGACCGAGGACGACCCCTCGGCGAAGCTCCAACCGTACGCGGAGACCGTGATCTCCACGGCCGAGGTCGACTTCGTCACGATCATGGACCGCGACCGCACCCGCTACACCCACCCGGATCCCGAGCAGCTGGGCAAGCCTTATATCGGCAGCATCGACGAAGCGCTGACCGGGCACAGCCAGACCGAGGAGTACGTGGGCACGCTGGGTGCCTCGGTGCGGGCGATCGTGCCGATCACCGATGCAAACGGCGAGGTCACGGCGATGGTCGCCGTCGGCGTGACCCTTGAGTCCCTGTCCGTGGCCCAGGCGGCGTCCCTGCCGCAGATCATCATCGTCGCGCTCGCCGCCATCGCCCTCGGCGGCCTGGGATCCTGGCTGCTGGCCCGCTATCTGCGCCGGGTCACGCTCGGCTACGGGCCCGAGGAGCTCAAGCGGCTGTTCGCGTTCTACGATTCGGCCCTGCATTCGCTGCGCGAGGGCCTCATCCTCGTCGACGGCTCCGGTCGCCTCGTCCTCTACAACGACGAGGCCGCGGCCCTGCTCGGCCTGCCCGAGCCCGATGAGTCCGAACCCATCGCCCTCGCCGAGGCGGCCCTGCCCGAATCCGTGCGTGACCTCCTGTCGACCGGCCGGGTCGCCGTCGACGAAATCCACCTGACCGAGGACCGAGTGCTCGTCATCAGCCAGAAGCAGGCGAGCCAGCCGCGCGGCAGCGGCCGTGACTCCGGGCGCAGCTCCGGCCGCGGCGGGACCGTGGCGACCCTGCGCGATCGCACCGACATCCAGGAGCTCACGGGTGAGCTCGCGACGATGACGACGCTGTCCGAGGCGCTGCGGGCACAGACGCACGAGCATGCCAACCGACTGCACACGGTCTCGACGCTCATCGAACTCGGGCGCACTCAGGAGGCACTCGACTTCGCCGTCCGCGACAAGCAGGAGGCGCAGCGGCTGACGGACTCCTTCGTCGGTTCGCTCGACGAGCCCTTCATCACCGCCCTGATGATCGGCAAGGCCGCCCAGGCCCATGAGCGCGGCATCGAACTCACGGTCACCGCCACCGGCGAGCTGCCGCCCGGGGCCCTCGACGCCCGCGACCTGGTCACCGTGGCCGGCAACCTGCTCGACAACGCCCTCGACGCGGCCGCCGAATCGGCGGACAAGCACGTGTGGGCGGACTTCGTCGCCGCCGAGGGAGAACTGATCATCACCATCGCCGATTCCGGTCAGGGCGTGGACGCCGAAGAGGTCGAGGCGCTCTTCCACCTCGGCGCTTCGGCCAAGACTGCGGCAGAGGAGCCGGGCGGGCGCGGATTCGGACTCGTGCTCGTCCGGCAGGCGGTGCGCCGCCTCGGCGGGGATGTCGAGGTCGATTCCGACGGCGGGGCGATCTTCACGGTCACGCTGCCCATCGAGGAAGGAGACGCTGATGAGCGATGACGACCGGCTGCGGGTGCTCATCGTTGAAGACGATTCGCTGACGGCGCAGGCGCATGCGGACTTCGTCGCCAGGGTGCCCGGTTTCGACGTGGCGGCAACCTGCCTGAGCGGGCACGAGGCCATCGAGCGCTTCGACGAACTCGATGCCGGCGGGACTCCGGTCGATATCGTCCTGCTCGATATGAACCTCACGGACTCGCACGGGATCGAGGTCGCCGGGCGGTTGAATGCCCGCGGCAAGGATGTAGACATCATCGCGATCACCGCGGTCCGGCATCTGCAGGTGATCCGGTCGGCGATCTCGACGGGGATCACCCAGTACCTGATCAAGCCCTTCACCTTCGCGGCGTTTCGGGAGAAGTTGGAGAACCAGCGGGAGTTCCGGCGCGGGCTGGGCGGGTCCGGGGGACTGGCGACTCAGGCCTCGGTCGACAATGCGCTGTCGGCGCTGCGTTCGGTCTCGGCCACGCGGCTGCCCAAAGGGCTGATCGCCGAGACCCTCGAAGCGGTCTCTGACGAGGTGCGGGAATCGGCCGAGCCGGTCTCGGCGACCGAGGTGGGGCAGCGTTTGGAGCTGTCACGCGTGACCGTTCGCCGCTACCTCGAGCATCTGGTCGCGACGAAGCAGGCGATCAAACAGCCCCGCCACGGCACCCCCGGCAGGCCCGAGTACGAGTACCGCTGGGTGTGAGGCGGCCCCGGCAAACGCCCGTTGCCGGGAGTCAGGAATGCTCCTCGCCGAGGCGGCGCAGCCACTGCACGAACAGCTGCGTCTCCGTCTTGCCCAGGATGTCCGGGTGTGAGACCGCGTATTCCATGACGGAGTGACCGAACCGCTCCTCGTCGCCTCCCTCGGTGCTCGGGGCCGTGCCCGTGATGGAGTTGAGCACGCCTTCGCGGATGGCCGCCGACAGCTCGAGGTCGTTCTCGCCGAGGATGATCAGCCGCAGCGTCAGACCGATATTGGTCGCGAGGATATGGGCCGCTGCCTGACGGGAGTCGACGACCAGCCGTCCCTGTGCGGCCGCCTCGGCGGTCAGAGAGCGAAGGATCTCGCTGGGTCTGGACTGGTCCTCCGGTGAGTAGCCGGGCCGGACCTTGCCGTACATCAGGGTGTAGAAACCGGGATTGTTCAGGCCGAAAGCCACATGGGCGTCCCAGCCCTCACGCAGGTCCTGGATCGGGTCGCCGCTGGACTCCATCGCCGACTTCTGCCCGAGGTAGAGGTCGAAGCCGCGTTTGATGACGGCATCGATGAGGCCCTGTTTGCTGCCGAAGAAGTGATACAGCGTCGGCATCTTGACACCGACGGCATCGCAGACGGCCCGCAGGGAGAAGTCCTCGCCCGGAGCCTCAGCGATGAGGTCGGCAGCCGCATCGAGCAGCCGGGTTCGTGTATCAGTCGTCGGGGCCTCTGTCATATCGCTATATTATCGTGTATTGTCGCTATAGCAATGTATATCAGCGATATGACAGGAGAGAAGATGACCGATAGGACTCTGGCAGGAAAGACCGTGCTCATCGCCGGTGGCGGCAAGAACCTCGGCGGCCTCATCGCCCGGCAGTCCGCGGCGGCCGGGGCATCTGTGGCCATTCACTACAACTCCGAGTCCTCGCGCCCGGAGGCCGAGGAGACTCTCGCGGCGATCAAGGCAGAGGGTGTCAAGGGCGTCCTGCTCAGCGGCGACCTGACCCGAGCGCAGAACGTTGCGAAGCTCTTCGAGGATGCGAAGGCGGCGCTCGGCTCGATCGACATCGCCGTCAACACTGCGGGCAAGGTGCTGCGCAAGCCGATCGTGGACACGAGCGAAGACGAGTACGACTCGATGTTCGACATCAACTCCAAGGCCGCCTACTTCTTCATCAAGGAGGCCGGTCGGCACCTGAGCGACGGCGGGAAGATCATCACCATCGTCACCGCCCTGCTCGCGGCCTTCACCGATGGGTACTCGACCTATGCGGGCGGCAAGAGCCCCGTCGAGCACTTCACGCGTGCGGCGGCCAAGGAATTCGCCGACCGGGGCATCTCGGTCACCGCGGTTGCTCCCGGCCCGATGGACACTCCGTTCTTCTACGGCCAGGAGACACCGGAGCGCGTGGAGTTCCACAAGTCGCAGGCCATGGGCAACCAGCTCACCCAGATCGAGGACATCGCCCCGATCGTGCGGTTCCTCGCCACCGAGGGCTGGTGGATCACTGGCCAGACGATCTTCGCCAACGGCGGGTACACCACTCGCTGATCCGCGCTGATCGCCCCGCTCAACCACCAGCGACAGCACCGATAGCGCAGTCAACCGGAAACGAGAATCAGGAGCAGCAATGTCAGAACTGCAGATCCCGGCCGTCGTCGCCGACTTCATCGACGTCGTCAACGCCCACGACGAGGAGGGCTTCCTCAATGCCTTCACCTCGGGCGGCGTCGTCGATGACTGGGGGCGCGAATTCACCGGACGTGAGGCCATCAAGGCCTGGAGCGACAAGGAATTCATCGGAGCCACCGGCGTCCTCACGCCCGAAGAGGTCACGACCGAGGGCGACCGGATCACCGTCATCGGTGACTGGGCATCGAACTATGCCAACGGGCGGTCCTCGTTCGCCTTCGACCTCGACGGCGATCGAATCGGCCGGATGACGATCCGCGAGGGCTAACTGATCCGCGAGGGCTAGCCGACCCGCGAGGGCCGGTCGACCCTCACGGTCCGTTGCAGAAATGCGAAGAGGCGGACGAAGGAGCTGATTCCTTCGTCCGCCTCTTCTGTGGGCTGCGCGCCGGTCAACGGGCGGCGGAGCCCACGGTCTGGGCCGACTCAGTCGTTGAGGTGCTCGATCGCGTAATCGGCCTCGGATGAGGTGAACTGTTCACCGTACTCACTGGTGAGCTGATCATGGATGGCGTTAGGAGACATCGCCATATCGTCCTGGTAGCTCCGGGCCTTCTCCAGCGCGTTCTGGTTCCAGTCGGCTTCGACGTTGTCGATGGCGTACTGCGCGGCCTCGTCGGAGAAGTCTTCGCCGTATTCGCTCGTCAGCTGCTCGTAGATGCCCTTCTTGCTCATATGCATCATGTCCGAGTAGGTTTCGGCCTTGGTCAGAGCGGATGTGTACTCGGCAGGAACACTCGAATCGTCCTCGTCTTCGGCCGGAGCCGCGGGTTCCTCTTCGGCGGGTTCTTCGGCGATCGGCTCTTCGGCCTCTTCCTCGGCAGGTTCCTCTTCCGCTGCGGGTTCCGCCTCGACGGGTTCGTCGGCAGGCTCTTCCTCCGGTTCGGCCGCGGGGGCTTCGTCGGCGGCCTCTTCGGCCTCCGAGACGATCGAGGAGTCGTCCGTCTGAGGTGTCGGAGCCGAGTTCGCGGCGACTCCGCCGATGATGAGTCCCAGGACGAAGAAGATGCCGGTGACGATCCAGGCGATCTTCTTGTGCTGGTCATAGCCCTGAAGGGGAAGGCCGTGCTTGTCCTTCTGGGCGCCGACCAGGGTGATGATCAGATCGATGAGGGACCACAGGCCCAAGCCGCCGAGGGTGATGAGCTTGAGGATGCCGGTCCCGATCTTGCCGAGATAGAAGCGATCGGCGCCGAGTCCGCCGAGCAGCCACGAAAGCAGCCAGGTGGCGAGAAACGATTTCTGCCCGACGAAGGGCTGGTGCTGCCCGTATGCGGGCTGGGTGGGATTCCACTGGCCGGGGTAGTTCATCGGCGCAGGAGGTTGCTGGGTCATTATCACGTCCACAGATGTCGAAGGGGAGTTCCAGCAATCAATGATAGATTAAAAATTCAACAAAAACGTCAGCTGTTGTATCGGTTGTGTAACGATCGAGCTGTGCCATAATCTGAGACAGCACGTCCCTCAGTCCATCCCCGCAGCTCCCCGGCTGCCACCTCGGCGCTCGCCGAGACGAGAGAGAAGATCCCCGCACGTGAAAGTCAGACCTGGGCAATCATCGACCCTCGACACGCAGTTCGGACCTCGCGCCGCCTCGGTGACGGAATTCGCCTCCGCGGTCGAGTCCGGTTCCTCTCTGTCCAGGACCCAGCTCGACCAGCTCTTCCGCGCAGCCGGCGGTCGCAGCCGGATCGCCGATTCCCTCCTCACCGCCCGCGCCGAGGCGGGCATCCCGATCGCTGACGCGGACCCCGACCGCACCGTGGCGATGCTCGCCCCTGAACTGACGCCCACTGTGTCCGGCGCCTCCCGCGAGGCCGGAGCGCTCTACCTGCTCGCTCTGTTCGCCTGGACTCCGCAGATCACCTCGACCATGGTCGATCTGGTCCATGCCGCATTCTCCGCCGGGCAGGTGAGGACTGCGGCCACGCCCGAAGAGCTCACCTCACTGCTGACCTCGCAACGGCTGCTCACCGTGGCCGCCGGCACCGAAGAGGTGTTCACGGTGCCGTCCCTGATTCGCGTCCTCATGCGCCGGATCACCGAAGTCGGCGCCGACTGTGCCGCGAAGAACCCACGCGAAGCCCTCGGAGCGGCCATCACCGATGCGCTTGCCCAGCCGCGTTCGGCCGATGAGTCCGGATTCTCGGAGGCCATCGGCCTCGCCGTCGAGACAAGCAACTGGAAGGTGCTCGAACGCGTGTGGGCCCGCCGCTCGGTCAACGTCTTCGTCGATGTGCCCACGGCCATCGAGACCTACCTCGGTGTTCCCGAGGACGTGCTGGCGGACAGCCCCGTCCGCACCTTGGCCCGCAGCGCGGCCCGTCGCATCGACTCGACCCGTCGGCGGCTGCGCAGCGATGACACGGTCGAGCTCGTCGCCGCCACCGACTTCGACAGCATCGTCGTGCCCGGACTGCACGGACTGCTGTCCACCGAGACGGCGTCGACCGCCGAGACTGCCCTGACCGCCGACGAGGTGACCGTGCTGACCACGCTCGAGGCCCGCACGCACCGGATGAATCTCGACACTCAGGCGGCCTTGGACACGATCGAGACCGGACGGGAACGTCTGCGCAGCCTCGACGAGGGCGAGCCCGAGGCCACGCTCATGCTGCAGGCCGAACTCAACCTCGAGCATGGCCGGAACCTGGTCGTGGCCGGACGATTCCCGGAAGCGATGAGGCTGCTGCAGCTGGTCGTCCAGTTCGCCGAGATCTACACCCCGAACTCACCGCACCCTCTGCTGACCGGACTCGTCGAGGCGGCTCTGGCGAGCATGGGGCACGGGCAGGGATCCGACATGGACCGCAGCCTGGAGCGGGCGCGGGAGTCCGCTCGCGGGTTCGGAATGGCGGAGCTGCCGAACGAGCGCACCGCCCTGTGCATCGAGGCGATGCGCAGACTCGACCGGCTCGACACCGACGCCGCTGATCGGATCCTGGCCGAGGTCGACGAGGCGCGGCCCGGGCAGTATCTCGGTCCGATCCCCGACATCGCCCACAGCCTCTGCAGCGTGTATCAGGGGCGTGCCTCGATCGCGGCGAAGATGCTCACGGAGAGTTCGAGCGTGAGGTTCATCCAGATGGCCGGTGTCCCGAGCACGCGGCAGTCCGGCATCATCAACATCGCCGGCTTCGTCCTGGTCGCCGCGGGGAGACGAAGATCCTGCAGGACCTGGGAGACCAGATGAGTCCGCAGTGTCCTGGACACTCGATGATCAAGTCTCGGCAGGCCCTGACATTCGGCCAGCACGACCGGCTGTGGACTGCGACCGCGCAGACGCTGAGCGGGGATCACGGGCCCAGGGTCAAAAGTTGTGCCGTGGCTCTGCGGGTCGAGCTGCTCCATCACGAAGGCCGCACGGCCGAGGCTCTCGAGGCGTTCGTCCATGTGCTCGACTACTGTGCGATCAGCTCCTCGGTGCTCGGCGTCGCCCAGCTGTCGAAGGAGACCAGGCAGGCGCTCATCTCGGCCTCGGCCGATCATCATGGGTGGCAGGGGCTGGCCCGGTCCTTCGGCAACGGTGCGTCCTCAGGCTCCGGCGGCGTGACCGCGGCCGAGTTGCAGAGGCGGCTGCTCGACTTGCCCGAGACCTTGGGGGTCGAACCGGACTTCGGCACCGAGCTCACCTCGGCCGAGCAGTCGCTGCTGTTCGCGATCGATTCCCCGAAGTCCATTGCGCAGATCGCCAAGGATTTCGGGGTCGTGCCCGGCACTCTGAAGAACCGCCTGTCCGCGCTCTACCGCAAGCTCGGTGTGCGCAGTCGGGCCGAGGCCATCGCACACGCCCATCGCAGCCGGTGAGACAGTCCCGGCTGACTTCCGCCGAGATGCGGCATTGGTGCTGTGGGCCCTGAACGGCTGTGAGGCTCAGTGGCAGAGCACCCACCAGCCGAAGTCGTGACAGTGGGACCCGTCATCGTCTCCACCATCGTCTGAGGCATCGGCAGAATCCGAAGCATCGGAACCATCTGCGTCCGATGCGCCGTCACTCACCGCTCCCGCATCGGAGTCCGGCTCGGGTGGGGACGAGGAAGTGCTGGTCGGCTCAGGAACGTCAACGTCGGTGCTGGTCGGCGTAGGGCTGGGATCGCTCGCAGTCGTCGGAACAGCGCTCGGTGTTGGTGCGGCAGTGTCGTCGGTCCGCTCAGGTGAAGGAGATTCAGGCTCAGCCTCGGCGGACTCCTGTTCGTCCGCCTCGTCCTCAGCCCGATCTCGGTCGTCCGGGACAGGCGCGTGCCCCTGGTCATCCGGCGTCCGCGTTTCCGCTTGCGCCTCCGGTGTCTGTCCGTCTTCGTGCGCGGCCGGAGTCCGACCTTCGCTGGCAGGTGCGGAGTGTTCGGGCTCGGTATCTTCGTGGGGTTTGCCGGAACTCTGCTTCTCGCTGCTGGGCCCCTCGCTCCCGCTGCCGGGCACTGTCGGTTGCGATGAAGACGTCGGAAGGGACGTTTTCGGCGACGGGGCCGAGGCCGATGAAGTCTCAGCCGCATTCGCGGGCTGCTGGGCGGGATCGCTCTCAAAGTCGATGATGCTCACGGCGCCGGCCGCGATGGCAGCAGTGGCGGCGATACTCGCGATTGTGACTTTGAGAGCCGAGGCTCCGGCCGCGACCCCGGTCGTGTTGGCCGCAGTGCCGCCTCCGGTCGCTAACCCACTCGTGCTTCCTCCGGGGGCTCCCGTAGTGGTGCCGAAGGCGGTCGTGGAGCTGCCTGCTGCCAGCACCGATGCCCCCTCGGGGAAGTGGCCGATCTCGATGAGCGCGGCGGCAAGGGCAGCGGGCGTGATCCACGCCTGGAAGGTCGTGTTGAGGCTTCGGAGCCTGAAGGACTGACCACGGCAGTGACTGCACTGAGCGAGATGAGCCTCGAGCGCCTCTGAGCGTTTCGGGCTCAGCTGGTGACGGACGAAGCGTGCGAGCTCAGAGGAATGCTCAGCGCATTCGGGCGGGCTCGGTTCGACGTGTTCCTGAAGGTAGGCGACCCGCAGACCCTCCCTGGCGCGACGGAGGAGCGAACTGAAGGAATTCGGCGACAATCCCATGGCTTCGGCCGCTTCGGCCGTCGGTGTGCCGTCGATGTCGATGAGCGTGAGGGCCTTCTGCCAGGTGTCGGGGAGGGCCTTGAACGCACGGCCGAGCTGA
Organism: Brevibacterium sp. SMBL_HHYL_HB1; assembly: GCF_018208375.1. Lineage (NCBI taxonomy): Bacteria > Bacillati > Actinomycetota > Actinomycetes > Micrococcales > Brevibacteriaceae > Brevibacterium > Brevibacterium sp. SMBL_HHYL_HB1. Next base: position 3,007,774 of record NZ_CP062936.1, on the reverse strand, counting down.
TCCCGCTCAGCCACCTCGGCGGCGTGGTCACCCGGTTCGCTGTCGGCGAGGAACGCCAGCACATCCGGCTCAACGGTTGTGGTGGCACGGGTCGTCGCAGTGCGTCGGTACGATTCGGAGCGCACGGCGGCCATGAGATACGGCTTGAACGACTCATCGGGTCCACCGCCCTGTCCCCACGCGCGCCAGATTTTGGCGAAGGCCTCGGCGACGGCATCCTCGGCGCGACTGCGATCACGGTTGAGGCGCAGAGCGAAGTGAAGCGCGGGCAGCTGGTGCCGCGCATAGAGTTCGCCGAAGGCCGCTCGTCCGGCAGGCGAATCAGGTCGATGACGGCGAATGCGGGCACAGAGGACGGAGTCGCTGAGCTCGTTGTCCGATTGGGGAAGTCCGAAAGCCGTGTGGGGATGCTCGTCCGATGGATGCCATGCCTCGGTCATCGGATCTGTGCTTCGAAAGAGCAATAAGGACGTCGTTGTTGAATCTGCATTATGAAACCTCAACTGTGATTCGGGGAACAGTTCGGGGCTGATCAGGGGAGTGCTGAAACTCTACAGGAGGAATTCTCAGCTTCCCAAACACTCGCACTCTGCCGGGGCGGCGACGTTCACCGGAGGCGATGCCGATCGACTGTCCGAGGCCGAACCAGGGGGTTGTGCCGTGCGAATGAAAAACTTTCAGAACTCGCGAACGAAAGCGCCCGCACGCGGGTCTCAGTCTATGGAGAGGTCGATACCCAAGGCCGATCCATAACCGGACCGGCGGTTTCACGACGGCCGATTCGGGCCCCTCCGAGTCCCCGGACTCATCCGAGGCGGCCCTGCAGAACCACGTGGCTGCAGGGCCACTTCACCGACCATATTCAGCACCTCCCCTCGCCTGTGTTTCGACGAGCGAACATGCAGGCAGGGGGCCCTTTCCGAAGGAGTTCCCTTGTCCCTACGGCGACATCCCCTGGCGAAGCACGGAGCGGCGGTCCTCGCCTCGTCCGTCCTTGCCACGTTCGCGTTCCTCGGCGCTGCCGTCGCACCTGCGCAGGCAGCGCCCGAGCCCCAGCCGAACCCCTCATTGGCAGATAGGTGCGGGCTCGACATCGGAGTGGTCCTCGACCTGTCGAACTCTCTGTCCGATCGTGACGTCGATGATTCGAAAAAGGCCGCCAAAGCTGTGGCCAGCGGTCTCACCGGAACTCCCAGCAGAGTATCGGTCAACTCCTTCGCAACCTTCGGTCCCGACGGAACCAACGATCCGATCGCCGCCACCTCCGTGTCGACTGCGGATTCCGTGAGTGAGTTGAACGAACAGATCGATGCCCTCCGCCGAGTTCCCCAGGACTCGGGAGGCACGAACTGGGACCGCGGTCTCGGGCAGCTCAATGCCGCGCATCACGATCTGGTTCTGTTCGTCACTGACGGCAAACCCACGGCATACGGGGTACCGGGATCCGAGAGAGGCAACACCGATCGCGGCACGCGGACCGATCAGATCGACATCGACAAGGCCATCGAATCAGCGAACGAGCTGAAGTCGCAGGGAACCAAGATCGTCGGACTGGGTGTGGGCAGCGGGATCAACGAGGACAATATCAAGTTGGTCTCCGGCCAGACAGCGGGCGACGACTACTACGTGATCTCCGACTACTCGGGGCTGACCGAACAGCTTCGCGAAATCGCCACGAAGAGCTGCCGTGGGTCTCTCAACGTCACCAAGCTGATCGATCCAGGCGCCGGCGAGCACGGCGAAAGCACCGACGTATATCGAGGTGAGGGCTGGACGATTTCGTCTCCGGACTCGGTCGATGGAGTTGAGAAGACCACCAATGCTGACGGAACGGTGAGCTTCAAGCTCAAGACCCCGGCCGAGGGGGTGCAAGCCTCTGAAGAACAGCAAGAGGGGTACCGGCTGCAGCCGCAGTCTGGGGCGAACGCAGTCTGCACCGCAGACGGGCGTGAAATCGGCACGAAGAACATCGCAGACGGTTTCGAACTGACTGAGACAGTCGACACGGACGCGATCGTCGCCTGCCAGATCATCAATGAGCAGATCCCCGGTGCACTGAGCTGGAAGAAGGTCGACGAGGACGGTAAGGCCCTCGCCGGCGCGGAATTCACACTCACCGGGCCCGACGGAAGAGACTTCGTCGTGGCCGACAACGGAGAGCTCGACGCCGATGAGGCGGCCGGACAGTTCGAAGTGACCGACCTGGCTTGGGGCGATTACACGATCAAGGAGACCAGCGCTCCCGAGGGATACGTACTTGCGGATGAGACCCAGACCGTGACGATCAGCGGTGAGAAGCGAGAGGCAGCCTTCTCCGACATCGTCAATGAGAAGGAAGCCGGTGCCGATCCTGACGGGGATGCCTCAGCAGATCCCAATGGCGAGGCGGATGCCGCGACGGACCCGGCAGGTGGCGAAGACGGGTCGGCGGATCCGGCCGGTGAGGAAGACGCGTCGGCGGATCCCGACGGTGCGGCGGATGCCGCGACGGACCCGGCAGGTGACGAAGACGGGGCGACGGATCCGGCCGGAGAAGAGGACGCGTCGGCGGATCCCGACGGTGCGGCGGATGCCGCGACGGACCCGGCAGGTGACGAAGACGGGGCGACGGATCCGGCCGGTGAAGAGGAGGCTGCGACCGACCCAGACAGCAGCGGCAGCGAAGACGCCGCGACGGATCCGGGCGACGACGAGGATACTTCGAGCGATCCTGTCGGTCAGGAAGACGCAACAACGGACCCCAATGGTGCGGCTGATGCCGCGACCGATCCGGACAGCGGGGCGACAGCCGATCCGGACGGTGCCGACGGCGCCGCAACGGGTTCGGACTCCGACCGCTCTGCCTCGGCAGATCTAAGCGGTAACGACTCCGCCTCCACGGATCCGGACGCGGACGATTCGGACGCGGAGAACTCCGATTCGCGGACCAGTGCGTCGAGCACATCGGCTGACGGCACCACCTCAGCCGACGGCGCGACCGGTAGCACGGAAGGAAGCGACAGCGGCAGTGACGGTGCTCATCTGCCCAGAACAGGTGCCGCTGGAGCGATGACGTTTGGACTTCTCGGCGCAATTCTCATCGGGGGCGGAATCATTGCTCTCCTCGTGACGAGGCGCAGGAAATCCGACCTGGTCTGATGCAGAGGCGATTCTGAGACATGCAGGGGGCGGAACCGATTCCCTAACGGTTCCGCCCCCCTGCATGTGTGGCCCTGCACCAGGCCAGCACGCGCTGAGGGTCCGCGATGCCGTGCTTCCCACGGGCTGCTGCCGTAGCGTCTGTGGTCACCGGCGGAGCTCAAAATGCTCCGCTCTCACCGGTAGGTGACGTCGGCCGGCGGCAGATGACCGTGGTCGTTGAAGGAGATGAGACTGGTGCCATTGCGCCCGGAGATGATCTTCGTGATTCCGGTGTTGATGGTCACTCGGTTGAACGCCATCCACTGATCGAAGTCTCCGCCGAGCAGCCGGGTCGCTGTCCAGGAGATGGCTCCCGCGCTGGAGACGACGAGCGTTGACTCACCCGAGCCCATCGCTTGGAACACGGCGTCGAGGGCGCCGTCGACTCTGTCCGTGAATTCTGAGAACGTCTCTGCGTAGTCGGTGTCGAAGTCACCGCCGGCCCAGCGGGCGCAGCCGCGTTCCAGCTCGGCTTGGAAGACGGTCGAATCGTGCTTCGCCCGCGGATCGATTTCTCCCAATGCACCGGTGAGCTCCCAGGCGTTGAACTCGTTCCATCCCGGGTCGATCTCCGCTTCCGGTTTGGGATCGAGCCCGTTGAGGATGCCTTCGGCGGTCTGCTTTTGACGCAGCATCTGCCCGTGGACGATGCGAATGGGGTGCACACCCTGCCCGCCGAGGTGTCGGCCGGCGAGACGGCTCTGCTCGTGGCCGAGGTCGGACAGTCGGTCGTAGTCGTCGGTGCCGAACGAGGCCTGTCCGTGTCGGATCAGATAGAGCACGCCCATATTCCACTCCTGCTGAGACAAAACCAGTGACAGAGCAGGCCGACCTGCTCTGTCACCGAGCCTAACCCGCCGAGGCGATCAGCGGTGGATCGTCTGAGTGGGGTTCCGTCCCTGTCAGGGTGGGGCTCCGCAATCTGGCCGGGTCGGGCTCCGCGTTCCGTCTGGGCAGGTGCGCGGTCAGAACGGTGGGGGATCGACTTCGAGGTCGTGGTCCCAGTTCACCTGGTTGCCGGTGTACCGGGCATCCCAGGGATCGGTGGGTCCCGAACGGACCCGCCGGCTGGCCTCGGGTTTCCCGGCGGAGCTGCTCGCGACCGCGCGCTCGGTCGCTCCTTTTGCGCCAGCCGTCCCTTTTGTGCCGGTCGCCCCCTGTGCGCCGGACGCGGCCCTGCTTCGACGGCGTGCGCGTTCTGCGAATTCCGCGACATAGCGGTTCCCGGTCAGCTGCTTCATCGATGACGCCTTGGAACCGGGCAGGAGGCAGGGCTGGAAGACAGCGCTGTCCCAATCGAGGCAGCGCTGCACCATCAACCGCTGTCGCGCTGCCCGCTGCTGCCGAAAGGCTTTCGACAGTCGCCGGTTCTTGGCAGACTTCTCCTCCGCGAGGCGTTTGGCCTCGTCGCGTTGGCGAATCGTCGATTCGCCGGGCATCAGCTCCAACACCGTCGGTGCTGGTGGAACCATCTGTCGGGGGACCCGCCAACGTTCCGGGCGCATGTCGGCCAAGGCCGCGAACTCGAGAGCCTGGGCAATGTTGACCGGCTGGTCGGGAGGCGTGACCTTGGTGGAGAGCCCGTGCCTGAACTCGTAGTCGAGCTCCCAGGAATTGGGCATAGTGACCCTCAGGAGACCGGCGGTCTTGAGCGCGTGGTGCTTGGCGCATACAGGCTGGATGTTGCCGAATCGTGTCAGTCCACCCTTGAGGGGATCGAGGTGGAAGAACGGGATGACGTGGTCCATCTCAGACTTCTCCGCTGTCCGCGTGCAGCCGGGCGCTGCGCAGCAGTTCCACTGCTCGATCAAGGTCTTCCGCAGGTCCTTCGGCACCGGATAGCTCGTGGCCTTCGCGTCGAGCGGGGTGCCGGTGGCCGGATCGGTGAGGATCCGCTGGATGGTCTTCGACCGACCGGCGATCGTGCGAGCCACCTCGGCGGGAATCGGTGAGCCGTCGTCCAGAGTGCCGGGCAGGTCCGAATCACCGGTCAGGGTGAGGAAGGGGACGGTTGCGACGGTGGCGGCCTGCTGCGACAGCCACCACTGGCTGGTGGGCATGCGCAGCTTCACCCAATACTCGACGGGGCCGAAGCCGTCCCCGGAGTCGGGGCGGAAAGCCGAGCCGATTGAGCGGTCGTCGGACTGCTCGGCGTTCGCATGCGTCTGCGCTGTCGTGCCCGAGCTCGCGGACGAAGGCCCGGCCGAGCCGGAGTGCGTGGGTGCTGTCCGTGCCACCGTTTCGGCGAAGTCCGCGAGCCCGGCGTCTGAGTCCACCCCGGGCGCGATCTCGCCGTCGTCATCGAGCAGCGGAGCCTCGCTCGTGGTCTGTATACCGGTGACCGGGTCGACGGAGACGACCTTGACGCTGAGTTCGGGGACCGGCCTGATCAGCAGGTCGTACTGGAGCTGGTCGATGGTCCGGTCGTCGTTGAGTTCCATCCCCGCAGGCAGATTGAACGTCGTCTTGTTCTTTCCGTGGACGGCACGCGCCATGGCCCGGATGCGGTTGTAGCAGGAGTAGATCTCGGCCGAGGGTCCGCTCACGATGAGGCTGGCCGAGCCGTCCTTGCTTCCTTCGACATCGACGCGGCGGCGCGTCGTGGCCATCTCGGTCAAGTCGATCGGCGGCACGAGGAGGCTGATCTTCTTGCTCAGCGCCCGACGCAGCGTCTCGCACGTGGTGTCGGCCCGCTTGGTGGCCAGGAAGGAATCGACTTCCGGCAGGTGGGCGAAGGCGAGGTTGCGGCACAGCTGGGACACGACAGTGATGTGGGCGTGGGTGAATTCGCCCGAGCGGACCCTGTCGGCGAAGCGGGGGAGACCATAGAGGATCGTCATCGCCTCCGACAGCTGGCGGTAGGTGCGGGGCGTGTTGGTGCCGAGCGCCGTCGAGATCTCGAGCAGGTCCTCGGACGCCACGTTCTCGTAGACCCACGTCGCGAAGCACGTGCGGGAATCGAACTCGGGAAACTCCGGAAGCGCCTGTCGGGCGGCTTCTTCGGCCGCGGCCTTCTGTGCGCGGGCGAATGCGCCGTCGTAGACGACGACCGCCGTCGAAGGTGCGTCGGCGGTTCGGACGCGGGGAGCGTCCTCGCCTTCGGCACCTGCGTTGTGGCGGGCCAGTGTTCCCGCGATCGTCTCGCAGCGGAAGGGGCCGGAACCGTCCGGCACGGCGAAGTCGAGGTTGAGCAGAATCTGCTCGAGCACCACTCCGGCGGCTGATTCGAGGACCGCGAAGTGTGCGCGGTCCGAGGCGGCGGTGAGCTCCGCGAACCGGGTCATGCTCGATTCGAAGCGGATGGCATAACGGGGTGACGGCTGGGTCGGCTCGGCCTCGTGCGACGGGCCTGGTTGGTCAGTGGTGCTCTTCATGGCGTTTTCACCTGCCTCGGACTTCGTTGTCGGGGGTGGAGCTGATTTGAAAAGCTTCTAACTCTATGTTAGATCATCAAAGTTCGAATTACTATAGTAAAAAGAGAATATCTTCGAATAGTTCTCGAGTTCGTCCGCTATGTGATTTCGTTGTCTGTCCATCGTTGCACACGGCACTGACATGAAGACCACGGAGCCGCCTCGGCGAATATCGGGCTGCAGTCATCCGACCCCGTACCCAGGGGACGAGGCCAACCGATTCCGGACGATCCCCACGGGCGTGACCAGCCTTCCTCGCGCCCTCGTGCAGGCTCGACGTCACCGCCGAGACCGTCCAAAGGTCTGGAGAATATGCCATCCAGGCGGTTCGCCGTCGCGGATTTTGACGAATTTTTGCGTGAAATGGATGCAGGCATCGGTTATGCTGTTCGGGTTGCCGGATGCGACCCACGAGGTCGGTACTCGCCTCATGCGAGCCGTATCCGCACAGCGCGCAACCGTGTCGCCCTTCACCTAGGGTCAGCATCACGGGTCGCGCGGACGTCACCGCTCAACCTTCACTGGTGACGAGTTCTTCGTTACGACCGCCGGTCTCACGCCCATGCAGGCTGAGACGCCCCTGCCGGCTGGAACGCCCCCAGCGGGTCGACGCCCACTGCGGGTCGAGAGGCCCAAGCGGGTCGAGACACCTTTCGGGCCCCGGCGGTTCGACGATCACAGCCGACGGCATCGGCTCGACCCTGCCGTCGCACGACCACGAGGATCCACCATGACGACCACCGCCCAGAACACCACCTCATCCGACCAGAACTCGCAGGCTCCGATCACCGATGAAGAGATCTTCGCCGCGCACGAAGGTGGCAAGCTGTCCGCCGAGCTCACGAGTCCGCTGGAGACTCAGCGGGATCTCTCGATCGCCTACACACCGGGCGTGGCCAAGGTCTGCACTGCGATCAAGGACGAACCGCAGATGGCGCGCACGCACACCTGGACCGGCCGCCTCGTCGCGGTCGTCTCCGACGGTTCGGCCGTGCTCGGCCTCGGCGATATCGGCCCGGCCGCCTCGCTGCCGGTGATGGAGGGCAAGTGCGCCCTGTTCAAGAGCTTCTCCGGCATCAATGCCATCCCGATCGTGCTCGACACCAACGACACCGATGAGATCGTCGAGACCATCGTCCGCATGGCCCCGACCTTCGGCGCGGTCAACCTCGAAGACATCTCGGCGCCGCGCTGCTTCGAGATCGAGGACCGCGTCAAGGAAGCCCTCGACATCCCGGTCATGCACGATGACCAGCACGGCACCGCCGTCGTCGTCCTCGCGGCGCTGACGAACGCGCTGCGCGTGGTCGACAAGCCCTTCGACGCGATCCGGGTCGTCGTCTCCGGGGCAGGGGCGGCAGGCGTGGCCGTGGCGAAGATCCTCGCCGACGCCGGTGTCACCGATGTCGTCGTCCTCGATTCCAAGGGCGTCATCGAATCCGGCCGCTCCGACCTGTCCGAGACGAAGCAGGCCATCGCCTCGGCGACGAACCCGCGCGGTGTCTCCGGCGGGATCGGCGAGGCCCTCGACGGTGCCGATGCCTTCATCGGCGTCTCCGGCGGCACCATCGACGAGGCTCATCTGGCCAGGATGGCCGACGACGCGATCATCTTCGCCCTGTCGAACCCCACCCCCGAGGTGGCCCCCGACGTCGCGACGAAGTACGCCACCGTGGTGGCCACCGGCCGCAGCGACTTCCCGAACCAGATCAACAACGTGCTCGCGTTCCCCGGGATCTTCCGCGGGGCGCTCGACGCCGATGCCCACGAGATCACCGATGATATGAAGCTCGCGGCCGCGCGGGCGATCGCCGATCTCGTCGGCGAGGACCTGGAGCCCGGTTATGTGGTTCCCGGTGCGCTCGACTCCCGTGTGGCGCCGGCCGTCGCCGAGGCGGTCGAGAAGTCCGCGCTCGAGGCGATGGCACAGCGCTGAGGCTCAGCCGGTCCGAATACGGCTGAGGGGCGGGTGAAGAGAGATCTTCACCCGCCCCTCAGGCGTGGGCGACGGTCAGGCATGTGCGACGGTCAGGCACGTGCGCCGGTCAGTCGTCGGTGACGGTGATCGTGACGTCGATGTTGCCGCGGGTGGCGTTGGAGTACGGGCATACCCTGTGAGCCTTGTCGGCCAACGCCTGAGCCTCGGCCTTGACGAGGTGTGGGAGGGTGACCTCGAGTTCGACGGCGAGCTGGAAGCCGCCCTCATTGTCCTTGCCGATGCTCACGCGGGAGCCGACCGAGGAGTCCTCGATATTCGCCTTGGTCTGACCCGCCACGAGACGCAGCGCCGAGTGAAAGCAGGCCGCGTAGCCGACCGCGAAGAGCTGCTCGGGATTCGTGCCGTTGCCGCTGCCGCCCATGTCCGTGGGGGTGGCGAGATCGACATCGACCCGTCCGTCGCTCGTGCGGCCGTGGCCGTCGCGGCCTTCGCCGGTGGCCAGTGCTTCTGCGGTGTAGAGAGCCCTCATGATTCGTCCTTTCGTCGGTGGTGCGCTGCGGGGCCGGTCCGTGGCCGGGCCCGGTCCCGCGATGCGGGTCAGCGGTGGATCATTGCTGTGGGTCCTGCGGAGGCTGCTGTGAGTTCGTCCACTGCTGGGCGATCGACTTTGCTCTCGACTTCAGTGACTGCGCGTTCGGCTGATCGGATCCGCCCGAGCTCGGCGGCGTCGTCGGCTGCGGCGGGACATCCTCGCGATCCGAGCGGTGGCTCGAGGTGTACCGGGACTCCGGCGCATTGAGTGTGGCACCGTCCTCGGCGGCGTTGGCGGCGAACAGGGCGTTGCGGATCTCCTGGCCCATCTCGCCCTGTCCGCCGGGGTTCGAGGGCATGAACAGCACGTTCGACCGGCCCTCCTGGGCCACGTTCTGCATGGTGTCGAAGTACTGGGTCATCATCAGCAGCTGCTCGGCGGTCTTGTCGATGCCGACCTCCTTGAGCTTGGCATACTGCTCGGCGATGCCGTTGGCGATCGCCTTGCGCTGCGAGGCCACACCTTCGCCGTGCAGGCGCATCGCCTCGGACTCGGCCTCCGCCTGGGTGACGCGTTTGATCTTGTCGGCCTCGGCCAGCGACTGCGCGGCGACCCGGTCGCGCTGGGCGGCGTTGATCGAGTTCATCGAGTCGCGCACCTTCGGATCGGGAGTGATGTCCGTGACGAGCGTGCTCACGATCTTGAACCCGTAGCGTCGCATCGACTCCGAGAGTCTGCGCTCGACGTTCTCCGCGATGTCGTCCTTCGACTCGAATGCCGTATCCAGCGTCAGACCCGACAGCGCGGAGCGGACGGTGTCGAAGACATAGGAGCGGATCTGCTCCTCGGAGTTCGCCAGTCGGTAGTAGGCGTCGGCGACGTTGTCCTCTTCGACGACGTACTGGACGGCGACCGGCACGGTGACGAAGACGTTGTCCTTCGTCTTCGACTCGATGTTGACCTCGAGCTGCTGGACGCGCAGGGAGATCGGCTTGCTCGTCGTCTCGACAAGGGGCATCTTGAAGTTCAGTCCCGGCTTCGCGACCTTCTTGAACTTCCCGAACCGTTCGACGATGACGTTCTCCTGCGTCTTCACCGTGAAGAACAGGCTCGTGCGCAGCTTGCCGAACAGCAGAATGGCGATGACGAGGATGACGATGACTACGGTGATGGTGACCGCGAATCCAGTCATGGTTGCTCCTATGCGTCGTGTCTGTCGGCCGCGATGCGGCCGCTGATGCCTCCCACCCTAATGGCGGTCGCCGCCTGAGCATATGGCAAGGACGCTGGTGGCCGGTTCGACCGTCTCGCATCTGGTCTGCGCCGAGGCGATCATCTGATGTCAGACGTATACTGGTGTCTCATCCCGGAACGATCGGTGGAAGGTGCTCATGACGGAGGCGGCAGCGACCGGTCGGAAGGTCACGACCTCCGACCGGATCAAGGATCTCATCCTCGCCGACGGGCTGCGCCCCGGCGACCTGCTGCCCACCGAGGGTGAGCTGTGCGCCCGCCTCGGAGTGTCGCGGTCGAACGTGAGAGAAGCCATTCGCAAGCTTACGACACTCGACATCGTCGACGTCCGTCACGGTCACGGAACCTATGTGGGCCAGATGTCCTTGGACGCCCTGGTCGAGGCCCTCGTCTTCCGCGGGGTCCTGAGCCCCGGTGACGATGTCTGCGCGCTGCGCGACGTCGTCGAGGTCCGTCAGGCGCTCGACCACGGAATGTCCCAGCAGATCGTCGACGCCCTGGAGGGCACCTCGAACCCCGAACTGTCGGCGCTCGTCGACGAGATGGTCGCCATGGCCGCCGACGGCAGATCCTTCCCGCAGCAGGATCGAGCCTTCCACACAGGTCTGCTGGCCCGGCTGGACAATTCGCTCGTCGGCCAGCTGGTCGCGGCCTTCTGGGATGTGCACACAGCGGTGCTGCCGAAGCTCAACGTCGCCGTGGCCGCCGACCTGGAACAGACCGCACGAGCCCATGGGCTCATGCTCGAGGCCGCGGAGTCCGGCGACGCCGAGGCCTTCCGGACCGCGATCGCCGCGCACTACGAGCCGATCATGCGCGCGCTCGACCAGAGAAGCTCCGCGGACCACTGACGGCGTCGAACAGGAAGAGGACGGAGACCCGATGGAAGTTGTCATCGCCGACGAACACAAGCTGGCGCAGCTGGCTGCCGATGCGATCGAGCGTCTGCTGCGCACCGAGACCGCCCCGGTCCTCGGGCTGGCGACCGGTTCGAGTCCGCTGCGCATCTACGATGAGCTCGCCGCCCGCCACGAGAGGCAGGGCCTGTCCTTCGCCCACGCGCAGGCGTTCATGCTCGACGAATACGTCGGCATCGCCGCCGACCATCCGGAACGCTACCGCAACGTCATCGACACGGAGATCGCGACTCGCGTGGACTTCGCCGAGGAGGCCGTCCACGGTCCCGACGGTTCCGCCGAGGACCTGGCGGCCGCCTCGGCGGGGTACGAGCAGAAGATCGCCGAGGCGGGCGGGATCGACCTGCAGATCCTGGGCATCGGCACCGATGGGCACATCGCGTTCAACGAACCGGGGTCGTCCCTGGCCTCACGCACCCGGGTGAAGTCCCTGACGTACCAGACGAGGGTCGACAATGCGCGCTTCTTCGACGGCGACGTCGACCAGGTGCCCAGCCTGTGTCTGACGCAGGGGCTGGGCACGATCATGGAGGCCAGGCACCTCGTGCTCGTGGCCACCGGAGGAGGCAAAGCCGAAGCGGTGCATCAGATGATCGAAGGGCCGGTGTCGGCGATGTGGCCGGCGACGGTGCTGCAGATGCATCCGCACGTGACCGTGCTCGTCGACGATGCGGCCGCCTCCAGGCTCCAGCTGGGCGACTACTACCGTCACGCCTTCGAGAACAAACCCGACTGGCAGCACCTCTGAGCAGGGCGATCCTTGAGGCGGGGCGTCGTGAGGCTGCGGTGCACCGTCGATGGGGTGATGTCGAGCCGGGCGGCGAGATGAACGGGCCCTTCGCACAAGCGCATGCGCAGGCTCACGCACCGCTTCGCCACTGCCTTCGGGGTCTTGTTCGGCGACGCATTCGGGCGTGACGAGCGGTTCTGCATCGACTCGCCGGCCAGGTGACGGTCGACCCAACGCTTCACCGTCGGCCACGTGTGCCGCTCAGCGTGCCCCGGCATCGTTGAGGCCGAGCGCAGGCAGAGCCACGCGCAGGATGTCGGACGTCGGAGTGCGGACGTTCTGAGCCGCAGTCGTCCCCGTCGCGCTCAGGTACGCCTGGACGATGCGTGCCCCGGCTGCGTAGCCGGCACCGGTCGGCAGGCCGACCGGCTGACCGCCGAACAAGCGGGCAGAAGCATCCCCCAGGACCCAGGACGCGAAGTCCGCCATGCCGGTGACGTTGAGGCCGGAGGCCACCTTGGCCAGGACGGCGTCGTCGGTGTGGGTGTCCTCACTGGCGAAGTGGGTGTACCCGCGGTCGCCGTACAGCTCGGCCGCGAACAGATCAGCCAGCCCTTCGGCGACGACATGCTCGCCGACGGTGACGGTGTCCGGGTCCCAGACGACCCCGCCAGGGGAGTACCGCACGTTGTGGTGCAGCTCATGGACGGCGATGGCTTCCAGCCGGTCCAGGACCAGCTCGGTGGGCCACACCGTCACGGAGATGTACCCGCTGATCCCGCCGAACGCCGACAGACCCTGGATCTCGTCCAGGAAATGGTGGTTCGTCGGGTCGCCGGCGAGCAGAAGGAGCTGCAGGTCGGGAACCGGCATGCCGGGATCCCCCTCGGCCAGCGCCGCAGCACCGCCCTGAAGGGCAGTTCGCACGCGGGACCACGCGTCGGCCGCTTCGAGGGCCGCGATCGCCTCGCGGACTTGCCGCTCGCACTGGGGTGTCGAGTCGAGGGGGAAGCCGAAGTTCTGGGCGTGGACGCTCAGCAGGTCGATGTCCGGGATGAAGTGGTACATGCCCGCCATCGGGGCCCACAGATCGCGCACCGCATCAGCACGCCCCTGCGGGGTCTGGTCCAGGACACGGCGCATCCCGGCCGCGCTGTCAATCACTGAAATGCTCATGGCTCGGACTCTAAACGTTGACCCAACGCCAAGGTCAACGCGCCCGCTCGATCAGCATCCCCGGTCAGTGCGTCTGGCCCTCAACCGCCTCGGCGAACCAGGACGAGATCGTGGCCGGGTGCGTGATCGCGGTGCCCACGACGACCGCCTCGGCGCCGGCCCGACGGGCGGCAGCGGCCTGATCGGGCGTGTGGATGCGGCCTTCGGCGATGAGCATCGGGGCCAGACCGGCATCGCCGATGGCGCTGATGAGTTCGAGATCGGGGCCGGCGACCGGTGAGCGCTCGCCGGTGTAGCCGGCCAGGGTGGTGCCGATGATGTCGGCACCGGCCTCGGCCGCGGCCCGAGCATCGCCGAGGCTGCCGCAATCGGCCATGACCAGGGCGTTCGTCTGTTCGTGGAGGCGTCCGACGGTCTCGGCCAGGCTCAGCCCGTCGGGCCGTTCGCGGCGGGTCCCGTCGACTGCGACGATGTGGGCCCCGGCCAGAGCCACCGCAAAGGCGTGCTGGAACGTCGGGGTGATGACGACCCCATCGGTGCCGTCCTTCCACAGCCCGATGACGGGCACCTCGACGGCCGAACGGGTGGCCTGGATGTCTCCGAGCCCCTGCACGCGCACGGCACCCGTACCACCGGTCACGGCCGAGGCTGCGACCTGCGCCATCGTTCTCGGATCGCGCATGGGCTCACCCGGATAGGCCTGCACTGAGACGATGAGCCGTGCGCGCAGGCGGTCAAGGATCTCGGTCTTCGACAGCATCAGTGAGTCTCTTCCTTTTCGCAGGTCTCGCGGTTCTGATGGCTCCAGGGGCCGACCTCTGCGGTCCACAGGCTCGCCGCGCCGAGGAGTGCGGCGTCCTGACCCATTTCTGCCTTTCGCAGCGGGGTTCCGGTGGTGGCGGGGATGAGTTCGGCGGCGAAGGCCTCGCGCAGGGGAGCCCACCACGTCTCGTCCGTCTCGGCCAGTCCGCCGCCGATGACGATGACCTCGGGGGAGGCGACGTTGGCGATGCCGCCCAGGGCCGCGCCGAGGGCTCGGGCGCCGATCTCGAACGCTCGTTTCGCCAGCGGGTCACCCGCCGAGGCGATCGCCGCCAGGTCCCGAGTCGTGGCCGGGCCCCGAACAGCCGGCGGGCACGGCTCGCCGGCCTGGCCCGGCGTAGCCGGCGGGTACGGCGCAGCGGCCGGTTCCGGAGCGCCGACCGGTCCCTGCACGGCCGACGTGTGAGGGGTCGGTGCTTCTGCCTCCTGCCGACTCTGCTGGTCGTGGGCGAGCAGTCTGCGATAGGTGGCGAGGATCGCCGGGCCCGAGGCGATCGCCTCGACATGGCCGGTGGCCCCGCACGGGCAGGGCAGGCCGGCGGCGGCCGGCGCGGGCAGATGCCCGATGTGCCCGGCCGCCGAATTCCGGCCCGTGACCAGTCGCCCGTCCCAGAGGATCCCGCCGCCGATGCCCGTTCCGGCCGCCACGAGAAGAGAGCTGCTGGTCCCGCGAGACGCCCCGGACCAGGCCTCGCCGAGGGCATGGGCGTGGACGTCGTTGACGGCGCGCACGCGCAGCTGGGTGTGGGCCTCGAGCTCGGCGACCAGGCGTGTGCCGGCCCAGCCGGACAGGGAATCGGTCGCCGAGACCACGGTCCCGGTGACCGGGTCGATGACCCCGGCCGCACCGACGCCGATCCGCCACTCGGACACGGCAGCGCCACGGCCGGGCTCGGCGATGACGGCGGCGGCCGCCTCGGCGATGGTGTCGAGGATCTCCTGTGCCCCCGCGCTCGCCGGCGTCGGCACGGTCCGCACATGCCCGAGCACGCCGTCGACGACGGACCCGGCACGGATCTTCGTGCCTCCGACATCGACGGCGATGATTCCGGGCAGTCTCACAGCAGTCCTGCGGCGGTGACGATCTCGCGGACCCTCTCCGCCTCGGCGGCGTCGAGGGCCTCCATCGGTTCGGCCATCCGGTTCGAGCCGATGACGCCCATGAGGCGCAGGGCGGTCTTGAACCCGCCGAGGCCGGCCGCACCGGCCGAAACGCGTCCGGGGGTCGCGGCACCGGTGATCTCGAACAGCCGCGCCAGGCGATCCTGTTCGGCCACGACGGTCGACCAGTCCTCGGCCCGCGCGGCGGCGTAGAGGCGCACATAACCGGCGGGATCGACATTGCCCAGCCCCGGGACGATTCCGGCGGCTCCGCCGAGCATGGCCCCGTCGGTGACGACCTCGTGGCCGGTGAACACGGCGAAGTCGGGCAGGTGCTCCGTCGCCAGCAGCAGGCGGCGGAAAGAGATGTCGTCGCCGGAGGAGTCCTTGACCCCGGCGAGCACACCCTCCTCGGCGAGGCGGACGAGGACCTCGAAGGGCATCTTCATATGCGTGCGCACGGGCACGTCGTAGGCGAAGAGGGGAACGTCGATGTGGTCGGCGACCGTGCGCAGGTGGCGCTCGACCTCGGCAGCGTCGGACAGAGCATAGAAGGGGGTGGTGACGACGGCGGCGTCACCGCCGATGGCCAGCAGACGGTCGGCCTCGGCGAGGACGCGGACCGTCGTCTGCTCGCTGATGCCCACGAGCACGGGCACCCGCCCGGCCGCGGCCTCGAGCGCGGTCTCGAGCACGAGGTCGCGTTCGGCTTCGGTCAGGTACGGGACTTCACCGGAGGACCCGAGCACGAAGATGCCGTGCACCCCGCCGGCCACGAGGTGGTCGACGAGGGCGGAGATGCCCGCCCGGTCGATCTCGCCGGAATCCGTGCGCGGGGTCAGCAGCGGGGGGATGATTCCGTGGAAGTCAGTCATGGTCGTTTCCTTGCTTGTCGGAGTTGTTTCCTGACGCCGAGGCGGACATGGCGACCGGCTCGGCGGGTTTGGTGGGGACGCGCCGAGTGTAGTCATCGCGTTTGCCGTAGATGGTCAGCGGCAGCACATCATGGTCACCGCGCGCCCGCAGGAGACCGGTGAGCAGCGAGAGGAGGTAGCCGAGGACCATGGCGCCGATGAAGGCGACGGTCGAGACGGCGAACGGAGTCAGTCCGGCCTGCTCCTGGACGATCCAGGCCAGGCCCGCGCCGAGGATGAGCCCGCCGAGGACACCGGCGGTGTTCGCCCGCTTCGTGAAGATGCCGAGCGCGAACACCCCGGCCAGGGGCACGCCGAAGAGCCCGGTGATCGACAGGAACAGATCCCAGGTCTGGGCCTGATCGGTGGCCGCGAGGTAGAGCGCGACCGAGACGGACAGGATGCCGACGACGATGATGACGGCGCGTGAGAAACCGACCCCGGTGCGGGGCAGACCGTCCTTGGGCGGGAAGAAGCGGTCGCGGATGTCGACGGTGACACAGGCCGAGATCGAGTTGAGGCTCGAGGAGATCGTCGACTGGGCGGCGGCGAAGATCGCGGCGATGAGCAGCCCCGAGACGCCGGCCGGCAGTGCGGTGACCGCGAAATAGGGCACCAGCGCCGAGGTGTTGAACCCCTCGGGAAGGGCCTCCGAGTGCTGGTAGAAGCTGTAGAGGACGGTGCCGATGCCGTAGAACAGCGGGATCGTCAGCAGGGCCAGGAAGCCGTTGACGATGAGCGAGCGGGCGGTGGACTTCGGCGAGGCCGTCGTCTGGTAGCGCTGGACGACGTCCTGGCTGGCGGTGTACTGGTGCAGGTTGTTGAACACCGAGCCGAGGAAGACGATCGGGATCGCCGCGGCGGCTCCACCGAACTTCCAGTTGTCGGCAGAGATGAACTTGTCATCGGCCGCGGCGTCGGAGACCACGGTGGCCAGGCCGCCGTCGAGGGCCATGATGCCGAAGACGAGGATGACGCCCGCGCCGACGAGCAGGATGATGCCCTGGACGACATCGGACCAGATGACGCCCTCGATGCCGCCGAGGAACGTGTAGACGACCGAGAGCACGCCGACGGCCCCGGCGACCAGTGCCGGGTTGATGTCGGTGACGGAGCTGATGGCCAGGGTCGGCAGGTAGATGACGATGGCCACGCGACCGATGTGGAAGAGGACGAACAGCACCGAGCCGAGCACGCGGATGCTCGGTCCGAAGCGCTCCTCGAGGTACTCATAGGCCGTGGTGACGTCGAGCTTGCGGAAGAAGGGGATGTAGAAGAACACGAGCAGCGGGACGATCGCGAAGATGGCGATATTGCCCGCGGCGTAGGACCAGTCGGTGAGGAAGGCCTGCTCGGGCGTGGACATGTAGGTGATGGCCGACAGCGTTGTCGCGTAG
The DNA here is from genome assembly GCF_018208375.1 of Brevibacterium sp. SMBL_HHYL_HB1. NCBI lineage: Bacteria > Bacillati > Actinomycetota > Actinomycetes > Micrococcales > Brevibacteriaceae > Brevibacterium > Brevibacterium sp. SMBL_HHYL_HB1. The sequence continues at coordinate 2,990,399 of NZ_CP062936.1, read as the reverse complement.
ATGGAGAATCCGGCCGCCCACGCCGGGATCCGACCATTGGCCTTGAAGAAGGCGTCGGTGCCTCCGCTGGCCCTGCGGGTGAACCAGACCCCGATGCCCAGGGTAGCCACGAGGTAGATGATGATCACGGCCCAGTTGAGGCCGCCGAGTCCCGGAGCGTCCATGCTCCCTCCTCACGTGAAGTCTGTAGGGGACCGAGCGAGGGCGGGTCCCGATCGACACATAAGACGTATGATGTCCTATGTGATGAATCTACGGGAATGTGCCACAGGGCACAACCCGCTGGCTCGCTCGACCTCAGCGGTGGGCGGAGCTGACCTCGACGCTCAGTTCGGGGGAGGCGGCCGGGCGTTCCTCGGCGGGGAACGAATCGACGATCTGGTCGATGAGCGGCTGCAGGAACAGCTTGCCCAGCTGGCGGACCATGACGGTCACGACCTGCTCCACGCGGTCCCTGTCGGTCGAGGCCAGACCCGTGGCGCGCATCGAATCGACGCTCTGGCGTGTGAGCGCGGTCAGGCGGGTGAGCAGGGGCCGGTCATCGGGTGAGTCGAGGAGCTCCCGGCGCAGGTAGTCGACGACGAGCGGGTGGTCTTCGAGCATTCGGGCGACTGCGGCATCGCGTCCGGCCGCATCGGCGACGGGGTCCGCGGACTGCTGGTCGGCGGTGTCGATGGCGGTGTCGAAGAGGTCGATGATCCAGCTCTCGACGGCCTCCCTCAGTCCGTCCTTCGAGCCGAAGTGGTGGGAGATGAGCCCGATGGCCACCCCCGCCTCGGCGGCGATGGAGCGCAAGGGAGTGCCGGCGAAGCCGTTGGCCGCGAAGAGGTGGAGGCCGGCATTGCGGATGCGGGCACGACCGGTGAGGTCCCTGCCGTCGTCTTGTGATCCGTCCTGGGCGGCTGCCGTTGCCATGTCCTCACCCCTGCCTTTCCGAATCGACCCCGTGCCTGCTCTTGCGCATGCCTGCTCATACCTGCTCTTGAGGGCAGGCCCAGCCCATCGTTCCCGGCCAATTCTTCCATGCCCACGCGCGGCGGTGGCGCCTGCCCGCTCGGGGCAGGCGCGCCGTACCGACGCGTCGAGACGCTATTGAACATTCTTTCAGCATCTTATACATTCGTTCAAAACCAGTGATCTGTGTCGGGCTCGGCAGATTCGAGCCGTTCGCCCGGCCGGTGATCGATCGACCAGAGGAGACAGGGTGACCGACCAGACCCCGCTCAACGGAATCACGGTGCTCACGCTCGCCGTCAATCTGCCCGGACCGCTCGCCGCGGCACGACTGACGCAGCTCGGCGCCCGGGTGATCAAGGTCGAACCGCCCAATGGGGACCCCCTCGAGAGCGCCGTCGCCGAATACTATCGGGAGCTGACCGAGGGTCAGGAGATCCGCCGGGTCGACCTCAAGACTGCTGACGGTGCGAAGGAGCTCGGTTCCCTGGCCGCCGAGGCCGACGTCCTGCTCACCGCCATGCGTCCCCGGGCCGCAGCCGCTCTGGGCGTGCCGGAGCTGGTCGACGAGCACGGACTCGTCCACGTCGAGCTCGTTGGCTTCGCCGGCGACCGTGCCGATGTCCCGGGCCACGACCTCACCTATCAGGCCGCGCACGCCACGCTGTTGCCCGGACACATGCCGACGGTCCCCGTCGCCGATGTGCTCGGCGGTGAGCATGCCGCACTCGAGGCCCTGGCCGGCCTGCGCCAGCGGGACGTGGGCAGGGGCGGAGGCCCCGCAGTCGGCGGGACAAGCAGCGGAATCGTCCGACGGGTCGTCCTCGACGAGGCCGCGGCCTGGGCGGCGGGGCCGGCGCGGCACGGTCTGAGCTCACCGGGCGGTCCCCTCGGCGGGGGCACTCCCTTCTATCGCACCTATGCCACCGCCGATGGGCACATCGCCGTGGCCTGCATCGAACCCCACTTCGCGAAGGCGCTCGCCGCGAACCTCGGGTCCGATCACGACACACTCGAACGCGCCTTCGCCGCCGAGCCCACCGCCCGCTGGGTCGACTTCGCCGCTCAGCACGATCTGCCGATCGAGGCGATCGTCGAAAACTGAATAGTTGAGCACATCTGTGGATCAATGAGCCCGCTCAGCAGGAATCCTCGACTGTTGCAAGAGATTTCGCGTGTGAATGATCTGTACGACCGTTGATGTGTTGAGCAATATATGTCGAATAGTGACGAAGCTGCATCATCTTTCGTCCCACGCCGATAGCTTGGGGCCATCAACCGCATCTGACAGTACGGAGGGTGAGATCCATGAGCATCGACACTGACAAGGGCATCGACACCACCAAGAACATCGACGTCGACCGACTCAATGAACTCTCGGAGAAGAACAAGGCCGACCCCGAGATCGGCCACAAGAAGATCTCCGTGAAGTCCGTGACCGAATCCGGGTTCCGCAACCTCAACTTCGCACGCGACCACAAGCCGTTCCTCATCTCCGAACCGCACCCCCTCCTCGGCGATGACCAGGCACCGAACCCGACCGAATACGCCCTCGGCGCACTGGGATCGTGCATCAACGTCGGTATCCAGGCCATCGCAAGCCACCGCGGAGTGACGCTGACGAAGATCGAGATCGAGCTCGAAGGCGATATCGACATCTCCGCCGTCTGGGGCGTCGGCGACCTCGACCCGGAGAAGGAACTGGGCATCACCACGGTGCGGGCGAACATCTCGCTCGACGGCGACGCCGACGACGCCACGCTGCAGAAGATCAGCGACGACGCCGTCAAATGGTCACCGGTGGCCAACACCTTCATCCGCCCCGTCGCCCTCGAAACCTCGACCACCACCGGGTCGAGCTCCTGACCATGAGTCTCGACGCCATCAGCCGCCCGACCGATGCGCTGACCACCGCGGCCGTTCCCGCCGAACTGCTCGAGACGATCGCCGAGGCGGCCCCCGCCCTCGATCGCGGAGACCGCCAGGTCGCAGAATTCCTCCCCGAACTGGGCCGAGCCGGACTCCTCGATCTCGGGGTGGCCGGCAGTGACGGGCAGACGGCGAACGGCACTCTGCTCGACCAGGCCTCGGTCATCGAGGCCATCGCCCGGCACTCGCTGAGCCTCGCCTTCTCCGTCTGGGGACAGAGGATGGCCATCGACTACCTGGCCACCACCGGCGGCAGCTTCGCCGACCGCCACCTCGACCGGCTGCGTCGCGGTGAGACCATCGGCGTGTCCGGGATGGCGCCGGCCTTCAAAGCCTCGGTCGGAGCCGGCGAGCTCGGGCTCGAAATCGGTACGGGCACAGGGGAGTCCGGAGGCGGGGCCGGATCTCTGGCGCTGCGCGGGAAACTCGCGTGGGCCTCGAACCTCTACCCCGATGCCGTCATCGTCTCTGCGGCGTACGGTTCGGCTGATTCCGGTGCCGTCGACCCCGCTGCGGCTGATCCTCAGGCGGGCCCGAAGTCGATCGTCGCCTTCTCCCTGTCCGAGGCAGGCGTGACCGTCGGCCCGGATCTCGACCTGCTCGCGCTCAAGGGCACAGCGTCGACCTCGGTGAGCGTTGAGATCACCGACTTCGACCGTGAACAGGTCATCGGTGAGGACTTCACCGGGCTTCTCGCCCGCTGGCGCCCCGTCGCCGCCGTCCTCCAATCGAGCTTCTGCCTCGGACTCGCCGCCTCGGCACACTCCGGCGCCGAGGCGGGGCTGCACGGCATCAACGACGTCTTCACCGACGACGTCGAGCGGGAAGGCCGGGCCCTCGTGGAAGCCAAGAGCGGCCTCGTCGACATCATCCACCGGATCGGCACCGCCGATCGCCCCGACCCGCGCGAAGTCCTGTCTCTGCGTCTCGAGGCCGGACGGCTGGCCACGGCAGTCTCGGCACTCGAGATCCGCACCGCCGGCGGCCGCGGATATGCCGTCGGCTCGCATGCGAACCGACGCTTCCGGGAAGCGACGTTCATCCCTGTCCAGTCGCCCTCGGAATCCCAGCTGCGGTGGGAGCTCGACCGTCTGGGATGACCCGGACGGAGCGGAACACACACATGGAAACGATCATGAGGACGGGAGAGGCGGCCGCCTCGGCGCTCTCACGACGCCGGCTGCTGGGACTCGGCGCCTCCGCCGGTGCCGCGACACTGCTCAGCGCCTGCTCACCCACACAGACGGGAACGGCGGGCACCGCCTCGGCGGACTTTGACCCCTCACTCACAGCTCCGGCCGGTCTCGAGAAACGCACGATGACGATCGGGTACGTGCCGATCACCTGCGGCACCCCGATCGTCACGGCCGCCGCCCTCGGCGTCTACGCGAAATACGGGCTCGAGGTGACGCTGCGCCGTTACACCGGCTGGGCGGAGCTGTGGATCGCATTCGTCGCCGGCGAGCTCGACGCCACGCAGATGCTCGCACCGATGCCGCTGGCCATCCACCACAACTTCGCCTCGGGCCGACGCGATCTGCGGCTGCCGTTCGTGACGAACACGAACGGCAACGGAATCACCGTCGCCCGGTCGCTGCTGGGCAAGGTCAAAGGACCGGACGACTTCGCCGGTCTGCGCGTCGGCCTGCCCTTCGACTATTCGGTGCACAGCCTGCTCACGCGTGACTACCTCGCCTCCGGCGGCCTCGACCCGGAGCAGGACGTCGACCTGCGGATCATGCGCCCGGCGGATATGGTCACCGCCCTGGCCGTGGGCGAACTCGACGCCTTCTGCCTGCCCGACCAATTCAACCAGCGGGCCGTCGCCGAAGGGGCCGGATTCATCCACCTGCTGACGAAGGACCTGTGGCCCGGCCACCCCTGCTGCAGCTTCGCCGTCGCCGAGGACTTCGCCGCGGCGAACCCGAACAGCTACACAGCATTGCTGCGCGCCCTCGGAGATGTCTCACTGTGGATCGACGAACCGGCGCACCGGGCCGAGGCCGCCGAACTCATGACCGCAGGTTCGGCGCTCGGAATGCCGCAGCCCGTGCTTGAGGCCGTGCTGACCGGGAAGTTCCCCGACGGCACCGGCAAGAACCGCTCGGTGCCCGACCGGATCGGCTTCCAGCCCTACCCGCACGAATCCTTCGGCGTGTGGATGCTCGATGCGATGCAGCGCCAAGACCTGACCGGCGATGCCGAGTTCACGCAGGCGGGCGACTATGCCGGAGCGGTGAACTCCGTGTTCGATTCGCATGCAGCCGCAGACGTCCTCGGCAGCCTCGGCGGCGACACTGCCGAGCACACGAGTGAGACCGTCCTCGGCCGCACCTTCGACCCACGCCGCCCGAAGAAGTGGAGCTTCTGAGACCATGAGCGCTGAACTGAAGCGGAGCACCGAACCGAAGCGATCGCCCTCCCGACCCGAGGATGCCGGCGTGAAGGGGGCGGCGCCTGGGACCGGGCGCCTCGTCGGGTTGGCGAAGACGACCGGTCTGTTCCTCATCGTCGCCGCGGTCGTCATCCTCATCTGGCAGCTGCTCACCGCCGGCTATGACGACGGCGGCCTCGCCCCGACCCCGGCCGCGAGCTGGCACCGCCTCATCGAGGTCGTCTCCACCGCGTTCGTGTTCCGGCCCCCGAACGACGTCGGCATCGTCTTCCATCTCATCGCTTCGCTGCGACGGGTGCTCATCGGCTTCGGACTCGCCGCGCTCATCGCGATCCCGCTCGGACTCGTGCTCGGCAGCAGCCGCACCCTCGAATCCGCCCTCGACCCGATCGTGCAGGTGCTGCGTCCCGTCTCACCGCTGGCCTGGCTGCCCATCGGGCTGGCGATCCTGCGCGACTCCGAAGCCACCGCCGTGTTCGTGATCTTCATGGCCTCGCTGTGGATCATCCTCATCAACACCATCGACGGCGTCCACCGGATCGATCCCGCCTACCTCGACCTCGCCCGCACCTTGGAGACGACTCCGCTGCGACGGATCCTGCGGATCACCCTGCCCGCCACCGTCCCTGCCATCGTCACCGGTCTGCGCACCTCTCTGTCGACGGCGTGGCTGGTCATCATCGCCGCCGAGATGATCGTCGGCAGCCGCGGCATGGGCACTTTCGTATGGAACGAATGGAACGCGATGAACATCGACTCGATCGTCGTCGCCATCCTCATCATCGGCCTCGTCGGCTTCCTCCTCGACCGCGCCGTTTCCCAGCTCCATCGACTGGTGCCCGCCGCATGAGCCCGACCGATGCGAGACCCCCCACGAGGAGGAGGCCCGAGATGAACCCGACAGATCCGACGGTGACCGAAGCGAAGACCCAGACCCCCGCCGAGGCGGCCGCCGGCCTGCGCATCGAACGCATCAGCAAGGCCTTCCGCCGGCCCAAGGGCGGGACGCAGCAGATCCTCGCCGATGTGTCCTTCGAGGTCGGTGCCGGCGAGTTCGTCGCGATCATCGGACCCTCCGGCTCGGGGAAGTCGACGCTGCTGCGCATCCTCGCCGGGCTCGAGAGACCCGAACACGGTCAGGTCTCACTGGCCGGTGAGCCCATCCGCGAGCCGAGCAGGCACCTGGGCATGGTGTTCCAGCAGCACGTGCTGCTGCCGTGGCTGAGTGCGAAAGGCAATGTGCTCTTCGCTCTCGAAGCCGCGGGCACCGGGGCGAGCACAGCAGACGAGCGGGAGGAGCTCGCCGACGAATGGCTCGATCGGGTGGGACTGAGCTCGGCCGCTGATCTGCGACCCAACCAGCTCTCCGGAGGAATGGCGCAGCGGGTCGGCATCGCCCGCGCATTCGCCCTGAACTCCGAGGTGCTTCTGCTCGATGAGCCCCTCGGCGCCCTCGACGCGCTGACGAGGTATTCGCTGCAGCAGCAGCTGCTGGCGTTGTCGGAGCGGGAGAAGCGCACGTTCGTCCTCGTCACCCACGACGTCGACGAAGCGCTGCTGCTGGCCGACCGCATCCTCGTGCTCTCCCATGGGCCGGCCGCGACCATCCAATCCGAACTCGACGTGCCCTTCGCCCGACCCCGCGACCGTGAGGACATCGAGGCAGATCCGGCGTTCCTCGACCTGCGTCGCGAACTCCACCACGCGCTCTCGGCCGAGAACTGAGGGGTGACCGCAGCCCCGTGCCTGTGCGCCCCCTCAAGACCGCGCTCGCGCGCGTGTGACAAGATTGAAGGCGTGTCGAAAGTACTTGAGATCCTGACCCCGGACGGCCTGCCGCCGTTGGCCGAGAAGCCCGGAGTCTCCTTCATCATGCCGGTCCTCAATGAGGCCGAGCACATCGAACAGGCGATCACCACGATCCTCGCGCAGGACTACGACGGGGACAAGGAGATCGTCCTCGCTCTCGGGCCCTCGACGGACGACACGAACGCCATCATCGAGTCGATGGCTGCGACCGACTCCCGGATCCAGACGGTCGACAATCCGGAAGCCGCGACCCCGATCGGCCTCAACCTCGCGATCGCTGCGACCCGGCATCCGGTGATCATCCGCGTCGACGCGCACTCCGGGCTCAACCCCGAATACACTCAGCAGGCCATCGACACCCTGCGCGAGACCAAGGCCGCGAACTGCGGCGGTCTCATGCTCGCCCGCGGCAGGACCTCCTTCCAGAAGGCCGTCGCCCGTGCCTATATGTCCCCGGTCGGCCTCGGCGGCCCCGCCTACCATTCCGGTGACGAGGCGCAGGAAGCCGAATCAGCCTACCTCGGCGTCTATCGGCGCGAGGTCTTCGATGCCCTCGGCGGCTTCGATGAAGGCATCAAACGCGGTCAGGACTGGGAACTCAACCTGCGCATCCGCACCGCCGGCGGACGCATCTGGTTCAACCCGGACATGCAGGTCACCTACTGGCCCCGCGGGACCTGGTCGAAGATCGCCCGCCAGTTCTGGGCGACCGGCATCTGGCGGGCCGAACTCATCCGCCGCTACGGCGCGCAGAACTCCCTGCGCTACTTCGCCCCGCCGCTGCTGGTGCTCGGCATGGGTGCCGCCGTCATCGAGACCCTGCTCCAGCTGACCGGCCGGACGAAGACCTGGCCGAAGTTCGTCCGCCGCTTCACCTCACTCGTCCACGTGCCCAGCTGCGGCTACATCGCCGGGATCCTGGCAACCGCCTCGGCGGCGAAGGACTGCGGCAGACGGGAACGGTTCTGGTTCGGCCTCGTCCTGCCGACCATGCACCTGTGCTGGGGCGCCGGATTCCTCAAAGGCCTGGTGACCGGGGCGGGCACGACGAAGGACGGCAGCCGATGAGCAAGAGGAAGCCAGGCCGCCCCGATCGGGACCGGTACGGGCGCGGACTCAACGACCCGCTGCCCTCGGTCGAACCCGATTCCCAGGAGCGCGTGCCCGTGCCCGAGCGCCCGGAGCCGAAGAAGTTCAACGCACCCCTGTGGGCCGGTGCGATCGTCGTCCTCGCCGTCGTCGCCGTCCTCGCGTTCAACATCTTCGGCAGCAAGGACCAGCTGACCGTCGATTCGCTCAACCCGCCGGCCGTGGCCGCACTCGACGGCGGGTCCGCGGTGTACCCGCCCGATTCGAAGCGCGCCTTCACGGAGAACGTGAAGTTCGGCTACCTCCCGGCCCCCACCCTGGCCGCTCTCGGCGACGGCACGGTCGTCGCCGCCGATGCCGAGACCGCGGCCGAGTCGATGGGCCTGAAGAAGGGCCTCGACGAACTCACCGTCGACGAATTCCTCGACGCCTCGATCACACCCCCTCGCGAGGACACGGAATCCGGTGAGCCCATCACCTGGGACGGCCTCGTCGACGAGCTCGGCGGTGACACCGTCTTCCTGCCCGAGATCACCTCCGCCGAGGTGGCCGGACCCGCCCTGGACACCGTCACCGAGGCGGGCCTCGAGGACTCGACGATCGTGCGCACCGACGACGCCGAGGTGGCCCGTGCCGCCGCCGACGCCGGCGTCGACGCGATGTTCACCGGGGACGTGACCGCCTCGAGCGAGCAGTCCCTGTCCGAGGCCGGCTTTACGGCCCTGGCCGTCGACGCCGATGCCGCAGCGGATCGGGCCGGCGGCGAGCTCGACGTGTGGGCCACCGGAGTCGAGGACGAGAAGCAGCTCGACGAACTGGCCGACGCAGGCGTCTTCGGAGCCCTGAGCACGAACCCGTACGAAGTGCTGCCCTCCGAAGTGAAGACCGACTGACCCTGATGCAGGGGCGGGGAGGCGCCTCGGCGCGATGACGAAGACGATTCTGACGATGAATGATACGACCCCGACGACGTAGAAGGAGATGCAATGACCCAGCCCATCGGCAACCCATCGCATATCGGCAACCTCGACGCGAGCCAGCTCGGGCCGCAGCCGACCTACCTGCCCGATGACCACCCGGACGTGGAGGCCAAGCAGCGCATCGACGCCGGTGAGGAGCCCATCGACGTGGCCGCGGCACTTCCGGCCTCGTCGCTGGCCTGGGCCGAACTCGCCGATGAAGCCCACCAGGAGGGCCGCCTCGTCGACGCCTATGCCTACGCGCGGGTCGGCTACCACCGCGGCCTCGACGCCCTGCGTGCGGCCGGATGGCGCGGGGCCGGGCCGATCCCGTACGCCCACGAGGTCAACCGCGGATTCCTCCGCGCGCTCTACGCTTTGGGCCGCGCCGCCGGGGCGATCGGCGAGGGCGAGGAAGCCGCCCGCATCGAGGAGTTCCTCGCCTCGTCCGACCCGACCGCCGTCGAAGCGATCGGCAAGGGGGAGTGAGGGGCGGTCCGCTCTGACGGGACGGCTTTCGCGACGGCCCTGTCTGCGACAGAGAGCTCGGTTTGCAACCAGTGCTTTCTGTCGCAGACAGGGCTGTCGCCGTTGGCGGTCCGTATTTTCGCGGCGGGTGAGCAATCGCACCACGGTCACCGATTGTGCCTGCGCTCGTGGCGGCGTAGAACTATATGAATGGGCAATACTTCCGAGACGGTGATGTCAGCCGAGCAGCGCAAGATCCTTGCGGTGATGCTCGTTCCGATGTTCATGTCGCTGCTGAGCGTTTCGATCGTCAACGTCATCCTGCCCGACATGCAGCGTTCGATCGGGGCGTCGAACTCGGCGATCCAGTGGGTGCTCTCAGGCTATACGCTGGCCTTCGGCGTCTTCCTCGTCGCCGCAGGACGGGCCGGCGACCTCTTCGGCCGCGGGCGGCTCTTCGTCATCGGCGTCGGCGTCTTCGCCCTCGGCTCCCTCATCGCCGGGCTCTCGCCCGATCCGCTCGTGCTCAACATCGCCCGCATCGTCATGGGCATCGGCTCCGGCCTGCTCAGCCCGCAGGGCGTGGGCATGCTCCAGCAGTACTTCCACGGCAAGCTGCGCGGACGCGCCTTCGGCATGTTCGGCACGATCGTCGGCGTCTCCGTGGGCATCGGCCCCGTGCTCGGCGGCGGGCTCATCGCCGTCCTCGGCGACGAATGGGGATGGCGCTCGGCGTTCCTCATCAATGTGCCGATCGCACTGGCCGCGATCGGCCTGGGCAAGGTCTGGCTGCCGAAGAGCGCCTGGTTCGGCAGCGGCGCCGAACCCGATCCGCGCGACCGCCATCGGGCGGACTTCGACCCGGTCGGCCTCGTGCTTCTGGCGTTCGGCACTCTGCTCATCATGCTTCCCTTCCTCGAACGCAGCGCCGGGGCATGGATCTACGCGCTGGTCCCCGCCGGTGCCGCCATCGTCTTCGGCTGGGTGAAGTGGGAGAACAGGTACGCCCGCCGAGGCGGCTCACCGATGGTCGATATGCAGATGTTCCGGACCCGCAGCTTCGCCTACGGGGCGTCGCTGACGTCGATCTACTTCGTCGGGATGCCCGGTGTCTGGGTCATCGTCGCCCTCTACCTGCAGAACGGGCTCGGCTTCCCCGCCCTCGAGGCCGGTCTCGTCGGACTGCCCTCGGCCCTGCTCTCGGCCGCCGGGGCACAGGCGGCCGGCCGGGTCGTGCTCACCTTCGGCCGCAAGATGGTCGTCCTCGGCGTCGGGATCGCGCTGGCCGGCATCATCGCCTCGGCGCTCATCGTCATCGCCCACGAAACGTGGGGTGTGAGCATCTGGTGGCTGATGGCCACCCTCGGGCTCACCGGCATCGGGCAGGGCATGGCGATCAGCCCCAATCAGACGCTCACGCTGGCCGAAGTCCCCGTCGAATACGCCGGCAGCTCAGGCGGTGTGATGCAGACCGGACAGCGTGTGGGCACGGCCATCGGCATCGCGATCGTGACTGCGGTCTTCTTCGTCGTCCAGTCGCTGGGCGGCTACGGAGCGGCGATCGTGGCCGGGTTCGCCTTCATCGCGATCACCATGGCCCTGGCGGGACTCATCGGCATCATCGACCTCGCCCGCGGACGCAAGAAGACGCAGCCCCGGACGGAATACACGCACGCCTGAGTGCCCGGCTCGCGGGGCTCGCCTGACCAGGTGTCTGCCTCACTGGGTGGCCTCGGCTATACCGGGGTCTCCCGAAGGCCCGTCTCACCGGAAGTACCGGCGGATCGTCTGCTCCCAGGGGTTGCTCGGCAGCTGCGGGTTGAGCAGCGCGGCCGAGACGCAGTACTTGCTCACCTTGTGCGGTCGGACGCCGACCTGTTTGAGCAGACCGTCCCAGATCCCGCCGCCTCCGGGTGACTTCGTCTCGACGAGGACGTCGCTCGGCCCCACATGCTGCTCATCGCCGCTGATCGCGCGGATGTCGAGATCGCAGGTCAGCCGCTGGTCGGCGTGACAGAGGGTGATGCGGTCGTAGACGGTCTCGACGACGGGTGCGAGGTCCGCCGCCTGCGGCCGAACACGGATGCTGGGACTGCAGCCGAAGTCGTGACCGCCGGACCCACGGCCGTCGCAATCGCGTCCCCCGGAAGCGCGGTCGCCGGAAGCCCGGCCGCCGGAATCGACGCCGCCCGCGCGAGCCGGTGGCCCACCGAGGACGGAGTCGATGAATTCGCGGTCGCCGTCTGTCAGCGTCAGCGGTGAGTCGAGCGGATGGGCGATGCGCTCCTTGACCGTCTGCCCCCGGTAGCCCTTCGACTTCACCTCGAGATGGCAGGTGCCGGTGTCGACATAGGTGCGGGTGCGGACCTTGAACCGGTGCCGACGCTCCTGGACGTGATCGCGGTAGAACCGGAAATCGGGTGTGTCGAAATAGGCGGTGCGGTACTCGAAGCGGTGCTTGCCGTCGATCTCGAGCACCCGGAAGTCGTCCCGAGTCGCCGCGAGGAGGTCGATGAAGAGCCCGCGCGGAAGGAAGTACTTCCGATCGACACGGGTCATCAGCCTCGCCTGGGCGTTGATCTCGTCGAGCGAGATCGGCGTGAGCCGCTGCAGCTGGGTCTCGAGGGCGAGCCCGCTCGCGGTGGTGTCCTCGGCGCCGCCTCCGGCCGACTGCCCGCCGCCGACCGTCGGCCCGTCGGCGAGGGCGGGGTTCATGCCCGGGTCGGGGGCCGCCTCGGCGATGGTGGCGTCCCGCATCGTCATCGGACCTCGGTGTCGAGGATTCCGGCCGCGTGATCGGCGGAGGTGCGGCCGCCGGGCTGCGCGTCCTTGGCGGCACCGGACCGGCGGCGGGGAAGCGTCTTGTAGCGGACGTCGACGAGGGTGGTGTCGCGGACCAGGTCGATGTCGAGGACCTCGACGCGGACGGTGTCGGCGGCGAACATCTCGGCCAGATGGGCGATGAGTGCGTCACGGTCGGTGATCGCACGGTCGAGGGTCAGGGTGTGGCGGTGGGTCGAGGAGGCGATGAGCGGGCTGTCGAGGATCGCGATCGCCAGGATCACGAGCGCCGAGAGCACCGGTGTCAGCCACATCGGCTCCGGATGGAGGCCGGCGAGCAGGCCGAGCGCCAGTGCCGTGAAGTAGTAGGCGATCTCCTGCTGCGTGATCTGATCCGAGCGCAGACGGATGATCGAGAGGATGCCGAACAGGCCCATCCCCAGCCCGACGCCGACCTCGACCGATCCCAGCGCCGAGGTGACCGCGACGACCCCGATGTTGAGTGCAACATAGGACAGCAGCAGATCCCGGCGACGGTGGCGGCGGAAGTACAGGACATAGGCGAGTATGACGATGGCGACCAGATCGGTGCCCACAGCGATGGCGAATGGCATTGAGATTCCTCCTGTTGACGTTCACCATCCACACTGGTGGGCGAGGTTAAGACCACGATGAGGAGAAGATGAGAGCTTTCACATCTTCGCCACACGCAGCCGGTAGCCGGCGCCGCGGACGGTCTCGATCGTCTCGTGGCCGAGCTTCTCCCGCAGATAGCGGACGTAGACGTCGACGACATTCGACCCGGGATCGAAGTCGAGGCCCCACACCCGGCTGAGCAGCTGGGCACGGCTGAGGACCTGGTCGGGGTGTTTGACGAAGACCTCGAGGAGGGTGAATTCGCGGGAGCTGAGCTCGACGGTGCGATCGCCGATGTGGGCGCGGCGGGTGCGGATGTCGACGGCGATGTTCCCGGCCCGCAGCACCGTCGCCTCCTGGGGGTCGGCGGCGCGCAGGCGCAGCCGGATGCGGGCGAGGAGCTCGTCGAAGGCGAAGGGTTTGCGCATGTAGTCATCGGCCCCGCTGGACAGGCCCGCGACGGTGTCCTCGATGGACTCTCGGGCGGTGAGGATGATGACGGGAAGCTCATGGCGTTCGCTGCGGATCATGCGCAGCACGCTGAACCCGTCGAGTCCGGGCAGGCCGAGATCGAGGACGACGAGGTCGTAGCGGCCGGTGCGCACCAGGTCGATCGCCTCGTGGCCGTCCTCGACGATGTCGGGGGAGAAGCCCTCGGCGCGCAGCCCCTTGGCCACGAAGGACGCGATGCGGTCCTCGTCCTCGACGATGAGTATGCGGGTCAACTGGTCTCCCTCTCTTCCCGGTGCCAGGGCAGGCGCAGCAGGAACGTCGCCCCTTCGCCCTGGACGGAGCTGACGGTGACGGATCCGCCGTGGGCCTTGGCGATGCGGTCGACGATCGTCAGTCCCAGCCCCGTGCCCTGGCGCCCGTGTCTGGTCCTCTTCGCTCGTGCGAAGCGTTCGAAGATCCGGTTCTGGTCCTCGGCGGCGATGCCGGCACCCGTGTCGCGGACCCACAGTTCGATCATCGCCTCGGAGGCCTCGCCTGCGATGCGGCCGCCGAAGGCGATGGTGTCGGACTCGTCGGTGTAGTCGACGCTGTTGGCCGCCAGCTGCAGCAGCGCCTGCGTCAGTCGCTGCTCGTCGACGACGCCGAACGCCTCGGGCGTGGAGTCGATGATCCATCGGCGCGGGGCCAGAGCGCTCGCCTTCGAGAAGCTCTCGAGGACGAGGTCGGTGAGGTCCGCCTCGGCGGGGACGAGGAAATCGGGACGCTCGCTGCGGGCGAGCATGATCAGCTCGTCGACGAGGCGGGACATGCGCTTGAGCTCATCGCCGACGAGTTCGAGCGTGTGCTTGCGGTCCTCGGGGTCATCGCCCATGACGTCGAGGTGCCCGCGCACGACGGTGATCGGGGTGCGCAGTTCGTGACCGGCGTCGTCGAGGAACTGCCGCTGCCCGTCGAAGGCGGATTCGAGGCGGTCGAGCATCCGGTTGAAGGTATCGCCGAGGTGGGCGACGTCATCGTTGCCCGTGACCTCGATCCTCCGGGTGAGGTCGTCCTCGCCGATGCCCGAGGCGGTTTCGCTGAGTTCGCGGATCGGGGCGAGCACGCGACCGGCCACCAACCAGCCGAAGAAGCCCGCGGCGATGAGCGCGATCACGGCGATGCCGGTCATCGTCCAGATCGTCGCCCACGCCTCCTCGTACTCGCCGGCGAGGAATTCGACGATGACCAGCTGCGCCGTCTGGGACTGCCCTTCGATCTGCACGGGCATGATCGCATAGGCGACCCGTCCGGAATCGGTGACGAGCTCTCCGGTCTGCGGCGTGGTCACCTGTGCGGCGCGGGCGACGAATTCGCGGTCCTTGTCGAGGCGGACCGGCGGATTGTCGACGCTGCGCTGGTCCTCCTTGCCGTCGACGATGCTGAAGATGGTCTCGGACTGCTCGGGCAGATTGGTCTGCAGGTGGCTGGTCATGAGCTTCTGCACCGAGGTGTAGGGCCGGCCGTCGGAGGGGTCGGGCTTCGACGCGAAGTTGCGGAACTTATCGGCTTCGTGCTGCAGCTCCTCATTGGCCTGGACCTTCACTCGGGACAGTTCGGCCCGGGCGGTCGAGAGGACGATGACGAAGACCGCGATCGTGAGCACGAGCATGATCCACGCGAGGATCCGCGTGCGGGCGGTCACCCCGCGGCGCTGATCAGTCGTCATCGTCGTCCTCGTCGTCATCGTCGACGTCGTCGTCTTCATCGTAGGCGTCGTCATCGTCGACGTCGTCGTCCGCGTCATCGGACTCATCGCGATCATCGTCGTCATCGTCGTCTCCGGCATGGCGCGGCGGAGCGGGGGTGATCCGTTCGGCGCCGGTGGAATCGCCGTTCGCGGAATCGCTGTTCGCCGATCCGGCCGGGGGAGAGCTCGGCGACTTCGGCTCCTGGGACTCTTCGAGCGTCGGCTCGTTCGACGGTTCGCTCGTGGTGGTGGCCGAGGGGACGATGATCGGGGGACCGAGTTTTGTCTCATCGTCGGCCAGTGACCTTCCGACCACGAGCCAGGCGAGGGCGCAGAGCAGGACGGCGCCGATGCCGAGAAACCATCCGTAGCGCCTCATGGTCCCAGTATGGACGAGCGCCGGGGGAGTTTCAGCGCCGAGGCGATGAGAGTTCTCTCATTCCGCACCCCGCATCGGCCCCGGTCTCAGACCAGTCCGCCCAGCCACAGGCCCAGTCCCGCGGCACCGGTCGCGAGCGCCAGCGTGCCGAGGGCATTGGCCAGGCTCGCCGCCCACCTGCGTTCCTGAGCCAGCCGGACCGTCTCCACGCTGGCTGTTGAGAACGTCGTATATCCGCCGAGGAACCCTGTGCCGATGATCAGGTGCCAGGTCTCGGGCAGGAGCCGGCCGGCCGCCAGTCCCGTGAGGAAGCCGAGCACGAGCGAGCCCGAGACGTTGATGAGGATCGTCCCCCAGGGCATGGCCCCGGTGAGGCGGGACTTGACGATCCCGTCGAGCAGCATGCGCAGGGCCGCCCCGAAGCCGCCGGCGACAGCGATGCCTGAGAACACGAGCCAGGTCATCGCAGACCTCCGTCGCCGAGTTCAGGGCCCGCCTCGGCGGATGGGGACTCCGGGGTCGGTTCGGCACTGCGGGCCTCCGGATCCGCCTCGGCGAGGTCGGGATCGATGGGCTCATGCGGACGGGTCGTCGGCCCGTGCGTGGCCACCGCCACGGCCATGCCCGCCCACGTGGCCAGTCCGCCGAGGACGACAGTGGCCAGGCCGTAGCCGATGCCGACTGCCGGGTCACCGTTGCCGATCAGCCATGCCGCATCCGCGGCCAGCGCACTGTAGGTGGTGAACCCGCCCATGAAGCCGGTGCCGATGAGGATGCGGGCTGTCCTGCGCGCACCTTCGTCGGGGCCGCGCCGGGCGAGTGCGTCGAGGAGGAGCCCGAGGAGGAAGGCACCGCCGATGTTGACGGCGAAGATCGCCACCGGAATCCCGTCGACCTCGGGCACGGCGAGGCTGATCGCCTCCCGGGCCGCGGTGCCGCCGATGCCGCCGAGGAGGGCGAGACCGAGGAAGGACGTGCGCAGATGGGCGGGACGGTTCATGCTGTCTCCTACCTTTCGGGCATGCTGACGCCGACTGAGGTAGGGACTGTTGTCGGGAAGCCCTGGTCTCGGCTGCCCCGAGGTTGGGTGCGGCGAGCCCCACCGCCGCGGCGCATGCGATCGTGTGCCTGCGTCGATCCCATTGTGTCACGGCCCCCGGACACGGCACGGTGCGGGTCAGCCCTGGGTATGATGCACCGGCGTCGGAGCGCGCACTAGCATGAGGCTCATGAGCAATCGACCGTCCGAGGCCCCGCCGCGTGTGTCCGATTCCGTGCGAAGCGAGCCCGACCGGTTGGAGCGCGTGCGCATCTTCCTCGCCTCACGTCCCTGGATCTCCGATTCCGTGCTCTGGGCCCTGCCGGTGGCCCTGATCGGCGTGAGCACCGAACTCGCGACGGCCGAGTCCAGCGACCTGTCCTCCCTTCCGGTGCCCATCCACATCCTCATCGCCCTGCTCGAGACCGTTCCCCTGGCCCTGCGGCGGACGGCGCCGCTGATGAGTTCGACGCTCATCGCCGGCGGCTTCCTGCTCAGTGTGCTGACGATGATCGGACCGAACCTCGGGATCGTGGCCGTGCCTCTGACGATCTATTCGACGACGGCCTTCGGGACCCGAGCCCACGGCCGGATCGTGCTCGGTCTCGGCTTCGTCGGGGCGCTGCTGCTCGGCGGATGGCTGTACCTCATGTCGCTGCAGGCCACGATCGGACCCGACTCCAGGCCCTTGGAGTCCGGAGAGTACCTGCTGCTGGCCACGATCGTGGCTCTGTGCGCGGCGATCGTGTTCATCGCGTGGCTGCTGGGCGGGGTCATCCACCGCAGGCGCGCCGAGATCGAAGGCGTCAGGGAACGCAACCGCCTCCTCGAACGCGAACGCGAATCCGAGACCCGGCTGGCCGCCGACGCCGAGCGCATGCGCATCGCCCGGGAGATGCACGATGTCATCGCTCACTCACTGTCCGTCGTCATCGCCCAGGCCGACGGCGGCCGCTATGCGGCCAGAACCGATCCGAGCGCGGCCGTCGGAGTCCTCGAGACGATCTCGCAGACGGGACGGGAAGCGCTCGCCCAGACCCGTTCGCTGCTCGGCTTCCTCCGCTCCGACGAGGACGACAGCTGGTCCAAGTCCCCGCTGCCGGGTGTCGGCGACATCGAGTCCCTCATCGCCGATGTGCGCTCGGCAGGACTGCCGGTGTCGGAGTCCGGACTCGCCGACTTCGACGAGGACCGACTGCCCGAGGGCGCCGCGCTGGCGGTCTACAGGATCGTGCAGGAGGCGCTGACGAACGTGCTCAAGCACGCCGGCAGCTCGGCACGAGCGCACGTGAGCCTGCAGGTCGAGGACCGGGAACTCGTGGTCCGCATCAGTGATGACGGGGCAGGCGAGGCACCGGAGAAGGACCACAATGGAAACGAACGCGCCCGGGGCCACGGGATCATCGGCATGAAGGAGCGTGCCGCCCTCTACGGAGGCACGCTGACGGCGCGGGCCATCCACTCGACGGGACTCACCGACTCCTCCGAAGGGTCTGGGGCTTCTTCTGGGGCTTCAGGGGGTGCCAGAGCTTCTGGGGCGGCCAACGTGTCCGGGGGAGAGCCCGCGTTCAGTTCGGGCAAGGTGCCGGGCAGCGCCTTCGGGACGGCCACCGGCTTCCTCGTCGAGGCCCGGTTCCCGCTCAAACGCGATGTCGAGTCCCAGGAGGCCGGCACCGAGGCTGTCGGGGCCGAGGCCGGCGAGTCCCAGGAGGCCGGCACCGAAGCCGAGGACACCAGCGGCGGGGCCCAAGACCGCCGTATCGAGGCCCAGGACACCAGCGGCGAGGCGGTCGAGGCCCATGACACCGGTGCGCGGGGCAGCGACGACGGCGGCGGTGCCGGGCAGGATGCTGGCCCGGCTGCTGCCGAAGGGGACGCGGCAGCCTCGGGCCCGAGCGCTCCGAGCGGCGAGGACGGGGGCCGGCGGTGAGCGGACATGCGTCGAATCCTCTGCGTGTCGTCCTCGTCGACGACCAGGCCCTTGTGCGCGCCGGCTTCGCCATGGTCATCGACTCCCAGTCCGATATGACCGTGGCCGGTCAGGCCGGCGACGGCGTGACCGGCATCGACACCGTCCGCCAGGAGCAGCCCGATGTCGTCCTCATGGACGTGCGCATGCCCCGTGTCGACGGGATCGAGGCGACCGAGCAGATCCTCGGCCTCGCCGACAGCGGGCAGATCCGCACCCCGAAGATCATCGTCTTGACCACCTTCGACGACGATGAGTACGCCCTGCACGCCCTGCGGGCCGGCGCCTCCGGGTTCCTCCTCAAGGACACCCTGCCCGAGGTGCTGCTCGACTCGATCCGCACCGTCGTCGACGGGGGAGCCGTCATCGCCCCCACGACGACCCGACGCCTGCTCGACAACGAACTGCTGCCCCGCCTCGGCGCCGGCAGACCAACCGGCGGTGCCGGGGAAGGGCACGACTCCTCGGCCGACACGGACGCGCAGACGGCCGAGACCGGTGACTCGGCGCCGGACACAGCGGCCGGTCCGCCGCCGAAGCTGCTCGACGAGGCCGCGGCCCGCCGTCTGGAGACGCTGACCCCGCGCGAGACGGAAGTGCTCGTGCTCATCGCCCAAGGGCTGAGCAACACCGAGATCGGACAGCGGCTCTTCCTCGCCCAGCCGACGGTCAAGACCCACGTCGGACGCATTCTCATGAAGCTCGAGGCCCGCGACCGCGTCCAAGCCGTCGTCCTCGCCTACGAAGCCGGCCTCGTCGGCGGGCACTGACCCCGTCACCCCGAACGCGAGAGACTGAGCAGGTCGGTCCCGGCCGCCGAGGTCATCCCCTGGTATGACCTGCCAGCGACGAGGCGGCCGCGGCCGCATCCGAAGACCATCCTCCGGTCCGATGTCGCAGACGCCGGCAGCGACAAAACTGGAGTCATGAACTCATCACCGACATACACAGACACCCTCCCGTCGACCATCCCGACGACCACACCGGCCATCCGCGCCGTCGGCCTGCGCAAGACCTACGGCGACGGTGAGGCCATCGTCCGGCCGCTGAACGACCTCAGCCTCGATATCGAAGCCGGACGCTTCACCGCCATCATGGGACCGTCCGGTTCGGGCAAGTCGACGCTGCTGAACATGCTCGCCGGCCTCGACACCCCTGATTCCGGGGAGGTCATCATCGGCGGGACCGCGCTGTCGGGACTCAGCGACCGCAAGCTCACCGCGATCCGCCGCGACCGCATCGGCTTCGTCTTCCAATCGTTCAACCTCGTGCCCGCGATGGATGCGGAGGAGAACATCCTGCTGCCCATGCAGCTGTCGGGGAAGAAGCCGGACCGCCGCGTCTTCCGCCGCATGGTCGACCTCCTCGGACTCAGCGACCGCCTCCACCACCGTCCCCACGAACTCTCCGGCGGCCAGCAGCAGCGCGTCGCCGTCGCCCGCGCACTCGTGTCCCAGCCGGATGTCATCGTCGCCGACGAACCCACCGGCAACCTCGACTCGAACGCCGGTGAGGAGGTGCTGAGCATTCTGCGGTCCTCGGTCGACGAACTCGGCCAGACCGTCGTCATGGTCACCCACGACCCCCGCGCCGCCGCCCGCGCCGACCGCGTCGTGCTGCTCGCCGACGGCCGGCTGGCCGGGGAACTGACCGACCCGGACCCCGAATCCGTGGCCACCGCGCTGATGAACCTCACCGCGACCACCGGCGGCTCGAACACCGCAGCCTCACGATCCGGAGCCTCCCACGCAGCGACCGCACACGAAGGAGGTGCACGATGATCCGCATCGCCTGGTCCAACCTCCGCAGCGCCTCAGGGCGGCTCTTCGCGGCCACGATCGCGATCGCCGTGTCCGTGGCCTTCATCGTCGCCGCCCTCCTGTTCTCCCAGGCCTTCGGCGACACCCTGCGCGATCAGGTGCGCTCCCAGTGGGCCGGCGCCGATGTCGCCATCACCGCCTCCCAGAGCGATCAGACCGACCCCGCCGAGTCCTCACCCCTGGACGAATCGCTGGCGAAGTCCGTCGCCGAGCTCGACGGTGCTGAGAGCGCCCAGCTGACCGAGTCCGGATTCGTCTCGGTCACCGCCGACGGCACCACGGTCTCGGCCATGCCCACGAACGTCCCGCAGAACCAGGACGAGCCGATCACCGGCTCGGCCCCCGAGGCCGATGACGAGCTCATGCTCCACGAAGCCGATGCGCAGACACTCGGTCTCGGCGTCGGCGATGAGCTGACCATGCAGACCATCGACGGCACCGGCGGCAGCGGTTCGGACGACCGGACCTACACCGTCTCCGGCATCATGCCGGGATCGTCCGCCTCGGCGACGGCCCTCTACCTCACCGATGCCGGCCTGCAGACCGTGCCGAGCGAACTGACCGCCGATTCCGTGCGTGTCGTGGCCGCGGACGGAACCGATCGCGGTGACCTCGCCGAGGCGGTCGACACGGTCGTCGCCGAGGCGGGATCCGCGGATGCGCTCACCGTCCAGACCGTCGACCAGGTCGTGAACGAACAGCTCGAGGCGATGTCCGATTCGACGAACGTGCTGAACACCGTCGGCCTCGCCTTCGGACTGCTCGCCGCCGGAGTCGCCGCACTGGTCATCTCGAACACCTTCAATGTGCTCGTGGCCTCCCGCACCCGCGTTCTCGCACTGTTCCGGGCCGTCGGCGCCACCAGGCGGCAGGTGCGCGGGGCCGCGGTCATCGAGAGCCTCAGCCTCGGCATCATCGGCTCCGTCGTCGGCGTCGGGCTCGGCCTCGGCCTCGGTTGGGGGCTCGCGGCCGCCGCCCGGGCGTTCTGGATGCCCGAGTTCGCGCAGATGTCCGTCTCGCCGCTGGCGTTCGTGGCCGGACCGGCCGTCGGCATCCTCGTCACGGTCGCGGCCGGACTGATCCCGGCCCTGCGCTCCTCCCGCGTCTCGCCCATCGAGGCGCTGCGTCCCGTCGATGTGCCCGCCGCGGCTGCCGGCATCCGCTGGTTCCGTGCGACGCTCGCGATCGTCCTCGGCGCCGCCGGCATCGCCCTGTGCCTGCTCGGTGCGAACTCCCAGTCCGTGCTCTTCGGCATCCTCGGCTGCTTCGTCCTCTTCGTCGCCCTCCTCATCGGCGCTCGGGTGTTCGTGCCGCGGCTGGTGGCTCTGCTGGCGCGACTGATCGCGCTGATCACCCGGCGCTCGCCCACGGTCAGACTGGCCGGACGGTCGGCGAGCACCGCGGGCGGACGGACGGCCTCGACGACGGGTGCCCTGCTGATCGGGATCACCCTGGTCACGGCCGTCGTCGTCGGTTCGGCCAGCCTGCAGCGCACCCTCGAACTGGCCACCGCCGAGGACACACCCGTCGACCTCGTCGTGACCGCAAGCGGCAGCGACGTCGATTCGGTCCTCGATGACTCACCCGTCGTCGACGACCGGGTCGAGGTGCCGTCGGCGGCCGCCTCGGTGAGCGTCGAAGGCGGACAGGGCGAGAACGATCTGACGATCGCCAGCGCCGCCGAGGCGGGGGACTCCTCGGTCGTGCGCAGCGACGGCTACGACGTCGAGCGGGGGACCGTGCTCGTCGACCCCGATGAGCTCGGGCTCGACGGTGTCACCTCGGACATCGACGGCAAGACCGTGACCGTGGCCGTCGGCGGTGAGACGCTCACGCTCGAGGCCGTCGGCTCACGCGACGTCCCTGCCGGAACGGCACTGGTCAGCGGTGCCGACGGCAGGACCCTCGACGCGGCCGCCGGCGACGCCGTGGAGCAGCAGACCTGGGTGAGGATCGCCGATGACGCCTCAACCTCCCAGATCGAGGCGCTGTCGTCGGAACTCGACGGGATCGGCGCCGACTCGGACGCGGAACCGGCGCAGAACCGGGCCGAATACGCCTCGATGTTCCAGGTGGCGCTGACGGTGGTGCTCGGCCTGCTGGCCGCAGCGGTGATCATCGCGGTCATCGGCGTGAGCAACACGCTGACCCTGTCGGTCATCGACCGGCGGCGAGAGGGCGCCCTGCTGCGGGCTCTCGGGTTCACCCGGGGATCGATGTCGCGGATGATCACGATCGAATCGCTGCTCATGACCGTCATCGCCCTGGTCGTCGGGGCCGGCGTGGGAACGTTCTTCGGTTGGGTGGGCACCGCCTCGATCACCCCGGACGTGACCGAACCGGTGCTCTCCGTTCCTCCGGTCCAGCTCGGGCTCATCGGGTTGGCCGCGGTGCTGGCCGCCGTCCTCGCCTCGGCGATTCCGGCCCGCACCATGTCGCGGATCGCCCCGGCCAAGGGCATGAGCATGGAATGAGTCCCGGACGCACTGCGCGCCGTGGTCCCGATCCTGTCGGGGCCACGGCGCGCAGTGTGCTGTTGAGGCTCAGTCCTCCCAGTCGGTGCAGGTCATCGTTCCGTCCAGCGTTGCCGAACCGACCTCGGTGCCGTCGAAGGTCACGCTCTCGTCGCCGAAGTCCACGCCGCCGGGCTGATCGGTCTTGTAGGGCTTCCCCTGGCCGATCTTGACCATGACGAAGTCCGAGCCCTCGGCCTTGACCAGCGGCGGTTTGTTGTTCGACTTGCTGATGATGTGCCGGATGTTGCCCGGTTCGCCGGAGCAGTAGACATCTGTGGGGTGGATCGTGATCGTCTTCGCACCGGTCTTCACAGTCAGCTTCGAGTCCTCGGCTTCGTCCGCGGGCTCGGAGGCCTCCGCGGTCTCGGACTCATCGTCGGAGTCCTCGGCGTCCTCGGATCCTTCGTCGGAGTCCTCGGACTCGGCCTGTTCACTCTGATCGGCCGTCTCCGCGCCCTGAGCGTCCTCGGTTGCGGGCTGCTCGGCTTCATCCGAGCCGGAGCACCCGCTGAGAGCGAGGAGTCCGGCAATGGCAATGGTGGGGATCGTTCTGGTACGCATGTCTCCATTATCGGCGAGCAAGTGTAATTGTGCACAAATCAGGTTGCCGGCTCAGACAGTGGGACCCGTCGGTCGGCATGTGGGATTCGCGGGGTTTTCCGCGTGGGTGAGGGGTCGGGATTCGCGGCTCGCGGGTGCGGGGCCGCGTGAGGTCACTTCCGTGGATTCGACTTCGCCGCCTCGCGGGCCCGGCGATCGGAGGCGACATCGTCGACGATGACAGCGATATGGCGCAGGCTGGTGATGAGCGCGCCGTACAGCGGCCATGACCGGGAGGGCAGCTCACCTTGAGCCAGACGGGTCGAGAGCTCGTCGAGGCGTGCGTGGATCGGTTCGACATCGGCGTCGGGGTCGGCGACGGCCTGTCCCGCGTCGGCGGCGATATCGGCCCATTCGGCGCGGAAGCGGTCGTCCCATCGGCCCTCGTCGTAGGAGGCCTCGGCCAGGGTGCGGGTGAGATTGCGCAGATGGGAGATGCCCTCGTCGACGCGTTCGAGGATGTCCTCGTAGCCGACCTTCGCCGAGGAGGAGATGGTGGTCGAATGCGGCCCGGCCCGGCGCGTGCCGAGGTAGCCGCGGGGATTGGCCCGACGGCTCTCCCGGGCGAAGCGCACCGAGGCCCATGCGGAGTTGAGCTCCCGACTCATCGACAGGGTCTCCTGCAGCCAGCTGTCCGACTCGTCGGTGTCCCACGACTCGCGGAACTCCCGGCCCATGCTGCACAGCACGTCTCCCATCCTGCGGTTGATGCTGTCGACGTATCTGGCCGCCTGCTGGTCACGCAGGGGCGGAACGACGATGAGGTTGACAGCCAGACCGATCGCGACGCCGAGGGCGAGTTCGCCGATGCGCTCGCCGAGCAGGGGCTGCTGGCTGTTGAAGCCGCTGCCGAGGATGAAGATCGCGGTCGTGGCGATGGCCACGCCCTCATCCCGGATCCAGCTCAGTCGGGCACCGGCCAGTCCCACGAGCAGCGCCAGGGCGAAGGTCCAGAGGCTGACGCCGAGGAAATTGCCGATGAGGAACGAGATCCCGACCCCGATGGTCGTGGCCACCGTCGTCTGGATGCCGCGCGAGAGGGAGCGGTGGACCGTGGCGTGGACGGTCAGCAGCGCCGTCCACGGCGCGAGGAACGGCATCTGCGAGTCGAGCACGGACCCCGAGAGCCACCAGGCCGCGGTGGCGGCGATGACGGACTTGCCGATCTGCATCAGGTCGGTGGTGACCTCGGGGTCGCGCACCCAGGCGCGCAGACGTGGCATCGGCTGATCGGGCACGCGGGCTCCTCCTGAGTCGGAATCGGTCAGGCGATCAGCCTATCTGCCCCCTCACCGGGTGGGAAGGTGCCTCAGGCGCGGTGCCGGTCGATGGCCCTGCGCAGACGCTCCAGCCCCTCGTCGATGCGTTCGGGGGTGTTCGAGGCGAAGCACAGGCGCAGGTCGTTGGTGAAGCTGCCGCCGGGGGAGAAGGCCGGGCCCGGAATGTAGGCGACGCCCTCTTCCAGGGCGGTGGGCAGCAGCTGCTCGGTGTTGAGCGTCTCGTCCTCGAAGGTCACCCACAGAAAGAATCCGCCGTCGGGGTCGGTGGCCCTCAGCTGGCCGGGGAAGTGGCGTTCGAGACCCGCCGACATCGTCAGCTTCCGCTCCCGGTAGGCCTCGCGCAGGACCTCGACGTGGGACTCGGCGCCGCCTTCGGACAGCCATTGGGCGACGAGGTGCTGGTTGGGCACGGGTGCGCAGGTGTCCATCGTCTGCTTGGCGTTGACGGCGAGGTCGCGGACCTCGGGGTCGACGTCGATCCAGCCCAGTCGCAGGCCGGGGGCGACGAACTTCGAGAAAGTGCGGACACCGAAGATGAGGGGGTCGTTCGGGCTGAGGTCGCTGAGCGCCGGCAGGGACTCGCCCGAGAAGCGCAGCATGCCGTAGGGGTTGTCCTCGATGATGACCGAACGGTGGCGGTGGGCGAAGGACAGCAGCCGTTCGCGCCGCGGCAGGGACATCGTCACCCCGGCCGGGTTCTGGAACGTCGGGATCGTGTAGATGACCTTCGGCGGCCTGCCGGTGCGAGCCGTGTGCTCCTCGAGCACCTCGACCTGCATGCCCTCATCGTCGACGGGGACCTCGAGGATGTCGGCCTCGTAGCTCATGGCCGTGGCCGAGCCGTTGGTGTAGGTGGGCGACTCGCAGGCGACGAGGTCGCCGGGGCTGACGAAGAGCTTGAACCCGAGGTCGAGGCCCTGCATCCCCCCGGAGGTGATGAGCAGGCGGTCGAGGTTGCCCTTCTGCTCGGCCGGGATCTGGTCCGTGGCCGACAGATAGTCGTGGAGGGCCTCGAGCAGGATCGGCTCGCCCTTGGTCTCCCCGTAGGTGAAGTTCGAGGGGTCGAAGACCTCTCCGGCGATGCGTCCGAAGTCCTTGGCCGGCAGCATGTCCGGGGCGGGCGCGCCCATACCGAACTTGACGATGTCGTGGTCGTAGGCGGCCAGCAGTGTGGTGGAGGCGTCGATGACGGATCCGACGAGCTGGTCGGCACGGCTGGCGAACGGCAGCGAGGGGCTCTGCGCGGAATTCGTGGCCGGATTCGTTGAGGTGGTGGACATGAGCAACCTCCTACGAGCGGTGATGCCCTGAAGTCGACTGCTCCGGCGACGTTCAGAAGGCTCCTGCCCGAACGACGGAATACGTGGGTGACCTCAGCATAAGCCCGCTGATCTCGGCGAACAAGGACTGGACGGATGAGCCTCGGCGGGCGAGGACGGGACGGGTCGCCGCGGCGTGCAGGCGGGGGTCGCCTCGGCGGACGGATTCGGACCGGCGTTCGCCCGCTGACGGCTGTGGCAGTGTGACCCAGTAGACTTGTGGAGTAATGACATCCCCCTCTCACTTCGAGGTGAAGTACTCTCATGCCAGCAATCGTTGTCGTCGGCGCTCAGTGGGGCGACGAAGGTAAAGGTAAGACCACCGATATCCTCGGCACCAGCGTCGATTACGTGGTCAAACCCAATGGCGGGAACAACGCCGGACACACGGTCGTCGTCGGGGGAGAGAAATACGAGCTCAAACTCCTGCCCGCCGGTATCCTCTCACCGAACGTCACCCCGGTCATCGGCAACGGCGTCGTCGTCAACCTCGAGGCTCTCTTCGAAGAGATCGACGCGCTCGAATCGCGCGGGGCCGACACCTCGAAGCTGCGCATCTCGGCCAACGCCCACCTCGTGGCTCCCTACCACCAGACCCTGGACAAGGTGACCGAGCGGTTCCTGGGCAAGCGGGCCATCGGCACCACCGGCCGCGGCATCGGACCGGCCTATATGGACAAGATCGGGCGACTGGGCATCCGCGTCCAGGACGTCTTCGACGCGTCGATCCTGCGGCAGAAGATCGAGGGCTCTCTGCGGCAGAAGAACGAACTGCTCGTCAAGGTCTACAACCGTCGGGCGGTGTCGGTCGACGAGATCGTCGAGTACTTCGAGCCCTTCATCGAGCGGCTGCGTCCCTATGTCGCCGAGACCGAGCTCTTGCTCAACGAGGCCCTCGACCGCGATGAGGTCGTCGTCATGGAGGGCGGTCAGGCGACGATGCTCGACGTCGACCACGGCACCTATCCGTTCGTCACCTCCTCGAACCCGACCGCCGGCGGTTCCTGTGTGGGTTCGGGCATCGGCCCCGCACGCATCAACCGCGTCGTCGGCATCGTCAAGGCCTACACCACACGCGTGGGGGCCGGACCGTTCCCCACCGAACTGTTCGACGAGATGGGCGAATACCTGCAGAAGGCCGGAGGGGAGTTCGGCGTCAACACCGGTCGTCCGCGCCGCTGCGGCTGGTATGACGCGGTCATCGCTCGTTATGCCTCACGGGTCAACGGCTTCACCGACTATGTGCTGACCAAACTCGACGTGCTCACCGGCATCGAGCGGATCCCCGTCTGCGTGGCCTACGAGGTCGACGGGCAGCGTCAGGACGAGATGCCGGTGTCGCAGACCGAGTTCCACCACGCGAAGCCGATCTTCGAGTACTTCGACGGTTGGACCGAGGACATCACCGGTGCCCGCACCTTCGAGGA
This sequence comes from Brevibacterium sp. SMBL_HHYL_HB1, assembly GCF_018208375.1. NCBI lineage: Bacteria > Bacillati > Actinomycetota > Actinomycetes > Micrococcales > Brevibacteriaceae > Brevibacterium > Brevibacterium sp. SMBL_HHYL_HB1. The sequence continues at coordinate 2,962,851 of NZ_CP062936.1, read as the reverse complement.
CCTGCCGATCAACGCTCAGAAGTACGTGACCGCGCTCGAGGAGCTCTCGGGCTGCCGGATGTCGGTCATCGGCGTCGGCCCCGACCGCGAGCAGTCGATCGTGTGCCACGACCTGCTGGACTGAGAACCGGCATCAGAAAGCTGCCGTGGCCTGCGACGAGATGTTCCTCGTCGCAGGCCACGGCAGCTTCGAACCGTCAGCGGTGGTCGGTCAGAACCCCTGGGACACGCGGTAGTAGACGTCGTTCCAGCGCAGTCCGTCCTGGAAGCCGTGAACGGTCGTGTCCTCGTCGATGACGGCGAGCTCGACACCGGCGATCGTGGCGAAGTCGCGCCACGCGTCGAGACCCAGCGCGGTCGTCATCACCGTGTGGTGCGCGGCACCGGCCGAGAGCCAGCAGGTCGCCGAGGTCGCGAAGTCCGGCGCCGGCTGCCAGACGGCACGGGCCACCGGCAGATTGGGCAGCGGTTCGTCCGGCTCGACGACCTCGACGACATTGGCCGTGAGGCGGAACCGGTCGCGGATGTCGGACAGGGCCAGGACCAAGGCATCACCCGGATCGGCGTCGAAGACGAGACGGACCGGGTCCTCGCGGTCGCCGATGCCGAGCGGATGGATCTCCAGCCGGGGCCGACCCGCGGTCAGCGAGGGGCAGACCTCGAGCATGTGCGCACCGAGGATCTTCTCCGCGCCCTGTTCGAGGTTGTAGCTGTAGTCCTCCATCAGGCTGGCGCCGCCGTCGAGGCCGTAGCCCATCACCTTGGCGATGCGGATGAGCATGCCGGTCTTCCAGTCGCCCTCGGCGCCGAAGCCGTAGCCGTCGGCCATGAGCCGCTGCACGGCCAGACCGGGCAGCTGCTTGAGCGCGCCGAGGTCTTCGAAGGTGTCGGTGAACGCCGTGGCGTTGTGGGCCTCGAGGAATCCGCGGATCGCGGCTTCCTGCCGGGCCGCGTACCGCAGCGACTCGTGGCGGTCGGCGCCCGGACGCAGTTCGTCGGCGATGTCGTAGAGTTCGCCGTACTCCTTGACGAGGGCGTCGACCTCGGAGTCGGGAACCGCGTCGATAGCGGCGGCCAGTTCATTGACGCTCCAGGTGTTGACGGACACGCCGAAGCGGATCTCGGCCTCGGTCTTGTCGCCTTCGGTCACGGCCACATTGCGCATGTTGTCGCCGAAGCGGACCATCCGCATGTGCTGTGCCTCGTTCCAGCCGGCCGCGGCCCTGGCCCACACGCCGATGCGGCCGGTCACCTTCGCATGGTCGACGTGTCCGACGACGGTGACGCGGGGAACACCCAAGCGGGTGAGGATGTAGCCGAACTCGCGGTCGCCGTGGGCGGCCTGATTGAGATTCATGAAGTCCATGTCGATCTCGGACCACGGCATGCGCTCATGCACCTGCGTGTGCAGGTGCAGCAGGGGCTTGCGCAGCGCCTCCAGGCCGCGGATCCACATCTTGGCCGGTGAGAACGTGTGCATCCAGGCGATGACGCCGAGGACGCGGTCGTTGGCCCCGGCCTCGATGAGGGTGCGTTCGATCGACTCCGAGTCGGTCAGGACCGGCTTCCAGACGATCCTGACGGGAATGTCCTCGGCTGCGTCGAGTGTGCCGGCCAACTGCTGTGACTGCTCGGCGACCTGGTCGAGGGTCTCCGGGCCGTAGAGACCCTGGCTGCCGGTGAGGAACCAGATCTCCTTGCCCTCGAATGGATTGCGCATGTCAACTGCTCCTTCGCGATGTCGGTGTTCGGGGAGTTTCGGGTCCGCGGATCACTGTCCGTAGACGTTCTGGTAGCGGTCGTAGAGGCGGTCGATCGTCCCCTGCTCGATCGGCAGCGGCTCACCGAGCTGCTTGGAGACGTGGACGGTCTTGGCGACCTCTTCGACCATGACGGCTGCCTTGACCGCCTCGGCGCCGGTGGCACCGATGGTGAACGGGCCGTGATTGCGCATGAGCACCGCCGGGCTGCGCGAATCGGACAGCGTGTCGACGATGCCGCGCCCGATGGAGTCGTCGCCGATGATCGCGAACGGTCCCACGGGCACGGGCCCGCCGAACTCATCGGCCATCATCGTCAGCACGCACGGAATCTCCTCGCCGCGGGCGGCCCAAGCGGTGGCATAGGTCGAGTGCGTGTGCACGACCCCTCCGACCTGCGGCATCTGCTGGTAGACGTAGGCGTGGGCGGCGGTGTCCGATGACGGGGTCAGACCGCCGGTCGACAGCTCCTCGACGAGGTTGCCCTCGAGGTCGCACACGACCATCTTGTCTCCCGACAGCTCGTCGTAGCGGACTCCCGACGGCTTGATCACGAGCAGGTCATCCGGCCCGGGTGTGCCCGAGGGGTCGACGACGACGCGTTCGGAGACGTTGCCCGCCGTCCAGACCACCAGGCCCCAGAACGGCAGCTGAGCATGCAGCTCGCTCACCCGCTCCTGGGTTTCGCTGATGAGTGCGCGGATGCGCTGATCGATTGTCACGATGATCCTCCGATCGTCGATGGGTGGGTTGCCGGCGGTGGGGCCGTCCGGCTCAGGGGAGGTGGTCGACGGCTGCGGCCTCGACGGCCAGTGCCTCGCGGTAGCGGTCGAGGAATGCGCGGAACCCGGCCGCGTCCTTGGGCGTCGGGGTGACCGAATGGGTCCACGTGCCGGAGAAGATCTCTTCGTCGAGGAAGCGCTCGAGCGGTTTCTCCGAGTGGTCGAGATAGGCCGCCAGCAGGGCGATGCCCCATGCCCCTCCCTCGCCGGCGCTCTCGGCGACGACGGTGGGCGTGCCCGTGGCGGCGGCGAGGAAGCGCTGGGCGACTCCGGCGGTTCTGAACAGTCCGCCGTGGGCGTTGAGGAACTCGAGTCCCACACCCTCCTCGGCGAGGACGTCGAGGCCGATGGCCAAGGTGGCGAAGATCGAATAGACATGGGCGCGCATGATGCTGCCCAGCCGCAGCTCCGAGTCGGGGGCCCGGACCAGCAGGGGACGGCCCTGTTCGAGTCCGGTGATCGGTTCGCCCGAGATGTTGTTGAACACGACGATGCCGTCGGTGTCGGCGGCACCGTCCTCGGCGGCGGTGAGCAGGGCGGCGAAGGCCTCATCGGGGGCGACCTGACGGTCTCCGCCCAGCACCGAGGCGGCCTCCTTGAACAGCGAGACCCAGCGGTTGAGCTCATCGGCGCCGTTGTTGCAGTGGACCATCGCCACCGTCGGCCCGGCCGGGGTTGCGACGAGGTCGATCTCGGTGTGGACGTCATCCAGCGGAGTGTCGAGGACGACCATCGCGAAGATCGAGGTGCCGACGCTGACGTTGCCGGTGCGCGGCCGCACCGAGTTCGTCGCCACCATGCCGGTGCCGGCATCGCCCTCGGGCGGGCACATCGGGCTTCCGGGGCGCAGGGTGCCGGTGGGATCGAGGAGTCCGGCCCCGCGTTCGGTGAGCTCACCGGCCGGGCGGCCGGCGGCGATGACCTGCGGCAGCAGGGACCGCAGGCCCCCGTCCGGCAGCGCCTCGCCGAGGTGGTCATCGAAGGTGCTCAGTCTGGCCGCGTCGTAGTCGAGGGTGTCGGGGGCGACGGGGAACATGCCCGAAGCGTCGCCGATGCCCAGCACCTTCTGCCCGGTCAGCTGCCAGTGGACGTACCCGGCCAAGGTGGTCAGGAAGGAGACGCGGCCGACGTGGTCCTCGCCGTCGAGGACGGCCTGGTGCAGATGGGCCACGGACCAGCGCATCGGGATGTTGATCTCGAGCAGTTCGGTCAGCTCGGCGGCGGCGCGCGCCGTTGTGGTGTCGCGCCAGGTGCGGAATGGCACGAGCAGCTCGTCATCGGAGTCGAAGGCCAGGTAGCCGTGCATCATGGCCGAGACTCCCAGGGCGGCCAGAGACGTCAGCTCGCAGCCGTAGGTCTGACGGACCCGGTCGCGCAGATCGGCGAAGGCCGCTGCCATGCCGTCCCACACCTCGTCGAGGCCGTACGTCCAGTGTCCGTCGCTCCACCGGTTCTCCCATTCGGAGCTTCCGGTGGCCAGGCTGACTCCGTCCGGGGCGATGAGGCAGGCCTTGATCCGTGTGGATCCGAGTTCGATGCCGAGCACGGCCGCTCCGGTCTCGATGATCTTCGCCGATTTCGCGCGGGCCCTGCCACCCGCTGTGTGCTCTGGTTCCATGTTCCTGGCTCTCTGCGTCTTCGCGTTCGCGGGGCGGGCAGCATCGCCCGCCGAATGTTAGCGTTAACATTCATGTATTCCGTCTCATCATGCCGCACGGACACGGCGCGTGCAAGGGGCGGACGCGCGTGCCGCGCCCTCACTGAGTCGGTAGCCTTGTCCGTGACGAGGGGCGGGACGTCAGAACCGGGCAGGTGAAGCAGATCGACAGAGCTGTCCGCATCAACGGCAGCCGCGAACGGAATGAGCGCTCAATGACGAACGGAATGACAGGGCCGAACGCGATGGCCGACATGAACAGAACCGCGGGCACGAACGGTGGTGTCGGCGCGAATGGTGCCGGTACGAATGGTGCCGGCGCTGGCGCGCACGCGAGGGCGGGCAGCGGGCGGCAGATCCGCATCAGCGGCGGCGGCTACACGGCCGAGATCGCCTCGGTGGGAGCGACGCTGCGCTCACTGTCCCACCGGGACAGACCGCTGACGGCGACCTTCGGGGCCGATGAGGTCCGCCCGGCGGCCCTGGGCACGGGCCTGCTGCCATGGCCCAACCGGATCGCCGGAGGAGCATACGAGTTCGCCGGTCGGTCCGAGCAGCTGCCGATCACCGAGCCCGAGCGCGGAAACGCCATCCACGGTCTCGCCTCCTGGCTCGACTGGGACGTCGTCGGCGTCGCAGCCGATCGGGTCGAGCTGGCCACGCGCATCGCGGCCCAGCCGGGCTATCCGCATTCGCTCGAGGCCATGGCCCGGTTCCGCCTCGGCGCCGGTGGGCTGCGGTGGTCGATCACCACGACGAACGTCGGGTCCGCTCCGGCCCCCTACGGGGTGGCCACCCATCCCTATCTCAGGCTGCCGACGGGGCGGGCCGATCAGTGGCGGCTGCGGGTGCCCGCGCATGAGGTGCTCGACGTCGATGAGGACACGAAGCTGCCTCGGTGCCTGCATCCGGTGGCCGAGTTCGCCGACGGGGTCTTCGACTTCACCTCGGCGCGTCCGATCGGCCCGCAGCGAATCGACCACGCGATGACCGGCATCGAAGCGGAAGGAGGGACGACCGGAGTCGAGCTCTTCGGCCCCGATGCCGCGGATTCTGGGGTGTCGCTAAGCTGGGACCCGGAGGCGCTGCCCTGGGTGCAGATCTTCACCGCCGACGTCCCCGACCATCCCGAACTCGATCGGCGCGCGGTCGCCGTCGAAGCGATGACCTGCCCGCCCGACGCTTTCAACTCCGGCACCGACCTCCTCGTCCTCGACCCCGGCGAAACGCACGAGGCGACATGGACGATCGCAGCGATCGGCGAAGCGTCGTGAGCCGGGCCCAGAGTCCGGACGGGCGGCCGAGCATGGCCCAGGTCGCCGCCCACGCGAAGGTGTCCCACCAGACCGTATCGCGGGTCGTCAACGGTGCGACCGGAGTCAAACCGGCCACCCGGGAGCGGGTCGAGGCCGCCATCCGCGAACTCGGCTACCGTCGCAACAATGCCGCACGGACCTTGGTCACGAGCCGGTCCGGACTCATCGGAGTGATCGCGGTCGGGTCCTTCCTCTACGGGCCCACGCGGACGCTGGCCGGCATCGAGGAGGCCGCCCGCAGCCACGACTTCACCACCCTGCTCGCGACGATCCGATCCGGCGGCGACGGCGAGCTGTCCGAGCAGTTCGAGCGCGCCATCGACACCTGCCTCGATCGCTCGGTCGAGGCGATCATCGTCATCGCCGCGCAGGAGGACGTGGTCCGGCAGGTGCCGATGTTCGCCGTCGACGTCCCGCTCATCGTCGTCGGGCCCCCGCAGTCGCATCTGCCGGGGCTGTCGACGTTCAGCGTCGACCAGCGGCAGGGCGCGAAGGACGCGATCGCCCACCTCGGCGAGCTCGGCCACCGTCGGATCCTCGTGCTCACCGGGCCCGGGCGGTGGATCGACGCGCAGGAGCGGCGGACGGGAGCCCTCGACGAGTGCGAGGCGCGGGGGATCGCCGCCGAGGTCGTCGCCGGGGACTGGAGCCCGGCCAGCGGATACGAGGCGGGCCGGGCGCTGGCGGACCGGGCCGACGGCGTTCCGACCGCGATCTTCTCGGCCAATGACGCAATGGCCTTAGGACTGCTGGCGGCGTTCAACGAAGCCGGGGTGACGGTGCCCGACGACGTCTCGCTCATCGGCTTCGACGACATCCCGGAGGCGGCCTACTTCAGTCCCGCCCTCACGACCGTCCATCAGGACTTCACCACGCTCGGGCATCGGGTGCTCGAGGCCGCGGCGGCGCTGATCGGCGGTCAGGAACCGGATATGTCCGCAGTGCCGCCGGTCCTGTTGGTGCGCAGCTCGACAGCGCAGCCTCCTGAGCAGGCTCGGGAAAATAAGCGTTGACAGCCCCGAGCGGGTAGATTAACGTTTCGACCGACAGAAATGTTAGCGCTCACTTTTTGAAGTGAACGGCAGAGTTGCTTTTCGGACGAACGGCAGTGGTGCCGGTTTCGACTCTCCGAAATGCGCTGACCATCCATCCAGAAAGGGATGTTGTCATCGTGGACAATGACAAGAAGATCTCCGGCGCGTTCATCTATTTCTTCGGCGCGTTCGGCGGAATTCTCTTTGGCTATGACATCGGAGTGATGACCGGCGCGCTGCCGTTCCTCCAGAACGACTGGGGGCTGCGCGACGAGGCGAGCGTGATCGGCTGGATCACCTCGGGAGTGATGTTCGGCGCCATCTTCGGCGGCGCCATCGCCGGTCAGCTCTCGGACCGCTTCGGCCGGCGGCGCATGATCCTCGCCGCCGCCGTCGTCTTCGTGCTCGGCTCACTGCTCTGTGCGGTGGCGCCGTCGGGCGGGACGCTGTTCCTCGTATTCGTGAGGATCTTCCTCGGACTGGCCGTCGGTGCGGCCAGCGCGCTCGTTCCCGCCTATATGTCGGAGCTGGCTCCGGCGCGACTGCGCGGACGTCTCTCCGGACTCAACCAGACGATGATCGTGTCTGGCATGCTCATCTCCTACATCGTCGACTTCCTCCTGCGCGATCTGCCCGAAGCCTGGGCATGGAGGGCGATGCTCGGAGCCGCTGCCGTTCCCGCCATCATCCTCTTCCTCGGAGTGCTCCGCCTTCCGGAGTCCCCGCGCTACCTGGTCAAACACGGCCACGAGGAGCAGGCGCGGCGGGTCCTCAGCTACATCCGCCGTCCCGATGAGCTCGACTCCGAGATCGAACTGATCAGGAACACCGCCGAGCAGGAGAAGAAGAACGCCCTCGTGACCACGTGGGCGACGCTGATGGCCAGCCGATACCGCTATCTCGTCATCGCCGGCGTCGGCGTGGCGGCGTTCCAGCAGTTCCAGGGCGCGAACGCGATCTTCTACTACATTCCGCTCATCGTCGAGACCGCCACGGGCAACGCCGCGGAATCGGCGCTCATGTGGCCGATCATCCAGGGCGTCATCCTCGTGCTCGGTTCACTGCTCTACATGGCGATCGCCGAGCGGTTCAACCGTCGGCTGCTGCTCATCGTCGGCGGACTCGTCATGGGTGCTTCGTTCCTGCTGCCGGCGATCATCAACTCGGTGATGCCGAATGCCGATCCGATGATGATCGTCGTGTTCCTCAGCATCTACGTCGCGTTCTACTCCTTCACCTGGGCGCCGCTGACCTGGGTGATCGTCGGAGAGATCTTCCCGCTGGCGATTCGCGGACGTGCTTCGGGACTGGCCAGCTCGTTCAACTGGATCGGATCGTTCCTCGTCGGTCTGCTGTTCCCGATCATGACGGCGACCATGAGCCAGGACGCGGTGTTCGCGATCTTCGGCGTCATCTGCGTCCTCGGCGTCCTGTTCGTTACCCTCCGGGTGCCCGAGACCCGCGGTCGCACCCTCGAGGACATCGAGGCGAACACCATCCGGCGGCGGTCTGAGAAGAAGCAGGAGAAGGCCGCTCACCACAGCTGATCACCTGCCCGAACGCCCGAACGCCCGGATTTCCTGATGGAAGGAGTCCGGGCGTTCGTGTGTCTGCGCGGGGTCTGCGGTGGGAGTGGGGTGCTGGTGGGGATGGGGCCACTGGTGGGAATGGGGTGATGGTGGGGGTGGGGTTCGTGGTGGGATGGGGTCACTAGTGGGGCCGCTGCTGTCCACGCTCACATTAATCGCCGAGACCACGCTGGAGCGGCGAGACCACGCTGGCGTGCTGGCCGCAGCCGCGCCTGAAACCGCGTGCAGCGCCGAAACTACGCTGGCGTTCCGAGACCACGGTGCCGGCGGTATATTTCAAGCTGTTTGTGACAGCTCGGTGTTTTCTGGGCTATTGATGCCGGCGTGGGTCGGTGGGCCAGCGGCTATGGGGCTGGTGTGGAATCGTTCCGGATGCGCGCAGTGACGGGCCTCCAGAGTGGCTTGGCGACGGGCCCGGACAAGCTCGGTACGTCCGTGATGGACATCGTTGGGAGTGTAATAATTCAGGCCGCTGTGGCGGTGGTTCGCGTTGTAGTCAGCAATGAACGCGGCCATGTAGTCACGAGCATGATCGATGGATTCGAACCGGGTGGGAAAGTCCAAGTGGTACTTGATGGTCTTGAACGTCGATTCACTAAACGCGTTGTCATTCGACACTCTGGGCCGGGAAAAGGACAGCTTGATCCCCAGCGACTGAGCGAACTGGACAGTCGTTGCCGCGCGCATGGGAGCCCCGTTATCGGCGTGTAGCACGGTCGGGTACTGCTGGTTAGTTGCCACAGCCTGATCGATCATGGTCTGAGCATGGACGGATTTCTCGGAAGTCTCGACCCGGTGGCCAACGATCTTGCGGGAGAAAACGTCCATGATGGCATAGAGGCGATAGATGACCTTGCCGGGACCGCGCAGCATCGTGATGTCCCAACTCCACAGTTGGTTCGGTGCGCAGGCAGCGTGGACCGGCTTGGGCCGTTTGGGCTGGTTGCCACGGCGCTGGGCGCGACGGTCTCCGTTCTGCCCGTGTGCGGCCACCACTCGGTGAGCCGTCGATGCGGAGAATGGCACCTGCCCGGCATCGAGCATCCGCCAATACGCCTGGGTGACAGACAGGTTCTCGTAGTCTTCAGAGTTCAACAGCGCCATGAACGCATCGGCCTCGGCGGTGGTGATCCGACTCGGGTAGTCGCGTTCCTTCTGCGGCACCTGCACCCCGGCCGGGACCGCCGGATTCTGGTGACGGTACCAACTCGTACGATGCACACCCATCAACTCGCAGGCCGCCGTGATCGACCAGCCGACCCTGATCAGATCGCCGATGAACCTGAACCCGATTGCCTTTACTGTGGCGGGCTCATCCAGTCCGGCCTGGTCGCCTCGACCTCGGGCAGCGTCGGGTCTGTCGCGGTCGCGCTCTTGGACATCGCTTCCAAGAGCGCGGACGCTTTTCCCAAGATATCGACCGCAGCTTCAGACTTGGCCAGTTTGGCCTTCAACGCTTCGTTCTCGGCCTGCAGCTGTGTGAGTTGCTTCTTCTCAGCGGCTTTGAGCTTGTTGTCACTGGGATTGCCATTCAACCGATCCGATCGCGAGGTCAGGCAACCATTTTCTCTGTCCACGAACCACTGATAGATCGTTCTGGGATTGACCCCGACAGTCCGAGCCAACTGGGCTTTAGAACCCATCTCGATACATTTGTCATATTCGTCCAGGATCTCGAGTTTCTGGGCCGTGGTGAAATGCCCGCGGCTCGAGGAACGGGACGGAACTTCAAAAGACATAACAGACTTCTCTCCCCGCCAATATTGTCAGATAACTGTCACAAGACAGCCTGACACAGAGGGCGTGCGCAGTGGCCTCGGAACGCCAGCGTGGTTTCGACGCTGCGGGCCGACCATCAGCCAGCCGCCAAGTGACTGGCGCGAGTCAGTCCAAGGGCTGATGGGTGCTCACAGCGAGGCGGTTCCAGACGTTGATCGCTGAGATCGCCATGAGCAGCTCGACCATCTCCTGTTCGGAGAAGTCTGCCGAGGCGGCTTCCCAGGTCTCATCTGAGACACCCCCGGCGATGAGGGTGACTTCTTCGGTCAGCCGCAGAGCCGCCTGCTCGCGTGAGCTGTAGACCGATGCGGCTTCCTTCCACCCGGCGAGAACATCGACCTTGACCTGGTCGACCTCGGCCTTGCGCGCCTCGCGGGCATGCATGTTCAGGCAGTAGGCGCAGCCGTTGAGCTGCGAGGCGCGCAGTTTGATCAGTGCCAGCAGCTCCTCGCCGAGGCTGCCACCGTGGATGTACTCCTCCATCGCGATCATGGGCTGGTAGGCGGCCTTGTCGACGGCGAGGACGTTGAGGCGTTGGGTGTCGGACATCTTGATCATCTTCTTCGTGTGCTGATAATGCGTGAGTCGTGGTTCAGCGGTGTCGTTGAGCGAGCCCGAGGGATCTCAGGCGCGCAGCTTGCGGATGGAGTCGACGGCTCCGTCGTAGGCGGCGGAGATGTCGACGAGGTCGATCCGATCGGGCAGGTCTGCCGCGTCCTGATGGCTGAGGAGGAATTCCACTGCCGCCCGTGCGGTGGCCTCGTCATTGTTCAGGGCACCCTGGGAGACGTCCTCGACGTCGGAGAACATCAAGACGATCTCTTCGGTCCCCGTGCGCGTGTGGATGCTGGCCAGGAATTCGCCTGTGTCCTGCAGCTCGACGTCGATTTTCTCTTCAGCCATTTCGACCTCCCGATCCTCGGTGTGTGTGAAGGCTCTCTTTTCAGCATAGACCCGGTCATCGGTGGGGGAGCCGTGATGTCGGTCTCTGCGTCTCCGAAGGCAGCCTCGGCGCTTCTGGCAGCGGTCGACCGGTCGGATACGGGCGCCAGGGCCACCGGTCACTTGGGTCCTGAGGAAGAAGGTGGCATGGTGACGATCAGGGCCGCGAACACTTCAGCCGGGGAGGACAAAGACCATGCCACATGACGCACGACTGACCGAGGCGGCCTACCAAGGCGCCGCGCTCGAAGTCGACGAGGACTACTACGGACGCATCGGTGCCGAGACCGAGCGCAGGCGCGTCGTCGACGAGTTCACGGTGCCGATCCGTTCGGGGCAGGCCTGGGAGATCCCGGCCGGCCACGTCTGCCGGATCTCGACTCCCGAAGGCCCGCAGGTCGGCGACCTCAACCTGTGGAACCGGCACGATCCCCGGGAACGGTTCTGGGCGGCACGGACCCGGCAGCTGCAGGCGGCCCACCTCTCGACGTTCGACCGCCTGTGGTCGACCCTGCCGTTCCTGCGCCCCATGGCCACGATCGTCGGCGATACACTCGCCGAATACGGCACCGACCCGGAGGGCGGTCGACTCCACGACACCTTGGGCACCCGGTGCGATCCCTATGTGTCGCAGATGCTGAGCGGCGTGGACTTCGACTTCCACTGCCACTCGAACCTCGTCCGCGCGATCCTGCCCTTCGGACTGACCGAATTCGACGTCCACGATGTGCTCAACGTCTTCCAATGCACCGGACTCAACGACAACGACGAGTACTTCATGAAGACCTGCCCCGCTCAGCCGGGCGACCACTTCGAGTTCTTCGCCGAGCAGGACCTGCTCGCCGCGCTGTCCGCCTGTCCCGGAGGCGACCTGTCAGCGCCCATGTTCGGCGACGGCAGCGAGGACGCGGTTGACCACTGCCACCCGCTGCGGGTCACGGTCTACGCACTGCCGGAGGACCTCCTCGGCGACTGGACGGAACCCGAGTCTCCGAACTACCGGGGCGGGCACGGACTGAAGCCCCAGACCTGGGCGAGCCTGCACTGACCGGGACACCGCTGGGCGAGCCGGCACTGATGAAGGCTTCGTGAGCCGGCCGCCCGAGCGCCCGGTCATCCGCGCAGCGAGTGCTGATACCGTCCCGGGCTCATCCCGACAAGCGAGGTGAACGCGGTGATGAACGAGCCCGGGTTCGCCCAACCGCATTCGGCCGCGGTGTCGTAGACGCTCAGCCCGTCGGCCAGGAGCAGCAGCGCCCGATGCACGCGCAGCTCGGCCCGCCACTGCCGGACTGTCATCCCCGTCTCCTGCTGGAACAGACGAGTCAGGGTCCGCTCGCTCGCCCCGACCTGGCGGCCGAGTTCGGCCAGGGAAACCGGATTCGCCAGGTCCTCCTCGACGAGCTTCGTCACGGCCAAGAGTCGATCGTCACGGGGCTCGGGCAGGTGCAGCGGCTGTTCGCCGGTGGCCGTCAGCTCGTCGAGGATGACGAGACGCAGGCGGTCCGTGCTCGCCTTCGTCCGCCGCCCCGGGCCGGTCAGCGCGAGCATCGCCTCCGTGGCCAGCGGGGTCGTCGCCAGCACGGCAGGCCGGTCGACGAGGGCAGCGGCCATCTGCGCGGGCAGGAAGACCACGCGCATGTCCGCGGCCCCATGCGCCCGGTGCTGATGCTCGAAATCCGCAGGCACCCAGACGACGCGATTCGACGGTGCGATCCACGACCCATCGCTCGTGACCAGGGACAGCACCCCCGTCGCCGGGTACACCAGGTGCCCGAGGTCGTGGGTGTGGGCCGGGGCCCGCTCATCATGGCCGAGGAGGTGGATGAGCTCCGGACTGAGGGACTCGTGGCTGAATTTGTTCATTCGAAGTCAGTTTACCGGTTCCCCGCCGAGGCGGGGCCCGCTTGAATGGGGAGGACCGAAAGACTGCGACGAACCCCAAGGACGTCGGAAGGAGACTCTTCCCGTGCTGTCTTAGAGTTGGGTCCATGGACTCCCCGATCCAGAAGTATCTCGAAGGGCTGCTCGACGAGGTCAGCGGCAATGACGCGGGTGCGCCCTACCCGATCCACCCCGCGGGCGATGCACCGGACCCGCAGGACTTCGCGATCTGTCTTGCCACGGTCGACGGCTATGTCTACTCCGTCGGTGCCTCGGACAAACTGTTCTCGATTCAATCGATTTCGAAGCCGTTCAGCTACGGGCTGGCGATGGCCGATCACGGTGTCGACGCCGTTGACGAGAAGGTCGACGTCGAACCGTCAGGGGACCCCTTCAACGAGATCTCCCTGGCCCCGAGCACAGGACGGCCTGCGAATGCGATGATCAATGCCGGGGCGCTGGCCGTCGTGTCGATGATCAAAGGCAGCGGCGGAAAATCCGCGCCGCGGAGGATCACGGAATTCTACTCGAAGTTTGCGGGACGTCGTCTGACCGGGAGCAAGGCCGTATTCGACGTCGAGATGCGCAACAGCGACCGCAATCATTCTCTGGCCTATCTGCTGAGTTCTTTCGGAATCATCGAGGACAGCCCGACACGGGCGCTTGAGAACTATCTGCGACAGTGTTCGACTCAGGTCACCTGCCACGATCTGTCGCTGATGGCCGCAACTTTGGCGAACGGCGGAACCAACCCGCGCACCGAAGAGACAGTGCTCGAGATCGAGCAGGTCGAGCGGATCCTGTCGGTGATGATGACTTCAGGCATGTACGACGATGCCGGTTCCTGGGTCAGCAGTGTCGGGATGCCGGCCAAATCCGGAGTCGGCGGTGGAACACTCGCCGTGCTGCCGGGCCAAGCGGGCCTGGCTGTCTACTCACCGCCGCTGGACGAGCACGGCAGCAGCGTGCGCGGTGTCGAAACCTGTCGGAGGCTGTCAGCCGATATGGAGATGCACTTCGTGCGCTCGGCCACCAGCGGCAACTCAACCGTACGGCAGGGGCCGGGGATCATCCAGCTGCCTTCGCGAATCCGCCGCACAGGGGAACAGGCGGCGGTGCTCGAAGAGCTCCACGAGAGGTGTCGGATCATCGAAGTCACCGGAGACCTGGCCTTCGCCGGTACAGAGTCGCTCGTCCGCGCCGTCAGTGAAGCCGATGACGCAGTCTCACTCCTCGTCATCGACATGCAGCACGTCAATGAGGTCGGCCCACTGGCCAAGCAGATGCTCGAGGAAGTCTCTCAGCGGCTGCAAGAGGCAGACCGGCAGCTGCTGCTCATCGACAGAGGAGGGCTGTTCGCCGATACAGCACTGTCCGCTGATCCGGCGGTGCTGATCTTCGACAGCCGGGGAAGCGCAGTCGAGTACTGTGAGAACCAGCTGATCTCAGCGTCGGGAGCCGCTGTCGGCGAACCCGGTCGGGTCCTGGTGGAGAACAGCCCGGTGCTGGCGCCGCTGTCGCAGGCGCAGCGTGACCGGCTCCTGTCCTATCTGGTGCCGCGGCAGCACGACGACGGCGATATCATCCGTCGCGTGGGACAGCGGTTCGGCGGGGTTCACTTCATCGTCTCCGGCCAGGTGAACACCATCGTCACGGATCCCGACGGGGACCGCGTGCGACTCAACACACTCAGTGCCGGAATGACCTTCGGAGAACTGGCCTTAGGCAGCGATGACCGGCAGGAGACGACTGAGAAGGCCGTGGGTGCCGTCGAACTCATGGTCCTCACGCCCGAGTCGCTGGACGAACTCGAATCCGAGGATCCTCAGCTGGCGCTGCAGCTGTGGCGGGCGCTCACGCGCGATGCGTACCTGCTTGTCGACCGCTATCTGCGCGAGACCGCGGTCCGCCTCAACTACTGACTCTTTCCGGTCCCTATCGGCATGGGGCGATGACAAGCCTGTGAGTTCGCTTCGCTTCAGCTGGAAACTCCGTAAACTACAATAGAACGGTTATTGCTCTTCAACATAGAGGCAGTTCACGTCGTCGGAAGGAGTAGGAGCCTATGGGCTTTGGGGAGTTCCTCGGCAAACGGGCCGACGACATGATCGAGCTCGGGTTGGCGCATGCGGCGGTCGTCGGTGCGGCAGTGCTCATCGCCACCGTCATCGGCGTCGCACTCGGTGCGCTGACTTTTCAGCACGAACGAGCCCGGGAGATTGCGTTGGCCGTGACCGGTTCCTTTCTCACAATCCCCTCGTTCGCGCTCTTCATCCTGCTGCTGGGTCCCCTCGGCCTGGGGTGGCCGCCCGTGCTGCTGGCGCTCGTCCTCTACGGACTCCTGCCCGTGGTGCGCAATACCATCACGGGCCTGCGTGAGGTCGATCCGGCCATCATCGAATCGGCCAAGGGGATGGGGCTCAACCGCAGGCAGCGACTGATGCGTGTCGAACTGCCGCTCGCCTGGCCGGTCATCATCACCGGTGTGCGCGTGACGACCCTGGTGCTGCTCGGGATCGCGGCCATCGGCGCGATCGTCAACGGCCCTGGTTACGGTGAGCTGATCTTCACCGGCCTGGCACGAGTCGGAACTCCCGTCGCGGTCAACTTGGTACTCGCCGGCACACTCGGCGTGATGATCTTGGCGGTTCTGTTCGATCTCGTCTTCTACGCAGTCCAGAGACTCACCACTTCGCGAGGTATCCGATGACACAGACAACGAATCCAGCTCAGTCCGCCTCTGATGCCGAGTCCGATGTGATGATCCGTTTGGAGGGTCTGACGAAGCGCTTCCCGGGGCAGAGAGCCAATGCCGTCGACGAACTCACGATGGACATCCACGAGGGTGAGATCGTCGTCCTCGTCGGCCCCTCCGGCTGTGGGAAGACGACGACGATGAAGATGATCAACCGGATCATCGAACCGACGTCCGGTCGAATCATCCTCGATGGGCAGGACGTGACCACTGCCGACGCCGACGAACTGCGCCGACGCATCGGCTACGTCATCCAGCAGGTCGGTCTGTTCCCGCACGAGACGATCGGTCAGAACATCGCCACAGTCCCCAAACTGGTCGGTTGGAGCGCCGAGCAGGTGCGCAGCCGAGTCGACGAGCTGCTGCGGATGGTCAACATGGAACCCGACGAATACCGTGACCGGTTCCCCAAACAGCTCTCCGGCGGCCAGCAGCAGCGCATCGGCGTGGCCCGCGCCCTCGGAGCCGACCCGTCGGTGATGCTCATGGACGAGCCCTTCGGCGCGATCGATCCGATCACCCGCGATCGTCTGCAGAACGAGTTCCTGCGCCTGCAGTCCGAAGTCCGCAAGACGATCGTATTCGTCACCCATGACATCGACGAGGCGATCAAGATGGGTGATCGGATCGCGATTCTCCAGGAGGGGTCTCGCATCGCCCAATACGATACGCCAGAACGGATCCTGACTGCCCCGGCGAATGACTTCGTCAAGGACTTCATCGGTTCCGGGGCTTCACTCAAGAGGCTCAACCTCTCCCGTGTCAGCGAGATCGAATTGGGCAGTTGGCCGACCGTGACCAGCGAGGACTCACACGAACGGGCGCACGAGCTGCTGGCAGAATCGATCCACAGTGCCGTCCTCGTACTTGACAGCGAAAGACGACCGGCACGCTGGGTCACCGCTGATGACCTTCGCCGAGGCGGAGGAGAACCGCTCGACCAGGTCGGTTCGGTGCCGCGGGCCGTGATCGAACCGAGAGCTACCCTGTCCGACGCGCTCAACGAACTGGTCGCCGCTCGCTATGCCGTCACGATCGTCGTTGACGAACACGGCCGGTATCAGGGCGTGGTCGACATCGACCAAGTCAATGATTCGATACGCACGATGCGCAGTTCCGCCGTCGCCGAAGCACGCAGTGAGTTCACGTCCATGCCCTCGGCTTCGACGGCATCCGGTCAGGCGGACTTCCCGGGCATCGACCCATCGGAGACGTCGTCATGAGTCAGACTTCAGCTGAGCATCGCTCTGATGCAGGCGTGGTCGCCCAGACCCCTTCTGCTGCGCATCGACGGACGTGGATGGGCTACCTCACGGTTCCTGTGATCCTCGGTCTCGTCTGCCTCGGGCTCTTCCTCTACGTGCAGAGCAGGGAGCTCGACACGATCGAGCAGCGCTCGCTCAACATCGGGTCGATCGGCACGGCTCTCCAGGAGCACATCGTCCTCACCGCGGTGTCGACACTCGTCACGCTGGTGATCGCCGTACCACTGGGAGTCCTTCTCACACGGCCTCTGACCAGACGGATCCGTCCGTTCATCATCGGCGTGCTGACCATTCTCCAGGCTGTTCCCACGATCGCGATCCTGGTGCTGCTGGCCGTGGCCTTCCTATTCCTGGGATTCCAGGCCGCCATCGTCGGCCTGGTCCTCTACGCCATCATCCCTGTCCTGCTCAACACCATGGTCGGCTTGGAGCAGGTGGACGAGAATGTGTTGGAGGCCGGACGCGGTATGGGACTGTCCCGCATGCAGGTGCTGCGTCGGCTTGAGCTTCCGCTGGCCGTGCCGGTCATCCTCGCCGGGGTACGCACAGCGCTGGTGATCAATGTCGGCACCGCCACTCTGGTGACCTATATCAACGCGGGCGGGTTGGGCGACATCATTGTCGCCGGACTGTCGACCAACCGCGTTCTCGTCCAGATCGTCGGTGCTGCACTCACCGCAGTGCTCGCTCTGCTCATCGACTACATCGCCGGAATCGCGGAGGACTTCCTGCGGCCCAAGGGACTGTGAGCGATACGCAGGACTCGACTCGGGAAACCACTTCACGGATTCGACCAACTGAAGGAGAAGACATCATGTCCAGAAACTCGAAGCTGACACCGCTGATCGGCACGGCGGCCGCGGCCGTTCTGCTGCTCACAGCCTGCGGGGGAGGCGGAGGAGAGAGCCCCAACGAGGGGATGCTCGACGGCGTCGATCTGACCGCCGGGTCGAAGGAATTCACCGAATCGGTGGTGCTTTCGCAGATCACGTCAAAGGCACTCGAAGACGCCGGAGCAAGTATCGAGGACCAGACCGGAATCTCCGGAAGTGCGACCGTGCGCGAGGCGCTCGAAAGCGATGAAGTCGACTTCTATTGGGACTACACGGGAACCGGGTGGGTGAACATTCTGGGCAACACCACCGAAGATGTGCCGGATGACCTGTTCGAAGCGGTTTCCGAGGCCGATGCTGACAACGGCATCGCCTGGCTGGATCCGGCGCCGTTCGAGAACACGTATCGGATTGCCGTCAAGAACGATTTCGCCGAATCCAACGGTCTCGAGACGATGTCCGATGCCGCGAAGTTCATCTCCGACAACGAGGATCAGGGGAAGGTGTGCGCCGCCAGCGAATTCGTCAATCGCGATGACGGCCTGCCGGGGCTGGAGGAGGCCTATGGATTCGAATTCTCCGATGTCGTGGAGCTCGACCTCAACCTCATCTACCCGCAGGTCGGCAAGAAGTGCCAGTTCGGCGAGGTCTTCTCCACCGACGCCAGGATCAAAGCGAACGACATGACCGTCCTCGAGGACGACAAGGACTTCTTCGTCCAGTACCAGGGCTCCATGACTCTGCGTCAGGACACACTCGATGAGCACCCGGAGATCGCCGAGATCATGGATCCGATCTCGGAGAAGCTGACCAATGAGGTGATGATGGAGCTCAACGGCCGCGTCGACACCGACGGCGAGATGCCCGAGGACGTCGCTGAGGAGTGGCTCGAGGATCAGGGCCTCATCGGAGGCTGAAGCCTTCTGATCCTCAAGGGCGATCCCCAGCTCGGCCATGCGCTGAGCTGGGGATCTTCTCCTGTGGGGCCGATCGGACTCGGTCGTTTCGACATGTTGCCGTGTCAGCAGGATGTGTTCTAAGCGTCAGCGAATCTGCCGACCGTGACACCGGCGTCGACGCCCTCGAGCGAACGGGTGAACATACGGTAGTAGACGAGTTCCTCATAAGTTCGCAGCGGAGGCTGCAGGACATCGGCTTCGGCTTCGAATTCCTGCGCGGTGACCATGGATTCGAAATGCTCTCGGAGCACATCGTTCATTCCTGTGCCTTCGCCGAACTGCTCTTTGCGTCGCCACAGCACCCCATCGGGCAACCACCCGTCAAAGGCGCGTCGCAGCAGCCACTTGGCAGGGCGGGAGTCGGTGACCAGCTTCCATTCCGGGGCCAGGGCCATGGCCAGTTCCACCATGTCGAGGTCGAGGAAGGGGAGGCGGGGTTCGACGCCGAGAGCCCCGGCGACTCGGTCCACCCGCTGCAGTCCGCCGATGTGCATCCCCTTGAGCGTGTGGAGCAGTTCGGCGTGCAACTCCTCGCCCACATCATATCGTCCGTAATGGGTGTATCCGGCGAAGAGTTCATCGGCACCCTCGCCGACCAGGACGATCTTGACATGTCGTGCGGCCAATCTGGAGACGAAGAAGTTCGGCACTGCCGAGTGCACGAGCGTCGGGTCAAAGGACTCGAGACCGGCGATCACCTCGGGCACCGCTTCGATAGCGTCTTCGGCGGTGTAGACGAGTTCGCGGTGGTCAGTATCCCAGAAATCCGCGACAGCTCGCGCGGCGCGCAGGTCGCCGCTGTCGGCCAGACCGACGGCGAAGGTCTTGAGTCTGCGTCCAGTCGCCGCACTGCGGCGAGCGGCGATCGCAGTGAGAATGCTCGAATCGACGCCGCCGGACAGCAGCACACCGACCGGCTGCTGACTGTCCACGGACCGTTCGACGGCTCGGACGAGCGTCTCGCGGATGGCGTCGAAGACCCACTCCGGCGGCTCCTCGTACGGGGCGCGGCTCTGCAGCAGAACGGGTGAGGCGCCGGGGAACTCACGAATGGCCTCGAGTCCGTTCTCCGGTGTCCACACATGGCCAGGAGGAAAAGGCTCCACACGGGGCCGCAGATGCTTGTCGAACGCCTTCATCTCGGAGGCGAAGAGGGTTGTCTCGCCATCACGGACCCAGTACAGCGGAGAGAGCCCCAGTACATCGCGTCCGACCGCGAATTCGTGGTTCGGGCCGGCGATGGCCAGGGCGAACGGCCCCCACATCCGCTCGAATGCCGCTGCACCGTGGTCTTCGAAGAGCACAATGGCCGCCTCGAGGTCGGAAGCGGTGTAGAAGCGGTCAGCGCCCGCTGCGGCGCGAATGCGGCGATGATTGTGGATCATCCCGTCGCCGACCAAGCAGATGCCGCGCTCGGCACCGCCGGTCAACGGCTGATCTCCGGACTGCGGATCGACGATTGACAGATAGCGGCTGCCCAGCCATGCGTCGTCGGTCTGCCAATGGCCCTGACCATGAGGGCCACGGTGAGTGAGTCTCTCCAGCATCCGCAGCCCGACCTTCGGATCGAACGAGCCATGAGCCGCAACCAAACCCGACATATGTGTCCTCTCTTCGGACTTCCAGTTTAGGTTCAGCCGACGCGAGGTTCGGAACAGTCCTGCAGGAAGAGATGGGGAATGCCCTGCAGCGAGACCCGTGGCCATCCTTTACGTCGATGCCCATGCTCCGGACTGAGGGATTCGTGGCTGAATTTGTTCATTCCGAGTCAGTTTACCGGTTCTCCGCCGAGGCGGGCCTCGCTTGAATGGGGGAGGACCGAAAGACCGCCCTGAACGATAAGGACGACATGAAGAGACTCGACCCGAACGCCGAATCGGACCTCCGCCTCACCGAGGAGGGCATGACCATCGTCGAGCCACCTCGGCGCATGACGACTGGCGGCGGTCGGGGCCGGCTGAGTCTGCTGGTGCTGGGGGCGGGATTGATCCTCATCGGTCTCAACCTGCGCATCGGGGTCGCCTCGGTGGGGCCGGTGCTCGGGGACATCCTCGGCGATACCGGTCTCAGCGCCGCGGTGGGCAGTCTGCTGACGACGATTCCGGTCTTCGCCTTCGGCGCGTTCGCGTTCCTCACCCCCGCGCTGACACGCAGGTTCGGCATGCATCGGGTGCTCGGGATCCTCATGATCGTCCTCGCCGCCGGCATCGGCCTGCGACTGCAGCCGAGCCTGCTCGCGCTCTTCGCCGGCACCGTGCTCGTGGGCGCGGCCATCGCCGTCGGCAATGTGCTGCTGCCGACGGCGATCAAGAGCGACTTCTCCCATCGTGCCGGGCTGATGATGGGTCTGTACTCGACGGCGCTGTTCCTCGGGGCGGCGCTCGCCTCCGGACTGACGGTGCCGGTGATGGCCGTCGTCGGCGGATCCTGGCGCTGGGCGCTGGGGATCTGGGCGATCCCGGCCGTACTGGCGGCTCTGCTGTGGATCCCGCAGATGGTGCGGCGCCCGGCGAGCTTCTCGAACCCGGGAGGCGCCGCCGGATCGGACGCGGCGGACTCGCCCAGCGAGAGCGGGGAACCGCCCTTCCGGTCGATCCTCACCGACCCCATCGCCTGGGCGGTCACCGGCTTCATGGGACTGCAGTCGATGAGCTACTACGCGGCGCTGACCTGGGTTCCCGCGATCTTCCAGGAAAGCGGCATGGCCGCGTACCGGGCGGGCTGGATGCTGTCCTTCTCCGCCTTCCCCGCGATCCTGACCTGCCTCATCACTCCCTCGATCGCCGGACGGCTGCGACCGCGGTGGATCGGCGTGGCCGCAGCCTCCGTCCTCATCGGGGCCTTCGCCAGCCAGGACAGACACGTCCGCGCCCGCAGCACCCATACCCGCGAGGTCGTACTGCGCGGCTGATTGACCGGTGCCGCCGGCGTTCGGCCGAGCCTTCTCCGAGGTCGTGGGCCTACACTGGCGCCATGTCCGTGCGACCCGACGAGCTCATTCGCAGGCCGCACCCGCGCCTGCGACCGTTCGTCGGTGACTACGTCGGCTACGACATCTTCGGCGTGGCCGCGGGAACGCATCTGGGGCTGCCCTCGGGAGCGCTGACCTTCATCGTCTCGATCGACGCGCCGCTGACGCAGGTCGAGGCGGGGACCGGATCGGCCGCATCGTTCGACGTCCTCCTGGCCGGCCTGCACCTGCGGCCGACTCACATCCGCCACAGCGGCGCGATGGCCGGGATCCAGATCAACTTCACCCCCTTCGCGCCCCGGGCCCTCTTCGGGATGCCCGCCGCCGAGTTCGCCCACCGCACCTACGACCTCGTCGAGGACTCCCGGACCATCGCCGCCGAGCTCCACGACCGGGTGAACTCGGCGCTGACCTGGGACGCCCGGTTCGACGCCGTCGATGAGGTTCTGCTGCGCACCGCCGCCGAGGCGGGTCCCCGGCCCGCACCCCCGCGCGGTTCCGCGGGCCCGCGTCCGGAGCTGCTCGAGGCCTGGAAGCAGATAGCGGCCGGCCACGGCGGCCTGCCGATCTCGCTCGTGGCCGATCAGATCGGATGGAGCCGACGACATCTCAACGCAGTCTTCAGCGCAGAGTTCGGGATCGGTCCCAAGGAAGCCGCCCGTGTCCTGCGCTTCGACCGCGCCAGACGGCTGATCTCGGCACAGGCGGGCTCGCTGGCCGAGATCTCCGCCGTCTGCGGATACGCCGACCAGTCCCATCTCAACCGCGACTTCCGCCGACTGGCCGAGACCACCCCGGGCCGGTGGCTGCAGGACGACCCCGTCGCCCGGCGCGGAACCGTCGGCAGCGAACGCACCGTGTAGGGATCCGGCCGCAGTTCCCATTTGTCCAAGCCCACACCCGCCGAGGCGGGTCACGCTGGAGGGACGACGAACGCAGAGGAAAGGAATTGCCATGTCGAACCCCACCACAGCGAACATCTGGCCCACCTTCAGATATCGCGACGCCTCCGCCGCGATCGCATTCCTGGAGGCCGCTTTCGGCTTCGAAGTCGCGGCGAAGTACGAGAACTCCGATGACCCGCAGAGGATCGACCATGCCGAACTCCGATGGCCCGGCGGGGGGGCGGGATCATGCTCGGATCCGCCCGCGACGAGGGCGTGATGACGAAGACGTCGGTCGCCTCGGGGTCGGTTTACATCGCCGCCGACGACGTGGAGGAGCTCTACCACCGAGCCATCGCCGCAGGCGCAGTCGAAGTCATGGGCCTGACCGAACAGGACTACGGCTCACTCGACTTCTGCGTCCAGGACCCCGAAGGAGTGCTCTGGTGCCTCGGCACGTACCGGGGCGCCGGTGTGGAGTGAGGCCATTCCGGGGAGAGCCGTCGAATGTCGGCCGAGATGATGGGAGTTGTCTCAGACCTCACAACTGCAACGGGGGAGCTTCTGTGTTCGCGGACTAGGCTGAGAGTAAGAAGCGGACCTGCCGCTCCTGTGCAGGACGAAAGGAGAACACTCGATGAAGGCGATCGTGTTCGAGGACTTCAAGACATTCCCCACGCTCAAAGAAGTTGAACGCCCCACCCCGGGACCAGGCGAAGTCCTGCTCAAGGTTGCGGGCGCCGGAGCTTGCCATTCAGACGTTGCCATCTACGACGAATTCGAGAAGGGCGGTCCCGGTGCTGTTCCGCCTCCGTTCGTCCTCGGTCATGAGAACTCGGGCTGGATCGAAGAGCTCGGTCCGGGAGTCGAAGGGCTGACTGAAGGTGATGCTTACCTCGTCTACGGCCCCGTCGGGTGTGGCCGCTGTCGCGCTTGCTCGCGCGGTCAGGACACCTACTGCGAGAACGCTGCGACCAACCCCTATCTGGGAATCGGCCTCGGCCGCGACGGTGGGATGGCGGAATATGTGACAGTGCCCGCGCGCAATTTGGTGGCTCTCGGAGAAGTCGACCCAGTGGCAGCGGCACCGTTGTCGGACGCCGGCTTGACTCCGTACCACGCAATCAAGGACTCTCTGCCGAATCTGAACGGAGGTGGACGATTCGCGCTGGTGATCGGTCTGGGCGGACTCGGTCAGATCGCCGTGCAAATCCTCCGTGCCCTCACTGGAGCGACTGTCATCGCCACCGACATGAAGGAGGAAGCGATGGCCAAGGCCCGCGAAGCCGGCGCCATCACAGTCACAGGCGGTGAGGATCAGGCCGAGCGGATCCGCGAGATCACCGGAGGCAAAGGCGTGGACGCCGCATTCGACTTCGTCGGGGTAGGGCCGACCGTAGCCGTTGCCGCGCAGTCGATGGCCCGGATGGGCCGCTGCACGATCGTCGGAGTTGCCGGAGGATCCTATGAGTGGTCGTTCTTCACAACGCCGTACGAGTCGACGCTGACGAATACCTACTGGGGAACCATCGAAGAACTCCACGAAGTCGTCGACATGTACCGAGCGGGTCAGATCGTGCCCGATATCGAACGCTACAGTCTTGACGATGGCTTGGACGCCTACCGGAAACTCCAAGCCGGCGAACTGAGCCGGCGCGCGGTGATCGTGCCACACGGAAACTGACCATGTCGTCCTCGTTGGTGGAGCGGTACGCCGATCGCCTCGGCCTGGGCGAGTCCGTGCCCGAACTGAGGCGAAGGGCCGCAGGATCGACGGGTCAGGTCATCGATCTGCTCGACGAGATCATCGCCGCCCACGTGCACGCGATCTGCTTCGAGAACCTCGACGTCGTGACTGCTCGTGTCCGCGGCGAGGTCCGAGCCGTCTCCGTCTCTCCCGACGAGGTGGCCGACAAACTCCTCGACGACCGCCGCGGCGGGTACTGCCACGAACACGCGGTGCTCATCCGCACAGCCCTCGCAGAGCTGGGACTGGCAGTGCATCCGGTGCTGGCGCGCGTCCACCTCGGCGCCGGACGTGCCGAACCGGGCGGGCTGACCCACCAGGCGACGATCGTCGAGCTCGGCTCTCAGCGGCACCTCGTCGATCCGGGCTTCGGCGGAGGGACACCCGAACTCGCGCTGCCGCTGACCGGCGGTGCGCGGACGACGGCGCGAGGGGAGCACCGCATCGTGCCGGCGGAGTCGGTGCTCGAGCCCGACATGCGCGCCGAGGCCGAATGGGCCCTGCAGTCCCGGACCGCCGAAGACCAGGACTTCCGCACGGTCTATGCCTTCGCTGACGTTCCTCGTCAGCGCTCCGACATCGAAGTCTCGAACTGGTACACCTCGACGAGGCCCGGGACCCGGTTCACGGGCGCACCGGTTCTCGTCCGAATGCTGCCCGATGGGGGCAAGCTGACCGCGGAGGGTCGGCAGCTGCGGTACGTCCGCTATGGTTCGACGCCCGAGCGCCGGGAGAGGACGATCGCCGATGCCGCGGATTTCTCACGCGTGCTCACGGAGGATTTCGGGCTGAGAGTCTCAGAGGAGGTCGCGGCGCTCGTGTGGAGCGCGATTCCCAGCCCTGACCGGCAGGGTCGGTCCTGAGCGTTCGGATCGGGCACGGCAGTCGGGGCCGCGGCAGGCGGCGCTGACCTCCGCGGCAGGCGGCGCCGACCTCCGCGGCGGCAGGCACGCCGACCTCAAGGGGACGCGGAGTCGTCGGACCGGGCGAGCACGCCCTCGGCCCAACGGTAGGGCCGCGTAGCCAGCAGCGCCCCGATCGAACGGCGCAGGCGCGAGACCTCGGCACGGACCGTGACCAGGTGATCGGCATCCCCGTAGAGCGTGCGACTGAGCTGCGAGGCGCTGATGCCGGCGGGCCCCGCCTCGGTGATCGCCGCGAGGATCTGCGCTCGGCGCGGGGTGAGCGGGATCGTCAGCGGTTCGGTGGTCGAGTCGATCTCGACCACGGCCGGGTCGGCCGAGAGTCGGAGAGTGACCGAGACCGGCTGGCCCGCCCCGTCACCCGAAGGGCGCAGCAGCCACCCTCCGGTGATCTTCTCCGGCAGGCACAGGCCCGCACCGGGGATGAGGATCGAACGGTCGGGGGTGGGCGCTTCGATGCGGTCTCGGCTGCGCACACCCTGCTGGTAGGCGACCCATCCGGCATCGTCGACGACCAGGGCCGGGCCCGGAGTGCCGGCGAGCACGGTCGACATGCGATCGCGCAGACTGTTCAGCTGCTCCTGTCGGACGATCATCAGTCTGGCCTCGGCCAGCCGCACCGCCGTCGTCACCAGCGACCGCACCGCCGGGTGGAGGGTGAGCGCCGGTCCGCTGATGTCGACGACGCCCAAGAGGGTCCCGTCGTGCGGATCGTGCACGGGCACGGCGCTGCAGTACCACGGGTGCTGGGTGGATTCGAAGTGCTCGGCGGAGAACAGCTGGACCGGCGATTCCTCGGTCAGGGCGGTGCCGATGGCATTCGTGCCGACGACCGACTCGGACCAGTGCGCCCCCTCGACGAAGCCGAGGCCATCGGCCTGACGGCGGGCGGAGGCGGCGCCGTCACGCCACAGGATGACCCCATCGGCATCGGTGACGACGAGGATGAAGGGCGCGGTGTCCGGGCTCCTGAGCAGGACCGACTTCATCTCTTCGACGACCAGCCGCAGCTTCGACCGTTGGCGGCGCGATTCGACCTCCGCACCGTCATCGACGACGCGACGGTTGGCCCCGGCGGGGTCGAGGCCCAGGCGCAGCATTCTCTCCCACGAGCGCCTGACGAGCGCGCGTGGCTGCACCGGCGGTGAGGCCCCGGTGATCACAGCATCGTGAATGCGTGTCAGATCTCTGGCGAGATGTGCCAGGTCCGGCTGAGGCATGACTCGAGTATAGGCAGAGTCACCGCCCCTGACCATGTGCACGGCGCGGCCGTGCAACTCGATGCAACTCTTCTGCGAACCTCGGCGTCCGGCATAGCGTGAAGCCACTGAACTCAATGAGGAGGAAAGAGATGACCACGACGATCGAGCGACCGCAATTGACCGCTGATGACATCGCCACGAGGTGGCTGCAGGACTTCGAGTCCGCGCTCAGCCGCCGTGACATCCCGGCCGCGGCGGGACTGTTCGCCACCGCCAGCTATTGGAGGGACCTGGTGTCCTTCACCTGGAACCTCAAGACGGTCGAGAACCCCGACGGGGTCACCGACCTGCTGACCCACAACCTCGACCGGGTCTCTCCATCGGACTTCGAACTCAGTGAACCCGCCGCGACCGCCGACGGAGTCACCGAGGCCTGGTTCACCTTCACCACCTCGGTGGGGCGAGGGAAAGGGCTCGTGAGACTCATCGACGAAGACGGGACCAAAGCCTGGACCGTGCTCACCGCGCTGCAGGAACTGACCGGCCACGAGGAGCCGCAGGGGCCGCGGCGGCCCAAGGGAGCGGTCCACGGTGTCGATCCCGAACGGAAGAGCTGGTCGGAAAGACTCGCCGAGGAGGACGCGGCCTGGGGAAGGACCGCCGACCCGTACATCCTCGTCGTCGGTGGGGGACAGGGCGGAATCGCCCTCGGAGCTCGCCTGCGTCAGCTGGGTGTTCCCGCCCTCGTCGTCGACCGGTGGGAGCGGCCCGGAGACCAGTGGCGCTCGCGGTACAAGTCGCTGTGCCTGCACGATCCCGTGTGGTACGACCATCTGCCCTATCTCAAGTTCCCCGACAACTGGCCGGTCTTCGCTCCCAAGGACAAGATCGCCGATTGGCTGGAGTTCTACACGAAGGTGATGGAGATTCCGTACTGGTCATCGACGACGGCCACCTCGGCGAGCTATGACGAGGCGAACGGGCAGTGGACCGTGGACGTCGACCGCGGGGGTGAGAAGATCACGCTGCGACCGACCCATCTGGTGATGGCCACGGGGATGTCGGGCAAGCCCAATGTACCGACCTTCCCGGGCGCGGACACATTCAGGGGAGAACAGCAGCACTCCTCACAGCATCCTGGACCGGACGCCTATGCCGGCAAGAAGGTCGTCGTCATCGGCAGCAACAACTCCGCCTTCGACATCTGCGGAGCCCTGTATGAGAACGATGCCGATGTCACGATGGTGCAGCGGTCGAGCACGCACATCGTCAAGAGCGATTCGCTCATGGAGATCGGCCTCGGCGACCTCTATTCGGAGCGGGCCCTGGCGAACGGAGTGACGACGGAGAAGGCGGACCTCACCTTCGCCTCCCTGCCCTATCGGATCATGCACGAGTTCCAGATCCCGCTCTACGACCAGATCAAGGAACGCGACAAGGACTTCTACCAGCGGATGGAGGACGCCGGATTCGACCTCGACTTCGGTGATGACGAGTCCGGTCTGTTCCTCAAGTATCTGCGCCGCGGCTCGGGCTACTACATCGACGTCGGAGCGGCCGAGCTCGTCGCCGATGGGAAGGTCAGGCTCGCCAAGGGGCAGGTCGACCACCTGACCGAGGACGCCGTGGTGCTCGATGACGGGACCGAGCTGCCGGCCGACCTCGTCGTCTACGCCACCGGCTACGGGTCGATGAACGGCTGGGTCGCCGACCTCGTCGACCAGGAGACGGCGGACAAGGTCGGCAAGTGCTGGGGTCTGGGGTCGGAGACCACCAAGGACCCGGGCCCGTGGGAGGGCGAGCAGCGCAATATGTGGAAGCCCACCCAACAGGAGAACCTGTGGTTCATGGGCGGCAACCTCCACCAGGCTCGGCACTACTCGCTCTACCTGGCCCTGCAGCTCAAGGCCCGGCACGAAGGCATCGACACTCCGGTGTACGGGCTGCAGGAGGTCCACCACCTCAAGTGAGATCAGGCATCCGAAGGCGGGGGATGAGGCCTGCGTTTCAGCCGAACGACGGCCTCATCCCGTGCCGGAGTCCTCTGGCAGGCCCAGCCTCGCGAGAACGTTCTTCACATGCTCGAGCGCCTCTTCCTGGATGAGGCCGAAGTTCTGGTTGAAGTACATGCCGTCGCCGATGAGCTGGACGGTCATCGCCAGATCGGCATCGCCGAGGTGGTCGTTGAGCGCGTCGAACCACGCTTCGCGAGTCGCCCGCAGCGCCGTCTTCGCCTCCTCGTACTCCTGGGCCAGGCAGCTCGCGGCGATGAGGCTGCGGTCGAGGGGAGTGCCGATCTCCGCGGACGTCTCGAGATAGTACAGGGCGAGGCGCTCGCCGGCGGCCTTCATTGAGGCGACGTCGTCATCGACCAACCGCCCGAGGCGTTCGAGGCTGCCGTTGACCAGTTCCGCCTTCGAACCGAAATGGTAGAGCAGTCCGCCCTTGGAGACTCCGGCCTTCGCTGCCACGGCGTCGAGCGTCGCACCAGCCGTTCCGCGCTCATCGAGCAGAGCGTCGAACGCGTCGAGCAGCTTCTCTTTGGTCTCCGTCGGATTGCGTGCCATGGCCTCGAGCCTAGCTGATGGGCCTGCGTGCGAAGTGACGTGTCGGCACGGCAGCTTCCGCCCGAAGCCTCCCTGATTCCACCTGAGACCTCCCTGAGCATCGCGGTTCCGGCTGTCGCCGCACTTTCCAACTGTACCGTCTGGACGGTACAGTGAAGCTCATGACGATGACAACCGCTCCACAGCTGCGCGCCGGCCGGCGCGAATGGGCCGGCCTGGCCGTGCTCATGATCCCCGTGCTGCTGATCTCGGTCGACAACACGGTTCTGGGGTTCGCCATCCCGGCCATCAGCGTCGGTCTCCACCCCACGGGAACGCAGCTGCTGTGGATCGTCGACATCTATGCGCTCATGCTCGCCGGCCTCCTCGTCGTCATGGGCAGCCTCGGCGACCGCATCGGCCGCAGGCGGCTGCTCGTCATCGGCGCTGCGGGATTCGGGGCGGCGTCCCTGCTGGCGGCGTTCTCCGTCTCCCCGGAGATGCTCATCATCGCCCGCGGACTGCTCGGCATCTTCGGTGCCACCCTCATGCCCTCGACGCTGTCCCTGATCCGCAATATCTTCACCGACGACAAGGACCGACGGATCGCGATCGCCACCTGGGCCGCGATGTTCTCCGGCGGCGCCGCCCTCGGCCCGATCGTCGGCGGAGTCCTCATCGAGCACTTCCACTGGGGTTCGATCTTCTTCATCAACCTGCCGCTCATCGCGGCGTTCATCCCGCTGGCCATCTGGCTGCTGCCCGAGTCGCGGGACCCGGACCCCGGCCGCGTGGACCCCGCCTCCATGGTCCTGTCGATGCTCGCGCTGGCGCCTTTGGTGTTCGCGATCAAACATGCGATGTCAACGGGCCCGGACATGCTGTTCTGGGCGACCCTGTCCGTGGCGCTCGGAGCGGGAGCGAGCTTCGTGCTGCGTCAGCTGGCGCTGCCGACCCCGATGCTCGACGTCCGGCTCTTCGCCAATGCGGTGTTCACCTCGGCGGTGGCCTCGAACCTGCTCAGCATCATGGGCCTGGCCGGGTTCCTCTACTTCGGCACTCAGCTGCTCCAGCTCGTCCTCGGACTCTCCCCGGTTCAAGCCGCACTCGTGCTCATCCCCGGGCTGGTCACCTCGATCGTCGCCGGATACCTCGTGGTCCCGATCGTCGCCCGCTTCGCTCCGCGCGTCGTCGTCCCCGCGGCCCTGCTGCTCAACGCCGTCGGCATGGGCATCGTGGCATTCACACCCGAGCACACGGTGACGGGAATGCTCATCGCCTTCCTCATCCTCGGCATCGGCCTCGGGGCAGCCGAAGTGGTGACGAACGACCTCATCCTCGCCGCAGTTCCGGCGAACAGGGCCGGGGCCGCCTCGGCGATCTCGGAGACCGCCTACGAATTCGGTTCGGTCATGGGCACCGCCGTCCTCGGCGGGCTCTCGACCTTCGTCTTCGGCTCGGCGCTGCATTCGGCCATCGGCGACGCGGCGAACCAGCCCCGGTTCGACACTCTGGGCTCCGCCCTCGAGCACACCGCGGGACTCGACGGGCAGAGCGCGCATCGAATCGCCGAGGCGGCCGTCGCCTCCTTCGAAACTGGTGTGCAGTGGGCAGCCGGTGCCGCCGTCGTCCTCGTCGTCATCGCCGCGCTGCTCACGAGCTTCGGCCTCAAGGGCGCCGGTCGCCTCCTGCCCGGAGCCGTCGAGCAGGAGGCGCACCGCGACAGGGGCTGAAACCCTCGTTCAAGCCCGCGCGCAGCTGTCGAATCGTGGCCGGTTCGATACCTGCGCGACGGCTCGAACGAGCGGCGGTGAGGCAGGCTCGTGCCCGTCAGGAGACCGGCGACTCCTCCGCAGCGGCCTCCCCTGGAACCTGCTTCTGCCGCCTGCGCGCCAGCACCCGGCCGACGCCGGTGTAGACGAGCGCTCCGATGAGGACGATGTAGAGGACGATCGTGATCGGTGAGGACACGAGCACCGAGGCGTCCCCGCCCGAGGCCAGCAGCGCGTCGCGCAGATTCGACTCCGCCAGGGGACCGAGCACCATGCCGATCATCAGCGGCGCCAGGGGCACCCCGTAGCGTTTGAGCACGAAGCTGATGATACCGATGCCGAGCAGGACGAGCAGCTCGAAGATCGAGGCCGAGGTCGCGTAGATGCCCAGCCCGCAGAAGACCGCGATGCCGCCGTAGAGGTACGGGTCCGGGATCTTCAGCAGCTTCGCCCACAGGGGAGCGAAGGGCAGGTTGATGGTGAGCAGGACGATCATCGCGACGAAGAAGCTCGCCAGCAGACCCCAGACGAGTTCGGGGGAGCGGTCGAACAGCAGCGGCCCGGGCTGGATGCCGTACTGGCGGAAGGCCGCGAGCATGATCGCCGCGGTCGCCGAGATCGGCAGACCCAGAGCCAGCAGCGCACCCATGGCGATGCCCGTCGTGGCCGAACCGGCCGCCTCGGGGCCGGCCAGACCGCGGATCGCACCCTTGCCGAACTGCGGATGTCTGCGCCGGGAGTCGAGCTTGCGCTCGAGCCCGTAGGCCATGAACGTCGGCACATCGGCACCGCCGACGGGGATCACGCCGAAGGGCAGGCCGATCGCGGTGCCGCGCAGCCACGCCGGCAGCGCTTCCCCGACCTCCCTGCGGGACAGGAACGGCCGGCCCGAGGAGTTGATCGTATTGTCCTTGGCCTGGCGGCGGATCCGGGAGGCGATGAAGAACACCTCGCCGAGCGCCAGGATGCCCACGGTCACCGTCACCAGGGAGACGCCGTCGAAGAGCTCGGGCACACCGAAGGTGAAGCGCTCGGTGCCCGAGACCGAATCGATCCCGATGACGGAGAATCCGATGCCGAGCACGAGGGCCATGAGCCCCTTGAGCACGGAATCGGCGACCACCGAGGACGTGGCGACGAAGGCGAAGAGCGCCAGGGCGAAGAACTCTGCCGGGCCGAAGCTCGTCGACAGGTCCGCCAGCGCCGGGGCGATGAAGACGACGAGGAAGCAGGAGATGAACCCGCCGATGAACGCGCCGATCGCGGCCGTGGCCAGAGCCTGCGGGGCGCGCCCGTCCTTGGCCATCTTGTGGCCTTCGAAGGTCGAGGCGATCGCCGAGGCCTGCCCGGGAGTGTTCATGAGGATGGCCATCGTCGAGTCGCCGAAGAGCCCACCGAAGTAGACGCCGGCGAACATGATGAAAGCACCCGTGGGGTCGAGCGCGAAGGTCATCGGCAGCAGCAGCGCCACCGCCATCGACGAGCCGAGGCCCGGCAGTACGCCGACGGCGGTGCCGAGGAAGCAGCCGACGAGCACCCACAGCAGGTTCATCGGCGTCAGAGCATGTGCGAAGCCCTCGAAGAGGGACTGAAGAGCGTCCATCTCAGAAGCCACCTCCCAGGATTCCCGAAGGAAGGTTGAGTCCCAGGGCCACCGCGAAGGCGAGGTAGACCAGGGACGAGAACGTCAGTGCCAAGGTGAGGTCGAACAGCGGCTTCTTCGAGCCCATCGACCGGGCCACGCACCAGAACAGGAGGGCCGCGGCGATGATCCAGCCGGCGAACTCGAGGAGCAGCGCGAAGGCCGCGAAACCGCCGGCGCCCCAGGCCAGGGACACGAAGTCGCTGTGCGTGCGGTGCTGCGAATCGGCGACCCGCGCCTCGGCGAGGGCCCTGCGGTCATCGGCCGGTTCGTCCTCCTCGTGCGGGGACAGGCGGGAGGCCGCCACCGCCGAGGTGACCGGAGTCGAGAACGCCTCGTCCTCCTCGGCCGCGGCGGGCAGCTCCTCATCGACGTCAACCGGTTCCGGATTGCGGACGTAGGCGATCGTCAGCAGGATCGTCAGCGCGTAGCCGATGAGCATGATGAGCATCGGGAAGAACTGCGGGCCCGGCTTCTCGGCATCCTCGGCGACGTCCATCGTGACGATCCCGATGAGCAGATACGTCGAGAACGCCCCCATGATGAGCGGAACGACGAGTCCCGATCGGCCCTGCCACCAGGTCCCGGCGCCGAGGTGGCCCGTCCGTGTGTTCGTCTGCGCGCTCACAGTCCCAACTCCTTCAACAGCTTCTCCACCCGAGAGGTGTCCTCTTCGACGAACTCGGCGAACTCCTGGCCGGTCAGCCACACATCGGTCCACTTGTTGCGCTCGAGCGCGTCCTTCCAGGCCGCACTGTCGCGGGTCTTCTGGAGGATCTCGAGCAGCTGCGCGGATTCGTCGTCGGTGATGCCGGGCGTCCCGAGCCAGCCGCGCCAGTTCGTCAGCGTGACCTCATAGCCCTGTTCGGACATGGTCGGCACATCCTCGAATCCCTTGACGCGCTCGGGTGCGGCGACACCGATGGCCTTGACCCGACCGGCCTCGATCTGGTCCGAGACCTCATTGAAGCCGCAGGAGGCGAAGTCGGTCGTGCCCGACAGCAGGGTCTGGATCGCCTCACCGCCGCCGGACTTCGGAATATAGGTGATGTCGGCCGCGGAGATCCCGCCGAGCAGCGCCAGCTGGGCGATGGTCAGATGGTCGACCGATCCGGCCGAGCCGCCCGTCCACACGAAGCCCTTCGGATCCTTCTTCCACGCGGAGATGACATCGTCGAGCGTGTCGTACGGCGCGTCGGCGGCGGCGATGAGCACATCGTAGTCCTCGGCCACACGGGCCAGCAGCGTGGTGTCGTCGAAGCCGACGGGAGACTCGTTGAGAGCGATCCCGCCGACCATGGCCGTGCCGGTGGCCAGGATGGTGTCGGCCTGGCCGTGCATGGTCGAGAACTTGCCCAGACCGATGGTGCCGCCGGCGCCGGGGATGTTGACGACCTGAGCGTTGCCCGCCAGCGCATTCACGCGCATCGCCTGCTGCGTTTCGCGGGCGAAGCCATCCCAACCGCCGCCGGCACCGGCCGGAGCGATGAGTGTGAGATTCGAGGACAGATCGCCCTTCGCCGAGGCGGCTCTGACCGAATACGTCGTCGCTGTTCCGATCGCCGCCACGGCAATCGCTCCGTAGGCGAGGCGACCGAACATTCGCCGCGTGGGATGAGAGGTTTCCGCAGAGGAATCAGGTGGTGCCTTGGGCACGGCTTCTCCTTTGAAGACAGATGTGATGCGAGTCTCACCTTAAGCGGCGGAGGCGGTCGATGGCGCGTTTGTGCTCACTGTG
The DNA here is from genome assembly GCF_018208375.1 of Brevibacterium sp. SMBL_HHYL_HB1. Classification (NCBI taxonomy): domain Bacteria; kingdom Bacillati; phylum Actinomycetota; class Actinomycetes; order Micrococcales; family Brevibacteriaceae; genus Brevibacterium; species Brevibacterium sp. SMBL_HHYL_HB1. The sequence continues at coordinate 2,928,871 of NZ_CP062936.1, read as the reverse complement.
CGCGTTCTGCTCATTCTGCTCACCGGAGGCCCGGCCCGGGGCTGCGGGCCCGCTGCACGGCTGCGGGTGCGAGGCGCGTTTGAGGTCACGGCGCCGAGGCGAGTTCCCGTTTTTCGCGTTGTCGCCTCGGCTGCGTGACCACAAACGGACGCCGCACGGCTGCCCCGTACTCGCGGCGACGGCCATCGCGCGTGAGTGACTAGGCTGTGGCCATGACTGTTTCCGATTCTGCGAACATCGCTCCCGCGGCGGGCACTGCGCCGGTTGCGAAGAAGATCCCGTTCGAGCGCACCCATCACGGCCACACGTTCATCGACGACTACGAGTGGATGCGTGAGAAGGAATCGCCCGAGGTCATCTCCCACCTCGAGGCCGAGAACGCCTGGACGAAGTCACAGACGGCTCACCTCGATCGGCTGCAGGAGTCGATCTTCACCGAGATCAAGACCCGGATCAAGGAGACCGACATGTCCGTGCCCAACCGGCGCGGCGACTACTGGTACTTCTCCCGCACTCGGGCCGGACTCGACTACGGAATCAGCGTGCGCGTGCCCGTTGCCGGGCCCGAGGACTGGACCCCGCCGGAGGTCGGCGAGGACGAGCTGGCCGGTGAAGAGGTCGTCTTCGACTCGAACATCGCCGCCGAGGGCCAGGACTTCTTCTCGCTCGGCTCGTTCTCCCTGTCCGACGACGGCCGGTGGCTCCTCTACGGAGTCGACACCACCGGCGACGAGCGATACACGCTGCGACTGCGCGACCTCTCCACCGGCGACGACCTCGAGGACACCATCGAGGGCACCTTCGCCGGAGCCTGTCTCGACCCGAGCGGCCGCTACGTCTTCTACACCACCGTCGACGATGCTTGGCGCCCGGAGAAGGTGTGGCGCCACCTCGTCGGCACCGACAGCGCGGAAGACGTCTGCATCTTCGACGAACCCGATGAGCGCTTCTTCGTCGGCACCGGGTTCTCCCGCTCGGGCCGGATCCTATTCGTCGTCACCGGGTCGAAGACCACCACCGGCTACTGGAGCATCGGCGCCGATGACCTCGAGGCCGAACCGCAGCCCGTCTGGCCACGCGAAGAGGGGGTCGAGTACAGCGTCGAGCACGCCGTGGTCGGCGGTGAGGACCGGTTCCTCATCACCCATAACCGCAACCGCGCCGACTTCGAACTCGTCGACGTTCCCGCCGCCGACCCCACCGCGGACCCGCGGCCGGTGATCGCCGAGGTCGCAGGTCTGCGCATCGAGGACGTCGACGCCTTCGCCGACTTCATCGCCATCAGCTACCGCCGAAGCGGATTCGCTCGAGTGGGAATCGTCCGGCTCGACAACGAGTCCTCCTCTCCTTTCGCCGCTGTGCAGGAGCTGCCCTTCGGCCGGGAGACCGGAACGCTGCTGCCGGCAGGCAATCCCGAGTTCGCCCAGACGAGCATCCGCCTGCTCTTCACCTCGATGTCCACACCCTCCGTGCTCTACTCCCACAGCGTGGCAGACGGCACTGACACCGTGCTCAAACGGCAGCCCGTGCTCGGCTCCGTCGACCTCGACGCCTACGCGGAGACTCTGCTGTGGGCGACCGCCGACGACGGCACACAGGTGCCGATCTCGGTGGTCTACCGCGCCGACCTCCACCGCCTCGCGGGCGACGAGGCCACGGCCGCCGCGATGACTGAGACCACGGCCGCCTCGGCGCACGAGGAGCCCAGGCCGGTCGAACCCGCGCCGCTGGTCCTCTACGGATACGGCTCCTACGAAGCGAGCATGGACCCGTACTTCTCGGTCTCCCGCCTGTCGCTGCTCGACCGCGGGGTCGTCTTCGCCATCGCCCATGTCCGCGGCGGCGGGGAGATGGGCCGCCACTGGTACGACCAGGGCAAGACCACGTCGAAGAAGAACACCTTCACCGACTTCATCGCCGTCGCGCGTCACCTCGTCGACACCGGCTGGACGAGTCCCGAATCGCTCGTGGCCACCGGCGGATCGGCCGGCGGGCTGCTCATGGGTGCGGTGGCGAACATGGCGCCCGAGCTGTTCGCGGGAATCAGCGCGCACGTGCCCTTCGTCGACCCGCTGACCTCGATCCTCATGCCCGAACTGCCGCTGACCGTCATCGAGTGGGAGGAATGGGGCGATCCGCTGCACGATGCGGAGGTCTACGAGTACATGCGCTCGTACTCTCCCTATGAGAACGTCGCCGAGGCGGCCCATCCGAAGATCTTAGCCGTGACCTCGCTCAACGACACCCGGGTCCTCTACGTCGAACCCGCGAAATGGGTGGCGCGGCTGCGCGAGGTCGGTGCAGAAGCTCTGCTCAAGACGGAGATGGTCGCCGGGCACGGCGGTGCCTCCGGCCGCTATGACGCCTGGAAGGAGACAGCGTTCGACTTCGCCTGGATGCTCGATGTGCTCGGACGATCGGACGTCGAGATCGAGCCCTGATAGGACGTCTGTCGCGTCAGATAACGATACTGGGACGATTGTCTCCAAAACCCCCAATCGGCACCCGGTGTCAGTGCCGGGCCATAGAGTGGATATCATCACATTCGAAGTGATGTACGTCATGGCCTCAGAACGGTCTGAGCTCTGACGCCGCATCACCGTCTGCGCGGCCACCACTCCATCGCCTGCGAGGAGCGGCGGCACCGGCGCGCAGAATCCGTGACGGATCCGCACCAGCGGACCGATGTTTCAAAGGGGAGAAGCATGCGTCTCAGGAAAATGGCCACAGCGATGGCAGCGCTCGGTTCGATACTCGCGGTTTCGGCCTGCTCCGGCGGCGGCGACGGCGGAGGCGGTGAGGAGGACTCGTTCAAGATCGGCATCTCGCAGCTGGTGCAGCACCCGGCGCTCGACGCCGCCAGCGACGGTTTCAAGAAGTCCTTCGAGGACGCCGGGGTCGAGGTCGAATGGGATGAGCAGAACGCTCAGGGCGAGCAGGCCAACGCCACCTCGATCGCGCAGACCTTCGCGAACGGGGACTTCGACCTCGTCCTGGCCGTGGCCACCCCGGCCGCGCAGGCCGCGGCACAGGCGATCACGAACGTGCCGGTGCTCTTCACCGCCGTCACCGACGCCGAGGAGGCCGGACTCGTCGACACCAACGACAAGCCCGGCGGCAACGTCACCGGCACCTCCGATCTCAACCCGGTCGATGAGCAGCTTCAGCTGGTCAAGGAGGTCAAGCCCGATGCGGAGACCGTCGGCATCGTCTACAGCTCCGGTGAGGTCAATTCGCAGGTGCAGGTCGATCTCGCGAAGGAATCGGCCAAGGAGCTCGGAATCGAGATCAAGGAGGCGACGATCGCGAACTCGAGCGAACTGGCCCAGGCCGTCAACTCGCTCGGCAAGGTCGACGCCTACTATGTGCCCACCGACAACAATGTCGTCTCGGCCGTATCCACCATGGTCCAGGCGGCCGAGAAGAACAAGGCCCTGCTCGTCGGCTCCGAGGCCGGACAGGTCGAGCAGGGGGCGGCGATCACCCGCGGCATCGACTACACGAAGCTCGGTGAGCAGACCGGGCAGATGGCGCTGAAGATCCTGCAGGACGACCAGAAGCCCGCCGATCTGCCCGTCGAGACCAGCTCGAACCTCGAACTCGTCGTCAACCCGGAGGCCGCGAAGTCCCAGGGCGCCGAGGTTCCGCAGGATCTCATCGACGAAGCCGACAACGTCATCGAGTGACCGCTTCGGTCGGGCCGAACCATCGGTCCGACCGAAGCGCGCTGCGCCTGAGACGGCCGCCCCGAGGTGGTCGGCAGCCCTGCCGACCACCTCGGGCCACCACGAACCACCACACACCATATGAACGGAAACCCATGTTCGGAGCACTGGAACTCGGGCTCATCTACGGCGCGATGGCGCTCGGGGTCTATCTGACCTTCAAGGTCCTCAACTTCCCCGACCTCACCGTCGACGGAAGCTTCACCACGGGCGGCGCCACCGCGGCGTCCCTCATCATCGCCGGAGTCAACCCCTTCCTGGCCACCCTCGCCGCGATCGTCGCCGGACTCATCGCCGGCTACATCACCGGTCTGCTCCACACCAAGGGCGGCATCGACGGACTGCTCGCCGGCATCCTGACCATGATCGGCCTGTGGTCGATCAACCTGCGGATCATGGGGAAGGCGAACCTGCCGCTGCTGCGAGAGGATACCGTGTTCACCCCGCTGCGGGAGAAGATGTGGCTGGGCACCTGGGTCTCGATCGCGATCCTGCTCGCCTTCGCCCTCATCCTCAAATTCGCCATCGACTGGTTCCTCACCACCGATCTGGGACTGGCGATCCAGGCCACCGGCAACAACAAGGAGATGATCCGCAGCCTCGGCGTCAACACCGACAACTCGACGATGCTCACCCTGGCGCTGTCGAACGGATTCGTCGCCCTCTGCGGGGCACTGGTCGCCCAGTACCAGGGCTTCTCCGACATCAGCATGGGCATCGGACTCATCCTCGTCGGTCTGGCCTCGGTCATCCTCGGCCAGGCCGTGCTCGGCAGCCGCAACATCGTCATGGCCAGCCTCGGCGCGCTGCTCGGCTCGGTCCTCTACCGCCTGATCATCTTCCTCGCCCTGCGGGCAGGACTGGACACCAACGACATGAAGCTGACCACCGCGCTGCTGGTCGTCGTCGCCCTGCTGCTGCCCAGGTGGGGCCTGCTCAAACGGATCCCCTCGCTGCGCGGACGCGGAAATCGCGCCGCCTCGGCGGTGCCGCAGGGGACGACGGACATGAAGGACCCCGCGGAGATCGCCGACGTCCCGACCAGTACGGCCGGTGCCGCAGCCGGGAAGGAAGGCTGAGGACCATGCTCAAGATCGACGACATCTCCAAGACGTTCTTCCCCGGCACGGTCAACGAGCGCAAGGCTCTGCAGGATCTGTCGCTGGAGCTCGAGGAATCCGATTTCGTCACCGTCATCGGATCCAACGGTGCCGGCAAATCGACCCTGCTCAACACGATCTCCGGCCGACTTCCCATCGACTCCGGCTCGATCAGGATCGACGGCGCCGAGGTGTCGCGGATGCCCGAGCACCGGCGTGCGAAATATCTCGGCCGGGTGTTCCAGGACCCGATGGCCGGCACCGCGCCCGACCTGACGATCGAGCAGAATCTGTCCCTGGCCCTCAAGCGCGGTCAGTCCCGTGGGCTGGGACGGGGAACCACCTCGGCGCGGCGCGAGCACTTCAAGGACGAACTGGCCACACTGGAACTCGGTCTCGAGAACCGACTGAAGACGAAGGTCGGGCTGCTCTCGGGCGGTCAGCGTCAGGCGCTGAGCCTGCTCATGGCCGGATTCACCCAGCCGCGGATCCTCCTGCTCGACGAGCACACCGCGGCACTCGATCCGCAGCGGGCGGCGCTGGTGACAGCGCTGACGAAGAAGATCGTCGAGAACGACGGGTTGACCACGCTGATGGTCACGCACAATATGGAGCAGGCGATCGCGCTGGGCAATCGGCTGATCATGATGCACGAGGGGCGGATCATCTACCAGGCCACGGCCGAACAGAAGAAGGACCTGACCGTCGAGACCCTCCTCGGCGAGTTCTCGAAGCTCAAGGGCGCGAGCCTGGGGGACCGGGCGCTGCTCAACTGAGCTGAAGCGCACTTGAGCCGGGCTCCCAGCTGAGCCGAGACGCAAGGGCGGTCCGCATCGAGGGGATGCGGACCGCCCTTCGCTGTGCGCCGTCACGATCCCGGACCGGAGACTCGACCGGCGGGAAGGGAGCGGGCCCGGCCGGCGGCTCCCGGGCTGGCATACTTTACCAACCGGTTGGTAAAGTAGCGACCATGGCAACAAGCGCAAGGGAAAGGATTCTCACGGCGGCGAAGACCCTCGCCGAGTCCCACGACTCGGTGCAGGGAGTGACGATCTCGCTCGAATCGGTCGCCTTGCAGGCAGGGATCACCAAACCGGGGCTGATGTACCACTTCCCGTCCAAGGAGGCGCTCATGCTCGGTCTGGTCGACCATGCCGCCGAACACTGGTCGTGGCTGCTCCGCAACCACACGGGAAGGGCGAGCGAGGAACTGAGCAGCTTCGACCGGCACCGAGCGTATGTCACCGTGGCGACCACTGCCGAAGTCTCTCGCGCCGACTACTGGATCTTCTCCGACGCGCTCTACCACCCGAAGCTCGCCCAGTCGTGGAGCCGGCATCTCGCGCCGTGGTTCGACACCACCGGCCTCGATGCGCACGCGAGATCCCTGCTGACCGCTGCCCGCTTCTGCGCCGACGGTGCGTGGATGTCCGAGGCCACCGGCGTCTTCCCCTCCGACGACCTCGCCGCTGTGCGCGATCATGCGCTCGGGCTCATCGATGCCGCAGAGAAGGAGGTGGCGGAGTGAACCCGTCCAGGCTGCTGCTGCTCATCGGCGCCATCCTCGCCGAGGTGGCCGCCACCCTGATGCTGCGCGCCTCCGTCGTCGACCCGATCTGGATCCCCGGGGTCGTCGTCTTCTATGCCCTGGCGTTCTTCCTCCTCGGCCTCACGCAGCGGATCGGTATGCCGCTCGGTGCCGTGTACGCGACCTGGTCGGCCAGCGGGGTCGCACTCGTCGCGATGCTCGGCCTCGTGTTCTTCGGCGACGGACTGGGCCTCGGTGCGATCATCGGCATCGTGCTCATCATCATCGGCGTCATCCTCGTCGAGGCCGGAAGTCCCGAAGAATCCGCGACAGCGGAGACGGAGGCGAGCGAATGAGCTGGCTGTGGCTGTCCCTGTCCATCCTCAGTGAGGTCGCCGGCACCCTCTGCCTGCGCGCGAGCGCCGGACTGCAGCGCAGGATCTGGTTCATCCCGGTGGCCATCAGCTACACCGCGGCCTTCATCTTCCTCGGTCGCACTCTGGCAGCGGGGATGCCGCTCGGCGTCGCCTACGGGCTGTGGGCCGCCTGCGGTGTCGCTCTCGTCTGCCTGCTCTCACGCGTGATCTGGAAGGACCCGCTGACCCGGCGGGCACTGATCGGCATCGGACTCATCGTCATCGGAGTCGTCCTCGTCGAAACGGGCTGAGGCTCCTGCGGGCCGGAAGGTCTCGTGCGACTCACGGGCGGCTCACTCCCGGATCCGTGAATCAGCGGATTCCTTTGAGAACTCCGCGGGAGCTGTTATCGTCCTCAACTATGGCCTGTTTCGGATTCGTCGACCCCCATCGCCGCGGTGTGTCGGCTCCGAATCGTGTGCGCCCGAGCTGCGGCTTCGCCGACGACTCCTGGGAAGCGGCAGCCATCGGCTGGTGGGGAGGAGAGCCCTAGACGCCACCGCCGATCCGCAGATCCACTGCCCGATCGACGATCGCCGGCCTGCTCCACCTATTCGGCGCATCTGTCCCGATGAGGTTTCCGGACCTCATCGGGTCATGGCGTGTGTGCCCACTCCGGCGGTCTCCGATCGGCTGACAGTTGCCCTGGCAGTCAAATGAGAGAGCCGACAGATGACAGACGATTCCATCAGCACATCCGGGCAGACACCGGACCACTCCGATCCGAGAACGACCGACCACACACCGGATCAGCCCGGTCAGATACCGTCCGACCCGGCACACTCCGAACCGGCCACGACCGAATCGAACCCCGCCGCCGGCCGCCGCGCACCCCGCGAGAGGATCAAGGCCGACGCCCGCCGGGTGGGCGCCGAGACCAAACGCGTGGGCCGAGAGACCGGCCGCAGCCTCGGCAAGCTCGACTACAGACGACCGCGCGTACCGGATTCGTCCGAGGCCGAGCAGCCGAACGCCAACTACCCGCACGACACCCATCCGATCCTCGTGCCCGGCATCGCCATCGACGAGCAGCGGAGGCACTACTGGCTGGACCGAGTCATCTTCGCGATCGCCGGATCGCTCACCGTCGCCTTCGTCATCTGGGGCATCTCGAGTCCCAGCAGCGTCGCCGAGGTCGCGCAGGCCGCCTATGACTGGGCGACGCTCAACGTCGGCTGGTTCTTCAACCTCGTCGCCATCATCGTGCTCGTGGCCCTCCTCATCCTCGCCTTCTCGCCCTACGGCAAGATCCCTTTGGGCAAGGACGGTGAGAAGTCCGAATTCAGCACCTTCTCCTGGGTGGCGATGCTCTTCGCCGCGGGAATCGGCATCGGCGTCCTCTTCTTCGGGCCCTCGGAGCCGCTGACCTACTTCATCTCCCCGCCTCCGCTGACCAACGATCCGGAGACCACCGAGGCGCTCCACGGAGCGATGGCCCAAACCTACTTCCACTGGGGCTTCCACGCCTGGGCGATGTACGCCCTGGTCGGCGGCGCCATCGCCTATGCCGCCTACCGCCGAGGCCGCTCCCTGCTGCTGTCGTCGATCTTCGTCACCCTCTTCGGCAAGCGGCAGACCGAGGGCTTCGCCGGCAAACTCGTCGACATCTTCGCCATCGTCGCAACCCTGTTCGGAACCGCCGCCGCCCTGGGCATCGCGGCCATGCAGATCGGCACCGGAGTGAGCATCGTCTCCGGTGCGGGGCCGATGACGAATGCCATGCTCGTCGTCATCATCCTCGTGCTCACCCTCGGCTTCATCATCTCCGCGGTCTCCGGCGTCTCCCGCGGGATCCGCTACCTCTCGTCCATCAACATCGTGCTGACCGTCGGCATCGTCGGGCTCGTGCTGTTCCTCGGACCGACCCTGTTCCTGTTCAATCTGCTGCCCTCGGCGCTCATGGAGTACTTCGGTTCGCTGTTCGACATGATGGGCCGGTCCCTGTCCTGGGGCAACGAGACTCAGGAGTTCCAGTCGGTGTGGACGGTCTACTACTGGGCCTGGTGGATCTCCTGGTCGCCGTTCGTCGGCACCTTCATCGCCCGCATCTCCCGCGGTCGCTCCATCCGCCAGTTCATCCTCGGCACGATCTTCATCCCCTCGACCCTGCTCTTCGTCGCCTACGGCATCATGGGCGGCACCTCGATCTCGATGTATCGGTCCGGTGCCGCCGGGTTCACCGACAGCATGGAGGCTCCCGAGGTCTTCTTCGCTCTCATCGACAACCTGCCCTACGTCGAATGGCTGCCCTTCGTCGCGATCATCGTCCTCGCGATCTTCTTCATCACCTCGGCCGATTCCGCCTCGGTGGTCATGGGCATGCTCACCAGCCGCGGTGATCAGGAACCGAAGAAATGGGTCGTCGTCTTCTGGGGCCTGGTGATGTCGGGAATCGCCGTGGTGATGCTCCTCCTCGGCGACGCCAGCGCCCTCGAAGGGCTGCAGCAGCTGGTCATCGTCACCGCGGTGCCGTTCGCGCTCGTCATGCTCTTCATCATCCTCGCCTGGTTCAAGGAGCTGCGCACGGATCCGCGTGCGCTGCGCCGGCAGTATGCGCTCAATGCGGTGGACAACGCCGTGGTCACCGGCGCCGACGCCTATGGCGACGACTTCGCGCTCCAGGTCGTGCCCACCGAGCCCGGGGACGGCGCCAACGGCGGAATCGACTCCGAGCACGAGGACTACACCGGCTGGTACCAGCGCACCGATGAGAACGGCGAGCCCGTCGGCTTCGACTACGGGACCGGCCGCTGGGCCGACGGCTGGAGCCCGGATTCCGATGCCGACACCGAACCCGACACCGCCCCCAGTTCCTGAACCAGAGAGGATACCTCATGACCACCCCGAACATCGTCGTCATCCAAGCCGATCAGATGGCCGCCCAATCCCTGGGCGCCTATGGAGATCAGGCCGCGCTGACACCGAACATCGATGCTCTGGCCGAGACCGGAGCCGTCTTCGACCGCGCCTACTGCAACACGCCCCTGTGCGCCCCTTCCCGGGCGTCGATGATGACCGGTCGGATGCCCTCCGAGGTCGACTGCCTCGACAACGGCGACGACTTCGCCGCCTCGGTGCCGACCTTCGCCCACCGCCTGCGGGGTCTCGGCTACCACACGGCGCTCATCGGCCGCATGCACTTCATCGGCCCCGACCAGCACCACGGCTTCGAACAGCGCCTGAGCACCGACGTCTACCCGGCCGATCTCGACATGGTTCCCGACTGGAACCGGCCGCTGGACGAGAAGCTGCAGTGGTACCACGAGGCCGACCCCGTCTTCACCGCCGGCGCGGCCACCGCGAACGTCCAGCAGGATTTCGACGACGAGGTGATCTTCAAGACCCTGCGCCACCTCAACGACCGGAAGCGAGCGAACCAGGCGGCTGGGACCGACCAGCCGTTCCTCATGGTCACCTCGTTCATCCACCCGCACGATCCCTACGAACCGCCGAAGGCCAACTGGGATCGATTCGCCGAGGAGGCCATCCCCGATCCCGCCCATCCCGAGGTTCCCGATGCTGCCGTGGACCCGCACAGCCACCGACTGCGCACGATGTGCGGCTTCGACCAGCGGGATCCGGGGATCGAGGATGTGCGCCGGGCCCGCAGGGCCTACTATGCGGCGGTGAATTACATCGACGACCACATCGGAGCGATCCGGAGGAGACTCGAGGAGCTCGATCTGGCGAAGAACACGGTCATCATCGTCACCAGCGATCACGGGGACATGCTGGGGGAGAAGGGGCTGTGGTTCAAGATGTCGCCCTACGAACGCTCCTCCCGAGTGCCGCTCATCATCGACGGCCCCGCCGATGTGGTCACACCCGGCCGCTATGCCAACCCCGTGAGCCTCATCGACCTCGCCCCGACCCTGCTCGAGATCGCCGGCTGCGGTGATGCCTCGGCGGGGGAGTCGGGCTCGACCCTCACCTCGTCGGTGGGAGACGGGCTGGCCGGAACCTCGCTGCTCGAATCCGCCCGGCGGGAGGCCGCTGGGGAACAGGGGCCGACGGACCGGGACGTCGTCATCGAATACTTCGCCGAAGGCACCTACCGGCCGCAGGTGACGTTGGTCCGCGGCGACTGCAAGCTGACTCTGTGCCCGGGAGACCCGGAGCTGCTCTTCGACCTGTCCGCGGACCCGGACGAGCTGAGCAATCGTGCCGGAGACCCCGCCTACGCTGAGACCCTGGCCGCGATGCGCAGCGAACTCGAATCTCGCTACGACCTCGAGCGTCTCGAGGACCATGTGCTCGATTCGCAGCGCAGCCGACAGCTCGTCGCCGATGCGCTCAAACTCGGTACGGTCCGCCACTGGGACTTCGACCCCGAGCCGGAGCACGGGTATGTGCGCGGGGACTTCTGGTCCGCCTTCCGCTTCGGCAAGATTCCCGCCGCCGACTGAGCCGCCGGCGGCACCGGACGGTGTCAGTTGCCCGCCCGCCGGAGGTCGCCGGCGGGCGGGCAGCGAGTGAACTCTTTCGGAGTCGGGCGAGTCGCAGGTCACACTCTCAGGCTGGGGTGGCATGATTCCCAGTAGGAGGGATGTCATGACCATCTTCGAATGGACATCTGAAGTTCCGCTCGGCGCCGAGACCACCTATCACTGGCATGCTCAGCCAGGAGCCCTCACCCGGCTCTCACCCCATTGGGCGCAGGAGATCGTCGAGGAGAGCTACCCTCCGATCGCCCCGGGCTCGGTCGCGCAGGTCAGGACCAGTGTGCCCGGCACCTATGGTCTGCTCCGGCGCCCCTTCACCGCCGTGCATTCCGAGGGCCCGTCGCGGTTCTCCTTCGTCGATGAACTCAAGAAGGGTCCGCTGAGCCAGTGGAAGCACACGCATGAGTTCAGCTCCGTCGCGGGCGGAACGAAGATCGACGACTACGTCGAATACGCGATGGCGCCGCAGGGCTTCGACGTCATCGACCGCGGCCTCAGCCGCTACCTCGAAGCCACCTTCGAAGCCCGGCATCGGCGCATGCTCATGGACATCGACTTCCTCGAGAGCACGAATGCGCCCCTGGTGACGAGGAAGAAGGGGAAGAGGATCCTCATCGCCGGCGGCAGCGGACTGATCGGGCGACAGGTCGCTGCCCTGTTCTCCACCGCCGGGCACTTCGTCCGCCTGCTCGTGCGAGAGACCCCGAAGTTCCCCTACGAGGTGCACTGGAACCCCGATCTCGGGATCCTCAATCCGCGTGATTTGGCCTGGGCGGATGCGGTCGTCCACCTCGGCGGGCGATCGATCGCCACGCGGTTCACGAAGAACGTCAAGAACGAGATCTGGTCCTCACGCATCGATTCGACCCGGCTGCTCGCCGAAACCATGCGCGGCCTGCCCGAGGCCAAACGGCCCTCGGTCTTCGTCTGCGCCTCGGCCGTCGGCTACTACGGGTCGAAGGCGGACGAACCGGTTGACGAGACCGGGCCGCCCGGGGACGGGTTCCTCGCCGAGCTCTGTCAGGAATGGGAGAAGACGGCGGCCGGGGTCGAGGACGCCGGAATCCGACGGGTCTCGATCCGCACCGGGGTCGTGCTCAGTTCTCTGGGCGGTCTGCTCAGACTGCAGGCGCCGCTGTTCCTCGCCGGTGCCGGCGGACGGTTGGGCAGCGGCGAGCAGGCCCTGGCGTGGATCTCGCTCGACGATGTCGCACGTTCCTATGTGCATGCCGTCCTCTACGACTATGTGCGCGGACCGGTCAACGCCGTTGCCCCCGAGCTCGTGTCACAGGCGGATTTCGCCGAGGCGCTCGCCGCCCACCTGCGCAGGCCCGCGTGGGTCCCGACGCCCGGATTCGTCACTGAGCTCATGCTCGGCCGGGACGGGGCGAAGGAGTTGGCTCTGGCCGATCAGAAGGTGGTGCCGGAGAAGCTGCAGGAGACCGGATACCAGTTCGCCCACCCCACGCTCGCCGAATGCTTCGACGAGGAGCTGGGCAGCGGAGCGTGAGATCGGTCCGCTGCGCGTCGGCCGGAGGCGGAGGAGCGCGTGGGTGCCATCGACTCGGGCGATCGGGAGGACCGATACGACAGTCCCTCCGTCCGGCAACAGGGCCGAGCGGAGGGGACTGGACGGTGAGTCGGGTCAGAAGCGCTTCGCGGCGAGTTCAGCGCCTTCGGTCAGCGACTGCAGCTTCGCGATCGCGATCTCCGGGTGGATGCGTCCGCCCAGGCCGCAGTCGGTCGAGGCCACGACGTTGTCGGGTCCGACCAGCTTCGCGAAGCGCTCGATGCGGTCGGCCACGAGCTCAGGGTGCTCGACGACGTTCGTGGCATGGGAGACGATGCCGGGGATGATGTATTTGCCCTCGGGCAGCTTCTTCTCCTCCCAGATCCGCCATTCGTGTTCGTGGCGGACGTTGGCGGCTTCGAAGGTGATGCCGGCGGCGTTGATCGTCAGGACCTGATCGACGATCTCGGCGAATGGGAGGTCGGTCACGTGCGGTCCGTGCCAGGAGCCCCAGCAGGTGTGGATGCGGACCTGGGCCGGGTCGATGCCGCGCAGCGCATAGTTGAGCGCGTCGATGCGGACCTGGATGAACGCCCGGTAGTCGTCGTAGGACGGCTCGGGGTTGATCTGGTCGAAGTTCTCGGCCAGTGAGGGATCGTCGATCTGGACGGTCAGGCCCGCCTCGGTGATGGCGAGGTACTCCTCACGGAGGACATCGGCCCATGCCCAGATGAACTCCTCATCGGTCTTGTAGTACTCGTTGGCGACACGCGAGGCCGAGCCGGGGGAAAGCGCATTGATGTAGCCGTCGTGCTCATCGTATCCGGCGGCGGCCAGGCCGGCCTTGAGGTTCGCGATGTCCTGGACGACTGCCTTCTGGCCGATGTAGCTGATCGGCCCGGTGGCCTTCGGGAACTGCGGCTGTGCTCCGGTGTCAGCACCAGCGTTGGCGTCAGCATAGACGTTCGGGAACAGGTTGCGATCTCGGCGGTCGGAGAAGCTCGTCAGGACAATATTGCCGGGCGTCGACCGGTTGGCGGGCTCTTCGAAGATGTTGCGGTCGTGGAGCTCGAGCCCGCCGGTGCGGGCGAAGGAGTAGTGCCACCAGGCACCGTAGTCGAAGTCCGCAGCCATCGCGTGGCCGTACTCGCCGTCGTTGGGCAGCGAGATGCCGAGGTTCTTCTGGCGCTTGACGAGATCGGCGACGCTGGCGGCCAGCAGCTCGTCGAACTCCTTCTCCTGGGCATCGGAGACGCTTTCGCCGGCGAGCCGTGCGGTGTTCTGTGCCTGCTTGACCTTGTTCGCTTCGATGAGCTCGGGGGTCCTGGGCAAGGATCCGGCATGCGAGGTGCGGATGGTGGTCATGGAAGACTCCTCTGGTCGATCGTCGCGTGCTCGAGCGGGCGATGGCCGGGCCACGGCACGCACCCGGTTGCTTGTGTGTTCAGCCAATCACATCGGTCGTGGCGAGGCGGCGACCGGTGTCATCTCGGGTAACGTGCGAGATGCTCGCTGTTCGACTGCTGTCCGCGCGGACCGTGAAAGAGAAGGTCGTGAGTGACGCGAGTCGTGGTCTCGGAAGACAGTCCTGTGACAGCCCCTGGTGGGCTTCAGCCCATGGCCTCTCATTCAATGAAGGATGTTACCGACACCAATCGCCCAGTGGCCGCGCTGCTAGGTCGTCGATCTCGGCCTCATCGAGGATGTGTCGGCGAACGAGAATGAGCAGTCCCTGTCGACGATCTTCAAACACCGCTCGTCGGCTGTCTTCCGGGAACTCAGCGATGTCACCGGCTGAAGGACCACAGCTGGGCAGCGGGGCGGCTTCGTCTCCGGCTGCGGTCGCCCGCTTCGCTCTCCCACGTGGGCGGAGAAGGTACCAGAGTCCCATCAGTGCGCAGGCCCATGGTGGAATCAACGTGAACGTTGCCACCACTGCTGTCGTCTCACTGCGCGAATACGCGGCAGCGAGTGCGACAGCACTGAGCAGTATGTGGACAACAGCCAGTGCGATACCAGCTCGGTCGCGTTGTTCGTTCCCTCTGCTGTATGCGCTGTGGACGGTGAAAGAAGGCGCATCCCCAGAAGAAGCCGACGCCAGAGATGATCAGGGCATCGAGCGGACCAGCCACCGCCGGTCCTGCCCGCGCCCACAGGCCCCGCCTCGAAACGTGTGTCGAACTTACACGGTGCCTTCGACCGCGGCTTCGACCGCTGAGCCGAACACCTTCGGCAGCGTCGCCTCGTGCGTCCGGCTGAGTTCGTCGAGACCGATGGTGAAGTGGTCGACCACATCCAGCGACGGTGCCTCATCTCCGGCGTCGGTCATGCCGATGCGCACGAAGGGGAACCGGCGGGCGGTGCACATGTCCTTGAATCGGACCTCCTCGGACCTCGGCACGGCGACGATCGCACGAGCAGTCGACTCGGAGAACAGTGCGGTGAACACGTCGACGCCGTCACGCTCGCACACCTCGTCGAGCCAGATCCGAGCTCCCGTGTCGAAGCGCAGGCATGATTCGACCAGCGCCTGCGACAGGCCGCCCTCCGACAGGTCGTGGGCGGCATCGATCATGCCGTCGCGAGAGCTGTTGATGAGGATCTCGCCGAGTTCCTTCTCCGCTTCCGGCTTGTACTGCGGAGGAACGCCGCCGAGGTGGCCGGCCGTGACCTCGGCCCAGGCCGAACCGTCGAGCTCGGCCTCGGTGGTGCCGAGCAGGTAGATCGTCTGGCCCGGTTCCCTCCAGCCGCTCGGGGTCGCGCGGGTGACGTCGTCGAAGACGCCGAGCACGCCGACGACCGGAGTCGGGTGGATGGCCACCCCTCCGGTCTGGTTGTACAGGGACACATTGCCGCCGGTGACGGGGATGCCCATGTCCTGGCAGGCACCGGCCAGCGACTCGACAGCCTGGGCGAACTGCCACATGATCTCCGGGTCCTCGGGGGAGCCGAAGTTGAGGCAGTCGGTGACCGCACGCGGGATGGCCCCGGCAGTGGCGACATTGCGGTAGGCCTCGGCCAGGGCCAGCTGTGCGCCGCGAGCCGGATCGAGGTAGCTGTAGCGACCGTTGGCGTCGGTGGCGATGGCCACGCCGAGGCCGGTCTCCTCGTCGACGCGGATGACGCCGGCGTCATCGGGGAAGGCCTGCGCGGTGTTGCCCTGCACGTACTTGTCGTACTGAGAGGTGATCCAGTCCTTCGATGCCAGATTCGGCGAACCCGCCAGCGCCAGCACCGTCGACCGCAGCTCATCGTCGGAGTTCGGACGCGCCAGGCCTGCGGCGTCGACGGTGTTCGCGGCCACCTCGGCGGTCCATGACGGCTCGGTCATCGGACGCTCGTACACCGGCCCGTCGTGGGCGACCGAGCGCGGAGGCACATCGACGATGACGTCGCCGTGCCACTCGATGACGAGACGGTCGCCGTCGGTGACCTCGCCGAGGACCGAGGTCTCGACCTCCCACTTGCCGACGATCCGTAGGAACTCGTCCAGGCGATCCGGCCTGACGACGGCCATCATCCGCTCCTGCGACTCCGACATGAGGATCTCCTCGGGAGTGAGGGTCTCATCACGCAGGAGCACGTCGTCGAGGGCGATGTGCATGCCGCCGTCGCCGTTGGATGCCAGCTCCGAGGTGGCGCACGAGATGCCTGCGGCGCCGAGGTCCTGGATGCCCTCGACGACTCCGGCGCGGAAGAGCTCGAGGCAGCATTCGATGAGCACCTTCTCTGCGAAGGGGTCGCCGACCTGCACAGCCGGGCGCTTCGAGGGCTTCGTGTCGTCGAAGGATTCGGAGGCGAGGATCGAGGCACCGCCGATGCCGTCGCCACCGGTGCGGGCGCCGAAGAGGACGACCTTGTTGCCCAGGCCCGAGGCATTGGCCAGACGGATGTCGTCATGGCGAAGGACACCCACGGCCAAAGCGTTGACCAGGGGGTTGCTCTGATAGACGGAGTCGAAGACGGTCTCGCCGCCGATGTTCGGCAGACCCAGTGAGTTTCCGTAGTTGCTGATGCCGGCGACGACACCGTGGACTACGCGAGCGGTGTCCGGGTCGTCGATGGCACCGAAGCGCAGCTGGTCCATCACTGCGACCGGGCGGGCGCCCATGGAGATGATGTCGCGGACGATGCCGCCCACGCCGGTGGCCGCGCCCTGGTGGGGTTCGACATAGCTGGGGTGGTTGTGGGACTCGACCTTGAATGTCACGGCCCAACCGTTGCCGATGTCGACGACTCCGGCGTTCTCACCGATGCCCACCAGCAGGTGCTTCTTCATGTCCTCGGTGACTTTTTCACCGAACTTCGAGAGGTGGACCTTCGAGGACTTGTAGGAGCAGTGTTCGGACCACATGACCGAATACATCGCCAGCTCCGCCGAGGTGGGACGGCGCCCGAGGATCTGCTTGATCTGCTCGTATTCGTCGGCCTTGAGGCCGAGATCGGCGAAGGGCTGTTCGACGTCGGGGTTCGCGGCTGCGAACTCCACTGTCTCCTTGACCTTCTTCGAAGTGTTCTGCGGGGAATCGACCTGCGTGGAATCCGCAGAGCTGAGGTTTGACGACATGTCCTCTTCGGGGCCCTTTCATACGACACGGCACTCAGGGCAATCTTAGCTGTGTCCGCGCTCGGCGGGCGAAGTGCGTTCACGATGGGCCGCCTCGCACATCCGCCTCGGCGAGGTCGATGCGCCGCCCGCCTCGGGCGGCACCTCGCAGGCGGCGGTGGAGAACGGCGGCCGATGACGGCCCGCTTAGAATGGGAGTCATGGCAACTCCCAAGATCGTCCTGTTCTACGTCTTCACTCCATTGGCCGACCCCGAGGCGGTCAAACTGTGGCAGCACACGCTGGCCGAGAGCCTCGGGCTCAAAGGCCGCGTCATCGTGTCGAAGGACGGCATCAACGCGACAGTGGGCGGAGACGTCTTCGACGTCAAGCAGTACGTGCGGGCCACGAAGTCCTACGCCCCGTTCAAGAAGGCCGATATCAAATGGTCCAACGGACAGGGCGATGACTTCCCGCGCTTGAGCGTGAAGGTCCGGCCGGAGCTCGTCACCTTCGGCACCCCCGATGAGATCAAGGTGACCGACGACGGCGTCCAAGGCGGAGGCGAACACCTCAAGCCGGGAGCGCTGCACAAACTCCTCGACGAACGCGGCGATGACGTCGTCTTCTTCGACGGCCGCAACGCGATGGAGGCCCAGATCGGGAAGTTCCGGGACGCCATCGTCCCCGACACGAACACCACCCGCGACTTCATCGCCGAGATCGAATCCGGCAAATACGACGATCTCAAGAACAAGCCGGTCGTCACCTACTGCACGGGCGGAATCCGCTGCGAGGTCCTATCCGTGCTGATGAAGAACCGCGGTTTCGAAGAGGTCTATCAGCTCGACGGCGGCATCGTCCGCTACGGTGAGACCTTCGGCTCCTCCGGCTACTGGGACGGTTCCCTCTATGTCTTCGACAAGCGCATGCACGTCGAGTTCGGCGAGAACGTCGAATCGATCGGGCACTGCGTCTCCTGTGAGGCGAAGACTCCGGAATTCGTCAACTGCGCGAATCTCGCCTGCCGCAAGCAGTATCTGCGCTGTGCCGAGTGCACGGACAGGGGGCTCCAGTCCTACTGCACCGACTGCGTCGAGCAGAACACCACCGCCGAAGCAGACAACCGCGCTCAGGTGCACACCCCCGCCGAGGCGGTCGCGCCCGTCGAGGCGGTCGCGGGCTGATCGGGTTCAGCGCAGCAGACTCTTCGCGGCCGCTTCGATATCGGTCCATCGGAAGTCGAAACCGGCAGCCGTCAGCGTCTCTGGGATGACCCACCGGCTCTTGAGGACGAGCTCTGACTCCTGCCGGAGGACCGCCATGCCGATTTCGAGCAGCCACCGAGGTGCAGGAATCCCGACCGGCATGCGAACGGCCCGGCGCAGAGCTGTCATGAGCCGAGCATTGTCTGTCACTCCGGGGCTCGAGATATTGATCGGACCGGTCAGGCCGCTGTGGGTGTCGATGAAGCGGATCGCTCGGATCACATCGTCGATGTGCACCCAGCTGAAGCGCCGCCGCCCGTGCGTGGCCGGATGACCTGTCCAGACCCTCGGCCCCGAAGGGCGCGGCCCGATGCCGCGATAGCGCTGATGAGGGAACCAGCGACCTTCGAACTGTGGCCCACCGACGCCGAGGCGGGCCGCCATGGCGAGAATATTCAACGCGGCCCCGTCGCCGAGCACAATGGCCATACGCAGGGCCGCCCGCCTGGTCTGCGGCAGATCGCCGGCGAAGAATTCGTCCTCCCAGCCGCGTGCGACATCGACCGAGAAACCCTCGCCGAGGTCTCCGTCGGACTCGGACTGGGGACGGTCCATGGCATGGCGATAGATCGTCGCCGTACCTGAGTTCAGCCACAGACGGGGAGGCTCCGAGGCGGCCCGAACCGCATCAGTGAGCATTCGGGTCGTGAGGATCCGCGAATCCCAGATCTCCTGCCGGTTCCGATCGGTGTATCGGCATCCGACACTGCGGCCGGCGAAGTTGACGAGCAGATCGCTTCCGTCGATGAGTTTCGCCATCCGTGTCGGGTCGTCCCACGAAGCATCATTGGCGCCAGGCGCGCGGCCGATGGTGCGAGTCTCGTAGCCCCAATCGCTCAGCGCGCCGAGCAGGTTCCGGCCGATGAACCCGGATGCGCCGGCGACGACGGCGATCGGCGCATGGGAGCGAGGCACCGAGGAACGCTCGGCAACAGAGTGCTTGATCATGCTCGAACGGTAACACCGCTGAAGGGCTCGCTTTCAGCTGCTCGTCCACCCTTCTGCTCGGCGATATCGGTGGCAGGACGGGCACCGACGGAGATGAATACAGCTGCTCTGCAATGCGGGCAGTGGTCATGTGGTGGGGCTCACGTGGTGGGGGTGGGGTTTGGAGTTGCACGACGCTTCTGGTCTGGTCTAGAGTTATATCTCGTTGCCCCGCCGGGAACATGGTTCGAAGAACAGGGTTTCTGCCGGGTCTGACCAGGACGAACACGGGTTCGGTCCGGGTTGGGTTGTGGGGTGGCGATATTTGATGCGGATGCCCCCAGTGTACGTGGCCTTGTGTGGGTTGCGGTGATGGGTGTGTGTTTGTGGTTTGAGAATCCAATAGCGTGTTTGTTTGAACTAGTTGTGATGCCAGAAATTGTTTGTTTTTCTGGTGAGACTATTTATTGGGCCAGCTTCGATCACCCCCGTGGTCGGGTTGGCTGTCTTGCTGGGATTCATTCTGCAACATAATTTTTTTATGGAGAGTTTGATCCTGGCTCAGGACGAACGCTGGCTGCGTGCTTAACACATGCAAGTCGAACGCTGAAGCCCTCAGCTTGCTGGGGGTGGATGAGTGGCGAACGGGTGAGTAACACGTGAGTAACCTGCCCCTGATTTCGGGATAAGCCCGGGAAACTGGGTCTAATACCGGATATGACCACCGGCCGCATGGTTGGTGGTGGAAAGTTTTTTCGATTGGGGATGGGCTCGCGGCCTATCAGTTTGTTGGTGGGGTAATGGCCTACCAAGGCGACGACGGGTAGCCGGCCTGAGAGGGCGACCGGCCACACTGGGACTGAGACACGGCCCAGACTCCTACGGGAGGCAGCAGTGGGGGAATATTGCACAATGGGGAAACCCTGATGCAGCGACGCAGCGTGCGGGATGACGGCCTTCGGGTTGTAAACCGCTTTCAGCAGGGAAGAAGCCGTAAGGTGACGGTACCTGCAGAAGAAGTACCGGCTAACTACGTGCCAGCAGCCGCGGTAATACGTAGGGTACGAGCGTTGTCCGGAATTATTGGGCGTAAAGAGCTCGTAGGTGGTTGGTCACGTCTGCTGTGGAAACGCAACGCTTAACGTTGCGCGGGCAGTGGGTACGGGCTGACTAGAGTGCAGTAGGGGAGTCTGGAATTCCTGGTGTAGCGGTGAAATGCGCAGATATCAGGAGGAACACCGGTGGCGAAGGCGGGACTCTGGGCTGTGACTGACACTGAGGAGCGAAAGCATGGGGAGCGAACAGGATTAGATACCCTGGTAGTCCATGCCGTAAACGTTGGGCACTAGGTGTGGGGGACATTCCACGTTTTCCGCGCCGTAGCTAACGCATTAAGTGCCCCGCCTGGGGAGTACGGTCGCAAGGCTAAAACTCAAAGGAATTGACGGGGGCCCGCACAAGCGGCGGAGCATGCGGATTAATTCGATGCAACGCGAAGAACCTTACCAAGGCTTGACATACACCGGACACGCTTGGAAACAGGTGCTCCCTTTGGGGCTGGTGTACAGGTGGTGCATGGTTGTCGTCAGCTCGTGTCGTGAGATGTTGGGTTAAGTCCCGCAACGAGCGCAACCCTCGTTCTATGTTGCCAGCACGTGATGGTGGGAACTCATAGGAGACTGCCGGGGTCAACTCGGAGGAAGGTGGGGATGACGTCAAATCATCATGCCCTTTATGTCTTGGGCTTCACGCATGCTACAATGGCCGGTACAGAGAGAGGCGAGCCTGTGAGGGTGAGCGAATCCCTTAAAGCCGGTCTCAGTTCGGATCGTAGTCTGCAATTCGACTACGTGAAGTCGGAGTCGCTAGTAATCGCAGATCAGCAACGCTGCGGTGAATACGTTCCCGGGCCTTGTACACACCGCCCGTCAAGTCACGAAAGTCGGTAACACCCGAAGCCGGTGGCCCAACCCTTGTGGAGGGGGCCGTCTAAGGTGGGACTGGTGATTGGGACTAAGTCGTAACAAGGTAGCCGTACCGGAAGGTGCGGCTGGATCACCTCCTTTCTAAGGAGCACACATCAGAACCCCAATTGATCACCCGTTCGTGGTGGTGTTGGGTGCTCATGGGTGGAACATCACAACTGCTTGCTCGTCGATGCTGCCTGGCTGGGGTTTCTGCCCCAGGGGGTGGGTGTCGGGTGGGTTGGGACAGGCACGTTATTGGGTCCTGGAATCACAAGCCCTGTGTTGGGTGTGGTTTCTGCTGATAGACCGACCTGCCAGGTGGTGGTCACGGGTTCGTGGCTGCTGGTTGGTGGTGTTTGGTAGTGGTTTGAGAATCGTATAGTGGACGCGAGCATCAACAACATTTTTGTGTTGTTTATGTAATGTGATTTTCTTGTCATCGAATACGAGTGTGTTTGATACATTTCGCGCGCACATGGAGCTGACCCTTATGGGGTGGTGAGTGTGTGAGAGCGCATGGTGGATGCCTTGGCATCAGGAGCCGATGAAGGACGTGGAAATCTGCGATAAGCCTCGGGGAGCCGATAAACGGGCGTTGATCCGAGGATGTCCGAATGGGGAAACCCCGCCACCGTCAAGGGTGGTGACCCGTGCCTGAATGTATAGGGTGCGTGGGGGGAACGCGGGGAAGTGAAACATCTCAGTACCCGCAGGAAGAGAAAATAACAATGATTCCGGTAGTAGTGGCGAGCGAACCCGGAGGAGCCTAAACCCTTTCAGTGTCAAGCGTGCTGGTGTTGCTGTGGGGGTGTTGTGGGGCGTGCATGGTCCGGTTCAGCATGACTGGTCTGTGGTGGTGTTTGTGTAGTCGAACCTGGTGGGAAACAGGACCGGAGTGGGTGAGAGTCCCGTAGACGAAACATGGATGCTTCTGCAGTGTGCGTGTGCCCGAGTAGCACGGAACTCGTGGAATTTCGTGTGAATCTGCCAGGACCACCTGGTAAGGCTAAATACTTCCTGGTGACCGATAGCGGATAGTACCGTGAGGGAATGGTGAAAAGTACCCCGGGAGGGGAGTGAAAGAGTACCTGAAACCATGTGCTGACAATCCGTCAGAGCAGCCGTAGCGGCTGTGATGGCGTGCCTTTTGAAGAATGAGCCTGCGAGTTAGCGGTGCGTGGCGAGGTTAACCCGTTGTGGGGTAGTCGTAGCGAAAGCGAGTCCGAATAGGGCGATTTGAGTCGCGTGTCCTAGACCCGAAGCGGAGTGATCTAGCCATGGGCAGGGTGAAGCGTGTGTAAGAGCGCGTGGAGGCCCGCACCCACTTCAGTTGAAAATGGAGGGGATGACCTGTGGTTAGGGGTGAAAGGCCAATCAAACTCTGTGATAGCTGGTTCTCCCCGAAATGCATTTAGGTGCAGCGTTGCGTGGTTCTTGCTGGAGGTAGAGCTACTGGATGGCTGATGGGCCCTACCGGGTTACTGACGTCAACTAAACTCCGAATGCCAGTCAAGGTTGAGCGTGGCAGTGAGACAGTGGGGGATAAGCTTCATTGTCGAGAGGGAAACAGCCCAGACCATCAACTAAGGCCCCTAAGCGTGTGCTCAGTGGGAAAGGATGTTCAGTTGCGAAGACAACCAGGAGGTTGGCTTAGAAGCAGCCATCCTTGAAAGAGTGCGTAATAGCTCACTGGTCAAGTGATTGAGCGCCGATAATGTAGCGGGGCTAAGTACACCGCCGAAGTTGTGGCAGCACCACGGTCGCCGTAATGGTGTGGTGTTGGGTAGGGGAGCGTCGAGTCGCTGGTGAAGTCGCCGTGTGAACGAGTGGTGGAGGCGTCTCGAGTGAGAATGCAGGCATGAGTAGCGAAAGACGGGTGAGAAGCCCGTCCACCGGATGACCAAGGGTTCCAGGGCTAGGCTAATCCGCCCTGGGTAAGTCGGGACCTAAGGCGAGGCCGACAGGCGTAGTCGATGGATAACCAGTTGATATTCTGGTACCGACACACAACCGACAGTACCAAAACACATGAGACTAACCGTCCCAAACGCCCTGGGCATCTTCGGATGCCTGGTTTGGTGTGCGGGGTGGGACCTGAGTGTGGAGTCGGTAAGCGTGTGGTGTGACGCAGAAAGGTAGCCAGGCCGTGCGATGGTTGTCACGGTCTAAGGTTGTAGCACGTGGGGGTAGGCAAATCCGTCCCCACAGTAAGTGTGAGAGCTGATGGGCGCCCCACTGTCGGTGGGGTGATCTGGTGATCCTCTGCTGCCGAGAAAAGCATCGGCGTGAGGGTGTGTGTTGCCCGTACCCTATAACCGACACAGGTGGTCGAGTAGAGAATACTCAGGTGATCGAGAGAATCGTGGTTAAGGAACTCGGCAAAATGCCCCCGTAACTTCGGGAGAAGGGGGACCATCCCGGTGAACCCAACTGGCTTGGGGATGTGCTGGTGGTGGTCGCAGAGGCCAGAGAGAAGCGACTGTTTATTAAAAACACAGGTCCGTGCGAAGATGTAAGTCGATGTATACGGACTGACGCCTGCCCGGTGCTGGAAGGTTAAGAGGACCCGTTAACAGGATTCGTTCTGTGAAGCGGAGAATTTAAGCCCCAGTAAACGGCGGTGGTAACTATAACCATCCTAAGGTAGCGAAATTCCTTGTCGGGTAAGTTCCGACCTGCACGAATGGCGTAACGACTTCTCTGCTGTCTCAACCACGAACTCGGCGAAATTGCATTACGAGTAAAGATGCTCGTTACGCGCAGCAGGACGGAAAGACCCCGAGACCTTCACTATAGTTTGGTATTGGGATTCGGTGTGGTTTGTGTAGGATAGGTGGAAGACTGGGAAGCCCTGACGCTAGTTGGGGTGGAGTCGATCGGTGAAATACCACTCTGACCATAGTGGATTCCTGAACTTCGGACCCTGATCGGGTTCAGGGACAGTGCCTGATGGGTAGTTTAACTGGGGCGGTTGCCTCCTAAAGAGTAACGGAGGCGCCCAAAGGTTCCCTCAGCCTGGTTGGCAATCAGGTGTCGAGTGTAAGTGCACAAGGGAGCTTGACTGTGAGACGGACGTGTCGAGCAGGAGCGAAAGCTGGGACTAGTGACCCGGCCATGGCTTGTGGAAGCGTGGTCGCTCAACGGATAAAAGGTACCTCGGGGATAACAGGCTGATCTTGCCCAAGAGTCCATATCGACGGCATGGTTTGGCACCTCGATGTCGGCTCGTCGCATCCTGGGGCTGGAGTCGGTCCCAAGGGTTGGGCTGTTCGCCCATTAAAGCGGTACGCGAGCTGGGTTTAGAACGTCGTGAGACAGTTCGGTCCCTATCCGCTGCGTGCGTAGGAAATTTGTGGAGGCCTGTCCTTAGTACGAGAGGACCGGGACGGACGAACCTCTGGTGTGCCAGTTGTTCCGCCAGGAGCATGGCTGGTTGGCTACGTTCGGGATGGATAACCGCTGAAAGCATCTAAGCGGGAAGCCTGCTCCGAGATGAGATTTCCAGCCCACATTTGTGTGGGGAGAGGTGTCCTATAGATGATGGGGTTGATAGGCCAGGTATGGAAGCGC
This sequence comes from Brevibacterium sp. SMBL_HHYL_HB1, assembly GCF_018208375.1. NCBI lineage: Bacteria > Bacillati > Actinomycetota > Actinomycetes > Micrococcales > Brevibacteriaceae > Brevibacterium > Brevibacterium sp. SMBL_HHYL_HB1. The sequence goes on along the minus strand of NZ_CP062936.1, from coordinate 2,903,872 downwards.
AGTAATGTGTGGAGTTGACTGGTACTAATACACCGATCACTCATTGACCTTTTGGGTTGGTGTGTGTGTGTGTGTGTGGTGTGCTCGTTGGTGGCAAGACCCCCTTTTGTGTGGGGTGGTTGCATTGTTTGTGGTGTTCGCGTTCGCTGTGCGGTTCTTGGACTGCTACCGCCCGTGAGTCCTCTTTTTGTTGGGGGTGTGGGTGTGGTGGTCTGTTGGTTTTGCGGTGGTGATAGTGGTGGGGAAACGCCCGGTTAACCGTTCCGATCCCGGTAGCTAAGCCCATTCGCGCTGATGGTACTGCAACTTGGTGGTTGTGGGAGAGTAGGTGACTGCCGCATTTATTTTTGTGGGGAGGGCCCTGTTCGTGTTGGACGGGGCCCTTTCTTGTATTCATGGGCGGGGTTGTTGTCTGCCCCCTTTTCGTTGTGGGCGGGGTGGCATACGGCTGATGCCGGTGACGATCGTCTTGGCAGTCCTGCCGACAAGACCGGCAGCGCGGCCTCGTTCCATTGCTCACACTCCTTATGTCGCGCATTCTCACCAGTAACGGCTGTGGTGAGTGGGATCGCAGTCGTGAGGAGGAGCAATGAATCCGACGCGCACGGTCTCGAGGCGTCTTGCCGACATGGGCGCGTCGGTGCGCCGCTGGAGACTGATGCAGTCGCTCAAAGCCGAAGAGCTGGCCGAGCGCGCAGGCATCTCACGATCAACCCTGCAGAAGGTCGAACGAGGCGATCCCGGGGTGTCGATCGGGGCAGTTATGTCCGTGATGCAAGCTCTCGGGCAGATCGACCACGTCGTCGGCTCCTTCGATCCCCTCAGCACAGATGTCGGTCGGCTGTGTTCGACGGAGACACTGCCATCACGGGTCCGCCGATGAGCGAATACATCCGCGTCGAGCTGGACTGGAGAGGTCGCACCGTCCTCGTCGGGGGGGCGTAGTTCCATATCGCTCGCGGGCAGACCTCAACCACGTTCAGATACTCTAACGACTAGCTTGAGACTCGGTGGGCGTTCCCCATCGATCCCGCACTGCCACTGTCGACCGCACCGTTGAACGTCTCTGGAATGCCGGGCGCATTCGGAGACTGCGCGCCGGACCGGTGGGGACGCTATCTCGTCAGCAAACAGCACCGGCGACTGGTGGCGGCCGGCGATGTTCGGGATCGCCGACTCACCGAAGTCGACTATCTGCTCGGTGTCAGCGATACGACCAGACCGGGAGCTCTCCGGTTCAGGAGATCAACCTCCGGGGACTACCTGGCAACAGGGACACGCATACCGAAGACGTGAACTCCAACAGGCCGCAGATGAGGCCGCTGACGGCTCAGGAACGGCCATCAAACGCCTGCTCGAGGCAGGAACCGGATCTCTCGGCGGCGCTCGGCCCAAAGCGTCTGTGTCCGGCGATGACGGCCGGCTTCTCATAGCGAAGTTCTCCAGGCCCAGCGATGAGTGGAGCGTCATCCTGTGGGAAAGCGTCGCCTTGGAGTTGGCACGACGAGCAGGAATCACCGTCCCTGACACCCAGCTGCTGCGAATCGAAGATCGACCAGTGCTGTTGCTCGACAGATTCGACCGCGCCGGACACCAGCGAATCGGATACATCAGCGCGATGACCGCGGCAGATCGCCGCGACGGCGAAGCGGCTGACTGCGTCGATGTCATCGAGGCGATCGAGGATACGAGCCGTCAATGGCGTCGCGACTGCAGACAGCTCTTCCGGCGCATCGCGCTGTCAACGGCAGTCCACAATACCGATGATCATCTCCGCAATCACGGTTTCCTTCGCACCGACGCCGGGTGGGAACTCAGCCCGGCGTTCGACATCAACCCTGAGCCGGACATCGCCGTCGATCGGCAAACGGCGATCAACGGTGTCACCGAGGCTGAGCACGAGGCAGAGGCACTGCTGGAGCTCGCTGCGCTCTGTCACCTGACTGACTCAGAGTCCCGGACCATTCTCAGCGAAGTCGTCGAGGCGGTCGGGCAGTGGAGGGCATGCGCGGTGTCATTGTCGGTGCCCGCAGCAGAGCTGGAATCCGTCGGGGGTGTGATCGACAAGCAGCTTGAACGGATCCGCGCCGCCCTCGGATGAGCATTGTCCTCGATTGCTGAGGCATGGTCTGCGTGACTCTTGGCGTGGTTCGCGCGCTGGGTTCGGTCAGTGTTCGTGGTTGGTTGCGCGTGGTTGTGATGGTGGGGTTCGGGCCGGTGTCGTGGCTGGTCGGCGTCGGTGACGGTTGTCACAGGCGTGTGGACCCGGTTGGAGTTGCACGACGCTTCTGGTCTGGTCTAGAGTTATATCTCGTTGCCCCGCCGGGAACATGGTTCGAAGAACAGGGTTTCTGCCGGGTCTGACCAGGACGAACACGGGTTCGGTCCGGGTTGGGTTGTGGGGTGGCGATATTTGATGCGGATGCCCCCAGTGTACGTGGCCTTGTGTGGGTTGCGGTGATGGGTGTGTGTTTGTGGTTTGAGAATCCAATAGCGTGTTTGTTTGAACTAGTTGTGATGCCAGAAATTGTTTGTTTTTCTGGTGAGACTATTTATTGGGCCAGCTTCGATCACCCCCGTGGTCGGGTTGGCTGTCTTGCTGGGATTCATTCTGCAACATAATTTTTATGGAGAGTTTGATCCTGGCTCAGGACGAACGCTGGCTGCGTGCTTAACACATGCAAGTCGAACGCTGAAGCCCTCAGCTTGCTGGGGGTGGATGAGTGGCGAACGGGTGAGTAACACGTGAGTAACCTGCCCCTGATTTCGGGATAAGCCCGGGAAACTGGGTCTAATACCGGATATGACCACCGGCCGCATGGTTGGTGGTGGAAAGTTTTTTCGATTGGGGATGGGCTCGCGGCCTATCAGTTTGTTGGTGGGGTAATGGCCTACCAAGGCGACGACGGGTAGCCGGCCTGAGAGGGCGACCGGCCACACTGGGACTGAGACACGGCCCAGACTCCTACGGAGGCAGCAGTGGGGAATATTGCACAATGGGGGAAACCCTGATGCAGCGACGCAGCGTGCGGGATGACGGCCTTCGGGTTGTAAACCGCTTTCAGCAGGGAAGAAGCCGTAAGGTGACGGTACCTGCAGAAGAAGTACCGGCTAACTACGTGCCAGCAGCCGCGGTAATACGTAGGGTACGAGCGTTGTCCGGAATTATTGGGCGTAAAGAGCTCGTAGGTGGTTGGTCACGTCTGCTGTGGAAACGCAACGCTTAACGTTGCGCGGGCAGTGGGTACGGGCTGACTAGAGTGCAGTAGGGGAGTCTGGAATTCCTGGTGTAGCGGTGAAATGCGCAGATATCAGGAGGAACACCGGTGGCGAAGGCGGGACTCTGGGCTGTGACTGACACTGAGGAGCGAAAGCATGGGGAGCGAACAGGATTAGATACCCTGGTAGTCCATGCCGTAAACGTTGGGCACTAGGTGTGGGGGACATTCCACGTTTTCCGCGCCGTAGCTAACGCATTAAGTGCCCCGCCTGGGGAGTACGGTCGCAAGGCTAAAACTCAAAGGAATTGACGGGGGCCCGCACAAGCGGCGGAGCATGCGGATTAATTCGATGCAACGCGAAGAACCTTACCAAGGCTTGACATACACCGGACACGCTTGGAAACAGGTGCTCCCTTTGGGGCTGGTGTACAGGTGGTGCATGGTTGTCGTCAGCTCGTGTCGTGAGATGTTGGGTTAAGTCCCGCAACGAGCGCAACCCTCGTTCTATGTTGCCAGCACGTGATGGTGGGAACTCATAGGAGACTGCCGGGGTCAACTCGGAGGAAGGTGGGGATGACGTCAAATCATCATGCCCTTTATGTCTTGGGCTTCACGCATGCTACAATGGCCGGTACAGAGAGAGGCGAGCCTGTGAGGGTGAGCGAATCCCTTAAAGCCGGTCTCAGTTCGGATCGTAGTCTGCAATTCGACTACGTGAAGTCGGAGTCGCTAGTAATCGCAGATCAGCAACGCTGCGGTGAATACGTTCCCGGGCCTTGTACACACCGCCCGTCAAGTCACGAAAGTCGGTAACACCCGAAGCCGGTGGCCCAACCCTTGTGGAGGGGGCCGTCTAAGGTGGGACTGGTGATTGGGACTAAGTCGTAACAAGGTAGCCGTACCGGAAGGTGCGGCTGGATCACCTCCTTTCTAAGGAGCACACATCAGAACCCCAATTGATCACCCGTTCGTGGTGGTGTTGGGTGCTCATGGGTGGAACATCACAACTGCTTGCTCGTCGATGCTGCCTGGCTGGGGTTTCTGCCCCAGGGGGTGGGTGTCGGGTGGGTTGGGACAGGCACGTTATTGGGTCCTGGAATCACAAGCCCTGTGTTGGGTGTGGTTTCTGCTGATAGACCGACCTGCCAGGTGGTGGTCACGGGTTCGTGGCTGCTGGTTGGTGGTGTTTGGTAGTGGTTTGAGAATCGTATAGTGGACGCGAGCATCAACAACATTTTTGTGTTGTTTATGTAATGTGATTTTCTTGTCATCGAATACGAGTGTGTTTGATACATTTCGCGCGCACCCCTGCGTGTCAGGGTGAGTTGAGTCCACCGGTTCATAGCAAGTCCGCCTTAGCAGGGCGAGATCAGGAACAACCACGATGAGTATCTCGACTCTCTCCCCATCATCAACTCCGATCGGCGATGATGGAACGATGAACCCTCGCCACCCACGCGCTGATGGTCCACGCCGACGTACCTTCACCCCCGACCAAAAACTCGCCCACCTGACCGCGTACGAAGAAGCCTGCAGGCAGCAGCAGGGAGGAGCCTACCTGCGCCGTGAGGGGCTGTATTCCTCGCTGATCACCGAATGGCGCAGACTGCGCGATGCGGGTGTCTTGGATGGAAAGAAGCCCGGTCAGGCGGTCGGGAAGCCGAGCAAGGATCAGGCTGAGATTGCCCGGTTGCGCCGCGAGCTCGAGCAGACCCAGCAGCGTTTGGACCGCACGGAGACGGCATTGGAGATTATGGGAAAAGCACGCGCGCTCTTGGAAGAGACCTCCAAGAGCGCGGATACCGAGACCAGGCGGAAGAAGCGCTGATGAACGCCTACACCGAGCTGACCGTCCACGGCTTGAGTACCCGGGGCGCGGCTGGGCTGACCGGTATCGCGCGGTCGACCGCGGCACGCCGCCGCAGACGTTCAGGCCCGCCTGTACCGCGGGAGGTGGTCCCGGCCAACCGGCTCGACTGCACTGAACGAGCGCATGTGCTGGCCGTGCTCAACAGTGCTGAGTTCGTCGATTCCACCCCGATGCAGGTCTTCGCCACTCTCCTCGACCGGGGCGTCTACCTCTGCTCGATCTCGACGATGTATCGGATCCTGGCCGAGCATGCCCAGGTCAGAGAACGTCGACGGCAGGCCAGGCATCCTGCCCGAGCGGTGCCGGAACTGGTCGCTGACGGGCCGGGACAGGTGTATACGTGGGACATCACCAAGTTGGCCGGACCGACCCGGGGTGTGTACTACGACGCCTATGATGATCGATATCTACTCCCGCTACATCGTTGGTGCTCATGTCCATGCTCGTGAGTCCGGACCGTTGGCTCAGGAGATGATGGCCGAGGTGTTCGGCATCCACGGCATCCCACAGGTGGTCCATGCCGACCGGGGCACGTCGATGACGTCGAAGTCCGTGGCTACACTGTTGGCCGATCTGGAAGTGACCAGATCGCATTCGCGGCCGAAGGTCTCCAACGACAATCCCTATTCCGAAGCGTGGTTTAAAACGTTGAAGTATGCGCCGGTCTTTCCCGAACGATTCGGGTCTTTGGCTGGGGCGCGAGGGTTCATCGACGAGTTCGTGTCCTGGTATAACCATGAACATCACCACCAGGGACTCGGTCTGCATACGCCGGCCGATGTCCACTACGGACTCGCAGCGGCCAAGGCGAATGAACGCGCTGACGTCCTCGCCGCGGCCCGGGCGGCTCATCCTGAACGGTTCGCCACGAACGCACCCCCGAAGGTCCTCGACCTCCCTGCGGCTGCCTGGATCAACAAGCCCGTCGAGAGCACGACTGACGACGACCGCCAGCAGGTTGAGCTACCAGCTGCCTAACTCCCGCTGGTCTCACTCACCTTGACAAATTCCGCACATGGAGCTGACCCTTATGGGGTGGTGAGTGTGTGAGAGCGCATGGTGGATGCCTTGGCATCAGGAGCCGATGAAGGACGTGGAAATCTGCGATAAGCCTCGGGGAGCCGATAAACGGGCGTTGATCCGAGGATGTCCGAATGGGGAAACCCCGCCACCGTCAAGGGTGGTGACCCGTGCCTGAATGTATATAGGGTGCGTGGGGGAACGCGGGGAAGTGAAACATCTCAGTACCCGCAGGAAGAGAAAATAACAATGATTCCGGTAGTAGTGGCGAGCGAACCCGGAGGAGCCTAAACCCTTTCAGTGTCAAGCGTGCTGGTGTTGCTGTGGGGGTGTTGTGGGGCGTGCATGGTCCGGTTCAGCATGACTGGTCTGTGGTGGTGTTTGTGTAGTCGAACCTGGTGGGAAACAGGACCGGAGTGGGTGAGAGTCCCGTAGACGAAACATGGATGCTTCTGCAGTGTGCGTGTGCCCGAGTAGCACGGAACTCGTGGAATTTCGTGTGAATCTGCCAGGACCACCTGGTAAGGCTAAATACTTCCTGGTGACCGATAGCGGATAGTACCGTGAGGGAATGGTGAAAAGTACCCCGGGAGGGGAGTGAAAGAGTACCTGAAACCATGTGCTGACAATCCGTCAGAGCAGCCGTAGCGGCTGTGATGGCGTGCCTTTTGAAGAATGAGCCTGCGAGTTAGCGGTGCGTGGCGAGGTTAACCCGTTGTGGGGTAGTCGTAGCGAAAGCGAGTCCGAATAGGGCGATTTGAGTCGCGTGTCCTAGACCCGAAGCGGAGTGATCTAGCCATGGGCAGGGTGAAGCGTGTGTAAGAGCGCGTGGAGGCCCGCACCCACTTCAGTTGAAAATGGAGGGGATGACCTGTGGTTAGGGGTGAAAGGCCAATCAAACTCTGTGATAGCTGGTTCTCCCCGAAATGCATTTAGGTGCAGCGTTGCGTGGTTCTTGCTGGAGGTAGAGCTACTGGATGGCTGATGGGCCCTACCGGGTTACTGACGTCAACTAAACTCCGAATGCCAGTCAAGGTTGAGCGTGGCAGTGAGACAGTGGGGGATAAGCTTCATTGTCGAGAGGGAAACAGCCCAGACCATCAACTAAGGCCCCTAAGCGTGTGCTCAGTGGGAAAGGATGTTCAGTTGCGAAGACAACCAGGAGGTTGGCTTAGAAGCAGCCATCCTTGAAAGAGTGCGTAATAGCTCACTGGTCAAGTGATTGAGCGCCGATAATGTAGCGGGGCTAAGTACACCGCCGAAGTTGTGGCAGCACCACGGTCGCCGTAATGGTGTGGTGTTGGGTAGGGGAGCGTCGAGTCGCTGGTGAAGTCGCCGTGTGAACGAGTGGTGGAGGCGTCTCGAGTGAGAATGCAGGCATGAGTAGCGAAAGACGGGTGAGAAGCCCGTCCACCGGATGACCAAGGGTTCCAGGGCTAGGCTAATCCGCCCTGGGTAAGTCGGGACCTAAGGCGAGGCCGACAGGCGTAGTCGATGGATAACCAGTTGATATTCTGGTACCGACACACAACCGACAGTACCAAAACACATGAGACTAACCGTCCCAAACGCCCTGGGCATCTTCGGATGCCTGGTTTGGTGTGCGGGGTGGGACCTGAGTGTGGAGTCGGTAAGCGTGTGGTGTGACGCAGAAAGGTAGCCAGGCCGTGCGATGGTTGTCACGGTCTAAGGTTGTAGCACGTGGGGTAGGCAAATCCGTCCCCACAGTAAGTGTGAGAGCTGATGGGCGCCCCACTGTCGGTGGGGTGATCTGGTGATCCTCTGCTGCCGAGAAAAGCATCGGCGTGAGGGTGTGTGTTGCCCGTACCCTATAACCGACACAGGTGGTCGAGTAGAGAATACTCAGGTGATCGAGAGAATCGTGGTTAAGGAACTCGGCAAAATGCCCCCGTAACTTCGGGAGAAGGGGGACCATCCCGGTGAACCCAACTGGCTTGGGGATGTGCTGGTGGTGGTCGCAGAGGCCAGAGAGAAGCGACTGTTTATTAAAAACACAGGTCCGTGCGAAGATGTAAGTCGATGTATACGGACTGACGCCTGCCCGGTGCTGGAAGGTTAAGAGGACCCGTTAACAGGATTCGTTCTGTGAAGCGGAGAATTTAAGCCCCAGTAAACGGCGGTGGTAACTATAACCATCCTAAGGTAGCGAAATTCCTTGTCGGGTAAGTTCCGACCTGCACGAATGGCGTAACGACTTCTCTGCTGTCTCAACCACGAACTCGGCGAAATTGCATTACGAGTAAAGATGCTCGTTACGCGCAGCAGGACGGAAAGACCCCGAGACCTTCACTATAGTTTGGTATTGGGATTCGGTGTGGTTTGTGTAGGATAGGTGGAAGACTGGGAAGCCCTGACGCTAGTTGGGGTGGAGTCGATCGGTGAAATACCACTCTGACCATAGTGGATTCCTGAACTTCGGACCCTGATCGGGTTCAGGGACAGTGCCTGATGGGTAGTTTAACTGGGGCGGTTGCCTCCTAAAGAGTAACGGAGGCGCCCAAAGGTTCCCTCAGCCTGGTTGGCAATCAGGTGTCGAGTGTAAGTGCACAAGGGAGCTTGACTGTGAGACGGACGTGTCGAGCAGGAGCGAAAGCTGGGACTAGTGACCCGGCCATGGCTTGTGGAAGCGTGGTCGCTCAACGGATAAAAGGTACCTCGGGGATAACAGGCTGATCTTGCCCAAGAGTCCATATCGACGGCATGGTTTGGCACCTCGATGTCGGCTCGTCGCATCCTGGGGCTGGAGTCGGTCCCAAGGGTTGGGCTGTTCGCCCATTAAAGCGGTACGCGAGCTGGGTTTAGAACGTCGTGAGACAGTTCGGTCCCTATCCGCTGCGTGCGTAGGAAATTTGTGGAGGCCTGTCCTTAGTACGAGAGGACCGGGACGGACGAACCTCTGGTGTGCCAGTTGTTCCGCCAGGAGCATGGCTGGTTGGCTACGTTCGGGATGGATAACCGCTGAAAGCATCTAAGCGGGAAGCCTGCTCCGAGATGAGATTTCCAGCCCACATTTGTGTGGGGAGAGGTGTCCTATAGATGATGGGGTTGATAGGCCAGGTATGGAAGCGCAGTAATGTGTGGAGTTGACTGGTACTAATACACCGATCACTCATTGACCTTTTTGGGTTGGTGTGTGCGTGAGTGTGTGGTGTGCTCGTTGGTGGCAAGACCCCCTTTTTGTGTGGGGTGGTTGCATTGTTTGTGGTGTTCGCGTTCGCTGTGCGGTTCTTGGACTGCTACCGCCTGACTGGTGTGTTGGGTGTGGTGGTCTGTTGGTTTTGCGGTGGTGATAGTGGTGGGGAAACGCCCGGTTAACCGTTCCGATCCCGGTAGCTAAGCCCATTCGCGCTGATGGTACTGCAACTTGGTGGTTGTGGGAGAGTAGGTGACTGCCGCATTTATTTTTGTGGGGAGGGCCCTGTTCGTGTTGGACGGGGCCCTTTCTTGTATTCATGGGCGGGGTTGTTGTCTGCCCCCTTTTCGTTGTGGGCGGGGCGCCCGCGACGGGTTTTGTGTGTGGGACACCCCCACTGTGTGTGGGCCTGGTGGGCGCTGGCAGCCATGGCCCTTACGCCCACAGGGGCCGTTGCCGACGCATCGACAACGGCCCCTGTGCTGAGGGATTGAGCGATCAGCGACCGAAGAGCTTGGAGAACAGCCCCTTCTTCTTCGGCTTCTCGGCCGGCGTTTCCTCCTCAGCCGGTGCGGCCGGCTCGGAATCCGCATCCGAGGCCGCCGACTCGTCCGCGGTTTCGTCGGTGGCGCTCGGCGCCGAATCAGTGCTGTCCGCTGCGACGCCCGATGCCGCTGCGTCACCTGAAACGGACGGTTCCGGAGTGCCCGCGGGCTCTGCCTGCTCCGGCGCCTTCTCGCGGCGGTCTTCTGAGACCGGGCTCTCGGCGGAGCCCGCAGTCGTCTCGGCCGCCTCGGCGGACTGCTGAACCGGTTCATCACCGGCCCCGGCCGGCGGTGCAGTCGTTGCGTCGACCGCGGGCTCTGAGCCGGCGGTGCTCGGCTCCGCGCCCACCTCGGCGCTTGTGCTGGCCTCGGCCCACTGTTCTGCGGCCTCGCCCTCAAGCGGTGTATTCATATCGCAGTTGGAGATCCGGCGTTCGTCATCGAAGGACAGATCCGCCGAACCATCGGCGAAGAGCATCCGGAGACCGCCCTCGGGCAGCTCCCGGACGGGGATTCCCCGCTTGCTCACGTACCAGTCGATGGCTGCGCGATGATCGCTGACCGTCGTCTGCGTCAGTCCCTGCATGAGAGCACGCACCGAGACCTTGACCTGCGGCTCGGGCAGGACCACCTCGGCGGCGTCGACGAGCAGCCACACCGTGGTGCCGGCGCCGGCCTCCGCGGGATAATGCACCCATTTGCCCGTGGCCTCTTTCGCGGCCAGGGTCAGCCGCAGCGCGAGCTCCTCATCGAGGTCGAGTTCCGGGGTCGTCAGCTCCGCGACCTCCTCGGCGGCACCGAACTTCCGGACGTCATGGGACAGACCGATCACGGCATCGGGGAAGTCGTTGACGTTCTCCCAGCCCCACAGCCAGGTCTTGTCCCGGCTCGACTCGGAGCCGATCAGGTGCGGACGGCCGCGCAGCACGACACCGTCGGCCGAGCTGAACGTCAGGTGCGGGTCTGAGGTGAAGTCGACCTCCCATTCGGCGTCGGCGATCAGCCCACCGAAATGCGTCTGCACCTCGGTGGAGTAGAAGACGGCGCGGTCGACCAGGTCCTGCAAAGTTGTGCTCATGATCTCAAGCCTAAGCGGCAGCGCTCGAGATTCGAAGAGGCACGCGGTGCGAGGGTCCACGTCAGGCCCGTGTGGTGAAGCGGAGAGGTCGGGGATTGCCCGATCGGACTTCCGCGGAAAGGTGAGAGCATGTAGGCTTGTCTGTCGCGCTTCTCACGATTCATTCATCAGCTCACTCTTCACTCAGGACGTACACTGTGGCCCTACTCCGCCTGTCCCTGAAATACGCCGGGAACTACTGGCCGTTCATCATCCTGGTCGTCATCCTGCAGCTGACATCGACGATCGCCGCACTCTACCTGCCCAGCCTCAACGCACGCATCATCGACGAAGGCGTGGCCGAAGGCGATACCGACTTCATCTGGTCGACCGGTATGACGATGCTGCTGGTCTGCCTCGTCCAGGTCATCACCGCGATCACCGCGATCTTCTTCGGCGCCCGCACCGGCATGGGCGTCGGACGGGACCTCCGCCGCGCCATCTACCGGCAGGTCGACGACCTGTCGATGCTCGAAGTCGGAAAGTTCGGCTCCGCGACCCTGATCACGCGCAACACCAATGATGTCCAACAGGTTCAGATGCTCGTGCTCATGACCCTGAACTTCATGGTCTCGACCCCGATCATGTGCATCGGCGGCATCATCATGGCCCTGCGCGAGGACATCGGCCTGTCCTGGCTCGTGTGGGTCTCCGTGCCCGTCCTGTTCGTCGTGGTCGCCATCCTCGTCTACCTCCTCATGCCGCTGTTCCGCCGCATGCAGGACCAGGTCGACGACATCAACGGAGTCCTCCGCGAGCAGATCACCGGCATCCGCGTCATCCGTGCGTTCGTGCGCGAACCCTTCGAAACGGACCGCTACGCCGATGCCAACAGGGCCCTGACCGAGACCTCGGTCAAGGTCGGCAACCTCTTCGTCCTCATGTTCCCGGCGATCATGATGGTCCTCCACCTGGCGACCGCGGCGGTGCTGTGGTTCGGCGGCCACCGGGTCGACGCCGGGCAGATGGAAGTGGGCTCGCTGACGGCCTTCCTGCAGTATCTCCTGCAGATCCTCGTGGCCGTGATGATGGGTGTGTTTATGATGATGATGATTCCTCGTGCCGTCGTCTGCGCCGAGCGCATCGCAGAGGTGCTCGAGTCCCGCACCAGTATGAGAATCCCGGCAGGCGTCGACGAGATGCCCCGCCGAGGCGAACTCGAGTTCCGCAACGTCACCTTCGGATACCCCGGCGCCGAGGTCCCCGTCCTCGAAGACCTGAACTTCACCGCCCGACCGGGCACGACGACCGCGATCATCGGTTCCACCGGTTCCGGCAAGTCGACGATCGTCAACCTCATCCCCAGGCTCATCGACCCACAGCAGGGACAGGTCCTCATCGACGGCGTGCCCGTCACCGACTTCAGCCGCCAGCAGTTGGCCCAGCTGATCGGTCTCGTCCCGCAGAAGCCCTACCTGTTCTCCGGGACGATCGCTTCGAACCTGCGCTTCGGCAATGACAACGCCGGCGACGACGAGCTCTGGGAGGCCCTGCGCATCGCCCAAGCCGATGACTTCGTCGCGGAGAAGGAGCACCGGCTCGAGGAACGCGTCGCCCAGGGAGGCACGAACTACTCGGGCGGGCAGCGACAGCGCCTGTGCATCGCCAGAGCGCTGACCGTCAAACCGCAGATCTACGTCTTCGACGATTCGTTCTCCGCCCTCGACGTCGCCACCGACTCGCGGCTGCGGGCCGCCCTCGACGAATCGACCGGTCAGGCCACGGTCATCGTCGTCGCCCAACGCGTGTCGACCATCCGCGGGGCCGACCAGATCATCGTCCTCGACGCGGGACGGATCGTCGGCCGCGGCACCCACGAGGAACTCGCCGAGACGAACCCGACCTACCGCGAGATCGTCGAATCCCAGCTGACGACGGAAGAGGTGAACTGACATGGCCGATGACACCTCAGCGGACACCGTCGTGTCCACGGACGACGACTACATCCCCAGCGGCGAAGAGCTCGAAATGAGCGGAGGCGCACCGCCGCGGAAGGCCAAGCACTTCTGGCCGTCGGTCAGACGCCTGTTCGGACTCATGACCACCGAGAAGCGGGGACTGATCAACGTCGTCGCCCTCGTCGTCGGTTCCGTCGTCCTCACCGTCATCGCCCCCAAGGTCCTCGGCAAGGCCATGGACGTCGTCTACTCCGGAGTCATCGGCGCCCAGCTGCCGACCGGAGCGGATATCGATGACATCATCGCCGGTGCCCGCGCCCAGGGACGCGACGACTTCGCCGATATGCTCGCCACCGCCGAGGTGGTGCCCGGGCAAGGCATCGACTTCACATTGCTCGGGCAGATCATCATCGCAGTCCTGCTCATGTACCTCGTGGCCTCGATGCTCATGTGGGCGCAGGGCTACATCCTCAACGCCCTCGTCATGCGTGTGGTCTACCGTCTCCGTGAGGACATCGAACGCAAGATCAACCGACTGCCGCTGCGCTACTTCGACACCCGGCAGCGCGGTGACGTCATGTCGCGGGTGACCAACGACGTCGACAACATCCAGCAGGCCCTGCAGCAGGCGTTCTCCCAACTCATCCAATCGGCGCTGACGATCATCGGCATCGGCGTGATGATGTTCATCGTCTCCTGGCAGCTCGCCCTGCTGGCCTTGATCGCACTGCCCCTGTCGGGCCTCATCGCCGGTGTCATCGGCACCCGATCCCAGAAGCTGTTCAAGGCTCAGTGGAAGCACACCGGCGATGTCAACGGCCATGTCGAGGAGTCCTTCTCCGGACTCGACATCGTCCGCGCCTTCGGTCGCGACGAAGTGATGCTCGAGGAGTTCGACCGCCGCAACGAATCGCTGTACCGGGCCTCGGCCGGAGCCCAGTTCGTCTCGGGCATGATCATGCCCGCGATGCAGTTCGTGTCCTACCTCAGCTATGTGCTCATCGCCGTCGCCGGTGGCCTCAGGGTCGCCACGGGGCAGATGACGCTCGGTGATGCGACCGCGTTCATCCAGTACTCGCGTGAGTTCTCCCAGCCGATCTCCGAGATGGCCGGGGTCGCGAACATGCTGCAGTCGGGAGTCGCCTCGGCCGAACGGACCTTCGAACTGCTCGATGCGGAGGAGGAAGACCCCGATGAGGCGAGCCGCAGCCTTCCGCCGCGCACCCCCGGAAAGGTCGAATTCTCCGAGGTCAGCTTCCGCTACACCCCGGAGACTCCACTGATCGAGAAGGTGTCCTTCACCGCCGATCCCGGTCATACGGTCGCGATCGTCGGCCCGACCGGAGCCGGCAAGACCACCCTGGTCAACCTCGTGATGCGCTTCTACGAGGTCACCGGCGGCACCATCGTCCTCGACGGCATCGACACCCGGGACCTCAGTCGCGCCGATCTGCGCTCACACGTCGGCATGGTGCTGCAGGACGCGTGGCTGTTCGAAGGCACGATCGCCGACAACATCCGCTACGGCCGCCTCGACGCCACCGACGAGGAGGTCGTCGCAGCGGCGAAGGCGACCATGGTCGACCGGTTCGTCCGACAGCTGCCCGACGGCTACGACACCGTCATCGACTCCGACGGCGGCAGCGTCTCCGCCGGAGAACGCCAGCTGATCACCATCGCCCGAGCCTTCCTCGCCGATCCGTCCCTGCTCATCCTCGACGAGGCGACCTCATCGGTCGACACCCGCACCGAGGTGCTCGTGCAGCAGGCGATGGCGGCGCTGCGGACCGAGAGGACCTCCTTCGTCATCGCCCATCGGCTCTCGACGGTCCGCGATGCCGACACCATCCTGGTGATGGAGGACGGGGCGATCGTCGAACACGGCAGCCACGAGCAGCTGCTCGCCGCCGACGGCGCCTACCGGCGCCTCTACATGTCGCAGTTCCGCGGTGAGGACGCCGAGGAGCGATTCACCGCCGAGGTGCTCGCCGAGACCGAGGCCGAGGCCGGGACGCTGCCCGACGAGACGCCTGCAGGGGAGACCCCGCTTCCGAACGAGAGGAACGGCGCCGAGGCGGAATCAGGCGCAGACCGGACCTGATCGGCAAGTGCAGCGGATAACGTTTTCTCCCGTTGCCGACAGAAGTGTATGGAATCGTGATCTTGGTCAAGAACACGCAATTCCGGTCGCGGTGCTCACACCGGTCAGCATCTGCCGAGGTGAACCGAGCCTTCTCGAATCCCGCTGACCCCTGACGGCTGTGCCTGGGGGAGCGGCCGTGTTGCGCGGAGGTGACGGTGGGCGATAACAAGCGTTTCATTTCCGTCATGTACTAAATGACCGAAAGTCGCCGACCCGCCACTGCCCGCGTAGTGTGCCTGCCATCACCTCGAACGGGCGAGGACGAACCTTTGGAGGGGTCACCATGAAACGCCTGGCACTGGCAGCGGCGGTCGCTCTCACGGCATCACTGCTCGGAATCGGGCCGGCAGCCGCCGCGACCGCAGCCGAGGGCTCGGCCGCTTCGGCTGCGGAACCGACACAGACTCCCGGCGACGAGGACGGCGGGGACTCAACTGAGCCCGAAGATCCGGCGGACTCGGGCAGCGAAGACGACGGAGACGGCCAGACCACGCCGCCTGGCGAGGGAGACGGCGCCGATGAGACGGAGGAACCCGGCCAGTCCGAACCGATCGATGCATCGTTCTCCCTCGACCAGACCGAGATGACCGCCGAGGAGATCAGCACCGACGGAATCGGCTACACCATCGACTCGCTCGAAGCCGGCGATGTCGTGACCGCCGAGCCCGGGTCGGAAGGAGCGAGAACCGTCGAATCGGACGGGACCTTCTCCGGGACGATCACCGGCAGCACCGATCTGCAGGACGGCGACGTCCTCGATGTCACGGTCACCGTTCAGCGCGAGGGCCAGCAGACGAAGACCTTCAACGGCAGCGTCACCGTCGTCGACGACGAAGCGGCCGAGGCCGAGCTGTCGGTGACTCCGGAGACGCAGTCGATCGATGACTATCTCGTCGACGGAGTCTCGATGAGCCTGACCGGATGCACGGCCGGTGAGGACGTGACGTTCCGCATCGTCGGAGCCGACGATCCCGAGACTCAGTACTGGGAGGACAGCACGCGAGCCGATGACGACGGGGCCGCCTCGGCGACGTTCCTGCCCGGGACCGGCGGTGACGGCTGGATCGGCGAGTTCGTCGTGCAGGCAGAATGCGGTGACCAGTCGGTCGAAGCGAGTTTCTCCGTGACCGAAGGCGATGGGGACGCACCGGAGTCCGAGCTGACGGTCTCACCGAAGTCGCAGAGCCTCAGCGAATTCCTCGAAGGGGGAGTGAGCCTGACGATGGTCAACTGCCACGTCGACTCTGATGTGACCTTCCGCGTGAGCACGAGCGATGATCCCGACACCGCCATCTGGGAGGAATCGCAGAAGGCCGGGGAGGACGCGGCAGGATATGCCCAGTTCACGCCCGACGGCGAGGGAGGCACCTCCTGGGTCGGTGAGTATCGGGTGACCGCGACCTGCGGTGACCGAAGCGACGAGGCCACGTTCACCGTCGCAGATGACGGCAGCGTCGTCGATCCGAAGCTGTCAGTCGAGCCTTCGGAGATCTCCGGGGTCGACTTCGTCAACCGAGAAAAGGGTGTGATGCTGACCGTCACCGCCTGCGAGCCCGAGGCCCAGGTGCAGTTCGAGGTCTGGTCCGAGGACTTCGACACGAAGCTCTACGAGCAGACGACCCACAGCGATGATGAGGGGACGGCCGGAGTGCAGGTCTACGGCCTCGCCGACGACCCGCAGGCCTACATAGGGACCTACCAGGTCAAGGCGAACTGCCAGGACATCGGCATGGACGGGCAGTTCGTCGTCACCGGAGACGAATCCGGAGGCGGCACGGACTCGGGCGAGGCCGGGGGCTCCGGTGGTGACTCGATGCCGCGCACCGGTGCCGAGCTCACCGGTCTGGCGGCCGGGGGCCTGCTCATTCTCGGCGGTGCAGCAGCGATTCTGCTCGCTCGCCGTCGCGCCCAGCTCGAACGGTGACCAGTGACCCGTCGGGTCGGTGACGGTACCCGGCCCGACGGTGCGAGACCGGCCCCACGAACTGGGGATCGGCCCCGGCGGAACGGATTCGCCGGGGCCCTTCTGCGTCTGCGCAAGCGACCGATGTGTGCCTGCGGGGGCGACCGATGTGTGCCTGCGGAAGGCGGTCTCGCGGGCACCGGCTCTGAGGTTCGTCGCACTCTTGTTCGCGGTCTCGGTCGATTGTAGGTTGATCGATGATGGTGGCAAGGGAGCTTCCATCGTATCGTCGAACAAGGAGGAAGAGATGCCGAATCCAGGACAGCCCCTGATCAGACGAGGAGATCAGGGAACGGCCGTGTTCCGCGCCCAACGGGCCCTGCGCAGAACTCCCGATCTCAGCGTCGCCCTCGACGGAGACTTCGGTCCGGACACGGAAGCCGCAGTCGAACGGTTCCAGGAGGGCGCAGGCCTCGACGTCGACGGCATCGTCGGAGACGACACCTGGGCGGCACTGCCGAACGGCGGACCGATGCCGCTTCTCAAGGCCGGGTCGAAGGGCGATGTCGTCCGTGACCTGCAGGAGGTGCTCATCTCCGGGTCCGAAGACGGGGACTGGCCCTCACCCGGTGAGGCCGACGGAGACTTCGGGGCCGAGACCAAGGCATCGGTCGAAGGCTTTCAGGAATGGGGGCAGGTCGATGTCGACGGCATCGTCGGTGACAAGACGTGGGCGGTGCCTCTGCACGCGGCGAACAGCACTCTGGAAACCGCTGTCGGACTCGACTGGGCCGAAGACTGAAGCGGCCTGCACGCGGCCGGTCGGCCGCGTGCAGGCCCGTCTGCTGCTCGGAGGCGGACACTGACCGAAGCCCGGCTGATCAGCACCGGGCGGTTCAGCGCTCGACGAGGGTGCGCACGGCCGAGGAGAAGAATCCCTGGCCGTCGATCCCGCTGCCGTCCTCGGGGCCGAAGCCGGCTTCGACAGCGTGCTCGGGGTGGGGCATGAGTCCCACGACGTTGCCCGCTTCGTTCGTGATCCCGGCGATGCTGCGCAGCGAGCCGTTCGGGTTCAGGCCCTGATAGCGGAAGACCACCCGGTCGCTCGATTCGAGTTCGTCGAGCACCTCTTCGGTGGCGACGTAGCCGCCCTCACCGTTCTTCAACGGGATGCGGATCGTCTGTCCCCGCTCATAGTCCCCGGTCCACGCGGTGGCCGTGTTCTCGACAACGAGCTCTTGGTCGCGGCAGATGAAGTGCTGGTGGTCATTGCGGATGAGCGCACCGGGCAGCAGATGGGCTTCGCAGAGGATCTGGAATCCGTTGCAGATGCCCAGCACCGGCATGCCCTGCCCGGCCGCGGCCACGACGGATTCCATGATCGGGGCGAAGCCGGCGATCGCACCGCAACGCAGATAGTCACCGTAGGAGAACCCGCCCGGCAGGATGACGGCGTCGACGCCGGACAGGGTCGAGTCGGCGTGCCACAGGTTCACCGGTTTCGCCCCGGCCAGACGCACGGCACGAGCGGCGTCCCGGTCATCGAGCGATCCGGGGAAGGTGACGACTCCGATCGCTACTCCGGACTCGGCTCCCGCCTCGGCGAGGGTGGGATCATCGGCCACAGCGGTCACGATGCGTCCTCGGCCACGCGCACGGCGACGACGTTCTCGATCACGGGATTCGACAGGAGCTTCTCCGCGGCTTCGCGCGCCTGGGCGAGCACTTCATCGGTGGCTTCACCCTCGACCTCGAGCTCGAACCTCTTGCCCTGCCGGACATCACCGAACCCGGTGAATCCCAGCCGGGTCAGTCCACCGACGATCGCCTTGCCCTGCGGATCGAGGATCTCGGGTTTGGGCATCACCTCAACGACGACACGTGCCATGCGTGCTTACGCTCCTTTGTGAAAGTGTTCGGGAGTTCCTCCCGCGCTCGTTCGAAGTCTATCAAGAGCGGGCGACTGTCCGGCTCACGGTCCGGACGCCGAAACGAGAGGCCGTTTGTGGTCACCGCACCGAGGCGAAACCTCGAATCTGGCGAAATCACCTCGGTGCAGTGACCACAAACGGCGCCGGCAGGGGAGCCGGGCCGGCAGGGATGTGCGGAGAATGGCGCCGGCCGGAGTGTGCGACGGGCCCCGACATGAGCTCAGGAGTCGAAGCCCATGCCCACGGCGTCGAGGACCTTGAGCAGCCGCCCACGTCGGCCCTGGTTCTCATCGGCCTTGATCAGGGCCTGCGTTGTGAGTCTGATGCCCAGCCAGGCGGCGGGCTCGGGCGGGAACGGCAAGGGCAGCTTCCGGACCATCTCGAGTTCGGTCAGTTCGGTGGACTCGCCGCTGAGCAGATCGAGCATGACGGTTCCGGCGAATCTGGAAGCGCCGACGCCGAGGCCGGTGAAACCGGCCGCCATAGCCACTTTCTTGCCGTAGGCGGTGGTGAAGAACGAGAAGAACCGAGAGCAGGTGTCGATCGGCCCGCCCCATTTGTGGGTGAAGCGCAGTCCGGACAGCTGTGGGAAGGTGTCGAAGAAGTGCTCGGCCAAGGTGGTGAAGGTCTCCGGCCGCTGGTCGTACTTCCACGACACCTGTCGCCCGTAGTGGTAGACGGCGTCCCAGCCGCCGAAGAGGATCCGGTTGTCGGCGGTCAGCCGGTAGTAGTGGAACCGGTTCGCGCAGTCGCCGATGCCCTGCCGGCCCTCCCAGCCGATCGATTCCATCTGCTCGGTCGTCAGCGGTTCGGTCATCAGCGCGTAGTCGTAGACGGGAACCGTGTGCAGGCTGACGCGTTTGAGCAGGGAGGGGAAGACGCTCGTGGCCAGGGCCACCCGATCGGCCGTGATCGTCGCCGAGGCGGCCGCATCGTTCGCCTCGGTCTCAGCTCCGTTCGTCTCGGTTGTGACCGCGACCGTGGTCTTCCGGTCGCTGACATTCGTGACCTTGGTCCCTTCGAAGACTTCGACGCCGAGTTCGCGGATGACGCGCAGCAGCTCCCAGCACAGTTTCGCGGGGTTGACCATCGCGACCTCGCGCGAGTCCCAGAGGGCCGCCTTGTAGGTCGGTGACTTCACCAGCTGGGCCAGTTCCTGTCGGCTGTAGAAGATGAATCCCGCCTCGGGGTCGTGGCCGGCTCTCAGGTCCGCCACCTGGTAGTCCTCGGTGGCCACATCGAGCTCACCGGTGCGTTCGAACTCACAGTCCATTCCGTACCGGGTCACAGCGGTCTCGATGGCGTCGAGGTTCTCCCGGCCCAGGGCCGCCAGGCGCTCGTTCTCCTCCGGCAGGTGCGTCTGGCCGTTGTCGTAGCCGTGGGTGAGGCTGGCGGCGCAGAATCCGCCGTTGCGCCCCGAGGCGGCCCAGCCGATGGAGTTCGCTTCGACGAGCACGACGTGCCTGTCGGGGGTGCGTTCCTTGGCCTGCAGCGCCGTCCACAGTCCCGTGAACCCGCCGCCGACGATGAGGAGTTCGGCGTCCAGGTCCTCGGTCAGCGGCGGCAGCGGTGAGGGGCGCTCATCGGTGTCGAGCCAGAAGGGAACGGTTGAAGCCTCGGCCAGTGCGGTCTGCACGTCCATGTCGTATCTCTTTCTGCCGCGCGGTCGGTCCGCACAGCGGTCATTGCTCGGCACGGCCCAGGACGGGACGTGCCGTTTTCGTCGGGAGCCTCACCCAGCCATCGTCTTGATGATCTCAGTCGAACTTCCCCCGGTTCTGCGCAGAGCCAGCGTGCAGACTCCGAGCGCGACGAGGGTGAGCAGGAACATCAGCGTCGAGACCGCGGCGATCTCCGGGCGCAGCGCCACCTTGACGGCGGCGAAGATGTAGACCGGCCAGGGGGTCGAGCCCGGCAGCTGCACGAAGCTCGAGAGGATCGTGTTGTCGAGGCTGAGGGTGAACGACATCAGAGCCCCGGCGAAGATGCCCGGTGCTGCGATGGGCAGAGTCACGTCCCGGAACGTGCGCCATGAGTTGGCACCGAGGTCTGCTGAGGCCTCCTCGAGCTGTCGGTTCATCCCGGCCAGTCGGGCGCGGACGATGAAGGTCACCACGGCCATGGAGAACATCGCGTGGGAGATGATGAGCCGGAACAGGCCGTCGTTGAACGGTGTCAGTCCCCAGTCCACGCCGAGGGTGACGAACCACGGCAGGAAGGCGATGCCGTCGACGATCTCCGGGGTGAAGAGAGTGGCGCCGAGGACGACGGTCAGTCCCACGGCCCACCAGAGACCGGTTCTGGCCCGGGCCAGGGCGACACCGCCGAGGGTGCCGAAGAACGTGGCGACGAGCGCTGAGCCGACCGCGGCCTGGAGGCTGGTGAAGACCGTGGCGACGATGACATCGTTCTTCAGACCGTTGATATAGGCCTTGAAGCCGAACTCGGAGAAGTTCGCCAGCACCGTGCCGTTGTTGAACGAGTAGACGACGATGACGGCGATCGGCAGGAAGAGATAGATGAAGACGAGGATTCCCCAGGCGCTCAGCAGCCTGTCCGTCAGCGGTTTGCGGATCGTATAGGCCATGTCATGCCCTCCCCTTCGAGATCGGAATGCTGTTGACCTGCGCAGCGATGAGCTGCCCGATCTTCAACAGTGCGAAGCCGATGCCGACGACCACGACCGTCGAGGCGATGAGCACGACCGCCATGGCCGAACCGACCGCCCAGTTCTGGGCGGCGTTGAATTGTTCGGCGATGAGCTGGCCGACCATCGATCCGCTGGCTCCGCCGAGAACCGTGGCGGTCACGTAATCGCCGTTGAGCGGAATGAACACGAGCAGACAGCCGGAGATCACGCCGGGCATCGCCATCGGCAGGGTCACCTTGAGGAAGGTCTTGACCTTGTTCGCGCCGAGATCGTAGCTGGCCTCCCGCAGCTTCGTGCCCGACCGGTCGATGGCGACGAAGAGCGGCAGGATCATCAGCGGCAGGTAGTTGTAGACGACGCCGATCTGGACTGCGGCGTGAGTGTAGAGGATGTCGAGGCGCTCATGCGTGATCCCCAGGGCCATGAGCCATTCGGAGACGAAGCCGTTGGGCGAGAGCATGATCTGCCAGCCGAGGGTGCGCACGAGGAAGTTCGTCCAGAACGGCACCATGACCAGGGCCAGAGCCAGTCCGCGTCTGGCCGGCGCGATCTTCACCGCGATCCAATAGGCGAAGGGAAGCGCGATGAGCAGGCAGAGGATCGTGCCGAGGATCGAGATGCGCAGCGTCGCGAAGAACGTGGACACGAACGCGGGGTTCATCGCCTCGGGGAACCGGTCGAAGCTGAGGCGATCGGTGGCCACCGGGGTGTAGATGTCCGGTTTGTAGCCGAAGCTGAAGAAGATCACCATCGCCACCGGGATGACGAAGAAGAAGACGACATAGGCCCAGGTCGGGAACGACAGTGCCGCCGGGCCGAAGATTCTGTTCCGTAGCGGGGTCATGCTGCTCCCGACCTCCTCTGCGCCGCCGTGAGGATATCGACGCGTGCCTGGGTGCCCTCATTGAACTCGCTGGCCACGAGCCGATCGAGGATCTTCTGGTCGGGGAAGATGAGGTCGAGTCCCTCGAAGCCCTCGTTCCTGGCCTTCTCCTCCGAACCGCGGACCCCGATCGGGTAGCCGATGTATTCGATCTGCGTCATCGCGTTCTCCTCGGCGATCATGAAGTTGATGAACGCGTGGGCGGCGTCCGGGTGCGGGGCCCCGGTCGCGATGGCCCAGCAGTCCATCCAGAGGTTCGCCGAAGGGGTGGGGAAGACGAACTCCCAGTCCTCGGGGTTGTCGACCTCGCCGAAGCCCTGACGGGCATCGCCGTTGTAGGACTGCATGAGATCGAAGCTTCCCTGGATCATCCCGGTCGACGCACTGCCGAAGTAGGCCCGGACATTGGGGGCCACCTCGTCGACGATGATCTTCCGCGCTTCCTCGAGCTCCCTCTCATCGGTCGAATTGAGGCCGTAGCCGCGAGCGGCCAAGCCGATCGCCGCGACCTCCCATGCGTCGGAGAGCAGAGACGTCCGTCCTGCGGCCTCGTCCTGGGCCGCATCGATGAAGTCCTGCCAGGACTCCATCGGTCGTGTGATGACATCCGTGCGATAGGCGTATCCGGTGGTGCCCCAGGCCTTGCAGATCGTGTACTCGTTCTTCGGGTCGAAGTCCTGGGCGATGAAATTCGGATCCATGTGCTCGAAGTTCGGGATCAGAGACATGTCCAGGGGCTGGAGCAGGTCATGGCTGGTGAAGCGCACAAGGTCCGAACCGGTGGGCACGACGACGTCGTAGCCGGATGTTCCCCGAGACGAGGAGAGCTTCGCGATGAGCTCCTCGTTCGACCCGTAGGAGTCGACCTGCAGCAGCACGTCGAAGTCATCGTTGAACGTCCCCAACAGGTCCGGGGAATCGTAGTCGCCCCAGCTGTAGAGGTTGAGCTTGGACTCGATCTCACCGTCCGGGGCCGGGGACTCGGCCATCTTCGTCGTCGCGCCGCAGGCGCTGAGCGCTCCGAGGCCGAGCACCCCGAAACCGGCCAGAGCCGATCGGCGGGAGATGGTCGGGACCTGCGACTTCGGCGCGAGCACGCTGATCGGGAAGCGCTCACTCATCGGCGAACACCGCCACTGCGTCTTCGTCCCACGACAGCGAGACGACCTCACCGTGGCCGAACAGGCGTGCCCCCGCGGCCGGGACGCGGGCGAGGATCTCGTTGTTCGTGCCGGAACGGACCATGTACTGGACGACATCGCCGAGGAAGGAGGAGGAGATGACGGTGCCCGGGGCTGTGTTCGGCGTCTGGCCCGCGGCGGAATCGGCTTCCAAGACCCGCATCCGCTCGGGTCGGATGGCCGCCCGCACCTGTCCGCCTGCGACGAGCGCCTCGGCGCCCCTGCCCGTGTTCGCGGTCGCAGGCATGGATTCGACGGCGTCGGTGCGCATCACCGAGTTCTTCGACTGCAGGGTGGCTCCGGCGGGGCCGACTTCGGAGACCGTGACGGGGATGAAGTTCTGCTTGCCGATGAAGCCGGCTACGAAGCGGTTGGCCGGCTGCTCGTAGATCGCTTCGCCGGAGCCGATCTGCTGGACGACGCCCTCGTACATGACGACGATGCGGTCGCTCATCGCCAGCGCTTCCTCCTGGTCGTGGGTGACGAAGATGAAGGTGGTGCCGAGGCTCGCATGCAGACGTTTGAGTTCGAGCTGCATCTCCTCGCGCAGCTTCCGGTCGAGCGCGGACATCGGTTCGTCGAGGAGGAGGGCCTGGGGACGGTTGACCAGGGCGCGGGCCAGGGCGATGCGCTGCTGCTGACCGCCGGAGAGCTGTTCGGGCTTGCGGCCGGCGAAGTCCTCCATCTGCACGAGTTCGAGGACTTCACGCACCCGTTTCGCGATCTCGGGCTTGGGCACCTTCGCCTGTTTGAGGCCATAGGCGATGTTGTCGGCGATATTCATGTGCGGGAAGAGCAGATAGGACTGGAACACCGTGTTCACCGGCCGTTTGTGGGGCGGCAGACCCACGAGGTCCTTGCCGTCCAGGTAGATGTGGCCGACCGTGGGATGCTCGAAACCGGCGATCATCCGCAGCAGGGTCGTCTTCCCGCATCCCGAGGGTCCGAGCAGTGAGAGGAATTCGCCCTCTCGCACCGACAGATCGATCTTCTCGATGGCGGTGTTCTCGCCGAAGCTCTTCTTCACGCTCTGGATGCTCAGGTGCTCCATCGGTGAGGGATCTGATGTCATGATGGCCTTTCAGCGGTGTTCGGGGTGGCAGTGGTCGACTGGGCGCCCTCGGCGATGTCGAAGACGATGCGGTCGTCGCAGACGGTCAGTTCGTTGGTCACGGTGCTGATCTCGGCCGCGACGTAGGCGTCGCAGGGGGGGGGACCGGTGGCCGGAGTAGTCGCCGATGATGGCGTCCATCCACGCCGTGACGCCGAGGCGGTGGAGGTAGGACTGGCCCGCGCGCAGTCCGGCGCGGCTCGCCGCTTCGTCGGCTGGCGGGACGTGGGCTCCGACGAGGTCGATGGCCGCCCGGTTGACCCACGCCGAGTGGTGATCGGCGCTGAGCAGGATGATCGGACGGTTCGCGGTGACTTCGTCGAGGATGCTCGCGGTCGGAGCACCGCCGGGGAAGTCGGCCATCGACCAGCCGCCGCCGGTGACCCAGCCCTCGGTGCTTCCCAGATACAGGCGCAGGGCGTCGAGGGCCTCGTCGAGCCCGTCGGCCCGGCTGAGGTCGCAGGCCAGGGATACCTGTCCGCCGAAAGTCGTGTGCACGTGGGCGTCGACGAAGCCGGGGGTGAGCAGGCGGCCGGTGGCGGTGATGGTGCGGGCCGCCGGCGTCTCGGCAGCGCCCGTGCCGATCTCGCTGATGAGTCCGTCCCGGATGCTCACTCGATTCTCGGGCCGGAGCGCGTGCCCGTCGAAGATGGTGACATCGAGGATATCGAGATCCACTGCTGCCTCCCGACTGCTCTGTCGAAGCTCGGGCGGGGCGCGGTAGCCGCGTTCCGCCTGGGGTCTTCCGCCGCGTCTGGCGGGGGTGCTTCCCGGTCTCAGGGACCGGTGAGATAGGACGACCCGAAGGTGTGTCCTGAATCACTGTTTAGCGCCTTAGCGGAAGATCGAAGGTGAATCCACCGATTCCGTTGCATTTTTCGACAGGTGTGGCTGAAAAGGGCAATAGCAGTTGTTGTCACCGCTGGATCGGTGTCTCACACTGCGGTATTCGCAGGGAGTGGTGGGGTGTGCGAGGGATCGCGGAGCGGTGTGGAAGGGGGGGCGGCGTCGCGCCGGACCCGGCAGGCTGTCGCGCAGGACGTCGGCAACGACGTGGGCCACTTCGCCGGAATGCGCTGCCGGCGAAGGGCTCAGCCGGGGAAGGTCTGCCCGGTGAGTCGTTCGAAGGCCTCGATGTAGCGGGCACGGGTCTTGTCGACGACTTCGGCCGGCAGGGCCGGCGGCGGGGTGTCAGAGGACTTGTCCCAGCCCGATTCGGTGGTCAGCCAGTCGCGGACGAACTGCTTGTCGAAGCTCGCCTGAGTCCGTCCGGGCGCATAGTCCTCAGCGTCCCAGAAGCGGGAGGAATCCGGGGTGAGCACCTCGTCGCCGAGGACGATCGTGCCATCGGTCAGCGTGCCGAACTCGAACTTCGTGTCGGCGAGGATGATGCCGCGTTCGCGGGCGATGGCCTCGGCCCGCTGGTAGATGTCAATGGTCAGTTCGCGCAGCTTCTCCGCGGTTTCGGTGCCGACGGTCTCGGCGATCTGAGCGAGGCTGACGTTCTCGTCGTGATCGCCGAGCTCGGCCTTCGTCGCAGGCGTGAAGATCGGCGGTTCGAGGCGATCGGCCTCATCGAGTCCGGCGGGCAGTCGGATGCCGCACACGGAGCCGGTGGCTTTGTAATCGGCCATACCGGAGCCGGTGAGGTAACCGCGAGCGACGCATTCGACGGGCAGCATGGCCAGGTTCTCAACGATCAGGCCGCGACCGCGCACGGCCTCGGGGACAGCGGAGCTGATGACATGGTTGCCGATGACCTCTGAGAGCTGGTCGAACCACCACAGACTCAGTCCCGTGAGCACCTTGCCCTTGTCCGGGATCTCGGAATCGAGCACCCAGTCATAGGCCGAGATCCGGTCGCTGGCGACCATGAGCAGGGACTCGGCGCTCGCGACATCCGCCGCGCTCTCGGGAATGTAGAGATCGCGGACCTTGCCCGAGTACACATGTCTCCAGCCCGGAAGTTCGGGAGCAGCGGCGGCCAGACCCACCGTCTCGGCGGCCAGACCCGCCGTCGCGCCGGGGGCCCCGCCCGCTGCGCCGGCAGCCGGCGTCTCGGGGGCGCCGTAGATCTCGGCGAGCTCGATGCGTCCGGCCGCGGCCGCCTCGGCGATATCGGTGCGGTGGTGCTCGCCGTCCCACTTGATCTCGTCGACGGCCGCATAGGCCCTCTGCCGGGCCTCGTCGAGGTCGGCGCCGAGCGAGACGACGGAGAGCACTCTGCCGCCGGAGGTGACGATGTCGCCGGTCTCGGCGATGTCCTTCGTGATCACGGCGTCCTCGGGAGCGAACCCGCCGCTGGAGCCGGTGGCCAGCTTCGTGCCCGCGTGCAGCACGCTGATATCGGTCAGGCCCTCGGCGGTGTCGAGGCCGCGGATGATGTCACCGGTGGTCGGAGTGCCGGGATAGTTCTCGGCGGCCATGACCACGGTGACCGAGGCGCGCGGATCCCAGTCGAGGTCGCCGACCTCGTTCAGGCGGCCCTCGGCGGCGGCCAGCAGCGTCTGGCCCAGGGGGCTCTTCAGCCGGGCGAGCACGGACTGCGTCTCGGGGTCGCCGAAGCGGACGTTGAACTCGACGACGCGCGGCCCCTTCGACGTCAGCGCCAGACCGCAGTAGAGGAGCCCGGTGAACGGGGTGCCGCGGCGGGCCATCTCGTCGACGACGGGCTGGGCGACGGTGTCGACGATTGTCTTGACCGTGCCCGCCGGCAGCCACGGCAGCGGAGAATAGGCGCCCATGCCGCCGGTGTTCGGACCGGTGTCGCCTTCGCCGATGCGCTTGAAGTCCTGGGCCGGGGCCAGGGGCAGAGTGTGCTCGCCGTCGCAGAGGACGAAGAGGGAGACCTCTGGCCCATCGAGGTAGTCCTCGATGACGACCCGATCGGAGACGTCGAGACAGGAGCTCGCATGCTCGTACGCCGCATCGAAGTCGTCGGTCACGACCACGCCCTTGCCGGCGGCCAGGCCATCGGCCTTGACGACGTGCGGAGCGCCGAATTCGCGCAGTGCGGCGGCGGCCTCGTCGGGGGAGTAGGAGACCTGAGCCCGTGCGGTGGGTACGTTCGCCGTCTCCATGACCTCCTTGGCGAAGGCCTTCGAGCCTTCGAGCACGGCCGCTTCCGAACTGGGTCCGAAGACGGGGAACGAGGCCTCGCGCAGAGCATCGGCGACCCCGGCGACCAGGGGCGCCTCGGGGCCGATGACGACGAGGTCGACGTCGAGCGATTCGGCCAGCGCGGTCACGGCCGCCGCGTCCGAGGCATCGACGGCCTCGGTGTGGGCGACCTGAGCGATCCCGGGGTTGCCGGGCGCGGCGATGACGGCGTCGACCTGCGGGTCGCGCGAAAGAGCGAGGACGAGGGCGTGTTCACGGGAGCCCGAACCGATGACAAGAACCTTCACGGCACCAGCCTAAAGGGTCGTAGGCTTGAGTGCGTGACCAGTTCGACTTTCACCCCCGCACAAGCCGCCGAGCTCGCCGTCGTCATCCGCAGCGGATTCACCGAATCCCGCCATATCGGATCCGCCGTGGTCCTCGACCCACAGGGGACGCCGCTGATTCGCCTCGGCGCCCCCGAGGTGCCCGTGTTCACCCGATCGAGTCTCAAACCGCTGCAGGCGATCGCGGCGATGAGCCTCGGCGCGAAGCTGTCCGGACCGGCGGCGGCCCTGGCCACGGCCTCACACAAGTCCGAGGCCGGGCACGTCGAGGTCGTTGCGGCCATGCTCGACGCCGCCGGCCTCAGCGTCGCCGACCTGCAGTGTCCGTCCGTCCACCCCGCCGACGGCGCCTTCCGCCGCCGACTGCAGGAGGAGGCCCGGGCATCGCGAGAGGCGGAGACCGATCCGCGGTCGGCGCTGCACTTCAACTGCTCGGGCAAGCACACCGCCTTCCTCACCGCCGCCCGGGCCATCGGCGCCGAGACCTCCACCTACCTGTCCGCCGATCATCCCGTGCAGATCAGAGTCGCCGAGGTGGTCGAGGCCTTCGCCTCGGAGACCCCGGCCGCCGTCGGCGTCGACGGCTGCGGAGCCCCGGTGTTCGCGCTCAGCCTCAACGGTCTGGCCCGAGCCATCGGCCGCGTGGTCAGCGCAGGCAGTTCGGCCGAGGTCGGCCCGCCCGGAGACGGGGCCGGCGCACCCGCAGGCGCCTGGACCGACTACACGGAGCAGGCCAGGACCCTCATGGACGCGGTGTTCGCCGACCCGTGGGCCGTCGAAGGCCATGGTCGGCCGAACACGACGGTGATCGAGCGTCTCGGCGTCTTCGCCAAGGGCGGGGCCGAGGGCGTCATCGTCATGGCGACGAAGTCCGGCTATTCGGTGGCGGTCAAATGCCTCGACGGATCCTCGCGGGCCACCGGACTCGTCGCACTCACCCTGCTGCAGCGGGCCGGGGCCTTCGACGAGGGCGCGAACCCCGCCTCGGCGCCGGAGGTCACCGATGACGACGTGGCCGCGGTCATCGCCGCGATCACGGACCCGGTCACCGGGGGCACGGATTCCGAAGGACGGACGAGCGTTGTCGGGCGGCTCGCGCTCGGGGAGGATATTGCCAGTATCGGTAAGAGGGAGAGGCACTGATGGCGATTCGCAGAAGGATCGATCCCGACCAGGGACGCAGCGCACTGGAGATGTGGGCGGCGCAGTCGAAGCTCGACGCGGGCCCGGCCGACCGTTCGACTGTGGCCACCGCCGTGCGATTCACGCTCGAGGAGCTCGCGGCTCGCGCCGAAGGCAACAGCGTCGAGGTCCGTGTTCCCCCGTTCGGGGTCACGCAGTGCATCGCCGGGCCCCGCCACACCCGCGGCACCCCGCCGAACGTCGTCGAGACCTCCGCCGAGGTGTGGTTGGGCCTGGTCACCGGGAGCACGGACTTCGCCACCGCGCTCGAGGCGGGCAGCATCGAGGCCTCGGGCACCCGGGCCGACCTCAGCGAGCACCTCCCCCTCTTCAGCCCCGCGGAATCAGAGGAACGGCGATGAGCGCGCAGATCACCCAGACGACGTCCTTCATCGGCGGGCGGCATGTGCCCTCCCTCATCACCTATCCGAACGTCGACCCGGCCACCGGCGGCCACCTCGGCGACGTCTCCCGGGGAGGAGCCGACGAGGTCGACCGCGCCGTGCGGGCGGCGACGAAGGCGCAGCGGGAATGGAGGCGGTCGAGCCCGCAGCAGCGTTCGACCCTGCTCGTGGCCGCCGCGGCCGTGATCGCGGCCAACCGCGACGAACTCGCCCGCCTCGAATCCGAGGACACCGGCAAACCGCTGACCCAGGCCTACGCCGATGTCGATGTCTGCGCCCGCTACTTCGAGTTCTACGGCCACACGATCGAGTCCTACTACGGGCAGACGATCCCGATGGCCGAGGACATGCACGTCTACACCCGGCGCGAACCCTATGGGGTGACCGGGCACATCGTGGCCTGGAACTATCCGCTCCAGCTCATCGGCCGTGCCGCCGCCACGTCCCTGGCCACGGGCAACTGCGCCGTGGCCAAACCCGCCGATGAGACCCCGCGATCGACCGTGCGATTGGCCGAACTCATCCACTCCGTCGGGTTCCCGGCGGGAGCGTTCAACGTCGTCACCGGGCTCGGTGCCGAGGCGGGTGCGGCCCTGAGCGCACATCCGGGCGTGGCCCACCTCGGCTTCGTCGGCTCGACCCGGACCGGTTCGGCCATCGCCCACGCCGCGGCCGAGAGGGTCGTGCCCACGGTGCTCGAACTCGGCGGGAAGTCAGCGAACATCGTCTTCGCCGATGCCGATGTCGACGCGGCCATCCCCTCCCTCCTGCGATCGGTCATCCAGAACGCCGGACAGACGTGCTCGGCCGGGTCCCGACTGCTCGTCCACCGCGACGTCCACGCCGAGGTCGTCGACAAGCTGGCCGCGGCCATGTCCGAGGTGACCATCGGCTACGGCCTCGACGACCCGATGCTCGGGCCTCTGATCTCGGCCGAACAGCACGAGAGGGTCTCCGGCTTCCTGTCCGAGGTCGAGACCGGGCAGATCGTCACCGGCGACCGGCGACCCGTTGGGTTGGCCGACGACCTCGCCGCCGGGGCGTTCATCACGCCCACCCTCGTCGACAGTGTGGACCCGCAGTCGCGGATCGCCCAGGAGGAGGTCTTCGGCCCCGTCGTCGTGACCATGCCCTTCGCCGATGAGGCCGAGGCCGTGGCCCTGGCCAACGGCACCGACTACGGGCTCGTCACCGCGCTGTGGACGCAGAGCCTCTCCCGCGCCCACCGGCTGGCCGCCGAGGTCGAGGCCGGGCAGATCTTCGTCAACACCTATGGGGCCGGCGGGGGAGTGGAGCTTCCCTTCGGCGGGTTCAAGAAGTCCGGCTACGGGCGGGAGAAGTCCATCGAAGCCCTCGACGAGTACACGCAGACGAAGACCGTCGCCATCAAGCTGTGAGCAGACAGCGGGGGCCGCGATGACGTTCTCGGTGCTCGGCCTCGTCCTCATCGCCTCGGTGGCTCATGCGCTGTGGAACCTGGCCGCGAAGTCGGTGACCGGCAAGGGCTACGCCTTCGTGCTGGCCTACCACGGGCTCTCGGCCATCCTCCTGATCCCGGTCGCGATCGTCATCATCGCCTCCGGTGCGCAGCCGCTGAACTGGGCGCTGGTCGCCGCGGCCGCGCTCAGCGCCGTCTTCCACATCGCCTATTCGGTGTCCCTGCAGTCCGGCTACGACCACGCGCCCTTGGGAGTGGTCTACCCGACCGCGCGGGGGACCGGTCCGGTCATCACGATCATCATCGCCGTGGCCTTCCTCGGCGAACGTCCCACCCTCCTGACTTCCACAACTAGGCGCTGATTTCGCGATTCCGTTCGTGTTTGTGCTGGTCACAAGGCCGGGAATTCTGTTGGTGGGACACTAATTGGCTCCTGACTTCCACAACTAGGCGCTGATTTCGCGATTCCGTTCGTGTTTGTGCTGGTCACAAGGCCGGGAATTCTGTTGGTGGGACACTAATTGGCTGTCTACGATGGGGCTATGTCGCCTCGTCTGCGGAAAGTCACCACCGGGTCCGGGGCCACAGCCGTGCAGATCGTGCGCAAACACCGTGGGAAAGTCACCGTCCTTGAACACCTCGGATCCGCTCATACAGAAGCAGAACTAGCGGCTCTGCTCGCTGCCGGCGAAGAAGGGCTCGCCGACTACGGGGCGGCCGAACAACTCGAACTTGAGCTGGGCCTACCTACCGATGCTGCCGTGCCACCGCGGGCCCGAACTGTGGTGGGATCACGGTCTTCCGTCCTCATCGATGCCATCGCCGAGTCGTGGAAGAGACTCGGTTTCGACGAGGTGGTCAACGACAACGCCTTCTTTCACCTCGTGCTGGCACGGCTGGTTGAGCCGACATCGAAAGCCGACAGTCTCCGTGTCCTTGCCGAGCTCGGTATCGAGCCACCGCACCACAACACGTTCCTCAACTGTCTGGTTCGGGCCAACGAACGCGACTACCGGGACAAGATCGCCGAGAAATGCTTCGCCCACAGCATCGCCACCACCGGCATCAGTCTGCTGCTGTATGACGTCACGACACTGTATTTCGAGGCTGAGAAGGAAGATTCTCTGCGTCAGGTCGGGTACTCCAAAGAACGCCGCGTGGACCCGCAGATCGTTGTTGGACTCCTCGTCGATCGGACCGGATTCCCGTTAGAGATCGGCTGCTTCGAAGGATCGAAAGCAGAGACCCACACGCTCATTCCCGTGATCAAAGCCTTCCAAGAACGCCACCAGGTGACAGACATGGTCGTCGCCGCCGACGCCGGAATGCTGTCGGCAAAGAACCTCAAAGAACTCGATGACGCTGGGCTGCGGTTCATCGTCGGGTCGAGGCAGACGAAAGCTCCACACGATCTGGCGACGCATTTTCGGTGGAATGGTGAGTACGCCGAGGACGGGCAGATCATCGACACGATCACCCCGAAAGGAACCAAGCGGCTTGATCCTGAGCGGGTGAAGAAGAGACGCGAACCCGTCTGGTCAGCGAAAGAGCATCCTCATGCGTGGCGAGTGGTGTGGCAGTACCGGCGCAAACGGGCGATGCGTGATGAGCAGACGCTGAACCTGCAGCGCAACCGGGCATTGGCGATCATCGACGGTGACAAGCCGGCGAAGAAGGCTCGGTTCGTCAAGGTCACTGATGAGGAGAAAGCCTTCGATGAGAAGGCTTATGAGCGGGCGATGAAGCTGACAGGGTTCAAAGGCTACGTGACGAACATTCCCGTCGGGACCATGCCTGCGGCCGAGGTCATCGGCAGCTATCACGACCTGTGGCATGTCGAGCAGTCTTTCCGGATGTCGAAGACCGACCTACGAGCCAGGCCGATCTTCCACCGCACCAGAGATGCGATCGAGGCGCACTTGACAGTCGTGTTCACCGCGTTGGCCATATCGAGGTTCATGCAGGACACGACTGGGGCGTCGCTGAAGAAGATCATCACATCGTTGCGGCCGCTGCGGGAGTTCACCGGCCGCGTGGGTGGGCAGGACATCACCTTCGACCCAGAGGTCACCGGGGAAGCGAGAAAAATCGCGGGTGAGCTACTGCCGGACCGTTTTGCGGGGCACTAAAGTTGTGGAACTCAGGTACGACCACGCGCCCTTGGGAGTGGTCTACCCGACCGCGCGGGGGACCGGTCCGGTCATCACGATCATCATCGCCGTGGCCTTCCTCGGCGAACGTCCCACCCTCGCCGAGGTGACCGGCGCCTTCATCGTCATCGCCGGAATCGCTGTCGTCACGATCCGTCCGAGGCCCGGCGGGGATGTGCCCGCCAGCGGTGCCCGGCTGCGCCGCGGGCTCGCCTGGGGCGGGCTGATCGGGGCTTTCATCGCCGGCTACACCCTGTGGGACGACTTCGCGGTCAACCGCATCAGCGAGTCGCCGCTGCTCTACTTCGCCGTCTCCGAGGCCTGCGTGGGCCTGCTCATGGCCGCCGGCATCATCGGACTGCCCGGCGGTGCCGCACGGAGGGCGGACTTCCGCGAGATCCTCCGCGGGCACAAGAGGGCGCTGGTGACCGTGGCGATCCTGTCCCCGCTGGCCTATGTGCTCGTCCTGTTCGCGATGCAGCAGGCCCCGGTGGCGCTCGTGGCTCCCGTGCGCGAGACCTCGATCATCATCGGCACCCTTCTGGCCTGGTGGTTCTTCGGGGAGAAGAACATCGGGATCAAACTCGCCGGTGCCCTCGTCGTCGTCACCGGAATCGGGCTCATCGCCCTGGGGTGACGGCGATTCCTCAGCGGCGCCGGCCGGGCTGCCGTCTGGTCACGCGCACCACCCGGACCGGGCACACGGCGTGGGAGAGCACGCCCTGCGAGGTCGAGCCGAGGATGGTGGAGGCGAAGCCGCCGCGACCGCGAGAGCCGATGACCATGAGATCGGCGGTGTAGGTGGCGGACACGAGCACCTCGGTGGCGGGGGCGTCGAAGAGCGAGAAGCGCACATCGAGGACGGGGAAGTCGCCGCGCAGAGCCTCGATGGCGGCTTCGACGGACTTCTCCGCCTCGTCGTACATCCGCACCAGGTGCTCTTGGGTGGGCATCCACTCGGGCGAGAGGACATGTGTGGCGGTGACACCGACCAGATGCAGCGGGGCGCCGTAGATCGCGGCCTGAGCGGCCGCCGCCCGCAGGACCGGGGTGTCCGTTTCGAAGGGGGAGACGGCGGCGACGACCTCACCGGAGAAGTCGAGCCGCCGCTTTCCGGACGCCTCGGGGGTGCGCGGAGAGTTCGAGCGCACGGGCAGTTCGATCGGCAGCGGGGTCTGCGGCATCTCCCGGCTCGGCCACGTGCTCGGGATGACGACGGTGGGACAGTGCGAATGCGCGGGCATGGCCAGGGCCACGGAGCCGAGCAGCCGGCCAGCGAAACCACCGCGACCGCGGGCGCCGACGACGGCGAGATCGGCATTCTTCGAATGCTCGACCATCACCCCCGAGGCGTCTCCCGGGGTGATCGTCGTCGACACGGGGACGCCGGCCTCGGTGACCGTGGCGGCGGCCGCCTCGGCGATGCCTTCGACGGTCTTCTTCACGGCGACGTCGAAGTCCGCGGGATAGACGACGTCGGCCGGGCCCATGTTGACTCCGGGGACGGTGTAGGCGGCGACGATGCGGATCTGGGAGTCGGTCCTCTTCGCGTGCGCGATCGCCCACTGCAGGGCGCAGTGGGCGTTGTCGGAGCCGTCGATGCCGACGATGATCGTATGGGACATGTCAGAACCTCTGTCTGGTGAACCGGTCAGCTGGATGTGTCCAGTTTATGGGAGCCGGTGTGAGACTGCCTGGGAGGCGGCTCAGACTGACTCGACTAGAATGTTCGCGACCTGTTCTGCCGGGGGCCTCCCCGGTGTCCCCCGGCCGTGAGCGGCCCCGTGTCCAAGGAGATCATGAAGGACCAGATCGACGTCGCCGTCCGTCGCAGCCCCAAGTATTCGGTGTTCATGGGCATCGGCGCGGTGCTCGGCGTCTTCGTCGCGGGCATCCTCGCGATGTTCGTCGACCCTGCGGACATGCCGATGGGGTACACGGTGGCGAAGGGGGTCGGGCTGATGCTGCTCGTCCTCGGCGCCGGCGGGCTGTTCCTCGGCGGGCTGCTCGCGCTCATCCTCGACTGGACGGGACGGAAGCGGGCCAAGGAGTTCCGTGTCGACGCGCAGATCGACATGGTCGATGATCCCAAGGAGGTCGCTCGACGCCGCTTGGCCGAGGCCCGCGGCGAGGACCCGGACGCCGGCGAGACCGCAGCCGGCGATGAGTCCGCGGCGGCCGCCGGCGCAGACTCCGGCCCCGCAGGAGGTGCCGAGACCGCCGGTGAGAACATCGATGACGCCGCCGAGGACGGGGGAGCCGAGCGCGGTCCGGCCCCGGACTCCACGGTCTGATCTCACCGGCGTCTGTGAGCCTCGTTCCACAGTCTGACCACGGGGCCTGCGCGGCCGTGCGGGTATGAGACAATTTCACTCGTGGCAAGAGGAGATGGGCAGCTGACGCACGAAATCGACCCCCAGGACCGCGGACCGCAGGACGAATGCGGTGTGTTCGGAGTCTGGGCCCCCGGCGAGGAAACCGCCAAACTCACCTACTTCGGGCTCTACGCCCTGCAGCACCGGGGACAGGAGTCCGCCGGCATCGCCGCCAGCAACGGCAAGCAGATCCTCATCTACCGAGACATGGGCCTGGTCTCCCAAGTGTTCCACGAACGCGATCTCGAGCTCCTGCAAGGGCACATCGCCGTCGGGCACACCCGCTATTCGACGACGGGCTCGCCGTCCTTCGAGAACGCTCAGCCCACACTGGGGCCGACTCCGTTCGGCACCGTGGCGCTGGCCCACAACGGCAATCTCACGAACTTCGACGCCCTCGAGGCCATGGCCGATGGCAGGCGCGACCATGCGACGAAGGTGGTCGAGCAGGCCACGAAGAAGACCGCGCGCACCCGCCCCTTCCGGGACTCCTCGAACGACACTTCCCTGGTCACCGAGCTCTTCGCGACCGAACAGGGCGAAGACCTCACCGAGGCGGCGCTGAACCTGCTGCCGCATGTCGAGGGGGCGTTCTCGTTCGTGTACATGGACGAGCACACCCTCTACGCCGCCCGTGACCGGCACGGGGTCAGGCCCCTGTCGCTGGGGCGGCTGGAGAACGGCTGGGTGGTCGCCTCGGAGACCGCGGCACTCGACATCGTCGGCGCGAAGTTCGTCCGCGACGTCGAACCCGGCGAACTCATCGCCATCGACGAGGACGGGCTGCGCTCCCACCGCTTCGCCGAACCCGAACATGCTCGCTGCGTGTTCGAATACGTCTACCTCGCCCGACCCGACAGCCTGCTCGCCGGTAAGAACGTCCACGCCGCCCGGACGCAGATGGGCAGGCAGCTGGCCGAGGAGTACCCGGTCGACGCCGATCTGGTCATCGCCACCCCGGAATCGGGCACCCCGGCCGCCGTCGGCTATGCCGAGGCCTCGGGCATCCCCTTCGGGCAGGGGCTGATGAAGAACGCCTATGTCGGGAGGACCTTCATCCAGCCCTCACAGACCCTGCGCCAGCTGGGCATCCGCCTCAAGCTCAACCCGCTGCGGGAGAACATCGAGGGCAAGCGCCTCGTCGTCGTCGACGACTCGATCGTGCGCGGCAACACCCAGCGGGCGCTGGTGCGGATGCTGCGGGAGGCCGGGGCAGAGGAGATCCACGTGCGCATCTCCTCTCCGCCGGTCAAATGGCCCTGCTTCTACGGCATCGACTTCGCCACTCGTGCCGAACTCATCGCCAACGGACTGACCACGAACGAGATCTGCGACAACCTCGGCGCGGATTCCCTGGGCTACATCTCCCTGGACGGCATGATCGCCGCCACCGAGCAGGAGCCCAGCCAGCTGTGCACCGCCTGCTTCTCGGGCAACTACCCGATCCCCGTCAACAACACCCCCGCCGACAAAGGATGCTGAGTTGAGTTCTGACCCCGCTGCGTCGTCCGCCGCCTCGTCGACAGAGACGAACGCGTCCTCCACCTACGCCGCAGCCGGCGTCGATGTCGAGGCCGGAGACCGTGCCGTCGAACTGATGAAGGCCGCCGTCTCGGCGACCCACACCGCCGGCGTGGTCGGCGGGATGGGCGGATTCGCCGGACTCTTCGACGTCTCCATGCTCAAGGACTACGAGCGTCCGCTGCTGGCCTCCTCCACCGACGGGGTGGGCACGAAGGTCGCCATCGCCCAGGCGATGGACAAGCACGACACCATCGGCTTCGACCTCGTCGGGATGGTCGTCGACGACATCATCGTGTGCGGAGCCAGGCCGCTGTTCATGACCGACTACATCGCCTGCGGCAAGGTCGTGGCCGAACGCATCTCCGATATCGTCCGCGGCATCGCCGATGCCTGCGCCAGCGCCGGTGTCGCCCTGGTCGGCGGGGAGACCGCCGAGCACCCGGGACTGCTCGGCGTCGACGAATACGATGTCGCCGGTGCCGCCACCGGTGTCGTCGACGCCGCCGACCTGCTCGGACCCGAGAAGGTGCGCGCCGGCGACGTCCTCATCGGCCTGCCGTCCTCGGGCATCCACTCCAACGGCTACTCCCTGGTCCGGCACATCATCGCCGAGGCGGGGTGGGACCTGGACCGGCAGGTCGCCGAGTTCGGTCGCACCCTCGGTGAGGAGCTGCTCGTGCCCACCCATGTCTACACCGGCGAACTCGCCGCGCTCTTCGACGCTCTGCCGACGGCCGTGCACTCGGTCTCCCACGTCACCGGTGGGGGACTGTCGGCCAATGTGGCCCGCGTGCTCCCGCAGGGACTGGTGGCGAAGATGTCGCGTGCCTCCTGGGAGGTGCCGGCGGTGTTCTCGGTCCTCGGCGATCTGGGCGGCGTGCCGCAGGCCGACCGCGAACGCACCTGGAACCTCGGCGTCGGCATGGTCCTCGTCGTCGACCCGGCGATGGCCGATGGCGTCATCGAAGCCAGTCCCGGCGCCTGGGTGCTCGGTGAAGTCGTCTCCGACGACGGGGCGCTGGCTGACGATCCCTTCTACGTCCAGGGCGCCAAGGGCGTCGACGGCGGCGCAGCGATCCTGCAGTAGCCGCGGAGTCTCGTGCCCCGGCCGAGCAGGCTGCTCCGGCGGTGCGTGATGCCCGGCAGGCGAACCAGCAGACGACTGAGGGCGGGAACCGCAGTTCCCGCCCTCAGTGTCGTCGTTACAGCCCTGGCCGGCTGGCGCCGTATGCGCTCGCTCGGTGCTCAGTCCTCGTCGTGCTCGTCTTCGTACTCGTCGTCATCGTCGACGTTGTACTTATCGGCGTAAGCGGAGTAATCGGGATCATCGTCATACGGATCGGACGAATCGGACTTGCGAGAGTCCGATCCCAGCTCCTGCTGGAGTTGATCGAGGTCGGTGTCCGGGCTGTAGTACTTCAGCTTCCGAGCTACCTTGATCTGCTTTGCCTTTGCGCGGCCGCGACCCACTGGCGTGACCCCCTCCGTCGTCATGTGGGGCGAATCGCCCCGGACTAGATCTCTGCTATGCGCTTAAATCCTACCTGTTCGTACTGGGAAGTTCCATTTTGCGCGCACACCTTGGATAGGCTGAACCCATGGCCTACCGTCGCGATTATGTTGTCACCCTACGGATCTTCGAACCTCTTGTGGTGCATTCCGAATTGCAAGACAGGCAGGTGGAGGACAACCGGACGCGGGTCGAGGAGCAGATCTCCCAGGACGCCGACAAGCGCTTGATCTCCCTGCCTCCGAGCCCCGTGGCCGATTCCTTCCGCGCGACTCCGATCTTCCTCCCGGCGTCTCAGACGGCGGACGGGGTCGACCGCTTCTGCCCGGCTCAGGAGGACATCCGCGGGTGGGAGGCGCTCGAGTCGCTGACCGAGCACACCTCGAAGGCGACCCTGGACATCATCGCTCCGAAGTCCGCGCGCAGGCGGGCAGCCAGCCGCCGCGCGGAGTGGCTGCAGGATGCGAAGGACACACGGATCTTCACCCGCGTCTCGGCCTGGGACGTGCCTCCGTCCTGGTGGCTGTTCTTCTCCCTGTCCGAGGACCAGATCATCACCGATGAGACCGAGGCAGGTCTGCGGGTGCTCATCCGCACGGACATCCTGGCCGCCTCGGCGCGCATGGAATGGGCCGCGGAGACGATCTCGGACACCTCGAAGGTCGTCGACATGGTCGAGCAGACCTCGGACCTGGTCGAATGGATCGACAGCTTCGACATGAACTCGATCCTCGAACTCGACCTCGGCGGGATGTCCGATGTGCTGTGGCCGACCGAGGCTCCCGAACTCGTCGACTCCTGGGTCACCGCGTTGAGCAACGACGACACCGAATCCGCCCGCGCGGCCTTCCAGAAGTACGCCGCCGGCTGGGAACAGCTCAACCTCTACGCCCGCGGTTCCTGACCCTCTCTGCCGCACGATGCCGGCTCGGGCATTCCCGGGCGTCCGG
Source organism: Brevibacterium sp. SMBL_HHYL_HB1 (assembly GCF_018208375.1). Classification (NCBI taxonomy): domain Bacteria; kingdom Bacillati; phylum Actinomycetota; class Actinomycetes; order Micrococcales; family Brevibacteriaceae; genus Brevibacterium; species Brevibacterium sp. SMBL_HHYL_HB1. The sequence goes on along the minus strand of NZ_CP062936.1, from coordinate 2,864,266 downwards.
ATCGCCGACGGGCTGTCGCTCACCAGGGCAGCGGTGGGGCGCTACGATGGTCTGCGTACGTCCGACCCCTCGAGAGAATGACCCCGACTGCGTATGGAAGACAAGAAGCGTCGACTCCTGGCGCGGCAGGACCCGGCCTCCGCCCCGCCCGCTTCCGCGCCGGATCGGCAGAAGGCTCCGACGCGGGTCAGACCGCTGTCGAGGCTCTCGGTCGGGTGGCGGATCGGAGCCACCGCCATCGCCCTGGTCATCCTCACCTGCGGGCAGCTGCTCAACACCAACGATTTCTTCCCGCTCGGGTCGCTCACCCAGTACGCCACGGCCAAGGACCTCAACGGCACCGTGAACTCGACGTGCATCGCCGCCCAGTTCCCCGGTGAGGACGAGCCGCGCCGACTCGGATTCAATACGGCCACGGTCGGCATCGAACGCGGCGACGTCGAGTCCCAGCTCGACCGCGTCACCGCCCATCCCGAACTGCTGCAGTCGCTGGCCGACTCCTATGTGCGGCTGCACCCGGACGAACCGGAGCCGGAGGAGATGATCCTGTGCCGGACCACCACACAGCTGAAGAACGGTCTGAGCGTCGGCGAACCCGAACTCACCGAACTCGCGACCTGGGAGGTGCGGTGAACGATCCGACGATGCCCGCGGACCGCGAACACGCGGATGCGAACGCTTCCTCGGGTACCCAGACCCTGACCACCGCCGAGGCGGGGGCGAGGAACGGATTCCTGCGCTGGTTCATGCCCGAGTTGCCCTTGGCCCGAGTGGCCGTGTTCCGGGTCTTCATCTATATCTTCATCATCATCGATGTGCTCACCATCTCCGGTGACGTCATCGCCCACGGCTGGACACCGGAGTTCTACCAGCCGTTGTGGCTGGCACGGGCCCTCCACATCCCGGCGGTCAGCGTGCTCGGCGCGCAGATCCTGCTGGCGGTGATCATCGTCTCTTCGCTGCTGGCCGCGGCCGGGGTCATCCAGCGCCTCAGCGGCTGGGCGGCGGCGCTGTCCTTCGGAGCCTGGATGTTCTACACCCAGGGCTATGGGTATGTCGCCCACGATCACATGGCGCTGGTCATCGCCGCCTTCGACCTGCCGACGATCGGAGCGGCCCGGTTCAGGGACGTCGCGACCACCTCGGCGCGGGCGGGGTGGGCTCTGCGCGTCGTCCAGATCGCGGTCGTGCTCACCTACTTCTACTCGGTGCTGATGAAGTGGATCGCCTCGGGCAACATCGCCCATTGGGGCAACGGTGCCGTGATCATCTGGGCACTCATGCGCCGCGGTGCCGAATGGTCGAAACCGTTCCTCGAGATGCCGGGGCTGCTCATCGCCGCCCAATGGGCGACGCTGGTCTTCGAATTCCTCTCGCCGATCGCGCTGTTCCTCAAGGGCAAGTGGCTCTACGGGGTCGTGGCCTTCTTCTGCCTCTTCCACCTCATGACCTACCTGGCGCTGGGCATCCACTTCCTGCCGACGGTCATCTGCTGGGCGGCGTTCCTGCCTCTGGAGAGGCTGGTCCCCGGTCGCTTCGCAGCGCCTGAAGCACGCGGGTGACCGCCATGCGCGGCGGCGTCCGGCCGCATCACTGCCACGACCCAGCGGGTGGTCGCGACTCCGGTCGGCGGTGACGTGCTCGACCGAACTGAGGATCGTGTCGAAGGGGGCCGGGCTGCCGGCGACCGGCCTCCCCGCGGACGGTCCGGCCGACGTCCCCGCGGGGACGTCGGCCGATGCGACTGTCACTCACCCTCGACGGGCAGCCACAGCTCCGTCGTCGCAGTGCTGAAATCCTCGGCCCGGTCGATGATCGACACGATCGACGGGCCGGGGCGCAGCCGCCAGGGGTTCGCAGGGAACCATTCGGCCGCGGTCGCGGCCCATGTCTCCTGCAGGGCCGCGGGGTACGGGCCAGACGTCGTGAAGACCGCCCAAGAGCCCGCATCGACCGCGATGACGTCGAGGTCGTCCGGCACCTCGGCGGTGGCCGAGACCGCGACGCCGTGCAGGTACGTGAGTTCGCTCCCTTCCCGATAGTCCGGGTCGACATCGGCGGTGACCTGCAGGAGCCCGGCAGGATCGGTGGCCGACAGCGACTTGAGACGTGTGTGCTCGCTCGCCGGCAGAGAGTCCACGAGTTCGCGGATATGCGGGTTCTCCCCCTCGTAGATGAGAGGCACGCGTGTGGCGTGACCGATGAGTGAGAAGGCCGGTCGGTCGGTGATGCGAGTGTCCATTGATGAACTCCCTTCGATCGTCAGGCGCAGCCTGAGCTTCGGTTGACTGCGAAGGGGACCGCCGTTTCGCCGCACCTGGGACGGACCTGCCCCGTGGACCGAGCGGAAGGCTCGGCCGAAGGCCTCGGTCGAACCGTAGCCGTACCGCACGGCCACGCTCAGCAGATCCTCACCGCCGATGACATCGCCGGCGGCGACGCTCATGCGACGTCGGCGGACGTAATCGGACAGGGGCATCCCCGCCAGTGATGAGAACATCCGCCGCAGATGGTACTCGGTGGTGCCGAGCTCTCGTGCCAGTTCACCGACATCGACGGAAGAGCCCGCCATCGGGTGGGCGGGGTTAGCCTGCCCGGACAGGCGCGATTCGATGATGTCGATGAGCGTGTTGAGTTCGGCGATCACGGTGTCTCCCTTCGCTCAACCATGTTTCCGTCCTGGACGCGCCCACCGCCCGACAATCTGTGTCCGATTCGATCAGTGACGCGGCGGGCGGAGTCACAGGAGCGGGCGCGGGCCCCGGAGCCGGACTCAGTCGCCTGGAGCCAAGCTCGGCGCCTGGTCGATCCCGAACCGGGTCTTGAGCGCGCGCCGGGCGGCGAACCAGCCGTTCATCCCGTGGACGCCGGGGGCCGGCGGGGTCGCCGACGAGCACAGGAACGCTCCGGGCACGCCGAGGCTGTAGTTGTCCCAGCTCAGACGCGGCCGAGCCATCATGCGGTAGAAGGAGACGACGCCGGTGGCGATGTCCCCGCCGATGTAGTTCTGATTGTGCGCGGCCATCTCCGAGGCCGGAATGGAGTTCGAGGCCACGACGGTGTCGCGGAATCCGGGGGCGAAGCGTTCGATCTGCCCGGTGATGTATTCGGTCGGGTCTAGCGGGCAGTCGAAGGGCACGTGCGCATACGCCCACAGCGGTCGCAGCCCGCCCACCTCACGTGAGGGGTCGAAGACGGTCGGGTCGGAGACGAGGCACACGGGGTCGGCGGGCATGCGTCCGTCCATCACCTGCGCCTCGGCGGCGGCCATCTGGGCGCGTGTTCCGCCGACGTGGATCGTGCCGGCGCGCCGGACTTCGGGATCGGCCCAGGGCACGGGACCGTCGAGGACGAAATCGACCTTGGCCGCGGCATTGCCGTGTTTGAACCGTCGCAGCGAGCGGTCGACCTGGGACGGCAGGAGCCCGGAGAAGATCTGCGCGGCGTTCAGTGCCGAGGTGTCGAGCAGATAGGCTCCGGCGGCGGGGAGGTCGGAGACGTGATCGATGCGCGCGTTCGCGGTCACGGATCCGCCGTGGGCCTCGAGGTCGGCGATGAGTTCGTCGATGATGGCCTGGGAGCCGCCGACGGGGGACGGCCAGCCCACGGCATGGGCGAGTGTGGACAGCATCGTGGCCGTGGCCGAGGTCCCCATGGCCGGCAGTCCGCCGATCGCGTGTGCGGCGACGCCGGTGAACAGGGCCTGGGTCGATTCGTGGGACAGGGGAATGTTCCACGCGGGGCCGGCCTGGCTGAGCAGACGCAGACCGAACTTCACGACGTTCGCGATTCCGGGCATGTCGCGCAGCGTCTCGGGCACGGAGCGTTTGTCGCCCAGGGACAGCCACACGGAATCGTCGATCCGGTCGAGCAGAGGGGCGAAGAATCGCCGCCATTCCGGCCCGGCCTCGCCGAGGTGGTCGACCGTGGTCTCGAGATCGCGGAATGCCAGCGCGGCCGGCTTCCCGTCGAGGGGTTGGGCGTAGGAGATCTCGGGGGTGGTCAGCTCCATTCCGCGAGCACGCAGATCGAAGTCGACGAAGAAGGGGCTGGCGATGGCCAGTGGGTGGACGGCCGAGCAGACGTCGTGGGTGATGCCCGGCGCCACTCCCAGGTCGAGGGTGCGAGCACCCCCGCCGATGGTGGGCTGAGCCTCGAAGACCTGCACCGAGAGTCCGGCGCGGGCCAGGGTCACTGCGGCAGCCAAGCCGTTGGGTCCGGAACCGACGACGACTGCATCCACCTCAGCGCTCATGTGGTCAGTCTAGGGGAGTGCGCTCCCTTCGCCGGTGCTCACCGGGATGCGGATCCGGCGAGGGGCGAGGTCTGTGGGGCCGCCTCGGCGAGCTGACCGGCCACGTAAGCCGCGATCCGGTCGACGGCCGGTGATCGTCCGGCCAGCTGTTCGGCGGCTTCGACGGCGGGGTTGTAGTTCGTGTTCGTGTTGATGTCGTAGACGACCCGGCGGCCGTCGCCGGTCTCGATGAACTCGACACCGGCGATGGCGATCCCCAGATCGTTCAACAGCTCCTCGAGGTGGCCGACGAGCGGGGTCGAGGCGGTGATCTCCTCGCGCCGGGCGAACGGGGCGGCTGCGGCACCGGATTCGGCCTCGGTGCGTGGGATCTCGCAGGCATCGGCAGGGCACAGTTCGAAGGAGCCGTCGGAGATGTCGACGCGGGCCGCATAGTGGAAGCGGCCGCCGATGAACTCGGCGCGGGTGATGAACGGCTGGGCCGGTTGCACGTACTCCTGGATGAGGCTGATGCCGTCGATCGGTTCGTTCGCACCGCCGGGGCCGAAGTCATCGGCTGCGGACTCGAGCTCGGCATGGGAGTCGAAGCGACGCACACCGAGGCCCTTGCCGCCCTGATTGTGCTTGGTGATGAACGGCGGAGTGAAGTCCCGAGCCGCCTCGACCAGCGCTCGGCTGCCGAACGCCGCCGCAGTCCGCGGCGCCTCGAAGCCGTGCCCGGTCAGCGCACCGTGCTGACGGATCTTGCTGACCTCGAGTTCGAAGACCCCGCGACCGTTGATGACGCGACGCCCGGCCGCGGCGAGCCAGTCGAGTACCGCTCGGCCGGATCCTTCGCTCTGTGCGCCTCACGGCGTAGACTCGAGTGCATGGCTATCGCAAAGCAGCCCGTTGTCGTGCTCGATGCTCCCGACGCCGCCGAACTCGGGCAGTTCTACGGAAAGCTCCTCGACTGGAAGGTCGCCATCGACGAAGACGGCACATGGGCCGAGGTCACCTCCGATTCCTGGCCCCCGATCTGCATCCAACAGGTCGAGGACTACCATGCGCCCAGTTGGCCGAGTCAGGATCATCCGCAGCAGATGCACCTCGACGTGATCGTCGAGGACCTCGAGGCCGCCGAGGCGGCCGTGATCGAGATCGGTGCGGGCAAGGCCGCCGAACAGCCCGGAGAGACGTTCCGGGTCTTCCTCGACCCGGCCGGCCACCCGTTCTGCCTCTGCCGAGCCTGAGCCCGGGCCGTGCCCGAAGCCGGGCGAACCCGCCTGAACCTGTGGCTCAGGCGGGTTCGACCTGACTGTTGAGCTCCTCGGCGTGTTCCTCCGCCTCTTCCTCCGAGGCCGCTGACGGGGTCGATCCCCACAGCGGTCGCCGGTTGCTCTCCGGCACGAAGTGGATCGCGATGAGCCCGATGACCCCGGCGGCGATAAGGTAGATCGCCGGCCACATGAGGAATCCGGTGGCGTTGATCAGCGATGTCATCACCACCGAGGTGGTGCCGCCGAACAGTGAGATCGAGACGTTGAAGGCGATCGCCAGAGCACCGGCGCGCACCATCGTCGGGAACAGGGACGGCAGGGTCGAAGGCATCGTCGCGCTGAAGCAGATGAGGCTGAGCCCCATGATCAGCAGGCCCAGGAACACCACGATGTCGTTGTGGCCGCGGATGAGCCACAGGGACGGGAACGACAGCACGATGAGAGAGATCGACCCGGCCCGCACGACGGCCTTCCGCCCGACCTTGTCCGAGAGCCTGCCGATGAGCGGAATGAGCGCCAGGCAGCAGGCCATGACGAGGATCTGCAGGATCTGAGAGGTCAGCTCCGAGACCCCGCCGCTGCCCTGGATGTCCGCGACCATCGGGAAGTAGAGCGGAATGAACGAGGTGAGCATGTAGTTCGTGACGTTCCATGCCAGTACGAGCCCGCAGCAGGCCAGCAGGTTCGGCCACAGGCGGAAGATGTTCTTGAACTCGCCCTTCGCGCGGTGGTCCGCCTCGTCCTGTTCGGCGAGCTTCTCCATCTCCTTGTAGGCGGGGGTGTCGGCGAGCTTCGTGCGCAGATAGACGCCGACGAAGCCCAGCGGCAGGGCGATGAAGAAGGGGGTCCTCCACCCCCAGGCGGCGAGGAACTCCGGAGTCGAGGCGGTCTGGACGATCGTCGCGAACAGGGCGCCGAGCACATAGCCGGAGAAGGTTCCGACCTCGAGCAGGCTGCCGAGGAAGCCGCGCCGACGATCCGGGGCGTATTCGGCGATGAAGGTCATCGCATTGCTGTACTCGCCGCCGGTGGAGAAGCCCTGCAGCAGGCGACAGCCCAGCAGCAGGAACGGCGCCCACAGGCCCACGGTCGCATAGTCGGGCAGTACGCCGATGAGGAAGGTGCCCGAGGCCATGAGGATCATCGTCATCGCGAGCACTCTGTTGCGCCCGATCTTATCGGCCAGCGGACCGAAGAACAGGCCTCCGAGCGGCCTGACAAGGAATGCCACAGCGAAGAGACCCGCGACGATGACATGGCCGATCGGACCCGAATCCTTCGGCAGGAAGATCCCCTCGATGACGACCGCGAGATAGCCGTAGACGCCGAAGTCGTACCATTCTGTGATGTTGCCGATGGCCGCGGCCCCGATCGCTCGCTTCGTGACATCGGGCCTGGTCACTGTGATCTCGTCTGGGCGCCACCGCCGACGGACATTGTCCGGTCCGAACACGTCTTCACCTTCCGTTGGCGGGCATGAGAGACGCGAGACCGCCGTGATCTGGAATCACACGCAGAAGATCTGTGCACGTCCCTCTCTGTTATGCGAAAGTTCGGTGCTCCTCGGCGGAAGGACCGTCGGACAGCACGGACTCAGGTTAGTCCTCTCAGCTCTCATGGCAAGTCCAACGCCCGTCCCGGCCGATGCAGATGCGCCGATCGTCCCCGCCGGACCAGTCACACGACCGGCCCCTCGTCCCCCTCCTGTGGGAATGGTGAGAGCCGACTGTCCCCGAGGTCACACTGGACGGTGAAACACCTGGTCAGGGCCCTTGCTGATGACAGTGTCCATCAGCATTCTCCCAGGCTGGGGCCAGGTGGGTCAGGCTGCCCGAAACTTGGCGGACGATACTGAGTCAAAGCACTGGTTTTGGGAGGATCATTGACGTCGAAACACGGAGAGTCGGACAAGCAGAAGAACGCAGCTGAGCACGAGGACAGAGCGAATCCACAGCGGCATTCGCAGACCCTTCCGCTGATCACCGAGGAACTCGCCGCCTCTCGCGACGCGACGGAGACAGAACGCAGCTCGGCACCGGGCCAGCCTGCGACCACGCCGGTGATGCCGCCGAATCCGATTCGCCGTGAGACGCCTGGGCAGGACACCCCGGTCCTCCGGCAGGACACTCCCGCGGGAGTGCGAGAGGCATCGAGCACCGCCTCGACGGCCGCACACCCGACCGACACCCGCCTCGCTCCCGCAGCGGCGAACGGCCCGTCCCCCGAGGACGAGAAGAAGTCAGAGGGACGGATCTCGGCGACCCAACTGCTCGCCGGCGCCGGAGCCGCCGCGACCTCGTCGGTCGTCGGCGGTCAGCTCGGGGTCGCCGGAACCGTCGTCGGTGCCAGCATCGCCAGCATCATCACCGGCCTGGCCGTGACGATCTACGGACGCAGCCTGGACAAGGGCAAGGAGAAGATCAAGGAAGTCGGCTCCAAGCTGGCACCCGCAGTGAAGGCCCAGATGGCCAAGGGCGGCCAGGGGGCCAAGGCCGGCACCGCACAAGGTGTGCGCAGCGAGTCAGTCTTCGCCTCCGCACCGGCGACCGATGACACTGCAGCGACGGAGGCCGCGACGGCCCCGGCCGCTGTCGATGAGGCCGGCGCCGCGGCAGAGACCTCACAGACGTGGTGGCAGAAGCTGCGGCGCAAGCGTGTGCTCTACCCCGTCACGATCGGTGTGGCAGCCTTCGGGATCGGACTCGGCGCCGTGGTCGTGGCCGAGTCCGTCACCGGGGCAGACATCTCCCCGGGCACGTCTCAGATCTCACGCGCGGTTTCCGGGAACACCGGATCCGGTGAGGAGACGGACGGCGGCAGCGAGGGATCATCGGGCTCGGGCTCCTCCGGCTCCGGTTCCCAGTCGGGCACCGACTCGAACACGGGCACCGCGAATACGGGGTCGAGCACGAGCGAGGGCGGGGCCACCTCGGCGGGTGAGGGCGAGTCCGAAGGCACCTCGACCGGAGCACAGACCGATCAGGGCTCAGACGCCTCGTCGAGCGATGCGAGCTCATCGACTTCTTCGGACGGAACGGACAGCTCCGGCGCGTCGAGCACCTCGAACGGCTCCGGAAGTCAGGGCGGCTCCGACGCATCAGGCAGCGGTTCGAGTTCCGGCGGAGGCGCCGGCGGCGGGTCGAGCTCGGGAGGCGATTCGAGCGCCGGCGGCAGCGGCGGTTCGGGAGCTTCCTCGGCACAGGGGTGAGCCGATCAACACGCTGCTCGGGAATCAAGACAGTGTGGCCTTGGTTGTAATGATTCAAGAATAGGGTTAGTTTGAAGCCAATACCGACAGCGTTCTGCCGAGGTCGGGAATGCAAATCAATCGGGCAAGTGGCGCCGCAGTCCTACGCGGAAGCGCGGCTGCGGCGGCACAGGGCCCGAAGCCAAGTGGTTAGGAGATGTGATGACGCAACATACAGATCATGAGTACCCCGGGCACGACAGCACCAAGCCCTCGACGACCGAGTCCGGTGCGCCCAGGGAATCCGATGCCCACTCGCTGAGCGTGGGAGCCGACGGCCCGCTGATGCTCCACGATGTGGCCCTGGTCGAGAAGCTCGCCCGGTTCGACCGCGAACGTGTGCCCGAGCGCAGCCCGCATGCCAAGGGATCGGGTGCCTTCGGTCAGCTCGAGGTCACCGAGGACGTCTCGGCCTACACGAAGGCCGACTTCCTGCAGCCGGGCAAGAAGACCCCGATGCTCGCTCGCTTCTCCACTGTCGCCGGTGAACTCGGTTCACCCGACTCGTGGCGCGATGTGCGCGGATTCGCGCTGAAGTTCTACACCGAAGAGGGCAACTTCGACATGGTGGGCAACAACACTCCGGTGTTCTTCGTCCGCGATCCGATGAAGTTCCCCGATTTCATCCACTCGCAGAAGCGCACCCCTGATTCGGGTCTGCGCAGCAACAACATGCAGTGGGACTTCTGGTCGCTCTCGCCCGAATCCGCCCACCAGGTCGCCTACCTCATGGGACCGCGCGGACTGCCCAAGTCCTGGCGGAACATGAACGGCTACTCCTCGCACACCTACATGTGGATCAACGCCGAGGGCGAGAAGTTCTGGGTTCAGTACCACTTCCACACCGATCAGGGTGTGGAGAACATGTCGAACGAGGAAGCCGCCCAGCTCGCCGGCGAGGACGGCGACGTCCACCGTCGCGACCTGTTCGAGGCCATCGAGCGCGGGGACTACCCGTCCTGGACCTTCTACGTCCAGATCATGCCCTACGAAGAAGCGAAGACCTATCGGTTCAACCCCTTCGACCTGACGAAGACCTGGTCGAAGAAGGACTACCCGCTGATCAAGGTCGGCAAGTTCACGCTCAACGAGAACCCCTCGAACCACTTCGCACAGATCGAGCAGGCAGCATTCAGCCCGTCGAACATGGTGCCCGGCACCGGGATCTCGCCGGACAAGATGCTGCTCGGACGCGTGTTCTCCTACCCGGATGCCCAGCGCAACCGGATCGGCACGAACTTCAACCAGCTGCCGGTCAACGCCCCTGTCACGAAGACGAATTCGTATGACAAGGAAGGCCAGATGCAGTACCACCACTCGGGCAATGCTCCGGTCTACGCCCCGAACTCGTACGGACGCTCCTACGAGGAGACGCAGGGCGCGATCGACAACAGCTGGGAGGCCGACGGTGAGCTCGTCCGCAGCGCCTACAGCCTGCACGCCGAGGACGACGACTTCGGTCAGGCGCACACGCTGGTCCGCGAGGTCTACACCGAGGAGGAGCGCCAGGGTCTCATCGAGACCGTCGTCGGCGGACTCTCCGATGGTGTCGAGGAGCCGGTGCTGTCCAATGCGATCCAGTACTGGAAGAACATCGACGAAGAGGTGGGTCAGGCCATCGAGGCCAGGGTGAAGGGCTGATCGACCTCTTCCGGTCCTGAGCCCGGCGAACCCGCCGATATCCAGACTGCGGCCCGGATGCCTCGCAAGAGGTGTCCGGGCCGCAGTCTGCGTTGTCGGCAAGACCTGTGAGTCCTCTGCGAAGACGCGCGAGGATCCGTCCGGCGGCCGGCTCACGACCGAAGATGCATGATCGCTTCGACAGTCCTAAGATGAGCGAGTGCCACATTCAGAACTGAAGAGCGAACCGACGTCCATCACGAAGACACGCAGTTTCTTCGGCCATCCATGGGGCCTGGCGAATCTCGCCGGGGTCGAGATGTGGGAGCGGTTCAGCTTCTACGGGATGCAGGGCCTGCTGGCCTACTACATCTACTACTCCGCCACGGACGGCGGCCTGGGCATGTCCGAAGCGGTGGCAACGTCCATCGTCGGTGCCTACGGCGGATTGGTCTATCTCTCCTCGGTCCTCGGAGGCTGGGTCGCCGACCGCATCCTCGGTTCGGAGAAGACGGTGATCACCTCGGCGGCGGTGGTCATGATCGGCCATCTGGCCCTGTCGCTGCTGCCGGGAGGCCTCGGCCTCGGCATCGGGCTGGTCTGCATCGCTGTGGGCTCCGGGTCGCTCAAGGTCACCACCTCAGCCACTCTCGGCGACCTCTACGATCTCAAGGACAACCGGCGGGACGCCGCATTCTCCATCTACTACATGGGCGTCAACATCGGCGGTCTCATCGGCCCCCTGCTGACCTCAGCGGTCTGGGGATGGAAGGGATTCCATTGGGGCTTCGGACTGGCAGCCGTGCTCATGGCCATCGGGCTCGTGCAGTACATGCTCATGCGCCGCCACACCGTCACCGAAGAGAGCAGCAAGCCGACGAATCCGCTGTCGCGGCGTGAAGCGACCCGCTGGTCCCTCATCGGCGCCCTGGGCGTCCTCATCATCATCGGGGCGACCATGCTGGGCATCCTCACTGCCGAGAACCTCTCGGACGTCGTCGTCATCGTCACGCTCATCGCGGCGGTGGTCCTGTTCATCGTGATCGGGACCTCGAAGCGGATCACCGCCACCGAACGCAGCCGGGTCATCTCCTTCATCCCGCTGTTCATCGGCTCCGCCGTGTTCTGGTCACTGTTCCAGCAGCAGTTCACCGTGCTCGCGATCTACGCGGACCAGCGTCTGGACCGCACGATCCTCGGACTCGAACTCCCTCCGAGCGTCGTCCAGTCGATCAACCCGGCCTTCATCATCATCTTCGCAGCGGTGTTCGCTGCGATGTGGACCAAGCTCGGTGACCGGCAGCCGGTGACTCCGGTGAAGTTCGCGATCGGCACGGTCGTCATGGGCATCGCCTTCTTCATCTTCATTCCGCTCGCCGGCGGGGGTGCCAACTCCGTGCCGTTCATCGTCATGGTCCTCGTGTACTTCCTGTTCACGATGGCCGAGCTCTGCCTCTCACCCGTGGGCCAATCGTTGGCGACCAAGCTGGCGCCGCAGGCCTTCCACTCGCAGATGGTGGCCCTGTTCTTCCTCTCGGTGGCATTGGGCACCGCGGCCTCCGGTTCCCTGGCCGTCTTCTACTCCACCGACAACGAGGTCCCCTACTTCCTCACGATCGGGGCTGTCTCCATCGTCGTCGGACTCCTGCTCTTCGCCTTCCGCAAGCCCATCGTCAAGCTCATGGCCGGGGTGCGCTGAGGCCGCACATCACCGACGGCGGCCCTGCAGCCACATGGCTGCAGGGCCGCCGTCAGTCGGTCTGAGACTCAGGAGGTCTGGGCTTCGTGCTCGGCGCGCTGGGCGATGCGTCCTCCGGCCAGGACCATCTCGACCTGCCGGGGCGAGAGACCGTGGCGGAATTCGAAGGTCCGACCGTCCACCTCGGCGGTGACGGTCCTGCCCTCGGCCAGCTCATCACGCAGCCCGCGGAAGGCGAGCACATCCCCTTGGGACAGGTCCTCATAGCCCGAGTCATCGGTGAACTCGAGGGCGAGGACACCGAAGTTCGCGAGGTTCTGCCAATGGATCCTCGCCAAGGACTTCGCCACGACCACTCGCAGCCCGAGGTAGCGGGGAGCGATGACCGCGTGCTCACGCGACGAACCCTGCCCGTAGTTCTCACCGCCGACGATGGCATGACCGCCCTCGTGCTCCACCGCACGGGTGGCGTAGGTGTCGTCGACCTGGATGTAGACGAACTCGGAGATCTTCGGAATGTTCGACCGGTACGGCAGGACGCGCGAACCGGCGGGCATGATCTCGTCGGTGGAGACATTGTCGCCGACCTTGAGCAGGACCTCGAGGTCGATGTCATCCGGCAGCGGTTCGAACTCCGGCAGGGTCGAGATGTTCTCACCCTTGACCAGTTCGACCTTCCGCGCCTCCTCGGGCTCAAGCGGGGGCATGAGCATCTTGCGGTTGGCCGAGAACTTCTCCGGCAGCCGCACCTTCGGGTAGTCCATGTCGAGGTCGCGGGGATCGGTGATCCGACCGGTCAGCGCCGCCGCGGCCGCGGTCTCCGGAGAGCACAGCCAGACGGAGTCCTCATCGGTGCCGGAGCGGCCGGGGAAGTTCCTTGGCATGGTGCGCAGACTGTTGCGCCCCACGGCTGGGGCCTGACCCATGCCGATGCAGCCCATGCAGCCGGACTGGTGGATCCGCGCCCCCGAGCCCACCAGCGATGTCAGCCAGCCGCCCGAGATGAGGTCGGCCAGGACCTCGCGGGAGGTCGGGTTGATGTCGAGTGAGATCTGCGGGTGGATCTGGCGTTCGCCCAGAGTCTCGGCCACCACGGCGAAGTCGCGCAGCCCGGGATTGGCCGAGGAGCCGACGACGACCTGGAACACATCCTCACCGGCGACCTCGCGCACGGGGGTGACATTGCCCGGCGACGATGGGGCGGCGATGAGCGGTTCGAGCTCGGACAGATCGATCGAATCGGTGAGGTCGTACTCGGCCCCGTCGTCGGCGACCAGTCGGGTGAAGTCCTCCCCGCGGTCGCTGGCTTCGAGGTAGTCGCGGACCGCGTCATCGGCGGGGAAGACCGTGGCGGTGGCGCCGAGTTCGGCGCCCATGTTCGCGATCACGTGTCGGTCCATGGCCGTGAGGTGCTTGAGACCCTCCCCGTGGTATTCGATGATCTTGCCGGCCCCGCCCTTGACTCCGTGCCGGCGCAGCATCTCGAGGATGACGTCCTTGGCCGAGACCCAGTCCGGCATCTCACCGGTGAGTTCGACGCCCATCACCTGCGGGGCGGCGATGTAGAGGGGCTCACCTGCCATGGCCATGGCGATCTCGAGGCCGCCGACGCCGATGGCCAGCATCCCCAGAGCTCCGGCCGCGCAGGTGTGCGAATCGGAGCCGATGAGCGTCGCACCCGGTTTGCCGAACCGCGACTGGTGGACAGGGTGGGAGACGCCGTTGCCGGCGGCTGAGAACCACAGCCCGAATCGCTGGGCGGCCGATTGGAGGAACTCGTGGTCCTCAGGGTTCTTCTCATCGGTCTGCAGAAGGTTGTGATCGACATACTGCACAGACAGGTCGGTGCGGATCCGGTCGAGACCCAGGGCCTCGAGCTCGAGCATGACCAGGGTCCCCGTCGCATCCTGGGTCAGGGTCTGGTCGATGCGGAGCCCGAGCTCATTGCCGGGTGCGAACTCCCCGGACTCGAGATGCGATCTGATGAGTTTCTGGGCAACATTCTCGGGCATCGTCAGCCTCCTTCGGCAGGGTTCTGGCCGATCCGTCGACGACCGTGGCAGATCGACCGTGTCCGTCCACGCTAGACCCGGACCGCGGGGTTCTCAAGACCCGTCGTCCCTGGTGCGCCGTGCAACCGGAGGGCATAATGGACTCATGCCGGAACTGCCCGAGGTCGACTCCCTGGTGGAGTTCCTGCGTCCGCGCCTGACCGGCGACTTCGTCACCCGCGCCGACATCGCCGAACTCAGTCTGCTCAAGACCGTCGAACCGGACCTCGAGGCGCTCGCCGGTCTGGAGATCACAGAAGTCGGCCGCGCCGGGCGGATGCTCATCATCGGATTCGACGGCCTCGAACTCGTCTGCCGGTTCGCACGCATGGGCTGGCTGAACTGGCACGATGCGGCCCCGACCAGTCCGATCAGGATGGGCAGAGGGCCGTTGGGCATGCGGGTGAGTCTGGCCTCGGGAGCCGCTTTCGACCTTGTCGAGCAGGGATCGAAGAAGAACGCCGCAGTGTCGCTGGTCCACGACCGCTCGGAGGTCGCAGCAGTGGCGGCACTCGGCCCCGACGCGCTGTCCATCACGGTCGAGGAACTCGCTGCCGGCCTGGCGGAGTCGACCTCGAGGATCAAGACCGTCATCGAGGATCAGCGAATCATCGCAGGCATCGGCAATGCCTACTCCGACGAGATCCTCCATGCCGCGAAGCTCTCCCCGTTCGCGACGGCGAAGACCGTCGACGCAGACACTCTGCTCGATGCCATCAGGGCAGTCCTCACCACCGCCCGGCAGGCGCTCAGCGGCCTGCCGCCGGGGAAGGTCAAAGCCGCGAAGAAGCGCGGATTCTCCGTCCACGGCCGCGCGGGCAGGGGATGTCCGGTGTGCGGGACCACGATCGCCGAGGTGTCCTTCGCCGACCGATCGCTCCAGTACTGCCCGCACTGCCAGACTGGCGGGAGGAAACTGTCCGATCGGCGTATGGACCGACTCCTCAAATGAGGATCGCCGGGAACGTGCACCTGAGCGGAGACCCGTTGCCGTCCGCCGATCCTCAGGCGGGGAGAGGGTCCTCAGGACGGGAGAGCGTGGAACTGCCGGTCGGGGATTCCATGCGCGCGCAGGACCACCTCCGCGATGGAGCCGAGGAAGTCTGAGGTCGCACAGCGGGATTCGGACGGGGTTCCGACTCTCTGCACGAGCGCCTCGGTGATTCCGCCGACGACGATCAGGCCGGTCAGGTCATCGCCGGATTCCGCAGGGGAGAGGGCAGGAGCGTCCAAGGCGTAGGATGCTGCGAGGTCGGTGAAGGCACCGCGAACCGAATCGGCGATCAGACGCATCGTTGAGCGCCTGCGCTCCTCCATGGACTCACTGATCCCGACGGACTCGACTTCGAGGACACGGGCTTTGCGTTCGTCTCTGAGCATCGGGCTCAGAGCCGCGCTGACGATCTGCGACGCGGCATCGAACAGAGTGGACCCCTCGGCGACCCGGGGCTGAGCGAGAGCGGTGGTGATTTCGGCATTCAGTTCGATGTAGAGCTGTTCGAGCACGTCCTCCTGAGTGGAGAAGAGCTCGTAGAACGAACGGCTGGAGACGCCGGATTCCTGGCACAGCGCCTGCACACTGGTCCGGCGGAAGCCATCGGTTCCGTACAGCTCGAGGGCCGCTTCGAGCAGACGTGTCCGCCGGGCCGAATCGCGTTCTGCGCGCAGCGTGCCGTGCCAACGGTGCGGGGTCGGATTGAGAGGCGGTACGGAATCCACCACTTCATTATAGTGAAAATTCAGATTTTCAATGCAATACTGTGTGGCATGGCTTACATAATTCGACAGAGCAGTCGCGCACCGGCAGTCACCGCTGCCATCGATCCGGATCCCTCCCTGCCGAAGGTCTGCATCATCGGAGCAGGGTCCTCGGGCATCGCGGCCGCGAAGACCCTCTACACCTCGGCCATCCCCTTCGACTGCTTCGAGAAGGGCAGTGAGATCGGCGGAACCTGGCTCTTCGACAATCCCAACGGCACCAGCGCCTGCTACGAGACCCTGCAGATCAATACCTCATGCCCCCGCATGGCGTTCTCGGACTTCCCGATGCCCGAGCACTACCCGCACTACGCCAGCCACGATCAGGTCTTCGCCTACTTCCGCGACTATGTAGAGCACTTCGGATTCGGTCACACGATCACCTTCAACACTGAGGCCACAGACGTCCGTCCAGGCCGTCGTGGCGGTTGGGACGTCGACATCGTGTCGGAGTCCGGTTTCGAAACCCGGCATTATGATTACGTGATGGTCGCCAATGGGCACCATTGGGACGCCCGTTGGCCCGACCCCGCATATCCGGGTCACTTCGACGGTGACCAAATCCACGCCCACGACTATCGAAGCGGCGATCAGCTCGACGGACGCGATGTGGTCGTGGTCGGGGCCGGCAATTCGGCCATGGACATCGCGGTCGAAGGATCGTACCGGGCGCGCAGCGTCGACCTGTCGATCCGGCGCGGCCAGTGGGTGATGAAGAAGACGGTCCTCGGAATGGCCGCCGATCAGATCATCCTGCCGGGATGGGCTCCATGGTGTATGACGTCTGCGCGGCTGCGTCTCGGTGCACTTCTGTCCGGCAGATTGAGAAAGTACGGACTGCCGACTCCTTCCCATAAGCCGGGCCAGTCCCACCCGGTTCAATCCGACACCATCCGTAAGCGGCTCAAGGCAGAAGCGATCACGGTGCGTCCCGGCATCGAACGGCTCGAATCCGATCGAGTCGTATTCACCGACGGCACTGCATCACCGGCAGACCTCATCGTCTGGGCCACTGGTTACAGGGTGTCATTCCCCTTCCTCTCATCCTCGGTCGTCGATGTCGAGAACAACGACCTGCCGTTGTGGAAGAGGATGGTCCACCCGGATCATCCGGGGCTGCTCTTCATCGGTCTGCTCCAACCGGTCGGGGCCGTCATGCCCCTGTCGGAGATACAGGCGAAGCTGGCTGCGAAGGTCATCCTCGGTCACTGCGAGCTGCCGAGCCGGCGAGACATGTTCGCACAGATGGCCAAGGACGACCGGCGGAACAAGAAGCAGTTCTACAGTTCGCCCCGCCACACGATGGAAGTCGACTTCGACCACTACCTGTGGGAGATGGAACGGGAGATGAGAAGGGGAGCGGTTGCCGCATGATCGGTTCTGGAACCTCGCACAGAGCGGTGGTGGCCGTCACCGGTGGGGCACATGGGATCGGGCAGGCGATCGCCCGCCGTTTCGCCGCCTCAGGCGCTCAAGTAGCCATCGGCGATACGGATCGTGCGGCCGCGCGGGAGGCCGCCGAGGAGCCTGGGCTGCACGCGTATGGACTCGACGTCACCGACGCCGAATCGTTCGCCGACTTCCTCGACGCCGTCCGCCAAGATCTCGGTCCGGTCGACGTTCTCGTCAACAATGCCGGTCTGATGTGGGTGGGGTCTTTCGAGGAGGAACCGGAATCGGCGGCTCGCGCCCAACTGAGTGTCAATCTGCTCGGAGTCATCAACGGCATCAAGGCCGCTGCGCCGGCCATGCGCCGTGCGCGTCGCGGGCACCTCATCACCGTCGCCTCGGCCGCCTCGATCCTGCCCACTCCCGGTGAGGCGACCTATGCGGCGACCAAACACGGGGTGCTCGGCTACCTCAAGGCTGTGCGCACAGAGCTGCGCGGCAGCGGGGTCGAAGTCACCGCCGTCATGCCGGCCGTCGTCGCCGCTGTGGACCGCCCGCGGTTCGAGATCACCGTGCCCGCCTACATCGGACCGCTCACGCGGATGGCGGAACTTCTGCCGCAGGCGATGCGGGATCGACTCTTCGCCGCCATGGTGCCCGACCAGGTGGCCGAAGTTCGAGCGGAGGCTCGGGCCGGCTACGAGGGCTCTTTCACGATTGCGCGACCGCCGCGCACGGGTGTCGGCACCTGAGGCGCGACCAGACCGCGGTGACGGAATATTCGCCCCCGCGGCGGCGTTGTCCCTGATCGTGGCCCTGTACGGGCGAGCCCATCGACATCGAACGTCTTGAGGAGAACGATGACGCAGGTTGAGATCCCCGGCACCGAACTGTCCATCTTCCCGATCAACCTCGGCACCAACACCTTCGGGTGGACCGCCGATGAGGCCGGTTCGCACGCCGTCCTCGACTCCTTCGTCGCCGCAGGCGGCAACTTCCTCGACACCGCCGAATCCTACCCGGCGTGGCTGCCGGGGAAGACCGGCCGCGAATCCGAGACCATCATCGGCACCTGGCTGGCCGCCCGCGGCAACCGCGACGACATCGTCATCGCCACGAAGGTCGGCGATCATCCCGATCACCAGACTCAGGATCCCGCCTACATCCGCACCGCCATCGACGGCTCCCTGGAACGCCTGCAGACCGATCACGTCGACCTCTACTATGCCCACCGTGACGATGAGGTGACCCCCATCGCCGAGGTGGCCCGGGTCTTCGATGAGATCGTGCGTTCCGGAAAGGCCAGGCACATCGCCGTGTCGAACTACTCGCCGGCGCGTCTGGCCGACTGGTTCGCCGCATGCGAGGACGAAGGCTTGGTCAAGCCTGTGGCCATCCAGCCGCAGTACAGCCTGGTGTATCGGCGAGAGTTCGAAACGGACCTGCGCCCAGTGGCCGAGAAACACGATCTGGCCGTGTTCTCCTACTTCAGCCTCGCCGCCGGATTCCTCACCGGCAAGTACCGCACCGAAGCCGACCTGGAAGGTGCCGATCGCGCGGTGATGGTGCAGGGATACTTCAACGCCGAGGGACTCAAGGCCGTCGATGACCTCGTGGCGATCGCCGAATCCCACGACGCGGCACCATCGACCGTGGCGCTGTCCTGGCTGCTGGCCAAGGGCGTGACAGCGCCGATCGCCTCGGCGCGCACGCCGGATCAGCTTGAGGCCATCATGGCCGCACCCGGTCTCGAACTCAGCGCTGATGAGATCGAACGCCTCGACCTGGCCTCGGCCCCGTTCGCCGAGGAGGAACCCTCCTGACGACCGGTTTCGAGTCCCGGATACTCGTCGCCTGAGACTGCCGCACGGGCAGTCTCAGGCGACGAGTTCGTCTTCGGGGGCGGGCGCCGTCAGAGGCCGGGAGCGGTGATGCCCTCGGCCGGGGACCCGACGAGTGCGGCCGCGGCCCGTTCGGCGATCATGATCGTCGGCGCATTCGTATTGCCGGTCGTCACCTGCGGCATGATCGAAGCATCGGCCAGGCGCAGCCCGGACAGACCGTGGACGGCGAATGTGCTCGGGTCGACGACCGCGTCCGCATCGGTGCCCATCCGGCAGGTTCCGACCTGGTGATGATAGGTCACGACCGAGCCGCGGACGTAGTCCTCGAGCGCGTCATCGGACACCTCGGGACCGGGATGGATCTCCGTGGGCTGCCAGGCCGACAGCGCGTCCGCCCGGCCGATCTCACGACACTGCCGCACGGAGGCGACGAGGGCATCGACATCGGCCTGTGCGGTGAGCACCTGCGGGTCGACGATGAGCGGATCCTGCGGATTCGGACCGCTGAGTCTGACCTCGCCCCGGCTGGCGGGACGGACCAGCCCACCCTGCAGAGTGAAGGCGCCTCCGGGACCGGGACCGTCCTGCGCCGCCGGGGCGGCGTCCTGAGCGTACATCGGCACGGAGAAGAACAGGGGCTGGGTGTCGGGCACCGGCAGTTCGGGACGCGACTTCGCGAACAGGTGCACCTCGGCCGGGGCCACCTCACCCATCGGCACCTGATGCTCACCGGTGGAGAAGACCACCGGTGAGAGCCAATGGTCCTGGAGGTTCTTGCCCACTCCGGCGACGCCAGCGCACCGGCGGCGAGGATGACCTCATCGGCCGACAGAGTGCCGACGCGACCGTGGAAGTCGACCTCGAGTCCGGTGACCGTCGTGCCCTCGATGAGGAGTCGACGGGCGTGGGCGGAGGTGATGATCGTGAGATTCTCGTCGCCGAGGCGGGGCTTGAGGTAGGCCCGCCAGGTGTTCAGCCGTTTCCCGTCGCGGACATTGAGCTGGATCCTGCCGACTCCCTCGACGCTGCCCGAATTGTAGTCGGGGTTGAAGGGGACCCCGGTCTCCACGGACGCGGCGAGCATGTCCTCCTGCAGCCGGTTGCGAGCGAAGTCGGTGCGCACATCCATCGGACCGGTCGTGCCGCGGGTGTCGGTGATCTCCCCGTCAAAGTTCTCGATCGCTTGAAACACCGGTGAGACGTCGTCCCAGGACCAGCCGGGGCAGCCGGAATCGACCCACTGCTCATAGGCCCAGGCGTCGCCGCGGACTCAGATGACGGCGTTGAGGGCATTCGAACCGCCGAGCACCTTCCCGCGGGGAAGGTGGAGCCTGCGGTCCATGGTGCCGGGCTGCGGAACGGTGTAGTGGTTCCAGTCCTGAGGCGAATGCCAGATGAGTCCGAGGTTGTTCAGGTGATCGATGTTCGGGTTCGTCTCGTCCTCGCCGGCTTCGACGAGGCAGACCTTCTTGCCTGCATCGAGCAGGCGGCGGGTGAGCACGCACCCGGCGGAGCCCGCTCCGATGACGATGTGGTCGAATCGTTCGTCCGGGAGCTCGGTCGGGAAGTTCTCCGGATGGGCGCTGATGCTTGCGGCGACGATGCCGGCGTCATTGGTGGTCATGACGTCAGGCTAGAGAGGCGGGCCACCGCAGCGGAAGAGATCTCCGGCAACTCCGCACGCGTTGCCAAGCCGAGCCCGCCGCCCGCGCACGGATCGTCAATGTGCTGTGCTGGCCGAAGCGATCCTCGACCCCCCCCGGGGGGTGCCCCTATGTTTTTCGTCAAGGGGTAAAGGTCAGATTCCTCAAGAATATTCGGTTGGGCTCGGATGTCAGGGGTGATCGGTCCGGGAACTGCCTCCCAGACTGACCTGGCACTTCGCTTCAGTACGGTTCAGGCAGCTGTGGCCGCCTCGGGTGTGTGGAAGTAAGCGCCATCGCGCAGCATCGCGTACAGCACGTTGCAGCGCCTGCGCGCTAAGGCGATCAGTGCTTGATTGTGTTTCTTATGCTCGGCACGTTTCTTGTCGTAATAGGCCTTCGACAACGGGTCCTTCAACGCAGCGAACGCGGACAAGAACAACGCTCTTTTGAGGATCTTGTTCCCCCGACGCGAGGAATGGTCTCCTCGGATCGAGGTTCCTGACCGCCACGTCACCGGTGCCAGGCCGGCATAGGAGGCGAGGTGTCCGGCGGATTCGAAGTCCTTACCCACGACCTCGGTCAGGATCCGCGCGGTGGTCCTGACGCCGACTGCCGGCATCGACGTCAGGAGCCCGAAAAGCGGATGTGATTCCACCAGCTCCTCGATCCGGGCGAGTACGTCGTCCCGTGACTGGCGTGTCTGCGCCAACGACGTCGCCAACTGGGGTAGGACGAGTCCGGCCGCGTCGGTGCCCGACACCTCCACCGTCTGCCCATCGAGTGCGGTGAAGATCGCTGTCGCCCACCTCTTCCACGCCCGGGGTGCCTGCTTGCGCAGCAGAGTCTCGACTCGGTGTTTCCCGGCATGCTTGAGCGCTTTCGGTGTCGGGTATTTCGCCAGCAGGGCCAGCATGGCCGGATGATCCAAGTGCGGACCGATCACGGTCTCGAGTCCGGGGTGGATCTGAGTCAGCAGACCGCGGATCCGATTCGACGTGGCCGTGGCTTGTTTGGCGAGGTCATCGTCGTAGCCGCACAGCATCGACAACTCCGCGACGTTCTCATCCGCGACCCGAATGCCCCGCAGCGTCTGCGGCATGGTTCGGGCGGCTTCAGCGATGATGCCGGCATCGCGGGCATCGGTTTTCGCCTCGCCAGGGTGTAAGTCAGCAATGCGACGCATCGCCAACCCCGGCAGGTAAGCAACCGCGATGCCCTCTGCTTGGGCGACCGCGACGGGCAGGGCCCCGATCGTGGCAGGCTGATCGACAACAACCAGCAGCTGACCGTGTTTGGCCAGCCAGGTGAGTAGGGCTTTCAGTTTCGTTTCGTTCTGCGGCAGTGCCTTCGATAACAGTTGTTTTCCGTCGCGATCAACAGCGACGGCGTGGTGGTTGTGTTTGCCGACATCGATGCCGATGAATACGTCGATGTCAGCGTGGTTGGTGATCATGTCACTCATCTTCTTCGACTCATGTGACCGGACATTTTGGTTGTGGTTCGGCTGGCCGGTGATGCTGTGGCTCCAAGGTTCGGCATCCACGTTACGGTCGGGCTCAAGGCATGGGTTCTGCCAGTGGTTCTGGCCCCTATCAGCGATTTCCCTGGCGCCTTCGAACCCCGGTGACTACACCCCCCCCAGATCATTGGTGACTGGGGGCATCAATCATGCCGGGGCCCTTAGCCTTGATCCACCGATGCGGGTAGCTGTTCAAAGCCGCGTGTGAAATGGAAATGCCCCTCCTGAACTGGGAAAATGATGATGTCTAACGTCAACATTCCCGTTCAAGAAAGGGGCACCTCTCAGGTGCTATTCAATCACACACCCACGGCAGCGTCCTACTCCTTCAACGACACGAACCTCGTCAGTCCTACCGGCCTGGTCCCGATCATGCGTCTGGCCCACCAGGCAGGCCTGCTCGACCTCGCCGAGCAGCGTTTGACCGTGACGACGACCGGAGCCGATAAGGGCGCGAACCCGGGCGCGAAACTGTCCACCCTGATCGCGGGCATGGCCGCCGGCGCCGATTCGATCGATGATATGAACATCCTGCGCCACGGCGGCATGAACAGACTCTTCGACCGTGTCTACGCCCCATCGACTTTGGGATCGTTTCTGCGCTCGTTCTCCTTCGGCCACGTCAGACAGCTCGATGCCATCAGCGCCCGTCTTCTGACCGGCTTCGACCAGCACATACGCCTGCTGGCCACCAGTCCGACAACACCGCAGTCGTCAATGGTCTTCGTTGACGTCGACGACACCGTCATCGACGTCCATTCCGCAAGGAAACAAGGAGCCGGATTCGGGTATCAAGGCAGTCGGGGACTCAACGCGCTCTTGGCGACTGCATCGACAAGCACCTCCAGTCAGGTCATCGTCGGTCAGCGTCTCCGGAAGGGCTCTACCTCATCAGCTCGGGGTGCCGACAAGTTCGTCTCTGACGCCCTGGCCACCACTCGACGCATCAATTCCGGTCAGGCCCCGGTGCTGGTGCGTGCTGATTCCGCCTACTACTCGTCGACAATGACCAAAGCCGCCCGCGGTGCTGGGGCCGAGGTGTCGGTGACGGTGCGTATGGACAAGAAGGTCAAAACAGCGATCTCCACCATCGACGATGATGCGTGGACCGGCATCCAGTACCCGGAAGCGATCTTCGACGAAGAGACCAAAACGTGGATCAGCAAGGCTGAAGTCGCTGAAGTCGCCTTTACCGCGTTCACGTCGAAGAAGAAGGCTCTGCAGGTGCCAGGCCGGTTGATCGTGCGACGAGTCCCCGAGCTCAACGAGAAGAAGCGGTCTGCCGGGCAGGACCCGTTATTCGACTTGTACCGATACCACGCCTTCTTCACCACCCTCGATCAGGAGCGCTTCGACACTGTTCTGGCGGACCAGATCCACCGGAAGCACGCAATCATCGAGCAGATCAATGCGGAATTGAAAAACGGTGCACTGGCGCATATGCCCTCAGGGGCCTTCGATGCCAACGCAGCGTGGGTGACGATCGCGGCGATGACTCATAACCTACTGCGGGCAGCTGCTGGGCTCATGGGTGGCCGAATGAGCAAGGCGCGTGCACAAACACTGAGGACGCGTATCATCCTCGTCCCGGCCCGGATTGCCCACCGAGCGAGGAGATTGATCCTGAATCTGCCCAGAGACTGGCCATGGGCCGAGGAATTCGCTCGTTTGTGGCAGGCCGCGTTGAGCCCTCCCCAACGTGCGTTGACATGACCGATCAGCCCGAGCGGGCGTGAAGACCGGGGCCCGGGGAGGAGGCCTACGGGAACTGAAAAGTGGAATCAGACTGGTGAGAGACCGGGACGATGTTCCCTGCCCATTTGTCGACATTTTGCGGGAACCGGATTCACACCACGGCTCCCATACCGATCGGTGGATCAAGGCTTAGGCCAGCGACCCCTTTCTATCCTGACGGATGGTGGGGCTACTTAAAAGGTAACGGGGCATGTGTGGCTTGAAGCTGGGAGCACAGCAGCGACTGAGCGGTGATTCTGTCCCTGACCGTGACTGCCCCCGCCGCCAGGGGATAGAGTGACTGGACAACGGGCATCGACGAGGCGGTCGAAGCCGAGAGAGGTCCTGAGGATGACGATGTTGCTTGAAGGCACCGCGCACGATTTCGACGGATGGCAGAGCCTGGTATCGGACTCATTCGTCCCGCTCGACACCGAACCCCAGCGCCGAGGCGGATTCACCGGACGGATCAGTGCACGCGACTACGATTCGGTCGTGATGTCACAGATCAACGCCGATCCGCACGCCGTTCTGCGCACCCCCGGGCTGATCTCCCGGACCCGGTCGGACGGACACGGCGGCACGGCGAACTGCTTCAAGGTCTCGCTTCAGCTCGATGGACACGGTCTGCTCATCCAGGACAGTCGTGAGATGGCCCTGGCCCCAGGGACGCTGGCCATCTACGACACCTCGCGGCCGTACACGCTCAGCTTCGACTCGGACTTCTCGTCCTACGTCATGATGTTCCCGCAGTCGCGGGTGAACCTACCCGTCGCCGCCGTCGGCCAGCTCACCGCCACACCGATCGGTGCCGACCACCAGCTCGGTGCGGTCGTCGCCCAGGTCATCTCTCAGGCCGGAGCCATGCTGCCGACTCTCAACCGGACGACCGGAGTCCGGTTGGCCGGCAACGTCGTCGACCTGCTGACCACGGTGATGGCCGACGAGCTCACGGCCGCCGGCGGCGTTGATGAGCGGCAGCGGATGTGGGACGAGATCACGGACTTCATCGACGCACATCTGTCCGACCCGCAGCTGTCGCCCTCGACCATCGCCGCCGCTCACTTCATATCGGTGCGGACCCTGCACCAGGTCTTCGAAGGCAGCGGGGAGACCGTGGCCGGTGAGATCCGGCGTCGCCGCATCGACCGGTGCCGGACCGATCTCGCCGACCCCCGGCAGAGGCAGACGCCGGTGGCGGCCATCGGCGCACGCTGGGGGCTGAGCGATCCGGCTCATTTCTCCCGCCTCTTCCGCAGCGTCGTCGGCCAGCCGCCCGCCGGATTCCGCCGCAGCGTTCTGGCCAACCGAACGGTGTAGGCCCCGGTCGGCGATGATGCGCGAATCGTCAAGAACTCCGCCTGCAGAGCCAAGACGCGGACCATGGGACCCGTCCACACTGGCCGTTAACACATTGACTGTTGAACGGACCACAAGACGGACCGGCACAGTTCCGACCGGCACCATCCCTACGCAAGGAGCATCATGACCACCGACCTCACGACCACTGCCGCAATCCTGGCTGCGATCGAAGACCCCAACGGGCGCGAGATCCGCGATCCAGCCACCGGTGAGATCGTCGGCCGCACGCGTCAAGGCAGCCCGGCAGACATCGACGCGGCAGTCGCCGCCGCCCGGAGGGCCCAACCGGCATGGGCCGGGCAGACCGCGCAGGAGCGCAGCGACCGTCTCAATGCCGCCGCTGATGCGATCGAAGGCTCCGCCGAAGCGCTGGCCGAGCTGCTCTCCCGCGAGCAGGGCAAGCCGCTCAACGGGCCGAACGCGCGCTTCGAGGTCGGGGCCTGCGCCGCCTGGCTGCGGGCGAACGCGGCCTTCGAACTCGACCCCGAGGTCGTCGTCGAGGACGGCGAGACCCATGCCGAACTCCACTACCGGCCGGTCGGCGTCGTCGGCGCGGTCGGACCCTGGAACTGGCCGATGATGATCTCCGTGTGGCAGTTCGCGCCCGCGCTGAAGATGGGCAACACCGTCGTCCTCAAACCCTCGGAGTACACGCCGCTGTCCGTGCAGGCACTCGTGGCCGTGGTCAACCAGGCGCTGCCGGCCGATGTGCTTGCCGTCGTGCCCGGAGACGGGGCAGTCGGCGCCGCACTGACGAGCCACGCGGATGTCGACAAGATCATGTTCACCGGGTCGACGAAGACCGGGCAGGCGATCATGCGCACCGCCGCGGACAGTCTGGCCAGGATCACCCTCGAGCTCGGCGGCAACGATGCCGGCATCGTGCTCGCCGACGCCGATCCCGCCGCCATCGCCGACGACCTGTTCTGGGGTGCGTTCATCAACACCGGCCAGACCTGCGCGGCGATGAAGCGCCTCTACGTGCCCGAGTCGCTCTATGACGAGGTCTGCCGGGCTCTCGTCGAGGTGGCCGGAGCGTCCCCGATGGGCGTGGGCCTCGAGGAGGAGAACGTGCTCGGCCCGCTGCAGAACAAGCGGCAGTACGACATCGTCGCCGGCCTCGTCCAGGCCGCGAAGGACGGGGGAGCGCGCGTGCTCATCGGCGGCGATCCGGTCGCCGAGCAGCCTGGGTACTTCTACCCCACGACGCTCGTCGCCGACATCGACAATGACAACCCGCTCGTCGCTGAGGAGCAGTTCGGCCCCGTCCTGCCGATCATCAAGTACACGGACCTCGAGCAGGCCATCGAATGGGCCAACGGCCTCGAGGTCGGGCTCGGCTCCTCGGTATGGGGCACCGACCTCGATGCCTGCCGCGAGGTCGCCGCCCGCCTGCAGGCCGGTTCGACATGGATCAACAAACACGGTGCCGTGGATCCGCGGATTCCCTTCGGCGGCGTGAAGAAGTCCGGCTTCGGTCTCGAATTCGGCCTCGAAGGCCTGAAACAGGTCAGCGTCCCCCATGTGATCAGCTGGTAGAAGCGATCGCCGAGGCTGGATCTCCAACCGCTCACTGCGCCTGCGGAAGGACCTCACCGACGATGCCGACCACCCGTGCCAGCGCCTCCGACGGGTTGTTCCGCCGCCACCCGAGCGCGAGTGTGAAGGCGTCCCCACCTTCGGCGAGGGGAACATAGCGAACTCCGTCGATGCGGATGTGATCCGAGGACGCGACGACGACGGCCAGACCGACCTGCGCTCCCACCAGCGCCAGGAGACTGTATGGGTCCGGCGCCTCCTGGACGACGTGGGGGAGGAAACCGGCCTCGTCGGCCAGGCGCATCATCACCTCCCTCACCTGCGAACCGTGGGACGGGGCATAGGAGATGAACGGCTGGCCGGCCAGCTCGGCCATGCTGACCGACTCACGACCGGCGAGCTCGTGTCCGGCGGGCATGGCGATCATCACGCTATCCTGACGGATGATGTGGACCTCGACACCGGCCGGCGCCGGGGGACTGATGACGGCGAGATCGATCTGTCCATCACGCACAGCGTTGGCCGCCTGTCCGCAGTACATCTGCGGGCGCAGGTCGAGGCTGATCCCCGGGTGCCGCTCGCCGACCTCCCGGGCCAGACGGGAGAGGATCGAATAGCCGCTCGTGCCGCCGAAGCCGATGCGCACCCGGCCGGCCAGCCCCTGCTGAGCAGCACGGGCGATGCGCCTGGCGCCGTCGACCTGAGTGCCGATCGCCGCCGCGGGTTCGAGCAGCGCTTCCCCGGCAGGCGTCAGTCTGACCCGACGGGTCGTCCGTTCGAACAGATCGACGTCGAGGTCGGCCTCGAGGGCGCGGATCATCTGACTGAGGGCGGGCTGGGCGATGCGCAGCCTCTCCGCCGCCCGACCGAAATGCAGCTCCTCGGCGACGGCGAGGAAGGCGGTGACCTGTCTGAACTCCATGCTTCTCCTCGGTGTTGCTGATTGATAAGCATATGCAATCAATCAGTGCGATATTACCTCTTGGACTCCGCTGAATTCCGGTGGCAGGGTTGAAGACGACCCCGACCGCGCCCGAGGAGCCGATATGCCCGACACCGACACCACCACCCCCTCCACCGACCCATCCGATCTGCTCGACCTCGCAGGACTCCTCTCGGAGACCGAACTCGAGATCCGCGAGCGCGTCCGCGCCTTCGTGGACGCGAAGATCCGCCCCAATATCGCCGACTGGTATGAGAACGCGGTCTTCCCGACCGAGATCGTCAGGGACATGGGCGACCTCGGTCTGCTCGGCATGCACCTGGAAGGCTACGGCTGCCCCGGACGCTCGGCCGTCGAATACGGGATCGCCGCCCTCGAGCTCGAAGCCGGCGACTCGGGACTGCGCACCTTCGTGTCCGTGCAGGGATCGCTGGCGATGTCGGCGATCCGCAGATTCGGGTCCGAGGAGCAGAAGAACCGGTACCTGCCCGGCATGGCGGCCGGCGAGCTCATCGGCTGCTTCGGGCTGACCGAACCGACCGCCGGGTCCGATCCCGGGGCGATGGCCACCACCGCCGTCCGAGGCTCCGACGGCAGTTGGGTCCTCAACGGCGCCAAGCGGTGGATCGGACTGGCCTCGATCGCCGATGTCGCCGTCATCTGGGCCGCCACCGAGGACGGCATCCGCGGCTTCCTCGTCCCCACCGACACCCCCGGCTTCACGGCCACTGCCATCGAGGCGAAGCTGTCGATGCGCGCGTCCATCCAGTGCGATATCACCCTGGATGACGTGGCCCTGCCCGCCGAGGCGGTCCTGCCCGAGGTCACGGGACTCAAGGGCCCGTTCTCCTGCCTCAACGAAGCCCGCTACGGAATCATGTGGGGCGCCATGGGTGCGGCTCGGGACTCCTTCGAAGTCGCCCTGGACTATGCGCAGAACCGTCTGCAGTTCGACAAACCGCTGACGGCGTACCAGATCACCCAGGAGAAGCTGGTGAACATGGCCCTCGAGATCCAGAAGGGCACCCTGCTGGCCCTGCAGACCGGACGGCTCAAGGACGCCGGCCGCCTCGACCCCGTGCAGATCTCGGTGGGCAAGCTCAACAACTGCCGCGAAGCCATCGCGATCTGCCGCGATGCCCGGACCATGCTCGGCGGCAACGGCATCACCCTCGACTACTCACCGCTGCGACATGCGAACAATCTCGAATCCGTCCGCACCTACGAAGGCACCGATGAGGTCCACACCCTCATCCTCGGCCGCCACATCACCGGTCAGCAGGCGTTCCGCTGATCGATGTCAGGGCACGAGCCGATCTCCCGCCACCCACACCTCGGCGGGGGAGCGGAGTGCGTCGAGATCGGTGAGCGGATCACCGTCGATGAGGAGCAGATCCGCACGGGCGCCCTCGACCACACGCCCGCGATCGCGCAGCCCGAGGGCATCCGCCGCCGCTGAGGTCGCCGCCCGGAGCGCCTCGGCCCGGCTCATCCCCGCCTGCACCAGCCAGTCGAGCTCGGTGTGCAGAGAGGGCCCGTGAGGGACCGGGGCGAACGCCGTTTCGTTGGCATCCGTTCCGGCGATGACGGCGATGCCCGCCTCATCCATCGCGCGAACATTGTCGAGAGCGAGACCGAAGGCGGCATCGGCACGATCGCCGAGGCGACCGTCGATGATCGCCCGCATCATCACGAGCGTGGGGGACACGACGGTGCCGGACTCCCGCAGCCGGTTCAGCGCGAGCTTCGGAAGCGGGCGGTCGGACGGGGTATGGGTGAGCAGGTCGACCCCGGCATCGAGTCCGCGGTCGAAGGACGCGGCCGTGACCGCATGCGCGATGGTCAGCAGTCCCCGCTGGTGGGCGCCGTCGACCAGCGCCGTCAGCGTCGCAACGTCGAGGGCGGGGACCTGCGTCGCCTCCGGATCCTCGATGATGATCTTGATGAGGTCGGCACCGCCTCCGACTCGCCAGTCGAGGAACCTCTCGGCGTCGTCGGGACCGGTGACCCCGGACTCGGCGGGGAATCCCATCATCTCGATCTGCGTGCTCCCCGGCGCCGAGGCGGCCGATCCGGCACTGACGATCGCCGGCAGCCCATCGTCGGCGCGCAGCTGATCGATGAGTGAGTCCGGGTGCGTGCCGAGGTCGACGACCGTCGTCAGACCCGACCGCAGAGCGTCGACCAGCCGTGAGCGCCCGCCGAGGTGGACATGGGTGTCGATGAGACCGGGAAGCAATGTCTTCGCCGCCCGCGGCGCGGGCTCCGCAGCCGGGCGGATCGCAGTGATCGTGTCAGCGAATTCGACGTCGACGGGTTGAGCCGGGCCACCGTCGCCGACGAGGCGGACACTGCGAAGAATCGTCATGGGGACACTGTACGGCCGATGACCGCACAGAGCCTGGCCCACCACGCCTGAGAACCGTGTCCGCGGCAGTGGTGTTAGGGTGGCCTTTGTGCCGAGTTTTCCCTCCTCCGGTTCGTCACTCCTGATCAGAGCCGCCCGTCGGCGCCTGTCACTGCTGCTGCCCGGAGCCTTCATGCTCTCGCTGTGGCAGGTCTGCGAAGCGCTCGTTCCCGTGGCGATCGGAATCGTCGTCGACCGCGCGATCATTCCGCTGTCGTGGCCGATGCTCATCGTGTCGATCATCGGCATCGGGGCGCTGTTCACCGTCCTCAGCCTCGGATATCGCTTCGGGGCCCGCTCGTGCAATGCCGCCCGTGAACACGAAGCGCATGCGCTGCGCGTCGAAATCACCCATGCGGCGCTGACCTCGGCGAACCTGCCCGCCGACCGGGCCTCGGGAGAGGTGCTCTCGATCGCCTCCGCCGACGCCGACACCGCCTCCATGTCCTTCCAGCAGGCCGGACGCGGCATCGCCTCGGTGCTGGGCATGATCACCGCCGCGGTCTTCCTGCTCGTCGCCGACCCCGTGACCGGCCTCGTCGTCCTCATCGCCGTTCCCATCGGCCTGATCATCGTTGCGCTGCCGGGCCGTTCGGTGTCCGCGAAGGCCGCCGCCCAGCTCGAGGCCGTCGCCGCCGCGGGACGCTCGGCCTCCGACCTCATGCACGGGCTGCGGGTGATCAAGGCGATGGGCGGCGAGACCTGGGCGGTCGACCGCTACCGGCAGACCTCGGACGCCGCGGCCGTCGCCGGCATCGCCACCGGTGAACGCACCGGGCGCCTGGCCGGCCTCGGCGCCCTGGTGATGTCCGCGGTCCTCGCGATCGTCCTCATCGTCGCGGGCCTGCGCCTCATCGACGGGCAGATGAGCGTCGGAGCCCTGATCGGCATCCTCGGCATGACCGCATTCCTGACCGAACCCATGCGTGCCCTGGCCGAGATCGTCGGCCTCTTCGCCCAATCCCACGGCGCCGCCGAACGGATCGCGAGACTGCTGGGCGATATCGACGCCGGCATCGAGAAGGACTCGACCGCCTCGGACCCGGACGTCTCCGTCTCGGACTCCGTCGTCACCGTCACCGGCTGGCCCGGCAACGGCGATGAGTTCACCACGGCCTGCGGGGAACTGACCTGCATCGTCACCGAGACCGCCGAGCACAGCGCCCGGCTGCACTCGGCGCTGTCGGCCCGCGCCCGCGGGCTCGGACCGGCGACGATGCTCGTCGCACCGCATGACGTCGATCTGTTCGAAGGCACCATCGGCTCGAACATCACCATGGTCGTCGGCACCGGCGAGCAGTCCGAGCCCGACGAGCAGTCGCGCACCGCCATCACGGTCACCGACGAGGTCCTCGCGGCCGCGGGAGCCGACGAACTCCTCGGCCTCGTCGAAGGCGGACTCGACCATCGGATCCAGGAACTCGGCGGCAACCTCTCCGGCGGCCAACGTCAGCGCGTCGCCCTGGCCCGGGCGCTGAACGCCGACCCCGAGATCCTCGTCCTCGTCGAACCGACCACGGCCGTCGACGCCGTCACCGAGGCCCGGATCGCCGAAGGCCTCACCGAGCTGCGCCGCAGCGGGCAGAGCAGAGCCACGATCATCCTCACCAGCTCCCCGGCCTTCCTCGCCGCCGCCGACACCGTGATCTACGCACCGGCGACGGGCCCGATCCTCAGCGGCACCCACTCCGGGCTGCTGGCCGCCGACAGCGACGCCGCCGAGGCCTACCGTCGGGCGGTGACCCGATGACGGAACCGAATCACAGCACCCTGCCGATCGCCTCACGCCGCCGGTCGTTCGCCCATCTCGGCCCGCTGCTGCGACGCCGGATCGGCTGGATCGCCCTCCTGACGGTCGCCGGTCTGGCCAACGCCGGTGCCGGACTCGTCGGACCGTGGGCGATCGGCCACCTCGTCGATCGGCTGCCGGCAGGCGCCGGACCCGAAGAGGTCTGGTTCTGCGCCGTGGCCGTGGCGGTCGCCGGCATCGTCATGGCCTTGGGCACGTGGATCGGGGGTTGGGCGCTGGCCCATATCGCCATGCCCGTCGTCGCCGGGCTGCGCACGGAAGTCGTCGATTCCGCGCTGAGCTTGGAGTCCCAGCGCATCGAGGTCACCGGCACCGGAGATCTCGTCTCCCGGGTCGCCGATGATTCCCGCAAGATCAGCGAGGCCGCCGCCCAGGTGCTTCCCCTCGTCGTCGAATCACTGCTCGTCGTCATCGTCTCCGCCGCGGGACTGGCCGCCATCGATTGGCGGCTGGGCATCGTCGGCCTCGTCGCCCTGCCGATGTACTGGCTCACCCTGCGCTGGTATCTGCCGAGGTCAGAACCTATCTACAGGGAAGAGCGCGCGGCCTTCGGACGGCGCGCGGGTCGGCTGCTGGGCGGTCTGACCGGGGCCGCGACCCTGCGCGCCTACCGCGCGGAGGCCGGGGAGCTGCACCGCATCGACGCCGCCTCCGGCCAGGCCCGGGATCTGTCGATCGACGTGTTTCGATTCGTCACCCGCGCCTTCGGCCGCAACAACCGCGCCGAGGCCGTCGTGCTCTCCCTGCTGCTGGTCGCCGGCTTCGCCCTCGTGTGGTTCGGCGAGTCCACCGCCGGAGCCGTGACCACCGCGGCCCTGGTCTTCCACCGCCTGTTCAACCCCATCGGCGCCCTCGTCGGGCTCTTCGACCAGATCCAATCGGCCGGCGCATCGCTGACGCGCATGGTCGGAGTCATCGACGAGGCGAAGGCGGCCCCGCAGCGGTCGACCGCTCCGGCCCCGGACCGCCCGTGTCTGGTGCTCGAGGACCTGTGGTTCAGCTACGAGGCCGACCCGGACTCGGACAACCATGTGCTCAGAGGCGTCAGCCTGCGCATCGACCCCGGTGAGCACATCGCCGTCGTCGGCACCACGGGGGCCGGCAAGACGACCCTGGCCCGGATCGCGGCGGGACTGTCCGCACCGGGATCCGGCCACGCCGCGCTCGCCGGCTGGCCGGCCGCCTCGGCGGGGACGGTGGAGCTGACCTCGGTGGACGAATCCGAACTGCGCGCCCACATCGCCATGGTCGCCCAGGAGGTCCACACCTTCTCCGGAACCCTGCGCGAGAACGTGGCCCTGCCGAAACCGAGCGCCGACGATGCTGCGGTCCTCGCCGCACTGGACACGGTCGGAGCCGGATGGGCGCACTCGCTGCCGAAGGGTCTGGACGCCTGGATCGGGGAGGGCGGGACCCGGTTGTCGGCGGTGCAGGAGCAGACGATCGCCTTGGCCAGGCTCGTCCTCGCCGACCCGGACTTCGCGATCCTCGATGAGGCGACCGCCGAGGCGGGATCGGCCGGGGCCCATGTCCTCGAGGCCTCCGCGGAGTCGGCTCTGACCGGCCGCGGCGCCCTCATCGTCGCCCACCGGCTCAGCCAGGCCGAGAAGGCCGACCGGATCCTCGTCATGGAGCACGGGCAGGTGATCGAAGAGGGCGCCCACGACGAACTCCTCGCCGCCGGCGGCCGGTACGCCGCTCTGTGGGAGGCGTGGTCGGCCTGAACCGACGGCCACGGCGTCGACCGCCGTCGGGTCTCAGCGCAGCCCGAGCACCGTGGTCGCGATCGTGAAGTAGATGATGAGGCCCGTGGCATCGCAGAACGTGGAGATGAACGGGTTCGAGAACACGGCCGGATCCGCGCCGACCCTCTTCGCGATGATGGGCATCAGCCCGCCCACGGTGGCGGCCATCATGCACACCGACAACAGGGTCAACCCGATGACCAGGCCGATCGGCCAACTGTAGACGAGGCCGGCGATGACGAAGCCGAGGCTGCCGAGCACGGAGCCGAGGACGGCCCCGACGCGCAGCTCCCGCCAGATCACCCGTCCGAGGTCGCGGATGCGCACCTCGCCCATGGCCAGGGCCCGGGTCACCGTGGTCGCGGCCTGGTTGCCGGTGTTGCCGCCGGTGCCGGTCAGCAGGGGGATGAACAGGGCGAGGACGACGACCTGGTCGAGGCGGTCCTCATAGACTTCGAGGACCTGGACGGTCAGGATCGCGGACACGGCGAGGACGAGCAGCCACACGATCCGGCTGCGGACCAGACGCAGGATCGTCGAGGACAGATACGACCGGTCCAGCGGTTCCGTACCGGAACCGCGCGCGATGTCCTCGGCATCCTCCTCGTCCATGATGTCGAGGACGTCGTCCATGGTCAGAATTCCGACGAGGCGCTCCTCCTGGTCGGTGACCGGCATCGCGATGAGCCGGTGGGACAGGAACTCGCGTGCCGCCTGCTCACGGTCGGTCAGCGCATGGGTGCTGATCGAGTCGCGGACCATGTCCTCGACGATGGTGTCGGGATCGACGGCGATGAGGTTGCGCAGGGACACCACTCCGCGCAGCACCCGGCCGGGGCCGACCACGGGTAGGAGATAGACGGTCTCGGGGCCGTCGATGCGGGCGCGCACGACCTCCATCGCCCTGGCGGCGGTCCAGTCCTCGTGCAGGGCGAGGACCTCGGGCGACATGTACCGGCCGATCGCGGACTTCGGGTAGCCGAGGACCGCGGCGGTCATCGCCCGCTCCTGGGCCGTCAGCCCCTTCATCAGTCGACTGGCCACGCTCGCGGGCAGTTCGCCGAAGAGCTCGGCACGGTCATCGGGGTCGAGTCCCTCGACGATGTCGGCGACCTCGGGTTCGCGGAGGTTGCCGATGAGTTCGGCCTGGTAGGCCGGCGGCAGGTCCTCGAAGACGTCGAGGGCTTCGGCCTTCGTCAGGACCCGGAAGAGCATCGCGGACTGCAGCGGAGTCGAGGTGTGGACGAGCCGACCGATCTCGGCCCGCGGCACCTGCCGGGCCAGGGAGGCGATCTCATCGAGGGTGTGCGGGTCGATTCTGCCGGTGAGCGCGGATTCGAGCCGATCGGCCGCCTCGGTGCTCTCTGTCGTGTCGGCCACGAACTCCCCCTCGCCTCGTCACGGACTCTCCCGCAGACCACCTTAGGCCATGGGCGGAAGGCGTCGGGCCACCGCCCCGGCCGGGATCACGGCGGCGGGGCGAACCTCGATGCCTATGCTCGGGCCGGTGCCGACGGGATCTTCGTTCCCGGGGTCCACGATCAGGCGAGAATCGCTGCGATCGTCGAAGCCAGTCCGCTACCGGTCAACGTCCTCGCCGGTCCCACACTCTTCCAGTCCGAACTCGCCGCGGCCGGAGTCGCGCGGATCAGCACCGGTTCGCTGCTTCACCGCTCGGCGCTGTCGGCGGCGGTGCAGTCGCTTTCCGTCTTCGACGACGACCGCCCGGCAGAGACAGCGGGTGTGCTGTCCTACCGGGCGGTCGGTGATCCGAGCGGTGGTCAGTCCTCCTCATAGGAGTCGTCGATGACCTCCGGCATGCCGTCGATGACCGAGACCTCTTCGGTCCCGTCATCGGCCAGGGCATCGACGTTGAGGTCGTCCCCGTCGAGCTCGGAGACCTCGAAGTCGTCATCGCCTTCGGAGACCATCTCGTCGCCGACTCGATTCCCCTGTTCCGCCGCCGGTGACTGGTCGGTGTTGAACTCGTCCGAGAGATCGGGCTCATCGTTCTCGTCATCCTGGTCGGCCTCTTCGAGGAGCACATCGTCGGCGCCCTCGACACCTGTGCCCTCGGGGCCGTGGGCCCCGGGCTCGACGTCCGGTTCGCCCGGTTCGTCATCGTCGATGTCGGTCTCGACCTGTTCGGCTTCGACCTCGGCGGCATTGAGCTCCGGGTCGTCCAGTTCAGCGGCCGTCGGCTCGTCGACCTCGGGGGCGTCGAGGATGGGATCCTCGTCCGGCCGGTCGGTCATGTCCGATTCGAACTCGCTCATGATCTCTCCTTCGCTCGTCGTCAGGATCGGGCCCTCATTCTTGCACGTCGATCGCGTGCGGGCTATGGGCCGAACGAATTCAACGACTCATGTGATGACAGCGATCACCGAGCCCTGCTTGATCACGTCGCCCTCGTCGGCTCGGTGCTCGACCGTGCCCGCCGCTGGTGCAGTCACCTCCGCGTCGACCTTGTCCACAGCGACCTCAGCGATGAGCTGCCCCTCGTCGACGTGGTCCCCGTCCTCGGCGAACCATGTTGCAACAGTTCCCTCTGCGTCCGTCGTCTCCGACAGCTGCGGAAATCGCACCTCGGTCATTTCTGCACCTGCCTGCGGATTGCGTCTTTGATTCTGCCCACGTTCGGCAGGGCGGCATATTCGAGCGGACGTGCGTACGGAATCGGAACGTCCGGATTCGCAACCCGTGACACTGGCGAGCGCAGCATGGAGGGATCATGTTCGACGATCCGAGCTGTGATCTCTCCTGTGAGCCCGAAAGACTGATAGTCCTCGTCGACGATGACCAGCCGACCGGTCTTGGACACCGATCGGACAATCGCCTCAGTGTCCAAAGGCACAAGGCTGCGCAGATCGATGACCTCTGCGTCGATGCCCTCTTCGGCCAATTCTTCGGCTGCGTCCAAGGCGTGGTGCACAGACAGCGAGAGAGTGATCACTGTGACGTCGGTGCCCTCGCGCGGAACTGCCGCACGTCCGATCTCCACAACGTGGTCGCCTTCGGGGACGGGGCCGATCGCACGCCGATTCTTCGCCATCCAAGGAAGGCCTTGGATTCCCTTGTGGAACATGAAGACCACCGGGTTGTCATCGCGTATCGCTGCCGTCATCAAGCCAGCGGCGTCCGCGGGATTGCTGGGAACAACCACCTTCATGCCGGGCAGGTGGGCGAAGGTCCCCCACAGACACTGAGAGTGCTGTGCGCCATCGGAGTAGCCGCCCCCGACCGCTGTGCTCAAAACGATGGGGACTTTGACATTCCCGCCGGACTCGTAGTGGATTTTGGCCATGTGATTGTAGATCTGGTCCATGCACACGCCGAAGAAGTCGACGAACATCAGCTCGACGATCGGACGCATGCCCTCGGTGGCTGCCCCGATCGCGGCCCCGATGAAGCCGGTCTCAGAGATCGGTGTGTCGATGACGCGCTGTGGACCGAAGCGGTCCAACAGGCCCGTCGTGGATGAGAAGATTCCCCCATAGGGACCGACGTCTTCGCCCATGACGAAGACGTCGTCATCGGCTTCCATCTCTCTGGCGATCGCCTCGACGGTGGCCTTTGCCGTGCTGAGTCGACGGGTTGTTGGTGTTGTTGCAGTCATCAGAGTGCTCCTTTGCTCAGGCGAAGACGTAGTCGCCGACTCTTGCGGGGTCTGGTTCCGGGCTCGACTTCGCGTAGGTGACAGCGTCTTCGACGCGTCGAGTCGCCTCATCCTTGATCGACTGGATCTGCGCATCGTCGAGGACTCCGTCGGCGAGCAGGGAATTCTCGAAGGTCGGGAGGGGATCACGGCCGGGCACGCCTTCGAGATCGGGGCGGTACCCTTGCGCATCACCTTCGAAGTGCCCCCACAGCCGCAGGGTCTGCACCTCGATCAAGCTGGGCCCGCCGCCGTCGCGGGCTCGTTCGACTGCCTTGCCGGCTTCCTCATAGACGGCTTCGACTGAATTGTCCTCGACCTGTGTTCCGGGCATTCCATATGCAGCGGCACGAACCGCGTTGGACGGCACCGAGGTGGAGGCAGACCGCGGCACTGATATTCCCCATTCGTTGTCCTCGATGACGAAGACGACGGGAAGCTTCCACAATGCGGCCAGGTTCAGAGACTCGTGAAATGCCCCCTGGTTGGCGGCGCCTTCACCGGCAACGGCGATTGCGACATTGCCCGTCTTCCGACGACTGAAGGCCAAGGCTTGACCGACAGCGAGGGGGAGTCCCTCACCGACGATTCCGGAACAGGAGAAGTTCGCCTGCGGATCGAACAGATGCATGTGGCCGCCGCGCCCTCGCCCCAAGCCGTCGACACGGCCGAAGATCTCCGCTGTCATGGCGTTGATATCGACACCGTGCGACAGGGCGAAGTGATGTGGTCGGTGAGTGGCTGTGACCGCATCCGCGTCAATCGTGTGGGCACACACCCCAGCGGCTACCGGTTCCTGCCCAGCGGCCAGGTGCATTTCACCTGGGATGAGTCCTGCACCGATATCGAAGATGGGCTTCTTGTCAGCGTGGTATTCGCGCAGGATCGTTTCCTCGTAGGTGCGGATCAGCACCATTTGACTGAACAGCTCACGCGCAATTCCCGGTTCCATGTTTCCTCCTCGGTCTGAGGAAATCAGGCTCATCGTAATTGAGAGTGTAGGACCGGTCTGAAGCCACCGGACTCGAGCAGACATCTGGCGATGTAATGCGTGAGGTTGCGGAATCCCAGCGCGGACCCGCGTAGATGCTCGAGTCTGCCGTTGATCGCTTCAGTGGGACCGTTCGACGTTCCCGGTCGGGTGAAGAATGCGAGCACATCAGCAGCTCGACGCTTCAACGTTCGTCCTAACCGTTTGAGCTCGACAAGTTCGGGTGGCAGATTCGTTGTCAGGGCGTCGATGACCGTTTGCAAGAGTCTCTTGCCCTCTTTGCAGTCCGCGGTTCGGTAGGCGCTGACAATGTCTTGGTAGACAGCCCAGGTGACTTCGACTTCGGTGAAGTTCGGGTCAGCGAAGAGGTTCGCGATTCTTTCCTGCTGCTTGGTCGTGAGTAAGCTGCTGCCCGTGTGAAGAGTTCTTCTTGCCCGGTACAACGGGTCCTTTGCTCGTCCGCGATGGCCGGTTGTCTCCTGCTGAACTC
This sequence comes from Brevibacterium sp. SMBL_HHYL_HB1, assembly GCF_018208375.1. NCBI lineage: Bacteria > Bacillati > Actinomycetota > Actinomycetes > Micrococcales > Brevibacteriaceae > Brevibacterium > Brevibacterium sp. SMBL_HHYL_HB1. Next base: position 2,825,303 of record NZ_CP062936.1, on the reverse strand, counting down.
GGCGACGTACCTCGTCGAGGGCATCACCGGCGAGTTTGACGACGTGGAAGGGGTCCATGACTTCCACAGCGTCGGGCAGCTCCTCAGCTGAGGCTGTTTTGAAGCCGGAGAATCCGTCCATCGCGACGACGTCGATGCCCTCACGCCATTCTTTCGGTCGGTCTTTCAACCATTGTTTGAACACCTGCTTCGAACGGCCAGCCACCATGTCGAGCAGACGTGCCGAGCCTGTTCCCTCGCTGATCGGGGTGAGGTCGATGATGACGGTGACGTACTTGTCACCACGCCGGGTGTGCCGCCATACATGCTCGTCGACACCAATGACGCTGACCCCGTCGAAACGGGTCGGGTCGTTGATCAACAACCGCTTACCTTCAGCGAGGACGGCGGAGTTCGCGGTGTGCCAGGACACGGCGAGTTTCGCAGCGATGACGGACACGGTGTCGTGATCGATCACGAGGGCACGCAACGCCCAGTCGAGGCCGGTTCGCGAGATCTTCGCTCGTGGTGGCGCCGCAGCTGTGGTGTCTTGACGCCAGACGCGGCCACACTCGACGCATTTGTAACGGCGGAGGCGAATGTGAAGCGTGGTTGGTCGGTGGCCGAAAGGTTCGTGGGCCAGCTGGCGGACGACGGTGTCGCGGACGATCCCGTGACCACCGCACCGTCGGCACCAGTCATCTGCCGTGTTTGGACGGCATTCCAGGATGGCTTTGTGCCCGGTGATGTGTTGGCCGGTGCAGGTGAGGTCGAGGGTGTCGAGTCGGCAGAATGTCGTAAGGTCAGGGGTCGAGAAAGTGGCTCATCGTAATTGAGAGTGTAGAACCGGTCTGAAGCCACCGGACTCGAGCAGACATCTGGCGATGTAATGCGTGAGGTTGCGGAATCCCAGCGCGGACCCGCGTAGATGCTCGAGTCTGCCGTTGATCGCTTCAGTGGGACCGTTCGACGTTCCCGGTCGGGTGAAGAATGCGAGCACATCAGCAGCTCGACGCTTCAACGTTCGTCCTAACCGTTTGAGCTCGACAAGTTCGGGTGGCAGATTCGTTGTCAGGGCGTCGATGACCGTTTGCAAGAGTCTCTTGCCCTCTTTGCAGTCCGCGGTTCGGTAGGCGCTGACAATGTCTTGGTAGACAGCCCAGGTGACTTCGACTTCGGTGAAGTTCGGGTCAGCGAAGAGGTTCGCGATTCTTTCCTGCTGCTTGGTCGTGAGTAAGCTGCTGCCCGTGTGAAGAGTTCTTCTTGCCCGGTACAACGGGTCCTTTGCTCGTCCGCGATGGCCGGTTGTCTCCTGCTGAACTCGGCGACGTACCTCGTCGAGGGCATCACCGGCGAGTTTGACGACGTGGAAGGGGTCCATGACTTCCACAGCGTCGGGCAGCTCCTCAGCTGAGGCTGTTTTGAAGCCGGAGAATCCGTCCATCGCGACGACGTCGATGCCCTCACGCCATTCTTTCGGTCGGTCTTTCAACCATTGTTTGAACACCTGCTTCGAACGGCCAGCCACCATGTCGAGCAGACGTGCCGAGCCTGTTCCCTCGCTGATCGGGGTGAGGTCGATGATGACGGTGACGTACTTGTCACCACGCCGGGTGTGCCGCCATACATGCTCGTCGACACCAATGACGCTGACCCCGTCGAAACGGGTCGGGTCGTTGATCAACAACCGCTTACCTTCAGCGAGGACGGCGGAGTTCGCGGTGTGCCAGGACACGGCGAGTTTCGCAGCGATGACGGACACGGTGTCGTGATCGATCACGAGGGCACGCAACGCCCAGTCGAGGCCGGTTCGCGAGATCTTCGATCGTGGTGGCGCCGCAGCAGTGGTGTCTTGACGCCAGACGCGGCCACACTCGACGCATTTGTAACGGCGGAGGCGAATATGAAGCGTGGTCGGTCGGTGGCCGAAGGGTTCGTGGGCGAGACGGCGGACGACGGTATCGCGAACGATCCCGTGGCCACCACACCGTCGGCACCAGTCATCGGCAGTGTTAGGCCGGCATTCCAGGATGGCTTTGTGTCCGGTGATGTGTTGGCCGGTGCAGGTCAGGTCGAGGGTGTCGAGTCGGCAGAATGTCGTGAGGTCAGGGGTTGAGAAAGTAGGCTTGGCCACGTCGAGGTCTTTCGGATGGGTTGTGTGAGAACTTCCATCATCGGAAGACCTCGACATCTATCCGCGCAGCGACGCGCCGTGTCCTGGAATCACCGATCTACACTCTCTTTTACGAAGAGCCGGAAATCATCATGTGACGAGTGACACGTGGTGGGCAATGACGAAGTTTTCACATGGTGATAGAGGGGGCACCAACGGTCCGTCTCAGTCGGTGTGCCGCGCGGTGAAGCGCATGCGCCTGACTGTCGCTCCGGCCTCGATGAGTCGGAAGGGACACCGCAATCGAGGCCACGAGATCGGATGTGCGGATGGAGGCGGCCAAGCAGTACGTGCCGAGCAGGTACTCTTCGGAGTCGGACCAGATCTCGGGCGGGTCGGCGAGGCGACGTTCCAGCGCATTGCGATTCGTGATGGTGTTCGGAGTGAGGTCGTGCAAGTCATGGCGGTTGATGTAGTCGTCCCGGAGCTCTGGATCCAAGCTCGCCAGAATGGCCTTCCCGAACGCCGTCGCGTGGCCGGCTTCGTGGACTCCCACCCAGAGGTCGACGCACTGGGCATGCGGGCCGTCGGCGATGTCGACGAGGCGGATCTCGCCATGGTCATACATCGACAGGTAGGTGGCTCCGCCGAGCTCATCGCGAAGGGAGCGCAACACGGGTTGGATCCGTGGGTGCAGCGATTGCAGCGGCGAACGACCGGAAGCCGTCGCCGATGGTCCGATGACGTAACCGTTCTCCGCCTTGCGCAGGTAGCCTTCGTATACCAGAGTACGCAGCAGGTGGTAGGTAGTCGGCAGGGGCAGACCGGTCAGCCTCGCAAGCTTCTTCGCAGGGATGGCGTCAGCGCTGGCAGCTACGGCTTCCAGAAGACGAAGCGCTCGCTGCACCGAACTGATGAGAGTGGGTGGAGCCACGTTGATCCTCCGCAGGCTACGGCCTCATCGCCGATCTCGCACGTGCTCTACATCATAGCCTGATCGGAGTTTTCCCGAAATAGGTCACTTCCGGTCGAAGCGGTCCTTCCACTCCTGCCAGTCCCAGTGGGTCAGGAACTTCTCACCAGCGCTGCGGCCCGAGGCGATGAGATCGAGTTCGGCCTCCCTCGAGAGGCCGAAATCCGTGCTGCTGTGGCCGGAGGTGTCGACGAAGATCGTCCGCTCGGTCACCGAGGGATCGTCGATGTGCCTGCGGTCGTGGGCGTTGATCATCGTCGACAGCAGCGACCGCGCGTACTGGAACGTCGTGGTGTTGGGTCGCCACTGCGCCGCGGGGGTGTGCCGGGCCGAGAGCATGACCCCGAACGTCGGCCACCGCGCCGGCTTGGCATCCTTGCGGTCGAAGACGTCGACGGGGAAGTTCGAGAGCAGACCGCCGTCGGCGCCGAGCACGGAGGAGCCTCCGGCCGATTTCGGCCGTGCCGGCAGGGACCGGGGGCGGAAGAAGAAGGGGCTGGCGGCCGAGGCGCACACCGCCTCGGCGACGGACTGGCTGTCGGCGTCGACGCCGAGGGAGTCCTCATAGTCCCAGGGCAGGCGCAGCATCCGCCCCCGGGAGACGTCGGAGACGATGACGACGAGCCGGTAGGAGCGCTCGGGCGGGATCGCCGATCCCGGATCGGTCAGTTTGAGGTCGCCCCAGGTGCGCACCCCCTGTCCGTCCAGCACTTCGGCGAGGAAGTCATGGAGTGTGTCACCGAGGTACATGCCCTTGTGGAACAGCAGCCCCTGCACCTTGCCCAGCCACGGCGTGAACCGGAAGACGGGGGAGAGGTCCTCGAATTCGGAGAAGTCCAGTTCGAGCACCCTCTGCGCGAGTCTGTCGGCGGACAGACCGGCCGCGCTCAGCGCCCCGACGATCGCCCCGGCCGAGGTCCCGGCGATGCGGTGGAAGTCATAGCCGGCCGCCGTCAGGGACTGCAGGGCGCCGATGAGTCCGGGCAGCTTCGCCCCGCCTCCTTCGAGGACCAGATCGGTCGTGGCCATGACTGCTCCCTTCCGTGCGTCCCTGAGTCCATTGTGGACCCGGGCGGGCGGCGACGGACTCAGCTGCCTCCGCTCGGCTGCCGGGTGCGACCGGTGAAGTGGTCCATGGTCTGGTTGACTCCGAGGAAGTCCATGACCGTGTCGAAGGCGCGTGTGGGCAGCAGGCGCACTCCCGGCACCAGTCGCACGAGCGGAGGCATGACCAGCTGCTCGCGACCGGACTCGATGGCGTCAAGCACTCGTGTGGACACATCGGTCTCCTCGAGGATCGGCAGCAGGCGGGGGAACTTCGTGCGGACGCCGTCGAACATGCCGGTGTTGATGTAGAAGGGGCAGACGACGAGGGTGCCCACGCGGCTGCCCTCGGCGCGCAGCTCGCTGCGCAGCGATTCGGTGAATCCCACGGCCGCCCATTTGCTCGCCGAGTAGTCGGTCTGGCGGGCCACTCCGGTCAGGCCCGCAGCACTGGCGATAGTGACCACCGCTCCGCGGTCGCGTTCGAGCATTCCCGGCAGGAACGCTTTGGTCGTCCAGTACAGGGCCAGCGTGTTGACGTCATAGACGCGCCGGATCGCGTCCGCATCGGCGTCGAGGAGCTTCTTGCCGGTCACGATGCCGGCGCAGTTGATGAGGATGTCGACCGGTCCCGTTCGCTCGGCCACGGTCTCGACCTGGGCGGAATCCGCCACATTGACCTCGAACGACCGAGCCTGCCCGCCGACGGCCGTGATCTCATCGCGCACAGCATCTCCGCTGTCGGCGGACAGGTCCCAGATGAGGATCTCGGCGGCTCCGCGGGCCGCGGCGTCGAGGGCCATGAGTCTGCCGATGCCGCTGCCTGCTCCGGTGATGAGCACCCGGGCACCGTCGATCGTCATTCCACGCTTCATTCGTTGCATCCTTGCAGTCGAGGTCAGTCCAGCGGCTCTCGGACGCGGACGCCGCACCCTGCGGCGACCCACCCGAAAGTTACTCAACAGTACATCAGTATGACGTGGGTCACCGCAAGGGTGCGGCGGCGAATGAAGCGGGCCGGGCCGATCAGCTCTCGGCGATGCCCTTCTGGATGAGATCCATCACCGAGGAGTCCGCCAGCGTCGTGACATCGCCGACCTCGCGGTTCTCAGCGACGTCCTTGAGCAGACGGCGCATGATCTTGCCCGATCGGGTCTTCGGCAGATCGGGAACGAGCATGACCGACCTCGGTGTCGCGATCGGCCCGATCGCGCTGCGCACATGGCCCCGCAGCTCGTCCACGACGTCGTTTCCGCCGTCGGCGGCGCTTTCGCGGAGGATCACGAAGGCCTCGATGGCCTGTCCGGTCGTCTCGTCGCGGGCGCCGACCACGGCCGCCTCGGCGACCTTCGGGTGCGCGACCAGAGCGGATTCGATCTCCGCGGTCGACATCCGGTGACCGGAGACGTTGAGGACGTCGTCGACGCGGCCGAGGACCCAGAAGTCGCCGTCGCGGTCGATCTTCGCGCCGTCACCGGCGAAGTAGACCTCGGGGTACTGCGACCAGTAGGTCTTCTTGTACCGTTCCTCATCGCCCCACAGGGTGCGCAGCATCGACGGCCAGGGCTCCTTGATGACAAGGTAGCCGCCGTTGCCCGGTTCGACCGATCGGCCCTCATCGTCGAAGACATCGGCGACGATTCCCGGCAGGGCCCGCATCGCCGAACCCGGTTTGGTCGCCGTCGCGCCCGGCAGCGGGCTGATGAGGATGCTGCCGTTCTCCGTCTGCCACCAGGTGTCGACCACCGGGCACCGGTTGCCGCCGATGTGCTCGCGGTACCACATCCAGGCTTCGGGGTTGATCGGTTCGCCCACACTGCCGAGCAGGCGCAGGCTGGACAGATCGAATTTCGCCGGGATGTCGCGTCCCCACTTCATGAACGAGCGAATGGCCGTCGGCGCGCAGTAGAGGATCGAGACCTTGTACTTCTCGACGATCTCCCACCAGCGCCCGCGATGGGGTGTGTCGGGGGTGCCCTCGTAGAGCACCGAGGTGGTGGCGTTGGCCAGCGGTCCGTAGACGATATAGGAGTGACCGGTGACCCAGCCGATGTCCGCGGCCGTCCAGAAGACGTCGGACTCGGGCTTGATGTCGAAGACCGCCCAGTGGGTGAACGAGGTTCCGACCATGTACCCGCCGGTCGTGTGCATGATGCCCTTGGGCTTTCCGGTCGTGCCCGAGGAGTACATGATGTAGAGCGGATGCTCGGAGTCGAAGGCCTCGGGGGTGTGGGTCTCGGACTGGCGATCGACGACATCGTGCCACCACAGGTCGCGGCCCTCATGCCAGTCGATGTCCTGGCCGGTGCGCTGGACGACGAGGACGTTGCGCACCTCAGGGCAGTCGACCATGGCCTCGTCGACGACGGACTTCAGACCCGAGGCCTTGCCCTTGCGGTAGCCGCCGTCGGCGGTGATGACGAATTCGACTTCGCAGTCCTTGACGCGGTCAGCGATCGCGCTCGCGGAGAACCCGCCGAAGATCACGGTGTGCGGAGCGCCGAGGCGGGCGCAGGCGAGCATGGCGAAGACGGTTTCGGGGATCATCGGCATGTAGATCGCGACCCGGTCGCCGGTCTTGACACCGAGCTCGGTCAGCGCATTGGCGGCCTTGGAGACCTCGCGCAGAAGATCGGAATAGGTGATGGTGCGGGTGTCTCCGGACTCGCCTTCGAAGTAGTAGGCGACACGATCGCCGAGACCGTTCTCGACGTGTCGGTCCACACAGTTGTAGGCGGCGTTGAGCCTGCCTCCGACATACCACTTGGCAAAGGGCTTGTCCGACCAGTCGAGGACCGTGTCGAACGGAGTGTCCCAGGTGATCCTCTTCGCCTGCTCCTCCCAGTATCCGATGCGGTCGGCCGCGGCCTTGTCGTATTCTTCGGCGGTGACGTTCGCGTTGGCGGCGAACTCCTCTGGGGGCGGGAAGGTCCGGCCTTCGTGGCTGAGTTCCTCGATCGTCGGATTGTTCGTCATCGTGTGCTCCTTTCGCCATGCCTCACACCGACGTGGTGCATGGAATCGAACTCCCTTTCAACCTACTCCAGTGGCCGGTGAAATCAAGGGGCGGTGCGACGTGTGATCATGACGGATCGGCCTCGGGCGAACGGAGAGGCGTGAGTTCCCAGTAGGTCCCGCACCGCCACAGCCACTCGAGGTGGCCGTAGCGGAAGAAATGCAGCCAGACCGTCGACAGGGCGCATTGGACGATGATGATGACTGCCCAGATCCCGAGAGCCGCCGGGGCGGAGACGTGACCGGCCGAGGCCAGCGGCGGCAGAGTGAGGACGCAGATGACGGTCTGACCCAGATAGTTCGAAAAGGCCATCCGACCGTACAGGCGCAGGAAGGACAGGCATGTCGCTCCGAGGCGGGTGCGCAGGAGAAGGATCAGACCGGTCACGTACATGAAACCGGGGACCATTGCGGTGCGGAAGGCGATGTCGTGAGCGTCAGTCGATCCGATGCCGGCGGCGTTGACCCAGAGCCAGAGCGGAACGGAGCCGATGAAGCTGAGGGCGAAGATGCCGGTGACGGGGACGCGTGCAGCTGCGGAATACAGGCCGAGTTCGGCCAGCCGGAATCCGATCACCATGTGTCCGAGGGTCCGAGCAAAGGACAGCAGCGGCAACAGCAGGGGAGGAAGGTGGAGGTCGACTCCGCCGACGCCGGTGACCAGATGCAGCACATCGGGGACGATCGCGGCCAGGATGCCGAGAATCGCGAAGGGCCGCCTCGGCAGGAACGTCAGCGGCAGAAGCACGAGCGCGAGGACACCGTAGGAGGCGAGCACGTCGATGCCGCCTAAGCTCGAGTTGATGAGTCCTGCGATGACGAGGATGACCATCCGGCGGACGTAGACCCATGTCGATCGGTCCTTCGCGCGCAGCCGCGTGAGAAAGATGTAGACGCTGGTGCCGAAGAGGAAAGCGAAGACGAAATGGAATCTGCCCAGGGCGACATCGTCGACGAGCTGCCAGATCACCGCGTCCGTGCCGACGGGATCCTCCGACTGGCCGGCCTGAGACAGGAAATAGCGGTGTTGATCAGCAGGTTGCCTGCAATGCGACTCCGCGGATGACGTCGATGGAGACGATGCGATCTGCCGGGTTCGACGGCTGAGTCCGATCGGTGCGCGTGTCCGGTGATCGGCGGGCCTGTTCGTGGATCATGCCGAGCCACGGTATCAGGCCAGGTCCCTTGTCGAATGGAGGTTGCGATCAGGTTGAGGCGCACTCCGGATACGCGAAGACCCCCGCCGGGGCGGGGGTCTTGCTGGTGGCTCCGACCGGCGTCGATCCGGTGACCTTTCGATTTTCAGTCGAACGCTCTACCAACTGAGCTACAGAGCCTGGTCGCCGACACACTGCACGTGTGCCGAGAGAAACAAAGGCTCTTCCGAAGAAGAGCCTTATGCTCCGCGACCCTGACGGGACTCGAACCCGCGACCTCCGCCGTGACAGGGCGGCGCGCTAACCAACTGCGCCACAGGGCCTTGCTGTTGTGGTTTCAGATCTCTCAATCCTGCACCGTACCCCCAACGGGATTCGAACCCGTGTCGCCGCCGTGAAAGGGCGGTGTCCTAGGCCTCTAGACGATGGGGGCCTAGTTTGTCCTCGGATTCCCCGTGGGCAACGACGTTAAGCTTATCCCACCCGATTCGACGAATGCAAAACGAAACCGAGTGTCCTCGGTCACAGGTCTCGGGCATGTTCTCGGTGCGCCGCCGGCCCACGTCCGGAACTGTGATCGGACTAGAGTGGAGGGCATGGAGTCCCTGAGCGATGACGAGTTCGAGGCGATCCTCGATGAGGCCCTCGACCTGCTGCCTGCGGGGGTGACAGAGCAGCTGGACAATGTCGCCCTGTTCGTCGAGGACCGGCCGGAGAGCGGGGACCGGCATCTGCTCGGCCTCTACGAGGGAACTCCGATCGGCGAACGCGGCATCTCGGGTCTCGAGCTGCCCGACAACATCTTCATCTACCGTGACAACCTCATCGACTTCGCCGAGGACCGCGACCACCTGCGCGAGGAGATCGTCATCACCATCGTCCATGAGATCGCCCACTTCTACGGCATCGACGACGAACGTCTGCACGAACTCGGTTGGGGCTGAGGACAGCCGCGCGCACGCGGGCGAGAAGGCTACCGGCAAGTCATTTTGCGCGGCGGTGATTGGCGCTCGCCCCGACGCGTCGCCTATTCTGGGCGGGTAATCCATCAGCATCGATACAACAATTCCGTCCGTATCGACGCGGGAGCACAGGATCATCGACGGTCCCGGGCGGCAGCGCCCAAAGTCTCCCGCGGACCTGCGGGCAGGAGGCACTACCCCTTATGACAGTTGCATCCAAACCGACAGCAGCGGCGACCCCGGCCGTTCGAGTGCTCAACCTGGCAGGCATCGACTACAGCCTGCGCAGCTTCGATCACGATCCGGCCGCCCGCCGCTACGGCTCGGAGGCCGCCGACAAGCTCGGCGTCAGCTCCGACCAGGTGTTCAAGACCCTGATGATCCAGGTCGACGGCGCACCCGTGACCGCGCTCGTGCCGGTCTCCGGTCAGCTCGATCTCAAGGGGCTTGCCTCGGCGCGGGGGGCGAAGAAGGCGCAGCTGTCCGGCGTGGCCGAGACCGAGCGCCGCACCGGCTATCCCGTCGGGGGAGTCTCCCCCTTCGGGCAGCGTCATGCCGTGCCCGTCGTCATCGACCGCACCGCGCTCGAGCATGCGTGCGTGTTCGTCTCCGCCGGCCGCCGCGGCCTCGAGATCGAGATCCGTCCGGAGGATCTCGTCATGCTCACCAACGCCCAGGTGGCCAAGATCGCCACTCTCGACTGAGCAGCGGACCCGCTGCCCGGTCGCATCTGCGACTCACACCCATTCGACCTCACCGACGGCCGGGGCCGCCCGGCCGGCGGTGAGGTCGGCGTACGTCGCCAGGGCCTCGTCCACCTCGGCGACGGGAACGAGGAGGTCGAGCCCCACCTCACCGCCGTAGTCGGCTCGCGTGATCCAGCCCCGATTCCCGGCCGCCCGCTCCAGCGCATTGGCCTGGGCGTAATCGACGAGCGCGTGCACCGGCACGCGTTGCCTGCGCGTGATGATCCGCGCCCGATCCACCGCCGCCGAGGTGGCCTGACCGTAGGCGCGCACGAGTCCTCCCGCGCCCAGCAGAGTGCCCCCGAAGTACCTCGTCACGACCGCGACGACGTAGGTGAGTTCGTGACCGGTGACGACGTCGAGGATCGGGGCACCGGCCGTGCCTGCCGGCTCCCCGTCATCGCTGAAGCGCTGCGTGCGCGATTCCGGGTCGAGGACGAACGCCGAACAGTGGTGTCGGGCCTTCGGATGCTCGGCCCGACAGTCGGCGATGACCTCGCGGGCCTCGGCTTCGTCGGCGGCGGGGGAGAGGCGGGCGAGGAAGCGGGACTTCTTGATCTCGATCTCGGCCTCGACGCTGGTGGCGATCGTCCGGTACGACATGCTCGTCACTGTAGTCGAATCTGTTCTACGATGAGGCCACAGGCGCGGACCTCCTGCGCCGCCGGCCCCTCCTCGGCGAAAGGGTGACAATGGTGTACCAGTCAGACGATGTCGATCTCGCAGCGCTCAAGGACGAAGCCGCCCGAGCCCATTCCCTCGACCGCGCGCACGTCTTCCACTCCTGGTCGGCCCAGCGTCTCATCGATCCTCCGACGGTGGTCCGAGCGCAGGGGTCGACGGTCGTCGACGGCGAGGGCCGTGAGTTCCTCGACTTCTCCTCCCAGCTGGTGAATGCGAACATCGGGCACCAGCACCCGGCCGTGGTCGCGGCGATCAAGGACCAGGCCGATCTGCTGTGCACGATCAGCCCGGCCACGGCCAACGCCGCCCGCTCCGAGGCCGCCCGACTGATCACCGAACGCACCCCGGCCGGGCTGGACCGCGTGTTCTTCACCAACGGGGGAGCCGATGCGAACGAACACGCCATCCGTATGGCGCGGCTGCACACGGGCCGGAACAAGGTGCTCTCACGCTACCGGTCCTATCACGGCGGCACGCAGACGGCCGTCAACGTCACCGGCGACCCGCGGCGGTGGCAGAACGAGACCGGCGATGCCGGCGTCGTCCACTTCTTCGGTCCCTTCCTCTACCGGTCCGAGTTCCATGCCGCCACCGAGGCGGAGGAGACCGAACGGGCGCTGCACCACCTCGAGCGGACCATCCAGTTGGAGGGACCGGCGACGATCGCGGCGATCATCCTCGAATCCATCCCCGGCACCGCCGGCATCATGATCCCCAGCCGCGAGTACATGCAGGGGGTGCGGGCACTGGCCGACGAGTACGGGATCATCTTCATCGCCGATGAGGTGATGGCCGGCTTCGGACGCTCGGGCAAGTGGTTCGCCTTCGAGCACTTCGACATCGTCCCCGACCTCATCACCTTCGCCAAGGGCGTGAACTCCGGGTATGTGCCGCTGGGCGGGGTGGTCATCAACGACGCGATCTTCGAGACCTTCGCCGAACGCGTCTACCCCGGCGGACTGACCTACTCGGGTCACCCGCTGGCCTGCGCGGCCGCCGTCGCCACCATCAACGCGATGACCGATGAAGGCATGGTCGAACATGCCGCCCGCATCGGCGAGACCATCATCGGTCCCAGGCTGGCCCGGATCGCGGAGAACTCGAAGCACGTCGGCGAGGTCCGCGGCACCGGCGCGTTCTGGGCGATCGAACTCGTCTGGGACAAGGAAACGAAGGAACCGCTGGCCCCCTACGGCGGGGGCTCACCCGAGGTCTCCTCGGTGGTGGCCTCACTCAAGGAGCACGGTGTGGTGCCGTTCAACAACTACCACCGACTGCACGTGGTCCCGCCGATCAACATCACCGAGGACGACCTCGAACGCGGCCTCGGCGTCTTCGAGAAGGTGCTCACCGACCTCGACTTCTCCCGCTGAGGCCGCACTGCCCCAGGCGGATCAGCGGGCGTCGTGGGTGAGATCCCCGCCGAGGACCGTGGCGCGGACGGGGATCTGCGAGATCTCGGTCGCCGCCACCTGCCCGGGATGGGCATCCAGGGCCACGAAGTCCGCGAGCTTCCCGCGGCTCAGCGTGCCCTTGTCCGCGCCCTGTCCCATCGCGGCCGCCGCATTCACGGTATAGGCGGCCAGAGCCTCATCGGCGCTCAGGCACTCGTCGGCCGAGCCCATGACATCGCCGTCGCGGGTGGCGCGGGTGACGAAGGCTTCGATGCCGCGCAGCACATTGCCGTCGGCGCACGGCCGGTCGGAGCTGCCGGCGAGCAGGACACCGGCGTCGAGGAAGGACTTGGCCCGGTAGAGCAGCGGCCGGCGCTGCGGACCCAGAGAGGCGTTCATGCCGTCGCCGATGCCCTCGGCGAAGGCCGACTGCGGGGTGACGACGATGCCGGCCTCGGCCAGTGTGGCCAGGTGCTCGTCGTGGACCATTCCGGCATGTTCGATCCGGTTGGGCACGGGGCGGCGACCGTACCGCTTCTGCGCTTCGACGATATCGGCCACGGCTGCGTCGACGGCGGCGTCGCCGATCGCGTGCACGGCCACCGACCAGCCGGAGGCGCAGGTGTCGAGGATCTGCTGTCGCAGCGCCTCGGCGTCGGCCTGGAGATAGCCGGGATGGTCCTTGCCCGTGTAGTTCTCCCGCAGCGCCGCGGTCTCACCGGACAGAGCCCCGTCCATGAAGAACTTCACCGGGCCGATCGAGATGAGATCGTCGCCGAGGCCGGTGCGCAGTCCCGCGTCCAGTCCGATGCCGAACCCGTCGGCCGAGTTCGCCGCGATCGTGTGCAGTCCATCGGCCTGCGGCATCAGCTGGGCCCGGGCCCGCAGCCTGCCCTCCTCCCGAGCGCGCAGATAGGCGCTGATCTCGATGGGGGAGTGGCCGATCCAGCCGTAGGCGATGCCGCATTCGCCGAAGGAGGTGATGCCCTCCTTCGCATAGTGGGCGGTGGCGAGGTCGATCGCCTCGACGAGGGTGTCGAGCGAATAGGGCCGGATGAGGTCCTGGACGAGGGACTGCGCGGTCTCCTCGAGCAGCCCGGTGGGATGGCCGGCCGGGTCGGTGACGACCTTGCCGCCGACCGGCTCGGTGAAGCCGGGTTCGAGGATGCCGGCCCGGCGCATCGCCTCGGTGTTGACGATCGCGGCGTGACCGGAGGTCTGGCGCATGAACAGCGGACGGTCCCCGGTGATCTCGTCGAGGCGGGTCAGGTCGGGGTACTGTCCGTCGTAGTCGCGGTGGGCGTACCCGGTGGCGTTGATCCATTCTCCGGCCGGGGTCGCCGCTGCTGCCTCCTCCAAGGCCGCGTAGACGTCGGGCAGGCCGCCCGGCAGCGCGGTGACGTCGACGGAGGCCAGGGTGAGTCCGAACCAGGCCGTGTGGCAGTGGGCGTCGGTGAAGCCCGGCAGCACCGTCGCCCCGCCCAGCGATTCGATCCGATCGGCGCTGATGCCGTCGAGGTCCTCGTCGAAGCCGATGATCCGGCCGTTGAAGACCCCGATCCTGCTCGCCCTCGGCCGCTCGGGGTCGAGGGTGTGGGCGTCGAGGTCGGTGAAGATCGCGTCGATTCTCATGAGGCCACCTCAGTCAGGACGGTTGGGCAGGCGGGCGCCGCGGATGCTCGGATCGGTCAGACAGTGGACGAGGGACAGCCCCTTGTGTGCCAGCGCCCGTTCGAAGGCGTCCCGGAAGTCGGCGGTCCTCTCGACCCGGATCCCGAGGCCGCCGAAGGCCCGAGCCATGGCCGCGAAGTCCGGGTTCTCCAACGCCGTGGCCGTGGCCCGGCCCGGGTATTCGCGGTCCTGATGGCCGCGGATCGTGCCGTAGACCGAGTTGTCGTTGACCACGACGGTGATGTCGAGACCGTACTGAGCCGCGGTGGCCATCTCCTGACCGTTCATCAGGAAGTCACCGTCGCCGGTGATGCAGAACACGGACCGTTCGGGGTGGACGAGTCCGGCGGCGACCGCGGCCGGCAGACCGAAGCCCATCGATCCGTTGCGCGGTCCCAGCGCCGAGGGGAACCCGTGAGCGGGCAGGAACCGGGTCGCCCAGCCGGAGAAGTTCCCGGCCCCATAGGTGATGATCGCATCTTCGGGCAGCAGCTGCCGGACGTGGACGAACGCCTCATCCATATCGACGACGCCATCGGACGACCCCGCCGAGGCGGATCCGGCCGAGGCGATCTGCGGAAGGCGCCAGTCGTCGAGTTCGGCCCGGGCCTCGCTCACCCAGTCGGGCAGCGGCACCGCTTCTCCGGCGGCCTCGGACAGGGCATCGCCGAGCGGGGGCTCGTCGATCGAACCATCGGAGGAGACCGAATAGGTCCGCGACCCGTCCTCGGTGAACAGGGCCTGGGCGAAGCGGCTCACCGAGGTCACGATGTGCTGGTCGAGCCGGCCGAAGTGCCCATGCGCATCGGGGTCGGGGCCGATGACGACGGTGCGCTGATCGGTGCCGAGCGTGAACCCGGCGGTGGCGACATCGGTGCGGACGCAGCCGAGGAAGATGTGCAGGTCCGCCTCGTCGAGGACCCGCTTGGCCACCGGCGCCGCCCCGTAGCCGAGGATGCCGAGGAAGTTCGGGCTGTCGTGGTCGATGCCGTCATAGGCGCGGAACGTCCCGAGCACACCGAGGCCGCGATCACGCGACCACTGGGCGATGCGCTTGGCCGTCGACGGCGACCAGTCCTCACCGCCGATGATGAGGACGGGGCGGTCGGCGGCGGTGATGCGGGCCCGCAGCTCCGTGAGGTCGCCGGCATAGGGCGAGGCCGAGCCGAGCACACGCGGCGGCAGCACGGTTGCCGCGCTGGGTCGGACCAGCACCTCCTCGGGCAGTCCGATGACGACGGGACCGGGCCGGCCGGCCACGGCGGTGTGCATGGCGTCGACGACCACCTCGGCGGCCTTGTCGGGATCGTCGAGGGTGAGCACCTTCTTCGTCGTCGTGGAGAACCAGCCGTCGAGATCGAACTCCTGGAACGACTCCCGGCCGCGATGGTCGATGGGCACGAGCCCGACGAACACGACCAGCGGGGTGGCGTCCTGATAGGCGGTGTGGACGCCGACCATGACGTTGGCCGCACCCGGCCCGCGGGTGACCATGGCGATGCCGGGCACACCGGTCATCCGCCCCTCGGCGACGGCCATATAGGCGGCCCCGCCCTCCTGGCGGCAGACGATCGGGGTGATGGACGAATCGTGGAGGCCGTCGATGACGTCGAGGTAGGACTCGCCGGGCACCAGATAGGTGCGGCGGACCCCGTGGGCTTCGAGCTCCTCGACGATGAGATGGCCGGCGGAAAGCGACGCGGAAGTGTCCATACACCATGCTTACCATTCTTTTGTCTCATGTGGTCCCCATCGAGCTCATCGAACCGCGGGAGGTCGTATGATCGTGCAACAACGGAATCAGTGCGGTCCGCCGCCTGACCCCGCGAGCAGGGAAACTGTCGCCACCTCGGTGGCGAACGACGACTGACAGCCAGGAGGCTCACGCATGACCGGCATCGACTCCGACCATCCATCGGCGCAGGCGATCGGCACCGCCGACGACGGCGCCATCGGCCGGCGAGGTCGTCCGGGATCCCAGTCGACGCCGCGCACGGTCGAACTCGAACGGGATCCGGGCATGCCGGCGAGCACCTGGCGGCTGCGCTCGGACGCCTGGGAGTACCTGAAGTTCGCGATCAAGCGGCTCTCGGCCAGCGGCGGAGACTTCTCGATGATCGCCGAGGACGGTGAGGTGTGGCGGTCCCTGCGCTCGCTGAGGACGATGGAACTGTACTGGGGCGGGTTCGGGCAGCGCTATGTCGAGGAGATCACCGACCTGCTCTCGAACGGCGAATTCGAACCCGCCCATGACATGATCACCCGCGCGGTCAATCGGCTGCGCGGAACCACCGTGCCCGATACCGGCGAAGAGGACCTGAGCGAGGACGAGCGCGCCGAACTCAGGGACCGGCAGGACACCCGCCCCCGCTTCGAGGTGCTCATCGTCGATGAGACCACCGAGGGCGGCCGCGACGAACTGCACTCCGACCTGCTCCGACTGCGGACCTCGTCCGACCAGTTCATCTACGACTACGTCATCGTCCCGACCGCCGACGATGCCGTGGCCGCGGCGCTGACGAACCCGAACCTGCTCGCCTGCGTCATCCGTCCCGGCTTCACCGATGAGACCCGTGAGATCCTCAGCCGCGACCTGCGCGATGCCGTGGAGTTCGCCCACCGGTCGGCGAAGGAATCGCCGACGGGTCCGATGAGTCCGCTCAACTCGGTCCGTCGGGTGCTGCGCCTGGCCGATACGCTGGCCGACCTGCGCCCGGAACTCGACCTCTACCTCATGGCCGGTGCCCACATCGAGAGCCTCGCCGGGGCGCTGACCCACCGGTTCCGGCGTGTGTTCCGCCGTGAGGACCAGTTCGAACTGCACCTGTCGCTGCTGCGCCGGGCCCAGCACCTCTACGACACCCCGTTCTTCGACGCGATCCGGGAACACGCCCGCCGTCCGGCCGGGGTCTTCCACGCCCTGCCGGTCTCCCGCGGCGGCTCCGTGGTCGGGTCGAAGTGGATCGGCGACTTCGTCGACTTCTACGGACTCAACCTGCTGCTCGCCGAATCCAGCGCCACCTCGGGCGAGCTGGACTCCCTGCTGGCCCCGGTGAACACGCTGAAGAAGGCGCAGCTGCTGGCCGCCCGGGCCTTCGGCGCCAAACGCACCTACTTCGTCACGAACGGCACCTCGACAGCCAACAAGATCGTCCACCAGGCCGTCGTCGCCCCCGACGAGGTGGTCATGGTCGACCGCAACTGCCACAAGTCGCACCATCATGCGCTCATGCTCACCGGCGCCCGCACCGCCTACCTCGAGGCCTACCCGCTCAACGACGTCGCCTTCTACGGGGCGGTGCCGCTGAACCGGATCAAGCAGCTTCTGCTCGACTACCGGGCCGCCGGCCGCCTCGACGAGGTGCGGATGATCACCCTGACCAACTGCACCTTCGACGGCATCGTCTACGACCCGTACAAGGTCATGTCAGAGTGCCTGGCGATCAAACCCGACCTCGTCTTCCTGTGGGACGAGGCCTGGTTCGCCTTCGCCCGCTTCCATCCCGTCACCCGCAAGCGCACGGCCATGTACGCGGCCGAACGCCTCGAGGAGACCCTGTCCACCGACGCCCACGCCGCGGCCTTCCGGGAGCAGCAGAAGCGTCTGTACGACCCCGACACCGGTCGGCCGGCACCCGATGAGGTGTGGCTGGACGAGGAGCTGCTGCCGCCGCCGGACGCGAGCATCCGGGTGTATGCGACACAGTCGACGCACAAGACGCTGACGGCGCTGCGGCAGGGATCGATGATCCACGTCTTCGACCAGGAGTTCTCCTTCGGCGCCGAGGAAGCCTTCCACGAGGCGTATATGACGCACACCTCGACGTCTCCGAACTACCAGATCCTGGCCTCCCTCGACCTCGGCCGCAGGCAGGTCGAGATGGAGGGCTTCGCACTCGTGCAGAAGCAGCTCGACCTGGCGATGAGCCTGTCCTCGGCGATCGCGCGGCACCCGCTGCTGAAGAAGACGTTCAAGGTGCTCACCGCCGCGGATCTGATCCCCGAGGAATACCGGATCACCGACCGGACCATGCCGCTGCGCGACGGACTGTCGACGATGTGGAACGCGTGGGTCACGGACGAATTCGTCGTCGATCCCAGCCGCATCACCGTCGAGATCTCCGGCACCGGCGTCGACGGGGACACATTCAAGCACGACCATCTCATGGACCGCTACGGCATCCAGGTGAACAAGACGAGCAGGAACACCGTGCTGTTCATGACGAACATCGGCACCTCGCGGTCGGCCGTGGCCTACCTCATCGAGGTGCTCGTCAAACTCGCGGGGATGTTCAACGATCCGCACGAGGCACACGAACCCGACGCCCTGAGCGAGCCGGCCGCGGTGATGCCGCCGTTGCCGGACTTCAGCGCCTTCGCCCCGGACTACGCCGCCGAGGCGCCCGCCGACGATCCGTCCAAGCGGCTTCCCGACGGCGATCTGCGCACGGCCTACTATGCGGGCCTGCGGCGGCAGAACACCGAGCACGTCCTCCCGCACGAACTGCGCCGCCGCATCGACAACGGCGAGCGGCCGGTCTCGGCCGGGTTCGTCACCCCGTACCCGCCGGGCTTCCCGGTGCTCGTGCCCGGCCAGATCATCACCGCCGAGGTGCTCGACTTCATGTCGGCCCTGGACACTCGTGAGATCCACGGCTACGAGTCGAGGCTCGGCTACCGGGTGATGCTGTCGAAGGACGGCGCGGAGGGCTGAGAGCATGCGCGCGAATCGCCTCATCCAGACCGTCGAAGCCCACACCGAAGGACTGCCCGTGCGCGTGGTCACCGGGGGAGTGGCGGTGCTGCCCGGAGAGACGATGGCCGAGCGGCGCGAGTGGTTCATCGAGCACTCCGATGACCTGCGCACCTTCCTCATGTGCGAACCGCGCGGGCACGGCTGGCTGTCCGGGGCCATCCTGCAGCCGCCGACCCGTTCCGATGCGGACTGGGGAGTGCTGTTCATCGAGGTGACCGGGGTGCTGCCGATGTGCGGTGCCGGCACCATCGCTGTGGCCACGGTGCTCGTCGAAACGGGCATGGTGGCCGTGACCTCACCGGTGACGACGGTGCGCCTGGACACCCCCATCGGACTCATCACCGCCGAGGTGGCCGTGCGGGACGGCCGCGCCGAGGCGGTCACGATCGTCAACGTCGCCTCCTATGCCCACGCCCTCGACCAGGTGATCGACGTGCCCGGACGAGGCGGCATCGCCTGTGACATCGGCTTCGGCGGGAACTTCTACACCTTCGTCAGAGCCGACGAGGTCGGCACTGACGAAGGCATCGGCCTCGAGCGCGACCGTGCCGAGGACTTCATCGCCGCCGGCCGCGACATCATGGCCGCCGTCAACGACCAGGCAGAACCGGTCCATCCCGTCTCCGGATACCGCGGCTGCGAGCACGTGGTGTTCCTGGCCCCGGAGCCGGAAGACGGGCCCGACGCCCGCCATGTGCTCATCAACCACCCGGGCTGGCTCGATCGTTCGCCCGGCGGCACCGGGACCAGCGCCCTCATGGCCGTCCGCCACGCTCGTGGGCAGTTGGGGCTGAACACCGACTTCGTCAACGAGTCCTTCGTCGGCACCTCCTTCACCGGCCGCCTGGTCGAGGAGACACACGTCGGCGACCACGTGGCCGTGGTGCCGACGATCACCGGACGCGCCTGGCTGACCGCCACCTCGCAGTTCATGCTCGACCCGAGCGATCCCTTCCCCGCCGGCTTCACCCTCTGACCCCGGCCCGGCTCAGTCCCTCTCCCGATCTCGCCCCGGAAGCGCGAAGGCCGGAATCAGAGCGGCGATCGATATGCCGACCGCCGCCCAGAAGGACGCATGATAGGCGCTGACGGTCGAACCGCTCGCGTCCGAATGGACCATGACGAACTGGAGGACGACGGCGACGATCGCAGTGCCGAACGACGCCCCCACCTGCTGCAAGATGCGAGTGTGGATGCTGGCGTGCGCGATGCTCTCCGGCCCGACGTCCCGATAGGCCAGACTCATCGGCGGAATGAGGACCGCGCCGATGCCGAGGCCGCGCACGAACAGCACCGTGCTCAGCCACACGAGGCTCGTACCGGGCCCGGCGACGGCGAACGGCACGGTGCCGACCGCTGCCACGAGGAAGGCGGCGATGGTGACGGTGCGACCGCCGAAGCGCGCCACGAGTCCGCCCGCCGCGAATCGCACGACGAGCGCTCCGAGACCCTGAGCGATCATGAGGAGTCCGGCGGCCAGGACCGTGCGTCCCTGCAGCTGCTGGAAGTACAGCGGAAGCAGGAACATCCCCGCATACAGCGCGGCTCCGGCGGTGAACATCGTCGCCGAGGCGCTGGCCAGAGAGCGTGCTCGCAGCAGGTGCACATCGAGGAGCGGGTCGGCGGCACGCAGAGCCCAGAGCACGAAGCCGGCCAGCAGAACGACGCCGCTGATCGAGGGGACGAGGACGCCGGGACGTGCGAGGTCTCCGTGTTCGGCGATCTGAGAGAAGCCGTACAGGATGCCGACGAGCCCCGGAGCCAGCAGCGAGAGTCCGACCCAGTCGAGGCGCGCCGGCCCGCGCTGATCAGCATCGGCGGCGAGGAACCGCCACGCCATGATGAGCCCGACGGCGATGATCGGCACGTTGACGAGGAACAGCCAGCGCCAACTCAGCCAGTTGAGGATGACGCCGCCGACCACGGGACCGAGGATGGGCCCGAGCGCCGCGGGCAGAGCGATGGTGGCCATGATGCTGGGGCCGACCCGCTCACCCACGGCCCTGACCGCCAGGGTCTGCATGAGAGGCATGATGAGGCCGCCTCCGAAGCCCTGCAGGGCGCGGAAGGCGATCAGGCTGGTGTCGTTCCACGCCAGAGCGCAGAGGACGGAGGCGATGCCGAACACGATGAGAGCCGACATCCAGGCCCGCTTGCCGCCGAGCCGGCGTTCGAGCCATCCGGTCAGCGGCACCGCCGCGCCCAGCGCGAGGAGGTAGGCGGTGGTCACCCACTGGATCGTGGCCGCCGTGGAGTCCAGATCGAGGGTCAGTGTGCGGATGGCCAGAGTCACCATCGTCGCGTCGAGAATGGCGGCGATCGCACCGATGATCAGTGCTGCGATCGTGAGCTTCGCCGAGCGCGGAAGCGCTTCCGTTCGGTTCTCGGCGGGACCGGTCCGCGGGGTGGTCGACATGGCGCCATCTTTCATTTAAGGAATGATTGCATCTCTAAAGATAGCGATCTCGAATAAGAGTGGCAACCCTTTCTTATATGAAGGTGACGTACCATGCAGTCGTGAGCACTTCGTCGACTCCCCGCCCCGCCCGAACGCGTCGCAGGGGCGCAGAATTGGAAAGCGCGCTCCTGCAGGCGGCCTGGGATGAGCTGGCGGAGGCCGGGTATGCGGGATTCACCATGGAATCGGTCGCGGCACGGGCGCAGACGGGAATCGCCGTGCTGTACCGGCGCTGGGCGAACAAGGACGAGCTGGCGCTCGCCGCCTTCGAGCACTACCGGAGCACTCACCCGATCGAGGTGCCGGACAGCGGCAGTCTGAGAACCGACCTCATCGGGCTGATGGAGGGCATGGGCCGTCAGCGTTCGGGCCTCTTCTCAGGTGCCTTCGGAGCGGCGTTCTCGGGCCTGCTGAAGTCGACGGGGCTGACGGTCTCGGAGTTCCGGGACCGGATCCTGGGCCCGAACAGGGCGGAGAACCTGCGCACCGTCTATCAGCGCGCACATGACCGTGGTGAGATCGACCTGAACCGTCTGTCGGACACGATCCTCGACATGCCCGTCGACCTGGTTCGACACGACATCTTCATGTCCCCGCAGCCGGTGTCCAGGGCTCGCATCGAAGCGATCGTCGATGAGATGCTGTTGCCGCTGGTGCTGCCGACGGGTGAGGGCACGGCCAGGAGCTGACCCCGCTGGCCGAGCCTCACGCGGCGAGCCCCTACCCCAGCTGCCCGGGGTGGAGGACGCGGGAGAGGAAATCCCTCGTGCGCTGCTCCCGTGGGGCGCCGATGACCTCCTGGGCGGGTCCGGACTCGACGACGACCCCTCCGTCCATGAACACCACGCGGTCGGCGACCTGCCGGGCGAACTCCATCTCATGGGTGACCACGACCATCGTCATCCCCGCCTCGGCGAGGTTGCGCATGACCTGGAGGACATCGCCGACGGTCTCCGGGTCCAGCGCCGAGGTGGGCTCGTCGAAGAGCATGACATCGGGGTCCATGCTCAGGGCCCGGGCGATCGCCACGCGCTGCTGCTGGCCGCCGGACAGGGACGAGGGCTTGGCATCGATCTTCTCGGACAGTCCCACCTTCGCGAGATTCTCCTCGGCGATCCTGTCGGCCTCGGCCTTTGACCGGCGCAAGACCTTGATCTGGGCGACGGTGAGGTTCTCCCGCACGGTGAGGTGGCCGAAGAGATTGAAGGACTGGAAGACCATGCCGATGCGGGTGCGAGCGGCATCGATGTCGAGGTCGAGGTCGGTCATGTCCATACCGTCGACGACGATCGACCCTCCTGTCGGGTCCTCGAGGGTGTTGATGCACCGGAGCATCGTCGACTTTCCCGAGCCCGAGGGCCCGATGACGCAGACGACCTCGCCCTTGTCGACGTCGAGGCTGATGTCGGTGAGCACCTTGTTCGATCCGAAGCTCTTCTGCAGGTTCGTGATCGAGATGAGCGGTGTTCCGGTCGCCCGCGCCGAGGCGGTTGCTGAGCTTGTCATCATTTCACTCCTGAGTCTGCGGAACCGTACTTCTTCTCGAGCACCCGTGACAGGTACGACAGCGGGATCGTGATGATGAGGTAGCACAGGGCGATCACGATGAACGGGGTGAGGTTCGCGGAGTTGACGATCTCGGCGCGACCCAGTGCCGCGAGCTCACGTCCGTCGACGGAGGAGCCGAGGATGTAGGCCAGCGAGGAGTCCTTCGTCAGCAGGATGAGCTCGTTGGTCAGAGGCGGGAGGATGATCCGCATCGCCTGCGGCAGGACGATTGTGAACATCGCGCGTGAGGACGACATGCCCAGCGACCGGGCGGCCTCGACCTGGCCCTTGGGCACGGCCTGGATGCCGGCGCGGATGGTCTCGGCCATATAGGCGGAGGAGACGAGCGCGAGGGCGATCATGATGACCACGAGCTGGGGAAGGATGAATCCGGGGAAGGCCACCGGAAGGCCGAAGCCCATGACGAGGAAGACGACGAGGGCGGGCAGGCCGCGGAAGAACTCGATGTAGACGAAGGCGATCCACCGGTAGACGCCGACCGAGGACAGTCGCATGAGTGCGAGCACGATGGCGATGACCAGTCCCAGGACGAAGCCGAGGCCGGTGAAGACGACGGTGTTCTTCAGCGCCTTGGTGATGACATCGGGGAACATGTCGGCTGCGATGTCGACGCGGCCGAAGGTGTCGATGAGTGTGGGCCAATCGGCCACGACCGCGATGACGGCGGCGATGACGACGAGGAGGCCGTATTGGATCCCGCGCGAGATCTTCGCCTTCTGGCGCTTGCTCATCTTCGCTTTGGGGGTGGCGGCGGCGACGGGAATGCCGGTGCCGGTCCGGCCTCCGTTGCCAGTCGCATGGGGTGATGACATGGGTGGTGTCCTTTTGACGCGGTGGCAGTGGTGACCGCCGATGCAGTGTGTGTCAGTGAGAATCGTGCTCAGCCGAATGAGCGGCCGCCCGCGGTCTGTGTGCCGCGGCCGGCCGCCCGTTCAGCGGTGATCATTTGGGAGCGTCGCCGAACCACTTCTCGTAGATCTTGTCGTACTCTCCGTTGTCCTTGATCTCCTTGACCGTTTCGTCCACGGCCGTCTTCATCTCCTCGTTGCCCTTCTTCATGCCGATGCCGTAGTGCTCGCCGGTGTCGATGTCGAAGCCGACGGTGAATCCGTCATTGTTGGCTGCGTAGTCGTAGAGCACACCGTTGTCGTTGATGACCGCATCGGCCTGGCCGTTCTTCAGCGCTTCGAGCGAGAGCGGAAGGTCCTCATAGGTGACGATCTCGGCGTCCGTGAAGTTCTCGTTCGCATAGTCGAGGCCGGTGGTGCCGGCCTGTGCGGCGACCTTGAAGTCCTTGAGTCCGGCCTCGTCGTCAGCGGTCTTGTCCTCCGTGGTCAGGATGGCCTGGTTCGCTGGGAAGTACGACTCGGAGAAGTCGATGGCCTCCTCGCGCTCGGGCGTGATCGTCATGGCCGCGGCCGCTACATCGCATTGGTTCTGGTTGAACGCTGCGCCGGTGGTGATGGTTTCGAACGGGGTGTTGACGATCTCCTGCTCGACGCCGAGCTTCTCCGCCACGGCGTCGACGATGTCGACGTCGAAGCCGACGACCTCACCGTCCTTCTCGAACTGGAACGGCTGGTAGGACAGGTGGGTGCAGGTGGTCAGCTTGCCCTCCTCGACCAGGGGCACCCCGCCCTCGGCGGTCGCTGCGGGTTCGGAATCGCCGCCGCCGCTGCAGGCGGACAGGGCGAGCATGGCGCCGACGGCCGCGATGGCCAGACTCGAGCGTCGTTTCATGGTTCCTCCAGTGAGTCGGTGACGGGATCGTCACACAAGCGGCCTGTTCAGAACTCTGAACAGTCTCTGTGAGGAATCATACCGTGAAATGAATCACATTTCGGGGTCCGGCATCAGCACTGCGGAGGTTGTGACGCAATCGTAGTGTTGACGCGGCGTCCGGCACGGGGCCTGCGATCTGCCGAGCAGGCGAGTTGCGGTCAGAGAACCGAGGCCCGACCGCCGTTTTCGGCGATCGGGCCTCGGTTCATTGACCACTTTCGACAGCGGGAACGGCGCGTGCTGCGCTTCAAGACGCTCCCGGGCGGAGACTCAGCTGAGCTGGTCCTCCATATCGAGGGCCGAGGTGTCCTTGGCCAAGCAGAGGGCGACGAGCGTGAGGATCGCCGCGCCGATGATGTAGAGGCCGCAGTAGAAGATCGTGCCGCCTTCGGCCTGCCACAGCGCGACCATGGCGAAGGGTGCCGGGCCCGCGCCGATGACGCTGGACATGTTGTAGGACACGGCCGAGCCGGTGTAGCGGACATTGGCCGGGAAGAGCTCCGGCAGGTAGGCGGCCATCGGCCCGAAAGTCAGTCCCATGAGGATGAAGCCGACGATGAGGGCGATGATGACCCCGGCGGTGCCGGCGTTGAACAGGGCGTTGACGATCAGGCCGTAGGCGGCGATGAGCACGGTCACGCCCAGCAGCATCTTCCGCCGCCCCAGCTTCTCGGCCAGCGGACCGGAGACGACGGTGAAGATGCCGAAGAACACCACGCCGATGATGAGGTAGGTGAGGAATTCGCTCTTCGAATAGCCCAGCCCGGCGACGAATCCGGTGGGGTCGAAGGTCTTGCCGGCCGCCTCGGCGGCGGTCTGTGCCTGTTCGGGGCTGGCCGGGGCGGTGCCGTAGGTCAGCGTGAACGCGGTCATGAAGTAGAAGATCACGTAGGTCGCGAGCATGATGAAGGTGCCGAGGATCAGCGGCTTCCAGCTGCTGGCGAAGACGCGACCGATGGGAGCCTTCGAGATCTGCTGCTTCTGGGCGACCAGCTGGAAGGCCGGGGTCTCCATCAGGGACAGGCGGACGTAGAGGCCGACGGCCACGAGCAGCGCCGAGAGCAGGAACGGGATGCGCCAGCCCCAGGCGAGGAACGCCTCGGGCGAGGTCCACTCGCTCAGTCCGACGAAGAGCAGGTTGGCGATGATGAAGCCGACCGGGGCGCCCAGCTGGGGGAACGTGCCCCAGATGGCGCGTTTGCCCTTCGGGGCGTTCTCGGTGGCCAGCAGGGCCGCGCCCGACCATTCGCCGCCGAGGCCGACGCCCTGGCAGAAGCGCAAGAGGACGAGGCACAGGGGAGCCAGAACGACCCAGCCCGGGGTCGAGGCGGTCGGCAGCAGGCCGATGAGGAAGGTGCCGATGCCCATGATGAGCAGCGAGGCGATGAGGGTCTTCTTCCGGCCGATCCGGTCGCCGAAGTGGCCGAAGATGATCGAGCCGAGGGGGCGGGCGACGAAGGCGACGCCGAAGATCGCGAACGAGCTGAGCAGCTGCGTCGTCGACGTCTGGTTGGGGAAGAAGAGCGCCGGGAAGACCAGCGACGAGGCGGTCGCGTAGGCGTAGAAGTCGAAGAATTCGATCGTGGTGCCGACCATCGAGGCGGTCAGCACCTTGCCCCGGGTGTTGTTCTTCCTGGTGGCTGCGATGGCATCGGCCGTGGCGGCCGATGAGGGATGGGGACTGCCCGGTTGGGTTTCGGTGGACATGGTGTGCTCCGCTTCTTCGTGAGTGCAGGCACGGGCGGGTGGTGCTCGTGTCAATGGAAAAGGCCGTCGGTGCTGTGCGGGCACAGCGTCGACGGCGACGAATAGACACTACGCCCGTCTCAGGAAATGCGCACTCGGAGTCTCAGACCTTGAGATTGCTAGGAGGTCCGAGCATTGCGGGTGCCTCGAGCCTCTGCCCGGTCTCACTCGGCGACAGTGACGGACTCGATGGTCACCTTCTCCTTCGGCGCACCGTCGCCGGCCCCGGAGTCCGTGCCCTCGGCGGCGATATCGGCGACGGTCTTCGTGCTCTCCTTGTCGAGAGACCCGAAGACGGTGTAGTCGGCCGGCAGGGGACTGTCGTCGTAGACGACGAAGAACTGGGAGCCGTTGGTGTCGGGACCGGCGTTGGCCATGGCCAGTGTGCCGGCCGGGTAGGTCTCGGAGCCGTCGAGCTCATCGGCGAACGAGTAGCCGGGGCCACCGCTGCCGGTTCCGGTCGGATCACCGCACTGGAGGACGAAGATGCCCTCGGTGGTCAGGCGGTGGCAGTCGGTGTCGTCGAAATACTCCTGCCCGGCCAGGGACAGGAAGCTGTTGACGGTGCAGGGTGCGCCCTCGGCGTCGAGGGTCACGGCCAGATCGCCGGCACTCGTGGCGATGGCGGCCTCGACCTCACCGGTCGCCTGCGGGGTCTGGGGCGGAACCTCGACATCCTTGGCTGCAGGCTGCGAACCGGTGGGGTAGGAGCAGGTGCCCGCGGCGGCCTCGGCCGAGGAATCAGCTGCCGCGGAGTCGCTGCCTGAGTCGCTGGCGGAATCCTGCTCCGGATCGGAGGCTCCGCATCCGGCCAGCAGTACAAGGGCGAGGGCGGCCAGGGCGGTCTGCAGCATGAGGGCAAGCGATTTCGGGGGATGGATCAGGGCATGGGAGCGACTCTGCGCGGGATGGTCCATGCCCTCATCGTATAGTCGGCCGACTACTGGTCGTGTTCGGATGCTCTTGCGGCCCAAAAGTATCCGAACACGACCACCTCTTGAGCGCTGCCTCGTCGAGACAACGGCGGAGCGTCGAGACCACTGCGCGCGCCCCGGTGGAGCGTCGAGACAACGGTGGAGCGCCGAGACCACTGCGCGCGCCCTCTGTGTCAGGCTGTCTTGTGACAGTTATCTGACAATATTGGCGGGGAGAGAAGTCTGTTATGTCTTTTGAAGTTCCGTCCCGTTCCTCGAGCCGCGGGCATTTCACCACGGCCCAGAAACTCGAGATCCTGGACGAATATGACAAATGTATCGAGATGGGTTCTAAAGCCCAGTTGGCTCGGACTGTCGGGGTCAATCCCAGAACGATCTATCAGTGGTTCGTGGACAGAGAAAATGGTTGCCTGACCTCGCGATCGGATCGGTTGAATGGCAATCCCAGTGACAACAAGCTCAAAGCCGCTGAGAAGAAGCAACTCACACAGCTGCAGGCCGAGAACGAAGCGTTGAAGGCCAAACTGGCCAAGTCTGAAGCTGCGGTCGATATCTTGGGAAAAGCGTCCGCGCTCTTGGAAGCGATGTCCAAGAGCGCGACCGCGACAGACCCGACGCTGCCCGAGGTCGAGGCGACCAGGCCGGACTGGATGAGCCCGCCACAGTAAAGGCAATCGGGTTCAGGTTCATCGGCGATCTGATCAGGGTCGGCTGGTCGATCACGGCGGCCTGCGAGTTGATGGGTGTGCATCGTACGAGTTGGTACCGTCACCAGAATCCGGCGGTCCCGGCCGGGGTGCAGGTGCCGCAGAAGGAACGCGACTACCCGAGTCGGATCACCACCGCCGAGGCCGATGCGTTCATGGCGCTGTTGAACTCTGAAGACTATGAGAGCCTGTCTGTCACCCAGGCGTATTGGCGGATGCTCGATGCCGGGCAGGTGCCATTCTCCGCGTCGACGGCTCACCGAGTGGTGGCCGCACACGGGCAGAACGGAGACCGTCGCGCCCAGCGCCGTGGTAACCAGCCCAAACGGCCTAAGCCGGTCCACGCTGCCTGCGCACCGAACCAACTGTGGAGTTGGGACATCACGATGCTGCGCGGTCCCGGCAAGGTCATCTATCGCCTCTATGCCATCATGGACGTTTTCTCCCGCAAGATCGTTGGCCACCGGGTCGAGACTTCCGAGAAATCCGTCCATGCTCAGACCATGATCGATCAGGCTGTGGCAACTAACCAGCAGTACCCGACCGTGCTACACGCCGATAACGGGGCTCCCATGCGCGCGGCAACGACTGTCCAGTTCGCTCAGTCGCTGGGGATCAAGCTGTCCTTTTCCCGGCCCAGAGTGTCGAATGACAACGCGTTTAGTGAATCGACGTTCAAGACCATCAAGTACCACTTGGACTTTCCCACCCGGTTCGAATCCATCGATCATGCTCGTGACTACATGGCCGCGTTCATTGCTGACTACAACGCGAACCACCGCCACAGCGGCCTGAATTATTACACTCCCAACGATGTCCATCACGGACGTACCGAGCTTGTCCGGGCCCGTCGCCAAGCCACTCTGGAGGCCCGTCACTGCGCGCATCCGGAACGATTCCACACCAGCCCCATAGCCGCTGGCCCACCGACCCACGCCGGCATCAATAGCCCAGAAAACACCGAGCTGTCACAAACAGCTTGAAATATACCGCGCGCCCCGGTGTCTCGGAACCCGACCGGTGTCTCGGCAGAGACCTCTGATGCAGACCCGTTGTTCGAGGCGGCCGCGAGTCAGCCGCGGGAACGCGGCAGCTCGGGGCTCAGCTGTCGACGACCGAGCGGCTGCTGGGACTGGAGGAGCCGCCTCGGCGCAGGAAGATCGCGACGGAGATGACGATGAGCCCGGCCAGGCACAGTCCGACGCCGACCCAGGCCGGCGCCCGGTAGCCCAGGCCCGCGGTGATGACGATGCCGCCGAGCCAGGCGCCGATGGCATTGGCGAGGTTGAATGCCGCGTGGTTCATCGCCGCGGACAGGCTCGGGGCGTCCTGGGATTCGCGGAACAGGCGCATCTGCAGGGCCGTGGTGATCATCGAGCCCGAGACGCCGATGAGGAAGAGGGCGATGATCGCGACCGCCGCGATATGGGTGAAGGCTCCGAAGGCGGCCAGGACGAGGGCCGAGAGGATCATGCCGCCGGTGGCCGAGCGCTCGATGGACTTGTCGACCAGGGGACCGGCGATGAGCGAGCCGGCGGTCATGCCCAGTCCGTAGACGGCCAGCACCCAGGGGATGGCGACGGACGGGACCGAGGCGATCTCGGTCATGGTCGGGGTGATGTAGGTGTAGACGGCGAACATGCCGCCGAAGCCGACGGACCCGGCCAGGAGGGTGAGGATGATCTGCGCGCGACCGAGCGCCTTGATCTCGCCGCGGGCCGAGGGCACCTCACCTGCGCCGACGCTCACGCGGGGCACGCCGACGGCGACCATGATGACGGTGAGCACGCCGAGGCCGGCGACGAGGGCATAGGCGCTGCGCCAGCCGAACAGGTTGCCCAGTGCCGCGGCGAAGGGCACGCCGAAGATGTTCGCGATCGTCAGCCCCAGCATCACCCGCGACATGGCCCTCCCGCGGCGGCCCACCGGCACGAGCGAGGCGGCGACCACGGCGCCGATGCCCAGATAGGCGCCGTGGGGCAGTCCGGAGGCGAACCGGGCGATGTTGAACAGGGACGCAGTCGGGGCGAGCATCGAGACGAGGTTGCCCAGGGCGAACAGGCCCATGAGGCACAGGAGCAGCAGCTTGCGATCCATGTGCGCCGCGATCGTCGTGATCAGGGGCGCGCCGATGACGACGCCGATCGCGTAGAAGGACACCGCGTGACCGGCCTGCGGCACGGTGATGCCGAGCTCCTCGGCGATCATCGGCAGCAGACCCATGGTTGCGAATTCGGTCACCCCGATGCCGAAGGCACCGATCGCCAGGGCGAAGACGGCGAATTTGTAGACTCCGCGAGAGACCGGGGCTTCGCTCATAGGACTCCTTCGGAGACGGTGGGAACACGACCGCACCAGCCTATTGCCGATTTCGGCTCGTCGACAGTTGAGATGGCCCAATGTGACGATTCGAACAGGGCCCCGTGCCGGGTGGGCGCTCAGGGGGAGTGGATCACTCCTCTGCCTCGTCCACCTCCGCCAGGGCCTGAGCGGCCACGGAGAACGCGGTGTTCGCGCTCGGCACCGAGCAGTAGATGGCCGATTGGAGGAGCACTTCCTTGATCTCGTCACGGCTCAGCCCGTTGCGCAGGGCCGCCTTGACGTGCATGGCGAGTTCGGCCTCGTGGCCGCCGGCGACCATGGCCGTGAGCGTGATGGCCGAACGCATGCGCCGGTCGAGGCCCGGACGGGTCCAGATCTCACCCCAGGCATAGCGGGTGATGAGGTCCTGGAAGTCGGTGGTGAACTCGTCGACCTTCGCATTCGCCCGGTCGACGTGGGCATCGGACAGGACCTGGCGCCGGACGGTCATGCCCGCCTCGCGCACCTCGTCCCGGCTGGCCTCACGTGGGCCCGAGGCCGTGGGCAGCGCGACTGCCGGTGCGGACTCGTCGCTGACGGCACCGCTTCCACTGGCACCGCCGCCGAGCCCCTTCCCGCGCAGGAAGTCGTCGAGCAGCCCGGCGGTCACGGCCGGGGCCTCGATCGGAACGAGGTGGGCCGCACCCTCGATGACCTCGAGCAGGGCACCGGGGACCTCGCCGGCGATCTCGGCGAGCTTCGTCGCCGGCGTCGGCTGGTCCTCGGACCCGGCGACGGCCAGCAGCGGCAGGGAGATCTCGGGCAGACGCCGGCGGACGTCGAACTCGGCCAGCGCGTAGCACAGGGCAGCATAGGAGAACCGGTCGGCGTCCTGCAGCGAGTGCAGCAGCGCCGCCGAAGCCTCGGGCTCACGGTCCATGAACCCCTCACCGAACCACCGCTGGGCCGAGCCGATGATCTGCGTGGGCGTGCCCGAGGTCGCCACGGTCTGCGCCCGCTCCTCCCAGGCCGAGGCCTCGCCGATCTTCGCCGCCGTGCAGAACACGGCGACCCGACCGAAGCTCTCGGGATGGTCGAGGGCCAGCTGCAGGGCGATCGCCCCACCGATCGAATCACCGGCGAGGTCGACGGGAGTTCCCGGGGCGGCCACATCGGGCAGGATCTTGGCGAGGGTGGACTGCACCGCCTCGGCGAGCTCGCGCACCGTCATCCTCGGCGCCACCGTGCTGCCGGCGGGGACGTCGATGGGAGCCGACCGGCCGTGGCCGGGAAGGTCGATGCCGATGACCGTCGATTCCGGGCTCAGCTCCGCCAGCTGCATGGCGGCCTGCTGCCACAGTGCCCCGACCGAGGTGCCCAGGGAGGGCAGGACGACGAGGACCCGGGCCTCACCGGTCGAGGTCGTCGGCGCGGCGAGAACGGATGCGGTCAGCTCCATGGATGTCACTCTCTCTGTCGGGGATCAGTCGAAGGTCGGCAGGTCGATCTCCTGCGGCCCGGACTGGTCGATGGTGGCCAGGATGTTCCGGCGGATGTCCTCGGCCTCGCCGAGGTAGCGTTCGGGGCTGAAGAAGTCCTCGATGCCGTCTTCGTCGCCGACGGCCTCCCGCAGCGCGGCCACGGGGTCGGTGCCGTCGGCGACGATGGCGGCGAGTTCGTCCTTCGACAGCCGGTCGCCGTAGACGATGGCCAGCTTCTCGCTGAAGAGTCCGGGACCGGCGGCGTCGAGGTTCGCACGCATGGCCTCGGCATCGACCGTGAGACCGGCGATCATCTCATCGAGGATGATCAGCGACGAGATCGCCAGCGTCATCAGTTCGGACAGAGCCGGCCATTCGGCGTGCCAGGCCCCGTCGGAGCGTTCCTCGACCGCTTCGGCGGCGGCCGTGGTCAGGGTCGACAGTGCCCCGGGCACCCGCATTCCGTTGCGGTGGAGCAGCACCGCCGAGGTGGGGTTCGACTTGTGCGGCATCGCCGAGGATCCGCCGGTCGAGGCCAGGGACAGCTCCCCGACCTCGGGGCGGACGCCGACGAGGACGTCGCGGGCGATCGAGGCCCCGACCGTCACGCACTGGGCCAGGTGGGATCCCCAGGTCAGGATCCGGACCCGGTCGGTGTGCCAGGGCACGGGGATCTGCGTCAGCGCGGCATCGGGGCCGACCATCTGCATGTGGAACTCGTGCAGCAGGGAGTCCGTCGACTCCCCGGCGAACCAGCGGATCGCCGCCCGGGTGCCGGCGGCGCCTCCGACCTGCACATAGTCGACGAAGGGGGCCTGGCCTTGGACCTCGTTGACCTCGGCGGCCCAGGCCGCGGCCTTGAGTCCGAAGGTCGTCGGCAGCGCCGGCTGAGTCAGCGTGCGGGCCAGGCACAGAGTCTGGGCATGGGCTTCGGACAGGTGGACGAGGGAGGCGCCGATGACCTCGAGGCGGGCCTGCATCTGCCGGACGACACGGGAGACGAGCAGTCCGATCGCGGTGTCGATGACGTCCTGGCTGGTCAGCCCCCGGTGCAGGCAGCGTGAGGCCTCCGGACTCAGCCGGGTGCGGACGAGGCCGAGGAACGGGATGACGGGGTTGCCTCCCGCCTCTGCGCTCTCTCCCAGGGTCTGGAGTTCGGCGTGATCGGCCGTCAGCGACCGGATGGTCGCGTCAATGGCCGCGGCGACCTCGGTGCGCACCTCCGATGACACCAGCCCCACCCGTGCCTGGGCGATGATCCAGGCCGTCTCGACCTGGCCGATCGCGGTGATGAGCGCGTCGTCATCGATGGCTTCGGCGCCGCGCAGATCGCCGGGGGCGAAGAGGAGGCGGGTATGGGCGGTGTCGGTCATTGGTGTCAGTCCTCGTGGCCGGGGAAACGGAGGAAGGGTGTTTCCTCCTCACCCTGCAACCGTATGTCGAAACGCAGCGATCCGTCAGCCCCTCGGGCCGCGATCAGGCGGTTCCTCTCCGACGGCGAGAGGGAGGACAGCAGCGGATCGGCGGCCAGGGCCTCGGTGTCCTCGGGGAGGTAGATCCGGGTGAAGAGGCCGTTGAGCAGGCCCCGGGCGAAGATCACGACGCTGATGAAGGCCGCCTTGCCCGGCTCGGTGGGTCCGGGGTCGACGGTGGAGAAGCTGTACTCGCCCTCGGGGTCGACCGCGGCGCGCCCGAAGCCGGTGAAGGTGAAGCCGTCTCGGCGCAGCGATCCCGTCGCGCGGGGCACGGTGCCGTTCTCATCCGGCTGCCAGATCTCGAGGAGGGCATCGGGGACGGGGACACCTGCACCGTCGTAGACGACACCGTGCAGGCGCACGGCCCGGGCCGAGCCCGCGGGCACGAGTTCGCTGTCATGGTCATAGGGCAGTGCATAGCCGTAGAACGGGCCGACGGTCTGTCCGGGCGTCGGCGTCAGGTCCGGGGTCGCGGTGAGATCAGTCATCGTCGTCTTCTTCCATCCAGGTCCGGTTGGCTCCGGTGAGCACGATGTCCCAGTTGTAGCCCATGAGGAACTCGTGCTCGGTGATGCTGTGGTCATAGGTCGCGACCAGGCGGTCGCGTGCTGATCGATCGGTGATCGACTGGTAGATCGGGTCGAGCGCGAACAGCGGGTCGCCCGGGAAGTACATCTGGGTGATCATGCGCTGGGTGAACTCGGACCCGAAGAGCGAGAAGTGGATATGGGCCGGCCGCCACGCGTTGTGGTGGTTCTTCCACGGGTACGGGCCCGGCTTGATCGTGGTGAACGAGTACGAGCCGTCATCGCCGGTCAGGGTGCGTCCGACACCGGTGAAGTTCGGGTCGATCGGGGCCGGGTGCTGGTCGCGCTTGTGGATGTAGCGACCGGCGGAGTTCGCCTGCCAGATCTCGACGAGCTGATTGCGGACCGGCCGACCCTCACCGTCGAGGACCCGCCCGGTGACGCGGATGCGCTCGCCGATGGGTTCGCCGTCGGCCTGGACGGTCAGGTCCGATTCGAGGGTGCCGATGTCACGGTGCCCGAAGGCCGGGGAGAAGAGCTCGATGGTCTCGGGATCGGCGTGGCGAGGGTCCTTCGTCGGGTGCCGCAGGATCGAGGACCGGTAGGGCCGGTAGTCCAGCCGCGGCTGGGTCTCCGGCGCCTTCCCGCCTTCCACGTCCTTCCTGTACGCGGATTCGATGTCTGCGATCTCCTGCGACAGCGTCGCCTGGGACTCGGTGGCGTCATCGGGGCCCGTGGCGGTGTCCGAGGTCTGCTGTGGACTCATCGTCGAACCTTTC
This sequence comes from Brevibacterium sp. SMBL_HHYL_HB1, assembly GCF_018208375.1. Classification (NCBI taxonomy): domain Bacteria; kingdom Bacillati; phylum Actinomycetota; class Actinomycetes; order Micrococcales; family Brevibacteriaceae; genus Brevibacterium; species Brevibacterium sp. SMBL_HHYL_HB1. The sequence goes on along the minus strand of NZ_CP062936.1, from coordinate 2,791,049 downwards.
TCCATCGGTTGGAATCACTGTGGGCAGCGGGAGGGGGATCAGCCGTTGGGCCATCCGGTGTAGCACTCGGCCAGGTAGCGCCGACCGTGCTCGGAATCGAGGATGGAATGGAGCTCGCCGAGGCTGCGCTTCGTCTCGAACGCATCCTGACCGGGGTCGGCGTGGAGCATCCGGGTCATCTGGTAGGAGAAGTTCTGGGCCTTCCACACGCGTTTGGTCGCGGTCTGCGAATACCCGGCCAGAGCCTCGGCGTCGGAGTCCTTGAGCGCGCTGATCAGGGCCGGGGCGAGAACGGAGACATCGGCGAAGGCGAGGTTGAGGCCCTTAGCCCCGGTGGGCGGGACCGTGTGGGCGCTGTCGCCGGCGAGGAACAGCGAACCGTGCTGCATCGGCTCGGTCACGGCCGAACGGAACGGCAGCACCGTCTTGTCGGTGATCGTCCCGGTCCTGAGCTCGAAGCCGTCGGGCCCGGCGACCCGGGATTGCAGTTCGGTCCAGATCCGATCATCGGACCAGTCGGCCGCATCGGTGCCCGGGGAGGTCTGGAAGTACATGCGCTGGACGGTGTCGCTGCGCTGGGAGATCAGCGCGAAGCCGCGTTCGGAGCGGGAGTAGACGAGCACCTCGTGGCTGGGCGGGGCCTCGCAGAGGATGCCGAACCAGGCGAAGGGGTACTCGTGGAAGTACCGCTGCCGGGTGGTGTCGGGGATCATCGCCCGGCAGGGTCCGCGGGAGCCGTCGGAGCCGACGACGTATCGGGCCTCGATGCGAAGCTCCTCGCCGTCGACGGTGGTGGCGGCCACCCAGGGCCGTTCGCTTTCGATATCGCCGAGGCGGGTGTCGGACACCGAGTAGTGGATCGGCCGTCCGGTGCGCTCGCGGGCGGCGGCGAGGTCGACGAAGATCTCGTTCTGAGGGTAGAGCCAGACGGATTCGCCGACGAGTTCGGGGAAGTCGAAGAGGTGGGAGGTCCCGTCGACGCGGATGGTGATCCCGTCATGACGGTGGCCCGCGGTGTGGACGCGGGAATCGACCCCTGCGGCCTCGAGCATGCGCACCGATCCCGCTTCGAGGATCCCCGCACGGTGGGTGTGGGCGATGTCGTCGCGGCTGCGGTTGTCGATGACGACCGAGTCGATGCCCGCATTGTGCACCAGGTGAGCGAGCATGAGTCCCGCGGGACCGGCACCGACGATCGCGACGTCTGTCTGAAGTTCTGGCACTCGGGCCTCCTTGCCTGTTTCGTCCTCCTCAGTGTGCGCCCGGTCACGTGAGCGAGGCGATCCCGTTCTCAATGAATGGGAGGCAGGCCGGCATGGCAGAGGCGCCGACGGAATCCGTCGGCGCCTTCCCTGTGCCGAATCGGGCCGACTCAGTCGGCCGTCTCAGCTCATGGAGCCGGGTTGATCACCCGTCCCCAGGTGGACTTGTTGCCCCAGATGTTCTGGCGCAGGCCCTCGAGCTGGAGAATCTGCGAGTGGTCGACGAACAGGTTGCATTCGTTTCCGTAGTTCTTGATGTACCACTCGAAGACGGGCCCGTCGGCGGCTTCGAACATGACGTTCTCCAGGCCCAGACCGTTGATGATCGAGGCGGCGGCCGCCGTGTTCCACTCCTCGACGTTCTCCGTGATGCCCTCGGACTCGACCATGATGATCGAGGCTCCGGCATTCAGCGCCCGCTGGCCGCGATCGACGAGGTCGCCGATGTCCTTCGCGGACTCGGCCGCCAGTTCGGCCTCTCCGGAGTCTCCGCCCGAGCCGATCTGGATGCCGAGTTCGGGCTTGGCCTTGAGGCCGGCCTTGACGACCTTCTCGACGAGGCGCTCGAGACCGGAGGTCGGCAGCATGATGAAGCCGGTCGAGATCTCGATGACGTCGAACCCGACCTCCTTGGCCTCCTTGAGGTACTGATCGACCGCGTCATCGCCGTAGCGCAGGACCGTTTCGATCCATCCGCCGGAGGATACGTACGCGCCGTTGTCATGGGCGATGTCGCTGAAGGCCTTCACCTGTTCGGCCGGGACGAGCGAGAACGAGCCGCCCGCCCATTTGATGCCGTCGACCCACTGCCCGGCGACGTCGAAGACGTCCTGCAGGTGTCGGGTGCCGAAGGTCGAGTAGTAGGGGGCGCGGATCTCGGTCATCCCGACGGTGCGGGGCTTGGCCGGCCGGTGGGCGCGGGGAACGAAGTTCATGGACACATCGAAATCGATGGCGTTCGACATGGTATTTCCTTTCTTCGATGTCGGCTGACTGCCGACGGGGTGCCGGCTGACCGCCGGCGGGTGCCGGGTTCTCCGGCTGGGTGACGCAGCCTCAGCTGCGAGTCTGGGGGACGCGGGCGAGGGCCTCGGTGAGTTCGCGGACCCGATGGTGCTCGAGGTCGTGGACGAGTTCGGCGATCTCATCGCGCAGCTCCGCCTCGGCGAAGGGGGAGGTCAGCGCGTCGAACTTCCGCCTGGCACCGGCCCAATCGAGGGGATTGGTGACGAATCCCTCGTAGTCGTCGGTGCTCGCGTGGAACCGTGTGCCGTCGTCGAGGGTGACGACGAGATCGGCGCACATGTGGTCGGGGAAGCGGTCGCTGAACTCGTCCGACGGTGTGATCGCCACCTTGTGCATGAGGCCCTGTACGTCCTCCGCGGTGATCCGATCGGGATCGTACTGCTCGGGATTGAGCTGTCCGTCGAGGAGGACGACGGCGACCATCCACGGCAGCGAGTGGTCGGCCTCCTCCTTGGTCCGGATGGTGCGCTTATCGCCTTCCTCGCCGCCGCCGATGATCGAGTAGGCGACGTCGAAGGTCCTCAGTTCCACGCTGGCGATGGCATCGGCGCGGAAGCCGTCCTGGGCCCTGATCTCCTGGGCGGCGTCGAGGGCGGACTGGGAGTGGATCTCGGCATTGTGCTTCTTGATGATCGTGTCGGTGACCTTCTCGAGGTCCTCGGCCGACCAGTCGAGCTCGAAGTCACCGGCCAGAGCCTTGAAGCCCTTGTTGCCTTCGAAGACCTCGGCCGGGCCGGTGATGCCGTGGGCGGCCAGCAGTGCCGCGAAGACGCCTTCCTTCGACACGTGCGGATAGGCCAGTCCCTTCCAGTGGCTGAGGTCACCGGTGCGGGTGACGCGCAGGGCGACGTTCGCGGTCCCGGCCATGGCGGCGGCGTTCGCGATCTGCTCGGGACCCAGTCCCAGGGCCTTGGCCGAGGCGGCCCCGGCGGCGAAGGCTCCCTGCGTCGTGTGGTCGAAGCCGAGGTCCCTCACGGGGGCGACATCGGACAGGCGCGCGTGGATCTGGTAGGCCACGGCGAAGGCCGTGAGGAAGTCCGCCCCCGAGCCATCGGCCCGCTCGGCCGCGGCGAGGACCGCGCCCATGTTGTCCGAGGGGTGGTTGGTCTCGCCCTTGGCCAGGTAGGCATCCATGAAGTCGAGATACCGGCTCAGGGCCGAGTTGAAGAAGGCCGCGTGATCGGGGCTGGCCTGGCCGCCGCCGATGAGTGTGGCTCCGCCTCCGGCATCGAGGTCCTCGATCAGTGCCCGGATCTCCTTGAGCGGCTGCGCGTCGAGGGCTCCGATGGCGACGCCGATCGTATCGAGGACGCGGATCTTGAGCTGCTCGAGCGCGGTGTCGCTGAGCATGTCCAGCGAGGCCTGATCGACGAACTGTGCGAGTGACTGCACTTCTGTCAGTGCGGGATTCCTATTCATCCTGACCCCTCCTCATTAGGTAAGGTATACCTAAATTATGTCCCCGAACTATCTTGACGTCAAGATACTTTTGAGGAGATGTGCATCACATCGCGTCGCGGGGTCGTCGCGATGACGCGTATGACCGGATGTGACGGGGCGGCGTTGACTCGATGGTGATTGTTGAGCAAAATGGGCTGCTGTCGCTCGTCTTGCACTCCCATCATCCAAAGGAAACAGCTCAATGATCATCACTGGCCTCGTCGTCGGAATGGTTCTCGGATTCGTGTTCCAGCGCGGCCGATTCTGCGTCACCGGAGCGTTCCGCGATCTCACGCTGACGGGGAACACGCGCTGGTTCTCCGCCCTCATCGTCCTCATCGCCGTCCATTCGATCGGTCTGTTCCTGCTCAACAACGCCGGAGTCATCACTCTCGAAGCGGAGCCGTTCCCGTGGCTGGCCGCGATCGTCGGCGGGCTGATCTTCGGCGCCGCGATGGTCCTGGCCGGCGGCTGCGCCACCGGCACGTACTACCGGGCCGGTGAGGGACTCGTGGGCAGCTGGCTCGCACTGATCTTCTACGCCCTGTTCTCGGCGTTCATGAAGCTGGGCCCGGCCGCCGGCTTCACCGAGGGCATCCGCTCGATCACTCTCGACAACGGCAGCCTGCAGGCGAGCACGGGGCTGAGCCCGTGGGTCTTCGTCGTCCTCATCTCGGCCATCGCCGTCTGGCTGACAGTCCATCACGCGCGCAAGCTCAAGACCCCGATGGCCGCGCTGCCGCCCAGGAAGCGGGGACTGGCCCATCTGCTCACGGAGAAGCGGTGGAACCCCTTCGCCACGGCCGTGGTCATCGGCATCATCGCCACGATCGCCTGGCCCCTGTCGGCGGCCACGGGACGCAACTCCGGGCTGGGCATCACCACTCCCTCGGCGAACCTCACCGGATACCTCGCCACCGGCGACACCGAGCTCATCGACTGGGGCGTCATGCTCGTGCTCGGCATCCTCATCGGCTCGTTCATCGCGGCCAAGGCCTCCGGAGAGTTCCGGATCCGCGTGCCCGATCAGGACACGATCATCAAATCGATCTTCGGCGGCATCGGCATGGGTGTCGGCGCGGCCATCGCCGGCGGCTGCACCGTCGGCAACGCCATGGTCTCGACCGCCCAGTTCGAATACCAGGGCTGGGTCTCGATGGTCTTCATGATCGCCGGCGCCGGAATCGCCGCCAAGGCCACCATCAAACCCACGACGTCGCGGGCGGCAGTGCCCGCGGCAGAAAGCAGGACAGTATGAAGCAGGTACTCGAAACCGACGGCCAGGTCTGCCCCTTCCCCCTCGTCGAAGCCAAGGAGGCCATGACCGGCCTGGCCGACGGTGATGAACTCGTCATCAACTTCGACTGCACTCAGGCCACCGAGGCGATCCCGCAGTGGGCGGCTGAGAACGGCTACCCGGTCACCCACTTCGATCGGGTCACCGACGCGAGCTGGACGATCACGGTCCAGAAGGCCTGACTCACAGCCGCACGATCGTCTCCGCGCCATTCGCGACGGTCAGCCGCATGATCGTGTTCTGCTCGATCAGACTCCAGCCTCGATGTTCGAGCCCCGAGGAGGACACGATCGTCGCCCCGTCGGCGAAGCGCCGCCAGCTCATCCGGTAGTAGTGATCATGATGGTCCGGCGGCAGCGGCCCCTGCAGATAGGGCACCTCGGTGCCGGCCGTGGCGTGGACGACGATCATCTCCTCGGGCGTGAGCACCAGGAGGTTGATTCCCGGGTGGTCGAAGTCCGCCCGCAGCATCCTCACCGTGCCGGTGACCGCGTCGAGCAGAGGTTCGCCATGGCGGGCCCGGCGCAGAACGAGCGCGAAGACGATCGCCGAATCAGTCGTGCCGCCGATCTGATCGGCCTCCGCGGCACTGACGAACTCGCGCAGCCGCTGGACCGGACGCACCGAGCCGTTGTGCGCCAGCGCGATGCCCTCGGCGAGGAACGGGTGCGTGTTCTCCTCACGATCGTTCAGCCCGGTCGTGGCCATCCGCAGATGGCAGATCCGCGCTTCCGTTCTCTGGGCATCCAAGGCTCGTGTCAGCCGCGGATCGTCGGCCCCTTCGCCGGGCGTGCGGAACCGGGTGACCTCCTCGGCGCCGGGATCGATCCACGCCGTGCCCCAGCCGTCATCGTAGATGCTGCCCATCGCCTGCCACTGGCGGCAGTCATCGACACCGATGAGATCCGCGGCCGTGGTCGGGGTGGGAGAGATGAAACCGAGCAGTCTGCACATTTCACGAGCCTCCTTCGCGCTGCCTCCAGGCTACGCCCGGTGTGCAACGCCGCGGAGTCTGTCTAGACTCGAGACATGAAGATCACGGTTCTCGAAGGCGATATCACCGAGGTTTCCGTCGACGCCATCGTCAATGCCGCGAATTCGTCTCTGCTCGGAGGCGGCGGGGTCGACGGAGCCATCCACCGCGCGGCCGGTCCCGCACTGCTCGAGGCCTGTCGCGAGGTCAGGCAGACGACCCATGTGCGGGGTCTGCCGCCGGGCCAGGCCGTGGCCACGACCGCCGGTGACCTCGAGGCCACGTGGGTCATCCACACGGTCGGTCCGAACCGGCACGCCGGTGAGGCCGATCCGGAGCTCCTCGAATCCTGCTTCGAATCGAGCCTCAACCTCGCCGAGGAGGTCGGGGCCACCTCGATCGCGTTCCCCGCCATCGGTGGGGGAGTCTACGGCTGGTCGGCCAGGGACGTCGCCGAGGCGGCCCACAGCGTCATCGTCGAAGGACGTGAGCGCGGACGCTGGGAATCGATCGCAGAACTCCAGTTCGTCCTCTTCAGCGAGCAGATGACCAGCGTGTTCTGCCAGGTCTTCGACCACGATCAGTGGTGAGCGCCAACAGGGTCATCCCGGGCCTCGCGGTCGACGATATCGTCGCGCACCCGCAGTGACGGACTCAGGCGGCCGAGCGACGGAGGCTCTTGACGAGCTTGGCCGTCACGGCCGCGATGGCACAGCCTGCGGCGATGAGCAGCGGCACCCCGGAGATGATCGACTCGACGACGAGTTCGGGACCGGTCTGCAGGATCGGGCCGACGACCTTGACGAAGAGGAATCCGAGGATGCCGATGAGGAGGAAGAGGGCAGCGGACCTGCCCAGACGGATCGACTGGCTCTTCGGACGGTCATTGACTTTCGGCGTGTTCATCTTCGATCACCTTCGGCATCGTCAACGGTCCAAGCCGTTTGGACTCTGCTTCGAGGCTACTCCACGAAGCAGAGCATGCTCTCAGAGATCGAAGGACGTTCGATGGGAATCGGCTCCGCACACAGAGCCTCAGCGTCGAGGCTGCCCACCGGGACGCACCAGACCGGTTTCGTAGGCGAGGACGACGAGGGCTGAGCGATCGCGAGCGTCGAGGCGGGTGAGCAGTCGGCTGACATAGGTGCGTGCCGTGGCCGGGCTGAGGAACAGCTCGGCGGCGATCTCGGCATTGGTCAGGCCCCGACCGATGCAGGTGAGCACCTCGACCTCCCTTTCGCTCAGCCCCTCGAGGGCACCGGCGTCGAGGTCGGCAGTGCGGCCATCGGCCACGGCGCGCATCACCGCGGCGGTGATCGACGGTGCGAGCAGGGCGTCGCCGGCGGCGACCGTGCGGATCGCTGTGCGCAGATCGACGGGGGAGACGTCCTTGAGCAGGTAGCCGGCGGCCCCGGCTCGGATCGCCGAATAGACGTTCTCGTCCTCGTCGAAGGTGGTCAGTACGAGGACTCTCACCCCGTCGAGAGCGGGATCGGCCACGATCGCCCGTGTCGCCTCGATGCCGTCCATGACGGGCATGCGGATGTCCATGAGCACGACATCGGGGCGCAGCTGGCGCACATGGGACAGACCGGCTCGGCCATCGGCCGCCTCGGCGATGACGGTGATGTCCTCATCGCGCTCGGCCAGGGGGCGCAGACCGGCTCGGACCAGTTCCTGGTCGTCGACGATGATGATGCGAATCGGTGCGTTCGGGCTCATGGGCTCTCCTCGTCATCAGCCGGCGGGCCCGCGGGCAGCCGGGCGCGGACGGTGAATCCGCCCTCGCCGGGACCGGCCGCGAAGTCTCCGCCCAGAAGGTGCACGCGCTCGCGCATGCCACGGATCCCCGTCCCCTCCACCGGGTCGTGGGCGGGCCCGGTGCCGTCATCGGCGATGTCGAGGACGAGCTCGGTTCCGTCGAGGCCGATGGCGATGGCCACCTGCGTCGCCGTCGAGTGGCGGAGGACGTTGGTCATCGACTCCTGCACGATTCGGAACGCCACGGCATCGACATCACGCGGCAGTCGGGCCGGATCGACGTCGACCTCCGCGCTCACCTCGAGACCCGCCGCTCGGGCGGACTCGGCCACCTGTTCGAGCGAGGCCAGACCCAGCGTCGCAGCGGGAGCCCGATCGAGCGGTTCGTCGCGGAGGACCTTGACCGTGCCCCGCAGCTCTCGCAGCGCCTCCGAGGTGGCGCTGCGGACCCGTTCGAGGGCGGCCGCCGCCTCCTCCGGGTCGCGTGCCTCGGCGGCCACCGAGGTGTGCAGGGCCGCCACGGACAGGGTGTGACCGATCGTGTCGTGGAGATCGCGGGCGATCCGCATCCGCTGGGCCTGCATGCGCGAGGCCGCGGCCCGGGCCTGTTCCGCGGCGGTGAGCGCGGCGATGTGAGCGGCCTGGGCACGTGTGTGCCGGACCAGTCGGACCACGGATCCGAGCGCGATCGCCGCGGCGGCCAGGGCCAGTTCGGTGACGAATCCGTAGCCGGTGAGGTGGGCGCGGGGGTCGAGGTCGTCGAAGCGGAAGAAGGAGGACACGGTCACGAGGACCGCGGCGCCGATGACGGCCCAGGAGGTGCGCCGCAGCTCGGCGGTCGAGTAGAGGGCGCCGACGGCCGGCAGCACCATGCCGATCGGCGGCAGATCGAGCGCGTAATAGGCGAAGATGCCGAGGACGGTGACCGTGAGCACGATGATGGGCAAGTGCCGGCGCAGAAGCATCAGCGCTCCGAATCCGGCGGCCCAGACGAGGCCGGGAAACGGTGAGGTCTGTGCCGAATCGGCGGCGATGACCAAGGCGATGACCAGCGTCATCGCCACCGCCAGGGAGGCGTCGATCAGTCGGGAGTCGAGGTGCTCACGCGTGCGCGCAGCCCCGTCCGTCGCTCCTGCATCGTCGATGGCCATGGGTCCAGAATACGGAGCTTCGAGCACCGGCGCAGTCGTTCGGTGTCGATCGGGCAGTCGCCTGCGGGCGACTGTGACCGCGTCGCGGGGCGAAGGCAGGTGACGATTCGGGGTCGATGTGCCGCAGCCGGCGGAGCAGGAGGGTTGAGGGTATGAATGACGAACCCCGAACACGAGATCCTCTGTCCTGGCCGCTCATCGTCGGCCTGTCCTCTCTGGCCCTGCTGTGGCCGCTGACCGGGCTGTGGCCGGTCCTCGGGGAGGGGCCGCTCCGGGCGTTCGTCCTCATCGGAATCACCGGTGCGGTGTGGATCGGGACCGTCGGCTTCGCCCGCGTCGCCCGGCCCGTGCTCACCCTGACCATCTGCGGTGCGGCACACGGGTTCATCAACCTCGCCCTCGGCGGGCTGCTTGCGGGCACCGGGGCGATCGGCGCCGGTCCCGCCATGCTCATGGCGTTCATTCCCAGCCTGGCGATGGGTGCGGGAGTCGGTGGCCTGGCCGGTCTGGCTGCCGCGGGCATCCAGGCGCTGCTCGGTCGGCGGGAGGAACGATGAGACTGCGCAGACCCGCGGCGGTCGCGGCCGTCTCGCTGTTCGTCGCGGCCGGTCTGGCCGCATGCGGGGTCTCGACCACCTCGGTGACGGAACCCGAGTTCACGAACGAACTGGCCGTCCCGCCGCTTGCCGACTCGCACGTCGAGGACGGAGTCCGCACCTTCGACCTCAGCGCGCAGGAGGGCAGGAGCGAGTTCGCCGGCCAGGACGGGTCCACCCGCACCTGGGGGTTCGACGGCGACTTCCTCGGACCGACGCTGCGGGCCGATCGCGGTGAGGAGATCGCAGTCGACGTGGACAACGCGCTGCCGGAGGCCACGAGTGTGCACTGGCACGGAATGCATCTGCCGGCGGAGATGGACGGCGGACCGCACCAGATGATCGAGCCCGGGCAGACGTGGACACCGCACTGGCAGATCGACCAGGCCGCCGCGACCCTGTGGTACCACCCGCACCCGCACGGTCAGACCGAGGACCATGTGTACAGAGGGCTGGCCGGAATGTTCATCGTCGAAGACGATGCGAGCAGGAAGGCCGAACTGCCGCATGAGTACGGCGTCGACGATCTGCCGCTCATCGTCCAGGACAAGTCCTTCGACGGAGACGGTGAGCTCGAACTCACCCACGACGGTGCCGAGCCCGGGATGCTCGGTGACACCGTCATGGTCAACGGCACCATCGGAGGGGTGCAGAAGGTCACGACCGAAAAGGTCCGCCTGCGCCTGCTCAACGGATCGACGGCTCGCACCTATGCCTTCGAGTTCCCCGACCGGCCGATGACGCTCATCGCCGGCGACGGAGGCTTCCTCGACGAACCCGCCCAGGTGGACCGGCTTCGGCTGGCGCCGGGAGAGCGCGCCGAGGTGGTCGTGGACTTCTCCCCGGGCGAGATCGTGCGGATGCGTTCGGCCGAGGTCGACCTCGGCGGGGTTGCGGTTCCGTCGACGATGGGAGGATCCGATTCCTTCGACGTCGTCGAATTCCGTGCCGCCGATGACTTGGCGGCCTCGCCCGAGCCCGCGTGGTCGCCGTCGCGGCAGGCCGAGGAGGACGCGATGGACGAGGCCGATGCGGTCAAGACCAGGAAGTTCGAGCTCTCAGAGCGGGAGATCAACGGCGAGAGGATGGATATGAGCCGCATCGACGAGGTCGTCCACGTCGGTGACACCGAGGTGTGGGAGGTCCGCAGCTCGCAGCCGATTCCCCACAGCTTCCATGTCCACGATGTGCAGTTCGAGGTGCTCGACATCGACGGCGAGGCCCCGCCGGTGCCGATGAGCGGGCGCAAGGACACGATCTACCTCGAACCGAATCGCGTCTACCGACTCCTCATGCGCTTCGAGGACTACACCGACCCGCACCTGCCGTATATGTACCACTGCCATATGCTCCTGCACGAGGACGAAGGGATGATGGGTCAGTTCGTCGTCATCGATCCCGGTCAGGAGGACGAGGTCGGGGTGGCTGTCGGGCACGAGCACTGAGACCGAGTCAGGCGAGCCCTGCCGCGAATCCTGTGAGGTAGGCATCGATGAGATCGCCGGCCATCGCCGTGCGCATCTGTCTGATCAGCAGCGGCCGCTGGATCGGATCGCCGAGGATGTCGAGCACCTTCTGACCGTCATGACGGGTGAAGGGTCGGGCGGCGAGCCGTGCGTAGCAGCAGCTTGCAGCCGCGAAGATATCGGCACCTGTTGCCTCGAGCGCTGCGTCGTCGTTCCACACCGAGTCGCCGAAGGGGGATTCGGACATCGCAGTCAGGATGGTGGCAAGATCCAGCGCGTCCTTGGGGTTGTCGGCGCGGCGCTCTCTCCAGGCGAGGATCTTCAGCGCGGTCAGTGTCGCCGGCGACGCGACCTGCACCTCGGTTCCATGCGGAAACCGCACCGTCACCGATGTCGAATGGGCCTCGGAGATTGCCGTGGCGTCGAAGACGCTGCCGTCGGAGAAGGTCACCGACCGTGCACGATGAACTTATGCGGTGCTCTGCCTCTGCGGTCAAGCACCTGCGCGAGCGCGCGGAAATCCTCGTCGCCGCGGACCGCGACAGCGATGTCGATGTCCTTCGTGGCGCGGGTGGGTTCGCTCCGCTGGCGGGAGTGGATGACGAGGTCTCGTGCGGCCGCGCCGATGACGAGGAATTCGACCTCCGCTGTCCGGCAGAGCGCCGTCAGATCTCGGAGAACGTCTTCAGGCACCGGAACATCCATGCGACCTGTGAGGTCGATCATCGGTCGTTTCCACGGAACTCGGCACTGATCTCATCGGTTCGAGGATCGTCTTCGAGCAGCAGATCGGCGCGGATGAGGAGGCGAGGGACGGTCTGACCCTCTGTCGGGACCGGTGGAATCCGCCACAGCGCCGGTCGGAGTCGGATCATGCCGGTCTCGTCTCTGCGGAGTCGCCCGTGCCGAATCAGTTCCTTCCGTGTGCGATCGTCTCCGTCGACGTGGATGAGCACTGAAGCCGGCCGGATCGACGCTCCGAGCCGTGCGGCAGCGACTTCCGAGCTGAACAGCGCGCCCTCTGGAAGAGGGATATTGAGGAGACCTTCGGGAATGGTCCAGACGCCGCTGGTAAAGCGCTCTTCCGGCCAGGCGGCGGGCTGCTGTGCCGAATACGCCGAGATCCATTCACGTTCGAGGACGTCTGGTCGAGTGAGGTCATTGTGCCGTCCTTCCAGGAACGGCGGAGTGCGCTCACGAAGGGCGCGGAAGACTCGATTGACCGTGCCGAGTGAGACCCCCGAACTCTCGGCGGTCGCACGCTGGGTGGGAATGGTGCCGTGGAGGTCATGGGCAGCCAAGAGCGCGAAGGTCACCGGCAGACCCGCGCGGGTGAATGGGGCAGTTGTCGCGCGGGTCGGGGCCGACCCTGGTTTGCATTGGCCCGCGATCTCGACAATCATGCCTTCTCCGCGGAGGGAGGCGTTGCCCGCAGAATCCAGGTATCCTCCCCGGCCGCGGTCCGCGAGCTGTTGAGCACGGACCTGTGACACACGATCGGTGATGAGGATCGTCTGCTCGTCGTGGGGGAGCAGTGCGATGTCGGCTGCGCTCGCTGAAGCCTGGGCAATGGCGGGGAACTCGTGTGTGCTGTGGCCGTCGTCGACGATCAGCGTGCCGGAGGCGGCTCGGCCGAGATCGCTCGTCAGGGCCGACCAATCTGCGCGCAACCCCACCCCCGCGAGTGCCTCGAGGGCGCGGGTGATGAACGCCGGGATGCGACCAGTCCAGTGTTCAATGATCGACATACGTTCAGGACACTTGAACACTACGAAAAGTTGAACACGGGGTTGGTGGCAGTCGGCTCAGTGCCTCACACCGCCGTGCAGCTGCCGTCGATGAGGTAGTAGGCGCCGGTGACGAACGAGGCGTCATCGGAAAGCAGGAACGTCACGACCTTTGCGACTTCGTCGGCGGTGCCCAGACGGCCGAGCGGGTGCTTGGCCTCTAGCCCGTCCAAGCAGAACGACGAAATGGCGGAGAACATTCCTCTGTCTGCGGGCCTGCTCGGTCACAGAGACCATTGATCGGACGTCGCAACGATGGTTAACTGATTGCATTCTGCAATCACCGGCGAGGGGTGCCGCAGCTCAAGGGGGAGTGATGGGAAAAGTGGCATGGGGCTTCACCGCCTCGATCGACGGGTTCATCGCCGGGCCGGGCCATGACATGTCATGGCTTTCGGCCTCCGAACCGAATGCCGAGGGCACCACCGAGGGCATGGCGGCGAAGGTCGCCGTCATCATCTCCGGCCGCCGCGGCTACGACGCGGCCAGGGCGCAGGCCGATGAACACGACGAGATGACCTCCGAGGCCTACGGTGGTGCGTGGTCGGGGACGGAATTCGTCCTCACTCATCGTCCCGAGGAGCTGGCGGGAGATGCCTCGGTGACCGCGATGAACTGCACCATCACCGAGGCGGTCGAGAAGGCACAGCGGATTGCCGGGGATCGCGATATCCAGATCATCAGCGCCGATATCGCCCGGCAGGCGCTCGAAGTCGACCTCATCGACGAACTCCAGGTCTATGTGGCTCCGGTCTTCCTCGGCGACGGGACCCGGATCTTCGACGTGCCGGGCGGGCGCCGGGTCGACTGGGAGCTCGCGATGATCGATACGGCGAACGCGCGCAGTTTCGGTCGCACCTACCGGCCCAAAAGGTCTAGCCCTCGCGCCTGCTGAGGTCCCACAGGATCCGCATCGCCTCGTCGTCGAAGTCCTCGCCGGTGTCGACGGCCGGGGCCCGGTCGTGGACCTCGGAGTGCAGCTGCTCCATCCGTCGGTCGAGCTGGTCGGAGGCGTCGGCCGCCTCGGTGAGTTCGTCGATCAGCCGGTCGGGGACGTCGCCGTTGAACTTGTAGTGGATCTTGTGCTCCAGACTGGCCCAGAAGTCCATGGCGATCGTGCGGATCTGGACTTCGCAGATGACCGGCACCGGTCCGCCGTGGAGGAACACGGGCACCTCGAGGATCGCGTGCAGGCTGCGATAGCCATTCGGCTTCGGGTGGGCGATGTAGTCTTTGATCTCGACGACCCGGATGTCGTCCTGCGCGGTGAGCAGTTCGAGCACATGGTAGGTGTCGGCGATGAAGCTGCAGGTGATGCGGATGCCTGCGATGTCCGTGATCTCCTTGCGGATGACATCGATCTCCAGCGGCAGACCGCGGCGGCGGATCTTCGCCAGCAGGCTCCGCGGAGACTTCACCCGCGAGGAGATGTGCTCGATCGGGTTGTAGCTGTGGGCGTGGACGGACTCCTCGCGCAGGATCGAGATCTTCGTGAGCATCTCGTCGACGACGAACCGATGCTGCATGATCAGCCGGGAGAAGTCCATGCGCAGGGTGCGCAGGCTGTCGAGCTGTTCCGACGTCATCGCCGATTCCTCGGTTCTCATGATCCTCCCGCTGTCTGGATTCCTTCCGCAGTCTATCGGCCGCCCGGGCCGCAAGCGCTCGCGGCAGGTCAGCCGAGCGCCCCGCCGTGGACAGCCAGGTCCTGGGTGATCCTCGCGGAGGCGGTCCTCAGGGCCCGCATGATCGCGGGCACGCCCTTCCTGTGCTCGGAGTCGATGACGACGCCGAGTCCGGCGATCGCCATCCCGCCTCCGTCGAAGACCGGGACCGTGATGCCGGTCGTGCCCTCGTCGATGTGCCCCGACAGCTCGGCGAAATGATGGGACCGGATCGTCGAGAGCATCGTCCGCAGGGCGGCCGGGTCCGTCGTCGTCTTCTCCGTGAGCGCGTTCAGCGGCCCCCGCAGATAGGCCTCGCGCACATGCTTGGGCGCATAGGCCAGCAGTACGAGCCCGCACGAGGACGCATGCGCCGGCAGTCGCCCGGCCGTCTTCGAGCGATGGACGACCGCGTTCGGCGCCGACATCCGCTCGATGATGAGCACCTCGCGCTCGCGGAGGATCCCCAGCTGAGTGTTCTCGCCGACGAACTCATGGACGGCCATCATGTGCGGCCTGGCCACCGAGGCGAGATCGACGGCATCCGAGGCTCGGTTCGACAGCTCCCACATCCCCACTCCGATCCGGAGCCGGCCGCTGGGATCGCGCTGCAGCAGATCATGGCGCATCATATCGCCGACCAGCCGGTAGGCCGTGGACTTCGGCAGTTCGGCACGAGCGGCGATCTCCTCGGTGCTCAGGCTCTGGTGATCCGGATCGAAGGCGGCGAGCACGCGCACGAGTCGATCGATCATCGCATCGCCGGACCGGGAGTTCGCCATGCCCCGATCCTAGCGATTCCGAGAGGAAATTCTCAATCAATGGAAATACTGTGGCTCCTGGTGGTCCGGGTCACTACTCTGACGAGAGGTGCACCACAGTCCTCGGTCGGCGGTGCCCGCAGATCCGCCACATCAAGGAGCATCACGTCGATGACGACAGTCACGGTTCGCCGAGCAGTTCACGAGATCATGGCCTTCCACGGGATGACGACGATCTTCGGCAATCCCGGTTCCAATGAGCTGCCCTTCCTCAAGGACCTGCCCGCCCGCTACATCCTCGGCCTTCACGAAGCCGCCGTCGTGGCCATGGCCGACGGCCACTCGATGATCACGAATCGGCCCACGCTGGTCAGTCTCCACGCCGCCTCGGGCACGGGCAACGGCCTCGGGGCCCTGACGAACTCGGCGATCTCGAAGTCGAAGCTCGTCATCACCGCCGGTCAGCAGGTCCGGGACATGATCGGGCCCGAGGTCATGCTCGCCAATGTCGAGGCTCCCAAACTGGCCGAACCCCTCGTCCACCAATCGCTGGAACCCCTGAGCGCTCACGATGTGCCCCGCGCGTTCTCCCAGTCGGTCTTCGCCTCCGAACACGGACCCGTCTATCTGTCCGTGCCCTACGACGACTGGGACGCCGAGGTGCCCGCCGACCGGATCGGTCAGCTCTCCCGCCATGTCACCTCCGCCCGCACCGTCGATCCGACCGTCGTCGCCGAACTCGCGCAGAAGCTGCGAGCGGCAACCTCGCCGGTGCTCGTCCTCGGCCCCGAGGTCGACGACGAACGCGTCTGGGACACCACGATCGCCCTGTCCGAGGCCTTCGACCTGCCCGTCTGGGCCGCCCCGTCGCTGTCGCGTCTGCCGTTTCCCAACCAGCACCCGAACTTCCGCGGAGTCCTGCCCGCCGGCATCGCCCCGATCGGCCAGATCCTCGGGTCCCACGACCTCGCCTTGGTCATCGGCGCCCCGGTCTTCCGCTATCACCAGTGGCAGCCGGGTCAGTACCTGCCCGAGACCACCGAGCTCATCCAGATCGGTGAGGACACCGCGGCCGCCGCCCGCGCGCCCTTCGGCGATGCCCTCATCGCCGACCCCGTGCAGACGCTCCTGGCGCTGGCGAAGACCCTCGACGTCGCCGACCCAGCCGCCGAGCCCGGCCCGGCACGGGCGATCGCCGCTCCGGCCACCTCGGCGACCGACGGCGTCCTCCACCCGGAGGAGGTCTTCGCCGGTCTGCGCGAGACGATGCCGGCCGAGACCCGCTACGTCGTCGAATCCACCTCGACGAACGCGGCGTTCTGGGCGCAGATGGACCTCGAGCTGCCCGGCTCCTACTTCTTCCCGGCCTCCGGCGGCCTCGGCTGGGGACTGCCCGCCTCCATGGGCGTGGCCCTGGCCGACCCGATCCGTCCGGTCGTGGCGATCATCGGCGACGGCTCTGCCCACTACTCGATCTCGGCCCTGCGCACCGCCGTCGAGGAGAACATCGGAGTCATCATCGTCCTGCTGCGCAACGGCACCTACGGGGCCCTGGACTGGTTCGCGGACATGCTCGACGTCGACAAGGCCCCGGGGCTCGACCTCGGCGAGGTCGACTTCGTGTCCATCGCCGCCGGCTACGGGATGCACGCCGAACACGCCGGAAGCGCCGATGGGTTCGACCGCGCCCTCAGCGAGGCGATCGACCGTGCCGGACAGGGCCGCGCCAGCCTGATCGAAGTCAACACCGAGAAGACACGACCAGAGAAGGAATAGGGGAGAAGAGACCATGAGCGAGAACAGCTTCCTGGGATCGGACTGGCACAGCAGGATCTTCACCGGCCGGTGGACCGAAGGCGCGGGGGAGACCTACGACGTCATCGAACCGGCGACGGGGGCGTCCCTGGGCCGCCTCGGCGCCGCCAGCGCCGATGACGTCACCACCGCGGCCACGCGGGCCGCGGCCGCACAGAAGCAGTGGGCACGGACCACACCGGCCGAACGCGCCGCCGTGCTCCGCCGGGCCGGGGCGCTGTGGGCCGAGCACGCCGAGGAGATCTCGGACTGGATCATCCGCGAATCCGGTGCCATCCCCGCCAAGGCCGGACTCGAGGTCAGCTCCGCCGAACAGATCTGCTACGAGTCCTCCGCGCTGCCCAGCCAGCCCAAGGGCCAGGTGCTGACCTCGAACGAACCCCGCTGGTCCTTCGCCCGCCGAGTCCCGGCCGGAGTCGTGTCCGTCATCGCCCCGTTCAACTTCCCCCTCATCCTCTCCATCCGCTCGGTCGCCCCGGCGCTGGCCCTGGGCAACGCGGTCCTGCTCAAACCCGACCCCCGCACCGCGGTCTGCGGCGGTGTCGCCCTGGCCCGGATCTTCGCCGAGGCGGGTCTGCCCGAGGGGCTCCTCCAGGTCCTGCCCGGTGGGCTCGACGCCGGTGAGGCCGTCGTCGCCGCCCCCGAGGTCTCCGTCATCTCCTTCACCGGGTCGACCGCGGCCGGCCGCAAGGTCGGCGAGGCCGCCGGTCGCCTCCTCAAGCGCTGCCACCTGGAGCTCGGCGGCAACAATGCGCTCGTCGTCCTGCCCGGCGCCGAGGTCGGTCCGGCCACCTCGGCCGGGGCTTTCGGTTCGTGGATGCACCAGGGACAGATCTGCATGACCACCGGCCGCCACCTCGTCCACGAATCGATCGCCGACGACTACGTCGAGCAGCTGTCCAGCCGTGCCCGGAACCTGCCGGTGGGCGATCCCGCCGCCGAGGAGGTCGCGATCGGGCCGATCATCGACGACAAGCAGCGGAGCAGCATCCGCGAGATCATCGACAAGGCCACCGCCGACGGCGCCCGGCTCGTCGCCGGAGGGCCCGGTGAGGGAGCCTTCGTCCCACCCACGGTGCTCACCGACCTGACCCCGTCGAACCCGGCCTGGTCGCAGGAGATCTTCGGGCCCGTGGCCCCCGTGGCGACGTTCTCCACCCTCGACGAGGCCGCCGAGATGGTCAACGCCAGCGAATACGGGCTCTCCCTGGGCATCCTCGGCGATGTGGGCATGGCCATGGAGCTGGCCGACCTCGTCGACACCGGCAAGATCCACATCAACGAACAGACCGTCTCCGATGAGGCCAATGTGCCCTTCGGCGGCATGAAGGACTCGGGCAACGGGTCCCGCTTCGGCGGGGCCGAGGCCAATATCGAGGCCTTCACCGAAACCCAATGGGTGACGATGCGCTCGACGATCGCTGACTACCCGTTCTGATCCGCCCCCTCCACCCGACCGGCCGACCGCCGGTCACCGCCGACCGCACGGAGACACCGATGTCCTCAACCGCCCCTGCCCCAGCCGCCACCGCCGCCGACTCGGTGGGCCGGTGGCCCGCCGTCCTCTGCTGGCTCGCCGTCGCCCTCGAGGGCTTCGACCTCGTCGTCCTCGGCGCAGTCATCCCCGAGCTGCTGGCCACTCAGGCCCTCGGATTCACCCCCGAGGCGGCCACCCTCGTGGCCACGCTCAGCCTCGTCGGCGTCGGATCGGGCGCTGTGGCCGTCGGGCCCGTGGTCGACCGGATCGGACGACGGTGGACGATCATCGCCTGCGTCATCGGCTTCAGCCTCTTCACTCTCTTCGTGGCCTTCGCCCCGAACGTCGCCCTGTTCACGCTCTTCCGGTTCATCGCCGGCATCTTCCTCGGCGCCGTGATGCCCAGCTGCCTGGCCTATATCAGCGAGTACAGCAAGTCGGGCAAGACCGGCAAAGCGACGACTCTGACCATGACCGGGTACCATGCCGGCGCCGTTGGGATCTCGCTGCTGGCCGTCGCCTACTCGCACAACTGGCATCTGCTCTTCGCCGCCGGCGGACTCGCGGGCCTGCTCATGGTTCCGCTCCTGTGGTGGAAGCTGCCCGAATCGGAGGCGTTCCGCATCGCCCAGGAAGCCAAGCGCAACCCTGCGGCCGCCTCGGCGACCGTGACAGAAGCGATCGATCCCGCCGGTCACGTCGACGCGAGGGCGAAATCCGGCATGGCCGGACTCTTCGAAGGCAGGCTCGCGCTGGTCACCATCGGCGTCTGGGCCTCGAGCTTCATGGGACTGCTGCTGGTCTACGGGCTCAACACCTGGCTGCCGAAGATCATGGCCGACGCCGGCTACGAGGTCTCGGACTCCCTCGTCATGCTCTTCGTGATGAACATCGGAGCCGTCGTCGGACTCGTCCTGGCCGGCTGGTTGGCCGATCAGCACGGAACGAAGAGGATCGTGCTCATGTGGTTCGTCCTCGCCGCGGTCTTCCTCGCCGCCCTGTCGATTCCGATGACCAGCCAGATCCTGCTCAACCTCGCGGTCTTCATCACCGGCGTCTTCGTCTTCTCCGCGCAGGTGCTCGTCTACGCCTTCGTCTCCGCGATCTACCCGGCGCAGGCGCGCGGGACCGCGCTCGGCATGGCCTCGGGCATCGGCCGCCTCGGCGCCATCGTCGGACCATTCATCACGGGAGCGCTCGTGACCGCCGGCATCGCCTACCCCTGGGGCTTCTATCTCTTCTCCGCAGTCGCCGTGCTCGGCTTCGCTGCCATGGTCATCGTGCCGAAGTCGGTGAAGTGACTGATGACCTGCCGTCGCGGTCAGGAGCCTTCGCTCAGGCGGGGAAGGAGAATCGCGTCTCGACGAGCTGATGATCGGACGGGAACCGGTTCTGCCGCTGGTTCGGGATGAGCTCGCAGCGGCCACCGACATCGACGAAACCGTCTTCGACCAGGCCGTCGACGCTGCAGCCGCGCATGAGGCTGTCGACGACCTCGAGCCCCCGGGCGAAGATGAAGTCGATGCGATCACGGGGCTCGGCACCATCGGTGCGGCCGGGTTCGGGCTTGACCTCGTGCCCGGCATGGGTGAGCGGTTCGATGGGCGACCAGGAGTCGGCCGGGGTCGTCACCGGATCGGGGTGGACTGCGCGGAAGGTGTCGACGAATCCCGCCTCGACCAGCGCATCCGGTGCCCGCCAGGCGATGTCGGGACGATCGCTGCGTGCCGCCCAGTCCCCGGTGGCCGGGGTGTTGAAGTCCCCGCAGACGACCACGGGCAGGTTCTCATCACCGAGCTCGGTGCATAGCCGCGAGGTCTCGGCGAGGACCTGTTCGATCTGCTTCAGACGCTCGGCTTCCTCGGCGTCGGCGACTTCCTGCCCTTCGCCCTGGAGGGCGCGATAGACGGCATAGGGATAGGCGGCGAGGTGGACCGACCAGACGAGCACCCTGCCGGCGCCCGGGACCGGGGTGGCCAGGGCCGCCTGCGCATAGGGAAGCGTGTCGGTGGCCAGCGGTGTCAGCTCGCCGGGGGCGATGACGGCCGTGTCCCAGCCGGACTGGGCCAGGCCGGCACCGAGCTTCGGCGCCAGATTCTCCGCCGCAGTGCCCCAGCATTCCTGGACGGCGAGGACGTCTGCGGGAAACTGCGCGGCGATCGCGTACTGCTTCTCCTGTCCGTAGTCGACCTCGCGGCCGCCGTACCAGAGATTCCAGGTCTGCAGGGTGAAAGTCGTGGGCATGGTGCTCCTTGAGTGGAAGGCGGTTCAGGGCAGGTGCAGGGTCCGGGTGCTCGTGTCGAAGCGCGCCTGCCCCAAGTGGGTCAGGCGCACATCGGCGGTCAGGCCGACCTCGGCGTCCTCGTTCACTCCGATGACCGTGCATCCTGCCCGGTGTGCGGCCTGCGAACCGACCGGCGAGTCCTCGAAGGCCACGGCCGCTGCGGGGTCGAGACCGAGGCGGGAGACCGCGGTGAGATAGGGGTCCGGTGCGGGTTTGCCGTCGGCGACGTCATCGATGGTCACGACCTCGTCGAAGAGGTGGAGCATCCCCGCCCGTTCGAGCAGACCCCGCACGTCCTCACCGCGGCCGTTGCTGGCCACGGCCACGGGGATCGTGCCCGACATCGCGGCCACGAGTTCCTGCGCCCCCGGCATCGGGGCGGTGAGACCGGCCAGTGCCCGGCTGTACGCGGAATCGATCTGCTCGGTGCTCGGCGGCGACGATGTCGCCGCGGCACCGAGGCCGTCGTGGATCTCGGCCAGCTTCACGACCGCCTCGGCGGCGGTGAGCCCGCGCAGCTGCTGGGCCGGAACGTCCACGGCCCCGATGCGCCGCAGGCAGTCGGCCATGAGGTCGATCCACGGCTGCTCGGAGTCGACGAGGATGCCGTCGCAGTCGAAGACCGCACCCGAGATGCGACTGAGTCTCATGCCTGACCCACCTCGTCCGCCTCCAGCCGCAGGGCGGGGGCGGCGGTGACACTGGCGTCGACCCGGGTTCCCGGGCGCATGCTCGCCGCCTCGGCCGAGGCCAGCGAAGCCGACCAGCGCGACCGATCGTCACCGGGCAGGCCGAGGTGGATCATCGTGCGCTCGCCCGTGTACGTCTGGCGTTTGATCTCGAGGAAGCCGTCGTCGACCGCCGCGATCGCGAGATTCTCGGGCCTGATGAACACGGTGTCCGCGGAATCGGCGTCGATGGGCAGACGGTCGCGGACGGCCCAGCTGCTCGGCACCGCGAACTCATTGATCGACCCGACGAAGCGGGCGACGAACGGTGTCTTCGGAGTCATGTACACCTCGTGCGGGGCCGAGTACTGTTCGATCCGTCCGGCATTCATCACCGCCACCCGGTCGGCGATCGCCAGGGCCTCGCCCTGATCGTGGGTGATGAAGACGGTGGTCGTTCCCAGAGTCTGCTGCACGCGACGGATCTCGTCGCGCAGCGAGGCCCGCACGGAGGCGTCGAGCGCGGACAGGGGCTCGTCGAGGAGGAGGACCTTCGGCTGGGTGGCCAAGGCGCGGGCCAGGGCGACCCGCTGCTGCTGACCGCCGGAGAGCTGATGCGGGAAGCGCGTGCCCATGCCGGTCAGACCGCAGATCTCGAGGAGCTCATCGCTGCGCTTCTTCCGCGCCGAGGCACCGACCTTGCGGATGCGCAGACCGTATTCGATGTTGTCGGTGACGCTGAGGTTGGGGAACAGGCTGTAGCTCTGGAAGACCATGCCCATGTCCCGCCGGTTCGGCGGCAGCCGCAGCACGGACTCCCCGCCGACGAGGACATCGCCGCCGTTGACGGGTTCGAATCCGGCGAGGATGCGCAGCGTGGTCGTCTTCCCGCAGCCCGAGGGGCCGAGGAAGCTGACCATGCTGCCGGCTTCGATGTCGATGCTGAAATCGCGCAGCACCGAGGTGGTGCCATAGGACTTGTCGACGCGCTCGAAGCGCACCGACATCGCATCGTCGACTGATGATCGCTCAGGAGTGCTCATGAGATCGCGGCTTCCTTTCGGGATGGTGCCGGTGCGGGCTCATCGGGACTCGTCCGGTGTCCGAAGCGCGAGGCGCTGATCGTCGCCGAGGCCAGCAGCAGCCAGGTGGTGAGGTTGAGCAGCACGGACAGAGTGATCGATCCGCGGAAGTTCGTGCTCGACAGAGTGTTGAGGAACACCGGGAGGGTGTTGATCGACAGCGTCGCCGCCACGGTGTATTCGGCGATCGACAGGGCGAAGGTGAAGAACGCGGAGAACATCACCGGACCGCGGATGTTCGGTATGACCGCCCGCCACAGCGTCGTCCACAGGCCGGCGCCGAGGATCGAGGAGGACTCGTAGAGGGTCCGCAGGGGCAGCGTCGACAGCCCCGCATCGATCGACCGGAACGTGAAGGGCAGGCAGAGCACCACATAGGTGCCCACGAGCACCAACGGGAGATCCTGATTCTGGAGCAGGGTGTTGATCTCCATGCCCAGACTGCCCCGGCCGTGCGAGGCGAGGCTGCGCAGCACGGCGGACAGACCGGCGACGATCGCAATCGCCGGGACGACGAGCGGCAGGGTGCACAGGACGGACAGCAGGGACCGCAGCCTCGGCGCCCACAGGTGGACGGCGACGACGGCCGGGACCAGGGTGAGCACCAGGACGACGACGGCGAGGACGGAGACGATGAGGCTGCGCGTGAGCGGAGCGATGATCTTGCCCGAATCGGCCAGTCCCGTCAGCCCCGAGGTCGTGAAGCTGCCGTCGGAGCGGAAGAACGAATAGGTCAGGGAGCTCAGCAGCGGGGTGAGGATGAAGATCGCCAGGGCCGCCAGGGGCAGCCAGGCGAGGAACCTCACCGTCGTGCTGGACGATCTCAGGTGTTCAGCCACTTCGCGCTCCTCTTCGTCAGTGCGTTGAAGGCGATGAGCACGATGACGGCGACCACGCCGGTCGTCACGCCCAGGGCCATGGCCACACCCTCTCCGCCGGTCGCGGCCGATCCGGCCAGCTGACCGGCGATCTCGAGCGGAATGAGGGGGAAGGCGCCGGTGCCGATGAGCACGGCCGCCGAGGCGTGGGTGCCGAAGGCCGAACCGAACATCAGCAGCCATGCGCCGAGCAGGGCGGGGGTGATCACAGGCAGGCCGACCCGCCGCCAGAAGGTCAGGGAGGTGCCGCCGAGGCTCGTGTTCGCCTCCCGCCACTGCTGTCGGAGGGCGACGAAGCTGGGCAGGGTGAGCAGGATCATCGTCGGGATGAGGAAGTACTGGTACATGAGGATGAGGCCCTTGACGCTGTAGAGCGTGAACGTCGAATCGACGGCGGTGACGAGGGCCGTGAAGTACCCGGTGTTGCCGACGGCGACGATGAAGGAGAACGCCAGCGGCACGCCGCCGTCATTGGCCAGAACGCTGGAGATTACGGCAGTGAGGGAATCGATGATCTTCGACTTCACCGTCGAGATCGCCCAGGCGCAGACTCCGCCGAACACGGCGGCGACGGTGGCGGCGGTGAAGGACAGCAGGAGGCTGTTCTGCAGGGCCATCGACCGTGAGCCGGAGCCGAGGGCGGCGAAGTTCTCGGCACTGAGCACCGATGAGCCCCGCTCCGGGCCGGGGACGAGCACCGAGGTCGTGACCATGCCGCAGATCGGGATGACGAAGAAGGCGATGATGACCACGGTCAGGGGTGCCAGCGCGCCCCAGGCCGGAGACACGGTGCGGCGGCGCCTGCGTGCGGGCGGGTGCCCGGCCGAGGCGTCGACCGCCTCGGCCGCGGGTGGGGCCGATCTCATCCGACCGCCTCGGCCCATTTGTCGGCGAGCACCTCCGCCTGGGCGTCGCGCTGCTCCTGCGTCGGCTGCGGGGCCTCTTGGTCGACCGAGTCGTCGAGGAGCTTCGACAGGGAGTCCTCATCGACCGTGTCGGCCTTGACCATCGCATCGAGGCGGCCGGGCAGGACATAGCCGTCGAGCAGCAGGTTCTGTCCTTCATCGCTGAAGACGAACTCCTGCCACAGGCGGGCCACCGCCGGGTGCGGGGCGTCCTCGTTGAGCGAGGCCGCGTAGTAGGAGGCGACGGTGCCGTCGGAGGGAACGTCGACGGACAGGTCGATGCCGCTGTCGGAGAGGTCGTCGGCCCACTGCAGCAGCAGGTAGTCCCAGTTGACGACGATCGGGGTCTCTCCGGTCTCGATGGTGCCGGCTTCGGCTTCGGTGGGCACGAGGTTGCCCTTGTCCGAGAGCTGCTTGAAGTAGTCGATGCCGGGCTCGATGTCATCAAGCGATCCGCCGTTGGCCAGGGACGCGGCGAACACCGCCATGAAGCCCGCCTCGCCGGTCGTCGGGTTGCCGCGCATGGCGACCTTGCCCTTGTATTCGGAGCCGAGCAGCTCCTCGAAGCTCGTCGGGCACTTCTTCACGGCTTCGGTGTCGCAGCCGATGGCCATCGTCCCGCCGAGGTGGTTGTACCAGGTGCCGTCCTTCGACTTCATATTGTCCGGGAGATCGTCGGCGGTCGCCGGATGGTACTCGGCCAGAAGGCCCTCCTCGTCGGCGTCGACGGCGAAGGACTCGCCGGTGTCGAGGTAGTCGAGCGAGGTCTCCTGCCCCTGCCGGTTCTTCACCGCGTTGATGAGGTCCTGGCTGGCGCCGGTGGAGGTGTCGTTGTTGATCTCGATGTCGTACTTGTCGGAGAACGCGTCGAGCAGCCCTCCGTAGTTGGCCCAGTCGGGGAAGAGGCCCATGACATTGAGAGAGCCCTCTGCCTGAGCCGCCTCGACGAGGGCGTCCATGCCGCCGCCGTCCTCGACGGAGGTCGCGGACCGCCAGTTCGCCGATTCCTCGGATTCGCCGCCGCTTCCGCCGCAGCCGCTCAGCGCGGTCAGAGCGCCCAGAGTGATGGCCGCCGTGAGCAGCCGGGCTTGCTTCTTCATAGTCGTACTCGCCTTTCGGACGTTTGCGCTCACGCCTGTTCGACCCCGTCGGCGCTTGCGCTCTCTGCTGTCTGTCGGGGTGTTTCGAGCCACAACAACAATAGGGAAGCCTCCGCCCTTTGCCAAGTCAGATAACTAGTGAGGTTGAGAAATTTATAAAAAGTTCACCAGTGAAGTGGGAAACTGCGACACCCGTCCGGGGGCGGGCCGGCGGTGAGGTAGCGTAGGGGAGGCAGAGTGGCAGGCAATGCGAATCGTGCAGCATGTGTGGAAGGGGAGCAGCGGTGAGAGGACGGATCCTGTGACCGGCACGGGGGCATCGGCGTCCGGAGCTCGCTATGAGCAGATCGCCGAGCAGATCAGGGAGTCGATCCGGACCGGTCGCCGGCAGGTCGGCCAGCTGCTCGAATCCGAAGCCGCGCTCGCCGCCGACTACCATGTGGCGCCGGGAACCGTGCGCGAGGCGCTGCGGCTGCTCGTCAGCGAGGGCACCGTGGGCGGCCGGCGAGGCGCGCGCAAGGTCGTGCTGCGCAAACCGCGTCCGGCGGCCGTGGCCGAGGAGTTCCGCAGCTTCGCCCAGTGGGCGTCCGCTCACGGTCGGACCCCGGGCGGACAGGTGATCGAGCAGACCTGGAGAATCGCCGGCGCGGAGAACGCCGCGGCCCTCAGGGTCGACCACCGCGATCGGGTGCTGCAGGTGCTGCGTGTGCGCCTGCTCGACGGGGAGAAGGTCATGGTCGAGCGCACGAGCTATCCGGAGAGCCTCGGCGAGATCGTGGAGCGGATCCCGGCCGACACCGCCTCGGTCAGCCGCCACCTGGCCGATGAGCACGGCATCGTCTTCGCCGGCGCGGATCACGTGTTCTCCGCGACCGTGTGCAATCAGCAGGACGCCTCGCTGCTCGGCGTCTCCCGCGGCCGACCGCTGCTGCGGCACCTGCGTCGCAGCCGTGATCGGGGCGGGCGGCCCCTGGAGTTCTCCGAAGACCGCTATCTGGCCAACGTCATCTCCGTGGCGATGTCCAACGGCCGCAATGTCAATCCGATCAGTTGGCTGACCGCGGACGAGCACAACTGGTTCTGAGCCCGCGAACCAGTTGACGGCGGCCCTGCGGCCTCATGCGAGGCTCCAGAACCGCCGTCAGTCAGCTGTGCGGGCGCTCAGGCCTTGAGCTCGGCCGCCAGCTCGTGGAAGTCGCGGCTGGGGTTGCCGAAGCGGTGCAGCGTCATCGACACCGCCTGCTCCTGGACGAAGTACCGCAGCTCCACCCGGCCCGAGGAGGTCACCGGCTCATCGATGACGGCGACCTCCGGACGCGGAGCCGCCGCTGCCAGCAGCTCGTCCTCGACACGGCCGAGGATGCGGATGCGCGCGCCCACGGTGTCATCGTAGCGCCCCTGACCGACCATCTCGGCGAATTCGGCCGCCGTCTCCGTCCGCGCGGCCACACCGGCATTCGTGACGGCGATCCTGACCTCGGCGGACACATCGTCGGCGACGGACAGCTGCACCGTCGAACCCACGGTCCGTGCCGCATGCAGGGACCTCTCGAGGTCGAACAGGCTCGCCTCGGCCGTGACCCGCAGGGTGACCGGGCGCGGGCGGTACCGGAAGATGTTCGCCTCGGCGCTCAGCCCCGAGGGATCCTTCGCCGCGCCGAACTCGGCCTCGTGCCAGCGCCGGTCATCGGCCTTGGCCGCCTCGAGGCTCTGTGCGGACCCCTGGGCGCCCGGCAGGGAGGCCGGGTCGTCGGCGAAGTGGCCGAAGAGCATGAGGTAGTTCGGTCCGCCGGCCTTCGACCCCAGACCCACCGAGGACTGCTTCCAGCCGCCGAAGGACTGCCGCCGCACAATCGCCCCGGTGATGCCGCGGTTGACATAGGCGTTGCCGACCTCGACGCGGTCGAGCCACGTGGCGACCTCCGCCGGGTCGAGGGAGTGGATGCCGCCGGTGAGGCCGAAGTCGACCGCATTCTGGAACTCGATGGCTTCGTCGAGGTCTTTCGCGTGCATGAGGCCGAGCACCGGCCCGAAGACCTCGGTGAGGTGGAAGAACGATCCCGGCTTGACCCCGTCCTTGATGCCCGGGCTCCACAGACGACCGGTGTCGTCGAGCTGCTTGGGTTCGAGCAGCCAGGACTCTCCGGGTTCGAGGCTGGTCAGCGCGCGGCGCAGCTTGTCCGAGGGGTCCTCGGTCAGCGGTCCCATCGTCGCCGAGAGGTTGGCCGGCCAGTCGACGACCATCGACGAGGCGGCGTCGATGAGCTGGCTGCGGTAGCGCTGCGAGTCATACGTCGACCCGACCATGATGCCCAGCGAGGCGGCCGAGCACTTCTGCCCGGCATGGCCGAATGCCGAGTGCACGAGGTCGGCCATCGCCAGATCGCGGTCCGCGGCGGGCGTGATGACCAGCGCGTTCTTGCCCGATGTCTCCGCGTTGACGTGGAGTTCGGGCCGGAAGGACTTGAACAGGGCCGCGGTCTCCGAGGCGCCGGTGAGGATGACCCGGTCGACATCGGGATGGGAGACCAGATGCTGGCCGAGCTCCCGTTCGATCGGGGCGCACAGCTGCAGCACATCGCGGGGGACCCCGGCCTGCCACAGGCAGTCGACGATGAGCGCCGAGCAGTGGGGTGTCGGCTTGGACGGCTTGTGGATGACGGACGCACCGGCGGCCAGTGCGGCCACCGTGCCGCCGGTGGGAATCGCCACGGGGAAGTTCCAGGGCGGGGTGATCACGACCATCTCGTCGGGGGTGAAGGTCGCCCCTTCGAGGCTGTCGAGCTCGAGGGAGTTCAGCGCGTAGTAGCGGATGAAGTCGATGGCCTCGGAGACCTCGGGGTCCGACTGAGCCGGCATCTTGCCCACCTCGGCGGCTGCGACGGCGAGGAACTCACCGCGACGGGCGGCGAAGATGTCCGCGGCCCGGTGGAGGATCTCCGCCCGGCCCGCGGCCCCGAGCTCACGCCAGCCCGTTGCCGCGACGCGGCCCCTCGCGATCATCTCGTCGAGGTCCGCGGTCGTCTCGACTGCGGGAGCGTTCGGACGGTCGTCGAGGTAGCCGGGGGCGGTCGCCTCGGCGATGATCCTGCGCACCCAGGCCTGGTTGGCCGGCAGCGACGGGTCGGTGTCGGGCTCGTTGCGGAAGACCGCGGGCACCTCGGAGCGTTCGGCCGCGGTCTGCGCATCCGCCTCGGCGGCCCGGTTCTGGTGACGGTTCGGGGCCGGCGCGGTCTCGCCATCGCTGCCTAGGATGTCCTCGAGCTGCTTGACCGAGGCGGTGAAGCGGTCGGCCTCGCGCTTGAACACCTCGTTGCCGTTGGCGAGGTCGAAGATCCCGGACATGAAGTTCTCAGAAGCCGAGTTCTCCTCGAGGCGGCGGACGAGGTAGGAGATCGCGACGTCGAACTCCTTCGGATGCACGGCCGGGACGTAGAGGAGGAGGTCGCCGACGTCCTCGGTCACGGCCGCCGCCTGCTCACTGGCCATGCCCTGCAGCATCTCGAACTCGACGCGGTCGGTGACCCCGCGGTCGGCCGACAGGTGGTGGGCGAAGGCGATGTCGAAGAGGTTGTGGCCGGCTACGCCGATGCGCAGGCCCTTCATCCGCTCCGGGGTGAACAGCCAATGCAGGACCCGCTTGTAGTTCGCGTCGGTGGACTGCTTCGAATCGCACGTCGTGGTCGGCCAACCGGCGATCTCGGCGTGGACGGTCTCCATCGCCAGGTTCGCGCCCTTGACGAGGCGGACCTTGACCCCGACGCCGCCGTTCTCGACGCGGTCGGCGGAGAACTCGCTCAGCCGCTGCACCGCTCCGAGGGCATCGGGCTGGTAGGCCTGGATGACGATGCCGGCCTCGAGGTCAGCGAACTCCGGTTCGGACAGCAGGCGGGTGAACACGGCGATCGTGAGCTCGAGGTCCTGGTATTCCTCCATGTCGAGGTTGACGAACTTCGCGCCCGTCGGGGCCTTCGCCGCCTGTTGGTAGAGCGGGCGGAGGCGGTCGACGACGTAGTCGACGGTCTCGTCGAAGGCCCACATCGAGATCTGCGAGGCGATCGAGGAGACCTTGACCGAGACGTAGTCGACATCATCGCGGGCGAGCAGGCGATGGGTCTCCTCGAGGTGGTGATCGGCCTCGCCGTCACCGAGCACGGCCTCGCCGAGGAGATTGATGTTCAGCCGGTGACCGTCGCCGGTCAGTGCGGCCACGGCCTTGCCGAACTGCTTGTCGCGGGCGTCGACGACCATGTGCCCGACCATCTGGCGCAGGCGGGTTCGGGCGGCGGGCACGACGACCTGAGGGGCGATCTTGGCCAGCGCGGCACCGGCCTTGATCTGCGCGCGGTCGAGAGCGGACATCGTCTCGGGAGCGAGCCTGCCGACCTCGGTCAGGGCATCGGCGGCCGCGTGCACATCATCGGTGCGGACCACGCGGTCGACGAATCCGACGGTGAAGTCCAGACCGTTGTCGTCCGACAGGACCGCCGAGAGCCGTTCGGCGGCCGGGTTCTTCGCCGCGGTCTTCGACGTCGCGACCCGCAGCCACCTGCGGACGGTGTCGATCGACCGGTCGGTCAGCTGTTCGAGATCGGTATCGGTGTGCAGCAACTGGCTCCCCTGTCTGTCGTAGGTGCTCTCACGCATCGGCGCTGACCGTGGAGCTTGAGTGTTGCACTCAGTATGCGCCGCGGGTGACCGAGGGTGAAGAGGTCGAAGCGGCCCACCCGTCCGTTTGAGTCAAAAGTATTAGAATAGCGGGATGTATTCACCTGAAACCCGTCGTGCCGCCGTGGCGCAGCTGCGGACCTCCACCCTCGCCGAGGTGGCCGAACGCACGGGCGCCTCACCGTCGACCCTGCGTCGCTGGGCGAGCCGGACCGACCTCGAGGACCGTCCGCGCAGCGGTCGTCCGCCGATCCAGGGCACCGCCGATCGGGTCATCGAGGCGCTGGTCGCAACCGCCGGAGCGAGGATCTCGGGACGGGACTACTCGAGTCGGGCGCTGTCGGAGGCGACCGGGCTGAGTCAGAGCATCGTCTCACGCTCCTTCCGGTCCCTGACCGTGCCCGCCGCCGAGGTGACCGGAGGCCGTGAGCTCGTCCTCGCGGCGGCCGGCTTCCCCCTCCTCGTCTTCGGCGTCCGCGCCGATGCTTCCGCCGGCGAAGGCGTCGGCGGACCGGCCGTTGGGCCTCGGCGGATCCGAAGACGCATCGCCGGGATCACGGCGGCGCTGCGGTCGGCCGGTGTCCAGCGCTGGCCCCAGCGGTTCGGCAGCGAGCACCGACAGGTCCGCACCGCTGATCTGCTGGCGCTGGTCTCCGGCGAGATCGGCGACGACTTCCTCGTCTTCGACCCTCTGGGCGAAATGCCCGATGCCGGGCCCGGAGTGAGCGTGCATCGGGACTTCGAGGAATTCGTGGTCGCGCTCAAGCACGTGCTCGCCGGGTGTCAGGACATTCCCGGCTCTCTGCTCGACCAGCTCGCCGCCCGTGTCAGGAACGGTCTCGAAGGGGTGATGTGGCGCGAGTCCGTCCAGCTCGAGCCGGTGAGAAGTTCTATTACTTCTGACTCAATGGAGATCTCTTCGTGGTTGCCGAAGGAGACCAGGTCGATCACCGAGCATCTGGCGATCGCCCTGCGCGAGGAGATCATCGACTCCGGCTACGACCCCGGCGATCGGATCAATCCGCGTCTGCTGTCGCGGCGCATGCGGGTGCCGCGGGCCTCGGTGGATGCGGCGCTGCGCCGGATGGTCGACGACAAGCTGCTCGACGGTTCCCGCGGCGGTGCCCGCATCCCGCTGATCACAACCGTCGACGTGCTCGACCTCTACGCCGCGCGCATGGCCATCGGGGAAGTCGTGCTGAGATCGCTGTCCCTGCGCCCCCAGCGCTACCTGGTTCCCGTGCAGCTGGCGCTGCGGCAGGTCGAGGCCGCGGCACCGACGCGCAGCGGCATCGACGTCGAGGACGCCGACCTGCACTTCCAGCAGGAGCTCGCCCGCGCCTCGGGGCTGCGTGAGTCGGCACGCGCCTTCGAATCCCTGACCCTGCGGCTGCGGCTGTTCATCTCCGTGCTCCAGCTCGACTACTCCCCGGCCAGCGACCGCATCGTCAGCGACGACCGGGCGATGTTCCGGTCGCTGGCCCGTGCGGATGCGAGGACCGCGATCGAGGTCTGGCGGGGCAAGGTCGACAACGCGGTGCGGCACATGGCCGGGCTGCTCGGTCGGCGCCGCTTCGACCAGGAGCTGTGGACCCAGCTGACCCGCAGCCTCGGCTGAGTCCGGCTGCTGGGCCCGGCTGGGTGCACTCCTGTCTCAGAGCCCGAGGAGGGCGATGGCGATGGTGAAGTACACGAGCAGTCCGCTGGCATCGCAGAAGGTCGAGATGAACGGCGTCGACACGACTGCCGGATCGACCCTGCTGGCCTTCGCGAGGATCGGGATCGAGCCGCCGACCACGGCCGCGATCGGGCAGTTGACGGTGAGCGTGAGCGCGATGACCGCCCCGATCTCGATGCCGTAGAGCGGCGAGGCGATCGCGAACGCCGGCACCGCCAGCAGCACCCCGAGCAGCAGCCCCGTCGTCAGCTCCTTGCCGGCGACGCGGAGGAAGTCGCGCAGGCCGATCTCGTCCATCGCCAATGCGCGGGTCACCGTCGTCGCGGCCTGCGAGCCCGTATTGCCGCCGATGCCGGTCAGCAGCGGGATGAACAGCGCGAGCGCGACGACCTCGGCCAGCGTCGATTCGAAGATCTCGAGCACATGGACGGTGAGCACTGCCGAGATCGCGAGCACGAGCAGCCACACGATGCGGGTGCGGGCGATCGTGAGGATCGAGGTCGGAAGGTACCGGCGGTAGAGCGGCTGAGTGCCGCCCGACAGCGCGTAGTCCTCCTCGTCGGCCTCGGCGATGATGCGCGCGGCGTCCTTGATCGGCAGGATCCCGACGAGGCGGCCCTCCCGGTCCCCGATGGGCAGGACCGTGACGTCCTCGCGCAGGGCCGCCCGGGCGGCGGTCTCCATATCGTCATCGGTGTGGGTGATCTCCTCGATCGGTTCGGCCAGGCCGGCCACGCCGGTGCCGGGCGCGAAGCGGAGGAGTTCGAGGGCGTCGAGGGTGCCGACGATCCGACGGTCGAGGGTGAGGACGGGGATGAGGCGGACGTCCTCGAGGTCGACCTCGGTGTCGCGCAGACGCTGGGTCACCTCGGCGACGGTGTCGTCTGTCCACGCGATCACGGCCGTCGGCGACATCCGGCGGGCGATCGAATTCCGGCCGTAGCCGGCGATGGCCATCACCGCGCCGAGGTCGGAGGCGGGGACGGCGTCCAGCAGCTTCGCGGTGACGTTGGCCGGAAGCTCATCGACGAGGCGGCCCTGATCCTCGGGGTCGAGGTCGCTGAAGATCGAGCTCAGCTCCTCCGTGTGGAGGGCATCGATGATGTCCGAGCGGGTGCCCCGGTCGAGGTCGTCGAAGACCTCGACGGATTCGTCCTTCGGCAGCAGTCGGAAGACGATCGCGGCTTCGGTGGCCGAGAGCTCGGCGATGAGTTCGGTGGTCGCATTCGGCCCGAGATCCCGGATGGCGGCCCCGAGTGAGGCGAGATCGCGGTCTTCGGTCAGCGAGCGGACTGTGGCGGCGTCGAGGACTGAGGTCATGACGTACTCCAAGCAGAGTCGAGTCGACGCGTGCGCTGAGGCAGGCGTCAGTGGAAGAGGGGGAGGGGGCACAATCGACTGTCGGGATCCATTGACAACCACCTCCCGGAACTCTGCTCGAAGGAAACTCTGTGTGCGCGAACGGCGCACGGATCGAGTCTAACCGAGACCGGCGGTCCGACGGGAATCCGGGCCGGGCGCCGACTGGTATAGATTTGGACAGGATCGAAGCCGAGGAGGAGTGCAGAGCCGTGGAGACTTTGGTTGTGGGCGTGGCCGGTGGCACCGGCAGCGGAAAGACGACGCTGACGAAGGCGCTGCTGGACAAGTGCGAGGGACCGCCCTCCGTGCTCTACCACGACAACTACTACAGGCGGCGCGACGAGCTGAGCTACGAGGAGCGCGAGCAGGTCAACTACGACGACCTCGACGCCTTCGACAACGATCTCTTCGTCGACCACCTCACCGCGCTGCGGACCGGCCGACCGGTCGAAAGCCCCGTCTACGACTTCTCGATCCACAACCGCAGCGACGCAACGACCCTGGTCGAACCCTCCCGGGTGGTCATCGTCGAGGGCATCCTCATCTTCGCCGAGCCGCGGATCTGCGGACTGCTCGACATCAAGCTCTTCGTCGACACCGACGCCGATGTGCGCCTGCTGCGACGGATCAAACGCGATGTCGTCGACCGCGGGCGGACCCTGCAGTCGGTCGAGGACCAGTACCTGGACACGGTCAAGCCGATGCACGAACTCTACGTCGAACCCTCCAAACGCAACGCCGATGTCATCATTCCCGAGGGCGGGCACAACCTCGTGGCCATGGATATGATCCTCAACCGGATCCAGCGGGGAGTCGGCTGAAGAACAGGACTGACCAGCCCGGATCATGCTCGTGCCCGGCCGTGTCAGTGCCGAGCGGTACCGTCTTCCCATGGACGTCGACACCGCCGGGCACCCATCGCAGGGCCCCGATCCGCTGACCGAGATCGGCGGGTTCGGCGAGCTCCTGCGCAGCCTCGAAGTCGGTGGGACGGAGGCGGAGACGCTGGCGCGGATCACCGCGCTCGAAGAGCTCAAGGCCACCATCGCCTCCGCACAGGCGCGTGAGGCCGTGGCCTTCGAGCGGCTGCGCGTCGAACGCGATCGCCTCAA
Organism: Brevibacterium sp. SMBL_HHYL_HB1; assembly: GCF_018208375.1. Lineage (NCBI taxonomy): Bacteria > Bacillati > Actinomycetota > Actinomycetes > Micrococcales > Brevibacteriaceae > Brevibacterium > Brevibacterium sp. SMBL_HHYL_HB1. Next base: position 2,756,836 of record NZ_CP062936.1, on the reverse strand, counting down.
CCGGGTGCCCGCCCGTGACTGCGGCGTCCGCGCCGGCGACGAGGTCGGACTGGCCAAGCGGGTCTCTCCCGGTTCGGGACGGAAGTTCCTGAGCACGGCCCGCACGGTCGTGACCGGCCTGCCCAATACCTTCAAGGCGCTGGCGACGGGCTCGATCTCCGAGGACAAGGCTCGGATCATGGTCGAAGAGACCGCCGTGCTCGGCGACGCCGACCGCCGCCGGGTCGACTCCAGGATGAAGCGCAGCCTGGGACCGGCCGGGCTGCGCAGTCTGCGCACTGAGGCACGCGCGCTCAGCGCCGAGATGGACGCCGAGGCGGCCGCGAAGCGGGCTGCGAAAGCAGCGTCGAATCGGCGCGTGAGCCTGACCCCGCTCGAGGACGGAATGGGCCGGATCTCGGCGATCCTGCCGCTGCCGCAGGCCGTCGCCGCCTTCGAGAGCCTGCGGAGGGCCGCCGAGGCAACCGTCGGCGGCGGTGCAGCGAACGGCCGCAGCCGAGCGCAGGTGCTCGCCGACACCGTCGTCGAACGGTTGAGCGGTCGGCCCTCGGCCTCCGCCGTGCCGGCGGAGGTCCACCTGGTCGTCGAGGCTGAGTCTCTGCTCTCGGACGGGCTGGTGCCGGCCTGGCTGCCCGGCTTCGGTCCGCTGCCGGCCAAGACCGCCCGCGAGTTCGTCACCGCGAACGAGGCGCGGGTCCTCATCAGCAGACTCTTCACCCGACCCGAAGACGGGCAGCTCGTGGGGATGGAGGCACGGGGCCGGGAATTCACCGGCCGGCTGCGCCAGATGCTCGTCTTCCGCGACGATGTGTGCCGAACTCCCTGGTGCGATGCGCCCATCCGGCACGCCGACCACGCCGAACCCCATGCCGGGGGAGGACCGACCGAGTGGAACAACGGTTCGGGACTGTGCGCGGCGTGCAACTTCGCGAAGGAGCACCCCGGCTGGGTCCACGACGCCACGGCAGAAGGGCTCAAGGTCACCACGCCGAGCGGCCGCACCTACACGGTGACGACTCCGGCGCTGGTGCGCCGCATGCGATACCCCCGCCCCGAGTGCGGACCGGATGCGGCAGAGCCCATGACCGCGGCGGAGGACTGGCGGATGATGTTCTCCCGGTTCCTCGAACCCGAACGCTGCGACAGCAGCACCTCGGAACCGCCGCCCTTCGAGACCACGGCAGTCGACCCGCCGGTCGAGCTGTCCGAGCGCCTTCCGCCTCGGCACTGCAGCCGCGGCCCGCGGGACCGTCGCAGCGCCGACCGGCGCCGACGCAGCGGGCACCCGCGGCCGCCGTTCGTCGGCGCGCCGGTCGAACAGCAGCTGGCGCTCATGATCTTCGGTCCCGACTGAGTCGGTGTCGGATCTGCAACATCGTCGCAACAGCCGACACACGGATGCCGATCAGAATCGGACCTATGGGCAGGGCAGACAGAGGCAGCACTCGGACCACGACGACCGAACTCGGGCGACGACTCAAGGTCGTGGCCCAAGTGCTGCCCGTGGCGACGGTCGCCTGCTGGGCGATCACGATCGTCGTTCCGGTCCTCGACAGCGGTGAGCCCGATTCGCTGCGGATCCGAGTCACCTCGCTCGGCTACTCGCCGATCGATATGAACGATCTGGACGAGGCCTACCTTCTGCTGTGGGCCGTCGTCCTCATCGTCGCGGTCACGGCGTGGCTGCTCGAGGCCTCCAGATGGTGGTCGGTGGCTGCGATCGTCCTCGGCACCGTGCTGAGCCTGCGGCTGCTCCAGATGATCGTCGATCCGCCCTACCTGGTGTGGGAGGGCCAGACCTCCTCGGGGACGCCGACCGGCGGCATGGAGGTCGCCTATCCGGCACTCGGGTTCGGCCTCTGGGTGCTCGGCAGCCTGTGCTTCATCGCCGCCGGAGTCTGCGGTCTGATCGCCGACGCCCAGCGGACACGCGATAGGCGGCTGCGGATCAAACGCCGCATGCGCAGACCCCATGGGACGGAGGCATAGAGGAAGGACCGGCGGCTCAGCCGGAGACTGCCCGGTTGACGGGCTCGAAGACGCCGGCGAAGAAATCGGCGATCTCGGAGTGCGCATCGAGCGGGAAGACGCCGGAGACGTACTGGTCGGGACGAACGACGACCACGGCTCCTTCACGGCTGATCCCGCGGGCGGCGAAGATGTCGTCATCGGGCAGGGAGGCGTAGATCTTCTCGACGTATTCGAGGCCGAAGGCCCCCACATGCGGGCGGAAGACCGTCGGAACATCGGGGAACGAGAACTCCGTGTGCTCCTGCTGGTAGATCACGCTGAGCTCGATGAGGGCATCGAGATCCTCTCCCTCTCGCCGGTACGCGACCAGGGGAGAGCCGGGGTCGGACTCGAGCCAGGACGCCAGGGCCTCGACCTTCGACGCGTCGGCGGTCGGCGCGGCTCGATCGGCGAAGACGTAGACGCGCCAGCGACCATCGGCCCGGGCCTCATGGCCGAGGTGGATGAAGTTCGCATCGCAGCTGCGCTGGACCCGCGCGGATTTGAACCGTTTGCCGATTGGGAACCCGGTGGCCAGTGCCTGGTGCCGCGTCGAGGTCGTGATCATCGACTCCGTGTACTCGGTCATGAACCCGGCGGGGAATTCCGCGGTCTTGACGTAGAACTCCTCGAGGTAGGTCTTGTCCGGCAGCTCCTCCTGCGGGGTCGCCATCAGCGTCGACCATTCCTTGTCGAAGTCGATGAGGTTCTTCGCCGTGACCTGACGTTCGGCCGAGTAGGTCCGCAGCAGCTCCGTCGACGAGCGACCGGAGATGACCTGACCGAGCTTCCACGCGATGTTGAAGCCGTCCTGCATCGACACGTTCATGCCCTGACCGGCCTTCGCCGAGTGGGTGTGGCAGGCGTCTCCGGTGATGAACACGCGCGGGCACGGTGAGGCGGGATCGGTCTCATCGGTGTCGTCGAAGGCATCGGTGAGACGGTGACCGACCTCGTAGACCGAATGCCAGGCCACGTTCTTCACATCGAGACTGTACGGGGCGATGATGGCGTTCGCCCGGCTGATGATCTCGTCGATGCTCGTCTGGCGCACCCTGCGCGCATCGTCCTCCGGGACCTCGCCGAGGTCGACGTACATGCGGAACAGGTGCCCGCCCTCACGCGGGATGTGGAGGATGTTGCCGTGCTTCGACGAGATCGCGCACTTGGTGCGGATATCGGGGAAGTCGGAGTTCGCGAGCACATCCATCACACCCCAGGCGTGATTGGCCTGGTCTCCGGTCATCTTGCGCCCGATCGACGAGCGCACCTTCGACCGGGCCCCGTCGCTGCCGACGACGTAGCCGGCCCGGATGGTGCGTTCCTCACCGGCGCGCTCGCCGGCGGTGTAGCGGACGGTGACGGAGACCGGATGATCCGTGGCCGGAGCCTCGGGGCTGTCGACGACGAGATCGACGAACTCGATGCCGTAGTCGGGAGTGATCCGCCCCGGCGACTGGACGGCGAACTGGGCGAAGTAGTCGAGCACGCGGGCCTGGTTGACGATGAGGTGCGGGAACTCGCTGATCCCGTGCTCATCGTCCTTGGGCCGCCCGGTGCGGATGATGTGCTCGGGATTGTCCGGGTCCGGATTCCAGAACGACATCTCCGTGATGTGGTAGCCCTCGCGCATGATCTCCTCGGCGAAGCCGAACGCCTGGAACGTCTCGACGGAACGGGCCTGGATGCCATCGGCCTGACCGATGACCAGGCGGGAATCGCGCTTCTCGATCATCCGAGTCCTCACCCCGGGATACTGCGAGAGCTGGGCGGCCGCGATCATTCCGGCCGGTCCGCTGCCGACGATGAGGACGTCGACCTCATCGGGCAGGTCCTGGTCGCGATCGATGCCGTACCCGGCGGCCTCCTCGATCCGCGGGTCAGCGGACACATAGCCGTTTTGATGGAAATGCATGTCAACCTCCGGTTCGTAACACGTCGTCGTGATGCTCAAATACTAACAGTTCATATACGATCTGGCGCTTTCGGGGTGGGGACGGTCACCGCCGCCCCGCCGTCGCCGTCTCGTCATCGCCGGTCACCGACGCCGCGGCCGCGGACCGGATTCCGATGATCGGGCTGACCGCCTGCTCGTCCTCGTGGTCGGGGCCCAGCGGGATCCCGGTGCGATCGCGGAGGACCAGGGTGGCGACGAGGGCGAGGACGACCATGATCGCCAGGTACACGGCCACCGAGGCGGTCGTGCCGGTCGCCGAGACCAGCCCCTTCGCGATGGTCGGGGCGAAGGCGCCGCCGAGAATCGAGCCGATGGCGTAGGAGACCGAGACCCCGGAGAAGCGGACGCTGGAGGGGAAGAGCTCGGCGTACATCGCCGGCTGCTGGCCGTAGGTGAAGCCGAGGCCGACGGTGAGGACGATCAGTCCCAGCAGAAGCAGTCCCAGGCTGCCGGTGTTGACCAGCGGGAACAGGGAGAAGACGCCGATGAGCAGGAAGACCCAGCCGAGCAAATAGGAGTTCTTGCGCCCGATCCGGTCCGAGACGGCGCCGGCGAGGATCGTGAAGATCAGCCAGGAGACCGCCGAGGCGGTCACGGCCCACAGCACGGGGCCGCGCTCGAGGCCGATGGGTCCGGCCGGGTCCGTGGCGTAGTTCTGGATGTAGCCGCCGGTGGTCATGTATCCGGCGGCATTGTTGCCCATGAATACCAGCGAGGCGAGGATGACGAGCAGCCAGTGGCTGCGCAGCAGCTTGCCCAGCGGGTTCGTCACCTGCTCCTTGCGTTCGGCGATCTCATGGAAGACCGGCGACTCCTCGACGCCGCGGCGGATCCAGTAGCCGATGAAGACGAGCACGATGGACAGGAAGAAGGGCACCCGCCACCCCCATTCGAGGAAGGCCTCGCCCGGAGCGATCGAGGTCATCAGCGCCAGGACTCCCGAGGACAGGAGGAGGCCGATCGAGACGCCGATCTGCGGGAAGGATCCGCGCAGCCCGCGGGACCTCTCGTCGGCGTGCTCGACCGCGAGCAGGACCGCCCCGCCCCATTCGCCGCCGGCCGAGACCCCCTGGATGATGCGCAGGACGATGAGCAGGATCGGGGCGATGGCGCCGGCGGACTCATAGGTCGGCAGGAAGCCGATGAGTGCGGTGGCCGCGCCCATGGCGATGAGGGTGATGATGAGCACCACCCGGCGGCCGAGCTTGTCGCCGTAGTGACCGGCGAGGAAGGCGCCCAGTGGGCGGAAGAGGAAGCTGATTCCGACCGTCGCGAAGGCGACCATGGTCGACAGCGTCGAGCCGAGGGGGCCGAAGAAGAGTTCGTTGAAGATCAGCCCTGAGGCCGCTGCGTAGAGGAAGTAGTCGTACCACTCGATGCTCGTGCCGACGACCGTTGCGAACGCCACCCGGGCCTGGGTGTGCTTCTGTGCTGCCATGACTTCTGTGTCCTGTCGTGCGTGTGCGTGTCATCCGGACACCTTCGCTGTGTCCTGGATTACTTGTTCTCGGGAACCGTATCATATACGATCTGTGGTGAAGCCAATCGAAATGAGGTGTGAGTTCGATGTCGACTCCTGGTGTTCCCGCCCGTCCGGGCAAGATCATTGCCGTCCATGTGGCCTATGAGTCCCGTGCGGCCCAGCGCGGGAAGCGGCCCGCACAGCCGTCCTACTTCCTCAAGGCCGGCAGCTCCGTGGCCGCGACGGGGGAGACGATCGAACGGCCGGCGGGGACCTCGCTGCTGGCCTTCGAGGGCGAGATCGCCGTCGTCATCGGCGCCACCGCCCGCCGCGTCACCGAGGCCGAGGCCTGGTCCCATGTGGCCGGGGTGACCGCCTCGAACGACTTCGGCCTCTACGACATGAAGGCCGCGGACAAGGGCTCGAATGTGCGCTCGAAGAGCCGGGACGGCTTCACTCCGCTGGGTCCCGAACTCATCCCCGCCGCCGAGGCGGGCCCGGACTCCCTGCGCATCCGCACCTGGGTCAACGGCGAGGTGGCCCAGGACGATGGAACGAGCGCCCGGCAGCTGATCTTCAGCCTGCCGCGGATCATCGCCGATCTCAGTCAGCATCTGAGCCTCGAACCCGATGACGTCATTCTCACCGGGACGCCCGCCGGATCCTCGGTCGTCGCCCCCGGCGACACGGTCGAGGTCGAGGTCACGGCCACCTCGGCGCAGACAGGGGCGCAGCTGAGCTCCGGACGACTGAAGACCACCGTCGTCGAGGGCCCCGGGGATTTCGATGCCGAGCTCGGCAGCCTCCCGGCGATCGACGAGTCGCTGACCGTCGACGCCTGGGGCTCGCGTGAGGCCGCCGGCCTGGCCCCCGAGCCCGGCAGCGCCTCAGCCTCCGCCCTGGACGAAGGGCTCGTCGCCAAGCTCACCGAGGCTCCGACCGCGGGGCTGTCGGCTCAGCTGCGGGCGCGGGGACTCAACAACGTCGTCATCGAGGGCGTGGCCCCTCTGGAGCCGGGCTCGAAGATCGTCGGCACCGCGAAGACCCTGCGCTTCGTGCCCAACCGTGAGGACCTCTTCAAATCCCACGGCGGCGGCTACAACGCGCAGAAGCGGGCCTTCGACTCCATCAGGCCCGGCGAGGTCGTCGTCATCGAGGCCCGCGGCGAATCGGGGTCGGGCACACTCGGCGACATCCTCGCCCTGCGGGCGAAGTCGCAGGGCGCCACCGGCGTGATCACCGACGGGGGAGTCCGCGACTCCGCCGAGGTCGCCGGCATCCTGCCCGTGTTCGCCACCGCCAAGAACCCCGCCGTGCTCGGTCGGCGGCATGTGCCCTGGGAATCGGACGTGGCCGTGGCCTGCGGCAACGCCACCGTCCTGCCCGGAGACGTGATCGTCGCCGATGACGACGGAGCCATCGTCATCCCCCGCGATCTCGCCGAAGAGGTCGTCGATGCGGCCCTGGCCAAGGAGACCGAGGACGGCTGGGTCGCCGAACAGGTCGCGGCCGGCCACCCCATCGAGGGCCTCTTCCCGCCCAAGGGCGAATGGAAGGCGAAGTTCGAGGACTGGAAGGCCTCACGGTGAGCACCGAGACCTCAGCGCCCGCCGCCGGCAGGACAGACGGCCCGACCTCGCTGAGCAAGGCGGAGGCGGCCTACCGGTGGATCCGCGAACGCATCGCCGATCAGACCTACCAGCCCGGGCACAAACTCGTGCTCGCCCAGATCGCGCTCGAGCTCGACACCTCGGTGGTGCCGGTCCGCGAAGCCATCCGTCGGCTCGAGGCCGATGGGCTCGTGACCTTCGAACGCAATGTCGGGGCACGGGTGGCCATGGTCGACCAGGGCTCCTACGCGCAGTCGATGGAGGCCGTCGCGATCCTCGAAGGTGCGGCCATGGCACAGGCCAGGGACCACCTCGGCGCCGGTGACCTCGAGGAGGCGGAGGCGATCAACGATCGGATGCGGGCGCTGCTGGCCGACTTCGAGCCGGCCGAATTCACCCGTCTCAACCACGAGTTCCACGAGAGGCTGTATCGCCGGTGCCCGAACGAGCGGCTGCGCACCCTGGTCGGGCTCGAATGGGACCGACTCTCGCATCTGCGCGACTCGACGTTCTCCTTCGTGCCCGAACGCGCCCTGGAATCGGTCGACGAGCATTCCCGCATCGTTGCCCTCATCCGCGCCCGTGCCTCGGCGCAGGAGATCGAAACCGCCGTGCGCGAGCACCGCTCGGCGACACTGCACAGCTATCAGAACGCCCAATCGGGCACACCCTCAGGAAAGGACAAGTCATGACAGCGTCCACCACCCCGCCGGTCAGCCTGCCGGAGAAGATCCGCCACTACATCGGCGGAGAGTTCGTCGACTCGATCGACGGTGAGGAATTCGATGTCCTCAATCCCGTGACCAACGAGGCCTACATCAAGGCCTCCTCGGGCAAGAAGGCCGATATCGAGGCCGCCGTCGCCGCGGCGAAGACCGCCTTCGACGAAGGTCCGTGGCCGAAGATGCTGCCGCGTGAGCGCGCCCGCATCCTGGGCCGGATCGCCGACATCGTCGAATCCCGCAAGGAAGAACTGGCTGCGATGGAGTCCCACGACTCCGGGCTGCCGATCACTCAGGCCAAGGGCCAGGCGGCCCGGGCCGCGGAGAACTTCCGCTTCTTCGCCGACCTCATCGTCGCCCAGGTCGACGACGCCTTCAAGGTTCCGGGCCGCCAGGCCAACTACGTCAATCGCAAGCCGATCGGCGTCGCCGGACTCATCACTCCCTGGAACACTCCGTTCATGCTCGAGTCGTGGAAGCTGGCCCCGGCGATCGCGACCGGCAACACCGTTGTGCTCAAGCCCGCCGAATTCACCCCGCTCTCGGCGTCCCTGTGGCCGGGCATCTTCGAAGAGGCCGGTCTGCCGACGGGCGTGTTCAACATGGTCAACGGCTTCGGCGAAGAGGGCTTCGCCGGTGATTCCCTGGTCAAGCACCCCGATGTCCCGCTCATCTCCTTCACCGGAGAGTCGAAGACCGGCCAGACGATCTTCGCCAATGCCGCACCGTGGCTCAAAGGTCTGTCGATGGAGCTCGGCGGCAAGTCCCCGGCCGTGGTCTTCGCCGATGCGGACCTCGAGGCCGCCGTCAATGCCACGATCTTCGGCGTCTTCTCGCTCAACGGGGAACGCTGCACCGCCGGTTCGCGCATCCTCGTCGAGGACTCGATCTACGACGAGTTCGTCGAGCGCTACGCCGCCCAGGCCAAGCGCGTGAAGGTCGGTCTGCCCTCCGACGAGGCCACCGAGGTGGCTGCGCTGGTCCACCCCGAGCACTTCGAGAAGGTCATGTCCTACGTCGAGATCGGCAAGACCGAGGCCCGTCTCGTCGCCGGCGGCGGACGCCCGGAGGGCTTCGAGACCGGAAACTTCGTTCAGCCCACCGTCTTCGCCGATGTCAGTCCCGATGCCCGGATCTTCCAGGAGGAGATCTTCGGACCCGTCGTCGCGATCACCCCCTTCTCCTCCGATGAGGAGGCCCTGGAGCTGGCGAACAACACGCAGTACGGTCTCGCCGCCTACATCTGGACCTCGGATCTCAAGCGGGCGCACAACTTCTCGCAGGCCGTCGAGTCCGGAATGGTGTGGCTGAACTCGAACAACGTCCGCGATCTGCGCACCCCCTTCGGCGGTGTCAAGGCCTCGGGACTCGGTCACGAGGGCGGATACCGGTCGATCGACTTCTACACGGATCAGCAGTCCGTGCACATCAACCTCGGCGAGGTCCATAACCCGGTCTTCGGCAAGTAATCGAAAGGCTCCTGCGACAATGTCTGACAACATTCCCACCCCCACGGCACCGGCGCCGGACGTGCTGCGCTGCGCGTACATGGAACTCATCGTCACCGATCTGAAGAAGTCCCGCGACTTCTACGTCGACGTGCTCGACCTGCAGGTCACCGAGGAGGACGAGAACGCCGTGTATCTGCGGTCGATGGAGGAGTTCATCCACCACAACCTCATCCTCCGGCAGGGGACGACCGCCGCCGTGGCCGCGTTCTCCTACCGGGTGCGCAGCCCCGAAGACGTCGACCGCGCCGAAGCGTACTACCGCGGGCTCGGCTGCGAGGTCCGCCGGAACAGGGACGGCTTCGTCAAGGGCATCGGCGATTCGGTGCGGGTGCAGGACCCGCTGGGCTTCCCGTACGAATTCTTCTACGACGTCGAGCACGTCGAGCGTCTGGCCTGGCGCTACGACCTGTATTCGCCGGGTGCGCTCGTCCGTCTCGATCACTTCAACCAGGTCACCCCGGATGTGCCGAAGGCCGTGGACTACATGGAGAAGCTCGGGTTCCGCGTGACCGAGGACATCCAGGACGATGCGGGCACGGTCTATGCGGCGTGGATGCGTCGCAAGCCGACCGTCCACGACACCGCGATGACCGGAGGCGACGGACCGCGCATGCACCATGTCGCCTTCGCCACCCATGAGAAGCACAACATCCTCGCCATCTGCGACAAGCTCGGTGCGCTGCGCCTGTCGGACACGATCGAGCGCGGACCCGGGCGTCACGGAGTCTCGAACGCCTTCTACCTCTACCTGCGCGACCCCGACGGCCACCGCATCGAGGTCTACACCCAGGACTACTACACCGGTGACCCCGACAACCCGCGGGTGACCTGGGACGTCCACGACAATCAGCGCCGCGACTGGTGGGGCAACCCGGTCGTGCCTTCCTGGTACACCGACGCCTCGCTCGTCCTCGACCTCGACGGCACCCCGATGCCGGTCGTCGAACGCACCGACGACTCCGAGATGGAGGTGACCATCGGCGCGGACGGGTTCTCCTACACCCGTCGCGAAGATGCGGCTTCGAGATTCGGCGCGCATTCGGGCGCCGATGACGGTGAGGACGAGTTCAAGCTCGGCCATCAGCTGTGAACCGCGGCCATCGATTGGGAGGAGAGGACGACAATGCTCGATGAGGCAACGATCGCGGCCATCGCCGACGATCTCGCTCAGGCGGAGAGGACCGGCGAGAAGATCGGGCTGCTGACCGCGAAGTACCCGGACATGACGGTCGAGGACTCCTATGCGGTGCAGAACGAGTGGCGTCGGCGCGGTGAGGCCGCGGGCCGCCGACTGTACGGGCACAAGATCGGTCTGACCTCGAAGCCGATGCAGCAGGCCACGGGGATCTCCGAACCCGACTACGGGGCGATCTTCGCCGATCAGGTCTATGACACCGGGGCCGTGATCGACCATTCCCAGTACTCGGGAGTGCGCATCGAGGTCGAGCTCGCCTTCGTCCTGCGTCAGGAGCTGCGCGGACCCGATGTCAGCCTCTTCGACGTCCTGCGGGCCACCGAGTACGTGGTTCCCGCGCTCGAGGTCCTGTCCTCGCGCATCGAGATGGACGGGCGCACGATCGTCGACACCATCTCGGACAACGCGGCCCTGGGCGCGATGGTCCTCGGCGGTCGCCCGGTCGCCGTCGACGCCGTCGACCTGCGCCGGGTGAATGCGCTGCTCTACCGCAACGAGACGATCGAGGACTCCGGAGTCGCCGCCGCCGTGCTCGACCATCCGGCCCGCGGCATCGTGTGGCTGGCGAACAAGCTCGCCGAACACGGCGATGTGCTGCCGGCCGGGGAGACCGTGTTGGCCGGGTCGTTCACCCGCCCCATGTGGGTCCATCCCGGTGACACCGTCCATGCCGACTACGGAGAGTTGGGAGCCATCACATGTCGTTTCGTCTAGACCTTCCGCAGACCTTCGCCGAGCGTGTGTCGGCCCTGGACGAGGGCCGGCACCTGGCCGGGATGTGGGTGTGCTCGAGCTCGCCCGTGGCTGCCGAGATCGCCGCGGCCTCGGGGATGCAGTGGGTGCTCATCGATGCCGAGCACTCTCCGATCGGCCTCGAGACGACGACCTCGCTGCTGCGGGCGATGAATGGCTACCCGGCCACCCCGGTGGTGCGGGTGCCGGTCAATGATCGGGTCGTGATCAAGCAGTTCCTCGACCTCGGCGCCCAGAACCTGCTGGTGCCGATGGTCGATACCGAAGCCGACGCCGAGGCGGCCGTGGCCGCCGTCCGCTATCCGCCCAGGGGTGTGCGCGGGGTGGGGTCGGCCTTGGCCCGGGCCTCACGCTGGAACGCCGTGGACGGCTATCTGTCCCGGGCCGAGGAGCTCCTGTCCCTGACCGTGCAGATCGAATCGGCGACCGCGGTCGACAACGCCGCAGCGATCGCCGCGGTCGACGGCATCGACCAGGTCTTCGTCGGCCCGTCCGACCTGGCCGCGTCGATGGGCCTGCTCGGCCAGCAGACGCATCCCGAGGTCACGGACGCGGTGGCTCGGACGTTCGAGGCCGTGCGTGCGGCGGGCAAACCTGTCGGCGTCAACGCCTTCGACCCCGACCAGGCTCGGAAGTACCTCGAGGCGGGGGCCTCGTTCGTCCTCGTCGGCGCCGATGTCGGTCTGATGATGAACGGCGCCCGCGCCTGGGCGCAGACCTGGGTCCAGGACTGAGGATCCCCGCCGAGGCGGTCCTGCCCTTGCCGGTGAGCTCGCTCCCAGCGACGCCGAGCATCGGTGTGGGCGGCGATGAGGAGTTCAGAGAGCTGGTGCTCCGTGTTCCCGGCCGGATTCACCACGGCAATCCACCCCTGCCTGCTGTAGAGCGGGTGGGGGTGGATTGTGTCTGCGACGGACTGGCGATCCAAGGTGTCCGCCTCGGTGTCGGGACCGGGTTCGTCGACGAGCTCGGAGAATCGGGCGCGCCCGATGTGGAGGTTGAGTCTCCATCGGTCGGGCGCAGACAGCCTGGAGGCTGTGTCATCGGGGTAGTCCTTGGTGGTGATGGTGGCGAAGGGCTGTGTGTTCGCAGGCACTTCTCCATCAGGGGCGAAATAGAAGAAGTGGTCTCCCCAGACCAGCTCGGGGTAGGGGGCTGTCCGGCTCGGGGGCGATGTGGAGCAGTCCATCGAGACTGTGGAATCGGTCGATGATCTCGTGCATGATCATGGTTCAAGTGTGCACTTGAAGTGCTTATGTCGGGTTTGATGCTGGGGGTGGTCACTCTGCGCACCGCGGACGTGGCTTCGCTCAGCGGGTATTCGGTGCAGCAGGTTCGCCAGCTCGAATCCCGCGGTGTCATTCCGGCGGCCGCACGGGAAGACAACGGCTACCGGCGATACTCAGGGGTTCATGTCAGTGCGTTGTCGGCATACCGTGATCTTGCTTTCGCCATTGGCCCTGTGGCTGCTCGATCGGTGATGACCGAACTGCCGCGGCTCGATCCCAAGGAGGCGATCGCCCTGCTCACCAGCACAGTGACCGAAGTGGACGAGCTTCGACGTCAGGTCGTTGCGGCACGCTCGATGCTGCTCTCGATTCAGTCCGAGGCCAGCGTCGAATCCGAGACTGGCGACGAGCGTGGGGGTGAGCCGACCCACGAATCGATGACGATCACCGAACTTGCTGAGGCAATTGGGGTGGGAGCATCCACGCTGCGATATTGGGAGTCAGAGGGACTGACCGCTCCGGACCGGGTGGGTTCCGGACCTCGAACCGCGCGTCTCTATCGGTTCAAAGCGATCAGAGACGCGCGGATCACTGCGGCGCTGCGGTCCGGCGGGTACGGCATACACGAGATCCGCGCAGCTTTGGCAGTGATGCGAGAGCTCGGTGATACGAGTTCGATGCTCGCTGCACTCGATGACAGACTGGGCGACCTGGCGCTGCGTGGGGCGGCGGTCTTGCGGGCCGGGGGTGTTCTCTCCGGGACGATCGGCGAAGAACACCCCTGAGCTCACTTCTCAGTCGTTCTCGCGACGGCTGCCGGAGATCAGCAGCACCGTGGTCCCGAGTCCGACGAGGACGATGCCCAAGCCGATGAGCATGCCGTTGCCGGTGGTCCCGGTGCGTGGCAGCTCGGCCGTCGGGGCCGGGGCCGCAGGGGTCTCGGCGACCGGTGGGGTCTCGGGCTTCTCCGGGGCCTCGGGAGCCGCGGGCTGTTCTGGCTGTTCGGGCGGGGCCGGAGGTGTGCTCGGCTGCTCGGGCGGAGCCGGCGGGCTGGTCGGCTTCTCCGGCGGCGTGCTCGGTTCCTCCGGCGGTGCGGGCGGTGCCGGGGGAGTGCTCGGCTTCTCCTCGGGTGGGCGGTGCACGGTCTCGGCAGGCACGCCCCAGTCGCTCATCCATGCGGCGTTGACGTCGCTGCCTTCGATCTCGCTCACGAAGGTGACCCAGCCGACGGGCATATCGATCGGCTCAGTGCTGATCTCGGCCCGACCTTCGGCATCGGCGACGATGGTGACGTCCTGCGCCGAGAGTTCCTTGCCCTGGGGCTTCTGCGACTGCTCGGGTTCGGTCTCTACGTGGTAGGCGGTGACGGTGATGATGGCCTCGGAACCGGGTCGAAGCCCGGTCACGGCCACCTCGTCGTGGGTCTGCTTTCCTTCGAGCACCGCCTCGGTGTCGGCGGTCGGGGTCCAGGGGACGAACCCGGTCTCCCGTGGTTGGCCGTGGACGCCCTTCCATTCCTTCGTCGCCTCGTCCTCGGCGATCGTCTCGGTGAAGTAGAGCCAGCCGCGGAAGTCCTCGGGCACCGTGACCTCTCCGGAGGTGTGAGTGCCGTTGCCGACGTCGTTCGAGGTCACGGACCCGATTTCGCGGGCATCGTCGTTCTTCGTGCCCTGCTTCGGCTCTGTCGTGGTCTGCCACAGGGTGTGTTCGACGGTGACGGTGTGGTCGCCGATGAGGCCGGAGACGGTGAATTCGTCGGTGACGGCATCGCCGGGTGCAGGCGTCTGGTCGGAGATCTCCGTGGTCACCTTCGGCTGCGAGCTCATGTTCAGCGACGCCTTGCCTGTGACCGTGTCGGGTTCGTCCGGAGTGACGACCCGCTGGACACGGGTGCCCGTCGTCGGTTCGAAGATTCGCACGGTCTGCGGGGCGACTTCTGCCGAGGCGGTCACCGACAGGGTGCCCGGTGTGCTCGCCTGCAGGGTCGTGGTCACGGCCTCGCCTCCGGTGGTGAGCGTCTCCGGAGGGTCCTCTGCCCCGTCGACGCCGAGCGTGACGGGAACGTCGGGGACCTGTGCCGCGGAAGCGCTGGTCAGAGAGATCGTCAGCCTCGCCTCATCGGTCGGCGTGCCGAGGATCCTGCCCTCGTCCTTGTCACCGCCCGTATCGCGATCGGGTGCCTCGGAGTCCTTGGAGCCGAGTTCCTTCGCATCGGTGTCGTTCGAAACCGAAGCCCAGGAGTCAGGAGAAGTGTCGGATTCCGGGGCGGTGTGGGGTTCGAGCACGGGCATCCTCAGGACCGGCTCGAGGCTGACGTGGAGGGTGTAGGGCCCGGCGTACCTCTTCGCCTTCGTGAGTATCGACGAGTGCTGTTTCGCCGCGCCGGTGAACTTCCTGCCCAGGTCGGCGGGCTTCTGCGGCGGCACCTTGTGGTCATGGGGGAGCGTCTTGTCGAGCCGGGCGATGGCACTCAGGGCGGCTTGGACGTCCTTCGACTTCGAATCCGCGTATTCGTGCAGTGCCCATGCCGTCTGTGCGGAGGTGGCCGGTTCGGACGTCGCGCCCCTGAAGTACTTCGACAGCGGCGACTTCTTGCCCGCATCGATGCAGTAGGCCGAGGTGTCGGGGAAGGTCCGGTATGAGCCGTACCACGTCTTGCCGGCCTTCGCATGATGCCAGATGCCCGGACCGTAGGCGTTCGGAGCCGTGAGCACCGGTACCTCGCCGAGTCCGGAGGGAGGGCCTGCGGCCAGAGCGGGGCCGAGCCCGATCAGCGAGGCCACAGTGAGAACGGTCAGGAGCAGTGCGGTGTACCGCGAAGCGAGTCTGAAAGCAGTCATGCTTCGATTCGACATGGAGCCCCTGCTCGGCGGCCAGAGTCTGCAGATCGCCTGTGGAAAGGAGGTCGAGCATCCACAGGAAAATGCGCTTGAGTCTGCGGTGTGCGCTCCGGGTTCGGGACGGCCAGTGGTGCGGAAATCGGCCGCATCCGGTCGCCTGAGTGGTCGGGAGTCTCGCCGCGGCAGTGACTGCGTGGCCTTGAATCCACAGCCGAAAGCGTTCGAGTCGGCCGATGATCGGGCCTTCGCGGGAGGTGTCAGTCGGCTGAGGTGTTGCTGGACGGACACAGCGACGTGCCCCTGTCGTCGATGTTCGACCGTAAACTTGGAATCAGCGGTACTTTCCCCCGATTGAAGAAGGACGATCTATGTCGGCACAGAACGGTCCCGGCTCGCAGGGACCGAACAGGCCCGGGCTGTGGCGTCCCCAGCCTCCCCAGGTGCAGGCTCCGGTCAACCCGAGTCCTCCGCCCGCCCAGGCGATGCCGCAGTCCGGACAGGTGCCGCCCCAGCAGAGCGATGAGCGGTTCCGACCCCGTCCCCAGCAGCAGGGGCGGCCGCCGATGCCGGGTGGCCCACCTATGCAGGGGCAGCCGCCGATGCCGGGACAGCCGCCCATGCAGTGGCAGCCGCCGGTGTCCGCCCGTGTCTATGCGCAGCCGCGGTTCGCTCCGACCGTGACCCAGGAGATGCGGATGCGCGCCGGGATGCAGGCCCCGCCGCAGATGGTCACCGAGACCCCGTGGACCGGAGCGGTGCGACAGTCCCAGCCGCAGACCGAGCCCGGTTCGACCGAGAACATCATCCGGCTCGCCATCGGCATCGTCGTCCTCGTCGCACTCTTCGGCGGCCTGCTGCTCATGGCGCTGCTGGGCGGACTGAGCTTCGGTCTGCGCCTGTTCGCCCTCATCGGGCTGTCGGCGGTCCCGCTCATCGGCATCATCGCCTATGTGCTGTGGCTGGATCGGTGGAAACCGCAGCCGAAGATCCTCTTGGGCATCTGCCTGCTCTGGGGCGCCGTCGCCGCAGTCATCCTCACCCTCGTCTTCTCCCTGTTCAGCGACATCGCGCTCTACATGGTCGGCATCGACGGGGTGCCCAGCATCATCGGCGCGGTCTTCCAAGCCCCGGTCGTCGAGGAGTCGACGAAGACCGTCCTCCTCGTCGTCATCGTCCTCGCGGCTCGCCGCTACTTCGAAGGCCCCCTCGACGGCCTCGTCTACGGCGCCCTCATCGGCGCCGGATTCGCCTTCACGGAGAACATCCTCTACCTCGGCGGGGCCTGGAACGAGAACCAGTTCGAAGGGCTGATCGAGATCTTCATCCTGCGGTGCCTGTGCGCCCCGCTGCTGCACACGGCGTTCTCGACCTGCGCCGGCGTGACCATCGGCTTCGCCGCACGCAAATGGCCGTGGTGGTCGCTGATCCTGATGTGGCTGCCCGGTCTCGTATTCGGCATGGTGCTGCACAGCTTCTGGAACGGCACGATGGCCCTGCTCGGGGCCTTCCCCGAGATCGTCAACCGGATCGGTCTCATCGTCCTCAGCCTCATCCTCTCCGGAGCCTGGGTCGCCCTCGGCCTGGTCCTGCGTCGCAGCGAGAGGATGCACACCCAGAACATGCTCGGCGACTATGCGAACTCCGGTTGGCTCACCCACGCCGAGGTCGACATGCTCGGGACCTGGAAGGGACGGAAGAACGGTCGCCGCTGGGCGGCCTCGTTCCCCGGCGGCAAGGAGGAGATGCGGACCATGATCCGACTCTCGGGCAAGCTGTCGACCACCCGCATGCGCGTGCTCGCCGGCATCGGCGGCGACCAGGAGCGCATGATCGAACGGGCCGAGCTCAAACGGTTCTCAGACACCCGCGACCGGCTGCTGGCCGCCGCCGCACGTCCAGCACGGTGAATCCGCCGTGACCGTCGTCGACATCGTCCTCATCGTCCTCGGCATCGGCACGCTGTTCGCCGGTTTCCGCCAGGGACTCATCACCGCTCTCGGCACGGCCGCGGGCTTCGTGGCCGGGTGGATCGTCGGGCGACTGCTCTCACCGCTGGTCGAATCGCTCAGCGAGGGCACGGCGGCGATGGAGAACCCCGGCGTGCTCATGCTGCTCGCCTCGATGCCCTTGGTCCTCAGCGTCCTCTTCGCCTTCGCCGGCAGCGGCATCGGGGCGTGGATCAAACGCTCGATGGACTCGGATCTGGGGCAGGGCATCGACGCCATCGGCGGCACCATCACCGCCGGCATCGTCTACGTCCTCGTCGTCTGGCTCGCCGCGGGATTCATCCGCACCACCCCACTGGTCGAACCGAACCGGTGGGTCGCCGACTCCACGGTCATCGCAGCCATCGACCGGACCATCCCGTATTCGTCCCAGACGGCTCTCGGCGGGCTGGCCGAGGGGCTCAACGCCACCGGATTCCCCCAGGTGTTCTCCGGCCAGCCCGAACAGATCCGCGGTGTGGGAGAGCCCGATGAGGCCATGATCGATGTCGGTCGAGGCGTCGAGGAATCGGTCGTCAAGATCACGACCACGGCCACCACCTGCCCCGCCGGTTCGGAAGGGTCCGGCTTCGTCTACCGCGACGGACTCGTGGCCACCAATGCCCACGTCGTGGCCGGATCCTCGGAACTGGCCGTCCAGGCCGCCGGTCGGGGACGGCCCTATTCCGCCGAGGTGGTCGAATTCGACGCCGAGGCCGATGTGGCCGTTCTCCGGGTGCCCGAACTCGAGGCTCCCGCCCTCGACTTCGGCGACGGTCTGGGTCCCGGTGACGACTCCGTGGTCGTCGGCTTCCCCGCCAACGGCCCCTATACGATCTCACCGACACGGGTGCGGGAGACCGTCAGCGCCCGCGGCCTCGACATCTACGATTCGAACTCGGTCGTCCGCGAGGTCTATTCGGTGCGCGGCATCGTCCGCGAAGGCAACTCGGGCGGACCGCTGCTCGACTCGAACGGCGATGTCGTCGGCATGGTCTTCGCCCGTTCGGCCACCGACTCCGAGACCGGCTATGCGCTCACCCGCGCCGAGATCGCCGACGAGCTCGAGGCCGGGGCCAACAGTTCCACCGCCCAGCCGACCGGTCAGTGCACCAATTGAGGCAGCCCGAGACCCGCATCGGCCCAGGGCCTACTTGAGATCCAGCCCGGCGAGCACGGCTCGGTGGTCGCTCGACCCGCGCTCGAGGACCTCGTCGAAGGAGGCGTCGAAGCCGCGGTAGAGGACATGATCGAGCCGGGTCACCGGGAACCGCGCCGGCCAGGTGAAGCCAAAGCCGCCTCGGGCCTGCTCCCGGGAGTCCTCGAGCTGGGGGACCAGCGTCGACAGATTGCCGTCGGTCGAGGCTGTGTTGAAGTCCCCGGCGACGATGACGTGATCGGCCGAGTCGGTCTTGACCACCGTGGACAGGCGACGCAGGGCGGCGTTGCGCATCGATTCGTGCCCCGGGCGCACCGAGGGCATGTGCACGGCGTAGAAGCGGATATCACCGTGATCGGTCGAGATCGTGGTCGCGAACGCACGCGGCCACTGCAGTCCCAGATCGACCTCCTCGGGTTCGGACATGGGCCATTTCGACCAGACTCCGATGGTGTCGACGACCCGGGCATGGGTGAATGCGGAGTCGAGCTCCTTGTGGATGATCTTGCCCGACAGGGACTCGAGCTCCTGGATCGTGACGATGTCGGGATCCTGGTCGACGAGGTTCTGCGCCGCGGCCGTGGGCTGCGGCATCCGAGCGCCCACATTGTGCGTGGCCACCTTCAGATCCGCGTCCCCGGACGACTGGTTGGGCAGCAGCGCGGGCCCGAACATGCCCGTCCACACGAGCGCGGAGATGACAAGGCCGATGACCGACAGCCATGAGAATCGGATGAGGGTCATGAGCAGCACGAGGGCGAGGAAGATCCCCGTCCACGGCAGGAGCGACTCGACGATGAGGGCGATGCCCATCCTCGTCGGCAGCAGATCGTGGAGAAGCAGGAACGCCGCATAGAGGATCCCGAAGATCAATGCGGTGATGCCCTTGGCGGGATGGGGCCTTCTGCGCGCCGGTGAAAGTGCCTGGTTCATCGATCAATGATCATAACCGGGAAGTCTGGCTTCGGGCTGGGTGGGCGGTGCGATGCGGCTCACAGGCCCGGGGACGCCGGATCGAGGAGGACTCAGTGCCGGGCCGAGGAGGACTCAGTGCCGGGCGGTGGCGCTCCAGACGGTGACGTCCGGGTGGGTGTCGTAGCGGTAGCCCGAACCCCTCATCGTCCGCACCACCGAGGCGTATTCGCCGAGGCGGCGGCGCAGGCGGCGGATGTGCACGTCCACGGTGCGCTCGTCGGGGACCTCACCGTCGGACCAGACGGCGCTGATCAGCTCCTCGCGGGGCAGGGTCTCATCGGCGTGGGTGACGAGGGTGGCGAGCAGGTCGAATTCCTTCGTCGTCACGTCGACGAGCTCACCATCGATGCGGACTTCGCGACGCGGGATGTCGATGCGCAGGCGCTCACCTGCGGCATCGGTGTAGACATCGCCGGCCCGGCCGCCGAAGCCGCGGGGGGACACGGGCGCCGGGGCGGTGTCCTCCCGCAGGGTCGGCGGGTGGATGCGGTTGGGGATCCTCGACCGCACGGGTCCGTGGGTGGCCGCCGGTGCGCCGGTCGCGGCGGGGGAGCCGGTGGCCACGGCGCGGACGGCGTCGATGTCGCTGCCCCGGCCCTCCGGGGCCAGGGCGATGACGGCCTGGGTCTCGGCCTGGCTGGCCAGCTCCTTCGCATAGGCCTGCAGCTCACCGGCGATGGCGGAGAGGTTCGTGCCGTCGGCGGCGGCCTTGGACTCGTCGAGTCCGATGTAGACGATGACGCCGCGGGCGGCCTTCGGGGAGGGAACGACACCGGCAGGTCCGAAGGTGTGCGGGGCGTTCTGCGGGTCGACTGCGCTCAACCTGGCTCCTGCGCGTCGGGTGGCCACTGCGCTGCGCGGGTGGACGTAGGCGGGTTCTGGATTCGGCATGACTGTCCTTTGCTCCGACCATCGGGTCGATGTGACTGAATGAGTCCGCTGCTGATGGGTGCGTGTACTCGTTCGAGGCCGGACAGCGGGAGGGTGATCACCGACCGCGAACGCAGCGCATACACATGGCTGCTGCGGACATTCGCATCAAACGGATCGGTGAAGTCATGGCTTCATTATTTGTCACAAAACGAAGCGGTTGCAACGACGCGGGCGAAAATGAGACGACTGTGACGAAATATGACGAAAGGCTGAGTCCGGATGCTCAGTCGACGATTCCGTACATCCGGTCCCCGGCGTCGCCGAGTCCGGGGACGATGTAGCCCTTCTCGTTGAGTCGCTCGTCCAAGGCCGCGGTGTAGATCTTCACCTCGGCGGCGTCGCTGTAGTCGCGTTCGATGCGCTCGACGCCCTCGGGGGCGGAGACGAGGCAGACGGCGGTGACGTCGCGGGCGCCGCGGGCGAGCAGGAAGTCGATGGCCATGGCCAGGGTGCCGCCGGTGGCGAGCATCGGGTCGACGACGAAGATCTGTCGACCGGTGAGGTCCTCCGGCAGGCGGTCGGCATAGGCGCTGGGCTCGAACGTGGTCTCATCGCGGACCATGCCGAGGAAGCCCACCTCGGCAGTGGGCAGGATGCGCAGCATCCCGTCGAGCATGCCCAGTCCGGCGCGCAGGATCGGAACCACGATGGGCCGCGGTTCGGCGATGCGGGTGCCGGTGAAGTCCGAGACCGGCGTCGAGATCTGCTTGTCCTCGACGGCCAGTGAGCGCGTGGCCTCGTAGGCCAGCAGCATCACGAGCTCTTCGGTGAGCTGCCGGAAGCGGGCGGAGTCCGTGTCTCGATCGCGCAGGACGGTGAGTTTGTGGGCGATGAGCGGGTGATCTGCTGCGTGAAGATGCATACCCGAAATGTTACGGGAGAACCGGGCATGCGGCAGTGGTCAACGCCGGTGGGAGCGTCCACAATGGAAGCATGTCGTATTTCACTGAGATCCTGGCCGATTCCGGCGACGGCTTCCGAGCCCTCGACGTCGATGTCGGCGATGCGAACGACCTCGACGATCTGGCCGATATGATGCGCGCCGCCTCGGGAGACGACGGCGAAGCGGTCGCCGTCATCGAACACGAGGACGAATGGTTCGGCCTCGTGCGCCTGTGCGAGAACAACGAGATCAAGGTCTTCCTCTCCGATCTCGCCGCGGTCGAGGCCAGCCCGTTCGCCCCGATCTTCTCCGACTTCCTCGACTCCCGCCCCGATGCCTACGAAGCAGAGCCCGAGGAGGACTTCGGCATCGACGAGGACGAGACCGATGATGAGTCCGATGACGACGAGGTCGAGATGCTCGAGTTCGACCCCGACGCCGAATGGGGCGGAGACGCCGACATCTACGCCGACCGGGGAGTGGCCGCCGCGGTGCTCATCGACCAGGTCGAGGCGCACCGGTCCGACCCGGCCCGCGTCGTCGCCCACGTCGGCGAGGCCGTGGGCTTCGCCGACCAGCTCGAGGCCGCCCGCTGATCCCCGGTCCCGGCGCGGGAGGCGCAAGGGACGCGGAATGGATGGGACTCGCCCTCGCCGAGGCGGTCCTGGCTCCGGCCCATGACGACGTGCCCGTCGGCGCCGTGGTCGTCGACGGGCGCGGGGACGTGATCGGCCGCGGTCACAACCGGCGGGAGGTCGACGGCGATCCGCTCGGCCACGCCGAACTCATGGCGATCTCGGCCGCCGCGGAGGCCGCGGGCAGGTGGCGCCTGGATGACTGCACGCTCGTGGTCACCCTCGAACCCTGCGCGATGTGCGCGGGAGCGGCCGTCGGCGCCCGCATCGCCCGGGTCGTCTTCGGGGCCTTCGACGACAAGGCCGGTGCCGTCGGCTCGGTGTGGGATCTGCTGCGCGACCGTGCCGCCCTCCACCATCCCGAGGTGACCTCCGGGGTGAGGGCCGAGGAGAGCCGGAGCCTGCTGCGGGACTTCTTCGCCGACCGGAGGTGACGCCGGCTGGCGGCAGTGGCCCACCTCACGGAATCTCGATTTGGCGGCCGAAAGTGCAGCGCTGTACAGTTGTCGGCGGTGGCGTGTCCGAGCGGCCGAAGGTGCGACACTCGAAATGTCGTGTAGGGCAACCCCCTACCGTGGGTTCAAATCCCACCGCCACCGCCATGTGGAACCCCTGCCAGCCTCATCGCTGAGCAGGGGTTTTGCTGTGTCGCAGGACTGGTTGGGGTCAGTTCGGCCCGATCCGTGCCAGGATGTGATGTTTGACACAGCCTCTCCCTCAGAGCAGACTATGCCGATGGAATAGAAATAGGTTTCCGGGATGCGGAATCACGGTTCCCTGTGGAGCCGATCTATTCCTATGCGCACGTTCAAGGCGCAGAGCCTGTGACAACGCAGTCGCAGGCTGACCAAATCGAACAGATCAAGGGGTCCCATCTCAATGGCTGACAACGACCAGACCACAGCGGTGAAGACCGCGTCCGACAGACTTGGTCTCTTGGACAGATTCTTCGAAATCACAGCACGCGGCTCGTCGATCAGACAGGAGATCCGCGGAGGCATCGTCGCCTTCATCGCGATGGCCTACATCGTCGTGCTCAACCCGCTCATCCTCGGCGGATCCGAGGACGTGGTGGGCAACTCGCTCGACTTCGCCCAGCTGACCGCGGTCACCGGCCTCGTCGCGGGTGTCATCACCATCCTCTTCGGAGTCGTCGCGCGTCTGCCCTTCGCCCTGGCTGCGGGCCTGGGCATGAACTCCTTCCTCGCCGTCTCCGTGGTCGGAGAGGTCACCTGGCCGGAGGCGATGGGGCTGACGGTCATCAACGGCGTCATCATCGTCGTCCTCGGCGCCACCGGCATTCGCACGGCCATCTTCAACGCCGTACCCCACGCGCTGAAGGTCGCGATCACAGTCGGCATCGGCCTGTTCATCGCCTTCATCGGCTTCGTCAACTCCGGATTCGTCACCCGCACTCCGGACGGGCCGCCCGTCCAGCTGGGCCAGGACGGTTCGATCGCCTCTCTGCCGACTCTCGTGTTCGTCGTCGCGCTCATCATCATCGGAACGCTCGTGGCTCGGCAGGTGCCCGGTGGGATCCTCATCGGCATGGCGGTGGCCACGGTCATCGCGATGATCATCCAGGCGTTCGCCAAGCTCGGCACCGTCGGCGATCCCGTCGATCCCGACCCGCTGGGCTGGAACCTCAGCGCGCCCGAGCTGCCCGGCCAGATCGTGGCGGTGCCTGACTTCGGACTGCTCGGCGCCTTCGACCTCTTCGGCTCCTTCGAGCGGATCGGCGTGTTGGCCGCGACGATGCTCGTCTTCACCCTCGTATTCACGAACTTCTTCGATGCGATGGGAACGATGACGGGCCTGGCACGCGGGGCCGGGCTCCAGACGAGCGACGGCATGTTCCCCCGCATCCGCGGTGCATTCGTCGTCGAGGGGCTCGGCGCAGTTGCCGGCGGTGCGTCCTCGGCCTCGTCGAACACCGTCTTCGTCGATGCTGCGGCCGGAATCGCAGAGGGCGCCAGGACCGGTTTCGCTGCGCTCGTGACAGGTGTGCTCTTCCTGGTGTCGATGTTCTTCGCCCCGCTCATCGGAGTCATCCCGATGGAGGCCGGAGCCGCTGCCCTCGTCGTCGTCGGCGCGATGATGGTCACGCAGGTCAAAGAGATCGACATGAGCGATTTCCGCACCTCGCTGCCGGTCTTCCTCACCATGGTGACGATGCCGCTGACCTATTCCATCGCCAACGGCATCGGCGTCGGATTCATCTCCTGGTCCCTCATCCATGTCATGAGCAGACGCGGCCGCGATGTCCACTGGCTGCTGTGGGTGGTCTCGGCAGGATTCGTCCTGTACTTCGTTCGCGGACCGATTTCGGCTATCTTGGGAGGATGAGCAATATGAGTGAGATCACAGCCTGGCCGAAGGGGCAGATCGCACACGGGGAATGAGGACATCGCCGTGGGCGGCGAGACCTGCCGCCGGCGACACGACGATGTTCTTCACTGCTGTTCGCATGGATAACCAGAAGTCTCGAAGAACATAGCAAGCGCTCCAACCATGCATGGTGCGTCTCAGCGAAGAGGCGCAGGAGGTAAATGCGATGTCTGCGACGACGACAGACCGCTCGATCGCCGAGGTCTCGGTCAACGGAGAGACCCGCGAATTCGACGGACCGACACACATGAACGCCCTGGACTTCCTCCGGGGCCAAGGCCTGACCGCCGCCAAGGAAGGCTGTGCGGAGGGCGAATGCGGGGCCTGCGCGATCATGATCGCCCGCCCCGATGCCGAGGGCGGCACCCGCTGGACCTCGATCAACTCCTGTCTGCTGCCGGCAGCGGCACTCGACGGCCAAGAAGTCATCACCGCCGAGGGGCTGGCCGACGCCGAGGGCGTCCACCCCGTCCAAGAGGAGATGGCGGTGCGCGGCGGATCCCAGTGCGGCTACTGCACCCCCGGCTTCATCTGCTCGATGGCCGCCGAATACTACCGGCCCGAACGCGCGGCCGATGCCGTCGCCGGCGCTGCTGGGG
The DNA here is from genome assembly GCF_018208375.1 of Brevibacterium sp. SMBL_HHYL_HB1. Lineage (NCBI taxonomy): Bacteria > Bacillati > Actinomycetota > Actinomycetes > Micrococcales > Brevibacteriaceae > Brevibacterium > Brevibacterium sp. SMBL_HHYL_HB1. Next base: position 2,731,990 of record NZ_CP062936.1, on the reverse strand, counting down.
GTTCCGATCATCACTGCGGGCCCAACGGCTTCGATCTCCACTCCCTGTCCGGCAACCTCTGCCGCTGCACGGGCTACCGCCCCATCCGCGACGCCGCCTACGCCCTCGGCCAGCCCGAGGCCGATGACGCGATCGCCGCACGACGCGAGCAGCCGGCCCCCGCCTCGGCGGCCACCGATCTCCACTGCGCCGACACTGCCGGGGGCGAATTCGGCCGCTACCGGCGACCGGCCACGCTCACCGAGGCACTCGACATCCTCGCCGCCGAACCCGATGTCACCGTCGTCGCCGGGGCCACCGACTGGGGCGTGGAGGTCAACATCAAGGGAGCACGCGCGAAATCGGTGCTCGCCATCGACCGTCTGCCCGAACTGCGGGGCATCCGCCGCAACGGCGAGGACATCGAGCTCGGAGCGGCCTCGACGCTGTCCGAACTCGAGCGCGACCTCGCCGGCGAGATCCCGCTGCTGGGCAAGCTGTTCCCGCAGTTCGCCTCCCGCCTCATCCGCAACGGCGCCACGATCGGGGGCAACCTCGGCACCGGTTCGCCCATCGGCGACGCCCCACCGGCGCTGCTGGCACTCGAGGCGAAGCTCGTGCTCACCTCGGTGCGGGGCCAGCGGATCGTCGAGCTGAATGACTACTTCACCGGCTATCGGCAGACCGTGCGCGAGGCCGATGAACTCATCACCGCCATCCGCATCCCCCAGCCGCTGGCACCGCTGACGTCGTTCCAGAAGATCGCCAAGCGCCGCTTCGACGACATCTCCTCGGTGGCCATCGGCTATGCCGTCGATGTCACGGACGGAACCGTGACCAAGGCTCGGATCGGCCTCGGCGGAGTCGCGGCGACCCCGCTGCGGGCCCTGTCGACCGAAGCCCGACTCGAAGGCAGCCCCTGGAGCCTCGAGACCGTGCATGCAGCGGCCGAGACCCTGGCCGCCGAGGGCACACCGATGGACGACCACCGAGCGAGCGCGAAGTACCGCACGGCGATGCTGAGGTCCTCGCTCGAACGCTTCTATGCCGAGCAGCTCGGCCGCATGGCCGCGACCAGCAAGGAGGTCAAGTGATGAGCCAGCTGTCCCAGCGCCCCGCCGACCCGATCGTCGGCGAACGCCACCCCCATGAGAGCGCCTTCGGCCATGTCACCGGATCCGCGCTCTATACCGACGACCTCGTCGGACGCCTGACCGGCGTCCTCCACGCCTACCCTGTGCAGTCGACGGTCGCCCACGCCCGACTGAACTCGCTCGACGTCGAAGGCGCCTACCGGGTGCCCGGAGTCGTTCGGGTCATCACCGCCGCGGACATCCCCGGCGTCAACGACCAGGGCGTCAAACACGATGAGCCGATGCTGCCGGAAGACGAGATCATGTTCTACGGCCAGCCGCTGGCCTGGGTGCTCGCCGAGAGCCTCGAGGCCGCGAAGGAGGCAGCGGCGGCGGTCGTCGCCGACACCGATGCCCTGGACTCGCTCGTGACCGTGCGCGAAGCGATCGCGGCCGACAGCTACCACGGCAAGCCTCTGACGATCGACAAGGGCGAGGTCGATTCCGCCCTGACCGACGCCGCCCACGTCTTCGAGGGCGAGTTCGAGTTCGCCGGTCAGGAGCACTTCTACCTCGAAACCCAGGCCTGCCTGGCCCATGTCGACGAGAGCGGGCAGATCTTCGTCCAGTCCTCGACCCAGCATCCGACGGAGACGCAGGACATCATCTCCCACGTCCTCGGCATCCCCGCCCACGAGGTGACCGTGCAGTGCCTGCGCATGGGCGGAGGATTCGGCGGCAAGGAGATGCAGCCCCACGGCTATGCCGCGGTCGCGGCACTCGGGGCCAGACTGACGGGTCGGCCGGTGCGCCTGCGGCTGGACCGCACATGCGATATCACGATGACCGGCAAACGCCACGGCTTCCACTCCTCGTGGAGGGTCGGCTTCACCGAGGACGGCAGGATCCTCGCCCTCGACGCGAACCTGACCGCCGACGGCGGATGGAGCCTCGACCTGTCCGAACCCGTGCTCACCCGGGCCATGTGCCATATCGACAACGCCTACTGGGTGCCGAACATCCGCGTGGTCGGTCGCATCGCCAAATGCAACAAGACCTCGCAGACGGCCTTCCGCGGCTTCGGCGGGCCGCAGGGGATGCTCGTGATGGAGGACATCCTCGGCCAGGTCGCACCGAAACTGGGGCTGAGCGCCCGTGAGCTGCGGCGGCGGAACTTCTACGCCGAGGGCCAGGACACGCCCTACTATCAGCCGGTCCGCCATCCGGAGAGGATCGGGGCCTGCTGGGATCAGCTCATCTGCGAATCCGACCTGGAGGCCAGGGAGCTCGAGATCGAGGCCTTCAACGCCGGCAGCGACTACGTCAAACGCGGGCTGGCGATCACCCCGGTGAAGTTCGGGATCTCGTTCAACCTCACCGCCTTCAACCAGGGCGGGGCGCTCGTGCTCGTGTACAAGGACGGATCCGTCCTCGTCACCCACGGCGGGACCGAGATGGGCCAGGGCCTGCACCAGAAGATGCTGCAGGTCGCGGCCACCACCCTCGGGGTGCCCCTGTCGACCGTGCGCCTGGCGCCCACTCGCACGGACAAGGTGCCGAACACCTCGGCGACGGCGGCCAGCTCCGGCTCCGACCTCAACGGCGGGGCGGTGAAGAACGCCTGCGATCAGATCCTCGAGCGGCTCAAGCAGGTCGCGGCGGGCATCCTCGGGGCCCCCGCCCACGAGGTGGTCATCTCCCGCGGCATCGTCACCGCTCTGTCCTCGTCGAAGTCCGTGAGCTGGGAGGAGCTGATCAACACCGCGTACTTCCAGCGCATCCAGCTCTCGGCCTCGGGCTTCTACCGGACCGAGGGCCTGCACTGGAACCTGTCGCAGATGCGCGGCGAGCCCTTCAAGTACTTCGCCTACGGCGCCGCGGTCTCCGAGGTCGAGGTCAACCGCTTCGACGGCTCCTACACTCTGCGCCGCGTCGACATCGTCCACGACGTCGGGGACTCCCTGTCTCCGCTCATCGACCTCGGCCAGATCGAGGGCGGATTCGTCCAGGGCGCAGGATGGCTGACCCTGGAGGATCTGCGCTGGGACGACTCCGACAAGCCCAGCCGGGGACGCCTGGCCACGCAGGCGGCGAGCACCTACAAGATCCCGAGCTTCTCCGAAGCCCCCGAGGTCTTCAACATCTCGCTGCTGGACAAGGCCCACGAGGAGGGCGCGGTCTACGGTTCGAAGGCCGTGGGCGAACCCCCGCTCATGCTCGCCTTCTCCGTCCGCGAGGCCCTGCGCGAGGCCGTGGCCGCCTTCGGCGCACCCGGCTCCTCGGTGCGGCTGGCCTCCCCGGCCACCCCCGAGCAGGTGTTCTGGGCCATCGAGGACGTCCGCTCCCGGACCACGGCGGCCGAGTCCCCGGCCGAAGCGGAAGGACACCGAGTTCCGTCATGACCTGGATGGACACCGCAGCCGAGCTCCGCGGGGCTCGGGTGCCCGCCGTCCTCGTCACTCTCGCCTCGGTGCGCGGCCACGCCCCGCGCGAGGCCGGAGCGAAGATGATCGTCACCGCCGATGACCTGTTTGGAACCATCGGCGGAGGCAATCTCGAGATGACGGGACTCACCCGTGCCCGCGAACTGCTGGCCGCCGGCCAGTCGGGTCCGGAGATGCTGACCCTGCGGCTCAACGACAAGGCCCCTGCCGAATACGGTCGTCAGTGCTGCGGCGGGGAGGTCACGGTGCTGTTCGAACCGCTGCCCGTGCCCGCCTCGGCGGCGATCTTCGGCATCGGCAACATCGGACTCGAACTCACCCGGATACTGAGCCGACACGACCTCGACCTCGTCGTATCCGACTCCCGGCCCGAACAGCTCGAGGCCCTCGACGGCCTCGAGTCGCCGGTCGCGCGGATCCGTCGGGAGTTCGCCGTCGTCGGCGAGGAAGTGCTCATCGGGCTTCCGCCCGGCAGCCACGTGCTCATCATGACCCACGACCACGCCGAGGACCTGCACCTGTGCTCGGCTGCCCTGGCTCGAGGCGATCTGGGCTCGATCGGGCTGATCGGCTCGCGGGCCAAATGGCAGCGCTTCCGCAAGAACCTCGCCGACGAAGGCTTCTCATTCGAGACCATCGACACCATCCGATGCCCGATCGGACTGCCCGCACTGACCGGCAAGGAGCCGGCCACGATCGCCGTCAGCGCGGCCGCAGACCTGCTGACCCGCATGGCCTGAGTGCCACCCACCTGCTTCAAGGAGAACCCCTGTGATCATCTATCGTGCGCGTGTCTTCGACACCCCGGACAGTCCCTTCACCGGAGGGCGACTGCGCAGCGAATCCGACATCGCCCTCGTCGTCGACGACGGGCTCATCACCGCCCGCACCGATCTGCCCACCGCCCGGGCCGCCCATCCCGACGCCGAGGTCGTCGACCTGCGATCCGGTGTGCTCATCCCCGGCCTCATCGACACCCATGTCCACCTCCCGCAGGTGCGGGCCATCGGCCACCTGGGCAGACCCCTGCTCGACTGGCTCGACCACTGCGCCCTGCCCGAGGAGGCGAAGCTGTCCGACGACACCTACGCCGCGGCCGTGGCCGAGGAGTTCCTCACGGGGCTGACCTCGGCCGGGACCACCTCGGCGATGGTCTTCGGCGCGCACTTCGGGGCGGCGATGGACATCTTCTTCTCCGCGGCCGCGAAGGCCGGTCTGCGGATCACCTCCGGGCTGGTCACCAGCGACCGGAACCTGCCCGAGGCGCTGCTGACCGACGTCGAGACCTCGGTGGCCGAAGGGCAGAGGCTCATCGACGCCTGGCACGGGACCGGCCGACTGCGGTATGCGGTGACACCGCGCTTCTCCTTCTCCGCCGGGCCCGAGCTGCTCGCCGCCGGTGGGGCGCTGGTCGCCGACAATCCCGACATCTGGGTGACCTCGCACATCAACGAGAACCGCGACGAGGTCACCGGGGTCGCGCAGATCCACCCCGAGGCTCTCGACTACCTCGACACCTATGACCGGGCGGGTCTGCTCGGCCGGCGCACGGTGCTCGCCCACAACGTCCACCCACAGGACCGGGAACTGGCGCGCATGGCCGAGGTCGGGGCCGTCGCCGCGCACTGCCCGACCTCGAACTCGGCGCTGGCCAGCGGGTTCTTCCCCCTGCGCCGCCACCTCGAGGCCGGGGTGCGGGTCGCGCTGGGTTCGGACGTCGGGGCCGGCACGGGCTTCAATCTGCTCAAGGAAGGGGTCCAGTCGTACTTCATGCAGCAGCTCGACCCGACCGGGGGAGTGGCGCTGGACTCCGCGCACCTGCTGCATCTGGCCACCTCCGCCGGCGCCGAGGCGCTCGCCCTCGACGAGGTCGGCGATCTGTCGGTGGGCAAGCGCTTCGACGCCGTGCTCATCGACCCGGTCGCCGGCCAGCCGCTCGACGTCGGCATCCGGCATGCCGGCGACGATTCCGATGCCCTGGCCGCGATCTTCGCCATGGGCACCCCGGGCGACATCGCCCGAGTGTGGGTCGACGGCGAACTCGTCAAAGCCTCCTGACCCTCCTGTCGTTCGACGGCGGCCCAGTCACCTCTGGGCCGCCGTCTTCTGCATTCAGGGGCGGGGCGGCGGACAGGGTTGACTCGCCGCGGGGCGCCTGTCTATGCTTATTTCACGCAATGGAAACAGACTTCCGCACTACGGAAAATTCTCAAAGGAGAGCTCCATGACCGCGACATTCGACTTCACCGCAGCCGACAGCTACATCGTCAACTGCTCCACACTGCTGACCGAGCTGCCCGTGATGGAGAGAGCACAGGCCGCGAAGGACGCAGGATTCGACCGGGTCGAGTTCTGGTGGCCCTTCGACGGCAATCCGACGCCGAGCCAGGCCGAGGTCGATGAATTCATCGCCTCGCTCGAGACCGCCGGAGTCGAGCTCGCCGGACTGAACTTCTGGGCCGGGAACATGGCCGGAGGCGACCGCGGCATGGTCTCGATCCTCGGCGCCGAGGCGGACTTCGCCGCCAACGTCGACATCGTCGTCGAGATCGGCCGCCGCACCGGATGCAAGGCCTTCAACGCCCTCTACGGACTGCGCACCGAGGGCCAGGACCCCGCGGACCAGGACGCCGCAGCCTTGGCCAACCTCGCCCTGGCCGCCCGCGCGGTGTCGAAGATCGACGGAACGGTCCTCGTCGAGCCCGTCTCCGGAGCCGAGGACTACCCGCTCAAGCGCTACGCCGACGCCGCCGAGGTCGTCGCCCGGGTCCGCGCCGACGGAGCCGAGAACGTGGCCGTGCTCGCCGACCTCTTCCACATGTCGGTCAACGGCGACGACGTCGCCGCGGTCATCGAGGCCGAGGCCGCGAACTTCGGTCACATCCAGATCGCCGACGCCGAGGGCCGCGGAGCACCGGGCACCGGTCAGCTGCCGCTGAGCGAGTGGATCGACCGCGCCTACGGCCTCGGCTACACCGGACCCATCGCCCTGGAATACAAACAGGACCGCGCCACCGCCTTCGACTGGCTGACCCCCGCCGCCCAGACCGCCTGAGACCCCGTACCTGAGAGGGAAGGAAGAACCCCAATGAGCAAGACGATCGCATTCATCGGACTCGGAATCATGGGCCTGCCCATGGCCAAGAACCTCGTCAGCGCAGGCTTCACCGTCCGCGGCTTCAATCGCACCCCGGCCAAGGCCGAAGCCCTCGCCGAGGCGGGAGGACAGGCCGCAGCCACCATCGCCGAGGCCGTCGACGGCGCGGATGTCATCATCACCATGGTCCCGGACTCACCCGACGTCGAGAACGTGCTGCTCGGCGACGAGGGCATCCTCGCCTCGGCCGCGGCCGGTGCCACCTGGATCGACTTCTCGACCATCCGCCCCGATGTGGCCACGGACCTGGCCGAGCAGGCCAAGGAGAAGGGCCTGAAGCCGCTCGACGCCCCGGTCTCCGGCGGAGAGCCGGGAGCCATCGACGGAGTGCTGTCGATCATGGTCGGCGGCGAGAAATCCGACTTCGACGCCGTGTCCGAGGTCTTCGACGCCGTGGGCAAGACGATCGTGCTCGTCGGCCCCTCGGGCGCGGGCCAGACGGTCAAGGCCGCCAACCAGCTCATCGTCGCCGGCAACATCGGTCTGCTGGCCGAGGCCGTGGTCTTCCTCGAAGCCTACGGAGTCGAGACCACCTCGGCGCTCCAGGTGCTCGGCGGCGGACTCGCCGGCTCCAAGGTCCTCGACCAGAAGGGGCAGAAGATGCTCGACCGCTCCTTCGACCCCGGATTCCGCCTGCAGCTGCACCACAAGGACATGGGCATCGTCACCGCCGCCGCCCGCGAGGCCGGTGTGGCGATCCCGCTCGGCTCGACCGTCGCCCAGCTCGTGGCCTCGACGGTCCAGCAGGGCAACGGCGGACTGGACCACTCGGGTCTGTTCACCGTCGTCGAGCAGCTCTCGGGCAAGGACCGGGGCTGAACCACCGCCGTCCGGCGGTCCACGGCGGGGCCGGCGGCCCAACGACACCGTCGGTCCCGCCCTGCCACCAGCATCCGAGGCGACAGAGCCGTCGCCTGACGAAAGAAGGAAGAACAATGACACGTATGCGCGCTGTCGACGCAGTGGTGCTCATCCTCGAGAAGGAAGGCGCCACCGAGACCTTCGGTCTGCCGGGAGCGGCGATCAACCCGCTGTACTCGGCGATGAGGGCCCACGGCGGGATCCGCCACACCCTGGCCCGCCATGTCGAGGGGGCCTCGCACATGGCCGATGGCTACACCCGGGCCGCTGCCGAGAACATCGGAGTCTGCATCGGCACCTCCGGACCCGCCGGCACGGATATGATCACCGGTCTCTACGCCGCGGCCGCGGACTCGCAGCCGATCCTGTGCATCACCGGCCAGGCGCCCGTGGCCGTGCTCGACAAGGAGGACTTCCAGGCCGTCGACATCTCCTCGATCGCCAAGCCGGTGACGAAGATGGCCAAGACGGTGCTCGAGGCCGGACAGGTGCCCGGAGTGTTCCAGTCCGCCTTCCAGCTCATGCGCTCGGCCCGTCCCGGACCGGTGCTCATCGACCTTCCCCTCGATGTGCAGCAGACCGAGATCGACTTCGACATCGACACCTACGAGCCCCTGGCGCCGTCGACGCCGGCGGCCACCTCGGCGCAGGCCGAGCGGATCCTCGACCTCATCGCGGACGCCGAGCACCCGCTCATCATCGCCGGCGGCGGGATCATCAACGCCGAGGCCTCCGACCGCCTCGTCGAATTCGCCGAACTGACCTCCATCCCGGTCTCGCCCACCCTCATGGGCTGGGGCGCGATCCCCGACGATCACGAACTGGCCGCCGGCATGGTCGGCATCCAGACGCATGTCCGCTACGGCAACGCCTCCTTCCTCGAGTCCGACCTCGTCATCGGCATCGGCAACCGGTGGGCCAATCGCCATACCGGTGACCTCGGCGTCTACCGGAAGGGACGCAAGTTCGTCCACATCGACATCGAGCCCACGCAGATCGGACGCGTGTTCGCCCCCGACTACGGCGTGGTCTCCGATGCCGGTGCCGCCCTCGACGCGCTGCTGACCGCCGCCCGCGCCCGCGCCGGTCGACTGCCGGACTTCACGGGCTGGGCCGGTGAGTGCACGGCCCGGAAGTCGACCGAGCACCGGAAGACGAACTTCACCGAGGTGCCGATCAAACCGCAGCGGGTCTACCAGGAGATGAACGCCGCCTTCGGCAAGGACGTCACCTATGTCTCGACGATCGGTCTGAGCCAGATCGCCGGAGCCCAGATGCTCCACGTCTACAAACCCCGCCACTGGATCAATGCCGGACAGGCCGGACCGCTGGGCTGGACCGGACCGGCGGCGCTCGGGGTGGCCCGCAGCAAACCGGGCGAGACCGTCGTCGCGCTCTCCGGCGACTACGACTTCCAGTTCATGATCGAAGAGCTCGCCGTCGGCGCCCAGCACCGGATCCCCTATGTCCACGTCGTGGTCAACAACTCCTACCTCGGACTGATCCGCCAGTCCCAGCGCGGATTCGACATGGACTTCGAGGTGTCCCTGGCGTTCGAGAACATCAACGCCTCGGGTTCGACCTCCTCGGGATACGGCGTCGACCACGTGGCCGTGGCGCAGGGGCTGGGATGCAAGGCCGTGCGCGTCGAGGACCCCGAGCTCATCGGCGAGGGACTGCGCGTGGCCACGGAGCTGATGAACGAGCACCAGGTGCCCGTGGTCGTCGAAGTCATCCTCGAGCGCGTCACGAACATCTCGATGGGCACCGCACTCGATGCCATCAACGAGTTCGACACGCTGGCCCAGACGCCGGCCGACGCCCCGACGGCTCTGACGCCGATGGGCGAACTGGCGGCGGCCAAGTAAACTGAGAACGGTATACCGTTGAGGGTGCGTGTGCCGCGCACCTGCCGATCGCGGGGCCGGGGGTATCGCACCCCCGGCCCCGCGATCGGGCGACAGAGGAGGAACATTGAGCAATGACGCCACGTACGACCTGGTCATCCACGCCGAGCGTGCGGTGCTGCCCGACGGTGTCGACTCCGCCCGGATCGGGGTCAGGGACGGCCGGATCGTCGAGATCGCCGGCGGTGGAGCCGAACTCAACGAGGCCGCCTCGGCGCGGGTGGACGTCATCGAGGTCGGCCCCGACGAGGTGCTGCTGCCTGGACTCGTGGACTCCCACGTCCACGTCAACGATCCCGGTCGCGCCGAATGGGAGGGCTTCGCCAGCGCCACCCGAGCCGCCGCGGCCGGAGGAGTCACGACGATCGTCGACATGCCGCTGAACTCGCTGCCGCCGACGGTCGACGTCGCGGCACTCGAGACCAAGCGCGAGGTCGCAGGCCCGAAGGCCTTCGTCGACGTCGGCTTCTGGGGCGGAGCGATCCCCGGCAACACCGATCAGCTGCGGGCCCTGCACGAGGCTGGCGTCTACGGGTTCAAGTGCTTCCTCGAGGACTCCGGGGTCGAGGAGTTCCCGCCCCTGGAACCGGCCGAGATGCAGACCGATATGGCCGAGATCGCCTCCTTCGACGGGATGCTCATCGTCCATGCCGAGGACCACGAAGTGCTGACGGGGGCGCCGAAGAACTCCGGGCCGAAGTTCTCCGACTACCTCGCCACCCGACCGCGGGAGGCCGAGAACGTCGCGATCGCCCGAGTCATCGACGCCGCGCGGGCGACCGGGGCCCGCGCTCACATCCTCCACCTGTCGTCGGCCGATGCGCTGGACCAGATCGCGGCCGCCAAGGCCGAGGGCATCCGGCTCACCGTCGAGACCTGCCCCCACTACCTCGTCTTCTCCGCCGAGGAGATCCCCGACGGGGCGACGACGCACAAGTGCTGCCCGCCGATCCGTGAGGAGGCGAACCGCGAGGCGCTGTGGCAGGGGCTGATCGACGGCACCATCGACTGCATCGTCTCCGACCACTCGCCCTCGACGGCCGAGCTCAAACTGCTCGACACCGGTGACTTCGGCGCGGCCTGGGGCGGGATCTCGTCCCTGCAGCTCGGGCTGTCCCTCGTGTGGACCGAGGCCGTCGAGCGCGGCATCGACCTCGCCGAGGTCGTCGGCTGGATGGCGACGGCTCCGGCCGAGGTGGCCCGGGTGGGGGACAAGGGTGCGATCGCGGTGGGCAAGGACGCGGACTTCGCCGTGTTCGCCCCCGATGAGGAGTGGACCGTCCGCGCCGCCGACCTCTACCACCGCAATCAGATCACCGCCTATGACTCCCGCACCGTCCGCGGTCGGGTCACCCGCACGCTGCTGCGCGGTGCCGCCGTCGACTTCGACGAGCCCCGCGGTGCCCTGCTCAGCGCCCGCTGACCCGCGCACAGCCGAAACGGCGGCCCGGATGCCTGACTCGAGGCATCCGGGCCGCCGTCGTCTGGGGTGAGGCGGCGGTCAGGCGCCGAGCTCTGTGCGCAGGCGAGCGACGTGGCCCTGGGCGTCGACGTTGTATTCGGCCCTGGCCACGGTTCCGTCCTCGGCGATGACGAAGGTCGAGCGCAGAGTGCCGTCGAAGGTGCGGTCGCCGATCGTCTTCTGCCCGTAGCTGCCATAGGCCTTCGCGACCTCGGCGCCGGGGTCGGACAGGAGCGGGAACGTCAGGTTTTCGTCGGCGGCGAAGGCCCGGATCGCCTCGGTGTCATCGGGGGAGATGCCGATCACGTCGAAGCCGGCGGCGGCCAGCGCCGACAGGTTGTCGCGGAAGTCGCAGGCCTCGGTCGTGCAGCCGGGCGTGGCGGCCTTCGGGTAGAAGTAGACGATGACCTTCCGGCCGGCGAAGTCCGACTTCGAGTGGGTCCGTCCGTCGGCATCGGACAAGGAGAAGTCCGGTGCGGTGTCTCCGATGGTCAGTTCAGTGGTCATGATGGTTCCTTTCGTTTGCTGAATATCTGAGTCGGCGGCAGTCGCGGTGCGGCTGGCTGCCGTGTTCATCCCATCCCGGCGGCTACGAGCGCGCAGGCGTGCGCGGCCGTGTCCTCGATGAGGGCTTCGGCCCGCTCGGACAGGGTGTCGAGGTCGGCCGGTCCCGCAGCGATCGACAGGGCCGCGGTGATGCCGGACTGCCGGCACTCGGCCGGGGAGAGCCCGACACGGCCGGCGACGACGATCACCCGCGCCGAGGCGGGGGCGCGGTCGCGCACGGCCGCGACGACCTTCCCGCCCAGGGACTGGGAGTCGAATGAGCCCTCCCCGGTGAGCACGATATCGGCCTGCGCCAGGGCGGCGGTGAGTCCGACCGCCTCGGCGACCATCGTCGATCCGGGCACCACCTCGGCGCCGAACAGGGTCGAAAGCGTCAGCGGGATCCCGCCGGCGGCACCGAATCCCGGGGTCGTGGCGAAGGTCTCGGCCTCGGCGGCGGATCCGGCGAGCACCTCGGCGAGGTGGCCCAGCCCCGTGTCGAGCACGGTCACCGATTCCGGGTCGGCGCCCTTCTGCGGCCCGAAGACCGCGGCGGCTCCGCGCGGACCGGTGAGCGGATTGTCGACGTCGACGGCGATGCGCCAGCGCACGGATCGGGCCCGTTCGTCCAGACCCGAGGTGTCGACGGAGGCCAGGGACGCCAGACCGCCGCCACCGGGGGCGATGGGCCGGCCCGAGGCGTCGGTGAAGCGCGCGCCCAGGGCGGCGGCGATGCCGACCCCGCCATCGGTGCTCGCCGAGCCGCCGATGCACAGCAGGATCTCCTCGACGCCGAGGTCGAGCGCGCTGGAGACGATGAGCCCGACGCCATAGGTGTCGGCCCGCTCGGGCTGCAGCGGGACGTCGGAGACCTGCGGCAGGCCATTGGCCTGGGCGGCCTCGATGACGGCGGTGGATCCGTCGGGGGAGACCCCGAAGGCCGCCGAGGCGGGTCTGCCGAGGGCATCGACGGTGTCCACGGTGCGCGGTCGGGTCCCCCAGACGGCCAGCAGCGCGTCGAGGGTGCCCTCTCCGCCGTCGGCGAAGGGCAGTTCGGCAACGGAGGAGTCGGGAAAGACCGCGCGAGCGCCGCGGGCCAGGGCCGAAGCCGCGGCCGGTGCGGAGGCCGACCCCTTGAAGGAATCGGGTGCGCAGACGATCCTCGGGGTCCGTGCAGAGGGGGCCTGTGTTGTCGAAGCGTCGTAGCTCATGCCCTCATTCAACCTCATCGTCGGGAGCGGGATGGAGCGGCGACCGGATTCGACCACCGCTCCTCAAGTATCCACGATTCGGAAGAAAGTTTCCACATTTGGTCTCCGGTGATTTGACATTGCCCGATGCGCCCAGCAGACTCGAACCAATTGTTTGGAAATGGTATTCCGAAGCGTGAAAGCCGAGGAGCATGAAATCCAAGGAGGTCACTGTGGACCTGTCCGAGTTCAATCGGCTTCCCGCCGATGCGGCCCGCGACGTTCTGCGCCCCTGCCTCGACGTCGATCGGTGGATCGATGCGGTCGTCGCGGCACGGCCCTTTCCCGATCTCGATTCGGCGCTCGCCTCGGCGCGCGAAGACGCCGCACCGCTTCGCACCGATGAGATCGACTCCGCGATGTCCCACCACCCCCGGATCGGGGAGAAGGCCGAAGGCGACTCCGCCGAGGCGGCCCACTCCACCCGCGAACAGGCCGGACTCGGCGCTCTCGGCGATGATGTCCAAGCGCGCCTGGCCGCGGGCAACGCCGCCTACGAGGAGCGCTTCGACCGGGTCTTCCTCATCCGCGCCGCCGGCCGCAGCCCCGAAGAGGTCCTGTCCGAACTCGAACGGCGGATGGACAACTCCGACGCCGACGAGACCGCCGAGGTCGGCGAGCAACTCATCCAGATCGCAGCCCTGAGACTCGAAGGAATCCTGTCATGAGCTTCATCACCGCACACGCCCTCGACTCGACCGTGGGCACACCCGCCGCTGATCTCGAGGTCACCCTCTACGACGGAGCCGAGGTCATCGCCTCGGCGCGGACTGACGACAACGGACGCGTCTCCGACTTCGGTCCCGACCACCTCGACCCGGGCGACTACCGGATCGTGTTCGGCACCGGCGCCTACTTCGCGGCTCGCGAGATGGACCATTTCCATCCCTCGGTCACCATCGACTTCACGGTCCAGGCCGGGCAGAAGCACTACCACATCCCGCTGCTGCTCAGCCCGTTCGCCTACAGCACCTACCGCGGCAGCTGAACCGCCTATAGACACCAGGGGAAGCAGGCCCCCTGCAGGATCAGATCCTCAACAAACCGCCGAAGCCGGCCGGAACCCGAATCCGGCGGGCCTCGCAGATCGATTGGTCACGGCGACCGCGGCGCGCCCCTCGCGCCCGTGCGCCGAAGAGCTATAGGAGCAAGAAGATGAGCAAGGTCAGACTGACATCGAATCAGTACGGCAAGGCGGAGAACCGACTCATGCGGGTCTACCGCGACTCGCAGCGTCACGAGATCCGCGATCTCAACGTCACCTCGCAGCTGTGGGGCGACTTCGAGACTGCGCACACCGAAGGCAACAATGAGCACATCGTCGCCACCGACACACAGAAGAACACGGTCTTCGCCAAGGCCAAGGAACTGGGCGTGAGCTCGCCCGAGCAGTTCCTCCTCGGCCTGGCCGATCACTTCACCAGCAGCTTCGACTGGGTCACCGGCGGACGCTGGGAGGCCGAGGAGTACGGCTGGGATCGCATCAACGACCACAACCACTCGTTCTTCAAGTCCGCTCCCGAGGTGCGCACCGCGGTGCTCACCCGCGACGGTGACAAGGACACGCTGATCTCGGGCTTCAACGGACTCACCGTGCTCAAGACCACGGAGTCGGGCTTCGTCGGCTACCCGAAGGACAAGTACACGACGCTGCCGGAGACCGACGACCGGATCCTGGCCACCGATATCGCCACACGGTGGATCTACAACAGCACGGATCTCGACTTCGAATCGGTCTACACCCGGGTCAAGGAGATCATCCTCGACTCGTTCACCGACCACTACTCGCATGCCCTGCAGCACACTCTGTACCAGATGGGCGAGAAGGCCATCGAGGCCGTGCCGGAGATCGACGAGATCCGCTTCTCCTGCCCGAACAAGCATCACTTCGTCTACGACATCGAACGCTTCGGACTGGAGAACCCGAACGAGGTCTTCATCGTCGCCGACCGCCCGTACGGGCTCATCGAGGCCACCTTCACCCGTGACGGGGTGGAGGAGAACAAGGACGCCTGGGCACAGATCGCCGGCTTCTGCTGAGACGGCACTCCTGCTGAGCCAGGACCGTCCGTCTCCGGGCTCCCGCGGCAGGTCTCCGGGAGCCCGGAGATCCGACACCGCCGGGAGCCCGGATCCCTGAGATCTCCGGGGCCCGGAACCTCGTGAGAAGGAAACCCCGCAATGACACTGGACACCACCTCGGTCAATTCGAGGAACACCACCGACGAAGAGGTCGACGAATGGCTCGAGTCCTGGGATGGTCTCGTGTGCGCGCGCGGCACCCTGCGCGCCGGCGAGATCATGGAAGCGCTGCGCCGACGCGCGGCCACGAACTCCGTCGCCCAGCCCAAGGTCACCACCACCGACTACGTCAACACGATCCCCGCCGATCAGGAACCCGCCTACCCGGGTGACGAGCGGATCGAGCGACGGTACCGCAGGTGGCTGCGCTGGAACGCGGCCATGCTCGTCCACCGTGCGCAGCGACCGGACATCTCCGTGGGCGGACACATCTCCACCTACGCGGGAGCCGCCACCCTCTACGAGATCGGGTTCAACAACTTCTTCCGCGGCCAGGACCATCCCGGCGGCGGCGACCAGGTCTTCTTCCAGGGCCATGCCTCGCCGGGGATATACGCCCGCGCCTTCCTCGAGGGGCGGCTGAGCGAGGCCGACCTCGACGGCTTCCGGCAGGAGGCCTCGCAGGCTCCGCACGGACTGAGCTCCTACCCGCATCCGCGGCTGATGCCCGAGTTCTGGCAGTTCCCGACCGTGTCGATGGGCCTGGGCCCGATCAACGCGATCTACCAGGCGCAGATGAACCGCTATCTGCACCATCGCGGGATCAAGGACACGTCCGAGCAGCGGGTGTGGGCCTTCCTCGGCGACGGTGAGATGGACGAACCCGAATCGCGCGGAGCCCTGCAGCTGGCCGCGAACGAGGGACTGGACAACCTCACCTACGTCATCAACTGCAACCTCCAGCGCCTCGACGGTCCGGTCCGCGGCAACGGCAAGATCGTCCAAGAGCTCGAGGCGACCTTCACCGGCGCCGGATGGAACGTCATCAAGGTGCTGTGGGGCCGCGAATGGGACTCCCTGCTCGACGCCGACCGCTCCGGCGAGCTCGTGCGCATCATGAACGAGACCCTCGACGGTGACTACCAGACGTTCAAGGCCGAGTCCGGCGGGTTCATCCGCGACAACTTCTTCGGCCGCTCGCCGGTGACCAAGGGGCTCGTCGAGCACTTGAGCGATGACGACATCTGGAATCTCAAGCGCGGCGGCCACGACTACCACAAGGTCTTCGCCGCCTATCAGCGGGCCGTGAACACCACGGGCAAGCCCACGGTCATCCTGGTCCAGACGGTCAAGGGCTACGGACTGGGCACGACCTTCGAATCCCGCAACGCCACCCACCAGATGAAGAAGTTCACCGCCGCCGACGTCAAGGCCTTCCGCGACCGGATGGACATTCCGATTTCCGACAAGGTCATCGACGACGATCCCTATGCGGTGCCCTATTACCATCCCGGCAACGATGCCGAGGAGATCGAGTACATGCTCGAGCGGCGCCGGCAGCTCGGCGGTTTCCTCCCGGCCCGCAAGCCGGAGAACAGCCGCAAGACCCTGCCCGCCGTCAGCGACAAGGCGTTCGCACAGACGAAGAAGGGGTCCGGCCAGCAGCAGGCGGCGACGACCATGGCCTTCGTGCGTCTGCTCAA
The DNA here is from genome assembly GCF_018208375.1 of Brevibacterium sp. SMBL_HHYL_HB1. NCBI lineage: Bacteria > Bacillati > Actinomycetota > Actinomycetes > Micrococcales > Brevibacteriaceae > Brevibacterium > Brevibacterium sp. SMBL_HHYL_HB1. The sequence continues at coordinate 2,715,586 of NZ_CP062936.1, read as the reverse complement.
GGACCTCATGCGCGAAAAGGGCCTCGGCGAGCGGATCGTGCCCATCATCCCCGATGAGGCCCGCACCTTCGGCATCGACGCCTTCTTCCCGACCGCGAAGATCTACAACCCGAACGGGCAGAACTACCTCGCCGTCGACCGGGAGCTCTTCCTGTCCTATAAGGAGGCGACCTCCGGTCAGCTGCTCCACGTGGGCATCAACGAGGCCGGTGCCGCCGCCGGGTTCACCGCCGCGGGCACCGCGTACTCGACGCTGGGCGAACCGATGATCCCGATCTACGTGTTCTACTCGATGTTCGGCTTCCAGCGCACCGGCGACGCCTTCTGGGCCGCCGGGGACCAGATGACGCGCGGGTTCATCATCGGTGCCACCGCAGGCCGGACCACCCTGACAGGGGAGGGTCTCCAGCATGCTGACGGGCACTCCCCGGTGCTGGCGGCCACGAACCCGGCGGTGCGCGTCTACGATCCTGCCTACGGCTACGAGATCGGCCACATCGTCCGCGACGGTCTCCACCGGATGTACGGTGAGCACGACCTCGGCGAGGACGCGCGCAACGTCATGTACTACCTCACGGTGTACAACGAGCCGATGCTCCAGCCGGCCGAACCCGACGACGTCGACGTCGAGGGAATCCTCAAGGGCATCCACCGCGTCGCCGAGGCGGGGACGACCGCCGAGGCGGCTCCGGGCTCCCGTCCGCAGGCGCAGCTGCTCGCCTCCGGCGTCGCCGTGCCCTGGGCGGTCGAGGCTCGCGAGCTGCTCGCTGCGGACTGGGGTGTGGACGCGGCCGTGTGGTCGGTGACCTCGTGGGCCGAGCTGCGGCGGGATGCCCTCGACTGCGAAGCCGCGAGGCTGACCGACGTCGGGGCCGAGCCGCGCACGCCGTATGTGAGGCAGCGTCTGGGCGGGCAGGCCGGGCCGATCGTGGCCACGAGCGACTTCGACTCGACCCAGCCCGATCTCATCCGGCCCTTCCTGAACCAGGAGTTCGCCACTCTGGGCGCCGATGGCTTCGGCTTCTCCGACACCCGGGCCGCGGCCAGGCGCCACTTCAAGATCGACGCGCACTCGATGGTCGTGCGCACTCTGCAGCTGCTCGCCGAGCGCGGTGAGGTGGCGCCGAGTGCGCCGGTGGAGGCCGCGAAGAAGTACCGCCTCGGCGACGTCAACGCCGGCACCTCAGGCACCGCCGGCGGAGATTCCTGAGGAAGCCGCAGCCCACTGGTGCCCATCGGTCGCCAGCGGCTGGGGCCTGGTCGCTGGCGACCGGGGACCCGCGGACGAAGGGTCCGCGGACGAGGGGTCCGCTACTAGAAGCCCGCGGACGAGGGGTCTGCGGACGAGGGGGCCCGTGGTTGAGGGGCCGCTACGAGGCACCGCAGCCGGGCCTGCTCACCCAGATGCAGGCTGCTGGCTTCTTGGGGAGGAGCGGCCCTGAGCCGAAACACCGCCGGAGGCCCGAGACCACGGCGGAGGACTGAGGAGCCAGCCGAAACAACGGTGGAGCGCCGAGACCATTGTGCAGACATGGTGGTCTCGGCGCTCCACCGTTGTATCGACGTGAGCGGCAAGCTGGTGCTTTGCTCTGCACTCACTGGCGAGAGATCCACCGGCGCGAAACTTGCTGGTGGAGTGTCTGCTGGAGAGCTCGCAAAGCTCACTTGCCCTCTGGCATTCTGTGGTGAGGCCGCTGGCACGAGGCGCGTTGTGATGGCATCACAGCCTTGATGAGCGACATCCGCTGTTGCCGGGCCCGCTGGTATGAACGCACCTCACGAGGCAGGAGTTCTCTGTCGCAGGGAGTACGGGGCACTGAGCCGGTTGGATGCGACAGTCGAATGCGGTTGGCGGCCTCTGGCTGCGGGAACCGGCCGAGTCCGAGACCACGGCTGGTGCCCGAGACCACGGCGGAGGACTGAGGAGCCAACCGAAACAACGGTGGAGCGCCGAGACCATTGTGCAGACCCTCTGTGTCAGGCTGTCTTGTGACAGTTATCTGACAATATTGGCGGGGAGAGAAGTCTGTTATGTCTTTTGAAGTTCCGTCCCGTTCCTCGAGCCGCGGGCATTTCACCACGGCCCAGAAACTCGAGATCCTGGACGAATATGACAAATGTATCGAGATGGGTTCTAAAGCCCAGTTGGCTCGGACTGTCGGGGTCAATCCCAGAACGATCTATCAGTGGTTCGTGGACAGAGAAAATGGTTGCCTGACCTCGCGATCGGATCGGTTGAATGGCAATCCCAGTGACAACAAGCTCAAAGCCGCTGAGAAGAAGCAACTCACACAGCTGCAGGCCGAGAACGAAGCGTTGAAGGCCAAACTGGCCAAGTCTGAAGCTGCGGTCGATATCTTGGGAAAAGCGTCCGCGCTCTTGGAAGCGATGTCCAAGAGCGCGACCGCGACAGACCCGACGCTGCCCGAGGTCGAGGCGACCAGGCCGGACTGGATGAGCCCGCCACAGTAAAGGCAATCGGGTTCAGGTTCATCGGCGATCTGATCAGGGTCGGCTGGTCGATCACGGCGGCCTGCGAGTTGATGGGTGTGCATCGTACGAGTTGGTACCGTCACCAGAATCCGGCGGTCCCGGCCGGGGTGCAGGTGCCGCAGAAGGAACGCGACTACCCGAGTCGGATCACCACCGCCGAGGCCGATGCGTTCATGGCGCTGTTGAACTCTGAAGACTATGAGAGCCTGTCTGTCACCCAGGCGTATTGGCGGATGCTCGATGCCGGGCAGGTGCCATTCTCCGCGTCGACGGCTCACCGAGTGGTGGCCGCACACGGGCAGAACGGAGACCGTCGCGCCCAGCGCCGTGGTAACCAGCCCAAACGGCCTAAGCCGGTCCACGCTGCCTGCGCACCGAACCAACTGTGGAGTTGGGACATCACGATGCTGCGCGGTCCCGGCAAGGTCATCTATCGCCTCTATGCCATCATGGACGTTTTCTCCCGCAAGATCGTTGGCCACCGGGTCGAGACTTCCGAGAAATCCGTCCATGCTCAGACCATGATCGATCAGGCTGTGGCAACTAACCAGCAGTACCCGACCGTGCTACACGCCGATAACGGGGCTCCCATGCGCGCGGCAACGACTGTCCAGTTCGCTCAGTCGCTGGGGATCAAGCTGTCCTTTTCCCGGCCCAGAGTGTCGAATGACAACGCGTTTAGTGAATCGACGTTCAAGACCATCAAGTACCACTTGGACTTTCCCACCCGGTTCGAATCCATCGATCATGCTCGTGACTACATGGCCGCGTTCATTGCTGACTACAACGCGAACCACCGCCACAGCGGCCTGAATTATTACACTCCCAACGATGTCCATCACGGACGTACCGAGCTTGTCCGGGCCCGTCGCCAAGCCACTCTGGAGGCCCGTCACTGCGCGCATCCGGAACGATTCCACACCAGCCCCATAGCCGCTGGCCCACCGACCCACGCCGGCATCAATAGCCCAGAAAACACCGAGCTGTCACAAACAGCTTGAAATATACCGCAGACATGGTGGTCTCGGCGCTCCACCGTTGCATCGACGCGAGCGGCAAGCCCGCCCGTTGAGGTGAGGCCTCTGAGGTGACGAACGAAGTGTGAGGCGCAGTGGGAGACGGGGAGAGCACCCGGCGCGGCCCAGGGCACTCAGGTCGGCCAGGGCGGCGCGGCGAGTGCGGCTAGTGCACCGCGGCCAGGCGGCGAGTGCGGCCAGGGCTGCGCAGCCAGCGCCAGCGCCCCGGGGCAGCTTCAGACCATGCTGCGCATCTCCTCGGAGATCTGATCCGCGGCCGCGCGCAGCAGGGGGACGGCGCGATCGGCGAAGGCCTGGTCGACGCGGCTGATCGGCCCGGAGACGGAGATCGCCAGAGGGGCAGGGGCATCGGGGATCGCCATCGCGAAGCAGCGGACACCCAGTTCCTGCTCCTGCTCGTCGATGGCGTAGCCGCGGTCCCTGATGAGCTCGAGCTCGGACTCGAGCTCGGAGAGCGTTCCGAGACTGTACTCCGTGGGCGTCGGCATCCCCGCGGTGGTGACGATATGACGGACCTGATCGGCCTCGAGCCCGGCGAGGATGGCCTTGCCGACCCCGGTGTCGTGCATGTGCGCACGCCGGCCGACCTCGGTGAACATGCGCATCTGGCGCTGCGAGGCGACCTGATCGACGTAGACGACCATGTCTCCGTCCATCGTGGCCACATTCGCCGACTCGCCGAGCTCGGCGACGAGGTCGCGCAGATAGGGACGGGCGATCGCGCCCAGTTGGGCTCCGGCGAGATTGCCCAGCCGCACGAGTCCGGGCCCGAGCGCATAGCCGCGATTGGGCAGCTGGCGCACCACGCCGAGGTTGACCAGCGTATTCAGCAGCCGGTGGATCGTCGGCAGAGGCAGATTGACATCGGCGGCGATATGGCTGAGCGTCGCCGATCCGGAGGAGTTCGCGATGCACTCGAGCAGCCCGAAGGCACGCTCGACGGACTGGACTCCGCCCTTCGATTGGCGGATCGCGGGAGTCTTCGTGTCCTTGCTGCTCATCGATGTTCCTTCTTCCAAATTTGAGTTTCGGCGGTGAAACTTCCATTCAGTCTAGTATCGAAATGGAAGAAAGTTTCCAGATTGCGATGCCTCGACTAGAATTTCCACTAGGTAGAAGTTACTATCCATAATACGGAAAACCAATATCAGGGAGGATATTGCTCATGGTTGCCACCAGTCCCGGATACTCGATCACCCTGCGCGTCAGCATCGCCGTCGGACAGTCCGCCACCTCGGACCTCGTCGCCGCAGCCGCCGCGACCGGCGCCGGCGTGACCGGGCTCGACGTCGTCGAGTCCACCCCGCACACCGTCATCATCGACGTCAGCGCCGACACCCGCGACGTCGCCCATGCCCAGGAGGTCTCCGACGCCCTCGAGAAGCTGCCCGGCGTCGAGGTCCAAAAGGTCTCCGACCGCACGTTCCTGCTCCACCTCGGCGGCAAGCTCGAATCCGCCGCGAAGGTGCCCCTGCGCAACCGCGACGACCTCTCCCGCGCCTACACCCCGGGCGTGGCGCGAGTCTGCAAGGCGATCGCGGAGAACAAGGACGACGCACGCCGTCTGACCATCAAGCGCAATACCGTCGCCGTCGTCACCGACGGCACCGCGGTCCTCGGCCTCGGCGACATCGGGCCCGAGGCGGCCATGCCGGTGATGGAGGGCAAGGCGGTGCTGTTCAAGCAGTTCGCCGACGTCGACGCGTGGCCGGTGGCCCTGGACACGAAGGACACCGAGGAGATCATCTCGATCTGCAAGGCCATCGCCCCGGCCTACGGAGGCATCAACCTCGAGGACATCGCGGCCCCGCGCTGTTTCGAGATCGAACGTCGCCTGCGCGATGAGCTCGACATCCCCGTCTTCCACGATGACCAGCACGGCACCGGCGTCGTCACGCTGGCGGCGCTGAAGAACGCGCTCAAGGTCGTGGGCAAGCGGATCGAGGACCTGCGCATCGTCGTCTCCGGAGTCGGAGCGGCCGGCAACGCCATCATCCGTCTGCTCCAGGTCGCCGGGGCGAAGAACATCATCGCCTGCGGCCGCGAAGGCGCCATCGGACCGAACTCGAAGGTCGACACCGACCACAAGGTGTGGCTGCAGGCCAATACGAATCCCGAGGGCTTCGAAGGCACCCTCAAGGAGGCCGTCGTCGGTGCCGACGCCTTCATCGGCGTCTCGGCTCCCAACGTCCTCGACGGCAGCGACATCCAGGCGATGAACTCCGACGCCCTCGTCTTCGCCATGGCCAACCCGGATCCCGAGGTGGATCCGGTCGAGGCGCTCAAGCACGCCGCCGTCGTGGCCACCGGACGCAGCGACTACCCGAACCAGATCAACAACGTGCTCGCCTTCCCGGGCATCTTCCGCGGCCTCCTCGACGCCGAGGCACGGGACGTCGACGAGAACATCATGGTCGCCGCCGCCGATGCGATCGCCGACTGCATCCCGGTCGATGAGCTGCACCCCGGCTATGTGATCCCGTCGGTGTTCGATCCGGAGGTGGCGAAGAAGGTCGCCGAGGCGGTGGCAGCGGTGTCGTCCTGAGCGTCGCCGTGCCCGGGCGGGGAGAATGAGAGACAATGAGCACAGGCTCGGCACCGCCGCCTGGCCGATGGCACCTGTGCAGAGAAAGAGAATGTGAAAAGTGGAACGATCAACCCTGGCCGACATCGATTCGCTGCTCAAGGACACCGATGAGCTCCTTGCAGCTCGCTATCCTGGGGAGCGTGATGTGCGCCAGCCGGTGCACACCGTCTACGTTCCCGGGCACGTCTCGACTCCCGACCTGCCGCGCAAGTGGGGTCAGCAGGCACTCGACTTCGTCGATGCGCACGGCGGAATGCTGCAGCTGGCCGAGCGGGTCATCACCGCGGCCAGGAAGGAAGCCGGTCCGCAGGCCGGCGGTCAGATCCCGAGCCTGCACCAGGTCGCGCGAGAGGCCGAGCTCCTCGCCGAGGCGGTGACGTCGAAGCTGCGGCGCGAACCGATCGAGGACCTGCGTCTGGACTTCGAGGACGGCTTCGGCGACCAGGGCGACGAATTCGAGGACCAGTGGGTCGCGCAGGCCGCCCGCGACGCCGTGGCCGGGCAGCACGAGACCGGGGCACCGGCCTTCTACGGCATCCGCTTCAAATGCCTGGAGACGCCCACACGGGCCCGGGGCCTGCGCACCCTCGACCGCTTCCTCGCCGAGGTGGTCGCCGCCAACGGATCCCTGCCGGACAACCTCGTGCTCACCCTGCCCAAGGTCAGCACCGTCGACCAGGTCAGGGCCATGGTGCTGGCCTGCCGCGACATCGAGGCCCAGCACGGCCTGGCCGAGGGAACGGTGAGCTTCGAGATCCAGGTCGAGACCCCGCAGCTCGTCCTCGGCGCAGACGGCACCGTGCCGCTGGCCTCGGCCCTGCACGCGGGAGCCGGCCGGGTCACCTCCCTGCACTACGGCACCTACGACTACTCGGCCTCGATCGGAGTGGCCGCGGCCTACCAGGCGATGGACCACCCCGTGGCCGACTTCGCGAAGAACCAGATGATGCTCGCCGTCGCCGGCACCGGAGTCCACCTCTCCGACGGTTCGACGAACATTCTGCCCCTGGGCGAGCCCGAGGACGTCCACCGGGCGTGGAGCCTGCACGCCGGCCTCGTGCGTCGCCACCTCAAGCGCGGCATCTACCAGGGTTGGGACCTCCACCCGCATCAGCTGCCGACCCGGTTCCTCGCAACCTTCGCCTTCTACCGCGAGGGAGGGCCCAGCGCCGCGCAGCGACTGCGCAACTACGTGTTCAAGGAGGATTCGGCGGTCCTCGACGAACCCGCCACCGCGAAGGCGCTGGCCCGCTATCTCGACCGCGGCCTCGTCTGCGGAGCCCACACCGAGGAGTTCGTCACCACGCAGACGAACCTGAGCCTCGAAGAACTGAAGAGCCTCGCTCGCACCGGCCGTGCGAACTGACACTTGAGCGACGACCGTACGAGCGAGACCACGACACCAAGGAGAACCCACTGATGACGACGACCGATCCCTACACCTACTGGGCGCCGACCGGCGGCCATCCGCCGCAGTCGGACCTGCTCACCGACCGGGCACTGGTGACCGAGGCCTACACGGTCATCCCCCGCGGGGTGCTGCGTGACATCGTCACCTCGAACCTGCCCGAATGGACGGGAACACGGTCCTGGGTGCTCAGCAAACCGGTGGCCGGGGGAGCGGTGACGTTCTCGCAGACCATCCTCGAGGTCGCCCCCGGCGGCGGTTCCGAGGCTCCGGAGCCGCAGCCCGAGGTCGAAGGGTTCCTCTTCGTCATGGCCGGTCAGCTCGACATCACCCATGAGGGCCGGAACCACACGCTGACGCCCGGTGGGTTCGCGTTCCTGCCCGCGGGCTCGACCTGGAGTGCGAAGTCCACCGGCACCGAGGCGGCCCGCTTCCATTGGGTGCGCAAGCGCTACCAGCCGGTGGCCGGTCTGGTCCCCGAGGCGAAGTTCGGCAATGAATCCGAGATCGAGCCCTCCCCGATGCCGGGCACGGACGGGCGCTGGCGGACCACCCGGCCGCTCGATCCGGACGATCTGGCCTATGACATGCACGTCAACATCGTCACCTTCGAAGCCGGAGCGGTCATCCCGTTCGCGGAGACGCACGAGATGGAGCACGGGCTCTATGTGCTCGAGGGCAAGGCCGTCTACCGGCTCAACGGCGACTGGGTCGAGGTGCAGGAAGGCGATTTCATCTCGATGCGCGCCTTCTGCCCGCAGGCCTGCTACGCCGGGGGACCCGGCCGGTTCCGCTACCTGCTCTACAAGGACGTCAACCGTCAGGTCGAGCTCTGATCCGAGCCCTGAGAAGTCCGCAGAGACAAACGACCGCTCGCTCGCGGTGCCGGCACACGTTGCGTGGCACCGCGAGCGAGCGGTCGGTCTCTCCCGGCAGATCCGGGCGGGCTCGTGCGAGCTGGGCTCGGACGAGTCGGCTCAGACGAGCTGCAGGGTCCGGGCGGTGTACTCGGAGAGTTCGGACAGCAGGGTCTCGTCGTCGGCGAGGCTGCGGTCGAGCGAGGGGATCATGTCCTTGAGCGAGGACTCCCAGTTCCCGTACTGACGCGGGAAGCAGGTCTTGAGCAGGTTGGTCACGATCGACACCGCGGTCGAGGCGCCCGGGGAGGCGCCGAGCAGAGTGGCGAACGAACCATCGGCCGAGGACACGAGCTCCGTGCCGAAGGCCAAGACTCCGCCGCTCTTGGGATCCTTCTTCATCACCTGCACGCGCTGGCCGGCCTGGATGAACTCCCAGTCGGCCGGGTCGACGTGCGGGATGAACTCGTAGAGCGAGTCGTAGCGGGACTTCTTCGACGCGGCGAGCTCGCTGACCAGGTAGGTCACGAGGTCGGTGTTGTCCTTGGCGACATTGAGCATCGTGGCCAGGTTGTTCCCGCGCACGGAGAACGGCAGATCGGTGAAGCGGCCGTCCTTGAGGAACTTCGGCGAGAAGCCGGCATAGGGGCCGAACAGCAGATAGTCGTCGCCGTCGACCACACGGGTGTCGAGGTGCGGCACGGACATCGCCGGGGCCCCGAAGGACGCCTGACCGTAGACCTTGGCCTGGTGCCGGGAGACGAGGTCGGGGTTCGAGGTCCGCAGGAAGATGCCGGAGACGGGGAAGCCGCCGTATCCTCGCCCCTCGGGGATGCCGGACTTCTGCAGCAGCGGCAGCGCTCCACCGCCGGCGCCGACGAAGACGAACTTCGCGCTGACCTTATGGGTCTCGCGTGCGAGCAGGTCGCGCACGGACACCGTCCACCCGTCCGAGGCGCGCTCGAGATCGGTGACCTGGTGGCTGGTGCGGATGGTGGCACCCTTGTCGGCGACGTAGCTGAGCAGCTGACGGCTCAGCGAACCGAAGTCGACGTCGGTGCCGATCTTCGTCCGCGAGATGCCGTTGACCTGGCCGGGACCGCGCCCTTCGAACATCAGCGGCAGCCATTCGGCCTGAGTGTCGGGATCGTCGGTGTACTCCATCTCGGCGAAAAGCGGGTTGCGCTTCATCTGCTCGTACCGGTTCTTGATGTAGTCCCGGCCCCGCTCGCCGCGGCCGTAGCTGATGTGGGGGACCTGGTTGATGAAGGTCTTCGGATCCGGCAGGACTCCGTTGTCGACGAGGTGCGACCAGTACTGACGGGTCTGATGGAACTGCTCGTTGATCTGCGAGGCCTTCTTCAGATCGATGTGGCCGTTGGAGTCCTCAGGCGTGTAGTTGAGCTCGCACAGGGCCGCGTGACCGGTGCCGGCGTTGTTCCACGGATCAGAGCTCTCCTTGGCGACATAGTCGAGCTTCTCGTAGACACGGATGTCCCAATCGGGCTGGAGTTCGGTCAGCATGGCGCCGAGAGTGGCGCTCATGATGCCGCCGCCGATCAGGACGACGTCGACCTTTTCCTGCTTGGAGGTCATTTGGACTCTCATTCCTCGTCGCTGACTGCATGTATTCGTCTCTCAGACTACTCTCCGCCGCTGCACACCTGTAACCCGGGCTGAGGCAGCGCGAGCACGTGCGAGCATTCTCACAGCGGATGTGCGTCCACCCGAGCGGGCCGAATCCGACCGATCGGACATTTCGGCGAGACAGGCCGTGTCGCCCGCCACAAGTTATGCAACTATGGGCACATGTCGAATCGTTTCCTGCTTCGTGACTCGCTGGCCGAGTTCCCGCCCTACGTCCCCGGCAAACCTCCCGTCAGTTCGCCGGGTCTGACCCCGTACAAACTGTCCTCGAACGAGAACCACCTGCCGCCGCTGCCGGGTGTCGTCGAGGCCGTCGCCTCCGCTTCGGCGGTTCCGGGCAACTATCCCGATCCGACCTCGGCCGCGCTCGTCGACGACATCGCCTCCCACCTCGGCGTCGAGGCGGCCGAAGTGGTGCCCGGCGCCGGCGCCTCCGAGGTGCTCTCGGCGCTGACGAACATCACCCTCGAGGCCGGAACCTCCGTGGTCTACCCGTGGCCGTCGTTCGAGATGTACCCGATCCTCGCCGCCTCCCGCGGGGCCGAGAAGCGCCCGGTCGATCTGCTCGAGGACGGTCGTCACGACTTCCCCGGACTGGCCGCCGCCGTCGACGACACCACCCGTCTGGTGCTGCTGTGCTCGCCGAACAATCCGACCGGCCCGACCATCACCGACGCCGAGCTCGAAGGCTTCCTCGCCGAGGTGCCCGACGAGGTCATCGTCGTCCTCGACGAGGCCTACGTCGACTTCGCCGCCGAGGCCGCCGACGGTCTGGCCGCCCAGAGGAAGCATCCGAACCTGGTGCTGGCCCGCACCTTCTCCAAGGCCCACGGGCTGGCCGGCCTGCGTGTGGGCTTCGGCATCGCCGATGTCGAGATCGCCTCGGCCCTGCGCCAGGTCATCGCCCCCTTCTCCGTCACCGCCGGGGCCCAGGCCGCGGCCCGTCAGTCCCTGTCCCGAATCGACGAGGTGGCCGTGCGGGCCAAGGAGGTCGCGACGGTGCGGGACCGGTTCGCCCACGATCTGCGCGAACTCGGGCTCAGCGTCCCCGACTCCCAGGGCAACTATGTGTGGATCGCCCTCGATCCCGAGGCCGCCGTGGCCTTCGAGGGCGCCTGCGCCGAACAGGCCGTGGCCGTCCGTCGTCTGCAGGGCGGTGTGCGTGTGAGCATCGGCCCCGACGAGGCACTCGACCGGGTGCTCAGGGTCGCCGCCGAACTGTGACCGGCAACCCGCGACTGGAGGAGCTCGAGGCCCGGCTGAGCCCGGGCGCGCTGGTCACCGACCGCGACGTCATCGACTCCTACTCCTCCGACAAGGCCCTCTTCTGTCCCGCCGGTACGGCTCTGGCCCTGGTCCGGGCCGCCGATGTCGACGATGTGGTCGCGGTGATGCGGTTCGCCACCGAGCATCGGATCCCCGTCGTCACCCAGGGGGCGCGGACCGGACTGTCCGGGGCGGCCAATGCCACCGACGGTGCCCTGCTGCTCAATGTGGCCGGGCTCGATGCGATCGTCGACATCGACGAGGTCAATCAGACCTGCCGGGTCCAGCCGGGTGTGATCAACCAGGATCTCAAGACCGCCCTGGCCGGCCACGGCCTGTCCTACCCGCCGGATCCCGGTTCCGTGGCGATCTCGACTATCGGCGGCAATGTCGCCACGAACGCCGGCGGCATGTGCTGTGTGAAGTACGGGGTGACGAAGGACTACGTGCGGGCTCTGACCGTGGTGCTCGCCGACGGCACCGTGACGAAGGTGGGCCGGCAGACGGCGAAGGGGGTGGCCGGACTCGATCTGGCCGCACTGTTCGTCGGCTCCGAGGGCACCCTCGGCGTCATCGTCGAGATCACTCTCGCACTCAAGCCGAAGCTGGCCCCGCCGGTGACCGGTGTCGGGATCTTTCCCGATATGGAGTCGGCCGGGCACACGGTCTCGGCGTACATGGCCTCCGGCGCCGCACCCTCGATGCTCGAACTCATGGACGGGGCTACCGTGGCGATGATCAACGCCTTCGGCGATTTCGGTCTGCCCGACGACGCCGGTGCGCTCCTGCTCGTCCAATCCGATGCCGCCGGGGACTCCGCCGTGGCCGAACTCGAATCGTTCCAGGCCATCGCCGAGGTCCAGGGCGCCACCGAGGTGTTCTTCTCCGATGATCCGGCGGACTCCGAGATGTTCGTCGCCGCCCGACGGGCCGTATCGCCGGCGATGGAGCGGTACGTGGCTGGCATCGGCGGGGGAGAGCTCGTCGACGATGTGTGCGTTCCGCGGTCCCGCCTCGGCGAGTTCTTCGCCCGGCTGGCGGTCATCGAGGCGAAGTACCAGGTGGAGGTCGCCACGGCCGGGCACGCCGGGGACGGGAACATGCATCCGAGCGTGCTCTTCGACTCCTCCGATGCGGCCAGTGTGGCCGAGGCGAAGGAGGCCTTCGCCGAGATCATGCAGCTCGGGCTCGACCTCGGCGGGACCATCACCGGCGAGCACGGGGTCGGCAGCCTCAAGCGCCTATGGCTGGTCCGCGAACTCGATGAGGGCGCCCGCCTGCTGCAGGCGATGATCAAGGAATCCGTCGACCCCCTGGGGATCCTCAATCCGGGCAAGATGCTCGGGTGAGGAGGCCGATGTCGGCCGCCGACACTCGACAGCAGCCGCCGATGATGCGCGCGCCGAGGCGGGTCCACGTGGGCAGCGGCCAGGATCCGACGCCGGCTTCCGCACCATCGTCTCGCCAGGTCATGGCGTCGGAGTCGTAGAACTCTCCTGAGTTCGGGTATGCGATGAGGGGCAGATCCGTGTGCGCGGACAGGGCCTCGAGCGCCGGGGTCACGAGCGAGGGCGGCACGCAGTTGACACCGACCGCCTGCACCGCCGCCGAGGCGTTCGCCGCCTCGGCGAGATCCGCGAGGGCCGACCCGTCGGGCAGAGTCGTGCCCGTTCGCAGGGTCACGCTCAGCCAGGCCGGCAGACCGATCTTTTCGGCCAGACCGATGACGGTGCGGATCTCGTCGAGGCGCGGTTGGGTCTCGATCGCCAAGAGGTCCGCCCCGGCCGCGGCCAGGGCATCGATGCGCAGGCGGTGGAATTCGGCGTACTCGCCCGCGGTCAGCCGGTAGTCGCCGGTGTATTCGGCACCGTCGCCCAGCCCAGCCCCATAGGGGCCGATGGAGCCGGCGATGAGAGCTCGGGGCGCACCCGTGGCCGCGGCGACGGCCTCGGTGGCCGAGCGGGCGATGCTCACGCTGTCGGCGATGAGGCGACGGCCGTCCTCGAGGGAGACGGCGGCCCCGGCGAAGCCCAGCGGGCTCGCCTGGTAACTCGCGGTGGTCAGTATGCGGGCGCCGGCGGCCGCGAAGTCGGCGTGCACCTCGGCGAGGGCCTCGGGGCTGCGGCGGATCAGCTCGGCCGACCACAGATCGTGGTTGAGGTCGATGCCGCGGTCCTCGGCCGCGGTGCCCAGCCCGCCGTCGATGACGATGGGCCCGGTCGCGGTGAGCATCTGCGTGAACGTCATGGTCTTAGTTAAGCTTGTCCGGTGACTACAGACGAATCCCCGGCAGCATCCGCACCCATCAACGACCGTTCGCAGTTCGGCTTCGAGGTGGGCACGCGCCTGGACACGGGCGGCCGCACCGGTGTCATCCGCACCCCGCACGGTCGGATCGAGACCCCGGCGTTCATCCCGGTCGGCACGAAGGCCACGGTCAAGGCCGTCCGCCCCGACGAGGTCGCCGAGCTCGGCGGGCAGGCGGTGCTGGCCAACGCCTACCACCTCTACCTGCAGCCCGGATCGGACCTCATCGATGAGGCCGGCGGTCTGGGGAAGTTCATGAACTGGCCCGGCCCGACGTTCACCGACTCCGGCGGCTTCCAGGTCATGAGCCTGGGTTCGGGGTTCAAGAAGGTCATCTCGATGGAGGCCACCGGCCAGCGCAGCGATGAGCTCGTGGCCGTGGGCAAGGAGCGGCTGTCGAACGTCGATGACGACGGGGTGACCTTCAAATCCCACCTCGACGGGGCGATGCACCGCTTCACCCCGGAGATCTCGATGCGCGTCCAGCACGAGATCGGCGCCGATATCATGTTCGCCTTCGACGAGCTGACGACCCTCATCAACACCCGCGGCTACCAGGAGGAGTCGCTCGAGCGGACCCGACAGTGGGCGATCCGCTGCGTCGAGGAGCACTTCCGCCTCACCGAGGCCCGTTCGCACCGTCCCTATCAGGCGCTGTTCGGAGTGCTGCAGGGAGCGCAGTACGAGGACCTGCGGCGCAAGGCCGCCCGGGATCTGGGTGGGATGGACTTCGACGGTTTCGGCATCGGCGGGGCGCTGGAGAAGGAGAACCTCGGCACCATCATCCGCTGGGTGTGCGAGGAGCTGCCGGAGGACAAGCCGCGGCACCTGCTGGGCATCTCCGAGCCCGATGACCTGTTCGAGGCGATCAGGACCGGAGCGGACACCTTCGACTGCGTCTCGCCCTCACGGGTGGCCCGCAATGCCGCGATCTACACCCGTGACGGGCGCTTCAACCTCACCGGGGCGAAATACCGCCGGGACTTCGGACCGCTCGATCCCGACTGCTCGTGCTACACCTGTCAGAACTATTCGCGGGCCTATCTGCGGCACCTGTACAAGGCCAAGGAGATCCTCTTCTCCACCCTGTGCACGATCCACAACGAGCACTTCGTCGTCGGCCTCGTCGCCGAGATCCGCCAGGCGATGATCGACGGCCGCTTCCACGAGCTCGAGGCCGAGGCGCTCGGCCGGTACTATGCGAAGCGGCGCGGTCAGGAGCCTCCGCCGAGCTCGTAACTGGGTTCGTGGCGTTTGACCAGCGTGATGACCCGGTAGGTCACGGGCATGAGGATGACCTCGACGGCGACCTTGTAGACGAAGCCGACGATGATGTAGTTGAGGAAGTCCAGGCCCGGGATGACTCCGGCGAAGGCGATGATGCAGAACAGCAGGGTGTCGACGAATTCGCCGACCCCGGTCGAGGTCAGCAGCCGCACCCACAACTTCGATTCGCCCATCCGCCGCTTCACGGCCACGAGCACCCACGAGTTGAGCAGTTGGCCGACGAGGTAGCCGACCAAGGAGGCGGCAACGATGCGCGGATAGAAGCCGAGGACGGCGGCGAAGGCCTCCTGATTCTCGTATCCGGGCCCCGGTGGGGAGATGAGGACGAGCCAGAAGACGAAAGTCGCCAGAATCTGCAGACCGAAACCGGTGATCACGGCCTTGCGGGCGGCCTTGAAACCGTAGACCTCGCTGATCACGTCGCCGAGGATGTAGGCTATGGGGAACAGGAACGCGCCGCCGTCGGTGACGATGGGGCCGAAGCCGATGACCTTCGTGGCCGAGATGTTCGAGATGATGAGCACCGCGCAGAACACGGCGAGGAAGACCGCGTAGTAACGTCCGCGTGAGGACGCGAAGGCGGCCAGCCTCGTCGCGGTGGGGGAGGGCGCCGAGTCGCTGCTGCGACTCGGCTGTCCAGACTCGCTCTCCGAAGGGCCGGACCGGCTGTCAGGGCTCTTCTGCGACAACGGTGATTTCCTTCCCGTTCGTGACCTCGAGCAGCTGCTCGTAGGTCAGCGACATCATCGAGTTCGGGGTGCCGGCCGCGGCCCACAGAACGGGATGGCCCCTCAGCGCGATATCGACGTAGGTGGGGATCGGAGCGGGATGCCCGCACGGGGCGACACCGCCGATGACCTGGCCGGTGGCCTCGCGGACGAGGTCCTTGTCGGCGCGGTCGAGGGAATCGATGCCCAGCTGATCGGCGACATGGTCGGTGTCGACGCGGTGGGCGCCCGAGGTCATGATGAGCACGGGCGCGCCTGAGGAGGAGAAGATGAGACTGTTGGCGATGGCCCCGACCTCGATGCCGAGCTTCTCGGCCGCCGACGCCGCCGTGGGTGTCGCATCGTCGAAGAGCCGGACCTGCGGTTCGATGCCGTGCTCGCGCAGTGCGGTCTCGACCTTCGCATGATTGGCATGCTGCTTGGGTCCCTCCGCTGCCCCCGCCGAGGCGGCTGCCGGGTCGTCGACGGCGGCCGGGTTCGCCGCGGCGGGGTCCGCGTCACCGGGTTCGCCCGGGCCGGCTGCCGGTTCGGCTGCGGCTGCGGGCTCGTCTTCGGAGGCGACCGGTTCGGCCAGTCCGCGACGGCGCAGCAGCGGCGCGACATCGGGTCGGGTGCCGAAGAAGCGTTCGATCGCCGACATCGGGTCGATCGAGAATCCGGGGGCGAGGATGGCTTCGCGGAAGGCGTCTCCGGCCTCGCGGTCGAGCCCGCCGTGGTCTTCGAACCATTCGCTGACCCAGGCGGCGATGACCTCGGAGTAGAGGTAGGAGTAGTAGCCGGCGGCATACCCGGAGGCGAAGATGTGACCGAAGTAGGTGGTGCGGTACCGGGGCGGCACGAGCGGGGAGAACCCGGCGGCGGAGAGGACCTCGGATTCGAAGGAGAGCACATCGGTGATGTGCTCTCCGGCTTCGAGCGAATGCCACGACAGGTCGAGCATGGCCGCGGCGAGGTACTCGATCGTGTCGAAGCCCTGCCCGAACCGCTCACTGTCGACCAGCGCGGCGACGAGCTCGGCCGGCATCGGCTCACCCGTGTCGATGTGCTTGGCGTAATGGGGCAGGACCTGCGGGTGGAACCGCCACATCTCATTGAGCTGGGACGGGAACTCCACATAGTCGCGCGGGACCGCGGTGCCCGCCGTCGACGGGTAGGTCGAGTTCGCGAACAGTCCGTGCAGCACATGACCGAACTCGTGGAAGAGCGTCTTCAGCTCGGTCGGATTGAGCAGGGTCGGCCGTCCGGGGCCGGGCTTGGCGAGGTTGAGCGAGAGGGTGACGACCGGCAGCAGACCGGTCAGGCGTGAGGCGGGCACGAGCTGGTCCATCCACGCCCCGCCCCGCTTCGTGTCCCGCGCATACGGGTCGATGAGCACAAGGCCCAAGGGCCGGTCGTTGACATCGGTGACCTCATAGGTGCGGACGTCCTCGTGCCAGCCGGTCACGTGCTCACGTGGGGCGAACGTGATGCCGTAGAGCCCGGTGGCCGCGCGGAAGACGCCTTCGGTGAGGACCGTGTCGAACTCGAAGTACTTGGCCACCTCATCGGGATCGATGCCGAACGTATCGGCCCGGTACTTCGCCAGGTGATATTTGACGTCCTCGGCTGCGATTTCGTCGAGACCGTAGCGTTCCCTGACCGCAGCCAGTTCCGCATCGAGCTGAGCATTGGCGGGGTTGATCAGGGAGGAGACGATATCGGCCGCGGCATCGGGATTGCCGGCGGTCTGATTGTCGATGGCAAAGGACGAGTACGAGGGATAGCCGAGCAGGTTCGCCTGCAGCGCCCGCAGCGCCGTCGTGTCCGCGACCTGGGTGCGCGTGTCGCCGTCGCCGCCGCGGGAGCCGCGGGCCATCGAGTTGTTCAGCACGTGCCGGCGCGTCTGCGCGGAGTCGAGGGACTCGAGCACGAGCTGCTGGGTGAAGTTGTTCAGCGGCAGCAGATAGCCGTCGACGCCGCGCTCCGCCGCCCGCTCCGCGGCCGCGGCGATCCGGTCCTCGTTCATCCCGACCAGCGAATCGGCCTCGCCGAGGTGGACGGCCAGTTCCCGTGTGTCCTGCTGCAGGGCCCGGGAGAAGGAGGTCTCGAGTGCTGTGAGCTCCGCGAGGATCGTGGCCATCTGCTCCCGCTCCTCCTCGCCGAGGCGGGCTCCGGCGCGGACGAAGAGCTCGACGGTCAGCTCCTGCTGCCGCTTGTCCTCGGGGTTGAGGTCGGCCACCGCGACCTGCTCGATGCGATGGAAGAGATCGACGTCGAGCAGGATCTCGGTGCGGGTCGCCGACAGCGTCTGCCACACCTGCCCGACGGCGTCGGCGAGTTCGGGACGGAAGTGGTTGGACTCGACGGCGCTGACCACGGAGGCGATGCGGGTCATCGGCACGAACGCGGATTCGAACCTCACGGTGGTGGAGAAGAACGTCGGCTCGGCCTCGTCGGAGACGATCCCGGCCACCTCGGCGCGGGCGAAATCGGTGGCCGCGTTCACCGCGGACAACAGCGTCTCTGGGGTGACGGCGGCGAAGTCAGGCAGTGAGAATTCGCCCTGTGGGTCGAGGAAGGCCTCCCAGACATCGATGCTGTTCGGATCGGGGCTCATTCTCGACATACCACTTTCTTCACGGTTCGGGTTTCACCGACGATCCTAACGTGAGAGTGCCGACCGGTGCATGATCGCTGGTTACACTGGAGTCCATGGGCACCGGTCAGGGCAGATCCCTCACACTCAACAGCGCGTTCCGGGTCGGCTTCACCGGCACCCTGGGCGTGGGGCTGGCGATCGCTGTGATGATGGCTCTGCAGTCCGTGGCCACCGTGATCATCTACATCGGGCTCGCCCTGTTCCTGTCGCTGGGTCTCGAACCGATCGTGCAGTGGTTCGTCGAGCGCAAGGTGCCGCGGTCGATGTCCGTCATCCTCGTCGTCCTCGCCTTCATCCTCATCGTCGTGGGGGCCGGACTGCTCGTCGCCCCGATCGTGATCAGTCAGATCCAGACCTTCATCGGCGATCTGCCCGACATCGTGGCGAATCTCGCGGCGACCGGTTGGGTGCTGGAGCTCGAGCAGCAGTTCACCGGGGCGATCGACGTCGACGCGATCTTCGCGAATCTCGGCGACTGGGTCTCGGACCCGAAGAACGTGCTGTCGGTGGGCGGCGGAGTCGTGTCGATCGGGGCCGGGATACTGAGCTTCATCACCGGCGCTATCATCGTCGTCATCCTCACCATCTACTTCGCCGTGACCATGCCGACGATCAAATCCGCCATGTTCTCCCTGGTCGCGGCCAGCTCCCGACCGACGGTCGAATCCGTCACCGAGGAGGTCACCCGCTCCATCGGACGCTACGTCCTCGGGCAGCTGTCCCTGGGCATCGTCAACGGCGTGTGCTCGGCGATCTTCCTGACCATCATCGGCGCACCGCTGCCGGCACTGCTGGCGTTCGTGGCGTTCCTGGCCTCGCTCATCCCGCTCATCGGTCCGATCATCGGAGCGACCATCATCACCGCCTCATGCCTCATGGTCTCCCCGGGACTGGGCATCGCCGCCGGCATCTACTATCTCGTGTACATGCAGGTCGAGGCGTACCTGCTCAGCCCCCGCATCATGAGAGCCGCGGTCGATGTGCCCGGCGCACTCGTCATCATCGCCGCCATCGCCGGCGGCACTCTGGGCGGTGTGCTCGGTGCCGTGGTCGCGGTGCCGGTGGCCGCCTCGGCGCTCATCGTCATCCGCAAGGTCGTCGTGCCCGCGCAGGCGAAGAAGTAGGGGTCAGGCGGGATCGTCGTCGTCGATGCGAGTGACGATGACGTGGATGATGAGCTTGGCCAGATAGTAGACTCCGAAATAGGCGGCGGCCGCGAAGATGAGGCCGGTCAGCAGGTCCCCGGCCCCGCCGAGTCGGGGCAGGAAGATGAAGACGGCCGCAGTGATCGCCGCCAGATACGGGATCAGACGCAGAACCGGGCTGTCGGGCTCATTCATGGCAGTCATTCTAGCAATGGGGTGGAAGGGGAAGCGATGAATGATCCTCTCGATCTGGACTATCCGTTCACGGGACGGTGGCTGGTGCAGAACAGCCCCGCCGATCGGGTTCCGAGCCACGGGACGGCACGGTTCGCGACCTCGTATGCCATCGACTTCGTGCCGGTCGACGAATCGCTGCGATCGGCGCGCTTGAGCATCGAATCGCTGCTGCGGCCTGAGCCTCCGGAAAGGTTCGCGGGCTTCGGCCGTCCCGTGACCGCCCCTGTCGACGGCACCGTCGTGGCAGTCCACGATTCCGAACCCGACCACTCTGCCCACCGGGGCCTGCCCTCGCTCGGGTATGCGCTGACGCAGCGCAAACGGGTCGAGGCTGGGTGGCGGGCACTCGCCGGCAACCACATCATGATCGACTGCGGAACGGCCATCGTCGCACTCTGTCACTTGCAGCGAGGAAGCACGCAGGTGCAGCTCGGCGACCGGGTCCGGACCGGTGACCAGGTCGGACGGTGCGGCAATTCCGGCAACAGCACTGAACCGCATCTGCACCTGCAGGCCTTCGACAGTTTGGAAGGCGCATCCGCGGTCCCCATTCGGTTCGGAGACGGGGTTCCCCGCAACGGCACACTCGTCCATGTGTGAGCCGGCGACAACCGGCCTACTGGCAGGCCGGCGGTCGAAGGACTGGGCCTAGAATTGTTCGGATGACACTTCCGCCGTGGCCGAGCAGGGCTCCCGCACATGGTTCAGTCCATCTCCGCGAAGTCGGACCCGAGGATGTGGCAATGGCGCGAGAACTCTCAACCGATCCGTACGTCCCGCAGACGGGATCCTTGCCGTTCACTGCCTCGAACGAGGAGGCAAATGCGTGGATCGACCGGCAGCAGGGACGACATGCAGAAGGCGCGGGCTTTTCATTCGCCATCGTTTGGACCGCCGGCAACCGGGCCGTGGGGCACTGTGGTCTGTGGTTGCGCGACCTCAGCAGCGGGTTGGCTACGGCCGGTTACGCGATCGCCCCCTCACAGCGGAGGCGCGGCTATGCCGCGGACGCCCTTCTGGCGCTGACCGGTTTCGGATGGACAGTGCCAGGACTCGCTCGGATCGTCCTCCACGTCGAACCCTGGAATATCGCATCGCAGCGCACGGCCGAACGCGCCGGATACGTGCGGCAGGAAGCGACAGCCGACCATCGGATCTTCAGCGGTGAGACCAGAGAGATGGTGGTGTATGAGGCTGTGCGTCCCTGATCCTGACCTCCTGGCACTCCTTCCTGTGGGCCGATGCTGCTGACGAGCTCTCTGCCGCGGACTTCTTGAGGCCACAGCCCTTCGCTTCCCTCGCGGCGCATGACTGGACGGGAAGGGTAGGTGCGAGCGGTCTCGGTGAATCCCGACTGCTGGAACATCGTCAGAGTTCCCGTGAAGACGGCCGAGGGTGCCGGTGGGCGTCGGAGCGCGGCAACATCGACGGGATGGCCGTCGAGCAGACACGCGCCGTGGTCGAACGCCCACTCGACGGCGCTCCGCAGGAGGGGCACCCCGAGTCCGGAGCCAGTGGCACCTATTGTCCCTCCGGCTGAGCAGGCTTATGGTGAGAGCACTAGGACACATCCGCTCCTCGGGAGCGGATGGACTCACACGAAGGAGTGTCATGGCAGTCTACTCAGCACCGGTACCGACGGTTCGCTCGTCACGTTCAAGCCGCGCTACGAGAACTTCATCGGCGGCGAGTGGGTGCCGCCGAAGGATGGCAACTACTTCGAGAACATCACTCCCGTGACCGGTCAGGTCTTCACCGAGATCCCCAGCTCCACCGCTGAGGACGTCGAGACCGCCCTCGACTTGGCCTGGGCAGCGGCACCGTCCTGGGGCAGGACCTCGACGACGGAGCGGGCGAACATCCTGCTCAAGATCGCCGACCGCATCGAAACCAACCTCGAGATGCTCGCTGTCGCCGAGACCTGGGACAACGGCAAGGGCATCCGCGAACCCCTGGCCGCGGATCTTCCGCTGGCCGTCGACCACTTCCGCTACTTCGCCTCGGCGATCCGGGCGCAGGAAGGCGGCATCTCGCAGATCGACGACGACACCGTGGCCTACCACTTCCAGGAGCCCCTCGGTGTGGTCGGACAGATCATTCCGTGGAACTTCCCCCTGCTCATGGCCACCTGGAAACTCGCCCCTGCGCTCGCCGCCGGCAACTGCGTCGTCCTCAAACCCGCCGAGCAGACCCCGGCGTCGATCCTCGTCCTCGCCGAACTCATCGGCGATCTGCTCCCGGCCGGAGTCCTCAACATCATCAACGGCTTCGGCGCCGAGGCGGGCAAGCCGTTGGCCGCGAACAAGCGCGTCCGCAAGGTGGCATTCACCGGTGAGACGACGACGGGTCGTCTGATCATGCAGTACGCCTCGCAGAACATCATCCCGGTGACCCTCGAACTCGGCGGCAAGTCACCGAACATCTTCTTCGACGATGTGATGGACGACAACGACAGATACCGTGACAAGGCCCTCGAGGGCTTCGCTATGTTCGCGCTCAACCAGGGCGAGGTCTGCACCTGCCCGTCCCGCGCACTCGTCCAGGACTCGATCTTCGACGACTTCGTCGCCGCCGGCGTCGAACGCGTCCGCTCGATCAAACAGGGCAACCCGCTCGATACCGACACCCAGATCGGCGCGCAGGCCTCGAACGACCAGTACGAGAAGATCATGTCGTATCTGCAGATCGGCAAGGACGAAGGCGCCGAGATCCTCATCGGCGGTGACAGGGCCGAACTCGACGGGGACCTGGCCGGCGGCTACTACATCCAGCCGACGATCTTCAAGGGCACGAACTCGATGCGGATCTTCCAGGAGGAGATCTTCGGACCCGTCGTCGCCCTGACCTCGTTCTCCGACTACGACGACGCGATCGCGATCGCCAATGACACCCTCTACGGCCTCGGTGCCGGCGTCTGGTCGCGCAAGGGCAACACCGCCTACCGGGCCGGACGCGACATCCAGGCCGGTCGCGTCTGGGTGAACAACTTCCACGCCTACCCCGCGCACGCGGCCTTCGGCGGGTACAAGTCCTCGGGCATCGGACGCGAGAACCACAAGATGATGCTCGACCACTACCAGCAGACGAAGAACCTGCTGGTCAGCTATTCCGAGAATGCACAGGGATTCTTCTGATGAGTGACACAACCGAATCAGCCGTCCTCGAATCGACACCGACGATCGAGGGCGAAGAGAAATCACGAGTGGCGATGACCCAGGCGGCCATCGACCTGTTGGCCACGCTGGTCGACAAGCACGGCCAGCTGATGTTCCATCAGTCCGGCGGCTGCTGCGACGGGTCCTCTCCGATGTGCTTCCCCGAAGGTGACTTCCTCACCTCGGACGCCGACGTGCTGCTCGGCCACTTCGAACTGCCCATCGAGGACACGGAGAAGGCCGGACTGGACTTCTGGATGTCGGCCGAGCAGTTCGAGTACTGGAAGCACACCCACCTGACCCTCGATGTGGTGCCCGGTCGGGGAGGAGGCTTCAGCGTCGAATCGCCGACGGGCAACCGCTTCATCATCCGCTCAGCGCTGATGGACGTCGCCTGAACCGAGGTTCGGTCGCAGCGCCGGGCGGGCGGCATGTGCACGCGACGGCGGAGCACTCACCTCCCGGCGGACAGCACCTCGGGCTCTCCGAGTGAGAGCATGAGGCGGTTGGCCCAGTTGAAGAACGCCGCGCAGCCGAGCACATCGATGATGTCGCCATCGGCCAGACCCGCCTCGCGCAGGGCTGTCACGTGCGAGGGCCCGAACGTCTGCGGGGTCCGGGTGAGGGCGACCGAGGCCTCGACCACGGCGTCCCAGACCGCATCGCCGAGGCTGGCCTCGGCGCCGTCGTCGAGCAGCCGTTGCACGAGGTCGCGACGTCCGGATTCCTCGGTGGCGCGGTCGGCGTGGACGGACGCGCAGAACAGGCACCCGTTGAGCCTCGAGGCCGCGGTCGCGGCGAGTTCCCGCTCGGCCCGGCCGAGGCCGTCGGTGGTGTTGAAGAAGATGTCGAGGTCGGTCAGCGTCCTGGCCTTGAGTGCGGCCGGATCCCGGGCGAGCAGGCGGAAGTAGGGGTTCTTCGCCCGCCCGGCCTCGATGAGCGCCTCGCGCTGCGTCTCGGTCAGCTCCGCCTCGGCGACCGGGGCGATCCACGGCACCCATCCGAGCCCGGACTGTTGGAACACCTTGGGTCGGTTGAGGTCCGGATAGGTGCTCACCCGGTCCCCGACGGCCGCGAGTGCCTCTTCCACCCGCGCCGAGGCGGGGCTGTCGACTCCCGTGGCCGGATCCGCGGGCTCGGAGCCGGGGTCGGGTCCGGCGGTTGGTTCCGCCGGTGCGCCGGGGGTGTGCGCCAGCGCGGCCAGTCCGGTGCTGATGCGGATCTGGAAGTTGAGGAAGGACACGAGCTGGGCCAGAGCGACGATCCCGTCCTCGTCCCAGCCGGCCTCGAGCAGCAGCGCCAGGTGCCCGGGCCGGCTGTCGCGCGGGTGGAGGACGAGCAGATGGGCGAACTCGAGGCCGGCCACGAGCTTGTCATCCAGAGGCGTTGCCGGTTCCGCCGCCGCGGTGAACCACGGGCCGGGCGCATTCTCTCCGGCCAGTGCCGCGGATTCGAAGATCCCGTACGGGCCCGGAACGCCGGTGCCGGTGTCCGGAACGGATGCCGCCACGGCCTCGTCGAGGAGTTCGGCG
This sequence comes from Brevibacterium sp. SMBL_HHYL_HB1, assembly GCF_018208375.1. Lineage (NCBI taxonomy): Bacteria > Bacillati > Actinomycetota > Actinomycetes > Micrococcales > Brevibacteriaceae > Brevibacterium > Brevibacterium sp. SMBL_HHYL_HB1. The sequence continues at coordinate 2,691,262 of NZ_CP062936.1, read as the reverse complement.
ATCGCCCAGGAGGCGGACTCGTCCTCATCGCGCAGCAGGTCGCGGTAGAACTCCTCGGCGGCGGGGGCACCGAGCAGGCCCGCGGTGAAAGCGGCGACTGCATAGCGCTCGAGATAGGAGAAACTGGCCGGATCGGACGGTTCGAGGAGTGCCTCGAAGCTCAGCTGGGCGTTCTCCTTGGCTTGGGGGCGGTGATCGCGCAGCGCATCGAGGGGGTCGTTCGCCGCGATCCCGGCGAGGACGTTGATGATATCGGCCATCTCAGTGCACCCGCTCCTCGGCGACGTCGAAGCCCAGTGCCGGAGCCACTTCGGTGGCCAGCAGCTCGATCGACCGCAGGGCGGTCTCGTTCGTCGCCGGCACCGAGTGCACCTGGAAGCTGACATCGGTGACACGGTCGAGCACACGGTCCCTGCTCAGCCGCTCGATCACCTGTTCGGGGGTGCCGAGGTAGGTGTCGGTGGCGACGAGCAGCTCATCGAGGCTCAGGGAGGAGGTGTCATAGCCGACGAGGCGGTCGGCCTCGTTCCGCAGCGCCGGTTCGGTGATCTCGCGCAGCCGGGGCAGGTCGGCGGCATCGGCGACCACCGCCGTGCGGGAGGCGAGGATGCGCGGGGCGACGTCGTCGGGAAGTTGGGAGAGGTAGGTGTCGATGACCGGCAGCTGCACCTCGTCGAGGGCCGCGCCCGGGTCGTCCTGCGGACGCGGCTGGGTGCGTGAGAGCATGAGCCCGTCCCCGGCGGCGCCGGCGGCTCCGGCCCCGCCGGAGGAGAACGTCGCCTGCCACAGGCGCCGGTCGAGTCCCGGTCGGTCGGGGTTCGCCGTCCCGGCCTCGGGGTAGAGCAGATGGTCGGTGGGAAGCGAACCGCCCGAGACCAGGGTGCGCAGGGTCGCGAGCTTGTCGGCGAAGACCTCGCGGCGCTCGTCGAAGCTCGTGCCGAAGGCGGGGAAGGACTTCGGATTCCCGCCCGAGCCCAGGCCGATCTCGAGGCGCCCGTCGGACAGGGCATCGAGCACAGCGGCGTCCTCGGCCACGCGCACGGCATTCTCCATCGGCAGTGTGATGATGGCCGTGCCCAAGGTGATCCGGCTCGTGTGCGCGGCGGCGTGGGAGAGGAAGACGAGCGGGGAGGGCAGACCGCCCTCGGCGGCGGAGAAATGGTGCTGGGCGACCCACGCCGAGCGCAGGCCGAAGCGCTCGGCGGCGGCGATCTGCTCGAGAGCGAAACGGTAGCGCCTATCAGCCGGGGCGTCCTCGAGCAGGCGGGTGAAGATTCCGAGCCTCGGGCCGGTCGTGCCTGCAGTGGGGGTCTCAGTCATGGATCTCAGCTTTCTGCCGCTGCGGTCAGGGCGGGTTCGGGTGCGGGGTCGGCGTGACCGGTCAGAGTCACGGGGTTGGGGATCGCGTCCAGGAGGGCACGCGTGCGATCGGTGCTCGGGTGCGCGAAGATCTCCTCGGTCTCACCGCTTTCGACGAGATGACCGCGCGACATCACGGACACCGTATCAGCGATCTGGCGCACCACGGCGAGGTCGTGGGTGATGAAGACGTAGGTCAGGCCCAGTTCCCGCTGCAGCCGGTCGAGGAGGCTCAGAATCTGCGCCTGCACCGTGACGTCGAGGGCCGAGACCGCTTCGTCGAAGACGATGAGCTCGGGTTCGACGATGAGGGCGCGGGCGATCGCCACCCGCTGCAGCTGACCGCCGGAGAGTTCGGCCGGGCGCCGGTCGAGGAACTCCGCCGGCAGTGCCACTCGCTCCAGGATTTCGTGGACGAGGCCGGCCCGGCTGCTGCGAGTGCCGATGCCGAAGTTGCGCAGGGGCTCGGTCAGGGTCGACCGGATCGAGTGCTTCGGGTCGAGAGCCGAATACGGGTTCTGGTGCACGAGCTGGACGGTGGCCCGGAACTGTCGCAGCCGGGCCCGGCTCGGACGTGCCCGACGCCGCCTGCCGCCGGGACCGGAGCCGGCGAACTCGGCGGCATCGAAGTCGCCGATGCGCAGTCGACCGGACTGCGGGGCGAGGAACCCGGCGAGAGCTCTGCCCGTCGTGGTCTTGCCCGACCCCGATTCGCCGACGATGCCGTGGGTGGTGCCGCGGCCGATGGTGAAGCTGACGTCCTCGACGCCGATGACCTGGTTCTCGGTGCGGTCGAAGACCTGCGTGAGTGAGTCGACGGAGACGAAGGGGTGCTGGGAATCGGCGGCCGCCTCGGCGAGGCAGCGGCGCGGCTTCGTCTGCAGGGCCGGGGCGTCGGCGAGCAGGCGGGAGGTGTACTCGGTGGCCGGGTGGGAGAAGACGCGTTCGGCTTCGCCCGCCTCGACGACGGATCCGGACTGCATGACCAGGACCTCGTCGGCGCGTTCGCCGGCGACGGCGAGATCGTGGGTGATGAACAGGATGCCCATTCCGGTTTCGTCCCGCAGCTCGTCGAGGAGGTCGAGGACCTGCTTCTGCACGGTCACGTCGAGGGCCGAGGTCGGTTCGTCGGCGATGAGCAGGCGGGGGCGCAGGGCGATGGCCGCGGCGATGAGCACACGCTGCCGCATCCCGCCGGACAGTTCGTGCGGGAACTGATCGGCCCGCTTCTCCGGCCGGTCGATGCCGACCCGGCCCAGCAGCTCGATGACCCGGGCCCGAGCCTCGGTGCGGTTCATGCGTCGGTGGATGCGCAGCGCCTCGGCCACGGACCTGCCCGTCGTCTGCAGCGGATTGAGCGAGGTGCCGGGATCCTGCGGGACGTAGCCGATCCGGCTCCCGCGCACCCCGCGCCAACCGGTCGGTCCCAGACCGGTGAGGTCGAGGTCGCCGAGGCGGATCCTCCCGGTGGTGATCCGTGCCGAGGACGGCAGCAGACCGATGACTGCGTTCGCCGTCGTCGACTTCCCCGATCCGGATTCGCCGACGACGGCGGTCATCGCGCCGGAGGCGACGGTGAGGTCGAGGTCGGACACGGCCGGTGAGCCGCCTCGGCGGGAGTAGTCGACGGTGAGCCCGTCGATGCTCAGCAGCGGAGAGCCGATCATGATGTCACCTTTCGCAGGGTGTTGCCGATCTGGTGGGTGGCCAGCACGATGGCCATGACGACGAGGCCGGGCAGCACGGTCAGCCACCAGGCGGTGGCGACGAAGTTGCGGCCCTCGGCGATGATGAGGCCCCATTCGGGCGTCGGCGGCGGGGTGCCGTAGCCGAGGAACCCGAGAGTCGAGATCTGGAGGATCGCCGAACCGATCTGCAGCACGGCCAGGGAGAGCACGGGTGAGATCGAGTTCGGGAGGATATGGCGGATGAGCACGGAGAAGAAGGTGCCTCCGGAGCCGTAGGCGGCGGCCACGTAGTCGCTGGTGCTGATCTGCACCGCCTGGGAGCGGGCGAGGCGGGCGAACTGGGCGATGGCCGTGACGCCGACGGCGATGGCCGCGTTGATCGTGCCGAAGCCGAGGACGACGACGATCGACAGGCTCAGCAGGATCGCGGGGATCGACAGCAGCACGTCGATCAAGCGCATGAGCACATCATCGACGAGTCCGCGGCGGGTGCCGGCGATCAGTCCGATCGCGGTGCCGAGGACCAGTCCCACCCCCACGGCCACGAGCGCGGCCAGCAGCGACTGGGAGGCGCCGTAGACGACGCGGGTGAAGGCGTCCCGACCGGTCTGGTCGGTGCCGAACCAGTGGTCGAGGCTGGGCGGCAGCAGGGCGGGGGTGTCGCCGCCGTCGTTCGGGTCGAAGTGGGTGAACAGGCCGGGCAGAAGTGCCCAGGAGACGGCGATGAGCAGGACCAGGGCCGAGACCACGGTCGCCGAGGTGACCGCACCGCGGGCGGCGCGGGTGCCGGCGGTGGAGCGATTGTGGGCGAGGGCGTCGGTGAGGCTCATGGGTGCGTCCCTTTCGTCTCGCTGCTCGCCTCGGCAGCGGTGCCCGTCGGGGCAGCGGAGTGGTCCGTCCAGTCGAGGTCGACGCCGACACTGGCGGCCGTCGTCGTCAGCGCGCTGCGGGCGGCTGCGTCGCTGCTCTTCAGCCCTCTGCCCGAGGCGGCCGTGCGCGGGGTGCGCAGGCGGACGTCGATGACGGGGTAGAGGAGGTCGACGGCGAGGTTGATGATGACATAGCCGAAGGTGGCGATCACGACCACGGCCAGCAGGATCTGATTGTCCCGGTGGGTCACGGCCTGAGCGGTGATCAGCCCGATGCCGTTGCGGCCGAACACCGTTTCGGTGACCACGGCACCGGCGACGAGCTCACCGAAGACCAGTCCGATGATCGTCAGCCCCGGCAGCACCGCGTTGCGGGCGACGGTGTGGACGAGCAGCCACAGCTCGGAGGCGCCCTTGGCGGTGGTGACCTTGACGAATCCGGAGGCCTGGACCTCGGTGATGGAGCGGATGAGGACCTGGGCGATCGGTGCCGACAGGGGCACCGCCACGGTCAGGGTCGGCAGCACGAGCGCCTCGGCGGGACCGGGGGAGATGACGGAGACGAGCCCGAGCTGGAAGGAGAAGGCCTGGATGAGCAGGATTCCGAGCCAGAAGACGGGGACGGAGATGAAGAGGCTGGGCACCGAGTCGAGGACCCGTCGGACCCAGGCGAAGGGGCCGACGGTCGGGCCGTAGGTGGCGGCGACGGCGATGACGACGGCGAAGACGAGGGCGGTGAGGAAGCCGGCCGCGGCCAGCACCGCCGTCGAGGGCAGGGCCGCGGCGATGATCGTCGACACTGCGGCACCGGTTTGGACCGAGTAGCCGAAGTCGCCGGTGAGGAAGCCGGTGAGACTGATCAGATAGCGGCTGAACCAGGAGTCGTCGGCCCCGGTGGCCTCGCGGATCTGCGCGATCTGGTCGGGGGAGAGCCCCAGTGCCGGATCGGCGAAGCGGGCGGTGACCCCATCGCCGGGGATGAGGGTGAGCAGGACGAAGGCCGCGGTGAAGGCCAGCAGCAGGACGAGGACGGCCTGGCCGAGGCGCAGGAGCAGATAACGGGTGTCGAGGATCATTTCTCTCCTGCCAGCCAGGTGCTGTAGAAATCGGGACGTCCCACAGGCTCGGTGGCGAAGCCGTGGACGCGGCGGCGGAACGCGAAGACCTGCGGCTCTTCGAAGAAGGGCAGAACGTAGGCGTGTTCGACGAGGTGGTTCTGGACCGCCTCGGCGGCCGTCTGTCGTTTCTGCGCATCGGGTTCGGCGGCCAGAGCGTCGAGGAGTTCGTCGATCTTCGGGTCGATCGAATCGTCGTCGGCATCGGAGCGGCCGGCGCCGTTGAGGAAGACATCGCGGTTGACCGAGGAGTAGTTCGAGCGCAGATTGTCGAAGTCGGCGCGGGCGACCATCGAATGGTAGATCTGCACGGTGTCGAGATCGAGGGCGTCGAGCGTCTGCTTCGACTGGTCTCCGGGATTGATCGACAGACGCACGCCGACGCGACGCAGCTGCTGTTGGATCAGGGTCTGGACCTCGTTCGACCGCGGTTGGGGCAGGGCGATGTTCACCGTCAGTGCGAGCACCTGTCCGTCCTTGACGCGGTAGCCTGAGTCGTTGCGTTCGGTCCAGCCGGCCTCGTCGAGCAGGGCCTCGGCCCTGTCGGGATCGTGGACCCAGGACCCCGACTGGTCCGTGTATCCCATTGCGCCCTTGGCCAGCAGACCGGTGGCCAGCGGATAGTTCGGGGTGAAGAGCTTGTCGACGATCTCCTGTCGGTCGATGGCGGCGATGAGCGCCCGGCGGACGGTGATATCGGCCAGGAGATCGTGGCGGAACCGGAAGTTGATGCCGTTGTTGATCCCGTTCGTCGCCTTCGCATAGAGCCGCAGCCCCTGTTCGGTCACGCGGGACTCATCGGGGGCCTGGACGTCGCGGACCCCGTCGGCCTGTCCGGAGAGCACGGCGCCGATGCGCACCGAGTACTCGTTGTTGGTCAGGAAGTCGATGCCGTCGAGGTGGGCCCGGCCCTGGTGCTCCAGGTGCGGCGGTGCCCAGTCGTAGTCTTCGCGGGCGCGGACGGACAGCTTCGTGCCGATGGCCTCATCGGTGATGTGGAAGGGGCCGCAGGTGTGGATCTTCGTCGCTCCACCGGGACCGAACCCGGCGGCGTCGAGTTCGAGGGTGGAGTCGGCCAGCAGACCCGCGTTCATCGTCGAGGTGGCCTGCTCGAAGCCGGGGGAGGGGGCGGAGAAGTGGAAGCGGACGCGTCGGTCGTCGAGGACCTCGCTGCGCTCGTAGTTCGAGATCTGTTCGGACACCGGCAGGGTGCGGGCCTCGTCCCCGCGGCCGAAGAGATCGAAGTTCCTGGCCACATTCGCCGGCGTCAGCGGAGACCCGTCCGAATAGGTCACCCCATCACGGATGGTGAACGTATACGTTGTGGCATCGGCGCTGATCTCGGGCCGCTCGGTGGCCAACCAGGGGTGCAGCTCGAGGGTTTCCGGGTCCTGCCACAGCAGGCGGGCGGAGATGTTGTTCATGATGCCGCCGTTGGGGTAGAAGCCGACCGACGGCGGGTAGAGCAGAGTCCAGGTCTGCGGTTCGAAGTAGGTCAGCACCCCGCCCCGGACGGGTTCGCCGGACTCGAGGGAACCGGTGTCGCGTGGTGTGCAGGCGCTGAGGGTGATGAGCGTGCCGAATCCCATGCCGAGGCCCAGCATCGAGCGGCGGTCGAGGCTGGGCCCGGCAGCGGGTGCTGAGGCGGTGGGACGGAGGTCCGTCATGGGATGAAGTCCTTTGGGCCGGAGAGAGGGGACGACGATGCGGAGATGGTTCAACAATAAGTCTCACACTGGTCTGCCGAGATTCGGCAGAGGGTGGGGTGCTGCGCATCTGGGCCGGGGATGAACTGCATGGTTCGATTTAAGCTCATCGGCGAAATGACAGTCAACACGGGGCTTAATATTGGGACATGTTGAGGTCTTCGGGTTCTGGTTCGAGCCCTGAGCGCTTTGCCGGTGGCGCGTTCTGCTGAGCTGAATATGTTGAGCAATATGAGATCGGCTGGCTCAGTGGCAGGTCAGAGGCAGGTTGGGTCGGGCCGGTGCCTCGTGGTGACCGTCCGCGGCCGGAGCGGTCGGCGAGCGCAGCAATGTCTCCTGCGGGCGGATCCGTTCCGATATCCCGCCGGAAATCACAGCGGATCCGCCCGCAGGAGACGTCTGCGCGGGTGCCCGGCGGAGATCCGGTCGCGTGCCCGGCACCGCGTCCCGGACTCCTCGGCATTGCCCTCGGCGTCCAAGCGGGGGAGACTGAGGCTCTACGCTCGTTTGAAAGGTCCAGGTGGATCATGGACGCTCTGCACACCGTTCCCAGGGAACTCGACCATCTCATCGTCACGGTGCCCGACCTCGACGCCGGAGTCGCCGTGGTGGAGGAGGCCACGGGGCTGCGCGCGGTCTCCGGGGGCTCGCACCCCGGTCGGGGCACCGCGAACTGCCTTCTCGGGCTGAGCCCGACCGGCTGGGCCGACGATGCCCGCACCTACCTGGAGCTCCTCGGCCCCGACCCGCAGCAGGATCCGCCCGCCGGCGGCAGACTCGCCCTCGATGCACATCTGGCCACGGCCCCGACCCTGCAGACCTGGGCGATCCATCCGCCGGCCTTTCTGGCCAAGGTCGCGGCCGCGAACACGGCCGGCATCGACTTCGGAGAGGTCAGGGACATGTCCCGCGAGACCCCCGACGGAGACCTGCTCGAATGGCGGCTGACCAGCAGGTCGCCGCTGCCGGCCGCGGGGACCCAGCCCTTCCTCATCGATTGGGGCGAGTCCCACCACCCCGCCGAGGCGTCCCTGCCGCGGCTGGAGCTGCTCGACTTCGCCATCGAGACCCCCGAGGTCGACGCGACCCGATCCGCACTCGAGGTGCTCGGGGCCGGGGACACTCGCGTCGTCGAGGGCCCCGAACCGCGTCTGCGGGCCCGGATGCGCGGACCGGGCGGGGTGCTCGAGTTCTGAGGCCCTAGAGACACGGGGCGCATCGAGATGCCGGCACGCCTTCGCCCCTGATCCGCTCTTCGGCGGATCTGCGCCCACGAGGCCGCAGGGGTTAGACTCGCAGGCGTGCTCAGTCGAACTCGCCCCGCCTCCCGCCCGCGTCTGCGGGCCCTGACGTCCCTGGCCGCAGCCTCCCTGCTCATCGGGCTGAGCGCCTGCGCACCCGAGGACGGTCAGCAGACCCGGCCGACCCCGCAGGCGGCCGAGACCATCGGAGCCTCCGCGAGCCCGACAGAGCAGCCGGACGAGTCAGGCGAGCCCAGCGAACCCACCGACGGCGCGGCCGTCGACGACGCCGGGGCGGCGGATCTGACCGAGGACGACATCGAGACCACCGGCAGCGGGGAATGGAAGCGACCCGCCGAGGAGACCGGGCCCAACCGGGAGCAGGGGAAGACCTTCAAGGTCGCCGTGCGCGTCGAGGACGATCTGCCCATCGACGTCGACCGGGCCGGTGACTTCATCATCGACACGCTCCAGGACGAACGCGGCTGGCAGGACATCGACGACGTCTCCATCGAACTCGTCGATGACGGGCAGGACACGATGATCTCGATCGCCAGTCCCGACACCGTCGACCAGATGTGCCTGCCCCTGCGCACCCTCGGCAAGCTCTCGTGCCGCAACGGCCCCGACGTCATCCTCAACGCCAAGCGCTGGGTCGCGGCGACCGAGGAATTCGACGACATCGTCCGATACCGGCAGTACCTGATCAACCACGAAGTCGGCCATGCCCTGGGCCATGGGCATGAGAGCTGCCCCGGCCCGGGTCGCACGGCGCCGCTGATGCAGCAGCAGACGAAGGGTCTGCAGGGCTGTGAGCCCAACGGCTGGCCCTCGGAGGGCTGAGGCCGTCTCCGGCCCGGACTGTGAAGCTCGTCTCAGTGCCGGCCGCGTCGTAGCGGAACCGGGAATAACAGGACCGCCGCTCCTGTTGATTGAGTCGTACACGCTCAACTTTGAAAGAGGAGGTCAGTTTTGGCCACATTCTATGGACCCGCAGGCTCTGGCGGTGACTCCTTCGATGAGTTCCTCGCACGGTTCCTGCAAGGGCAGAACGGAGCGCGCCGAGGCCGTTCCGTCGACATCAACCGGCTGCTGAGCAAGCGCAGCCACGAGGTCATCGAAGCGGCCGCGGAATTCGCCGGCCGTCACGGTCAGACCGAGGTCGACGCCCTGCACATCCTGCGCATCATGGTCGATTCCGAACCCGGGATCTCGGCCGTGCGCCAAGCGGGCGCCGATCCCGAAGCCATCGCCCACGGCATCGAAGAGCGCCTTCCGGCGGCCACCGACGTCGCGGCGGACTCCACACCCACGCTGACCGGTTCCGCCCAGCGGGCCCTGCTCGACGCCTACCAGGTGGCACGTGCCTTCGGGTCGACCTACATCGATCCGGAGCACATCTTCTTCGCCTTCGTGCTCAATCAGGAGATGCCGGCCGGACGCATCCTCGCCCAGGCCGGGGTGACACAGGCAGCCCTGCAGGCGGGAGCGGAGGCCGCCGAGGCCGGAATGCAGCCCGGGCAGGAGGCCGAAGGGGACGAGTCCCAGGGATCCGTGCTCGAGAAGTACAGCACCGACCTCACGGCGCTGGCCGCAGAGGGCCGCCTCGACCCGGTCATCGGTCGGGCCGAGGAGATCGAGCAGACGATCGAGATCCTCGCCCGCAGGACGAAGAACAACCCCGTTCTGCTCGGTGAGGCAGGCGTCGGCAAGACCGCGATCGCCGAGGGCCTGGCCCAGGCCATCCACGCCGGTGAGGTGCCCAAGCAGCTGCACGGCAAGCGCATCATCGCCCTCGATATGCCCGGCATGCTCGCGGGCACCCGCTACCGCGGAGACTTCGAGGAGCGGCTGACCGGGGCGCTGAATGAGATCGCCGAGGACGGAGACATGATCGTCTTCGTCGACGAACTCCACACCCTCGTCGGGGCAGGCGGCAGCGGCGAGTCGAATTCGATGGATGCCGGAAACATCCTCAAGCCGCGACTGGCCCGCGGCGATCTGCACATGATCGGTGCCACCACGCTCAAGGAGTACCGCACCATCGAGAAGGACTCGGCGCTCGAACGCCGGTTCCAGCCGGTGACCGTGGGCGAACCGAGTGTGGAGGACGCCGTGACGATCCTCGAGGGACTGAAGGATCGCTACGCGGAATTCCACGAAGTCACCTACACCGACGAGGCGGTCCGGGCCGCGGTCGAACTGTCGAACCGCTACATCACCGACCGCTTCCTGCCGGACAAGGCCATCGACCTCATCGACCAGGCCGGTGCCCGGATGTCGCTGGCACGCGGACCCGGTGTCGACGTCGACGCGCTCAAGCGCAATCTCTCCGAACTCGAGGCCGAGAAGAAGTCGGCGATCGAGGCCGAGGACTACGAACGCGCCGGACGTGTGCGCGATGAGATCACCGCGCTCACCGCCCGGATCGAGTCCGTCGAGGCCCCGGATGCCCAGGCGGCGCGGACCGCGGCGTCCGAAGCGACCATCGGTGAGGAGGAGATCGCCCAGGTCGTCTCCCGAGCCACCGGCATCCCGGCCGCACGGATGACCCAGAGCCAGAAGGTTCGCCTGGCGAACATGGAAGAGGTCCTCCACGACCGGGTGGTCGGGCAGGACGAGGCCGTGACCTCGGTGTCCCGGGCCATCCGCCGCAGCCAGACCGGAATGGCCAATCCCGACCGCCCGATCGGCAGCTTCCTCTTCCTCGGCCCCACCGGTGTGGGCAAGACGGAGCTGGCCAAGGCACTGGCGCAGACCCTGTTCGACGACGAATCGGCCATGATCCGCTTCGATATGAGCGAATTCGGCGAACGTCACACGGTCTCGCGTCTCGTCGGTGCCCCTCCCGGCTATGTCGGCTACGACGAGGCCGGTCAGCTGACCGAGCAGGTCCGTCGGCGTCCGTATTCGGTCATCCTCCTCGACGAGGTCGAGAAGGCGCACCCGGATGCGTTCAACCTGCTCCTGCAGGTCCTCGACGACGGACGCCTCACCGATGGCCAGGGGCGCACGGTCGACTTCCGCAACACCGTCATCATCATGACTTCCAACCTCGGTTCGGAGTTCATGTCCGGCAACCCACTGGGCTTCAACTCCGGTGTCGCACAGGATGCGGAGAAGGACCTCAAGGCCAAGGTCATGGGACGGCTCAAGGAATTCATGCGGCCGGAGTTCCTCAACCGCATCGACGACACCGTGATGTTCTCCCGTCTCGATCGCGCGCAGCTGCGGTCCATCGTGGGCCAGCAGCTGGCGGCCAGCCGCAAGCGGCTCGAGGCGAAGGGCATCTCGCTCGATGTCTCCGCCGATGCCCTCGACTGGCTCGCCGACAAGGGCTACGAGCCCGAATTCGGTGCTCGTCCCCTGCGTCGCGTGATCCAGCGCGAACTCGATGACCGCATCGCGGATCTGCTCGTCACCGAGGCTGTCGATGAGGGCGGTCGCATCCGCGCCGCCGTCGTCGACGGCGAGCTGAGAGTCGAAGCCGGGACCCGGCCGGAACCGGTCATCGCCTGACCGACGAGTCGACCGGCACCGACCGTCGATGCCGAGCCCGGGGCTGAGGACAGGAATCCTCCGCCCCGGGCTCTTCGCATGTCTCCCCTCTGCCCGGGCTCTTCGCCCGATTCAGTCGCTGACGCGCGCCCGCTCCTCAGGCAGCGGATCGTTCGCGCCGAGGAGGCGGTTGAGGACCAGCCGTTCACCGAGTGTCCACGAGGTCGTCGTCGCCAGATAGACGGCGGCGGCCAGTGGGACGAAGAGAGCGAAGATCGCGGTGAGGAAGGGCATGAAGCTCAGCGTCTTCATCAGCCCCGACAGGTCCGGCATGGTCGGGGAGTCCGGTGCGGAGCGCGCTGAGCCCGCGGCCGCCGGGGCCTCGGGCTGAGTCGGGGTGAGCAGGTGGCGGGAGAACCCGGCGACGACGGCGATGAGGACGACGAGGACGAGGTAGACGGTGATGGCGGTGCCGGTCAGGTCCCCGGCACCCAGCAGCTTGACGAAGCTCGTGTTCAGCGGGAGTCCGAGGAACGTGTGTCCGAGCAGCTCATTGGTCCGCCCGCCGATCGAGGAGTTGATGAACAGGCCGTAGACGGCCATGAGCACGGGCATCTGTGCCAGCACGGGCAGACAGCCGGCCAGGGGAGAGGCGTTCTCCTCCTTGTACAGCTCCATGAGCCTCTGCTGCATGAGCTCGGGTTTGTCCTTGTGCTTCGATCGCAGCTCGCTGATCTTCGGGGCCAGTCGCCTGCGGGTGATTCCGGCCTTGACCTGGGACACCCCGACCGGGATGAGCACGGCGCGGACGAGGAGGGTGAGCACGATGACGGCCAGGGCGGCACTGTGGGCCCCGGCGAGAGGATGGAGGAACGAGGTGAGCGTCGTGACCACCTCGTAGGCGGCTTCGACGAGCAGGCGGATGGGCAGGAATTCATAGATATTCACAGGTCTGTGTCCTTGGGGCAGAGCGCTCGGGGCGCGGAGTCAATGGGGCGACGTCACCATCCGGTGCAGGTGCCCAGCGCGGTCCGGGGCCGGTCCCGGCGGCAGCCGTTATGGGACAGCGGCCTGCCGGTTGCCGTTGGGAGCCGGGGACCCGCCGAAGACGGGGGTCTGCCGAAGACAGCGACCTGTTTGAAGGTCGCGGCAGTCCGCAGGGTGGCAGAGACGTCGTTCAGGCGATGGCGTGAACGACCCGCGAAGGCGCTCTGGCCAAGGCGGTTCCCGGGGTGCCGGGTTCTTCGGGCATGCGGAATTCGCGCACGCCTCTGCGGACGTCGGGAAGTCGGGGAACTCGCGCGGCCAGCGACACCACCCGCAGGAGTGCGATGCCCGCCCAGGTAGCGATCGGTGTCAGCAGGGCGGCGCCGAGCAGGGCCAGGACGATGAGATGAGTCGGGGACTGCGGCACGACCGAGTCGATATCAGCCGAGGTCACGACGACGAGCAGCTGCAGAGTCAGCCACATATTCGCCAGCATCTCGTCCCCTTTCGACGCCTCGATGCTAACACGCACGGCTGCGAGGACCGTGCAGACAAGACGGTCCCGTCCGCTCACGGCGGCAAGGATCCGCCCCGGGCGGATTCGGGTTCACCGGGCATTGAGCGGCTGCCAGGGTGGCACCATGTTCACACACCACATACCGACCCCGTCCCACCTCGCCGCTTCGTCCCGGTCCTCCGAGACACCCGAGGCCACGGCGACCACAGCGATTCCCGAATCCCAAAGGATGCTCTACGCTTACCGGTCCGTCGTCTTCAACGGGGAGCTGCAGGATGAGAACGGCATGGAGATCATCTCCCGCCTGGTCCTGCTCTCCGCTGAGGACCCGAGCTCCGACATCCACCTGTGGATCAACTCCCCGGGCGGATCGGTGCCGATGATGCATGCGATCGCCGATGTCATCGCCACCGTGCCCAACGACATCGTCACGATCGCGTTCGGGTGGGCCGCCTCGGCGGGGCAGTTCGTGCTCACCTCGGGCACGCCGGGAAAGCGCCTCGCCCTGCCGCACGCCCGCATCCTCCTCCATCAGGGGTCCGGTGGGATCGGCGGAGCCGCGGCCGATATCGAACTGCAGGGCGATGATCTGCGTGAGGTCCGCGATTCGGTGCTCATCCGCATCGCCGAGGCGACCGGGCAGACATATGAGCAGGTGTTCGCCGATTCGCTGCGGGACAAATGGTTCGCAGCCGATGCCGCCCGCGACTACGGACTCATCGACGACATCCTCACTGCTCCGGCGCAGCTGCACGCGAAGATCGGAGGGACGCGATGAGCCAGTACACGATCCCCAATGTCGTCGACCGGTCCGGAGGCGGCGAGAGGATCGTCGACGTCTACTCGCACCTGCTCGGCAACCGCATCATCTACCTCGGTGTGCCCATCGACGACGGAGTGGCGAACACGATCATCGCACAGCTGCTGCACCTCGACGCCAGCAGTCGGGAGCTGCCGATCAGCATGTACATCAACTCCCCGGGCGTATCGCTGACGGCGATGACCGCGATCTACGATGCGATGCACCACATCGGTTCGCCGGTCGCCACCACCTGTGTGGGACAGGCCGCGGCTGATGCGGCCGTGCTCCTGGCGGCGGGAGCCGCCGGCCAGCGCGCCATGCTCGGGCACGCTCGGGCGGTGCTGCGCCAACCGCACGCCGAGGGTGCCCGGGGGACGATTCCCGACCTCATCGTCGCCGCCGATGAGATCGTCCGGCAGCGCCGCGAGGTCGAAGGGATGCTCGCGGCGAACACCGGACGCCGCCCGGAACAGATCCGCCGCGACCTCGACCGGGACCTCGTCCTCGATGCGAAGGCCGCACAGGACTTCGGGCTCATCGACGTCATCCTCTGAAAGGCCGCTCAGGCGGCGAGCGAGAGCTCGACCCGACCCATCGTCGGCCGTGCGGTCGTCTCGTCGCGTCCGCCGGCGCGGAGGAATCCCCGCCGCATGCCATTGGAGGTGAGCACGAGGACGTCGGGCACCTCGAGTCCGAGCGCGATCGTGACGGCCTCAATGACCTCGGAGGACGGATCCTTGAGTCCGCGTTCGACCTCGGACAGGAACTGTGTGGAGACCCCGGAGCGGCGGGAGACCTGCCCCAGGGTCAGCCCCAGGTCCGTGCGACGCAGGCGCAGCGTTCTGCCCAGGGCCTCACGCCACAGCGGTCGCGGTGTCGAGCTGGATGTCATGGTCCGAGCCTAGACGTCGGCGGAGGCCTCGGCGATGGTTTCTGCCCTCAGCGGATTCCTGGCCTGCTCGAAGGCGCCGGTCCGCTCAGCTGTCGAGATCGTCCATCAGCGAAGGATCGCGGGCGACTCGGACGAGCGCGGCGGCGAGGGCGGCGATTTCGTCGTCGTCGACGAGTCCGGCGAGAGCCTGCGCATCCTCGGGCAGCTCGGTGGCCTCGGCACCCTTCCTCACGAGAGGATCGACGTGGGGTCGCACCTGAGGCCACACCGCCTGGACCTCACGCAGGAAGACATGCGCTCCCGTCGGACCGATGCCGGTGAATTCCTGGAGCAGCGAGGACAGACGGGACGAGTCCGCCTCGCCCTCGTCTCTGAGACGGCGCAGATCGCCGGCCCAGCGGTCGATGAGCAGGGCTGCGGCATCATCGAGGCGCGTCGCAGTGCTCTCGTCGTAGCGTCGATAGCCGCCGCGGCCGAGGGCGTCGACCCGCTGCTGCCAGGTGCTCTTACGCAGACGCTGCGGCGTCCTCCACCCGGCGGAGAAGAGTTCGCGGGCGGTGGCGAGTGCGATATCGGCGCTGATCCGAGTCGACAGCAGCAGTGTGAGGACGAGCAGCTGCCACAGCGGCGCCGGCTTGTCGCGCAGAGTGATCGAGGCCTCGGCGGCGAAGGTGCGACCATGCTTGTCGACGAGGCGACGGGCACGATCTCGCTGTGTGCTCATGGAGCCGATCGTAGGCGCGGCGACCGAGACCGCGTCAAGACCCCCATGTCGAGTGACCTGACTCACGTTCACTTCGATCTCGAGCTGAAGTTAGTTTAGGCTGGCCTACGTCAATGCCCGGGAGTCGTCCGGATTCCTCACACTGTCGAAAGGACAGACATGCCAGCTCAACTCTTGCGTCGCTTCGCCGCCGCGGGAACGATCGTCGCCTTCGCCCTCACCGCCGGAGCCTGCAGCCAGGACTCCGACGCATCGGAGTCCGGCTCCCAGGGCTCCGGTGACTTCGAACCGGTGACCATCGAGCACGCACTGGGTGAGGCGGTCATCGAATCCGAACCCGAACGCGTCGTCACCCTCGGCCAGGGCTCGACCGAGACCGCCATCGCCCTCGGCAAGACCCCCGTCGGCATGGAGGAATACGCCTGGGGGAGCGATGACACCGGCTACATGCCGTGGATCTATGAGGCCGTGAAGGACCGGGGAGAGGAGCTGCCCGAGCAGTTCCAGGGAGACACGGAACTCGATGTCGAAGCCATCGCCGAACTCGAGCCCGATGTCATTCTCGCCCCCTGGTCCGGTGTGACCGCCGAGCAGTACGAGCAGCTCGACGACATCGCCCCGACCGTGGCCTACCCCGAGCAGCCGTGGACGATCGAATGGGACGACCAGATCACCACGATCGGCAAGGCGCTGGGGCATGAGGAGGAATCCGAAGGACTGGTCGATGACATCAAGGAGCAGCTCTCGGACGCCAAACGGGACGAGTACAAGGACCTCACCTTCTCCTTCGTCTACAACTCCGGGCCCGGGACTCTGGGCGTGTTCTATCCCACCGAGCAGCGAGTCGCCATGGTCTCGGCCCTGGGTCTGACCCCCGATCCGGTCATCGACGAACTGAAGGAGGACTACGACGAGCCGGGAACGGACTCGGCTCTGATCGGCCTCGAGAACGCGGACAAGCTCAACGACTCCGACCTCCTCTTCACCTTCTACTCCGATGAGGAGAACCGGAAGGAGGTCGAGTCCCAGGGTCTGTACGCGAACATTCCGGCCGTCAAGGCCGGCGCGGTCGTGGCGCCGGAGGACCAGGCCTTCGTCACCGGATCCTCGATCATCAACCCGCTCACGGTCCCGTGGGTTCTCGAGCGCTATGTGCCGATGATCGACAAGGCCGTGGAGAAGCTCGACAGATAAGACGAGCCGAAGCGGGACTCGTCGGGCAGATCAGCTGAGCGCTCTCAATCGAGGGCGCTCAGCTCCTTCCATTCATCCCAGCTGTAGACCCAGTCGGAGATGTCGCTGTCCTGAGTCGACAGGCTCACGTCCGATCCGGTGATCTCGACGGGGTCGCCGAAGAGCGCGGAATCATAGTATTCCTTCGCCCGCTCGGTTGTGAGGTTGACGCAGCCGTGGGAGACGTTCTGTGCGCCCTGGACACCCGCCGACCACGGGGCGGCGTGGATGAATTCGCCGTTGTTGTGGATGCGCACCGCCCACTTCACATCGGTCTCGTAGTCCCACTGCTCGGAGGTCATGGTGTAATCGGCGGCCTTCGACATCACCACATGGGTGCCGTTGTACGACGGTGACTTCGGGGCGCCGAGCGAGGCCGGGAAGTCCATGACCTCCTTGCCGTCACGGGTCACGACCATGCGGTGGGTCTTCGCGCTGGCCTCGACGACCTGCTTGCGGCCGATCTCGAAATCGAGCGTGAGATCGTTCTGACCCACGGTGTTCTCACCCATGGGCACGTTCTTCAGCGGCACATCGACCGAGACCTTCGAGTATGCGGGCCAGAAATCCTTCGGCCGGAAATGCAGACGCGACTGCGGGTCGTCGTAGAGCCAGCCCCAGGATCCCTCGACCTTGCGCTTCTTGCCGTCCTCGTCGGTGACCTCGACCGAGAGCCTGCGCTCGACATCGTCACGGAACTCCTCGGACACAGTCGAACCGAAGTTGAGGATGATCGGTGCCCCGACGCCGACGGTCTGGTCATCGGCGAGGGTGGTGCGCACCGACATCGGTGAGGCATCGGTGTCGCCGACGGTGACCTCAGCGGACAGGTCGACCTCGTCACCGTCCGACGTGGTCGCCGTGGCGCTGACCTCGTAGCTGCTGTCGGCGACGAGGTCGTAGGTCGAGATCCATGCCGCGGACTCCTCCGGCGCCGGGAGGGACTCAGGATCCTCGGCCTCCGTCGACGCGGAGTCCGAGGACTGACCGTCATCCGTTTCAGTGCTCGTCGAGCTCGGTGCGGAGGAACCGGCCTGCGCATCCTCATCGGCCTCGAGGGCCTGACCGCTGCCGTCGAAGAAGACGCCGGGATCGGCGGAGATCCGAGGATGATCAGCCTCGGTGACGGAGATGTTCTTCAGCGTGGCGTTGTCGACGCTGACGCCGATGCGCTGCCCGGGGTCGAGTTCGATCGCATCACCGGATTCGACGGCCTCGCCGAATCGGTCTCCTTTGGGGAGGCTCGCCGCCGATGAGGCGGAATCGCTCGGCGCTGCCGACGCCGTCCCATCATCGGTCGGCTGGGGTGAGTCCGTCTGTGCGGAGGAAGCGGCCTCGGCGGTTTCGTCGCTGATCGTTCCGACGCGGAAGACGGGCTCTGCGGCCGCCTCGGCGGTCTTCGCATCATCGCGGGTCGCATCGGGGTCAGAACTCGACGGCGTGCATGCCGTCAGCAGGGCCAACGCCGAAAGGGCGGCAATGGCCCCTTGCATCTTCGTGGACAATAGGGAACCTCGTTCGAGCACAGGGATGAGAACTGCGAATAATGGTAGTGAAAGGAAATCACGAAAGTATTAACGAATTCGTCTCTGAGCCCGAAAACGGGTGACGTCAGGATCGCTGCGGCGGAACTGACCTGGGCCGATGGGGGATAAGGGGAGTTGTGGAATTGTGATCTTGGAGAAAGAGGACTCCCCGTGCACCCGCCAGAGCTCGCTTACCCTTGCTGCCTTCCGGCCCTGGGGGAGTTCACAAGATGACGCCACACGGGGAGCCAGCGACCAGTCTAGTCGACAGCGTCCTCGGTGCACAAAACGAGTGGGCGGATCCGGCCGGTAGGCGAAGCCGTCCACCGCATCGGTCAGCGCAGCTGCCGCGCCTTGTCCTCGAGGACGTCGCGTTCGCGGTCGTTCGTCGTCAGTTTCGTCGCGCGGAGGAGTTCCTCGCGGGCCTCCCCGACTTCGCCGAGGCGGGCCAGCAGCTCTCCGCGGACGCTGGGAAGGAGGTGGCAGCGGGACAGCGCACCGGAGTCGGCGAGGGCATCAACCCTCTCCAGCCCGGCGGCCGGCCCCCTGGCCTCGGCGATGGCGATCGCCTGATTGAGATCGGTGATCGCCGAAGGCTTGATGCTGCCGAGGTCGCCGTAGAGGGAGACGATGCGTTCCCAGTCGGTGTCGGCGATCGTGCGGGCGGAGGCGTGCACCTTCGCGATCTGAGCCTGAATCGTGTACGTCCCGCGGGACTCGCGCAGATCTGTCGACCGTTTGAGGGAAGCTTCGCCGAGGCGGATGAGGCTGCGGTCCCACCGGCTCCGTTCCTGGTCGGCGAGCAGAACCGGCGCACCGGTTCGATCGAGGCGGGCGGGGAAGCGGGAGGCGGTGAAGGCCATGAGGGCGACGAGACCGTGGACTTCGGGTTCGCGGGGGAGCAGCCCGGCAGCGATGCGAGCGAGGCGGAGGGCGTCGAGAGCAAGCTCGGGACGCATCCAGTCCGAGCCGGACGTGGCGACGTGGCCTTCGGAGAACATGAGGTAGAGGGACCCGAGGACTCCGCCGAGGCGGTCGCTCCATGCGCTCGCGGGCGGCAGTTCGAAGCGGACCTCGGCTTTTGCGAGCACCTTCTTCGCTCGGACGATGCGCTGTTGGATGGTGGGGACGGGCAGGAGGAATGCGTGGGCGATCTGTTCCGTCGTCAGACCGCCGACGACGCGCAGGGTCAGTGCCAGCTGCGCCTCGCGGGTGAGCACGGGGTGGGCGGAGATGAAGAGAAGGCGGAGCACGTCGTCATCGATCGCGTCCGGATCCCACGGCAGGTCGGAACCGGCCGAGGTCGGGTCGGGGATCTCGGTGGGTCGCGGCCCGGGGCGAGAGCTGCCCACCGGCGAGGTGGCTGGGGCAGTCCCGACGCCCTCGGCAGCGGCAATGAGGCCACGGCCGAGATCCGCGATGCGGTCGTCGAGGCGTTCCCTTCTGCGCCAATGGTCGATCGCCTTCCGCTTGGCTGCCGTCGTCAGCCAGGCCGCAGGGTTGCGGGGAATGCCGGACTCCGGCCAGGTGCTCAGCGCGTCGGCGAAGGCCTCCTGGGCGAAGTCCTCGGCGAGCGGGAAATCGCCGACGTAGTGGGTCACGGCGGCGACGATTCTTGCCCCCTCGATCCGCCACGTCGCCTCGACGGTCCGCTGCGCCGATGCGGAACCGGCCCAGTGGGCCGGGGCCGCATCGGGTCGACGGACCGCCTCGGTGGGGGTCGGGTTCAGTCGCGGCTGGTCTTCAGCTTGCCCTGGTTGATCCATTCCTGTTCTTTCTGGATCCACTCGTTGTCCTGCGGGAAGTCGTCGACGTCGTTGATGCGGCGGATCTCCAATTGGGAGCCGGGTCCGAGCGGTGCGCGCTTGGCCCACTCGATCGCCTCCTCCTTGGTTGAGACGTCGAGGATCCAGAAGCCGTTGAAGAGTTCACGCAGTTCGCCGTAGGGGCCGTCGGTGACGACGGGATCGTCGTCGGAGAAATCGACGACGGTTCCTTCCTCGGCATCGGAGAGTCCGGCGCCGTCGGCCAGTACGCCGGCGTCGACCATCGACGCGTTGTAGGCACCCATGGCGGCGATGACTTCTTTGAAATCGGCACTCTCGAAGTCCTCGACGGCTCGCTGATCGACTGCGCGCATGATGAGCATGTACTTCATGATGACTCCTCTGTCATTCGTGATCGGCCGAAAGCCTCGGTCGAGGCCCTCTCATGCACTGCGTCGAACAAGACTATGCGGGATCGACAGGCCGGTGAAAGCTTTTCGAAGAACTATTGCGGAAGTGGGATCGTTCACACTCGGCCATCGCGATTTCGCATTGTCGTCATCACTCGGATAAGCTGATCCGCGGAGGATTCGCCTAGTGGCCTATGGCGCTCGCCTGGAACGCGGGTTGGGTTAACGCCCTCAGGGGTTCGAATCCCCTATCCTCCGCCGCAGAGAGCCTGTGGTCCGCACTGTGCAGACCACAGGCTCTCTTCTTCGTCTCTGGGACTCCGAGCCGGTTTCAGGATCGGGTGCCGGCAGATCCCGACTCAGGCGGCCTGGCACACCGGACACCAGAAGAGGTTCCTGCCGGCGATCGTGTTCGTCAGGATCGGGCCGCCGCAGATCCAACAGGGCTGATTCTGCCGCCGGTAGACGTAGACCTCACCGCCGTGGTCGTCCTTCCGCGGGGGTCGGCCCATGGCCTCGGGTTCGTGCTCGGGTCGGACGGTGTCGATGCGGCCGCGCTGCCGACCGATCTCCATGAGTTCGACGGTGTCCTGCCAGATCGCCTCGGCGCGTTCCCGACCGAGCGATCTGCCCGGTGTGAGCGGATCGATGCCGAGGCGGAAGAGGACCTCCGCACGATAGATGTTGCCGGTGCCGGCGATGACCGACTGGTCCATGAGCAGGGTGGCGATCGTCGATCGGGACCGCAGGACCCTGTCGATGAACTTCTGCGCATCCGCATCGGGTCGCAGCGGGTCGGGACCGAGTCGGTCGATGACGGCGGCGACTTCGGCGGGGTCGAGGAGCGCGCACGTGTTGGGTCCGCGCAGATCGACCGTGCTCGCGCCGTCGGTGACCCGCCAGCGGACCTGCCCGACGACTTCGGGTTCGCCTTCGGCCAGCCGCATCGTGCCGTAGATGCCCAGATGGATGTGGACCCGGGCCGCAGTCGAGGCGAACCCGACGAAGAGGTGCTTGCCCCAGGCCTCGGCGCTTTCGAGGACATCTCCATCGAGCAGGCGGGCTCCGGTGAAGCGTCCCTGCGGACTGGATGAGGCGATGCGGTGGCCGGCGAAGGTATCGACGATGTCGCTGGCCAGTCGGTGGATCACATGGCCTTCCGGCATGTCTGACTTCTCCTTCGTCCGGGCCGGGACTCTGCCCGGTTCGCTGTGCTGATGTCCTCAGTCAGCATATGTCTCGGCTCGGGCAGCGGCGAGTCTGTGCGGGAAGGCGCTGCTGATCGGCTCCGCCGAGGCGGTCATGCCTTCGGCGGAGCCGGTGCAGGTCAGTCTCAGCTCAGCTTCTCGGCGATCGCGGCGTTGAACGCGTCGAGGTCACCGGGGTTGCGGGAGGTGATGAGGTTGCCGTCGACGACCACCTCGGCGTCGGTCCAGTCGGCACCGGCGTTGATGAGGTCGGTCTTCGTCGAGATGAAGGACGTCAGCTTCCGTCCCTTGGCCAGGCCCGCCTCGGCGAGGATCCACGGTGCGTGGCAGATCGCGGCGACCGGTTTGTCGGCTGAGAAGAATGCCTTGACGAGTTCGACGGCGTTCTCATCCAGGCGCAGGGCGTCGGCGTTGAGGGTGCCGCCAGGCAGGACGAGGACATCGAAGTCCTCGACCGAGGCTTCAGCGACGGGAACATCGACAGTGAAGGTGTCGGCGTGCTCCCAATCGCCTTCCATCGCCTGGAGTGTGCCTTTGGACGGTGAGACGATGACGGTGGTCGCACCGGCCTCGTCGAGGGCGGCGCGGGGGCTGGTCAATTCGACCTGCTCGACGCCGTTGGTGAGGAGGAATGCGATCTTCTTGTCAGAGATGGCCATTGTGGTGCTCCTTAGCGATTGGCGATTCCACAGCACGAGCGCCGACCGTGTGCCGGTGCCCATGCCCTACTCAACGACACAGATGCCGGACTTGTTCCAACAGGTGCCTTTCGCCATCTTCCCAGGCAGCCCTGGTTCGGATCGTACCCATCTGCCTATTCTGGTGAGGATTTCTCGCGGCGGATGTCGAAAAGCACCGTCCGGCTCCGTCCCAGGCATGTCAGCGGGCACATCCCGTGCCGGCGACTCACGACTAAGGAGACGATCATGGCCAAGTACCTCATGCTCAAGCATTACCGGATGCCGAGCGAATACATGGACTACACCCCGATGGACCAGTGGAGCCCCGATGAGGTCGAGGCCCACATCGCATACATGAATGATTTCGCCGACCGGCTCAAGGAATCCGGGGAATTCGTCGACTCGCAGGCGCTCTCACCCGAGGGCACCTTCGTCCAGTCCGGGGGAGCGGGCCGACCTCCGGTCACCGACGGCCCGTTCCCCGAGACCAAGGACCTCATCGCCGGATGGATGGTCATCGACGTCGAGAGCTGGGAACGCGCACTCGACCTCGCCGCAGAGCTCTCGGCAGCACCAGGCAAGGGAGGACAGCCGATCAACGAATGGCTCGAACTGCGCCCCTTCCTCGCCCAGGCGCCGAGCGTCGATGACTGAGGGCTGAGAGGCGGAATCATGCCCGACAGGGAACCCTTCGCCGAGGCGGGCCTGCGTGACCTCGTCCCCGCCGTGATCGGCATCCTCGTCGGCCGTGGAGCGGACTTCGCGGCCGCCGAGGACGCCGTGCAGGACGCGCTCGTCGAGGCTCTGGCGACGTGGCCGTCCGATCCGCCGCGGGATCGACGGGGGTGGCTTGTGACCGTGGCGTGGAGGAAGTTCCTCGATGCCGTCCGCGCCGAAGGATCGCGGGTCAGACGCGAGGAACGGGTCGCGGCCACCGCGCTGCCCGAACCCGGCGCCGTCATCGCGAGCGAAGATGACACCCTCGACCTCTACTTCCTCTGCGCCCATCCGGACCTGAGCCCCTCCTCAGCGGTGGCACTGACCCTGCGCGCCGTCGGCGGTCTGACGACGAAGCAGATCGCCGAGGCCTATATGGTGCCTGAAGCGACGATGGCCCAGCGCATCAGCCGCGCCAAACGCACCATCGCCGGTCAGCGCCTCAACCGGCCCGGTGACCTGCGATCCGTCCTGGCCACCCTCTACCTCGTCTTCAACGAAGGACACTCCGGCGATATCGACCTCGTCGCCGAAGCGATCCGACTGACCAGACGCCTGGCCGCGATGACCGCCGATACCGAGGTGAGCGGGCTGCTCGCACTCATGCTCCTCCACCACGCCCGCCGGGCATCCCGGTTCGGTCAGAACGGTCGGCTCATCGCCCTGGCCGACCAGGACAGGGCCCGCTGGGACACAGCGCTCATCGCCGAGGCCATCGGGATCCTGCAGGCGGCGCTCGCCCGAGACGAACTCGGCGAATACCAGGCCCAGGCGGCAATCGCGGCTCTGCACGCCGATGCCGGAAGCGTCGAGACCACCGACTGGGCGCAGATCGTCGACTGGTACGACGAGCTCCTCAGACTCAGGGACACCCCGGTCATCCGCCTCAATCGGGCCGTGGCCCTCGGCGAGGCCGTCGGCCCGGCGGCCGGTCTCGCCGAACTGCGCAGCCTCGATGACGGTGTGGCTCGGTACTTCGCCGTCGAGGCGCATCTGCGTGAACGCGCAGGAGAGACCGGTCGGGCCGCCGAACTCTACGCACGGGCCGCCGAGCGGGCGGCCAGCGTGGCCGAGCGAGAGCATCTGAGTCGGCAGGCCGCGTGGGCGCGGGACCGATCCGACCGCCTCGGCGAGCGAGGTTGATCACTCCTGTGGGCATAACCGGACCTCCGGCTCAGGGCTGCCATTACGATCGAATGGAGCCTCCGGCTCATCCTCCCCGAGGCAACCGTCCGAAACCGAAAGGGGCCGACCCCGCTTGAGCCACGTGCAGGAGTTCTTCCGCATCCCACCGGGCGAACGCGACCACATTCCCGCGTTCCGCATCGCTCTGGGAGTCGCCATCCCGCTCCTCGTGCTGCTGGGCATCGACCGCCTCGACCTCGCCGTCTATGCGGCCTTCGGCGCCTTCACCGGCATCTACGCCAGGTTCGAATCTCCCCGGTCGCGGACCAGGCGGCAGTCGATCGCGGCACTCGTCCTCGTGATCTGCGTCGGCGTCGGTGCGCTGCTGGGTGCCGTGGGCGCCTCGATCTGGGTACTCATCGTCGTCACCTCCCTCGTCTCGGGAGCAGGGGCCGCAGTGGCGCTGCGCTTCCGCCTCAAACCGGGCGGATCGATCTTCTTCATCTTCGCCACCGGTGCCGTCGGTTCGATCCCCGACGGCGCTTCCGTTCCGGGTCGCCATGGCGATCGCGGCCGCCTCGGCGCTGGTGAGCATCGGATTGGGAGCGTTCGCCCATTTCGTCGGTGAGCGGATGCCCACCGGTCAGGAGACCTATGTCCGGGTGGGGCTGTCCCCGGTGGGCAAGAGCGATCTCGCCTCCCACGCCATCCGATTCACCATCGCCCCGTTCATCGCCGGGATCGCAGGCACCCTGCTCATCGACGTGCTGCCGCTGCTGTCGCACAGCTACTGGGCGATGGTCGCCGCCGTCGCCCCGATCACCCCGCCGAGGCGGTCGACCCGACTCAAACGCGGACTCCACCGTGTGGTCGGCACGCTCGGCGGAGTCGTCGTCACCTCGTTCCTGCTGTCGTTCCCCATCGAGGCCTGGCAGCTCGTCGTCTGGGTCATCCTGCTCCAGTTCCTCGCCGAGATCTTCGTGCTGCGCAACTATTCGGCGGCTCTGCTCTTCATCACTCCGCTGGCCCTGCTGATGACGCAGCTCGGTCACCCGCAGCCGGCGGCGGAACTGCTGACCTCACGCGCCGTCGAAACCGTCATCGGCGTCATCGTGGGCATGCTCGTCGTCCTCATCGGCTTCCGCAGGGAGAGGAAGAACCCCGTCGATGACGCGTCCTCACCGAATGCCGATGACGACGACTGAGGCGCCCTAGCCGAGGGTGCTCATCCCCTCTCAGCCTCTCGGATCCTGCGGATGGCGGGTGTGGAAGTCCGTGGCCTGCTGGAAGGCGTGACCGGCGGCCAGGACGAGCTGCTCCTTGAAGTCGCCGGCCACGAACTGGGCGGCCAGGGGCGTTCCCCGCTCGGTCCATCCCGCCGGAAGCGTGATCGAGGGCATCCCGCAGCTGTCGATCGGAGCGGTGGGGATCGTGACGGCCCGGAACAGCTTCGGATCGGTGCCGAGTTCGCCCATCTGCTCGATCGTCGGTGAGCCGACGCCGATCCCCGGCAGCAGCAGAAGATCGATATCGTCCATGAGTTCACGCATCCGACCGGTGAAGGCCCGTCGGGACTCGAGCAGTCGGTGGTAGTCGACGGCGCTGAGCCCGCGTCCGATCTCGATGAGGCCGGACAGGTCCGGTCCGTATTCCTCGGCTCGGGCCGGAAAGGTCTCGGCATGCACGCCGGCGGTTTCGATCCCGCACAGTGCGGTCCACTCCTCCGCCGCCTGGGCCAGTCCGGCGGCGGTGACGTCGACGACGCGCCAGCCTAAGTCGCTCAGGGTCTCGATCGTCGTCTCGAGCATCGCATTCGTCGCCTCGTCGAAATGGGCGTGCGCCAGTTCCCGGTCGAAGCCGACCAAGGGGGTGCTGCTGAGCCGCAGGGCCCGGAAGTATTCCGCGGTCGGTTCGAGCGAGGAGGTGGGGTCGAGTCGATCATGACCGGCGATGGCCTCGAGGACGATCGCCGCATCGCGGGCGCTGCGGGTCATCGGGCCGATGTGGTCGAGGCTCGGGGCGAGGCCGAAGATGCCGTGTCTGGACACCCGGCCCCACGTGGGTTTGAGACCGGTGACGCCATTGGCCGCCGACGGCAGGCGGATCGATCCGCCGGTGTCCGAGCCCAGAGAGCCGAAGCACAGTCCTGCGGCGGTGGCCACCCCGGATCCGCTCGAGGACACCCCGGACCAGGTTGCCGTATCCCACGGGTTGACCGGTGTCGGCAGGTCCGGATGGTGACCGGTGAAGGCGCCTTCGGTCAGGCGCAGTTTGCCGAGGATCACCGCACCGGCCCGCCGCAGCCGGGCCACGACGGTGGCATCGGTCTCGGGGCGGAAGTCCGCGTGGATGGTCGTTCCCGCTCCCGTCGGCGCATCGTGGGTGTTCGCGAGATCCTTCACCGCCAGCGGGACCCCGTGCAGATCGCCGAGCCAGTCGCCGCGCGCCGCGAGAGCGTCAGCCCGGTCGGCCTCGACCAGCGCGGACTCGGCCATGACGGTGGCGAAGGCCCGCAGGCCGGGTTCGAGGTCGTCGATGCGGGCCAGCATCGCCTCGGTGACTTCGCGGGAGCTCAGCGTCCGCGTGCGGATGAGGTGGGAGATCTCGTGCAGCTGCAGAAAGTGCAGATCGGTCGGTGCTGCCATTGTCATCAGCATGCCTCCTTGCGCCGGGTCCCACCAGCCTAGCCGAGGCCCTCGGCAGGTGGGACCGGGCTCAGTCCCCGGCGAGTTCCCGCAGCGCCCGAACGTGGGATTCGAGCCGCTGGGCCCCGGCTGCGGTGATCGCGACCCAGGTGCGCGGACGTTTGCCCACATATCCTTTCTTCACCTCGACCGCCCCGGTCTTCTCCAAGGCGGTGATATGGCGGGAGAGCACCGAATCGGAGACCCCGAGGGAGTCGCGCAGCAGTCGGAACTCGGCCCTGTCGCGGTTCTTCAGGCTCGAGACGATGCCCAGTCGGGTGGGGTTGGTCAGATCCGGCTCGAGTCGGGCCAGGGAGTCGCCGAGGTGGGGGATCGACTCCTGGTCGTCCGAGGCCGGCGGGTTGTTCTTCGCAGTCATATCGTGTCCGTTTCGGCTCGAGTGTCGGCGTAGGATCAGCGGCGCAGGCCGAGGAGGGCGAAGACAGGGGCCGCGAGCCACAGCGCTCCGGCGGTGGCCAGGGGCACCCAGTTCGCCGAGGACACCGTGTCGACGATGAGGCCGACGAAGAGTGCCAGCATCATCGTCAGCAGCCAGATCAGCAGCAGAGCCGTCGAGCGTCGGCTCCAGCTCAGGGCCTTGACGGTGTAGACGACCAGGGCCGGGAGCAGCCAGGCCAGGCCGGCGCCGAAGATGAGCAGCTGGGTGGTGTTGTCCTCGACCAGACCGATGGCGACGAGTCCGACCGAGATGCCTGCGGTGAGGGTGGTCAGGAGCAGCACCAGCGGCCAGGCATCGTTCGTCCTGGCCTGAGCCTGGTTCGCCTCGACCTGGGCGAGGAGGGCGTCGGCCTGCTGCGGGGTGGGGTCGTCATTCATGTCGAATCCTCTGTTCGGGCCCGGCCGGACGGTCGGTGCTGGATTGCGAAAGTGATTCCATAATAACAACTACTTTCCTAATTGGAAAGTAGTTGCGCAGAGAAAACTCCGGATGCGTACCATGCGTTCGGGCAGGAGGAGGTGAGCGAGGCGCTCAGAGGGTCGAGGCGGCGACCGTGGCGGTGAGCTCGGTGGCTCGGGCGAGGTGATCGTCGGTGACCTCACCGGTGAAGACGAGGGGATCGAAGGCCAGGGTCCATCCCAGACCGGCCGTGATCTGCTTCATCGCCGTCTCGGCCCCGGTCGTGTCGTAGCCGCCGTGGATCCAGTACGAGAACGGTCTGCCGGCGGTCGGCTCGCGCACCGCGTAGTAAGTGGTGTCGAAGAAGTGCTTGAGCGCTCCGGAGATGTAGCCGAAGTTCGCGGTCGTGCCCAGCACATAGGCATCGGCGTCGAGCACATCCTCGGCGCTGGCCTCCAGGGCGGGCCGGACCGTGACCTCGATGTCGCCGAGCTCGGGCAGTCGCAGCCCTGCCAGGGCCGCCTCGGCGATCCGGGCGGTCGCATCGGAGGGGGAATGATGGACGAGCAGCACGTTGACCATGGTCCCAGCCTAGCCGCGGGAATGACTCGGGTCAGCCCCCACGATTATGGTGGGACCATGGCCGTCATCTTCGACCCCCTGCGCGGGCGCGTGCGCCCCGTGGCCAGCCATCCCGACGAAACGATCATCGACGTCCTCACCGACAGGTACACCGCCTCGGACTGGGCGGTGCTCACCGGGGCCGGGATGAGCACGGACTCCGGAGTCCCGGACTATCGCGGGCCCGATGCCGCGCCGCGGTCGCCGATGACCATCCAGACCTTCCTCTCCCACCCCGACCAGCGCGCCCGCTACTGGGCACGGTCGTGGATCGGCTGGCCCCGGATGCGCAGCACGCGACCGAACCCCGGACACCTCGGCTTGGCCGGTCTGGACGTGGCCGGGATCGTGACTCAGAACGTCGACGGGCTGCACCAGGCCGCCGCGAAAGTACGCTCATCGCACCCCGGAGCACCCGCCCCGAGCCCGGTCATCGATCTCCACGGCAGTCTCGACCGGGTGATCTGCCTCGACAACGGCCATCTGATCGATCGGGACTGGGTGCAGCGGAGACTGAGCGAACTCAACCCGGACTTCGCCCATGAGGTCGGCATCGACCCCATCGACGTCGAGACCGCACCCGACGGCGACGTCGAACTCGAGGACACCGCCGGATTCATCGTCGCCGACTGCCCCGAATGCGGCGGCATGCTCAAACCCGATGTGGTCTACTTCGGCGATTCGGTCCCACCGGCCAGGCTGCAGGAGGCGAACCGCATCTGCGAGGGGGCGCGGGGGATCGTCGTACTCGGGTCCTCGCTCGCGGTGCTGTCGGGACTGCGCTTCGTCCGCGCCGCGGCCAAAGCCGGCAAACCCGTCGTCATCGTCACCGACGGTCCCACACGAGGCGACGAGCTCGCCGATTTCCGGTCGCTGTCCCGCGTATCCGACTTCGTCACAGCCTGGGCGTCCAGGTGAGTCCAAGCCGAGGATGGGAGACTGTCGGGCATGAAGGACAATCTGGCCCGTGCCGAACGCCTGCGACTCGTCGACACCGCCCGCCGTGCGGGTGAGGACGCCCCGACCCTGTGCGAGGGGTGGACGACCAGGGACCTCGCCACTCACCTGATCATCCGTGAACGCCACCCGACTGCCGCCCTGGGCATCTTCATGTCGAAGTTCGACGACCGGAGGGAGGCGAAGGAGAACGACTACGCCGCGATGCCCTTTGCGCAGCTGCTCGGCCTCGTCGCCGACCCGCCGAAATGGACGCCGAGCGCGCTTCCGGGCATCGGAACGGCGATGAACACGACCGAGTTCCTCGTCCACCACGAGGACATCCGGCGGGCTGCTCTCGAATGGGTTCCGCGACGACTCTCGGAGGCGGAGAACCGGACCGTCTGGGCACAGACCCGCGTCGCGCTCCTGCCCTTCGCGGCCAAAGCCGACGGCCCCGTGAGGCTCTCGGCGCCCGGATTCGGCACCCGCACGGCAGGAAGCAGACGCAACAAGGATTCCGCGATCACGATCACCGGCGAACCCCTCGAACTCCTCCTCTACCTCATGGGGCGTGAGGACCACGCCCTGGTCAACGTCCGCTGAGGAGAGGCCGGGCCGGGGTTCGGGAAAACCCCCGCCGGCTCGGGGGATTGGCCCATATCACCGCTCGCGGCCGAATTCCTAGGTTGGTGACAACACCCAGCACAGAGGAGACCAGGCACCATGAGCGCAGCCCCCACCCCGAACCCCGGCGCCGGATTCGATCCGGACCGTACGCATCCCCAGCCAGGTCAGGCCTTCCCGCCCGATGTCCCGCGAACCCACCCGACCTCCCACCCCGCGCCCTCCGACCGACGCGTCGAGGAGGACCCGGGCAAGGTGCTCGGCGTCGTCTCGCTCGTGGCGAGCCTGTCGACCTTCATCGGCTTCAACGTCGTCGGCCCCGTCATCGGCATCATCACCGGGCACATGGCCCGCAGCCGATCGAAAGCCGACGGCCGCGCGGACAATGAGATGGGCAGATGGGGACTCATCCTCGGCATCGTCTTCCTCGCCCTGCTCGCATTCGGCTGGATGCTCGGAATCTCTGCCGGCATCGTCGGCGGCATGGTCTCGCTGCTGGGCGCCTGATCAGACGGGTCCGGGGGCACGGCGGCGATTCAGCAGCCGAGCCTGCTCTCCAGCGCGGTCATCGTATCGGCGACGACGAAACCGAGGTCATGGTTGAGCGCGAGCATCGGCTCATTGTCCGTGGCCGTGTGCGTCTGCACCCATTTCGCCGAGGCGGTCGCCGGCACGGCGGGCAGCTGCCGCAAGTTCGCGACCTTGAGCGCGCGTCCGATTCCCCGCCCCCGATGAGCCCGGTCGACCAGGGTGTCCTCCTGGATGACGATCTCCGGGTCATGTGCGCAGACCATGATCTCCGTGTAGCCGATGGCCAGATCCTCGACATGGGCCATCGAACTCACGAGCACCCATCCCTGTTCGGCCATCCGCTGCTCATGGCAGCGGATGGCCTTCGCATCGGCGTGCTTCGCGACCCGTGTGAGGTCACCGGCGGGCACGTCCTCGTCCATCTGCGCTCGCAGCCGAGCCCAGGAATCGAGGTTCTCCTCGTCGCAGGGACCGATCCATGAGGTGATGGAGAAGTCCGGGTCGTCCCTGATCACCGGCACCGTCGTCGACGCTCCCGAATCCTTGTAGCGATCGGCATCGGCCTGCAGATAGGAGGGCAGGTCGAGCAGGAGCCTGTGCTCTTCGATGCCGACGGTCATTCCACGGGACTCGGCGAAGGCCGTTCCGGCCCGGGTGTAGGTTTCGGTCTGGACGAGGGGCGAGGTCGCCTCGGCGCGGATGAGGTCTTCGACGGCCTCGGCCAATGAGGTGCCGAACCGGCGACGGCGGTGGGCGGGCAGGACGGTGAGTTCGATGTTGTTCGCGGCCTCGGTGCTCAGATTGATCTCGGCACCGCCGATGACGGTCTCACCGAGGCACGCGATGAGCGGGATATCGCGCCTGTCGGCGCGCGGCCGTGCGAACTGGGCCAGCGTCGTCTCGGCGCTGCGCCACCAGACACCGGTGCGCGATTCGGTGTATCCGAGGCGCATGAGGTCGTTCCACTCCAGAAGAGCGGTCTCGTCTGTGGGATCGACGCGTGTGATCCGGATTTCGGACATAGTATGAGTCGACCACGCCGCCCCCGGGTTTTCAAGCCTGCGGTGCCCCGGGCGCTCACGGCGATCGCGGGCCCGTGCCGGGGCCCGTCTCCGGTCCGTCGTCGGGATCGGGGCGGTCCGGATCGGTGGGGTCCGCTTCGGCGTGGGGGTCGTGTTTGGGCAGGCGGGACCCGATGTGGGTGCCGGGTCTGGTCATCACCCGATGGACGAGGAAGGCGCCGAGACCGAACACGACGATGATGCAGAAGGTGAGGAAGATGACAGCGCCGAGCCCGGTATCCATCATTTCGCCATCCGTCGTCGGTCGAAGTAGTTCGCGAACCGGGCCCTGAAGGAGCCCATGCCGATCGATCCTCCCACGCGCACGAGCGGTCTGTGAGCGGCGGGAACGGCATTGACCGCGGATCTCACGCTGCCCCAGGTCTTCGAGAGCTGGTCGACGTTGACGGCCCAGTCCTCGGGAATGACGACGATAACGGCACCCATGCCCGCGACGATATCGACCTCGATGACCTCGAGATCCGTGTCGACCTCGAGGAAGTTGAGCTCGATGTTCGACATCGCAGGCTCCACGCGGACGAACGGCGGCACCGCCCACTTCGCCCGCCGGACCTCCGACTCCCAGCCGGCCCTGATGACGAGCGGGTCGAAGCGGTCCCAGCCGGCGACCGGACGTGCGCGCCCATCGACGGCCGAGATCGCCGAGGCGGGGCGGAACCGATCAGAGGGCAGCTCGGTGATGAGATCGGACAGCACCTCGTCGAGATCGACGGGGAACTTCGCGGCCTGGACCCTGTCCATCCGTTCGTCGAGTTCGGCAACTGTGATCCGACCGTCGCCGGCGGCCTCGCGCAGAACTTCGATGGCATCGTCACGCTCCTTGTGACCGATGCGGAAGGTCTTCGCGGGGTCCTTGTCGTCGGGACCGGGGCTGGAATGGCTCATGATCACTATCGTGCCCGATCAGCTGATGGGCGACAACGGCACCGTGTCTCGTGTCAGCCGTTGGCATTAGGCTAGGGGACGTGTCCACCGCACTGTACAGAAGATACCGCCCAGAAACCTTCGACGAGGTCATCGGTCAAGAGCATGTGACCGATCCGCTGAAGGCCGCCATCGAGCGCGGTCGCATCAACCATGCCTACCTCTTCTCCGGTCCGCGCGGGTGCGGAAAGACCACCTCGGCGCGGATCCTGGCCCGCTGCCTCAACTGCGAGCAGGGCCCGACCCCGGTGCCCTGCGGCGACTGTCCCAGCTGTCGCGATCTGGCCAGCGGGGGACCGGGCTCGCTCGACGTCGTCGAGATCGACGCGGCCAGCCACAACGGCGTCGATGACGCTCGCGACCTGCGTGAGCGCGCCATCTATGCGCCGGCCCGCGATCGGTACAAGGTCTTCATCCTCGATGAGGCGCACATGGTCACCTCACAGGGCTTCAACGCTCTGCTCAAGATCGTCGAGGAGCCGCCGCCGCACATCAAGTTCGTCTTCGCCACGACCGAGCCGGAGAAGGTCATCGGCACGATCCGCTCTCGGACGCATCACTATCCCTTCCGGCTGGTGCCGCCTGAGGCACTGGGCAACTATCTCGACGACCTGTGCAGCCGTGAGAGTGTGCAGGTGGACAAGGGAGTGCTGCCGTTGGTCGTGCGTGCCGGGGGCGGATCCGTGCGAGACACCCTGTCCGTGCTCGACCAGCTCATCGCCGGTTCCGGACCCAACGGCGTCGACTACGGTCGGGCCATCGCGCTTTTGGGCTACACTCCGGATTCGCTGCTGTCCGATATCGTCGACGCGTTCTCCGCCGGTGACGGAGCAGGCGTCTATCGCGCCGTGGAGCGAGTGATCGAATCCGGTCAGGATCCCAGGCGCTTCGTCGAGGATCTGCTCGAACGCTTCCGCGATCTCATCGTCATCAACGCCGCCCCCGAGGCCGCTCATGCCTTTCTGCCAGAAGTCCCGCCGGACCGTTTGGAGCGTCTGACTCTCCAAGCCAACGGCTTCGGTCAGGGAGAGCTCTCCCGCGCGGCCGATCTGCTCAACGCCGGCCTGACGGAGATGTCGGGAGCGACCTCGCCGAGGCTGCAGCTCGAGCTCATCTGCGCCCGCATCCTGCTGCCGGGATCGGGACGGAGCCGGGACGCCGTGCTCAGCCGGGTCGAGCGGATGGAACGTCGCATCGGAATGTCGGCCACGGGTGCGGCTTCGAACCTGCCGCCCGCACAGGCTCCCGGGCCGGAGCAGGCGCCGGCGCCCGGCGCGGCCTCGCCCGGCAGTGGGGCACCGGAAGCTTCAGCCCCTGCCGCCGCCGGACGAGGAAGCGGTGCGGCTGCGGACACGAACCAGTCCTCGGCCGGCAAAGATGACTTCGACGACATCGCGGCCATGGCCGTCGCCGCTGAGTCGATGCTCAATGAGCCGGCCCAACCGACCCGATCCACCGGACCCGAGGAATCGTCCCCGACGGCGCAGGAGCCCGAAGCCGCCCCTGCGCCCGAGCAGTCCGGGCCTGCCTCTGCGCCGGGGCACGGTGATCAGCAGTCGGCGGCCTCGCGCCCGAACGAACCGCAGCCCAACGCGCCCGAGCCTTCGGGGCCCGAGACTGCCGCTGCTGAACGGAATGGCCGTCCCGCGGATGCCCCCGCATCCGAGACGAGTGCGCCCGAAACCGGGCGCGGTCAGGACGCGCCGGAGCCGACGGCGGCGCCCCAGCCGACGGCGGCGTCCCAGCCGCCCTCGCAATCCGAGTCGAGGGCCGCCCCCGAGGCCACCTCGGTGGCGGGGTCCGGAGACATCGGCGGAGAGATCGAAGCGATCCGTCGTGCCTGGCCGAGCATTCTGTCCGCCGTGGAGAAGCGCAGCCGCCTTACACGTGCGATCATCGCCGCCAACGCGATTCCTCAGTCGTTCTCCGACGGTGTGGTCTACCTCGGATTCAACAATCCCGGATCCGTGCAAGGATTCCAACAGCGCGATCACGCGGCCAAGCTGGCCGGCGCGATCAACGACGTCCTCGGCATTCAGGCACGCATCGACATCGGCGACGTCGGACGCCTCGGCGGTGGCGGACACGGCCGAAGCAGCGGCAATCAGGGCAAGGGAGCCTCGAGCCCACCTCTGAACGACGGGGGAGGCAACCACGGCCCGGCCCCCAGTCAGCGTCGGCCGAGCCCGCAGGAAGTCGCCGCCGTCGTCGGCACTCGTGAGGTCGACAAGCCGCAGGTCGACCACGAGAAGTTCTGGGAACCAAGCGGGCCCACGCAGGGCCCCTGGTCCTCCGACGACGAGGAGGGAGAACAGTCGGCCCCACCCAGCGATAGCGGCCACCTCGGCGAGGCGGAGCCGGCCGACCAGGACTCGGCAGAGCAGACCGGCCCGGACCCGGTCGAGCAGGCCGACCAGGACTCGGCAGAGCAGATCGGTCCGGACCCGGTCGAGCAGGCTGGCGCTGAGCGTGCCGATGGGACCGATGCAGACCTCAACGACCGAGCCGACACGAGTCCGACGGCAGACCGAGCCGATGGAGTCGGTGCCGAAGACCAGCCCCCTGAGATCATCGTGCCCGACCTGTCCGATGACGACTTCTTCGGACCGTCGGCCGGCCACGAGCCCGGCCCGGCTGAGGCTCCCGGGCGCCCCGAGGGCGTCTCACCCGGTGAAGGCGGCCCCCGCCGCAGTGATGGCGCCTTCGATGGGGGCGGCGTTTCCGACGAGCCTGCGCCGATGGAGTACGTCGAGCCACGGTGGGAGGAACCGACCTGGCACGACGGCCCCGCTTCCGGTCGGCCTGACGACGGACCCTTTGCCGCCGGTGACTCCTCCGCGGTCGATGCCACGAGCGCCGGCAGCGGTGCCGTCGACGTCGGTGCCGTCGTCGTCCCCCCGCCCGACGACGATCTCGACAGCTCCGAGCCCGGGCAGGACCCCTTCGGGACAGAGGCCCAGACTTCACCGGGCCGGTCGACGCCTCCCGTCCAGTCCGCACCACCGGTGCCGAGCCACGGGAGGGAGACGAAGCCATTCAAGTCCCGCTTCGCCGCGCTCGCCGAGAAACACGGAGTCCACACCACTCCGGTCAGCGAGTCCGGATTCGCATCCGGCCCGGCGGCGGAGACCGCGAACGGTTCGGGGCCGAACGCCACAGCACCCGAGGCGAACGCCCAACCGCAGAACTCAGGATCGGACGAGGACGAGTATGATCCGGAGACGGACCTCGACGTCTCCGAGGCCCCCCAGGTCGGGGTCGACGTGATCGCCCGGGTCCTCGGCGGTGAGATCATTGATGAAAGAGAAGTATGAGCGCTGTCTATGAAGGAGCCCTCCAGGACCTTGTCGAAGAGTTCGGCAAGCTTCCCGGCATCGGGCCGAAGTCGGCGCAGCGACTCGCCTTCCACATCCTGCAGACCGATGAACAGGACGTCAGCGCCCTCGCGCAGGCGCTCACTGACGTCAAGCAGCGGGTGCGGTTCTGCGACATCTGCGGCAATGTGTCCGAAGAGGCCGAATGCACCGTCTGTCAGGACCCGCGCCGCGACCGATCGATGATCTGCGTGGTCGAGGAGCCCAAGGACGTCGTGGCCATCGAGCGCACCCGCGAATACCGCGGTCTCTACCATGTCCTCGGCGGCGCGATCGACCCGATGGCCGGGGTCGGCCCGGACAATCTGCGCATCAAGGAGCTCATGACCCGCCTGCAGAACGGCGAGGTCAAGGAGGCCGTGATCGCCACGGACCCCAATCTCGAAGGCGAAGCCACCGCCACCTACCTCGTGCGTCTGCTCGGATCGCTCGGCGTGACCGTGACCAGGCTGGCCTCGGGCCTGCCCGTCGGAGGCGACCTCGAATACGCCGACGAAGTCACCCTCGGCCGGGCATTCTCCGGTCGCCGCGAGATCGACTGAGACCGCCTCGGGCACACCGAGCTTCCCCGCTCGAACCATTGACTCCATATCGATTATCGTGAAACATATCGTTTATCGATATATCGATCAACGGTAAGCGATGATCGTCGCCGAGCGTCAGCGGCCGGGTGCCGAGGCGCACCGGAGGAGTGGAGAAGCCATGTCACAGAAGAGAAGAGGACCTGCAGGTCCCGACCGAGAGGACGAATCCGGGCGCGAGGATGCCGTCAGGGCTGAGCCCGGCGCGGGGGAGGCCTCGCCGGTCGAGACGGTCAGGCCGAAGGCCTTCGGCACCGGGTACGAACTGTGGGTCGGGCTGGCTGTCGGCTTCTACGTCGTCTATTCGGCCGCCGACCTGATCTCCGGCCTCGTCGATTCCAGACTCAGACTGCCCTTGGACTTCGAGTCCGAGGCTGTGTCGACGCTCGACCTGCCTCAGAGCTCGGCGACGCTCATGGGCCTCACCCAGATCTCAGTGCCGGTGGCCGATCTCGGCGCCGCCGGCATCACGCTGGTCTGGATCGCGAAGATCGTGCTCATTCTCACCGTCCTCGGGGCGGGGATCGCAATCGTGCCGGTCATCAGGGACATAGCCGCGGGGACGCCGTTCTCGGCTCGAGCGATCAGGGCGCTGGGGGTCCTCGAGTGGATCGTGGCCATCGGAGCCGTCCTCTACTTCGCGACGATGACCATCGGAACCAATGAAGTCGCGTTCGACCTCGGCATCGTCAAGGCAGTGGGGCCGGGCATCACGACCATGCAGGCATTCGTCGTTCTCGGAATCATCGGCGGAGCCGAGCTGCTGCGCCGCTGCTTCCGCTCGGGACAGGCGGCCCAGGAAGAACTCGAAGGGCTCGTGTGATGGTGGAGGAGTTCGATTCGCACCGCGTGGTCTGTCACCTCGACGCCCTGCTGAGGCGACAGGAGATGAGTCTGACCGAGCTGTCTCGTCGCGTCGGAGTCTCCCTGGCCAATCTCTCGGTGCTCAAGAACAACCGGGCCAGAGCCGTCAGGTACTCCACCCTCATCGCGCTGTGCCGAGTGCTCGACTGTCAGCCCGGTGACCTCTTCACCGTGCGACCCCGTCAGGACCGAGCGCGCGATCAGGACTGACCCGACTGCCGGACTGTCTGGACCGACCGGACCACCAGGCTGTCAGCGGAATCGGAGACAAGTCAGGCGCGGGCGCGGACGGGCCCGCTTCTCGCCCGCGAGCGCGCCTGAGGTGCCGGTTCGACCCGGCCGGTGGAGGCGGGCAGAACAGCGGCCCACATGGCGGGCGAAGGTGAACCGAGATGATCTACCTCATACAATGGTCGAGGTGCCGGGAGCCCGACACGGCTGAAATCCTGATCGATGCAGCACGAGACCTCCATGTTTGGAACCATGGAATCGATCACCTGGCACGGAACTTATCAGCGATAAGGAAGATACTGCAGTGAGCATAGTCGTCCAGAAGTTCGGTGGGTCCTCGGTAGCCGATGCGGAATCGGTCAAGCGGGTGGCCAAACGAATTGTCGAGTACCGTCAAGCCGGCCACGAAGTAGTTGTCGTGGTGTCGGCCATGGGTGACAGTACCGATGATCTCATCGACTTGGCCCAACAGGTTTCTCCCATGCCCCCCGCCCGCGAACTCGACATGCTGCTGACTGCCGGTGAACGCATCTCGATGGCGGTCCTGGCCATGGCGATCGCCAATCTCGGGTTCGAAGCCCAATCATTCACCGGTTCACAGGCCGGAGTCATCACCGATGAGCAGTTCGGCAAGGCCCGCATCATCGATGTCACACCCGGTCGGATCCGTTCGTCCCTCGACGAGGGATACGTTGCCATCGTCGCGGGATTCCAAGGCGTCAGCCAGACCGCGAAGAACATCACCACGCTCGGTCGCGGCGGCTCCGACACCACGGCCGTGGCGCTCGCCGCGTCCCTCGACGCCGATGTGTGTGAGATCTACACCGACGTCGACGGTGTCTTCACCGCCGACCCGCGCATCGTGGACTCGGCACGCAAGATCGACGAGATCGGCTATGAGGAGATGATGGAGATGGCCGCCTCGGGCGCCAAGGTCCTCATGCTCCGGTGCGTCGAGTACGCCCGCCGCTACAACGTGCCCGTGCACGTGCGGTCCTCATTCTCTCGCAATCAAGGAACCTGGGTGACCGATTCACCCATCCCCGAAGCCTTCCGACAGGGTCGGGGAAAGTCGACCCCGGCAGCAGCGGAATCAGAAACGGAGTCCACCATGGAACAGGCAATCATTTCCGGCGTCGCCCATGACCGCTCGGAAGCCAAGGTCACGATCGTCGGCGTTCCCGATGTCCCCGGCAAGGCTGCTGAGATCTTCAACACGTTGGCCCAGCAAGAGGCCAATATCGACATGATCGTGCAGAACATCTCCACCCGTGATCCGGGCAAGACGGATATCTCGTTCACCCTGCCCATGGCCGATGGCGCCAAGGCGCTGGAGGCCCTCGACGCGGTGAAGACCGAGATCGGCTTCGACCAGGTCCGCTACGATGATCAGATCGGCAAGCTCTCGGTCGTCGGCGCCGGAATGCGCTCCCACCCGGGTGTGACCGCGACGCTGTTCGAAGCGCTGAGCGACGCCCAGGTCAACATCGACATGATCTCCACCTCGGAGATCCGCATCAGCGTCGTCACCCGAGCAGACCTGCTCGACGACGCGGTCCGGGCCGCCCACGCCGCCTACGGACTCGACAGTGAAGACAACGAAGCAGTGGTGTACGGAGGTACCGGACGATGAGTGTCAATATCGGAGTAGTCGGAGCAACCGGCCAGGTCGGAGGCGTCATGCTCGACCTCCTGGCCGAGGACCCAGGGTTCGAGATCGGCACCCTGAGGCTGTTCGCCTCGGCCCGTTCGGCTGGGAAGACCATCGATTTCAAGGGACAGCCCATCACCGTCGAGGACGCAGCCGAGGCCGATCCGAGCGGACTGGACATCGCCCTGTTCTCCGCCGGCGGAGCGACCTCCCGCGCCCAGGCCGAACGGTTCGCCGCCGCCGGCGTCACCGTCGTCGACAACTCCTCGGCCTGGCGTTCGGACCCGGAGGTCCCGCTCGTCGTCAGCGAGGTCAACCCCGGGGCCCTCGACGCAGTGGCCAAGGGCATCATCGCGAACCCGAACTGCACGACCATGGCCGCCATGCCCGTGCTCAAGGCCCTCCACGCCGAGGCGGGACTGCGCCGACTCATCGTCTCGACCTATCAGGCGGTGTCCGGTTCCGGACTGGCCGGCGTCGAGGAGCTCGCCGGTCAGCTCGAGGCCGGAATCCCCGATGCCCGCAAGCTCACCCGCGACGGTTCCGCCGTGTCGCTGCCGGCCCCGGAGAACTACGTCGAACCGATCGCGTTCAACGTCCTGCCGATGGCCGGCGGCGTCGTCGACGACGGTCAGAACGAGACCGATGAAGAGAAGAAGCTGCGCAACGAGAGCCGGAAGATCCTCGATCTGCCCGACCTCCCGGTCGCCGGCACCTGCGTGCGGGTGCCCGTGTTCACCGGGCACAGCCTGAGCATCCACGCCGAATTCGACTCCGAGATCACCCCCGAGCGCGCAGCAGAGGTGCTCGGTGAGGCTCCCGGCGTCGTCCTCGACGAGGTCCCGACCCCGCTCAAGGCCGCCGGGGCCAACGCCAGCTTCGTCGGCCGCATCCGCGCCGACCAGTCGGCACCGGCAGGCAAGGGGCTCGTCCTCTTCGTCGCCAACGACAACCTGCGCAAGGGCGCAGCGCTGAACACGGTCCAGATCGCCGCGCTGCTGGCCGCGAAGCTCGAGGCGCAGGCAGCCTGATCGGCACCTGGCCCATCAGCTGCGGCCGTCAGTGATCGGCTGTGATGCCGTGACGAACCGCTCGGGAGAATCCTCCCGAGCGGTTCGTCGTCTTACGAGGCGGCCAACCACGGTCGATCAAGGGCGCGCTCGCATGTGGATCCGAGGAACGTTTCGTTTTTGCGCGCGGCCTTGATCGAGGGTGCGCCGCCTCGATCGAAGAACGCGGCCTTGATCGAAGAGCGCCGCCTTGAACGAGGGCGCCTGGGTACGCCCGACGGGGGAGCGCGCGGTGACGCATAAAAGCGTTTCTATATATAAATATTTATATTAGTGCCGGGCCGTTGATCTGAGTATCGTCGACGGTGTCGAACACACCCCGATGCCCTGAAAGGCCCGACATGACTCCTTCCCGAACAGTCCTCACCACCGGAGCCATCGCCGCATCGGCGGCTCTGGTCCTCAGCGGGTGCGGGAGCGGGGCCTCAGGCGCGGAATCCGGGGAGCTTTCGGTGGTGACGTCGACGAACGTCTACGCCGATATCGTCTCCCAGATCGCCGGTGACTTCGCCGAGGTGACTGCGGTCATCGACGATCCGAATCAGGATCCGCACTCCTACGAAGCGACCACCCAGGACCGCCTCAAACTGTCGAAGGCCGACCTCGTCGTCGAGAATGGCGGCGGCTACGACGCGTTCATGACCACGATGCTCGAGGCCTCCGGGGCCGAAATCGACACCATCGACACGGTCTCGATCTCCGGTCTTCCCGGGTCCGACGACCTCGGCAACGAACCCCACGACCACGATCATGGCGAAGGCGACGAGCACCATCATGGTGACGACGAAGCGTATGCCGGCGGCCACACTCACGATGATGACAGCCACGACCACGGAGACTTCAACGAGCACCTGTGGTACTCGGTGCCGACGATGACGAAACTCGTCGACGAGGTCGCGACCCACCTCGGCGAGTCCCTGCCCGAACACAAAGACGAATTCCAGTCCAACGCGAAGGACTACAAGGCCGAGCTGGACGAACTCCAGGGCCAGATCGAGACGGTCAAGGACGACCACGGTGGTGAGAAGGTCGCCGCGACCGAACGCGTGCCGCTGTGGCTGTTCGCCGATATGGGGCTTGAGAACATCACCTCCGATGACTTCCTCGCCGCCGTCGAAGAGGGCAACGATGTGCCGCCGATGGTGCTCAAGGAGGCGGAGAAGCAGATCTCCGACGGGGAGGCCGTGCTGCTTGGATACAATACTCAGGCGGCCGGTCCCCAAGCGGAGCAGCTGAAGTCCACGGCCGAGAAGTCCGAGGTCCCGATCATCGATCTGGCCGAGACCATGCCCGCGGATGAGGACTACATCGACTGGATGGGCGGCTACATCACCGACATCTCCACAGCACTCGAAGGACACAAGCACTGACAATGGTCAAGGAATCCGAACTCGTCGCCCCGACGACGCCGCAGCAGCCGGTGATTCGTCTGCGCGGTGCCGAACTGCGGTTCGGTCCCCGCCTGCTCTGGCATGACCTCGACCTCGATGTCGCACCCGGTGAATTCGTGGCGGTCCTCGGCCCCAACGGCACCGGCAAGACCTCCCTGCTCAAGGTGCTGCTCGGGCAGAACACACTGTCGGCCGGCACCGCCGAGGTGGCCGGGCAGAGAGTGCATTCGGGCAACCCGGCCATCGGCTACATCCCCCAGCAGCGCGGGATCGACCCGCACACCCCGATGCGCGGCCGCGACCTCGTGCGGATGGGCATCGACGGACACAAGTGGGGGACGGGCCTGTTCTCGCGGGGACGGAAGAAGAAGGTCGACGAGCTGCTCGCCGCCGTCGGCGCCACCGACTACGCCCATGCTCCTGCGGGAACCGTCTCCGGCGGTGAGCTGCAGAGGCTGCGAGTCGCCCAGTCCCTGGCCAACGATCCCTCGGTGCTGCTGTGCGACGAACCGCTGCTGTCGTTGGACATGCACCACCAGAAGGTCGTCGCCGCACTCCTGCACGAACAGCGGGTCAAGCGCGACGCCGCCGTCGTCTTCGTCACCCACGAGATCAACCCGATCCTTCCCTACGTCGACAGGATCCTCTACATCGTCGGCGGGCATTTCCTCGTCGGCACCCCCGCCGAGGTGATGACCACCGAGTCCCTGTCCCGCCTCTACGGTTCTCCGGTCGAGGTGGTCCGAGTCGGAGGCCGCCTCGTCGTCGTCGGCGGCGAGGAGGAGTGCGTCGACCATCATCACCTCGATAACGAACTCGAACCGGAAAGCGCGGTGGGCCGATGAGCGCGGCAGAGATCTTCGCCAACCTCTTCACCTTCGAAGACTATGGGGAATTGGTCGCACTGCTGGCCAATTCGCTCATCGCCGCGGCACTTCTGGGGGTCGTCGGGGGCCTCATCAGCGTCTTCGTCATGGCTCGAGACATCCCCTTCGCCGTCCACGGCATCTCCGAACTCTCCTTCGCCGGGGCCGCATTCGCCCTGCTCATCGGCTTCGACGTCGTGGCCGGGTCGATCATCGGCTCGATCATGGCGTCGCTGATCATCGGAGTCGGGGGAGCCAAGGCCTCGGAGAAGAACGCCATCATCGGTGTGCTCATGCCCTTCGGCCTGGGACTGGCGATCCTCTTCCTCGCCCTCTACGACGGCCGCGCGGCGAGCAAGTTCGGGCTGCTCACCGGTCAGATCGTCGCGATCACACCGGGCCAGATCCTCACCCTCATCCTCTGCTCGCTCGCCGTGCTCGTCGTCCTGGCCATCGTGTGGAGACCGCTGATGTTCGCCAGCCTCGACCCCGGGGTGGCCAGGGCCAAGGGAGTGCCGGTCTCGGCGCTGACCATCGTCTTCATGCTCACCCTCGGCCTGGCCGTGGCCCTGAGTGTGCAGGTCGTCGGTGTCCTGCTCGTCCTCGCCCTGCTCATCACCCCGGCAGCCGCTGCCACACAGCTCTCGGCCTCCCCGGTGTGGGTGCCCGTGCTCAGCGTGATCTTCGCCGTCACCGCCTCGGTCGGGGGCATCCTCATCGCGCTCGGCTCACCCGTGGTCCCGATCAGCCCGTTCGTCACGACGATCTCCTTCCTCATCTACCTCGTCTGCCGACTCGTCGGCAGCCGCCGGATGAAGGCGCTGGACCGTCGCCGCGTCGCTCGCGCCGCCGAAGAGCACAACACGTCGCTGGCCGCAGCCTGACGACGGCACCGCTTCGTGCCCCGTGGCTGTCAGGCGGAACTGCGGGAGCGGATAGAGTTGGGGGAATGAACAAGCGTGCACTCCTCGCCGGGGGCCTCGCCGCATCCGCGGCCGCCGGCATCTGGGGCGCGGTCATCGAACCGCACCTCTTCGCCGTCCGCCGACACACCCTTCCGGTCCTGCCGGCCGGTGCCGCACCCATCCGGGTCCTCCACGTCTCCGACCTGCACCTGGCTCCCTGGCAGAAGCATCGCGCCGCCTGGGTCAAGGCTCTGACCCGACTCGACCCCGACCTCGTCGTCAACACCGGTGACAACCTCTCGGCCGATATCGTCCCGCGTGTGCTCGACGTCTTCGACGAACTGATCGACGTCCCCGGTGTCTTCGTCCTCGGGTCCAACGACTTCTTCTCCCCGCAGGCGAAGAATCCGGCGACGTATCTGCGCTCGCCGTCCCAGGTCAAGCACCGGGTCGAACCCGATCTCGACGTCAAGGCGCTCATCCGCGGATTCGAAGGTGCGACCGCGCAGCCTGCAGAGACCGCTCGGGGCTGGCATTTCCTCGACAACGCCGAGGCGAGCCTGAGTGTCAAGGGCACCCGCATCGACTTCTGCGGACTCGGCGATGCCCATATCGACCGTGATGACATCCGGTGGAGCAGCGGCACGCCCGGCCAGGGGCGCCTGGACTATCCGCGCTTCGACCCCGAGGCCGGTCTGCGGGTGGGCGTGACCCATGCTCCGTATTCGCGGACATTGGCGGCGTTCGCCTCGGCGGGGGCGGACCTCGTCATGGCCGGGCACACGCACGGTGGACAGATCCGGGTGCCGTTCTGGGGCGCTCCGGTGACGAACTGCGATCTCGACCGAACACGCGCGAGGGGTGTTTTTCCGTACCGGCGAACCCTCGTCGAGATCTCGGCGGGGCTGGGCTTCTCCCCCTACTCACCTGTGCGTTTCTCCTGCCGACCCGAGGTCAGTCTGCTCACCCTCGTGCCCAGAACCCAGTCGCTCAGCGGTTTCTGAAGGTCTGCACAGGGCGAATTCGTTAAACTGGCTCTCATGGTGTCTCCTGAGTCAAAGCCCACACCGACCAAAATGGGCGCGTTCATGCAGTTCGTGGCCGTCAGCGCGGTGGCGGGGATCGTCGCCGCCGGTCTGGCCATCCCCGGAGTCGGCGTAGCCACAGCCAGTGCGAACAGTGCGGTTGAGATCTTCGATTCGCTTCCCGCCACCTTGGAGATCAAGGATCTCGGCGAGAAGTCGACGATGCTCGCCTCCGACGGTTCCGAGATCGCGGAGTTCTACTGGCAGAACCGCGTCGAGGTTCCGCTCGACGAGATCTCCGAGGACATGCAGAACGCGACGATCGCCGTCGAGGACTACCGGTACTTCGAACACGGCGGTGTCGACATCGAGGGCATCGCACGTGCAGCGGTGCACAATATGGTGTCCTCGACGACGCAGGGCGGATCGACGCTGACCCAGCAGTACGTGAAGAACGTGCTGGCGGAGAACGCCCATGCCGAAGAGGACGCCGAAGGCGTCGAGGCGGCGAAGGAGTCCGACGGAGTCGAAGGCTATGCGCGCAAACTGCGTGAGGCCAAACTCGCGGTCGCGGTTGAGAAGAAGTACGACAAGAAGGAAATCCTCAACCGCTATATGAACATCAACAACT
This sequence comes from Brevibacterium sp. SMBL_HHYL_HB1, assembly GCF_018208375.1. Lineage (NCBI taxonomy): Bacteria > Bacillati > Actinomycetota > Actinomycetes > Micrococcales > Brevibacteriaceae > Brevibacterium > Brevibacterium sp. SMBL_HHYL_HB1. Next base: position 2,646,346 of record NZ_CP062936.1, on the reverse strand, counting down.
ATTCGGGATCACCGAACGTGTACGGCGTCGAAGCCGCCGCCTACCGGTACTGGGGCATCCACGCCAAGGACCTCAACATCCAGCAGTCAGCGATGCTCGCCGGCATCGTGCAGAACCCATCGGCCTTCAACCCGCAGCGGTTCCCCGATCAGGTGCTCAAGCGTCGCAACACCGTGCTGGGGCAGATGCACAAATACGGCCACATCACGAAGGAGGAATACGACAAGGCGGTCAAGACCGATCTCGACCTCGATCTGCATGAGACACCGAACGGCTGCACGGCGGCCAAGAGCAATGCGGAGTTCTTCTGCAACTACGTCCAGAACGTGATCATGAACGACGACACCTTCGGGGATACGGCCGATGAACGGCTCGCGTTCCTCCAGCGGGGTGGTCTGACGATCAAGACCAGCCTCAATCCCGATATCCAGAAGATCGCGGACAAAGAGATCAAGAAGCGTGTGCCCGTCGGCGATCCCTCCGGCGCCGGCCACGCCCTGGTGACCATCGAACCCGGCACCGGCGAGGTCATCGCCATGGCCGAGAACCGCGAGTACACGGCCGGCGAGGTCAAGAAGAAGGACAGGAACAAGAAGACCTCGATCAACTACGCCGTCGACAAGAAGCACAACGGCGGCGGCGGTTTCCAGGTCGGTTCGACGTGGAAGCCCTTCGTCCTCGCGGCCTGGCTCAAGGAAGGCAAGAGCCTCAACACCACTGTCAATGCCACGAAACGCAATTTCCCTGCCAGCTCATGGACGTACGACGGTTGCCCGAGCATGGCCGGAGACTGGGATCCGAACAACGCCGGCGACGGTCAGGGCAAGGGCTCGATGACCGCGCTCGAGGCGACGAAGAACTCGGTGAACACCGGTTACGCGGCCATGGGCAACCGAATGAACATGTGCGACATCATGGACACCGCGATGGACCTGGGCATCCGCTACGGCAGCGGTGAGAAGCTGGACTACGAGAATGAGAACGGGTTCATCCAGGCGCTGTCCCCCTCGTCGATCCTGGGAACGACGGAGACTACACCCATCGCCATGGCAGCGGCCTTCGCGGCCTTCGCGAACGAAGGCGAGTTCTGCGGGCCCAAGCCGATCACCGAGATCAAGGACCGCAACGGCGAGAAGCTCGACCTGCCGGGCGAGGGCTGCAAACGCGTCCTCGACAAGGACGTCGCCAAGGGCGTCGCCTATGCGCTGACGCAGACATTCAAAGGCGGTACGACCTCCGGTCTGGGCATCGGAGTCCCTGCGGGCGCGAAGACCGGTACGACGAACTTCGACGTCGGCCACACCTGGCTGCTCGGCTTCACGAAGACCCTGTCCACGGCCGTGTGGACCGGTGATCCATCGGGCACCAGGGACTGGCGCTACGACGGTGCCGGTGCGGTCAGTGGTCACGTCTACGGTGCCACGATCTCCGGTAAGACCTGGCAGGCTTATATGAGCCAGGCGGTCAAGGAGACCAAGGGCAACACCGGATTCCCGAAGCCCAGCAGCAAGTACCTCAAGGGAGGCGGATCCGGAGGCGGCGGTGGCTCCTCGACCAGCGGCCGCAGCGGCGGCGGTGGCGGCGGCACCGGCGGCGGAGGAAACGGCGGTGGCGGCACCGGCGGAGGCGACGGCGGCGGCGGTGGCGGCACCGGCGGAGGCGACGGCGGCGGTGGCGGCACCGGCGGAGGCGACGGCGGCGGCGATGAGGCACCCGGCCTCGGCGGCAACTGAGTCGAACAACTGAGCCGAAGGGCTGAGCGAGCCGAAGGACTGGGCGTCTCTGCCGAGTGCAGCAGCCCGTGAAGAAGGCGGGGAGGAGCCGATTCCTCCCCGCCTTCGGCCATCCATGCTGTCCCGCTCCTCGGCGGGAGTGCTGACTCGACTCGGACTGAGCTAGTCTGGGGACGGAACCGCGTCGTCGACCGTGCCTGGGACATGCCCGGCAGAATCCGCGCGTCGACGCACACCCTACCGAGGAGAATCATGACCAAGTGGGAATACGTCACCGTGCCGCTCATCGTCCATGCGACGAAGCAGATCCTCGATCAGTGGGGCGAGGACGGATACGAACTCGTGCAGGTCGTACCGGGGCCGGACAACAACGGACTCGTCGCCTACCTCAAGCGCCCGAAGGAATGATCCGCCCGCTTCGCTCCTGAGTGAGGACAGCACATACTCAACCCACTTCGAAAGAGGACCCATGTCCAAAACCCTTGACCGCATCGCCGAGCTCGGCCTCGATCTGCCCGAGATCGCCGCCCCCGCCGGCGCCTACGTCCCGGCGCTGCGAACCGGCAACTACGTCTACACCTCCGGTCAGCTGCCCGTCGTCGACGGAAAACTGCCGGCCACCGGACATCTGGGCACGGATGTCGATGTCGACACCGGCTACCAGCTGGCTCGCACCGCCGGCCTCAACGCCCTGGCCGCGATCGCGGGAGTCATCGGGGACCTCGACCGGATCGTCCGCGTCGTCAAGGTCACCGGCTTCGTCAACTCCGCCGACGACTTCACCCAGCAGCCCGCCGTCATCAACGGCGTCTCCGAACTCTACGGGGAGATCTTCGGCGATCGCGGACAGCACGCTCGCAGCGCCGTGGGAGTGAACACCCTGCCCCTGGGCACCCCCGTCGAGGTCGAAGTCGTCGTCGAAGTCTCAGGCGATGCCGCCTAGCGGACGCACACTGCCCGTCTCGTCGGAACTGCGGTGGCTGCTCGACCACTGGCAGTCCGACGGGCGGTGGCCCGTCCCCGAGGCCCCTCGACCCACCTCGGCGATCGTGCTGATCAGGGACGCTTCCGATGGTCTGGAAGTCTTCATCACCCGCCAACTCGACGCCCGCGGCGTCGAGGACCGCAACCGGTGGGCCTTCCCCACCAGCAGTCTGCGCCCGGGAGATGCGCGGAAGCTCCCGCTGACCGGATGGAACTCCGCCCGCTGCGCCCGCGCGCTGCGCATCGAGAACAGGTCCAGAGCGCTCCACCACTTCTCCGCGGCCGCGCGCATCGCCTTCGCCGCCACCGGCATCCTGCTGGCCGAGGACGTCGACCGAGAACTCGTGGCCGCCCCGCAGACGGACTGGCGCACCACCCGGTCCCGGCTGTTCTCCAACGAGATCACCTGGTCACAGGTTCTGCGCGACCGTGACCTGAAGCTGCGCGCGGACCTGTGCAAACCATGGCTGCGCTGGATCAACACACCGACTCAGCTGCACCGCTTCGACACCACTTTCTTCATCGCCACCGTGCCCTTCGGCCAAGAGGTCGACTTCCTGTCCCCGAACGAGACCTCGGGCGGCTGGAAGCGTCCGGCTCAGGTGCTCGACGAAGTCGGCGGCGATCCCAACAGCATCGGTGCCAGCACCCGCCTCATCGTCGAGAGCCTCACCGAGGTCGCGACCGTGGGTGCGGCCATGGCGCAGGTGCGCAACGTCCACCCGCTGCGCCCGGAGGTCACCCGCGACGACGGCGACTGGAAGATCGTCATCCAGACCGGCAGGGACCCGCACAGCAAGGGCACCCTGCGCGACAGGGCGATCGCCGTCGGCGAGCACGATACCGACCACAGCCCCGGATTCCTGTCCCGCGGCGACGACGATGATGACGAGACAATCGACGAGGAGAGCGACGACTCATGAGAATCCGTGCGAACAATCCCGGCCCGATGACCCTGTCCGGGACGAACACCTACGTTCTCACCAGCCAGGACGACGATGCGGCCGTGGTCATCGACCCCGGCCCGGAGTCGACTGAGCACCGGGAGGCATTCCTCGCCGAGGTGGGCCACCGGAGCCTGCGTGCGATCGTGCTCACCCACCAGCACGCCGATCACTCGGAGATGCTCGGCAGCGTCGACCGATGGGCCCCCGATGTTCCCGTCTACGCCGCACTCGACCGCTTCGCCCGCCATGCGGACCCGGTGGCCGACGGCGACCGGATCGCCTTCGGCGACGCCCCTGCCGATGTCCTGCGTGTGGTGTCGACCCCCGGCCACACCAGCGACAGCATCAGCCTCATCCACGCCGGCGCCCTCTACAGCGGCGATACGATCCTGGGGGAGGGAACGACGATCGTGACCCACCCCGAAGGGTCCCTGCGCGACTATCTCAACTCCCTCGACCGGCTGCGCAGCCTGCTCGACGACGAAGCGTTCGCGATCATCGAACCCGCCCACGGCCCCCGCATCGACGACCCAGCCGAGGCCATCGACTACTACCGGGCCCACCGTTTGGAGCGCATCGACCAGGTCAGGGCCGCACTCGACCGGGGAGCGACGACCGCGGCCGCGGTCTGCGACATCGTCTACCACGATGTCGACGCCGGTGTGCGGCCGGCCGCCGAGCAGATCGTCAAGGCCCAGCTGGCCTACCTCGACGCTCTGCCCGCCGCCGACGCCTGAGACCGCGACCGACGCAGAAACGCCCGGACACCGAAGCGTCCGGGCGTTCGAGCGTCAGCGGCGCCGGTGGGCTGGCCCGCCGGAGACGCAGGAGGGTCAGCGGGCGCGGTTGCGCATGCGGTCCATGTCGAGGATGACGACCGAACGGGCCTCGAGGCGGATGAACCCGCGAGCGGCGAAATCGGCGAGGGCCTTGTTCACGGTCTCACGCGAGGCACCGACGAGCTGCGCGAGCTCTTCCTGGGTGAGGTCGTGGGCGACGAGGACGCCGTCCGGAGCCGGCTTCGAGAAACGTGCGGCCAGATCGAGCAGAGCCTTGGCCACACGGCCGGGAACATCGGAGAACACGAGGTCACCGACGGTCTCATTGGTCCGGCGCAGACGCTGAGCCAGGGCCTTGAGGAGGTTCATGGCCGCCTGGGGGCGTTCGTTGAGCCAGGTCGTCAGGTCTTCGTGCTTGAGGCTGAGCAGCTCCGATTGGGAGACCGCGGTCACGGAAGTCGACCGCGGACCCGGATCGAAGAGGCTGAGTTCGCCGATGATCTCGCCGGGTCCGACCACGGACAGCAGGTTCTCGCGGCCGTCGGAGGATTCACGACCGATCTTGAGCTTGCCCGCGGAGACGATGTAGAGCTCATCGCCGGCATCGCCTTCGTTGAAGAGCACGGTTCCCCGACGGAGACTCCGCGGGTTCATGAACTTCATCAATGCACTGGTGGCTTCGTCGTCCAGACCTGCGAAGAGCGTCGCGCCCCGCACCACTTCAATATCCACTGGTTCCTCCTTGTCGTGATAATCACACATAAATCTACCTGGTCAACTGCATCGATACCAGCAAAGACGCGGGAGTGTGGCCCACCAATATGAAAACCGGGCCTGCTCGTCACCGTGCCATCGACACCGTACAGCCGCCATGATCGGCCAGCTGGCGGGTGTGAGGGGCCTCACTGCGGAAACAGGGGGCACGGATTAGGATGGTGAGCTGTGTTGACGGTGGCTGAGAAGAGTGCGCGGAAGTTCGCGAAGGAGACCCCGCTGGGCCGGACCCGGCGGGCACGGAAGATCAATCGGATTCTCGCCGAGGTGTACCCGAACGCGAAGTGCGAACTCGACTTCGACACCCCGTTCCAACTGCTCATCGCCACCGTTCTATCGGCACAGACGACCGATATCCGCGTCAACGCGGTCACGCCCGGCCTCTTCGCCGCTTTCCCCGACGCCCACAGCCTGGCCGTGGCCAATCTCATCGAGGTCGAGGAACTCATCCGCTCCACCGGCTTCTACCGGTCCAAGGCCCGCAATATCGTCAAGCTCGCCGATGACCTCGTCGAGACGCACGACGGTGTGGTTCCCGACGATATGGACGCTCTCGTCAAGCTCGCCGGCGTCGGCCGCAAGACCGCGAACGTCGTTCTGGGCAACGCCTTCGACACCCCGGGCCTGACCGTCGACACGCACATGGGGCGCCTGGCCCGACGCTTCGGCTGGACCGAGGAGACCGACCCGGTCAAGGCCGAGAACGACATCGCCGCCCTGTTCCCGAAGAAGGAACTCACCGTCCTCTCGCACCGAGTGATCTTCCACGGACGCCGCATCTGCCATTCCCGCAGACCCGCCTGCGGCGCCTGCCCGCTCACCGCACTGTGCCCCTCCTTCGGCATCGGCGAACTCGATCCGGAGAAGGCCCGGTCCCTCCTCCGGTTCGAAATGTCCCCCGAGGCGACGTCGCAGGCACGATCATGAGCGCCGAGGCCGACCGCCGGTCCGCACACTCGTCCGACGGGCGTTGGGACGGCGAGATCCCGCAGATCCCCCGCGAGTCCGCGACGATCGCCGACGGCGCCCTGCGCTCCCAGCTGGAGACCCTGGCGCATTCGCACGGGGCCCCGCCGTGGATGCGGAGGATGCAGAAGGCCGTCGAGGCCGAGGCCAGGGACGCCGCCGTGCTCATGCTCTTCGGTCGCGGGGGACAGGCCCGCACCGAGGCAGGGCGGGCCGAGAACAGGCGACTGACCGAGCTCGGCGTCGCCGATGTCGACATCGTCCTCCTGCAACGAGCGGCCACCCTGCGCCACCACCCCGGTCAGGTCGCCTTCCCCGGCGGCGGACGCGATCCGGAGGACCCGTCGATCACCGCTGCGGCACTGCGCGAGGCCGAGGAGGAGGCCGGAATCGCTCCGAGCACCGTCGAGGTGCTCGGCACCATGGACCCTCTCTACATCCCCGTCAGCGGTTTCGAGGTCACCCCCGTCATCGGATACTGGGCGCAGCCGGGTGCTGTGCAGGTGATGGACGAACGGGAGTCCTATTCCGTCTACCGGGTCTCGATCGCCGACCTCGTCGCACCGGCCAACCGCGGCACGTTCTCCCGCCCGGACCTGAAGATCACGACTCCGGCCTTCGACGTCGGCGTGCTCAAGGTCTGGGGGTTCACAGCAGGAGTCCTCGACTACGCACTCGACCACCTCGGCTGGGCAGGCGACTGGGACGCCGGGGTCCCGATCGAGATCGACGACTGACCGCTCGGGCCGTGATCCCGCCTCACCGCCGACCGGCCTTCGTGCGGAACAGCGCGCCGGCCCACGCCATGGCCAGGGCGAGGATGAGAAGACACCAGGCAACGGCGAGGGGCCCGGAACTGCCCATCTCTGTGCCGATGAGCAGTGCTCGCAGGACGTCGATGACCGGAGTGAGAGGCTGATTGTCGGCGAAGGCCTCCAGCCATCTCGGCATGGTCTCGACGGGTACGAATCCGCTGGAGACGTAGGGGAGGAACAGCAGGATGAAGCCGTAGCCGCTCGCCGATTCGGGTGATCTCGCAGCCAGTCCGATAGCTGCGAAGAGGTAGGTGATCGCCAGTATGTAGAGCGCGACGAGTCCGATGGCCATCAGCCAATCTCCGAATCCGGCCGAGGGACGGAAGCCGATGGTGACGGCAACGAGGATGACGATGGCGGTTGCGAACAGGTTCTTCACCAGACTCGCCGTCACATGTCCGGTGATGACGGCAGAGGCACGCACGGGCATCGTCCGCAGACGGTCGACGAATCCCGAGGTCATGTCGGTGGCCACCGACAGCGATGTCGAGGCCGCACCGAATCCGGCGCAGGTCAGGACGATCCCCGGAACCACATAGTCGACGTAGCCTCCGTCGGGGTCGAGCGCGCCTCCGAAGACGAAGGTGAACATGAGCATGAGCAGGACCGGCAGCGCGACCGCCATGAGCAGGGACTCGACGTCACGCAGGGCGTGCCTGAGGTTCCTGCCGATGAAGATCGCTTCGGCACTGAGGCCGTGCGGCCGAGTGCGGATGTTCCGAACCGACGGCGGGGAGACGGGATCTGCGACAGGTGGCGAGGCGGGATGGGTCGTGGCGGTCGGGGGACTGTCTGACATGATGGTGACCTCTCTGACAGGCGTTGAAATGACGGTTGGCACGCGGCGGTCGAATCGACACGGCGGCCGGCGAGGGCTCAGTGAGGCGAAGTCGCCGAGGTGAAGGTGAGGAAGACATCGTCGAGGCTGGGACTGTGCAGTGACACGGAGGCCTCGGGCGACTCTTCGACCCATGGCTCCAACGCCGAGGCGAGACCGCGGACCGTGCCGTCCGAGGGAGAATCGGCCAAGTGACTGCCATCGGCGGCGCGGATGGCCACAGTGTCCTCTCCGACCCGGGCCTTGAGCTCCTTCGGAGTTCCCAGCCCCGCCAGGCGCCCATGATCGAGCAGACCGATCCGGTCGGCCAGAGCATCGGCCTCATCGAGATACTGGGTCGTGAGGAACACCGTGGCTCCGCCCCGGGCGAGCTCGTCGACCTCGTTCCACAGCTGCTGCCGTGAGCGGGTGTCGAGCCCTGTCGTGGGCTCGTCGAGGATGAGCACCTCGACCGGGACGACGAGACTGAGGGCGAGGTCGAGCCGGCGTCGCATACCACCGGAGAGGGCGCCGACGCGGGTCCTCATGAAGCTCGCGAGACTGAGCCTGTCGGCGAGCGTCTCGCTCCTCTCCTTCGCCTCCCGCCGTCCCAGACCGGAGAGCCTGCCGAGCAGGACGAGGTTCTCCGCTGCCGTGAGGTGGGCGTCGACGGCGGCTGATTGGCCGGTGACGGTGAAGAGTCGCTTCGCCTCGGCGGGGTCGGCGTGCACATCGACATCCATGACCCGGACGGTTCCGGCGTCGGCGCGGAGCAGGGTGGTGAGGACGTTGATGCAGGTCGTCTTTCCGGCTCCGTTGGCTCCGAGCAGGGCGAACACCTCGCCCCTGTCGACCTGGAGATCGAGTCCGTCGAGGACGGTCTTCGCGCCGAACGCCTTGCTCACGCCGGTGAAGGCGATTGCGGCATGCTGGGCTTCGTCCGCAGACGGTGCGCGTGCGTGTCGTGAGATCTGGGTGCGGTCGGTTCCGCCCGATGCTGTTCCGGTGATGTCGCGATCGGCCATGGCTGCGTCCCTTCTCGAGGAGTCTCTCTGGAGGCATCTGTGTATGTCGAAAACTGTATATGACAGTAACACGCAATATATGACGTACACAATATAGGATGGCGAAATGAGCACAGATGATCCGATCGAGCAGCTTCCCAGCGGTATCGCTCTGGCGTGGGGTGTGGCCGCGACTCCGCAGCGGGGACCCAAGCGTGAGATGAGTGTGGAGAAGATCGTCGACGCCGCGATCGAGCTCGCCGATAGGGAGGGCATCCAGGCGGTGTCGATGTCGGCAGTGGCGAAACGGCTCGGCTATACGCCGATGTCGCTCTATCGCTACGTCAGTTCCAAGGACGATCTGCTGCTGCTGATGCAGGAGGAGGCGACCGGACTGCCGCCCGAGGCGGGGGAGGAATCGCCCGGTTGGCGGACCCGACTGCGAGAGCTCTACGAGGCGGCCTCCCAGGTCTACGTCAGTCAGCCCTGGCTGCTGTCCCTGCCGATCACCGGCAGTCCCATCACGCCGAACAGCTCTGCTTGGCTGGAAGCGGGGCTCGCAGCGCTGGCGGAGACCTGCCTGACGCAGGACGAGCGCATCGCCGCCTCTCTGCTCGTCACCGGTGCCGCCCGGTGGAAGGGGCTGGTCATGGCCGGCTACGAGGAGGAGAGCCGGACCAGCGGTCTGAGCGCCGAGGAGGTGGCCGCGCGGGAGGCTCGGCTCTTCGACGCCGTCATCACCGTCGACGGATATCCGTCTCTGCGGCGGGCGATCGACGCCGGCGTCTTCACCTCGGAGTCCGATCCCTTCGACTTCGGATTCGAACGGGGCCTCGACGGCCTGGAGGCCTATATCGATCGGGTCGCTCGCGAGCGCAGCGGTGCGCTGACCGATCCGCCGGCCGAGGATCCGGCTTCGCAGGGCGGGCGGGGCAGTGGGAGCAGCTCGGACGACGCAGAGGACTCGTCCGTGATCAGCGATGATGACCCCGATGTCGTGGCGGACAAGAAGTTCAGAGAGGCTCAGAAGGCGGTCAAGCAGGCGCAGAAGGTCCTGGCCGAGGCGCGCAAACGAGAACGTCAGACGTTGCGCGAGGCGAAGGAACGAGTCGCAAAGCGCCGCTGAAGCGCACCTCGGCTCGGTCTCCGGACCGAGCCTGAGAGGAGGTCACCGGCGCCGGGAGCGGCCGAGACGACGACAGCGGCGCCGACCGTGTGGTCGGCGCCGCTGTCTGTGATCGGGTCTCAGTATCGCGGTCCCGAGGGGTTCTTCAGTGCCCGCTTGACGGAGGCGATCAGGGACTTGGCCGAACCGATCGCTGTTCCCGGGACCGGATTGCCCTTCTTGAACAGCGGGAGCGCGACGAGGACGAGGGCGATCGCGATGACGGCGAGGATGCCGAAGACGATGAGGAAGCTGCCCCACCACGGCCAGCCGAGGCCCTCATGGAAGGCGGCGGCACCGGCGAAGATCACCATGAACGACGACAGGAAGAGCAGGAAGAGGGCGGCGACTGCCAGACCCGCCCCGATGCCCAGGTTCTTGGCACCGGCAGTGGCCTCGGCCTTGGCCAGCGCAATCTCTTCCTCGGCGATCGCTTTGGAATCGTCGCTGATGCCTTTGATCAGTTCGCTGATCGACCTCTCGGCCATGAGTGCTCCTAAATCGAGAACGGGGACAATCTAACTTAAGAGTAGTCTGAAGGAGCCCTGCGGCCAAGGCGAATCGGCGGGCGAACCCGCCGGATCCGGACCGATTCGCCGCATCGATCCGTCCCCGGCGGGCTGCGTCACCGTCGCGATCACTGGGGCCGGTCGGCTCAGACCTCCGCCACCGACTTCTCGATGGTCTCCATCACCGAGGCATCGGCCAGGGTCATCGTATTGCCGATCTCGCGATTCTCCGCGACGTCCTTGAGCAGACGCCGCATGATCTTGCCCGAGCGGGTCTTCGGCAGGTCGGTGACGATGTGGACCTTCTTCGGCTTCGCGATCGGACCGATGTCCTTGCCCACGTGCTGTCGCAGCTCCTCTGCCGTCTCGGCGGAGTCCTCGATGCCGTTGAACACGATGACGAAGGCGATGACGGCCTGTACGGACGTAACCAGACGTCGCTAATTGTGCAATAATGCGTGAAAACCGACGACGGGGGCCACGTGACCAGCGATGACGAACGAACGGAAGGCAATCGCTGCGCCATCTACACGCGGATCAGCGACGACCGCGAGGGCGAGGCGAAGGTCGTGCAGCGGCAAGAGGACGACTGCCGGAAGCTCGCGGAGCGCCACGGTCTAGAGGTCTACGAGCTATACAGCGACAACGACATCGGTGCGTCAGGCAAGACAGACAAGCGCAAGAAGCGCGTCGACTACCCGCGAATGATCGCTGACGCGAAGGCAGGCAAGTTCGAGTACATCATCGCCTACTCGTTCTCACGGATCACACGACGACCGCGAGAGTTCGAAGACCTCGTTGAACTCGCCAACAACCACCAGATCAAGTTCAAGACCTGCGTGTCGGGCGAGCCGGACTTGAGCACCGCAGATGGACTCATGACCGCGAGGCTCGTTGCGAGCATCGACGCCGCAGAAGCGGATCGCATCTCCGAACGAGTGCGACGAACAAAGCTAGCTAATGCCCGCAAAGGTGAAGTCGCAAGACAATGGAAGCGACCGTTCGGCTTTCAAGAGGATGCAGTGACCCACCACCCGGAGGAAGCGCAACTCATACGAGAGGCAGTGGACGACATCATCGCGGGCGCGTCGCTCACAGCCATCAGGCGCAAGTGGGAGCGCGAGGGCGTGAAGACCTCGGGACTGCCGCACCGATAGGTGACAGTTGGGGTGTCAGGCCGCGAGGCTCACGGCCGGGTTCATGATGGTCTCGTATTCGATGGGGGTCAATCGGCCCAGACGGGCCTGCCGGTGACGGCGGTGATAGGTCCTCTCGATCCAGGTGATGATCGCGATGCGCAGCTCCTCTCGGGTCCGCCACCGCTTGCGGTCCAGGACGTTCTTCTGCAGCAGGGCAAAAAACGACTCCATCGCGGCATTATCGCCGGCGGCACCGACCTTGCCCATCGACCCGATGAGGTGATGACGGTTCAACGCGTGGACGAACTTCCGGGACCTGAACTGAGAGCCGCGGTCCGAATGCACGATGCAACCAGCGGCGTCGCGACGCCTGGATATCGCGTTGTCCAGCGCATTCACTGCGAGGCGAGCCTTCATCCGGTCGCTGATGGAGTAGCCGACGATGCGGCCGGAGAACACGTCCTTGATCGCGCAGAGGTAGAGCTTGCCCTCGTCGGTCCAGTGCTCGGTGATGTCCGTCAGCCACAGTTCGTTGACGTCATCGGCGGTGAAGTCCCGTTTCACGAGGTCGTCGTGGACGGGCGGGCCGGGGCGCTTTCCGTTCTTGCCGCGCTTCTTACCGAACACGGACCACCACTGGTTGTCCCGGCAGATCCTCCACGCCGTGCGCTCAGACATCTTCTCGCCGGTTTCGGCGGCTTCGTCGACCAGGAGCCGGTAGCCGTACTCGGGGTCGTCGAGGTGGGCGCCCCGCAGGGCATTGGCTCGGTAGGCCTCGACGAGCTCAGCCTGGGTGACCTGCTGATGCCGCCAGCGGTAGTAGGGCTGGCGGGAGAGCTTCAGGACCCGCAGGGACACCGCGACGGGAATGCCGTCGTCGGCGAGCTCTCTCACGAGCGGGTACCACCTTTTCCCGGCAGGTTCGCCTGGGACAGGTAAGCAGCAGCGCGGCGCAGAACCTCGTTCTCCTGCTCCAGCAGCCGGTTGCGGCGGCGGAGATCGCGCAGTTCCGTGGAGTCCTCACGGGTCTTCCCGGGCCGGTTGCCGTCGTCGATGTCGGCTTGGCGGATCCATTTGTGGAGTGTCATCTCGTGGACGCCGAAGTCCTTCGCGATCTGCGCGATGGTGACGCCGTCCTCACGGGACCGGGCCACTCGCACGACATCTTCGCGGAACTCCTGGGGGTAGGGAGCGGGCATGGTGCACATCCTTCCAGGCCGCCCTACGGGTAAGCCAGATCAGATGTCACCTATCCGCGCGGCAGTCCCTGGTCTTTCCGGCTAGTTTTGGGATCATGGAACCGACGACCTCTCTGACTCCCGAAAGCGGGGGAGGAGCCGGCTTCGAGCAGCTCGCCGCACGCTGGCTCGGCGGCCTCGCGCCGACCACCGTGCGCGGCTACCGCGCCGACGTCCGCTCGTGGCTGCGCTGGTGCACCGACAGCGGCATTGACCCCCGAACCGCGTCCGGACGCGACCTCACCGCGTACCTCGCCTCGATCTCACACCTGGCCACCTCAACCCAGGTGCGTCGCCTGGCCGGCATCCGCAGCTTCCACGTCTGGCTGCGCGACGAAGGAGTGCTCGTGGCCGTCCCGGAGCTGTCGGTCGGCGCCGCGCCCCGTACCCGTGGCCGCGACGATGCCCGCCTGCTCGGCCTGGACGCCCAGGGCGCCGCCGCGCTCATGACGGCCGCCGATGCACACTCACCCCGCATGGCGGCGCTCATCGCGACCCTGCTGACCACCGGAGCGCGCATCAGCGAAGCCCTCGACCTCACGCCGGCGCGGCTGCGCGCCGGTGCCGGCGGCCGCGTCACCACCACCATCACCGGCAAAGGCGGGCGCATGCGCACCGTCGTCGTCCCCCCCCGCTTGCGCTGGAACGCCTCGACGCCATCCGCCCCGACAGCCCCGATGGGCTGTTCTTCGTGACACGTACAGGAAAGGCTTGGACACAGCGCGAAGTCCGCGACGCCCTCACCCGGCTTGGCCGCCGGCGCGGCCTGCGCCTCCACCCTCACCTGCTGCGCCACTCCGCCGCGTCCATCAGCCTCGCGCGCGGCGCGAACATCGAAGCCGTGCGCGACATGCTCGGCCACGCCTCGCTCTCGACTACTCAGCGCTACGTCCGGGCCGCCGCCACCCTCGACGGGTCGCCGGCCTACAGCCTCGCCGCCGCTGTCGCGCCCCCGCATGACCAGTAAGTCAGCGGCCTTCCTGTTAGCCCTTTGCAGACTGTTGAGCCACTGCCTCCGCGGCACATTTGTCTGCGAGGTCTTTCAGAGCCTCTTCGCCCGAAGCTTTCCGGAAATAATGGCGCGCTGTAAACATTCCTGTAACCGCTAGTACTAACGTGAGGCCGAGGGCCACGACTGGAATCCAGTAAGATATTTCTGTGAGTACCTCGTCCGACAGCTTCAGGAAGAAGCCGGCAACCAGCACCACCAAGCCTATCGCTCCGCTCAACAGGCCGAATGTCGTTGTGCTAGACGTAGCCTTCCAACGTGCCTGTTCACTCCGCTTCTCGGCGAGGACTCGCTGGTAAGTCGTGTGAGCGATAACAACTTCAGGGCCCTCTAGGGGTTCGGTTTCTCTTCCGAGGATTGCTTGGGCCCGTATTGAAACCGTTCCTCGAGAGTCATAGAAGCCTTTTTCAGTTTTCTTTTCGGCGCGCTGCTCGAGGAGCTTTAGCCGACCTAATCACGAAGGTCGACTTAAAACACACTCCAGCGCGCTCCTACCGCACAACGTGCAGCGCGGCTGATCGACGAGAATCATTCCCGGAACCCAGGGTTGTCTACGGACTCAAAGGAACTTGGGGTTGCGCAGGCATGGGGCGGCCGATTGCAAATGTGACCCCGTCGCGGGAACGGCAATAGCCGAGTCGTCCCGAAGCCTCGATACCCGGCTGACCAAACTATGGAGAGTCGCCTTGAATGAGTTAGCAACAGAACTACGAGGCCTTGGCAAACCGCGCGCATCCGCACTGCAGAGCCACTAAGAACTTCGGCGCTTCATATATATGCGCATCGCTCGAGTGGCGGTAAGCAACCCGATACCGCCCGCTGTCACCCATAGCGCGAGCACCGGGACGGGCGCAACTGCGTAGAGAACTGGCCAGGTTGCGCTCCGCCCCATCAGAAGCGAGCCGAGCCACGGGATCATGGTGATGGCCACCGTGACGAGGGTGCCGGTCGCCAAGGCGGCAGCCATGCGCACTCGTCCCGCACGCGACGCCCATCGTCGACTTCGGGCGATCCCCAGGCCGCACAGACCCAGCACGGCGAGCACGACCCCGGTGACGACGATGTCGCGCACCGGTCCCGGCGCAACGGGAGGGTGACCGAGCTCCCCTGTCGACCAGCCCTGATACAGGTGCGAGGCGACCTCATAGGCCTCCGGGGTCGATCGCGATTGCAGGACTGCGATTCCCACCCCATCCGGGAAGAGCCCCTGATAGGCGCTTGTTCCCGCGCCAACACCGGAGTGCGACACTCGCTGGACACCGCCGTCGGCAGGTGGACCGCTGTACCAGCCCAAGGCGTACAAGCCATTGTCCGGTGCTTGTCGACGGTGCAACTCATCCTTGGACCGTTGGGAGAGAACTGCGTCGCTGTCGGGCAGCACCCCATGCTGGAACCGAAGCCAAATGCCCATATCGTGCGCTGTTGACGCCATGCCGCCTGCCCCTGTGACCAGTGCGTCCGGCCCTTTGACCTGGATTACTTCGCCAAAGACGGGTGCATGGCCGGAGACGCCTGGTACTTGATCAGCAGTGGGCGCGATCGACGTCTCATACATCCCCAGTGGCTCGAGAATCTCCTGCTGGATGTACGCCTCGAAGTCCATCCCTGACACTTCTTCGACGAGCCACGCGAGCATCCAGTAATTCGCGTTGGAGTACGCCCAGTCCGTGCCGGGGTCGAACGCCAAGCGACTTTCCGCCAGGAGCGCTCCCGCGTCACTGGGCGACTGCGGCCCCGCCTCGTACTGGTCGAAGCCCAGAGACATGTCGCTGATCCCGCTGGACTGATTGAGCAGCTGGCGCACCGTGATGCTGTCGGCGCGACCATCGTCCATGCGGAACGCGGACAGGTACTGCACGACTGGGGCGTCCAGGTCGATCGATCCCCGCTCGACCAGTTGCAAGACCGCGGCGGAGGTGAACGACTTCGACAGGGACTCGATCCGGAACTGCGTGTGCTCGTTTACCGGATTCCCGTCGACGGTACCCGCTCCGGTCGCCAGTTCGACGGAGTCGCCTCGGGTGACGACGACGGCGATCGCCGGGACACCGCTGGCACTGACCTCTTCCAGCCACTGCTGGACCTCATTGCTTGCCGGGTCTGCCAGGGCCGGTGTCCCAGGCATGCTCGCTACAGCGAACGAGGCGGCCACAACGGTCAGCACGAGCTTGGTAGCACACGATCGAGAACCGCGAAGCATGCGCTGCAACAAAACGAGGATGGGCCCGAGTTTTCTCATGCCTTGACGCTATCAGCTGGCCGGCGTCGGCTACCAGGTCCATCTGGTTGTTCCTGAGGATGGGAGAACCCTCCGTTCGGCGGGGTGCGCTCACGAAGGCACGCGATAAGAATGGAGGTATGTCTGATGTAATCGCCTGGCTCATGATCATTCTTCCCGTCCTCGTCGCGGCGGTGCTCGCCGGGCGTCTGATCCTGTTGCACAGACGCGAGGCTGAGCTGGGTTGGGAGCTCGCGGCGCAGCAGTCGGCGTTGGCCGCTGAGACGGCGCAGCGCATCCGGTCTGAGCATGCGGCCGAGCTCGCGCGCACAATCCACGACGACCTGGGCCACCGCCTCACCCTGGCCGCTGTAGAGACTGCCGCGCTGCGAACCCGCGCGGGTGACGCCCTTGCTGCAGACCTGGAACATCTTCGATCGTCTATCGCCGATTGCGTTGAAGCGCTGAACAGATCCGTTTTGGGCCTCAGCGATCATCACGCCGATGGCCGCTTCGACAGCGGCATCGAGGGAATCGTCGAGCAGGTCCGAAGAAGTGGGGGCCCGTGCAGGTCGATGTCCGCCACAGTCCCAAGCTCGAAAATGCTCTGGACCTGCCAGCCGCAGTAGAGCGCGCTGTGCTCGCGGTCGCGCTGGAAGGATGCACCAACGCCCTGCGGCATGCCCCCAGCGCACCGATTCACCTCCGCCTGCGCACGGAGGCTGACGGTGTCGAGCTTGAAGTCGAGAACGGGGCGCCTGAGGACAAGGTCATGCTGCCTGCGGCACCACAGGGGACAGGACGCGGTCTGGCGGGTCTGTCGACACAGGTCGAGGCTCTCGGAGGCGAGCTGACGGCCGGACCCCAGGGCGACGGCTGGAGGCTGCGTGCTCGGGTCCCGCTGCGCCCCGCGGTGAGGATCGATGAAGCGCGGACGACACTCTCCAGGAAGCAGCGACAGATGCGGCGGAAGCTCATCCTCGTTCCCGCTGCAGTCGCAGCGGTCCTTCTCGCGTTGCCCATTGCAGCAGTGCTCGGCCAAGCAGCTTTGTCCTCACTGCCACCCGCAAAGTTTGCCAACATCGCGGTTGGCCAGCCGCAGACCGTCGCAGAGGCTCAGCTGCCCCGGCTCGAGATGGAAGCTCCGCCGGCACAGGTGGGAGGCGGCGACTGTAGGCACTACGAGTCGACGCTCAGCCCCTTCGACCGCACAGACGTGTACGAGGTGTGCTTCGAGGACGGACATGTCACCTCGACCACAACGATCCCAGCGCCATGACGCACCGAGCGACGGGCTCTGACCGCTCTGCCCCGATCCGTGTCGCGATCATCGACGATGAGCCGCTCATCAGGGCAGGACTTCGTGCGGTCCTTGAGAGCGACCCAGATATCGAGGTCGTCCTCGAGCGCGGCGACGGCGTCGGAGTTGTCCCGGCGGTTCACGGAGCACGATGCGACGTCGTGCTGATGGATGTGCGCATGCCGCGACGTTCGGGTCTGGACGCGATCGCAGATCTACGCGCTGCCAGAACCCCCTCACGCTTGGTCGTCCTGACTACCTTCGCCGACGCCGAGTACCTTCGGCGAGCAGTGGAATTATCGGTCGACGGGTATGTGACGAAGGCGAGCGCACCCGAGGACATCGTCGCAGCTGTCCATGCCGTGCACAGCGGAGGAGCGGCGCTCTCCCCGATCGTCGCGCGATGGCTCCTGGATAAAGCCGCCGGACCGATGTCCCGGCGGACGGATGCCCACGCTGCGATCTCCCGGCTAACCGCGCGAGAGCGGGATGTTCTATGCAGCATCGCGCGCGGGGAGCACAATGCAGGGATCGCACGCGAGCTGTTTCTCTCCGAAGCGACCGTCAAAGGCTACGTCAGTGAAGTGCTCAGGAAACTCGGCGTAGAGCGGAGAGTCCAGGCCGCGGTGATCGCGCATCAGGCCGGTTTGCTCTGACGCAAGAGGCCCGCGGTGCGGTTTAGGTGGCAGCGATCGACCTGGCATCCCCGTTGCCATGCTGAATGCCTAATCAAACCTGGCAGCGGACGGTGTTCCGCGCTTGCGCGGATCCGCATTGGCGGTTGCGGAAAATGGCTGCCAAGGTAATGCGGGCTCTGGAATGGACTCACCGTCGACCGAGGCGACGCTGTGGTCGCTCACGCAGGAATGCGAGAGTCCGCGCAACCGCAAATCGCGCGCTGTCGTGAGTCGCCGTCGGCTGTCGGCACTCGGTTACCTGAACGATGCGGGTGGTCCCCTCGGGGTGTACCTCAGTGCGCAGATCTGTCACAGAACCGCCGCCTTGGACCCTGTGCGACGGGTAAGCCTACGGTGCCTTAAATGTCGCGCAAAGTGGTCCTCAACGCGACAGAACTGTGCAGTTAAGGCCTGGTTGACTCATGGAGGAGCTCGCATCTCATTGCGCTGCCTTGGGACTGCCGCACCGATAGGTGACAGTTGGGGTGTCAGGCCGCGAGGCTCACGGCCGGGTTCATGATGGTCTCGTATTCGATGGGGGTCAATCGGCCCAGACGGGCCTGCCGGTGACGGCGGTGATAGGTCCTCTCGATCCAGGTGATGATCGCGATGCGCAGCTCCTCTCGGGTCCGCCACCGCTTGCGGTCCAGGACGTTCTTCTGCAGCAGGGCAAAAAACGACTCCATCGCGGCATTATCGCCGGCGGCACCGACCTTGCCCATCGACCCGATGAGGTGATGACGGTTCAACGCGTGGACGAACTTCCGGGACCTGAACTGAGAGCCGCGGTCCGAATGCACGATGCAACCAGCGGCGTCGCGACGCCTGGATATCGCGTTGTCCAGCGCATTCACTGCGAGGCGAGCCTTCATCCGGTCGCTGATGGAGTAGCCGACGATGCGGCCGGAGAACACGTCCTTGATCGCGCAGAGGTAGAGCTTGCCCTCGTCGGTCCAGTGCTCGGTGATGTCCGTCAGCCACAGTTCGTTGACGTCATCGGCGGTGAAGTCCCGTTTCACGAGGTCGTCGTGGACGGGCGGGCCGGGGCGCTTTCCGTTCTTGCCGCGCTTCTTACCGAACACGGACCACCACTGGTTGTCCCGGCAGATCCTCCACGCCGTGCGCTCAGACATCTTCTCGCCGGTTTCGGCGGCTTCGTCGACCAGGAGCCGGTAGCCGTACTCGGGGTCGTCGAGGTGGGCGCCCCGCAGGGCATTGGCTCGGTAGGCCTCGACGAGCTCAGCCTGGGTGACCTGCTGATGCCGCCAGCGGTAGTAGGGCTGGCGGGAGAGCTTCAGGACCCGCAGGGACACCGCGACGGGAATGCCGTCGTCGGCGAGCTCTCTCACGAGCGGGTACCACCTTTTCCCGGCAGGTTCGCCTGGGACAGGTAAGCAGCAGCGCGGCGCAGAACCTCGTTCTCCTGCTCCAGCAGCCGGTTGCGGCGGCGGAGATCGCGCAGTTCCGTGGAGTCCTCACGGGTCTTCCCGGGCCGGTTGCCGTCGTCGATGTCGGCTTGGCGGATCCATTTGTGGAGTGTCATCTCGTGGACGCCGAAGTCCTTCGCGATCTGCGCGATGGTGACGCCGTCCTCACGGGACCGGGCCACTCGCACGACATCTTCGCGGAACTCCTGGGGGTAGGGAGCGGGCATGGTGCACATCCTTCCAGGCCGCCCTACGGGTAAGCCAGATCAGATGTCACCTATCCGCGCGGCAGTCCCGCACTTAGAGCTTGTGTCGCGACTGTTGCCTGGATGGTGGGTGGTCCAGTGAGGGTTCCACCATCCACTACGAGGGCTACTTGAGACGGCGAAATATCTAACTGATCCAAAGTCGATGCAATGTCGGCACCAGTATCTACGTCGCCGTCAATAAGATCTTCGACGTCAATCCGGAGTACGGCACCTCTCTGATCTTCAGCGATAACTCCTGCGATAGCCGCAAGAGTGGCAGGTTCTTCGGTCGTTGTGACTACGGGAACTGCGCATACTTTGCCACGCACTTGGTCGAAGACGGCAGTGATTTGCGTGCCGAAATCAGAGTCGCTCACACCCTCGAAGTTGAGAAGTTGCACCCACACTGCATCGTCTTCAGTGTCCCATGCTTTGCTGAGCAAGGCTGGCGCTTTTTCTGCATCGATGAACTCAAGCAACGGAACCAATCGATCTTTCGGCGCGCTGGAAACTGCGCCAAGCTCAGCTGCTTTACCCTTGAGGATCGGAACATATGCGTCTGACGGCAACGTTGCCAACGGAGAGACCACGACTGCATGGTACCCGCCCAACGAACCTGCGTCTACAGCTCGCGAGGAACTCGTCAAACACGTGCCGTGCACCTTGCACTGCCCGGATGCACAGCGAAAGCCACAAATAGAGCTCGTGCAGGGTGCAATCTGCGGGCCCTTTACTGGCCCAGGCCCATCGATGAAGCCGAATCGTACGTAACACGTAACTTACGTCGGGTAGGGCCTCCCTGAGCGTACATTGAGCTGCTCGCAAACGCGACGAGCAAGAGTTTCGGTGATGATGTCCGCTGTTGTTTTGCGCGGTTCGCATCTCTTGCGTGTGGAACTGAAATACGGCAGGTCACAACTCCCAACGATGAGCGACTAGGGCGATACGGTCGGCCGTAGTTCGAGTGTCAGATCAAGGTGGCCCACTGTTTTTTGCAGCCCGTAGCGGTTCATAAACCGATATGGCATTGGACAGTCACCCAACCAACACTCAAAAACAGGAGACGGGCAAACACATGGACTACACAATCGGCTACGCACGAGTGAGCACGTCGGCTCAAAACACAAAAGTTCAGGAGGAACAACTGCTGAAGGCCGGATGCGACGAGATCATCAGCGATCCGGCCGTGAGTGGAGCGAAGAACCACCGTTCACCGAAGTACAGACAACTCTTCAAGACAGTGGAACGCAAGATCGAAGACGGCTACAACGTGACTGTCCTCGTACCAAAGCTCGACAGGCTCGGACGCAGCACGAAGGCCGTGCTCGAAGGACTTGAAACCCTCACACGCATGGGCGCTAGTTTTCGTGCGCTCGACGGCGGACTCAAGTACGAGGCAGGCAACGCGCACGACGAACTCGTCATCACCATCTTCGCCGCCCTCGCGCAGTTCGAGCGCGAACTCATCACCTCACGCATGAGTGAAGGGCGGGCCGCAAAGGTGGAGAAAGGGTTGAAGCTTGGACCTCGGCCGAAGCTCAACGACAGGCAAGTGCGCGCGATTCGCGAGGATTACAAGGACGGTGTGACTGATCGCAAGCTAGCCGACGATTGGGGCGTTTCGCGCTCAACCATCCATCGTGTGCTCGGCATCTACGGCTACGCGGACAAGGAGCCGTACGTGACGACGGAAGCATGGGAGAAGGCGAAGAAGGACGCAGACCGCAAGCGATGACCAACGACGACAACGGCGGCGAACCTGTGGAGGTTCGCCGCCGTTTTTTATGTAACACGTAACTTTCGCTCGAAAGGTCAGCTCTCGACGCGCTGTTAGTCACAAGCTCAGCTCAGGCAAATCCGTCCAAGCATGCTTCCACAGGAGTGGGAAGGCAACGCCGACACCCCAGAGTGCGAGGCTACAGATGACGGTCCGAATGAAGATAGAGTTCGATCTTTCGTGTCTGATGCGTAAGCGCCCAGACAGCCATTCGCGATGGTAGATGTCCCGATTGTCCGCTGCTTTGTCGTTCTCCAAGAAACGCAGTGTTGCCCTTCTTTGCCATGAGAAGAGAAGGTAGAACGGAATTGCCAGAACACACATCGCGAGCATCACTTTCGGAAAGATCGTGAATTCGTTGTACATGAGCGGCGAGGCAGCGAGGGCAGCACCGAACGGACTTAGTTCGATCAGCCTCACGGGTAGCAAGCGCAGCCGATGCAGCCAACGATGGCGCCATCTGCCAGCGGGGTTCCGACCGCGAGAGTAGGGCCGAGGAGGATACGGATCAGTTGCCATGATGGCGTTGAGTCCATTCGTTGGCATACCTCGATGGACGAAGACGCTCGCCGCAAAAGGTAGTCCGCAGAGCAAAACGCAGTAGAGCACGAGAGACACAACAACCACAGGTGACTCCTTACGAGCAGACTACCGCTGACTCCCCAGGGCCCGTTCTTCAGCTGCCGTGGTGCCGCCCGCAAGGCGCTAACGCTCCGAGAGGCGTACGTGATGTGAAGAACGTCTTGAGATCAGTTTAGGCCGCACCCTTTAAGCCTTGATCCACCGATCTGCTTGCAGGCAAGGGGTGCGGCTGGATTCGAGCGCGAGCATGACGTGAGGGCAGGAGGTAGCGTCCCGGTGATTCGTCCTTGGTTTGATGGAGGGTGTGCGGTTACCCAAGAAAGGACTACCCTCAACTCATCATGCCTACCTCGAAATATCCACCAGAAGTACGTGAGAGAGCCACTCGACTGGCTCTCGAGGCCCGCGCCGACCCAGAGACTCGAAACGGTGCCATCGCCCGCATTGCCGAGCAGACCGATGTGAACAAGGAAGCCCTGCGCAACTGGGTCAAGAAAGCCGAAGCAGCCAACCTGCCCGTCGAGACCGAGGACGTCCAGGCACGGATCCGGCGGCTGGAGAAGGAGAACCGGGAGCTGCGGAAGTCCAACGACATCCTCCGATCAGCGACCGCGTTTTTCGGCAAGGCGGAGTTCGACCGCCTACAGAAGTAATCGTCGCCTTCATCGACGAGAACAAGCACAGGTGGGGAATCGAACCGATCTGTCAGGTCCTGCGCCAGGACCTGGGCCTGAGCATCGCCCCATCAACGTACTATGCCTTCAAGACCCGTCCGGTCAGCGCTCGAGCCCAGCGAGATGCGGTGCTCAAAGAAAGGATCATGGCTATCCACACTCACCGCCGCAACAAGGTCTACGGCATCCGCAAGATCCACGCCGAACTCACAAGGACCTACGGCCCCGTGGCCCGGTGCACGGTCGAGAGATTGTGCAATGAGTTGGGCATCCGGGGTGTTGTGAGAGGGAAGTTCCCGCGGACGACGAAGCCCGGTCCCGAGACGAAACGACCGGCTGACCTCGTCAAACGTAACTTCACCGCTGCGGAGCCGAACCGTCTCTGGGTCGCGGATCTGACCTACGTTCCCACTGAGGCCGGCTTCGTTTACGTCGCGTTCGTCCTCGACGTATTCTCTCGAATGATCATCGGCTGGCAGACCTCGACGCGAATGTATACCGATCTGGCTCTCGATGCTTTGAATATGGGCATATGGGGCCGTAAACGTGCAGGTCACGACGTTGTAGGGCTGACCCACCACTCGGACAGAGGGGTGCAGTATCGGGCTCTGCGCTACACCCAGGCACTGGCTGAGGCCGAGGCAGTGGCGTCGGTGGGATCGATCGGCGATAGTTACGACAATGCCATGGCCGAAGCGCTGAACTCGTTATACAAATACGAACTCGTCTTCACCGACGGCCCCTGGTCCGGTCGCAACGATCTCGAGGCCGCGACGGCTGAGTGGGTGCATTGGTTCAACACCGAACGGTTGCATTCGATGCTTGACTATCAGACTCCCGCCGAGATCGAAGCAGCCCACTACACGAGCCTGCAGACTTCGGCGGCCTAATAACTGAACGAACGTTCAGCCTCCAGAAAACCCGGGACTTGACACGGTCTCTCACCGGTCTCTTCCACAAATGTTTCCCAAGGTCTCCTCCAGACCCTGCGGCGTTGTGCTCGAGTAGGAGCGGATCGGTCAGGACAATACTGTCCTTGGTGGGCTCAGCACTGCTTGCCAGAGTCGTGCGAAGTCCCTCGCCCACGGCCACTTCGTGGGCAGGTGCAGGATCAGCTTCCTGGCCCGGTGGGCAATCCGGGCGGGGATGCCGATGATGCGCGTGCGCAGCGTCTGGGCGCGCACTTTGCTTATCCGTCCACCGATGAGCCCGGCAGCAGCCCGCAGCAGGTTATGCGTGATCGCTGCGATCGTCACCCAGGCGGCATTGGCGTTGAATACCCCGGAAGGCATATGCGCCAAGGCCCCGTTCTTCAACTCCGCATGGATCTGCTCGATGATCGCGTGTCTGCGGTGGACTTGATCAGCAGCGACTGTGTCGAAACGATCCCGGTCGATGGTGGTGAAAAACGCGTGGTACCGGTACAAGTCGAACAAGGGATCCTGCCCACTCGCGCGTTTGGTCTCGTTGAGTTCCGGGATGCGGCGGACCACCAAACGCCCCGTCGTGTGCAGGGACTTCTTCTTCGAGGTGAACGCGGTGAACGGGACCTCAGCGACTTCAGCTTTGCTGATCCAGGCCTCGGAGTCTTCGTCGTAGATCGCTTCGGGGTATTCGATGCCTGTCCATGCGTCGTCGCTGATCGACCCGATCGCTGCCTTGATCCTTTTGTCCATGCGCACCGTGATCGACACATCCGCCCCGCCGTCGTGGGCGGCTTTGACGACGCCTGATGAGTAGTATGCCGAATCAGCACGCACCAGCACCGGGGCACCGGAGCCGATTCGGGCCGTGGTGGCCAGGGCGTCGGAGACGAGTTTGTCAGCGCCCCGGGCTGACGAGGTTGAGCCTTTGCGCAGGCGCTGACCAACAATAATTTGGCCGGAACCGGCAGTCGAGGCTGTGGCCAACAGTGCGTTGAGTCCGCGGCTGCCTTGGTAGCCGAACCCGGCTCCTTGCTTCGCCGCGGAGTGAACATCGATGACGGTGTCGTCGATATCGACGAACACCATCGCTTGTCCAGTGTCTTCGCTGGTTGGCAGCAGCGGTGTGTGTTCGTTGAGGTTGGCCAGGAAACGGGAGGAGATCGCGTCGAGTTGCCGGACATGGCCGAAGGCGAACGAGCGCAGGAACGAACCCAGAGTCGAGGGAGCGTAGACGCGGTCGAACAGGTGTGTCATGCCGCCGTGGCGGACGAGGTTCATGTCATCGATCGAGTCGGCTCCGGCAGCCATCCCGCCGATGAGTGTGGCCAGTTTCGCCGCCGGGTTCGCGCCTTTGTCAGCGCCGGTGGTCGACACGGTCAGACGGTCTTCGGCGAGGTCGAGCAAGCCGGCCTTCTGGGCGAGGCCCATGATCGGGACCAGCCCAGTGGTTGCGGTGAGGTTCTCATCGTCGAAGGAGTGGGACACAGTCGCGGGGGTGTGGTTGAATAGCACCTGAGAGGTGCCCCTTTCTGGGCGGGAATGTTGACTTTGAACATCACCATTTTCCCAGTTCAGGAGGGGCATTTCCATTCCACGCGCGCGCTTGAACGGCTACTTACATCGGTGGATCAAGGTTAAGTTGAGGCTAAGACGGTCTTGAGTGTGTGGCTATAGCAGTCGATACCTCACACGATAGCGACTGGCGAAGCGACAGTTGAGACTGTCAGAGGCAGGAAAATCTGTCTCACGCATAGGTGTTCACCAACGATGGTGAGCGAACGAGGCTAACAGAATGAGACGTGGCCGATGGGCGGCGGTGGACACGAAGAGGAACACCGCTGCCCATCGGCGCTCATGTCAGTCGCGAAGCTGACGAGCGATCGCGTCCATGACCGACGTGTCAGCGAGCGTGGAGGTGTTGCCCACCTCGCGACCTTCCGCCGTGTCCTTCAACAAGCGACGCATGATCTTGCCCGAGCGAGTCTTCGGGAGCTCGTTCACGATGAACACGTGCTTCGGCTTCGCGATGGGACCGATCTCCTTACCCACCCACGCACGCAACTCCTGCACGAGCGCGTCGAGGTCCGCACCGTCGTCGTCACGCGAATCTTTCAACACACAATAAGCAACCACCGCCTGACCCGAGGTCTCATCGGCAGCACCGACCACGGCCGCCTCGGCGACCTTGGAATGGGCGACGAGGGAGGACTCGATCTCCGCGGTCGACAGACGGTGACCGGAGACATTCATGACATCGTCGACGCGTCCGAGGAACCAGATGTCGCCGTCGGCGTCGCGACGGGCACCGTCTCCGGCGAAGTACGTGTTCGGGAACCGCGACCAGTAGGTGTCCTTGAAGCGCTCGGGGTCTTTCCAGATTCCGCGCAGCATCGCCGGCCACGGCTGGCGGATGACGAGGAGTCCGCCTTCGGGGCCGGCCGGGTTCTCACCGGTATCGTCGACGACGTCGACCGAGATGCCGGGGATCGGCGCTTGGGAGGAACCGGGTTTGGTCGACTTCACCCCGGGCAGGGGAGCGATCATGTGGGCGCCGGTCTCCGTCTGCCACCAGGTGTCGACGATCGGGCAGCGCTCGCCGCCGACCACCCGGTGGTACCAGCGCCAGGCCTCGGGGTTGATCGGTTCGCCGACGCTGCCGAGCAGGCGCAGGCTGGACAGGTCGTACTTCGCCGGGATCTCCTCGCCCCACTTCATGAAGGTCCGGATCGCCGTGGGCGCGGCGTAGAGGATCGTGGCCTTGTACTTCTCGACGATCTCCCACCAACGGCCCTGATGCGGGGTGTCCGGAGTGCCCTCGTAGACGATCTGGGACACGCCCGCGGCCAGCGGGCCGTAGGTGACATAGGAATGCCCGGTGACCCAGCCGACGTCGGCGGTGCACCAGAAGACGTCGGATTCGGGCTTGATGTCGAAGACGGCCTTCATCGAGTACAGCACCTGGGTGAGGTAGCCGCCGGAGGTGTGGAGGATGCCCTTGGGCCTGCCGGTCGTACCGGAGGTGTAGAGGATGAACAGCGGGTTCTCCGAGTCGAAGAACTCGCATTCGTGCTCCGGGCTGGCCTGCCCGACCGTGTCGTGCCACCACTGGTCGCGCCCATCGGTCATGTCGATGTCCTGCCCGGTGCGCTCGACGACGAGGACATGCTCGACCGGGGTGTCGCCGGACGACAGGGCCTCGTCGACGGCGGGCTTGAGGCTGGTGGGCTTGGCGCGGCGGTAGCTGCCGTCGGCGGTGATGACTACGCGCGCTTCGGCGTCGATGATGCGTGAGCGCAGCGCATCGGCGGAGAAGCCGCCGAAGACGACGGAATGAGCCGCGCCGAGGCGGGCGCAGGCCAGCATCGAGATCATCGCCTCGGGGATCATCGGCAGGTAGATGGCGACGCGGTCGCCGGCTCGGACACCGAGGTCGGTGAGCGTATTGGCCGCCTTCGACACCTCGGCGAGCAGCTCGGCATAGGTGAAGATGCGGGAGTCTCCCGGCTCACCCTCGAAATTGATGGCCACGCGGTCGCCATTGCCTGCGAGCACATGGCGGTCGAGGCAGTTGTAGGCGACATTGAGTCTGCCGCCGACGAACCACTTCGCAAACGGCGGGTTCGTCCAATCGAGGACCTCACCGAAGTCCTCGTGCCAGTCGACGAGATCGCGGGACTGCTCGGCCCAGAAGCTCAGGTAGTCGGCCTCGGCCCGTTCGTACTCATCGGCGCCGACATTGGCGGTGGCTGCGAACTGCTCTGGTGGGGCAAAGGTCTCGGCCTGCTCAGCGGTGCTTTCGGTCATACTTCCCTCCGACTCCTTTGGTGGATTGAAAATTCTAGTTGCACTGTATACCCGCCTGCCTGGGCCGAACAGCGAAGTTTTCGGCGATCAGCGGGGGAGGTGGGGGTAGCCACAGCGGGCCGAACGTGGTAAGGGTCACAGACGGGCATCCGCAACGCGCGAGACGGAGCATCCGGAGGGCGCGGAGGGCATGAATGAGTGCACAGGGGCCCTGTGTTCTGCAAGGATGGGACCAGAGTCTGTCGGGATCCGTGTCCCGGACAGACACAGCAACACTGTTCCCTTTCCCCGAGATCGAGTGGAGTAAGCGATGAGTTCGCCGCAGCATCCAACCGGGTCCGGACCACAGCCGTGGCAGGATCAGCCCCCGCAGCAGCCGGGGCAGAACATGCCCCAGCCCGGCGGCCAGCCATCGGCCCACGGACCGGGCCCGGGGCCGTTCGGGTCGGCTCCCGGTCCGGCCTACGGCTCCGCACCCGGGCAGCAGTACGGCTCTGCGCCCTACGGTTCTGCACCCGGTCAGAACGCCTCGGCACCGGGCCCCTACGGCTCCGGTCCTGCCCAGTACGGATCGGCCCCGGGCCCCTATGGCTCCGCACCTGCCCAGTACGGATCTGCGCCCGGGCCCTATGGTTCGGCTCCGGGTCCCTACGGGGCCGCCCCCGGACCCTACGGATCTGCGCCGGGCCAGTTCGGCGCGGCACCTGCGCCGAAGCAGGCGTCGGGCCCCGGACTCATCGGTCCGTTGACTCTGCGTGATCTGTTCCTTCTCTTCGCGGGTCTGCTCGCCCTCATCACACTGTTCGTGCCGTACCGCGATTACGGGTTCGACACTATGACCCTGTGGCACTGGAACGTCGCGGACATGGGCGCACTCGTCTTCAACGTTCTGGCGATTCTGCTGCTGGCGACGGCCGTGCTCGTCAACAAGCTCGGCAGTGGGCGACTGCGGGTCGGCTCGCTCAGCCTCGACCAGTTCATCTCGGTGCTCTCGGCGATGGCCTTCACCTACGCCTTCATCGACTTGCTCACCTCGGTGATCTACTGGCATGTGGGCGCCTACCTGGCGTTCTTCGCCGCGCTGCTTGCCTTCTTCGCCGGCGTGTTCACCGTGATCCCCTTCTTCGCCCGCGAATTCACCGGTCGCGAAGACATCGAGAGCCACCCGAAGGCCCGACCGGTGTCCAAGCACACGCCGCACCCGGCCCCCGTGGCCAATGTGCCCGGCGGTGCACCCGGATTCGCTCCCTACGGCACGGCCCCAGCCGGTGCGAGCCAGCCGGGTGGACCCGTCCAGCCCGGACCCGATCAGTTCGGACAGCAGAGCCAGTTCGCCGCCCCCGATCAGCCCGGCGCACAGCAGTACGGGCAGCCTGTCGGCCAGCAGCCCGGCGCACAGGCATACGGGCAGCCTGACCACCAGCGGTTCGGGCAGCCGGACGACGGTCAGCGTCCCAGCCCCTACGCACCGCCGCAGGAACAAGATGCTGAGCGCCAGGCGAGCGCCTATTCGGCACCGGCCGAGGGCCGAACCGCCGAGCAGGACCCCGCGTCGCCGGCCGGCGAAGCGAAGGCTGCCGATGATTCGGCAGAGGCGTCGGGCGACTCGTCCGAGCGGCCGACGCACAGCACCGGTGACGGTCAGACCTACCTCGGCGCACGCGATTCGGATGCCCCGCAGCATTCGCAGGCCGAGCCCACTCAGGCCTTCGGCTTCGACGCGGGCCGCGAGCAGGCCGATGCCCGTGACGAGCAGACCTTCGCCTCCGCTCAGCCCTCCGCACCCGAGCAGCAGGTCGCGGACAGCGGTGACGATTCGCCCTCCGGTGCGGCGGCAGCTGCCGGAGCCGGTGCCCTCGGTGCCGGAGCGGCAGCCGCCGGAGCCGCGGCGAATTCGGATTCCGAACGTCGTCGCGGTCGCCACGCCGCCCCGGACTCCGAGGAAGCCAACGAGGCTGGCAGCCCGCAGACAGACGAGCCGGTCGCAGACGCGGACTCGACCGACGAGGAAGCCTCGACAGTCGTCTCTCCGGCGGACAGCAGCGACCTCGTGTCGAAGGTCAATTCGAAGTCCTCGGACACGAACGCCGCCGGCGACGAATCCTTGTCGTCAAGCGGTCAGACCTCTCAAGGGCGGTCGGCTGCCGCCGCGGAGCCGACGGCCGCTGCCGAGAGCGAGGAGCCGACTCAGTACGTGCCCGTCGCCTCCTACGGCGACCGGGCGGGAGCACATGACGACGCGGGACCAGGTTCCGCCCGGACGGACGAGGACACCGTGACGCAGACGGCCATCGACAGCGAACCGGTGCCCAGCGACGCCGGGCAGGACAACCGTCAGGACGCCGGTCGCCCCATCATCCAGGCGTTCTGGTTCGCCGTGCCCGAACCTCGCGAAGCCGTCGACCCGACCACGGGAATGCCGGTGTTCACGATCTACCCCGGCGATTGGTATCTCAGCCTCGAGGACAACGGATCCTGGTTCAAGGTCCGTGACACCGACGGCAAGGAAGGGATCCTGCGCAATATCGAAGGAATCCAGCGCGGCTGAACCGGCGGGTGCCGTCGACCCGGTGAGCACCGACTCGAACGTCGCAGCTGTGGACACAGCGTGGGCCAGACGGTGCGGGCAGGCCCCGCACCCTGCGAAGGCCCGAGACGAAAACCGACGCTGACCAGGGGCGACGACCCAGGCGCACCGAAAGGGGCACCTCCTGTGACTCGAACTCACAGGAGGCGCCCCTTCGCCGTCGTATCCACAGGGGCCCACCCTGATCTGGTGCTCACATCGAGGCCCGCGACAGGCTCGGCACATGCAAGTAGCCCTCATCACCGACCTCGGCGCGATCACCGAGGAATGCGCCCGGGTGGCCGAAAGCCTCGGGGTGATGCTCACCGTTCTGCCTCCCGACTCAGGAGGATGGCAGTCGGCTTCTCTCATCCTCCTCGGCGAGGATGTCAGGGAAGCCCCCGTGACCGACCGCGCCGACCGCATCCTCGTCGTCCTCGACGACGACGAACCCGGCTCGACCTGGGCGAAGGCGGCCCAGCTCGGCGTGGACCAACTGGCCGTGCTGCCGGCGGCCGCAGAATGGCTGAGCGGACGGATGATCGCGGCCATCGAACCTCCCGTCGCCCCGGGCACCACTGTCGGAGTCGTCGCCGGATGCGGCGGTGCCGGAGCCTCCGTCCTCGCCTGTGCGCTCGCCCGACGGGCCGGTGCCGATCACAGCACCGTGCTCGTCGACGCCGATCCGCTCGGCGGCGGCCTCGACCTCGTCCTCGGAGCCGAGCAGGTCCCCGGACCCCGCTGGACCGACCTCAGCGCCTCCCGCGGACAGCTGCGCCCCTCGACGCTGGCCGATGCGCTGCCCCGCCATGATGGACTGGCTCTGCTGTCCTGGGGCCGTGATGACACCGTCGACCTCGATCCGGACGTGTTCGACGATTTCCTCGCCGCAGCCGGTCAGGCCTTCGACCTCGTCATCGTCGACCTACCCCGCCACGCCCCACCCCAGTGGACCCGGCGCTGCCACCACGTGCTGCTCGTATCCCCGGCCCGGGTCCGCTCCGCTGTGGCCGCCTCCCAGGTCGCCAAACGACTCTCGCAGGCGCACCCGGATGTCCGCCTCGTCGTCCGCGAGACCGGAGCCGGCGGCCTCGACTCCGAACTCCTCGCCGATTCCATCGGGTTGAGCCTGGCCGGCAGCATCCGCGATGACCGCGGACTGTCCGCCGCCGTCGACCGCGGTGAGGGCATCCCCGGAGGCGCCCACCTCGGCCGCCTCGTCGATCGGCTGCTGGGGGAGTGGGTGGAATGAGCGAATGGCTCGACGCCTCCCTCGTCGCCGAGGTCCGCAAGACCCTGCTCGACAAACCGGGACCCGTGACCACTGCGGCCGTCGCCGAGGCGGTCCAACGCACCGGACGCGTCCTCGGCTCGTCTGCCCTGCTCGAGCTCGTCACCCGGCTGTCGGCACAGCTGTCCGGGGCCGGGCCCCTGCAGTCCGTGCTCGAAGTGCCGGGCACGACCGACGTGTTCGTCAACGGTCCCCGGGAGATCTTCGCCGACACCGGCGACGGCCCCCAGCTGCTCGACCTGTCCCTGGGGTCCGAGGACGAGGTGAGGTCCCTGGCGGTGCGGCTGGCCGCGCTCGGCGGACGTCGCCTCGACGATGCCAGCCCCTATGTCGATGTGCGCCTGCCCGACGGGGTGCGGATGAACGCGATCGTCCCACCGATCTCGGCAGAGACGACCACGATCTCGTTCCGGGTGCCCAAACGCTCCGGATTCCCCTTCTCCCAGCTGTGCGCCGAGGGGTTCGTCCCCGACGAGATCAGCCCCCTGCTCGCCGAGGCGGTGGAGGCACGGGCGAACATCCTCATCTCCGGAGGCACCGGGACGGGCAAGACGGCCCTGCTCGGTGCCCTGCTCTCACAGGTCGGGGCCGATCAGCGCATCGTCATCGTCGAAGACTCCCGCGAACTCATCGTCACCCATCCGCATGTCGTCCAGCTCGCCGCCCGGCAGGCCAATGTCGAAGGCGGTGGGGAAGTGACCCTGACCGATCTGGTGCGCAACGCCCTGCGGATGCGGCCCGACCGCCTCGTCGTCGGTGAGTGCCGTGGGGCGGAGGTCAGGGACATGCTCACCGCTCTCAACACCGGCCACGAGGGAGGGTGTGCGACGATCCATGCGAACACCGCCGATGCCGTGCCCAGCCGGGTCGCCGCCCTCGGGGCGCTGGCGAGCATGAGCCCTGCCGCAGTGTATTCGCAGTTCTCCACGGCCATCGATCTCGTCGTCCATCTGCGCCGGTCCGGCTCCGAGCGGGGCGTGACGGAACTGGCGATCCCGACCCGGACGGGAGCCGATGGGGTGGTGATGGAACCGGTGTGGGGCAGGCCCTCACCATCGTCCGGAGGGACCGTCAACCGGCGGGCACTGGCACGGTTCGAAGCCGTGCTCGAGCAGAAGTCGGCCGGATGATCGTCCTCACCGCCGTTCTCGTGGTCGCAGGCATCGTTCTTGCCGCCCCCTCGGACCCGGGCGCGCGTCTGCGGCAGCTTCTGCCCCGTGACGACGACGATGATGCCGGGCGGCCGGCACGTGGGCTCTTTCGCCGAGGCGGGACGCCGGCGGATTCGCAGGCCGAGAGACTGTGGGCGATCGCCGCGGTCGAGTACTGCGCCCATCTGCTCAGGGTCGGGATGACCCCGCAGGCGGTGATGGCGACCCTGAGCCGCCAGAACGAGGCCCTGGCGCCGATCTCGCGAGCGATCTCCCTGGGGGAGGAGCCGGGCCGGGCCATCGCCACCCGCAGCGCCGCACTGCCCGGGCCAGCCGCCGAAGTGCTGGCGGGGATGGCTGCCGTGTGGACCGTGTCCGAACGCTCCGGAGCGCCCGCGGCCGAGATGATCCTGCGCTACGCCTCCGCCCAGCGCGACGCGCTCGACGCGGAACGCGAACGCCGGATCGCGATGGCCGGACCGAAGTCGACGGTGCGGGTGCTCAGCTGGCTGCCGCTCATCGGCATCGGCCTGGGGCTGCTCATCGGAGTCGAACCCGCTCAGCTGGCCACCGGCCTGCCCGGGCAGCTGAGCCTCGGTGGGGGTGTGGCCCTCTACGCACTCGGGCGCTGGTGGATGAGGACGATGATGCTGCGGGCGCAGCGGTGATCGTGATGCTGCCCGTGCTCATCGCAGCCTTCGTCGCGATCGGGGTGCTGCTGTGGTCGGACACGCCCCAGTCCCGCCTGCAGGGGCTGCTCGGCCGGCCCGGTGACGGGCCCGGCTCCGGAACAGACCACGGGACCGGTTCGGTCTCAGAGCGCACCGGCCCGTCCGTGGCCGATGATCAGCTGGCGTTCGATCTCGACCTCGTGGCGATCTGTCTGACCTCGGGCCTGCCGATTCCCGTCGCCCTGGCTCTGACGGCCGAGGCGACCGAGGACCGTTCCGGGCTCCAGCGGATCGGGAGAGCGATGACGATCGGCGGTCGGAAACTGGCAGAGGACGACCGGCTGCTGCCGGTTCTCGAGGTCTTCGAATTCTCCGAGCACACCGGAGTCGGTCCGGCTCCGCTCATCGAATCCGTGGCCAAGGAGCTGCGTGACTCCTCCCGACGTCGACAGCAGGAGGCCGCAGCGGCGCTGGGGGTGCGGCTGGTCCTGCCCTTGGGTGTGTGCATCCTGCCGGCCTTCCTGCTGCTGTCCGTCGTGCCGGTCGTCATCTCCCTCCTGTCGGATCTGGAGACCGTGTTCTTCTGAACGGGAGCTGAACCGGTTTTCAGGAACGGCCGATAGGCTCGACACATGTCACCGGTCACACCCTTCAGCCAACTGTCCAGCGTCGAACAGGCGGAAGAATACGCTGAGAAGCTCTTCGTCGGTCGATCCGTGCGATTGCGTCCCCTGCGTGAGGACGACCTGCCCTATCTCGAACAGTGGTGGTACGACCCCTCGATCGTCGTGCTGCAGAACCACACGGTCCTGCCGCGGCCCGAAGGGGGAGTCTCGGAACAGTTCTCCCAGTGGAGTGCGAACACCTCGAGCGACGCCGTGGGCCTGAGCATCGAACTCATCGACACCGAGGAGTTCGTCGGCCATGTCACCCTCTACGGACGCAATCCGATCAACCAGTCCGCGACTCTGGCCATCGTGCTCGGCCCTGAGTTCCACGGCCGCGGCTACGGCTCCGACGCCGTGCGCCTGGCCGTAAATTACGGCTTCCTGCAGTTGGGACTCAATCGCATCGAGCTGCAGACCTGGGCGTTCAACACCCGCGGCATCGCCTCCTATGCGAAGGCCGGATTCGTCGAGGAAGGCCGTCGCCGTGAGGCCGTGTTCTTCAACGGGCGCCGCCACGACGAGGTGATCATGGGCATTCTCCGCGACGATTGGGCGAGCAACTCCTGAACCGCGACTTCGACGCCGACGACTGTGGACGGCATCACCACTCGAACGTCCATGGCCTGTGGACGGCCGAACGGTATCCACAGGCCGGTTCTCTCCTCTGGACAGGCTCACGTCCTGCCTCGCAGGCTGAAGATCCGCTCGCAGAGTGCGAACGGATCCGCTGCCAAGGAGGAGAGCATGAGCACCACGTCATCCGCACCGGAGACCGAGGCCCCACCCGCCGAACCGGTCGCTGACCACGAGGCCGCCGACGAGTTCTGGGGAGCCGACACCGGAGCGACCACCGCCGAATACGCTATCACCACGCTTGCCGCCTGCGGATTCGCAGCCCTGCTCGTCGTGATCCTCAAATCCGAACCGATCAAGGAACTCGTCACCGGGGTCATCCAGACGGCACTCGGAATGGGAAGCTGAACCGAGATGGAACGCGGGCGCTCCCGTCAGCGGTTGACGGACCAGGAGCAGGACTCGGGCACGGCGACCGCCGAATTCGCCGTGGTCATGCCGGCCATCGTGGTCCTGGTCGTTCTGCTCACGGGAGCCGCCGCGGTCGGCTTCTCCCAGCTGCGCGCCTTCGACGCGGCACGATCGGCCGCCCGCGAGATCGCCCGAGGCGAGCCCCAGGCTGCCGTCGTGGCCGAAGCGAGGAAGCATGCGGGGACGTCATCGACGGTGTCGGTCCGCGCCGATGGCGGGTACTCGGTCGTCACGGTCACCATCAGCCTGCCGGCCGCGATCTTCTTCCTCGATACCGTCGATGCCTCCGCCACTGCCAGGTACGAAGGGGACAGAGGCGAACCGTCATGACGAACATCGTCGTCGGGCTCTGCTCCATCGTGTTCGTGCTCGTGACCGCGATCGGCAGCCTCGGTCAGGCCTTCGTCGCCCACAGCCGGGCCCAGAACGCCGCGGACCTGGCAGCACTGGCTGCCGCGGATGCCGTGCGCGGACTGGCCACGGGCGAGCCCTGTGAGATCGCCGAGGAGGTGGTCGAACGCAATGGTGGCCAGATGAGCGACTGCCGTGCCTCGCTGAGCGAACAGTCGGCCTATGTCGCGGTCGACGTCGACATACCGGGTCCGCTTCCGAAGGTCAGGGAGAAGGCCGTGGCCGGAAAATGACGCGCTCAGTCGAGCACGGTGCGCAGCAGACGCAGTGCGGCGTCCTTGTCCAAGGGCTCGTTGCCGTTTCCGCATTTCGGTGACTGCACGCAGGACGGGCACCCGTCGACGCATTCGCAGGCCGCGATGGCCGACCGCGTCGCCGACAGCCAGTCCTCGATGACCTCGCTGCCGCGTTCGGCGAAGCCGGCTCCTCCGGCCAGCCCGTCGTAGACGAACACCGTAGCCAGTCCCGTATCCGCGTGCAGCGCCGTCGAGACCCCGCCGATGTCCCACCGGTCGCAACCGGCGAAGAGCGGCAGGAGACCGATGGAGGCGTGTTCGGCGGCATGCACGGCTCCGGGCAGGTCGCCGGAGGCGACCTCGGCGTCGTCGAGCACCGTCTGCGGGATCGTCCACCACACGGCCTTCGTCTGCAGAGTGCGTTCGGGCAGATCGAGTTCGTGCTCGGCGATGATCGCACCGCCCCTCTTCGCCCGCATCCGGTAGGCGACGACCTGGTCCTTGACGTCGACGGTGCCGCTGCACACGGCCGTGCCCGAGGGCAGGACCCGCTGGGAGTCGGTGCTCACGATCGCGATCTCCGTCTGCGACCGCGGCTGGGTGGTGTAGTCGACCTCGGTGCGTTCGACCGCGACGATCTTCTCCTCGAGGTCGAGATCGAGCACGATGAAGTCGACGCCCTGATGAGTGTAGACGGCTCCCGGATGGGCGCCCGTGTGCGCTCCGGACTCGTCGACCGTGCCCAGCAGGGTCCCGGTGCTCGCCTCCACGAGGGTGAACTGGCCGCCTCCGGTCCCGCGGATGTCGGCCAGATCGGCAGCCGGGGTGTCCTTGGCCCAGAACCATCCGGTCGGACGGGCCCGCAGCATCCTCTTCTCGACGAGGTCATCGACGACCTCGGGCGAGTTGACCGGGAAGTGCGTAAGATCCGCCGACTTCAGAGGCACCTCGGCGGCGGCTGCACACAGATGACCGGAGAGCACATGCGGATTGCCCGGGTGGATGACCCCGGCATCGACGGGCGAGTCGAAGATGACCTCGGGGTGGTGGACGACATAGGTGTCGAGCGGGTCGTCACGGGCGATGAACACGGCCATCCACCGCTGTCCGGCCCGACCGGCCCGCCCCGCCTGCTGCCACAGCGAGGCCAGGGTCCCCGGCCACCCGGAGATGATGACGAGGTCGAGACCGGAGATGTCGATGCCCAATTCCAAGGCGCTCGTCGATGCCACGGCCAGAAGCTGGCCCGAACGCAGAGCCGTCTCGAGCATTCGTCGCTCCTCGGCCAGATAGCCGCCCCGGTAGGCGGCGACCTTGCCGGTCAGCGATTCGTCGATCTGCCCGAGCTGGTCGCGCACGGTCTGGGCCAGCGCCTCGGTGCCGCGACGGGAGGCGATGAAGGTGATCGATCGGTAACCGGCGCACATCGAATCGGTGATGACGTCGGCGGCTTCGACCAGACCGCTGCGCCGGTCCCCGCCGGGGGAGACCGGGGGCTCCCACAGGGCGAAGCTGCCCGAGGCCCGCGGGGAGGAGTCGGCGGTCACGGCATGAACGTCGCGGCCGGTGAGCTTGGCGAAGGCCGCATCGGGTTCGGCCATCGTCGCCGAGGCGCCGATCACGACCGGAGCGGCACCGTAGTGGACGGCGATGCGCAGCAGACGGCGGAGGATCAGGGCCACATGGGAGCCGAACACTCCGCGGTAGCGGTGAGCCTCGTCGACGACGATGTAGCGCAGGGACTTGAACAGGCGGGTGAAGCGTTCGTGCTGAGGCAGGATGAACCGGTGGAGCATGTCCGGATTGGTGAACACGATGTTCGCATGCCGCCTGGCCCAGTCCTTCGACGCCTGCGAGGTGTCCCCGTCATACGCGGCTGGACGCATCCCGCGGACGATGAACCGTTCGAGCTTGGCCAGCTGATCGGCCGCCAGCGCTTTGGTCGGGGCGATGTAGATGGCCGAGTCGGTGCGCAGCCTGTCACGGCTGGCCTGGATCGATTCGAGCACCGGCAGCCAGAAGCCCAAGGACTTGCCCGATGCCGTCGGGGTGGCGATGACGACATCGGAGCCGTCCCTGGCCGTGGCCGCGGCCTCGAGCTGGTGCTGCCACAGGGAGTCGACGCCGATGGCGTGGCAGGCGTGCCGGAGCTCCTCATCGATCCATTCGGGCCATTCGGCGTCGGACTCGAAGCGCTGCGGGATGTCGCGGACGTGGACGATGCGCTCATCCCGGGCACCGAAACCGGTGACGATGTCGAGGAGAGCAGAGGAGGCCATGGGTCAATTATGGCGCAGTCGTTAGGATTCTTCTGTGACTGATCTTCCGCTGACCCGCCTGGGCGAGGCCCTCTACCGTGCCGGATACACCGAACCGCGGCTGCGGCAGTTCTGGGGCTCGGCGGCCTCGGAGGCGCTGACGCGCAACAACGCCGCTCCCGCCATCCACCACTGCACCGACGTGCTGGCCGCGGAGACGGCCGGCGCCTTCGATCGCGGTCTGGCGAGTCTGGCGCTGCTGTTCCACTTCCACCGCCGCGTCGCTGTCGCAGACGTTCGGCAGGTGCTCGGCGAGACCGTCGACACCGCCGCCGAGGCGGGGCTGATCGACATCGAGGCAGGCGAGGCGATCGCCCCGTTCGCTCTCACCCCCTATGACCTGCCGGTGGGTGTGCCGCGCGGCTTCCGCACCGGGGACGAGAACCTCTACCTGGTGGCCGATCACGGCACACTCGTCACCCCGGAGACCCTCGGCCGCGAGTACGTGCTCGGCCTCGGTGGGG
The DNA here is from genome assembly GCF_018208375.1 of Brevibacterium sp. SMBL_HHYL_HB1. NCBI lineage: Bacteria > Bacillati > Actinomycetota > Actinomycetes > Micrococcales > Brevibacteriaceae > Brevibacterium > Brevibacterium sp. SMBL_HHYL_HB1. Next base: position 2,608,014 of record NZ_CP062936.1, on the reverse strand, counting down.
CGGGACGGACCCTGGTGAACCTGACCCCGCGAGACCAGGTCGACGTGGCCGCCGACATCGGCACCGGCTGCGGCATCCAGGCCCTGCTGCTGGCCCGCCACAGCAGACGGGTCATCGCCACCGACGTCTCACATCGTGCCCTGTCACTGGCTGCGCTGTCGGCCGAGATCAACGGGGTGAGCACGATCGAGTTCCGGCACGGGTCACTGCTCGACCCGCTGACGGAGCGTGTCGATCTGCTCGTATCGAACCCGCCGTTCGTCATCACTCCGCGCAGCACGGGCACGACCTTCGAGTACCGGGACGCGGGGATGACCGGAGACGCTCTGGTCCGACGGCTGTTCACCGCCGTCCCCGCGGTCCTGACCCCGGGCGGTCGCAGCGTGTGCCTGGGCAACTGGGAGACCACCTCGGGCAACGACGAGGGACCGGAGGCCTGGGTGGGTGAGGCCGACACCTCTGTGCTCGTCATCGAACGCGAGGCCCTCGACCCGGTCGCCTACGCCGAGACGTGGATCCGCGACGGAGGGATCGCCCGTGCCACACCGGCCTGGGACTGCGCCATCGCCGACTGGCTCGATGACTTCGCCTCCCGCAGCGTCGAACAGGTCGTCTTCGGCTATGTGTTCATGGCCAGGTCGCAGAGCGCGGACGACGGCGTGTTCCGGGCGCGGGAGCGGGTCACCTCGGCGCCGGCGAACAACCCGCACGGACTCGCCGAGTTCCTCACCACGGTCTTCGCCATCAGGTCCTGGCTGGCCTCGGCCGGCCCGGAGGAGATCGCCGCCACCGCCTTCACCCGGTCCCCGGACCTCGTCGAACACCGGCATTTCGTGCCCGGCCAGTCCGAACCGAGTTCGATCACCCTGGAGCAGGGCATCGGATTCGGGCAGGTCTTCGACCTCGACACGGCGCTGGCCGGATTCGTCTCCGTCGCCGACGGATCACTGACCGTCCGCCAGACGGCAGGGGCTCTGGCCCAGCTGCTCGACGTGGATGCCACAGCCTTGGAAGACCAGCTCATCGCCCAGGTCAGAGCCTTGGCCGCGGCCGGCGTGCTGCTGCCCGACAGCGCCTCCTGAGACACCGAGGTGCCCTGGGCCGGCCGGGAATAGGGATAGGATCGTAAACCGTTGATGCCGTGTCCGGGTCGAACGGCCCGATGAGTATCGTGCCCAATCAACAGTGTTACATTGGGCCGGATCGTCCGTTGCAGTGTGCAACAGGTGCCGTGAGAGGAATGTGAAAGCGTGACCACAACCGAGAAGAAACCCCGTCGCCTCGTCATCGTCGAGTCTCCGACGAAGGCGCGAACGATTGTGGGATACCTCGGCGATGGTTATGACGTCGAGGCCTCCGTCGGTCATATCCGTGACCTGCCGACTCCCTCGGAACTGCCCGCCGATATGAAGAAGGGGCCCTACGGCAAGTTCGCCGTCGACGTCGACAACGGCTTCGATCCCTACTACCGCATCGACCCGGGCAAGAAGAAGAAGGTCACCGAGCTCAAGCGTCTGCTCAAGGACGCCGACGAACTCTATCTGGCAACGGATGAGGACCGTGAGGGAGAGGCCATCGCCTGGCACCTGCTCGAGGTGCTCAAACCGAAGATCCCGGTCAAACGCATGGTCTTCCACGAGATCACGCCCGAGGCGATCGAACGGGCACTGGAGAACACCCGCGACATCGACACCTCGCTCGTCGACGCGCAGGAGACCCGCCGGATCCTCGACCGCCTCTACGGCTACGAGGTCTCACCCGTGCTGTGGCGCAAGATCCGTGCCGGACTCTCCGCCGGACGTGTGCAGTCGGTGGCCACCCGCCTCGTCGTCGAACGCGAACGCGAACGCATGGCCTTCGTGCCCGCCGACTACTGGGACCTCGACATCGACCTCGGACTGCCCGACGGGTCGAACCCCTTCGCCGCGAACCTCAACACCCTCGACGGGGCACGTGTGGCCACCGGCCGGGACTTCGACGACAAGGGCAAGCTGAAGAACACCTCGGTGACGGTGGTCGATCAGGCCCGGGCCGAAGCCCTCGCCGCCGAACTGAACGGCGGCGCCAAGGATTCGCTGTCCGTGACCTCGGTGGAGTCGAAGCCCTACTCCCGCCGTCCCGCCGCACCATTCACCACCTCGACGCTGCAGCAGGAGGCCGGACGCAAGCTGCGCATGAGCGCCCGTCAGGCCATGCGCACGGCGCAGTCGCTGTACGAACACGGCTACATCACCTATATGCGCACCGACTCCTCGGCACTGTCGGGCCAGGCCATCGCGGCCGCACGGAAGCAGGTGACCGAACTCTACGGTCCCGAATTCGTGCCCCAGTCGCCGCGCCAGTACGCGAGCAAGCAGAAGTCCGCGCAGGAGGCCCACGAGGCGATCCGCCCCGCCGGTGACTCGTTCCGCACCCCGGCACAGGTGTCCAAACAGCTGTCCGGTGACGAATTCCGTCTCTACGACCTGATCTGGAAGCGCACCGTGGCCAGCCAGATGGCCGACGCCAAGGGCAAGACCGCGACGATCAAGGTCAGCGCCGCACTCGCCGACGGCCACGAAGCCGGGTTCAGCGCCAGCGGCACCGTCATCACCTTCCGCGGCTTCCTCGCCGCCTACGAAGAGGGGCAGGACGCCTCCCGCTACGACACGAAGTCCGGGGAGTCGCGTCTGCCCCAGGTCGAAGAGGGGCAGGCCCTGTCGGTGATCAATGCCGAAGCCGATGGTCACACCACCGCTCCGCCGCCGCGCTTCACCGAGGCGAGCCTGGTCAAGCAGCTCGAGGAGCTCGGCATCGGGCGGCCCTCGACCTATGCGGCCACCATCTCGGTCATCCAGGACCGCGGATATGTGTTCACTCGCGGCAATGCCCTCGTGCCCAGCTGGCTGGCGTTCTCGGTCGTGCGGCTGCTCGAGGAGCACTTCACCGGACTGGTCGACTATGCGTTCACCGCCGATCTCGAATCCGAACTCGACCGGATCGCCGTGGGCGAAGAGGACCGCAACGACTGGCTGGCCGGTTTCTACTTCGGCGATCAGGACCAGAATCGTGAAGGCCTCAAGGCGATCGTCGACGACCTCGGCGACATCGACGCCAGAGAGGTCAACACCGTCGCCATCAGCGAGGGCGTGAACCTGCGTGTCGGCCGCTACGGACCCTACCTCGAGGTCGCGGCCGAGACGGAGGGAGGAGACCCGAAGCGGGTCTCGGTGCCCGATGATCTGGCTCCCGATGAGCTGACTGCGGCCAAGGCTGCCGAACTCATCGAGACCCAGGGCGGCGAGGACCGCGAGCTCGGCGTCGACCCGGAGACCGGTCACACGATCGTGGCGAAGAACGGACGTTTCGGTCCCTATGTCTCCGAGGTTCTGCCCGAGCCCGCGGAGAAACCCAAGCGCGGTGCGAAGAAGCCGAAGCCGCGGACGGCATCCCTGTTCAAGTCGATGGACCTGGACTCGATCGATCTCGAGACCGCTCTCAAGCTGCTCAGCCTGCCGCGCGTGGTCGGTCAGGACGAAGAGGGCACGGACATCACCGCCCAGAACGGGCGCTACGGGCCGTACCTGAAGAAGGGCACGGACTCGCGGTCGCTGACCGATGAGGAGCAGATCTTCACCATCACCGTCGAAGAGGCCCTGAAGATCTACGCCGAACCCAAGCAGCGAGGCGGCCGTCGTGCCGCAGCACCGCTGAAGGAACTCGGCGAGGACCCGGAGACGAAGAAGCCCGTTGTCGTCAAGGACGGCCGCTTCGGACCCTATGTCACCGATGGTGAGACCAACGCGACCCTGCGCAAGGACGACTCCGTCGAAGCCGTGACGCTCGAGCGTGCGGCGACCCTGCTGGCCGAGAAGCGGGCGAAGGGGCCGGCGAAGAAGAAGACCACGCGCAAGTCCCCGGCGAAGAAGACGACCGCGAAGAAGACGACGGCGTCGAAGACCACTGCGGCGAAGAAGTCCACGGCGAAATCAACGTCGTCCAAGACGGCGTCGTCGAAGTCCGCGGCGTCCGAGTCCACTGCGGCGAAGAAGTCCACGGCGAAGCCGAAGACTCCGTGAGTTGAGACGACTGACGAACCTTCCTCACGTCGAAGCACCGGCGCCCCGAACCGGCCGGCACCTGCCGGGGTGACCGGCCGGGTCTCAGGGCTGTGCCGAGTTCGCGAACTCGGCCAGTGCCCGCCCGTCGACGCGGTAGGTCTCCCATTCGTCCTGCGGCTTCGCGCCCAATGATTCGTAGAACCCGATCGAGGGTGTGTTCCACTTCAGCACGCACCATTCGAGACGCGTCAGCCCCCGATCGCGGCAGATCTGTGCGAGCCGACCCAACAGCGCCTTGCCGGCACCGTATCCGCGGTACTCGGGATCGACGAAGAGGTCTTCGAGCCAGATACCGTTCCTGCCCGTCCAGGTCGAGAAGGTGTGGAACCAGATGGCGAAGCCGATGACTGTCCCATCGACTTCGGCCATGAGTCCGAACGTGTTCGGGCTGCCCTCGGTCGGAAACATCACCGCGGCGAAGTCCGCCTCGGTGGCCTCGACAGCGTCCGGTTCCCTCTCGTAGACGGCCAGCGCATGGACGAGGCGGAGGATCTGCGGCAGATCGGCCTCGACGGCTTCGCGGATGGTGACGGACATTCTTCCTCCTGTGAGCTCAGAGCAGGTGCTTGCCCACATAGCCGGACAGCGCGGCCAGCTCCTCGGCGGTGGGGGAGACGGGCGAGAGCGGATCGGCCGAGGCATAGTGGGTCGCGAATGCCTCGGTGACGGCATCGACGGTGACCTCGGGGTGGATCTCGCTGATCGAACCGCCCGTGGACGGGTCCCACTCGATGCCGAGGGCGGCCTCCACATCCGTGAGGACGGCGCGGATCGGATCCGGGTCCTCGACGACGACCGAGGAGGAGAACAGCCAGGCCCCGGAGACCACCCGCTGAGCCGTGCCGATCGCCTTGATCCGGCCGGCGACATTGACGCTGTGCTCACCGGGACAGTACTCGCCCGGGATCTCGCCGAGGCGGGCGTCGATTCCGATCCCGCGCAGCACCTCGACGTAGTCGAGACCGAAGCCGGTGAACCGGGCGGTCGTGTTCGTGATGAAGGAATCACTCGGTTCGATGTGATCGATGACCAGAGAGCCGGGATGGTACGCCGCGGCCCGACCGCCGAGGCTGCGCAGCGCCGGAGTGAACCCGTGGTCCTTGGCCGCCTCGATGGCGGTGGCAAAGCCGGGCAGGAACCGGTCGCGGGCACCGAAGGCCAAGGTCGGGGCGGGACGATACATCCGCAGCGTCGCGCCTCTGCGACCGGCCTTGACGGAATCGAGGAGGATGCGGGCGAAGGCCAGTTCCTCGACCGGACCCAGCCCCTGGGCGGCCACGGAGGTCATCGCTGTCTTGACTGTGTGCACGAGAACAAGAGTAGAGGATGACGGCGGGCGATCGCGGTTCGGGTTGTCCGAGATCGCACCGGGTTCCAAGAGATATGTCAGTCGGGACCGATAGTGTAGGGCTGTGAGCATGTTGACGACTACAGGACACCGACTGCCCGGAGCCCCAGGCCGCCTGGTCACCGAGACCGCCGCCTGGGGAGCCCTGATCGTTCTGGTTGCGATCAGCTATGTGGTGGCAGGCACCAGCGGATTCCTCGCCACGGTGGGTGGACGCGCGTTCATCACCACGGCCGAGACCATCAGCGCCGGAGGGTTCGACAATCGCATGGGCAGCCTGTCGCTGCTCATCGTCTTCGCCCTCTCCTGCACCGGACTCTTCATCCCCAGCAAGGTCTTCGCCACCCGGCCGCCCGCCGTGCGCAAAACCGCGCTGAGCATCTCCGCCATCATCGAAGCGGCCCTGCTCATCGTCCTCAGCCTGGCGCCCAGCGCCTGGCTGACCTGGGTCGCGGCCCTCTTCCTCGGGGCCGTCGTGGGGCTGCTGATGAGCATCAACCCGTTCACGAACGAGAAGCCGTGGCGCCGCGTGGGCATTCCCGCCGCGGTCCTCGTCTTCGTCTCCTGCGCCTTCCAGATCCTCGGCGGCTCCGCCGCCGGCACCCAGGCGCTCGGATGGATGTCGTTGCTGGTGGGCATCGGCATGTCCATCGGATCGATCATCATCTTCCTCACTCCCGAACGCGCTCTGCACGCGGAGACCGCGACGACCGGGGCCTTCCCCGAGCTCAAGGCGCGCGTGGCCCGCCCCCCGGAGGCGATCTCGAATCCGTGGGTGTGCATCGGACTCTTCGCCGTACTCGGCGCCACCTTCATCCTCGCCCAGCCCACAGCAGTCGGGCATGATTACGGGCAGGCCGGCTTCGCGCTCATCATCGCCTGCTGCCTCGTCGGCTGGGCGATCGGATTCGAGATGGGGCCGACCTTCGCGCCCGGCATGTCGCGGCCCCGCGTATCGACCTTCGCCCTGCTGGTCTCCGGCGTGCTGCTGCTGGCGACCGGGGCCATCTCGGAGCTCTCCGGCAAGGTGGTCCTGTCCGCGGCGATCGCATTCCTCGTCGGCATCGGCGTGCGAGCTCAGCCCTACGACTTCTCCCGCAGGTACGGAGCGGTCGGCGGTGCGGCCCTGGCCATCGTCATCAACGCCTTCGACCTCGGCGGAAGCGTCGGAGTCGGGGCGAGCCCTGATTGGGTGCTCGCCCCCAGCGACGTCGCTTATATCATCTTCGGAGTCGCGGCTCTCGTCGCCGGCATCATCGGACTCTTCACCTTCGACCCGCACAAACTGCAGGGTCTGTCGGTCGACATCGTCCACGGCTTCCGTCCACCGAATCAGAACGATAACGCCGCCGGCGGACTCGGCAACTCCGCCGAGCGACTCGGCGCGGGATTCTTCATCGCCATCGAAGGCGGGGACGGGTCGGGAAAGACCACCCAGATCAAGCGGATCTCCCGCGCCCTGGCCGATGACGGCTATCACGTGGAGTCCACCCGGGAGCCCGGCGGAACCGAACTGGGAACGAAGATCCGTTCGGTCCTGTTCGACTCCGATCGTCCGAGCACCCGCACGGAGGCGCTGCTCTTCGCCGCCGACCGTGCCCACCATGTTGCGTCCCTGGTCGACCCCAATCTCGACGAGGGAAACATCGTCATCACCGACCGCTACATCGACTCGACCATCGCCTACCAGGCCGCCGGTCGCAACTTCGATGAGAAGACCATCCTGGCGCTGAGCCGGTGGGCCACCCAGGGGCTGGTCCCGCATCTGACGATCGTGCTCGACATCGAACCCGAGGCGGCCGCCGAGCGGATGGGCAAGCGCGGGCAGAGCAACTACCTCGATGAGGAGAATCAGCAGTTCCACCAGCGTGTGCGCCAGACCTACCTCTCACGCGCACACAAGGAACCCGACCGCTATGTCGTCCTCGACGCCTCGGTCGGAGCCGATGAACTCACCGAACGGATCCTCGAAGCCATCCGCCGCCGGCTTCCCCAGACCCTGGCCGGCCGTGACAGCACCCCCGCCGAGGGGGCACTGGCAGACACCGGTGGGGCCTCTGAGACCGATGACTCTGCCGCTGGAGACGCCACCGCCGCCGGAGCCGCTGCCGGATCGGCCGCCGCGGGTGCTGCTGCTGCCGGGGCGACTGCCGAGGGCGAGGATGCTGCGGACAGCGGTTCGTCTGCTGCCCGCGCAGATCCCGCTGATGATCACGGCTCTGCCGACGCTGACAGCCCGGCAGACGACGACCCTGCGACCGATGAGGGCTCCGAGCCCAGCGACTCAGCCGCAGCCGAGAGCCCCTCCGCGGGGGAGGATTCGCGGCATGAACGTGGACCGCGGTTCGTGCCGGTCAGCGGCGACCGTCTCATCCCGGAGTCGATCACCGACGACGAGGTGGAGATCTCCGGTGGCGTTCCCACCGAACGGGTCGACCTCGGCGCGGATCTGCGCGAGGAACCGTCCGCATCGGAAGGTGAAGACGCAGGCGACCTTCCGTCGTTCCTGGACTCGAAGGATGAGCCCGAGTCCGATGAGGAGGCGTCGACGACTGTCCTACCCGCTCGAGGTTTCACCTCGGGACCTCTCATCGACGACACTGACGATGCCGAGGGCGTGCCGACGGACAGGATCGAGACGGATTCGGCCGAAGAAGCCGAAACCCGAGTCGTCGATCACGTGGATCCGGAGGAGGCCGAGACCAGAGTCGTCGAACCTCGTGCTTCGGACGATGAGATCGATCCGGGCGACGCCGAGACGACTGTCCTGCCGGCCCGCAGCGCTCGAGAGATGAGCCGCGAACGCCTCCAGGCACAGGCGGAGATCGAGCGACAGGCCAGGGAGCGCCTGCGCAGACAGCGCGAACGCAACAACCGTCGGTTCAACGATCCGGAGGGATCCTGAGGTGAACGTCTTCGACGAACTCGTCGGCCAGGATGAAGTCATCACCCAGCTCGGCTACGCCTTGGACGATTTGGCTGCGATGACCCATGCGTGGCTGTTCACCGGTCCACCCGGGTCGGGGCGGTCGAACGCGGCCAGAGCCTTCGCCGCGGCCCTGATCTCCGGGGGCACTGAGTCGAACGATGTGACCTCCCGGGTGCTCTCGGGCCACCACGAGTCCCTGACGATCATGTCGACGCAGAAATCGGTCATCTCGATCGACGAGGTGCGCGAGCTCGTGGCGACGGCCCAGGCAGCCCCGGTCAATTCGCAGTGGCGAGTCGTCATCATCGAAGACGCCGACCGGATGATGGAGCGGACCGCGAACGTGCTGCTCAAAGCCATCGAGGAGCCGCCTCCGGCCACGGTGTGGCTGCTGTGTGCGCCGAGCCCGATCGATGTGCTGACAACCATCCGGTCGAGGTGCCGGCCGGTGCGGCTGCGCATTCCCTCCCGCGATGCCGTCGCCCAGCTGCTCATGGATCGCGACCGCGTCGGTGAGGACCGGGCCAAGTGGGCCGCGTCGGTGGCTCAGAGCCATATCGGGCGGGCGAGGTACCTTGCGCTGAACGAATCGGCCGATGCCGAACGCAAACAGATCCTGGCGATCCCCGGCAAACTCACCTCGGTGGGAGCGACGATCCGTCTGGCCGGCCGAATCGTCGACGCCGCGGCGGAAACAGCGAAATCGCGTGTCGAGGAGCGCAACGCCGCCGAACGCAGCCAACTGATGACCACACTGGGGATCGAGGGCGAGAAGAAGATCCCACCATCGGCCAGAGCGCAGATCAGGAAGCTCGAGGAAGAGCAGAAACGGCGATCGGTGCGAGCCCGGAACGATGAGCTCGACAGGATCTTCCTCGAACTGATGAGCCTCTACCGCGACATCCTCATGTACCAGCTGGGGATACGAGATGGGTGGATCAATGCCGGAGAAGTCGACCTCATCGCCGAACAGGCGAACCGGGATGGGCCGGACACGACTCTGCTGCGCATCGATGCCATCACCGAGGCCCGGCAGCGACTGCAGACGAACATGTCACCGGTGCTCATCGTCGAGGCGGCCTTCGTGCTGCTGTCGAACCCGTGGCTGCAGGACGATCGCACCGGGGCGATCTGATTTCGCTGCCGTGCCTGTCATCTCGGGGGAGCGGGTCTCGTTCACACCCCGGTGAGCAGTTCTGTGACCAGTGCCGCGGTGAGTTCGATGCGCCGGGGGATCCAGATCTGGAGCGCGTGCTCGGTGCGAGCGTGCGAGCCTCCGCCGACCGTCCCCAGACCGTCCAGTGTCGGCGTTCCGACGCCGGCGGTGAAGTTGCCGTCCGAACCGCCGCCGACGGCGACCGAGCGCAGCGGTGGGTGTCCGAGCCTTCCCGCCAATCGTTGGGCCCGGGCGTAGAGCCCCATCGCCATGTCCTCTTCGAGTGGGGCGCGGTTGATTCCGCCCTTGAGTTCGATCTCGGCGCCGGCGACGGTGGGAGTGAGTGCGCGCAGCGCCTCGTCGATGCGCACCTGCTCACTCGCCGAGGCGGCTCTCGAGTCGATCCCGACGACTGCCCTGGCGGGGACAGTGTTCGTCGTCGAACCGCTGGTCATCACCGTCGGTACGACCGAGGTGCCGGCCGAAGGTCTGTGCAGTTTGGCGATCTCGACGACTTGGTTGGCCACCTCGATGGTGGCGTTGATGCCCTTCTCCGGTTCGACGCCGGCGTGTGAGGCCAAGCCGGTGACCTCGAGCTGGTAGATCGCGACTCCCTTGCGGGCGATCTTCACGGCACCGTCGGCTGCTCCGCTTTCGAAGACGAGCGCCGCTTTCGCACCCCGAGCTTCGTCCTCGATGATCTGTCGGGACCCTGGGGACCCGAGTTCCTCGTCGGCGGTGATGAGGAGGCTGACGCCGTCGAGGCTGCCCAGTTCGGCGCGGACGCGGGCCAGCGCGTAGATGGCGATGAGCAGTCCGCCCTTCATATCATCGGCACCGGGACCGCGCACGACTCCGTCCTTGACGGAGTAGGGGAAGTCTTCGATGGTCCCGGTCGGCCAGACGGTGTCGTGGTGGCCGATGAGCACGACCTTGCGCGGACCGGTGCCGAATCGCCAGAGGACATGCGGGTGGGTGCCGGTTTCGATGATGCGTGGGGCCGCGCCGAGCATTCCGGTGCCGATCCGCGAGACGAGCTGAGCGCTTCGGGCCAACGACGAGGAGTCCTGTGAGAACGACTCGCATTCGATGAGGGACTGGAAATCGCTCATGAAGTCGTCTGAGTCGAACTCGGCCACGGATGTCTCCCTCTGGTCTGCGCACTGTCTGCGCTTTCAAGGTTAACTGGTGCCGGGAGCAGAGCCGGAGGTGCCTGCCTGGCATCGGTTTGGTTTGCGGTCGTCCGGGCAGGAGGGGAAGCCCGAGGTACGCATCGATCAGAAGCCGAGATCGGCGGATTCGCCGTTTTGACCGGCGGTGGAGAAGTTGGCTAAAGTTGGTTCGGTTGCCGCCTTAGCTCAGTCGGCAGAGCGATTCACTCGTAATGAATAGGTCGCGGGTTCGATTCCCGCAGGCGGCTCGGCAACATCACCCCAGGTCAATGGCCTGGGGTGTTTCCGTTGCTGGCACCGTCCTCCTCTCCATGTGTGCCCCCGGTGTGCCCCGGGGCGTTTAAACGGTCTAATCCGGCTCGGTCAGCGACCGTTCCGAGATGCTGAACATACAAATTTGTTGTACTGATTGACGCGTGACCTGCCCACGCTTGAACGGTTGCAGCATCCACACCACGGGCGAGCCACAAACAAATGGCTGTATGCCGTAGATCGTGGATGCGACGGTTCATGGCCGTCTGAGACCAATGCGCTGATTTCTTGAATCCGGAGGCATGAAGACGTGCCCCTGTACCCGATGTGAAAAGTGGGTCTTCGCCAGCCTTGCCGTCAGCACATGCCTCGACTAAACGTAGAACACGATCCGCCACTGGAACCGTCCGCGCGCGTCGACCTTTCGTGGTCTTGACCGCGACACCCTCCGGCGCAGCCCTCCGCACCACCAACACAGGAACAGGTACCCGCGAGAAGTCTGCAACGGTCACCGCGCGCAGTTCGGACCACCGTAGGCCAGTCCACGCAGCAATGAGAACCAGGTCAGCAGCGCGATCATCGTAGACACGAATGGCTGAAACGACTTCTTCCAGCTCAGTCTCGGTAAGGGGCTTCATCCGACCAGGTTCGGCATCCTTACGTGGCACCTGACTACCATTGACCGGATTCGCGACGATGCAACGCTCGGCGACGCACCAGCCAAAGAAGCTGGCGAGGCTTGCGCGAAACCGGCGAACACTCGCCTCGGCATAATTGACCGACCAGCCGTTGAGTACTCGCTGCACGTCCCTGTCGGTAACCGAGCCAACGGCGCGAGCTGTAAATGCTCCGGGCAGTCGTTGCACCATTGCCGCGTCAGTATGTGCTGTAGTTGCCGCGACAGTCTGTGTGCGTTCCTCCAACCACGGAGAAAGGAGCGAACTCACCGATTGCTTACGAGCAGACAGATCGACTCCACCGGCTAATGCGGCCTTCTGGCGCTGTTCCCAGGCCTTGGCCTCACGCTGTGTATTGAACGTGGCTCCATCGACATACCGCCGTCCCTGCTTCACGACCGCACGCCAGCGGCCTGAAGGCTCTTTACGAACAGCCATACTCAGCAGCTCGCCTGTTCTTCAAGCCAAACCTCGACATCTTCACGACGATAGCGAGGACTCGAATCGCCCAACGCGACCCAACGTGGCCCCTTCCCAGACTGTCGCCACCGGCACAGCGTCGCGGGACTCGTAGCCAACCACTCAGCCACATCACGTGCCGTCAGTAATCGGTCCATCACTTGCGACTCCATATCGACCAATCCTTAAAACTTGCAATCCGCTACGCCTGCCCGGCGAGGGCCACCCTCGAAGCTCGTCCCTCGCTCCGAGGCTATTGATGCATGACGCGATACCAACACGATGTCCAACGACGATTCGCACTTGCGCAGCAGCTTCTCGACTCGTTCCCTGTCCTCTTCATCCACCACACAGTCGAGGTGCTCACGGAGAGCGGCTACGATGTCACCGGCTTGCAAGTGCGTTAGCGGGCTATACCCGAAATTTGACTCAGACACCGTCGCTGTCCTCTGCACCTTGCGAACTACTCTTAAAGGTCGCTATCACGGCCCGAGCCAAGACAGGGCTGATCACCACGGCGCAGATGCCCATACCCAGCGCTCCCGCGAACCAAACATTGGTGATCAGCGGAAGAATTGACGCACACAGGAAGCGAGAAACGACGAACAGGCACGTTGCGGCGAAAGCCAAAATGGCCTGAGCCATCATGGCTTGCTCCTTCCGCCACTCTTTCCAATCATCCAGGAACTGTTCTAGCATCGCCGCCGACCCCTTAAACGCTCGAGGAGCCCTGTTCGACAAGCTGGGGCCCGTAAGCGCGACCAGCTGAAAGAAAAAGAACACTAACGCGCTGGCTGCAGCCTCGAGAAGGCCAGCAACACTCAGCCCGTACGACGCCATGAACACCGCTCCGCCGAAGGTCGCGCATCCGGCTATCTGATACCCGTGAGGGAGCGAATTTACTTTTCCGAATACATTTCTGACCAGCGTATTCATCTCTATTCTCCTAGGCGTATGCGATGTTCTCGGGGTCACCAAGATTTATGCTTGCAAGCTCAACGCGATCGAAGAACGACTCCGGGAACAGTTCAAGCACCTCGTTGGTCAACCGGCGGCCCGCATCGTATAAGTCTTCTCCCTCGTGGGGTTCCGTGGCGACGCTGATCTCTGCCGCCGTGTAGCGTCCGGCCTCGAAGTCTTCATCCGTTTCGAAGCCACCCTCTTGCCAGTCTCTAACTCGATTCAGCCGCGCGGCCGGTGAATGATGTCCAAGCTGATCCAGAATTCGCCACAGCTCGTCTTCCATGTACACACGCTCAAAGGTCAACTGGATGGCCGCAGTGTGGTAAAAAGTCATTGATTGATCTCCTCTTCTGTCTCTACGACCGGGGACAACCCAAGTCGCCTCCTATACTCTCCGTATTCTGTGAAATCACATTGCATGATCCGCTCTTGACGGTGCTGCCAAAAGAGCGCTCGGCCCACTGGAAACCGGATCACAGCCTCGATAGTCTCCGGCGAAGCCTGCGGGTGAAGAAGCCGGACTGAGTCACCGTTATCAACGGAAAGCGTGATACGAGTGCCAAACTGCCCCCTCGAGTCGCCATCAATGATGCTGGCTTCGGCCCGCTGTGTAATGAGAACCACTCGTACGCCCGCTTTAGCGCCCTCTGACAGAAGACGCCCTACCCGCTGTTTAATTTTTCCTGCCGTCCGTTCCGCCGGCTTGAGACCCTCGTCGTGAGCAGCCGCCTGCCGGAGAAGCCCGGCGTATTCTTCAAGGACGATCACCCGAACCGGAAAGTCAGAGGTAAACTCTTCATACGCAGCAATGCCCGAATCCTTGAGGCCACGGGCACGCTCATCCATGACTCGACAGGCTTCATCCAAAAGCCTCAAGGCCCCCACCGGGTCAGCCCCAAGCACAAAAGAGTCAGTTTCCGAAGCATCTGCCAGAGGCCCAAGGAGTACCTGATTCGGATCGATGCCAGAGATATGAACCGATTCCGAAGCAAAAACCTGCCCCAGAATCGTGTACAACAGAGCCGACTTTCCCGAACGGGTCATACCCTGCACCGCGATGTGAGCAGCATCGGCGAGATCAATCACAGCCTCAGAGCCGTCGTCACACCGTCCAACCACAACACGAGTGGTGCATGAGTTGCCTGCCGCTCGGATACCTTTGAGAGGGTCGCGGAGGATCGCCGAGAGACACACCGTGGCCGCATCGATTTCAGTAGCACGTAACGGTACGCCCAGCGCGCTACTGAACCGGTCCTTGGCCTCCAGAATCGACTGAGCCGGCTGTCCTGGGATCGTTCGAACTCGAATATCGACACCGAGCGCCGACGGACGGATACCTGCTACCCGTGGCGCATGCACCATAACCTTTGACGGCTTTACACGCTGCTCAATGGTGACTCGGCTTTGGCGGCATATTTGCAACCAGTTCCTCCGGATACGGCGTACGAGTTTCCGCGCTGGTCGGAGGGCGAATCGATGTGTACCGGCGACCTCAACTAGTGGGCGCGGACGCCGAATAAGCAACACCACGGCAGTTAACGTGCCAATCCCTACGATGCCTGCCGAAACCACGACCACAGTAAGATCCGTGATTCCAGGTCCAGACACACGGACTACCGGAACAGCAGTTGTTGACCACCAGTAAGTGAGCACGTATGCCACTCCCATGACCACCAGGGCCCGCAGCAAGCCCTTCCTACGCCGCGTACCCGGCGTCTCGACCCTCAACCTAGTCCTCATCTAGACGCCTCGACTCAAACTCAGCAGACCCCACCCCAAAGTCGTGGCGATCGACCTGCCGCTGCTCCCATGTCTGGTACGTACGATGCGAAAACTCTCTCCAACGACGCCGATATGAAGAGAAGGCGCGCACGACTTGAGTGAAACCCGGAACAAACCGCCTGAGTAGCCAGTAGAGAACTCCACCAACGACGAACGCTCCTGCGACCAGCGATACCTCACCCCTCAGGACCAAAACGATCGATACAACGGCGAGGAAGGACTCCAGGGGACGTGCGGCGATGCATACCAGCACGAACACAACCCATCTCAGGAACATGATTCCTCGCCCTCCTCTGCTACCGAATCGAGTTCCCTTTGCATCAGTCGTGATACGGCTGACGACCTAGACTCGGGACGAATCATTTCGTCAAAAGCACTGAGAATATCGGCCGGGACGAGCACTGAAATCTGTCGCCTATACTTGTCCGACCCCACTTCACGACTCCTTACTCGAGGAAGCGGAGCTAGAAGCTCCGGAAGTGGGTACCTTCGCCAGAGACGAAAAGAGCTGTTCGGCCGTCGAAACAATTTTCAGTGCCTCAGCCCCCAGCACCGTTGCCTCGACAGCACCAAAATCGCCTCCTCGCAGAGAGGCCCGGATACTGCTCCCGGCCACAAGCACGGCGTCTTCCGGGGCGACTCCCTCCGCGGCATGGTCTGGAACATCGATGGTGATCTCCTGAGATGCCCCAAGGATCCTCCCGAACACTCGCAGCCTGGTGATGGGGTGGCCTTGCTCATCCACAACGCGCTTGTCCGTCTTTTTGCCGTCGACATACGCCCAAGGCTGGAAGACTCGCGTCACCACACCAGTTAGGGGCTCGGTAATCGGGATGATTGGATTCGCCATAATATTTCAACCTTTCATTCTCATCTGCCCGCCACTCGACCGGCACAGCCCACCGTACACCCGTTTATATAGACTGCCAACTACACCTGCAGGCAATTTTGCAAGCAAATTGATTGCACTCGAGAATTCATGCTTGAAAACGAATAGCTAATGGCGACAATGGGGACACTATCCCCTTTGGTTCCATCGCCTCTACTGCCAACAATGGCAGCACTATACCCACAAGCATGTCCGGCTCTGAAGCTGTCACCAGGGACAATGATTCCATTGGCACCCGCCGTGTCCCCATTGGCCCCACTGGGGACACTAGCGCCAGTTACCCTAATGGAGACATTATCCACACAGGTTCTTATCTACCCAGTTTCCCCACTACCGTTATTATCGGTACTGCCCCCAATGGCTCTATTCGACCCATTGACTCTAGTGGCTACAAGGGAATGCATATCGATATTGCGATCCAGCCCAAATCAATCGCTTCACGATCCAGTTCGATGGATATTAGACGCTTGATGTTGGCGTAAAGAGTGCAGGGGTCCCACACTTTCGCACGCAGAGTGTTGACGACTTCGACAGTCAGTTGCTCAACCTCAAGCGCAACTTCCGATCCCGTTCCGGTCTCGTTGCCTTCTTCGCTTCGAGTAAGTCTCGGTGCGCAACTTCACCGATCCCGCAATCCGCCGGAGGAAGAGAACCCGGCAATAGCATCTTCACTACGGCCCAATTGCCCGCCCCAGCTGCTTCCAACACAACCGCGAGCAGATCGGGTGCCGATCGCCGCAAAGTATCGTAGGCACGGCCATCTGCAAGCCACTGCACCGGAGCAGACTCGGTCTCCTCGATGATCGCCTCATCAGATTTCTCGCCCACCTCATAACGGGCCTTCAGGCCACGAGACCAGGTCAACGCCCGCCGACCCTTGGTGCCTTCGTAGTACTCCACCCACAGCCGGCGACGCTGCGCGAGCGGCATAGGATGCTCCGAGTCCAGCAGTTCGAACGGCACGAAGTTCTCGTCCCCGCGGCCCCTCTTGACGTCGGCCCGAGCCAATTCAGCCGACGCGTCCCACTTCTTCTTTTTGCTCGTCTCCTCGTCTTGAACCTTTGACAAGTACTGCCCGAGCACCTGTCCGTCATCATCTGCGAGCTGAACATCTATCCCGTGCTCACGGGTCGGGAGTTTCCCTGTCGCCTTGTAGACATATCGTGCCCAACGCGTGTGCACCTCATCGCCGAACGCCTCCACCTCAGTGTTAGACAGCCTATCGTCACTGAAGAACAGCGCATGGATGTGCGGATGCCACCCGTTCGACCCGTACGTCGTTTCGGTGCTCCGGATATACCCCGACACCCGGTAACGGTCCCGCGCACCCTGCCTCGACTTCGAGCCGACCCACGCGCTGCCCTGCAGGAGCCTCCGCCACGACCCCAGCACCGCATCCATGCTCTGCTTCAACGAATCGTCCCGATCATGCCGAATCGTCAGCGACACGAACAGAATTGACCCACCAGCCGCCTGATGAGCCTCAACCGCCTGCGAAATCTCCCGAGCACGCTCCGCCCGAATGACCGCCGAGCAGACCGGACACGCCCAGATCGAGCCACACCGCTCCGTCCCCGAAAAGTGCGCGAACTGACCATCCGAATGCACTGACACGTTCTCACCGATCCTCCACCCACACCGCGCCGGCCGCGGAGGCCGAACCCATCCCGAATCCAGCACCTCCCCGCTCGCCGTATCCACGAACAGCCCATCACTTAGCTCCTCGATAGTCGAAGAGTCCACCGCATCGGCAATGAGCCACTTCGAAGATTGAGACCGACGCATGAACCGCGACCGGCGCAGCCCATCAATTTCGGGCCGTTGATCGGCAAGGAAACTCTGTCCGCGATGTACCAAGAGCGCCGGCTGCTCGCCGCCGGCTGCGGCTCCTGCGCGCGGCCTGCGGCCGTGCTCGGGCCTTGCCGTCGACGGCACCGGCGCGTGGCCTCCGGCCACCGATGCCCGACCAAGGCAACCCGATTCCAACGAGGCTGATCTCTGACAGTGTCCGCGCTCTGGACTAAAATGATTCCGTGCAGATGACTGCATTCATCTGTAGGTGCTGGGGCTTGTGCCCCCGGCGTGCCCCGAGATCGAAACCAGCGGTCTCGGGGCTTTACCTTGCAACGTTTGTAACTGCCGAAACGTCTACTTATGTAGCAGTCGCCGCCCTCGTAATGAATAGGTCGCGGGTTCGATTCCCGCAGGCGGCTCGGCAACATCACCCCAGGTCTATGGCCTGGGGTGTTTCCGTTGCTGGCACCGTCGTCCTCTCCATGTGTGCCCCCGGCGCCCGGGCATTCACGCGGTCCGAATCGGCCAGGCGGCGACCGAACCGAGACGCTGCACACATAGCTTCGGAGTGCTGTTCGAGGTGTGACCAGCCCGTGCCTGTGCTGTCGCTGGCAATGCGGTGGCGCGTGCCGAACAAGCACAGAGTCCACATCACGGTGGGGCCGGGTCTATCTGTGGTCGGAGGGTCCAGTCATGCGAAGTGGCTGATAGCGGTGCCTGCTGCCGAAGCCAGTCCAAGTATGGAGGCCAGAACCAGGGCACACCCGCCTGCGTTCTTCGTCTCCGCCCGAGGCCCGACGGTCTGCGCGGAATGACGAGGTGTGCGCATCGGTGCCCGCTCAGACAGAGGAGGCTGGTATGTCGGTGGAATCTGGTAAGACAGCGCTTCAGGTACAAGCGGCCCTGGTGCAGGCGGCAACGATTTGACCCAAACATCGTCTACCTCGTCCGACTTCGCGGCACGGAACGTCAGAGACGCACTCAGCGCCGAACCCTTGATGGTCCCCAGCACCGCCGCTCGTTTGCCTACATCGCCGAGGTGCCGCAGAGTGGGCTCGAACTTCTTGCCGGTCACGGTGCCCCGGGGTTCGCAATATAGGCAAGCATCTCCGCAGCCCCTCCGGGTGAGTCTCACGTGAACTGCGGTTGATCAATTGCGTCCGAACTGATCCTCGATGATGTCGAGCAGCGCCATTGCCTCGTCATAGTCTCCACGCATTGCCCAGTACGGGAGGTCATAGGCCTGGCCCGATTTGAACGCGGGCACTCTGTCATAGGGTGAGGTGTCCTTGAGATCGTCGACACCGATGTCCGCGTTGTTGAAGCCGACGACGAACACCGTCTCCGAGCGCAGCACTTCGGGAAGGACTTCGAGGGAGGGACTGAACAGATCCCCGCCGGGGGTGTAGGGCTCGATGTCGTTCTCGGCGAACAGGGGCGCGGTGGTGAAGCCGAGCGGCTCGAGCGCGGATGAGAGGCTCTCGCCTTCGATGAGGATGTACGGGGTTTTCGGGTCGTCGAGGCTGAGGATCGAGATCTCCCCCTCGGGAACTTCGATGTTCTCCTTGACTTCGGCGACCCTGTCCGCGTAATCGGATTCGAATTCCTCGTACTCGTCCTGCTTGCCCAGTACGTCGTCGGCGAGGAACGAGAACTGTTCCTGCCAGGTCTGCTTCTCGCCGGAAACGACGACTGTCGGGGCGATCTCTGCCAGACGATCGAACGAGTCGGTGGCGTGCTTGAGGGGGAACCCGATACCGCCGGCAATGATGAGATCCGGGTCGGCAGCGACAACAGCCTCGAGATCGAATCCGTCATCGCTCCAGGGGAGGAGCTCCGTATTGGCGGCTTCGGCCTCGTCCTTCCAGAACTCGGAGTATTCACCCTCGGAATCAGTCACCTCCGGCGTCATGGCGACCACCGGTTCATCGAGGTCGAACAGGTAACCGGCCAGGGCATAGTTGAGCACAACGATGCGCTCCGGATCGCTCGGGACCTCAACTTCACCCTGCTCAGTCGCCACGACACGGGTCTCAGTCTCGGCCGTTTCGGATCCGGAAGGTGCCGCTTGCGAACAGCCGGCAACGAGGAGCAGCGCGGCGGCCGAAACGATTGAAGCAAGTGAGCGGAGACTGGACATGGGCACCCCCGGGACTGCGCAGAAACTGCGACGTATGAGCGAGCAGCTGGAATCGGATAACATAGCCTAACCTAACTACTGATTACGCGATTCCTTCGACAAAGGCGACATCCTCATTCGACCAATACGACACGATCTGCTCCGGCCGGCCCGTCGGGCCTCGAGCGATGATCATCCTGTGGTGCTGACCGGACACGACTTCCATTCCCACGACTATCCGCTGCTGATCCACGTCGTCAGTGGCTCGGTCGAAATGCATGTTCGGCGATGTTCGGCCGATTCTGGGTCGGGTGTCCTCGTCGGGGCGGCAGGCTGTGTCGAGCCGAGGTCGGGCAGCGCCGCCGCCGAGCACTTGGGTCTTTCGGCCGGGTCGAGTCTGTGGTTGGCATCCGGTGTTGAGCACGCGGTGACCGCGAGTCGGGACTGCATTATGCTCGGGCCGAGGCTCTCGCCGCGAACCGAGCCGCCTGACGGACTCCTCCATCTCAGGCATTCCTCTGCGATCCGAGAGATTGCTCTGCTCATCCTCGCTTCGCCTCCGGCGTGCGAGGCGGACCGTCGTCCGTTTCGCGCTGCCCTGGACACCGAGCTGATGGCGCTCATCGCTGATGACTTCTACATCCCGACGCCCACTCACCCGATCGTCGTCTCCGTGGCAGACGATCCGCTGAGCCTGCTGACTTCGCTGCCGACCCTGGCGGATCGGCACGCGGTGAGCACGCGGCATCTCGAGCGGCTGTTCAAGGACGATCTCGGAATGTCGTTCGTGCAATGGCGCACTCGCAGGAGGCTCAACCGCGCACTGATGCGGATCCGCGCAGGGGCGACGACGCCGTCGGCGGCGCGCTCCGTCGGGTACAGCGGATCCGATGGGCTCGTCAAAGCCGCCGGACGGATCACTGGGCTGCCCCGCGCTGTGCTGACGAAGAACCTCGCGACGGCGATCCGCGACTGGAGAGAGCCGCCGGAGAGTTTCGAAGCCGCAGCGGCGCGGTCGGATTCCCGTGCGACTGCTGCCGCTTCGTCCCGCACCTGACAGCGACAGCGGCTGCCTGCGGTCAGGTTCACGGGCCATGTGTCGGGGTCTCGAAAGCGCCGCGTCAGCGGTGTGTTGATCGTCACTGAAAACTGGTACACAATGGAGCATGCGAATGTTACTGAACGATCGATCAGATTTGCTGGTCGGTCTTCCACGAAGACTGTGAGGAACACATGAGCGAAGCGTTCATCTATGACGCGGTGCGCACCCCACGCGGCAAGAACCGCGACGGTGCGCTCCACAGCGTCAAACCCATCGACCTCGTGACCGGGCTCATCGACGCCGTGCGCGAGCGCAACCCCGAACTCGATGACAAAGCCATCGACGACCTCGTGCTCGGTGTCGTGTCACCTGTCGGTGAGCAGGGCGGCGACATCGCCCGCACGGCCGCCCTCGTGGCCGGCCTCGACGAGTCCGTCGCAGGCGTCCAGGTCAACCGGTTCTGCGCTTCGGGTCTCGAGGCCGTCAACCTCGCGGCACAGAAGGTCGGCAGCGGATTCGAGAACCTCGTCCTCGCCGGCGGCGTCGAGTCCATGTCGCGCGTGCCGCTGGGATCCGACGGCGGCGCCTGGGCACAGGACCCGACGACGAACTTCGACACCTACTTCGTGCCCCAGGGCATCGGCGCCGACCTCATCGCCACCACCGAGGGCTTCACCCGCAACGACGTCGACACCTTCGCGGCAGAATCGCAGAAGCGGGCGGCCAACGCCTGGGAGAACGGGTACTTCGAGAAGTCGATCGTGCCCGTCAAGGACATCAACGGCATCACCCTGCTCGACCGGGACGAGCACATGCGTCCCGGCTCCACCGTGGAATCGCTGTCGAAGCTCAACCCGGCGTTTGCGAAGCTCGCCGCCCAGGCCGGATTCGACGAGGTGGCCCTCCAGAAGTACCACTGGATCGAAGAGATCGACCACGTCCACACCGCCGCGAACTCCTCGGGCATCGTCGACGGCGCCAGCCTGGTCATCCTCGGCGACGCCGAGGTGGGCCAGACGATGGGCATGAAACCGCGTGCCCGCATCGTCTCCACCGCAGTCACTGGTTCCGAACCGACGATCATGCTCACCGGTCCGACTCCGGCGACGCGCAAGGCCCTCGACAAAGCCGGCCTCACCGTCGACGACATCGACCTGTTCGAACTCAACGAGGCCTTCGCTGCCGTCGTGCTCAAGTGGATGAGGGATCTGAGCATTCCGCATGAGAAGGTCAACGTCAACGGCGGAGCCATCGCCATGGGCCACCCGCTCGGCGCCACCGGTGCCATGATTCTGGGCACCGTCCTCGACGAACTCGAACGCCGCGACCTCAAGCGCGGACTCGTCACCCTGTGCATCGGTGGCGGAATGGGCATCGCGACGATCATCGAAAGGGTCTGACATGACGACAACGACCACCATCGACTACGAGCGCACCACCGACGCCGACGGCATCGTCACCGTCGTCATCGACGAACCGGGCGCCAAAGTCAACACCATGAACGACTACTACTCCGCCGCCATGCAGGCGACCGTGGAGTGGCTCGAGGCCAACGTCGACGACATCACCGGCGTCGTGCTGACCTCGCCGAAGAAGACCTTCTTCGCCGGAGGCAACCTCAACCAGATCCGCCAGGCGAGCCCCGAGACCGCCGAGGCAGAGTTCGCACAGGTCGAGAGCGTGAAGTCCGTGCTGCGTCGGCTCGAGACCTTCGGCAAGCCCGTCGTCGCGGCCTTGAACGGAGCGGCACTGGGCGGCGGACTCGAGATCGCGCTCGCCGCGCATCACCGGATCGCTGCCGAGGACAACCCCAGCGCCCGCTTCGGGTTCCCCGAGGTCTCCCTCGGTCTGCTGCCCGGCGGCGGGGGCATCGCGCGCACAGTGCGCATGATCGGCATCCAGGACGCCCTGCAGAAGGTGATCCTGCCCTCGACGAAGTTCAAGGCCGCCGACGCCAAGGCGCTCGGACTCATCGACGAACTCGCCCCCACGGCCGAACTCGAGGCGCGGGCGAAGGCCTGGATCAAGGACAACCCCGAAGCGGCTCAGCCCTGGGACGTCAAGGGCTTCAAGATCCCGGGCGGCTCGCCGTCCTCGCCCAAGCTCGCCGCAATGCTCCCGGGACTGCCGGCGATGCTGCGCCGTCAGACCAAGGGCGCGCCGATGCCGGCCCCGCGCGCGGTCCTCGCCGCGGCCGTCGAAGGTGCGAGCGTCGATATCGACACCGCGCTGTCGGTCGAGTCCCGGTACTTCGTCCACCTCACCCACACTCCGGTGGCGAAGAACATGATCCAGGCGTTCTTCTTCGACCTCGGCCACATCAACTCCGGCGGTTCCCGACCGGACGGGTACGAGCCCCGGCAGGTCAGGAAGCTCGGGGTCCTCGGAGCCGGAATGATGGGTGCTGCCATCGCCTACACCGCAGCGAAGGCCGGCATCGAGGTCGTCCTCAAGGACGTCGAGCTCGCCGCCGCCGAGAAGGGCAAGGCCTATGCGGTCAAGCGCGAGGAGTCGGCTCTGGCCAAGGGCAAGACCACCGAGGAGAAGTCCAAGGCCGTGCTCGACCGGATCACCCCGAGTGCGGCGGTCGAGGACTTCGCCGGAGTCGACTTCGTCATCGAAGCCGTCTTCGAGTCCGTGCCGGTCAAGCAGCAGGTGTTCGGTGAGATCCAGAACATCGTCGAACCCGATGCCGTCCTGGGGTCGAACACCTCGACCCTGCCGATCACCGAACTGGCCACCGGGGTCGACCGCGACAAGGACTTCATCGGCGTCCACTTCTTCTCCCCGGCGGACAAGATGCCCCTGGTCGAGATCATCCGTGGGGAGAACACCTCCGATGAGACTCTGGCCCGCACCTTCGACCTCGTCCAGCAGATCAAGAAGACCCCGATCGTCGTCACCGACTCCCGCGGCTTCTACACCTCCCGTGTCATCGGGACCTACATCGCCGAGGCGGTCGCGGCCGTCGGCGAGGGCGTGGAACCGGCAACGGTGGAGCAGGCGGCACTGCAGGCCGGTTACCCGACCGGTGCCCTGCAGCTGCTCGACGAACTGACGCTGACCCTGTCGCAGAAGATCCGCCAGGAGACCAAAACCGCCACCGAGGCGGCCGGAGGCACGTGGGTCGCGCACCCGTCCGAGGCGGTCATCGACTGGATGGTCGAAGCCGGCCGCACTGGCCGCAAGGACAAGGCGGGCTTCTACGACTACGACGAGGACGGCAAGCGCACCGCACTGTGGTCCGGGGTCCGCGAGCAGTACGATTCGGGTTCGACCGATCAGCCCTTCGCCGACCTGCAGGAGCGGATGCTCTTCGCTGAGGCGATCGAGACGATCAAATGCCTCGACGAGGGAGTGCTCACCTCGGTGCCGGATGCCAATATCGGCTCGATCTTCGGCATCGGATTCCCGGCGTGGACGGGCGGTGTCCTCCAGTACGTCAACCAGTACGAGGGCGGCCTGACCGGCTTCGTCAAGCGTGCCGAAGAGCTCGCGGCGAAGTACGGCGAGCACTTCACCCCACCGGCCTCACTGGTCGAGCGGGCGAAGTCCGGTCAGACCTACGAGTAGGAGACCGCGCCCTTCGCAGGAATAGCCTGATGGCCTTCCGGTGTTGTTCAGCCAGACTGACTCACAGGTCAGTCACCCTGACAGCTACCGGAAGGCCATTGCTATGCGCGCTGCCGTCTACGACGCCTACACAGAGAACTTCGACGACATGACGGTCCGCGACCTGCCCGACCCGAAGCTCCCACCGGCCTCGGTGCTCATCGAGGTCAAGGCCGCTGGCGTCAACCCGGTCGACTGGAAGCTCGTCGGCGGCCACCTCGACGCGTTCATGCCGACCCAATTCCCGGTCACACCGGGCTGGGACGTCGCCGGCGTCGTCATCGGGCTCGGGTTCGACACCCCCGAGTTCTCCATCGGCGATGAGGTGATCGCCTATGCGCGCAAGGACGTGCTGAGCTCCGGGACCTTCGCGGAGAAGGTCGCGGTTCCCGTGCGTGCGGTCGCCGCCAAGCCCAAGAGCCTGAGCTGGGAGCAGGCGGGCGGTCTGCCCCTGGCCGGAGGCACTGCCCTGCGCACTCTCGAGTCCCTCGGCGCCCTCGACGGCAGAACCGTCCTCGTCCACGGCGCGTCCGGGGGAGTGGGCAGCTTCGCCGTGCAGATCGCCGCGTGGGCCGGCGCGCGTGTCATCGGCACGGCCTCGGAGAGGAACCACGACTATCTGCGCGGCCTCGGTGCCGAACCCGTCACGTATGGCCCGGGTCTGGCGGATCGCGTGCTCGAGGCCGCCGGCGGACCCGTCGACGGTGTCGCCGACTTCGTCGGGGGCGTCCTCGACGACACTCTGGCCGTGCTGGCCGAGGGTGGTACGCATGCCTCCGTCGCCGACCCCTCGGTCGCCGAACACGGTGGACGCTACATCTGGGTGCGCCCCGACGGAGCAGAGACGGCCCGCCTGGGACTCCTCGCCGATGAAGGGCAGCTGACCGTCGACGTCGCCGGGACCTACGGTCTCGACCAGGTCCCGCAGGCCTTCAAGGACAGTGCCGCCGGACACGTCCGGGGCAAGCTCGTCATCGTCCCCTGAGTCGCGGCCTCATCCGATCCCCAGCGCGGCGGCCGCGGCCGCGCGCAGTTCGACCCCGACCACCTCGGCGCTGGAGCGTCGTGCCTGGTACGGGGTCGAATTCATCATTCCGAACACCGCGTGCACCCGCACCGTCGCGGCATCGAGCGACCAGTCCGGATGAGTTGTTGCAACGACCTCTGCCCAACGACTGACGTAGGCGCGCTGCAGACGACGCACAGTCCGGCGCGAATCCTCGGGAAGCGCTGCGAGATCGCGATCCTGGATGCGGATGAGCTCGGGCTCGCTCATCGCGAAGTCGACATGGAAGTCGATGAGACGGTGCAGGGTCGCGGCTGCGGCATCGGCCTCGTCCGAGGCGGCCGACGCACTCGTCTGCCCGGCCGCGGCGACGATCTCGTCCCCACCGGATTGCAGGTACTGAGAGATCCCGACGAGCAGCTCCTCGAGCACGGCCTCCTTCGAGGAGAAGTGCCGGTACACCGCCGGTGCCGAGATGCCCGCGCCCTGTCCGAGGTCGTCGAGGCGGACGCCATGGAAGCCATGGCGGGCATACAGCGTCTTCGCCACGTTCAGCAGCTGCTCACGACGGGCGGCTTTCGCCTCCGCGCGCGAGGTCGGCTTGGTCGCTTCCTCGGTCGACATGGTCGGACCCCTTCCTCTTCCCGCTGTTGATCCGGTTCCCGTTGCCAGCGCGCTGCGGGATCCGCTCATTGTCACTTCTGCCTGTGAGCAGTATCATAGCAGTAAGTTAAGGAGAATTAACTGAAATGAGGATGGAATGAGAGCAGTGGGAACTGCGGTCAGTCCGGCGACGGGGCAGGTCAACGCCGAGGCCCACGCCGAACTCATCGCCGAACTCCGGGAGCGCATTCGGGCCACCGCCCGAGGCGGGTCCGAGAAGTCCAGGCAGCGTCATATCGACCGGGGCAAGCTGCTGCCGCGCGAGCGCGTCGAGCACCTCCTCGATCCGGGCACTCCGTTCCTCGAACTCTCCCCGCTGGCCGCGAACGGCATGTACGACGATGCCAGCCCGGGAGCCGGGATCATCACCGGCATCGGCCGAGTCGCCGGCCGCGAATGCGTCATCGTGGCCAACGACGCCACCGTCAAGGGCGGCACCTACTATCCCGTGACCGTGAAGAAGCACCTCCGGGCGCAGGAGATCGCGAAGGAGAATGACCTCCCGTGCATCTATCTCGTCGACTCCGGCGGCGCGAACTTGCCCAACCAGGACGATGTGTTCCCCGACCGTGAGCACTTCGGCCGCATCTTCTACAACCAGGCCACGCTCTCGGCCGCTGGGATCCCGCAGCTGGCCGCCGTCCTCGGCTCCTGTACCGCCGGCGGCGCCTACGTTCCGGCCATGGCCGATGAGTCGATCATCGTCGCCGACCAGGGCACGATCTTCCTCGGCGGCCCGCCCCTGGTCAAGGCCGCCACCGGCGAGGAGGTCACCGCCGAAGAGCTCGGCGGCGGTGCCCTGCACTCCCGCATCTCCGGCGTCACCGATCACCTCGCCTCCAACGACTCCCACGCCCTGGAGATCATGCGCGACGTCGTCTCCACGCTCGGACCGAAGAACCTCCCGAACTGGGACGTCATCGAATCCCGCCTGCCAGCGCACCCACCCGAGGAGCTGACCTCGGTGGTGCCCGTCGATTCCCGCACCCCCTACGACGTCCACGAGGTCATCGCCCGGCTGGTCGACGGCTCGGAGTTCCACGAATTCAAAGCCGAATACGGCACCAGCCTCATCACCGGCTTCGCTCACCTCGACGGACACCCGGTGGGGATCGTGGCCAACAACGGCATCCTCTTCGGCGAATCCGCCCTCAAGGGCGCCCACTTCATCGAACTCTGCGACCAGCGTGGTGTGCCGCTGATCTTCCTGCAGAACATCTCCGGGTTCATGGTCGGCCGCGACTACGAGGCCGGCGGCATCGCCAAGCACGGCGCGAAGATGGTCAACGCCGTCGCGACCGCCCGCGTGCCGAAGTTCACCGTCGTCATCGGCGGCTCCTTCGGCGCCGGCAACTATTCGATGTGCGGCCGCGCCTACTCGCCGCGCTTCCTGTGGATGTGGCCCAATGCCCGCATCTCCGTGATGGGCGGCGAGCAGGCCGCCAGCGTGCTCTCGACCGTCAAGCGCGATCAGCTCGAAGCCCGCGGCCAGTCCTGGAGCGCAGAGGACGAAGACAGCTTCAAACAGCCCATCCGCGACCAGTACGAAGCCCAGGGCAACCCGTACTACTCGACGGCCCGGCTCTGGGACGACGGGATCATCGAACCCGGTGACACCCGTCAGGTCCTGGCTCTGGCTCTCGAACTCGCCCGCTTCGGACCGATGGAACGCCCGCTGAATGCCAGCGGCTACGGCGTTTTCAGAATGTGAGCCCCTCGATGTTCAAGACTGTACTCATCGCCAACCGCGGAGAGATCGCCCTGCGCGTCATCCGCACCTGCCGTCGGCTCGGGATCAGAACCGTCGCCGTCTACTCCGACGCCGATGCCCACGCCGCCCACGTCAAGGCCGCCGACACCGCCGTGCACCTGGGCCCGGCCGCCGCCTCCGAATCGTATCTGCGCATCGACAAGGTCATCGACGCCGCTCGGTCCACCGGGGCCGAAGCCATCCACCCCGGCTACGGCTTCCTGTCGGAGAACGCCGAATTCTCCGCCGCCTGCGAAGCCGCCGGCATCGTCTTCCTCGGCCCCGGTGCGCAGGCGATTCGGACCATGGGCGACAAGATCACCGCGAAGCAGGCCGTGTCCTCCCGCGGAGTCCCGCTCGTGCCCGGCACGAAGGACGCCGCCATGAGCGACGAAGCCCTGATCGCGGCCTCGACCGATATCGGGTTCCCCGTGCTCATCAAACCCTCCGCCGGAGGCGGAGGCAAAGGCATGCACGCGGTGTTCGACGCCGAGAAGCTGGCCGAAGCGCTGCAGACGGCCCGCCGTGAGGCCGCGAGCTCCTTCGGCGACGACACTCTCTTCCTCGAACGACTCGTGGCCACCCCGCGCCACATCGAGGTCCAGGTCATGGCCGACGCCCACGGCAACGTCATCCACCTCGGCGAGCGTGAGTGCTCGCTGCAGCGACGCCACCAGAAGGTCATCGAAGAGGCGCCCTCGGCACTGCTCGACGAGGCGACCCGAGCCCGCATCGGCCAGGCCGCCTGCGAGACCGCGAAGTCCGTGGGCTACGTCGGAGCCGGCACCGTCGAGTTCATCGTCGGCGCCGACCGTCCCGACGAGTTCTTCTTCATGGAGATGAACACCCGCCTGCAGGTCGAACACCCCGTGACCGAGGAAGTCACCGGCATCGACCTCGTCGAGCTGCAGCTGCTCGTCGGCGCCGGAGAACGGCTGCCGCTGAG
Source organism: Brevibacterium sp. SMBL_HHYL_HB1 (assembly GCF_018208375.1). Lineage (NCBI taxonomy): Bacteria > Bacillati > Actinomycetota > Actinomycetes > Micrococcales > Brevibacteriaceae > Brevibacterium > Brevibacterium sp. SMBL_HHYL_HB1. Next base: position 2,579,355 of record NZ_CP062936.1, on the reverse strand, counting down.
TCAGGACGACATCACGCTGACCGGGCATTCGATCGAGGCACGCATCTACGCGGAGGATCCCTCGCGAGGCTTCCTGCCCACCGGCGGCCGGGCCCTCGACGTCGTCTTCCCGGAAGGTGAGGGCATCCGCGTCGATGCCGGGCTCGAGGCCGGACAGACGATCGCGTCGGACTACGATCCGATGATCGCCAAACTCATCGTCCGCGCCGAGGATCGAGCCGCGGCGATCGCGCGACTCGATGCCGCGCTCGCGGCCTCAGCGGTGCCGGGGATCGTGACGAACATCGACTTCCTGCGGACTCTGCTCGCCCTGCCCGAGGTGGTCGCCGGTGACCTCGACACCTCCCTGATCGACAACCTCGGCGAGGAGCAGCTCGCCCACACCGCCACCGAGATCCATGCCCAGCTGGCAGCCGCGGCCGTCCTGGCCACCGGGGGAGCGGCCGGAACCACGCTCACCGGCCCGATCACGGCCGCTGAGCTGACAGCGAATCGATCGGCCGCCTCGGCGTGGGCCGGACCGAGTGCCTGGCGGGCCTCCAGGCCGGAGTTCCGCCCGACGCTTCGCTTGGCCACCGGCGGGCAGACCATGGAGGTCGTGGCCGACGCCGACCGCGTCGACAGCGACGCCGACGGCCTCTGGCGCGTCGTCCTGGGAGGCGTCCAACACACGGCACGGATCTTCTCCGACGCCGGTGAGCGCACCATCTGGGTCAGCACCGACCGCGGCATCCACGTCTTCACCCGACCGCTGGCCGACTCCTCGCTCACGCCCGGGCTCGAGGGAGCAGAGGTCCTCGCTCCGATGCCCGGGGCCGTCGTGGCCGTTCGGGTCGACACCGGCGACAGAGTCGACCAGGGCGATCCGATCGTCGTCGTCGAGGCGATGAAGATGGAGCACGTGCTCACCGCACCCGCCGCCGGCATCGTCTCCGTCACCGCCGTCGAGGGCGCCCAGGTCGGACTCGACGAGGTGCTCGCCACCGTCGTCGACGAGGACATCGCCGAAGAGGCCGGAATCGGCGAACCCGCCGACTGATCCCTGCAGAAGACACGAGCCGGGGACCGGACGGCGGCACCGGCACCCGCGGAACAGCTGAGACAACCGAGACCACGACAACCACGCCACCGGCGGGGGAGGAAACCATGGAGACCTTTGTCCCGGGCATGCTGCCCGAAGAATACGAAGACCTGCGCCAAGGGGTGGCGAAGTTCGCCGACGACGAAGTCGCACCCGTGTCCGCCGAGCTCGATGCCAAGCACGAGTTCCCCTACGCCCTCGTCGCCAAGATGGGGCAGATGGGGCTGTTCGGTCTGCCCTTCGACGAGGAGTACGGCGGCATGGGCGGCGACTACTTCGCCCTGTGCCTGGCCATCGAGGAGATCGGCCGGGTCAACCAGTCGCTGGCGATCACCCTCGAGGCCGGAGTCTCCTTGGGCGCGATGCCGATCTACCGCTTCGGCACCGAAGAGCAGAAGAAGGAATGGCTGCCCAAGCTCACCGACGCCTCGGGCCTGGCTGCCTTCGGCCTGACCGAACCCGAAGCCGGCTCCGATGCCGGAGGCACCCGGACCAAGGCCACCCTGGAGAACGGCACCTGGACGATCAACGGCAGCAAGTGCTTCATCACGAACTCCGGCACCGACATCACCCGGCTCGTTACCGCCACCGCCGTGACCGGGACCCGGACCTCGAAGTCCGGCCGTGAGGTGCCCGAGATTTCGACGATCATGATCCCGACCGGCACCCCCGGCTTCACCGCCGAACCGGCCTATGACAAGGTCGGCTGGAACTCCTCGGACACGCACCCGCTCACCTTCGACAATGTGCAGGTGCCCGAAGAGAACCTGCTCGGCGAACGCGGACGCGGCTACGCGAACTTCCTGCGCATCCTCGACGAGGGCCGCATCGCCGTCGGCGCCCTGTCCGTCGGCGCCGCCCAGGGCTGTGTCGACGAATCCGTGAAGTACGCGAAGGAGCGCCAGGCCTTCGGCAAGCCGATCGCCGACTTCCAGGGCATCTCCTTCAAGATCGCCCGTATGGAGGCCCGCGTCGTCGCCGCCCGGTCGGCGTACTACCTCGCGGCTTCGCGGATGCTCGCCGGACTGCCGTTCAAGAAGGAAGCCGCCATTGCGAAGATGATCGCCGGCGAAGCAGCCATGGACAATGCTCGCGACGCCACCCAGATCCACGGCGGCTACGGCTTCATGAACGAATACCTCGTCGCCCGCCACTACCGCGACTCGAAGATCCTTGAGGTCGGCGAAGGCACCACCGAGGTCCAGCTCATGCTCATCGCCCGCGAACTCGGACTCTGAGCCCAGTTCACATCCTGACATGAGGGCAGGTGCCGACCTCCCGTCGGTCACCCATGCCATCATCGCCCGCCGAGGCGGCGCCGCACATCCGTACGGACGTGCGGGGCCGCCTCGGCGGGCGATATTCTGGTCCGATAACACCGTGAGGTGAGACGGCGACCGAAGGGGAAGTGGGAGCACATGGATCTCAGCATGGTGGCATCGGTGGCGACGACGACGTGGATCGTCATCGAATACATCGTGAAGATCATTGCGGTCGGTGTGGTGCCGGAGAACCGTCGCCCGTCATCGTCATCGGCATGGCTGCTGCTCATCCTGTTCGTGCCGATCATCGGCATTCCCGCATTCCTCATGCTCGGCAGCCCCTATATCAATCAGCGCCGCGCACGGATCCAGGCTGAAGCGAACGAACTCCTGCACGAAGGCGCCGATGATCTGCCGGATGTGCCTCCATCGCTGGACGCCGCGCCGGAATTCGTCTCCGTCGCCCAGTTGGGGCGGGCGCTGACCGAGCTGCCGATGGTCACCGGCGACAGCCACGGGGTGATCTCGGACTACGAAGCCTCGATCGAGCGCATGGCCGAACTCGTCGATGAGGCCCACGAGTACGTCCACGTCGAGATCTACATCATGGCCTGGGACAAGACGACCGACGTGTTCTTCCGGGCACTCGAACGGGCCTCGGCACGCGGTGTGGAAGTCCGTGTCCTCCTCGACCACATCGGGTCGAGGAAGTATCCGGGATTCCATCGGCTGGGCAAGCGCCTCAACGCCGCGGGAATCGAATGGCACCTGATGCTGCCGTTCATTCCGTGGCGGGGCAAGGCCCGGCGCATCGATCTGCGCAACCACCGCAAGCTGCTCGTCATCGACGGCAAACAGGCGATGATGGGTTCACAGAACATGATCGACTCGAGCTACCTCAACAGGAAGAACTCGCAGATCGGCCGGAACTGGCACGACATCATGGTCGAGCTCTCCGGGCCCATCGTCGCAGCGATCGAAGCGGCGTTCTCCACCGACTGGTACTCCGAATCGGGGCAGGCGCTGGGCATCCGCCCCTACGAACGGGACGGCAACGAACCCGAAGTCGGCGGAGCGACGAGCGCCATGCAGCTGATTCCCTCCGGACCCGGATTCACGACCTCGCCGAACCTCAAGGTCTTCACCTCGATGATGTATCTGGCGCAGAAGCGCCTGGCCATCGTCAGCCCCTACTTCGTGCCCGACGAATCGCTGCTGGCCGCAGTGGAGACCGCGGCCTGGCGCGGAGTCGACGTCGAGCTCTACGTCAGCGAGCAGGCCGACCAATACATGGTCGACCGGGCCCAATCGTCGTACTACCGGTCGCTGCTCGAAGCGGGGGTGCGGATCTTCCTGTACCCGAAACCCGCTGTGCTCCACACGAAGTGCTTCATCGTCGACGACATCTACGCCGTGATGGGCTCATCGAACATGGACATGCGCTCCTTCGGCCTCAACTACGAGATCAGCCTGCTGACCACCGGCGGGGACTTGGTCGATGACATCGTCGACGTCGTCGCCGGCTACCAGGACGTCAGCCGCGAACTCACCCTCGAGGAATGGGAGAAGCGGCCATGGCCCCGCCGGTATATGGAGTCCGTCATGCGCCTGACCTCTTCGCTCCAGTAGCCGGGCAGCTGGGGCCGCGTGTGCGGCGGGTGCGGGTTCTGCGGTGAGGGGCAGGCGCTCGCATTGCGGCGCGGGCGGTGCAGCGCGGGGCGCTCGAGGCGCCTGACTCGTAGCGAGACCTCCTCTCGCCCCGATGCTCTCCGATGTACGGGCTGTTGAAGCGCTCGGGTGCAGTGTACTGACACATCGAGAAACGGGCTGAGTGTCGAGAAACGGGTTGCGGCAAGGCTGCTTCACCGAGAAACGGGCTCAGCGTCGAGAAACGCGTGGGCACCCTCTGTGTCAGGCTGTCTTGTGACAGTTATCTGACAATATTGGCGGGGAGAGAAGTCTGTTATGTCTTTTGAAGTTCCGTCCCGTTCCTCGAGCCGCGGGCATTTCACCACGGCCCAGAAACTCGAGATCCTGGACGAATATGACAAATGTATCGAGATGGGTTCTAAAGCCCAGTTGGCTCGGACTGTCGGGGTCAATCCCAGAACGATCTATCAGTGGTTCGTGGACAGAGAAAATGGTTGCCTGACCTCGCGATCGGATCGGTTGAATGGCAATCCCAGTGACAACAAGCTCAAAGCCGCTGAGAAGAAGCAACTCACACAGCTGCAGGCCGAGAACGAAGCGTTGAAGGCCAAACTGGCCAAGTCTGAAGCTGCGGTCGATATCTTGGGAAAAGCGTCCGCGCTCTTGGAAGCGATGTCCAAGAGCGCGACCGCGACAGACCCGACGCTGCCCGAGGTCGAGGCGACCAGGCCGGACTGGATGAGCCCGCCACAGTAAAGGCAATCGGGTTCAGGTTCATCGGCGATCTGATCAGGGTCGGCTGGTCGATCACGGCGGCCTGCGAGTTGATGGGTGTGCATCGTACGAGTTGGTACCGTCACCAGAATCCGGCGGTCCCGGCCGGGGTGCAGGTGCCGCAGAAGGAACGCGACTACCCGAGTCGGATCACCACCGCCGAGGCCGATGCGTTCATGGCGCTGTTGAACTCTGAAGACTATGAGAGCCTGTCTGTCACCCAGGCGTATTGGCGGATGCTCGATGCCGGGCAGGTGCCATTCTCCGCGTCGACGGCTCACCGAGTGGTGGCCGCACACGGGCAGAACGGAGACCGTCGCGCCCAGCGCCGTGGTAACCAGCCCAAACGGCCTAAGCCGGTCCACGCTGCCTGCGCACCGAACCAACTGTGGAGTTGGGACATCACGATGCTGCGCGGTCCCGGCAAGGTCATCTATCGCCTCTATGCCATCATGGACGTTTTCTCTCGCAAGATCGTTGGCCACCGGGTCGAGACTTCCGAGAAATCCGTCCATGCTCAGACCATGATCGATCAGGCTGTGGCAACTAACCAGCAGTACCCGACCGTGCTACACGCCGATAACGGGGCTCCCATGCGCGCGGCAACGACTGTCCAGTTCGCTCAGTCGCTGGGGATCAAGCTGTCCTTTTCCCGGCCCAGAGTGTCGAATGACAAGGGACTGCTGAAGGTTTGGTTGACTTCACGACTGGATAAATTCCAGGAAGGATAGAAGTCATGCCAAAGATCTACACCGATGAGTTCAAGCAATCAGCGCTCGATCTCATCAACGACGGGATGACCCAGAAGCAGGTCTGCGCCGACCTCGGCATCTCGAAATCAGCCCTACAAGCCTGGGTCCGTGACTCGCGGCTACGCGAGCACGGACTCGAGCCCTCCCGTGATGCCGAGGAGTCACGCGCCCAGGCGGCAGCGCTGAAACGCATTCGCGAGCTCGAGAGGGAGAACAAGATCCTCCGTGAGGCTGCCGCCTACCTCTCGCAAGCGAACTTGAAGCTCGGTGGCCATCACCCAAAATGATGTACCCGCTGGTCCTCGACCTTGCTGCCACCGGGGTGCCGGTGGCAGTGACCTGTCGGGTGCTCGGCTTCACCAAGCAGGGGTTCTACAAGTGGTGCGCGAAACCTATCTCTGACCGGGATCTCGAGGAGGCGCACCTGATCAATGCCGCCCATGATGTCCATACGGACGATCCCGAGTTCGGATACCGTTTCATCGCCGATGAACTCCACGCCGCAGGTCTGCAAGCGTCAGAGCGTCGTGTGTGGCGATTGTGCTCGCAGCAAGAGCTGTTCTCGAACACGATCAAACGAGCTCGGAAACATGGGAAGAAGCCCGGCCCGCCAGTGTGTGATGACCTTGTCAAACGAGACTTCACGGCCAAGGCAATCAACGAATTGTGGCTGACCGACGTCACGGAGCATCACACCGGTGAGGGCAAGCTGTACATGTGCGCGGTCAAGGACGTGTTCAGCAACAGAATCGTCGGCTATGCCATCGACTCGAGAATGAAGTCGCGCCTGGCCGTAGCAGCGATTGACGATGCTGTAGCCCGCCGCGGCGGGGCTGGCGTTGTGGCCGGTTGCGTGGTGCATTCGGACCGCGGGTCGCAATTTCGTTCCCGCAAATTCCAGCACGCTTTACGGCACTATGGGCTCGTCGGATCGATGGGAAGGGTTGGTGCTGCTGGCGACAACGCGGCGATGGAATCGTTCTTCGCCGTGTTGCAGAAGAACGTCCTCGATAGAGGCCGTTGGGACACGCGAGCGAGGTTGCGGAAGGTGATCGTGCACTGGGTCGAGCGGACCTATCACCGGAAGCGTCGACAGCGACGTTTGGGTAAACTGACCCCGGTTGAATACGAGCTTGTTCACCACAAGGTCGTCGCTCTGGCGGCATAAACCCCGGAGTCAACCAAACCTTCAGCAGTCCCAAACCTTCAGCAGTCCCCAACGCGTTTAGTGAATCGACGTTCAAGACCATCAAGTACCACTTGGACTTTCCCACCCGGTTCGAATCCATCGATCATGCTCGTGACTACATGGCCGCGTTCATTGCTGACTACAACGCGAACCACCGCCACAGCGGCCTGAATTATTACACTCCCAACGATGTCCATCACGGACGTACCGAGCTTGTCCGGGCCCGTCGCCAAGCCACTCTGGAGGCCCGTCACTGCGCGCATCCGGAACGATTCCACACCAGCCCCATAGCCGCTGGCCCACCGACCCACGCCGGCATCAATAGCCCAGAAAACACCGAGCTGTCACAAACAGCTTGAAATATACCGGGCACCCCCGTGTCTCGACGCTCAGCCCGTTTTTCGCTGATTCGCGGTCTCGATAGCTCGCTTGATCGCGGCGAAAATGCGGGGCCTGAAGAGGTCTCCGAAGCTCAGGTTGAAGACGGTGAAGCCTGCATTGAGCAGATCCATATTGCGCTGATGGCTCGTTTTGGACGCTTCATCGGGACCGTCAGGGCTGAGGTAGAACTTGCCGACACCATGGACTTCCACTGCGACGGCTGCACACTTGTGCCGAAAATCATTTCGGCCGATGAATCTGCCTGACTCTGTGAAGGTCTCGACCTGCGGGACCATCCCAGTGATTCCGAACCGGTGGAATTTCACCGCACATACCGCCTCGGCAGGGGATTCATATTCAGCACTCGAGAGCTCGACAGCCAGTAGGGCTCTTCTGCGTCCCCGCTTCCCTTTCACCAGCCGCTCTGTGATGTCCGACCGGTCGACCTTTCCCGCACGGAGCGCTTGAGAGATGAGCGGCACGGAAACCTCGAGCGAACGGTCAAGGGAAACATCGGCCAAGGTCCTGGGCAGAGTAGTGACCGGATAAGCGAACTCGGATGAGATCTCTTCCGGTGGAAGTCTTCGCGAGTACATCAGCACGTCATCGTAGTTGCGGGTAGGGGAATCCCTGGAGATTTCGACTTTCGATGATTCGATCAAGGCCGGGTCGAGACGGTGGATGAGCGCAGCCGATACATGAGAGAACACACCTCCCGGCCGAAGAGAATCGAGGCGGCATGCGATCTGGACCCGCAGTTCCTCGGCTTCGTCTCGCAGATCTCCGAAAACAGTCGGGAACGAAGTGTCGTGATCCGTAGAAAGACCGCGGATGGGTCCGTGATGGTCATCGTCACAGGCCCTGCGGATCACGAAGTGGCCCTTCCTGACTCTGCGCAGGCAGCATCGTTCCGCTTCGGCCATCTGTTTGCGGGTCATACCGAGTTCACGGAGCTGCCGCGTCGTCAGCACTTGGAACACTCATCAAGCATGAACCAAATACGCAATAAATGCAATGAAAAAAGATCAAATGGCATCAAACCGCATATTCAGCATTGGGTAATCGGGTTCCGGAGAGTCTGGCGTGGGTGCTCTCCTGTGCTGGGGCGGCCGCGGGCCGCGGAGCGGTCGCCGGGGCAGCTTCATCGAGAAACGGGCTGAGTGTCGAAAAACGCGTGGGCACACCCGTGTTTCGACACTCAGCCCGTTTTTCGGCGAATCCACGTGTGCCTCAACCCGTTTGTCGCCAGGTGGAGGCTGCAGGCGCCAGCTTCTCGCCGCTGGGAGGCTGTATGTCCGGCGCCGCAGGTGCGGGGCCGCCTCAGGCGGAGCCGGTGGTGTCGGGGCCGAGCTCTCCGCGGTTCTCCAGCGGCACATCGAGCAGCTCGTGGACTCCGTTGACGATCTCGTTGGGTCGGAATGGGAAGCGGCGGACATCCTCGGCGGTGGAGATTCCCGACAGCACGAGGACCGTGTGCATGCCCGCTTCCATCCCGGCGATGATGTCGGTGTCCATGCGATCGCCGATCATCGCTGTGCTCATCGAATGCGCGCCGATCCTGTTCAGGGCCGAGCGGAACATCATCGGGTTCGGCTTGCCCACGACGTAGGGCTCGCGGTTCGTCGCCTTCGTGATGAGTGCGGCGATGGCGCCGGTGGCCGGCAGGACGCCCTCGGGGCTGGGGCCGGTGGCGTCCGGGTTCGTGACGATGAAGCGGGAGCCGGCATCGATGAGGCGGATCGCCTTCGTGATCGCCTCGAACGAATAGGAGTGGGTCTCACCGACGACGACGAACTCGGGGTCGTGCTCTGTCATGACGAACCCGGCCTCGTGGATCGCCGTGGTCAGCCCCGCCTCGCCGACGACATAGGCCGTGCCGTGCTCGACCTGGTTGGACAGGAAATCCGCGGTGGCCATCGCCGAGGTCCAGATGTTCGACTCGGGGACGTCGAGTCCGTTCGAGCGCAGCCGGGCGGAGAGGTCACGGGCGGTGTAGATGGAATTGTTCGTCAGCACCAGATAGGGGATGTCCGCCTGGCGCCACTGGGCGAGCAGCTCGGCGGCTCCCGGCAGGGGATTGTTCTCCTTGACCAGGACACCGTCCATATCGGTCAGCCAGCAGTCGATCGAATCGCGATCCATGTCTCTCCTCGAACTCGGGGTGGGCCGAAGCGGCTGCTTCCAGCCTAGTCGGGTTGGGCGCAAGTGTGCTGAGAAGTCCGATCCGATGATGCGCACCCCTTGACGGGACGTCAGAGCAGTGTATTGTAGTAATCACTTAATTAAGGGGATGCTTAAATGAGTATGGATCTCGTCTTCGCGGCGCTGGCCGACCCGACTCGTCGGGCGATCATCGATCGGCTGCGCTCGGGAGACAAGAGCGCAGGTGAGCTTGCGGAGCCGCTGCCGATCAGCCGGTCCGCGGTCTCCCAGCACCTCAAGGTGCTCGAGACTGCAGGGCTCATCACGCGGTCGAAATCCGCACAGCAGCGCATCGTCGCACTCAACGCCGACGCGCTCACCGAGGCGACCGGCTGGCTGCAGTCGGCTCACGACGAATGGCAGCAGCGCTTCGACAATCTCGATCGCATCCTCGCCGAGGAGGTGCCCACTGACCCTGCAACGACCGATCCGTCGACCGCGGAATGAACCGCGGACCCGACATCGACGAAACGATGAACCGAACGACGCGGACATCATGCACGACTCAAGGGGGAGAACAGCGATGAACGCCGAGAACACAGACCACACAGCCACCGACCCGAACAGCGCACAGGCGGAGGAGCCCGGCTTCACCATCGTCCGCGAATTCGCCGCACCGCGCGCCCGCGTCTGGGAAGCATGGACGAATCCGGACGTGATGGCCCGCTGGTTCCACCCCGAAACGCTGGTGACCCCACGCGAATCCGTCTCCGTCGACCTGCGCGTCGGAGGCGAGTACACCTATACGATGCGCATCCCCGACACGGGACAGGAGTTCCCGACCGCCGGGAAGTACCTCCGCATCGACGAACCCGACCGCCTCGATTTCACGTGGGGGAGTCCCGGCGAGGTCGACGAGGCTCCGCGCGTGAGCATTGAACTCGACGAGCTCGACGCCGGCCGCACTCGCATGACCTTCACGCTGACCGGCCTGCCGGACGACTCGGGTTCGGACGAGAGCGTGTACGACGGATGGTCATCGGCTTTCAGCGAACTCGATACCGAGCTGAGCTCCTGACCGGTGCACAGCCGATCAGACGGCCATCTCACTAAGAGCAGGCAAATGCCCTCTGCTCTCACAGCGGTGGACCACCTCAGGCATCGCCGAGGTGGTCCACCGCCGCCAGCGATTGCAGGGTCCGATTGCCGAACAGATCGTCCTCGACCAGTTCTGTGATGCACCCTGATCGCGCCGCGAACGTCGCCCGGCCCATCGCCTCGAGAGGCAGCTCGAGCCATCGACCGATGACGAACGTGTGGGCGAAGCCGTGCGTGACGACCACCTGGTGCGAGGCCCGCTGTGCGAGGACCTCGTCGACGGCGGCGTAGATCCGAGCACCGGCCTCACGCCGCGTCTCCGCCCCGTCGATGCCTTCGGCATGATCGAGCCGCGCCGCATGGTCGAAGGCATCATCCGGCACGGGCGGGAAGACGAAGCGCTCGTCCAGCCAGGACTGCGCCCGCCCCTCCGCGACCCCGTACGACTTCTCGCGCAGGTCCGGGCGGTCGACCACTCGACTGCCGAGCCGATCGGCGATCATCTCGGCGGTTGCGCGGGCCCTCCGGAGATCGGAGGTGAAGACCTGCGCCGAGGCACCCGCCGGAATCCGTGACTGCAGCTCGGCAGCGATGCGATCGGCTTGGAACTCACCGCGAACGGTGAGTGCGGAATCGTGCCACCCGCCGACCCGCGACTCGAGATGATGTCGCGACTCGGGATGCGTGACGACGACGAGCGTTCGTGTGATGGCCATGATGGGCTCGATCCTACCGACCCCCGGGTCGCAGGGCTCCGGTGAATGGCGATAAACTCAAATCACGACGAGTGAGGAGCGTTACATGAGTGACAAGGTCATTGCACAACGAGGTCTGTGGCTGGACGAGATGGAAGTCGGCGCCACCTATAAGCACGCGCCGGGCCGCACCATCACCGAGGCGGACAACACCCTGTTCACGGCCGTGTCCATGAATACACAGGCCCTGCACCTCGACGCCGCATGGTCGGCCACCGAACCCTTCGGTGAGCGCCTCGTGAACTCGATGTTCACTCTTGCCACCCTCATCGGCCTGTCCGTATCCCAGCTCACCCAGGGCACGACGGTCGGAAACCTCGGCTTCTCCGAGGTCAGCTTCCCGGCACCGATGTTCCACGGCGACACCCTCTACGCGGAGACGACGATCCTCGACAAGCGCAATTCGAAGTCGCGTCCCGGCCAGGGCATCGTCACCTTCGAACACCGCGGCTACAACCAGGACGGCAAGCTCGTCGCGAAGGCCGTGCGCCAGGCGATGATGTTCGACTCCAGCCACGAATCCGCAGCTGCGAAGTCCGCCGCCGATACCGCCGACCAGACCGAAACCGGAAAGTGAGCACGCCCATGGCACTCGAGTTCAAACCCGCCTGGCTCTTCGTCCCCGGCGACCGCCCCGACCGGTACACGAAAGCTGCCGAACGCTCGGATATCGTCATCCTCGACCTCGAGGACGCCGTCAACGAGGCCGACAAAGCCGCCGCGCGGGAGTCCATCGTCGACTTCCCCCTCGACCCCAGCCGCACGGTCGTGCGGGTGAACTCCCACGATTCGGGCCACCTCGGCGAGGACCTCAAGATGCTCGCACGCACCGACTACACGGCCGTGATGCTGCCGAAGGCAGAACTCGCAGCGGATCTGTCGATCCTGTCGGGCTTCCAGGTCATCGCGCTCATCGAAACCGCGCTCGGCGCCGTCAACGTCGCCGAGATCGCCGCCGCCCCGAACGTCTACGCGCTGATGTGGGGATCCGAGGATCTCATCGCTGACCTCGGCGGAGGCTCTTCACGCAAGGATGACGGCGGCTACCGGGACGTAGCCAAGCATGTGCGCAGCCAGACCCTGCTCGCCGCCCGGGCCCACAGCAAGTTCGCCCTCGACTCGATCTGGGCGGACATTCCGAACCTCGAGGGCCTCGCCGCCGAAGCCGAGGACGCCGTGCAGTCGGGCTTCTCCGGTAAGGTCTCCATCCACCCCAACCACGTGCCCGTCGTCCGCGACGCCTTCCGCCCCAGCGACGAACAGCTGACATGGGCACAATCCGTGCTCGACCTGGCGAAGACGGAGAAAGGCGCATTCTCCTTCGAGGGCAAGATGATCGACGCCCCGCTGCTCAAGCACGCCGAACTCATCGTCGCTCGCGCGAGCTGAGGAAACCATTCCATGCACGCAGCCGATGCGCTGATCGCCGAACAGATCCGGGCTGTCCTCACCGCCGCCGAGGAGGGAGATGGGACCGCGCCCATCGTCGAGGCCGGTGACCCCGTCCTGCGCACCGACACCCGCCCCTTCGACGGGCAGGTCGACGATGCCGAGCTCGAGAAGCTCGCCGAGGTGATGCGAGCAACCATGCTCGCAGCCCCCGGAGTCGGCCTCGCCGCCCCGCAAGTGGGCATTGCCTTGTCGATGTTCGTCGCCGAGGATCCCGGCGCCCGCGATCCCGAAGTCGCGAAGGTCCGGCAACGGGAGCCGATGCCGCTGCGAGTCGTCCTCAACGCGGGATACGAACGCGCCGGCGCAGACGACGTCGCCTTCTATGAAGGATGCCTGTCGATCCCCGGCTACCAGGCCGTCGTCGCCCGCCCCCGCACAATCGCATTGACAGGCACCGACCTGCAGGGCAGCCCCATCGCCGAGGAGGTCTCCGGCTGGTCGGCACGCATCGTCGCCCACGAGACCGACCACCTGTCCGGAATCCTCTTCCTCGACAAGGCCGAGATGCGATCCCTGGCGACGAACGGATCGGTCGCGAAGTTCTGGCACCAGCCCTCGACGCAGAAGGCAGCCGCCGAGCTCGGCTTCTCTCTGCCGTCCGGTTTGGTGATGTGAGCCGGGGCTGCCGGGAATAACCTGCGCGTGTCATCGTTATACGAATCATGAGCGATCTTCAGACTCTCACTCTCGGCGCCGGCTGCTTCTGGTGCCTCGACGCCGTCTACCAGCGGACCACCGGCGTGAGAGAAGTGATCTCCGGCTACACCGGCGGCCACACCGACAACCCCGGCTACCGCGAGGTCTGCTCCGGCATGACCGGCCACGCCGAAGCCCTGCAGGTGACCTTCGACGCCGACATCGTCCCCGAAGAGGTCATCCTCGGCCTGTTCTTCACCGGCCACGACCCCACGAGCCTCAACCGTCAGGGCTACGACGTCGGCACCCAGTACCGGTCGGCCATGTTCTACCGCGACGAGACCGAGAAGCAGCATTTCGCCGAAGCCATCGAATCCGCACAGTCCCTCTTCGACGATCCGATCGTGACCACCCTCGAACCCCTCGGCACGTTCTATCCCGCCGAGGATGTCCACCAGGACTTCTACACCGCGAACCCGGACAGCGGCTACTGCCGTGTCATCATCGACCCGAAACTCAGCAGGGCACGCACCGCCTTCGCCGAATGGGTGAGCTGATGGGCAGCCACAGAAAAGACAAGTGCAAGAAGTCCAAACACAAGGCCCGCAAACGGTCCAAAGACGCAGGCGGCGATGCCTGCGAAGTGACCAAAGACCGCGTGCGCGCCCACTTCCTCGACGGCAACACCGGCCCCTGGGCGAAGGACCTCGCCGCGCAGGACGCACAGACCGCCCGCTCGGCGCAGAGCGAGCACAACGCTGACCACGCCGAGGATGCCGCCGCCTCGGCGAAGGGCAGCACCGCGACCATCACGCCCACCCGCCGCGGACCCGACTACTCGGTGCCGTCATCGATCGACATCGTCGCCGATCCCGTTCTCCACGCCCTGAGCACACGGCGGTCGATCTCGAAGGTCGACCCGGAGACCCCGAACGACTCCGACCTGCTGGAGATCATCCGGTCGATCTCCTCGGTCGCCGACCACAAGTCCCTGCGCCCCTGGCGCTTCCTCATCATCCGCGGAGACGACCGGCTCCGCCTCGGCGAGGCCCTCGACGAAGCCGCCGGAGTCGTCCGCAAGCCGGGAGAGACAAACACGAAGCCGCTGCGAGCCGAACTCCTGCTCGCCCTCGTCTCCTCACCGGCCAAGCATGACAAGGTTCCCGAATGGGAGCAGCACGCCACGGCCGCCGGTGCCGGACACCTTCTCGAGCTCGCTCTGTGGCAGGCAGGCTGGGGAGTGATGTGGCGGTCGGGAACCCTGACGAACACCGAACCGGTGCGTCGCCTCCACCGTCTTGCCGATCACGAGCTGCTCATGGGCTGGTTCTACATCGGAGCCGTTTCCGAACGCTACCGACAGCGGCTGACCACGAGCACCCGCCCCCTGCCGAAGCCCGAACAGTTCCTCGATACCCTGTGAGCACACCCGACACCGAGACTCCGGAAACGCGCCGCCTGCCCAAGGAGATCTACGTCCTCGTGGCAGCGGCCTTCATCGTCGCCCTCGGCTACGGAATCATCGCTCCCGTCCTGCCGCAGTTCGCAGCGAGCTTCGACTTCGGGGTCACGGCCGCAACCATCGTCGTCTCCTCGTTCGCATTCTTCCGGTTCGTGTTCTCACCCTCGTCTGGCCGCCTCGTCGATGCCTTCGGTGAACGCCGAATCTACATCACCGGCCTCCTCATCGTCGCCGCCTCCACCGCGGCCGTCGCCTTCGCCCAGAACTACTGGCAGCTGCTGATCTTCCGCGGGCTCGGCGGCATCGGCTCGACCATGTTCAGCGTCTCCGCGATGGCCCTCATCGTCCGGCTCGCCCCGATCGACGCCCGTGCGAAAGCCTCTTCGACGTATGCGACAGCGTTCCTCGTCGGCAATATCGCCGGGCCCGTCCTCGGCGGTGCGATGGCCGGATGGGGGATGCGCATCCCGTTCGTCATCTACGCCGTCGGTCTGCTCATCGCCGCCATCGTCGTCCGCGTCTTCCTCGGCTCCACCGCCTCATTCGGCTCCTCCACGAAGTCCGGGCGTGCCCGCCTGGAGGCGGAGAAGGACAAGGAGCAGCAGGAAGTCATGTCCTTCCGGGAAGCCTGGAAGGATTCGGCCTACCGCTCCGCGCTCATCTCCGCTTTCGTCCAAGGCTGGTCGGCGATGGGCATCCGCGTGGCCATCTACCCGCTCTTCGCCATCCAGGCACTCAAGGCCGATACGGCCGTGGCCGGACTGGCTCTGACCATGTTCGCCATCGGCAATGCCTCGGCGGTCACGGTCGTGGGGCGCTTCGCGGACACCGTCGGGCGCAAGCCCTTCATCCAATGGGGTCTGTTCGTCCTCGGCGTGACGACCGCGGCGTTGGCCTTCATCGACTCGATCTGGCTGTTCTTCGCCTTCTCGGTCATCGCCGGAGTCGGATCCGGCCTGGCCAATCCCGCGCAACAGGCCACCGTCGCCGATGTCATCGGCCGCGAACGCAAGGGCGGCCGAGTGCTCGCCCGCTACCAGATGGCCCT
The DNA here is from genome assembly GCF_018208375.1 of Brevibacterium sp. SMBL_HHYL_HB1. NCBI lineage: Bacteria > Bacillati > Actinomycetota > Actinomycetes > Micrococcales > Brevibacteriaceae > Brevibacterium > Brevibacterium sp. SMBL_HHYL_HB1. The sequence continues at coordinate 2,563,673 of NZ_CP062936.1, read as the reverse complement.
CGACGGCGGAGCGATCCTCGGCCCGATCATCGCCGGAGCCGTCGTCGACCACTTCGACTACTCGTGGGCGTTCCTGCTCACCGGTGTCCTCGGCATCATCGCCGCCGGTATGTGGTTCTTCGGCCGCGAGACCCGACCGAGGCAGCCGGCTTCGACTCAGTGACGCAGGTGCGGCTGGGCGCGCCCCGGTTCTGATTCCGAGAAGTCAGGTTTTCCTCATGGGCGGCTCAGCGGATACTCACTAGGATGGCTCTGTCGGCGTTCTGCGTCGTCGCCCTGTCTACGACAAAGAAAGTCCCCTCTGTGAGTTTCCTGACTCGACTGAGCTTGAAGAACCGGGCGCTCATCGCGCTGATCTCCGTCGTTGCCGTCATCTTCGGCGTCATCGGAGCCGGTGCCCTCAAGCAAGAGCTCTTCCCATCCCTCGACAACCCACAGGCCACGGTCACCGCCTCCTACGAGGGGGCGACCCCCGAGGCAGTCGAATCCGAAGTCACCGACCCCCTCGAAGGGGCGCTGACCGCACTGCCCGAAGTCGAGGACATGACCTCGACATCCTCGGCGGGCAGTTCGCAGATCACCGTGGGCACGAAGTACGGCGACGACTCCGATGACGTCGTCCGTGCTCTGCAGCGCGCGGTCTCCCAAGTGCAGCCGACCCTGCCCGACGGGGTCGAACCGAACGTCATGATGATGGGCACCGACGATATTCCGGTTCTCGCCCTCTCCGTGACCTCCGACGCCGATGAAGACCAGCTGGCCGCGAATCTCGAGGACATGGTCGAACCGGAGCTGAAGAAGGTCGACGGAGTCTCCCAGGTGCAGATCGCCGGTGCGAAGACCAAACAGGTCGAGATCAGCATCCGTCGTGACGATCTCGAGGACGAAGGAGCCAACCTCGACGAGGTGGCCGGAATCCTCCAATCCAACGGCGTCCCCACCTCGGCGGGTGAGCTCAAGGGCGCCGACGGCACGGCCCCGGTCGAGGTCGGCACGCGCATCCGCTCGATCGATGCGATCAAGGACCTCGTCATCTCCGGCAAGGACGAACCGGTCCAGGTCTCCGACGTCGCCGACGTCACACTCGTCGACGAGCCCGTCGAATCGATCTCGCGCACCAACGGACAGCCGTCGCTGTCCGTGTCGGTGATGAAGGAATCCGACGCGAACACCGTCGACGTCTCACACGCGGTGGCCGACAAGCTGCCTGAACTCGAGAAGATGATGGGCGACAACACTGAGTTCGTCTCCGCGTTCGACCAGGCACCGTTCATCGAGCAGTCCATCCACGATCTGCTCAACGAGGGTGGGTTGGGCCTGATCTTCGCGGTCCTCGTCATCCTTGTCTTCCTGCTCTCGGTGCGGGCGACGATCATCACCGCCATCTCCATTCCGCTCTCCCTCCTCATCGCTATGATCGGGCTGTGGATGGGCGGGGAGACCCTCAATATGCTCACCCTGGGAGCGCTGACGATCTCCGTGGGCCGCGTCGTCGACGACTCCATCGTCGTCATCGAGGCGATCCGAAGACGTCATGCCTCCGGTGGCGACAAATTCTCGAACATCCTCGCCGCCGTCTCCGAGGTGGCCGGGGCCATCACCGCGTCGACCCTGACCACGGTGGCCGTGTTCCTGCCGCTGGCGTTCGTGACGGGGCAGACCGGCGAGATGTTCCGGCCCTTCGCCCTGACCGCGACGATCGCCCTGCTCTCCTCCCTGTTTGTGGCGCTGACGATCGTGCCCGTCCTCGCGTACTGGTTCCTCCGTCAGCGTGAAGCGAAGGTCAAGCTCACCCGCGCTGAGAAGGCCGAGATCCGTCGCAGCCGCAAGTCGATGCTGTCGCAGTGGCGGACAGAGAAGAAGGCGGCGAAGAAGGCCGACAAGAAGCGCGACCTCGTCGCCGCCGGTGCCGAAGCCGAGGACACCGGCCCGCGCGACGATGCCGATTCCTCCCTTCCGGCTGCTGCCTCTGCGCGAGGTGAAGCCTCCAGCCGGTCCGAACCGACCGGAGTGGCCGCGGGTGGTCCGCGCTACGGCGAATCCGAAGACGGCACGGAGGCAGTCGACGAGCTCGCTGGAATGCATTCTCCGGTGACGCGTCTGCAGAAGACCTATATGCCGGTCATCGGGTTCTCGACGAAGTACCCGATCGTCATGATCCTCATCGCCGTGCTCATCCTCGGCGGCACCGGAGCGATGATTCCCCAGCTGAAGACCGAGCTCTTCGGCGACACCGGGCAGGACTCCCTGCAGATCTCTCAGACCTTCGACCCGGGCACGGACCTCGATGAGGCATCGGAGCAGGCGAAGAAAGTCGAGGACATCCTCGCCGATGCCTCCAATGTCGACAACTATCAGCTGTCGCTGGGCGGAACATCGTTCGGCTTCACCGATGACTCGTCGCTGACGGGCACGTATATCGTCAACACGAAGTCCGGAGTCTCGGCGCAGTCGATCTCCGCCGACCTGCAGAAGCAGTTCGACGAGCTCGACGGTGCCGGTGACGTCGAGGTGGCGAGCCAGAGCTCGACCCCGGGTGCGCAGACGATCGACGTCACGCTCACGGCCACCGACGCGCAGGAACTCGAAGACGCGACGAAGAAGGTCAGCGACAAGCTCGAAGGCGTGTCCTCGGCACAGTCGGTGACCAGCGATATCGCTGCGGTCCAGCCCGTGATCGAGGTCAAGGTCGATCATGAGAAGGCCGCAGAGGAGAACCTCACCGAGGCGTCCATCGGCCAGTATGTGCAGCGGGCCATGCACGGTCAGCAGATCGGTGAGGTCGTCATCGACGATGTCTCGCATTCGGTGCTGCTCTTCGATCGCAATGCCGACACCGTGGAGAAGCTGCGTGAACTCAAGATCCCGGGCAAGCCGGAAGAGACAGCCCCTGCCGGCGGAGCCGGTGCGGGTGCTGCAGGCGGAGGCGCTGGAGGAGCTGCCGGAGGCGCCGGCGGTGCAGGTGATGCCGGTGCGGCCGGTGGTGCCGAAGGAGCCGGAGGCGCTGGCGGTGCCGGTGGTTCGGGTGACGCCGGTGCGGCCGGAGGAGCCGGCGGCGCTGGCGGAGAAGGCGGTGCTGGTGGAGCCGGCGGTGCTGGTGGCGGTGCCGGTGGCGCAGCCGGCGGAGATCCGAATGCGGGCGCTCCCGTGACCTCGGAGCCGCGCTTCATCGAACTCGATGAGGTCGCCGAGGTCAAGGAGGTCAAGACCGCTCCGACGATCCGCCACACGGATTCGCAGCGCTCGACCACCGTGTCCGTGACCCCGGAGGGCGATGACCTCGGTGCTGTCTCGACCGAGGTGCAGTCGGCCCTCGACGAGGTGGACCTGCCCGATACGGTGTCCGTCGACACCGGCGGTGCCACCCAGGAGCAGAACGAAGCGTTCTCGCAGCTGGGACTGGCGATGCTCGCGGCGATCCTCATCGTGTTCGTCATTATGGTCGCCACGTTCAAGTCGCTGCTGCAGCCGCTGATCCTGCTGGTCTCGATCCCGTTCGCGGCCACCGGTTCGGTAGCGCTCTCGCTCATCACCGACACCCCGCTGGGGCTGACGTCGATGATCGGTCTGCTCATGCTCATCGGCATCGTGGTCACGAACGCGATCGTGCTCATCGACCTCATCAACCACTTCCGTGTTCGCGGGGTCGACCTGCGCACATCCGTCGTCCACGGCGCCCGGCTGCGTTATCGTCCGATTCTCATGACCGCGGCCGCCACGATCTTCGCGCTGCTGCCGATGGCCCTCGGGCTCACCGGCGGGGGAGTGTTCATCTCGAAGCCGTTGGCGATCGTCGTCATCGGCGGCCTGGTCAGCTCGACGCTGCTCACGCTCATCCTCGTGCCGGTGCTCTACCTGCTGCTCGAAGGAGTGAAGGAACGCCGGGCCGAGAAGAAGTACGTGAAGAACATGGCCCGCGGAGAGGTCCTCGACGCCGCCGAAGCCCGGGCGAACCAGCGGGAGACCGCCACGGTGCCCGCCGGTGCGGGAGCCGCAGCCGCCGGTTTCGGTGAACCTCGGACACGGACAGAGGGGGTGGCCCCCACCGAGGAGGCCGCACCGACCGCGGACCCGAGGTCCACGGATTCGGGCAGCACCGCCTCGGCGTCGGATGAATCGACGGACGCCGACCACGGAGGCGGCGGGCGGGAGGCCGACGCGGAGCGAGGCAGCGGGCAGGAAACGGACTTCACCCTGCGCAGCCAGAACCCGCGCCGCGACGACGGGGACGGTGAACCCAAACACTGATCCGTCCCGGCTAGAGTTGAGTCCATGACGACCGAGCTCGAACCACAGGAGAGAAAGCGCCTGTGGTTCGAGCTCGGCCTCATTGCGGCCCTGTCGCTGGGCCAGTCGGCCGTCTATGCAATCGTGCGCCTGGCCGATATCGCCACCCGTGGGCCGATCAGCGACGCCCAGGCGAAGCTCAATACCTCGATCTCACCCCGGCCGGGTTTCGACCTCATCTACCAGCTTCTCGACATCGGCTTCACCCTCGTTCCCGTCGCCCTCGCGATCTACCTGCTCAGCCGAGACCGGCCGGCGCAGCCGCTGTCGACCCGACTCGGAGTCGACGGGCACCGAGGGCGCGACCTCGGCCACGGTGTCCTCATCTTCCTCATCATCGGCATCGGCACCCTCGGGGTGTACGCGGGCGGCAGGGCACTGGGGATCACGGCCGAGATCCAGCCGTCCAACCTCGGCGATCATTGGTGGACGATTCCCGTCCTGCTGCTCTCGGCCGCGAAGAACGGGATCGTCGAAGAGGTCATCATCTTCGGTTTCGGGTGGCTGCGACTGCGGCGGCTGGGGTTCGGGCCCTGGCCTATCATCATCTCCCTGGCTCTCTTCCGCGCCAGCTACCACCTCTATCAGGGCATCGGCCCGTTCATCGGCAACGTCGCCATGGGCATCATCTTCGGCTGGTATTTCCTGCGCAAGGGCAGACTCATGCCGCTGGTGTGGGCGCATGTCATCATCGACGCCGTCGGATTCCTCGCCCCGGGAGTGCTCGCCCTCGTCGACTTCGGCTGAGGCCAGGAGCCCCAGGCTGAGACCAGGACCCGAAGCCGGGACAGGCGAATGGGACACTCACTCGACCTGCTGGGTTCACCGGCAGTTCACCGACGGGTAGTTCCAGGGCCGCTTGCCGGTGACAGTCTCGACCGGGTGAGCCCTCCCGGTTCCGCCCTCTGTGCCGGGCGGGCCCCGGACTGGGAAGATACCCGATACAAGGAGAGAATCTATGCGAACCTTTCTGCCGATGGCCGACCATGTGCGTGGCAAGCGCAGCCCCGTCACATGCGCACTGAAGTGCGACAACGCCTGCCTCAAGGCCACCTGCAACACATCGGCGAATGGGTATTTCCGCGATATCGTCAATGCGAAGCTCAGCCGTCGCGCGGTTCTCGGTGCCTCTGCTGCCGGTGCCTTGGCCATCGCAGTGACCACCGCACCGAGTCCGACCGCACGCTCTGCCGCCGCAGCCACCGCAGGCAGTCTGGCCTTCACCGCCATCGACCCGGTCCAGCATGAGGTCGACGAATTCGTCGTCCCCGAAGGCTACTCCTGGCATCCGATCGTCCGCTGGGGAGACCCCTTGTTCCCCGACTCTCCGAAATTTGACCCGGAGAATCAGAGCCCAGAGGCGCAGCGCCGCCAGTTCGGCTACAACAACGACTTCCTGTCCATCCAGATCGACCCCGATGACTCCAACCGGGCCGTGCTCTTCGCCAACCAGGAATACACGAACGACGCCATCATGTACCCCGAGGACATGGACGGAGCCGATCAGCGGGCGATCAGCCGTGAAGCCCACGGACTGACCGTTGCCGAACTCATCCGCACGGACGAGAAGTCGACGTGGACGATCGATGTCAACGGAAAGAAGAACCGCCGGTTCCTCATCGACACCGAATACGAGTTCACCGGTCCCGCCGCCGGCTCCGACCTGCTGCGGACGAAGGACTACCCGCAGGGCGACAAGGCGCAGGGCACACTGGGCAACTGCGCGGGTGGACTCACCCCGTGGGGCACTCTGGTGTCCGGTGAGGAGAACTTCAACTCGTACTTCAAGGCGCAGGGCACCTCGGCGGCCGATAAGCGCTACGGTCTCGACAGCGAAGACTCGGCCAACGGGTGGGAAGCCGATGTCGACCGATTCGATACGAACAACCCGGGCTACGCGAACGAAGCGAATCGCTTCGGCTGGATCGTCGAAGTCGACCCCTGGGACCCGAACTCCACCCCTCATAAGCACACGAACATGGGCCGCTTCAAACACGAAGGGGCGAACATCACGATCTCCGATTCGGGCCACACCGTGGCCTATATGGGAGACGATGAGAAGTTCGACTACCTCTACAAGTTCGTCTCGAAGGACACCTACGTCGAGGGCGACCGCGAACACAACAAGACGCTGCTGACCGACGGCGACCTCTACGTCGCGAAGTTCACCGGCAACTCACCGAAGTCCGAGATCGACGGCAGCGGTGAGGTGCCCGCCGACGGCGAGTTCGACGGCAGCGGACAGTGGCTTCCGCTGGTCAAGGACGGCAAGTCGCAGGTGTCCGGATTCTCCGTCGAAGAGGTCCTTGTCAACACCCGACTGGCCGCCGACAAGGTCGGACCGACGAAGATGGACCGCTGCGAAGACGTCGAACCGAACCCGGTCAACGGCCGCATCTACGTAGCGTGCACAAACAACTCCGACCGCGGCACCGACGGGAAGGCCGCCGCAGATGAGGCCAATCCGCGCACGGAGAACCGCGACGGGCACATCGTCGAGATCACCGAGCGTTCCGGCGATCATACGGGCACCGAATTCGACTGGACGCTGCTGTTGGTCTGCGGAGACCCGAAGCAGGGCGATGCCACCTACTTCTCCGGCTTCCCCGCCGATCAGGTCTCACCGATCTCCTGCCCGGACAATGTGGCCTTCGATACCGCCGGAAACCTGTGGATCTCCACCGACGGTGCTCCCGACGGCATCGGCTACTGCGACGGGCTGTTCAAGGTCACGATCGACGGTGACCAGCGCGGTCGGGTCGAACAGTTCCTGTCCGTGCCTCGCGAAGCCGAGGTCTGCGGACCACTCGTCCACGACGAGTATGAGTCAGCTTTCGTTGCGGTCCAGCACCCAGGTGAGGACGGCTCCTATGCCGATCAGCACTCGCAGTTCCCCGACTATGTCGACGCGACCGATGTCGATAAGGGAGTGGCCGCGATGCCGCGGCCCACGGTCGTGCAGGTCATCAAGGGCGACGGCGGATCGGCACCGGATCCGACTGAACCGCCGAAGGACCAGGACTCCGACGCCGACGGCACAGATGAAGGGGCCAAGGACTCGGATGAGAACGGCAGCTCAGATGGTGCCGGAACGGGTGAGGACACCGATGCCAAGGGCGACAGCACCGGAACGGACGCCGACAGCTCCGGATCGACTGCCGGGTCGCAGGACGGTGCGAAGGATGCCGCGGCAGCTGGTGCGGCCGCGAGCGCCGGAAGCGACGGCGGCTCAGGTTCAGGCAGCTCCGGCGGATCCGGCTCGGGCGGCGGTTCTTCGAACGGCGGCTCCGGCTCAGGAGGCTCCGGGTCGGACGGCGGTGAACTGCCGTGGACCGGCACTGACAGCACTCTGCCGCTGCTCGGCGGCGGAGCAGGTCTCCTCGCCGCCGGCGGTGCGATGGCGACGGCCGCTCATCTGCGTCGGAAGAAAGCAGACGGGACGGAAAGCGAGCAGGGATCGCCGTTGGAGACTCAGGGCGACTGATGACTCCACGACCATAAGCTGAAGAAGGACAGAGGCGACACTGCCTCTGGCCTTCTTCGACTCCGCAGAGTACGCGGACGCTGAGGGGCTCAGATGGTGACGGGGCCGTTCTGCGTGTTGAAGCTCACCGACATGATGCCCGGCGTCCCGTGGGGTGCGGACCAGTCGATGTTGATCTCCGAGATCGGCTTGGCATCCTGAGTGCCCAGCCAATCGCGCAGACGATCGCGGTCCCCGGCGATCTGCAGGGTGTCGATGGCGACGTCTTCATTCGTCTTGTACGTCGAAGGATGCTGCGAGGAATCGGCGGACCACTTGATGAAGAACGGCAGCTGGGGGTCGGCGATGAGCCCCTTGACGCCGATCTGCAGCCACCTGAGTTCCAAACCGGACTCCGGTGTGCGGTTTCCATCGACGGCCTTGCGTTCGAGGCGGGTCTCGACGGCAGTGAGATCGTCGACCGAGACGCACCAGCCCATCCAGCCGCCGCCGAGCTCGGAACGAGCCCGGACTGCCTGGCCGAAGGGTGTCGAGAGAGCGGCCGGATGCTCCAAGGCTTCCACGACTTCGAGGTAGTGGCCGTTCGCTAGGGGGAAGATGAGATTTCTGGTGCCGAATCGAGGATGCACACCGCCGTCGTAGGGAACCACTCCCAGCTTGTCCGAGATCCGCTCGGCCGTCGCCTGGTAGCCGTCAGGTTCACTGGCGTATGACACATGATCGAGTTTCATGTCTCGACAATCGCATAACCTGGCTCACACTTCCGCTTAGGCTCACCTAATGAATCGTGACGGAAATCACGGTCAGGGAACCGAAAGACCGCCCGGACAGGATCGTCCGGGCGGTCGAGGATCAGATGAAGAGCGGGAAGCTGGTCAGTGGCCCTCTGCCTTGAAGCGTTCGATGGAGGCGCTGATCTCGGCCTCCGCGACATCGCGGTCTGCCCAACTCGAACCATTCACGTACTTGCCGGGTTCGAGGTCCTTGTAGCGGCTGAAGAAGTGCTCGATCGAGTCGAGCGTGAACTTGTTGACGTCCGCGATGCCCTGGACGTCGTCCCAGCGGGGGTCTCCGGCGGGTACGGCGAGCACCTTGTCGTCACCGCCGGCCTCGTCATCCATCTTGAACATGCCGATGGGGCGGATGTCGATGAGCACACCGGGGAACAGCGGCTCGGGAAGGAGCACGAGCACGTCGAGCGGGTCACCGTCGTTTCCGAGGGTGTGCTCGATGAAGCCGTAATCGGCGGGGTACTGCATCGAGGTGTAGAGGTAGCGATCGAGCTTGACTCGGCCGGTCTCATGATCGACCTCGTACTTGTTGCGAGACCCGCGCGGGATCTCGATCGTGGCCAACAGTTCCATAGTGCTCCTTCACGTTAGGGGTGCGTAACTAGAATAGATGGTACAAGTCCCCGTCACCGTCCACCGACGACGACCGCACCCCGGTCGTCGAGGAATGAGAGCGCGTTTGAACGACAGCCCCGATGAGTCGGCGACACCGAACCCGCCGGAGTCCGGATCCGAGCGCTCAGATCGGACCGCGGCGAAGCGACGTCGCCGAAGGAGGATCGGTGGCGGCATCACCGCCGGAGCCCTGGCCCTCGTCCTCGCCGGCTATGCGGTCGTCGACGCCTATGACCTCGTGCCCGAACTCCCCGGATTCCTCACCACGGATCCGCCGATCGAGGTCGAGGCCGTGCCGACCCCGCAGGCCCGGGGCACAGAGGTGCCCGCGCCCTCCTCGGCGGTGGATGACTCCGCTCCTGTGCCGACGAAGATCCCGGAGAAGATCGACGCCATCCTCAAGGAATCCGACGTCAAGGGCTTCGGCCTCGAAGTCCGCGACGGTCTGAGCGATGATGTCCTCTACGCCAAGAGCGAAACGAAACCGCGCACGCCCGCCTCGGTGACGAAGGTGCTCACCGCGGCCGCGGCGCTGAAGTCCATCGGCGGGCAGCAGCGGCTGGCGACGACGACGAGCTTCGATCCGCAGACGAAGACCGTGACCCTGAACGGGGGAGGGGACGTGCTGCTTTCGTCCGGCGACTCCGATCCCGGCTCGGTCAACGGCCACGGCGGGCTGCGCACCCTGGCCGAGGACACCGCCCAGGCACTCGAGGACGACAACGTCACCGAGGTGAGTCTGGCCCTGGACACGAGCCGGTACACCGGTGAGGACTTCGACTCCGGCTGGGAGAGATCCGATATCGCCAAGGGCGTGATCACCCCGATCCAGCCGCTGATGGTCGACACCGGCTACATCGGATCGAAGGACGAGCAGTGGCGGGCTCGCAGCGAGCACCCCGCCGCCGATGCGCTCACCGCGTTCGAGAAGGAGCTGAAGAAGACCGGAATCACCGTCACAAGGGCGGAGGACGACGAGGCCGCCTCTTCCGGGGACTCCGCCGACGGCACCGCAACCGACGGCGCCTCGACCGACAACACCGAGGAGGTCGCGCGAGTGGAATCGGCGACGATCTCCGAGATCGTCGAGTACGCGCTGGTGCACAGCGACAATGTCGTCGCTGAGATGCTCGGCAACGAGGTCGCGATCGCCCAGGGGGAGGACGGCAGCCTCGAGAACGGGCCTCGGGCGGTGCTCTCGGTCCTCGAGGACTCGATCGATCTCGGCCGCACCGAACTCGTCGACACCTCGGGACTGTCCTATGACAATCGGATCGCCCCGCACGACCTCACAACCGTCCTCCAGGCCTCCGTCGACGCCGATGACTCGCTCGCCGGCCTCATCAGCCACTTCCCGGTCGGCGGCCTGACGGGTACCTTGACGGAAAGGTTCGTCGAGGAGCGCAACGCCACGGGAGTGGTGCATGCGAAGACCGGAACACTGTCGACCGTGACCTCCCTGGCCGGAGGCGTGCTCGACGCGGAGGGACGCTACCTCGTGTTCTCCATTCAGATCGACGACGTGGACAAGGACAAGATATTGGAAGCCAGGAAGACCGTGGACGACATCGTCACCGCACTCGCGAATTGCGGCTGCCGATGATCGTCGATGAGAGATTCGCCGCCCGCACCGCCCGTGAGCTCGTCTCCGCCGCGAAGGTCCCCGACCTCGGCGAGCTCGAAGCGCTCGTGGCCGGGATGAAGGACAATGCCCTGACCGCGCAGGACCTCGTGCTCGATTCCTTCCTGCTCGCACCCGCCCACGCCGATGACGTGCGGACCCGCCTGGCCGCCGGGACCGTGCTCGTGCTCGACCAGGTCGGCTGGGTCAAGGCCAACGCCCAGTCCGTCAACGGCATGGTCGACGAGGCGGCCCTGCCGGCACCCGTGACACCGGCCACCGCCAAGGGCGCCGCGGTCGAGGTCGCCGGGGTGCTGTCGCTGCTGTCGACCCGGGTGCTCGGCCAGTTCGACCCCTTCGCCGAGGAGGCCGGGCGTCTGATGTTCGTGGCTCCGGCGGTGCTCATCGCCGAGGAGGCCATGAACGTCGACGCGCGCGATTTCCGCATGTGGGTGGCCCTCCACGAAGCCACCCACCAGGTGCAGTTCGCCACCGCGCCGTGGCTGCGCGAGCACATGCGCTCACTGCTCTCGGGCGTCGTATCCACCCGCGTCAGAATGCCCGGGGTCGGTGGCATCGTCGATCTCTTCGCCACGGTCGGGCGCATCCTCAAGGGCGAGGCCAGCCTCGTCGACCTCATCCGCGACGAGGAGATGCGGGCGGCACTGGACGAGGCGACCGCGATCCTGTCCCTGCTCGAAGGACATGCCGATGTCGTCATGGACGAGGTCGGCGCCGGGGTGATCCCGAGCGTGCGCCGGCTGCGCAGGAAGTTCGAGGCCCGCCGGGACGCCGGTCAGGGCGGCTTCCTGTCGAACCTGCTGGGGATGGACCTCAAACTCGCCCAGTATCGTGACGGAGCGAAGTTCGTCCGCGCCGTCCGCCGCAAGGTCGGGCAGAAGGGCTTCTCCCGCGTCTACGACGAACCGGCCAACCTGCCGAGCACCGCAGAGATCCACGAACCCGAGCTCTGGCTCGATCGCGTCCATGGTTGACCACACCCCGCCGAGGCGGCGCCCGACCCTCGACCCCGCCAGCGCAGCCGTCCGCAGGGCCGTGAGGGACTGCCTCGCCGCCGCACCCGAATCCCCTGCCGGTGCCGCGGGCGGGGCGAACGCCGCGGGCGGGGCGCCGGACTCCGCCGTGCCCGGGCTGATCGTCGCCGTGTCCGGGGGAGCGGATTCGATGGCGCTGCTCCACGCCTGCGCCTTCCTCCACCGTCGCGGTGAGATCCGGGCCAGGGCCGTCTCCGTCGACCACGGACTGCAGGCGGAGACCGCCGAGGTGGCCCACCGAGTCGCCGCCACCGCCGACTCCTGGGGCATGCCCGCCGAGGTCGTCCCCGTCGACATCAGCGAATCCGACGAGGGGCTCGAAGCCGCGGCCCGAAATGCCCGCTACACCGCCCTCGAGACCGCGCGGACGAGGGCGGGAGCCGACTGGATCCTGACCGCCCACACCCGCAGCGACCAGGCCGAGACCGTTCTGCTCGGCCTCATGCGCGGTTCGGGCACCCGGTCCCTGGCCGGTATGAGCATGCGCACCGGCAGGCTGCTGCGGCCCCTGCTCGGCCTCGACCGGGAGCAGACCGAGGCGGCCTGTCGGGCACAGGACATCGAGGTCTGGCACGATCCGATGAACGACGACACCGCCTACGCCCGGGTGCGCACGCGCCGACTGCTCGCCGGCCTCGAGACCGAACTCGGTCAGCCGGTCGCGGCGAATCTCGCTCGCACCGCTGATCTGTGTCGGGCCGATGCCGACTTCCTCGACGCCCGCGCCGGGCAGGTCAGCGCTCACCTCCGGGGGCTCGCCTCAGTGCCGGTCGACGATTTCGCCGAGCTCGAGGACGCGATCCTGAGCAGGGTGCTGCGCGACTGGGTGCTCTCCCTCGGTGTGCCCGCACAGAATCTGGGCGCGCCCAGAGTCGCCGAACTCGCCGGTCTTATCCGCAGTCGCAGTCGCGGTCGGCTGTCGCTGCCGGGCGACACCGAGGTCGTCATCGGCCGCGACCGGGTGGTGTTCCAGGCGGCCGCCAAGGCCCGCTGACTACACGCCGCCTTCGGCTGTGACGAGAACGAAGAACAGTTGGACGGCAAGGCGGCCTGCGAATGAACAGACGGCGGATGTCAGGTCCCGGAAGCTGAGATGCATGTCCGGAAACGACGGCGAGCACTATGGTGTCCCTGGTCAGCCCCTTACTACCAGAAAGGTTCGTCTTGTCCCTGAGGTCTGTTTCGTCCCGACGAAGCTCACTGCTCTGTGCTGGAACAGCACTGGCTCTGGCATTCGGAGACGCCGTGAGCCCCCTTCCTGCCGCGGCGCAACCGTCCTCGGAGTCGATCGACGAATTCACTGTGCTGCAGCTGAATATCTGGCATCAGGGCACGCAGGTCCCCGAGGGCATCGATCGCGTCGCGGACGTCATCGAGGAGACCGGAGCCGACGTCATCATGCTCTCCGAGGCCGGTTTGGCAGCGAAGTCGGTCAGCCGGGAACTCAATCGCCGGGGCCTCGAGACGTCCAGCAAGGCCACCGTCGACGCGGGAGTCGTCTCCCGCTTCCCGATCACGGACTCCTCCTCGGCAGACGGATTCGCCAGAGCCGTCCTCGACCTCGGAGGGCAGGAAGTTGCGGTGTACTCCGGGCATCTCGAGTACCGCTATTACGCTAACTACCTGCCTCGAGGCTACGGCGGAGGGACCCCTCCACCGCTTCCGACGAGCGAGTACCGCTGGGACGAGATCCCGTCCGGGCCGATCACCGACACCGACGTGATCTCCGAGATCAACCGCGAGTCCGGTCGCAGCGAAGCCGTGGCACGAACGGTCGAGGCCGCCGAGGACGACCGCAGTCAGGGCCGCTCGGTGCTCATCGGAGGCGACTTCAACGAGCCCTCACACCTCGACTGGACCGAGCGCGCCAAGGAACAGCACGACCATCACGGCGTCGTCATGCCCTGGGATTCGACGCTGGAGCTGGAGAAGGGCGGATACCGTGACGCTTACCGGCACGTCCACCCCGATGAGATCACCCATCCCGGAGTGACATGGCCGGCGGGAAACACAGCCTTCCCCACCTCGGAGCTGAGCTGGACTCCGAAAGCGGACGAACGCGATCGGATCGACTTCGTCTTCGACTCCGCCGACGACGCCCTCGAGGCCACCGCGGCGAAGATCGTGGGCCCGCGCACCTCGGTCGTCCGCGATGAGTTCGTCGAAGAGGATGCTCAGGACGAGTTCTTCACGCCCGAGGCCGCGTGGCCGAGCGACCACAAAGGCAACCTCATCACCTACAGTGTCGACAACGATGACGAGGAGCCGGCTGCAGACGTCGACGGGGACGCCGCAGCCGAGGGATCCGAGGCCGACACGGACTCGGCGGGGGATTCCGAGTCCGGCACGGCTGCCGACAGCGACGCGGGTGCCGCCGAATCGGACACCGACGCTTCGGGGCCCGACGGTGACACGGGCACGGGTTCGGCTGACGGCGCAGACGACGAGTCCTCCGGCGACGCGGGCGCCGCCGATTCGCCGGACTCCGACGCGGCCACCTCGACGGGTGCCTCAGCGGGGACGAATGGAACTGACGACTCCGGCGGCGCGTCTGAAGCCGAAGACTCCTCTGACGCTGACGGTTCGGAGGCTGCCAGCCCGGTGGGAGACCTCCCCCGGACCGGCATCGGGCTGGCCGGCCTCGGTGCGGGCGCGGTGCTCATCGGGCTGGGTGCGCTCGCCCTTGCGATCGGCCGCCGTCGGGGATGACCCTCAGCTCAGACGGACGCCTCCGAGCAGCTGCCCGCCGGAGGCGATGAGCTCACCGGATCTGAACACGTCCCGGTCGCTCGGGCAGTCCATGATCGCCGAGGTGACCGTATCGGCCTCGAGCAGGACGAAATCGGCCGGGGCGCCGACGGCCAGACCGAAGCGGGCGTCCTCGGTCAGTGCCGAACCGTCCGGACGGGCGCCCGCCATGATCTGCGCACCTCCGCGGGAGGCGATGTCGAGGCAGCCTTCGATGTCCTCGTCGCGGCGGAACCCGTTCGTGAACGCCAGCTGCCAGGTGCGCCGCAGCAGATCACCGTCGCCGTAGGGGCTCCAGTAGTCGCGCTGACCGTCCTCGCCGAGCCCGAGGGCCAGCCGACGTTCGGCGATCGGCGCCTGCGGCAGCACTGCCTTGGCCGGAGCGATGGTGGTCAGGCCGATGCCCGCCTCATCGAGGAGGTCGAGGACCCGGTGGACCTCGGCGTCGGGGTTCGAACTCAGGGCGAAGGCGTGCGAGACCGTCACCTGACCGGACATCGACAGAGCCTTCGTGCGCTTGACGATCTCCTCGAGGGAGAAGACCCCGGCGGTGCCGGTCTCGTGCAGATGGATGTCGACGCCCTTGCCGTGCTTCTCGGCCAGATCGAACACGACATCGAGGTGCGAGACCGGGTCCCGGTCGTAGAGCAGCGGGTCGAGGCCGCCGACGAGATCGGCCCCTTCGCTCAGCGCCGCGTCGAGCAGCTGCCGCACGCCCTCCTCGCGCACGATGCCCGCCTGCGGGAACGCCACGATCTGGAAGTCGAGGACATCGGCATGGGCCCTCAGGGCCTCCTCGACGCCGTGGAACCGCTCCAGCCCGCAGTCGGAGTCGACCTGAGCATGCGAGCGGATGCGGGTCCCGCCCGAGGCGATGATCGTCCCGATCGCATAGGCGGCCTGAGCGGCGACGCCGCGCTCACCGTGCCGCCAGTTCTCCCGATCGTCCATGATCAGGCCGTGCAGGGTGCCGTCGGCGGTGTGGGGACGGAAGGTCTGGCCCATCCGATTCGAGTCCAAGTGCGCGTGGACATCGCCGAGGCTGGGCAGCATGATCCGCCCTGCCCCATCGATGACTCCCTCCCCGTTCGCCGTGCCATCGTTCCCGGCAGGATCCGTCACCGTGCCTGAGGCGGGGGAGACTCTGCCCGAGGCGGGGGAGATGGCGGAGAAGCGTCCCTCGGAGATCTCGACATCGACTGCCCGGGCATCCGGGGTGCGCGGGAAGAGGCGCACATTCCTCACGATCGTCATGGGTCCAGACTACGAACTCTCAACGGTATACCATTGGAGGCTGTGTCCGCCTGTCGCCGTCCCACGCGAGCGCACAGTCGGCCCGGACCGGGCACCTGGAGACGACCGCCGTCTGAAAGGATGTGCCCATGACGACTTCGCCTGAGCTCGGGTTCCGCCGCTCCCGGGGCCTCGATGCATTGGCTCTGGCCAGCCTCGTCCTCATCGCCGCCTCGCTCCGCCCGGCCGCCTCCTCGCTCGGACCCGTGCTGTCCGAGGTCACGGCCGGATTCTCCCTCGAGGAGTGGCAGACCGGTCTGCTCACGGCCCTTCCCGGCCTCGTGTTCGCGATCTGCGGCATCATCGCCGTGCCCGTGCTCAGGAGACTCGGCCTCTTCTCCACCCTGGCGCTGAGCTGCGCGTTCATCATCGCCGGCATCGGACTGCGGGCGATCGTCACCGGCTGGGTGGCCTTCGCGCTGCTGACCGTCCTCGCCCTGGCCGGGATGTCGATCGGCAACGTCATCCTGCCCGTCTACGTCAAGACCCGCTTCCCGGACCGGCCGACGCTCGGAGCCACGACCTTCACGGTCTCCCTCGGTCTGGGATCGATGCTGCCGGCCCTGCTCACCGCGCCGCTGGCCGGGCAGCTCGGCGGCTGGCGGTTCGGGCTCGGATTCTGGCTCGTGCTGCCCCTGTCGGCCGTCATCACCTGGACGGT
Organism: Brevibacterium sp. SMBL_HHYL_HB1; assembly: GCF_018208375.1. NCBI lineage: Bacteria > Bacillati > Actinomycetota > Actinomycetes > Micrococcales > Brevibacteriaceae > Brevibacterium > Brevibacterium sp. SMBL_HHYL_HB1. Next base: position 2,547,118 of record NZ_CP062936.1, on the reverse strand, counting down.
TCTGCGCCTGGCCCGATCCGTGCCCGAACCCGGGCGATCGCAGACCCGGTCGGATGGGCAGCAGAAGGACCAGCCGCCTCGGCGATCGGTGCTGGCCTCACCGAAGGCGCGGTACATGGCGATGTTCTTCGGGCTCCAATCGGCCAATGCCTACGTCCAGTTCGGGTGGCTGCCCCAGATCTACCGGGACGCAGGTCTCGACCCTGTCCTCGCCGGCATCATGCTCACGATCGTCACCTTCGGGGGACTGCCTGGCGGGTTCCTGGCTCCGCAGATCATCGTCCGGGGCATCGCCCCACGCGCCTTCCTCGTCTCCTTCGGCGTCAGCGCCGTCCTCGGCTACCTGGGTCTGCTGTTCGCCCCGGCCACCACGCCGGTGGTGTGGGCGATCCTGCTCGGATACGGCGGGTTCGCCTTCCCCTCCGCGCTCGCCCTCATCACCTCCCGAACCAGGGAGGTCTCGGTCACGGCGGCCACCTCGGCATTCGTGCAGTCCTCCGGCTATGTTCTCGCCGCCGTCGGACCCCTGGCCGTCGGTGGTCTGCTCGGCTGGAGCGGGGGCTGGGCGGTGCCGCTGTGGTTCATGATCGCCATCTCCGTGCTCATGGGGATCACCGGATGGCTCTCGGCCGGTCCGGGCAGTGTCGACGAGGAGGTCGTCCTGGGAGCCGGGCGCAGTGGCACCGGCGAGGGAACGTGACCCATAATGGAAGCTCCAGGACCCCATCTGAGGAGAAACGACACCCGTGGACATCAACGATCTCGGCAATGACATCGAAAAGGTACTCGTCTCGGAAGAGCAGATAGCCGCACGACTCGTTGAATTGGCAACCGCCATCGATGAAGACTACAAGGGCAAAGACGTTCTCCTCGTCGGCGTCCTCAAGGGTGCCGTGATGGTCATGGCCGATCTCGCCCGGGCCCTGCACTCGCCGGTGACGATGGACTGGATGGCCGTGTCCTCCTACGGGTCCGGAACCAAGTCCTCCGGCGTCGTGCGCATCCTCAAGGACCTCGACACCGATCTGACCGATCGCCACGTGCTCATCGTCGAAGACATCATCGACTCCGGTCTGACCCTGTCCTGGCTGGTCCAGAACCTGCGCACTCGGGGTGCGGCCACCGTCGAGATCTGCACCATGCTGCGCAAGCCCGAAGCCGTCAAGGTCGACATCGACGTCAAGTACGTCGGCTTCGACGTGCCCAACGAGTTCGTCATCGGCTACGGACTCGACTATGCGGAGAAGTACCGCAATGTGCCCTTCGTCGCGACCTTGGCCCAGCACGTCTACAGCTGAAGACCGACGACGATTACGCCGGCGGCGAACCGAGCACCGGCCCGAGGCCTGTGACGGAATAGATCCCGGCGCATTCGGGCTATGACGGTGCGAAGTACTAGGCTGTGGGGGATGTTCCCAGGCAGCCTCGGTAGCCTGAAGCGGTTGCCCACATCTTTTTCCTGAGAGGACTTATGGCCGAGTCGGACAAACGTCGCCCGCTGTTCAACAAGGCGACGAAGGGCCCGTTGGTCTGGATCGTCATGGCACTGCTCGTGGTGTCCATCGGCGCTCTGCTCTTCAGCCAGACCGGATTCAGCCAGATCGACACCGAACAGGGCCTGCAGCTGCTCGACGACGACAAGGTCGAACAGGCCAAGATCGTCGACAAGGATCAGCGCGTCGACCTCACCCTCAAGGACGACTACAAGGTCGATGGCAAGGACTTCGGCAAGAAGGTCCAGTTCTTCTACGTCGAACAGCGCGGTGACCAGGTCATCAAGGCCGTCGACTCCGCCGCGCCGGACAAGGGCTTCACCGACGAGGTGCCCAAGCAGAGCTGGCTGATGTCCCTGCTGGGCACCCTTATCCCGTTCGTCATCATCTTCGTCGTCTTCTGGTTCCTCATCTCCCAGATGTCGGGCGGGAAGATGATGAACTTCGGCAAATCGAAGGCCAAGCTCGTCAACAAGGAGAACCCGGACGTCACCTTCAAAGACGTCGCCGGAGTCGACGAGGCACTCGAAGAGCTCGAGGAGATCAAGGAATTCCTCGCCGAACCCGAGAAGTTCAAGGCCGTGGGCGCGAAGATCCCCAAGGGCGTGCTCCTCTACGGCCAGCCCGGCACAGGTAAGACCCTCCTGGCCAAGGCCGTCGCCGGGGAGGCCGGAGTGCCCTTCTACTCGATCTCCGGTTCCGACTTCGTCGAAATGTACGTCGGCGTCGGCGCCTCGCGCGTGCGCGACCTGTTCGAGCAGGCGAAGTCCAACGCCCCGTGCATCATCTTCATCGACGAGATCGACGCCGTCGGCCGGCAGCGCGGCGCCGGCATGGGCGGCGGACACGACGAACGTGAGCAGACGCTCAACCAGCTGCTCGTCGAGATGGACGGCTTCGACGTCAAGACCAACGTCATCCTCATCGCCGCGACCAACCGACCCGATGTCCTCGACCCGGCCCTGCTGCGTCCTGGCCGCTTCGACCGACAGATCCCCGTCGAAGCTCCGGATATGAAGGGCCGTCGGCACATCCTCGAGGTCCATGCCGCCGACAAGCCGCTGGCCGACGAAGTCGACCTCTCCCAGATCGCCAAGCGCACCCCCGGGTTCTCCGGCGCGGATCTGGCCAACGTGCTCAACGAGGCGGCTCTGCTCACCGCCCGCGAGAACGCGAAGGTCATCGACAACCGGATCCTGGACGAAGCGATCGACCGCGTCATTGCCGGTCCGCAGAAGCGGACCCGGCTGATGAACGACAAGGAGCGCCTCGTCACCGCCTACCACGAGGGAGGACATGCTCTCGTGGCCGCGGCGATGAACCAGACCGACCCGGTCACGAAGGTCACCATCCTCCCGCGCGGTCGCGCCCTGGGCTACACCATGGTGCTGCCCAGCGAGGACAAGTACTCGACGACCCGCAACGAACTGCTCGACCAGCTCGCCTACGCCATGGGCGGACGGGTGGCCGAGGAGATCGTCTTCCACGATCCGACGACCGGAGCCAGCAACGACATCGAGAAGGCGACGAACATCGCCCGCAAGATGGTCACCCAGTACGGGATGAGCGAGCAGCTGGGCATGGTCAAGATCGGTGACGACCAGTCCGAGCCCTTCGCCGGACGCGGCTACGGCGGCGGTGACGAATACGGGGACTCGACCCTGTCCTCGATCGACCGCGAGGTCCGCGGGCTCATCGACTCCGCCCATGCCGACGCCTACTGGGCACTGACGCACAACCGCGATGTGCTCGACAACCTCGCCTACCAGCTCCTCGAACGGGAAACGCTCGACCAGGCGGCCCTCGCGGCGATCTTCGCCGATGTCACCAAACGCCCGGTCCGTGAGGTCTGGCTCGCCCATGACGACCGTCCCGTGTCCGAACGCGGCCCCATCACCCCGCCCACCTCGCAGAGCGACCGGAACACCGGGGAGGGCTCCGGCGGCGCCGAGGTCGACACCACCGACCTCCCGGGTGCCGGACCCTCGGGGGTGAGCGGACCGAATGTGCCGCACAACCCGCCGGGACCGCAGAACCCGAACGATCCCGGTGCCTCGGGGCCCGGCGGACCCAGCACCATGGGCGATGGGGGCGGACAGAACACGAACGGATTGGACGACGAAAGAGGGAACGACATCTGATGGCCGATATCGAAGAGGTCTCCGCCGGTCTCGGCCCCGCCCCCGCAGGGCGTGAGAACAAGGTCGACCACGACCGCATCGCCGCCGCCGTGCGCGAGATCCTCATCGCCGTGGGGGAGGACCCCGACCGAGAGGGACTCGTCGAGACCCCCAACCGGGTCGCACGAGCCTATGAAGAGGTCTTCGCCGGACTCCACCGCGATCCGGCAGAGGTCCTCGACGTGACCTTCGACATCAGCCACGAAGAACTCGTGCTCGTGCGCGACATCGACCTGTACTCGACGTGCGAACACCATCTGGTGCCCTTCCACGGCGTCGCCCACATCGGCTACATCCCGAGCCGCCAGGGCAAGGTCACCGGTCTGTCGAAACTCGCGCGGCTCGTCGAGATCTACGCGCGCCGCCCCCAGGTCCAGGAGCGCCTGACCTCGCAGATCGCCGACGCGATCGTCGAGCATCTCGACCCCCAGGGAGTCATCGTCGTCGTCGAGGCCGAACACCTGTGCATGACCATGCGCGGGGTCCGCAAGCCCGGGGCCTCGACGATCACCTCGGCCGTGCGCGGTCAGCTGCGCGAAAGCGCCTCCCGCGCCGAGGCGATGAGCCTGATCCTCGGGCGGTGAGTGCCAGTGACCGACAGACCAGCGATGCGCGAGCAGACGAAGATCATGGGCGTCCTCAACGTCACGCCCGACTCCTTCTCCGACGGCGGACGCTATTTCGACCATGACAGGGCCATCGCCCACGGCCTCGAACTCATCGACACCGGCGCCGATATCATCGATGTCGGAGGCGAGTCGACGAGGCCGGGGTCCGTCCGCGTCGATGAGGACGAAGAGCTGCGCCGCGTCGTGCCCGTCATCCGTGAGCTCGCCGCCGCCGGCGCGGTGATCAGCGTCGACACGATGCGCGCCCGAGTCGCCCGGGAGTCCCTGGCCGCCGGTGCCCACATCATCAACGATGTCTCCGCCGGACAGTCCGATCCCACCATGCTCGACCTCGCCGCGGAGTCGGCCGCCCCCATCGTGCTCATGCACTGGCGCGGCTATCTCGACCAGGCCTCGGCGACCTTCCACTACGATGACGTCGTCGCCGAGGTGATCACCGAGCTGCGCACCCGCATCGACGAGGCCATCGCCGTGGGCGTCGACCCGGCGAACATCATCGTCGACCCGGGGCTGGGATTCTCGAAGAACGCCGAACACAACTGGCAGATACTGGCCGCCCTCGACGAGTTCGCCGGCCTCGACCACCGCCTGCTCGTCGCGGCCAGCCGGAAGCGGTTCATCTCGAGCCTGATCAGCCCCGAGGACCCGAAGCTCGCCGAGCAGACGGCCAAGGACCAGGCGACAGCCACGATCTCGGCGCTCTCCGCACAGGCCGGGGCCTGGGCGGTCCGCGTCCACGATCCGGCCACCTCGGCGATCGCCTGCCGTGTCGTCTCGGCCGTGGCCGACCACGCCCCGAGCCCGGCCAGGACCGGAGCACAGACATGACCGGCACGGCCCCGGACCGCATCGAGCTGCGCGGGCTGCGAGTGCGCGGCAACCACGGCGTCTTCGACTTCGAGAAGCGCGAGGGCCAGGACTTCGTCATCGACGTCACGCTGCACACCTCGGTCAGCCGGGCCGCGGCCACCGACGATCTCAACGAGACCATCCACTACGGTGAGCTCGCCGAGGAGGTCGCCGGCATCGTCGAGGACAACACCTTCGACCTCATCGAGACCCTCGCCGAACGCATCGCCGATCACTGCCTGCGCCTGTGCGACCACGTCGAGGTCGTCGTCCACAAACCCTCGGCGCCGATCCAACGGGCCTTCAACGATGTCCGCGTCGGTGTCGAGCGCTTCCGCACCGCCGCCGAACCCGGCCCGGCACCGGCCGCCGAGGCCTATCTCAATCTCGGGGCCAACCTCGGCGATGCGCGCGACAGCCTCGACCAGGCCGTCGAAGCGCTCGACCGGCACCCGGACATCACCGTCGAGGCACGGTCGTCGCTGTACCGGACCGCGCCCTGGGGCGGGGTCGAGCAGAACGATTTTTTCAACCTCGGACTCATCGTGACCACCACGCTGTCCGCGACCGAACTGCTGGCCGTGGCGCAGGGGATCGAGGTCGCCTGCGGGCGCACCCGTGAGCTGCGCTGGGGGCCGCGGACCCTCGACATCGACCTCATCCGCTTCGGTCACGGCGATGACGAGCTCGTCAGCGACACCGAGCGTCTGATCCTGCCGCATCCGCGCGCTCACGAGCGTGCGTTCGTGCTGGCTCCGTGGATCGAACTCGTCGGTGACGTCAACGTCGACACCCCGGAGGGCCGTCGACCGATCGGAGAGGTCCTGAGCGAACTCGACGATCAGGAAGTCGCTCGGATCGCCTCACCATAGCCGATCGTGATCTGAGAGACTGGGACCTATGCAGAGAACTTCCTCGTCCACCCTGGTCGTATGGGCCGTGATCGGCACGGTGCTCGCGGTCGTGGTCGACGTGGTGCTCGAAAGCCAGGGATTCTCACTGCCGGGTCTGCCCTGGTTCGCCGTCATCGGCATGCTCGTCCTCGCCGCGATCCTGCTAGTCCTCGGCTGGCCGATCAAGAAGTGGAACGACGGCGACCGGACCAAGGAGATCGACCCGATCCAGGCGGCCCGCGTCGCCGTCATGGCCAAGGCCAGCGCCCTGACCGGTGCAGGACTGGCCGGATGGTACCTGGGCAACGCCGGCTACTACTTCCTGTCCGCGCCGGGGATCCGCAACGACCTCGCCGCGGGCATGCTCATCGCCATGATCGCCGCAGCAGCGCTGATGATCGTGGGCCTCATCGTCGAGGGATTCTGCGAGATCCCGCCCCAAGACCCACCGGGAGCTGAAACAGCATGAACCGAGAACCGGCGTTCTCCATCGGTGCCGATGTGCCCTTCAACCGCGTCAGCCCGAAGTACGGACTCAAGGAAGTCCTGGCCACCATGATCATCACGGTCCCGCTGCTCATCGTCGCCGTCGTCCTCGCGGTCGTCTTCACCGCCGAAGCGCCATGGCTGCACGCAGTCTGGGCGGCCGTGCTCGTCTACGGGGTCGTGGCCACCATCATCATCGTCCGGCAGGCCCGGGCCATCGGCTACGCCGAACGCTCCGACGATCTGCTCATCCGCCGCGGCATCATGTTCCACAGGGCCACCGTCGTGCCCTACGGGCGACTGCAGTTCGTCGACGTCGACGCGGGCCCCATCGACCGCATGTTCGGCCTGGCCACGGTCAGACTCCACACCGCCTCGGCCGCGACCGATGCCTCGATCCCCGGACTGCCCAGGGCCGAGGCCGATCGGCTCCGCGACAGCCTCGCCGGACTCGGCCGGGCCAATATGGCAGGCCTGTGACCATGTGCCAGGAGCCCTCACCCGCCGAGGCGGCCGCACCCGAGACCTGGCACCGAGTCCATCCGCTGACGCCGATCCTCGAAAGCCTCGGCGTCCTCGTCGGCATCTTCATCGCCGCGGCCTACGGTCTGCAGAACTTCTTCCAATCGGTCGTCGAGGACCTCGCCTCCGGCCGCAGCGTCAACCTGACATTCGCCGGCTGGCTGCGCGAACATCCGCTGGTCGTCCTCGCCGTCGTCGGCGGAATCATCCTGATCCTCCTCCTCACCGCCTTCTTCAGCTGGTTGGCCTGGCGTGTCATCGGCTACCGAGTCGACGCCGAATCGATCTACTACCGGCGGGGTCTGCTGTCGAAGAAGCTGCGCAAGGCCCGCCTCGATCGGGTCCAGTCCATCGACCTGCAGCAGAAGCTGCTGCCCCGGATCCTCGGCATGGCCGAGCTCGTCTTCGACGTCGCCGGCGGCGCCGGATCGAACATCTCCCTGAAGTACCTGTCGAAGAAGCGCGCCGAAGAGCTGCGCGACGTACTGCTCGCCGCAGTCAGGGCGAAGAAGCAGGGCACGCCGGGTCCCGCGCACACGGCCCCGACCACCGGCACGGAGAGGATCGCCGAAGGGACCGAGACGCCCCTGGCCGAGTCCGCGAGGCCCGCCAGCAATGCCGCGGCGACCGGCAGCGACGCCTCGGTGCCCCTCGGCGGACCCGAGGACACCGTCGACCGGTCCGTTCCCGAACGCGGCGACGACAGCCTCGGCGTGCGCCTGAGCAAGCGACTCGGCGCCATGGCCGATGACGTCTCCGGCGAGGCCGAAGACAGCCTCAGCGAACTGCTGGCTCCCTATCGTCTCGCCCCGAGCATCTCCCGGGCCGGCGAGATCATCCGGGTCCCCGTCCACCGGGTCGTCATCGCCTCCCTGCTCAAGACCGAGACCATCATCTCCGTTCTCGTGGTGCTGATCGTCGTCGCCACCGCCATCGTGATGCTGGCGCTCGGGGTCAAGGAAGCCTTCATCCCGATCCTCGTCGGTGTCCTGCCCGGCGTCTTCGCGGCCTTCTCCGTCTTCCGGAAGAACCTCGACAATGCGAACTTCGTCGTCCGCCTCGGCGAATCCGGGCTGGCCGTCAACCACGGTCTGTTCTCCACCTCGCGAAAGGTCATCCCGCTCGACCGGATCCAGGCCGTGTGCCTGCACCAGCCGCTGCTGTGGCGCTGGGCCGGATGGTGGCAGGCCGAATACAACATCGCCAGCGCAGGCGGCAGCAGCGATTCGAACCTGCTGCTGCCGGTCGGCGACATCGACCAGGCGCTGCTCATGGTCGGACTGGCGCTGCCGGACCCGCAGCTGCCCGAGGGCATCGGCGCCGACACCCTCGTCCGCTCGGCCATGTACGACCGCCGGTCGACCGATCCGCAGGCCGCTGCCGCCGAGGACCTCTTCCACGGCCAGCCCCGCTCCTCACGGTTCCTCGACCCCCTGGTGTGGAAGCGGCGGGCCTATGCTCTGACCGGTTCGATGCTCGTGCTCAGGCTCGGAGTGCTCGACCGCCGCGTCGACTTCGTCCCACATGTGCGAGTGCAGTCGCTGCGCTACCATCAGGGACCGCTGATGCGGGCGTTCGGCCTCGGCTCGGTGGCCGTGCACTCGACGGCCGGGCCCATCAACCCGTGGGTCACCCATCAAAGCGTCGATGCGGCGAAGCGCTTCTTCACCGAACACGCCGACCGCACCCGCATCGCACGCCAACGCTACGATGCCGCCGCGAAGACGGCGGAGACCGTGAAGGAGGACGAAGGATGAGCCAGGAGGACGCGCCGCGTCTGGGCATCGGAATCATCGGCTGCGGTCGGGTCGGAGCCACCATCGGGGCCGCCTGGAGGCAGGCCGGGCACGCGATCATCGGACTCAGCGCCACCTCGGCGGCCAGCCTCGATCGCGCCGAGGACATGCTGCCCGGGGTCCCGATCCTCGACCCGGACGAGGTGGCCGAACGTGCCGAACTCGTGCTGCTGGCCGTGCCCGATGACGAGATCGCTCCGCTGGTGACCGGGCTGGCCGACCTCGGACGCATCCACGCCGGTCAGATCCTCCTCCACTGCTCGGGCCGGTACGGCACCAGCGTCCTCGAAGCGGGGACGAGGCTCGGCGCCCTGCCCATCGCCTGGCACCCGTCGCTGACCTTCACGGGCACGGACGTGGATCTGCCGCGTCTGCGACAGGCGACGATCGCCGTCACCGCTGCCGCACCGATCCGTCCGGTGGGCGAAGCGCTCGTCGTCGAGCTGGGCGCCGAGCCGATCGAGATCGCCGAGGCCGACCGGCCGCTCTACCATGCGGCCATCACCCACGCCTCGAACCATTCGATCACGATCCTGTCCGAAGCCATGGAGATGCTCACCGAGGCGGGGGTCGACGAACCCTCCCATGTTCTGCACGCCCTCGTCGACGCCAGTGTGGCCAATACCCTCCAGAACGGGACGAAGGCGCTGACCGGACCGGTCAGCCGCGGCGACGTCGGCACCGTCGAATCCCATCTGGCCGCACTGAGCGAATACAGCCTGAGCCGATCGCATCCCGGGGCGCGCAACAGCTATATCGCCCTGGCCCGGTCGACCACCGCGAAGGCACTGACGATGGGACGGATCACCGAGGCCCAGGCTCAGGAGATCCTGGCGATCCTCGACTGAGTCCGAATTCCCCCGCATGCCCGGTCCACGGTAGCCTTGGACCATGGCGAATACCGACTCGAAGACACCTGAGAACGCAGACCTTTCACCCGAGCATCTCGATCCCGAGCAGATCCGGATCCGGAAGGAAAAGCGCCAGCGTCTCCTCGATGACGGAACCGAGGCCTACCCCGTATCGGTGCCCCGCACCCACACCCTCTCCGAGGTCCACGCCGCCCATGACGGGCTCGAGGCGGGGGAGGAGACCGACGTCGTCGTCGGCGTCATCGGCCGCGTCGTCTTCGTCCGCACCACCGGCAAACTGTGCTTCGTGACGCTGCAGTCCGGGGACGGGACCCGCCTGCAGGGGATGCTCTCGCTGCGTGAGGTCGGTCAGGAGCGCCTCGATGACTTCAAGACCGATGTCGACCTCGGCGATTTCCTGTTCCTGCACGGTCGGGTGATCAAGTCCAAGCGCGGAGAGCTGTCCGTGCTCGCGGACTCCTGGTCCCTGGCATCGAAGGCGATTCGCCCCCTGCCCGGGCTGCACACCGAACTGGCCGAGGACACTCGGGTCCGTCAGCGCTATCTCGATCTCATCACCCGCGAACAGGCACGGGAGACGATGCGCACGCGAGCCAAGGTGATGACCTCGCTGCGCCGGACCTTCGCCGAGCAGGACTTCATCGAGATCGAGACCCCGATGCTGCAGACCATGCACGGAGGAGCCTCCGCCCGCCCGTTCAAGACCCACATGAACGCCTACGACATCGACATGTACCTGCGCATCGCGCCGGAGCTGTTCCTCAAGCGGGCCATCGTCGGCGGGATCGAGAACGTGTTCGAGATCAACCGCAACTTCCGCAACGAAGGCGCCGACTCCACGCATTCGCCGGAATTCGCCATGCTCGAGGCCTACCAGTCCTTCGGCGACTACCATTCGATCGCCGATCTGACGAAGACCCTGATTCAGAACGCGGCGCAGGACGCCACCGGATCGATGGTGGTCACCCTCGAGGACGGCACGGAATACGATTTCGGCGGCGATTGGGCTGTCGTGAGCATGTACGATTCCCTGACCGAGCTCTCGGGTGTCGAGGTGACCCCGGAGACCGGGCTCGATGTGCTCGACAGGATCGCCGCCGACAACGACGTGGACCTGTCAGGGGTCTTCTGCTCGCACGGCAAGTACGTCGAGGAGCTGTGGGAGCACTTCTACCAGGACCGTCTGTGGGCACCGACCTTCGTCACCGACTTCCCGGTCGACACCTCACCTCTGGTGCGCGAGCACCGGTCGAAGCCGGGTGTCGTCGAGAAGTGGGACCTCTACGTGCGCGGGTTCGAACTGGCCACCGGCTACTCGGAGCTCGTCGACCCGATCATCCAGCGTCAGCGCTTCGAAGCCCAGGCCGCCGACGCGGCCAGGGGCGACGATGAGGCGATGGGTCTCGACGAGGACTTCCTCACGGCCATGGAGCACGGGATGCCGCCGACCGGCGGAATGGGAATGGGCCTCGACCGCCTCCTCATGGCATTGACCGGTTTGGGAATCCGGGAAACCATTCTGTTCCCATTCACCAAGCCTTTGGCGGCTTCGCACGAGGACACGGCTCAGAAGGACTGATCACGATGCTCGATATCATCAAAGCGCTGCTCCCATCGATCTGCGTGGCACTATTGTTCTGGTATGTCATTAGGAACATCTTCCGTGCCGATCGCAATGAACGCGAACAAGTCGATAAATACTATTCGGAGATCGACGTTAGCGAAGTCGAGAATAATTCGGAATCGGATGTTAAGATGACTTCGACAAAGTCCTCTGATTATGAAAAGAGTGAACATGGCAAGGGAAATGCGCCTCGTTCTCACAGATGATTTCGACGGAACAGAAGCGTCAGAAACCGTTCGCTTCAGCCTGGACCAGGCAACCTACGAACTCGAACTCTCGGCCGAGAATGCCGAGAAGCTCCGCGAGACCTTCGCCCCATACATCGCCAAAGCGCGTCGCGTAGCCAATACCGGAGGCCGCGGCCGCCGCAGCGGTTCGTCAGGTCCCAAGCGGGACACCGCGAAGATCCGCGAATGGGCCCAGAACAACGGCTACCAGCTCGGCGACCGCGGTCGTATCCCGCTCGAAATCGTCGAAGCCTATGAGGCTGCGGAGAAATAAGGGATCCGTCCGTCCGAAAACCGAAATGAGACCTGAGGGGTCGGCGAATTCCATCGCCGGCCCCTCAGGTCTTTGTCGGTCGGCTCAGAGGCGAATTCTCGAATAGGACAGCGGCTGGTCCGAGCTAAATCACCGTCGTGAGCCCAGCACAGACAATTGTCAGGAAATGGACGGCGAAAAGGGATGTGAGTCAGGTCTCCGGCGAATATGGCAATGAATGCTCGATCGAAGCAAGGGAGCCTGTGCTCTGTCCACGGCCCCGCATCCAGATCTCCTGAAGGACGGATACGACGCCTGGCGTGGATTCAATCGGATGGATTCAGTTGGGCTCTCGCCGCTGACAAAAGCTCGGGATCTCCTGTCTGCAACGCAAACAGGCCGAGTTCGACGGGGGAGGTCGAATAGAGCTCAGCGCAGTGGTCGGCGAATCTCGGCCAGACTCGACCACCGGCTTGCACATAGCGGGCGATCGTCGCTTCGAAGGCCGCGGCCGAGACGCTTGCCCGGTGGAACATGAAGTCTCTGGCCGGGTCGCTGATGGCAGCGGTCGTCCAGTCGAGGATGCTGAGATTGGTCGGCCCGTCCATGAGCTGATGGGCCGGATACACTTCACCGTGGGTCACGGTCGTGAAAGTCGGCCAATAGCTGTCGTCGCCGAGCCACTGATTCCACCGGCGGGACAGTTCAGGTGCCACCTCGAACTCGGAGACGACTCGATCGATGTCCTCACGCTTGTGCTGCCGCACCTCGGCGGGGGAGAGCTGGGGGATGCCCGAGTCGCGCACCAGCGCCGGATCGACGGTGTGGAGTTCGGCGAGGAAGTTCCCGAGCGAGGCCGCGTACTCGGGGGACTCGACGTCGAAGTGCCACCGGGGCCCTCCCCGCTCGTCGATGGTCAACCCGGGATCGCCGGGCAGAAGCGGGTAGGCGATGAGCTCAGCCGTGTGGATCTGCCAATCCGGGACAGCGACGCTCAGATGGGGTGCGATGGCGCTGAGGAACCGGCCCTCCACGGCGGCACGGTTCGCGGCATCCGGCTTCCTGGGGATCCGCAGCACCCAGGAAAGACCGTCGGCCGCCTCGGCGATGGCGACCTGGAAGTCGAGTCCGAGTTCATTGACGGTCACGGTTCCGGAGATGTCGAGGCCATGGGCGCGGGCCAGTTCGCGGATCGTCGCCTCACGATCTGTGGGCATGCCTTCTGCCTCTCTGCGCTCATCGGGCGGGGTCTCAAGTCTAGTGTCCGACGGGTGCGGACGTGAGGTTGCAGCGAGCGGATGCGGAGCCGATGAGGGTGGTTGTCAGCACGGTGGCGGAGTGGAACGATGAGTCCACCCTGTTGATCGGTTCCCCGAGATCAACGGCAACCGAACGGACAGGAAGGAGAGAGCGCATGAATGCCACTGCCATCATCTGGACAGCTGTCGTGATCGTCGCCGTTCTCATCGTCATCGGCATCATCGTCGCAGTGAGTCGGAAGGCCGCAGCGAAGAAGCGCGAACATCAGCGCGAAGAGGCTGCGAGGATCCGCCAGGAGACAGCCGAGTCCGAACACCAGCTGCATGCTCGCGAGGCCGAGGCGCAGCGGCGCAGGGCCGAAGCCAAGCAGGCCGACGCCGATGCCGAAGTGCAGGCCGCGGAGGCCAAGCGCAGACAGGCCGAAGCGGAACGGTTGGACGCCGATGCCGCCGAGCGCGACCGTGTGGCGCGTGCCGAGCGCGATGAGCACGAACGCCGGCTGCGTCACGCCGATGACCTCGACCCCGATGCCGAGGAGAACGGGCCCGAGGGCGGCGGCATCGACCCGCGGGCCGACCGAGGACCCACTGCAGATCCTGACTCACCGAAGCACTGAGAAGCCGGTCCGGCAGGCAGCCTCCGCCCGCTGGAGCAGTGGGGGATCCTTCTGCACGGTCTGAGCGGTCGGCCCTCGCGCGGCCAGGCGCTTTCGCGCGGTCGGCCGCTTCGGCCGGCTGCTTCGACGATGGCAAGTGAATTTCGCCGACAGCCAAACGGTTTCGGCTCATGGCGAAACCTGCAATAGAACCGCGCTGATCGTCGTTAGGCTCAGAAGAATAAGAAGACCGAGGAGGATGGATATGTTCGAGCGGTTCACCGACCGAGCACGCCGCGTCGTGGTGCTCGCACAGGAAGAAGCGAAACTTCTCAAACACAACTACATCGGCACCGAGCACATTCTGCTCGGCCTGATCCACGAGGGTGAAGGCCTGGCAGCGAAGGCTCTCGAGGGCATGGACATCTCCCTCGAACAGGTGCGCGACCAGGTCCAGGAGATCATCGGACAGGGCCAGCAGGCACCGAGCGGACACATTCCCTTCACACCGCGGGCGAAGAAGGTCCTCGAGCTCAGCCTCCGTGAGGCGCTGCAGCTGGGACACAGCTACATCGGCACCGAGCACATTCTGCTCGGCCTCATCCGCGAGGGCGAGGGAGTAGCCGCTCAGGTGCTGGTCAAGCTCGGCGCCGACCTCGGACGGGTTCGCCAAGAGGTCATCAAGCTGCTGTCGGGCTACCAGGGCAAGGAGCCCGTCTCGGCCGGTGGGCGCGAAGAGGGCACCCCCTCGGGTTCGCTCGTGCTCGACCAGTTCGGCACCAACCTCACCGCTGAGGCCCGTGAGGCCAATCTCGACCCGGTCATCGGCCGGCACGAGCAGATGCAGCGCGTGATGCAGATCCTCTCCCGCCGCACGAAGAACAACCCGGTCCTCATCGGCGAACCCGGTGTGGGCAAGACTGCCGTCGTCGAGGGACTGGCGCAGGCCATCGTCAACGGTGATGTGCCCGAGATCCTCACCGACAAGCAGCTCTACACTCTCGACCTCGGCTCGCTGGTCGCCGGTTCCCGCTACCGCGGCGATTTCGAGGAACGACTGAAGAAGGTGCTCAAGGAGATCCGCACCCGCGGTGACATCATCCTCTTCATCGACGAGATCCACACCCTGGTGGGTGCCGGTGCCGCCGAAGGCGCGATCGATGCCGCCTCGATCCTCAAGCCCATGCTGGCTCGAGGGGAGCTGCAGACCATCGGCGCGACCACTCTCGACGAGTACCGCAAGCACATCGAGAAGGATGCCGCCCTCGAACGTCGGTTCCAGCCGATCCAGGTGCCCGAACCGTCGCTGGCGCATTCGATCGAGATCCTCAAGGGACTGCGCGACAAGTACGAGGCCCACCACAAGGTCACCGTCACCGATGGTGCCCTGGCGGCCGCGGTGAATATGTCCGATCGCTACATCAACGACCGGTACCTGCCGGACAAGGCGATCGACCTCATCGACGAAGCCGGTGCGAAGCTGCGGATCTCGCGTCTGTCCGTGCCTCAGGAGATCCGGGACCTGGAGGAGAAGATCCTCGAGGCCCGCCACCGCAAGGAAGCCGCGATCGATGCTCAGGACTTCGAGCTGGCCGCTTCGGAGCGCGACTCCGAGATGAAGCTGGCCAAGGAGAAGGAAGAGCAGACCGAGGCCTGGCGGAAGTCCGGCACCGACACCTCCAAGGTCGTCGATTCGGATCTCATCGCCGAGGTGCTCGCCTCCGCGACCGGCATTCCCATCTTCAAGCTCACCGAGGAGGAGTCCTCGCGTCTGCTGCGGATGGAAGACGAGCTGCACAAGCGCGTCATCGGCCAGGACGACGCGGTCAAGTCGATCTCTCGGGCGATCCGCCGCACCCGCGCCGGACTCAAGGACCCGAAGCGGCCGTCCGGTTCGTTCATCTTCGCCGGACCCACCGGCGTGGGCAAGACCGAGCTGGCCAAGGCGCTGTCCGAGTTCCTCTTCGGCGATGAGGACTCCCTCATCAGCCTCGATATGTCGGAGTACTCGGAGAAGCACACCGTTTCGCGTCTGTTCGGTTCGCCTCCGGGATACGTCGGGTACGAAGAGGGCGGTCAGCTGACGGAGAAGGTCCGCCGGAAGCCGTTCTCGGTCGTCCTCTTCGACGAGGTGGAGAAGGCCCATTCGGACATCTTCAACTCGCTGCTGCAGATCCTCGAAGACGGACGTCTGACCGACTCCCAGGGTCGTGAGGTGGACTTCAAGAACACCATCATCATCATGACGACGAACCTGGGCACACGTGACATCTCCAGCGGACTCCAGCTCGGATTCCAGGTCGAGGGGGACACGAAGACCGACTACGACCGGATGAAACAGAAGGTCAACGAGGAGCTCAAGCAGCACTTCCGCCCCGAGTTCCTCAACCGCGTCGATGACACGATCGTGTTCCCGCAGCTGAGCATGGAAGAGATCATCAAGATCGTTGACCTCTTCCTCGAGCGCCTCGATGGCCGTCTTGCCGACCAGGGCATGAAGGTCGAGGTCTCGGATGCGGCGAAGAACCTGCTCGCCGAGCGCGGCTACGATCCCGTGCTGGGTGCCCGACCGCTGCGCCGGACCATCCAGCTCGAGGTCGAGGACACTCTGTCGGAGAAGATCCTGTTCAAGGAGATCGGACGGGGCCAGACCATCAAGGTCGACGTCGAGGGTGAGGGCCGCGAGGCCGAGTTCACCTTCGAAGGCATCGAGACCGAGAACTTCAGGCACGATGATGACGACGTGGAGAACGAACTCGCCGCTGCGGGTTCCAACGGATCGTCGGAGTCCTCCGTCTGAGCCACTGAGACGGACGAGTCCGGGGAGTCGGCAGCCGCCGGCTCCCCGGACTTTTTCGTGGCATCGAGGCGCAATGGTGTTGAATGAGTCCATGAGCTCTCATGTTGCCGATTTCGATCACGAACGGATCTCCGGAGACCACCACCTCAACCATGAGCTTCCCGGCGGTCTGTACCTGCGTCGGGCCAGGACGGGCGACGTCAAGGACATCGAGGCCCTCGTCGCACCCTTGGCGGAAGAGCGGATCCTTCTGGCCAAGGACACGGTGACCTACTTCGAATCGCTGCAGGAGTTCTGGCTCGTCGTCGACCCGCAGCCCGACGGTTCGGAGATCCTCGCCGGCTGCGGAGCATTGCACATCATCTGGGCCGATCTCGCCGAAGCACGCACGGTCGCGACGTCCCCGCACTACCGGGGCAGGGGAGTGGGCAGAGCCATCATCGGCCAACTGCTCGCCGATGCCCGTGAGATCGGTGTCGACCGGGTGTTCTGTCTGACCTTCGAGACCGGGTTCTTCGGGTCTCTCGGCTTCGAACCGATCAAGGGCATCCCGGTCTCACCCGAGGTCTACGTCGAACTGCTGCACTCCACGGACGAGGGTGTGGCGGAGTTCCTCGACCTGGCGCGGGTCAAACCGAACACGCTGGGCAACTCCCGCATGATCAAGTACCTCTGAGCGATCACCGCTGTCATCAGGACGGCAATGCCAGCCGACCGTCGACCTCCCTGGCCAGACCATCGCTGACGAGATCGGAGATGAGTCGGGCGATCCGGTCCGAGTCGGCGCTGAGCTCGCGCACGCGGGCGACAGCGGCCGCTGTCGGCTCATCGAGTGAGGCGAAGAATTCGGGATCGAGCTCGGTGACCGAGGTGGTCAACAGGTCGACACTGACGCCTTGTCGTCGGTCATCGGCGGTGTGGGCGGTCTTGAGCACGTCCATGATCGCTCCGCGCAGCTGTCGATCCGTGCCCGCCCACTTCTGAGTCTTCGGCTTCGTCGCCGAGGCGGGCCTGCCCAGCCGATACCAGGCGCAGACGTCCTGGAGCGGACAGGCAGCGCAGTCGGGATTGCGCGCCGTGCAGATGAGGGCGCCGAATTCCATCACACCGGCATTCCACTGCACATGGTCGCGCTCGGGAACGAACCCGGCAGCCCAGGCGGTCTCCTTCCGGCCGGGTGATGCGGTGGGGCGCTCCCTTCCGGCGAAGAGGCGGATGAGGACCCGGCGCACGTTCGTGTCCAGAACCGTCGTCCGACGTCCGTGGGCGAAGGACGCGACTGCCGCGGCGGTGTAGGAGCCGATGCCGGGCAGCCGTTCGAGCTCCTCGGCGGTGGTGGGAACCGCATTGTCCAGTTCCTCGGCGATGACGCGGGCGGCCTCCTGCAGGCGAAGGGCCCTGCGAGGGTATCCCAGTCGATCCCACCGATGGAGGACCTCGGCCGTCGGGGCCGCCGCGAGGTCGGCCGGTGTCGGCCAGACCTCCATCCACTCCCGCCAGCGTGGTTCGACCCTGGCCACAGGCGTCTGCTGGGACATGATCTCGCTGACGAGAACCGCCCAGGCGCTGGTGCCCGGCTCCCGCCACGGAAGCTCCCGGGCGGAGGTGGAGAACCACGAGATGATCGTCGTCTGCACGCGTCGCAGCACCGGTTCGGCCACCTCGGGGAAGGGGGCGGCAGACCCTGGGGCATTCGTTTCGAGACCGCTTCGGTGTGTCATTTGGATGCTCTTCCGCTTCGGCCTAGGCTCAAAGCGATGACTCCTTCCGATCGTGGTTCGCAGCCGAAGAGAGCTGCAGGACAGCCTCGCCAGTCTAGCTCGAAGCTGCCGGCCCACGTGTACCGCAGACGCCGCATCACTCTGGGCGTGCTCAGCCTCGTCGTTCTCGGACTCCTGGTGCTGGGCACCGTCGGCATCGTCAAAGCCGTCGGCAGCAGAGGCGGAGACGAAGGAGAGACCTCCGCTGAGGAGACGCAGACCGAGACCACGACGTCCGCGCCGGTCCCCGATGAGAAAGCGGCGAGCGGAAAATGTCCCGAGGACAAGATCGCTCTCAAAGCCGAAGTCGATCCCAAATCCGTCGAGGACGGGGAAGAGCCCGAATTCGGGATGGTCGTCGAGAACAATCACACCGTGACCTGCCTCATCGACGTCGGCACCAAGGAGCAGGAGTTCGTCGTCAAGAAGGACGGCGATGTGGTGTGGTCGTCGAAGTACTGCGCAGCCCCGAAGGACGAGAACGCCGAAGTCTCGACCGAATTCGCACCGCAGTCGGAGAAGACCGCGAAGCTCAAGTGGAATCGGATTCAGGTCGATAAGAACTGCAACCGCACGGATGAGGACTTCGCACCGGGGAAGTACGATCTCATCGTCAAACTCGATGATAGGGCGAGCGAACCGACGACGTTCGAGCTGGAGAAGGACGCCGCCACCAAGGCCAAGGAGAAGAAGGCCAAGGAGAAGAAGGACGACGAGTCCGGCGAGGAGGACTCCTCCGACGAGGAATCCTCGGAGGACGGGCCCTCGTCGGAGGACCAGTCGCAGGAGCAGTCCTCAGACGATGGGCAGAACTGACGATGATGCGCACAACTGACGATGACGGGCAGAACTGACCCGAGCGGGTCGATGACGGTCAGGGGCCCGCGATAGGAGCCCCCAGTTGGTCAGGCTCCGCGGTAGGAGCCCACACCCCAGGAATTGCCGTCGTGGTCGCGGAAGTCGAACTCCCGACCGCCGTGGTCCTGTGTCTGCACGGGTCTGACGATCGCATGGCCCATATCGACGATCTCCTGATAGAGGCGGTCGACTTCGCGTTCGGTGTCGACGACGACGTAGATCGAGCTGCCGCCGACCGCGTCGAGCGCTGAACCGTCGTTGCGGACCGAACCGAACATGATCCCACCGGTGTCGCCGAGTGCGTATTCGGCGTGCTCGACGAGTTCTGGATCCTGTTCGTTGCGGATCACCACACGCTCAGTGAACCCGAGCGTGACCAGCAGCGCGATCGTGGCCGCCGCATCCGTGGTCCTCAGTGCCGGAAAAACTGTCGTAGTCATGACACAAGGATGCTCCAAATCCGTCCGAAAGTCCCGAAATTTCTCAACACGCTCAGTCCTTCAACAGGATCTGGACTGCCTCGGCGATGTGCTCGCACTCCTTCACCTTCATCTTCTCCGGCGTCGGCACATTGCGCAGGGCCCCCTTGGCCACGATTGCGTGGGTGATGCCCAGCCGTTTGGCTTCATTGAGACGCTGACCGAGGTTGGGCACATTGCGGATCTCCCCGGACAGGCTGATCTCGCCGATGCCCACGAACCTCTTGGCCAGAGATCTGCCCATGACCGCCGAGGCCAGTGACAGGCAGATGGCCAGGTCGCTCGCGGGCTCGGACAGCTTCGCGCCTCCGACCGTGGCGGTGAAGACATCGCTCTTGGCCAGATTGGAGCCCGGGATGTTCTGGCTGAGTACGGCCAACATCATCGCCACTCGCGACGAGTCGACGCCGGAGACGGATCTGCGCGACTGTCCGCCTGCGGACTCGGTGATCAGGGATTGGACCTCGACCAGCAGCGGTCGCTTGCCCTCCTGCGTGACAGTCAGGCAGGTTCCCGGCGGATTCATTCCGCTCCGGGAAAGGAAGAGCCCGGAGGGGTCCTCGAGGCTGTGGATGCCGTTCTCCGCCATGTCGAAGCAGCCCACGTCGTCGGTGGGACCGAAGCGGTTCTTCACGGCTCGCAGCATGCGCAGACGCGAATGCCGCTCGCCTTCGAAGGTGCACACGACGTCGACGAGGTGTTCGAGCAGTCGGGGCCCGGCGATCGTGCCGTCCTTGGTGATGTGGCCGACGAGCACCGTGGGCAGGGATTTGGCCTTCGCCTCCCTGATGAGAGCCGCCGCGACCTCTCGGACCTGGGTGACACCGCCGGGGACGCCTTCGACCTCGGAGGAGGCCAGCGTCTGAATCGAATCGACGATGAGCAGGTCGGGATCCTCGGCCTCGATCATGCCCAGGACCGAGCCGAGGTCGGTCTCCGCGGCCAGCAGGAGAGAGTCCGCCAGGGCGTTGATCCTTTCGGCCCGCAGCCTGACCTGCCCGGCCGATTCCTCACCGGTGACGTAGAGGACCTTGGCTCCGAACAGCGCCGTCTTCGCGGCCACATCGAGCAGCAGGGTCGACTTGCCGACCCCCGGCTCACCGGAGAGCAGGACGACGGCGCCGGGCACGATCCCACCGCCGAGCACTCGGTCGAGTTCGGGGACGAAGGTCGACTTCGCCTGAGCCAGTGTGGAGTCGACCTCGTTGATCGGCTTCGCCCCGCTGGACTTCTTGACCTTGGTCTTCACCTTCGACGAATTCGCACCCTTTTCTTCGAGGGTGCCCCAGGCCTGGCACTCGGGGCAGCGCCCGAGCCATTTGACCGTCGAATAGCCGCATTCGGTGCAGGTGAAAGACATACCGCAATTCTGACACGAGGGGCTGACGCAGGGATCGCGGACGAGAAAGGGCGCCCGACGATCGGGCGCCCTCGTCCGGCAGTGCGGCAGGCTGTCAGTGCGGTCGCCGGCCAGTGCGGCAGACGGTCAGTCGACGACCGTGAGGACTCTGGGGCCGTCCTCGGTGATGGCGATCGTATTCTCCGAATGCGCGCCGTTCGAACCATCGGCCAGGCGCAGCGTCCACCCGTCCTTGTCGACGGTGAGCTTCTTCGAGGTGAACGACCACCACGGTTCGATCGCCAGGGTCAGACCGGGCTTGAGCACGAGTCCGCGACCGCCCTTGCCTCGGTTGGGCACGTGCGGATCCTCATGCATCGTGTGGCCGAGGCCGTGACCGCCGAAGTCGAGATTGACCGGGATGCGCTGAGCATCGGCGACGTCTCCGATGGCCTTCGAGATATCGCCGAGGCGGTTGCCCGCCTGCGCCGCGCCGATGCCGGCTTCGAGCCCGGCCCAGGTGGAATCGATGAGACGCTGATCCTCGTCGCGGCCATCACCGACGACGACGGAACGGGCGGCGTCGGCGACCCAACCGTCGATGGACACAGCGAAGTCGAGGGTCAGCAGATCGCCGTCGGCCATCACATAGCTGTGGGGCTTGCCGTGGAGGACTCCGTCGTTGACCGACAGGCAGATGACATTGCGGAAGGGCCCCGAACCGAATGACGGCGCGTAGTCCCAGTAGCAGGACTTCGCGCCGGCGTCCTCGATGAGCTTCCGGGCCCGCTTCTCCAGATGCATGATGTCCATACCGGGTTCTGCGATCGAGGTCAGCTCCGCCAAGGTCTTCGCGACGAAACGGCCGGTCACCGCCATCCTGTCGATCTCGGCAGGCGTCTTCAGCTCAATCACAGGGTTTCTCCTTCGGCAGGCACGGGGTTTCGACTCCGATTTTAGTCCCTGGCCCCGCCGCGGTCGCGGGCGCATCCGGTTAGGTGGTCGCAGTGAGGGGCCTATCATTTCCGGGCCCGTCGCCGTCGGGGCGGCAGATCACCCGATTTCGGCTGCGAGCCGCTTCGCGCATTCACAGGAGGGCTTGTTCGAAAGTAGGGTTCAGGGCATGGGAAACATCGTCGCGGCATTCGCTCTCGGCATGACATTCGCGCTGTCGGTGACCTCGCGAGCCGATCTCCTGCGTGAAGATGACCGCAAGTGGATCCTCTGGCTGTGTGTCTTCGCGCCGCTGGCCGTGCTCGGTCTCATCGCTCAGCTCATCGACTACAGAAAGAAGCGCCGGGAGCGAGCAGCTGCCGAGAGCTTTCCCGACGCATGACGCTGGGGCAGCTATCGGGCGCGTAGGCCGCACGCTCGATCAAGGGCGGGCTCAGATATGGAATGTTCAACGACGCCATATCTGAGCCCGCCCTTGAACGAGCGGCAGGGAGCCGGGCGCGGCAGGAGGTGGGATCAGAGGAACTCGACGCCCTGCGCCAGCGGCAGCTCGCCGGAGTAGTTGATCGTGTTCGTGGCCTGCCGCATATAGGCCTTCCACGAGTCGGAGCCGGATTCGCGTCCGCCGCCGGTCTCCTTCTCGCCGCCGAAGGCACCGCCGATCTCCGCTCCCGAGGTGCCGATGTTGACGTTGGTGATGCCGCAGTCCGATCGCGAGATGAACCTCTCGGATTCGGCGAGCTCGGAGGTGAAGATCGCCGAGGACAGCCCCTGCGGGACGTCGTTGTGGATCTCGAGTGCCTCGTCGAGATCCGAATAGGTCACGACATAGAGGATGGGGGCGAAGGTCTCATCCTTCATCACCGCCGTCTGTGAGGGCATCCGCACGACCGCCGGTTCGACGTAGTGAGCATCCGGACGCTCCTCGGCCAGCACGCGCCCGCCGCCGCAGAGGACCTCGCCGCCTTCGGACTTCGCCTGCTCGAGGGCCGCCTGCATCGCTTCGTAGGCGCCCTCGTTGATGAGCGGTCCCACGAGCACCCCGTCATCGGTCGGCGAGCCGATGCTCAGCGTCTTGTAGGCGGCGACGACCTTGTCGACGAACTCATCGGCGATGGACTCGTGCACGATCAGCCGGCGCAGGGTCGTGCAGCGTTGGCCGGCGGTGCCGGCCGCGGCGAAGACCACCCCGCGCAGGGCCAGGTCGATGTCCGCGCTCGGCGCCACGATGGCACCGTTGTTGCCGCCGAGCTCGAGCAGGATCCGGCCGAAGCGCTCGGCCACGACGGGGCCGACCTCACGTCCCATCCGCACCGAGCCGGTCGCCGAGACCAGGGCCACTCGATCATCTCGGACCATGACGTCGCCGATGTCCCGACCGCCGACGAGGACGGGTGCGAGGTCCTCCGGCGCCCCCACCTCGGCGGCGGCCCGCGACAGCAGCGATTGCGCTCCGAGGGCGGCGAGCACGGCGTTCTCCGAGGGCTTCCACACCACCGCGTCACCGGCGACCAGTGCCAGCGCCGTGTTCCACGAGTACACGGCCACGGGGAAGTTGAACGCGGAGATGACCCCGACGACGCCGAGCGGATGCCAGGTCTCCATCAGCCGGTGCCCGGGACGTTCGCTGGGCATGGTCTTGCCCCACAGCTGGCGGGACTGGCCGAGGGCGAACTCGCAGACGTCGATCATCTCCTGCACCTCGCCGGCCGCTTCCGAGGGGGTCTTGCCGGCCTCGACGGTGATGATCTTCGCCAGATCCTCCTTGTGCTCGCCCAGCAGCTGGCCCCAGCGCTGGACCAATTGGCCGCGTGCCGGCGCGGGCACATCACGCCAGGATTCGAAGGCCTGCCGGGCGGCGCCGATCTTGTCCGCCGCGCTGGCAGCGGTGTCGGCGGCGATGGTGCCGAGCTCCTGCCCTGTGATGGGGGAGCGGGCGGGCAGGGTCGCCGAGGCCGCCGTCGCGTCGAGCACGTCAGCGTCGACTCCGCAGGCGTTCAGTCCCGAAGTCAGGAGTTCGGTGATGGTCTGGTCGGTGGGCAGTGCGGTCATTGCCGTCCTTTCGTCGGATGCCGTTATCTGGGCCAGTCAGGTGCCGTTGCCGGCAGGGTCGGGGCGGAGGTCTCAGACCACGTTGAGCTCCTTGCGCAGTCCCGTGGTCGCGAAGCGGCGCTTGTCCATCGGGGAGACGTCGACGAAGGGCTCGCTGCCGGTGATGAGATCGGCGAGCACCTGACCGACGGCCGGGCCCATGAGGAAGCCGTGGCCGGAGAATCCGCAGGCGTAGAAGAACCCTGCGAGTTCCTCGGCCTCACCGATGAGCGCATTGTGGTCGGGAGTCATCTCGTACAGGCCCGCCCACCCGTGTCCCGCTTCGACCTCGCCGAGGTCCGGTGTCCGGGCGGCGATGTGCTCGGCCAGGGTGGACGGCCAGTCCGGATCCCGCTTGTCGTTGAACGACCAGTCGTCGACCTCGTCGGGACAGCCGAAGAGCAGACCGGAGCCTTCCGGGTGGACGTAGTAGCTGGTTGAGAAATCGATGGTGAACGGCATTCCGGTCGTATCGAAGTCCACGGGCTCTGAGACCATGATCTCGCGTCGCAGAGGTTTGACCGGCAGGTCGACTCCGGCCATCTGCCCGATCAGCCCCGACCAGGCCCCGGCTGCGCATACGACCTGGGGGCTGGAGATGGTGCCGCGATCGGTGCGCACCGCACTCACGCGACGGTCCGGGCCATCGTCTGCTTCGAAACCGGTCACCTCGCAGTCCTTGACCACACGCACCCCGCGGTCTCGAGCGGCGGTGATGTAGCCGGACACGACGGCCTCGGGGGTGCAATGGCCGTCACCGGGGTTGAATGCTCCGGCCACGAGTCCTTCGGTGTCAACGTAGGGGGCGAGTTCGGCCACCTCGGCGACGGTGAGCATCCGCGAATCCAGGCCCATCCTCTGCTGCAGGGCGACATTGGCGGCGAAGGCCTCGGCGGACTCGTCCGAGTCGAGGAGGAACAGGTAGCCGTTGCGGACAAGATCGATGTCGACGCCGAAATCGTCCTCGAAGGTCCGCAGCACCTCGAGCCCGCGTGCGGCGAGGGCGATATTCACCTCGTCGGAGAACTGACAGCGCACACCCCCTGCCGCCTTCGACGTCGAACCGGCTCCGGGGGTGTCGCGTTCGACGAGGACGATGTCCTCGACTCCGCGCTCGGCCAGATGGTAGGCGATCGACGCGCCCATGACACCCGCTCCGATGATGACGATCGAGGCGCTTTCGGGCACCGAGCCGGTCGTGGTCTCTGCGCTGGTCGAAGTGGCTGGGGTCTCCACGTTTCACCTCACTGTCTGCTGCCGCGGCGACCTCCGTCGGTCGCCGCAGCGGCGGAAGATGCCGACGGCGATGTCGGCGGACTGTGACTTGACACCATTGTGCGTCCGATCACAGTTAAGGACAAGAGAGAGTTCATGAACACTCTGTTTAGCAAGTGTGAAAGACGCTAGGATGCCCCCATGGCGTGGACACTCGGTCAGCTGCGCACCTTCGTCGCAGTGGCAGAACTCGGCTCGATGACGCGTGCGGCCGAGCACCTGGGCTACAGCGTCGGAGCCGTGTCCCAGCACATCACCGCCCTGCGTCGGGTCGTCGACTCCGATCTGTTCCTGCGCCGAGGTCGCGGTCTCGTCCTCGCCGAGGCCGGTCGCACCCTGCTGCCGCGGGCGAGGAACATCCTGGCTGCGCAGAAGCAGGCGGAGATGGCGATGCTCGGCAGGGATTTCCGCAGCGAGGCCATCGTCACCCTCGGCGTCTTCGGCTCCGCGTCGACGACGGCGCTGCCGCAGGTGGTGCGGCGGCTGGGCAAGCGCCACCCCGACATCGAGGTCCGGGCCCGGGAGATCGACGTCGAGACGATGTCGACGGCGGTCATCGACGGAGTCATCGACCTCGGGATCGGGATCAACTACCCGGCCGTGCCGCTGCCGGCGATGCGCGGGGTGAGCTGGCGGGCCGTGGCTGAGGAGGACTTCGGAATCGTCGTACCCGCCGGATCGGCCGAACCGCGGGCCGGGCAGCTGGCCGAGGCCGATTGGATCCTCCCACCGGCCGAGGACCTCTTCGGCCGGGCGATGCGCCTGGCCACCTCGGCGCTGGGGATCACCGCGAAGGAGACGCATATCGTCACCGACACCGCCGTCGCCCTCGCCCTGGCCGGGACCGGGCTGGGACTGACCCTGGCGAGCCCGATCATGATGTCCTTGGGCGGGGACGACGTCGAACTCCACCCCGTCGCCGAGGCGGGCGGCCGGGAGATCATCGTCCTGACCTCCCCGGAGCCGAGCGAGCCGGTGCGCGCCGTCGCCGAGGTCGTCGCCGAGGTCTTCGCATGAAGCACTGCTGGCGGACTCACCGGGAAGCCGACAGGAGGGCCATCGCAGCGGAGGCTGGGTGATGGACACTGATGTTCGGCCGTCGCAACTACGAGGCGTTCGCTGCCGTCTGGCGCGACTCCGATGACCACGCCGCGTACGCGGATCTGCCGAAATACGTGGTGTCGACGACCCTCGGCGAGGACGGACTGTACGACGGCTGGGGCCAGACTGCGATCCTGCGCTCCAGCGACGAGGTGGCCGAGCTCAAGCGCGGCGAAGGCGGCGGCATCTTCCTCCACGGCAGTGCCGAACTCGCCCGAAGGCTCTCCGATGCCCGCCTCATCGACCGGTACAACCTGCTGGTCTTCCCGGTGCTCCTGGGCGCAGGCAAGAGCCTGTCCAGCCGGGGCGACAACGATATGCGGCGGCTGCGAGAGTCAGACAGCTGCTCGAACGGGGTGACGAAGCTCGTCCACGAGGTCGCATCCTGAGCGTCTACGAGGTCGCATCCTGAGCGGGATCGAGCGCGATCACCTCGTGTCGAACAAGGCGCTCGACGAACATCTCGACGTCTTCGGCAGCCGGGGCCTGCCACCGGCACCCGTCGAGCCAGAACCGGCCCGACGACGGCCGCGGACAGCACCACTGGTGCATCTCCTAGGATGAGAGCTATGAGCTTCGATCACCGGTGGAACCAGGTACGCAGGGCCAATCCCGAGCATTCGGCCAACTACGCGCAGATGTGGCGCAAACGCGCCGCCGCGGGCCACGACATCGGGGGAGAGGCCCGCTTCGTCAATGCGATGGCCCCGCGCGAGGCCCGCATCCTCGATGCCGGCTGCGGGACCGGCCGAGCCGGGGGGCTGCTCCTGAGCGAAGGACACACCGTCTTCGGCGTCGACCTCGACGAATTCCTCATCTCCGTCGCCGAGGAGGACTTCCCGGCAGGTCAATGGCACACCGGTGACCTCGCCGACTTCGATTTCGCCGCGGCGGGGATCACCGAGATCGATGTGGCCTTCTGCGCCGGCAATGTGCTCGCCTTCTTGGACCCGGCATCACGCCGACAGACGCTGGGCAACATCAAATCGGCCCTCAAACACGGTGGTCGCCTCGTGTCCGGTTTCGGTGCCGGTCGCGGCTACGACTTCGACGACTTCGCCGAGGACATCAAGGCCACCGGAATGTTCATCGACCTCAAGTTCTCCACCTGGGAACTCCACCCCTTCGAGGCCGACAGCGACTTCCTCGTCCTCATCGCCGAGAGGCTCTGAGGACCACGATGGGCCAGGCGGCTTCGGGGCCGGTCGAAACCTGGTCCGTCGCGAACTAAGCTGACACCGAGCCCATCCGATAACCGACGATCCACCCGAGATCCGACTGAGGAGAATCCATCATGATCTTCATCGTTGTGAAGTACGACGTGAAGCCCGACAGCGTCGACGAGTTCCCCGAGGCGGTGCGCGCCTTCACCGAGGCGACCCGCGCAGAACCCGGGAACCTCTTCTTCGAATGGTCGAAGAGCCTGGAGAACCCGAACGAGTACGTCCTCGTCGAGGCATTCACCGACGAAGGCGCGGAACCGCACGTCAAGAGCGATCACTTCGCCGCCGGACTCGAAGCCATGCGTCCGCACCTGGCCTCGACGCCGAAGATCATCTCGCGCAAGATCGACGGCGAGGGCTGGGACGAGATGGGCGAACTGAAGATCGACTGACCCGCACAGCCGCACCCTCACCAGGGCCCCTGGAGCTCCTCCAGGGGCCCTTTCGACATCGACAGCCGGTCCGGGTCGGAATAGACTCCTCCCCATGGCGACCAGAGCAGCGAATGTGCAGGCGATCGAGACGGCCCTCGGCGAACCCTGGTCGACCATCCGCGCTCGCCTCGAGGCCGCGGGCGGGACCTCGGCGAGCCACAAGGAACTCGCCGAGGCCCTCGGCCCGCAGTTCGACGGCATCGTCGACAGACACGAATGGTGGGTCCAGGGCGCGGTCGTCGCCTACGAACAGGAGATCGGCAGGAGGGTGCCCGGTCAGCGCGCCGACGGCACCTTCGACGTCGCCGTCTCACGCACTCTCACCGGTGACCGGGACGAGGTGATCGCCGGTTTCGCCGAACTCATCGACGACCGTCCACCGCAGGGTCTCAGCCCGGACGCGGGCGTGGAACTGACGGACCGGCCGCGTCGGTCGCGGACCCAGAAGCGCTCCTTCTGGCGCGCGGGCCTCGAAGACGGGACGAGATTCGAAGCCGCCGCCGAGGCGAAGCCCGCTGACCGCACCCTGCTCGTCCTCACCGTCTCCAGGCTGCCCGACGTCGCAGCGGTCGAGGAATGGAGAGCGCACCTCAAGGACCTCATCGGTCAGGTGAGCCCGATCGATTCCGATCGCCCCGCCTGAGCCGACCGCTCAACCGGCGATGATCGGATTCCAGGTGCCCAGCACGTGGGCGGCGACGATGGCGAGCACACACACGACCAGGGCCGAGACCACTGCGGCGACGTCCCGGACTGCGAACGTCGAACGCCTGCGCCACGTGCGTCCGGGACGACCGAAGGCACGGCCCTCCATCGCCATCGCCAGTGTCGTCGCCCGCCTGATCGAGACCACGAGCAGAACGAAGACAGCGCTGAACAGACTCCTCGTGCGCCGAGCGAGCGAACCGCCGGCCATCCCTCTGGCCCGCCTGGCCATCGCCAGCACCTGCCACTCGCTGACCAGCAGGCCCAGCAGCCGACCGGCGGCGAGCACGGAGACGACCACGACCTCCGGCAGCCGCAGATGCTGGATGAGGGCATCGGAGAGATCGCGCGGATCGATCGTCGAGGCCAGCACGATGAGCGGTATCGCCAAGGCGATAGCGCGCACGAAGATCGCCGCGGCCGCGCTCAGCGATCCCGTGGTCATGAGGACGGGACCGACGTCGATGACGACCGTTCCGGTCTTCTCCGCAAGTATCGCCGTGCCCCATGCCGCCAGCAGGGCCCCGGCCGGCAGGAACCACAGTCGTTTGAGGGCTGCGGTGAGGTCGAGGCCTGTGGCAGGCAGTCCGAGAAGGCAGAACAGGAGCACCACACCGGCGGAGACGACGTCGATGCTCAGCAGCGCCCCGACCATGAGGATGAGGGCCATGGCGATCTTCGTCAGCGGATTGCACCTGACCACCGCCGTGGTGCGCACCACGGGAATGAGCTGACCGGGATCCTCGACGCCGACTTCGGCGGAGGAGCGCCTGCGTGCGAGCTGCTCACTCACCGCGACCACCCGCCGGTGCCTGCGCCGATGCGGGGGTCGAGAACGCGCCGAGATCGACCCGTCTGGCCCCGATCGCATCGAGGAAGGCACGGTCGTGACTGACGGCGACGACCGCCGAGCCGCGGCCCAGCGCGTCGAGGAACAGCTCGACCAGCCCGGCCCAGGTCAGGGCGTCCTGACCGAAGGTCGGCTCATCGACGATGAGGACCTGCGGTCGGGGAGCGAGCATAGCCGCCACCGACAGG
The DNA here is from genome assembly GCF_018208375.1 of Brevibacterium sp. SMBL_HHYL_HB1. NCBI lineage: Bacteria > Bacillati > Actinomycetota > Actinomycetes > Micrococcales > Brevibacteriaceae > Brevibacterium > Brevibacterium sp. SMBL_HHYL_HB1. The sequence goes on along the minus strand of NZ_CP062936.1, from coordinate 2,517,382 downwards.
CGACGCTTCTCTCCGCCGGACAGGCTCTGCGGGTGCGCCCCGGCCAGGTCATTCAAACCGAGCACATCGAGCAGCTGCCCGACGCGGTCGTTGACCTCGGCCCTGGACCACCCGGCCAGGTGCGGGCCCAGTCTCAGCTCGGCGGCCACTTCGGCGGTGAGGAACTGATGGGCCGGTTCCTGGAAGACCATGCCGATGCGCGGTGCCAGCAGCGCCGAGGGCCAGGCGAAGGGCCGGACCTGCCTGGTCTTTCCCCGCAGCGCCGGTTCGGCAGTCACCTGACCCGCGAACTCGGGCAGCAGGCCGGCCAGCGTCAGAGCGGTCGTGGACTTGCCGGCTCCATTGGGGCCGACGATCCCCACGGCCTGTCCGGCCCGGACGGTGAGGTCGATGCCGGCGGCCGCCGGTGCCTTCGCACGCGGACGGGACACCGCCAGGCTCTCGGCCCGCAGCAGCACCTCGCCCTCTTCGTCGTCGGTTCCCGAGCCCGGAGCCGCCTCGGCGGTGGGGTGGGCCCGCTCTTCGGCCGGCGCGTTGGGACCGGTCGGCACCCAGATGCCGCAGCCGATGAGCGCGGCCGTCAGTCCCGGGTCTGAGAAGACGCTCTGCGGCGACCCCTCGGCGACCAGACCCTCACGTCCGAGCACGATGACGCGGTCGACGTGGTCGAGCCACAGGCCGACCCGGTGCTCGACGACGACCATGGTCGCCGAGTTAGCCGCCTGGACGGAGAGAACGGCGTCCCTGATCCCGCCGGCCGAGTCCGCGTCGATATTCGCCGTGGGTTCGTCGAGGATGATCACCTGCGGAGACATCGCATGGATCCCGGCCAGGGCCAGGCGCTGCTTCTGTCCTCCGGACAGGGCCGCCGTCGGATGGTCGAGCCGCAGATCGAGACCGAGCGCGGCCAGCGATTCGCGGATCTGGGAGTCGATGGTCTCGGCGGGCAGGCCGAGGTTCTCCATTCCGAAGGCGACGTCGTCGCCGACCCGGGAGAAGATCACCTGCGATTCGGGGTCCTGCAGGACCAATCCGGTCTCACCTCGGTGCGGGTCCGGGCCGGTGTCGCCGACGAGCAGCTCACCGTTTGGGGTGCCGGACTCCTCGGGCAGGACACCGGCCAGCGCGTGCAGCAGCGTGGATTTGCCCGCTCCGGATGGGCCGAGCAGGAGGACCTTCTGCCCGGCGGGGATGTCGAGATCGAGCGGACCGACGGCCGGCTCATCGCGGTCGGCGTGGGTCCATGAATACCCGCGCGCCGTGATCGGCAGGCCCATCAGCGCAGACGACCGGAGGCGAACGAACTCAGCGCCCCGGTCCTCGCGATCGCACGGTAGGCGTACCAGGCCCCGATGCCGGAGAGGACGAGACCGGACACGATCGCACACACCGCGTAGATCGCCTGGTAGCCGAACTGCCATTCGGCGTTGTACATGATGTTCTCGCTCACGGCCATGAAGGCTGCGGCCAGCATGCCCGAGGCCGCAGTGATCCAGAGCGTGAACCGCTTGTACCCGAAGGCTGCGAAGACGAGTTCGGCACCGAGGCCCTGGAGCAGCCCGGACAGCAGCACGGTGGCGCCGAAGTGGGAACCGAGGACCGCCTCGACGACAGCAGCGATGAGTTCGCACAGGAGCGCGGCACCGGGTTTGCGGATGATCGCACCGGCCAGGGGCCCGGCGAGGACCCACAGGCCCGCGATGAGGCCGATCGAGGGTGGGAAGGCCTGGAACGCGAGTTCGAGGACCTTCCAGCTCAGCGCCAGCACCCAGAACACGAGCCCGACGGCGATGCCGAGCACGGCGGTGGTGACGTAGTCGACGACGCGCCACTTCTTCGTCTTCGGCGCCAGGGTGTGGGCCGGCGCGGTCGACGGCGTGGAATTCGGCGTGGTGGTTTTCGGCATTGTGCCTCCTCGGATCAAGGAGGGGTAGAAGAGTCTCGACTTCCTTCGGCGGTACTGACCGCATCAGGTTCGAGGGTCTGCAGCTTCACCTGCACTCTCAGCGCCCCTGACGGCGCTCCCCTGTCGTAGCCACCACTGTACCCCAGGCGACGGGGATTGCCAGGCGGCGGCAGGTGATGGCAGGGCGGCGGCACGATCGGTCGATTCCGTTGTCAGAAATTCACCTGTCGTTTCGTCGTGGGTCGTCTCTCGACAGGCGAGCTTTAATTACCCAGCAGTAGGAATGGTCGGGTGAAAACTCAACATCTCAACAGATCATTCAGCTTCGCATCGGTTCTGGCGCTGGTGACCGGGCTGGTCGCCGCGCCCATTCCCGCCCAGGCCGACGTGACGGAGGAGTCCGCGATCAGCGATCCCGTCCTTCAGGTCGGCGGCGATGAGACCTCTCGCAACCTGTCGTGGATGAGTGAGAGCTCCGGCGGGGGAGAGATTCGGTGGGCGAAGGCCTCAGAGGTCGACGATGGGCAGCTGCCCGCCGATGCGCAGAGTGCAGAGACCACCGACTCCGGGCTCGCCATCGATCTCAGACGCCACTACAACCATGCGGCCATGACCGGGTTGGAACCCGACACCGAGTACGCCTATCGAGTCGGCAGCGAAGAGGACGGCTATACGTCGGTTGAGAACTTCGTCACCGGCCCCAGCGGCGGCGACAGCGAATTCCTCGTCTTCGGCGATCCTCAGATCGGCTCCGGCGGAGGGCGTCCGGACGACGCCGCCGGCTGGGAGCGAACCCTGAACTCGGCATTGGCCACAGCACAGGATCCGCGCTTCTTCTATTCCATGGGCGATCAGGTCAACATCGCGAACAGCCAGAGCCAGTACGAGCAGTACCTCGCTCCCGATGCGACCAGGACGGTCCCCCAAGCGACGACCATCGGCAACCACGATGTGGCTTCGAAGTCCTATGAGCAGCACTTCAACCGCCCGAACGTCAGCCGGGACCACGGCGGAGGAGGTGCGATCACCTCAGGAGGAGACTACTGGTTCATCGACTCAGGCGTCCTGTTCATCAACATCAACTCGAACGAACTCGATACCGACGAGCATGCTGAGTTCATCGATGAGGTCGTCGCCGAGCACGGTGACGAGGCACGGTGGAAGGTCCTCGGATTCCATCACTCGATCTATTCGACCGCAACCCACAACGATGACGCCGATGTGAGGAGGCTGCGGAAGGCCATTCCTCCGGTGGCCGCCCGAAACGACATCGATCTCGTCGTCTCCGGCCACGATCACATCTACAATCGAACGTTCCTCATGGACGCCGAGGGCGAGCCGGTCGACGGGTCCGACGCCGGAATCGCTCAGGAGAAGGAGCCGGGGCAGACGATGTATCTCACACTGACCTCATCCTCGGGTTCGAAGTTCTACGATCATGTTCCGGGTCTCGAATGGGAGGCAAAGAGCGTCCACAACGACGTTCCGGCCTTCACGCGAGTGCGCGTCACCGACGGATCTCTGCGGGCGACGACCTACGAAGTGCCGACCGGGACCGACGGTCAGGTCACGGCCCAAGCCGCGTCCGAGGAGATCGACGACGTCGAGATCAGCCGCGCCTCGGACGAAGCTCCGGAACCGGACGACGACGCCGATGCCGACGGTGCTGGTGCTGGGGCTGATACTGACGGTGCTGGTGCTGGGGCTGACGCTGACGGTGCCGGTGGTGGGGCCGATGCCGCCGGCGGCGAATCCGATTCGGGCGGAGCCGGACCGAACCGGGACGGAACCGAGACAAGCGCCGATGAGGCTGACACCGCCGCGGACGCCGACGGATCCACGCCAGCGGCTGTGGACGCCGAGGCCGAGGGCGGCGAGCCGGGGGCAGGCTCGGAGTCAGACGCAGCTTCCGCCTCGAAGGACGGCGACGACCTGCCGCGCACGGGAACTGAGCTCGCACTTCCGATCGGTCTCGGCGCGGGAACGATCCTCCTCGGTGCTCTGCTGCTGGCTGCGAGCCGGCGGCGTCGGAGCGCACTGCACTGAGATCCTCCACGGCAGGCGAAAGCGCAGTCACGGTCTCGCTGCCGGAGCGGTCACCGTCGTCACGGACGACTGCGAGGGCGGTGACCGCCTCGACCTCATCGCCGGGTCGGGCAAGGCACCTGCTCAGCCGGGCGCCTTGCTGATCAGCTCGGAACCACCATCACCGGACCCTGGGCGTGGTTGAGCACCCCGCGGGAGACGGAGCCGAGCAGAGCGCTCTTGACCCTCCCGCGACCCCGCGTGCCCATCACCAGCAGCTGCGCCCGGGCACTGATCTCGACCAGCGTCTGAGTGGGGTCGCCGACCGGCACCGAGGTGGACACGGACAGGTTCGGGAACTGCTCACGAAGCTTCGCCGCCTCCTTGTCCAATCCGACGGCGAGCTGCTTCTGCCGACGCGCGGAGACCTCCGAGCTGAGCTCGAGCTCGGGGTACCAGTAGAGCCATTCGTCTCCGGCCGGCAGCACCGCCACGACCTCGAGCGGGGCCTCGCGCACGCCGGCCTCGGCGGCTGCGGTGAACATGGCCACGCGGCCGGAGTCCGAGCCGTCGACGGCGACGACCACGGAACCATCGGCAGCGGTCTCGGATGAGGCGCGCCTGCCGACGACGAGGGTCGGACAGTGGGCGTGGGCGGGCAGGGCGGTGGAGACGGAGCCGAGGAGGCGGCCGAGGAAGCCCCCGCGTCCGCGTGCGCCGACGATGACCAGCTCGGCGGCGGAGCTGAGCGTGACGAGCACGCCGGCGGCATCACCGGACTCCGTGCGGAAGCTCGTCTCACCGGGGTGGTCGCGCAGGAGTTCGGCAGCCTCGGCGAGTGTACTCTCCGCCTCCCGCTTCGCCTTCTCGCCTTCGGGCTCACTGGGCATGGAAGCCATGTTCGGGTAGATCATCGTCGGCAGTGCATAGGCGGTGACGACGGTCAGTGTCGTGTTGCGCCGCTCGGCTTCGACTGCGCCGGAGCGCACGGCCAGGGCTGCGAGGTCGGACCCGTCGAAGCCGACGAGGACGCCGAGGTGTCGGTTGAGGCCGGCTTCGGACGGACGTGCTTCGGGCGGGCGGGACTGGTCAGACATCTCGAACCTCTCGATCGGGGCCTGGCCAACCCGGACGCCGACGACGGCCCCGACTGGCGGTTTCGTCAGCGTCGGCACCAGTTTAGCAAGGCCGTTCTACACAGCGTAGAAAAGCGCCTCGGATGAGAGTCGGGGTCTCAGGTCGGGAGCAGAAGGCTCAGATCGGGAAGCCCAGATGGCTGAGTGCGGCCTTGAGGATGTACTCCTGGCCGTAGCAGAGCTCGCTCGTGATGTCTGGGCGCTGAGTCTCCTCGGGAGTCAGCCAGTCGAGGCTGAGCGCATCGGCGCGCGGGGTGCACTCTCCGCGGACCTCGAGGATGAAGCACATGGAGATCGCATGCTGGCGCGGATCGTGCAGCAGCGAGGAGCCCTCGGTGGGGAAGTACTCGGCGATGTGGAACGGTGAGATCGCCGGTGGGATGACCGGCAGCGCCATCGGGCCCAGGTCGTTCTCCGCGTGGCGCATGAGTGCTGAGCGGATGGTCTCGTGGAAGCGGATGCGACCGCCGACGACCTCCCTGCCCAGGGTCCCGTCGTCGAGGCTGCGCAGCAGCAGTCCGATGCGCTCGACATTGCCTGACTCGCCCACCCGGACCGGGATCGCGTTGACATAGGGGATCGGCATGCGTCTGCGCAGCTGGGCGTACTCCGCGTCGTCGAACCAATTCTCGTCGAAGTCCAGGGCAGTTCGAGTCATGAGGCAATCGTCCCACAACGTGGGCCGAGGCAGAAGTGCTTCGTCGGCTCTGGTGGTGAAGCAGCCCATACATCGGGTAAAGTATCTTGACGTCGAGATAAATATCCGACCGGCAGAGACCTGCCCAAGTGACGTGGCCTACAGTTGTGTCAGCACTTTCTGACCGGAACCGGTCGAGGACTATGAAGGGGTATCCATGATCGATCATGAAGTCCGCACTCATAAGAGCTCAGAGAACCTGGCTCGTGAGGATCAGCTCGCCTGGAAGATCGCGGAGGTCGCATCCGACCCGACCCCGGTCGATTCGGACGTCACCGAGATGGTCATCAACCGCGTCATCGACAACGCCTCCGTGGCGGCCGCCTCGGTGCGCCGTTCGGCTCCGATGCACGCTCGCGAACAGGCGCAGACCCATCCCTTCAGCCCCGGCGCCAGCATCTTCGGTCTGCCGCTGACCGACCGCTTCTCCCCGGAGTGGGCGGCATGGGCCAATGGTGTGGCCGTGCGCGAACTCGACTTCCACGACACCTTCCTCGCCGCCGAGTACTCCCACCCCGGTGACAACATCCCGCCGATCCTCGCCGTCGCCCAGCACAAGGGCATCGACGGCAAGGACCTCATCAACGGCGTGGCCACCGGCTACGAGATCCAGGTCGACCTCGTCAAGGGCATGTGCCTGCACGAGCACAAGATCGACCACGTCGCCCACCTCGGCCCGTCGGCCGCAGCCGGAATCGGCGCCATGCTCGGCCTGCCCACCGAGGTGACCTTCCAGGCCGTCCAGCAGGCGCTGCACGTGACCACGGCGACCCGGCAGTCGCGCAAGGGCGAGATCTCGTCCTGGAAGGCCCACGCTCCGGCCTTCGCCGGCAAGATGGCCGTCGAGGCCGTCGACCGGGCGATGCGCGGTGAGGGCGCCCCGAACCCGATCTACGAAGGCGAGGACGGCTTCATCGCCTGGATCCTGTCGGGCCCCGAGGCCCGCTACACCATTCCGCTGCCCGGCAAGGGCGAGGCCAAGCGGGCGATCCTCGACACCTACACCAAGGAGCACTCGGCCGAGTACCAGGCGCAGGCGCTCATCGACCTCGCGCGCAAGCTCGGCGGGCAGATCGAGGACCTGAGCAAGATCAAGCGCATCGTCATCCACACCTCGCACCACACCCACTACGTCATCGGCACCGGTGCCAACGACCCGCAGAAGATGGACCCTGGTGCCAGCCGCGAGACCCTCGACCACTCGATCATGTACATCTTCGCGGTGGCCATGCAGGACCAGGGCTGGCACCACGAGCACTCCTACGCTCCCGAGCGCGCCGGCCGACCCGACACCGTCGAACTCTGGCACAAGATTGAGACGACCGAGGACCCGGAGTGGACCCGCCGCTACCACTCGATCGACCCGAACGAGAAGGCCTTCGGCGGCCGCGTGGAGATCGAGTTCGAGGACGGTTCGACGCTGGTCGACGAGATCGCCGTCGCCGATGCCCACCCCCTCGGCGCCCGTCCCTTCGCCCGGGCGAACTACGTCGAGAAGTTCAAGACACTGGCCGAGGGCATCGTCAGCGATTCCGAGCAGGCCCGGTTCCTCGACCTGGCCGAGAACCTCGAGAGTCTCGACGCCAAGGGCGTGGCCGAGCTGTCCTTCACCGTCGACGGACTCGCCCACAGCGGATCGAAGGGCATCTTCTGATGTTGGGCGCACAGACAACCGCGGCCGAGCGCCGCGCGAAGTTCCGCGAACTGCTCGCCGGCGATCGGATCGTCCAGTTCCCCGGCGCCATCAATCCGATCAACGCTCAGATCATCGAGCAGATCGGTTTCGAGGGCGTCTACATCTCCGGCGGAGCGTTCTCCGCGGCCATGGGGCTGCCCGACATCGGACTGACCACGATGACCGAGGTGGCCGACCACGGACGCAATATCGCCCGGGTGACGAACCTGCCGACCTTTATCGACGCCGACACCGGCTGGGGCGAGGCGATGAACGTGGCCCGCACGGTCCAGGAGTTCGAGGACGCCGGCATCTCGGGACTCCACCTCGAGGACCAGGTCAACCCGAAGCGCTGCGGTCACCTCGACGGCAAAGAGGTCGTCACCGCCGCCGAGATGACCAAGCGCATCAAGGCCGCCGTCAAGGGCCGCCGCGACGAGAACTTCGTCATCAGCGCCCGCACCGATTCCCGTGCCGGCGAGGGCCTCGACGCGGCGATCGACCGGGCGAAGGCCTATGCCGACGCCGGAGCGGACCTGATCTTCCCCGAGGCCATGCGCGACCTGGGCGAATTCGAGAAGTTCGCCGCCAGTGTCGATGTGCCGATCCTGGCGAACATGACGGAATTCGGAAAGAGCGAACTGTTCACGACAGAGCAGTTGGCGAACGTGGGAGTCAGACTCGTGATCTACCCGGTCACGACCCTGCGTCTCGCCATGGGTGCGATCAAATCGGGCCTGCAGACCATTCGCGACGAGGGCACCCAGGTGGACCTGCTCGAGGGGATGCAGACCCGTGCGGACCTGTATGACACGATCGACTACGCTGCGTACAACGACTTTGACGCTGCCGTATTCAACTTCTCACAGGAGGGTCACCAGTGACCGAAGAAATCAAGAAAGGCCTCGCCGGCGTCGTCGTCGACACCACGGCCGTCTCCAAGGTGGTCCAGGAGACCAACTCCCTGACCTATCGCGGATATCCCGTCCAGCAGCTCGCCGCCAAGCGCAGCTTCGAGGACGTCGCCTACCTGATCTGGAACGGCGAGCTGCCCACCGAAGCCCAGCTCGAGCAGTTCCAGGAGCGCGAACGCAGCCAGCGGCAGGTCGATGACAAGCTGGTCCAGCTCATCCTCGACCTGCCGAAGGACTGCCACCCGATGCACGTGGTGCAGACGGCTGTGGCCTACCTCGGCGCCGTCGACCCCGAGGCCGATGTCGAAGGCGAGGAGGCGAACCTCGCGAAGGCCGAGCGCCTCTACGCCCAGCTGCCGACGATCGTGGCCATCGACCACCGTCGCCGTCACGGCCTCGACCCCATCGCCCCGACGAAGGACCTCGGCTATGCCGCGAACTTCTTCAAGATGGTCTTCGACGAGGTTCCCGCCGAGGAGGTCGTGCGCTGCTTCGATGTGTCGATGATCCTCTACGCCGAGCACTCCTTCAACGCCTCGACGTTCACCACGCGCGTGATCACCTCGACGACCTCGGACCTGTACTCGGCCGTCGCCGGCGGCATCGGCGCGCTCAAGGGCCCGCTGCACGGCGGAGCCAACGAGGCCGTGATGGCGATGCTCGAAGAGGTCGGGACGGCCGACAGGGTCTCGGCATGGATCGATGAGGCCCTGGCGAACAAGGCCAAGATCATGGGCTTCGGTCACCGTGTGTACAAGAACGGCGACTCGCGCGTTCCCACCATGCGCAAGGCCTTCGAGGACATGGTCGAGGCCAAGGGCGCCAAGGATCTGCTCGATCTCTACAACACCTTCGAGTCCGATTTCGTCGAGCGCAAGGGCATCTACCCCAACCTCGACTACCCTTCGGGCCCGGCCTACCACCTGATGGGCTTCGACACCGAGCAGTTCACCCCGATCTTCGTGATGTCTCGCATCACCGGGTGGACCGCGCACATCCTCGAGCAGCAGGCGAACAACGCCCTGATCCGACCGTTGAGCGCCTATGACGGTCATGACCAGCGCGAAGTCCCCGACAGCCGGGGCTGAGTGCGGCACGGAAGGCACAGCATATGACCGCTGACGGTTCCCACCGTCCGGTCGATCACGAGGGTTTCGACTTCACCGTCTCCGGTGGGGTCGGAACCCTCGTCATCGATCGGACCGAGAAGCGCAATGCGCTCTCCCGCCCGATGTGGCGTGCCATCCCCGAGATCATCGCCTCCGTCGATGCCGATGACTCGATCGGGGCGCTCGTGATCACCGGTGCCGGAGGGCACTTCTCCGCCGGCTCGGACATCGGCGACCTCGGTGTCGCGCTGCCCGACTTCTGGCAGCTCAACTCCACCGCGGAGGCGGCCGTGGCGAATTCGTCGACCCCGACGATCGCAGCCATCGAAGGCAACTGCGTGGGCGGAGGCACGGAGATCGCCGCCGCCTGCGATATCCGCATCGCCGCCCCCGGCTCGATCTTCGGCGTCACGGCGGCCAAACTCGGCCTCGTCTACCCGCCCGGCCCCACTCGTCGTCTGGCCCAGGTCCTCGGCGATTCGTGGGCCAGATACCTCCTCGTCACCGCCTCGATCGTGAAGTTCGAGCAGATGGATGAGCTCGGTTTCTTCCACGAGGTCTCGGACTCGCCTCGGGCCGCCGCTCAGGAGCTGGGGGAGCGGATCGTCGGACTGTCCCGGCTCAGTCAGATCGGAGCCAAGGAGATCCTCGACGGGCGTCTGACCGGGCAGGGGACGGGCCCGGCGGATGCCGGAGCGGACGACGGCGTTCCTCCGGAATGGCTCGATGCCGCCTATCAGGAGGAGATCGCCCGTGGTCAGGAGGCGTTCTTCGCCAAGCGCTCTCCGGAGTTCACCTTCTCCAAGTCCGACTGGAACGACGGCGACCGATCCTGAGCACCGAGACCGTCGTCGCGCCGTCCGGCGAAGGAGCGGCCGATGCGTTCGACGGTCAGTGGGAAGAACAATCCCCGGAGAAAGCGTCGACCGAGCCCGCGAACGGGATAAACTGACCGAATGCGCTTAGCTGTACTTGATATCGGGTCCAACAGCGTCCACCTCCTGGTCGTCGATGCTCATGTCGGAGCACCGCCGCTGCCGGCGACCTCCCACAAGGAGGTGCTCCGTCTTGCCGAATACCTCACGGACGACGGAACGATCGATGCACAAGGCCAGGAGCACCTGCGCGACTTCATCGCCGAGGCGGTCGAGATCGCCGAGGACCAGGGAGCCGAGCAGATCCTGGCCTTCGCCACCTCGGCGGTTCGAGATGCCCCCAACGGTGTCGCCCTCATCGACTCCATCAACGCCCAGCTCGGGGTGACTCTCAACGTCATGACCGGCAAGGACGAGGCGCGCGTGACCTTCCTCGCCGCCAGGCGCTGGTTCGGCTGGTCCGCCGGCAAGATCCTGCTGCTCGACATCGGCGGCGGTTCGCTCGAGATCGCGGCCGGCCAGGACGAATACCCGCAGGCGGCGGTCTCGGTGCCTCTCGGCGCCGGACGGACCTATTCGGACTTCCTGCCCGACCCGGTCCCCTCGGCCGAGGACATCCACAGCCTGCGCAAGCACGCTCGAGCGCAGATCGGTCGCATCGCCGGCAAGATCAACCGGGTCGGTGCCCCCGACCAGGTCGTCGGCTCCTCGAAGACCTTCCGCTCCCTGGCCCGCATCGCCGGGGCGGCTCCGAGCGGAGACGGAATCTATGCCCCGCGCAAACTCTTCCGCCGCGACCTCGAAGGCATCATCGACACCCTGGCCTCGCGCACCCCTCAGGAGCGGGCGACCCTGCCGGGGGTCTCCGAGGCTCGCGCCGGTCAGGTGCTCGCCGGCGCGATCGTCGCCGAGGCGGCCTTCACGATCTTCGACGTCGGTGTGATGAGCATCTCGCCCTGGGCGCTGCGCGAGGGCATCATCATGCGCAAACTCGACCTGCTCGATTCGGCCGAGCAGTCCTCGGCGATGCGCGTGGAACCGATCGCCGCGCTCGACTGAAGCCAATCTGAATTACCGTTCAGTACGCAATTTCATAATGGCCTGCTAGTTTTTGACTGTCGGCCTCATCGGCACTGGGGAGCACCTGGCCGGTCCGGCGACGGTGGACCTGGGCAGGTCCGTAAGAGAACGTCCGAGAGAAAGCGCAGATTTGACGATGCGAAATGGTGAGCTGTCCCCCAACTTCCGCGAGCAGGCACTCGAGACGCTGAAGAAGACCAGTGCGGACGACCCCCTCGACGTCTTCATCGTCGGCGGGGGAGTCACCGGAGCGGGATCAGCCTTCGACGCAGCGACCCGCGGTCTCAAGGTCGGCGTCGTCGACGCCAAGGACTGGGCCTCGGGGACGTCGTCCCGGTCATCGAAGCTCATGCACGGAGGCCTGCGGTACCTCGAGATGCTCGACTTCAAGCTCGTGGCCGAAGCGCTCAAGGAACGCGATCTGCTGCTGACGCACACCGCCCCCCACCTCGTCGAACCCGTCGCCTTCGTGTTCCCCTTCGAGCACCGCCTGATCGACCGGGCCTTCATCGGCTCCGGCGTCCTCCTCTACGACACGATGGCCACCCGCCCCGGCCGCAAGCGCGCAGTGCCGATGCACCGCCATCTGAGCAAGAAGGCGCTGACCTCGCACTTCCCCGGCCTGGCCGATGACGCCGCGGTCGGCGCACTCGAGTACTACGACGCGAAGGTCGACGACGCCCGCTTCGTGATGACGCTGGTGCGCTCGGCCGTCGGATACGGTGCAGCCGCGGCCAACCACGTCTCCGTCATCGGCTACCTCCACGACGGCGACGAGGTCGCCGGCGTGCGGGCCCGCGACGAACTCACCGGAGACGAATTCGACATCCACGCCCGCCGGACGATCCTCGCCGGCGGGGTCTGGACCGAGGAGCAGCAGGATCTGGCGAAGGCCGACGCCGGTCTCAAGGTGCTGGCCTCCAAGGGCGTGCACATCACCGTCGCCCAGGACAAGATCGCGGCCGATCCGAACACCGGCATCATCTCGAAGACCGAGAAGTCCGTGCTCTTCGTCATCCCCTGGGACGGCTACTGGGTCATCGGCACCACCGACACCCCGTGGAACCAGGACGTCGATGCCCCCGTGGCGACGTCGAAGGACATCGAGTACCTGCTTGAGCATGCGAATGCGATCCTGGCGAACAAGCTCACCCGTGACGATGTCATCGGCGTCTACTCCGGACTGCGGCCGCTGCTGCAGCCGGTCGTCAAGGAGGGGCAGGCCTCGACGAAGGTCTCCCGCGAACACACCGTGATGGAGGTCGAGCCCGCCCTGTCCGCCATCGCCGGCGGCAAGTTCACCACCTACCGGGTGATGGCCGAGGACGCCGTCGACTTCGCCCTCGGCGATGATGCGAAGGACCGTCGGTCGCTGACGGAATCCGTGCCGCTGCTCGGTGCGCAGGGGGTCGGGGCGCTGCGCCGCGGACAGTCCGGGATCGCGGAGAAGTACGGCTGGGACGAAGACCGCGTCAAACGTCTCATCCGCCGCTACGGCACCCTCATCGAGGATCTGCTCGACCTCGTCGACGAGGATCCCGAACTCGGTGAACCGCTGCCGGGCGCCGAACGCTACCTGCGCGTCGAAGCCCACTATGCGGCCGCCGCCGAGGGGGCCGTCCACCTCGGCGACATCCTGGAGCGTCGTCTGCGTCTGAACTACGAGACCGCGGACCGGGGCAAGAACGCCGCCGAGGCGGTCGCTGCCATCGTCGCTCCGATCCTCGGATGGGACGCCGATCGGGAAGCTTCCGAAATCTCTGATTTCCACGCCCATGTCGATGCCCAGATCGCAGCGGAGGGCACCGAGGACGACGCCTCCGCCGCCGCACTGGTCGCGAAGACCCTGCACTGAGCCGTCCGGGACCTGCCGGACCGGCCGCAAAGAGCACCATCACCGCCGTCACAGTCTGTGAGTGCCGAGTGTGACGACATACGAGAACAAACGAACAATGAGGAGTTTGTGAGATATGGGCACTATCTTTCTCTATGAGATCGCGGGCACTGCGATGCTCATGCTGCTCGGCGTCGGCGTCGTGGCCAACGTCGTACTCACCAAGACCAAGGGAAACGGCGGCGGTTGGCTGCTGATCTCATTCGGCTGGGGCCTGGCGGTCTTCGCCGGTGTCTTCGTCGCGTTCAAGACCGGAGCCCACCTCAACCCGGCGGTGACCTTCGGCATCCTCTTCAGCGGGAAGTCCGAATACGCTGAGGGGATCCCGGTCGACTTCGCCAACACAGTGGCCTATCTCGCCGCCGAGATGATCGGCGCGATGATCGGCGCGTTCCTGGCCTGGGCCGCATACAAGAAGCACTACGACGAGGAGGAGGACCCCGGCAGCATTCTGGGCACCTTCTCCACCGGCCCGGAGATCCGCTCCTACGGCTGGAACTTCATCACCGAGATCGTTGCGACCTTCGTGCTCGTCTTCGTCATCCTCGTCTTCGGGGGCACACCGGACAGGCTCGGTCCGCTGGCCGTGGCCCTCATCGTCGTCGCCATCGGCGCCTCGCTGGGCGGACCCACCGGATACGCCATCAACCCCGCTCGAGACCTCGGACCCCGCATCGTCCACACGCTGCTGCCGATTCCGAACAAGGGCGGCTCCGACTGGGCCTATTCGTGGGTCCCGGTCTTCGGGCCGTTGGTCGGCGCCATCATCGCCGGCCTGGCCTCCCAGGCGTTCATCTGAGTACGATCACAGCGAACCACTTCGACACAGGAGTCAGTATGAGTCAGGAAAAATTCATCCTCGCCATCGACCAGGGCACCACCTCGTCACGGGCGATCGTATTCGACCATGACGGGCAGATCGTGTCCTCGGGGCAGCTCGAGCACGAGCAGATCTTCCCCCGCGCCGGTTGGGTCGAACACGACCCGAAGGAGGTCATCAAGAACACGAACGAGGCGATCGGTCAGGCCCTGACGCGGGCGAACATCAACCGCCACCAGCTCGAGGGCGTGGGCATCACGAATCAGCGTGAGACCACCGTGATCTGGAACAAGCACACCGGCGAGCCCGTCTACAACGCGATCGTCTGGCAGGACACCCGCACGCAGAAGATCTGCGATGAGCTCGCCGGCGACGACGGCGCCGACAAGTACAAGGATCGGGTGGGTCTGCCTCTGGCCACCTACTTCGCCGGACCGAAGGCCAAATGGATCTTCGACAACGTCGACGGGGTCAGGGAATCCGCCGAGGCCGGAGACCTCCTCTTCGGCACCATGGACACCTGGGTGATCTGGAACCTCACCGGCGGCCCCAATGGGGGAGTCCACGTCACCGATGTCACGAATGCCTCGCGGACGATGCTGATGAACATCGACACCCTCGACTGGAACGCCGATATCGCCGCGGACATGGGCATCCCCGTTCAGATGCTGCCGGAGATCAAGTCCTGCTCCGAGATCTACGGCTACGGCGCGAAGAACGGGCTGATCATCGACACCCCGATCTGCGGCATCCTCGGCGACCAGCAGGCGGCGACCTTCGGTCAGGCCTGCTTCGAGAAGGGCCAGGCGAAGAACACCTACGGCACCGGCAACTTCATGCTGATCAACACCGGCACCGAACCGGTGGCCAGCAAGAACGGACTGCTCACGACCGTGGCCTACAAGATCGGCGAGGCCGAGGCCGTCTACGCACTCGAGGGCTCGGTGGCCGTGACCGGTTCGCTCGTGCAGTGGATCCGGGACAACCTCGGCCTGATCAAGGACGCCCCGGAGATCGAGACGCTGGCCAAGGAGGTCGACGACAACGGCGGATGCTACATCGTGCCGGCGTTCTCCGGACTCTTCGCACCCCACTGGGAATCCGATGCCCGCGGTGTGATCGTGGGCCTGACCCGGTACGTCAACAAGAACCACATCGCACGTGCGACTCTCGAATCCGTGGCGTTCCAGTCGCGTGAGGTCCTCGACGCGATGAACCTCGACTCCGGCGTCGAGCTCACCGAGCTCAAGGTCGACGGCGGCATGGTCGCCAACGAGACCCTCATGCAGTTCCAGGCCGACCTCCTCGGTGTGCCCGTCATCCGCCCCGAGGTCGTCGAGACCACGGCTCTGGGTGCGGCCTATGCCGCGGGCATCGCCGTGAAGTTCTGGAAGGGCGAAGAGGATGTGAGCAGCAACTGGCGCGAGGGCAAGCGCTGGACCCCGTCGATGGAAGACGGGAAGATCGACCGCCTCTACCGTCTGTGGAACAAGGCGGTCGAGAAGTCGAAGAACTGGGTCGACGAAGACACCGCAGCCCTCTACGGCTGAGCCACTCGACCTGCTCGGCGGGAGTCGGGCGACCCTGGCATCGGGTCACCCGACTCCCGCCAGCTGTTTCCGGACAGAGAGGGCTGCCGCAGCGGGCCGAGTCCGGGGGCCCACCGGGGCCGGCGGCTGGGTCCGGCCCTCTCACCGGGCCCGGTGCAGGTCGGCGACGTACATCCGCTCGGGCACGGGCGGGACGACGCCTTCGTAGACATGAGTGATGCCGGTGCGCTCCCAGCCCTTCTTCGCATAGAAGCGCATGGCCCGGTCGTTGCCCTCGGCGACCATGAGGTAGGCCCGGATCCAGCCCTGAGCGCGCAGCTCGTCCTCGAGGCCGTCGAAGAGCACGGAGGCGGCGCCGGTCCCGAAATGATCGGGATGGACGTTGATGAAGGCGAGCTGACCGAGACCGGACGAATCCGGCAGCCGGTCGAGCACCTCGGCGGTCTCACGCGGCGGGCACACCCCGCCGAAGCCCAGGCACTCACCGTCAGCGGTCCTGTCGACGACGAAGGTCTCGATCGTTGTCTGCTCGTCGGCGAGGTTCGTCGCCCAGGTGGCGGTCTGACGGTCATGGTCCAGTCGATCGAGGACCGCGTCATCCATGATCCCGCGGTATGCGCAGCGCCAGGCGGCGATGTGGATCTGCGCGATCCGCCCGGCGTCGGAGACGTGGGCCGGGCGAACTCGGAACTCGGACACGGCCTCAGCCTACCCGTGCGTGAGGCGGATGAGTGTGAGTGCGTAGGCGACGATGTCACAGGGCTTTGAGCGAATGTGGATTTCGAGAGCGCTAAACTGGAAGCGATGAGTAAGAAGTCGAAGTCCAAACGGAAGGTGCTGACCGCCAAGAATTCCGCGCGCTCGAATTCGCGGCGCCACCGGCATTACTTCGACAGTCACGAGGTCTACGAACACGACGCCCATCACGTCTCCGACAACCGCATCCGCCTCGGACTCTCCAGTTCCTCGGTCTCGCCGATGACCGTGGAGGAGACCTTCGCCCAGGCCGCCAAGCACGGCTACGACGGCGTCGAGATCATGGTCACCCACAACGTCGAGACCCGCGATGTCGACCTCATCAACTCCCTCGCCGAGGACACCGGCCTCGAGGTCATCTCCATTCACGCCCCCACGCTGCTGTTCCTGCCCCGGGTGCTGCACAAGGACCATTGGGAGAAGCTGCGGATCACCGCGAATCTCGCCAAGGCGGTCGGTGCCGAGACCGTGGTCCTGCACCCGCCGTTCCGATGGCAGGGCGACTACGCGCTCGGCTTCGTCGACGGCGTCCGCCAGGTCTCGCAGGAGACCGGGGTGAGACTGGCCGTGGAGAACATGTACCCGTGGCGCGCGGGCCTGCGTGAGATCCTCGTGTACTATCCGGACTGGAACCCCTTGGACGAGGACTACGACAACCTCACCTTCGACTTCTCCCACGCGTCCACTGCAGGGATGAATGCGCTCGAGACCGTGGCCGAGATCTTCGACCGGCTCCGGCACGTCCACCTCACCGACGGGGCCGGGTCGCTCAAGGACGAACATCTCGTCCCCGGAGCCGGGACCATGCCCGTGGCCGAGACCCTGCAGTATCTGGCCAAGCACAACTGGGCCGGCGATGTCGTCGTCGAGGTCAACACCCGCTTCGTGCGCAAGCAGTCGACCCGGGAGAGGATGCTCGCCGACTCGATCGCCTTCGCCCGCGAGCACCTCGGCCTCGACGAGGACGCGCCCCGACGCAATGCGCACAGCCACACCCGCACCTCGGAGCGTTCGCCCCTGAGCCACGGCAACGGCCCCGCGGACTGATCCGAGCGATCGCTGACCCACCGAATCCCACACACTTCAATCGCGACGAAAGGCTGGCACGATTTGACCACTATCGCCTCCATCGGCACCGGCAACATGGGCACGGCACTGATCCAGGGAATCCTCAGCGCCGATGAGACCATCACCGTCCGGGCGACGACGAACTCGGCCGCCTCGGCGAAGCGTCTGCGCGGTGACCTGCCCCGCGCGACGGTCACCTCGGTGGAGGACGATGACGAAGCCAACCGGAAGGCCGCGGCCGGAGCCGATTTCGTCTTCCTCGGCGTGAAGCCGTGGATGATGGCCGACACTCTGCGCGGACTGGCACCGGGACTTGAGGCAGACACGGTGCTCGTGTCCATGGCCGCCGGGGTCGCGACCGCCGACCTGGCCACGCTGGCACCGGAGAACCCGATCGTGCGGATCATGCCGAACACGCCCAGCGCGGTCGGCCACGGTGTCATCGCACTCGCCCCCGACGCCGAGGTGCCCGCCGACCGCGTCGAGACCCTCAAGCAGCTGTTGTCGGGCGCCGGTCTCGTCGTCGATCTCGACGAGTCCCAGGTCCCGGCCATGACCGGGATCTCTGGATCGGGAGTCGCCTACTTCTTCCTCCTGGCCGAGGCCATGATCGCCGCCGGGGTCAAGCAGGGTCTGAGCGAGGACGTCGCTCGGCAGATGGTCGTGGCCACCGCCGACGGTGCTGGTCGCCTGCTGAGTCGGAAACCCGATCCGGCCGCGCAGCGTCAGGCCGTGAGCAGCAAGGGCGGGACGACCCTGGCCGGACTGTCGGAGTTCATCGACGCCGGCATCTTCGACATCGCCGAGGCGGCCGTGCAGGCGGCGGCGGACCGATCCGTGGAGATGGAGCGGGAGAACTCCGACGTCATCAACGGCTGACGACGTCCTCCACGGCTGACGTCAGGCTCGGCTGCGCTCTCAGGCTCGACTGCGTTCTCAGGCTCGACTGCTGCCGGGCATGCTCGGCCTCCTTCGGCTTCAGGGGAGGACGTTCGACGACCTGGCGATCGAGACGGCCTCGTGCCGGGTGCGGGCCGAGAGTTTGACCATTGCGGTGTTGAGATAGGACTTCACCGTCGATTCGCGCAGGCCCAGCGTCTCGGCGATGCGCGCATTCGACCAGCCCAGGGCCACATGGGAGAGGATGTCCGTCTCCCTGGGCGAGAGGCGCACTGCGGGGACCGGGGTTTGGAAATTGTCCGGATTGTGCCCGGAGAGGATATCGGCCAGTCGGGCCTCGACCGCCGTCAGCCTCTCCCGTGTCTCGTCGTCGACGATGCCCGAGCGGATGGCGCGCAGCTCCGCGTAGGTGTGCCGCAGCGCCTCCCGGCCGGAGGGATCCAGATCGGGGTAGAGCTGCTCGCTGGCGGCGTTGCGCTGAGGTTCCTGGCGGTAGCCGAGCCGGGCGAGATCGACCGAGAGCTGTCGCACTCGTCGGACGAGGTCTCCCGTCTGCGGTGCGGCGGCATCGTAGTCGGACCGGTGACCGCAGTAGACCATACCCGTGACCTCGCCGCCGTGGAGGGTGGGGACGGCGACGAGGACTCGGATCCCCTCACCGAGGACCTCTTCGTCGTAGTGGTGGGTGATGTAGGGGTCGACTTCGTAGTCTCGTGTCAGCTGTGGAGTGCCTTCGGTCATGGCACGACCGCCGAGCCCCCGACCGGTGCTGACGATGAGGGACGAGAGCAGATCACGACCGGCGCCGGCGACGGCCTCGACCGCGACAGAGCCCTCCTCGACCATGCCTCCGAAGACGACGTCGCCCGTGCCGCTGCGGTGGAGTGAGTCGACGGCTTCGACGAACAGGCGGCGGGTCTGGGCTTGGAGAGCCCGTGTCTCCTTGTCGTGCGCGTTCATGTGAACAAGCTACCAACTTTCGGTGGTATTCCCTAGTGCATGCTGAACGTTACCTTTGGGTCATGTGATTCAGGACACTGATGTTCTGTCCATTCAAAGGAGAAAGAATGACTGAATCGGTCAACACCGGGGTTGACTTCCTCGCCGAGGCGGAAGACCCCGAATTCAAAGCGCTGAAGCGCAAGAGGTTCTCGGTGGTGATACCGCTGTCGATCGCGTTCCTCGTCTGGTATTTCCTCTACGTCATCCTCAGCACCTATGCCCATGACTTCATGTCGACGAAGGTCGTGGGCGAGATCAACATCGGTCTGGTCTTCGGGCTGCTGCAGTTCGTGACGACCTTCGCGATCACGATGTTCTACGTCTCATTCGCCAATAGGAAGCTCGACCCTCCGGCACAGAGGATCCGTGAGCGCCTCGAAGCCGAGTCGGAAGGACGTGTCTCATGAGCGCACCGGCATTCGACGACATCCTCGCCTCCGGGGTGGACCTCCTCAGCGCGGCCACGGCCGAGGTCGAGAACAATCCCGTCCTCAACATCACGATCTTCGCCGCCTTCGTCGCGGTGACGATGTTCATCGTGCTGCGGGCCAGCCGCAACAACCGCTCCGCATCCGACTACTACGCCGGCGGACGCTCCTTCACGGGACCGCAGAACGGCTTCGCCATCTCCGGCGATTACCTCTCGGCGGCATCGTTCCTCGGCATCTGCGGTGCGATCGCGGTCAACGGCTACGACGGTTTCCTCTATTCGATCGGCTTCCTCGTCGCGTGGCTCGTGGCTCTGCTCATCGTCGCCGAGCTCATGCGCAATACGGGCAAGTTCACCATGGCCGATGTGCTGTCCTTCCGTCTCAGACAGCGCCCCGTGCGCATGGCGGCGGCCCTGTCGACCCTGGCCGTGTGCTTCTTCTATCTGCTCGCCCAGATGGCCGGAGCCGGCGGACTCGTGTCGCTGCTCATGGGCATCGACAGCGAGGTCGGCCAATCACTGGTCATCGCCGTCGTCGGCGCGCTGATGATCATCTACGTCCTCGTCGGAGGGATGAAGGGCACCACATGGGTGCAGATCGTCAAGGCCATCCTGCTCATCGCCGGTGCCTTCGCGATGACCGTCTGGGTGCTCGCACTCAATGGCTTCAACCTCTCCTCGCTGTTGGCTTCGGCGGTCGAGAACGCGGCCGATGGTGTCGGCGAGGGAGTCCTCAATCCCGGACTGCAGTACGGTGAGAATCCGCTCGACTTCATCTCCCTGGCCCTGGCGCTGGTTCTGGGCACCGCCGGTCTTCCGCACGTGCTCATGCGCTTCTACACCGTGCCCACGGCGAAGGAGGCCCGTCGCTCGGTGGTGTGGGCGATCTGGCTCATCGGTGCCTTCTACCTGTTCACCCTCGTGCTCGGCTACGGTGCGGCAGCACTCGTCGGCGCCGAGGAGATCAAGAACGCTCCCGGTGGGGTGAACTCGGCGGCGCCGCTGCTCGCGCTCCATCTCGGCGGGCCCCTCCTCATGGGCTTCATCTCCGCGGTCGCCTTCGCCACGATCCTCGCCGTGGTGGCGGGCCTGGCGATCACCGCCGCGGCCTCGTTCGCTCACGACATCTACGCCAATGTGATCAAGAAGGGCCGGGTCGAGGATTCCGAGGCCGAGGTCAAGATCGCTCGTCGCACGGTCATCGTCATCGGCGCGGTCGCGATCATCGGCGGGATCGGCGTGCAGGGGCAGAACATCGCGTTCCTGGTGGCCCTGGCCTTCGCTGTCGCGGCCAGCGCGAACCTGCCGACGATCGTCTACTCGCTGTTCTGGAAGCGCTTCACCACCCGGGGCGCTGTCTGGTCGATCTACGGCGGCCTGATCTCGGCGATGCTGCTCATCAGCTTCTCCCCGGTCGTCTCCGGATCCGAGACCGCGATGATCCCGGGAGCCGACTTCGCGATCTTCCCCCTGGCGAACCCGGGAATCATCTCGATTCCGCTGGGATTCCTCCTCGGGTGGATCGCCTCGGTCACCGACAGGACCGTTGAGAATCCGGCGCTCGCGGCCGAAATGGAGGTCCGAGCTCACACCGGATTCGGCGCCGAGGAGGCCGTCGAGCACTGAGTTCGGCCGACTGCCCAGCGCTGGGCAGAAGGCGCATTGAGGGGCGGCTGCGGCCGCCCCTCAGCGCGTGTCCGGAAGTCCCTCCAGGATTGCGTGCTGCACGAGCGCGTGTGCGGAGGTCTCATGCAGGATTGCGTGTCCCGTGTCATGCAGGGTCTGAGGCGTGCAGGAGGTTCGGTGCGGGGATGCGTTTTCGTCATGAAGCTGTAGACTGGTTCGAGCAGCCGAGGGCAGCATGTCTGCACAGGGTTCCACCTGGACGGACAGCTGCTCAACAGCGGTGACGTGCGGGCGTAGCTTAATGGTAAAGCTTCGGCTTCCCAAGCCGACGACGCGGGTTCGATTCCCGTCGCCCGCTCTCTTCATGTTCGACACCGTTCTTTTCGTGCCCGGACACGGCTGGGTCTGACTCGACTGACCCTGCCGGCTTCCTCCCCGTGAGTCGGTGGGTTCTGCGCGGGGCTGGTTCCGTTTGTGGTCGATGAACCGAGGCGAAATGGCCGATCGCACGGATTCTCCTCGGTGCGGTGACCACAAACGGTGGTTCGCCCCGGCTGCGCAGCGGCGAACCGCGCAGCCGTGCCTAGGGGCGGCCGGCGAAGCGACCCAGCAGCTCCACGTGCCCGGCGACGATGAGCAGGTCCTGTTTGCCCACCCGAGTCGAAGGATCGGCATAGGTGAAGTCGCGCCCCGGGCTCTTGATGCCCACGATGGTCACGCCGTACTTGTCGCGCACACCCGATTCGCTGAGCGTGAAGCCCTGGATCTCCCGCGGCGGACGCATCTTCACCACGGCGAAGTGACCCTCATCGAACTCGATGTACTCCATCATCCTGGAACTGACCAGGTGGGCCACGCGCCGACCCGCATCCGATTCGGGGTAGAGGACGTGGTGGGCGCCGATGCGGTGGAGGATCTTGCCGTGCGAGGGCGAGATCGCCTTCGCCCACACCTGGCCCACACCGAGGTCGACGAGATTGGCCGTGGTGAGCACGCTGTCCTCGATCGACGTGCCGATGCCGACGACGGCGGTCGAGAAATCACCGGCACCGACCTGTCGCAGCGCGTCGATGTTCGTGGAATCGGCTTCGACGACGTGGGTGAGTTTGCCGCTCCAGTCCTTGACGAGCTCGGGATTGTGCTCGATGGCCATGACCTCCCGCCCCAGCCGGGTCAGGGTGGCGGCCGTCGAGGACCCGAAGCGTCCCAGCCCGATGACCAGGATGGAGGTGTGTTCGTTAGCCAACGACCGGCCTTTCCTCGGGGTAGCGGTACAGTCGCGCGGAGTCCTGCATGGACAGGGCCGCCGCAAGTGTAATCGTACCGAGTCGGCCGATGAGCATGATGACCGAGAGCACATAGAGCCCCGAATTCGGCGAGGAGGCGGACACCCCGGAGCTCAAGCCGACGGTGCCGAAGGCCGAGATCACCTCGAACAGCACTCGGTCGAGCGGTTCGGCACTGATCTGGAGCATCGCCAGCGTGCCGACGAAGACGATGGAGGCGCCTGTCAGCAGGATCGAGATGGACAGCTTGATCGTCGAGGAGGTCAGCCGGCGCCCGAACACGTGCACATCCTGCAGGCCCCTGGCCTCGGCGAAGGCGGCCAGAACGAGCACGGCCACGGTCGTGACCTTGATGCCGCCGGCGGTCGAGGACGATCCGCCGCCGATGAACATCATGAGGTCCATGAGCAGGTGGGAGGCCTGGCTCATGTCCGCGATCTCCATCGTCGAGAACCCGCCCGACCGGGGCATGACGGCCATGAACAGGACTTCGACGAAGGTGTGACCGGCGTTCTTGTCCCCGAGCGTGGCCGGATTCGCCGATTCGAAGAGCGCCAGCAGCAGCAGACCGACGGCCAGCACCGCCGTGGTGGTGGTCAGCGTCAGCTTCGTGTGCAGATCCCACTTCTTCGGCCGATTCCAGAACATCGCGACCATGAGCACGACCGGGAAGCCCAGGGACCCGACGAACACGCCGATCATGAGCAGGGACAGGATCCACGGGTCCGAGGCGAAGTGGGCGCCGCCTCCCGGGTGGATGGTGAAGCCGGCATTGTTGAACGCCGAGATCGAATAGAACACGGAGTACCACGTGGCATCGCCGATGGAATCGCCGCGGATGAGGAAGCGCGGGAACAGGAGCACCGCGAGGATCGCCTCGGCGGTGACGATGGTGATGACGACCGTCTTGAGCAGAGAGCCGACCTGACCCAGATTGAGCGCCGAGGTGGCCTGCTGGGCGATGAGCCGCTGACGCACGCCCAGCCGGCGTGAGACCGCCATGCCCAGCACCGAGGCGAGCGTGAGAATGCCGAGACCGCCGACCTGGATGCCGGCGGTGATGACCGAGATCCCGAAATCCGACCAGTACTCCTCCGTGACCACCGGGCTGAGCCCGGTCACGCAGACGGCCGAGACGGCCACGAAGACGGAATTCGCGATATGCGTGACCTCATCGACCGATCCCGGATGGCGCATGCTCGCCGGCAGCATGAGAAGGATTGCGAACAGCGCGACGACGGCGACGAAGGATCCGATCGCCAGCCGCGCCGGCGAGGCGACGGCGAGGTCGTCGACGAAGTCCCGTACCCACCGTCCGGGCGTGAGCAGCCGGTCGTAGCGAGGTGCGGATTTCTTGGACACAAGCACCATGGTAGATCCCGGGTCCCCGGAATCGGCGCAAGTGAGCTGCGCCATATAGCATGGTGCGCATGGCCGAAAATGATGTGTACGTCGTTTGGGACGACGCGGTGACCGGTTACAACTTCGGTCCCAGCCACCCCATGCACCCGCTGCGGCTCGACCTGACGGCGAAGCTTGCGATGGACTTCGGCCTCTGCGACGCCGACAACGTCCACGTGAATCCGGTCGGCCCGATCGACGAGGGCAGACTCGCCCGCCTCCACGACAACGACTTCATCGCCGCCGTGAAGCAGGCCGGAACCGCCGAGGGCCTCGACGAGGAGACGGCGAACGGCTACGGGATCGGCACCGAGGACGTGCCCGGGTTCGAGGACATGCACGCCGCCTCGGCGCTGCTGTTCCAAGGCACCGTCGACGCCGCCGATGCGATCATCTCCGGCGGTTACGACCGCGCGGTGAACTTCACCGGAGGGATGCACCACGCGATGCCGGACAGAGCCAGCGGCTTCTGCATCTACAACGATGCGGCCGGGGCGATCACCGAGTTCCTCGACGCCGGATACGAACGCATCGTCTACCTCGACATCGACGCCCACCACGGGGACGGGGTGGAGAAGTTCTTCTGGGACGAACCGCGGGTGCTGACGGTCTCGATCCACGAATCGGGGAAGTTCCTCTTCCCCGGCACCGGGTTCCCCGCCGATATCGGGGGACTGAAGGCGGCCGCCTCGGCGGTGAATGTCGCCCTGCCCCCGCGCACCGGCGACGCGGACTGGCTGCGGGCCTTCGACGCCACCGTCCCGCCGATCGTCGCTGCCTTCGAACCCCAGGTCATCGTCTCCCAGCACGGATGCGACGGTCACCGCTCGGACCCGCTGACGCACATGTGGCTGAGCGTCGACGCGATGCGGATCGCGGCCGAGCGGATCCGTCGGCTCGCCGCCGATCACGCGGACGGGAAATGGCTGTCCGTCGGGGGAGGCGGCTACGCGATCATCGACGTCGTGCCCCGGGCCTGGACGAATCTGCTGGCCGTGGCCGCCGACCGCGACATCGATCCCGGCGCGCGGATCCCCGGCCGCTGGGCGGACTATGCGCAGACGATGACGGGGCGCGAGGCGCCGCTGTCGATGACGGACGGATTCGACGGTGCGTTCGAACCCTGGTCGAAGGGATTCGACCCCGAGGCCGAACTCGATCGGGCCGTGATGGGCACCCGGAAGAACGTCTTCCCCTTCTTCGGACTCGACCCGTACTTCGACTGACCCCCGAAGCGGCGCGGAAGATCGGGCCACCGGCTGTGGAACTCGACACAGTTTTGGGAAAGCAGGCGGCCAAGCGATAGAATTGCACGGTTAGTTCAATGGGTGGGCATCCGCTGTCCACCCTCCACCGCCAAGCACAAGGGGTACCCGCGTGGGCTCAGTCATCAAGAAGCGCCGCAAGCGTATGTCGAAGAAGAAGCACCGCAAGCAGCTTCGCAAGACACGTCACCAGCGTCGCAACAAGTAGTAAGGCCGAGACGACGGTCCTGCGCCCCCGCTCGAGTGATTTCTCGGCGGGGTTTGTTGCACCCGATGAGGAGTGAGCCATGGTTGAGCTGACCTTCCTCACGCGCGTCGACTGCCATCTGTGCGCGCTCGCGCGCGAGACCGTCGCAGAGGTGGCCGCCGGCAGGGACGTGAGAGTGACCGAGGTCGATATCGACACCGACGACGACCTGGCCGCACAGTACGGCTGGGACGTGCCGGTGGTGCTCCTCAACGGGCGGCAGCACAGTTTTCATCGAGTCGACAGGGATCGGCTGTCCCAGGCTCTGGCGAGCCTGGGCGCATGAGATCGATTGAAGGAGTGAGACGGGTTCGTGGGCGAGATTCTGTCCGCCAACAGGATTGAGGGTGTCGTTCGCAGAAACGTACCCGAACGCGTGATCTCCCGACTCCCGATCTATCTGCAGGCCGTCGAGACCATCGTCGCAACCGGCAGGGAGACCGTGTCGTCGGAGGACCTCGCCGCCGCCAGCGGAGTGTCCCCGTCGATTCTGCGCAAGGACCTGTCCCAGCTGGGACGCTCCGGCAAGCGCGGCGTCGGATACTCGTGCCCCGAACTCGTCACCACCCTGCGGGGCTTCCTCGGCCTCGACCGCGACCGGAGCGTGGCCATCATCGGCGCCGGTCGCCTCGGTTCGGCCCTGGCCGACTACGCCGGCTTCCGTCGTCGGGGCCTGCGTCTGACCGCCATCTTCGACATCGACGAGCAGAAGATCGGGACGACGATCGGCACGCTGACCGTCTCCGCTCTCGACGACCTGCCCGCCTGGAACGAGCACATCGACCTCGTGGTCATGGCCGTTCCCGCAGCCGCGGCACCCGCGGCGGCCCACACGGCCGTCGAGGCGGGTGTGCGCGGCATTCTCAATTTCTCACCTACCGTGCTCGACACCCCGGACACCGTCCGTGTCCACCAAGTCGATCTGGCCAGTGAGCTGCAAGTACTCGCATACTATTCGGCGCTGGACACGGCACCGCTCAACCCTGGTTTTGAGGAGCACAGGAATTGACTCTCTTGGTTCTCGGCATTTCACATCAGTCGGCCCCGATCGACATGCTCGACAGGCTGGCCTTCGGTGCCGGCGAGGTCGGGTCTCTGCGCAAGGACGCACTTGCCGGAGACAACGTCGAAGGGCTCGCCGTGCTCTCGACGTGCAACCGCCTCGAGCTGATCGCCGACGTCTCGGCCTTCCACGGAGGACTGGCCGACCTCGGCAATGCGCTGGTGTCCTCGATCGACAAGGAATGGTCGGACATCGCCGCGCACTTCTACGCCCACTACGACACTCAGGCCATGGAGCATCTGCTCAAGGTCGCCTGCGGACTCGACTCGATGGCCATCGGTGAGGCTCAGATCCTCGGCCAGCTGCGCTCGTCGTTCACCGGTTCGCAGGAGGACCGGGCCCTGACCTCCGAACTGTCCCAGGCCCTCCAGCAGGCGCTGCGAGTGGGCAAGCGCGCCCATTCGGAGACCGACCTCGGCGAGGTCGCCCGCTCCCTCTTCGGAGCCGCGCTCGAAGCCTCGGCCGCGCACATCGGTTCGCTGCGAGCCGCCAACGCCCTGGTCATCGGTGCCGGAGCCATGTCGGGACTCGTCGTGTCCGGCCTGCACAGGGAAGGGGTCAGCCACATCACCGTGCTCAACCGGACCGTGGAGAAGGCCGAGCGCCTCGTCGCCGAGGTGGGCGGACGGGCCCGTGAGCTGACCCCGCGGGTGATGGCCGAGGAGATCGCCGACGCCGACCTCATCATCTCCTGCACCGGTGCCCGCGGTGTCGTCGTGACCCGTGACGACATCGTCGCCGGACTGTCGCAGAACCCCAAGGGCGCGGCGAACAAGGCGTTCGTCGACCTCGCCCTGCCGCATGACATCGACCCCAGCGTGCGCGAGTTCGAACACGTTGCGCTCTTCGGACTCGGCGAGATCCGCGAACTGCTGAAGAACTCCGACAAGGAGCGCGACGCGAAGGTCGTGAGCACCGTCGAGGAGGTGCGGGGGATCATCGCTGAGGAACTCGACAAGATCGCCACCGGCAACAGGGAGCGCTCCGTCGCCCCGACGGTGACCGCGCTGCGCTCCCACGCCAAGGACGTCCTCGCCTCCGAGACCGCGCGCCTGGAGAAGAAGATCGGTGCGGTCGTCGATGAGAAGTCCTTCGGCGAGGTCCGCAAATCGCTGCACCGGGTGGCCGAGAAGCTCATCCACACCCCGACGGTGAAGGTCAAGGAACTGGCTGTGACGGAATCCGAGGTCGACTACGCCCAAGCGCTCATGCAGCTGTTCGACCTTCCCGTCAACAAGGTCGCCCATGCGATCACTCAGCCCGAGACGAAGGTCGCGAAGGCCGCCAGCGCCGACCACGTCGAAGCCGATGGGATCCGACCGGTCGCCGACCACACCCTCGACATCGTCGAACCCGAGCAGTTCAGCGGACGCACCGTGCGCCTGGGCACCCGCCGGTCCAAGCTCGCCCGGTCCCAGTCCACGGCGATCGCCCACCAGATCGCGGCTCTGACCGGTTGGCGGGTCGAGATCGTCGAGGTCGTCACCGAGGGGGACGTCAACATGTCCCCGCTGGCCGGATTCGGCGGCACCGGCGTCTTCGTCTCCGCGGTGCGACAGGCGCTGCACCAGGGCAAGATCGACCTCGCCGTCCATTCGCTCAAGGACCTGCCGACCACCCCCGAGGTGGGCATCCAGATGGCGGCGATCCCACCGCGCGTCGACCCCTCCGACGTGCTCATCGGCCGCGACGGCCTGAGCCTGTCCGAGCTGCCGGCCGGATCGGCCATCGGCACCGGTTCGCCCAGGCGCGCCGTGCAGCTGCAGGCCGCCCGCCCCGATATCGAGGTCAGGGGAGTGCGCGGAAACGTCGACACCCGCATCGCCCACGTCCGTGACGGTCGCCTCGACGCCGTCGTCCTCGCCGCGGCCGGAGTCCGCCGGATCGGTCGGCTGGCCGAGGCCACGGACTCGCTGAGCTTCGACGTCATGCTCCCGGCTCCCGGTCAGGGTGCGCTGGCGGTGGAGACCCGCAGTGCGGACAGCTCCTATGCCCGCTCCGAGGACATCCTCAACGCCGACGCCGAGGTGCGCGCGGCCCTGCGCCGCATCCACGACCAGACCACGGATCTGGCCGTGACCTGCGAACGCGCGATCCTGTCCCGTGCCGAGGCCGGGTGCTCGGCCCCGATCGGCGCCCTGGCCAAGATCGAGGGCGGCCAGTTCGTCGTCGACGCCGTGATGGCCGATGACGACGGCAGACTGGCCCGGACCCGCCGGAGCACCCAGCTGCCGGCAGTGCCGGATGTCGACTGGACGAACGGGAGCGAACAGCAGCTGACCGTGACCGGCAAGGAACTGGCCCGCATCGCCGACGAACTCGGCACCGCGGCGGCCGAGGACCTGCTGGACGCACTCGGCATCGACCCGTCGGCCAGCGCCGATCACCTCACCCCCGTCAAGGCTCAGGAGCAGGGATGAACAGCACACCGGCCACCGGTCAGGTCCAACCGCGCCGACTGCTGCCGGCCGCGCCGCGCGTCGTCTTCATCGGCAGCGGTCCCGGCGAATCGAGCCTGATGACGATGCGCGGAGCCGAGATCCTGGCCACAGCGGTCACCGTCGTCTACGACGCCGATGTCCACTCGGAGATCGTCACCGCCTACGTTCCCCAGGCGGCGACGCTCATCGACGCCGCCGATCTCGGTGTCGCCGCATCCACCCGGGGCCGGCGGCTGGCCGAACTCGCCCGACCCGACAACACCGTCGTGCGTCTGAGCTCCGATGACGGGCTGATCTTCACGAACACCACGGCCGAGGCCGCCGTGTGCCGCAAGGCCGACGTCGAGGTCGAGATCGTGCCGGGAGTCGGCCTGTCGGCCTCGACGGCGGCCTACACCGGCACAGCCCTGACGACGAACCGGGTCCGGTCCGTGCGCTTCATCGAGGCGGGACCGCAGACCCACGTCGACGTCTCCCGACACCGCAACACCACCCATGTGCTCACCGGCACCGCCGCCGCCCACGAACAGGCCATCGGTGCCCTGCTGGCCGACGGCTGGGACGAGGACACGAAGGTGCTGCTGGGCTGGGGGATCTCCACGATCGAGCAGACGAGCGTGGAGACCACCCTGAAGCAGGCGCTTTCGATGACGCAGACAGGATCGGATCGTATGGTGGTGATCATGGGACAGGGCGTGGAATCCAGAGGAGAGCTGAGCTGGTTCGAATCCAAACCGCTCTTCGGCTGGCAGGTGCTCATCCCGCGGACGAAGGAGCAGGGAACCTCCACCGCCGAGGCTCTGGCCGAGCTCGGTGCCGTCGGCACCGTCGTGCCCACCATCGCCGTGCAGCCCCCGCGGACCCCGACCCAGATGGAGAAGGCCATCCGCGGACTCGTCGACGGATCCTACGAATGGGTGGGCTTCACCTCGGTCAACGCCGTGCGCGCGGTGCGCATGTGGTTCGAGGACTTCGGGCTCGACTCCCGGTCGATGGCCGGAGTCAAGGTCGCGGCCGTCGGCGGTCGCACGGCGGCGGCCCTCATCGACTGGGGAATCACCCCCGATCTGGTTCCCGACGGTGAGCATTCGGCCCGCGGGCTGGCCGCGGCCTGGCCGGAATTCGTCGACGACATCGACCCGATGAACACCGTGCTCCTGCCCCGGGCCGACATCGCCACCGAGGTGCTGGTGGCCGGTCTGCTCGAGAAGGGCTGGGACCCCGACGACGTCACCGCCTACCGCACCGTGCGGGCCTCCCCGCCGCCGGCGCCGATCCGCGAGTCGATCAAGGCCGGCGACTTCGACGCCTTCCTCTTCACCTCCTCGTCGACGGTGCGCAACCTCGTCGGCATCGCCGGCAAACCCGCGGCCACCTCGGTGATCTGCTGCATCGGTCCGGCCACGGCGAACACAGCGGCCGAGCACGGACTGCGGGTCGATGTGCTCGCCGAGGAGGCCAACCTCACCTCGCTCATCGACGGACTCGTCGAATTCGCACTCACCAAGCGGGCAGAAGACGTGGACGCCGGGATCACCCCGAAGCGTCCGAGCCAGAAGCGCCGCAGAAAGAAGGCCTGACATGCCACTGGTTCCCGGATCCGCACGCCCCCGCCGCCTGCGCTCGACGCCGGCCCTGCGGAGGCTCGTGTCCGAAGTGCAGCTGCACCCGTCCGAGCTGATCCTGCCGATGTTCGTCAAGGAGGGCCTGAGCGAACCGGTCCCGTTGGAGGGAATGCCGGGAGTCGTCCAGCACACGCTGGAGTCCCTGCTGGCCGCGGCCGAGGAGGCCGTGGCGGCCGGAGTCGGCGGACTCATGCTCTTCGGCATCCCCGAGCACAAGGACGAGACGGGCTCCCAGGCCGATGACCCCGACGGCATCCTCAACCGCGCGCTGTCGCTGCTCAGCGACCGCCTCGGCGAGGACACGGTCGTCATGGCCGATCTGTGCCTCGACGAATTCACCTCCCACGGCCACTGCGGAGTCCTTGACTCGGCCGGGGGAGTCGACAACGACGCCACCCTCGACCGCTACGCCTCGATGGCTGTGGCCCAGGCCCGTGCCGGAGCCCAGGTGCTCGGACTGTCGGGGATGATGGACGGTCAGGTCGGTTACTGCCGTGAGGCCCTCGACGCCGCCGGGCTGACCGACACCGTCGTGATGGGGTACACCGCGAAGTACGCTTCGGCCTTCTACGGCCCGTTCCGGGAGGCCGTGGACTCCGAGCTCAAGGGCGATCGCAAGACCTACCAGCAGGATCCCGCGAACGGTCGCGAGGCCCTGCGCGAGCTCGGGCTCGACCTGGCCGAAGGCGCCGACATCGTCATGGTCAAACCCGGGCTGCCCTACCTCGACGTCCTCGCCGAGGTGGCCCGCGAATCCATTGTGCCCGTCTGGACCTACCAGGTCTCCGGCGAGTACGCGATGATCGAATTCGCCGCCGCGGCCGGGGCGATCGAGCGCGAACGGGCCATCGAGGAGTCCCTCATCGCCTTCAAACGCGCCGGCACCGATGCGATCCTCACCTACTGGGCCACCGAGGTCGCCCAGAGGCTCCAGGCCGAGGCCGCGGGGGCGGGCACCGCAGCGACCGGGAGCCGGTGATGACTGAGCCCCGCTGGCTGTCGGCCGTGGACCAGAGAGCGTGGCGCAGCTACCTCAGCGGTTCCCAGCTGCTGAGCGCGCAGCTGGACAAGGAGCTGCGCGAGAAGCACGGCATCGGCCTGCCCGAGTACGAGATCCTCGTTCGGCTGTCCGAACACGAGGACCGAACCATGCGGATGGCGCTGCTGGCCACCGACACGACCATGTCGCGGTCGCGTCTGACCCACAGTGTGGCGAGGATGGAGAAGAGAGGACTGCTCGAACGCTCGGCCATCGCCGAGGACGGACGCGGAGTCAACTGTGTGATGACCGAGGCCGGTTGGCAGCTGCTGCGCACCGTCGCCCCCGACCATGTCGCCGGTGTCCGCGACCACCTCGTCGACCTGCTCGAACCCGAGGAGATGGCGACTCTGGGTCGCATCTTCGCCAGGGTCCACGACCATCTGCGCGAACTCGACGGCTCCTGAGCCGCCCCTGCCACGTTCCACGACCACGATCCCGCGAAGAATCAGAGGAGACCCCATGACGACAGCACCGACGCACGGACACCCCACCGATCAGTCCGCCGCACTCTTCGCCCGCGCCGAGGCCGTCACCCCCGGCGGAGTCAACTCCCCGGTCCGCGCGTTCAAGGCCGTCGGCGGCACCCCCCGATTCATCACCGAGGCGACCGGCGCCTGGCTGCGTGACGCCGACGGCAACGACTACATCGACCTCATCGGCTCCTGGGGCCCGATGATCCTGGGCCACTCGCGCCCCGAGGTGCTCGCCGCCGTGCAGGAAGCCGCCGTCAAGGGGTTCTCCTTCGGCACCCCCTCGACCGGTGAGGTCGAACTCGCCGAGGAGATCGTGTCCCGGGTCGACCCCGTCGACCAGGTCCGTCTCGTGTCCTCGGGCACCGAGGCGACCATGTCCGCGATCCGTCTGGCCCGCGGATACACGGGCCGGTCGAAGGTCGTGAAGTTCGCCGGGTGCTACCACGGCCACGTGGATTCGCTGCTGGCCCAGGCCGGGTCCGGACTGGCGACCTTCTCTCTGCCCGACACCCCGGGCGTGACCGGGGCGCAGGCGCAGGACACCATCGTCGTCGGCTACAACGACGCCGCCGGTCTCGAAGCCGTCTTCGCCGAGCACGGTGATGACATCGCCTGCGTCATCACCGAGGCCAGCCCCGGGAACATGGGCGTCGTGCCTCCGCGCGAGGGCTTCACGAACACCATCCGCCGTCTGACCAAGGCCCACGGTGCGCTGATGATCAGCGACGAGGTGATGACCGGGTTCCGCGTCTCCGCCGCCGGCTGGTACGGCTATGAGGCCGATCGGCTCGGCTACCCGGAGGGAGCACCGGACCTGTTCACCTTCGGCAAGGTCATGGGCGGCGGATTCCCCGCCGCGGCCTTCGGCGGACGTGCCGATGTCATGGCCCAGTTGGCCCCGGCCGGCCCCGTCTACCAGGCGGGAACGCTGTCGGGCAATCCCGTGGCCACCGCCGCCGGACTGACCACGCTCAAGCTCACCACCGAACTCGACGTGTACTCGCACATAGGACGGGCGGCGGACATCCTGCGATCGGCCGTCGCAGCGAGTCTGGAGGCCGAAGGCGTCGCCCACGTCATCCAGTCCGCGAATTCGATGTTCTCGGTCTTCTTCACCGACACGGAGGTGACGAACTACGAACAGGCGCGCGGACAGAACGTCGACCGGTACTCGGCGTTCTTCAACGCCATGCTCGATCAGGGCATCCACATGCCGCCGAGCGCCTTCGAGGCCTGGTTCCTGTCCTACGCCCACACCGATGAGATCCTCGACCGGATCGTGACCGCTCTGCCCGCGGCGGCGAAGGCCGCGGCCGCGGTGCCGGAGGCGGGAAAGGCGCAGGCATGACCACGATCCACCTGGTCAGGCACGGCGAGGTCGACAACCCCGAGGGGGTGCTGTACGGACGTCTGCCGCATTTCGGTCTGACCGAGCGCGGCCATGAGATGGCCGCCCGGGTCGCGAAGCACTTCTCGACGGCGGACACGGCCCCGGTCGAACTCGTCGCCTCACCGCTGCTGCGGACCCAGCAGACGGTCGAACCGCTGGCCGAGGCGCTCGAGCTTCCGGTGTTCACCGATGACCGAGTGATCGAGGCCGCGAACTCGTTCGAGGGGCAGAAGCTGGGTGTGCGTCGGCTGGCCGAACCGAGGAACCTCCTGCGCCTGTACAACCCGCTGACCCCGTCCTGGGGCGAACCGTACCGACAGATCGTGCTGCGCATGCGAGCCGCGATGGCCAGCCTGCGGACCAAACTGGCCCGGTACGGGCCCGAGGCCGAGGGCGTCATCGTCTCGCACCAGCTGCCGATCTGGATGACCCGGCTGTCGGGGGAGGGGCGCTCGCTCGTCCACGACCCCCGGCGCCGGGAATGTGATCTGGCTTCTATCACCAGTTTCACATTCGGCTCGTCCACACTGGTATCCGTGAGTTACGAGAGCATCTGCGCTGATCTGCAACCCGGGACCACGGTGGCAGGAGCATGAGGGCCGGTCGCCGCCCGCTGAACCGCCGCACCCTCTTCACCGCGGTCTTCGCCGCCGGTACGACCCTGGCCCTCGGCGCCTGCAGCGAGAACGACGAACTGGCCGATCAGGCCGGGTCCGATCAGGGCTACGTGTCCGGATCGGGCGTGGTCTCCCAGGTGGCCGTGGAAGACCGCGGCGAGCCCCTGGAGCTGGACTTCGAGACCATCGACGGTGAGTCGATGTCCCTGGCCGATCTGCGCCCGACGCCCGTGGTCATCAACCTCTGGTACGCGGCCTGCCCGCCGTGCCGGAAGGAGGCTCCGGACCTGAAGTCGGTGTCGGAGAGCTTCGGTGACAAGGCCCAGTTCATCGGCGTCAATGTGCGCGACCAGGCGGCCGCGGCCAATGCCTTCATCAACAACTACCAGATTCCGTATCCGAACATGCTCGACACCAACGGCGATATGGTCTCCCTGCTCTCGGGCGTCCTGCCCCCGCAGGCGACCCCCTCGACGGTGGTGCTCGACACCGAAGGCCGTGCCGCCGCCCGGGTCGTCGGTGAGGTCGACGCGTCGACGCTCAAGGGACTCATCGAGGACGTGCGGGCCGAGTGAGTGGGATCGGGGCGGAATTCGCCCAGACCGTGCTGTCCGGTCCGCTGCTGCTGGCGGCCGGGGCAGCGGCGCTGGCGGGCCTGGTGTCCTTCGCTTCTCCGTGCGTGCTGCCGCTGGTGCCCGGCTACGTCGGGTACGTCACCGGACTGTCCGGATCCTCGCTCAGGGACAAACAGACCTGGCGGGTCGTGCTGGGCATCAGCCTGTTCGTGCTCGGATTCACCGTCGTCTTCGTCCTGCTGGGAACCAGCTTCTCCGCGCTGGGGGCTCTGTTCTCCCAATGGCAGTCGCTGATCATCCGCATCCTCGGCATCGTCGTCATCATCGCCGGCTTCGTGTTCATGGGCGGATTCGGGCTGCTGCAGCGCGAACACCGGATCCGGGCCCGCCCGAAGGCGGGACTCTGGGGCGCCCCGGTGCTCGGGGCGACCTTCGCCCTCGGCTGGGCTCCCTGCGTGGGACCGACCCTGTCGGCGGTGCTGACCATGTCCGTGAGCTTCGGCGGTGACGGGATGATCTGGCGCGGGGCCCTGCTGGCCTTCGTCTACTGTCTGGGCTTGGGCATCCCGTTCATCCTGCTGGCGGTGGCCATCCACAAGGGCGCCGGGCGGCTCGGGTGGGTGCGCAGGCACCAGAGCGCGATCGTGCGCGCCGGCGGCATCATGCTCATCGTCCTCGGCGTGCTCATGGCCAGCGGCGTCTGGAATATGTGGATGACCTCCCTGCAAGGTGTGATCAACGGATTCGAAGTGGTGATCTAGTGGAGCGCAAGACCGAAGACGTCGAGACGACACCGACGGAATCGGGCTCGAAGTCTGCGGCGAAGTCCGGCAAATCGACGAAGCCCGGGGCGAAGTCCGGCGCGAAGTCCGGGAAGTCGGCGAAGTCGACCGTGTCCCCGCCCCAACTGGGCTTCTGGGGCATGTGCCGCTGGGCCTGGACACAGCTGACGACGATGCGCGTGGCGCTCATCCTGCTGCTCGTGCTCGCGCTCGCCGCGATCCCCGGATCGCTGCTGCCCCAACGCATCCAGGACCCGGGCCGGGTGAATACCTTCCT
The DNA here is from genome assembly GCF_018208375.1 of Brevibacterium sp. SMBL_HHYL_HB1. Taxonomy (NCBI): domain Bacteria; kingdom Bacillati; phylum Actinomycetota; class Actinomycetes; order Micrococcales; family Brevibacteriaceae; genus Brevibacterium; species Brevibacterium sp. SMBL_HHYL_HB1. The sequence continues at coordinate 2,481,435 of NZ_CP062936.1, read as the reverse complement.
GGAGAACAACGGCGCTTGGGGACGATTCCTCGACGCCATACAGATGTTCGACGTCTACTCCTCGGTCTGGTTCTCCGCGATCTACCTGCTGCTGATGATCTCCCTCGTCGGCTGCATCATTCCCCGCACGAAGCAACACTGGAAGGCGATGCGCTCGGTGCCGCCGAAGGCGCCGCGGCGACTGAGTCGGATGCCCGGCTACGCGAGCTTCACCTCGGCGCAGGGGGAGAGCCGGTCGCGAGAGGCCGCAGATGAAGCTTTCCTCGATGCCGCCGAGGCACGGCTGAAGAAGTCCGGCTACCGGATCAACCGGCAGGCCGACCACATCGCCGCCGAACGCGGCTACCTGCGCGAGACGGGCAACCTCGTCTTCCACATCGCACTGCTCATGGCGACGCTGACGATGGCCATCGGGTCCCTCTTCGGCTACGAGGGGCAGCGCATCCTCGTCGAAGGGGACACGTTCACGAACTCGCTGGTCTCGTATGATTCGTTCGAACCCGGCTCCTACTACGATGCCGACAATCTGCCGGATTTCCGGCTCAAGCTCGACCGCTTCACCTCGACCTTCGACGATCAGGCCGCGGGCAACCAGTTCGGTCAGCCGCGCAGCTTCGACGCGCAGGTCACCACCACGGCCAACGGCGAGGACGAGACGCACACGCTCAAGGTCAACGAACCCGTCCGTGTCGCCGGCGTCGGCGTCTACCTCACCGGCAACGGCTACGCGCCCGAGGTGACCATCCGCGATGCGCAAGGCAACATCGTCCAGTCCGGACCGCAGGTGTTCGTCCCCGACGACGGCGACCCCGGCTACACCTCGGAGGGAGTCATCAAGGTCCCGGACTCGGCCGGAACCCAGATGGGCTTCGTCGGGGTCTTCCTGCCCACGGCCGCGCAGAACGAAGACGGCGACCTCGTCTCAAGCTTCGCCGAGCTGCGCAACCCTTACCTCGTGATGAGCGGGTACACCGGTGATCTCGGCCTCGACTCCGGAGTCCCGCAGTCGGTGTACTCCCTCGATGCCGATGAGATGACCGAGATGACCGATGACGCGGGCAATCCGCTGATCATCCAACTCGCCGAGGGGGAGACCCAGGAGCTGCCGGGCGGCGGTTCGGTGACCTTCGACGGGGTGAAGAAGTACATCGCCGTCGACATCTCGCAGGACCCGACACAGGGGCTGATGCTCATCAGCGCGGTCCTGGTCCTGGCGGGCCTCGGCCTGTCCCTGTTCGTCCCGCGACGTCGCGTGTGGGTGCGGATCAGGGGCGGTGAAGCCGAGGTGGCCGCGCTCGCCCGCGGTGAGGACCCGATGGTCGAGCGAGCGGTCGCCGACCTGGTCAAACAGCTGCGAGACCCCGAACCCGACGAGGATCGGGACGATGGCGAGAAGGAAAGATGAGCCAAAGCTACTACGCAGAGTAGAATGGCCGCGGTGTGCGAGTCCCGAAGCCTCGAACGGGCCTGTGCACAGCGATACTGACAGCTAGCGATTTGAGAGCACCTGAGGTGCGGAGGATGAATGGACGTCAACACTGACCTCGCAATGTGGTCGAACCAGTTGATCATCTCGGCGATGATCGTCTACGCCTTCGCCATGATCTTCTACGCCTTCGACCTGTTCGGCTCTCGGGAGCTCAAGACCTCTCAGACCTCCGTCGGCACCGCGGCCAAGGCCAGCTCCGTGCGTCGGACCAACCGGAAGACCGCGACGACTGCGGTCCTCGACCGGCCCGGAGACGATGAGTCCGCCGCTGCGACCGGCACCGACCCGGCTCCCTCCGCTCGGAGGAACCGACGCCGCGGGGCCCGCATCGGCACTTCGCTGCTCGTCCTGGCCGTCCTGCTCCACGCGGCGGCGGTGCTCACTCGCGCGCTGTCCGTCTCACGCGTGCCGTGGGGCAACATGATGGAATACGTCCTCACGGCCACGGTGATCACCGTCATCGTCTACCTCGTCGTCAACCTGAAGAAGGACGTGCGCTATCTCGGCACCTTCGTCTCCGGGGGAGTGCTGCTCAGCCTCGGGCTGGCGATCACCGTCTTCTACACCCCGGCGGCGAAGCTGATCCCGGCGCTCGATTCGTACTGGATCGCCATCCACGTGCCGATCGCGATCCTCTCGACCTCGCTGCTGTTCATCTCCGCGGCGCTGGCTCTGTTCCAGATCCTCAAGACCGTCCACGAGGACAGGGACCCGAAGTGGCTGCGCTTCATGAAGCGACTGCCCTCGAGCACCGATCTCGAGCGGATCTCCTACACGATCGCGGCCGTCGGCTTCATCACCTGGACCTTCACCCTCATCGCCGGTGCCATCTGGGCGGAGGTGGCCTGGAGCCGCTACTGGGGCTGGGACTCGAAGGAGATCTGGACTTTCGTCGTGTGGGTCATCTACGCCGCCTACCTGCATGCTCGCGCCACGCGCGGCTGGGGTCCGACGAAGGTCGCGGTGCTCAACCTCATCGGCATCGCCTCGGTGGTCTTCAACTTCACCGTCGTCAACGTCTACTTCAACGGCCTGCACTCCTACTCCGGACTCGACTGAGGGGAGTCGGACACTCCGGCGTCGGCCGAGAGGTGTCGGACACTCCGGAATCGGTTGAGAGGGGGCAGGTACCCCGGACTCGGCTGCGAGGGAGCAAATACTCCGGACTCGCTTGAGAGGGGGGCGGACCGCAGCAAGTCGGCTCTGGCCAGTGCGGTGTCGCCCGCGGCCGGGGCCGAACCCCTGCCGTTCGACGACTCGGGCGTTCGACGACTCGGTCAGCGATGGTTCGGCGGCTCGGTCAGCGGCGGTTCGCGGCTCGGTCAGCGGCGGCTCGGTCAGCGGCTGCCTCAGGGGGCGAGGACCGCTCGAACGGAGGTGACTTCGCGCTCCTGAAACGGCGACGGCTCGACCTACGACTGGAAGCTCTGTTTGCATACAGAGCTCTGTGTCGCAGAGCGAGCCGTCGGCCGTATCAGGCCGTCGGCGAGAGGATCGGCAGCCGCACGTGTCTCCAGATCAAGCGGAAAGCAGCCGATCGAAGACCGCAGAACTCTGGTTCGGAATCAGGCAGGTCAGGGCAGCCTGTGCTGTTTCGATGGCTGCCAGGAGGCTGGGCTGTGCTGGGGTGGGACTCTGTGAAGCTCAGTTCGAGCGACCGCGGCCATCGCCTTTGGTGCCGTGCTCATCGGAATCGGCAGAGGAGTCGCTGTCCTCGTCGGAATCCTCATAGGCGTCGGTCGACGACGAAGGCTCATCGTCATCGCTGGCCTGCGGAGCGTGCTTGCCGAGCTGGACCTCACGGTCGACCTGGCGCAGGTAGTCCTCATCATCGTCCGGTGCGACCTGTCCGCGCGGGCGAGCCGCCGAAACGGGCCTGCCCTCGGAACCACGGCCGAAAAGATACCAGAGGATGAATCCGAGTACGGGAATGAAGAGAATGATGAGCGCCCACGCGGGTTTGGGCAGGACTCGAATCAGACCCCGATCGCGCAACAGGCAATCGAAGAGTCCGTACAGTGTCACCGCTGCTGCCAGGACAATCGCGGCAATGAGAAATCGAGCCATGCGTCCAGGTTAGTCCACGAACCTGAGCACGGACTCAAGCGTGCGGTGACGAGATGGTCACGATCGAGGGATACAATGGGCTCAATGCGCACCTTCTGGCTCTATTCTCTCGCCCGCCTCGGCATCATCGTCGCCGTGGGCCTCGTACTGTTCCCGTTCCTCGGACTCAATTTGCTCATGGCCGTCGCCGCGATCGTCATCGGCGCACTGCTGAGCTACCTGTTCCTGGGCAATATGCGTGCCCGAGTAGCGGCCGACATCGAAGCACGTGTGGCCAAGCGCGCCGTTGCGCCGAAGCGACGCAGCGCCGATGAAGCCGCCGAGGACCACATCGTCGACGAACGCATGGGCGACGAGGAACACGTCAGCGACGACGGGAACCAGAGCAAGTAGGAACCCGACTCGGGCATCCGGGCCCGGTTCAAGCGCGGGTCGCACTCCTTCCCGCAGCGCGGGTCTCAACTGTTCCCATAGGTGCGGTCACAAGCCCCCAAAGGAGCGCGCGTCCTCAGAAGGCTCATCCCCTCGGAGGGCACGGAGGACCGGGCCCAGCCCCCGGGCCCGGACCGAGTCCCCTCAGCGGGCCGGACCCAGTCCCATCAGAGGGCCAGACCGAGTCCCATCAGCGCGGCGAAGGCCAAGCCGGTCAGCCCGGTCGACTTGATCGGCGGAATCAGCCCTTGGCCGGACGTGCCGCTGAGAACCGTCTTGAGCGGGTTGAGGGCCGGCACCAGAGCGAGGATCGCCAATGCCACCGCCGGATGCCCATCGAGGATCGCCAGGGCCAGCAGCGCGAACGGCAGCAGCACCAGCACCGCATAGGCGATGCGGGCAGCGTTGTCGCCCAGCCGCACGGCCAGCGTGATCTTGCCCGCCTCGGTGTCGGTGGGGATATCGCGGAGGTTGTTGACCATGAGCACAGCCGAGGCGAGCGAGCCGATCGCCACAGCCCCGGCGAGGCCGCTCAGGCTGAGATGGCCGACCTGCATCCACATCGTTCCCAAGGTGGCGACGAGACCGAAGAAGACGAAGACGAAGACCTCGCCGAGGCCCATATACCCATAGGGCCTCTTCCCTCCGGTGTAGAACCACGCGGCGGCCACGGCGGCTGCGCCGACGATGAGGAACCACCACGCCTGCGAGATGAGGACGAGCACGATGCCGGCGAGACCGGCAAGACCGAAGAAGAGGAAGGCCGCACGCTTGACCGTATGCGCCTCGGCCAGACCGGTCGCGGTCAGACGCACCGGTCCGACTCGCTCGTCGTCGGTGCCGCGGATGCCGTCGGAGTAGTCGTTGGCGTAGTTCGATCCGATCTGGAGGCAGAGAGCGACGAGCAGCGCGAGGAAGCCGCGCAGAAGTATCTGCGGCAGACTGACATGATCGCCGCTGCCGGAGATGTCATCGAGGATGAACGCGGTGAATCCTCCGAGGGACCCGATCGCGGCGCCGGTTCCGATGAGGACGGGCGCGAGTGCCAGGGGCAGGGTGCGCAACCGAGCACCCGAGATCCACTGGGCGGCATCAGCCATAGGTTTCGGTCACCTTCCTCAGCATTTGCGGAACCGTCTCATATTATCGATTGTTCATCGGCAAGGGTATTCGGCAGCGGTGGCGTCGAGTTCGGCCGCGAGTTCGGCCGCGGCCTGCCGGTCGGGTTTGCCGATCGACCTGCTCGGGATCTCGTCGACGGCGAAGACGAGCTGCGGCAGCAGCTGCCCGCTCATCCCGTGATCGAGGGCGGTCAGTCGGCGGGCGAGCTCTCGCGGAGACTCGGTGATTTCGCGCAGAGGCTGGGCGAGCTCGCGCAGAGGCTCGGCGAATCTGACGAGGGCGACGATCCGCTTTCCCCACTCGGCATCGGGCACCCAGGTCACGAGCATCTCGGCGATGCCCTCGCGCTGCCAGCTCGGCAGCAGCCCGATCTCCAGCGCATGCGGAGACACGTTCGTGCCGCCGGAGACGATGATGTCATCGGCGCGGCCGAGCACGGTGAGCACACCCGCCTCGAGGCGCCCGAGATCGCTCGTGTGCATGATGCGCCTGCCCTGAACGTCGACCTCCAGGCCGGGGGAGTCCACGGGGGTGATGGTGCCGTCGGCGGCGATGTCGACATAGGCGTCGGCGACGACCGGGCCGGACAGATCGATGGTGCCCGACTCGGTGATGGTGATGTCGACGCCGTCGAAGGGCACGCCGTCGTAGACGCAGCCGCCGGCGGTCTCGCTCATCCCGTAGGTGCGCACGATCGACAGTCCTGCGGCATCCGCCCGATCGAGCAGCGCCGGTGGGATCGCCGCCCCGCCGAGGAGGATGTGATCGATCCTCGATGCCAGATCGGCGGCGTGATCGTCCTCGAGGATGCGGTGGAGCTGAGTGGGCACGAGCGAGGCGTAGGTGGGTCGGTCTCCTGCCCTGTCCAGCAGCTGGTCGGCCCCGGTGGTGAAGGATGCGGCGGTGAACCTCGCCGAGGTCGACCGCACCGGAGGCCTCCCGGCCAGTCGGGCACGCAGCTCCACCTGGAAACCGGCGATGTGATTGACCGGCAGACACAGGTACCAGTCGCCGGGCCCGGACAGGGACCGTTCGGTCGCCCGCGCCGAGGTGGTCAGGGCGCGGGCGGACAGGGCCACAGCCTTCGCCTGCCCGGTGGAGCCGGAGGTGAAGAGGATGAGAGCCGGACACGTTCCGGTGCCTGCCCACGAACTCGGGGCCGCCTCGGTGACGGCACCCTCGCGGTTTGCGGGCAGGATGAGGATCGAGTGTCCCTGAAGCGCTCGGTCGATGGCCTCGGGCAGGTCCTCGGGGCTGAGCTCGCGTGCGGTCACGATGGGTCCGGGCCGGGCCTTCAGTAGTACCAGGGGAACGGCGACCAGTCGGGGTCGCGCTTGTCGAGGAAGGCGTCGCGGCCCTCGACGGCTTCGTCGGTCATGTACCCCAGGCGGGTGGCCTCACCGGCGAAGACCTGCTGGCCCATGAGACCGTCGTCGACGAGGTTGAAGGCGAATTTGAGCATCCGCTGCGCGTTGGGGGACTTGCCGAGGATCTCCTTGGCCATCGTCAGGGCGGCCGTTTCGAGTTCGGCGTGGTCGACGACCTCGTTGACAGCGCCCATATCGGCCATCTCCTGCGCCGAATACGTGCGGCCGAGGAAGAAGATCTCGCGGGCCCTCTTCTGCCCGACCATCTTCGCCAGATACGCCGACCCGTAGCCGGCGTCGTAGGATCCGACATCGGCATCGGTCTGCTTGAACTTCGCATGCTCGCGGGAGGCGATCGTCATATCAGCCACGACGTGCAGACTGTGCCCGCCGCCGGCGGCCCAGCCGGGGACGACGGCGATGACGACCTTCGGCATGGTGCGGATGAGGCGCTGGACCTCGAGGATGTGCAGGCGCCCGGCACGAGCCGGATCGACACTCTCACGGGTCTCCCCGGAGGCGTACTGGTAGCCGGAGCGGCCGCGGATGCGCTGGTCGCCGCCGGAGCAGAACGCCCAACCGCCGTCCTTGGCACTCGGGCCGTTGCCGGTCAGCAGCACCGCACCGACATCCGAGGTCTGGCGGGCATGGTCGAGGGCGCGGTAGAGCTCGTCGACGGTGTGGGGCCGGAAGGCGTTGCGCACCTCGGGGCGGTCGAAGGCGATGCGCACGCAGCCGAGATCGCTGCCGTCGGCGGGGTCGATCGCCCGGTGGTAGGTGATATCGGTGAAGTCGAATCCGGAGACCTCACGCCACGCGGAGGGATCGAAGATATCTGAAACCGTCATGGTCCCCAGCCTATCGCTTGGCAGTGCTGTGCCGGTCCCGAGGTGTCCGGTGATCCGAACCCCACCGACGGCTGATGATTGATATCACATCACGCTGGAGTCGGGCATCGTCGAGGACAGGCGGATCACCAGTCGAGCGGATCACCAGTCGATGGGAGTCTGCGAGGACCGAAGTGCTTCCCTACCACCACATGAAGTGCTTCCCTACCACCACATCCAGGGCCTGACCGACGGGATGAGAGCCTTCGCGGACTCCTCGCTCGAGGCCCTCGACGACGACGCGGCTTCCCTGCTGCGCGAGCGGGTGCCCTCGTTCCTCGGACGCCTCTGACCGGGAGGGCGATAGTCTGGCCCCATGGCCGATTCACGTCCGTCCGCAGCCGCCTCGTCAGCAGCCGAGCTGCCCGAACGCTTCGAGGACCTCATCGACGAGGTGCACGTGCTCCGTCTGCCGATGGTGACTCGATTCAGAGGCATCACAGAACGCGAGATCGCCCTGCTGCCCGGGCCCGATGGGTGGGCCGAGTTCTCCCCGTTCACCGAATACGGCACCGAGGAAGCCAGCAGGTGGCTGCGTGCCGCCCTCGAATTCGCAGGTCTGCTGCCCGGCGACCGCGCGAGCCGGCCGACCGCAGGCAGCGCAGCAGAGGAGGAGCCCCAGACCGTCGCCGTCAACGCCACGTTGCCGGCTTGCCCTGCCGAAGAGGTCGAGTCGGTACTGGCCCGGTACGGACACGTCGGCACCGTCAAGGCGAAGGTCGCCGAGCACGGAATCGACTCACTCGCCGATGACCTCGCCCGCCTGCGGCAGTTCCGTCGGATCCTGCCCGACACCACGCTGCGCCTGGACGCGAACGCCGGCTACAGCCTCGCCGAGGCGCAGCGCGCCTGCACCGAATTCGCCGACTTCGACCTCCAGTACTTCGAACAGCCGGTCGCCGGCGTCGAGGACATGGCCCGCTTGCGTGAGGAACTGGCCGACCGGGATCTGCCGATCGTGCTCGCCGCCGACGAATCGATCCGCAAGGCCGAGGACCCGCTGCGTGTGGCTGCGCTGGGTGCGGCCGAGGTCATCATTGTCAAGGTCCAGCCTTTGGGCGGCATCGCCGCGGGCCGGTCGGTCATCGACGCCTGCGGGCTGCCGGCCGTGGTGTCCTCGGCGCTGGAATCATCGGTCGGACTGGCCGCCGGTGCCAGGCTGGCCGCACAGCTGCCGCGCACCGACCGCAGCCGGGCACTGCTCGGCGACAGCCCGGCCTGCGGTCTGGGCACCGTCCGTCTCTTCGCCTCGGATGTCGTCGCCGACGATGCCGGGATGCGCCCGGTCGACGGCTTCGTCCCGGTCACGCGAATCGCCCCGGACCCTGACCGCCTGCAGTCTCTGGCGGTGGATCCGGGGCGATTCGACTGGTGGGCCCGACGACTCCAGCAGTGCTGGTCCCGTCTGCGGCTCGGAGAGCGGGAGCGTGGCGAAGGCGCGGGCTGAGGTCAGCCCGCGCTGCTGACGGCGTCGACGATTGCCTCGGCGGTCTGGGACACCGTCGCCTTGTCGACGTCGACGACATTGGCCGCGGTCACGATATTGTTGCCGACTCTGGCGCTGATGGAGTTCGTGTTGAGCACCGTCTGCCCGCCGGCGTCGATCGTGGCCTTGACTCCGACGGTCTCATCGGCGCCGGCGACCTCGGTGTCGAAGGGTTCGAAGTCCATCGACATCTCGATGCCCTGGGAGCTGATGGTCACATCGCTGCATTCCTCGGTCACCTTGCTCGAGGTTCGAAGCTGAGACCCGGCCGCGTCCTCATCGGCGAGGCTGACCAGTCCCACGGACAGAGTGTTGTCACTCGAAACACCGGTGACCGTGGTGCTGTCACTGGCTTCGGCTGCCCCGAGCGCCGCCATCGACAGGTCCTTGCACTCGCTGGGTTCGAACTCGGCATTGTCGAGAGCCTTGAGAGCCTCGCTGCCGGAGGCCTCGCTGGTGTCGATGTACGTGAAGGACTGTCCCTGAGCATCCGTGGATTCGAGGAGCTCCTTCAGCGTCGCTTCGTCGAGCTGCGTCGCCTCCTCGGCTGCGGAGTCGCTCGTCCTCGTCCTGGCCGCCGTCTTGGCCGCCCGAACAGCCCGCAAGGGTCAGGCCGGTGATGAGCGCGATGGCTGGGAGTGTGCGTTTCATGATGGACCTCTCGAGTCAGCGTTCAGTGGGGCGATCAGCGGTCGCAGAGCCGCGACTGCTATCAATATAAGCCCCACCCGCCGGTTGCGGGCCCTCCCGTGTACCGGATCCGACACATCGCCGCGTGGCTGTGTCGCTGTCTCGTCCGAGTCCTCAGGCGTCGAGGCGATCCGCACCAGTCGAACGAATGCGCCGAGGTCAGAGGGCGGAGATGAACCGCAGATGGGTTAGTGGTTGAATATCAGGTGATGTCGAATTCGAGCGCGGTGGCGCAGCAGATTGCCCGAGGCCTCGTCCGATCAGCAGTGACGGATGTGGTCATCGCCCCCGGGTCCCGCTCCGCTCCCTTGGTCTATGCCCTGGCACCGTTGGCCGAAGCGGGGCTGATCCGCACGCATGTGCGCATCGACGAGCGCGACGCCGGGTTCCTCGCCCTCGGGCTGGCCCGGGGTCTGCGCGCCGGCGGCGCGGGATCGGCCGTCGCGGTCGTCACCACTTCGGGATCGGCCGTGGCCAACCTCCACCCGGCCGTGCTCGAGGCCTCGTACGGGCACCTGCCGCTGCTGGCGCTGACCGCCGACCGGCCCGCCCGGCTGCGTGGGACCGGGGCGAACCAGACGATCGACGATCAGGCGCATGTGCCCAGCGACGTCCGTGCCCGTTGCGATCTTCCCGCCGGAGAGAGCCGCGGAGGAGTCGAGGCGGCGGTCTCCGAGTCCGTTGCGGCAGCGCTGGGACGCACCGGAGGAACCGGCGCCGAGGCGGCCGGACCGGTCCAGTTGAATGTGCAGTTCGATACCCCGCTGGTGCCCACTGCCGCCGAACTGGGGGCGTGGAAGGACGAGGTCAGCGGATCGTTCGAGCGGACCCCGGTCGAATCCTCACGTCCCGAGGTGAGCGTGACGATCACCGATGGCACCGTCATCGTCGCGGGCGACGCAGGCGGGCACCCGGCCGAATCTCTGCGTGCGCTCGCCGCCGCCCACCACCTACCGGTGCTCGCCGAACCCTCGAGCCCCTTGGCGCAGGCCAGGGGAGTCTCCTCGACATTCGTGCCCGCCCATGCTCGGGTTCTCGGGGAACGGACGGAACTGAGAGACGCGATCCGCACGGTCGTCGTCCACGGCAAACCGACTCTGACCCGGCCGGTGGCCGCGCTGCTCGCCGACGAAACGGTGACCGCACGGCGGTTGCCCGACGATATCGACGCGCTCGCCCTGTCCGTCACGGACGAGGCAATCGGCTCCGATGACGGAGCCGGCAGCGATGGCGCAGACTGCGCCGCCTCGGGCGCTGCGTGGGTGCGTGACTGGATCGACGCAGGCGAGGCCTGTCTTGCAGCCGCCCGGGACGAACGAACCTCGGCGCGGAAATCGACCGATACTGGGGAAGCCGCCTCGGCGCAGGAATTCCAATCGACGGCTCGAGCGGTCACCGAATATCTCGCGGCACAGGACGTCACTGTCTTCGCGGCCAGTTCGAACTCGGTGCGCTACCTCAGTGAGGCCACCGACATCCGTGCCCATATCCACGCCTCACGCGGACTGGCGGGCATCGACGGACTCGTCTCCACCGCGACGGGGCTGTCCCTGGGCCTGGACGAGCCGGTCGTCCTGCTCATCGGTGACATCGCGATGCTCCACGACATCGGGGGACTGCTCACACCGACGGCCGAAATGGCGGGGGATGTGACGATCGTGGTGCTCAACGACGACGGGGGAGCGATCTTCTCCGGACTCGAGCACTCCCAGCCGCATGTGGCCGGTTACCTGGAGCGCTACTTCACGGTCCCGCACGGCCGCGGGTTCGCAGAGCTCGCCGCCGCCTACGGGTGGGATTACACGTCGGTCGAGACTGCGGGCGAGTTCGAACGGGTCCTGGCTGGCGAAGGCAACACCGGCGTCTCTGGCCCAGGCGCTGCTGATTCGAGCGCTGCTGCAGGCACTCGCCGCATCATCGAAGTCACCCGCGCGCACTGACCCGGCCTGCGCTGAGTCCGCGCTGTGCTGAGTCCGCTCACTCACCGCGTGGGTTGAAGAACGCGCCGTGCACGACGCGTTCTTCAACCGTACTGGTGAGTGAGCGGCTGTTTCGGGCTGCTTCGTCAGCCTGACCGGTCACCGCCGCCCGCGCCGACAGCGAAATCGCTCAGTCCAGGCCCAGCGCCCGACGCATCGGGGCGAGCTTCGCATCGGTCTCGGCCACCTCGGCGTCGGGATCGGAATCCGGCATGATCCCGGCACCGGCGAACAGGCGGATCCGATTGCGGTCCTCGAGCTGACCGCAGCGCAGAGCGATGCCGAACTGACCGTTGCCGCGTCCGTCCATCCACCCGACCGGACCCGAGTAGCGTCCGCGGTCGAGCGGTTCGAGCGAATCGACGTGGGCCACGGCGCTCGCCTGCGGGTAACCGCCGACGGCGGCCGTCGGATGGACAGCGGCGGCGACGTCGAGGGCGTTGAGATCGGAATCGGGTGAGAGGTTCGCCTGCGCGTCCGAGGCCGAGTGGATGACGTTGGCCAGCGGCAGCAGGTGAGGACGCTCATCGACGGTGACGTCGTCGGCGACCGAACCGAGGCTGCGCTGCAGGGAGGCGATGGCGAAGGCGTGCTCGGTGCTGTCCTTGTGCGCGCTGAGCAGCTTCCTGGCCGCGGGCATCTCGTCCGTCGGGTTCTTCTCGACCCGGTAGGTCCCGGCCAGGACGCGGGAGATCACTCGGTTGTTCTCCACCCCGATGAGCAGCTCGGGCGTCGAACCGATGAGCCCGGCGACATCGAAGGTCCAGCAGCTGGGATAGCTGCGATTGAGAGCGCCGAGCACCGACCGGACGTCGATGTCGTCGTCGGTGGTGACCACCTCGTCGCGGGCGAGCACGATCTTGCGCAGTGTCGGATCGTCGCTGAAGGCATCCACCTCGGACGAGCCGTCGACGGGGGTGAGCATGGCCGCGACCTCTGCGACCAGCTGCGCCCACTTCGCGGAATCGAGGTTGCCGTCCGTCGCCCGCGCCGAGGCGACCCGACGCAGGGGCTCGGCCTGCAGGACCGGGGGAGTGGGCGGAGTGGCGTTCGTCGAGATCGATGTCAGCCACACGCGGCCGCCTCGGCGACCGAGCACGAATTCGGGAACGTGGATGATCGAATCGACGTCCGACTCGCCCGAATAGGCGACCGTGGCGAAGCACATGAGCCCGGAGCCGAGCAGATCGACCTCGTCCTCGACGCTCGCGACAGCGGTGATCGCCTTCCACGCGGCCGAGAGCTGAGTGAACCGTTCGGGACCGCGGGCGCGGATGCGCAGGGTCCGGCCGAAGCCGATCAGCCCGGAGGTGTCGCGGACCCAGCAGGAGAATCCGGACGTCGGCAGCAGCTCCAGGGTCTGCTCGACGGTGGTCGGCAGCCCGGATTGGAACGGGAATCCGGGCCCGGGATCGACGTCGTCGACGAAGCGGGAGCGCACATGCAGGTGCGGGGGTGCGGTGATGATGTCACTGGTGCCGAAAGTCGTAGTCATGTCGGTCCAACTCTAGACGAGTTCCCCGGTTCTCATCCTCTCACCGCCACCGGCACCGGCCCGAGACTGACCGGTACGGGACCCCAGCGGACCGGTGCGGGCTCGTGATGACCGGGAGTGTGTCCATTTCCACATCCGCGGCGGCCCGTCCGGGCGATGACGGATTCGCCGTCTGCGTTGAGGTGTTGAGACAATGAGGGCATGAACCGTGCCCAGCTGGACAAGCAGCCCGACGACGTCGCCTCGATGTTCGATGATGTCGCCTCCCGCTACGACCTCACGAACGATGTCCTCACTTTCGGTCTCGCCCGCACCTGGCGACGCACCGTCGCCGATTCCGTGGCCGCCGGACCCGGTGAGCGCGTCCTCGACCTCGCGGCGGGAACCGGCACGTCGTCGATGGCATTCACCCGGCACGGCGCCGAGGTGGTCGCCGGTGACATCTCCACCGGGATGCTCACCGAGGGTCGCCGCCGCCACCCGAAGATCGATTTCATCTACGCCGATGCGATGGATCTGCCCTTCGCCGATGGCGGCTTCGACGTCGTCACGATCTCCTTCGGCATCCGCAACGTCCACGACGTCGACACGGCCCTCGCCGAGATGCTGCGCGTGCTCAAGCCCGGCGGCAGGCTGGTCATCTGCGAGTTCTCCACCCCGACGTGTGAGGCCTTCAGCCTCGTGTACAAGGAGTACCTGATGCGGGCGCTGCCGGCCGTGGCCCGCGCGGTGTCCTCGAACCCCGAGGCCTATGTGTACCTGGCCGAGTCGATCCGCGCCTGGCCGAACCAGGAGGCCTTCGCCCACCAGATCCTCGGCGCCGGGTTCGACCAGGTGAAGTACCGCAACCTCACCGGAGGCATCGTCGCCGTCCACCACGCCCTCAAACCCGTCGGGACCGAGGCCGGGCCCGGTGCTCAGACTCGGGACACGGAGTCCGACGAGCCGTGAGCGCAACGGTGAATCAGTTCGACGCCGAGGTCGTCATCGTCGGAGCCGGACCGGCGGGATCGGCCATCGGCGCCTACCTCGCTCAGGCCGGACACGAAGTCATCATCCTCGAGAAGTCCGGTTTCCCGCGTGACAAGATCTGCGGCGACGCTCTGACTCCGCGGGCGGTCAAGGAGGCCGGGTTCCTCGGCATGGACCTGCCGGCCTCCGACGGCTGGCACCCGAATCGGGGGCTGCGGCTGATCGGCGGGGGCTACCGCCTCGAACTCGACTGGCCCGATATCGACGGCACCCCGAACTACGGGCTCACACGCCCGCGCCTGGGCATGGACGAGGCCTTCGCCCGACATGCGCAGCGGTCCGGGGCGAGACTGTTCGAACAGGTCAAAGCGATGTCGCCGGACATCGGCGAGGACGGTTGGATCCGGGGAGTCCATGCGGCCGGGACCGATCACCGCGGCCGACGGGTCGGACCCGAGGCCCATTTCCGTGCTCCTATCGTCATCGCCGCCGACGGGGTCTCGTCCCGGATGGCCGTGGCCATGGGGCTGGAGAAGCGCGACGACCGGCCCATGGGCATCGCCGCCCGCGCCTACCACACCTCGCCGAGGCACGCCGACGACTACATCGAATCCTGGCTCGAGATGCGCTCGACGAACGCGGACGGGCAGTCGGAGGTCCTGCCCGGCTACGGGTGGATCTTCCCCCTCGGCGACGGCACGGTCAACATCGGTGCCGGCCTGCTGGACTCCTCCCCGCAGTTCAGATCCGTCGACCTGCGCTCGGTCATGGGCCAGTGGATCGCGGATATGGGCCACGAATGGGGCCTCGATGAGACCACCTCGCTGGGCCCGATCAAGTCCGCCGCCCTGCCCATGGCGTTCAACCGCACCCCGCACTTCCACCGCGGGCTGCTGCTCATCGGCGACTCCGGCGGAATGGTCAACCCGTTCAACGGGGAGGGCATCGACTATGCGCTCGAATCCGCTCGGTTGGCCGCCGAGGTGATCTCCACCTACTCCCGCTATCCGCAGGCGGTGATGCGCCGCCGGCTGCAGGAGTACCCGGCCCTGCTCGGGGACTCGCTCGGCGGCTATTTCACCCTGGGTCGGGTTTTCGCCTCGATCATCGGCCACCCTGCGCTCATGCAGTTCGGAATCAAGTACGGTATGGGTGTTGACGTTGTGATGGAGTTCGTCGTCAAATTGTTGGCGAACCTCTACCGCGAACCGAAGGTCTCCGAGGCCGATCTCATCGACAGGGTGATCGCCGCCCTGACCCGAATCGCCCCGGACACCAGCAATGTCTGAGCGCTCGGGCGAGGACAGACACCGACTACGACGAATGACGAGGACATGAGCCACTTAGCCTCTCCGGCCACCTTCACCGGTGCCGACGCCCAACTCGCGGCGGAGATCTCGACTCAGTTGGAGGCCGTCGAGGCCAGGCTCTACGAGGTGACCGAGCAGACCCGCAAACTGCCGGACACGACCTCGAAGCATCTGCTGGCCGCCGGTGGCAAACGTGCCCGTCCGAACCTCGTGCTGCTGACCGCTCGCCTCGGTGAGGCCGAGCAGGACGACATCATCGACGCGGCCGTGGCCGTCGAACTCATCCACCTGGCATCGCTGTACCACGACGACGTCATGGACGACGCTCCCGTGCGTCGCGGGGCACCGGCCGCGCATGAGGTGTGGGGCAATTCGGTAGCCATCCTCACCGGTGATCTGCTCTTCTCCAAGGCCTCCGGAGTGACTGCGAAGCTCGGTCCCGAAGCCGTGCGGATCCAGGCCGAGACCTTCGAGCGCCTCGTCCTCGGGCAGCTCAACGAATTCGCCGGCCCGCCCGAGGACGCCGATGCGATCGACCACTACCTCCAGGTGCTCGCGGACAAGACAGGATCGCTCATCGCCACCTCGGCGCGGTTCGGAATCATGTTCTCGGGCGCCGATCCGGCTCTGGCAGAACCTGCCCGCGTCTTCGGTGAACGCGTCGGCGTGGCCTTCCAACTCGCCGACGACATCATCGACCTCACGACCACCTCCTCGGAATCGGGCAAGACACCGGGCACGGACCTGCGCGAACGCGTCCCGACCCTGCCCGTGCTCTATGTGCGGGCCGCCGCCGGCGATGGTGACGAAGCCGCCGCCGAGGTGGTCCGACTCCTCGACGCGGACCTGACCTCCGATGAGGCGCTGGAGGCCGCCCGTGCCGCACTGGCCGCCCACCCCGTGACCGAGCGGGCACGCGCCGAGGCTCTGCGCTGGGCCGAAGACGCGAAGGCCGCTCTGGAACCGGTGCCGGCCGGTCGCGTCAAGGACGCCCTGTTCGCCTTCGCCGATTCGGTCGTCGCCCGCAGCTCGTGACCACCTCACGGGCCCCGAACCCGGTGCCGCGCCGGTTCGGAGCCGTCGACTGGGCCGGTGTGGCCGTCCTCGTCCTGCTGTTGGTGGTGGGGCTGAGCTGGTCGAAATGGCTGCCGTACTGGGACAGGGCCTGGACGCTGAGCCGGACCTCGATCTGGGACGGCGGGCCGCTGTTCGACGCCGCCGGCGACGCCGTGTCCCTGGCCGGGGCCTGGGACTTCACACTCGTGTACTTCACTGCGGTGTGGAAGGCCCTGCTCGTGGCTCTGATCGTCGCGGCGGCCATCGATGCCCTGGTGCCCAGGGACTGGCTGCTGCGCGTGCTCAACCGCAGCAGCCACACCGGACAGTCCCTGGTCGGCGCCGCCCTGTCGATGCCGTCGATGATGTGCACCTGCTGCGCGGCGCCGGTGGCCACCGGCCTGCGCTCCTCGGGCGTCCGCCGATCGGCGGCCCTGGCCTATTGGGTCGGCAACCCTCTGCTCAACCCGGCGGTCCTCATCTTCCTCGCTCTCGTCCTGCCCTGGCACTACGTCGCGGTGCGCATCGTCTTCGCGGTGCTCATCGCCGTGGGAGCCAGTGCCCTCATCGGACGGTGGGTGCCGGGACGAGCCGATCGGGTGCCCGCCCCGCGTGCTGAGCCGGCGAGGCTGTCCCACCTGCCTGTCCGCTATGTGCGGTCCCTGTCGAGATTCACGCTCATCCTCGTGCCGGAGCACTTCCTGCTCGTCCTCGTGATCGGATTCCTCAGCCCGTGGCTGACGGGAGTCTACGGGCTCGAGGCGCAGCTGGGAGTCGCAGCGGTCCTCGTCGTGGCGATCGTGGGCACGCTCCTGGTGATCCCCACCGGCGGTGAGATTCCGATCATCCTCACCCTGCTGCCGTTGGGCGTCGGCGCCGGAGTCACCGGTGCCCTCCTCGTGGCTCTGCCAGCGCTGAGCATCCCTTCGATGGTCATGGTCGGCAGGGACATGGGATGGCGGACGACCGCGGCCATGGGCGCTGCGGTGGCGGTGGCCGCCGTACTCGCCGGGGCAGCGCTGACGCTGCTGGGCTGAGCTAGGAGGTCAGATGGCGCAGGGTCAGGTACGACCCGGCTGCGCAGACCACTGACAGTCCCAGCGCCCAGAACGCCAGTCCGATCGCCTGCGCGTCGGCCAGCCACATCCACAGCTGGGGCCAGGCGCGATTGAAGCTGAGCCACGCAGCACCGGCCAGCAGCACCAGGGCGAGGCCGATGAGCGAAACCGTGACGATGACCGAGCCGAAGCGGTTCTTGACGATGGCGAACCAGAAGCCGAGGACGAAGCCCAGCAGCGTGAGCGTGAAGTAGATCGTTCCGGCCGCCAGCGGGCCCCCTTCCCAGATCCAGGGCAGATAGGCGAAATAGCCGTCCATGCCATAGCCGTCGGTGGCCTGTTCGATGAGACCGAGGGCGACGAAGACGAATGAGATGCCGACGGCGCTGATGCCCGCGGCGAGCAGGGAGCCGAGGTAGAACTCCCGGCGTGTGAGGCTCATCGCCTGCGAGAAGTAGAAAGTGTGGTTCATCGCTTGGGCGCCGACGACGGCGAAGTACCACAGTGGTGCCTGCGATCCGCCGCTGTACATGGGGCCGTCCGAACCTGAGGAGGAGATGATCCAGTAGATGACGAGGGTGATCAGCCACACCCCGCCGAGGACGAGGACGGGGACCCAGACGAAGGTCTGGGTGTTCGTGAACTGGAGGCGGACGACTCCCCAGGCGCGGCTCTTCGGTCGAGAGATCGTGTCCCGGGTGGGGTGGTCGACTGTGGCGGTCATGACTGCACGCTTCTGCTTTCGGTGTCGGCTGCGGACCGATCGTTGAGGCCCTCCTGGGTGCTGCGGACGATGAGCTGCTGCAGGGACACGGGGGTGAGGTCGAGATCGGCTTCGGCGATGAGTTCGTAATCGACTGCGCTGAGCCGACCGAGCACGGTCACCGAGGCTACCCTGCCCAGTGACTGCCGATGGATGACTTCGCGGCCGGCGACGAGGCGGGCGATCGCATCGGCGTCACCGACGATGTTGACGGCGCGATTCCGGACCTCCTCGGCGGATTCGTCGATGATGATCTTTCCGCGATCGATGACGATGACGTTCTCGATGAGATCGGCGACCTCATCGATGAGGTGGCTCGAGAGCACGACCGTGCGGGGATGGTCCGCGTAGTCGGCGATGAGACGGTCGTAGAAGGTCTGCCGGGCCACCGCGTCGAAGCCGAGGTAGGGTTCGTCGAAGAACGTGATCTCGGCTCGCGAGGCCAGGCCGATGATGACGCCGACGGCCGACTGCTGACCGCGGGAGAGCTTCTTGATCGTCGTCTTCAGCGGCAGGCGGAACTCGTCGATGAGCTCTTCGGCGAGAGCCTGGTCCCAATGCGGGAAGAACAGCCGTGCATTGGCCAGCGCATGTTTGGCATTGGAATCCTCAGGATACTTCTGACTCTCGCGTACGAAGCACATGCGGCTGAGTACGCGGGCGTTCTCGTAGGGGTTCTCCCCGAATACCTCGACTTCACCGCTGGTGGCGAAGTTCTGGGCGGTCAGTATCGACATCAGCGTCGTCTTGCCGGCGCCGTTGCGTCCGAGCAGGCCGTAGATCGAGTCCTGTTCGATGCTGAGGCTGACATCGTTGAGGGCGGTGGTCGTCTTGTATGTCTTGGTCAGGTGGCGGAGCTCGACGACTGAGTTCATGGGTCATCCCTTCGCGGCGGTCGGATCGAGTGCGGTGGTCAGGGGGAGTTCTCGGGAGCGCTCTTCGATGAGCGCGATCACGTCCTTCGCGCCGAGTCCCAGTCGTTTGGCCTCGCTCAGCAGGGGAGTGACGAAGTTCTCGGAGAACGCGGTGCGGTGTTCGGTGATGAGCAGCGCGCGGGCACCTTCGGTGACGAACATGCCGACGCCGCGTCGCTTCTCCAGAACGCCTTTGGACACGAGCTCGTTGATCCCCTTGGCGGCCGTGGCCGGATTTATGGAGTAGAAGCCGGCGAGTTCGTTCGTCGACGGGGCCTTGGAGAGCTCGGGAAGTGTCCCGTTGAGGATCGAGTCCTCGATCTTCTCGGCTATCTGGGTGAACAGGGGTTTGGCATCGTCGATCATATTCGGCTCCATGTGCATCGGTTAGTTACTTAACTAATGAACCATGGTGCTGGTTGCGGTGTCAAGGGTTCGCGGGACTGTTCTTCCTCAGCTCTCGCACGGGAAAGTGCCGGACGGCCGTGCTCGGGGATGCGTCGGACGAGAAGTGCCGGTCGGCCGGTTCTCGGGCAGGCAGCGGTCGGGAAGTGCCGGTCGGCCGGTTCTCGGGCAGGCAGCGGTCGGGAAGTGCCGGTCGGCCGGTTCTCGGGCAGGCAGCGGTCGGGAAGTGCCGGTCGGCCGGTCAGCGTCGACGACTGTGGCTGAGCATATCGGTGCACAGCAGCGTCACAGCGATCCAGATGACGAAGAAGCCGATCCACCTCGGCGTCGACATCGCCTCGCCGAGGACCGTGATGCCGAGGATGAACTGGAGTGTCGGGGTGATGTACTGGAGCATGCCCACCCACGACAGGGGGATGCGCCGTGCAGCCGCACTGAAGAGGATGAGCGGGATGGCCGTGGCGGGACCGGTGACGATGATGACGACGATGTGCCAGGCGCCGAAGCCGGTGAACGTCTGCAGGCCCTGGGAACCGAGGAAGATGAGGTAGGCGGCAGAGGGGACGGCGAGAACGAGGCTCTCGACGGTCATGCCCTCGAGCGCTCCGACCCGGCCGCCGACCTTGTTCTTCACCAGGCCGTAGAGGCCGAACGACAGAGCCACGGTGAAGGCCAGATACGGGATGCGCCCGAGCCCGAGGCCGACGATGATCACGGCCAGGATGCCGAAGCCCACTGCCGTCCACTGCAGGGGGCGCAGCTTCTCGCCGAGGAAGACCACACCCAGGCCGATCGAGATCAGCGGGTTGAGGTAGTAGCCCAGAGAGATCTCGACGAGCTGATTGGTCTCGACGCCGTAGATGAAGGTCGTCCAGTTGATCGCGATGAGCACCGAGGCGAGCACGAGGAGGCCGAAGGTGCGCGGCGAGCGCATGACCTGCCAGGTGCGCAGGAAGCCTCCGGTGAAGACGAGGAGGGCCGCGCAGAAGACCAGCGACCAGATGACGCGGTGGGAGACGAGTTCGAGGGCCCCGGTGGGGACTGCGGCGGCGAAGAGCAGCGGCATCATGCCCCACAGCAGGTATGCGGAGAATCCGTTGATCAGGCCGGTGCGACGAATCGCGCTCTCATCAGGGGCCGGGTTCATGCTCACACGTTTCAGTCTACTGAGACGGCGGGGCGCGCCCCGCCAGGGGTCCGGCGCTGAGACGGTGAATGCGAGTTTGCTCACGTCGTTGTAAGGATCACCTACATTGGCGATAGACTCGGGGACGACTGACTAGAGAGGTGTGAGAATGACTCGTCCCTTCCGGGTGGCCATCGTCGGCGCCGGTCCTGCTGGGATCTACGCTGCTGACCTCATGACGAAGGCGGAGCGTGATTTCGATCTGAGCATCGATCTCTTCGATCGCCTGCCGACTCCCTTCGGCCTCGTCCGCTATGGAGTCGCCCCCGACCATCCGCGGATCAAAGGCATCATCAACGCGCTGATCAAGGTCCTCGACCGCGGCGACATCCGACTGTTCACGAACGTCGAATACGGTGTCGACCTCCACCTCGAGGAGCTCACCGACCGCTATGACGCCGTGATCTTCTCCACCGGCTGCTTCGTCGATGCCGAACTCGATCTGCCCGGTGTGGACCTGCCCGGCTCCTACGGGGCCGCGGACTTCGTCAACTGGTACGACTCGCATCCCGATGTTGCCCAGACCTGGCCTCTGGATGCCGAGCGAGTCGCCGTCATCGGCAACGGCAATGTCGCTCTCGACGTCGCCCGCGTGCTGTCGAAGCAGGCCGACGACCTGCACACCACGGAGATCCCCGATCACGTCTACGACGGACTCAAGGCCTCGCGCGTCACCGACGTCCACATCTTCGGCAGGCGCGGTCCCGCGCAGGCGAAGTTCACTCCGCTCGAGCTGCGCGAACTCGGGCAGGTCGCCGATGTCGACATCATCGTCTATCCCGAGGACTTCGAATTCGACGAGGGGTCCATGGAGGCCATCGGATCGAGCAACCAGGTCAAGCAGGTGACGAAGACGCTGACGGACTTCGCGATGCGGGAGCCCACCGGGGCCAAGCGCCGCCTGCACCTGCACTTCCTCCACGCACCGGTGGCCGTTCTCGGTGAGGATCGGGTGACCGGGCTGCGCACCGAGCGGCAGGAACTCGACGGGACCGGCGGCGTTACGGGCACCGGGGAGTTCCACGATTGGGACATCGACGCCGTCTATCGGGCGGTCGGCTATGCGGGCACGCAGCTGCCGCAGCTGCCCTTCGACGAGCACAAGCGCGTGATCCCCAACCATGAGGGCCGAGTCGTCGACGCGGATTCACAGGATCGGGCCGCCGAGGCTGACGTCGTGCCCGGGGTGTACACCACCGGGTGGATCAAGCGCGGACCGGTGGGGCTGATCGGCCACACGAAGGGCGATGCGCTGGAGACGATCGGCCACATTCTCGACGACCGCGCCGCCGGGGTGCTCACGGAGCCGGTCTACCCGGACGAATCGGCGATCGTCGACCTTCTTGAGGCCAAGGGCGTGGACTACGTCGATTGGGAGGGCTACCACCGGGTCGAGGCCGCCGAGAAGGCGGCCGGCGAAGCCGAAGGGCGCGAACGGATCAAGCTCGCCACCCGTGAGGCGATGCTGGCAGAAGCTCGCGGACGCGTCACCGCCGAGACCGTGGGCCAGCCCGCCTCCGGGCACTGATCACGCCGAACGCTAGTCCGGCCCGGGGACTCGTCTGGACCGGGTGACCTCGGGTGCTGAGCGGATCTCGCATCCCGCCTCGGTATTGCCGACACTCCATGACCCACTGCGCACCCGCAGTCGCTGGTCACCCCGTCGCATCGGAGTGACGAGTCGCTGATGGGCCGTGATGGCTCCAGCGCGTAGAGTCGAACCTCGAGAGACACGCACCAGATCACGCACCGTCGGCAGGCAGGAGACTGAGTGAAGAACGAATCGCTGCTCAAAACGATCGTCGAACGTGCCTACGTCGAACGACTCGACGCCTGGCAGACGGCGGCCGTGCGGATCAAACACTGGCTGAAGGAACAGCAGAAGGGCCTGCTCAAGGACAAGGACATCTCCCGCCTCGACGTCGACGGGCATCGAATCAAGGATGCGGCGCGAACTCTGGCGAAGCTGACCGAGAAGACGGAGGAGGACCCGCAGCTGGCGGTGCACGGGACCGCGGACGTCGAGGACCAGATCCGCGACATCGTCGGCGTCAAGGTGCTGTGCAAATCACCGCGGGATCAGCGGATGATGTTCGATGCGCTGCGCGATCCCGAACAGCTCGGGTCCTTCGAACTCATCGAAGAGAGGGACTACACGGACCCTCCGAAGGCCAGCGGCTATCGGGCCTGCCACGTCATCCTCCGCATCCCCTCGGACCAGGGAGCCCCGGTCTTCGCCGAGATCCAGGTCAAGACCCGACTCCAGGACGCCTGGGGCGAACTGACCCACGAGGACATGTACAAACCCGGTGCGGCGATGAAGCCGAGCAAACTGCACGGGGAGTTCGCCCGCGCCATGGCGAATATGCTCGCCACGGTCGACGACATGGCCGATACGCTGGCCGTCGAGCTCACCGCGCTGACCGATCGCGAACCCGAACCCGGACTCGACGAGCTGCGCGAGCAGAGGATCGGCATCGAGGTCAGGGTCCGTGCCACCGGACCGAAATACGCTCTCGCCGTCGACGGGTCCGGACGGCAGGGACTCATCCCCGCCTTCGCGATCCGACGTCTGAGCCAGACGAAGGGGACCATCAAGGTCAATGACTACATCCACCTCGACGACCGACTGCGAGTCAGCGTCGAGGAGGATTCGAAGGGGCTGTACTACATTCCCCTCGAACTGCCCCGACACTGACCCGGTCACTGCCCCGACCCTCAGTCAGCGTCTCGGTTCCGGACTCAGCCGGACACTACCACCGCTGACTCCGGGGCCTCGGCGCCGCCGGTCGGGAGGCCGGCGGCCACCACCTGGTCGCGAGCGGCGACGAGATTGGCCAGGGAGGCGCGCACCTCGGCATAGCTGCGGGTCTTCAGACCGCAGTCCGGGTTGATCCACAGCCGGTGGGGCGGAACGTGCTTGAGCGCGGCCTCGATGAGTTCGACGAGTTCGGGCACCGTGGGCACCCGCGGGGAATGGATGTCATAGACGCCGGGACCGATTCCGCGTTCGAATCCGAAATCGGCGATGTCGTTCAGCACCTCCATCCGGGACCGGGCCGCCTCGATGCTGGTGACATCGGCGTCGAGAGCGTTGATCGCATCGATGATCTCCCCGAACTCCGAGTAGCACAGGTGAGTGTGGATCTGAGTGCGGGGACTGACCTGCGCATTGACCAGCCGGAACGAGCGCACCGACCAGTCGAGGTACTCGGCGCGGTCGGATTCGCGCAGCGGCAGCAGTTCGCGCAGAGCCGGTTCGTCGACCTGGATGACGCCGATGCCGGCCGCCTCGAGGTCGGCGACCTCATCGGCCAGGGCCAAGGCGATCTGATCGGCCGATTCGCGCAGCGGCACATCGTCCCGGACGAACGACCACGCGAGGATGGTCACCGGACCGGTGAGCATGCCCTTGACCGTCTTCTGCGTCTGCTGCGCGGTGTAGGCCGACCAGTCGACGGTGATCGGATTCGGTCGCGACACATCGCCGAAGAGGATCGGGGGACGGGTGCACCGCGAGCCATAGGACTGCACCCAGCCGTGTTCGGTGGTGGCGAAGCCGTCGAGGTTCTCGGCGAAGTACTGAACCATGTCATTGCGTTCGGGTTCGCCGTGGACGATGACATCGAGCCCCAGGTCCTCCTGCAGCTCGATCACACGATCGATCTCGGTCCGCATCGCCTGCGCATAGGCGGCGTCGTCGAGGCGGCCGGCCCGGTGGTCGGCTCGTGCGCGACGGACCTCGGCCGTCTGCGGGAACGAACCGATGGTCGTCGTCGGCAGATCCGGGATGCCCAGTGCGTCCTGGGCCTGTCGCCTGTGCGCGAAGTCGGTGCGGAACCCGTCCCGACCTGCAGCGGCGGTGGTGCGCTCCCTCACCTCGGGGCTGTTGACCCGGGCGGATTCGGCCCGAGTGCGGCGGGCCCGGTCGGCGCGGTTGAACGCTTCGATGCGAGCATCCGGTCCGGCGGTGACGGCCGTAGCCAGAGCCTCGACCTCGGTGACCTTCTCCTCGGCGAAGGACAGCCAGGAGGCGACATCGACCGGCAGAGAGGTCTCCTGCTCCACGGTGTAGGGCACATGCAGCAGCGACGTCGAGGTCGACACGCTCAGCGACTCGCGCCCCAGCCCCTGCAGCACCTCGAGACTGGTCCGCAGATCATCGGCCCAGATGTTGCGGCCGTCGACGACACCGGCGACGAGGCGGACCTGCTGGGGAACGGCGGAGGCCAGGCGGCTCGCGTAGTCGGGGTCGGAGGCTCGGGTCGAGGCCGCGAGGTCGACGCCGAGGGCGTCGATGCCGGACCCGGCCAGCCCGTCCAAGCCCTCGCGGAGGCTGCCGTACGGGGTGGTGACGAACAGCTGCGGGCGGGTGCGGGCCGAGGCCAGGGTCGAATACGTCCGGCGGGCCGCCTCGGCGAGTTCGTGATCGCTCGTTCCGGCGATGTCGGCGACCAGAGCCGGCTCGTCGAACTGAACCCAATCGACACCGGCGGCGGCCAGGACGCCGATGATGTCGAGGTAGACATCGGTGAGCTCCGCGAGCCGGTCGAGGGGACGCGTGGGCGTGCCCGGTGCGGGTTTGGTCAGGGCGAGCAGGGTCAGCGGTCCCACGAGCACGGGACGGACGAGGTGACCTGCGGTCTTGGCCTCGCTGACCAGCGACAGCAGATGCTGGGGATGTGCGGTGAACGTCGTGTCGTCGGAGATCTCGGGTACGAGGTAGTGGTAGTTCGTGTCGAACCACTTCGTCATCTCCAGCGGGGAGCGCTGCGCGGTGCCGCGGGCGAGAGCGAAGTACTCGTCGAGGTCGAAATCGGTGCCGGTCGTGGCCGAGGGGATGAGACCGACCGTGAGCGCGGTGTCGAGGACGTGGTCGTAATGGCTGTAGGAGGCCGGGATCGCATAGTTCTCGCGCAGCCCCAGCTGCGCCAAGCGGTGATATGTGCCGATGCGCAGCGTGTGCACGGAGCGGGCGAAGTCCTCGGCGTCGATGCGGCCGGCCCAGAAGCTCTCCAAGGCCTTCTTCTGTTCGCGGCGGGCCCCGATGCGGGGGTAGCCGGTGATGGTCGCGGTCGGAAATGGTGCAGTCATGAACGCGTTTCCTTCTCTGTCGTTGTTTCGGTCTCGGACGATGGCGGCCAGCGCCGAGGAGGCGGTGGCGGTGGGAATGAGGACACGGACACCCCTCGGTCGTCGAGCGCGGTGAGCAGGTCCTCGGTCGTGTTCTGGTCGTTGAAGGTGTAGAAGTGCAGCCCGTCGGCATCCTGGTCGAGGATCGCCGCCGTGTGCTCTGCCGTGATATCGAGCCCTATCCGCCGCGCCGAGGCGGGGTCGCTGACTCCGTCGAAGCGCGCGAGCAGGTGGTCCGGGACCGGCAGCCCCGAGAGGCGGGACATCGTGTGCAGCCGGCGGGCATCGGTGATGGGGAGGATGCCGGGGATGATCGGGATGGTGATGCCCGCGTGCTCGGCGCGACGTCTCAGCCTGGAGTAGGCGGTGGGGTCGAAGAAGAGCTGGGTGATCGCGAAATCGGCGCCGTTGCGCTGTTTGGCCGCGAGCACGTCGAGGTCCTCCTCGGGCCCCGTCGACTCCGGGTGGCCGGAGGGATAGGCGGCGACCCCGATGCCGAGCCGGCCGGCGGCCAGGCAGGCGACATTGTCCGATTCGACGCGGCGCAGGAGACTGACCAGGGCATCGGCGTGCGGCAGGTGCTCGGGCGGGACGCTGGTCTCACCGTCGGGGAAGTCCCCGCGAATGGCGAGGAAGCCCCGGACGCCGACCTGCAGGAGATGATCGATCCAGGCCAACAGCTCCGACTCGGTGCCGGCGGTGCAGGCGAGGTGGGCCAACGGCCTGAGCGAAGTCGTGGACGTGACCTCGGCGATGAAGTCAGCCGTGCCTCGGAGCCAATCGCTCTTGGCCGAGGAGGTCACGGCCAGATAGTCGGGGCTGAGAGAATCGAGGAACCTCAGCAGCTGGGGCATGCGCTCGGCCTGAGTCGCTGAACGGGGAGGGATGACCTCGAACGACAGCGCTCGCCGCAGCCGGCGCCGGGCGGCGGGCCGGGTCTCGGGCGCGGTCTCGGGCGCCGATGCCGAGAGCCTGGGCACCGATGCGGTGGCCCTGGGGGCGGTGTGGGTCGATGACATGCCTTCATGCTGACAGCGGACCCGAGGATGCTCGGTGCCCGATGACGATCGGCGTCACAGCCCGTCATGAACGGGTCAAAGGACGTTCGCCGACGTCAGATGGGGACATGTTCCGTCATATTGACCGGGTGGGGCGGTCGATGGGGACTGGACGAGGGGAGGGCCGCCGGTCTCAGCGGTAGTTGGTGAATTGGAGGTCGACGTCGAGGTCCTTGCCCTTGAGCAGGGCGATGACGTTCTGCAGATCGTCGCGCTTCTTCGAGCTCACTCGCAGCTCATCGCCCTGGACCTGCGCCTTGACGCCCTTGGGCCCCTCCTCGCGGATGATCTTCGAGATCTTCTTCGCATTGTCCTTGTCGATGCCTTCCTTGAGGGAGGCATCGATGCGGTGCTCCTTGCCGGAGGGATAGGGCTCGCCGTCCTCGAGCGACTTCAGCGAGATTCCGCGCTTGACCAGCTTCGACTGGAACACGTCGAGGATGGCCTTGACCCGGTCTTCGCTGTTGGCCTTCATCTGAATCGCCTCGCCGCTCCAGGCGATCGAGGGATCGGTGCCGCGGAAGTCGTAGCGGGAGTGGATCTCCTTCGCAGCCTGGTTGAGGGCGTTGTCGGCCTCCTGACGATCGACCTTGCTGACGATGTCGAATGAGGATTCGCTGGCCATGGATGCTCCTTCGTGTTCGGTGATGCGTGCCCGGATGCAACGAGCGTGACTCCTGACACCGAGTCTAGTCGAGGGGCCTCAGATGTGACCCGCGTCAATCGAGTTGGTGATTCGGGCTCATGCCTTGTATTCTTTTCAGGTGCTCATCGAGCGCTGACTGCGGCAGATTGCCCGAGCGGCCAAAGGGAGCTGACTGTAAATCAGCCGGCATTGCCTTCGAAGGTTCGAATCCTTCATCTGCCACGCAGAACGGAAAGACCCCGTGATCGTCTCCCGATCACGGGGTCTTTCGCATGGCCGCGGCCCGTCAGAAGGTCTAAAGTGGTCGCAACGACTCTGTTTCGGGGCGAGGCGATGAACGAAGAGGCGAAAGACGAGCAGCGGCCGCGGCGACTGAATTCGCTCGAAGACCGCAACGCTGTCGTCGAGTCCGCCGTCGACAGGGCGGTCAAGCGCGGCGACTTCGATGATCTGCCGGGTCTGGGCAGACCGCTGAAAGGCCTGGGCAATTCCGAGGATCCCGACTGGTGGATCAAGCAGAAGATGGATCAGGAGAACATCAGCGGCGTCGCCCCGGCCGCCTTCCAGCTGCGCAAGGAGAACGCTGTCCTCGAGGACACGCTCGACGTCTTCGACCGTGAGGCCGACGTCCGCGACTACCTGGCCGGATTCAACGAACGTGTGCGTGCGGCGGTGATGGACCTGCGTGAGGGCCCGCCGATCTTCACCCCGCCGCGTGATGTCGACCGAGAGGTCGCGGCCTGGCGCCGGCGCAGAGCACCGTCCGAACCACGGAGCGAGGACGACGCGGCGCCCGAGAGGCAGAGGCGCGGAGACGATGGCCCGCCTCGGCGCTGGTGGCGGCGCAGGCGGCGCTGAGCAAACGTGATCCGGCGACCTCGACGGGGTCAGTCTGCGAGATTCAGCCGTTCGAGGGCCAGGTGGGCGAGGACCGCGGCCTGATCGGCGAGGACGGAGTCGTCGAAGATGACGAAGGGGGAGTGGTTGTCGCCCAGTCGATCGGCGGGGACATCGGTGCGACCCGCGCCGAGCAGGAGGTAGGTTCCCGGCACCTGACGGAGCACGAACGAGAAGTCCTCGCTGGGCATGATCGGCTGCGGCAGCACCTTCACCCGCTCGCCTCCGAGCAGTCCCTCGAGCCGCTCGAGCGCCCACGCGGTTTCGGCAGCGTCGTTGACGGTCACCGGGTACTGGACTTCGAAAGTGACCTCGGCGGTGCATCCGTGCGCTGCCGCGATGCCCTCGGTCAGCTGTTCCGACCGCTGCCGGACCGTTTCGAGCGAGGATTCGGACAGGGTGCGCACGGTCGCTGCCAGACTCGCCGAGGCGGGGATGACGTTGATGGCATCGCCGGCTCGCAGCTGGGTGACGCTCATGACGATGGGATCGAAGGCGTCGATCCGTCGGCTGACCATGTTCTGCAGTGCGGTGACGAGCTCTGCCAGGACCGGGACCGGGTCGACGGCCGACTGCGGCTGGGAGCCGTGGCCGCCGCGGCCGCGGATCGTGACCTCGAGGACGTTCGAACCGGCCTGGAGAGTTCCCGGGCGGGTGCAGACGACTCCCCGCGGGCTCGTATTCACATGTGCGCCGAAGGCCGCGACCGCTCGGCGGCCCGCCGCTTCGAGCACGCCCTCTTCGATCATGACCGATGCCCCGTTGCAGACCTCTTCGCCGGGTTGGAACATGAACACGACATCGCCGCGCAGTTCGTCCCGGTGGGCGTGCAGCAAGCGCGCAGCGCCGACGAGCCCGGCCGTGTGCAGGTCGTGCCCGCAGGCGTGCATCCTCCCGTTCGTCGAGGCGAAGGGCTCCTCGGTCTCCTCGGTGATCGGCAGACCGTCCATGTCCCCGCGCAGCAGCACCACCGGTGCCTCTGCGGGCCTGTCCGGGTGGTGTTCGCGCAGAACGGCGACCACCGACGTCGTCTCCGTGCCCGTGCTGATCTCGAGGTCGAGACCGTCAAGGGCGTCGAGGACGGCGGCCTGTGTGCGGGGGAGGTCGAGTCCGATCTCGGGATGGGCGTGCAGGGTGCGGCGCAGCCGCTGCAGCTGAGGCAGCAGGCCGTCGGCCTCGGCGATGAGGGAGTTCATGAGCGGAGTCCTTCCGTGCGGTGGTTCAGAGCAGGCTGACGAGGACGCTGGCGATGACGATCGATCCGGCGCTGACCGAGGTGAAGCCGCCGACGAGCATCGGCGGGAGCATGGCGCTGAGCAGGGCCTCCTTCTCGTCCTCGTCGCGGGCGACCGAACGTGCGACCTCATTGGTCAGCAGATAGTCGGCGGGGAAGCCGTACATCGCGGTCAGCGCCACCGACATGCCCAGTCCGGACTTCCACCGCAGCAGTTTCGTGGCGATGAAGCCGCCGCCGATGATGCCTGCGCCGCCGACGATGAGGATCATGACGGTGGGCAGGAAGGCATTGATGACATCCTGCACGGACGCCGTGACCAGCGGTGCCATGACGATGGCGATGACGCCGGCCATGGCGATGCCGAAGGAGTTCGACCGTTCCATCGCCTTGTCCGGGGAGAGTCCGACTGCGGCGGCGAGGATGCCGAGGATGAGTGCGAGGATCGAGGAGGGGATGTGCGTGGGTACGGCGAGCAGGGTCGCGGCCGAACCGCCGACGAGGATGAGGAAGAGCATGAACAGCTGGTTGTCCACGAGGAACCCGGGCAGAGTGATGGGCTTCTTCTTCTGCTGGACCTCCTCCTCTTCCGCGTGGTGGGCTCGGGCGAGTTCCTGCAGTTCGCCGCTGTCGCGCAGCTTCGCGGCGTAGCGGCGCAGCAGGAAGTTCGTCATCGGCATCGACGGCAGTGACTGCAGCATGAGCACAAGAGCGGGAAGGACGATGATCGACGAGGCGGCTCCATGGGCGGTCAGGCCCTCCGTCGTCAGGCTCGTGGCGACGATGCCGCCGGCGAGTGGTCCGGAACCGGCGACGAAGGTCTCGAAGCCGAACAGCGGGGCGACGACGGCGAGGATGAGCAGGACGGCCACCAGCATTCCGGAGGTCGCGATGATCACCGAGCGCCACTGCTTGAGCATCACCCGCAGAGGGATGAGCGTGCCCATGTGGAACAGGAGGGGCGCGACGAGGATCGTGTAGATCTGGACGAGCATCGAATCGTCGATGACGGTCTCGGGTACGATCCCGATCTTCGCGAACACGAAGATGCTGAGCATGGCCACCAGCAGACTGGGTATGCGGGCCTTCGACCAGATCGAGATGAGTTCGCCGAATGCGATGAATGCGAGAACGACGGCGGCAGCGCAGATGGCTTCCATGAGGGGGCCCTTCGAGTCGGGGAGGTGGCCGTGCTGACAAGGTAGTACGAGATCCGGCGTCTGTGGGGGTTTTCGTCCGACTTCCCCGATAGTCGAGAACAACTCGTGCCTCGGCGTGCGACAGCTGCTGTGTCAGGGCATAGTCTGGGCCTATGAGTTTTCTGCAGTTCCTGCACGAGCGTGGATTGACCGAGCGTCCGGGATCCGCGAATCGACCGTTGGTGATCGCCCACCGCGGCTATTCGGCCGTGGTCCCGGAGAACAGTCTGGCGGCCGTCGACGCGGCCCGGGCGCTCGACGTGGACTTCATCGAGGTCGACACCTCGACGAGCGCCGATGGTGTGCCCGTCATCCTCCACGATCCCGATCTCGATCGGACCACGAATCGGAAGGGGCCGGTGGTCGAGCTCACCGCCGAGGAGCTGTCGTTCGTCGATGCGGGTTCGTGGATGGGCCCCGGGTTCACCGGGGTGCGGATCCCGACTCTGGCGGCGGTGATGCGCGATATCGAGCATCGCGGCGGCGAACTGATCCTCGAGCTCAAGGGGGAGTGGTCGGCGGGTGCGGTCGCCCGGGTCTCCGAGCTCGTGGTAGAGACCGGCATCGCCGACAGGATGGTCGTGCAGTCGTTCAGCGTCGTCACGCTCGAGACCTGCCGGGACATGCTGCCGATGGTCACCCGGTTCCTGCTGCGCATGGTGCCCAAACCCGAAGACATCGAGATCGCCCGCGAGGTCGGAGCCGTCGCGATCAACCCGTCGTACAAGGGGTTCTCGCTGCGCAGATCCGTCGTGGCCGAGATCCGCGACAACGACCTCGGGGTGTTCGTGTGGACGGTCGACGGGATGAACGAATGGCGGGAGCTCCTCGACGCCGGCGTGGACGGAATCATCACGAATCATCCCGGTCGTCTGCAGGGGTTCCTGGCAGGACGGTTCGACCCGGTGGCATAGCCGCCTCGGTGCTGGGCCGCGGTTCTGTGAGAGAGGTCACGAGGTGCCGATTTGCCCTCCTCGCTGAAACCCGTGTAAATTCTTACCTGTTGCCCCGATAGCTCAGTCGGCAGAGCATCTCCATGGTAAGGAGAAGGTCAAGGGTTCGATTCCCTTTCGGGGCTCTTGTGCCGCCTAGAATGCGGTGCTGGGGCGGGGTAGCTCAGCTGGTTAGAGCGCACGACTCATAATCGTGAGGTCGGGGGATCGAGTCCCCCTCCCGCTACCGTTCGAAGAACCTCCATCCACTGGATGGGGGTTCTTCTCATTCACGAGTTCGCCAAGTAGCTCGGCCAAAGACACATCGAGCGCGTTCGCTATCATCATCAGCTCGGGAGCGGTGAACGGCAGCACGCCGCGCAGTCGCTTAGAAACTGCCGATTGGCCGACTCCCAGGAGTTCTGCGAGCCAAATCTGTCGCAGGCCTCTACGTGCCAGCCACGCTCTGACTTCGCTGCTAACTTTCAGGTTGGCTGTTCGCTCTAGATCAGTTGCCGATTCTGTCGATGTATTCATGTGGCAATTCTATCCCTCTCTCGGACTTAGACATAACCCCCTGGAGAAAAATATTCGACACGGGACATTTCTAGCTTGCAGAATAGTCGCCACAGGACTACTGTCGTCCCCATGAGCTATCAAATGGTCCTGAGGGGCAACATCAAGGCAGCCATGGCGCGTCGCGATTGGCTAGGACAGAAGACTGCGGAATCAATTGGGCTTACACCGGCAACCTTCTCGTCTCGGCTACACGGCCGTACGGAGTGGCGAATGAACGAACTAGTCGGTCTCGCACAGGCGCTTGATATGCCTTTCTCGCGTCTGGTTGAGGGGATCGATTCGGAACTGGCGGTGCCAGCATGAGCACCGAACTCGTGAGCCAGTTTTCAGCAGACGAGGCTCGAGAACTCACCGACGAGCTCAGAGCCGACTATGGGTCTCTTCAGGTGAAGATTTCGACCGCTTGGAGAGGTCGTATTTGGCTTGCTCTGGGCTACGAGTCTTGGCAGGACTACTTGGACGAAGAGTTTCGCGATGTGAGCTTGCGTCCGCCTAAGGAACTTCAAGAACAGGTAATCGCGGAGCTGCGTGAAGCGGGCATGAGTACTCGAGGAATCGCGTCAGCGACTGATCTGAGTCAACCAACCGTGGTCCGCAGGCTGGGCGATCCAGGTGATTCAAATGAATCACCTGAAATTGGAGAATCTGTAATCGGTTTGGACGGAAAGCGCTATGGGCGCGAGAAGCCTCCAAAGACTGAATCCACCGCTACGCCCACGACGGAGAACATCATTGATGCCGAGGTTATCGATGACGATGAGGCCGAGGACTACGGTCTGGCTTCCGCATCCGGTCTCGAACCTGCCTCGGTGAATCTCAGCGAGTCGAGCAATGCCCCCGGCCGTGAGCATGTCGTGCGGGCGATCCGCGAACTCCACTACGGGGCAGCAGCACCACTACCAATGGTGAAGAAGCAGTCGAAACTCCTCGAGGTCGCGTTCAGTGGGGGAGTCTCCGACCTTGCGACTCTCGAAGGCGACAAAGTCGAGGATCTTGGCCGCGACGTCGCTGATGCCCTCGGTGTGCTCTCCGATCTTCTTTCAGCCATGGCGACACAGTCGGCACCCACTTTCCAAGCCGCGCTAACGCATTCGGACACCGTGGGGTCGGTCAAGAAGACCATGACTAACCTCCAGGCCATCACACGGAGCCGATCATGACGGCGTTCAAAGTTCGTGGACCCGCAGTTGGAGGACCTTCTTTCGAGGCATGGGTAACCGATCAATCTTTCGCAACGATTCTCGCCGTTGGTTTGACGGTCTCCGTTCTCTTAGTGGTGATCGCGGTCGGAGTCTTGACGATGGGTCGTCTAAGATTCCGCGCTGGTCTCGGTGGGGCAGGGGGTGATCTGGTATCCCTCTTCGATTACGCGACTGCCGATAGAGCGGATGATGCGACTGCTGATAAGGCGATGGCGAGGTTTAGCTCAACGAGGATCACGCTCCGGGACTCCGATGGTTCAACTATTGACGTGTGGGGTTGGGACCGGGGAGAAGTGACGGTGGCCCGTCATGACGCGGTCCAGAACCGTTGGGCCCAGTGGCACACAGACCTCAACCTACTCATCGAGTTTCCCGCGATCCACGACGTAGCTCACGAAGAGTTCGCCGTGCGGATTCTCGATACTTCGGAAACTGCGACGAAAACCCGCGAACGGTGGGAAAACGACCGGGCCGATCACAGCCGACTCCGTGCCTTCGAGGCCGCCGTCGATGCGTTCGACAGGGCACTTTTCGACGGTGAACACCAAGCCAAGCTCCTCGGGCGCGGACCTTCCCTCGACCCGGTGCTCAAACGAGTGATGGACGATGCCGCGCACCTTGTGGAGGTCCTGCGTCGTCCCGACACCACAGACGATGACCGCGACCGGACAATGCGGGTGCTGTTCAAGGCACTCAAACCCATTGTCGGTGAACGTGCCGTCGAGATCCCCGAACTCGACCCGTTCTTGATGAAGCAGATCACGACCACAAAGACCAAGTGATTGGAATACCCATGAAGACCACATCCGTGAAGAAGCCAGTCGTTCTCCTGACAACAGTGATCCTGACCTCCGCGTTGGCAGGGTGCCAGCCCACGAAGGTCGACGAAGCTCCCGAAGACGAGTCCAACGAGACCAACGACCCATCGGTTGTTGACGAACGAGGCGACGGTCAGGGGCTGCACGAAGAACCCATCGTCCTCGAGGACGGACGCACGATCACCTGCGTCATCTACGACGGTGACAACGGAAACGGCGGAGTTTCATGTGACTGGATCGGTCCAGTCGACCAGTGAGAGAGGCAACCATGACGACTGATAACACAGCACTGGCACACACCGCTCCTGCAGACGAAGGAACGGCCCCACCCGCGAAGGATGAGGCCGCCCAGCCAGAGAACCATGCAAGAGCATTTAGCAGAATTCAAAGGCACGACCAGAGTACACCGAACGAGTCGACTATTGCTGTCGCAAATGGCCCAAAATCACGGATCAACCCGGACGACCACAGGTTCGTTCGCCTCATCACCATCGGTGTTGCATTCGCTGGTCTCGTGGCCTTCGCAATCAGCTTCGTCGCGCTCATGGAAGTCGCGTCCTGGCTCGGTCTTCCCGAATGGATGCATTGGGCAGTACCGGCGTTCATCGATACTGCGATCCTCGTTTACGCCGGATCCATCCTCATCCACAAAACTCGAGGCGAGAAGACCTGGCAATCGTGGGCACTACTGGCCGCGTTCACCGGCCTATCCGTGATCGCCAACGTCGCTCACGCACTCTCGTACGGAGACGCGCAGGCCGGTTCTTGGCAGGGAATCATCGGAGCCGTCATTGCCGGAATGGTCCCGTTCGCCGTGTTCGCCGCTACAGAACAACTCTCTCGAGTCGCCGTCGAGGACCCGATCTCGAGACGACGTGAGAAGCAGGCCGAGGCCGAGTGGCTGGCTGAACAGGCCGAGCGCGAACGCAAGCAGCTCGAGGTCGAAGCCGAGCGGGAAGCCGCCAGACAGGAAGCTGAGCTGGCTAGGGAACAGCACGCCACGAATCTGGAAGTCGTGCGTGCACAACGGGATGCGCTGGCCACTCGTGCGGCGCAAGCAGCCGAAGACGGTGAGCAATTCGCTCTGCCTCGCACTCCGTGGCTGGCCAGTGTCCCCGACCCCGAAACACCAGAGAGGCCTACTGAACAGCCCGGACCAAAGGCGAAGACCGCAACATCGGACATGGACGCCCTGATCGAGTTCATCACCGACCGCACCGCACAGGGTGAGGAAACGTCCGGAGCGGATCTCGCGAATGAGTTTGGCTTCAGCGACAAGACCGGACGCCGTCGCCTATCAGCGCTGCGCGAGTCCCACCCACACATCTTCACCGGAGGCGACAATGCCTGAGAACACCACGACCACAACCGAAACCTCAGTCCCGTTCCTCCGCTCTGCGGTCACATCCCAAGCGGTTGAAGAGCACATCGTGCATCTTCTCGGGACGAAGACGGAAGTGCCATTCCTCCTCGCCGGACACTTTGCCCCAGACGATGCCCGAGCGACACCGCTGGTCGACAGCCTCGCGTGGACCGGGGCTGGCTCCCTTCACCCGTTCAATGCCAAACCACTGATTCAGGTGAACCTGGAGGGCGACGAGCGGGTCCTGTTCATGGCCTATGACCGTGTGGTCTGTGTCGACAATGCGGAGTGCACCAGGTGTGACCAGGTGTGGTGGCACTTTCAACTCGAGGTCAATGAAGTCCCCGACGGAGCCAGCATTTCGGGACTGCTAGACGCAGGACTTCCCGGACCAGTGGTCGTCGAGGCCAGCGATCTACCACCAGAAGCATTCGAAGAGTCGGACGACTCAAACACTGAGGAGGCTAAGTAATAATGTTTTTCCCTGATTTTGCGCCCTCAAATTGGCCTGTTATCGACTGGCCCACCACGGCATCGAACACCTCCGAGGCGGAGGCGTTTGAGCATGCACAGGCGGTGTCGCCACTGTACTTGGCCGTGCTGTCTGGGCTGGCCTTCATCATCTGGTGGAGCCTCGCCATGATTGCCCGGTCCAAGACGGGCCGCATTTCCACGAAGCGACTCCTGGTCCTCCTTGGAATGACCGTCGTCGTCGTCACTCTGGGCCTGCTTGCGGGCGGGGGGAGCATGTCGCCTTGGATCGATGTCGCCATCGTGACCGTCGGAGGCGGAGCCCTCTTGCTGTTGGCCTTCGCCGTCTTCACGGCTATGCCGATTTCGGCAGGTCTCGCACTGCTTTTGGTCATGTACCGCCTCGCGACCGCTGACTTGCGCAAAGCCAACAACGAGCGTCGCTCGGAAGCGGTTGGTGCCTTGAACAAAGAAGAGCAGTCATGAATGAGTTCGAGCGCGCCCGTCCTCCTGAGCCAGCGAGGCAATTGGTGGTCGAGGAATCATGGCACGCGAGACGGCCACCGATCATCATGCAGCGCTGGGAGCAATGGGAGGCGTGCGAGCTCCGCCCCCGCCTCGTCTCCGTCGCTTCCGGAGACGACGAGCAGGCGAGGTCACCGCGGCCCTTGGTCTTCTTCGGGACCGGGACAGGCAAAACCCCTGCCGTGGCGACGGGTGACTACCGAGCCGATATCTCTGACGCAGAACTCAGAGAGGAGTGATTGGTGATGAAGATCGGTGGATTCGTTCTTGTCGCTGTACTAGCGGTCCTGATGACTCTGGGAACACTTGGCGAGCTGTCCCTTACGGGCGAGTGGTACTTGCACTGGTTGGACGTGCGGTGGTGGTGGCACTGGATCGCCGTCGTCTACACGTGGGGTTCATCGCTGGTTGACATCAACATCGACTTCCACGGTCCCGAAGGGGCAATCGGAGAGTGATGACGACGACGAAACCAACACCAGACGACGTCGAAATGCCTGGGCAGTTGGATCTTCTCGACGAGATCCCCGGAGAGACCAGAGGAACGAAGAAGTGCGGAACTGGCGGAAAGGACGAAGACAGTGAACACGCAGACAGTGCGCGGTAACGAGCCCCGAGACAACGGAGTGGTGACGGCCACCGCGTTCACCCTCAATCGCAGCTTCCCAGACTCACCGAGGCGATGACCGAGATGACAGTTCTGAAGGCGACCGACAGGTTAGGGGGTGAACCATGGCTGTAGAGATGATCACGTGGGCCAGAAGGCAAGTGTTCGAGCAGTTCAAACTCTCCGGCCCGGAACGATTCATTCTGATGCTGTTGGCCGACAACGCATCCTTCGATGAAGAAACCGGCCTATGGTCGGCATTCCCTCTCCAAAACACGCTGGCGCAGGAATCCGGGTTCAACGAACGCA
Organism: Brevibacterium sp. SMBL_HHYL_HB1; assembly: GCF_018208375.1. Classification (NCBI taxonomy): domain Bacteria; kingdom Bacillati; phylum Actinomycetota; class Actinomycetes; order Micrococcales; family Brevibacteriaceae; genus Brevibacterium; species Brevibacterium sp. SMBL_HHYL_HB1. Next base: position 2,443,784 of record NZ_CP062936.1, on the reverse strand, counting down.
CCGTGCAGCGGGCCTTGAAACGATTCCGCGACTTCGGGCTGCTGAGCACCGAAACTCGCTACAAGAAGAGTGGCGCGAAGTCAGGGAACATGTACCGACTGCACCCGGAAGCGGTGGCTGAGCCGATTGCCCGCAATGAGGCGATCCCTGGATTTTCAAGTGACGACACACAGTCGGGTCCCGAGAATTCAAGTGACGACACAGAGTCGGGTACCCCCGTTCAGGCCCGCGAATTCAAGACACGACACACAGTCGGGTACCCCGAGGAAGACGACCCTACCCGACACACAGTCGGGTACTACCCGACACAGAGTCGGGTCCCACGCGCGGAGACTACCGCGGGTGCGTCTTTAACCGTCATTGAACCGTCATCGTCGTCTATGAGTTCCAGCGCAACTACAGACGACGGCGTGCCGTCGGCAGGAGCCGAGGCAGACGAGACGACGACGAGGCTATTCGGGGATGAAGAAAATGGATCGAGCCGGGATCGGCTGGGCACGCACCCGGTGTCGAATGCACGCATTCCGGTCGATCTGGACAAGCTCGTTGAGGTCGTGGCTGGTCAATGGTCGGTCACCGTTGACCGTGACCGAGCCGCGTGGCTGGCCGAGCAGATCACAGCCCGGTCAGCCCGGGCAGTCGGGTCCCCGGACGCGTTTGTCCGCAGGAGCCTGGTCAACGACGGTCACGAGTGGGAGGCGGCGGTCATTGACCACTTCGGTGACCGCCGCAGTTGGGTCCGGTCACCCGGTCACAGCTCGGTTGATGACCGGAAATGCCCGATCAAGCATCACGCGGACTCTGGCTGGAGTGCCCGGTCATGCCCCGGATGCCGTAAGCATCTTGACTTCCCCAAGCAGCTTGACCGGGCAACGTATGAGGCTCTGGAAGCCGACGTCCGGTCACTGGTCGACCGCGATCAGACGGTCACAGTGGTGGACATGACCAGACCGAGTGTCCGGTCACGCGACCGGTCAGGCCGGACAGTCGACCGGGATGCCGGTTGATGGGGAAGGAAGGACGGTGAACCATGCAAGAGCACGAAGAACCATTCTCAGAACGACAGCTATTGACCGCCGTCGAGACTGTGGCCAAGCGCACCATCCGGCCAAAGATGTCTGCAATCGGATTGTCCCGATGGGCCGAAGACGTCGCCGGTGATGTGATCGTTTCGGCGTGGAAGGCACGTTCGGGGTTCGACCCTGAGCTGGGGCAGTTGGAGGCATGGATCACGGGCATCGCTCGTAATCGCATGGCCGACCTCATCGACTCCGAGACTCGCCGCAATCCCGCGGACTTGGTATCCGGGCCGAAAGACTCGCCGGTCGCAGTCGAAGAAGTCCTTGACCGGATCGCGGCCTCAGACCCCCGGTCGTGGGGCACGGACATCGCGGTCATCGTTGCCGAACACTTGGCGACGATGACGTGGCTGCGACCGGTCATCGCGGCGGCAGCATCGGTCATGGAAACTCAAGCCTTCATGGTCGGGTTCTTGACCCATCTGAAGTTCGAGTCCGATGTGAAGACCGCCTCCTCTGCTTTTGGGCTCAGCGAGCAGCGGGTCCGGGACTGCAAACGGTTGTTTGAACTTCACTGCCAGGTGATCCGGACCGCGATCGAGCACAAACGCATTGTGGTCGGTCGGGGAATAAGGATCACAGACCTGATCGAGTGCCTGCCAGGTGCTGACGAGTCAGGTTCATGGACGAGAGAGACCGCACAGGCGATGAGCTCGTGGAAGGGACCGATTGGTCAGGTGCCGGTTGAGCACGTGGTGAAAGTGACGGGGTGGGAAAGGAACACGGTGCGCCAGTACGTATCGACAACGAAGACTCTCCTGGAAGTGGCGCTGGGAGTTCTCAGTGCCAAGGAATCGAAAGGGCAGGCGTGATGAGTAAGAAGAAGCAGACCGGCAGTCTCAACATTGATCTCGATGAGGCGAACGAAAGCACAAGAGCAGGGCAAGCAGGGTCGGCAGACCCGGATAGGTACAAGGGTCTGTTCGGGCGGTGGCGGATGATCCGTGACCGGAACCGCGCCAGGGTCCGCAAGTGGTGGAGCTACTACCTGGAGAACGTGGTCCCGACCGAAGACGACGATGCTCCCCAGCACCTGCCGAAGGTCTTCCACGGACCTGTCGGTCGATTGCTGCTGGCCGGGTGCGCCGTCGTAGCGATGGGCGTGTGGGTGTTTCTGCTGTGGCTGTTGTGGACGCGGTGATGACCACGATGCGGGCGCGCAAACGAGTACTGATTCGTCCTTGGTTTGATGGAGGGTGTGCGGTTACCCAAGAAAGGACTACCCTCAACTCATCATGCCTACCTCGAAATATCCACCAGAAGTACGTGAGAGAGCCACTCGACTGGCTCTCGAGGCCCGCGCCGACCCAGAGACTCGAAACGGTGCCATCGCCCGCATTGCCGAGCAGACCGATGTGAACAAGGAAGCCCTGCGCAACTGGGTCAAGAAAGCCGAAGCAGCCAACCTGCCCGTCGAGACCGAGGACGTCCAGGCACGGATCCGGCGGCTGGAGAAGGAGAACCGGGAGCTGCGGAAGTCCAACGACATCCTCCGATCAGCGACCGCGTTTTTCGGCAAGGCGGAGTTCGACCGCCTACAGAAGTAATCGTCGCCTTCATCGACGAGAACAAGCACAGGTGGGGAATCGAACCGATCTGTCAGGTCCTGCGCCAGGACCTGGGCCTGAGCATCGCCCCATCAACGTACTATGCCTTCAAGACCCGTCCGGTCAGCGCTCGAGCCCAGCGAGATGCGGTGCTCAAAGAAAGGATCATGGCTATCCACACTCACCGCCGCAACAAGGTCTACGGCATCCGCAAGATCCACGCCGAACTCACAAGGACCTACGGCCCCGTGGCCCGGTGCACGGTCGAGAGATTGTGCAATGAGTTGGGCATCCGGGGTGTTGTGAGAGGGAAGTTCCCGCGGACGACGAAGCCCGGTCCCGAGACGAAACGACCGGCTGACCTCGTCAAACGTAACTTCACCGCTGCGGAGCCGAACCGTCTCTGGGTCGCGGATCTGACCTACGTTCCCACTGAGGCCGGCTTCGTTTACGTCGCGTTCGTCCTCGACGTATTCTCTCGAATGATCATCGGCTGGCAGACCTCGACGCGAATGTATACCGATCTGGCTCTCGATGCTTTGAATATGGGCATATGGGGCCGTAAACGTGCAGGTCACGACGTTGTAGGGCTGACCCACCACTCGGACAGAGGGGTGCAGTATCGGGCTCTGCGCTACACCCAGGCACTGGCTGAGGCCGAGGCAGTGGCGTCGGTGGGATCGATCGGCGATAGTTACGACAATGCCATGGCCGAAGCGCTGAACTCGTTATACAAATACGAACTCGTCTTCACCGACGGCCCCTGGTCCGGTCGCAACGATCTCGAGGCCGCGACGGCTGAGTGGGTGCATTGGTTCAACACCGAACGGTTGCATTCGATGCTTGACTATCAGACTCCCGCCGAGATCGAAGCAGCCCACTACACGAGCCTGCAGACTTCGGCGGCCTAATAACTGAACGAACGTTCAGCCTCCAGAAAACCCGGGACTTGACATACTGAAGTATGCCTCTTCCGTGGTGGAAGAAGTCACCTACTACACACCAGACCGGCGACGAGTCACCGCGCTGGGCCCGACCGGTGATGCCGATTTCAATACGCTGGGTAACCGTCCACCCAAGAATGTTCTGTCGGAATTTCGAAACCTGACCGTTCCTTCATCTGAGCTGCCGTCACCGGTACGGATCCCATTCTTTTGGGCGATTGCGGGCAGCATGTTCCTGGCCCTGACCCTGGGCGGCCCGTTCTCGATTTTCGAGGGCGACGGAGTCGTCAACGGGATTTGGGCGGGAATGGCCAACACAGGACTCAGCGTGGCCATTGGTGCCGGTCTGTACTTGGTCGAGGCGTGGTTGGCCAGGCGTGAAGCAGCCGGCTGGGCGAAGTACGACACCCTGATCGCGGAGGGATGCACGGCATCGTTGATCTCCGACGAGGATGTCGGCACCGTAGCGGAGCTTATTGCCGTAGCCGAGGACGGGATGGATCGGCTCAAGGACTGTGGACTCTCAACGGATGAGTACCAGGCTCAAATGGTTCCGTTGGTTGAGGAAGCGATGTTGTATGCCTCGGATACGCAACGGTCCTACCGGGAATTGGTGAAAGCGCGGCGGATGCTGGCCAGGATCTCGCAAGACGACATCGACAACGATGACGAGCTGCAACAGCTCAGTGATGATCGTCGAACTGTCGAAGCGGAGACGAGCACGGCGTTCGCACGGTGGATGAGTACGCGCTGGAAACTCGAGAACCTCGGCGCAGGGATCCACGAAGAAGCTGACCTGGCCGAGGCGAAACTCGCTGCAGCGAGATGGAACGCTGAACACGGCAACCGGAGGAACTGAACCATGGCACTGATCAGACTGACACAAGTCGTCGAACTCGTGGCCGCCGACAGGATTTCACAGGAGCCGAGAGAAACCCTTGTCAATACACGGATTATCGAATGGGCGATGACACACGCAAAGGACGACCGCATATTCCTGAAGATCAAGACCGTCGGAGAAAGCGGGGCTCGAACGTATGCGGCGATCAATTCGCTAGGGAACAACACCGTCCGTGAGGTGAGCGCAAAGCAAGTGCTGAGAGACTTCCAGACGGTCGTTCAATCGGCTGAGGTACGACAGTGATGTGGCACGTGAAGCGGCACACACAGGAGTACCAGATCCAGATTCCGCGTGGTCGCCGCACCGAGCACCGGTTGGTGAGCGTTTCCGTTGTCCAATACAGCCGGTACCCGGCAGCGTCGACCGTGGTTCGGTTGCTGATCGCAATCGCCGGAATCACCTGCATCGCCATGTGGCCAGGGTGGAGCTCAGAAGAGCTGCCGTGGATCTTCAAGCTGATAGTCGCCATCGCGTGCGCCGGTTGGGTACTGATGTTCTACCGAGGTCTTCGCGGGTGGCGGAATGTGGCGAGGCAGTGGACTGTCCCACATCAGTGGCAGGACCTTCCCGAAACAGTGCTGATCCAAGCTGCAGACGCAGGTGCTCGCGTGCAGGGCCTCGAATGGAAAATGCAGACACTGAAGTACGGCCGGCGCTTCACCGGCAGTGCCACGTTGTCCCTTCAAAGGGAGGACCAGGGCAAGGCTCTGCGGTGCAGCATCGAGGACCAACTCGAACGGGCGAGAGAAGACCTGATCGTGGCGGTCGAGACCGCGCGGCTCGAACTGGAATTGGAGGAAGACCATGCGAAATGACGAACACCCCACAACGAACGCAACTGGCGGAGACCCGACGAATGTTATTCAACGGCTCGGCGGGACGGTCATCGACGTGCACCCGACAGGCCGGAGTCGGCTAGACCCGCTCGACGGGTTGGGTGCGACCGGTGGCTGCAAGGAGGCGACGGGAGCTGATCGTGAGCGGTGAAAAGCAACTAAAGCAAGACAGCGACATGACCACGCTCGCTTCCGTGGGGAGGACGCTGAGGCGACTGGGGGCAGCCCTGGGCCTTGTCGTTGGCAGCGTTGCGGTTGCTGGTCTCATTTTTGCGTTCCTCATCCTGCTGCCCGGAGCCGTGACATGGCTGTCTTGGTAGTTCACATCTGACCATCTGCCATAAGGGTGGGTGTCTTCCTTCGGGAGGGCACCCACCCTTTTTCATGCCCTGACAGACATGTGCGGGCCACAGAGAGAAACGACTACGACAGTACATACCGACTTTGGAGACTTGGATGCTTGAAGACATCGCGCCACCGTTGACGCAATTGAACACGATCGCGGCGTGGTTCCTCGGGTCGGCAATCGCCCTGGCCGTCGTCGGATGTGTGTGCCTGCTGTTGACATGGTTGGCCGGAAAGACCTTCTCGATGCAGGAATGGGTGAAGAAGGGCCAGATCGGTGTCGCCATGTTCTTTCTCGGAGCCCTCCTGCTGGGCTCGATCGGCGGGGGCATCGAATGGTCGTCCACAGACTCGAAAACTGAGGGGCTTTTACCAGAGGCCGCGAAACAGAAAACGATCCGCGTCGACCGGAAGGCTCCGCACTCGAAGTGCACGGCGACAGTGTCAATCTCGGCCGAGAAGCACCTGGGCGGGAAGAAAGACAAGGCCAAGGACGAGGACGGCGATAAGTACAAGCCGACCGAGGCCGAAGCCGGGAAGATGGGCCGCGCGATCCGCGAGATCGGCGCTGATAAGTGGGAAGCCGAGTCGGTGAAGACCAAAGACATCAAATGGTCGAAGCTCGGTCGCGTCGGCGACATGCCCAAGGTAGAGGACTGGAAGCAGAACCGGGCCGACTACGAGGCGAAACACTCCCCGATGTACTCACGGATCCAGTGGCAGCCCGACGGGAAGAAGGGCGACTGCGACAACACCAACTTCCACGCCGCGAAAGGTGCCCCTGTCGAGGTCATCTTCTGGGAAATCCACAAGAAGGGCAAAGACCCCGATGACTGGGGCTGGAACATCCCCCAGCAGTACGGCTACCGCATGTTCCGCATCCCCGTGAAATAACACTCCCTCCTTCCCGGCAGAAAGCCGGGGAGTACTCGAAAGGAAAAACGAAATGAACGTTGTACACGCCGAAATCATCAACACCAGTCTCGACGTCCTCGCGAAGGGTTACGACCCTGGAATCAAACCGCGATTCGATGCCCCATGGATGGGATTCTTCCGCACCCTCGGCGGACAGATCCTCGGCACGGTCATCGCCTGCCTCGTGATCTTCATGGTCTGCGCCGCACTCGTGTGGGTGGGCTCGAAGATCTTCGGAGCAGGCAACGGCCAGACGCTGGGTCTGCAAGGTCTGCTCATCGGAGCGATCGCTGCGGCCATCATCGGATCGATCGGTGGCGCGGTCATGTACTTCTCCGGAATTCCCCTGTTCCCGTGATCCGTTCCAGCCGATGAGAGGCCAGCATCAGCATGTTTCTAGCTAAGGGCAAGGACTGGGGAGGAATCCTCGACGGTCCGTGGAAAGACTGGGGCGAATCCCTCCAGGCCTTGATCCAGCAGTCCATCGACGGATTCGCGATCGCCTCTTGGGAGTTTCTCAAAGGAGCTTTCGGAGTCGGGTCGTTCACCGCCGATGGCGGTGGATCGGACTGGTGGCTGGCCGTCATCGGCGGCAAGATCGAGGTCTACCAGGGTGGGGTGTACCAGCACACCGTGGAGTATCCCGGAATGCTCAACGTCATGGTCATCGCCATGGTTCCGTTGCTCATCATCTTCCTGGCGATCCAGATCTTCATGTCAATCTATCGCGCATCGACCGCGGGCATGATTCGCGCATTCGCCTCTGCAGTCCTGGCGGTCCCGGCAACCTACATTTGTGCCGGGATCGTCTACCTGGGACTGATTGGAACAGACGAACTCACCAATTGGATCCTCGAAGTTGGGGTCGGGGACACCAGCGGCGATGACGTTGGAGTCGGCGGTATCCTGCGCCTCTTCGGACTCTGGTGGGACCCGTCGGCGAACAACAACGCCGGGGGAGTGCAAGTCGACGCAGGCTTTGAAATCTGGGCCATGGCCACCGGCACGGACCAAGTAGGGCAGTCAATCCTGCCGTGGCTGGTCTCCGGGGTCATCCTCATCTCGTGTCTGATCCTCATGCTCATGATGCTGTTTCGCACCGTGATCGTTCTCGTCCTCGCGATGTTCACTCCCGTGGGAGTGTTCTCAATGTCGTGGGATGCGGCGAAAGGGATCGCATCGAAGTGGGCGAGCCTAGTGGTGGCTCTTCTCATGGCCAAACCCATTGCGGCTGCAGTCACAAAGTTCGGAATCACGATGGCCTCGATCGGTTCTGACTGGGTGCAGATGGCGGCCGGTGTGGTGTTGGTGCTCATCTCGTCGGCGATGCCCATCGTGATGATCAGCATCATTTCATTCATGACACCGGACTCGGCACGGATGCTCGAGCAGACAGCCGGCGGGTTCGCCATGGCCGGACAACGGCGTGTTTATGGCGGCATTGGCCGCGGTGGACAACGGGTGATGCGCAGCAGCGCGAACACGGTGAGGAAATCAGTCGGTGGAACGGCCAGAGCCGGTCGTCGTCTCTTTACAGGCAGAAGGTGAAAACGATGAGTGCACAAACAGTCAACAGTGAAGAAAGCGAATGGGACGGTGCCCGCTTCGGGCGCGAGGAATCGACCGGGGTCGTGTTCGGACTCGACTTCCTCCAGGTTCTGTTCCTGGGCATCGGTATGGTCATCGCGGTGGCCTTCGTCATCGCTGGAGGGTTCCCCGGCGGAACCTTGGCAGCGGTAGGAACAGTCGTCGTCTTCGGAGGACTCGGCATTCCTCGAGTCTTCGGCAAGTCGTTCCTCAAATGGGTGCAAGTGTTCATGACCTCGTGGAGCCGGAAACGCACTGGGCAGAACGAGTACATGCCGGAAGAAGATGGTGTTGACGTTGCTATCGGTGACGAGGGTGTGGAGTTGCTTCCCGAACTCGAGGTTATGGATCCACCCAAGCGCAGTGAGGACACCACTCGAGATAAGAAGGGCCGCATCGTCCCGCTGAAGCCGGCTCGGCTCATGCTGCCGGGCGAGTTCGGTGAACTGCTCGTGTACCAGATGCCAGGCGGGGCAGCGTTCGCCTACGACCCGACAGCGAAAGAGGCGGTTGTCGTCGCCCAGATCTCGACGCATAAAGCCTTCGGCCTCGAATCCTTTGACAACCAGGAGGCACGCCTGCGGGCATGGGCCGAAGTCGAAGCAACGATCTCCGGGATGGACGGAGTTGTGAGAGTGCAGATGTCGGACCAGACAACGATTGTTTCCGGTGCGGCCGTCCTTGACCACTATGACCACGAGATCAACAATGCGCAGGTCGTCGAAGACCCGGATACGGGTGAGAGAGTCCACCAGGCGGGTGAAGGGATCGACCCGTTCTTGCACCAGTCTCTGGTCGACATGCTCTCGGCTGCTGAGGGGCAGCCGGTCCATGGTATGTGGATGGCGATTGTGTTGAGCCAGACGAAGCTGGCCAAGCGCATTCACTCCTCAGGCCGAGGTATCCGGGGATTCATGGAAACAGCTCTGGTGACCATGGGATCCATCGAGTCGGGTCTGCCGGAGTCGGGTACCGAAGTGGTTCGGTGGCACTCACCCCGGTCGTTGGCGGCACTGGTGCGCTCAGCGTTCGACCCCGCATCGTCGGTGGAGATCTCCGAGCGCGGGGAAGACGGTGTCGACGTGTCAGCGGCAGGACCAATGTGGGCCAAAGACTCACTGGCAACGTTCGCATCCGAAGGGGCCTTGCACCGGACGTTCAAGGTCTCGGAGTTCCCTCGATCGCAAGCGCAGTTGGGATTCCTGTCCGGGTTCATCTTCTCCGGTGACTTCAGGCACACGGTCAGCGTGTATATGAAGCCCCGCGATATTGGTAAGGCGCTGAAAACGAACGAACGGTCGAGGGCGACGTGGGGCACAAACGAAACGATCCGGCAGAGGCTTGGCAAGCAGAAGACCCGCCGCAACGACCGGCAGATTGAGGATCTGAATCAAGAGGAAGAAGAACTCGTCCGCGGTCACGCGGCGTTGAAGATGACGATCCTCATCACGGTTTCTGCGTTCTCGGAAGAAGAAATGGATGCCAACGTCTCTCAGTTGAAGACCTCGGCTGCTCGCGCGAACTGTGAAGTGCGAGTGATGTACGGGCAGCAGGACAGTGCGTTTATGGCAGCGGCGACTCCGTTGGGCAGGTTGAGTGTGTAATGGCTAAGAAGCAGAGTGTCTTCGCGTTCATCGACGGGGATAAAAAGACCCGGAAAGCACAGGCCAGGGCGGTGCGGACGCTGGGGCTGGAAGCGCAACGCCAGCTGGTAGAGGCCCAGCCGAAGAAAGACCTCAACGCAGGCTTTCCGAAACGACGCTGGTCCTCTGGTGGGCAACCGCGGCGGCACTCGGGACGCGGCGCGAGGATGCTCACTGACGGGGGAGTGAAAGTCGCCGGTCACACCGCGGCGACAGCCTACCCGTACTGTGCCGGACCGAACCTGGGAGCATCTGGCCCACCGATCGGTGAAGACCTCTATGGTGGGGGACTGTTCTGCGCAGACCCGTGGGACCTGTACCGTCGCGGCATCATCTCGGGAATGGCGATGCTGCTGTTTGGGACCGTCGGAACGGGAAAGTCATCGCTAGCGAAGTCGTGGACGACTCGTCTGGTGCAGTTCGGGAAGAAACTCGCCGTCGCCAGCGACCTCAAGGGCGAATGGACCGACGTCATTCACCGCCTCAAAGGCAAAGTCATTCAGATCGGTCCCGGCCTTCCCACCCGCCTCAACCCGCTCGAAGAGGGAGTACGCCCGTCGATTGACCGGATGGGCAACCCGCTATCGGATGAGGGATGGAAGATGATGGTCCGTACCCGTCGTCTCTCGATTCTCACAACGATCGTGAAGATCCTCACCGGCCAAGACGACCTCACACCAGCGGAGAACAATGCGCTGCAGGAAGGCGTCGAGGGTGCTGCCGCGATTGCAGAGAACGCCGGGCGAATGATGATTATTCCCGATGTAACCGATGCACTGAGGGAAGTTGAGAAGACATCGGCGACGAAAGTCTCGAATGCGTGCCAGGACCTCATCATGTCGCTGGAGAGGCTACACACCGGCGACGTGGGCGGCATGTTCGATGGACTATCCACGGTGACCTTCGATTCCGACGTTCCAGCGGTATCGATCGACACGGCCGCGCTGCGCGGGGCCACTCAGGCGGGTCGGCGTGTAGCCTCGGCGTGCTGCGGCACTTGGATCGAAGCCATGGTGACCAACCCCGACGCCGGTCAACGACTCGTCGTCTATGAAGAGGGTTGGGACGCAGTCACGTCGAGGGCCGACCTCGAGCGGATGGTTGAGAACTGGAAGCTTGCCCGTGATTACGGCATCTTCAACATCCTCATCCTCCACAAGGTCTCGGATCTGAACATGGCCGGTGACCAAGGATCCCAGATGGCCGCGATGGCGAAGTCGTTGCTGGCCGACGCCGATATCAAAGTCATCTACCGTCAGGACGCGGCCGCACTGCGTTCGACGACAGAAGAGCTTGAGCTCAACGACAAAGAAAGACAAATCCTGAAGACGCTACCCAAAGGCACCGGCCTGTGGCGCATGGGTCAGAAAACATTCCACGTCAGCAACGACCTCACCGTCGAAGAAGAACCTCTATTCGATACCGACCAGCGGCTGCGTGCTTCCGGGGATACCGGTGACGATGATGCGTTCGTGACAGTCGGTGATCACCGCTTCACTGACTGGGCGGCACCAGGAGCTGGGAGGGACGTCGCATGATGGGGCTGTTCCAGGAACGCGATAACCAGATGAGGGTATCGTCGAAAGGCGACATCATTATCTATTTTGTCGCCGCTTGCATAGGGATTCTGGCGTTGCTCACGGGGCTGGCCATGATGGTCAATCGCCTCGCCTGCGGGGCATGGGCGACACCGTCGGGCATCTTCGACGTGTTCTCGTTTTTCGGCACGGGTGACGCCTCAGTATTTGGCACAACCGAGACTGGGTGCACGGCATCGGCCGGGGCCATTGGCACTGTCTGGGTGATCGCCCTGCTGATCGTCAGCGGGAGTGTGGTATTCGGGATCGTGAAGTACCGGGACTATCTCGAGTCCGATGGGTATTTCATCAAGAAGCTGCGCGAACGGCGCGGTGTCGCCAAACGGCGTGAGGTGAACAGAGCGGTCGGCCCTCGTGCGGCGGGGAAAGCGGTCAAGAACGTCAGACCGACAATGGTCGACAAGTCGATTCGGGCGAAAACACTGCGAGCCGTGGGGCTGGCGAAAATCGCTCCCGAACTAGGCAATATCGAGTTCGGACGAAGCGAAGGCATCCAATCCTGGATCGCGTTGGAAGAATCAATCTGCTTTATCGGCCCGCCCCGGTCAGGTAAAGGCGTGAACGTCCTCGTGAAGGCCATCATCGACGCACCTGGCCCAGTAATCACGACGTCATCCCGTGCGGACAACTACTCGATGACGGCGAGCATTCGTGCGCGCAAGGGACCGGTGACACTGTTTGACCCGCAGGGATTGACCGGAAAGCCGACGAGCCTGAAGTGGTCTCCGATCACCGGATGTGAAAGAGGAATCGTCGCGAGCCAGCGAGCAACCTCGTTGATTTCTGCTACCGGGTTGAATGACGACTCGTCGAACTCAGAGTGGAAACCCGCCGCGGTCACGATCATGCAGTCTCTCCTCCACGCATGTGCCCTCGATGGGGCCGGAGTCGACCCCCTGATGCGGTGGGGAACGTCACCGGCAGGAGCGAAGGACGCCGTGAAGATTCTGCGCGAGTACGAAGAAATGGGGATGGCCGAAATCGGCTGGGCAACAAGCCTCGAATCAGAAATCGAGTCGGACCCGAAGATGCGAACGAACAAGTGGTTCGGTGTCGCCAACGCGGTTAGCGGACTCAGCGTCGGGGCCGTGCGCGAGGTCATGAACCCGAAGGGCAAGGACGAAGAGTTCAATATCGACGAGTTCATTGAGAACTCCGGCACCCTCTACATCATGGGCACCAAAACCGGTGGTTCGTCAGCCGGTGCGTTCCTTGTGGCGATGATGGATGCCATCACCGAGCGGGGGCGAGAGATCGCGGCCAAACGCGAAGGAAACCGACTCGATCCGCCGTTGGCTCTCGTACTCGATGAGATCGCGAACATCACCAAAGCTTGGGACGGACTTGTCCCGCTCATGGCCGACGGTGGAGGTGTTGGAATCTGTGTCATGGCCGTATTCCAGTCCATGGCACAGGTACGGAACTCGTGGGGTGAACAAGCTGCGTCAGCACTGTTCGACGCTGCGACAGTGAAAATTCAACTCGGTGGAGCATCGAACACTCAAGACTTGGAAGTGCTGTCGACCCTGGCGGGCAATCGTGAGGTACTGAGGGCGTCTCGGACGCGACAGAACGACGGGACGACCGTCTCGGAACAGTTGCATGAGAAGAAGGTCTTCGAAGTCTCGGAGCTGCGACGTCTGCCGTTTGGATGGTCGGTTGTGTTCTTCCGTAACAAGCGTCCCATGCTCATGCATCTGACTCCGTATTGGAAGTCGAAGTACGCCTCCGAGATCAACATGACGAAGAAGCTCTACGCTCAGTCGCTGCTCGAAGACAGCGAAGACGACCGGTGGGAACATCACTTGTCCACGGCGACGACGCCAGAGACCGTCGATGGGGAGGTCGTCGAGGCTGACACGGAAGTCGACGAGGCGCGGCAGGAAGAAGCACCGCCGTCGACGGACGTTCAAGGTGGCGATGAGGCGGAGAACAAGCCTGAGCCGCCGTCCGTGACGGTGTTCTGATGCGGGTGAATAGTTATGAGCCGACTCAGCCTGACACGCACAGGGTCGAACGCCTATCAGGCAGGATATCTGCGGTCCCAGCAGTGGCATTGGAGGCGTCGCAGGTGGTTCCGCGACCGCCGTGATGCGGGATTCGAACCAGCCTGCCAAGTGTGTGGTGTCCGGCTCGAGGACGCAGGAAGCCTGGATCTGCACCATGTGTCGTATGACGGTGTGGTCGAGAATGCTGATGGTTCGTGGACGGCGAGAGAGGCCGACGAGGACCTGATGCCGTTATGTCGGGCCCACCACCAAGCGGTGCACCGGCTGATGGATCGCAAGCGAGACTTCTACGGATGGGATCGGCGCCGAGCAACGCTCGTGATCGTTGCCTACCTCCGTTCGAGAAGGGAAAAGAAGTGAAAGCAGAATCAGTAAGTGGAGGATCCACGATGAGCGCGAGCAGTGATGCGAAGCCGATGCTATGTGAGGTGTGCGGACGGTTCGCCGAACTCGAGTGGCACTCCATCAGCGCTGACTATGACACCACGATCGAGTGCGCGGCGTCGCTGGGATCGGGCGGACCCGGGTATTGGTTGTGCTCGGACCTGTGCCACTCGACGGCACATGAACTGATGAAAGATGAAACTGGCGACGGGCGTTCGGCGAAAGTGATCGGGGCAATGGTGCATCGCTTGGCCGAGGCAGTGTCAGTGAAGGCCCGGAAGTATCACAAGAAGGGACGGACCCATGGTCGATGAACCCGAAACCCCACCGGAATCTGAAGAAGATGTGGATCCCAGCGACCTTGATGCTCTGCTGGCGAAGATCACGGACCCGGAGCAGGTCTATGGCAGCACCCAGAACTCGTCCTACGTTGACCCCGGGCTGATGGGTTTAGCGGAGGACACCGCGTACCCAGAATGGCTGGGACTGCGGTGGCGCGACATCCCTGTCGAACTCCAGCAGGATGCTTGGGTGGGGCTGCGCCGCTGGGTCGATTGGCTGATCGCAGAGTTCAAAATCACTAAAGCTGTGATTCCTCCGTGCTGGTTCCGTCACTCAGAAATCGTTGCCGAACTCCATGCGGCGATGAACCTGGAATGGAAGGCGTGGGAAGAGGGCGCTCCGACGGTGAATCCGATGTGGATGTGGCTGCCGCAATTGCAGGCCATGATCATGCGTCTGCGCGGTTTTGTCGGCGAGCTCGGCGGGTGCGGCGAGGGGGAGCACCACGAACCCGAACTGGTCAAGCGAGATTATGACGAAGATCTGTGGGAACAAACAGCGTTCACTCGCACTGAGACGAAGACGTTGGACCGGCCGGAGAACGCTGGAGAGGCGACGTACGTGCGGGTGCGGGTTGTCGATGACAACGGTGAGATCGTCAGCGAGTCGAACGTCGGCGGTGCCGGGGCGAGGCGAAAGGCTCGCGGAGAGTCAGCGGCTGTGCTCACTGGCGATGGTGTGCCTGGTGGGTCGGATGCCGTGTTGAAGACGACGGTGAAGCAGGTGCCGGAGGTCGTGGAGCTGGTGTGGGAGAAGGCCGACTCCCAAGACGGTCCATGGACCGGACTCGATGACGAGGATGAGAACGAAGAGCAGCCGCCCGCGGACCTGTGAGTGGCCAAGGTGAGGAAGGAAGAAGTCATGGTGACAGAGAATGATTTCGTAGCCGCTGAGGCCGCTAAGGCCAGGGCCAACGATGAGTTCGATTCGGCTAATGCCCGAGCTGATCGGGCGCAGGGAGCGTTGGGACGGTTGCAGTGCCGGTTTTCATGGAGGCCTAATGGCTTCCGGTCCGGATGGCCTGTGCTGCGGTGTGGACGTCCGGCCGGTCACGAGGGGACTCACGATGCACGGTTCTATCTGGAAGAGGACCAGGCTGAGGAGTTTGCGGACGCAGTCGACGAATGGGTGTTCGCAGCTGTCGCTGCTGATAAGGCCGCCACGCGACTGTTGGAAACATGGAGCGCGGTCGAACGGCTGGAGCGTCCGGAAGTCACTGACGAAGCCTGCAGCGAAGAAGAGCTGGACAGAATCCTGGAGTCAATGGAGGCTATGGAGCGGAGGGAATGGGAAGAGTCACGGCACTGCGAAGGAGCCGAGGTCGTTGACGAGTTTGCTCAGTATCCGTTGGACGGGTTCTGGGATCCACGATGGGGTAGCTCGTTGAGTGAAACCGAAGCTGATGAGCGCGAAGAGCAGCCGCCGTCGCACCGGTGAATGGCTGAGGTGAGGAGGGAAGAAGTCATGGTGTCAGAGAAGGAATTCGCCGAAGCTGTGAGAGATTTCCACTTGGCTGTCAATGCCGTTCGACAGGCCAAAGTGGAGGTCGACGAAGCTCGATTGGCGTTAGAACAGATGCAATGCCTCAAGGAGTTCCAACTCGTAGTTCCGGATGCTGAGGGGGTGGATTACGCGTTCTTGCTGACTCTGTGCGGGCTGCAAAAGGGGCATGAGGGGCCACACGGTGAAGAGCCTATGACACCCGAATACGAGGAAGCGGTCATCCTCGGCGAGAGCCAGACAATCCGAAAGGACACAGGCTGGCTCCGGGGAATGGACCGACAATCGCGTCTGATCCGGGCCAATGGAGGTAGGCCGTGGATGTGAGCTCGATAGTCCAGCCTGATTGAGCGAGTGAAACCGGTGATGATGAGCACGAAGAGCAGCCGCCGGCTGTGCTGTGATCGACGAAAGAGGTGAGGGCAGATGTTGAATGTTCCGGAAGTATTTGAGCACCGTCTGGGGTCGTGTGTGCGTACTGAAATCAAGGTCGCTGACGAAGATGGTGGATCCTCGATGGTCGAGGATCTAGACGGGAACGAGATCTGCTGGATTTTCGAGTTCTCCGATGGGTGGAATCGCAATACCCCGTTGGCGAACCATCCGCAGGGCAGGTACGAGAGCTTCAGAGCTGCGTTGGATGCCCACGTGGCCGCGATTGATGCATCCGGTGGCGTTCAGACTGATGAGTTGTTCTGGATGGGTGGGGGAATGCCTCGGTGGAGTTCGCCAGGGGGCTGATCATCTGCGGGCGCGGATAGAAGAAAGCGGTGGCCTGATTACACAGGTCGCCGCTTTCACCGTGTTTACGGTGTTTGGGGTGGAAATGTTTGTCACTCGAAGAGACATACCTGCTGGTGGGTACTCCTGGTGAGTCGCAATGAATGCGGACTCACGATTAAGGAGAGTGACCACGATGGCCGAGAAGAGAACCGTCAAAGCATATGTCGCAAGCGATCCCGAGCTGATCAAAACCCCAGAAGGGAAGTCGTTCGCGGCGTTCCCTGTGGTGGAGAACAAACGGTATAAGGATCCGGACACTCAGGAATGGAAGGATGCGAAAGCCACTCGGTACGAAGTCACGGTCGACCAGCCGAAGTTACGTGACAACGTTCTCGCCTCGCTCGAAAGGGGCCAGCGCGTCAGTGTCGAGGGCAACTATGTGCCCAAGCCGTACATCGACAAGAACGGAGAGCAACGGGTCGGGCACAAGATCTACGCCCACGATGTGTCTGCCAGCTACATGCACGAATCACAAGGACGCGGTGGTGTAGCAGTGGGACGGGATGAAGAAGTCGGGTATAGCCGCGCGCCCGAGGCTCAGGACATGGCTCGCGCGGCTGCTGGACACGGCTGGGGTCAGAACCCGGACCCGTACCCGGAGCATTCGCAGCAGTTCGCTGACCGTGGCCAGCCAGTCCACCAGCAGTACTCACCACCCCCGCCGCCTGACAACGCACCGGATGCCGGGCTAGGACGGTGACCGAGGGTGGCTACTGATATGGCCGACGAGCCGTGGGATGTCGACGCCCAGTTCAGACAAATCCAGGCTGATCTGCACGAGGAATTGGTTACTGCTGCCGACGCGCAGGTGAGGCGAATCCGTAGAGGAGTTGTTGCAAGCCTGGCCAATGCGCACGAAAAGTTGATGGAGAGGCCCGCATGTGAACGCGACGTGCTCGACGATCAACTGCGCTATGAACTCCGCACCTTTGTGCCGGACAGGGCAGCTTATGCAAGTGACCATTACCGGAGAGCCGCGGCGTCTGCTGAAGTTGAATCAGTACAGCAGGAGATGAATGCGCGCGCGGCACACGTGAGGGCTTTCAGCGAATCGATCGTTAATGCTGCTGAGGACCGTAGGCCATGGCTGGCTGCCATGTCGGTGACAACCGCCGAGGTCGTCAGTCCCGAGAAGCTTCCCGAGCTTCGTGAGACCCAGGAATGGGGCCTGATGCAGCAGGCCAGCATCGAAGCCACCGTGTCCTGCATGCCACCGTCGCCGAAAGGCTGGACGGCCGCCGACGGAGCAGGAATCAAACGGTTGGAAGAACAGCATGCAGATGTGGCTGCGTGGTTGGCTGTTGACCGGCTTTCAGCGTCGGAACGGTCGTCTGACGAACCAACTGGGCATCAGCTGCGGGAAGCAGTAGGACAGCGTCTCAAGGTGAGCTGTCAACGCACCGATACCAGTCAGTCGACGATGGACAGGGCGTTCTCTAAAGCCTACGAATTCGACACGCGCAATGTGGCGATGGAATCGTTCGGCGTGACCGAGGGTGGCGACCTCGAGGAAGAGGCTTTTGTTCCTGTGCCTGACCAAGACGGGCTGTCACCGACGAGTGACTGGTGGGCATTGCGCAATGGTGTTCCGGTCGAGATTGATTCGTTCCCAGCTCCGAACGAGTCTGTTCAACAGCACGCAGATGTGCGATTCAAGCTCCCCCGGCAGGTGTGGGAGGCAAGCCGCGATTACATGGGACCGGCGTTCGACCACGTCGTAATCGAGGGCGAGAACGACGTCGACGTGACCGTCAGCGCAACACAGCGTGTCGAACTGCGAGAGCGAGCCGAGGACGTGCAGTTCACATCGGTGTATAACGCGCAAGAACGCATCGAGCTCATACAGAACGACGACGACTACGGCCTCGACGGTGGCGAGGCTGTACAGCAGGTGGAGAAGCTGCGCAACGATGCCGAACGGGTGGCGTACCACTGCAGTGTCGTTGTGGGTGCACTCAACTCAGCCAAACCGGTGACCATGCATAACAGTGCCCCCGCACCGTCGGTGGAACCGTATCTGGTTGCTCCTCCGACAGAGGCGAATGTCGGTGTCGAGCTGGACCGGTGATCGAGGATGGATGCCTACTACGAAGACGACGAGGTGATGATCTACCACGGCGACTGTGCTGAGATCCTTCCCCAGTTGCCCAACGCAGATCACATCATCACCGACCCGCCTTATGGCGAGCACATTCACGCCAATGCGCGTTCGGGTCGAATGAGAGCAGCAAATGACCGTGGAGGCCGCTACGGTGCCGATGTACGCCGCACTGTCGATTTGGGCTTCGACCATCTCGACGAAGATCTGAGGCGGTGGTGCGCTGCGGAATTTGCACGCCTTGCCGGGCGGTGGGTGCTCGTGTTCTCCGACGTCGAATCCGATCACCTATGGCGATCCGACCTGACAGAGGCCGGGTTGGACTATGTGCGTACAGGGGCGTGGGTGAAGCTCGGAGCGACACCACAGTTCTCCGGGGACCGTCCCGCAACTGGCTTCGAGGCAATCACAATCGCGCATCCGAAAGGGCGAAAGAAGTGGAACGGAGGCGGCAAGCACGCCGTATGGTCGTTCCCCATCGTGCTTGATCGCGGCCGGACAGGCGCACGGCTCCACACCACGCAGAAGCCCCAGGAGCTCATGCATACACTCCTGGCGCAGTTCACTGACCCCGGAGAGACAGTCCTTGACCCCTTCGCCGGGTCGGGGACGACGCTGGCGGCTGCACGAATGCTCGGACGAAAAGCAATCGGCATTGAAGCGAATGAACGCTACTGCGAGGTGATGGCCCGGCGTTTCGGCCAAGGAGTGCTCCCGCTGGCAGAGGTCAGCGATGCCCCCACTATGGGCGGAATTGCCCGTCTGAGTGCCTGAGACAACACGAGAAAGAGGACGACCATGAACACCATCGAGCTAGAACAGTTGCACAATGAACTTGCGGCCGCACCTCCCGGAACGGCGATGCGGTTGGGTGTTGAAGGCAATACCCCGGATGATGTCACGTTGCGGTGGGAACGCTGGGGTGAACTTGCCGACTATGAACAGCGGCTGCACCGACAAGCGCGAGACGCTGGAGAGCACACGCGTCCGGGGATCTTCGGTCTCGACGCGGTCGGTTACGCCTATGGAGACCTCGACCGGCTCGACAACGGCGGGGTCTTGGCCTATCAGATGGAAGACCACCTAGAAACAGGCCACGGGGAGATATCGCCAGAGATTCTTGAACGAGTCGTCGATGACGCGATCGTGGACGCGCGAAACCCGGACAGAAGCGTGCGGGTGCCTGGGCGCGACGAAGCAGCGCTGTGGTGGGAAGACGTCCGAGGCGAGTATCAGGCTGGCCGAGAGTCCGGGACCGGTCCTTTGGAACTGGTCGAAGCCGATGAAGCCGTAGCGTTGTTACGCAGACGTATCGTTGACGCACTCGTTCATGGGCAGGCACTGGCGGAGAATCCGACACGGCGGGCCGAGGCCGAACGGTACATCAAGCGTGAAATCGCCATGGCTCGTGAACAGGTCGAGCTCGCAACGAGAAAGTACACGGCAGCGGCCAAAGATTTCCAAGTAACGAGAGACCGGGAGACTACCCCGGAGTCGCTTCGCGAGTTGTTCCAAGTCAACAAGCAGGTCGCCGCGAGTAGAGCAGCCGCTCTGACTGCGTACTCAGTGGCGCTGGAGCGGGCGGCACGTCGAACGACACCATTCATGGCGTGCCTGCGCCGGAGTCTGAGTGAACGGTTCCCTCATGAGGACCGAGAGATTCTCGCGACGAAGGCAGGCAGGCTGACCGAACAGTCCAGTGTCGAGGCGGCCCTGCGTTTGACGCCCAAAGATCCAATGAACTGGTATCCCGACCAGGACGGGATGATCAAACAGATCCACCGGTATATCGACACCGCCCAGGAGCGTGACCGCCTGGATTGGGACGAAATGGTCGATCGGCGTCATCTGCCACGCACCCCCAGCTTGAGGGGGCAAGGATTGGCGATGGCTTGCTATGACGTCATCAGTAAGGAGCAGAAGGATCTCAGCGACCGGTGGAGGAAGCTGTCCTCGGTTGAGCGGTCGATGATCGACGACCGTGGAGTCAACAGCGCCCGCGCCCACGACTATTCGATAGGGGTCGGGCTTCCCGCAATGCCCGCACTCACAGTGGCAGATCAGGCCAGAGAAGCCGGCGACGGCCTGAGCGTGCAGAAATCACTGGTCGATCAGGCTGCCGATCCGGCGAGTGTCTACTCTGTGGCACCACCAGAAGTCGAGGTTGAGGTCGAGACTTCGACAGCGTACGAGATGTGGGAGTGACCGGTCGTGGCTGCCGATGAGATGAACGAAGTGCGTGAGCGAATGAGCCTGCGGGTGCGCCTGGTGAGGCAGTTGGGACAACGAGTGACGCAGTCACCGGAGACCCAGCTTGAGTATATGGAGGACATGCAGAAACTTCTGACTGGTCAGGCGAGAGACGCAGAAGTGGCGGCGAACAACCTCGCGGAGCAGGCACCGGCAGAGGCGGCAGTGATGGAACGCTACGGCGATGCACTCGTGGCGGCGAAGGACCCCGTTACTGGCGGTCAGGATTGGGCGATCGTGAAACGGGCAATGCAGGCGGAACTCCCGGCACAGGCGGTCAAGCAGCTTGAGACCAGTCAGAGCATGTATGTGACGAAGGCCGCGAGTCGTGAGGCGGCGTTGATGTCTTGGATACCGACGGCTGAACCATCCCAGGTCGAGACAGCACTGAATCGGTACTGGGATGCACACGAACAACAGGAACAAGCATGCACTATCGACCTGGGCGATTCCGGTCAAAAGTATGACCGGTCACGCCTGGTGTCCCAGGCGTGGAGGGCCGTGTCCAACGACGCCGACCTGTCCGCACGTGCCCGGACACGGTTCGAACAGAACAGTGCCCTGATGGACGAGCCCGAGTCTCCGACCGGTCAGCTCGCGGCACGAATGATGACCGTTGACCGGGCGTCCGGGGTCAGCCAAACCCGGGCTTGGGATGAGCACATGGGCCGTGACCGGACACCAGCGGCCGCCGTTACCGGGCCAAGCCTGGACATGATGACCGGTCACACGGTGACCGGTCAGGGGCCGGACACCGGTCTTGACCGTTGACGCCGAGAGGGTGAGGAACATGAGCGAGAACAATCAGACATATGGTGATGGGCTATCGGCAGCGTGGATCCAAGCCGATAAGCAGGTGCGTCAGATTCGTAATGAAGTCACGCGTGCGATGCAGGATGCTTATCGCAAGGCGGCACAGCCGTCCTTGAGAGCGGAGGCGGAAGCAGAACTCAAAGCCACTCTGAAATCGTTGGACAGTCCAATCAACGAGGCACGACGTAGCTATGAAGCAGCGCAGCAAGAGCACTTCAAGAGGTCGATGGAAACCAGGCAGTACCAGACCCGTAACCTCACGGGGCAGTCGGTGCCGGAGGCGATCAGCCAAGAACGCGCGAGAGCTGAACTGGCGTCGGCTCGAGCGGAGTCGCTGAGAGCGTTCTCAGCGGCGGCGCAGGCGGCGAGTCGACCCGAGACACCGTTTGCCACAGGAGTCACGCGGTCGTTGCGCGAACGGATGCCCGAGCAGGTGGAAAGCATCATGAACACACGGGCCGGGAAGCTAACTGTGGATGCGAGCGTGGAGCAAGCGCTAGTGCTTACACCCAACGAACCAGTGGCGTGGAACCCCAAAGGAGCCGAGGACGTCTCGCGTGCGAAGCAATACTTGCAGTCGCAGTTGCGCCTGGCCGATTTAGATCGAGGAACCAAGCAGAACCAGGTGGTTATGTCTGGGCATCGTGGAGCCGGACTTGCCGTCGAGAGCTATGCGGCAATGACGACAGAGCAACGAGGGATCGCTCAAGCATGGGTAAGCACCTCACGCGTGCAACGTGAAGCGGTGGACTCGCGCCAGAAGCTCAACAGCGCAGCGGCTGAAACATATGCCGCGGAGAACGGCCTGCCCTTGATGCCTGCCGTGGACCCGTCAGCGACCAATGCTGGAGAGGTTCAGAAGACGATGCTGAAAGAAGCACACAGCCATAGCCGGAGAACAGGTGCTGTGCCCATCTACGGACCGTCTGCGGTGAGCGCTTCGGAGACTGCAGTCGGAATGGATCGCTGATTCGCAACAACAAAAATCAATCTTGCACTATTCGTATATGTGTTCTAATCTGTGAGGTAAGGCAGAATGGCGAAAAATGAGTTTGACGATGCTGAGGGTCTGTTTGACCTCATCTTTTCGGACGACGCATCGGAACAGCCGGTGCTCAGTGTCAAACAGGAACTGGTGTCAGAGCCACGAGCTGAGAGTGCAGGAGCAGGTGAGGAAGATGGCCGAGGGCAAGAGGATTCGGGAGTACGTGGAGAGGTTCGCGCCAAGCAGGGCCGCGGCGATCCAGAACCCGACGGAACACTATTCGGCGATATTCGAGGAATACGTGAGCCGACGCAGCCAGGTGATCGCGGCGCTGGAGCCGGAGGGCGAGCAGCCGAGCGCGGAAGAGCGGGCGAATCCGCTGCTGCTGATCGGAAAGAGTCGGGCGAATCGGCGGCAAGCCGAGGAGATCGCGTGGCAGGAGGTCGTTCTCGACCGGTATCCACCGGAAGTCGACGAGAGCGGCAGTCCACTGGACGACTGAGGCTGAGCGACTTCCTCGAGTCGGACAATATCGAGGTGGTGTCCGTGACCGGCGACGATGTGCGTCCGGTCACGGACACCGGTCATGACCGGACAGGGCCGGACACAACACCGGACACTGCTGGGCCGAGGTTCGTCGTTGACCGGGACAAAGAGCATGTGCCCTCGGGGCCGAAAGCACGGTTTCAGGCGAATCTGGCCGCGATTGACCGTGTCCGGGAGCTGACCGAGTCAGGTCGGGCGGTGACCGGTCAGGATCAGGAAGTGCTGTCCGGGTGGTCCTCGTGGGGGGCTGTGGCCGATGTCTTCGACGAGGCGAAGGACAGTTGGTCGAGCGAGCGTGACCAGCTGCGGCAGGTGCTGACCGACGATGAGTGGGAAGCGGCACGGGCAACGACGCTCAACGCTCACTTCACCTCGCCGGCCATCGTCGCCGAAATGTGGTCCTCACTGGAGCGTCTGGGAGTCGCCGAGGGCCGTGTCCTCGAACCTGGGTGCGGATCCGGTAACTTTATCGGCTCGGCACCAGAGTCCATGAGCATGGTCGGTGTGGAACTCGATCCACTGTCAGCGCAGATCGCCTCGTATCTGTATCCGCACGCCGATGTGCGCAATGAATCGTTCGGCAAGACCCTGATTCGGCCGAACCAGTTCGATGCCGCGATTGCCAACGTCCCGTTCGGCAACTTTCCTGTCTTCGACCCGTCATGGAATCCGGGTGAACGGTTCTCCATCCACAATCACTTCATTCGCAAAGCCGTGGGTGGACTCCACGAGGGCGGTGTCGCGGTGATGATGACGTCGGCGTACACCATGGATGCGAAGAATCCCGCGTTCAGGGCAGAGATCGGCCGCGAGGCCGACTTCCTGGGTGCGGTGCGATTGCCGACCGGGGCACACCGACGTACCGCGGGCACCGAAGTTGTCACCGATGTGCTCGTGTTCCGCAAACGCCTCCCCGGTGAAGAACCGACCCCGGAGACGCTGCGGTGGGTGAAGACGCAACCGACGAATCTGGGTGAAGCCGGTGCACGGCCATTGATGAATCGGTATTTCCACGACCATCCAGAGAACATTCTGGGTGAGCTGGAGGCGAGCACGTTCCGGGATTCGCAGATCAACGTGCGCGCCGAAAACCTGGAGCAGGTGCCGCAGCTGTTGCGGCAGCGTTTGACCGCAATCGTCGATGCGGCCAACGAACGCGGGCGCGGGTATGTGGCTCCCACAGCGGAGATGCTGGCCGAGCGTGAGCGTGAGGCTCCCGTCGAACTGGCTGAGGGCCAGTGGCCGGGAACGATTGTCGAGACGGAGCCGGGTCAGTTTGTGCGCGTCGTCGACGGCGAGAACGTGGACGTGAAGGTGCCGAAGAATGCCATGGCCGAGGTCCGTTCGCTGGTGGATCTTCGAGACCGCGCCAGTGCCCTCGTCGAGGGCCAGGTGGCCACACCAGTTGATACTGAGGAACTGGTGGCGCTGCGTGAAGACACACGGGCCGTGTGGGCCAAGCACGTCGCGAAGTTCGGGCCGATCAACCGCCACAGAACGGGATGGAAGACCGAAACGGTCGACAATGAGGACACCGGAGAGAAAGAAAAGGTCCGGGTCCAAGTTCGGAAAGACCCGAAATCGGCCCAGATCATGCGGGACGATCCGCTGTGGTCGCTGACGAAAGCCTTGGAGACCTACAACGAGGAGACCGGGGAGGCGGTCGCGGCTGACATTTTGCACCAGCGCACCGTCGAGCAGAATCGGCCCTTGCTGGGTGCGGACACGGCAGAAGAAGCACTGGGACTGTGCCTGGATGCCAAGGGCAAGGCCGAGATCGGTCGGATCGCGAATCTGCTGGGCACAGATGAAGTGACTGCTCGCGAAGAGCTCGGCGATCTCGTGTTCGACGATCCGACCAGTGGGCAATTGGTGACCCGTGCGGAGTACCTGTCGGGCAACGTGCGGCGGAAGCTGGCCGAGGCCGAACAATCAGTCGAGGATGACGGCCGCTATACGGTCAATGTCGAGGCCCTGAAGGCGGTGATCCCCGACGATATTCCGATTGAGGACATCACCCCGACGATCGGGGCTGTGTGGATTCCGGCGTCCGATCATGAGGCGTTCTTGCAAGAAATAGCCGGTGACCGGTGGGCGACCGTGCACAAGGCCGGCGCGGGCTATTGGGATGTGAAGTTCGGATATGCCGGTGCACGCCAGTCGGTGCAGGCCACCACCGAGTGGGGAACGTCGAGGATGCCGGTCTATGACATCTACCGGCACCTGCTTACCGGTGCGGAGATCCAGGTCATGGACACCATGGAGGATAAGTCCCGTGTCCTCAACCCGACCGAGACCGAGGCCGCACGGGCCAAGGCTGAGGAGATTGCCGAACGGTTCGAGGATTGGGTGTTTGCCGATCCTGCGCGGGCCGAACGGCTCAGTGCCGATTACAACCGGCGTTTCAACGCACTCGTGCCCCGCGATTACACCCCCGAGGCCGAGCGTCTGACGTTCCCCGGTCTGGTTGATGATTGGGTGCCGAAGCCGCATCAGCGCACGGCGGTGGCGAGAATGATCGCGGAGCCGGCGGTGGGGCTGTTCCATGTCGTGGGTGCGGGCAAGACCGGGGCGGCTGTGATGGGGATGATGGAGCTGAAACGCCGCGGTCTGGTCACCAAGCCTGCCGTGCTGGTTCCGGGACACATGCTGGAGCAGTTCACCCGCGAGTGGCAGGAGATGTACCCCAATGCTCGTCTGCTTGCTGCCGGAAGTGATGATCTGGCGGTGAAGAAGGGCAGTCTTGCTGGGCGCCGGGAGTTCGTGGCGAAGGCGGCCACCGGTGACTGGGACGGCATCATCATGACGCATTCGTCGTTCAAGATGTTGGGAGTGAAGCCGGAGACTGCGAAGAGCTATTTCCGTGACATCACTGCTGAGCTCGATGAGGCCAAAGCGGCGATGGAAGCGTCGACGGAGAGTGAAACGAACCGGACCGTTAAGCAGATCGAGGGTGCGAAGAAGAAGCAGGAAGCCCGGTTGGAGAAGATTCTCGCAGCTGCTGATGAGACGAACCTGACGTTCGAGGCCACGGGTATCGACTACCTGACCGTTGATGAGGCTCACGAGTTTAAGAATCTGCACACTCCCACGTCGATTGCCGGTGCCTTCATCGAAGGCTCCGAGAAGGCCACCGACATGGAGCTGAAGATCAACTATCTGCGCCAGACCTACGGTGAGCGGGTTGTCACGATGGCCACGGGCACCCCGATTGCCAACAGCATCAGCGAAGCCCACGTCATGACACGGTATCTGCGGCCTGACCTGTTGGAAGAGGCCGGAGTCCGCGCGTTCGATCAATGGGGGTCAACGTTCGGTGAGACGGTGACCCGCGTCGAACGCGACGCTGCGGGCCGGTTGAAGCAGCGGACCAGGTTCGCGAAGTTCAAGAACGTCCCGGAAATGCTGTCATCGTGGCAGCAGTTCGCCGATGTGAAGCGTGCCGAGGATCTGGACCTGCCGGTGCCCGAACAGGTGGTCAACTCCAATGGTGACCGACGCCCCGAGATGGTCGTCATCCCCCGCACGGAGGCACACGCACAGTACATGGAGTACCTCGAGGGCCGGCTGGATAAGCTGTCGGGTCGACCGGAGAAGGGTGAGGACAACCACCTGACCGTGTATAACGACGGTAGGCAGGTGGCTTTGGACCCTCGCATGGTCGGTCTCGAGTTCAGCGGCGATGTGAAGCTGAACTACGTGACTCGACGGATCGCGCAGATCTGGCGAGAGAACCGGGACAACGAATACCTGGTCCCCGGCACAAGTGATGTGTCGGAGAACAAGGGTGGCCTGCAGTTGGTGTTCTGTGACTTGTCGATGCCGACTGATGATGAGTGGAATGCCTACGATCAGATGAAGTCCGATCTGGCGGCCAAGCACGGGATGGACCGGTCGCGGATCCGGTTCATCCACGAGGCCAAGGACGATGAGAAGCGGGCGAATCTGTTCCGGGACGCGCGCGAGGGTCGTATCGACGTGCTCATCGGTTCAAGCCAGAAGATGGGCACCGGAGCCAATATCCAGAATCGTGCGGTGGCGATGCACCATGTTGATTGCCCATGGCGGCCCGATCAGCTGGAACAGCGTGAGGGACGGATCCTGCGGCAGGGCAACGAGAACAGTGAAGTCCAGATCTACCGGTACGCGACGGAGAACACGTTCGACAGCACTTCCTGGGACATCATCGGGCGGAAAGCCACTGCGATCGCTCAGGTGATGCGGGGCCGGCTCGATGTCAGGGAGCTCGACGATCCCGGCGATCTGGCGCTGGATGCGCAGCAGATGATGGCCGGATCCTCAGGAAACCCGCTGCTCGTCGAACGCACCGAGGTCGATGTGACCGTACAGAAGCTGTCGCGACGGGCACGCGGTCATGACAAGGCGCAGGCGGCGTTGAAGTTCCGCCGAAGTTCCGCTGAACAGCGGCTCGGGGAGATCAAGCGGATCCTGCCTGCCGTCGAAGAGGCACTGACACGGCGAATCGACACCCAAAGTGATCGTTTCCGAGCACGGGTCGCTGGTGTTGAGTACGACAATCGTGGAGAAGCCTCTGAGGCGATCTATTCGCACATCGAGGGGTTCACCCGGCCTGGTGGCGGGTTGATCAATGGGGAGGGCAACCGCATTGAGATTGGTGGGTTCTTCGTCAACGTTGACTTCCGGCACGATTACGCTACGGGTCGACGAGTCCTCCTGACCTTGGAGGACACCGGGGCGTTGCCCGAATCGGTGCAGGTGGAGATTGATTTCGACGCCATTCTGGATCCGCAGAGTTCGGCTCCGCGGAATGTCGCGCAACTGCTGGAGAACAAGGTCACTGGCCTGGACAAGGTCAGAGACCGACTCGTGGCGAACCAGAACGAGGCAGAGCAGACGCTGGAGGTTGTTGGTGAGCAGTTGGGCAAGCCGTTCAAACACGCCGAAGAGCTGGCAGCGGCCAAGGCGAAGCTGGATGACATCGACGCGAAGATCAAGGAGGTGCAGGAGGCTGAGGACCGCAAGAAGCGAGAGCCGGGACCAGAAACGAATGGAGACGAGGCCGAGACCGGATATTCAGTGACGACGGTCGCGGTGACACCGACGCGATCCGGGGTGAGTGTGAGCGAACCGGAGACCGTCGAATACACGCATGAGGGGCAACGACTGGCCAGCGTACCCGAGGCGACGGCGAACGAGGCAGAGTCCGAAGCGGCCGCGCACGCTCAGAACTCACGTATGGGACAGTCGCAGCGACTGGGTGACGAAGCGAAGAGGATCACGCGCGAGGTCGAGGAACGGTCCGCGGCCGCGGTTGAGCGTGTGCGGCGTGATGCCACGGAGAAGCACAAACTTTCTCCCGCGTTGAGCGTCTACCGGTTTGAACTAGAACGGGTGGCTAAAATGTGCTCGACTGGGTTGGAAGCATTCTCGGCCGCATTGGAAACAGCAGAAAGCTCAGCCCACGTGGACGACCTGAAATCCCACGAAGCACTTTTGATCGATGCTCACGGCAAAATCAAGCAGCTTCAGGAGAACCTAAAGGGCGTCGAGGCACACGTCACCCATTCTCCAGGCGCGCCGGTCTCACCCGAGGTCTATTCTCCACCTGCACCCCAGCCGGCAGGAGCGATGCCTGATGTTGAGTGAGAGTTCCGAGGAAACGGATCGTGTCATGGGCCACCGGTACGATCGCGTCAAAACCAGAATGAAAGCACCGAAGACGTGAGAAATGAAAGCATTGATGTGGCCGAATTTGTCTGATGGAGAAGTGCCCCAGGAGCACAGAGTAGACATGGTGCCCGTAAGATGATTGGTCAGCACGGAGCGGATAGCGGGTTTAGCTCGCGCGAGAGTGAGGCCGTCCGCCATTTTCATTGCTTACAAACTCTACCCGTGTGTGGCAAGGTGGTCTTAAGACACGTTGGTGTGCCGGTCTTTCCACTTGGTGCGGAGCTACTTCGCGCAATACGGAAGATGACTGTCGGCAATAGATAGGAATGTACGTGACGCTTCGGATCAGTCGACTTCGAATCGCGAATTTTCGTAACTTCGCCGAATGCGAAGTTTCCTCGTTTCCTTCGCCCGCAGTCATCGTAGGAGAGAACGGGATCGGCAAAAGCAACATGCTGCATGCACTCCGACTTGTTCTAGACCCCGACATGCCCGACTCTGCACGCCGACTAAGGGCCGAAGACATCCACGAGGGAGCTACAGGGCCGTTCGGGCCTGGCTTGGCGGGTGGTGCCGAGGTCGCCGTCGAGATTGACTTCGAGGGGTTTGACGACGAGCCGGACGCTCTCGCGATCTTATCTGATGCACTGACCAAAGTGACGCGGCCGCGTCGTGCTCGACTCGTGTACCGGTTCGCGCCGAGGGCACCGCTCGACATCGAAGGCCCTCCCACGGAGGAGGACGTCGCGTTCACCCCGTTGGACTACGACTTCCAGGTGACCCAGGGCATCGACGAAAGTACTGACGGCGCACGGGTGCGACGCTACATCAGCTTGCGCGTCCTTCCTGCCCTTCGCGATGCCGAGAGTGACCTTGCCCGGTGGAATCGTAGCCCGCTGCGAACGCTGCTCGAAGAACTACCCCTCGACCGAACCAAGCTTGAGGCGATCGCAGGTGACATTGATGCCGCCGCGGACCGTCTAGCTCAGGAACCGGAGATTGACGGCCTCCAGAAGGACTTGGCAACGAGGCTGAAGCGACTCGTCGGGCCTCAGCTTCCCGTCGACCCTCACGTTGGTATTGCGTCCAAAGACCCCGATTCCCTACTGAGGAGTCTGCGTCTATTTGTGGACTCTTCGCGTACCAGAACCGTGGCGGACACAAGTCTCGGCGCCGCGAATGTTCTCTATTTGGGGATGCTCATGGAAGCCCTTTCGGTACGACGCTCCGCGAGCGCCTTCGTGACAACGATCCTGGGGGTCGAGGAGCCCGAGGCCCATTTGCATGTCGCGGTCCAGCGCCGTCTGTTCCGACATCTCCTGGCTACCGAGCCAGCGATGCTGCTCACCACGCACAGCCCTCACATCGCCGCTGTGGCGCCCCTGGATTCTTTGCTGCTGCTGCGGGCAAGCACGTCAGGCACGGTCGCCAGTACCACCCTCGACGCGGGACTTACTGCAGAAGAATCTCAGGACATCAGCCGATACCTCGACGTCACCCGCGCAGAACTGTTGTTCGCACGCTTCGTCATCCTGGTTGAAGGCACCGCGGAGACCTACATCCTCCCGGCCATAGCAAAGGCCGCAGGGTTCGACCTCGATGAGTATGGCGTAGTCGTCGTTAACGTGGCGGGCACAGACTTCGCACCGTATCGAAAACTACTCGGACCGCTCGGTCTCCAAGTGCCTCACGTGGTCATCACCGACGGAGATCCTCTCCGCGACTCGAAGAGATCCGAGCAAGGCCTGCAAAGAGCCGCCCAGCTCGTCGAGGACGCTAGCCTTCGCGAAAGATTGATCAGCGATGTTGAAGAACTGAGGCAGCACGAGCGAGCTGGTGCGAACGGAAAAGCAATCCGTCTCAGGCGCTCCCTGCAGGACGCCTGCGCTGAGGCGGGCCTCTTCGTTGGCGACAGTACTCTCGAACTAGATCTCTTGTTCTTGCTTGGCGATGAGTTGGCTACGGCATACTCTGAGCTCGCGAGCGAAGGTCGGTCAACAGCCATGGCACGCGACATCCGAGCGATTCTCGAGGCCGAGGGAACTGAGGAAATGATCACGGAGCCCACACAGTATCTGGCGGATATGGCGAGAGCTGAGAACACAGCGCGCAGCACACACCAACATCGCCTGGACCGAGTCCTAGCGCGCGTGGAAGAGCTAGGAAAGGGACGTGTCGCACAGCGCTGGGCGCATCACATCGAGAAAGCGAATCTGCGGAACTGGCTCGAAGTACTGCTCGCAGGCCTCGGTCATCAGACCGACAGCAACATCTCTGACGTCAGCCAGGAAGTCCATCTCGACCTGATCGCATCGAGTGAATCCGCCCGCGTATACTTGCGTGCCTTGGACCATGTGAGCAGAGCGGCCCGAAGCTCCGCCCTTATTCGTGCGGAGGAGCCGTGACGTGGCCATCTCCAAGAGGACAACCCATGCTTTGCCATCCGCCCTTACCGAGGCGATCAGGGAACTTGATGCTGAGCAGCGCTCGGTACTGACTGCAGAGGGCAATCTGGTCATCACAGCGGGACCAGGAAGTGGCAAGACCCGTACCGTCGTGGCCCGCGCCGGGTGCCTCCTCTCAACCCAGATACAGCCCCCGCGCGGCCTCGCGTCGATCACCTACACAAACCAAGCCGCATCCGAGCTTCGCGAAGGATTGGCTCAACTGGGCGTAACCACGCGGCGTCTATTCGCCGGCACAATGCACTCGTTCTGTCTTACTCAGGTCCTCCCATACGCCACGCTGGTCGGCACTTATCTTCCCTCGCTCGACCGGTTAATGACGACGTCCCAGATCAAAGACCTAGAACAAGAATGTGCCGACGCTGTCGGGATCAACGTGTGGGATCTGCGAGAAGGCTTCCCCGGGTTACGACGGCGAGTAGCAGCGAGCGAGGATGTCTCCAACGAGCCGGAAGCATACGTGCACGCGGTCGAACACTACGAGGCTCTTTGCGAACGCCGCAATGTATGGGACTTCGAAGCAATTGTGCTTCGTTCAGTGCGGCTCCTGGAGGATCATCCCGAGATCGCAGAAGTCATCCAAGCGAAGTTTCCCATCGTGATGATCGACGAGTACCAGGATCTCGGCGCAGGTCTACACCGACTGGTCGAGCTGCTTTTGGCCTCCGGAGTCGAGATCACCGCAGTTGGAGACGCCGACCAGAGTATCTTCGGGTTCAGCGGCGGCGACCCGGTGTATCTCGAGGAGCTGTGCCGCCGTGATGACTTCGCGATGCGCCGCCTCGTGACGAATTACCGCTGCGGATCTGCTGTTGTTGCGGCAGCCGAACTTACTCTCGACCGGGCGCGTGGTTATAGCGCAGATCCGGGCGTCCTTGAGTTCAGAGTGGCCGAAGGCTCCTCGGCTGAACAAGCTCGCGAGGTCGTGTCCTCGGTGCGCCAGTTTCTCGACGCTGGGCTCGCCGCTGAAGAGATTGCTGTCCTCGTGCGTAACCGGAAGCCGCTGGCGCCCCTCATCGAACGAGGTTTGCGCTTCGAGGGGATTCCGGTGCAACACGGTGGACTGCTGGCAGGTCCTGTCACTGATGTGGGGCGGTGGCTTGAGGCAGCCGCGCTATACGCGGTACGGATGTCGGGTCAATCTGACGCGGACCTGCCGCCGGAAGTTGGCGTGAGCCAGCTCTTGGACCGCCTGGAGTCCATGCGCCGGATTGTTGGCAGACCCAAGCCTAGCCAACCCCGGCTTGCACGAGTTGCTCAACTTCATGCCTCACTGCTGGACGGTAACCCGACACTAGACCTCACGATGCGCTCATGGCTGCGGCAGGTCGTGGAATCGCTGAATCTGAGGGACCTTGCCCGTGAGGTTGGCGATCCTCGGTCGGTCGATGAGCTCAACGGACTGCTAGAGGCGCCTGAAGATGTGGCGCTCGCTTCCCTCGCGTCTGATTCCGTGGGCACGGGAAGAGTTGTGATGTCCACCTTCCACGGAGCAAAGGGGCGCACGTTCTCGGCGGTCGTCATTCCGGGGCTGAGCGAAGGTGTCGTACCGCCATGGAGCGGTCCACCCTGGAAACGCAGGCCCAAGACTGGTCGAGCTTTAGAGGAAGAGCGACGTGGTTTCTACGTTGCTTTGACTCGCAGCCGCGGTAGCGTTCTGCTTCAGGTCTCGAGTACTGGAGTCGATCATCAGGGCTATGAAATCCAGCGAGGTTACTCGAGCTTTGCTCAGCAGTTGGCTGATCGACTCGGTAAGAACCTGTAGAATCCGTTCGGGCATCCGAATCAGGTGCTCGAAAACGGCTCCCAGTAGAAAGCTGTGTACCGAAGCGGAGTGAAACTTTGCTACACCGCGGCATTCAACCACACCGCATCGGTGACATCCATTCGCAGAACTTTGTATCTTCACTCCACGTGTGTGTAAGACATAATTAGTAACTACGTGGCGGTCGAACGCGGTTGACCTTGGCCGAAAGCGCGTTGAGTTCAGCGAATGAATTGTCGAACCATGCATTATCAATCCAGAATCGGTGCCCCGTGGTTGCTCGGTCGACAACTTCGGCGCGGTGAAGCCGCTGACCCTCGGTTGGATGCGTCGCAGGCCTCGCGTGCAGGAGGTCGTTTCTCAACTCCGCCGCGCGTTTCAGCGCATCGCTCGCCACAGTAAGGTAGTTCCGCACCTCGAC
Organism: Brevibacterium sp. SMBL_HHYL_HB1; assembly: GCF_018208375.1. Taxonomy (NCBI): domain Bacteria; kingdom Bacillati; phylum Actinomycetota; class Actinomycetes; order Micrococcales; family Brevibacteriaceae; genus Brevibacterium; species Brevibacterium sp. SMBL_HHYL_HB1. The sequence goes on along the minus strand of NZ_CP062936.1, from coordinate 2,410,376 downwards.
GTCCTTGGTGTTGGCAGCTGCCTTGCTGATTCTCTTAGCGATTCCCCCTGTGGTGATTGGTTCCAGGACTTTCAGAGTCAGGTTCTCCGGCAACCTGTTCGCTAGGCGATTCAGATCGCCGAGGAGTTTCCACTCGAGCGAGGACACTGCGTATGCGAGAGCGCCGATCTTTTGTACGTACGCTTTGTCTGGCAACGAGACGCGGAGCGAAGATGTCGCGGATTCGCTCACCGGTTGCCCTTAGCGCGATTGTGCGATTTGCAGAGCATCTCGCAGTTGTCCAGGTCCGTTGAGCCACCCTTCGACCATGCAGTCACGTGATCTGCCTCCATCTCCTTCTCGGCCCAGACCTTTGTTTTGTTCACATTGTTCCCAATCTCGCACACGGGACAGTTCGAGACCCCACGCGCTTTTGCGTACTCCGTCTGTCGCTTGTAGGCCTGCTTCTTCGTTTTCGGCGGGAACAGGCGGACGTTAAGCAGTAGGGTGTCAGTCTCACGGCCCAGGACGAACTCGAAGACGCCTTTTCGGTCGCTCACAGCGGGGTCGGCGATCAGCTCATCCACCCGCTCGGTGAGTGCCACGCTGTCGTAGGACTCCTGATGGTAAGTCTCGTACAGGCGACCCCACTCGAGCCCTCGCATCTCGCTGTGGAGTTCCCCAGTGAACACGCTTCCGATCCAGTCGATGACAGTCGTGAAGTAAGTCTTGAGTTCATCGATCCCCGCGTCCTTTCGGTGCGCAGCCATGTACGCCGGGATCGTCTGGGCGTGCGTGTCTGCAACCCAGCTAAGCGCGACCTCGAGGACTTCCTGGCGCTTCGGATCGCCCTTCACATACGCCGTCCATTTCTGCTGGAGGGCATTTGAGGATCGCGAGAACTCCCGCTTCGCCGCGGTGACGAACGATCCGGAGTAAATCGCGTTGTTGAGCTCTTGCTGGTTGAGTGGTATACCCGCGATGTTGATCGTTTCGAACCATTCCTTGATCTCGGTCTCAGTGCCCGTGCACTCGTACACCAGCAGTGTGCTCATAAGTATGAGCTCTTGCTTGTCTGCGGACAGCGACCCGAATGTCTGCTCGCGACCAGCGATTTTGATAGCAAATTTCCCCGTGACAAATCGACCAACTGAAGTGATGCGCTGCTGGCCGTCAAGCACTTCGAGTCGCGGGCTGGTCGTCGCCCCCGTGTTCACGAAATAGATCAGACCGAGCGGATATCCCTTGAGCAGCGATTCAATGACCGCCACGTCTTTCTTGCCATCCCCGTAGATATAGTGCCGCTGGTACTCTGGTTGGATAACCAGGTCGCCGTTCAGGCCGAATAACCCCTTGCCTTCGAGTTCGTTGTAGACGAAACCTCGCGTGACTTCCTCTACAGAGTATTGGTGTAGATCGGTATCCACGGATTATTCCTTCCTCGGAACGGGGTTCAGGTGACGGACGAGAATTCGAGCGTAGACACGTTCACCATTGATCACGCCCAGCCCGCCTTTGTCTTCAGAATGGCGGTGGTATCTCACAGATTCCAGTACATTAATCGGAGTGTTAGTACGCGCATTTCCGTTTGCCATCATCAAAATTTCGAATTGTTCGGGATCGTACTTATCGAGGAATGATATGGGAACCCCCATGATTCCCTCGAAGTCAGACGGAATCCCCATGGTTTCAGGGACTTCGATGGCATCATAATTTTCGTAGCTTTGATAAGATGCGGCTTTGACCCGCTTCGAACCATATTGCAAATTGTCCTTCATATCCATCAGCTGCAGTGGCTCATGCCTGCGGCCGTGTTCGATGCTAGTCAACCAACAGGAGTTACCCATCCTCGTATAGTCGAAGCGATCGTCAGAGGGGTATCCGAGACGTTCGGCCTTTTCGCGGTCCGCTTTTTTTACCGGTGTACCTTTGGGTACACCGAATACCATATCGTTGCTGTTCCCGGTCGCACCCAACCACATTTGGTTATTCTTGATCCGTAGAAATGTCTCTTTATATGTAATTGCGTTATTGCTACCGATAATAGAAAATCTTACTTTGCCGTCAAAGAGCCACGATAGAAACTTTCGAAATAGAGAGAAGGGCGGATTGGTGATCACGAAGTCAGCTTCATCACGAAGAGCTGTAACTTCCGCGCTACTAAAGTCGCCGTCACCCTCAAGGTAGTCCCATCGTAGATCGTCGATATCGACCCTGCCATCTCCGTTCACGCTATCTTGCTCGAGAACGAAAACTCTTCCACGTTCCTTGGACTTTTTCGGGTCAAATTTCGGGTCTTCGGTCTCGAACAAGGTCGGCGAGTAGTGCATTGCGTCAGCGTTACTGTTCGGCGCGTAGCTAGTAGAGATCAGCTTCTTGAGACCAAAGTCGCGAAAGTGCAGTGCGAAGAACTTCGTGAAGTTCGACCATTCCGGATCATCACATGGGAGCAGTACCGTAGCATCCCTGAAGACGTCGGGGTCATACTCGAGGCAGGCATTCATCTCGCGCTCGATGTCCGGCCATTGAGTGTAGTACTCGTTATTTTTCGCCTGCTTTGCTGCACCCAAGTTGGTATTCGCCATCGATGTCTCTCCTCTAGTCCGATAGTTGGAATGCTACAAGAAGTCGACGATGTCCTCACCAACTAGGACCTGACCTACGCGACAAGTGTTGCTGGGCTCCATCCTGTACGCCCCCTTGGGGACCAGCGCCTCCCGCGATCTTCGCTGGCTCACCGCCTGCGGGCCGATCGTGCCCCCGGGGTTTGCGAGAGTCGGTGCATAGACCGTCCAGAGACTCTACTGATACGTCTTCCCCGGCAAACTCGTGGATGGGACTGAGAATGCCCGCATTGAGCGTCCGAGTCGGTCAAGCGACTCGACTAATACAGTGTCCCCGGGGCGGACATGGTCGCGCAGAGCAGTGATTCCAGGGCGATCTGCTTTCGCTCCCGATCCGGCGTCGGAAAAGACTCGTGAGCATCCGGCCTGTTTGAGGGAATTGAGATGCCGGTCGTGGTTGTGACCGACAGTGGAGACTCAACTATAGCCAAGCGTGCGTGAACTGGGAGGAGACCAACTCGTGCGTTCAGACGCACCACAGGTCGTTGACATAGAAGATGTGTCAATTCCCGTGATGGGGGTCTGCGCAGTTGTGGAACACGTTTATGCGACAACAGAGCCGCCTTGTGGTCGGGGATTGCGGTGGCGAAGATGGGACGTCGCGGAAACGATCGTTTCCGCGACGGTCGGTTAGTGGGAACGTCAGGAGGTACCGTTACGCGGTTTAACTGCAGCAATACTGATTCCATAATTTTTTTAACCTATGATACTTCGCGCGCTCGCCCGAAAGTGAGGAAATCGTCGAAAAGAGACCGCCACCAACTCACTCGAACCCTTGCCTATCAGCCCGGAATCTAATCACCAACATTGTTTAGTAGTGAAATCTGATATCCGTTCACCGAAAGTAGATCTGAACGGTTTTGGGCGATTGACTCGGCGAAGCCTCGGTTCCACTTCGTTTGAGAAGTGGAACCGAGGCTTCGCCGATGGTGAGTTGTGAAAGGTGCGAGTGCTTCCGTCCAGCCTTACTTAAGTGTGGTGACCACATCGACGGGATTTGCAAGTGTATCCCGAATTGGTGAAGTCGTGTCGAGTGCATCGACGAGTTTCTGCAGCTCTTCAGTGGAGGCAGATGGGGCCGTGAGCGAGACTTCGGCCCGGATTTCTTTTGCTCCTCGCTTTACGGAGTCATCGATGCCGAGGAATCCTGCAAGATCGATATCGAAGTCGAGGGAGACCTCGATGCGCTCGAGCTCGATCTCGCGCTTGGTGGCCAGCGATGTCAGGGAGACGATGTAGCAGCCGGCAAGCCCCTGGAGGATGTATTCAGCGGGGCTGACCGCGCTGTCTCCTCCGAGCAGTGGAACGGGTTCATCGCTGGCAAGGGTGAACTTGCCTTTGCGTGATGTGTCCTGCTGGCCGGCCTGTGTGATGGGCCCGGTGATGGTCTCTCCGGCGACACCGCCAGTCGAATGTGCTGCTACGGAGAAAGTGACTTCTCCGAGAGCGCGGTTGTCGGTGACAGCCGCGATGGTATCTGTCAGGTCCTTGGAATTGATGAACGGCTTGTCGGCCATGGTGGTGTTCCTTTCGGTATGGTGTTTGTCGGAGGCAGATTGCCTCCGACTGGCGCAATCGCAGGTTAGGGCTTGATGCCCAAGTATGTGTCGCGTGCGACTGCGGGTCTGCGGCGGATCTCGTCTTCAATCGGTTCGATTCCCCATCCGGGCCCGTCCGGGACGCTGAGGCGTCCGGCGGAGATCTCAGGGTGTGCGGTGAAGAGTTCGTCGTCGTAGTCGAGACGGTCGACGTCGTGTTCCATGATTCTGAGGTTGGGCACTGCCATGGCGAAGTGCGCGCTCATGGTGGTAGCGAGGTGGCTGTAGAAGTTATGGGGTGCGACGTTGACGTCGAAGGCCTCGGCAGTGTGGGCGATCTTCATACCTTGGGCGACGCCGTTCCAGACGACATCGACGATGCCGACGTCGATGGCTTGTGCAGAGAGATAGGGCAGGAACTGCCGGACACCGAAGGCGGTCTCGCACGAGGCGATGGGAACGTGCGATTGCGCGCGGATGAACGCGAGGGCCTCGGGGTTGTAGATGTCGAGTTCGGCCCAGAGCAGGTCGAAGTCCGACAGTGCTCGCAACAGCTTGACGTAGCCCTCGGTGCGGGCGTTGAAGTTGAAGTCGATGAGGATCTCGACATCGTCTCCGGCTCCTTCTCGCAGAGCTGAGAGATGGTTGGTGACATCGCGGATCAAGGCGGGTGTGATGTTCAAGCCTGGCTCGTACGGGTTGCCGAATCCCGAGCCCCAGGATTTCGGTCCGTTCTCCCCGTACTGGAAGATGTTGGTCTTCACGGCCTGGAAGCCGCGCTCTCTGGCCTCGTGTCCAATGTCCTTGACACCGTTGAGATCGGTGATGGCGTTGCCGTAGTGGGAGGGGTGGCTGATGCGCCAGCTGGCGCAATGAGACCAGTAGATGGGCACTGAATCCCGATGCTTGCCGCCGAGGAGTTCGTAGACGGGAACGTTGAGGGTGCGTGCTTTAGCGTCGAGCATCGCGTTCTCAACGGCGCCGAGAACTTCTCCAGTGATGCCATGGGGCGCGGGGCGCATCGTGGACCCGACCGCTAGAATCGACCTTTCGTGATTCATCACGTCAGCGCCGATGAAGAATGGTGCATATGCTTCGATGGCTGCGGTCAGGCCACGGGGCCCGAAGTCCTCGTCGAATTCCGACCAACCGACGACGCCGTCGGACGTGGTGAGCTTGAGGAAGTGATAGTTACGCCATCCGGCGTCGCACGACAGCGTTTCGAGCGAGGCAATGGTCGTTGCCATGTGATTCTCCTTCTGTAGGTGAAGTGGTGCACTACTTTGTGATGGTTAGTTAGGAAGATACTTCGTTGTTTGCTTGGTTCCCGGACGGCGAGGAGTGGGCAGCGGTGGCGCGTAGTCGGCGGCGCACGAAGAACACGAGGATCGCTGCGGCGACCATACAGGCCCCGGCCAGGAGCATTCCGGACTCGTACGTCCCTGTGCTGTCCTTGAGCCAACCGGCAATATAGGGCGCGAAGAAGCCCGAGAGGTTACCGATCGAGTTCGCGACACCGATACCGGCAGCTGCCGCAGCGCCGGTGAGGAACATGGGCGGAATCTGCCAGAAGACTGGCACGGCGCAGAACATCCCGATCGCTGTGACTGTGATAGCGGCCATGACGGCCCAAGGCGAATCCAGCGTGAAGGCGATGGCAAGGGCGACACCGCCTACAGCGGTGGGGATGGCCACGTGCCAGAAGCGTTCAGCGTTACGGTCGGAGTGTCTGCTCCACAGCAGCATGGCGATCGTTGCGAACGCGTACGGAATGGCTGAGATCAGACCAATCTGCACCAGGGACAGGGACAGACCGAACCGTGTCTCGAAATCGCTGATGGCCGAGGGGAGGAAGAAGCCCACTGCATAGATTCCGTAGGCGATGCCGAAGTACACGGCCGAGAGAGCGAAGACTCGAGGGGTGAAGGCAGCACGCAGGCCGTGACCGCCGTGGGTCGCAGTCACCGAAGCGTCCTCAGATGCGATCTGATCCTCGAGTGACTTGGCATCAGCCGCGGTGAGCCATTTCGCTTTCGACGGGCGGTCCACGAGCAGGAAGTAGCCGATCACGCCGAGCACCATGGTCAAGATGCCTTCGGCGGCGAACATGAAACGCCAGCCTGCGAAGTTGGCGTGGGTGTTGCCCGTCTCCATGAGGAACGCCGAGAGCGGTCCGCCGAGGAGAAAGGACACCGGCGCAGCCATATACACATACGACAGGATGCGAGCCCTCTGCTGGCGGGGGAACCAAAATCCCAGGAAGTAGACCAGTCCAGGGAAGAACCCGGCTTCGGCGACTCCGAGCAGGAAGCGGAGGATGTAGAAGGTGAGCTCGTTATTGACCAACGCCATCGCAGCTGCCACTGCACCCCAGGTCAGGGCGATACGTGTGATCCATATTCGGGCCCCGAACCGGTCGAGCAAAAGATTGCTCGGTACCTCGAAGATGAAGTAGCCGACGAAGAACAGGCCGGCTCCGAGCCCGTAGGCGGCGGTGCTCAGGCCGATATCGGCATTCATCTCCAGTGCTGCGAATCCGATGTTGACTCGGTCAACATAGCTCATGAAGTAGAGGATCATCATGATCGGCAGCAATCGCAGTGATACGCGTTTGAGTGTTGCAGCGGTGCTCGGTTCTGAGGACATCATCGGCTCTCATTTTCGACGGACGGACATCACGCCAGGACGCTGCACGCACGAAAGTGAAACGCAGTTCCCAGGTGACACAAAGCACATCACACGATCGAGTAGCTGTCAATCGAGAAGTTTCACCAAACGGATCATGGTTCCAATCCGGTAGGTATCTCGGGTTGAAGATCGGATCTGTGGTAACTTCGGTGATGTGAGTGAAACAGAGTTTCAAAACGAGCACGCGGCAAGTGCTGGGTCCATCCGTTCGGTCGAACGAGCCCTGGCGCTGGTCGAAATCATCGCATCGTCTGGAGACAAGGGGAGCAAGCCCAGCGACCTGGTTGTTGCTTCGAAGCTGTCGAAGGCGACAGTGCACAGAATTCTCGTCACCCTGACAGGTTCGGGATGGATCGAATTCGACGAAGGAAGAGGTGCCTATTTCCTCGGCCCGCCGGTCGTCGGCTTCGGCATGGCAGCGATGGATCGCCATGGGATCGTTGAGCAAGCACGACCACATCTGGAGCGCCTTGCCCAGGTAACAGGCGATACCGTCTACCTATCGGTGATGCTTGACGGACGCGCACTGTGTGCCGACAGGGCGGCGGGCAGCCACCCTGTCAGAATCGTCGACCCCGAGATCGGCGACCGCCGACCACTGGGCTCATGTGCCGGAAGTCTTGCTCTTCTCGCCTGGATGGACGACGATTCGATGGCAGAATCTTTGGCCGCGCAAATGCGCGAGAGATCAGATGATTACCGTGTTCCCGAACGCGCAGCTCTCGACGAACTCATCGAGGAGTCCCGGGTGCGCGGCTATGCCGAGTTCGCCAATCTGCAGATACCTGAAATCGTCGGTGTCGGCGTGCCTGTCCGCGGTGCATCGTCGCAACCAGTCGCCGCACTGAGCATTGTGGGCACTCATTCACGATTCCAGCAACCACGCCTGGAACGCATCGTTGAGTGGCTGACCGAGGAAGCCCAATCGCTCTCAGACGAACTGCTGAGCCTCAACCCGCGCTTCTCAGATACCGACATCAAACGCTCGCTCGCGTCCTGAGCCGGCGACGCACGCCCGCTTAGTCGTCCGTACTACGAATACGCAATTGCCCGAACCCTCCCTGACGAAAGTAGGCGCTCGTGTCATCCAACCCACTTGAGCAGTTGACCATCGAGGACTTGAGAACCCGAACCAGCATGAAATGGCGGACTCATCCGACCGATGTCCTGCCGCTTTGGGTGGCGGAGATGGACGTCACACCTGCACCGGCCATCATTGACGCAGTCACCGAGACTATGACTGCTGGCGACACCGGATACCCCGCAGGCGATGCCTATGCTCGGGCGCTGGGCGAATTCGCCGCCGAGACCTGGGGATGGACCGATTTCCAGGTGGAGCGTACCGCGATTGTTCCCGATGTGATGATGGGCATCGTAGAGGTACTCCGAGTGCTTACAGATCCCGGCGACGCGGTCATCGTCACCCCTCCTGTCTACGCGCCTTTCTACGCGTTCGTCGAACACAGCGACCGAAGAATTATCAACGCTCCGCTGGGAGATTCGAACAGGCTAAATATCGCAACCCTGGAATCAGCATTCGTGACAGCGTCGAAAGATCACAAACGGGCTGTCCTGCTGCTGAGCAACCCGCACAACCCGACCGGAACCGTCCATACTCGCGCAGAACTCGAGCACGTGGCGCAGCTGGCACGGAAGTACGGAGTCCGCGTGATTTCCGACGAAATCCACGCACCGCTGGTCTACTCAGGCCACCAATTCATTCCATTTCTCACCGTCGACGGAGCTGAGAACGCCTTCTCATTGACATCGGCGTCGAAGGCGTGGAACCTTGCTGGGCTCAAGGCCGCGCTCGTCATCGCAGGCAAAGACAGCGTTCGGGAGCTCGCACAGATCCCAGAGGAAGTCAGCCACGGTCCAAGCCATGTTGCGATCATCGCCCATACGGCCGCATTGAACTCAGGACGACAATGGCTCAAGGACCTTCTGACAGGGCTCGAGAAGAACCGAAACCTGCTCGACCAACTCATCTCATCGAAGATCCCCTCGGTCAGCTGGACTCCACCACAGGGTACCTACCTCGGGTGGCTCGACTGCCGGAAACTCGAAATCGACGAGGCTCCCTCCCGCTCCGAAACAGGAGTCGTTTCGGAACTGGCAGGCCCTGCACAGTTCTTCCTCAGCAACGCCAAAGTGGCTTTGAGTTCCGGTCACGTGTTCGGGCCAGGTGGTCGAGGACACGTGCGGCTGAACTTCGCCACATCCCCGTCCGTACTCACTGAGGCCGTTACCGCCATGGCCGAATCCGTCAGATACCGATGACGAGCTTTGAACTCGTTCCATGCGAGACCAGGATCCGCCCATGTTCCGCATAGTAAAAACCGACCTCGGCGTGGTGTCGATACCAGAGGAAGCACTCTCTCACCTGAGCGGAATAGGCTATCGCATAGACGATGTACCGTGTCGATCCGCACAAGACATCATCGATCAAGCCGCTGACGCCGACGCCCTCGTGGTCATGACCGAGAATGTCACCCGTGAAGTTATGGAGGCGCTGCCGAAACTCAAAGTCATCGCCCGCGTCGGTGTTGGCGTCGACACTATCGATGTCGCGGCTGCGACCGAGTTGGGAATCCTCGTCACGAATGTGCCGGATGCAAATTTCAACGAAGTGGCCACTCATGCACTTGCTCTGATCCTCGACCAACTCAGGCGGATTACTGTATTCAACTCATCCATGCAGAAGGGTGAATGGGCGCCATCGACGATCGGGGCAGGTATGCGCCGCCCGAGTGCACTGAGTCTTGGCCTGGTCGGGTTCGGGCGCTCTGCTCAACGCCTGACCGATCTCGTCCGGCCGCTCGGATTCGAAGTCCACGTCTACGCCCGACCGAAGTATGCTGATTCCATCATCGCCATGGGTGGTACTCCAATGAGTCTCGATGAGCTCTTCGAAACTTCCGACATTGTGTCTCTCCATATCCCCGTCACCGAGGAGACAAGAGGACTAATCGACCGCACACGGCTGTCAAGAATGAAAACCGGTGCAGTGCTGATCAACGTCTCCAGGGGAGGGCTCGTTGACGAGCATGCTTTGGCTGAGAGAGTCCAAGCGGGGCATATCGCCGGAGCCGGCTTCGACGTCTTCGAAGCCGAACCGGCAGGAATTGGCAGTCCGTTTCATGGAGTGGACGGAATCACTCTCACCCCGCACGTCGCTTATCTGTCCAAAGAGGCCGCGGCAGAAGCTGCTAGCACCGCAGTCAGTGAAATCGGCAGGGTTTTCAGGAATGAAAGACCAATCAATCTTGTGAATTGCGAAGCTGAGTAAACACCCGAGAAGCTTGGCATTCGATCACGTTGCGTGGTCGCGCTCAACGATGGCCAGGGCAACGCATCGTTTGTGACAACACCAGTTCAAAGAACGCTCAGCCCGCAATTGTGACACTCCAGTTCAGGTGCTGAAGTCTACGTGCTTCTCGGGCCGTGCAGACGGCCTGGCACCTGTACTCGCCGCGCTGATAACTCGAAGAATATGGACGTACTGGATGACACGAGTGGCATTCACCCAGAAATGATTCCGCGACGGACTCCTCGAGCATCCTATTTCTGCCATGCGTCAGGTCTCGAGTTTGAAAAAGTAGGGCTACACCGAGAATGCACTCCTATACGCACACAAATCAAAGTCTCGTGACTGCACTGGTCTGATGCCAGCGTCCTTTCACGCCATTCGTTAATCGAAGCGGCGCTCTGATCAGGGCTTTTGCATATTTTGCAATTGGTGGGCGCGAAGTCCGCGTTTCTCGCCAGTGACTCCGACCACACTCGTGCATATCGTCGACGACAGTTCAATCAAAGGCGATGCAAAGGAGAACTCTCCCATGGACAAAGTACAAACCTCGGCCGCTGAAGCAATCCAGGATATCCCTTCCGGCGCTTCGATAGCGGTCGGTGGATTCGGCCTCGTCGGAGTGCCGATCACCCTCATCCGCGCCGTGCGCGATCTCGGCGTTGACGATCTGGAAGTCGTCTCGAACAACTGTGGCGTCGACGACTGGGGCCTCGGCGAGATTCTGCGCACCGGCCAAATTTCGCGCATGATCGCTTCCTACGTCGGTGAGAACCACGAATTCGCCCGCCGATACCTCGGTGGCGAACTGGAGTTGGAGTTCGCACCGCAGGGAACGCTTGCTGAGAGAATGCGCTGCGGCGGCGCCGGGATTCCCGGCTTCTATACCGCCTCCGGAGTCGGCACCGTCGTCGCTGACGGAGGCCTTCCGTGGAAATACGACGGGCACGGAAATGTAATCGTCGAATCACCAGCGAAAGAGACCAGGACATTTGACCACTTCGGCCCCGGGCTCAGCTACGTCCTCGAGGAGGCCATCGTCACCGACTTCTCCTTGGTCCGCGCTGCAAAGGGCGACCGCCACGGGAACCTTGTCTTCGAAAAGGCAGAACGGGCCTTCAGCCCCGTCGTGGCCACCTGCGGGCGTATCACGATCGCCGAGGTCGAAGAACTCGTCGAGCCCGGAGAGATCGATCCCGACGACGTCGACATTCCCGGCATCTACGTCCACCGTGTGATCGCCCAGACGGCGGAGGTCGCCAAGGAGCTTCCCATCGAGAAGCTCAAGACCCGCCCCCGTACAGCTGCCTGAACGTCTGCCGAAACAGAAAGACCGAGAGGAAATACTATGACCTGGACACGTAATGACATGGCCGCACGCGCGGCACTTGAGCTTCCAGCAGGGGGCTACGTCAACCTGGGCATTGGCCTGCCCACCCTCATCCCGAACTTCTTGCCGGAGGGCGTCGAGATCACGATGCATTCGGAGAATGGAATCGTCGGAGTAGGACCCTACCCTTTGGAAGGCGATGAGGATCCGAAGCTCATCAATGCGGGCAAGGAAACCGTGACAGTGCTGCCTGGTGCAGCCTACTTTGACTCGTCTATGAGCTTCGGCATGGTCCGCGGCGGAAAGCTCGACGTCACAGTACTCGGAGGAATGCAGGTCTCAGCCCAGGGCGATCTGGCGAACTGGACCGTACCAGGAAAGATGATCAAGGGCCCAGGCGGAGCGATGGACCTCGTGCACGGTGCCAGGCGCGTCATCGTGCTCATGGAGCATCTGACAAAGAACGGCGACCACCGGATACTCGAAGAATGCACACTCCCACTGACCGGCAAAGGGGTCGTCTCAATGGTGATCACGAGTCACGGTGTCTTCGATGTCACTGACGACGGACTCGTTCTCCGCGAGGTCGCAGATGGTCTGAGCATCGACGAGGTGGTCTCGGCGACCGGAGCCCCGGTGACCATTGACCCGCAGCTCGCGAGTTCAAGTGCGGGTTCGTCAGCGGCACTGCGAGAAGAGGAACTCGTATGAGGGGTGCAGCTATCGTCGGCGCGTTCGAACTTCCCCCACAGCGCACCACCCCTGGCGTGACCAGTCTTGAAATGATCGCCAGGGCGGCAAAGGGGGCGACCTTTGATGCCGGTCTCACTCCACAGGACATCGATGGCCTGATGATCGGCCCCCAGGTCGGCGAGACACCACAGCACGCACCGGCAGCACTCGCTGAATATCTGGGGCTGCAACCGAGATTCGCGGACATCGTCGATCTCGGAGGTGCATGCGGACCCGGCATGGTCTGGCGTGCAGCGGCCGCGATCGCGGCAGGAATGGCGGACACAGTCCTCTGTGTGCTGGGCAACGCCCGTGACCCGGAACGTCTTCCCCGCTCGCCGAACCGCAACCCTATCCGCGAATTCGACGTTCCCTATGGTGCTAGCGGCGCCAATCAAGCCTACGCCATGGTCGCTCAGGCTCACATGGCCGAATTCGGAACCACCCCCGAACAGCTTGCCCAGGTACCAGTCAAACAACGTCAGAATGCAATGCTCAACCCGAATGCTGTCTTCCACGGCAAGGCAATCACCGTCGACGACGTGCTGTCGTCTCCTATGGTGATGTCACCGTTGCACCTGCTCGAGGTGGTCATGCCCTGTGGCGGGGGAGCGGCGGTTGTCGTCACCTCGTCTGATCGCGCACACGACACCCCACACGCACCGGTGCATCTGCTCGGTGCCGGGGAAATGGTCACTCACAGGGCGTTGAGCCAGGCTCCACGATTGACGACCTCGCCACTGGCACCTGCAATCGAGCAGGCCTATCGGATGGCCGCAGTACGAGCCGATGACCTCGACCTCTTGTCCATTTATGACTGCTACTCCATCGTGGTCGCCGAGACCATCGAAGACGCAGGAGTGTGCGCCAAAGGAGAGGGCGGGCCCTGGCTCGAACAGGCGGACTTCTCCATCACGTCCGACTTGCCAATTAACCCTCATGGCGGACAACTTTCGACCGGCCAGTCCGACCTTGCTGGAGGAATGGGACATGTGGTCGAAGCCGTGTTGCAACTGCGGGGGGACGCGGTCGGAAGGCAGATTGACGACCCCGAACTCGCATTGGTCACCGGCAATGGCGCGACGCTCAGCGAAGAAGTCGCCTTGATACTAGGCAGCTCTCGCAGATGAGCACGAAAGGAACTGACATGACCGACACCCAAACCGCCAGCATAAAAACACGACCCGAATCTATCCGACGGCCGGGGTTGGTGACGACACCATTGACCGAACCCTTTTGGGACCGCGCCAACGAGGGCGAGCTGCTCATCCAGCATTGCTCGAGTTGCGGTCATCGTCAGCACTATCCACGCAATATCTGCACCTCGTGCTGGGCGGATGAACCTTTGTGGATGAGCGCCTCAGGCAACGGTGTCATCTGGACATTCACTGTCGTTGAAAAGCCTGGCCACCCGGCATGGGCTGATGAGGTCCCATATGTGATCGCCCTCGTCGAACTCGAAGAAGGACCGCGGATGATGACTCGAATCGTCGACTGTCCACCCGAAAGTGTGTCCGTGGGAATGCCAGTCAGACTCGCACCCACATGGGACGACCAACTCAATCAGATGCTGCTCAACTTCGCATCTGCTGTCTCGGAATAGACAGCGACCAACCCGGGTGTATCGCGCACTCGGCTGACAAGGAGGTCAGAGAATGACAACAGCGAACATACAACCGGATCCCACCCATACGACGGCGATGGCCCGGCGGGCCAAATGGGGCAGCTTCATCGGCACCGCCATCGAGTGGTACGACTTCTACCTCTATGGCACCGCGGCCGCACTCGTGTTCAACCAAGTTTTCTTCACAGATTTTGACGGCCCGACCGGAACACTGCTGTCCCTCATGACGTTCTCCGCCGGATTCATCGCACGACCGGTCGGTGGAATTGTTATGGGCCACTTCGGAGACCGGATCGGTCGCAAGTCGATGCTCGTGCTCTCGCTGATGACCATGGGCATTGCCACGACTCTCATAGGGTTCCTTCCGACCTACGCCACGATTGGCATCTGGGCACCATTGCTCTTGGTGCTGTTGCGTGTCATCCAAGGTTTCGGAGTCGGTGGCGAATGGGGAGGCGCAGTTCTCGTCGCCGTCGAACACGCGCCGAAGACGAAGAAAGGTCTGGCCGGATCCTGGCCGCAAGTCGGAGTGCCCGTAGGCCTCTTCATGGCCAACGCCGTCTTCATGATCATGAACTTCATCATCGGGCCCGAAGAATTTGTCGCCTGGGGATGGCGGGTCGGATTCCTCGGCTCGGCCCTCCTCATCGCTGTCGGCCTGATCATTCGCCTGAAGATGGAGGAAACCCCGGACTTCGCTGAAGTGAAGGAGACCGCGCAAGTCGCCAAGTTCCCCATCGCCGAAATGTTCCGCACCCAGTGGCGCAGGCTGCTGCTCGCCGCCGGGGTGAAGATCTCGCAGAACGCGATCTTCTACATCATCACCGTCTTCGTCCTCACCTACGTCGGGGAGTCACTTGGCATGAGCGACGACGTCGCTCTGGTCGGCGTGATGATCGCCTGCGTGATCAGCGTCTTCTCCCTCATGTTCTTCGGCTGGATATCCGACCAGTTCGGACGGCGGCGCACCTACCTCTTCGGCGCCATCGCCTCCGCAGTGTTCGCCTACCCGATGTTCGCACTGATGGACACCCGAAACGTGGTTCTCATCGCCGTGGCGATTGTCCTCGCCTTCATCTTCCACGATGCGATGTACGGCCCACAGGCATCCTTCATGACCGAGATGTTCGAAACGAAGGTCCGGTACACCGGAACATCGCTTGGATACCAGTTCGCCTCGACAATCGCGGGCGCAGTTTCACCTGTCCTCGCCGTTTATCTCTTGCAAGTCGGCAATGATCGACCGTGGCTGGTGGCGCTGTACATGATCGGCGTCAGCATCGTCACAATCGTCGCGACGATCCTGTCACCCGAGACCCACCGAGGCAATCGCAGAAAGCCAGCCAAAATCGATCGTATTGCCGATAAAGATTCGGGACAGCCATATCGACCAGTGTCGGAGGCACACACGTCCCAACCAGCAGATGCGAAGGTCCCTGAAACTCCGTGATGACAAAGAGCAAGCGCGGGCAGATGCTGCTCTTAGCCGCCGTCGAGGTCCTCGGGTTGACAGTGTGGTTCTCAGCCACAGCGGTCTCGCCTGCGTTGCAAATGGAATGGTCCATCAGCTCCTCGTCAGCGGTGTGGCTGACGGCATCAGTGCAGATCGGATTCGTCTGTGGCGGTATCGCCTCTGCCCTCCTGACCATCGGTGACAGATACCGACCCCACGCCGTGATGTGCCTATCCGCCTTCGGTGCTTCCCTGACCACGGCGTGCCTGGCCCTCTTCGCCGATGACCTCTGGACGGCGATCGGGCTGAGATTCTTCACAGGAGTCTTCCTCGCAGGGCTCTACCCGATTGGTATGAAGGTGATGGCCAGCTGGGCATCACCCCGCCAGCGAGGGTTGGCCTTCGGGCTGTTGATCGGTGCTCTGACGGTCGGTTCGGGCATGCCACATCTCATCTCCGGACTGGCAGAGGGCCTGCCCTGGCGGTACATCATGCTTATCGCAGCCGGGGTCACCGCCGTGGCAGGAGTCCTGGCCGGCTTGTGGGTTCGGCAGGGACCATACGGAGGGGCCGCTACGACACGTCCGAAGATGCGCTACGCCTGGGCGGGCTTCAACTCGCGCCCTCCCTTGTTAGCGAACCTCGGCTACTTCGGCCACATGTGGGAACTCTACGCATTCTGGACCTGGCTTCCGACGTACCTGCTGATGAGCAAGCAGGCGGCAGGAACAGAGGCAGATCCCGTCGACCTCGGCACCTCGGTCTTCATCGCCATCGGGGTCGCCGGACTCATCGGCTGTCTGCTCGGCGGCTGGATGGCCGACCGGTGGGGGAGGAGCACGGCTGCGGTCTCAGCATTGGTCGTCAGTGGCCTCTGCTGCATCGTCTCGCCGATGATGTTCACGGTGACAGGGCCACTGATGCTCGTGTTCCTCATCATCTGGGGAAGCTCAGTCATCGCCGACTCCGGAGTCTTCTCGACCTCACTGAGCGAGAGCGTCGACCCGCGATACGTCGGAACCGCCCTGACCATGCAGACGACAGTCGGCTTTCTCATTACCGTCATCACGATTCAGCTAGTGCCACTGGCAGCAGAACTCACCAGTTGGCAGTTCGCGTTTCTCATCCTGGTGCCGGGACCCGTCGTCGGCGCCGTGGCGATGGGGCTTAGGCACCGAGCGAACCCGACGATTTCAGACACTGATCCTCGATCGGATCAAACCGACGCCGCCGAAATGGGCACACCAACCACAATGACTGACCCTGTACAGAACCAATCCAACACCATCAATGAGAAGGAACAGTAACCATGACCGATTCAGATACCACCAAGAAGCTCGCCGCCGGACAGACAGCTGAGCTGACACGCGAAGTCACAGCAGACGACATCGCGAAGTTCACCGACATCAGCGGGGACAAGAACCCGATTCACTACGACGAACAGGCAGCGAAGAGATCAAAGTTCGGAGAAATCGTCGTGCAAGGCGGAGTGACGAGCGCGATCCTCAACGCCGTCGTGGCCGAAGAGCTGCCGGGACCTGGGACCGTGTTCCTCAACGTGAACTGGGATTTCAAAGCACCGGTCCGTCCGGGAGACACGATCACCGGTCGAGTTGAAGTCGTTGAAGCGCGCGAGGACAAACCAGTCACCAAAATCAAGACGCAGGTCGTCCGCGACGACGGCACGCTCGTCCTCGATGGCACAGCCGTGTGCTACACCATGTCACTGACATGATCGGACGTCTCATCCCCACTGACTACATTGCAACGATTCCATAGGAGCAGCACATAATGCCCATCAACGCACAAGCCCCGGTACTCGTCAGCGCAGCGAGAACACCCGTCGGAAAATTCAACGGTGCGCTCAGAACAGTCGATCCTCTCGACCTCGGCGGCGCAGCGGTTGCCGCAGCAATGAACAACGCAGGAGAGGTTGTTCCTGACCACGTCATCATGGCCAATGTCCTCCAGGCCGGAAACGGCCAGAACCCCGCACGGTCAGCCGGCCTCAGGGGAGGGCTGCCGACGACGGTGCCCGCGATCACTCTGAACAACGTCTGCTTGGCCAGCATGTACGCCGCAGGCATGGCCGCCACCATGATTCGCTGTGGAGAGCTCAATTCGGCAGTCGTCGGTGGATTCGACTCAATGAGCAGAGCACCCCACGCCATTCAGATCAGACAAGCCCCGAAGGTCGGCGACGAATCAGCGGTCGACCTCCTCACCAAAGATGGACTATGGTGCGCCGTCTCCGACTCGGGAATGGGCCCGATCGCCGACGAAGCCAATGCTGACATCGGAATCTCACGTGAAGATCAAGACGCGTTCGCCGTCGAAAGCCACCGACGTGCCCACCAGGCAACTGAGAGCGGCCGCCTCGGCGACGAGATCGTCACCCTTCCAGAGCTGGAAGCCGACGAGGGAATTCGCTCCGACTCATCGCTCGATCGCTTAGCCAAGCTACGGCCAGCGTTCACCGAGGGTGGAACTGTCACTGCAGGAAACGCTTCTCAGATGTCCGATGCCGGTTCAGCCGGGCTCATGACCAGCATGGCTGTGGCAGAGGCCGAAGGACTGCGACCTCTTGTCGAGATTGTCGGCTCCAGCACGGTGGCAGGACCCGACCCGTCACTGCACCTCAAACCCGCGGCCGCCGCCCGCAAACTGCTCGACTCAGTCGGCATGAAGCCCGATGACATCGGACTCTGGGAAGTCAATGAAGCGTTCGCGGGAGTGGCCCTGGCAACGGCTCGCGATCTGGCATTGGACCTTGCGAGTGTCAACGTCAACGGTGGAGCGATCGCGATCGGCCACCCTCTAGGGGCTTCGGGCTTCCGGATCACGATGAGCCTGGCTCTCGAGATGCGCAGACGAGGTGTCGAGCACGGCATTGCCACGATGTGCGGGGGAGGCGGTCAAGGACAGGCGATCCTGCTCCGATTGCAATGACGATCAGACTCACTATTCCTCTGTGAGAGGATAGCGCAATGACTTCGAAGGAGAATCGAGTGAGCGAGCACGATTCCGAGATGCTTCTTGAGTCGGTCGTCGAACACCTGGCGCAACATGCTGACGAAATCTCCAACAGGCTGGTCACCGCGTATACCGACGAGATCGTCGATTACCGGTCGCAGCCGGAGGGGTTTCTGATGAATGATGTCTTCGAGAATTCTCGGACGAGTCTTTTCACGCTCCGTGACTGGTTGAGGGGCGATGCGGACGAAGCCCGCAGTTTTGAAGACTTCCGCAACAGCGCTGTGCGACGATTCCGGCAAGGAATATCGGTTCAAGCCCTGCTTCACTCATACAGGCTTTGGGGTCAGATCGTTTGGGAGGAAATCGCCAGCCTGCCCGAATGCAAAACTTCCCCGGCCACCGGATTCGCTGTGGCCGGGGAAGTCATGCGTTATGTCAACCGAGTGTCGTTGGCCGTCGCAAATTCGTACCTCGAAGAGGCTGAAGGCGTCATCCAAGATCGTCATCTTGCCGAACGCAACGCCCTTGAAGAACTCATATCGGGAACCGAGATTTCCGAACGGGTGTATAGCTATCTTTCGCGTCTCGGCATTGATGTCAACCAGCGTCACTGCGTCCTACTTCTGCACCGGCGCAACCCGTCAGCCGCTGATTCCAGCCAGACCAGAGACGACCTTTCCTCCGTGAGAGGATTGTTGCCAACCAGCCCGGCGAGCAAACCACTCGTGGGGTTGAGAGAAGAAGAGATCGTAGTGATCTTGCCGACTACCGGCATTGCAGACGGAGCGGTGCGAACGGTTGCGAATGAGATCTCAACCATGCTCGACCGATACGCTGTGGGCGTGAGTCGCGCCCACGCCGGCGGGGGGCGGACCTCCGAGGCATACCGAGAGGCCTCTGATGCCGTGAGGATCGCGCGGATCCAAGGGGACTTGAGGGCCTACTTCTATACGGACGTTCTCCTACAAGCAGTTGTGGACCGGTCGGGGTTGCGAGAGACGATCCTCGGTGAAACCGTCCATCCGCTTTTGAACTATGACAAGGCTCACGGATCGAGTCTGGTGCAGACGCTGCGGGTCTATATTCTGCGTCGATTCAACCTGTCACAGACTGCCGCGGAACTCAATATTCGACCGAACACCGTGCGATATCGTCTCGAACGCATCCAGGAGCTGTCCGGAAGAGACCCGAACCTCCCAGATGACCTGTTGCTGCTCGCCCTTGGCTCGAAGATCAATCGCGACTTTTCAGGCTAGTCCTCAAGCGAGGAACCTAAGGACAACTTCGCAACGATTTCATCTACCGGTCGACGTTGCTGACAGCTTCCTCCCCCGAAGCGACGCGACACGCTGTGAAAGACCGAAGACATGGCCAGTCTCGGCTCCTGTCACACGATCCGCTCGATATCAACTGCAGCTCGCTGGCTAGAAGCAAACAGAATTCTGTCATTCCCACAGCTTCGTCCCGTTTCTACCAGGGTCGAACATTGCCCTCGGATGGGAAACACCGAATGCGATGACCACACCCGCATTGCGACCAAGGAGCGTTTTCTGCCGGAAGGAGAGTCCACGTGGCCAACTCGCACTAAACAGGGATCGTTTGGCTAATTCTTCTTCCCTGCGTACGCCGGCGACGACAGGTTTGAACTTGCGATGATGCCGTACTTGCCGGGAGTCTCTGAACAGTTATCGTTAGCTGAAGTGCTCACGGCACTGAAGCTGGCGGCGACGACTTGGTGCCTGCATGGTCTGGCCGCTGCTGAGCATGTGGCAGGAATCGCAAAGACCAATAGTCAGAGGAAAGCCGGTCAGTTACCGGTGAGGCGGAGCACGATGGTGGATTAGACGGTCCGCTCTATTGATGAAGGAGCGACGCACAGTCGCCGGGCGTCGGTGGGTGATGGCGAAACCGATGAAATTCGAGATTCAGGAAAACTCACAGGAGTTGAAACACGACGCCGCGAGGTCGCCGCGACGAGATCCTCCCCGACAGTGCGATGGCACGCGTCTGTCACATCTCCTATGAATGTTAGATCTCGGTTTCGGGACCTGAACGGTCGGGTGCCTGAACCTCGGGTTGGTGGTGTTCTGGACGATGCGGAGCCGTCTGAAGCCGCAAGTCGTCCAACGCTCCATAGTCCGCGCTTGGGACGTGGTTGTTCCAATCAATCGTTTCGATGTTTGAGCCGATTCGTGGCGGTTGGTGTGAGCGGTCGCTATGGTCAGAGTGGTCGTTCATCACTGCTTGCATTCGCTCCCAGTACGGACGGAGATAGTCTTGCTTGGGTGGTTCCGTACCCAGCGGAGTTTCGATCTCGGTCTGGTTCGAGACCCCGCGCCAGACGATGACGGCGTTGATCACGTCATCGCGGCGGGGATGATGGGCGTACTGCTCATTGAGCGTGGCGAACCACTCTGGCGGGTCCTTTGCGAGGACGGCTCGGCGAGCGGCAACTTGGTCGTCGAGATCGAACATGGCTTGGTCCCAGATGTGTCCCTGTTCTTCGGTGGCCACGCTCGTGGCCACGATCATGTCACCGGCTCCAGTGGCCGGTTGCTCGGAGGGCTTTTCGCAGCGGTCGATGATCGCCAGAGCGGAATCACCTGGAAGGACTTCACCGTGGAAGTTCTGCGCTGGGTCGACGCTGATGAGGCGTTGCCAGTTCTCATCGGAGCGGAGCCGTTCGCGGTGCTCGTTATCGGCGTTCACGTTGAGCCAGTCCTGGGTGCGTGCAACTTTTGCCGCCCAGTTGAGGTAGGTCAGCTCGTGGCAGATGCGTCCGACGTCGTTGGCCCACCCAAGTTCAGCGTCTCGGACTTCGTGTGCGGATTTCTCCGCGGTGGATCGAGCGACCACCGCCTTGATGTAGTAGCTGGGATCGTCGATGACTTCGCCGTTGTCATCGAGGGCACTGGCGGTGATGGTGGTGGACCAATCGTCCGGTGTGGGGTTCTCCGGATCGTCGATATCGACATAGGCGTGGTTGGCGCGTTTTCCTCTCGTCATGGCGACGTAGAACAGTTCACGAGATAGTTTCGGGGTTACGACTGCGTGGCCGGTATCGACGGTCACGCCCTGGGATCGGTGAGCGGTGGTGGCGTATCCGAGTTCGACTGAGGATGCGAGGTAGTCGGCGTCGAGGATGATCGTTGGTGCTGGACCGTCCTCGTCTGACTGGACGTGAGCTTCAACGCTTCCATCGGGCCGTATCGTGGCGATGGTCATGCGGGTGCCGTTGGCGACGAAGGCACCGTTGGAGTCGCGGATGCTGCGGTCGTTGCGGCGGGCAAGAAGGACGTCGCCGACACCGGCCTGGACCTCGGCGCGGAGGACGACTTGGTCGGTGATGTCGACGTCGCCGGACTCGACGAGGTCGGTGTGAGCTCGCTGGTTGAGTTCGGCCACGGTCTCGTTGTCTGAGGCGATGAGAATCGAGGACAATCCTGCGTCGCGATCGTTCTTCCACGCGGTGTAGGCGGTATCGGCTGCTTCTGCGTCGGGGTCGCCGTGGATGCGTCCTTTAGCGGCGTATTCGTCGACGACGGCCATGTCGTTGTCGATGTCACCGGAGCGCAGCTTGAGTGAGGCGGCTTTTTCCCATTCGTTCTTAAACCGCCAGATCGTGTTCAGTGTGGTGTGGTCGAGGTGGCGTTCGACGTGGCCGAGGAATCCGCCGGCGTCGACGGCTTCGAGTTGTGCCGGGTCGCCGACGATGAGGAGTTTCGCTCCTGCGGCCTCGGCCTGTCGGGATAGTTCGGCCATGTTGGTTGTCGAGACCATCGAGGCTTCGTCGATGATGATGAGTTGGTTGGCGTGGAACCGGTACTGGGCCTGGGTTGCGTAGTCCTGGGCGAGCTTTGCTTGAATGGCTTCGCGTTGTTTGATCAGCTTGGGGCGGTTTCGTGGGGTAGTGTCCGCCAGTTTCTCGTCGATGGCTTCCAGTCGTGTTTCATGGTTGACGACTCGCTCGGCTCTGCGGGCGGCGCCTTCGCCGACGGATTCAAACAGCCACTTGGCGACGTTATCGGTGTCGACGCCGATTTCATCGCCGAGGACACCGGCGGCCACCGCCGAGGGCGCGAGGCCGATGACGGACTGGTCGCCGTGGACGGAATGCCAGGTGTCGGTGATGGCTCCCATCGTGGTGGATTTGCCGGTTCCGGCTGGGCCGATGATGGCAGAAATTCCAGCATCGGACGACAGGACGTGTTTGGAGGCCTCCATCTGGTCGGGGCTGAGAGCGTGACCGTCGTCGGTGCGCCAGTTCTCGAGGACGGTCGCGTGGTCAGGGTGACCGGACAGGGTGGGTGCGCCGGTCGCGGTCACGCGAGAGATGAGATGCTCTTCATCGGTCATGACCTGTTCTGTGGTGTAGACACCGGAGTGGACCTGGTGGTCGAAGATTGACCGGTCACGGAGGTTGACCGTGTTGTCCGGTCCTTCGGGAGAGCGTGACCGGTCGGGTGTCAGTGACACTGCCTTGTCGAGGGTGGCGTTCACGATCTGGTCAACGAGTGCGTGCCGGTCATCGGCGGTAGGACAGCGGACAAGACGCAGGACACGTTCAGCGGAAGCGCGGACGTTGGCGCGAGAGAACGTGGTCCGACGTTGTGAGGCATCGGTCAGCGTCCATTGGCTGATCTGCTCAATGACGTCGGGTGTGACCATCTCGGCGGTCACCGACCGGACATGGTGACCGACCGCGTTGCGGACAACGGTGTCCGGGTCGAGACCGGCCATGTGCGTGCGTTGCCTCCACCAATGCATCTTCTCGGGCAGGGTGGTCCGCTCCACCGTCTCTTTGTCCGGGCGGTTCTCCAGGGTCGCCCGTTGTCGGATGATGAGGATTTCGCGAGCAGTGGGACGACGCCCATGCGTGTCGGTGTATTCGGCAATCAGTTCGTCGGTCCGGGCCTCAATACTGATTGACCGGCTGGAGAACTCCTCGATGAGCTCGTCGGGAATTCCGGCCAGCTCGACACGATGTGCCGGTTCATAACCACTACTGGTTTCCTCCTGGGTCGCTTCTTCGATGAGTTGCTGGACATCAAGGTCGATGTCCCCTCGCGACTCGGCAACGGTTCCGACGTCGGCGGCGAGCCGGTCGAAGATCAGCGAGTTGTACATCTCCGAGAGCGCCACGACGTGGCGGTGAAGCGTGTAGGAGTCGATGGTGACCCAGTGGCCGTCCGAGGCACGCTGGACACGGTTAGCGATCACCAGGTGGGTGTGCAGTTGCGGGTCACCGGCACGGGAGTCCCAGTGGTCGAATGCGGAGGCGATCACACCGTTGACAGCGACGTGGGCGACACCGCCGTGCCCGGCCCTGGATTGGACGATGTTGGCTTCGGCCCATGCCAGAATTTCTTCGAGAGCTTGGCGGTGTGCGGCGTGGAGTCGGCCTTGCAGTTCGGGACCGGCCAAAGC
Source organism: Brevibacterium sp. SMBL_HHYL_HB1 (assembly GCF_018208375.1). Lineage (NCBI taxonomy): Bacteria > Bacillati > Actinomycetota > Actinomycetes > Micrococcales > Brevibacteriaceae > Brevibacterium > Brevibacterium sp. SMBL_HHYL_HB1. The sequence goes on along the minus strand of NZ_CP062936.1, from coordinate 2,386,698 downwards.
CCAGAGAGCAGACACGGACTTTGGGGGAGAGAACGTCAGGTCGAATCCAGCTACACCGTCACGTTCCTTCTTGGCTGGTCGACCGGCAGGCGTGACCGCACCCTCGGGAGCCGCCTGAGTCTTCATCAGTGGTCGCCCGATCGGCTTCTTGGTGATCGGGTCTTCCTGGAGTTCGTAGATTGACCGGGCGTGGGCCTCGGTCACTTCTTGTCCGACGTGGAGGCCGGACAGGCCGGTCAGGCCGGATCCGAGCCATGTTCCGGGGGGAGCTTTGGTCTCGGTGTAGTAGGCGGTCAGGTCATGCGATTGACCGTCGCCGGTCGCGGCGTGCTCGAGGTAGTAGTTGATGGACATCTTCGAGATGGACACGGTCATAGTCGGACTCCTTCGGTCAGAGGGGTGTGGCCGGTCACGAAAGGATGACCTGTCGGCGTCAAGCGGCGACCGGACAGGTGGACTCGGTCAGTGGTCATAGGGGTGGCCAGATGGTGGCCGGTCAACGGTCGGACACAGTCAATGGACAGGCGGTGGCCGGTCATTGACCGGCCTTGATTCGCCGGTCACGACCGGCCTTCCACGTGGCCCACATGCGGACAATCTCCCGGTCACCGGGGGACAGAGCAGCAGGCTTGGCTGACCGGGCGAGACGGTCAACCAGCGTGTCCCAAGCTTCGATGACCGGTCGAAACCGCTGCCGGTCACGAGCCATATCGCTGAGTTTCTGAGCTGCTTTGTTGTATTCGGTCACCAAGGACTCGAAGCGGTCACGCAGCTCGACGTATTGACCGGTCACTGCTTGCTGACGGTCGGCGACGGTGGCCAATCGGTTCTGCAGATCCAGGATCTGCTGCGCCGCGATCTCGAGGTCTGACCGGTCAATCGGGCCGGTCGTCGCCGCCTCCAAGTCGGCCTTGACCGCCGCGAGCCGATCACGGGTGGACACGAGGTTCTTAACTCTGGCGGTGATCGCCCGTTGAGCGTGTGCCTGCTGCTGTCGTTCCCGTTTCCGCGCTTTGGCTTCTTGGCGGCGGAGCTGGGTGCGTTCGGCCGCGATGGTCTTTCGAGCGTTGGCGAGCTGGGATTCCTTGCGGGAGATCTCTGCTCGGGCCTCGTCGAGCTGGTCCGACAGTCGCTGGGTCTCCGTCTTCTGTCTCGCGCGCCGGTGTTCGCGGTCGTTGGACCGCCGGCGGCACGTCGGCGAACAGAACTTACGGCGTGTGGTCGCTGTCGGCGGCAGGGGAGAGCCGCATTCGTTGCAGGGTCTTAGAGGTGTTTCCATACCTCGTCTACGCCAAGCGGCGGTCGGAGCGTTTGTCGTTGCGTCGGGGCGCAAACGCACGGTATGCACCTTGGTGCCAGAGGTGTGTAGCTTTTGAGTCCGGGTTTGCTCGTTGGAGAAGTGCCCTTCTCCGTGAGGCGGTGAAGCTTGGTATTACGTGTGGTCTGTTCTGATGTGTAGCAGGGTTCTCTTCGTCATTGATGGTGAGTTGGGGCTGGCGGAATCTGGTTAGGACGAGTGCAGTCTGCTGAAAGTGAAGGGGGTGTTCGCTCGGCAGCGAACACCCCCTGAATCGACGTGGGCGCGGCCAGCTCCCACAGAGAGCATAATAGAACGTATGAACGAATCTATTTCGCCAGAATGGATGGCTGAGTACCAGGACTACAAAACGCTGTGCGCCCGTACGTGCGGAGAGTACATCCGCTACTACCTCACCACCGGGCACGAGGGAGTAAAGTACACACACTCACAGCGCAGCGATGGTCGGGAGCTGCCCCACTATGCGTGTCGGCTCAGCGACCAATCAGGAAACGAACTTGTGCTGAAGACGGAAGACTGGCGGGACCGTTTCGACGAAGTCTCGGGCACGGTCAGGCAATGGATTCGTGACCACGTGAACCTCCGGGACTGCCGTCTCGAGCCGGGCCGATACAAGGGAGACCCCTACTGGAAACAGCAGATATTCCACGACAACGAGTAGAGAGCCGCGAATGGGCTTACTCAACCACCGCACCAACCAGGGTGCCGTAGCCTTTCAATATGGCAATGAACGATGACTCCTTTTCCAGTCCCTCCCTCAGAGAGTGGTTCGATGCACTGCCCAATAATGACTATTGGGGCAACTGCCGGGCCAGGGCGCAGGAAAGCATTGCAAAGGACAGAGCTGCACACGATGCCCAACGCACCTGAAGCATCACATCGGAACGACAAGAACCACTAAGGTGCACAACCGCAAGACACGCAGGACACCCCGACGCAGGCGCGCGAACGCTGGATCGAACCATGGAAAGCGGCGAAGCAGGAAGGGCAGCAGGATCTCATTTGCTCGGCCTCCCGCCACGCACACACTGTGGTGGGAGGCCTTCCTCAACCACGGCACCAACCAGGGTGCCGCAGTGGGTGGGAGCAATTAGTCGATGGAGGGTGTGACAGTCTGTGGGGAGGAAGAATCAAAGAGAACTGTGCGCCACCCGCCCTCACGCAGGGCACCCAATTCGGAGGCCACGAACCTCGGTCCGAAGTGCAGAACGCAACCACGCCGCCCAGTGCGGCAGGATTTCATGAATAAGGCCGGTCACCACGCGCTGACTGTGGTGACCGGCCTTTCTCGACCACGGCACCAACCAGGGTGCCGGAGCCGATGAGCGCAGTGTTAGTTCATGCCTGGGCCGTCGGATCCGGGAGGTTCTACCGAAGGTGCAATCATCATCGGATCAATGGGCGAAGCAGTTTTGCCGGCCTCAGGGGCCGTATCCCATCCGCGTTGTGGCATCCACTGGTGACACCGAGGGTGTGCAGGATCGAGGGCCGGGGCCAGTAGTGTGCCGGCGAGCTTTTCGGCTGTGTGAACGTCTTCGAATCCCTGGCAAGCTGGCACTGCCTTTGTCATCTGTGAGTATCGTGCACTCCACCCGTCGGGGACTTTGAACTGAGCGGGGATTGGTTCACGACGAGCAGCGAAGCGCGCTTCTATCGCCGCTCTCATCTTGTCAACATCTACTGATTGCGTGCGTGCGATGACGACGAGATCCACGAGGTCTTTAGTCCGGGTACTTGGTCGACCGTTGAAGCGAAGCATGGTGGCACTGGCCTTATCGGCGATCTGATCGGCCAGTGGGTAAAGACGGTAGGGGGCTGTCGGCAGTCCCCTTGATGGCATGACTCGGGAGGCTGGATCTATCACTTCTGTCCTGCCGATCAGCCCGTCCTCGACGACCAGGTCAACGGGAATCGTGTGGATGAGCTTCAATGTCTGAGCATCACGCATCTCGAATGTGATTCGTCGCCCTTTGACATCGGGTTGCACGTCATGTTCGACGATGGGACGGCTGTCGCGGTGGCGTATCACTGCGTGGTCGCCGATGTCGTTGGACGCAGCTTCGATCAGTGCTCGTTCGGCATCGTCGATGGACATGGCTGAGGTGGTGAGATCCACGTCTTTGGTGGTTCTAGTGTCGGGAACTCTGGCGAGCATGCCAGAACCACCTTTGAGCACCCAGCGGTTTCCCTGCGATTGATCGAACACGCGAGAGAGGAAGCGGTCAAAGTAGGCGCCGCGAATGAGGGTGTGAAAGTCTCGTCCTTGTTCTTCCGAGATTGTCCTCGCTGCGGCTTTGATGGCCTTGTCGGTGGCCGTCCAGGTCGAGTAACCGGAATCTGTCATGCGGCGACTCTATCGGCGTTTGGCGCGATGCAGTCGAGCAGCGCCGCCCCGTCGCCTCGGGAGAAGCCGTGGCGGTGGGCATGTCGCCCAAGAAGAGCCAGCAGTCGCTGAGGCCTCACAATCCTCCCCAGTCGACGGGCATCCCTGTAGGCATCACCAATCAGTGACAGATCTGCACCTTGGTCCGGTCCCGCCAGATCCGCCAGGGTGGCCTCGATAGTCAGCACAGGAATCGAGTCAACATAGTCGACATCAATCGGCTCGACTGTCCGTCTGCGAAGTCGCACGTCATCGATTCGGGTGAATCGACGAGCAGTAACGATGAAGTCAAAGCCGCGCGGCCAGAAGTCACCGATGTCGTGGAGCTCAGCGGCACTCTCTCCGCCTACGATGACAGGTGGTACACCGTCGCTTCCGTGACGGTCACCCTGGCTGACTGCGAGCCAGCGCCAGAATGTTGGATCGGAGAGCTGCCCAGGGGCTGCTTCGAAGCGGTAGATTCCATGGTCAACGCGTTCCAGGACTCCGGCGTCGGCCATGGACTTCAGCTGCGTGTTCGACACCCCTACGTCGTGGGCCTGCCGAGAGGTCACGAACCCGTTGTAGTCGTAGGCCACGGGACTGAGCGCGGCCACCACTTGATAACTCATGACATCAATAATACCAGCCAGAAGCATTAATGATGCCTCTGGCTGATGGAAGTATGCGGCGGTGGAGAGTGGTGTGGAGTTATCAGGTCAGGCTGGGGCCTGTGCTGTGTGCCTGTGGGTGGGGTGGTTGTGCGGAGAGTGCGCTGAGGTGTGCGTCGGAGGCGACGGGGTTGCCTGGGCCTTCTGGGTCAGTCGGGGCGTCCTCGAGTGGAGTGACGGGGCCGAAGAATCCATGCGGGGTCTCGGGGGTGAACTGTTCGACTGTAATAGTTGAGCCGAGCACAGTCTCTTCTTCGAGACGGAGGCCGGGTTCCTTACAGGGGGCAGCCTCGCCAGGGTCGAGGATCTCGATCTTGTGTTCCAGAGGCGTGTCAGTATCAGTTTCGTTGCAGTACTCTTGCGTCACTTCAGCGGCGTAGCCGCTCTTGACTGCGATCTGAGCAAGCTTTCGATGGGCGTCCCAGTCTCCGGTTTCGAGCTGGTGGCCGGCGGCGGCGAGCGTGGCACGGTTGTACATGGGTTCGGTATGCGCAGATGCGGCGCGGTCTGGGGCAGTGGTGGCATCGGTGGAGCGGCGGTCTTGGTTCATAGCTTCGGCCTTTTCTATGAGGGTGGCGTACCAGTTGCGAGTATCTTCATGAACATACGAGGTGTTGGAGAGGCTTGAGTCGTTGCCTTCTTGCGCGAGGTGGGCGATGAACATTGTCTCGTCACGGTTGAACAGGCGGCAGTCGAATCCGTCGTTTTCGTGTTCCTGCAGCTTGTGGGCGATACCAGAGTGCATTTCGCGGTAGTCGTCGAGCGACATGTGGCCGTCGGCGATGTGGTCGAGCATTCGAGGATTATTGTGTACTTGTGCTTCGAAGTCGTGGATCCCTCCGTCGACCAGGCGGCGCAGCGCCCAGGCTTCACTCCGTGAGAATGTGGTGAGATCGGTCATTGTTCTTCTCCTGCTCGCAGTGATGTGTTCTCTGTTTTCTCCCGCTAGGCAACTCCGTGTTGCTCAGCACACATCGGCCGCGGCCATCACAGCCACCAAGTTACAACGTGACATTGCAGGATGACTGCTGGTGTTCATGCGGACTTCCTCAGGCTTTGGATTCTTTATCCTTGCCATAGAACTCCCAGTGCCATGCTTCGCTGTTCTTTTGCCCCTCACGTGCCCAGGGCGGATGCTCCCAGCCGAACTTCTTGGCGTTCTTCTGCATCCATTTATGCTGCGGAGATCCGAACTTGTTGATGCCGCCCCCGTAGTCGACGGCCAACGCCCAACCATGGTTTGACTTACCAGGTACCGCGGCCCGGCCTGGTCCGTACCTCTTGTAAAGGATCTTCTGCTCCGCGAGGTCTCTGTAGGCGTCGGTGATGGCGATGTCAGTGTGGAACTCTTTCTTGTAGGCCTTGTTCATCGCGATGAGGGCTTCGGTGGCGTCCTTGCGCAGGAACTCTTTCTTGCTCTTGGGCGTCCACGGGATCTTCTTGAGCTTGTCGGTCGGGATCTCGCCGTTCTTGTGCCCACCCCATGGGCCAGGGTTGTGGCGACCGTCGTCGGGTACATCACCGCCACCACCACCTGAACCTCCACCACCGTCGGTCTCGCAGGTGGCGTTGTCGGCTTTGCCATCATCACCGTTGTCGCTACCACCGCCACCTTTTCCTCCCTTGCCGACGGCATCCTTGGGGTCGCCCTTGGCGTCGGCCTGAAACGAGACGTGTGGGTGGTCTTTGTGATTCTGAGTGTCGCCGCCGCGATCTGGCATCTTGCGCCACCCCTCATCGGCACGCTCGACGTTGTAGATCCGTTGGTACCAGATCACGTATTTAACGTTGAGCGCTTTGTGGTTGTCGATGGCGAACTTGGCAATGTCGTCACCGAGTGCCTTGCCGTCCTTGTTCAAAGGGACCATGAAGTCCACGGCGAGACCAGCAGGGTGGCCGTTCGGATCTCGAGACGTGCTGCCCGATCGGTATCCACCGACTCCGGTGATGCCGTCGTATTCGTCGTGGATGACCTCGGCGGCTTCCTGCACGTGAGGCTTCACCTTGCCGAGCGGAAGCTTCTTTTTCTGAACTGTGACCTCGCCACCGGCGATTGCCTCATCATCTCCCGTGGAAACACTGGCGGCCTGGGCTTTGTCGCCTGACTTCCAGTTTTTCATTTCGTCGAACCACTTCTCGGCCTGCTTGATCCGATTGGGCATGTTTGGAGCTCCGGCCCGTTCCCATTTGTCATGGAAGTGTTTCGTTGCAGCTGGGACTGAATCGAGTTCTCTCTTGATCATGTTTTCGAAGATCGCGACGTCGTCAGGGTTATCACCCTTGGGATCAGCCATGAAAGTCAACTGGACTTCGACCGTCGACCAATCCTTACTCTTCTTCTTGCCATAGGCCTTGAGCTTGCTGTTGCGATCACCTGTCCATTGCCCCAGACCGATCCCATCTGAAGACGATTCGGCCTTCTCGCGCTTCTTCGGGGTCATTTTGTAGGGAGAATCCGTGATGCCCTGCACACTAGTAGGATCGACTCCCGATTCCTGCGACCAGTTGCCGAGAATTCCCGCGATGTTAGTGTTCGACATTCCCTTGTCGGAGAGTACTTCGAAGACGGCTCTCGCGTGCGCTTTCTCAGTCGGATCAATGTCACCGATATCTCCGACATCGCCTCCACCATTGCCATCGTCGCTGACCGGTGTACAAGCCCCGCTTGCGGCCATGAGTCCGAAGAGTATCGGCACAATGACGACGAGCGCGAGGAAGCCTGCACCAAGGGTGGCAGCACCGGGAAGGAGCGACTTGAGAGAGAACATGGCGAGGGCCTTTCGGCAATGACCACCGACCCCAAAGCGCAGGGCCGGTGGTCATCATGGTTGATTACTGATTGTTCTTCTTGCGACGCAGCACAGCGAACAGCACGAATCCGCCGATCGTCACGGCGACGAGAGCGCCAAGGCTGAAACCGACAGCGGCACCATTGACTCCCTGAGTGGCGGGTTCTCCGGCCTTGGCCGAGCCGCCATCAGTGATGACAACTTCGTCGGTCTTATCGGGCGAAGGAGTGGACTTTTCAGTGGGCTCATCATCGGGAGCATCGTCGTCACCATCGACGAGGGTTGTCTCATCGCGTGGTGCTGGGCGCTGGTACTGATGTTCATCTCCCTGGCCGGACGGCAGTTCAGGAACGTCACCAGGAGTGTCCGGTGCGTTATCTTCAAGATTGGAATCATCGGCAATGTCCGGCTGGTCCTTGTCCTCGTCGCCTTTGCCCTTATCGTCACCACCGTCGTTACCTGCTTTGGGCTCATCGCTGTCACTGCCGTCAGCTCCGGCGTCGTCAGCACCTCCGTCGGCGGCAGGATCCGAGGTTCCTCCGTCGCTGTCACTATCGGCAGCCGGAGGCGGACCTTGAGCGTTTGCAGCCGCTTCCTTGCCCGAGGCATTGGCTTCGGCTTCTCGATCGCCCTCAGCCGCAATGGAGTCGTTGCTATCGCCGGTCTTGTCACCCTGATCGTCCGGGTCACTGTTGGCCCCAGCAGCTGAGCCGTTGTCGTCGGCAGCCGTCGCGCCCGCGTCGTCGGACCCGTCAGCACGGCTGGTGGCTTCAGAACTATCGGAATCAGCATCAGACGAAGCGTTGGAGTCGTCTCCATCGGCGTTCGCATTGCCGGAAGCGGTTTCGTCACCGTTGCTGTCTGCGATCGCGTCCTTGTCTCCGGGTGGGGTCGTTCCTCCGCCGTGGACGGTGAACCAGCCGACCACCCACTCGCCGTTGTTGTTTTTGACGAAGTACTTGATCGTGACGGATCCCTCGAACGGCTTATCAGGAGTGAAGGTCACTGATCCATCGGGCAGCGTCACGAATGTGCCGTAGCCGTCGACCTTGGCTACAGGTGAGCGTTTGCCAGTCTTGGGGTCGACGAGACCAATGGATGCCTGGTCGTAGTCTTCGGGAGGGATGGCAGGCTTAACGGTGACCGGGTCCGAGTTGTCCACGGGGTACTGGTGTTCTGAATCGGGCGGGGGAGTGGGCGCCTCTGGGTCGGGCTCTTCTCGATCACCGGGGTTCGTTGGGTCGTAGGAATCTTCCTCGGGAGGTTCCGGGGAATCAGGATCCTCGCTCGGCTCGTCTGTGGGTTCGTCGGACGGTTCATCGGTGGGTTCATCGGACGGCTCGTCAGTGGGCTCATCGACAGGAACCTCGTTGTCTAGCGGACCTTCTCGGTCGTCGTGGTCTTTGGGGGCCGTGGGCACTGTGGCGGGCAGCGAAGGTGCGTCATCTTCGGACGGTTCGTTTGGCTTCTTGGCAACAGGAGGTTCGGCTTTCGGCTGTTCAGAGGCAGGCGTCTCCGGTTTCGGCGCAGGTTGCGTGTCCACCGTCTTCGGTGCAGCCTCGTCCGTGGCCGGCTCGGGTTCCTTCGCAGGTTGGGTATCCACCTTTGCGGGAGTTTCAGGCTCCGGTGCCGTGGAGGGCTCGGCCGCGGGCTGCTGATCGGGCTGAGTCTCTGTTGTGGGTGCTTCGGACGCCGGGGACGAAGTCTCTGCGGGTTGCTCGGTGCTTGGCTCATCGGCATGGGCCAATGAAGTCGCCAGAGTCGTCCCGGATGTTGCAAGACCGACGGCCACGGCGGCCGCAAGGACTCGCCGCTTTGCGGGTGTTGGCTGTGTCATTTGGTTGAACCTTTCTCATTTGCAGTGACGACACCGTTGGAGCCGCGCACGAGTGCGATGCCTTCGCTGGTGTAGCCGATGACACGATCTGGATCGGTATAGGTGTGCTTGTTGAGGTAATAGGTACGGTCGGTGCCGGATTCGCTGATCGCTGCTGGTCCGAGGGCGGTCGTGAAGTCGCCCTCGGCGGATTGCGCGGCGACTGTTCCGTCGTCGAGATTGAAAGCGGTGTTGCCGATGATGGCCGTCTCGAGGCCACGTCCAACTTTCCAATCCATGCCGGACGGAGATGCCTCGGCTGCGCCGGAAACGGCACCGTCGTCGGTCAGTGAGTGGACGACGACATAGTTGGTGTCATCGACTGACCATTCAGCAACGGCCAGGCTGTGACCGGCAGTGATATGCCGAACGAACGTTGCGCCCTTGGTTGGTGCGGCCAAGGTGATCGTGGTGGCATCATCCTTGTTCTTCCCGAAGGGCACACTTACGAGCCGTGGTTTTCCGGACTCGACCTGGACGAGTGCGTGGTCGTCAATGGCCACAGGGAGGAACTGTGGATTGGAGGTGACCTTGACCGGATCTTTCTCTCCGACCAGGAGCGCCCGAATATCACCGTCTTTGGTCGTGATCATCGGCGTAGTTCCGGTGACATTGAGTTTCTGGTCTTTCCCGATCGGCCAGGTCTGAGTCGTGCCCTTGCCGGTGATGACAGTGACCTTCTTGTCGGTACGCGCTGCGACCGCGGGGGTGTCACCGGTGGTGAACTCGGATGTGTATTTGATCGGGCCGTCGAGCTTCGCCTTCCCGACCTCGTCTCCGCTGCGTGTGTTGGCCAGAACAAGCTCGCCGCTATCGGGAGTGACATAAGCGACTCCTGCCTTGAACCAACCAAGTGCTGAGGTCTTGTCTGCGGGCAGTTCCCAGAGCTGCTTGTCGTAGCCGTCGAGGAACTCCTCGTAGGCAGGTTGAGCCACGGGGGCTGGTGTGAACCAGGTGGGGGAGGACGCGGGTTCTGGTTGGCGCGCGGGCCCCATTTGCAAAAGGCCAAGGATGAGGAGGCCGACGAGGAGCACAGCCATGACAGTGATGATGACTGGAGCGCGTTTGGTCCAGGCCGGATCCGGCAGCCTGCGCTTTGTGTTGGTCTGCGGGCGTGATGTCGGCTTCTTCGCCGTAGCTGGCTTGATCGCGGACCACTTGGCCTTGGCACGGGAGACGAGTCGACCGATGCGCGTAGGGGTACGAGGCCTATTTGTCGGCTTGGGCGGCAGCTCGGAGACGGTGGAGAGCTCGACGGTGTCGTCGAAACTCTCAGGTTCGAGGACCAACGCACGAAAACCAGGGAGTGCGGAGGTCAGCTCGAAGGAGTCGACATTGCGGTTGGCCAAAGACTGAGCGGCGGCGACGACGGTTGCCAAGGAGGATTTCGCGGCGATGGAGCCCTCTCCTGGAGTGATGATCGAGAAGTTGTGGAACTCGATTTGATATGTCGTGGGGGCAGCGTCTCTCGAGTCGAGGAGTTCGAGATCGGTTGGCGTGACTCGCCACCGACCCGCTCGGAAGCAGACAGTGTCCCGTGCATGAACGGGAGCTAGTTCGATGATCGGTTGCCGATTGTGGTGGCGTCGCCGGATGATGGCCAGAGCGGCGTCGAGGGTGGGTTTGGACACGGAGACATTCGACCGGTCTTTGAGAGTGACCTCGGCGGTGACGATCAGGCCGTTCGGGGCTGTCTCACCGACTTCGATGCCAGGGGTCGTATCTGTGGTGTCGTGCATGCTTCTCCGCCTTGAGGGAAATCCTGGTTTCGGGAGTTGTTCCCCGAAAACTCGGGCGAATGTTTGTCACCGTCGTGGATCCGTTGCGCATGAAAACGGCCCCTCACCCGTGTGAGGAGCCGTCAAGGGGAAGGAAGGTTAATGCGTATGGAGTGGTGTCGGAACTGGTCGTGTTGGGATCCGAGAGAGAAGAAGCGCGAACACGGTGGTGGCTGGCATGGTAACGATGATGCCGATGATGCCAGCGAGCATTTGTGTGAGAGTCGTGGCGACCGTGTCTGTTTGGAGAAACGCTGACAGAGGTTGATTGTAGGTATGAGCGAGGACAAAGGCTGCGAGACCGGCTCCGACGACTGAAAAGCTGATCGTATAGATCGCTGAGGCGGAGTGGTCGCGACCGACGGCAAGAACGGTCGGTAGAGTCGTTCGCCAGTTCGGGGGTGTTCCTGCGGCGGTATGAGAGAAAACGGTCGAGGCTTGAGCTGCGGCAATATCGTTGAGAATTCCGACGAGCGCGATCAGCAGGGCCGCAAGGGATAGTGCCGAGAGGTCAATATCGAGGCTGGTGTAGGTCAGCGCGGATGCGGACTCGTCGGCTGGGCCTAGTTCGAGCCACGTCGCGAGTAGCGTGCCTGCGAGCATAGCGGTGGCGGCGCCACACATGGTCCCTCCCCAGGCGGCGAGGGTCTTCGTCGACAGTCCGTGGGTGAAGAACAGCACGCCGGTGAGGACGAGGACGATGCTGATGGCGGTGTAGAGCAGCGGGGATCCGCCTGCGGCAATTCCACCGATGAGGAAGGCCCAGATGAACAGGGCTGAAGCCAGAAGAGAGGCGATGGCTCGGATTCCTTTGCCCCCGACGACCAGGAGGACGAGTGCGATGATGATGATCGTGAAAATGGCGAGCTTCAAAGCGCGGTCGTGGGAGTGGAACGTGTAGACAGTTTCAGAGTCGCCGGATTCGGAAACGTACAGGATTGAGCGATCGCCGTTGTCCACGTGGGAGAGCCACGCGTCGCGGAAGAGCATAACGTCAACCTGCTGCCCTGTGTTCAGAGTCCCGGTGGCGTCTCCACATGGGGCCTCGTCGGTGACGTTCTCGCAGTCGGTGTAGGACACTTCAGACAGGACGGCGTTCGGGTAAGAGATCCCCGTGGTGTTGCTGGGGTTCGGCCACAGGGCAATGGTGAGAGGAATGAGGGCTACAGCAATGACCACGACAACCGCCGTGGCGAGGCGGGTGCCGTGGTCAATGCTGGCAAGGAGCGTCTTCATGCGCTCAGATCATGGGAGTGACTAGGCGGCTGGACTGTAGGTGACGGTGTTGCAGTTCTCTCGACCGCGATAGCCTGGGCAATCTTGTCGGGCCGAAGACCTGACCACGAATCGGTGGGAGTCTCCACGTAGGGTGCTTCGCGGTGGCCGGCGGCTTTAATCTCCTTGAGCTTGTCGAGGTTTTCGGGTGCAGAGAGGTCTTTGACGTTCGGCGGGAAGCCAGCTCCTTTAAAGAAGCTGATCGTGCTTTCACATTTGCCACATTGCGGGGCTGCCCACACGGTGATGTTGGACATGGGTTCCTCCTCGGTTGGGGTCGACATGGTGGTCACCTCGGGTTGTCATTCGGATTCGTTGGGGTTCCAGTCGTGGGGGTTCTCTGGTTCGGCTCTTTCGGAGGGCTCGCGTTTCGCTTCTTCTTCGGCTCCGTCGATGATGAGTTCGACGAACTCTTCTGACCCGTACTCGTTGTCCTTGCGAGTCTTGTAGCCGAGATTGTTCGTCCACCAGCCGCCCCATGTCAGGGAGTGCGCTGCTTCGAGCACAGTCGGGAACTGGTCGGCGTATTCGTTGTCGTTGGCGATCGTGTCGAGGACGGTGAAACGATCCTTTCGCGCCGATTCCACCAGCCCTGAGCTGAGCTGCTTGTCGGTGCCGGTCAGTTCCGGCAGGCCGTGTTCGGCCTCAAAGGCTTCGGTGTCGAGCATGAGCTGTTTCAGGAAAGCTTCGGTGTCGTTCTCTCGTTCGGCGTTGAAGCACTTCTTGCACACCATGCCGTCGTTGTTCTTCCCGGCCTTAGTTGCGAAGAAGTCAGATCTGGCAGCCTGTGCTCGCCTCGACGGTGGAACTTTCGAGAGATCGGTGCTGGCGGTATGGCCGCACTTGTACTTGACGGGGTAGTGGGTGGGAATCTTGCTCATCACGGTTCCTTTGTCTAGTTGTGAACTTGTGCACGAAGTTCGGGCACACGCGATGTTGGTGTTTGTCGCGGGATATGAGAGTGGTGTCGTTACGCTCGTGATTAGGAGATTGCTTGACGCTGGAGAGCTTGGATTCTGTCGCGGTGGCCAGTCGGCTCTGGTAAGTCGTCGACGAGCTTTCTCAGGCGGCTGCTTGAGGCCTTGGTGTAGATCTGTGTTGTGGCGACTGACGCGTGGCCAAGGAGGTCACGGAGACCCATGAGATCGGGGTTGAGCTCAAGAGCGTCAACGCCGAACTTGTGTCGCAGGGAGTGGGCGTTCCTCCCCGGTTGAAACCCGAGTAGATGCCGGATTCGTCGTCCGATTGATCGGGGCAGCATGTGTCCTGAGGGGTTCCGGTCGGAAGGGAAAAAGTAGCCCGCCGGGAACTGCGGCAACAGATCCTGCAGGAGCGGGTGGAGTGGGACGAGGCGTTGTTTGTTTCCCTTGCCGAGGACTCTTAGCTCCTTCGTTGGAAGCATGACATCGTCGGAGTGTGCGCGGGAGATTTCACCGGCTCTCATTCCTTGGAGTTCTCCGAAGAGGATCATAAGGACATCGATGGGGCGGGTCGCTCGTGAGAGTGCTCTCTGAATGTCATCGATGGGGCAGGGGTTGGGGATGCCGATGCTGTTACGCATGGTGGGGAGCTTACGTGCGGGATTCTTCTTGATCTTCCCGATGGTCTCGGCCCACTCGTAGAAGACACTGAGAGTGGAACGGGCCGAGCGTTTTGTCGAGATCGCGGGTCCTACGTCTTTGGAGAGCCACGCGTGGAAATCCTCGAGGGTGAGTTTGAGGACGGACTTGTGTTTGGTGGTGTCTTGAGTCCAGACCATCAAGCGCTGGAGGTAGTACCCCCGCAGTTCGACCGTGTAAGGCGAACGATAGTTGGACAAGGACGACGTGAATGAGTCGTGGAGTGCCTGGTGGGGCTTTGATAGATCGCGGACGGACATTGAATCTCACTTTCTATTAGGGGAAGTGAGATTGTTTTTAGCATGGCTTGACTGCTGTCTGATTACCGGGATCGTGCCGACAGGGCACCAAAGACGAAGAATCCGATCGTGCCTCCGATCGCTGCGAGCCAGAGCGGGCCGGAAGGTTCGACCAGGAAGATCTGAAGGAAAGAGGCGACGGCTAGTGCAGCGCAGGCGAAGAACGCAAGCCTGAGCGCGACTCCGAGAATTGCGACAAGCAGAAATCCGGCCAGTACTAGCGCAACGATGACTCCGATGTCCATGTTCGCTTCTCCTTGACTTGAGTGCTGATGTTGGACGGACTACGTTACTACTCGGGACTGACACGGCACTATGCGTGTGATGCTGCTGGCGCACTACCGCGGCTCCAGTCATCGTATTCGCCGTTGGGTGTTAGCCAGAGCCCACGTTCTCCGAGCGCCTGTCGAGCCTCGCGCCTGGCGGCTGACTCTCCGGTAATTCGTACGTCTATCTTCTCAACGTACTGCCCCTCATACATTCCACCTGTGTGTGTACCCGACCGGTCGATGATCGCGAAATCCAAGGCCGAGTAGTCGACTCCGGAACGGGTGAGCATCGAGCGTACTGTGCGGATCGTCAGATGCTTGGCAGTCATCAACCCACCTCTTCGACGAGAAGTTCAAGGAGAGCTTTACTCCACGCGGCGGCGAGCAGTTGTCCAGCAGCGAACGGAGCACCATCAAAGTTCAGATCGGTGTGAGTGCCCTCTGGAATGAATCCTCTAATCGTGAGGTCGGGGGATCGAGTCCCCCTCCCGCTACCACTCAACTCCCTCACCAGGACGGACAGTCCAGTGGGGGAGTTCTTTCGTTCCCGGCGCTTCCATGCTTCCGGCCAGAGGAGTAACCTCTGCCCAAGGTCTCCGCCCGTTCGGGGCGAGACAGGATGCAGAGGATCGACGATGATCGACGCACGGCTTGCCGACTGGCTGCTCGACTCCGACCCCGCCCCGCGCTGGCAGGTCGAACGCGATCTCCTCGGGGCGGCACCGGAGATCTGGCAGGCCACCCGCGCCCGTGTGGCCCACGAGGGCTTCGGCCGCGAACTGCTTGATGAGGAGGACGATGACGGCGCGTGGGCCGGGGGAGCCTACTTTCCCGCGGACTTCGCCTTCGCCGAAGACACACCGCAGCCATGGACAGCCACCACCTGGGCGCTCAACGACCTGCGCGAATGGGGTGTCGACGCCGCGGCGCTCGCCGGCACCGCAGAGAAGCTCGCCGATGTGCGCTGGGAATACGAGAACCTTCCGTACTGGGGCGGAGAGGTCGATGTCTGCATCAACTCATGGGCCCTGTCGAACGGACTCTGGCTCGATGCGGACGTCGATGGGCTCGTCGACTGGCTCCTCGAACACCAGCAGGATGACGGTGGCTGGAACTGCGAATGGATCGACGGCTCGAGGGTCTCCTCCTTCCACTCCACGCTCAACGCCCTCCTCGGGCTGCTCGACTATCAGATCCGCACCGGAGACGCTGCGCGGGTCGCGACGGCCCGATGCGGGGGAGAGGAATACCTCCTCGCTCGGGGCCTCTTCCGTCGGCGAAGCAGCGGCGAGCCCTTCGATGATCGTGTCTTCGTGCTCTTCCACCCTCGGCGGTGGTTCTACGGTGTCCTCCCTGCGGCCGACTGCTTCCGGCGCGCGGCGCACGCCGACGCGGTGGCCCCCGACCTGCGCATGACCGACGCGATCGAGAGCATCCGCAGCGAACGCGAGGACGACGGATCGTGGCTGCAGGGCCATCGCCTCGGTGGCGACGTGCGGTTCCACGTCGATGTTCGGCCCGGTCAGCCATCGAAATGGGTGACATTCCACGCCTGCAGAATCCTCGGATTGTGGGACGGAGCACATCCGTCCCGGCCTTTCTCAGCGGCAACCTAGGAACGCCACAGTCGCGGGCCAGACCTCGTCGCCACGATGGTGTCATCACACCAGCGAAGGAAGGACAGCTCATGGCTCGCGTACCCGAACCAGACCAGACCCCCGAAGGCCCCGCCTACGAAGGCCGACTCCTCGACCGCCCGGACGAGGAAGTCGTCGATCAGGGCGCTTCATTCGATCTCCGCACACTCTTCAGCCGACGCGGAGTCCTGGGACTCATCGGCGCAGGCGTCGGGGCCGCGGCCCTGACCGCCTGCAGCTCCGGAACCTCGGGTTCAGCGAGTTCGAGCAGCGGCTCGGTCACGGAGATCCCCGACGAGACCGCCGGACCGTATCCGGCAGACGGTTCCAACGGCCCGGACATCCTCGAACAGTCAGGAATCGTGCGTTCGGACATTCGGTCGAACATCGACGGATCCGACACCGTCGACGGCGTGCCGCTGACCTTCACGCTCAAGGTCACCGACATGGCCAACGGCAACGCCCCATTCGAGGGGGTGGCAGTCTATGCCTGGCACTGCGACGCTCAGGGCCGATACTCGATGTACTCCGAAGGCGCCGAGGACGCGACCTGGCTGCGCGGGGTTCAGGTCGCCGATTCGAACGGCGAGGTCACTTTCACCTCGATCTTCCCCGGCTGCTACACCGGAAGGTGGACGCACATCCACTTCGAGGTCTACCCCGACGTCGACTCGATCACCGACGCCGAGAACGCGATCGCCACCTCCCAGATGGCTCTTCCCGAGGATGCGTGCAATGCCGTGTTCGAACTCGACGCCTATGACGGATCGGCGAAGAACCTCTCGGCCATCACCCTCGATGACGACAATGTCTTCGGCGATGACGGCGGTGAACACCAGCTCGCGACGATCAGCGGCGATACCGACTCCGGATACGTGGCCTCACTCGATGTTCCCGTCGACACGGAGACCGAACCGTCAGACGGGGCCGCACCTGCCGGCGGCGGAGGCGGAGAAGGCGGAGAACCGCCGGAGGGCGGGGCCGGTCCGGAGGGTGGGACCCCGCCCGACGAGTCCGCGGAGCAGTAGACGGAGCCCACCGATGGCGCGTCGGCGACTGCACGTCGTCGCTGAACATGCCGAAACCGCAGAACAACCATTCGAAAGGCCATAGACCATGCTGCACAATCTCACGGGCTGGCACGCCCTCATCATCCTCGCGATCGTCATCCTCGTCTTCGGAGCGACCAAACTGCCCGCGCTGGCCAAGAGCCTCGGACAATCGGTCCGAATCCTCAAGGACGAAACGGCCGAGAAGCGCCCGAGCGGACCGGACGATCGGAATCCGGAACCCACCTATCACGAGGCGGTGACCGATCGGATCGTCACAGAACCCACCGGCACCGGGGCAGCCTCGGCGGTCTCCGAGCCGAGCTCGGTCGACGTCGCCCCGAACGTCACTGTCCGGGCCGCTGAGAACGGCGCGGATTCTCAGCCGCACACGCGGGCCCGATCATGACCGCAGCCACCGCCGCGCAGAAGATGCCCCTGTCCGCGCACATGAGGGAGGCCCGGGCCCGGGCGGTGCGCGCGGCGGTGGCGCTTCTCATCGGCACTGTCATCGGCTATCTCACCTCCGGTCTGGTCATGGATGTGCTCCGTGCCCCGATCACCGAGATCGCCGAGTCCCGCAGTGCCTCACTCAACTACGACAGCGTCACCGGGGCCTTCGACCTGCAGGTGCGGATTGCGCTGTATTCGGGGATCATCCTCTCCAGCCCTGTCTGGCTGGGGCAGATCTTCGGGTTCCTCACCCCTGGGCTGACGGCGAGGGAGAGGAAATACACCTTCGGCTTCCTCGCCGTAGCCATCCCTCTCTACCTCGCCGGCTGCCTGACCGGACTGTATGTCTTTCCCCGGATGGTCGAGGTGCTCACCTCCTTCGCCTCATCCGAGGACAGCACCATCCTCCAGGCCTCCTACTACTTCGACTTCGTGTTCAAGATCGTGCTGGCCACCGGCATCGCGTTCGTCCTCCCGGTCATCCTCGTCATGCTCAACTCCATGGGCCTTCTCTCGGCCCGGACGATCGCGAAGGCGTGGAGTGTGAGCATCGTCGGAATCGTCGTATTCGCGGCTCTGGTGACCTCGGCCGCAGACGTGCTCTCGATGGTCTTCGTCGCCGCCCCGATGGTCCTGCTCTTCCTCGCAGCGCTCGCCGTCGCCTGGGTCCACGATCGCCGGCACGACGGTGACGAGGGCGAGATCCACCTGCCGTCCACGGAAAGGAGCCGGACATGTTCGGCCTGAACTTCGAGAAGATCGTCATCGTCGGCATCATCGCAGCGATCGTCCTCGGCCCGAGTCGGCTGCCCCACTATGCGCAGAAGCTCGGTGAACTGGCCCGACTGCTGCGAGCCCAGATCGACGTCGCCCGGGACAACGCGTCCGAGTCGCTGGGTGTCGAGGACTGGCAGTCTCTCGATCCGCGCCAGTACGATCCGCGTCGGATCATCCGGGAGGCGCTGCACGAACCGGCCCGCGACTCCAAGCAGGAGACCGGATCGACCGGCGCCGAGGTGCCGGGGCGTTACATCGTCACCGGTTCCTCCGGCCATCCCCGCAGACAGTTCCTCGCCCACTCGACCGACAGCCGGTCGGACGCGGAGGAGAGCGCCTCCGTGCCTTCAGAAGGTGATCAGTCCTTGAAGTCGAAGTCCTCCTGATCGATGCCGGGGAACACGAGTTCGTACTTGATCATGGAGTCCTTGTGGTCGACGATCTTCACCGTTCCGTAATAGGTCTTCTCTCCCGTGGTCCTCTCATCGTCCTCGACCGTGATATCGCAGGTTTCGAATCCGTACCACTCGCTCAGCTCCATATCGTTCGCGCACTCGGCCTTCTCGACCTTCATCTCGAGCTTGTTCTCGAACAGGTCGATGAGGTCGGCTTCGATCGATCTGGCGGGCACGATGCCATTGCCCTCGTCATCGACGTCCATCGCATCGTCACTGGCCCAATTCTTCGTCCTTGCGGCGTCAGCGAACAGGTCGGTCGACGCGGTATCGGTGGGCTCCGCCTCGGCGGGGTCGGCAGTGGTCGATTCGCTCGGAGTGGTCTGAGTCATGCTGCCCTCGTCTGAGGAGTCCGTGCCCGCGTCCGATGCTCCCTCACTGGGCTGAGCGGCTTCGGACTCCGGGCCCTCGGCGGGCTCATCGCCGCCGCCGAGCAGTCCGCAACCGCTCAGTGACAGTGCCAGGGCTGTTCCGGCGGCCGCTGTCAGCAGGCGGGGCATCCGGGTGGTGCGGCGGTTCGGTGTCATGGTCTCTCTCCTTCGCCGTGAAGCGACCACAAACGTGGTCTCTGCACAACGAGTCTGCCATGGCCGGTCGCCTGCGCTCGCAGTTCTGTGTGCGGGTCCGGCAACGGATGTGGCGATCTGGGCACACGTTCGCGTGCGTGATCGCCCTCGACGCCCGTGAAGTGGCCTCGCCCATCGCGCAGTGCCCTCGCCCGCAGGCCGACACGCACCTTCGCTCGCATGACCGAGCGCTGCACCAGGAGGGTGTGGGAGTACCGGGACGTGATGGCTCAGCGACTGCAGGAGCTGCCACCGCCGGGGCACTATGGCGCTGGCGGGGCGCTGTGACGCAAGCGGGGGTGTGATGGTGCTGGAGACCGGGGGCTATTTCGCCGGGGAGTTCACGGCCATGGCCAGGGCCTCGAACGCACGGATCGTCGGGAACAGCTTCGCCGCATCCTGCGGCAGCCCCCAGCTGGAGAGCTTGACCCCGACGACGTTCGCGCCCGGGTTCATGTAGATCATCTGGCCGTGGATGCCCAGGGCCAGGAACGCGTGGGAGTCGGGGAAGGGGAACCAGAACTGGTTGTGATACGCCCCGCCGGGCATCCGATTGTCCCCGGGGCCGTCGGCGAAGGCCTGCCGCACGTCCTCCGAGGTCGTGAGCGTGTCGCCGATCCACGTCGTCGGAGCGACCTGCTGACCGGTCAGCGATCGGCCGCGGTTGGCGTAGACGAAGCCGAAGCGGGCGAGGTCGCGCAGAGTGGTGTTGATCCCACCGTCGAACATGCCGACCCCGTACTGATCGGTGGCGATGAGCGCGTCCTGCTCCGCCCCGAGGCGGGACCACAGCACCCGCGACATCAGCGTCTGCATGCTCTCCCCGGCGATCTTCTCGCACACCCAGCCGAGCACATCGGACTCGCACGAGCGGTATTCGAAGACCCCACCGTGCTCGGACTTCGCCTCGAGCGTGGTGAGGAACTCGTACATGCCGATGCCGGGGCTGACCCGCGCGGCCTCGGACCAGCCGATGGCCTCCTCGATCTGTCGGACCTCGGACTCCGGGTCGAGGTAGTCCTCGGAGAATCTGATCCCCGAGCGCATGTCGAGGATGTTCCGCACGGTGGCCCCGGCATAGCCGGAATCTGCGAGTTCGGGCACGTAGTCGGTGATCGGACGCCTCGGGTCGAGGTCGCCCGAACCGGCGAGCACGCCGGCGACCGTGCTGACGAGCGATTTGCTCACCGACATGAGCAGATGCTCGGTCGACGGGGTCATGGCGCCGAAGTACTCCTCGATGAGGGCGGTCCCGTTGTGGAGCAGCATCCATCCGTCCGTGTCCGTGGCTTCGATGACGCTGCGGACGCTGCGGGCCCCGGAGTGCTCGGTCGCGGGGATCTCGACCTCGCCGAGGTCCTGCAGCTCGACCGGCAGTTCGGCCACCGGCCCGGTCCCGCGCGAGATCGGCGTCGTCGGCAGCACCCGTGCGACGTTCTGGAACGACCACCGGATGTTGTCGGGAGCCTGCCAGTTGTCCCTGTCGATGCCGGCGGCTCCCAGCGCCGTGCCTGCCGGGCCTGCGGCGTCTGCCGGGGGAATGGGCTTGTCTGTCCCGGTGACGGTTCGGTCACGCTTCACCTCGTGTTCTCGGATCGGTCTTCGTCCGGCTTCGGCGGCGCCGGTTCGGCCGGTCGGCTTCGGCGGCGCCGGTTCGACCGGTGTCTGATCGCTTCATCGGCTTCTGGCCGCGGCGCCGGCTCGGGTCGTGACGAGAGTATCACCGAGGCGGCCCCGCCTCCCGGGTCAGTCTCCCTTGGTTCCCGGCCCGCCCAGAGCCGGTGACGGGTCCTCCGGCGCCACCGGGATCCCGGCGTACATGGCCCGGATCGAATCGATGAAGTGCTTGGCCCTGATGCTCAGCGCATCCGGTCCGCCCACATTGGTCTGCAGCGGATTCTTCGTCACCAGCACACCGAGGTCCGCACCCTTCCAGCGATAGTCCCCGGCCCCGAAGATGCGCAGGAAGAACGCCTCATTGCCGTTCTGCAGCGGGTGCCAGTCCAGTGCCGCCCGCTTGTATGCCAGCGTCCCGTACTGGTCGAGGCAGTACTGGCCGGTCAGCGGCGAATGAGTGATGTACTCGGTGATCGGAGCCGTCTCCTGATGATCATCTGGCTCCACTCGTCGGCCCCGGACAGCTCCTCCCATCGCTCGTTGATCTCATCGACGTCGAGGTCGAACTCGACATCGAGGTATTCGAGCAGATGGAACAGGAACAGCGGAACGTCGGCATAGGCCCCGGCGGTGACGTTCGTGATCGCCGAGGCTCCGGAGATGCGCGGATTGAGCTCACCGAGCCAACAGTCGTCGCTGTCGAGGTCGACGAGCACATCGACTTCGAAGAAGCCCCGGTAGCCGCGTTTGCGCAGACCTTCGCCCATCTTGCGCACGAGCTCGCGGGTCTGGGCTCGCTGCTGCGCGTTGAGGACATCGGGTTTCATCTCATTGCCGCACCAGCCGCCCGGATACGGGGTGAGTTCGGGGAAACCGGCCAGTTCGGTGAGATAGGGGCCGACGACGACTCCGCTGGAGGTGATGACGGCTTCGACGGCGACAGGGGTGTTGCTGATCCGTTTCATCACCTTCAGCTGCTCGCCGACGATGTCGTCCTCATGCCTCTGCCAATCCGACTCAGCGGAGATGAAGAACGTCGTCTTCCCCGAATCGCCGTACGGGGTCTGCACGACGAGATCTCCGCCGAGCCCCGCCTCGGCGGCCTGATCTGTCAGCTCCTGAAAGGTATCGGCCGTGGTGAGCACATTGGGCACGGAGAACGCCCCGGCCTCATTGCCGAGCTTGGTGGTCTCGATCTTCGAATCCAGCTGATTGCGCAGCGCGGCCGAGGGCAGGATGAGGTCGTAGCCGAGTTCCCGGCAGATCCTCTCGGTCTCCTCGTCGAAGAAGACCATGGCGACCTTGACCCGCTCCCCATGCGGGATGCTGCGCGTCATATGAGCGCGCACCTCGGCGTTGAGCAGCAGCCAGTTGTTGATCGACTCACCGGAGTCGAACTCGACATAGGGCTTGTAGCGCGGGGAGAACACGCGCGGATGACCGCCGTCCCAGCCGTCGTAGTAGGTGACATAGGAGAAGTTGCGCACCCACCGGTCGATGCCGAGCAGGTTGAACGGGGTGGCACCGACGAAATAGATCGGCGTCTGATTCGTTCGGAAGAAATGTCGGACCTCGGAGACATTGCGCAGAGGACGTCTGATCTGCACCCGGTCGGCCTCATCGCCGGCATAGGCGGCGTCGGTGGCGACTGCCACTTCGACCTGCGGCGGGGCCGAATCCCCTCGCCTCTGCACCCCGGGGCTCGCTGGGTCTGCGGCGGGGGAATCGTTCATCTTCGCACTACTCCTCGGCAGATGTGATGTGAATAACATATACCAGTTTTGCGGTGGTGGACCCGATGAATTGTGCGAACCGGACGCGAACGCGCGGTCGATTCCACAGCCGAGAGCAGACGCCACGACCCAGGACTCCGCCGGCCTCGACCGCGGATGCCCCCGGACACAGCCGTGCTTTAGCCTTGATCCACCGATCGGTATGGGAGCCGTGGTGTGAATCCGGTTCCCGCAAAATGTCGACAAATGGGCAGGGAACATCGTCCCGGTCTCTCACCAGTCTGATTCCACTTTTCAGTTCCCGTAGGCCTCCTCCCCGGGCCCCGGTCTTCACGCCCGCTCGGGCTGATCGGTCATGTCAACGCACGTTGGGGAGGGCTCAACGCGGCCTGCCACAAACGAGCGAATTCCTCGGCCCATGGCCAGTCTCTGGGCAGATTCAGGATCAATCTCCTCGCTCGGTGGGCAATCCGGGCCGGGACGAGGATGATACGCGTCCTCAGTGTTTGTGCACGCGCCTTGCTCATTCGGCCACCCATGAGCCCAGCAGCTGCCCGCAGTAGGTTATGAGTCATCGCCGCGATCGTCACCCACGCTGCGTTGGCATCGAAGGCCCCTGAGGGCATATGCGCCAGTGCACCGTTTTTCAATTCCGCATTGATCTGCTCGATGATTGCGTGCTTCCGGTGGATCTGGTCCGCCAGAACAGTGTCGAAGCGCTCCTGATCGAGGGTGGTGAAGAAGGCGTGGTATCGGTACAAGTCGAATAACGGGTCCTGCCCGGCAGACCGCTTCTTCTCGTTGAGCTCGGGGACTCGTCGCACGATCAACCGGCCTGGCACCTGCAGAGCCTTCTTCTTCGACGTGAACGCGGTAAAGGCGACTTCAGCGACTTCAGCCTTGCTGATCCACGTTTTGGTCTCTTCGTCGAAGATCGCTTCCGGGTACTGGATGCCGGTCCACGCATCATCGTCGATGGTGGAGATCGCTGTTTTGACCTTCTTGTCCATACGCACCGTCACCGACACCTCGGCCCCAGCACCGCGGGCGGCTTTGGTCATTGTCGACGAGTAGTAGGCGGAATCAGCACGCACCAGCACCGGGGCCTGACCGGAATTGATGCGTCGAGTGGTGGCCAGGGCGTCAGAGACGAACTTGTCGGCACCCCGAGCTGATGAGGTAGAGCCCTTCCGGAGACGCTGACCGACGATGACCTGACTGGAGGTGCTTGTCGATGCAGTCGCCAAGAGCGCGTTGAGTCCCCGACTGCCTTGATACCCGAATCCGGCTCCTTGTTTCCTTGCGGAATGGACGTCGATGACGGTGTCGTCGACGTCAACGAAGACCATTGACGACTGCGGTGTTGTCGGACTGGTGGCCAGCAGGCGTATGTGCTGGTCGAAGCCGGTCAGAAGACGGGCGCTGATGGCATCGAGCTGTCTGACGTGGCCGAAGGAGAACGAGCGCAGAAACGATCCCAAAGTCGATGGGGCGTAGACACGGTCGAAGAGTCTGTTCATGCCGCCGTGGCGCAGGATGTTCATATCATCGATCGAATCGGCGCCGGCGGCCATGCCCGCGATCAGGGTGGACAGTTTCGCGCCCGGGTTCGCGCCCTTATCGGCTCCGGTCGTCGTCACGGTCAAACGCTGCTCGGCGAGGTCGAGCAGGCCTGCCTGGTGGGCCAGACGCATGATCGGGACCAGGCCGGTAGGACTGACGAGGTTCGTGTCGTTGAAGGAGTAGGACGCTGCCGTGGGTGTGTGATTGAATAGCACCTGAGAGGTGCCCCTTTCTTGAACGGGAATGTTGACGTTAGACATCATCATTTTCCCAGTTCAGGAGGGGCATTTCCATTTCACACGCGGCTTTGAACAGCTACCCGCATCGGTGGATCAAGGTTTAGGCTGGAGTCGATACCGACCACAGTGGAAAAGAGAGCTTATATGCCGGTCAACACCGAGAGGCAGGGAGCCTCGTTCTCCCTGCCCGAGCCCTACGAGGTCTCCCGGGAGGCGATCGCGGAGTTCGCGCGCGCCACAGGGGCGAAGGCCGATTACCATTACGACGCCGAGGCGGCCACCGCACTGGGATATCGCGATGTCGTCGCCCCGACCACCTTCGCCGTGATCATCGCGCAGAAGTCCGAAGCCGCGTATGTGGCCGATCCCGAATCGGGCATCGACTTCTCGAAGGTCGTCCACGGTTCCGAGCAGTTCTCCTTCACCCGTCCCATCGTCGCCGGTGACCTCCTGTCGGCCGTGACCCACGTCGACGGGATCCGCGCCGCCGGCGACAATGCCATGATCACCACCCGCACCGAGCTCACCGACGCCGCGCAGCAGCCCGTCGTCACCGTGACCTCGACCCTCGTCGTGAGAGGAGACGGAGAATGAGTCCCACCGACTTCTCCCAGCTGACCATCGGAGACACCGTCGTCGAGGCGGAGATCCCGCTGTCGCTAGCCTCGCTGGTCGACTACGCCGCGGCCTCGGGCGATCACAATCCGATCCACTGGAACGAGCGATTCGCCCGGGAGGTCGGCCTCGACGGCGTCATCGCCCACGGCATGCTGTCGATGGGTGCGGTCATCGCCCCGGTCGTCGACTGGCTCGGCGATCCCGGTGCCGTCGTCGACTATCGGACCCGGTTCTCCGCTCCGGTGCTCGTCCCCGACGCCGAGGCCGGACCGCCGACGTCCCCGACGACCTCGCTCAAGCTCACGGCCACGGTCGGTGCGGTCGATGCCGCTGTGGGCACCGCGCGCATCGACATCACCGTGAAGTCGGGTGAGGCCGATGTCCTCAGCCGCACCCAGGTTCGGATCAGCCGGTGAGCGGAGCTGTGAGCGAGGAGCTGTCGAAGTTCACCACCTTCCGCCTCGGCGGTCCGGCCGCGCAGGTGACCATCGCCGAGACCCGCGAGGAGCTGCTCGAGTTCTGCCGCGCCCACCAGATGGGACTCAGCGGTGAGGAGCGGGCCGGCGTGCTGTTCATCGGAGGCGGATCGAACCTCCTGATCGCCGACGACGGCTTCGACGGGCCCGTGTGCGTGGTGCGCACCACCGGTGTCACAGCCACCGAGACCACGGTCACCGACGTCAGAGTGACCGCCGAGGCGGGGGAGGACTGGGACGATTTCGTCGCTCATACGCTCTCACTCGGCCTGTCCGGGCTCGAAGCTCTGTCCGGCATCCCCGGCTGCGTCGGGGCGACCCCGATCCAGAACGTCGGCGCCTACGGCACCGAGGTCGGCGAGCTCATCACCTCGGTCGAGGTCTTCGACCGCGTCGCCGGCCAGATCCGGCACCTCAGCGCGGTCGAACTCGAATTCGGCTACCGCACCTCGGCGCTCAAGCGCGCGCAGATCGCGGCCGGGACACCGCAGTTCGTGGTGCTGTCGGTGACCTTCGACCTCCAGCGCAGTCAGCAGTCCCTGCCGGTGCGCTACGCCCAGCTCGCCTCCGCCCTCGACGTCGAGATCGGCGCCCGGGTGGAAGTGGGCCTCGTGCGCGAGAGCGTCATCGGACTGCGCCGCTCGAAGGGGATGGTGCTCGACCCCGACGACCACGACTCGTGGTCGGCAGGGTCCTTCTTCACCAATCCCATCGTCGACGACCCGGACACCCTGCCGGCCGAGGCTCCCCGCTACCCGGTGACCGATCCGCTCAGCGGCGCGAAGATCGAGGGGAAGACGAAGACCTCGGCGGCCTGGCTGATCGAACACGCGGGATTCTCCAAGGGATTCAGTCTCGGGCCCGGGCGAGCGGCGCTGTCGGACAAGCACACCCTGGCGCTGACGAACCGGGGACAGGCGAGGACCGCCGACGTCATCGAACTCGCGAACACGATCGTCGCCGGTGTCGAAAACGCCTTCGGCATCACCTTGGAGCCCGAACCGACCTTTATCGGCTGTGCCCTGAACGACGGAGCGCTTCCGTAGACGGCGGAGAACTTCCATAGACTGAGCACGTGTCATCGCGTCGCAGAACCACCTGTCTCCTCCTCGCCCTGGCGGCCGTCGCTCTGGTGACCCTGCCGTGGGCGCTCTTCACCTCCCGTGCCGATCTCACCTTCGGCCCGCACGAGGCGCAGTACCGTGTCACCGCCGATTCCCGGCTGACCGTGGACTTCGGCCCCTTGGGGGAGCTGCTCGTTCCTGCCGAGGACTACATTCCCCTCGGCCTCGGACTGCATGTCGACATCGGAGAGATCCCGGTCTCCGGCGACGACCGGGACGAGGAGCGGCCCGCCGCCGACCCCGACGAGGTGAAGGATCCCGGCGGGGGAAGCATCGACGCCCTCGGCGGAGACATCGCCTCCTATGCCTCCCTGTTCTCCTCCCCGCAGGCTCAGATCGACCAGGTGGTGGAGGGGCTGAGCCGGGAGATCCTCACCCGGTGGGCGCTGGCGGTGTGCCTGGTCACCGGTGGGCTCGTCGGCCTCGCGGCGTTCCTGGGCTCGCAGCGGCTCGATGGCATCGTCCGGGCCCTCGTCGGCAAGGAGCTCATCGGCATCTGCCTGGTGATCGTTCTCGTGCTGACCGGACTCGGCGGCCTCGTGCTCAATCGTCCGAAACCGATCGCGGCCGATCCCGCCTTCGACGGCACCCCCTTGGCCGGCTCCCAGGTCACCGGCCGCCTCGGCGGAGTGATCGACACCGCGCTGACTGCGGTGCAGGACTTCGCCGAGGACAACGATGCATTCTACGACCAGGTGCTGGCCGCACTCAGGCAGCAGTGGGACCGACGACCGATCACGGGCAACTGGACCGACCGCGGAATGGTCCCACCCGCCGGGGCAGCCGGACAGGAGGACGCGGACGACTCGGACCGGGCAGTGTCGACGTTCGTCTTCGGGTCCGATCTGCACTGCAACATCGGCATGGCCCGCGTCGTCGGAGAGGTGGCCGGGATGAGCGGCGCCGACGCCTATATCGACGGCGGCGACATCACGATGACCGGAACCTCCGCGGAGAACTACTGTCTCGACGTCCTCGACGATGAACTGCCCGATGAGATGCCCCGCGTGATCGTCAAGGGCAACCACGACTCGACGGAGACGACCCAGCATGCGAAGACCCGCGGCTGGGAGGTGCTCGAGGATTCGACCGCGGAGATGGCCGGGGTGACCTTCTTCGGCGCCGCGGACCCCCGCCGCACCGTCTTCGGCTCCGGGGCGCAGCTCGAGACCGAACTCACTGCCGACCAGTACGCGCAGCGGCTGCGAGACGAAGCCTGCGAGACGGACTTCGACATCATGCTCATCCACGATGCCGCTGTGGGTGCCCCGAGCCTGCGAGCCGGATGCGCCGACTACGCTCTGAGCGGACACTGGCACCGCAGGGTCGGCCCCGAGACCTTCGGCTCCGGAGTCCGCTACCTCAGCTCCACGACCGGGGGCGCGCTTGCGAATGCGCTGACTCCGGGGCCGCTGAAGATGAACGCGGAGCTGAGCATCATCCGCGTCGACAATGCCACGAAGCGGCCGATCGACGTGCAGATCATCACCGTCACGCCTGAGATGGAGGTGCACATCGATCCGTGGGTGCGCTTCCCCGAGCCCCTGCCGCTGGTGGCCCAACCCCATGAGGACGTCGCCGGGCAATGAGAGGCGGTGAGTGAGCGGCGACACGCTTGTGCCACCTGTGCGCCCTCCGGTTCGACGAACGACGGTCGGGCACGGTATGCTCGTTTCTCGTGGTTGGACAGTCACCGGATCCCAAGGATTCGAGTTGTTCGATCGAAGGGGTGTGGCGCAATTGGTAGCGCAACGGTCTCCAAAACCGTAGGTTGCAGGTTCGAGTCCTGTCACCCCTGCGCAGTTGACTCTGCCGAAGTCTCATCGGCTAGGCGCCGTCCTCGACTGGCACGAACAATTGTGAAGCCCTAACGAAACCGACCGAGTGAGGATGTGTGAGCGACACACCGGCAAAGAAGACTGGCAGCGCACCCAGCAGTGCCTCCGGTCCCAAGAAGCTCGGATTCTTCGGACGAATCCTGCAGTTCTTCCGCGAGGTTGTGGCAGAACTCAAGAAGGTCGTCACTCCGACGCGGAAGCAGCTGGTCAATTACACCCTGGTGGTGCTGGGCTTCATCCTGTTCATGATGCTCCTCGTCACGGTCCTGGACCTGGTGTTCGGCAAGCTCGTCGGATTCGTCTTCGGCGGAACGCCGCTGTGGCCCCTGTGGTGAACCGCGGTCCGCAGTGAGACACTTTAAGCTGAATCTTCACTCCCGAATGGGAATCACAACACGCGAAGCGAGGAAATGATCGGTGTCGGATACCAGTTCACCTGAGCAGGAGACCCCTGAGACACAGGACGTCACTCCCGAGGAATCGGGTGCCGCAGCGGTGCCCGAAACCGAAGCTCCGGCCGACGCCGAGGCGGCAGCGGCCGAAGACGCGGACGTCGAATCCGCACAGCCCGAATCGGCGGACGCGGCCGCTGGGTCAGACGCAGAAGGCGAGTCCGCGACTGCGGACGACGAGGACGCAGGCGACGCCGGCGACGACGATGAGTCCGCTGTCGAGGAGGACCCGGCCGAGGAGTTCAAGGCCGAGCTGCGCATGCAGGAGGGCGACTGGTACGTCATCCACTCCTATGCCGGCTACGAGAACAGGGTCAAGCAGAACCTCGAGAACCGCACCATCAGCCTCAACCTCGAAGAGTACATCTTCGAATCGCAGGTGCCGATGGAAGACGTCGTCGAGATCAAGAACGGCCAGCGCAAGCAGGTCCGCCGCGTGCGCATGCCCGGCTACGTTCTCGTGCGCATGGAGCTGACCGATGAGTCGTGGGGCGCGGTCCGCCACACTCCGGGTGTGACCGGGTTCGTCGGCAACGCCTACGACCCGACCCCGCTGTCGATCGACGAGGTCTTCTCGATGCTGGCCCCGATCTTCGAGGAGCGTCAGGCCGAGGCCGCCGCTGCCGAGGGACCTGCCGCCGAGGCCGCCGCGAAACCGGCCCCCGTCACCGAGGTGGAATTCGAGGTCGGCGAGTCCGTGCTCGTCAAGGAGGGCTCCTTCGAGGGCCATCCCGCCACCATCCAGGAGATCCGTCCGGAGTCGCAGAAGCTCACCGTGCTGCTGTCGATCTTCGAACGCGATGTTCCGGTCGAGCTCGGCTTCGACCAGGTGTCGAAGCTGTGAGAACCGCAGGTGCGAACTGACCGCCTCGGCGATCAGGTGAGACTTCCGCTCGAAGGGGCCCGGATGATTCCGGGCCCCTTCGCCCGTGCCTGGGCGGTCGCCTCGGCGACGATATTCCCCGTTCAAGGCTGAGCCCGGATTTCGAGCGTTCCTCGGGTCGATATTCGCGCCGGCGGTTGAACGAGGGTGTCGAGGCAACCGCATCGGGTCGGCCGCCTCGGTGAGACTTCGATCCGGTGATGCGGCGCCAGTGATGCGGCCCACAGGCATTTGCCCAAAGCCGCGCGCGCATGGAATACTGGTGTGGTTTGATTGCGGCCCTCATCGGAGTCCGCCGTCGAACGATGTGCCGTTTTCGTCTGGCACATCGAAACCTCAAGATTAAGGACCGTACATGCCTCCCAAGAAAAAGGTAGCCGGCCTCGTCAAGCTCCAGATTCAGGCAGGTGCCGCCAACCCGGCCCCTCCGATCGGTCCGGCGCTTGCCCAGCACGGCGTCAACATCATGGAATTCTGCAAGGCCTACAATGCCGCCACAGAATCCCAGCGCGGAAACATCGTTCCCGTCGAGATCACCGTGTACGAAGATCGTTCGTTCGACTTCGTGCTCAAGACCCCGCCGGCCGCAGAGCTGATCAAGAAGGCCGCCGGAGTGAAGTCAGGTTCGGCGACGCCGCACACCGTCAAGGTCGCTCACCTCAGCGCTGATCAGGTGCGTGAGATCGCCACCACGAAGATGCCCGACCTCAACGCCATCACCATGGAACAGGCCGACCGCATCGTGGCCGGAACCGCACGTTCCATGGGTGTGACCACCGACATCGAGGTCTGAGACCTCACCTCATCCAGTGGCAGGGCCCACGCAGCCCACACCACGACTGCAAGGAGCAAAGCAGATGGCAAAGCGTTCAAAGGCCTACCAGGCCGCGGCTGAGAAGATCGCCGCAGATGTGAACTACGAACCGGCTCAGGCGATCGCCCTGGCCAAAGAGACCAGCGTGGCGAAGTACGACGCCACCGTCGAGGTCGCCCTCCGCCTGGGTGTTGACCCCCGCAAGGCGGACCAGATGGTGCGCGGCACCGTCAACCTTCCGCATGGTACCGGTAAGACCGCCCGGGTCCTGGTGTTCGCTGCCGGCGACCGTGCAGAAGCTGCCCGTGAAGCAGGTGCCGACTACGTCGGCTCCGATGACCTGCTGGAGAAGGTGGCCGGAGGGTTCACCGACTTCGATGCCGCTGTTGCGACCCCCGACATGATGGGCAAGGTCGGTCGTCTCGGCAAGGTGCTCGGTCCCCGTGGCCTGATGCCGAACCCGAAGACCGGCACCGTGACCATGGACGTCGCGAAGGCCGTGGCCGACATCAAGGGCGGAAAGATCGAATTCCGCGTCGACAAGCACTCGAACCTGCACTTCATCATCGGAAAGGTCTCCTTCTCCGAGGAAGCTCTGCAGGAGAACTTCGAAGCAGCCGTCGACGAGATCCTGCGTCTGAAGCCCTCCGCCTCGAAGGGCCGCTACATCAGCAAGGCTGCGATCACGACCTCGAACGGCCCCGCCGTTCCGGTCGACCATTCGGGTCTGCGCGTCTGATCAGCGGGTCAGCGCAGTCTGAGGGCGGGAAGCGAATCGTTCGCTTCCCGCCCTGATTCGTCCGCGGCCTTGCTCGGAGGCCGGTTCGCGATTAGATTGTGAGCAATCGAGGCTCTCTTCTGACAGTTCTCATCCGATGACCGCCGATGGAGGTGGACCGTCCGCCATGGACTCGACGCTTCTGCTCGAAGATGCCTATCAGCGCACCGTGCGATTGGCGCACGATCGCCTGCAGCAGCCGTCGGCGGATCTCAGAGGTCTCGGCGGCAGTCACGATGAACGCCGCAGCGGAGTGCGCTCATCGGTGCTCGAGTCCTGGAACCGTAGCCTGAACCGACTGCGCGATCCCGCCGGCGCCCGAGTGCGCGTGGCCTATGAGGCCGAGCAGCTGGCCGAGATGAGGCGACGCCACCCCTTCCACTCGATCATGCCGCTGCTGCGTTCGCACCTCATCGAACCCGCGAAGGACGCGGGTCTGCTGGCAGCGCTCGGTGACGAGCAGGGTCGCCTCCTGTGGGTCGAGGGGGAGCGGAGCGTGCGCGACCGTGCCGAGACCATGGGGTTCATTCCCGGGACGGACTGGTCCGAGGAGGTCATGGGCACCTCGGCGCCGGGCCTGGCCCTGCAATCCCGGAAAGCCGTGCAGATCAGCCAGGCCGAGCACTTCGCCCCGGACGTCCACTCGTGGAGCTGCAGCGCAGTTCCCGTCACCCACCCCTTGACCGGTCAGGTCCTCGGCATCATCGACGTCACCGGCGGAGACGATGCGGTGTCCTCGATCGTGCTGCCGCTGCTGGCCTCGACGGCGAAGGCCGCCGGTGCGCAGCTGTCCCAGCTCTACACTCCGCAGCGAGTGCTTCGATCCGACGCCGAGGCGGCCGGATGCGAACTCATCGTCTTCGGCCCCGAACCCGCCCTGCGGGGTCCTGACGGCAGGCAGATCTCCCTGACCCGACGGCATGCCGAGATCCTGCTCCTGCTGCACCGGTTTCCCGATGGCATCAGCGGCTCCGGGCTCGTCGAGCGTCTGTGGCCGGTCGGGGGCAGCGAGGTCAGTGTCCGGGCCGAGATCAACCGGCTGCGCCGGGCCATCGACGGAATCGACGGTCTGCACATCGATGCCCGTCCCTATCGGCTGCGCGGCCGGCTCAGCTCCGATCTCGAACGCACCAGCGAGGCGCTGGCGCAGGGAGATGTGGACACCGCGCTGGGGCAGTACCGCGGGCCCGTGCTGCCGGACTCGGATGCTCCCGGAGTCCGCGAGATCGGAGCGGAGGTCGATGCCCACATGCGTGAGACCCTGCTCCAGGACGGAACCTGGCAGCAGCTGTGGCGCTATGCCGATCTGCCGGACTTCCGCGACGACGTCGAAGTCCTCATGACCGTGCTGCGCCTGGCCCCTCCCGAGGCCGTCGAGCGCAATGCCGCCGTGGTGCGCCTGGAGGCCCTCGGCTGCTGAGGGTCGGCGCCGGCGATCGCGCCGGATCGTGATGCAACCCACATGCAACGTTGCCCTGGGTAGCGTCGTGCCCACACGGAGATCATCCGGTGAAAGCAGACGCATCAAAGGAGTTGCAATGACTGTCTACGCGCAGCCCGGTCAGGACGGATCGCTGGTCACCTTCAAGTCCCGCTACGAGAACTTCATCGGGGGCCGGTGGGTGCCGCCCGTGGGCGGAAACTACTTCGAGAATCCCAGCCCGGTCACCGGACAGGTCTTCACCGAGGTTCCGGCCAGCACGTCCGAGGACATCGAGCTCGCCGTCGATGCCGGGCACAAGGCGGCACCGGCCTGGGGCAAGACCTCGGTGGCCGAACGGGCGAACATCCTCAACACGATCGCCGACCGCATGGAGGACAGCCTCGAACTGCTCGCCGTCGCCGAGACCTGGGACAACGGCAAGGCCGTGCGCGAATGCCTCAACGCCGACCTTCCGCTGGCCGTCGACCACTTCCGCTACTTCGCCGGTGCCATCCGCGCCCAGGAGGGCGGGCTGTCCCAGATCGACGACGACACCGTCGCCTACCACTTCCATGAACCCCTCGGTGTGGTCGGTCAGATCATTCCGTGGAACTTCCCGATCCTCATGGGAGTGTGGAAGCTGGCTCCGGCCCTGGCCGCCGGCAACTGCGTCGTCCTCAAACCGGCCGAGCAGACTCCGGCCTCGATCCTCGTGCTCGTCGAGCTCATCGCGGATCTGCTGCCCGAGGGCGTGCTCAACGTCGTCAACGGCTTCGGCCTCGAAGCCGGCAAACCGCTGGCATCGAACAAGCGGATCTCGAAGATCGCGTTCACCGGTGAGACCACCACCGGTCGGCTGATCATGCAGTACGCCTCGCAGAACATCATCCCGGTGACTCTGGAGCTGGGCGGGAAGTCGCCGAACATCTTCTTCGACGATGTCATGGCCGCCGATGATGCCTTCTGGGACAAAGCCAAGGAGGGCTTCACGATGTTCGCCCTCAATCAGGGCGAGGTCTGCACCTGTCCCTCGCGCGGGCTGATCCAGGAGTCGATCGCCGATCCGTTCCTCGACGCGGTCGTCGAGCGGACGAAGGCGATCGTCCAGGGCAACCCGCTCGACACCGACACCATGATGGGAGCCCAGGCCTCGAACGACCAGTTCGAGAAGATCATGTCCTACCTCGACATCGGCCGACAGGAGGGCGCCGAGGTGCTCACCGGCGGTGACAAGGCCGAGCTCGGAGGGGACCTCGCCGGAGGCTTCTACGTCCAGCCGACGATCTTCAAGGGCACGAACAGGATGCGGATCTTCCAGGAGGAGATCTTCGGGCCCGTCGTCTCGGTGGCGACGTTCAGCGACTACGACGATGCCGTGGCCACTGCCAACGACACCCTCTACGGCCTCGGCGCAGGCGTCTGGTCGCGCGACGGCAACACCGCCTACCGGGCCGGACGCGACATCCAAGCCGGCCGTGTGTGGGTCAACAACTACCACGCCTACCCTGCGCACGCGGCCTTCGGCGGGTACAAGGCCTCGGGCATCGGACGTGAGAACCACAAGATGATGCTCGACCACTACCAGCAGACGAAGAACCTGCTGGTCAGCTACTCGCAGAACGCTCAGGGCTTCTTCTGAGCGATCCGACCGTCTGCGGTGCCGGGGCTCGCCCGACACCGCAGACGGCAGGCGGCAGCCAGGCGCTGAACGCCTCCATGTTCCCAAACCCGCGTGACATCCCATACCAACACAAGGAGACGAAGATGTCTGAAATGAAAGCAGCAGTCGTCGAGGGCTTCGGCCAGGAGCTCGTCGTCGGAGACAATGCGATCCCCGAACCCGGTCCCGGACAGGCGCTGGTCAAACTCATCGCCTCGGGTGTGTGCCACACCGATCTGCACGCCTCGCAGGGGGACTGGCCGGTCAAACCGAAGATTCCTCTCATCCCGGGACATGAGGGTGTGGGGACCGTGGAGAAGGTCGGCCCCGGCGTCACGGACGTCGAAGTCGGCCAGATGGTCGGCAACGCCTGGCTGTGGACGGCCTGCGGAACCTGTGAGCACTGCCGTCAGGGCTGGGAGACGCTGTGTGAGCAGCAGATCAACGGCGGCTACGGAGTCGACGGATCCTTCGGCGAGTACATGCTCGTCGACACGCGCTTCGCCGCCGCGATCCCCGACGGAGCCGACCCCTATGAGATCGCGCCCCTGCTGTGCGCCGGCGTCACCGTCTACAAGGCACTCAAGCGCACCGAGGTCCGACCCGGCCAATGGGTCGTCATCTCCGGCATCGGCGGACTCGGCCACATCGCAGTGCAGTACGCGGTGGCGATGGGCATGCGCGTCGTCGCCGTCGATGTCGCCGATGACAAGCTGGCGCTGGCGAAGAAGCACGGAGCGGAGATCACGGTCAACGCCTTCGCCGAGGATCCGGCCGAGATCATCCAGGACAAGATCGGCGGCTCGCATGGTGTTCTCGTCACCGCCGTGCACCCGAAGGCCTTCGGGCAGGCGATCGGCATGACCCGCCGAGGCGGGACCATCGTATTCAACGGTCTGCCTCCGGGTGACTTCCCCGCGCCGATCTTCGACATCGTGCTCAAGGGCCTGACGATCCGCGGTTCGATCGTCGGCA
This sequence comes from Brevibacterium sp. SMBL_HHYL_HB1, assembly GCF_018208375.1. Lineage (NCBI taxonomy): Bacteria > Bacillati > Actinomycetota > Actinomycetes > Micrococcales > Brevibacteriaceae > Brevibacterium > Brevibacterium sp. SMBL_HHYL_HB1. The sequence goes on along the minus strand of NZ_CP062936.1, from coordinate 2,351,312 downwards.
CTCGCCAGGACATGGTCGAAGCCCTCGAGTTCTATGCCGCCGGGAAGATCCACCCGACGTTCACGAAGAGGCCGCTCGAGGATATCAACGAGATCTTCGACGAGATGGTCCACGGCAAGATCGACGGTCGCGTCGTCATCGAGTACTGACCGGCGAACGGCCTGCGGCGGCCCTGCACCCTCGCTCGAGGGAGGCAGGGCCGCCGTTTCGCTGCGGGGCAGCGGTGTGGTGGGGATCTCGGGGCGGGATTGGACGTGGTGGGACCGGCTTCGTTAGACTGAAGTCACCCAAGACCGTCGGTCTTCGCGGTTGCATTCGGATCCGCCATCGGATCCAGGTGCCCGCGGACGAAGACTCCCAGTGAGTGTCCCACGCAGGTGAGCTCGAGATACTTCCGCTGGTTTCCTCTCGGAATCCGGTGTCAAGCGTTTCACGCCTTCCTGCGTGGAGCGCTTTTTCTGTGTGTCGGGGCGGACCGGACGACTTATGAAAGGAACACCATGGCGAGGCCAGACAAGGCAGCCGCAGTCGAGGAGATCAAACAGCGGTTTGAGAACTCCGACGCTGTGTTGCTGACCGAGTACCGCGGTCTCACCGTCGCGCAGCTGAAAGAGCTGCGCGTCTCTCTCGGTGAGAACGTCAGCTACGCCGTGGTAAAGAACACGCTGACCAAGATTGCAGCCAAGGAAGCCGGAGTCACCGGTCTCGATGAGCACCTCAATGGGCCCACCGCGATCGCGTTCGTCAACGGCGAACCGCCCGAGGCTGCCAAGGCTCTGCGTAACTTTGCCAAGGCGAACCCCCAGCTCGTGGTCAAGGGCGGCTACTTCGATGGAGCCGCACTCAGCCCCGAGCAGGTCAACCAGCTCGCCGACCTCGAATCCCGCGAAGTGCTGCTTGCAAAGGCAGCCGGTGCCATGAAGGCAAGCCTCCACCAGGCGGCTTACCTCTTCACCGCTCCGCTGGTCAAGGCCGCGCGCACTGTCGATGCTCTCCGCGAGAAGCAGGACGACACTCCCGCTTCGTAAAGCCTGAGCATCACCCCCAACAAACCCGGTCACCGACCGTGACCAAAACAGGAAGGACTAGCCACCATGGCTAAGCTCACCACCGACGAGCTCATCGAAGCTTTCAAGGAGCTCACCCTCATCGAACTCTCCGAGTTCGTCAAGAAGTTCGAAGAGGAATTCGACGTCGAGGCTGCCGCTCCGGCCGCCGCCGTCGCCGCTGCCCCTGCCGCCGGAGGCGGAGAGGAACCCGCTGAAGAGCAGACCGAATTCGACGTCATCCTCGAATCGGCCGGCGAGAAGAAGGTTCCCGTCATCAAGGAGGTCCGCGGACTGACCTCTCTCGGACTGAAGGAAGCCAAGGACCTCGTCGACGGAGCCCCCAAGCCCGTCCTCGAAGGCGCTTCGAAGGAAGACGCCGAGAAGGCCAAGGAGACCCTCGAGGCTGCCGGCGCCACCGTCACCCTCAAGTGATCCGACTGCGGCAGCCTGACTGACCGCAGACTGCAGAGCCCCACAGCACACGCTGTGGGGCTCTTCGCATTCCAGCTCGGTCATTGACAGCGAACGAGGGCGTGTGGCAGATCTGCAACTGCGAGGTTTGCTGAAACAGGTGTAGTGCGTATTAGTCTTGTGAGGTGACTGAGAAGACGAGCACGACCGAGTCGCTGGGGAGACTGCGATCCCGGATCCGCGACGCTTGGGACCTCGACCCGGTCTTCATCGATCCGATCATCGCCCCAGGTCTGACGAAGAACCAGAAGCTCTCGGTGAAGCGAGCCTCCGCGAACACGGCGGAGTCGGGAATTCCGCATTTCATCGCGATCGTGCCCGAGATCGCGCTGGCCGTCGGCGACGACTGGGACAGATTCACCGCCGACCTCGCCTATGCCGTTCACGCCGACGGCGATGCGGAGCAGAGTCTCGTCCTCTTCAGCGAGGGGGCATCGGCAGCGGCCGCGCGTGCTTATCTCGTCGACGACAACGGACCGGTGGTACCTCCGGATGCCGCGAATCTGACGAGATCGGCCACTGACGACTTCCTGCCGGTCGAGTTGTCGGTTCCCTACCTCCTCGGCGTCCTCGTTGCCGCGGCGAAGGGAACTCAGCCGCCGGATCCGCCCGACTTCGACACCCGCGATCCCGGAGACCGGAGCGAGGACTACATCGAGGCAACGGGCCTGGGCAATGGCAATCCCGACGTCACGGTGTTCGGGGCTGCCGCTGTCGCTGCGCTCGGGCTGAGCGTGTGGCTGATGCGGCGCAGAGAGAAGTACTCCTGGAAGACGAGCCTGACGACGGCTCCCGAACTGGTCAGATCGGCCCGGCTGCGGTCGCGTGCCGATCAGGTCCTCGAGCCGCTGCCGGAACCGCATGAGCCCAGCGAAGAGACATGGCAGCTGTACGATCGCGGTCGGCGCATCCAGGATGCGCTGAGAGCGCTCGTCGAATCGCATCCCGATTGGGCGGACAACCCTGACTTCGCCCACCGCTGCGGAGTGTTCGTTCTCGTATCGACCGACAAGTGGGTCCGGAAACGGCTGCGGGGATCGAGTTCGGCAGACGAGGAAGCCCCTCGCTTCTGCTTTCTCTTCCCCCATCACAGAGGCGGGATCGAGAGGTTCGCCCTCGAACAGAACAGAACGATGCTGAGAGTCGACCTGTGCGAGCACTGCCGAGCGGAGATCAATGCCGGGCACGAACCCGAACGTCTCATGGTGCCCAAGCGTCCCGGATCGAAGCGGGCTGTGCCCTATTTCCGACGTTCGGACGCCTATGCGGCTTCGGGATTCGGCAGCTTCCAACCCCTCGAGGACGCACTGGTGGAGGCACAGAGCGTTCGGGCGGGGCAGGAGCGTTCGCGATGAGGCTGTGGTTGAGATGGGTCGTGGCCGTCATCGTCTTCGCCGTCGTGGTCACCGGTGCGACGGTCTGGACGACGGCGGAGTTCGATGCGGCCAAGCAGGCGCGGATCGCGGCCGAGGACAGCGATGAGATCGTCGTCGATTCGATCTATTCCGATCGGATCGAAGGACAGTACGACGCCGATTACGACCGGGGCCGCTATCGGACGATCGCGAAGTCCTTCGAATCCGACCCGATCTTCCTCGACGGCTACCGGGCCTTCTCGGTCGACGACGCCGAGCTCGAGACGATCCGCACAGAGGTCGACGGGCTCGACGTGCCGATCTACGTGGCATTTCTGTCCAACTCGGAACTCGACGACGCTGATGGAGACGCCGACCTGCTCGCGGCTCGGATCGCCGCTGAGCTGTCAGACGAGCGGGCCACCGTTCTGGTCGTCGGGCTCATGGACGAAGGAATCGGCAGCACGGGAGCCGTCCGGGATCTCAGGTCACGTCCGCGGACCGACCCCGATGAGTCGGCCTCGGCCGCCGCAGTCGACTACGTGCGGGCATTGAAGAGTACGGAGGTCGAGGACGCGACCACAGTCTATTCGTCGAAGACCGACGACGACGGCAGACCGCTCGTGGTCAACGAAGACACCTCTGAGGACCCGCGCACGTTGGCCTATCCCGCCGGTGCGGCCGTCGGAGGCATCGGACTGGGCCTCCTCGTCGGAGGGGGTCTGGGCGTCGGCGGAGTACTGGTGAGGCGCAGGATCAGGGAGAAGTGACGAAGCGATGAGCGCAGACGCACAGCAGATTGCCGCAGCACTGGAGACGGATCCGTTCTTCATCGACGAATCCCTCGAAGGTTCGCTCAATGCCGGCCTGATGGACAAAGCACAGGAGACAGTCGACGATCTCGACTTCGACGTCTACGTCATCGCTGTCGACGATGACTACAACGATCGGGATCTGCTCGGGCAGATCATGGACTCAAACGGCGGCGAAGGTTCGTTCATCATGATCAACGGCACGAACGACCTCACCGTGGACTACCACTTCGACGACGACCACGAGCTGCAGTCGCAGATCAGGGATCAGCTGTCGAACGCTCGGGACGAATGGAACGTCACCTCCCCGTCGACGACGAAACTGAATATCCTCCTCGACTACTACGCTCACCCGGAGGAGGCGGATGACAGCGGCCAGGTCGAAGGCCAGGAGGCTCCGGGCAGCGAGGTCCAGACCGTTGACGACGACGGGGGACCGTCCGCGATGCTCTTCGGCGGGATCGTGGTCGCACTCGTCCTGGTCATCATCGGCGTCTGGATCACCCGTTCACTGCGACGCAGAGTCGCTGACCGCCGGCGGCAGAAGCAGTTCCAGCTGCCGCCGCAGCTGCTGGAGCGGGTCGACACCCTGCAGCGGAAATCGCTGCGGGCCAACATCAATGCCGACACCGCAGACATCGTCGCCGAGATCGATCGCCTCCAGACCGAGGATCTGTCCTCGGACGGGGCGGTGAAGGTGGGACGGGCCCTCGACGCCTATGAGATCGCTCGCGACATCGTCGATGATGAGGCCGCCGGTCGCCTCGACCTCGCCGGAGCGGCAGTCCTCCTCCGTCAGGCGGGCAGGGAGATCGCCGCAGTGCAGCAGTCAGACCGGACGAAACGCAGTCCACGAGGCGGAGGCGCCGGCAGACTCCCGCAATCTCTGTGCACGATCAATCCGCTGCATGGGGAGGCCGGGGGCACCTCGGAGGTCAGGACGGCGGGCAGGAGCGTGCGCGTGCCCGTGTGCGAAGACTGCCGCGCCGATCTGCGTGCAGGCAATCAGCTGCCGTGGATCTTCGACGAGGGCAGGCCGTACGTCGAAGGCACGAGTGTGTGGGCGGCGACCCTCTTCGGCGCCATCGGGGGAGACCTCGTCACGGCTCTGAAATCGCAGCCGCCGCGCTGAGTCTCAGCGGAGTCGGTGCTCCCGGGGAACGCTGCGATCGTGGTCGCCGGGCATCGTGCGGGCCGGCAGGGCCACCTCGGTGTCGTCCTGGCGATGCCGCATCCCGTCGATGTCGGCGAGCTGACGCTGCACGAATCCGCGGTCGACGGGCACACCGTGCCCGGGGACGAAGACCTCGGCCTCGGGGAACTCGAGGATCGTGTGGAGGCTGTCCACCCATCGGCTGAGAGCGGCATCGGCCCCGGCCTGCGGAGGATCGCCCTCCTCGACCAGATCGCCGGTGAACACGATCCCGAACTCGGGCAGACGCACGACGAGGTCGGAGGTCGAGTGTCCTTCGAGGACATGGAATTCGGCGCGGCAGTCACCGAGGTCGATACCGTCGGGTGCCGACGTCGATCCGACCGGAGTGACGTCGACGACGAGCTCGCCGGGATCATCGGGCAGCTCCGCGGCGAACTCGGCCGTGGCCGGATCGTGGCGAAGCGAATCGAGGGCGAGCCAGGCGCTGGCCTCCTGGTCGGCAGCGAAGGACGACGAAGCCAGCGCCCTGCCCGCTGTCGCCTCGAGCAGTGCCGCCGCCCCGAAGCAGTGGTCCCAATGATCGTGGGTGATGACCAGGTCGATGCCTCCCGCGCCGGGGGAGTCCCCGCGCAGCTGAGCCGCCCGAGCGGCGAGCCGTCTGCCGGCTGCGGGGAACGGGCCCGCATCGACGATGAGGCTGCCCGTGCTGCCGGTGATGACCGCGCAGTTGACGGAGGCGGGGTCGGTGCTGAACACGCTGATGGTCGTCATAGGACGAGTCTAGGGGGCACAAGCGGCGGGGAAGTGTCCGGGTCGACACGGAGCGTTCCTGGGCACGATCGCTGTTCGCGACGGGATCGCCTAAGATCACAGCCACCAGCTGCTCAACGCACGAGGAGATCGATGGAGATCACGCATATCCGTGCCGGGACCCTCGCCGATCCGACTGTCGACGCGCTTCTGACCGAGATCGTCGACTTCGACCGGACGATCAACCGCGCCCTCGGCTTCGGCCGGGACTTCGACCCTCTGCCCGGGTCGGTGCGAGGCAAACTCGTGCGCACCGACGAATTCACCTCTCACGAACTCTGGCTCGGCCGACTCCAGGGCCGCCTCGTGGCCAAGGCCGGAGCGTATCTCAGCCTGACCGACAACACCGACGTCGCGGACGTCTACGTCGGTGTTCTGCCCCAGCACCGGTGTTCGGGCCTGGGAACCGAGCTGTTGACCGTCATGGAGCGGCAATTGGGGCAGGCCGGCAGGACACGGCTGAACGCGTGGTGCGAGATGCCGGTCGCGGACTTCCGCGGCGACCCGCGCAGACCGCGGATCGCCGCCGCTGCGGGCACCGGCAGCCTCCCGGCCGAACGGGCCGAGGTCGCCTTCGCCCGGGCACGCGGCTACGGTCTCCAGCAGCTCGAACGGTGCTCCGTGGCACGCGTCCGGGCGGATGCGGCGGGTTCGCCGAGGGATGCGGGGCCGATGCCTGCGGACACAGCGGATCCGACCACGACGGATCCAGGACCGAATCCGACCGAAGCGGGCGACCGTTCCGAACCCGATGACGGATATGTCATCCGCACCTGGGCGGGGCCGGTGCCAGAGGAACATGTCGAGGCGATCGCCCGGCTGCATCAGCGGATGTCGACCGATGTCCCAGGAGCAGCGGACCTCTACGACGAGGAGTCCTGGGACGCCGCTCGGGTCCGTGCCCTCGAAGCCGATCGCGAGTTCACGGGCGCACGAACGCACACGGCCTTGGCTCTCCGCGGCGATGAGGGGGTCGGCTTCACCGAGGTCGTGTCCTACGGCCAGAGGCCCCAGGTGGCCTATCAGGGCGCCACACTCGTTGTCGAAGAGCATCGGGGACACGGACTGGGCGCGAGGCTGAAGAAGGCCAATCATGGCAGGCTGGCCCGGGAGTCCGACGTCGAACGCGTCTATACGTGGAATGCGGCGGAGAACTCGTGGATGCTGGCCATCAACGAACGAGCGGGGTTCGAGGCCGCGGGCTGGGTCGGTCTGTGGAAGAAGATGCTTCTTGCGTGACTTGACCTGATGCTATAAGGTTGATATTTGCATCGTTCTGCCTGTGGTGTGCCTTCATATAGCGGTGGGCACGTCCATTCCACTCAAGTGAACCACGTCGACGCCGGGAGTCGAAATCCGACACACCTGTGGGTCGTCGAAGCGATGACGAGTGGGCAGACGAAGTATCAGATGGTGAAGCACTCGGAAGGAACCAATTGGCCGCCGCCAACGACAACACCAGGACCGCTAATCCCCCCCAGAGAATTTCCTTCGCGAAGATTCGCGAACCCCTCGAGGTTCCCGATCTGCTCGGTCTGCAGACGGACAGCTTCGACTGGCTGATCGGCTCGGAGACGTGGCAGGACCGCGTCGCCGAGGCCATCGAGATCGGTGATGACTCCGTCGCGACCACCTCGGGTCTCGAGGACATCTTCGAAGAGATCTCGCCGATCGAAGACTTCGGCGGATCCATGTCGCTGTCGTTCCGCGAACACCGGTTCGAAGCGCCCAAGTACTCGATCGACGAGTGCAAGGAGCGCGATATGACCTACTCGGCGCCGCTGTACGTCACCGCCGAGTTCATGAACAACAACACCGGCGAGATCAAGAGCCAGACCGTGTTCATGGGTGACTTCCCCCTGATGACCGACAAGGGCACGTTCATCATCAACGGCACCGAACGCGTCGTCGTCTCGCAGCTCGTCCGCTCGCCCGGCGCCTACTTCGAGTCCAGCGTGGACAAGACCACGGACAAGGACATCTTCACTGCGAAGATCATCCCCTCCCGCGGTGCCTGGCTGGAGTTCGAGGTCGACAAGCGCGACCAGGTCGGTGTGCGCCTCGACCGCAAGCGCAAGCAGTCGGTGACCGTTCTGCTCAAGGCCCTCGGCTGGACCGAGGCGAAGATCCTCGAGGAGTTCGGCGAGTTCGAATCCATTCGCGAGACGATGGCCAAGGACACCGTCAACACGCAGGACGAGGCGCTGCTCGACATCTACAAGAAGCTGCGCCCGGCAGAGCCCGCGACCACCGAGGCCGCCCGCAACCTGCTCAGCAACCTGTACTTCAACCCGAAGCGCTACGATCTGGCCAAGGTCGGTCGCTACAAGGTCAACCGCAAGCTCGGCGTCGAGGCTCCGCTGTCGGATTCGGTGCTCTCGACCGAGGACATCGTGGCCACCATCCGCTACCTCGTGTCGCTGCACGCAGGCGTGGAGACCACCAAGGGCACCCGCGACGGCGAAGAGGTCGAGCTGTCCGTCAAGCTCGACGACATCGACCACTTCGGCAACCGCCGCATCCGCGCCGTCGGCGAGCTCATCGAGAACCAGATCCGCACGGGTCTGTCCCGCATGGAGCGCGTCGTGCGTGAGCGCATGACCACTCAGGACGTCGAGGCGATCACCCCGCAGACCCTGATCAACATCCGCCCCGTGGTGGCTGCGATCAAGGAGTTCTTCGGCACTTCCCAGCTGAGCCAGTTCATGGATCAGAACAACCCGCTCGCGGGTCTGACCCACAAGCGCCGTCTCTCCGCACTGGGCCCCGGCGGTCTCTCGCGTGACCGCGCCGCCATGGAAGTCCGTGACGTGCACCCCTCGCACTACGGCCGCATGTGCCCGATCGAGACTCCCGAAGGCCCGAACATCGGACTGATCGGCTCGTTGGCCTCCTACGCCCGCATCAACCCCTTCGGCTTCATCGAGACGCCCTACCGCAAGGTCGTCGACGGTGTCGTCACCGATGAGACCCAGTACCTGACCGCCGATGACGAACTCGACTTCAACATCGCGCAGGCCAATGCCCCCCTGACCGAAGATCACCGTTTCGCCGAGGTCGAGGTTCTGGCCCGGCCGAAGGGCGGCGGCGGTGAAGCGGAGCTGGTCCAGTACGACCAGATCGACTTCATGGACGTCTCCGCACGTCAGATGGTGTCCGTGGCATCGGCCCTGATCCCGTTCCTCGAGCACGACGACGCCAACCGCGCCCTCATGGGTGCGAACATGCAGCGTCAGGCGGTGCCGCTGGTGATGGCCGAGTCCCCGGCAGTGGGCACCGGCATGGAATACCGTGCCGCTGTCGACGCCGGTGACGTCATCACCGCCGAGAAGTCCGGTGTCGTCACCGAGGTCTCGGCCGACTTCGTCACGGTGCTCGCCGATGACGGCACTCAGATGACCTACAAGGCCTCGAAGTTCAAGCGCTCGAACCACGGCACCTCGTACAACCAGCGCATCCTCGTCGACGAAGGGGACCGGGTCGAAGCCGGCTCCGTCCTCGCCGACGGACCGTCCACCGAGAACGGTGAGATGGCTCTGGGCAAGAACCTCCTCGTGGCGTTCATGTCCTGGGAAGGCTACAACTTCGAGGATGCGATCATCCTCTCCCAGCGTCTCGTCCAGGACGATGTCCTGTCCTCGATCCACATCGAGGAGCACGAGGTCGACGCCCGCGACACCAAGCTCGGCGCCGAGGAGATCACCCGGGACATCCCGAACATCTCGCCCGATGCCCTGGCCGACCTCGACGATCGCGGCATCATCCGCATCGGCGCCGAGGTCACTGACGGAGACATCCTCGTCGGCAAGGTCACCCCGAAGGGTGAGACCGAGCTGACCCCGGAGGAGCGGCTGCTGCGTGCGATCTTCGGTGAGAAGTCGCGCGAGGTCCGCGACACCTCGCTGCGTGTTCCTCACGGTGAGATCGGCACCGTCATCGGCGTCCGCGTCTTCGACCGTGAGGACGATGATGAGCTCTCGCCGGGCGTCAACCAGATGGTCCGCGTCTACGTGGCCCAGCGCCGCAAGATCACCATCGGTGACAAGATGGCCGGCCGCCACGGAAACAAGGGCGTCATCTCGACGATCCTGCCGGTCGAGGACATGCCGTTCCTCGCCGACGGGACTCCTGTCGACGTGATCCTCAACCCCCACGGTGTTCCCCGTCGTATGAACATCGGCCAGGTCTTCGAAGTTCACCTCGGCTGGATCTCGAAGCAGGGCTGGAAGATCGAGGGCAACCCCGAATGGGCAGCCGAGCTGCCGGCGGCGGCCCGCGAGGCCGAGGCCGGAACCAACCTGGCCACCCCGGTCTTCGACGGTGCGCACGAGCAGGAGCTGCGCGGACTGCTGGAGTCGACCACACCGAACCGCGACGGGGATCGCCTCATCGATTCCTCGGGCAAGGCCCAGCTGTTCGACGGTCGCTCCGGTGAGCCCTTCCCGTACCCGATCTCGGTCGGCTACATGTACATGCTCAAGCTCCACCACCTCGTCGACGACAAGATCCACGCGCGTTCGACCGGACCGTACTCGATGATCACCCAGCAGCCGCTCGGTGGTAAGGCGCAGTTCGGTGGTCAGCGCTTCGGTGAGATGGAAGTCTGGGCCCTCGAGGCCTACGGCGCCGCCTACACCCTGCAGGAGCTTCTGACGATCAAGTCCGATGACATCCCGGGCCGTGTGAAGGTCTACGAAGCCATCGTCAAGGGTGAGAACCTGCCCGATCCGGGAATCCCCGAATCGTTCAAGGTCCTCATCAAGGAGATGCAGTCCCTGTGCCTCAACGTCGAAGTCCTGTCTTCCGACGGCGGCCAGGTCGAGATGGGCGAATCGGAGGACGAGGTCTACCGTGCCGCCGAGGAACTCGGCATCGACCTGTCCCGCCGCGAAGCACAGACCGTAGAAGAAGTCTGAGGGCTTCCACTTCAACCGACACAACTTTTCGATGAACGAGACGTTCATCGCCAGGAAAGAGGATTTACGTGCCTGACGTCAATTTCTTTGATGAACTGCGCATCGGTCTTGCCACCGCTGAGAACATCCGCGGCTGGTCACACGGTGAGGTGAAAAAGCCTGAGACCATCAACTACCGGACCCTGAAGCCGGAGAAGGACGGACTCTTCTGCGAGAAGATCTTCGGACCCACCCGCGACTGGGAGTGCGCGTGCGGCAAGTACAAGCGCGTCCGCTTCAAGGGCATCATCTGCGAACGCTGCGGCGTCGAGGTCACCCGGGCCAAGGTGCGCCGTGAGCGCATGGGCCACATCGAACTGGCCGCTGCCGTGACCCACATCTGGTACTTCAAGGGTGTTCCCTCCCGTCTGGGATACCTGCTGGACCTGGCCCCGAAGGACCTCGAGAAGGTCATCTACTTCGCGGCCTACATGATCACCTCGGTCGACGAGGACTCCCGTCACCGTGATCTGCCCAGCCTGCAGAACAAGATCGACGTCGAGAAGCAGCAGATCGGCACCCGCCGGGACGCCGATATCGACCGTCGTGCCAAGAAGCTCGAAGAGGATCTCGCTGCACTCGAGGCCGACGGCGGAACCGCCCAGGCCAAGAAGAAGCTGCGCGATACCGCCGAGAAGGAAATGGACAAGCTGCGCCGCAACGCCGACCGTGAGATCGACCGCATCGAGCAGGTGTGGGATCGGTTCAAGAACCTCAAGGTCAACGACCTCGAGGGCGACGAGGGCCTGTACCGCGAGATGTTCCATCGCTTCGGCCTCTACTTCACCGGAGCGATGGGCGCCGAGGCGATCCAGAAGCGCCTGATGGACTTCGACCTCGAAGCCGAAGCCGAGAAGCTGCGTGAGCTCATCGCCACCGGCAAGGGCCAGCGCAAGACCCGTGCGCTCAAGCGCCTCAAGGTCGTCAACGCGTTCCTGACCACCGACAACAACCCCGAGGGCATGGTCCTCGACGTCGTGCCGGTGATTCCGCCGGAGCTGCGCCCGATGGTCCAGCTCGACGGCGGTCGCTTCGCGACCTCGGACCTCAACGACCTCTACCGTCGCGTGATCAACCGCAACAACCGTCTCAAGCGTCTGCTCGACCTCGGTGCTCCCGAGATCATCGTCAACAACGAGAAGCGGATGCTGCAGGAGGCCGTGGACTCGCTGTTCGACAACGGCCGTCGCGGACGTCCGGTGACCGGACCGGGCAACCGCCCGCTGAAGTCGCTGTCGGACATGCTCAAGGGCAAGCAGGGACGTTTCCGTCAGAACCTGCTCGGCAAGCGTGTGGACTACTCGGGCCGTTCGGTCATCGTCGTCGGTCCGCAGCTGCACCTGCACCAGGCCGGTCTGCCCAAGACGATGGCCCTGGAGCTGTTCAAGCCGTTCGTGATGAAGCGCCTGGTCGATCTCAACCATGCGCAGAACATCAAGTCGGCCAAGCGGATGGTCGAGCGCCAGCACCCGCAGGTGTGGGACGTCCTCGAAGAGGTCATCACCGAGCATCCTGTGCTGCTCAACCGCGCACCGACCCTGCACCGTCTGGGCATCCAGGCCTTCGAACCCCAGCTGATCGAGGGCAAGGCCATCCAGCTGCACCCGCTCGTGTGCTCGGCGTTCAACGCCGACTTCGACGGTGACCAGATGGCCGTGCACCTGCCGCTGAGTCCCGAGGCGGAGGCCGAGGCCCGCATCCTCATGCTCTCGTCCAACAACATCCTCAAGCCCTCGGACGGCAAGCCCGTGACCATGCCCTCTCAGGACATGATCATCGGTCTGTTCCACCTCACCTCCGAGCGCAAGGGTCTGCCCGGCGAAGGACGCTCCTTCTCCAGTATGGGCGAAGCCATCATGGCTTTCGATCGGGGCGAGCTCGATCTCGGTTCGCCTGTGACCATCCGTCTGGAGAACGTGGTTCCCGGACCGGACATCGAGGTGCCCGAAGGATGGGAGGAAGGCGATCCGCTGGACGTGCAGACCACCTTGGGCCGCGCAGAGTTCAACGAGTACCTGCCCGCTGACTACACCTTCGTGAACTCGACGATCGACAAGAAGGCCCTGAGCCGGATCGTCAACCACCTCGCCGAGGAGTACCCGAAGACCGAGGTCGCCCACACGCTGGACAACTTCAAGTCCGGCGGCTTCTACTGGGCCACCCGTTCAGGCATCACGATTGCGATGTCCGACGTCGTCTCGCCCGAGGCGAAGGCCGAGATCCTCGACGACGCCGAGGCCATCGACACGAAGGTCCAGCAGCAGTACGAACTCGGTGCGCTCACCGACGACGAGCGCCGCAACGAGCTCGTCAAGCTGTGGACTGAGACGACCGAGAAGGTCGACCAGATCATGCGCACGAACTTCCCCGAGGAGAACTCGGTGCTGCGTCTGGTCGAGTCCGGAGCATCCGGTAACTGGATGCAGGTGCGTCAGCTGGCGGGTATGCGCGGTCTGGTGACGAACCCGAAGGGTGAGATCATCCCGCGTCCGATCGTGTCGAACTACCGTGAGGGCCTGGCGGTGCTCGAGTACTTCATCGCCTCGCACGGTGCCCGTAAGGGACTGGCCGACACCGCTCTGCGCACCGCAGACTCCGGCTACCTGACCCGTCGCCTCGTCGACGTGTCGCAGGACGTCATCATCCGCACCGCCGATGCCGAATCGAACAAGGGCATCACGCTGCCGGTGGCCGAACGCGACCACGAGGGCAAGCTCGTCCCGCACGAGTACGCCGAGACCAGCCTCTACGGTCGACTCACGGTCAATGACGTCACCGACGCCGAGGGCAACGTCGTCGTCCCGGCGAAGTCCGATGTCTCTGCTGCCACGGTCGACGCCCTGGTGGCGGCCGGAGTCGAGGAGATCAAGGTCCACTCGGTGCTCACCGCCGATTCCGATACGCAGATCTCCGCTGAGCACTACGGCCGCTCCATGGCCACTGGCAAGCTCGTCGACATCGGTGAGGCGATCGGTACCGTCGCTGCCCAGTCGATCGGTGAGCCCGGCACTCAGCTGACGATGCGCACCTTCCACACCGGTGGTGCCGCGGCGTCGTCGGGTGATATCACGCAGGGTCTGCCCCGCGTGACCGAGCTCTTCGAAGCTCGCACCCCGAAGGGCTTCGCCCCCATCGCCGAGGCGACCGGTCGGGCGAAGATCGACGACAGCCGCAAGACCCGCTTCGTCATCATCACCCCCGATGACGGCAGCGACGAGATCGAGCACGCAGTCTCCAAGCGCGCCCGCCTCCTCGTCGAGGACGGCCAGCACGTCAAGGCCGGCGAGCAGCTCATCGTCGGTGCTGTCGATCCGAAGCAGGTGCTGCGCATCCGCGGTCGTCGTGAGGCCGAACGCTTCCTCGTCGAGGAGGTCCAGAAGGTCTACCGTTCGCAGGGTGTGGGCATCCACGACAAGCACATCGAGGTCATTGTTCGGCAGATGCTGCGTCGCGTCACCGTCATCGAGTCCGGCGACACGAACCTGCTGCCCGGTGAGCTCGTCGACCGTGGCCGCTACCAGGCGGAGAACCGTCGCGTGGTCGCCGAAGGCGGTCAGCCGGCGTCGGCACGTGATGAGCTGATGGGCATCACGAAGGCCTCGCTGGCCACCGAATCGTGGCTGTCGGCCGCGTCCTTCCAGGAGACCACTCGCGTGCTCACCGAGGCGGCCATGGAAGGCAAGTCGGATGCGCTCATGGGTCTGAAGGAGAACGTCATCCTCGGTAAGCTCATCCCTGCGGGCACCGGCCTGCAGACCCACCGCAACATCGTGGTGGAGCCGACCGAAGAGGCCAAGGCCGAGATGTTCACCAACAGCTACGGCGACTTCTACGCGGGCATCGGGGCCGACTCCGGTTCCGCCATCCCGCTGGAGGACTACGACTACGGCGCATTCAGCTGATCCGCTGATCTCCAGCCGCTGGGCAGATGCGAGGGGCATTCACCGAAAGGTGGGTGCCCCTCGCATCATTCATCGCCACCGCGTTCTGCCGCGTCTGGGCGCTTTGAGGACGACCGTTCTGAAGATCCGGCTGTCGGGTTCTGTGGACTCTGGGCGCTTTGGGGCCACTGTTGGGGAGATCGGGGGCCACTGGTGGGGAGATCGCGTTGCTGGACTCTGCGATCTCTGGTCGCCTCGAGGCTGATTTCGGCGTTCGAGAGGTGAGTCGCGGTGGCCGAGACCACGATGCAGCGTCGAGACAGCGGCGCAGCGACCTCGCTCGGCCAGCACCTGCAGCCGACACAACGGTGGAGCTCCGAGACCACCGTGCACGCCCTCTGTGTCAGGCTGTCTTGTGACAGTTATCTGACAATATTGGCGGGGAGAGAAGTCTGTTATGTCTTTTGAAGTTCCGTCCCGTTCCTCGAGCCGCGGGCATTTCACCACGGCCCAGAAACTCGAGATCCTGGACGAATATGACAAATGTATCGAGATGGGTTCTAAAGCCCAGTTGGCTCGGACTGTCGGGGTCAATCCCAGAACGATCTATCAGTGGTTCGTGGACAGAGAAAATGGTTGCCTGACCTCGCGATCGGATCGGTTGAATGGCAATCCCAGTGACAACAAGCTCAAAGCCGCTGAGAAGAAGCAACTCACACAGCTGCAGGCCGAGAACGAAGCGTTGAAGGCCAAACTGGCCAAGTCTGAAGCTGCGGTCGATATCTTGGGAAAAGCGTCCGCGCTCTTGGAAGCGATGTCCAAGAGCGCGACCGCGACAGACCCGACGCTGCCCGAGGTCGAGGCGACCAGGCCGGACTGGATGAGCCCGCCACAGTAAAGGCAATCGGGTTCAGGTTCATCGGCGATCTGATCAGGGTCGGCTGGTCGATCACGGCGGCCTGCGAGTTGATGGGTGTGCATCGTACGAGTTGGTACCGTCACCAGAATCCGGCGGTCCCGGCCGGGGTGCAGGTGCCGCAGAAGGAACGCGACTACCCGAGTCGGATCACCACCGCCGAGGCCGATGCGTTCATGGCGCTGTTGAACTCTGAAGACTATGAGAGCCTGTCTGTCACCCAGGCGTATTGGCGGATGCTCGATGCCGGGCAGGTGCCATTCTCCGCGTCGACGGCTCACCGAGTGGTGGCCGCACACGGGCAGAACGGAGACCGTCGCGCCCAGCGCCGTGGTAACCAGCCCAAACGGCCTAAGCCGGTCCACGCTGCCTGCGCACCGAACCAACTGTGGAGTTGGGACATCACGATGCTGCGCGGTCCCGGCAAGGTCATCTATCGCCTCTATGCCATCATGGACGTTTTCTCCCGCAAGATCGTTGGCCACCGGGTCGAGACTTCCGAGAAATCCGTCCATGCTCAGACCATGATCGATCAGGCTGTGGCAACTAACCAGCAGTACCCGACCGTGCTACACGCCGATAACGGGGCTCCCATGCGCGCGGCAACGACTGTCCAGTTCGCTCAGTCGCTGGGGATCAAGCTGTCCTTTTCCCGGCCCAGAGTGTCGAATGACAACGCGTTTAGTGAATCGACGTTCAAGACCATCAAGTACCACTTGGACTTTCCCACCCGGTTCGAATCCATCGATCATGCTCGTGACTACATGGCCGCGTTCATTGCTGACTACAACGCGAACCACCGCCACAGCGGCCTGAATTATTACACTCCCAACGATGTCCATCACGGACGTACCGAGCTTGTCCGGGCCCGTCGCCAAGCCACTCTGGAGGCCCGTCACTGCGCGCATCCGGAACGATTCCACACCAGCCCCATAGCCGCTGGCCCACCGACCCACGCCGGCATCAATAGCCCAGAAAACACCGAGCTGTCACAAACAGCTTGAAATATACCGCACGCATAGTGGTTTCGGCGCTCCACCGTTGTGTCGAGTTTCTGCCGCCGCAGACTGGGCTTCCGTGGCCAACCTGCCGCCGCAGACTGGGCCACCGGGTGTTGTGCTGCCGCGGCGAGACCACCACAGGCTGGGCGCTGCGGTTGCCGCTGCCGGCGGGTTCAGCCGAAGAGGACCTGCGCCTCTTCCCAGCGGTGCAGAGGCACTGACTTGAGGCTGTCGACGGCCGATGACATCTCCGCGGAGACGATATCGGTGCCCTTGAGGCTGGCCATCTTGCCCCAATGGCCGTACTGGACGAGATCGGCAGCGGCCATTCCCAGTCGGGTGGACAGCACGCGGTCGTAGGCAGTGGGAGAACCGCCGCGCTGCAGGTGCCCGAGGATCGTGGCGCGGGACTCGATGCCGGTGATCTCCTCGATCTTCGGAGCCAGGTAGTTCGCGATCCCGCCGAGGCGGGTCCGTCCCTTGTTGTCCACGCCCTGCTCGGCGACCTGTGAGTCGAGTCCCTCGGGGACGAAGCCCTCGGCGACGACGACGATCGGGGCGCGTCCGCGGTTTTTGGCCGAATTCACCCAGGTTGCGATCTGGTCGAACGAGACCGGGAACTCGGGCATGAGGATCGCATGGGCGCCGGCGGCCATACCGGCGTGCAGACCGATCCACCCGACGTTGCGGCCCATGACCTCGATGACCATGCAGCGGTGGTGGGACTCTGCGGTGGTGCGCAGTCGGTCGATCGCCTCGGTGGCGATGGACTGGGCGGTGTCGAAGCCGAAGGTGTAGTCCGTGTTGCCCAGATCGTTGTCGATGGTCTTGGGCACTCCGACGATGTGGAGGCCCTCCTCGTGGACCAGCCGCGAGGCACCGGCCAGGGTGCCCTCACCGCCGATGGCGATGAGGGAATCGATGCCGTGGGCGGCCATGACCTCACGCATCCGGTCGGGCCCACCATCCTCATAGGGGTGGGTGCGGGAAGTGCCGAGGATGGTTCCTCCGCGACCGGACAGACCGCGGACATCGAGCATCGTCATGTCGAACATGTCGTCCTCAAGCAGACCCCGCCACCCGTCGCGGATCCCGACGAAGGACGCCCCGTGCGTGCGCATGCCCTTGCGGACGATGCCGCGGATGACAGCATTGAGTCCCGGGCAGTCGCCGCCCGAGGTGAGTACACCGATCTTCATTCCAGTTGTCCCTGATCCTTTGCTCGGTAGCCTTTGGCCAGCCGGACGTCGTGTCCGGCCATGAGTGAGAAACCTTTGAGTATGAGCGTGCCGTTCGAACCGTCTCCCCGCGCGGCACGGTGGATCTCATTTCCGGCCATGATGTTGACGGTCTCGTCGCGGATGCGCACCCCGGGCGGGACGTAGACATCGTGGCCGGCCCACATCGCATAGCAATTGAGTTCGATCGTGACGCCGGGACCCATGACAGCGCAGAGGTCGATGTTGTCGCCGCCCATGAGGGCGTAGCTGGTGATCTCGGCGGTGCCGGCGGGAACGTCGATCTCGCGTCCGGACATGATGGCGATGGAGTTCAGCGGCTGAGCCGAACCCGGTTCCGCGGCAGGACTGAGCTCGGTCGTTCCGTGACGGTCGAGTTCGGAGCCGTGACCGGGAGTGCCCGGCTTCTGAGGGTGTCCGGTCTGTCGGGCGAAACGACGGTGGAGCTGGTCGCCTTCGGGAAGATCGTCGATGAGCGGCATGAGCCCATCGATGTATTTCGCACTGATCGCCTCGTCCTGCCGTTCGGCCGTCTCCTCTGGGTCGAGCCGACCGTTCGTCACGGCCTCGGTGATCACGGAGAGCACATCGTCGCGGTCCTTGTCGGAGGCGCGGATGCGGCGCTGGGGAGTAGGGGAGTGATCTTCGGCCATGGTGCCCAGTGTAGCGGGAATCACCCGTTGGGACAGGGAAGTCTGTCAGGACGCGGCATCCACAGCCGGGCCACAGCTTCGACCAATGCTGGGCCCAAACGCTCCCGGAAGTCTTGAGGCCATGAGACATGAGAGCATCGCCCGGCACCAGCCCGAGGCGCAACCAGAACCCACCCCGACCATGACACCCACCACAGTCGACCTCGTCGTTCCGGTGTACAACGAGGAGTCCGGCCTCGCCGCCTCCATCGAAGCACTGCTCGCCGCAGACACCGGACGAGCCACCGAGCTGACAATCATCATCGCCGACAACGCGAGCACTGACTCGACCCCCGTGATCGGTGCGGCGTTGGCGGCTGCCCATCCGAACGTCGAGTACGTCCGCCTCGATCGGAAGGGGCGCGGCCGTGCGCTGTCCCAGGTGTGGCAGGCCTCGGATGCCGACGTCGTCGCGTACACGGACGTCGATCTGGCCACTGACATCAGGGTTCTCGACCCGATGGTTGAGGTCATCCGCTCGGGCTTGGCCGACGTGGCCATCGCCTCGCGCCTGCTGCCCGGCACTCGCGATCAGTCGTGGGATCAAGCGCGAGATCATCTCCCGTTGCTACAACCGGCTGCTCAGGCTCAGCCTCGGTGTCGGCTTCAGCGATGCCCAGTGCGGTTTCAAGGCACTGTCAGCGAAAGCGGCGAAGGAACTGCTGCCCCAAGTCGAGGACGCCGAATGGTTCTTCGACACCGAGCTCCTCGCCAGAGCCGAGTGGGCCGGATTTCGGATCCACGAATTCGGCACCGATTGGACCGACGACCCCGACTCCTCCGTCGACGTCGTCGACACGGCGTGGAAGGACATCAAGGGAATCGTGCGGCTGCGCACGAGCGGCCGCGCCCGAGGCGGCGGCGAGGTTCCCGCACCGAACACCGGAGCGCAGATCCTCCACTTCGTCGACGTCGGCATCATCAGCACCCTCCTCTACGCGGTGCTGTTCCTCTTCGCCGTCCAGGTGGTCTCGCCGACGGTCGCGAACATCGCGGCCCTGCTCATCTCGACGGTGATCAACACCGCGGCCAATCGCACCCACACCTTCGGGATGCGCGCCCCGCACCATCGTTTCGTCTCGCAGGCCAAGGGACTTGCGGCGTTCGCCCTCTGTTTTGCCTTCACCTCGGCGGGACTGAGTCTCGCGTCCGGCTTCACCGGCGAGTGGGCGAGCATCGCCACGCTCGCGGTGCTGACAGCGGCCAATCTCGCGGCCACCGTTGTCCGCTTCGTTCTGATGCGCACCTGGGTGTTCGCTCGCCTCTCCCGCCCCGAGGCGAGGGACACCGTCGAATCCGCACGAGCAGCCCAGGAGGATGCGCAGCATGTCTGAGACTCGCAGCGAAACGCTCAAACGGCACTGGTATGCGGCGGCCCTGACTGTGCTCGCGCTCGGAACCGTCGCCGCGTTCCTCGTCAACCTCAGCGCGAACGGGTGGGCGAACTCCTTCTACGCCGCGGCCGTGCAGGCCGGATCCGAGGACTGGGAGGCCTTCCTCTTCGGCGCCCTCGATCCGGCGAACTCGATCACCGTCGACAAGCCACCGGCCGCTCTGTGGCTGATGGCCCTGAGCGCCCGCGTCTTCGGGTTCTCCTCCTACTCGATGCTGCTGCCCGAGGTGCTCCTGGCCGGAGCGACCGTGGTCCTCATCGCCCACTCGACGAGGTTGGGGCTGCGCGGACACGTCAGCCGGGGTCTCGAGCAGGCGGCGGCGCTGGGCGCGGCCGCGATCTTCACGGTCTCACCGGTCGTGGCACTGATGTTCCGCTTCAACAACCCGGACGCGCTGCTCGTGACCCTCATGGTCGCGGCGGTCGTCGCGACCCAACACGGTCTGCGCGCTCTGACCGGCGCACACGCCCGATCTGCGCGCAGCATCACCCTGTGGCTCATCCTCGCCGGCGTCTGCCTGGGGCTGGGGTTCCTGACCAAGCAGTTCCAGGTCCTCCTCATCGTGCCCGGTCTCGCCGCTGCGTGGGTCTTCTTCGCACGCACGTCCTGGCCCAAGCGTCTGCTGTGGCTGCTCGTCCCGATCGGGGCGATGGTCGCCAGCGCCGGCTGGTGGATCGCCCTCGTCGAGCTCACTTCCGTCGACAGTCGACCCTATGTCGGCGGCTCCCAGACGAATTCGTTCCTCGAACTCACCTTCGGCTACAACGGTTTCGGCCGGCTCGCCGGCAATGAGACGGGGCCCGTCGGTGGCGGAGGTCAGGGAGGCGGCTGGGGCGAAACCGGCATCACTCGGCTGTTCACCGGCAGTTTCGGCCAGCAGGTCTCCTGGTTCCTGCCCACCGCCCTCTTCCTCCTCCTGACTACAGTCGTCCTGCTCGTTCTCGTTGAGGCGGCTCGTCGCCGCGGCAGGACCGAAGCGCCTGCGGGCACCGCTTCGGGCGGGAGGACGACCGGCCACCTCGGCGCGACCGTGCTCATGTGGGGCGCGTGGCTCGTCATCACCTGGCTGGTGCTGTCGCACATGAACGGCATCGTCCACGAGTACTACACCGTCGCACTCATTCCTGCGATCGCCGTGGTCATCGGCATCGGCGTCGCCGTGCTGCTCAGCCGACGCGGATACCTGCCTCGTCTGCTCCTCGCGGTGGCGTGGGCGCTGACCGGGGGTCTTGCCGAAGGCGCGGCACGCCGGCGTAGCCGAAGGGCTTGAACCCCATCTGCTCGAGGCCGACATCGCCGGCGAGGATGAACAGATCGGCCCAGGAGATCTTCTTGCCCTACTTCCACTCCACCGGCCACACGGCGGGCCTCGTCCAGCAGGACGTTGTTCGGCCTTGAGTTCAGGGGTGCGAAGCGCTGCTGGCCCTGGCCTCCGCCGCCACGTCCAGGACGGACGCGGCGGCGGAGACGAGGGCCGGGCCATGCGGATCATGAACGGGCCGTAGCTGCCGAAGTCAGCCGACCACCATTCCTGATTCGTCTTCTTCAGCTGCTCGATATCGGCCTTGAGCTGCTAGCAGTCGAGGCTGTCGAACTCGGTTTCGTAATCGAAATCAGGATCCATGGGGTCGCGTGCGGGTTGCCCCTCGGCGAGGATCCTGAGGGTGAGGCGGACGACAAAGGCGCCCTCGGAATGAGGGCACAGAGGTGTTCTCGGAAGAAGACCAGGGGTGTGAACGGAGGGCGGACTCACACGGCGACGCGATGATCGTCACCGACCACCGCGGCACCGGACTTCGCACAGTCGGGGCACAGGCCCCAGAAGGTGACTTCGGCCTGCTCGATGAGGAAGCCGGCATCGTGGGACGGGATCAGGCACGGAGCCTGACCGATCGTGCAGTCGACATCGACGATGAGATTGCACGAGCGGCACACCAGGTGATGGTGGTTGTCGCCGATCCTCCGTTCGTACCGTGCCACCGAACCGGACGGTTGGATACAGCGGACGAGACCGACCTCGGTGAGGGTGTGGAGCGAGTCGTAGACCGCCTGATGGGAGACCGTGGGCAAGGATTCGCGCACGGAGCGGATGACGGTCTCGGTGTCCGCATGCGGATGCTCCCGCACCGCCTCAAGCACCGCAACTCGCTGTTTGGTCACACGCAGGGAGGTCTGCCGCAGAGCAGCGGCAGGATCCTCGTCGTGTTCGTGTTTCGTCTCGTTCACATGACCAGAATGCCTGCTTCTTTTGAGTCAGTCAAGGAAAGCTCCGGAAGCCCTCGCCGAGGCGACCGCCGACGGATCTGGCAGAGGTCCTCGATCCGCGCGGGCGGACAGGGTAGAGTGGAACTTCGCCATTTTGACCAGACGCGCAGAAGAGAGATATTCTGTAAAGCGACTGATTGTGTTATCTGCGTCGTCGAATGATCCTGCCGAGTGTTCTGTGAGTCTCGGGTCCTCTGTGTGATTTCGGCGGTGCGGGCCGCCGAGAAGTCGATTCCGCCTCGTTGCGTCCGTGCGACACTCCCGAGCGCAGGGGTCGTCAGCTCGCGTGGTTACTGACATCGGGAGCCGAGCTTCACCCGGTGTTCAGTCGGATATGTCCCACGGTTCACAGACATGACTGCGGTTGTGGCCGAAATTGGGAATTAGGTCTATCGAGAAGCAAATGGAGAACGCTTAGTGCCGACAATCCAGCAGCTCGTCCGCAAGGGACGGCATGTCAAATCAGCAGGATCCGACGCTCCTGCCCTCAAGGGCAGCCCGCAGCGTCGCGGAGTGTGCACCCGTGTGTACACCACTACCCCCAAGAAGCCGAACTCGGCTCTTCGCAAGGTCGCTCGTGTCAAGCTTTCGAGCCAGATCGAGGTGACCGCCTACATTCCGGGCGAGGGACACAACCTGCAGGAGCACTCGATCGTGCTCGTGCGCGGTGGCCGCGTCAAGGATCTGCCCGGTGTCCGCTACCGGATCGTGCGCGGTTCGCTCGACACCCAGGGCGTCAAGGGCCGTCAGCAGGCTCGCAGCAAGTACGGTGCGAAGAGGGAGAAGAAGTAATGCCACGCAAAGGTCCTGCACCCAAGCGACCGATCGTCGTCGATCCGGTCTTCAGCTCGCCGCTCGTGACGCAGCTGATCAACAAGATCCTGCTCGACGGCAAGCGCTCGACCGCCGAGCGGATCGTCTACGGTGCGCTCGAAGGCACCCGCGAGAAGAACGGCAACGATCCCGTCGTCAACCTGAAGAAGGCTCTCGACAACATCCGGCCGTCACTCGAGGTCCGGTCCCGCCGCGTCGGCGGTGCCACCTACCAGGTGCCCGTCGATGTCCGCCCGACTCGTTCGACCACTCTGGCTCTGCGGTGGCTGGTGGGCTATGCCCGTCAGCGTCGTGAGAAGACGATGACCGAACGACTCATGAATGAGATCCTCGATGCCGGCAACGGCCTCGGTGCCGCAGTCAAGCGTCGCGAGGACACTCACAAGATGGCGGAATCCAACAAGGCCTTCGCCCACTACCGCTGGTAATCGCCTTCTCCGCAGACCGGTCGGCGGACATCGTCCGCGACGCCGTCGGCCGGCAGCCGGGGGAGTCGAGCAAATCATCGATTGAGAGAGAGACACCGTGGCACTTGACGTGCTCACCGACCTGAACAAGGTCCGCAATATCGGCATCATGGCCCACATCGATGCCGGTAAGACAACCACGACCGAACGCATCCTCTTCTACACCGGCGTGAACTACAAGATGGGCGAGACCCACGATGGCGCCGGCACCATGGACTGGATGGATCAGGAGAAGGAACGCGGCATCACGATCACGTCCGCCGCGACGACCTGCTACTGGCACGACAACCAGATCAACATCATCGACACCCCGGGCCACGTCGACTTCACCGTCGAGGTTGAGCGCTCCCTGCGCGTGCTCGACGGTGCCGTTGCCGTGTTCGACGGCAAGGAGGGTGTCGAGCCCCAGTCCGAGACCGTGTGGCGTCAGGCCGACAAGTACGATGTCCCGCGCGTCTGCTTCGTCAACAAGATGGACAAGCTCGGTGCTGACTTCTACTTCACCGTCCAGACGATCAAGGAACGCCTCGGAGCCAAGCCGCTGGTCATCCAGCTGCCGATCGGTGCCGAGAGCGAGTTCTCCGGTGTCGTCGACCTGCTCGAGATGAAGGCCTACACCTGGCCCGACGAGTCCAAGATGGGTCAGGACATCACCGAGATCGAGATCCCCGAGGATCTCAAGGAACGGGCCGTGGAATACCGGGCACAGCTGGTCGAGGACGTCGCCGAGAGCTCGGAAGAGCTCATGGAGAAGTACCTCGAGGGCGATGAGCTCACGATCGCTGACATCAAGAGCGGAATCCGCGAACTGGTCATCAAGTCCGAGGCCTTCCCCGTCATGTGCGGTTCCGCGTACAAGAACAAGGGCGTCCAGCCCATGCTCAACGCGGTCATCGACTACCTGCCCTCGCCGCTCGATGTGCCTCCGATGATCGGACACAACCCGAGCAACGACGAGGAGGAGCTGACTCGCAAGCCCGCGAAGGACGAACCGTTCTCCGCTCTGGCGTTCAAGGTCTCCACACACCCGTTCTTCGGTTCGCTGACCTATGTCCGCGTGTACTCCGGCCACGTGAAGTCCGGCGAGCAGGTGCTCAACACCTCCTCGGGCAAGAAGGAGCGCGTCGGCAAGCTCTTCCAGATGCACTCCAACAAGGAGAATCCCGTGGAAGAGGCCTTCGCCGGCCACATCTACGCCTTCATCGGTCTCAAGGACACGACGACGGGTGACACGCTCAGCGATCCGGCGAACCCGATCGCGCTCGAGTCGATGACCTTCCCGGAGCCCGTGATCTCTGTGGCCATCGAGCCGAAGACCAAGAGCGACCAGGAGAAGCTGTCGGCCGGCATCCAGAAGTTGGTCAAGGAGGATCCGACCTACCAGATCGAACTCGACGAGGAGACCGGTCAGACGGTCATTCGCGGAATGGGTGAACTCCACCTCGACATCCTCGTCGACCGCATGCGTCGCGAGTTCAAGGTCGAGGCCAACGTGGGCAAGCCCCAGGTCGCCTACCGTGAGACCATCCGTCGCACTGTCGAGAAGTACGATTACACCCACAAGAAGCAGACGGGTGGATCGGGACAGTTCGCGAAGGTCCAGGTCACCTTCGAGCCCCTCGAGGTCGAAGGCGATACGATTTACGAGTTCGAGAATGCCATCACGGGCGGACGCATTCCGCGCGAGTACATTCCGAGCGTCGACGCCGGCATCCAGGACGCCATGCAGCTCGGTGCCCTGGCCGGTTACCCGATGGTCGGTGTCAAGGCCACTCTGGTCGACGGCGCCTACCACGACGTCGACTCCTCGGAGATGGCATTCAAGATCGCCGGATCGATGGTCTTCAAGGAGGCCGTCAGGAAGGCGAATCCGGTTCTTCTCGAACCGGTCATGGACGTCGAGGTGCGCACCCCTGAGGAATACATGGGTGACGTCATCGGCGACCTGAATTCCCGGCGTGGCCAGATTCAGTCGATGGACGATGCTTCCGGTGTGAAGGTCGTCAAGGCTGTGGTCCCGCTGTCGGAGATGTTCGGCTACATCGGTGATCTGCGGTCGAAGACCCAGGGCCGCGCGGTGTATACGATGACCTTCTCCAGCTATGCGGAGGTCCCCAAGAGTGTTGCCGAGGAGATCATCCAGAAGGAGCGGGGCGGAGAGTAATCTCCGGAATCCGGTCGCCCCGGTGATCAAGAACATGATTACCGGAATGCAAGATAACCAATAAAAGGTCTAAGATATGAACCGCATATCTTTTGACAACCACGAGGAGGAACCCAGTGGCAAAGGCTAGTTTCGAACGGACTAAGCCGCACGTCAACATTGGTACCATTGGCCACGTTGACCACGGAAAGACCACCCTGACCGCTGCCATCACGAAGGTCCTGGCGGATCAGTACCCGGAGCTCAATCAGGCTCGCGCCTTCGACCAGGTGGACAATGCTCCTGAGGAGAAGGAGCGCGGCATCACCATCAACGTCTCGCACGTTGAGTACCAGACGGAGAAGCGTCACTACGCTCACGTCGATGCCCCGGGTCACGCCGACTACGTGAAGAACATGATCACCGGTGCGGCTCAGATGGACGGTGCCATCCTCGTCGTCGCCGCCACCGACGGTCCGATGCCCCAGACCCGTGAGCACGTGCTGCTCGCCCGTCAGGTCGGTGTGCCCTACATCGTCTCCGCTCTGAACAAGGCCGACATGGTCGATGACGAGGAGCTCCTCGAGCTCGTCGAATTCGAGGTTCGCGACCTGCTCTCGAGCCAGGACTTCGATGGAGACAATGCCCCGGTCATCCCGGTCTCCGCCCTCAAGGCCCTCGAAGGCGACGAGAAGTGGGTCAAGAGCGTGCAGGATCTCATGGCTGCCGTCGACGACAACGTTCCCGAGCCGGAGCGCGATGTCGACAAGCCGTTCCTCATGCCAGTCGAGGACGTCTTCACGATCACCGGTCGTGGAACCGTTGTCACCGGTCGTGTCGAGCGCGGTGTGCTGCTGCCCAACGACGAGATCGAGATCGTCGGCATCAAGGAGAAGTCGTCCAAGACGACCGTCACCGCCATCGAGATGTTCCGCAAGACCCTGCCGGATGCCCGTGCAGGTGAGAACGTCGGTCTGCTCCTGCGCGGCACCAAGCGTGAGGACGTCGAGCGCGGTCAGGTCATCGTGAAGCCGGGTTCGATCACCCCGCACACCAAGTTCGAGGCCCAGGTCTACATCCTGAGCAAGGACGAGGGCGGACGTCACAACCCGTTCTACTCGAACTACCGTCCGCAGTTCTACTTCCGGACCACCGACGTCACCGGCGTCATCACCCTGCCCGAGGGCACCGAGATGGTCATGCCCGGCGACAACACCGACATGTCGGTCGAGCTCATCCAGCCGGTCGCCATGGAGGACGGTCTGCGCTTCGCCATCCGCGAGGGCGGCCGCACCGTCGGCGCCGGTCGAGTCACCAAGATCAACGCCTGATCTGACTCACTGAAGACCCTGAACAGGGGCCGCAGTCCTTCGGGACCGCGGCCCCTGTTTCGTGTTCCGACGGGCAGTCACGCAGAGGCCGTGCTCGTGCCTGTGGGCCGCACGCGCGGCAGGGCCTGAGATATCGCTCACAAGCGAGGTGCCTGAAATTGCGCGCATTCGGTGCTATGTGACAAGATAGTGAGGTTGCGTTTTGGGCGTTGACCCCTGCACTGCGGTAGCGATACTGCGAACAGCCCGAAACACTATCGGATCGATGAATCTGCATCAGCGGGTTCGGACCGAGCAGCCAATGAGTAAAAGCGCCGTCGGCATTCCTGAGAGAAGTGAGAACTTCTCCGACAGGAACAGCCGACACGCCCGACCTCGGGGGTCGGTCATGGTCAGCCGGCACAGACGGCAGTCGTTCCCAACGCACTGCCCGTTGATGGCCGGAAGCAACTATAGAAAGAGACGACGCCATGGCGGGACAGAAGATCCGCATCCGGCTCAAGTCGTACGACCACGCTGTGATTGACAGTGCCGCACGCAAGATCGTGGACACCGTCACTCGCGCTGGTGCGACTGTTGTGGGCCCCGTGCCGTTGCCGACGGAGAAGAACGTGTACTGCGTCATCCGTTCGCCACACAAGTACAAGGACAGCCGTGAGCATTTCGAAATGCGCACGCACAAGCGTCTGATCGACATCGTCGATCCGACGCCGAAGGCCGTCGATTCGCTCATGCGACTCGACCTCGCCGACGACGTCAACATCGAGATCAAGCTCTAAGGGAGGCAGCAATGGCGAATACTCGTTCATCGGCTCTCCCGACGACCCAGAACGTCAAGGGACTTCTGGGCACCAAACTGGGCATGACCCAGGTGTGGGATGAGCAGAACAACCTCGTGCCGGTGACCGTTGTGGCCACCGGAAACAACGTCGTGACGCAGATCCGCAACGAGGAGACCGACGGTTACCCCGCAGTGCAGATCGCGTTCGGCGAGATCGATCCGCGCAAGGTCAACAAGCCGACTGCAGGCCACTTCGAGAAGGCCGGCGTGACCCCGCGCCGTCACCTCGTGGAGCTGCGCACAGCAGACGCTGCTGACTACTCGCTCGGCCAGGAACTGGGCGTCGACACGTTCGATGCCGGAGTCAAGGTCGATGTGACCGCGAAGACCAAGGGCAAGGGAACCGCCGGTGTGATGAAGCGTCACGGCTTCGGCGGCGTCGGTGCCTCCCATGGTCAGCACCGCAATCACCGCAAGCCAGGTTCGATCGGCGGAGCCGCGACACCTGGTCGCGTGTTCAAGGGTATGCGCATGGCCGGCCGTATGGGCGCTGTCAAGCACACCACCCAGAACCTCACGATCCACGCCGTGGACAGCGAGAACAACTTCCTGCTCATCAAGGGTGCCGTCCCCGGTCCCAAGGGTGGAGTCGTCCTCGTTCGCTCGGCCGTGAAGGAGGCCTGAACGACATGACTGATGTCAAGACAGTCGACGTCCTCGACGCCGCTGGTGCCAAGGCCGGCTCCGTTGATCTGCCCGCCGAGGTCTTCGGCGTGGCCGCCAACGTGCCGCTGATCCACCAGGTCGTCGTGGCACAGCTTGCCGCTGCCCGTCAGGGCACGCACAAGACGAAGACCCGTGCCGAGGTCCGCGGCGGCGGACGCAAGCCGTACCGTCAGAAGGGAACCGGCAACGCCCGTCAGGGTTCGATCCGTGCTCCCCAGTACAACGGCGGCGGAATCGTCCACGGACCGGTTCCGCGCGACTACTCGCAGCGGACCCCCAAGAAGATGAAGGCCGCCGCACTGCGCGGTGCGCTGTCCGATCGGGCACGCCTGGATCAGGTCTTCGTCGTGAAGAACCTGGTCACCGGCGATGCGCCGTCGACCAAGCAGGCGAAGGCCGTGCTGGCCGGCCTGTCCGAGCGCAAGAACACCCTCGTGGTGCTCGACCGTGACGACGAGCTCAACTACCTGAGCGTGCGCAACCTGCCCCACGTCCACGTGCTCACCTACGATCAGCTCAATACCTACGATGTGCTGGTCGCCGATGACATCGTGTTCACCGAGGCAGCTCTGCAGTCGTTCCTGAGCGGCAACCGCAGATCGGAGGACGCATCATGAGTCTCAACTTCAAGGACCCGCGCGACATCATCGTCGCCCCGGTCGTCTCGGAGAAGACGTACGGCCTGATGGACGAGGGGAAGTACACCTTCCTCGTCGATCAGAGCTCGAACAAGACCGAGATCAAGCAAGCCATTGAATCGATCTTCGATGTGCAGGTCGCCAAGGTCAACACCCTGAACCGTCAGGGCAAGCGCCGCCGCACCCGCACCGGTTGGGGGAAGCGCAAGGACACCAAGCGTGCCATCGTCGCCCTCAAGGACGGATCGATCGACATCTTCGGTGGATCGCTCTAAGCGATCCTTCGTCAAAGAAGGACAAGACTCATGGGAA
Organism: Brevibacterium sp. SMBL_HHYL_HB1; assembly: GCF_018208375.1. Classification (NCBI taxonomy): domain Bacteria; kingdom Bacillati; phylum Actinomycetota; class Actinomycetes; order Micrococcales; family Brevibacteriaceae; genus Brevibacterium; species Brevibacterium sp. SMBL_HHYL_HB1. Next base: position 2,322,085 of record NZ_CP062936.1, on the reverse strand, counting down.
TCCGTAAGCACAAGCCGACGACCCCGGGCCGCCGCGGCTCGTCGGTCGCCGACTTCGTCGAAGTGACCCGGTCTACACCGGAGAAGTCACTCCTGCGCCCGCTGCACAAGCACGGCGGTCGCAACAGTCAGGGACGCGTGACCACTCGCCACCAGGGCGGCGGTCACAAGCGTCAGTACCGTGTCATCGACTTCCGCCGCCATGACAAGGATGGCGTTCCGGCGAAGGTCGCTCACATCGAATACGATCCGAACCGTACGGCGCGCATCGCTCTGCTGCACTATGCAGACGGTGAGAAGCGCTACATCCTCGCGCCGCAGAACCTCAAGCAGGGTGCGCAGGTGGAAGCCGGTCCGGGCGCCGACATCAAGCCGGGCAACAACCTCGCCCTGCGCAACATCCCCGTCGGCACCGTGCTGCACGCCGTCGAGATGCGTCCCGGCGGCGGCGCCAAGATCGCCCGGTCCGCCGGTTCGTCCGTGCAGCTCGTGGCGAAGTACGGTCGTTTCGCACAGCTGCGGATGCCTTCGGGCGAGATCCGCAACGTCGATGCCCGCTGCCGTGCGACCGTCGGCGAGGTCGGCAATGCCGAGCAGTCGAACATCAGCTGGGGCAAAGCAGGCCGCATGCGTTGGAAGGGCAAGCGCCCGTCCGTGCGCGGTGTCGTGATGAACCCGATCGACCACCCGCACGGCGGTGGCGAGGGCCGGACCTCGGGTGGTCGTCACCCAGTCAGCCCGTGGGGTCAGTTGGAAGGCCGCACACGCCGGCCGAACAAGGAGAGCGACAAGTACATCGTGCGGCGTCGCCGGACCGGCAAGAAGCGCTGATTGGAGTACTGACTTATGCCTCGTAGCCTCAAGAAGGGTCCTTTCGTCGACGAACACCTCTACCAGAAGGTGGCTCGTCAGAACGAGAAGAACAGTAAGAATGTCATCAAAACATGGTCTCGTCGCTCGATGATCATCCCGGACTTCCTGGGACACACCATCGCAGTACATGACGGACGCAAGCATGTCCCCGTCTTCATCACTGAGTCGATGGTCGGACACAAGCTCGGCGAGTTCGCACCGACACGGACGTTCCGTGGCCACGAAAAGGACGATCGCAAGGGTCGCCGCCGCTGAGGCGGGGGACTCTTTCGATCCTAGATAAGAGAGAAGGAAGCGATGGAAGCCAAGGCTAAGGCGCGTTACCTGCGCGTTACGCCTCGCAAGGCTCGGCGCGTCATCGACCTCATTCGTGGTCAGCAGGCGACCGAAGCACTTGCAGTGTTGAAGTTTGCAGAACAGTCGGCATCAGATCCGATTTACAAGCTCGTGGCCTCCGGCGTCGCCAATGCGCGTGTCCGGGCCGACGAGGAAGGCGTTGCGTTCGACGAGAACGAACTGGTCATCTCCGAAGCGTTCGTGGACGAGGGGCCGACCATGAAGCGGTTCCGTCCGCGTGCCCAGGGTCGCGCTTTTCGCATCGATAAGCGCACCAGCCACGTGACCGTGGTCCTGGCCAGCGGCGACGACCTGCCTCAGCGCAAGAGCCGGAAGGGGAACCGTTAATGGGCCAGAAGATCAATCCGAACGGATTCCGACTCGGAATCACCACGGATCACAAGTCGAAGTGGTTCGCTGACTCGACGAAGCCGGGGCAGCGCTACAAGGACTACGTGCTCGAAGATGTCAAGATCCGCAGGATGATGAGCACCGGCCTCGAGCGGGCCGGCATCTCCAAGGTCAACATCGAACGCACGCGTGACCGTGTCCGCGTCGACATCCACACCGCACGTCCGGGCATCGTCATCGGACGTCGCGGAGCCGAAGCCGATCGCATCCGCGGTCAGCTCGAGAAGCTCACCGGCAAGCAGATTCAGCTCAACATCCTTGAGGTGAAGAACCCCGAGGTCGACGCGCAGCTCGTCGCCCAGGGCGTTGCCGAACAGCTCGCCAGCCGCGTGGCCTTCCGCCGTGCGATGCGCAAGGCGATCCAGAGCGCGCAGCGCGCAGGTGCCAAGGGCATCCGCGTGCAGTGCTCGGGCCGCCTCGGCGGTGCTGAGATGAGCCGTTCCGAGTTCTACCGCGAAGGTCGTGTGCCGCTGCACACGCTGCGCGCGAACATCGATTTCGGTGTCCACGAAGCCCACACCACGTTCGGCCGCATCGGCGTCAAGGTGTGGATCTACCAGGGCGACCTGACCGACAAGGAGCTTGCCGCCGAGCAGGCGAAGGCTCCTGCTGCTCGTGGCCCGCGTGGCCGTGGGCGCGGTCGTGGTGGCCGCGGACGTGGTCAGGACGGCGCTGCGCGTCGGACCGACCAGGCCCGTAACACTGAGAACAGTGCCGAAGCCCCCGCGGCTGAGGCCGGATCGGAGGGCTGAGACATGCTGATCCCTCGTCGAGTGAAATTCCGCAAGCAGCACCACCCCAAGCGGGGAGGTGCCGCCAAGGGAGGCACGACGGTGTCCTTCGGTGAGTACGGCATCCAGGCTCTCGAGCCCGCCTACATCACCAACCGGCAGATCGAGGCCGCACGTATTGCCATGACGCGCTACATCAAGCGCGGCGGCAAGGTGTGGATCAACATCTACCCCGACCACCCGCTGACGAAGAAGCCTGCCGAGACCCGCATGGGTTCCGGTAAGGGTTCGCCGGAGTGGTGGATCGCCAATGTCAAACCGGGACGGGTCATGTTCGAACTCGCCGGTGTGTCCGAGGAAGTTGCTCGTGAGGCCCTGCGCCTGGCGATCCACAAGCTTCCGCTCAAGGCCCGTATCGTGGCTCGCGAAGGTGGTGAGTGAGAATGGCAATCGGTTCGAAGAACCTTTCCATCGACGCACTGGACGGTTTCGACAACGAGCGTCTGACCGAAGAGCTCAAGAAGGCCAAGGCCGAGCTGTTCAACCTGCGGTTCCAGTCGGCCACCGGCCAGCTGGAGAACCACGGTCGACTCAAGGCTGTGCGTCGCGACATCGCTCGTATCTACACCGTGCTCAACGAACGGGAGCTGGACATCCGGCCGAACCCCGCTGATGCTAAGGAAGAGGGCAAGTGATGGCGGAGACCACGAACACCGAGTCCACTGCTGCCGAGCGCAACACTCGCAAGTCCGCACGTGGTTACGTTGTGTCCGACAAGATGGACAAGACCGTCGTCGTCGAGGTCGAGGAGCGCATGAAGCACCGCCTCTACGGCAAGGTCATGCGCAAGTCGGTCAAGTACAAGGTTCACGATGAGGAGAACACCGCCGGTGTCGGCGACCTCGTCCTCGTGGCCGAGACGCGGCCTCTTTCGGCCGCGAAGCGTTGGCGGCTCGTCGAGATCATCGAACGCGCCAAGTAACCAACGCCGCCCCACCTACCCGGTCCCGCCCGCGACCATCGACTGGTCGCGGGCGGCTACCGGGAACGGGGTGAAATGTCAATGAATCCGTTCCGCAAGGCTCATGTTTCGGCGTGAGAACCAGCGCGACGACAGGAGAAAATAGTGATTCAGCAAGAGTCGCGACTCAAAGTCGCCGACAACACTGGCGCCAAGCAGATCCTGGCCATCAGGATCCTGGGTGGCTCCGGTCGGCGCTACGCCTCGATCGGTGACACCATCGTGGCAACCGTCAAGGACGCAATCCCCGGCGGAAACGTGAAGAAGGGCGACGTCGTCAAGGCCGTCATCGTCCGCACCGCCAAGGAACGCCGTCGTCCCGACGGCTCCTACATCAAGTTCGACGAGAATGCAGCTGTCATCCTCAAGAACGACGAGGAGCCGCGCGGAACCCGTATCTTCGGGCCCGTGGGACGCGAACTCCGCGACAAGAAGTTCATGAAGATCGTCTCCCTGGCACCGGAGGTGTTGTGAGCATGGCGAACAAGCTCAAGATCAAGAAGGGCGACCTCGTCCAGGTGATCGCAGGCGCTCGGGAGTCACGAGGCGGCGATCGTGGGAAGCAGGGCAAGGTTCTTGCCGTCTACCCCGAGCGCAACCGCGTCCTCGTCGAAGGCGTCAACCGCGTGATCAAGCACAAGAAGGCTACGCAGACTCAGGCCGGCGGCACCGCTGGTGGCCGTGAGACCCACGAAGCCCCCATCCACGTGTCCAACGTGGCGCTCGTTGATCCCAAGGACAACAAGCCCACCCGCGTCGGATACCGCGAGGAGAGCGTCGAACGGGACGGTCGCACCAAGACCGTTCGGGTTCGCTACTCGCGTCGCACCGGGGAGGAGATCTGATGACGGAAACAACCACCAGCCGTCCCGCACCGCGTCTCAAGCAGGTTTACCGCGAAGAGATCATCGGGAAGCTGCAGGAAGAGTTCGAATACGCCAACCCCATGCAGGTTCCCGGTCTGACCAAGGTCGTCGTGAACATGGGTGTGGGTGACGCAGCCCGCGATTCCAAGCTGATCGAGGGTGCGATCAACGATCTGACTCTCATCACCGGTCAGAAGCCGGTCGTGACCCGGGCCCGCAAGTCCGTCGCCCAGTTCAAGCTGCGTGAGGGACAGCCCATCGGTGCCCACGTGACCATGCGTGGAGCACGGATGTGGGAGTTCATCGATCGCGTGATCTCGCTGGCTCTTCCCCGTATCCGCGACTTCCGCGGACTCTCGGATCGCCAGTTCGACGGAAACGGTAACTACACCTTCGGCCTCACGGAGCAGGCGATGTTCCACGAGATCGATCAGGACCGGATCGACCGTGTCCGCGGTATGGATATCACCGTCGTCACCACAGCAACGACCGATGACGAGGGACGTGCACTGCTGCGTCACCTCGGGTTCCCGTTCAAGACAAAATGATCTCTACGTTGCAGGTCCAAGCACTCCATGTGGGCGGAAACCGTAACGAGGAAGGGCAAGTGCCCAAATGACAATGACTGATCCAGTCGCAGACATGCTCACGCGTCTGCGCAACGCCAACTCGGCTTACCACGAGGACGTCAGCATGCCGTTCTCGAAGCTCAAGTCGAACATCGCCGAGATCCTCAAGACCGAGGGCTACATCACCGACTGGAGCGTCGAGGACGCCCAGGTCGGCAAGACGCTGCTCCTGGACCTCAAGTTCGGACCCAATCGGGAACGTTCGATCGCCGGTCTGCGCCGGGTGTCGAAACCGGGACTGCGGATGTACGCGAAGTCCACGAACCTGCCGAAGGTTCTCGGCGGACTCGGCATCGCCATCCTGTCGACCTCGTCAGGCCTCCTGACCGACCGTCAGGCCGCCAAGAAGGGTGTGGGTGGGGAAGTCCTCGCCTACGTCTGGTAAGGAAGGAGAGAAGACCATGTCACGTATTGGCAAGAACCCGATCTCCGTTCCCAGCGGCGTCGAGGTCAAGGTCGACGGCCAGGATGTCGCCGTCAAGGGACCGAAGGGCGAGCTGTCCGTCACCATCGCCGAGCCGATCACCGTATCGCTCGAAGACGGTGTCATCACAGTGAGCCGTCCGGACGAGGAGCGCGAATCGCGTTCGCTGCACGGACTGTCCCGCACGCTCATCAACAATATGATCGTCGGTGTGACCGAAGGCTACTCGAAGGCCCTCGAGATCGTCGGAACCGGTTACCGTGTCCTGGCCAAGGGATCGAACCTCGAGTTCGCCCTCGGCTACAGCCACCCGATCACCGTCGAACCGCCGGAGGGGATCTCCTTCAGCGTCGACGGACAGACGAAGGTCGCCGTTCACGGAATCGACAAGCAGCTGGTCGGCGAGACCGCTGCGAACATCCGGAAGCTGCGCCGTCCCGAACCATACAAGGGCAAGGGTGTGCGCTACGCCGGCGAAATCGTCCGTCGCAAGGTCGGAAAGGCTGGTAAGTAAAGATGGCCTTTGGCAAAAAGGAAAGCTACGGCAAGGGCAGGGCAGCTGCTCGCAAGCGTCGTCACGCTCGTCTGCGCAAGCACGTGAGCGGAACGGCCGAGCGCCCTCGCCTCTCAGTGACTCGCTCCACGCGCCACGTCTTCGTCCAGGTCATCGACGACACCGTCGGCAAGACCCTGGTCTCGGCCTCCACCATGGAAGCCGATCTGCGGACATTCGAAGGCGACAAGACCGGCAAGGCCCGCAAGGTGGGCGAACTGGTGGCCCAGCGTGCCAAGGACGCCGGTGTCGAAGCCGTCGTCTTCGACCGTGGTGGCAACGCCTACCACGGCCGTGTGCAGGCAATCGCCGAAGGTGCCCGTGAAGGAGGATTGGCCCTATGAGCACTGAAGAGAACAAGGAACAGCAGGCGACTGCTGAGACCCGCAACGACAACAGCGGTGACCGCTCCTCCCGTGGCCGCGGCCAGGGTGGACAGGGCGGCCAGGGCCGCGGACGCGGCGAAGGCCGTGGACGCGGCGGCCGCGGCGATCGTGACGACAAGAACCAGTTCATCGAACATGTCGTGACCATCAACCGCGTGTCGAAGGTCGTCAAGGGCGGACGTCGTTTCTCCTTCACGGCTCTCGTCGTGGTCGGAGACGGCGACGGCATGGTCGGCATGGGATACGGCAAGGCGAAGGAAGTTCCTGCCGCCATCGCCAAGGGTGTCGAGGAAGCGAAGAAGAACTTCTTCCGCGTGCCGCGCATCCAGAAGACCATCCCGCACCCGGTCCAGGGCGAGGAAGCCGCAGGCGTCGTCCTGCTGCGTCCGGCCGCTCCCGGTACCGGTGTCATCGCCGGCGGTCCCGTCCGCGCGGTCCTCGACGCAGCCGGTGTCCAGGACGTGCTGTCGAAGTCGCTGGGTTCGTCGAACGCAATCAACATCGTGCACGCCGCGATCACCGCGCTGAGGAACCTCGAACGTCCCGAGGAAGTCGCGGCTCGCCGCGGCCTTCCCGTCGACGAGGTTGCTCCGCACGCATTGCTGCGGGCAGCTGCTGAAAGTGGGGCGAAGTCCTGATGGCAAAGCTCAAAGTTACTCAGCACAAGTCCGCCATCGGTGGCCGTCAGAGCCAGCGTGACACGCTGCGTTCGCTCGGTCTCAAGCGGACCAACGACGTCGTGGTGCAGGACGATCGCCCCGAGATCCGGGGAATGATCAATGCCGTGCGTCACCTCGTGACTGTGGAAGAGGTCGATTGATATGTCGAACAACGACTCGCTGAAGCTGCACGATCTCCGTCCGGCCCCCGGAGCCAAGACCTCCAAGACCCGCGTGGGTCGCGGTGAGGCTTCGAAGGGCAAGACCGCCGGTCGCGGAACCAAGGGCACGAAGGCCCGCTACCAGGTTCCGCACGGCTTCGAGGGCGGCCAGACTCCGATGCACATGCGTCTGCCGAAGCTGCGTGGGTTCAAGAACCCGACGAAGGTGACGTTCCAGGTTGTCAACCTCGACAAGCTGTCCACCCTGTTCCCCGAGGGCGGAGACGTGACCGTCGCCGACCTCGTGGCCAAGGGTGCTGTGCGTCCGAAGCAGCCCGTGAAGATTCTCGGGACCGGTGAGATCACCGTGGCCCTGAATATCACTGCGGACAAGTTCTCCGGCTCTGCGGCCGAGAAGATCAAGGCCGCAGGCGGAAGCGCCACCGAAGCCTGATCGGCGCCCGCGCTGCGGGAACGAGGCTTCAGAACGAAGGGGGGCGGTCACTTCGGTGACCGCCCCCTTCTGCGTCACCCGACCCCGCCCGGCGGTGCCCGGTGGTCGGCCGGAACCGAGCCGCCGTCGGCCCTCGTCGGTTTCAACCTGGGGGTCATACCCTGATAGTGTTTTGCTGGTATTTGTCTCATTCGCCAGGTCGCGACCACGACTCTGACTTTTCATCCGCCAACGAGGAGGACGCTTGATCGGCGCAATCCGGAGGGCCTTCAGAACGCCCGACTTGAGGAACAAACTCCTCTTCACCCTGGGCATTCTTGTCATCTTCCGACTCGGCTCCTTCATTCCCTCGCCCGGCATCGATTACACCCAGGTGCAGGAATGCGTGGCTTCGCCCCAGCTGAATGAGGGCGGATTCGCGATGATCAACCTCTTCAGCGGCGGCGCGCTGCTGCAGCTGTCGATCTTCGCTCTGGGCATCATGCCCTATATCACTGCGAGCATCATCGTCCAGCTTCTGCGGGTGGTCATCCCGCGCTTCGAGTCTCTGCACAAGGAAGGCGCCTCCGGTCAGGCGAAGCTGACCCAGTACACGCGCTACCTGACCATCGGCCTGGCGGTGCTCAACTCGACGACACTCATCGCCACCGTGCGTTCCGGCGCCCTCTTCGGCGACGTCGAGGGCTGCCAGGATCTCATCGCCAACGACACCTGGTGGGGCATCAGCGTCCTCGTGCTCACTCTGACCGCTGGCACCGGCCTGATCATGTGGCTGGGCGAGCAGATCACCGAACACGGTGTCGGCAACGGCATGTCGCTGCTGATCTTCACCTCGGTCGCCTCGGCCTTCCCCTCCTCGCTCGGTGCGATCTTCCGCGAGCAGGGCGTCGACATCTTCCTCATCGTCATGGCGGTCGGCCTCGTGCTCGTCGCTCTCGTCGTCTTCGTGGAGCAGTCGCAGCGCAGGGTCCCGGTCCAGTACGCCAAGCGCATGGTCGGCCGCCGGATGTTCGGCGGCACCTCGACCTACATTCCGATCAAGGTGAACATGGCCGGAGTCATCCCCGTCATCTTCGCCTCCTCCGTGCTCTACCTGCCGAGCCTGGTCTCCCAGTTCTTCGACCCCGAATCCAGGTGGGTCGAATGGATCAGCACCTACTTCACTCGCGGCGACCATCCGATCTACATCACGGTGTACGCCCTGCTGACGATCTTCTTCGCTTACTTCTACGTGGCGATCACCTTCAACCCCGAAGAGGTCGCAGACAACATGAAGAAGTACGGCGGCTTCATTCCCGGGATCCGCGCTGGTCGACCGACGGCCGAATACCTGAGCTTCGTGCTCAGCCGGATCAACTTCCCGGGCTCGCTCTACCTGGCTTTCGTCGCCCTGATCCCGCTGATCGCTCTGGTGCTCATCAACGCGAATCAGAACTTTCCGTTCGGCGGCACCTCCCTGCTGATCGTCGTGGGTGTCGGCCTCGAGACGGTCAAGCAGATCGACGCGCAGATGCAGCAGCGCCATTACGAGGGCCTGCTGCGCTGATCACGACCGGACGCTGACGAACAGCTGCCAACCATTGGAAGGACACCCCATGAGCTCACGCATCATCCTGATCGGCCCTCCCGGCGCGGGTAAGGGCACCCAGGCCGCCCGCCTGTCCGAGGCGCTCGGCGTTCCCGCGATCTCGACCGGAGACATCTTCCGTGCGAATGTGAAGGGGGAGACCGAACTGGGCAAGCTCGCCAAACGCTATATGGACGCCGGTGAGTACGTTCCCGACGAGGTGACGAATTCCATGGTCGCCGATCGTCTGGGCCAGGACGATGCCGCGGACGGCTTCCTCCTCGACGGCTACCCCCGCACCACCGCGCAGGTCGAAGAGCTCGATCGCATGCTTGCAGCCGAGGACAAGGCCATCGACCACGTCGTCGAACTCACCGCGGACACGGACGAGGTCGTCGCCCGGCTTCTGGCCCGCGCCCAGACCGAAGGCCGCAGCGACGACAGCGAGGACGTCATCCGTCACCGGCTCGACGTCTACGAGGAGCAGACCCAGCCGCTGACCGACATCTACCGCAGCCGCGGACTGCTGCGCCAGGTCGACGGCCTCGGTGACGTCGACGAGATCACCGAGCGCATCCTCTCAGCCATTCGATGATCTTCGGACCACGGATCGAGCTGAAGACCCCCGAGGAGCTTCAGCTCATGCATCGGGCCGGGCAGCTGACACGTCAAGTGCTCTCAGCGGCCCGGTCCGCCGCCGTTGCCGGAGCCACCACGGCTGAGGTCGACGCGGCCGCCGAGGCGGTCATCGTCGGCGCCGGCGCCCAGTCGAACTTCAAGGGATATCAGGGGTTCCCCGCCGTCGTGTGCATCTCCGTCAATGAGGAGATCGTCCACGGCATCCCCGGGCCTCGGGTGCTGCGCACCGGTGACCTCGTGTCGATCGACGGCGGTGCGATCGTCGAGGGGTTCCACGGAGACTCCGCGCTGACGATGATCGTCGGCGGTGAGGACGCCGGCAGCGCCGCCGATCGCGAACTGTCCGCGGCCACCGAACAGGCCATGTGGGCCGGCATCGCTGCCTTCGCCACGGGAACACGGGTCAGCGATGTCGGAGATGCCATCGACGATTTCGTCACCGAGCACTTCCCCCATCTGGGACTGGTCGAGGAATTCACTGGTCACGGGATCGGCACCGCGATGCATATGGCCCCGGAGGTGCTCAACTATCGTGCGCGGTCGAACGGTCCGAAGATCAGACCGGGCATGTGCCTGGCGATCGAGCCCATGCTCACTTCAGGCGTCGGGGACACACGCACGCTCGACGACGGCTGGACCGCGGTGACCGCCGATGGTTCGCGGGCGAGTCACTGGGAGCACAGCGTGGCCAGACATGACGACGGTGTCTGGGTGTTGACGGCCGAAGACGGGGGAGCGGCCGGGTTGGCCCCCTACGGAATCACTCCTGTGCCTCCGAAGAGCGCCTGAGGGGAGAACTCCGGTCGTCAGCGCCTGCTTCTTCAGTGAGGCCCTGGCGACGACGTAGACGGCGGTGAAGGTTCCCGACGCCGCCATGAGTGCGAGAGCGAACATCCACGTCGCCGTCTCGACGATGCTGGATCCGGCCGACTGGAATGCGCAGAAAGCGATGAGTGCCGTGATTGCGCCGGCCAGCAGACCGGCTGTGCGTGACATCTGGTCGGCGCGCTGCTCGAGAGTGTACGTGTGGTCATCCGCGTCGTGGCGCCTCGGGCGTGCCTGGGTAGGATTCTGAAACCCTGGAATCGTGTCTCGATTCCACCTGCTCACTGACGACCAATGGGCCCTCATCGCCGACCACCTGCCAGCGCCGACAGGCCGACGAGGCCACCCCTTTCTCCGACCCCAGACAGATGGTCGAGGGCATCCTCTACCGATACCGCACCGGTATTGCCTGGCGCGATCTGCCCGGGAACGTCGGCAAATGGCGGACCGTGTGGACCTGGCACCGCCGCCCTTAACCTTGATCCACCGATCTGCTTGATGTCCGGGGTCTCGCTCGGATTTGAGCGCGGAATCGGTGAGCGGGCAGGAGGTAGTGTCCCGGTCTCTCACCGGTCTCTTCCACACTGAGCTTCCCGGAGGCTCCTCCATGACTCCGGTCCGGGGCCGAGGGCGAATTGGTCAGGACAATACTGTCTTTGGTGGGCTCAAAGCGGCTTGCCAGAGTCGTGAGAATTCTTCTGCCCATGGCCACTTCGTGGGCAGATGCATAATCAGTTTCCTGGCCCGATGAGCTATCCGAGCCGGAATGCTGATGATGCGTGATCGGAACGATCAGCGAGGACGCATGGACGGGCATTGAATACCCCGAAGCGATCTACGACGAAGAATCCGAGACATGGATTTCGAAGGCCGAAGTCGCTGAGATCCCGTTCACCGCGTTCACCTCGAAGAAGAGGGGCATTTCCATTTCACGCGCGGCTTGATCCGGCTACTCCGATCGGTGGATCAAGGCTAAAAGGGCCCCTTAGTGGAATGGCAGCTCCCCACAACTGTGCTGCTCAGGCCTGCATTGCAGAGACCAATGAGCACCGGGTTGAGCTGTGGGTCAACATCTGATGGCTTCTTCTGTCGCCTGTCCTCGCTCTCCAGGTCGGACGGGTGTCCGTCTACCGACTCAGCGCACACATCCTCTCAGGCTTCGCCGATATCGCCGGCGATCACGTCTTCCCCGAATACGGAGGTTGCTTCCACACCATCCTGTATTCTGTTCCCGAGGCCGCACGAGGCGTGCGTGCCCGCCTGCAGTACAACGCCCGCAGTCTCGGCTGCGGACGGCTGCGCCCGGGGATCCCCGTGGGTTTCTCCGACCGCACTGCGCAGCTGGATGCGCGTCTGCCCGGGATCGACGATCCCGGCTGTTACGCGACCGCCGTTCTGACTCCCGAGTCAGTGGAGGCGGCACGCAGGATGACCTCCCGAGCCTTCAACCTCGACGCGGCCCTCGCACAGCTGCCTGCGCTGGAAGAGCGGAAGAATGCACTGAGCGCGAATGGATCAGCAACGGGCAGCGGACGTGTGGGACTGAGTCTCAGCACCTTCTTCGATCTGTACGTCGACGTTGCTCGGGATGTGATGGCCCACCCTCTGCTGCCCGAAGTGCTCGTCGAAGGCACACAGCCGGCCGTGAGGGGTCCGGGAGCTGGTGAATCAGTGGCAGACTCGAGTACTACCTCAGATTCGACCAGAGGATCCTCGAATGTGCGGGGTCGTGCTCGTCCTATGACCTCATCGCATGGCTGCCGCTGCGATGACCCGGGTCGCAGCCCTCACCCGCGGTCCGACGAACCTCAGAGTGTCCGAGCGATCCGTTCGATCGCTTCGGTGAGCAGCGGGCGGGGGAGTGCGAAGTTGAATCGGATGTGGCCGGCGCCGACCTCACCGCAGAGGCGTCCCTCGGTGATGGCCACCTTCGCCCGCTCATTGAAGCGCTGCGCGAGATGTCCCTCGAGCCCGTATCCTCGCAGGTCGAGCCACGCCAGATAGGTGCCCTCCGGAGGAATATAGGTGGCGTTGGGCAGAAGCTCTGTCACGAGGTCGGTGAGATGGTCCCGATTGCCCTTGAGATAGGCCGTGACCTCGGCGAGCCAGTCGCCGCCGTGGGTGTAGGCGGCGGTGGTGGCGATGATCCCGGGGTTCGACGCCGCTCCGGAGACGAATTGGCCCTTCTCCTTCCACACCGCGCGGTCCTCGGCATCGGTGAGGATGAGCTGCGCGCACTTGAGTCCGGGGATGTTGAAGGCCTTCGACGCCGCTGTCGCGGTCGCGGTGTGGGCGGCGGTCGCCTCGGTGAGGGTGGCATAGGGGATGTGCCGGGCGGGGTCGTAGACGACCGGGGCGTGGATCTCGTCCGAGAACACGCGGGCCCCTGCGGCCTCGACGACCTCGGCGAGTCCGAGCAGCTCGGCCTCGGTGTACACCTTGCCGATCGGGTTGTGGGGATTGCACAGGACGAGTGTGGCACCGGGCACGAGAGCGGCGGCGATCGCGTCGAGATCCAGCGTCCAGCCGGTCTCCGTGCGCAGCATCGGCACCTCGATGAGTTCACGACCGGTGGTCTTCGCGACGTCGAAGAACGGCATGTAGGCAGGGGTGGGCAGCACGATCGGGGTGTCGGCCGGGGTGAGATGGGTGAGCACGCCGAGGAATGCGGCGATGACGTCGCTGGCCGGCTGGATGTGATCGACCGGGATCCGCCATCCGAAGCGGTCGGCATAGAAGTTCGCAGTCGCGGATTTGAGATCCGCTGTCAGATCGTAGGGTGCATAGCCGAAGAGGTCGCGCTCATCGATCTCTCGCAGAGCCTGACGCACCGCGGGGGCGACGCCGAAATCCATCTCGGCGATGAACGCCCCGATGGAACCGGGGAAGGTCGACCATTTGCGTCCGCCCTTGGCCACTAGGGACGCTTCTGTGATGGCGTCGAACTCGGACATGCTCATTCTCCTCTACTGGTCTCTTCGACGGATCGCGGCTGGCGAACCCGTCTCCCGCGAAGGCGGGAGCCACTCGAATCACGCTAACAGCCGCGTCCCGGGCAGTGAGGCGGAGGTGACTTCGACGGTCATGTGGCGGGCCCGGCCCGCGGCAGCGTCGTCCGCGGGTGGGATTGTAAGGGACTTCACGCCGGGAAGCGAGGACCATGTGGAAGATTCTTCGCCCGTGGTGTAGGGTTGATGATTGGTCTGTTCTCACTCAACTCACCCTTTTTCAGATGTGGGCGGCTTCTGCCATCCACTTCTTTTCATGTGGTGACGAGGACTGCAGTCCGAGGGGTCACCGACATTGAGCCGGTGATACACGATTACGTCGAACGCGAAGGTATCGCGGGAATACGAGGTTAGCGAACGATATGGCCAAAAAAGAAGGGGTCATTGAGATCGAAGGCACCGTTGTCGAGGCTCTGCCGAACGCATCGTTTCGGGTGGAGCTGAGCAATGGGCACAAGGTGCTGGCGCATATCTCCGGAAAGATGCGTCAGCATTACATCCGCATTCTTCCCGAAGACCGGGTCGTTGTGGAGCTGTCTCCCTACGATCTCTCGCGCGGACGAATCGTTTACCGCTACAAGTAAGGATCTTCGATCATTCGCGTCTTGCCCTCAGCGGGGCAGGGACCGAAAGAAGGAAAAACGATGAAGGTTAAGCCCAGCGTCAAGAAGATCTGCGAGAGTTGCCAGATCACCCGCCGTCACGGCCGGGTCATCGTCATCTGCTCCAACCCGCGCCACAAGCAGCGCCAGGGTTGAGCAGCTCTTCGAGCAGATCGGAGCTCCGCCGAGGAGCTTCAGCAGCACCACACCCGCGCAAACCTCGCCATCTGCGTCAGCACGCCTGAGAAGTGAGAGCTTCCGGGACACGGACGCGGGACGATACCTCCGGTCGGGGGCCGGAGACCTTGGGAGACCAGGGACAGGTTTGCATCAGCACCTCCGAGACAACAACAGGAGACAGTACCCATGGCACGACTTGCCGGAGTCGACATTCCACGTGAAAAGCGCGTGGAAGTCGCCTTGACTTACATCTATGGTGTGGGCCGCACCCGTGCGCGCCAGACCCTGACCGAAACGGGAATCAGCCCTGATACCCGTGTGAAGGACTTGAGCGACGCAGAGCTCGTCCAGCTGCGTGACTACATCGAGGGCACATTCCAGGTTGAGGGTGACCTCCGTCGTGAGGTGGCCGCCGATATTCGCCGCAAGGTCGAGATCGGAAGCTATGAGGGCCTGCGTCACCGCCGCGGTCTGCCGGTTCGCGGTCAGCGGACCAAGACGAATGCGCGCACCCGCAAGGGACCCAAGCGCACCGTGGCCGGTAAGAAGAAGTAACACGCTCACCCGGTTGATCAGCATCAACCACCTCGATCAGGAGTAGGAACATATGCCTCCCAAGTCACGCGCCGCTACAGTGCGCAAGCCTCGCCGCAAGCTGAAGAAGAATATCGTCGCCGGCCAGGCTCATATCAAATCAACCTTCAACAACACCATCGTGTCGATCACCGACCCGTCCGGTGCTGTCATCTCCTGGGCCTCCTCAGGTGAGATCGGCTTCAAGGGTTCGCGCAAGTCGACCCCGTACGCCGCGCAGATGGCTGCGGAATCGGCCGCTCGTCGGGCACAGGAGCACGGCCTGAAGAAGGTCGACGTGTTCGTCAAGGGACCCGGCTCGGGCCGTGAGACCGCGATCCGTTCGCTGCAGGCCGCCGGCCTGGAACTGGGCACCATCCAGGATGTCACCCCGGTTCCGTTCAACGGCTGCCGTCCTCCCAAGCGCCGCCGCGGCTGATCCTTCCGTGGAACTGCAACGGATGACGGGTACGAGCCCGCCATCGGTCGCAGAACGGATTCCCAGATAACCCGAACCGTTCTTCATGGCCTTGAGGCCATGACGTGCAGTGCGAACGTCATATAGCGGATGTTCGCTGAAAGGAAGCCCACGTGCTCATTGCACAGCGCCCAACGCTCACGGAAGAAGTCGTCTCCGATAACCGCTCACGGTTCGCCATCGAACCGCTCGAGCCCGGGTTCGGCTACACCCTCGGCAACTCGCTTCGCCGAACCCTGCTGTCCTCGATCCCCGGTGCCGCCGTCACGTCCATCCGGATCGACGGAGTCCTCCACGAGTTCAGCACCGTGCCGGGAGTCAAGGAGGATGTCACCGAGTTCATCCTCAACCTGAAGTCCCTGGTCGTATCGTCCGAATTCGACGAACCGGTCGTTGCCTACCTGCGCAAGCAGGGGCCCGGCACCGTGACCGCTGCCGATGTCTCTGCTCCTGCCGGGGTCGAGATCCACAATCCGGACCTGCACATCGCCACGCTGAATGGTGAGGGTCGTCTGGACATGGAACTGACCATCGAACGCGGACGCGGATACGTTTCGAGCGCTCAGAACAAGAACGCGGATGCAGAGATCGGCCGGATCCCGGTCGATTCGATCTACTCTCCGGTTCTCAAGGTCACCTACAAGGTCGAAGCCACGCGTGTCGAACAGCGCACCGACTTCGATCGTCTGGTCCTCGACGTCGAAACCAAGCCCTCGATGACCCCGCGCGATGCCATCGCATCTGCGGGTAAGACCCTGGTCGAGCTCTTCGGCCTGGCTCGAGAGCTCAACGTCGAAGCTGAAGGCATCGAGATCGGACCCTCGCCTGTGGACGCGGCTCTGGCCGCCGACCTGGCGCTGGCGATCGAGGATCTCGACCTGACCGTGCGCTCCTACAACTGCCTCAAGCGCGAAGGCATCCACACCGTCGGTGAGCTCGTTGCTCGCAGCGAGGCCGACCTCATGGATATCCGCAACTTCGGTTCGAAGTCGATCGACGAGGTCAAGGCGAAGCTCAACGAGCTGGGCCTGAGCCTCAAGGACAGTCCTGCCGGATTCGATTCCGGTCTCGTTGATGAGGACCAGTCCTACGTCGAAGACGAACAGTACTGATTAAGACCTAGGAGTAACTGACAATGCCAACCCCAACCAAGGGCCCGCGCCTCGGCGGATCGCCCACACACGAGCGCCTCATGCTCAACAACATGGCTGCCCAGCTGTTCGAGCACAAGCAGATCAAAACGACCGTGACCAAGGCCAAGCGCCTGCGCCCGGTGGCCGAGCGGATGATCACGAACGCGAAGAAGGGTGATCTGGCCTCACGTCGCCGCGTGCTCGCCCAGATCTCCGACAAGTCGGTCGTGCACGAGCTCTTCACCTCGATCGCGGAGACCATGGCCGAGCGTCCCGGTGGCTACACCCGGATCACCAAGATCGGTCCTCGCCCCGGCGACAACGCCCCCATGGCCGTCATCGAACTGGTCCTCGAGCCCTACTCGCCGAAGCAGGCGACGGTGAAGGAAGCCGAACAGGCGACCGCTGCCGCCTCTCCGGCCGCAGACGAGGCTCCGACCGAGACCGAAGCCGCAGACGAAGCCGCTGTCGAGGCCGAGTCTGAGACCGCTGAAGAGTCCACGGAGGCCGCCGAGGAGAAGTGACCTCCCGGCGGCTGCTGCTCCGCGTGATGGAGCAGGCGCCGAACACTTCGGGCGGGCATCCACTCCGGATGCCCGCCCGAAGTGTATTCACCGCGGGGATGACCGGAGCTGGGCCGAAGCAGTCGTCGGTGCCCGGGGGCGCCCGCACTGAGGCCTGCGGCCAGGGGCACGATTGCCGGCTGCGGCTCCAGTTCGGAAGGATGAGACACGGTTGCAGCTATACGGGCTCATCGTAATTGAGAGTGTAGAACCGGTCTGAAGCCACCGGACTCGAGCAGACACCTGGCGATGTAGTGGGTGATGTTACGGAACCCCAAAGCAGACCCGCGCAGATGTTCAAGCCTGCCGTTGATCGCTTCAGTCGGACCATTGGACGTTCCCGGTCGGGTGAAGAACGCCAGCACATCGGCAGCTCGGCGCTTCAGAGTCCGTCCCAACCGTTTGAGCTCGACCAGCTCTGTCGGCAGATTCGTCGTCAGTGCGTCGATGACCGTTCTCAAGAGCTTCTTGCCCTCGTTGCGGTCGGCGGTTCGGTAGGCGTTGACTATGTCTTGGTAAACAGCCCAGGTGACTTCGACTTCGGTGAAACTCGAATCGGCGAACAGGCCTGCGATCCTCTCCTGCTGCTTGGTCGTGAGCAGATCAGCGCCTGTGTGCAGAGTCCTCCTCGCTCGATACAAGGGGTCTTTCGCTCGTCCACGATGACCAGTGGTCTCCTGCTGAATACGACGACGAACATCATCGAGAGCATCACCGGCGAGCTTGACGACATGGAAGGGGTCCATGACTTCGACCGCATCGGGCAGTTCCTCGACCGAGGCTGTTTTGAAGCCGGAGAATCCGTCCATCGCGACGACGTCGATGCCATCACGCCAGTCCTTCGGACGGGCTTTCAACCACTGCTTGAACACCTGCTTCGACCGTCCGGGCATCATGTCGAGCAGACGTGCTGGGCCTGTTGCCTGGCTGATCGGGGTGAGGTCGATGATGACGGTGACGTACTTGTCGCCACGCCGAGTGTGCCGCCATACGTGCTCGTCGACACCAATGACGCTGACCCCGTCGAAACGCGTCGGGTCGTTGATCAACAACCGCTTACCTTCAGCGAGGATTGCGGAGTTCGCGGTGTGCCAGGACACGGCGAGTTTGCGTGCGATCACGGACACGGTGTCGTGGTCGATGACGAGGGCACGCAGCGCCCAGTCGAGGCCGGTTCGAGAGATCTTCGCTCGTGGGGGCGCCGCAGCAGTGGTGTCTTGACGCCATACGCGGTCGCACTCGACGCATTTGTAGCGGCGGAGGCGAATATGAAGCGTGGTCGGTCGGTGGCCGAAGGGTTCGTGGGCGAGACGGCGGACGACGGTATCGCGAACGATCCCGTGGCCACCACACCGTCGGCACCAGTCATCGGCAGTGTTAGGCCGGCATTCCAGGATGGCTTTGTGTCCGGTGATGTGTTGGCCGGTGCAGGTGAGGTCGAGGGTGTCGAGTCGGCAGAATGTCGTGAGGTCAGGGGTTGAGAAAGTAGGCTTGGCCACGTCGAGGTCTTTCGGATGGGTTGTGTGAGAACTTCCATCATCGGAAGACCTCGACATCTATCCGGGTAGCGACTCGCCGTGTCCTGGAATCACCGTTCTACACTCTCGTTTACGATGAGCCGCTATACGTCCCACCAGCGAGGCGACCGCTCGTGTCACCCCGCCGCCTCAGCTTGGAATCAGCTCAGTGGTCGCACGTCCGAGACTGCGCGGCACCCCGCACCGCAGGAACGGTGCGGGGTGCCGCGAACTGTGGGTCGAGGGCGCCGCTGTCGGATTGCGGGGCTCGATCACCGGACTCGGGACAGGGCGACGGACTCGTCGAACTCCCGGTCGGCCTCCTCGTCGTGCTTGTAGGTGAAGCGACTGACGACGACGGCCACGATGAGGTTGACGGCGAAGCCGGGGATGATCTCGTAGATCTGGTCCGTCATCGGAATGCTCACCTGACCCCACACGAATGCCACGATCGCACCGGAGAGCAGACCGAACAGTGCGCCCCAGTTGCTCAGGCGCTTCCAGAACAGGGTCAGCAGCACGATCGGACCGAACGAGGCGCCGAAACCGGCCCAGGCGAACGCCACGAGATCGAGGATGCTGTTCGACGGCGAGATCGCCAGCACCACCGCGATGATGGCGATGACGAGCACGCCGAGGCGGCCGAGCAGAACATAGGTCTTGTCCTTGAGCGTGCGCTTGGACCCGGAACGCAGCGCCACGATCTTGAACAGATCCTCGATCAGGGCCGAGGACGTGACGACGAGCTGCGAGGAGATCGTCGACATGATCGCTGCCAGGACTGCCGCGAGCACGAGGCCGGCGATGAACGGGTGGAACAGGATCTGGGCGAGATCGAGGAAGACCGTCTCGGAGTCGGCGGGTTCCATATCCGCGTGCTGGGAGAAGTACGAGATGCCCACGATGGCCGTGGCGACGGCGCCGAGCGCGGAGATGCCCATCCAGCCGACGCCGATCCTTCGGGCGAGACTGGCATCGGCCGGGGTCCGCAGCGCCATGAACCGGACGATGATATGGGGCTGGCCGAAGTACCCCAGCCCCCACGCCAGAGACGAGATCACGGTCAAGTAGGCACCGCTGGCCCAGAAGGGTTCGCTGCCGAGGAGGCTGAGGAGACCGGGATCGATGTGCGAGACGTTGTCGATCACGGTCGCCGGGCCGCCGGCGTTGATGACGGCGACGATCGGTACGGCGATGAGGGCGGCGAACATCAGCAGGCCCTGGGCGACATCGGTCAGCGTCGCGCCCAGGAAGCCGCCGAAGAGCGTGTAGACCATGGTGATGGCGGCGACGAGGAGCATTCCGCCGAGGTAGTTGAGGCCGAAGCTGGATTCGAAGAACTTGCCGGCCGCGACCATTCCCGACGACACGTAGAACGTGAAGAACACGAGGATGATGACTCCGCAGACGATGCGCAGCAGCCGGGAACGGTCCTTGAGGCGCTGTTCGAAGAAGCTGGGGATCGTGATCGAGTCACCGGCCGTCTCCGTGAACGCGCGCAGGCGCGGGGCCACCAACTTCCAATTGACCCAGGCCCCGGCGGTCAGGCCGATCGCGATCCACGCTTCGATGAGCCCGGACAGATAGATGGCACCGGGCAGGCCCATGAGCAGCCATCCCGACATATCGGAGGCACCGGCGCTCAGCGCCGCCACACTCGGGCGCAGTCCACGCCCGGCGAGCATATAGTCGTCCAGGCTGTTCTTCGTCTTGCGGTAGGCGAACCAACCGATGGCCAGCATCCCGGCGAAGTACAGGATGATCGCAATTGTCCGGAAAGTGGTTTCCGTCATTCGAGCTCAGCTCCTTCAATCGGACGTGGCGACCCTACAGCAGATGAGTTGCCGGGTGTGAATTCCCTGGGCGCCGGCTCGGCGTGAGCCCTCCGCGATCGCGCACGCATCGCAGTGTGAGACCAGATCGAGTTCGGATCAGCCGAAGATCAGTTGAAGACGACGGTGCGGTGTCCGTCCATGAGCACCCGACCCTCCGCATGCCAGGCCACGGCTCTGGCCAGAACCGCGGCTTCGACGTCCTGTCCGCGCTGAACGAAGTCCGCGATCGCCCGATTGTGGTCGACCCGGGCGACATCCTGTTCGATGATCGGACCCTCGTCGAGGTCGCTGGTGACGTAGTGAGCGGTGGCGCCGATGATCTTCACACCGCGGGCATGGGCCTGATGATAGGGCTTGGCCCCCTTGAAGCTGGGCAGGAACGAATGGTGGATGTTGATGACCCGGCCTTCGAGCCGGTCGCACAGCTCGGGCGAGAGGATCTGCATATAGCGGGCCAGCACGATGAGCTCGACGTCGAGCTCATCGACGAGGGCGGACAGCCTCGCCTCGGCGGCGGCTTTCGTGTCCCGGGTGATCGGGATGTGGTGGAAGGAATGACCGTGGAACTCGGCCAGGGGCGCCAGGGAGTCATGGTTGCCGGCGACTCCGACGATGTCGATGGGCAGCTGACCGGACGACTGCTGGAACAGCAGCGTGTTGAGGCAGTGCGCGGCCTTGGACACGAGGATGAGTGTGCGAGTCCTCTTCTCCGCCGGCTGCAGACTCACGGTCATCGCGAAACGATCGGCCGCCTCGGCGAGCTCGGATTCGAGGGTCTGGGCCGAGATCGCCTCGGAAGTGGAGAACTGCAGGCGGAGGAAGAACTGATGGGAGTCGGGGGAGGAGAACTGCTGCGATTCGGTGATGTTGCCCCCGAGCCCTGCGAGCACTCCCGTGACGGCATGGACGATGCCGGTCGCATCGGGACAGGTGACTCTCAGGATCCATTCTGTGCTCATGGGCTCGATCCTAATCGTCCTGGCCCTGGATCGCGCACTCGGTTCGGCATCCGGAAGACGGTCTGGCCACGGGGTCCGTGAGGTTCGCTGTTAGCATGGTCTGCGGGTGTTCGCGGCGGTTGATCACGCTGTTTCACCCACCACATCGGATGCCACAGGAGAGTACTCATGACCGAAACCTCGATGCAGGCCTCGCTTGCCGACATCGATCCGCAGATCGCCGAGGTCCTCGACCTCGAGCTGGGCCGTCAGCGTTCGACGCTCGAGATGATCGCCTCGGAGAACTTCGTCCCGCGTGCCGTGCTGGAAGCACAGGGCTCGGTGCTGACGAACAAGTATGCCGAGGGCTATCCCGGCAAGCGCTACTACGGCGGGTGCGAACACGTCGATGTCGCCGAGAACCTCGCCATCGAGCGAGCCAAGAGCCTCTTCGGTGCCGAATACGCCAATGTGCAGCCCCACTCGGGAGCCTCGGCCAACGCTGCGGTCATGCACGCGCTTGCCCGGCATGGGGACAAACTGCTCGGACTGTCCCTGGCCCACGGCGGACACCTCACCCACGGGATGAAGATCAACTTCTCCGGCCGCCTCTACGATGTGGCCTCCTACGAGGTCGACCCCGACACCTACCGCATCGACATGGACAAGGTGCGTGAGAAGGCGCTCGAGCACCGTCCTCAGGTCATCGTCGCCGGTTGGTCGGCCTACCCCCGCCAGCTGGACTTCCAGGCCTTCCGCGAGATCGCCGACGAGGTCGGCGCGAAGCTGTGGGTCGACATGGCTCACTTCGCCGGACTCGTCGCCGCCGATCTGCACCCGAACCCCGTGCCCTTCGCCGACGTCGTCTCCTCCACCGTTCACAAGACGATCGGCGGACCCCGCTCCGGATTCATCCTCGGCAAGGAGGAGCTCGCGAAGAAGCTGAACTCCGCCGTCTTCCCCGGCCAGCAGGGCGGACCGCTCATGCACGTCGTGGCGGCCAAGGCCGTGGCCTTCAAGCTCGCCGCCGCCGCCGAGTTCAAGGAACGCCAGGAGCGGACCGTGCGCGGCGCGCAGATCCTCGCCGAGCGTCTGCTGGGCGAGGACGTCGCTGAGGCCGGAGCCACCGTTCTGACCGGAGGCACGGATGTGCACCTGGTGCTCGTCGACCTGCGCAACTCGGCCCTGGACGGACAGCAGGCCGAAGACCTCCTCCACTCCGTGGGCATCACGGTCAACCGCAATGCCGTGCCGTTCGACCCGCGACCGCCGATGGTCACCTCGGGCCTGCGCATCGGCACCCCCGCCCTGGCCACCCGCGGTTTCGGGGACAAGGAGTTCGCCGAGGTCGCCGACGTCATCGCCGAAGCGCTCAAGCCCGGTGCCGATGTCGAGGCGCTGGCCGCCCGGGTGAAGAGGCTCAGCGACGGCTTCCCCCTCTACGAGGGCCTGGAACAGTACTGATGAGCGCACAGATTCTCGACGGCAGAGCCTGCGCGAAGCAGATCAAAGCCGAACTGACCGAAGCGGTGGCCGAGCTCGGGAAGGCCGGGACCGTTCCCGGCCTCGGCACCGTTCTGGTGGGGGAGGACCCGGGATCGAAATGGTATGTCGCCGGCAAGCACCGCGACTGCGCCGAGGTGGGCATCCACTCGATCCGGCGTGATCTGCCGGAGACGGTGACGCAGGACGAGCTGTTGGCCGTCATCGACGAGCTCAACGAGGACGACGCCTGCACCGGTTACATCGTCCAGCTGCCGCTGCCGGCCCATATCGACACCGACACCATCCTCGAGGCCATCGATCCGGCCAAGGACGCCGACGGTCTGCATCCGACGAACCTCGGCCGGCTGGTGCTCAACGTCAACTCCGAGATCACCACACCGCTGCCGTGCACACCGCGCGGAGTCATCGAGCTGATGACGCGCAACGGGATCGATCTCAACGGCAAACACGTCGTGGTGATCGGCCGCGGCGTGACCGTGGGGCGGTCGATCGGGGCGCTGCTGACCCGGCGTGAGCACAATGCCACGGTGACGCTGACCCACACCGGCACCCGCAACCTCGACGAACTGCTGGCCCAGGCCGATGTCATCGTCGCGGCCGCCGGTTCTGCCGGGATCGTCACGGCCGAAGCCGTCAAGCCCGGAGCGATCGTCCTCGACGTGGGAGTCTCCCGTGAGACCGATCCGGAGACGGGCAAGTCGAAGATCGTCGGCGATGTGGATCCGGCCGTCGCCGAGGTGGCCGCCTGGGTCTCGCCGAATCCCGGCGGAGTGGGCCCGATGACTCGGGCCCTGCTGCTCAAGAACGTCGTCGACACCGCCGTGAGAGCCGCCCGAGACTGAGCATTCGCTGCGTCGGCACCGTTCGCCGCGCCCACGACGGCGAACCCGAACACTGTGCCGAACGATTCAGGGCCCCGAACGCGAGTTCGGGGCCCTGAATCATGACCGGTGTCTGCCGGGGGTTCTTCCGTCTGGACTACTCTTCGGCCAGTTTGAGTTCGAAGAACACCCGCGGGTCTCCCACACCGGCATAGTCTTCGATGAGTTCGCCGCTGAAGCCGAGCGAGGAGTGGAACGAGATCGCACCCGAGGACTCCGGCTTCGTCGTCGCTTGCACCGAAGCCACGCCGAGTTCGCGCGCACGGTCGATGAAGTGCTGATAGAGGTGGCGACCGATGCCCTGATGCCGGAAATCGGAGCGGGCGGCCACCAGGTGGATGTAGGCCGGTCCGTCATGCGGAATCACGCCCAGCAGATAGCCGACGATCTCTGAGCGGTAGCGAGCCACCAGCCCGGAGGTCACGAACTGACGGAACCAATAGGCATCGTGGTCCCTGCTGAGGTCGCGGTCACCCCAAAAATTCTTCTGTGCTCCCAGCAGGAACTCTCGCATCTCGCGGGCGTCGACTTCATCGAGCGGACTGATGCTCAGCTGCTCGATGTCGATCGGCTCGTCAACGGCCATTGCGCCTCCTGAAATATTCGTACTTTCCCTCACTCTATAACGCCCAGTCCCTGAAGAGTAGTGCGCCCATGTCATCATAGGTCACATGATTCGGATTGCTTCAGTCAACGTCAACGGAGTCCGCGCAGCATGGAGAAAGGGGATGCCCACCTGGGTCGATGCCGCGAAACCGGACTTCATCACCCTTCAGGAGGTGCGTGCCGCCAACGACATCGCCCTCGGCGTTCTCGAGGACACCGGCTACACCACGGTCAGCCATGACGCGGAGGCGAAGGGGCGAGCGGGCGTGGCCGTGATGGCCCGGTCCGAACCCGAGTCCGTGCGGGAGGGCCTCGGCGAGGACGGCTATTTCGATCGGGCCGGACGCTGGCTGGAAACGGACTACCGCCTCGGCGACGGATCGCTGCTGACCCTCGTATCCGCCTATGTCCATTCCGGTGAGGTCGACACCCCGAAACAGGACGACAAGTACCGGTTCCTCGACCGCATGACCAAACGGATGCCGCAGTTGGCGCAGAGCGCTGATCACGTGCTCGTCACCGGTGACCTCAATGTCTGCCACACCGAACGGGATCTGAAGAACTGGAAGGCCAACAGGAAGAAGGCCGGGTTCCTGCCCGAGGAACGCGCCTACTTCGACGGCTTCTTCGGTGAGGTCGGCTATGTCGATGTCCATCGAAGGCTCAGCGGCGATGTCGACGGCCCCTACACCTGGTGGTCGATGCGGGGCAAGGCCTTCGACAACGACACCGGCTGGCGAATCGACTACCAGATGGCCACTCCGGCGCTGGCCGAAGCCGCGGTCAAGGCCAGTGTGGACAAGGCGGACAGCTGGGCCGAGCGGTGGTCGGATCACGCGCCGCTGGTCATCGACTACGATCTGTCGTCCGTCTCTGCCTGAACCCGCACGGAGTCTCAACCGAACACACGCGATGATTGCGGGCACCGGGCAAGGGGGCGAATACCAGCGCAGGGACGCGAGGATGGCATCATAGGACTATGACGAACTCTTCACTGCCGCGCACGGTCTCCGGTATCCAAGCCACCTCCGATTCTCTCCATCTCGGCAACTACATCGGCGCGCTGCAGCAGTTTGTGACGCATCAGGAATCCCACGATGCCTTCTACTTCATCGCGAACATGCACGCGATCACCGTCGAGCAGGACCCCGCCGATCTGCGCGAGCGAACGCTGCGGACGGCTGCGCAGTTCATCGCCGCGGGTCTCGACCCGGAGAAGTCGACGATCTTCGTCCAGTCCCAGGTGCCGGCTCACCCGCAGCTGTCCTGGGTGCTCGAGTGCACCACGTCGATGGGTGAGGCGAGCCGGATGACGCAGTTCAAGGACAAATCGTCCAAACAGCAGCACGTGTCTCTGGGCCTGCTCACCTATCCGGCGCTCATGGCCGCCGACATCCTGCTGTACAACCCGCAGCTCGTGCCTGTCGGTGAGGACCAGCGTCAGCATCTCGAACTCACCCGCAACCTCGCGGAACGCTTCAACTATCGTTTCGGTGAGACCTTCGTCGTCCCCGAGGCGCAGATCCTCAAGGCCACCGCGAAGATCTTCGACCTGCAGAATCCGGGCGCGAAGATGTCGAAGTCGCAGCCGAGCCCGCTGGGCCGCATCGACATCCTCGACGATGCGAAGACGCTGACGAAGAAGATCAAGTCCGCAGTCACCGACGACGGCACAGAGATCGCCTACGACCCCGAGGCCAAGCCCGGTGTGTCGAACCTGCTGACGATCTACTCCTCGCTGACCTCCCGATCCATCGATGAGATCGTCGCCGAGTACCAGGGCAAGATGTACGGACACCTCAAGGTCGACCTCGCCGAGGTGGCCGTCGGAACCCTCAACCCGGTGCGCGAGCGCGTGCTGGAGCTGCTCGAGGACCGGGCCGAGCTGCAGGCTATCCTCGATCGCGGTGCCGAAAAGGCCGGCGAGATCGCCGACGCGACCCTGCGCGAGGTCTACGACAAGATCGGCTTCATCTGATCGTGATGGGCAAGAAGCCGGAGGACGGGCCGCTCAACCTCACACCGGACATGCTCCACACCGCAGCACGGGTGGAGGACCGGTTCAACGAGTGGATCCAGAACCGGGCCACCGACCACAGCTACCAGCGCACGGTCATCGCCTATGACACGTACGGGGGCACCGGCTGGGTGCGTGTGCTCGGGCGTCTGGTGCTCACGCCCAGCGGTCAGCCGGCGGCCGATGTCCATGCGAGCATCCGCGGGTGGAAGTCCTTCGTCAATGTGCCTCTGCCCAATGACACGGCGTGGGTGCGGGTCAACGACGAAGAGCACATGGTCACCTCGGATCGCGGCGGCATCATCGACACAGTGATCCCGGGCGACTTCGAGCCGGGCCAGACGGAGATCGAACTGTGGACCGACGGATCGCTGGTCGACTCCGCGGCGGTGCGCATCATCGGGGAGGATTCGACCTTCGGCATCATCTCCGACATCGACGACACGGTCATGGTGACCTCGCTGCCCCGGCCCTTCCTGGCCGCGTGGAACACCTTCGTGCTCAGCGAGCATGCCCGCTCGCCGGTCGCGGGCATGGCGGTCCTCTACGACCGGATCACCTTCATGCGACCGGCGACGCCGATGATCTATCTGTCGACCGGAGCGTGGAACTCGGCGCTGACGATCAAGCGCTTCCTCTCCCGCAATCTCTACCCGATGGGCCCTCTGCTGCTGACGGACTGGGGGCCGACGACGACGCGAGTCTTCCGCTCGGGCAAGGAGCACAAACGCAATACGCTCGAGCGCCTGTCCCGGGAGTTCCCGTGGATGAAGTGGCTGCTCATCGGCGATGACGGGCAGAAGGACGAGGAGGTCTACGGGGAGTTCGTCGAGAACCACCCGGAGAACGTCGCCGCCGTGGCCATCCGGCAGCTCACCGTCGGCGAGGCAGTGTGGGCAGGAGGCCGGTCGAAGCGCCACGGCCGGGGTCAGGGCGTGCCGTGGATCTATGCTCCCGATGGGGCGGGGCTGGCCTCACGCCTGACCGAACGCGGAATCATCTCGACCATCTGAGCCGCCCCGGCGTCGATGAGCCCGGCTGCCCACTGCCGGGCAGTCGGGCCCATCGCGGGCAGTCGGGCTCAGACCAGATGTGCCGACAGCCGCTGCTTCGCCGCATCGAACTGGACGGCGAGGGCGTCGACGAGTTCCGCGGTCGACTGCTGCGTGCCCAGCGCCCCGATGCCCTGACCCGAGCCCCAGATGTCGCGCCAGGCCTTCGCCTCCGAATTCGGGTCGGAGCCGAAGTCCATCTTCGACGGATCGGCCTCGGGCAGATTGTCCGGGTCGAGGCCCGAGGCGATGATCGAGCCGCGCAGATAGTTGCCCTTGACGCCGGTGAAGTAGCTCGAGTAGACGACGTCCTCGGCGCCCGACTCGACGACCATCCGACGGTAGTCGTCGACGACATTGGCCTCATTCGTCGACAGGAAGGCCGAACCGATGTAGGCGAAGTCGGCACCCGCGGCCAGGGCGGCCAGGACCGACCGGCCGTGGGCGATGGCGCCGGAGAGCAGCAGAGGACCGTCGAACCAGGCTCGGATCTCCTGCACGAGTGCGAACGGCGACTGCGCTCCGGCATGTCCCCCGGCTCCCGCGGCCACGGCGATGACGCCATCGGCGCCCTTCTCGATCGCCTTGTGGGCGAACCGGTTGTTGATGACGTCGTGGAGGACGATTCCGCCGTATGAGTGGACGGCCTCGTTGACCTCCTCACGGGCCCCCAGGGAGGTGATGACGATCGGCACCTGGTGGCGGACCACCTCGGCGAGGTCGGCCTCGAGGCGATTGTTCGAACGATGGACGATGAGGTTGACCGCGAACGGGGCGGCCGGCCGCTCGGGATTGGCCGAAGTGAATGCGGCGTTGGATTCGGCGATCTCGTCGAGCCAATCGGTCAGCATTGAGGCCGGTCGGGCATTGAGGCTGGGGAAGGAGCCGACGACTCCCGCCTGGCACTGGGCCTTGACGAGCTCAGGCCCCGAGGCGATGAACATGGGGGAGCCGAAGACGGGCAGGCGCAGTTGGGAGAGCAGGTCGGAAAGAGAGTTCACGGTGCCTCCTTGGGTAGATGAATGCATGCCCCCCACTTTAACCGAACGTTTGATAAATGCGATATCGGCCACAGTCGCCCGAAGACGACCATGGCGCAGACCCCGAAGAGGGGACTGCGCCATGGATCGGGCCGGGGCCGCGGTCAGGAATCCGAGAAGTTCGGGTCCCGCTTCTCGACGAAGGCGGCCATGCCTTCGGACTGGTCGTTCGTGGCCAGCGTGGAGTGGAAGAGGCGGCGTTCGTAGCGCAGCCCCTGCTCGAGAGTCGTCTCGAAAGCCGTGTTGACGGCTTCCTTGACCATCGCCGAGGCGATCCGGGACTTGCCGGCGATCGTCTGCGCGATCTCGTTGGCCGTGACGAGCAGCTGCTCGGGTTCGACGATCCGGGCGACGAGACCCGAGCGTTCGGCCTCCTCGGCGTCCATCATCCGGCCGGTCAGGCACATGTCCATGGACTTCGCCTTGCCGATGGCGCGGGTCAGCCGCTGCGATCCGCCCATGCCCGGCAGCACGCCGAGGTTGATCTCGGGCTGACCGAACTTCGCCTTCGTCGAGGCGATGAGGATATCGCCCATCATCGCGAGCTCGCAGCCCCCGCCCAAGGCGAAGCCGCCGACGGCGGTGATGATCGGTTTGCGCACATCGGTCAGTCGCGACCAGCCGGCGAACCAGTCGGCCTTGTACGCAGTGGCGAAGTCGAGGTTCGACATCTCCTTGATGTCGGCACCGGCGGCGAAGGCCTTGTCGCTGCCGGTGATGATGATCGCCTTGACCTCGTCATCGGCGTCGAACGCGGCGGCCGCATCGGTGATGTCGGTGAGCACCTGCAGGTTGAGCGCGTTGAGCGCCTTCGGCCTGTTGATGGTGATCGTGGCGACGCCGGAGTCGACATCGGTGAGGATGGTTTCGTATTCGCTCATGAGAACACCTTCTCTTCGTGGTCGGTCGTGAGGATGGTCTCGACGGTTTCGTCGCTGACCTCGGCCAGGGTCGCCGGGCTCCACTGCGGGTTGCGGTCCTTGTCGATGACCTGAGCGCGGATGCCCTCCTTGAGGTCGGGCCGTTCGGTGAGTGCGACCGCGACGCGGTAGTCCTGTTCGAGGACTTCGGCCAGGGTCATGCCTGCGGCCTTGCGCAGCGCGGCCAGGGTCACCTTCACCGAGGTGGGGGCCTTGCTCCGAATGACCTCGGCGGCGGCCTGGGCATCGGGGCTCTCGTGTGCGGCGAGGGCTGCGACGATGTCCTCGGCGCTGTCGCCGACATAGCATTCATCGATCCAGTCGGCCGCCTCGGCGAGCTCATTGGCGGGCGCTTCGGCGGCATACCTGTCGAGGACGGTGTCGAGGTCCTGCCCGGCGGTCAGATCGGCGATGAGATCGGGGATCTGCGCATCGGCCACGAAGCGGTCGGCGAGTCCGAGGGCGATCGCGGCACCGGCGCCGACGGGCTGTCCCGTCAGTGCGAGATGGGTGCCGAGCTCGCCGGGGGAGTTGGCCAGCAGGTGCGTGCCACCGACGTCGGGGAACAGGCCGATCCCGGTCTCCGGCATGCCCACCTTCGTCGATTCCGTGGCGATGCGGTGCGAACCGTGGCCGGAGATGCCGACGCCACCGCCCATGGTGATGCCGTTCATGATGACGACATAGGGCTTGGGGAATTCGGAGATCGCGAAGTTCATCTTGTACTCGCGGTTCCAGAACTTCGCGTTCTCGTCGCTGCCGGCCACGATGTCGTTGTACACGGCCTTGATATCGCCGCCCGCGCACAGGCCGCGCTCTCCACGGCCGGTGACGAGGACGAGGGAGACCGAATCGTCATCGCGCCAGGCGCTCAGGGCATCATCGATGGCGCCCACCATGTCCTGGCTGAGCGCATTGATCAGCTTCGGTCTGTTGAGTTCGATTCGGCCCACCCCGTTGGAAACCGAGGTGATGACGGAGTCGTCCGCCGGTTGTGCCGAAGTATCTGCCATATCAGCCCACTCCTGTGCTCTTGCGCGAGATGATCACGCGCATGATTTCGTTGGTGCCTTCCAGAATCTGGTGGACTCGCAGGTCACGAACCAGCTTCTCAATTCCATACTCTGTCAGATATCCGTATCCGCCGTGCAATTGGAGGGCCCGATTCGCGACGTCGAAACCGGTGTCGGTCGCCTTGAGCTTGGCCATCGCGGACAGGAGCGAGGTGTTGGGATCGCCGGAGTCGTAGGCGTTCGCGGCCCGCCACAGGAGGGAGCGAGCACCTTCGAGGTCGGCCTGCATCTGTGCGACTTCGAAGCGCAGAGCCTGGAATCCGGCGAGTTCGGTGCCGAATGCCTGACGCTCGCCCATATAGGAGACGGCCTTCTCCAGCGCCGCCTGCCCGCCGCCGAGCGAGCAGGCGCCGATGTTGAGACGGCCGCCGTCGAGGCCGGACATAGCGATCTTGAATCCCTGGCCCGGCTCGCCGAGGAGGTTCTCCTTGGGCACGCGCACGTTCTCCATGATCACCTGCCGGGTCGGCTGAGCGCGCCAGCCCATCTTCTGTTCGTTCGGGCCGAAGCTCAGGCCCTCCATGCCCTTCTCGAGGATGAAGGCGGAGATCCCCCGTGCGCCGTCCTGGCCCGAACGGGCCATGACGAGGTAGGTCTCCGAGGAACCGGCACCGGAGATGAACTGCTTGACCCCGTTGAGGACATAGGAGTCTCCGTCCTCTCTGGCCGAGGTCCGCAGCGCAGCGGCATCGGACCCGGCGTTGGGCTCGGTCAGGCAGTAGCTGCCGAGGTGCTCCATCGCGACGAGCGGGGCGAGGTACTTGGTCTTCTGTTCGGCGTCTCCGAACTTGTCGATCATCCACGCGACCATATTGTGGATGGAGATGTAGGAAGCCACGGAGGGGCATGCGGTCGACATCGCTTCGAAGATCAGCGCCGCATCCATCCGGCCCATGCCGGTTCCGCCGGCCTCTTCGCTCACGTAGATGCCGCCCATGCCGAGGTCGGCGGTCTTCTTGATCACGTCGACGGGGAAGTGGTGCTCGGCGTCCCATTCGAGTGCATGAGGGGCGATTTCGGTATCGGCGAACTCACGGACCATTCCGGAGACGGTCTGCTGTTCGTCGGTGAGTCCGAAGGGCAGGGCAGCTGCTGTGCTGCGGGACATGGTTCCTCCAGTGATCGGACGTGAATAGGGTGACCGACTCCACAATACGTCCGGAATACTTGGACGTCCAACTAATTTCTGCGGCGGCAGGCCCGAGGCGGATCGGATGGAGGCCGTTGCCGATTCAGCTCCGGTCTTCGAGTCCCGAGCGCAGGCTTTCGAGGTGGGGCAGGAGGGAGCCGAGATCGGTTTCGGAGAAGTCGGGTGAGGTGAAGACCTCGGCGTTGAGTGCGGTCGTGGCCTCGGCCGCGAGCTCACGTCCTGCCTCGGTGAGGTCGACGAGAGTGGTTCGGCGGTCGTCCGGATGGCTGCGCCGGGCGACGAGGCCGGCCTTTTCGAGGCGGTCGACGGAATTCGTCGTCGATGTCGCATGAACCTGCAGCCGGGCGGAGATCTTCGACATCGGCAAGGTGCCCGAACGAGTGAATGACAGCAGGGTGAGGACTTCGTAGCGGGAGAAGGTGAGGGCGAAGGGCTTGAGCGCTGCGTCCACGCGGGCGAGGAAGAGCTGGTGGATCCTCATCACCGAGATCACCGTGGTCATGCCATCGGCTGCTTCGTCCCAGCCATGGGCCAGCCACTGCCGCCGGGACTCCTCGATCGGGTCGAATCTGGTCGCTGTATTCTCTTCTGCCGCCATTGTCGACAGTGTAGTGAAATGAGAAGATGGGCGCATGTGCGGTCGACTCAATATGTCTCTCGACCCGGCGGATCTCGCCGACGAGCTACGGCTGGACGTCGTGTCCTACGACTTCGTGCCGCGCTTCAACGTGCCGCCTGGGTCTTTCGTGCCGATCGTCGTCGAACGCTTCGATGACGAGGGGCAGCTGCACCGGCGACTCGAAACCGCATCTTGGGGCCTGGTCCCCGCGTGGGCCAAGGACGTCAAGATCGGGTTCAAGGCATTCAACGCTCGCTCGGAGACCGTGCTCGACAAGCCGATGTTCCGGCAGGCGATCAGACGGCGACGCTGTGCACTGCCGATCCCGGGCTATTACGAATGGGAGACCACCGAGGACGGCAAACAGCCGTGGATGATGAGCGCTGCCGGCGATGATCCTCTGTTCATGGCCGGACTCTTCGAGTTCTGGAAGCAGCCGGATGCCACCTGGTTGGTCTCGACGACGATTCTGACCATGGAATCGGCCGGACACCTCAGCGATGTCCATCACCGGATGCCGGTCTTCCTCGGACGCGACCGCATCGATGACTGGATCGATCCGGCAGTGCTCAGCAACGATGTCCCTGACCTGCTGAGTTCGACGCTGGCTCACGTGGATCCGGCCAGTGTGACCCGGCACCGGGTCGGCAGAGCTGTGGGCAATGTGCGCAATGATTCCCCGGAACTCGTGGAGCCGGTCGCCTGAAGATGCGCACGGGACCTTCGCCGAGGCGGGCCGGAGCCCGTATTCGAGCCGGGTCTGCGGGGTGGGTGGGCGTGCGATCGGGTGCGTTTTGCGCACAGGTGTCGAGGTGTGTATTGTTGACCGGGTTGCCGAGCCGCAAGGAACGGTGACGGTCGCTCTGATCGGGGGCGATTCGGGCGAATCGAAGATGAACTTCGAGTTGCGCGGGTCGACGCAACGATGTAGAGTAGACATCCGCCGGCACGGCGAGTCGCAAGACGAGAAGTGCAAACAGAAACGGATGCCCCCAGTGTACGTGGCCTTGTTTGGGTTGCGGTGATGGGTGTGTGTTTGTGGTTTGAGAATCCAATAGCGTGTTTGTTTGAACTAGTTGTGATGCCAGAAATTGTTTGTTTTTCTGGTGAGACTATTTATTGGGCCAGCTTCGATCACCCCCGTGGTCGGGTTGGCTGTCTTGCTGGGATTCATTCTGCAACATAATTTTTTATGGAGAGTTTGATCCTGGCTCAGGACGAACGCTGGCTGCGTGCTTAACACATGCAAGTCGAACGCTGAAGCCCTCAGCTTGCTGGGGGTGGATGAGTGGCGAACGGGTGAGTAACACGTGAGTAACCTGCCCCTGATTTCGGGATAAGCCCGGGAAACTGGGTCTAATACCGGATATGACCACCGGCCGCATGGTTGGTGGTGGAAAGTTTTTTCGATTGGGGATGGGCTCGCGGCCTATCAGTTTGTTGGTGGGGTAATGGCCTACCAAGGCGACGACGGGTAGCCGGCCTGAGAGGGCGACCGGCCACACTGGGACTGAGACACGGCCCAGACTCCTACGGGAGGCAGCAGTGGGGAATATTGCACAATGGGGGAAACCCTGATGCAGCGACGCAGCGTGCGGGATGACGGCCTTCGGGTTGTAAACCGCTTTCAGCAGGGAAGAAGCCGTAAGGTGACGGTACCTGCAGAAGAAGTACCGGCTAACTACGTGCCAGCAGCCGCGGTAATACGTAGGGTACGAGCGTTGTCCGGAATTATTGGGCGTAAAGAGCTCGTAGGTGGTTGGTCACGTCTGCTGTGGAAACGCAACGCTTAACGTTGCGCGGGCAGTGGGTACGGGCTGACTAGAGTGCAGTAGGGGAGTCTGGAATTCCTGGTGTAGCGGTGAAATGCGCAGATATCAGGAGGAACACCGGTGGCGAAGGCGGGACTCTGGGCTGTGACTGACACTGAGGAGCGAAAGCATGGGGAGCGAACAGGATTAGATACCCTGGTAGTCCATGCCGTAAACGTTGGGCACTAGGTGTGGGGGACATTCCACGTTTTCCGCGCCGTAGCTAACGCATTAAGTGCCCCGCCTGGGGAGTACGGTCGCAAGGCTAAAACTCAAAGGAATTGACGGGGGCCCGCACAAGCGGCGGAGCATGCGGATTAATTCGATGCAACGCGAAGAACCTTACCAAGGCTTGACATACACCGGACACGCTTGGAAACAGGTGCTCCCTTTGGGGCTGGTGTACAGGTGGTGCATGGTTGTCGTCAGCTCGTGTCGTGAGATGTTGGGTTAAGTCCCGCAACGAGCGCAACCCTCGTTCTATGTTGCCAGCACGTGATGGTGGGAACTCATAGGAGACTGCCGGGGTCAACTCGGAGGAAGGTGGGGATGACGTCAAATCATCATGCCCTTTATGTCTTGGGCTTCACGCATGCTACAATGGCCGGTACAGAGAGAGGCGAGCCTGTGAGGGTGAGCGAATCCCTTAAAGCCGGTCTCAGTTCGGATCGTAGTCTGCAATTCGACTACGTGAAGTCGGAGTCGCTAGTAATCGCAGATCAGCAACGCTGCGGTGAATACGTTCCCGGGCCTTGTACACACCGCCCGTCAAGTCACGAAAGTCGGTAACACCCGAAGCCGGTGGCCCAACCCTTGTGGAGGGGGCCGTCTAAGGTGGGACTGGTGATTGGGACTAAGTCGTAACAAGGTAGCCGTACCGGAAGGTGCGGCTGGATCACCTCCTTTCTAAGGAGCACACATCAGAACCCCAATTGATCACCCGTTCGTGGTGGTGTTGGGTGCTCATGGGTGGAACATCACAACTGCTTGCTCGTCGATGCTGCCTGGCTGGGGTTTCTGCCCCAGGGGGTGGGTGTCGGGTGGGTTGGGACAGGCACGTTATTGGGTCCTGGAATCACAAGCCCTGTGTTGGGTGTGGTTTCTGCTGATAGACCGACCTGCCAGGTGGTGGTCACGGGTTCGTGGCTGCTGGTTGGTGGTGTTTGGTAGTGGTTTGAGAATCGTATAGTGGACGCGAGCATCAACAACATTTTTGTGTTGTTTATGTAATGTGATTTTCTTGTCATCGAATACGAGTGTGTTTGATACATTTCGCGCACACATGGAGCTGACCCTTATGGGGTGGTGAGTGTGTGAGAGCGCATGGTGGATGCCTTGGCATCAGGAGCCGATGAAGGACGTGGAAATCTGCGATAAGCCTCGGGGAGCCGATAAACGGGCGTTGATCCGAGGATGTCCGAATGGGGAAACCCCGCCACCGTCAAGGGTGGTGACCCGTGCCTGAATGTATAGGGTGCGTGGGGGGAACGCGGGGAAGTGAAACATCTCAGTACCCGCAGGAAGAGAAAATAACAATGATTCCGGTAGTAGTGGCGAGCGAACCCGGAGGAGCCTAAACCCTTTCAGTGTCAAGCGTGCTGGTGTTGCTGTGGGGGTGTTGTGGGGCGTGCATGGTCCGGTTCAGCATGACTGGTCTGTGGTGGTGTTTGTGTAGTCGAACCTGGTGGGAAACAGGACCGGAGTGGGTGAGAGTCCCGTAGACGAAACATGGATGCTTCTGCAGTGTGCGTGTGCCCGAGTAGCACGGAACTCGTGGAATTTCGTGTGAATCTGCCAGGACCACCTGGTAAGGCTAAATACTTCCTGGTGACCGATAGCGGATAGTACCGTGAGGGAATGGTGAAAAGTACCCCGGGAGGGGAGTGAAAGAGTACCTGAAACCATGTGCTGACAATCCGTCAGAGCAGCCGTAGCAGCTGTGATGGCGTGCCTTTTGAAGAATGAGCCTGCGAGTTAGCGGTGCGTGGCGAGGTTAACCCGTTGTGGGGTAGTCGTAG
Organism: Brevibacterium sp. SMBL_HHYL_HB1; assembly: GCF_018208375.1. NCBI lineage: Bacteria > Bacillati > Actinomycetota > Actinomycetes > Micrococcales > Brevibacteriaceae > Brevibacterium > Brevibacterium sp. SMBL_HHYL_HB1. The sequence continues at coordinate 2,286,031 of NZ_CP062936.1, read as the reverse complement.
CGAAAGCGAGTCCGAATAGGGCGATTTGAGTCGCGTGTCCTAGACCCGAAGCGGAGTGATCTAGCCATGGGCAGGGTGAAGCGTGTGTAAGAGCGCGTGGAGGCCCGCACCCACTTCAGTTGAAAATGGAGGGGATGACCTGTGGTTAGGGGTGAAAGGCCAATCAAACTCTGTGATAGCTGGTTCTCCCCGAAATGCATTTAGGTGCAGCGTTGCGTGGTTCTTGCTGGAGGTAGAGCTACTGGATGGCTGATGGGCCCTACCGGGTTACTGACGTCAACTAAACTCCGAATGCCAGTCAAGGTTGAGCGTGGCAGTGAGACAGTGGGGGATAAGCTTCATTGTCGAGAGGGAAACAGCCCAGACCATCAACTAAGGCCCCTAAGCGTGTGCTCAGTGGGAAAGGATGTTCAGTTGCGAAGACAACCAGGAGGTTGGCTTAGAAGCAGCCATCCTTGAAAGAGTGCGTAATAGCTCACTGGTCAAGTGATTGAGCGCCGATAATGTAGCGGGGCTAAGTACACCGCCGAAGTTGTGGCAGCACCACGGTCGCCGTAATGGTGTGGTGTTGGGTAGGGGAGCGTCGAGTCGCTGGTGAAGTCGCCGTGTGAACGAGTGGTGGAGGCGTCTCGAGTGAGAATGCAGGCATGAGTAGCGAAAGACGGGTGAGAAGCCCGTCCACCGGATGACCAAGGGTTCCAGGGCTAGGCTAATCCGCCCTGGGTAAGTCGGGACCTAAGGCGAGGCCGACAGGCGTAGTCGATGGATAACCAGTTGATATTCTGGTACCGACACACAACCGACAGTACCAAAACACATGAGACTAACCGTCCCAAACGCCCTGGGCATCTTCGGATGCCTGGTTTGGTGTGCGGGGTGGGACCTGAGTGTGGAGTCGGTAAGCGTGTGGTGTGACGCAGAAAGGTAGCCAGGCCGTGCGATGGTTGTCACGGTCTAAGGTTGTAGCACGTGGGGTAGGCAAATCCGTCCCCACAGTAAGTGTGAGAGCTGATGGGCGCCCCACTGTCGGTGGGGTGATCTGGTGATCCTCTGCTGCCGAGAAAAGCATCGGCGTGAGGGTGTGTGTTGCCCGTACCCTATAACCGACACAGGTGGTCGAGTAGAGAATACTCAGGTGATCGAGAGAATCGTGGTTAAGGAACTCGGCAAAATGCCCCCGTAACTTCGGGAGAAGGGGGACCATCCCGGTGAACCCAACTGGCTTGGGGATGTGCTGGTGGTGGTCGCAGAGGCCAGAGAGAAGCGACTGTTTATTAAAAACACAGGTCCGTGCGAAGATGTAAGTCGATGTATACGGACTGACGCCTGCCCGGTGCTGGAAGGTTAAGAGGACCCGTTAACAGGATTCGTTCTGTGAAGCGGAGAATTTAAGCCCCAGTAAACGGCGGTGGTAACTATAACCATCCTAAGGTAGCGAAATTCCTTGTCGGGTAAGTTCCGACCTGCACGAATGGCGTAACGACTTCTCTGCTGTCTCAACCACGAACTCGGCGAAATTGCATTACGAGTAAAGATGCTCGTTACGCGCAGCAGGACGGAAAGACCCCGAGACCTTCACTATAGTTTGGTATTGGGATTCGGTGTGGTTTGTGTAGGATAGGTGGAAGACTGGGAAGCCCTGACGCTAGTTGGGGTGGAGTCGATCGGTGAAATACCACTCTGACCATAGTGGATTCCTGAACTTCGGACCCTGATCGGGTTCAGGGACAGTGCCTGATGGGTAGTTTAACTGGGGCGGTTGCCTCCTAAAGAGTAACGGAGGCGCCCAAAGGTTCCCTCAGCCTGGTTGGCAATCAGGTGTCGAGTGTAAGTGCACAAGGGAGCTTGACTGTGAGACGGACGTGTCGAGCAGGAGCGAAAGCTGGGACTAGTGACCCGGCCATGGCTTGTGGAAGCGTGGTCGCTCAACGGATAAAAGGTACCTCGGGGATAACAGGCTGATCTTGCCCAAGAGTCCATATCGACGGCATGGTTTGGCACCTCGATGTCGGCTCGTCGCATCCTGGGGCTGGAGTCGGTCCCAAGGGTTGGGCTGTTCGCCCATTAAAGCGGTACGCGAGCTGGGTTTAGAACGTCGTGAGACAGTTCGGTCCCTATCCGCTGCGTGCGTAGGAAATTTGTGGAGGCCTGTCCTTAGTACGAGAGGACCGGGACGGACGAACCTCTGGTGTGCCAGTTGTTCCGCCAGGAGCATGGCTGGTTGGCTACGTTCGGGATGGATAACCGCTGAAAGCATCTAAGCGGGAAGCCTGCTCCGAGATGAGATTTCCAGCCCACATTTGTGTGGGGAGAGGTGTCCTATAGATGATGGGGTTGATAGGCCAGGTATGGAAGCGCAGTAATGTGTGGAGTTGACTGGTACTAATACACCGATCACTCATTGACCTTTTTGGGTTGGTGTGTGCGTGAGTGTGTGGTGTGCTCGTTGGTGGCAAGACCCCCTTTTGTGTGGGGTGGTTGCATTGTTTGTGGTGTTCGCGTTCGCTGTGCGGTTCTTGGACTGCTACCGCCTGACTGGTGTGTTGGGTGTGGTGGTCTGTTGGTTTTGCGGTGGTGATAGTGGTGGGGAAACGCCCGGTTAACCGTTCCGATCCCGGTAGCTAAGCCCATTCGCGCTGATGGTACTGCAACTTGGTGGTTGTGGGAGAGTAGGTGACTGCCGCATTTATTTTTGTGGGGAGGGCCCTGTTCGTGTTGGACGGGGCCCTTTCTTGTATTCATGGGTGCTTTTTTATTCATGGGCGTTGTGCGACCGTTGGATCCTGTTCGAGGCCGAGGAATCGGCGAACAGCCTCGGCGCCGGTGACGATGACCTCATCATCCGTGTGCTCGTAGTCGGCGGCGAAGAGAACCAGCTGATGTTCGGTCCGCGGCGCACCATCTTGGCTGATGAGGCGTCGATGGCCATTGGGGGAGTAGCCGAGCTTCTCCGAGACCCTCCGACTGGCATCGTTGCCTGCGATGTAGCCAGTATCGAACCGGTGGGTGCCGAAATGGCGGGCGAAGGCATCGATGACCATCGACCTCATACGCGTGCCGAACCCACGTCCCTGCTCCTCCGGCGCCAGCCAGGAGCCCGTCGACACGGTGCGCGTCAGGGGGTATCGGTCCGAGGAGACTCCCTGAACGCCGACAACTCGATCTGCGACTCTGACCGTGAACTCGATCGTCCACCGCTCGACGGTGAGACCGGCGCGTGTCGCCCAATGGTACTGCGCGAGGCTGCGGGTGATCTGTTCCGGGCTGCCGGTGTCCCAATCGGCGGGGAACGCCTGGACACCATCGCGACGCACGCCGTTTCGAGCGATCTCCGCCAGCTCCGGCAGGTCGGCGTCTCGCACGGGTGAGAGCTCCATATCCGCGCATTGCAGGTGCAGTGCATAAGGTGGCCAGATACTGTCGATGAGCATATTTGAACGTCCCCTCGTCGTCTTTGACAGGTCCGTGATTGCCGTTCGGAACCTTTATCCCAAATGCAGTGACCGGACAGTCGTGTCCATAATCCGGTCGCTTGAAATCCCGTTATCCGGGTCACGGTATGTTTGTGCTCATGAGCCTACATCCATCACTGCAGCCAATCTTCGACACTGTGCTCCAGCGCAATCCCGGAGAGTCGGAGTTTCACCAAGCGGTACAGGAAGTCCTCTATTCCCTGGGCCCGGTCGTGGACAAGCACCCCGAATACCTGGAACTCTCGGCGCTCGAGCGTCTGTGCGAACCTGAGCGGCAGATCATCTTCCGCGTACCCTGGATCGATGATTCCGGCGTCGTCCAGATCAATCGCGCTTTCCGTGTGCAGTTCAACTCGGCTCTGGGCCCCTACAAGGGCGGACTGCGCTTCCACCCCTCGGTCAACCTCGGAATCGTCAAGTTCCTCGGGTTCGAGCAGATCTTCAAGAACGCGATTACCGGGCTGCCCATCGGCGGCGGCAAGGGAGGCGCGGACTTCGACCCGAAGGGCCGCAGCGACCGTGAGGTCATGCGCTTCTGCCAATCGCTGATGACCGAACTGTCCCGCCATATCGGAGAGTACCGAGACGTCCCCGCCGGCGACATCGGCGTCGGCGGCCGGGAGATCGGCTACCTGTTCGGGCAGTACAAGAGAATGGCGAACTCCTACGAAGCCGGCGTCCTCACCGGCAAGGGCCTGTCCTACGGCGGCTCCATGGTCCGCACTGAAGCGACCGGTTTCGGCGTGGTCTACTTCCTCAAGGACATGCTCGCCGCGGCGAAGAAGAACATCGACGGACGCACCGTGTCGATCTCCGGATCCGGAAACGTCGCAGTCTACGCCGCGGAGAAGGTCACCGCCTTCGGCGGCACGGTCATCACGATGTCCGACTCCTCCGGATACATCTACGATCCGGACGGGATCGACACGGAGATCGTCAAGCGCATCAAGTTCGAAGAGCGCGGGCGGATCTCCGAGTACGTCGAACAGCGAGGCGGGCGGGCCCGCTACCACGAGGGCGGAAACGTCTGGGACGCCGAAGTCGATGTCGCCCTGCCCTGCGCGACTCAGAACGAACTCGACGCTGACTCGGCTGCCACTCTGGTCAAGAACGGTCTCATCGCGCTGGCCGAAGGCGCGAACATGCCCTGCACCCCGGAAGCCGTGAAGATCTTCTCCGACGCAGGCGTCCTGTTCGCCCCGGGCAAGGCGGCGAACGCCGGCGGAGTGGCCACCAGCGCCCTGGAGATGCAGCAGAACGCCAGCCGCGACTCCTGGGACTTCGACTTCACCGAGGCACGTCTGGCCGAGATCATGGGCGATGTCCACGACAGCTGCGCTGCCGCTGCCGAGGAATTCGGGTCGCCCGGAGACTACGTCGCCGGAGCCAATATCGCCGGTTTCATCCGCGTCTCCGAGGCGATGCTCGCCCAGGGAGTCGTCTGACCGGCTGAACCCGCCGACGACCGACCCATCGGCCGTCGACGCAGCCGACCGAGGAATGAGCCCTTCGGGGGCGGATCGCTCATGCGATTCGGCTGCGAAGGGCTCGTCTCATGCCACGGGGAGGCGACGCCGCAGTCTCAGCGGCGCCCCATGGTTCCGTAGGCCTTCCGCCACCGCAGCAGCGGACGACTCGTACCGGCGTCTCTGCCCGCCCCCAGCGAGACGACCTCACCGACGACGATGCTGTGGGTCGCGACCTCGAGCACCTCGGTGAGTTCGAGCTCGAACCAGGCAAGGGCCTCGGTGAGCACCGGCTGGCCCGCCTGCGGGGCGGGGAAGGTGTCAATGCCCGTCAGCGAGCCGTACAGCGGCTGACCGGGCGCACCGAGGCGCTCGGAGATGTCCTTCTGATCCGAATTGAGCAGGGAGATCGCGTAGTGCGAACTCGTTTCGAGGGTCTCCATCATGCGCGACCCGGAGTAGATGCTCACCGCCATGGTCGGCGGGTCGTAGGAGACGTCGAGGAAGGAATCGACGGTGATCGCATGCATCGCCTTGCCGCGCGTGGCAGAGACGACGGCGACCGCCGCGGCGATGTCATCGCTGAGCTCCCTGTACCGTTCTGTGAGGGAATCGTCGTGGGCCTGGTCCATGACTCACATTCTAGGGAACTACAATGGAGCCATGACCATTCCAGCTTCAAGCGGTTCATCAACGATCGAGCGCGAGCAGTCCGAGCAGCTTGTCGAGCCCGGAGACCACGAGCGATACAGCCATTACGCACCCAAGGACAAGATCATGGAGTCCATGGTGACGGGAACTCCGCTGATCGCCCTGTGCGGAAAGGTGTGGGTCCCGACCCGCGACCCCGAACGGTTCCCGATCTGCCCCCGGTGCAAAGAGATCTACGAGTCGATGTCCGAAGGACCGCAGGAGTAGATGTCCGCGGAACGTCTCCCAGAAACACCAGGAACACCAGGGACCTCCGCTGCTGAACAACTGCCACCGGCCTTTCCCGAGCGCGCCGCATGGGGAACGGCAGGGAAGCTGCGTGCCTGGCAGGCGGAGGCTCTCGAACTCTACTTCAAGAAACAGCCGAAGGACTTTCTCGCAGTCGCCACCCCGGGCGCCGGCAAGACCACGTTCGCTCTGCGGTTGGCCGCAGAGCTTCTGGCCCGAAAGATCGTCAATCGGGTGACGGTGGTCGCTCCGACCGAACACCTGAAGGTGCAGTGGGCCGACTCGGCCGCGCGCGTGGGCATCAAACTCGACCCGAATTTCAAGAATTCGCAGGGCAAGCACGCTCCCGGTTACCACGGTGTGGCCCTGACCTATGCGCAGGTGGCGGCGAAGCCGGTCCTGCACCACAACCGGACCGCTGCCGGCCGGACACTGGTCATCCTCGACGAGGTCCATCACGGAGGTGACGCCCTGTCCTGGGGGGATGCGGTGCGTGAGGCTTTCGGGCCCGCGGTGCGCCGTCTCTCCCTGACCGGAACCCCGTTCCGATCGGACACCTCACCGATCCCGTTCGTCACCTACGCTCCCGACGAGAACGGCATCTACACCTCGGTGGCGGACTACTCGTACGGATACGGTCGTGCCCTCAAGGACTCCGTCGTCCGTCCCGTGCTGTTCCTCGCCTATGCCGGAGCCATGAAGTGGCGAACGAAGGCCGGCGACGAGATGTCGCATGTCCTCGGTGAGGAGACCACGAAGGACATCAATGCCCAGGCCTGGCGCACCGCGCTGGATCCCAAGGGCGATTGGATCCCGGCCGTTCTCAAGGCCGCGGACATCCGACTCACCGAGGTCCGTCGCACCGTTCACGACGCCGGCGGCCTCGTCATCGCCACCGACCAGGAAGCGGCACGCGCCTACGCCAAGCGGCTGCACGAGATCACCGGAGAGAAGCCCACGGTGGTCCTGTCCGATGAGGCCGGAGCCTCGGAGAGGATCGAACAGTTCCAGAACTCCACCGACCGGTGGATGGTCGCCGTGCGCATGGTCTCCGAAGGCGTCGACGTCCCGCGCCTGTGCGTCGGCGTCTATGCGACCTCGGCGTCGACACCGCTGTTCTTCGCACAGGCCATCGGACGTTTCGTACGGGCCCGCAAACGCGGGGAGACCGCCTCGGTGTTCCTCCCCTCGGTGCCCGTGCTGCTGGCTCTGGCGAACACGATGGAGACCGAACGCGATCACGCTCTCGACCGGCCGAAGAACGACGACGAGAACGACGTCGTCGTCTTCGACGACCAGGCGGTGGAACAGGCGAACCGGGACGAGGGCGCCTCATCCGATCAGCTCGGCTCCTTCGAAGCCCTCGGCGCCGAAGCACTGTTCGACCGCGTCCTGTTCGACGGCGGCGAATTCGGCACCGGCGGGGCCGTCGGATCCGAAGACGAACTCGACTTCATCGGGATCCCCGGGCTGCTCGAACCCGAGCAGGTCCACGAACTGCTGCGCACCCAGCAGGCGCGGCAGGCCAAGCGCAAGACCTCGACGGCACCGGCACCCGAGCCGGACACGAGCGAACTCGAGCACCGGGCGATGAAGGAAGAGCGCAATCAGCTCCAGAGCCTCGTCGGGGCCTGGGCCAGGCGTACGGGGACTCCGCACCAGAACGTGCACGTCGAGCTGCGCAGGGCCTGCGGGGGACCGGCCGTGGCTCAGGCCACGCGGGAACAGATCCAGGCCCGGATCAAGAAGCTGCAGGGCTGGTTCATCGGCCGCAAATGATCCCCGGCCCGAGAAATCGGACACGGGCCCCGTCGTGCGCCGAGCGCAGAAGCGCCCCGCCCGGATCCGATGCCGGCGGGGCGCTCACTCCGAGCAGAAGGGCCTCAGGCCGAGCAGACGGCGCCGGTTGAGAGCAGAGGCCGCTCAGTCCGAGTAGAAGACGGTGGGAATGGCCGGTTCACCGTCCTGCAGCCGACGCGCCGAGCGCGGCAGCTCGGCCAGGGACTCGTCGTGACGGGCACAGGCCTTCTTCACACCGGCCGTACCCACGAATGACTCGTCGACCTCACCATCGACGACGAGATCGACGCTCAACCGGCGGCCCTCACCGAGGTCGTCGGGCAGCGAGGGGATTCCGACGGCCTCCTCGACGGCGATCGCACCATCGATGAGGCGCAGCGCCTCCTTGTGCCCGCCGCGGGAGGGTTTGCCTGTCGCATGCTTGGCCACCGATGTCCACTCTCCGGCCTCGTCGGCCCGGGCCACCAGTTTGTACACCAGGCCCGCGGCCGGAGCACCCGAACCGGTCACGACGCGGGTGCCGACCCCGTAGGAGTCGACGGGAGAGGCCGCAAGCGCGGCGATCGCATACTCGTCGAGGTCGCTCGTGACGGTGATCGTCGTGTCGTGGGCGCCGAGGCGGTCCAGTCCGTCCCGGACCTCCCTGGCCTGTTCGATGAGGTCACCGGAATCGATCCGCACACCGCCGAGTTCGACACCGCCGAGGTCGACGGCCACCGCCAGGGCCTCCTCGACGTCATAGGTGTCGAGCAGGAGCGTCGTATCGGTGCCCAGCGACTTCAGCTGCGCGGCGAACGCCTCGCGCTCGGAGTCATGCAGGAGGGTGAATGAATGCGCCGAGGTGCCGATGGTGGGCAGACCGTACTTCAGCCCGGCGGCCAGATTCGACGTCGAGGCGAAACCGCCGATGACCGCGGCTCGGGCCGCCGCCACCGCGGCGTGTTCGTTCGTGCGCCGCCCGCCCATCTCCGCGCAGGGACGATCACTGGCCGCCTGCGCCATCCGGGAGGCCGCCGAGGCGACGGCGCAGTCGTAGTTCATGGCCGAGAGGATGAGCGTTTCGAGGATGACACCCTCGGCGAACGTCGATTCGATCGTCAGCAGCGGCGATCCGGGAAAATAGACCTCACCCTCGGCATAGCCGCGGATCGTGCCGGAGAAACGGTAGTTCGCCAGCCAGTCGATGGTGCGCTCATCGACGATCTTCTCCCGGCTGAGGAAGGACAGCTCCGCATCATCGAAGCGGAAGTCGCGGATCATCTCGAGGATCCGACCGGTGCCGGCGACGACTCCGTAGCGGCGACCGGGGGGAAGGGTGCGACCGAACACCTCGAAGAGGCTCCTGCGGTGAGCGGCCCCCGATTCCAAGGCGGCCTGCACCATGGTCAATTCGTACTGATCCGTGAAGAATGCCGTCGAATCGGTGCGTGTGAGATCACTCATAGGCGCGATCTTACGTCACGACAGCGTCACTGTTCTGCCGTAAGCTGGAAACGTGAGCAATCCAACGACACCAGTTCTCGAGCCGGAGGTCGACGTCCGGCCGGCCGAAGATCTGGCCAAGCCCTGGAAGACCGTGGTCTTCAACGACCCGGTCAACCTCATGAGCTATGTCAGTTTCGTGTTCCAGAGCTATTTCGGATACTCCGAGGACAAGGCCCACGCGCTGATGCTCGAGGTCCATGAGAACGGCCGTTCCGTGGTCGCCACCGGAGGTCGCGAAGCCATGGAGAGAGACACGCAAGCGATGCACGAATACGGCCTGTGGGCCGCGTGCCAACCCGATTCAGGATCCGACTGACACATGGCCGCCATCGACGCACGCGGGGACGATGTCGTCCTCAGACTCGAAGACAACGAACGCTCTCTGATGCTCACCGTCTTTACCGACCTCTCCGCGCTGCTGAACGAAGACGGAGACGAGGAGACGGACCGACCGGATTCGGAGAACTGGGAGGCCCGCCTCGGTCTCGTCGACCGGCCCCGTCCGGTCGATCCGGCGCTGCTGAGGCTGCTGCCCGACGTCGACCCCGACGATGAGGAGCGTTCGGCGGAGTTCCGCCGACTCACGGAGTTCGACCTCAAACAGGCCAAGGCCCACAATGTGCGCATCGTGCTGCTGGGGCTGAGCAAGGGCAACGACATCACCCTGACCCATGACGAGGTCCTGGCCTGGATGAAGGGTCTCAACGATCTGCGACTGGTCCTCGCCGTCCGGCTCGGCATCGACACCGAGGAAGCACAGGAAGAGAAATACGCCCACCGCGAGGATCTCTCCGAGTCCGAAGACCTCACCCTGACCCTGTACGACTTCCTGACCTGGATTCAGGACCGACTGACAACGACCTTGCTGTCGCGGACGCAAGGGGACGACGACGAATGAAGCTCACCGCCATCGGCACCGCCGGATCCTTTCCCGGTCGGGCAGCGCTCGCCAGCTGCTACCTCATCGAAAGCGACGAGGACACACCCACCCGCATCGTCCTCGACCTCGGATCCGGGGCGCTGAGTCCTCTGCAGCAGACGATCGACACCGACCGGATCTCGGCCATCGTGCTCAGCCACCTCCATCCCGACCACTGCATGGATTTGACCGGGCTCTACGTCAAACACCGCTTCGACCCGAAGTTCTTCAACGGCGACGTCTCCGACACCGGCACGATCCGCACCCGCACCCCGGTCCTCGCCCCACCCGGGGCGAAGGAACGGCTGACCCGGGCCTACTACACCGATCCGGGTCGGTCTCCGGTAGCCAACGGCGGAGACGATTCGAATTTCGACCATGCCTTCGACTTCACCGACCTCGACCACGGCAGCCGACACCAGATCGGAACGCTCACAGTCGAGTCCTTCCTCGTCGACCATCCCGTCGAGGCCTACGCACTGCGCATCACCGATGCAGCAGGACGCGTCATCACCTATTCCGGCGACAGCGACGAATGCGACAACCTCGTCGCCGCCGCCTCAGGTGCCGACCTCTTCCTCTGCGAGGCCGCGTTCCAGGAGGACCGGGACACCGCCCGCGGAATCCACCTGACCGGCAAACGCGCCGGCCGTGTGGCGCAGAACGCCGAGGCGTCCGCGCTCGTGCTCACCCACATCCCGATCTGGACCGACTGCTCGATCGTCCGCGGTGAGGCGGCCGGCGAGTTCCGCGGCCCCATCGAACTCGCCAAACCCGGTGCCACTTGGACCGTGTGAGTTCAGTGCCCGCAGTCGACCCCGCACCAGAACCCGCAACCGCAACCGAGATACGAAAGAGGCAGACAGTGCGCGCAGACGGACGTCAGGCAGACGAACTCCGTGAGGTCAGGATCACCCCCGACTGGATCAACACCGCCGAAGGGTCCGCGCTCGTGGAGTTCGGCAATACCCGCGTCCTCTGCGCGGCTTCGCTGACCGAAGGTGTGCCTCGCTGGCTCAAGGGTGAGGGCCGCGGCTGGGTCACGGCCGAATACGCCATGCTGCCGCGGGCCACCGACTCACGCAGCACCCGTGAGTCGGTCAAGGGGAAGCTCGGCGGCCGCACCCATGAGATCTCCCGCCTCATCGGTCGCAGCCTGCGCGCCGTCATCGACATGGAGAAGCTCGGAGAGAACACCCTGGTCCTCGACTGCGATGTCCTCCAGGCCGACGGAGGCACCCGCACAGCCTCGATCACCGGCGCCTATGTGGCGCTGGCCAAAGCCATCGACAAGGGGCGTTCGACCGGCCTCATTCCCGCCGCCCACAACCCGATCGTCGATTCCATCTCCGCCGTCAGCGTCGGCATCATCGACGGTCAGCCGCTGCTCGACCTGCCCTATGTCGAGGATTCGCGGGCCGAGACCGATATGAATGTGGTCATGACCGGCTCGGGAAAGTTCGTCGAGGTCCAGGGCACGGCCGAAGGCGCACCCTTCGACCGTGACGAACTCGGTCGTCTCGTCGATCTGGCCGGACTCGGCTGCGCCGAGCTCACCCGCATCCAGTCCGAGGTGCTCGCAGGATGACGACCTTCGTCCTGGCCACTCACAACGAGGGCAAGAAGCGTGAGCTGCTGGCCATCCTCGGTCCGGTCCTCGGCGCCGACACCGTTGTGCTCACCGCCGCCGAAGCGGGACTTCGCGATGTCGCCGAGACCGGAGTGACGTTCGCCGAGAACGCCCTGATCAAGGCCCGCGCCGCAGCCGCGGCGACCGGGCGCACCGCCATCGCCGATGACTCGGGCATCAGCGTCGACGTCCTCGGCGGGGCACCGGGCATCTTCTCCGCCCGTTGGGCGGGACGGCACGGCGATGACCGTGCCAACCTCGAACTGCTGCTGGCGCAGCTGAGCGACATCGGCGACGAGCACCGCGGCGCACAGTTCCGCTGCGCCGCCGCGGCTGTGACCGCCGATGGCCGTGAGTTCACTGCAGAGGGCGTCATGCCCGGACGTCTGGCCACCGCGCCGGCGGGGCAGAACGGCTTCGGCTACGATCCGATCTTCCTGCCCGAGGGATCGACGTCGACGGCCGCGCAGATGAGTCCGGAGGAGAAGAACTCCCGCTCCCATCGACGCCTCGCCTTCGACTCCCTGGCCGCGATCCTGGCCGAACAGCCGCGCCTGTGAACGCCGTCCTTCACAGTCTCCAGCATGCGAACATGAACGCTTCGCCAGGTGAGAACATCGGATACACTGGCGATGCTTGAGTGTTGGTGAACGACCCCTCGTCGGTCGGCGAATTCGAGGAGAACGATGAAGACTCCGCGCATCATGACGTGGGTGGCGGCCGCAGCCGCCACGAGCCTGCTGCTGACGGCCTGTTCGGCGGGAGCATCGGACTCCGGCGATGCGGAGCAGAAGGACTCGATGACCATCGCGTTCACCGCCGAACCGGTCAACCTCGACTTCACCTCCACCTCGGGCGTGGCGATCCCCGAAGCGCTGATGGAAAACGTCTACGAGTCCCTGGTCCGCCTCGACGACGAGGGGGAGATCCAACCGGGCCTGGCCGAGGACTGGTCGCTGTCCGATGATCGCAGGACCTACACCTTCGATCTGCGAGAAGGGGTGAAGTTCTCCAATGGCGCGGACCTGACCAGCGAGGATGTCAAATTCTCCTATGAGCGGGTGCAGGACGAGTGGAAGAACGAACTGAAGTCGAAGATGGACATCGTCGAGTCCATCGAGACCCCGGACGAGACCACCGTCGAGATCGAACTGAAGAAGCCGTCGAACACCTGGCTGTTCAATCTCACCAGCCTCGTCGGTGCCGTCTTCGACACCGAGGGCACGACGGACCTGGCCAACGAGGCCATCGGCACAGGACCCTTCACGATCGAGAAGTTCACCCGCGGCCAATCGATCGAGTTCGCCGCCAGGGACGACTACTGGGGTGAGCAGCCGGCACTGGATTCCGTGGATTTCAAGTACTTCAAGGACGCGGTCTCGGCCTCGAACGCACTGAAGTCGGGAGAGATCGACCTCGTCTCCAATCTGCAGGCCCCCGAACTGGCAGGGGAGTTCCAGAGCGACGACTACCAGATCGTGTCCGGCACCACGAACGGTGAAGTCGTGCTGTCGATGAACAATGCGGAGGGCATCTTCGAGGACAAGACGGCCCGCGAAGCCGTCATGCACGCGATCGACCGCAAGGCCGTCCTCGACACCGCGTGGGCCGGATACGGTGAGCTCATCGGTTCGATGGTGCCGCCGACCGATCCCTACTACGAAGACCTCACCGGGGTGTGGAAGTACGACCCGGACAAGGCCGAAGAGCTCGTCGACGAAGCCGGCATCGAGGGGGAGGAGTTCACATTCACCGTGCCGAACCTGCCCTATGCCAAAGCGATCTCCGAGATCGTGTCCGCGCAGCTCGAAGAGGTCGGGCTCAAAGCGAACATCAAGACCCAGGAGTTCCCGGCCGTGTGGTTGGACAAGACGTTCACCGAACATGATTTCGACATGTCGGTGATCAACCACGCCGAACCGAGGGACATCCTCACGGTGTTCTCGAAGGACTACTACATCGGCTACGACGATTCGAAGATCAAGAAGATCGCCGAGAAGGCCGACACCGGAACGGAAGAGGACTACATCGCCGGGATGAAGGAGATCGCGCGAACGATCACCGACGACGCGGCTTCGGACTTCCTGTTCCTGTTCCCGAACCTCGTTCTCGCCAAGTCCGATATCGCCGGGATCCCGGCCAATCGGGTCTCCGATGCGTTCAGGATCGCCGACCTGAGCTGGAACTGACCACACGGATCGATGCTCACCTACGCGATCAGCCGCGCAACACAGTTCGCGCTCTCACTCATCGTCGCTTCGGTGGTGGTCTTCGCCCTGATGAGCCTCCTGCCGGGAAACGCGGCGCAGGTGGCGCTGGGCACCAACGCCACCCCCGAGGCGGTGGCGGCTCTCGAAGCCCAGTACGGGCTCGACCGTCCGCCGGCGATCCGCTACTTCGACTGGATGATCGGCATGGCCGGGGGAGACTTCGGCACCTCCTATGTCACCGGAGCCGAGATCACCCCCGTCATCGTCGACAGCGTGCAGGTCACTGCGATCCTCGTCATCTCCGCGATCGTCCTGTCGATCCTCATCGCCGTGCCTCTGGGCACCTTCGCCGCCGTCGAACACCGCACCTGGATCGGCGTGACGATCTCCGCGGCGAGTCAGATCGGCATCGCGATCCCGAACTTCCTCGCCGCCATCATCCTCGTCATCATCTTCTCACTCACCCTCGGCTGGTTCCCGTCCCAGGGATGGATGGCGCCGGTCGAGGGCGTCGGCGGATTCCTCCTCCGCCTCGTCCTGCCGGTCGTGTCACTGGCTCTCGTCCAGGCCGCTATCCTCACCCGGTATGTGCGTTCAGCCGTCCTCGACGTCATGCGCGAGGACTTCATCCGCACCGCCCGCGCGAAGGGACTGACCCGCACGAAGGCTCTGTTCGCGCACGGACTGCGCAATGCCGCGATCCCCGTCATCACCGTCGCCGGGGTCCAGTTGGCGACGCTGCTGGTGGGAGCGGTGATCATCGAACAGATCTTCGTCCTGCCCGGCATCGGATCCGAACTCATCCGAGCAGTGGCCAACCGCGACCTCATCGCCGTCCAGGGCATCGTCATGGTCCTCGTCCTGCTGGTGCTCATCATCAACCTCATCGTCGACGTGCTCGTGCCCGTCGTCGACCCACGGATCAGGAACGCCGCATGAGCGACAGCCCCACCGGTGCTCACAGCCCCCGCGACCTCGCAGACGTCGAGGCACCGGGCCCGACCGTTCCAGCACGCGCGACGGACACCGGTCCCGGCCGCTCGAAGCTGCGTCTCAACGCGTCGATGGCCATCGGCGGCGGCCTCGTCGTCCTCATCGTCGGTCTCGCGCTCGTCTCCTTCCTCTGGACGCCCTACGGCCCCAGTGACATCGACCCGATCGCGCGGCTCCAGTCGGCCAGCCCCGCCCATCCGCTGGGCACCGACAAGTTCGGTCGCGACACGCTGACATGGGTGATGTACGGGGCACGGATCACCCTGCTGGTCGGCGTCGTCGCCGTCGGCATCGCCCTGCTCATCGGCACCCCGATCGGCATCATGTCGGCGATCTTCGCGAAGCAGCCGTGGGGCGTGTGGATCGACGCGGTCATCATGCGCGCCAACGACATCCTCCTGGCCTTCCCCGCCCTGCTGCTGGCGATCATCTTCGCCGCCGTCTACTCACCGGGAACCGGCCCGGCCATGGTGGCGGTCGGCATCGCCGCGATTCCCGGGTTCGCCCGCGTGGCCAGGTCCGGGACCCTGCAGGTGCTCGGGTCCGAATACGTGCGCGCGGCCCGGGCATCGAACCGCAGGACCCCGGCCATCGCCGTCGTCCATGTGCTGCCGAACATCGCCGGCATGGTCATCGTCCAGGCCTCGGTGGCCTTCGCGATCTCCGTCCTGGCCGAGGCGGGGCTGTCCTTCCTCGGTCTCGGCACGCAGGCCCCGGTTCCCTCCTGGGGCCGGATGCTCCAGGAGTCCCAGCAGTTCCTGTCGATCCACCCCGAACTCGCCCTCTGGCCGGGACTGTTCATCGCCCTCGCCGTGCTCGGCTTCAATCTCTTGGGCGATGGGCTGCGAGACCGGTTCGATCCGAAGATGGAGGCCCGTGGTGTCTGAGAATCTGCTCGAGGTCCGCAACCTGACCATCACCCCCGCAGGTGCGCAGGACCCTGTGCTCGACGATGTGAGTCTGAGCCTGGCGGCGGGGGAGAGGGTCGGGCTGATCGGGGAGTCCGGATCAGGCAAATCACTGACTGCCCAATCGGTGATGGGACTGCTGCCCGAAGAGCTGCACGTGCAGGGCCAGGTGGGACTGCAGGGCCACAGCGGGAACCTCCTCGACGCGAATGAGAAGACCCTGGCCGGGCTGCGCTCGGACATCGTGTCCATGGTCTTCCAGGAACCCATGAGCGCACTCAACCCGCTCATGCGCATCGGCGAGCAGATCGCCGAGGTGCTGCGCATCCACGGCAAGACGGCTCGCGCACACGTGCCGACACGTGTGCGCCAGCTGCTCGACGACGTGCACATGCCCGAGCCCGACAGTGCACGGTTCGCGTTCCCGCACCAGCTGTCCGGCGGACAGCGCCAACGGGTCATGCTGGCCATCGCCCTGGCGAACTCCCCGCGACTGCTCATCTGCGATGAACCGACCACGGCACTCGACGTCACCGTGCAGCGGCACATGCTCGACCTCATCGCCGAACGGGTGGCAGCAGTCCAGGCTGGTCTGCTGTTCATCACCCACGACCTGGCCGTCGTGGCAGGCCTCTGCGACCGGGTCATCGTCATGTACCGCGGCCGCATCGTCGAGACCGGACCCGTCGAGAAGATCTTCTCCGCACCCGAGCACGAATACACGCGCGGACTGCTCGCGTCGTCGGACCTCGGTGCTACCGACGACGACGGTCGACTGTTCACGCTCAAGACGGCACTGGCCTACACGGGTCCGCAGATACCGGTGATCGACGAGGATCGGACGCGCTCATCTGCGCCGGGCGCTCGGAGACCGGCTGCGTCAGAAACCCGCATGGGCGGGGCCGAATGCGGAACGGACACGCCCGAGGCAGAGCCCGTGGCCGCCTCGGCCAGCGACGCGTCTGCGCTGATCGAGGTTTCCGATGTCACTCGTGTATTCAGAGCCGGGGGACTGCTCGGCCGACGGCGATCGAGTGTCACCGCCCTGGGCGGGATCGACTTCCGGGTCGGCGCCGGAGCGCGTCTTGGCATCGTGGGAGAATCCGGCTCGGGCAAATCGACGCTGCTGAACATCCTCTCCGGCCTCGATCGTCCCACCACCGGCCACGTCCGGGTCGGCGACATCCGAGTCGAGGCCGCTGGTGCGCAGGCGCTGCGAGCTCTGCGGGAGAACCTGCAGATCGTGTTCCAGGACCCCTTCGCCTCGCTCGACCCGCGGATGCGAGTCGCGGACATCGTCGCCGAGCCTCTCGTCGCGGCCGGCGTCGAGAGGGACGAGCGGCTCGCACGGGTCGAGTCGATGCTCGAAGCCGTCGACCTCGACGCGCAATCGCTGAGTCGCTATCCGCACCAGTTCTCCGGCGGTCAGCGGCAGCGGATCTCCATCGCCCGCGCCCTGGTGACCCGACCGCAGATCCTCGTCGCCGACGAACCGGTCTCCGCCCTCGACGTGTCCGTGCGCGCCCAGGTGCTCAACCTGCTCACCGACCTCGTCGACGACTATGCGCTGACCCTCCTGTTCGTCTCCCACGACCTCGGCGTCGTCAGACACCTGTGCTCGGAGGTCATCGTGATGAAGGACGGCCGGATCGTCGAGTCCGGCGCCACGGAGGACATCTACGCGAACCCCCAGGAGGACTACACCTCCCGCCTCATCGCCGCCACCCCGAGCCTGGCCGAGGCGCTCGCCGCAACCGGCTGAGCCGACCGAGCATCACCGTCACAGAACCATCGAGAGAAAGGGCAGCACGTGAGCACGATCTCGCTTGCCGATCACAGCGCGGCCGAGCTGGCGGCCGGATTCGCCGGAGGGGACTTCGACCCCATCGAGGCGCACAGTGCCGTGGTGGCCAGAATGGACGAATGCGAACCGGTCATCAACGCTCTGTGCCACCGCGATGACGAACGGTCCCGAACCGCGGCCGTGGCCAGCGCCGCCCGGTGGCGCGAGGGCCGCCCCCTGAGCGACCTCGACGGTGTGCCGGTGACGATCAAGGAGAACATCGCCCGAACCGGGGTGCCCATTCCCAGCGGGCATGCGTGGGCCGAGGTCCCGATCGCCGATCACGACGCCCCGATCACGCAGCGGCTGGAGGAAGCCGGCGCCGTCATCGTCGGTTCCACGACGATGCCCGATTGGGGCATGCTGTCCTCGGGAGTCTCCTCCCTTCACGGAGTGACCCGTTCTCCGCTGAACCCCGAACTCACCACCGGCGGTTCGAGCGCCGGAGCCGGAGCGGCGGCCGCCGCCGGGTACGGCCCCATCCATATCGGTTCCGATATCGGCGGTTCGATCCGCCTGCCGTGCACATGGCTCGGCCTGGCCGGACTCAAACCCAGCTTCGGTCGGGTCCCGCTCGACGCACCCTATCTCGGTCGGTGCGCCGGGCCGCTCGCGCGCAGGATGTCCGATGTCAAAGCCGTCATGGACATCATCTCCGCTCCCGATGATCGGGACTACTCCCGACTTCCTCGCTTCGCCGTCGACGATCCGCGCCATCATCCGGAATGCGGATCGGGTGCTGGGTTCGACCCGCGGGGGCTGCGCATCGGTCTGCACCTCGACGCCGGGTGCGGGGTGGCCGTCGACGCGCAGATCCGGTCCACCATCGCCGAGGCGGCCGAGCGCTTCGCTGACGCCGGGGCGACGATCGTCTCGGTCGAACCGTTCATCGACGACGGTCTGCTCCACGACATGGATCTGTTCTGGCGGGTGCGGTCCTGGGCCGATCTCAAGGCGCTGCCGGTCGAGGAACAGGCCCTCATCCTGCCCTATATCCAGCAGTGGGCCCAGGACGGAGCCGATGTGAGCGGAGTTCAGCTGATGGATTGCTACCACAGTGTGCAGGAGATCAGGCGGCGCACGATCGCGGCCACAGCCGATCTCGACCTCGTGATCTCTCCCACCGCTCCCGGCCCGGCATTCCCGGCCGAACAGCCGATGCCCTACCCCGAGGTGCACGAGCCGATGGGCCATATCGGCTTCACCATGCCGTTGAACATGTCCGAACAGCCGGCAGCGACCGTCCTGGCCGGGTTCATGACCGATGGCCGGACCATCGGCGCCCAGATCTCCGGACGTCGTTTCGCTGACGAATTCGTCATGGCCGCCGGAGCCTGGTTCGAGACCGCAACCGGTCTGGAGACGCCGGCCAGGGCCGCGATGGGCTGAAACCTCCGACCAGCAGGACCGACCCGACTGGAAGGACAGGGTCGATCCCGCCGGTTCGGCGGGTCACCGCCGGTCAGAAGTCGAAGAACTCGACCGAGAGCTTGTCGCCGTCGACCTTCACGCTGCCGGAGACCGACAGCGAATTGCCGTTGGAGAAGTATGAGGACCCGGCCCTCTTGCCATCGACGGTGAAGTCGAACTTGCCCGGCTTCTCAGTGAAGAACGAACCGGTGTTGGTATCGCCCGCACCGAAGCTGGCCTTCACCTTGGGCATCTCCTTCATGTCCCACTTCGCGGTGTCCTTCTTCGCCAGATCGTCGAGCTTCTTGTCCGAACCGCCGACCGGGATCTCCGAGGGATCGAACTTGATGAAATCGCACTTGGGCTCGATGCTCTTGTTGTCGAAGCACTTCTTCAGCTCGGCCTCGACCTGCTTCTGCACTTCCTTCTTGAATGCCTTCGTCGGCGACAGGTCGAGGTTGAGGGTGGTGGGGGCGACCTGACCCTCCTTCGGCTCCCCGCCCGGGGTGAAGGCCTTCGGGAAGTTCACCTGGGCCGTGTCCGAGGCCTCGGAGACCCACTTGCTCGAGGGGATCTCGAAGTCATAGCTGCCCGGATAGACGGCGAAAGAGGTGGTGCCCGACTTCGCCTTGTACTCTTCGCCGTTGACGGTCAGGCCGTCGGCGGCGGGAATGTCGAGGGAGACGACGTTGAGTTCGGGGCCGGTCAGGCTCCATTTGTCGAAGAACAGGTCCTGCTTTCCGTCCTTCTTCGCCGACAGCTCCACGTTGTAGGCAGTGCCGTCGAGTTCGTAGGACACGACGACGGTGCCCTTGTCTCCGTCGACGGTGGAGGATTCGACCTTCGCCTTGTCGATCTTCGCCGATGAGGCGTCGGTGAATTCCTTCGACAGCAGATCGACGTTCGTGCCCTCAGGCCGCGGTGAGGCGGCGATCTTCTCCGCCGCAGCGAAGTCTCCCTTGTTCAGCGCGGCGACATAGTCCTCGGCCACCTTGTCGGGACCGTAGTTGTTCTTGTTGACGCTGCCGACGACGAGGAAGCCGATGAGGACGAGGACGGCGACGAGGGCCACCGCACCGAGTGTGATGAAGAGCGGAAGCTTGCTCTTCTTCTCCGGTCGTGCATCGGCGCGGGTCGCCGCGGCCTGAGAACCGGCGAAGCCCGGGGCCGGGGCCGGCTGCGGAATCGCTTGGGACTGTCCGGAACCCGAGCCGGTGCGCCCCTCGTCCGGACCCGAGCCGGTCTGGTACTGCCCCGGTTGGTGCTGACCGGGCTGGCCCTGTCCGCCCGGATACGCGGAGCCGCCCTGGCCGGACGCGTTCTGATACGGACTGCTCTGATACTGGTCGGCCTGATTCGGAGCACCCGGGTATGGGCCCGCCGGTGGGCCGGCCCACGTCCCATCCGACTGATTCGAGCCGGAGGGTCCGCCGTTCTGGGCCGACGGATCGGAGTGCCGCGTTGCCTGGTTCTGCTGCGAAGCGGCCGGGGCCACGGTGGGCCGGTCCGGGGCCTCGGCATCGGAGCCATCCGCCCCCTGGTCGGGGGTGTGCAGCGGGGGCGCCTGGTCATCGGGCCCAGTCGAACCTTCGGACGGCTCCGGGCCGGCCGCCGGGTCCTCGTCGAAATCGGGAGCGGGCATTGCCTGCGTCTCCTCGGTGGTGTCCGAGGCTGTCGAACCCTCGACGCCCTCGTCCTTCGGATCCTCCGAACGAGGCGTCGATCGGCCGGTCTCCGGAGGCTCGCTGGGTGGTGGCGGGAAATTGGGGTGATCGTTCCCGTTGCTCATCGTTGGATTCATCCTTTGCGTGTACAAGCCTGTCCTGGCGCAATTGTACTTCCCAGAACGAGGAATCGCGCTGTCAATACCGAAAAGCAGGCCCGACGTCAGTGAAAATGGAAGTGATGCGCACTTCTCCTCACCTCCGCCCCCTCCGTCGAACGATCTTCACAGTTCTGCTGGAAGTCGTGAAGATCGACCTCATCGTCGTACCGGCCGCCTTCGTCGTGGCGACGGCGTGCTGGATCGTCGGGCTCGGCTCACAGCTGCCGTATTCGGTGATTCCCGAGTGGGCCTTCGCACTGTGGGCATCGGTCTCGGGCCTCAGCGTCTCGACCCTCGGGTTCGACTTCTCCGTGGCACCGAGCCTGATCACGCTCGGACTGTGGTCGCTCGTGGCCGCGGCTGCCTGCCGCCTCGTCGACGGCATCGCAGCCGATGCGCCCGACGATGATGTGGACGGTCGCGGCGACTGGTGGACGATCATGGCCACGGCTCTGGGGACCTTCGCCGTGGTGTATGCGGGCCCGCTGCTGGCTTTCGCGATCCTGGTCGGACAGGCGACGGTGACTCCTCTGGGAATCCTGCGTCTCCTCCTCTTCCTCGTCTCTGCCGTGGGCTTCGGATTCCTCCGGGTCCGCGGCGTGGCTGATATTCCGGGGCTGCGGGGGCTCGACGAGATCTGGGATCTCGGATGCAGGTTGGCGCGCCGCTTGCTCTGGGGTGCACTGGCAGCGGCCGTGGTCATCCTCGCCGTCGGCATCGTCCTCCGCTGGGACGATGTGTCCGTGTCGCTGCAGGTCTACAGCTCACCGGTCGCCGCCGGTGTCGGCCTGCTCATCGTCCAGCTGCTGTTCGCCCCGGGCATCCTCTACTCGGCGCTGTCGTGGAGCGCCGGTTCCGGCGTCGGCCTGGGCGGAGCGGAGACGAGTTCGGCACTGCACGCGGCCACCGTGCCGGTGCCCGATGTTCCGGTGCTGCAGCTGCTCAGCGGAGACTACCCGGCATGGACGATGGCGGCGCCGGCGGTTCTCATCGTCCTCGGCCTGCTGGCGACCATCCTCGGACGGGACCGAGCCCGCGAAGTGCTCGAAGGCTCATGGTCGGGCATCGGCATCGCCGCCGGCATCGTCTTCGTCGGTTTCGAGATCCTCGCGCTCTTCTCCGGCGGGGCCTTGGGGCCCTTGAGTCTGTCCGACTTCGGACCCTCGGCCCTGACCTCGGCAGTCGTCGTCACGGTCTGGATCGGTGTGGGAATGGCCATCGGACTGCTCTTGATCAGACTCTCCACGCTGCAGGCCGACGACGGGAGCCCCGTGCACTGGGATGAGGACGAGAGCCGATGAGAGCGGCGCGACCGAGCCTCTGCAGCGGGATCTCGGCGACGTGGTTTCAGCTGGGAGGTGACGGGATCAGCCGGGAGTGGGGGACGGGATCAGTCGGCAACGGACGGGGCCGGACCCATTTCACTCACTGCGTGCCCGGCAGATCGAGGTCCTGTCCGGTGATCTGCTTGAACCAGTCACCGAGTCCGGTCTGGTAGTCGCTGGTGCACGTCAGCTGAGCCTGCTCGGTGATCGCATCGCGCAGGCACTCCTCGTACTTGGACTGCACCGGCCAGAGGATGACCGACGACATCGTCGAGAAGACGAGATAGAGGCTGAGCAGACCGCCGAGGATGCCCAACGACATGTTCCTTCGCTGCTTCGTCTTCACCACGGCGACGATGTACTTCACCGACCAGACGATCGCCGCGATCGCAAAGCCGATGGCGGCGAGCTTGAACGGCAGCTGGTAGGTGAACGTCAGCACCGAGGCGAGGATCAGCAGGATCAGGACGAGCCCGTGTCGTGCCGGAGCGGCCTGTTTCTCCTCGTCGGGAGTCGGTGCCTTCTTCTCTTCGGTGCTGTTTGGTGGCGTCACTGTGCCAGTTTCTCACAGACGACTGACAAATGCCTCGGCGGGCCGTGTCCGGTGGCTGGCCGCGCGAGCGCACAGCAGAGACGCAGACGTTAGAATGGGCGCGTGCGCATCGTTCTTCTGGCCTCAGGCTCCGGTACCCTCACTCAGGCAGTCATCGACGCATTCGCCGCTGGAACGCGCGGAGTCGAGATCCTGGCAGTCGGCTCGGATTCGTCCACGGCCGGAGTCCTGGACCGGGCCCGCGCCCACGATGTTGCGACCTTCGTCGTCCGGCCGAAGGACTTCGCCGACCGACAGGCCTGGAACGAACAGCTGCGGCGGACAGTGGCCGAACTCGGACCCGACTGGGTGGTGTCGGCCGGGTTCATGCGCATCCTCGGCCCGAGCTTCGTCGAGGCGTTCTCCAACCGGATCATCAACACCCATCCGGCGCTTCTGCCGTCGTTCCCGGGAGCGCACGGAGTCCGCGACGCACTCGCCCACGGAGTGAAGCTGACCGGCGGGACCATCCACCTCGTCGACACCGGCGTCGACACGGGCCCGATCATCACCCAGTACGCCGTGCCCATCGGCGATGACGACACCGAAGAGACCGTCCACGAACGCATCAAGGCCCTTGAGAGGGAAGAGCTCGTGCGTCTGCTGGCCCACCTCGCCCACTCCGATCTCGTCATCGACGGTCGGCATGTCCGCGGATATGCCGCCTCGGCGACGGCTGCAAACTGACCCCAGCCGGGCGAAGAATCGACCGGCGAACGAACCTCAAGGAGGATCTGTGACAGGAACCCGCGCGATCAGGAGAGCGCTGATCAGCGTCTATGACAAGACCGGGTTGGAGGACCTGGCTCGCGGACTCGACGCCGCCGGAGTCCAGATCGTGTCGACCGGTTCGACGGCAGCGAAGATCGCCGAGGCGGGGGCCGAGGTGACGAAGGTCGAAGACCTGACCGGGTTCCCCGAATGTCTCGAAGGGCGGGTCAAGACCCTCCACCCGCGGGTGCACGCGGGCATCCTCGCCGACTCCCGCAAGCCGGACCATCGGAGTCAGCTCGACGAGCTCGGGATCGAGCCCTTCGACCTCGTCATCGTCAACCTCTATCCGTTCTCCGACACCGTCGCCAGCGGTGCGGGCTTCGACGACTGCGTGGAGCAGATCGACATCGGCGGACCCTCGATGGTCCGCGCCGCAGCGAAGAACCACCCGACCGTCGCGGTGGTCACCGATCCGGCCGACTATTCGGCCGTGATCGAGGCCGCATCCGGCGAGGGCTTCGGTGTCGCCGCGCGGCGGGAGTTCGCCGCACGGGCCTTCGCCCACACCGCCGCCTATGACACCGCGGTGGCCTCATGGTTCGCCGCCGAACTCAGCGGTGCGGAAGACAGCGACGGCGACGAGGCCGACCAGCCGGCCTTCGCCGGAGTCACGGGAGAGAAGATCGCGGATCTGCGCTATGGGGAGAACCCGCATCAGGCCGCAGCGGTCTACTCCGACGGCACCCGCGGCATCGCCTGTGCCACGCTGCTGGGCGGCAAGGCGATGTCGTACAACAACTACACCGACACCGATGCCGCGATCCGTGCGGCCTTCGACTTCGACCAGCCGGCCGTGGCCATCGTCAAACACGCGAACCCCTGCGGCATCGCCGTCGCCGACACCGCAGCCGCCGCGCACAAGGCCGCCCACGAATGCGATCCGCTCTCGGCATACGGCGGGGTGATCGCCACCAATCGTGAAGTCGACGCTGAACTGGCCGCATCGATCAAGCCGATCTTCACCGAGTGCCTGGCCGCACCCTCGTTCTCCGCCGAGGCTCTCGAGCTCCTGTCGACGAAGAAGAACCTGCGCCTGCTCGAACTCGGTGAGGTCGACTTCGCCGCGTCCGAGATGAAACCCATCACCGGCGGATTCCTCGTCCAGGACCGCGACGCGTTCCAGGCCGAGGGCGACCGGCCGGAGAACTGGACCCTGGCCGCCGGGAAGCCCGCGACGCCGGAGATCCTCGCCGACCTCGAGTTCGCCTGGAAGGCCGGCCGGGCCGTGAAGTCCAACGCCATTCTGCTCGCCAAGGGCGGGGCCTCGGTCGGTGTGGGCATGGGACAGGTCAACCGAGTCGATTCGGCCAAGCTGGCCGTCGAGCGTGCCGGTGCCGAACGCGCCGCCGGTGCCGTCGGCGCCTCCGATGCCTTCTTCCCGTTCCCCGACGGTCTGCAGATCCTCATCGACGCCGGAGTCACCGCCGTGGTGCAGCCGGGCGGATCGATCCGCGACGACGAGGTCATTGCCGCCGCTCAGCAGGCCGGGATCACGATGTACCTGACCGGGAGCCGTCATTTCTTCCACTGAGATGAAGCGACCTCACCCTCGCCACGCACGGCGGGGGAGAGGGCCGATCGCCAAGCGGTGGATCTATTGGAAGCGCAGGTACGCGCATCCCACCCGCCGTGATTGGGTGCTGCTCGGATGCCTCCTGGCGGCCATCGCCGCGGCGGCCTGCTCGTTCATCGATTTCCGTCTCGGCGCCGTCGTCTTGGCCGCCGTGCCGGCTGGTCTCGCCGGGTTCAGGGCGATGCCCCCACCGTGGAACGAGGTGTGGACCAACCGCTCGAAGGCCGTCGACATCACCACCTGCCTCCTGTTCGCGGTGCTGCTGGTCGGCCTGGCATTCCTCATCCCGCCGTCCCGGTGATTCCATGACGCCGCTGACGACCATGGTCAAGGAGTCCTGTGCCCGTGCTCGTGCTGCGCAATTTTATGTGCATTCTCTGAGAAACGGGACATCGCGGTGTCGCAACGACGGAATAAGTGGCAGGGTGATGGCGTCAGAAGGTTCGCTTCGAACCTTTTCCGATGAAAGGAGACAGTATGGGACTGGACGATCTGACCAATAAAGCCAAGGACGCCATGAATAGCGATAAGGGTGAGCAGATCAGCGACCAGGGCCTGGACAAGGCTGCTGACGCCGCCAACAATGTCACCGGCGGAAAGTTCGAAGACCAGATCAACAAGGGTCGCGACGCAGCCGATGACAAGCTTGGCAACGAATGATCTTCACTCCATAGCCGCGTCCGGCATGGAATAGGCGCCGAGGAGAACGAGAGTTCCCCTCGGCGCCTTCTTCGTGGCGGGCGCTTCAACCAGGTGAGTGCTTCGACCAGGTCGGCGGTTCAACGAGCCGCCGGGACGGTCAGTTGAGCTTGTCGATCGGAGCGTAGCGCAGCAGCAGTCGCTTCGAACCGGCAGAACCGAAGTCGACCACAGCCACCGTCTTGTCCCCGACCCCGTTGACCTCGGTGACGGTGCCGAGGCCGAAGGACTCGTGGGAGACCTTCTCTCCGACCTCGACGGAGATGACCTCTCGGTTGGGACGGATCCGATTGGGGAAACCGGCCGCCGGTGCCGAGGAGCCGGCACCCGACCGCGAGGATGTGCCGCGGCCTGCACCGAATCCGCGTGAGGTTCCCGAATGTCCCGAGGAATAGCCGGACCCGAAGCCGCCGGAGAACCCACCGGAGAAGCTGCCTGTGTTCTCCCAGACGATGAGGTCCTCCGGGATCTCGGACAGGAACCGACTCGGCGGGTTGTATTGCGGTTGGCCCCACATGCTGCGGGTCTCGGCCCGGCTCAGCAGCAGCCTCTGGCGGGCGCGTGTGAGTCCGACATAGGCCAGGCGCCGTTCCTCGGACAGCTCCAGCGGGTTCTCGAACGACCGGGAATGCGGGAATCCACCGTCCTCGAGTCCGGTGAGGAAGACGACGGGGAACTCCAGCCCTTTGGCCGTGTGCAGCGTCATGAGCGTGACCTGACCCAGCTCGGCATCGGGGATCTGATCGGTGTCCGAGGCCAGCGCCACCTGTTCGAGGAACTGGTCGATGGCTGCGACTCCGACGCCGGGAGCAGGGGGAGCTTCCTCCGCCGCGGCGGCGGAAGCGTCGTCCGTTTCCGTGTCGGTGTCCGCCTCGGATGTCGCGGCGGCCTCACGGGAGGCGACGAAGTCCTCGGCCACGGCGACGAGTTCGGCGAGGTTGTCCACCCGCGACTCGTCCTGCGGATCGGTGCTTTTCTGCAGCGATTCGAGATAGCCGGACTGTTCGAGGATCGCCTCGATCACCCGCGACAGCGGGGACGATTCGGCGGTGGAGGCGAGGTCCTGCATGAGATCGTAGAACTTCTGCACCGAGGTCAGAGCCCGAGAGCTCAGATGGGGAATCTCCTCGAGCCGTCCCAGGGCCGTATGGAAGCTGATGCCCTCCCGGTCGGCGAAGTCCGCGATGAGGCCTTCGGTGCGGTCGCCGATGGAGCGCTTGGGCACATTGAGGATGCGGCGCAGATTGACATCGTCATCGGGATTGGCCACCACCCGCAGATAGGCCAGGGCGTCCTTGATCTCCTTGCGTTCGTAGAAGCGGGTGCCGCCGACGACCTTGTAGGGAATGCCCGAGCGGACCAGGGCGTCCTCGATGGCCCGCGACTGGGCATTCGTGCGATAGAAGACGGCGAAGTCGCCGTACCGGTAGTTCTCGTCGTCGATGAGATCGTCGATGCGGTCGACGATGAACCGTGCTTCGGCCTGCTCGTTCTCGGCCACCCAGCCGACGATCTGCTCACCCGTTCCCTCGGAGGTCCACAGCTTCTTCTCCCTGCGGTCCTCGTTGTGGGAGATGACGGCATTCGCCGCGTCGAGGATGTTCTGCGTCGAACGGTAGTTCTGCTCGAGGAGGATGGTCTCCGCGTTCGGGAAGTCCTTCTCGAACTCGACGATATTGCGCACCGTGGCACCGCGGAAGGCATAGATCGACTGGTCGGCATCACCGACGACGGTGAGTTCGGCTCCCGACGCACCGCCGGCGCCGTCGCCGGCCAGGGCCTTGATCAGCGCGTACTGGGCCGGGTTCGTGTCCTGGTACTCATCGACGAGGATGTGCCGGAACCGCCGCCGGTAGGAATCGGCGACCTCGGGGAAGGCGCCGAAGAGGTGGACGGTCTCGGAGATGAGGTCGTCGAAGTCGAAGGCATTGGCCAGGCGCAGTCGGGAGGTGTAGCGCTTGAAGACGTCCGCGAGCACCTCGTCGGCGGGATTGTTCGGGCGGGGAGTGAAGTCGTCGGGGGTCTGCAGCTCGTTCTTGAGGTTCGAGATCCGATGCAGAATGGCTCGCGGGGTGTACTTCTTCGTGTCGAGGCCGAGTTCCTTGAGGATCTGCGAGACGAGGCGCTGGGCGTCCTGAGCGTCATAGATGGTGAAGTTCGTGTTCCGGCCCAGCACCCTCGCCTCCCGACGCAGGATCCGCACGCACGAGGAGTGGAACGTCGAGACCCACATGGCGCGGGAGGCCGGGCCGACGATGGAGGACACGCGTTCGGCCATCTCCCTGGCGGCCTTGTTCGTGAAGGTGATCGCCAGGACTTCGCCCGGATGAGCGCGCCCCGTGGCCAGGGCATAGGCGATGCGGCGGGTCAGAACAGTGGTCTTGCCCGACCCTGCTCCGGCGACGATGAGCAGCGGGGACCCGGTGTGCATCACGGCTTCGCGCTGTCGCGGGTTGAGCCCGGTGAGGAGTTCGGCCGCTCGGGGGTCGGCGCCGGCGGCATGGTCGAGGTGTTCAGATGCAGCAGTCATGTCGTCCACAACGATACCGTCCGGGCCGGACACGGGACGATTCTGCCCGCGAGCGGAGCCGACGGCCCTCGCGGACACGGCTGACGGCGGCCCGGATACCGCGTGCTGGGCATCCGGGCCGCCGTCAGGAGAGCCGAGTCGGTCAGTGGACGAAGACGGCCACGATGAGGTTGATGATCGTGAACGCGAACGTCAGATGCGCCATCGTCGCCGACGGATTCTTCACCGCCGTCGCAGCGGTGCCCTCGGCGGGGGCCGATGCTTCGGGGCCTGCAGCGGTGAAGGCCTTCTGCTTCCTGCTGCCGATGAACGCGAAGACGGTGACGATGATCGCCACGACCAGTTTGATGCCGATCTTCACATGGTTGACGTCCCCGTCGCCCATCTCCGCGATGCCCACGAGCAGCAGTCCCGTGATGAGCTGGAGATAGGACGCGTGGAGCATTCCGGAGAGCACCTTGGGGGAGCGGATGACAGTGAAATAGCCCCCGACGATGATCGCCATTCCGACCAGATGCAGGGTCAGAAGGATCTCGCGTAGAATTTCCATAGAATTAATCGTAGTGGCATGATGGTGTCTCGTGAGCGCGGGCCCCTGAACTGGTGCACGCTGTTCCGCCCTGGTGTAATGGCAGCACGCCGGCCTTTGGAGCCGTGCAGTATAGGTTCGAATCCTATGGGCGGAGCTGGCCCCAACCGACATGCGAAGGATTCAACTATGTCGCAGACGCGTCCGACCGCCGTCATCGTACTGGCCGCGGGCCAAGGCACCCGAATGAAATCGGCTCTTCCCAAGGTGATGCATCCCATCGGCGGTCGTTCCCTGCTCCACCACGCCGTGTCGGCCGCCGACGGCACCTGTGCCGACCACCTCGTCGTCGTCGTCCGACACGAACGCGAGCAGCTCGTCGCCCATCTGGACTCCCTGCCTCTGGCCTCTCAGCGCTCCCTGCTCATCGCCGATCAGGACGAGGTCCCGGGCACCGGCCGCGCCACCGAATGCGCGCTGACCCAGCTGCCGGAGGACATCAGCGGCACGGTCGTCGTCACCTACGGCGATGTTCCGCTGCTGACGACGGAGACCATCAACGACCTCGTCGAGGTCCATGAATCATCTTCCAACGCCGTGACGGTGCTCTCGGCCGAGGTCGACGACCCGACCGGCTACGGCCGCATCGTCCGCGACTCCTCCGGAGCGCTGCTGCGCATCGTCGAAGAGAAGGACGCGAACGAGGACGAACGCGCTATCAGCGAGATCAACTCGGGCATCTACGCCTTCGACGCCGTCGCGCTCAAGGAGGCACTGGCGTCCCTGACGACCGACAACGCCCAGGGAGAGAAGTACCTCACCGATGTCATCGGCCTCTCCCGTCAGGCCGGCCGGGCGGTGGCGGCCACCGTCACCGACGATCTGTGGCAGGTCGAAGGAGCGAACGACCGCGTCCAGCTGGCCAACCTGGGCAAGGAGCTCAACCGCCGCCAGTGCGAGAAGTTCATGCGCGCCGGAGTCTCCATCATCGACCCGGACACCACGTGGATCGACGTCGATGTCGCGATCGGTCAGGATGTGACGATCCTGCCCGGCACACAGCTGCTCGGCGCCACGGACGTCGCCACCGGCGCCGTCATCGGACCGGACACCACCCTCAAGGACACCGAGGTCGGGGCCGGGGCGCACATCGTGCGCACACACGGCGAACTCGCCGTCATCGGCGCCGAGGCCAGCGTCGGCCCCTTCGCCTACCTGCGTCCGGGCACCAGCCTCGGCGAGTCCGGAAAGATCGGCACCTTCGTGGAGACGAAGAACTCCGACATCGGCACCGGCGCCAAGGTCCCGCACCTGTCCTATGTCGGTGATGCCGACATCGGCGAGGGCACGAACATCGGCGCCGCCTCGGTGTTCGTCAACTACGACGGTGTCAACAAGCACCGCACCGTCGTCGGCAAGCATGCACGCATGGGCTCGGACAATATGTATGTCGCCCCTGTGACCGTGGGCGATGGCGCCTACTCGGGTGCGAGCACGACGGTGCGCAAGGATGTTCCTGCAGGAGCGCTGGCCATCTCCGTGGCTCCGCAGCGCAACCTGGAGGGCTGGGTCCAGACAAATCGTCCCGGTACGCTTGCAGCGCAGGCAGCCGAAAACGCGTCCGAAGGGGAACGGATTAGTGAATGAGATAACGACGACGGGTGATAAGAAGCTCGTCCTGGTCAGCGGTCGGGCGAACCCCGAACTCGCCGAACAAGTCGCGGAGAATCTGGGGACGGAGCTCCTCCCCACCGATATCTACAACTTCGCCAACGGGGAGATCTACGTCCGGTACTCCGAGTCGGTCCGCGGCAGCGACGTCTTCGTCCTCCAGTCGCACTGTGCGCCGATCAACGAGTGGCTGATGGAGCAGCTGATCATGGTCGACGCCCTCAAGCGCGCCTCGGCCAAGCGGATCACCGTCATCGCTCCCTTCTTCCCGTACGCACGGCAGGACAAGAAGCACCGCGGACGCGAGCCCATCTCCGCCCGCCTCGTCGCCGACCTGTACAAGACCGCCGGTGCCGACCGGATCATCGCCGTCGACCTCCACACCGCGCAGATCCAGGGATACTTCGACGGTCCGGTCGACCACCTCATCGCGATGCCGATCCTCGCCGGCTACGTCAAGGACAAGTATCCCGGCGATCTCGCCGTGGTCTCTCCCGATGCCGGCCGCATCAAAGTCGCCGAGAACTGGTCGAATTCGCTGGGCGGAGTCCCGCTGGCCTTCATCCACAAGACCCGCGACATCACCCAGCCCAATGCGAGCAAGGCCAACCGCGTCGTCGGTGAGGTCGAGGGCCGGACCTGTGTGCTCGTCGACGACATGATCGACACCGGCGGGACCATCGTCCAGGCGGCCGACGCCTGCATGGCCGCCGGAGCGAAGGGCGTCATCGTCGTGTCGACCCACGCCGTGTTCTCCGGACCCGCGGTCGAACGCCTGTCGAACTCCGTGGCCGAAGAGGTCATCGTCACCAACACCCTGCCGCTGAGCGAGGACAAGGTCTTCGACAAGCTCACCGTGCTCTCGATCGCCCCGCTCATCGCCCGGGCCGTGCACGAAGTGTTCGAAGACGGATCGGTCACCAGCCTCTTCGAGGTCTGAGCCGCTAGCAGCGGCGGTGCGGGCCGGAATCCGCACACACGGGGCCCCGAGCCGACGATCGGCTCGGGGCCCCGTCGTGTCCGAGTGCAGTTCGCTCTACAATGGAGACAACACCTAAGCGAAGGGATCCGCGACGATGTCGTCACACGATTACAACCGGTACCGGGTCGACGTGGAGGGCGGGCGGCTGTCCGTCGGCGTGTGGGAGCCCGTGACCTCCGGCCCCGGACCCGTGCCCACGGTGTGCGTGATCCACGGGATCACCTCGAACCACCTCTTCTTCGCCGGTCTCGTCTCCGCCCTGCCCGGTGTGCGCGTCATCGGACTCGATCTGCGCGGACGCGCGGATTCGAGGACGCTGCCCGGACCGTTCGGGATGAGCGCTCATGCTCGGGACGTGCGCGCCGCCGTCGATGCCTTCGCCGATGACGGACCGGTGACCCTGGTCGGCCATTCCATGGGCGGATTCGTGGCGATGACCCTGGCCGCCGAGTCCCGGACCACCGGCGCCGAGGCGGCGCGAACCTTCCGCGGTCCCGTGCTCATCGACGGCGGCCTGCCTCTGCCTCTGGACGAGCCGAGCAGCGGGCACCCCGTCGACGACCTCAACGACGAGGACCTCGACACCGACGATCTCATCGCGGCCGTCCTCGGTCCCGCAGCGGAGAGGCTGTCGATGAGCTTCTCGACGGTCGAGGAGTATCTGGCGTTCTTCGCCGCACACCCCGCTTTCGTCGATGGTCTCGACACCGTGGCCACGGAGAGCTTCGTCTACGATCTGGCGGCCAAGGACGACCATTCCTTCCAGCCTTCCACCTCGGTCGAGGTGATGCAGGCCGACTCCGCGGATATGTACACCGGCGCGGACTATCGTCGAGCGCTGGAGACGATCATGGCTGATCAGCCGTCCCAGTCCGAGGTCATGTTCCTCTACGCCGAACGTGATCTCGTCGCCTCGGAACCGGGCCTCTATCCGCCCGAGCTCGTCGCCGACTACGCGCGGCAGTGGCCGCATCTGAGCGTCATCGACGTGCAGGGGACGAATCACTTCGACATCCTGCTGACCGAAACCGGAATCGATGCCTGCGCCGAGGCCGTCACGAGTCGACTTGGTGCCGTCGTCGACGGTGTCGTAGACTAGTCTGGTTGCCTCGGCGAGGGAGACTGCGGTCTCCGTGATCGACGCGGCCGACGTCCGACGAACCGAACGAGTTCGATGCTCTCCGTTCGCAGCGGATCCAGGCTGTTTCGCCGTGGTGCTCGAAGACAAGTTCACCACGAAGGAGAGAAAATGGCTGACTTCAAACTTCTGGCCGAAGCCCGCACTGAGTTCGGCAAGGGCGCAGCGCGCCGCATCCGCCGCTCGGGCCGCATCCCCGCGGTCATCTACGGTCATGGCGGAGATCCCATTCACGTGTCGCTCGAGGGCCATGCCACCATGCTGGCGCTCAAGCACGCCAACGCGCTGCTCGAGATCGAAAGCGCCGACGGGGCCAAGAACGTCCTGGCCATCGCTCGTGACGTGCAGATCGAGCCCGTGCGCCGTGAGATCGAGCACCTCGACCTGATCATCGTCAAGCGCGGTGAGAAGATCGAGGTCGACGTGCCCGTGCACGTCGTCGGCGAAGCCGCTCCCGGCACCATGGTCTCGCAGGAGGAGTCGACCATCGCCGTCCTGGCCGATGCGACCAAGCTGCCCGAACTCATCGAGGTCTCCATCGAGGGCCGTCCCGCCGGTGAGCACCTGCTGGCCGGACAGGTCGAGCTGCCCGCCGGCGTCGAGCTCGTCGCCGACGAAGAGCTGCTCATCGTCAACGTCTCCGAAGAGATCGAGATGGATCTCGAGTCGGATGCCGAGGAAGAGACCGCCGAGGCTGCGACCGAGGAAGCCGCAGCCGACGAGAAGTCGGGCGCGGAAGAGGCCTCCGAAGAGGAGTGATCCCACTTCGTCACAGCGAATCGGCTGTGACGAGCGCAGACTGAATACGGATTTCGGTGGGTCGTCGGAGAGGCGGCCCACCGAAATCGTCTCGGCCCCAGCACCTGCCCGGCGGGCAGGCACCACCAGCGCCGGCACCCGCCCGGCGGGCGGACCAACGCCGGCACCCGCCCCGCCGGCGGGCACAGACGAGCCGCACATGAGTCAGACAAGAGCAGAGGACGGCAATGACGAACGAGGCATGGTTGGTCTTCGGCCTGGGCAATCCCGGACCGAAGTACGAAGCGACCCGTCACAACATCGGACAGCTGGTCGTCGCCGAACTCGCTTCTCGGATCGGGACCTCTCTGACCCGGACGAAGCTGCGGTCGAACGTCGGCACCGGCCGACTGCCCACCGGCAGCATTCCGGGGCTGCCCGGTCCCCGGGTGGTTCTCGGAACCTCGACAGGGTACATGAACGAGTCGGGCGGCCCGGTGCGGCAGCTGGCCGACTTCTACGGCGTCGCCACCGAGCGGATCATCGCCGTCCACGATGACGTGGACCTGCCCTTCGACGTCGTCAAGGCCAAGCTCGGCGGGGGAGAGGGCGGACACAACGGTCTGCGCTCGATGACTGCGGTGCTGGGGACGAAGAGCTATCTGCGCGTACGCGCAGGTGTGGGGCGGCCTCCGGGGAGGCAGGACACCGCCGACTACGTGCTGCGGCCGTTCTCCAAGGACGAGAGGGCCACGCTGCCGATGTTCGTCTCCGACCTCGCCGATGCCGTCGAACTGCTCATCAACGATGGTCTCGAAGCCGTGCAGCAGAAGTTCCATTCACGCTGAGCGGCATTGCGGCGGTGCCGCCTCGGGGAGCGCTGACCGCTGCGGCGCGGCCTCGGTCCGGCCGCGAGGGACTCACTTCTGTCGTTCCGCGCTCGGGCGTCTGCGGTGGAGGAGCCAAGCGGCGAAGATGCCTCCGGCGAAGCCGAAGAGATGCCCCTGCCAGGAGATGTCATTGGTCTGAGGCAGCATGCCGAAGACCATGGAAGCGCCGTACGTGACGAAGATGAACAGGCCGATGACGAAGTAGATGATCTTGCGCAGGATGTCATCGGTGAACCAGGTGCGTACGGCCAGATAGCCGAAGAAGCCGAAGACGACGCCCGAGGCGCCGATGATGTGCTGTCCCGGCAGAGTGGTCAGCCACGCCCCGAGTCCGGAGCTGAGCGCAGTGATGCCCGCGACCTGCCAGAACCGTCGTGATCCTTCGACGGCGATGACGATGCCCAGCAGCAGGAACGGGAACGAGTTGGCCACGAGATGGCTGAAGCCCGAATGCAGCAGCGGAGAGGTGACGAGGCCGTAGAGCGAGAGCGCATTCCACGACTGCAGACTGAAGGCGTCGAGATCGAGCGGAATGAGCGTGTCGACGATCTCGAGGACCCACATCAGGGCCAGCAGCGCGAGCACCGGAACGAATTTCGACAGATGGTGATTGCGGTCGACGCTGGTGTTGAGGTGCGCGACCGGCGGGTGCGAGCTGCGGCCGGAGGGGGAGGAGCCGGAGTCGGAGCCGAAGAGGATTCGGGATTCCTCAGCGGAGAAACGAGGGGAATTGTTGGAGCTCATGGCTCAATTGTGGGTGAAGAAGCTTGGAGAACCCCGAAAAATCGGGCCCGTCGGGCAAACGTGATCGTTCCGTTAGTCCCGTAATCTTCCCGATATGTTCTTCGCCGAACCGCCATTCACCGCGTGCTGCTGGGGTCTCAGACCCGGGTGTCCCGCGATCCGCCTCAGCCGGACCGCGGACCCACCCGGGTCGAGGCGAGATGTCGGCCGTCGGCGTCGAGCGCCTCGACGACGATCTTGGAACCGTGCGGGGCGATGTCGGCCGCGGTTTCGAACCCGGTGCGCTCGACCTCGGTGTTCTCACTCAGATGGTCCTCGTCGTCACCGCTGAGGACCCGCCAGGAGGCGACCTCGGTGGCTCCGTTCCAGCTCATGTGGATGCGAGTGACTCCCGCTTGGGGTTCGGACTCGGTCGCGGTCGGCGGCGCGGTCGGCTGAGCGTGCCAGTCGAAGCGGTAGGCGCGGTAGTTCGACCCGCCGGTGAAGGTCATATCGGTCAGCAGCTTCCCGTCCTTCGTGTACTCCGAGACGAACGGCTGCGACCCCCAGCCGAGCACGACGTTGCCGTTGTCGAGCTCCTGGAAGTTCCCCTGACTGCCGGAGGACCGGTCATCGGGAGCGGGATACTCGGTGACCACCTCGGCGCGCTTGTCCTCCTCGTCGACGTCGAGCCGCAGCCCCCGCGTGTCGCCCAGCCTCGGGGCGGCATGGTTGTCGAACAGCGTCAGGGTGCCGTCGGACCGACGCTGGGCATCGTGCTGCCAGGCGAAGGTCGCCCCCTCGCCCATCTCGAAGTCCGAGGCCTTGCCTCCCA
Organism: Brevibacterium sp. SMBL_HHYL_HB1; assembly: GCF_018208375.1. NCBI lineage: Bacteria > Bacillati > Actinomycetota > Actinomycetes > Micrococcales > Brevibacteriaceae > Brevibacterium > Brevibacterium sp. SMBL_HHYL_HB1. The sequence continues at coordinate 2,250,131 of NZ_CP062936.1, read as the reverse complement.
GCACCCAGTTGAGATCGGCCGTCTTCCGATCGAGCTGGTAGACCGCATGCGTGTTGCGGGCCGAGACCAGCAGCGAGGAGCCGTCGTCGTCCTCACTGACCGAATTCAGGTGGATGTAGTCGTAGGGTTCGTCCTCTGTGCCCTCACCGTCCTTGAACTCGGCTTCCGACTGTTCGACCGGGACATCGTCGAGGGAACGCCATTCGAAGAGCGGCTCGCCGGTGGCGATGTCGACTTCCTGAACCACTCCTTCCCACACCCAGCCGTCGGCGTCTCCGCCGACCTCGCTGAGGTCCGTCTGCGTCTTGACGTAGGAGAGCAGGAACATGGTGTCGTCATCGGTGATCGTCGTCTCGTGCAGATCCGAGCTGTCCTTGGGCAGTTCTCCGCCCATGCCCACCCGGGCGATCTCCTGGTACGAGTCATCGAGGATGACGACCTCGCCGGCCGTGTGCGGTGTCTCTGCCAGCCCCTCCCACCAGGTGAGCACGGGTTCGCCCTGATACTCCTGGACGCGCAGATCCCACAGGGTCCCGGAGTTCTCGCGCACCCAGATGGGATCGCCCGCCGCGTCGAGGATGAGGCCTCCGACCCAGGACTTGTCATCGGTCTTCGTCTGCCCCTTCGGGGCGAGGAACGTTTCGAGGTTCCCGTTGTCGTCGGGGAATTCACCGGAGTCGATGTCGACCTTCGGCGGACCGAGATCGGGACGGGTGTGGAAGTCCCACCGCTCGGCGACTTCGATGTCATCGTCGGCTTCACCGGTGCAGCCCGTGAGCAGGAGCGCCGAGGCGGCCAACCCTGCAAGGACGGTTCTCATCTTGGACATGAATATATCCTCACACGTTTCCGTCGCTTCCGCTCGTCGGCCCACCGGTGTCCGGGGCGAACGCGGCGTGTCATCGGCGTGGCCTAGAATGTTCGGGTGCTCAAAGGACTCGATCTCACACGCCAGAACCCCACCATCACCGGACTCGTCGATGCCTTCAACGATCCGAGCACGAGCGGGGGGACGATCGATGCCGTCAGAGGACTGTGGCCCTCGATTCTGCGCCGGACCGTCACGGCGGCAGCCGCATCTGATCGAGCCGATGCTCAGGAGGGTTCCGCAGGAGCGGATACGGCCGCCTCGGCGCCGCAGCTGATCGTCACGGCCACCACGCGTGAGGCCGAGGACCTGGCCCAGGCCCTGGCCGACTGGGTCCCGGCCTCGACGGTCGCGATCTTCCCCAGCTGGGAGACGCTGCCGCACGAGAAGCTGTCCCCGCGATCGGACACCGTCGGCCAGCGCCTCGAGGTGCTCCGACGCCTGGCCCATCCCCGCCCGGGCAGCGAACTGACGTTCATCATCGCCCCGGTGCGAGCCTTCCTCCAGCCTCTGGCGAAGGGCCTCGGCGACATCGAACCGGTGGAATTGGCCGTCGGCGACGAATGTGAGATCGACGAGCTGTCCGAGCGGCTGACCGAACTCGCCTATTCGCGGGTCGACATGGTCTCCAAGCGGGGCGAGTTCGCCGTCCGCGGCGGCATCGTCGACATCTTCCCGGCCACGGCGGAGCGGGCGCTGCGCGTGGAGTTCTTCGGCGACGAGGTCGACGAGATCCGCGAGTTCTCGGTCAGCGATCAGCGCTCCGTTCCGGCAGACGAGGACGACGAGCCGGTCGGCCTGTCGGCTCCGCCGTGCCGGGAGCTGCTGCTGACCGATTCGGTCCGGGCCCGGGCCGCCGAGCTGGCCGAGACCGTGCCCAGCGCCGCCGACATGCTGGAGAAGATCGCCGGCGGCGTCGCCGTTGAAGGCATGGAGTCCCTGTCCGCCGTGCTCGCCGACGGGATGGAGCCGATCATCGCGCTGCTGCCGGCGGAGTCGAAGATCATCATCACCGAACCCGAACGGGTTTCCGCTCGTGCCGCGGACCTGGTGGAGACCACGAACGAATTCCTTGAAGCCGCCTGGGCAGGAGCCTCGGCCGGGGGAGAGGCCCCGATCGACCTGTCCGCCGCCAGCTTCCGCACGGTGGCCGAGATGGAGGAGGGCGCTCGCCTCATCGGTCTGGCCTGGTGGGAGATCGGCGGGTTCGCCACCGACGAGGAACTGGCCGGTCCGGAAGAGAACATCTTCTCGGTGCCGGCCCGCATCCCCAAGGGCTACGCCGGTGACGTCGAAGCGATCCTGTCCGACCTCAAGGACATGATCCACGACAAGTGGCGCATCCTCGTGCTCACGGAGGGGCCGGGGCCGGGCAGGAGGATGGTCGAGGTGTTCTCCGAAGCCGGGGTGCCCGCCAGCTTCGTCGACGACCCCACTGATCTGCCCGAGGCTCTCGTAACCGTGACCACGGCCGCGTCCTTCGGCGGCTTCGTCTTCGACGACCTCAAACTCGCCGTGCTCACCGAAGCCGATGTCCTCGGACGGGCGGCGGCGACCTCGACGCGGGACATGCGGCGTCTGCCGACCCGCCGCAGACGCAATCAGGTCGACCCGCTCAACCTGTCTCCGGGCGACTACGTCGTCCACGACCAGCACGGTGTCGGCCGGTTCGTCGAGATGACGCAGCGGACCACCGGACGGGGAGCGAACAAGCACACCCGCGAATACCTCATCATCGAATACGCCCCCGCCAAGCGGGGACAGCCCGGGGACCGCCTCTATGTGCCCAGCGATGCGCTCGACCAGGTCACCCGGTATGTCGGCGGTGAGAGCCCGAACCTCAACAAGATGGGCGGGGCGGACTGGCAGACGACGAAGGCCAAGGCGCGCAAGGCCGTCAAGGAGATCGCCGGCGAGCTCATCCGCCTCTATTCGGCCAGACAGGCCACCGTCGGCCACGCCTACGGCCCGGACACCCCCTGGCAGCGGGAACTCGAGGACGCCTTCCACTACGTCGAGACCGCCGACCAGCTGACCACCATCGACGAGGTCAAGGCGGACATGGAGAAGACGGTTCCCATGGACCGCCTCATCTGCGGCGATGTGGGATACGGCAAAACGGAGATCGCGGTGCGCGCGGCCTTCAAGGCGATCCAGGAGGGCAAGCAGGTGGCCGTGCTCGTGCCGACGACGCTGCTCGTCCAGCAGCACTTCGAGACCTTCGCCGAACGCTATTCGGGCTTCCCCGTCACCCTCGCAGCGCTCTCACGGTTCCAGACCAAACAGGAATCGGAGAAGGTCAAGGAGGATCTTGCCGCCGGCAAGCTCGACCTCGTCATCGGCACCCACCGGCTGCTCAGCGGTGAGGTGCGATTCAAGGAACTCGGTCTGGTCATCATCGACGAGGAGCAGCGCTTCGGCGTCGAGCACAAGGAGACGCTCAAGGCGCTGCGGACGAACGTCGATGTCCTCGCGATGTCGGCGACTCCGATCCCGCGAACCCTGGAGATGGCGGTGACCGGCATCCGCGAGATGTCGACCCTGGCCACGCCGCCGGAGGAGCGGCACCCGGTGCTGACCTATGTGGGCAGGCGTGAGGACAAGCAGATCAAAGCCGCCATCCGGCGTGAGCTCATGCGGGAGGGCCAGGTCTTCTACATCCACAATCGGGTGCGCGACATCGAGTCCGTGGCCGGGCACATCGCCGAGTTGGTGCCCGAAGCCAGGATCGCCATCGCTCACGGCAAGATGAACGAGTCGCGCCTCGAGCAGGTCATCGTCGACTTCTGGGAGAAGAAGTACGACGTGCTCGTGTGTACCACGATCGTCGAGACCGGCATCGACATCGCTAATGCCAACACCCTCATCATCGACAACGCCGACCGCTACGGACTCTCCCAGCTCCATCAGCTGCGCGGGCGAGTCGGCCGCGGACGGGAACGCGCCTATGCGTACTTCCTCTATCCGCCGGACACACAGCTGACCGAGACCGCCCACGACCGTCTGACCACCCTGGCCGCGCACACGGAGCTGGGCGCCGGGATGCAGGTGGCGATGAAGGACCTCGAGATCCGCGGGGCCGGCAATCTGCTCGGCGGTCAGCAGTCCGGTCACATCGAGGGAGTCGGGTTCGACCTCTACGTCCGCCTCGTCGGCGAGGCCGTGGCGAAGTTCCGCGGTGAGGACACCGAGCCCGAGGCGGACATGCGCATCGAACTGCCCGTCGACGCCCACCTGCCGGCCGAATACGTCGCCCATGAGCGGCTGCGCCTCGAGGCGTACCGGAAGCTCGCAGCGGCAGCGGACGAGGCCGAGCTGCAGGAAGTCCTCGACGAACTCGTCGACCGCTACGGGCCCTATCCTGAGTCCGTCACCGTGCTCGCCGATGTCGCCAGACTGCGCATCCGTGCCCGTGCCTCGGGCGTCAACGACATCGTCATGCAGGGCAATTTCGTCCGCTTCGGCCCGCTCGAGCTCGCCGACTCCCAGGTCGTCAGGCTCAAACGCCTCTACCCGAAGTCGCTGCTCAAACCGGCGCTGCGGTCCGTGCTCGTGCCCAAGCCGGTGGCGGGAACCGGGTTCGATGCCAAGGAGATGACCGACTCGGACATCCTGCGCTGGGCCCACCAGTTCCTCGACGCCATCGTGCCCGTCGTCCAGTCGGAGGCCGCAGAGGACCCGGAGACCGCGAAGCAGGAGCAGAGCTGAGAAGCCCGTGCATATCCGTTTCGACTCCGCCTGTCCGCAGGCGAAGTGGCGTAGAGTGCGAAGCACGGAACAATCCGCAGCATTGCAGCATTCGACAATGCAATCGACACAGCAATCGATGAAGGAGACGTGCCATGGGTGTTGACGACAAGTTCCAGAACAAGGCCGAAGACCTCGGCGGACGCGCCAAGGAGACCATCGGCGACATCACCGATGACAACGAGCTCAAGGCCGACGGCGCCACCGATCAGATCAAGGCCAAGGCCAAGGATGTCGGTGAGTCGGTCAAGGACCTCGGAGACTCGGTCAAGGACAAATTCTCGAAGTGATCAGCGATCGGGCCCTCACCGCGGTGGCGGTGGGGGCCGTTCGTGTCAGCAGGAGGACGTTTCGTGGATGAGCCCACGACCAAACATGTGGTCGCGGCGATGGCGACGCTGCGGCGTCGCTGCCCGTGGTCGAGCAGGCAGGACCACCGCAGCCTGGAGAGATACGCCCGCGAGGAGACCGAAGAGCTCATCGAAGCGCTTGAGGACTACACCGCCGCACCGACCGAGGACACCCGTGCGGCGGTGGTCGACGAGCTCGGCGATGTGTTCTACCAGGTGCTGTTCCACTCCGCCCTGCTCGACGAGAGCGGAGGGCACGACTACGGCCACAGCCTGGCCGCTGTCATCGACGGTCTCGAGGACAAGCTCATCCGCAGACATCCCCTGGCCTTCGACGACGGTGACGAGCCGGCCTCGCTCGAGGACGTGGAACGTGAATACCGTCGGATCAAGGCAGAGGAGAAGGAGAGAACCGCGGCGCGGGGAAAGGGCGGTGACCGATGAGTCTGGAGCGTCTCCGTATCGAGGGCACTTTCAATTTCCGTGACCTCGGAGGCGTTCGCACCCGGGCCGGGGACTCCGCGGTGCGCCCCGGGCACGTGTTCCGCGCCGACGGCTTGGCACAGCTGACCGACCGGTCCCGTGCCGACATCCGTGCCCTCGGCATCCGCACCGTCCTCGACCTCAGGGACATCGGCGAGAGGTCGAAGCTTCCCGATGCGCTCGACGGACTGGAAGTCGACCATATCGAGCTGCCCGTCTTCGATGACCACTTCTTCCCCAGCCGGCCGCTCAGCCCCGAGGAGATGAGGGCCGCCTCCGAGGCGACCGGGATGGATCTCACCGACCGTTCTCTGGGACGGATCTACGAACTCATGATCACCCATTTCGGACATCGGCTGGCACAGGCGGTCGACACGGTGGCGGAGACCTGCTCCGAGGGTGTGGTCTTCCACTGCTCCGCCGGCAAGGACCGGACCGGGGTGGTCGGAGCGTTCCTGCTCGACCTCCTCGGCGTGGGCCGCGACGAGATCATCGACGAATACGCGATCACCTCCACGCATCTGTCCGGGGACTTCCTGCAGTCGATCACCCGGAACTTCGCCGATGCCGGGATCTCCGGCAACCTCGCCGAGACCGCCACCGCTGCCCCTCCCGAACTCATGCACGGCCTCCTCGACGATATCGACGCCGAATACGGCCCCGCCTCGGCGAGCGGCAGCGCCGTGGAAGCCTACCTGCTCACACACGGAATGGACCCGGCGACACCCGAGCGGCTGCGCGCCTGCCTGCTCGAGCCCGCGGATCGGTATCGAGGCTTCGGTCCTGTCGGGCCGCAAGGTGCATTAAGCTGAAGCGCAGGCACATGTTCCCCATGTGAAACCAAATGCTAAGGAGTACTCAGTGGCTGAGATCGTTGCCGCAAACGCCCGTGAAATCCTTGATTCCCGGGGAAATCCCACCGTCGAGGTGGAAGTGCTGTTGGCCGATGAATCCGTCGGTCGCGCCGGCGTTCCGTCCGGCGCCTCGACCGGAGAGTTCGAAGCCGTCGAACTGCGCGACGGGGATCCCGAACGCTACCTGGGCAAGGGAGTGACCCAGGCCGTCGACGCCGTCGTCGACGAAGTCCACGAAGTCATCGTCGGCCTGGAGGGCGATGATCAGCGTCTGGTCGACCAGGCGCTCATCGAGCTCGACGGCACCGACAACAAGTCCCGTCTCGGCGCGAATGCGATGCTCGGCACCTCGCTGGCGGTGGCTCGGGCGGCAGCGGTCTCGGCGGACCTGCCGCTCTACCGCTACCTCGGCGGCCCGAATGCGCACGTCATGCCCGTGCCGATGATGAACATCCTCAACGGCGGGTCCCATGCCGACTCGAACGTCGACATCCAGGAATTCATGATCGCCCCGATCGGGGCGGCGAGCTTCCACGAGGCGCTGCAGTGGAGCGTCGAGGTCTACCACGCGCTCAAGGGCGTGCTCAAGGACCGGGGACTGTCGACCGGACTCGGTGACGAAGGCGGATTCGCCCCGAACCTCGATTCGAATGCCGCGGCGCTCGACCTCATCTGCGAGGCCATCGACATCGCCGGTCACCGGCCCGGACGCGATATCGCGGTCGCGCTCGACGTGGCCTCCTCGGAGTTCTTCAACGACGGCGTCTACGAATTCGAAGGCGGCAGGAAGACGGCCGAGGAGATGGCGGCCTACTACGAGCAGCTGCTGAACGAGTACCCGCTCGTGTCCATTGAGGATCCCCTCGACGAGAACGATTGGGACGGCTGGGCGACACTGACCGAGGCGATCGGCTCGAAGGTCCAGCTCGTCGGCGACGACCTGTTCGTGACCAACCCCGAGCGCCTGCAGCGCGGCATCGACAACGCCACTGCGAACTCGCTGCTCGTCAAGGTCAACCAGATCGGCACCCTGACCGAGACCCTCGACGCGGTGTCCCTGGCGCAGACACACGGATACACGACGATGATCTCGCACCGTTCGGGAGAGACCGAGGACACCACGATCGCCGATCTCGCCGTGGCCACGAACGCCGGTCAGATCAAGGCCGGCGCACCGGCACGGTCCGAACGGGTCGCGAAGTACAACCAGCTGCTGCGCATCGAGGAACAGCTCGGCGACGCCGCACGCTACGCCGGCCGCGGAGCCTTCCCGCGCTTCGAGGCCTGAGCCGGACACAGGCACGCACCGAGGCGGACGCGGCGCTGCCCAGCCGCACGCACTCAGGGCGAACGGGCTCCCACCCGCACACTCCGAGGCGGGGCCGGACGATCATCTTCGATCGCCCGGCCCCGCCTCGGCGTCTGCGGTCGGAGAGGGGAGCGGCGGGCGCGGAACAGTTCGGGGCAGGGGGATCAGGCCTGTGCGTTCTGTGCAGCGCGGATGGCACGCTTGATCTCTGCGAACTTCGCCTCCTGGAACAGCTCCTTCCAGCTGATACGGATCACCCGCCACACTCGCTCACGCAGCCACTGCTCGCGATGCCGTTCCCTCTCGAGCTCCTTCCGCGGGACTCCGGAGCCGAGGCAGATCTTGCCGAGGCCATCGATGTCGACGATCAGCCGTGCTTGCCTGTGGCAGAAGTCGACCCTGACATCCGAGAGCAGCGATTCGGCGCGGAACGTGATCTGCGGTTCCATCCCCGTGATGCCGTGTTGGAAGAATCTGACCGCGGCAATCGCCTCGGCGGGGGATTCGCGCCTCGCATCGCCGAGGTCGATCGCCGACCTCACCTTCGTGATGTTTCGCTTCTCCATGCACTGTGCGAGTGTCTCGAGCACCTTGGCTTCGGTCGTCAGCCCGCGGTGGAGCGCATCGTCGAGCATGGCCACGGAGATGTCGAGGTTATAGCTGCGGGCGACGTCGATGATTGTGCGTTCGAGAGTCGTCACCTCGACGCCTCCGATGACGGTCCGATGGGCGCGGGGAATGCGGTTGCCGCGGACATTGATGGCCTCGAACCGACGGTTGTCGCCCGGTCGGACGACTTCGACCTGGTGAGTGACGGGATAGGCGATCGGGAGGCTGTGCATGAGGGCGGCGGAGATGTGTGAGAAGACTTCGGCCGGCGGGTGCGGTTTCGCGGCGGCGGTGATCTGGTCGGAACGCAGTTCGAATCGAGCCAGCACCGAGGCCTTGGGCCGTGCCACTTGGTCACGGATGTCGCCGTGTTCGACGAACACCCCGTGGACCTTCTCGCCGATGCTCGCCCACAAGGGCCGGTGGCAGTCCTGGTCGCACACATGTTTGACGAGGTAGACGCCGCGAGACAGCCGGCGCAGGCAGCAGGAGCGCGCACGTCTGATGTCGCCGTGGTTGAAACCGAGCCGGACGATCTCTTCGGCACTCAGGATTTTGTACATGCCCATAAATTGCAACAAATAGCAACAAAGCACAATAGGCTATGTAGAGATTGTGGATAACTATTGTGGATAGCTGCTTGTCGGCCTCTGCCGCCCGTGTGCCATTTCGCAGGCGCTGATCGGACGCTGGAGCCCATCCGGCACCCGCAGAGACGAAACACCCCGCAGGAGCACGAGGAGATGTCACCAGCCGTGCTGGATGCCTGGGTGGCTGCGGGAGAAGCCACTCGCGGAAGGGAGCGCCGCCAACGGTGCGCAATGCGGGGCGAGCCGGCCGGGCAACGCGGTTCACCTGGGCCAGCGCGGCCGCCGGAGGTCGGAATCGAACACGCCATGGGGCCGAAATCCTCGCGCGGCGAGTGCGGACACGGCAGACTTGGAGATGTTGCGACACCCTTCCCCGATCCCCAGTCGCAGAGGAAAGAAGCATGGTTCCGAGCAAGCCCAGAAGAAGCGCCCCGAAATCGGCTCCTGGCAAAGCCTCCCCTCGTCGACGCCCGAAACCGGTCGTCGAAACCGATGCCTCCGCCGAAGTGCGTGGGCGCCGCATGTCCTGGCGCACCGGCATGTTCCTCGTCGTCATCGCCATCGTCCTCTTCGCTTTCCTCGCTCCTCTGAATTCGGCGCTCAAGCAGGCTCAGCAGATCGCCGCGCTCAACCAGGAGATCGAGACCACGAAGGCCGAGGTCGACAACCTCGAGGAGAAGAACGAGAACCTCAAGGATCCCGATTACATCAAGAGGAAGGCCCGCGCGGATCAGTACTACGTGGAGAAGGGCAAGAATGCGGTCATCGTGACCAACCAGGACGCCGTCGACGAAGATTCCGAGTCGGATCGGCCTGTTCGCAAACAAGCCTGGTACCTTGAATTGCTGGAGTCGATTCAAGAGGTCGGCAATACCGTGGAGAAGAACTGATGATCACAGAGTGCACCGAGGCGGATTTCGCGATCCTGGAAGAGCAGCTCGGACGCATTCCCCGTGGAGTCGTCGGCATCGCCGCTCGCAGTGCCTCCGGTGAACCGCTCGTCGTCGCGACCGCGCCGCGCCTCGAGGACGGGTCCCCGTTCCCGACGACCTTCTACCTCACCCACCCGGCCTATGTGGCCGAATGCTCACGTCTGGAAGCCTCGGGGATCATGGCCGAGTGGACGACCGAGCTCAGCGCCGACGAGGACCTCGCCGGTGCCTACGCAGCCGCGCACCGGGCCTATCTTGCGGTCCGGTCCGAGATCGGCTCCGCGGCCGGACTGGCCGAGGTGGACGAGATCAAGGACTACTCGGCGGGCGGAATGCCCACGCGAGTCAAATGTCTGCACGCCCTCGTCGGCCATTCGCTGGCCGCCGGACCCGGCGTCAACCCGATCGGGGACCGTGCTCTGTCGTTCATGGACGATGTGCCGCCGGTGGCCGAGACACCCGCCGGGGCCGCTGGTCCGACAGGGACGGCGAAGACCGGGAACGCAGGCACCACAGAGGCCACTGCCACCACCGAACCGACTGACTAGGACCCGACCATGCGCGTTGCCGCTTTCGACTGTGGGACGAACTCCCTGCGCCTGCTCATCGCCGATGTCTCCGCTGACGGCACACTGACCGACCTGCGCCGTGAGACTCGGATCGTTCGCCTCGGCCAAGACGTCGACGCGACCGGCGAGTTCGCTCCCGAGGCGCTCGAGCGCACCTTCGCGGCGGCCAGGGAATTCGCCGAGGTGGCCGCGGAGTACGAGCCGGAGAAGCTGAGATTCGTCGCCACTTCGGCCAGTCGCGATGTGAAGAACCGCGACGATTTCTTCGCCGGCATCTTCTCGATCCTCGGTGTCGTTCCCGACGTCATCACCGGCGACGAGGAGGCGCGTCTGTCGTTCCTCGGGGCCACCGCCGAACTCGGTGCCGCCGACGGCCCCTTCGCGGTCATGGACCTCGGCGGCGGTTCGACCGAACTCGTCCTCGGCACCGACGACGTCGAATCGGCCGTCAGCCTCGACATCGGATCCGTGCGCCTGACCGAGCGGCACATGCCCGTGGAGACCCCCGACGAGGAGCAGATCCGGACGGCGGTTGCCGATATCGATGCTCAGCTCGACCAGGCCGCGCAGATCGTCGACTTCTCGGCTCCGCGCACCTTCATCGGCGTCGCCGGCACCGTGACCACAGTGACGGCGGGAATCCTCGGACTCGACAGCTACCAGCGCGAACGCATCCACGGTGCCCGCATCAGCGTCGCCGACATCGAACAGGAGTCGCGCAGACTGCTGGCCATGGACCGCCAGACGCGCGCGGACCTGCCGTACATGCACCCGGGACGCGTCGACGTCATCGGCGCCGGCTCCCTGCTCTTCGCTCGCATCGTCGCACGCTTCGATCATGCGGTGAGCGCCGGCGGCGGCGAACTCGGCATCCGCATCTCCGAGACCGACATCCTCGACGGGACGGCGCTCGATCTGGCGCTGACGCGGTCGTGAGAGCGGCGGCCAGACTCGCTGCCGTCACCGCCCTCGTCCTCGGGCTCGTCGTCGGCACCACGAATCCGGTCATCGCCGCACCCGAGGCCGGGCCCGGACAGTGGTTCATCAAGGACTACGGCATCGACAAACTGTGGAAGACGACCACAGGCAAGGGCGTCAAGGTCGCCGTCATCGACTCCGGAGTCAACACCGACCATGAGGATCTCGAGGGTGTGGTCAGCAAGGCCAAGGACTTCAGCGGACTCGGCAAGGACGGCACGACCCCGATCGGCGGGAAGACGACCATCCACCACGGCACGGCCGTCGCCGGTGTGATCGCAGGGCAGGGCGTCGGTGCAGGGCCGACCGGAGTCGCCCCCGATGCGAAGGTCCTCTCCGCCTCGATGTGGCTGGGCCCCGATCGGCCGAAGGAGTCCGGTTCGACCCGCGAGCAGGCCGATGAGGCCATCCGCTGGGCGGCCGACTCGGGTGCGAAGGTCATCAACATGTCCCTGGGCTGGGACGATCCGGGATGGCCGGAGAGCTGGGACAAAGCCTTCTCCTATGCCTATGAGAAGGATGTGCTCGTCGTCGCCTGCGTCGGCAACGCCTCCCAGGGTGCGACCCAGGCGTGGTCGCCGTCGACTGTGCCCGGAGTCATCGGGGTCGGCGGCTTGGACAAGAAGGGCAAGGTGCTCGAGGACTCCACCGCTCCGGGCACAGCGGTCGACCTCATGGGCCCGGCCGAGGACATTCCGATCCCGTACTACAGCGGCGGCTACGCCGAGGGACAGGGCTGTTCCTTCGCCTCGCCGATCGTCTCCGGAGTCGCGGCACTCATCCGGGCGGATGATCCGGACCTCAGCGCCGACGAGGTGAGGGCGAAACTGCAATCGGGTGCGAAATCGGTGGCCGGGCACAAGGGCGTGAGCAAGAAGGGCGAACCCGACCCGGTCGTCGGGTCGGGGCGCCTCGACCCGCAGGCAGCGCTCAAGGCCGCGGTGCCCGAAACCGTTCCCTCCGCCGAGGACGAGCTCAGCGACTGGGTGACGATGCACCGCCGCGGGGAGGCGGAGGCACAGGAGACCGAAACCGCGTCCCCGGATGAGACCGAGAGCCCGCGGGCCGTCGCACCTACCGACGTCGCCGCCTCCCAGCCGACGCCCGTTCTCGGCTTCGGGGTCCTCGCTGCCGGCGCACTGGCCACGGTTGTCCTCATGGTGCTCTCGCTGATCCTCTTCCTCCGCCGCCGACGCTGACGCCGGGGCCCGGAACTGCTCTGATCTGGGGCGTTCGAGCACTGTGGAGAAACAATTCGTGAAAGTTTTCACAAAGGTCTAGCATGGTCATATGGCACTCATCAGAAACTCGAAACTGCGTCCACGAATCCTCGTCGTCGGTGGCGGCTACCTCGGCCTGACCACCGCTCAGAATCTGCTGAAGAACCTCGGTCGGGGCGAAGCCACCGTCACCGTGGTCGACCCCAACCCGTACATGACCTACCTGCCGTTCCTGCCCGAAGTGGCAGCCGGCTCGATCGAACCCCGTCACGCTGTTGTGCCGCTGCGTCGCAACCTGCCCGGCGCCGAGGTCATCACCGCGAAGGTCACGTCGATCAACCACGCCGAGAAGTTCGCCACCATCGAGCCCGAGAACGATGAGGCATTCGAGCTCGACTACGATCACATCGTGCTGGCTGCCGGTTCGGTCGCTCGTGCGCTGCCGATTCCCGGCCTCAAGGAGAACGCGATCGCCCTCAAGCGCATCGAAGAGGCTGTGGCGCTGCGCGACCACTTCCTCTCCCGTCTGGCCGATGCTTCGCTGATGGAAGACGATGAGGAGCGCCGCAAGGCTCTGACCTTCGTCTTCGTCGGTGGCGGATTCGCCGGCATCGAGATTCTCGCCGAACTCGAGGACATGGTCCGTTCGGCGATCGCGCAGTACGAGACCCTGACCGAGGCCGACGTCCGCTTCGTCCTCGTCGAAGCCGTCGACCGCGTCATGCCCGAGGTCGGCGAGGCTCAGGCCCGCTGGGTCGTCGAGCACATGCGTGAGCGCGGAATCGACGTCTACCTCGAGACGTTCCTCCAGGACTGCACGGACAAGCACATCAAACTGTCCAACGGTGAGGAATTCGACGCGGACACCATCGTGTGGTCGGCCGGGGTCAAGGCGAATCCGCTGCTCATCGACTCCGACCTGCCGATCAACGAGCGCGGCAATGTCACCGTCCGCGCCGATCTGCGCGTCGAAGGCGATGACGGAGTCGTCGAAGGAGCCTGGGCAGCCGGCGACAATGCCGCAGTTCCCGACCTCTCCGGCGGCGGAGTGGCAGGCTTCTGCGTGCCCAATGCCCAGCACGCCGTGCGCCAGGCTCCGGTTCTGGCCGCCAATGTGCTGGCCGCGCTGCGCGGAGAGACCGAGTTCAAGCAGTACTTCCACAAGACGATCGGCACCGTGGCGGGTCTCGGCCTGTACAAGGGCGTCTCGCAGATGGGCGACTTCGAAGCCCGCGGGCTTCTCGCCTGGCTCATGCACCGCGCCTACCACGGCTACGCCATTCCGACCGTGGACCGCAAGATCAAGGTCTTCGGCAACTGGTTCTTCAATGCCGTCCTCGGGCGCGACAGCATGCCGCTGGCCGATCTCGACGTGCCGCGCAAGAACTTCGTCGAGGCTGCCAACTCGAAGCCGGTCCCGAAGAAGGAAGCCGCGAAGGCCTGATCTCAGGCACTGACAGCCGGGTGCCATCCGGTCGCAAGCCCTGATGAGGCGACAAGCGCCGGGATGCAGAAATGCATCCCGGCGCTTGTCCGTGTGCGCCCGGGTGCCGGCGACCGCGGACTGACTGGCACGGGCGCACGCCACCGGCAAGGTCGCGACGGAGGACCGGCCCAGTTGGCGCGACCGTCGGGCTCAGTTGGCGACGGTGAACCGGGAGTCGATGTGCTTCGGCTCGAGGATCTCATCGACCATGGCCACAGCGAAGTCCTCGGCAGAGATCGCATCGCCGGCCGGGACTTCCAGCTCGGTTCGGTAGGTGCCCGTGCGCTCACCCGGGGCGATCTCCGGGGCGGGGGAGATGAGCGTCCACGGCGAGGGGTTCGCCGCGCGCAGCAGTTCGAGTGCCTGCGTGCCGGTCTCCGATTCGGCCTTGTAGGCCGACGGGAATCCCGGGGTGTCCTTGAGCATCGTGTCACCGACGAACAGCGAGCCCGCACCGCCGACGACGAAGAGGCGTGTGGTGCCGCTGGCCTCCGCCAGAGTCGACAGGCCGTCGAGCCAGATTCGGTGGTCTCCGCCGGTGCGGCTCGGGCCGGTCGTGGACACGATGACATCGTGGGCATCGGCCATGCGCGCGTCGAACTCCGCATCGGCGATATCGCCGGCGAGCGAGCTGGCCGCGTCCGGTACCTCAGTGCCCGAACGAGTGATGGCGGTGACCTCGATTCCGCGGGAGGCCGCCTCGGCGGTGACGCGTGAGCCGATCATTCCCGATGCTCCGAAGAGTGCGATCTTCATCTTCTTCCTTTCTCGGCATTGCAGAAGCGATGCCCGATGAACGTCGTGTGCTGACAGACTCACAGTATCTTTGCGAAATCGAGTACCTCAAAGGTACTATTGGGTTGTGGCCATGAGAATTCGCTGGGAAGGTGATGCCTTCGATCCCGAATGCCCGACCCGAATCGTGCTCGACCGAGTCGGTGACAAATGGACTGTGCTCATCGTCGACGTCCTCGACGCCGGACCGAAGCGGTTCAATGAGATCCGCCTGGCCATCGGCGGAATCACCCCGAAAGTGCTCACCTCGACGCTGCGCTCCCTCGTCGCCGACGGACTCGTGACCCGAGAGGTCTTCGCCGAGACTCCTCCGCGGGTGGAGTACGCGCTGACCGAGCTCGGGCGGTCCCTGCAGGAGCCCGTTGCGGCGCTGCGGCGGTGGGCGGAGGCGAACGTCGCCGCGATCTCCGAGAATCGGGATCGTCGCGCAGCCGAGGAGCAGGCGAGTCCCGGTCGCGTCTGAGGCCGGGGGTGTGCGGGGCTCAGCCGCGGGTGAGGTCGCCGAGGACGGCGACGAAGTCTCGCAGGCGACCGGCGATCCGATACACGCGAGGAGAGCCCGAATAGACCCAGTTGTTCGTGATGATCGATGTGCTTGCACCATCAGTCGCCTGCTTGAACTCGTTGACATCGAGGCTCGCCTGCGTGTCGTCGATGAGGCGTCGGCGCAGGTCGTCGGTCATCTGTGTCCAGTGGTCGGCCGCTTCGGTGTCGATCTCGACCCAATCCCCGTGCTGCTCACGGCAGGCGAGCGGTCGAGAGGCGATGAGCCCGGTGATCTGCCGGCTCTCCCGGGTGTGATCGGCCGCCTTCGGGGCAGGGTCGACGGCTTCGACGATGACGGCCGGGCCCGGGAGAGCTGTCGAATCGTCGAGAGCTGAAATCCCCTGGTCTGCGAACCCGTCGATGCGCTGCGGTTCGAGACGTCTGTCGAGAAGAAGGATGGGCATGAGTCGATCATGCCCCAAACCCGGCCGGGAAGCGAGAGGGCTCGGTGACGGCTGTGCTGCGCCGCCCCGTCCCGACCGTCTGCACGGAACGATTCTGCCCTCTCCTGAACAGTGTTCAATAATGTCGATATGGATAGCTACTCGTCACTCGCTCACCGCGTGCTCTCCGGTGCCCCGGCCACTGCCTCCGACGCCCGGGCGCTCCTGGCGTCTCCGAATGAGGATCTGCTCGACCTCGTCGCGGCCGCAGGCCGACTGCGCCGTGAGCACTTCGGCAATCTCGTCAAGGTCAACTACCTCGTCAACCTCAAGTCCGGCCTCTGCCCGGAGGACTGCAGCTACTGTTCGCAGCGTCTGGGCTCCGAAGCGGAGATACTCAAGTACTCGTGGCTGCCCCGGGAGGAGGCCAAACGCCAAGCGGAATTCGGCCTGGCCGGAGGTGCCTCGCGCGTCTGCCTCGTCGCCTCCGGACGCGGTCCGTCGAATCGGGACGTCGAGCGTGTCTCGGGCATGGTCGAGGACATCAAGTCCACCACTCCCGGCGTCGAAGTCTGCGCTTGCCTCGGATTCCTCAAGGACGGACAGGCGCAGCGACTCAAAGAAGCAGGCGTCGATGCCTACAATCACAATCTCAACACCGCGGAGTCCCATTACGCCGACATCTGCTCGACCCATACTTTCGCCGACCGTGTCGACACCGTCGACAAGGCTCGCGGCGCCGGGCTCTCTCCGTGTTCGGGACTCATCGTCGGCCTGGGTGAGACGGACGACCAGGTCATCGAAACGATTGAATCGCTCAAAGCCGTCGATTCCGATTCGATCCCGGTCAACTTCCTCATCCCCTTCGAGGGCACCCCGCTGGAGGGCACCAACACGCTGACCCCACAGCATTGCCTGCGCATTCTGTGCGCCGTTCGCTTCCTGTGCCCGGATCGGGAGCTGCGCATCGCCGGCGGCCGCGAGATGCACCTGCGCTCGCTGCAGCCGATGTCGCTGCATGTGGCCAATTCCCTCTTCCTCGGCGACTACCTCACCTCGGAGGGACAGGCCGCAGAAGAGGACCTCGACATGATCGTCGACGGCGGATTCGAGATCGTCGGCGCCGACAGCGCCGAACAGCTGCGCGATGAGCTCAAGGCCCACCGGGCAGCCCATCTGGCCGCATTCGACAATGCAGCGCCCGACGACGCGAAGGGCGCACAGACGCAGAGCGACGCCACGACTGCTGCCGGCACGGCGAGCGCACCCGCCTCGGCACCACCCGCAGCCAGCACCCTGCCGTGCGGCAAACCGCTGCCGCCCGTCGGTCACGAGGCCGACGGTTCGGGGGTCAGGATTCCGACGATCCGCCGCCGAGGCGCCGGAACGGAGCTCTCGCCCAATGCCTGAGCCTGCACGAGGTGAACCCCTGAGCACTCTGGAGAAGGACTCCGGGCTGCTGTGAGACCTGTTCCTGCCCCGGCCGCCTGGGCCGGAGGCCTCCACCGCCGAGGTCGAAGCATGGGCGGTGGAGGCCGAGAACCTCGTCGATGCGCACAGGGCTGAACTCGCCGGCATCGTCATCGGCTCGTGACCCGAACCTGCGGGTCGGCTCAGTTGCCGGATCCTCCCGCAGTGATGTGGCCGAAGAGCTCGGGCCAGATGTGTGCATTGCGGTACTTGATCGGGCCCATATGGGTGATGCGTGTGGCTCCCAGCTGACTCGGTTCATAGCGGCGCGGTTCCAGCTGGGCGTTGACATACCAGCTTTCGAGCTGCCTCGTGGCAGGTGCCGACATGGTCTCGTCGTCGGTGAACGAGATGCTCGTCAGCGGGATCGTCAGACTCGCGAAGTTGTCGGCGAATTCCGAATGGATGTCGAGCATGTAGTTCGGCCGTTTGCACCAATACGCCCACTGCCGCATGACGGGAGCGGGCAGATCGCCGAGGATGCGCAGCCGCTTCCCCGGGAAGTAGCCGCGGATGCGCGTCGTCGTCGCTGCGATGGCGTACCAGAGAGCCGGCGCGAGAACCCGGTTCCTGCCCTCTGAGAGCTTCCAGTACCCGGTGCCGGAGCACATGATCGTGGCTTGGGTGAGCTTGCTGTGGTCGGTGAAGGCGAGGAGTTGGCCGCCGAGGCTGTGCCCGACCCAATGCAGCGGGACCGAATCTTCGGTCTCGGCGACGTGATCGAGTATGACTGCGGCATCATCGGCCCAGGTGAGAATATCGGCTTCGACCTCTGCCAGGGGAGTTCTCGCCGAGGCTCCGTATCCTTGGTAGTCGAAAGTGTGAACGACGTATCCCTGCTGCGTGAACCAATCGGCGAGCGGATAGTAGTGACGCGCAGGGGTCGCTATGGCTGGGACCAGAATGACGGCACCGCGAACGGTGCCGGTATCGGTTGGTGCATGCCGTGTTGCGTTGAGCGGTTGTCCGTTCTCAGCGGTGATTTCGTAGTCGCGGCGTTCAGTGCCCATGGATGTCCTCTGCGGTCGGTGACGATTGCAATTGCGGGGCCCTAGAAGTGTTCGCGGACGGATGCGGGCTCTGTCGCTGGAGCGGGGGAGCCGTCGTCGACGAAGTGGCGTCGACTCTCCTCGGAGGTGACCTCGAAGAGTTCGATCAGCAGACCGTCGGGTCCGGTGACCATGGCGAACCCTCCTCCGGGCACCGCGGTGATGTCGGTGACATCACGACTGCCTGCCCTGAGCCGGTGGACCAATGTGTCCAGATCTTCGATGAGAAGACCGATGTGGTGGAACAGGTTTCGATCATGAGCGGGCGCGTTCTTCGATTCGAAGAGATGGATCCGTCCGGAGCCGATCCTGAGGAAGACGTTGCGATCACCGTCGATGCTGTCGTCGAAGACCACCTCGGCGTCGAAATGTGTGGTGAAGAAGTCACAGAATCCTCTGATGTCGGCGGTGACGAGGTGGACGTGGTGGAGATCGATCCTGACATCCGTGCTGCTGCCCTCGTCCTCGGCATCGGAGATCATCGTGACTCCTCGTCGGGACGGGCGGGTCGGTTCGCAGAGCTTTCGACAGCTGCGTTCATGCGCATGAGCATCACGACCACGGCCTCGGCGTTGCGGTCGTCGAACTGTTCGCCCAGTGCCGCCTTTTCGACGGCAAGGCCGAGAACAGCTGTCCAGAATCCTCGGGTGATGGCTCCGGGAGTTGCCCCTACCTGCCAGCCGGTTCTGATGAAGGTGTCGACCATGGCGGACTCGCCTGCGCGGTAGAGCTCCGCGGACGTGCGGCTGACGATGTCCTGCAGTCGCGGGGTGCGGCGGGCGAGGAGCATGGCCTCGGCGAACATCATGACCGGCCCGGATCCCGGACCCAGCAGGTAGGAGATGAGCGAACGGGCGTGTGATTCGGGCGTCTCGGTGTCTCGAGACCGGTCTTCGGCGCGCTTGGCCGTCCGGAGCATCGCGCAGCGTGCGGCTTCGACGAACAGAGCTTCCTTGCCTCCGAAATGGTGTGTGATCTGATTGGGGAACGCGTCGGCTGCTTTGGCGATGTCAGCGACGGACGTCTTGTCGTACCCCCGTTCGGCGAACAGGCGCGCGGCCTTTTCGATCAAGCGTGATCTGGTGTTCTGCTGTGTGCCGGGGGCGGCTGCTGCGGTGGTCGCCGTCTGCTCCGGTCCCATGATGATCTCCCTGCCTTGGGCGAATCTTCGAGCTTGAATTGTATGCTACACAACTCTTGTATGGCACACAAGTATTTTCGCGCGCGAAGGCATTGCAACGGGTGGCAGGGCACAGTCGTATCTGACCGGGGAATTGCGGGTTTGAAGAACGCCGGTCTGAAGGAGTCGTCTTGCGCTTGCATCGCCGCAGGTGAGCGCTTGTTTCAGTGGTCCCCCCAGTGGGACTCGAACCCACACTGAATCGATGTGGAGTCATAGTTTTCGTGAGTTTCCGTGGGGTGCCGTCTGACCCTAGATTTCGCGGAACATGGCGCTCCGGAGGTTCGTTTAGTTTCCAGTAGTTTCCGTGGGGTTCCACTGAAAAAGATGGGTAAACGTGGGGTGAGTTGAGTCGTCTGGACGGGCGGGAATCAGTCGTATTAGGCGCGCGGCGACTCCGCCCTGCTGCTATTTGACTCCGGCCGCATAACCGTCGCGTTGCGGGTCTGCTGCTCCGTTCAGCTGTCCGTCGAAGAGCGTGATGGCGTGGACGCCTGCGAATGCATAGCTGAGGGGTGATCGACGTACTTCGTATCCTCGGCTGCATAGTTCTAGCTCGGCGCTACGGGGTATGCGATTGGAGATGTCGACTGCGTTCGATGTTGAAACCGCACGCGGAGCGAAGACCGCTTCCTGAATGCCCATACCGAAATCGAAAACGTTCGAGATCACTTGGACGATCGCTGGTGTGATCCAGGACGCCCCCGGCGCTCCAATGCTCATGACCGGCTCTGACCCATCGAATACAACAGTTGGGCACGAGGTCGTGTTGCGCCTACGACCCGGTGCGATCGAGTTCGCGGTTCCAGGGCGCGGATCAAATGTACTCATCCCGCCGTTGAGCATGAACCCAAGGCCCCGAGGAATGTAACCCGAAGGATTTCCGAGAGTATGAGTAAGGGCGACGGTGAAGCCATCGGTATCCATCGCGCTGAGATGGGTCGTGTGAGGTGATTCGTAACGGGCGGCATCGACATCCACACGCTCGCCTCCTGTGATTCGTGCGGCTGCTCGTGAAAGGTACGACTCGTCGAGTAGCCGGAGATAGTCCCGGGTAGTCGACCGACTTCGGTTCCACAGCTTCTCCTTGTCCTGAAGCGCGCATTTCATTGCTTCGATGAGGATTTCGAGGTGCTCGGGGGAGTTGTGTTCCATCTCAGATAAGTCAAAGTGGCTGAGGATCCCCAAGGTCTCCATGGTTTGGATTCCGCCTGCCGGTTGCGGCGGTAATGACAGTTCGAGCCCGCGGTACCAACCTGTCACCGGGTTGAGGTCGTGCATTTCGTAGTTCTTGAGATCGTTGAGAGTGAGGAGCCCGCCGTCTTCCGCGATGCTGTCGGCGATCATGGTGGCAAGCTCACCCGAGTAGAGCTCCTCAGCTCCGTGCTGGGCGATGTGAGTGAGGACCGAGGCAAGTTCGGGGTTGGTGATTGTGTCCCCCAGTCGTGGGGGTCGTCCGTGCGTTCCGTAGATGCGTTTGCCGTCGGGGGTGAAAAGGAGCTTGTCGTCGAAGTTCACGCGGCCATACTTCGTCTCGTCCTGGACCATGAGGGTTTGGAGATGTGGTCGGACAAGCCAACCCTCTTCGGCGTACCTCACAGCTTCGTCGAAGAGATCGTGCCAGGGTAACGAACCGAAACGCTCGTGGACGGATGCAAGCGTTTTCAGCGTGCCTGGCACCATGACGGATTGGGCACCAGTTTCGTTGACGAAGTCCTTAACTCTGTAGCCGAAGCCATCGGGAGTGGGACCTAGAAGGTCGGCTTGCCACATGTTCGGGCTCACGGCTGCAGGGCTCTGTCCGAGTCCATCGATGACGATGCGCTCACCGTCGGGCGTGACGATCTGGATGACCGCCATTCCGCCGATGCCGCACATGAGTGGGTCGACGACTCCTTGCACGAGTGCCGCTGCGACAACTGCGTCGACGACGTTGCCTCCGTGGTCTAGAACCATCGCGCCGGTGTCGGTGGCTTCGGGCTGTGGAGTGACGATCATCGATGAGTATGCGTTTGTGCGCGGATTGGGTGAGTGCATCAGAAAGTGCTCTTTCGCTGTCAGGTCTGATTTCGTGCAGTGCGGCATGGAGCAGTCGCTTACCTCTGCTCTGCCACTGGGATGACCAGTGTCGATGGTCCGCCGACGATGACGGAGTAGTGCGGCGGACGACCATGAGGGGTCTGGGTCGCATGGTCGCTGTCCGCGCCGGCGATAGAGAGCCGGATTCGGCTGCCATGGGCAAACCGCCAGGCTGTGGGTAGTAGCGGGATGCGGATGAGCTCCGGCACGCCCGGTGTCAATGGGTGTGCGTCCTCTTCTCTGAAAGAGCGGTAGATCCATTTGGTAGCAATCTCTGGCGGGTTCTGTGCTTCGGCCCGATGAAGGAGGCGGAGAAGGCCCTCGGTGACATAACGCTCAGTGCCGTCTGACTCGACTTCGGTGAGGTAGACGAAAATGTTTCCGTCGGGTTGGTCGTTGCTCAGCAGAATGCTTGCCATTGCGTGACCGCTGATTTCAACGGATCGGTCGAGTGGAGGGGAGTCGAAGCACAGGTGGGTGCTTGTCCGCCCTTGCCAGTCCGAATAGTACGGCCCAGGGTTCTTGCCGGCGATGCGCTCATACCGCGAATTCGTCCCGGTCCCGGTCGCGAAGTCGACTGGGTAGTTGACGACGGTTGCCGAGTCAACGCCTCTTCTGCGCTTGTCGTTGTCGTGGTAGGGAGTGCTGTCTACGGCTTTCAGGCTCCCGCTGCTGGTGAGTTCGAAGGCGATGTTATCTGAGGCAGGAGGCCACGTGTCAGCCGAGTGCCATTGCTCGGCGTGCATCGTGTAGTAGTGGATCGGATCTTCATGACGAATGCCTGTGTCGATACCGAAGAGATATTCGTCGAAGAACCGGAGAATGTCGTACCACCACGATTCGTCTGGAACGCCATCGGGACTCCACGGAGAAACGTGGCTGCGTGCGCCGTGGTCCCATGGACCGAGCAGCAGGTGCCGTGGATTGGAAGTCAGGGTGAGATGACGTGTCAGTGCACCGTTGGCGTAGCCGGCACCGTCCATCCATCCTGAGACAGAATAGATGGCCACATCCTGATTCGTTCCAGCGCTATAGGCGTATGGGCTGAAGCTCGCCGATGAGTAGTTCGGATCGTAGGGCAATGGCTTCTCTCGCATGGCGAATTCGCGCATCATGTCGGCATGACGGTAGTTCGCCCTGTGCTCGGCAACCGCGGCGTCACGCAGTGAACCGTCGGTGTCTGCGTCGACGGGGGCGGGCCCGTTGAAGCTGGGGTGTGCATATGCTGCGTATGGTTGGATGGATTCTCTATCGTCCTGGTCAAGGCCGATCATCATTTGAGCGTAGGAGTCGATGAGGTCGTTGAGCTGGATTCCGCCGGGGAAGTAGTTGTTCTCGTAGGTGTCCCAGACCGAGAAGAGCGGTGCTATCGCTTTGACCGCGGGGTGTCCGGTGCTTGCGGCGAAATCGGCGGCAGCGCCGAGGTAGGAGATTCCGGTGATGCCGGCTCGACCATCTGACCAGGGCTGATCAATGACCCACTCGATGGCTTCGATGTAGTCGCTGCGTTCTTTGGGGGAGCGGAACCCCTCACGATGGCCGAAGCTCGCCCCTGTTCCACGAACGTCGATGACGACTACGTTGTAACCGGCCGGCACAAAGAGATCTCGGTAGCGAGCAGTGTTGGGCGACAGCTCAGCACTGCTTCCCTGATGATCGTCTTTGCTCGCGAAGCGGCGATAGTACGGAGTGAAGACGAGGATGGTCGGGCGCGGCTGTACCGGCGCGCCTGTGTCGACCTGCGGTATGAACACATCGGAAGCAAGTCGTATACCGTCTGACATTGGGATGTACAGCGACTGCGGTGCTGTGGGGATCTCGAAGTCGAATTCGCGATCTTGCGCGTACTCGCTAGGCGTAACCTTCCATGCTGAGGTCTTGGAGGGCTGTTGAGAAGAACTGTTCACTGGTGTGCTTTCGGGTCGAAGGTTAGCTGGATAGGTGGGATGTTCAGCGGACTGGTGCGCCGGGACCAAGGGGCAGGCCAATGAGGTACCAGAGCGCAAAGACAGCAGTCCACACGATGAATAGCGCGATTGATAGCGGTAGCGTCTGTGAGAACAGGCTGCCGATGCCGACGTCTTTGCGGTATCCGCGCATGATTCCGAGAGTGAGGGCGAAGTAGGGGCTCATCGGTGTGATGATGTTCGTGCAGGAGTCCGCGATGCGGTAGAGGGCCGTCGTTGTCTCGGGCGAGATGTCGAGGAGCATGAACATCGGGACGAATACTGGTCCGACGAGGGACCATTGGGCGCTGCCGCTGGTGATGAAGAAGTTCATGACGCTGACGATGAGGAGCATGCCGCCGAAGATGACGAGGTTCGGTGCGTTCATGCCTTCGAGGAAGTGCGCCCCACTCGTGGCGATGAGGGTGCCGATGTTTGTCCAGTTGAAGTAGGCGAGGAACTGAGAGACGGCGAAGAAGAGGACGAAGATCGGGGTGATGTCCTTGAGCCCGTCGGCCGCAAGATCTGGGATGTCTGCGCTGGTGCGGATCTTTTTGACGGAGATCCCGTAGACAGTTCCCGCGATCGCGAAGAAGAGGGCGAGGAATACGGCGACGCTGTCGATGAGGACGGAGTCGATGATACCGCCGTCTTCGCCGCGCAGAGGTGAACCCGTGGGTATGGTCGCGACGATGAGCCCGATGATGTAGACCGACAAAGCGATCCCGACATTGCGCAGTCCCCTGACCTCGGCGGTCGACAAGGGTTCGTGTCGCGCCGACTCTTCGGCGTCGACATCAATCGGTAGTCGGCGTTCAATGCGTTTCGACAGGAAGCCGTCGACGACGACTGTGATGACCAGAGTCAAGAACAGTGAAGAGACCACTGTGAAGTAGATGTTGCCGACTGGCGTCATCACATAGTCTGGATCGACCGTCTGCGCGGCCGCGGTAGTCAATCCCGAGAATATGGCGTCATTCGGTATGAGGATCGGGCTGGCCGATGAGCCTCCGGACAATGCCGCCAAAGCGACGAGAGCGCCCGTGATAGGGCTGCGGCCCATCGACCGGTAGATGATGCCGGCGAGTGGAATCAGGATGATATATCCTGCGTCACCTGCGACGTGAGCGACTGAACCGGTGAAGGCAACGACAGGCGTGAGGAAACGGGGTGAGACCCGTGCCAATGATTGGCGCATAAATGCTGTGATGAGGCCGGACCGATCGGCTACTGCCAATCCGAGCAGGGCGACGAGAGCCACTCCCAAGGGTGGGAACGCCATGAAATTGTCGATGACGCTTGAGAGAGCGAATCGGACGCCTTCGAGACTGGCGAGATTGTTGATCGGAGCGGCCTCGCCGTCAGGTTTCACCGCAACCATTCCGAGAGCGCTGAGCAACGCGCTGACGAGGGCAAGAATAATCGACAGGATGGCAAAGAGCCACACTGGATGTGGTAGTCGATTGCCGACGTTCTCGATTACATTGAGGGTACGCACGCCGATTCGAGGTCGGCTGATCGTGCTGGTGTCAAAAGTCATTCCTGATTCCTCAGCATCTGATGGGCACTACGCTGTGACACGGTTGAGGCTATATTGCAAAGTGGGTTAAATGCAAAAAAATGTTTCGAGGGGAGATGGCCGTGTCTCCTCGTGTGAAGGGCTTAATCGAGTCGAAGACTGGATTTTGTCGAAGCTCGGCGATCGGAGTCTAGGAAAGCAGTCATCGCGGGTTGTGCGAGCACTTGCTGGGGCTCCGCAGTATGCCAGCACCGCAACGATTGCCGAGTTCGCACACCGCGTCGGCGTGGACCCTGCGACAGTTGTTCGTAGTGCAAAGACCTTGGGATGCAACGGGTGGACTGATCTTCAGCAAGAGCTACGGGCGCTTTATCTTTCCGGCCTCGATGCCTCGGGGCTTCTAGATATTCATGCTGAACGAGAAGGGTCAGTGATAGATGCAGCGTTGTCGACCGATGCGATGACTATTAATTCACTTAAGCGAACCCTCGACTCCGACGAATGTTGCAGATTCGCGCAAAACCTGATCCGGGGATTTCACGACGTTGAAGGGCAACTGGCGACGATTCTGCTGTTTGGCTCTGGAAGCTATCTAGGTCCGCTCACGCAGTTTGCGCACGTCGGCGCTCGGATGGGCCTGACCACTGTTCCTGTCGGATGGGGCGGCAAGGCAGCACACACGGCGATGTCGTCGGCCTCTCCTGGAGACGTAATCCTGATTATGAACTTCTGGAGGACGCCGGCCGAGTTCGAGGCAATTGCACGAGTCGGTAGAACCAGGGGGCTTCGAGTTATGCTCATTACCGATACGCGCTTCTCTCAGCTCACCTCGTATGTTGATGACGTTCTGGTTATCCCCGCCGAAGGGAGCTCCCACTTTCCTTCGTTAGTGGCTGCTTCGTCTCTTATCCACGTACTTCTTTCCGTCATCACCGAGGAACTGGGCGGCGGAGCTGCAGATTCGATCCGAGCGCATGACGAGATCTATTTCGCACTAGAGGAAGCGCGCGCTAAAGGAGGAACTTGAGAGTCGAGCGTGCGAGATTTACGAACGAGTTGAGTCCAGAATTCTGTGATGGTTCGGTGTCTCTCCTCGCTCTGACGGGATAGCTAAAAGGCCTATGGGCAGTTTATAAGCGCCGGACCGTCACTGAAGAGTGTGTGTCCCAATGCCTTTCGGCTGCTTAGGAATGGCCGTCATTTGCAATGCGTGGCCCGCAGGGGCCGGGGTGTTCATTGGCATCGACCGACGATGTCAACGTTCCAGCGACTTCGGGTCACTCTGGGGCATTCGGACATTCGTCGACCCTCTGCAAGAGCGAGATGCGTGCGCAGTTGCTATTTCGTGCGCGCTGAGAATTACTCGAGACTAGCCGCCGTAGTCGTCACTACTCTGAGCGTAGGCAAGAATTCGGGTCTGCGGGCTGTCGCGGAGGATTGGCGAGGTCTTGCCGGGTTCGAATCGGTGGCATGAGGTCGCCCTCAGGGGCGGGCTAGTTTGTCCGAGATCGGCATCTTGCTCAGGATGTGGGGTCTATTTACTCCGTAGGCACTGGTATCTCGTGACCGTCGTTGGGCTGGAGCGCTGAGGATGCGGGAGAGGCAGTCATGCTCGTGATTGTTGTTTACTCTCACCAGAGTATTTTGGCCAGCAGCACATGACCTGGGACACGTCCATAACGAATTGGATACTAAGCCGGTAGTAGCCGTGTGATTGAATCGTAAACGACTTATGATCCGGTCATGCCCAAGAAACTCCTTGCCACCATTGTGGCTGCCACCTTCATCATCACCGGGTGCTCCGTGCCAGAAGAGACCACCGAAGCAGCGGCACCGGCCGCGGCCGAGACGGAATCAACCGGCCCCGCAGCAGAGGAATTCGCGTCGATCATCGCCGAGGGGCGCAGAGATGTTGATGATTGGCTTGAGACGTGGGAGCAGAACTACTGCAGTCCCATGGGCGTCGCGGATGGCACAGACATCATGGCCTGTGAACTCAGCCTAATAAGCGGTGGTCTCATTGCCGAGACCAAGCTGCTCGAACTTGATTCCGCCACGAACGAAGACTCACTCGTCTACCTTGGAGATCCGCCAGAATCCATTGCGAGCATCTGGCAGTCCACCGAAGACGCAGCCGCAGCGGCTTCCGAAGCCGGAGAAGCGTTACCTGAGGACTGCTCGACAAGCGACGATTGCATCAGCAAAGTCGAGGATTTTGTGATGGCGATGGAACAGCTTCAGGGGAAGTATGACTCTTGGGATCCCTACATGTGATTTGACCGTCAGACTCCACCACTACTCAGGAGAGCTCTAGCAATGGGAACATTCATTGGAATGCTGATCCTCTGGGCAATCAGCCTCGTCATACTCATCCTCGTCATCGCGCAAGGCGTACGCGTCGGAATGCGGTGGTCACGCAAGGACGAACGGCGTGAACGCGAGACGGCTGGTCAGCCCTATCGGCCTGGAGAGTCGATCTTCAACTACAAGCCACAGCAGAAGTTCAAGTAGCAGGTTTGCCCGCCCACCATACGTCGGCCGGCGACAACCAGACACCGATGGTCTGGCATCGTCGGTCAGTATTCTCGACGAAGATGGCTCCGTCGAACGCGAGGCGTGTCGCGGTGCCGTCGACCCACACGGCTCCGTCATGCTCAAAAAATCGTCGGGCACGCACTGGAACCGGCGGGCGAGCACGGTACGTACTGCGGGGACAGGCATCGTTGTGGATCTTCTGCCAGTAGCGCCAGGTCGCTGTGCCATAGTCCTCAGCCATGAGGACAGTGTGAGCTAAGGGACGGACACGAATCGCATTCAACTGATTTGTATATGGGCACACTGGCGGTGACTAGGCGAAGGTTGCACGGCACAGAACCCTAAGATTGAGCCAATTGATGGATCTTGATTACGCAGAATGCCCGGAGGATCGTCCTCGCAAGTTCCGAGTCAGTACCCAAATGTATGATCGCTGGAACGGTTAAAGGAGGAACGATTGTGGCTCTGATGACATCACTCGCAGGAAGAGTCCGGAACACGAGCCTGCCCAAAAGTCATGCACTCCTCCCCTTGCTCGAAGCTATCGTCAACGGTATTCAAGCAATCGACGCGCGGCCAGTCGGATCCGACGAAGTCGGCCGAATTGAGGTGAAAGTGCGCCGAGACTTGCAAGAGGAACTTGACCTTGGCCAGACGGGTCCGGGTCGAGCTCCCATGAAGCCGATCATTGGCTTTGACGTCTCTGATAACGGGTTGGGATTCACTCCTGAGAACATGTCATCTTTCGAAACTTTGGACAGCGATTTCAAGTCTGCCCTCGGCTGCCGCGGTGTTGGCCGACTACTTTGGCTCAAGGCCTTCGATCGGGTGTCTGTCAGAAGCGCCTACGAGGACGAAGACGGGAAACTGCGAGGTCGTCAGTTCCGGTTCTCAATTGCTCAAGAGGTCGAGCACGCTGGAGATGCCGAAGGGTTTGATAGCCCGGGATCGGTCATTAGCCTTGACGGCTTCAAGAAGTCATTCCAGCAGAACGCTCCTAAAGGTGTTGACGCGATCGCACGTGAAATCTTTGAGCACTGCATCTGGTACTTTCTCCGACCGGGAGGCGCTCCTGTCGTCACGGTCGCTGACGAAGACGAGACTATATCCCTGGCCGACTTAATGGACGAGTTTGTTGACTCGGCAATGACACCTTCGACGATCGAGGTTAAGGGTCGAAAGTTCGACATGCTCAACCTCCGGCTGAAAGTGACGACACGGAATTCAGTCCCGCGCCTGCACTGGTGTGCGGCAAGCCGGGTCGTGCTTGAAGAGAAGCTGAGTGGCAAGGTGCCAGGACTCCACGGTCGGCTTGTGGACGGATCCACTGGGGAATTCGTATACGCCTGCTATTTGACCTCGGACTTCCTTGACGAACGTGTCCGATCGGACCGGACAGCATTTGACATCAGCGACCGGATCCCAGGTCAGACACTCGTCGACGACTTGTCGCTTGACGACATCCGAGAAGCCGTACTCGAAGAGGTTTCCAATATTTTGGAGGGCCCTCTTTCGTCTGCACGAGAGGAGGGTAAACGGCGTGTCCACGAATTCGTAACTAAGCGCGCACCGCGGTATCGACCTGTGCTTGCCGCCATCGAAGCGCGCGGCATCACTGTCGACCCATCAGCCAAGGACCAGGAGCTCGAGCTTCAGCTTCACCAACAATTGCAGAAGATCGAATCGGAGGCGTTCGCTAAAGGGCAGGAGATCTTCGCAGAGGCTCAGGCGGACCCGGCAGATGACTTCGCGGAGCGACTTGCGGGATACATCGCGACGGTTAGCGATATCAATCAATCCGACCTAGCAGCGTATGTCGCGCGGCGTCGTACGGTTCTGGACTTACTCGGTCGCCTGATCCGAGCCGACAAGGAGGGCAAATACAGCCGGGAAGACGCAATTCACTCTCTCATCGTCCCGATGCGCACAGAGTCGAATGACATCGCCGCCGATGGATCGAATCTGTGGATCATCGACGAGAGGCTTGCGTTTCACGACTACCTCGCCTCCGACAAAACATTGAAGAGTATGCCAGTCACCGGGTCCCAGTCGACGAAGGAGCCCGACATTCTCGCGACTCGGCTGATCGACTCGCCTGTGCTTGCTGCTGAGGGGCAGAAACTGCCGCTGCCGTCGATCGTTGTGGTCGAGATCAAACGGCCTATGCGCAAGGACGCAACCGAGGACAAGAACCCGATTCAGCAGTGCCTCGACTACGTCAAACGGATTCGCGCGGGCGGGGTGACCACCGCGAGTGGAAGGCCAATCCCTCCGACGCAAGAGCCGCCAGCATTTTGTTACATCATTGCCGACCTAACCGAGAAGATGATCGAGCGTTGCGAGATCTCGGATCTGCGCCCCACCCACGATGGGCTTGGTTACTTCGGCTATAACAATGCCGCCAAAGCTTACATCGAAGTCGTCAGCTTCGACGGGCTGATAAACGCAGCCACTGAGAGGAATAGAGCTTTCTTTGACAAGCTTGGATT
This sequence comes from Brevibacterium sp. SMBL_HHYL_HB1, assembly GCF_018208375.1. Taxonomy (NCBI): domain Bacteria; kingdom Bacillati; phylum Actinomycetota; class Actinomycetes; order Micrococcales; family Brevibacteriaceae; genus Brevibacterium; species Brevibacterium sp. SMBL_HHYL_HB1. Next base: position 2,220,145 of record NZ_CP062936.1, on the reverse strand, counting down.
ACCCACGTGAAGAGCTTTCCCTCGTGCCTGGGCCTTCCACATCCACGCTTTCGGTGCTGATGGCCTGAAGGTCCTCTAAACGATGTGGCTTCGTGGAGGTCGCCTCTCAGTGTTTCCGGGGGCGAGAAGGCTATAGAGGGCCGCCGCAAGGACATCGCCGAGCTACTTCGACGTCATGTCACACCGCACCGGTAGTATCGAGACAAATCGCCCGTTTGTCTCGTCTGCCAGGAGAAATCGAGATCGTGTCAGCTCTCTCAGGTTTTGTGTGGAGTGTCGCCGACACTCTGCGTGGCCCGTATTCCGAATCCGAGTACGGCTCAGTCATCCTTCCCTTCACAGTGCTCCGCCGGCTGGAATGCGTCATGGCCCCGCATCGAGACCTAATGGCGGAGATCGTCGCCAGTTACGAAGGGGAGCAGCAGCGACGCACGCACCTTAAGCTGAAGACACGCACGACCGACAACCCCGGCCTGTCGTTCTGGACGACGAGCAATTACACGCTGAAGAAAGCGCTCCAAGACCCCGACAACCTCGCAGAAAACCTCATCGACTACGTCGGCGGGTTCTCGTCAAACCTCGACGTGTTCAAGTCTTTCGACTTCGAGAACGTCATCCGCACGCTTGATAATCGCGAGCGACTGTCGCAGGTGACCCAGCACTTCGAGGGCATTGACCTGTCGCCGGACGCGGTGTCGAACGCCGATATGGGCGACCTGTTCGAGAACCTCATCTACCGCTTCGCCGAGTCGGCCAACGAGGGCGCAGGTCAGTTCTACACGCCTCGCGACGTTGTTCGCCTCCTCGTCGACCTCCTCTATGCCGATGACGCGGATGCTCTTCGTGGTCGAGGAACCGTCCGGTCAATCTATGACCCGACTGTCGGTACCGGCGGCATGCTCAGCGTCGCCGACGAGCACCTGCGCAGTTTCAGCCCGGACGCGTCGACTGCGTTGTACGGGCAGGAGATCAACAAGCGCACCTACGCGATCTGCAAGGCAGACCTGCTCATCACCGGCCAGGACCCGAGCAACGTCCGTCAGGGCGACACGCTAACTACAGACCGGTTCGAGGACCGTCAGTTCGACTATGTCCTGTCCAACCCTCCCTTCGGCACCGACTGGAAAGCCGTCGAGTCCCAGGTGAAGGCGGAGCATGCCTGCGGCGGTCAAGGACGCTTCGCACCCGGACTACCGGCTGTGGGCGATGCGGCGATGCTGTTCCTCCTGCACGTGGCCTCGAAGATGCGCGACGTCGACGAGACCGGTCGCGGCGGCAAGGCCGGCATCGTCCTCAACGGCTCACCGCTATTCAACGGCGGGGCAGGCTCCGGCCCGTCGGAGATCCGTGGTTACATGCTTGAGAACGATCTCGTAGAGGCAATCGTGGCACTGCCCAACGACATGTTCTACAACACCGGCATCGCGACCTACCTATGGATCCTGTCGAACGCGAAGCCAGCAGATCGCAAAGATACGGTCCAACTGATCGACGCGACCAAGCTCGGCACAAAGCTGCGCAAATCGATCGGGTCAAAGAGGAACGAGATCCCTGACGTGCACCGTGACGCTCTTGTCCGTGCCTTCACTGGCACGCTCAGCGAGGACGACGTCGAGGTCCCGGTGAAGACGTTCAACAAGCGCGACTTCGCGTACTGGACGGTCACCGTCGAACGCCCGTTGCAGCTGCGGTTCCAGTGCACACCCGAGGCGATCAGTGCTGTGGCTGAACAGAAGTCGCTGGCGAAGGTCGACGGGGTCACCGCTGCGCTCGAGGCGTTCGGCGACGAGGTGTACCTGAACAGGGAGAAGTTCGACAAGGAACTCGGCCGCCACCTCGGCGACCACGGCATTCGACTCACGCCGGCACAGCGGAAGAAGCTGTGGCAGACCATCGGCGTCCACGACGAGACTGCCGACTACTGCGCAGTTCAGTCTGGCAAGAACAAGGGTGAGCTCGAGCCGAATCCTGACCTGCGCGATACCGAGAACGTCCCCTTCGGCTGGGGCGATCACTCGAAGACGCACGAGGCGTGTGAGGAAACTGTGCAGGCGTACTTCGACGCCGAAGTGAAGCCCCATGTCGCCGGTGCGTGGATCGCCTGGGACAGGACGAAGACCGGCTACGAAATCCCGTTCACGCGCCACTTCTACGAGTACGTGCCGCCCCGGCCGTTAAAAGAGATCGACGCTGATCTCGAGCGCGTTGTTGGAGAAATCATGGGGTTGCTACGCGAGGTTGAGTCGTGAGTATGGAATTGAACGGTGGTACTACTCGAATGAGCGACAGTACGCAGAGCTGGCAGAGCTCCAAAATGGGACGCCATATGCTAATTAACGACGGACTTGTCGATCCGCGTAGTGAACCATGGGCATCTAAACCACTGATCGCACCAAATCATATTGAAAGCGGAACGGCACGCATCAAGAACATAGTGTCTGCGCGCGATCAAGGGGCGGACAGCGGGAAATATTTTGCGCGCCAGGGGCAGGTGCTCTACTCCAAAATACGACCCGCCTTAAACAAAGTCGCCATAGCGCCGATGGACTGTCTCTGTAGCGCAGACATGTATGCCATGTCGAGTCGGCATCCCAATGATGATTCTCGATTTCTGGTCTACTACATGCTCTCGCGTCCATTTCTAGATTTCACAACGCAGATCTCCATGCGCGTAAAGATGCCCAAGGTGAATCGTGAGGAGTTGAGCGCCGCACCCTGGTTGCGGCCGCCAGCTGAAGAACAGCGCGCCATCGCCGACTACCTGGACAAGGAGACGGCCCAGATCGACGCGCTCGTGAAGAAGCAGGAGGAGTTCATCGGGCTGTTAGCGGAGAAGCGAGCCGGGCTGATCTTCCACGCTGTGACGCGCGGACTGCGGAATGGTGCTTCGCTGAAGGCAAGCGGGCTTTCCTGGGTAGAAGCGATTCCCAGGACCTGGCAAGTTTTGAACATCCGACGCGTTGCTGAAATGAAGACAGGGCATACGCCGAGTCGAAGTGTTCCTGAGTACTGGGAGAACACATCGATCCCGTGGTTTACTTTGGCTGATGTTTGGCAACTCAGAGATGGAAAACGAACCTATCTTGGTGAGACGAGTAGCCAGATCAGCTCTCTCGGGCTTTCGAATTCGGCTGCCGAACTACTTCCTTCTGGAACAGTCGTTTTATCTAGAACTGCGTCAGTCGGATTTTCGGGTATCATGCCAGTTCCCATGGCCACGAGCCAAGACTTCTGGAACTGGATCTGTAGCCCTCTTTTGCTTCCTGAGTATTTGTTGCAGGTTTTTCGTGCAATGCGAGAAGAGTTCAGTGTCATGATGATCGGATCCACCCATAAGACGATCTATCAACATACCGCAGCTGGAATTCGCATACCTTTGCCGCCAGTCGAGGAACAACGGGCGATCGTAAAGCACATAGAAGATCAGGCCTCCCGCATCGACTCCCTCATCGCCAAAGCCGAGGAACACATTGTGCTGGCGAAGGAGCGCCGTGCGGCGCTAATCACGGCGGCAGTGACGGGGCAGTTCGACGTACGTACAGCACGAAAGGTTGGATGAAGACAATGGCGTCACCAGACGCAACCCGCGAAGAAGCGCTCGAAGTAGAGATCGCCGAATATCTCGGTGCGCATGGTTGGCTCTATAGCCCGAACGACGACGGCTACGACGCTGAGCGAGCGGTCTGGCCCGAGGACGTGTTCTGGTGGCTGAGCGAGACCCAGCCGGACGAGTACGCGAAGGTCGTGCGCGCCGGTACGGGTGCCGAGCATGCTGACCGTGAGGCGCTGTTGTCTACGCTTGTCACTAGGCTGGACACGCCGATGAGTTCGGGCGGCGGAACGCTCAACGTCCTGCGTCGGAAGTTCTCGCACACTCGTGGGGCGACTGCTCATTTCCGGATGTGCCAATTCAAGCCGGCTACGTCGCTGAACAAAACGGTGACCGAGCAATACCAGAAGGTTCGGCTGCGCGTCGCCCGGCAGGTGTACTTTTCGCCGAAGCGAAGAGACAAACGGTCGATTGATCTCGTCTTCTTCGTCAACGGTCTGCCGGTGGCGACCTGCGAGTTGAAGTCGTTCTTCAAGCAGCAGTGGCGAACTGCTGTCACGCAGTACCGGAAGGATCGTGACCCGGCGGGCCAGCCGCTGCTGGGCTTCGGCACTCGTGCGCTGGTGCACTTCGCTGTCGATGACGATCAGGTGCACATGACGACGAGGCTCGCGGGGGAGAAGACCCACTTCCTGCCGTTCAACCGCGGCCACGAAGACACCGGTGCTGCAGGCAGCCCAGCCAACCCCTCGGGACCGGCGACGTCGTACCTGTGGGAAGAGGTGCTGCAGCGGGAGAACTTCCTGTCCGTCCTCGGTTCGCAGATGTTCCTCAAGACCGACGTGGACGAGGACCCGGCGACGGGGAAGATCAAGCGTTCGACGGCGCTGATGTTCCCGCGGTACCACCAGTGGCGTGCGGTGAAGAAGCTTGTCGACACGATCGGCGATGAGGGCCCTGGTCGCAGGTACCTCATTGAGCACTCTGCCGGTTCGGGGAAGACGAATACGATCGCGTGGACGGCCCATCGCCTCGCGCGCCTGCACGACCGGTTGAACGAGAAGGTGTTCGACAAGGTCATCATCGTCTCGGACCGCCGTGTCCTCGATGCCCAGTTGCAGCAGGCTGTCGAGCAGGTCGATGACACCGGCAGTGCCGTTGCGGTAATTGACTCTGCCGCCGTGCGCCGGTCCGGGGGCTCGAAATCTCGAGCGCTGCTGGACGCGCTGACCGGGTCGTCGCTGATCATCGTCGTCACGCTGCAGACGTTCCCGTTCGTCAAGGACCTGCTGGAGACGACGCTGGGCACGAAGAACTTCGCGGTGATTGTCGATGAGGCTCATACCTCTCAGTCGGGCAAGACGGCGGCGGAGTTGAAGAAGGTGCTCACCGAAGGTGGCGAGGTCGCCGATGATGACGAGTTCGACAGCCAGGACGTGATCAACCAGCTCGTCGAGGCCGACCGTGAACGACAGATCGCTGCGGAGACGGCGGCACGAGCCGGGGCGAGGAACGTATCGCTGGTGGCGTTCACTGCGACGCCGAAGGCGAAGACAAAGCAGCTCTTCGGCCGTCCCGGTGACGATGGTAAGCCGGTCTCGTTCGACGTCTACCCGATGCGGCAGGCGATCGAGGAGGGCTTCATCCTCGACGTCCTGCGCGGCTATCAGACGTACAAGACGGCGTTTGAGATCGAGCAACAGGGCGCTGCCGGCATCGCGACGGGAATCGGCCCAGACGACGACACACTTGTGGATCCGAAGACGGCGACGCGGAAGATCATGCGGTTCGCGAAACTGCATCCGACGAATATCGGCCAGAAGGTCGAGATCATCGTCGAGCATTTCCGTGCCAACGTCGCGCATCTGCTAGAGGGGCATGCGAAGGCGATGGTCGTCACCGACTCTCGCCAGACTGCGCTGCGGTACAAGATCGAGACCGACAAGTACCTCAAGCAGCGCGGGTACGCGTACCAGTCGATCATTGCGTTCAGCGGCAAACTCAGCGACGAGGACTACGGCATCGAGGACGCGACCGAGGCTTCGATGAATCCAGGCATTGGCTCCGACCTCGCACGCGAGTTCCGACGGCCCGAGTACCGGCTGATGATCGTCGCCGACAAGTTCCAGACTGGCTTCGACCAGCCGCTGTTGTGCGCGATGTATGTCGACAAAAAGTTACCGGACGTGCATGCCGTGCAGACCTTGTCGCGCCTGAACCGCACGTACCGTTCGCCGTCAGGGGAGATGAAGGACCGCACGTTCGTCCTCGACTTCGTCAACGATCCCGGTGACATCCTTGAGGCGTTTCTGACGTACTACCTCGAGGCGCACGTGGAGAAGGAGACCGACCCAAACCTCGTCCACCAGCTGGCGACTAAGCTCGCTCAGGCGCGCATCTACACGTCGAACGATGTCGAGCGTTATGCGGAGGCATGGTGGGCGCGGAAGCAGTCGCATGCCGCGCTGGCTGCGGCTGTGACTCCGGCACGTGACGAGTTCGTTGCCCGCTGGAACGAGGCTGAGGCCGACGAAGACAGCGAAGCGCTCGACGAGCTGCGCACGTTCCGGAAAGACTGCGGCTCGTATGTCAGGCTGTATGACTTCATGTCCCAGGTAGTCGACTATGGCACGAGCGACCTCGAGAATCTCGCCGAGTTCCTGCGTCAGCTGGTGCGTCTGTTGCCGACCGACGGTGCTGACGCGGACGTGGACGTGTCCGGTCTGGAGCTGCGGCGGGTGAGACAGATCGACCAGGGCAGCGCCGACATCGCGCTATCCGGTGATCAGGAGACGCCCGGCCTGCAGGGCATCACGGGTCTCGGATCGCACGTGTCGCGCCAGGACCCGCAGCAGGTGCTGCTGTCGGAGGTGGTGTCGAAGATCAACGAGCTGTTCGGGTCCGAGTTCGCCGACCCGCAGATCGAGGGGTTCGTCCGCGCCGCGGCCGGCATGGCCGAGGAGGACCCCCGCATAGCTGATCAGATCGACCACAATGCTCTCGACCAGTTCATGGCATCGCCGGAGCTGCGCGAGACGCTCACAGATGCGGCTGTGCTCAACGAGGGCGCGTTCGGCAAGCTCACCGGTGCGCTCACTGGTGAGAGCGACCGCGCTGATGAGTTCATCCGACTGATCGGGCAGTACCTCTACCAGTCGCGGCGGCTTCGAATGGATGATGGACGCGATGATGAGAACGTCGAGCGCCCGGACGAAAGCGAGTGAAACCGACACCACAAAAGCAGAACTCTCCGCATCCTGCGCACGAGTACGTACTGGGGAACATCAGCGAAGACGAGTCTTCGGCAGGTGACCAGCGCGATATCGCTACAGGCGTCCACACCACGAGCCTTTCGCTGGCCCGCGGCCTCTCTGTCGGCCGTCTGGCTCGTCTCGGCTCAGCCGCTTCGTCTGTCAACATCTGACCCTACGGCGGGCTCCGGGTTCGCAGGATCCGTCTTCATCAATGCTCTGCATTCGGCAGGTGTGGAGACGCACTACCGAGGGCAGGAGAACGACGGGGCCGGCTGGGGTCAGAATTTCGACCAGGGGAGCGGAGTCGGCGGCACTGTTGACTCATATCGAGTGGAGTAGGCGACAAACGAATCGTTCCCCGTAGCGGCAAAGGCGGCCGCCCAATCCTTGAACTTTCCTGGCTCTTCGTAAACGAGAGTGTAGATCGGTGATTCCAGGACACGGCGCGTCGCTACCCGGATAGATGTCGAGGTCTTCCGATGATGGAAGTTCTCACACAACCCATCCGAAAGACCTCGACGTGGCCAAGCCTACTTTCTCAACCCCTGACCTCACGACATTCTGCCGACTCGACACCCTCGACCTGACCTGCACCGGCCAACACATCACCGGACACAAAGCCATCCTGGAATGCCGGCCCAACACTGCCGATGACTGGTGCCGACGGTGTGGTGGCCACGGGATCGTTCGCGATACCGTCGTCCGCCGTCTCGCCCACGAACCCTTCGGCCACCGACCGACCACGCTTCATATTCGCCTCCGCCGCTACAAATGCGTCGAGTGCGACCGCGTATGGCGTCAAGACACCACTGCTGCGGCGCCCCCACGAGCGAAGATCTCTCGAACCGGCCTCGACTGGGCGCTGCGTGCCCTCGTCATCGACCACGACACCGTGTCCGTGATCGCACGCAAACTCGCCGTGTCCTGGCACACCGCGAACTCCGCAATCCTCGCTGAAGGTAAGCGGTTGTTGATCAACGACCCGACGCGTTTCGACGGGGTCAGCGTCATTGGTGTCGACGAGCACGTATGGCGGCACACTCGGCGTGGCGACAAGTACGTCACCGTCATCATCGACCTCACCCCGATCAGCCAGGCAACAGGCCCAGCACGTCTGCTCGACATGATGCCCGGACGGTCGAAGCAGGTGTTCAAGCAGTGGTTGAAAGCCCGTCCGAAGGACTGGCGTGATGGCATCGACGTCGTCGCGATGGACGGATTCTCCGGCTTCAAAACAGCCTCGGTCGAGGAACTGCCCGATGCGGTCGAAGTCATGGACCCCTTCCATGTCGTCAAGCTCGCCGGTGATGCTCTCGATGATGTTCGTCGTCGTATTCAGCAGGAGACCACTGGTCATCGTGGACGAGCGAAAGACCCCTTGTATCGAGCGAGGAGGACTCTGCACACAGGCGCTGATCTGCTCACGACCAAGCAGCAGGAGAGGATCGCAGGCCTGTTCGCCGATTCGAGTTTCACCGAAGTCGAAGTCACCTGGGCTGTTTACCAAGACATAGTCAACGCCTACCGAACCGCCGACCGCAACGAGGGCAAGAAGCTCTTGAGAACGGTCATCGACGCACTGACGACGAATCTGCCGACAGAGCTGGTCGAGCTCAAACGGTTGGGACGGACTCTGAAGCGCCGAGCTGCCGATGTGCTGGCGTTCTTCACCCGACCGGGAACGTCCAATGGTCCGACTGAAGCGATCAACGGCAGGCTTGAACATCTGCGCGGGTCTGCTTTGGGGTTCCGTAACATCACCCACTACATCGCCAGGTGTCTGCTCGAGTCCGGTGGCTTCAGACCGGTTCTACACTCTCAATTACGATGAGCCTCTATGACGAAGAGTCCGGGGTCTGGATTTCGAAGGCTGAAGTCGCTGAAGTCCCGTTCACCGCGTTCACTTCGAAGGAGAAGTCCCTGCAGGCGACGGGCCGTCTGGTGGTCCGCCGTATCCCAGAACTCAACGAAACCAAACGCGCTGCCGGACAAGACACTCTGTTCGACTTGTTCCGGCACCACGCGTTCTTCACCACCGTGGACAAAGACCGTTTCGACACTGTCGTTGCTGATCGCATGCATCGCAAGCACGCGATCATCGAGCAGATCAATGCGGAACTGAAGAATGGTGCGCTGGCGCATATGCCCTCCGGGGTGTTCAACGCCAATGCCGCTTGGGTGACGATCGCAGCGATCACTCACAACTTGCTGCGGGCTGCTGCCGGACTCATCGGCGGCAGGATGAGCAAAGTGCGCGCTCAGACGCTGCGGACACGAATCATCGGGGTTCCGGCCCGGATTGCTCACCGGGCTAGGAAACTGATCCTGCATCTGCCCAGAGCCTGGCCGTGGGCGAGGGAATTCTCCCGGTTATGGCAATCGGCGTTGGGGCCGCCCCGGACGATGTCGGCCTGACCGATCCGCCCTTGGAAAGGGGCCCGAGACCAAAGTCATGGAGGAGGCTCTGGGAAGCTCAGTGTGGAAGAGACCGGTGCGAGACCGGGACACTGCCTCCTGCCCACTCATCGCGTCCGCGCTCAAATTCGAGTGAACCTCCGGACATCAAGCAGATCGGTGGATCAAGGCTAAACTGCAATTGTTTTGTCGTATAGGTCGGTCGCGAAGGAGCGCTATTCGTGGAGGCCCGCCAATCGGCTGCCAAATGAAGCCAACAGCGAAGTCTTGGTGGAATCGCGCCGCTCCTCCCAGCGGTCCGCGATTCCGAACAGCGAGTACATGCTATGAATCCCTGCCCAACGAATTGGCTCCGGCTCCCAATTTCGAGAACTGTAGTCCACCCAAGCCAACTCGGTCCTTTCTGATTCCACTCCCGATGCTAGTTCGGCCAAGGTCCTTCCGCCGACGAATGCGCTAGTGACACCGTGCCCTGCGTAGCCGAAAGAATGTCCAACGCCAGTAGACGGGTCAAACGAGACGGATCCGTTCCAATCCCGCGTGACTCCGAGAACTCCAGACCACGCGTAGTCTGCACGGAACTCAACGGATGGAAAGAAATTCCGAAGTTTGCCCAAGAGCTGGTCAACGGTCGTTTGAGCCGTCTCGCCCCGACCGCCCGTTCCCGAGGCAAAACGGTATGGAGATCCCCGTCCACCGATGACTATCCTGTCGTCTGCGGTTCGCTGCGCATAGATGAAGGTGTGCGCTGAATCGTTGAGGCAGAATCTCTTCTTCCAACCGATATTGTCCCATGCTTCTGCCGGCAAAGGTTGAGTTGCAATCGCTGACGAATTGATCGGAGTGAGCCGTCTATTTCCTACCAGCGGTCCAGAGTATGCTTCGGTACACACAAAGACTCTTTTCGCCAGAATTTGAGTCGAGTCGACGGATATGCACTGGCGGCGGACTTGCGTAACTCGAGCTTGCTCTACGATACGTACGCCCAAGCCCTCCACGACCTTGGCTAGGCCCCTCACTAGTTTTGCGGGATCTACGCAAGCGACGTCAGGGTAGTAGAGACCTCCGTGTACGCCCTCGATATTGATGCGATCGCGGAACTCATCGGATGTCAGCTCGATGACTTCGTCTGGGTTGTATCCGAAGTCCAGGTCACCCTTTCGTTTGGACTGTAGCCGGCTCAAGCCCGCAACGGTGTGCGCTGCGGACAACATCCCGTCGAACGATTGATCTGCCTCGATACCCAGCCGGTCTAGTGTCTCCATGATTTCTGAAACGCTTCGGATGAATTCTCTTTGCATTGCGATCGCGGCACCTCGGCCCTGCGGGCTGTTCGCCGCGAATCGCGACCGATTGCCAGGCACGAGTGATGAGACCCATCCGCCATTGCGCCCGGACGCACCGTAACCGATCTGTTCTGCTTCAAAGATGGTTACTTCATGGTCAGGGTTGAGCGTCTTATAGAAGTACGCTGCCCACAAACCTGTGTATCCGCCTCCGACAATGGCCAAATCGGTCGTGCTCGGCAGCGATTGCGAAATCGTTTGGCGAGAACTTTCGGACAGGTTAGACATCCAGAATCCGAGCTGACCGTTGATGGTCCCATTCATGCTTTTGCTCCTTCGGACTCCGCCACAGGGTCTACTTTGGCTGTTTTGGATTGGGGGAGTAGCGCACAACAGACAGTCATGATGACCGCGACAACCACGCACACGATTACCACGCCGTTGGTCGAGCCAGTTGCCGCGAGCATCGACGTCGCCGCTACCGGAGCAAGTCCTCCTCCGAGTGCGCCAGATAGATGATAATTTAGGCCAATTCCGGTGTATCGCTGTGTTGGAGTGAACAGTTCGGCTACTTCACCGGCTAGGACACCGTAGGACGTCCCGACAAAGATCATTGCGATTGCAACAGCGATGTATAGATTCATTGGCACAGCGGTTTTCATTAATGCGAACGCCGGCCATGACCACAACCCAAGCGCGATTGCTGAATAGAGAGCTACGTGCTTGGCTGTGATCTTCTTTGCTAGCCAAACTCCCAGCACGATTCCACCTGCTTCAAATACTGCCGAGATGATGTTTGCTGGTAGGACGACTGCCGCACTCATCCCCAGAGTCTTGGTTGCATAGGTGATCACGAACGTCGTCAGCAGGTAATAGGTGGCGAATACGCCGAGGAATGCTCCCGTGCCGATGATGAGTCCACGCCATCCTTCACGCAGTAGTTTGAGGAGAGGCATCTTGCTAGATTCAGCTCGACGTGAGGCTTCCTTGAATTCGGGTGCGTCATCGACAGAGAGCCGAATGATGAGGCCGATTGGCACGAGCAGGCCAGCAATCAAGAATGGAATGCGCCAACCCCAGCTGAGCATGGGTTCCGACGGCACGATGTCTTGCAGAAGAGTGAAGATGAATGTGGCCACCAGTAAACCCGCGGGCGAGCCCATCTGCGCAAACGCAGCGTAGAACGTCTTCTTGCCCTCCGGAGCGTTTTCGGAGGCGATCAGTACAGCGCCGCCCCACTCTCCGCCGACTGCAAGTCCCTGAATGAGTCGAAGGACTACCAAAATGATGGGTGCAGCAATGCCGATCGTATCGAACGTTGGCAAAAGACCGATGAGGAATGTAGAGGCACCCATAGCGACGAGCGTGAGGACGAGTACAGCTTTTCGCCCGATTTTGTCTCCAAAGTGCCCAAGGAGTATGGCACCGATAGGCCTGGATAGATAGCCGCCAGCAAGAGTGGAGAACGCAAGAATCGAGCCGATGAGTGGTTCGAATGACGGGAAGAACAGTTGGTCAAAGACCAGGGCCGCGGCCGTACTGTAGATGAAGAAGTCGTACCACTCCATGGTGGTGCCGATGAAGGACGACATACCGATTCGGTTTAGCGAGACCGGCTTCTTCGTTGAAGTCGATGAAGTCATGGTTTTCCTCTCCAATGAGGGTCGTGGTGCAGGTTCGTGAAAGGCACAACGGTCCACTAGTCGACCGCCAATATGTCAGTCAGGTGTTCCGTAACCGCCGCCTCCTCCAGTCACGACGACGATCTGATCGTCCTTGTTGAGGACTTCTTCATAGTTCGTCGACAATCGCATCGTTGTTCCGTCTGCTCGAATGATTGTGTGAGATCCGGTTCCACCCGACAATCCGCCAAAGATTCCGTCGGGTCCTTGTCGGTGCCGATCCGAATAGCCTGCAACCTTGACACCGTCGTGTTTGGCTACGTAGGTTCGTCGAATTCCAGCTCCACCGGAGTATTGTCCTCCGCCTTGAGAGCCGTCGGCTAACGCATATTCGCTAATCCAGAAGTGGTCGTAATCAGTTTCCAAGGCCTCAATTGGAGCATTCGCGCAATTCGAAATGGGGTTGTCAAGAGCATCTGCACCATCGTGCTCGGAACAGCCGCCCCAGCCACCGCCGAGTATTTCGAGAGCCACTTGATACTTACCTTGAGAATCTAGCGCAGCCAGTGTGATGGCAGTTGTTGTGTCGAAGCCTGTTCCTGTGGCGCTGTCCGGGTATGCTGTCGCGAGTGCTCCCGTGATGGCATTGAATACTCGAGACGCAGGAGTGAGTCGCGAACGCACAGCCATTGGCGGCGCTGGATTGAGGACCGAGCGGTAGGGGACATCAATGTGGATCGGGCGATTGCATCCTTCATTGAAGTCAATGTCTGTCGACGGCAGTGAACACCGAATTGCCGATTGAACAGCGGAGATTGTCGAGGCTAGGGGACAGTTGATGTTTCCAGCGATCTGCCCGGCAGTGCCTTCAAAGCTAACGCGAATGTCGCTTCCATCGACTTCGAGTGTTGCATTGATCGGCACGTCTTTCAATCCATAGGCGGTGCCGTCAAAATACTCCGTCTTAGAATAGATACCGTCTGGGATCTGTTCAATGGCAGCACGGAATCGTCGTTCAGAGTAATCCTTGAGTTGCTCCATCGCGTTTAAGCATTCTTCGACCCCGTGGCGGTTCATAAGTTCAGAGAGACGGCGCACCGCTGTCTGATTGGCTGCGAATTGCGCTCTTAGGTCGCCGAGCACTGCGTCTGGGACTCGTACGTTAGCACCGAGGACTTGACGGACGAATCCGTGAGGTGATTCGAAGTCGCGGGAGACTGAGAATTTTGAGAGGGGTATCCTCAGGCCCTCTTGGTAAATCTCAGTGGCTTGTGTGGAGATTCCTGCATGCATTCCTCCCAGGTCGACGTGGTGGGCAGTTGTTGCGCCAAAACCGACGACTTGACCCTCGACGATGATCGGCGTGAATAGGTAGATATCTTGAAGATGTTGTCCACCGTCAAACGGATCGTTCATCAAGATTGCGTCGTCCTCGGTGAACGTCGACAGGTCGAAACGTTTGTCTATGCCTTTCATCGCCAACGCAATTCCGGCAGTCATGATTGGAATACATTCAGCTTGGGAAACGACTTCGCCTCGTGCGTCGGTCAGAGCTACGGAGAAGTCTCTGGCTTCGCGGACGATCGACGAAATGGCTGAGCGTCGCAAATTGACTGCCATCTCTCGGCAAATGGCGTCCATGCCCGCCTTGATAATGCTGAGGTCCTGTGCGCTGTTCAGGCTAGTTTCAGAGGACTTCATCGGTGATCACGCTCCAGAATCAAATTGGTATTGTCGTCAACGGTCGCTACCCAGCCAGTGGGTACGTAGGTCGTTGACGTGTCGTCTTCAATGACCGACGGGCCGTCAATTGTGGTGCCGATGGAAAGTCCGTTCCGCCTCCGGAACTGTGCTGATACTGACTTTCCGTGTTCGACAATCGGCTGCTGGTACATATCGTCATTGCTCATGATCTCGACGCGCGGTAGGGCTGTGCTTTCAGCTGGCACCGAGACAGTTAAGCGAAGAGTTACCAATTGAATGTCCTTATTGGAGTCGACGAATCCGTATCGCCGCTCTTGGACTTCGCTGAATGAGTCAGCCAGATGTGTGACGTTAGGCGAGTCCGGCTCCGAGATGGGGACAATAACTTCGAAGCCTTGGCCGACGTATCGCATATCTGCAGTGAAAACGAAGGTCGCTGACTCCAAAATAGCGTCTTCGTTCTTCAATTGTTCCAGGGCTTCGGTCTTGAGATCGTTGAGGAAGCTTCGGAGCCCGTTGTCATCAATCCGGCTGAGATTGGTCAGGCGTGTGGTAGAGAATTCTCGCCGAAAATCGGCAGTCAGTAGTCCGTAAGCGGAGGCGAGTCCGTTATAGGGCGGAACTATGACTTTCTTGATATTGAGTTCATCGGCTACTGTCGCTGCATGCATCGCGCCTGCTCCGCCGTATGCGCACAATGTATATTCGGACACTTCGTGTCCGCGTTCGGTTGTTGTCATTCGAATGGCTGTGGCCATATGAACTGATGCCAAGCGGAAGATGTCTTCAGCGACCTCGCTGGGTGTTCGTCCCAATTGCTCTCCAAGTTGAGCCAGCGACTGTTCGGCTGCGGTGAGATTCAGTTGTGACTTTCCGCCCAAGAAAGTCTCGGGGCGAAGCAGGCCCCGCACTAGATTGGCATCGGTGACAGTTGGTTGCGTGCCGCCTCTCCCATAAGCGACTGGTCCCGGATCGGCTCCTGCCGATTGCGGTCCGACAGTCAAAAGTCCTCCGCTATCTACGTCTGCAAGTGAACCGCCACCGGCCCCGACCGCGACAATGTCGACCATCGGTACTCGAACTGGGAGACCATCTGCAACGGTCTCAGTTGTGAGATCAGCCTCGCCGTTCCGAATCACAGCGACATCGGTGCTGGTTCCTCCCATGTCCATGGTGACGATCTTCTGTTCCCCGATAGCACCGGCAACTGCAATAGCCCCCGCAACGCCAGCAGCAGGGCCCGAACGTAACATGGTCAAGGGATTTCTGCTCGCAGTCTGGGCAGGAACCGTTCCTCCGTTAGATTGCATGACCTGCATTGCGCGGGAACCCAATTGGGCGACATCAGCGGTGAGTCGGTCAATGTAGTTAGCGACGCGTGGTCGTAGAAACGCGTCGATTGTCGTGGTGGTGGTCCGTTCATATTCTCGGAACTCCCGTGCGCTTTGCGACGAAAGTGCGATAGTCATTTCGGGCGCAAGCTCATGGACAATTTGGGCGACGATTGCTTCGTGATCAGGATTGGCGTAGGAATGCAAAAGTGAAACGGCTATAGCGTCGACGCCACGGTCGATCAATCGCTTTACTGCGGAACGAGCTTGCTGGACGTCGATAGACCGCAGCGGTTCGCCCGTTTCGTTAAGTCGTTCGTCGATTTCGATTATGTCGGCTCTGGCGACCAATGGCTCCGGTTTGACCAGCTTCAGATCGTACATCTGTGCGCGGTCTTGCCTTTGGAGGAAGACGATGTCTTTGAAGCCGCTGGTGACTATCAGCCCGACTCGTGCCCCTTTGCGTTCAATCAGCGCGTTCGTCGCCACTGTTGAGCCGTGGAGAATTTCTGCACCGTTGGTCAGGTGAGAGTTAAGCCGATGAAGGGCGGTTCTGACTGCCTCTGACGGGTCGGCAGGTGTAGAAAATACCTTGTCGGTTGAGCGCAGTCGTCCATCATCATCGAGGACGACGAGGTCGGTAAACGTACCACCGCATTCGACACCGATGCGCATGGGTACCTCCTTGTACTGTGGTCGGATTGTTTGAAGTCAGAAAGAGCGAGGTGACATGCCCCAGAGAACGATGGCTTTGTTGCCACCCGTTTCCTTGACACGGTGAGGGACGCTGCTGGAAAAGGGAATTGAATCGAGGGCGTGAAGTGTAAAGACTTGTGACCCGAGCGTGACCTCGACTTGGCCCTCAATGACAAGAATCAGTTCTTCCGACGATCCGTGCGAGTACGGATCAGCTCCGGTCGAACCTCCGGGTTCGAACACTCCGACGAACATTTCGAGGTGGTCGAACTCATTCGGCGTCAGCCGGAGCTTGCGTCCCTTGACGCCGTAACTGAAACCTTCGGAATCTCGGAACCGAGTGACTTTGGGGCCCGTCGAGTCCGGCTCGCTGAAGAGCTCCCCAACTTCGAGCCCAGTCGCAGCGCAGATCTTTTGAAGACTGCTGATGCTTCCGGTGCTCACGCCGCGTTCAAGCTGCGACAGATATCCTTCGGTAAGTCCTGAGCTCTCGGAAACTTGCTTGAGCGTCATACGTAAAGCCTGACGTCTCTTGCGCAGTCGAGTTCCAATGCGTGGCGAGTCTGTCCCCGAATCAGAGAGCTCGGATTCCACATCGTTGTCTTGAATCACATCAACTCCTTTGTACGCAGGCTACCGAGAACTGATGCATAAGTAAAGATTTCTGAGGTTTGGGTTTTGATTAGCTGAGATTCGTGGTGCTGTAAGTAGTACGGAAGCCTCGGTCGGACAATCCGGCTCTTCGTAAACGAGAGTGTAGAACGGTGATTCCAGGACACGGCGCGTCGCTACCCGGATAGATGTCGAGGTCTTCCGATGATGGAAGTTCTCACACAACCCATCCGAAAGACCTCGACGTGGCCAAGCCTACTTTCTCAACCCCTGACCTCACGACATTCTGCCGACTCGACACCCTCGACCTCACCTGCACCGGCCAACACATCACCGGACACAAAGCCATCCTGGAATGCCGGCCCAACACTGCCGATGACTGGTGCCGACGGTGTGGTGGCCACGGGATCGTTCGCGATACCGTCGTCCGCCGTCTCGCCCACGAACCCTTCGGCCACCGACCGACCACGCTTCATATTCGCCTCCGCCGCTACAAATGCGTCGAGTGCGACCGCGTATGGCGTCAAGACACCACTGCTGCGGCGCCCCCACGAGCGAAGATCTCTCGAACCGGCCTCGACTGGGCGCTGCGTGCCCTCGTCATCGACCACGACACCGTGTCCGTGATCGCACGCAAACTCGCCGTGTCCTGGCACACCGCGAACTCCGCAATCCTCGCTGAAGGTAAGCGGTTGTTGATCAACGACCCGACGCGTTTCGACGGGGTCAGCGTCATTGGTGTCGACGAGCACGTATGGCGGCACACTCGGCGTGGCGACAAGTACGTCACCGTCATCATCGACCTCACCCCGATCAGCCAGGCAACAGGCCCAGCACGTCTGCTCGACATGATGCCCGGACGGTCGAAGCAGGTGTTCAAGCAGTGGTTGAAAGCCCGTCCGAAGGACTGGCGTGATGGCATCGACGTCGTCGCGATGGACGGATTCTCCGGCTTCAAAACAGCCTCGGTCGAGGAACTGCCCGATGCGGTCGAAGTCATGGACCCCTTCCATGTCGTCAAGCTCGCCGGTGATGCTCTCGATGATGTTCGTCGTCGTATTCAGCAGGAGACCACTGGTCATCGTGGACGAGCGAAAGACCCCTTGTATCGAGCGAGGAGGACTCTGCACACAGGCGCTGATCTGCTCACGACCAAGCAGCAGGAGAGGATCGCAGGCCTGTTCGCCGATTCGAGTTTCACCGAAGTCGAAGTCACCTGGGCTGTTTACCAAGACATAGTCAACGCCTACCGAACCGCCGACCGCAACGAGGGCAAGAAGCTCTTGAGAACGGTCATCGACGCACTGACGACGAATCTGCCGACAGAGCTGGTCGAGCTCAAACGGTTGGGACGGACTCTGAAGCGCCGAGCTGCCGATGTGCTGGCGTTCTTCACCCGACCGGGAACGTCCAATGGTCCGACTGAAGCGATCAACGGCAGGCTTGAACATCTGCGCGGGTCTGCTTTGGGGTTCCGTAACATCACCCACTACATCGCCAGGTGTCTGCTCGAGTCCGGTGGCTTCAGACCGGTTCTACACTCTCAATTACGATGAGCCGACAATCCGAACCACGGACAGACGGACCATGGGACTCAGAGCGATGTCTCGCGCTTCGAAGTGGTCACCTGCGAATTCAGCATCCAGGAGCACATGCAACTGTGAGCGGTAGTCGCTGTCGATGATTTTCGAGTCACCCACGAACTCGACGAGATTCTCAATATTGCTGGTGAGCACGCTCGAACTTCGAAGGACGTCATGCTGATCGCAATCGAGTAGAGCGAGTCAGCGTGCCAGCCATTCACAGTCAAGCTGCCGTGAGAAGGCAAGACGACAATCTCCGTAGTGTCACAAAAGGAGTGGGGCGGTTAGTATCGCTCGCTGCGAGTTCGAGACCTCACTTGGCGTTTTGACCGCTCGGCGTCGGGCTCTGGGTAGAAGAGCTCACAGGGTAGCGCAGACGATACCGGCAGGCGTGGCGGGTGCTTGGCGTCGCCCGTGGCCCCAGGAATCCAGCACCCGCTCTTCGGCTACGAGATGGGCGGTCGCTGGCTCGAATGGGTGTCTGGTAATTGCGCTTATCGGGGCATGGACGGTGCCAGGTGTCGCGTGAGCCGCCGCGATTTTTAATCCCTACCGACTTCATGTGAGTGCCGACCCAACGCACCGAGCGCAGATCGTAGGCAGCAGTTCGTTTCAGTGGGTTCATTTATGTTGACGCTTCCCGCCCAGATGTTTGAAGCCGACTTTCACTCGAGGTTTCGAGGTGACCGACTATTTGGCTAGGTAGAGTAGACCGGCGTCGTTGGACGCTGAACAACAAAATTGAAACTTAGCTAAAGGTGCATTTTACTGCCCTCGTAACTCTGCCTAGGTCTGTCGTGCAACTTGCAGGGCCTGAAGAGGTGCGCAAAAAACGCAAAATCTGTTGTTCGCAGTATCTGGCGTTTCTAGAGTCAAGGTTCATCACTGTCAATGACGATCGAAAGTGACTCCGTGAAAACTCACCGTCCACCGAATGTATCTGTATCCGAGCACGCAAATGCCCTTGGGAGCGTAATCGCACCTCGTAAGACGAGCGTGCAGGCAGGAATGCGTGTGTTGGAAAAGGGAGGAAATGCTGTAGACGCAGCTGTAGCTGCGGCTCTTGTCGCCGGCGTAATTGAACCGACGGAAACGACCCTCGCAGGTTCAGGGTTCATGCTTGTGCACTCTCCGGGCGAAGAGCCGTGGTCTGTTGACTTTGGCCCCAAAGCGCCTCTTTCTGCCACCAGTACGATGTTCGATGTTGACCCTAGCGCTTCAAGTTCAGCAGTACTCGGGCTTGCTCCGGTGGTAGACAATGCCAATGTTGACGGCGCTTTGGCATCCGGAGTCCCTCGCACACTACTGGGCCTCGTTGCCGCTCACGAGCGATTCGGCACAATCCCCTTGAACGCCGTGCTGTCGCCTGCAATCACAGCAGCCTCTGCCGGTTTCCGGGCGGATTCATGGTTTCTCACCAGTGCACTTAGCGACCTTCAACGACTAAGTCGCGACGCGATGTCTGCAGAAATCTTCTTAGACGGGGCAGGGCTGCCGAAGGGACATTCATCAGGTATCAACTATGGTCATAGCTTTGACACTGCCACGCTGATTCGTCAGGAGTTGCTGGCTTCGACGCTGAGCACGGTCGCAGAGAAGGGTGCCGCAACCCTGATCGATGGAGAGATCGCCCAAGGTCTTGTCGCAACATCGAATGAAATGGGCGGAATCTTGTCGATGTCGGATCTTGGTGCAGCGGCTCCCGAGATTAAACCTGCGATGACGCTTGACTACCGTGGGCACATCGTCGCTGTACCTCCCGCGCCTGGGGGAGGAATTACTGAACTCGAGATCCTTAACATCTGGCAAGCGCTCGATCCGCGAAAGACAAGATCGTGGGAAAGCGGTGAATCCCTACGTGCTCTTGCTCTGACGATGAGACACGCCTTTGCAGATCGTTATCATTGGTTGGGCGACCCTGCAGTAGTACCGGTCCCAACACACGGTCTACTCAGCGCTGAATATGGTCAAGCTGTGGCAATGGAAGTCTTGAAAGGCACTGACGTTGCCCGCTGGGGTGATGGCGCTCCATGGCAGACGTTCGCCTCGACGCCAATTCACGATCCATGGCCTTATAGCGGCCACGAGGATTCACGGCCAGACTGGCGGCCATGGTCGTCCACAACTCCGACAAGTGGAACGACTCATATCTCGGCTGTCGATTCTGCCGGAACAGCTGTTGCAATCACTCACACTGCTGCAAATCATTTTGGAAATGGAATAGTGTGCCCACGTACTGGGCTCATTTTCGACTCGTCCATGGCCTGGTTCAATGCATTACCAGGTGCGGCAAACAGCATCACCCCGGGTGGACGGGCTCTGGCGAATATGGGCCCAGCGCTTCTATCTCGCGACGGTACGCCGATTGCTGCTGTGGGGGCTTCAGGGGGTCGACGAATTATCAGCGCGGTCGCCCAGATCATTATCAATCTAATTGATGGTGGTTTGTCGCTGGTTGATTCGCTTTCTCGTCCGCGCATAGACGCAAGCGGACGGAGCCTCCTCGTTCACGAAGGGTGTGGCGAGAAGACAAGCAGTCTGACTGATCTGGGCATTGAGCTAGTACCCCAATCAAACGAGCCATTCACAATGGATTTTGCGCGCCCAAATGTTGCAGGCTTTGACGATTCTGGCAACCCCGCTTCAGCGATTACTAGTCAGCACTACAACGATTGACCATCGTCGGCCAAGGAGGGCTCTGATGTCTCATTTAGAAACCACGAATGATTCCGCACCGGTTAAGCGACCGTCCGCAGTGAAGACGTTCCTCGTCTCCGGAATCGGTACAGCTCTTGAGTACTACGATTTCCTTATCTACGGACTCGCGGCTGGCCTAGTCTTCAACGAAGTATTCTTCCCGAATAGTGATCCGCTCATCGGTACTTTGTACGCATTCGCTGCTTTTGGTACTGGTTTCGTCGCACGGCCTCTTGGAGGTATCGTCATCGGCCACTTCGGCGATCGAATTGGACGGCGATCGATGCTCATTATGACATTGATTGTTATGGGGGTATCGACCTTCGCAATCGGCCTCTTGCCGACCTTCGAAAGCGTGGGGTTGTGGGCACCAGTGTTTCTCGTTGTCTTGCGCCTTGTTCAGGGATTCGCTGCCGGCGGTGAATGGGGCGGGGCCGCGTTGTTTGGTTTGGAGTATGCGCCAGAAGGCCAGCGTGGCCTCTGGGGAAGTTTCACCAGCATGGGGATTGGTTTAGGGACACTAATTGGAGTAAGCGTCTTTTCGATCGTGAGTTACGTATTTGATGGAGACTTGGTTTCATTCGCGTGGCGAGTTCCATTTTGGATCGGCGGTCTAATTGTGATTGTCGGTCTGTTCGCTCGGCTGTCGATGCCGAGCGTCGCACACGAGCCAACTGCGGCTGAGTCTCAAGCAGACATCCCACTGGTAGAGGCTGTGAAACGAGATCCTAAGTCCATCGCCCTCGGTCTGGGTGTCAGTTTTGGCTACAACACAATCGCCTACATTGGCTTCACCTTCTTCCTTTCTTACCTTACGAATCTCGGATATCGCTCGACTGACTCGCTGACCGGCCAACTCGCCTACAGTGCAGTTCTCATCGTGAGTGCGCCAACCTTCGCCCTTCTGTCGGACCGAATTGGGCGTAAACCGGTCATGGTTGCAGGAGGCGTGCTTACGGCCGCTTTCCTCTTCGTGTACTTTCCCCTGGTAGGAACCCTAAATGTCGGTTGGGCGATCGTTGCGTTTGCCGTCACGGGCCTGCTCACTGGAATTACACAGGGCCCGATCCCGGCCTTTACCGGCGAGCAGTTTCCGGCCCGATTCAGGTACAGTGCGATGTCTGTGTCGTATCAAATCGGTGCTGCCATAGGTGGAGGATCGGCGTCCTTCATCGCCACTGGGTTGCTGATCATCAGCGATCAGAATCCGATTTCCGTCGCGTTGTACGGGTCCTTTGCAATGCTCGTTCTTGTAGTATGTTCGCTTGGCCTGCGAGAGACAGCATTTATGTCAACGGATAAGATCAATAGCTAGCTACTCGGACGATGATTAGTAAAGACCAGATTCAGATGTCATCGACGATGACCGAGGTTGCCAGACGTGCCGGCGTCTCGCCCGCGACCGTGTCACAGGTCTATTCGGGAAATCGTCCAGTTTCGGATGCAACCCGGCAGTGCGTCCTTGAAGCGGCATGGGCTCTCGGCTATAAACCGCATCAAGGGAAACCTACTGTGGGCCTGCTTGTTCGCCCTGATGAGGCTCTGAGCGGCTTCCAGTTCGGAACGACCTCATTTGCAGAGATTACCGGTTCAGTCACCCTCGCGTGTCTCAATAGGGGATTCAAAGTTTTCACTTGCCAGGAGGTGGATGAGCTCGCACAGCACGGTCCGCGGGTAGACGGTTGTGTCGTCTTGCATCCCAACTTCAGGGACGAGGCTCTGGAAGAACTTGAACGGCGCGGTACGCCAACCGTTGCTTTCGATCCTGATCCAGGAAGCCGAAAGTTTCGCTGGTGGGCAGGGTTTGACTATCCAAAATCATTTGCCAGTCTTGTTGAGCATCTATTTGACGCCGGAGCCCGCCGGCTGGCTGCTCTCGTCGGACAGACTGATAACAACTACCGGCGATCTCTGTTGTGGACGTATACGAGCACAGTAACGCGACGGGGAGCGAGGCCACTGCTACGCATGATCGATAACCGTAAGGGTCAAGTAGCGGCGGAAGAAGCGTGCAGAGAACTTCTCTTGCAGAGTGATGGTCCCGATGCGGTTGTGACATCCTCTAGTGTGTTCGCGCTTGGAGCACTCAACGCTGCCACCGAGCTTGGGCTGACCGTTCCGAAGGACTTTATGGTGGCGACAGTATTGGACGGGCCGTTGGCGGAATACGCAACTCCACCAATCACAGGACTTCGAATGGATACAACTGCGACTGCGGCTCAAATCGTCAAACTTTTGGAGATGCGCATATGCGGAGATCGACTTCCCAGCGATCCACAAGCCTTTCCTCTGAATCTCCAGGTTCGAGAATCGAGTTCCCGATAATGCATTGCAATGGTTAAACCTTGTTGCCACCGGCACTGGTGCTGTTCGACGGGGACTTCGATGCCTACCCAGGCTCGTTAATAGAAAAGTCCCATACATCGAGGCCGCTGTTGCTGATTGCCGAACGGACAGTATCGACCATTTCTTCGATATGGGGCCGCATTCGGACGTTTGGACCGCCGACCGTAATTGCAGCTGCCAAAGACGAGCCGATTTTGAGCCCGAGTGCGAACGCGGACACATCAGCGACTGTTTCGCCGATGTTGAGGCCGTAGCCTCTTTTCCGTACTGATGCGATCTCGGCGTCAAGGGTCTCCGCCTTTAGGTCTTCTGACGCTAAGACATGCGTTTTTAGCTCTGGGGCATCAGACGCAGCCAAAAGAATCTTGCCGGCACTCGTGGGCCAGAGCGGTCGGCGGGTGTGCATCTCGGGGTTGTAGCCGATCCGCTGGTTGGACGGGACCGAGTGGACGTAGGTCAGCTCGTGATCGAGGAATACGGCGAGGGTGATGGTTTCACCGAGCTCGCTCCCGATCGTGTTCATCACTGGTGCCGCAAGTTCGACGAGTGAAGTCGCCTGTGACGCCAACAGGGTATGAGCGCCTAGGCCGAAGACGAAGTGCCCGGCCGCGTTCTCCTTCAAGTAGCCCTCTGCCTCGAGCCCGCGCACGAAACCGTAGACGGATGACTTCGGAGCGTCCAGATGCTCAGCGATCTCAGAAAGTGTCGCGCCGTTGAGGGAACGCACGACGAACTCGAGGATGCCGACGACGCGGCTGACCGTCCGGTGCTTCTCAACCATGAAGCCAGCCTAGATGACGCGCTCGGCCACAGGCCGACGTTTCATGTTCATTCGATCGTGTCGTCGGCTGCAAGGGCGGGGTAGTACACGTTGATGAGCTCCAGTGGCTCTGATGAGAGGACCTCGACGTGGTGGACGACGTCGGTCGGGATCAGCACTGAGTCGCCTCCGCCCAGCTCGAGGGTTTGTGCACCGAGTTCGACTGAGCAGCGGCCCGAGAGGATGTGGAGGAATTGGGTGCTCTTGAGATGTCGGTGGGGGAGTGCAGACCCGCCGTGCTCGATTGTTCCTCGTACGACGGAGACTGCGCCGTTGGCATCGTCACCGGGCAAGAGCCTGAGATTTGATGTCAATGTGTGGCGCGGCGGAGTGTAGGCTTCGAGTTCCTCACCGACATAGTGCTTGATCGATTTGTTGGTCATTTGTTTCTCCTTTGTTCGATGAGGGTCATGATGTCCTCGCGATCTCCGTCGGCCGGTGACGCCAGATTGACTGGCTGCAGTGGTGACTCGGAATAGCCGACGTTTGGTGTGGTTCGCCAATAGCTGCCTTCTGTGGGGTGATTAACCCGTTCCACAGTTCCGCGCCGTTTGAGGTATTCATCGTCGACGAGGTCTTCGATCCTGTTCACTGCTTGGGCCGGGATGTCGTGGTCATGGCAGAGCTTGATGACTTCGCTTGTCGAGCGGTGAGCAGCGAATTCCGCAATGAGAGTCTGTGTTTCTTCGACATGGGCGTTGCGGTCGCGGTTCGTTGGATAAGGCACAGTTCCGTCAGCGACGGTTGGATTATCAATGGCGAGGAAGTCTCTCCATTGTCGATCGTTGTAGGGCAGTATGCAGACCCATCCGTCTGTGGTGGGGTGCGGCCGCCGAGCTGGATTGATTGTTCGGTGCCAACCAGCGTCTCCCAGAGGAGGCTCGAACGTGTAGTCGTTGAGCTGTTCGACCATGTTGAAGTCGGACATGACATCGAACATGGGGACATCGACCCACTGTCCGAGTCCGGTGATATGGCGGCGGTGGATCGCAGCGAGCCCGGAATAGACCATCGACAGGGCGCAGACTTTGTCGGCGACGACGTACGGAGCGTACTGAGGCCGGCCCAATGATTTGCGGTAGACATCGCTGAGACCACTGGCCGCTTGAATGATGTCGTCGTACGCTGGCCGGTCACGTTCTGGGCTGTTCGAAGAGAATCCTTGTGCCGTAATGAGAACACATTGCGGATTGATCTCAGCAACGGAATCCCAGTCGAAGCCATATTTCTGACGTTGTCGTGGGAGGTAGTTGGTGACGATGATGTCGGCGATTCCGATGAGTTCGTTCAGCGTGTGCTGGTCGTCGGCGTCTGAGAAGTCGAGCGTGATGTTCTTCTTCCCGTCTCCGAGGCTGAGCGCGGCGGCAGTCATCCCGGGGTTTCGGGATTGGCCGGACCGTCGGATGACATCTCCGCTGGGAGCTTCGATGTGGATGACCTCTGCACCGAGTTTGGCGTAGAGCCTTCCGGCCAGGGGGCCCATGATGACCGTGGCGATCTCGACGACTATCAGTCCGTCGAGCGGCCCTTTGACCTGAGTATTCTGCACGGGTTGTGTGTGCGTCATAGACTTCCCATCATTTCTGGCAGTATGAGGACGATTTGCGGAAAGGCGAAGAGCAGGACACCGACGGCCAAGATCGCGAAGACGAACGGAACACTGCCGCGGAAGACATCCTCAACCGGCATTCTGGCTGCTTGAGCGACGACGAAGACATTGAGGCCGAGCGGTGGAGTGATCAGCCCGATTTCGGCCAGCAGAATGACGACGATTCCGAACCAGATCGGATCGAATCCTAGTTCTGTCACGACCGGCAGAGTCACCGGCACGGTCAGCGCGATGATCGCCATCTGGTCCATGAAGAAGCCGAGAATCAGGTAGCCAAAGGCGATGATCGCAACGATGACGATCGGAGCAATGGGCAGCGCCGAAAGGGAATCGACCAAACGAGGTGTCACCTGCGATTCAGTGATGAAGTGGCCGAAGACGTGGGCAGCCATGATGATCGTCAAGATCATGATCGATGAGCTCAGCGCCTCAGCGAACGATTTCGTCAGGTTCGCCCACGTGAGCTTCTTCTTGCCGAGCATCAGTCCCAGTGCACCCAGGCATCCGACTGCGGCGGCTTCGGTTGCGGTCGTGACACCGAGGAAGACGAGGCCGACGACAAGGATGAAGAGTGCGGCAATCGGCAAGAGGCCGCCGAGACTGCGGAACTTCTCGCGTCCGGTGCTGGCTTCGCCTCGGGGAGCTGATGACGAATTGAAGGTGATCAAAATGGTGATCGTGATGACAAGTGCCACGGCTACGAGGAGGCCAGGGATGATTCCGGCGATGAGGGTCGGTCCGACTCCTGCTTCGGCTGTGATGGCGTAGAAGATGAGGAGCACGCTGGGTGGGATCATGGCCGCTAGCGTTCCTGCTGCGGCCACGACTCCGGCGCTGAGGCGTTTGTCGTATCCCTGCCGAATGAGTTCCCCGGTTGAGGTATGCGCAAGTGTCGCTGCCGCGGCCGTGGATGATCCAGAGACTGCAGCGAAGATCGCTCCGGCTCCGACAGCTGCATGTGCTGTTCCGCCACGCATTCGGCCAACGAGGACCTTTGCTGAGTCGAACAGGCTGGAGAGCGCGCCGCTGTGGAGGACGAACTGCGCCATGAGGATGAAGAGCGGGATTGCTGCCAATGAATTATTGCTGACTGCGCTTTGTGGGATCGTCATTAGGACGCCGATGACATCGGCAGGTCCGCCGAGTGCCAATAGGCCGACGATTCCGCTGATCAGGATGGCGAAGGCGATCGGAATGCGGAGCAGGATGAGGGCCAGCAAGAGTGCTGTGATTGTGAGTACTAGCATCAGGCTGCACCGCCTTTGAGGAAGGTCTTAGATTCCAAGAGAATGACTACAGCGGTGAACAGGCTCCCGAGCGGGAGGAATGCCTGCCAGATCCAGCTGTAAATTGGCAGCTGGGATGACAGCGGAGGCGGAATGTCACCGTGCTTGAGCGCTTCGAACATTGTGATCGTCCCTGCGATAGCCAGGGCGGCGATTCCCACGAAGACGACGATGAGGCTCAGCCAACGTGCGGCTGATTGCACATTGGCAGGAAGGTGCTCATACAGCATGTCCGCGGCAACGTGTGCGCTGACCGCGTAGCCCCACGGCATGCCGAGGAAGACGATGGCAGGTAGCAGTACCTTTTCGATGAACGAGACGTTCCACCCCAGCGGGCTTCCAGCGAAGTATCGAAGCACGACCTCAGCCAGCATGAGAACAGTGATCAGCGCGAGCGCGACGATCGCACACCATTTTGATGTGGACACGATCGCCGTGTGGATGCTGCCGTAGCGATGAGTGGAGTGGTCAGGAGTTTGATCGATTTCGCTCATTCTTGGTCACCGCCTTCTCGAATTCGGTCAGTACTTCGGTGCCGGGGAGGCCAGCCGAATCGAGGCTGCTAGCCCAATCAGACTTGGCGCGGCTCAGTTCATCAGTCCATTGATCTTTTGCTTCGCCGGTGATCGGGGTGAATTCGACGCCGGCGTCTTCCATCAGTGATTCGGCTTCGGACTTTTCCTTGTTGAGACCAGCGCACAATGATTGCTGGGCCTGATCGGCGGCGTCAGTGACTTTGCTCTGTTCCTGCGAGGTGAGCCCATCCCAGGTGCGTTCACTAATGACATACGGGATGCCAACTGAGCCGAGGTTGAGGCCTTTGGTCGAGTAGCTTGCAACCTGCTCGAGGTTGTACGAGGGAACGCTGACGAATGGCATCGCCGTTCCGTCGACGGTGTTACGTGTCATCGCCTCGTAGGTATCAGCCGCCGACATGCTCACCGCTGATGCCCCGATGGCTTCCATCGTGACGTCGAATGCACCTCCCGAGGAGCGGAGGAGCAGTCCACGCACGTCAGTGGGATCTTCGACTTTGGTATTGCCCGTCATCACTTCATATCCAGGAATGATCGAAACCCAAAGCGGTCGAAGTCCGCGGTCCTCGTACTCCTCTTTGTAAAGGATCCCGTCCTCGTCGAGGAGGTCCATCATCGAATCGGAGGCGACGCAGGCATCTGTCGTCATCATCGGCAGGTCGCCGACGCTGGACAGCGGAAGTTTGTCTTCCAGATACGCAGCCGACGCTGGACCGATGTCGATGTTGTCGGTGGAAATGAGAGAGGCAAGATCTTCCGCATTCCCCATCTGACCAGACGGATAGTACTCGGTGTCGATGCCGCCTTCTTGGAGCTCGTCGAGGAAGACACTGACGCCGTACTTGCCGAACGGGTGCTTGGGCGAATACGAGTCGGCCAGGCTGAGGGTTGGGTTTCCCGGATTCTCCGCTGGTGCACAGCCAGCGGTCGCCGTGACCGCCAGCAGCACACCGGCGGCCAATGGGAGCAATGAGCGTTTGAGTCTTGGGCGCGTGCCCGAGCTTGTGTATCGCGACATGACCTCTCTGTCTTTCGCATATAGAAACGATAGTTCGTATATCCGTTGAATAGCCTATGCGGAGTTCGACTTCGGAGTCAAAGGACGTCCTTGAGGATCGATTGCGCTTGGGCGCAAGGCATTTCAGGGGTGCACGGTGGTCGATTGTGTCCCATGCGTTTGGGGCCACGCAGTCGCGGGTCGCTTCTGTTGTTCGCGCATGCGCTATTGACGATCATTCGAGAATAGGTCTAACCTCTTGATATGAAGTCATCCGACCACTCAAGCAAGGTTGCGCAGCCGAAGCGGCGATACATTCCGATCGCGCAGGATCTTCTACGAGAAATTCAGGCCGAAGACGGTCGGACGGAAAAGAAACTGCCATCGGATCGAGACCTTGCCGAACGCTATAACGCCTCCCGGAGCACCGTTCGCGAGGCAATCTTCGCCCTCGACATGATCGGGGTCATCGATGTCCGTCACGGGGACGGCACCTACATCTCGACGAGAGTCGAGCGTCTGCAATCGTCCGAACAGTTCCAATACGGTGCACGCCCGGAACATGTCATCGATACGCGTTTGGTCATCGAGCCGAGCATCGCCGGAGAACTCGCCGTCAGCCATGCCGCCATCGACGGAGCACGAAAGGTTCACGAAAACGCCGGAGCGCTCCTCGAAGTCGACGAGAACGTACCGGAGTTCACTCAACTCGCGCTCCAGTTTCATCTCGAACTCGCCGCTGCTCTCGACAATCAGCTGCTGGGAGAGCTCGCCTACGAAGTCATCTCCATCGACAACCAGCCACTTTGGGCACTGATCAACCAGCTCTCACTTCAAGATGTCGATCATCGGCACCGGCTCTACGAAGAACATCAGCAGGTTCTCGACACAGTTGCTAATGGAGATATCGACCTTGCCTACGCGACCATGAAAACCCACCTGAGCAGGAACAAATCACGAATCCTGCCTCACTCCTGATTGCATTCACAACACAAGAGGAGGTTCGATGACGAACCAGAAGTACCAGCCCGTTCGGGCTTCTGCCGGACTAGACCCGAGTTCGGGGCAGGTCGGCGAATCTGCAATGCTACTCAGCGACATCAACGTTCCCGAAATTAGCCAATGCCTGGGCGTTGCGGCGGTGAACGCAGGTGAGCCAGCCACGGCCGAACTCGCTCACAGCACGGCGGAAGTCATGTTCGTAGCTGAAGGGCAAGGCGAGCTGATCACGTCCGAGGGAACTGTGGAGTTCTCCAAAGGCGACGCGATCTACATCCCGGCAGACCTTAAACATGCGCTGCGTAACACGGGGGCGTCGGTTCTCGTATCGGTCTTCAGCTTTCCCGCCCCCAACAGACCGGCAGACAGCAGCACACCACACTGAAGTCTTCTCCTCCGCGGAGAAGCGCCACACCTGATCAGTGCGGGGGATCCGCACGAGATCGCAACGATTGGTGGCCGCGTCAGTGGTTGTCAGAATTCACAGACTGCCGGGACATCGAAAGAAAGTGCCGGTCCCGAATAGCGAACCTGCCAGTTCGCTATTCGGGGAACCCCGGGTACCGCCGGGGAGGATATATCGCATTCAACTGAATCGAACGATGGAGTTCTCATGAACACGACATACCACGATAAGAATCATAGTCGATTAGGCGACATAGTCGACGGAATCAAACTGACGAAAGTCCATTACCTCGCGCTGCTGCTGGTCGTGACCGGCGGACTCTTCGAGGTCATGGAACAGCTCATCCTTGCCTCACTTGGCCCGTCACTGCAGGAAGCATTCGGCGCGTCGGCCCAAGACATCGCCCTGCTGTCGACCGCGACCCTACTGGCCATCGCCGTCGGCGGAGTCACTGGGGGATACCTCGCTGACCGAGCGGGCCGCCGTGCGGTTCTCGCCGTCAGCGTCGGCATCTATTCTTTCGGATCAGTTGTCGCAGCTTTCTCGATGAACTACGAAATGCTCACCGTCGCCCGAATCATCACGGGGATCGGCGTCGGCGGTGAGATCGCCGTCGGACTGACCTACTTATCAGAGCTGACGCCCACCCGCATTCGCGGACTGTTCGTCTCTCTGTTCAACACGATCTCCGCTGGCGTCGGCATGTTCATCGCGTTCGCCTACACAATCTTCG
Source organism: Brevibacterium sp. SMBL_HHYL_HB1 (assembly GCF_018208375.1). Taxonomy (NCBI): domain Bacteria; kingdom Bacillati; phylum Actinomycetota; class Actinomycetes; order Micrococcales; family Brevibacteriaceae; genus Brevibacterium; species Brevibacterium sp. SMBL_HHYL_HB1. The sequence continues at coordinate 2,189,663 of NZ_CP062936.1, read as the reverse complement.
TTCTCGGACCGTTTGCCGCGATGATCTCAGCCGGAGATGAAGCGTGGCGATGGGCATTCGGCCTGCTTGGCATCCCGGCAGTGCTCGTCTTCTTCTTCCGCCGCTATCTCCCCGAGACGCCACGGTTTCTGCTGGAAAAGCACCGGACGTCAGAACTCAACGCATCGCTGACGCGACTCGAGCAGGGCAAGATGCGTTTGAGAACTGCGGGCGAAGCGGTCGAGTACTTCAGCGCCACGGAAGTGGATGCTGCTTCCGCTGAGGTCTCGGAAAGCGGTCGGGTCTCCGACTTGTTCATCTCCGGGCAGCGCAAGCGCACCATCGGGCTTTCGATCGTGGCGTTCCTCGCCTGGGGCGCTCAATTCAGTATCTTGCTCGTCATGCCACTGCTCCTCGTCGACCGCGGCTACTCGATCAGCGGCAGCCTGACCTTCACGATGGTCCAGAACATCGGCGGGTTGCTCGGCGCGATCCTCGCTTCGATCGGTGCCTATTCGTTCCCGCGCAAACGTATGATCGCCATCGGTTCAGTCCTAGCGGCTGTAACGATTATCCTCTTCGCGTTCTTCGCCACGAGCCCCTTCCTCATCATGCTCCTCGGATTCCTGTTCAACTTCAGCGTCATGGTCGTCAACACGACAATCTGGACCTGGTCGCCTGAACTCTTCCCTACAAAGATCCGCGGTCTGGGCACCTCAGTCGTCGTCAACATCGGCTTCATCGGGGGAGCCCTGATCCCACTGGCTGCCTCAGCCCTGTTTGAGAATGTCAACGAATACATGACCTTCGGCATCGTCGTCATCATCTACATCGGCATCCTCATCATCTCCCGCGTCGTCACCGAGACGCACAATCGCTCATTCGAAGAACTCGACCCCACTGACTGACCACACCGAACACCAAGGAGAATCATGTCTACCGAATCCAATGGCCCGATCCGCGATCTTGTCGGCTACGGTGAGAACCCACCACATCCCATGTTCCCCGGAGAGGCCAATGTGGCCGTCAACCTTGTCGTCAACTACGAAGAGGGATCCGAGTACAGTCACTTCCTCGGCGATGGCGAGAACGATTCGATCGCTGAAGTCGCCTATCCATTCCCACACGAAGTCCGCGATCTGGCGACCGAATCAATGTACGAATACGGCTCCCGAGTGGGTGTGTGGCGTCTGCTGAGATTGTTCGAGGAGTTCGGCATCAACTCCACCTTCTTCGCCTGCGCTCGTGCGTTCGAGATGAACCCGGACGTCGCCACGGCCGCGCGTAATCTCGGCCACGACCTCGTCTCTCACGGTTACCGTTGGGAAGAGCACTGGAGGATGACGCGCGAGGAAGAAGCGCAGCGCATTCACGATGCTGTCGAATCATTCAAGACCACCTGGGGGTCGGCACCCAATGGGTGGTACTGCCGCTACGGTCCCTCCGTGAACACGCGCGAACTCGTCGTCGAGCACGGCGGCTTCCTCTACGACTCAGACGCCTACAACGATGACCTTCCGTACTTCACCGAAGTGCACGGAAAGCGCCATCTCGTCGTTCCGTACTCGCTGACTTACAACGATATCCAGGGCACGAAAGCGCCAGGCGACTTCTTCGAGTTCGCACGTCGCGGTTTCGATGAGCTGTGGCTCGAAGGGGAGCGAGGCGCTCCGAAGATGATGTCGGTCGGACTCCATCCGCGTCTCATCGGGCAGGCAGGACGAACGAACGCCCTGCGAGAGTTCATTGAGCACTGTCAGGGCAAGGGTAAGGTCTGGTTCGCGCGCCGAGATGATATTGCCAACCTGTGGATGGAGCAGTTCGGCTGACGTATTCGGCTGTCTGTGCCGACGGTATCTGAACCGACACCGTCGGCACAGATTTTACATTCTAGGCCGACAAATCTAGTCAGAGGACAGGGGGAGTAGCAGTTTGCTTCTTGGCCTGGGCGGTCAGGCGACATAGAAAAGTGGCAAGCTGGCATGTCGGACAGTACACAGTACCGAAGATACGAACAGCCTAGTCAGTGTCTGAAACGCGTGTAATCGACGTCTGGATATGATCACGCAACAATTTCGTGGCAAGAGCGCCGTCCCCGCTGACTGCCGCATTGAGAATCTTCTCGTGCTCCTGGGCTTCGTCATAGCTAGTGTCCTTCTCGGGCCAGAGGACGGATACCGCCGCGAATGCGACGAGGTCCTGCAGCCGGTCGAGCGCTTCGACCACGAGTTCGTTCTCACATTTGGAATATAAGGCGCGGTGGAATCGACGGTTCGCGATGACTTTGGCACCCGGTTCCCGGGCGGAGGCATGCACGTTCGATTCTTCCAGTGCGCGGGAAGCATCAGAGAAGTCAGTTGCCCCGTCATCGATAACGCGGCATAGCGCCCATGGTTCAAGGAGGAGGCGCTCCTCGTACACGTGCCGAATCTCCTTTAGCGCGAGTGACCGCACTGTCATGCCTCGATTGCGGTTTGATACCAGCAAGCGGGATCTCTCGAGCATGATCAGTGCCTCACGGACAGGGGTTTTCGATACGCCGTACTGCTCGGCAAGTTGCCGCTCTACGAGTACATCACCCGGTCGAAAAGTGCCATCAAGAATCGCTGTCCTGATAGCTTCAGCGACGAGGTCCGTCCTAGTGTCGCGTGTCGTTAGTTCCTGAATGGTTGTGTGTTTGCGAGAATTGGGTATGGCGAATTCTCCTGCTCCAGCACTTGTTCTACACGAAGGCGAAGAGGACCTCCTGCGGGAATGGGTGCGCTCCTCGACGATCAAGGCCGGCCTGGCCAAGCGGGCACGAATCGTGTTGCTGGCCGCCGATGGACTCGCGAACACACGCATCGCCGAATTGACCGGCGCATCCGTGGTGACCGTGCTGAAATGGCGGGCCCGCTATGGCGAATCTGGCATCGCCGGACTCGGCGATGATCCTCGCTCAGGACGTCCGAAACAGCTTGATCACTTCGATATCGTCACGACCACCCTGATGCCGCCACCGAAGAAGTACGGCGTCACTCACTGGTCATCGCGCCTGTTGGGCAAACACCTGAAGGTCGGCAACGCGACCGTGGCTCGGGCCTGGCGCGAGTACGGGATCCAACCATGGAAGGCCGAGACGTTCAAGTTCTCCACCGATCCCGAGCTGGAAGCGAAGGTCACCGATGTCATCGGCTTGTACCTGGCGCCTCCGGAGAATGCGGTGGTGCTCAGTGTCGATGAGAAGTCCCAAATCCAGGCCCTCGATCGCACGGCACCGTTGCTGCCGATGCGCATGGGTGATGCCGAGAAGCGCACCCATGATTATCACCGGCATGGAACCTCAACTCTCTTCGCCGCTCTCGAAGTCGCTACGGGACAGGTCACCGGCGCGGTGAAACCTCGGCATCGTCGGCAGGAGTTTCTGTCGTTTCTGCGTCAGATCGATCGAGCATACCCGGACCAGGAGCTGCATTTGGTGTTGGACAACTACGCCACTCACAAGACAGTCGAAGTGCGTCAGTGGTTGAATGAGCATCCGCGGTTTCATGTGCATTTCACCCCGACGTCGGGGTCGTGGCTGAACCTCGTGGAGGTCTGGTTCGGCATCATCGATCGCCAAGCGATCAAGCGTGGCGTGTTCACATCGGTGAAGGATCTCAACGCGAAGATTCGGGCTTTCATCACTGGGTGGAACAAACGCAAGCACCCCTTTGTGTGGACGAAGACGCCTGAACAAGTCCTCGAGAAAGCGAAACCTCAACCAATTTCAGAAACGCGACACTAGAGGTCGTCGGGCCAAGTTCGAAAAGTTGTTGTGCCGATGTCATGAGTTTCTCCGTCGGGCTCTCTACTGATGCACGTCAAAGTGGCACCCTGTGCATGAAGATGGTTCGAGTGTCTCGATCATCTCACTCAAGGTTCAGTATACTCATATCTCAAATTTTCCAGGCTGATGTGGTCCGAGGGCTCACATACTTCGGTGTGGGTCGCCCGCCAGTCGTGAGGTGAGGCTTTTCGCCTCCGGACAGTCGAATGTCGTCCCTCAAAGTTTGTGATTAATGGAAGTGCGAGCCCGTGCCAAGATGCCTTCGAGGAATTAGAGTGTCACTCAAGTTCTCGAATCGCCCAAGTTGAGTTCGTTGCTTTTCAAGTGTTTGCTTAACGGATGTCACTAACTTGAGATACACCTTCCGAGAAAGCGCCCGGGCCAGTTGCTGGTTTCAGCAGCCGTTTGGCCCGGGCGCTCTGCCGTTTAGTTAGTGAAACCTGTGGTTAGACTTCACCTTGGGCACGGTACTCCTGCATTGTGTTTTGGTCTGGAGGGTACGTGCCCCGCAGTGGGTTGCCCGCTTCGATCTTTTCTAGGATGAACGCCTCGAGCTTCTCCTGCTCCAGGGCTTCGGCTGCCACCTCCTCGGCGAGGTGCCGAGGTACGCAAACAACACCATCTCTGTCCCCGACGATAATGTCTCCGGGGTACACGGCGACCTCTGCGCAGCCGATAGGAACTTGCATGTCGACGACGTGATGGATGGCCAAATTTGTGCTTGCGGCCGCGCCTTTTGCAAGGGTAGGCAGATCAAGGTTTTCGAACCCTTCCGCGTCTCGTACCGTTCCGTCTGTGACGATGCCAGCAGCCCCTCGCGTCTTGAGCCGAGTTGCCAAGATGTGTCCGAGAGACGCTGCTCGTGTTTTGCCACGGGAATCAACAACGAGGACGGACCCGGCAGGGACAGACTCAACGGCTTTTCTCTGCGGGTGGTCGTAGTCCTGGAATATTTCGAGGACGTCGATGTCTTCGCGAGCGGGGATGCTGCGAAGAGTGAACGCTTCTCCAACCATCCGCTGATTAGCAGGGTTGAGCGCGCGCAATCCTTCGAGGTGCGAATTGCGAAGTCCCCGGCCAAACAGCTGTGTGGTTAGAGTTGCTGTACTCACGTGTTTGAACGCTTCTCGAGCGCTTTCAGAGAGTGGGCATGTAACTGTTTCAGTGATATCTTTCATCTGTTCTTTCCTGTCTGCGCGCCCAAATTGAATAGTATCTGACTATCCTGACGCAGGATCGTAGGGGTTGTATGGAGATGGTCTACTGAAGGGTCTTTACCTATCGAATTTCTAGACTGATTCCATTGATAATTAGATTTTCTGAGTCACCCATAGTCGATATTCTCAATCCCTGGTGTCGGCGTGGTTATGAACTCAATTGATGGTTCACTGATGAGTCTTGCTGACTGCGAGATTCTGTTTTGGCGTACTCAACTCCGTGGAGACCGTTGCGTTTATACGTGATTCGGTAGAGAACGGCGCTTGCAGCCAACAGCAGCGCAACGTAGACCGGGAAAACCCAAATGATTCCTTTCGACGCCAGCCATACGAGTATGTAGGAGGCTGTGCCACCGAAGACGGCTACTCCGACAGCATGGCCGATGCCGACGCTGGTCACACGACTGTGTTGAGGCACAAGGGAGCTGGTGACTGCGTTGAAGATTCCCATTGCGAAGGCCAGTAGGACGATTCCTGCTGCCATGACGACGGCGAGGCGGCCGCCTGATGGCCACATGAAGAGGATCACTAGAGTGAAGACGAACGGAATTGACAACCACCGAGACCACACAAAGGTTCGCCCGACGCCGAAGCGATCAGCGATATGGCCGGCGATTGGTGACATGATCAGGACACCAAGCGTCATTGCGGACGTCAGGCCGAAGATGAGAGTAGCGTCTTCGCTGAGCACTGACGCGGCGGCGCTAGGGACACCGGCGACCCATCCGTAATTCAAAACCTGAGCTCCACCAACAACGAGAATGATTGTGCAGATGGCAAGTTTGCTTTTGCCAGTTGAACGGAGTACGTCTCTCGACGACTGCTGGGGCTTCTCATTCGTAGTATCTCCGTGAAGAGACTCGGGGAGACCTCGTCTCATCCAGATGACGAAGAGTCCGATCAGTCCTCCGAAGATGAATGGGATCCTCCAGCCCCACTCGGACATCTGATCGCCTCCGAGGACCAGCGAACTGACGAATGCAACTGTGGAAGCTAGCAGGAGCCCGAACTGACTGAATGCCTGAAGTGTTCCGGCGTACCAGGCTTCCCTGCCTGGAGGAGCCACTTCGAGGGCATACGCGGCGAAAAGCGGTGCCTCAACTCCCATCGAGAGGCCCTGAATCATCCGTAATACGACGAGGAGGATGCCTGAAAATGGCCCGAGGGGACTGCTGAAGGTTTGGTTGACTCCGGGGTTTATGCCGCCAGAGCGACGACCTTGTGGTGAACAAGCTCGTATTCAACCGGGGTCAGTTTACCCAAACGTCGCTGTCGACGCTTCCGGTGATAGGTCCGCTCGACCCAGTGCACGATCACCTTCCGCAACCTCGCTCGCGTGTCCCAACGGCCTCTATCGAGGACGTTCTTCTGCAACACGGCGAAGAACGATTCCATCGCCGCGTTGTCGCCAGCAGCACCAACCCTTCCCATCGATCCGACGAGCCCATAGTGCCGTAAAGCGTGCTGGAATTTGCGGGAACGAAATTGCGACCCGCGGTCCGAATGCACCACGCAACCGGCCACAACGCCAGCCCCGCCGCGGCGGGCTACAGCATCGTCAATCGCTGCTACGGCCAGGCGCGACTTCATTCTCGAGTCGATGGCATAGCCGACGATTCTGTTGCTGAACACGTCCTTGACCGCGCACATGTACAGCTTGCCCTCACCGGTGTGATGCTCCGTGACGTCGGTCAGCCACAATTCGTTGATTGCCTTGGCCGTGAAGTCTCGTTTGACAAGGTCATCACACACTGGCGGGCCGGGCTTCTTCCCATGTTTCCGAGCTCGTTTGATCGTGTTCGAGAACAGCTCTTGCTGCGAGCACAATCGCCACACACGACGCTCTGACGCTTGCAGACCTGCGGCGTGGAGTTCATCGGCGATGAAACGGTATCCGAACTCGGGATCGTCCGTATGGACATCATGGGCGGCATTGATCAGGTGCGCCTCCTCGAGATCCCGGTCAGAGATAGGTTTCGCGCACCACTTGTAGAACCCCTGCTTGGTGAAGCCGAGCACCCGACAGGTCACTGCCACCGGCACCCCGGTGGCAGCAAGGTCGAGGACCAGCGGGTACATCATTTTGGGTGATGGCCACCGAGCTTCAAGTTCGCTTGCGAGAGGTAGGCGGCAGCCTCACGGAGGATCTTGTTCTCCCTCTCGAGCTCGCGAATGCGTTTCAGCGCTGCCGCCTGGGCGCGTGACTCCTCGGCATCACGGGAGGGCTCGAGTCCGTGCTCGCGTAGCCGCGAGTCACGGACCCAGGCTTGTAGGGCTGATTTCGAGATGCCGAGGTCGGCGCAGACCTGCTTCTGGGTCATCCCGTCGTTGATGAGATCGAGCGCTGATTGCTTGAACTCATCGGTGTAGATCTTTGGCATGACTTCTATCCTTCCTGGAATTTATCCAGTCGTGAAGTCAACCAAACCTTCAGCAGTCCCTGCGCAGTGTCTGGGCACGCACTTTGCTCATTCGTCCACCAACGAGCCCGGCAGCAGCCCGTAGCAGGTTGTGCGTGATCGCTGCGATCGCGACCCAACCGGCATTGGCGTTGAACACCCCGGAAGGCATATGCGCCAGCTCCCCGTTCTTCAACTCCGCATTGATCTGCTCGATGATCGCGTGCCTGCGGTGGACTTGATCAGCAGCGACAGTGTCGAAACGATCCCGGTCGATGGTGGTGAAGAACGCGTGGTACCGGTACAAGTCGAACAAGGGATCCTGTCCACTCGCGCGTTTGGTCTCGTTGAGTTCAGGGATGCGGCGGACGATCAAGCGGCCGGTGGCGTGCAGAGCTTTCTTCTTCGAGGTGAATGCGGTGAACGGGACCTCGGCGACTTCAGCCTTGCTGATCCAGGTCTTGGTCTCTTCGTCGTAGATCGCTTCGGGGTATTCGATGCCTGTCCATGCGTCGTCGCTGATTGTTCCGATCGCTGCTTTGACTTTCTTGTCCATGCGCACCGTGATCGATACATGAGCCCCGGCATCCCAGGCGGCTTTGGCCACTTTAGAGGAATAGTACGCCGAATCAGCACGCACCAGCACCGGGGCACCGGAGCCGATTCGGGCCGTGGTGGCCAGGGCATCAGAGACGAGTTTGTCAGCACCCCGGGCTGACGAGGTCGAGCCTTTGCGCAGGCGCTGACCGACGATGATCTGCCTGGAGTCGCCAGTCGACGCGGTGGCAAACAGTGCGTTGAGTCCGCGGCTGCCTTGGTAGCCGAACCCGGCGCCCTGTTTCCTCGCGGAGTGGACATCGATGATGGTGTCGTCGATATCGACGAAGATCATTGACGCCTGTGCACTGTCCTGGTTCGTGGGCAGCAGCGGTGTGTGCGCGTTGAGGTTAGTCAGAAAACGGGAGGAGAGCGCATCGAGTTGCCGGACGTGGCCGAAGGCGAACGAACGCAGGAACGACCCCAGGGTCGAGGGAGCGTAGACGCGGTCGAAAAGGTGTTTCATGCCGCCGTGGCGGAGGATGTTCATGTCATCGATCGAGTCGGCCCCGGCAACCATTCCCGCGATGAGAGTGGCCAGTTTCGGGGCCGGGTTCGCGCCCTTGTCAGCCCCGGTCGTCGTCCCATACGGCGAATATACCGGGCTAGCCCTTCGGTGGGTATGGATCCTTCTTCCCAACTGTATCGGTGTTGCGGATTTGGTTGTTGACTTTTCGGTGATCACGAACTTCGCCTCCGCCACTTCGTTGCGCTAAACCGCGAGCTGCGTCATGCGCTGCGGCTTGTGAGTCGAAGCGCGCAGCCGCCTTCGAGGCTACGGCCCGTTTTGCTTCGCAGCCTTGAGGACTTTTGTTGTACTGAACGTCGTAATCGGCCATCGTTGTCTCCCTACCTGTAGTACCTCTCATTGAGGTGAAATAGGTGTCTCACCCGGCAAGGACATGACGCTCTCGAAAACACTGGTCTGCGAGATATGCGGCCGCGGTACTGATACACCGTGCGGGGGAGGAGACACAGAATCGAGGTCGTGGGGCGTGCAGAAGTCGACAAGGGGCCTGCGGAGCCCCGCGCGTGTTGATCGCCAGCTTGTGCACTTCACAACCGCGGGTTCCGATGTCTACAAACGATCGAGCGCCATCGATATGCTCAATCCTCAATTGCAACAGTTTGAAAGGGAGACTGCTCAAAGTGTGAAGTGCCCGAGCGGTGTTTCGCACGAGCGTTCCACTATTGAATCCTGGTTACTGTCGACCGATGAAGTTCGTCGGTGAATCATGAGCGATACCTTCGGTGAACCGTGACGGCCGAAAAGCGCTGAGAAGCGGTGAACTGTCTCCGCGGACTTCATCCGCCACGAGTCGCCCTAGTATCGGAGCCATGGTCATTCCGCTATGAGTGACGAGCGAGTAAGCACGATGGTGATCATCCAGGTAGCCGACGATGCTCAAGCCGTCTTCTGGGAAGCTGCGTCCACTGAAGATGACTTGATTCACTAGGATGTGTTTGCCGAAGAGCGACTGAAGTTCGGTTTCCATGACGGCTTGGACTTCGTTGAGGAGCTCCGGGGTCTCGCCCTCTTCAGTACGAGCTTCTACTGAAGGAATTTGAACGAACATGCTGCCGTCGCGGCGGGGCCGCACATTGATCTTGTCCGAGATGATGATCCGGTTGAGAGCAACGTCTGTGGGAGCAGTGACACCCAGCAGACTGTGTGTACGTGGCCCGGGTTGAGAGAGGTCGGCTACGGGGAGCAGGAATTCCGACCGTTCTGCAATTACTCCCGAGTCTGCGCCGGCAGCGATGACGACTTGGTCGAAGGCCCGAGCGCTTCCTCCTGCGAACTCCGCTGTGGCTCCGTTCGCCTTTGTTTCGACACGGATGACTTCCGCAATTTCTGGTTTCACGCCAGCGTCTTCGAGGAAATCTTCGATGAGGCTGCCGAACGCTTCATTGTCTAAATGAGCTTCGAGGGGGAAGAACAATCCCGAATCTGTCGGCCAGTCCACTGCCGGTTCGAGCTCACGCAGTCGATCGGAGCCAATTCGTTCGACCGGATAGTCGAGCTCTGTCGATTCGGCATAGCGTTCGTCGTACCCGGTCGCGTTGCCTTCTGAGCTGTCGAACATAATGCAACCGTGCTGATGGAACCAGGTGCCGTGACTGGCGAACCGTTTTTGGAACTCTTCATGGGCGGTGATGCCGGCACGGTTGAGTCGGTGGTATTCGGCAGGGAGCTTGTGGTTGGCGTTGATCCAGGCGAATGAGCGGCTGCTGGCCTGTGCGTATGGTCCGGTTTTGTCGACGATAGTGACGTCATGGCCGTCATTGACGAGGTTGAAAGCAGCGGTGAGTCCGAGGACTCCTGCACCGACGACGAGAATCTTCATGAACGTACTCCTTCTGGGGAGAGGGTGCGGGCTTGAGGTTTCTTCACGGCGAGCATGATCAGGTAGGCGACGAGGCTCGCGATGATGCCGAAAACAGCATAGGGAATGGTGGTTCCTGCGATGTGGGCGATCGCGCACACGACGAGACCGGCAGCCATCGCGACGTATCCGACTGAAACGTCGAGTATCCACTTGTTGGTCATAACCATGCCGACGAGGAATGGCACGGCCAACATTGACGCGGAGTAGGCGTAGGTTGCGACGAGCCAGTTGAGAGCGGTGGGGAAGACGATGGCGAGGATCGCAGCAATTGCGGCGACAGCGACGGTGCACCACCGCGACATTGTGACAAGGTCAGAGGACGTGTCCTTGCTCTTGACGAACGCTGGCCTGAGGTCATTGACCAAGTTCACTACGACAGAGTGCAGTGCCGACCCGGTGGTCGAGACGATCGTGGCCATAAGGAACGCGCCGTAGACCGCGATGAGCCAGACCGGCAGTTGAGCGAGGAACCACCCTGCTGCCTGTTCGCGGCCGTCGACTCCGAATTGGTCTGTCATGCTGCGCACTGAGGCTCCGATGATGAGCGCATAGACACCGGAGATGACGATCAGAATGCTGCTGAGGTAGATGCCCCGTCGGGCTTGTTTGACGTTGCTGGCGGCGAAGATGCGCTGGTAGTAGAGCTGGTTGGTCAGGGTGCCTGGGAGGATGGAGAAAAGCCATAGCAGGATCGTCAGTCCTCCGGCTGCTGTGAGTCCGGTGGGCATGCTGGTCAGTTCGTCGGGAAGGTTATTCACAATGGTTGCTGGTCCGCCTGCGTTGATGACCGCGTATGCGCCGACGACGACCGATGCGATGACCATGAAAACGCCGAAGAAGAAGTCCGACCATGCGACTGAGGTCAGCCCGCCAGGGAGGACGAAGGCAATGGAAACGACAGCCATGATGATGATCAGGGGTGTGATCCCGATTCCGGTCACGGCGTTGAAGAGGTTGGCGAAGGCAATGAACTGGGTGGCCAGCCAACCGAACGGAACGACGATGACAGCCAGAGCGACGAGAGTAAGCATGAGTCGGTGTTCGCCGTAAAGCTTGGTGAACACCTCCGGAATGGTGGAGAAGCTTCTGCGTCGCAGCCATCCGGCAAAGATGGCGATGATGAGCAAACCGACGATCACGAAAAGCTCGTACCAGAAGACCGACACCCCCCAGGCATACGCGATTCCGACGTGGGCGACGAGAACGCCTCCGCCGACGGCGGTCGCGTATTGGGTGAAAGCGATGACGTAGAGAGGGAGGTTGCGGCCGCCGACGACCCAGGAGTCGTTGGATTTGGCCCTCTTGCCGACATAGAACGAGATGAGTGCGCCGATGCCGATGACGATGACAGCGGTCGCCGAGATGAGAACTGTGGTCCCAATGTTCATGACGAGCTCCGATCAAAGCGCTGAGAATTCATGATGGCGATCGCATCTGATGAGGTGCCCGTTTCGACGAAGTCGCTGACGATGGAGCCCATCATTGGTGAGAATTTGAAGCCTTGTCCGGACATGCCCACAGCCAGCACGATGCGTGAGTCGGCGCTTGAGGGGCCGACGATTGGCGCACCGTCGATGGTGAATCCTTCAGTCCACGTGGACACGCGGTAAGGAATGGGGTCGACCCCTGGCATGAGGCGGGCAACTGCGTGCTCGGTTGATTGGACGACTTCGTTTTCGATGAAACGGGGGAGGTCATCGACCGAGTCAAGAGTTTTGCACGCGAGATGGTGGGGAAGGATCTTGATTCCGAGTCCGTCGAGGGCAGGGAAGCAGGAGAATCCGCCTTCTGGATGTCGACGGATAGAAATCGGCATGTGTTCTGGCGTGTGCAACGGGACGTCTCGTGCTGGGAACCACATCGCGACCAAGCGCAATGCCTCGACGGTGCTGGAATCGAACTCGGTCAGTTCGTTCACCCATGGGCCGGTGGAGACGACGATCTTGTCAAACGCGTGAGCGCCATCAGCGGTGTCGACCATGACCGAGTGGCTCAGGGGGCGGATGTTGAGTACTCGGGAATAGGTCTTGAAGTTCGCCCCGAGCTTTTCCGCTTCTTTACGGGCGGCGAGGACAGCTGCTTCTGGGCGAAACACTCCGGCGACCGGGTCGAAGACACCGACTTCGTCGCTGTCGAGCCCGAACTGCGGGTGCCGCTTCGCCATCTCCTTCTGTGAGAGCACTTCATGGTCGAGATCCGCGGCCTGAGCACAGTCGATGACTGCCGCGACGTCTTCAATGTCGGGACTCCCAATCATGAGCCCTCCGCACATGGTCAGCACAGAGGTGTTCTGGTTCGTCTGGAGCTCTTGCCACTTGTCGAAGGACTTCCGCAGGATGGGCACATATTCCGGGCCCTCTTTGTAAATGGTCCGAAAGATTCGTGATTCGCCAGCTGATGCGCCTCGGTCGTTGGGGGAGTTCCACTGGTCGAACACAGTGACGTCGTATCCGCGTGTGGCGAGTTGCCAGGCGGTCATTGTTCCGATGATGCCGGCTCCGATGACGGCGATCTTCTCGGGTTTAGCTGTTATCAATTTGACTGACCTCCAAAGTCATATTTCGGGGGTGGATGTAGAACTCGGCGACCTCGATGATGGAGTCATCGACCAGATGGGTGGTGCGCTGTTGGCAGACGACTGGCTCCGAGGAAGAAATTTCGAGATGGCTGGCGTCGAACGTTTCCAGGAGAGCTGCCCTGAGGACGGTGTTTGCTCGTCTGATCCCAAGACCGAGAGAGTTGTAATAGGCGATCGTGGTCAGGTGCTCCAGGTTCTGCGAGAGGACTTCTGGCGCACGGCTGAGGTTGATGTAGCACCGTTCGAGGGCCAGTGGTTGACCATCGGCGCTGTATTTCATCCTCGTCAGCGAAGCAGTCGGCTGCCCTTTTGGGAACACGTTTCGACTGAGTGGAAATGATTCGGCTGAGGAGACTTCGACGCTGACGACTTTGTGGTCGCCGTCGACCTCGGGGCTGGTCAGTGAAGGATCCATCATCCGGAGAAGGTTGGTGCGCAGGCCGGTGGAGGCGACTACCGTTCCGGAACCGCGTTTACGAGAGACGAGGCCTGCTTCAACCAGGGCGTGCATCGCCTTCTGCACGGGGTTGCGACTCACGCCGAAACGCTCCATGAGTTCCTTCTCCGTGGGGAGTTTCTGCCCTACGTCGTAAAGCCCTCTGTGGATGTCAGCTTCGATGCTCTCGCGGATCTCCAGGTGCTTCGCAGTCGCCATACTGTGATGCTAGACACACGGATAAGAGATTGCAATAGATGGAAGGTAATTACTTTTGGGTGGCGCGATACGACGCAGCTGGAGCTCCAGTTCCGCGGTTTGCCGCCGTCGGCGAGAGGCCGGAGAAGGGTCCCACGAGGGAGGGAACTTCTCTCAGCGAACGGTCCCGTGTCTATTGACGAGTGTGTATGTCACCAGTAGTCTGTAACGATTTGCTAGCCATCATCGACCGTCAACGGAGGAAATCTGATGCCGCTCTTCTACGACTACAAGCGGTCAATACTCGGCGATGTGGAGTACGAGGCTAACCAGTCGATCCCTGTCCTCAATTGGCTGCGTTATCGACAGGTAGCGAAGGCGGCCGGTCGGGACGCCGACAGGGAAGCGATGCAGGCCGACCTGCAGGCAATCACTGATGCGGGCTTCCTTGCATCGGCAGATTCGATGAACTCCTTCTGGACGACGTATCAGCGTGCCCTCGATCTCTGGTATGGGGATTGGTGTACGGCAAAGCAGATCCCCGGTCTGATCGAACGAGTCCGCGGCGGAGCCTATGTCGAGGTCAATGAGATCTTCGCCGAGTTCGCGAAGCTCGCGCATGTACGCGGAAACTTCATCCTCGTGCCGCGGTACTTGCCCTCCGGGTACACAAGGTCACGAAGCATGAACACATTGCGAGGCGGCTTCCGCTCCAAGTGGCGTGACTACTGGGACCTCACGCTGGTTGGAATCAAGACAGGCGAGTTCGACGAATTCTTCAAACGGTCGCCACAGCATCCGGAGTTCGATCTTGATGCGCAGGGTGGGTTCGACGGTTACATCGATCGAAATGATCTGGATATGTACGTCGATACGCACGGGTCCGTGAAGCCATTGTGGCCCGGGCACCTCGATGAGGGGGCGAAAGCTCTGTCGCAGTCGAAGGAAGACGTTATGCACTTCGTTGAGAACGCGTGTTCGGTTATCCGGGAACGTGAGCACCGCCTGGCCGCGTAGGTGGGGCCCGCCGTTGGTGACCAACCACGAATCTGAAGAACGGAAGTGAGAGCTTTGGCCGAACAACTGAGTGGAACGACGCTGACCAACTTGAGGTGCACGAGCATTGCAGCACCGTCCCAATGGGAAGGCGATCTTGAAGACGCTCGATTCGTCTACATTCGGTATCGCCACGGCCGCGGCGCAGTTCGAACCGGAGACTCCGCCCAGGAGGCTCAGCAGGGCACCGTCGTATTGGTCTTCGACAGGGAACAGTCTCTGGAAGGCGATGATCCGCTGACTGCGATATCCCATGATGACGAGCAGTTTCACGATAGCTTTCTCAGTACTGACGACCTGCTTGTTCGACTATCCGCAGCCGGTATGAACGTGGAGAAGGTCAGAATAGTCTCGGCATCGGAGTGACTATGGGCATGTCTCCTTATTATCGGATTGCTGGCTTCTCGTTGTCACAATTTCGTCGTGGGCTTCAAACTGGCGGTGCTCTTGACGCGGGGCACTTTCCCATTGAACGCGAACGACCACTGGCAGGTTCGTGGTTTCCCCGGCGGGGCCTGCACGGAAGCGATTGATGGCCCAGGACCCGTGCTTGTCGCCTTGCTGACTGCGCTGGGCGACGTGAGAAAGGAGACCGACACGATGTCTGAGCTGACAGAGGCTTTTGAACACTGGTGCGAAGTGTGTGGGAAGACTGAGGTCATGACATCCGAGGAGGCGTACCGTACCGGGTGGGATTTCCCGCCTCGTATGGGGCAGTGGGGTGTCATCAGTCCACGTACCTGTGGAGCGTGTCCTATGAACCGCACCGTATGGTGGGCCCTGGCGATGGACGGATACGACCTGAAGCAACTCAGCCCTGAGCAGAGGACAGTCGCGGCGCGGATTGTGGCGGAAGGCCCGGGCGGAGAAGGGCCACCAGATGCACCTGACCGGTGAACGTAGACGCCTCTAGTTGCGACGAGTCGTGCAGGCGGCCAAGCTATCCGAGGACTGACCTCTTGGTTCAGCACTAATTATCGCGGGAATCCAGAAGATATGAGGCTCACTTACACGATATACTGACATTTAAGTTACGGGAACTACTTATGTTTATGCTTCTATAAACTCTATAAACTTGTATAAATGACTGGCGCGTTGCGCAGCAAGAGATTCGAACGGTTAGGACCTCGATAGTCCCTAGCTATCATCCACTATGTAACATGGGGACTCTAGGTGTACCGGCAAGTTTCCCGCTTGAAGCCATGAGGCTCGGGCTGCGAACGTCTACTGTTCCGTAGCTCGAGAATCTCGGCGTAGTTGTCGGGGGTGATCTTGTTCCGACGCCTCGCGTGACTGACTTCCATCCAGGTAGGCCCGTCGGGTGCCGGCGTAATCCAGTCATAGCCGTCAGTGAGAGGCTCGTCCGCGAACGGATAGTCGGCGATCGCCTGAATCATTTCGCTTCGGGAAATGGTTCCTGAGACGTAGTCGTCGAATATTTGTTGCGGTGATTTCATCTCTTCTCGTCTCTCAAAGATCGCTGATGGACAGATCTCTCGATCGCTCTGATCGGGACGTGTGTGCGAAATCGATGACCGGAGTGTGCTTGCGTAGGTTTCCTTCGCTGCCGACAACGTCGCAGTCGTTCCGCAGCTTCGGACTGAACTCAGCCCAGCTCAGCGTGTCAGCCACTCATACGCCTCTGCATTTGAGAGGTCCGAAGTCACGCCAGCGAATTGGTCGTCGAAGGCGTTTTCGGCGAGTGGGTCGCCAGGTCGTGGAGTCTCGATCTCTCGGCCGTCTTCGTCGTACTCTGGCTCCGGCTCTGGGATCCCAGAGATGACGAGCGATGTGAAGAGTCGTCCGTCCCCGAGGAGCTCACGCAGCCGGGCCTTCACCTCGACCCGGCGATTCTTAGCGGCTTCTTGCAGGAGCCCGGGTCCGGTTTCTGGATCCTCGAGCGAAGCATAACCGTGCCGTTCGCAGTAGCGGGCTACGTCGATGTCGGTGATGAATGGACGATCACTGCCCAGGACTTCGATCATGAGCTCGTCGTCTCCTTCGGTGCCCGCGTAGACATCTTGGAACCGTTCGTACAAATAGCCCAGCGCCACCAACGTGATGACGTGCGCCGCATAGTCCTCGTCAGATTCGTCGAGTTGTTCTGGAACGTCGCCGGCGCGGACCAGCGCAGCCCACGCCCACGGAATCCATCCGCGGTTATCTGAGTAGTCGATCCCTTTGATGACTGCATCGAATACGTCGGGGACCAGGGCGAGGTGTGGCGACTGTGTCTGTTCCATGACTTCCTCTCGTCGTTGCTTGTCTTGTCCTACTAAGAGTCGCAGGAGGCACTGACATAGACGTATCCATAGTGAATCGAGGTGCTCACTATCCAAAGTAATGTTGGCCAAGTTACAGTGAACGTTCCTCAGCCCGTTTGGGAAGGTAACTGAGGCGTCGAACTGCGTTGTGAACTGCCACCCCGTTCAGTTGGATTAGCGCTAGTGTCGCGTGTCGTTAGTTCCTGAATGGTTGTGTGTTTGCGAGAATTGGGTATGGCGAATTCTCCTGCTCCAGCACTTGTTCTACACGAAGGCGAAGAGGACCTCCTGCGGGAATGGGTGCGCTCCTCGACGATCAAGGCCGGCCTGGCCAAGCGGGCACGAATCGTGTTGCTGGCCGCCGATGGACTCGCGAACACACGCATCGCCGAATTGACCGGCGCATCCGTGGTGACCGTGCTGAAATGGCGGGCCCGCTATGGCGAATCTGGCATCGCCGGACTCGGCGATGATCCTCGCTCAGGACGTCCGAAACAGCTTGATCACTTCGATATCGTCACGACCACCCTGATGCCGCCACCGAAGAAGTACGGCGTCACTCACTGGTCATCGCGCCTGTTGGGCAAACACCTGAAGGTCGGCAACGCGACCGTGGCTCGGGCCTGGCGCGAGTACGGGATCCAACCATGGAAGGCCGAGACGTTCAAGTTCTCCACCGATCCCGAGCTGGAAGCGAAGGTCACCGATGTCATCGGCTTGTACCTGGCGCCTCCGGAGAATGCGGTGGTGCTCAGTGTCGATGAGAAGTCCCAAATCCAGGCCCTCGATCGCACGGCACCGTTGCTGCCGATGCGCATGGGTGATGCCGAGAAGCGCACCCATGATTATCACCGGCATGGAACCTCAACTCTCTTCGCCGCTCTCGAAGTCGCTACGGGACAGGTCACCGGCGCGGTGAAACCTCGGCATCGTCGGCAGGAGTTTCTGTCGTTTCTGCGTCAGATCGATCGAGCATACCCGGACCAGGAGCTGCATTTGGTGTTGGACAACTACGCCACTCACAAGACAGTCGAAGTGCGTCAGTGGTTGAATGAGCATCCGCGGTTTCATGTGCATTTCACCCCGACGTCGGGGTCGTGGCTGAACCTCGTGGAGGTCTGGTTCGGCATCATCGATCGCCAAGCGATCAAGCGTGGCGTGTTCACATCGGTGAAGGATCTCAACGCGAAGATTCGGGCTTTCATCACTGGGTGGAACAAACGCAAGCACCCCTTTGTGTGGACGAAGACGCCTGAACAAGTCCTCGAGAAAGCGAAACCTCAACCAATTTCAGAAACGCGACACTAGAGGCGTTGGCTGAACGGACTCAGGACACGATCCATCTCTCGGTCGAGGATGGTGAGTCGGTGCTCTATCTCCATAAGATCCCAGGTACCCGTGGGGCCGAGATGCGCTCACGGATCGGCCATAGGATGCCGATGACACGCACCGGTGTCGGCAAGGCGCTGTTGCTGGGACAGGATGACCGGTGGGAGCGTTTGTTCGTTGCAGAGAACCCTGGTGCGGACTCCGCTGCGGTGGATGCATTCGTCAAGCGGATGCAGGGCTACACCCGCGACGGAGCCTCACTCGATCTCGAGGAGAATGAGCCGGGGATCCGGTGTGTGGCTGCTCCGGTTCGGGACGGCAGCGGAGACATCGTCGCCGGAATTTCACTGTCGGCGACGCGTCCCTTCATGCCGAAGGATCGGATGCAGGCGTTGGTGCCGGTGATGAAGGCTGCGGCGAAAGAGATCTCAGTGAAGTTGGGGTATCGGCAGGGGTAGAGATGCGGGACCCATCTAATAGGCGTCGGTCATCCTCGACGAACTCGCGAATCGACGGTGATTCCTGCCGCGATTAACACAGTCGGAACCGCTGAAGGAATGGGTATATCAGGCCAACGCGGTTGCAGTAACCTCCTCCCCATCGGTGAGGATCGAGTGTTACCACCGTGAGCCATTCACGAATCGGCTGGAAGCGCGGACTGCAGGCAATAATGGAGCATATCGAGGTTCAGCACAACCGTAAGCATGTGAATATTTAGGCGGGTTTCCGGCGTGTACGGGTACAGAGGAAGAAACAGAGCCAACTTACAGTACAAATTTCGTCATGCATTCGCTACAAGAACTCAACGAGCGCGCTCGGAACAAAGAGTTCGGAGCAACACCATGGACTCGGAGGGCGGGCAACCGTCGAAGCTCGATGCCTGAAGATGTCGAGGCCGTGGGCTATACGAGCGCAGATCGGGTGGGTGCAATGGAAGTTTGAAATAGTGTATACATTCGATAAGCAGGTTCGCATGCCTATTAGCGTTATAATCCTAGTCGCGGTCACCTTAACCCTGAAGATTCGCGTAAGGCGACTCAGCCGAAGGGGACGTACTGAAGAAACAGATGTCTTGTTCTAGACAGATACCGGACACGCAATCTCGAAACAGTCAACTACACAGTCCACATGGCTCATGAGCCGTGAACTATGATTGCTACATGGATTCGGAGATCGACGCAGATCAGGCGACCGGCGGAGCACCAGAAGTCATTAAATGCGGTCTTGTCTGTGTGCACGGAGTCGGCAACGCAGGAACCGGGCACGGTCATACCTGACTTCCACAACTAGGCGCTGATTTCGCGATTCCGTTCGTGTTTGTGCTGGTCACAAGGCCGGGAATTCTGTTGGTGGGACACTAATTGGCTGTCTACGATGGGGCTATGTCGCCTCGTCTGCGGAAAGTCACCACCGGGTCCGGGGCCACAGCCGTGCAGATCGTGCGCAAACACCGTGGGAAAGTCACCGTCCTTGAACACCTCGGATCCGCTCATACAGAAGCAGAACTAGCGGCTCTGCTCGCTGCCGGCGAAGAAGGGCTCGCCGACTACGGGGCGGCCGAACAACTCGAACTTGAGCTGGGCCTACCTACCGATGCTGCCGTGCCACCGCGGGCCCGAACTGTGGTGGGATCACGGTCTTCCGTCCTCATCGATGCCATCGCCGAGTCGTGGAAGAGACTCGGTTTCGACGAGGTGGTCAACGACAACGCCTTCTTTCACCTCGTGCTGGCACGGCTGGTTGAGCCGACATCGAAAGCCGACAGTCTCCGTGTCCTTGCCGAGCTCGGTATCGAGCCACCGCACCACAACACGTTCCTCAACTGTCTGGTTCGGGCCAACGAACGCGACTACCGGGACAAGATCGCCGAGAAATGCTTCGCCCACAGCATCGCCACCACCGGCATCAGTCTGCTGCTGTATGACGTCACGACACTGTATTTCGAGGCTGAGAAGGAAGATTCTCTGCGTCAGGTCGGGTACTCCAAAGAACGCCGCGTGGACCCGCAGATCGTTGTTGGACTCCTCGTCGATCGGACCGGATTCCCGTTAGAGATCGGCTGCTTCGAAGGATCGAAAGCAGAGACCCACACGCTCATTCCCGTGATCAAAGCCTTCCAAGAACGCCACCAGGTGACAGACATGGTCGTCGCCGCCGACGCCGGAATGCTGTCGGCAAAGAACCTCAAAGAACTCGATGACGCTGGGCTGCGGTTCATCGTCGGGTCGAGGCAGACGAAAGCTCCACACGATCTGGCGACGCATTTTCGGTGGAATGGTGAGTACGCCGAGGACGGGCAGATCATCGACACGATCACCCCGAAAGGAACCAAGCGGCTTGATCCTGAGCGGGTGAAGAAGAGACGCGAACCCGTCTGGTCAGCGAAAGAGCATCCTCATGCGTGGCGAGTGGTGTGGCAGTACCGGCGCAAACGGGCGATGCGTGATGAGCAGACGCTGAACCTGCAGCGCAACCGGGCATTGGCGATCATCGACGGTGACAAGCCGGCGAAGAAGGCTCGGTTCGTCAAGGTCACTGATGAGGAGAAAGCCTTCGATGAGAAGGCTTATGAGCGGGCGATGAAGCTGACAGGGTTCAAAGGCTACGTGACGAACATTCCCGTCGGGACCATGCCTGCGGCCGAGGTCATCGGCAGCTATCACGACCTGTGGCATGTCGAGCAGTCTTTCCGGATTGATTCGTCCTTGGTTTGATGGAGGGTGTGCGGTTACCCAAGAAAGGACTACCCTCAACTCATCATGCCTACCTCGAAATATCCACCAGAAGTACGTGAGAGAGCCACTCGACTGGCTCTCGAGGCCCGCGCCGACCCAGAGACTCGAAACGGTGCCATCGCCCGCATTGCCGAGCAGACCGATGTGAACAAGGAAGCCCTGCGCAACTGGGTCAAGAAAGCCGAAGCAGCCAACCTGCCCGTCGAGACCGAGGACGTCCAGGCACGGATCCGGCGGCTGGAGAAGGAGAACCGGGAGCTGCGGAAGTCCAACGACATCCTCCGATCAGCGACCGCGTTTTTCGGCAAGGCGGAGTTCGACCGCCTACAGAAGTAATCGTCGCCTTCATCGACGAGAACAAGCACAGGTGGGGAATCGAACCGATCTGTCAGGTCCTGCGCCAGGACCTGGGCCTGAGCATCGCCCCATCAACGTACTATGCCTTCAAGACCCGTCCGGTCAGCGCTCGAGCCCAGCGAGATGCGGTGCTCAAAGAAAGGATCATGGCTATCCACACTCACCGCCGCAACAAGGTCTACGGCATCCGCAAGATCCACGCCGAACTCACAAGGACCTACGGCCCCGTGGCCCGGTGCACGGTCGAGAGATTGTGCAATGAGTTGGGCATCCGGGGTGTTGTGAGAGGGAAGTTCCCGCGGACGACGAAGCCCGGTCCCGAGACGAAACGACCGGCTGACCTCGTCAAACGTAACTTCACCGCTGCGGAGCCGAACCGTCTCTGGGTCGCGGATCTGACCTACGTTCCCACTGAGGCCGGCTTCGTTTACGTCGCGTTCGTCCTCGACGTATTCTCTCGAATGATCATCGGCTGGCAGACCTCGACGCGAATGTATACCGATCTGGCTCTCGATGCTTTGAATATGGGCATATGGGGCCGTAAACGTGCAGGTCACGACGTTGTAGGGCTGACCCACCACTCGGACAGAGGGGTGCAGTATCGGGCTCTGCGCTACACCCAGGCACTGGCTGAGGCCGAGGCAGTGGCGTCGGTGGGATCGATCGGCGATAGTTACGACAATGCCATGGCCGAAGCGCTGAACTCGTTATACAAATACGAACTCGTCTTCACCGACGGCCCCTGGTCCGGTCGCAACGATCTCGAGGCCGCGACGGCTGAGTGGGTGCATTGGTTCAACACCGAACGGTTGCATTCGATGCTTGACTATCAGACTCCCGCCGAGATCGAAGCAGCCCACTACACGAGCCTGCAGACTTCGGCGGCCTAATAACTGAACGAACGTTCAGCCTCCAGAAAACCCGGGACTTGACAGATGTCGAAGACCGACCTACGAGCCAGGCCGATCTTCCACCGCACCAGAGATGCGATCGAGGCGCACTTGACAGTCGTGTTCACCGCGTTGGCCATATCGAGGTTCATGCAGGACACGACTGGGGCGTCGCTGAAGAAGATCATCACATCGTTGCGGCCGCTGCGGGAGTTCACCGGCCGCGTGGGTGGGCAGGACATCACCTTCGACCCAGAGGTCACCGGGGAAGCGAGAAAAATCGCGGGTGAGCTACTGCCGGACCGTTTTGCGGGGCACTAAAGTTGTGGAACTCAGGCGTGAACTATGATTGCTACATGGATTCGGAGATCGACGCAGATCAGGCGACCGGCGGAGCACCAGAAGTCATTAAATGCGGTCTTGTCTGTGTGCACGGAGTCGGCAACGCAGGAACCGGGCACGGTCATATGCCACGGAACGTGGCAGCCGCAGTGGCCGAAGGAGTTTCGAAGTCGGGCGGCACCTACAAAGAATTGCCGAAGAACTCTGCGGTCGACACCTCGAAAGCCAGTTACTTGCCGGTTACCCGCGCTCTTATCGAGCTTCCAGGAGTCGTGCCAATCGAGATCGAATTCAATGACGGTAGTTGGCACCGTGATACCACTGAACCAGAATTTCGGAAAGTTATCCTTTGGGCATTCAAAGTGATGCCACTTTTCCCCTACGCGCTGGCCGGATTTTGGTCATCCGACAGAGCGAGCGAAACGCGAAATGATTCGCTCAGTTTTGGCGCGACTATTGGCACTCTTCTGATACTACTACTCGGCCTGCTTACTATTCCCATAGTGGCTGCTCTCTTAGTAGTAGGATCCTTTGCCTCGCTGATGTCAAAAACGATAAAATCCTTGGTTAACCGCGTAGTAGTTCAGGTTCTGGGCGATGCATATTTGTATATGTCTGGCGAGTTAGATGGGCGAGAAGATGGGAGTATCGTTAGCGGCCTCGCTCACCTTACGAAATCCGTGGCTAAGCGGAACGATTGCACCTTTCTAGTAGGACATTCGCAGGGCGGCGAGATATGCCGCCGCATTTCCCTAATAGAAAATGTCAATGGATGCGCCTACATAGGGTCCGGCGAAGCACCCCTGTCTATGCTACGTATTTTTCGATCCGCTCCAATGCTACCTATTATTCTGGCCCTTCTATTTATTCCATTCCCCGCACTCTTCGCCAAAGCGATTGAGGCGATGTGGTTAAGCACTATAACATTCATGGTAGGTATTCTTCGTGACGCAATTGATCTGATTGAGAATCTTGGCACCGGGCATCAGACTGCGGTGTCCGATCCATTCGAAGCGTTCCTGGAGATCCTGCCTTACACCGCCCCAGGAAGCCTTGTGGCTTACCGTGTTTCTTGGGTGGTCCGTTGCGACTGGACTGATAGTGAGGTCAGTTACCCGTCGGCCCGATGACCTGCAACAGACTTCGGCGGCCGAGACAATGTACATCCGTTCACCGGTTGATCCGGTTTCTTTCGGATCACTTGCAGACGCCGAAATAAGGCGATACGTGCCGATCTCACCAGCTCGACCCCGAATACCGAGCTTAGCGAAAGAGCATGTTACCTACTTTTCTAAATGGCAAACTGGCGCATTCATGCTTGAGTTAATAGTTGGGACAGAACTACTTGACATGAGGAGATACGAATTACCCAAACGCTTCCCATTTTGGGTATGGGTAGTTGCTACATGTTCTGCAGGGTTGCTTGCCTTTGCTGCTTATGGCCTCGGACAGGCAGAGCTATCGGTATTCTCCCATATCGTCGCTGCGACTGTTCGCTGATAGGACACTGCAGCATCGTGGGCTAAGATTTCAAGGGGACAGTTGGGTGCGCCAATCTCGACTGGTCCATATCTTGCTGACGAATGTATCGACCGCGTCCTTCCCCTCCTGGCGCCTTTGCAGAGCCAGTTCACTGACTCCCAAATATTCTATTCACACCCCAACGAACTCGCGAAGCGCCGGCAACTCGTGCCGTGATTGAGAGAGTCCCAGACGGTGGGCGGCAGCGAGTTGAGAGAGGTTACGGGTGCTGTTATCGACCGGCATGCGCTCGGGTGCGAAGACGTGGGCCTTCCCCTCCGCCTCGAGCTCGAAGATCCGCTCGCGGGTCTCGTTGTACCGCTTCCACCGTGTCAGCAGCGCATCGGCCAGCGCCGGATACTTTCGGAATAGGCCGCGAAAGACTGCAGGGAATCGCTGCGGCTCCTTCTTGTAGCCGCGCTCCTGGGTCAGAACGACAATAAACTTCTCGAAGCCCTCGCGCTGGGCCTGGCTCAGAGCGATTCCGCCGTCCTCCCCCATCGCGCCGTCGACGTACACGTGCCCATTGAGATGCACCGGCGGCATGACAATCGGCATCGTCGATGACGCCTGCACTCTGATCATCAAATCGTCGATGTTCGGAGTGTCCTTCTTCGACCACACCGCCTCCTCGCCGGTCACCGCATCAAATGCGATGACCCGCATGTCGCCGGTGCTCGCCTCATAGGTGTCCCAATCGAACGGCAATGCTTCGTCGGGGCCACCCGCTCGTTGGTAGATGTACTCGCCATGGAACATCCCTTTGCCGCGAGCGAAGTAGCGCCACCCGCCGAATTCTTCTTCCTTGGCGAACTCGACGAACGATCGACGCACTCTCCATTTGTCCTCGGATAGGTAGTTCACTGCAGTGGACGCTCCAGCACTGATGCCAGCGACCCAGTCAAACGACAGGCCTTCGTTGAGCAAGACGACTGCCATAGCGCTGGTGAGCGAAGCCCGCATCCCACCGCCTTCGAAGATGAGTGCGGTATCGCTGATTCGCGTCGTCTCCACTGGCTCCGTCACTTTGCCTACCCGAGCCCTTCCCACGCCATCCTCTGCCTGAGCGCTGGCGCAAGAACCAACGCTGCAATCACACTACCAGCAAGTAACATCCAGGCGCCGAAGTACGTGAAGAGTTTGAGCTCTGGGGCCAATGCCGGGCCGAAGTCCGCGGCCATGAGGATCACTCCACCGAGGATGAGCGCGGTCGAGACGATCACCTGAATGAACTGTTCGACAGTCGAGACCAGCAGATTCTTGATGGTCGCAATGTTGAGCCCGCTCGTTCCGACGTCGAGCGTTCCGTCCTGGAGGTGACCGGCAATCCGGGAGATCTGTCCGGGCAGTTCAGCGATCTGTGGTGCGGTCGCTGCCGCGTAGAGCGTCATCTCGTGTCGGTCGACTCCCAGTCCCCCGACTTCACGGAGCAGTGTCTTGCCGTTCTGAGTCACCAGCGCCAGCAGGTTGAGTTCCGGCACGAGGCGAATGATCGACCCTTCCAGAGTGCTGATAGCTCGGAACGCCGTCGCAACTGAGGCCGGCATCGGGAACCCGAAGTCAACCACGAAATCGATGAGTTCACCGAACAGTGCCGCCGAGGTCGAACCAGGAGCCCCGTCTCCGTACTTCAGCATAATCTGCCCGATCTCACGCTGCAGCTCCCGCAGGTTCACCTCACTCGGCGTGCCGAGCAGCTCGAGGATGGCCGCGGTCGCGGCTTGCGAGTTCTGCGAGTCGAAGGCCATGAGCAGTAGGGCGATTGCTCGGCGGTCGCGTTTGTCGATGCGGCCGACGGCTCCGAAGTCGACGAGGCCGGCACGGCCTGCGCTCGAGACGACGATGTTTCCGGGGTGGAGGTCGGCGTGGAAGATGCCCTTCCCGAGCACCTGACGGACGACCATGAGGAAAAGGTCCTGGGCGATCTCTCTGCGCGCGATCTCGGAGAGGTGGTCGACCACCTCGGCGCCGTGGGACAGAGGGGAACCTTCGACGAGGTCCATAACAATGACGAACTGGCCGGAGAGTTCCTTATACACGTGAGGGATATGAACGACCGAGTCGGTCTGCGTCGTCGACCGGCCGGTTTCATCGGCGAGGCGGAGAGCCTCGATGTGGGCGAGCTCCCCACGGTAGTCGAGTTCACCCTGCAGTGAATCGACGAAGCTGCGGGCGAGCTTCGCGATGCCGATCTTCTTCGCCCAATCGGTGGTGCGATCGAGACGGTCGGCCAGGGTGAGGACGATATCGCAGTCTGCCCGGACCTGTTTGCGGATCTTCGGCCGTTGCACCTTGACCGCGACCACGCGCCCTTCCCAGGTCACGGCGCGGTGGACCTGGGCGACAGAGGCACCGGCGAAGGGTTTCTCGTCGAATTCGGCGAACACCTCGGCGACGGGACGGCCCCATTCGGCTTCGAGTTGGTCCTTCACCTCACCGAAGGGAACGGGCTTCACTCCCGCTTGGAGGGTTGAGAACTCCTCAACGAATTCGTGCGGGATCATGTCACCGCGGGTGGCGATGAACTGGCCGAGCTTGATGAACGTGACTCCCGAGGCGGCCAAGGCGTCGCGGGTGGTGGCGGCGATCTCGCGGAGGGAGACACGGAGGGTGGGGATTCTGGGTCGAAGGTAGCGGGAGAGGCCGAATTTGATGAGGATCGACTGGATCTGGGCCAGGCGGTTGACGCGGCGATACCAGGTGGGGATCTTCGGCGCGTTGCGGATGAGTGAGCTCAGAGTGCCCGAGGGCATGATGAGTTCGATCGCAAGGAGGACGAACATCTGGATGACGATGAACCAGGCGAAGAGCAGCAGGAAGACCATGATGGCGGGGAAGCTCATCGACAGGTTCGGGTATTGGTCGGATTCAGAGATGCCGAGGAGTTTGTAGGCCTGGAGGGTGATGGGCCAGATGGAGAGGCCCATAATGAGGGAGACGATGGTGTTGCGGGCGGCTCCGGTGCCGGTGAGCATCATCCGCCGAACGAGGAATCCGACGATGAGCGCGCTGAGGACGCCCAGTCCGATGGTGTAGAGGATCGTCACCCGTCAGCCCTTCCGTCTATCGATGCATGCGGTTCCGCGCCCAGCCTAATTGAACAGCAGCTCCAACACTGAGGAAACGCCAGACTCAAGGAGTTCTGTCATTTTGCAGTAAGTTCTCATCTCTTCGAAAGCACCCGTTTGTTCGGCCTCAGTCGGGCGGCCGAACCTACTCCGACCCCTTGATCAGATCCTCAGCACACGCCAGGTCGGTCACCAGGTAATTGACAAGCCCCGAACTCACCACAGCCCGCACCGCTTCCACCTTGGCCAGACCACCAGCAATTGCCATCCGATTGGGGATCCGCCGCATCTCATCCAGCGTCAAACCCACCACTCGCCTGTCTAGGTCTTCTGTCAGAGCGTGCCCCTTTGCATCGAAGAACCGTGCTGAGATATCACCCACGGCCGCCGAATGAGCGATCTCCTCAAGATCAGACTGGCTGACCTGTTGTCGAAACACCGGAGCTACATCATGAGCTACACCCACTCCGACGATCAGAAGATCCGCTTGAGCGGCTTCTTCCAACACTGCTGCGCATCCGGCTCGGTTCATCAGTGCTTCATACACTCGTGAATCCGCTGCTATTAATGGAGCGGGAAGCTGGAAACTCTGACCACCCGTCGCCCTCGCCACCGAGGTCACCAGCTCCTGGGGATTCGAGCCGCTCGCCCGTCCCGCACGCCCTCCGGCTAGTGGAAAAATCTCAAGCTCGGGAGCCGCGAACTCCTGAAGGCTCCCAGCACTTGCGCTCACAGCAGCACTGAATCCCATAACCACCCGCTTTGCACGACGGAGCATCATCTGCATTGCTTCTGCACCGGTCACACCGAGCAGACGATTGTCAACCGAGTGATCGCTGTTGATATTCGTTTCGATGGGAGGTGAGACCCATACACCCTTCAACGCGAAATGATCTGCAAGAGCCTTCTCAACCTCAAAGAAGGGGCGTTCATCGGAATGCACCCTTATCTCAACGATTCCGGCCTGCCTCGCCTCTGCCAACAAACGTGTGACCTTCACACGAGACAGGTTGAAGAGCGTGGCGATTTCCTGGTGAGTGAGACCATTCTCGAAATGCAACCGAGCCACTCTTCCGAGTGTTCGCCTATCGCTCATCTTCCAGTCACTCCTTCGTGAAAACGCACCCAGGTCTTGACATCGTGTCACCAGTGCCTATCCTACGTTTACCATTGTTCATTCATGTGAACAAATGTTCACACTCAAAGGAGAGACGATGTCCGGATCCACCGCCGCAGCCCAGCCAAGCGGCTTCTCGCGTTTTCTCACCAGTCAGGGAATTTCGGCCAAGCTGGCCTGGGGTTTCCTTGCTCTGATGCTCTTCATGGTCGGCGATGGCATCGAACTGAGCTTCTTGTCGAACCATCTCACCGACCAGGGGTTCGGGGCAGGAAGTATCGCCACACTGTTCTCCGTGTACGGTCTGGTTGTCGCTATCGCCGCATGGTTGGCCGGCGCCTTGGCTGAGTCGTTGGGGCCTCGTCGAGTGATGATCATCGGAGGCGTCATCTGGATCGTTCTCGAAGTCGTCTTCCTCGTCGGCGGCGTCATACCGGGTAACTACACGATCATGGTGATTTCCTACGCGATCAGAGCTATCGGCTACCCCTTCTTCGCCTACGGCTTCCTCGTCTGGGTGACTATGGAGACACCAAACGAGGTGATGGGGAAGGCAGTCGGCTGGTACTGGTTCTTCAATGCAATGGGCCTCGGAGTCATCAGCGGTTACTTCGTATCGGCCGTCGTCGAGCCTTTCGGCGCTCTTGGCACGCTGTGGTCCGCTACCGTGTTCGTCATCGTAGCAACGGTCATGGTGGCGGTTCTCGTCAAGTCTCAGAAAGGTGCACGTCGGCCGACCAAGAAGGAAACCATCCACGGACTCGTTAAATCCGTATCGATCATGGCCGAGAAGCCAAAGGTCGCCGTCGGGGGCGTCCTACGATTGATCAACACAATGTCCTACTACTCGTTCGCTGTGTTCCTCAATGTCTACATGGTGCAGACCATCGGCTTCAGTCAATCTGAATGGTCATCCATCTGGGGCACCATGCTCTTTGCCAATGTTCTCGCGAACCTCATCTCCGGCTACGCTTCCGATATATTCGGTCGGCTCAACGTCATTGCGTGGGGTGGAGGCCTAGCAACCGCCATCACTATCTTGGGCTTCTACTACGTTCCGCAAGGCGTGGGAGCGAATTATCTAGTCGTCATGATTATTGGCATCATCTACGGGCTTGCCCTCGGTATGTATGTTCCGCTGTCTGCCGTTGTGCCTCTCCTCGCTAAAGAGCACAAAGCGGCAGCCGTGGCCGTACTCAATCTCGGTGCTGGGGCCTCGAATTTCGTGGGGCCGGTGATTGCTGGTTTGGTCCCCATCATGGGAGTCGCACCTGTGATCTGGGTTCTCGCCGCCATCTACATCGTCGGCCTGTTCCTCACCTATCTGCTTCGTGCACCGGGTATCGAACCCGAGAAAATCGAAGCGCGTAGAGCCTCGCGCGCCAAGCAGCAGACGGAAGTAAGTGCTGCGTCGATGAATGAAGAGGGCTGATCTGATTGAACATACAGGCAATACTTGGCATCGATGCAGGCACCACTGCGGTGAAGTCGGTGGTGCTATCGACCTCAGGCGATGTGCTCGGATCGGCGCGGACCGAGCTCTCCGTCCAGCGCCCGTCACACTCGCATGCCGAACAGGACATGCTCGGTGTCTGGGATGCCGTGTGCCGAACGACAAGAGACGCAGTCGGGCAGGCTTCAGCTGCCGAAATCATCGCCGTTTCGGTCACCGGTCAGGGAGACGGAGCTTGGCTGATCGACAACGACGGCAACCCGACCGGTCCAGCACTATTGTGGCTAGACGGGCGCGCAGGAGATCGAGTTGACCGTTGGCAACTCAACGGTCGCGCAGATTCAGTGCGCACAATCACCGGATCGGCGCTCTTCCCCGGAGCACTGCCGGTCCTGCTCGAGGAGATTGAAGAAGCAGACCCCGACAGGCTCGACGCTTCCGCTCATCATCTCAATTGCAAAGATTGGATCCGCTTTAAGCTGACAGGCAATATCGCCACAGATCCGACAGAAGCCAGCCGCACCTATCTCGACGTATACACTGGCGACTATTCGAGCGATCTGTTCAGAGATCTGGGGCACGAGCGGTTCCAGCGCCTTCTCGCCCCGGTTCGGCCATCGACCGAAATTGCAGGAACAGTTACGTCGCAGGCTGCAACAGCCTCGGGCCTACCTGCCGGGCTGCCCGTGGTCACCGGGATGGTTGATACTCCACTCGGCGGCGTCGGTCTCGACGCCGCGCGCAGTGGTCGGGCCTACGCGATCATGGGCACCACGAGTTTCGTCGGTGCAGTGCACAAGCGGAGAACGGCGACACGCGACCAGCCGGTCATCACTTTGTCATTCGACGGCAAGGGCAAAGTGCTTGAGTGCTTTGCTCCGATGAATGGAACTCCCAACCTCGACTGGTGCCGCACCACGCTCGGCTTGAACGACCTCAACTGGAGCGATATCGAAGACCTCGCACAGACGGCGCGGCCAGGGTCTGGAGGCGTCATCTATCTTCCATATACCAGCACCAGTGGAGAACGAGCCCCCTTCGTCGACACAGCGGCCTCAGCGAGCTGGATGAACCTCTCGGTGAGCACAACGACTGCTGAGATGGTGCGTGCCGTCTATGAGGGGCTGGCTCACTCACTTCGCGAATGCATGGACGAACTCGATATCGGGTCGTCCACTGTCGTTCGATTGAGCGGCGGCGGTGCCCAATCAGACACCATCTGCCAAATCGTCGCCGATGTCTCCGGGCGAGTCATCGAAAGGTCAGACGATGTCGAACTCGGAGCGCGCGGATGCGCAGCGTTGGCGCTCGTCGCCACAGGCAGAGTCGAGAGCATCGATGAAGCAATGACTGCGCTCTCGACTTCAGTTCGACGCTTCGAACCTCATGCTCACCTCGGCGAACTCTACGCAGCTCAGGCAGCGACTTTCAGACGTGTGCGAGACGCGTTGCGCCCACATTGGGCAGAGCTTCGCCACCTACGGGCTTACTCTCACCACGACGTCTCGGCCCCTGCCTCGTCGATATGAAAACTACCCGACTACACAGCACCCCCTGCAGAAAGGACACCATGAGCACTAAACCCGACCTCGTCATCACGGCAGCATTCGACCCAGTTCAGGTCGATGAGCTCCGTAAACATTTCACTGTCCATACGGTTGAGCCTTCGATCGCCGGAAGTTCCCTGAGCGCACGCGGAATCGACGAACTCCTGGCAAATGCCGAAGTCGTCATCACAGAACTTGACCGGGTCGATGAGGATTCACTGACCAAAGCACCCCGCCTACGAGCAGTAGTTTCTTGCCGAGCGAATCCGGTCAACGTCGACATTGCCGCATGCACGGCCAGGGGAATCCCCGTGCTAACCACCCCTGCGAGAAACGCAGAAGTCACAGCCGACCTTGCATTCACGCTTCTGCTCATGACAGTGCGTCACACCAGTCAGGCAGAAAGGTGGCTGCGCGCCGGAAACTGGTCATCTGACGATGTGTTCGCACCCTACTCACTCTTCAGAGGTGTCCAACTCTCCGGCCGCACACTCGGCATCCTCGGTGGCGGTGCGGTAGGGAGAGGAGTTCTCCGACGGGCACGCGGATTCGGCATGAATGTCATCGTCTACGATCCTTTCCTACCAGTAGATGCGTTCGGCGGGGAGGCTCGGATTGCTCCGCTCGACGAGGTCCTCACCAGTTCCGACATCATCACTCTCCACGTCCCGCTCATGGAGGAGACCGTCGGACTTCTCGGTGCGCGCGAGCTATCGCTCATTCGGCCGGGGTCCTTCCTCATCAATGCCGCCCGCGCCGCTCTGATCGACGAGGAAGCACTGGTCAATGCTGTAGCCGAACGTCGACTAGCCGGCCTCGGGCTTGACGTCTTCTGGCAAGAGCCGACTCCAACCGATCATCCGCTTTTCGAATCGGACATTGTCACCATGACTCCCCATATAGCAGGTGCATCCGACGACGTGATCCGTGAGCATTCGCGGATCGCCGTGGACGGTCTCACCGAGTGGAGAGAGGGTCGGAACCCGAGGAGTGTAAAAAATCCCGAAGCCTTCTCCGCCTGACGCTCAACACTGCCGATCAATAAACAGAAGGACCACAAATGAACGATCAACTGCTTGAGCTCGTCGACGAACTTAGCCGCGTCGGCGCGGATGCCGTCCAGAGAGGTCTCGCGCTCGCCAGCGGTGGAAACCTGTCGGTGCGCGTTCCAGGTGCCGACGAATTCGCTATCACCGGCGCAGGGACCTTCCTCGATCGGCTGACTGTCGACACCTACGCTGTTGTCGACCTCGAAGGAAGAACAACCGATCCTTCATCGTCAGTGCGCCCATCCTCCGAATGGAAGCTCCATCAGCGCACGTATCGAGCCCGGCCAGACGTAAATTGCATCATCCACCTCCACCCGCAATATGCCGTGCTGCTCGACGCATTGGGACACAGAGTCCGGTTCTTCACGCTTGACCATGCGTTCTACGTCAAATCCATCGGCCGAACAGACTTCTACCCAAACGGTTCGGACGAATTGGCCGACACCGCAGCGTTAGAGGCTGGTAACCACAACTGCATCATCATGGGTCATCACGGGTCGTCAGCAATCGGGCCCGACATCGAGATGGCCTATCGCAGGGCGGTAAACATGGAGCAGGCAGCGGA
This sequence comes from Brevibacterium sp. SMBL_HHYL_HB1, assembly GCF_018208375.1. Classification (NCBI taxonomy): domain Bacteria; kingdom Bacillati; phylum Actinomycetota; class Actinomycetes; order Micrococcales; family Brevibacteriaceae; genus Brevibacterium; species Brevibacterium sp. SMBL_HHYL_HB1. The sequence continues at coordinate 2,156,768 of NZ_CP062936.1, read as the reverse complement.
GGCGACATACAGAGCCCTGCTTTTGGGAGACACCGAGAGCGAATTTCCACCCGAGCAATGGGAGAAACTTCACCATGACTGAGCCAATCCCGGAATCTTCGAGCTCGAGAAGGAACATCTGAATGGCACGTGTCCTCACCGTCGGAATGCACCTCGCTGATGTGCTCGGACGTTATGTCGAGGCTATTCCCGAAGGACAGGGAATTCAGCTCTTGGACGAGATCCGCCTGACCGTAGCTGGTACTGCGGCCGCAACTGCTGTCAACCTTGCTCACCTCGGCGAAACTGTGTCGACAGTGGGTGTGGTTGGCGACGACGCACTTGGTACTTTCATTGTGAACCGCATGCACGATACCGGCGTGTCTACAGAGCACCTGCGCGTCGATCAGTCCCTACCCACCTCAGCGACGATGTTGCCTATCCGACGAGACGGCAGCCGACCCGCACTCCACGTGGTCAGCACTAATGGCCAGCTCAACGAACAAGACTTGCAACCTGAACTGCTCAACGGCACATCACTTGTCCACCTTGGAGGCAGCTGCCTGCTCCCTGGAATCGACGGAAGACCCAGCGCCGACTTCCTTCAAAAGGCCAAAGAGCATGGAGCGATCGTGACAATGGATTTCATCCCTAGCAGAACATCGCACTCGCGTGACTGGCAAGCGATCGAGCTCTGCCTACCGTTCGTCGACTATCTTCTACCGAGCGACGACGACGCTTACTACATCTCCAGAGCCGATGGGGATCGGCATCAAGCCATCGACTACTACCTCGATGCTGGCGTCAAAAACGTACTCATCACAATGGGCGAACACGGAGTGAGCATCAGCAATAACGATCAACAGGATCTCCGACTTCCGGCATTCGACGTCGATGTTGTCGACACGACGGGATGCGGCGATGCCTTCGCGGCTGGATTTATCGCTGAACTGATGCGAGAAAACAACGTTCTAGCGGCTGCTGAGTACGGTCTTGCATGCGGCAGTCTCATGGCCACCGGCTTGGGGTCCGATGCTGTTGATCTCACTCGGCCGCGAGTTGAGGACTTCCGAAGAACGGCGTCTCGAAGCGCACCCTAGCGGTTACACCGGGTTGCGAGTCCACAAACTCTGTAACGTACCGCCGTTTTATCACCAATAAGGTTGAAATCAGAAGGGAACCATCATGAAGAGCTCGTTCAACCTCGAGGGAAAGACCGGACTGATCACTGGCGGAGGTCAAGGTATCGGCCAAGCTGTTGCGAAAGCGTGGGCTCAAGCCGGGGCAGACGTGGCGATCCTCGACGCGAATGGAGACAGTGCCGCAAGTACTGCCTTAGAGCTGGAATCCGTCGGTGTGCGAAGCCTGGCTATCGCCGTCGATGTCACCGACAACAGCGCCGTCCACGACGCTGTGCAGCGCGTGGACTCCGAGCTCGGAGAATTGGACATCGCTTTCAACAATGCCGGTATCGCCCGCGGAGAGGTGCCTTCGGTAGACATGCCAGCCGATTGGTGGAGAAGTGTCATTGATGTCAACCTCTCTGGAGTCTTTTATAGCGCCCAGGCAGAGGCCAGAGTCATGTTGCCGCGCGGGCGTGGTGCGATTCTCAACATGGCCTCAATGTCTGGCATCATCGCCAACAAGGGACTACTCCAGCCCAACTACAACGCGTCAAAAGCCGGTGTTGCCCATCTGACACGTTCGCTGGCTGTCGAATGGGCTCCCCAGGGAGTCCGAGTGAATTCGTTGTCGCCAGGTTATATCCTCACTCCGCTCACAGAACGGGACGAAGTCGCTGATAAGCGAGCGGAGTGGATTTCGGGTATCCCTATGGGCCGTATGGGGACGGTTGACGATCTCACTGGTCCGGCAACATTCGCGGTCAGTGATGCCTCAGCGTACATGAATGGCCACGATTTGGTTGTTGATGGCGGCTTTGTCTGCTGGTGACAAAGCAGAGGTGCGAGCGGCTGGCAATGAGCCAGCCGCTCGGCTGCCCGTTGAGAATAGAAAGTGCCACTCGCCGATTCGGGCCGTCGGCGTAGCTACTCTGGCCGATGCTCAGCCATGACCTTCTCGAACAGCGCATCGCCCAGCTTGTCGTACGAGGCATCCTCCGGGTACCACTCGTCGAGTGAAGCGAAGTCACCCTTGTCGTCGTAGCCCAGGTCAGTCACGCTCTTCTGCCACTCCTTGGCCGCCGAGCTCAGCGTCGACGGAGCATCGGTAACGCCGGCCTTCTCAGCGGTCTTGTCCGACAAAGTCTTCGCGTACTTCGCGATCTGTTTCTGTACATCGTCATCGAACGGTTCAATGGAGCCGTCGTTGCCCTTCGCCTGCTCAACGGCCTGAGCCTTGGCTCCGATGACGACCTCCATCATCGTGCTAAACGTCGTCGACATCGAATCGAAGATGACCTGCTGGTAGGCGACCGGCAGCTCCGAATACTTCTTGCCCGCGGTGATCGCACCGGCCGACCGAGCAATTCCCGCGTCCGAGGCCACACCGATATTCGGGGCCACCTCAAAAGTGCCGGCCTCCACGTTCGGTGCCAACTGACCGAGATCGCAATCAACGGTTCCGCGCTGCAGCGCCTCATACGTCTCCGGGAACGACAGCGACACCGGAGTCGCACCCAGATCGGTGACCTGCTTGCCGGCGGCGGCCGAACCGACGCGCACCTGTTTGCCCTTCCAGTCATCGAGCGAGGTCATCGGCTTCGAGCACATCGTCGAGTACCCACCTGCGGCGAGCATCGGGATGAGCGGAACGAGGTTCTTCTCCTCGAACTCCTCGAGCACCTCCGGTGTCTCCCACGCCGCCTGCACGCCGGCCGCATTCGCTGCCAGATCGCTGGCGACCGGTGAGGACGGCAGCGTCGACATGGCCGTGCCGATCGCGTCGAAGGCCGGGTACTCGGCCGGGGTGTAGGACGGCAGGGTGAAGGCGAGGTCGACTCGACCATCGGCCAGAGCATCATCGACGGCGTCGTAGCCGGCGATGGCCTGTCCCCAGACGATGTCGACGGTGATCTTCCCGCCCGAACGCTCCTCGATCGCCTTCTTCACGTCGAGTCCGTTGGGCGCGAGGATCGACTTCTCCGACATCGACGAGGGCTGGAACTTCAGAGTCACCGGGTCGAGGTCGGACAGAGCCTCATCGATCTCATCCTGGGAGGCGTCGAAGGCGAAGCCCTCCCCCGCGGAGTCGCCCGAGTCCGAGCCGCTTCCGCCGACGGAGCCGGCGCATCCGGCCAACAGCGCCAGCGACGCGAGCGCCGCAATGGCCTTGACGGGGCGGACTGCCGCCGAGCGGATGCGATTCATGGGACTCCTCTGGCCGAAAGCTGTGAACTCGCTCCAATCATATGCCCGGTTAAGGTTCACCTAACCATGACTCCGCTCACATTGCGCGCCCGATGATACGGGCGCGGAAGCCACGGATCCGCACATGCGATGGAAAAGCAGGGCCACCTCGGCGACGGTTATCCGGACATTCCCCCGCTGGTGCGTTGGATGAGATCGGGCAGCCATTCGGTCATTCCGGGCACGGCGACCATGAGGATGAGGAAGACGACGGCCACGGGCAGGAACCACAGCAGGAAGATGAAGATGTCACGCAGGGTCACTGTGTGGCCGAGGTTGACCTCGGGGTTCTTCGCGATCGAGTGGACGATGTAGGGGATGATGCCGACCGGCGGGGTGACCATGGCGAACTCGCCGAGGAGGACGACGAAGACCCCGAACCACAGCGGACTCACGCCCATCGTCTCGAGCGTGGGCAGGAGGATCGGGATGGTCAGCAGCATCATCGACATGGTGTCGAAGAACATGCCCATGACGATGTAGAGGACGATGAGGACGAGCAGGAATCCGATCCGCGACAGCCCGAGGTCCGTGATGAGTCCGGTGAGGATGGGGGCGAGTCCGGTGATGGCGAGCAGGCTGGTGAGCATGGTCGCGCCGATCATGATGAAGAAGATCGCCGAGGTGGCCGCCACCGTATCCATGGCCGAATCCGCGACCTTGCGCCACGGTTGTTCCCCTCGTTTCTCCCACAGGCACAGCAGGAGTGAGCAGAGCGCGGCGGCGGCTCCGGCCTCGGTGGGGGTGAATAGGCCGGAGAACATGCCGCCGAAGAGCACGACGAGGATGACCGCGAAGCCCCAGACGGCAGTAAGGGAGGTGTGGCGGTCGCGCCAGGTAGTCGTCGGTCGGGTGGAGCTTGGTGTATCTGCTGTGTCTGTTGTGTTCTGGGCGTTCTGGCCGCGGCCGACGAGTTTCGGTGCGGCGACGCCGATGGCGAAGATGAAGGCGGCGAAGCAGACGGCGAGCAGGATTCCGGGGACGGCTCCGGCCATGAGCGCGGGGCCGACGGGTACGGAGGCGATGCCGGCGTAGACGACCATGAGGATCGAGGGTGGGATGAGGTTGCCGGTCATGCCGGAGACCATGATCGTGCCGACGGCCATGCGTTTGTCGTAGCCGGCTTTGAGCATTTCGGGGATGCCGGCTCGGCCCAGGGCGTAGGTCATGCCGATGGTCGAGCCGGTGACGGCGGACAGTCCTGCACCGGCGAAGGTGGTGCCGATGCCGATGCCTCCGGGCAGCCAGGAGAACCAGTGGTCGGCGACGCGGTAGACCTTGCCGGAGAGCCCCGATTGGGTGAGCAGCATGCCCATGAAGATGAACATGGGGAGCACGCTCATCGACCAGTCGGAGACGGCGCTGAACGGGGCGGTGGAGAGGATGTTCATCGTCGCCGGAATCCCGGATACGGCGTAGACGCCGATGATCGACGGCACGGATAGCGCAATCGCCACCGGGACGGAGAGGAAGAGGAGGACGAGCATCATGCCGATGCACCAGGCGCCTCCGATGGCCGCGGATGGGCTGGTGAAGAGGCCAATGAGACAGACAGCGATGAGCCCGAACCCGATGGTCAGGGCGAGTATGCCGGGGCGTTCACGACGGGAGCCAGTCGGGAAGAGCGCGGTTGTCGGGCTGTTCTGGGTGGTGGTGCTGTTCGCGCTGTTCGACTCGTCTGGTGGCAGGGGTGCGCCGGTGAAGTCGGTGTTCGCGTTCACTGCTCCTCCCCTACCTGGTTGCGGCGGCGGAGGATCGCGACGGCGTCGAGGATGTAGAGCACGGCGAGGAGGACGAACACGATCGGAACGAGGTAATACACCGGCCAGGTGATGACGGCGGAGACATCGGCGGTCGACCCGATCGCCGTGTTCTCGAGCGCCTTGCTCAGCCCGAACCAGGCGAAGGCGATCGATACAAGGGCGCCGAGGATGCATGCGAAGACAGTGAACACCGCTGCGGTGGCAGGATTCGCCCGCTCGATGGCCATCGTCACAGTGATGTGTTCCTTCTGCAGCTGAGCGGCCGGGATGCCGAGCAGCGCGACGATCGGCAGGTACCAGTATTCGACGATCTCGTTGGTGCCATAGAGCGGGGCGTGGAAGATCGACCGGGCCAGTGCGTGGGTGACGATGTGGAGCATCATCACGATGATCGCCGCGGCCGTGGTGACCGTCAGCCACCTATCGAGGACTTTGGTGAACGTGCTCATCAGGAGTCACTGTAGCCGTCGGTCAAGGTGCCGGTGGCGCCTGCACTGTTCGCGACTTCCATTGTTTCCACACCGTTTGCGGCGCCTGCCGCACCGCCGGTGACGTCGGCAGCTCGCAGCGCATCAATCAGGTCGACAACTTCGGAGGCGTCCGCCAGCCCGTCGGGGATCATCGCGGTGACTCGGCGCGCGCCAGCCTCGGCAAGGGCGATGGGGTCGATTCCTGGGATTTGTGAGTAGCGGCGGGCGCTGCGAGGGAGCAGCGCGACACCGAGTCCGTTGGAGACCAAGGATTGGATGGCGCCGGGGTTGTCAGTGATGTGCCGGGTACGGGGTTCGAAGCCGGCGGTGCGGCACAGTCGTTCGGCAGTGGATCGGCAGCGCATGCAACCCATGATCCACGGCAGTTCGGCAACATCGTTGAGGTGTTGGATCTGCCCGGCACGATTCCAGCGTTCGGGCACGAGCAGGTCCAGGTGGTCGGCGCCGAGGTCGACGGTCATGTGTCCGGCCAGCTCGGGCGGGACTTCGTCTTCGTGATGGAAGAGAAAGGCAATGTCGATGTCACCGTCATCGAGCAGACGCAGCGCTTCGGGCGGTTCGGCCTCGGAGACTTCGTACGAATGGTGAAGCGGTGAGTCCGTACTTGTGCCCGCATTGGCTTCGAGCCTGCCGAGCGCCGCGGCCAGTGGACCGATGACGAAGCTGGGAAAGCCTGCAAGGCGGACATTGCGTCCACCGAGGCCGAAGGCTTTCGCAAGGTCACTGCGCAATCCCGTCACCGAGGCGGCCACCTCGTTGGCGCGGATGCGAGCGAGTTGGCCGGCAGTGGTAAGCCGAATGCCGCGTGGGGTGCGATCGAAGAGGGTGACGTCGAGGTCTTTCTCGAGCGCATTCATGTGTTGGGACAGTGCCGGTTGGGACCAGCCGAGTTCGCGGGCTGCGGCACCGATGCTACCGGATTCGGCGATGGCGCCGAAGATCAGGAGGCGTTTGGGCTCGCCGAGGTCGAGAGCCTGTTCGAAGACAGTAGACATAAGTCCAGCTTATGTCAGAGCAGAGGGAACTGGGTCTACCGGAGGTGGATGGTGCGCACCACACTGGAAGTAATCGTCGTGACTTAAGTGCTGATTTGAGGAGTGGGAGTATGCGCAGGATCGGCCTGCTGGGTGGAATGAGCTGGCATTCGAGCATCGAGTACTACACGAAGATCAATGCTGCCGTGGCCGAGCGTCTCGGCGGGCACCATTCGGCGCAGATCCTCCTCGACTCATGCAACTTCTCTGAGATTCGCGACCTTCAGATCGCTGAGGATTGGGCAGGAGCCGATGCCGCGCTGACGGCAACCGCACAACGGCTCAAGGACGGCGGTGCGGACGCTGTCGCGATCGCCACGAACCTCATGCACAAGTGCGCGCCAGCGATTGAGGAAACTGTCGATGTGCCCCTCATTCACATGGTCGATTCGATCGCGACAATGGCTCACGAACGTGGGTACTCAACCATGGCCGTTCTGGGCACACGGTGGACGATGCTCGATGGCTTCTACACGGATCGCCTCGAGGCCAGGGGCATTGCGACGCTCGTCCCGGACGAGGCCACGTGCCTCGACGTCGACCAGATCATCTGGGACGAACTCACACAGGGCAAGTTCACCGATGCCTCTCGCGCCCGGTACGTCGAAATCATGAACGACCTCAAGGCCCGTGGCGCCGACGCGGTGACGCTGTCATGCACGGAGATCGGCCTGCTGGTTCCGCCGGAAACCGCTCCCCTGCCAGCCATCGACTCCGTGGATGCGCATGTGGCTGCGATTGTGGAGTGGATGATGGCTGAGGAGTTGATACCCCTCTAGCGTCTCGATTGCTTCATCCCATCTCCCGCATGAGAAGCATTTCTCTACGCAGACGGTCGACTAGGACCATTTCAAAGATTCTCCTCGCTCAAGTTTGCTCCTGGATCGGGGCGCGCTCCACTAAAATGCCGTCGTCATCTGCGTAAAGCATGGAACCTGTGACAAAGGAGACTCCGTTTATGTTGAGCGGGGAGTCGACCGTTCCAGTGCCGTTCTTACTCGACTTGCGCGGGTTTGAACCGAGCGCCTTGACTCCTATCGGGATCTCGGAGATTTCGTGACGATCACGAATTGCACCATAGACGACGACGCCGGCCCAACCGTTATCGGACATCAGCTGGACCATCGAGCCGCCCAACAGTTCAGAGTCGATTGTCCCACCACCGTCGACAACGAGCACGGCACCCTCTCCCGGTTCGGTGATCAGCTGTTTGAGCAGCGCGTTGTCTCCGGGGCAGTAAATCGTGCGTATCTTCCCGTGGAATTGGCGCCTGCCTCCTAAATTCTCCAGTCGGATCGTCAACGACGCGACATTTTCTCCTAACTGGTCGTAGATATCGGAGGTGCGAAATCGAACGTTACTGGACTCAGGCAGGGACATGTGAACTCTCTTCCACGGGAATGATCAAGACTAAAATTAAGAATTTCGTCGAAGCCAACAAGCGAGACATGACTACGTCCTGAATCAGTTGAGAGCCTCGCTCACTGCCTCGTCGACGTCGATGGAGCGATTGGTCATCGAATGAAGATACTTCTCGTACTCGGACTGCCCTGGGAGTCGAACATCGGCCAACGGTCTATCCACGAGAAGGCGCTGCTGAAAGTCCGCGATGCGCTCGTCCAAGTCCGGGGTGAATTGCCGGACCACGTCCATGTTCATTCCGATGACGATGTGCCCCAAATTCGAGGCCGTCGACGGTTCCGAACTCCAGCTGTTCACGGTCGTCGAATAACCAGAGCCGCTAAGTACTCCGGTCATGAAGTCAACCGCAATTGACAGGCCATAGCCTTTGTGCGCCCCAACAGGCAGCAGAAGACCGGATAGAGCAGCTTCGGGATCTGTTGTCGCCGCGCCCCTCGAGTCTGTCGCCCAATCGCTGGGAATCGACGAATTCTGTTGCTTGGCTTGTCGGATCTTTGCGCGGGCAACCTGACTCAATGCCATGTCAACGAGTATCGGACGACTGTTGTGTGCTCCACCTGGCAATCCCCAGCCAAACGGGGAATTTCCGATCACTGGGGTCGTTCCACCCCAGGCTGCCATCGTCGGGCTGGCGTTTGAAGCCACATAGCTCGCGATGCCGCTCTCGGCGAGAAGAACCGAGTAGGGCATAGCGGGACCAAAGTGGTTCGAATGCCGAACTAGGCACATTCCCATTCCGAACTGCTCCGAGGCCTTCTGGACTTCCCGGACAGCAACCATCGCTGCGGCAGGACCAACACCATTCTTCGCATCCACCAACGACATCGGACCAGAGGAGGCTGCTACTTCTGGTTCGGTTCGCGAGATACCTCCGACATCCATGCGGCGGACATACTCGGCAGCTCTGACGACGCCATGAGTTCTCAGCCCTAACGCCTCCGCAGTTGCTAGCACCAAAGCAGAATCTTTTGCTGCCTGGGACGGTACGCCATTTGTGGTGAAGTGCCGTTCGAGAGTGTCGGCAAGTTCGGTGAGTGTGTATTTCATTGCGAATCCTCTGTCTGTATTAGCGGATGGGACCGATGTCGGAAGTGAAATGAGAGTCAGAATAGCCAACCGTGAGGAAGCTTGAGCTGCGCAAACTCAACAAGCGCCCACAGTGATGCGACAATTCCACTCGCGTAGATGATCGCGGTGAGAACTTTTGTGCGTGCCACGACGAGTAGGAAGGCAATGGCAAATGCCGCCGTACCGAGATACATCCCAAGAACAAAGACCAGCCACACGTATAGAAGCATCCACCCGAATGAGATCCCGACTGTCCTGACCTCTATCGTGAACTGGCTGTCATTGGAGAAGGGATTTGCTGTTGAGCGAACAAGGGCGACGTCTTTCAACAATGCAACGCAGGCGATGACCGCCCCTGCGAGCCCTACGGTCACAGGAAAAAGCTTGCCGGTGTCTGAATAGCTGGCCCCGATCGTTGCTGCGGCCACGAAGAAGATCAATGACCCTCCGCTTATAAGCAGGTGAACATAAGGAGGAATAGTCATACTTGACGAATCTGGCACAACTTCTTTCTCTGATTGACCTACATCGCTAATTCGACGAGATCGTATATGCCGAATGATCATGAAGGCGGTGGCGAAGGCAAGGAGCAGAACGACGGCGATCACAATGGGGCGAGTAAGCCACTCCACTGGCTCGAATATCGATACTGTGATGAAGAAATAGCGTTCCAGTGGGACCGCCAGGACGTAGGCAATGAGAAACGGCGCTCTGGGGATACCAGTGAGCCTGCACAACCACCCCACCAACGCAAGCAACAACATGGTGTAGAAGACATTAAGGTTGATGGGCTCCTGATATCCGCTCATAAATAGGATGGGGATAAGGGCAGCAGCGAGCACGGGGAAACGGACGAAACTCAATCTAGCGAGAGGGCGCGACATGAAGAATGCAACAACTGCGCCCAGAATGCTGGCAAAAGCGAACGACCACACAATAAAGTAGACAACGTCCAGCTTGTCATTGATGAGGTCCGGGCCTGGCTGGATGCCGAATATGAGCAAGACTCCGAGCAACAAGGCAAATGGGGCCGATCCCGGGACGCCGAATAGAAGCGTCGGAATCAGAGAGCCTGACTCGATCCCGTTACTGGCCGCCGACGGTGCAATCACACCTCGAGGGTCACCATTTCCGAAGTTGGAATTCTTGCGCCGAGTGCTCAAGGCCTTCGCCTGGCCATAAGCTAGCCAAGATCCAGCTGTCCCACCCAAACCAGGGATCAATCCTGCGCCGACGCCCACAAGGGAGCCACGGAGAACTTCGCCCTTATAGGTGATGACGTCACGAGCACCGTGCAACCAACCTGAGCCCAATCTCATGGTCGAATCTGCGATGGCCGAGCGCTTCGCAACGAGGTGGACAATCTCGGCCAGACCAAAGATTCCGAGAGCAGCGGCAACCAGTCCGACCCCGTCTGTGAGATATTCGCTGCCGAATGTAAAACGATACTCTGCTGATACCGGAGAAGGGCCTACTATTCCGAGGATCAGTCCAACAGCGGCAATCATCAGCCCCTTGATCATGTTGCCCTGAGAAAGCAGAGCGGTCAGGTAGATACCGAGAACAATCAGGATGAATACTTCCGGCGTGCCGAACGCGCTCACCAGCGGGCGCGCTATTGGAATGACCAGGGTGAGTGCCGCGATACCGACTATCCCGCCGATTGTCGACGAGATGAAGCTCACCGAAAGCGCGCGGCTTGCTTCGCCGCGTTTTGCCATTTTATGTCCATCCAACAGGAACACGGCCGCTGCAGCGGAGCCTGGAATTCCCAGGATCACAGAAGTAATGACATCTGAGGTGTGGACGACGGCGACTGCGCCAATGATCATTGCGATTGCCTGATTCGGTTCGAGCACGAACACGAACGGTATGAGGACTGCAACAGCACCAGTGCCACCCAGCCCTGGAATGACTCCGATAATCAGCCCCACCAAGGTTCCAGCCGCAAGGTACAGGAGCATCGAAGGTTCAGCGAACGACGAAAGCGCTTCTAACGCTGCATCTAACATAGTCAGGGTCTCCGTTCAGTCAAGCACTGCGTCGTGCTCTTGAATCAGGAAGTTGCGCACGTAGGCGAGATTTTCACTGCTGATAGTCAGAGCGTCTCGGATCTGCTCAACATTGCCTTTACCAGGCATCAGCTTGTACCCGCCAAGCGCCCCCTTTGCCTCTTCGAGGAACTCCTCATTGCTGTTGAGAGCCTCAACTGCCAGAGCGTACGTATCCACGACCTCATCGGATGTTCCATGGTTCGACCAGAACGCTCTCTGATAGAAGAACCCCGCATTAACAAAAGAGTGATATGCCTCGTATGCCGGGCCGCTGGGGTCTCTTCCATGAATATCCCGATAGACCTCCTCCAGTGTGGGGACGTCGGGGATCGCTGGGTCCCGACCCACTTCTCCGTCTTCAAGCATTCCGACGGTGAAGAGTGGAACCGCCTCGCCTTCTTCTATCAGCGGTTCAATCTGACTGATGTATGTTGACGCTGACTGAAAGTCCAAGTCGATCTCGCCTCGTTCACGTGCGAGCCGCACCTCGCCGCTACCTTCGAACCCGAAGACACTATTGACAGAGCCGCCGAGAACTTTGATCGCAAGCACCGGCACAAGGTCGAGGCCGGATGCAGATATACCGCCGAAAGTTGCCTCTCGGCCCTTGTTCAACAAGTCCTCAACCGAGCGAATCCCACTCTTCCGATTCGCACACAGGGCCGATCCCATCCCACTGAGCGCGAGCGGCACCATGGAAGAGAAATCGAACTCAACGTTCTCCCGGTCGAGCAAGCCATTGATATAGGTCGTACCGGAGGCGACCAGTATTTGCTGACCAGAGCTGTTTCCATCGGCTACATAGGCGTTGGTACCAGTCACAGACTCCCCACCAGGAACATTCTCAATTTGGAATCGGTGGATGCCCTCAATCGCTTTCGCGAAATAGGGTGATATGAATCTGGCCCAGTTATCTGCTCCTCCGCCGCTGGCATATGGAACGACGACGTCCACGATTCCTGGTCCTGTGGGAGAGAAACGCGCTTGCGGAGGAGCACACCCTGGCACGGCAAGCATCGAGGATGCAGCTAGTCCAGCCAAGAGGATGCCCCTTCTCGATAACGTTTTCATTCATGCACCTCACTGTGCTCTTTTGTCACATTCACTTTTGCATCAGCACCGGCAATAAAGGCAAACAGGAGTAATTAAATAATCCGTCTCAATTGCATATAGTTGCCAAGATATTCATGGCTCTTCATAAATAGGGCTGTAGAAGAGGTCCCAGTCCTCCAGCGTGGAGCAGAGAACGGATCAGGTAGTTGCCCCGGTTGCGGAACCCCAGTGCGATACCGCGCAGATGTTCGAGTCTGCCGTTGATCGCTTCGGTTGGCCCGTTCGAGGTTCCAGGATGATCGAAGTAGGCCAGGATATCGGCCCGACGACGTTGGAAGGTTGTCCTCAGACTCCGGAGTTCTTTGAGCTCATCAGGAATCGTTCCTGTCAGGGTGTCGATGAGTCGGTTCATGAGCTTCTTACCTTTGCTCGGTGGGGCAGCATAGGCGGCGATCGTGTCTTGATAGAACTGCCAGCACACCAACAGGGCAGCATGATTGTCGGCGGCGAAGACCGAGTTGAGGCGGTGCTTCTGCTTGCCGGTAAGCAAACCGACGCGGGTGCGAACCGTTTTGCGGATCCCGTACAGGTCATCACCCGACCGTCCTCTGCGACCGTGCAGCTCTGTTTGTAGCCGCCTCCTCGTCTCATCGAGCTTCGTGCCGACGAGGGCGACAACGTGGAAGGGGTCCATGACCGTGGTGGCATCAGGCACCACGTCAGTGGCAGCTTTCTTATAGCCGGCGAAGGCATCCATAGCGACATGCTCGATGCCGTCACGGAACGCATCGGGCTGGTTGTTCAACCAGTCGGCGAAGACGTCGGCGGAGCGGCCGGGGACGATGTCGAGCAGGCGTGCCGGTCGGTGGGTGAGGTCGACGATGACAGTCACCCACCTGTCGATGCCGCGGTGGGACCAGCAGTGCTCATCGACACCGATTGTGGATACACCCTCGAACCGGGTGGCATCAGCGATGAGCAGAGATCGGCCGAGGTCGAGTACAGCCGTGCACACAGTGTTCCAGGAGGTAGCGAGGTTCTTAGCGATGACGTGGATGCTCATCTTGTCGATGACCACGGACTTCAATGCCCACAAGCGTGCTGTCGTCGAGAGTTTCGATCTGCCGGCGCAGGCTCGCTGAAGTGTTTGGGACCAGCGCTGGTGGCAGGAAGGGCAGGTGTAGGTGCGGATGCGAATAGCCAAGGTCACCGCGGTCAGGCCGATCGGGGGATGAACGAGTTTGCGGATCCTGGTGGCCCGGACGAGTCCGCGTCGACGGCAGACAGGGCAGGACCTGTCGTTGTCGGTGATCAGGCACAGCACGGTCAGATGCCGACCAGTGTGGTCTTGCCCGATCGCGGTGAGTCCGAGTTCCGGCAGGGAGAGTGTGGTATCGAGGCAGGGCGGGGTAAAGTCGTACACGAGGGACCTTGGGTCGTGATGGAGTCTTGAACACCTACATCATTGCACCCAGGGTCCCGTTGTCATCGACGCCGGATTCAACTCTTCCCCACCGCCCTATCTATGAAGAGCCATATTCATATACCTCGCGAATATCGCTGAACCACCATTGACCCTATGTACGTTCCAGATGGAAATCAATGTGCGATTCTTTCATCGGAATGTAGATATGCTTAACCTGGTGCTTTTGGGCTGGCTGGACGCGAGAGAGGAATGCAGAACACGGGCGCGACACTACGACCTTTGATCATTGAGGTCCGCCGAGAGGACAAGTCGCCGCCAGCCGTGACGGAGAGTAATCAACTGCTAAGCTCGCGGATTATGATGGATCTGCACAAACTGACCACCCTTGGCAAAGTCATAGAATTGGGCTCGGTGACTCTTGCAGCTGACGAGTTGAAGTACACGCCGTCAGCGGTATCTCAGCAGATCAAAAGGCTTGAGAAAGAAGTCGGGCAACCGGTCCTCCGCCGACAGGGACACCGAGTGATTGCCACGGATGCTGGCCTCGCACTGGCTGAACGTGCACGCCGAATCATGGTGGAGTTGGATGCGGCTGAATCGGAACTGTCTGCGATCCGCTCGGGCCACGGTGGAACAATCAGTATCGGTTCCTTCCCAACTCTCGCAGCTTCATTCCTGCCCAAAGTAATCAAAGCATTCGCATCCTCACACCCTCACGTGAAGCTAGAGATCGTGAGTGCGAGGTATGACGATCTCCTGGAGAATCTGAAACGCGGGACTACAAACATCTCCTTCCTGTGGGATACACCGTGGAGCCCCCTGAATGCCGACGGGGTGAAAGCTGAACTGCTGTACAGCGAGGAATCGGTGGTGGTAGTTCCCAAAACACACCCTTTGGCTGATGAAAAGGAGGTTGAACTCGAGCAACTACGTGATGAGAAATGGATTCTCAGGACTGGACAACATCCAGTGATGGAGACGTTGAGGCACGCGGCAGCACACGCACGTTTTCGGCCAGAGATTGCCACGCATGTCAATGATTATCAGGAGGCCCAAGCCCTGGTGAGTGTTGGGATGGGGGTGCTTATGGTGCCCCTCAGCGCAGTAGCTCTCAGACATCCAGACGTCTGCGTCCTGTCGCTCGGTAAGGAAGCTCCGACTAGACGAGTGCTCGTGGCCCGGCGAAACGGGCACAAATACTCTCCGGTAGAGGAGGCTTTTCTTTCGGTACTGCATCAATTGGCAAAGTAGAACGAGATTGCCCAATTAGACGAAAGTGGTCATATAACTCTGCTCCCAGAAACAATCTCGAGTCTGCATGTGAATACATATCTTCTGCATCCTGTAATAGGCAAGATCAGAGACTTCCGTGCGGTCCAGCTTCGTGTGCAAATGGTCTAGAAACGGTGTTCACCACGATCAACTCGGCGTCGATGTTTTCATTGCCTTCGATGAACCCGTGGAGGCTGCATAGTCCGGACGGGTGCGACTGTGGTCCTACGAGGAACGTGCGCCAGTGATTTCGAGGGGACAACAGTCGCCGTTCCCCCGCGGTGTAGGTGACCCGCTCCTGTCTCGTCCAGTTGCCCTCACGCCAGAAATCTTGATGGGCGTGGATTCTTCAATTTCGGGGACCCGATGCTCCCTGCTGCCGCCTCGAAGATCCGTAGGACCTCCTCGTGGCCGATGCGGACGACGAAGTCGACAAAGCAAGTCCGTGAGGCCCACGATGGACAGGTCCTAGCCTGGAAATTTCATCTGAGGAGTCCGAAGAAGGAGTATTCGCAGCAGGAGGCCTTGCTGGATTCGGGGCAGGAGGTATCTCCGGCGCTGGGTCCGCCGGTTCTCCAAAGACTCTCGAGTTGAGGACGGCTGGTGGTGAGTGTCAAACAGTTCGCAGGGTGGTCCAACCAGTCTCGATCAACCAATCCCATGGCCAGCTACGCGGCAACCGCAGCAGCCGTCGACGTCCTGTGCGGATGATCCGTCCAGCCACAGCCAGCAATCGGAAGCGGAGTCGTTTGGGCTCCCACCTGCGTGCCGGGGCAGAATCGTCGAATGCCAGTGTCTGCATCCACGCCAGCAGATCACCAGCCAAAGCTACGATCTCGACCCAGATCCGATTCTGCCCGAACCCATACAGGGGCAGATTCGCAAGACCGGTGTCTTTGAGACACCGGATCCGGTCTTCGCACCGAGCCCGTTGTCGATGCCGGACTTCAAGAGTGGGAAGCCTCCAGCCGGGGCCGCGGGTGTTGGTGGCAAAGCAGGTGATCCGCCACCCATTGTGATCGGTCAACCGCAGCTGCGCACCGGGGTGAGGACGTTCTCGTCGAGCAATGACGCGCATCCCTTCTGGCCAGTTGATCGGGCCCGGCCTCGACGCTCTCTTCTGCGTGACGGGGGCGGGCATCCACGCGGTCAGTTCAGCGACCTGCGCACCTTCGCGGGGCTGGCCATCACCGTCAAGGGCGGCCTTCCACGCCTGCTCGGGAATGACCTCGATTGCTGCTTTGACAGTATCCTGAGCTTGGAATCCGATCGAATACTCCAACCCCAGATCCGTGATCCGGTGCATGAAGGCTTTCGAACACGCCCCCGTGTCAGCACGGACGAGGACCTGGGCTCGCTCATCTTCGGGCAGTTGGGCCAACGCAGCGTCGAGGATGCTCAGGTGGTCGGCACTGTTCCACGGTGAGGCCTTGCCCGGACGCAAGTCGATGGCTAAGGTCTCGCCGGTGCCGTGTTCGCCGTGATCGACGAATGCGCACATCGGGGCGAATCCAAACCCGCGTTTGAAAGTCGGTTCGGCCCGCTCCTTGTCCGAATGCGCCGTGACCAGTGTGGCATCGATATCAACGATGACCTGTCCACCATGACGAGTCCCGGCAGTGCCTGCCAGCGGACGTTTCCGGGCCCACACTCTCGACCGGCTCATCGCCCGGACGTCTCGGATCGCGGTGACGACGTCGTCAACATCGCCAGCTAATTTGGTGAGCAATCGTGACACGGTTGGGTCAGAGGCCACGGGCCCGAACAGTGTCGGTTGAGACCGGATGGCGGCGATATCGGACAGGCAATCGCCGCCGAGCGCGAGGGCCGTGGCGATATCGAGGACGACCTTTGACGGATCGTGTCGAGCTCGTGGAGGCCGCCATGGTGACAGGGCTTCTGCGAGTCTGCGGTCGAGGCCGCAGGTGCGGATCGTTTCCCGGAGTAAGAGGGCTCCGGACGAAGAAATCAGCGACTCGCGGACAGGATCGATGACAACGCTGGGAACCAGACTACGCTTCACTTGAGAAGTGCCTCTCTGCACGGTGGAACTTGACCTTCGACAAGCCAAGAATCCCCCGTCAGAGAGGCACTTCCATGCAGTACACGCCGCTATACCCAGCGATCGGGACTGCTGAAGGTTTGGTTGACTTCACGACTGGATAAATTCCAGGAAGGATAGAAGTCATGCCAAAGATCTACACCGATGAGTTCAAGCAATCAGCGCTCGATCTCATCAACGACGGGATGACCCAGAAGCAGGTCTGCGCCGACCTCGGCATCTCGAAATCAGCCCTACAAGCCTGGGTCCGTGACTCGCGGCTACGCGAGCACGGACTCGAGCCCTCCCGTGATGCCGAGGAGTCACGCGCCCAGGCGGCAGCGCTGAAACGCATTCGCGAGCTCGAGAGGGAGAACAAGATCCTCCGTGAGGCTGCCGCCTACCTCTCGCAAGCGAACTTGAAGCTCGGTGGCCATCACCCAAAATGATGTACCCGCTGGTCCTCGACCTTGCTGCCACCGGGGTGCCGGTGGCAGTGACCTGTCGGGTGCTCGGCTTCACCAAGCAGGGGTTCTACAAGTGGTGCGCGAAACCTATCTCTGACCGGGATCTCGAGGAGGCGCACCTGATCAATGCCGCCCATGATGTCCATACGGACGATCCCGAGTTCGGATACCGTTTCATCGCCGATGAACTCCACGCCGCAGGTCTGCAAGCGTCAGAGCGTCGTGTGTGGCGATTGTGCTCGCAGCAAGAGCTGTTCTCGAACACGATCAAACGAGCTCGGAAACATGGGAAGAAGCCCGGCCCGCCAGTGTGTGATGACCTTGTCAAACGAGACTTCACGGCCAAGGCAATCAACGAATTGTGGCTGACCGACGTCACGGAGCATCACACCGGTGAGGGCAAGCTGTACATGTGCGCGGTCAAGGACGTGTTCAGCAACAGAATCGTCGGCTATGCCATCGACTCGAGAATGAAGTCGCGCCTGGCCGTAGCAGCGATTGACGATGCTGTAGCCCGCCGCGGCGGGGCTGGCGTTGTGGCCGGTTGCGTGGTGCATTCGGACCGCGGGTCGCAATTTCGTTCCCGCAAATTCCAGCACGCTTTACGGCACTATGGGCTCGTCGGATCGATGGGAAGGGTTGGTGCTGCTGGCGACAACGCGGCGATGGAATCGTTCTTCGCCGTGTTGCAGAAGAACGTCCTCGATAGAGGCCGTTGGGACACGCGAGCGAGGTTGCGGAAGGTGATCGTGCACTGGGTCGAGCGGACCTATCACCGGAAGCGTCGACAGCGACGTTTGGGTAAACTGACCCCGGTTGAATACGAGCTTGTTCACCACAAGGTCGTCGCTCTGGCGGCATAAACCCCGGAGTCAACCAAACCTTCAGCAGTCCCATCACGTGAAATATCCAGGCTAGGGCGTGTCTGATAAATTTCCCGGCGGGATTCTGAAACCCTGGAATCGTGTCTCGATTCCAACTACTCACTGATGACCAATGGGCTCTCATCGCCGACTACCTCCCGGCACCGACCGGCCGACGAGGCCGCCCGTTCTCCGATCCCAGACAGATGGTCGAGGGCATCATCTACCGCTACCGCACCGGTATCGCTTGGCGCGATCTGCCCGAGACCTTCGGCAAATGGCAGACCGTGTGGACCTGGCACCGCCGCCTCGCCGCCGACGGCACCTGGGATGCCATCCACCAGGCTCTGACTGTCCACGCGGCAAAGAATGACAAGGTCGACTTCACCGTCTCAGTCGACTCCACGATCGCTCGCGCACATCAACACGCGACGAACATCAGCCGCGTAAAAAAGGGACTCGTCGAATTACAAGGATCTACTGACAGAGTCGCCTGACCACGCTTTCGGCCGCTCGCGCGGAGGCTTGTCGACAAAGACTCATCAGCTCGTCGATGGCCACGGGCTGCCGCTGGTGTCGATCTGCACCGCTGGTCAGGACGGCGACAGCCCGATGCTCGCCCCTCTGTTGGACAACCTTCAGGTCGGTCGACGCACCCGCCCGGACGCCGTCCTTGGCGACAAGGCCTACTCATCGAGAGCGAACCGGTCACTGCTGCGGTCGCGGAAGATCGAGGCAGTCATCTCCGAACCGTCCGATCAGCAAGGCCATCGTCTCCGGCGAGGATCAAAGGGTGGCCGTCCACCGAAGTTCGACGCGATCAAGTACAAGGGTCGCAATGTCATCGAGCGCGGTTATGCCCGTTTGAAGCAGTGGCGAGGACTGGCCACTCGCTATGACAAACTCGCCGTCGTCTATCGAGCCGCTGTCGTGCTCAACGGTGTCATCGCTTGGTTACAGCATTTATCAGACACGCCCTAGCAAAGCCTGCACACCGCGTATCAATTGTTCGCCTCGACCATAATTTGGTTCTTTACGGTCCAATGGATAGAGACTCACCTCTTTATGAGCACGGTCGTGAACCTTGTCCCGGGTTCCAGTTGATGTTCATGCTCTCGGCTGTTTCGATAACGGTGTCTGCCAGCTGTCCATGACGATATTGACTCCGCAGTCTAGCTATCCATCGTCCTGCGCCCGGCCAATCGTCGGTGCCGGTCAGCTGAGGCACGTTGATGTGTCCATGCCGTCCGTAGAAGCCCTCGAGGCGGCGGAGCCTCTCGAGATTGTCAGCCACTTTCCGTTCGGCCCGTGAGGGCGGATTCGGTTTCGGGTCGCGGTATGGGGGAGTGAACCTCACTCCGATGGCCTCGGCTGCGGCGATCTGTTCTTCGGTCAGCTTGTTGGAACGGTACTTGGTCCTCAGACTCGACACCCAGAGTCCGACACTCCATTCCAGCCAGACGTCGTCAGCCTTGGGATTGGCGTGGCCGTGGTACCTGGCGTACGAAGCCAGCCGAGTGATGCCGCGGTCGAAGTCGACTCTTCCCCTTCCCATGTTCGGATCATACTCAACCAGAGTTGTTCGTCCCAGGGGCGAGTGGCGGCGGATTCTCCCGCGGCGGTCGCCGGCCCTACTTGCTGAGATCGGACAGCGCGGCCTCATCGAAACGGATGTCGGGCCGCTGAGAGTGCACGCAGTTACAGCGCCCGTCACCACGGTCAGCGAATCGTCTCGAGGGTCATTTCCGGGCAGGATGAGACTTCACAAGTCGGAATCGAGACCGCCTTCTACGGCCAGCCCATGCGCCTGTTTCTCAACTTGGGCCGCAAGTTCTTCGATACCTCGGAACGGGCGCTTCGGGTCGTCGGTTTCCGGGATTGGACTGGGGCCGCACCTCAGTCCGCTGCCGAATCCTTCTGAAGTGTCGCGTACCAGGCGTCGATGTCTTCACGGGAGAAGCGCAGATGGCGACCGATCTTGTGCGCCACGGGGCCGTACCCTTGAACCCGCCACCTGTAGATCGTCTGCTTGGGGATGTGCAGCTCCGCCGCGAGGTCCTCCGCCGTCAGCCACCGTGCGTTGTCGTGCGTTGCCGTCACGATCGCCACCTCCTCGATTTGCAATGTGCGTCGAATATCGATGCATCAACTTTATCAGAAGATTGCATTGATTGTCAATGAACGGTGAAATTGCTACGATAGTTTCCATGAGTTTTGCTGAACGACGCCCTGCGCCCGTGGTGACCCCTTCTGAGAAGCCGGGATTAGCTGAGGGGGAGTGGGCGAGAGCTCTGGGCACCTCGGAAGAACCCGGAGACTTCTGGCACCGCATCGATATCCCCGATGTCCCATTCCCATTGTGGGCACGGGTCGCACAGACTGAGTACGGTGATTTCGTCATCACTGGAGTGCTCCTTGGCGATCCGGAAGGAAGCCAGGCGGTTGGAACCGGCAATCTCTCCAAAGTCGCGATCAAGGAGATTCTGTCCGCGATTGATGAAGCAGACCGGTCCGGGGCCAGCGACTTCCGAGAATATTCGCCAGAGTTCAACGGGCGGGTGCCCAGGCCCGGTGGACAAATGCTGGCGGACGATACGATCCGGGAGGCGGCGACCGTGGCGGCTCTCGTGAAGATGTACGGGCGCGGTCGCCCGGTGATCACTTCGACAGCCGAGGCTCTCGGCGTATCGAGAGCCACTGCTTCCCGCCGCATCCAGCGTGCACGCGACCTGGGGCTGCTCGACGAGGTCGCCGAGTTCCTCGAACGGACCGACTCCTCAGAAGTCGCGAACATGGCCGAAGAGTATGGCGTTGCCGAATTCACGGTCAGTGGTGATGCCCTCGGTGAGGCGGACAGCGATGCCTAGGCCACGGCTCGAGCTCGGCACCTGGGGCAAAATCACACGAACCGAGATCGCTGACAATAAGTGGCGAGCTCGTGCGCGGTTCCGCGACTTCACCGGCAGAACCAAACAACGCGAGGCCTACGGCGAATCCGGTGCCAAGGCCGAACGCAATCTCCTCAAGTCCCTCCGCAACGAGGTCGAATCAGCCGGCGACACCATTACTGGCAGCACCACGGTGACGGCACTGTCGAAGATCTGGTTGGCTGATCCGGATCTCACCGAGAATTGCACAGCTCAGACCGTCGAGCGCTACACCGATAGCGTGAATCAGCATGTTCTGCCGGCTCTCGGCGAATACATGCTCATGGAGGCCACGGTGTCCCGTGTCGATCGTTTTCTCCGGAACCTGGCGGCGTCGACGCCGGGGCTTGCCAAGACTGCGAGGTCCGTTCTCAACGGGATGTTCAAGCTTGCTGTTCGTCATGACGCAATCCGATCGAATCCAGTGCGGGACGTACGCCTGCCGTCGAAGCCGAGGCGGCCTGTCGAAGCCCTCACGGTTGATGAGGTCGGTGCTCTTCGTGAAGGGCTGCGCAAATGGCAGGAAGGGACTGGCTACCGAGGACCGCGCCGGGGCAGCGAACTGCTCGATGTGGTCGATGTGATGCTCGGGACCGGGCTGCGCATCTCTGAAGTGCTCGCCTTGCGCTGGGAGGATGTCGACCTGAGCGAGCAACCGACTCTGACGGTGACGGGCACACTGGTCTACCTCAAGAAGAAGGGATTGCAGAGACAGCCGCACACGAAGACGTCGAGCGGCTTCCGGATCCTCACTCTGCCGCCGTTCGTGGTCGACGTGCTGCTGCGACGTCGCGTTGAGGCGATTCCGACTGAGACCAATGCAGTGTTCCCGTCCGGCAAGGGCACATGGAAGTGGCCGAACAACTATCGGCGGTCCCTGCGAGAGGCACTCAAGACGATGGAGGACGGTGGCGGTATCTCGCCGCATGTGTTCCGGAAATCCGTGGCCACGCTCATCGATGCGGAGGCGACTCTCGAGGCTGCTGCGGCTGTGCTCGGCCACTCCGGTACGGCGGTCACATCGACGCACTATGTGAAGAAGGCGACTGCGGCTCCGGACATGTCGGAGATCCTCGATCAATTCGGGAAGAATCGTAGCGAAAAAGATGGGTAAGCGTGGGGAACCCGACTTCCTATCGTTTTCGACTCAGCTCTTCGATGTACATCATGGCTGGTGAAAGCCGGTGCCGATGGTCCCCCCAGTGGGACTCGAACCCACACTGAATCGATTTTAAGTCGACTGCCTCTGCCGATTGGGCTATAGGGGGACGATCCAGAACAACTGTATCGGCAAACCGGCGACGCCGCGATCTGAGACGCGCTGCTGACGGCGCACAGTCGGCGCTAGCCTCGAGCCATGACGACGAGCCGCCCGAGCTTCCAAGCCTGGATGATCCTCGTCATCGGTGTCCTCACGCAGATGGCCGCCACCCTCGCGATCACCGGTCCGGCGTTCCTCATCCCGTATATGCACGCGGACCTCGACTTCACCCTGACCCAAGCGGGAACCGTTGCCGCAGCTCCTAGCTTCGGCCTCATCCTCACCCTCATCGCCTGGGGTGCCTTCGCCGACAGATACGGTGAGCGGCTGGCCATGACCTTGGGCATCGGCCTCACTGCGCTGGCCTCCGCAGCCGCGGTCGCAGTCGTCGACTCACCGGTCCGGATGGTCATCATCATCGTGGCCTCCGGGGCCGCCGCAGCATCGGTGAATTCCGCCAGCGGACGTGTGGTCATGGGATGGTTCCCCCGTCACCGGCGGGGCCTGGCCATGGGCATCCGACAGATGTCCCAGCCCCTGGGCACCGGCATCGCTGCCGTGACCGTCCCACCGGTCGCCGCGGCCGGCGGATTCCCCGCCTACCTGTGGTTCGTCGCCGCTGTAACCGGCGCGTTGGCGATCGTCTGCTTCGCCCTCGTCCGCAATCCACCGCCGCAGGTTCCCACCCGCGCCGAGGTGGCCGATCTCGAACGCCGAAACCCATCCGAACCGGCGGCGACCGCCGACGATCACACCGATCACGAAGAGGTGGAACCCACCTCGGCGGGCGAGGGCAGAGCGAGACCGAGCTCGGTGTTCAACCCCTACCGCGGCGATTCCTTCCTGTGGCGCATCCACGCCGTCTCCGCCCTTCTCGTCACTCCGCAGTTCGCCTTCTCCACCTACGGCCTCGTCTGGCTCATCGCCGTGCAGGGCATCGGGGCATCGGCCGCCGGCGCGATCGTCGCCGCCGCTCAGATCGTCGGAGCCCTCGGCCGGATGGTCGTCGGTGGACTCTCCGACCGCACGGGTTCGCGAGTCGGGCTGATGCGCGTGGTCGCGATCGCGGCTGTGGTGCTGGTCGCGGCCATCGCGTTCCTGTCGCTGACGCAGATGCCGGTCGTGGCCGCGATCGTCTTCGTGCTGGCCTCGGCGGTGTCGGTCGCCGACAACGGTCTGGCCTTCGCTTCCGTGGCCGAAGCCGCCGGACCGCGCTGGTCGGGCAAGGCGATGGGCGCTCAGAACACGGGACAGTTCGTCATGTCGGCGCTGCTGGGCCCCGGCTTCGGTGCGCTCGTGACCGCGTTCGGATACCCGGTGTCCTTCGGGCTCATCGCTCTCGCCCCACTGCTCAGCCTCGGAATCATTCCACGCCGCGACATCGATCGCATAACCTGAAGTTCACCCCGGGCCGTTGAGCTGCCCGGGCCACGACATCGAGTCGACATCGGAAGGGGAGAGTGACGTGAATAACCTGTTCCAGGAGAATCTGCGGGAGTACATCGACAAACTCCGCCTCGAAGGCTATGCCGTCGAGGACAGTCAGACCACGGATCCGCACCTCATCGACCCCATGGGCCGAGCGGTCGAGACCTGGCGCGAAGGTTACCCGTACGACGAGCGGATGGACAGGGACGCCTACGAACTCGAGAAGTACAAGCTGCAGGTCGAGCTGTTGAAATTCCAGTACTGGGGCCAGGACACCGGCGCCAAGCACGTCATCGTCTTCGAGGGCCGGGATGCCGCGGGCAAGGGCGGAACGATCAAACACTTCACCGAACACCTCAATCCGCGGGCGGCCCGCGTCGTCGCACTCAACAAGCCCTCGGACAGGGAAGCCGGCCAATGGTACTTCCAGCGCTATGTCTCTCACCTGCCCACGAGCGGGGAGATCGTGATGTTCGACCGCTCCTGGTACAACCGGGCCAATGTCGAACGCGTCATGGGCTTCTGCACGGACGAGGAGTACGAGACGTTCATGGAGCAGGCTCCTGTGTTCGAGAAGATGCTCATCGACTCCGGGGTCCATGTCACGAAGTTCTGGTTCTCGGTGACCCAGCGCGAGCAGCGCACCAGGTTCGCGATCCGTCAGATCGATCCGGTGCGGCGGTGGAAGCTGTCTCCGATGGACCTCGAATCGCTTGACCGGTGGGAGGACTACACGAAGGCCAAGGAGGAGACCTTCCGCCGCACGGACACCGACCACGCCCCGTGGATCACGATCAAGAGCAATGACAAGAAGCGAGCCAGGCTGAACGCGATGCGGTACTTCCTCAACCAGTTCGACTACGAGGACAAGGACACCTCGGTCGTCCACCCGGCCGATCCGCTGCTCGTGCGTCGGGGCCGCGATGCCGTTGATGACTGAGACGGCAGGCTTCGGCAACCGTCTGCCGACCGGCCCGCGGTCCGATCAGTGACCGGCCGCGGCTCGTCGACGAATTGTTGCCGGGTAGGAATCTGGTCGGTTCGCTGCGGGAGGATCCACTGCGAAATCCGGTGCTGGATCGCGGTGGATCCACCCGCAGCGAGCGCGTGAGGAGAATCTGGTCGGTCCCGGGCAGAAATTCGGCCGGGTGGAAGGGGAAAGACCACCCGGCCGGAACCGTGGAGCGGGACTCTCACCCGCAGAGGAGCTGCCGATCAGCTGGCTTCAGGCTGCGGCTTCCTTCCGCGCCTTGCGCAGTGCGCGGCGTTTCTTGAAGCCGAGGAAGCTCAAGCAGAAGAGGATGATCGCCAGGAGCACGAACACGCCTCCGCCGGCGATGCCGGCATCGACCCAGAACTGCGGCGGGAAGAGCCGGATGAGCGAATCATCGGCGTAGAACTCCCAAGTGCCGTCGCTGAAGAAGAGCTTGTGGAAGTTGCGGAAGAAGCTGTCCCAGCCGAGCACGGCCACAACGGCGACAGCACCCATGAAGATGATGCTGAAGATCGAGCCCAGGCGCACTCCGGTGTGGATGCCCATGCCGCCCTTGCGGCACATGTAGAGGCCGAAGAGGACCGCGCCGATGATGCCGATGAGCGCGACCAGATAGAGCAGCGAGATGAGCCCCTTGACGTCGGCCATATGGCTGAGCTCATCGGAGATGAAGATCGGCTCCCCATTGGGCATGACGACATCGGCGAGGTAGCGCCGGGAGTCGAAGTTGTGCAGATAGTCGATGACGTAAGTGGCGTAGTGCTCTCGGTCGGCGCCGTCGAAACCGAACTGATCGGCCGGGAATCCCGGGCGGAAGTACTCGAACTTGAGGAAGAGACCCGAGGCGACGAAACGCACGGACAGCGCCAACAGGACGAACGGGGTGGCGATCATGATCCAGATCGTGCCGATGACGTCGAGGACCGAACGGCGCTTCTCAGGCACTTCGGGCTCGCGGGCGTCGGTCGACGTCGCCGCCTTCGTCACAGCGGCCCAGTCCGCTTCACTCATCACCGAGGTCCGCGCATTCGCCGGCACCTCACTCATCTGACCGGTGTCGGTCGGTGAGGTCCGATCGGTGGCGCTCGTCGACTGAGCGTGCGGATTCGTCGAATGGGCGGGCGCCACCCGGACCGGGCCCGTCGACGGGGTTTCGGTCGCGGAGTGCTTGGGGGCCTCCTCGGCGATGGGATCCGTGATCGGATCGAACGCCTCGGTGTCGGTCGAGGGGTCGTTGCCCGCCTCCAGAGGAGACGGCGACTGCTTCTCGGCAGCACTGGCAGACCCTGAACTCATCCGCCTGCTCAGGAGGTCTTCGGTCTCGTTCTTCTCGTCTCTGGACACACCCCCATTGTCAGCGACCATCATGCCCAAGCCGGGGAGGACACGCCACGGCCGCCGATTTCACCGCCCGGCGCCAGCACCGAGGAGGTCGGGCGGATCGGGGCTCCACGCGGCGGCGGGGACCGGGTCGGGCGGCCGCAGCGCTCAGGCGCCGGGGCGGATCAGCCGAGGAGGGCGGCGATGACGACGAGCGCAGGCACGGCGAGGACCGTGGTGATGAAGACCGCATCGCGCATCAGCGCCTCGGACTGCCGATACTGCATCGAATAGATGTAGACGTTCTGCGCCGTCGGCAGCGCCGAGGTGACGACGATGGCGAACAGGTCGAGACCGTCATAGCCCAGCAGAGGACCGCCGATGACCCAGGCCACGAGCGGTTGGACGACGAGCTTGGCGACCGTGATGTAGCTCAGCTGCGAACGGGTTCCCTTGACCGGCAGGGCCCAGCCGTCCTTGAGCGAGATGCCGAAGGCCAGCAGTGCGCCCGGGACCGCCGTCGCTCCGATCATGTCGATGGGTTCGAAGATGAACCGGGGCAGTTCGAAACCCGTCGCCGAGGCGGCCACACCGGCGGCGGCACCGAGGACGATCGGGTTCTTCAGCACTTGGAGCACGGCCGAATACCAGTGCGAGTCGTGCCGTTTCCTGCCCGCACCGTCGAGGACGGCCATGCCGATGGGAGCGAGGACGAGCAGTTGGAACAGCAGCACGGGAGCGACATAGCCGATGTCGTGGAGGACATAGGCCGCGATCGGGATGCCGAGATTGCCGATGTTGACGTAGCTGGTCGCCCACGCCGAGAACAGGGCCTCACCGGTCGAGCGGCGGCGGATCCAGCGGGTGAGGACGAAGAGGAGGGCACCGACGATCAGCGCCGAACCGCCGGTGGCGAACAGCGCGGTGTTGAAGATCAGCCCGAGATCGGTCTCGGACACGACGACGTAGAGCAGGGCCGGGGTGCCGGCATAGAAGACGAGCTTCGCGATGACCTGCTGTCCGTGGGGACCGAGCACCCCGGTACGTCCGAGGACGAACCCGGTGAGGATGACTCCGGCGATGACGGCGAAGCCTTCGAACACGGCCAGCATGGGCTACTCGTGGTCCTCGCTTCCTGCGATGCGGTTATCGGTCGAGTCGGTCAGCGGATGTCGGCGGTCAGCGGATGTCGGCGGTCAGGCGCCGACTCACTTCGTGTCTGCGCTGTCGGAGACGACATAGGACGCGGCCGCGCTGACCGCACTGACGGCGAGGACTGCCGGCCAGGCGCCGATCTTCTTCGCCAGGGGGTGGGAGGCCCCGAACCCGCCGAGGTAGGTCAGGCTCAGCCCGGCAGCGGCAGGCCAGCCCTTCTTCGCATACCAGGACCGGGCGGCGTAGGCACCCGCCGCGGCGAGGACGGCTCCGCCGAGCGGGCGGATCCCGGTCTCCCGGGCGGTGAGGAAACCGCCGACGAGTCCGACGGCGACGAGCGGGGCGGTGGAGACTTCGTGTGCATCCTTCATGCGTCCAGTTTAGCCTTGATCCACCGATGTAAGTAGCCGTTCAAGCTCGCGCGTGGAATGGAAATGCCCCTCCTGAACTGGGAAAATGGTGATGTTCAAAGTCAACATTCCCGCCCAGAAAGGGGCACCTCTCAGGTGCTATTCAACCACACCCCCGCGACTGTGTCCCACTCCTTCGACGATGAGAACCTCACCGCAACCACTGGGCTGGTCCCGATCATGGGCCTCGCCCAGAAGGCCGGCTTGCTCGACCTCGCCGAAGACCGTCTGACCGTGTCGACCACCGGCGCTGACAAAGGCGCGAACCCGGCGGCGAAACTGGCCACACTCATCGGCGGGATGGCTGCCGGAGCCGACTCGATCGATGACATGAACCTCGTCCGCCACGGCGGCATGACACACCTGTTCGACCGCGTCTACGCTCCCTCGACTCTGGGTTCGTTCCTGCGCTCGTTCGCCTTCGGCCATGTCCGGCAACTCGACGCGATCTCCTCCCGTTTCCTGGCCAACCTCAACGAACACACACCGCTGCTGCCAACCAGCGAAGACACTGGACAAGCGATGGTGTTCGTCGATATCGACGACACCGTCATCGATGTTCACTCCGCGGCGAAGCAAGGAGCCGGGTTCGGCTACCAAGGCAGCCGCGGACTCAACGCACTGTTGGCCACAGCCTCGACTGCCGGTTCCGGCCAAATTATTGTTGGTCAGCGCCTGCGCAAAGGCTCAACCTCGTCAGCCCGGGGCGCTGACAAACTCGTCTCCGACGCCCTGGCCACCACGGCCCGAATCGGCTCCGGTGCCCCGGTGCTGGTGCGTGCTGATTCGGCATACTACTCATCAGGCGTCGTCAAAGCCGCCCACGACGGCGGGGCGGATGTGTCGATCACGGTGCGCATGGACAAAAGGATCAAGGCAGCGATCGGGTCGATCAGCGACGACGCATGGACAGGCATCGAATACCCCGAAGCGATCTACGACGAAGACTCCGAGGCCTAGATCAGCAAAGCTGAAGTCGCTGAGGTCCCGTTCACCGCGTTCACCTCGAAGAAGAAGTCCCTGCACACGACGGGGCGTTTGGTGGTCCGCCGCATCCCGGAACTCAACGAGACCAAACGCGCGAGTGGGCAGGATCCCTTGTTCGACTTGTACCGGTACCACGCGTTTTTCACCACCATCGACCGGGATCGTTTCGACACAGTCGCTGCTGATCAAGTCCACCGCAGACACGCGATCATCGAGCAGATCCATGCGGAGTTGAAGAACGGGGCCTTGGCGCATATGCCTTCCGGGGTATTCAACGCCAATGCCGCCTGGGTGACGATCGCAGCGATCACGCATAACCTGCTGCGGGCTGCTGCCGGGCTCATCGGTGGACGGATAAGCAAAGTGCGCGCCCAGACGCTGCGCACGCGCATCATCGGCATCCCCGCCCGGATTGCCCACCGGGCCAGGAAGCTGATCCTGCACCTGCCCACGAAGTGGCCGTGGGCGAGGGACTTCGCACGACTCTGGCAAGCAGTGCTGAGCCCACCAAGGACAGTATTGTCCTGACCGATCCGCTCCTACTCGAGCACAACGCCGCAGGGTCTGGAGGAGACCTTGGGAAACATTTGTGGAAGAGACCGGTGAGAGACCGGAACGCTACCTCCTGCCCTCACGTCATGCTCGCGCTCGAATCCAGCCGCACCCCTTGCCTGCAAGCAGATCGGTGGATCAAGGTTTAGGCACGGGCCCGGGAGGTCCGGACGTCGGTCTCACAACGAGGAACGCCTGATCGGAGTCGGTCCGGTCAGCTCAGGCTGATCTTGATCACCGAAGCGATGCCCAGAGCCGCGATGAGGCACACGGAGGCGGAGAGGAAGAACACAGCCCACGGGCTCGGGCGGCCCCGCTCGGCCTGAATCGAGACCGCGCCCAAACGGTAGCGTCTGACCTGCATGGCGATCGCAATGATCGCCAGTGCCAGGCAAGCGACGAAGATGCCGATCGACCAGCCGTGGAAGACATTGATCCAACGAATGCCGATGAGGCTGACGACCGTCATGGTCAGGCTCGTGCGCAGCCAGGACTGAGCGGTCCGCTCCGGCTGCAGCGCCGGATCAGGGTGCGGCTGCGGCCTGGGCGGCTGGGCCCGCAGCGGCCGGGACCTGGGTGTCCGCGGTCTGCGGGGCTCGCGTCCGAGAGGAGGGATCACAGGAGACCCGCGAACACCAGCACCAGCAGGCCGGCCCCCAGCGCCGAGGCGAGACTGACGATCGGGATGATCAGCGGCAGAGGCAGAGAGGTCTTGCGCCGCATCGCCGATTCGATCCGATGCCAGCGGAAGGCGGCGCCGGAGGCGAGGACGAAGCCGATGACCATGAGCACGATCGACAGTGTGGCCCGCAGTCCGGTCGAGAAGATCTCCGAAGTGAACGCCTCAACCGCGATGCCGCCGCCGATGAAGGCCAGCGCCGTGCGGATCCAGGACAGGAAAGTGCGCTCATTGGCCAGGGTGAATCGGGGATCCGGGTCGTCTCCGTCGGGGAAGATCCGACGGGCGATCCGGCCGCGGGGGTCCTCGGTGGAATCATGATCGCTCACACCTCGAGGATAGTCGCAGACAATGGACTGCCGATGTGGAGGTCGAACGGAATCATCGAATACGATGACTGACTGAAGACGATTCCCGCCGCAGCGATGCTGTTTCGTGAACTCCTCCGTCGTGGACGCAGAAGCGACAGTCAAGAGCCGCGACCGCAGATGAGTGAGCGGCCGATGACGAAAGCGAAGCAGCATGAGCGAGAGCACTCACGGACCAGACGGTTCGGGTCCCGGCGACTCCGCCGATTCGGGAACCGTGTCCGGGATCGAAGAGGCCTCGGGCCCGGCCAAGTGGAAGGTCATCGGGCCCGGGCTGGTCGTCGCGGCCACGGGTGTCGGCGCCGCCGACATGGTCGCGACCCTGGTCGCCGGCAGCCAGTTCGGGTACGGGCTGCTGTGGGCGGTCATCGTCGGCGTCATCCTCAAGATCGTGCTCGTCGAAGGCGCCGGCCGCTTCAGCCTGGCGACCGGAAAGACGATCTTCGAAGGCTGGCGGTCGCTGGGCCGCTGGACGACCTGGTACTTCGGGCCCTACATCATCATCTGGGGGTTCGTCTACGGGGCCACGGCCATGAGTTCGGCGGCGCTGCCTCTGGCCGCGCTCTTCCCAGGGCTCAACCTCACCGTGTGCTCGATGCTCATGGGCCTGGCCGGATTCGCGATGGTCTGGTTCGGACGCTACGCCGTGTTCGAGAAGATCACGGCGGCCCTCGTCGGCATCATGTTCATCACCGTCGTGGGTCTGGCGATCATCGCCGCACCGAACGTCCCCGACATGCTCAAAGGCCTCGTCCCGATCATTCCCGAAGGCGGAGTGGTCTACACGCTCGCGCTCGCCGGAGGCGTCGGGGGAACCATCACCTTGGCCGCCTACGGCTACTGGCTGCGTGAGAAGGGCTGGCACACACCGAAGTGGATGCGCGTGATGCGCATCGACAATTCGATGGCCTATGTGATGACGGGGATCTTCGTCATCGCCATGCTCATCGTCGGCGCCGAGGTCGTCCGTGCCGCGGGCGTATCGATCTCCGCCGACGACAAGGGACTGCTCGACCTCGCCGACGTGCTCAAGGACCGCTACGGCGAGGTTGTGGGCGTTGGCTTCCTCATCGGCTTCTGGGCCGCGTCCTTCTCCTCGATCATCGGAGTCTGGAACGGCGTGTCCCTCATGTTCGCCGATTTCTGGGGCCATATGCGCAACAAGCCCGGAGGACACCCAGACACACTGACGGGCGGGAAGTACTTCAAGTTCTATGTGCTGTGGCTGACGTTCCCGCCGATGCTGCTGTTCTTCCTCGGCAAGCCGATCGGTCTGATCCTCGCCTACGGAGTCCTCGGTTCGCTGTTCATGCCGTTCCTGGCCGTCACCCTCCTCGGGCTGCTCAACGGCAAGAAGATCCCGAAGGAATGGGCGAACAAGCTGCACACGAACATCGCTCTGGCGATCACGGCAGGGCTGTTCATCATCCTCGGCGTCCAACAGCTCTACTCGGCTCTCGAGCCGCTGTGGGGCGGATGAGAGGAACACTGTGTTCATCCGGTCGTGATTGGGGCAGACTGAGCATGGACAGCGAAGAGGCGATGAAGACTGTGCTGCGGAACTCCCTCAAGCGAACGCGAGAGACGCTGATGTGGAAGCTCGAGGGTCTGAGCGAACGAGAGCTGAGATGGCCGCGGACACCGACTGGGTTCAACCTCCTCGGCGTGGTCAAACATATGGCCAATGTCGAAACCGGATACTTCGGCGACGCCTTCGACCGGCCCTGGCCACACCGGGACGAAGTGGTCTTCGATGAGGTCTTCGAAAACGATCCGCAGGCCGATTGGTACGCCACCGAGGCGGAATCCGCTGAGGACGTCCTCGACCTCTACCGGCGGGTCTGGGCCTTCGCGGACGAGACGTTCGACTCCCTGCCGCTCGACGCGCCGGGAAAGGTTCCGCATTGGCCGGCCCCGATGAAAGCGGTGACCCTAGGCCAGATCATGGTCCATGTCCTCGTCGACCTCACCCGCCACCTCGGGCAAGTCGATGTGGTCCGCGAAGGGATCGATGGGCAGGTAGGGCTGAGCGCGGCCAGTCCGAACATCCCGGAAAGCCAGGATTGGGAAGCCTACTCGGCGATGCTGCGGGAACTGGCGGAGAAAACCGGCCGGTAGACATTCCCTCCTCCTCGGCGCAGCTCGGTGGCTCCGATTGCGCTTGCGGCTGCGGCTAAGCTTGTGACTGCAATGGCACAGGAGAACTCAGCATCGTCGACCCCGCGTACCGACGCGCACACGGCTTCGTCGACTCCGCGGACGAAGCGCTCGCCTCGGCGGAAGAACCAGCGACGGAAGGCCACCGCAGCCCATCACCAGCAGCGTCGCGCCCGGCTCAAGGCCGCCCGCGCCGCCCATCCGGTCGCCGTGACCTACCCGGACGATCTGCCGGTCACCGCCGCGAAGGATGAGATCGCCGAGGCGATCCGGGACAACCAGGTCGTCATCATCGCCGGTGAGACGGGGTCGGGCAAGACCACGCAGCTGCCGAAGATCTGCCTGGAACTCGGTCTCGGCGTCGACGGACTCATCGGTCACACTCAGCCCAGACGGATCGCGGCCCGGACCGTGGCCGAACGCATCGCCGACGAACTCGACGAGGACCTCGGAGACACCATCGGCTATCAGGTGCGCTTCACCGCGCAGGTCGCCGACACCACGCGGGTGAAGGTGATGACCGATGGCATCCTGCTGGCCGAACTCTCTCGCGACAAACTGCTGCGCGACTACGAAGTCATCATCATCGACGAGGCGCACGAACGCAGCCTCAACATCGATTTCCTCCTCGGCTACCTCAAACAGGTCCTCGGCCGTCGTCCGGACCTCAAGGTGATCATCACCTCGGCGACGATCGATCCCGAATCGTTCTCCTCTCACTTCGATAACGCCCCAGTGATCTCGGTCGAGGGTCGGACCTACCCGGTCGAGGTCCGCTACCGGCCGCTCGGGGACGAACCCGATGACGACGATGTCGACGGTCCCGGTGACTCGGGCAACTACGAGACGGGGGTGGAGGAGCAGACCGACGGCATCATCGCCGCCGTCGATGAGCTCGCCGCCGAGGAGCCCGGCGACATCCTCGTCTTCCTCTCCGGCGAACGCGAGATCCGCGACACCGCCGATGCGCTGACCGACCACCTGCGCAGACGTCCGCGGATGGGCGATTGGGAGGTCGTGCCGCTGTTCGCCAGGCTTTCGGCCGGTGAGCAGCAGAAGGTCTTCCGCCCGCACAGCCGCCCCCGCATCGTGCTGGCCACGAACGTGGCCGAGACCTCGCTGACCGTGCCCGGAATCAAGTACGTCATCGATGTCGGCACCGCCCGGATCTCGCGCTATTCCAACCGCACCCGGGTCCAGCGGCTGCCGATCGAGCGGATCTCCCAGGCGAGTGCGAACCAGCGCAAGGGTCGGTCGGGTCGCACCAGCGAAGGCATCTGCATCCGCCTGTACTCGGAGGAGGACTTCGAGACCCGACCCGAATTCACCGATCCCGAGATCCTCCGCACGAACCTCGCCAGCGTCATCCTGCAGATGGCCGACCTCGGCTTCGCCGCAAGCGATCAGGAGATCCTCGACTTCCCGTTCCTCACTCCGCCGGAGGCCAGAGCCGTGCGGGACGGACGAACGATGCTGACCGAACTCGGGGCCCTGACCGGTGACGGGACCGGGAAGATCCGCGTCACCGAGATCGGACGGAAGCTCACCGTCCTCCCGATCGATCCGCGCCTGGCCAGGATGGTCATCGCCGGCGCGGAGGCGGGGTGCGGGGGAGAGGTCACCGTCATCGTCGCGGCGCTGTCCATCCAGGACCCGCGAGAGCGCCCGGCCGAGGTCCGTGCCGCCGCCGACGAAAAGCATGCCCGATTCACTCACCGAGGAAGCGACTTCCTGTCCTACCTCAACCTGTGGAACTACCTGCAGGACCTGCAGGCCGAAATGGGCTCGTCGAAGTTCCGGCGCCGGTGCAAGGCCGAGTTCCTCAATTTCGTGCGGATCAGAGAATGGCAGGACCTCGTCGGTCAGCTGCGCTCCCTGCTCGGCTCGGCCGGCATCCGGGTCGACAAGTCCGTGTGGCGGCCGAACACGGAACCGGATCAGGAACTGTCCTCACCCGAGACAGTCAGGCGCGGACGCTCCGGCAGCGATCAATCGACCGGCAAGGGGCACTCGGCCGGTGCCGGGCAGTCGGCCGGCAACCGATCGGGGTCGGGCAAGATCGGGTTCGCAGAACTCAGCGCGGCCAACCGCAGAGCCAAGAAGCAGGGGGCATCGGCACCGGCCGGTGCCGGTCAGCAGGTGTCGGCCGTCAAGCTCGACCCTCATGCCGCCGCCATCCACCGCGCCCTGCTGACCGGACTGCTGACGATGATCGGCTCGCGTTCCGAACGCCACAAGGACTACCAGGGAGCGCGCGGCACCCGCTTCGCCATCTTCCCCGGATCCGGACTGTTCAAGGTCAACCCGGACTTCGTCATGGCCGCCGAACTCGTCGAGACCTCCCGTCTGTGGGCCCGCACGGTCGCCGCGATCGACCCCGACTGGGTCGTCGAAGCAGCTGGGGACCTCGTCACCCGTCAGCATTCGGATCCGCACTGGTCGACGAAGGCCGGCGCATCGATGGTCTACGAGAAGATCTCGCTCTACGGGGTCACGCTCATCACCGACCGGAGGGTCGGCTACGGCGCCTTCGACCGGGAGGGCGCCCGCGATATGTTCATCCGCAAGGGACTCATCGAAGGCGATTGGCATGAACGCTTCGGATTCCTCGAGCACAATGCCGCTGTCATCGACGAGGCCGAGGAACTGGCGTCACGGACCCGGAACCGGCGCGTGCTCGACCAGGACGATGCCCTGTACGAATTCTTCGACGAGCGCATCCCGGAGGGGATCACCTCGGCGGCGGATTTCCGTTCCTGGTGGAAGAAGCAGAAGCGTCGGGACGCACATCTGCTCGACCTCACGACCTCGGTCCTGCTCAGCGACGACAGCGAGGAGCTGACCGCCTCGGTGGCGGCCGACTTCCCGATGGAATGGGAGCTGGCCGACGGCACCCAGGCCAAGCTGCGCTACTCCTTCGATCCCGGCAGCACCGATGACGGAGTGACCGTGGAGATCCCCGCCGAGGCGGTGCCGGCCGTCGACGCCGATGAATTCAGCTGGCAGGTGCCGGGGCTGCGCGAGGAGCTCGTGGCCGCCTACATCCGATCGCTGCCGAAGAACAAGCGACGCTACTTCGTGCCTGCCCCCAACGTCGCCCGCGAGATCCTTCCCGCGCTCACCCCGTATCAGGGCAGCCTGCCCGAGGTGCTGGCCGCGCACCTGAGCGAACGCGCCGGCGGGGGAGGGCTGAACGACCTGGTGCCGATCACGGTCACGGCCTCCGATTTCGACCGCGAGCGGATCCCCGCCCATCTGCGCATGACCTTCCGCGTCGTGGACGGGAAGAAGACCGTCGGCCTCGGCGAGGATCTCGCGGCGCTGACCACCCGGGCCGAACCCGAGGTGCGCAAGGTACGGCAGAAGCAGGCCGCGTTCACACCGACGACGGGTCTGACCGGCTGGACGTTCGGGCCGCTGGACGAACCGGAACAGGCGACGGCGGGGGTTGTGCCGGGACTGGCCGACCGGTCGCGATCGGTCGACCTGGTCGCCTTCGACTCCGCGGACGAGGCCAGGTTGGCCACGCGGGAAGGCCTCATCACGCTCCTGGCCCTGCACGCAGGTGAGACCCTGAAGTACCTGCAGGACGGGCTGACGACCGAGGAGAAGCTCGTCCTCGCCGGTCACCAGAAATCGACCGACGCGCTGCTGACCGCCCTCATCCGGGTCGGCATCCGCGGACTCGTCTCGGATCGTCTGGGACCGGCCGAATCCTCGTGGGTGGCTACGGCCGAGGAGTTCGACCGGCTGCGCACGGAGGTCCACGCCCAGCTGCCAGTCAGCTGCTCGTCGCTGCTGCCCCACCTGATGAAAGCGCTCAAGACCGCCACCGAACTCGACAGGCTGGTGACGAAGGCATCGTCATTGGCGATCCTGTCCAACCTCGCCGATGTGCAGGCCTGGCGCGGCTCCCGGCTGAGCGAATCGGCCGTGGCCGCGATGACTCCGCAGATGCTGCGTGAGCTGCCCCGCTGGGTGCAGGCCGAGGTGGTGCGCATCGCGGGAATGCAGGATTCGCCGATCCGCGACAAGCAGCTGATGGACCGGGTCACGACCAGCAGCGATGGCGTGGCCAAGAAGATCGGCAATCGGTTCCCAGCACTGGCCAAGGCCGAATGGTCGCAGCTGGTCGTGTCTCTGCCGGGGGCCTGGGTCGAGGTCGTGCTGATGCTCGAGGAGCTGCGAGTGTCTCTGTTCGCGAACTCGCTGGGCACCGCACACCCGGTCTCGGAGAAGCGCATCGCGAAGGCACTCGCTCAGCTCTGATACGGGACGCTCAGCTCTGACACGTGATGGGTGCCCCTCGCCGAGGCTTTCGAAGCTCAGGCGGGGGAGCCGGAGAAGAAGCCGCCGAAGACCCACCACAGCGGCAGGACGCCTGCGGCCAGCACCGTGGCGACGGCCCACCAGATGCGCCACTTCCACGTGCGCCGACGGGTGCCGATGAAGAGGAACGCGAGGTAGAGGATCAGGCAGAAGCCGCCGGAGAGGCTGAGCAGCACCATGACAGTGGCGTCCAACCCCGAGGTGCCGAGATCGAAGAGGTACTTCGTCACCTGCGCGATCTGGACGGAGAAGTCGATTGCGGCGGCCAGCAGCGGGATGCCCAACACCCCGGCGATGATGAGCGGCAGGGCCTTGAGCCATCGCTCCTTCGGCTCCGAACGGCCGGCATACTCTGCGAATTCCTCAGACATCGCCCACCAGCATATGAGCAGATTCCGACAGGACGCTGGACGCAATGCCGACAGGGCACGCGGCCCGCCCCAGACCGTCGGCAGGACGCACAGCCAGCTTGGGAGCAGCGGCCCTGGCCACTGTGACTGAACGGACACGCCGAGGCAGGAAGAAGGACGATAGGATGTTTCGGTGACTTCTGGCCAGTATTCCGATAAGGACATCCGACACGAGGCGTCCCGCCGACGCACTTTCGCTGTCATCTCCCACCCCGATGCGGGCAAATCGACGACGACCGAGGCGCTCGCCCTGCATGCACGCGCCATCGGCCAGGCAGGAGCCACTCACGGCAAGGCAGGCCGCCGGGCCACCGTCTCCGACTGGATGAAGATGGAGCAGGACCGCGGGATCTCGATCTCCTCGGCCGCGCTGCAGTTCGAATACCGGGACGCAGTGTTCAACCTCGTCGACACCCCCGGCCACGCGGACTTCTCCGAGGACACCTACCGGGTGCTCTCGGCCGTCGACTGCGCCGTCATGCTCATCGACGCGGCCAAGGGCCTCGAGGCCCAGACGATGAAGCTCTTCGAAGTCTGCGCCCACCGCAACATCCCGATCATCACCGTCGTCAACAAGTGGGACCGTCCCGGCCTCGACGCGCTCGAGCTCATGGACGAGGTGCAGCAGCGCACCGGTCTGCTGCCGACCCCGATCACCTGGCCCGTCGGCCAGTCCGGCGACTTCCGCGGCGTCCTCGACCGGGCCACCGGCGAGTACACGAAGTACACGCGCACCGATGGCGGTGCGACCATCGCCGGTGAGGAGACCTTCTCCGCCGAGGCGGCCGCCGACCTCGAGGGCGAGGCCTGGACGACGGCCGTCGACGAATCGGAACTGCTGGAGATGGAGGACCAGAACCACGATCAGGAGACCTTCCTGGCGGGGAAGACGACCCCGGTGATGTTCGCCTCCGCCGTGCTCAATTTCGGCATCCACAAACTCCTCGACATGCTCGTCGACTTCGCCCCCGCTGCCGAGGCACGGCTGGACAAGAACGATCACCCCCGTCCCGTCGATGCTCCGTTCTCCGGATTCGTCTTCAAGGTCCAGGCCGGAATGGACTCGAACCATCGCGACCGTCTCGCCTTCATCCGCGTCTGCTCCGGCGTGTTCGAACGCGGGGCGGTGCTCACCCACGCGGCCACCGGCAAACCCTTCGCCACGAAGTACGCGCAGCAGGTCTTCGGGCGCGGTCGCGACGTCGTCGACGAGGCCTTTCCCGGCGATGTCGTCGGACTCGTCAACGCCTCCGCACTGCGGGTCGGTGATTCGCTCTACCTCGACAAGAAGGTCGAGTTCCCCGGCATCCCGACGTTCTCGCCCGAGCACTTCATGGTCATCCGCGCCAAGGACTCCTCGAAGTACAAACAGTTCCGCCGCGGCATCGAGCAGCTCGACCACGAGGGCGTCATCCAGGTGCTTCGATCGGATCTGCGCGGCGATCAGGCCCCCGTGCTCGGTGCGGTCGGACCCATGCAGTTCGAGGTCGCCGAGGATCGGATGAACAACGAATTCAACGCCCCCTGCAGCCTCGAGCGGCTCAACTTCTCTCTGGCCCGGCGCACCACTGCCGAATGTGTGCCGACCCTGTCCCGAGAACGGTCCGTGGAAGTCCTGCACCGTTCGGACGGTGAACTGCTTGCGCTGTTCTCGGACCGGTGGCGGCTGCAGGGGGTGCAGAAGAACCACCCCGATCTCGTGCTCGAACCGCTGGTCGTCAGCTGAGACGAGAACCGCTGCCGTCGGATGCCGGTTCACGGTGTTTTTGACGGGATGGCTATTATGGATCGTCGGGGCCGAAAGCATGGGGCCCCGCTTGGGGAGACCGCCCGCCGGACAGCCCTGCGGCGCGGTGAGACCCGAAACGACAAAGGAGAACTGTGGGAACGAAATCGATTCGAGTCGCGATTGCCGGACTGGGCAACTGCGCCTCGTCCCTGATCCAAGGTGTTGAGTACTACCGGAATGTGTCCCCGGGGACGAAGGTTCCTGGTCTCATGCACGTGGAGTTCGGGGATTATCACGTCGGTGACATCGATTTCGTTGCCGCCTTCGATGTCGACGGCAAGAAGGTCGGCGTCGACATCGCCGAGGCGATCACGGCCAGTGAGAACAACACCATCAAACTCAGCGATGTCGAGCCGACCGGCATCGAGGTCCTGCGCGGACCGACTCTCGACGGCCTCGGACAGTACTACCGCGACGCGATCGTCGAATCCGATCGTGACCCGGTCGACGTGGTCAAGGCGCTCAAGGACGCCGAGGCGGACGTGCTCGTATGCTACCTGCCCGTCGGTTCGCAGGAAGCGGTGGAGTACTACGCTCAGGCGGCCATCGACGCGAAGGTCGCCTTCGTCAACGCTCTGCCCGTCTTCATCGCCGGGACCAAGGAATGGGACGAGAAGTTCCGTGCCGCCGGAGTCCCGATCGTCGGCGACGACATCAAGTCCCAGATCGGTGCGACCATTACCCACCGTGTGATGGCGAAGCTGTTCGAGGACCGCGGCGTCGTCCTCGACCGCACCTACCAGCTCAACGTCGGCGGCAACATGGACTTCAAGAACATGCTCGAACGCCAGCGCCTCGAGTCGAAGAAGATCTCGAAGACCCAGGCCGTGACCTCGAATACGAGCGCCCAGCTGTCCGATCGCGATGTCCACATCGGACCCAGCGACTACGTCGAATGGCTCGACGACCGCAAATGGGCCTTCGTCCGCCTCGAGGGCCGCAACTTCGGCGACGCTCCCGTGTCCCTGGAGTACAAGCTCGAGGTCTGGGACTCCCCGAACTCAGCCGGCGTCATCATCGACGCCGTCCGCGCAGCCAAGATCGGCCTCGACCGCGGCATCGGCGGGGCCCTCATCTCCGCCTCCTCCTACTTCATGAAGTCGCCTCCGGAGCAGAACGACGACGAAGGAGCCCACGAAGCCGTCGAAGCGTTCATCCGCGGAGACCTCGAACGCTGAAACGCCCCTTCAACCCCACGCAGAGCCGGCCGCACATGTTCTACGGTCGGCTCTGGTGTTTTCCCGCCGAGGCGCGAATCGGCAGATTCGGACTCCGGCCCGGGAGGCGAGTGCAGGCGGCTGACCGGCATAGCTGAGCCGGGCCCCGGGACAGGATCAGGCGGATCCGGATTGTCCGCGTTTGCGACCCAGGAGCCTGTCGACCAGCCAAGCGATGGCCCCGGTCACGGCACCGACGAATGTGCCGGTGACGAGGCTGGACCCCGCGGCGAAGAGGCGCACTATGAGGTTCGACAACCCGGGATCGAGGTCCGCGAGGTTCCCGCCGAGGCGGGGCGGGGCACCGTCGAACTGTGCGGTCCAGAAGATCTGATGCCCTGCGGCCAGGAGAATTCCGTAGAACGCCCCGACGGTCAACAGGGTCAGGAAGGGATTCGGCACCTTGGCCCACAGAATGACGATGATCCAGACGAGGAGCGGGCCGAAGACGAAGAGGGCGTTGGTCGCCGTGCCCTCACTGATGATGTCGAGATCGTGGAGGACGACGCGTGGTGCGGCGAGCAGGGCGAGGCCGATGAGGGCGATCAGCGGGAGTCCGAGCCGCCGTGCGGATCGGCCGGGACGGTCCGTCTGGTCGGCGGCGTTGGAAACACGGCGGTTGTCGTGCGCAGAGAATGAGTTCATACCTCAACGCTAGGCACCCCACCGGTGCGACACAGTCCCCTGAGAGCGACATCTGTCTACGTCGGATGATGACGTCGATATGCATCGCAGCGAACCGTCTCATGTCTTCGCAGGGGAGGACATCTCCCAGGATCTGGGACTGCCTCGGCGCATCCGGGATATGAGATGGCCGTGACACAACGGCATCTGTCCAGGACACTTGTCTCTTCGAAGTGATCGCACTCACATGCGAATCACTCGGCCCAGCGCACCGCGGGGTGCCATCACGACCGAGGAGACACCCATGTCGAGCAACACCGCCGGCACCGAAGAGAAGTCGCACAGCACCGCCGAACTCAGCTGGCTGATGCGACTGCTGATCGTCATCGAGAAGGTCGGCAACAAGCTGCCGCACCCATTCTGGCTGTTCCTGTCCCTGGCGGTCATCGTCATGGCCCTGTCCGCCATCTTCTCGGCCACCGGTCTGAGCGCGGTCAATCCGGCCACCGACGAGACGGTGTCGGTGACGAACCTCTTCTCCACCGAGTCCCTGCGGGAGATCGTGGCCGGGGCGACCGACAACTTCGTCACCTTCCCACCTCTGGGACTTGTCATCATCGTCCTCTTGGGCGTCGCGGTGGCCGAGCAGTCGGGACTCATCGCCGCTATGCTGCGCGGCACCATCGCCGGAGCCTCCCCGAAGTGGATCACCTTCATCGTCGCACTGGCCGGCACGGCCTCGTCGATCGCGTCCGACGCCTCGTACATGATCATGATCCCCCTCGGCGGACTCGCCTTCAAAGCGGTCGGGCGCAATCCGCTCCTCGGCTGCGTCGTCGCCTACGCCGCGACCTCGGGCGGGTACTCGGCCGCTCCCATGGTCAACTCTCTCGACACCATCCTCGGCGGGCTCTCCACTTCGGCAGCCCACATCATCGACGACAGCTACACGGTCAGCCCGGTCGCGAACTTCTATTTCAACTTCGTCTCCATGTTCGTCGTCGCCGCAGCGGTGACGCTGATGACGGAACTGGTGCTGACCAAACGCGCCGATCAGCTCGAGCTCGACCCCGAGGACGAGAACGACCCGGAGAACTTCGACGTCACGATGGCACTCGAGCCCAAGGAGAAGCGGGGTTTGGCAGTCGCCGTGATCGGCATCGTCGCCTGCGCGGCGATCCTGTTCTTCCTCGCCCTTCCGGCGGATTCCTTCCTCCGTGACGAATCCGGGTCATTCGGTCCCGAATCAGGTCTGATGGCGGGCATTGCGGGCATCATCGGCGTCGGATTCTTCCTCGTCGGCATCGTCTACGGCTACGCCACGGGATCGATCAGGAAGACAGGGGACATCCCCGACATGATGAGCAGGGGACTGCTCCCGTTCGTCCCCGTCATCGTGCTGTTCTTCGCGGCCAGCCAATTCCTCGCGCTGTTCACGATGTCCAACCTCGGCGAGATCCTGGCCATCAAGGGCGCCGAATTCTTCGGCTCGCTCAACACCGGAACCTTCGTCATCCTGCTCGGAGGGTGGCTGCTGACGGCACTGGGCGCAATGTTCCTCACCTCGGGGTCAGGACTGTGGACGCTCATGGCTCCGGTCCTCGTCCCGATGTTCATGTTGCTCTCGATCTCTCCGGAGACCACTCAGGCCCTCTACCGCATCGGCGACTCGACGACGAACATCATCTCGCCGATGAGTCCCTACTTTGTCCTCGTGCTCGGGTTCATCCAGCGGTACCGGAAGGATGCCGGCATCGGCACGCTGCTGTCATTCACGATTCCGCTGTCGTTCGCGATGTTCGTCTTCTGGGGGCTGCTGTTCTTCATCTGGTGGGCCACGGGCATTCCCTGGGGTCCGGGAGCGACGACGAGTTACCAGATGGGGTGAGCCGCCGCCCTGCGCGGTCGAGGGGACGGGAACGAGGCCGCGGGAATGAACAGCCGTTCGAAAGCGTTACGATCGTGCAACGCTCGTTGCTTCGGGCGCTCGATCTTCAGTGACCGTCCAGGTCATCCGTCTACACTGGACACGTGATTCCACTCTCGTGCGGCGCCTCGCTCGTACGTGCAACCTACTCAGATCGAAAGGATCTCGACCGTGAGTAACCCAATGATGAACCGGGCGATCAACCAGGGCGCCCAGGCCGGCCGCAATGAGCCGGTCATGTCGGACCAGGAGCTCAACGACCTGTTCAACAAGCCGGCGGCCGAGAACCGCAATGCCGGCCCGCAGGTCGCCGACCGGGCGATGACCTACGACGATGTGATGATGAAGACCGGCCTGCTCTTCGCCATCCTCCTCGGCGGTGCCGTCGTCGGCTGGTTCGTACCTGCCCTGGCCTTTCCCGCGATGCTCATCGCGCTGGTCCTCGGCCTCGTCAACGCCTTCAAGAGGGAACCGAGCAAGGCCCTGATCATCGGCTATGCGGCGTTCGAAGGAGTCTTCCTCGGCGGCATCTCCTCGTTGTTCGAGACCATGTACCCCGGCATCGTCGTCCAGGCCGTGCTCGCCACGCTCTGCGTCTTCGGCGTCATGCTCGCCCTGTTCAAGTTCAAGGGCGTACGCTACGGCTCGAAGACGAAGAAGTTCCTGCTCATCGCCGTCGGCGGGTATGCGATCTTCAGCATCATCAACCTCGGCGTGGCCATGTTCACCGGCACCGGCGGGGCCCGCAGCATCGAGATCAACATCATGGGGATGACGATGCCGCTCGGTGTCGTCATCGGCATCCTCGCCACCGTGCTGGCGGCGATGACCCTGATCATGGACTTCCAGATGATCGAAGAGGGCGTCAAGCACAGGATCCCGGAGAAGTACTCCTGGATGTGCGCGTTCTCGCTCATGGTCACCCTCGTGTGGCTCTACATCGAGATCCTGCGCCTCATCTCCTACTTCAGGGACTGAACACGCTTCCTGACACCCGTACCGCGCGGGCGTCCGGCAGGTGAAGAGAGGGCGGACCCCGATCAGGGGATCCGCCCTCTTCTCTGCCCGGAATCGGCGGGTGAGGCGCTCACCGGGGCGTTCACTTCTCTTTGCGACGCGTTGGGAGTATGGTGATGAGCACCGACAATGCAGTCGGATGAGTTCCCCGGTGACCGGTGCCGTCGGGACGGGCCGGGGTCCTTGGTGCGGTGGTGTTCCCGACGAGTGGGAGGACCATCATGGCCGTACGCACCGGCGAGTTCTTTGCGAACCGCTTCACTTTCGTCGCCGCAGCGATCGGAATGGCCGTCGGGACCGGCAACCTCTGGCGGTTCCCGCGCGTCATCGGCGAATGGGGAGGCGGAACATTCCTCATCGCCCTGATCATCGCGAATCTTCTCTGGGCGATCCCCATCCTCATGTCCGAATCGATCCTGGGCACGCACTCGCGTCTGGGAACCGTCGGCGCCTTCCGCGACTTCATGGGGCGCAGATTCACCTGGGTCGGCGGTGTCGTCGGCTTCATCGGTCTCGGCGTCGCCTTCTACTATTCGGTCGTCACCGGTTGGGCTCTGCGCTACTTCGTGTTCTCGCTCACCGGC
This sequence comes from Brevibacterium sp. SMBL_HHYL_HB1, assembly GCF_018208375.1. Lineage (NCBI taxonomy): Bacteria > Bacillati > Actinomycetota > Actinomycetes > Micrococcales > Brevibacteriaceae > Brevibacterium > Brevibacterium sp. SMBL_HHYL_HB1. The sequence continues at coordinate 2,112,332 of NZ_CP062936.1, read as the reverse complement.
GAGTTCGCCATGGGCACGGATACGCAGAAGGTGTGGGAGGACTTCGTCTCCAACCCGTTCCAGACCATCCTGTTCCATGCCATCGCCATCGGCCTCGTCGGGTTCGTCGTCTATCGGGGACTGAAGAACGGCTTCGAGAAGCTGCTCAACATCATCATTCCCGCGCTCTTCGTCATCCTCGTCATCCTCACCATCCGCGCACTCACTCTGCCGGGAGCGATCGACGGTCTGACCTACATGTTCGTCCCCGATTGGAGCCAATTCGGCGATGGCGAGATGTGGCGGGAGGCGTTCACCCAGATGGCGTTCTCGACCGGAGCCGGTTGGGCCCTGTACCTGACGTATTCGGTCTACGTCGACAAACGCGAGGACAAGTCCCTCAACGCCAGCGTGGTCGTCGCCGGCAACCTCTTCGCCTCGCTGCTGGCCGGCATGGCCGTGATGGGCACCGTGTTCGCTCTGCGCGGTGCCGACTTCGCGACGGAGGCCGTATCCGCCGGCGACCAGGGGTTCGCCTTCGTCTACTTCGCCGAGCTGCTCGGGCAGATGCCGGGCGGAGTGGTCTTCGGACCCCTGTTCTTCCTCGCGCTCTTCCTCGCCGGGGCATCGAGCCTCATCGCCATGGTCGAGCTCGGCACCCGCAACGTCATGGACATGGGCGTGCGGCGCACGCGAGCCGTTCCGGCGATGATCATCGTCATCTTCATCTGCGGCATCCCCTCGGCGCTGAGTCTGTCGTTCTTCACCAACCAGGACAACGTCTGGGGAATCGGACTGCTGCTCAGCGGTCTCGGCGTGGCGATGGCGATGTGGAAGTTCGGCGTGCACAGGGTCAGCGCCATGATCGAAGCGGTGGCGGACCTCCACTTCGGCCGAGCCTGGATCTTCTGCATTCGGATCTTCCCGCTGCTGTTCGTCGCTCTCTTCGGCTGGTTCATCGTCGACGCCGTCACCGGCACGGAGCAGTGGTGGAACCCGTTCCAGGAGTTCAGCCTCGGCACCATGGTCCTCCAATGGGGCCTGCTCATCATCGTCATGCTGGCCCTCAACCGCTTCCTCGCCAAGAAGGTCGTCGCCGGTCCGATGACCGAAGGTGCCGGGGGAGCATCGCCGGAGGAGGGCACCGAGGGGCCTGCGCCGGATGACGGCACCGGGGGACCGCCGCCCGCGGGAGGAACGAGCGATGCTGAAGGAGGTGAGAGGTGATGGCTGAAACGATCATCTGGACCATCGTCTTCGTCGGCGGAGACCTCGCCGTCCTCGTGGGACTGCTCGGCTTCGCGGTCCGCAAGGACAAGCAGAAGCTCGCCGCGAGCGCCGGATAGCCCGCCGAGGCGAGCCGGTCCGCATCTGCAGATCTCCAGACCGCTGTGGAGAAACGGCCATTGCCTGTGATCACATACATGCTTATGGTCGGAGTATCGAGCCGAGCCCGAGGCCGATCACCGACAGTGAGGGGGAACATTCAATGACGAAACCGACCGGCGGCGTCTTCGCCGTGCCCACGACGCCATTCGGCACCGACGGGGCGCAGAACATCGAGGCATTGACCACCCGGGTCACAGAGGTCCTCGAGACCGGGGTGGCCGGGATCCTGTGCCTCGGGGCGACCGGTGAAGCACTGGCACTGAGCGACGAGGAGCGCGAAGCTCAGATCCGAGCCGTCGTCGACGCTGCCGGAGACCGGGCGAGCGTCGTCGTCGGATGCATGGCCTACACCCCGGAGCGGATGAGTCGGCACATCGCCAACGCGCAGGCGGCCGGTGCCGATGCGGTCATGATCACCCCGCCCTTCTACGGCGGGCTCGAACCCGATACGGCCGCTGCCGCCCTGCACTCGGTGATGACGGACTCCCCGCTGCCGGTGATGGTCTACAACAATCCCCATTCGACCGGCACCGATCTGCTGCCTGAGCACCTGGCCACTCTGGCCGACACCGGACGCCTGTGGAGTGTCAAGGAGACCTCGGGAGAGGCCTCCCGAGTCCGCGAACTGCGGGCCGAACTCGGTGAGGACGTCGAGGTCTTCGTCGGCGCCGACGGAATCGCCCTCGAGGGCTTCGTCCAGGGCGCCAGCGGTTGGGTGGCCGCCTCGGCGTGGCTGCTGCCCGAGGCCTGCCAGAGGCTGTGGGCTCACGCCCGTGACGGGAACTGGGCGGCCGCCGTCGAACTGTGGCACGGCCTGTCGGCCGCGCTGGCCCAGATCGAGGACAATCCTGCGTTCATCTCACTGATCAAACAGGCACTGAGCCGCCGCAGCATCGAACAGGGGCCGGTCCGTCCGCCGCTGCCGACCGCTGACAGTCAGGCCCTGGAGACCCTGCTGGCGACGATCACCGCACTCGAGAAGGGAGACTGATATGACCGACACCGGCAAACAGGCACTGGCCGCGCTCATCGACTCCGACCGCGGGGTCTACACCACAGGCGGGTTCACCACCGGCGAAGGACCCGGCCTCGACCTCATCTCACCGATCGACGGTGAGCTCATCGGCACCGTCCGGGAGGCGTCCGAGGGCCAGCTCGACGCGGCCGTCGCCTCCGCCCGCGCCACCTTCAACGAGCGGTCCTGGGCCGATGACGGGGCCCATCGCGCCGAGGTGCTGCGCCGATTGGCCGATCTCGTCGTCGACAACGCCGAGCAGATCGCCTACCTCGACGGCATCGAGGCCGGCAAGGTCTTCGCCGACAGCGTCGCCGAAGACGTGGAGGATGTGGCAGCCAACCTGCGCTTCTCCGCCGACCTCATCTCCCGTGACGACGGCCGCCACCTGCAGGGGCCCGAGGGCTGGGGCTGGGTGCGCAGGATCCCCATCGGCGTCGTCGGCGCCATCCTGCCGTGGAATTACCCGATCGCCATGCTCGGCTGGAAGGTCGCTCCGGCCCTGGCCGCCGGCAATGCGATGATCATCAAACCCTCGGAGGACTCCACACTCAGCGCGCTGCACTTCGCGAGTCTGGCCGAGCAGGCCGGTGTGCCCGACGGCATCCTCCATGTCCTCACCGGAACCGGCGCGAACATCGGCGCCGCCATGGGGCTGCATCCCGACATCGACGTGCTCACCTTCACCGGTTCCGGCCCCGTCGGACGCTCCTTCCTCGAATCCTCCGCGAAGTCGAACCTCAAGAAGGTCTCCCTCGAGCTGGGCGGGCGGGCAGCCTACATCGTCGACGCCGAACACGCCGGTGACTTCGATGCCATCGCCTCCGACATCGCCGGTGCCGCATTCGGCACGAGCGGGCAGAACTGCACCGCCGCCTCTCGAGTGGTCTTCGTCGGTGACGATGATGCGGCCTTCGAAAGGTTCCGCTCCGCGCTCGTGGCCGCGGCCGAAGCTGTCACTGTCGGCGACCCGTTCACCGACGGCACCGACATCGGTCCCGTCATCAATGCGAAGGCCCTCGATCGGATCACCGCCTGGGTCGACGAAGCGGTGAACAAGGGAGCGCGGATCCTCAACACCACAGCCGAGGTGCCGACATCGGGGACCTGGTACCCGCCGACGGTCATCGAAGGCGTGCCCGCCGACAGCGAACTCGGACGCGGCGAGATCTTCGGCCCGCTGACCCAGCTGCTGCGCACGTCGAGCCGAGACGAGGCCGTCGCCGCGATCAACGACGAACCCTACGGTCTGGCCTCGACCGTATGGTGCGAGGATCTGGGCACCGCGAAATGGTGGTCCGACCGCATCCGGGTCGGAACTCTGGCCGTCAACGGCTACAGCGAAGGCACGGTGGCCACCCCGTTCGGCGGCCTGCGCCAGTCCGGGTTCTGGGGCCGCGACAACGGCCCCGAAGCACTCGAGACCTACCAGGAGACGATGACCGTGTGGATCGCACCTCAGTGAGCCGGGTCGGGACGGTCCGTATCAGTCGCAGAGCGTTGAGGCGGTGCCAACCGAGGAGGTCCCGGAGGCGGGAACCGCTTCTGTCAGGGTAGAGTCGAAGGCCCAACCCTGAGGAGGTGCCGGCATGGGAGTCGACGCGGAAGATGTGAGGTACTTCCACGTCCTCGCCCAGGCCGGCACCCTGGTCCGTGCGGCCAAGGAGCTCGGCGTCGACCACACCACGGTGAGCCGACGGGTCCGACGCCTCGAAGCCGCACTGGATCTGCAGCTGTTCACCCGCACCCGCAGCGGCTGGACCATCAGCCCCAACGGCGAGAGGCTGCTGCCGGCCGCCCGGATGGTCGCCCTCGGCAGCGACGCCTTCACCACCGGGGACTCTGCGCAGACGGGCCCGGAGGAGTGGACGATCCTCAGCCCCGACGGCTTCGCCGCCAGCGTGCTGACCCCGGCGTGCGTCCGCCCGCTCGGCGACGGCGACACCGTGATCACGATCATCTCCGCCCCGTCCCTGGCAGCACGGGAGGGCACTGCCTTCGACGCCGCGATCGTCCGCTCCCGGCCGAACTCGTCCGCCGTGGCCTCTCGCGCTCTGGCCGACTACGAGATCGGCCTCTACGCCCATGAGGACTATCTGTCCGAACACGGACCGATTCGCAGCCTCGACGACCTCGAAGGGCACGTGCTGGCATGGTACGCCGATGATCCGATCGCCGGAATCCCCGAATTCGAGGCGCTGCGGCCCAAACTGCCCGAACACATCCGACTGCAGTCGAACAACCTCAACGTCCACGCCCAGGCGGCCCTGTCCGGAGTCGGCTTGGCCGTCATGCCCACTTACACAGCGACCCGCAACGACGCCCTGGTCCGCATCCTGCCCGACGAGATCGGCTACCGCGGCCACTACTGGGTTCTCGTGCCGAAGACCCAGCTGCGCGGGCCGACCACACAACGGGTCCTCGACTTCCTCGCCGAGGCAGTCGCCGCCGCCGGTCTGGCCCCGCCGTCAGCCTGAGATCCGCCGACGGCCTGAGACCGGCCGAATCCGCCCTAAGATGGGGTCATGACCGACCTGAGCGCCGAACTGCAGACCGAGATCCGACGTCTGCGCATGCGCATCATCGGCCTGAACCAGCGCCGACTCGACCAGATCGGCGGGCAGTCGGAGACCGAAGACCGTTTCGATCGGCCGGCGGGACCGGAGAGCTCCCGTCGTGAGACCATCACGGCGGCGCTGGCCGAGTTCTCCGCTATCGCTTCGGACGGCCGCGAGGTCCCCGACCTCGGCGACGGGAGCCTGGCCGATCAGGTCGTCGTCCTGCTCGACCACGGTCAGCATGTGGCCGAGGCCCTGCCCGAGGCCGAGCGTGATCAGATGCTCACCCGCCTCCTCGACGCGGCAGTCGGGCTGCGACGCGGACTGGCCTGAGGCCCGCGCGTCGGCCCCCTCGCCGGAACCAGCCGACATCTGCTTCCCTCCCTGCCCTCCGAGACAGATCTGAGAGGGTTGCGAGGAGACTGACAGAACGCTGTATGCTCAGCTCCAGCAACCAGAGTTCTGACATCCAGTCAGCGTTCCGACATCACAGTGAGGTGGTTGAAGCATGTTCGGCCTACCGGCGGCCACGGTCGCCATCATCTTCGGCATCCCAGCGATCTGGGTGATCTACACGCTTGTCTTCGTCTATCTCTCCCGCGGGTGGAAGGCCGAGGATGTCGCCGAGGGCCGGGCCCGACCGACCGGCGGCGGGGATGAGTCCGGCGGCACGACCGCCTCGGCGAACGGGGGAACGGCGTGAACATCGAAACCTGGTTCCTCGTCATCTACTTCGTCGCCATGGCCGGCATCGGCGTGGCCACACTGAAGATGGGCAACAGGGACAGTGAGGGCTTCCTCCTGGGCGGGCGCAGCCTCGGCCCGGCGGTGACGGCTCTGCGCCTGCAGTCGTCATCGATGTCCGGCTACATGTTCCTCGGAGCGGGATCGCTGGCGTACACGAAGGGCTACTTCTCACTGTGGTACGCGATGGGCGACATCGGCGGAGGCGTCCTCAACCTCTCGATCCTCGGCCGGCGGATGCGCAAGCTCTCACAGATCCTCGGCTCACTGACCTCGATCGAGTACCTCGAGCACCGCTACCCCTCGCGGTGGATCCGGGCGATCGCGGCCCCCATCGCCGTGGCCTGCATCTTCTTCTACGTCATGACCCAGTTCATCGCCGGCGGTCGCGGACTGGAGATGGTCACCGGCATTCCCTACGCCTGGGCCCTGCTCATCGCCGTCGGCGTTATCGTCTTCTACACCTTCCTCGGCGGCTACCTCGCCGTGGCCTACACGGACTTCGTCCAGGCGATCATCATGCTCATCGGCATGCTGTGGATCCTCATCGGCACGATGCAGGCCATCGGCGGTTGGACGGCGGGCAATGAGGCCGTCGGACAGATCAACCCGAACCTGCTGACGATGTGGGGCCCCGACGGCTTCGAGTCCGTCCAATGGGGCGTGATCATCGGCGCGGTCCTCGTGTTCTCCATCGGCTACCTGGGCTGGCCGCACGTCAACGTCAGCCATATGGCGATGAAGCGGCCCTCGGTGGCGCGGACCGCGAGCATGTACGCCACCGGCTTCAACCTGCTGTTCATCCCCGCTCCCTACATCGTCGGCGTGATGGCGCTCATCCTGCTGCCCACCCTCGACAACCCCGAACTCGCGGTGTTCCAGGTCGCCGACACCGTGCTGCCGGACTTCGCCGTCGGCATCGTCATGGCCGGCATCATGGCCGCGATCATGTCCACCGCCGATGCCCTGCTGCTGCAGTCGGGCACGATCGCCAGCCAGGATCTGTTCCGCCGCTTCATCAAACCGGACATGTCGGACAGGCAGTCGGTGTGGATCTCCCGGTTCACCGTCCTCATCCTCGCGATCATCGGCTACTGGGTCGCCGTCAACGACCCGCCCTCGGTCGCCGAGGTCGCGATCTTCGCCACCACCGTCCTCGGCGCCGCCTTCGTGCCCGCCTATGTGGCCGCGGCCTGGTGGAAGAAGGCGAACGTGCCCGGCGCGATCGCCTCGATGATCCTCGGCACCGTGTCCTCGGTGGGCTGGCAGCTGGCCGGCCTCGTCGACAGCACGGGCATCGACCCAATGGGCATCGGAATCGTGTGCTCGACACTGGCGATCATCATCGTGTCCCTGGCCACGCAGAGGTCTCACCCGGTGCCCGACCACGTGCTCGCCGCGCTCCGGGAGACCGAGAAGATCGGCGCCATTCCCGCTCATATGCTCGCCGGACAGAACGACGCCCTGGCCGGGCAGCTGCCGAAGGACGTGTGAGGCGGATGAGCGCCGATCTCGGGGCCGAGCCGGAGGACGAACTGTCCGTCGTCGAACCCGTGCGGATGGATCCGCACATCACCGCCGCCGAGGCGCTCGCCGTCTTCCGTCGCAAACTGCCCGGCGCGGTCGCCGAGGCCCGGGAGGTCCACCACCCGTTCTGGTGGGCGGCGCTGCGGGTGCGCACCCGCAGGCTGCTGAAGCGTTCCTCGCAACGACCGGGACAGTCGATGAATGTCCTCGTCAACGCGGTGTCCGGGCGAGCGATGATCGCTGACTTCGCACCCGTGGGAACAGCGGTGACCGCGCAGCAGTGGTCGGCGCTGCTGGACGAGCACGGTGACCGGTCCCGGCTGCCCAGCCGGTCCGAGGCGGATCGGGCGGCACGCGCCCTGGCCCGGGCCGAGGTCGTCAGAACGGTGAAGCTCGGCATGGGCATCGACATCTCACCGGCGAACGGGCATGGCCTGCGCGGACTGCTCAAACCCAATTGGCTCGTGACCGGGGCGAACGCGAAGCACTCGGCGACGATCCTCGTCGACGGACTCGACTCGTCCCATTTCATCGTGCGAGTCGAGAGGCTCAGCCCCAGTTCCTCGCATCCGTGATGCAGAAGGGGTGGCCCGCGGGGTCGATGAGCACGACCCAGGTCTCACCCGGTTGCGGGTCGGCGCGTGAGGCACCGAGTTCCACACAGCGAGCCGCTGCCGCCTCGAGATCATCGGCGGCGAGGTCGAGGTGGAACTGCTTGTGCCCGTCGTCGGGCCAGTTCGGCGGCCGGTAGTCGGGAATCGTGCCTATTCCCAGGGCATGGCTCGGGCCGGTGAGCATGGCATAGTTCTCGTCCGAGTAGGCCACCGGCCACCCGAGCACGGCGGAATAGAATTCGCCGAGTGCCGCAGCATCTGGGGCGTCGAGGGTGACCATGGCCAGCCGGGCGACGGGGGCAGGGTCAGCGACGCCCGGCGCGCTGACGGTCTGGGCGTCGGCCTTCTGCGTGTCAGTCATGTCTGCCATTGTGGTGACATGGACGATGAGGTCGATAGGAAAAAGGCGTCACCGGTCTCTCGAGCGCCCGAGCACTTCTTCGGGCGGGTGCTCAGACCCGGTGAGCTGCTCGATCACGCACGGTATTCCACGCCCCGGACGGTGTCGGAGCAGCTGCGGCCCTTCGTCAAACGCTATTGGGCCGTCGAATGGGACCTTCCGGCGGGCGAGAGCTATCAGACGTCGACGGTCTCGGAGCCGACTGTCAACCTGACCTTCGAATTCGGGTCCAGCAGGCGAGCGAACACCGATGGGCCGGGCGTGTGGGTGACCGGACCGGTGACCGAGAGGCTCTTCGATGTGGGGATCTTCGGCCGGGGTGGTGTCTTCGGGGTGAACTTCCACCTCGGTGCCACGCTGGCGTTTGCGGACCTGTCGCCGTCTGGCATCCGCAACTCGACCGTCGCCGCCGCCGAATGGTTCCCCACTCTGGAGGCCGACCTCGGGCTGGCCGGTGCGTTCTCACCCGCGTCGACGGTGGAGTCCTGCCTGCACGAGACCGGGGGAGTGCGGGCCGGCCAGCCGCAGGGCGATCGGGCCGTCGGTGGGTTCGACCTCGCCGGTCTGGCTGAGTCAGTCGAGGGGTGGCTGCTCTCGCGTCGACCGCAGGTGTCTCAGGGCTACAGTCGCCTGCAGCATGTGCTCGACGTTCTCGCCGACCCCGAGGTCGTCAGTCTGCGGCTCCTGTCGCAGCGCACGGGGATCGGGGAGCGTACACTGCAGCGGATGTTCGACCGATACTGCGGTGTCGGTGTGAAGAAGATCCTGGCCAGGGCTCGGATCATCGACGCCGTCGGCGCCCTCGACCGCGGATGGGACGGCTCCCTGGCCGACCTCGGTGCACACTACGGATGGTTCGATCAGTCCCATTTCGGCGCCGACTTCCTCAATGTCACCGGATACAGTCCGGGAGAATATGCGCGCAGGAGTCCGACGCGGTTCAACCGGGGATGATCCCCTTGCCGTCGACCTTCGGGATCGCGGCCAGCAGCTTCTTCGTATACGCATGCTGGGGGTCGTTCCAGATCTGCTCGGTCGTTCCGACCTCGACGATCCGTCCGGCCTCCATCACGGCCACCCGGTCGGCGATCTCCCGGACGACGGCGAGGTCGTGGCTGATGAAGAGCATCGAGGCGCCCGCGTCGATCGCGAGGGTTCGCATCATCCGTGCGATCCTCGCCTGCAGGAACGCATCGAGTGAGGAGATCGGCTCATCACCGATGAGCACCTTCGGGCCCACGGCCAAGGCGCGGGCGATGGCGATGCGTTGGCGCTGCCCGCCGGAGAACGCGTGCGGGAAGCGCTGCGCCGAGTCGGCGGGCAGGTCGACTGCGGCGAGCAGCGCGTCGACCGTCCAGTCGCTGTCGGGATCGAGCGCCAGACCGTCGGCGATCTGATCGCCGATCCGGCGTCGGGGGTTGAGCGAGGCGTAGGGGTTCTGGAAGACCATCTGAATGCCCAGCTGCTCTTGGGCCCGTCGTCCCAGCCCCATCTTCTTCACCGGATGCCCTCCGAAGGTGATCGTGCCTCCGGCGGTTCTCTCGAGACCGCAGATGAGCTTCGCCAGGGTGGACTTGCCGCAGCCGGATTCGCCGACCAGGCCGAGGACTTCGGAATGACCGAGGGTGAGTGAGACCCCGTCGACGGCGCGGAAGCGGGCTCCGCTGCCGAGCCGGTACTCGCAGCCGACCTCGTTGAGCTCGAGCAGCGGGCGCTCAGGGGTCTCGTCGCTCGTCGCCATCAGCGGTTCACCTCCGCCGCGGGCAGGGAGTCGATGAGGGACCGGGTGTACTCGTGCTCGGGAGCGGTGATCACCGGTTCCCGGTCACCGGATTCGACGACGATGCCGTCCTTCATCACGACGATGGTGTCAGCGACCGAGGACAGGACCCCGAAGTCGTGGGTGACGAGGAGGACCGCGAGGCTGAGATCGTCGCAGAGTTCACGCAGCAGCCTGAGGATCCCGGCCTGGACGGTCACATCGAGAGCCGTGGTCGGCTCATCGGCGATGAGCACCTGGGGATCGCAGATGATCGCCGAGGCGAACGCGATGCGCTGGAGCTGTCCGCCTGAGAACTGGTGCGGGTACTTCCTCACCGCCTCCTCGGGATGGGGGACCTTCGTGCGTTCGAGGATGTGCACGGCCCGGTCGAGGGCCTCCTTCTTCGAGACCTTCCGGTGGTGTCGGAGATGGTCGGTGATCTGGTCGCCGACGGTCAGCATCGGGTGGAACGCCGAGGCGGGATCCTGGAACACCATCGCCAGCGCCCTCCCGCGCAGCCGGTTGTGCTCCTTGGCGGGCATGCCGACGAGCTCCCGGTCGTCGAAGCGGATGCTGCCGGACAGGACCGATCCCTGCGGGGACAGGCCCATGATCGCCATGCCCGTCTGGGTCTTGCCCGAGCCCGAGGCGCCGGCGACGCCGGTGATGCGTCCGGGCTCGAGGTCGAAGGAGACATCGCGCAGGATGGGCTTCTCGGTCTGCTTCGTGACCACGGTCAGACTGAGGTCTCTGATGGCAACGGCGCTCATGAGGTCTGCTCACCGACTTCCTGTGCAGTGTGGGGATCGAGGGTGTCGCGGAGGCTGTCGCCGATGAAGTTGAACGCCATGACGATCGTGAGGATGCACAGACCGGGGAAGAACGCGATCCACCAGGCCGCGAACTGGGACACCCCTTCACTGACCATGGCACCCCAGTCGGGTGTCGGCGGGACCACGCCGAGGGAGAGGAAGGACAGGCCGGCCATGGTCAGAATGGCGGAACCGACGTCGAGGGTGGCCAGGACGATGACGGGGGACAGGACGTTCGGTGCGATCTCGCGGATGAGTGATTTTCCGGCGCTGAAGCCCAGCAGTCGGCCGGCGACGACGTATTCGCTGCCGCGCGAGGTCATCACCAACGATCTGGTGACACGGGCGTAGGAGGGCCAGGAGACCAGCAGGATCGCGATGATCGCGTTCTTCAGGCCCGGTCCGAGTGCCGCGGCGATGACCATGGCGAGGATGATCGTGGGGAACGCGAAGACGAGATCGGCGAAGCGCATGATGATCTCGTCGACGGCGCGACCGAAGTATCCGGCGATGGCGCCGAGCGTGGATCCGATCACCGCGGAGCAGATGACGACGAACACCGCGGCCGGCAGCGTGGTCTGCGCTGAGACGATCAGACGCGAGAAGACGTCTCGGCCGAGTGTGTCGGTGCCCAGCAGGTTCTGGCCGCCGGGCGGAGCCAGGCGGGAGAAGTCCTGGGCCAGGGGATTGAACGGGGCCAGCTGCTGGGCGAAGATCGCCACGAGCAGCCAGATGAGGAGGATGACGCCGCCGACGATGCCCAGTGGAGTGCGCAGGGCCTTGGGCACGCGCAGGCGGCGACGTCTGAGTCCACGCTCCAGGAGTTCTCCGGTCCCGGGAGGCGGACCCGCATCCGCGGTGCCGGCGGCGGTCGCCTCGGTGCCGGTTCTGTCGGGACGGCGGCTCATTGGACCCTCACTCTCGGGTCGACGAAACCGTAGATGAGGTCGACGATGAAGTTGACGAGGATGTAGACGATGCCGATGACGAGGCCGACGCCCATGATCACGGGCAGGTCGAGTGTGGTGGCTCCGCGGAAGGCGTACTGGCCGATGCCGTTCCAGGCGAAGACGGTCTCGGTGAGCACCGCCCCGGACAGCAGCGAGCCGAAGGCGAGACCGACGACCGTGATGATCGGGACGAGGGCTCCGCGGAAGATGTATTTGAATACGACGGTGCGTCGCGGCAGGCCCTTGGCCCGAGCCGCGGTGACATAGTCCTGTTTGATGATGTCGAGAACGCTCGAGCGGCTGAAGCGGGTGAGCAGACCGATGGTGAACAGTGCGAGCACGCACGAGGGCAGGATCAGGTGGCCGAGCGCGTTGGCGAACGTGGCCGTCTGCCCGGCGAGCAGGGAATCGAGGGTGAACAGCCCGGTGACACGCGGCGGGGGAGTCATCCACGGGTCGAGGCGGCCGGCACCGGGGACGACACGCAGCTGGAAGAAGAACACGTAGTAGCCGACGGCGGCGATCCAGAACGTCGGGGCCGAGATGCCGATGAGGCTGAGCGTGCGGATCGCATGATCGATGAAGGTGTTCTGCTTCAGCGCACTGGCCAGACCGAGCATGAGGCCCAGCAGCACGGAGATGACGATCGCGCCGATGCCGAGCTCGATCGAGGCGGGGAAGACCTGGCCGATGGACTCCAGCACGGGCACGCGGGTCTGGTTGGACACGCCGAGGTCGCCGTGGAGCAGGTTCGACAGGTAGGTGAAGTACTGGACGATGAGCGGTTCGTCGAGTCCGAGCCGCTGCCGGGTCTGGGCCACGATCTCCGGATCCGCGGCCGCCCGGTCACCGAGGATCGCGGCGACCGGGTCGGTCGGAACCAGATTCGTCAACAGGAACGTCACGATGGTCACGCCCCAGATCAGCAGGATCGAGATGCCCACCCTGATGAGGACATAACGCAGCAGCGGCGGGATCCTCGGTGGTCTGATCCGCTGTGCCCGGTCGTTCGCGGCCTCTGCGGTGATGCTGTCGGTGGTGTCGACCGACATTCTCACTCGGCTTTCGCGAAGTCGAACGAGACGTCGGCGTTGGACACGTACTTCGTGATGCTGTTGCCGACGGCGACCGTGGCCACCGGCTGGACCAGCGGGATCCACACGCCGGTGTCGGTGGTGGCCTTGAACAGCTTCGCGTAGGCGGCATCGCGGTCTTCGCCCTTGGCCTCCTCGGCTTCGTCGGCCAGCTCCATCAGTGCGGGTTCGTCACCCTTCTCCCAGTTGACACGATCGGCGACGCTGCCGCCGGGGATGAAGACGTTGTAGTTCGTCGGATCCGGGAAGTCCGCGCCCCACGTGCCGATGCCCATCGGCTGTTCGGCCGCGCGGAATCCGTCGAGCTGGGTGGTGCTCGGGGCGGGTTTGAGTTCGAGACTGATGCCGGCCTCCTTGAGCTGGGCCTGCAGAGTTTCGGCCAGCTGGGCGAGGTCGACGCCGTTGACGGCCTGGTCGCTCGAGTAGTGGAAGGGCACCTTCTCACCGTCGTAGCCGGCCTTCTTCAGCAGCTTCTTCGCCTTGTCCAGGTCGCGCTCGGGCGCCTCATCCTGCGGCACCGCACCGATGAACTCGTTGGGCACGAGACTGGCCATCCGTTGGGCGCCCTCACCGCCGAGTTCGACGAGCTTGTCGTAGTCGATGGCCGCCATCACGGCCTTCCGGAAGTCCGGGTCCGCCGCCGGTCCGCCGATGTCGGCGTCGGTGTTGTTGAAGATGTAGAGGCTGCGCGTCGACGGCAGGCTCGCGATCTGAGCCATGGACTCATCGAGTGTGGCGACCTGATCGGGGTTGAGGTCGAAGGCGACCTGAGCCTGCCCCGATTGGATGTCGGTCAGCTGGGTGTCGGCGGAGACGTTGCGCAGCACGACCTTCTTGTACTTCGGTGCAGGGCCGCTGTAGTGCTCATTGGCCGTGAGCACGACCTGACTGTCGGGCTTGTAGGTCTCGACCTGATAGGGGCCCGAGCCCTGCGAATTCTCGTTGAGGAACTGCTCGGCATCATCGTCCTCGCCCGTGGAGCCGCCGTTGTCCTCGACGACCTTGGAATTGACGATGCCGATGGACGAATTGGGCAGGATGTACGGCAGCGCCGGATTCGGCTCCTCGCTCTTCAGTTCGACGGTCTCATCGTCGACCTTCTCGACATTGACGCCGTCGAGGAAGAAGGACGGATTGCCCTTCAGCCCCTGCAGCCGCTCGAAGGAGAAGACGATGTCGTCGACGGTGACCGGATCGCCGTTGGAGAACTTCGCGTCCTTCTCCTTGAGAGTCAGCGTCATCGTCTTCTGATCATCGGACATCTCGAAGGAGCACAGTCCGTCGGTGGGTTTCGTCAGATCGCCGTCCTCGAACTCCAGCGCCGTCTGGTAGACGGCATTGTCGATCGTCGATCCGGTGAACTCGAACTGTCGGTGCGGATCGATCGTCTTGAGGTTGAACGCCGTCTCCGCGACGATCGTGTGACCAGCACCGCCGGCATCGTCGGAGTCGGTGCTGCAGGCGGCCAGGCCCGCGGTGAGAGCGAGCGTCGAGCAGACCGCCACGAACGTGCGGGTCAGGCGCCTCATATGTGATCTTCCTTACGTGAGGTGTTTTCAATCACATTAGAGCTGAAATTCCGCCCCTGCAATTCGACTTGCCACAAAACTGGGAGGTTTCCACTGTGGGCATCCGACAACGACCCACACGGCGCTCTGCGAACGAAGGTTCGGACTCAGGCCCTCGTCCGCGCCAGCAGATAGACGAAGTAGGGCGCGCCGATGAGGGCGACGATGAGGCCGGCGGGGACCTGCGCCGGAGCGATGACCGTGCGGCCGATCGTATCGGCGGCGATGAGCCCACCGGCTCCGAGCAGGATCGCCACCGGCACGACCCGACGATGCCGGGCCCCGACGAGCGCGCGAGCCGCATGCGGGGCGACGAGGCCGATGAAGCCGACGACCCCGACGGCCGAGACGCTGACGGCGGCGAGCACCGCCGCGGTGACGAGCACCCCGAGGCGGACGGGTTCGCGGGCGATGCCGACCAGCCTCGGCGTATCGTCGTCGAGGGCGAGCAGGTCGAGCTCCCGGGTCCACACGAATGCCAGCGGGATCGCGATGACGAGCACTAGGGCGTGTCTGATAAATGCTGTAACCAAGCAATGACACCGTTGAGCACGACAGCGGCTCGATAGACGACGGCGAGTTTGTCGTAACGAGTGGCCAGTCCTCGCCACTGCTTCAAACGGGCATAACCGCGCTCGATGACATTGCGACCCTTGTACTTGATCGCGTCGAACTTCGGCGGACGACCACCCTTTGATCCTCGCCGGAGCCGATGACCTTTCTGATCGGACGGTTCGGAGATGACGGCCTCGATCTTCCGCGACCGCAGCAGTGACCGATTCGCTCTCGATGAGTAGGCCTTGTCACCGAGGACCGCGTCTGGACGGGTGCGCCGACCGACCTGAAGGTTCTCCAGCAGCGGAGCGAGCATCGGGCTGTCGCCGTCCTGGCCGGCGGTGCAGATCGACACCAACGGCAGCCCGTGGCCATCGACGAGCTGATGAATCTTTGTCGACAAGCCTCCGCGGGAGCGGCCGAAGGCGTGGTCAGGCGACTCTGTGGCCAGATCCTTGTAATTCGACGAGTCCCTTTTTTACGCGGCTGATGTTCGTCGCGTGTTGGTGTGCGCGAGCGATCGTGGAGTCGACTGAGACGGTGAAGTCGACTTTGTCATTCTTTGCCGCGTGGGCAGTCAGAGCCTGGTGGATGGCATCCCAGGTGCCGTCGGCGGCGAGGCGGCGGTGCCAGGTCCACACAGTCTGCCATTTGCCGAAGGTCTCGGGCAGATCGCGCCAGGCGATACCGGTGCGGTAGCGGTAGATGATGCCCTCGATCATCTGTCGGGGATCGGAGAACGGGCGGCCTCGTCGGCCGGTCGGTGCCGGGAGGTAGTCGGCGATGAGAGCCCATTGGTCATCAGTGAGTAGTTGGAATCGAGACACGATTCCAGGGTTTCAGAATCCCGCCGGGAAATTTATCAGACACGCCCTAGGGCCACGGGCGCGACATCGGCCCACACCCTGCCGTAGGTCGACCCGGACAGCCAGGTGAACAGGGCGGGGGTGTCCCAAGGATCGGCCCGGATGAGGAAGAGCGTGGTCAGGGCCGTGAACCCGTACCACATGCCGATGCCCACGAGCACGAGTCGGTCCGTGTTCATCCCGCCCCGCCAGGCCAGGGCGTAGACGAGGCCGAAGGCCAGCAGGGCCGCGACGATCCCGACGGTGGAGATCAGGACGACGGTGGCACCCGGGACGATCGTGGTCACGATGACCGCGCCGAGGCCGGCCCCGCCGGTGATGCCGAGCAGGCCGGGTTCGGCCAGCGGATTGCGGGCACTGGCCTGGACGAGGGTGCCGGACAGTGCGAGGGCGGCCCCGGCCGCCAGCGCCGCCGCGACCCTGGGAGCGCGGGAGTCGAGGGCGAAGTCGATGACCGGTGCGGCCCGGTCGCTGAGCCACAGAGCGACATCGCCGAGGAGGTAGAAGCGGTCCCCGGACAGCAGCGCGATGATCGCGGCGGCGGCGACGAACAGGCATCCGCAGGCGATGACGATGATCGCCCGCCGCCGGCCGTCCACTCGGGAGCGTGCCGCCGAGGTGGCCTGTGCGGGGCCCGCGGTGCGCATGGACCGAGCGAGGACGACGAGGAGGATGGCGCCGAAGATCGTCGTCGTCACCCCCGCCGGCAGGGTGATCGCCTCGGTGGCGCCGATGACTTCGCGCAGCAGTGCATCGGCGACGATGACGATGATCGCGCCGGTGATCGCCGTGACCGGAATGAGCACGGCATGCTTGGCCAGCACGGGAACCGGCCGGGACAGCAGGCGGGCGATGACCGGGGAGCAGAGCCCGACGAAGCCGATCGGTCCGGCCAGAGTCACCGCTGTGGCGGTGAGGACGACGGCCAGCAGGATCCCGATGGCCCGGGTCGAACGGATCCGCACGCCGAGCACCGAGGCCGCGTCGTCGCCGAGGCTGAGCAGGTCGAGGCGACGGGAGAGCAGGACCGCCGCGACGAAGATGAGACCGATGACGGGGATGGCGCGGACGGCGGCGGTGCCGTCGAGCTGATTGAGCGTTCCCGACCCCCAGGAGTACAGACTCGTCGTCTCCTCGGCGAAGAGGATCAGCAGCGTCGAGGTCCCGGCCTGCAGGGCCATGGCCGTGGCCGTGCCGGCGAGGACGAGTCGGGTCGTCGAGGCCGCCGCACCGCCGGCGAGACCGAGCACGAGGGCCGCCGCGGCCAGGCCGCCGACGAAGGCGACCCCGCCGGTGGCCCAGACCGGCAGAGCGATGCCGAAGGCCGTGACCACGGTGACGGCGAAATAGGAGCCGCCGGTGACCGCGAGCGTGTCCGGCGAGGCCAGGGGGTTGCGGGCCAAGGACTGGAACAGGGCACCGGCCACACCCAGGGCGATGCCGACGAGGATGCCCGCACCCACCCGCGGCAGGCGGGATCCGAGCAGGATGTCACGGACGCTCGGGCCCGCCTCGGCGGGGGAGGCCGTGCCGGTCATCGCCGCGATCAGGTCCCGGACGCCGATTCCCGATGTGCCCTGAGTGATGTGCCAGGCCGAGACCATGGCGAGGACGACGAGGAGCCCGAGCAGGACCACGGCGGCCGAGACCGCGTCGACGACCCCTCCGCCACGGCGGAAGCCAGGGGTCTGCCCGGCCGCGTCCGCGGCTGCGGTCAGGGACATCGTCGTGGGCACGGTCGAGGACTACTTCGTCAGGGCGTCGACGTAGACGTCGAGGGCCTGTTCGGCGGACTTGGGCCCACCGAAGGTCCAGATGCCGGCCGGGAACGCGTAGGTGCGATCGTCCTTGACGGCGGGGATGTTCGCCCAGATGTCGTTGCTCTCCAGCAGCTCGACGTAGTCCTCGGACTCGGGATCGTCGGTGCCGGTGTAGAAGAGGTTCGCGTCGCCGACCTTCGAGATGCCCTCGACGTCGGTCTGGCCCAGACCGTAGGCCGGGTCGACCTCGCCGGTCCACGCGTTCTTCAGACCCAGCTCCTCACCGAGCTCGCCCAGCAGCGATCCCTGGCCGAAGGGGCGGATGGCGACGTTCGAGCCGTTGACCCACCCGTCGAAGTAGACGAACTCCTCGGTGGCCACATCGGCCTCGGCGAGGGCCTCCTTCGACTCGCTGACCTTGGCGTCGAAGTCGGCGAGAACGGACTCGGCCCGCTCGGTGCGTCCGGTCGCCTCGGCGACGGTGGCGAAGGTGTCCTTCATATACTTCACGGGATCCTCGGCGTCGGCCCCGGCCATCGCCATGACCGGTATGTCCTGGTCCTCGAGCTGACCGACGATCTTGTCGTCGCGGTTCGTCGTCTCGATGATCACCAGGTCCGGGTCGGCCGAGAGAATCGACTCGACATTGGGCTCCTGGCGGGTGCCGACGTCCGTGGTTCCCTCGGGCAGGTCCTCCGCGGTGTCCCAGGTGGTGAAGCCCTTCGCATCGGCCACGGCGACCGGGTCGACGCACAGGGTGAGGAGATCCTCGGTGTACTGCCATTCGAGGGAGACGACCTTCGCCGCCGGTTCGTCGAGCGAGATCTCGTGACCGGTGTCATCGGTGACGGAGACCGGACCCGTCGAGGCGCTCGTCTCCTCGGCACACGATGCCGACGCCGTCGACTGCGTCTGCGCATCGGCTTCGGTGTCGGTGGTTCCGCACCCGGTCAGGGCGAGAGCGCAGATCGCGGTCGCCGAGGTCAATGCGGCAATGGACAGGCGTGTCCTGGTCATGGTCTTCCTTCTGTCGGTCGATCGTCGAAATGGTGCAGGGTGGGCGAGTGCATCGGTCCGTCTCCGCGGTTCAGCTCGAGGCGGCGGCTCGTCGGGTCCGCCGATGCAGGGCCTCGACCCTGACCAGCCCCGTGTCCTCGTCGATGCGGGTGGTCATGGGCAGCCCGTAGACCTCGCTGAGGACATCGGCGGTGAAGACGTCCTCGCAGGTGCCGACCGAGCGGATGCGGCCCCGATCGAGCAGGACCACGTGGTCGGCCACCGCGGCCGCATGTCCGAGATCGTGGAGGACGACGCCGACGGCGATGCCGTGGTCATCGGCGAGTTCGCGCATGAGGTCGAGGATCTCCGCCTGGTAGCGCAGGTCGAGGTGATTCGTCGGTTCGTCGAGCAGCAGCACACCGGTGTCCTGGGCCAGGCAGGTCGCCAGCCAGACACGCTGCAGCTCGCCGCCGGAGAGCTGATCGACGGGCCGATCGGCCATCCGATCGGTGCCGGTCAGCTCGAGCGCACGGGTGATGGCCGTCCGATCGGCGTCGGTGAGAGCGGCGAAGCGTCTGCGGTGCGGGTGGCGGCCGTAGGCGACGATCTCGCGGACGCTGACGCCGGACGGATGCGGACGGGACTGGGACAGGAGCGTGACGTTGCGGGCGAATTCCTTGGCGCTGAGAGCGCTCGAGGCCGTCTGCGCACCATCGGTGCTGACGACCACGTCACCGGAGGCGATCGGATGGAGACGGGCCAGGGACCTCAGGACCGTCGACTTGCCCGAGCCGTTGGGACCCAGCAGCGCCGTCACCGCCCCCGGGGTGATGGACACGCTCACGTCGTGGACGACCGGAGTCCGGTCGTAGCCGAGAGTGAGGTCGGTGGCAGTCAGAGCAGCGGAGTTCACAAATGCTTAGCCTAACCTAATGACGGCCGCCCGGTCGCGCACTTGAGATGTCGTTGCCGGAGCGATCGGCCGATGCGCTCGCCCTAGGGTGGTGTTCGCCCAGGTGAGGGTGCCGCCGACGGTGTGATGTGTGATGTGCGCCACTGATGTCGGTGCCGACGTATATGGTGGCACTCGACCGTAGGATGGGAATGTCATGAGGAGGAGCAGATGAGATTCATCGCCACGGGGGACTGGCAGCTGGGCATGACCGCGCACTACCTCAGCCAGGAGGCCCGCCCGCGGTTTCACCGTGCCCGACTCGACGCCGTCGCTCGCATCGGCGAAACGGCCGCTGCGAAGGGCGCGGACTTCGTCCTCGTGTGCGGGGACGTCTTCGAGACCAACCAGCTCGACCGGGCGATCATCGCCCGCACCTTCGAGGTCCTCGCCTCCTTCACCGTTCCCGTCGTCCTGCTCCCGGGCAACCACGATCCGCTGGACGCCTCGTCGATCTATGACTCCCCGGCGTTCGTCTCCCGCGTGCCCGCCCATGTCCATGTGCTCAGAGACAGCGAACCGTTCGAGCCCGTCCCCGGCGTCGAGGTCATCGGGGCCCCGTGGTTCTCCAAGCACCCGCAAGGCGACCTCGTCGCAGCGGCGACGACGGACCTCGCCGAGGTGACCCCCGGCGCCGTGCGCATCATCGCCGGCCACGGTGCCGTGAGCGTCCTCGACCCCGACAGGGAATCCCTGGCCACGATCGACACCGACCGTCTGCGGACCCTGCTGCGCGAGGACCGGGCCCAGTTCGTCGCCCTCGGCGACAGGCACGCGACCTATGAGGTCGCCGAGAGGATCTGGTACCCCGGGGCACCGGAGGTGACCTCGCGGCGAGAGGACGACCCGGGCAACGTCCTCGTCGTCGACATCGATGAGGACACGCATGAATGCCTGGTCGAGAAGATCACGGTCGGCACCTGGGCCTTCTCGGTCATCGAGGCCGATCTCAACTCGGCCGCGGATGTGGCCGAACTCGAACAGCGGATGAACTCTGTGGCGGATAAGGACCGGACCGCGCTCTGGCTCATCCTGCGCGGGACCCTGCCGACGGCTGCGAAGGCCCGCCTCGACGAGGTCCTCGACCATTTCACCGATCTGTTCGCCCTCGTCTCCCTATGGGAGCGACACATGGATCTGGCCGTCATCGCCGCCGATGAGGACTTCGCCGATCTGGGCCTGAGTGGATATCTGCAGGACACGCTCGATGAGCTCTCCGCCCGTGCCACGGCCGACGACGAGACGGCGACCACCGCCCAGGACGCCCTGGGCCTGCTCTACCGATTCGCCAGGAGCGGTTCATGAGACTCCATTCCATCACCCTCGTCGACTACCGCGGCATCACGGATGCCACCGTCGACTTCGGCTCCGGCGTGACGATCGTCGAAGGCCCGAACGAGATCGGCAAGTCCTCGATCCACCAGGCCATCACACAGCTGCGCACGGACAAGGCCGGGTCGCGGAAAGCCAGCGTCAAGGACACCCAGCCGGTCGGCTCCGATGTCGGACCCCAGGTCGAACTGCACCTGAGCACGGGAGAGTACGAGGTCCGGTACCGCAAACGCTGGCTGAGGCAGCCCTTCACCGAGCTGAACATCCTGAAGCCCGTCCCTGAGCAGATCAGCGGCGACGAGGCCCACGAACGGTTCCTCAGCATCCTCGACGACACCATCGACGTCGACCTGCTCGACGCCCTCGACGTGGCCCAGGGCAGAAGCCTGGCCCAGGCGCCGCTGGCCGAGATCAAAGCCCTGCACGGAGCATTGAATGAATCAGGGGAGGAACCGGCCGATCATGACGCCTTCCTCGACCGGGTCGAGACCGAGTACCTGAAGTACTTCACGGCCAAGGGCAAACCGACGGGGGAGCTGAGGAAACTCGCCGAGGAGCTTCCGGCCGCCGAGGAACGCTTCGGTGAGCTCGACGAACGCAGCAGGGAACTCGACGCCTTCGTCGACAGACATGCGCGAGCCACCGAACGGCTGGAGTCCGTGCGTGCCCAACTGAGTTCGGCCGTCACCGAACTCGACGAGGTCGAAGAGGCGGCGAAGGCGGTGTCCGGACTGCGGACCGAACTCGACCGGGCGGTGGAGCTGGCCGAATCGGCGGGACGCGAACAGCAGAGAGCCGAGGAGGCCAGGGACCGCAGGCTCGCCCTCGTCTCCGAAGCGACCGCTGCCGAGGAGACGGTGCAGGCAGCCGAGGAGGCGCTCGATAAGCTCGTGGCCTCCCAGCGGGAGCGCGACGCCGACTTCTCCGCGGCGAAGAAGGCGCTCGAAGCGAAGCAGACCGAGCTCGACCGGGCCCGCGCGGATGCGAAGTCCGCCTCCGCCGCACTGGCTCAGGCCCGTGCCCGCCGAGAAGTCAG
Source organism: Brevibacterium sp. SMBL_HHYL_HB1 (assembly GCF_018208375.1). NCBI lineage: Bacteria > Bacillati > Actinomycetota > Actinomycetes > Micrococcales > Brevibacteriaceae > Brevibacterium > Brevibacterium sp. SMBL_HHYL_HB1. Next base: position 2,090,420 of record NZ_CP062936.1, on the reverse strand, counting down.
CGAACTGCGCAAGCGCTTGACGAACATCCGCGAACAGGAACGCAGAGCGGTCGAAGCGCAAGCGACGATCGAGTCGATCACCGTCAGCGCCGAGGACGTCGAAGGCTTGAGCGATCTGGTCACCGAAGTGCGCATCGCGGAGAATGCGAGGACCGCAGCTGCCGCCCAGATCGTGGCCCGGCGGCTCGGCGACACCGAAGTCAGCGTCGATGGGACGGCCCTCCCCGACGACACTGCGGAGGAGTTCGCCGTCGTCAAGGACATGAGGGTCCACATCGACTCGGTCGTCGACATCACCGTCCGCCCCGGCCAGTCCCCGGCCGAACTCGACCGAGCCGTCGAATCGGCGCAGGCCGACCTCGATGCCGAACTGGAGCGCCTCGGCGTCGAATCCCTCGACCAGGCACGTCACCGAGCCGAAGAGCGCGCCAGTGCCGAGGCGGTGCTGGCGGAGGCCAACTCGACCCTGCGCGTGCTCATCGGCAGCGATGATCGGGCCGAACTCGATACCGCACTGTCACGAGCCGAGCACCTGGCGGGAGAATCTGCGGAATCGAGTGAGCCGGGGACGGAACCGGCCGGGATCGACGAGCTCGAAACCGCTGTCGAATCGACCGCCGCAGCCGTCGATGCCGCACAGGAGGCCGTCGACACCGCGCGAGAGGCTCTCGAGCGCTCTCGGACCAACCGGGACGAGGCTCGGGTGGCAGCCGTTCGGGCGCAGACGACCCACGAACAGGCGACGACGACAGCGCAGAATCTGAACGCGCGCCTGGCCGCCGACCGGGAGTCGAACTCCGACGAGTCGCTCGACGAGCGCGTGACCGAGGCGAAGGCTCAGGCACAGGAACGCGAAGAAGCCGTCGCCTCGGCCCGCGCGCGGTATCAAGCCTCTGATCCGGAGACCTTGGAGATGCGGCTGCAGAACGCCCGCGGGCTTCTCGAGAGCAAGCAGAAGCAGCAGGAATCCGACCGCCAGGAGGTCGACCGGCTGGCTGCGCTCATCGACGACCGTGCGGGGGAGGGCATCTACGACAAGCTCAAAGACGCAGAGGAGACACTGGAGTCCCTGCGCTCGCGGTTGACTCGCCTGCGCCGGCAGGCCGATGCGATCGGGCTGCTGCGTGAGACGGTGCTCGCCCACAAGGAAGAGGCCCAACGGAAGTACGTGGCCCCGTTCAAAGAACAGATCGAGAGGCTGGGGCGAGTGATCTTCGGCCAGGATCTGTCGGTCGAGATCTCCGAAGACCTCGAGATCGTCTCGCGCACACTCAACGGACGGACCGTGGCCTTCGACTCACTGTCCGGCGGGACGAAGGAGCAGCTGGCACTGATCGGTCGGCTCGCCGTGGCGACTCTGGTCGATGAGAGCTCAGGCGCCCCGGTCATCCTCGACGACGCATTCGGCTTCGCCGATGAGAAGCGGCTGGCCGCTCTCAATGTCATCCTCGGCAATGTCGGTCGGAACGCGCAGGTCATCCTGCTCACCTGCCAGCCCGGTCGCTTCGGGGCCATCGGCGGCGCCGAGACCGTGAGCCTGGCATGAGCGTTCCGGCCGACAAGGAGGCATGAGCTGACGTGGAGCCATGACTGAGGGAACCTACAAGGATGAGGTCATCGTTCGCTGCACCCGGGGAGGGCACTACAGGACGCGGTGGCTCCCATTGGTGTCAGTCAAATCGATCCGTCTGGGCGTCTATCGCCTGCAGCGCTGTCCGGTTCACCAGCGCTGGGAGATGACGAGCATCGTCGAAGACGAGGACCTGACACCCGAGATCCTCAGCGAGGCCGACCGTTATCCCGCCTCGCGGATACCCTGACCGGCAGCAGACCTGCCGACGGCCAGCTCATTCGGCAGACGCCGCGGCTTCTCCGGCTGTCGTCGCCTTCCTGGCCGAGGCGGCCGCCTCCCGCGCTGCCTCGGCGGCTTCGACCGCCTCGGCGCGGATGGTCCGGCGCAGGATCTTGCCCGAACTCGTCTTCGGCAGCTGATCGATGAACGTCACCCGATGGGGAGCCTTGTACGAGGCGAGACGGGCACGGCAGAAGCTCATGATCTCCTCGGCGTCTGCCTCGGCGTCCGGATGCAGGGTGACGAAGGCGGCGACGTCCTCGCCGCGGTACTCGTCGGGGATGCCGACGACCGCGACCTCCTGGACGGCCGGATGGGTGTAGAGGACGTCCTCGACCTCACGGGGCCAGACCTTGAAGCCGGAGGCGTTGATCATGTCCTTCTTCCGGTCGACGATGAACAGCCACCCGTCTTCGCGCATGAATCCGACATCTCCGGTGCGCAGTTCGCCGTTCGGGATCTGCTCGGCGGTGGCCTGCGCATTGTTGAGGTACTCGCGTACGACCTGAGGGCCGGAGACCGCGACCTCACCGACTTCGCCCGGCCCGACCGGTTCGCCGTCGTCGTCGAGGATGCGGATCAGGACGTCCGGCTGGGGAAGGCCGCAGGCGAGGTTGCCGCTGTCGGGATCCACGGGTGCCTGGAATCCGTGCGGGACGGTCGCGACCTGAGCGCAGGTCTCCGACAGTCCGTAGCCCTGGCCGACGTAGATGCCCGCACGCTGCTCGAACTTCCTGACCAAGCCCTCGGGCAGCGGCGCACCGCCGGACATCAGGGACTTGAACGAAGCGAACTTCTCGGCGTCGAAATCAGGGTGGGCCATCATCGCCGTGTAGACGGTCGCCGGTCCGGCCATGTACGCCGGCTTCTGCTCATCGCACAGCGCGATGAGCGAACCCGGCTCGAACCGATAGTTGAGGATCAGCCGCGCCCCACCGGCAACGGCGGCGAGGAACTGGCAGATGAATCCGGTGATGTGGAACAGCGGGGCGAGGGAGACATAGCCGTCGCCGGGCCCGAGCACCGAATTGCGCAGGCAGTACCGTGAATTGCTCGAGACGTTGGCGTGGGTCGCCGCCGCGCCCTTCGAGCGGCCCGAAGTCCCCGAGGTGTACGCGATGAGCGCGAGGTCATCGACGGCCGGTGAGTGCGGGGTGAAGTCGGTGTCGAGGTGATCGCGGGCGGCCGTTTCGAAGTCCGGGAGACCGGGCACCTCCGGCAGCGCTTCGAACATCGAGAAGATCGCCTCGGGCCCGTCCGTCTGGAAGCTCCGATCATCGCTGAGGACGACGAGCGGAAGCCCGGTCGCATAGTTCTCGACCCGATCGAGATAGGCGGCCTTCGAGACGATGAGGCCTGTGACCTGCGCATCGGTGAAGATGTGTTCGAGCTCGCCGCGATACATGGGGTTGAGCGGGACGACAGCGCCACCGGCCTTCCAGATCGCATAGGTCGAGATCGCGAAGGCGGGTGTGTTCTGCTCGTAGATGCCGATCCGGTCTCCGGGCCTGACCCCCTGCTCTGCGAGGAAGGCGGCGAAGGCAGTCGACCAGCGGTCGAACTCCTTCCAGGTCAGCGTGAAACCGTAGTAGCTGATGGCCTCCGCGTCTCCGCGGGCCTCAACGGTCGCGGCGAGGTCGGCCAGAGGGGTGGAGTCCTCGAGCACATAGGGTTTCTGGGCGACCTCACCCAGCGTTGCGATCCATGGTCGTGTCTCGAACCAGCTGTTCGTCATTGAACATCCTCTCTCGTGTGGTGCTTCTTTGAAGCGGGCGGGCCCTGTCCGTCAGCGGTGCTTCTTGATCTCGTTGCGCGCGATGGAGCGCCTGTGCACTTCGTCGGGGCCGTCGGCCAGGCGCAGAGTGCGCATATGAGCCCAGAACCTCGCCAGCGGAAAGTCGTCGGTGACACCGCCTCCGCCGTGGATCTGGATCGCCCGATCGAGGACCTTGAGCGCCATCGAGGGGGCGACGACCTTGATCTCGGCGATCGCGTTCTTCGCGACCTTGTTGCCGTACCTGTCCATCATGTCCGCGGTGTGCAGGGTGAGCAGTCGGGCCTGGTCGATCTCGATTCGGGACTCGGCGATCCAATCCTGGATGTTCGCCCGACTCGAGAGCTTCTCCCCGAAGGTCACCCGCTCCTCGGCGCGCTTGACCATGAGCTCGAGGGCCCGCTCGGCGACTCCGATGGCGCGCATGCAGTGGTGGATGCGCCCGGGACCCAGTCGTGCCTGACTGATGGCGAAGCCTTCGCCCTCACCCTTGAGCACGTCCTTGAAGGGCACCAGCACATCCTCGAAGACGATCTCGGCGTGGCCCTCTCGGTCGGCATAGCCGAAGACGGGCAGATTGCGCACCACCCTCACTCCGGGAGCATCGATGGGCACGACGAGCATGGACTGCTGACGGTGCACCTCGGCGGTGGGGTCGGTCTTGCCCATGACGATGAGCACGCGGCAGTTCGGGTGCATGCCGTTGGAGGCGAACCATTTCCGCCCGTTGAGCAGGAAGCCCTCTGCTGTGCGTTCCATGCGCATCTCGACGTTCGTGGCATCGGAGCTGGCCACATCCGGTTCGGTCATCGCAAATGCCGAGGCCATCGTGCCCTCGAGCAGCGGGCGCAGGTACTTCTCCTTGTGCTCATCGGTGCCGAAGAGGGTGAGGACCTCCATATTGCCCGTGTCCGGAGCATTGCAGTTGATCGCCTCGGGGGCGATCTCGATGCTGCGGCCGGTGATCTCGGCCAGCGGGGCGTATTCGAAGTTCGTCAGACCCGGGCCCCACTCCGGATGCGGATGGAACAGATTCCACAGTCCCTGCCTCTTCGCCTCCGCCTTGAGATCCTCGAGGACCGGCGGCTGCGTGTGCGGACTGGCCGTGGCCGCCATCTGTTCGGCATAGACGGGCTCGGCAGGGTAGACGAACTCGGCCATGAAGGCGTTCAGCCGATCCTGGTATTCACGGCCGCGTTCGGTGGTCTCCAACACGTGCATTCTCCTCACTGCTCGTTCAAACGGGACTGATAGCGGGACATTCCGCGAAGCCAACGATCGTAGTCGCTGCCCTTCATGCGGTACATCTCGAGGACTTCGGGGTGGGGCAGGATGAGGAACTCCTCGCGCTCCACCGCATCGACGACGACGGCGGCGACCTCGGCGGGTTCGAGGACCGAGCCGGCCTGTGTCACGGCCCGTTGCGCCCCGCCGTCACCGGCGGCGGAGTCCAGCAGGTTCGTGTTCACTCCCATGGGGCAGACCACCGAGGCCCGGATGCCCTCGTCCCGGTAGGTCACCGACAGCCATTCGGCGAAACCGAGCGAGGCGTGCTTGGTCACCGAGTACGCCGCCGAACCGATCTGCGTCAGCAGCCCTGCGGCCGAGGAGGTCGCGACGAAATAGCCGGACCCGGCCTCCTGCCAGCGGGGGATGAGCAGCTGGGCGGCGCGGACATGGGCCCGCAGGTTGACGTCGATGATCGCATCCCAGTCGGCATCGGAGTCCCCGAGCATGGCCGGACCGATGACCCCGGCGTTGGCGAAGTACATATCGACCCCGCCGAGGCGGCCGTCGGCGAAGGAGACGAGCTCGCCGATGCCTGCGACCGAGGCCGCGTCCCCGATCCAGGCGTGAGCGCGCGGCCCATCGCCATCGGAGGCCGCCGGATGATCCGAGGCCAGGCGCTGTGCGGTCTCGGTCACGGAGGCGGACAGATCGGCGAGGACGACCGAGGCGCCACGGGTGATCAGCTCGGCGGCCAAGGCTGCGCCGATGCCACCGGCGGCGCCGGTGACGATGATCCGGGCGCCGTCGATCATGCCTGCTCCAGCAGGGTCAGCGCCTGCTGCGCGAGATTTTCCACACCGGCACCGGCGACCTCCGGATCGAGGTCGAGATCGCCCATCTTCCCGGTCGCGAGCCGGGTGTAGACGCCTTCGCGGATGCAGGCGAGCTTCCACATCGCGAAGGCCGAGTAGTAGCCGACGTCGTGGACTTCGTGGCCGCTGACCTCCTGGTAGCGGGCGATCAGCTCATCGGTGGCAGGGAAGCCGTCCTCGACAGTGGGCACCCAGATGCTCGTGTACTCCTCGGGCACGGTGAGCATGGCGATGAAGTAGCCGAGGTCGGTGAGCACCTCACCGACGGCGGTCAGCTCCCAGTCGACGACGGCGTTGACCGACCCGCTGTCCGAGAAGATGAGGTTGTTGGGTTTGAAGTCCCCGTGGGCGATCCCCACCGGGCTGCCCGCGGGATCGGGCATCGACTTCAGCAGGACGTCGTGGACTTCGTGGATCATCGGAGTCTCACGCATCGCGATCTGCTCGACCTGGCCGAGCCACCGTCGCAGCTGGCGTTCGATGAGGCCTCCGGGTCGACGCAGATCGGCCAGACCCACCTCGTCGATGTCGACGGCATGGATGGCGGCGAGGGTGTCGATCATGCCGAACGCACAGGAGCGCTTGTCGTCCGGTCCGGGCCCGTCGGGGATCCGCGCCCAGTCCTCGGCCGTGTTGATCGCGAACCCCGGGCAGTGGTCCATGAAGACGAAGGGCACGTCGAGGACCTCGGCATCGTCGACGATCTCGAGCACGTTCGGCACCGGGACCGCACTGTCGGACAGGGCCGCCATGATCCGGCCCTCACGGGCGACATTGTGGGCGCTGCCGCCCTCGTGGCCCAGCGGCGGGCGACGCAGCACCCAGCGCGGACTGCCGTCGACGGTGATGGTGAACGTGAGGTTCGACCGACCGATGGACATGACTTCGACATCGAAGTCGTCGATCCCGAATCTCTGCTCGATCCATCTGCCGATGCTCTGCGCGTCGAACCCTGCCGGTGTCTGTGTCATCCTTGACCTTCCCGAGTGAACAATCGTTCAGTAGAATTCACAGTATTCAAGACCAGCAGGGGAGTCAAGCCATGGAAGTGATCCCCGTCACCGTGGCGGATGTGATAGGGATTGGTCCATCGCCGCTGTGAGGCGATCATCGGTCGCCGGCCCGACAACGACAGTGAGGACATCATGAAAGCCATTCGCGTCACTGCTCTGACCGGTCCCGACGATGTCGAACTCGCCGAGGTGGAGCGCCCGAGCCCCGGCCCCGAGCAGGTCCTCATCGAAGTCGCCTGCGCGGGTGTGACCTTTCCCGAACTCCTGCAGACCCGGGGCTTGTACCAGACGAAGCACGAGCTGCCCTTCGTCCTCGGCTCCGAGGCCTCGGGCATCGTCGCCGAGGCAGGACCGGGCTCCCGGTTCTCCGTCGGTGACCGGGTCGCCGCGATCACCGGAGTCGGCACCTTCGCCGAATACCTCGTCGCCGATGACGCGTCGACGATGGCTCTGCCGGACACCGTCGGTCTCGCCCAGAGCGCTGGCATACCGATGAACGTGCTCACCGCGGACTTCGCCCTCCGGGTGCGCGCCGGCGCCCGACCCGGGCAGAGCGTGCTCGTCCACGGTGCCGCCGGCGGCCTGGGGTCGGCTGCGGTGCAGGTGGGCCTGGCCATGGGCCTCGAGGTCGTCGCGGTCGTCTCGACCGAGGCGAAGGCCGAAGCGGTGCAAGGCCTCGGGGCGACGCATGTGGTCAGGGCCGATGGCTTCAAGGATGCGGCCAAGGAGATCTGTCCGCGCGGGGTCGATTATGTCTTCGATCCGGTCGGAGGTGATCGTTTCACCGACTCCACCCGTGTGCTCGCGCCGTTCGGGCGTCTGCTGGTTCTCGGTTTCACCGCCGGCGAGATCCCCTCGATCAAGGTCAACAGGCTGCTGCTGAAGAACATCTCGGTCGACGGAGTGGCCTGGGGCGCTGCGACCCTCGGCGACCCCACTCTCATCGCCAGGCAGTGGGAGGCGCTTCGGGAACACGTCGCCGCCGGCAGGCTGAGTCCGCTCATCCACGCGAGGTATCCGCTGGCCGAAGCCGCCTCGGCGATCAGGGAGCTCGACGATCGCTCCGTGATGGGCAAGGTCGTCCTCGACGTCGCGGATCAGTGATCCCCGGCAGGTCTCAGCGTTTGCGGTGGCGCTTGGCGATGTCGCGACCGATGAGCTCCTTCATGACCTCGTTCGCGCCGCCGAAGATCGCCTGGATGCGATTGTCCTTGTAGGCGCGGGCGATGGGGAACTCGAGCATGTAGCCGTAGCCGCCGAAGAGCTGCAGGCAGCGGTTGACGACCTCGATCTCGAGGTCGGACCCGAGGTACTTGGCCTTCGCCGCGTCCACCGCGGTGAGCTCACCGTCGTTGAGGGCCAGTGCGCAGCGGTCGATGAATGCCTCGAAGGCGTCGACGCGGGTCTCGAGTTCGGCGAGTTCGAAGCGAGTGTTCTGGAAGTCGCCGATCGTCTGACCGAAGGCGGGGCGTTCGAAGACGTACTCGGCCGTCCACTCCAGTGCCGCCCGGGCGGCGGCCAGGGAGCCCGAGCCGATGAGGAGGCGCTCGGTGGGGAGGTTGACCATGAGGTGGATGAAGCCCTGGTTGAGTTCGCCGAGGAGCGCCTCGGCCGGCACGCGGACGTCGGAGAACGAGAGTTCGGCAGTGTCCTGGGCGTCCATGCCGAGCTTCTTGAGCTTGCGGCCCTTCTCGAAACCGGGCGCGTCGGCGTCGACGATGAACAGCGAGGTGCCTTGAGAGGGCTTCGCCTCGAAATCGGTGCGAGCGACGACGATGACGAAGTCGCAGTGGATGCCGTTGGTGATGAAGGTCTTCGCCCCGTTGATGACCCAGTCGTCGCCGTCGCGAACGGCTTTCGTCGTAATGTTCTGCAGATCCGAGCCGGCATTCGGCTCGGTCATGGCGATCGCGCCGATCATGTCACCCGAGGTCAGCCCGGTCAGATACTTCTGCTTCTGAGCCTGAGTGCCGAGTTCGATGAGGTAGCCGGGCACGATGCCGTCGGACACGCCCCAGCCGCTGGTGGCCGCGCTGACCCCGCGGCGGGCGATCTCCTCCGAACGGATCATCTCGAACCGGAAGTCCGCGACTCCGCTCCCGCCGAACTCCTCGGGGATGGATATGCCGATGATTCCCGACTGGGCGGCGCTGCGCCACATCTGCCGATCGACGAGGTGGTCCTCCTCCCACTGCTCGAAGTGCGGCACGACCTCACGGTCGAGGAAGGCCGCGACCGAGCTTCGGAAGGCCTCGTGGTCGTCGTTGTACAGGTTCCTCTTCATCGGATCCGTCCTCTTCTGAGCTCTCGATCGCTGCTGTTCGGGCCGATCGCCGGTCCGCGGCGTCTGCGCGGCCCCTGTGACTGAAAGTTTGTTCAGTCTGACATTCTCGACAGAGACTATCAACACAGACTGCAAGCGTGAGGCAGCCGGTGCTGACTGCGAACGAAGCGGAGGAAGAGGCGGGTGTGGGCGATCAGGCGAACCGGACTGCGCGTTCGCGCGGGAGCTCTTCGGGCCCGAGGCCACGAAGAGGCCGGGCTGCGACGCGGTGTTCACCGTGGTCTTCGCCAGTATGTGCGGTGTGGCCGTGACCTGCACATTCTCCTGTCGCGACCCCGCGGAGAGCCGAGGATCTCGACCGTTCGGGACCTGCTCTCGGTTGCAGAGGACCGGCTGTGAGGTCACACAGCCGGTCCTGTCGGCGAGGGGCATCCGAAAGCGGTCACGCGATTCCGGGAGAGGCGGTCACTCGGTCCCGAGACAGGCTGTCACTCGGTCCCGAGACAGGCGGTCACTTCGAGCCGGAGAGCGCGGCTTCATCGAAGACGATGTCCGCGCCCGTCTCGGGCAGGCCGGCTCCTCTCAGCGAGGCGCCGTTCGTCTCCTTCATGAACAGGGCCGCAATGAAGCCGATGAGGCAGGCGCCCATGATGAAGTAGGCGGGGACGATGGTGTTTCCCGTCGCGCCGGTGATCGCCTCATTCGCCGAGGGGGCGGTGCCGCCGAAGAGAGCGGTCGAGACGTTGTAGGAGATCGCGAAGCCGGAGAAGCGCACGGGGCCGGGGAACATGGCTGGGAAGGTCGCCGAGATCGTCGAGATCTGCGGAATGTAGAGGATCCCGAGCACTGCCAGCCCGATCAGTGCCCAGACGAATCCGCTGGCCATGAGCATGAACATCGGGATGGCCGCGACGAACAGGCCGATGAGCGAGAAGAACCACATCGGTCGGCGGCCCAGCTTGTCCGAGAGCATGCCTCCGAAGGGGATGAGCAGCATCATGAAGGCCTGAGCCAGGAACATCACGGTCAGCGAGGCATTCGCTCCCATTCCGACGGGGCCCTGCAGGTAGGAGGGCATGTACGACAGCAGCGTGTAATTGACGACGTTGACCGCCACGACCATTCCGCCGAGGATGAGCAGCTGCTTCCAGTAGTCGGAGAAGAGGGTGCGGAAGACGTCCTTGACCGACTTGTCCTGCTTGGTCTCGTCGAGCTCTTCGTAGACCGGCGACTCGTCGAGCTGGGTGCGCATAAAGAGGCCGACGACGCCGAGCACACCTGCGAAGATGAACGGGACCCTCCAAGCCCAATTCATCATCGCCTGTTCACCGAATCCGAGCTGGAGCAGGAGGACGAAGAGGGAGCCGGCGGCCATTCCGGCCAGAGTGCCGAATTCGAGGAAGCTGCCGAAGAACCCACGCCGCCGATCGGGAGCGTATTCGGCCATGAAGGTCGCGGCGCCTCCGTACTCGCCTCCGGAGGAGAATCCCTGGATGACGCGCAGCAGCACGAGGATGATCGGGGCTGCGACGCCGATCGTGGCATAGCTGGGCAGCAGAGCGATGCAGAAAGTCGATCCGGCCATGAGGAGGATGGTCAGCGCCAGCACCCGTTTGCGGCCGAGCCGGTCTCCCATCGGCCCCCAGACGATTCCGCCCAGCGGACGGAAGATGAAGGAGACGGCGAAGGTCAGCAGGGCGAGGAGCTCGCCGTGGCTGCCGGGGAAGAAATGCTGGGTGATGTAGACGATCGAGACGGCGTAGAGGCCGTAGTCGAACCATTCGGTCGCATTGCCGAGGGCCGAAGCGGTGACCGCTTTGCGCACCGTCCCGAGATCGGGCTCGGCCGGGGATGATGGTATCGCGGATCCTGAGGTATCGGGGATGCTCATGAATTCCTCCATTTATGCGGACCACCTGGTGGTGGGCCTTGTTGCGAACCGGATCCACGGTACGAGCCTGCGTTCAGGCTCTCAATGTGAAAATCGTGTCAAATCAACGGCGTGTCTCTGTTGGATTCGTCTCGAAGTGGGCTTCTGACCAGGAGGAATGTTCTCTGGAGTGACCTCAGAGGTGACAAGTTTTCTTCACAGGGAACAGCGAAGTTATCGTTACGGGAATACGGTTGACAGAAAGTCGATTCGGTGACTGAATTTGATCGTTTCTGATCGGCGGGTATGATTCGGGCTCGATCGCTTCTTAAGCGCCTTTCCGGCCCTGTGTCCGCTCTCCGTTCTCGTCGATCCAACTCCACCCGCTGGGCAGCGGCGCCCAGGCTGCGACCTCGCGGTCTTCTTTGGAGCTGTCGGCGAGTACGACGACGTCTTCGGCCCGGTCGGCGATGAGCTCCTTGGTCCGCGCCTCGTCGAGAGTCGGCTCGCCCAAACCCTGAGCGACGTTGACCGCATCGGCACCGAGGAATGCGATGTCGACGTGTACGCGGGTGAGGGCATGGTCGGACAGTGCGCCGGTGGTCCCGTGGGAGAGGGTCGAGACCTCACCGCCGACCATGACGACCTTCGGTCCGTCGGCATGGGCAAGAGTCAGCGCGATCTCGAGACCGCGCGTGATGACGGTGAGGTCGCTGCGGTGCCTGATCCTCTCCGCTAAACGCACTGTCGTCGAACCGGCGTCGAGGAAGACTGTGCGCACCTTGGGTTCGTCGAGACGTTCGAGGGCCCGGGCGGCGATGGCGTCCTTGGCTTCCGCCTGCTGCTCCATCCTCTCGCCCAGCGGTGGTTCGGTATATCCGGCAGCGGCTGCTCCGCCGATGGTGCGGATGATCTCGCCGGCCGCGGCCATGTCCCGCAGATCCCGGCGGATGGTCGACTCGGAGGTCTCGAGTTCGACGGCCAGCCTCGAAATGCTCCACGAACCGGTTTTGAGCAGGCCCTGAATCGCTTCGCGACGTCTCTGTGTGCCGGAACGGATCGCCATGAGTCTCCCTTCATTCGGCCTCGGCTCTACTTCGGCATGTACTCCGCGCGGATGCCGTCGACGAACGGAGCATAGCCGATGGCTGCCCGATAGGCCGAGCGCATCGTGCCGGCATCGGCGATTCCCTGCCCGGCGATGTCGAAGGCGGTGCCATGATCGACCGAGGTCCGCAGGATCGGCAGACCCACTGTCACGGATATCGTTCCATCGAAGTCGAAGGTCTTCGAGGCGATGTGGCCCTGGTCGTGGTATTGGGAGAGAACGCCGTCGAACCTGCCGGACAGCCCCTGATGGAAGACCGAATCGGCGGGGATCGGTCCCGCGACCTCGAAGTCTCCTGCAGCATTCACCCGCTCGACTGCGGGGCGCAGGATCTCGATCTCCTCATCGCCGAAGGCTCCGTTCTCACCCCCATGGGGATTGAGCGCTGCGACGGCCAACCTCGGCGAGGCGACTCCGTACAGCTGCAGGGCGCGGTGGGCTCGTTCGATCGAATCGACCTGCGTGTCGACAGTGAGCGCGTCGATGGCCTTGCGCAGTGACATGTGGCGGGTGGCGAAGAAGACCTGCAGCTTGTGGTCGGGTGTCTTCGTGTTCTCGACCACGAACATCGTGTCCTGCTTCGACACCCCTGTCAGCTCGCCGAGCATCTCCGTGTGACCCAGGTGGGCAGAGCCCGACTCCCAGACCGCCTCCTTGTTGATGGGACCTGTGACGATGCCGGCGACCTGCTGTTCCATGGCCGCCTTCGTCGCGACCTCGATCGCGGTGACTGCCGCTCGGCCCGCCCGTGCGTCCACGACGCCCCAGTCGGGCAGGTCGTTTCCGAGCACGCCGATGTCGAATACGTCGATGACGCCCTCACCGGCCGACGGCGTCGACCAGTCCGTGATCGTGCGCAGCTCGACGTCGAGGCCGAGGACCTCGACCGCACGTCTCATCACCGATTGATCGGCGACAGCGATGCCATGCTGATCGTCGCGGCTGGCGAATTCCGAGAGCACCTGAGCGGTGATCTCCGGTCCGATTCCCACCGGATCGCCGACGGTGACGGCCAGTGCTGGTGCGGTCATTTCATTCTCCTCTTCTGCGGGTGAGCTGGTGCGGATGCGGTCCGGAGGTGATCGAGACACCGGGCGGCGGTCTCGGCATCGCCGATCAGCCCTCCCTTGGTCACGATCGGCAGGCCGTCGGCGAGACCGCCTGCGAGACGACCGCCCACGGCCAAGGGGATGATCTCCTTCTCCACTTCGAGGCCCTCGGCTCCGAGAGCGCGCATGACCATGGCGGTGACGTCCCCGCCGGTGGTGTAGAGGCCGCTGACGGCGATCGACTCCATCACTGCCGCTGCGATCTGACCCAGGCGTTGGGTCGTCAGCCTCGACTGGTCATCGGTGAGGTCGAGCAGATCACCGGAGTCGAGGACGGTGGCGACGATGATCGCTCGGGCCGAGGCAGCTTTCCGTACCCGAGCGAGCGTGGCTTCGATGTCGGGCAGATTCTCTCGATCGAGGACGGTGCGGATGACAGCGACGCGGGGATCTTCGGCGAGGGCGGCCAGCTGAGCACGCGTGACCTCAGTGGCGGATCCCGAGATGCCGAGGATCGTGCTGTACGGCCGGGGCGGCAGCAGGGCACGGGCCAGAGAGAGGCTGCCCGGTCCCGGATCGATGCTGACCCAGTCGAGCAGCTGAGCGTTGTTCAGCCCGGTCCGTGTCAGGATCCCATGGGCGGATGAACCGCCCGCCGGGTCGGCGATCTCCTCGGTGATTTCGGCGACGGCCTGCCCGACGAGGTCGATGTGCTCGGGCGTCAGCGCATCGGCGATGATGACATCGGCTCGATCGGAGATCGCCTGGCACAGCATCTCACGGATGGCCTCCCGTCCATCGAGGATCGTGGACAGATCGATGAGACGGCAGGAGAGTCCGGTGCCTGAGGTCAGGATGGACTCGACATCCGATGTGCGCACGGGGGAGCGGACGTCTCGGGCCAGTTCAGTGTCTTCGAGCAGTCGCCCGTCAAGCAGCTGTCGCCCCTGGACGGTGGTCCGGCCTGCGGTCGGGAAAGCGGGTATGCACAATCCCATGACGAGTCGGTCTCGTCCGCCGGCGGACTCGATGCTCCTGCGACGAGCGGTCAGAGCCGCCTCGGCGGTGGCTCCGACATTGCCCCGCAGGGTGGTGTCGATTCGGCAGGAGACGAGATCGGCCTCCCCGGCGGCGGAGATGACTGCCGTAGTGAGCTCGGCGGCCTCATGGCCTGCCAGATGGCGGGATTCGGCATTGACCACGACCACGTCGTGGTCGGTGAAGAACCGTCCGAGGGGCTCAGCCGGATTCGGTGTGCTGAGCGTGATCGTGCGCAGTCCTGCCTCCGCGAACAGGGCCCCGCAGGCGTTGCCTCCGGTGAAGTCGTCGGCGACGACAAGGATTCGCGGATTCACCTGGTGCCTGCCAGTGGCGGTGTGAGTGCTCATACGATGAGATCGAGGACGAACAGCAGAGGCAGCGAGCAGATCCACACTGCGGTGGTGATTCCGGACCAGCCCTTGATCGCATGGATGCCGTCGAGCCCGGCGAATCGAGTGACGACCCAGAAGTAGGAGTCGTTGAAATAGGAGAAGACCATCGAGCCGGCTGTGCAGGCCATGACCGCTACGAGCGGATCCAGTCCCAGCGGTGCGATGAGCGGCGCCGTGACCGAGGCAGCGGTGATCATCGCGACCGTACCCGACCCCTGGGCGATGCGGACGAGGGAGGCGATGAGGAACGGCACAAGGAGGGCTGGCAGGCTGATCGAGGCGATCGCCTCGGCGAGAGCGTCACCGACGCCGGACTCACGCAGTACGAGTCCGAAGCTTCCGCCGGCACCGGTGATGAGCAGGATGAGTCCGGCCGAGGCCGCCCCGTCGGCGAGCCATCCCTGCACCGAGTCGCGGGAGGTCATGCGCGGAAGCAGAGTATAGACGGCGAGGACGAGGCCGATGATCAAAGCGACAACGGGGTTGCCGAAGAAGGCCAGCGGAGCGACCCAGGCCGAAGGTTCGTACGCATCGCCGGAGAGCTGCCCTTGGGCGTCCTTGTCGATCGCGGTGCCGACGGTATTGGCGACGATGAGCAGCAGCGGCACGATGAGGGGGAGGAAGCCGAGGAAGGCGCCGGGGCGCTTGGTGCTGTCGGTGGCCGGGGTGGCCTCAGAGCGGTCCGATTCGTCAGCGGTCGACGAAGATGTTGAGTCGTCTGCAGAGCCGGAGCCGCCGGAGAGACCGGGCGCGCTGCCGACTTCTTTCTGCGAGGCAATGGAGCCCGTGTAGACGTCGTGCCTGACCTGTGCGTTGAGCGCCGGTTCGAGCTTCGGCCCGATCCACCGGGCATAGACGATGACGACGGGCAGGAGGATGACGGTGAAGACGAGGCCGGCGAGGATGACGCCGCCGAGATCGGCGCCGAGGATGCCGGTGGCAGCCAGAGGGCCCGGGGTCGGTGGCACCATGTGGTGGGTCAGTGTCATGCCGCAGCCCAGTGCCAGGGCCAGAGTGACATAGCCGCCTCTCTTCACCCGAGCGATCGACCGGGCCAGCGGATTCATGATCACGTAACCGGAATCGCAGAAGACCGGGATGGACACGAGCGAACCGACAGTGCCCATCGCCCAGGGTTCGCGGCCCTTGCCGAAGGCTCGGAGGAAGGCCCTGGCGAGTGAGTCAGCGGCGCCGGAGACCTCGAGGATCTTGCCGATGCCGACACCGAGCCCGATGACGATACCGATGCTGGCCAGTGTGTCGCCGAAACCGGTGGTGATGGAATCGACGATGGAGAGCAGATCTTGGCCGGCGACGATGCCGGTGACGATGGATGCCAAGAGCAGAGCGATGAAGGCGTCGAGCCGGGTGGCCAGGACGATGACGACGATCGTCGCGATCCCGGCAACGAGCGCCAGTATGAGTTGCAGGTCCATGGGGTCCTCCACAGTGAGGCCGGCTCGAGGCAGAGCCAGGGTTGGGCGGTTCTCGGCTGCGGTCTGGCCAGTCGACGCATGAAAGCGCACGGACCAGACTCTTAGATGAACAGTATGAGCAAGTATTGCGCATACATGAACATTTATGCAATGTCTGTGGAGGCGGCTGGGTGTTTGGGCGATTTCGCGGGAGAAGAGTGTAGGAACGACCGCTTGAAACCGCCGAAGAATTTCGTCATTCTTCTCCCGCGAAATCGCCAGCGTGGTTCTCCGGCTCCTCATGTCGGAGCCGTCCCGGTGCTCAGGCTCGCGGGTCGACGATGATCTTCACGTGCTTCTCGTTGTTGTCGATGAGCTCGTCGAATCCGCCGGTGATGAGCTCGTCGAGACCGATTCGCGCGGTGATGAATGCCGACAGGTCGATTTTGCCGCTTTCGGCGAGTTCGATCGTCGCCGGGTGGTCGTCTGAATAGCCGATCGTTCCGCGCAGGTCGATCTCCTTGAGGACGAGCTTCGGCATGTCCACTTCTGGTTTGTGGCCCCAGATCGAGACGTTGACGATGACGCCGCCCGGGCGGACCGCGTCGAGGAGCATATCGAGGACGACCGGCACCGAGGAGCACTCGAAGCCGACATCGGCACCTCGGCCGCCTGTGCGCTCGCGGACGGCCTCCGCGACGTCGCCGTCGCGGGGATCGAAGACCTCATCGGCGACTCCGGTCGACAGCGCCATCGACTTCCTGGCCTCGGAGAGCTCGGAGATGTAGACGGTGAGGCCTTCGGCCTTGAGAACGGCTGCGGTGAGCAGTCCGATGGGGCCGGCGCCGCCGACGATCGCGATCTGACCGGATTGCGCCTGGGAGCGGACGTAGGCGTGATGGGCGACCGAGAGCGGCTCGATGAGCGCGGCCTGGTCGAGCGGAACGCCCTCGATCGGATGCACCCAGCGCCGTTGCACCACGATCTTCTCGGCAAGGCCGCCTCCGCGACCGCCGAGGCCGATGAAGTTCATGTCCTTGGACAGCTGGTAGCTCTGTCCGATGCTGGTGTCGACGTCATCGGCGATGATGTAGGGCTCGACGACGACGGTCTGGCCGACCTCGAGGTCGGTGACGCCTTCGCCGAGGGCGGTGATCGTTCCTGAGAATTCGTGGCCCATTGTCACCGGAGCCGACTCCCCGGAGATCGGGTGCGGATGGCCTGCGGGTGGGACGAAGATCGGCCCCTCGAGATACTCGTGCAGGTCGGTGCCGCAGATTCCGCACCATGCGACATCGATCGCGACTGTGCCCGGGAGCAGTTCGGGCTCGGGGATGTCCTCGATCCTGATGTCCTGGCGGTCGTAGAAGCGTGCTGCTCTCATGATTCCTCCTTCGAGACGGTGGAGAGCCGCGGGTCGGCGGATCCGGATGGAACGTCGGTGGTCTGTCACAGCGGCTCCTTCGATCACAGTACGACGCGATGTTGAGAGTTGCTTCGGATCGCACAGTGGCAGGGATCACCGTTGAAACATACCCTATGGGGGTATAGATTGATGGTTATGGAACCGTATGAGACTCACCGGCATCAGGGCGCTGAAGCGGTCACAGATGCTCAGCGCGAACACTCCGATCAGTCCGGCCACGAAGCCCACGACGATCACGTGGACCACGACGATCACGTGGACCACGACGATCACGTGGACCACAACGGACATCCTGGCCACGACGATCACCTGCGTCATGCTGATCACTCGGAGCACTCGGGCCATGAGGAGCACTCGGGCCACGCTGGGCACTCGGGCCACGGCGGTCATGCCCATCACGTGGCGCAGTTCCGGCGCCTGTTCTGGATCATGCTCATCATCGCCGTCCCCGTGGTCGCCTTCAGCCCGATGTTCGGTCACCTCCTCGGCTATGAGGTCCCCGATACGGGGGTGCTCGGCGTCCTCCGTTGGCTCTCGCCGATCCTCGGCACGGTCATGTACTTCTGGGGCGGCAAACCTTTCCTGACCGGCGGCCTCGACGAGATCAAGGGCCGCAGCCCAGGAATGATGCTGCTCATCGCCTTGGCCATCACTGTCGCCTTCCTCTCCTCCTGGGGCTCCTCGCTCGGGCTGCTGGACCCCCAGCTCGACTTCTGGTGGGAGCTGGCCCTGCTGGTCGTGATCATGCTCGCCGGTCACTGGATGGAGATGCGATCACTGGCGCAGACCACCTCGGCGCTGGACAGCCTCGCCGCGCTCCTTCCCGATGAGGCGGAGACGGTCGTCGACGGTGAGACGGTGAGCGTGCCCCCGGACGACCTCGAAGTCGACGACATCGTCCTGGTCAGGCCCGGCTCCGCGGTCCCCGCCGATGGCCGGGTGATCGACGGGTCGGCGAGCATGGACGAATCCATGGTCACCGGCGAGTCGACGACTGTGCGCCGCAGCGAGGGCGACGCCGTCGTCGCAGGAACCATCGCGACCGATTCGGGCCTGCGGCTGCAGATCACGGCCACCGGCGATGACACGGCGCTGGCCGGGATTCAGAAGCTGGTCTCCGATGCGCAGAATTCGTCCTCGCGTGCTCAGCGGATCGCCGACAGGGCATCGGCGTGGCTGTTCTGGTTCGCACTCGGGGCAGCGGTCATCACGGCGATCGTCTGGTCGCTGCTCGGCATGCCGGACTCCGCTGTCGTGCGCACGATCACCGTCCTCGTCATCGCCTGTCCCCATGCCCTGGGCCTGGCGATCCCGCTGGTGGTCTCCATCGCCACCGAGCGCGCCGCCCGCGCCGGAGTGCTCGTCAAGGACCGCCTGGCGCTCGAGACGATGCGCACGGTCGATTCCGTGCTCTTCGACAAGACGGGCACCCTGACCATGGGCGAACCGACCGTCACCGGTGTCGAAGCGCTCGAGCGTAGCGAGGGCGAAGTGCTCGCCCTGGCCGCCGCGGCCGAGGCCGACAGCGAACATCCCTTGGCTCGCGCCATCGTCCGTGCGGCCGAAGAGCGAGGACTCGACGTGCCGTCTGCCGCCGACTTCTCCTCTTCGCCTGCGGTCGGTGTCAGAGCCGAGATCAACGGATCCACGGTCGAGGTGGGTGGTCCCAAACTGCTCGAGAAGCACAGTGCCTCCGAAGTCGCCGCTGCCGATCGGTGGCGCAGCGAGGGCGCCATCATCCTGCACGTGATCGAAGCAGGAGCGGTCATCGGCGCGCTCCGTCTGGCTGATGAGATCCGCCCGGAGTCCCGCGATGCCGTCGACGCCCTGCATGCCCTGGGCGCGCAGGTGGTCATGATCACTGGGGACGCCGAGGCAGTGGCCCGGTCGGTCGCCGCTGAGCTCGGCATCGATCGCGTCTTCGCCGGCGTTCACCCCGCAGACAAGTCCGCGAAGGTGAGCGAACTGCAGAACGAGGGCAGCCGGGTTGCGATGGTCGGAGACGGGGTCAACGACGCACCCGCACTGGCACAGGCCGATGTCGGCATCGCCATCGGCGCCGGGACGGATGTGGCCATCGGTTCGGCTGGAGTCATCCTCGCCTCCGACGATCCGCGGTCAGTCCTGTCGATCGTCGAACTCTCGCGCGCGACGTACCGGAAGATGAAGCAGAACCTGTGGTGGGCCGCCGGGTACAATCTGCTGTCCGTGCCTCTGGCGGCGGGAGTCCTCGCACCGATCGGTTTCGTCCTGCCGATGAGCGTGGGGGCGATCCTCATGTCGCTGTCGACGATCGTGGTCGCTTTGAATGCCCAGCTGCTGCGTCGCCTTGACCTGGCACCTGAGGTCTCCGTCCAACGAGTCGGCCAGGGCAGGTGAGGAGTCGGTGAAGGCGAGGACACGGGCCAGAGCTCGTGGCCTCGCCGGCTCCGGGCCGACCGGCAAGATGGCGACAGCCGGATGGAATAGGCTGGACTGATGCTCTGCCGCTGATGACGGGGCGCTGACTGAGGAGTCCATGATGCCGTTCGGCCCAGACGTGTCGCTGTCTGCCGGGCCGGCGGCGGATGAGTTCGTCCTCCGCCCCATCACCGCCGCCGATGCCCGACTCGACTGTGAAGCCGTGATGGACAGTCGCGAGTATCTGCGTCAGTGGGAGCAGTCGACCTGGCCGGAAGACGATTTCACGGTCGCCGACAATCAGAGCGACCTCGTCGACCTCGAACGATGGAACTCCGAGAACCTCGCATTCACCTATACGGTCCTCGACCCGAGCGAATCCCGATGCCTCGGCTGCGTGTACATCCTTCCCCGGACGCGACGTTCCTCAGCCGCAGCGAGTTCAACCCGACAGCCGAAGGCGCGGGGGAGTGGTCGGACATCGACGCGGCCGTCTGTCACTGGGTTCGCAGGCGGGAGATGGACGCAGGGATGGATGCGAACGTGCTGACCGAACTGGGAGAATGGATCCGACAGGAGAGGGGATTCGACCGCATCGTATTCGTCACGAACGACCAGTTCGGAGCACAGACGGACCTGTTCCAGCGATTCGGGTTCGGCCGGGAGTTCAAGGACCGCCAGCCCGACGCCGAAGGGACTCACTTCGGCTGCGGCCCACAGGCTTCGAAAGCGAAGCCGATGAGCACACAGCCCTGAAGGGGCTCGCTCCACAGTCGCCTGACCCGAGATGAGAGCAGGTGCCGGACGCCGATAGGCTGAGGCCCATGAAGTCCGTTGCGAAGCTCGTTCCAGCCTTCTCGATTGCCGCGATCTTGGCACTCGGTGCCTGCAGCAGTGAGGCGCCCGATGCTCCCGAGCCCGAATCCGAACCCGTTCAGACGCTGCAGGTCGTCGAGCGGGGCTTCGACCAGCCGGAGGCGCTCGCCGACTACCTGTCCGAGTCCCTCGACGAGGTTCAGGTGCGTCTCGAGTCCGAATCCAACCCGGACTACGACGAGGACGTCGACGCCGACCGTCTCTACGTCGACTTCGCCTCCGCGGGCAAGACCGACGAGGATATGGAGGCCACCGCAGCAGTCGTGCAGACGGTGTCGCAGGCGACCTTCGACTTCGACGTCCTCATGGTCACCGGAGACGGCTCGGCTGGTGAATGGTCATATCTCTACAACCCGCGGACCATCGACGAACTCACGCAGGGTGGGCAGATCACCGTGTCCGAGGTTTGGGATGCGGCAGAACAGGACTTCGACACCATCCACCGCTGATGACGCCGTCGAAGACTGAGACAGACGAAGCCCGCGAGCGGTGACGCGAACCCGGCCGGCTCTACTTCTCGACGGCGACACCATCGGCGTCGGCGAAGACCATGGCACCGGGGCGGATCGTCGCTCCGCCGATCTCGACGGTCACATCGGTCTCACCGGCACCGTCCTTCGCGCTCTTGCGCGGATTGCTGGCCAATGCCTTGATCCCGAAGTCGATCTCGGCCAAGGCCTCTCGGTCACGGACGGCGCCGTTGATGACGACTCCGGACCACCCGTTGCGGACGGCGGATTCGGCGATCATATCGCCCATCAGAGCAGTGGCGATCGAACCGTCGCCGTCGATGACGAGCACCGCGCCGTCACCGGGCTGATTGAGAAGGCGTTTGACCAGGGCGTTGTCCTGAAAGCAACGGACCGTGCGCGCGGGGCCGGAGAAGGACGTCTTGGCCCCGAAGTCGCCGAAGTTCAGCGCGATCGAATAGAGGTCCTCGCCGCGCTCGTCCCAAAGATCTGCCGTCGATACTGTCATGTCTGTGCCCTCCGCTGAGTTCGAGTGTGCGAGAATGCCTGTGTTCGGGCGTAGAGACCGGGCACTCCGCCGGAGTGCATGAAGACCACCGTGTCATCGGCGCCGAACTCACCCTGCCGGACGAGATCGATCAGCCCGGCGGCGGCCTTGCCGGTGTAGACGGGGTCGAGGAGAATTCCCTCGGTGCGGGCGAAGAGTCGCACGGCCTCGACCATTCCTTCCGTCGGCAGAGCATAGCCGGTTCCGAAGTAGTCGCCCAGAGCCACCGTGCGATCACGGGGGACCGGTGGGAGGTCGAGGGACGTCGCGGTCGAATCGACGAGGTCGACGACCTTGGGCTCCTGATCGGCGCGTGACCTGCTGACATTGATGCCGAGGACCGGAATGTCGCTGCCGGCCGCGTGCAGTCCGACGATCAGGCCCGCCTGCATACCCGCCGACCCGCTGGGGGTGACGAGCGCTGTGACGTCGAGGCCGGCATCCTCGATCTGGCCGAGCAGCTCGTCGCCGCAGTCGACGTATCCGAGCGCGCCGATGGCATTCGACCCGCCCACGGGAATGACATAGGGAGTCTTCCCTTCAGCACGCAGCTCGGCGGCACTCGTCTCGGCCTCGCCGAGCAGGTCACTGCCGTTGCCGGACACGGTGACCGAATCGGCGCCGAGGAGGTCGAAGAGCAGGAAGTTGCCCGTGTACTCGGGCGGGTTCGCCCCGGCCGGGCCGAGCCCGATCCCCTCAGGGCCGAGGTCCTCTTCGACGATGAGGTGGCACTCGAGTCCCTCTCGGCGTGCCGCCGCCAACGTCAGTCGGCAATGATTGGACTGGACGCCGCCGACGGTGATGAGAGCGTCCGCCCCCTGCGCAAGCGCATCGGCGATGAGGAATTCGAGTTTGCGGGTCTTGTTCCCACCCTGAGTCAGCCCCAGGCAGTCATCTCGTTTGATCCAGATCTGCGGGCCGCCGAGCTCGGCCGAGAGGCGAGGCAGATGCTCCAGGGGCGTCGATCCGTCGGTGTAGCTGCGTCGCGGAATCTTCTCAAGGTTGACCATGGAACCCGAGTCTACTCGTGACCGGCAGTCGGACTGCGGTGGGAGGCTGGCAGCGGACACGTGCGGAATCGAATCGTGTTCATCGACCCGGGGAGTCAGCTGTGTCCGGTTCGGCCGAGGCGGTCCGGTTTTCGTCGGCTCTGTCCATCCAATCCTTTCCGTCGAGGATGCGGGCGACCATCATCGAGCTCGATTGGTCGCCGACGGAGTTGACCGTGGTCGCCGGCGGGTCGATGACCGTGCCGATGATCTGGATGATCGGCAGGGCGGCGGGCGGGAATCCGTAGAGCGTGATGATCATGAGTTCGCCGATGAAGCCTCCGGAGGGGATCCCGGCCATGACCATTCCCGCCAGCAGAGCCACGCCGATGCCGAGGAGGATGTTCTCGGGGGTGAAGAAATCCCGGTCGAAGACCGCGAAGAGGAACGCGATCTTGAGGATCGCCGACAGACTCGAGCCCTCCATGTGGATCGTCGCTCCGATCGGCACGATCGTCTCCCGGATGTCGCGGGGGACTCCGATGCGCTCACCGGCACGGAGGTTCGCCGGGATCGCCGCCACCGAAGATGAGGTGCCCAAGGAGATCGCCGTCGGTTCGAGCACGTTTCCCCAGAAGCGGCTGACCCCGCGCCGACCTCCGGCGAAGAACGCGTAGAACGTGAACGCGACGATGAAGTAGACGATCGCCACCGGATAGTAGACGAGGAAGGCGCGGACGTAGTCGCCGACGAGCTGAGCTCCGAGATCGCCGATGAGCGCTGCGAAGTACGCCCCGAGGCCGATCGGTGCGTAGTACATGATGATCGACGTGAATTTTAGGAACACCTCGGTGCCGGAGGAGAGGAACTGCGCGAAGGGCTTGCCGGCGTCTCCGACCCTGCTCGTGGCGAATCCGACGATGACAGCGAAGACGATGAGAGCGAGCATGTGCTCGGCGGACAGGATCTTTGAGAAATCATCGACGACTACGGTCTGGACCAGCTGTTCGCCGATGGAGCCGACCTCCTCGACGGTCTCCGGTTCCTGCATCTCGACCTGCACTCCCTCGGTGGCGTTGAAGAGACCGAGGGCGGCGACCATGACGATGGAGGCGATGACTCCCGTGACGGCGAAGACACCGAGCATGGTGCCCATGATCTTGCCCAGGCGGGCCGCGGAGGACATGCCGG
Organism: Brevibacterium sp. SMBL_HHYL_HB1; assembly: GCF_018208375.1. Classification (NCBI taxonomy): domain Bacteria; kingdom Bacillati; phylum Actinomycetota; class Actinomycetes; order Micrococcales; family Brevibacteriaceae; genus Brevibacterium; species Brevibacterium sp. SMBL_HHYL_HB1. The sequence continues at coordinate 2,066,621 of NZ_CP062936.1, read as the reverse complement.
CAACGGCCGAGGAGATCGAGAAGAACACGAGCGGCACGACGAGGGTGAACATCATATTGATGAACAGTGTGCCGAAGGGTTTGATGACCGTGGCGCGCTCGCCGAAGATGAGCCCGATGATGGCGCCGACGACGACTCCGGCGAGGATGAACAGCGGGAATCGGTAGTTGCGCAGGATTCGGACGGTCTTCGACGTCGGCTTGTCCCGATCCGAAGAGTCCGCTGTATCCGAAACGTCTGGGGAGGGCATAGGGTCTGCCTTTCACATAGTGCGTGGTGCCAGGCGGCGTTCTGCCTCACCGTCCCTTCCTCGATGCTGGCAGGACGAGCGCAGAAACCGACAGGAAACCCTGGCTGGTAGAGATCCTAATGGCCACAGCGATCGACGTGGAAAGGGGCCCGCTCGACTGGTGGGTGCTCAGGCCAGTTGGGCGGACGCTGTGCCATTGGATGCGTGATCCATATCACGTACTATGAGATATGGAGATCATCGACTTCGTTCCCCGGCCGGATCAATTCGTCTACACTTTCGGCGGTGCTGCGCCAGCGGCGACGATCGAGCCCGGAACGGCTTTGCGCCTGTGGTCCGAAGACGCGTTCAACAACGCAATCACCACACGGTCGGACGTACCCAGTTCGAAACTGGACCCTCACCGGCTGAATCCACAGACCGGGCCGTTCTATGTCAATGGTGCCGAGCCGGGGGACGCATTGGCTGTCCATATAGTTGATCTCACCCCCGCAAGGCGATGGGGAGCATCTGCGACGATCCCCCTGTTCGGCGGACTGACGGCGACGGATCGCACAAGCCTTCTTCATGGAGCTCTGCCGGAAGCTGCTTGGATCTATGACCTTGATACAGAAGCGCAGACCGTTGGTTTTCAGAGCCGGAGCGGTGATTTCGAACTCGCCCTGCCTGTCGAACCGATGCTGGGCACTGTCGGAGTCGCGCCGGCTGGCGGGGAGGTTCAATCGTCTCTCACACCTGAGCGTTTCGGTGGGAATATGGACACACCTGAGCTGAGGGTCGGCACCACAGCCTTCTTCTCGGTGAATGTCGAGGGTGCCATGTTCTCCATCGGAGACGGCCACTATCGACAAGGTGAGGGCGAGGCATGTGGGACAGCAGTCGAAGGAGCGATGAATTCGACGATCATTGTGGACCTCGTCAAGGGAGGCGGTCCACTGTGGCCCCGGCTGGAGAACGACGAGTACTGGATGGTCGTGGGCTCTTCACGACCGATGGAAGACTCATGGAGGATCTCGCAGGTGGAGATGATCCACTGGCTCGGCGCGCTCTTCGATTTGGAACCCATGGATGCCTATCAGCTGCTGACTCAGATCTCTCTGGTCCCGGTGGCCAATGTGGTCGACACGAACTACAGCGTCGTGACGAAAGTTGCGAAGTCCGTGTTGCCGGAAGGCAGCGCTTTCAACGGAATCCACGCAGATCTGCGTCAGCGTGCAAGGCAGCTCCGATAGGAGCAGAGCATGATGTCGCTGCCGACAGCTGCGAATCGCGATGATCAACGGGGAAGGGGAGACACAATGGATCTGAACATTCGCGGAAAGACCGCAATGGTCACCGGCGGGACGCGAGGCATCGGTCGTGCCATTGTCGAAGCATTTCTGGCAGAAGGGGCCGATGTGGCCTTCTGCGCTCGCAGCGCTCAAGCGGTAGCCGACACCGAGCTGGAGCTGGCATCCCAGGGAAGAGTCATCGGGACTGCCTTCGATGTCAGCGACAGTGCGTCTCTGAGCGATTGGGTCGCAGCCACTGCTGAAGAGCTCGGCGGAATCGACATGGTGGTCAGCAGCGTCAGTGCACTGGCGATTCCGGACACGGAGGAGAACTGGTATCGATCCTTCAACGTTGACCTGATGGCCACGGTGAATTTGTCGAAAGCGGTCATCCCGCATCTGAAGAAGAGCGATGTGGCGTCGCTGATCGCCATCTCGAGTGTCTCCGGCAGGGAAGCCGACTTCGCTTCCGGACCGTACGGAACGATGAAGACGGCGATCATCGGCTACATGGCGGGACTTGCACTGCAATCGGCAGACAGCGGGGTGCGGGTCAACACCGTTTCCCCCGGCAACACCTATCATCAAGGCGGAGTGTGGCCAGGGATCGAGGCTGACGATCCCGCACTGTTCGACTATGCGCTCGGACTCAATCCAACCGGTCGCATGGGCACGCCAGAAGAGACCGCTGCGAGTGTCGTATTCCTGTCGAGCCCGCGATCCAGTCGTACATCAGGAGCAAACCTGCTCATCGATGGAGCGCTCACGCGGGGAATCCAGGTCTGAGCGGAGGAAGAGTGAACCTCTGTCCGATGATCTGATCCCTCGGACAGAGTCTCAGGAGTGCAGGAGCGGCACCCGGCGGTCGACTGCCATGAGGATCCGCAGAAAGAGTCCTCCGGCCAGGAGCCCGCCGATGAGGTCAGTGGCCCAATGCCAGCCGAGGGCGAACGACACCATCACAGAATTCACGCTGATTGCGGCGACACCCCACCACAGAAGCAGCACGGCCCGGGTCGAGGCGCTGCTGTATCGGGCGATGAGATAGGCGACAGCACCGTAGATGAGCACGGCCTCGGCGGCATGACCGGACGGATAGCTGATTCCTCGGGAACCGAGGTCGAGCAGCCCGCCCTGAAAGAATCTCGGGTCGTGCAGAGTGGTCGCGGGCCGAGCGAGCAGAACCTTGAGTGAACCGACACCGAGGAAGAACGCCGCCTCCGTGGCTGCGGCGAAGACGATCGGTCTCCAGGAACGTCGACGATAGCTGAGAGTGATCGCCGTGATCGCCAGCACCGGCAGACACACGGCCTGGCCGGCGATCGGATCGAGGATGTGCTGAGCGAACCAGACGAGGTCGGGGTCGGCCAGGTAGAGCCAGCGTCGGTTGAGTCTGTAGTCCCAGACTCGCATCGGCCCGGCTGCGACGAGGGTCACCGCGATGAACGTGACGGTCAGTGCCCAGATCGAGGTTGCTTGGGTCAGCAGCCCCTTTGCTCGAGCCGTCCAGGGACCACGATCTGAGGGGCTGCTGGTCATATTCTCGGATTCGACATAGTACTCAGCAACCATCACTGATGATTTTAGACGGAGTGAAGAATCACTTCTGCCGTGGGTGATAAAGAAACGGTGAATTCTATTCAGAACTTCCGGGCGCGGACCACAGTGGTGGCGATGCGCACACGGTTGTTCGTATCGAGTTTGATGTTGATCCGGTTGAGATGGGTCTTCACGGTTGCCAGGCTCATGAAGGTCCTCGCCGCGATCTCCTGATTCGACAGCCCCTCGGCCACGAGCTCGGCGACCTCCAACTCTCGCTCGGTGAGTTCGGCGAGCAGCGTCTCGGCCTCCCGCTGCAGATGATGGTCCGGACTCGAAGTGACCTTGGCGATCATCTGCCGCATGGACTGCGGCGCCAGGATGGGTTCTCCGGCCTGGGCCTTCCGGACCGCAACGGCGAGTTCCACCGGACCGATGTCCTTCAGGAGGTAGCCGGCCGCTCCCGCCTCGAGGGCGCGGAAGAGATGATCGTCGCTGTCCATGCTCGTCAGGGCCACGACCCTCGGCGGACGCACACTGTTGAGCAGACGTCCGATTGCTTCGATTCCCCCGATTCCCGGCATCCGGATGTCCATCAGCACGACCTCCGGGTAGTGGAGTGCGGCCTTTTCGATCGCCTCTTCGCCGCTCATCGCCGAACCGACCACGTCGATGTCCTCTGCTGCTCGCAGAATTCCCTTGATTCCGGTGATGACCATCGGGTCGTCGTCGACGACCATGACGCGAATCGCAGTGGTGGGACTCATGGTCGTCACACTACCGGAGGTCGATGACACCGCAGGTGCGGGAGACGACGGACTCTCGTATCAGGCTTCGGACGCGAACGGCGGGAACTCCACGTCCACGCGGAACTCTTCACCGCTGACTCCCATCCGCACTGTGCCTGCGAACAACTCGGTCCGTTCGCGGATCCCCACCAGTCCGGAACCCGATCCGGTCGAGGCGAGCTCCGTCGCCGGTCGGGGAATTCGCGCGGTGGTCCCCGGACCGAGACCGCCAGCCGAGTCCGGTGCGTACTGCGGACGCGGCGGGATATCCGGGTTCCCGGGCAAGGGGTTCGCCACCGAGATCTTGGCCCCTCCTGCGGCGGAGACGGTCACCTCCATGGTCACAGGGGAGTTCGGCGCATGCTTCATCGCATTGGTCAGCGTCTCTTGGACGATGCGGTAGATCGCCCGGTCGAGAGCCGGCGGGCAGGCGTCGACGTCCTGGATGATGATCGAGGGACGGATGATCGTCCCGGTGGTCTGCACGGAGGCGATGAGCTGCGGAATCGACTGCATCGACGCCCGGTCCGGCGGTGCAGACTGTTCGTGTCGCGATTGCGGACCGGCGAGGTTTCCGTCTCTGACGCCGCCGACCAGGTGGCGCAGATCCTCCAAGGACGCTCGTGCCTCCTGCCGCAGAGCCGAGGCGGTGGACGCGAGCTCAGGGTCTGCGCCGTCTCCGACCTCCAGGGCGCCGCTGTGCAGTGAGATCACCGACAGGCGGTGGGAGAGCGTGTCGTGGAGTTCGCGCGCCAGCAGCTCGCGTTCGGACTGCCTGGCGAGTTCGGCAGTCAGCGATTCGTTGCGCATCGTCTCCCGCTGCGCGAGCGACTCCACGACTCTCATCCTCCTGGTTCGTCGCAGCAGGACACCGACGCCGAGGCTGGTGCCGAGTCCGATGACGCAGGCGGCGACTGTCATGATTCGGATGGCCAAGTACGAGTCCTCGGGTGGGATCGTCGCCTCGACGCCTGTGACCTGCGTGGGGTCCGGCAGGAAGAAGATGCTGAAGGGGTTGCGCTGCGCCGGAGCCAGGCACATCCGCACCGTGGACAGGACGACCAGGGTCGCCCCCACCGCCGAGGCAGCGATCGCCTGCCGTTTGGGAGCCCGAATGACGAGGTGGAACACGCCGATGAGCAGGAGGAAGGCGTCACCCCATCCGAGAGTGAGCGCGGCTCCGGCGATGAACGGGGCCCACGGCCACCGGTGCCGGAGGAAGACCGTTCCCCAGACGGGGATGAGCAGCATCACGGCGACGAACCCGGTGTCATTGAGCACTCCGTCGGAGAACGCCCACGCATTCGCTGTCAGTGCCATCGCCGAGCAGAGCAGTCCGCACAGGAACAGGACGATGCCGATGAGGATGCTGCCCGCTATCCGCACGCTCTGAGGGAGCTTCCGCGACCGTGCGGAGCGGGCACCGGCGGGGCGACCGTGGCCCGCGGGGCGACCCTGACCGACGGGACGACCACGGGCGACGGCACCGGGTATGGAGGCGCCGGGGACGGAGGACCCGCGGCCGCTGTCGGAGAGAGGAGCGGAATGATCAGACACAGAAGAATCGTAACCGCGGGCACTGACGCGTGTAGTCCACCGGTCGGCTGGACGCCGTCAACCGATCGGCTGAACCGATCCAGCCTGACGGCGGACGCGCCGGAAGGCGAACTCGACGAGGCTGAGTGGGTCAGTCAGAAATCGTCTCGAAGGAGCGCCATGTCCCGCCCGCAGAACCCCCAGAACTTCCGTTCCCGCCCCAACCCCAGTCCTCGCAGCAGCCCTATCCCCAGACCCAGCAGCATCCCCAAAGCCCACAGCAGTGGACGTCCCAGCAGCAGACCCCCTCGCCCGGATACCCCGGCGGTCCCCACCCGCCGCAGAACCGATCCGGTGGTTATGGGCAGAAGCCGCCGAAGCAGAAGAAGCCGCTGCTCAAACGCTGGTGGTTCTGGCTGATCGTCGTCATCGTCGTGATCGCCGTCTTCAGCGCGATCGGCGGTGGGGCAGACGAGGCCGGCACCGATTCGGCGGAGACGAACTCAGCCGATGGCCAGCAGTCGGAGGGTTCGGCGGAGGACGAGAGCGCCGAGGACTCGGCCGAAACGAGCCATGGCATCGGCGACACCGTGGCCGCCGACGACTGGGAGATCACCGTCGAGTCGGTCGAGGACGGTGTCTCGTCGGTCGGCGACGACTTCCTCGGTGCAGAGGCCCAAGGACAGTTCGTGCAGGTGGCCATGTCGGTGAAGAACACCGGTTCGGACCCGAACTTCTTCTTCGAGGACGACATCAAGCTCGCCGACGATGAGGGCAACACCTATTCGGCGGACTCCGAAGCCGGCATCTACGCTGTCGAGGACAACATCCTCTTCCTCGAGGAGATCAATCCCGGGAACACGGCTGAGGGCGTGCTCGTCTTCGATGTGCCCGATGACGTCGACCCGAACCAGCTCACCTTCGCAGGCGGGCTGTTCTCCGACCCGGTGGAGATCTCGCTGAAGTAGAGACACTCACCGTTCAGGCCGGTGGGCGACAACGGCTCGGTCCTCGCGGCGAGGACCGAGCCGCCGGCGGTCACCGGCGCAAGGCATCGGCTCGAGCAGTGATCGCACCGGCCGCGTTCAGGGTCTGGCCCAAGAAGCCGCGGCCGAAGATCCGGACATGGGCGAGCAGAGCGAAGAAGCTGTGGACCGGCAGATCGTGCCGCCAGTCCTCGGGCATCGGATGAGTCTGCTCGTAGCCGGAGAAGATCTCGTCGAGGAACGGGGTGCCGAAGAGGGCGAGCAGAGCGAGATCCTCCAGGCGGTGCCCGCCGTGCGCGGCCGGATCGATGAGCGTGCACCCATCGGAGGTCCACATGAGGTTACCCGCCCACAGATCACCATGCACGCGAGCCGGAGTCTCCACACCTTCACCGCTGATTCCGTCGAACGCACCGTCCGCGATCGCCTCCACCGCCGAGGCGATGGTGGCTGTCTCCTCGGTCGAGAGGTCACCCTCGACGGCAGACAGCAGCGGTGACAAGCGCCCAGCGGTCCAGAACTCGGAGAAGGACGTCTCCGACTCGGTCGAGACCTCGAACGGGGCATCGAGGGGACCGAAGAACGCCGGAGCGGCCGGGGACCAGCCGAAACCGGAGGCCCCGGCATCGTGCAGACGCGCCAGCCGGCGGCCGAAGTCGACGGCGGCAGCGGCATCGGGCCCCGTCTCATCCAGCCGTCGCAGCCGCAGGAAGTCCTCGCCGTGGTCGACGACCTCGACGACGGGGACGGCATCGGGGTCTGCCAGCCACTGCAGACCTGCGGCTTCGGCTGCGAAGAATCCCTCGGGCGCGGCTTGTCGCTGTTTGACGAAATCTGAACTCATGCCCTCAGAGTAGTGGGCCATCCGGTGATGGTCGTAAGGTGGTGCGACAGTGGGAATCGAGGCAAGGGGTGCACACGTGAACGGATCGGTCGACGGATCTCAGGGCCACCTCGGCGATCGTGGGCACGCCTGCTGTGCGCCCGCCGGGACGGGAACGGCCGAAGCCGCGGGCACGGCGGCTCACACGCTTGCCCGTGGCGGACAGCGAACGCCGCAGGCCGAGGACTTCAGCTTCGACTTCGTCACCGTCGGCGGCACCTTCGATATGGGCGATCCCTTCGGGGACGGGCATCCGGGCGATGGCGAAGGACCTCGCCACCGCGTGAGCCTGTCCGACTTCGAGATCGCGACGACGAGCGTGACGAACGACGACTTCGCCGCCTTCGTCGACGCCACGGGATTCGTCACCACCGCCGAGCGTCTGGGCACCTCGGCTGTGTTCGCCATGCTTCTGGAGTCGAACCCGCAGGCGCGGGCCCACGTGCTCGGACGGGCACCGGGTGCGCCCTGGTGGGCCGAAGTGTCCGGGGCGAACTGGCGGGCACCCGAAGGACCGGGTTCCGACGTCTCCTCCCGCCAGGGCCACCCCGTCGTCCACATCAGCTGGGACGACGCCCAGGCGTACTGCTCGTGGGCGGGGGCCCGACTGCCCAGCGAAGCCGAATGGGAGTGCGCCGCCCGCGGCGGACTCAAGGGACGACGCTACCCGTGGGGCAATCGACTGCTCGTCGACGGGGAGTGGAACTGCAACATCTGGCAGGGGGACTTCCCGCACGCGAACACCCTCGATGACGGGTTCATCGGCACCGCCCCGGCCCGGCACTTCACCCCCAACGGCTGGGGACTGTTCAACACAGTCGGCAACGTCTGGGAATGGTGCTCCGATTACTTCGACCGCGACTACTATCGGCGCTCGCCACAGGTCGATCCGCGCGGGCCCGACACGGGACGGACGCGGATCATGCGAGGCGGTTCGTTCCTCTGCCACGACTCCTACTGCAACCGGTACCGAGTGGCCGCGAGATCGTCGAACACACCGGACTCCTCGGCCTCGAACATCGGGTTCCGCATCGCGCGGGATCCGCAGTGACCACCGCGTTCAGCCGGTCAGGTCGTGTTCGAATCGGCCCATCAGCCGCTGCGCCTCTTCGGCCAGGGTCTCGAGCGTGAAGCGAACGGTCTCACGGGTGTCCGCGCCGGCTCGCGTAACGGCGGCGACGTGACGCGACGGTGAGTTGTCGCCGCTGAGCGGGATGCGGCGGACCGGATGGAGATCCTGGGACCGGGACAGACGGGAGGCGACGCAGACTCCGAAGCCCGCGGACACGAGCGCGGTGCCCGTGTTCCAGTCATTGGCGAAGTGCCCGATGCGAGGTTTGAACCCGGCCGCCGCGCAGCTGGCCATGAGCAGCTGATGATACGTGGTGCCGGGGCGGCCCAGGATCCAGGTCTCGTCGACGGTGTCGCCGATCGAGACGGAGTCGCGATCGGCCAGGGGATGGTCGAGGGGAACCATGAGGTCGAGCGGATCATCGATGAGGAAGTGCTGGCTGAACCGATCGTCCCCACCGGCGGGGATGTCGGGAGCGGCCACGATGATGCCGATGTCGGCATCGCCGGAGAGCAGGAAATCGAAGCATTCACTGGGCTCGGCCTCGATCGTCTGCGTGTGCAGATGAGGGAACTTCGCATTGAGCGCGCGCATGGTCGGCGGCAGGAGCAGGCCCGCCGCCGTGGAGAACCCACACAGGCCCAGTGTGCCCGAGACCGTTTCGGAGAAGCGCCCGAGATCGGCCAGGGCCGATTCCCACTCCGCGGACATCGCCTCGACATGGCCCAGCAGCGAGGCGGCTGCCGGGGTGAGTCTGACATTGCGTCCATGCTGCTCGAGCAGGGTCACACCGAGCTCTGCCGACAGCTGCCTGACCTGGTGCGACACGGTCGACGGCGAATACCTGAGCGCGTGGGCGGCCGCTGTGACGGTGCCGTGGCGTTGGATCATGCTCAACATGGTGAGCCGACTGTCGATCATGCGTTCCTATCGAATGGTCGTGTGTCTGTTCTTGCGATAGACAACAATACTCCTTCGAGTCCATCCTGGAGCAGCGGTCACGCAGCCGAACGACAGTCAGCCATGCTCACGATTCGAGAGCATGGCTGAGGCCAAGGGAACGGTCGCCGAGGCTTCTCATGCGGTCTGCGTCCGCGGGAACCCAGGCGAAGCGATGAGACGAAGGAGGTCCGAATGCCCGAGTACGCACGAATCAGAGGCTCGAGGAGGCAGCTGTGGTTCGGCGGGCTGGTCCTGCTGGTGCTCTCGGCCGCCGCGAACATGGCCAGCCCGCTGTACCCGCTGCTGCAGGAGACCTACGGGATGTCCGAGACGACCATGACCGGGCTCTATGCCACCTATGTGCTCAGCTGCCTGCCCTCACTGCTGCTGTTCGGATCGGCTGCCGACGCCTTCGGCCGCAAACCGGTCCTGTTGGCAGCGATCGGTTTGGTCGTCCTCGGCACCGCAGGCTTCGGCCTCAACACGCTGGGAACCGCGGGACTCTTCGCCGGCCGGGCGCTGGTGGGCATCGGACTCGGCCTGGGCACGGGTGCCGGAATCGCCCTGATGGTCGAGGCCTCGCCGGCGCGCAGAGTCTGGCTGGGTTCGACCTTCGCCACGATCTCGTTCGTTCTGGGCTCGGGCCTGGGGCCGATTCTGGCCGGCGTCCTCGCAGAGTTCAGCGCCGTGCCTCTGATCCTTCCCTTCATCATCATGGTCGCAGCGATGGCGATCGTAATGGTGCTGATCGCTCTGATGCCGCTGCATCGGCCCTTCACCCGGCAGCGGTGGCGGCCGACGTGGCCGTCCGTGCCCGGCCCCATGCGCACGAGCTTCAACATCGCGGCTCTGACCGGGTTCGTCGGCTGGACGGCGCTCGGCCTCTTCCTGGCGCTGCTGCCATCGATGGCGCAGTCGGTCCTGCCGAAGTCGGGAACCCTGTCCGCGGGCGTCATCGTGGGATCGGTCCTCGTGGTCTCGGCCGCGAGCCAGCTGGCGGCACCGAAGCTGCGTCCCCGGGCCGCGCAGACACTGGGTCTGACGCTCATGGGGCTCGGAGCGGCGCTGCTGCTGAGCTCGAATCTGCCGAGCATCGGTCCGCACGCGGTGACCGCGCTGCTGGTGATCGCCGCCGTGGCCACCGGGACCGGACACGGTCTGAGCTACTGGGGAGCCAACCGTGAGATCGACCTGCTGACTCCGGCGAAGAACCGCGCCGGGATCTCAGCGGCACTGTATCTGGCCTTCTATGCCGGCGCGGGCGCACCGGCGGTCGTCGTCGGACTCCTGGCCCTGAGCATGCCCCTGGCCACGGCCGCGATGATCTTCACCCTGGCGCTGCTGCTGGCCACGATCGTCTCCATTCCCGTGCCCAGCCTCGCCGAGACCGTGGTGCGGCAGTCGCGGGCGGAATCCGAGGCACCGACCGAGGTCGGCAGGCGGCCGGTTCCCATGGTCGATCGGTACGGCACCCCGGTGAGTTCGGGTCAGTCGGTGCCTCGGGGCGGGGCCGCCTCGGTGGTGGAGACACAGCGCCCGATAGACTTCGGACCATGTCGAGAATCACGTGCCCGGAGCTGAGAGAGAAGACCGTTTCCGCCGATGAGGCGGCCCGTCACATCGACCATGGGCATCGGGTGGCCATGAGCGGTTTCACCGGTTCGGGATACCCGAAAGCGGTGCCGGGAGCGGTGGCGAAGCGGGCACGTGCCGCTCATGCGCGGGGAGACGACTTCAGCATCGAGCTGTGGACCGGCGCGTCGACGGCTCCGGAACTCGACGGAGTGCTGGCCGAGGCGCAGGCGGTGAGCAAGCGGCTGCCGTTCCAATCCGATCCCGACATGCGCGCGTCGATCAACTCCGGCGGCACCGCGTACGTCGACACCCATCTCAGCCATTCCGCACAGCAGGCGTGGTTCGGCTTCTACGGCAACCTCGACGTCGCCGTCGTCGAAGTCGCGGCGATCCTGCCCAACGGTCTGCTGGTGCCCGGCAGCTCCGTCGGGAACTCGAAGACGTGGCTCGACCTGGCCGATAAGGTCATCCTCGAAGTCAACGATTGGCACCCGCGTGGGTACGAAGGCTTCCACGACGTCTACTACGGAACCCGGCGCCCGCCCGAGCGGCTGCCGATCCAACTGCTCGAGCCGATGCAGCGCATCGGTGACCCCTATCTGCGTGTCGACCCGGCGAAGGTCGTCGCCGTGGTGGAGACGAACGCGCCGGACCGGAACCTGCCGTTCAAACCCGCCGACGAGGATTCGAAGGCGATTGCGAGCCACCTCGTTGATTTCCTTCGTCATGAGATCGCAGCCGATCGACTGCCACCGGAGCTGCTGCCGCTGCAGTCAGGTGTCGGCAATGTCGCCAACGCGGTGATGGGCAATCTCGCTGACAGCGAGTTCGAGGGACTGAGCGCCTATACGGAAGTCATCCAGGACGGAATGCTCGACCTCATCGACAGCGGAAAGCTCGCCTCGGTGTCGGCGACGGCGTTCTCGCTGTCTGCCGAGCGGGCGGTGGATTTCAACGACCGGATCGAGTCCTACAAGGGTCGGATCCTGCTGCGGACGCAGGAGATGTCGAACCATCCCGAAGCCATCCGCCGCCTCGGCGTCATCGCGATCAACGGAATGGTCGAGGCCGATATCTACGGCAACGTCAACTCCACCCATGTGATGGGTTCGTCGATCATCAACGGCATCGGCGGCTCCGGGGATTTCGCGCGCAACGCCTACCTGGACTTCTTCGTGTCGAACTCGGTGGCCAAGAACGGTGCGATCTCCACGATCGTGCCCTTCGCCAGCCACATCGACCACACCGAGCACGACACCCAGATCCTCGTCACCGAACAGGGACTGGCCGATCTGCGCGGACTCCCACCCGTGGCGCGGGCGAGGAGGATCATCGACCGGTGCGCCCACCCCGACTACCGCGAACGGCTGACCGACTACCTCGAGCGGGCGATCGCGGCGAACCCGCACGGCCGGCACACTCCGCACCTGCTGGGCGAGGCTCTGTCCTGGCACGAGAGCTTCACGACCACCGGCCGGATGTAGCCGACCGGGGGACGAGGACTCAGCCGGCGAGCCAGGTCGGCACGGCGGCCACCACCCAGGCCAGGCCGGGACCGATGAGGCACATCAGACCGGCATAGCCGATCATCTGCCGGTAGTAGCGGTCACGGATCGCGGGATGGACGTTGGCCAGCAGCATCGCGCCGTTGGTCGAGAACGGGCTGATGTCGACGATGGTCGCGGCGATCGCCAGGGCCGCGACGAAGCCGCCGACATGGACATCCCCGGATTCGAGGAAGGGAACGGCCAGGGCGATGACCACGCCGATGATCGCCAGTGACGAGGCCAGCGCCGAGATCAGCCCGGACATGTAGAACAGCAGCAGCGCGGCGAGCAGAGGAATGCCGATCGCCGAGATCCCGGCGGAGACCCATTCGACGGTGCCGGCCTCCTGCAGCACGGCGATGTAGGTCAGGACACCGGTGATGAGGACGACGACCGACCATGAGACCTTCGACATCGCTGCCTTGCCCGCCTCCGGGTCGATTGCGGCCAGCACTGCCGAGATCGTGATGGTCACGACGCCGACGTCCCAACCGAAGACGATCACTGACAGGGCCATCGCGATCAGTCCGATCAGGGTCGGGATCTGGGACCGTTCCAGCCTCACCGTCGCTTCCGCGGTGACGGAGGCACCCGATCGAACCGCCGAGGCGGCTCCACCCTCGGGTGCGGGCACGGCAGCATCCGGTGAGAGCTCGTCATCGGCCTCGGCGCGCAGACCGGGGCGGCGGTGCAGGACGAGGTAGACGGCGATCGCGAACACGAGATTGAAGACCAGTGGCGCGAAGAACAGCGACACCGGAGTCGGGGTGAGCCCGTTCTTCGCCAGGTAGTCATTGATGAAGATGCCGTAGACACTGATCGGCGAGAACGCTCCGGCCAGTGCCCCGTGGACGACGAGCAGGCCGGTCATGAACTGGTTGATCCGGTGCCTGCGGGCGAAGGACAGCGCCAACGGCGCGATGATGGCCACGGCGAAGAGCGCGCCGAGGGCGATGAGGATCGCGGTCAGTGCGAAGAATATCCACGGCATCAGGCCAGTGCGTCCGCCGACGATGCGCACACACCAGCGCACGATGACATCGATGACGCCGTTGTTCTGCGCGAAGCCGAACAGGTAGGTGAGGCCGACGAGGGTGAGGAAGAGATCGACGGGGAATCCCGCCAGGAACTCCTCGGGCGCCTGGTCGAGCACGAGCCCTCCGACACCGGCCGCGGCGATGAAGCCGAGAAGCCCCATATTGAGGTCTCTCCACGTTCCGATGACGAACATCAGACCGAGGACGATCACGCAGATCAGCTCGGCACTCATTCCTTCTCCTCCGTTCAGGGACTACTCTCGCACGGTCGGCGGTGCTGACCGAGCACCGGACCAAATTAGCGCATGTCTCACCCGCGTCTCGTCGCTTCCCGAGATCCGAGCATCGGCGTGTACGGGTCCGAGGCAGGGCACTTGGCGGAAACGAGGGACTGAGTCCCGCTCCCGCGGCGGAGGCCGCCGTCTGGGCATTGCCCGAGTCCGCGCCGGTCGGCTGTTTGCTACTGTCGATGCAAGCAGCGGCGAGGTTCGATGATCACATCAGTCGGCCGAGCGCACGGAAGGGAGCCGGTTCCTGTGGTGGTCAATCAGGTGTTCGGCAGATTCCTGCCCGCCGATCGCAGACTCAATCCCACTGCTCTGGCATGGATCGTCGTGGTCATCGCGGCGATCGGCATGCTGGCTGTCCAATCCTCGATCGCCGCGGGAGTCTACGATGCTCCTGTGGCTTTGGCCTTCGGCCTCACCGTCATCCACGCCGGAACGATGCCGCTGTCCATGCTGCGCCCGCTCTTCGGCGCGATCCTCTCGTCCTTCGTCTGCGCCGTGCTGCCGCTGATCGTGGCAGAGGTCTCCGTCGAGCCTTGGCCGTGGATGGTCCCGGCGATGATCACCGAGGTCTTGGTCATCGCCGTTCTCGGTCTCCGCGCCCACTGGGGCATCGCGCTCTCGGCCCTGCTCGGCAGCATCGGCGGGTCCTCGATCGCTGCTGTGATCGGCCACTTCGCCCTCGACCGCGCACCCTCGGACGCGGCGATCATCAACATCATGATCTACGCCTGCATCGCCGGCGGCGTCTATGTCGCCGCAGTCATCGTCCAGCAGTGGCAGCTCATCCGCTCCCAGCTTCTGCAGGAGAAGGAGAACACTGCCGAAGAGCATTCGAAGCGCGTGACCATCGAGGAGAAGGCCCGAATCGCACGCGAACTGCACGATATCGTCGCCCACAGCATGTCGATCATCAATATCCAAGCCTCCAGCGCACCGGTCCGCCATGCCGGGCTCGACGTCGAGGTGGCGAAGGAATTCGAAGACATCTCGACCTCCGCGCGTGCCGCGCTGACGGAGATGCGCGGTCTGCTCAGCGTGCTGCGCAACGACGACTCGACGCACGAACTGGCCCCGCAGCCGAAGCTGTCCGATGTCGAGACGCTCGTCGACAAGACCCGACAGGCGGGAGTGAGAGTCACCTTCGAGCGCAGCGGAGAGGCGATCGACGCCGGTCTGCGCGAGAGCATCGGGTTGGCCGGATACCGCATCGTCCAAGAGGCACTGAGCAACGCGATCCGGCACGCCCGGAACTCGGACATCGCGATCAGGATCCGCAGCGGCGGCGGCACGGTCCGGATCTCGGTGACCAATACCGCCGGGGAAGGGCCCACCGAGTCCGCCCTGAACGAATCGCACCGCGGACAGGGGCTGGTGGGCATGCGCGAACGCGCCGGATCCGTCGGCGGCGAGATCCGCAGCCGCCGGACGGCTGCGGGCGGATTCGAAGTCGAAGCCGTGCTGCCGCTGAGCCTGACAAAGCCCCTGACCGGGGACAGACAGGAGCGGGCATGATTCGCATCGTCATCGCCGATGACCAGGCCATGGTCCGGGCCGGCTTCGCCGCCCTGCTCGACGCCCATCCCGATCTCGAAATCATCGGACAGGCCCAGGACGGCGAGGAATGCGTGAGAATGGTGGCCGACTGCGAGCCCGATATCGTCCTCATGGATGTGCGCATGCCGACGATGGACGGCATCGAGGCGACACGGACGATCGTCGCGAACGCGCGATCCGCCTCGGCGGCGGGGCCGCGGATCATCATGCTCACCACCTTCGACATCGATGACTACGTCTTCGATGCGATCCGAGCCGGGGCCAGCGGATTCCTCCTCAAGGACGCTCCTCCCAAAGAGCTCGCCGAGGCGGTGCGCGTCGTGGCCTCGGGGGACGGACTGCTGGCCCCGAGCGTGACCAAACGGGTCATCGAGCACTTCGCCGCGACTCCCGCTGCGTCTGAGGCCTCGACGCCTTCCACGCTGCCGGACCTGACGGACCGCGAACGGGAGATCCTCGTGCTCGTCGCTCGCGGCGAATCCAATTCGGAGATCGCGGCCCGGCTGGTCATCGCCGTGCAGACGGTGAAGACGCACGTCTCCCGCATCCTGTACAAACTCGACGCCAGGGATCGGGCTCAAGCCGTCATCGCCGCCTACGAATCGGGACTGATCGTGCCCGGCACCCAGGGCTGAGTGATTCTGCGGCCACGTGACCCGCTCCGGCTTCTGCTGCGTCGCCGCGACCCCTACCAGGGTAGGGGGTCGAGAACCGCTCCACAGGGTGACGCGCAATGGGCGTCGGCACCCTAGCGTTGAGGGTATGAACCCGACCGAAGTGCGCAGCACCCCCTTGCCGACTCCCGCCCCGGATCCCGCCACCCGCACCGAGGTGCTCGAACGCAGGCGTGCCAGCCGGGGCACCAAGCAGCAGGAGTTCACAAGCGACTTCAGCGCCCTCATGGCACAGGTCAAGGAAGCCGGTCTCCTCGCCAGGCGTCCGGGATGGAATCTGCTGCGGTTCTGCCTCCTCGGCCTCGGTTATGCGGCGGCGTTGACGATGCTCTTCCTCATCGGACAGAGCTGGTGGCAGTTGGCCACCGCAGTCGTCTTCGGTGCGCTGTTCACCCAGACGGCCTATGTCGCCCACGATGCGGCCCACCGACAGATCTTCTCCAGTCGAAAGGCGGGGGAGTGGGTGTCGACGGTCATCGGCAACCTGTTCATCGGCCTCAGCTACGGATGGTGGCTGAAGAAGCACAACGCGCTGCACCACGCCAACCCGAACAAGGCCGGCGTCGACGGTGACATCGCGCCCGGCGCACTCGTCTTCGTCGCCGAGGACGCCCGTGAGCGGACCGGTTTCGCCAAATGGTTCGCCGCCAGACAGGGATGGTTCTTCCTGCCTCTGCTGACGCTGGCCGGACTGCAGCTGCATGTGAACTCGGTGGCGGCGATCATCCGCGGCCAGTCGTCGATCAAACGGCGATGGGTCGAAGGCGTGCTCATCGCGATCCGGCTCCTCGGGTTCCCCGTGCTTGCGATCTGGGCCGCGGGACCGCTGATCGGCTGTGTCTTCCTCATCGTCCAGGTCGCCGTGTTCGGGGTCCATATGGGCGGTTCCTTCGCCCCCAACCACAAGGGACAGCCGATCGTGCCCAAAGACGTCAAGATCGACTTCCTGCGACGTCAGACGCTGATGTCGCGCAATATCTCGGGCGGACGCCCGATGGGGTTCCTCATGGGCGGGCTCAACTACCAGATCGAGCACCACCTGTTCCCGAGCATGCCGAGCGTCAACCTGCACAAGGTCCAGCCGATGGTGCGCGAGTACTGCCGACAGAAGGACATCGCGTACACGGAGACGACGCTCCTCGAGTCCTACCGGATCATCATCCGCTACCTCAACCGGGTGGGGCTCGGCGAGGCCGATCCCTTCGACTGCCCGATCACCGCACAGTTCCGATCCCGCTGAGCCGGCCATCCGTGCGGACAGTCGGCGCCTCAGGTGAGGTGATCGTATTCGCCGGAGACCCATTCGGCGTAGCGTTCGGCCGAGGTCTGCACGGCGCGATGGGCACCGTGTGGGATGTGCTGACCGAAGTTGCCGTACATCCGATCGAACTCGAGATCGTCCACTGAGGCGGCGATGCGTCTGACCACAGCGGCCGAGAGCGGCAGATAGTTCGGGAAGCTGCGCATGAAGGTCACCCAGCCGTCCCGAGCCACCGGTCCGATGGAATCACCGCTGAGCATGACTCCGGCTCCGTCCTCACCCGGCCACACGGCCACAGCACTGCCCGCGAAGTGTCCGCCGTTGCGGCGCAGCTGGACATCGGGCAGCGGGGCCGCTTCATGGAAGTAGGTCGTGATGCCGGGACTCGTCCTCTGCACCCAGTCGGCATCGGCGCGGCAGACGAAGACCGCGGCACCGTCGAACGCCGCACTCCACTCCAGCTGAGTTCCGAACATATGCGGATGACTGGCCGCGATGGCGGTGATGCCGCCGAGTTCGCGGACCCGGGCGATGGCCTCGGCGTCGATGTAGGCGGGGACGTCGAACAGCAGATTCCCCGCCTCCGTGCACACCAGATAGCAGGTCTGGCCGATCCCGAGCCGCGGAGTGACCCTGAGGGCGAAGATCCCCGGTTCCCTGTTCTCGATGACGAGGCGGTGGCCCTCGTCCTCGAGCTCCTGCCTCGTCGTCCACTGCTGGCCGGTCGTCGGCACCCACTGCCGCTCGTCGTCGCAGATCGGGCACAGCGCCGGAGGCGGTGTCGTCGTCTCCACACCGCAGGTGCGGCAGATCGTGACATCACCTGGTCGTCCCAACCGTCCAGCGACGGCGGAGTCCGGTTCCACACTTGTCGGAGCGCTGTTCGGGTTCTGCACGACGACCTCCTCTTGAGTCTCGACGGCTGAGACCACTGTCTGCCATCGAGCCTAGTCCTCGGGCGAAACGATGACCAGGGTCGTCTGGGACCGACCGGGGACGTCATCGACGGATGCCGGTCGTCTCTGCGGTCGGTCTCAGTGAGCCGAGGTCGTCGTCCTTCTGTGTGCGATGAGATGGCCGATGAGGATGAGAGCGATGCCGACGACGAACCAGGCGATGAGCACCCACCACTGCAGTCCCACGGCGGCATCGGGGAAGTAGGACACGTCGCGCAGCAGAGTGCCCGCCGCACCGGGGACGAAGAACTGTCCGATATCGCCCCAGGCCCCGACGAGGAACTCCTTGGGCTGGTTGAGCGAGGCGATCGGGTTGCCGATGAACATCGTGAGCACCGCCCCGATGCCGATGCCGGCGGGCCCGATGAGGGAGACGAATCCATTGATGAGCCCGGCTGTGGCCGCGATGGACAATCCGATCGCGAGCGCGTTGAGCCCGAAGTCGCCCTGGAGGATGCCGAACCAGGTCTGCATGATCAGTCCCAGAGCCACACCGCCGACGGCGCCGTAGACGAGCGTGCCGACCGCGCGCATCCGCCGGGAGCGGATGCCCATGCTGGTGAGCACACCACCGACGATTCCGCCGATGGTCAGGGGCAGACCGGCGATCGCCAGACCCGCGCCGGAGGGATCGTCATCCGACAGCGGCACGACCTCGGTGATCTTCACCTGCGGCACCTCCATCGCCGAGGCGTCCGCGCCGGCGTCCTCACCAGCGCCGTCTGCCTGGGACGGGGCCCGGCCGGCCGCGGCGGCGGTGACTGCCTTCTCCATCTGCTTCTGCATCTTCTCGGTGCCCTCCTGCAGACCGGAGATGACCTGATCGTCGATCTTCTGCTGCATCGCCGAGCCGATGGTCGACAGCTGCTGAGCCACGGCGGTCGAGGCCGCCTCGGCCGTGAGGATCTCCGGATCGTCCTTGTCGACGACGAAGGCGCCATAGACCTCACGCTCGCGGATGAGCTGCACCGCCTCCTGCCTCGAATCGACCCGGTGGACATCGAGCATCCCCTCGGGTGCGTGGTCCGTGATCTGGTCGATCTGCTCTTGGTCGCCGACGGCGGCGACCGGCAGGTCCTCGGGGTCGGACGTCACACTCGGCCAGCTGAAGGCCAGGAGGATGAGGCTGACGATTGCGGCAGCGACCACAGCGATCGTGATCGCTCGCCCGAGCTGCGGGGAGGCGGGCTGCTTCGACGCCGAGTCCGGTGCTTCGCGCTGTCGGCGTGCGCTCGCGTCTCGGCTGAGGATCTTCGTGGTCATGTCCGTCCAATCATAGAAAACGAGTACTCGTTCATTATGAAACCATGGACTAGGATTGATCAAGAGCAGTCATTCGTTTTCAGGAGGTCGGGTGCCGAAGGTCACCGAGGAGCACAAGCAGTCGATGCGTCGGCGGATCCAAGACGCCGCGCTGTCGTGCTTTGCGCGCAAGGGCTTCAGCGGGGCCTCGATGGCCGATATCGTCAAAGAGGCGGGACTGTCGGCGGGTGCGGTCTACGTCTACTACGCGTCGAAGTCCGAACTCATGGTCGACGTCGGTCGCCGGGTGATGGAGCCGCGCATCGCCGTGCTCGAGACGGCCAGGGCGGGAAGCGAGGTGACACCTCCGTCGGAGGTGTTCATCGAGCTGCTCGACTCCCTGCTGATCGACAACCCGTTCTCATCGATCCTCGTCCAGGTCTGGGCTGAGGCCTCCTTCGACGAGGAGTTCGCGGGCTTCGCCGCCACGATCTTCGAGTCCCTGGTCGAGGAATTCACCGTCTACCTCGCCAGCTACCTGCATGAGGCCCGCGGCGCGGGGCTCGAATCCGCGCGGGACCGGGCCGAGGAGCTGGTGCCGGCGATCCTCGCAATGATCCAGGGGGCCGTGGTGCAGTCAGCGATCTTCGGCGATCGATCGCGCCAACGCGTCCGCGCCGGCATCGAGGGCCTGCTCTCGCGCATCGACTACTGAGGGCGGGGGCGACTGCAGAGCCTGGCCCGATCCTTGGGAAGCGGTGGTCCGGACTCAGACCGAATCGCCGTCGTCGTCGACCGAATGGACCCGATCCTCGCGCATGCTGACCGTGTCGACTCCGGTCACATCCATGAGCGGGGCGACGAGCAGGTGCAGCGGACGCTTGCCCTCGAACTTCACGTCGATCCTGACCATGCGCACCCCGTCGTCGGCCTCGAACTTCCGTGAATCGACGATCGTGTTGGCGAACCCCATCCGGCTCGCCAGCCCCAGGATGTCGCGCAGAACTCCTTGCCCGTCCCGATAGGTGATGCGCAGAAGTCGGCCGTGGTCGCTGTTGGGCAGTTTGCGGATCAGCGGTGCGATGACGAAGAGCGTGAACAGGTGCAGTCCGGTCAGAGCGGTCGCCAGAGAAAGCATCCCCGCTCCGCAGGCCATGCCGACGGCGGCGGTGACCCAGATCGTTGCCGCCGTGGTCAGCCCCCGGACCATATTGCGGCCCTTGAAGATGACTCCGGCGCCGAGGAAGCCGATGCCGGACACGATCTGGGCGGCGATCCGGGACGGGTCGAGCCGGATGTCGCTGTCGAGCACCCCGGCGAAGCCGTAGGCCGAGACCAGCGTGAACGCGCAGGTGCCGATGCCCACGAGGACGTGCGTGCGGTAGCCGGCGGCCTTCTGCCGGAACTGACGCTCGAAGCCGATGAGCGAGCACAGCGCGAAGCTGGCCAGAAGCAGTTCGACCTCGAGGGCACTGCTGCTGCTGAGGAAGCCGCTGAGCGAGACCGATGAACTGTCCATAGTCACTTCACCTTAGCCGTCAGTGCCGAGGCGTGGAAGAACTGCGGTCGCCGGTGCGTGTCCGCTGTGGCCGCGCGCCGGGCCACCGGGCGGAGGTTCAGACAGTGGCAGGGATCGCCTCGCCTCGTTCGAGGTGGCGATGTCCGAGATCATGCTGAGTGCGCGGTGGCCTGATCGGCGTCGACGGCGCCGTGGGGCATCCGAATGCTGCCCTGATGTGTTCCGCTGCTGACCGAGTGTGCTGATCTGCGGAGGCGACCGCAGGCTTCAGTCGCAGGCGCGGGCTTCAGTCGCAGCCGTCGGGGCCGCAGACCGCGCCTTCGCCGCTTTCCCGGCTGTCATCGCTGCCGCCGCCGGCGAGCACGGTGATCTTCTGATTCTCGCTCCAGGCGGTCTCGAGGGCTTCGGCGAAGACGGCCGTCGGCTGGGCCCCGGAGATCGCGTATCTGCGGTCGATGACGAAGAACGGGACGCCGGTGGCGCCCAGAGCCCTGGCCTCACTGATATCGGCCCTGACCTCGGCTGTGAACTCCTCGGACTCGAGGACCCGGCGGATCTGTGCGGCATCGAGGCCGAGTGAGGTGCCCACTTCGGCGAGGTAGGCGATGTCGCCGATGTCCCGGCCCTTCTCGAAATGCCCCGACAGGAGAGCCTCCTTCGCTTCGGGCATGAGCCCGTGAGCGCGGGCGAAGTGCAGGAACCGGTGGGCGATGAAGCTGTTGGCGACGACTATCGCATCGAAGTCGTAGTCGAGGCCTTCCTCGGCCGCCTGGCGGCTGATCTGGTCGAACATCTGTCGCACCTGATCGGCCGGCATGCCCTTGGTCTGGCTGAGGTACTCGGTCTCGGTCCCGTCGAAGTGATCGGGCAGGCTCGGATCGAGCTGGAAGCTGCGCCAGATCACCTCGACCTCGTCCCGGTGGGCGAAGCCGTCGAGGGCTGTTTCGAAGCGACGTTTGCCGATATAGCACCAGGGACAGGCGATGTCCGACCAGATCTCGATCCTCATGACAGGAGCAACTGCGATCTTGCCGAGGTTATTCCGCCCGCCCGTGTCCGCAGGCAGACCGTGGTGCCTGTTCGCAGGGAATCGAGCCTGGCCGTCCTCGGTTCAGAACAGGACCTGTTGGGCAGGTGGGGACAGTCCCGCGGCAGGGGAGTCAACGGTCGTCGCGGACTCCGGGCGACTGCGTCCTCGTCGGCGGGATTCGGACGGAGGGGCCCCATCACCCGATCCGCGCAGCCCATAGCGGTCGATGAGGGGATCGATGCGCTCGGCGAGCCAACGACGGTACTCCTTCGAGGCATAGGACGAAGTGGCGTACATCCTGCGATAGCGGGGCAGGAGCTCTGGGTGTTCGTGTTCGAGCCAGGTGAAGAACCACTCTCGTGCTCCCGGCCGCAGATGCAGCGGACCGTAGACGACTCGGGCGGCCCCGGCCTCCCTGATCGCACAAAGTGCCGAATCGAGGTGCTCGTGGGAATCGGTGAGCTTCGGCAGGATCGGCATCATGAACACCGTGACGTCGAAGCCGAGTTCGGCGGCGGCGCGCACGGTGGCCAGTCGCGCCTTCGTCGTCGGGGTGCCGGGTTCGAGGCTCTGCTGCAGAGCGTCGTCATGGACGGCGATCGACATACTGATCTCGACCGGAGTGTCCTCGGCGACCCGCGACAGAAGAGGCAGATCGCGACGCAGGAGGGTGCCCTTGGTCAGGATCGACAGCGGCGTCGACCGTTCGGCCAGGGCGGTGATGATCCCGGGCATGAGGCCGTAGCGTCCCTCTGCCCGCTGATAGGGATCGGTGTTCGTGCCCAGTGCGACATGCTCGTGGGCCCATTTCGGCCGCGCCAGCTCCGCGGCGAGCACCTCGGCGATGTTGACCTTGACGACGACCTGGCGATCGAAGTCGGTGCCGGCGTCGAGGTCGAGGTAGCGATGGGTGCTGCGGGCGAAGCAGTAGACGCAGGCGTGTGAGCAGCCGCGGTAGGGATTGATCGTCCAGGTGAAGGGCATCGAGCTCGATCGGGGGACCTTGTTGAGCGCCGATTTCGCAAGCACCTCGTGGAAGGTGACCGCTGAGAACTCCGGTGTTCGGACCGTGCGGATGAGTCCTTTGACCCCGAACAGGTCGGGGGTCGACGGGCCCGATTCGTCGGTCAGTTCGTTCCACCTCATGGCTCAATTCGAACATGTCTTCGAATCCAGGTCAAGGGTGGAGGGCACCCGTCGGCGGTGACGAAGGTGAACGGTCCGAGGTGCGCCTGTGACGAGGTCAGGACACACGCAGACCCTTGAACTGACTGCGATGGAACACGAGGGCTTCGGGCCCTTCCTCGCTGCGGATGCCGAGGATCTCCAGCAGGGCCACGGTGTGATCGCCGGCTGCGAACTCGCTGTAGTGCCGGGTCCACAGCAGGGTCGAACTGCCCGGGATGGTCAGGGCGCCATCGGCGCTGACCTCGGGGTCGACGCCGCTGAACCGTCGGGCGTGGTCCTTCGACGCGAGCTGCCTGGCCAGCGCCTGCTGTTCCGTGCTCAGCAGTGAGATGCCCAGTTCGGTCGCCCGGCGCAGTGCGGGCCAGCTGGTCGAGGAATTCTGGATCGCGACGCTGACCAGCGGAGGGGCGAGGGAGACCCCGGCGGTCAGTGTGGAGGCCACGAGGCCGACCGGGGCTCCGTCGACCTCGGCGGCGATGAGAGCGACTCCCTGGGGAAAGCGGGAGAACGTCTCCCGGAGGGCTTCCGGCGAGGCTGGGTCCACCGCCGCAGGGCACATGTCTGCCACTGTCGTCACTCCTTCACCGCAGATGATGTGTTGAGCGATCCGGATCACAATCCGCCTGTCACGGGGTCGGAGGATCGCTACAGCTGATGTTCGTCGTTGCCGCCGATCTTTGCAAGCCGCAAGCCCGGCCTGGAGTCTCAGGCGTCACAAGGCGGCACTGTGTGACACGAAGTGACCGATGGAGGCGAGTCGTGACGCGGTGCGTCTCCGGGCTCGGCGTCGGCGCACGGATTGTTCAGCGAAACAGGTCACCTCGGCGCGTCCGGATCGCAGGCGCGGTCGTCTGCACGATTCGGTCACAGGTGCCGTGGTGGCCGCCCGGCGACGCCGTTGCCTCGGGCCGGTGACGAGGCCGCCCGCCGGTGACGAACTGTGACGGTCGTGCGAGCCCGCTCCCGGTGCCGAGAGCATACTGGTCGACTGTGACTTCGACAGACGACCGCGCCGATTCGGCGCAGACATCACCCGCCCCCGCGCACGCACCGTCTGGGTCCGCTCCGTCGGGAACGGCCGACCCGCAGTCCCCGCGGGTTGTGCGCACGGCCTCGGACATCCACGCGGTGCTCGCCGAATTCGGCTCCCAGGGAACGAAGACGACGGCTGTGATCATCCTCGCCCTCGGCGGAATCTTCATGGACGCCTATGACTTCTCCTCGTTGGCCTTCGGCATCACGGCCATCCAGGAGCAGTTCGGCCTCAGCGGGTTCATGACCGGACTCGTCAATGCCTCGATCATGGTCGGCGCGGTCATCGGCGCCCTCTTCGGCGGCTACCTCGTCGACCGGTTCGGCCGTTACCGGCTGTTCATGGCCGATATGGTCTTCTTCGTCGTGGCGGCGCTCGGCTGCGCCGTGGCCCCGAACGAATGGGTGCTCATCGTCTTCCGCTTCGTCATGGGCATCGGCGTCGGACTCGATCTCCCGGTGGCCATGGCCTTCCTCGCCGAATTCTCCAAGCTCAAGGGCAGAGGCAACCGCTCGCAGCGTGTCAATGCCTGGTCACCGGCCTGGTACTTCGCCACCGGTGTCGGTTACCTCGTCGTCCTCATCATCTTCGTCACCCTGCCCTATGAGCAGCACGCGATCCTGTGGCGCATCGTCGTCGGATTCGGTGCCGTTCCCGCACTCATCGTGCTCCTCGTGCGCCGTCGCTACCTCGCAGAATCTCCCGAATGGCTGGCCAACCAGGGGGATCTGCGGGCCGCCGTCGATGTCATGCGCTCCCACCACAACCTCGATGTCGAACTGGCACCGGTCGAGGATCGGGACCCGACCGCAGCTTCGGCCGAGCCGGTCAAGGGCGGAAGGTGGAGCGGGTTCGCCGAACTCTTCGCACCGCGTTACCGAGTGCGCACCATCGTGGCCCTCTGCGTGTCCGTGTTCTCGACCTTCGGCTACAACGCCGTCGCCTACGGCACACCGCTGATCATCACCACCCTGTTCCACCAGACACCGCTGATCACGATCGTGTCCTCGCTGATCATCAACCTCGGCTTCGGCACCATCGGAGGCCTGCTCGGGATGAGCATCGTCAACCGCTTCGGCACTCGACGGCTCACCCTGTACGGTTTCGCGATCCAGGCGCTGTCGCTGGGGCTGCTGGCGATCGTCGGCATCCCGAACGGGGCCCTCGTCCTCGTCTCCGTGGCCATGCTCTCGGCCTTCGTCTTCGCCCAGGCCGGCGGTCCGGGTGCGAACCTCATGAACTACGCGACACTGTCCTATCCGACGAGGCTGCGCGGAATCGGCATCGGGTTCAATCAGTCCGTGCTCCGGGCCTTCTCGATCGTCTCGCTCATCATGTTCCCGATCCTCGCGGCCTCCTTGGGCACGGGCGTGTTCTGGATCGTGGCCTGCGCCCCGCTGGCCGGGGCCATCGCAGTGGGCATCGTGAAATGGGATCCGACGGCCCAGGACGTCGAAGCCGAGAGCTGAGGTTCAGTCGCCCTCGCCCTGAGCCTCATCTTCGGCGAGCCGGGCCAGCCGTCTCGAGTGCTTCTCGTGCTGGTCCTGACTCGTCCTCAGATGACTGGCGGCCAGGGCTCCCGCCTGCGCCTGGTCGCGTCGGGCGATCGCCTCGAAGAGCTCAGCGTGCTCGGCGGCGACGACATCGAGATCATCGTGCTGGCTCAGCTGCCAGCGCATCCGCGAGTCGAGCAGCGCTCCGATCTCGGCCAGCAGCTCATTGCCCGAGAGCTCGGTGACGATGGCGTGGAACTCGGCCGCGCACCTGTGAGCGCCGACGACCTCTCCGGCCTCCGCCAGCTGTCGGCCCTTGAGCATCGTGGCCTCGAGGCGGGCCAGCCCCTCACGGGTGTGCCGCTGGGCCGCCAGCTCGAAGGCGAGCACGTCGAAGACCGTGCGCACCTCGTTGAGGTCGGCGATGTCGCTGGGGGAGAACACCCGGACCGTGGACCAGGTGTTCGGGCGGTTCGTCACCAATCCTTCGGAAGCGAGCTTCTTCAGCGCCTCCCGGATGGGCACGCGGGAGACACCGAGCTCGGTCGCGAGATTGCGCTCGACGAGCTTCTCTCCCGGCTGCCGGTGGCCATCGATGATCTCGTTGCGCAGCACCTCGGTGACCCGCACGGTCTCCGAACGCGGAGCCTCATCTGTCATCTCGGGAACCTCGCTTCACTGCGCGCGCCGCATCGCGGCTCCGAGCGTGTCGAGCCCGACCGACCCGAGGTTCAGAGCCCGGGTGTGGAAGGCCTTGAGATCGAAGTCGGCCCCGGCGGAGGCCTTCGCCTCGTCGCGGAACTGCTCCCACAGGCGCTGACCGATCTTGTAGCTCGGAGCCTGACCGGGCCATCCGAGGTAGCGGTCGAGTTCGAAGGCCAGGAAGGACCGATCCATGGCCACGTTGTCGGTGAGGAACTGCCAGGCCTTCTGCCGATCCCAGATCCCGCCGCCGAGGCCGGCCGGGGCCTTCAGCCCGAGGTGGAAGCCGATGTCGAGGACCACGCGGGCCGCTCGCAGGCGCTGCGAATCGAGCATGCCCAGGTAGTCGCCGGGGTCGTCGAGGAACCCGAGATCGGCCATGAGCCTCTCCGCGTACAGCGCCCAGCCCTCACCGTGCCCGGACACCCAGCACATGAGGCGGCGCCAGCGATTGAGGGTGTCGGAGACATAGGTGGCCTGACCGATCTGCAGGTGATGGCCGGGCACTCCCTCGTGGTAGACCGTCGTCTTCTCCTGCCAGGTGGCGAACTCGTTCACGCCCTCCGGCACCGACCACCACATGCGACCCGGGCGGGAGAAGTCATCGGTCGGGCCCGTGTAGTAGATGCCGCCGGTGGCCGAGGGCGCGATCATGCATTCGATCGTCCGCACGGGTTCGGGGATGTCGAAGTGGGACCGGCCGAGCTCGGTGATCGCCTCGTCGGCGGCCTGCTGCATCCACCTCCGCAGGGCCTCGGTGCCGTGCAGGCTGCGCTCGGGATCGTTGTTCAGGGCCTCCATGACCTCGAACAGATCGGCTCCGGGCATGATCCTGGCGGCCACCTCACGCTGTTCGGCATCGATGCGGGCGAGCTCCTCGAGCCCCCATTCGTAGGTCTCGTCGAAGTCCACCTCGGCGCCGAGGAAGTCCCGTGAGTGGAGACCATAGTCCTCCCGGCCGCAGGCCTCGTTCTCACCGGCGGCGGGCAGCAGCTGCGAACCGAGGAAATCGGCCAGGTCCGATGCGGACTCACGCGCGGCCTCGGCACGGGCGCTCAGATCCGAGCGCAGAGGCGCAGGGGCCTCGGTGGCGTCGGCGACGAGCCGGTCGAAGCTGCTGCCGGGTGCCGCCAGTGCGCGAGCCTGTTCGATGACTTTCTCGATCTGGAGCCGGGCGGCGACCCGGCCGTTCTCCCGCGCCAGCGTCAGGGACTCCTGGTAGCCGGCCAGCGAGGTCGGAATCGCGGCCAGGGTGGTCGAGATGGTCTCCCAGTCCGCGACCGTCGAGGTCGGCATCAGGTCGAAGGCGTCGCGGGCCTGCTGCAGCGGGGACTCGATGACATTGAGGCTGGCATGCTTGATCCCGGCGTCGAAGGAGTCCCGGTCGACTCCGAGGCGATCGCGCATCGCATCGACGGTGACGAGATCGACCTCATCGAGCTCGGATCCCGCCGCGGCCTCGTCCAAGCGTGAGAGCGTGTCCACGGTGAGATCGTTGAGTGCTGAGAGACCGGCGGGGGAGAAGTCATCGAAGCCGGTTGCGCCGTCGAGGCCCAGATAGAGGGCGAGAGAGGGGGAGAGGGCGAGCATGTCGTCGACGTAGTCCTCGGCGACGGCGTCGACGGCGGAAGGGATTCTCTTCTGGGTCATGGGACCCACCCTATCGCGATCTGCGTCACGTTCGAGATGGACCGGAGCCCGTCCTCGGCCCGGACCGGTTAGTCTGTCTCTGTTCCCGACACGCAGCAGAAAGTGAGACCGATCTCCAGTGGCAAGAGCGAAGCTGTGGACGAAGGATTTCATCGTCGGAATCGGTCTCAACCTGTCGATGTCGATGGTGTTCTACCTGCTGATGACGTCCATGGCCGGCTATGCCGTGGCCCGGTTCTCCGCCGGCGAGGCGGCCGCCGGATTCGCATCATCGGCGTTCGTCCTCGGCGCCGTGGTCGCCAGGGTGATCACCGGTAAGTACCTCGATTTCATCGGCCGTCGCAGACTGCTCATCATCACGATGGCGGTCTCGGTGCTCGCCTCGTTGGCGTACCTGGTTGCCGACAGCCTCACCGTCCTCATCGGTCTGCGGATCGTCCACGGGATCGCCTTCGGGGCCGGCAACACCGCGATCATGACGGCCATCCAGAGCATCATCCCCGCTCCCAGGCGGGGTGAGGGCACGGGCTATTTCGGAACCGCCACGACACTGTCGACGGCGCTCGGGCCCTATCTGGGGGTGGTCCTTCCCCGCGAGTTCGACTTCGCGATGCTCTTCCTCGCCTCGGCGTTCATGTCCGTCATCGCCCTTCTGGCCTGCATCCTCATCCGACTCCCGGCTCAGGAGCTCAGCGACTATCAGCGGCGGACGAAATGGCATCTCAAGCTCGCCACCCTCGTCGATCGGGACGGATTGCGGATCGGTTCGGTCATGCTGCTGGCCGGCACCGCCTATGCCGCCGCTCTCGTGTTCCTCGCCGGCTATGCCGCCGAGCACGGTGTCGCACCCGCTGCCTCTCTGTTCTTCGTCGCCTTCGCCGTGGCCTCGCTGGTCGCCCGCCTCTTCGTCGGCCGACTGCAGGACACCCTCGGCGACAATGCGGTGATCTTCCCGGTCTTCGCCTGCGATATCGCCGGCAACATCCTGCTGGCGCTGTGGCCGACGATGCCGGGAATCGTCCTCGCCGGAGTGCTCATCGGCCTCGGCTTCGGCTCACTCATGCCGTGTCTGCAGGCCATCACCGTCAAATCGGTGCCGATGAATCGCGTGCCCGTTGCCACCGCGTCCTTCTTCCTCCTCCTCGACGCCGGTTCGGGCGTCGGTCCAGTGATCCTCGGAGCCCTCTATCCGCTGACCGGCGGCAGCGGGATGTTCCTCGTCTGTGCCGGCCTCGTGGTCGCGGCCATCGGCGTCTACATCGGGGTCCACGGACATCGCCGAGGCGGCCGCCCGGGAGAGGAGTTCCTCGCCTGAGACGCCCGGTTCCACCGCCGTCGGGATCGAGATAGCCTGAAGGGGAACCGCATGGTGGGCTCTCGCCCTCCGCCTCAGCGCCCGTTTCTCCGGAGGACCAGAATGAAGTTCGCGCTCGCTCAGATCAACTCGACCACCTCGGTGCCCGAGAACCTCGACAAGGTCCGCACGTTCACCCGTGAGGCCGCCGAGGCGGGGGCCCGGTTCATCGTCTTCCCCGAAGCCACGATGTCGGCCTTCGGCCCGGGCCTGCGTGCCATGGCCGAGGAGCACGCAGATTCCTGGAGGGCCGCTCTCAAGGGGCTGGCCGCCGAAGCCGGCATCACCGTCATCATCGGCGAATTCGGCGCGGCCGCCGATAAGGTCACCAATCTCCTCGCCGTCTACACTCCGGACGGCGACCGCCGCGACTATGCGAAGATCCACCTCTACGACGCCTTCGGATTCAAGGAATCGGACACGGTGGAACCGGGGGAGGAGCCGGTGGTCATCAGCATCGACGGCGAGGACGTGGGTCTGGCCCTGTGCTACGACATCCGCTTTCCCAAGCTCTTCGCCGAACTCAGCCGCCGCGGCGCCCGGCTGGCAGTGGTCGCCGCCGCGTGGGGCGCCGGGCCCGGGAAGGTCGAGCAGTGGGAGATCCTCGCCCGGGCCAGGGCGCTGGATTCGAATATGTTCGTGGCCGCACTCGGCCAGGCCGATCCCGAGGTCTCGGGGGTCGAGGTGCCGGAGAAGGGCCCGACGGGCGTCGGGCACAGCCTCGTGTCCGACCCGTTCGGTCATGTCCTCAGCTCGCTCGACGGGGCCGAGCGCCTCGAGATCGTCGACCTCGAACTGTCCGGTGCGGACAAGGCCGCCGAGGCGGTCCCGGTTCTGGCCAACGCGAAGCTCGGGTACTGAGTCCTGCCGAACCCGGGACTGTGACCAGAACCGGGGCCCTGCAGAAGCGGTCGGGGGCTGCGAACAGGGTGTGAGTGTGCCGCAGAACACTCGATTTGCACTTGAGGCAAAAATGCACGGAGTGCAACAATAGTCTCATGTCATTGAGTTCGAACAGTCAGCCCTCGGAACCGGCAGAAGGGCTGCGTGAGCGCAAGAAGCGCGAACGCGGTCAGGCCCTGCGCAGCGCCGCCATCGATCTGGCCCTGGAGAAGGGCTATCACAACGTCACGGTCGAAGACATCTGCGAACGCTGCGGAGTCTCCCGTCGGACCTTCTTCAACTACTACTCGTCGAAGGAAGAGGCCCTCCTCGGCCGCGCGGACACCGTGTTCGACGAGGAGGACCAGCCGGCGATCGAGGAATTCGAGGCCGGAGGGCCCCACGGCAGCCTCATCGCCGATCTCGAGCACCTCCTCGGCCTCATCGTCGCCACTCGGATGAGCAAGCGCGACGAGGTGCACCGCTACCACCTCATGCTCAAGCAGGACCCTTCGCTGCTGCAGCTGCAGATGTCGCGGATGGGCAACAACGAACGCCTCTTCCGCCAGATCATCCAACGCCGCCTCGACGGCAGGCCCCGCTCCGCCTCGGCGCCGGCACCCGCCCTCCATGAGGCGACGTTCGACAGCTCCGCCGAGGACGATGAGCCGGTCTCGCTGAGGGCCGAGGCCGTCGCCGCACTGGCGATGATGGCGCTGAAGGCGACGTTCACCCGGCTGCGCAGGTTCGAGGGCGATTCGGCCCCCGTCATCGAGGGGCTCTTCACGGAACTGCGCACGATCTTCAAGGAGGAATCGGCATGAGTGCAGCACCCGAGACTGCGGAGAAGGCACCGATCGTTCTCACCAAGAGAACGATCATTCTGATCTTCTGCGCCCTCATGGCCGCGATGTTCCTGGCCACACTCGATCAGACGATCGTGTCCACAGCGATGCCGACCATCGTCGGCGAGCTCGACGGCGTCGAGCACCAGGCCTGGCTGGTCACGATCTACCTGCTGGCGATGACCATCGTCATGCCCCTCTACGGCAAGTTCGGCGACATGTGGGGCAGGAAGATCATCTTCCTGGTCGCGATCGCGATCTTCGTCGTCGGCTCCTTCGGATCCGGTATGGCGCAGAACTTCTGGGAGCTCATCGCCTGGCGCGGGTTCCAGGGACTCGGCGGCGGCGGTCTGATGATCCTCTCGCAGGCCATCATCGCCGACATCATTCCCGCCAGTGAGCGCGGAAAGTACATGGGCCCCCTCGGCGGGCTGTTCGCCATCTCGAGCGTGCTCGGGCCGGTGCTCGGCGGTTTCTTCACCCAGCACATGGACTGGCGCTGGTGCTTCTGGATCAATGTGCCGATCGGCATCATCGCGTTCCTCATCGCCCTGTTCGCTCTGCGTCTGCCCAGTCACAGGTCCGATCAGAAGGTCGATGTCCTAGGCATCGTCTTCATGGTCGCAGCGACCTCGCAGCTCATCCTCGTCACCAGCTGGGGCGGGCACGACTACGACTGGAACTCGCCGACGATCATCTCGCTGATCATCGGGACCATCGTCGCCGCGGCGCTGTTCGTCTTCGTCGAGTCCAAGGTGTCGAATCCGATCATCCCGGTCGGGCTGTTCAAGAACCCGACCTTCGTGCTCTCCACGGTCATCGGCCTGCTGCTCGGGCTGGGCATGTTCTCCGCGATGGCGTTCCTGCCGACGTTCATGCAGATGGCCGCGGGCACGGACGTGACCGGCTCCGGACTGCTCATGCTGCCGATGATGGCCGGTGTCATGCTGACCTCGATCGTCTCGGGCATCATCGTGTCCAAGACCGGCAAGTACAAGATCTATCCCCTGCTGGGCACCCTCATCGCCGGGGCCGCACTGGCGTGGATGACGACGATGACGGCCGAGACCTCGATGGTCCTCATCGGCTTCATGATCTTCACCATGGGCTTCGGTCTGGGACTGGTCATGCAGATCATCGTCCTGGTCATCCAGAACTCCGTGGCCCCGCAGCTGGTCGGCACCGCGACCTCGACGAACAACTACTTCCGTGAGATCGGGGCCTCGGTGGGCACGGCGCTGTTCGGTTCGATCTTCACCTCCCGGCTGGCGGACAAGATCTCCGAGGCGATGCACGACCTGCCGGCGAATGCGGCCAATGCCGCTGCCGGCGCCCCATCGACGGACTCTCTGACCCCGGAGTCGGTGGCGAGCCTGCCCGATCCGGTCCACGACCTCGTCGTCAACGCCTATGCCGATGCTCTGGCGCCTTCGTTCTGGTACATGGTCCCGGTCTTCCTCGTCGCCTTCGTCCTGGCCTGGTTCCTCCCGCAGCTCACGCTCTCCGATGTGGCCGGAATGGTCGCTCGCGGTGAGGCCGTCTACGGAGAGGACATGGGCGGTGCCGCACGCGGGGTCGCCGACTCCGGGCAGGCCGACGCCGCAGGCGCAGCGGCCGAGGGGCACGCGCGGCTGGCCACGATAGCCGTCGAGGAGGAGACCGGTCCGGCACCGGGGTCCGAGACCGGCACGATTCGGGTGG
This sequence comes from Brevibacterium sp. SMBL_HHYL_HB1, assembly GCF_018208375.1. Lineage (NCBI taxonomy): Bacteria > Bacillati > Actinomycetota > Actinomycetes > Micrococcales > Brevibacteriaceae > Brevibacterium > Brevibacterium sp. SMBL_HHYL_HB1. The sequence continues at coordinate 2,033,821 of NZ_CP062936.1, read as the reverse complement.
TCACCGAACCCGGTGCGGATCCGGCCAAGGACCAGTACCGGCTGAAATAGTCGCCGACTCCCGTGCTCGAGGACCGCTTGAGCCGCAGACGTGCTGAGGGCGCCGACAGTCGATCTGTCGGCGCCCTCAGCGCGTCCAGCAGCGATTCAGCGCCTCAGCGTCTGGGTCCAGGTCGGGGGCAGACGCCTGCGCACATTGCGGCGAGGGGCGCTGAAGCCCGCACGGTCGTTCTTCTTCGTCTCGAGCTCGTCGTCGGCCGCGGCCTGATTGGCCGCGTAGGCGCGAGCCACCTGACGGATCGCGACCACGGCGGCCACGGCCGCGGCGCTGGCCATCTCGTCGCTGATCGGTTCACCGTCATCGGAGTGCACCTGTGACCGGCTCTCGACCGATGGCACCCGAAGCGTCTCGCCGGACTCAGGATCAACCTCGGTCTCGGTCTGCGCGTGCTCACTCATAGGGGGATATTACCGTGCTTGCGGGCGGGAGCATCAACGTGCTTGTTCTTCAGCGCCCGCAGCGCCCGGACGATCCTGTTGCGCGTCTCGCTGGGTTTGATGACGGCATCGATGTAGCCCTCTTCGGCGGCCAGGTACGGGTTGAGCAGAGCGTCCTCGTAGTCCTGGATGAGTTCGCTGCGCACGGCCTCGACGTCCTCACCGGCCTCCTCGGCGGCCTTGAGCCTGCGCCGGTAGACGATGTTCGCCGCACCTTGGGCACCCATGACCGCGATCTGGGCGGAGGGCCAGGCGAGGTTGATATCGGCCCCGAGCTGCTTCGAGCCCATCACACAGTAGGCCCCGCCGTAGGCCTTGCGGGTGATGAGTGTGACCAGGGGGACGGTGGCCTCACCATAGGCGTAGATGAGCTTGGCCCCGCGGCGGATGATGCCGCCGTACTCCTGATCGGTGCCGGGCAGGAACCCGGGCACGTCGACGAAGGTGAGGATCGGGATGTTGAAGGCATCGCAGAGGCGGACGAATCGGGCCGCCTTCTCGGAGGCGTCGATGTCGAGGGTGCCTGCCAGCTGCATCGGCTGGTTGGCGATGATGCCGACGCTGGCTCCCTCGACCCGGCCGAAGCCGGTGACGACGTTCGGGGCGAACAGCTCGGAGACCTGGAGGAACTCGCCGTCATCGAGCACGGCGGTGACCACGTCGAGGATGTCGTAGGGCTGCGAGGGCGAATCGGGCATGAGAGCATCGAGGGCCTCGTCCTCAGCGGTCGGGGTCAGATCGGACTCGAACTCATCGGCATCGGCCGGATCGAGATTGTTCTGCGGCAGGAACGAGAGCAGATCGCGCACATAGTTCAGTGCGTCCTCCTCGTCGCTGGCCAGGTAGTGGGCGTTGCCGGAGACGGTGTTGTTCGTTCGGCCGCCGCCGAGCTCCTCGTGGCCGACCGACTCACCGGTGACGGTCTTGATGACGTCCGGGCCGGTGATGTACATGTGGCTGATCTGGTCGACCATGATCGTGACATCGGTCAGGGCGGGGGAGTAGACGGCTCCGCCGGCCGAGGGGCCCATGATCAGCGAGATCTGTGGGATGACGCCGGAGGAGGCGACGTTGAGGCGGAAGATCTCGGCGAACAGGGCGATCGATCCCACGCCCTCCTGGATCCGCGCTCCGCCGGAATCGTTGATGCCGATGATCGGGCAGCCGAGCTTGAGCGCGAGCTTCTGGACCTTGACGATCTTGCGCCCGTTCGCCTCGGCGAGCGATCCGCCCAGCACCGTGAAGTCGTGGCCGAAGACCGCGACGGTCTTGCCGTCGATCGTGCCCAGACCGCAGACGACACCATCGCCGTCGGGACGGTTGTTCTCCATCCCGAACTGGTGGTTGTGGTGGCGGGCGAATTCGTCGATCTCCTGGAAGGAATCGGCATCGAGGAGAGCGGTGATGCGCTCACGGGCGGTCTGCTTGCCGCGCTTGTGCTGATTGTCCACCGAGCGCTGGTTGCCGGTGTGGGCAGCGTCCCGACGCTGGGTGAAGTGCTCGATGCGCTCGGCTGTGGTCCGTGGGGTATCCGTCATACCTCCACAATAACGACGCGAACGCCGATCATTGTGCACTCCCACCAAAAGAATCTAAAGTGGACTGGTGAACAGCCAACACAATCCTCTTCTCGTCGACGCCGACTCCGTCCTCCGCGCTGCCGCGGACCGCGGACTTTCACTTCCGGGGCTGATCTGGGACGATACCTGCTCTTCCACGAATGACGAGCTGGCGCGTCTGGTGCGTGACGGTGGCGCCGGCGCTGAGCAGCCGGCCGAATTCACCATCCGCGGCACCGACTTCCAGAACTCCGGGCACGGTCGCCTTGGCCGGACCTGGACGGTCCCGGCCAGGCGGTCGCTGACCTGGTCGATTCTGCTCACGCCCCCGGCCGGATTCTCGCAGTGGGGGTGGATTCCGCTCATCGCCGGTGAGGCCGTTCGCGCCGCCGTCGCCGAGGCGGGAGTGCCCGCCGTGATCAAATGGCCCAATGATGTGCTCACCGAGGACGGGAAGAAGCTGTGCGGGATCCTGGCCCGGATCGAATCGGGTGCCGGCGGCGTTCGCGTCGTGTTGGGGATGGGGCTGAATACACGCCTGGAGCCTGCTGATCTGCCGCGGGCCGATGCGAGCTCTCTGGCCATCGAGACCGGCCTCGACGGTTCAGAAATTGATCATGAAGCGTTGTTAGTCTCAATCCTGAGCACATTGATCCCTTGCTACAGAGAGCTGACCGACTATGGCGACGAGGATTTCCGGGACAGTCCCACGGCGCAGAGAGTGCGTGAGCACATGGTGACGCTCGGGACGAAGGTCAGGGTGGTCAGGCCCGACTGTTCGGAACTCATCGGCATCCCCACGGGTCTCGACCACGGTGCGGACCTGATCATCGACGACCGCGTCTCGGTCAGTGCCGGCGATGTGCATCATCTGCGCCCGGTCTCGGTGTCGACCGATCCCGACCGGGGTGAGAGTCGATGACGCCGGTGTCCGATTTCACCGCCGGGTTCGATATCGTCGACCCCGAGCGTCTCGGTTCCGCCGAAGTCGGTGAGCACGATCGCGATACCCCGACACGGTCCGATGGCAACTCGGATTCCCGGGACGCTGGGACTGCGCAGAGGCCTCCGCAGCAGGACACGTCGCAACAGGACACTTCGCAGAACACGGAGCCGCGGAACGTCGCCGGAGACCGTTCGCGCAGCGATTCGACGAACAGCGCCGAGGCCGACGGCCGCCCCGCGAGTGCTGAGCCGGACGATGCTGAAGCAGAGGCCCCCGCAGCAGACTCCTCCGCCGATGCGGACCCGGTGTCGGGACCGAATTCTCTGCCCGTGATCACCGAGGACCGGCTGCAGGCGCATGCCGCGGCTGCCTCCTCGACCCCGGGCGCAGCGCCCACGGACTCGGTGCCCGGCATCGAACACGGCGACGACGACCTGGTGCGCGAACTCGACGGCGCGCCCCCGCGGACCGGCGACGGGGATGCCGCGGCCGCACCGGTCGACGGGACCGACTTCTTCGGCGGGCTGTACGAGGACCCCCGCACCGGGGCGATGCAGTCCGTGGCGGACAGTGATGAGGACGAGACCACAGGCGATGACGGCCCGGACTTCGACGACACGATCTACGAGACCCGCACGGCCGCCGAGCGCCTCGAGGAGATCCTGCTCGACGGCAAACGTGTCCTCGATCGTCGTGAGGCCGCGAAGCTCGGCGGGATCTCGACCGTGTCGGCGCGCAAGATGTGGCGTGCGCTGGGCATGTCGCAGACGAATGAGAACGACAAGGCCTACACCGTCAGCGACGCCCACGCCCTGAGGATGTGGGCGAAGCCCGTGGCCGACGGCCTGATCGATCAGGACACGGCGCTGTCGCTGGCCCGTGCCATCGGCCAGACCACCGACCGGCTCGTCGTCTGGCAGATGGAGACACTCGTCGAATTCCTCACCGAGGAGAAGGGCCTGTCCGATCCCGAGGCCCGTCGGGACGCCCTCCAGGTCGTCGAGGACATGATCGACCCCCTGCAGAAGATGCTCACGTATTCGTGGCGGCGCAACCTCGCCGAGGTGATGGGCCGCCTCAACGTCAACGTCTCCGATGGTCTGGCCATGGACAACCGGCAGGGCTGGTACGACTCCTCGATGCCGCTGGCCCGGGCGGTCGGCTTCATCGACCTCGTGTCCTTCACCCGGCTGTCGCAGCAGATGGAGCCCAGGCAGCTGGCGAACATGGTCCAGGAGTTCCAGGGCATGGCCTACAACATCGTCGCCACCGGCGGCGGCCGGGTCATCAAGACCGTCGGCGACGAAGTGTTCTTCGCCGCCTCCACCCCTCTGGCCGGGGCCGAGATCGCCATGACTCTCATGGAGCGCGTCACCGCCGCCGAGGGTCTGCCGCAGGCGCGCGTCGGATTCGTCTGGGGCCGAGTCCTCTCACGCTTGGGCGACATCTTCGGTTCGAGCGTCAACCTCGCAGCGCGGCTGACCGCGGTCGCCGATCCGGGAACCATCTTCACCGACGAGGAGACAGCACGCGTGCTCTCGGCTTCGGACGACTACGTCTTCGAACCCCGCGAGTCGATCTCGCTGCACGGACTCGGTGAGACCGCGGTCGGCGAGATGAAGCGCGGCACCGCCGCCCGGATGCGCCTCGACCTCGACGACGAAGGCGAGTCCTGAGGCACATCCGCTCCCCACGCGGGAACGACCCCGGGCGGCAATGAGCCGATGCGGGGACGCCGTCTCCGTCAGAACAGGGCCGAGCCGTCGTTCCCATCGTCGTCATCGTCGTCATGGGAGACGATGACGGCGTCCTCGGTGTCGAACTTCGCCCGGGCGATCTCGTCCTTCGCATCGTCGAGGTCGAGCTCGAGTTCATCGACACTCGTCGCCAGTCCCTGCTGGCCGCGCTTCTTCGCTCCCGCTGACTTCTTTCCAGCGGACTTCGCCTTCCCACCGCGCGCGGCTGGGCCCGCCTCGGCGCTCGCCCCTCCGGCCTCGGCCGCCGGATCCTCTGCCTCGCCCGCCCCGTCAGCGGAGGATGCGTCGATGGATTCGGCTCCGCCGAGGCGGGGCAGAGTGCCGATGACGTCGATCTTCGATTCCAGCGGGGAACCGCTGCCATCGCGTCGGCTCATTTCCGTCGGCAGCGACCTGGCCCCGCCGCCGGAGGCGGCCGCCTGCGGGGAGTCGCCGACCCACGCCAGCGACAGCTCGGTCTCGCCCTTGAGGAACTTGTGCGCACGCACCCCCGAGGTGGCCCTGCCCTTGGTCGGGAACTCGGAGAACTCACTGACCTTGATCGACGACGACGGTGCGCCGTAGAAGTTCTCCCCGGTGGCGATGGTGACCACGGCGAAGCTGCCGAGTTCGGCATCGGCGTCGCCCTCCTCATCGGTCTTCGCCGCCTTCGGTGTCATGCCGAAGAAGATCACCTGCGCCTCGGCCGCGACCTTGATGCCTGCCACCCCCGAGGCGTTCCATCCCTGCGCCCGCAGTCCTGCGGCGTCGAAGGCCAGCAGCTGGGCGTTCGAGGTCACGAACACGGCCAGGGAGTCGTCGATGTCCTGCGGCTGTGCGAGGCCGACGACGGAGTCCTTGCCCTTGAGGGTGATGACATCCCATTCGCTCTTGTTCGGCCGCCCCGACACGGACACCCGTTTGACCACGCCCTGGGCCGTGCCGACGACGAACTCCTGGTCGAGGTCGATGAGACCGAGGATCTTCTCGTTCTTCTCCAGCGCCGCGTATTCGGCGATCTTGACTCCGCCGGCGACGTTCGGTCGGGTCGCGGCCGGGGGCAGGGCGGGCAGGTCGACGACGTCGACCATGTGCACTCGCCCGGCGGTGGTCACGGCTCCCACCTTGCCCTGGGTCGTGGTGACGATCTCCGAGCGCAGAGCATCATGGCTCGAGCGCCGGCCGTCGCGTGCCAGCGGAGCGGCATCCGAGGTTCGGGCGATGCGCCCAGACGTCGACAGCAGCACCCGGCAGGGGGAGTCGGCGATCCTGAGGTTCGTCGGCGCCTTCTTGCCCTTGGCGCTCAGCTCCTTCATCGATCCTTCGATGAGCACGGTGCGCCTCGGCGAGCCGATGATCTCTGCGGTCGTCTCGAGTTCGGTGGCGACGAGTTCGCGCAGCTTCGCCTCATCGGCGAGCAGCGATTCCAGGTAGTCGATCCTCTTCCTCAGCTCGTCGCGTTCGGCTTCGAGCTCGAGGCGGGAGAACTTCGTGAGTCGACGCAGCTGCAGGTCGAGGATGTAGGTGGCCTGCAGCTCGGAGAGGTCGAAGACCTCCATCAGACGCGTCCTGGCGCTGGCGGCATCCTCGGAGGAGCGGATGAGCTGGATGACCTCGTCGATGTCGAGGATCGCGATGAGCAGACCCTCGACGAGGTGGAGCCGGTCCTTGGCCTTGCGCAGCTGGAACACCGTGCGACGGCGGACGACGTCGATGCGGTGGGTGAGGTAGACCATGAGCAGGTCGCGCAGGCCCAGCGTCGAGGGCTGTCCGTCGACGAGGCAGACGTTGTTGATGCCGAAGGACTCCTCCAAGGGGGTCTGGCGGTAGAGCTCGGCCAGCACCGCCTCGGGGTTGAATCCGTTCTTGATTCCGATGACCAGGCGCATTCCGTTCTTGCGGTCGGAATAGTCATCGATCGAGGCGATGCCGGTCAGTTTTTTCGCCGCCACGGCGTCCTTGACCTTCGACACGACCTTCTCCGGGCCGACGAGGTAGGGCAGCTCGGTGACGACGATGCCCTTGCGGCGGGCGCTGATGTTCTCGAACGACACGGTCGCCCTGGTGCGGAAGGTTCCGCGTCCGGTCTCATAGGCCTCGCGCACACCGTCGAGGCCGATGATCCGACCGCCCGTGGGCAGATCGGGCCCGGGAATGAAGCGCATGAGTTCGGCCAGACCGGCGTCCGGGTTGCGGATGAGATGCGCGCAGGCGGCGATGACCTCACCGGGATTGTGCGGGGCCATGTTCGTGGCCATGCCCACGGCGATGCCCGATGCGCCGTTGATGAGCAGATTCGGGAAGGCGCTCGGCAGCACCTCGGGCTGGGTCAGCGTGTTGTCATAATTGCCGACGAAGTCGACGACGTCTTCGTCGAGTCCGGCGATCATCTGCATCGACGCGGTCGTCAGTCGGGCCTCGGTGTAGCGCGGGGCCGCGGGACCGTCGTCGAGGGAACCGAAATTGCCGTGGCCGTCGACCAGGGGCACCCGCATGATGAAGTCCTGGCTCAGACGCACCAGCGCGTCGTAGATCGCCGAGTCGCCGTGCGGGTGGAGTTTGCCCATGACGTCGCCGACGATGCGGGAGGACTTCACATGGCCGCGCTCCGGGCGCAGTCCCATATCGCCCATCTGGTAGACGATGCGTCGCTGCACCGGTTTGAGGCCGTCACGGGCATCGGGAAGTGCGCGTGAGTGGATGACCGAATACGCATACTCGAGGTACGAGCTCTCCATCTCTGAGGAGACGTCGACATCGATGACTCTGCCTTCGGGCATGGAACTCCTTTGACGCACGAACTGTTCGATTCCCTGGCTCGCCCGCACCACGCGCATGCCAGTGCGGGAGGGCACCCGTCGATTCTAGCGTTCGATTCGGAGTCTCCGCCTCAATCGGGCGTCATCGGCTGAGTCGTGTCGGGACTCAGGCTGATGCGCGGACGTTGTCCAGCCACGAGAAGAACTCCCTGAGGTAGGTCTCGACGTTGGCCCGATCGGCGGTGCCGGAGACGAGCTCGCTGAACATCATGCCGGCGACAGAACTGTTGATGTGGCGGGCGCAGTCGGCATCGACCCCCGCTAAGCGCATGATGAAGTCGTGGATCGCTCGGACGTTCTTCTCCTTGGCGATGACGGCCTCGGGCGGCAGAGCCGGGTCGAGGCTGAGCATCATCATCGTGTAGAACCGGTTGCGGTCCGTGGTCAGCCAGTTCATGCAGAAGTCGATGGCGACCTCGAGGGAATCGGCGCCCGGGGCGCGCACGAGTTCGGGTATGCGTTCGAGCTGCTGGGAGTTCAGTTCGCCGATGCGCTCCATGATGCCGGTGATCAGGGCGTCACGGGTGCGGTAGACATTCGACGTCGAACCCACCGGCAGTTCGGCCAGTGCATCGACTGCCCGGTGGGTGAGCCCGCGGACTCCTTGTTCGGCGACTACTGCGATCGCGGAATCGGTGACGACGTCTCTGCGCGAAATCATGACTGTGAGGCCTCGCTCTCATGGGACACCCGCGGGTCGCAGGTGCCGTGGACAATGGGTGGCCGGTGTCGGCCACAGACAACGGCCGTGTGAACGACCACTCAGTAAAACACGAATTCATAACTTTTCGTGCCGAACGGATACAGACACTACCCGTCAAGTCTGCGAATTGGTATAGGACTCGCCAATCTGACAGTCGGTTCCCAATATTCGGGGCTCGTCCTCGGCAGGCACTGATTTGCCGTTCAGCTTCTCACATCCTGACGACGGTGTGGAAACGCGAGACAGACGGGCCGCGAACGCGGAATCGACACCAGGGGCAACAGCCTCAGCTGAGGAGCCGGCGTGTGCCGTCGATGCGGGTGGGGTCCGGCAGCAGATCCACATGCGCGCTGAGCACATGGCCGTCCGTCTCCGTGGCGACCATGGGATGGATGACCAGCTCGAGGATCTGCGGATGGTTCTCCACGAGCACGGACAGGCGTTCGAGGACGTTGCGCAGGGGTTCGATGTTCATCGGCGGCAGGCCCCGATAGCCGAACAGGCGCGGGGAGGCCTTGATCGAACGGATCATGTCCCCGGCCTCCTTGTCGGTGATCGGGGCGACCCGATGCGCGACGTCGCCGAGCAGCTCGGTGGTGTCGCCGGCCAGCGAGAACGCCAGCAGCGGGCCGAGCAGCGGGTCCTCACCGGCGCGCAGGACGCAGGGAACCCCGTGCGGGGCCATCGCCTGGACGTCGACGAGCGGCTCCTCTTCGCCGACGAGCTGCCGGATGGTGTCCTGGATCGCGGCGAAGTCCTCGGCGAGCTCATCGGGGGAGTCGATGTTCAGACGGACGCCGCCGAGCTCCATCCGGTGACGCAGCAGCTTCGACACGGCCTTGAGCGCCACGGGGTAGCCGATCCTCTCGGCGGCGGCGAGTCCTTCCTCGACCGAGGACGCCGCAAGGTAGGGAAGGACCTCGATGCCGTAGGCGTTGAGCAGCGCCCGTGTGTCATCGCGCTCGAGTCGGACCGGGGTGCCCGGCTCGGCTCCGGCCAGGGCCGATTCGATGATCGACCGGACTTTCCTGTCATCGAGGTCGTCGAGTTCGATGTAGCGGCCGTGATCGGCCGCGCGCCAGCGCGAATAGTCCGTGGCCCGGGCCAGGGCCCAGACCGCGTCCTCCGGTCCGACATAGCTGGGAACCGTGCGGGAGACGCGGTTGCCCTCCTCGTCGGCGAGGTAGCTGGTCAGTTCGTCGTGGACACCTTGGATGCCCAGGAAGCAGGCGACCGTGGTCTTGCCCGAGCGGGCGGCGGCCTCGGACAGCAGGGCCGCGATCTCCGACTCCTCGGCCCCGGCCGAGGGGGTGAAGGTGACGATGACCGAATCGACGTCCTGCCGCTCATACATCGCATCGAGTTCGTCGCGGAAGGTCTGCGCGTCGACCTCCGGGTGCAGCGAGACCGGGTCCGTGTCCACGCGCAGGCCCTCGGACCGGGCCCGCTGCATGATCAGCGTGCCCATCGCCGCGGAGTTGCCGATGACGCCGACCCGGCGGCCGTCGGGCAGCTTCTGGGTTGCGAACACCTGGGCGAGGTCGAAGAGCTGATGAATGGTGTCGGCTCTGATCACTCCCGCCTGCTCGAGCACCTGGTCGAGGGTGTTCGGTGCCAGCGAGGAGGTGCGCACGATGTGTCCGGGCGGCAGCTCCCGACCGGTGAGATCGGATTTGATGACGATGACGGGTTTGACCCGGGAGACGCGGCGGGCGATGCGGGAGAACTTGCGCGGATTGCCGATGGACTCGAGATAGAGTCCGACGGTCTGCGTGGCCGGGTCCTCCTCCCAGTACTGGAGCATGTCGTTGCCCGACAGATCCGCCCGGTTGCCCGCGGACACGAATGTCGAGATGCCCAGGCCGCGGTTCTTCGCCGCCGCCAGCAGAGCCGTCCCCAGCGCCCCCGACTGGCTGAACAGGCCGAGCGTGCCCGAGGCCGGCAGGAACGGGGCCAGTGAGGCGTTGAGCGAGATGTCGCCGGCCTCATTGACCAGACCGAACGAGTTCGGGCCGACCACGCGCATGCCGTAGGCGCGGGCGGTTGCGACCATCTCTGTCTGCAGCTCGGCGCCGGTGGGACCGGTCTCGGCGAAGCCGGAGGAGATGACGAGGACCGCCTTGACGCCGTGGGCAGCGCAGTCCTGGACGACCTCGGTGACGGACTCGGCGGGCACGGCAATGACGGCGAGATCGGCCTTGCCCGGCAGTGCGTCGAGGCTCGGGTAGGCCTGGACCCCGGCGATCTGATCGGCTTCGGGGTGGACGACCCAGAGCTTGCCGGTGAAATTCGCTGCGGTGATGTTGCGGATGAGCAGATGACCGGTGGAGTTGCGCTTGCGGCTGGCGCCGATGACCGCCACCGAGGTGGGGTGGAGGACCGTGCGCACGCTCAGGGCCTCGGCCCTGTGCTCACGGGAGGCCTGCACCTCGATCGACCGGGCGGTCGGGTCGATGTCGAAATTCACGGCCACGACCCCGTCGTCGAAACCGCGGGAGACCTCGTAGCCGGCGGCCTGGAAGACCTGGAGCATCGAACGGTTCTGGGGCAGCACCTCGGCGGTGAACCTCTGGATGCCGCCTTCTCTGGCCGCGGCGGCCAGGTGCTCGAGCAGGATCGAGCCGACGCCGCGTCCCTGGTGGGCATCGGCGATGTTGAAGGCCACCTCGGCCTCGGTGTCGGAGATCTTGTCGAAGCGCCCGACGCCGATGATGTCATCGCCGATGAGCATGATCAGGGCGACTCGGTCATGGTGGTCGACGTTGACGAACCGGTCGAGGTCCCGCTTCGGCAGGCGGGGCAGCGGAGCGAAGAAGCGCAGGTAGACGGACTCCGGCGACTGGGCCTCGTGCATGCGCGACAGGGCATCGGCGTCGGCAGGAGTGATCGGACGCAGATGGGCGGTGCCCCCGTCGCGGAGGACGACGTCGGCTTCCCACCCGGCAGGATAGTTTTCCATGGTCCCAGCATATGCGCACGGCCCCGTCTGTGGCGGCCCTCGCTGTGAAGTGTCGGGGGAGTGGGGCACAATGGAGGGCATGGCATTACCCGAGGTTCTCGTTCACGATCTGCAGTCGGCCGGCTACTATCCCCAACTGACCCAAGGCATACTCGCTGACTCCCTGTTCGATGAACCGGTACTGGCCCACTTCGTCCACATCGACACCCACGTCGACATCGAATCCATCCACCGGCACGTGACCGCGTTCGTCCTCACCGAGACCCGGCTGCTGCTGGTGCACGTCGACGACGATCCGAACACCGAACCCGGAGCGAAGCCGCGGGCGGTGACCAGCAGCGAGGACATTGAACTCGACAGGCTCGGCACGGTCATGGTCGGCCGCACCTTCGCCGATCCCGCCTCGTACCGGCCCGGGGACAAACCCGTCGAGGTCTCGCTCACCCTGTCCTGGGGCGCGTCGAACCGAATCGAGGCCTTCCCCGAGACCTGTGGGGACCCCAACTGCATGGGCGACCACGGATACGGAGGGTCGATCTTCGCCGAGGACGTCATGCTCCGGGTCTCGGCCGAGGCGGAGGGCCAGGCCGCGGTCGACCGCATCGCCGATTTCGCCGGCAAGCTGCGTGCCGCGGTCTTCCACGCCCGGCTGCGGTCGCGTCAATGAGCGAGGCTGCCTCCCGGCCCGAGGACGGCGCGCCCCTGCTGGGGCCGCCGGACTACTCCGGGCCGATCCTGTCCGACATCGTTCCCGCCGCGGCGCTGAGCCTCGGTGCCGGCGGCATCTTCGACGCCGAGGCGCACGAGCGCGCACGCAGGCTCGGTCTCGACCGTGAGTCGCGAACCGCCATCGTCATCCTCATCGACGGGCTGGGGGAGCGGCAGCTGCGCCGGTACAGCGGCTACACTCCCTTCTTCCGGTCCCTGGCGCAGACCCGCAGGACCCTGTCGGCCGGCTTCCCCTCGACCACGGCCAACTCCCTGTCCTCGCTGGCCACGGGGCGTCTGCCCGGGGCGCACGGGGTCGTCGGCTACCGGGTGCTCGACCCGGACAGGGACGCGGTGTTCAACCAGCTGACGTGGAATCTCGACGTCGACCCGGTCGCCTGGGTGCCCGATGCCACGCTGTTCGAACGGCTCACGGACGCCGATGTCGACGTGGTCAGCCTGGGGGAGAAGAAGTTCTCCGGTCGCGGGCTCAACCGCGCCTCGCTGCGCGGAGGCCGCTTCCGGGCCTCGAAGACATTGGAGGAGCGCTGTGGCCAGGCCCTGGCCGAGGCTCGGGCCCCGGGCCGGCGCCTCATCTACCTCTACTGGGGCAATCTGGACAAGACCGGTCATGTGCACGGATCGGACTCGGCGGCCTGGACCGAGGAGCTCGAACGTGTCGACCTCGCGCTGTCCAGACTGGCCGCCGATCTGCCCGATGATGCCACGATGATCGCCACTGCAGATCACGGAATGGTCGACATCGATCACGATCGACGTCTCGACCTCGTCGATGCCCCTGCGCTCAAAACCGGGCTCAGGCATGTCGGGGGAGAGCCGCGGGCCCTCCACCTCTACGTCGAACCCGGCGCCGAGGCCGAGGTCGGCTCCGCCTGGCGCGAGACGATCGGCGACCGCGGGCTCATTCTGCCGAAATCCGAGGCGATCGGGCGCGGATACTTCGGACCCGTGGCTCCGCACGTCCACAGTCGGATCGGCGACTTCCTCGTCATCTGCGCCGATGGGTTCGCCGTCGTCGATTCCGAGGTCGAATCCGCCTCGGCGCTGGCGCTGATCGGTCACCACGGCTCGACGACGGACCGCGAGCTGGAGATTCCGCTGCTCGTCGTCTGAGGCCGGAAGCGTCGGACCGATCGGCGAACCCTGCGCCGGCGCCGCCGAGGTCGGCGTTAGGATGGCAGACGTGACTTTTCCTCGTATCGGTGTCATTGGCGGCGGCCAACTGGCACGCATGCTCGCTCCCGCCGCAGAAGCCCTCGGCATCCGGTTCTCCGTTCTCGCAGAGACCGCCGATGCCCCCGCCGCTCAGGTCATCAATGAGGTGAGTGTCGGCGACTACACGGACTACCCGACGCTCAAGGCCTTCGCCGAAACCGTCGACGTCATCACCTTCGACCACGAACACGTCCCGCCGGAGCACCTCCGGGCCCTGGTCGAGGCCGGCCACGTCGTGCGTCCGGGCCCCCAGGCTCTCATCTTCGCTCAGGACAAGATCCGGATGCGGACGAAGATGGACGAACTCGGCCTGCCGAATCCCGCCTGGGCGGAGATCACCTCGGCCGCCGACGTCGAGGCCTTCGCCGCCCGAGTCGGCTATCCCTTCATCCTCAAGACCCCTCGCGGCGGTTACGACGGCAAGGGGGTCCGCGTCATCGACAGCCTCGACGAGGCCGTCAACTGGCTCCGCGAGGTCCCGCAGCTGCTCGCCGAGGAGAAGGTCGATTTCACCCGTGAGCTCGCGGTCATGGTCGGACGCTCCCCGATGGGGCAGACGGCCGTCTGGCCGGTGGTCGAGACCTGGCAGCAGAACGGAGTCTGCAAAGAGGCGATCGCGCCGGCCCCCGGACTCGAGACGACGAAGGCCAAGGAGATCACGGAGGCGATCCTCAAGGTCGCCGGCACCCTCGACGTCACCGGTGTCATGGCTATGGAGATGTTCGAGACTGCCGACGGCTTCCTCATCAACGAGTTCGCCATGCGTCCCCACAACACCGGGCATTGGACACAGGACGGGTCGGTGACGAGCCAATTCGAGCAGCACCTGCGCGCCGTCCTCGACCTGCCCCTGGGCAGCCCTGCGGCCAGGGAGGACGTGTCCGTGATGGTCAACGTCCTCGGTGCCGAGCACGAGGACCTCTACCAGCCCTATCTGCATGTCATGGCCCACGATCCCGCGGTCAAGGTCCACCTCTACGGCAAGAGCGTGCGCCCGGGCCGCAAGGTCGGACACGTCAACGCCTACGGCCAGGACCCGCAGCTCGTGCTGGCCCGGGCCCGCCACGCCGCGGACTTCATCGCCGGAGTCGACGTCGATCCGCACCCCGAGATGCCCACCCCCGGCGACCTGCTGGCCGGGCGAGACACCAACACCGAATGAGCCGGCATCGAACGGGCCGGCGTCGACTGAGACGAAGGAAGCACAGATGAGCGCAGCACACCAGACCCCGGCGGCCCCGGTCGGCATCGTCATGGGATCGGACTCGGACTGGCCGACGATGAAGGCTGCGGCCGACGCCCTCGACGAGCTCGGAGTCGATTCGAGTGCCGAGGTCGTCTCCGCCCACCGCATGCCCGAGGACATGATCGCTTGGGCGAAGTCGGCGGCCGATCGCGGCGTCCGGGTCATCATCGCCGGGGCCGGCGGAGCGGCCCACCTGCCGGGAATGATCGCTTCGATGACGTCTCTGCCGGTCATCGGCGTTCCCGTGCCCCTGAAACATCTCGAGGGGATGGATTCCCTGCTGTCGATCGTCCAGATGCCGTCCGGGGTGCCCGTGGCCACCGTGTCCATCGGCGGGGCGAAGAATGCGGGTCTGCTGGCTGCGCGCATCCTCGGCGCCGGCGAGGGCGTCGACGCGGCGGATCTGCGAGGTCGGTTGGACGTCTACCGGGACGAGCTGCGGCAGGTCGCTCTCGACAAAGGCCGCGCATTGCAGGAATAATGGCCTTGCCGAACGATTGTTAAGTCTTAGGAGAAGGATGTTCGACCTCTACCAGCCCAGCGAAGAGCACGAAGAGATCCGCGCGGCCGTGCGCAATGTCGTGGAGAAGAAGATCGCGCCGTACGCGGCTGAGGTCGACGCGGACTCGCGCTATCCGCAGGAAGCCCACGACGCGCTCGTGGAGACGGACTTCTTCGCGGCCCACATCCCCGAGGAATACGGCGGAATGGGCGCGGACGCCCTGGCCGTGTCGATCATCATCGAGGAAGTCGCCCGCGGCTGCGCCTCCTCCTCGCTCATCCCGGCGGTCAACAAGCTCGGCAGCATGCCCGTGCAGCTGGGCGGCAGCGACGAGATCAAGCAGAAGTACTTTCCGTCGGTCGCGGCGGGGGAAGCCGGCTTCTCCTACGGCCTGTCCGAACGCGAGGCCGGCTCGGACACGGCCTCGATGAAGACCCGGGCGGTGCGCGACGGCGACGACTGGATCCTCAACGGAGTGAAGACCTGGATCACGAACGCCGGCGAATCCGAGTACTACACGGTCATGGCCGTCACCGACCCCGACGGTGCGCGGGGACGGAACATCTCGGCCTTCGTCGTCGAGAAGTCCGATGAGGGCTTCACCTTCGGAGAGAAGGAGCGCAAGCTCGGCATCAAGGGCTCGCCGACTCGCGAACTGCTCTTCGACAACGTCCGCCTGCCGGGAGACCGGATCGTCGGGGAGCCCGGCGAGGGTCTCAAGATCGCCCTGCGCACCCTCGACCACACGCGTGTGACGATCGCGGCGCAGGCCGTGGGCATCGCCCAGGGCGCTCTCGACTACGCCCTGGACTACGTCAAGGAGCGTCAGCAGTTCGGCAAGGCCGTCGCTGAGAACCAGGGCATCCAGTTCATGCTCGCCGATATGGGGATGAAGCTCGAGGCCGCGCGCCAGCTGACCTACACCGCCGCCGCGAAGAGTCAGCGCTTCGACGACGATCTGACCTACTTCGGCGCCGCGGCGAAGGCCTATGCCTCGGATGCGGCCATGGAGATCACCACGGACGCCGTGCAGCTGCTCGGCGGGGCCGGATACGTCGTCGACCATCCCGTCGAACGGATGATGCGCGATGCGAAGATCACTCAGATCTATGAGGGCACGAACCAGATCCAGCGCATGGTGATGGGGCGTCAGCTGCTCCGCTGAGACGTCAGCTGCTGGCCTGAGACAGCGCCCTCGTCGGCACCGCGGACCGTGCGGATCGGACGGTCCGCGGTGCCGTTTCTGTCTTCTGTGAAGAATCGCATAGACACAGAATCCGACATGCACGGCGCGGATGTGCCGGCATCGGGAGTCCGCAGGCGACACAATGGATGAGCACAGTGGACTCTGAATTTCATTTGGCACAGTGGTCTGCGGTGCGCGTCCGGTCGCCTCGACCGAGCGCAGCGGCCGCCGGCACGGGCCGGCGTGCCGGTGGCGGACCCCGATGACCACGGACGAGACGAAGGGAAGGCAGTGGCTGAAACGAGATACGTGGATCCGATCCGCTACCCTTCGTATGCCTCACAGCCGACGCGGGATGTGCGGGCATGGCTGCTTCTCCTCGTTACCGTCATCGTCCCCGGCGGCGTCCAGCTGCTGTTCAGGCGTCGTCGCTGGGCGAAGATCTCCCTGTCGATCACCGCGATCAGTTGGCTCCTGGTCATCGTCGCCGGGGTGATCGTCCTCATCGACCGCACGTTCCTGTTCACGATCGGCACGAATCCCTTCATTCTCACGTTCCTCACCGTGTGGCTGCCGATCATCGCCGTCAACTGGGTCGTCTGCCTCTTCGACTCGCTGCGCCGGATCCGCCTTGTCACACTGTCCGGGCGCGCCCGCAAGCGCTTCGTCGCGGCCTTCTGTGCTCTCCTGCTCATCGTGGTGGGGCCGCTGGCCTGGGGGACGACGATGCTCAACTCACAGCGCGACCTGATGAGCGACCTCTTCGCCTCGGGCAAGGCGCTCAAACCCGTCGACGGCCGGTACAACATCCTGCTGCTCGGCTCCGATGCCGGAAAGGGGCGCACCGGCATCCGCCCGGATTCGCTGTCTCTGGTCTCGATCGACACGAAGACGGGCAAGCCGGTCATCATCGGTCTGCCTCGCAATATGGAGAACGTGCCCTTCCCCGAGGACTCGCCGCTGCACAAGCACTATCCGCAGGGCTTCAACTGCGGTGACGAGTGCCTGCTCAATGCGGTGTTCCAGCAGGGAGAGCGGCACAAGGACGAGTTCGATGATCCGGAGCTGGCGGGGGAGCAGGCGACGATGGACGCGGTGTCCGCGGTCACCGGGCTCGAGGTCCAGTACTATGCGATGATCAACCTCAAGGGCTTCGAGGACCTCATCGACTCCCTCGGCGGCATCACCCTGGTCTCGGGCAAGCGCGTGCCGATCTCCTCGAAGGTCGATCCGACGACGGGCGAGCACGGTCCGGTCAAGGGGTGGATCGAGCCGGGCAAGCAGAAGCTCGACGGCCATCATGCCCTGTGGTTCGCTCGCTCTCGCGAATTCTCCAGTGACTACGAGCGGATGATCCGGCAGCGCTGCGTGCAGACGGCGATGGTCAAACAGCTCGATCCCGCCACGGTGCTCACCCGCTATCAGGCGATCGCGGAGGCCACGCCGGGCGCTGTGTCGACCGACATCCCGTCCTCGCAGGTGGACTCCTTCGTGGATCTCGCGCTCAAGGTCAAATCGCAGAAGATCGAGTCGCTGGACCTCACTCCACCCGAGATCACACCGTCGCATCCGGACTTCGATGTGGCACGAGAGCTCGTAGCCGATAAGATCGAGGAGGCGTCCGAGTCCTCCGAGCAGGACAAAGGCGCTGTCTCGGCCCCCGGAGGCGACCTGTCAGCCGCCGCCGGAGTCGATGCGGGACTCGATCCGACCCCCGGTTCAGGGCCGCAGCTGCTGGCACAGGGTGCCGGCGACACTTCGGCTGACAACGGCGAAGAAGCCGACGAGAAGGCGATCTGTTACGTGCCCTGAGACATCGGGCATGTGGTCGGTCGGGGGCGGCAATGACCGAAACCGGCCGATTCATGACGATTCCGGGAAAAACTTTTGCTCGGTGTGTCCCTTGCCATTACTGGGAACCACATCGTTGTAACTAGAATATTCCGCTCTGTGGCTAGTCTGACACGCCGAAAATGTGTAACAATTTTGAGATGTTGGGGTTGCCCACCGTACTGCCAACGGTGCAGGAGACCTCGAGGCCTGAACTTCCCTGTCTTCCTCGAAAAGGCTGTAACGATGAAATATCTATTGCCCACTGTTGCGGGCTGCGCGTCTGTGGCGCTGGTCGGCACCTTAGCGGTCACGGCACCGACGGCTTTCGCGGCCACGTCGTCGCCGGAGGTGTCCAAGGAATCGCTGAAAGTCAGCGAGGACGGACTCAAGGCGCCCGGTGCCCGCGAATCCAGTGAATCCACCGCCACTGCCGCCAACCAGAGCGCGACAACCAATCTGCCGAACATCTTCAAGTCCGAGACTGCGCTGGCCAAGGCGAAAGCGCCCGATATCGTCAATGCCGCTGCCTCCGCTTCGGCGACGACCGGCACGGCAGAGAACGTCTCGGCCGGGCTGTCGTCCGGACCCGACGAGGCCGAGTCCTCGGAGGAGTCGACGCCGTCCAAGTCGGAGCAGACGCCCGATGAGGACGAGAAGAGCGGAGACCAGAAGTCCGAGGACGCCGAGAAGTCCGAGGATGCTGAGGGCGAAGGTGAGAAGGACTCCTCGGAGAAGTCGGAGTCCAAGGACGATGAGGACATCTCCGGCTCGGTCCAACAGAAGACCGAGGACGGTGTCAATATCGCGCTGATCTCGGACGTCCTCGACGTGCCGTCGAACAATCCGAGCCTCATCGGCTTCACCTTCTCCGAAGCGAAGTCCAATATCCGCATTCAGGTCCGCGTCAAGCACGGTTCCGAATGGGGAAGCTGGGACACCCTCGACCAGGAGCAGCAGGAAGAGGCCCAGAACAAGGGATCCGAGCCGATGACGGTGTCGAACGCTTCGGGCGTGCAGATGCGCATCCTCGGCGATTCCGCGCCGAGCGATGCCGAGCTCGTGCTCGTCGACCCGAAGCGTGACGCCGGTGATGCTCAGGCGGTGGCCGAGAATGCGCCCGTCGATCTCGACCAGCAGGGTTCGGAATCCGCCGAAGGCGCTGATGACGCGTCGACGGATGAGGCCACCGACGCCGAGGCGACCACCGCCGAGAACGTTGCGGCCACCAACGGTGCGACGGTGACCAATCAGAACTACGTGCCGGGATCGTCGACGGTCTCGACCGTGGCGAAGAAGGTCTCGAAGCCGAAGATCGGTTCGCGCAGCTCCTGGGGCGCGAAGGCCTACAAGGGCAGCCCTGACTACGCCAGCGGGATCAAGCAGGCCGTCGTGCACCACACCTCCGGTTCGAACAGCTACTCGGCCGAAGACGTTCCGGGCATCATCCGCGGTATCCAGGCGTACCACCAGCAGGGACGCGGCTGGAACGATATCGGCTACAACGTCGTCGCGGACAAGTACGGTCGTCTCTGGCAGGCGCGCGGCGGTGACATCTCGAAGGCCGTCATCGGCGCTCACGTGTCCGGACACAACACCGGCACCTTCGGCATCTCCGTGCTGGGCACCTACAACAGTTCGGCCCCGCCGAAGAAGACCCGCGATGCTGTGGCCTCGGCGATCGCCTGGAAGTTCTCGATCAACGGAATCTCGAAGGCGACGAAGTCGAATCTCGTCGGACACCGTGACCTGGGTCAGACCGACTGCCCCGGCGACGCCTTCTACGCGAAGCTGGGCGAGATGCGCTCGACGGTCAACTCCGTTCTCAAGACCGGGGAACAGCCCGGCGACAAGAAGGATGACGACAAGTCGAAGGACGACGACAAGAAGGACGACTCCAAGAAGGACGACGACAAGTCCAAGGACGACGACAAGAAGTCCGACGATAAGAAGGACGACGACAAGAAGTCCGAGAAGTCGAAGACCGAGATCGAGAAGTACGCCGCGAAGCACAAGCTCGGCAAGGCCGTCGGCAAGGAGCACTCTGTCAAGGGACACAAGGGCGCCAAGTCGCAGAAGTTCGAGAAAGGCGTCGTCTACTGGTCCAAGAAGACCGGTGCGTACCATCTGACCGGCGCGATCGCCTCAGCGTACAAGGGTGACGCGATCGCCGACTTGGGGCTGCCCACCTCTCAGGAGAAGGGCGGCCTCGAGGACGGGGGAGTTGCGCAGCGCTTCGAAAACGGATCATTCTACTGGTCCAAGGACACCGGTGCGCATTACACCTCCGGCACGATCATGAATTACTGGGGTGACAAGGGGACCGTCAAGGGTCACCTCGGTTACCCCAAGTCCGACGTGAGCTACAAGGACGGCCGCGGTGAGCAGCTGTTCGAAGGCGCACGTCTGGTCTGGGCCGAGGGGTACGGCACCACCGAGTTCTCTCCGAAGGGATCGATCGCCGGGGGCGTGACCGATGGCAACGCCCCGGGCGATTCGACCCCGCCGGGGGACACACCCACCGATGACGACTCGCCTGCAGACTCCGGGGAAGGTACTGCAGACGACGAGGATTCGAAGGACGACTCGAAGTCAGACGACAAGTCCAAGGACGATTCCAAGAAGGACGACGACAAGTCCAAAGACGATTCCAAGAAGGACGACGACAAGAAGAAGGACGAGCCGACGAAGGCCGAGAAGATCGCGGCCCAGCGCGCGTCCATCATCAAGGAGGCGAAGGCCCACCTCGGCGTCAAATACGTATGGGGCGGCACCTCGCCGAAGTCCGGCTGGGACTGCTCGGGTTACACCCAGTACGTCTATGGCAAGCACGGCATCGATCTGCCGCGCACGACCAGTCAGCAGCGCTACGCCGGTAAGGAGATCTCCATCAAGGACGCCAAAGCAGGCGACCTGATCTGGATCCCCGGTCACATCGGAATCATCTCCGAGACCAAGGGCCAGATGTACGATGCGGGATCGCCCCGGACGAACACCACGAAGCGCAGCTACAGCTGGATGCTCGACCGTGGAGCCAAGGTCATCCGCGTGGTCGGCTGACCGACGACGCCGACGGGAGGCGTTCGAGTGCCTCACCGACAGTGCCCTGCGGGGGTCCGATTCCGGATCACCCGCAGGGCACTTTCCGGTTCTCCTCCTTTCTCCGAACCGGCACCCCTCAAGGGAATGAACATCGTCCCAGGTGATAGGCGGTGAATAGTGTGTGACATCGTCTGAACAGTCAGTGAAGTGGCCGCCCATCGCTGGTCGCGGGGGCTATCGTGGACAGTGCACACCCGGAGCCCGAAGCGCGGTTCCGGCACTATCCGTCCAAGGGGGCCAGAGCAGTGCATCGTCTGCACAACACGGTCAAGAACTTCGAATGGGGCAGCACCGACGCGATTCCCGCGCTTCTGGGCACCGTCCCGGACGGAACCCCCTGCGCCGAGCTCTGGCTGGGGGCCCATCCGATGAGCCCTTCACGGCTCGACGTCGATCGGGAGACGACGGGCGAACGGTTCCGCAGCGACCGCCTCGGCGGCCCGTCCTCGGCCGGGGCAGTGGTGGCGACCGAGGCCGCACCGGCATCGGGCCCCAATCTGATCGAATACCTCTCGGGCGATCCGACGGGACTGCTCGGCCAGGAGTCCGTCGACTCGTTCGGAGCCAGGCTGCCGTTCCTGCTCAAAGTGCTCTCGGCTCGGAAGGCCCTGTCGATCCAGGTGCACCCGAACAGAGAACAGGCCCGGGCGGGGTTCGCTGCGGAAGAGGCGGCCGGAATCACGCTCGACGCCCCGGACCGCAACTACAAGGACGCCTCGGCCAAGCCCGAACTCATCTATGCGCTCACCGACTTCCACGCGCTCACGGGGTTCCGTCCCCGCAAGGCGGTGCGGGCGACGTTCGAGCGAATGCTCTCCCAGCCGTTGACCCCGCCCTCGCTGGACTTCCTCGGCTCGGTCATCGGGGCACTGAGATCCATCGGGGAGGCGAAGGCGTTCTCGCGTGCCGTTGAACTCGTGCTCGGCGACCCGCGGGCGACCGGCCTCGTCGACGAAGTGGCCGTCCACGGCCTCGCCGAGCTGCCCGATCGCCACGTGAGCCGGCTCGGCAGCGCCGTCGACCCGGCACAGACCTTCTGCGAGCTCGTCAGCGACTATCCCCACGACCCCGGTGTTCTGGTCGGACTCATGCTCAATCGCGTGCACCTGCAGCCGGGGGAGGCGCTGGCGATGGACGCCGGTGTGCTCCACGCCTACCTCTTCGGCACCGGCATCGAGATCATGGCCTCGAGCGACAACGTCCTGCGTGGAGGACTGACGTCGAAGCACGTCGATATCGAGCAGCTGTCGAAGATCGCGGACTTCCGTGCGGGAATGCCGAGAATGGTCGAACCCGATCGTGCCGGTGTGCTGTTCGGCGCCACCGAGGACTTCGCGCTGCAGTCCCTGCGGTGCCCGCGGAACACGCAGCTCGAGCGCCGAGGCGCGGCCATCGCCCTGTGCACCTCGGGAACGGTCACTCTGACTTCGCTCGGAACCTCGATCACCCTCGAGCGCGGTCAGAGCGCTTTCATCGCGGCCAACGAGCCGATGGTGAGCGCCGACGGCCACGGTGATCTGTTCGTGGCGACCACCGGCCTGGAACCCGCCCCGTCCCTGGGCTGAGAGAAGGATTCCCGCGCGGCGGTGAGTCAGAGGCTTCGGCGCGGCGGGGCCAGGAGTCCTGCGCGGCGGTGAGAGGCCCGGCTGGTCGGAGCGCCCGCAGCTCTCTCTGTTCACGTCACCTGCCGATGGCACCTGCTCACACTGAGAAGTGGTCGCGTTCGGATACAGAAACTGAGTTCTGGTATCCGAACGCGACCACTTCTCGGTTGGCCGGGAGGCGACAGGGGGCGTCGGCAGCTGTCAGGCGGCGACCTCGATGGTGGGCACGCTGTCGGGGACGGTGACCTCGGCGCCGGTCTTGTCCCTGACCTCATCGACGGTGACTCCGGGGGCCAGCTCGACGAGGGTGAAGGAGTCGCCGCTGACGTCGAGCACGGCGATATCTGTGACGATGCGCGAGACCACGCCCTTGCCGGTCAGCGGCAGGTCGCAGGAGGTCAGCAGCTTGTGTGAGCCGTCCTTGGCCACATGGTCCATGATGACGATGACGCGCTGAGCCCCGTGGACGAGGTCCATGGCACCGCCCATGCCCTTGACCATCTTGCCCGGGATCATCCAGTTCGCGATGTCGCCGTTGACCGCGACCTGCATGGCACCGAGGATCGCTGCGTTGATCTTTCCACCGCGGATCATGCCGAAGCTCGTCGCCGAATCGAAATAGGCGGCGCCGGGGTTCATCGTCACGATCTCCTTGCCGGCGTTGATGAGGTCGGGATCGATCTCGTCCTCGGTGGGGTAGGGACCGACGCCAAGGAGTCCGTTCTCGGACTGCAGGACGAGGTGGACATCGTCGGGCAGGAAGTTCGGAACCAGGGTGGGCATGCCGATGCCGAGGTTGACGTAGCTGCCGTCTTCGAGTTCCTGGGCGGCACGGGCCGCCATCTGATTGCGTGTCAATGACATGGTGTGTCTCCTCAGGCTTCTCGCACGGTGCGCTTCTCGATGGGCTTGTCCGCCACCTGCTCCGGTGTCAGAGGCACCACTCGGTGGATGAAGACGCCGGGCACGTGGACATGGTCCGGATCGATCTCACCGGGCTCGACGAGCTTCTCGACCTCGGCGATGGTGGTGCGTGCGGACTGGGCGGCCGGGGGATTGAAGTTCCGGGCCGAGGAATGGAAGACGAGGTTGCCGTGGCGGTCGCCGACGGCGGCGCGCACGAGGGCGTAGTCGGGGGCCAGCGACTTCTCG
Organism: Brevibacterium sp. SMBL_HHYL_HB1; assembly: GCF_018208375.1. Taxonomy (NCBI): domain Bacteria; kingdom Bacillati; phylum Actinomycetota; class Actinomycetes; order Micrococcales; family Brevibacteriaceae; genus Brevibacterium; species Brevibacterium sp. SMBL_HHYL_HB1. Next base: position 2,010,036 of record NZ_CP062936.1, on the reverse strand, counting down.
AGGACGTATTCCCTCTCCTCGCCGAAGGTGTCCAAGACCTTCGTCTCCTTCGCCGGGGATTCCTTGACGACATTGCCGTTCTCGTCGTACTTCCACGGCATGCCGCCCTCGGCGATCTGGGTTCCGGCACCGGTGATCGTGTAGAAGGCGGGAATTCCCGCCCCGCCGGCGCGCAGCTTCTCGGCCAGCGTTCCCTGCGGGGTGAGCTCGACCTCGAGCTCACCGGACAGGTACTGGCGAGCGAATTCCTTGTTCTCACCGACATAGGAGGCGATGATCCGACGAAGTCGACCGTCGGCGAGCAGAATGCCCAGACCGCGCCCATCGACACCGGCGTTGTTCGAGATCACTTCGAGGTCCTTGGCTCCCTGGTCTTGGAGCGCCCGGATGAGGAATTCGGGCACACCCACGACACCGAAGCCGCCCACGGCGATCGATGATCCATCTGCAATGTCGGCCACCGCGTCTGCGGGGGTATCAACTACTTTGTCCATGTGCCCAGTGTGCCACGGACCACTCCGAGGCCGTTTGCCAGGTCCATGATTCGAGCCTCATCGACCCCTGATGCGAGCAGAACCTCCTTGCCGCTGAGGAGATGGTCGAGGAACTCCGGCCATTCCTGTGGCAACGGGGTCGAATTCGACACCAGCAGCCCCTGCGGGCGCCCGGCCGGAGTCTCGCCTTCCTGTCGGTTCCAATCGATGCGCCGGCCGTCGACCTCGAGCGTGCCTGAGGCATCGAGGCGTCGGGAGGTGACATCGGGATAGGCGCGAATGGCGGAGTTGACGTCGATGAAGTCCTCATCGACCGGTGTGCTCAGCGCCAGTGCCGGCGGATTGAACACGAAGACCTCCTCGGCGTCGGTCACGGACTCGTCGTCCTCATGGCCGAGGGCGACGATGGCCACATGCTCCTCGTCCGGAGGCGTCGAACCGATGACGACCCGCCCTCCGGCGAGGAGGACGCTGAGGATCGCGACGAGTTCGCGCCAGTGCAGGCCCTGCGGCAGGGGAGCGAAGAGCGTGAAGTCGGGCCCGAGGTCGTAGTCGCCGAAGAGTCCGACTCCCTTGTTCACCCAGTTCGAGACGACGGGCCCGGTGAGGTCGAGGGCGTCGTGGTCGGGTCCGCGCCAGAGCAGGACGGGGCCGCCGGTGCGTGTGATGACTGAGAGATCCATATCCGCTTTCGTCGTTGTCCGTTGTTCTTCGTCTCGGCTGTGGCCGGTCAGGGGTTGATGAGTCCGATGTCGATGGTCACCCCGCGCGGGAATGCGCCGAGCTCTCCGTCGACCCATTGGTAGTGCGTGGATGCGCTGAGGTCCTCGGCGAACAGCGCCGTGTGCAGGCGCTCGACGAGCGAGCCCAGTCCGACCATCGCCTCGAGCAGCGGAGGCCCGCCCGACTGCGCGGTGGCCGGAGAGTCGGAGGGGCTGAGCGTGATGCGCGAGCCGGACCCCTCGATGCGCATCCTCCACGCCGCATGCCCGGGAGTCCGCGACTGCCCGGCACGCACGAGGCGGATCGCTCGGGAGACCCGTTCGAGGATGTCATCGCCGTTGTCCCCGGCTGGGGCGCTGCCGGGCAGATCGGTGACGCCGAGGCCGCGCTGGACGGCTTCGACGTGACCGTAGCGGAACCAGTCCTCGCTGAGTTCGCGTGTGAGCGCCTTGGCCCCGTCCCGCCCGTTGTCGAGGTACCCGCCAGCCCCTCTGACCAGGGCCATCGGCAATCCGCGCGAGGAGCCTTTGACCAGGTCGGCGGCCGCGGCGATCTCATCGGCCACGGCCCGCACGGTCACCGTCTGCACACGGCCGTCGTCATCGGGTCGGCCCCGCTGGTCGTCGAGGCCGGAGAATCCGGAGAGACCGAGGGCGATGTCTGCCACGCCGATTCGCCAGGGCCGTGAACTCGTATCGGAGATGATCAGCCCGATGCGGACAGAGAACGCCTGCTCCACTCTCTGCCGCAGACCGTCGGCGGACCGGTCGCTGTCGAGCGGGTGGAGCACGACCGCTCCGGCCGAGTTCGATTGGTCGAGTCCCGCGGCCGCCTGCACCGTGCCGGCCGGGGTGCGCACGACCTGGACGGTGGTGCCGGAGCCGTAGGAGCGTTCGGCGACGAGATGAGTGCCGGTGGCGGCGACGAGGTCTTCGAACTCGGTCCGGTCGGCCACAGTGGTCAGCCGACCTTCGGCCTTCGACACGACCTTCGAGGCGACGACGAGGATGTCACCGTCCTTGAGGTCGATGCGATTGCGGCGCAGAGCATTGATGAGGATGGCAGCGAGGTCGGATCCCGGGGCGACCTCTTCCTCGACGGGAGGGGCGTAGACGGTGAGGAGACGGTCATTCATGATCGGCCGCCGGTGATTCGACTCTCATTCCTCAATAATCCCATCGACGGCGACTCTTTCCGAAATTCTCCAGATTTGCTCAGGCCCACCCCACAGGTTGTGTCCGATTTCCGTCACTCTCCCTATATGTGGTGTTCCCGGCGCGTGTGCATGTGAAGGTGTGTTCGAATAATCGAACGTGGGCCCTCCTAATACTCCATGAGGGCTTGACGGAGCGGTAATGACACACGTGTAATTTATACCTAAAGGGGAACACGCGGAGCATGAATCTTCAGCATTCGACCCTACATCGGGCTGATCGGCTCAGTCACGGTGACGGAAATGCTCAAGCGTGAGAAAGGGGAAAGCCGTGCCAAGCACACAGAGAGAATGGCGGGAGAGAGAAGACTTCACCGCCGTACCGGGAGTCACCTCCCGCCGTGCCGAAGACTGGTTCGTCGAGCCGGGAGCACGCACACCCGAGACGCTGCCTGATCCGCTGGCGGTCGATCCGAGCGATCTGACGCCTCTGCAGGCGGACAATTCTGCGGTCTCGCCGCTGTCGCTGCTCCTCGGTGCCGCTGACGACGGGGAACTGGCCTGGCAGGACCAGGCGCTGTGCGCACAGACCGACCCCGAGGCGTTCTTCCCGGAGAAAGGCGGATCGACTCGAGAGGCCAAACGGGTCTGCGCATCCTGTGAAGTGCGCTCCGAATGCCTGGAATACGCTCTGGCCAACGATGAGCGATTCGGCATCTGGGGCGGCATGTCCGAACGTGAACGCCGTCGGCTCAAGAAAAAGGTCGTGTGAGTTCAGCTGTCACCGTCGTTGTCGCTTCGGGCGACGACGCCGCCAAGGTTGAGCTCGAAACCGCCCTGCGGCCGCACTTCCCCGAGATCCCGGTCGTGGATCTCGGGGGACTTTCGGTTCGGGAGGCCTGTGAGATTCCCGCCATCGCGGAATCGGACTATCTGTGGTTCCTCACCCCTGACTCCCGTCCGGAACCCGATTGTCTCGATGAGCTCCTCGACGCCATCGGCGAAACCGAATCAGTCGCCGCCGTGGGTCCCAAACTCATGCGCGGTGATCGCATCGTCTCTGCGGGGGTGAGCACCACCTCGGCGGGGGAGCGCTTCAATCCCGTCGGCGCCGGCGAGATCGATCAGGGCCAACGCGACGGTCGCACGGAGACGCTCGGCCTCGACCTGCCCGGCCTGCTCATGGCCACCGGCGAACTCGAGCGGATCGGTGCCCCCTCCCGCGTGCTCGGGCCCGCTTATCGCGGCATCGAATACTGTCGGCGACTGCGCGACCTCGGCCGCCGCGTCGTCCTCGCCCCACGGGCGCGGATGGAGATCTCCGCTCAGGCCGCGGACCGCCTGGGCTCCTCCCCACTGCCACCGACCTCGAAGCTCCAGATCCGGACCGAGCAGCGCTACCGTCTCAGCCTCGCCAGCCCCGGTCTGGCCTCCCTGTTCTGCCGGCTCCTGTTCGTCAACCTCGGCCACATCCTCGGCGGACTGCTGTCGAACAGTTTCCGTTCCGCCGGCTGGCACCTGTCCGCCCTCTTCGGGCTCGCTTCCGATGTGACCACCACCTCCGCGCTGCGGCGGGCCAATGCGCGCCGCAACCGGCTGGCCAAACGCACGAGCACCTCCCACGTGGCCGCGCTCTACGCCGATGCCGACGAACTGGCGGTTCAGCGCAGGTCCATGAGCGCCGAGGCCGGGCAGGACGGGCCCGCCGAAGTTCCCACCGGAGGCCCCGACGCCGATGCCGAACTCAACCCCATCGGCGACACCGAGGAGGCCATCGACTCCTTCTCCCGGCTCGAGATCTCCGGCGGGACGAGCCTTCTGCGCGCCCCCGTGACCTATGTGATCGTCGCGGCGGTCGTGCTCAGCGGCTTCGTCTCCTACCGACTCTTCGGACCCGGCCACCTCACCGGTGGGGCCCTGGGCTCCACCGACATCGGAGTGGGAGAGATCTTCTCCCGCCTGCTCGGCCGCCACCTCGACATCTCGACCGGCGCCGCCGTTCCTGCCGACCCCTACCACCTCGTTCTCGGGGTCCTCTCCCTGCTCTTCTTCGGCCATGTCGACATCATGGTCAGATCCCTGCTGCTGGCGGCCCCGATCCTGGCCGGCATCTGCGCCTATGCCGGCGCCGGCTGTGTGCTCTCACGCCGATGGGTGCGCGGATTCGTCGCCCTGCTGTGGATCGCCTCCCCGCTGTTCATCACCGCCGTCTCCGACGGCCGCCTCGGCGTGGTTGTCGTCTGGATCGCCGCACCCCTGCTCGTCCTCACCCTGCGCCGGAGCCTGCGCACCGGGTCGATCGCGGCCGCTGCCGGAAGCGGACTGCTGCTGTTCGTCATCATCGCCGGCATCCCGCTGCTGCTGCCGGTGGTCGTCCTCGGCACCGTGGTGGCCTTGGCGACCGGCCGCGGACTGCGTCACCTGTGGCTGCTGGCTCCGACCGTGTTCCTCGGCTGGCCGTGGCTGTGGGCCCTGGTCCACGAACCGGGAGCGGTCCTGACCATGCCCGGGCAGACGCTGGCCCCGGAACCGGCTCCGACCTACCTGCTGGCCGTCGGGTTCCCCGGGCCGATCGACATGTCGTGGCTGGCGGACCTGGCTGCCGACATCGGCCTCGGTTCGGTCCCACCCGGTGTCCTCCAACTCTGGGCCCCCGTGCTGGTCCTGCCGATGCTGGTTCTGGCCTTCTTCACCCTCATCGAGGCACGTCTCGAACTGTCGCGGCTGGTGTGGGCCGTGGGGCTCTACCTCAGCGGTCTCGTCCTCGCCGCGCTCCAGGTGCATCTGCCTGCCCAGACCGGTCCGTTCCATCTCATCGGCTCCTACCCGGCGGCCGGTCTGACACTCGTGAGCCTGGGGTCGATCCTCCTGCTCGGCCTCGGGGCGGACCGCACGGCGGCAGGCCGATCCGGCAGCGGACGGATGCCCATGCGCGGACTCGTCGCCCTCGTCGCCGTCGCCGCCGTCGGCCTCATGGCCATCGGCGCCGGCCGCGCCACGGCCTCGCCCGATGCTGTCGCCGCCAGCGAGGACAGCGCCGTTCCCGCCCTGGCCGGCGACCGCGCCGAAGGCGACTCCGGAGCACGGACGCTGCGGCTGGACAATGTCGACGGAGAGGTCCTGTCGACACTCATCGCCTCCGCCGACGGGACAGTGCTGGGCACCTCGACAGTCAGCGCCGCCGAGACCGTCGGCGGCTGGCCGTGGCAGAGGCGCCCTCTGCCGATCCCCGACGACCAGGTCCTCGTGGCCCAGGCCGCGGCCGCGCTGTCGGCCGATGACACCGGCGACGTCAGCGAGATCCTCGGCGAACTCGGCGTCGACTTCGTCCTCGTCGGTCCCGATGCCGAAGGCCTGGAGAACACCGTGTCCGTGGCCCAGGGTCTCATCCGGGTCGGTCCCACCGAATCGGGTCAGCTGTGGCGGGTCGACAAACCCTACAGCGGGCGATTCCTCATCCGAGACGGCGAAGGCGCGGTGACCTCCGCGAAGATGGACGGCACCACCGCCGAGGTGCCCGCAGGTGAGGACGGACGCACCCTGATCGTCGCCGACGCCTCCGCGGGCATCACCGCGAGCGTCGACGGACAGCAGCTGCCGGAGGCGGATCCGGACGAGGAGTCCTGGGCCAGCGAATTCGATCTGCCCGCGTCCGGCGGAGCGGTCGAGATCTCCCTGAACTCGCCGCTGTACCCCGTCGGCGTCATCGCCGGATGGGCGCTCGGCGTGCTCAGCCTGATCACAGCGATCCCCTTCGGCGGATCCGGGGGACGGGGCAGGAATGCAACAGGCAGCAGCACCGAGGAGACGTCAGCATGAGGCATCTGCGCAGCATCGTGACATTCGCGGCGATCGCCGTGCCCGGAGTGCTCGTGGCCACGACCTCGTTTCTCACCCCGCTGACCCCGGGAACCCTCGACCGCAGCCCCGAACAGGTGCGCATGCCCACCGCCGACACCCAGGCCGTGTGTCCCGGCCCGCTGCTGACCGACACGGAAGCCGAGGGCACGGACGCCGAATTCGTCGACGATTCGAAGGTTTCGACCCGGGTCGTCTCCGCTTCGGCGCCGATCGGTGCCGCCGACGGCTCGACCTCCTCTGCCCGACTGCAGGTGGCCGACCTCGGCGGATCCGTCGATTTCGACAACGCGGCAGGACAGGGGTTCGTCTCCGGCGATGACAGCATCGACTCGACGAAGCTCGTCACCGGCTTCGCCCGCCCCGGCGCGCCGGCCCTGACCACCGGGCTTGAGACCGTCGAAGGCAGCTCGGGCGACCTCACGGGTCTGGCCACTCTGACCTGTGCGCAGGCTTCGAGCAGCTTCCGCATCCTCGCCGGGTCCGGAACCACCGGATCGAATTCCCAACTGCTGCTGAGCAATCCCGGCGATGCGGCCGTCCAAGCGAAGGTGACCGTGATGACCCCGTCCGGGGAGTCGGCCGAACCGACCGAGCTGAGCATCAGAGCCGGCCAGCAGCGGGCGGTGCGTCTGGGCGGCCTGGCCGGCGGGGCGGAGTCCCTGGCCGTCGACGTCACAGTCGATGGGGGAGTCCTGGCCGGTTCCGTGCAGGAGTCCGTCCTCGACGGACTCAAACCCCAGGGCATCGATCTTGCCGCCGGAGGGGCCTCTGCCTCCCGGCAGCAGGTGCTCACGGGGCTCAGCGGCAAGGACGCGCGGGTGCGCGTGGCCAATCCGAGCAGCGATCTCGCGGAGGTCTCGCTGAAGGCCTATGGGCCCGATGGGGAGATCGACATCCCCCGGTCCTCGATGACCGTGGTCGGCCGCGGCGTGGCCGAGGCCGAGCTCGGCGACCTCGAGGACGTCAGCCTCGTCATCGACTCCGACCAGCGGATACAGGCCGGGGGCTTCATCGGCCAGGACGGTGAGGACGGTGCCTCCGACTTCGGCAGCATCAAGACCACGGACTCACTGGCAGAGACTCAGCTCATGGCGCTGCCGCGCACCGGCAGCAGCTCCCTGCAGCTGTCGCCCGGCCAAGGACAGGTGCAGGTGCAGGGGATGCTCGACGACGGTTCGCTCACCGACGGTCAGGTCGTGGATCTCAACCCCACCGGGACGACCGTGCTCGATCCGGCAGAGGTCTCCGACGACCCGGTGCGGGCACTGGTGATCAAGGGCGCCCAGGCCTCGGGATCCCAAGCCGACGGAGTCCACGCCACCCTCGTCGTGACCACCGACGACGGGATCTCCACCGTCGCGCCCGCCCCGGCCCCGGCAGGTGTGGCCTACCGCGACATCCGCCTCGGCTGACACACGTGCGCCGAGGGCCGGGCCCGTCGGTCAGGTGCGGCGGAGGATGTCGACCTGATCGGCCACGACCTCGGCGATGAGGGCGTCTCTGGCGCCGCTGCCGGCGTGATCCTCGATGACCCGACGGTAGAGGACGATATGGGTCGACCTGTCGGGCGTGGCGGGAAACACTCGGCCGAAGCTCGGCTCGGTCGAACTCGCCGGGGGAACAGCGTCGATGGCGAGCACCACATCGCTGAGCAGCCCCGGTTCCCGATCGCGCATCCGGGCGAATTCCGCGGCCGCCACCCTGGCGAAGGACTCGGCCCGAGTCAGCCGCGCCGGCACGTCGGCCCGGTGCAGCGGGGACCTCAGACCGCGGCCGTGCCGGTCACGATGTCGCCTGGATCTCATAGCACGTCATTCTATCGACGAGGCCGCTGTGCCTAAGCGAATCGAGGACCCGCGGCGTGTAGAGTGGTGGACTGTGTCAGCCGTGAGAATGTGTTCCAAAGTCAGCTGCTCGCGTCCCGCCGCAGCCACCATGACGTACGTGCACGCTGATGCGACCGTCGTCATCGGCCCGCTGGGCAGACGAGCCGAGCCGGGCGCCCACGACCTGTGCGCCGACCATGCGGCGAAGCTGACCCCACCTGTGGACTGGCAGCTCATCCGCCTCGACTCCGGGCAGGCGCCTCCCGAGCGCAGCCGCGACGACCTTCTGGCCATCGCCGATGCGGTCAGGGAAGCCGCCGACCATGCCGACACGCGTGCTCAGGGGCCCGAATCGGCTCCTGCCGCCGACTCCACGCAGACCGGACGCAAACACGGCCACCTGCGCATCATCGGCGACTCATGATCGCCCCCGGCCCGCGCTCATCCGGACCCAACCCGGTGCCCCCGGTCGCAGCGGACTCGGCGCTGAGCCGAGCGAGGACGGCGGCCGTGGACGCCGCCATCGGGGCCTATGACATCCGCGGCCGCATCCCCGACCAGCTCGATGAGGACATCCTGTTCGCCCTCGGCTGGGCGACGGCGACGACGATGGCCGAGCTCCACTCCACCGCGGAGGTCGTCATCGGACACGATATGCGCCCGAGCTCACCCGGATTCGCCCGTGCCTTCGCCGCCGGGGTCGACTCCGCTGGAGCGACCGCGACCCTGCTGGGGCTGTGCTCGACGGACCAGCTCTATTTCGCCTCGGGCATCTTCGGCGTCCCCGGTGCGATGATCACCGCCAGCCACAACCCGGCCGACTACAACGGCATCAAGATCTGTGGCCCGCACGCCGCCGGCGTCAGCCTCACGACCGGGCTGGCACGGATCCGGGAACTCGCCCCGACGGCGCCGAGGGCCGCAGAGCGGCCGGTGGCGGCCGATGCTTCGGCGACGGCAGCCATGCGAGAGCGCTACGTCCGCCGGATCCGCGAACTCACCCACGTCGACGAAGTCACGGGGCTCACAGTCGTCCTCGACGCCGGCAACGGCATGGCCGGGCGCCTCCTCGGCGAGGTCTTCGGCACCGACGTCGACCCCGTCCGCGTGCCCTTCGACGTGATCGGCCTGTTCACCGAGCTCGACGGCACCTTCCCCAACCACGAGGCGAACCCGCTCAAACCCGAGAACCTCGTCGACGCCGCACAGGCGGTCGTCGACACCGGTGCCGATCTCGGCCTGGTCTTCGACGGCGATGCCGACCGCTGCTTCTTCATCGACGAGACCGGAGCGACGATGTCGGCCTCGGCGATCGGCGCTCTCGTGGCCGAACGCGAGATCGCGCGGGCCAAGGCCGCCGGCGATGAGCGGCCGACCGTCATCCACAACCTCATCACCTCCCGCAGCGTGCCGGAGACGATCACCGCCGCCGGCGGCCGCCCGCTGCGATCGAAGGTCGGACACTCGGGCATCAAGGCGCTGATGGCCGAGACCGGCGCGGTCTTCGCCTGCGAACACTCCGCGCACTTCTACTTCGAGGAGTTCTACGGCGCGGACTCGGGCATGCTCGCCGCCTGTCACCTCATCGCCGCACTCGCCGAATCAGCGGCCCCGGCCTCCCGACTCGTCGCCGACTACGACCGTTTCGTCCAGTCCGGGGAGATCAACTTCACCGTCACCGACCCCGATGCCGTGCTCGCCGAGTTCGCCGCAGACGCCGACCGTTTCCCGCCCAACACCGTCGACGATCTCGACGGCATCGGCCTCCAGGGCGAGGACTGGTGGGTGAACCTGCGCAAGTCGAACACCGAACCCCTGGTCAGGCTCAACGTCGAGGCCGCAGACCACGGGCAGATGGAAGAGCTGGTCCGCAGGGTCGGCGACTTCGTCACCGCTCGCGCCTGAGTTCCGGACCCGAGAGGACAAGCCCGGCAGGCGGGCAATAGACTCGAACACGTTCCGACTTTCCGCCCTATGGAGGTACCGTGCTCGATTCCACCGACTTCAAGGTTGCCGATCTGACCCTCGCCGAGGCCGGACGGCACCAGATCCGCCTGGCCGAACGGGAGATGCCAGGGCTGATGGCGCTGCGCGACGAGTACTCCTCGTCCGCGCCCCTGACCGGTGCCCGCATCGCCGGCAGCCTGCACATGACCGTCCAGACCGCGGTGCTCATCGAAACCCTGGTCGCCCTCGGCGCGGAGGTCCGGTGGGCCAGCTGCAATATCTTCTCCACCCAGGACGAAGCCGCAGCAGCGGTCGTCGTCGGCTCCGGTACCCCCGAGGCCCCGGCCGGAGTGCCCGTGTTCGCGTGGAAGGGCGAGACGCTCGAAGAGTACTGGTGGGCCGCCGATCGGATCTTCGATTTCCCCGACGGGGCGAACCTCATTCTCGACGACGGCGGTGACGCCACCCTGTACGTGCTCAAGGGCACCGAGTGCGAAGCCGCCGGGGGAGTGCCCACCGCCGCCGAGGACGACCCGGAGGAGTACAAGGTCCTGCTGACCCAGATCGCCTCGTCGATCGAGTCGTCCCCGGGACGCTTCGCCCGCCTCGCCGCTGGAATCAAGGGCGTGAGCGAGGAGACCACCACCGGGGTCAACCGCCTCTACCGCCTGGCCGAACAGGGCGGACTGCCGTTCCCGGCGATCAACGTCAACGACTCGGTGACGAAATCGAAGTTCGACAACCGCTACGGCATCCGCCATTCCCTGCCCGATGGGCTCAACCGCGCCACCGATGTGCTCATCGGCGGCAAGATCGCCGTGGTCGTCGGTTACGGTGACGTGGGCAAGGGTGCGGCCGAAGCCCTGCGCGGACAGGGCGCACGCGTCATCGTCACCGAGATCGATCCCATCTGCGCCCTGCAGGCGACGATGGACGGCTACCAGGTCGATCACCTCGCCGAGGTGGCCCCGCAGGCGGACATCGTCATCACGACGACCGGGAACACTCGCGTCGTCGGCGTCGAGGTGCTGCAGACGCTCAAACCCGGCGCCATCATCGGCAACGTCGGCCACTTCGACGACGAGATCGACCTGGCCGGGTTGTCCCGACTGCCGGGGGTGGAGAAGATCGAGATCAAGCCTCAGGTCCACGAATGGAGGGTTCCGGTGCCGGCCGAGGCCGGGCTCGATCGAGAGGTCACTGACTTCCTCGTCCTGTCCGAGGGCCGTCTGCTCAACCTCGGCAATGCGACCGGGCACCCGTCGTTCGTCATGAGTGCGTCGTTCAGCAATCAGGTGCTCGCGCAGATCGAACTGTGGAACTCCCATGACCGCTATGACCATGAGGTCCACCGCCTGGCGAAGGAGCTCGACGAGAAGGTCGCCCGCCTCCACCTGCCGGCGCTCGGGGCGAAACTGTCCGAACTGAGCAAGGAGCAGGCCGAGTACATCGGTGTGGATGTGGCCGGACCCTACAAACCCGACCACTATCGCTACTGATCCCCGACCGTGAGCCTCAGACCGTGGGGCAGAGTGTCGACCCCGGCCCGGAACGCCGCCGAACGGGCCGAACGCCTCCGGAGCTTCTCGACCTCTGCCGCCCGCTGACGGTGGACGATCGCAGACAGGAACTGTTCGGGGAACGTCCCCTCCGGCGGGGCGGGAGCCACATAGGGGTTGAGTTCGGTGGCGAGCTCGATCGCCCGCTGCCAGCGGGACTCGATGCTGAGCTTCGGCGCCATGGCCAGGAACGTCACAATACGCCGATGCAGGCCATCGGGCAGGGCCGAGACATCCGTCCGCGACAGCCAGTCCTGCAGCTGCGGGGCCACATGAGTGTGCACGGGCGGGGGCGGGACGCTGCGTTCGCTCACCGCCATGGTGCCGGCCAGATAGTCGCCGAGGCGCTTCGCCTGCGGGGAGACGAGACCGGACAGGGCTGCGATCCCTCCTCCGGTCGAGAGGATCTCGAAGGGCCACAGCAGCGCTCGGATGAATGAATGGCGCAGCCGCACGGCCCCGCCGTCATCGCGGACGATGCGCAGCCCGAGGGCGAATTTGCCCAGAGAGCGACCGTGGGTGAGGACCTCGATGAGCATCGGCAGCAGCACGAACACCGAGATGGTCATCACGGTGATGACCGAACCCAGGAGCAGACCGTTGAGTGCGGAGGTCTTGAGCAGCAGCCAGAACATGGCGATGAGCAGGCCGACATTCACCAGGGAGTAGGCGATGTAGTCGATCAGGCAGCTCAGCGCCCGTGCCGCCAACGCGGCAGGCTGGACACTGAGTTCGACGGCTTCACCGGTCACCAGAGTACTCACCCGACCATGGTGTCACATCTGTTCGACCGACACCGGCCGTGCGGGTGTTCTCCGTTAGGGTTGAGGCATGGATCCGAATCTTCTCGCCGAGCTGCACGGCGACGACTGGCGGGAGCTGTCAGGCCTGGCGAAGAAGAACACCCTGAGCCCGGAGCAGACGAGACGGTTCCTCGACCTCTACCGTGCCGCTTCGAAGGACCTGTCGCGGATCATGACCGTGGCCCCCGACTCACTCGAAGCCGCACGCCTGTCCGCCATCGTCCACCGCTCCCGCAACCACCTGTCCGCCGTGCCCAGCGGGGGACTGTCGGGGCTGTCGCGGTTCTTCGTCATCAGCCTGCCGCTGTCGCTGTACCGACTGCGCTGGGATTTCGCCATCGTAGCGCTCGCCTTCCTCGCCGTGGCCGTGGTGTCCGGGATCTGGGCGGGGACGCACCCGGAGGTGCTCGAGACCTTCGGCGATCGGGAGTTCCGCCGCCAGTTCGCCGAACACGACTTCGTCGACTACTACAAGGAGAACCCGAACGGGTTCTTCGCCGTGGGCGTGTGGACGAACAATGCCTGGATCGCCGTCCAGTTCGTGCTGCTGGGCATCACGGGCGTCTATGTCGTGGCCGGACTGTTCTCGAACGCGGTCAACGTCGGTTTCTCCGGGGCCATGATGTTCGAGTTCGACCGTGGCTCCGACTTCTTCCTCTACATCCTGCCGCACGGCATTCCCGAGATCAGCTGCATCATCCTGGCCGCGGCGGCCGGGCTCAGGCTCTTCTTCGCCTGGATCGTGCCCGGCCCGAGGCTGAGGCGGGACAGACTGGCCGCAGAGGCGCGGTCGCTGCTCATCGTCGCCGGCGGGCTCGTGCTGCTGCTCTTCGGCTCGGGGCTGATCGAGGGTTTCGTGACTCCGAATCCGATCCCGCCCGCGCTCAAGATCGCCATCGGCATCGCCTACACCGCAGCCGTGGTCGCCTACGCCGCTCACTTCGGCAGACGCGCGGCACGGGCCGAACTCAGCGCAGACCTCGACGAGCACCAGGCAGGCTATTCGGTCATCTCCACGGACCGATAGCCGCAGCGGAGGGTTCGCCGCGGTCGGGTCTCAGAGTCGGCCGGTGACCTTGAGCCGGATGTAGTGGTCGGCCAGGGCACCGGGCAGATCATCGGGCGGGGCCTGGACGGAGGCGATGCCGAGCCCGCGCAGGCGCGTTCGCAGCGATGCCGCCGTCAGCAGCTCCGACTCGGCCGCGGCGGCCGTGTAGATCTCCTCGACATCGCCGCGTGCCCCGGCCAGTTCGGCCAGCGCGGGGTCTTCGACGCCGGCGAGAACCACTCGATGGTGGGCGGTGAGGGTGGGCAGGACGGGCAGGATGTCCTCGGCGACGGTGGTCTCATCGAGCGCGGTGATCACGACCACCAGGGCCTGCTGGCGGGTGGTGGCGAGCACAGCGGCGGTGATCGCCTCCCAGTCCGCGTCGTAGAGCTCCGGGTGCACCGGTGTCAGCGTCACCGACAGATCGTGGACGGGGTCGTGTGCCCGGCGGCTCGAGGCCACGGCTCGGACCCGGGCATCGGCGACGATGACGTCGACCCGGTCGCCGGCGCCGGTGGCCAGGGCCGTCAGCAGCAGGGAGGACTCGAGGGCGGCGTCGAAGACCGTGCCCTCACCGCAGCGGCGGGCCGCGAGCCGGGAGGAGTCGACGACGATGACGACGCGACGGTCCTTCTCCGGCCGCCAGGTCTTGACCACGAGATCGGAGGCGCGGGCGCTGGCCCGCCAATCGATGGAGCGGACATCGTCGCCGTCGACGTACTCGCGCAGCGAATCGAACTCCGTGCCCATGCCCCGGATCATCACCGCCGACCGGCCCTCGAGCTCGCGCAGCTTCTGCGTCTTCGACGGCAGTTCACGGCGGGACACGAACGGCGGCAGCACGCGGATGTCGGCGGGCACCTCGATGCTCTTCTGTCGCGCGATGAGCCCGAGCGGACTGCGACTGCGTACGGTCACCAGATCGGCGGCCAGGGCTCCGCGGCGGACCGGCCTCAGCTCGGTGCGCACCTGAGCACGCTCGCCGGCGGACAGGACATGGCGCGAACGGGTCTGCACGGCTCCGGCGCTCGGGGTCCAGGCGTCCCGGACCTCGAGGCGCAGCACGCGGGGCGAGCCGTTGATCAGGGTGAGCACGCTGTGGGTGTCATCACCGAGCCTGACCTTCGGGCCGGGCGTGCGCTGCAGCGCCAGATCATGGACTCGGGGCACGAGGAAGAAGTCGACGAGTGCGGCGAGGACGATCGCGCCGGCGACGATCAGAGCCGTCGGCCAGGAGGGCAGCAGCATGACGGGCACGAGCCCGGAGAGAGTGAGCAGGAACAGCCGGGCAGTCATTCAGCGCGGCACTTCGGTGGTGGCCAGGATCGAGTCGAGGACCCCGGCGACATCGAGCCCGTCCATCTGAGCCTCGGGCCGCAGGATCACACGGTGACCGAGCGCCATATGCGTCAGCGCCTTGACGTCGTCGGGGGTGACATAGTTCCGCCCGCTCAGCCAGGCATGCGCTCTGGCGGCACCGAGCATCCGGGTGGCACCGCGCGGGGAGACGCCCAACGCCAGCGACGGAGCCTGCCGGGTGGCCCGGGCGAGATCGACGACATAGGTGATGATCTGCGGGGCGATGTAGATGCCCGCGATGGCCTCGCGGGCCCGGGCGATGAGATCGGCATCAGCGACCCGCCGCAGACCCGCGGCCGACAGCCGCGCGGCGTCGAAGCCGCGCGCATGCCGATCGAGGATCTCGAATTCGTGTTCGCGCGAGGGCAGATCGAGGACGAGTTTGAAGAGGAACCGGTCGAGCTGGGCCTCCGGCAGCGGATAGGTGCCCTCGTACTCGACGGGGTTCTCCGTGGCGGCGACCATGAACGGCTCGGGCAGACTGCGGGAGCGCCCGCCGACCGAGACCTGATGCTCCTCCATCGCCTCCAGCAGAGCCGATTGGGTCTTCGGTGGGGTCCGGTTGATCTCATCGGCGATGAGGATGTTCGTGAACACGGGGCCGGGACGGAAGGAGAAGTCCGAGACCGAGGCGTCATAGACCAGGGAACCGGTGACATCGCTGGGCATGAGATCCGGGGTGAACTGGACACGCGCGCTGTCGAGGCTGACCGCGGCCGCGAAGCTGCGGACCAGCAGGGTCTTGGCCACTCCGGGCACGCCCTCGAGGAGCACGTGAGACCGGCACAGCAGGGCGATGAGCATGCCCGTGACCGCCTGGTCCTGACCGACGACGGCCTTGCCGATCTCGGTGCGCACGCCGTTGAAGGCCTCACGCACCGGGTCGGGGCGCGGCGGTGCGGTGTGTTCCTGAGGCGATTGGGTCATGGGACCTCACTTTCGATCTGGGTGAGCTGGTGGACGAGGTCGGTGAGTTCGGCGTCCGTTCGTGCGGAGCCGGAGACGAAGACATGGTGGAGGTGGCCGGGATCGCGACCGGTGGCTGCGGCGAGGCGAGCGATGATGTCCTCGGCACGGGCCTCGGACCCGAGCGAGAACCGCTTGGCGATCCGCAGCAGCGCTGCCGTGCGCAGCGTGTGCAGCGCACCGGCCCGATCGTGGCTGCGGACACTGAGCGCGGCCCGTCCGTGGACGGTCTCCACCGCGGGCACGATCACGGGCAGTCGTTCGACCGCCAAGGGGCCGAAGCGCCGGCCGAGCACGAGCAGCAGGACGAGTGTGCAGGGGATCAGCCACATCCCTCCGGCGAGGAACCAGCTGGGCACGAAGTCGATGGTCGACGGCGGCGGCTGTGCGGCATCGTCGAAAGTGGGGAAGTAGACGACGAGGTCGTCCGTGTGCGACAGCTCCGAGAGGACGAGGGAGGCGTTGCCTTCCTCGTCGATGTGCTCATTGGTCACCCAATCCGAGTTGCCGATCACGGTCAGAGGGACCGGGCCGGCGTCATCGGTGATCAGCTGCCCGCGAGCGGAGCCGGGAGCCACCTCGGCGCCATCGAGCTCATCGACCCCGGGGCCGGCGAACGGATAGCAGGCGGTGATGCCGTCGGTGCCCTTGTCGGTCTCGGCGTACTCGACCGTGCCCGTGGTCACCGCGCCGGCCGCCCGCGGACCCGGCAGCGAGCAGTCCGGCTCCGAGGTGGGGTCCGGGCTGCCCAGGGGGCTCACATTGTCGTTGACGGTGATCCGATCGGTGAACTCCGTGATCGCCGGACCCGGATCGACGAGCACCAGACGATTCCCGTGGGCGCGCAGCGTCGATTCGAAGCCGTTGACGTCGCCTGCCGACAGCGCCTCGGCGCCGGAGGGGATGAGCAGTGTCGTGTCCGAGTGTGCGGCCGCGGCGCGGGCCTCGTCCTTGTCCTCGGTGGTGGTCACCTCGGTGCCGTGGGAGCGCAGGGTCTCGACCATGGCCTTGGTGCCGTCGCGGGCCGTCGAATCGAAGTGCAGCGGAGCCTCGGTCTCGGACTCCGAGCTCATCAGCAGGGTGGCGATGACAGTGATGAGGATGATGATCGCCGCTGCGATCCAGACTCCGGCCGAGCGCAGCCGGGCGCGGAGGGCCACGGTCGGGCTCGACCGGGTGCCGCGGGCGGCCACATCCAATCGGGCGCTCATGCGCTCGCCTCCTGCTGTCCTGCCGGCAGTGAGCTCAGCGTCCGGTCCATCTCGCACAGGCGTGCGTAGATCGCGGGCAGATCCCGGTCCGGGCGCTCTCGGCCGCCGAGGCGATCACCGTAGAGGAGGTCGTTGAAGACCTCGGCGACGGAATGGACGGCGGCGGCATGGTCGGGCAGTGCGGATTCGGCCTCGCGGGCGAGCTCGCTGGCGGTGGCCGAGGACTCCAGAGAGATGATCCGTTTGACCGAGAGCACCGCGAAGATCGCGCGCGAGGCGTCGATGACCGCGGCCCGGTAGTTCCCCGCCTGCGCGGCCCGGGCCGCGGCCTCGCGCCACGGCCCCGGTTCGGGCTGGGACACGACCGGGTCGAAGGCCGACAGTGGCAGCCCGGTGCGGCGCAGGCCGGCGCGGCGGACGCGCCAGACGACGAGGGCGATGATCGCGGCCAGGGCGAGTGCGACGAGCAGGAGCAGCCACGGTGAGTTCGAGCGCAGGGCCGCATTGACCAGCGAGTCCCAGAGGGAGGAGATCCAGCGGCCGATCTGTTCCAAGGGTGTGAGATCGGCTGCCGAGTACTCCTGTTTCGACAGTTCGTTCTCGACCCATTCGCGGCCGGTGTCCCGGTCGATGGCCGGTCCGGTCGACGGCGCCGAGGCGAGGCAGAGGAGATCCGGGATCATCGCTCCTCCTCGGCGCGGATGAGCACGAGGTCGAGGCCTTCGGTGCGCATCTGCTGATCGAAGAAGCACACGGTCACGAGGCAGGAGAAGTAGGCGAAGAGGACGGCCGAGGAGATCAGAGTCAGTGCCAGCAGCAGGGCCGCGGAGACGAGGCCGATGGCCGCCTGTGCGGCCGCGGAGTCCTCCGTGGTGGCCAGGCCGAGTCCGAGGGCAACGGAGATGACGATGGCCAGCGGGGAGATGACGAGCTGGACGAGCTGATTGGACAGGAAGTAGCCCAGGGCCAGTTGGCCGAGCAGTCGCCAGAAGCCGCGGCCGGTCAGCGTCCAGGACCGTTTGAGTCCGGCGCGGACGCTGAGTCCTTCGACGGCGATCGCCGCGCCGAGGAAGGACAGGCGCAGGTTGAGCCACATGAGTGCCAGAACCCATAGGAGCGTGGCCAGTCCCGCCCAGACGAAGGCGAGGACGGGGGAATCGATCATCGCGAACAGTGCGGTGGGGGCGCCGAGGATGAGCAGCAGGCCGAGGTTGATCGAGCACATGAGCACGGTCGCCGCAATGAGTCGTCGGCGGCTGCCGGTCAGACCCTGCCAGGCCTGGGACAGACTCGTCCTGCGGGCGCCGAAGGAGGCGCGGGTGCCGGTGGCGATGAGGCCCGAGAGCAGGTGGGCGAGTCCGAGGCTGAGCAGGCTCAGGGCGACCGAGCCCAGCTGGGCGAGCACGAGGAAGCCGGAGACCGCATCGTCATTGCCGCTGAGGTCGTTGAGGAAGGGCAGCAGCTGCACGAATGCGAGTGTCCCGATGGCGGTCAGCAGCAGGCTCCAGAGCGTGAACACGATCAGTGAGGAGCCGATGCTCAGACCGGGGATGAAGCGCAGCAGGCGGAACCCGGAGTCGAGGGCCTCGACGAAGGTCAGGGGGCGTTTGGGCAGCAGACCGCGCGGTGGCGGCGGATGCCACCCGCGTGGCCGCGGGGTTCCGGAGCGCATCTGCCACCGACCCGTGTGCCAGTCGACCTCGGAGGCCCATGCGTTCGAACGTGCCATCATCGCCCAATCCTGCCATGTTTCGCCTGCTCGTGCCGAGCAGTGCGAACCTGGTGCCGACCGCTTCGCCATCTGGCCGATAGGGTAGGAGTGTCGAGAACCGCAGAACAGGCGAACATAAGGGACAATGGGAGCATGAACGCTCGAATCCTCGTAGTTGATGATGACACGGCTTTGGCCGAAATGATTGGAATTGTGCTCAAAAGCGAAGGCTTCGAGCCCTTTTTCTGTGCCACGGGGGATCAGGCTTTCGAGGAGTTCCAGAAGGTCGGTCCGGATCTCGTTCTCCTCGACCTCATGCTGCCGGGCAAGGACGGTCTCGAGGTCTGCCGGGAGATCCGCGAGGTGTCCTCGGTGCCCATCATCATGCTCACGGCGAAGTCCGACACCGTCGATGTCGTCCTCGGCCTCGAATCCGGAGCCGACGACTATGTGCCGAAGCCGTTCAAGCCCAAGGAGCTCATCGCTCGTGTCCGTGCCCGACTGCGGATCTCCGAGCCCCAGGCCCCGGAGCTGCTGACCGTCGGCGACGTCGTCGTCGACGTGGCCGGTCACACCGTGACCAAGGGCGGCTCACCGGTGTCGCTGACACCGCTCGAATTCGATCTGCTCGTGGCCTTGGCCCGCAAGCCCTGGCAGGTGTTCTCCCGGGAGACCCTCCTCGAAGAGGTCTGGGGCTACCGTCATGCCGCCGACACCCGGCTGGTCAATGTGCACGTCCAGCGTCTGCGCTCGAAGATCGAACGCGATCCGGAGAAGCCGGACATCATCGTCACCGTCCGCGGCGTCGGCTATAAGGCCGGCAGAGCCGCGTGAGTCCCGAGTCGGCGGCGGGCGGGACCCTCCGCTCCGTGGCCTCGGGCCTGAGAACGTTCTGGAACTTCATCCTCCGATCGTTCAGCCACTCCCTGCAGGTCAGGATCGTCGTCCTCACCATCGTGCTGACCTCAGTGGCCATCTTCGGCGTCGGCACCTACATGTCCCAGCAGATCGCTCGCGGGCTCTTCGACACCCGCCTGGACTCCCTGTCGTCCCAGACCAGGTCGATCCTGTCCGAGCTGCGGTCTCTGGCGCCGGTCGACGGTCAGGCGGTAACTCAGGACACGCTGAGCTCGCAGCTGTCGTCGATCTACAACCGTTCGGCGGACTCGGTGTATTCGCTGACGCTGGAGCCGAAGGATCCGAACTCCTCGTTCTCGACGATCACGGCCGGTGAGGCGAACGGGGAGGGGGAAGCGGCGGAGGTTCCCATCAGCGATGAACTCCGCGATGCCATGCGCACCGCTCCGGCCGACGACAAGCTCTATCAGTCCGTCAGCCTGCCCGACGGCACGGGTCCCGGACTGCTCATCACACAGGAGCTGCAGATCCCGGGCGCCGGGCAGTTCCAGCTCTACTACCTCGGTGATCTCAGTGAGCAGCAGGACACCCTGAGCTTCGTGCAGAGATCGATGCTCGTGGCCGCCCTCGTGCTCGTCGTGCTCATCGGCGCAGTCGCCTGGATCGTCACTCGCCTCGTCGTGACACCGGTGCGCACGGGCGCCGAGGTGGCCAGGCTCATCGCCGACGGCGACCTCGACGAGCGCATGCCCGTGCACGGCAACGACGAGATCGCTGTGCTCGGTGAGAGCTTCAACGATATGGCCGACACCCTCCAGCACCAGATCGAGCAGATGGAGAGACTGTCGGTGCTGCAGCGGCAGTTCGTCTCGGACGTCTCGCACGAGCTGCGGACCCCGCTGACGACGATCCGGGCCGCGGCGGACCTCATCTACGAATCTCGTGAGGAACTCGATCCGGTCACCGCCCGCAGCGCGGAGCTGCTGAATTCCCAGGCCGAACGCTTCGACAACCTGCTCTCGGACCTGTTGGAGATCTCCCGATACGATGCCGGCGCCGCTGCGCTCGTGGCCAAGCCCGTCGACGTCGGAGCGATCGTCACCGGCGTCATCGACACGGTCTCGATGGTCGCTGAGCAGATGTCGACCCGCATCGTCGTCCATGCCCCCTCCTCGCCGGTCATGGCGGTGGTGGACCGGGTGCGCATCACTCGCATCGTGCGCAACCTCGTGGTCAACGCGATCGAGCACGGTGAGGGCAACCCGATCGACATCTACGTCTCCTCCAACGCCGAGGCGGTCGCGGTCAGCGTCCGCGACCACGGTGTCGGAATGAACGAAGAGCAGGTCGAGCACGTCTTCGACCGGTTCTGGCGTGCCGATCCGGCTCGCAAGCGCACCCTCGGCGGATCCGGCCTGGGCCTGGCGATCTCTCTCGAGGATGCGCATCTGCACGACGGCTGGCTGCAGGTCTGGGGCAAGCCCGGCGAAGGCTCCTGCTTCCGGCTGACGATTCCGCGGCGACCGGATCAGGAGATCACCTCCTCGCCGCTGCCGCTGCCGCCGCGCGATGCTCAGATCAAGGGGGCCGCGCTCGTGGCGGGTCCGCTGTCCTCGGACGGATCCGTGCGGATCCAGACCGGGTCGATCCCGATCGTCGTCGAGACCGATCAGCAGGAACCGGCCCGGACGGGCCACGCCGATGAGTCCGGTGAGAACACCCCGGACGACGCTGAGCCGAGTGCCGCCGGGGGCAGCGTGGAAGACACGAGCGAGGATGCGGACTCACCGACCGGGCAGGGCGGCGATGACGCGGCCGGTCGGGAAACGGTGCTGGGAGAGCTCGTCGGACCCGATTCCCCGATCGCCCCGACCGACGACCACTCCGCCGACGGCCCGGGAGCTCCCGGCGAAGGCACGGAGGTCCCAGATGCGGGCGAGGACACGGACGCCCCCGGCCACGACACGAGCGTCCCTGGTGACGACACGAACGCCCCGGGTGAGGATGACGATCCCGGAGCTCCCGACGAAGACGACGACATGGGCGCGAACGGCGAGGGCGACGGCGAAGGAGGACGGTGATGAAGAGCATGAGGTCCAGAAGATCCCGAGTGACGATGCTGATCCTGTCGGTATGCGCTTCGCTCGCTCTGGTCGGCTGCTCATCGATCCCGACCTCCTCCCCGGTCGGACACATCGAAGACGACTCGGGCGACCCCGCAGCCAGCAGTGCACGGATCCCCGACGGTCCGGAACCCGGTGACAGCGTCTCCGAGATCGTGCGCGGCTTCCTGGCGGCGGGTGCCGGCACCGGCAACAACTTCTCCGTGGCCAGATCCTTCCTAACCGAGGCCGAGGCACAGGAATGGAGCCCGCAGGAGTCCGTGTCGGTGCTGCCCAACGACACGGATCTCGACTCCCTCAACTACGAGGTCACCTCCGATCAGAAGACCCTGACCATGTCGGCTCCGGTGGTCGGACTCGTCGACTCCTCGGGCGTGTACAACTCGACCAAGCCCGGTACCCAGTCGACGCTGGAGTTCTCCCTGCGACAGGAGAACGGCGAATGGCGGATCTCCTCGGCCCCGAACGGACTGCTCATCAGCCAGGCGGAGTTCCAGACGATCTTCCTCAACTATTCGCTGCAGTTCTTCACCTCCGACTACTCGTACCTCGTACCGGACTCCCGCTGGTTCCTGCGCTCGTCCTCGACCCCGACGGCGCTGATGAACGAACTGCTCAGCGGCCCGGCGCCCTATCTGTCATCAGCAGTGATCACCTCGATTCCCGATGGTGCGAAACTCGTCGACTCGAATGTCGTCACGATCGAGAACGGTGTCGCGCACGTGGCTCTGGGACCGCAGAGCCCTGCCCCGTCCGATCGGGAGAAGGGCATGATCAGACAGCAGATCTCCGCGACCCTTCAGGTCATTCCCTCGATCTCGAGCATCGAGCTGACCATCGGCGGACAGGCGGTCTCCGCCAGTCTGCAGCCGAAGACCGACACCTCGGTCCAGGTGGACGGGCCGCCCGTGGTCTTGGCCGACAATCACCTCTCGCGAGTGTCCGGCACCACCGTGGCCAAGGTCGAGAACAGCCCGGACCTCAAGAAGGCGAAGGCCAGCGACCCGGCGGTGTCCCTCGACGACTCTCTCTACGTGTACCTGCAGGATGACGGCAAGGAACTCATGCGCCTGAAATCCGATGCGGTCGACGCGACAGCGATCCTCAAGGGCGAGAAGCTCGTTCGTCCCAGCATCGACAGGTTCAACACGACCTGGACCGGAGAAGCCGAGAACGACGGCGAACTCAAGGCCGTGGGCCGAGACGGAGAGGTCTACACCGTCGGAGCCGACTTCCTCGCCGGACGGCAGCTCGTCGACGTTGAGGTCTCCCGTGACGGCACCCGTGTGGCGCTGCTCAGCCGCCACAAGGGCGAACCCGACCGGATCGACGTCGTCGGCGTGCCTCGGGACAAGGCCGGCAATCCCGGCGACAGCCTGTCCGAGACCCCGATCGCCGTGGGCGCGAACTTCGACGAGGTCAGAGACGTCTCATGGGCGGGATCGACCTCGCTGGTGGCGTTGGCGGCGGAATCAGGGGAGAAGGCGCAGCCGTTCCGACTCGGAGTCACCGGCCCCTCGGCCCAGCTCGGTGAGGTCTCCGACGGCAGTCGGATCTCCGGGGGAGTGGACGGACGCTCCATCCTGGTGACCAGTTCCTCGGGCGAGCTGTATTCGTACAATTCCAATGCCTGGCAGAAGCTCGCCGACGTCGCCGCGGAGGATCCGTCCTACCCCGGCTGAGGCCCGTGCATCCGTTCGGACGTAGTAGATTTCTCCCATGGGGCTGCTCGGGGAGTTCGGCGAACTGCTCCTGCCCAGACGGTGCGCCGGATGCGGGCGGGAGAGCGTGTCCCTGTGCACGAGCTGCCTGCAGCTGCTCGGCGGGATCCCGCGGGCGATGGAACCGCGCTATGGTCGGATCCCGATCATCGGGGTCTGCGAATACGATTCGCGCATCTCGCGGATGGTCGTCGGCTTCAAGGACGAAGGCCGCCGGGACATCCTCGACCCGCTGGCCCTGGCGCTGGCCCGTTCGATCGTCGCGGCCCTCGATCTCACCGGCTACATCGGCGGTGGGATCAGGCTCTTCCCGGCTCCCAGCTCCGATCGGGCCCGACGCCGCCGAGGCGGATCGCACACGGTGTCCCTGGCCGAGCGCGCGAGCGAGCTGAGCCCGGAGCTGCCGTTGGAAGTCCACGATGTCCTGCTCGCGCGAGGCACCCGCGACCAGGTCGGACTCGGGGCACATGACCGGGCGAGAAATGTGGCGAGAACGCAGTACCTCGACCACGCAGAACTGGCGAAGATCCGTCCGAATCAGACCCGCAGCGAAGCGTCCGAACCCTCTGTCGACCTCGTCGTCGACGACTTCTCGACCACCGGCGCAACCCTGGCAGAAAGCACACGATTATTAGCATCGGTGCAGATCAGACCCGCTGCCGGAGTAGTTCTCGGGCTCGGGCGCGGGGGCACTCGATTTGTCTCTCCCTTTACTGTATAACGGTGTTTACCCATCCAAGGGCATGGGATCGGATGAATCCGAAGAACGAGTCGCTAAGGACACATCATGGACATTGTTGTCAACGGCCGTCAACTGACCATCTCCGACAGCTTTCGCGCCCACATCGAGGACAAGATCGCCAAGGTCGAGCAGCTCTCCCCCCGGGCTCAGCGCGTCGAGGTGCATGTCACTCACGAGAAGAACTCCCGCCAGCCCGAAACGAGCGAGCGAGTCGAACTCACGGTGGTGGCGAAGGGGCCGGCAATTCGGGCAGAAGCCATGGCAAGCGACAAGTATGCGGCACTCGACCTGGCCTGGGCCAAGCTCGTCGAACGACTCAGGCGAGCCCGGGACCGGCACAAGGTCCCCCGCTCAGGGCTTCATCGGAAGGAATCCACCGCAGAGGTGCTGGCCAAGATGCCGGTGGCCGAGCCGATGATCCCCGACGCCGACTCCGAGGCGCCGACGGAGGAGAAGACGGAGAACGTCGACCGGACGAACGGGCGGATCAAGGCCGAAGGCGACTCGCCGGTGGTGCTGCGGGAGAAGACCTTCGCGGCCGCTCCGATCGGCATCGAAGAGGCGCTCAATCGGATGGAGCTGGTCGGTCACGACTTCTATCTGTTCATCGATGAGGAATCGAGCAAGCCCTCCGTCGTCTACCGCCGCAAGGGGTGGAGCTACGGAGTGATCGCTCTCGACCATCAACTCGAGGAGGTCGCCGACTGACACCGGCGCCCGATCATGCGGCCGGTCCGAACGGTCGGCCGCTGCAGTTCAGTTCGAGATGACCCGATCGCCGAGGTGGAAGGACCGCCTCGGCGATCGCCGTGCGACGGTCGCGTCAGTCCGATGCTCTACCGTGGGGTCATGCAGACGATGACACGGTCAGCTGCGCGCCGGACGGCGATCGCGGCCACGGGACTGGACAGGCCGCGCCCGGCGACGGTCACGGCCCGCCACCTCAGATCCGTCTTCGCCACCATGGGGGTGACGCAGATCGATTCGGTGGCTCGTGTGATCCGGTCCCACTACCTGCCTTTCTTCTCCCGTCTCGGCCCCTATCAGCGCGCGACGCTCGACCGGCTGCTCTACTCCTCACCGCGGATGGGCGTCGAATACTGGGCGCACGCGGCGGCCTTCGTCCCACCCGAGACCTGGAAGCACTTCTCACGCAGCCGCGCCGAATGGTGGCGGGTCGACTACGGCCAACGGCACCCGGAGACGGGGGAGGCCTTCAGGAACCTGCAGAGCTCCGTCCTCGCCGCGCTGGCCGAGGGGCCGAAATCGGCCCGCGACGTCTCAGAGGTCGTCGACCATGATCTGCCCGAACGCCACCGCGGGCACTGGGGATGGAATCCCAGTCAGGTCAAGGTCGCCCTCGAAGCCCTGTTCGCCGGTGGGATCATCAGCGCCGCCGGACGCAATGACCACTTCGAACGCATCTATGCCCTGACCCGAGACGTTTCGGCGGAACTGCCCGAGATCCCGTTGTCGTACGGAACCGGTGCTCGGCCGCGACTCGGTCTCGACCCGGATGCCTCTCTGCCGCGGGGAGTCTCCGGAGTCGAGAACAACGTCCTCGACCTCACCCGCATCGCCGCACGGGCGCTGGGCATCGCGCGACCGGAGGACCTGGCCGATTACTTCCGACAGCTGCGTGCACCGACCGATGAGGCCATCACCGAACTGCTGGCCACCGGTGAGCTGCGAGAGGTCGAGGTCGATGGGGTCCCGGCTCTGAGGTGGCATCGGGCGCGGACGCCGCGTCAGGTGCGGGCCCGGGCGCTGCTGGCGCCCTTCGACCCCCTGGTCTTCTTCCGCCCGCGCATCGAATGGCTCTTCGACTTCCACTATCGGATCGAGATCTACACCCCGGCGGCTCAGCGCGTGCACGGTTACTATGTCACCCCGTTCCTCCTCGGCGATCGGCTCGTCGACAGGGTCGATCTCCAGCGAGACCGGTCGGCGCAGACCCTGCGAGCCCATCGTGTCAGCTGGGAGACGGGTGAGGAGCACACCGATCAGCTGCTGATCGAACTGCGGGAGATGGCCGAATGGCTGGGATTGACCGCCGTGGAGATCGAAGGCACTCACCTGCCATTAAGCTAGAGACTATACAGTCGTCCGAGTCGTTGTCCGGCAGTCCTGCCGATTAGGAGAAAAGTGGCTAATTTCCTCGAGAAGCTTCTGCGCACAGGAGAAGGCAGAACTCTGAAGAAGCTCCGCCGATACACGGACGCCATCAACCAGCTCTCCGATGAGTTCAGTGCGATGACCGACACCGAGCTGCGAGAGGAAACCGGTCGGTTCAAGGAACGCTATCAGGACGGGGAAAGCCTCGACTCCCTGCTGCCCGAGGCGTTCGCGACCGTGCGCGAGGCCTCGAGCCGAACCCTGGGGCTGCGTCATTTCGACGTGCAGCTCATGGGCGGCGCCGCCCTGCATCTGGGCAACATCGCGGAGATGAAGACCGGTGAGGGCAAGACGCTGGTGGCCACGGCGCCGGCCTATCTCAACGCCCTGACCGGAGAGCCGGTCCACATCATCACGGTCAACGACTACCTGGCCACCTACCAATCCGAGCTGATGGGCCGCGTCTTCCGGTTCCTGGGCATGGAGACCGGCTGCATCCAAGCGAACATGCCCGCGGATCAGCGCCGCAAACAGTACGCCGCAGACATCACCTACGGCACGAACAACGAATTCGGCTTCGACTATCTGCGCGACAACATGGCGTGGTCGGCCGATGAGCTCGTCCAGCGCGGACACTCCTTCGCCATCGTCGACGAGGTCGACTCGATCCTCATCGACGAGGCCCGCACCCCGCTCATCATCTCCGGGCCTGCCGAAGGAGATGCGACCCGCTGGTACGGGGAGTTCGCCAAGGTCGTCAAGCGGCTCAAGGCCGACCGCGACTACGAGGTCGACGAGAAGAAGCGCACCGTCGGCGTACTCGAGCCCGGCATCGAACGCGTCGAGGACTATCTGGGCATCGGCAACCTCTACGATGCGGAGAACACTCCGCTCATCAGCTTCCTCAGCAACGCCATCCGAGCCAAGGAGCTGTTCAAGAAGGACAAGGACTACGTCGTCCTCGACGGCGAAGTCCTCATCGTCGACGAGCACACCGGTCGTGTGCTCAAGGGACGCCGGTACAACGAAGGTCTGCACCAGGCCATCGAGGCCAAGGAGAACGTGAAGGTCCAGGCCGAGAACCAGACTCTGGCCACGATCACCCTGCAGAACTTTTTCCGCCTCTACGAGAAGCTCTCCGGCATGACCGGCACGGCCGAGACCGAGGCCGCCGAATTCATGTCCACCTACAAGCTCGGTGTAGTGCCGATCCCGACGAACAAGCCGATGCAGCGCGTCGACCAGTCCGACTTCGTCTACAAGAACGAGGTCGCGAAGTTCGACGCCGTCGTCGACGACATCGCCTCGCGCCACGAGAACGGGCAGCCGGTCCTCGTCGGCACCACCAGCGTGGAGAAGAGCGAATACCTCTCGAAGCAACTGGCCAAACGCGGTATCAAACACGAAGTCCTCAATGCGAAGAACCACGCCAGTGAGGCCTCGATCGTGGCCCTGGCCGGACGGAAGGGTGCAGTCACCGTGGCCACGAACATGGCCGGCCGCGGCACCGACATCATGCTCGGCGGCAATGCCGAATTCCTCGCGGTGTCCGAGATGGAGCGGCGCGGACTCGATCCGGCCGAGGACGAGGAGCAGTACGAAGCCGAATGGCACGAAGTGCTCAAGGCCGCCGAGGACAAGGTCAAGGAAGAGGCCGAAGAGGTCGTCGAGCTCGGCGGACTCTATGTGCTCGGCACCGAACGCCACGAATCCCGCCGCATCGACAATCAGCTGCGAGGACGTTCGGGTCGACAGGGCGACCCCGGAGAATCCCGGTTCTACCTGTCCCTGACCGACGACCTCATGCGCCTGTTCGGTTCGGGCGCGGCCGAGCGGATCATGGCGACGGCCAACGTGCCCGACGATGTGCCTCTGGAATCGAAGATGGTCACCCGTGCCATCCTCTCGGCCCAGTCGCAGATCGAACAGCGCAACGCCGAACAGCGCAAGAACGTCCTCAAGTACGACGATGTGCTCAACCGTCAGCGCACCGTCATCTACGATGAGCGTCGGCGCGTCCTCGACGGCGCCGACCTCGAGGAGCAGGTCGCGAAGTTCCGCGAAGAGGTCATCGACGCCTATGTCGCCCAGGCCACGACGGGACCCGTCGAGGACTGGCAGATCGACGAACTCTTCGAGGCCCTCGGCAAGATCTACGAGCCCTCGATCACTTCGGAGGATCTGGCCGAGGAAGTCGGAGGGCTGGGCAATCTGTCGAGGAACCGGCTGAACCAGGAGATCCAGTCCGATCTCGAACTCTTCTACGCCCGGCGTGAGGAGGAGCTCGGGGAGGAAGCCACCCGTGAGCTCGAGCGCCGCGTGGTGCTGTCGGTCATCGACAAGCGCTGGCGCGAGCATCTCTATGAGATGGACTACCTCAAGAACGGCATCGGTCTGCGGGCGATGGCCCAGCGCGATCCGCTGGTGGAATACCAGCGTGAGGGCTACGAGATGTTCACCACCATGCAGGATGGGATCAAGGAGGACGTGGTCCGTCTGACGAACACTCTCAAGGTGCAGGTGAGTACGTCTGAGCCGGCCTCCGGTGAGGATTCGGAAGTCGAAGTCGACGCGGCCGAGCTGCGGCACACGACACCGAAGATGCAGCTCTCGGCCCCTTCCGAGGACGGGTCGTCGCTGTCCGAGTCCGAAGACGACGATGAGCCGGCCCCGGCCAATCGCGCGCAGCGACGGGCGAAGAAGAAGGCCAAGAGCTGATTCGAGGCCCTCGGCCCTCGTCCCTTCTGCAGTCCCTCACATCGTCTGCAGCGCTGTCAGCGTCCACCGGGTGGTGAGCAGTTCCAAGCGAACGGCCACCGCCCGGAAGCGGTTCGGCGTGGCCACGATGACCGTGACCTCGGCGACCGTCGGGGTCACCTGGCAGACATGGGCCGTGCCCGGCTGCACCACTCGCGGCGAGCCCAGCTCGGCCGGTGGGTGGGTCGGTGCGACCTCGGCCCGCAGCTGAGCCCGGTGGTCGATCCTCTCCAACAGCTGCGGATCGACCCAGCGCGCGATCGTCTCGCTGCGGCGCACACCGGAGAGGATCTCGAGACAGGCGACCGCCAACGAGGTGGCCGTGGCCGCGATGCGTTCGCTCTCGTCCCCGACCTCGCGGTCCGGGCCGCGATCGTGTCCATGTGCTCCGCGCAGGCGCGGGTGCTCCCGGCGCGTCGATGACGTGGCTGCCTGGGGGCGGCTGAGGGTGAGCGGGGCGTTCATGGGCGGATCTCCAATCTCTGGCCGGCGAGGATGAGGCTCGGATCCGGCCCGATCGTGAACTTGTTCGCGGCATAGATGTCGGCGACGGATTCGGCGACCTCGTCGGGGTCGTCGACGAAGGTCTCCGCGATCGACCACAGACTCTCTCCGCGCTCGACCTCGTGGATGGTCGGCTCGTGAGCCTTGGGACTGGGGTCGGGTGCCTCCGGGGAGGACTCGGACTCCGAAGGCACGGGTGTGGAATCGCCGTCGTGGGCACGGTCGGCTTCCGCAGAGGGGGAAGAGCTCTGGGATGGATTCGAGTGTTCCGGCCGCTCAGTCGGCCAACCGGGATCCGGCAGCCGTGATCCGGTCGGGTCAGAGGGGTCGGGCGTCTCGGTTTCGGCTGCCCGAGTCTCAGGCGCGTCCGTCTCGCGTGCCTCGGGCTCAGGCGACGGGTCGGTGATCGTCGGCCAGCCGGGATCGACGGGCGCTTCGGCCACCGTCTCGCCGCCGACAGGGTGTGGGGCCGGCCCTGCCCGGTCCTGCTGCGTCGACGCGTGCCCGGCCTGAACGGCGATGCCGGCCGAGATGACCGTGAGTGCGCTCGAGGCGACCAGCCGCGGCATCGCACGAATGACGAACGGTGCGAGCACAGACCGGACACGGCCGTCGGGCAGAGTCCGCAGAAGCAGAGCGATGATCGAGACGAGACCGAGCCGGGCGAACACCGCGGTCGCGGCCGCGATGACGACGATGACGACGATATCGGTCGCGGTGCGAGGCTGGGGAAGACCCGTCCAGGCGGTGATGAGGGAACCGAGCAGAACCAGCCATGAGAGCGCACAGACGATCAGAAGATACATTTTGACATCCTCCATTGAATATGAACTCCAATGATTGCGTTAGATGCAGTTTGATGTCAATAGTTAGAGTATAACTACATGATTGTAGTTCGTGCTCAGTTCGCTTCGTCTCTTGAAAGTCGACTACAGCTGGGGCAGGCTTATCGATTATGGACGATCGCATCGATGCACTCCTGGCGGATGTCGAGGCCGCGGGCACTGCCGCAGACCGGCATGCCAGGAGGGGTGAGTTCGGTGATGAGCTGGCGGCTCAGGCGGCCGAGCGAACCCTGCTCGAGCGTCTCCGGGCGGCGGTCGGACAAGCGGTGCAGGTGACGCTGCCGACAGGGGAGATCAGCGGGACGATGGATTTCCTCGGCCGCGGCATCGTCGTCGTGACCGGGGCGGAGACATCGGTCATCGCGATCGACCGCATCTGCGGACTGCGGCTGGCCACGCGGATGCATCGCTTCGAGGCCGGGGGACTGGAGCGCTTGGGCATGGGCTCGGCGCTGCGCCGGCTGGCGGCCGAACACGCGGAGGTCTCCATCGAAGTCTCCGGCAGTTCGGGTCCGCTGCGCGGGCGCTGCGAGCTCGTCGGCGCGGACTACGTCGAGATCGCGGGTCGGATCGTTCCCTTCGCCGCGATCAGTGCCGTCCGCGCCCGGATCAATCCCTTCGGCTGATCCGGACATGGACGGAATCGGGCACGGTCGAGCGTCAGTCCTCGATGGACCCCGTTTTGATCTGGTGCTCGGTGCGCTCGTACATGCGCTGGATGTAGGCCTCGATCTCGGTCTTCTCGACGCGCCACTGTCCGCGGCCGCCGACCTTGATCGCTCGGAGGTCGCCGGAGCGGACGAGGGCGCGGGCCTGAGCGATCGAGACGTTGAGCAGTTCGGCCACATCGGTCAGTGGCAGGAAGCGGTTTTCGACGACCATTCGGTGACTTCTCCCATTCCAGATGTCTGGCTGCTTGTTGATCGAATTTGCCAAAAACATTGCTTTGGCATCATTTGATGTCCAATACTATCACTGAGAAACAGTCCGTGCCATGGAAATTTCTGCCGACCTGGAGATGCAATGGAGCTCTCGAAACGAATCCGACGCCCCAAGTGGACCGATGCCCGGCTCCTGGTGGGAGCGATGCTCGTCGTGGTCGCGGTGATCGCGACCTATCTGCTCATCACCACCGCGAACTCCACGACTCGAGTCTGGGCGAGTGCTCGGCCGCTCGTGCCCGGTGACGTGCTTGAACCGACCGATCTCACGGTGGCCGAGGTCAACCTCGCCGACCTCGGCAGCAAGTATCTGTCGGCCGACGTCGAACTGCCCGAGGGCTCGAGCGTGCGCAGCGTCGTCGCCGCGGGGGAGCTGCTGGCCGCCTCGACGGTGGCGCCGCTGTCCGAACTCGAGGGGCGAGTCGTGGCCATCGACGTCGCCGGGTCCGTGCCCAGCGTCGTCGACTCGGGCAGCCTCGTCGACGTGTGGGCGCAGCCGGAGCAGACAGGGCTCGACGACGACGCGTCCTCGCCGCAGCAGATCGTCGACTCCGCCCCGGTTGCCCATATCACCCGCGACGTGGGCAGCTTCGGCACCGGTGACGGGGCCCGCATCGAGGTCTTCGTCGGCACCGCGGACCTGTCCGATGTGCTCGCTGCCCTCGACGGGCACAGCGTCCTGTCCGTCGTCGGTGCCCCTTCCGCGGCCTCGGCGGGCGGCGAACAGTGATGACCCAGGTGCTGCTGGCCGTCGACTTCGAATTCGATCTCATCCTCTTCGAGCTGCTCAGCGACATCGATGACGTCACGATCGTCGCCCGTCCCGCCGACGAGGTGGAGCTGCTGGCTCACTGCCGCACCGGCAGCGCGGATGTCGTCATCGTCGGCCGCTACTTTCCCGGTCTCGATGCCGAGGTCGTCTCGGCGATCACGGCCACCGGCGCGAAAGTGCTCGGCTTCGGCGACGATGCCGAGGCGATGTCCGCCCTGGGCATCGCGGCGAGCGTTGGCACGGATGCCGATGCCGCGATGCTGGCCACGGCGCTCGAGGACGTCCGAGACGCGACCGTCGTCCCGCCCCGACCCGCGTCTCCGCCGGGGCCGGTCGGCGGTCAGGGGAGGATCATCACGGTGTGGGGGACGGGATCGTCGCCGGGACGGACCCTCACGGCGGTCAACCTCGCCGACCAGGCCTGTCGGCAGGGCCACCGCAGCGTGCTCGTCGATGCCGACACCGTCTCGGGAATGGTCGCTGCCACTCTCGGGCTGACCGAGGAGTCCTCGCATCTGGCCAGTCTGTGTCGCAGCGCTGCGGAGAGGTTAGCACACCTCGCTCCTGACACGGTGCCGCATGCCGCCGTCCGCGACGACTTCCACGTCATCACCGGACTGACGCGACCGGAGAGGTGGCCGGAGATCCGCGCCTCCGTGCTCGAGTCCGTCCTGCAGCGCCTGGCGAAGATCTACGACCTCGTCATCGTCGACGTCAGCGACCGCATCGACCCCGACGACGAACTCGCCGATCCCTTCTACGATCGACACTGCGCGACGAGAGCCTCCCTCGAGGCCGCCGACCTCGTCCTCGTCCTCGCCGCCGGTGAGCCGATCGGCCTGCAGCGGCTGGTGAAGCTGCTGGGCACGCCGCGGGCAGAAGCACTGCGGGAGAGGATGCGCCTGGTGATCACGAAGGTGCGCTCAGGGGCGGTCGGCCATCCCGCCGAGGTGAGGATCAGGGAGGTCCTCGACCGGTTCGTCAGAATCGCCCCCGACTTCGTCCTCAGCGATGATCGGGCCACCGCGGATGCGGCGATGCTGGCAGGCAAGACCCTGCACGAGCAGAATCCGCGGTCCTCGCTCGGCCAGGACATCGCCGAGATGGTCGAGGACCTGGCACCGAGTCGGAAGCGCGCGCGCCGAGCGGGCAGGGGGCGGACGAAAGGCACCGCACGGGGGCGCAGACGGCGGGTCCGACAGGTCTAGGATGGAGGGCATGACCATCCGCTGCTACATCCCCACCACTCTGAACGCGCTGCGGTCGGGGCTGCCCGGTGCTCGAGCCGTCGCTCCCGACGAACGGGGCCGCAGCCTGCGCGGTGAGGAACTCGAAACGGTCGAGTTCGACGCAATGTGCATCGCCGCCGCTCTCGCCGCCTCATCAGCACTCGATCGGGTCATCGGAGGCGCTTCCTCCGGCGAGTCCGTCGCGGGCTCGGACGGTGATGCCGCGAACTCAGGCGGCGGTGCCGCGGGCTCAGGCGATGCTGCGGGCCCTGTCGGAGATGGATCGGGCGAGGCCCGCGTCGTCGTCGCCTATGATGCGCCCGAGTCCTGTCCGCGCGAGACGCTGACGGAGGGATTCGACCTCATCGGACTCGTCCACGTCGATATGTCTGCGGTGGCGAGCTTCCACCTCGACGAGGACGCGGTCTGGAACGACGCCGTGCGGTTGGCGCTGGAGTCCGGAGCAGAAGCCGCCGAGGACCGCCTCGGCGAATCGGACCTGCTGTGGTACGACGCCACTGAGCTGCCGTCGCTTCTGGACGAACGCGGCTGAGCCCGTCCGCCTCAGACGGTCTCGAAACGGCGCAGACGCTCGCTCAGGCGCTTCTGCAGGATCGGCACCACGGCCTGTTCGATCATCGCGCCGAACATCGGGATCGATGAGCTGATCTCGGCATGTGCGGTCAGTTTCGTCGTCGCATCCGCCTCGTGCAGCTCGATGACCGCATCGATCTCGACCGGGACGCCCGCTGCGCGGGCCGTCATGCGAATCTCCGCCTCATCACCGAGGACATCGCCCGGGATCATGTACACCTCGACCAGTTCGGTCTCTGCCGGCAGTCGCCCGGCCAGGGCCGAGGGCAGCTCCGTCCGGGGCATCGGTGTCCGCACGGTCATCTCCGTATCGGGATCGATGTGTTCGGCACTGGCTTCGGATCCGAGCTTCTCCCAGACGGCGACATCGGCGAGTTTGGCCAGAAAAGTCGTCAGATCATCCGAGTAGTCATGGTTGAGAGTCAGAGTTCGCATGGCTCCAGTCTGCCAGCGAATGGACTGTGCACCATGGCATGCCGCTCGGCGTGCCTTTCTCGATATTTGGGCATAGTGTTGAGGGAGGCGGTTCGAGGACGAATCGCATGAGGAATGCTCGTTGATCATAGAGGTGACATAGTGACTCAGGTCTCAATTTCGGACATTGCTGAAGAGTGGAGGAAGCTGAGAGGCCAGAGTGCGCCCGAGAACTTCCTCGACGCGTACTATCCGCGGTTCGAATCAGGGGAGATCGACCCTCGGGCCTATGCCGCCGCTGCAGCCCGGCACTTCGCCGTCGGCACGGAATACGACGGTTCGTCCCCGGCGATCGCGATCTACAACCCGGAGGTCGACTCGCCGGAGTTCCGCAACAATCACACGGTGATCGCGATGGTTCTCGCCGATATGCCGCACCTCGTCTCCTCGATCGTCAGCGATCTGGCGAACAGCGGTCGCGCCATCCGTCGCGTCCACCATCCGATCATCACCGTCACCGGATCCGGCGACGCCGAGTCGATCGTCTCGCCGGCCGAGGCTCCGGCTCTGAGCGCGGATACGGCGAGCCTGCCGAAGGTGTCCGAGCCCGCCGCTTCGGATTCGGACTCCGCGCAGCAGCAGTCGTGGATCCGCGTCGAGATCGACCGGGTCCCACAGGAGGACTTCGCCGAGCTCGAGAAGAGGCTGCGCGAGGTGCTCGACTACGTCGCCGCCGCGGCCCGGGACTCCCAGGCGATGGCGGGCAGAGCCAAGGACATCGCCGCCGAACTCAGCGCGCATCCGCCGCGTCCCGAACTGGCCTCTGAGGCCGAAGCCGCAGCCGAGCTGCTCAACTGGCTCGAAGGCCATTTCACCTTCCTCGGCTACCGAGAATACGACTACATCGACGATGAGGAGCAGGCCAGCCTCGAACCGATCCAGGGCACCTCCCTGGGCATCTCCGCACTGCGTCCGCTGGTGAAGTCCCCACTCAGTCGTGCCGTGGCCGCCAAGGCCCTGGAGCCGCATGTGCTGGTGCTGACGAAGGCGAACTCCCGTTCGCGCGTGATCCGCTCGTCCTTCATGGACTACATCGGCGTGAAGACCTTCGACTCCTCCGGCGAGATCGTCGGCGAACGGCGGTTCGTCGGAGTGTTCAAGCCCGAGTTCTACAACGACAGCGTTCTCAACATCCCCGTCATCGACCGCAAGGTCCGCCGGATCCTCTCGGCCAGCGGGTTCCCCGCCGGTTCGCATTCGGCCAATGAGCTCCTCGGCGTGCTCGAGACCTACCCTCGTGAGGACCTTCTGCACGAGGAGGTCGAAGAGATCTTCGACGTGGTCATGGAGATCGTCGATATGCAGGAGCGTCGGGAATCGCGCGTCTTCGTCCGCGCCGATCCCTACCAGCGCTTCGTCTCGGTCATCCTCTATCTTCCCCGCGACCTGTACAACACCGACGCCCGTGTGCGTGTGCAGGAGGTGCTGCGCGAGTACTACAACGCCGTCAGCGTCGACTTCGACGTGCTGCTGAGCGAATCGGCCCTGGCCCGCATTCACTTCGTGGCCCGCGTCGCCCGCGATTCCGCGCTTCCCCGGATTCGGGCGGAGCAGGTCGAGCAGCGCATCGTCGGGGCCGTCCGCTCCTGGTCGGAGGACGTCCACGCCTTCCTCACCCCGTCCGAGCTCGGCGATGCCGGAGCCTCGAACGCGCGCGCCGATCTGTGGTCGAAGGCGTTCCCGCCCAGCTACGAGGAACATCACACCCCCGCCGAGGCGGTCGCCGACGTCGGTCGGTTCGAGGACCTCGACGCCGGGCGCGGGTCCGCCGTGCGCCTCTACCGGCCCGAGCGCTTGACCGATGCCTCCGTGCGCCTCGTCCTCTACCGCCACGAGAGGGTCGGGCTGTCCGAGGTCCTGCCCTTCCTCACGGCCTTCGGCGCCACCGTCGTCGACGAGCGCCCGCACGAGCTCGACCTCGCCGACGGCAGTCACCGCTACATCTACGATTTCGGACTCAGCTTCTCCGAGGACCTCGCCGACAGCGTCTACGAGCGCATCTCCGAGGCCTTCATGGCCGGCTGGGAGGGCAAGAAGGAAGCCGGCGTCTTCGACCGCCTCGTCGTCAGCGGACTCAGGTGGCAGCATGTCACGATCATCCGAGCGTTGGGCAAATACCTGCGCCAGGCCGGTTACACCTACTCCGATGCCTACCTCGGCGAGGTCTACAGTGACAACCCGGAGATCTCGAAGATGCTCGTGGACTACTTCGCGGCGAAATTCGATCCCGACGCCGACGACGCCGGCCGTGAGTCCGTGGTCGCCGAGACCGACGCGGCCATCGAGGCCGCACTCAGCGATGTCGCCAGCCTCGACGCCGACCGGGTGCTCAGGTCATCGTTGGAGCTGCTGCGCGCGACCCTGCGCACGAACTACTACATCCACGAGACCGGCGAACTGCCGACGGCCCTCGTGCTCAAGATCCGACCCACCGAACTGAGCTTCGTGCCCAAGCCCAAGCCCGCGCTCGAGATGTGGGTGTATTCGCCGCAGGTCGAAGGCGTGCACCTGCGCTTCGGCACCGTCGCCCGTGGAGGCCTGCGCTGGTCGGACCGTCGAGATGACTTCCGCACCGAGGTGCTCGGCCTCGTCAAGGCGCAGATGGTCAAGAACGCTCTGATCGTGCCGACGGGAGCCAAGGGCGGGTTCTTCCCCAAACAGCTGCCTCCGATGAGCGACCGGGATGCGTGGATGGCGGCCGGACAGGCCGCCTATGAGGTGTTCATCGAGAGCATGCTCGAGATCTCGGACAACCTCACCTACGGAGACGACGACTCGAGAGTCGTCGTCCACCCCGACCGTGTGGTCCGCCACGACGGTGACGACCACTACCTCGTCGTGGCGGCCGACAAGGGGACGGCCCGGTTCTCCGATGTGGCCAATGCGATCGCCGAGCGCCGCGGATTCTGGCTCGGTGACGCCTTCGCCTCCGGCGGATCGGTCGGATACGACCACAAGAAGATGGCCATCACCTCGCGCGGTGCGTGGAAATCGGTCGAACGGCATTTCCGCGAACTCGGCCTCGACACGGCGGCCGAGGACTTCACGGTCGTGGGCATCGGCGATATGAGCGGCGATGTGTTCGGCAACGGCATGCTCCGCAGTGAGCACATCCGCCTCGTCGCGGCCTTCGACCACCGCGACATCTTCCTCGACCCGAACCCGGACGCCGCACGCAGCTTCGTCGAACGCAAGCGGCTGTTCGATCTGCCCCGCTCGAGCTGGCAGGACTACGACCGGCACCTCATCTCCGAAGGCGGCGGAGTCTTCTCCCGCTCGGCCAAATCGGTCGATGTCAGCAGCGAGGCCGCCTCGGTGCTGGGCATCCGCCCCGGCAAGCGCAGCCCTGCCGAACTCATCTCAGCGATCCTCAGGGCACCCGTGGATCTGCTCTACAACGGCGGAATCGGCACCTACATCAAATCCTCTCAGGAGAGCCATGGGGAGGTCGGCGACAAGTCCAACGACGCCATCCGCGTCAACGGCGCCGATGTCCGGGCCCGGGTCATCGGTGAGGGCGGCAACCTCGGCGTGACCCAGTTGGGGCGGGTCGAGGCGGCGCTGACCGGCATCGAGATCAACACCGATGCCGTCGACAACTCCGCCGGCGTCGACAGCTCCGACCATGAGGTCAACATCAAACTGCTCCTGCGCACCCTGCTGCACAAGGGTGCCTTCGCCGCCGAGGAACGGGAGCAGGTGCTGCACTCGTTCTCCGACCAGGTCGCGGACCGGGTGCTGTCGAACAACTACTCCCAGAACGTCGTCCTCGGCGAGGCCCGCGCTCAGACCGAATCGATGTCGGGCACCTACGGGCGGATGCTCAGCTACCTGGAGAAGCACGCCGGCCTCGACCGCGGCGTCGAGTTCCTGCCGAACGCGGACGAACTGGCCGATCGGGAGTTCAGCTACTACGTCTCGCCGGAGCTGGCCGTGCTGCTGGCCTATGTCAAGATGCACGCCGCCGACGAGATCCTCGACAGCGTCGTGCCCGATGAGTCCTGGATGCGCAGGGAACTCGTGTCCTACTTCCCGGACTCTCTGCAGGAGAAGTACGGTGAGCTCATCCCCGAACACCCCCTGCACCGGGAGATCGCCACGGCGAAGCTGGTCAACCGGCTCGTCGACCGCGGCGGCCTGACCTACATCTACCGGATGATCGAGGAGACCCCGGCCTCGGTGCCGCAGATCGCGCGCGTGTTCGTCGTCGTCTCCGAGATCTTCGCCCTCGACGACTACTTCGATGCGGTGTGCGCCCTGGACAACCAGGTGCCGACCGAGGTGCAGGTGAAGCTCCAGCACGACTATGTGCGCCTGCTCGACCGGTCCTCGCGGTGGCTCGTGCAGCAGGCCCCGGACAGCCTCGACGTTGACTCGGGCATCGAGATGTACGGCAAGGTCGTCGAATCGCTGCGCTCACGGGTGCCCGACCTCGTCGACGGATACGATGCCGAGACCATGCAGGCCAAGGCGCAGGACTACATCGATGAGGGCGTGCCCGAGGAGCTCGCATGGCGGGCGGCGGCGCTGCTCGATGAGTTCGTGCTGCTCGACATCACCCAGCTTGCGGCTCGGACGAACGAATCGGCCGAGGACGTGGCCGAAGTCTACTACGCCGTCAACGAACGCTTCTCCGGTTCGCAGGTGCTCACCCTCATCGGCGGCCTCGACCGCAGCGATCGGTGGTCGGCACTGGCCAGGGGATCGATGCGCGATGACTTCTACTCCGCGATCCTGTCCGTGGCCGCTTCGGTCCTCGAAGCCACGGACTCGCCGATCTCCGGCACCCCGGACGCCCGCGCCAAACAGCGACTGGCCGAATGGCTCGACCGCAATGAGACGGTCGTGGGCCGCGTGCTGGAGACGACGGAGACGATCCTCGGCCTCGATACGGTGACTCAGGCGCCCCTGACGGTGCTGCTGCGGTCCCTGCGGTCGATGGTCCGATCCTCGGCCTGGGAGAGTGAGCACAGCGCGTGAGCCCGACTCGGGCCTCCCGGCTGGTCCGGACGTCTGAGAATCAGTGGTAGCGTCTGAAATCGACATATCAGCAGACCCGAGGGGATCTCGGGTCTGCTGATCTCAGCTGGGAGGAACGAATAGTGCTCAACGAACTGCTGGCGGCCGAGGGGCTCACGGATGAGTCGGACGTCGAACACATCCATCTGCTCGTCGCGGACTGGCAGCTGCTCGCCGACCTCTCCTTCGCCGACCTCGTGCTGTGGGTTCCCTCGCCCAGCGGTTCCTACACGGTCGTCGCCCATGCGCGGTCGACGACCGGGGCGACGCTGTTCAACCGGGATCTCATCGGGGCTCGGGCGACGGGCCTGGAGAAGGAGCTGCTCGACGCGGCCACGGAGTCCCGGAGCTATGTCACTCGCGTCGCCGTGGCCGGGGAGCTGGGTGTCAGCGCCGGCTCCGCCGATGTCGACATCCTCGCCGAGGCGGTCCCGATCGTTCGACACGGGGAGGCGATCGGAACCGTCATCCGCTATTCCGAGGAGGCCCGCCGCCGCGGTTCGTCCCGGCTGGAGAAGTACTACCGGGAAACGGCCATGGCCTTGATGACGATGATCGTTCAGGGGACCTTCCCCGACCGTGACGCCCCGAGCGGGGCCCGACACGGCGAACCGCGGGTCGGAGACGGCATCTTCATCCTCGACCGTGATTCGCATGTCCAGTACGCCTCCCCGAACGCGGTGTCGCTGATGCACCGGCTGGGTCATGGCGGGGACATCGAAGGCAGCTACCTCGCCGAGGTGGTGTCGAGTCTCGGCGCCGAGCTGCGGCAGGTCGATGAGACGCTTCCGCTGGTGCTCACCGGCCGCACTCCCTGGCGCACCGAACTCGAGGTCGGACGCACCAGCATCTCCCTGCGGGCGATCCCGCTCACCGACGAGGGGGAGAGGGTCGGGGCGATCGTCCTGGCCCGCGATGTCTCCGAGATCCGCCGGCGCAAGCGCGAACTGCTCTCCCGCGACGCGATGATCAAGGAGATGCACCATCGGGTGAAGAACAATCTGCAGACCGTGTCCGCTCTGCTGCGGCTGCAGACCCGCCGGATCGACAGCCCGGATGCCAAGAGCGCACTGACCGAGGCGATGCGCCGGGTGTCGATCATCGCCGTCGTCCACGACGTGCTCAGCCAGGGGGTCGAATCCGAGGTCGATTTCGACGAGGTCGTCGACAAGGGGCTGCGCCTGACCCCGGAGCTGACGAGTCCGCTGGTGCACATCGAGCTCAAACGCTGCGGCAGCTTCGGTGCGATCTCCTCAGCCGATGCCACCTCCTTGGCATTGGCGATCACGGAACTGATCACGAACGCCATCGAACACGGCTTCCCCGTGGAGGCGCAGGAGGGTCTGGCGCCGGGGGAGACGCTCAACGGTCACGTGTGGGTGACTCCCGATCGGCAGGGCGACCATCTGACGGTGAAGATCGCCGATGACGGGATCGGCCTCGGGGATGCCCAGAGCCCGGGCAACGGGTTGGGCACTCAGATCGTGAGAACCCTGGTGTCGGCGGATCTGGCGGGTTCGATCCAGTGGCAGGCCCGTGAGGGCGGGGGAACGGTCGCCGTCCTCGACGTCCCGCTGCGCCCGGACTCGTACGACTGAATGACGAGGACGGCTGAATGAGATCGGGTGACTGAACGACGCGGACTGCTGTGGAGCGTTCGGTGACTGAATCGGGCGCGGCAGAGGCGCGGCCGCCGCACGCGGTGGCCGCGAGCGGCGCTACGAGTGAGTCCCCTGTTCGGACGACGCTGTTTCGTCGTCCGAACAGGGGACTCACTCGGTATGCTGCTGCCGGTGCAGTGCCGACGCTGCGAGCTGGAACTTCAGCCGGCGCGGCGGGCGCGAGCCGCGCGGCGCTTGAGCGCCCGACGCTCGTCCTCGCTCAGTCCGCCCCAGACTCCTGCATCCTGACCGGATTCCAGGGCCCATTGCAGGCAGGTCTCTGCTACTTCACAGCGGCGACATACGGTTTTCGCTTCCTCAATCTGAAGCAGGGCGGGTCCGGTGTTGCCGATCGGGAAGAAGAGCTCCGGATCCTCGTTGAGGCATGCTGCACGGTGTCGCCAATCCATGGTGACCTTTCGACGAATTCAGTGAACGCGGTTGACCGCGCCCGAATTCCAGGCGCGCAACTCCTTCAACCAAGGTTCACATAACGCCATTGGGCGCACAAGGGTCCGGCAGTGTGAAATTTCTGACAAGAATTTTCACCATTGTCCTGCTATAGAGGCAATCGTGCAAATCGGTCCGCTATGCGTCGTCTCGAGCCCTCTTCCGACACTCCGCATAGACTGACAGGCGGAAGCAGACAGTTCGTGAACCGATGGAGGACTCATGACCAACGATCTCGACCGCCCCCGCCTCGTGTCCGTCGGCGGGCACACGCCCCGAATCGATCCCGGCGCCTTCGTCGCCGCCGGTGCCACCCTGGTCGGGGACGTCCACGTGAAGAAGGGCGCCGGGATCTTCTACGGGTGCGTCCTGCGCGCCGAGGCCGCACCGATCACGATCGGTGAGGACTCGAACGTCCAGGACAACACCGTGATGCACACCGATGCCGGCAAACCCGTGGTCATCGGCGCTCGTGTCTCGATCGGCCACCAAGCGCTCGTCCACGGCGCTGTGGTCGAGGACGATGTGCTCATCGGAATGCACTCCACGGTGCTCAACGACGCCCTCGTCGGCACCGAGTCCCTCGTCGCCGCCGGAGCCGTGGTGCTCGAGGGCACGCAGATCCCGGCCCGGTCCCTCGTCGCCGGAGTGCCGGCGAAGGTGCGCAGGGAGATGACCGCCGAGGGCGTGGAGAAGGTGCGGCAGAACGCTCAGTCGTATGTGCAGCTGTCGGCCCTGCACAAGGACACCGCCGAGGTCGTCGACGAATCCTGATCAGTCGCGTTCGGTCCTGAGCGCATCCGGGCCTCTCACCTCCGCTCATTTCCCAGTCAGAGGGCGATTTGAGACAATCGCAGTGTGAACACAGAATTTCCTTCCACTGCAGATCGTGTCGTCATCATCGGCGGCGGCCCCGGCGGCTACGAGGCCGCACTCGTCGCGGCTCAGCTCGGCGCCGATGTCATGCTCATCGAGCAGAACCGCTGCGGCGGCTCCGCCGTGCTCACCGATGTGGTGCCCTCGAAGTCCCTCATCGCCACCGCCGAGATGATGGACGACATCGGCCGCTCCGACGGTCTGGGAATTCGGATCTCGGACGGCGAGGTCGGCAAGACCGATGTGCGTCGGGTCACCGCCGACCTCGAGGCCGTGAACGAGAGGATCCTGTCCCTGGCCGATGCGCAGGCCAACGACATCTACGAGGGCCTCATCCGGGCCGGGGTCAAAGTCATCCAGGGCCGAGCCACCCTCGCCGGCCGCGACCAGGTCCACGTCGTCGAGACCGGAGGCACCGAATACACACTCGACGCCTCGACGATCCTGCTGTCCGTGGGAGCCCATCCGCGTGAGCTGCCGACGGCCCAGCCCGATGGCGAGCGGATCCTGTCGTGGACGCAGCTCTACGACCTCGACACGCTGCCCGAGCACCTCATCGTCGTCGGCTCCGGCGTCACCGGTGCCGAGTTCGCTTCGGCCTACCGCGCTCTCGGCACCGAGGTCACCCTCGTGTCGTCCCGAGAGAAGGTTCTGCCCGGCCAGGACGAAGACGCCGCCGATGTGCTCGAATTCGTGTTCCGCAACAAGGGCATGAACGTCCTCTCCCGTTCCCGTGCCGCATCCGTGACCCGCACGGAGTCCGGCGTCGAGGTGG
Source organism: Brevibacterium sp. SMBL_HHYL_HB1 (assembly GCF_018208375.1). NCBI lineage: Bacteria > Bacillati > Actinomycetota > Actinomycetes > Micrococcales > Brevibacteriaceae > Brevibacterium > Brevibacterium sp. SMBL_HHYL_HB1. The sequence goes on along the minus strand of NZ_CP062936.1, from coordinate 1,966,919 downwards.
TGCTGGCCGACGGACGTCGCGTCGAGGGCTCCCACTGCCTCATGGCCGTCGGTTCGATTCCGAACACTGAGGACCTCGGTCTGGAGAAGGCCGGTGTGCGCGTCAGCGACTCCGGACACATCGTCGTCGACGGTGTGTCCCGCACCTCCCGGGCCGGAATCTACGCGGCCGGTGACTGCACCGGTGTGCTCCCATTGGCCTCGGTGGCGGCGATGCAGGGCCGGATCGCGATGAACCACGCCCTCGGTGACGCTGTGCAGCCGCTCAAGCTGCGCAATGTCGCCTCGAACGTGTTCACCGCTCCGGAGATCGCGACCGTCGGCTTCACCCAGGCGAACTACCGGGAGAACCCGACGGACATCGACACCGTGATGCTGCCGCTGGACACGAACCCGCGGGCGAAGATGCTCGGCATCAAGGACGGCTTCGTCAAGATCTTCGCCCGACGCGGATCGGGCTCCATCCTCGGCGGCGTCGTCATCGGCCCGCGGGCCAGCGAACTCATCCTCCCGATCACGATGGCCGTGGAGAACCGGCTCACCGTCGACCAGCTGGCCGCCTCGTTCGTCGTCTACCCCTCGGTGAGCGGGTCACTGACCGAAGCGGCACGCAAACTCCACCGCCACCTCTGAGACCGGTCTGCAGAGGATTCTTCGCCGCAGCTGTCGATCTCCACGCTGCTCACCCGTCATGATGGTGTCAGGCCGCCCGGCGTGACACCAGAGATGACAGGGAGACAGACATGAAATACGCACTTCTGCTCATGGGCCGCAGCGGGGACCCCGACTGCGGAGAGACCGGAGGCGCGGACCCGAGCGAGTTCATGGCCTTCGACAAGGAGATCACCGAGGCCGGGGTCGTCGTCGGCGGGTTCGCCCTCGACGGTCCCGAGTTCGGAGTCCGCGTCAGCGAATCCGACGGTGAGTCCATCGTCACCTCCGGTCCCTCCGCCGAATCGAACGACTTCGTGGGCGGCAGCTACGTCATCGAGGCGGCGGACATCGACGAGGCGATCGCCTGGGCGAAGAAGTGCCCCGGGGTGAGAGGCGGCCATATCGAGATCCGCCCGGTCGCCGACTACTGATGGACACCGACCCCGAGGCGGCCGTCCGGATCCTCAGCGCCGTCAGCGAGGAGGATCGTGGGCGGCTGCTCGCGGCGTTGGCCAATCGATTCCGCGATTTCGACCTCGCCGAGGAGGCCCTCCACGATGCCGTGCTCCGCGCGGTCGAGACGTGGCCCGGCCGCGGTGTGCCCGCCCGACCCCAGGCGTGGCTGATGGCCACGGCGAAGAACCGTGCGATCGACCGCCTCCGCGCCGATGAGGTGCGCACCCGTCATCTCTCCCGGCTGTGGATCGAGGACGAACTGCGACCGGGCGATCATGACGACCATGCCGGCCGCCTCGGTGAGGAGATCTCGAGTGCCGACATCCCCGACGAACGGCTGGGGCTGTTCTTCACATGCTCCCATCCGACCCTGCGCGTCGACGAGAGGATCGTGCTCATCCTGCGTTTTCTCTCAGGGCTGACCACCGCCGAGGTCGCCGCCGGTTTCCTCCTCGAGACCCCGACGATGCAGCAGCGGATCGTGCGCGCGAAGAAGCGGATCGCGAAGACCGGGATCCCATTCGGACGTCCCGGACCGGATGAGCTCGTCGACCGACTGCCGGGAGTCCTGCGCGTCATCAGCCTCATCTTCACCCACGGCATCAATGCGACCTCCGGAGCCACCCACACGCGAGTCGATCTGCAGAAGGAGGCGATCCGACTGGCACGGCTGCTTGCCGAACTCCTGCCGGCCGAGACGGAGGTCCGGGGTCTGCTTGCTCTGCTGCTGCTCACGCATGCCAGGGACCGTGCCCGCGTGTCTGCCGACGGCTCTCCGGTGCCTCTGTCGGAACAGGACCGCAGCCTGTGGGACTCCCACCTCGTCGCCGAGGGAATCGGACTCGTCCGCACCGCCGCCGCAGAGGCGGGTTCGGACGTGTTCACCATTCAGGCGGCGATCGCGACCCTCCACGCCGAGGCAGCGAACTTCTCCGACACGGACTGGCCGCAGATCCTCGTCCTCTATCGCATGCTCGCTCAGCTCGACCCGTCCCCGGTCGTCGCACTCAATGCGGCGATCGCCCTCGGGCAGGTCTGCGGCCCCGAGGCCGGACTGCGCGCCCTCGACGAACTCGCCGACGATCCCCGCCTGCAGAGGCACCGGCCCTTCCACACAGCGAGGGCGATCACCTTGACCGATCTCGGTCGACCCGGCGAAGCGGAGGAAGCGTATGCGGTCGCGCTCGAGTGCCCGGGCAACGAAGCCGAGTCCGAATACATCGCTGCCCGGGTCGCCGACCTCGATCGGTGACCCGGACAGGACGGTCGTGGCCGCCGGACTGCAGACGCCCGGCCACGGACGAAACGGTCTCAGGCGGCGAAGCGAATGATCGCCTCGCCCGACTTCACCGCGGCACCGGCATCGACGAGCACCTCGGAGACGGTGCCCGAGTGACCGGCCTTGAGCGGCTGCTCCATCTTCATCGCCTCGATCACGGCCAAGGTATCGCCGGCTTCGACGGTGTCGCCGGCACTGACGGCGACGGAGACGATGGTGCCCTGCATGGGAGCGTTGAGCGAGTTCGAATCGTCGGCGATCTTCGCACCCTTGCGGCTGGAGAGGCTGCGCTTGCGACGCGGCACGGTGGGGCTGGGAACGTGCCCGAGGTCGGAAATGACGTCCTTGGGGACCGAGACGGTCATCCGACGGCCGTCGACCTCGACCACGACGCTGAAGCTGTCGGTCGGAGTGCTCATGTGATCTCCTGTCTGCGGTTCGGCGAGCGGATTGACGAAGGCGGTCTCGAGCCAATTGGTCCAGACCTCGAAATCGGTGGCGAAGGCCTTCTGCGAGACGAGGACCCGATGCAGCGGCAGCAGAGTCGACACTCCCTCGATGCGGTATTCCGACAGCGCCCGTCGGGCACGGGCCAGAGCCTCGTCGCGGGTCGCTCCGGTGACGATGAGTTTGGCCAGCATCGGATCGAAGTCCGTACCGACCGCACTGCCCTCACCGATGCCCGAGTCCAGACGCACACCGGGTCCGGAAGGGGCACGGTAGTTCTTCACGGTGCCGGTGGCGGGGAAGAACGTGGTCGGATCCTCGGCGTTGATCCGGAACTGGAAGGAATGGCCGCGGGCGGCGGGGAACTGCTCGGGCAGAACCTCGCCGGAGGCGATGCGCATCTGCCAGCCGACGAGGTCGACTCCCGTGACCTCCTCGGTGACGGTGTGTTCGACCTGGATGCGCGCATTGGCTTCCATGAAGATGATCGTGCCGTCCTCACCGAGGAGGAACTCGCACGTGGCGGCGCCGACGTAGCCGACATGGGCGAGCAGTCGCGCCGACGCCTCGGAGACGACGCGCTCCTGGTCGGCCGACAGGAACGGTGCCGGGGCCTCCTCGACGATCTTCTGATTGCGACGCTGCAGAGTGCAGTCACGGGTCGACACGATGCGGACATTGCCGTGGGCATCGGCCAGGCACTGCGTCTCGATGTGCCGCGGGCGCACGATCTGCTTCTCGATGAGGCACTCACCGCGGCCGAACGCGCTCTGGGCCTCGCGGGTCGCGGCCGTGTAGGCGGACTCGAGGTCGTCTGCGCAGGCGCAGGCGCGGAATCCGCGACCGCCACCGCCGTGGACGGCCTTGACGACGACCGGGAAGCCGATGCCCTCGGCGACCTTCGCCGCTTCGGCCAGATCGGCCACGGCCCCATTGGAACCGGGTGCGACGGGAGCTTTGACGGCTTCGGCCACGGCGCGGGCGCCTGATTTGTCGCCGAGCAGTTCGATCGCGGCCGGCGGCGGCCCGATCCAGGTCAGTCCCGCTTCGATGACGGCCTGGGCGAAGCCGGAGTTCTCGGCCAGATAGCCGTACCCGGGGTGGATCGCGTCGGCTCCGGAGCGTTTGGCCAGGGCGAGGATCTTGTCGACGTCGAGGTAGGTCTCCCCGGCTCCGGACCCGTCCAGCAGCCAGGCGTCGTCGGCGAGGTCGACGAAATCGGCGTCGGAATCGGCGCGGGTGTACACGGCGACGGCCCTGATGCCGAGGTCGTGGGCGGCCCGGATGATGCGCAGAGCGATCTCACCGCGGTTGGCGATGAGGACTCGGGTGACGGCTGCGGTCGGCACAGTGGTGCGCAGCACCGCGGTCGTTGCTTCGGGGAGGACTGTGGTCATGGCGCTCCTTTGTATGATCACAGAACAATTTAGAGAACGACACCAACACTTTGTAGGCCAGCGATAAAAAGTTCGAGCGAAAACTTCAACGACTCCGGGCGTGTCACACGACCCTGATCGATTCTAGCCCTTCGGCGACCACAGATCCGGCCAGAACAGGCCCATGTCCGTGACCAATTCCCGCACGACCGGAAGGCTGAGACCGAGAACGGTGAGATGGTCGCCGTCGAGGCGATCGACGAAGGCTCCGCCGTAACCGTCGATGGTCAGCGCTCCCGCCACCTGGAAGGGCTCCTCGGTGGCGATATAGGCCTCGAGTTCCTCCGGGCTCGGAGACCCGATGAGCACCGAGGTCGTCGACCGGCGCGAGCGGATCGCGCTGAGGCCGGCAGCTGAGGTCTCGGTTGAGGCGTCCCGGTCGTCAGCGTCGGTGAGTACGGCGACGGTGTGGCCCGTGTGCAGCTGTGTCCACTGCCCGGCGATCTCGGACCATACCGCGCGGGTCCGTTCGGCCGTTCCGGGTTTGCCGATGGCCTGCCCGGCATGTTCGAGGAGCGAATCGCCGGCGATGACGACGACGGTCCCGTTCCCGGTCAGCTCCGGGGGAGGGCAGCGGCGGATGCGGTCGATGACGGCGCGGGCTTTCGCCTCCGACAGCGCTGTGGTCAGATCGCCGACCGAACCGGTGAATCCGGCCTCGATGGCGCGCTCGTCGACTTCGGAGACGATGATCTGCGGATCGATGCCGGCCGCGGTCAGGATCTGTCGGCGGGCAGGCGACTGCGAGGCCAGAACGACCGGGATCACGAGGCGACCGCCGGTGGGTTCGGTCGGGGGCCCGGGACGAGGTCCCGGCGGCGCGCCGACTCTCCCTTCTCCGGCACGTCGAGGCTGCGGTCGACCACGACCGGAGCCTCGATGCGTTCGGCGATCGCTGCCAGCAGGGTCGACGACAGCTGTGCGTATCCGAGTTCACTGGGGAATCGGCCGGACTCATTGAGCAGGGACTTCCGCTTCGTCCCGCTCAGGGAGTTCGTCGCCCGCAGCGGAACCGCCCGCGCGGCCAGGGCTGCCAGCCATTGGGATCCGGCAAGGACCCGGGAGGTGCGTCGCAGCGAGGTCTTGAGCGGATCGCGCAGTCCCGGCAGGCCGCCGAGATTGGGGCAGACGAGGACGAAGACCGTGTAGCGGCCCTCGCGTTGGAGCCGATTGATCGCTTGGTTGAGGACGGGAATGCCGATGGTCGCCTGGATCGGGTGGATGATGTCACCGGTGCCGATGGAGATGATCGCGAACCGGCGGGAGTCGTTCCACGTCTCCGACAGCTGTCGTGACAGCCAGGCCGAGCGGAGCACCTCATCGACCTGCCAGTGGAGGTCGTCCGACAGGGCCGAGGGGCGGGCGGTGGTCTGCACACGCACAGTGGTGCCGAGTATGCGGGCCAATCCGCGGCCGATGAGTGTGGGCGGGGCCTGCTCGGCATCGACGTCGACACCGCACAGCCAGGAGTCACCGATGATGGCCAAGGCCGCCGAATCGTCATCGTCGCGGTGGCGCGGGGCGGCGATCGCCTCGGCGAAGGTGGAATGAGGACGATTCTCGTCCTCGTCGAAGGCTCTGCGCAGCGAACCCGCTTGGTGACGGAGGAGGCCCACCGCCGAAGCTCCGGCTCCGACAGCTGTCGCCCCCATGGTCGCCAGCGTGCAGATCATGCGTTTTCCCACGGAATTCCCTCCTCCGCCGTCATCATTGCACCTTTGTCACGGCATCAACAACTATTGTTGAGCCATGACCGAAAACGATCACCAGCATTCCCCGAACCGTTTCCGTGGGGCGTGGGAAGCATTCCGACGAGGACGTGAGTCCTCCCGCTCCCGGCCTGAGCCCGAGACTGAGCAGCCGCGCGACGTCAGTGCCGAGGAGATCGCTCTCAGTCGCATCGAGGCCGAGGCCCCGCCCTATGTGTCTCCCGGACTCAAGCTCGCCGCGGCGTGGTCGTGGCGATCGCTCATCGTCCTCGTCGCCGTCGGCGTTGCCCTGTGGCTGCTGTCGAAGATCTCCAGCGTCGTGCTGCCGGTGCTCATCGCACTGCTGCTGGCCGCGCTGCTCGCACCTCCGACCGCATGGCTGGTCAAGAAGGGAATGCCCCGCGGCGGGGCCGCAGCGATCTCGTTCGTCGGCTTCATCGTCGTCGTGCTCGGCCTCTTCGGTCTCGTCGGTCAGCAGATCTACTCCGGGATGCCCGACCTCGTCCGGCAGGTCATCGCCGGTGTGTCGGGAATCAGCAGCTGGCTGGCCACCAGCCCCTTCGGCATCGACTCCTCGACGATCTCGGGGTATATCGACGAAGGCATCAATACCGCCACGAACTTCTTCCAGAGCAACAGCAGCCAGCTCCTCGGCGGTGCCTTGGAGGCCACCTCCTCTGTCGGCACCTTCCTCACCGGTATGGCCGTGTGCCTGTTCACGACGTTCTTCTTCCTCTACGACGGAGAGAACATCTTCCGTTGGGTGATGAAGCTGCTGCCGATCCCGGCGCGCCCGGTGGCCACCGGTGCCTCGCGGCGGGGCTGGACCACACTCGTCCAATACGTGCGCGTGCAGATCCTCGTCGCCGCCGTCGACGCCATCGGCATCGGCATCGGCGCCGCTTTCCTCGGGGTTCCGCTGGTCATTCCCATGACCCTGCTCGTGTTCCTGACCTCCTTCGTCCCGGTCGTCGGCGCTATCGCCTCCGGCGCCGTGGCCGTGCTCGTCGCACTGGTCTCGAACGGTTTGGTCAGTGCGGTGATCATGTTGGCCGTCGTCATCGGCGTGCAGCAGATCGAGAGTCAGGTGCTCCAACCCTTCCTCATGGGCAAAGCCGTGTCCGTCCATCCGCTGGCCGTGATCCTCGCGGTCACCGGAGGCGGTTTCCTCTTCGGCATCGTCGGTGCCCTGTTCGCAGTTCCGCTGGTGGCCGTGCTCAACAGCGTGGTCGGATACATCGCTCGGGCCAGCGGCTCCGAGGACGCCGGGGAGGCATCAGCCGATCACGGCGGCAGGCAGGCCGAGGACGAGCCGACTGGTGACCCAACTGCGAAGACGGTCGACGCCGCCGGGCGTGGCTCCGACGCGACGCCGGCCGACCGCTCGACCGCAGCGGGCGCAGGCGCGACGGTGGGGGCCGGAAGCGCGGCGGATGCTGGAAGCGCGGCGGGGGCCGGGACGGAAACCGGCGGCGTCGGCTCAGCAGCCGGAGACGCCGGGACGGATTCCGCAGGTTCCCCCGACACGGGGAAGGGTCCCAAGGGGCCGCGGCGCCGACGGAAGTGAGTTATGAATACAGCAGTGGGCGGGAGGTGTCTCCCGCCCACTGCCGTGTGTCGAAGGAACCAGAGTCCTTCGGCCGGATCGAGTACTCAGCTCAGCCGGTGAAGGCCTCCACCGACTCGACCTTGACCTCGATGGTCTTTCCGTTGGGCGCTTCGTAGGAGCTCGTGTCTCCGGCCTTGACACCGATGACGGCGGCACCGAGCGGCGACTTCTCCGAGAAGACGTCGATATCGGAGTCGCCGGCGATCTCGCGGTTGCCCAGCAGGAACCGCATCGAGTTGCCGGCGACGGTGGCGTTGACCACGGAGCCGGGAGCCACGGTCTTGCCGTCGCTGTCGCTGGAGCCGACCTTCGCGTTGCGCAGCAGCACCTCGAGCTGACGGATGCGTGCTTCCTGCTTGCCCTGCTCGTCACGCGCCGCGTGATAACCGCTGTTCTCCTTCAAGTCACCCTCGTCGCGGGCGGCTTCGATCTTCTCAGCAATCTCTGCACGACCCGGTCCGGAGAGATGCTCGAGTTCCTTCGACAGACGGTCAAAGGCTTCCTGGGTCAACCATGTTTCTTCCTGGGTGACTTCCTCGGTCATGACTTCTCCTTCTTCGGTTCGGTGCACTGACAGGCATGTCAGGCAACGAAAAAACCGGGCGTATGGGCACGCCCGGAAGATGAATGAAACTACAGTGTAACGCATCCGCGCGGAAACACGATGAGCTGAGTCACGTTCCCGCCGTCGAGGTGGAGAATCCGGCGGCAGGAGACGAATGAGTGCGAGACCCGTTCGACTCGCCGCAAGCGGACTCGCGGCGAGTCGACCCGAGCCGGCGCGAACCGGGTCGTTCTATTCGAACCAGCAGGAGTCGACGTGTCCCGAAGCGGCCAGCTGCGTCGTGGCCAGGTCGAGGTCGATCTGCCTCGGTGAGTTCGGATCGGCGTCGGGGTCGGCGGGAACGGTGACCTCGGTGAAGCCGACGACGGCTTCGTTCTCGTTCGTCGCCTGGACGGTGCAGTGCACATCGCGTTCCTGATCGGGAAATATTCCGACGCTGACCTGCGTTGTAGAGGAGTCGACAACCAAATAGTCAAGGGTCCGCGGTGTCGTGGGCTCCGTCTGCGGCCTGAACGAGACGAAGGCGATGACTGCGATCGCGACAACGACGACGGCAGCGGCGATGATCTTCGCCCTGCGGCTCAGATTCCGCTTCGGCTTCCGGGTCCGTCCGTAACGATCATCGTGCAGTGGTTCGGCCACTGTTACCTCAGTCATTGAATTCCTCTTTGAGTACTTCGCGCACTAATCTAGAGTAGTCGATCCTCTGCCGACGAGCATGTCAGCCGCAATCTCGGCAGAGGAAGGCCACCAGGCTGAATCGAAAGGGACATTTAGGATATGACTTCGCTTCCGTACCACGGGCTGCGTCTGCTGGCGGTCCATGCCCACCCCGACGACGAATCCTCGAAGGGTGCGGCTACGAGCGCGAAGTACGCCTCACTGGGAGCACGGGTCCTCATCGCGACCATGACCGGCGGCGAAGCCGGAGACATCCTCAACCCCGCACTGCTGCAGAGTCCGAAGGCCAGCCGCGACATCGCCGGCCTGCGTCGCGAGGAGATGGCCACCGCAGCGGCGGCTCTCGGCGCCGAACACGTGTGGGTCGGCCATGTCGATTCGGGCCTGCCCGATGGAGACTTCGACAATCAGACACCGCCCGGATGCTTCTACCGCGTGCCCGACGAGGTGGCCATGCTGCCGCTGGTCCACATCATCCGCACCTTCCGACCGCAGGTGGTGACCACCTATGACGAGCTCGGCGGCTACCCGCATCCCGACCACATCAAGAACCACGCCGTGACCATGGCCGCGGTCGCGGCGGCCGCCGACGGAACGGCTCATCCCGAACTCGGCGAGCCCTGGCAGGTGCAGAAGGTCTACTACAACCAGGACCTGTCGGCGAAGAAGTGGATCACCATCCACGAGAAGATGACCGAGGCGGGACTCGAATCCCCGTTCGCCGAACATCTTGAAGACTTCAAGAAGCGCGACAGCAAGCGCAACAACTGGCTGAGCACTCAGATCCCCTGCGCGGAGTTCTTCCCGGCCAGAGATCGGGCACTGCTCTCGCATGCCACTCAGATCGACCCCGAGGGCGGGTTCTTCTCGGCCTCACGCAAGGCCGCCCGAACCTACTGGCCGACGGAGGAATTCGAATTGGCTCTCGACCGGACGGACCGAGAGCCGCTGCGCCCGGGAGTCGACTTCCAGGAGGGCGACCTGTTTGCGGCGGTGACCTTCGACGACGGTCGTCGTGTCCCCGACGCGGGGATGCTGCCGGACACCCCCGAGGCCGAGAAGGAAGCCGCAGACCCAGCCTCGGACCCGGATTCTCCCGTGGCGGGCCCAGGGCAGTCCGGCGCAGAGGGATCCGCCGCCTTGACCGAAAGTGACACCCACGCATGATCATCGCGTCCACACCCGAATCGACCCCCGGCGGTGGTGCCCCGGATCCGGACCTGGTGACACCGGGAACGATCGGCTTCCTCGCCACCTTGGCCGTGGCCGTCGTCGTGATCTTCCTCATCCGCGATGCCCTCCGACGGGTCCGTCGGGTGCGGGCGCGCTCGGGAGAGACCGATGCCTACCCGATCCCGCTGCGTCGGCATGTGGTGCCCAACCAGTCGAAGCTGTCGGGACCGGAGGGGCCGAAGGACGGCCCCGCCTCCGCGGCTCCTCCGGCCGGGCCCGACGGCGGTTCGGCCGACGCCGGTTCACCCGCTTCCGACGACAGCACCTCCGATCGTGATTCCGAGGCCTCCGGCCCGACGTCCGAGACTCCAGACGAGCGAGACTGAGGCTCGGGCTCCGTCTGAGAGGCAGGCTCCGTTCAGGCGAAGGGCGCGATCACCCGATGCTGACCGCGCCCTCGACCGTCGTGGGCCGGGAGGTTCAGTACGCGGCGACGGCCGCGACGATCAGTGCCGCGAGATGGCATCCGTAGCCGAAGATCGTGAGGATGTGGAAGATCTCGTGGAAGCCGAGCCATTTCGGTGAGGGATTGGGCCGTTTGATGCCGTAGACCACCGCTCCGGCGATATAGCAGACACCGCCGATGACGACGAGGATGCCGACGGCGGGATTCGTCGCCCAGATCTGGGGAATGTATCCGACTCCGGCCACACCGAAGCCGACATAGATGGGAACGAAGAGCCACCTCGGCGCGGTGGTGAAGATCGTGCGGAAGGCGGCACCGAGTGCCGCTGCGCCCCACAGCACCGACAGCAGCAGGACCGCTTGGTCGGTGCGGAGCATGAGCACGGCCAGCGGGGTGTAGGTTCCGGCCGTGATGAGGAAGATGTTGGCGTGGTCGAGGCGGCGCAGGATGAGGCGGGCTCGGGTGCGCCAGCGTCCGCGATGGTAGACGGCCGAGGTGCCGAAGAGCAGCATCCCGGTGATCGCGAAGATGGCCGCCGCGATGCGCGACTCGATCGTCGGTGAGATGATCACCAGCGCGAGTCCGCCGAGCATCGCCAGGGGGAACGCCCCGGCATGGAACCAACCGCGCAGCTTCGGCTTCACATGCCCGGCGAGTTTGGTCAGCTCGGCACGCAGCGCGGAGCGTCGCCGGGCGATGTGCAGGGGATAGGGCATGTCGACCCGTGGGGGCGGGGCATCGGCGCGGGAGCCGTCGGGAACGACTGATGAGGGTTCGGTGGCCGGAGCATTCATGACACCATGGTATCGAGCGGGTCTGAGGCCTCATTCAGCATCGTCGGCTAGTAGTCTGTACGTGTCCGAACCTGACTGCGAACAACGCGAAAGAAGACAGCTGTGGCCCGACCGGTGAACCTGCTCTATCGGCTGTACGAGCGACGACTCAAACGCGAGCTCGACAAGTCGGTGCCGGTTCCCCGCCACGTCGGAGTCATCACCGACGGCAATCGGCGGTGGGCCAGGGAGTTCGGGGCGACCACCGCCGACGGGCACCGGGCGGGAGCGGCGAAGATCGTCGAGTTCCTCGGCTGGTGCTTCGAGATCGACGTCGAGATCGTCACTCTCTACGTCCTGTCCAAGGAGAACCTCGCACGGTCGGCCGAAGAGGTCTCGATCCTCATCGAGATCATCTCCGACCTGGTGGAGAAGATCGCCGCCCTCGACGGCGTCGGAGTGCAGCTGGTCGGCGATCTCGAAATCGTGCCGGCGGACCTGCGCGCCCGGCTCGAGGCAGTGACCACGGACTCCGACTGCGGAATGCGCGTCAACGTCGCCGTCGGCTACGGCGGTCGGCAGGAGATCGTCAACGCCGTCAGATCCCTGCTGCGGGCCCGCAACGACGACGGCACGGATCTCGAGACGATCATCTCCGAACTGTCCCCGGAGCAGATCGGCGAGCACCTCTACACCAAGGGCCAGCCCGACCCCGACCTCATCATCCGCTCCTCCGGAGAGCAGCGGCTGTCGGGGTTCCTGATGTGGCAGAGCGCCTATTCCGAGTTCTACTTCTGCGAAGCCTATTGGCCGGATTTCCGCCGCACGGACTTCCTCCGCGCCGTCCGCGACTACGGGCTGCGACAGCGCCGGTTCGGCAAATAGCCTCCCTGCTCCCGGCGCCGGGAGCGTTCCTGACCGTTTCTTGCCGGCTTCTCGTCGGCCAACGCGCGTTCAGTCCGAGTTCATGGTCACGACTTTCCCGAACACGCGTGCCGGTACCGAACCCGGAGCCGAACCGGGTTAGGTTGGCAGTAGTTGGTCGACACCAACCCGAGATCGGGGGATGTCTGAACCGGATCTCGGCGGAACTCACGCCACAGAGGTCCTCATGGCTGAAAATGTCCATACCTACGTTCTCGACACATCTGTGCTGCTCTCGGATCCGGGCGCTCTTCTGCGCTTCGCCGAACACCATGTCGTCATCCCGCTCATCGTCGTCTCCGAGCTCGAAGCGAAGCGCAATCACTCGGAACTCGGCTTCACTGCTCGCAAGGCCCTGCACATCCTCGATGACTTCCGGTCGGACTTCGACCGGCTGGACCAGCCCATTCCCGTCGGGGAGGCCGGGGGGACGCTGCGCGTCGAACTCAACCACATCGACGCTTCGACGATGCCGGTCGGGTTCGACCGCACGGAGAACGACACGCGCATCCTGGCCGTGGCGCGCAACCTCTCGGCCGAAGGACACGATGTGGTCGTGGTGACCAAGGACGTTCCGATGCGCGTGAAGGCCTCGGCTTTGGGACTGCACGCCGAAGAGTATCTGGCCGAACTGGCCACCGACTCCGGCTTCACCGGGATGAGCGAGGTCGGTCTCGACGACGAGCAGATGAGCGAACTCTACGACTCGGGCTCGGTCGTCACCGAGGCCGTGTCCGATGAGATCGTCAACACCGGCCTCGTCATCACCTCCCCGCGCGGGTCCGGCCTCGGCAGGGTCCAGCCCGGCAATCGGGTGTCCATGGTGCGCGGGGACCGGGACATCTTCGGAGTCCACGGACGTTCGGCGGAGCAGAGGATCGCCATCGACCTGCTGCTCGACGACGCGTTGGGAATCGTCTCCCTGGGAGGGCGAGCCGGAACGGGGAAGTCCGCGCTCGCCCTCATGGCCGGTCTGCAGAAGGTGCTCGAGGAGGACGAGCACTCGAAGATCATGGTCTTCCGGCCGATCTACGCGGTGGGCGGTCAGAATCTCGGTTTCCTGCCCGGCAGCGAGGGGGAGAAGATGAACCCCTGGGCCGAGGCGGTGTTCGACACCCTGAGCGCCCTGGTGAGCAAGAACGTCATCGACGAGGTGGTCAACCGGGAGATCCTCGAAGTGCTGCCGCTGACGCACATCAGGGGGCGTTCGCTCCATGACGCATTCGTCATCGTCGATGAGGCGCAGTCCCTGGAGCGCAATGTGCTGCTGACCGTGCTCTCGCGCATCGGCATGAATTCGAAGGTCGTGCTCACTCATGACGTCGCTCAGCGAGACAACCTGCGCGTCGGCCGCCATGACGGCATCGCCGCGGTGATCGAGAAGCTCAAGGGCCACGATCTCTTCGCCCATGTGACCCTCACGCGCTCGGAGCGTTCGGAGATCGCGGCACTGGTCACCGACGTGCTCGAGGAATTCGACCCCTTCCGGGCCTGAGCCGCCTCGAGACGCGGCGGGAAGCGACGAGAGGAGACGTTGAGAGCAGGCGCGAGGCGACGAGACGAGGCGTCTGTTCGTAAGCCGTCGCTGCGTCGAGGCGCTTGTGGTCACAAGATCGGCCCGTTTGTGGTCACCGCGCCGAGGTGATTCGCCCGAATCGGCCATTCCGCCTCGGTGCGGTGACCACAAACGTGGCGCGACCGGGCTCTGTGCGACACAAACGTGGCGCGACCGGGCTCTGTGCGACACAAACGTGGCGCGACCGGGCCCTGAGCGCCCAGAGACGCGACGCCACCGCGACGAAGCATGAGGGGCGGCCCACCGACAACCGGTGGGCCGCCCCTTTCAGCGAACTCGAGCGTGAGGCTTACTTGTAGTTGCCGATCATCGTGGTCACGTCGAGCGCCTTGTCGAGGTCGGCCTCGGTGATCGATCCGTCTTCGACGAACCCGAGTGCGACCGTGGCCTCCTTGACCGTCATCTTGTTGGCCACGGCGTGCTTGGCGATCTTCGCCGCAGCCTCGTAGCCGATGACCTTGTTCAGCGGGGTGACGATGGACGGGCTCGCCTCGGCCAGGAAGCGGGCGCGCTCCTCATTGGCTGCGAGACCGTCGATCATCTTCTCAGCCATCACGGTCGAGGAGTTCGCGAGCAGCCGGATCGACTCGAGCAGGTTCGAGGCCATGACGGGGATGCCGACATTGAGTTCGAACGCACCGTTGGTCGACGACAGCGAAACGGTGGTGTCGTTGCCGATCACCTGGGCGGCGACCTGGATGGTGGCTTCACAGATGACCGGGTTGACCTTGCCGGGCATGATCGAGGAACCGGGCTGCAGATCGGGGATCGCGAGTTCGCCGAGACCCGTGTTCGGGCCCGACCCCATCCAGCGCAGGTCGTTGCAGATCTTCATGTAGCCGTAGGCGATGGTCCGCAGCTGACCGGAGGCCTCGATCAGCCCGTCGCGGTTGGCCTGGGCCTCGAAGTGGTTGCGGGCCTCGGTGATCGGCAGATCTGTCTCCTCGGCGAGGATCTCGATCACGCGGGAGGAGAAGCCGTCGGGGGTGTTGATGCCGGTGCCCACGGCGGTCCCTCCCTGTGGCACCTCGGCGATGCGGGGCAGTGAGGCCTCGATGCGCTCGATGCCGTAGCGGACCTGCGCAGCGTATCCGCCGAACTCCTGGCCCAGCGTCACCGGGGTGGCGTCCATGAGGTGGGTGCGGCCGGATTTGACGATGGAGGAGAACTCCTCGGCCTTCTTCTCCAGCGAGGTCGCCAGGGTCTCCATGGCCGGGATGAGCGTGTTCACAAGGGCCTTCGTCACGGCCAGGTGCACGGAGGTGGGGAAGACGTCGTTCGAGGACTGGGAGGCGTTGACGTGATCGTTCGGGTGAACGTTGATTCCGTCGGCCTCGAGCGCCTTGGTCGCCAGCGAGGCCAGAACCTCATTGGTGTTCATATTCGACGAGGTCCCCGAACCGGTCTGGAACACGTCGATGGGGAAGTGTCCATCGTGCTCACCGGCGATGACCGCGTCGGCGGCGTTCTGGATGGCCGTGGAGCGGGCCTTGTCGAGGACGCCGAGCTCGAGATTGGCCTTCGCAGCGGCCTTCTTCACCTGTGCCAGAGCGGCGATATGAGCCGATTCGAGGGTCTTTCCGGAGATCGGGAAGTTCTCGACCGCGCGCTGGGTCTGGGCGCTGTAGAGGGCGTCCTTGGGGACCTTGACCTCACCCATGGTGTCGTGTTCGATGCGAAACTCTTCGCTCATTGCTGTCCTTTCCGTTGTGCTGTCGGGGAGTTGTCGGTGAAGTCGACCACCGAGGCGGTCGAGGCTCAGGAAGCGTAGTTCGACACGGCCGCCTCGTCGCCCCCGTACTGGGCGACGACCGTGGTGTGTCCGTCATGGAGCTGGTAGGTCAGACCGACGATGATGAGTCGGCCCTCGTCGACGGCGGTCTTGATGATCGTCGACAGCTGCATGATCTTATCGACCGTGTCCATGGTGTTCTGGGCGACGGTTTCGTTGATCGTCGTCCGGTTGTTCTTCCTGGCCCTGGCCACGGTGGGCAGGAGTCGAGCGACGACATCGGAGATGAAACCGGAGGGAGTCTCACCGGAATCGTAGGAGTCATAGGCAGCCGTCACGGCCCCGCAGCTGTCGTGGCCGAGGACGACGAGCAGGGGAGTGTCGAGCATTTCGACGCCGTACTCGAGCGAGCCGAGGGTGACCGGGTCGATGACCTGACCGGCGTTGCGGACGACGAACATATCGCCGAGGCCGACGTCGAAGATCATCTCAGCGGCGACGCGGGAATCCGAGCAGCCGAAGAGGGTGACGAAGGGCTTCTGATCGTTCGACAGCGCTTCGCGTCGTGCGGTGTCCTGGTTGGGGTGCTGCGGAACGTCGTCGACGAACCGCCGATTTCCCTCCAAGAGTCGATTCCACGCTAGATTGGGCATCGCTTTCGAACCTGCTTCCGATTTCGAGATGGTGACGCCGGCCCCGGGGCCGGGCCCGGTCAGGGAGGTCAGATGAGACCGCGTCGCGCGGCCTCCTCGGCGGCCTCCATGTATGAGTGGGTCTTCGCGGTCTGGTGCTCGGCGAAGACCTGTCGGACGGTGCCCGACTTCGACCGCATGACCAGCGAATGAGTGGTGACATGACCGCCCTGGAACTTCACTCCGTTCAGCAGGTCGCCGTTCGTGATGCCGGTGGCTACGAAGTAGCTGTTGTCGCCGGTGACCAGGTCGTCGGTGTTGAGGACCTGATTGACGTCGAGGCCGGCCGCGGCGGCGGCTTCGCGTTCGGAGTCGTCCTGGGGCCACAGACGACCCTGGATGACTCCGCCGAGGGCCTTGATGGCGCAGGCGGTGATGATGCCCTCGGGGGTGCCGCCGATGCCCATGAGCATGTCGACTCCCGTGCCGGGGCGGCAGGCGGCGATGGCTCCGGCGACATCACCGTCGGTGATGAGCTGGATGCGGGCCCCGGCGGCGCGGACCTCATCGATCATCTGCTGATGGCGGGGACGGTCGAGGATCATCACGGTCACCGAGGCGGGGTCTTTCGTGCGCTTTGCCTTGGCCACGCGCCGGATGTTCTCGGCGATCGGCAGGCGCAGGTCGACGGCATCTGCGGCAGCCGGTCCGGTGACGAGCTTCTCCATATAGAACACGGCCGAGGGATCGTACATGGCACCATCCTCGGTGACGGCCATGACCGAGATCGCGTTGGGCATGCCGAGAGCGGTCAGCCGGGTTCCGTCGATCGGATCGACGGCCACATCGCAGTGGGGGCCGGTGCCGTCGCCGACCTGCTCGCCGTTGAACAGCATCGGAGCTTCGTCCTTCTCGCCCTCACCGATGACGACGTTGCCGGCCATCCGGACGGTGGAGATGACATTGCGCATCGCGGCCACGGCGGCACCGTCGGCGGCGTTCTTGTCGCCACGGCCGACCCAGGGGGCGGCGGCGATCGCGGCCGCCTCGGTGACTCGGACCAGTTCGAGGGCGAGGTTGCGATCGGGCGCATCTCCGCTGACCTGTGCTTGCTGTGACCAGCTGTCGGTCACAGCGACGGGGGGAGCCTCCTCATCGACTCGTCCTCGGTCATGGTGAGATTTCGCGTCAACAGGTTCTTTGGAGTCACTCATGCGTCCAATTGTGCCACCCCTGTGATGAGGGTCGCGACAGCGGCATGTGGTTGTGGTCCCGACCACAGGCGGCATGGTGATTGGCTCTTCGCGCGCGAGACGAGGACAATGGCGATGTGAATGTCCGAAATGCCGCCTACGAGACGGGGACGCGAGCGGTCGATGATGCGACGCCGACCCCCAAGGGAGAGTCCATGGCTGACGAGTCCGGAGTGATGCTGCCGGGGTCGCGGGAAGAGATGCGCTTCCTGCGGAGGAACTCGAACTGGGTGAATATGATCATCGCCATCCTCGCCTGCCTGGCGGTTGTCGTGGGGATCCTGTTCATCGCGCCTCAGCCCGAGGTCGACTCCGAACGCGTCGTCGACTATCAGGGCATCGCCGAACAGTCCGAAGGCAATGCCGACTTCGACCTCATCATCCCGCAGATCCCCCGCGGCTGGTCGGCGAACGAAGCGAGCCTCGACCGCTTCAATGACTCCGAATACGTGTCGTGGTACATGTCGTTCATCGGACCCGAGGACCAGTGGGTGAGCATCGAACAGGCCAAGGCGAGCCAGAACTGGGCGAAGAAGAAGACCGAAGGTGCTGCGGCCGTCGAGACGCTGACCGTCGGCGGATTCGATTTCCAGGTCTATCGCACCGACGATGCGAAGGAATACTGGGTCACGCACAGTGACGACGTGTACGTCGTCATCACTGCGACGGCGTCACCGGACACGATTAACTCCTTCGCCGATCAGGTGGCCGCTCAGCTGAAGTGACTGCGCCGCCCCGACAGCGGCTGCGCAGCTGAAACGACCGGCCGAACCGACCGCACAGCTGCGGTGACTGCGTTCACTCGCTGTCTTCGGCGGTTTCCTCGCGGGCCTTGTCGAGGCGCTCTCTGGCTCCGTCGAGCCAGGACTGGCAACGATCGGCCAGTGCCTCGCCGCGCTCCCACAGGCGCAGCGATTCCTCGAGCGGCAGATTTCCGGTCTCGAGACGTTTGACGGTCATGACGAGCTCTTCGCGCGCCTGCTCGTAGCTGAGCGTGCTGATGTCGGGCTGATCCTGCTGCGTGGCCGGTTCGGTCATCGGTGTCTCCTTCGTAGCGACGGTGGAACTGTTGTGGATCCGCTCCGGTGCGCGGATCCAAGGCTGCCGGGATTCGGAGCTGTGAGCGCTGCGACTCGGGCGTCAGCTCCCGGCCCCGGGACTGTCGGCTGCAGGGCTGTCGGGTTCGGGCGTGGTCTCGGTGATCTCGGCATCGAAGCGGCCCTGAGCGACCCGCACATGGACCGTGTCTCCCGCAGCCACATCGGCGGCATCCCGGACGGCCTGACCCGCATCGGTCTGCACCACGGCGTACCCGCGTTCGAGGGTGCGCAGGGGCGAGAGGGAACGGGCCTGTGAGCGGAGGTGGTGGATCTCGTTCTGGGCTTGGAGGACCAGCCCGTTCGTCGCCTGCAGACTGCGACGACGGATCGTTGCCAGTTCGTTCTCGTGCGCGGTGATCAGAGTCTGCGGTTCGGCCAGCACCGGTCGTGAGCGCACGGCGGTGAGCATCTCCTGCTCCCTGTCGAGAATGCGGTTGACCGCGGCCTCGAGCTCGGCCCGGGCCCGCAGGAGGTTCATCCCCTCTTCGGCGACGTCGGGCACGATCCTCTTGGCCGCATCCGTCGGTGTCGAGGCGCGCATATCGGCGACCTCGTCGAGGATGGGACGGTCGGCCTCGTGTCCGATAGCGGAGACGACCGGGGTGCGGGCATCGGAGACGCCGCGGACCAGGGCCTCGTTGGAGAAGGGCAGGAGGTCCTCCATGCTGCCGCCGCCGCGGGCGATGACGATGACGTCGATCTGCGGGTCCTCATCGAGCTCGGCGAGGTTCCTCATCACACCGGGGACCGCATCGGGGCCCTGCACGGCGCAGTTGCGGATCTCGAACTGCGCGGCCGGCCACCGCAGGTGCACATTGCGCACGACGTCCTTCTGCGCATCCGAGTCACGGCCGGTGATGAGACCGATGCGATTCGGCAGGAACGGCAGACGCAGCTTCCGGCCCGGGTCGAAGAGACCCTCTGCCGCCAACTGCTTCTTCAGACGTTCGAGTCGGGCGAGCAGTTCGCCCAGCCCCACTGCGCGGATGTCATTGGCCCGCATCGTCAGCCGACCGGTCTTCGCCCAGAAGTCGGCTTTGAGGTTGGCCACGACATGGCTGCCCTCGGTCAGCGGGGCACCGGTGCGCTCGAGGACGTTTCTCCAGATCTGCACCGGCAGCGACATCTCGACGTCGGAGTCGCGCAGCGTCAGATAGCTGGCCTTGCCGCGATGATTGAGTTCGACGACCTGTCCCTCGATCCACACGCTCGACATGCGATCGATATAGGACTTCATCTTCGACGACAGCAGGCTCAAGGGCCACGGGTTCTCCGCCGTGGTCTCGGCTGCGGTGGCGGCGAGCTCCTTCGGCTCGACGGACTCGCCGAGTGTTCCGGGAGTACCGGAGATTCGTTGCGCCATGGTGTGTCCCCTTCCGATCATAAGCCTAACGAACGGCACTGACTCAGCCCATATCTCGGTTCCTAGGCGTTGTCCGCGTCCCCGGCTTAGACTGAAGAGATGACCGCCGTTTCCGTTCCCACCCCGACGATTCCGCGTCAGCGCCTGACTCCGGATGAGATCCGGACCCCTGCCGGCACCCAGCAGCGAATCCTGTTGGCCGCACCGCGCGGCTACTGCGCCGGAGTCGATCGCGCGGTGATTGCCGTCGAACGCGCCATCGAACACTACGGCGCCCCGATCTATGTGCGCAAGGAGATCGTGCACAACAGGCATGTCGTCGAGACCCTGTCCGAACGCGGTGCCGTCTTCGTCGCCGAGACCGACGAGGTTCCGGAAGGGGCACGCGTCGTGTTCTCCGCCCATGGAGTCTCACCGACCGTCCACGCCGAGGCGGCCGAACGGTCCCTGTCCACGATCGATGCGACCTGCCCCCTGGTGACGAAAGTGCACAAAGAGGCGATCCGGTTCGCTCGGGACGGTTTCCGGATCCTGTTGGTCGGTCATGCCGGTCATGAGGAGGTCGAAGGGACCATGGGTGAGGCGCCGGAGCACATCACCCTCGTCCAGAGTCCCGAAGAAGCGCGCACCGTCAGCGTGCCCGCCGATGCGAAGCTCGTGTGGATCTCCCAGACGACCCTGAGCGTGGACGAGACGATGGCGACCGTCGATATTCTGCGCGAACGCTTCCCACAGCTGCAGGACCCGCCCAGCGACGACATCTGCTACGCCACGCAGAACCGGCAGGTCGCGGTGAAGAAGATCGCTCCCGAAGCAGACCTCGTGCTCGTCGTCGGCTCGGCGAACTCGTCGAACTCCGTGCGCCTGGTCGAGGTCGCCCTCGAGAACGGGGCGAAGACGGCTCACCGCGTCGACTTCGCCCGTGAGATCGACGAAACCTGGTTCCACGATGTCGCCACCGTCGGAGTGACGTCCGGAGCCAGCGTGCCCGAGAATCTCGTTCAGGATGTGCTGTCGCTGCTGGCCGACTACGGATTCGACGCCGTCGAGGAGGTCGTCACCGCCGAGGAGGACCTCATGTTCTCCCTGCCGAAGGAGCTGCGCAAAGACCTCAAGGCCGCCGGGCAGAAGACATCGAACCGTGCCGACGGCGCCGAGCGCAGCCACGGCACCGTCTGACGTCCCCTCGGCTCTCAGCTCGTGCCCGTGTGCCGATCACGCAGATCGGTGGGGCCGCGATCATCGAAGGACCTCGATCGGGGACGCGTGAGTTCCTCTGCGCTGACGCCGCGGGAGCGAGCATCGAGTTCCGCGACCGCGTCGAGCTCCTCGGCGACGATCCCCGTCGAGGGGAACTTCCGTGCGGTGACGAGGAACCGTGATTCCAGCGATGAGACGAACCGGTTGTAGTCCTCGACCGAGCGATCGAGACTGGATCCCATCCGCGAGACATGGGTGATCAGGGTGCCGACTCGTTCGTAGAGTTCGGTGCCGAGCCTGAGCACCTCGGTCGCCGAGGTGGACATATCGGCCTGGCGCCAATTGAGCGCCACGGTCTTCAGCAGCACCAACAGGGTCGCCGGAGAGGCGAGAACGACGTTCTTGCCCAGAGCGTGGTCGATCATCTTCGGATAGCTCGCCGCAGCTGAGGAGAGCAGTCCGTCGGTGGGGACGAAGCAGACGACGAAGTCCGGTGAGGTCTCGAAGGCCTTCCAGTACTCCTTCGACGCGAGCGCATCGACATGGCGCAGCAGAGCCCGAGCATGATCTTCGCTGTCCGCCCCTTCCGCCGACGCGTCACTGCCTTCTCCGTTCATCCGTGCCGACAGCGGTGTCTTCGCGTCGATGACGATGGTGCCGCCGCCGGGCAGGTGCACGACCATGTCGGGGCGGTGGCGTTTGCCGTCCCGGTCGGCTGTCACCTGGGTGTCGAAGTCGACGTGGGGGAGGAGCCCGGCGTATTCGACGATGCGTTTGAGCTGGACCTCGCCCCAGTCGCCTCGGTGGGTGGTTGAATTCAGGGCGTTGGCCAATGAGCCGGTGGACTCCTGGAGACGGAGGTTCTGTTGGCTGAGGTGACCGATCTGGGAATTCAGGCGTGTGATCTGCTCCATCTGCGTCCGGTCTTGGGAGTGCAGGTTCTCCTGCAGATTCTTCACACTCGCCGCCAGCGGTCCGATGGCCGCAGTGATCTCTCCGGCCATCTGCGCATCGGCTTCGAGATCCTCGGTGCGCTCCGACAGGATGCGCGAGGTGGTCTCGGCTCGAGTGAGCCTCTCAAGGTAGCGCGACCGAGTCAGTGCGCGTCCGAGGAGGAAGCCGAGGGCAGCGGCGAGGACGATCGCCACGATGAAGGCGATGATGACACCAGTTGCGGGGAAAGCGTTCATAGATCCAGCGTGTCAGACGGCACGGACATGGGAATTCGAGCACCGCCTCGGCGACAGCTAGACTGGGATACCGTGGCTTTGACTATCGGAATCGTGGGACTGCCCAATGTCGGCAAGTCGACCATGTTTAACGCACTGACCAAGAACCAAGTTCTCGCGGCGAACTACCCGTTCGCAACGATCGAACCGAACGTGGGCGTCGTCCCTCTGCCGGATGCTCGGCTGACGAGGCTGGCGGAGATCTTCTCCTCCGAGAAGATCCTCAATGCGACCGTTGACTTCGTTGACATCGCCGGCATCGTGCGCGGTGCGTCCGAAGGCGAGGGCCTGGGCAATCAGTTCCTGGCCAACATCCGCGAAGCCGACGCCATCTGCCAGGTCATCCGCGGATTCGTCGATGACGATGTCGTCCACGTCGACGGCAAGATCAGTCCCGGCGACGACATCGACACGATCAACACCGAACTCATCCTCGCTGATCTCCAGACCCTGGAGAAGGCTCGGCCCAGGATCGAGAAGGAAGTCAAGGGCAAGCGCGCACCCGCCGAGCAGCTGAGCGCGATCGATTCCGCCACCGAGATCCTCGAGAGCGGGAAGACGCTCTACCAGGCGATGCAGGCCGACGGTTTCGACGTCAGCGTGCTGCGTGAGCTGCAGCTGATGACCGTCAAGCCTTTCCTGTATGTTTTCAACGTCGACGACGAGGTGCTCGCCGACGAGGACAGGAAGGCCGAGATGCGGGCCCTCGTGGCCCCCGTCGAGGCGATCTTCCTCGACGCGAAGTTCGAATCCGAGCTCGCCGAACTCGATGAGGACGAGGCACGCGAGATGCTCGAATCGACCGGTCAGGAGGAGAGCGGGCTCGACCAGCTCGCCCGGGTCGGCTTCGACACGCTCGGCCTGCAGACCTACCTGACCGCCGGCCCGAAGGAATCCCGGGCATGGACGATCCCCAAGGGAGCCACCGCCCCCGAGGCGGCCGGAGTCATCCACACCGACTTCCAGAAGGGCTTCATCAAGGCCGAGGTCGTGTCCTTCGACGCGCTCGACGCCCACGGTTCGATGGCTGCCGCGAAAGCCGCCGGCAAGGTCCGCATGGAGGGCAAGGACTACGTCATGGCCGACGGCGATGTGGTGGAATTTCGTTTCGCCGTATAACCTCTCGCGTCGATCGAGCGGTCTGACCTGCCGATGCGATGACCAAAATAGGTCAGCAGGCACTGTATAGTTCAGTGCATGCTGACCATTGCTTCACGCCTCGACGTCATGTACCGGCTCGGCCGAGCCATGGCGGACCCGACGCGATCCCGGATCCTGATGACCCTGCTCGACGGCCCGAGCTATCCGGCGGTGCTGTCGCGCGAGCTGGAGCTGACCCGGTCGAACGTGTCGAACCACCTGACCTGTCTGCGCGACTGTGGCATCGTGGCCGCCGAGCCCGAGGGGCGGCAGACGCGCTACGAGATCGCCGACCCGCACCTCGCTGCGGCGCTCACGGCGCTCGTGGATGTGACGCTGGCCGTCGACGAGCACGCGCCATGCGTTGATGACCAGTGCCCGGTGCCGGGCTGCTGCGGGACGGGGGCAGGCGCATGAGCGCGGCGTGCGGCTGCGACGAGCCCGAGACCACGGTCGGCGAAGCAGTTGAGGAGGTGCAGGAGCGACCCTGGTGGCGGGACCGCGGGATCATGGTCCCGGTCCTCTCCGGCGTCGCTTTCCTGACCGGTCTCGTCCTGGAGTGGTCCGGGCTCGAGATCCTGGCGCTGGTGCTGTTCTGGCTCGGTCTGCTGCTGGGAGCGTCGACGTTCACCCCGGGCGCGATCCGCAAACTGTTCAAGCGCAAGCTCGGCATCAGCCTGCTGATGACGATCAGCGCCATTGGCGCGGTGATCCTCGGCTACGTCGAGGAGGCCGCGGCCCTGGCGTTCCTGTACTCGATCGCTGAGGCGCTGGAGGACAAGGCGATGGACCGCGCCCGCGGCGGGCTCCGGGCGCTGCTCAAACTCGTCCCTGAGACAGCGACCATCCGCCGCGACGGCGCGACGGTCGAGGTCGCCGCGAAAGACCTCCAGGTCGGGCAGCTCATGCTGGTGCGCCCCGGTGAGCGGATCGCGACCGACGGCATCGTCCGCACAGGTCGGTCGAGCCTGGATACCTCCGCGATCACCGGCGAGTCGATCCCGGTCGAGGTCGAGCCCGGCGACGCGGTGTCGGCCGGGGCGATCAACACCGCCGGTGCCCTGGAGGTCGAGGCGACCGCGGCGGGTACGGACAACTCGCTGACCACGATCGTGGAGCTGGTCGAGCAGGCGCAGGCCGAGAAGGGAGACCGCGCTCGGCTGGCCGACCGGATCGCCCGACCCCTCGTGCCCGGCGTGCTGATCCTCGCCGCTCTCGTCGCGATCATCGGCTCGCTGCTCGGCGACCCGGAGCTGTGGATCACCCGCGCCCTCGTGGTGCTCGTCGCCGCGTCGCCGTGCGCGCTGGCGATCTCCGTCCCGCTCACCGTCGTCGCCGCGATCGGCTCGGCGAGCCGGTTCGGCGTGATCATCAAGTCCGGTGCCGTGTTCGAGCGCTTCGGCGTGATCCGCCACGTCGCCGTCGACAAGACCGGCACCCTCACCCGCAACGAGCCCGCCGTCACCGCCGTCCTCACCGCCGACGGCGTGACCGAGGCGCAGGCCCTGGCCTGGGCGGCATCCCTGGAGCAGCACAGCACCCACCCGCTGGCCGCCGCGATCACCGCCGCCGCACCCGGAGCCCCCGCCGCCCTGGACGTCACCGAGCAGGCCGGGCACGGCATCGAAGGCACCCTCGACGGGGCCCGGGTCACCGTCGGCAGCCCTCGCTGGCTGGACTCGGGGACGCTCAAGGACCAGGTCGCGGGCCTGGAGGAGCAGGGCATGACCGTCGTCATTGTGCACCTCGACGGGGTCCCGGTCGCCGCGATCGGGGTCCGCGACGAGCTGCGCCCCGAGGTCCCAGAGGTCGTGCGCACCCTCGCGGCCCAGGGCGTCGGGATGACCATGCTCACCGGCGACAACGCCCGCACCGCCCGCGCGCTGGCCGCGCAGGCCGGGATCGGGGACGTGCGCGCCGAGCTGCGTCCCGAGGACAAGGCCGCCGCGATCAGCGAGCTGGGCAGGCACGGCTCGGTCGCGATGATCGGCGACGGCATCAACGACGCCCCCGCCCTGGCGGCCGCGGACATCGGCATCGCGATGGGCGCGACCGGCTCCGATGCCGCGATCGAGTCCGCCGACGTCGCCTTCACCGGCCACGACCTGCGGCTCCTCCCGCGGGCGTTCGACCACGCCCGCCGCGGCAGGCACATCATCAACCAGAACATCATCCTGTCCCTGCTGATCATCACCGCCCTGCTCCCGCTCGCCCTCTTCGGCGTCCTGGGACTCGCTGCCGTGGTGCTCGTGCACGAGATCGCGGAGGTCATCGTGATCCTCAATGGCTTGCGCGCGGCCCGGACCCGGAAGGAGCAGATCGTATGAAGGTCGAACTGCTGCACATCGTCGACTGCCCGAACACGGCCATCGCCGAAGCAAACGCGCGCGCCGCGCTGGATGCCGCCGAGCTCGCGGAAGTGCCCATCGAGCTGGTAACGATCCACACCGAGACCGAAGCGGTGAACACCCGATTCGGAGGCTCGCCCACGATCCTCGTCGACGGCGTCGACCTGTTTCCGACGCAACCGGTTCGCTCGCTCGCGTGCCGGGTCTACGCGACTGAGCGCGGGTACGCCGGTGCACCGACTCCGTCTCAGATCGAGGAGGCGTTGCACGAGACCTATCGTTGACGTCGAACGCAAGCTGTCGGTCCCGGACGCGGGGCCGAGCGCTTCACTGCACACCTCAAGAGGGTGGTATGTACCGGAAATCGGTGGAGTTCCGCTTCAATGTGTGAGGCGATTGGCTGCCTATCGCGTTGACCAGCGGGGTTCAGTCGTCCAAGAGTGGGTTGTATCTCATGCTCAGCCCTCGTTCGATCGCCGCGAGGCCTCCGGCGATGACGACGAGGAGGTTCTGCCAACCCGCGAGGCGGATCGCCGGGATCTCGAATACTGGGAGCCCGACGTACGACGTCAGCAGACCGACGAGGTTGATCAGCTGAGGAAGCTCGAGCAGAAGCACCCCCACGACGATGAGGGTGGCAACGATTCCGACTGCTCGACTGGTTGCGGGGTGCTGTCGGTCGAGGTTCGCTCGCCAAGCCTCGGCGGTGCCCGCAGCAGGGGTCAGCGGCTGGGTCTCCCGTGCCTTCGCCTCGCGGATGCGTACGTACTTCATCCCGAGCTTTGCGACAGCTGCCTCGATGTGCGCGCCGTCTTCGATGGGGAAGGAGGCCTTGCGTCGCGTTGTGTCGACGAGGCGACCGTCGCGGTACAGGGAGATGCGCTCATCGAGATCGAGGTACCCGGAGTCGACGACGTAGTGATGTCCGTTCCGGTGCACCTCGAATCTCCCCCGGATGAGGCCGGCTCCCCACCGGAGGGGCCTCAGCGTCGTTGATGATTGCGTGGTCACGATGCGACTCCTCGAAACATGTCGTCGATGGATGTCTGCAGCAGCGCGAGCGCCCGATCGGGCGAGGACTGGCCGAGGAGAACCTGCCCGCTGAGCCCTTCGGCCGTAGCAAGGAGTCCCTGAAGAGTGCCTTCGGTGTTGTTCGAGTCAAGGCGGATCCTGCTGGATTCCAGGAGGCGTTCGAGGAAGGCGAGAAGTTCGGCGTGCCCCTCGCGGATCCTCGTCGCCAGGATGTCCTCCGTGAGCGCCAGCGACTCGAACTGTGCCACCACCCGCAGTCGTCGCATCGCTGTGTCGTCGGTGGGAATCATCGCGCGCAGGACGGCGGTCAACACCTGTTCCGGCGCGGCGGCTTCCCCGACGGCCGTGGTCGCCTCTGCGGCAACGGCGTGCTGTACCGAGTCGAAGGCCGCGAGCATCAGAGCAGTGCGGTCGGGGAAGTAGTGCTGAACCCGGCCGGGCGAGACCCCAGCAGCGGCAGCAACTCGTCGCACCGTCAACGCGCCGGCACCTTCCTCCGCCACCAGTACGCACGCTGCGGCAGCGATAGCGCCGCGCACTGTCTCGTGGTCCCGCCCCACACCTCGGCTCACTGGCACCTCCTAATCGATACGAGTGCATCGGATTGCGAGGCAGGTGTGCCAGATGTTCGTCCGTGCCGGAACTCGGTGGAGTTCCGCTTCAACCTGTGACCAGCGGCGGTGCCGACAACCCGCTTCTACGCAGTTGGCGCACGGATCGCGGAGCGACCGCGGATGCTCGTGGCGCTCTGGGCGCGGATTCCGGCTCTGCACAAGAGATACCCGACGCGCGCCGACGGTTCAATCATCGACGGGATCATCTGAGGACCGCGTGAGGCGGCAGGACAAGCTGGCGTGACGAGAGCCAGCGGAGATCCGCCGATCGATCTGAAGGTGAAGAGTCCCCTCGGAGGTCGACGGCGAAAATGGGGGCATGTACGAAGAACGCCATCCTGACTCGCCTGTTGTGCAGTGCATGTGGCAGGCACGGGCGACGCGAGAGGAGCGCTACCTCGTGCCGGCTGTCGAGCACTGGGACCTATGGTTCACCCGCGCGGCAGATGGGGAGCTTCGCGCCGGAATAGCCGGCCCTTCCATAGGGCACCGTTGGATTCGCTCGACAGTCGGGGAGCACAGCTGGGGTGTTCAGCTGAAGACTCATATCGTTCTGCCCGGAGTGCGCAAGGACCTTTTGCTCGGAGCGAAGCAGCAGTTCGTCGTCGAGGACGGGTTCATCACGCTCGGGATGCAGGCGGTGCCGTTCCCTGAGTTCGAGGATCTGGAGAGTTTCGTACAGGGACTGCTGGAGCTCGATGTGTTGCGCCATGACCACGCTGTTCAACGGATGCTCACTGGCGATGATGCGGGCTATTCGACGCGGCGTCGGCAACGTCGGATCCGAGCCGCGACGGGTCTTACTCGTAAGCAGATCGAGCAGGTGTCGCGCGCGTGAAGCGTATGCCCTGTTGCTGCAGGGCGTGCCGCCGATCGAATGCGCTGAGCGATGCGGATTCGCGGACCAGGCCCATCTGACTCGTTCGCTCAGGGTATTCCATGGCCAGACGCCGGCCCAGGTTCTGGCAGGTCGGTGAGGGCGTTTTTGTTCAAGACGGTGGCGTTCCTGCGGTGATGGACTGAGAGCTCGCGTTCTCACTGGGTTTTCGAGTATTGGAGCAATCGATGTCCGCACCTCCCGCCCCCGAAGGCTATGCCACCGTCAACCCCTTCATCATCACGAGAGATGCCGATGACGTGACGCGGTTCGTGATCGAGGTCTTTGATGGCGAGGAGCGAGTGGAAGCCCGCACCATCGATGAAGACGGGCTGCTGCTACAGAGTGAGGTGCGCGTCGGTACGACCACCATCATGCTCGCCGAGCGTAAGCCGGGCTGGCCGTTCACGCCGAGCCTGCTCCAGGTGTACGTCGACGACCTTGAGCTGGTGCTCGAGCGTGCCCTCGCGCGCGGAGCACGTCTGGTCACGAAGCCAACCGATTTCTTCGGCGCGCAGTTCGCGCGTGTGTAAGACGCGAGTGCGAATCTGTGGTGGATCTGGCGACACGGCGACGCGGCGTGGGACGTGCATGATGATGAGAAGGAATGGCCGGCCGCAGGAAACGACGTCGGGTGGGCCGAGGTATCGCCCGATCTCGAGTACATCCATGACACGCTGCTGGAAGCGATGTCTTCGCTGCGTGACCCAAAGGGGTCATAGGCCCAATCGACCGGAGGCCGGTCGGCTGGTCACCCGTGCAGCGCCGTCTTACGGTGGGATTCGAGCCTTCACCGAGCATGCATGCCGACCTTGATCACATTGCCTGAGCCGTCGCGGAAGAAGAATCGGGTCACACCCCACGTCTCGGTCGTGAGAGGGTGCACGATCTCCAGGTCGGCCGCCACGGCCCGTTCGTAGGCGGCTTGGACGTCGTCAACGAAAACGGAGGCGGTGGGATTCTCAAGAGCGGTCGCATCGGCGGAGAGCAGGCTCAGCTGACGCCCCTCCGCATCGGCCAGGGTGACGATCCATCCGTGGTCCATGACGACGTCGAGACCGAATACCGCGGCGTATTCGTCGACGCTCCGGCGGAGGTCCGTGACAGAGAGGTCGGGGACGATGCGTTCGATGCTCATGACGAGATTATTGCTCCGGCGCACTGTTGTCGCCCGCTGCCGGCATGGCTTACGGCGGACTGCACGGTCGCCGTAACGCCCCTGACCGTGACGCCCGTCGCCCACGGGATGAGCAGCCGGGACCCAGGATTCGCGAGCACCTGTGGCAGGGCGTGGGCTTAGCGAAGGTGATCGCAATTAGGAGCAGCGTCTACATCTAGAGGGCATCACGATCGCGCATGAACGTGTTCACGTACTGCGTGATCGCTTCGGCTTCGTCGACGAGCAGCGCGTGACTGGCGTTGGGAAAACGTTTGACCTCGGACTCGGGAGCACGGCGCCGAAGGGTCGCTTCAGCTCTGCGGGGGACGAACCGGCTTTTTCCGCCGAGTAGGACCGCAACCCGCGAGTCGAATGCGGCCCATTCGCTCGGGGCGATGCGCTGTGGGCGCGGCGTCCCTGCCTGCACGAACTCTCGCCTGCTGGCGATAAGCAGGTCGAGTGTTGTTGATTCGGGCAGCTTTCCTCCTCGTACCCAGGCCAAGTACGAGCGATATCGTTCTTCATCGCCGAGCAACATGGCGAGCATTCGTGCCCATGTTCCCAGGGGGATCGGCGCAAGGGACCCGGGTGGGTCCAGCGCAGTGACGCTCTGGAGGCGGGAGGGGAAGCGGACGAGCTGGTTCAGTGCGGCCCAGCCACCGTAAGAGAAACCCACCAGGTGCACTTTCTCGATCCCCAGGCCGTCGAGGGTCTGCTCGAGCCATGATGCAACCTCCGCGCCCGTCGGAAGTGGCTTGGTCTGGACACTCCGGCCGGCGTCCCAGATGGTGTCAACGGCAAAAATCTGCCGCTCGGACTCCCAGGCGCTGACGAATGGGCCCCACGAGGCGATCGTGCTTCCGCCACCAGGAAGAAGGAGGGCCGGGATGGTAGCGCGGCGCGTCCGCGATGCCGACACCACCGTCGTTCCGTAGCTCGTCTCGACTTGGTGGTCGACTCGCGCGGGCCAGGTCTCCATCGCTCGGTCGAAGGCGCGCATGAAGCGTGCCCGGGCATCAGCGTCTCGGAACCTTCCCACGGCATCAGACATAGGTCGAGCGTAACAACCTGCTTGACCGTGGGTACCTCGTGACCTAGTTTAGGAACATGTTCGAAAAAGAAGCCGGGCGAACGCCCGGGAGCGATGAAGTGAATCCCCTGGCCTACGGCCGACGGACTCTTGGGACGGCGGCGGCGCTTTCGGCCGTCCCTGCGGTTGCAGCGGCCATCGATCAACAATCAGCTCGCACCTTGCACTCACATGCCGTGAACATGTACAGCGCGCACGATGTGCCTATCGACCCTGGCCTGCTGTATCTCATCGTTTATGCGGTCGCCGGATCGCTAGTGGTACTTTGGTTGACAGCTGCGGTCACAGCATGGGTGAGCCGGAGGGTTGCGTCAGGTGTCGGCGCTCTACTAGTGCTTGCGAACGGTGCCACGGCTCTCGCGATGCTCTTCGCGACCGAGTACGGGAGTGTCGTCTTCCCGATGCAGTGGGGTGTCCTCATTGCGTTGCCCGCCATCGCAGGAGCCCTCGCCGTAACACTGCTGTTCCGTGGCGCGAAACGGTGACTGGCATGCTGGGCCTCGTCGAAGGAGTCACCCGTGGTCGAGAGAACCGATCAGCCGCAGGTCGGGCGGCGCAGAGGTCGCCCCCCGGCGACGTCTCAAGCCGACATTCTCGCTGCAGCCTGGCGCGTGATCGAGGCACAAGGATGGGAGAGCCTCACCATCCGTGGTCTCGCCCGGGAGCTCGGGATCGGAGCCGCGACGATCTATCACCACGTCCGTGATCGCGAGGACCTACTGGTCCGACTGATCAGTGACTACGCTGCCGAAATACCGCGTCCCGAGCTGCCATCCGAACCGCGCGAGAGGATATGCGTGGCGGCGGTGGCCCTCCATGAGGCGTTGCGCGAGCTGCCGTGGGCGGCCGAGGTCCTCACCGTCGATGGATTCGTCGGGCGGCTCAGTGATGACGCACTATGGTTCGTTGAGGCCATGCTCGACGGCGCACGTCGCGGCGGATGTAGCCGGGAAGAAGCAGTCGCACTGTTCCGCAACATCTGGTACTTCACCATTGGAGAGCTGCTAGTCCACTACCGCAGCAGCGATACTTCCGAGACCACGGTGGATCGTTCAAAACTGATCGATGAGACCGTAGCGCCATTTGAAGGGCGAAACGCCGAGAAGGTTCCCGAACTGGCCTCGATAGGTCGTGACTGGCCCGCACTGGCGGCTCAGGACACCTTTTCGGGCGGTGTCCGGGCACTCATACAGGTAGCGCTCGGCGAGGCCAGCCGGCGATCCTGAATCGCTCTCGCGCAAGTCTCCGGCCCCTCGAATGCGAGGCGAAAAGGCCCGCTCAGTTACCCGTTAATAGTCTGCTTCCAGACATCGCGAGGTGTACGACCCGCAACTCGGTCAGGCGAGCCTCGGCCCGCCGCGCGTGACATCAAAGCCTCCCGCAGCGCACGTTGAGCAGTGTCCACATTCCAGTAGCTCTGATGGCTTGCGCCCCGGCATAGGGCGTCCCTGGGTTCCTCTTGTTCACGCGTTGCTGCCCACATGCGTCCGGCAATCAACCCTGAGCAAAGCATGAGGAAAATCGATAATGAATAACGCATCCAGCACAGAGGCTGCTAGCTACACAAGCCGAAGGACGGGCTCGATCCTGACGGCCGTCAACGGAGTTCAACTCCTGGTGTCCCTCGACCTCTGCATTGTTAATGTCGCGCTTCCCGACATTGCAACAGACCTGAACTTCAGTGCAAGCAATTTGGCATGGGTCATACATGCCTATACATTGACTTTTGGTGGGCTCCTTCTTCTTGGCGGTAAAATTGCCGACACGATCGGACAGCGCCGAACACTCATTGCAGGTCTCTCGATCTTCGGATTGTCATCATTACTTGCAGGCCTGGCCACGTCGCCTGAGGTCTTGATCGCCGCTCGGGGCTTGCAAGGCGTTGGCGCCGCCGCTATGCAGCCAGCATCGCTCGCCGTGCTGACGACAACGTTCCCGAAAGGGCGAGAGCGTGTGCGCGCATTCGGGATCTGGAGTGCGGTGAACGCTTTCGGGGCGGCTATCGGCGTGCTGCTCGGTGGAGTTATAACGGAGTATGCCGACTGGCGTTGGGTCATGTTGCTTAACGTTCCGGTGGCCCTCATACCGATGTACCTCGCCCGGCGCGGCATTCCGAGAGACGTCTCCGTCCCGGTCGCGAAGAGGCCGGACATCATGGGGGACTGCTGGCGACCTCGGGGGTGACCGTGCTTGTCCTTGCAGTGGTGCGGGCATCAAACCTCGGCTGGACGTCTCCGCAGACGCTCCTTGCGCTCACGGCAGCCGCGTTGTTGCTCAGCCTCTTCGTTCGCGTGGAGCAATCTCCGCAACGAGATGCGATTTTGCGCCTAGGGCGTGTCTGATAAATTTCCCGGTGGGATTCTGAAACCCTGGAATCGTGTCTCGATTCCAACTACTCACTGATGACCAATGGGCTCTCATCGCCGACTACCTCCCGGCACCGACCGGCCGACGAGGCCGCCCGTTCTCCGATCCCAGACAGATGGTCGAGGGCATCATCTACCGCTACCGCACCGGTATCGCTTGGCGCGATCTGCCCGAGACCTTCGGCAAATGGCAGACCGTGTGGACCTGGCACCGCCGCCTCGCCGCCGACGGCACCTGGGATGCCATCCACCAGGCTCTGACTGTCCACGCGGCAAAGAATGACAAGGTCGACTTCACCGTCTCAGTCGACTCCACGATCGCTCGCGCACATCAACACGCGACGAACATCAGCCGCGTAAAAAAGGGACTCGTCGAATTACAAGGATCTACTGACAGAGTCGCCTGACCACGCTTTCGGCCGCTCGCGCGGAGGCTTGTCGACAAAGACTCATCAGCTCGTCGATGGCCACGGGCTGCCGCTGGTGTCGATCTGCACCGCTGGTCAGGACGGCGACAGCCCGATGCTCGCCCCTCTGTTGGACAACCTTCAGGTCGGTCGACGCACCCGCCCGGACGCCGTCCTTGGCGACAAGGCCTACTCATCGAGAGCGAACCGGTCACTGCTGCGGTCGCGGAAGATCGAGGCAGTCATCTCCGAACCGTCCGATCAGCAAGGCCATCGTCTCCGGCGAGGATCAAAGGGTGGCCGTCCACCGAAGTTCGACGCGATCAAGTACAAGGGTCGCAATGTCATCGAGCGCGGTTATGCCCGTTTGAAGCAGTGGCGAGGACTGGCCACTCGCTATGACAAACTCGCCGTCGTCTATCGAGCCGCTGTCGTGCTCAACGGTGTCATCGCTTGGTTACAGCATTTATCAGACACGCCCTAGGCCTCCTATCCAATGCCAGCGTCGCCGGGTCGAATGTGATCAACCTCTTCCTCGGCGCGGCGATGGCCTCGTGCTTCTACTTTCTCTCCCTCTACGTTCAGATGGTGCTCGGGTATCCACCGGCGTTAACCGGGCTAATGTTTCTCCCGTTCGCACTCGGAGTTATAGTCGGCGCAGTGCTGTCCCTCCGTTTCGGCAGGTACCTTCAGCCCCGTGCACTGATGATCATCGGTGCTCCCCTAGCGGCCGCAGGGTTCATGTGGTTCGGACTCATGCGAGCCGACGGCACGTTCCTCAGCGATGTCCTTGGGCCCTCGATCATAGCCAGCGTCGGATTCGGAATGTGCCTCGGACCCGTGGTCTCAACCGCTACACACGGTGTGTCTGAGAGGGAGGCCGGAATGGCCTCCGGGCTGCTGTCCAGCGCTCGTCAGTTGGGTGCGTCGGTGGGACTTGCCGTCCTGGGGACCCTGGCCATTCAACGGGCAGGGGCGGAGCCCAGCCCCGAAACGCTCACCGCCGGCTACGGACTCGCGATGCAAGCCGCCGCCTGGCTGTTGATCATCGGCGCGGGAGTGGCAGTCTTCGTCTTGCCTCGCCACCGTGACCGATGACGGATGTGGTGGGGCTGCGGCCGAATGGAGTCCGGGCCCCGATAAGAGCACGGTTCCTACTCGAGCGCAGACGACCGATCACCGGACGCGCGATGTGGCGATTAACTGGAGGGCGGATGAGGCTGCTCGGTCGAGTAGCGCCGCCAGAGTAGTTCCGACCCGGTCCGAGTCCACCGATCGGTGGACTCGGACCGGGTCGGGCGGTGGATCCGCAAGCGTGACCGGGCGCGAACACTGGTCACATGCATAGTAGTAACCAGCGCGGACCACAGGGCCGGCCAGCAGGTGGTGCAGTCACCGTGCTGGAGGTCAGGGGACTCGTCAAGAGCTACGGGCCTCAACGAGTGATCGATGATGTGTCCTTTGATGTTGCTCAGGGAGAGTTCTTCGGGATACTCGGCCCCAATGGGGCAGGAAAAACGACCACGATCGAGATCTGCGAGGGAGTCCGAGAAGCCGATCGCGGGCACGTGAGGCTCCTAGGGAGCGATCCTTACAGGTTCACTAAAATGATGCGGAATCAGATCGGGATCGTGGCTCAGAGCGGATTCGAGCGCACGTCGCTCGCCGTGACAGAAATGGTTACTCAATTCGCTGCATACAGTGAAAACCCGTGGGATGTCGACGAGCTGCTGGAAATTACCGGACTAGGCGATAAGGGAGGCTCACGGATCGGGGTCCTTTCAGGCGGCCAACGCCGTCGCCTCGACGTGGCATTAGGGGTCGTGTCGCGGCCACGGGTGCTATTTCTCGATGAGCCGACCACGGGATTCGACCCCGCTGCGCGGAGGGCTTTCTGGCACCTCATCCGCAGCCTCCGAGACTTCGGGGCCACGATAGTGCTGACCAGCCACTATCTCGAGGAAGTGGAATTTCTGGCAGATCGGATCGCGATACTTAGCCTTGATCCACCGATCTGCTTGCAGGCAAGGGGTGCGGCTGGATTCGAGCGCGAGCATGACGTGAGGGCAGGAGGTAGCGTCCCGGTCTCTCACCGGTCTCTTCCACAAATGTTTCCCAAGGTCTCCTCCAGACCCTGCGGCGTTGTGCTCGAGTAGGAGCGGATCGGTCAGGACAATACTGTCCTTGGTGGGCTCAGCACTGCTTGCCAGAGTCGTGCGAAGTCCCTCGCCCACGGCCACTTCGTGGGCAGGTGCAGGATCAGCTTCCTGGCCCGGTGGGCAATCCGGGCGGGGATGCCGATGATGCGCGTGCGCAGCGTCTGGGCGCGCACTTTGCTTATCCGTCCACCGATGAGCCCGGCAGCAGCCCGCAGCAGGTTATGCGTGATCGCTGCGATCGTCACCCAGGCGGCATTGGCGTTGAATACCCCGGAAGGCATATGCGCCAAGGCCCCGTTCTTCAACTCCGCATGGATCTGCTCGATGATCGCGTGTCTGCGGTGGACTTGATCAGCAGCGACTGTGTCGAAACGATCCCGGTCGATGGTGGTGAAAAACGCGTGGTACCGGTACAAGTCGAACAAGGGATCCTGCCCACTCGCGCGTTTGGTCTCGTTGAGTTCCGGGATGCGGCGGACCACCAAACGCCCCGTCGTGTGCAGGGACTTCTTCTTCGAGGTGAACGCGGTGAACGGGACCTCAGCGACTTCAGCTTTGCTGATCCAGGCCTCGGAGTCTTCGTCGTAGATCGCTTCGGGGTATTCGATGCCTGTCCATGCGTCGTCGCTGATCGACCCGATCGCTGCCTTGATCCTTTTGTCCATGCGCACCGTGATCGACACATCCGCCCCGCCGTCGTGGGCGGCTTTGACGACGCCTGATGAGTAGTATGCCGAATCAGCACGCACCAGCACCGGGGCACCGGAGCCGATTCGGGCCGTGGTGGCCAGGGCGTCGGAGACGAGTTTGTCAGCGCCCCGGGCTGACGAGGTTGAGCCTTTGCGCAGGCGCTGACCAACAATAATTTGGCCGGAACCGGCAGTCGAGGCTGTGGCCAACAGTGCGTTGAGTCCGCGGCTGCCTTGGTAGCCGAACCCGGCTCCTTGCTTCGCCGCGGAGTGAACATCGATGACGGTGTCGTCGATATCGACGAACACCATCGCTTGTCCAGTGTCTTCGCTGGTTGGCAGCAGCGGTGTGTGTTCGTTGAGGTTGGCCAGGAAACGGGAGGAGATCGCGTCGAGTTGCCGGACATGGCCGAAGGCGAACGAGCGCAGGAACGAACCCAGAGTCGAGGGAGCGTAGACGCGGTCGAACAGGTGTGTCATGCCGCCGTGGCGGACGAGGTTCATGTCATCGATCGAGTCGGCTCCGGCAGCCATCCCGCCGATGAGTGTGGCCAGTTTCGCCGCCGGGTTCGCGCCTTTGTCAGCGCCGGTGGTCGACACGGTCAGACGGTCTTCGGCGAGGTCGAGCAAGCCGGCCTTCTGGGCGAGGCCCATGATCGGGACCATCCCAGTGGTTGCGGTGAGGTTCTCATCGTCGAAGGAGTGGGACACAGTCGCGGGGGTGTGGTTGAATAGCACCTGAGAGGTGCCCCTTTCTGGGCGGGAATGTTGACTTTGAACATCACCATTTTCCCAGTTCAGGAGGGGCATTTCCATTCCACGCGCGAGCTTGAACGGCTACTTACATCGGTGGATCAAGGCTTAAGGCCGGTCGCATCGTTGCCGCCGGGACGCTGCCGGAGATCCGGCAAGCCGTCGGGGCCGAAGCTGCAATCTCGTGGCGCGGCGCCAACGGCCTGCAGGCTGAGACCGTCACAGAGGTGCTGCCTTTCATCCGCCAGCTACTCTCGACATGTAATGACGACGAGATTGCAGATCTCGAAATTCGGCGCCCGTCACTGGAAGAAATCTATTTAGAGCTGGCCATTGGGAAGTCCTGTGCGTGAAACCCTGAAAATTTCTCTCGCGCCGTTGCCGCCCGTACGCGTGTTGAAATCAAGCAGTTCTGCCGCGAACCCCTGCAAGTGTTCTTCGGTTTCGCGTTCCCGATCGTTCTGTTCGCTATGTTTGCGACGATCTTCGCAGGATCGTTCGATGCGCCGGAGGGAGCTGAGGCCACTCTCGAGGCCTATTACCTGGCGGGTATGATCGCTGCCGCCGTCATGACCTCTGGATTTCAGACCACCGTCGAAATCCTCGCCTCGGAGCGGGACGATGGGACGATGCAACGACTCGCTGTCAGTCCCATGCCCGGAAGCGCGTATCTCGTCGGCAAGGTGATCTTGGTCGTCATGAACACCTCGTTGCAGACGCTGCTGCTACTCCTGGTAGCACGAACTGTCTTCGGGGTTGACATGCCGAACCCTGTTTTCGTCTTCGCCTGGGTACTAGTCCTCGGCACCGCTGCCGCTACTGCTGCCGGAGTCGCCTTCGGTTCCGCGATGCCGAACGCGCGAAGCGCCATAGCGTCTGCCACTCCCATCACGGTTGTGCTGAGCATTTTCTCCGGGAGTTACATACCGATGACCGAGCTTCCCGGCTGGTTGCAGAGCGCCGGTTACCTGTTTCCGCAGGCATGGATCGCCCGAGGGCTGCGGCATACTGTGCTGCCGGTCGAATTCACTGACGCGATCGAGCCCCAACCGTTCGGGGTTGCAGCGATCGGAGAGCTACCCGTGGTGGCGGTAGCGTTGAGCTTATGGTTCGTCGCTATGGCCGCGTTGACCTGGCGCGCATTTCGCTGGTTCTCCCGGTGAAGCAAGCACGGCACCGTCACTTGCTCACTGGCGGAAACGTTCCTCTGGCGTCCGAGGCGGAGCGAAACTGGCGGACGAATTGGCCTGTTCATGTCGCGGTCTTCGTCGCCGCCGGTGTGGAGATCGCGCTCGCGCCCGGTGGATCGGCGATAGTTCTGGCCCTGCTGTGGGCGGCGTCCTACGGCCTCACTCACTGGGCTTATATCGTCCGCCAGGTTCGGGGGGCCGGAGAATGCGGGGTCGCCATGATGACAGTCCTTGCAATGGCGCTTCTGACCGTGAGCGACAACGGATTACATCTGTTCGTCACCTTTCCGCTGATCTGGATCATGCTCGAAACATTTATCCGCGGGCTGTTAGCTACCGTCGCTGCTGCCACGGCCATGGTGCTTGTCGTGATCTGGAGCGAGGGCGGAGTCAATGGTGATGTGCTCGGATCGGCTCTCGCGATGGGCTTCGGTGTCGCGGCGTTCTCGATCGGACTTGCGGCGTGGATATGGCGCGTTGAGGTCCGC
The DNA here is from genome assembly GCF_018208375.1 of Brevibacterium sp. SMBL_HHYL_HB1. Taxonomy (NCBI): domain Bacteria; kingdom Bacillati; phylum Actinomycetota; class Actinomycetes; order Micrococcales; family Brevibacteriaceae; genus Brevibacterium; species Brevibacterium sp. SMBL_HHYL_HB1. Next base: position 1,928,351 of record NZ_CP062936.1, on the reverse strand, counting down.
TCCCACGAACGCCGTGAGCTTGTTGCGCGTCTATCCGAGACGGTATCGGAGCTAGAGGCCGCGCGAGCAGAGCTGGCATCCTAGGAACGAACCCAGGGGGCAGCTGATGAGCGTGCGCGTATCGCGGCGGACATCCATGACACTCTCGCGCAATCATTCAGTTCGATCGCAATCCTGGCGCAGGCCGCTCGGCAGAACGGTTCGGTACGTCCCGGGTTGATCGATCAGATTGAAGTCGCTGCTAGCGATGGTCTGGATCGCCCCGGGTGTGGTGGAGGGCTTGATCCAACCGAGAGGATAGAAACATGCCCGCACCGAGTAAGTACCCTGTAGAAGTCCGTGACCGTGCCGTACGCATGGTCAACGAGAAGCTGACCGACGATCCGGCCCTGGCCGTGAGCACCGCGTGCCGACTGGTCGGTGAACAGATCGGAATCAACAAAAACACCCTCCGCAATTGGGTGAAACAAAACCATGTGGATTCGGGCAAAACGCCAGGAATGACAACCGATGACAAGCAACGCATCACGGAGTTGGAAAAGGAAATCCGAGAACTTCGCCGAGCCAATGAAATCCTGCGGAAAGCGAGTGCGTATTTTGCCCAGGCGGAGCCAGGCAGCCGCTGACGGATATCGATGACTTCATCGATGACAATCGTGACGAATTCGGAGTCGAGCCGATCTGTCGTGTCCTTTCCGGTACCGGGGTGCAGATCGCTGCGAGTTCATATTACGCCAGGAAATCCCGCCCGGCCTCGGAGCGGAAACGCTCTGATGCCGTGTGGGATGAACGGATTCAGAAAGTTCATTCCGATAATCGCGGATTGTTTGGAGCACGGAAGCTCTGGGTCATGCTCCGCCGGCTCTATCCAGACGAGCCGATCGCCAGGTGCACAGTCGAACGACGCATGCGCGCCCTGGGTCTGGCAGGGGTGAGCAATGCCCGGTCGACGAATACGACATGGCAGTCTAAGACCGCCTCGTACCCGAGTGACCTTGTGTGCCGGGACTTCACCGCCGATGCTCCAGATACCCGCTGGGTCGCTGACATTACGTATGTTTCGACGTGGAGTGGTTTCGCCTATGTCGCGTTCGTGATGGATTTGTTTTCCCGCATGATTGTCGGGTGGCGAGTCGATACGACGCTGCGAACCGATTTGGCGCTGGATGCCCTGGAGCACGCTTTATGGGAAAGGAGACGAAAGGATCGTAATATCAATCAGCTAATTCACCATTCAGACAAGGGGAGCCAGTATGTTTCTATTGCTTACACAGAGCGACTACGTGAAGCCGGGATAGAGGCCTCGGTCGGCTCGACGGGTGATTCTTATGATAATGCCGCAGCTGAAGCGTTAAACAAACTATTTAAGAAAGAGGTGGTGTGGCGCGAAGGTCCGTGGACTGGTCGCGATGCTGTGGAATTCGCGACTTTGGAGTGGGTGCATTGGTATAACAACACCCGCCCGCATTCGTACTGTAAAGACCTCGCTCCAGCACAGTTCGAGGATCACTACTATACTGAAATCAGTCGGCCAGAGGTGGCTGGCGTACCGTCAAGAGCTCTCCACTGAACTCGGGGCGATCCAGTCTCGCGGAGGCGCGCGGCCTGCTCGCGCGATCGCGGCCTCCAATGGATCTTGCCTTGGCGGTGAAGCGACTCGCCAGGGATCTGTCAGAGCGAACCAGGATCCGTGCCTCCGTAGACTCCGCCAGGTGGCAGCCCGCGGCAACGAGGCTCGAAGTCGTGTTATTGCGCGTCGCACAGGAGGCGCTGCGCAATGTCGAGAGGCATTCGCATGCAGGTGAGGCGCGAGTGATCTTGAATGTTGATGATGTTGACGATGTCGCTGTACTGGAAGTTCACGATGACGGGGAGGGTTTCGACGCCGATCTACCGTCTCCGGGATATGGCCTGCATGGCATGCGCTCTCGGTTGGAGATCGAGGGTGGGTCACTGGGTGTTGCGGCGTCCCGTGGGCACGGCACTACGCTGACGGCACGATTGCCTTTCCAAGCCGCCGAGGGGACGGGAGCGTAACGGACGTGGGATCCACTTCTCTTGCGGTCGTGATCGCTGATGACCATCCCATTTTCCGCGCTGGCCTGCGTGCTGTTCTGGAGAATGCGGGACATGAAGTTGTGGCCGAAGCCGTAAATGGGGCGGAGGTCATCGAGCGCGTGGAGAGGATGGTTCTCGACGGAACGACTCCGGATGTCGTTCTCATGGATCTACGGATGCCCGTCATCGACGGGGTCACTGCCACCCGCCGTCTTTGTGCGATGGCGAATCCAGTGCGAGTACTGGTGCTGACTACTTTCGAAACGAATTCAGCGATACTGCGCGCGATTTAGGCGGGTGCAACGGGATATTTGCTGAAGGACACGCCCGCTGCGGAGCTCGTGACGAGCCTGGAAAGCGCAGCAGCCGGCCACACTACCCTGGCGCCATTAGCCGCTGGAGTGCTCGCGGCCTCGGTGCGCGCTCCGCGTCAAGAACCTTTGACGCCTCGGGAGTTGGCTGTCCTTCGCAATGTCGCTGCTGGCCTATCGAACGCCCAAATAGGAACGGAGCTGCATATTGCTGAGTCGACGGTCAAGACGCACTTACTGAGAATCTTCGCGAAGCTGGGGGTGGAGGATCGTACGCGAGCGGTCACGCTGGCTCTCGAGCGTGGATTGTTGTAAGCCGGAAAGCTGCCCTGTGGAAGGGTAAGCAGGTACCGGCTGCGCGCCTACGGCCCGCAACGCACCGCTGTATCGCGGGCGCTGCGGGTCCCCTCGGTCAGCGTTCTTCGGACCGCGTGCTCGGGGCGCTTACGGCCGCGGCGTCACACGTAGGGTTGAGTGATGAGCTCAAGCGCGTGACCGGCGGGGTCCTTGAAGTACACGCCGCGCCCGCCGTGATCTGTGTTCGTCTGACCAGGACGGCTCATCTGCGGATCCGCCCAGTACGTGATGCCACCGTCATTCAGGCGCATGAGTGCTCGATCGAAATGATCATCACATACCAGGAATGCGTAGTGTTGCATCTGAATGGGGAAGGGTGGTTCAGCGAACTGCAGCATCACGCCTCCGCCGATCATGATGTTGCTGAATAAACCCCACGATTCGGTTTCGGAGGCCTCCAGCATGTGGCAGTAGAAGGCAGCCGATTCGTGCCGATCAAGTGCTGCGATGATTGTGTGATTGAGAAGTGCGGTCATATCTAGAACCTTTCGTTTCCATCCGTTGGTGATGACATGTGTAGCGCGCTAAGCGCGCTTGCAGTCCAGATGGAGGACTTCGAGCTCTGAGATGACAGCGGGGAGGATTGGTTCGCAGGGGAGCCGGCCCGGTGGGCCGGTCGATTCTCAGCCTGCGACCGGATAGCCGTCCTGTGCGTGGCAGATTGCCGTTCCGGTCTTCACGCATACACCGTATCGCCCGGGAGCGCCCGTCTTCAAGGGGCTCTTCACAGATGACGGTGTAGCTCGGTTCTGAATCCTCCGGTGTCGAGTAGGGCGCGGATGACGTAGTGGGCGAGATTGCGGAAGCCGAGCGCGGTGCCACGGAGGTGCTCGAGTCGGCCGTTGATCGCTTCGGTGGGGCCGTTGCTGGTGCCGGGGTGGGCGAAGTAGGCCAGCACGTCCAGGGCCCGTCGTTTCAGGGTTCGACCGAGGGTGATCAGCTCGGTGAGCTGCGTGGGCACTTCCTGGGGGAGGTCGTCGATCACGGCTTGCAGAGCCTTCTTCCCACTCGCGCGGTCGGGGTGGCGGTAGGCGGCGACGATGCGCTGGTAGATGCTCCAGGTCGCTTCGACCTCGACGTGCTCGTCTCGGGCGAACACGGCCTTCAGGCGGGTGATCTGCTTGTCGGTGAGCAAGTCAGCGCCGGTGTGCAGCACGCGCCGGATCCCGTAGAGCGGATCCCCAGATCGGCCCCGATGGCCGAGGGTGGCCTGTTGGACGCGCTGGCGGCACTGATCGATCTTCTCGCCGGCCAGGGCGACGACGTGGAAGGGATCCATCACCGCGGTCGCCTCGGGCAGCTCCTCGGCGGTCGCGGTCTTGAAGCCGGAGAACCCGTCCATCGCGACGACCTCGACCCCGTCCCGGAACTGGGCGGTCTGGCCCTCGAGCCAGGTCTTGAACACTTTCTTCGAGCGCCCCGGGACCATGTCCAGGAGCCTGGAGGGGCCGGTGCCGTCGCTGATCGGGGTCAGGTCGATGATGACGGTGACGTACTTGCTGCCCCGGCGGGTGTGGGACCACACGTACTCGTCCACGCCGATGACGCGGCCCCCGTCGAGGCGGGTGGGATCGTTGATCAGCAGCTGCTGGCCGGTGGCCAGAATCGCATCGTTGGCGGTGTTCCAGGCGACTGCGAGCCCGGTGGCGATCCGGGCGACGGACAAGCGATCGATGACCACGCCCTTGAGCGCCCACAGCGCGGCGTGCCGGGAGAGGACAGCGCGGGGCTCGGCCGCGGTCGAGGTGTCCTGGCGCCACACGCTGCGGCAGTCCGGGCATCGGTAACGACGCACTCTGACCTGCAGCGTCGTGGGACGCCAGCCCAGCGGGACGTGGGCGAGACGCCGGATCACCGTGCCCCGGGAGACGCCTTGCTGGCCGCAACCGTGGCACCAGTTGTCCGGTTCGAGCACGCGACACTCCAACACCGATCGGTGCGGCTCGATCAGCTGGCCCGTCACGGTTAGGCCCAGCCGGTCAAGCTGGCTGAAGGTATCGAGATCGGGCGCGGTGAAGGTAGCGTTGAGCACGTCGAGGTCTTCCAGATGGCGAGCGTAGGAACTTCCATCATCGGGAGACCTCGACGTCTATCCCGACACCGCCGCGCCGCCAGCTCCTACACCCTCATCTGTGAAGAGCCGGATTGCTTTGCACGCGGACATCCGACAGAAGCTGGAGGACGTTCCGGATGCACTCACGCACATGGACATGCTTATCGCGAGTGAGGCGCAATTGCTCAAGGAACGAGAGACGCACCGTCTGACTCGTAAGCTCAATGCGGGCAACGTTGCGGCGCTGATCTTCATTGCGCTCGTAGGCGGGGCCATCGTTTATGGACTAGTTTCTATCGCGATCGCGATCCAAGACACTGCAGTGCTGTTCTGGTTGATTATTCTTGTGACCGGAGTGGTTGGGGCTTTTGTCGTAGCTCTGGCAGCCGTTGGTCTGGGCGCGGTCTATGAGCCTCCCCGGGAGAAGTCAAAAAAGGCTAGATAGATTCTCTTCGGAGTTCAGCTTCCGCGGGGACGCCAGCGTCCGAACCCACCCTCGGTATTGATGATCTGGCCTGTGAGCCACGATGCCTCGTCGGTTACGAGCCACGCGATGAGGCGCGCCGGGTCATCCGGCTGTCCGTATCGCCCGAACGGGAACATGGGCTTGACGAACTGCCACATGTCGTCGGTGAGATAACCAGTGTCGACGGGGCCTGGATTGATCGTGTTGACCCGAATGTTGTCATCGGCGAGTTGATCGGCGATCGTCGTCGTGACTCCGGCGATCGCGGACTTGGCTGCCGCGTATGCGACTTCGCCGGGCATCGGGCCAAGGTCCTGGCCTGATGTGAGGAAGACGATTGACGCCGGACTCCCTGGGGAGTGATGTGTAGCGAAGGACTGGGTGAGCAGAATCGATGCGCGCGCGTCGACTGCCCAGTGTCGGTCGAGATCCGCGGCACTCAACTCACCGATGGGGCCGTCGGATCCTGTTAGCGCTTGATTGCAGACCAATGCATCGACGTGGCCGAACTCGCCCACGGCTGCGTCGATTACCTGCTCGGCGGCGTTTGGGTCAGCCAGATCGGCGTGGAGGTCAGCAACGCGTGCATCGCCCACGGCGTGTGATCGAACGCCGTCGAGGACAGCGGTGATGTCGTCGCTGCCCCACTCCTGCTCGGCATCATGTGGGGAGAAGTGGTGACAGAACACGTTGGCCCCGTACGCGGCGAGTCTGCATGCGATGGCGTACCCGATCCCCGCGCGGCGGCTGACCCCGGTCACGACAGCGGACTTGCCCTTCAAAGGGAACGGGACGCGCGTCAAAGGATGCGTCGGTTCGAGGTTCATGGCCTCTATTGAAACAGACCAGAGTGCCCGGTCGCGTACGACGGTTCTGCGCGGCTGTCAGCTGCTCAGAGGTTGCTTCGTGCCGGAACGCGGTGGAGTTCCGCTTCAACGTGTGAGGCACGACGGTTGGTCGCCGGCAGTCGGCGTCCAACTGCCGGCGGCCGACACATGCTCTGTTCGTACGCGGTCGAGCGGACGCGGTGGCGTCCGTATGCTCGACTGCTTCGCAGAATAGCGCCGTATGGCCGTGGGCTCTGCATCGGAAGAGCGGCTCGACGAGCTCACCGCGCGTGAGCGGGAGGTGCTCGTGTATACAGGACGCGGGCTGTTCAACGCGGAGACCGCCGCGGAGCTGGTCATCTCGGAGAACACCGCGCGTGTGCACGTGCTGCGCATCCTCGCCAAGCTTCAGCTGCGCGACCAGGCCCAAGCGGTCGTTCTCGCCCACCGCCTGGGCCTGGCCCCCGCGTCCGAGTGGGCAAGCGCCCTAGGTGACTTGACGAGCTGGAAAGTCAATGCTTGACTTGCCGACATGGAAAATGACTCTGGTTCGGGGGCCTCTGATGGCGATGCGGCGCGGGAAGCGCTGTCCGCTCTCGATGCTGATGGAGCGCGTCTGGCCCAGCGGGTCATCACGCCCTGGTGGTATCACTCGATCCTCGGCGTCATCGTCGCTCTGATGATCTTCGGGGTTGCGTACCCAGGCGCACTCGGCTTCGGCCTCGTCGCGATCGGAGTCATCGGGATCGCGCTTCTCGTCCGGGTGTACACGCTTCGCACGGGGGTCTGGATCTCGCGGGCCGCCGGCCCCTCCACCCGGCAACTCCAGCGCGTCCTCATGGTCATCAACATCGTCTTGATGGGGACGGCGCTTGCTTTGCGCGTGACGGAACCCGCACCCTGGTGGGCTCTCCTACCTGCGCTGTCGGGCCTCTTCGCGACGTGGGTCATGGGGCGTCACTACGACCGTGAGCTCCGCCGAGAGCTGGCAGGATCGGTGACCGGACCGTGAGCACGAAAGCGCAATTCCACGAGGTCGTCCATGCCCCAACCCGCCTGCGCATCTGTGGGTTGCTGCGCCGCGCCGAGGAATTGGAGTTCTCGGTCATTCGCGATGCGCTCGAGTTGAGCGATGCGAATCTTTCGAAGAACCTCGCCGTCCTCGCCAACGCGGGCCTGGTCTCCGTGCGCAAGGAAGCGTCGGAGAAGCGGTCCGATGCGCGCCGACTGACCTGGGTGGCGCTGACTGGTGCTGGTCGCGAGGTCGTCGAGGAGCACCTGGCTGCGCTCAGAGCGATCGCCGGGTGAACACTGGCGTCGCGGCCGCGCGCGCCCCGGTCTGCTGCCCGACGTAATGCGGATCGACTAGTCGAAGATGATCGCCTCGGCAGACGACACCGCCATTGATCTTCGCGAGGGTGGAGGCATGTCCCTCACCGTCGAACCTTCAAACCTCACGAAGGCCTACGGCGGCCGCATCGTCGTCGACGGTCTCGGCCTGCGCATCCCTGAAGGCAGTGTCTACGGCTTCCTCGGGCCGAATGGCTCGGGCAAATCGACGACCATGAAGATGCTGCTCTCGCTCATCCGTCCCACCAGCGGCGAGGTCGAGGTGCTGGGCCAGCCGATGACCCGCAGCACCCGGCGGCAGTTGCCGGGCGGTGTCGGCTCGCTCATCGAGACTCCGCCGGGGTATGCGCACCTGACCGGCGCGGAGAACATGCGCATCGTCCAGCGACTGCTCGGCCTCGACGACGCGCAGGTCGACTTCGCGGTCAATTCCGTGCGGATGTCATCGTCCAGCTCGGCTTCGCCTACTGGGAAGGTCTGCAGTGGCCTCTGACGGGAGGGAGCGGACCTGGCGAACAGATGTTTCTCGGTGTGGGGACGTGGTGGAGTTCAGGTTCAACGTATAAAGATCTGTCCTGTTCGTCAGTGAGTTCTGAGCATAAGGTCCGCAAATCGGCCGACGTGAATCGATCGATACGCTGCCTCTTCGACGCTCACCCGTCGGCGTGCGCTTTCAGGTGAGCTGCCCACTGCAACCGGCTTGTCCTCGTCCTGGCCGCACACGAAACAGTGAGGTCGCTGAGATCGGCGTGCGTTAGAGTTGCCCCCGAATGTCAGCATCTGCTCGCAGCCAGGGGATCTGATGCAGGTCGAAGGCCAACCTGAAAGATCGAAAGCCGAGGACTGAAGATGACCGACAGTACGAGTTCGTCACAGCGGTCGGGGCCACGGGCCGTCGCGAAGGCGGTCTGGGGAGCGGCCCTTGCCCTGGCGATCGTGGTGGGCGTGATTGCCGCGATCATCGGAGTCGCATCGCTCGTGCCCGGACTCGGTCCGCTCAGCACGGTTGCATCTCGCTTCGCGCCCACCGTTGCACCCCTGGTGGCTCTGGTGGGGCTGATCGTCCTCAGCGTCGGAACCATCGCTGTGCGTCGAGGGCGTCGACGCGCCGGAGCAGCGGCGACAGTGCTCGGTGGGGTCGGCGCGGCTGCGAATCTCGCCGTCATCATTGTCCTCGTCGGTGCCATCACATCGGCCGGCGGATCGGTGAACGTGTTCACTGCGACATTCGGACTGTCCGCCATCGACACGGCGAAGCCCGACCGCCAAGAGGTGTACGAGCAGACCAGTTCAGGAGACGACCTGGCCGTGTCGATCTACGAGCCGGACGGGACTGAGGGCCCGGCACCGACGATCATGTACGTCCACGGAGGCGGCTGGATCGCGGGCGAGGCGAACGCTTCGAGCTCGGAGCTGCGCGAACTCGCTGATCATGGCTACCTGGTCATCTCGGTCGACTACGAACTCGCCACCCAGGACAACGCGACCTGGCAGAGCGCGCCCTCGCAGGTAGCGTGCGCCGCGACCTGGATTCAGTCCCACGCAGACAAGCTCGGCGCAGACATGGACCGTCTCGCGTTCTGGGCCGAGAGCTCCGGCGGCAACATGGTCGCCAACACCGCCGGCGCCGCAGCCCAAGGTGCCGCCGAGTCCTCGTGCGGTGGGGAGGTTCCTGTCCCGGCTGCGGTTGTCGCTGACTATCCCGCCTTCGACGTGACGGGCCTGTACGAGAACGCACCGGCCGGTCCTGGCGCGGGTACGGGCACGCGCATCTTCGCGACGAGTTTCACCGGCGGGACACCGGGGGAGTTCCCGAAGCGCTACGCGGCGGTGAATTCCTCCACCCACATGACCGACGAGGCGCCGCCGATGCTCGTGATGATCGCGATGCGCGATGACGTCATCGCTCCCTCCGACCAGCTCGCTTGGGCTGATGCCGCCCGCGACCGCGGAGTCGACGTCCAGACCGTGCGGATTCCGCTCGCCAACCATGCCTACACGCAGAAGGCGAAGAACTCACTCGGCAGCCAGGGGCACCTGAGCATCGCAGAGGCCTACTTATCCGAACGGCTTCGCTGACCAGGCGTGGTCGGCGCGGCATATCGTGAAAGCGCGCGAGAGTCGGCGGAGCCGACGTGAATATCGCCGATTGGCTATGGTGGTGATTGAGCGAACGATCCGGTTCCGCCACCATTCGAAACAGGAGCCTTCACCAATGAGTTTCACCGTCTATCTTTCCGGCGAGATCCACACCGATTGGCGCGATGAGATCCAACGCGGCGCAGAGGCCGCCGGTCTCGACGTCGAGTTCACCGCGCCGGTGACCGACCACCCGGCCAGTGATGCCGCCGGCGATCACCTCGGTGAGAATGACAGCCAGTTCTGGCGTGACCACCAGTCGGCCAAGGTCAACGCGATTCGCACCCGCACCCTGATCGAGAAGAGCGACATGGTGGTGGTGCGATTCGGCGATAAGTACAAGCAGTGGAATGCGGCCTTCGACGCGGGTTACTGCGCCGCGCTCGGCAAGCCGTATGTGACGTTGCACGATGCGGACATCGTCCATGCCCTCAAAGAGGTCGATGCTGAGGCCAAGGCCTGGTGCACAACAACCGATCAGGTGGTCGAGACCCTGCGCTACGTCCTGAGGGCCTGAACACGACTCAGCCCCGGAGCCGTCGTCGATGCCGTCGGCGTCGGCTCCGGGACTGAGAAGTCGGCACGATCTGTGATTGGATGAAGAACATGGCACACCGATCCGATCTCAATGACGATGACCGCAGATTCCTTCGCCGCAGCGTCGACCTGGCACGTGAAGCGCTCGAGGCCGGAGACGAACCGTTCGGGTCCGTGCTGGTCGATGCCGACGGTCGAGAGCTCTTCGCCGATCGCAATCGAGTCGCCGGCGGCGATCACACGCGCCACCCCGAATTCGAGATCGCCCGGTGGGCGGCAGCGCACCTGACCCGGGACCAACGAGCGAGATCGACCGTATACACCTCGGGCGAACACTGCCCGATGTGCGCGGCGGCCCATGCATGGGTCGGGCTCGGGCGAATCGTCTACGCCAGCAGCAGCGAACAGCTGACGGCGTGGAGTGAGGAATGGGGCCTTGCCGCAGGCCCCGTTCTGCCGCTGCCGATCAACGCCGTCGCACCCGACATCGACGTCACCGGACCGGACCCGGATCTCAGCGATGAGCTGCGTCGGCTGCAGGCACGACTGCATGGAATCACGCTCACTCCGTGAGCAACCCGAGGAAGGAGCTCCGTCTTGGCCCTGTATGAAATCGACTTCACCTCGAGCAACGACCGCGATGTCATCCATGGGTGGCTGCACACACCCGCCGCGGAGCCCAAGGGCGTGGTCCAGCTCATCCACGGTTTGGGCGAGCATTCCAGACGCTACCTCCACCTCATCAGTGCTCTGCTGGACGCGGGATTCGCCGTTGCCGCAGACGATCATGCCGGTCACGGCCGCACGGCCATGCAGTCAGGCATCTGGGCCGATGCCGGTGACGATGCGGCACGCGTCGTCGTCTCCGATGAGCTGACTCTGCAGCGGAAGGTCCGTGAGATCCTTCCGGATCTTCGCTGCGTCGTGTTCGGACACAGCTGGGGGTCGATGATCGCGCGGGTCATGGCTGCCCGGACCGCCGGCGATTTGGCGGGACTCGTCCTGTGCGGGATCGCCGCGCAGATGCGCGGAATCGAGAGAACTGTCGACAGAGAAGACCTCAAGAGATCGGCCACCGGTGACAACCGAGCCGAACCGGCGTCGGAGCAGCTCGTCGATCAGCTCTTCGACGGCTTCCTCGACCGGTGCGGTCCTCAGGCCGGTCCCACCGCCTGGGTCGCTGCGGACGAGGACGTCGTCGCCGACCACGGCCGCGATCCGTTCAACAATTTCGGCGCCCCGATGAGCGCACGATTCATGCAGGGTTTCGTCGACGTCTACGACCAAGCCAATGACCGAGCCTGGTACTCGGCCATCGGCGCACAGCTGCCGGTGCTCATCCTCGCCGGTGAGCAGGACCCGGTGGCCAACTACGGCGAAGGCGCCTTTCACGTGGCCAATCGGCTCCGCGAGACCGGGCACGACGACGTTCGCACGCGAGTCTTCCCCGGAGTGCGGCACGAAGTGCACAATGAGCCTCTGACCCGCGCCGAGGCGGAGCGCGAGATCCTCGACTTCGCCACCCGAGTCACAACGACTCAGTGATGCCGCCTGCTGCTGTGTGGGTCAGCCCAGGGCCCCGGCGATGAAGGCGGCCTGAGCGATGTGCTGGACGGCGTCGTCGATGACCGAGACCAAGCGCACACCACGCGTGACCGGCGGCGTCCAGTTCTCGTCGATGACCTCGGCTAGATCGGCGTCGGTGAGAGTGTCCGCGTACTCGGCACACGCGTTGAGGGCGGCCTTGAGGTAGTCGATGAGGAGCCGCTGATCATCGACGCGGATCTGCGCAGCCTGCTCGGGAGTGTGACCGAGGCCGAAGGTCTCGCCGATCTCACCGAGGTCGAACCGCTCGCGGAAATCCTCCCACTGCTGCGGGAACCCGGTGAGGTCGGACAGCTGAGCATCGATCTCACGGCCACTGTGCCACAGCAGCCAGGCGATCGAATTCGGATGCCCGCCGAGGTGGGTGTTGAGCTGGTCGGGGGAGAGGGCCGGCAGTGCCTCGGCTGCCTGGGCGGGGCGCTGGATGAGGTCGGTGAGAATTGCGTTGGCAGTCATGGTGCCCATTGTGCTCTCCGGCATCGATCCTGTCACGGGGCCGCAGCCACAGTGGCTGGTCAGGCGGGGCTCCGCCTGTGCCGGGCATGCGGAGTCTCGGTCGGCGGCGGTCATTCTGGACGGGGCCGGCGCCGATTGCGTTTGATCTGCGAACGCCGCTGCTCGGCGCGGACCCGACGGCGACGGGAGCTGCGTGAGGGTTTCGTCGCTTTTCTCCGCACCGGCGGGGCCAGGGCCTCCCGCAGCAGCTGGGCCAGACGCATTCGCGCCTCCTGCCGGTTCTTCAGCTGGGAACGCTGTGTCTCCGACGCCACCGTCAGCACGGTGCCGGACAGCCTCGGCGCCAGTCGGATGAGCACTCGCTCGCGCTGAACGGCAGTGAGAAAAGACGCGCTCGCCAGATCCAAACTCAGCTGCACTCGCGAATCCGAGGTGTTGACATGCTGACCGCCCGGTCCCGAGGACCGGGAGAACTGCTCGGTGAGTTCGCCGGCGGGAATGACCAGTCCGGCGGGGATGCCGGGTCCGGCAGGAACGCGCACATCCATCTCAGTTCGGCTCCGGATCGCCATTGCGGTCGCCGGTCTCGGGATCCTCGTCGCAGGCGGCATCCTCTTCGCGCAGCCTCGGCGTGATCTGCATCTGAGGTCGGATGCCGCGCTTATCGGCATAGAACTCGCGGATCCTGTCCATGTCCTCGGTGAGGTCTCCGGTCATCTCCAGGGTCGGGCCCAGGCCCGTCGTCCGTGTGAGGGAATCCACGTATCCCAAGGTCACCGGCATGCCCGTCTGCACGGCGATGCGGTGGAATCCGGACTTCCAGTGCGTGTGCCCGCTGCGCGTCCCGTCGGGGGTCACGACCAGGCCGAAGACCTCCCCGGCCCGAACGCGGGCGACCACCTCGGTGACGATCCTGCCGGGATCGGACCGGTCGACGGGAATGCCGCCGAGTCCGCGCATGATCGGCCCCCGCCACCCGGCGAAGAGGGAATGCTTGCCCAGCCAATGCACCTCGACGCCCAGACTCCATGCGATGGCGAGCATGAGCACGAAGTCCCAATTGGAGGTGTGCGGCGCGCCGACGAGGACGGTCGGTCGCTTCGGGGCCGGCTCGGTGACGAGCTTCCACCGACTGACTGTCCAGAAGGCGCGGGCGATGAGGAGTCGGATCATGGTCTCAACGGTAGAGCACCCGTGTGAGCGAACCCATCGGCGTCCATGTGCGCGAGCAGAGAATCGGACGTCTGCCGGGAGGGAATAATCACCGGCCGCTCATCGCTGTCTCCCATACCATCCTTCACCGACAGCAGAGGAAGATATGTCTGATTCAGCTCGTGCAGTGATCCTCGGCGGGCACGGAAAGATCGCCCTCCTGGCCGCCCCCAAACTCAAGGACGCGGGGTATGTCGTCGACTCCGTCATCCGCAACCCGCAGCAGTCCTCCGATGTCGAAGCCGCTGGGGCCAATCCCGTCGTGCTCGACATCGAGACCGCTGACACACACGCGCTCGCGGATGTCTTCTCCGGCGCCGAGGCGGTCATCTTCTCCGCCGGAGCCGGAGGCGGGAACCCCGCCCGCACGAAGGCCGTCGACCTCGACGCCGCCAAACGCTCGGTCGATGCCGCAGCTCAGGCGGGAGTCACGCGCTTCGTCATGGTCTCCTACTCCAGCGCGAGTGTCGACTCCGACCGTGTCGATCCTGACAGCTCCTTCTACCCCTACGTCCAGGCCAAGCACGGAGCCGATGAACACCTGCGGGCCAGCTCGCTGGACTACACGATCCTCGGCCCCGGCGGACTGACCCTCGAACCCTCGACGGGGAAGGTCCTCATCGCCGACGCCGCCGGCGACGTCGACGGACAGAAGCCGGCCGACGATGTGCGGGTGACCTCCCGCGAACTCGTCGCCGATGTCATCACCCATGTCATCTCCAACTCGGCGGCGGTGAGAGAGACCGTGAACTTCTACGACGGTCAGACACCCATCGCCGAAGCGATCCGCTGACCCGAATCGCCACGCGGGCCCGAACGCCCGCAGGTCTGAGCGCCCGCGGACCCGATGGCCCGTCGCTCCGGAAGGAACGACGAGCCATCGGGTCTGACGCATCGGCGACGACCGGTCGGCAATGGCTCAGCCTCGCCGGTTCCACAGCTGGTGGGTCAGACCGCTCGCCGTGGTCACGGACTCGACGGCGAAATCCTTCTCCACTCCATCGAGACCCTCCCAAAGCGCGACACCTCGGCCGAGGACGACCGGCACGACGACGATGTGCAGGAAGTCGACCAGACCAGCGGCGAGGAATTGCCTGACCGTCGAGGGGCCGCCGCCGATGCGGACGTTGAGGCCGTCGGCCGCGGCGGTCGCCTCAGCCAGAGCTTCGGCGGGGGAGGCGCCGATGAAATGAAAGCTCGTGCCGTTGTCGAATTCCATCGGTTCACGCGGATGGTGTGTGAGGACGAAACAGGGGGTCCTGAACGGCGGCTGCTCACCCCACCAGCCGCGCCACCCGTCATCGGGCCATGGCCCCGACTGGGGCCCGAATTTCTTCCGCCCCATGATCTCGGCACCGCTGCCCTGACCCCACATGGCGAACAGCGCACGGTCGGCCGTGATGGGGCCGTCGACGGTGTGAACGCCCTCGATTCCCTGGCCGTCGAAGTAGGAGAACAGCGCCTGTGCCTCGCCGATCGGCTGATCGAGCGTGACGAACTCGCCAGCGGCGAAGCCGTCGAGTGAGACGAAGAGACTGTTGACACATGCTTTGGCCATGAGCACTCCAGTGTGGTGGTTCGGCGGTGTCTGGGAACGGTGCGTGATCGCACAATCGGTCCAGTGTACGATCGAGTAGTTGTCAAGTGCAATCACTGGAGGTGGACACATGACGAATCGACCGCGTTCGGGGTGTGCGATCAATGTCGCCGTCGAGGTGCTCGGGGACAATTGGTCGCTCATCGTTCTGCGCGACATCATCTTCGGAGGCAGGCGGCACTTCCGCGAGCTGCTCACCCTCAACGACGAAGGCATCGCCTCGAACATCCTCGCCAGCAGGTTGAAGAAGCTCGTCGACGAAGGGCTGCTGACGAAGGCAGAAGCGGTTCGCGGGCAGAGAGCGGAGTATTCCCTCACCGAGGCGGGGGTCGAGACCCTGCCGGTCATGGTCGCGCTCGGAACCTGGGGGATGACCCACCGGACGACCTCGCGGGAGCTGACGATCCGCTCCCGCCTCATGGCCGAGGATCCTCGGCTCGTCGCCGATCTCATGGACGAGCTGAGAGAGATCCACCTCGGCATTCCCCGCCCCGACCCGCAGGCAACACGAGCCTCACAGAGACTGCAGGCGGCCTTCGAGTCCGAGATCGCGAACGGCTGAACCCGCCGCAGCCCACAGGACGTCTGGCGCCGACCGGCCGAGTCCGCCGCCGACGGCTGCCGCTCGCTCAGAGCGATGGCCCCCTTGTCCGTTCGCGACCGGTGTGGTTCCCTGGAAAAGGTGATTGCATAATACAATCACTCAACGGCGACAATGATCACGAGGGAGCGATCATGTTCAACGGACTCACGGCCACCATCAGCGTCGGCGGGGAGAGGACTGCCGCCAACTGGTATGCACGGCTCCTCGACCGGGTCCCCGACTCCCGACCCCGACGGAAACCCGGTGGCGTTCTTCGGTGAATGAGTCCCCCCCGGACCCGCTCGGCCCGACGACTGCGACGATCAGCCTCGGCGCCGATTTCGACCATCCGACCTCGACGGTATGGACTGCCTTCGCCGACATCGACCAGCGAGTGCGATGGGGCGTTCCCGAGGGAGAGGAGATGATCTGCGATGTGGACGAATTCCGGCCGGGAGGATCGATTCGTGCGCGCTGCGGAACACCGGGAGCTCTCGAATACGACTCCGCGGGACAGTACTGCGCCGTCGAACCCGAACGCTGGCTCGTGACCACCGAGACGCTGACCCGCGAGGGGCAGGTCCTGTCCACCGCGATCATCACCTGGACCTTCGAGGCCACCTCGAGCGGCACCCGGGTCGACCTCGTCGACCAGGTCGTCTCCTTCGTCGGTCAGGGAATGATCGACGGCCACCGCAACGGCCACGAGATCTGCCTGCGCCAACTCGGAGAACACCTCACCGCGTGAGGTCCTCGGACCAGGGCAGATCGGCGCCCTCGCGTCCGACCGTGATCGCGGCCAGTCCGGCCGCGCGTTCGCCCAGTCGTGTGAGCTCGGCTTCCCGGAGGCTGTCCAGTGAGGTGCGTGAGGTGTGCAGTTCGTGGATGAGCGAGACCATGAACGTGTCCCCGGCCCCGATCGTGTCCCGCACCTCGACCTGCACCGCCCCCACCTCCGCCCGCGCCGAGGCGGTCGCCACGATCGCACCATTTCCACCACGAGTCATCGCGACCAGGTCCGCACCGAGATCGAGGACCCGATCGATCTGGGCATGTGCATCGAGATCGGGGTAGAGCCAATCGGCATCGGCGTCGCTGAGCTTGACGAGATCGACGCGAGAGGCGAGCTCTTCGAACCGAGGCAGGACCGCATCGTGGGATCCGATGATCGAGGGTCTGATGTTCGGATCGAAGGTGAGCAGCGCAGCCTCCGGCCACGCGTCCGTCGGTGAGGCGATGCGGTCGATGAGGCGGTCGACGACCGTCGCGCCGGGCTGAAGGAACGCGGCGATCGAACCGAAGTGCAGAATCGAGCGGGGGCCGTCTTCGACCAGGGACTCGTCGGGGGCCCACCGCAGACGGAAGTCGTAGTCCGCCGAACCGTCCGCGGCCAGCCGCGCCAGTGCGGTCGAGGTGCGACCGGTGGGCCGGGCGAGGACCTCGACGCGTGACTCGCGCAGATGCGCGAGCAGGAATCCGCCGTGGAAGTCGTCACCGATATCGGTGAGGAACGCGACGTCATCGCCGAGGCGGCCGAGCCCCAGCGCGATATTCGCCGGGGCACCGCCGGGTGCGTAACGGTTCGAACTGCCGGGCGTGCTGACGATGTCGATGAGAGCCTCACCGACGACGAGAATGCTCATGACCCCGATTCTATGCGCGCGGATTCGACGGGGGATCCGAAGGCCTCACCAGCAGGAATAGGACGAGAATCGAGAAAGGTCGCAGAATGGTCCCGTTTCATGTCAGCACCGCCCGGAAGTGTGTGGTCATGGACGGGAACATCATTGATTCAGACATCGGAACGATCGTCGATGGAGCTTCGGCACGCATCCTCACCCCACGATCGGGCGAATGCCTGGTCTGTTACGTCTTCCGGCAGGTGCGCGAGTTCGGCTGCAGCTTCCTCAATGCCTTCGCTCTGACACAGAGGCCGTGGATGACCAGCATGTCCTTCGGCGAGCTGATCGGCACCAGGTTCCGGCGTCGGTGAGAGGAGACGTCCGGCACAATAGAACCATGTCCTCCACCGTGCCGCTCTTCCTCGACTGTGACCCCGGAATCGACGATGCGCTCGCGCTCGCCTACCTGTGCTGCCAAGACGACGTCGACGTCGTCGGCATCGCGGCCTCCGGCGGCAATGTCGCCACAGAGCAGGTCGTCGAGAACACTCGCGGATGGCTCGAACTGGCCGACCGCAGCGATATCCCGGTCCATGCCGGCCACCGCCTGCCACTGGCGTGGCAGGGACCGAACTCGACGACCGATCACGACGGTCCCGAATACGCCGACCTCACCCACGGCGGCACCGGCGCCGGATACGCCCGCCTGCCCGCCCCGCGGGCTCCCCTCAGCGCGGTGTCGGCGGCCCAGGCCTGGGTCGATGCGGCACACGCCCATCCGCGAGAACTGATCGGCGTCGTCATCGGCCCCTCGACGAACCTCGCCCTTGCGCTGACCATCGATCCACAGCTGCCGAAGCTGTTCGAACGGCTCTTCATCATGGGCGGAGCCTTCAACCACCGCGGCAACACTCGCCCGACGACCGAATGGAACGTCACCTTCGATCCCGAAGCCACCGCCCGTGTGCTCTCGGAGTTCGGCACGGCCCATGAGGCCGGGGACCTGGACCATCTGCCGGTGATCGCCCCGATCGAAGCCACCGAAGCCGTCGAGATGACCTCCGAGCGGCTGACCGGAATCCGCGAGGGAGCGGCCGAGACTCACCAGTCGTGGCAGGCGATGCTGACCCAGCTGTCCGAGGCACTGCGGTTCTACTTCGAATTCCACGAGTCCGACGGGCTCGGCTATCTCGCCCACATCCACGATCCGTTCGTGCTCGCATGCGCTCTCGAATGGGCACGGCAGGACCGCAGCGGCCCGGCGAGCTCCGGCAATCACGGTCAGCCGGGGGTAGCCTCGGCGGTGGCGAACGGGTCGTCGGGGGCCCTGCCCTGGGCGAAGACGCTCAGGGCACCCGTCGACGTCGAACTCACGGGTACACTCACACGAGGCGAAACCGTCGCCGACTGGTTGGGGCGGTGGGGCAGCCCCGTGAACGCGGAGATCCTCCGTTCGATCAACTCATCCGCCTTCCTCGACCATCTCAGCACCACCCTGATGAAAGGACCACCGGCATGACCACACACTCCAGACAGTCTGGGCAGGGGCCGACCACCACGGCGGTCGGTCCCGGACAAAACCGCAACCTCACACTCGCCCTGACGCTGCTGGGCACCCTCGTCGTCATCGGCACCTACATCGCCGTGCTGCTGACCCAACCGATGAACCTCGGTGTCGATCTCGGCCACACCACTCTGTGGGTCATGCTCGGCTACCTCCTCGGCGGCCTGCTGCTCGCCGCCGGAACCCTGCCCCTCATCCCACGCAGCGTCCTCGCGCTCATCCCCGTCGCCATCGCCCTGAACATCGTCATCGGGCAGATCATCGGCAACTACACACCCGTCCCGCTCTACCTCGACTCCATCGGCACCGTGATGATCGGTGTCCTCGCCGGACCCGCAGCCGGGGCCTTCACCGGAATCGTGTCGAACCTCATCTGGGGCGTGACACTGACCCCCAGCGTCATCGCCTTCAGCTCCGGAGCCGCCTTCATCGGCGCCGCCGCCGGCTGGGCCGCGCGCCTCGGCGTCTTCCGCACCCCCTGGACCGCTGTCGTCGTCGGCGCTGTCGTCGGCGTTCCTGCCGGTGCCATCGGCGCGCCCGTCGCCGCCTACGTCTTCGGCGGCGGACTGGGAGTCGGCACCGGGGGAGTCGTGGCGATCCTCCAGGCTGCGGGTCTGGAGATGTTCAACGCCACCTTCGCCCAGAGCATGCTCTCCGACATCGTCGACAAAGCACTGATCTTCACCCTCGCCTATGTGGTGGTGAGGTCACTGCCCAAACGCATCATCGGTCGCTATCCGTTCGCCGCGCACAGCCGCGGCCGGTCGGCACCGGCGACAGGCGCCTCACGCGCGGACACTCCGGTCGAATCGGCCCCAGCGGCGGAATGACGGCCGCCCGTTCCGCCACCGCTGCGAACACCGACGCTGACGCCGAAGCCCCGACCATGACGGGGACCGGCCGTCGTCTGCATCCGGCCACGGAGATCATTGTCCTCTTCAGCGGCCTGCTGTTGGTCTTCGGGATCCCCTCTCCCGTCGTGCCGGCCGGCGTCATCGTCGCCAGCTGCTGCGCGGCGGGCCTGTCGACCACGGTGAGTCTTCGGTCCTGGGCCGTGGGAGTGGCAGTGGTGTGCCTGCCGACACTTCTGGTTCTCGTGCTCGTGCAGGGGTTCTTCTACCCGGGCGCCGAGGTGCGTGTGCTCTGGGAGTACGGTCCCGCCAGACTCAGCGTCGAAGGTCTGAGCATCGCAGTCCAGATCTGGCTGCGCGTGACCTCCCTGGTCGGACTGTGTGCCGTCTTCGGCCTGGGAACCGACGCCGCCCGACTCTTCGACGGTCTGCGCAGACTGCGTCTGCCCGTGGGTGCGGCCTATGTGGGTGCCTCGGTCATCGGCCTCATCCCGCTGGTCGTCGCCCGCACCCGGCAGGTGATCGAAGCCAGGAAGGCTCGCGGGTGGGCGACCGAGAGATGGCGGGTGCGAGTGCGGCTGCTGCCGGGAATCGTGGTGGGACTGTTCACCGCCTTGCTGATCACGGTCGAACAGCGTCACGAAGTGCTCGAACAGAGCGGACTCGGTGCGACAGGAACCGTCGTTGAGCTTCAGGACCACCGGGACGGGGCCGGACAGGCGCTCATGCGTGTATGCGTCCCTGTCGTCGCGCTCGGGCTCCTCGGCGCTTCCGTGGCGGGAGTGCTGCCGTTGCCGAGCGCTTCGCAGCTGATCGGCGAGGCTTGAGATGCCGGCGACGATCGTGCACGCAGGATTCATCTACACCGGCACGGCCGCACCCGCGCTTGAGGACATCAGCCTCGAGATCGTCCCCGGCACCATGACTGCAGTGCTCGGCGCCGTGGGCTCGGGAACGTCGACGCTGTGCCGACTCCTCGGCGGTCTGCTCGAATCCAGAGGGACCCCCACCGGCCGCATCGAGACTGATGGGACGGTCGCTGTGCTCGGAGACGACCCCGAAGCACAACTGAGCGGCCTGACCAGCCACGTCGGAGACGAGACCCAATTGGCCTGCCGACTGCACGGTCTCGCACCCGCAACGGCCGAGGCCCGGGCGCGGCAGGCTCTGTCGGATCTGAGCATCGATGGCCTGTGGTCCCGTGACCTCGACACGCTCTCCGGCGGTCAACGGCAGTTGGTGGCCCTGTCGAGGATCATCGCGCTCGCTCCTGACCTGCTCATCCTCGACCAGCCCTCGCAATCGCTCGACCCACTCGTGCGCAGGGGCCTGGCGGTCACCCTGCGTGCCTACTGTGCACAGGAGAGGTCGGTTCTCATCACCGGTCACCAGGTCGATGAGCTGACTCTCGCCTGCGATGAAGTGCTCTTCCTCGACACGGGGACGCTGACGACGGGCCGCGAGACCGCAGAGGAATCCCGGGTGTCCCGGGTGTCGGACAGCGATTTCGCCACCGCATGCCGGGCCCACGACGTGTGGGACACCCGAACCGAGGAAGCCGCACCGCAGCCGACCGCTGTTCCCGCTCGCGCAGTGCCGGCATCGACGCGACCGACTTCGGCACCCACCCAGCCGGCTCCTGCACCGGCTTCGTCATCACCGATTCTGACCGTGCAGGATCTCAATGTGGCACGGCACGGCAACCGGATCCTCGACGGCATCGACCTCGAACTGCATCCCGGCGAGCTCGTGGCGATCACCGGAGCCAACGGTGCCGGAAAGACGACGCTGCTGCGCTCACTCATCGGCCTCCTCGACCGGACGGCGTCGTGTTCGGGCACGATCACGGCGGGCCGCCTCGGCGAGGGGCCGAATCTCGCAGAGATGCCCGCCCACGCCCGCAGCCGCAGTCTCGGGTGGGTCGGCCAGGACCCGGGGGTCCAGCTGTCGGCGACGACGGTGCGCGGTGAACTCATGCTCGCGGTCCCCCTGCCCCGTCACCGGCGGCGGGATCGGAAACGAGTCCGCGCGCAGCGCAGGACCATGGTGGAAGGCGTGCTGCGAGACACCGGCCTGTCCACCGTGTCCGAGGAGCATCCGTTCGACCTCGACGTGCCCCGGCGGAAGGATCTGGTCATCGCCTCGGCGCTGATCGCAGACCCCCGCGTGATGCTGCTCGATGAACCGACCATCGGCCGTGATCTGTTGGGCATGCACCGTCTCGACGCGGTCATCGCCGGATTCCTCCGCCGAGGTGGTGCCGTCCTGGCCACGACCCATGATCGGCGGTGGGCACGCGAGTCCTCCCACCGTCTCCTCCACTTGGCCGAGGGACGCCTGAGCCGTCCCTGACCGATCCCACCGTGGGAAGGGTTTTCCTCCGCGACAGTGCTTGCCCTCCCACGGCGTCCGGTTCTGTGATGGAATGGTCGGACGACTGGCGGAGAGGAAGAGCGATGATGCGCGGACCAGGGGTGCTCTTCGCCTCATGGGTGCTCCACGATATCGAGGAGGCTCTGACGTTCCCCTCCACGACCGAACATCTGGCCGAACTCACCGGAATCGACGCGCTGCGGATGAACACGAAGCAGAGTGCGGCCGCGATCGGCCTCGTCGGCGCGGTGCTCGCCTGCGCGGGAGTCCGCGGAGCGAAGACCCACGGGGCCTCGCCGCTGTACCGGTATGCGGTCGCCGGTCTCGAAGGCCACGTGTTCACTCACCTGGTGGCCTCAGTGCTGCTGCGACGGTACACGGCGGGCGTGATCACTGCGGTGCCGGTCATGTGGCCCGGCGCCGCCTTCGCCCGCCGAGAGCTGGCCGCGGTGGGCAGGCCCCTGGACAACGCCGAGTGGAGGCGCGGCGGCATGGTCATGGCGGCGGTGGCTCTGAGCGCCCACTGCGCCGTTCGAGTCGACTGGTCGGCTCGGATCAGAAGTCGTAGGTCGAATCGGACGTCGCGGCCCCGGGCCCGCCGATCCTCTGCAGGTGGAGGTGCCGGATGAGGCGGATGACCGGACGGATGAGCATCTCCACACTGCCGATGACGAACAGCCAGGTGCCCGAATAGGTCAAGGACTCGGAGAAGAACATGAAGCTGCCGATGAGGAACCACAGGCCGATGAGGACGTCATTGGCGATGCTGATGAACTGGTAGCGCTGACGGATGACGAGTTCCTCTCGCCCGATCCGCAGATGAATGTCACGGCTGTCTCCACCCATGCTTCTCTCCTCCCGGTTCGCTTGCCCCTGAAGCTTCCTGTCTCAGAAGCCTAGTTCGGCGAAGAGGAGTTCGCAGGTCAGCACCTGGCGGTTCGAGACACCTTCGACAGCCCAGATGAGACTTCGCTCAGAAACGCAGGCACCGAGGCGGTTCGCTGTTACCGTGAGGACTATGAAGACGAACAGCTTGGCAATCAGGACAGCGGCAGGTATCGCAGCGCTCGGTCTGGCCCTGGCCGGCTGTTCGAATGCGGACTCCGACGACGGATCCGGCGACGGGCAGTCGTCACCGGCGGCCTCGGCCGACAGCGATGCCGGGACCTCCGACGAGGCGAGCGAGCCGACCGCGGACGATGACACCGCCGGCGAGGACGCGAACTCGGACTCGTCGGCCCTGCCCGCCGATGCGGATCTGAGCAAGGACTCTCCCTCAGTGAGCCCCGAGGACGCGATCGATACGGCGCTGAAGGAGACCGGCGACGGCATCGTGCACGGCATCGAGCTCGATTGGGACGAGACCGACAGCGCCTGGCAGTACGAGGTGTCGATCCTCGACGGCACCACCGACCACGACATCGAGATCGACGCGGAGTCGGGCAAGATCGTCGACCACGACAAGGACAGCACCGATGATGAGGAGAGGGCCATCGACCTCACGTATCCGATGACCTTCGATGAAGCGCTCGAACTCGCACAGGAGAAGAGCTCGGGCCGGCTCGTCGGGTGGAAGCTCGAATACGACGACGGCCAGAGGGAGTTCCAGTTCGACTTCGAACACGACGGCGAGGAGACCGAGACCACGGTCGATGTCGAAACCGAACGCGTGACCGTCGACGATGACTGACACCGGTCGTCTCACGGTCATCGCCGGCCCGATGTTCTCCGGCAAGTCCGAAGAGCTCATGCGGCGGGTCCGCCGCGCCACGATCGCCGCCATCGACGTCCTCGTCGTGTCCCATTCCCTCGACACCCGGTCGGACATCTCGACGATCACCACTCATATCGGGATGAACATTCCCGCCATGCCCCTCGGTGACGTTCGCTCACTGACCGAAGCGGCCCGGGCGCAGGACTATGATCTGATCGCCATCGATGAGGCCCAGTTCTTCGGACCCGACCTCGTGCCGGCCGTCGAGGACCTCCTCGGCGACGGCATCGACGTCATCGTCGAAGGCCTGTGCGTGACCTTCGACGGTGCCCCCTTCGAACCGCTGCCCAGTTTCATGGCCGTCGCCGAGGAGGTGCTGCGGCTCACTGCGGTGTGCACCGTCTGCGGCCGCGATGCCGTCTTCCATCAGCGTCTGGACTCAGGTCGGCCCGGAACGGGCGGGGTACAGGCGGCGAATGCGACTGCTGAGTCCTCGGGGCCTGCCGCCACCGAGATCGACGCCAGCCACATCGGCGGCCTCGAGACCTATGTCGCTCGCTGCCGTGAGCACTTCACCGGGGCCGGCCGGTAGAGGTCAGTCGTCGATGCTCTCCCACACCTCACGCCAGATGCGGGCGAGATCGGGCACTTGGTAGTGGGCGTTGAGCCCGCTCGGCTGGGGCACCACGTGCAGGGCCACCTCGGGTGGCCAGCCCTCGATCAGTGAAGTGTCCTGCCGGCCGAACTGGGCCTTGGGCTGCCGGTAGCCGATCCGGAACGAGGTGATGCCGGCGATGGCCACCGCCCGCGGCCGGAGATCGGCCAAACGCTCGACCAGATGCGCCGCCCCATCACGCAGCTCCTGACGCGAGAGCTCATCGGCTCGGACGGTGGCTCGGCCGATGAGGTTGGTCAGCCCGATGCCCCGACGCAGCAGCTGCTGCTCATCGGCGGGGTCCAGACCGCAGGAGGCATCGACCTGATGGTCGGTCAGCCCCGCCTGATGCAGTGAAGGCCAGAACCGGTTCCCGGGTCGGGCGAACGGGGCATTGACCGCGGCCGTCCACAGGCCGGGATTGATCCCGACGATGAGCATCCTCAGCCCGGAGGAATCGGCGGGCAGAATATCGTCGATCGCGTTCGGATCATCCGTGGCGAATGCGGCGAGATCGTCTTTGGTCGGTCTGCGGCCACCCAGCGGGGAGGGCCGACGGCTGCTGGCACTGCTTTCCTCACTCACGTCTTTCACACTACCGTCGTATCATGAGCCACCAGCATGTGTCCCCGCGACCGGGAGAATCACCGCCGTTCCACTTCGAAGACCGATGGTCGGCCGCCGCCGACGCCGATGCCGTCTGGGCGATACTCGAACGAGTCGAGCAGTGGCCGCAGTGGTGGCCGGGGCTGTCGGAAGCCGAACCCGTCGATGACCGGGTGGCGCCGGGAAGCCGCGCCCGACTGCTCGTGCGCACACCCATCGGCACGGGGCTGCGCTTCATCATCGAAGCCGAACAGGTCCGGGCTCCGCACATGATCAGCTTCAGCGCCCACGGCGACCTGCGCGGTCAGGGCATCTGGACGCTGAGTCAACACCATGAGCGGGCCACGGAGATCGATTCGCTGTGGTGCGTGACGAGCACGCGCCTGCCGATCAGGATGCTGCGGCCCCTGTCGGGTCTCATGCACACGGCCGTGATGCGAGCCGGAGAACGCGGCCTCACGGCCCGACTGCTTCAGTCCTGAACGGACCAGGCGGTGATGCCTCCGGCCAGGGAGCGCAGGCGCACTCCGGGCGGGGCGGCGCGACTGAGCAGCCCGACCGCCTCGGCCGAGCGGACTCCGGACTGACAGTGAATGACGATGTCGTCGGCCGTGTGCTCAGACGCCCGGCGAAACAGTCCGACGACGGCGGGCCACCCGTGTTCGCGGATGCTGGCCAAGGGCAGGTGCAGGGATCCGGGGATCGACGACAGTTCCCGCTCCCAATCCTCACGGACGTCGATGAGCGCCGGGGCCGGATCGAGTCCGGCCAGTCCGACAGGGTCGATCTCCTCGACCCCGGCATCCGACCCGGTCGCCGCCCCGGGCGCTGAGGCGGCGCAGGCCGCGGCCACCTCGGTCAGATCGGTGACGGCGGGGCGATCGGGGTCGGGGGAGAACCGCAGCGTCGAGTATTCACCGTCCAGAGCGTCATAGCGCAGCAGGCGGCCGATGAACGGGGTGCCGATGCCGCAGATGAGCTTGATCGCCTCGGTGGCCATGGCCGAGCCGACGGTTCCGCACAGCACTCCGAGCACACCGCCTTCGGCGCAGTTGGGCACCGAATCGGGATCGGGGATATCGGGGAACAGGTCGCGCAGCATCGGTCCGTGGCCGGGGGCGAAGGTGCTGACCTGTCCGGCGAAACGGAAGATCGTGCCCCACACCAAGGGAGTGCCGGTGAGCTCGGCGGCATCATTGGACAGGTATCTGGTGGCGAAGTTGTCCGCCCCGTCGAGGACGACATCGTGGTCGGCGAAGAGCTCGAGCGCATTGTCCGGACTCAACCGGTCCTCGATCGTGGTCACGTTCAGGTCGGGGTCGAGCCGGTGCACAGCTGCGGCGGCCGAGTCGACCTTCTGCCGCCCGACATCGACGCGGCGATGGATGACCTGGCGCTGCAGGTTCGAGGTCTCGACCGCATCGTCGTCGATGATCGTGATCGACCCGATTCCGGCGGCCGCGAGATAATTGAGCACCGGCGCACCGAGGCCTCCGGCCCCGATGACCAGCACGGAGGCGGCCCGCAGCCGCTTCTGCCCCTCGACTCCGAACCCCGGCAGGCTCAAATGCCGGGAGTAGCGGTCCAGTTCGTCTCGGTCCAGTGCATCAACGGGGTCGACCAGCGGTCCGGGATTGACGACCGGAACCCTGGGGGCGGACACCTCGGTCATCGGGCCGCGACCATTCCGTCGAACGTCGACGACGCCAGCGCCAGGGGCCGTTTCGGGATCCGGCCGGCTCCGGCCGCCAGATGCCCGGATTCGACGGCCAGGGCCATCGCCCGGGCCATCGCCTGCGCATCATGGGCACGGGTGACCGCCGAGGCCAGCAGCACCGCGGTGCATCCGAGCTCCATCGCCAGGGCAGCATCGGAGGCGGTGCCGACACCGGCGTCGAGGATGATCGGCACCTGGGCGCGGGAGACGATGGTTTCGATGTTGTGCGGATTGAGGATGCCCAGCCCGCTGCCGATCGGGGCTCCGGCCGGCATCACCGCCGCCACCCCGGCGTCCTCGAGCCGTTTCGCCAGTGCCGGATCATCGTTGGTGTAGGCGAAGACCGTGAATCCGTCGAGCACGAGTTCCTCTGCGGCCCTGAACAGTTCGACCGGATCGGGCAGCAGAGTGTCCTCGTCGGCGATGACCTCGAGCTTCACCCAGTTCGTTTCGAGTGCTTCCCGAGCCAGCCGGGCGGTGAGCACGGCATCACGGGCCGTATAGCATCCGGCGGTGTTCGGCAGCACGCGGATGCCCAGGCGCTCCAGCATGGCGAACACGGAATCGCGTGATTCGGAGTCGAAGCGTCGCATCGCCACGGTCGTCAGTTCGGTGCCCGAGGTCCGCAGGGCCGTCTCGAGGATGCTCAGCGAGCTCGCCCCTCCGGTGCCCATGACCAGCCGGGAGTCCAGGTCCGCACCGTCGATCGTCCAGGTCATCTCAGCCTCCCTGCACGGCGGTGACGATGTCGACGGTGTGACCGTCGGCCAGGGCGAATTCGGACCAGTGGCTCCGGCGGATGACTTCGCCGTCGACGGCGACGGCGATGCCCAGACGGCCGCCGTCGGCCGGGGCGCCGTCCTCGCGCAGCTGACGTCCGGTGACCTCGGCGACGAGGTCGAGCGCCGAGGTGGCCCCGCCGAGCTCATGGGTCTTTCCGTTGAGGACGATGGTGGGTGCATGTGCGGTTTCGGTCATGGAGTGCTCCTCATCATGGTCGTGGTGGAATCAGGTGGTCGACAGAACAGGAAGGTCGGCGGGAGTCTCGAAGCGCTGAGGCGAGACGGAGTCGAGCGCGCCCGGGGGCAGCCAGTCGGGGCGGCGGCCGATCGCGATTTCGGCACCCACACGTCCGCCGAGCGGGGCCAGCAGGATGCCGTGCCGGAAATAGCCGGTGCTGACGACGCAGCCGTCATCGATCCGACCGACCAGGGGCAGATCATCGGGAGAGCCGGGGCGGGCCCGGGTGGTGATCTCGGTGATCTCACAGTCGAGGATGCCGGGAACGAGTCGCTGACCATCGCTGAGCAGCCGGTGAACCGCCCCGGCATCGGTGCCCGATCGACCGTCCTCACGGGAACTGGCCCCGAGCACGAGCTGACCATCGGGTCGGGCCACGACGTAGACGGAACGGCCGTTGACCAGACCCCTGACGGTGCCGCGCAGCAGGGGAGTGCGCTCGGCAGGAGCACGCAGACGCAGGACGTCTCCCCACACTTCACGCACCGGCAGCTGCGGTGCCCCGGCGATGGTGTTCGCAGCGCTTCCGGCGGCCAGGACGACCTGATCGGCGCTCATCCGCCGACCGTCCGCCAGCTCCACACCGACGGTGGCACCGCCCTCGCGCACCAGCCCACTCACGTGCTGACTGATCAGTTCGGAGGCGAAGACCGACAGCAGGGCCGAGGTCACCCTCCGGGGGTCGATGGACTGGTCCTCGGGGATGCGCACGGCACCGGCGACCGACGGTGACAGGGACGGTTCCAGCTCTCGGGCCCGGGTTCCGGTGATGAGTTCGGTGGAGAACCCGGCACCCGTCTGAGCATCCCGCAGCTCGCGCAGCGCCTGCAGATCGGCACGGTCACCGGCACACACCAAGGTCCCGGTGTCCGTGAGTCCGAGTTCGGCATCGGCGGCACCGGCCACCTCGGCGGCGAATTCCGGGTGCATCTCGGCCGCGGTCCGCAGCAGGGGGTACAGCGACGTCTGGCCCCAGACGACCTCGGCGGCGGGGGCGAGCATGCCCGCCGCCGCATGGGAGGCACCCCTGGCGGGGGCGGGATCGATGACGGTGACACCGGCAACGAGGCGGCGCAGGTACCAGGCCGTCGTCAGGCCGATGATTCCGGCCCCGACGACGATGACGTGCATGGATTCTCCCTCCGGCGGCATGATCCGCATCAGGTCTGGCGGTCGGCTCTTATGCCCTCTCAGCCTCGTTCGGAGGCTCCCGCGAACTTCCTCTACTCTATGACCATGACCACGGATATTCCACCGCACACCGATGTGTCCGAATCGCTGCGAGCTTCGCGGCAGGCCCGGCTGGCCCGGGCGAGCCTCTACCTGTGCACCGATGCCAGGAGCGCTCAGGGCGATCTTGCCGAGTTCCTCGACGCCGCCTACGCCGGCGGCGTCGACATCATCCAACTGCGCGACAAGACCCTCGAGGCCCGTGCCGAGATCGCGGCCCTCGAGGTGCTCAAGGATGCAGCCCAGCGGCACGGGAAGCTGTTCTCCGTCAACGACCGGGCCGATGTCGCCCTCCTGACCGGCGCCGACGTCTTCCACGTCGGCCAGGGGGACCTCACCAGCGCTCAGGCCCGGGCCGTGCTCGGAGACGATGTGATCCTCGGCCGCTCCACCCATTCGCGGGACCAGGCGCTCGCCGCCGAAGCCGACGGCGAGATCGACTACTTCTGCGTCGGCCCGGTGTGGCAGACTCCGACGAAACCCGGCCGGCGGGCCGTGGGCACCCAGCTGCTGACCGAAGTGGCCGCCGAGGCGGGCAAACCCTGGTTCGCCATCGGCGGGATCGCGGCCGGCCCCCGCCTCGACGAGATCCGGGAAGCGGGCGCGAAACGCGCCGTGGTAGTGCGTGCGATAACCTCGGCAGACGATCCCGCCGCGGCCGCACGGGACCTGAAGGAGGAACTGGGATGACAGGCAGCGCAGACAGCGAACCGACGATCCTCATCGCCGGTGCCGGGGCCACCGGCGGGGCCTTCGGCTCCTACCTCGTCGAGGCCGGCCGGAGGGTGACGTTCCTGCTGCGGCAGGCCCGGGCGGAGGCGGTCCGGACCGGCGGGCTGCGCTTCGTGGCCCCGGACGCGGACCGGACGAACTTCGTCGATGTGGTCACCGCGGACGAACTCGTGACGAGCCCGCGGACCTTCGACATCGTCATCATCGCCGTCAAGGCGGGCGGTCTCGACTCAGTGCTCGCCGACATCCGCCCCGCGGTCGGCCCCGATACGCGGATCATTCCCTTCCTCAACGGCATGGCCCAGATCGACCGGCTGCAGGCCGACTATCCCGGTCAGACTCTCGGCGGATTCGTCAAGATCGTCGGCACCGTCGAGGACGGCGCGGTGCACCAGCTGACCGACCTGGCCGTGATGACCATCGGCGGACTCGGCGATGACGAGGTTCCGGACGCCGTCGCCACGGCCCTCGATGTGCCCGGATTCCGCTTGCAGGTCATCGACGACGTCGTCGGCGGCCTGTGGGAGAAGTGGATCTTCATCGCCGCCGCCGGAGTGGTCACCTGCCTGTTCAGAGGCCCGGTGGGCGCGATCATGGACGCCGGGGGACGCGACCATGTGCTGCGGATCATCGCCGAGCTCGAGGCAGTGGCGACCGCGGCCGACCATCCGGTGTCCGAGCGGTCTCATGCGATGACCGTGTCGATGCTCACCGAGGCCGGCTCAGCATTCACCTCGTCGCTCTACCGGGACGTCACGGCCGGGCTGCCGAGCGAAACCGAGCACATCCTCGGCGATCTGGCGCTCAAGGCCGCCGTTCTGGGGGTGAGCACTCCGCTGCTCGACCTCACACTCGTGCAGCTGCGGACCGGGGAAGCCCAGCGGCGTCCCTGACCTCGGCACTGCCGGTGCGCAGCATCGCCAGATACGGTTCCGTCGGCTGGGTGTGCTCGATGTCGGCCGAACCGTGGGGTGCGGTGAATGTGACCATGGGCACGCCGTCGATGTCATCGAGGACGAGGAGCGTCTCATAGCCTCCCGGTCCCACCGAGTGCGAGGCGCCGACGGGCAGATCGAACACGAGGTCCTCCAGCGGACTGTCCGCCTCGGGCGGGCGGTTCATCTCCTGGGCCGCGACATCGGCGAACTGTTCGGCGGTGATGAGATAGGCCTTGGCCGGAGTGGGTCCGGCAGCGTGATGGTCGTAGAAGGCCATCCCGCCGCCCCACACCTTCGATGCTCCGGCGAAGTAGATCGTTCCGGGCAGTTCGACGCAGGCCTCGGCGCGAGGCGCCGCGGGGTTCCTGGCACCCGGATAACTGACATGAGCCCCTGGTGGTCGGCCGCCCTGAAGGTAGCAGGCGAGTCGATCGCGCGCCATGTTCGAACCGTAGCTGACATACCACACATGTGTTTGAGACATCCACTTCATCGTGTCACGTCGGCGGGGGTGTGTGTCGAATCCGCCTCGTCCAGCGTGTCCGCTGGTCCGGATGAGCGGGCGGCGATGATCCGACGCAGGATCTCGATGACGGCGCTCACGGCCAGGGCGACGCCGATTCCCGTGAGCACACCCAGCACCGGCTGGCCCTCGAAGAGCTTTCCGCCCAGGAGGCCGATCCCGGTGGAGTACACGGCCCAGGCGAGGCTGCCGATTCCATCGAAGAGGAGGAAGTCGCGGATCCGGAACCCCAGCATGCCCGAGCCGATGGTTGTGGCGGTGCGTCCGCCGGGAACGAAGCGTCCGACGATGAGCATGGACCCGCCTCGACGCGCGCACATCTCCTGGGCCGAGGCGAACAGACGCTGCCACCGGGGAAGGGCACTCCAGCGGTGCAGCCGACGGCGGCCGCTGCGACCGACGAGATGGGCGGCGAGGTCGCCGACCAGCGCCCCCAGAGTCGCCGCTGCGATGAGCCCGAGTGGGTGGGGCACTCCGGCTGTGGCAAAGGTCGCGGCCGAAATGAGCAGGGTCTCCGAGGGCACGATGGGCAGAAGGGAGTCCAAGGCCGCAGCAAGGGCGATGAGGGCATAGACCCACGGAGAGGTGAGGGGCGAGGTGAGCGCCTCGAATGCGAAATCCATAATCATCCACGCTATGGGCCCACAGGCGCGAGCAGAACGCGGGAGGGCACATGATCGACTGCAGGTTCGTCCACCCCGGAATGCGGTCAACCGGAACCCGGTTCTGCGGTCGAACCCATGGGGCAGGAGACCGGCCGTTGCTACGATCGACCCATGCCCTGGCCGAACGCACTGATCTCGCGGATGCCTCGCGAGTCGCGGATGCTCGTCAGCCGCTGGGTCCGTTCCGTCCTCGGCGTGCTGTGGGGCGCAGCGCTGTGCATTCCGCTGCTCATCGCCGCCGCCCTTCCTCCGTCGTCACGGCCGGTCGGAAAGGTGCGTGGCTGGGAGGTCTCACGGCAGCTCTCCACCTTCGGCATCGCTGTGAACCCGCCGCCTGCCACACGCCGATTCCTCGCGCTCAACGGAGTCGTCGCCGCACTCGTCACGGTCCCGGTGCTGAATTTCCTCGCGGGGTTCGTCACTGTCTTCGTCGGAGCGGTGGTGCAGGGGCTGTCCCTCGGAGGCAGCATCACCATCGGCTTCGACTCGTGGAGGATCGCCCAGCCGACTCTCTTCGTCGGTCTCCTCTACGCTGCGGCGAACCTCATCGGTGCGATCGCCCTGAGCGAGGCCGCGAACTGGCTGCACGGTCGGATCGATGGGATGGACGTCGAGGTGAGCCGACCGAACGCACGGTACAGCCGGATCACGGAACTGGTGATGACCCGTCGCGGCGTGGTCGTGGCCATCGACGATGAGCGCCGCCGGATCGAACGGGATCTCCATGACGGCGTCCAGCAGAATGTCGTGTCCCTGTCGATGCTCATCGCCCGCGCTCGGAGGGCTCAGGATCCGGACAAAGCGGCACGGCTGCTCGACGATGCGCTCGCCCAATCCCAGGACCTCATCGAGGAAACGCGCGAGGTCGCTTGGCGCGTCTACCCCACAGCGCTCGACGATCACGGCCTGCCGCCGGTGCTCAATCGCATGGCCGATCGGTGCCCGATCCCGATCACAGTCGTGGCCGCACCGGAGCAGCGACTGCCCTCGGAGGTCGAATCCGCCGTCTACTTCGTGGTCAGGGAGGCCGTGACCAATGTCGTCAAACATGCGCAGGCGGCGGGCATTTCGATCTCGATCCGCGATGACGACGGGGTGGTCGTCACCGAGGTCGTCGACGACGGTGACGGAGGCGCCGACCAGAGCGGCAGCGGGCTGCAGGGTCTCGCCCGACGGGTGGGCGCGCTCGATGGAAGACTGGTGGTCGACAGCCCGGCTGGGACCGGCACGACCGTGAGAGCGGAGATCCCGCATGGCTGAGACTCAGCCGCTGAGGACCGAACAGGTCGGACAAGGAGAAGTGAGAATGGACGGGTCGCCAGGCACCGAGTCCCGGGGCGAGCCGCTGACGGTGGTGCTCGCCGATGACGCCGTGCTGCTGCGCGAAGGCGTGCGCAGTCTGCTCGAGGACGAGGGGATCTCCGTCGTCGCCTCGGTCGGGGACGGGCAGGAGCTGCTGCGCGCCGTCGCCCGCCTGCGACCGGATCTCGCGATCGTCGATGTGCGGATGCCGCCGACCCACACCACGGAGGGTCTCGAAGCCGCCCTGTCGATCAAACGGCGATTCCCCGACATCGGGGTGCTCGTGCTCAGCCAGTACGTGCTGCGGGAGTACGCGACGGAGCTGTTGGGCACCGAATCCGTCGGCGTCGGCTATCTGCTGAAGAACCGGGTGACCGATATCGACCGGTTCCTCGAATCGGTCAATCGGATAGCCGAGGGCGGAACGGTCATCGACCCCGATGTCGTCCGTCAGCTGCTCTACACCTCAGAGAAGCAGGATTCCCTGGCTGCCCTCACACCGCGGGAGAACGAAGTGCTCGAGGCGATGGCCGAGGGCCTGTCGAATCGCGGGATCTCCGAACGGCTGTTCGTGTCGGTCAGCTCCGTGGAGAAGGCCATCAGCGCGATCTTCGACAAGCTCGGCCTGCATGCGGGTGAGTCGACCAGCCGCCGGGTCGCGGCGGTGTTGGCCTACCTCAACCGGAGCTGACCGGCGCGGACGCTTCCTTCCTCCGCCCGCGCCCGCCCGAATCGGATCGGGGCCCTCAGGGATGAAGGAGGCGCTTGAGCAGGCGGAACTGATGAGCGGCTGCCTCGTCGGGGGAGTCGTCTCCGGCCGCAGTGAGGGCCCATTCGTCGAAGGTCCGCAGCAGTGAGAACACGGCCAGGGACTGGAGGTCGAGGGGACAGGTCCGGTCGACTGCACCGGTCTCGCGCCCGGTGATGAGCACGTCGCGCACCCATGTGCGGACCCGATCCGCCAGCGTGAGCACTGCTTCGTTGTCGGGGTTGGCATAGACGATGTGCCACAGCTGAGTGAGTTCAAGGCTGTTGGGCCAGGTCGTGAGGGCCTCCTGCCACACGGAGTCCGCACGGTCCCAGAAGTGATCGGCGAAGCTGGCCGGTTCCGGAGCGGTCCAGGTGCGGTCGGCGGCCGCAGAGAGCTCGGAGACGACGAGGGAGAAGAGGCCCTCCTTCGAATCGACGACATGGTAGAAGGAGCTCTTGCTTAGGCCGCAGCTGCCGATGATGCGATTGAGCGAAGCCTCCTCGTAGGTTCGAGAGGCGAATTCCCGTGCGGCGGCAGCGATGAGCTCGGCTCTCTTCTCCGGGCGCATGCGCGCCAGTGCAGTCTCGGACACAATCGCAGTCTAGCAATGGCGGGCACGGTGTGGACTGGCTGGTCCAAGCAGTGCTACGGTGAGTGGACCACCCGGTCCACTGAGGTGGCGGAGGAGTTCAGCGGAGTCAGGAGGCGCACGAGATGATCACCCCAGCGAGCGTGAGCCGGCAGCTCACCTCCGTACCGGAGGGCACGCCGCGCGTCCTCATCGTCGGAGCCGGAATCGCCGGGATCACTCTGGCTCAGCTGCTGAGAGGCCAGGGGCTCGCGCCGGTGCTCGTCGACCGCTCGGCCGATGCGCAGCGCATGATCGGGGACAATCGGGCCGGGTACATGCTCGCCCTCATGCCCATGGTCGATCCGATCATCGACGCGCTCGGGGCCCGGGAGGGTTATCTCTACTCCAGTGTCGGCATCGAGCGATACATCGCCCATGCACACACCGGCCGCGTGCTCAGGCAGTATCAGCTCGGCGAGCTGCTGGCCGAGTACGGCGACTATCGCGGGATCTCCCGGTCCGAGCTCCTGACCGTGCTCACCGGTGCCGAGACCCCAGTGGCATTCGCAACGACCGTGCAGGGACTGGTCGATGACAAAGAGTCCGTGACCGTGACCTGGGCCGGTGGCGCGGCAGACGATCCGGGGTGCACCGAATTCGACATCGTCGTCATCGCCGACGGGATGAACTCCCGGACCCGGACGCTCGTGCCCGCTCACTCCCGCGAAGCCGCGGACACAGTGGACACGGCCTGGGGCGGCTGGGTGTGCTGGGCGGATGCCGACGGGAGCCCGGACGCCGTCGAGGAGATCTGGGGCGACGGCTTCTTCCTCGGCATGTATCCGGTCAAGGACGGCATCGGAGTCTTCCTCGGCTGTCCTGATTCGCGGCAGCCGCTGGGTCCGCGACGGTTCGCCGGCGAGGTCCGGGCGAAGCTCAAGGAGATGAGCCCGCGCATCGACGCCTGTCTCGAGGCGATCGGTGCGTCTGAGGACCCCTTCTTCTGGCCCTTGCGCGATGCCCGAGCCAGGCGGTGGGCGGTCGGCCGCACCGTCCTCCTCGGCGACGCCGCGGCCGGATTCCTCCCGACGGCGGGCATCGGCGCCGGGATGGCCATGGAATCGGCCTCGGTGCTCGCCGACGAGATCGCCGCGGCCGACCGTGATGACCCGGCCGCTGCGCTCGACCGGTTCGAGGCCCGTCAGCGCCCGCGCGTCGAGACCGCCCACGACAATTCCCGTTCCCTGGCCGGGCTGATGTTCGACCGGTCCCGACTGCTCGCTGCCGCCCGTGACCAGATGTTCCGGGTCCTCAGCATCAGGACCGCACTCAAGCCGATACTCAGACTGCTCGACACCCCTGCCGGGAGCTGACGACCGGGCCCCGACCCGAGCGAGGTGACCCTGCTCGCGGGCCGTCGGCCGCCGGCATGCCCTCCGACGGGCGAAGATGGGTTAAGCTAGGCTCGCCTAAACTCGTGAAAAGGAAGTCATGCGCCGAATACTCGCCCCGATCCTCGCCTCCCTCCTCGTCCTCGCCGGCTGCGGCGGAGGCGACTCCGAATCGTCCGACACGTCCGGACC
The DNA here is from genome assembly GCF_018208375.1 of Brevibacterium sp. SMBL_HHYL_HB1. Classification (NCBI taxonomy): domain Bacteria; kingdom Bacillati; phylum Actinomycetota; class Actinomycetes; order Micrococcales; family Brevibacteriaceae; genus Brevibacterium; species Brevibacterium sp. SMBL_HHYL_HB1. The sequence goes on along the minus strand of NZ_CP062936.1, from coordinate 1,892,383 downwards.
CAGCGTCGATACGAAGTTCGGGTCCGTCGATGTCCCCGCCGATCCGCAGAGGGTCGTCGCCCTGGGGTGGGGAGATGCCGAAACCGCCTTGGCCCTCGGCGTCCAACCCGTAGGCGCTTCCGACTGGGTCGAATTCGGCGGCACGGGTGTCGGCCCGTGGGCCGAGGACCTCTATGACGAGGCTCCGGAGATCATCGCGACGATGGAGCCCGACTACGAGGCGATCGCCGCCCTCGAACCCGATCTCATCCTCGATACGAACAGCTCCGGTGAGCAGGAACGTTACGACCGGCTCTCGGAGATCGCCCCGACTGTCGGCGTTCCCGAAGGCGGCGACAACTACCTGACGACCATGGACCAGCAGGTCGATCTCGTCGCAGAGGCTCTCGGCAAGGAAGACGAGGGGAAGAGCCTGCTCGACGACTTGGACCAGACCTTCGAGGATGCGGCGAAGGATCATCCTGAGTTCGACGGCAAGTCCGTCACGGTCGCGGCGAAGACCTCGGAGGGGTGGGGCGCGTATGTCGAGGCGTCCAGCCGTGTCCAGGTCATGGAGCGGCTCGGGTTCACCCAGTCGTCGAAGATCGATGAGAGCAAGGCCGAAGGGTTCTCGGTCCCGGTCTCGGAGGAGAACCTGGAGACCCTGGACGCCGATGTGCTGCTGACATTCCCGATCTACATCCCCGATGCGGATGTCACCGACGACGAGGCCTACCAGCGCATTCCGGCTGTCGAGGACGGTCGCAGCCTCGTGTTCACCGATGACATGGACGAGCTTCGCAAAGCATTCTCGCTCAACTCGATCCTCTCTGCGAAGTACGCGGCCGAGAATCTGCCTGAGAAGCTGGCGAAGATCGTCAAGTGATCAGCAGCCGGGCTCAGCCTGGCCGTCCGCCGCGCAGCGCATCCAGACCGATGTCGATGATGCGGGCGTGGCGGATGTCTGCGAGGGAGTCGATCGACAGCCATTCGGCGCGGTCCGTCGTGCCTCCGACCTCGAGCGTGCCGAGGGTGCCGCCGGTGATCCGTGCCTCGAAGACGATCCGTGCGCCTTTGAACGGTCGCGGTTTCGAGGTCCCGAACGCGGGATTGCGGCGTGACTCCGTGAATGAATGCGTGGTCAGGGGGCGGACCAGCTCGGCATCATAGCCGGTCTCCTCCTTGACCTCGCGGATCGTGCCCTCTTCGATGCTCTCGTCGAACTCGATCCCACCCCCGGGAAGCGTCCAGAGCGCGTGGAAGCGGTCGCGCCCGCCGTTGAACCAGCTGAGAAGGATCTCGTCATCATCGTTGACGATGACCGCGTAGCCGGCAAGGCGAATGTCATATTCGGAGAAGTGCATGACCTCACCCTACCCGCGCCCGGACCGGGGGTGAGGCTCTCAGCGCCACCACCGGACCCGCTAGGCTGGAGTGGTGACCATCATCTCCAGCAAGCGCGTCGGTGACACCGGTCGTCGCGTCGTCTTCCTCCACGGACTGTTCGGCCGCGGCAAGAACTTCACCCGGATCGCCAAGGCGCTCGAACCCGAATTCTCGAGCCTGCTCGTCGACCTGCCCAACCACGGTGACTCCGAGTGGACGGAGACCTTCGACTACATCGACCTCGCCGACTCGGTGGCCGCCCACATCGCCGAGGTGACCGAAGCCGATCAGCAGCCGGTGCACCTGGTCGGGCATTCCATGGGCGGCAAGATCGCCATGGTCCTGGCCCTGCGCCGTCCCGAGCTCATCGACCGCCTCGTCGTCGTCGACATCGGCCCGAACGCCGGCGGCTCCCTCGGCATCTTCGACCATCTGCTCTCGAGCCTGGCAGGTCTCGATCTCGACGAGGTCGAATCGCGCACGGACGCCGATGCCGCCCTGCAGGAGCCGATTCCCCAGGACGCGATCAGGGGATTCCTGCTGCAGAACCTGCGTCCGACCGCAGACGGCTACGCCTGGCAGCCCAACCTCGGGCTCCTGCACTCGAGTCTTGAGGCCATCGGCGACTTCCCGGACATGGGCGGGGCCCGATTCGACCATCCGGTCCTGTGGGTGGCCGGCGAGAGGTCCGACTACGTCAGCCGGGAGGATCTGCCGCAGATGCGCACCCTGTTCCCTCGCGCCGCCCTGCTCACCGTCAAGGGTTCCGGGCACTGGGTGCACTCGGAGAAGCCGGAGGCATTCATCTCAGCGCTGAGGACCTTCCTCGGCAGGTCCTGAGTAGGGAATATGCTGTGGGATACCGACGTTGTTCCAACGAGTTCGTCTCAGCCACTATGTTTCAGGAGGAATGCGTGAGCACTTCGATCCCGACCGATCCCAGCCCGAAGTTCGCCGAATATGCGGACGGAACGCGACTGGTCAGCACCGAATGGGTCGCTGAGCATGCTGGTGATCCCGGACTCGTCATCGTCGAAAGCGACGAGGACGTGCTGCTCTACGAGACCGGGCACATCCCCGGAGCGGTCAAGGTCGATTGGCACACCGAACTCAACGACTCCGTGACCCGTGACTACGTCGACGGCGAGGGCTTCGCAGCTCTCATGTCCGCCAAGGGCATCTCCCGCGACGACACCATCGTCGTCTACGGCGACAAATCCAACTGGTGGGCGGCCTACGCGCTGTGGGTCTTCACCCTCTTCGGCCACGAAGACGTCCGCCTGATGGACGGCGGCCGCGCCAAATGGCAGGCCGAAGGCCGTGAGATGACGACTGAGAAGCCGAGGCCCGAACCCACCGAGTACCCGGTCGTCGACCGCGACGACTCGGCCATCCGCGCTTTCCTGCCCGAGGTTCGCGACAGCCTGGGCACACTGCCCCTCATCGACGTGCGCAGCCCCGAGGAGTACTCCGGCGAACGCACTCATATGCCCGCCTACCCGGAAGAGGGGGCGCTGCGCGGCGGCCACATCCCGGGCGCGAAGTCCGTGCCCTGGAGCAAGGCGGCCAACGAGGACGGCACGTTCAAGTCCGCGGCCGAACTCAAGGACCTCTATACGAACCAGGCCGGGCTGGGCACGAGCGATGAGGTCATCGCCTACTGCCGCATCGGCGAACGCTCCAGCCACACCTGGTTCGTCCTCACGCACCTGCTCGGCTACGACAACGTGCGCAACTACGACGGATCCTGGACCGAATGGGGCAATGTCGTGGCCGTGCCGATCGCCACCGGCTCCGAGCCCGGAGAGGTGCCGAGCCGCTGATGACTGCCGAGACCACACCTGAGACCGCAGACCTGCCGGAGGCCCTGGCCGAAGCCGTCACCGATTTCTCCGAGACCGCTGCCGATGACCGTCTGCAGCTGCTGCTGGAGTTCGCGTCCGATCTGCCGGAGCTTCCGGAGAAGTACACGGACCATCCGGAGCTGCTCGAGCCCGTGCCCGAATGCCAGTCGCCGATCTTCCTCGTCACCGAGGTCGAGACCCCGGAGGCAGGGGAGGCCGCGGTCGTGAGACTGCATTTCTCCGCTCCTCCGGAATCGCCGACGACCCGAGGGTTCGCCGGAATCCTGCACGAGGGGCTCGACGGAGCCACCGCCGAGGTGATCCTGTCCACCCCGTCCGACCTGCCGCTGAGGCTGTCGCTGTCCGATCTCGTCAGCCCGCTTCGGCTGCGCGGGATGAGCGGAATGCTCTCGCGCATCCAGCGGCAGGTGTCCGAGAGGATCGGCAAGATCACAGTCGGATGAGACCGGTGCCGCTTGGCTGAGGTGGACGAGTGAGTTACAGTGTGGTTAGCCTGCCCTTAGTCAACTCCCTCGAGAAGGACCACCTCGATGACCGGTTCCGCCACCACGACTGCGGCGAAACCGCACACTGACACCGGTCAGCCTGCTGGCCGGAGCCTATGGATCAAGCGTGTGGTGGGGCTGGTGGCCGCCATTGCCGCACTGGTGTTCGTGGTCCTGGCCTCGCTGGCCGTCGGGGCCCGCGACATGCCGGTGTCCGAAGTCCTCGGTGCGTTCTTCGCTCCCAGCGGCAGCGACGACCAGCTCGTCGTTCTCGAACTCCGCCTTCCGCGCACCGTGCTCGGTGTACTCGTCGGGATGGGGCTGGGCCTGGCGGGAGGGCTCATCCAGGCTCTCACGCGCAATCCCCTGGCCGACCCGGGCATCCTCGGCGTCAACGCGGGGGCCTCCTTCGCCGTGACCATCGGAGTCGCCTTCTTCGGGATCACCTCGATCACCGGCTATATCTGGCTGGCCTTCCTCGGCGCACTCATCGCCACGGTCGGCGTCTACATCATCGGTTCCTCGGGACGCAGTCGCACCGTCGACCCGATCCGCCTCACCCTGGCCGGAGTCGCCGTGGCCGCAGTGCTGACGGGGCTGACGAAGGGGATCCTGCTGACCAACGAACGCGCTTTCGATGCGTTCCGGTCCTGGGACGTCGGCGCGATCGCCGGCCGCGACTTCGACACGATCACCGCGATCCTTCCGTTCATCATCATCGGAACCGTGCTGGCCCTGGCCCTGTCCCATTCGCTCAATGCGGTGGCACTCGGCGATGATCTGGCAGCCAGCCTCGGCACCTCGGTCAACCGCACACGCGTGTTCTCCATCCTCGCCGTGACCCTGCTGGCCGGGGCGGCCACCGCCGCGGCCGGCCCGATCGGTTTCATCGGACTGATGATTCCGCACATCGCCCGGTGGATCGTCGGCCCGGACCAGAGATGGATCCTCGGCTACTCACTCGTGCTCTCACCCATTCTGCTCCTGGCCTCCGATGTCATCGGCAGAGTGGTGATGAAGCCCGGCGAGCTCCAAGTCGGTGTCGTCACCGCATTCGTGGGCGCTCCCGTGCTCATCGCCCTTGTCCGTCGGAAGAAGGCGAGCGGTCTGTGAAAACCAGCCAGCTAGCGGTCCACGAACGCACACTGACCCCAGGACCGGGCACACTGCCGGGGGAGAGGATCGACTTCGGCCGGCCCATGCTGCGGGTCTTCGGGTTCCGACTCGACATCCGCGTGCTCGTCACCGCCGGCATCGTCGCCCTGTTGGCACTGGCCTGCGGATTCGCCGGGCTCATGCTCGGCAAGTTCTCGCTGACCCCCGGCGAAGTGTTCCAGGGGCTGTTCGGACTGGCCGAGAAGAACATCGTCAACACCGTCGCCGGTGAATGGCGTGCGCCCAGAGTCATCGCCGCCATCGTCCTCGGAGCCGGGCTCGGGGTCTCAGGGGCCGTGTTCCAGTCGCTGACACGCAATCCGCTCGGATCTCCGGACATCATCGGCTTCTCCACCGGTGCCTACACCGGCGGCATCGTGACCATCATCGTCTTCGGCACGAGCTTCATCTCCACTGCCGCCGGAGCGATCGTCGGCGGACTGCTCACCGCGGTCGTCGTCTACCTGCTCACATGGAAGGGCGGAGTCCAAGGATTCCGGCTCATCATCGTCGGCATCGCACTGACCGCGATGCTCAACGCCTTCAACACCTGGCTGATCCTGCGTGCCGACCTCGAACTCGCCATGGCCGCCGCCACCTGGGGCGCGGGAACTCTCAACGGGATCGGGTGGTCGACCATCGCACCGGCCGCCGTGGCCACGATCGTCCTGGGACTGGCCTGCGGCCTGTTCGCACGGGATCTGGGCACCCTGGAACTCGGCGATGACACCTCGAAGGCCCTGGGAGTGCGCAATGAGCCGGTGCGCGCGGCCCTGATCGTCGTCGCAGTCGCACTCGTCGCCGTCGTCACGGCGGCCGCCGGACCGATCGCCTTCGTGGCGTTGGCCGCCCCGCAGATCGGTCGACGGCTGGCCAAAGCGCAGGGCACAAGCCTGCTCGCGTCGGCGGCCGTCGGCGCTCTGCTCCTCGTGGCCGCCGATCTCATCGCACAGCACGCCTTCGGCGACCTCCAACTGCCCGTGGGTGTGATCACCGTGAGCATCGGCGGCATCTATCTCATCTGGCTCCTCATCCAAGAAGCTCGGAAGGCATAATGAGCACTCTCAACGCGGACGCGCACTCGCCCCTGGTCGCCCAGCACCTCGACCTGGCCTACGACCACCGTCAGATCGTGACCGACCTCGATGTGGACATCTCCGACGGGAAGTTCACCATCATCGTCGGACCCAATGCGTGCGGGAAGTCCACACTGCTGCGTGCACTGGCCAGGCTGCTTCCTCCGGCCGAAGGATCGGTGCTGCTCGACGGCAGCAACATCGCGAAGATGAAGACGAAGAAGATCGCTCAGCGCCTGGGCCTCCTGCCGCAGTCGTCGATCGCACCGGAGGGGATCACGGTCGGTGAGCTCGTCGCCCGAGGACGCCATCCGCACCAGTCGTTCCTGCGGCAGTGGACAGTCGCCGATGAAGCGGCCGTGCTCTCAGCACTGCGGGCGACGAACACCGAGGACCTGTCGTCACGGCAGGTCGACGAACTCTCCGGCGGTCAGCGCCAGCGCGTCTGGGTGGCCATGGTGCTGGCTCAGGAGACCTCTCTGCTGCTGCTCGACGAACCGACCACCTTCCTCGACCTCGCTTTCCAGATCGAACTGCTCGACCTGTTCTCCCAGCTCAACCACGAATACGGTCACACCCTCGTCGCAGTCCTGCACGACCTCAACCAGGCCTGCCGCTACGCTGACGAGATCATCGCGATGAAGGACGGTGCGATCGTCGCTCAGGGACCGCCCGAGGAGATCGTCACCGCCGAACTCGTCGACGAGGTCTTCGGGATCGGCTGCACCGTCATCGACGACCCCGTCACCGGGGCTCCGATGATCGTGGCGGGGATGCCGAAGAAGACCTTCGCGGACAGATGAGGCCGAGCATGGGACGGACAGCTGTGGTGGGTGCGGCCTCCATGATCAGCGCGTCAGCGCTGCTGCTCAGCGGCTGCGGGAACGGAAGAGACTCAGCGAACGGCACCGGAGAGTCGGTGACGGTCGACACGATCAAGGGACAGGTCAGGTGCTGGCAGATCCGGAGACCATCGTCGTCCTCAATTCCCCAGCCGGCGAGGTCGCGGCAGAACTCGGTGTGACATCGGTGGCGGTGGCCTCCTCTGCCGAGGAGATCATGCCGTGGCAGGAAGGCGTCGCCCGATGTCATATTCGCAGCTCCCTGGAACATCGCCGACGACTCCGCCTACGAACAGCTTTCGGACATTGCGCCCGTGACCGTCCCGAGGACCGAATCCGCGAATCCCGATTGGGAGGATATGACCAAGCAGGTCGGCGAGGCGCTGGGCAGGGCCGACGAGGCTGATGAACTGATCGACGAGACGAAGGCGCGCCTATCGGATGTCGCCTCGGACCTGGGGACGGAGGGCAAGTCCTATCAGCTCAACTCGCCCCGGTCCGAGGGCATCTGTTTCGGCAATGCCGCACCGTTGGCGCTCCTCGGCCTGGAGCCGGGCCGACACCAGACCCCGGAAGAGGTGAATGGGTTCACGCTCTCGGCGGAGAATCTTGAAGAGCTCGATGCGGACTACCTCTTCATCTGGGCCATGGACGAGGAAGCGAAGAAGCAGCTCGAGGACAATCCGGGCTATGACTCACCGCGGTCGGTCCAAGCGGGGACGGCGAGCTTCATCGACACCGATTCGCCACCGCCGTCAACGCTGCGAGTCCGGCCAGCCTGGACTGGCTGATCAAAGACGGCGGCATTCAGGACCTGCTCGAGGAATAGGAACTCAACTTCTCACGGCTTTGACCGCACCGGTGATCGCCGCCACGACGCCGACCGTCGCGGCACCCCAGATCGCGCCGAGGATGAGCGAGAAGACGGTGTTGACCAGCCAACCGAGGAGACCGCCGAGAGCGGGCAGCGCCGCCATCGGTGCTTCGAGCAGGTGGACGAAGCCGTAGAGGGCGTGGAAACCGAGTTCGTCGGTGCCGACGAGGATGATGTGCCCTCCGACCCAGAGCATGGCGAATGTGCCGACGACCGAGAGCAGAGTGAGCAGCTTCGGCATGGCAGCGACGAGGAACCGTCCGATCCTCTGCGGACCGGGGACGTCCCTGTGAGCCAGGTGCAGACCGATGTCGTCCATCTTGACGATGAGCGCGACCACACCGTAGACGCCGATCGTGATCGCCAGGGCCACGACGACGAGAATGAGGGCTCGGCTGACCAGAGACTCAGCGGCGACCTCGTTGAGGGCGATGACCATGATCTCGCAGCTGAGGACGAAGTCGGTCGTGATCGCCGACCGGACGATCTTCTTCTCCGCCGTGGAACCACCGGCGGCGGGATCGGTCGTTGCGCCTTTGATCCTGTCCTGGCCGTGTTCATGATGGGCGATCCAACCGAATTTCTCGAAGACCTTCTCCGCGCCTTCGAAGCACAGATAGGTGCCGCCGACCATGAGCAGCGGGGTCAGCAGCCAGGGCAGGAACTGACTGAGCAGCAGAATGATCGGAAGAATGATGATGATCTTGTTGACCATCGACCCCAGCGCGATGCGCCGAATGATCGGCAGTTCCCGTTTCGGGCTGACGCCTTCGACGAACTTCGGAGTCACCGCCGCATCGTCGACCACGACTCCGGCGGCCTTGGCGCCGGCGCGTGAGGCACCGGCGGCGACATCGTCGAGGCTGGCCGCTGAGAGCTTGACCAGAGCGGCGACGTCGTCGAGGAGGGCGATGAGACCTCCGGCCACCTATCGGCCTTCGGCGGTGTCAGGCGGTTGCCGGAGAAGTGTGCCGACGTGCTTGTCGGCGGCGTCGAAGACGTCCAGCCGGTCTCCGTCGGGCGCGACTCGGCGTGCTCTGGTCACCCATGTGAGCATTCCGGGCGCGGCCATGAGCGTCGTCGTCGACGGCTTCACCATCAGGCCCTCGGCTTCTTCCGACCATGAGGTGGCGATGGCATTGGCGCCGTCGCTGCCGCGCAGTCTTCCGTCCTCCTGGAACTCGAGGAAGGCCCTTTCGTTCTGCTCGGCCGCCCAGCGGCCGATGATCTCATGTGTCATGTGTCTTCCTTCTCCAGTCCGCCGATGACCTTGCCATTGCTGTCTTCGACCTTCATGACGTTGCCTTCGATGGTGGCCGTGGCTGCCTTGCTCAACCACGGATCCACGCCCGAGCAGGCCTTCTGCGTGGTCATGAACGAATCGATGACGATCTCGTCGTCCTCGACCTCCCACGTAGTCGCGATCACATTGCAGCCGTCCGAACCTTCGAGGGATCCGTCGTCGAGGAATTCGAGATAGGGATCTCCCGCCTCGGGGGAGGTCCATCTGCCGACGGGATCGACGGCGGCATCCCCGCTGGCTGAAGCGGATTCGGAGGCTTCACTCGCAGGCGGGGAATTCGGGTCCCTGGGATCGACTCCGGTGTCGCAGGCGGCCAGCGGAAGCGTGAGCGCCGCAGCGGCGATCCCGAGCGCCAGTCTCGACACTGTGCGCGAGGCGGCCAGGGTTCGAAGCGAAATGTGGTTCGGCATGCCCCGATGATAACGGCCAGCGTTCGGCACGCCCTGAAAGAACACTGATCTCGGGTGGAGGAACCGACTTCTGTACGTTGTGTTCGCTCACAACTCTCATTGTTCTTGCAAAGCGTCGTGACCAAACCGTAATCTCTCACCCGGTTGAAATTCTGATACCCGAGACACGGACCGCCGGCGAACGGTGAGTCGTGTTGAGGAGCCGGACAATCGAAGCACCGACAACGATCAAGGGAATCAACAGTATGCAGAAGAGACTCGTTCAGAGTTCACTGGCGCTGAGTGCCGCTGCGGCTCTCGGCCTGGGCAGCGCGTTCGCGGCCTCTCCCGCTATGGCTGACAGCGGCCCGCAGAAGCTGGATCTTCAGAGTGAAGCTCAGATCCAGAAGGCACTGTCCGGAATCGAAGGCGTCAACGCCTACGGTGCCGACGGCGGCGAGCTCAACATCGGCGTTGCGAAGAAGACCGACGAGATCAAGGATCTCGAGAAGAAGTACGACAACATCAACGTCAACGAGGGCGTCAAGGAACTCAAGCCCTACGCGAGCAACGACCTCGTCGGCGGTGCCGGATACCTCGTCAAGGCCGGCGAGGCCGGCGGGGCCTGCTCGACCGGGTTCACCGGCTGGGACGGCGACGGCAACCCCGTCGTGCTCACCGCCGGGCACTGCTCGAAGATCATCAACGAAGACACGAACGAGTTCGATGGTGACACCACCGTCGGCGAGACCGAGCAGCCGTCGACGGCCGAGGCCAATGGGGGAGAGGGCTTCCAGGCCTCCGGCGAGGGCGTCATCGGCAAGTGGGGCTTCCACAACTTCGGCGGTGACCTGCTCGAGGGCGCCGACCAGGACGAGTGGCCGAATCCCAGCGAGTCGGACATCGACTTCGCCGTCATCGACGTCGACGAATCGAAGTACAACGTCAAGGGCGGTATCACCGACTGGACTTCAGCCGACTCGGACGACCTGTCCAAGTCGACCACCGACATCACCGAGGTGGGAGCGCACGAGGAAGGCGCGATCAGCAAGTCGGGCCGGACGACCGGCAATACCGATGGTGAGGTGCTGCCTCGCTCCGAGTACGACTACGATTACCAGAACGTCGGCGGGCGCTGGGTCCACGGATTCGGTGTGACCTCGCCGGCGGACGAGCCCTTCTCGCAGCCCGGGGACTCCGGTGGCGGCGTCTACCAGGGCGATACGGCAGTCGGCGTCATCTCCGGTGGCGGAAACCTCGGTGGCGAGTCGTTCACCTGGGTCGCCGACCTCGATCACTCGCTCGAGCAGTCCGGCACGGACTTCAACCTCGAGAAGCCGGGCGACGAGGCCCCTGAGACTCCGGATGCGCCGAAGGCGAAGGACCAGACCATCGAGCCCGGGGAAGAAGTCACCGGCAAGGCCGAGGCCGGCGCCGAGGTCGAGGTGACGTGGAAGCCCGCTGAAGAAGGCGAAGAAGAGGGTACGGACAACCACGCTGGTGAAGAAGGCTCGGAGACGGTCAAGGCCGACGAGGACGGAAACTTCTCCGTCGAAGGGCCGGAGGCCGAGGGCGCCTACACCTACACCGCGACGGCGACTGTCGACGGTGAGGAGTCCGAGACGACCGAATTCGAGGTGACCGTCGAGAAGGACGAATCCGAGACTCCCGCTCCGGACGAGCGTGAGATCAGCGTCGACCCCAAGGAGATCGCGGCCTCTGACTTCGTGAAGGAAGACGAGGGCGTGACGATCACGGTCAAGGGCTTCGACGAAGGTGAGAAGGTCACGCTCGAAGTCGCTTCCGGACCCGAGAACGTCAAGGGCATCACGCTCGAGGAGACCGCAAACGAGAACGGTGCGGCTGCCTTCGCGATCTACGGTACGAGCGCCTCCGATCCGTCGGCCTACCTCGGCAAGTACGACGTCGAGGTCACCGGCGCCAACGACACCGAAGACGAAGACGCTCTGACGGGCTCCTTCGAGGTCGTTGCCGATGAAGACGGCAATGGCGGCGGCACCGGCGGCGATGACGATGGAAGCAGCGACGGCAATGACGATGACGGCAACGGAGACGGAAGCGGTGACGGCGGATCCGACCTGCCGCGCACCGGTGCCGAGCTGACCGGCCTGGCGGCCGGAGCCGGACTGCTCGTCGTGGGAGGGACCGCAGTGGTTCTGACCATGCGTCGCAAGAGGAACAACTGAGTCCCGCGAGGCTGACCGTCTGACGGTTCGCTGAGCACTCAGCCACGGGGTCCCCGGTCGTTTGACCGGGGACTTCGTCTATTCACCCCCGTCCGAAGCACACGACCGGGAGGCCGCACGCTTCTACGTCGCCTGAAGTTTCGTACATTTAGTTCACAGTTTCCGACCTACTTTCTTGGTAGTCGCTGAGTCGAGCCCGTAACCTTGCCGTGACTTAGGTCATCGATTTGTGACATTGTTCCCTCAGAAAAGAGAGACAACTACTTATGCAGAAGAAACTCGTGCAGAGTTCGCTGGCTATGGCAGCGGCTGCGGCACTCGGGCTCGGCGGTGCCTTCGTCACCGCTCCCGCAATGGCGGATGAGCCGGAACTGACTCAAGTGACGGCACAGAAGGCCGCGAAGTCCATTTCCGAGGTCAACGCTTTCGGTTTCGACAACGGTACTCTTCACCTCGGTGTCGAAGGCGAGGGCGACGTCGATTCAGCGGAGATCGAGAAGCTCCAGAAGAAGTACGGCGCAGACAACGTCGTCGTGAAGGCTGGGATTCCCAAGGTCGAGGCATACGCTGCTGACGATCTGGTCGGTGGAGCCGGTTACCTGCTGGACGTTCCCAGCACCGGTAAAGGTGGGGCCTGCTCGACCGGATTCTCCGGTTGGGACGACGAGGGCAACCCCGTCGTGCTGACGGCCGGCCACTGTGCCGAGGACACGGATGGGGAGACCGGAGAGGACCTCGGATCGACCGAACCAGTCGACACCGAACTTCCCAGCAGCGCTCCTGCCCGTGGCGGTGAGGGATTCGAACCCGCCGGGATCGGTTCCCTCGGCACATGGGGCTACAACAAGTACGGCAGCCCGGTCGAAGAGGGAGACGATACGGGCAGCGAAGGTGACATCGACTTCGCCGTCATCAACGTTGACGAATCGACCTACAACGTCAAGAACGGCATCACGGATTGGTCCGATGATGATCTCTCCTCTTCGGTGTCGGCAATCAAGTCTGTGGGATCCCACAGCGAAGGCACCGTTCAGAAGTCCGGTCGCACGACTGGTCTCACGGACGGTCAGGTCATCCCTTACGAGAGCTTCCCGTTCGAGTTCATGAACGTCAGCGATCGTTGGGTGCATGGCTTCGGCGTTGAATCCTCTCCGAGTGATCCGTTCTCCCAGCCCGGAGACTCCGGTGGCGGAGTCTTCCAGGGGGACACGGCAGTCGGTGTGATCTCAGGTGGCGGACCGGCCGAATGGGATGATGGAACTCCGTTCGAACTCGGCTGGGTCGCCGACCTCGACTACTCGCTCGAGCAGTCCGGCGCGGACTTCAACCTCGAAGAACCCAGCGATGAGCCCGAAGCCCCTGCGGCACCGAAGGTCGAGGACCAGACGATCGAGCCCGAGGGAGCGATCACGGGCAAGGCGGCTGCCGGTGCTGACGTCAAGGTCACCTGGACGGGCGCCGAAGACGGCGAAGCCACGGCGAAGGCCGATGACAGCGGTAACTTCACCCTCGAAGGCCCCAGCGCTGAGGGCGAGTACGATGCGAAGGCCGTGGCGACTGTCGACGGAGAGTCCTCGGACGCTGCTGCTTTCACCGTGACGGTCGAGGCCTCGGACGATGCCGGTGCTGACGGTGATGAGGCGAAGGCCGACGCTGACGCCGATGCGAAGGACGATGAGGCCAATGCCGACGCTGACGCCGACGCCAAGGACGCGGAAGCTGACGCCGCCGCTGACGGCAAGGACGATGAAGCTGATTCGGATGCCGATGGCGACGAGAAGCCCGAAGCTCCGAAGGTCGGAGACCAGACCGTCGTCGAAGGCGGACAGATCACCGGACAGGCCGCCCCGAACGTCGAGGTGGAACTGACCTGGAAGTCAGCTGAGGCCAATGCAGGCTCCGCACAGGCTGTGCCCGGCAACGGCAACACGACTGTGAAGACGGACGACGACGGCAAGTTCACCGCTGAGGCACCTGCCGAAGCCGGTGACTACAACTACACCGCAGTCGTCCATGCGAACGGCCAGGAGTCGGCACCGGCCGAGTTCACCGTGACCGTTGAGGCTGAAGAGGCTCCGGCCGAACGCAATCTGACCGTCGACCCGGAGGAGATCGCTGCTTCCGACTTCGTCCAGGAGGACAAGGGCGTGCAGATCACGGCCGAAGGCTTCGACGAGGGCGAGAAGGTCACTCTCGAGGTCGTTGCCGGACCGGAGAACGTCGAGGGCATCACCCTGGACGAGGTCGCGAACGAGGATGGAGTCGTCGGATTCTCGATCTACGGCACCAACGCCTCTGACCCCTCGGCCTACCTCGGCCAGTACGATCTCGAGGTCACCGGTGCCAACGACACCGAGGACGAAGATGCTCTGACCGGTTCGTTCTCGGTCGTTGCCGACGAAGATGGCAACGGTGGCGGCAACGACGGTGACGACGACGGAAACGGTGACGGCGGATCCGATCTGCCTCGCACCGGTGCCGAGCTCACCGGCCTGGCTGCCGGAGCCGGACTCCTCGTTGTCGGTGGAGCCGCAGTTGTTCTGACCATGCGTCGCAAGAAGAACAACTGAGACTGAACAAGGCGGTCGCAGTCTGACCGTTTGAACGAAAGTGCCCCTGGTCTGTAGGCCAGGGGCACTTTCTCAACCCACGCACAGTCTGGCCCGATACGTTCGATCACAGTGAGAGCTGCCGGCAACGAGGAGCCGCGGGCGACGAGGGAGTCCTGTGATGAGCCTGGAATCCGATCCATTCGACTATCAGGTCACCAAGTCCGGTCTCCTGCTCATCCGCCGAGGCGGCCGCACCGTGATGGAGCTCGGCGGGAAGAAGGCGGCGGCTCTCATCCCCAGACTCGGCCACGACGCTGAGCAGGATCAGCAGCTGTTGGCTCGTGTCACGGGCAACTACCGCCACGGAAACGAACGGCGCACGCGCAGAACATGAATTTGGCTGGACGTTCGTTCAGTGATTGGTAGTGTAAGAGCATGACCCAAACAGCCTCCAGTGAATTCGCCCGCTCGACCGCCGTCGAGCGCCAGAGCGACCACAGCTTCAGCGCGGAACTCGACGCCGGTTGGAAGGTGGCAGGTGCAATCAACGGAGGATACCTGCTCGGCATCGTCGGCCGTGCCCTGCGCAGTCTCGGCCCGAAGACGCCGGATCCACTGGTCATCTCCACCTTCTACCTCGGACCGAGTGCGGACGGACCGGCCGACATCTCGATTCGCACTCTGCGCGAGGGCAGATCGACGGCAAGCTACAGCGTCGATCTGTCGCAGAACGGGGCACCGACGATCGCGGCCATGGCCACGATGGGCAACCTCGGCGAGCTTCCCGACGATGTCGCCACCACGGCCACGCCACCGCAGCTTCCCCCACCGGAAGAGTGCATCGATGCGGCCGAGGCCAGCGAAAAGTTCCACAAGGCCGCTCCGATCATCGACCGTTTCGACATGCGGCTCGACCCGGCGACTGCCGGCTTCGCAGTGGGCAAGCCGAGCGGACGCGGTCTGCTGCAGGGGTGGATCCGTTTGGTCGATGGGACAGATCCGGACCCGCTGTCGCTGCTGACCTTCCTCGATGCGTTCCCGCCGGTGATGTTCGATCTCGGCAGATTCAACTGGGCGCCGACGATGGAGCTGACAGCCCACCTGCGTGCTCTGCCGGCGCCCGGATGGATCAGCGCGAAGATCTCCACTCGGAACATCGCCGGCGGCATGTTCGAAGAGGACTGCGAGCTCTGGGATTCGGCGGGCCGCCTCGTCGCGCAGTCGCGGCAACTGGCACGGCAGCCCAGAGGCTGAGCCGAAGCGACGCAGGATAACCTTCGATGACGTCGTCGGGCACTTGCGTCCGTGGTCGATACTAGAGTCGGGGACATCCCGATCCACAGGTGAAAGGACCACGCTCATGGCTTCACTGTCATCGATGAGCATCACTTTCGACTGCCACGACGTCGAAGCGCAGTCGATCTTCTGGGCCGAGCTGCTCGGCGCTGAACTCGATGCCGGTGCGAACGAGTTCGTCGCCAGCATCGGCGGAGTCCACAATTCCGAATCGCCGACGCCGGGAATGCTCTTCGTCAAGGTCGACGATCGGGCAGAGGGGAAGAACCCGCTGCACATCGACCTCGACGACCCGAACTATCCGGCCGACGTCGAGCGAGCTGTGGCCCTGGGAGCACAGAAGCTAGCGTCCTTCGACGAGCACGGCATCGAATGGACGACGCTGAAAGACCCCGAGGGAAACGTCTTCGACATCGGTCGGCGCACGGCGGTCTGATCTCCTCCGCGAAGCCATCGATGGGACGACAGGCGACTGAGTCGCTAGGCTTGGACGCATGACCCACTCCTCGACGTCCGGCACCGAGACCGCACCGGCGCGCCCCAAGAGACTCATCCCGCTCGACCTCGTCCGTGGCTTCCTCATCGGCAGCGCCGAGCTCGTCCCCGGCGTCTCCGGCGGCACCATCGCGCTGGTGACCGGAGTCTATGATCAGCTCATCGACTCCGCCGCTCACGTCGTCTTGGCGGCCAAGAGGCTGGTCACCGGACCGGACCGGATCTCTGCGGCACTTGCCGAGCTGCGGCGCACCGACTGGTTCCTCGTCGTGCCCGTTCTTCTGGGCATGGCGACGGCGGTATTCACCGTCGCCGGAGTGATGGAATCGTTCGTCACCGGCCACCCCGAGGTGGCCCGCGGGCTGTTCTTCGGACTCGTCGCCGCCAGCATTGCGGTGCCGTTGCGGATGCTTCCGGCACGCACGTCGCGCCAACCGGTCGTCCTCGGTGTTCTCGCCTTCCTCGCCGCGGCCGCCCTCGCCTTCTGGATGACGAGTCTGGCCGGAGGAGCCGATGTGGAGAATCCTCCGCTGATCGCTGTGTTCTTCGTCGCCTCGATCGCGGTCTGCGCACTTGTGATCCCCGGAGTCTCGGGTTCGTTCTTCCTGCTCGCCGTCGGCATGTACTCGACGACGCTCAGGGCCGTCGACACACGCGATTTCGGCTATATCGGAATCTTCATGCTCGGGGCGATTCTCGGTCTGGCCGTGTTCGTCAACATTCTCAAGTACTTCCTCCACAACCACCGGTGGTTCACCCTGATCATCATGGCCGGACTGATGTTCGGGTCGTTGCGCGCCCTGTGGCCCTGGCAGTCTGCCGCCGAGGTCGGCGCAGACGGTGAACCGCACGGAGCAGGCGGACTGCTCGCCCCGACCGATCCGGTGCTCGTCCCGATCCTTCTGGCCGTTCTCGGCGCGGTCGTCGTCATCGCCCTCATCATCGTCGAGGCGCGGTCCGCGGCAGCGAAGGATCAGACGTCTCCGGGCCCCGATGAAGGTGAGAATCCCCGGCCGTGATCGGCGGATTCTGCTGGGCCGACTCTCACGTAGAGTGGATGTGACAGCAGTCAGCTCTGAAGAAGGAGAGAGTCAAGAATGGCCAACACAGCATTTCAGGGAACTCCGGTCAAGACCGTCGGCGACCTGCCGGCCAAGGGCGAGCAGGCTCCGGCCTTCAGCCTCGTCGGTGGAGATCTCGGCGAAGTGAACTCGCAGGACAGCTCGGGCAAGCGCGTCGTGCTCAATATCTTCCCCAGCCTCGACACGGGAGTCTGCGCCGCCTCGGTGCGTAAGTTCAATGAGCTGGCAGCAGGGCTGGAGAACACCACCGTCCTCTGCGTGTCCAATGACCTTCCGTTCGCTCAGGCCCGCTTCTGCGGTGCCGAGGGCATCGAGAACGTCGTGGTCGCCTCCGGGTTCCGCAGCTCGTTCGGCAAGGACTTCGGCGTGACCATGGTCGACGGTCCGCTCGCCGGCCTGCTGGCCCGGTCCGTCGTCGTCCTCGACGAGAAGGGCACCGTGACCCACACGCAGGTCGTCGACGAGATCACCACCGAACCGGACTACGACGCAGCGACCGCAGCTCTGGGAGCCTGATCGGTGCTGTTGGCCGATGCATCGGTCCGCGGATCCGAATGAACGCGGACTGAATGAATCACGGAGCCGGGTGGGACGCCGATGAGCGTGTCACCCGGCTCTCACATGTCGAAGACCGCGACCGGCAGGGCGTAGTCGACTCCGGCGAGCTCTCCACCGGATGTGGCGATCGAGGGGATCATGTCCTTCGGAGCCGGATGGTCGCTGAGAGCTTCGAGATAGACCTCATGCGCCTCGAGCGAGCGCACGCCGCGATCGACATGGTCGGCGCTCAGCGCCACGGCATGGGTGGGCTCGCCGCCGTTGACCAGCAGATGGCCGGCCTTCCACGCCTCCAGGCCCTCGTCTCGGAGTTCAGTGAAAATCCACGGGTTGTCCGCATCGCGGATCGCGTCGACGGTGGCCACGCCGGCATTGCGGTGATCGACGTGGTTGAGTCCCCACCTGGCCTTGAGGTCGAAGTTCGTCACCACCACCGCATCCGGTCCGAACTGGCGGATCTTCCTCGCAATGGCCCGCCGCAGCTCATGGGAGGGTTCGACCAGGCCATCGGGGAAGTCGAGGATCTCGAGATCGTCGACGCCGACGATATTGCAGGCCCGGCGCTGTTCGGCTGCGCGCAGCTGGGCGACTTCATCCGGTGACCTGTCCCGGATGCCGGCCTCACCCCGGGTGAGCAGAAGGTAGGCGACCTCCTTGCCCTCGTCGGTCCATTTGGCGACGGCCGCCGAACCCCCGTATTCCATGTCATCGGGATGGGCGACTACGCAGAGGACACGATTGATATCGCGATCGTCGAAGAGCGGGAGTTCAGTCATGACACCAGGCTATGTGCCCGACCCCGGTTCCGCCAGGGCTGGGAGGCGCAAGCTGTGTGGGTACCATGATGGGGACCGTCGGAAGAGAATGAAGGCAGACTATGAAGACCAGACCGTTGGTGGCGGGCGCGGCAGCGCTGAGTCTGCTGCTCGGCGGGTGCTCGGCGATCAAGGTCAGCAGCTCTGAGGATGCCGCGTCGAAACCGGCGCAGGTGGGTATCAGCGATGAGAAGTCGACCGCCTCGCCGAGTCCCACCGGTGCGACGATTCCGGAAGGGATGAGCGAGACCACTGTCGAACTGGGCGCCGAATGCCCGGTCGAAGTCAGCCTGGCTCTGGGCCCGGACTGGGCGGACGGTTCCGGATACGAGGGGTATCGGCTCTTCACCACCGCCTCCGAGGCGCTCATCACGGTCAACTGCTACGAAGACGACGAGGGATCAGCGAAGAAGCTCGTTGACAAGTCGCGAGAGCGAATGTTCAGCACCTCGGGTTCGGCGAAACTCAGCGAAGCTTCGGGCTCTTTGGACGGGGGAGAGTACTGGGTCGTGCACGGCAAGCTCGCCGCTGAGGATATGCGGGCCGTCGACGAAGAGGACTCCACCATCTTCGGGGTCGTCGCCGGGATCTCCGTCGACGGGCGCCTGTTCAAGGTCGCCGTCGACATGCTCGCCCAGGCCGATGACACCCAGGCCCAAGAACAGTTCAGGCAGATGCTGCCGACTGTCCGCCTCGACGGTCACGAACTCGAGACTCCCGACCTGCGCTGATCCTGCGCCGAGGCTGCCTTCGCGTCCCCGCCAGCGGGTGTCGATCTGCGTGGTTTCGAACGTCCGGACAACCGCCGGAGCAGTTCTCGGGCGGCGATCCTTCCGGCACGGGTGGCACCCACGGTCGAACTGGCGGAACCGTAGCCGACGAGGAAGATCCGCGGGTCGCCCCTGACGGCCACCTCGGTGTCCATGGCGATGCCGCCGTCGCGGGTGCGCAGGTGCAGAGGCGCGAGGTGTTTGAGCGCGGCCCGGAACCCGGTGTTCCAGAAGATCACGTCGACATCCTCGACCCGTTCGGTGGGGAACGGGGCCCATGATTCGGGTACCGCGAGGCGGTCGCTGGCGGACGGGCCCAGTCCGTCCGCAGTGACCGTCTGCGAGGTCTCATCCTGACCGGGGAAGTGCACACCGTGCGGCAGGACGCGGTCGAACATGCCGCGTGAGACCAGAACTCCGGAATCGACGCCTTCACGGAACTCGTCTCGGATCGGCAGGCCCGTGGTGCGGACCACGCTGGCCGGGGCGAGACCGGACAGGGTTCGCTCGCGTACGGCCCGTTCGACTTCGAGCCCCCACTGACCGTCGAATTCTCGGTCGGTGAAGTTCGGTGGTCGGCGGGTGGCCCAGAGAGTGTCGGTGACCTCTGAGAGCTGGAGGAGGAACTGGGTGGCAGAGATCCCGCCGCCGACGACGAGCGTGCGCAGACCGCGGAAGTCCTCCGCATCACGGAAATTCACCGTGTGCAGTTGGTGCCCTTCGAAGTCCGCGATACCCGGAACGAAGGGCACATAGGGCTGTGTCCAGGTGCCGGTGGCATTGATGATGAAGTCGGTCGACAGTCGGACCCGTTCGCCGTCGATGTCGGCGGTGATGTCGAACCTGCCGACTCCGCGTTCCTCTGAGGTCACGGTGGTCACAGCGGCCGGACGAACGACACAGAGTTCGAGTTCGCGTTCGAACCGGGAGTAGTAGTCGGAGACCACCTGCGAGGCCGGCATGGTCGGATCCGGACGTCCGAGGGGGAACCCGGGCAGGTCGGCGACGTGATTGGTTCTGCCCAGCGTCAGGGAATCCCAGCGTTCGCGCCACGCCCCACCGGGCCCGGCTCCGGCATCGAGGACGAGGAAGTCCCTGCCCGGGACCATTCCGTCGCGCCACAGATAGTGTGCGGCTGAGAGCCCGGCCTGGCCGGCGCCGATGATGACGACTGACCAGTGGGAGTCGATGAGCAGCTCGTTGATTCGGCACACCATGGTGCCATTGTTTCAGGTTCCCGCCGATGGTGTGCCCTGCAGCATGAACGCTCACGATGAGTGCAGCGGGGAGCCGGACGGCGGGAGCCCCGGAGGTAGCGGGCCCGGATTGACCACGACGGCGAAGAGAACAAAGATGAACCGGTGAGCAACCAATCGAACGCTGTCACGAATCCTTGGCGGGCGCTGTGGGCGCTGTGCTTCGGCTTCTTCATGATCCTCGTCGACTCGACGATCGTCTCCGTCGCCATGCCCGACATCATGGCCTCCCTCGACGCCGACATCAATGCCGTCATCTGGGTCACCTCGGCGTATCTGCTCGCATATGTGGTGCCTCTGCTGATCACCGGCCGACTGGGCGACAGGTTCGGACCGAAACGCGTCTACCTGGTCGGCCTCGTCGTCTTCACTCTGAGTTCACTGTGGTGCGGGCTGACCACCAGCGTCGAGGCGCTCATCGTCGCACGCGTCATCCAAGGCATGGGAGCCGCCTCGATGACACCGCAGACCATGGCCGTGATCACTCGGATCTTCCCACCCGATCGACGGGGAGCGGCGATGGGAATGTGGGGCGCCGTCGCCGGAATCGCGACGCTGGTCGGCCCCATCCTCGGCGGGGTGCTCGTCGACGCCTTCGGCTGGGAATGGATCTTCTTCATCAACGTCCCAGTCGGCATCATCGCCCTGGTAATGGCGATCTGGTTGGTGCCCAGCCTCGAGACTCACCCGCACCGGTTCGACTGGTTCGGCGTCGCGCTCTCGGCTCTCGGCATGTTCCTGCTGGTCTACGGAATCCAACAGGCACCCGGCGCCGGGTGGGGACCACTCATCGGGCCGGTCACCGTGCCGTTCGTCATCGCCGGTGGCCTCGTCGTCCTCAGCGCCTTCGTCCTGTGGCAGAGGATCAACACCTCCGAGGTGCTCGTACCGCTGTCGCTGTTCAAGGACAGGAACTTCACGCTCGCTGCGATCGCGATGACCACGGTCGGCTTCGGCGTGACATCGATGGCGTTTCCGATCATGCTCTGGGCCCAGACCGTGCTCGGCTGCTCACCGACCCAGGCGGCGCTGTTGCTGGCCCCGATGGCGATGCTCTCTGGGGTGCTCGCCCCGTTCGTCGGTCGCCTCGTCGATCACGGGGATCCGCGAATCCTCGCGGGGATCGGACTCGGATCCTTTTCGATCGCTCTGTTCTGGTTGGGGTCGATCCTCGACAAGGACACTTCGCTGTGGGCGGTCATTCCGCCGGTGCTGCTGTTGGGTGTGGCCAACGGCTTCATGTGGTCGTCGATCAGTTCGACGGCGACTCGGAACCTGCCGCTGCACCATGCCGGAGCCGGATCGGGAGTGTACAACACGGTGCGACAGGTCGGTGCCGTCCTCGGCAGTGCCGCGATCTCGGCAGCGATGGAGTCGCGTCTGGCTGCGAACCTCGGCTCGTCGAGCGGCAGCACCGGCGCCGAGGCGGGCGCGGGTGCGACCGGGCAGATGTCGGCGGAAATGCCGGACGCGCTCGCCTCCGGGTTCGCTCATGCCATGGGTCAGTCGCTGTGGGTGCCTGCGGGGCTGGTCATCGTCGGCTTCATCGCGGTCCTGTTCTTCGAACGACCGAAACCGCGAGTGCACAGCTGAGCCGTCCGGGCGCGGGGCTCAGGTGCAGTCGGGGCCGCGTGGGTTCGCGTAGCAGTCCTCGTCGACGAGATAGCGGTGATACCGGTAGACGTCGATGCCGATCTCATTGCTCGCCACATGAGCGAATCCGTCGATGGGCAGCCAGGGACCTCCGTCGACGGAGAATTCGCCGCTGAACGTCGCAGTCATCGACACCGAGACGGTTCCGGACTTCTGGTATTCGTGTCCGATCTGCGGGCTGCTGCCGGGTGGCGGTTTCTTGCCCTTCGCCGAGGTGGTCTTTCCGGTGTCGTCGCCGAAGTCCCAGTGGAATCGCTCCGGGGTGACTTTGACCGTCACCGCATAGGTCAGCAGGGTCATGTCGATGTAGCTGACTTCGGTGTCGGTCCAGAAGGCGGCCGGTTTGCCGACGACGGCCCAGTCCTTCGGCCAGGCGTAGATCGTCGGTGCAGGGATGTCGAAGCTCTGGAACTGGGATTCCGGGATCCGGGTCGGTGGTGCCGGCCGAGCCGGAGCTCCGCCGCCCCCGCCTCCTCCTTCGCCGGGGCCGGGATCGCTCACGCAGAGGTGGCCGACTTCTTCATAACTGCATTCGGGCAGTTCGGCTCCTCCTCCGCCGGAGCCTCCACCTCCAGAGCCTCCGCCGGAGCTCCCACCTCCAGAGCCTCCGCCGCCGGAGCCACCGCGCCCGCCACCCCGGAACCACCGCTGTCAGAGCCGCCGCCTCCGCCGGAGCCGCCTCCTGGCGGTGGCGCAGGGGCCGGGGGCTTGACGACGCTGCAAGCTCGTTCTTGAAGCGAGTCGCAAGCCGGACCGGTATTCGCCTGAGCTGGAATGCTATTGAAGAGCACCATCCATAGGACGAGCGAAGACAGAGCGAAAATGCTTAAGCTTACTCGCACCTTTTGCTCCAGAGTTCCTGATTGGAGATTTTCCAGCGGTCATCGTGCTTGGTCGCGGTCTGCAATATAGTTAAGCTTTGTTCGGTTTGGCTGGGCATAGATTTGCCAACTTCAATTACAGCTCGCTCTGAATCATGCGAACAAAACAGAATGGCTACCGATTCGCTCTGGGATGAATCCGATGCAGTGTTGACCTCATGAATTCGTACGTCGTAGAAGTCGTATTCGCCCGCCATGTATTTGTTTTCTCTGGTCAGGTCATCTGCGCTCTCTTGGAGTGCTCGAAGTGACTTTTCACTTGCGAAAGCGTCGATGTTTTTCGTGTCTTTCCCTCCGGAGGAGAACACGCGATTGATCGTTGCGATGTACCCAACAAACGCCTCCAACGCCCCGTCGACGGCTTCCTCTTCTTCAGCTGTGAGGTCGAGTTCGGTCTCGTATTCAGGGATGTCGACCTCAGCGGTGGCCGCGTCGCTAGGGACCTGCTCCGGAAGAGTTGAGGTCGGGGCGGCGACGGGGGAGCTGTCGGCGCATCCTGCCAGTGCCACGAGTGCCAACGCGCCGAAAAGGGCGACAACGATCAAGGCCGGTCGACGAAACGGTCGAGACGATCCAGTTTTCATTCCACGCCTCTGTGGTCTGCAACTGCGGTGCGAGCCTCAGCCGGCACCCGGAGTCCCTACATTATTCGACCGGAAGGCGTTTTAGAACAGGCGAAGTCGAATCTGTGGATAACTTACGCGGAAGTGAGCTGACTACTTCTTCGCTGCTTTGGCGGCTTTGGCGGCGGCCTTCTGCTGCTTCTTGAACTCGCGAACCTCTTGCAGGGTGAAGTCATCGACGACATCGGCGATGGAGCGACGGCTGTCCTCGGCACCGTAGTCCCCGGCGGCTTCCCGCCATCCCTCGGCCTTGAGCCCGAACTGCTTGCCCAGCAGCGCGAGGAAGATCTTCGCCTTCTGATCACCGAATCCCGGAAGCTTCTTCAACCGCTTGAGCACTTCGGCGCCACTGGGGTCGCCCCTGGTCCAGATGGCTTCGGGCTGACCGTCGTAGTCGTCGACGATGGCCGCGGCCAACTTCTGCACCCGCGTTGCCATCGACTTCGGGAAACGGTGGACGGCCGGGCTGGCGGCGAAGGCGTCGAGGAAATCATCGGGATTCATCTCGGCGATCTCGTTGACGTCGAGCTGGCCCAATCGTTCGGCCAGTTTCGCCGGTCCCGCGAACGCGCTCTCCATGGTCACCTGCTGATCGAGAAGCATCCCGATGAGCAGAGCGAAACGGTCTTCTGCCAGCAGTGCGTCGGCCTGCGGATCTCCGGAGAGGAACACTGAACTCATAGCCCCATCCTCGCACGCAATCTCCGATCGTTCATCTCCGGTTATCATCGGTGGATGATCTGTCCCTGTTCCGGAATGCCGCCGGGCACTGATTTCGACCACTGCTGCCGCTCCGCCCTCGACGGCGAGGTCTGGCCGACCACCGCGGAGGCGCTCATGCGATCGCGGTACACCGCTTTCGTCCGAAGAGACGACAACCATCTCTTCCGCACGTGGCATCCCAGAACCCGCCCCGCTGACCCCGGCACTGACACTCGGACCGAGTGGCTGGGCCTGACGATCCTCGACACCACCGGCGGAGGAGAGGAGGACTCGACCGGTACAGTGCACTTTCGCGCACGATTCAAGGACCACATCGGCGAGCATGTGCTGGAGGAGAATTCCGCCTTCGTTCGTCGGGCCGGACGCTGGATGTACCTCGAAGCGCTCGAGAGCTGAGAGCGACTCGACCTATACTGGTCCTCGGCGCATCCAACGCCCAGCCGAGGTCGTGGTCCCAGCACATCGACCGGATGGCGAAGGGGAGAGAATCCTCGGACGAAACCGACACGGTGCTTTCCTGACCGGGTTTCGTGCTGGGGGAGACTTGGTCGCATGAGGAAGAGACACCATGACCAAGGACAAGGACTTCAAGGAGCTCGTGCGGTCGCGGATGACTGCAACCGGTGAGAACTTCACTGCCGCGCGTGCGGCCCTGCTCGAATCGAGCCCGGTCGAGACAGCGCCGGAGCCCCACACGGCAGGAATCGATCCCCACATCGAACGATTCCGCACCAGGACACTTGCGACCTTCATGCCTGCGGGTCGAATCATCTCCATCCCGACCAAGCGCAGGGCCCTCGTCGTCCTCCTCATCGAGGTCCTGGCGGCCTTCGAGGCGGATCGGATCTACAGCGAGAAGCAGGTCAACGGCATCCTGGCCGGCTTCCAACCGGACTTCGCGCGCCTGCGACGCGAACTGATCGACTACCGGCTGCTCGACCGCGACTCCCACACGGGCCGGTACTGGGTGAACCCGAACCCACCGACTCCCACCGGTTCCCAGGCACAGGAGATGGCCGGGCTCGCGGTGTTTCTGCGCTGACTCCGCGACGGCGTATCCTTGGAGCTCGAGCCAACACGGGGCAAACAAAGGAGCATTCATGGCATATCACGCCGATTCGAGCGATCTCGATGAGAAGGAGATCCTCACATGGGACCTGTTCGGCCAGTCGGCGCGTGAGCTGGCGCAGACGATCGCAGACTCCGACTACGACCCCGAGATCGTCATCGCCGTCGCCCGGGGAGGCCTGCTGCCGGCAGGCGCCTTGGCCTACGCCCTCGGCCTGAAGCTCTCCGACGCGATCAACGTCGAGTTCTACACCGATGTCCATGAGACTCTGCCCGACCCCATCCTGCTGGCACCGATGCTCGACATCGACGCGATCAAGGGCAAGAAGCTGCTGGTCGTCGACGACGTCGCCGATTCCGGCAGGACCCTGGCCCTCGTCCTCGAACTGCTGCGCAAGCACGGCGCCGAGGCACAGTCGGCAGTCATCTACTCGAAGTCGGCATCCATCATCGATCCCGACTTCGTGTGGAAGCGCACCGATCAGTGGATCGTCTTCCCGTGGTCGGCCGAACCTCCGGTGGAGCCCAGCAAGTAAGCTGACTGCATGGAGAAGGACTCGCACGACATCCTCGCGCCGTGCGGACGGGTCCGTGCCTATGAGGACGACGATGTGATCCGTGCACGGGGGATCCGCTATGCCCGAGCCGAACGCTTCTGCCCGCCGCTGGACGAACCTCCCGTGGACTTCATCGACGGATCCACTCCGGGACCGGCGAGCCCGCAGCTGCGTCGCGACCCGAACGCAGGAATGACCTTCGACCAGCTCGGCGGCCTGCCCATCAGCGAGGACTGTCTGCGACTGAGCGTGACGATGCCGAAGGCCGCCGTCGCCGAGGCGGGTCTGCCGGTTCTCGTGTGGATCCACGGTGGCGCCTATGTGGCCGGCGCCGGAGACGCGGAGATCTACGATCCGCACACCCTGTCGGCCGAACAGGGCATCATCGTCGTCTCGGTCACCTACCGCCTCGGGGTGCTCGGCTACCTGGGCACGGGCAGACCCGAGCATTCGAACCTCGGTGTGCTCGACCAGATCTCCGCGCTGCGCTGGGTGCAGGCGAATATCTCCTCCTTCGGCGGAGATCCCGACAACATCACGATCGCCGGTCAGAGCGCCGGGGCGGACGCCTGCGCCCACCTCATGATCGCTGAAGGCACCGAAGGCCTCTTCCACCGTGTTCTGCTGGCCTCGACCCCCTTCGGGTTGGCCGGCGGCACGGATGCGATGAACTGGGCGATGGCCAGGGTCGCCCAGAAGATCGACCCGGCCGCGAGCGTCGATGAGATCCTCGCAGCCCAGGAGGAAGTCCACAAGGCCGCCCTAGTCGGAGGATTGCACGCCGGCATGTGCTTCGGAGTCCACTATGGGCACAGGCCCCTGCCGACACGGTCGGATGCGGCTCACGCCTGGGCCGAGGTCGCGCCGAAATACGATGTGCTCATGACCCGCACCGAGCGCGAGATCGCCTTCTTCGCGGGATTCGTTCCAGCCCTGCGTCGCCTCCACGACCGCAGCCTGACCTCGCCCATGCTCGAATCCCTCATCTCCGGGATCACCTCGGCGGTCTACACCCGAGCCGGGCGGGAATTCTACGACCGGCACCGCATGTCCGGAGGGCAGGGAGCCCGCCTGCTCATCGTCTCTCGCGGCGACGGCAGCTTCTTCGACGCTGCCCATTCGGGAGATCTGCCGCTGATCTTCCCCGGCGAGATCTGGCACGACTCCTTCCTCGACTACGGGGAGACCACGGCCATCGCCGGCCCCGAGCTGCGACGGATCTGGGGCCGCTTCGCCGCCTCCGGGGCACTGCCCAGAGTGCCCGTCCCCGGCCTCATCGACATCATGGGCTGAGCCCTCGGGGGCCAGAACAGTCGAACACTCGAGGCCCCGGGGCGTCGAGAACCTGCAGCTGACGGGTTCTTGCAATCGCCGTGTCACCGCCGTCGGCTACCGTTGGACCATGGACACTCATCAGGTCTCCGCGGCGCGTCTGATCTCACAGGGTCTGGTCGGGCCCCCACCCGTATCACCGACCGGGACGAAGCTGTCGCCGGCCGGTTCGGTCGTCGAGCACCTCGGCTGCGTCCAAGCGCAGAACCTCGGCGGAGCCCTCGCCTCGATCGCATTGCGACTCGGGACCGATGAGACCGCGGGCATCGCAGCCGTGCGGGCCGCCATCGACTCCGGAGAGATCGTGCGCACCTGGACCCAGCGCGGGACGATCCATCTGACCACGGCCAAGGACATCGGCTGGATCCTCGGCCTGACAGGGGCCCGGACGATGAAGTCCACCGCCAAGCGCCGTGAGCACTTCGGC
Organism: Brevibacterium sp. SMBL_HHYL_HB1; assembly: GCF_018208375.1. Taxonomy (NCBI): domain Bacteria; kingdom Bacillati; phylum Actinomycetota; class Actinomycetes; order Micrococcales; family Brevibacteriaceae; genus Brevibacterium; species Brevibacterium sp. SMBL_HHYL_HB1. The sequence goes on along the minus strand of NZ_CP062936.1, from coordinate 1,864,734 downwards.
ATCACCGATGACATGCTCGACTCCGCAGCGCAGCTGGCCACCACCGCCCTCCGACAGCGCGGCGCCCTGACCCGAGAGGAACTCCTCGACGCCTTCGCACCCCTGGGCGCCGGCGACGAATACGGACACTCCCGGCACCTCATCACCTCCTTGGCGTTGAACAACCTCATCGTCCAGGCCCCCATGATCGCGGGCAAGGACGACATGAAGTACGTCCTCACCGCCGACTGGGTGCCTCTGCCCACAGAACTCGACGCCGAGGCGGGGCTGCGCGAATGGATGAGACGCTATGTCCTCAGCCACGGACCGGTGACCATCGACGATGCGACACGGTGGACCGGACTGCCGAAGACCGCGATCAGGAGGGCCGTACAGGACTGCGTCGACTCCGGAGAGATCATGAGCGCGAAGATCGGCGAAATCGACTGCTTCCACGCGCCGGACCTCGACGACCGTCTGAGCGAATGGGGATCCGATGCCGCGAAGACGCTGCTGGTGCCGGGATTCGACGAGATCATCCTCGGCTACAAGGATCGCAGCGCGACACTCGACCCCGCCCACGAGAAGTCCGTCGTTCCCGGCGGCAACGGAATGTTCAAGAACACCGTCATCTCCGGAAGCCGTGCCCGCGGAACGTGGAAGCGCTCGCCGCGCAAGACCGGTCCGCGCGTCATCGTCGAGGCCTTCCCCGGCCAGACGGTCGACTCCGACGCCGTCGAGGCGGCCGCCACGGACCATCCGGCGTTCACGTGATCGTGAACGACAGACCGGATCAGCGGTCAGCGACGGCCGGCGTCGGCATCATCGTCAACCCCAAACACGTCGCGACTCGACGTGCGTACACCAAGCTGTCAGAGGCGCTGCGGGAGCGGGCAGTGGCCTATCGGACGATGACGACGACGGCGGTTCGCGACGGACGATGGCAGGCCGAACAGCTGGTGGACTGGGGCGCCGAGGTCGTCATCGTCCTCGGCGGGGACGGCACCATCCGCGCGGCAGCACCGGTCCTCGCCGAAGCCGGAATCCCCGCGGCCCTGGTGCCGACGGGCACCGCGAACGTCCTCAGCCGACATGTGGGACTCGGCTCGACACGGCAGGCGATCGCGCACTGCCTGCGCATCCTGCGATCTGCCGGCGACGATGCCGATGCGAGCATTCGCCGCGTCCCGATCAATGTCGCGAAGATCCGGCGAGCCGACGGGCGATGGGAGCAGACCGCTTTCCTCTGCCTGGCCGGCATCGGCGGAGACGCACGTGCCGTGGCCCGGCATCACGCACTGCCGGGGCTGGCCGGTTACGCCTGGGGTGCGGCCACGGCGCTGTTCGCGGAGGGGCTCGCTGTCACCGGCGACGCGCTCACCGCCGGCGAGCCCGTGTGGTCGGTCATGGCCTCGAAGGTGGCCCGTCCCGCCGGACCGATCTCTGTCTTCCCCTCCGCGCGAGTCGACGATGAGCAGTTCTCCGCCCTCACCGTCGGCCCGCTGCCGCGTGGGAGCGCCCCCGAGCCGTTCGCGCCTGGGCAGGCATCGCCGTCGCCTGCCTGAAAGGCAGACCGGAATCGCACCCGCTGATGCACTATCGCAGCACCACCGCGGTCACGATCGGCCTCGATGTCCCGGCACCGGCCCAACTGGACGGGGACCTCATCGGCGACTGCCTCGAATTGCGTCTGAACGCGGGTCGGCAGCGACTGCTGATATCCGCTCCGCGGCCATGAGAGCCCACGATCACATCGGGTGAGCCCGAGCGCCGACGTGCTGGAGGAACTCGGTGTGGAGCCGCAGGTCCCCGCCCAGCTCAGGGTGGAAGCTGCCGGCCCACACATTGCCCTGCCTCACCAGCACCGGTCTGTCCTCGCACCGGGCGAGCACCTCGGTGGTGGGGGAGATGTCGAGGATCTGCGGGGCGCGGATGAAGGTGCCGTCGAAGGTGCGCTCGAAGCCCTCGATGTGCAACGCCGCGGTGAAGGACTCACGCTGCCGGCCGTAGGCGTTGCGGGCAACGGTGATGTCGAGGCCGCCGAGGCGCTCGTAACCGCCAAGCGAATCATCGCTGAGCCGATCGGCCAGGAGGATGAGGCCGGCGCAGGTGCCGAAGACCGGCAGGCCGGCAGCGATGCTCTCCCGCAGTCGGCAGAAGAGATCGGTGCCGGCGGCGATGCGGACCATGGCCGTCGACTCGCCGCCGGGCAGGATGATCGCGTCGAGGCCGCTCAAATGCTCGGACCGAGTCACCTTCCGGGAATCGACCCCCAGGGAGCCGAGCATGAGCAGGTGCTCACGGAAGGCTCCCTGGAGGGCGAGGACGCCGACTCTCACCATCCGCGTTCGGCCAGGCGGTGAGGGGCGGGCACATCGGCGACGTTGATGCCGACCATGGCATCACCGAGTCCGCGCGAGGCCTTGGCCACTGCCGTCGGATCATCGAAGTGGGTGGTGGCCTCGACGATGGCCTTCGCCCGGGCCTCCGGGTCGCCGGACTTGAAGATGCCGGAACCGACGAACACTCCGTCGGCGCCGAGCTGCATCATCATCGCCGCATCGGCCGGGGTTGCGATACCGCCGGCGACGAAGGTCACCACCGGCAGACGGCCGAGGCTCGCCACCTGCTTGACCAGGTGGTACGGCGCGGCGATCTCCTTGGCCGCGACATAGAGCTCGTCTTCGCTCTTGGCTGTCAGTGCGCGGATCTCGGAGTTGATGGTCCGCAGATGACGCATCGCCTCGGAGACGTCGCCGGTTCCGGCTTCGCCCTTCGACCGGATCATCGAAGCACCTTCGGTGATGCGGCGCAGGGCCTCACCGAGGTTCGTCGCTCCGCAGACGAAGGGAACCTGGAAGACGGACTTGTCGATGTGGTTGACGTAGTCGGCAGGGGAGAGGACCTCGGATTCGTCGATGTAGTCGACACCGAGGGTCTCGAGGATCTGGGCTTCGACGAAGTGGCCGATGCGGGCCTTGGCCATGACGGGGATGCTGACGGCGCCGATGATCGAATCGATGAGATCGGGATCGCTCATCCTGGCGACCCCGCCCTGGGCGCGGATGTCGGCGGGCACGCGTTCGAGAGCCATCACAGCGGAGGCTCCGGCGGCTTCGGCGATGCGGGCCTGCTCCTCATCGATGACGTCCATGATGACGCCGCCCTTGAGCATCTGTGCCAGTCCGGTGCCCAGCAGGTTCTGTGTCTCGGTCATTGTGGTGTTCGTCCATTCACTGTCGCGGAGACGATCCGGGTCGACCGGGTCGACAGAGCCGAGTCGCCTCGGGCCTCTGTCCGGTCTGGGTCGGGATCGTTGGATTTCAGGGGTGAACGGCCGTTCTCCATCAGCCTAGACCGATGGGTGGCTCAGCAGGAGAGCCAGAAATGTGTCGAAATTTTGGGCCAGATGCCGGTGGGAGGCCTACGATCGGATCATGGAACCCAGCACGATCCGGGAACGCGGCGGTCGGACCGAGGGGGTAGCGCTGCCGCTCATGGTCGATCGACATCTGCCGACTCCGCTGCCCGATCAGCTCACACAGGGCCTGCGGCGCCTCATCGCCGAAGGGGCCCTGCTTCCCGGCGATGCGGTGCCGTCGAGCCGCCGTCTGGCCGCTCACCTTGGGATCTCCCGCGGCAGTGTCGAGACCGCTTACGGACAGCTCGCTGTGGAGGGGTTCCTGGTGACCACCGAACGCTCGGCGACCCGGATCAATCCGGACCTGCCGGCGACGGCCCGCACCGCACGCGCCCGGCCGCGTGTTCCCGCCTCGCCGAGGCGGCGCCTGCGCAACTACATCGATCTGCGGCCCGGTTTCGGAGGCGACGATCCGCTGCGGGAACCGGCCTTCCGCCGCGCCTGGAGGGAATCGCTCGATCTCGACCCCGGTCCCATCGATCCGCTGGGCCAGCCGGATGCGCGGTGGGCGATCGCCGACTACCTCCGATTGGCCCGGGGAATGGCCGTCGACCCCGATGAGATCATCCTCACCAGCGGTTCCCGTGACGGTCTGCGCCTGCTGCTGAGCAGCGGGATCGACGGGGCGATCGCTGTGGAGAATCCGGGCTTTCCCGGTCTGCGGCAGGCGATGACCGACCAGAGGCTCGTGCCGTTGGACCTCGCCGCCGGGTCCCCGGCAGGGGTGTCGGCCGCCGTCGTGACGCCCAACCACCAGTTCCCGCACGGGACTCCGATGCCGGTTGATCATCGAGTGCGGCTGCTGGAGTGGGCGGAGCGAGGGGATGTGATCCTCATCGAGGACGACTACGACAGTGAGGCCCGCTTCACTCGCACCGTGCTGCCGACGCTGTTCGAACTGGCCTCATCGACGGACAGCCGCGCGCAGGTCGTGCACATCGGCACCTTCTCCACGCTGCTGACCTCGGCGGTGTCGACCGGATACCTCATCTCCCACGGTGAGATTTCGTCGCGTCTGATGGCGATGCGCACGGCGCTGGGGCCGGCGTTCTCGCCGATTCTGCAGATGGCCATCAGCTCCTACCTCGGTTCCGGGGGCCTGCGGCGACGGATCTCGCGCGGCCGTCGCCGCCTCAGGGCCGCCGAGGAGGTCGTCGCCGAGGCGGGACCGATTCCCGGACTGGTCCATGACGGTCGGACCCTCGTGATCGAAACCTCCGCTGCCGAGGCCGATCGCTTGCTGCGACAGCTCGCCGACCGCGGGATCCTCGTCGCTTCCCTGGCCCGCGGCTGGACCGGTGGGGATCAGGTCCGGCACGGTCTCGTCATCGCCCATTCGAATGTCGAGGCGACGGTGCTGCGGAGGGCGCTGGCCACGGTGCAGACGCTGTTGAGTAGGATTCAGACATGATGAAGTCCGGATTCGTGGTGGACGGCACCATCAGGATGCTGCTGGCCATCGTCGGTGTCGTGGCCCTGCCCGCCCTCGAGACGTTCTTCCTGGCCCCGCGCTGGCTGGTCATCACCGCCCTCGTGCTGCTCTTCCTCGGGGCCGCGACTCAGATCTCCTACGGTGTGCGCAAGGGCGAGAAGCGCTTCCTGAAGTATCCGATGCTCTTCGACGGCCTGCTCGTCGTCGCCGCCGTCATCGCCGTCTTCCTCGCGCTGGCGGCCAATTCCGCTGCCGCGTGGATCCTCTTCGGCTGTGTGGCGCTGGGCTCATTGGGCATCGCCGTGGTCTTCACCACGGGAGAGAACGGTCCTGATTTCGGCAAGGACGAGTCACAGACTGCTTGAACGAGGTTCTTCCAGGCTCTCCTCGGCGATCGCGGACCGAGTATTCGGCCGAGGCGGCTGCGGACGAACGTCGTTCAAGCGGCCGTACAGTCTTCGAGAGGTGCGCGGGTCGACATCCTCGCTGCGCCTTGAACGACGGATCTGCGCCCCCGCAACCAAGGTCGTTCAAGCGGCCGCGCAGTCATCGAACGGCGCAATCGGCGCAGCCCTTTGCCGAGGGCGGCCGGGCGGCAGTGCAGGAGCGAGTCAGCGGTTGAACACATCTGCTGCCGGGTGCCCGCTGGAGACCGGAATCGTCAGCGATTGAACGCGATCGCGGCGAAGTGCCCCTCGGGGATTCCCGACTCGAGATCGAAGATGTCGACGTCCGGATGCGGTGACTCCGGCAGCGGCCCGGAACCGACATAGTCCATGCCCGGGTCTCGGGCCAAGCCAGTGCTCATCGCTCGCAGGAAGGCTTCCTTGCGGGCCCACAGGCGTGCGAACTCCGCAGCCATCTCGGGTCCGGACAGCTGGTCGAGTTCAGCTCTCTCACGCGGATGCACGAGCTGCAGGGCCTCGGCGGCAACGGCCGGCTCCGGTACGGCTTCGATGTCGAGGCCGACCGGATCGTCGGCGACGGCGACGATGACGAGTCTGCGGGAGCGGGAGACGGAGAACTCGCAATCGTCGTGGCGGGGCTTGCCCGCCGAATCGAGGCGGATGTCGATTCCGGCCGGGTCTCGATCAAGATGTGCCCCGAGCACGTGCCTGAGGACGACGCGGCCGGCCGACCAGGTGGTGGCGGCCTCGGCGTCGAACTCCCGTGCGTAGTTGCGCTCCTGTTCGGTGAGCACGGAATCGTCCTCACGCGCCCAGGCCGCCTCGGCGGCGGTATCGGCGAGGAACAGTGAAGCGGGCAGTTCGGTGCGGAGTTCGGCGAGACTGGGATCGATCGTCATGGATCAGCGGCCCAGAGCCTTGTGGATCTTCTTCAGACGGCGGTTGAGCACGAAGATCCGCACCGAGCCGATCAGCCCGGCGATGAGGATGCCGCCGATCGCGGCGAAGAGCATGGCCACACCCAAGGGCAGTTCGAACTGCCAGCCGAAGTACTGGAACTGGGCGGCCACGTTGTTCTGGACGATGAAGATGAGAAGCAGGACGACGATGACCGCTCCGATGATGAGCGAGATCCACATACCCGCCGACATCCCCGTGCCGCCCTTCGTCGAAGGCAGTTCGTCGGTGCTGCCGGGTGCGGGAGGCTGCGTCTGCTGGTGAGGCTCGACCTCGCGGGTCTCCCCGGTCGTGGGAGCCTCGTCCCCGAGCACGGAATCGGTTTCGGCCAGGAGCTCTTCGGGCGTCTGGGATTCGCCGCGCGGGTCTTGAGTACTCATGCGCCCCATCATAACCACTGATGGGGCGCATGAGTCCGGAAGTGCGGCAAGTGTTCGCCAACCGTTGCACGAACACCGCTCACACCGCGTCGATGCTGATTCAGACGTTCTTGCTCAGTGAGGAGATGATCTCGTTGAGCGTGGCCGACGGGCGCATCGCCGCAGTCACCAACTCATCGTTCGGGTAGTAGTAGCCGCCGAGGTCGACGGGACTGCCCTGGACCTCGAGGAGTTCGGCCGCAATGGTCCCCTCCTTCTCGGTCAGTGCCTTCGCCACCGGCGCGATGGCCTCGGCCAGGGCCTCGTCGGCAGTCTGCTCGGCCAGCTTCTGCGCCCAGTAGAGGGTGAGGTAGAAGTGGCTGCCGCGGTTGTCGATCTCGCCGACCTTGCGCGAAGGCGACTTGTTCTCTTCGAGGAACCTGCCGGTGGCCGCATCGAGGGTGTCGGCCAGCACGCCGGCGCGCTCGTTGCCGTGGACGTTGAACTCGTGGCGGAAGGACTCGGCCAGGGCGAGGAACTCACCGAGGGAGTCCCAGCGCAGGTGGTTCTCCTCGACGAGCTGCTCGACGTGCTTCGGTGCCGAGCCGCCGGCGCCGGTCTCGAAGAGTCCTCCGCCGGCGATGAGCGGGACGACGGAGAGCATCTTCGCCGAGGTGCCCAGTTCGAGGATGGGGAACAGATCGGTGTTGTAGTCACGCAGCACATTGCCGGTCACCGAGATGGTGTCCTTGCCCTCGCGGATGCGGTCGATGGAGAACTGGGTGGCCTCCACCGGGTTCATGATCCTGATGTCGAGGCCCTCGGTGTCGTGATCGGTGAGGTACTCCTCGACCTTCGACCGGATGTTGCGGTCGTGGGCGCGGGTCTCATCGAGCCAGAACACGGCCGGGGTGTCCGACAGACGGGCACGCGTGACGGCGAGCTTGACCCAGTCGCGGACCGGGACGTCCTTGGTCTGGCAGGCCCGCCAGATGTCACCGGCGGCGACCTCGTGGCTCATCAGCACCTGACCGGCGGAGTCGACGACCTCGACGACCCCGGCTTCGGGGATCTCAAAGGTCTTGTCGTGGCTGCCGTACTCCTCGGCCTTCTGGGCCATGAGACCGACATTGGGCACCGTGCCCATGGTGCGCGGATCGAAGGCGCCCTTGGCCTTGCAGTCCTCGATCACGGTCTGGTAGACGCCGGCATAGGAGGAGTCGGGGATGACGGCCAGGGTGTCCTGCTTCTGGTCGTCCTTGTTCCACATCTTGCCGCCGACGCGGATCATCGCGGGCATGGAGGCGTCGACGATGACATCGGAGGGCACGTGGAGGTTCGTGATGCCCTTGTGCGAGTTGACCATGGCCAGGTCGGGTCCCTCGGCCAGGCCCTTCTCGATTCCGGCCCTGATGCCGGACGCGGCGTCGGCGGGCAGGGTGTCGAGTCCGGCGAGGATGGCGGCCAGTCCGTTGTCGGAGGTCAGGCCCGCCTCGGCGAGGACATCACCGTATTCGGCGAAGACCTCGGGGAAGAAGGCCTCGATGACCTTGCCGAAGAGGATGGGATCGGAGACCTTCATCATCGTCGCCTTGAGGTGGACGGAGAAGAGGACGCCGTCGGCCTTGGCCTGGGCGATCTGCTCCTTGACGAACTCGTCGAGGGCGGTGGCGTTCATCTTCGTCGAGTCGACGATCTCACCGGCGAGGACGGGCAGGGACTCCTTGAGGACGGTGGTCTCGCCGGCTGCGGTGCGCAGACGGATCGTCAGGGTGTCGTCGGAGTCGATGATGACGGACTTCTCGTTGTCGCGGAAGTCATCGGAGCCCATGGTCGCGACTCGGGTCTTCGATTCCTGGGTCCATTCGCCCATCGAGTGCGGGTGGGCCTTGGCGAAGTTCTTCACAGCCTCGGGAGCGCGACGGTCGGAGTTGCCCTCGCGCAGAACCGGGTTGACGGCCGAGCCCTTGACCTTGTCATAGCGAGCCCGGACGTCCTTGTCTTCGTCGGTCGCGGGCTCTTCCGGGTAATCCGGCAGATCATAGCCCTGTGACTGCAGCTCGGCGATGGTGGCCTTGAGCTGAGGCACGGAGGCCGAGATGTTGGGCAGCTTGATGATGTTCGCATCCGGCGTCTGGGCGAGGTCGCCCAGCTCGGCCAGAGCGTCGCTGACCTGCTGGTCTTCGGGGAGGCGGTCACTGAACTGTGCCAGCACGCGTGCGGCAAGCGAGATGTCTCGAGTCTCGACCTCGACGCCGGCCGAAGTGGCGAAGGCTTCGATGATCGGTTTGAGCGAGTATGTCGCCAGAAGCGGCGCTTCATCCGTGCGCGTGTAAATGATTTTTGCCATAGTGATGGACCACTCCGCATCTTCTTGGGGTTTGTCACCGACATCTTACCTTCAGGACGATTTCGGTAGTCGGCATGGGCCGATGATGGTGCTCACACCCGGTGTTCGCGCCGGCTCGACCCGGCGGTGACCGCCGCGGTGGGGGCGGTGGTCGTGACGGTGGCGGTCGGTCACCGCGGCGATCGTGGTCGGCTGTCGAATCGGCGGTAGTCTTCTGTGTCGGCACGGACAACAGAAAGAGGACGACAGTGGCCAAACCTTGATCCACCGATCGGTATGGGAGCCGTGGTGTGAATCCGGTTCCCGCAAAATGTCGACAAATGGGCAGGGAACATCGTCCCGGTCTCTCACCAGTCTGATTCCACTTTTCAGTTCCCGTAGGCCTCCTCCCCGGGCCCCGGTCTTCACGCCCGCTCGGGCTGATCGGTCATGTCAACGCACGTTGGGGAGGGCTCAACGCGGCCTGCCACAAACGAGCGAATTCCTCGGCCCATGGCCAGTCTCTGGGCAGATTCAGGATCAATCTCCTCGCTCGGTGGGCAATCCGGGCCGGGACGAGGATGATACGCGTCCTCAGTGTTTGTGCACGCGCCTTGCTCATTCGGCCACCCATGAGCCCAGCAGCTGCCCGCAGTAGGTTATGAGTCATCGCCGCGATCGTCACCCACGCTGCGTTGGCATCGAAGGCCCCTGAGGGCATATGCGCCAGTGCACCGTTTTTCAATTCCGCATTGATCTGCTCGATGATTGCGTGCTTCCGGTGGATCTGGTCCGCCAGAACAGTGTCGAAGCGCTCCTGATCGAGGGTGGTGAAGAAGGCGTGGTATCGGTACAAGTCGAATAACGGGTCCTGCCCGGCAGACCGCTTCTTCTCGTTGAGCTCGGGGACTCGTCGCACGATCAACCGGCCTGGCACCTGCAGAGCCTTCTTCTTCGACGTGAACGCGGTAAAGGCGACTTCAGCGACTTCAGCCTTGCTGATCCACGTTTTGGTCTCTTCGTCGAAGATCGCTTCCGGGTACTGGATGCCGGTCCACGCATCATCGTCGATGGTGGAGATCGCTGTTTTGACCTTCTTGTCCATACGCACCGTCACCGACACCTCGGCCCCAGCACCGCGGGCGGCTTTGGTCATTGTCGACGAGTAGTAGGCGGAATCAGCACGCACCAGCACCGGGGCCTGACCGGAATTGATGCGTCGAGTGGTGGCCAGGGCGTCAGAGACGAACTTGTCGGCACCCCGAGCTGATGAGGTAGAGCCCTTCCGGAGACGCTGACCGACGATGACCTGACTGGAGGTGCTTGTCGATGCAGTCGCCAAGAGCGCGTTGAGTCCCCGACTGCCTTGATACCCGAATCCGGCTCCTTGTTTCCTTGCGGAATGGACGTCGATGACGGTGTCGTCGACGTCAACGAAGACCATTGACGACTGCGGTGTTGTCGGACTGGTGGCCAGCAGGCGTATGTGCTGGTCGAAGCCGGTCAGAAGACGGGCGCTGATGGCATCGAGCTGTCTGACGTGGCCGAAGGAGAACGAGCGCAGAAACGATCCCAAAGTCGATGGGGCGTAGACACGGTCGAAGAGTCTGTTCATGCCGCCGTGGCGCAGGATGTTCATATCATCGATCGAATCGGCGCCGGCGGCCATGCCCGCGATCAGGGTGGACAGTTTCGCGCCCGGGTTCGCGCCCTTATCGGCTCCGGTCGTCGTCACGGTCAAACGCTGCTCGGCGAGGTCGAGCAGGCCTGCCTGGTGGGCCAGACGCATGATCGGGACCAGGCCGGTAGGACTGACGAGGTTCGTGTCGTTGAAGGAGTAGGACGCTGCCGTGGGTGTGTGATTGAATAGCACCTGAGAGGTGCCCCTTTCTTGAACGGGAATGTTGACGTTAGACATCATCATTTTCCCAGTTCAGGAGGGGCATTTCCATTTCACACGCGGCTTTGAACAGCTACCCGCATCGGTGGATCAAGGCCAAACTCTACTTCCGGTACGGGGCGATGAACTCCGGCAAGTCGACGGCTCTGCTCCAGGCGGCCTTCAACTACGAAGAACGCGGCCAGAGAGTCCTGTTGGCCAAGCCGGTCATCGACACGAAGGGCGCCTCTCAGATCGTGTCCCGGCTGGGAGTGACCCGAGATGTCGACTTCCTCATCCCCGCCGACGGCGACGTCGAGACGATCTATGCCGAACACGCCGACTACGTCGACCACGACGCCCTGCTCGAGTCGATCGACGCTCCGAAGACCCCGGTCGCCTGCCTGCTCATCGACGAGGCCCAGTTCCTCACCCCTGCTCAGGTGGATTCGCTCATGCGCATCGCCACGAACTCCTCGGTGCCGGTGATGTGCTACGGAATCCGCACGGACTTCCGGACCAAGGCGTTCCCCGGCTCGGGCCGCCTGCTGGAGATCGCCCACACGCTCGAGGAGCTCAAGACGATCTGCCGGTGCGGTCGCAAGGCCATGTTCAACGGCCGCCTCCTCGACGGACAATTCATCTTCGACGGAGACCAGGTCGCCATCGACGGCAATGCCGTGACATATGAGTCGCTGTGCCCACGCTGTTATCTCGAATTCTCCGGCGGTAGGCTGACCACGGAAGACTCCTGACCGCACGGTCTTCGGAACCCAGTCGAACCCTCACGCACCCCAAGGAGCCTCAGATGCGCATCGCTGTCCGTGCCTTCAACGACAATCCCGGTTCTCCCGTCCTCGTCTTCGGCAACGCGCTGGGCACGCGGATGTCGCTGTGGTCGGCGGTCGCCGGCCGACTGGCCGATGATTTCCAGATCTACATCTCCGACCTGCCCGGACACACCCTGCCGGCAGACGAAGCGCTCGGCGATCAATCCGAACCGTACACGATCGCAGACCTGGCCTCCGGCCTCGTCGAGTCGCTGGCCGCGGTCGGCGTGGACTCCTTCACCTACTGCGGCGTCTCGATCTCGGGCGCCGTCGGTCTGACGCTTGCGCTCAATCATCCCGAAGCGCTGACCGGACTCGTCGCCTGCGCGACCGGCGATAAGCTCGGAACTGCGCAGACATGGGACGAACGGATCGCCGAGGTCCGCGCCGACGGCACCCGCGGACTCGTCGACGATACGGCCGACCGGTGGTTCGCCGCCGGATTCCTCGAAGAGGACATCGCCGCCGGGCCGCTCGTCCTCGCCGACCTCGCTCTGGTCGACGACGAAGCGTACATCGCGGCCGCCACCGCAGCGAAATCCTACGATCTCAGCGGGTCCGTCCACGCCATCACCGTGCCGACCCTGTTCCTGGCCGGAGCCCAGGACCCGGGATTCTCACCCGAGGCGATGTCGTCCCTGGCCGAGCGGGTCGACGGGGCGCAGTCGGCCACCGTCCCCGACTCCGCGCACCTGCCGATGGTCGAACACCCGGAGCTCGTCGCCGACCGCATCCACGGCTTCTGCAGCCTGCTCTGACGACCTCTCCACCCGGATCTGACGAGTTCTCCACCGGTGGCGAGCGTACCGGGGCGAACCGCGGATCACTTCTGCAGTCGACGCGCGCGTCCTCTGCAGTAGGCTGGGCTGAGAACAGGCGAACCTGCTCGACGAGGAGTGAGAATGTCCCCGAGTCCGAAGTCTTCTGAGATGACCTCCACCGAGATCGATATGCGATCTCCCGGCGAACGAGAACCCGGAATCGGCCGCAGCACGTTGCGGATCCGGTGGACCGGTTTTCTGCTCGGGCTGATCTTCTCCACGCTGATCTACGCGATCATGCCGGCCGACGTCGACCACTCGGCGAAGCTGACCGCGGCGATCGCGGTGCTCATGGCCGCGTGGTGGATGACCGAGGCGCTGCCGATCGCCGCGACCTCCCTGGTCCCGCTCGTCGCCTTCCCAGTGCTGGGCACCGACGTCGAGATGGAGACCGTCGGAGCCTCCTACGGCAATCCGATCATCTTCCTGTTCCTCGGCGGCTTCCTCATCGCCCTGGCCATGCAGCGCTGGAACCTGCACCGTCGCATTGCGCTGGTGACGCTGAGCATCATGGGCGACCGGCCCGGTCCGATGATCGCCGGCTTCATGATCGCCACCGGTTTCATCTCCATGTGGGTGTCGAACACCGCCACGGCGGTGATGATGCTGCCGATCGGCATCTCGGTGCTCATGATCGTGTCCAAAGTGGTGGGGTCCGCCCTCACCGATGGCTCCGCAGACGGTACTGGGTCCGCCAACGACACCGGGACCGCCGACGGCACTGGGACCGAAGTCGCTGACGAGGGCGAGACGGAATCCGACGACAGCGGCCTCGGGGCAGTGGTCAAGTCGAACTTCGGCACCGCACTCATGCTCGGCATCGCCTACTCCGCCTCCATCGGGTCCTTGGGCACCATCATCGGCACCCCTCCGAACCTCTTCCTGATCGGCTATCTCAAGGACAGCCACGACATCTCCATCGGCTTCGGCCAGTGGATGGCCGTGGGCGTTCCCCTGGCGGTCGTGATGATGGCCATCGCGTGGTTCCTGCTGGTCAAGGTGCTGTTCAAACCCGAGATCGATCGGATCCCCGGCGGTCGTGAACTCATCCGTGATGAGCTGCACAAGCTCGGACCCATGTCGACGGGGGAGAAGCTCGTACTGGCCATGTTCGTCCTCGCCGCAGCCAGTTGGATCTCGCTGCCGCTGATCTTCGATGAACCGCCGATCTCCGATGAGGGGATCGCCATGGCCATCGGACTCCTCCTCTTCCTCATCCCGGGAGGTGCCAATCGCGGCGTGCGCCTCCTCGACTGGGAGACCGCGGAGAAGCTGCCCTGGGGCGTGCTGCTGCTCTTCGGCGGAGGCCTCGCCCTGTCCGCGCAGTTCTCCGACTCGGGGCTGACCGAATGGATCGGTGAGACGACGAGCGGGGTCGGGGTTCTGCCCACCGTGATCGTCGTCGCGATCTTCGCCGCCATCATCCTCTTCCTCACCGAACTGACCTCGAACACCGCGACCGCCGCGACGTTCGTGCCCGTCGTCGGGGGAGTGGCGATGGGCCTCGACCTCGACCCGCTGCTGCTGACGATTCCCGTCGCTCTGGCCGCGACCTGCGCGTTCATGCTGCCCGTTGCCACACCGCCCAATGCGGTGGCCTTCGGCTCCGGTTACGTGACAGTGGCGCAGATGGTCAAGGGCGGTCTGTGGCTCAACGTCATCGGCATCGTGCTCATCACCGCGACCGTGTATCTGCTGGCCGTTCCGGTATTCGGGATCGCTCTGTGAACCGGAACCGAACTGGCATCATTGAGTCATGACCCAGCTGTTCGAACCGCTGACCCTGCGCGGGACCGAGATCGGCAACCGCATCTGGCTGGCTCCGATGTGCCAGTACTCCTGCGAGGCCGAGGACGGCATGCCCGGGCCCTGGCACCTCGTCCACCTCGGCTCCCGCGCGCAGGGAGGCTTCGGGCTCATCCTCACCGAGGCCTCCGCCGTCGTCCCGGAAGGGCGCATCTCCCCTCAAGACGCCGGGATCTGGAACGACGAGCAGGCCGAATCCTGGTCGGCCGTCGTCGACTTCGTCCACTCCCAGGGCAGCGTCATGGGCATCCAGCTCGCGCACGCCGGCCGCAAGGCCAGCACCTACCGGCCCTTCGCCGGTGAGCCCAAGGGCAGCTTGCCCGAATCCGAGGGCGGATGGCCGACCGCAGGGGCCAGCCCCATCGCCTATCCGAAACTCGCGGAGCCGAAGGAGATGACAGCCGAGGACATCGCCGAGGTCGTCGCCGCCTTCGCCTCGGCGGCCTCGCGGGCGGTGGGGGCCGGTTTCGATCTCGTCGAACTCCACGCCGCGCACGGCTACCTGCTCCATTCTTTCCTGTCGCCGCTGTCGAACCAGCGCAGCGACGACTACGGAGGGAACCTGGCCGGTCGCTCGCGCTTGCTCAATGAGGTGTACGCGGCCGTGCGCGCCGAGGTCGGTGAACAGGTGCCCGTCTTCGTCCGGATCTCGGCCAGCGAATGGCACGAAGGGGGATTCGACATCACCGAGGCGGCCGAGGTCTGCCGCGACCTGTCGGAAGCGGGAGTCGACCTCATCGATGTCTCCTCCGGCGGCAACTATCCGGTGCGGATCCCCATCGGCCCCGGCTACCAGGTGCCGCTGGCCGCAGCCATCCGCGCCGAGGGCGTGCCGACCGGTGCCGTCGGGCTGATCACCGATCCGAAACAGGCCGAGACCATCCTGAGCACGGGCCAGGCCGATGCGATCTTCATGGCCCGCGCCGCGCTGCGCGAACCGGCCTGGCCGCAGCGTGCCGCCCACATCCTCGGCGTCGAACCCGGTCCCTATCCTCCGCAGTACACGCGAGGAGCCTGGTGACCGCCCCCTGATCCCTGCGGAGGGTCCGCAGACAGCGCACAGATGAAGTGCGCAGCGTGAAGAGGAGCACGGAAATGAATATGATCGAGACCGAGCACATCGTCATCCGTTCGATCGCAGTCTCCGAGATGGAGAACAACGTCTACCTGCTCACGGCCAAGGAGACGGGCTCGCAGGTCCTCATCGACGCCGCCGACGATGCCGAGGCGATCGCGCAGCTCGTGGCGGCCGGGGCTGCGGACACCGAGGCGGAGACCTCGCTGAGGGCGATCATCACCACCCACCGGCATTGGGACCACATCCGCGCGCTGCCGGCCGTCTCAGCCCGGTATCCGGAGGCGATGACGATTGCCGGGGCCGATGACGCCGCGGCCATCACCGAGGCTGAAGGCGTGGAGATCGCCCACACCGTCGACCACCTCGACGTCGGCGACTTCGGCGGATTCGTCCTCCAGGCGATCTGCCTGCGCGGGCACACCCCCGGTTCGATCGCGCTGCTGCTGAGCGACGGGGGACGAACGATCCTCTTCTCCGGTGACTCGCTCTTCCCCGGCGGGCCGGGCAAGACCTGGTCGAAGGCGGACTTCACCTCGCTCATGGACGACCTCGAGGAGCGGGTCTTCGGCCAGCTCGCCGATGACACCGTGGTCCTGCCGGGACACGGTGACTCGACGACTGTGGGCCAGGAACGTCCGAAACTCGACGAGTGGCGCCAACGCGGTTGGTGAGCCCTCAGCCCGGGAGGACGGCGACGCCCCAGGCCGCCCACGCGACGGCGAGGAGACCTGCGACGATGATGCCGAGGTTCCACACCGTCCGGATCGTCCTCTTCCCGCCGGGATTGGCCAGCTCCTCGTCGCTGAGACGGGCGTAGCGGTCGAGCACGGTGTCGACGGCCGGGTTCGGACTCTCGACGAGGCGGCGCATGTCGTGCTCGTCCTTCTCCCACTTCTTCCCCCTGCCCGCCAGCGGCCAGGAGCCGAACTTCTTCTCATGAGTGCGCACGGCCAGGCCGAAGTGCGTTTCGAAGCCGTCGACGAGATTCCAGGGGATGGTCACGGTCTGCAGCGGGTTGACGAGGACGAGCTCGCTGCGATGGAGCTCGACCCGCGGGAATCGGTAGAGCGCGAAGACCAAGGTGCCGACAGCAGCGGGGATGCCTGCGGCGGCGAGGCCGCGCGGTGAGAAGTCGCCGAAGAGGATCGAGACGACGCCGATGGTGCACAGACCGGTGACGACGAAGAACAGGACCGTCGAACCCGTCGTCCGCACGATCGTCGGCTGGAAACTGCCTGAATTGCGATCTATCTCACTGCTAGCCACCTGGCCATCCTATCCACTGAGACTGGACAAACGGTGTCCATTCTCTTGGTTTCGAAACGGTAACGATTCGGTATTTTGCTCAATATGTGGACTCGGTCACAGTTGCTGGTGAATTAACTTTGAGGCAATCCATATGAAGAATATGAAGACGATCACGACCGGATCGGAATCTCCGACAGGGAATCTGTGATCGGAATGCACTCCGGCCTTGGGGTGCACGCACGAGGGTGACTCGCCCTAAGACAACAAGGAGAGAACGTGAACAAGCGCTTCCTCGCGGCCGGCGCCTCAGTGGCCGCCGCCGCACTGGTGCTCACCGCCTGCACACCCCCTGGCGGAGGCGATGACGACGACGCATCGAACGATACGACGCTCAACATCGGCTGGAACGAATCCTTCCGATCGATGAACACTCTGACCGCGAACGGCAATGCGACCTCGAACGCCATTCTCACCTACCTGATGAACGACAACTTCGGGTACTACAACGACGACCTCGAAGTCACCGACGGCAACCTGGGCAAGGTCGAGCAGGTTTCGGAGGACCCACTCAAGGTCAAGTACTCCTTCAACGACGACGCCAAGTGGTCGGACGGAACCCCCGTCGATGCCGCTGATCTGGCGCTCACCTGGGCCGGAATGTCTTCGAATTTCAATACCGTCGAGAGCAACTCCGACGATGAGGGCAACGTCAAGAAGAACGACGAGGACACGGTCTACTTCGACTCGTCGACGATCGGCGCCTCGCTCATCAAGGATTTCCCGGAGATCTCAGACGACGGCAAGGAACTCACGTTCGAGTACACGAAGCCCTATTCCGATTGGGCCGATGAGTTCGGCATCGGCGCCGACGGGGTCGGCGTGCCGGCGCACATCGTGGCGAAGAAGGCCTTGGGAATCGATGATGCCGAGAAGGGCAAACAGGCGATCCTCGATGCAATCAAGGACAAGGAGACGAAGAAGCTGTCGAAGATCTCGAACGTGTGGAACACCGGCTTCGACTTCACCTCGATGCCCGAGGACGAGGACCTGCTGGTCCACAGCGGTCCGTACAAGATGACGAAGTTCGAAGAAGGTCAGTACGTGACCCTCGAGCTCGACGACAACTACAGCGGTCCGACCAAACCGAAGATCAACACTATCACCGTCCGCTACAACGGCGATCCGATGGCGATGGTCCAAGCTGTGGAGAACGGTGAGGTCGACTTCACCCAGCCGCAGGCCACCTCCGATGTGCTCTCCGCCGCCGAGGACCTCGACGGAGTCAAGGTCGACACAGGCGACGATGCGACCTATGAGCACGTCGACTTCACCTTCGACAACAAGGGGCCGTTTGATCCCGCAGCCAATGGAGGCGACGAGGACAAAGCGCGGAAGGTTCGTCAGGCCTTCCTCAAGACCGTCCCGCGTCAGGACATCGTCGACAAGATCATCAAGCCGCTCAACCCCGAGGCCAAGACCAGGGACTCATTCAACCAGGTGCCTGGCTCGCCGATGTATGACGCCATCGTCAAAGGCAACGGAATGGAAGCGCTCAAGGAAGTCGACGTCGACGGTGCGAAGAAACTGCTCAAGGAAGCAGGGGTCGACAGCCCGACTGTCCGTGTCATGTATGACAACACGAACTCGCGTCGTCAGCAGGAGTTCCAGCTGATCAAGGAGTCGGCCGAGAAGGCCGGCTTCGAGATCAAGGACGTCGGAGACGTCAACTGGGGCACCCGCCTCGGGGACGGAACTTATGATGTCGCGCTCTTCGGCTGGCAGTCCGAAGGCACCGGGATCACGGAGTCCGATGCGAACTACCGCACCGGGGCTCAGAACAACTATGGCGGCTACTCGAGCAAGAAGACCGACAAGATCCTCGATGAGATCCTCGTGGCGCCCGAGGAGGATCAGGAGAAGTTGTCGACAGAACTTGAGAAGCAGCTCACCGACGATGCCTTCGGTGCGCCGCTGTTCCAGTTCCCTTCGCTGCTCATCTACAACGAGAAGCTCAAGAACGCGTCGACGATCACGGTGTCGCCGACACTGATGTGGAACTACTGGGAGTGGGAAGTCAACTGATCCGCAACTGACGCGATCGGTTCTTCTCCACCCTGGCTGCTGTGGGGATCACTGTGTGGTCCCCACAGCAGCGTTTTCGGAAGATTGAAACGGATACCACATCATGATCAGATTCATCCTCCGACGATTGCTGTCGACAGCGCTCGTGCTGCTCGTCGTCACCTTCGTCCTCTACCTCCTGCTCAACGTCGCCCTGGACTTCTTCTGGGATCTGCGGTCGAGCACCTCCCCGAACATCGAGGCCCTCTACGAATCCCGTCGGCGTCTGCTCGACCTCGACACGCCCGCCATCGTCAGATACTTCAAGTGGCTGGCCGGAGTCGGTGGCTGCGCCATCGGCCAATGCGACTTAGGCGTCGCGTGGAAGTCCGGTCAGGAGGTCACGGACCAGCTGCAGGGCGCGATCGCCAACACGATCAAGCTAATCACCGCCTCGACGATCGTGGCCATCATCCTCGGCATCGCTGTGGGCATGATCTCGGCGATCCGCCAGTATTCGGGCTTCGACTACTTCATCACCTTCGTCTCGTTCCTCCTCTACTCGCTGCCCGTGTTCTGGGTGGCGGTGCTGCTCAAGCAGTACGGTGCGATCGACATCAACAACTTCATCAACGACCCGACGCTGGACTCCTGGTGGCCGATCATCATCGCCTGTCTGGCGATGGGGCTGTTCTGGATGGGAGCGCTGGGCGGGAGCGTGAGACGGCGAGTCATCACCTTCTCCGCGGCCACGCTCATCACCTTCGCCACGGTCTACTACATCCTCGCCAGCGGCTGGCTGCAGCATCCGAGCATCGGCCTCGTCGGCGTCATCATCATCGGAACCGGCGCGGCCATCGTCATGACGTATCTGTCGACGGGTCTGAAGAACCGCCGCGTGCTCTACGCCTCGCTGACCACAGTGGCCGTCGGCGCCCTGCTGTTCATGCCCCTGCAGTACCTCTTCTACTACGTGGCGATGAACTGGCTGTGGATGGCAGGGCTGCTCATCGTCGCCATCGCCGTCGCCATCGGCGTGGGGCTGGCGTTCCGCGGTCCCGATCCCTGGGACACGGCGCGCACGACGGGCTTCACCGCTGTCATCGTGGCCTTCCTCATCTTCGCCGATCGCGTGCTGCAGGGCTGGCAGGACTATTCGAACGACCCGGCCATCAACAATCGTCCGATCGCGACGATCGGTGCTTCGGCGCCGAACATCGACGGTGACTTCTGGGTGTCGAACCTCGACTCGTTCACTCACCTGCTGCTGCCGTCGATCGCGCTGGTCCTCATCTCCTTCGCCTCCTACACCCGCTATACACGCGGTTCGATGCTCGAAGTCATGGGCCAGGACTACATCCGCACGGCACGGGCCAAAGGCCTCAACGAGCGCACGGTGATCATGCGCCACGCTCTGCGCAATGCGCTGCTGCCGCTGGCGTCGGTGGTGCCCGTCGACATCGTCACGATGATCGGCGGTGCCGTGATCACGGAGACGATCTTCGGCTGGAACGGCATGGGCAAACTCTTCATCGACTCGATGAGGCAAGCCGAACTCGACCCGGTCATGGCCTACATCCTGATCACGGGTCTGCTCTCCATCATCGCCAACCTGGTCGCGGACTTCCTCTACGCCGTCCTCGACCCGAGAATCCGAGTGAACGCATGAGTACCAACAACGACAATCAGAACGCTCTCGCTCTCGACGAAGTTCGGGACAATGCGATCGAGTCGAAGGAAACCGAAGGCCTGTCGCAGGGCACGATCGTCCTGCGGAAGTTCCTCCGCCACAAAGGGGCGATGATCAGCATCGTCGTCCTCGTGCTTGTGGCGATCTTAGCCTTCAGTGCACAGGGCGTCGGCGGTCTGCCCGGCTGGTGGAAGTACAGTCACACCGCCTCCGGGCAGGTGGTCAACCCCGGGGGAGCCCCGACCTGGTCACTGTCGAACATCTTCTCGCTGGGCGAACACCCCTTCGGGCAGGACGAGATCGGCCGCGACAACTTCGCACGGGTGATGAAGGGGACGCAGATCTCCATCATCGTCATGTTCATCATCGGCGCGGTCTGCCTGGTCATCGGCACGATCATTGGAGCGCTGGCCGGCTACTACCGCGGCTGGATCGACTCGGTGCTGATGCGCATCACCGACGGCTTCATCATCCTGCCGGTCATCGTCGTCGGTTCCATCCTCGGCGTCCTCGTCGGCGGGTCGAGCGGACCGATGCTCGGTCTGGCGCTCGGCTGCATCCTCTGGGTCGGTCTGGCCCGCCTCGTCCGCGGTGATTTCATGTCCCTGCGCGAACGCGAATTCGTCGATTCGGCACGCGTGGCCGGAGCCGGCGACTTCAGGATCATGTTCAAGCACATGCTGCCCAATGCCATGGGCGTCATCATCGTCAACACCACGCTGATCATGAGTCAGGCGATCGTGCTCGAGGCCGCCCTGAGTTATCTGGGCTTCGGCATCCAGCCGCCCGGCATCTCCCTGGGCCAGCTGATCAGTGAGTACCAGACCTCGTTCGCCACCCGTCCGTGGCTGTTCTGGTGGCCCGGCCTGTTCATCATCGTCATCGCTCTGTGCGTGAACTTCATCGGTGACGGTCTGCGCGATGCGTTCGACCCGAGGATGAAGACGATCCCGAGCTGGAGGAAGATGAAGAAGGCCGAGCGCATGGCGCAGAAAGGGGCGAAGTGATGACTGAGCAGACAGCACGCAGCGATTCGCAGCCGGTCAAGGGTTCGCCGATCCTCGAGGTCAACGACCTCGGAGTGAAGTTCTGGGTCAGCGATGAATGGTGGACGGCCGCCGAACACCTCGATTACACGGTCAACGCCGGTGAGGTGCTGGCGATCGTCGGCGAGTCCGGCTCGGGCAAGTCGCAGTCGAGCATGTCGCTGCTCGGTCTGCTGCCGAGCAATGGTCGGGCCACCGGTTCGGCGGTGCTGGGCGGCACTGAGCTCATCGGCATGCCTCCCGAGCGGATGCAGGACGTCCGGGGCAATGAGATCTCGGTGATCTTCCAGGAGCCGATGACCGCGCTCAACCCGGTCTACACCGCCGGGTATCAGATCGTGGAGACCCTGCGCGTCCACCTCGACATCGGACCCAGCGAAGCGAAGAAGCGGGCTCTCGAGCTCATGCGCCTCGTCGAGATCCCCGACCCCGAGGACCGGTTCCATTCGTTCCCGCACCAGCTCTCGGGCGGTCAGCGTCAGCGCATCATGATCGCGCAGGCCCTGGCCTGCCAACCGAAGCTGCTCATCGCCGACGAGCCGACCACGGCCCTCGACGTCACGGTGCAGGCCGAGATCCTCAAGCTCATGCGGGATCTGAAGTCGAAGCTCGATGCGGGAATCATCCTCATCACCCACGATATGGGTGTAGTGGCGGATATGGCCGACCGCATCATCGTCATGCGCGCCGGCCGGGTGGTCGAGGCCGGCACTGCGGAGGAGATCTTCTACCATCCGCAGCACCCCTACACGAAGCAGCTGCTCGAGGCGGTGCCCCACCTCGGCACCGGCATCGAAGGCGAGGTCTTCGGGTCGAGCCTCGACGACGTCGAGTCCGCCGCCTTCGGGCATGCGGAGGAGATCGGCTCCCTGCGTGCGGAGCAAGGGGACATCGATCCCCACCACGACGGTTCCCGCGATTCGCTGGGGAACACGCACGCCGGTTCCGCGACCGTGGCGGAGGGAGGCGCCAACCGCACCGATGACCTCGACACGGAATCCCGTGAGATCGCCGAGGCCGGCCAACCCGATCATCGCATCGAGATGGATTCGACCGAGACCTTCTACCATCCGGGTTCGCAGGCGGACTTCTCGAAGCCCTCGGCCCTGCAGCTGCGCGATGCCGCGATCGAGTATCCGGCTTCCGGTCGGAAGAAGGCCTTCCGCGCCGCTCATCACATCAACCTGATGATCGCCCCCGGTGAGGTCGTGGGACTGGTCGGCGAATCCGGTTCGGGCAAGACGACGATCGGTCGGGCCGCGCTCGGCCTGCTGCCCACCGTCGAAGGCGATATCGTCGTCAACGGCACGAGTATCAAGGGACTGAACAACAAGCAGCTGCGTCCGCTGCGCAAGGAAGTCGGGATCGTCTTCCAGGATCCCGGCTCCTCGCTCAACCCGCGTCTGCCGGTCGGCGAGTCGATCGGCGAACCGCTCTACCTCCACGAGCGGATGAAGGGACCGGAGCTGAGCAAGAAGATCGAAGAGCTGCTGGAGGCGGTCGAGCTGCCGACGTCGATGCGCAACCGGTACCCCCATGAGCTCTCCGGCGGTCAGCGTCAGCGCATCGGCATCGCCCGCGCTCTGACCCTGCGGCCGAAGCTGCTCATCGCCGACGAGCCGACCTCGGCGCTCGACGTATCGGTGCAGGCGAAGGTCCTCGACCTGTTCGAAGGCCTGCAGAAGGAGTACGGATTCGCGTGCCTGTTCATCAGCCATGATCTGGCGGTGATCGAACGGATCGCCGAGCGCATCGCCGTCATGCGCCACGGCTACCTCGTCGAGATCGGCAAGTCCTCGCAGGTCGTGGGCAACCCCGTCCACCCGTACACGCAGCGTCTGCTCTCGGCGGTTCCGGTCCCGGATCCGAAAGAGCAGCGCAAGCGCCGGGAGGCCAGGGACGCCGTCCTCGAGGCGACCATGGAGGCCTGAGCCTCCGACGCGGGCGGCTTCGGCTCGTCGGCGCCCGCGCAACCACCGAATGAGGTCACAGAACCGAGGCGATCTGCCCGAATCGGGTCTTTCGCCTCGGTTCTGTGACCTCATTCAGCTTCAGCGGGCCCCGAAGCCGGCTCCGGGGCGCCGGCCGGGGCTGCGCCGCCGGCTGGGTCCGCTCACTTCCGGCCCCCCGCGGGCAGCTGAGCATCGGCTGTCACCGCGAGGCACCGGGTGGTGCGTATAATTGTCTGTTGGGTCCGGGCTGGACCGATCTCTCTATCTCAAAAGGTTCTTGATGACTGAAGCCATCACACGACGGGACAACCGCCGCAATGTAGCAATCGTCGCACACGTCGACCACGGCAAGACCACCCTGGTCGACGCCATGCTCCGGCAGACCGGTGTGTTCAGCGAACACGGCGATTTCGCCGAACGCGTCATGGATTCCGGTGACCTCGAACGTGAGAAGGGCATCACCATTCTCGCGAAGAACACCTCGGTGCTCTACAACGGTCCCTCGGCCGGTGAGGACCCCATCGTCATCAATGTCATCGACACCCCGGGCCACGCCGACTTCGGCGGAGAGGTCGAACGCGGCCTGTCCATGGTCGACGGCGTCGTCCTCCTCGTCGACGCCTCCGAGGGCCCGCTGCCGCAGACGCGGTTCGTTCTGCGCAAGGCGCTGGCCGCGAAGCTGCCGGTCATCCTCGTGATCAACAAGACCGACCGCGCCGATGCCCGCATCGACGGAGTCGTCGAAGAGGCACAGGACCTGCTGCTGGGTCTGGCCTCCGACCTCGCCGATGAAGTTCCCGACCTCGACGTCGACGCCGTTCTCGACGTGCCGGTGGTCTATGCCGCAGCGAAGGCAGGTGCCGCCTCCCTCGAACAGCCCGCCGATGGTGAGGTCCCGGCCAACCCCGATCTCGAGCCTCTGTTCAAGACCATCCTGGAGACGATCCCGGCCCCGGAGATCAACGAGGACGGAATCCTCCAGGCACACGTGACCAACCTCGACGCCTCGCCGTTCCTCGGCCGTCTGGCCCTGCTGCGCATCTTCGGCGGCACGCTGAAGAAAGGCCAGCAGGTCGCCTGGGCCCGTGGGGACGAGATCAGCTCGGTCAAGATCACCGAGCTGCTCGAGACCCAGGGACTCGATCGCGTGCCCGCCACCCAGGCCTCGGCCGGTGACATCGTCGCGGTCGCCGGCATCCCCGACATCATGATCGGTGACACCCTCACCGACATCAACACCCCGAAGCCGATGCCGGCGATCGTCATCGACGATCCCGCGATCTCGATGACCGTGGGCATCAACACCTCTCCGCTGGCCGGTCGCGAGAAGGGCACGAAGGTCACCGCCCGCATGGTCAAGGACCGCCTCGACCAGGAGCTCGTCGGCAACGTCTCGCTCAAGGTCGTCCCGACCGAGCGTCCCGACGCCTGGGAGGTCCAGGGACGCGGAGAGCTGGCGCTGGCCATCCTCGTCGAGCAGATGCGTCGTGAGGGATTCGAACTCACCGTCGGCAAGCCGCAGGTCGTGACCAGGCAGATCGACGGCAAGGTGCATGAGCCGTTCGAGGAGCTCACCGTCGACGTTCCGGAGGACTACCTCGGCGCCGTCACCCAGCTGCTGGCCGCCCGCAAGGGTGTGATGTCGACGATGACCAACCACGGAACCGGCTGGGTGCGCATGGAGTTCAAGGTCCCCGCCCGCGGCCTCATCGGCTTCCGCACACGGTTCCTCACCGAGACCCGCGGCACCGGCATCGCGAACACGATCTCCGCCGGATACGGTCCCTGGGCCGGCAACATCGAATTCCGCATCAACGGCTCGCTCGTCGCCGACCGCGCCGGAACCGTGACCCCCTATGCGATGATCAACCTGCAGGACCGGGGCACCTTCTTCGTCGAACCGACCTCCGAGGTCTACGAGGGCCAGATCGTCGGCGAGAACTCGCGGGCCGACGATATGGACGTCAACATCACGAAGGAGAAGAAGCTGACGAACATGCGTTCGGCATCGGCCGACAGCTTCGAGAATCTCACCCCGCCGCGCAAGCTCACCCTCGAAGAGAGCCTCGAGTTCGCTCGCGAGGACGAATGCGTCGAGGTCACCCCGGCCGCGATCCGCATCCGCAAGGTCGAGCTCGATCAGAAGGAGCGCGCGAAGCTCCACGCCAAGCTGCGCCGCCAGAACGCCTGAACCAGCACTGCCGAATGAGTCACCAAGATTCCATGACACTCACGCCGCGCGTCCTCTTCGTGCACGCTCATCCCGACGATGAGACGATCACGACGGGAGGCACCATCGCGTCCCTTGTGGCCGAAGGCGCCGAGGTCATGGTGCTCACCGCCACTCGAGGAGAGGGCGGGGAGGTCATCCCCGCCGAACTCAGGCACCTCGAGGGCGATCGCGTCGGCCTGGCCCGGGTCCGGGAGCAGGAGATCGCCGAGGCGATGCGCGCGCTCGGAGTCTCCACCCACGCCTTCCTCGGCGGGACCACCCGCACCTTCGAGGACTCGGGCATGGAGTGGGGTCCGGACGGTCATGCCCGGCCCGCGTCGTCCATGCCCGATGACGCCCTCTGCGCGGCCGATGTGACCACCGTGGCCAGGCACATCGCCGCGGTCATCGACGCCCTGGCCCCGCATGCGGTCATCACCTACGCCGCAAACGGCGGGTACGGCCATCCCGATCATGTGCGGGTCCACGAGGCGACGATGGCCGCGATCGACCTGGCCGAATGGCGCACCGGACGGCTGCTGTGCGTCGACACCCCCACCGAGGTGGCCCAGCGGGCCTTCGACCCCGGGCAGGCCGGGTTCGCGGAGACCGGTTTCGCGCCCGTCGAGGCGATTCCCGCGAAACCTCCGGTCGACCGGATCGTCATCAGCCAGGACGTGACCGCCGTGCTCGCGGCCAAGCGCGCGGCGCTCGAGGCCCATCGGACCCAGGTCAGCGTCTCGGGCGCATTCTTCGCACTGTCGAACGGCGTCGGACAGAGGATCGGCGACCACGAATACTATTCCATCGGCGCCGGAGCCGAAGTCCCCGAGGACCGACTGCGTCAGGGGCCGGCCGACCATGTGCTCTCCGGTCTCGACCTCGCGGCCGTGGAAGCGCAGGAGCCAGCGGTGGGCCCGGCACCGGCCAAGCGCCGGCGCGAACCGAAGAAGCCCGGCGTCTTCGCCTACCTGCACGCCGGGGTCCTCGCTGTGCTCATCGCCTTCCTCGGCGCCATGCAGCACCTCAACGTCACCGTCGTCCACCCCGCTGGGGTCCCCGTGATCCTCCCATGGGGTCTGGCCCTGTCGCTGCTGTTGGCCGCCAGCGGGCTGTGGCATCTGAAGACCATGTACCGCAGCAGTTCGCCGATGCTGCTGGCCGCCGTCATCATCGCCGTGCTGTCCTATGTGTTCGGTCAGCCGAACTGGCTGCCGGGAGCGGACATGATCGTCACCGGCACCCTCCGGTCCGTGGCCTGGCTGCTCGGACCGATGCTGTTCGCCGCCGTCTTCGCCTTCATCAACGTGCGCGGCGGCGAACGGACTCGTTAGACTCATCCGAACAGAATCGATCCACTCGTTCTCGATATCCTCGGGAGGAAGATGACGCCCCAGACACCAGCCGACGGAATCTCGGGTCCCGATGGGCCCCGCTCCTCGGTCGAGGGTGCCCGGAAGAAGCGGATCTGGCCCTACGTCCTCCTCGTCGCTGTCGTCCTGGCCGCGCTCTACATCGTGGTCGGCTTCTTCAGCGGACGCGTGCTCACTCCGGGAACGACCGTCGCCGGCATCGACATCGGCGGCAAGAGCGCAACCGACGCCGAGAACACGCTGCGCAGCGAACTCGGTGACGAAGCCGAGAAGGAGATCGTTCTGCAGGCAGGCGAACCGACGGCGAAGCTCGACCCCGCCGAGGCCGGCATCACCTTCGACGCCGAGGCCACGGTCGACCGTGTCACCGGGTTCAGTCTCGATCCCACCGTGATTTGGGACCGCCTGTTCGGAGACGACGAGGTCGCCCCGGTCATCGATGTCGACGAGGAGAAGTTCGACAAGGCCACCTCGAAGGTCACCGAATCCCTTGCCGTCGAACCCAAGGATGCCGAACTCGGATACGAGAAGACGACACCGAAGGTCAAGGACGGCACCGTCGGGCAGACGGTCGATGCCGAACAGGTGCGCACGGCCGTCGACGAGAACTGGCTGCGCACGCAGGACGCCCTGCCCGTCCAACCGACTCAGGTCGATCCCGACATCACGACGGCAGAGGCCGAGGACATGGCCGACGGATTCGCCGAGGACGCGGTGAGCAAGAAGCGCGAGATCAAGGCCGAACCCGGCGAGGACGCGGATTCGGACGTCGACGGCGGTGTCCTCACCGTTTCGCCGAAGACGATTGCGAAGACACTGACATTTGAGGCCAAGGACTCGAAACTGGTCCCGGTCTTCGACCAGGAGGAGCTCCAGGAATCGGTGCTGGACGCGAACAAGGCCATCGGCAAGCCGGCCAAGGACGCCGGTTTCACGATCAAGGACGGCAAACCCGAGGTCGTGCCCTCGGAGACCGGAATCGGGATCAAGGCCAAGGAGCTGACCAAGGTCGTGACCGAGGTGATCAAGGGCGACAACGACGACCCCGAGGTGACCCTGGCCTCCGTCGAACCCGACTTCACGACGAAGGATGCGAAGAAGGCCGATGTCTCCGAGACGGTCTCGGAGTTCTCCACCGGCTACAGTTCGGAACCCAATCGCGACAACAATCTGCGGGTGGCCTCGAAGAAGGTCTCCGGCACCGTGCTGCAGCCGGGTGAGCAGTTCTCCCTCAACGACACCCTGGGCCAGCGCACCGCGGCCAACGGATACAAGGCCGCGGGCGTGATCTCAGACGGACAGATGAAGGACGACTTCGGCGGGGGAGTCTCCCAGGTGTCGACGACGCTGTTCAACGCCGCGTTCTTCGCCGGGTTCGATCTCGATGAGCACCAGGCGCATTCGCGCTACATCTCCCGCTACCCGGAAGGGCGGGAGTCGACGCTCGACTGGTCGTCGATCGACATGAAGTTCACGAACAATTCGAAGACGCCGGTCGTCCTCGACATGTACCTCAAGGACGGTGAGGTCCATGCGAAGGTCTTCGGCGTCAAGAAGTACGACGTCTCGGCCGACGCTTCGGACCGGTTCGACCACACCTCACCCGGTTCGATCACCGAAAGCGGCGACTCCTGCACGCCGCAGTCGCCCAAGGGCGGATGGTCGATCCGAATCACCCGGACGATGAAGGACATCGATTCGGGCCGGACGACCAAGGACGGATTCACGACCGTCTACCGACCGGTGAACAAGGTCGAGTGCAAGGACTGAGCTCAGGCGAGCTCGGCATACCAGGAACGGTGGCGCACCGTCGCTCCGAGCGAGGCGAACAGGTTCACCGACGCCTCGTTGCCTGCGTCGACATCGACGAGGTAGGACCGCACCCCGCGCTGGGCCAGCAGGGCTGCCGCGGCTCGGGCCACGGATCGCCCGGCGCCGCGACGCCTCAGGTCCGGACGAGTCACGAGGTTGGTGATGACGCCCCATTTCCTGCGCTCGACGACCCGGCAGACCGCCACCATGGATCGGGAGCCGTCGGGATGCTGGGCATAGGCGGTGACGAATTCGCAGGGTTGGTCGGCGGTGATGAGTCCGCGGAAGGCCTCTGCCGCTGCCGGTGTCTGACCGGGACTGCGCTGACTCGTCCACGCCGCGAGATGTTCGGATGTGGGCGCATCGGCGACGTCGATGAGCAGACCGTCAGCGGCGGCCTCGGCGGGGGCAGACGCTCCGTCGGCCGCCTCGGCGGTGGCACCTGTGAGCAGGAGGACCGCCTCTGAGGGGGTGTAGCCACGGGCCGAGAGCAGGGGAGCCAGACCCTGGCATTCTGGGGCCAGCGTGGACGAGTCGTCGGCGGAGTAGATCTGGATCCGGCTCGGCTGCTCGCGTGTGCGGTACCACTCTTCGACGGCGTCGAGACCCTGTTCCCAGCCCAGTCCGGAATCGGTCACGGGCAGCGCGCTGTTGGCCCGGCGCGTGGAGCAGGCCGAACTGCGCAGCAGCCAACCCTTCTGCAGCAGGCTCAGATCGGCTCCGGACTCCGTGCCCTCATTGCGCAGATTCTCCACGTGGAGCCAGGAGACATCCTGCGGCAGCCATGCGGCCGCGGAGATGCGACGCAGATCGACGGCGGAGACGATCTCATGGGTGCGTCCGGTCCTCGTCGGTGCGGGAGGGACCTCGTGGACCAGCAGGATCTGGGACCGGGGGATGCGCAGAGGCCCGCGCTTCGTATCGATCTCGACGCCCGCTTCGTCGACGGCGGTGACGAGACCGAGGGCATCGGAAGTCGAATGGGTGTCGCCGGGATCGAGCGAATACCGTACGACCACTCGTCTGCCGGCCTGGAGTTCGTCCACTTCTCGCCTTCCTCCGCTGAATGTGTGCCCTCCCAGCCTAAGACACCGTGGACGTCGGCCGTGACAGGTGTGGCGGGGGAGGGCGGATGCAATGCGAATCACGGGGCGCCGGTGGGCGTGGGATTCGGGCGAGGGCGTATTGTGGGAGGTGTATGCGCACCATCCGTGAGTCGTTCGAGGAGTCAGCCCAGTGACGTACATCATTGCCCAACCTTGTGTTGATCTCAAGGACAAGGCCTGCATCGACGAATGCCCGGTCGATTGCATCTACGAGGGCGAACGCAGTCTCTACATCCACCCCGACGAATGCGTCGACTGCGGTGCCTGCGAACCGGTGTGCCCGGTCGAGGCGATCTTCTACGAAGACGATGTGCCGGACGAATGGGAAGAGTACTACAAGGCCAACGTCGAGTTCTTCGACGAGCTCGGTTCCCCCGGTGGGGCCGCCAAGCTCGGCAACACTCACAAGGACCATTCGATCATCGCCGCTCTCCCGCCGCAGAGCCACGACCTCTGAGCGCTGCCCACCATGACGACTTCCTTCGGACTCGATCTGCCCGACTACCCCTGGGACCGACTCACCGACTTCCGCCGCCGCGCGGGCGAACATCCCGATGGTGTGTGTGATCTGTCGATCGGCACGCCCGTCGATCCGACGCCCGAGGTCATCCGACGGGCCCTGTCCGAGGCCGGAGACGCCCACGGCTACCCGACGACGGCCGGCACTACGGAGCTGCGCGAAGCCATCGCCGATTGGTACGAGATCTGGCATTCGGTCACTCTGGACCCGGCCGCGGAGATCCTGCCCACCGTGGGATCGAAGGAGTTCGTGGCGTGGTTGCCGACTCTGCTGGGCCTGCGGCAGAGGGGACTGGCGGTGGCCTGTCCGTCGGCGGCGTACCCGACCTATGAGATGGGTGCGACGATCGCCGGGGTCGACTGCGTGCGCCTCGATGCCGCCGAGGTCGCCGCGGGCGCCTCGCTCGAGGGCATCGGCCTGCTGTGGATCAACACTCCGAGCAATCCGACCGGCGAGGTGCTCAGCACCGAGATCCTCGCTGAGGTCGTCGACCGTGCCCGGGCCGCCGGAATCGTGCTCGCCTCGGACGAATGCTATGGACTGCTCAACTGGGAATCGAACGATCCCGCACCGAGTGTGCTCTCGGTCGCCGGGGAGTCCCGGTCCGGAGTGCTCAGCGTCTACTCGATGTCGAAGCAGTCGAATCTCGCCGGCTACCGCGCCGCCTTCGTCGCCGGGGATGCCGACCTCATTGCCGATCTCACCCGCTCACGCAAGCACGCGGGGATGATCGTGCCCTTCCCGATCCAGGCGGCGATGATCGCGGGGCTCAGGGACACCGATCATGTGCTCGCCCAGAAGCAGCTGTACCGCTCGCGCAGGAATCTGCTGCGCTCGGGTCTCGAGGACTTCGGGTTCCGCATCGATCATTCGACCGCCGGTCTCTACCTGTGGTCGACGACCGGACAGAACTGCTGGGACTCCCTTGCCCGGCTCTCTGAGCTCGGCATCATCGCCGGGCCGGGGGAGTTCTACGGTGAGGCAGCCAGTGACCACGTGCGCATCGCCCTGACCGCGACAGACGAGCGGATCGCGGCCGCTGCGAACAGACTCAGCCAAGCCGCAGGGTGAGGTTCGCCACCGGGCGAACGAGAGTGCGCGATTCGCAGCATGCGAATCGCATGAGTGGACGCGGCATGAGAGTCGGCCCCGAACGGCACGATGTGAGAATCGGCACTGTTCGGTGGTGGGAATAATGCTGTGGCCTCAAAGCGTTCTCCAAGGCGGCGCTTAGCCCCCATTCAGATAAAAAATGGGGTATTTGACCAGGTCAAACGTATTACCGATGGGTAGGTACCGGGTGCAGCGATTTTCTCATTGCCTCGGTTATCGGTAGTCTTTGAAGGAACTGTGCAAGACACCTCAGGAAGTTCTTGAGGTACGTCAACGGTGAGGAGATCGAATGACTTCGGAGGCGAACCTCAGGATCGCTGACACGGAGCTGGCACTGCCCGAGGTGTCGGCGTCGGCGGGCAACAACGGATACCGTATCGGCTCTCTGCTGAAAGAGACCGGTTCGGTGACATACGACCCGGGGTTTGCCAACACCGCATCCACCTCATCGGCCATCACCTTCATCGACGGTGACGAAGGTGTCCTGCAGTATCGCGGCTATCCGATCGACCAGCTCGCCGAGCAGTCGAACTTCGTCGAAGTCTGCTACCTCCTCATCTACGGTGAGCTGCCGACGCAGGAACAGTACGATGCCTTCGATTCCCGTCTGCGCGGACATACGATCGTCCACGAGGATCTGCGTCGCTTCTTCCGTGCCTTCCCCTACGATGCTCATCCGATGCCCATGGTGGCAGCTGCGGTCGCGGCTTTGTCGACGTTCTACCAAGATGACCTCGATGTCTTTGACGAAGATCAGATCGACACCTCCTCGTTCCGCCTGCTCGCGAAGATGCCGACCATCGCGGCTCTGGCCCATCGGAAGAACATGGGCCTGCCGGTCATCCACCCGGACAACTCGCTGAGCCTGGTCGAGAACTTCCTGCGCGTGAACTTCGGCGTCCCCGCCGAGGAATACGAGCCGGACCCGCTGGCCGTGAAGGCGATGGATCAGCTGTTCATCCTCCACGCCGATCACGAGCAGAACTGTTCGACGTCGACCGTCCGCCTCGTCGGATCCTCACAGGCCAATGTCTTCCAGTCGATCTCGGCCGGCGTCAACGCCCTGGCAGGACCGCTGCACGGTGGTGCGAACTCCG
Organism: Brevibacterium sp. SMBL_HHYL_HB1; assembly: GCF_018208375.1. NCBI lineage: Bacteria > Bacillati > Actinomycetota > Actinomycetes > Micrococcales > Brevibacteriaceae > Brevibacterium > Brevibacterium sp. SMBL_HHYL_HB1. The sequence goes on along the minus strand of NZ_CP062936.1, from coordinate 1,832,206 downwards.
CGGTGCTCGAGATGCTGCAGCAGATCGCTGCCTCCGATGACGGACCGAAGAAGTTCATGGAGCGGGTGAAGAACAAGGAGGACGGGGTCCGTCTGATGGGCTTCGGTCACCGCGTGTACAAGAACTACGATCCGCGTGCGAAGATCATCAAGAAGACCGCTGACGAGGTCCTCGCCCGGTCCGGCGGAGATCCTCTGCTCGAGCTGGCTCAGCAGCTCGAGGAGATCGCATTGGCCGATGACTACTTCGTCGAGCGCAAGCTCTACCCGAACGTGGACTTCTACACGGGCCTGATCTACAAAGCGCTCGGATTCCCGACGAATATGTTCACCGTGCTCTTCGCGGTCGGCCGTCTGCCCGGCTGGATTGCTCAGTGGCGCGAGATGATCAAGGATCCCGAGACGCGGATCGGCCGTCCCCGCCAGATCTACACGGGTGCCCACTCCCGGAACTACACGGACATCAGCGACCGCTGAGCCCTGTTGGTTCACACCGGCGCCGGAGCAGATTCGTCTGCCCGGCGCCGGTGTTCGTTTCAGACCTCTGAGACCTCCAGCCTCACGTGAACTCCCGCCGTGCCACCGGCTGCATCCCTCACCGTTGCCGGCGCAGCGCTCCGTTGGTGGCAATAGTCTTCGGCAGCGGCACACCGCCCTGCAGCAACGCAGGGGTGTGAGACGAACGCGTGGGCGTGGCGCGTGCTGGAGGGTGTCAGGCGGACAGGAGTGCGTGAGTGAGGCGCTGACGTGATGCGAATGAGGCCATGACGCTGGCGGGAGGAGCCATCACCGGCGTGGGAAGTCGCTTGCCAGCCTGCTGCGGGAAGCCAATCGAGCCGAGGCTGCGTGTGAATAGCGCGAGGGCGCGTTCAGAGAACGCGCCCTCGAAATCTCTTCACCACCGAGGCAACGCACGATGGCAGACCGGTTCTGCGCGCCCAGCGACGCGCGCCGGATGATCAGTGCAGGTCGGGGTTGAGCTCGATGCCCTTGGAGTCGCGGGCAATGGCCTCGACGGTGCCGGTGACCGAGTTGCGGCGGAAGAGGATGTTGTTCTGTCCGCTGAGTTCGGCCGCCTTGACCACGGCGTTGTCTTCGCCGGGCACGGTCACTCGCGTACCCGCGGTGAGGTAGAGGCCCGCCTCGACGATGCAGTCGTCACCGATGGAGATGCCGACACCGGCGTTGGCGCCCAACAGGCTGCTGGAGCCGATGGAGATGCGGTGGGTGCCGCCACCGGAGAGCGTGCCCATGATGGACGCGCCGCCGCCGATGTCCGAGCCGTCGCCGACGACGACGCCCTGCGAGATGCGTCCTTCGACCATGGCCGATCCCAGAGTGCCGGCGTTGTAGTTGACGAAGCCCTCGTGCATAACGGTCGTGCCGGAGGCCAGATGAGCGCCGAGGCGGACACGGTCGGCATCGGCGATGCGGACCCCGGAGGGGATGACGAAGTCGGTCATGCGCGGGAACTTGTCGAGTCCGTAGACGGCCACGGGCCCGCGTGCGAGCAGCTTGGCGCGAGTGGCTTCGAAGTCCTCCGTCGAGCAGGCTCCGAAGGAGGTCCAGACGACGTTCGAGATATGACCGAAGATCCCGTCGAGGTTGACGTCATTGGGAGTGACCAACCGCTGGGAGAGGGCATGCAGGCGCAGATAGACATCCGCCGCCGAGGCGGGGCCGACGTCGAGATCGATCGTGGTGGTGACCACCTCGGTGCGGGTGCCGCGGGCCTCGTCAGTGCCCACGAGGGCATCGAGACCGTCGTTGGCGGCACGAGCGGTCGCGGCCGCCTCGGCGGCTTCAGCGGTCTCACCCGTGCTCAGCGCCGGGTACCAGACGGAGAGGACGATGTCGGAATGGATCGTGGCAAGTCCACGTGCGGAAACAATGCGTTCTGTCATGCCTCAAGCTTAGTCGGAGACGGCAGTACTAGGCTAAGGGACATGACTGTCGATCCATCTGCTGAGACTGAATCCGCCTTCGCGCCCACCGGCGAGCTCGGGGGGTACCTGTCCGGCGCACTCGATGACCCGGCCGAGCTCACGGGCCGTCTGTGCGCCATCGAATCCGTCTCCGGAAACGAAACGGCTCTGGCCGATGCCGTCGTCGAGGTGCTCGAGACGATCAGCGCAGGACCGGGCCCCGACCTCGAGATCCTGCGCGACGGCGATACGATCGTCGCCCGGACCGACCTCGGCCGAACCGAGCGGATCGTGGTCGCCGGTCATCTCGACACCGTTCCCATCGAGCAGAACCTGCCGCCCGTGCGCACCAGGATGACCGGACAGGACTACCCCGCCGACGAGGTGATCTGGGGGCGCGGAGCCTGCGATATGAAGGCCGGAGTGGCCATGCAGCTCGTCACGGCCGCGGCCCTGCGCGAGCCCGGTCGGGACGTCAGCTGGGTCTTCTACGACCACGAGGAGGTCGACGCCTCGCTCAACGGACTCGGCCGGGTCGCCCGCAACCACCCGGACTGGCTGGCCGGTGACTTCGCGATCCTCGGCGAACCGTCGAACGCCACGGTCGAAGGCGGCTGCAACGGCACGATGCGCGTCGACGTCACCACCACGGGTGTGCGGGCCCACTCGGCCCGGGCCTTCATGGGCGTCAACGCCATCCACGCCGCAGCCGAGGTATTGTCTCGACTGGCCGCGCACGAGACGGGTTCCGTGACCGTCGACGGACTCGACTACCAGGAGTCGCTGTCGGCGGTGAACATCAGCGGCGGAGTCGCCGGCAACGTCGTGCCCGATGAGTGCCGTGTGTCCGTGAACTACCGGTTCGCCCCGAACAAGTCGGCGGCCGAAGCCGAAGAGTTCCTGCGCGAGTTCTTCACCGGATTCGACGTCGTCGTCACCGATGCGGCCGAAGGCGCCCGGCCGGGCCTCGACCGCCCGATCGCCCAGGAATTCATCGACACGCTGGGACTGTCGCCTGCCCCGAAGCTCGGCTGGACCGATGTCTCACGGTTCAGCTCCCTCGGCGTGCCGGCGGTGAACTTCGGACCGGGCAACCCGCTGTTCGCCCACAAATCGGATGAGCATGTCTCAGTCGCCGAGGTGGAGCGGGCCGCCCGCACCCTGCGCAGCTACTTCGAGGGCCGGTGAGGACGATGGCCGACAAAGGAGAGCCCGCTTCGACCCCATCACGCGGCTTCTACCGGAAGGGGCCGCTGCGTCTGCGCGGTGACAAGGTGCCGGAGGCGACGGCGGATCAGCGTCTGCTCGACCGCGGTTCGGGGGCCGCCTGGGCGCACGAGGATCCGTGGCGGGTGATGCGCATCCAGGCCGAGTTCGTCGAGGGCTTCGGCACGCTGGCCGAGGTCGGCCCGGCCGTGTGCCTCTTCGGCTCCGCCCGCCTGCACGCGGACACTCAGGTCTATGCCGACGCCCGTGAGATCGCGCGCCGACTCGCCGAGGCGGGAAACGCCATCATCACCGGCGGTGGGCCGGGCATCATGGAAGCCGGCAACCTCGGTGCCGTCGACGGCGGGGGAGTGTCCATCGGCTTGGGCATCGAGCTGCCCTTCGAGACCGGGCTGAACGACCACGTCGAACTCGGGGTGAACTTCCGCTACTTCTTCGTGCGCAAGACGATGTTTCTCAAGTATTCGTGCGCCTTCGTCGTCATGCCCGGCGGCTACGGCACGCTCGATGAGCTGTTCGAAGCGCTGACCATGGTGCAGACGGGCAAAGTGACATCATTCCCGATCGTCCTCTTCGGCCGCAGCTATTGGCAGGGGCTCATCGACTGGCTGTCCGAGGCCCCGCTGGCGACGGGCACGATCGGTCGGCCCGACCTGTCGATGTTCACGCTCACCGACGACATCGACGAAGTCGTGGCCGCGATCGCGCCGGGGCCGCCGGAGACGGGGCCCGACTCCGGCCGGGCGGGGAGCCGTTCGTGAAGGACAGCAGCCTCACCCAGTCGGCACCTGCATCCCGCGATCTCGGGCAGGCACGGGCCGGGTCACCGGCGATCATGGCCGTGATCAACCGCACGACCGATTCGTTCTACGAATCCGCCGCGACACTCGACGAAGCCATCGCCGCCGTGGAGGCCGCTGCCGCCGACGGCGCCCAGATCGTCGATATCGGGGGAGTGCGAGCCGGACGTGGTCGGGAGATCTCCGTGGCCGAGGAGATCGACCGCGTGTGCCCGACCATCGAAGCCGTCGCCGCCGCCCACCCGCAGGTGCTCATCAGCGTCGACACATGGCGTCATGAGGTCGCCGACGCCGCCTGCCGCGCCGGTGCCGGTCTGCTCAACGACACGTGGGCCGGAACCGATCCGAAGGTCGCCGAGGTGGCCGCCGCCCACGACGCCGGCATCGTCTGCTCCCACACCGGAGGGCTCAACCCGCGCACGGACGCCCACCGCAACCGGTACGGACTGCACGCGGCAGAGATCGTCGACCGGACCCTGGCCGGGGTCCTCGACCTCGCCTCGGCCGCCCGCGCCGCCGGTGTGCCCGAGGACCGGATCATCATCGACCCGACTCCGGATTTCGGGAAGAACACCTACCAGTCGCTGCGCCTGCTGCGTGATCTCGACCGGTTCGTCGACACGGGGTACCCGGTGCTGCTCGCGGTCTCACGCAAGGACTTCGTCGGAGAGGCGATCGGCGATGTGCCCCCGCAGGATCGACTGCACGGGACCATCGCCGCGACCGCACTGGCCGTCGAGCGGGGTGCGGCGATGATCCGCACCCATGATGTCCGCGCCACCGCCGATGCCATCGCCGTGACCCTGGCGATCACCGGCGAAGCCGAACCGAAACACACCGTGCGCGGCCTGCGCTGAGCCGACCGGACGATCGACTGTGCGAAAATGAGTCCATGCCTGTGTGGATTGTGATCGGTGTCGCGGCCGCGATCTTCGTCCTCGTATTCGTCGTCGCGGCCACCTTCAACGTCTTCTCCGCCGAGACCGTCGACGAGGCCGAAGAGCGATGGACCGGCCTGCCCGAAGGATTCACCGGAGCGGATCTTGAGACCGTGACCTTCCGGCCGGCGCTGCGCGGCTACCGGATGGAAGACGTCGATCAGGCGATGCAGATCCTGCGCGAGCGCCTGGACGAACTCGAATCGGCAGCCGACGTCGAGCCCGCCGAATCCGCGAACGGCGCCGCCGGCGCGGCGAGCGAAGCCGTCGGTGCGGCGAGCGAGGCGGCGACTTCCGCCGACGCCGAGGAAACGGCCGCCGGACCGCGATGAGCCGACCCGCCGACCTGCCCGGAATCACCCTCGCTCCCGAAATCTTCGACTCCTCCCGGCTCTCACGCCTGGGCACCTTGTTCCTGACGCTGCCGGTGTGGATCCAGGCACTGGCCGTGTACTTCGTCTCCCGCGTCGTGAGCATCTCGATCTTCGCCGCCGTGCTGAAACGCCAGGACCCGGCGAACTGGTCGTCCTCACCGGTGACGACGACCCTCAACGACTTCCTCAACTTCTGGGACAGCGGCTGGTACGCCCGCGTGGCCGAGGAGGGCTATCCGCGCGTCCTGCCGATCGACGACAGCGGCGCCGTGGGGGAGAACCAGTGGGCCTTCTACCCCCTGCACCCCGCCGTCGTGTCCACGCTGTCCGACCTCACCGGGGTCAGCTACGAGATCATCTCGCCGATCGTGTCCACCCTGGCCGCGGCACTGGCCTCGATCGTCATCCTCAACCTGTTCCGGAAGTACCTCGACGCCGACCAGGCCCTGATGGGTCTGGCACTCGTGATGTTCTTCCCACCGGCGGCGGTCTTCTCCACCGGCTACGCCGAATCGTTGACCCTGCTGCTGCAGGCGATGGCGCTGTTCCTGCTCGTCGAACGCCGCTACCTCACCGCACTGCCGGTCGTCGTCCTCATGGACCTGTCCCGGCCGATCGGCGTGGCGTTCTCGTTCTTCATGCTCCTGCTTCTGATCGACCGGTTCGTCCGCCGCAAGCACGACCCGTATCCCGCCGCCGAGGTGGCCCGGTCCTGGACCTTGGGCGTGCTCTCCTGCGCGGCGGCCCTCATCCACCCCGTCCACGCCTGGTTGGCGACCGGCTCGATGACCGCCTACACCGACACCGAGGCGGCCTGGCACACCGGGGAGACGACCTTCGTCGTCCAGTGGGTGGCCCAGGCGATCAACCTCATCGGCCCCCTGGGCCCGGTGCTGCTGATCATCGTCGTCGCCGGCATGCTCGCCCTGATCTTCTCCCCGGCGGGAGCGCGGATGGGGCGGACGCTGCAGCTGTTCTGCCTCGGCTACGGTCTCTATCTGCTGATCTTCTTCAACCCGCAGACCTCGACTCTGCGGCTGCTGCTGCCGCTGTTCCCGATGGCGGTGACCCTGGCGCTGGTGCGCTCACGCGGCTATCGGGCCGCGATGCTCGTGGCCTATATGCTGCTCCAGATCGTGTGGGTGGCCTATCTGTGGCACTTCACCCCACCGGCCGATCTTCCGCCGTGATCATGTGTTCGAAGGAAAGTTACCCGGATCGACCGGATCATGGAATAATCGAGGTACAACAGTCGGTGCACCTGGCGTGGACCGTCTTTGCATGACAACGGAAGGAAGAGCCCACATGGCAGCCCAGAAACCCCGCACCGGCGACGGACCTCTGGAAGTGACCGAAGAAGGCCGAAGCATGGTGATGCGGCTTCCAGTCGAAGGCGGAGGCCGCTTGGTGATCGAACTCAGCAAGGACGAAGCCACCGGGTTGCACGACACTCTGGCCGAGACACTGGGACTCTGAGCAGACGGCCCCGCCTCCGGGCCGGCAACTGCCGAACGAACACACCGCACGAAAGCAGAGACTGATGAGAAGTCTCTGCTTTCGTCGTATTCAGGACCGTGTTCGCCTCACGGGCTCTTCTGGAGCAGCAGCAGACCCTCGCCGATGGGCAGCAGCACCCGCTGGAGGTCCTCCCGCTCGGCGATGCGATTGAGCAGTCCTCTGGCTGCCTGCGTGCGCGGGCTGCGGTCGACGGGATCGGCCACAGAGCCCTTGAGCAGCGTCTGGTGGATGACGAGGAGACCGTGTGTGTCGAGCAGCCGCAGCGACGGCTGGATCATGCGTTCGAGGGTGCTCGGCTCCGAGTCGATGAAGACCATGTCATAGGCCGAGGGGGCGAGCTTCTTGAGCACCTCCTCGGCGCGACCGTTCATCAGCCGCAGCCGTCCCGGGCGGATCCCGGCCATCTCGACGAGGTCGCGAGCGGCACCCTGGGCCGTGGAATTCGTGTCGATCGAGGTCAGTATCCCGGCGGTCGGCATTCCGCGCAGCAGAGCCAGTGTCGAGGTTCCGACGCCGGTGCCGACTTCGACAGCGGCGACCGGGGTCAGCAGCCTGGCGAGCAGGGTCATCGTCGACGCCGTCGTCTGCGAGACCGGGACGAGCCCGAATTCGTGCGAATGCGTCCGGGCGGCGTCGAGCAGCGGGTCGGGGCCGTTGTACTGCTCGGAGAAGGTGAGATCACCTGCATTTTCGCGTGACAATCGGCCCTCTCCTTCCGCTGATGGCTGCTCCCAAGTCTAACCGCAATCGGGGTCGATTCCGTGGGTGCGCCACAGCTCGTCGAGTTGATCGACATCGAGGAACGCGCTGCGGCCCACACGCTGCGGCGAGTACGGCGTCCCTTCGGCATCCCAGTGGATGCGGGCACGGGCTCGGATGTCCGGGGGCAGGACACCGGCGGCATTGACGACCCGCCACCAGGTGACATTCGAGCCGAACTCCTTCATCACCCGTCCGACGTAGCGGGGAGAGCAGCCGGCGACGGCACCCACGGTCCCGTAGGCGACCACATGCGCAGAGGGGATGAGTTCGACGATGCGCAGGATCCTCTCGACCGCGGTCTCATCCATCACTGCTGCCGGTCGATCGCCGACGGGAACCTGTGCTGACCATGAGTCGATGCTACCTGCCTCCACGGTAGACTTGGAGGCATGTTGGGTATCAACGGCACCGAAATGGTGATCCTGGTCGTTGTGGCCTTGGTCGTGATCGGACCCAAGCGCCTGCCCGAATACGCACAGAAGCTGCGTGATTTCGTCCGTCAGATGCGACGGATGGCCGAAGGCGCGAAGGACAGCGTCCAACGTGACTTCGGAGACGACTTCAAGGACGTGGACTGGCAGAAGCTCGATCCGCGCCAGTACGACCCGAGGCGGATCGTGCGGGAGGCCCTCGTCGAAGAGGACACCGCGATCCGCGAGTCCAAGCGTCGGGAGCGGTCCTCGAACGAGTTCGCGCCGACGAGCGGGGACGGCGGCGAAGCCGATTCCTCTGCTGATGCCTCGGCTGCTGCGAAGATGCGTGAGCAGTCGCCGATCGAACGCTTCCAGGCCCAGGCGGAACTGCGCGATCGCTCCACCGGAGCCCCGTTCGACCCCGAAGCCACCTGAGATCCCGCCCACTGCTCGAAGCCGCCGGTCGCGTGCCGGGTCAGTCCTTGTGCACGGAAGGGTGTTCGGGATTCGAGCACAGTTCGTCGGCGTAGCCGCGGCAGAAATACGATCCGCCCGGCTCCCAGTCGATCCCTGCGAAGAGCTCGCGTACAGTCACGGCATAGAGGCCCTTGTCGGCAACAGCCGAGAACACCGCCGGCGCCGCCTCGACCGTCGAAGCGTGGATCGAATGCATGAGCACGACCGAGCCGGGGCGAGTCTTCGACTTCACCCGGCTCACCGTCTTCTTCGGGTCCTTGTCCTGCCAGTCGCCGGTATCGACGTCCCAGACGATCGCAGGCTGGGCCAAGGCGTGCGCGGAGCGTCTGTCCAGCGCGCCGTAGGGCGGTCGGACGAGAGCGTGCTGATTCTGCCCGAGGGCCCGCAGCGACTTCTGAGTCCGGTTCACCTCATGTCGGATCGTCGCCGATTCGGTCCGGTCCAGGCTCAGGTGGCGGTAGGTGTGGTTGTCGACCTCGTGGCCGGCGGCGATGATGCGCGCCGCCACGTCGGGGGACTCGTCGATATTCCGTCCCAGAAGGAAATAGGTGAGGCGAATGTTCGCCGCGTCAGCGGCATCGAGCAGAGCCTGTTCGGTCTCGGCGTCTCCGGGGCCGTCATCATAGGTCAGTGCAGTGCAGGGCAGCAGGGCGCAGGAGAAGTCGGGCGAGCGCTGGTCGCTCGGCTGCGGAAGTTCGAGCGGGGTGTGCAGGGCCGCAGCCACGTGCCTGCCCAGCGCTGAGAGGTCATCTCTTTCGACCGGTTCACCGGCGAGAGTCAGGGTCCCGGTGTCGGTGGCAGACAGGTCAGCGGGATCGATGCGTGCGGAGAACAGCTTCTGGGCGTCGACGGTGGTGTCGGCCTCGAGATCGGTGAGCAGCACCGTCGTCTGCGGATGTGGGGAACGCTGCCGCAGCGCCGTGATGAGATAGTGACCGCCCGCGCTGAGGACCGAATTGCTGAGGTCGATGCTGTTGTGATCGCTGTTCTCATCCCCTCGGGCCGACGGCGTCGCCGGTGCGCGACCGACCTCGGGCACTTCGCGCCCGGCCTCGGAAGCCGGCGCCGAGGAGGCCGGCACCGGGGGAGTGAAGCCCGTCGTCGGCCACCGGTGGACCGGAGCGGTCTGGACCGGTTCGAAAGCGGCTCGTCCGTCGAATCCGTGTGCGTGCTCGATGCGGTCGAGCAGCCGCGACTCGATTGCGGAGTTCAGTGACGAGGCTCCCGGCAGCCCGAAGACATGGATGTTCAGGTGCGGCGACCTCTTCTCGGACACCACCGCGTAGCTGCGTATCGCAGCGGAGACACGATCGCGGTTGGCCTCGGCGGTGGTGCGGTCGGCAGAGATCGTCGCATCCGTGGCCGACGCTTCCGGTCGGTGCGCGGAGACGATGCTGCCGGAGAGGAGGATGAGAAGGGTCAGTGCGCTGGCGAGGGCGAAAACGGAATAGACGATCGAGTCTCGTCGATCAGGCAGAGACACCACGGGCAAGTGACCTATCGGAGCGACGGTTCGGATCAGACCGGGCTGAGGCCCAGCGAACGACCGGACAGGCCGCGGGTGCGTCTGCGCAGGGATTCGGCAAGGGTGTCGAAGGCCTGTGCGGCGGGGGAATCGGGGCTGGACAGCACGACCGGGGTGCCGGCGTCCGAGCCTTCCCGCAGACGAGTGTCGAGCGGGATCTGGGCCAGCAGCGGCACTTCGCGCTCCAGGGTCGTCGACAGGTTCGCGGCCACGCTGGCGCCACCGCCGGAACCGAAGACCTCCATGCGGGTGCCGTCGGGCATCTCCATCCACGACATGTTCTCGATCACTCCGGACAGCGTCTGCTTCGTCTGCGTCGCGATCGACCCGGCGCGTTCGGCGACCTGAGCGGCGGCCGACTGAGGGGTGGTGACGACGAGCAGCTCCGAACCGGGCAACAGCTGTGCGACCGAGATCGCGATGTCACCGGTGCCCGGCGGCAGATCGAGCAGCAGCACATCCAGATCGCCCCAGAACACATCGGTGAGGAACTGCTGGAGAGCACGATGGAGCATCGGGCCGCGCCAGACCACGGCCTGACTGGGCGGGACGAACATGCCGATGCTCATCACCTTCACCTCATGGGCGATCTGCGGCAGGATCATGTCGTCGACCCGAGTCGGCTTCCCCGACAGGCCGAGCATGCCCGGGATCGAGAATCCGTAGATGTCGGCGTCGACGAGGCCCACGCGCAGTCCCTTGGCCGCCAGGGAGACGGCGAGGTTGGCCGTGACCGAGGATTTGCCGACCCCGCCCTTGCCCGAGGCGACCGCGTAGACCTTCGTGAGCGAATCGGGACGGTTGAAGGGGATGTCGCGGGTGCCGCTGCCCTGCAGCTTCTCCTTCATCGCCTTCCGCTGCTCGGGCGTCATGGTGCCCAGAACGACGGACACCTCGGTGACGCCCTCGACGCGGGCCACCGCGGCCTTCGTATCCCGTGTGATCGTGTCCTTGAGCGGGCAGCCGGCGATCGTGAGCAGGACCGTGACGGTGACTGAACCACCGTCGATGCTGATGTCGTCGACCATGTCGAGTTCGACGATGTTGCGGCGAATCTCCGGGTCGATGACGCCGGTCAATGCCTCTGTCACTGCCTCCACATCGGGACCTGTCATCCCCACGTCCTTTCCTGCCCGGGTCACTGCTTCCGGGCCTTCAAGCCTACATCGTCGCTCTCGGCTCCGTCACCCTCTCCGCCGCCGTCCTGAAGGGGACCGCCGGCGTCGGCCGCGGATCGTTTCGACTCCGCCTCCTCGTCCTCGAGTTCTCTGAGCAGGTCCTTGAGCTCGGAGCGGATGAAGTCGCGAGTGGCGACCTCGCGCATGGCGATGCGCAGTGCCGCGACCTCCCGGGCCAAGTACTCGGTGTCGGCGAGATTGCGTTCGGCTCGCTGCCGATCGTGTTCGAACTCGACGCGGTCACGGTCGGTGCTGCGGTTCTCCGCGAGCAGGATCAGCGGTGCCGCGTACGAGGCCTGCAGAGACAGGATGAGGGTGAGCAGCGTGAAGTTCAGCGACCGGGGGTCGAACTGCCAGGCTTCGGGAAGCAGGGTGTTCCACAGCAGCCACACCGTGCAGAACACGGTCATGCCGACGAGGAAGGCCGGGGTGCCCATGAACCGGGCGAAGGCCTCGGCGCCGCGACCGAAGGTCTCGGGGGAGACGGTGAAGCTGGGCAGCCTGCGTCTGCTCGAACGGGGGATCTCGAAGTCATCGACTGCCATGTCTCTACCCCTTCCTGCGATCGTCACGACCGGTGGTGCGCCAGTCCTCGGGCAGCAGCTCGTCGAGGACGTCATCGACGGTGACCACCCCGACGAGGCGATCGTTCTCGTCGGTGATCGGCACCGACACCAGATTGTACGCGGCCAGCAGCTTCGAGACCTCGGCCAGGGCCGTGTCCGGAGACAGCGGCTCGACTTCGGTGTCGAGCATGATGCCGACCGGCTCATGCGGAGGATGGCGCAGCATCTCCTGGATGTGGACGAGGCCGAGGTACCGCCCGGTCGGAGTCTCCACCGGCTGGCGGCAGACGAAGACCGCCGCCGCCAACGCCGCAGGCAGATCCTCCCTGCGCACATGCGCCAGCGCCTCGGCCACAGTGGCCTCGGGCGTGAGAATCACCGGCTCGGTCGTCATCAGACCGCCGGCGGTGTCATCGTCATAGGCCAGCAGAGTGCGCACGTCCTCGGCCTCGTCGGGCTCCATCATCGCCAGGAACCGTTCGGCCTGTTCGTCGGTGAGCTCGCCGAGGAGGTCGGCGGCGTCATCGGGCTCCATCTCCTCGAGCACGGTCACCGCCCGCTCCGTCTCGAGCCCGGCGAGAACCTCGATCTGCGTCTCCGCCGGCAGCTCCTCGACGACATCGGCGAGGCGTTCGTCATCGAGTGCGCGCGCCACCTGGAGTCGGCGGGCCGAATTCATCTCGAAGAGCACATCGGCGAGGTCGGCCGGCTTCGTGTCCTGATAGGCGGCGATGAGCTGGGTCGCCTCCTGGTCGACCTCGGAGTCCGCCGGATGATCGGCGTCGGTCCAATCGATCTGCTTGGTCTCACCGCGGCGGCGGAAGGCCGCGAAGGCGCTGCGTTCGGGAACCCGACGCACGAACAGCCTGGTGACCTCCCAATCCTTGTTCACCTGCTGTTCGATGCCCACGTCCTCGACGAGGATGGGGGAGTCGTCCTCGCGCAGACGCAGGCGGCGGTCGAGCAGATCGTTGATGACCAGCGTCTCCGATTGGCGCTGCTCGAAGCGGCGCATATTCACCAGACCGGTGGTGATGACCTGACCGGAATCGATCGCGGTCACCCGCCCCATGGGCACGAAGACGCGACGTCGGCCCGGGACCTCGACGACGAGACCGATGACTCGAGGGAACTGACGCATGGTCGCTCGATAGACGATGACGGCATCGCGGACCCGTCCGACCTGATCCCCGAGAGGGTCGAACACGGGCGCGGAGACGAGTCGGGCGACGAAGACTCTTTTCGGTGGACCGCTCATGGTCTCAGACTACGTGCTGAATCGGTGTTTTCGGGCCGGGCGAACCGAATTGAACCGAGATCACACGAGGCCGGTTCTCTGCCGGCACGCCTCCTATTCATCACGTGGACCCTGCTCCTTCACTTCCTCGTCGATCCGCCTCCTTAGGGTCGTGACTCGGCAGATGCAGCCACAGTCGAATACAGGAGTCATTCATGCACACACGCCCAATCCGTCCCCGCACAGCGGTCGCAGGTCTCGGCGCCTGCGCTGTCCTTTCGCTCTTCGCTCCGCTGCTCTCCCCCACGGCGGCCGCGGCGCAGCCGCCGGCTGAGCTCTACGAAGGACATGTGCAGGTCGATCGCGGGCAGCCCGAGGATCCGGAGACGCTCACCGGTCAGGTCTTCGACGACGTCAACCAGAACTCGAAACTCGACGGCGACGAGAAGGGCGTGGCCGGAGTCGCCGTGTCCAACGGCGTCGACGTCGTCCAGACCGACGGCGAGGGCCGCTACGAGCTGCCCGTGCGGGACAATATGACCGTGTCCATCACCCAGCCGGCCGGCTGGCAGGTGCCCGTCGACGAGGACAAGGTCGCACAGTTCAGCTACAACCACCTGCCGGAAGGCTCCGGAGACCTCAAGTACGGCGGAATCGAACCGACGGGGGACACCCCGAAGGCCGTGAACTTCCCCATGGTCGAATCGCAGGCCTCTGCCGAGCCGGAGCAGAACTGCCCGATCGCCGCCGATACACAGGCCTATGACAAAACCGAGATGGGCTATGCCCGCGACGGCGCCGTCGGAGACCTCGCCGATCGCAACGACTACGGTGCCTGCGGCGTGCTGCTGCTGGGCGACAACGTCGGCGACGACCTCAGCCTCAACGACGATCTGCGCGACATCTACTCGCAGATGAACGGACCGGTCCGCGTCGCTCCGGGCAACCACGACCAGGACTACGACGCCGTCGATGATGCTCACGCCCTCGACACGTTCCGCGATCAGTTCGGTCCGTCCTACTTCTCCTATGAGGTCGGCAAGACTCACTTCGTCGTCCTCGACAGCATCGAATACGAAGGCAAGGCGAACAACAGGAAGTACAAGGAGAAGATCACCGACGAGCAGCTGACGTGGCTGGCCAACGATCTGAAGAACGTGCCGAAGAATGCGCAGGTCGTCATCGCCACACACGCGCCGATCCTCACCCACAAAGAGGTCGTCGTCGACAATGCGAAGGAATTCTACGACGTCATCGCCGACTACCCGAACGCCGTGACCGTCGGAGGTCACACGCACACGCAGGAGAACCTCGTAGCCGGGCAGACGCGCAAGGAATGGGCGGCAGCCGGCATCGAGAAGCTGCCGCACACGCAGATCGTCGCCGGCGCGGTCTCCGGCGACTGGTACTCCGGAGGGCTCAACGCCGACGGACTGCCGTACTCGTTCACTCAGGACGCCTCCGAACCGGGTGTGCTCACCCTGGAATTCGACGGTGCCTCGCGCAGCGAACGCTACACCGTTCGAGGCGAATCCGATGACCACCAGCTGCTGCTCGGTGTGAACTCGCCGCAGTGGCGCGACTGGGCGCAGAAGGCACAGGACTGGCAGGACGCGGACAAGGTCGGTGCCCCTCCGGAGGCGATCTCCGAGCGGGTCGTCACCCGCGACGACCTCAAGCAGGGGCAGACGTGGCTGACCTCGAGCTTCCTGGCCGGGACCTCGGATGCGCGCGTCGAGGTCAGCTTCGACGGCAAGAGCCCGAAGCAGTCCGAGCACACGCAGCCGGGCGAGGGCGAGGGCCTGGCCAAGGGCTGGGAGTACACCGATCCGTACACGGCCTCGCAGAACCTGCGCACCTCCGGCAACGTCGGGCAGTCGAGCTCTCACCTGTGGCGGACCGAGATCCCGTCGGACCTCGGCCTGGGCACCCACACCGCCGAGGTGACCGGAACCGACCGCTACGGCCGTGAATTCACTGAGACGATCCGGTTCACCGTTGTCGAGGACGAGGCCGCAGCCCAGTCCGAATCGCAGAAGCTGCTGCGCCAGGACGGCTTCGACACTCAGCAGAAGAAGGAGATCAGGGAGCCGAAGGGCCTCGACTCCGACGAGGCTCAGTCGGCTCGCAACGACTGACTCGAAACCGATCTGAGAGAGGCGGCTGCGGGGCCCGCCGGATGGCGGGCCCCGCCTTCGAGTTCAGAGCGCGGTGAACGCGGAGGTGAAGTCCGGTGCGATCTCGGACAGGGTCGGTGGCTGCCGCCACGCGGCGTCGGCCGGCGCCGCCGAGGCATGCGCGTCGAGGATCGCCAGACTGAGGGCATCGGCGGCCGCGGCGGTGATGGACACGAGTTCGCGGGTCGAGGACTCGAAACCCTCGGAAAGCGGCCGTGCACCGGTGGCGATGCCGAAGACCGTGTCGCCGTCGAAGAGCGTGTGCGAGGGCTGTACGGCGCGGGCGATGCCCGCATGCGCTCCCGCGGCAATACGCGTCACCTGAGCCGGATCCATGGCCGCATCGGTGGCGACGATTGCGATCGTCGTGTTCCTGTCATCAGCCTCTGTGCTCGCCGCGGGCAGTCCGGTCACAGCTGGTGTGCCGAAACCGTAGGACCGCAGCAGCGGGTCCAACCACAGACCACCGGCAGGCGAGCCGATGGTGCCCAGTGAGTTCGCTGCCACGAGGGCAGCGACCACGGTGCCGCCGGGCAGGCGGATCGCGAAGGATCCGAGTCCGCTGCGCAGGCTCTGGAATCCCGAACGGGCTCCGAGCCCAGCCCCGACACTGCCTCTGACAGCCTCATCGGCGGTGGCCCCGGAGGCCGCGGACAGTGCCGCGCGCGCGGCCAGAGCACCCTCATCCGGCGTGGGTGGGGAAACGGATCCGTCCCCGCGGCCGAGGTCGAAGATCGCGGCTGCGGGGACGAGGGGGATGACAGTGCCGTCCAGGCCTGCGGCGGGGAAACCGCGGCCCGCCTCGGCGAGGGTCCCCACGACCCCGCTGACGGCGCCGAGCCCGAACGCGGAACCGCCGGTGAGGACGATGGCATCGGCACCGTAGGAATGCGTCCCCGGTGCGATGACATCGGTCTCATGGGTGGCCGGGCCGCCTCCGCGGACGTCGACGCCGACGGTCGACCCCGGCGGAGGCAGCACCACACTCAATCCGGTCATCCGGGCCTGGGAGAACTGCCCGGCATGGCCGAGGCCGATGCCGGGAACTTCGAGGATCCCACGCGAGCGGACCGGACCGACGCCTGCCTCCGGCGCGCTGCCACCGCTGTCGGTCATCGTCCCTGGACCCAGGCTTCGACCTCGGCGCGGGTGCGGGGGAAGTCCGCGGACAGGTTCTCCACCCCGTCGGCGGTGACGAGGACGTCATCCTCGATGCGCACACCGATGCCGCGGAATTCCTCGGGCAGGAGCAGATCATCGGCCTTGAAGTACAGTCCCGGTTCGATGGTGAAGACCATGCCGGGTTCGAGTGTGGCATCGAGGTACATCTCCGCCCGCGCCTGAGCGCAGTCATGGACGTCAAGACCCAGGTGGTGGCTGGTGCCGTGGACCATCCACCGGCGGTGCTGCTGGCCCTCGGGAGAGAGCGATTCGGCTGCGGAGACGGGCAGGACGCCGAACTGCTCGAGCCGTTCGGCGATGACCTCCATGGCCGCCTCGTGGACCTCGCGGAACTTCACCGGCCGATTGGCGTGATCGGCGGCGACGGCGAAGGCGGCATCGGAGGCGGCGAGCACCGCGTCGTAGATCTTCGCCTGCACCTCGGTGAAGGTGCCGGACACCGGCAGAGTGCGGGTGATGTCGGCGGTGTAGAGCGAATCGGCCTCCGCACCGGCGTCGACGAGGACGAGGTCGCCGTCCCGGACCTGACCGTCATTGCGGATCCAGTGCAGGGTGCAGGCGTTGTTGCCCGAGGCCGCGATCGTGTCGTAGCCGACTCCGTTGCCGTCGGAGCGGGCGGCGGTTTCGAAGGCGGTTTCGATCACGCGCTCACCTCGGCGGTGGTCGAGTGCCTGGGGGAGCGAGGCGACGACGTTGTCGAAGCCCGCCCGGGTGATCGCGACCGCTTCGCGCAGGGCGTCGATCTCATGGTCGTCCTTGATCAGACGCAGTTCGGACAGCATCTGTGCCAGTTCCGCGTCCCCGGCCTCGGAGGTCTCGAGATCGGCTTGGACCTGGGTCCGGGCGAGATCGATGACACCGTCGACGCGGGTATCGGCCTGGCGCACGAGGCGCACGGAGATGGATCCGAGGTCCTTGGTGATGGCGTCGTCGACGGTGGCCGAGTTCTCGGTGGCGATGCCGGTCATGGTGGCCATGGCCTCGAGGTCCGCCCGGGGGCCGACCCAGTATTCGCCGTAGCGGGAGTCGGAGAAGAACTCCTCGGTGTCGGCGCCGGCCCGGGGACGGAAGTACAGAGTCACCTCGTGGCCGTCGTCGGTGGGTTCGAAGACGAGGACGGCATCGGGTTCGGAGTCGGTCTCCAGGCCGGTGAGGTGGATGAAGGCCGAATGCGCACGGAAACGGTAGTCGGTGTCGTTCGAGCGGACCTTGAGGCCGCCGGCGGGAATGACGAGCCGTTCGCCGGGGAAGGCAGCGGAGACCTGAGCCCGACGTGCGGGTGTGAAGCCGGCTGCGGCGAGGGCCTCGGCGTGGAGCGGGGTGCGATCCCAGCCGGAGGCGACGAAATCGCGGAAGGCTCGCGAGTTGGGGCGGTGCGAGCGGTTGTTGACGCGGTCTGCGAGTGCTTGAGTCGTGTCTGGAGTCTCTGAGTTCTGCTCTGTCATGTCCCCAGTCTAGGCGGCCCGACTGACTCGGCGCCCGGATGTGGGAGACGGGACGACAGATGCCGATAGACTGTGACCATGGTCATCGATCTCCATGTGCACACCGCATTCTCGGACGGGACCCAGACTCCTTCCGAACTCATCTCAGAAGCCTCGATGGAGGGCATCGACGTCGTCGGCCTCACCGACCACGACACCACGGCGGGGTGGAATCCGGCCGAGGACGCAGCCCGGGTCTACGGGCTCGGCCTCGTCCGCGGGATGGAGATCTCCTGTCGCTACGAAGGCATCAGCGTCCACCTGCTGTCCTACCTCCACGACCCCTATGACACGGGCCTGGCCGCGGTCGTGCAGGAGACGAGGCGGGCACGTCTCGACCGGACCCATCTCATCATCGAACGCTTGGCCGAGGACTATCCGATCGACATGGATGCAGTGCTCTCGGTCTCCGGTGAGGACGCGACGATCGGCCGTCCGCACATCGCCGATGCCCTCGTGGCGGCCGGGGTCGTCGAGACGCGCACGGAGGCCTTCTCATCGATCCTGTCCAGTCGCGGAAAGTACCATGTGGCGCTGCCGACGATCGACCCGATCACCGCGATCGGTCTCATCCGCGAAGCCGGGGGTGTGTCGGTCTTCGCCCACCCGCGTGCGGCCATGCGCGGACGTGTCGTGCCCGATTCCGCGATGACCGAGTTCATCGCCGCCGGCCTCGACGGCCTCGAGGTCGACCACCGGGACAATCCGGCGCAGGAGCGGGAGACCATGCGCCGGCTCGCCCATGAGCACGATCTCATCATCACCGGCTCGAGCGACTACCACGGGACGGGCAAGCCCAACCGCCTCGGCGAACACGTCACCTCCGAGCACATGCTCACCAGGCTGCTCGACCGCGCCGCCTCCCGGCCGGGCGGAGTCGACTTCATCCAGGGCTGAGACCCCGCCCGGCCTCAGCCCAGAAGCCTGCGCAGGCGCAGACGTCCCCAGGTCAGACTGAGCGCGAAGGACGCTGCGGCCATGAGGATGAGGAAGCCGAGATACTGGACGACGAGAAGCACCGGTCCGGCCTCGATGTCGAAGAGCCGTTCGAAGAAGAGCTCGAGGAAGAACACATGGACCAGGAACGCCCCGAATGAGGCCGAGGCGAGGAAGGCGAACACCTTCTTCGACCGGGCGCCGAGGCGGATGCGCGAGACGATGAGGATGACGCTGACGGCGAGCCCGATGATGAGCGGATTCGCATTCTCGATCGGATAGGACCTCCTCGACTCCCACCACAGCACACCGAGGGCCGAGACCGCGAACAGCAGTCCGAGCGACCAGATCGGCGGACGCAGCTGCCCCGCGTGGTGGATGATGAAGGCGCCGATGACGAAGTAGACGACCTGATAGGTCGCGAACCCCCACTTCCATCCGTCGTATCCGACACCGATGACGTCGATGAGGAACGGCACCCAGACGGTCGAACCGCCGAGGACGAGGGCGAGTCCGGCGAGCCTCCACGGGCGCTGGCCCTGCCAGAACAGGACCAGAGTGCCGAAGACGAGGATGAGCGGGATGTACGCGTAGAGGTACCACAGGTGGAAACCGGGACGGCCGGCTTCGAAGACGCTGCGCACGAGTTCGTGGCGGACATCGACGGCGTCGGTGTCGAAGAAGTTGAATCCGAGGACGAAGATGACCGACCAGCAGGCGAGCGGAACCAGGTGGCGGACGATGCGGTCCCACATCTTCGCTTCGGTGCGCGGCGGTGCCCCGGCGAGCACGGCCCAGCCTGCGATCATGAAGAACATGGGCACGGCCCAGGGATTGACCGCCTCGGCGAAGTGACCGAGCCACCAGGCATCGCTGCCTTCTTCGGCACGGCCGATGAGCACGCCGCCGGAATGGCCGACCATGACCGTCAGCCCGGCGAGGACGCGCATGACGTCGACGTCATGCCTGTGGGGCCGCTCAGCCCGACCGGCCCCGGAATACGTACGGGAACGAGGCAGTTCGGGAACGGGGCGAGTCCGCTTCGGGCTCGATGGTGATCCGGACTCGGTCAGCTCGGCGGCCACCGGCATCGCCTGCGTTCCCGGTTCCGCCTCAGCCGTGGCAGCCGGCTGAGTCCCCGATGCTGACTGAGGCGCAGACTCGGCGGTGGGCAGGAGACCGGACCGGGTGGGTGCTGCGGGGGACTGTGCGTCCAACCGGCGTGGACCGAACAATGACTCACTCTCGTTCGTACTCGATGACAGGGACTCCGATGAGTATCGGTCACCGAATTGAACGAGATCGGCCGTCGAATTGAACGCAGAGTGAACGAGGGCCCCGACCGAATGGTCGGGGCCCTGTGAGTGCGGGTCAGCTCTCGTTCGAGTCGGCGGTCGGGCGACCGCCCTGCGGCCGGTTGACGGGCTTGCCTCCGCGTGTGCGGCGGCGCTGACGCCGACGGCGCGGCTTGCGCTCCTCATCACCGGAGCCCGCCGAGACACCGCGACGATCCGAGGACCCGCCTCGGCGCTCGCCGGAGCGACCGCGGCCCGAACCGCGCTGACGCTCCGATCTGCGGCCCTTCCTCTCCTCGTCGGCCTCGCCTTCGGAGTGCTGACGCGGCAGGCGGCCCTTGGTGCCCTTCGGGATGCCGAGGTCGGAGAAGAAGTGCGGCGAGGTGGAGTAGGTCTCCGCCGGTTCGTCGAAGTCGAGTCCGAGGGCCCTGTTGATCAGGCGCCAGCGCGGCATGTCGTCCCAGTCGACGAGGGTCATGGCGACACCCGAGTTGCCGGCGCGACCGGTGCGTCCGATGCGGTGGACGTAGGTCTTCTCGTCCTCCGGGCACTGGTAGTTGACCACGTGGGTGACGTCGTCGATGTCGATGCCGCGGGCGGCGACATCGGTGGCCACGAGCACGTCGACCTTGCCCTCGCGGAAGGATTTCAGCGCCTTTTCGCGCTGCGCCTGGCCGAGGTCGCCGTGCAGGGCTCTGACCGCGAACCCGCGATCGCCGAGTTCGGCGGCCAATTTGTCGGCCGTGCGTTTGGTGCGGGTGAAGATGATGGTGCGTCCGCGTCCCTCGGCCTGGAGCATCCGGGCGACGAGTTCGCTCTTGTCCATCGAATGGGCGCGGTAGACGAACTGGGTGGTGTTCTTTCCCATCAGCGACAGGTCTTCGTGGTCCTGAGCGCGAATGTGGGTGGGGTGGTCCATGTAGCGGCGGGCCAGGGAGATGACCGCCCCGGGCATGGTCGCGGAGAACAGCATCGTCTGCCGGTGCGCGGGCACCGCATCGATGATCTTCTCCACATCGGGCAGGAACCCGAGATCGAGCATCTCATCGGCCTCGTCGAGGACGACGGTGCGGACACGGTGGAGTCTGAGGATCTTGCGCCCATAGAGGTCGAGGAGGCGACCGGGGGTGCCGACGACGACGTCGACGCCTGCCTTGAGACGGCTGATCTGGGGATCGAAGTCCATGCCGCCGTAGATCGTCATGATGTCGATATCACGCTGCACCGAGGCAGTGACGAGATCGGCTGCGACCTGCTTGGCCAGCTCACGGGTGGGCACGACGACGAGGGCCTGCGGCAGACGCGGCTCCTTGGCGTCGCCCGTGCTGTCGGGAGTCGACTCCGGGTCGGAGGTCACCGACGCGTCCTCCGTCTTGCCGACGACTCGCTGGAGCAGAGGGATGCCGAAGCCGAGGGTCTTGCCGGTCCCGGTCTTCGCCTGACCGATGATGTCGGCGCCCGAGAGAGCCACCGGCAGCGTCAGTGCCTGAATCGGGAAGGGATGGGTGATGCCCGCTGCGGCCAGCGAGGCCACGATCGGTCCGGCGACTCCCAGGTCCGCGAAATCCGCTTCTGTCTCCGCCATATTCCAAACTCCTTTTAGCGCATGCGCGCTTGTCATGGCTCAGAACCGGTAGTCTTGAACTATGCCCGATTCTGTCCCATTGGCCGGTACTGATGCTGCAACGCTCGCGCTTCTGGCGTTCGGCGAGCTGACCGGTTTCGAACGTATGGCCACCAACGCGACGACCGCGGCGGATCTGGATGACAAGGTCATCCTGGCGCGGTTGGCCTCCCAGTCATTCGCGAACTTCGAACAGCTCTCACAGCACATCGATCAGATGGGCCAGGATGTGATCGAGCTCTGTCAGCACTTCGAGCCCACCTTCAGCACTCTGGCTGAGAGGACTCGTCCTCGCGACTGGTACGAAAGCCTCATGAAGGGATTCGTCTTCGACGGAATCATGAATGATTTCTACCGCACGGCTGTGGACGAACTCGTCGAGCCCGGATACAGCCTGGCTATTGCAATTCTCGATGATACACGGGCCAGCGATTATGCGCGCAATCGGCTCACGGCCGAGGTGGCCGAGGACACACAGCTGGCGTCGCGTCTGGCGCTGTGGGGCCGCAAGCTCGTCGCCGAGACGCTGGGGCGGGCTCGCAGTCTGCTCACCGATCCGATCCTCGGCATCGATGAGGACCTCGTCGTCGAGATGATCCCCTCGGTGACCTCGAACCATTCGAGGCGGATGTCGGCCCTCGGCCTCGTCGCCTGAGCGGACGAAGCGAAGCGCCCCGGTCGTCATGACCGGGGCGCTGTCTCCGTTCGACGCGGCGAGATCATCGCCGCGTCGGATGCGGCGAGGCGCAGCTCAGGCGTTGAACCCGACGCGACGGATCGTTTCGGCGCCGATTTCGATATAGCCCAGCGATCCGGCGGGAACGAAGATCTGACGTCCCTTCGTGTCCGAGAACGTCAGCAGCCCTTCGGACTGGACCTTCTCCTCGATGCGCGCAGCCAGGTCCTTCGGGTCCTCGTCGGTTTCGAAGGTGATCTCACGCTGAGTCTGTTTGACGCCGATCTTGATTTCCATGGTGCTCCTTGCAGATTCTCGATGGCAGATGATGATTTGGCCTGTGC
The DNA here is from genome assembly GCF_018208375.1 of Brevibacterium sp. SMBL_HHYL_HB1. Classification (NCBI taxonomy): domain Bacteria; kingdom Bacillati; phylum Actinomycetota; class Actinomycetes; order Micrococcales; family Brevibacteriaceae; genus Brevibacterium; species Brevibacterium sp. SMBL_HHYL_HB1. The sequence goes on along the minus strand of NZ_CP062936.1, from coordinate 1,809,549 downwards.
TCAGCCTAACGTCAGCCGACAGGGGTTTTCTTCCCGTTCGATTCCGCTCTGGGCTGATGCGGCGACGGAGGGAATGTCGTCAGGGCGGGACTCAGCGCTGGGAGAACGAACTCAGCCCGCCCCAGCTCATCTGGGTCAGCAGCGACACGGCGGAGTCGACATCGACGCCGCGCTGGGAGTCGAGCTGTTTGACGACGACCTCGGCGGTGCCGATGAGAGCCCGGCACAGAAGCTGGGCCTCGTCGTCTTTCAGCGGTGCGAAGTTCTGGAGGGCAGTGACCACACGTGCGGCCGACCTCTCCCGCAGATTGCGCAGCTTCTTCTCGGCCTTCGGCTCGTAGACGTCGGAGTTGAAGATGATGACGAACTCTTCACGGTGCGAGACGACGAAATCGAAATAGGCACGATAGGTGGCGCGGACCTGTTCGTGCGGATCGTTCGTCGAGCCCAGCGCCTCGGCCAGACGGGAGTCCAGGTGGGCGGCGGAGGAATCGATGAGCGCGAGATACAGATCCTGCTTCGAATCGAAATGCTGGTAGAGCACGGGCTTGGACACGCCGGCGGCCTCGGCGATCATGTCCATCGACGTCGTTCGATATCCACGTGTGGCGAAGACGGAGCGCGCCACGGACACCAATTGGTCGCGGCGTTGGTCACGGGGCGATCTCTGTTGTGGACTCGACATTCTTCAATGCTACGCGAAGACCAGCCTGTGACCGGGCAGGCAGGGCGGAGGTGACGCGCCGGATCCGGGGGTCGGGGAAGTCGTGTCAGCTGCTCGTGGTGGAATACGGGTATGGATGAGATGACGAAGGAGATGGGCGCCACGCTGCTCTCCGGTGGCTGCCTGAACATCGTCGGCCGCCCCGGTACGGGCAAGACGACACTGCTCGAATCGCTCTATTCGCATCTGGTCGCTCAGGTCGATCCCTCGTCCGTCCTCGTGCTCACCGCCGATCGCGACCATGCCGATGTGCTGCGCAACCGACTCGAGGTTCCCGCCGATGCGGTGCTCTCGGCCGCTCCGGCCCGCAGCGTGTCCTCCTTCGCCTACGGCATCGCCCGGGCCGCTCACACGACGAGGACCGGAGAGGACCTCGCCTTCATCTCCGGGGCCGATCAGGACGTGTTCCTCGCCGACCTCCTCGCCGGTCACGAGCGCGGTCACTCCCGTGGTCCCGACTGGCCGTCGGAGATCACCGCCGAGGTCCGCTCGACGGCTGCCTTCCGCACCGAGGTCAGGGACGCCCTCAACCGGGTGATGGAATTCGACTTCGGTCTGCGCGTGCCCGAACCGGACGGCGGCGATCACGTCTTCGACTTCGGCCGCAGTGCTCTTGAGCGCGCCCTTGCCCGGCATCCCGATCCTCGCTGGTCGGCCGTGGCCGAGATCCTCGACGAGTATCTGGGCATCATGTCCATGCCCGGCTACGGGGGAGTCGACTCCGCCACCGTGCTCGCCCTGGCCGCGTTCGAGATCTTCCGAGAACCCGCCGAGGTGACCGCCGGCAGAGCGTGGACCTTCGCTCCCGATCGGGTGCCCGGGGTGGTGCTCGCCGACGGGGTGCAGGACTTCCCGGCGGCCAGCTGGGGGATTCTCGAGCAGCTGAGAGGACGCGGCAGCGCCGTGGCCCTGTTCGGCTCCCCGGAAACGGTGACCGGACGGTTCCACGGCGCCGATGCCTCGATCATCGATCGTGCCACTGCCGAGGCGGGCTTCGACACCGTCGTCCTCGACCGGCCGTGGGACGTCGATCCGGAACTGGCCGAGGTCATCGACGGATTCGGCGGCAGGATCACCACCCGGTGGTCTCTGGGGCACATGCCCCGACCGCGGGGGGAGGAGAAGGAGGGAGCCCCTGCCGAGGCTGTGCCCGGCGAGGAGACGACCGCGGAGACCGGTCGCGACGTTCCGCTGGAGACCCATGTGTTCGATGGCAGCGCATCGGGACATCGGTATCTGGCGCGTCGGATCACGAACTTCGTCGAGAACGGACACTCCTGGTCCGATGTCGCACTCATCTGCCGGAATTCGGCAACGGCTCGGACGATCGCCAGCGAGCTGCGCGCCTCAGGCGTGTCCATCGCCACGCTGATGCAGCCGCTGAACATCGATCCCGCGACCGCGCCGCTGCTGCAGCTGCTGTCGACCCGGCCGGACTTCGACGACGATGAGTCGATCGCCGAACTCGCCCTGTCCCTGGCCGGCAGCATCTATGTCCGACTCGACCCGGTCCAGATCCGTCGCTTCAGGCGCAGCGTGCGCCGGCGCTTTCCCGCCGCCAGCAGCACGGCCTCGCTCGCGCAGGCGCTGCGCAGCCCCATCGACGATTCGTCTCCGCAGGGGCTGGCGACGATCTCACGCATGCTCCACGCGGCGGCCGAGGTCGGAACATCCGACCCGCACCAGGCGCTGTGGGCGATCTGGGATGCCGCCGGGGTGGCACAGAGATGGCAGGACGAGGCGCTGCGCGACCCCGAATCGGTCACCCACGGCTACCTGGACTCGGTGCTGCGGCTGTTCGCCCTTGCCGAGAAGATCGCCGACCGAGGTGGCTTCACCGCGCGCTCCTTCGCCGGGATCGTCGCCGAACAGGACATCGCGCAGGACTCCCTGGCCGACACCGCCGGGTTCGCCGACCACGTGCGAGTCGGCACGCCGTCCTCCCTGGCCCATGTGCGGGTTCCTCTGGTCATCATCGCCGAGGTCAACGACGGGGTGTGGCCGAACCCGAAGCTGCGCGGCGGCATCCTCGGCCTGACCGACCTCGCCTCGGTGCTGGCCACGGGGGAGACCGTCACCGCGGACCCGGGTTACCACTCGCATGCGAAGCGGACGAACCTGCGCGAGGAGGGCGAACTGTTCTATACCGCGCTGAGCCGAGCACAGGAGCGGGTGATCGTCACGGCCGTGACAGATGCCGAGACCGAACCCTCACCGTTCTTCGACGTTCTGGCCGCCGGCACCGCCAAAGGCACCGAGGCGGCCGACGGCTATGCGATCACCCACGAGGACGAACTGCCGCCGCTGACGCTGACCGAGATGGCCGCACATGCCAGAGCCCACCTGCTCCAGTCCGCTGCGGCGCTCGGGCCCGACACCAACGGCGGGTCCGACGTCGAGGGCCCGCCCGATGAGCAGACTCAGACCTGGGCGCAGCTGATGCGCGCACTGGCGGCGGCGAGCCCATCGGTGGCGGACCCGAAGCAGTGGCGCGAAGCCGAGGACATCACCACCAGCGAACCGCTGTTCACCTCCGCCGACACGGTGCGGGTGTCACCATCGCAGGTGGAATCGTTCACGGACTGCGCCCTCCGGTGGTTCCTCACCCGCAACGGCGGGGACCGTCCGAGCTCGACCGCCCAGAACCTCGGCACCATCATCCACGCGGCCGCCGAGAACTACCCCGAAGGCCCGACCTCGGCGATCCGCGACTATGTGCAGAAGGAGTTCCACACCCTCGAATTCGACGCGGAGTGGGAGCGCGAACGCGAATTCGATGTGGCGATGACGATGGCCGACCGCCTCGGCGAGTACATCATGAACGCTCCCGGCGAACTGGTGGGGGTGGAGGCACAGGTCTACGCCGTCGGCGTCGACGACGAGGGACGGCAGTGGAAGGTCACCGGCCGCCTCGACCGTGTCGAGGAGGTCGAGGGCGGTCTGCGCATCGTCGACTTCAAAACGGGCCGGAACGTCGTGGCCGGCAAGGAGATGGACCGGCACGCTCAGTTGGGCGTGTACCAAGAGGCGATCAATTCGGGCACCATCACGATCGGACAGGACGAGAGACTCGAGGCCCAGGCCTATGGTGCCGAACTCGTCTTCCTGCGCAGATCATCCCGGACCGTCAGGGAGCAGCCGGCCCTCGAGGCCGACTCCGACCCCGGTTGGGCGCGGGACCTCATCGACGATGTGTCCGGCAGAATGCGGGCGGCGAGCTTCCCCGCCCGAGTCGAACCGCAGAAATGCCAGAGCTGTCCCGTCCGATCGTCCTGCCCGGCGATCGGTCCGAAGATGCTGGAGGAGAACTGATGCGCTTCACCGCCGAACAGCTCGCGCGGCTGACAGCCGCCGACCCCGCACAGGCCTTCCCGCCCAGCCCGGAACAGAAGATCATCATCGAAGCCGATCCGCAGCAGTCGATGAAGGTCACCGCCGGCGCCGGCTCCGGCAAGACCACCGTCATCTCGCAGCGAGTGGTGTGGTTGGTCGCCAACGGGCACGTATCGCCGGAGGAGATCCTCGGACTCACCTTCACCCGCAAGGCCGTCGGCGAACTCGGCGGACGCATCCGCGTGCTCCTGTCCCGGCTCAGGCACAACCTCGGGCAGGGCCGGGAGCTGTCGCTGCCCGGTCTGGACACTCCCACCGTGTCGACCTACAACTCGTATGCGGCCTCGATCGTCAGCGAACACGGAGCGAGCATCGGAATCGAACCCGAGACCGTGCTGCTCGACGACGCCGCCGCGCACACCATCGCCGCGAAGATCATCGACTCCACGCCGCCGGATGAGATACCCGGAAACTTCTCCCGGGAGACGATGATCGCCGACATCATCGCACTGGCCGGAGCCATGAACGATCATGGACGCGACGTCGACGAGGTCACCGACTATCTCGAACAGTGTCTGGCCGCGCTCGTATCCAGCAAGGGCAAACCGGTCGACCCCAACGGACGGCGGGCGAAGCTCGAAGCGAAGATCAGGACCGCACGGCTGGCCGATGCCTATATGCAGGCGAAGCGACAGAACCTGGCGATGGACTTCTCCGACCAGGTGAGATTCGCCCAGCGCATCATCGACGAAGTGCCGGCCGCGGCTCAGGCCGAGAGAGCACGCTGGAGGATCGTCCTCCTCGACGAATTCCAGGACACGTCGGTCGCCCAGCTCAGACTGCTGCGCGACCTGTTCGCCTCGACCGCCGTGACCGCTGTCGGCGATCCCCGACAGGCCATCTACGGGTGGCGCGGTGCCAGCGCCGACAATATGAGCCGTTTCTCCTCCGATTTCACCGAGGTCGAATCGCTGACACTGAGTACGAGCTGGCGCAACGACCGGTCGATCCTGCACGTGGCCAACCGCATTGCCGAAGGACTCACCGACAGCAGCGAGAGCCCGCTGACCGCCCGCGACGGAGCCGGCGACGGGCAGGTGGGCATCGAGATCAGCTCGGGCGCACACGACCCCGACTTCCTCACCAACGGCCTGAGAGCCCTCACCGAATGGTTCGCCACCATCCCCGAAGGGGCGACGAAGGCCGTGCTGTGCCGCAAACGCGCGCATTTCGCCGCCGTCGCAGCTGCCCTGGAGGCCGCGGGGTTCGCAGTCCATGTGCACGGTTCCTCCGGGCTGCTCAGCGACCCCTTCGTCGCCGACCTGCGGGCGGTGCTCACCGCGGCCGTCGACCCGATGGCCGGCAACGAACTCATGCGGCTGATCAGCGGCCGCATGCTCGGACTCGGTGCCGGCGACATCGCCGGACTGCAGTCATTCACCCACAGACAGACCGAACGACGGCAGGCGGAACGGACCGAGGCGGGCCTCGACCCCGCTGAGGTCATCGCCGAAGCCATCGACCAGGCCACCATCGTCGAAGGCGTCGACGAGCTCATCGAAGTCCAGCGCGCCCTCGACCAGGGTCCGCGAACGGCCGCGGACAGGGCACTGGTCGCCGACTACCGAGCGGCAGGGCTGAGCCGAGAAGCACTGGACCGCTTGGTCGCACTGGCCCGGGCGCTGCGCACCGTCCGGTCGGGCACCGGCACCATCTCCTCGATCATCCGCACGGCCATGGCGGAGACCGGGATCGACTCGGACATCTGGGGTCTGAACGACTCCCTGCGCAACCTGCACCGCTCGGCCGTCGACTCGTTCCTGTCCGCGGCCAGCCAGTACGCGACCACCGACGACCAGCCCACGATCACCGGCTTCCTGTCCTGGCTGAGCCTCATGGAAGCTCACGACGCCCTCAACGCCGTCGAACCGACGGCGGCAGCCGATGCGATCAACATCATGACCGTTCACGCATCGAAGGGGCTGGAATTCGACGCGGTGGCCGTGCCCTCGCTCGTGGTCAAGGACTTCCCGACCGAACCGCGTGACAAGGAGGGCTGGATGGACCGGACCGCACTGCCGTACCCCCTGCGAGGGGACCGAGCGCACCTGGTCGACTTCGATCTGCGGGAGGCCGAGTTCGAGACGAAGAAGGCACTCGACGAATGGATCGGGGACTTCATCAGGCCGCGCATCGCCGAGGCCCACGTGGCCGAGGAACGGCGTCTTGCCTATGTCGCCTTCACCCGAGCCAAGCGTTACCTGTGGCTCGGGGCCGAACTGATGGGGGCGAGGACCGTTCCCGACGAGCCCTCTCCCTTCCTCACCGAGGCGATCGAAGCGCTCGGGGCACAGGTGGAGATCCCCGAACCGGCCGATGAGAGCGAGGAAGACCGGATCGAGACCAGCCTGTGGCCGGTTCCGCGCACCGAACAGGTCGCCGCGGCTCAGCGCGCAGCCGAGTGGGTCGAGACCAGCCGAGAGGTCGGTTTGGAGGAGCTGGCCGCAGAGCCCGGTCCCGTCGGACGCTATGCCGCCCAGGCGCTTCGCATCGGGGACCGGCCGGAGACCGGTTCTGCCGCGGGCATGCCCGATCGACTGTCGGCGACCGCCCTGGTCGCCTGGCGACGGGATCCGCAGAGCTTCCGCACGCAGACTCTGCGCCCGATACCGACCCCGCCCAGCCGGGCGGCAGAGATCGGCACGAACTTCCATTCCTGGGTCGAACAGCATTTCGGGCAGTCGAGCATCGACATCGGCGAAGACGAACTCGTGCGATCGATCGATGCGACCACCGTCGAACGGCTGCAGGAGACCTTCCTGTCCTCCGAATTCGCCAGCAGAAGCCCCGACCACGTGGAGATGTCGTTCGAACTCGTCCTCGGCAGGTTCCGGGTCCCCGGCAAGATCGATGCCGTATTCATCACCGACGGGCACGCGGAGGTCGTCGACTGGAAGACCTCGAAGAAACCCGAGGCGCACGTGCTCGAGGTGATGAAGTGGCAGCTGGCGCTCTACCGGTTTGCGATCCTGCGGGCACATCCGGAGATCACCGACGTGACGGGCACGTTCTACTTCGTCGGCAGCGACGAGATCGTGCGTCTGACCGATCTGCCCGACGAAGACGAGGTCATCGCCTGGCTGGAGGCCAACGACCTCACCTGACTCCGGGCCCGCCGGACTCCGGGTGCGGCAGCATCCCGGTCCTGCCTGATCTCCGATCTCCCGGCAGGCTCCGATCCCCTCGGCAGTCGATTCCGCCGGGCGGACTACGGGTGGGGCGAGCCGTGGTTCAGGGGCGGTCCGGTCGCGATATCGGACCGGTCCCGTCATCCTGATCCGGAGTGGGTTCGGTCGAGGCAGCGGACTCGTCGGATGCAGCGGGTGCGTCGGCGGCTGGTTCGTCGGAGGCGGAGGCCGGTCGGGCACGGGGGATGAAGACGTCGCTGCGGTCCCGCTCGGTGATCGCGGCCTCGACACCCGTGCCTTCCTCATCCGCCGGACCGTTCGTCTCGTCGGACACGACCTCGTGCTCGTCGTCACCGGCAGAGGCGTCGTCGGCCGTCGGAGTCTCGGCAGAGGCGTCGTCCCGGTGTTCGGCGGACCCGGAATCGGTGCCGGGGGCGGCGGCGAAGAGAACGTCGTTGAACGAGACCAAGAGGTCGGCGGCGTCCTCGATGGCGGCCTCATCGCCGGAATCGACGGCTTCGAGCAACCAATCGAGGACAGCGAATTCGGCCAGCAGCTCGGCACGGGTGATGACGTGCTCATCGGCGCGGGGACGGGAGTTGAGGTACTCCTCGAAGAACGTCGGCAGGGCCGCCGGGTCGATCAGTGCGGAGGCCGCAGCCAGATCGACGGCAGGATCGGCCACCCGCAGACGGCCGATCTCCGACAACGCGAGCACCCGCTCCTGATCGGTGTAGACACTCGCCTCATCGATGGAGCCGTGGATGGGGGTGGCCAGGAAATGCCAGAGAGCGACCTTCTCGAACTCCTCCTCCCAGTGCTGGAGCAGAGCCGAGGGCACCCGGCCGGTGCTTGCGGCCTGGTCGAGGCGTTCGAGGATGAGGAACTGCGACCGAGAGGGGTCCTCGACCGGGAAACCGGCCTCGGAAACCGGTTCGGGAGCGGCCGAATGCAGGGTCGCCAGGGCCTGCGCCAAGGAACTGGCCCGAGCCGTGTCGGCGATGGGCACATCGCCCAGAGGCGCTCCGGGCAGGGGGTCGACCAGAGTCACGGTCGTCGGAGTCGAGGTGCCGAAGTATTCGGCATCGACCTCGGTCAGGGCCCGCAGATGCGGCCATGTGAAGTCAGCGTGCGGGTACATGGCGTCGTAGATGCGGCCCGCCTCGGCGGCGGAGCCGGTGTCCGCGGTGCGATCGAGCTGAGTCTGAGCCGTCGCCACGAGCTGTTGCCGGTCGTCATCGAGCAGAACTCTGACACCGTCGTCGAGGGGAGGCAGAGGTGTCCATTTCGTCGGGGCGAAGCCGTCGAGCATCGTCGCCGCGATCGCAGTCAACTTGAGCGCCTTGGTATCCACCTTTCCCAATCTACCGTCTGCTCCCAGCTGAGACACGGGACTCGCCGCCGAGCGTGTCAGTCGCGCCGAAGCCGGGGCCCGGACGGACCCGACTCGCACCCGTGTGCGTCAGGGCCCTGAGCTATCGTGGAATGCATGAAGTCATTGCCTCGTGTGAAGCCGATCAGCCTCGCCCGTCACGGAATCGATCGCGACTATCTCACCCGGGGTTCGGACGGAGACCTGTCCGAGGTCTGGGCGTCCGGAGCCTTAGCGGTCTTCGAACATCGCGGATCCCTGCTTGTGGCAGCCGGCGGGCTCTTCCTCGGTGATCGCGAACAGGTGCCTGAGGGACAGACCGAGATCTACCTCGGCCGGGACGCCGCCGCGACGCGCTACATCGGAGTCTCGCTCGATGACGCCGGCCGCAGTCACCTCGACTCAGCCCTTGAGGCCTCCCGGGCCCGCGATGCCAGCGATCTGCTCACCGCACCCGGCGACGGTCTCGACAGCTCCGAACCCGTGTGGCTGCCCCTGCGACAATTGGCCGAGTCCCTCGACGACGTGCAGGTGTCCTTGGCCTGCGAAGTCGTGGGAGTCGGCAATTGGCATCGCGCCCACCAGTACTCGCCGCGCACCGGCACCCCGACCGAACCGGCCCTCGGCGGGTGGGTGCGCCGCGATCCGGAGACCGGAAGCGAACACTTCCCGCGCACCGACCCTGCCGTCATCGTCGTCATCGTCAACACCGATGACGACGGCGTCGAACGCGTCCTTCTGGGCAACAACGCCGCGTGGGAGGCCGACCGGTACTCGCTGCTGGCCGGCTTCGTCGAACCCGGGGAGACACTCGAACGCGCGGTGATCAGAGAGATCTGGGAAGAGGCCCACCTCGAGGTCACAGATCCCCAGTACCTCGGGTCCCAGCCGTGGCCCTTCCCGTGTTCGCTCATGCTCGGGTTCTCCGCCGAGGCACCCAGCCGTGAGTTCGCCGCGGACCGGACCGAGATCGCCACCCTGAGATGGTTCACTCGCGAGGAGCTGCGAGACGCCATCGCCGCGAAGACGGTCCGGGCACCCTCGACCGTCTCCATCGCCGGCCAACTCCTCCACAGCTGGTTGGACAACGCGTGAACGCTCCGACCACGGCCCTTCTCGAGGCCCTGGACGAGGAGCAGCGAGAGGTCGCCACCCACTTCGACTCCCCGGTGATCGTCCTGGCCGGTGCCGGAACGGGCAAGACCCGAGCCATGACGCACCGCATCGCCTACGGAATCGCCACCGAGGTGTTCCCTCCCAACCAGGTTCTGGCCCTGACCTTCACAGCGAAGGCGGCGGGGGAGATGCGTTCGCGGCTGCGCGGACTCGGCGTGCCCGCGGTGCAGGCGCGCACCTTCCATTCCGCGGCCCTGCGCCAGCTGCGCTTCTTCTGGGATCGGTTCGCCGAGGGGGACTTCCCGCGCATCATCGAGAACAAGGCCGGCATCATCGGCTCCGTCATGCAGAGCCTGGGGATGGAGACCAGCCGGGAGCTGACCCGAGACGTCGCTTCGGAGGTCGAATTCGCTTCCGCCTCACTGCTGGGCATCGAGGATTATGCCACGAAGGCGGCGGCACGCGATCTGCCCGGACGACTGAGCGTCGAAGACATGGTCCGCATCTTCGAGGCCTACAGTGAAGCGAAGACCCGCGGACGGCTGCTCGACTTCGACGATGTGCTGCTGGTGCTGTCCGGGGTCCTGGCCGAGTATCCGGCGATCGCGGCAGAGATCCGCGACCAGTACCGACACTTCGTCGTCGACGAGTTCCAAGACGTCTCACCGCTGCAGTTCGATGTGCTCTCCCGCTGGCTCGGCCCCCGCGACAACCTGTGCGTCGTCGGTGACCCCGCACAGACGATCTACTCCTTCGCCGGTGCCGATGCGAGCCTGCTCGGTTCGCTGGGCACCTCCATGCCCGAGGCCAGGACGATTCGACTGGTCCGCAACTATCGGTCCTCCCAAGCGATCGTGACCACCGCGAACAGCCTGCTCAGACACACCGCCAAGAGCGCGCTGACCCTGCGGACGGACAATCCGGTCGGCCAGCAGCCGACCATGGTCGAATATCCGACCGACGAGGCCGAAGCCACAGGGGTGGTCAACGCGATCTCGGCAGAGATCAAGGCCGGGCGCCGACCGCGCAACATCGCCGTGCTCTTCCGCACGAACGGACAGAGCCCGGCCTATGAGCAGGCGTTGGCCGCTGCCGGAATCCCGTATGTGCTGCGGGGCGGGGAACGGTACTTCGCTCGCAAGGAGGTCAAGGAAGCCATCCTCATGCTCCGAGCCGCACGAACGACCTCGAGCGGCCGTGCGCTGCCCGACGTCGTCAGGGAGGTGCTGGGGTCCCTCGGCTTCACCCGTGAGCCGCCGGGGCCCGGCGCCTCCCGTCAGAAATGGGAGTCCCTCAAGGCCCTCGTCGATCTCGCCGAGGCCCATCAGGCAGGTCAGGAGCTGCCCGTGCCGATGGAGACCTTCCTCGACGATCTGGCCGACCGTGCCGAACATCAGTTCGCCCCCGACATCGAAGGCGTCACCCTGGCCTCGTTCCACGCCGCCAAGGGCCTGGAATGGGACAGCGTGCACCTGGTCGGCTTGAGCGAGGGGCTGCTGCCGATCAGCTATGCGCAGACTCCCCGTGCCATCGCTGAGGAGCGGCGGCTGTTCTATGTGGCGCTGACCCGTGCCGGTCGGCAGCTGCAGATGAGCTGGTCGCTGGCGCGCTTCGACTCCAAACACAAGCCTCGGCGGGCCTCGCGGTTCCTGTCCGAACTGGGACAGGTCGAGGAGTCGATGGGTCGGGCGCCGAGGGTCGAGGACGCGGTCGCGCTCAATCGCTGCCGCCAGTGCGGACGTGCACTCGTGTCCCAGGTCGATCGAGCGCTCGGGCGCTGCGGCGACTGTCCGGGCGATGTCGACCTCGATCTGCTCGACCGACTCCGCCGCTGGAGGGTCCGTGTGGGGATGGAGCAGGGGCTTCCTCCCTACCTTGTCCTCACAGACACCTCGCTGTCCGTCATCGCCGAGATCCGCCCACGTGACCTCGACGAGCTCTCGCGTGTTCCGGGAGTCGGGGCGACGAAGCTCGAACTCTACGGAAAGAGTCTAATGGGCCTGCTCGCTGACTGATCCGAAGTCGGGCACGGGAGCGCGGCAGTGACAGCGGTCGTGGAAGGCCAGCTCGTCCTCACTGACCGTCTCCGCATCGAGCGCGATGACCCGGCGGACCGGGTCGAACCGCGGCCGCAGCAGGCAATGGCGGAGAAGCTGGACGGCATGTCCCGCGCCGAGGATGCGTGCCAGGGGATCGGTCAGAGACTCCCGGTCGCTGAGAGCACGCAGCCGCGGGTACTGATCGAACCAACCGGAGTCAGCGTCCTTCCTGTGCAGACAGGAGCAGACCGTGCATGGAGTCCGCCCGGGCCGGACGAGTCCCGCGATTTCGACGACGGACTCGCCGAGGACCACCTGAACGTGGTCGACCTCCCGGTCGCTGAGCCATGTCGCCGAATGGAGATCGGGGACCAGGTAGGAGCTCGTGATGACCAGTGGGGCGGTCATGAGGTCGAGGTCCTCGATCTGTCGAGCACCGGAGACGGTGAAACCGGTCGCGGCGAGGTGTCCCTCGGCGATCGCTCTCAGAGGACCGGTGACGAGGACGGGGCGGGCGGCCAGCGCCTGGGAGACTCGGTCCGGGGACAGGCCGTAGCTGCGTGCGGCGGCGAAGGCCGGTGAGCCCTTCGGGACCACGCCGGTGTCCGCGCCCTCGGGAATGAGAACCCCGGCCTCGCCGAGCAGGGTGATCAAGGATGTCGCCCGACCGAGATCGGCGCCGAGCTCCTGCGCCCGGGCGTAGAACTGCGACGATCCGATGCCGAGGCGGAGATCTTCGATGAGTCTGACATCGGCCGGCAGGAGCCCGTCGATGAGAACCGGGTCATCGGCACCGAACTGGATGCACGAAGACGAACGCCATGTGATGGGAACACTGGGAAAGATTCTGAACATCTCGGCCCCTTCGCCTCGACACGCTGAGGACTTCCACAGTAGTGAACGAGGCCAGTCTTGGCCATGGGGCAGGAGAAGCTGTGGACAACCCTGTGGAAAACGGTTGAGGACAGGCCGGAAAACACGTTCCGACATGCCCTCAACCGCATTGTGCCCCAGGCGCTCGCGAAGACTCGTGCGGCTTCCCCTTCCGCACGCATCTCCGGGTTTTCCGGGGTCAAGCATAGAACTTATTCTGCAATCGCCGCCGCGTCAATGCGCGCTCATGCACAGACACGTCAACACCCTGTGGGTAACGTGTGGAAATCGCCGTGAGGATTGTGGAGGAAAGGCGCCTTGAAAGCCTCGCAGGTGTTGATGACTGCACCCGGAATGAGTCATCTGCCCCGTTCGCCGGGCAGACCTGTCGCACAGGCGGCTGTGGACAGACGATCCGTGGGGGAGTGACGTGGGATGCTCAGGAAACTCACAAGGTCTGGGGGCCGATGGTGAGGCGATGATGAGTCAGTGGCATTTCCTATGATGGACCCGTGGCCAAGGGACAGCAGTGGAACGAAGAAGCGGTGCTGCGGGCGATCGCCCGCGGGGACATCGAAGTGCGCCGATCGGCCCGGCGGAAGAAGACGGTGGCCGTGTCCAAGGAGATCGACACGTATGTGCTGCGCACCCCGGTCCGCTACAGCGTGGAGGCGAACGTCCGGTCACTGACCGAGCTGTTGAACCGGCTGTCGGCTCGTGACCATTCGTCCGCTGCCGATCTCGTGGAGGTCGCGGAGGAGATGAGCCGACGGTACTTCGAGGGACGGCTGCGTCCGACGTCGATCCGGTGGGTGACGAACCAGAACGTCAGCCGTTGGGCTTCGACGACAACGTCGACGGGAGACATCCGCATCTCCCATCGGCTCCAATCCGTGCCGCGCTGGGTGCTCGAGACGGTCGTCGTCCACGAACTCGTCCACCTGCAGATCGGCCCGCACTCGAAGGAATTCCATGCCTTGGCGGATCGTCATCCGCGGCAGGCGGAGGCGCAGCTGTACCTGCAGGGATTCAGCGACGGAGAGCGCTTCAGCGGTCGGAGCTGAAGGCTCCGGCGGCGGCGCGGAACAGGCCGGGCAGTCGCGCCGGCAGATCGGGCATGAGCGCCGACGGCAGATCGGTCAGGGAGAACCAAGCGACATCGATCGATTCCGATGACACGGTCGGCGACTGGCTCACCGAGGCCCGGGCGGCGAAGACGACATCGTAGTGACGGGTGCAGGTTCCGAACGCAGTCGACAGGTCGTGGACGTGGAGGTCGATGGGGGCGGAGGAGACCCAGGACAGTGCGGTCAACCCGCTCTCCTCCTCGGCCTCCCTCTGCGCTGCAGCGCGGAGGGAGACGTCGACCGGTTCGAGATGTCCGCCGAACTGGCCCCACAGCTGCGCCTTGCCATGGTGGTTGAGCAGCACCGAGTCGGCGATCGGATCGAACACCAGGCAACTGGCGGTGACATGGTGCCCGCCGCCGTGACGCTCGAGTGCCGCGGCTCCCTGCCGAGCGAAGAGCTCGGCGAACTCGTCAGCGAACGGGCTCGAGGGTGCCCGGTTGACCTCTCGGCGGGCCGTTTCGAGGTCGATCATTCAGCGATCGTCGGTGTCATCGGAGTCCGGATCGGTCTCTGTCGGGTCCTCGGTCGTGGAGTCCTCGGCGGCACTGCCCGTCGAATCCTCGGCGGCAGTGGCCGCCGAGTCCTCGACCGGGTCGGTCTCCGAGGATCCGTCGGCACCATCGAGGCCTTCGGCGAGGATGCGGCTGAGGGCCTCGTCGATGCTCGACTCATTGGTCCACTCGGCCTGGCGGCGTTCCGAGTACCCGAGCGGATCGTCGAGATCCTGGGTGGTCGGAAGCAGGTCGGGATGGGAGAACACCTTGTCCCTGGCCTCGGCCCCGCCCTGCGTCTGGAGATAGGCGAACAGGGCGGCGGCGTCGCGCAGCCGTCGAGGATTGAACTGCAGACCGACGAGAGTGGAGAAGGTCTTCTCCGCCGGTCCGGCCGTCGCGCGGCGGCGACGCAGCGCTTCCCTGATCTGATCGCGGCCGGGCAGATGCGCGCAGGCCTCGTAGACGACGACATCGACCCAGCCGGCGATGATGGCGAGCAGGTTCTCCAAGGAGGTCAGTGCCTTCTTCTGGTCGTCAGTCGTCGGCGGGTTGAACAGCCCCTGTCGGATGTTGTCGCTGAGGTCGGAGATGTTCGACGGGTCGATGTTCGAGGCCATGTCCTCGATCTGCGAGGTATCGACCTTGAGGCCCTGTGCGTAACGGGTCAGCACGGTCTCGACCTGGGCGCTGAGCCACGGCGCCCGTTCGAACAGCGCGAGGTGGGCCAGCTCCTGGGCGGCGAGGTAGATGCGGACCTCAGAGGCGTCGACGTCGATATCGGCGGCGAAGGCATCCACGTTGGTCTCGATGAGCACGGCGGTGTCGTGAGGCAGAAGGGGAAGGCCCACCTCGGTGCCGGTGAGCACGCTTTCGGACAGCGCACCGACGGCCTGGCCGATCTGCATGGCGAACATCGAATCGCTCATCGATCCGAACATCGACGAAGCGCCTGCGAGGATGCCCTTCATCTCTGCCGGCACCTGGGATTCGAGAGTCTCGGTCAGAGCCGTCGACATGTTCTCCTTGATCGGCAGGACGAACTTCTGCCACCCCGGCATCGTCTCCTCGACCCAGTCGGCGCGGCGCAGCGGGCGGGCCGTGCGGTTGGCCACGGACAGTTCGGTCGCCTCGGCGAGCCAGAGCTCGGCCAGTCGGAAGGCATCGGTCGTCGCCCGCTTCGCTTCCTCGGTCACCGCGGGGTCGGGCGTCGGCACGGCCTTCTGCGCGATCGAGACGGCCTGGGCCTGCGGGTCGGCGCCCTGTCCGAACAGTCCCTGCATCTGATTCATGATCGTCGCCATCATCGACGGATCGATCTGGAAGCCCTGCGGCATGCCGGACTCGTTCTTGTCGTCGCCTTGACCAGAACCGGGGCCATTGGCACCGAAGAGCATCCCGAAGATCTGCTCGAACGGATTCTGCTCGTTGTTGTTGTCATCGGTCATTGTTCTACAGCCCCCATGAATAGGTTTGACATCCACGTTAACGGTTTCATATGTGGGAAGCTTCCCAATTCCAGGAGGTTTCGCAGGATGTTCGCACCCGGCGAAAGGAGTCTGTGAATTCGGCCCTCAGCATTCAACTAGACTGGTGGGGCGGTGCAGTGAAAGGAATACATGTCAGAGAACGCCCCACGGGCCGTGCCGGTGCCAACGGCGCCGTCTCGCGGCACCAGACGTCGACGACCTCCCCGTCTGGCCACGACATCGGGTGTCCTGACCTACGTTTTCATCGCTCTGGCCGTGCTTCTGCCGGTCCCGTACATGCTCCAGCTGCCGGGACCGGTTTTCAACACCCTCGGCGATTACCAGGGCGATTCGATGATCGAGGTCTCCGGAGCCAAGACCTATCCCACCGACGGGCGCATCGACATGCTCACGGTGGCCGTGAGCGGGGGACCGGGCCGTGATGTGTACGCCTCTCAGGCTCTGGGGGCGCTGATCAACGGTCAGCGGACCGTGATCCCCTCCGAGGCGTACTATCCTCTCGACACCACACGTGAAGACGTGGCCGAGACGAACGCGGTGGAGATGTCGTCGAGCCAGGACGTCGCCGTCGCCGCGGCGATGGGGCAGTTGGACAAGTCGTATTCCGTGCACCTGCTCGTCGACGATGTCGTCGCCGATTCTCCGGCGCAGGGCAGCCTGCGCAAGGGCGACCGGCTCATGTCGGTCAACGGGAAGAAGCTCGATTCCGATCCCGAAGCCGCGAGCATCATGAGTCAGACAGTGCAGTCAGCGGACTCGGTCGACCTCGTCATCGACCGAGACGGGAAGACCGAGCACATCACCATCAAGCCCGACGACGTCGAGGGACGCAAGGCGATCGGCATCACCATGAAGCAGGACTTCGACTTCCCCGTCGACGTGGCCTTCAACGTCGACGGTGTCGGAGGACCTTCGGCAGGCACGATGTTCGCCCTGGCCATCATCGACGAACTCACCCCCGGGGCACTGACCGGGGGCAAGCACGTCGCGGGCACCGGGGAGATCGATCCGACCGGGACGGTCGGACCCATCGGCGGAGCCCGTCAGAAGGTGGCCGCAGCGACTGAGAACGGAGCGACGCTGTTCCTCTCACCCGCCGACAACTGTGCGGAAGTCCTGTCAGCCGCTGACCAGTCCAAGATCACGGTGGCGCGCATCGACACTCTCGATGATGCGGTGACCGCCGTGGAGCAGTACGCCGAAGGCGACACTTCGGATCTTCCGAAGTGCTCCGTCGACGGTGCCGACAACAATGAGAAAGGGCAGTAGTGAGCACCTCGTCCTCACCCACCTCCGCACGCATGCCGGCGAATCGGCCCAGACGTTCGCCGCTGCTGCTCACGCTCGTATCCGTGGCGATACTGCTGATCGCCTTCATCTCCTTCACCCAGGTCTACACCGAGGTCCTGTGGTTCCGGCAGCTCGATGCCACGAAGGTCTTCCGCACCATGTGGGTCACCCGGGGGCTGACGTTCCTCGCCGGCTTCGTCCTCATGGCCGTGCCCGTCTGGGTGAGCCTGCACCTGGCTTACCGGCATCGTCCGGTCTACGCCCCGACGACACCGCGCCAGGAAAACCTCGACCGGTACCGTGAGGCGATCGAACCGCTGCGCAGGGTCGCAACGATCGCCATTCCCGCCGTCGTCGGCGTGCTCGCGGGCATCACCGCCTCGGCGCACTGGAACACGATCCTCGAATGGATCAACTCCACCTCCTTCGGATCGACGGATCCGCAGTTCGGACTCGACAAGTCCTTCTTCGTCTTCGTGCTCCCGGGTCTGCGACTGATCGGCAACCAGCTGGGCATGGCCCTGCTCATCTCGCTCATCGCCGCTCTCGTCGCCCACTACCTCTTCGGCGGGATCCGCCCGGGAGAGCAGAGAGGTGTGATCCTGACGAAGACGGCTCAATGGCAGCTGGGCATCACCGTCGCGGTGCTCGTCGTCATCCAGGCCGGTCGCCTGTGGCTGGCCCGCTACGATCGGATGACGGCCACCGGCGGAATCGTTCCCGGCGTCACCTACGTCGACGACCACGCCGCACTGCCGGCTATGGCCATCGTCGCGATCGCCGCGGTGCTCGTGGCACTGCTGTTCGTCTACACCGCCTGGAAGGGCAACTGGCGGATCTCGATCATCGCCACGCTCACGCTCATCGTCCTTGGCGGGGTCTCGATCATCGCCTACCCGGCCATGATCCAGCAGTTCCAGGTCAACCCCTCGCAGCAGTCGCTGGAGTCGGACTATATCCAGAACAACATCGACGCCACCCGCGATGCCTTCGACTTCGACGACATCGAGGTGACTCCCTACGAGCCGAGCACCAGCGGTGAGAAGGGAGCCCTGCGCAAGGACGCGGAGACCGCGGCCTCGATCCGCCTGCTGGACCCGAACCTCGTGTCCGACACCTTCCGACAGCTGCAGCAGGTGCGCCCCTACTACTCGTTCCCGCAGAAGCTCGACGTCGACCGCTACGACATCGATGGAGAGAAGCGCGACACCGTCATTGCAGTCCGCGAGCTCGCCCCGAGCTCGGTGAACAACCAGAGCTGGTTCAATCGAGCGATCGTCTACACCCACGGCTTCGGCGTCGTCGCCGCCAACGGCAATCAGCGCAATCCCGACGGTGAGCCGACCTTCATGGAATCGGACATCCCCCCGAGCGGAGAGTTCCCCGACTACGAGCCGCGAGTGTATTTCGGTGAGTCCTCACCGGACTACTCGATCGTCGGTGCGGAGAAGGGCGCGACTCCTCGTGAGCTCGACTATCCCTCGGATGAGGACAGCGGCTCCGGCCAGGTGAACAACACATTCTCGGGTGACGGAGGACCGTCGGTCGGCAATGTGTTCAACCGCCTCGCCTATGCCCTGAAGTTCCAGGATGAGCAGATCCTGCTCTCCGATGCGTTGAACGACGAGTCCCAGATCCTCTACGAGCGTCACCCGCGTGAACGTGTGGAGAAGCTCGCGCCGTTCCTCAAGATCGACGGTGACCCGTATCCGGCCGTCGTCGATGGGAAGATCAAGTGGATCCTCGACGGCTACACCACGGCCGAGGACTACCCCTATTCGACACCGCAGCTGCTGCAGCAGGCCACCGAGGACTCGACCACGGCGACCGCTCCGAACAATGTGGCGACCCTGCCCGATGATGAGGTCAACTACATCCGGAACTCCGTGAAGATCACCGTCGACGCCTACGACGGATCGGTCGACATGTACCAGTGGGACAAGGACGATCCGGTCCTCAAGACGTGGATGAAGGTGTTCCCCGGTCTGATCAAGTCGTCCTCGGAGATGTCGAGTGATCTGATGAGCCATGTCCGGTATCCGGAGGACATGTTCAAGGTCCAGCGCGACCTGCTCGCGAAGTATCACGTGACCACGGCCAGCGAGTTCTACTCCGGTCAGGACTTCTGGACCCTGCCGGCGGATCCGACGAAGCAGGCCAGCAGCGGACTGACTCAGCCGCCGTTCTACATGACTCTGCAGATGCCGGGTCAGGATTCGCCGTCCTTCTCTCTGACGAGCTCGTACATTCCGGCTCGGTCGTCTGAGGGCCAGTCGCGGAACAACCTCACCGGATTCCTGTCGGCCGATGCCGATGCCGGGGACAAGAAGGGCGAAACGGCCGAAAGCTACGGCAAGCTGAGACTGCTCCAGCTGCCGCGCAATACGACCGTGCCCGGACCGGGACAGGCGCAAAACAACTTCAACACCGCGCCCGACGTCCAGCGCAGCCTCAACCTGCTGCGCCAGGGTGAGTCCGAGGTGGAGAACGGCAACCTGCTCACGCTGCCCATCGGCAACGGTCTGCTCTACGTGCAGCCGGTCTACGTCAGGTCCGCCGGCGAGACCTCCTACCCGCTGCTGCAGCACGTGCTCGTGGCCTTCGGAGAGGACATCGGCTTCGCCCCGACCCTCGACGAGGCGCTCGACCAGGTGTTCGGCGGCGACTCCGGTGCCAAGGCCGGAGACGCCGGCACTGAGGACAGCGGGGAAGGTGAGTCCGGCGGTTCCTCCTCCGGCGGCGGTGAGGACTCCGGCTCCGGATCTCCGGACAAGGCCCTCAACGATGCGCTGCAGGAAGCACGGAAGGCCATGGAAGACTCTGACGCCGCCCTCAAGGACGGTGACTTCGAAGAGTACGGAAAGGCCCAGGAGCGGCTGAAGAACGCGATCGACGACGCGGTTGCGGCCGATCCGTCGATCGCTGAGGACGGTGCCGGAAGCGATGCTTCTGCGCCCGCCTCGGATCCGGCCGATCAGGCAGGAGACTCTGACAACTGATCGGGACCGCCCCAGCGGCCGACTGAGTGAGCCAGGCGCCCCCGAGAGCATCAGCTCTTGGGGGCGCCCGGCGTATTCGGGGGACCGGCCTGTGGCGGCCAGGCGGAGGCCGCGGCCACATGATCTTCAAGAGAGGCCCGGTCTTCGATTCTGCCGGATGCGACGGAGACCGTCGCCGCATATGCATATGGAGCCGTGGAGGGTGAAAGGCGCTGTGGACCTTGACGACCCGGTGGGCAATCGGCCAAGCAGTGCTTCGGTGAGCTGTCCCACAGTATGATGGGAGACGTGTTCAGAACCTCGTCGAATCATCGCCCTGGGGAGCCCTTGCGGGAATGGGATCTATCAGACGAATTCGCTGCCATTGATTTCCGTCTGCAACTTCAAAGTACTGGGTCTTCGGATGCGCTCGGCCGCCTGGTCCGTTCGCAGCCTCTCAGCAGTGACGATATATTTGCACTGGCGCAACTCAACTCACTGAGCGTGAGCCAGTGGAGGGAACCGCCAACGGCCATGATAAAGGGACAGGTATACGTCGACCCGGTGGTTGCTAGGCTGTTCAACAAATATGAAGCGACTGACTAGTATCCCGTATTTGAAGATGTTTCAGATTTGGCTGTATCGAGGACCGATTCTCGTGTCGTCGTCCGCATAGGCGGGTGCTTGGGTTCGTTCCAGCCGTTGATGAACTCTCGGATCCTTGTGTTGAGACTCTTCACCGACGTGTACACACCCCGCTTGATCGCCTGGCGGTCAAGCGCGCCGAACCACACGTCGACGAGGGTCATCCAGGGCCACGGCGTCGGCCACAGCCTCTTCACGACCGGGTCAATGGCCCATCACCATCGATGATTGCGGCTCAGGGGC
Source organism: Brevibacterium sp. SMBL_HHYL_HB1 (assembly GCF_018208375.1). Taxonomy (NCBI): domain Bacteria; kingdom Bacillati; phylum Actinomycetota; class Actinomycetes; order Micrococcales; family Brevibacteriaceae; genus Brevibacterium; species Brevibacterium sp. SMBL_HHYL_HB1. The sequence goes on along the minus strand of NZ_CP062936.1, from coordinate 1,788,637 downwards.
AGGTACGTGTTCGATCAGCGCTGTCCACGACGCGTTCTTCTCGGTATCGGTGAATTGCCAATTGATGACGTGGAAGCCGGTGAATGCGATGAGTGTGCACTACCCGCTGGAGGGTGTGCCATCGAGCCTTATTCGGTCATGGGCTTCCCCGGTCACAGGCGGTGCTGTCAACGACGGCTGAAAATTGACTCCGTAGCGACGTTCCAGCAGCATCGAATTCGGCGTCGGAAGGTGCGGCCGGACGTGTTCGCCCCGCCCTGTGGGAGAGCGCAGGACGGCCACTTCTGAAAGTCGTTGAACTCTGCTTTGCGAATAACCTCTGTGCAGGACTTCGTGGAGGAGGCACCGCAGTGGTTTCAGCGCCAGCTCGGACGACCCGCAGTGGTGGTTCTGTTCTTCACGAGTTTGTGGGTGCATACACCACATCGGGGCGGGTTCCTGGGAGGCGAGAGTGTGAATGAGAAGAACCCCCAGCCAGTTGAACTGATTGGGGGTCCTGCCACTTTGGTGGCGGGGGGAGGATTTGAACCTCCGACCTCCGGGTTATGAGCCCGGCGAGCTACCGAACTGCTCCACCCCGCGGCGTGTTCACCACATTACACGAGGGGTCATGTCGAGGCCAAACCGAGTACAGGTGACCTCTGCCACATGTCCACTTGTCGTTCACCTCGACGACTTGCCTTTAGTTGAAACGTAAACTATAGTCAGTTTTGTACTTCAAATTTCAACTAAAAGGAGACATCATGACTGCTCTGCCTCAGGGATTGACCGCTGGAACCTGGAACATCGACCCCGTCCATTCGGAATTCACCTTCACCGCCCGCCATGCCGGCGTGTCCAAGGTCCGCGGCCACTTCGAGGAGATCGCCGGTACCGTCTCCATCGGCGACTCACTGGAGGACAGCTCGGTGACCGCCGAGGCGGACGCCTCCTCGGTCAGCACCCGCAACGAGCAGCGCGACGGCCACCTCAAGAGCGGAGACTTCTTCCTCGCCGAGGAGCATCCGAAGCTGGAGTTCAAGTCGACCGCGATCAAGGTCGATGACGCAGACGAGTTCGAAGTCGTCGGCGAGCTGACGTTGCGCGGAGTGACCAAGGAAGTCGCGTTCGCGACCGAATTCGCCGGTGTCGCCACCGACCCGAACGGCAACCAGGTCGCCGGACTGTCGGCGACCGGCACGGTCAACCGCAAGGACTTCGGCATGTCCTTCGACGCCGTCCTCGGCGGCGGTGAGCTTCTCGTGTCCGACAAGATCAAGATCGAACTCGAACTCGAACTCGTCAAGGCCTGATCGGCCCGCCACGGTCGTCGACAGGTCAACGAAGGGGCGAACCGCCCGCGATGCGGTTCGCCCCTTCGTCTGTCTCTGCCGGGGAGGGACTCAGCCCCTCAGCCGCTGGCCCTCAGCGCCTCGGGGTGCTGCTTGAGGTGGCTGCCGAGCGCGAGGAGCATCTGTGCGCCCTTGTCGACGTCGGCCACGGACTTGCAGAACGAATACCGGATCGACGAGCGATAAGCGCTGTGCGCCGGGCTGCCGGGCCGGCAGAGGGCCGGTACCGGGATCCCCACGACCGAGAACTCTCTGGCCAGCAGGTCATTGAGCGCGAAGGCATCGAGATCGGTCAGTGCGGAGAAGTCCATGACGGTGAAGTACCCGGCCCGCGGAGTCGATACGATCGCTCCCGGCACGGTGCGGCAGGCCGGCACGAGCACCTCGGCGCGGGCGGCCAGGGAAGCGCGGTTCTCCTCGATGAAACCGGACCCGCCGGTGAGCATCGCGGCCATCCCGATCTGCATCGGGCCACCTGCGGTGAAGGTGAGGAACTGCTTGACCGCCTGGACGGCCTCACGCACCTCCGCCGAGGCGATCACCCAGCCGATCTTCCATCCGGTGGTGTTCCAGGACTTGCCCGCCGAGGAGACCGTGACGACACGCGAGGTGTCCTCGATGGCCACGGCCGGTGGCACATGTGCCTGGTCGGTGAGGACGAGCTGTTCGTAGACTTCGTCGGACACGACCCAGGCGTCGGCGGCCTCGGCGGCGCGGCCGATCCGCGCGAGCTCGTCCGCGGAGAAGATGTACCCGGTCGGATTGTGCGGGGTGTTGACGAGGATGATCGCGGGCCCGACCTCGGCCACGACCGCATCGAAGAGGTCCCAATCCGGTGCGAAGCCGCCCCGACCATCCGGCAGGATCGGAACCGTGTGCAGGCTGCCGCCGGCAGCAGTGATCGCGGCCGGATAGGAATCGTAGAACGGTTCGAAGGCCACCACGGCTGCCCCACGGGGCAGAAGAGCGAGGATCGCAGCCGTCAGTCCCTCGGTGGCGCCGGCGGTGTAGAGCACCTCGGCGGGATCGACTCGCTGGCCGAAATCACGTTCGCGCTGAGCCGCGACGGCCTCGAGCAGCTGCGGAAAGCCCTGCCCCGGCGCGTATTGGTTGAACCCGGCATGCATCGCCTCGGTGGTGGCGTCGATGAGTTCGGCGGGCGGTTCCGTCCCCGGGGCACCCTGACCGAGGTTGACGGCACCGAGCTGTGCCGCACGCTTGGTCATCTGTCCGTAGATCGTCTCACCGATGGTGCCGTCGGCATTGGTCAGTCCCGCGGACTCGGCCATGGCGTGCCACAGCCCGGCGCGGCGGATATCGGGCATCAGTCGTTCTCCTTCGGTGCCACCCGCCCGAGCAGGTCGAGGGCTGCGTCCTGGAGATGGGAGTTGCTGGCCACGGCATTGCCGCCGAAGGGGCCGGGGACGCCCGCGGTGTTCGTGAATGCGCCTCCGGCCTCGGTGACGATGGGCACGAGGGCACCCATGTCGTAGAGTGCGAGCTCGGGCTCGCAGGCGAGGTCGACGGCTCCTTCGGCCAGGAGCATATAGGAGTAGAAGTCACCGTAGCCGCGCGTGCGCCACATGGATTCGCAGAGTCGCAGGAACTCGTCGAGGACACCCAGGTCCTTCCAGCCCGACAGCGAGGCGTAGGACAGCGAGGCATCGTCCAGCCGGTCGACCGCGGATACAGAGATCCGCTTCGCCGGTGCGCCCAGGGCCGAGGCGAAGGCTCCCCGTCCCTCCTGCGCCCACCAGCGACGGCCGAGAGCGGGAGAGGAGACCACGCCGATCAGGGGCTGCTGACCGTCGTAGAGGGAGATGAGCGTCGCCCAGATGGGCACTCCGCGCACGAAGTTCTTCGTGCCGTCGATGGGGTCGACGATCCAGCGTCGCGATGAGTCGCCATGGGCGCCGAACTCCTCACCGAGGACGCTGTCGTTCGGGCGCTGCTGCGCCAATCGGTCCATGATCGCCTTCTCCACGGCGCGGTCGCATTCGGTCACCGGCGTGAGATCGGGTTTCGTCTCGACGGTGAAGTCCTGGTCTGTGAAATGGGGGAGGCTGATGGCATCGGCGAGATCGGCGAGTTCGATCGCCAGGTCGAGGTCATTCATGCCCTCAGCCTATCCAGTCGTGGGCAGGAGTCGACGCAGCGACTCCAGCCGTGAGACGCCGCCGGAACCGGCCCGCCCCTCGGCCACCCAGTCGTCGAGGCGGCAGCCGGGGGCGCCCTGAAGATGCGTGCACCCGCGGGGGCAGTCAGCAGTGGCTTCGACGAGTTCGGGGAAGGCCGACAGCAGCGTCTGCCGGTCGACGTGGGCGAGGCCGAAGCTGCGCACTCCGGGGGTGTCGATGAGCCAGCCTCCGGCCGCGAGCGGCAGGCACACGGCCGAGGACGAGGTGTGGCGTCCGCGTCCGGTGACGTCGTTGACCTCACCGGTCGCGCGTTCGGCGGCGGGCACCAGCGCGTTCGTCAGTGTCGACTTGCCGACCCCGGAATGGCCGACGAGGACGCTGATCCTATCGGCCAGCCGATCGGCGATCTCGGACTCGACTCGCCCGCTGTCCGGAGGGAGGGAGGTCTCGACGATGTCGACGCCGGTGGCCGAGAACCGCTGCCTGATCTCGGCCGCCGAGTGAAGATCCGTCTTGGTGACGATGAGCAGCGGATCGATGTCCGCGTCGAAGGCGGCCACGAGCGCCCGATCGATGAGGCCGTACGAGGGCTCGGGATCGACGGTGGCGGTGACGATGCCGAGAACGTCGACGTTGGCGACGAGGACGCGCTCGGTCGGGTCGGTGTCATCGGCGCTGCGACGCAGCAGGCTGCGCCGCTTCGTGATCTCGACCAGACGGGCCAGGGTCCCGTCACGACCGGAGGTGTCGCCGACGAGCTTGACGACGTCTCCGGGCACGATGGCTCGACGTCGCAGGTTCGATGCGCGCACCGCCGTCACCGAGGTGGAGTGATGATCGCTCTGCCGCTTCGACCCCGGGTCGAGGGCAGCGGCGGTGAATTCGCCTGCCGCATCGGCGAGGATGACGCGGTACCGTCCCCGATCGACGGCAGTGACCAGACCGGACACAGCGTCCTTGTGATCGGGGCGGTTCTTCGTCCGGGGACGTGAGCCGCGCCGGTTCGGTCGGGGACGGTAGTCCTCATCGCGGTAGATCTTCGCCATCTCAGTCTCCGGCGGAGAGCATGGCTTCCCACAGTCGGGTGAACTCCGGCAGCGTCTTGGCCACGGTGCCGGCGTTCTCGATGATCAGTCCCCGGTTGCGCAGGGCGAGGATCGCACCGGCCATGACCATGCGATGGTCATGGTAGGTGTGCCACAGAGCAGGGCGGAGATCCGCGGTCCCGGTGATCGTCAGCGCGTCGGGGTGTTCGACGACGTCGACGCCGATGTCCCCGAGCTCCTTGGTCAGAGCGGCCAGACGGTCGGTCTCGTGTCCGCGCAGATGTCCGATTCCGCGCAGATGCGAGGTTCCCTCGGCCAGGGCAGCCAGGGCCGAGACCACCGGCGTCAGCTCGCCGACCGCGGACAGGTCGAGATCGACCGCGTCGAGAGTCGACGGTCCCCGCACGTGCAGACCCTTGCGGTCCAGGGCCGTCTCAGCGCCGAAGGCCTCAGCGATGTCGCGGAAGCCATCACCGGCCTGGGTGGTGTGCACCGGCCAGTCGGCGATGGTCACCGAGCCGCTCGAGGCCAGGGCGGCCGCGGCGAAGGCGGCGGCGTTCGACAGATCGGGCTCGACCGTGACGTCGAGTCCGCGCGGCAGACCCGGTTCGACGATCCAGCGCTCGGGTTCGGGCTCGCTGATGTCGACCCCGGCGACCTGGAGGACTTCGATCGTCATGTCCACATGCGTGCGACTGGGCACCGGTCCACCGGTGTTGACCAGTTCGAGGCCCAAGGGCATGACCGGTGCGGTCAGCAGCAGTCCGGAGACGAACTGGCTCGAAGCGCTGGCGTCGATCTCGAGATGGCCGCCGCGCAGCTGCGAGGAGGCATGAATGGTCAGCGGCAGCAACCCATCGGTCGAGGTGATCTCGGCACCGAGACTGGACAGCGAATCCACGGTCACGGTCATCGGCCGCACCCGCGCCTGCTCGTCACCGTCGAGGACGACCTCGCGCCCGGTGAGCGCGGCCACCGGGGGCACGAAGCGCATGACGGTTCCGGCCAGTCCGCAGTCGATGCTGATCGGCTCGGTCGAGTTCGCCCGATGGGCCGACGATGCCGCCTCGGACAGGTCGATCGGTTCGATGTGGAGCACATCGGCGTCCTCTTCGATGACGGCACCGAGCCCGCGCAGGGCTTCGATCATCAGCAGCGTGTCACGACTGCGCAGCCAGCCCTTGAGGTCGGAGTCGGACTGGGCGAGGGCGGCGAGGATGAGGTACCGGTTCGTCAGCGACTTGGATCCGGGCACGGAAACGGTGGCAGTGATGCCGGATGCGGCGGCCGGTGCCTGCCAATCACCGGCCGCGGGGAGTGTCTCGGTGGGGATGTCAGTCAACTCCGAGCGCACTCAACGCCTGCTTGGAGGTGTCTTCGACGTTCGACCACAGGTCCTCAGCGGCATGCTGGGTCCTCCACCACAGTCCGGGACGGCCGGCGGTGTCGACACTGGCCAGAAGGGCTCCGCCGAGCATGGATGTGCGCTGCAGGGTGCGTTCGGTGCGGGCCTTCTTCTCTTCCTTCGATGTCGCCTTCTCCGCGGCCAGGCGCTCACCGACGGTGTCGAGCAGGTAGGTGCCGACGAGGATCGAGGCGCTGATGCGCGGGAAGCGTCCGATCGCCAGCAGCGAACCGGCCGCAACCTGGGCGACGCCGGTGGCGCGGGCCAGAGTCGTCGCGTCCACGGGCACATCGATCTGTTTGCGAGCCTGGTTGAGCAGGGGACCGACCGAAGCTGCCGCAGGCTCGGGGCGGCGCAGTCGGTCGACGCCGTTGAGGATGTAGCCGGCGGCCAGCATGGGCCGTGCGATGAAGCGGATGGGAGACACTGTGGTCCTTCCTACGTGGCGGGCATCTCACTGGCAAGCATAACCGCTGTTCGGGGAATAGTGGGACCTCGGTCCGATGTTGCACAGGTGAAGCCGAAAGGCGGGTGAGCCCCGTCGCGAATCGACAGGCAGAAGGAGTTGTCCATGAGCGCGACTGCCGTCCTCGAGAGAACGGGCGTATCATTGACTGCGATGACCGAATCAGTCAAGGAAGTCCCCGAGACGGCCGCCGAGAGGTCGGAGCGTTTCGAGCGCGACGCTTTAGAATACGTCAACCAGCTGTATGCGGCTGCGTTGCGGATGACTCGCAATCCCGCCGACGCCGAGGACCTCGTCCAGGAGGCCTATGCGAAGGCCTATGCCGCTTTCCACCAGTACAAGCCGGGCACGAACCTCAAGGCGTGGCTGTACCGGATTCTGACCAACACCTTCATCAACAACTATCGCAAGAAACAGCGCCAGCCGAAGGAGCACGGCAGCGAGGACATCGAGGACTGGCAGATCGCTCAGGCGGACAGCCATTCCTCCTCCGGAGGTCGCTCCGCTGAGCTCGAGGCGCTCGATCACCTGCCCGACACCGACGTCAAGGACGCGCTGTCGGCGCTGCCCGAGGACTTCCGCATGGTCGTCTACTATGCCGACGTCGAAGGGCTGCCCTACAAGGAGATCGCCGAGATCATGGAGACACCGATCGGCACCGTGATGTCTCGACTCCATCGTGGGCGCCGCCAGCTGCGGGAGATGCTGGCCGACTACGCGGCCGAGCGCGGTTTCGTGACCCCTCAGGGAGGTGCGAAATGAGCGACGAGGAATGCTGCGAAAGCGTCAGGACCGAGTCCCTGATGCGCATCTACCACTACCTCGACGGTGAGCTGACGACCACGGAGATCCGTGAGATCTCGGTCCACCTCGAACAGTGCCCCTCATGCCACGACGAATACGAGATCGAGGCCCTGCTCAAGGAACTGGTGCGTCGGTCCTGCAGTCAGGACCGGGCGCCGATGGGACTGCGTGAGAAGATCCGACAGCGGATCGCTCTCGAGCAGACGACCTGGCCCGGGGCCTGAGACGGCGGAGAGGTCTCACCCGGAGACGGAGCAGAGACAGATGACGAGGGCGGGAAGAGGAACGAATCCTCTTCCCGCCCTCGTCATCTGGGCTGACTGAGTCAGTCCATCACCGACCGCCAGCGCCCGGGCGCTTGCCGTGATTGGCCTTGTTATGACGGCGGTCGCGACGTTTACGGCCACGCTTGCTCATGGTGCCCTCCTTCAATAGACGGTTCATTCTCTCATGATCGCCGGACCAGGGCAAAGCCGCTTGAAGCGGCCGCCCCGGGCGTCTGCTCTCCCTGTCGGCGAGAAGTCTTCGGACTCAGCCGTCGCCGAGGACGTCCTGGACTCCCAGCCAGTTGAACCAACCGCGATGGAGGACCAGCCAGGCCAGCAGACCGTAGCCCTCCTGCGCGGGCAGGTGGTCTCGCGAAGACGCGACCTCGCGCTGCCAGACAGGATGGCCGAGCAGGGGAGTGAACGCATCGACGTAGGTGATTCCCCGTCTCTTCGCGACATCGGAGAAGCTCGTATTGAGCTCGGCGATGCGACGATTGCGATCCCCATCGTGCTCGGGCGGTGGGCCCAGCACGAACGTCGAGACCTTCCGAGCCAGCGCTTCGTCGAGGACATTGGCCACATCGAGTCGAGCGCGGGCCACCGAACGTCCCGTGTCGAGGTCACCCGAGCCCAGGGCCAGCACCAGGCGATTGTCACCGTCGGGGGTGAACCTCAGCGATGCCTCGGCGATGGTGCGGTCATGGAGACCGGCGGAGTCCTCGGCGGGAACGGCCAGCGGATAGACCTTGAGATCGGGCAGGCTCGGCAGGGTCCGGGCCGTGACCCGACCGACCCACCCGAGGCCACGGCCATCGCCGTGGCCGGCGACCAGGGGCCCTCCGACCACGGCGATGGTTGTGGTGACGCCGCTGCTCACCGGCTGAGGATCCGGTCGACGAGTTCCTTCTGCTGGACCTCGTGGATGTGCTTGAGCCCGGTCGAGGTGGCCGCAGAGGCCGGACGCGAGGTCACGGTGAGCTCACGGCCTCCGAGCAGCTGAGGCAGGTGCAGGGCCATGAACGGCCAAGCGCCCTGGTTCTCCGGCTCGTCTTGAGCCCAGACGATCTCGGCATCGGCCGGGTAGCGGTCGAGTGCGGCGGTGATGGCCTCCTCGTCGAGCGGATAGAGCTGCTCGAAGCGGATGAGTGCCGTCTTCGTGTCGTTCTCCTTCTCGCGCTTGGCCTTGAGCTCCCAATAGAGCTTGCCGGACACGAGCACGACCCGGTCGACCTGACCGGCATCGACTTCGCCGTCGTCGATGACCGCCTGGAACCGGCCCGAGGTGAATTCCTCCGGCGAGTTCGCCGCGGCCTTGGCCCGCAGCATCGACTTCGGGGTGAAGACGATGAGCGGACGCTTGTTCGTCGTCTTGGCGTGGCGGCGCAGCAGGTGGAAGTACGAGGCTCCCGACGAGGGCTGGGCCACGGTCATGTTCGACTCCGCGCACAGCTGCAGGTAGCGCTCGATGCGCCCCGAGGAATGGTCGGGTCCCTGTCCCTCGTAGCCGTGGGGCAGGAGCATGACGACACCGGAGTTCTGCTGCCACTTCTGCTCGGAGGAGGAGATGAACTCGTCGATGACCGTCTGCGCACCCTGCGCGAAGTCACCGAACTGTGCCTCCCATGCCACGAGGGCGTCCTTGCGCTCGACGGAGTAGCCGTACTCGAAGCCGACGGCGGCGTACTCGCTCAGCAGCGAATCGTAGACCCAGAACCTGGCCTGATCCTCGGTGAGGTTCTGCAGGGGTGTCCACTCGTTGCCGTTGACCGAGTCGATGAGCACGGAGTGGCGCTGGACGAAGGTCCCGCGGCGCGAGTCCTGCCCGGCCAGTCGCACCGGCACACCGTCGATCAGCAGCGAGCCGAAGGCGATGAGCTCGGCGAAGCCCCAGTCGATGCCGCCCGAGAGCGACATCTCCTTGCGCTTCTCCAGCAGCGCCCGCAGCTTCTTGTGGATCGTGAAGCCCTCGGGCACCTCGGCGAAGACCTCGCCGATGCGCTGGAGCGTCTCGGTGCTGATGGCCGTTTCGACATCGTTGAAGGTCTCGATGTCGCTGGGCTCGTAGGGAGCGTTGAACGCCTCGCCGTCGTAGGGGCCGGTCTCGGCCTCCTTGGTCTCGGCGAACGCGGACTCCAGCTTCGACTGGTAGTCCTTGAGGGCGTCGGCGGCTTCGTCGTCGGTGATGCACTTCCTGCCGACGAGCGATTCGGTGTAGAGCTTGCGCACCGAACCCTTCTTCTCGATCAGCGAATACATCGTCGGCTGCGTCATCGAGGGGTCATCGCCCTCGTTGTGGCCGCGGCGACGGTAGCAGACGAGGTCGATGACGACGTCGCGGTTGAATTCCTGACGGTATTCGAACGCCAGGCGCGCCGCACGCACGACCGCCTCGGGATCATCGCCGTTGACGTGGAAGATCGGGGCGTTGATCGACTTCGCCACGTCCGTGCAGTAGAACGACGACCGCGCCGAGGCGGGGGGAGTGGTGAACCCGACCTGGTTGTTGATGATCACATGCACGGTTCCGCCGGTGCGGTAGCCGCGCAGCTCGGAGAGGTTGAGCGTCTCGGTGACCACGCCCTGACCGGCGAATGCGGCATCGCCGTGGACGAGGACGGGCAGCACTGTGAACCCGGACTCGCCCTGGTCGATGAGGTCCTGCTTGGCGCGCACGATGCCTTCGAGGACCGGGTCGACGGTCTCGAGGTGGCTGGGGTTGGCTGCGACGTAGACGCCGGTGGTGTTGCCCGACGGCGAGGTGAACGAACCCTGCGTGCCGAGGTGGTACTTGACATCGCCGGAGCCCTGCACGCTGTCGGGGGACATGGTGCCGTCGAACTCGCGGAAGATCTGTGCGTAGGACTTGCCGGCGATGTTCGTGAGCACGTTGAGGCGCCCGCGGTGGGCCATGCCGATCGCGACCTCGTCGAGTCCGGTGTCGGCCGACTGGTTGAGGATCTCGTCGAGCAGGACGATCGCGGACTCTCCGCCTTCGAGGCTGAAGCGCTTCTGCCCGATGTACTTCGTCTGCAGGAAGGTCTCGAAGGCTTCGGCGGCGTTGAGTCGACCGAGGATGTGTCCCTGCTCGGAGCGGGTCAGCTCCTGGTGGGGGACCTCGATCTTCGACTGGAACCAGCGTCGCTGCACGGGGTCGGCGATGTGCATGTACTCGAAGCCGATGGTGCGGCAGTAGCTCTCACGCAGCAGTCCGAGGATGCTGCGGAAGGGCATCATCGCCTTGGCGCCGAATCCGCCGGTGGGGAACTCGCGTTCGAGGTCCCACAGGGTCAGACCGTGCTGGTTGATGTCGAGATCCGGGTGCGAGCGCTGCCGGTAGACCAGGGGATCGATGTTGGCCATGAGGTGACCGCGGGTGCGGTAGGCATCGATGAGTTCGATGACGCGCGCGGTCTTGTTGACATCGTCCTGGTCCTCGGCCGAGACATCGGGAACCCAGCGCACCGGCTCATACGGCAGGCGCAGGGACTCGAAGACGTCGTCGTAGAAGCCGTCCTCGCCCAGCAGGTAGCTGTGGACGAGCTTGAGGAACTCCCCGGAGCCCGCGCCCTGGATGACCCGGTGGTCATAGGTCGAGGTCAGGGTCAGGACCTTGGACACAGCCAGCGAGTTGATGGTCTGCTGGCTCGCGCCCTGGAATTCGGCCGGGTAGTCGAGGGCTCCGACGCCGATGATGCAGCCCTGGCCCTTGGTCAGGCGCGGCACCGAGTGGACGGTGCCGATGCCGCCGGGGTTGGTCAGCGAGACCGTGGTGCCGGCGAAGTCGTCGGCGGTGAGCTTGCCCTTGCGCGCCTTGTCGACGAGGCCGTCGTAGGCGTCGACGAACTGGCGGAAGGTCAGCGTCTCGGCCTTCTTGACGTTGGGCACGAGCAGCGTGCGGGTGCCGTCCTTCTTCGGCACGTCGATGGCCAGGCCGAAGTTGATGTGGGCCGGTGAGACCATCACGGGCTTGCCGTCGCGGACGTCGTAGGAGACGTTCTGCGAGGGGAAGTTCTGCAGCGCCCGGATGACGGCATAGCCGATCAGGTGGGTGTAGGAGACCTTCCCGCCGCGGGTCCGCTTGAGGTGGGAGTTGATGACGATGCGGTTGTCGATGAGCGCCTTGGCAGGCAGCGCCCGGACCGAGGTGGCGGTCGGGACTTCGAGCGAGTCATCCATGTTCTTGGCGATGAGCTTCGCAGGGCCGCGCAGAGGAGTGATCGTCTCCTCCGGTGCGGTCTTCGGGGCGGTCTCCTTGACGGTGACCTGGGGGACGGACTTCGTCTCCGCCTTCAGGGTCTCGGACTCCGCCGATGACGGAGAGACGCCGCGCAGGTTCTCCCGTGCGGCGGGCGGTGCCGACGAAGCCGTGGCCGGAGCCTCGGACTTCGCAGCAGACTTGTCGGCCGCCTTCGCAGCGGGCTTGGCAGCAGCGGTCTGGGAGCCGCCGCTGTTCTTCTCGTACTTGTCGAAGAACGGCCACCAGGACTTGTCGACCGAGTTCTTATCTGACTTGTACTGCTCATACAATTCCTCGACCAGCCACTCGTTGGACCCGAAGTCTTCAACGGTGCGGTTCGGAGTATTGACGGACACGGCGCTGATCGCCTACTTCCTGATTCAAGACTTGCTGCTTAACGACAACTCCCAGCCTAACGCGATGTGCCCCGCAATGTGCACATAAGCGACAATAGTGTTATGCGTTTCATCTCAAAAGACCCGAACAGTGATCTGACCTACTCCGATGTCTTCCTCGTCCCGAGCTCATCTTCGCTGACGTCCCGGTTCGACGTGGACCTGACCACGACGGATCCGACAGGTTCGACGACGCCCCTCGTGGCCGCGAACATGACCGCCGTGTCCGGACGGCGGATGGCCGAGACCATGGCTCGCCGAGGCGGGCTGGCGGTGCTGCCTCAGGACATCCCCCTGACCGCGGCGAGGGACACCATCTCCTGGGTGAAGAGCCGTGACCGGATCTTCGAATCGGCACTGCGGTTCTCCCCGCACGACACGGTGCTCAACGCGCTGCATGTGCTGGCCAAGCGTCCGCACGGCTTCGGGGTCGTCGTCGACGCCGACGGTCGGCTCGAGGGCATCATCGATGCGGCGGGTCTGCGCGATGTCGATCGCTTCACCGCCGTGTCCGAACTCCTCGATTCCTCGCCCCATGTCATCCGCGCCTCCGAGATCGACTGGACCGATGGCAGCCAGCTCGAATCGCTGTTCGAGTCCATGACCGAATCGCGCGCCGAGTTCGCCGCTGTCGTCGATGACGAGGACAGGGTGCTCGGGGGTCTGACACCGAAGTCCCTGCTGCGTTCGTCGATCTACACCGCCAACGTCGACGCTCACGACCGACTCAAGATCGCCGTGGCCATCGGCGTCAACGGTGCCGCGGTCGAACGGGCCGCCGCACTGGTCGAGGCCGGGGCCGATGCGCTCGTCGTCGACACCGCCCACGGGCATCAGGCGAAGATGATCGAAGTGCTGTCGGCGATCGCCGACGCCGACCTCGGAGTGCCGATCGTGGCCGGCAACGTCGTCACCGCCGAGGGCGTGTCCGATCTCGTGGCCGCCGGAGCCCAGATCGTCAAGGTCGGGGTGGGTCCGGGTGCGATGTGCACGACGAGGATGATGACCGCGGTCGGTCGCCCGCAGTTCTCCGCCGTGCTCGAATGCGCCGAGGCGGCCCGGGAGCTCGGCGCTCATGTCTGGGCCGACGGGGGAGTCCGCTACCCCCGCGACGTCGCTCTGGCATTGGCGGCCGGGGCTTCGCAGGTCATGGTCGGCTCCTGGTTCGCCGGCACCCACGAATCCCCCGGAGACCTCCTCGTCGACGGTCAGGGGAGGAAGTACAAGGAGAGCTTCGGCATGGCCTCGGCACGTGCTGTGGCCAATCGCACCCGTTCGGAATCGGCGTTCTCCCGGGCACGGAAGGGACTGTTCGAAGAGGGCATCTCCTCGTCGACCATGTACATCGACCCCCAATCGCCTGGGGTCGAGGACCTGCTCGACTCGATCACCTCGGGTGTGCGCAGCTCCTTCACCTATGCCGGGGCCCGGAACCTCGAGGAATTCGCGCGATTGGCCGCGGTCGGGATCCAGAGTGCGGCCGGTTACGAAGAGGGCAGGCCGCTGGCCGGAAGTTGGTAAGATCTCTGCATGCACAGTGAAAGTCCCGGCCGGCGGGAAGCCGGCGCCTCAGACGACGACCCTCACCCCGGAAGGGTCGGTCCACTCATTCACGTGATTCGGCGAGCCGTGATCGGTGGGGGTCGCCGCTGATGGAATGGCTGTTCCTCGCTCTCGCTGTGTTCCTCATCTTCGGCACCGGCGTGTTCGTCGCGGCCGAGTTCTCACTGCTCACACTCGATCGGCACACCGCCGATCAGGCCGTCGAAGCCGGCGTCGTCGGGGCGAAGACGCTGCGGCGGTCGATGACGCACCTGTCCACCCAGCTGTCCGCGGCACAGGTCGGCATCACGATCACCACGCTGTTGACCGGCTATCTCATGGAACCGTCACTGGGCAAGCTGCTGGCTCCGGTGTTCGAGGCCTGGGGCGTCGGTCCCGGCCTCGCCGCTCCGCTGGCCCTGACGATCGCCCTCATCGTCTCCACTGTGGGCTCGATGATCTTCGGCGAGCTCGTGCCCAAGAACCTCGCGATCGCGGTTCCCTTGGCCACCGGACGGATCGCCGCACCGGTGCAGTACGTGTTCTCCATCGTGTTCAAACCGGTCATCGCCGCGCTCAACGGCACAGCCAACAAGATCCTCATGTCGATGGGCGTCGAACCGCAGGAGGAGGGCTCCGTGGGACGCTCGCCCGAGGAACTGACGTCGCTGGTCAGGCACTCCGCCGAGGAAGGGGTGCTCGACGAGCAGACAGCCGATCTGCTCGAGCGGACGCTGAGCTTCTCCGAACGCACGGCCGAGGATGTGATGACGCCGCGCACGCGCATGTCGACGGTGGGCAAGGACACCACCGCGCGTCAGATCATCGAACAGGCCCGGGAGACCGGATTCTCCCGCTTCCCCGTGGCCGAGGAGGACAAGGACCACATCGTCGGCGTCGTCCACGTCAAACAGGCCTTCGCCGTTCCCCCTCCCAACCGTGACGACGCCTATGCGGGCGGACTGATGACCGAGGTCAAGGAGATCCCGGAGACGCAGACGCTCGATCCTCTGCTCATGGAGCTGCGGGCCACCGGTCTGCAGATGGCCGTGGTCGTCGACGAGTTCGGCGGCACCGCGGGTGTCGTCACCCTCGAGGACGTCGTCGAGGAACTCGTCGGCGAGGTCGCCGACGAGCACGACCGGATGCGGGTGGCCGCCCGTCCGGCCCGCGACGGTTCGTGGATCGTGCCCGGACAGCTGCGTCCCGACGAGATCTCGTCGACGATGGGGATCACCATCCCCGAGGACTCCGACTACGAGACCTTGGCCGGCTTCGTGCTCAAGGAACTCGGACGGATCCCGGAACCCGGTGACCAGGTGTCGACCGACGACGCGCTGATCCGCGTCGAGCGGATGCACGGTCGACGGGTCGAGCGCCTGCGGGTGGTGCTGCGCGCCACGGACGCGGATGCCTTCGACGCGGGAGGTGAGAGCCTGTGAGCTCCGATTGGTTGGGACTGATCTGGCTGGTCGTGCTCCTGCTGGGCAACTCCTTCTTCGTCGGCGCCGAGTTCGCTGTGGTCGCGGCCAAGCGCTCGCAGATCGAACCACGTGCCGCCGAGGGCTCGGCCGCGGCCAAGACCGCGCTGTACGCGATGGAGCACGTGTCGCTGATGCTGGCGATCTGTCAGCTCGGCATCACCGTGTGCTCGCTGCTCCTGGGCAATGTGGCCGAACCGGCCATCCACCACCTGCTCGCCGGCCCGCTCGAGGGGCTCGGCATCCCCGCGGGACTGTCATCGACGATCTCCTTCGTCCTCGCCCTCGGCGTCGTCACCTACCTGCACGTGGTCATCGGCGAGATGGTGCCGAAGAACCTCGCCCTGGCAGCCTCGGGCCAGGCTGTGATGCTGTTGGCGACTCCGCTGGTGTTCCTCGCCCGCGTCTTCGGCTTCGTCATCCGTCCGCTCAACGGATTGGCCAACGGGATCCTCCATCTGTTCAGGATCGAGGCCCGCGACGAGGTCAACGAGGCGTACACGATCGAGCAGGTCGAATCGATCGTGGCGGAGTCGAAGCGCGAGGGGCTGCTCAATGACGACACGGGTCTGCTCAAAGGTGCCCTGGAGTTCAGCGACAAGACCGCCGCCGACATCATGGTCCCGATGTCCGAGCTCGTCACGATCTCGGACGAGGTGACCCCGAACGAACTCGTCACCCTGGTCGGCAAGACAGGATTCTCGAGGTACTTCGTCGTCGGCGGGGACGGATATCCGCGCGCGTATCTCCACATCAAGGACGTCCTCTACGCCGACACCGATGACGCCTTCGACGCCCCGGTGCAGAGCAAGCGCTTCCGCCCTCTGTTCACCGTCACCGCCGATGACGAAGTCGAGGAGGCGCTGGCGCAGATGCAGAAGGTCGGAATCCATGTGGCCAGGGTCATCGATGCGCAGGCGCAGGTGCTGGGTCTGCTCTTCCTCGAGGACGTGCTCGAAGAGCTCGTCGGCGAGGTCCAGGACGCCATGCAGCGGGGGCGTTTCGACTTCCGCCGCTGATTGACATCGCCGTCCGGCACCGGTGGTCCCCGGTCGGGGACCCCGGTGTCCGATGACCTCGGCGGGCCGACCACGACGTCCGACAACATTTGTAACGGATGATAACGAAACGTTGTTTCGCGCCTTCCCGAATAGGTCATCTGTAGTGTTTTCTGGCCCTCCGAAAATGACGAACGCCCAGGTCACACGCGGTGCATGACCGAGAAGTGACATTCTGTAACGATGTCGTTATAGTGTTGTGACATCAGCCATTTGGGGCGCCCGCATCCGGGGCCCGCCGCACAGCTACAGCCAACAGTATGGAGCACTATGTCGAGTGAGCTCTCGACCGCCGAGGCGCCGCAGGTCCGCCGTCGCGATCTGCGCAGGCAGAACCGGGCCTCGTCGCACTTTTCGACGATCCTCAACAATGTGCCGAAGTCCTCGCCGCGCAGCGACGAAGCCGCCGAACTGTCTCCTCGGCGCGCGGCCATGGCCGCCGAGGCGCGTGCCGCAGCCGGTTCGCCGCGTCGGGCCGCGATGGCCAGGGAGGCTGCGCAGGCGCAGTCTCAGATGATGACTCCCGCCGCGCGCACCTCGACACTGGCCGCCGCTCAGCTGGGCAGGCGCGGCTCGGACGGTTCGCTGCTGCGTTCGGTCCGCCGACGCCAGGTCACGACCTTCTCCGCCCTGGCCACCGTGTCCGTGACCGGCACCGCCATCGCTGCGGTGATGGTCGCCGGGAACCTCAGCGGCAAGCAGGAGGTCAAGGTCGACGACTCGGCCGCCCAGTCGCAGCCGCGAGCGATCAACGCCGAATCCGTCTCTGCCGACATCGCCGTCGACAAGGACGACAAGACGTCGATGACGATCGGCGCACCGAGCGCCAAGCAGACGAAGGTCGAGGCCGCCTCGCGGGCGATCACGAAGACGGTTCTGCCCGGCTGCGATGGTGAGGCGCCCAAGGGTGAGGCCAGCAACGGCGAACTGCCCGATGAATGGCTGTGCGAGATCGGTGTCGGAAACCACAAGCTGCGCACCGATGCCGCGGTCGCCTTCGCGAAGATGAACGCGGCGTTCAAGAAGGACACCGGAAAGGACCTCGCCGTCACCGATTCCTACCGCTCGCTGGAGTCGCAGGTCTCCGTCGCCGCCCGCAAACCGGGCTTCGCCGCTCGTCCCGGCACCTCGAACCACGGCTGGGGCCTGGCACTGGACCTCGGCGGGGGAACCCAGACCGGAAGCGGCGAGCAGTACGACTGGCTGGTCGCGAACGCGAGCGAGTACGGCTGGGAGAACCCGGACTGGGCCAAGCGGAACTCCTACGAGCTCTGGCACTGGGAATACGTTCCCGGACGCAAGGACATGAAGGGCGCCTGAGCCCTCCGAACCTGTGCTCGGCAGGCGCTTCAGCGCTGCCGGAACCGAGCCCGACAAACCGCGTGCAATCGATTTCCGATTGCACGCGGTGTCGTTTTGGGAGGCACCGGAGAACGGTGGTAGCATTGCATCCGTTGCCCGCGTAGCTCAGTGGATAGAGCGTCTGCCTCCGGAGCAGAAGGTCGTAGGTTCGAATCCTGTCGCGGGCACCACACCACCGCCCATCTCAGCAGCTGAGGTGGGCGGTTCTGCGACTCCGGCCCAAGTGGTCGTCGACTGGGCCAGCATCTAAGGTAGTCGGAGACGATCCCAGAACTGCGATAAGAGGCCCGTATGTCGAACTCCTCCGATGAGACCGGTCGTGCGGCCACAGCCGCCGGTCAGGTCCCAACCGGTGAGGCCGCCGACGACTCCGGCATCGTCCTTCGGGCGAAGGGCCTGCGCAAGAGCTTCGGCCGGGCGGACACGGCTGTCGACGCCCTCGACGACATCAGCGTCGACTTCGAATCCGGTCGCTTCACCGCCATCATGGGCCCCTCGGGCTCGGGGAAGTCGACCTTCATGCATGTGCTGGCCGGACTCGACCGCGTCGACTCCGGGTCGATCATCATGCGCGGGAAGGACATCACCCGGCTCAACGACCGTCAGCTAACCCAGCTGCGCAGAGACCGCGTCGGCTTCATCTTCCAGGCATTCAACCTCGTCCCGACGCTCAGCGCCGAACAGAACATCGAACTGCCCGTGTCCCTGGCCCGGAAGAAGATCGATCGGCAGTGGAAGGACGAGGTCGTCGAACGCCTCGAACTCGGCGACCGCCTGCAGCATCGACCGCATGAGCTCTCCGGCGGTCAGCAGCAGCGCGTGGCCGTGGCGCGGGCCCTGCTGACGAGACCCGATGTCATCTTCGCCGACGAACCCACGGGCAACCTCGACTCCCATGCCGGCGCCGAGGTGCTGTCCCTGCTCGGACGCGCCACGACCCTGTACGGACAGACGATCATCATGGTCACCCACGACCCGATGGCAGCTTCGCACGCCCACCGGGTCGTCCTGCTCAAAGACGGACGGGCCACCGGGGAGGTCCGGCAGCCCACCCGGGACAGCGTGGTCACCGCCCTGAGCGAATTGAGCGCTCTGTGATCGCTGTCGCTCTGGCGCAGATCCGGATCCATTGGGCGCGCTTCCTGGCGATCGGCCTCGGAATCGCCCTGGCGGCAGGGTTCGTCGCGACGACCCTCATCATCAACTCCTCCCTGCAGAACAGCCTCGAGAACGCTGTCGGCCGATCGTTCTCCCACGCCGATCTCACGGTCATCCCCGGCAAGGACGTCTTCGTCGGCGGAGACGAAGTCGCACCCCTGCTCGGTCCCATGTCCGACATCGACGGGGTCCACACAGCATCGCTGTCGGCGCGAACCCTGACCACAGGGCGTGGGACATCGTTCTCCGAGAGCTCCTTCGCCCTGTCTCCGGTGCCGGCCGATGCTCACCTGGACTCCTTCGACCTCGTCTCCGGTCAGCGGCCGAATGCTCCCACCGATCTGGTTCTCGACGCGTCCACGGCCGAGGACCTCGGGGCCGCAATCGGCGACGAGATCCGCTTCACGGTCGATTCCGTCCCGGTCGAGACCGGCGACGACGACACGCCGATCTACCGCGGACCGAGCCACAGCAGTGTCACCTTCACGGTCGTCGGCCTCGCCGAGATGGGGGAGGACCCGGCACTGCCGGGAGCCAACCGAGCGCTGACGACCGCGTCGGGCTATCAGGAGTACTTCGCACAGCAGGGCGATGTCATCGCCATTCAGATCGCACTCGATGAGGACGCGAACGCGGCAGAGGTGCGCGAACGGCTGCAGTCGGTCATCGACTCCTCGGACCTCGACGGCAGCCTCGATGCACTCACCGTCGACGACGCCGTCGACGTCAAGACCGACCGTCTCTCCGGAGGCAACTCCGTGATCACTGCGCTGCTGCTCGGCTTCGCCGGGATCTCGGTCGTCGTCGCCATCCTCGTCGTGTCGAACACGTTCTCTGTCATCGTGGCGGGCCGTCGCCGCGAACTCGCGCTCCTGCGCTGCCTCGGCGCCTCTCGCGGTCAGATGTACGGTTCGGTCGTCGCCGAGGGGCTCTTCGTCGGCCTGCTCGGCTCCGTCTTCGGAGTCCTCGCCGGGATCGGAGTCAGCCGCGGCCTGATGCTGGCGGCTGTGCGCTACTGGCCCGAGGAGTTCCCCTACGACACCCTCACCGTTCCCGTCTCAGCGCTGCTCACCGGCATCGGAGTCGGGGCGCTGCTGACGATCCTGGCGACCATTCGCCCGGCCCGCAGCGCCATCGCCGTGACCCCGTTGGAGGCGCTCCAGCCCTTCGACGTCTCCTTCACCCCGTCCACACGCAACAGGCCCCGGCAGATCATCGGCTTCGGCTGCATCGCCGTCGGCGTCGGACTCGTCATCGCCTCCCTCTACGCGGTGTCGGGCGGGCAGGAATGGATCATCGGCGGTGCCCTCGGAGGGGGACTGCTCGTCACCGGGCTGGTCATCAGCTCATCGCAGATCATCCCGCCGATCGTCGGCTGGATCGGCGAAGTGCTGTTCAGTCCCTGGGGACTGCCGGGGCAGCTGGCGACCCTGAACACGCTGCGCAATCCCCGGCGCACGGCGACCACCGCCACGGCGCTGATCATCGGTGTGACTCTGGTCGCGACCATCCTCGTGGGCGGAATGTCGACGAAGGCGACGCTCGGCCATGGTCTCGACCAGCGCTACCCGGTCGATGTCTCGGTGCCGCTGTCCGGCATCGTCGACGATGATACGCTGGCACAGGTGCGGGAGATCCCCGGGGTGGCCCACGCCGTGACCGCCCACCGCGCCGAGGCGGTCGAGGACTTCAAGGGAGAGCGTCCCGAGATCTATGTCATCGATCCCGAAACCGCCTCGACCGTCCTCGGCGACTCCGCTGCCGACCTCGTGCCCGGTCGGGTGGTCGTGCCCGAGGACTACTCCGATGCGACGGTGCGGATCAAAGGCCTCAACGAGATGAACGTTCCCGTGCACAGGGAGGGCCTGTCGAGTCTGGCGTTCTTCACCACCCCCGAGGTGGGCAACAGCATCGGAGTCTCCGCGACCTCGACGTCCGTGCTCGTCCGCCTCGACGAGGACGTCGACGTCGATGAGATCGACCGCATCCAGCAGTCCGTGGCCGAAGCCCTCGACGTGTCCAGCGACGAGGTCGGAGGATCCGCCGTCGCCCGCGGTGTCTATTCCGAACTCATCGACGTCATGCTCGCCGGGGCCGTCGGGCTGCTGTTCGTCTCCGTCCTCATCGCCCTCATCGGGGTCTCGAACACCGTCAGCCTCTCCGTCATCGAACGCAGGCGGGAGAATGCGCTCATGCGTGCCCTGGGACTGAGCATCGCGCAGCTGCGGTCGCTGCTGGCGCTGGAAGCCGTGCTCATCTCCTCGGTGGCAGCGCTCGTGGGCCTGATCCTCGGCACCGGACTGGGAATCGTCGGCACCCGACTGCTCACCTACGGCTACTCCACCGACCTCATCGTCGACTTCTCCGTGCCGGCATTCCTCGGCATCCTCGGCGTCGCGATCGTGGCCGGCATCCTCTCCGCTCTGGCGCCGGCTCGTCGGGCCGCGCGCCTGTCCCCGGTCGAAGGGCTCAAACTCGACTTCTGATCCGCGCTGCTGCGATCTCGTAAGCCGGTCTCCTCAGACCCGACCCCGCACGGCGGCGGGCGGGTGTTCGTCTGATAGGAAAGAGACCATGGACTCTGCGCGGACACGCATTCTGATCATCGTCGGAATCGTCATCGCCGCATTCAATCTGCGACCCGGCGTGACCGGACTCTCACCCCTGCTCGACGCGATGGGCGAGGAGATCCACCTGAGTGCGACGTTCCTGGCCATCATCGGCATGCTGCCTCCGCTGCTGTACGGTCTCAGCGGCTTCATCACCCCACGGCTCTACACGCGCTTCACCGACCTCGGACTGACGCTGGCGGCGATGCTCATGGTCACCATCGGCCTCGGCGTTCGGGCCGTGATCGATTCGCCACCGGTCTTCCTCGCCCTCAGTGTGCTCGCGCTGCTGGGCATGGGCATCGGCAATGTCGTCCTTCCACCCCTGGTGAAGTCGTACTTCCCCGACCGGGTGGCGCTGATGTCGACCGTCCATGTCGGTCTGCTCCAGTTCGGCACCTTCATCCCGCCTCTCGTCGCGGTTCCCCTGGCCACCGGATTCGGCTGGCGCGGCTCCCTGCTCGTCTGGGCCGGGTTCGCCGGTCTCGGCGTGACCGTGTGGCTGCTCCTCCGCCTGCTCCGTCCGGCCCCGGCGGTCGAGGTGGCCGCCGCGGTCGTCGGCGGCAGCGAACTCGCCCGGCTCATGCGCAGCAAGCGGGCGTGGGCGCTGATGACGATGACGGGGCTGACCTCATTCAACAACTTCATCCTCTTCACCTGGCTGCCGACGCTGCTGACACGCTCAGGGTTCGATGCGGCCTTCGCCGGTGCGATGCTCGCCCTGGTCACCGCGATCCCGCTCGTTCTCGGGTTCGTTCTTCCGACCCTGGCACAGAAGCTGAGCTCGGCCTATCCCATCGTGGTCGGATTCTGCCTCAGCCTGGCCGTGGGCTACATCGGACTGTGGCTGCTTCCGACGGCGGCTCCGGTGCTGTGGACGGTGCTGCTGGGCATCGGGATCTCGACCTTCCCGCTGGCGCTGACGCTGATCACCCTGCGTGCTCGCGACGCGGATTCGGCGGCGTCCCTGTCCGGGTTCGTCCAAGGCGGCGGCTATCTTCTGGCAGCCACAGGACCGCTGATCTTCGCTTTTCTGATTCAGAGCTTCGATGGCCTGTGGCCCGCCTTCGCGGTGGTCCTGGCCTCGGTGGCGGTCAAACTGCTCGTCAGCCGTGCCGCCTGCCGCCCCGGCTCGATCTGATGAGCCCTGCGTGCTTCCGCCAGCGACCATCGGCGCGCTGGCGGCTGGCGCCTCCGGCACACGTCCGGCTGCGGCAGGCTTCCGGCCGCCGCGTCTCGTCATGAGAGCGAAGATGACGACAGATTCGTCCTCGCCCCGCGGCTCCGAGTACTCTGTTCGAGTGACCCCCGAAGACTTGCAGACCGCTCTTTCGCGCGCTTTGGCGCTGGCCGCAGACGGTCTCGCGGCACCGGGTGCCGCCGAAGCCCCGGTCGAGGTCGTTCCGCCGCGGCGTTCGGAGCTCGGGGACTGGTCGACGACGGCGGCCCTGCGTGCCGCTGCCCGACCCTCGAGTCGGCTCGACCTGGCCGAACACATCTGTGCTCACCTGCGGTCGCTGCCCGAAGTGGCGTCGGCCGATATCGCCGGCCCCGGCTTCGTCAACATCACCATGACCCCGGCCGCACGGGCACAGGTGGCACTCGACATCATCACCGCGGCCGATGCGGTGAGCGAGCCGACCCTCCGGTCGGGCAGCCTCGGCGATGCGGGATCCCTGCCGGCGGGCCGCGTCGTCGCGGACACCGGCCAGGTGGCATCCGTCGATGCGTCCGCGGTCAGGCCGCTCCAGCTCGGCCACGCCGCGGTCTGCCGGGAAGAACGGCGCGCGCACGCCGCCGGCATCACGACCGAGCAGGTCGATGCTTCGAGCCTCGCACACCCCACCGAGGTGCGGCTGCTCAACGCACTGGCCGCGATCCCCGCCGCCCTGGACCGGTCTCGACGTCGCAAACGAGGCGAACCGCTGCTGACCGGGCTGAGCGAAGTCTCCGCCGCCATCGAGGACTGGCTGGGTCATTGCCGGGTGACGCCGACGATCGATGAGGACATCACCGCCAGACACGCATCACGGCTCGTCCTCGCCCGAGCCGCCATCATCGTCCTCGCCGCAGGACTACGACAACTGGGCGCTTCGGCGCCGGAGAGGATCTGATGCCCGCACATATCGCAGGTACGCTGCACGCGACCCCGGCCCCGGTGTGGCTGCCCTACCCCGATGACGTCAATGCGCTCCTGCCGAGCCTGTGGTCGGACAACGTCACCAAGACCGATGACGGGGTGCTCACCATCGCCGGCCGTTCGGTGACCGAACTCGCCGCCGAATACGGCACCCCCACCCTGATCATGGACGCAGCCGACTTCAGGTCCCGCGCCCAGGCCTATGCCTCGACCTTCGCGAACGCCTTCTCCGCTGAGAAGGGACTGGCCGGAGCCGATGTCTACTATGCGGGCAAGGCCTTCCTGTGCACCGCGGTGGCCCGCTGGGTGCACGAGGCCGGTCTCGGCCTCGACACCTGCTCTCTGGGGGAGATGATGGTCGCTCGCACCGCCGGGGTCCCCGGCGACCGGGTGGGCCTGCACGGGAACAACAAGTCGGTCGCCGAACTCGAATACGCCCTCGACTACGGGGTCGGGCGGATCTTCGTCGACAGCCTCGACGAGATCGACAGGCTCGACACGATCGCCGGGGCCACGGGAGTCCTGGCCCCGGTCATGCTGCGAGTGACCGTGGGCGTCGAGGCACACACCCACGACTTCATCGCCACCGCCCACGAAGACCAGAAGTTCGGCCTGTCCCTGGCCGACGGAACCGCGGCACGCGCTGCGCAGAAGGTCGCCGACTCCGCCCATCTGCGCCTCGACGGCCTCCACTCGCACATCGGCTCGCAGATCTTCGACATCTCCGGCTTCCAGGTCGCCGCCGCCCGGGTGCTGGGCTTCCGCGCCGAGGTCATGGCCGAACACGGCATCGATCTGCCCGAGGTCGACCTCGGCGGCGGCTTCGGCATCCGGTACACCTCACAGGACACCCCGATCCCGGTTGCCGAGATGGCGACGGAGCTGGCCGCGGTGGTGGCCAAGGAGTGCCGCGGTCTGGGAACGAATGTCCCGCGGATCTCGATCGAGCCCGGCCGAGCCATCGTCTCCCCGGCCGTGTTCACCCTCTACGAGGTCGGCACCGTCAAACAGGTGAGCACCGACAGCGGAATCCGCACCTATGTCGCCGTTGACGGAGGGATGAGCGACAATATCCGCACCGCCCTCTACGACGCTGACTATTCGTGCACCCTGGCCAACCGAGCCTCGAGCGCGGAACCGGCGATCGTGCGCGTCGTGGGCAAGCACTGCGAATCCGGCGACATCATCGTCCGGGACGAGTACATGGGCGCCGATGTCACCGCCGGCGACCTCGTCGCCGTTCCCTCCACCGGCGCCTACTGCCGCCCCTTGGCCAGCAACTACAACCACATCCCCCGGCCGGGAGTGCTCGCCGTCGATGCCGATAGAGTTGAGTGGATCGTCCTGCCCGAGGATCACTCGCAGATGTTCGCCACCGATCCGGGGATGGCCGATGGCGGGCCGAGCAGCAGATGAGCGTCAACGACAACAGCGGAAAAGGTGAGGATATGCAGGCATTGAAGGTTGCCATGCTCGGATGCGGAGTCGTCGGCACGGAAGTCGCCGCACGGATTCAGAACCGCGCAGACGGCCTGGCCGAACGCATCGGGGCGCCACTGGAACTCAACGCCATCGTCGTCCGGGACGCATCGCGTCCCCGTTCGGGAATCGACCCGAACCTGCTGACCACCGACGCCGAGGCGGCCATCGCCGACGCCGATATCGTCGTCGAGCTCATGGGCGGGATCGAACCGGCTCGATCGCTCATCACCGCGGCCCTGCAGCAGGGGTCCTCGGTGGTCACGGCGAACAAGGCGCTCCTGGCCGCCAGCTACGGTGAGCTCATGTCCGCCGCCGACGCCGCCGGTGTCCGCCTCGAGCACGAAGCGGCCGTGGCCGGAGCCATCCCCATCATCCGCCCCGTCGGCGACTCCCTGGCCGGTGACCGGATCGAGAGGATCATCGGCATCGTCAACGGCACCACGAACTACATCCTCGACCAGATGGATTCCGAGGGCTGGGACTTCGAACGGGCCCTGACCACAGCGCAGGCGCTCGGCTATGCCGAAGCCGATCCGACCGCCGACGTCG
Organism: Brevibacterium sp. SMBL_HHYL_HB1; assembly: GCF_018208375.1. Classification (NCBI taxonomy): domain Bacteria; kingdom Bacillati; phylum Actinomycetota; class Actinomycetes; order Micrococcales; family Brevibacteriaceae; genus Brevibacterium; species Brevibacterium sp. SMBL_HHYL_HB1. The sequence goes on along the minus strand of NZ_CP062936.1, from coordinate 1,763,165 downwards.
GCGGACACGATGCGGCCGCGAAGGCGGCGATCCTGTCGTCACTGGCCTTCCACGCGCCCGTGTCGATCGACGACGTCCACGTCGAAGGCATCGAGGGCGTGACCTCCGAGATGGTCGAGACCGCCCGCGATCAGGGCTTCGTCATCAAACTCCTCGCCGTCTGCGAACGCGTGGCCTCCTCACCGACCGGTGCCGGGCTGTCGGCCCGCGTCTATCCCGCCCTGATCGACCGCAATCACGCCCTGGCCTCGGTGCGCGGGGCCTTCAACGCGGTCTTCATCGAAGCCGAAGCCGCCGGAGAGCTGATGTTCTACGGCCAAGGAGCCGGGGGAGCCCCGACCGCCTCAGCGGTGCTCGGAGACATCGTGTCCGTGGCCCGGCGCAAGGTCCTCGGCGGACGCGGACAGTACGAGCGTCCCTTCCACGAGGACTCCCGCATCCTGCCGATCTCCTCGATCACGACCCGCTACCACATCACCCTCGACGTGGTCGACCGTCCCGGCGTGCTGGCAGCGGTCTCCGAGGTCTTCGCCGACGAGGGCGCGTCCATCGAGCTCATGCGCCAGACGGTCGGCGATGTCGACGACGACGGCGTCCAGCACGCCAAACTGGTGCTCGCCACCCACTCGAACACCGACTCGACTCTGAGGAAGACGGTCGATCGACTCATCGACCTGTCCGTCGTCCATGCCGTCAAATCCGTGATCCGCGTAGAAGGACAGTGAGAATGAATTACCCCAGACACCAGTGGCAGGGCGTTGTCGAGGAGTATCGGAGTCTGCTCGACGTCTCCGAATCCACCCCGGCCGTGACCCTCGGCGAAGGTGGGACACCGCTGATCAAGGCGGATCGGCTCAGCGAACGCATCGGCGCCCAGGTGTGGGTGAAGTACGAAGGGCTCAACCCGACCGCCTCGTTCAAGGACCGTGGGATGACGATGGCGATCACGAAGGCCGCGGCCAATGGTGCCAAGGCCGTCATCTGCGCTTCGACGGGCAACACCTCGGCGTCGGCGGCGGCCTATGCCACGAAGGCCGGACTGACCTGTGCCGTGCTCGTGCCCAGCGGCAAGATCGCTCCGGGAAAGATGAGCCAGGCCATCGCCCACGGTGCCGCACTGCTCGAGGTCGACGGCAACTTCGATGACTGCCTCACACTGTGCCGCAAGCTCTCGGAGTCCTATCCGGTCCACCTCGTCAACTCCGTCAATCCCGATCGCATCGAAGGACAGAAGACTGCTGCCTTCGAGGTCGTCGACGTGCTCGGCGATGCCCCCGACGTCCACGTCCTTCCCGTCGGCAACGCCGGCAACATCACGGCCTACTGGAAGGGCTACAACGAATACCGGGAGCGGGGAGTCGCGAAGAGGCTGCCGCAGATGTGGGGATTCCAGGCCGCCGGAGCCGCACCGCTGGTGCTCGGACACCCGGTCGACGATCCGGACACGATCGCGACCGCGATCCGCATCGGCAACCCCGCCAGCTGGAGTCAGGCCGAAGCGGCCCGTGACGGATCCGGCGGCTTCATCGACTCGGTCACCGACGACGAGATCCTGCTCGCCCACAGATTCCTCTCCCGCGAAGAGGGCATCTTCGTCGAACCCGGCTCGGCCGCCTCGGTGGCGGGACTGCTCAAGACCGCCGACGCAGGCAGGGTTCCTGACTCCGCGACGATCGCCGTGACCGTGACCGGCCACGGGCTCAAGGATCCGTCCTGGGCGCTGCACACAGCAGACGGCTCCGAGATCGAGACCCAGCGGGTCTCGGTCGACGCCGTCAGCGCTGCCCGGGCCCTGGGCCTCGAGGACAGCTGAGCGTGCGGCTGCAACTCGAGGTGCCGGCCACCTCGGCGAATCTGGGACCGGGATACGACGCATTCGGCCTCGCCCTGGACATCGTCGACACGCTGACCCTGACCGTCCACGACGACCCCGTCGACCCGGAATCGTGTGTCACGGTATCGGGGGAGGGGGCGCAGGCGCTGCCGCGCGATCGCTCCCATCTGGTCATGCGCGTCATCGCCGAGGTGTTCGCCGCCGAATTCCCCGCCGCGGACGAGTCGCTGATCGACAGGATCGAACTCGACTGTCGCAACCGGATCCCGCATTCCCGAGGGCTGGGCTCATCGGCTGCGGCCGTCGTGGCCGGCATCGGCCTGGCCTCCGAGCTCGGAGGCCTGACCACCGGTGCGCGGTTGGATCGCAGACGCATCCTCGAGATCGCCACGGACTTCGAAGGCCACCCCGACAACGCGGCGCCGGCGATCTTCGGCGGGCTGACCATCTCCCTGTCCGGACCGGCCCGGACCTGGCAGGTGCCGGTGCGAACGATCGACGAGGTCACCGTGCTCATCCCCGATGTCCGCCTGGACACGGACGTCGCCCGCAGTCTCATCCCCGCTGTCATCGACCATGACCTCGCGGCGGAGAACTCGGCCCGTTCGGGACTGCTGGTGCACGGGCTCGTCAACGACCCCTCAGCGCTCTTCGAAGCCACCAGTGACAAGCTCCATCAGGAGTTCCGCCGCAGTGTCTACCCGGAGTCGATGGCCCTGGTCGATACGCTGCGCGGACACGGGCTGTCGGCTGTCGTCTCCGGCGCCGGGCCCACCGTGCTCGTCCTCGACGGGCCGGTGCCCGACACCGCTGTGCCCGCCGGCATCAGCGCCCATCGAACCTCGATTGACCTCGGGGGATACCGGGTGAGCGAAGAAAATTGAGGAAACGATTCGCATGATCGGCTCCGAACCAGTAGAATGAAGGTGTTCCGACAGTGGACGGCTTCCCGCTGATCTTCACGGGTCCGTTGCCGATGTCAAACATTCTGGAACATCTCCTGCTCATTCATCAGCAGGTTTTCTTTCACAACGCACCGTCAATGGTGCTTCCGTCGCCGTGAGCAAACGGCACATGCCGCACGGCCGAAAGAGGGAGAAGGACCTTCGTGTCTGAAACCACCACTCAGGATTCCACGCCGCGCTCTGGCAGCCTCACAGCTCTGCGGCTGCCGCAGCTTCAGGAAATGGCAGCCGGCCTGGGGATCAAGGGTTACCGTCGCCTTCGCAAGAGCGAACTGATCGACGCCATCAACAGCCACTCGGGCGGATCCGCGGAAGCGTCCGCGAAGTCCGCCCCTGCCGAGAAGAAGTCCGCCGCCGATGCGGCGCGCGGCAAGTCAGAGAAGTCGGCGGAGAAGTCGGACGAGCAGAAGCAGGAGTCGACGAACCGTCGCTCCTCGCGCCGTGCCGCCGCACCGTCGTCCGAGGAGCCGGCCCTCATCGTCGAACCCAGCTCAGACGCGGCGGCCGGACAGGAGACCGCCGCCGAGAAGTCGGAGGGTTCCTCGCCCGAAGGACAGCGGCGATCAGGACCGTCAGCAGTCCCGTCGCAGCCGTTCTCGTTCGCGCAGCTCCGAGTCCCCGGCCGAGAGCCGGGACCAGCAGTCGGACGATTCGTCCGAACGCGGCGGCCGACAGGACCGCGGCTCCGACCGCGGCGGTCGTGACAACGAGCGTCGCGCCAAGCACAGCGATCGCTCCGATGACGACCGGGGCGGTCATGACAAGGGTCGCGGCAACGCCGACCGCGACAGCGACGACCGGGGCGGAAACGACCGGAACAGCTCCGGTCGTGACGACCGGTCCGGCCGTGACGACCGCGGCGGCAATGACCGCGGCGGCCACGACCGCAGCGGCGGAGGCAACGATCGCTCGCACCGCAACGACCGCGACAACGGCGGCAATCGTCGCGGACGCGGTCGGGACCGCAAGCGTCGCGGTCGCGGCAATGACGAGCCGGACATCCGCCACGACGACGTGCTCATCCCCGTCGGCGGCATCCTCGACGTCCATGACAACTATGCGTTCCTGCGCACTTCCGGTTACCTCTCGGGCCCGAACGACGTCTACGTCTCGGCCTCGATGGTGCGGAAGAACGGTCTGCGCAAGGGCGATGCCGTCGCCGGCGCGATCCGCCAGCCGCGTGAGAACGAACATCGGGGCGGCAAGCGCGAGAAGTTCGACGCACTCGTCCGCCTCGACTCCGTCAACGGACTGACCGTCGACGATGCTCGCAGCCGCGTCGAGTTCTCGAAGCTCACCCCGCTCTACCCGCAGGAGCGCCTGCGGCTGGAGACCACCTCGAAGCTGCACTCGACGCGTCTGATCGACCTCATCACGCCCATCGGCAAGGGCCAGCGCGGTCTCATCGTCGCGCCCCCGAAGGCCGGTAAGACCACGATCATGCAGCAGATCGCGAATGCGATCACCGAGAACAACCCCGAAGCGCACCTCATGGTCGTCCTCGTCGACGAACGTCCCGAGGAAGTCACGGACATGCAGCGTGCCGTCAAGGGCGAGGTCGTCGCGTCGACCTTCGACCGCCCGGCCGACGACCACACGACGATCGCCGAGCTCGCCATCGAGCGCGCCAAGCGTCTGGTCGAGATGGGTTCGGACGTCGTCGTCCTGCTGGACAACATCACCCGCCTCGGGCGTGCCTACAACATCGCCCAGCCGGCCTCCGGCCGCATCCTCTCCGGCGGCGTCGACGCCAATGCGCTGTACCCGCCGAAGAAGTTCTTCGGCGCCGCACGCAATATCGAGGGCGGCGGTTCGCTGACCATCCTCGCCACGGCGCTGGTCGAGACCGGGTCGAAGATGGACGAGGTCATCTTCGAGGAGTTCAAGGGAACCGGCAATATGGAGCTGCGCCTGAGCCGCCAGCTCGCGGACAAGCGCATCTTCCCTGCCATCGACGTCAACGCCTCGAGCACCCGTCGCGAAGAGATGCTCATGACCTCCGAAGAGACGAAGGTGATGTGGCAGCTGCGTCGGCTGCTGTCCGGCCTCGAACAGCAGCAGGCCGTCGAACTGCTCATGTCCAAGCTCAAGGAGACGGGCTCGAACGTCGAGTTCCTCATGCAGGTCCAGAAGACGACACCCCTGCCGAAGTCCTCGACCGACAACAGCTGAGATGGCCGACGACACTCTCACGGCCAGTGTCAGCGTTCTGCTCGATGAGCACGCCCGGGTGCAGGAGGAGCTCTCCGACCCAGCCGTCCATGCTGATGCGGGCCGGGCCAAGAAGCTGACGAGGCGGTACGCGGAACTCGAAAAGGTCGCTGCGGCCGCCCGGCACTTCGCCGAGCTCGAGTCCGATCATGCTGCGGCCGTGGAGCTGGCCGAGGACGACGCCGACTTCGCAGCCGAGGCCGAGCGCCTGTCCAAAGAGCTGGTGAGCGTCGAGTCCGAACTCAGAGACCTCCTCGTGCCCAGCGATCCCGATGACGCCCGCGACGCGATCATCGAGATCAAAGCCGGTGAGGGCGGTGAGGAATCGGCGCTGTTCGCCGCCGATCTGCTGCGGATGTATCAGCGCTGGATCGACTCCCGCGGCTGGACCAGTCAGATCCTCGATGCCACTCATTCCGACCTCGGCGGTTTCAAGGACGTGACCATGGCCGTCAAGGCCAAGGACGACGGCGCCTACGGCTGGATGAAGTTCGAAGGCGGAGTGCACCGGGTCCAGCGCGTGCCGGTCACCGAGTCCCAGGGCCGCATCCACACCTCCGCCGCCGGTGTCCTCGTCTTCCCCGAGGTCGACGAACCGGAGGAGGTCCAGCTCGACGACCACGATCTGCGCATCGACGTCTACCGTTCCTCGGGGCCCGGGGGCCAGTCGGTGAACACCACCGACTCCGCCGTTCGGATCACCCATCTGCCGACCGGCATCACTGCCAGCTGCCAGAACGAGAAATCGCAGCTGCAGAACAAGGACGCGGCCATGCGCATGCTCCGCGCCCGGATCCTGGCCAAGCAGGCGGAGGAGGCCGCCGCCGAGGTCGCGGACATCCGACGCTCACAGGTGCGCACCGTCGACCGTTCGGAGAGGATCCGCACCTACAACTTCCCGGAGAACCGGATCACCGATCATCGGACCGGGTTCAAGGCCTATAACCTCGACCACGTGCTCGCCGGCGACCTCGATCCGGTCATCGGCTCCTGCCGTGACGCCGACAAGGCGGCACGACTCGACGCTCTGGGAGACTGAACTGGACACCGGCGACCCCACACGCGTCAGCGATCCCACACGTGTCAGCGATCTCCTGCGCGAAGCCATCAGCCTGCTCACCGCGGCCGAAGTGCCCACCCCTGAGACCGATGCGCTGACGCTGCTCGCGCACGCCTGGGGCATCGACCGGACCGCGCTGAGCAGGAAGCGACTGTTCGATGATCCGGTGCCCACGGACACCAGGAACGAATTCGCCCGACTCTGTGAACGTCGCCGGGCCCGGGTCCCGCTGCAGCACCTGACCGGAATCGCCCACTTCAGACACCTCGAGCTGCGTGTGGGACCCGGAGTGTTCGTCCCCCGACCGGAGACCGAGCTCATCGTCGGCGCGGCCCTCGCCGAGCTCACAGGGCGCGGCCGGACCGGACGCCCCTTCGTCATCGACCTGTGCTCGGGCTCCGGAGCGATCACCCTGGCGCTGGCCACGGAATTCGAGGGCGTCGACGTCCTCGGCGTCGAACGCGAATCCGCGGCGCTGGACTGGGCGCGGGAGAACCTCGGGCTGACCCGCCTCGGCGACTCGAGCGTCGAATTCCTCCAGGCGGATGCGACGACGATCACGGCGAGCCGACCGCAACTGATCGGGCACGCCGATGTGGTCGTGACGAATCCTCCCTATGTTCCCGACGACGCCGTGCCCCGCGATCGCGAAGTCGCCGACCACGATCCGGCCGCCGCACTCTACGGGGGCGAGTCCGGACTCGAAGTGCCCGCGCTCATCGTCGTCGAGGCCGAATCGCTGCTGCGCCCCGGCGGCCTGCTGCTCATGGAACACGGCGAAGAGCAGGGCGAGCGTGTCCGAGAACTGATGGAATCCACGGCCAGTCTGAGACAGGCCGCGACCCACCCGGACTACACTGGACGCGACCGCTTCACCCTCGCGCGCCGACAGGCGCCCTGAAACCGGTGAACGTCAACCGCCGCTGAGACCACTGCCCAGAGATTCGAAACGGAGAACTCGTGTCGAGACGATTCGACGTCAGCCAGGCCGAAATCCGTGACCTCGTGTTCGACGAGTGCGCACGCGTGGCCGACACGGGCAATCTGCTCGTCATCCCCACCGACACCGTCTACGGCATCGCCGCCGATGCCTTCAGCGCTGCAGCCGTGGCAGCCCTGCTGGCGGCGAAGGGCCGCGGCAGAGACATGCCCCCGCCGGTGCTCGTGCCCCGCTCGGAGACGATCTTCGGACTCGTCGACGGAGTCGATGAGACGATCCTGGCACTGACCTCCCGGTTCTGGCCCGGCCCTCTGACGATCATCGCCGATGCCCAGCCCTCGCTGGACTGGGACCTCGGCGACACCCACGGGACCGTGGCCGTGCGCATGCCCGATGATGAATACGCCCTGTCCCTGCTCTCCCGCACGGGACCTCTCGCGGTCTCCAGCGCCAACATCTCCGGCCGGCCGGCCGCCACCACCGCCGACGAGGCTCAGGAGATGCTCGGCGATGACGTCGACATCTACGTCGACGGGGGAGCGAGGGAATCGGGGATGTCCTCGACCATCATCGACCTCAGCGGCGACGTTCCGCGCATCGCGCGGCGTGGACCCATCACGGCCGAGCAGCTGCGCGAAATCGTCCCCGAGCTCATCGACCTGGACGGCTGAGTGCGCGCCTACCTCTTCATCCTCCTCGTCTCCGCCCTCGTGGCGTATCTGCTGACCCCGATGGTCAAGCGGGTCGCCGAACGGGGCCGGATCTTCTCTCCGCTGCGCGAACGCGATGTGCACTCCGTGCCGACTCCGCGCCTCGGGGGAGTGGCGATGTTCGGCGGCCTGCTCGTCGGCCTCGTCTTCGCCTCCCAGACGCCGTTCCTGCAGAGGATCTTCGTCGACACCGGACCGATCATCGGCGTCGCCGGAGCCGCCGGACTGCTGTGCCTGCTCGGCGTCGTCGACGACATCTGGGACCTCCACTGGATGGCCAAACTCGCCGGTCAGGCACTGGCCGCTGGCTTCATGGCGATCAAAGGCGTGGCACTGCTGTCCATCCCCTTCGGCGGAGTCATCATCGGCTCTCCGCGGATGTCGCTGATCGTGACCGTGCTCGTCGTCCTCGTCACGATCAACGCGGTCAACTTCGTCGACGGGCTCGACGGCCTGGCCGCGGGGGTCGTGGCCATCGGCGGCAGCGCCTTCTTCATCTACTCCTACTGGCTGGCTCGAGACGCCTCACCCGACTCGTATGCCAACCTCGCCTCCCTGATCACCGCGATCCTCGTCGGCGCCTGCATCGGATTCCTGCCGCACAACTTCAACCCCGCCCGCATCTTCATGGGCGATTCGGGCTCGATGCTCATCGGTCTGCTGCTGGCGGCCTCGACGATCCGTGTCACCGGCCAGGTCGATCCCGCACTCATCGGACAGGAGCGGGCCTTCGCGACCTTCATGCCGATCATCCTGCCCGTCGCGGTGATGTTCCTGCCGCTGCTGGACCTGGGGCTGGCCGTGGTGCGCAGGCTGCGAGCCGGCCAATCCCCGTTCTCCGCCGATGCCAAGCACCTGCATCACCGGATGCTGCGCCTGGGCCACTCGCATGCACGCGCGGTCCTCATCCTCTACACCTGGACGGCGCTCATCGCCTTCGGCTCGGTGCTGCTCCTGTTCAAAGGTTGGATCTTCGCCGCCTGCCTCATCGGCGGCCTCGTCGCCATCACCCTGATCTTCACCTTCTACCCCCTGCGAATGCGTCAGAAAGCCAGAGAGGAAATCTCGTGACCGATCCGAGCCCGCGAACCGAAACCGCAGTCGAGGCGGCCTGGACCCGAGTCTGGAAGTCCCTGCTGATCCGCGGCATCGTCCTCGTCCTCGTCGTCGCAGCTCTCGGCATGGGTCTCGGCTGGCTGATCTCCGGCACGACCGGTCTCGTCGGCGGCGCCGTCGGCGGGGGACTGGCGGCGGTCTTCATCATCATCACGCTCGTGATCATGTACTTCGGTCGGAACCTGGGCCTGACAACCGTCGCCGGACTGCTCGGCGTCGGATTCCTGTTCAAGGCCTTCATCTTCATGATCGTGATCTGGCGGATCAAGGACGCGGCCTGGCTCGACGGCACCGTGGCCTTCCTGACGATCGTCGTCGCCGTGCTCGGCACCTCGATCGTCGAGGCGATCACCGTCGTCAAGGGGCGCGTGCCCTATGTGGACCCCGAAGCCGAATGAGACTCGAATCCGGCAGAGCATCCGGTGGAATCGGTGACGTCGACCCGGTTCGCAACGACGATGACGTGTCGGATAAAATCGTTGACAGAAATTGCACAGAGAAGCCTGATGAATTTGTCGGTGACTCTCTACAATTGGTAGAGTAGGCACGGTGCTGGGGCGGTTATACGGCCTCTGTCGCTCCTGAACCTCACGCCGCGCACCGACTGCACGGCCAAGGCCAGGCCATCAAGGCCCCTGACCATGGGAGAGAAATAACAACGTGGGAACTCTTAACGCCGCGAACACATTGATCACTGCTGCAGAAGGCGGCTTCCACGCTCCTTCGATGTCGGAGTTCTTCCCGGCACCGTTCCTCTTCGAAGGCACCCCGTTCGAGATGAACCGGGTGATGCTCATTCGCCTGATCGCGACGGTCGCCGTGGTTGTCGTCCTCGCCGTGTGGGCCAAGCGCATGAAGCTCGTCCCCGGCCGCTTCCAGTCGACGATGGAACTGGCGATGGAGTTCGTCACCGTCGGCATCGCCGAGGACACGATGGGCAAGGAGAGGGCGAAGAAGTTCATGCCGCTGATCGTGGCGGTGTTCTTCGGCATCCTGTTCTGGAACGTCACGAAGCTCATCCCGTTCCTCAATATGCCCGGCACCGGAGTCATCGGTCTGCCGCTGGTCATCACACTCGTGGTCTACGTGACCTACCACTGGGCGGGCATCGCCGAGAAGGGTCTGGGGCGCTACCTCAAGGACGCACTCGTTCTGCCCGGCGTGCCGCCGGCCATGCACATCCTGCTCATCCCAATCGAATTCATCACGAAGTTCGTCACGCAGCCGTTCACGCTCGCGATCCGACTCTTCGCGAACATGATGGTCGGCCACCTGCTGCTGGTCCTGTGCTTCTCCGCGACGAGCTTCTTCCTCTTCGACGCCTCGAACGGATTCCAGTTCTTCTCCATCCTGACCTTCGCCGGAGGAATGTTCGTCTTCCTCCTCGAAATGCTGGTCGTGGTCCTGCAGGCATACATCTTCGCCCTGCTCGCCTGCGTCTACATCAATTCGGCTGTCTCGGAAGAACACTGAGTCAGCCACTCAGATCCGTAACTCACGAGTTGCACGGTCGGGCCAACCACCCGACTTCATTATGAAAGGAATAGCATCCTATGGATATGCTCGCCGCAGTTGAAGGTAGCGTTTCGACGATCGGTTACGGCCTCGCCGCAATCGGCCCCGGTGTCGGTCTCGGCATCGTCATCGGAAAGACCATTGAGGGAACCGCACGTCAGCCCGAGATGGCCGGCGCCCTGCGCGGAAACATGTTCCTCGGTATCGCTCTGATCGAGGCCCTGGCCCTCATCGGTATCGCGACCCCGTTCTTCCTCCCCTGATCTCGAAGAGGACTGAAAGATGACTCCGGTAAACATCGTTGCGGCCGCGGAGAACCCGCTTCTCCCCGCGCTGTATGACATCATCTGGAGTGCCGTCTGCCTGCTGATCGTCTTCCTGGTTGTCTGGAAGTACGTCCTCCCGGCCTTCAACCGCACTCTCGATGAGCGCGCCGCGCGCATCCAGGGCGGAATCGAGAAGGCCGAAAGAGTGCAAGCCGAAGCCGATCAGGCTCTGGCCGAGTATCAGAAGCAGCTCGCCGACGGTCGTGCCGAAGCGGCACGACTGCGCGCCGAGGCCCAGGAAGAAGGCGCTCAGATCATCGCCGACATGAAGGCACAGGCTCACACCGAGGCTGATCGCATCATCGAGTCGGCACAGACTCAGATCAACGCCGAACGCCAGTCCGCCATGGTTCAGCTGCGTTCCGAGGTCGGCACCCTCGCCACGGATCTGGCCTCCCGCATCGTCGGGGAGTCACTGACCGATGATGAGCGCTCGGCCAATGTCGTCGATCGCTTCATCGCCGATCTCGAGTCCGACTCGTCCGCACAGCCGGTCAAGGGGGCGTGATGCTCCAGTCGAGCAGATTGTCCCTGCAGGCCGTCCTCGAAATCGCGAATTCCGAGATCTCGGGGGCAGACCCACGCCAGATCGGTGAGGAGACTCTGGCCGTGGTCGGAGTGCTCGCCGAGAACGTCGCACTGCGCAAGACCTTGGCGGACTCATCCGAGTCAGCTGAGAAGAAGCAGCACCTGCTGCGGGCTCTGTTCTCGACTCGGACCGCGGATGCGGTTCTGCGGATCGCTGATGCGGCCGTCGGCCAGCGCTGGGCACGGACCCAGGACCTGGTCACCAGCCTCGAAGTCGCCGGCGTGACCGCGATCGCCGCTGCCGCGCAGGCCACCGGCCAGCTCGGTGAGGTCGAAGAGGAGATCTTCCGCTTCGCGCGTCTGCTGGAATCGAACCACGATCTGTCCCGCGCACTCGACTCGCAGGCTCAGGACGAGAGCAAACGTGCCCTTGTCAACGACCTGCTCTCAGGCAAGGCACAGCCAGAAACCATCACGCTGGTCGAACAGGCGTCCCTGCACCCACGTGGACTCCGCGTGGCGACGGCGCTGGACCAGTACAGCGACATCCTCGCAGCCCGGCAGCAGCGATCGGTTGCGGACGTCACCGTCGCCAAGCCGCTGAGCGAGTCTCAGACCGACAGGCTGCAGGCGGCTCTGTCTGCCAGCTACGGTCGTGAGCTCGTGCTCAATGTCCAGGTCGATCCCGAGGTCCTCGGGGGAGTCCGGGTCCAGGTCGGCGACGAGATGATGAACTCGACCGTGGCCGATCGACTGGCCGATGTGCAGCGCAAGCTCGCAGGTTGACACTAGTGGCCGGCTCCTCCGGCAGCACAGGCGGCCCACCGGTCGCCGGACGCAAGATTTGAGTAAAGGAAGCAGGGAAACCAGATGGCGGAACTGACAATTCGCCCGGAAGAGATTCGGGACGCTCTCGGGAAGTTCGTTGAGTCGTACAACCCCGAGAGCTCGGAGAAGACCGAGGTCGGCAAGGTCGTCACCGCTGGTGACGGGATTGCCCACGTATCGGGTCTGCCCGGCACCATGGCCAACGAGCTCCTGCGGTTCGAAGACGGCACCCTGGGGCTGGCGCAGAACCTCGACGAACGGGAGATCGGCGTCGTCATCCTCGGCGAGTTCTCCTCGATCGCTGAAGAACAGAACGTCTACCGCACCGGCGAGGTCCTGTCGATCCCGGTCGGCGATGGATACCTCGGTCGTGTCGTCGATCCGCTGGGTCGTCCCGTCGACGGACTCGGCGACATCGAGACCGTCGGCCGCCGTGAGCTCGAGCTCCAGGCCGCAGGCGTGATGGACCGGCAGGAGGTGCGCGAGCCCCTCCAGACCGGCTACAAGAGCATCGACGCGATGATTCCGATCGGCCGTGGACAGCGTCAGCTGGTCATCGGTGACCGCAAGACCGGCAAGACCGCTCTGGCGATCGACACGATCATCAACCAGAAGGCCAACTGGGAGACCGGCGACCCGAAGCAGCAGGTCCGCTGCATCTACGTCGCTGTCGGCCAGAAGGGCTCGACCATCGCCGGCGTGCGTCGTTCGCTGGAAGAGGCAGGAGCTCTCGAGTACACGACCATCGTGTCCTCACCTGCTTCGGATCCGGCCGGATTCAAGTACCTCGCACCCTACTCCGGCTCGGCCATCGGTCAGCACTGGATGTACGACGGCAAGCACGTCCTCATCGTCTTCGACGATCTGTCGAAGCAGGCCGAAGCCTACCGCGCCGTGTCGCTGCTCCTGCGTCGTCCGCCGGGCCGTGAGGCCTACCCGGGTGACGTGTTCTACCTCCACTCGCGTCTGCTCGAACGCTGTGCGAAGCTCTCCGACGAGCTCGGCGGCGGCTCGATGACCGGTCTGCCGATCATCGAAACCAAGGCCAATGACGTCGGAGCGTTCATTCCGACCAACGTGATCTCGATCACCGACGGTCAGATCTTCCTCCAGTCGGACCTCTTCAACGCCGGTCAGCGTCCCGCTGTCGACGTGGGTGTGTCCGTCTCGCGTGTCGGCGGCTCCGCACAGACCAAGGCACTCAAGGGCGTCTCCGGTACGCTGAAGATCTCGCTGGCTCAGTACCGCTCGCTCGAGGCCTTCGCGATGTTCGCCTCTGACCTCGACGATGCGACCAAGCGCGATCTGGCTCGCGGCGCACGCCTGACCGAACTGCTCAAACAGGGTCAGTACACCCCGATGCCGTTCGAGAAGCAGACCGTGTCGATCTATGCCGGCACCCACGGCTACCTCGACGACATCCCGGTCGACGATGTGCTGCGCTTCGAGTCCGAACTGCACGATCACATCGAACGCAAGACCGGCGTCTTCACCACCATCCGTGAGACCCTCAAGCTCGACGACGATACTGCCGAAGAGCTGAAGAACGCGCTCGACGAGTTCTCGCAGAACTTCATCAGCTCGGATCAGAGCGGGTCGAAGGCCGGCAGCGAAGACACCGCCACCGCGTCTTCTGACGATGTCGAGCAGGAGCAGATCGTTCGGCAGAAGCGTTGATCCTGTTCCGTAACGGCGAAAGGAAGAACTGATGGGAGCCCAGCAGAGGGTCTTCAAGCAGAAGATCCGCTCGACTCAGTCCTTGAGGAAGATCTTCAAGGCGATGGAGCTCATCGCTGCTTCGCGGATTCAGAAGGCCATTGCCCGCTCGCAGGCCGCCAGCCCCTATGCCAACGCCCTGACTCGGGCGGTCTCGGCGGTGGCAAGCGAGTCGAACGTCGAGCACGTGCTCACGACGGAGTCGGAGAACGTCTCTCGTGCCGCTGTGCTCGTGATCGGGCCCGACCGTGGTTTCGCCGGAGCCTATTCGGCGAACCTGCTGCGCGAGGCCGAGGAGCTCATTCGGCTTCTGCACAGCGAGGGCAAGGACGTGCAGCTGTTCACGGTCGGCAGCAAGGCGAAGAACTACTACACCTTCCGCGATCGCAAGATCGAGAGGTCCTGGACCGGCATCTCCGAGAACCCTGTGGCCGAGAACGCCCGGGAGATCGGCGAAGCCCTGTTGGAGAACTTCGATCCGGAGTCCGAGGACTCGGGGGTCGACGAGATCTACATCGTGTTCACGAGGTTCGTCTCCAGCGTCACGCACGATCCGGAATACCGGCGACTGCTGCCGCTGGAGGTCGTCGACGCCGATGAGGCGTCGACGGGTGGAGGGTCGGCAGAGGCCTCAGGTGCCGCGGCGTTCCCGCTGTACGAGTTCGAACCCAGCGCCGAGGCCGTGCTCGATGCCCTGCTGCCGCGCTACATCGATTCGCGCATCCTCTCGGCCCTGCTGAGCGCTGCGGCCTCCGAGCAGGCGTCGCGGCAGGCAGCGATGAAGACGGCCACGGACAACGCGGATGATCTCATCAAGACCTACACCCGGTTGGCCAACACGGCCCGCCAGGCGGAAATCACCCAGGAACTCACCGAGATCGTCGGTGGGGCGGATGCCCTCGCGGCATCGGCAGCCGGCGACTGACCGGCGAGAGCAGAGAGAAAGAGACCATGACTGCCACAGCAACGGAAACCTCTCCGGCACAGGGCACCGCCCTCGGCCGGATTTCCCGAGTCATCGGCCCGGTTGTCGACATCGAGTTCCCGCTCGACTCCGTGCCAGAGATCTACAATGCACTGACCACTACGGTGGACCTGTCCGAGGGAACCAGGAAGCTGACCTTCGAGGTCGGTCTTCACCTGGGCAACGGACTCGTCCGCGCCGTGTCGCTCCAGCCGACCGACGGCCTCGTCCGCGGTCAGGAAGTCGTCGACTCCGGGGCACCGATCTCGGTGCCCGTCGGCGATGTCACCAAGCACCATGTGTGGAACACCACCGGAGACTGCCTCAACCTCGCCGAGGGCGAGGAGCTGGAGATCTCCGAACGGTGGCCCATCCACCGTCCGGCACCGGCGTTCGATGAGCTCGAGTCCAAGACCGAGATCCTCGAAGTCGGGATCAAGAGCATCGACTTGCTGACCCCCTATGTCCAGGGTGGAAAGATCGGCCTGTTCGGCGGCGCCGGTGTGGGCAAGACAGTGCTCATCCAGGAGATGATCTTCCGCATCGCGCACAACCACTCGGGCACCTCGGTGTTCGCCGGTGTGGGCGAGCGTACCCGTGAGGGCAACGACCTCATCATGGAGATGGACGAAGCAGGAGTGTTCAAGGACACCGCCCTGGTCTTCGGCCAGATGGACGAACCGCCAGGCACCCGTCTGCGCGTGGCCCTGTCGGCGCTGACCATGGCGGAGTACTTCCGCGATGTGCAGAACCAGGACGTGCTGCTGTTCATCGACAACATCTTCCGCTTCACCCAGGCCGGTTCCGAGGTCTCGACCCTGCTGGGTCGCATGCCCTCGGCCGTGGGCTACCAGCCCAATCTGGCTGACGAGATGGGTCTGCTGCAGGAACGCATCACCTCGACGCGTGGTCACTCGATCACGTCGATGCAGGCGATCTACGTTCCCGCCGATGACTACACGGACCCGGCCCCGGCGACGACCTTCGCCCACCTGGACGCGACCACAGAGCTCAGCCGCGACATCGCTTCTCGCGGTCTGTACCCGGCCATCGACCCGTTGGCCTCGTCCTCGCGCATCCTCGATCCGCTGGTCGTCGGTGACGAGCACTACCGTGTGGCCAACGAGGTCAAGGCGATTCTGCAGAAGAACAAGGAGCTGCAGGACATCATCGCCATCCTCGGCGTCGACGAACTCGGCGAAGAGGACAAGCTCGTCGTCCACCGTGCTCGTCGCATCGAGCAGTTCCTGTCGCAGAACACCTACACCGCTGAGAAGTTCACTCAGGTTCCCGGTTCGACGGTGCCGCTTGCCGACACGATCGAGGGCTTCGACAAGATCTGCTCCGGCGAGGTCGACCATGTTCCGGAACAGGCATTCTTCAACGTCGGTGGTCTCGACGACGTCATGCGCAACTACGAAGAGATGCAGAAGTAAGCCATGGCGACACTCGAAGTGAATGTCGTGGCTGCCGATCGCGAGGTGTGGGTCGGTGAGGCCAAGCGCGTCATCGCCCGCACCCTGGACGGCGAGATCGGCATCCTCCCGGGCCATGAGCCCGTGCTGGGTGTCGTCGCCGACGGCGAAACGCGAATTCTCACGACCGGGGAGGACACCGTCCGGGTCCAAGCCGATGGCGGTTTCCTCTCGGTCGAGAACAATCGCGTGATCATTGCCGCTGATCAGGCCGAACTTCTCTGATCTGCAGGTTACACTGGCAACCGTGAACCCTTCTGTCCTGCTGATCGTTCTGCTCTCGCTGGTAGGACTCGCGCTTGCCCTGATCGTCGTGGTGACGATCCGACGCAGGTCCATCTCGAAGCTCTCGGGTGCTTTTGACTGTTCCATCAACGTGGGCGAGGAGTATTCTTCTCGCCCACGTTGGCGTTTGGGCGTGGCCGTGTTCTCCGTCGCGTCCCTGGACTGGTACCCGGTCTTCGCGCTGACTCGCCGCGCGGCGTTCCGGCTTCCGCGCGCCGACCTCGACATCCTCGTGCGGCGCAAGCCGACCTCGGGGGAGCAGTACTCGGTTCTGCCCGATGCGGTCGTCGTCGACTGCTCCTACGGCAAGGCCGACGGCCGCCCACGCTCGGTGTCCCTGGCCATGGACACCGAATCACTGTCGACGATGGCCTCCTGGCTGGAGTCCTCACCTCCCGGCTTCAACCCGACGATGGGACGTTTCACCTGATGGATGTCTTTCGCTTGCACGGTCCTTCCCGCCTGACCGGTGCCGTCGATGTCAGAGGCGCGAAGAACAGCGTCCTGAAACTCATGGCCGCGAGTCTGCTGGCGGTGGGACGCACCACGATCACCAATGTCCCGGCCATCCTCGATGTGCGGATCATGGTCGAACTCCTCGTGCGTCTGGGCTGCGAGGTCGACTACGACTCCGACGACGGCGTCGTCAGCATCGACGTTCCGGCCGAAGTCGGGATCCAAGCCGATTATGAACTCGTCCGGGCGATGCGGGCCTCGATCTCGGTGCTCGGTCCGCTCACGGCACGGATGCGTGCCGCTCACGTCGCGCTGCCCGGCGGCGACGCCATCGGCTCCCGCGGTCTCGATATGCACCAGGCCGGCCTCGAGGCCCTCGGCGCCGAGGTCCACCTCGATCACGGGTACTTCGTCGCCGAAGCCCCCGGCGGGCTGCAGGGCACGGAGATCGTCCTCGAATTCCCCTCCGTCGGAGCGACGGAGAACCTCGTCATGGCCGCGACCCTGGCACATGGCACAACCACCATCGCCAATGCCGCTCGTGAACCCGAGATCGTCGACATCTGCACGATGCTCGTCGAGATGGGCGCCCGCATCGACGGCATCGGCACCTCCGATCTGACCATCACCGGCGTCGAGTCGCTGAGCCCCGTGACCCACCGGACCGTCGGCGATCGCATCGTCGCCGGCACATTCGCCTTCGGGGCGGCCCTCAGCGCCGGCGATGTCACGGTCCGCGGGGTCGGTCTCGAGCTCATGCCCAATATCGGACTGAAGCTGCGCGATTCCGGCGCCACCGTCGAAGAACTGGGTGAGATCAGTCTGTCAGACGGAACCCTGGGACAGGGTTTCCGCGTCATCGGAGCCGAGCGTCCTCAGGCGATCCGAGTGGCGACCATGCCGTTTCCCGGTTTCCCCACGGATCTGCAGCCCTTCGTCATCGCCCTGAACTCGGTCTCCGACGGCATCGGACTGCTGTCGGAGAATCTGTTCGAGGCACGCTGGCGCTTCGTCCAGGAGATCGCACGGCTCGGTGCCAAGGTGCGCATCGATGGCAACCACGCGCTTGTGACCGGCACCGACAGCCTCTCCGGCGCCGAGGTCGAGGCCTCGGACATCCGTGCAGGGGCAGGTCTCGTCATGGCCGCTCTGCGCGCCGGCGGAGTCACCGAAGTGTCGGGAATCGACCACATCGAACGCGGCTACGAGAACTTCGTCGCCAATCTGCGCAGCCTCGGTGTCGACATCGAGCGCGTGGAGAAGCCCGACGCGCTCAGCTTCGAATAGGCGCGCACAGGGCCGAGGGCTGCCCAGGGATTCGGCGCTGGAATCAATCGCTGGTTCATGGTTCGAGTCGCCGCGCATGTTTGGGGAGAACCCGCACTCGTTCAAGCCGGCGCTCATGTTTCGGGAGAAGCCACACTCGTTCAAGCCGACGAGCACCTGTCGATAGGTGCTCCTTTCCACCAATGTGTCCGGCCTTGAACCAGCGCGTTCGATGAACTCGTCTGCTCGCATGTACGGCATTTTCTGCGGCCTGTGATCTCGAGTCGACGGTTATCCACAGGCCGTTTCCGAACTCTGGCCTTTCCAAGGCACGACCGATCATGCTTGACGGTATGTTCGAGTGTCTGTCCACCTTTGCTCTCAATGAGGCCGGATGGGGCTGCCATCGCATCAAGGCCGCAGAACGATGCTGCCTGCGGCGGTTGGAGCGCGGTCGGTATCTCATCACTGCAATCTGCGACCACCCCGATCACGCCTTCACAGCAGCTATCGCCGCGGCCCCGACGACGACGCTGCCCGCGGAGACGAACGGGTTGCCCAAGCGCACGGAGGACCTGCGGATCCTCGTGAGATCGTATGTCGATCGTCTTCCGACCGATGCCGTGTTCTCCCATCGCAGTGCCCTCATCGCCCATGGTCTGCCGATCCCGTACATCGAGCCCGGCGAGGTGTTTGCCGAATCGGTGAGTCCGCATTACGGCGTGCGTCTGCAGAACATGCTGATCAGGCGACGGACCTTCGACGTCGATGCACTCGAGATCGTCAACGGGATTCCCGTGACGAACGTGGTGCAGACGATGCTCGATATTGCTCGGGACTGTCCGCTGGCCTTCTCCGTCGCCGTCCTCGACGCGGCTGTGCGCAGCTTCGCCGTGAGCATCGATGAGCTTCGCTCGTATGCCGAATCCCATCCGGTCCGGACAGGTGCGCGCAAGATCGCCTCAGCGCTGCGCAATGTCGACGCTCGGCGAGAGAACGTGGCCGAATCGATCTGTGCGATTCGCTTCGTCGAGCATTCGATCGTCGGTTTCGAACCGCAGGTCGACATCTGCGACTCGAGCGGCAGGCACCTGGGCCGGACCGACTTTGCGAATGAGCACGCCAAGGTGATCGCTGAATTCGACGGTGCCGGCAAAATACTACCTCGACGACGCCGATCCGCAGCAGGCGTTCGAACTCGAGCGTCGTCGTGAGTACGCGATGCACAACCAGGGGTGGACGGTCTTCCGCATCCGGTGGAGCGATCTGTTCTCAGCGGACGTCTTCCTGAGGATCAAAGAGGCTGTGCGCCAACACGACGTCATCGACATGATGCGAAGACGGCGGTCGTGATCGCGCTCACCCCTCGTTCAAGGCCAGTCGCGGCTGACGATCGGTCGACGAATCGACGGATGCTCGCCGCCTTCAACGGCAGGTGGGGAGAGCGTCGTCAACGGCAGGGGAGAGCGTCGTGAACGGCAGGGGAAAAGGCCGCCGTGAATGGCAGGCGACGGGGTCGGAAATGCGATCGGTGTCGCCAGCGATCAGAACAGTCGGGACTCGGGGTCGTCCATGCCGCGCAGGGCATCGTAGTCGAGAACGACACAGCGGATGCCGCGGTCCTCGGCCAGAGTGCGAGCCTGGGGCTTGATCTCCTGTGCCGCGAAGACGCCCTGCACGGGGCTGAGCCGGGGATCGCGATTCATCAGGTCGAGGTATCGGGTGAGCTGTTCGACTCCGTCGATGTCCCCGCGTCGTTTGATCTCAACAGCCACGGAATTCTGGACGTGGTCCTTGGCCAATATATCGACTGGCCCGATCGCCGTCATGTACTCGCGGCGAACCAGGCTGTAGCCCTCGCCGAGGGTTTCGATGTGCTCGGCCAGCAGCTCCTGCAGATGGGCTTCGACGCCGTCCTTGACCAGTCCCGGATCGACGCCGAACTCGTAGGTGTCGTCGGAGATCACCTCGGCGATGGAGATGATGAGACGGTCGCCGGTCTTCGTCTGCGACACCTCCCACACCTCGTCCAGTCCTGCTTCGGCCTGTTCGGCATCGGGCTCGAGGTGCCGGATCGTGCATGGGGGAGTCATCCAGTTCAGCGGCTTGTAGGAGCCGCCGTCGGAATGGATGAGGATCGATCCGTCGGACTTGAGAATGATGAGGCGGGTGGCCATCGGGAGGTGAGCGGTCAGACGACCGGCGTAATCCACGGAGCATTGGGCAATGACAAGACGCACGCGTTTCAGCCTACGTGAGACAATGGCTCAATGCCACGATCTTCATCCTCGCGTCGCAAGAACAAATGGCAGAGGTCGGCCCGTGACCTGTCCGAGACCACCGCCGGCTTGCGGACCACGCGCAGCCTGCCGGACGGAACCTGGTCAGTCCAGACGGTCAAAGGCAACGATTCGGGGAAGGTCTACGTCTGCCCGGGGTGCGGCCGGGATGTCAATGCATCCTCGACTCACATCGTCGCCTGGCGACAGGAGGCCCGGCATGGGATCGAGATCGGGGTCGAGAGCCGGCGACATTGGCATTCTCGGTGCTTCGACCGGTTCCGCTGATCGCCCTGGAGGGAGACTGACCCTCTTCGGCAACGACGAGGGGGCCCGCGAACGGGCCCCCTCGTTTTTCACTTCTCCGCGACCGCTACGTGATGAGTCTCAGCGCCGGTCACGGTCGCTGTCAGCGCAGCGAATTGCGTGAGCGTTTCGTCTTCGACCCCTTCTTGTTCGATCCCGAGTTCGACCCGGAGACCTGAGCGTTGATCGCAATGGTGTCCTCATCGGTGGCCCCGTTGGGCAGCTCATCCGAGCTGCTGTCCTTGTCAGCGGATTCCGATTCGGATTCTGAGCCGTTACTCGACTTCTCAGCCGAGGAAGCCTCGGTGGGGGAGTTCTGCCCCTTCGCGTCATCCGTCTGTGCGGCCTCGGACTCCGATGAGTCGGTTGCCTCCTGGGCCTGTGAGGATTTCGATTCCGAGGAATCAGTCTCTGCATCGCCCTTCTCCGAAGAGTCCGCCTGCGAGGAGTCCTCGGACTTCTGCTCGCCCTCGCCGGAACCGTCCTCGGCCAGCAGGTCCTCGAGCTCCTGGCCATCGGCGATCTGCTCGGTGGCATGGGAGGCGGACTCGGCCTTCGCCGGATCGACATTGTCGCCGCCCATGACCCCGGGCATGGCGAACAGCGACCGCAGCTGATCGAGCTGGGCGGTGATGGTCTTGCGCTGCTTGGTGAGCAGGTCGACCTGAGACTGCGCAGAAGCCACATTGCGCTTGGCTTCGGCCGCGGATTCCTCGATGGTCGCCTCGGCGGTGGCGCGGGCCTCGGAAATGAGGGTCTGTGCCCGCGACTTGCCGTCGGCGATGATGTCGTCGGCCTTCTTCACCGCATCGGTCCGAGTCTTCTCTGCCCTCTCCGCAGCCTGCTTGGCTTCGCTGTCGGCCTTGGCGGCCCGAGCCTGCGCTTCTTCGATGAGCTTCTTGTTCTCGGCCTGCGCCTCGTCGTAGCGCTTCTTGCGCTCGGACTCGGCTTCCTTGCGCTTGGCGGCGAGCTCGACTTCGAATTCGTTGCGGGCCTTCTTCGAGGCCTCGTCGCGAGCCTTGGCCGCCGCGAGCAGCTCATCGGCCTGAGCCTGTGCCGCCGCCACGGTCTCCTCGGCCTCGGTCTTGGCCTCGGCCCGCAGATCCGCCGCTTCCTTCTCGGCAGCCGCGCGCAGTTCGGAGAGTTCGTGATCGAGGCTCTCGCGTGCTTCCTTGGCCGCGGCGTCGTTGGCCTCCTTGGCCTGATTCGTCTCGCGTTCGGTGCTGGCCTTGAGCTCGGCGGCGCGCTTCTCGGCCGCCTTGACCGTCTCTTCGGCGCGCAGTTCGGCCGAGGAGATGATCGCATCGGCCTCGGACCGCGCATTGGACAGGGTGTCATTGCTCTCGGTATGCATCCGAGCCCGGGCCGAAGCCGCCTCGGCACGGGCCTTGTTCCGGATGGTCTCGGCATCGGAATTGGCCTGGGCCAGAGTCTCTCGGGCCTGGGACTCGGCGATCTTGAGCAGGTGGTCGATCCGACTGCCGGGAGGGCCCGAAGCCTCGGCATTGTCGTTCGCGGCCTTCTTCAGCTGAGCCTTGGCCTCCGAGAGTTCGCCTGCGATCTGCAGCTTCGCCCGATCGGCGTTGATGACCTGACTCCGCGCATCGGCCAGCGCCTTGCGGACCGATTCGATTTCGGTGCGCAACTGTTGAAGGCGCGAATCGACTTCACTCTTTTCGTAGCCGCGCATCGCTGTGCGGAATTCTTCGGTGGGCGTCACTGAAGCGAACTCCTATCGTCTCTGGAGGGGTGATCGGGGCTGTCCTCGTCCTACTCTAACGGAGACTCCATGAGTGTTGGGTGCGAATGCGCGATGGTGGACAGGCGCATTCCGAAGTGTGTCACAGACCCAGTGACGAAGGCCACAGACACCTCGACTACCCTGGGATATATCGAAAAGCACACGTGTCGGGGCGGGCGTCCGGGCGCGGAGATCCGAGGAGGAGAAATGGCTGATGCAGTGATCGTGGCCGGAGCTCGCACGCCGTTCGGGCGTCTGCAGGGCGAGTTGTCGAAGCTCAGCGCCGTCGAGCTCGGCGGCAGGGCCATTGCCGGCGCGATGGATCGTGCCGGAATCAAGGGCGAGGACGTCGAGTACGTCGTCATGGGTCAGGTGCTGCAGGCTGGAAACGGTCAGGGACCTGCGCGACAGGCGGCCGTCGATGCCGGAATTCCCATGAGCGTGCCAGCGGTGACGGTGAATAAGCTGTGCCTATCGGGGATCAACACGATCACTCAGGCGGCTCAGCTGGTCCGTGCCGGAGAGTATGACGTCGTCGTCGCCGGCGGTCAGGAGTCGATGAGTCAGGCACCGCACATGCTCCAGAAGTCGCGTGCCGGCTACAAGTACGGTGATGTCGTCGTCAAAGACCATATGGATTACGACGGTTTGTGGGACGCCTTCACGGATCAGGCCATGGGCGGGCTGACCGAAGAGGCGAATGCCGGTGACCGGGAGTTCTCCCGCGCAGACCAGGATTCGTTCTCCGCGCGCTCACACCAGCGTGCGGCACAGGCGCAGCGGTCCGGGGCCTTCGACAACGAGATCGTGCCGGTGACCATCAGCTCGCGCAAGGGCGATGTCACCGTCTCCGCCGATGAGGGGGTGCGACCCGAGACGAGCGCCGATTCCCTGGGCAAGCTGCGCCCGTCCTTCCGCAAGGACGGGACGATCACGGCGGGCAACGCCTCGCAGATCTCCGACGGAGCCTGCGCCGTTGTGGTGATGTCGCGAGAGAAGGCCGAGAAGATCGGCGCACCGATCCTCGCCGAGATCCGCTCCCACGCCTGGACCGCCGGTCCCGATTCGACACTGCAGCACCAGCCCTCGCAGGCCATCAGGGCCGCAGCCGAACGCGAAGGCGTGCCCGCGGATTCCTTCGACCTCTACGAGATCAACGAGGCATTCGCCGCTGTCGGTCTGGCCAGTTCCAAGGACCTCGGCGTCGACGAGGACAAGGTCAACGTCAACGGTGGCGCCGTGGCGCTCGGCCACCCGATCGGCGCTTCCGGTGCCCGCATCGTTCTCACCCTCGCCCTCGAACTCCAGCGCCGAGGCGGCGGCAGCGGCATCGCTGCCCTGTGCGGCGGCGGTGGTCAGGGCGATTCGCTGATCATCAACGTTCCGGCTCAGGGCTGAACCAGCCGGTATCGGCAAGCGGCGGAGGGCCATATGGTCCCTCCGCCGCACTCGAAGAAGGAGACGCATCATGCTCGCAGCATTTTCAGTCGCCCCCAGTGGGGGAGAGAACTCGGACGCATCGGTCCATGACGCCGTGGCCGCGGCCGTCGAGATCGTGCGTCGGTCCGGGCTGTCTCATCGAACGGACTCGATGTTCACCACCATCGAAGGCGAATGGGATGAAGTCTTCGCCGTCATCAAAGAAGCGACAGAGGCCGTCGGAGAATACGGCACCCGGGTATCTCTGGTGGTCAAGGCCGATATCCGTCCGGGATACACCGGAGAGATCGACGGCAAGATCGAACGTCTGGAGAAAGCGATCGACTCGCGCAGCGAGAGCTGAATGAAATTTTCTTCGAATTCACAGTGACGCGGCTCACGTTTGGGGTTAACCTTTTTCCAACGGAAGAAGGAGATGAACAATGAACGGTGCCAAGTACTTCTCGATCGCCACTGCGCTGACTCTGGTGGCCCTGCTGGGCTTCATGCTCGCCGGATTCTTTCCGATCATCGTCGACTTCGCCTTCGCCATCGAAGCCGTAGCCGTCGTGCTGGCCCTGACCGGCGTGGCGGTGGTGTCTTTCGTGACCATCCGCAAATCCTTGGAGCAGGCGGCGCGTCACTACTGATCCAGCAATGCTGCTCAGCGGCCCCGGCCCGTGGGCGCGGACTCGAACGGTCCCGTCCGGCCGGGGCCGCTTTCTGTTCTTCCGCGGCCATCGGTTACGATGTGTGAGCCTCCGTAGCTCAGTCGGATAGAGCAACCGCCTTCTAAGCGGTAGGTCGCGGGTTCGAGCCCCGCCGGGGGCGCTCTCCGGACACCGGCCTCACAATGCGAATTCGTCAGACGGCCGTCGACTCCTCCGACTTCCCTCATGCTTCGAGGCACTGCGCTCTCGGTCGACCCCGTCTTGCCCTGGGCAATTCCGTGCTGATACGGCGTGGCAGTTGGTGCCGAGCTGGGAAAACATGGAGAGTGGATGCGTGATGACAGAGAGCAAGAGTGCCGTGACGCCGCCTGTCGGCCAAGCGGTGAACGATATCGTCAAGCGCGTCTCCGAGACCCGCTTCACCCTGCAGACCGAGGACTGCGAAGACGGTCGTGCAGCGCACTCGGCGCTGTCCGCGGAGCTCAACGACTACGTTCTGCCGCGCATCAATCGCACCAGGACGCCTTTCCTCATCGCAGTCGGCGGCTCCACCGGGGCCGGCAAGTCGACGCTGGTGAACTCGCTCGTGGGTCGCGCCGTGAGCCCCGCAGGGGTGCGCCGACCGACGACGGGCAATCCCATCGTGATCCACAATCCTGCCGATGCGAAGCACTTCGAGCCCGAGCACTATCTGCCGGACCTGCCGCGCAGCACCGACCCCGGGTCGACGACGCCGGGCGTCGTCCTCATCGCCGACGACAGCGTCGAAGCGGGCACTGCGATCCTCGACTGTCCGGACATCGATTCGATCTCCGAATCGAATCGCGCACTGGCCCGCAGGACTCTGCTCAGCGCCGATCTGTGGCTGTTCGTGACCACTGCCAATCGCTATGCCGATGCCGCGCCCTGGGCACTGCTGAAGACGGCTGCCGTGCGCAGCACCTCCGTCGCCATCGTCCTGGACCGGGTTCCCCCTGAAGCCAACCGCGAGGTCAGGCACCACCTGTCGAGTCTGCTCGCCGAGGCGGGGCTGGAGAATTCGCCGATCTTCTCCGTGGCCGAACTCGAGCTCGAAGACGGGCTGCTTCCGCATTCGGCGATCTATCCCATCCGCTCCTGGATCTCACAGGTCGGCAGCGAAGGGGCTTCGCTGGAGCGCATCCGCGCTCGGACCCTGACCGGGGCCGTGTCCGCGCTACCCGGGAAGGTCAACGCCCTGGCTGATTTCGCTCAGTCGCAGGAGCAGGCCCACAGCGAGCTGGCGGCCTCACTGGACAGATGCTTCAGTGCCGCTGACTCGGTGCTGGCCGAGGTGTTCTCAGACGGGCGAGTCCTTCACGGTGAGGTCAATGCCAGATGGCAGGACTTCGTCGGCACGGGACAGCTGTTCCGCGGTCTCGAGCCGACGATGGCGCGTATGCGCGATCGGATCTCCTCGGCAGTGACCGGCAAGCACGATGCGGCGACACCGCTGCACATCGCGATCCTGCGCAGCGCCGCAGTCTCACTGCGGGAACAGGCGATCGCTGTGGTCGACGAAGTGAATGGTCAGTGGCGCAACACCGCTGCCGGTGCCGCCCTCATCGAGGAGCAGGCAGAGCTGCGGCATGTCGGCAGAGGTCTCGAGGACTCGGTCAAGGCCGCAGTCAGCGGCTGGTCCGATGAGGTGAACGCGCTTGTGCGCGACATCGGACAGGGCAGGAAGTCCAAGGCACGGATCCTCTCCTTCGGTGTCTCAGGAGTCTGCGCGGTCATCGAATACGCGACTTTCTGGGACCCGAGATACGCCAGCGATGCGGAACCGGCTGCTCGGCATGGCGCCGGGGTGGCGCTCAATCTGGCCGAAACGATCTTCGGCGAAGCCGAGGCCGCCGAACTCATCGGTTCGATCCGGCAGCGTTTCCTCACCGCCGCGGCGGGGATCGTCGGTGGCTGCCGCACCCCATTCGACAACGCACTGAGACTATCCGCGGTACCGGCGCGGCAATCGGGCGCTCTGCGCTCGTCCGGTGAACGACTTGAGGTGGCATTGTGAACAGTTCTGCACAGACGGAGATCCGGCGCCTGGCCGAGGGCATTCGGCACTCGCTGTCGCTGAGCGCCGACAAACTGAGCGGGGATGTTCGCACCGATGCTCAGAAACTGCTCGGACGAGCAGAGGACCGACTGGGTCTGGGGGAGGACTTCACGGTCGTGGCTTTCGCCGGCTCGACCGGGTCGGGCAAATCCTCTCTGTTCAACGCCGTCGCCGGTCTCGAGATCGCTCGCGTCGGCGTGCGGCGTCCGACGACCTCACGGCCCACGGCCTGCGTCTGGGGACAGGGCGGCAATGACGTTCTCGACTGGCTGCGCGTTCCCGAGCGGAGCCGAACCTGGCGCGAATCAGCACTCGATGGCGATGACCAGCGTCGCCTCCACGGCCTCATCCTCCTCGACCTGCCCGACCACGACTCGACCGCTGTTGAGCACCGGGTCGAATCCGACCGTCTCGTCGGACTCGTCGATGTCGTCTTCTGGGTGGTCGATCCGCAGAAGTATGCGGACTTCTCGCTGCACGCGGACTACCTGACCGAACTCGCTGAGAACAGCGCGAACATGGTCGTCGTCCTCAACCAGATCGACAAGCTCAGCCCCGAGGAACAGAAGGCCGCAACTGATCATCTGCGCCATCTGCTCAACGAGGACGGATTGAGCGATACGAACGTGCGCGTGTCCTCGGCCGTGACGCGTGAAGGCATTCCCGAGATCCGGAGCATCCTCGCTGACACCGTCGATACGAAAGACGCAGCGGCCGAGAGGCTGCTGGCCGATATGCAGGCGATGGCCAAGCGGATCCGCAAGGAGCTCGGCCAACCGGTGGCCGCACCCGATGAACTGCCCGGTGCCTCCCGCCTGGTCGAGACGATGTCCGATGCGGCAGGTGTCGACGCGGTGGCTCAGACCGTCCACGATGACTACCTCCGCCGTGCCTACCGCAAGACCGGCTATCCGGTGCTCGCCTGGATGCAGCGCAACACTCCGGACCCGCTCGGAGCCAAACACGGACAGGGACGCGACGAGCTCGTCCAGGCCTCTGTGCCGGCCACGACGAAGGCGCAGAGCTCACACGTGCGACTCATGGCCCACGAACTGATCACCGAATCAGTGTCGACGATGCCGCGAGCCTGGCAGAACGAAGCCGCCGAAGCCGAGAAGAGAAGCACTGCCGAACTGTCGGAGACTCTCGACTCGGCGGTGACCGCTGTGGATATCACACGACAGAACCCCGCCTGGTGGTCACTGGCCAACGCGGCGCAGATCGTCTTCTTCGTCGCGACCATCATCGGAGTCATCGGCATCATCGCATCGGCGCTGATCGCCGCGATCGGTTCCGGAGCGCTGCCGGCCTGGTGCTGGATCGTGAGCATCGGGGTGTTCGTCATCGGTGTCATCGGGTCCCTGGTCACCTCGTTGATGGCGAGATCCGCGCGTAGCAGGGGAGCGAACGAAGCGGCGGCCGAAGTCGACGGCAGACTGCGCGAAGCGGTCGGTCGAGTCGCCCGGAGTTCGTATCTGGATCCCGTGAAGGTCGTCATCGGCGAGCATCGGAAGGCCTATGAGCTGCTCGGTTGAGACTTGAACACAGCCCGTGCGACTCGGCCTCGGATGCCCTGTGGACGGAGGGTCTCCTTCCACAGGGCATTTCTCATGCCTGGACACCACCACGGGTCTCGGTGCTGACTGAAGGCCAGCGCGTCCGCCCCGGACGCGCGCAGCCAAACAGCAGAGGAGTCACCGATGTCCGCCATTCCGATCACCGTCACCGGCACAGTCGCCACGGAACCTGCCGCCCGGACACTGCCGTCCGGACGGGCCTGTGCCTCCTTCCGCCTCGCGGTCAACCATTGGCGCGTGGACAAGGACACGGGAGAGTTCGTCACAGACGGCACCTCCTGGTTCAGCGTCGACTGCTACGGCGACCTGGCCAGCAATTCCTCCATGTCACTGCACTCCGGTACGGCCGTGATCGTGACCGGGACCCTCAAGATCCGCCAATGGGAGACCGAAGAGCGCAGCGGCATCGCACCGACCGTGGTGGCCGAGCACATCGGGCCGGACCTGCGCTACGGCACCGCCAACTACCGACGGTCGAAGGCCCCTGAGCGAGCGCAGAACCAGGCAGGCCCAGCAGCGCGGGAGACCGATTCGCCGCAGTCCTCGGGCTGGGACGCCCTGTCGGACACGTCCGCAGACGGCGGGCAGTCCGCGTCCGGGGACGGCGCAGGCGCCGCCGAGTCCACAGGCAGCGGTGAGTCGGCTGCCGCTGCGGAGTCCGCTGCGGATACAGAGCAGACCGCAAAGGAGCGTGATGCCGCGATCGCACAGGACACCGCAGAAGCCGCCGCACCGTTCTGACCGGTTCGCTGCCACCGTCGACCGACGGGATCGGTTAAAGTGAGACTGTCAATCGTCCCCTCCCGCCGAGGTTGTAGATGCGTCTCGTTCCTGTGCTGGGTGCTGCAGCACTGACCCTGGCCTTGTCGGGCTGTTCGCTCCTGGGCTTCGGCACCGAAGAACCCGCGCCCGAGCCGAAGAAGACTCAGGCCACCCAGGTCGCGGAGGTGGACAAGGTGCTCAAGGCGCTCAAACCGATCACCGGGGACAAGGATTCGGTGCCGTCGACGAAGAAGTTCTTCTCCACCATGCTCGACGCCGGCTACGATCCCGAGCAGCTCGAGGCCACGATCGACGAATCTCCGCTGGGCAACGATGTTCCGTCGAAGATGTTCGGGGTCAGAACCGATGAAGGCTGCGTCATCGGAGAGATCCGTTCGGGCAAGGCCACTGCTGAACTCATGCAGCCCACCGAGTCGACCGGATCGTGCCTGTTCGGTGAGGTCGAACGGCCCAAGGGAGTCGAGGCCCCCAAGGGGGAGAAGAGGGACGAAGACGGCGACTCCAACGGGGCCGGTCATCTGCCGGGAGAGAACATCAACGGCGAGGACGATCCGACCGAGAGCCCGGAACCGGCCGAGAGCCCGGAACCGAGCGAGGATTCGTCCGATGGCGGCGACACCTCCGGAGAGGCTCCTTCACTCGGCGGAGGCTGATGGTCAATTAGGTCTCGGGTGCGGCGAAACGATAGCCTGAGACCACTATGGCCGAATTCATCTACACCATGCACAAGGCGCGTAAGGCGCACGGTGACAAAGTCATCCTCGACGATGTATCGATGTCGTTCTATCCCGGAGCGAAGATCGGTATGGTCGGCCCCAACGGTGCCGGCAAATCAACCATCCTCAAGATCATGGCGGGACTCGAGCAGCCCTCCAACGGTGAGGCTCGGCTCAGTCCCGGTTACACCGTGGGCATCCTCATGCAGGAGCCGCCCCTGAACGAAGAGAAGACGGTCCTCGGCAACGTCGAGGAAGGCGTCGGCGAGATCAAGTCGAAGCTCGACCGCTTCAACGCGATCTCCGAGGAGATGTCGGATCCGGACGCGGACTTCGACGCTCTGATGGCGGAGATGGGCAAACTGCAGGAGGCCATCGACGCAGCGGACGCCTGGGATCTCGATTCCCAGCTCGAACAGGCGATGGACGCCCTGCGCTGTCCGCCGCCGGACGCCGAGGTCTCGGTGCTCTCCGGTGGTGAGCGCCGTCGGGTGGCGCTGTGCAAGCTGCTGTTGGAGAAGCCGGACCTGCTCCTCCTCGACGAGCCGACGAACCACCTCGATGCGGAGTCTGTGCTGTGGCTCGAGCAGCATCTGAAGACCTACCCCGGTGCCGTCATCGCCATCACTCACGACCGGTACTTCCTCGACCACGTCGCCGAATGGATCGCCGAGGTCGATCGCGGCCACCTCTACCCCTACGAGGGCAACTACTCGACCTACCTCGAGAAGAAGCGCGAACGTCTGCAGGTGCAGGGCAAGAAGGACGCCAAGCTGGCCAAGCGGCTGAAGGACGAACTCGAGTGGGTGCGCTCGAACCCGAAGGCGAAGCAGACGAAGTCGAAGGCGCGTCTGGCCCGCTACGAGGAGATGGCCGCCGAGGCGGAGAAGACACGCAAGCTCGACTTCGAAGAGATCCAGATCCCGGCCGGACCCCGTCTGGGCGATGTCGTCATCGAGGCGGACTCGCTCGAGAAGGGCTTCGACGGACGTCAGCTCATCGAAGGGCTGAGCTTCTCTCTGCCGCGCAACGGCATCGTCGGTGTCATCGGCCCCAACGGCGTCGGAAAGTCGACGCTGTTCAAGACCATCGTCGGCCTCGAAGAGCTCGACGGCGGTGAGCTCAAGATCGGTGACTCGGTCAAGATCTCCTACGTCGATCAGTCCCGCGGCGGCATCGACCCGGACAAGAGCCTGTGGGAGGTCGTCTCCGACGGTCTCGACTTCATCCAGGTGGGCGCGGTGGAGATGCCCTCGCGCGCCTATGTCTCGGCGTTCGGATTCAAGGGACCGGACCAGCAGAAGAAGGCCGGCGTGCTCTCCGGCGGTGAGCGCAACCGCCTCAATCTCGCGCTCACGCTCAAGCAGGGCGGCAACCTGCTCCTGCTCGATGAGCCGACGAACGACCTCGACGTCGAGACCCTGGGATCCTTGGAGAACGCCCTCCTCGAGTTCCCCGGCTGCGCCGTGGTCGTGTCTCACGACCGTTGGTTCCTCGACCGGGTCGCCACTCACATCCTCGCCTGGGAAGGCACGGACGAGGATCCCGCGAAGTGGTACTGGTTCGAAGGCAACTTCGAAGCCTACGAGCAGAACAAGGTGGAGCGCCTCGGCGAGGACGCGGCTCGTCCGCACCGCGTGACGCACCGTCGCCTCACCCGCGGCTGAGCCAGCCGAACAGACGCACCGATGCCCCGGTCACGTTGACCGGGGCATCGGTGCGTCCGGGTGGGAGTCCGCCACAGACCCACCGGCGGTCGGGAAGCGCCGAACCGCGGTCAGGAACGCAGCCGTTCGCCGAGACTCCGCAGCGCGTTGAGCAGCACCCGCACGAGGACCGTGCCGGCGACGCCGATGACGATGGACAGGACGGCGACGAGACCCATGTGCAGATCGGTGTTCGCCCGCAGAAACAGCAGAGCGAGGATCGAGAAGACGACGAACAGCGCCACATTGACCAATCGACCCAGAATGGCGGCGATGACGTCCATCATCGTGGCGTCGTCCTTCAACGGGTCTCCTTGACACGGACCATGCCCTCCTGCGCCACAGTGGCCAGCAGCGTGCCGTCCGCGGCGAAGATGCGGCCATAGCCCAGACCGCGTCCGCCCTGGGCCGCCGGTGACTCCTGGACATAGAGCATCCACTCGTCGACCCTGACCGGCCGATGCCACCACATGGCGTGGTCGAGGCTGGCCACTCGTAGCCCGGGGGTGCTCCAGGTCAGCTTCTGACGGCGCAGAACCGGTTCGAGCAGGTTGAAATCGCTGGCATAGGCAAGCGCCGCGGCGTTGAGCACGCGATCGCTGCCGAAGGGCGCGCTCGTGCGGAACCAGGAATGCTGTTCCCACAGGCTGGGATCGGCACCCCCGGGGGCGTGCAGGGACCCCTCGATCGGGCGGACCTCGAAGGGCCGCTTCCTCAGCCAGCCGGACACCTGCGGGGAATCGTCGTCACCGATGATCTCGAGCAGCTCGGGGCAGTCCTCGGGCGCGGGCAGTCCAGTGGGCATCTCCTCGGCGTGTTCGAGGCCCGGCTGCTCGTCCTGGAAGGAAGCGATGAGGGAGAGGATCGGAGCGCCCTTCTGATACGCATGCACTCGTCGTGCCGAGAACGATCGTCCGTCCCGGAGCCTCTCGACACCGAACTCGATGGGCTCGCTGACGTCCCCGGCACGCAGGAAGTAGCCGTGCAGGGAATGGATGTGCCTGTCCTGCGGGAGAGTGGCCGCCGCGGCCACGACGCACTGTGCGAGGACCTGCCCACCGTAGACCCGGCCATCGGGTTTGTACTGGCTGGCGCCGATGAAGAAATCCGTCTCGCTCGACGCAGAGGTGAACTCGAGTCTGCGCAGGTCGAGCAGCTCCCGCAGCCGTGCGACGTTCGCCTCCGCCTCGGTGGATGCTTCATCGGTCATGGGTTCTCTCCCTCGGACGACAGTGCCTATGGTGCGTACGAGTCACGATCCTATCGCGTGCCGCACCGTCGCGAGGAAGGTGGCATGATGGGGTTCATGCACTCTGGCACCACCGATCCTCTTCTGGACGAATTCACCCGTGTACTGCTGGAACTGAGATGGGGTGACATGGACGCCTACGGACACGTCAACAACGTCACCCAGCTGCGACTGCTCGAAGAGGCCCGTGTGCGGGCACTCGGATCGCCCACCCACAGTTCCGACGCCGCGAACACACCCGGACGCTACGGGGTGAGCGAGACCGTCAGCGGGGTCGAGATCCCCAAGATCTTCGCCGACGCCTCGTCGACGACCGAACTGCTCGTGGCCTCCCACGCGATCGAATACCGGGCACCGATCCCGTATCGCACCGGCCCCATCGCCGTCGATCTGGTCATCAGCGAGGTCGGCCCCGCCTCGGTGACGGCCGGCTACGTCATCTGTGAACCGGACGGTTCGCAGGCGTACACGGTCGCCGAGACCGTGATCGTCTTCATCGATACCGCCAAGGGCAGACCGCGTCGCCTCACTCAGGAGGAGACGGCGGCCATGGAGTCCGTGGCCGGTCGTGCCGTGCCGATGCGAAGGAGTCGCCGATGACGGTTCTCGAGATCTCAGACCCGCTGGCCATGGCCGATCTGTCGGCATTCACCTCTCTGGCCCACCGCGCCGACTCCGACGGAGCGATGCGACTGCAGGTCGTCGCCGATGTTCTCGCGGCATCGGTGGCCCCGCTGTACCCGCACGGGATCGGGGATTCGACCCCCTTGGTGCTGGGGATGAGGATGCTGCGTCTGCGCAGTTCCGAACTCGACGGCTTCGACGAGGCGGTGCCGCTGTCGAACCTGATCGACCGTTTCGCGCGGGAGGAGAACGGCACTTCGCTGCCGGTGCCGCCGAATTCGGTGCTCGTATCGTGGACCGGCATCGCTCCGCCTCGATCAGGCTGGCGGGCCCGCGACACGATCTCGGTGGGCCGTCTGCACGAGACAGCGGCAGCCGGTGTCGAGGAGATCAGCACCGGTGCCCCGGAAGGCTCCGGCGGACACGCGGTCAAGGCGCTGCGGTCCCGGGTCTGGTCACGTGAGATGACAGGGGCCCTCGGCACCGATCTGCCCGGTGGGCTGGCGTTCGCGGCCACTGCGCTGCGCTTCATTCCCGCACAGGGCCGCGACGACGACGCGGAGCTGGACGTGATGGAATCAGCGGGCTGGCTGCGGCTGGTCACCCCGGGCGGTCACCTGCTCACCCGCACCCGCAGATGACTCGCCCGCACCAGCGGATGAGCCACTGGCACCGTCCGCACCCGCGCATGAACTGCACGGGTGCGGACGATCAGCGCCGGTGCAGACCAGGCGCACCGGCACCGCTGGGACTCAGCACAGGAATTCAGCGGATGTTCGGATTGGCCGTGTTGACCATGGCGGTCGCGGCCCGCTGGAAGTAGTCCCAGAACATCTCGTCATACAGCGGCGGCAGACTCACATCGTCCAGCGCCGCGCGCATGCAGCGCAGCCAGCGGTCCCTGGCATCGAAATCGATCGGATAGTCGGCGTGGCGCATCCTCAGCCGCGGATGGCCGCGTTCGTCCTGGTACGTCGACGGTCCGCCGAAGTACTGTTCGAGGAATGTCTGCAGGCGATGCTTGGCACCGGTGAGTTCGTGCCCGTCAGGATACATGGCGATGAGCTCGGCATCCTCGTCGACGTGCTTGTAGAACACGTCGACGAGACGCGTGAAGGTCTCATGACCCCCGACGGCTTCGAAGACCGATTCATTGCTGGCCTGTGTCATCGCTCGTTCCTTCGCTGGGGGAGTCTTCGTGGACGGTGCTGCGGATCTCCTGGTCGCTGGGCAGGCGCGAGGGCGCGCTGTCGGCTTCCGATGTGACCGCGGCCGACCGCTTCGGCTGTGCGGAGCCGGCGGCAGCGGTCTCTGCCCGTCCGGCCTCGGCGGAGTCGTCGGCGCTGTCGGGCAGAGTGCGCAGGACCGTCTCCTGGATCATACCGACCTGAGCCCCGCGTTTGGCCATCTCGTTGATGAGTTCGGCCCGGAAGGCCCTCTCGACCATCCACTGCAGGTTCGGTTTGGTCTTGATCATGGTGCGGATGACGCGGTGGGACCCCGACAGTGACTGGACGCCGGCGATCTCGGGATCCTCGAGCATCGCGCGGGAGATCTCGGGATCCTTGCGCAGCGAGGCGGTGACGTCCTTCGTCATCTCACGGTAGTCATCCATCGAGGTGGAGTAGTCGATGGGGATCTCGAGCACGGCACGGGCCCAGCCCTGGGAGAGGTTGCCCACGCGCAGGATCTCACCGTTGCGCACATGCCACAGCGTGCCCGTGAGATCGCGGACCTGAGTGCGGCGCAGTCCGACGTCCTCGACCTCACCGACGGCCTCGCCGAGGTCGACGGTGTCACCGATGCCGTACTGGTCCTCGATGACGATGAAGAAGCCGGAGAGGTAGTCGCGGACGAGCTCCTGGGCGCCGAAGGCGATGGCCACACCGGCGATGCCGGCCGAGGCCAGGATCGGGGCGATGTTGAAGTCGAGCGCATCCAGGACCATGAGCGCGGCGATGACGCTGATGAGGATCGTGGTCACCGACGACAGCATCCGCCCGACGGTTCTCGCTCGCTGCGCCCGCCGTTCCTTGATCGTCTGCTGGTCGATCCCGGTCCTGTGCGCCTCCATCGCGGTGGCGGAGAACTTTGCGAGACCGGCTGCCTCCGCCTTCTCGCTGCCGACCGTGCCCTTGGCCACGGCCGCGGTGAATCGTCGGATGAAGAGACGGACGATGAGGTTGACGACGATGGCCCCGACGATGATGATCGTGATCCTCAGCGGAGTGCCGAGGAGGAAGGACCAATCGAAGTCGCTTGCGGCTTGAACAGTGGATTCCATTGGCTCAGAAGTCATGATGTCTCGAGACTAACTGCCGAGGTTCAATGATCCCTTGGAAGCGCTGGACACACGCTGAACTTCCAGTGCACGCCCGGCGTCGGCGAGTTTCTCCTGCATCAGCCGCAGCAGCCCCTTCGGGGCGGCGGGATGGTCGGCCAGCCACCGGCGGGTGGCCTCGACCGTGTCCTGACTCACCGGCGGGAACAGGTGCAGAGTCATCGTCTGCGCCATCTCCAGGGTTCTGGTCTCCCACCAACCGGCGACGCGAGCGAAGTACTCCTCGCTGAAGGACCGCAGGGGAGCGTCGGCGGCGATGGTCTCGCCCGAAGGCAGCTGCAGACCGGTGCCGAATCCCAGCGCCAGTGCCCCGAGCTCGGAGTTCGGCAGGTCCGCGTCGTCGACGAGGCGGGTGAAGGTCCGCGACTTCGCCGCCGAAGTGGGACGGGACGCACGTGCGGTCGCGGCCTGGCGGACGCCGGTGGCGCTGGGATCGCGGCGGCTCATCTCGGCCACGGCCGCATCCTCGACGGCATCGTGAGCGCAGAGTCCGATGAGGATCTCCCAGGTGAGGTCCGTGTCCAGCGAGATTCCGAAGACCGTGTCGGTCTCCGGCCGCAGCCATGACGACAGCCGTTCGAGCTGCTGCGGAGTCGTCGCGTGCCTGATGAAGCCGCGGACGAACTGGAACGCCTGATCCGTGCCTTCGGGAACCGATTCGAGCAGTTCGACGAACCGGTCGGCCAGCCGGGCATGCACGCTCTCGCGCTGCTGCGGGGGCAGATAGGCCGAGACCGCAGAGTCGAGCTGACGCATCTGCGTGAGCAGCCCGGAGGAGTGCGTGATCGCGCCCAGGTGGGTCATGACCGTTTCGATGTAGTCCTGCACGGGTCGCTGACCGTCACGGACCTCGTCCCACAGGGTGGCGAGGACGAGCAGCTGGGTGAGCGAATCGTCGAAGTCGCTCAGTCGCCGTGCGGCCGTGTCCATGCTCGACTCGTCGAAGCGGACCTTCGTATAGCTGAGATCGGCGTCGTTGACGATGATGACGTCCGGGCGGTCCAAGCCGCGGGCCTGGTCGATTTCGACGGATTCGGAATCGATGTCGAGGGGGAACGAGTGGGTGCGCACCAGGCGGCCGGATCCGTCATCGGAATAGAAGCCGACGGCCAATCGGTGCGGCCGCAGGGACGGAGTCGGCTGGTTCTCCAGCGTCCAGGGACGCTGGGTCACGCGCAGGGACGTGATCGCTTCGTCGTCATCGGTCTCGACCGAGGCTTCGATGAGGTTGACCCCGGACTCCTCGAGCCACAGCCTCGACCAGCTGGCGAGATCCCTGCCCGAGGTGGCCTCGAGCTCATCGAGGAGATCGGACAGTTCGGTGTTCGACCAGGCGTGCTTGTCGAAGTAGCGAGCCAGCCCGGCGAAGAACTCCTCCCGCCCGACCCAGGCCACCAGCTGTTTGAGCACCGAGGCTCCCTTGGCATAGGTGATTCCGTCGAAGTTGACCTCGACATCGGCGAGATCCTCGATCGGCGCGACGATCGGGTGGGTGCTCGGCAGCTGGTCCTGTCGGTAGGCCCAGGACTTCTCGATCGTGGCGAAGGTCGTCCAGGCCTGCGTGTACTTCGTCGCCTCGGCGGTGGCCAGGGTCGACATGAACTCGGCGAAGGACTCATTGAGCCACAGATCGTTCCACCAGCGCATGGTCACCAGGTCACCGAACCACATGTGGGCGAGTTCGTGGAGGATGGTCACGGTTCGACGCTCGACCAGGGCCTCGGTCGGGCGGGACCGGAACACGTAGTTCTCGAGGATCGTCACGGCTCCGGCGTTCTCCATCGCACCGGCATTGAACTCGGGCACGAAGAGCTGGTCGTACTTCTCGAACGGATAGGAGACGCCGAACTCGCGTTCGAAGAACTCGAATCAGGCCTTGGTCACCCCGAACAGATTCTCGGCGTCGAGGTGTTCGAACAGCGAGGACCGGCAGTAGAGGCCCAAGGGCACGACAGATCCGTCAGAGGAGGTCAGCTCCGAATGGACCGAGCGGTAGGGGCCGGCGATGATCGCGGTGATATAGGACGAGATCGGCGTCGTGGGCGCGAACTGCCACACGGCCGTCGACGGCACCTGCCGCTCGCCGAGCTCGGTGAAGGTCTCGGTCGGGTCGCCCGGAGTCGGTGTGGGGGAGTTCGACACGACGGTCCACGTGTCGGGGGCGACAACGGTGAAGGAGAAGGGGGCCTTGATGTCCGGCTGTTCGAACACGGGGAAGACCCGCCTGGCATCGGGCACTTCGAACTGCGAGTAGAGATAGATCTGGTCGTCGACGGGATCGACGAAGCGGTGCAGGCCCTCGCCGGTGTTCATGTAGTGGAAATGCGCGTCGACGACGAGTTCGTTGTCGGCGGCGAGCCCCGGAAGGGCGATGCGGGCCGGTCCGACCGCCTCGGCGAGGTCGAGGTCGACTCCGTTGAGTCGGACGCGTTCGACGCTGGCGGTGATGGCGTCGATGAATGTCGTCGACTCCGGCACCGCGGTGAAGCGGATGCGCGAGTGCACGCGGAAACTCTCGCCCTCTCCCGTGAGGATCAGGGTGTGCTCGTAGCTCGAGACGTCCACGATCTCGGAACGTTCGCGTGCTTCGTCGCGGGTGAGGTTGTATTGCGGCACAGTGAGGTGACCTCCGCTTCGGGGACCGGGTGTACTCGGTCATTCTTTCATGGACTTCCGTTGTCGCGGCGGCGCCCGCCCGAGATGGAGGTTTCGACCGCTTTCACCCCATTCGGCAGACCTTGGTAGATTGAGCACCGACACGGTGGGCGCCCGTGACGGGGCCCGTGACCGACCGAAAGAGGAGAGACAGTGAGCAAGGAAACACTCGATCTGTGGTTCGATACCAGCTGCCCATGGGCCTGGATGACCTCCCGCTGGAGTCTCGAAGTGGCCAAGGTGCGTGAGGTCGAGGTGAAGTTCCACCCCATGAGTCTGAACTTCCTCAATCGCGACAAGGACATCTCGGACGACTACCGGGCGCTGATGGACCGGGCCCTGGCCCCGATGCGCATCGTCACCGCCGCGATCGCCGAGCACGGTGAGGAAGTCGCCGAACCGCTCTACACCGCCATCGGCACCCGGATCCACCCGGGTGGGGAGCAGGACTTCGACAAGGCGGTCTCCGAATCGCTCGCCGAGGTGGGCCTGCCCGCCGGGCTCATGAAGTACGGCCAGACCGACGATTACGACGCGGCGCTCCAGGCCTCCCACGACGAAGGCCTGGCCCTCGTCGGCGATGAGGTCGGCACCCCGATCTGCCGCGTGGCGGGCACCGCCTTCTTCGGGCCGGTCGTGACCCCGGCGCCGAAGGGCGAGGACGCCGGCCGACTCTTCGACGGAGTCCTCGCAGTCGCCTCGACTCCCGGATTCTTCGAGCTCAAGCGCACTCGCGACCAGGGTCCGAACTTCGACTGAGTCGCCGGCTCCACCCGCTTTCCGATGAACATTCAAGCGCGGTCCGCAGGGATCGTACGAAAGGCAGACAGATGAAGGTCCATCTCGGCACCGACCACGCCGGATTCGAATTCAAAGAGGTCCTCAGAACCCACCTCGAGAAGGCAGGGCATGAGGTCGTCGACCACGGTGCGCTCGAATACGACGCACTCGATGACTATCCGGCGTTCTGCATCGCCGCGGCCCAGGGCGTGGTCGACGACCGCGCCGCCGGCGTCGAGGCGCTCGGCGTCGTCATCGGCGGGTCCGGCAACGGTGAGCAGATGGCGGCGAACCTGGTCAAGGGCGCTCGCACCGCGCTGGCCTGGAACCCGGAGATCTCGAAGCTGGCACGTGCGCACAACGATGCTCAGATCGTCGCGGTCGGTGCCCGACAGCATCCTGAGGACGAAGCGATCGCCATCGTCGAGGCGTTCCTGGCCGAACCGTTCTCGGGAGACGACCGCCACGCACGGCGGATCGCCATCATGGCCGATTACGAGGAGCAGGGCCCGAAGGCCCTGTGACAGGCGGCGCGCTGTGAACATCCGAGGTGCTGTGCTGCGTGAGAGCGGACGAGTTCGTCCGTATGCGAGATCTCGGCCGTTGACGATCGAGGACCTCGAGCTCGACGCACCGGGGCCGGGCGAGGTGCTCGTTCGGATGCGAGCGGCCGGAGTCTGCCATTCCGATCTCTCGGTCGTCGACGGCAATCGGCCCCGGCCCACGCCGATGCTCTTGGGTCATGAGGGTGCCGGTGTGGTCGAGGCGCTCGGAGACGGCGTCGACGACCTCGAGGTCGGTCAGCAGGTCGTGACGGTGTTCCTGCCCCGATGCGGAGAGTGCGCGAACTGCCGCACGAACGGCAAGCTGCCGTGCACGCCCGGCAGCGCGACGAACAATGCCGGGACCCTGCCGTTCGACGGTCACAAGGTGCGACTGCACGACCACACCGGCGCCGAGGTGGCCCATCACCTCGGCGCCGGTGTGGTCGCCACGCATGCAGTCCTCAATCGCGCCTCGGTCGTGCCCGTCGACGATGATGTTCCGGCTCCAATCGCTGCGGTGCTCGGCTGCGCCGTGCTCACCGGCGGGGGAGCGGTGCGCAACGCCGGCCGTCCCGACCCGAGCGATGAGGTGATGATCGTCGGCCTCGGCGGAGTCGGCACGGCCGCGCTGATCACGGCGCTGTCGATCGAGACCGCCGGCGTCATCGGCGTCGACGCGAACCCGGACAAGCTCGTTCGCGCGAAGGAACTCGGGGCTGCGGAGGTCTTCACTCCCGAGCGGCTCGGTGACCGCAGGGCTCCGGTCGTCATCGAATGCGTCGGCCACCCCCGGGCTTTCGAAACGGCCTTCGAAGCCACGGCCGTGGGCGGGACGACCGTGACCGTGGGGCTGCCCGCCCCGGACGCTCAGTCGCACATCACGCCGGTGACGCTCACGGCAGAGGCCCGCACGGTCATCGGCTCCTACCTCGGTTCGGCCGTGCCCAGCCGCGACATCCCCGTCTACGCGGATCTGTGGCGGGCGGGGAAGCTGCCGGTCGAGGAGCTGATCTCCGACACGATCGGACTCACCGACCTGAACTCGGCCTTCGACGCCCTCGCCGACGGCACGGTGGTGCGCCAGATCATCGACTTCGAGGCTTGAGCGGCGGGCGCGCTCGTTGAGGGCGGAAGCCGCCGGGATCGACGGGCCATGCCCCGGGGCCGCTGAGAATGCGGAAGGGCCGCCCGGACCTCATGGTCCGAGCGGCCGATGTGTGTCGGGATGACAGGATTTGAACCTGCGACCCTCTGGCCTGGGTCCGCCAGCGGAGGCTGTCGTCGGTGCGAGTGATCCGCATTGCAGGCACTGACAGTCCGGTGACATCCGCTCACACCCCGATCATTCGATTCGCCCGATTGAATGTGCTCCAAAAAGGAACACCCGATCCATATTGAGTGTAATCGAAGAATGGCGGAAGAATGCTGCGCGGAATGCCTCATGAATGCACTGTGCGCTGATATGTTCTGGCGACGGATTGATTCGTTCCTGCGACACCTGGAATGCACGAATCGGCCAGTGATCGCCCAGTGCGGCCCACACAGGAATGCATGAGCACAGGCATTTCAGATACGAGCAGATTCCTCGTCCTCGATCAGGCCGCCGACTATCTCGGGCTGAGCCCGCGCACGCTGAGAGCGTGGCGATCACGCGGGGAAGGTCCGCCCACGGCAGTCCTCGGCGGACGCATCTACTACCGGGTCGCTGACCTGGAAGACTTCATCGACGCGCTGTTCGACTAGGGCGTGTCTGATAAATGCTGTAACCAAGCGATGACACCGTTGAGCACGACAGCGGCTCGATAGACGACGGCGAGTTTGTCATAGCGAGTGGCCAGTCCTCGCCACTGCTTCAAACGGGCATAACCGCGCTCGATGACATTGCGACCCTTGTACTTGATCGCGTCGAACTTCGGTGGACGGCCACCCTTTGATCCTCGCCGGAGACGATGGCCTTGCTGATCGGACGGTTCGGAGATGACTGCCTCGATCTTCCGCGACCGCAGCAGTGACCGGTTCGCTCTCGATGAGTAGGCCTTGTCGCCAAGGACGGCGTCCGGGCGGGTGCGTCGACCGACCTGAAGGTTGTCCAACAGAGGGGCGAGCATCGGGCTGTCGCCGTCCTGACCAGCGGTGCAGATCGACACCAGCGGCAGCCCGTGGCCATCGACGAGCTGATGAGTCTTTGTCGACAAGCCTCCGCGCGAGCGGCCGAAAGCGTGGTCAGGCGACTCTGTCAGTAGATCCTTGTAATTCGACGAGTCCCTTTTTTACGCGGCTGATGTTCGTCGCGTGTTGATGTGCGCGAGCGATCGTGGAGTCGACTGAGACGGTGAAGTCGACCTTGTCATTCTTTGCCGCGTGGACAGTCAGAGCCTGGTGGATGGCATCCCAGGTGCCGTCGGCGGCGAGGCGGCGGTGCCAGGTCCACACGGTCTGCCATTTGCCGAAGGTCTCGGGCAGATCGCGCCAAGCGATACCGGTGCGGTAGCGGTAGATGATGCCCTCGACCATCTGTCTGGGATCGGAGAACGGGCGGCCTCGTCGGCCGGTCGGTGCCGGGAGGTAGTCGGCGATGAGAGCCCATTGGTCATCAGTGAGTAGTTGGAATCGAGACACGATTCCAGGGTTTCAGAATCCCACCGGGAAATTTATCAGACACGCCCTAAGCCAGCCGACGGTAGTCCGACGATTGAACGAACCACGTGATTCAAATGAATCACCTGAACCTGATGAGCCAGTCATTGGTTTGGATGGGAAACAATACGACCGCGAACGACCTCTTAAGCCGACATCCGCACCAAATCCGTCGAGGGAGAACATCGTTGATGCGGAAATCGTCGAGGATGGCCACCCCACCGACTACGACCTTGTCTCATCGTCCGGTCTTGAACCGGCATCGGTGAATCTCAGCGAGTCGAGTAACACTCCTGGCCGTGAGCACGTGGTCCGTGCAATCCGGGAACTCCACTACGGAGCCGCAGCACCATTGCCAATGGTCAAGAAACAGTCGAAACTCCTCGAGGTTGCGTTCAGTGGGGGAGTCTCCGACCTCGGAACGCTCGAGGGCGACAAGGTCGAAGACCTCGGCCGCGACGTCGCCGACGCACTCGGTGTCCTCTCCGACCTGCTCTCGGCAATGGCCACACAGCCGGCACCGACGTTCCAAGCCGCGCTGACTCATTCGGACACCGTCGGGTCGATCAAGAAGACCATGACGAACCTCCAAGTCATCACCCGGAGCCGGTCATGATGGCATTCAAAGTTCGTAGACCCTCCGTTGGTGGACCCTCAATCGAGGCATGGGCAAACGATCAAGCTTTCGCAACGATTCTGGTCGTTGGTCTGACGCTTGCCGTCGTCCTTGCGGTGATCGGGTTCGGAGCCATTATGGTCGGTCGCCTGAATTCCCGCGCAGGTCTGAGTGGGGCTGGGAGCGATCTGATATCCCTCTACGCTTACGCTGCTGCCGAGGAAGCGCATGGGTTGAGCTCAACGCGAGTCGCGCTCCGGGACTCCGACGGTTCGACTGTTGACGTGTGGGGTTGGGATCGGGGAGAGGTGACGGTGGCCCGTCATGACGCGATCCAGACCCGTTGGGACCAGTGGCACACCGACCTCGACCTCCTCATCGAATTTCCCGCGATCCACGACGTCGCTCACGAAGAGTTCGCGGTGCGGATCCTCGATAGGTCAGAAGTCGCGTCGACGACCCGGAAACGGTGGGAAATCGACCAGAACGATCACATTCTTCTTCGCGACTTCGAGACCGCGGTCGATGCCTTCGACAAGGCGCTGCGTGACGGTGAGCACCAAGCCACGATTCTCGGTCGCGGACCGTCCCTGGACCCAGTGCTGAAACGAGTGATGGACGATGCCGCGCACCTCGTCGAGATTCTGCGCCGTCCCGACACCACAGACGATGACCAGGACCGGACGATGCGGGCACTGTTCAAAGCACTCAAGCCCATCGTCGGTGACCGTGCGGTCGAGATCCCGGAACTCGAACCATTCGTGATGAAGCAACTCACGACCACGAAGACCAAGTGATTGGAATACCCATGAAGACCACACACGCGAAGAAACCAGTCATCCTCCTGACCACCATCATCCTCACCGCCAGCCTGGCTGGATGCGAACCGAAGAAGGTCGAGGAACCCCCGGAGGGCTCGGACGAAACGAATGACCCCTCCGTCGTCGATGAACGTGGCGACGGGCAAGGACTCCACGAAGAACCCATCGTCCTCGAGGACGGACGCACCATCACCTGCGTCGTCTACGACGGAGACAACGGCAACGGCGGAGTTTCATGCGACTGGATCGGCCCGGTCGACCAGTGAGAGAGGCAACCATGACTACAGACAACACAGCGCTGGCACACAATGCTCCCGCAGACGCAGGAACGGTCTCACCCGTGAAGGATGTCAAGTCCCGGGTTTTCTGGAGGCTGAACGTTCGTTCAGTTATTAGGCCGCCGAAGTCTGCAGGCTCGTGTAGTGGGCTGCTTCGATCTCGGCGGGAGTCTGATAGTCAAGCATCGAATGCAACCGTTCGGTGTTGAACCAATGCACCCACTCAGCCGTCGCGGCCTCGAGATCGTTGCGACCGGACCAGGGGCCGTCGGTGAAGACGAGTTCGTATTTGTATAACGAGTTCAGCGCTTCGGCCATGGCATTGTCGTAACTATCGCCGATCGATCCCACCGACGCCACTGCCTCGGCCTCAGCCAGTGCCTGGGTGTAGCGCAGAGCCCGATACTGCACCCCTCTGTCCGAGTGGTGGGTCAGCCCTACAACGTCGTGACCTGCACGTT
Organism: Brevibacterium sp. SMBL_HHYL_HB1; assembly: GCF_018208375.1. Classification (NCBI taxonomy): domain Bacteria; kingdom Bacillati; phylum Actinomycetota; class Actinomycetes; order Micrococcales; family Brevibacteriaceae; genus Brevibacterium; species Brevibacterium sp. SMBL_HHYL_HB1. The sequence continues at coordinate 1,718,688 of NZ_CP062936.1, read as the reverse complement.
TACGGCCCCATATGCCCATATTCAAAGCATCGAGAGCCAGATCGGTATACATTCGCGTCGAGGTCTGCCAGCCGATGATCATTCGAGAGAATACGTCGAGGACGAACGCGACGTAAACGAAGCCGGCCTCAGTGGGAACGTAGGTCAGATCCGCGACCCAGAGACGGTTCGGCTCCGCAGCGGTGAAGTTACGTTTGACGAGGTCAGCCGGTCGTTTCGTCTCGGGACCGGGCTTCGTCGTCCGCGGGAACTTCCCTCTCACAACACCCCGGATGCCCAACTCATTGCACAATCTCTCGACCGTGCACCGGGCCACGGGGCCGTAGGTCCTTGTGAGTTCGGCGTGGATCTTGCGGATGCCGTAGACCTTGTTGCGGCGGTGAGTGTGGATAGCCATGATCCTTTCTTTGAGCACCGCATCTCGCTGGGCTCGAGCGCTGACCGGACGGGTCTTGAAGGCATAGTACGTTGATGGGGCGATGCTCAGGCCCAGGTCCTGGCGCAGGACCTGACAGATCGGTTCGATTCCCCACCTGTGCTTGTTCTCGTCGATGAAGGCGACGATTACTTCTGTAGGCGGTCGAACTCCGCCTTGCCGAAAAACGCGGTCGCTGATCGGAGGATGTCGTTGGACTTCCGCAGCTCCCGGTTCTCCTTCTCCAGCCGCCGGATCCGTGCCTGGACGTCCTCGGTCTCGACGGGCAGGTTGGCTGCTTCGGCTTTCTTGACCCAGTTGCGCAGGGCTTCCTTGTTCACATCGGTCTGCTCGGCAATGCGGGCGATGGCACCGTTTCGAGTCTCTGGGTCGGCGCGGGCCTCGAGAGCCAGTCGAGTGGCTCTCTCACGTACTTCTGGTGGATATTTCGAGGTAGGCATGATGAGTTGAGGGTAGTCCTTTCTTGGGTAACCGCACACCCTCTATCAAACCAAGGACGAATCACCTCACCACTTCGGGGACAGCCAGTCTCATAACTTTGTACACAACTACCAGCCTCAGCACCGGCCGCTCATCATCTCAAAGTGAACACCTCCGGCAGGCCCGACTCACGGGATGCGAACTCCTCCAGATACTGCGCATGCTTCCGCTGCCACTGCGTCGTCGGATTGGCTATCTCCACACCCTGGATAGCGTAGGAGGCGATGAAGCGGTCCCGGACGCCCAGAGCGATCATCGGCAACGGGAACAAGAACACGACTTCTCCCATGACCATGTCGGTGAGCAAGAACGCGTCATCAGTGATCGTTCGAAAGAACTGGCGATCGGCAAACGTCGACGGCAGGGACACATGATAACCGTGATAGTAGACCTGCCTGTTCGCCCTCGTAACGGTGACGACAGACTGGTCAGCCCGCTGCTCTGATACACCGGGGGCCGGAAGGATCTGCCCGGTCTTCGAGATCGTCAACGCCGCACGATCAAGCTGGCCCTGCCGCAGCATGCGCGCCTGCCGATACTCAGCGGCTTTCGCCTCGAGCACTGCCATCGGAATCGGCTGTGTGGCCGGAGTATGGTCGACAAGGTTCCACGCTGTTGCCGGTGTGGCATCGTTGAGCGACTGATGCGGTCGCCGAGTATTGTAATGGTCCCGGAACCGCCGGATCCTGCACCGGACCTGGTCGAGCGTGGCCGGCCGGTTCGCGTCGAGGAAGCGAATCAGCGTCTGGTGGGACCGTTCATTCTTCCCCTGAGTCGTCGGCTTGCCGGGCAGACCGCTGATGGGCATGGAGCCTTTGGACGCCAGGAAGACCTCGACGGCGCCGATGGTGCCTTGACGGAGCTGGTTGAACGCCAACGAGTTATCCGACAGAACCTCCTGTGGTGGCCCGTGTGCGGCGATGGCGGCCGCGAGCACGGTCTGGGCATCGGTGCTGTTCTCGTCACGAGCACAGGCATCTGTGCCAACGTCGAACCGGGTGGAGTCGTCGAGCAGTTGATAGATGGTGACAGTTTCCCCACCGACCAGGTCGTATTCGAAAGCGTCGAGTTGCCATAGTGACATCGCTGTTGCGCGCACGAAGGGGATGTAGGACGATTTGGGGCGTTTCTTCGGGGACGCATCGACCTGGCCGACGCTGGTCATGGGGCTCCCCGCAAGTCGTGGACACGTGAACCACGTCACGCAGCCTGCGTCGACGCTTCCTCCTGAACCCGACCAGCACTCTGCTCGGCCCAGAACTTCTCCTCGAACTCCACCGGCGGAACCATCCCCAACGCCGAATGCAACCTCCGCCGGTTATAGACCACCTCGATCCAACGAGCGACTTCCCGCATTGCCTCGGCCCGGGTCTGCCAGACTCGCCGCTCGAAGAACTCCGTTTTCAACGACGACCAGAACGACTCCGACATCGCGTTATCCCAACACACTCCAGTCCGGCCCACCGACTGCGTCAAACCCAACTCGACAGACGCCTGATGCAACTGCGACGACGTGTACTGCGCTCCTTTGTCGGCATGAAAAATGACGTCAGCTGGAACCAGCTCTCGCAACGTATGAGCCATCCTCAACGCCCGTTCCACGAGGTCAGAATCCTGCCTGGCATCCATCGCCCAACCAAGCACTCGACGTGAGCACCCATCGCGGATCACACATAAGTACACGAACCCCTCCCAGGTGCGCAGATACGTAATATCGCTGATCCACACAGCATCCAACTCACCTCGGTCCCAGACCCGTTTCACGAGGTCCGGAATGTGATGAGTCGCCACCCCCGGCAGAGTCGTCACCGGTTTGAACCGGCGCGGGCTGATGCCTTCAAGGCCCTGCCTGCGCAACGAGGCCGCGACCGTCTTCTCGTCCACGCTCACGCCTTGTCGAGCCAGTTGCGCTGCCACCCGTGGTGCCCCGTAGACGCCATCAGAGTCCGCGTGGATCTCTGCGACGTGCCCATCCAGGCTCCGTTGCGCTCTGGCACGTTTCGATGGTCCGGTCTGCCGACGCTTCTTCCATGCGTAGTACCCAGATTTCGTCACCTCGAGGAGCCTGGCCATCCGGCGAATCGCGTAGTGAGCCTTCTCCGAATCCATCAGTTCGAATTTCTCTTGTTTCGAGGCTTCGACGCGAAGAAGGCGGCTGCTTTTCCCAAAAACTCGTTGTCCTGTTTCAGATCGAAGTTCTCCCGCCTCAACCGTGCCAGTTCAGCCCGTTCGCCCTCGTTCAACGGGCCCGTGGGCTCACCGTCGCCGCGGCGTCGGTGCTTCTCGGCTTTGACCCAGGTGCCCAGGGTCTGTTCACCGACTCCGATTTCCTTGGCCACCGCGGCGATGGACCTGCCGGTGTCGATGACGAGATTCGCCGCCTCGATCCGATACTCCGGGGTGTAAGAGCGCCGCTGGCGCTTCTGATCTGACATATTGAACATCCTTCCAGCAGGACTGCGAATCCCGCTAACTTGGGTGTCCACTATTCGAGGGTAGCCTCAGTCAGCAGCCGGGCGATCGTCGCGGGAGAGGGGACTTCTCCGCCGGGGAAAGACCCAGCGATCGTGGCTTCGTAGTAGATCGTGCGTGGCCCGTAGTCCCACCCGTCAACTTTGAGCTGCTTGCGGATTCTCACGAGCTCGTTGACGACCTCGGGACCGTAGCGTCGTGCCGGCTGTTTCGGGGCCCGCGACCGCGGATGCAAAGCTGCGGTTGATTCCTGCCTGCTCCGGGTACGAATCTTGTAGAAGGCGCTGCGTGAGATCTTGTGTGCTCGGCAGAATTCGGTGACCGACAAGGCGTTCGGCTGGGTCGGATCGTAGTTGATGATGGCCGCCCGAATCTGGGGTGAGAGAGAATTCGTCATTCTCTCCAGCTATCACAACCGTCCATGGGGTGCGCACGAAGTCATGAGACATGGTGTCCACGATGTACCGAGGTTCCACACCTACAAACTGGACCAGGCGCGGTAACTCTGTGCGCTCTTTGAAACTATTAGTTATAGCTAATAGAAGCTTACCGATTCATTGTTTGACTAATTATTGTGAAGTGCGCAAGTATGTAGTCCAAGTCACTATCGAATGAATTGGAGGCACAGATGGCCCTTCGAGTGGGCGTGGACACGGGCGGCACATTTACCGACGTATGCTTGTATGACGGCGGTTCTAAACAACTGACGGTGCTGAAAACACCGGGCACACCACATGACCCGGGGGAGGCGGTGCTGGTCGGTGCTGATGAAGCAGTGGATCTGCTTGAGTCTTCTTACGAAGAGGTTGAGTTCTTCGCTCATGGCACCACAGTGGCTACGAATTCCCTGCTCGAGGGCAAGGGTGCCAAGGTCGCCCTATTCGTTACCCAGGGCTTTCGCGATTTGCTTGAACTAGGTCGGCAGCGTCGTCCTAAGCTTTATGACCTCTTCGCTCAGAAGCCTGAACTCCTCGTTGATCGCGATCGCATTTTTGAGGTCGAAGAACGAGTCAGGTATGACGGCACAATCGTTCGGCCCTTGGACCCTTCAACGCTTGAAGAACAGCTTGAACAGCATCAGGACGTTCTCTCCGAAGTTGACGCTATTGCGGTCTGTTATCTCTACAGCTTCGAGAATCCAGTACACGAAGAGGTCACAGGGAAGATGCTTCAGGCTAAATTTCCCCAGGCGTTTGTCACAGTCTCTTCCGACGTGCTTCCGCAGTTCAGAGAATTCGAGAGGCTTTCAACGACAACAATCAACGGATATATCGGTCCGGTAATGCAGAACTATCTGCGGTCCCTACGAGAACGACTCGCGGAGAAGGGACTTGGTGTCGCCCCCAAGGTCACGCAGAGCAACGGTGGCATCATTTCGTTCACCACCGCTGAGGATATGCCTGTGCGTACGGTTCTTTCCGGACCGAGTACCGGAGTGGTTGGTGCAGCAGCGCTGGCGAGCAAATCAGGATTCCCGAACATCATCACCTTGGACGTTGGGGGAACATCATCCGATCTTGCTCTGGTCAACAACGGTACACCTACGTCCACGTCTGGCATGGAATTGGACAGTCGGCCCATCCAGGCTCCGATGCTCGACATCAGCACAGTAGGTGCCGGAGGCGGAAGTATCGCATGGATCGACAACGGTGGTCTCCTCAAAGTCGGTCCACAGAGCGCGGGAGCGCATCCTGGTCCGGCCTGCTACGGCAACGGCAATATCGAACCGACAGTGACCGATGCGAACGTAGTCCTCGGCATTCTGAACAATGAGGCGCTGCTGGGTGGGAAGATGCCGATCGATGCACGTCTTTCCTTCCAGGCAGTCGAAGCTCTCGGCAAACGTTTGGGCTTGGGCGTGGAAGAGACAGCTCAAGGGATTATCAGTGTGGTCACGGCCAACATGGCCAAAGCCATCCGCGTCATCTCTGTGCAGAAGGGGTATGACCCGGCAGAGTATGCTCTGGTCGCCTTCGGCGGGGCCGGTCCTTTGCACTCAGGCCGTTTGGCCAGAGAATTGGGCATGAAGATCACACTTGTTCCGATGGCGCCCGGAGCAATGTCTGCTGTCGGCATGCTGATGACCGACCTCAAGGCCGACTTCGTCAGCACGGCTCGGACCGTACTCGAGCCTCAGGCGCTGAATCGGATCGTCGACGTATACGAGAGTCTGAAAGCTGATGCCACGAATTGGATCCGAGAAGAGGCCATCGCTGAGGGTGATGAGTCGCTGCACTTCTTCGCAGATCTTCGCTACAAAGGGCAGAACCCTGCGTGTCAGGGTGAGTTGAGTCCACCGGTTCATAGCAAGTCCGCCTTAGCAGGGCGAGATCAGGAACAACCACGATGAGTATCTCGACTCTCTCCCCATCATCAACTCCGATCGGCGATGATGGAACGATGAACCCTCGCCACCCACGCGCTGATGGTCCACGCCGACGTACCTTCACCCCCGACCAAAAACTCGCCCACCTGACCGCGTACGAAGAAGCCTGCAGGCAGCAGCAGGGAGGAGCCTACCTGCGCCGTGAGGGGCTGTATTCCTCGCTGATCACCGAATGGCGCAGACTGCGCGATGCGGGTGTCTTGGATGGAAAGAAGCCCGGTCAGGCGGTCGGGAAGCCGAGCAAGGATCAGGCTGAGATTGCCCGGTTGCGCCGCGAGCTCGAGCAGACCCAGCAGCGTTTGGACCGCACGGAGACGGCATTGGAGATTATGGGAAAAGCACGCGCGCTCTTGGAAGAGACCTCCAAGAGCGCGGATACCGAGACCAGGCGGAAGAAGCGCTGATGAACGCCTACACCGAGCTGACCGTCCACGGCTTGAGTACCCGGGGCGCGGCTGGGCTGACCGGTATCGCGCGGTCGACCGCGGCACGCCGCCGCAGACGTTCAGGCCCGCCTGTACCGCGGGAGGTGGTCCCGGCCAACCGGCTCGACTGCACTGAACGAGCGCATGTGCTGGCCGTGCTCAACAGTGCTGAGTTCGTCGATTCCACCCCGATGCAGGTCTTCGCCACTCTCCTCGACCGGGGCGTCTACCTCTGCTCGATCTCGACGATGTATCGGATCCTGGCCGAGCATGCCCAGGTCAGAGAACGTCGACGGCAGGCCAGGCATCCTGCCCGAGCGGTGCCGGAACTGGTCGCTGACGGGCCGGGACAGGTGTATACGTGGGACATCACCAAGTTGGCCGGACCGACCCGGGGTGTGTACTACGACGCCTATGTGATGATCGATATCTACTCCCGCTACATCGTTGGTGCTCATGTCCATGCTCGTGAGTCCGGACCGTTGGCTCAGGAGATGATGGCCGAGGTGTTCGGCATCCACGGCATCCCACAGGTGGTCCATGCCGACCGGGGCACGTCGATGACGTCGAAGTCCGTGGCTACACTGTTGGCCGATCTGGAAGTGACCAGATCGCATTCGCGGCCGAAGGTCTCCAACGACAATCCCTATTCCGAAGCGTGGTTTAAAACGTTGAAGTATGCGCCGGTCTTTCCCGAACGATTCGGGTCTTTGGCTGGGGCGCGAGGGTTCATCGACGAGTTCGTGTCCTGGTATAACCATGAACATCACCACCAGGGACTCGGTCTGCATACGCCGGCCGATGTCCACTACGGACTCGCAGCGGCCAAGGCGAATGAACGCGCTGACGTCCTCGCCGCGGCCCGGGCGGCTCATCCTGAACGGTTCGCCACGAACGCACCCCCGAAGGTCCTCGACCTCCCTGCGGCTGCCTGGATCAACAAGCCCGTCGAGAGCACGACTGACGACGACCGCCAGCAGGTTGAGCTACCAGCTGCCTAACTCCCGCTGGTCTCACTCACCTTGACAAATTCCGGAACTACGAACTGACGGTCGAGCTCGATGACATTTCCAGGGACTCACACCTGCTGACACAGTTGAAAGCCGACTTCGAAAAACGTCACCACACGGTATATGGGTACCTCAACGAGGATTCGGAAATCGAAGTTGTCAACTACCGGGTAGAGGCTCTTGGAAAGGTTGAGAGCATCGACCTTGTGCAGCGCCTGAATTCTCCTTTTGAAGTTCAAGAAGAGAGTAGCCGAGAAGTGTGGCTCACTGAGTTCGGTGAGCGACGCACGGTGCCCGTTCTACACCGTCAGGCAATTCCTACCGATCAGAAAGTTGTGGGGCCAGCGATTGTCGAACAATACGACTCCACGTCGTTCATCCTGCCCGGGCAGGAAGCTCTGATCGACACCTACGACATGCTCATCATTCGTGACCAGGCACAAAAATGAAGACGAAAGCAGGAACCCTTTCATGAGTACCAAGCTTGACCCGATCAAAGTTGAAGTTATCGGCTCGGCACTCGCGTCTGTGTGTGAGGAAATGGGCGAGGCGCTGGTCAAAGCGTCCTACTCACCGAACATCAAAGAGCGCCGGGATTGCACCACTTGTCTGTTCGACGCTCAAGGGCGCGCTCTTGCGCAGGCTGAGCACATTCCCATCCACTTGGGTTCCCTGATGGGCATCGTCTCGGCTGTGCTCGACCGGTACCCTGTGGAAGATATTCGCGACGGTGATGGCTTCCTGGGTAATGATCCCCATACCGGAGGCGGTACGCACCTTCCCGACATTGTGCTCGTCACGCCGATCTTCTATCAGTCCCGTCTTGTCGGTTGGGCGACGAACCTTGCTCATCATGCTGACTACGCTGACCGTGCGCACGCCACCATCTTCCAAGAAGGTATCCGCATTCCTGCGGTCAGAGCGGTCCGCGAAGGCAAGTATGTCGATGATGTCATGCATCTTGTACTGACCAATATGCAGGTTCCAAGCGAGCGGATTGCTGATTTTCGGGCTCAGCTTGCTGCGAATCAGCTCGGCGTCAAGAGAACGGTCGAGCTGTTCGATAAGTACGGTGTCAAAGTCATGGAAGCTGCCGGTACAGAGCTCATGGACTACACCGAGCGCAAAGTTCGGGCAGGGATCGCAACAATCCAGAACGGCGTCTACCACTGTGAAGACGAATTCGATAGTCCAGAACTGGACGAGATACTCAAGCTCAAACTTGACCTGACAGTCCGGGACGACTCACTGCTGTTCGAGTTCGACGCGCCACCGCAGGTGCGAGCAAGTCTCAATCTTGTGCATACCGCGCTGTTGGCAACGACCTATTACGCTGTCAAGACCGTTGTTGGACCGGATATTCCGGCGAATGCGGGCCTTTATCGGGCAATCGACGTCAAAGCTCCTGAAGGCTCTGTACTCAGTTGTGTCGCTCCTGCTGCGGTGAATGGCAGAACAGACATTTCACAGCGTGTAGCCGATCTCATCCATGGAGCCGTAGCGCAAGCAGACCCAACCTTGGTCACGGCCGCTAGCTACGGATCCGTGCCGTCGACCACGTTCAGCGGCACGGATCCGCGCAGCGGAGAGTTCTATGTGTACATCGAAACGATCGGTGGAGGACTCGGTGCCAGCGCTTGCGAAGCAGGACTCAACGGGGTGCAAGGTCATATCACGAATACATCGAACCTTCCTGTAGAAAGCCTTGAGGTCGAATATCCTCTAACAGTTGACAAATATGAGCTTGTCAACGACTCCAGCGGTCCTGGCCGCAATCCCGGGGGAATGGGAATACACCGACAGATCATCGCTGAACACGACGACTGCAGGTGCCGTCCACGAGTGAGCCGGATGGACACTCGCCCATGGGGCTTGGAGGGCGGCGACGACGCTGCTTCAGCGAAGATCGAAGTCAATGGTAGGCCGCTCAACGCGGAGAAGGTCACGTTGTCCACGGGCGATGTTCTAAGCGTTAAAACCGCGGGTGGCGGCGGTTTCGGGAAACCACAGGACCGGCCTGCCGAGGACGTGTTAAAAGATCTTCGTGAAGGAAGGATATCGGAAGACACCGCCAAGAATAAGTACAACGTCGAGATCACGTATCAATAGAAGGGATGGCAATGAAACGCTTTGGAACATTTCAGAAATGCCTCGCCCTGTCTGTTGCCTCCGTGCTCATCCTCTCGGGATGCGGCTCGGGAAGCGACGAGCAGGGGAATGAGCTGACCAGCATCTCAATCGGATTATCGGATGAGCCGGGGCAGCTAGCTCCAGCCTCTACGACTGCAGTTGTGCCGTTGACAATGGACGCACTGGTCCATGCGGGACTAACGAAATACAACACCGATGGCGAGGTGGAAATGAACCTCGCCAAGTCGATCGATACTGACGATCACAAGGTCTTCCACATCGTGCTCAAAGACGGCCTCAAGTTTGCCGATGGCACGCCATTGACTGCGGAGAACGTCAAGGAGAGCTTCAGCTATCTCTCCGACCCAGACAGTCCTGGAGCCACGATCGACGGCGTATTGCTGATCGACAAGATTGATGTGCAATCCGACACCGAGCTGACATTTATGCTGGAAAAGGCCAACAACGCCTTCCTGCAGTATCTGGCAGTTCCATCAATGGCTGTCTACCCCTCTAAAGATCTGGAAGACGAGTCAGATGATTGGAAAGGCGCGGGCCCTTTTACGCTGAAGGAATACAACGAAGGTCGGAATATGGTTCTCGAAAAGAACGAGAACTATTACGACGCCGACAGCGTCAAACTCAATGAAGTCAATCTGGACTTCTATCCTGATAACACAGCTCAGACCAATGCATTGGTCAGTGGCGAAGTGGACATGATTGATTATGTCCCATGGGAATCGTTTGAGCAGATTGACTCTGATGACAAACTTGTGCTGGACAGCCAAAATGGACCGTTCATGTACCTCATGTTTAACACAACTGGCGACTCTCCGTTTGCCAACCCGCTGCTGCGTCAGGCAGTTGCCTATGCAGTGAACCGCCAGAACACGGTGAATGCCGCGTTCAACGGAAACGGCGAGCCCACGTACGGTGTTGCAGCGGATGAAGACGATCCCGCGTACGATCCAGCATGGACGAAGATGTACGAGGAAGATATGGATCACGCCCGTGAGCTCCTCAAAGAGTCCGGGTTCGACACTTCAAAAGAGATCAATTTCCTGGCGAACTCGCAGTACAAATTCCATGAGGACAATGCGCTCCCGGTCTTGTCCGATCTCAAGAAGCTAGGGCTCAAAGTCAAGTTCGATTCACCTGATTGGGCTACACGTCAAGAACGTGCGCAAAAAGGCGACTATGACATCTCGCTCAATGGAACGACGGGACGTATCCCTGGCCTCGGATACCTTCAGACTTTCATCAACGGTGCCAATATGGCAACGGTGAGCTACGGCTACAAGAACAAAAAGCTGGAAAATCTTTTCGAGCAGGGAATGGCAGCCGATAGCAACGAAAAGAAGAAGGAAGCGTTTGACAAAGCTCGTGAGGAATGGACCAACGATCCTCCGATCGTCATGCTGAACCAGCGTGGTCAGGCTTATGCATACACCAAAGACGTGCAGGGCTTTTCGACCCTCCCGGGGTTCCAGTCCTTCTACAGCGGTTACTCAATCCAGAACATTAAGTAGGCCTGAGTTCGTGTAGCTTCTCTGGGGCGGTGAACGACGATGACAGAGTTGTCGTCGTCCACCACCATAGAGCGACCAACTGATCGGGAGCCATATGCTCATATACATTCTTCGCAGGGTGCTTGCAGGTGCGGTGCTGTTGTGGATATCCATCACCATTATCTTCCTGATGCTGCAACTTATCCCGGGTGACCCCGCCTATCAGATACTCGCCGGCGACGGTAGCGATCCATCTCCAGAGGCAGTGGCTAATCTGCGCGAGCAGCTGGGCTTGGACAGGCCAGGACCCGAACGGTACATTTCATATCTGGTGGGAGTCGTCTCATTTGATTTCGGCAATTCATTCGTTTTCTCCACACCGGTCGAATCGTTGCTCGGCCCTCGACTCGCAGTCACACTCGAGCTCGCATTGTTCGCATTGATAGTCGGAACCTTTCTTGGCACGTTCATAGGGTCTTTGGCTGCTCGGGCAAAAGGAATCGTTGACACTGTTCTATCTGCATTACTCAGCATCGGAATCAGCATTCCGGTTTATGTCGTCGGGGCTTTGTTAATCCTGGTTTTCGCTCTGAAATTAGGATGGTTTCCAGCCGGCAGTTTTGAACCAATCACAGGAGATGTGGCTGAGCACTTCAGGAGAATTGTACTTCCAGTTCTCGCGCTCAGTATCCCCGTTAGCTCGGTAGTTGGCCGAATGGCCCGCTCGAGTATGCTGGAAAACATCCAGCAAGACTGGGTACGTACTGCGCGATCTTGGGGACTTTCTCCAAATACAGTGTTCAATCGGCATGTTCTGAGAAACTCGATGATCCCCGTGACGTCTGTGGCGGGGCTTGAGGCGGGAGCTTTGATTGGATCCACAGTGGTTGTCGAGAGAATCTTCAATCTGCCGGGAATCGGTTCGTTGTTGATCGACTCCGTGAATGATCGTGATTACCCGGTTGTTCAGGCCGTCGTCATCGTCGTCTGCATTTCGTTCGTCGTGCTCAGCATTGCCGTCGATGTCATTTATGGGATCCTCGACCCACGGGTAAGGAGGCGAGCAGCATGAAACGCGTGAGCTTAAAGTTTTTGCGTTCTCTGACGATAGTTCGGGCGGTCGCTCTCATTTTTGTCGTCGCACTGGTGATTATGAGCTTTGTGTCTGTCTGGTTGCCCAGCTTCGATCCATACACGCAGAATGTCACCAATCGATTCGCGGGCCTCGGTGAATCCGGATATCTGCTGGGATCAGATGAGGTCGGCAGAGATGTCTTCGCACGTCTTCTGCAGGGAATATCTGTCGAGCTGATCATCGCTGTTTCCGCGACTACGTTGGCAATGATGGGAGGAACTCTTCTAGGGTTGTTCTCGGGTGTTTATCCACGACTCGGGGAGCTCCTGTTAATGCGAGTAGTCGACGTCATTTTGTCGTTTCCGCCAGTGATCATTGCTCTTCTGGCAACAACGATCTACGGACATTCCAACATTACACTGACGCTGGTGCTCAGCTTCCTTTTCGTTCCAAACTTTGGCCGGGTCGTGTACGGTCAGGTGCTTTCCGTAGCCCCGCTGGAGTATGTTGACGCCTCTCGGGTCTTCGGGGCCGGTATGCTCACCAGGATTTTCACCGTCATCCTTCCCAACTGTCTGGCACCGATAATCGTGCAGTTCACCGTGATCATCGCAGCTGCGATCCTCTTGGAATCGGGATTGAGCTTCCTTGGCCTCGGTGTGGCTCCGCCAGATCCGTCTTTGGGCGCTATGGTCGCCACTGCGCAGCGTTATATGGGGGCTCATCCTGAGCAGTTGCTCATTCCTGGTGCTGTACTGAGCTTAATGATTCTGAGCTTCGGAATACTGGGCGATTTTCTACGCGATCTACTCGATCCCCGGACCTAGAGGACTATTATATGTTGTTAGAGACAGAATCGCTGTCGGTCAGTTTTCGACACAGTCGCAAGTTGACGACGGATGTTACTCATAGGATCGATCTCTCCATCAACGCGGGAGAAGTTGTGGCCTTGGTTGGCGAGTCAGGATCGGGAAAGTCTGTCACTGCGATGGAAATCGCGGGGCTGAACCCGAAAAATGCAGAGTCGTCCGGGCGTGTGCTATTTGAAGGACGGGATGTTCTTAAAATGAGCGCGGCCCAGCGACGTGGTTTGCTCGAGGATGATATAGGCGTCATCTTCCAGGACCCGCTGAGCTCCCTCAACCCTGTCTACACGATCGGCACCTCCCTCGGAATGTCGATGAAGAGGCGCAAACCAGGACGAAAGCAGCGACGAGCGCGAGCAATTGAATTGTTGGAACAGGTCAACATCCCTGAACCGGAGTTAGCCGTCGACAAGTATCCGCACGAGCTGTCGGGCGGACAACGGCAACGGGTCATGATCGCAATGGCGATCGATCCGGAACCTAAACTGCTCATTGCTGATGAGCCCACGACAGCTTTGGACGTTACCGTTCAAGCCGATGTGCTGGACTTGATTGAACGTCTTCAGAAACGTTTGGGCATGGCTATGTTGCTGATTACTCATGATATGGGTGTTGTCGCGAACTCAGCAGATCGTCTGTACGTGATGCAACACGGCCACGTCCGTGAACACGGTCGGGTTGAGGAAGTATTCGCGCATCCTGAACATGAGTACACGAAGAATCTGTTCGGTGCCGTTCCGACCTTGGACGTCGCGGCGCTAACTGCGGGCTCATCCGACGCTCGTGTTCTCGCTGAGAGTACCGTTGGGCCGAAGGACGTCGAACACAGCGCGGATGAGGCTTGCCGATCAGCGCTGGAGCTCAGGGACATCGACTATTACTACAGTGAATCGTTGAAGCGGGCGGACAAAAAGGCACTCGATTCGGTGAGCTTCAAGGTTGGCTTTGGTGAGACAATCGGATTGGTTGGCGAGTCGGGATCCGGGAAGTCGACGATCGGCAGAATTGCCGTCGGGCTCCTACAGCCGAGTAGTGGTGAGATGATCTGCGGCTCTCACGACGGACGACCAATCGTGCGTTCAATGGTCTTTCAAGATCCAGCCTCATCTCTCGATCCTCGGCGCACAGTCGCAGAGTCAATCGCTGCCCCTCTGGTTTGGAGCAAGCAGGGCATTTCACGCGTGGATATTCACAAGCGAGTTCGATCACTGTTGGACAAGGTCAGACTCCCCAGTTCATTTGTTGACCGGCTGCCGCACGAACTTTCAGGGGGACAGAGGCAGCGCGTCGGTATCGCCCGTGGGCTTAGCATCGACCCGAATCTGTTGGTAGCTGATGAACCGACTTCTGCGCTTGACGTCTCTGTGCAGGCCGCTGTTCTCGATCTATTTACCGAGCTTCAGAAGGAATACGGCTTCTCGTGCATCTTCATTTCGCATGATCTGGCAGTCGTTGAGCAAGTTGCTGCCAATATCGTCGTTCTTCGGAAGGGGAAGATCGAAGAATCTGGTAGGACTAAAGAGATCATCTATAATCCCGGTACCGAGTACACTCGTAGACTGATCAGGTCAGTGCCGATACCCGATCCGAATGCTCAACGCAAACGGAAACTAGAGCGAGTCAAATGAACACATGGAACTGAGAAAGCTCGAGTATTTCGTCACGGTCGTAGATGAGCGAAGCTTTGATAAAGCGGCTCAGAAACTGTTCCTCACACAATCGGCAGTCAGTCAACAGATACGACGGCTCGAGACCGAGGTTGGCACGTTGCTCATTGACAGGAGCGCGAGGCCGTTCACATTGACCGCGGCAGGGCGCTCTGTTTATGAAACAGCGCAGTCAATGCTGCGGCAGGCGCAGACGTTGCTCCGGCTATCTGAACACCCGAAGGGCTTTCGGAGCATGGTTCGTGTAGGAGTGACTCGTTCGCTACTTTTTAGCTTCGTCACTGCACGGATTCGAGAGATTCGTCAGGAACTGACGGGTGTCCATATCGAACTGTTGCGTGACTCCACTAACCGTCTGTTAGCTGACGTCGTACACGGTGCGCACGACATCATCATTACCAATACTCAGTCCAATGATCCCCGTTATGTCAACGATGTGATTTGGAACGATCCTCTTGTGCTCGCGTACAACATCCATCACGCGCCACCCGGGGCTGACAAAGGGGTGGTCAAAGTTGAAGACTTGTTGTCGAGGTCAGTGCTCACGTTCTCGCGGGGAGTGGCCCCTGCTAACTATGATCGGATGCTTGGGTATTTTGCTGATCTCAACATCACACCCTTATTCCGTGAAGTGCCGGCGTCGTATGTGGAGCTCCTCGGCTATATTCGTTCCGGGTCCACAGTCGGCATCATCGCGAAATCAGTAGCAGACGTTCTGCCATTGCTCGACGTTGCCTATGCGGAGTTGCAGCCCACGCTGCCCAGCCTGCCTGTCTACTGCACCTGGAATCCGCATACGTCGAAAGACGCGGTGGCAGACGTTGCTAGTCTGCTCGGTGATCCGGGTGCCGTCGAACGGTTGACTGCGGGCCCGGGTTCGCCCAGCTGACAGAGGAGAAGCCGGGGTGACAGGTTGGGCAGCAGTGGCGTTATTCGATTGAGGTTAGCCAGGAGACGAGTGCTGATGGCGTCGAGTTGTCTGACGTGGCCGAAGGTGAACGAGCGGAGGGACGATCCCAGGGTGGACGGGGCGTAGACGCGGTCGAAAAGTCTGCTCATGCCGCCGTGGCGCAGCATGTTCATGTCATCGATCGAGTCAGCCCCGGCGGCCATGCCCGCGATCAGGGGGGACTGCTGAAGGTTTGGTTGACTCCGGGGTTTATGCCGCCAGAGCGACGACCTTGTGGTGAACAAGCTCGTATTCAACCGGGGTCAGTTTACCCAAACGTCGCTGTCGACGCTTCCGGTGATAGGTCCGCTCGACCCAGTGCACGATCACCTTCCGCAACCTCGCTCGCGTGTCCCAACGGCCTCTATCGAGGACGTTCTTCTGCAACACGGCGAAGAACGATTCCATCGCCGCGTTGTCGCCAGCAGCACCAACCCTTCCCATCGATCCGACGAGCCCATAGTGCCGTAAAGCGTGCTGGAATTTGCGGGAACGAAATTGCGACCCGCGGTCCGAATGCACCACGCAACCGGCCACAACGCCAGCCCCGCCGCGGCGGGCTACAGCATCGTCAATCGCTGCTACGGCCAGGCGCGACTTCATTCTCGAGTCGATGGCATAGCCGACGATTCTGTTGCTGAACACGTCCTTGACCGCGCACATGTACAGCTTGCCCTCACCGGTGTGATGCTCCGTGACGTCGGTCAGCCACAATTCGTTGATTGCCTTGGCCGTGAAGTCTCGTTTGACAAGGTCATCACACACTGGCGGGCCGGGCTTCTTCCCATGTTTCCGAGCTCGTTTGATCGTGTTCGAGAACAGCTCTTGCTGCGAGCACAATCGCCACACACGACGCTCTGACGCTTGCAGACCTGCGGCGTGGAGTTCATCGGCGATGAAACGGTATCCGAACTCGGGATCGTCCGTATGGACATCATGGGCGGCATTGATCAGGTGCGCCTCCTCGAGATCCCGGTCAGAGATAGGTTTCGCGCACCACTTGTAGAACCCCTGCTTGGTGAAGCCGAGCACCCGACAGGTCACTGCCACCGGCACCCCGGTGGCAGCAAGGTCGAGGACCAGCGGGTACATCATTTTGGGTGATGGCCACCGAGCTTCAAGTTCGCTTGCGAGAGGTAGGCGGCAGCCTCACGGAGGATCTTGTTCTCCCTCTCGAGCTCGCGAATGCGTTTCAGCGCTGCCGCCTGGGCGCGTGACTCCTCGGCATCACGGGAGGGCTCGAGTCCGTGCTCGCGTAGCCGCGAGTCACGGACCCAGGCTTGTAGGGCTGATTTCGAGATGCCGAGGTCGGCGCAGACCTGCTTCTGGGTCATCCCGTCGTTGATGAGATCGAGCGCTGATTGCTTGAACTCATCGGTGTAGATCTTTGGCATGACTTCTATCCTTCCTGGAATTTATCCAGTCGTGAAGTCAACCAAACCTTCAGCAGTCCCGGGTGGCCAGTTTCGCGCCCGGGTTCGCGCCTTTATCGGCACCGGTGGTGGTCACGGTCAGGCGTTGATCGGCGAGGTCGGTCGGGACTGCTGAACCTGAGTTCCACAACTTTAGTGCCCCGCAAAACGGTCCGGCAGTAGCTCACCCGCGATTTTTCTCGCTTCCCCGGTGACCTCTGGGTCGAAGGTGATGTCCTGCCCACCCACGCGGCCGGTGAACTCCCGCAGCGGCCGCAACGATGTGATGATCTTCTTCAGCGACGCCCCAGTCGTGTCCTGCATGAACCTCGATATGGCCAACGCGGTGAACACGACTGTCAAGTGCGCCTCGATCGCATCTCTGGTGCGGTGGAAGATCGGCCTGGCTCGTAGGTCGGTCTTCGACATCCGGAAAGACTGCTCGACATGCCACAGGTCGTGATAGCTGCCGATGACCTCGGCCGCAGGCATGGTCCCGACGGGAATGTTCGTCACGTAGCCTTTGAACCCTGTCAGCTTCATCGCCCGCTCATAAGCCTTCTCATCGAAGGCTTTCTCCTCATCAGTGACCTTGACGAACCGAGCCTTCTTCGCCGGCTTGTCACCGTCGATGATCGCCAATGCCCGGTTGCGCTGCAGGTTCAGCGTCTGCTCATCACGCATCGCCCGTTTGCGCCGGTACTGCCACACCACTCGCCACGCATGAGGATGCTCTTTCGCTGACCAGACGGGTTCGCGTCTCTTCTTCACCCGCTCAGGATCAAGCCGCTTGGTTCCTTTCGGGGTGATCGTGTCGATGATCTGCCCGTCCTCGGCGTACTCACCATTCCACCGAAAATGCGTCGCCAGATCGTGTGGAGCTTTCGTCTGCCTCGACCCGACGATGAACCGCAGCCCAGCGTCATCGAGTTCTTTGAGGTTCTTTGCCGACAGCATTCCGGCGTCGGCGGCGACGACCATGTCTGTCACCTGGTGGCGTTCTTGGAAGGCTTTGATCACGGGAATGAGCGTGTGGGTCTCTGCTTTCGATCCTTCGAAGCAGCCGATCTCTAACGGGAATCCGGTCCGATCGACGAGGAGTCCAACAACGATCTGCGGGTCCACGCGGCGTTCTTTGGAGTACCCGACCTGACGCAGAGAATCTTCCTTCTCAGCCTCGAAATACAGTGTCGTGACGTCATACAGCAGCAGACTGATGCCGGTGGTGGCGATGCTGTGGGCGAAGCATTTCTCGGCGATCTTGTCCCGGTAGTCGCGTTCGTTGGCCCGAACCAGACAGTTGAGGAACGTGTTGTGGTGCGGTGGCTCGATACCGAGCTCGGCAAGGACACGGAGACTGTCGGCTTTCGATGTCGGCTCAACCAGCCGTGCCAGCACGAGGTGAAAGAAGGCGTTGTCGTTGACCACCTCGTCGAAACCGAGTCTCTTCCACGACTCGGCGATGGCATCGATGAGGACGGAAGACCGTGATCCCACCACAGTTCGGGCCCGCGGTGGCACGGCAGCATCGGTAGGTAGGCCCAGCTCAAGTTCGAGTTGTTCGGCCGCCCCGTAGTCGGCGAGCCCTTCTTCGCCGGCAGCGAGCAGAGCCGCTAGTTCTGCTTCTGTATGAGCGGATCCGAGGTGTTCAAGGACGGTGACTTTCCCACGGTGTTTGCGCACGATCTGCACGGCTGTGGCCCCGGACCCGGTGGTGACTTTCCGCAGACGAGGCGACATAGCCCCATCGTAGACAGCCAATTAGTGTCCCACCAACAGAATTCCCGGCCTTGTGACCAGCACAAACACGAACGGAATCGCGAAATCAGCGCCTAGTTGTGGAAGTCAGGGTCGGTCGGGACTGCTGAAGGTTTGGTTGACTTCACGACTGGATAAATTCCAGGAAGGATGGAAGTCATGCCAAAGATCTACACCGATGAGTTCAAGCAATCAGCGCTCGAGCTCCTGGGCGAGGGGATGACCCAGAAGCAGGTCTGCGCCGACCTCGGCATCTCGAAGTCAGCTCTCCAGGCCTGGGTACGTGACTCGCGGCTACGCGAGCACGGACTCGAGCCCTCCCGTGATGTCGAGGAGTCTCGCGCCCAGGCGGCAGCGCTGAAACGCATTCGCGAGCTCGAGAGGGAGAACAAGATCCTCCGCGAGGCTGCAGCGTATCTCTCGCAAGCGAACTTGAGGCTCGGTGGTCATCACCCAAAATGATGTACCCGCTGGTCCTCGACCTTGCTGCCACCGGGGTGCCGGTGGCAGTGGCCTGCCGGGTCCTCGGCTTTACCAAGCAGGGGTTCTACAAGTGGTGCGCGAAACCTATCTCTGACCGGGATCTCGAGGAGGCGCACTTGATCAATGCCGCCTACGACGTGCATACGGACGATCCCGAGTTCGGGCACCGGTTCATCGCTGATGAACTCCACGCGTGCGGATACGAGGCGTCAGAGCGTCGTGTGTGGCGGCTGTGCTCGCAGCAGGAACTGTTCTCCCTCACGATCAAACGGGCCCGGAAGCACGGTAAGAAGCCCGGCCCGCCAGTGTGTGATGACCTCGTCGAACGCGACTTCTCAGCGTCAGGCATCAACGAACTATGGTTGACCGACATTACCGAGCATCACACCAGTGAGGTGAGGCTACCCTCGAATAGTGGACACCCAAGTTAGCGGGATTCGCAGTCCTGCTGGAAGGATGTTCAATATGTCAGATCAGAAGCGCCAGCGGCGCTCTTACACCCCGGAGTATCGGATCGAGGCGGCGAATCTCGTCATCGACACCGGCAGGTCCATCGCCGCGGTGGCCAAGGAAATCGGAGTCGGTGAACAGACCCTGGGCACCTGGGTCAAAGCCGAGAAGCACCGACGCCGCGGCGACGGTGAGCCCACGGGCCCGTTGAACGAGGGCGAACGGGCTGAACTGGCACGGTTGAGGCGGGAGAACTTCGATCTGAAACAGGACAACGAGTTTTTGGGAAAAGCAGCCGCCTTCTTCGCGTCGAAGCCTCGAAACAAGAGAAATTCGAACTGATGGATTCGGAGAAGGCTCACTACGCGATTCGCCGGATGGCCAGGCTCCTCGAGGTGACGAAATCTGGGTACTACGCATGGAAGAAGCGTCGGCAGACCGGACCATCGAAACGTGCCAGAGCGCAACGGAGCCTGGATGGGCACGTCGCAGAGATCCACGCGGACTCTGATGGCGTCTACGGGGCACCACGGGTGGCAGCGCAACTGGCTCGACAAGGCGTGAGCGTGGACGAGAAGACGGTCGCGGCCTCGTTGCGCAGGCAGGGCCTTGAAGGCATCAGCCCGCGCCGGTTCAAACCGGTGACGACTCTGCCGGGGGTGGCGACTCATCACATTCCGGACCTCGTGAAACGGGTCTGGGACCGAGGTGAGTTGGATGCTGTGTGGATCAGCGATATTACGTATCTGCGCACCTGGGAGGGGTTCGTGTACTTATGTGTGATCCGCGATGGGTGCTCACGTCGAGTGCTTGGTTGGGCGATGGATGCCAGGCAGGATTCTGACCTCGTGGAACGGGCGTTGAGGATGGCTCATACGTTGCGAGAGCTGGTTCCAGCTGACGTCATTTTTCATGCCGACAAAGGAGCGCAGTACACGTCGTCGCAGTTGCATCAGGCGTCTGTCGAGTTGGGTTTGACGCAGTCGGTGGGCCGGACTGGAGTGTGTTGGGATAACGCGATGTCGGAGTCGTTCTGGTCGTCGTTGAAAACGGAGTTCTTCGAGCGGCGAGTCTGGCAGACCCGGGCCGAGGCAATGCGGGAAGTCGCTCGTTGGATCGAGGTGGTCTATAACCGGCGGAGGTTGCATTCGGCGTTGGGGATGGTTCCGCCGGTGGAGTTCGAGGAGAAGTTCTGGGCCGAGCAGAGTGCTGGTCGGGTTCAGGAGGAAGCGTCGACGCAGGCTGCGTGACGTGGTTCACGTGTCCACGACTTGCGGGGAGCCCCAGAGGGGAAACTGTACATGTGCGCGGTCAAGGATGTGTTCAGCAACAGAATCGTCGGTTATGCCATCGACTCGAGAATGAAGTCGCGCCTGGCCGTAGCAGCGATTGACGATGCTGTAGCCCGCCGCGGCGGGGCTGGCGTTGTGGCCGGTTGCGTGGTGCATTCGGATCGCGGGTCGCAATTTCGTTCCCGCAAATTCCAGCACGCTTTACGGCACTATGGGCTCGTCGGATCGATGGGAAGGGTTGGTGCTGCTGGTGATAATGCGGCGATGGAATCGTTCTTCGCCGTGTTGCAGAAGAACGTCCTCGACCGGGGCCGTTGGGACACGCGAGCGAGGTTGCGCACAGCGATCGTCCACTGGGTCGAACGAACCTATCACCGGAAGCGTCGACAGCGACGTTTGGGTAAACTGACCCCGGTTGAATACGAGCTTGTTCACCACAAGGCCGTCGCCCTGGCGGCATAAACCCAGGAGTCAACCAAACCTTCAGCAGTCCCGAAAGCTCCGAACACGACCCGGTCCGCGCCGCGCGAGATGTGCCATGCTGATCTTGTCGATCGGCACTTCGAAGCGTTCGCTCCGAACCAGTTGTGGGTGGCCGATATAGTGCGCCACGAGGCGCTGTTGAACCGAGTGGAGGTGAGAGACCACCACCGTCTGGCTGTCGCAGCAGCCAGACGAAGTTGAGGGCAACCTGATCCCCGGGACGGGGGTGAGGGCGGGAAGCAGCCCTGACAACGACGAGACGTTCCCAGTACTGCCAGATGGGGCGTGCTCGGCTAACATGACGGAGAGGTTTATGCATAGGAACCAGTGTCTGAGCGCTCCTCAAGTCAGCCCGCCGACTCGAAACCTGGCGGATTTGGGTCGGATCGCATTGCAGAACTTGACTGTTTCGACAGCAGAGGGAACTTCCGAGTTGAAGAATGTCGTCGGCTCGGGAGGCCATGGTGAATGCCTGCAGCGTAGTCATGGCGATGATGCAGGAGCATAACTGGATACCGGTCCCGTCAAACGGTTAACAGTGAACGTGGGAACCCCGTCATTGGCCCCTCCCGGATGCGAGAACCACTCGTGTTCGGGAGGGAAGGTCCGTCGCCGACTGATGCCCATGACAAGGGGCGGAGAGTTCGTAGTAGTCCGAGGCTGGGAAAGCCTGCCACATGGCGAAGGAACTCAGTGTGATTGACGCAGTGGACGAATGTATGCAAAGGAGATACACCGGTGAATACGGGTGTTTCGGGGCCTGTCGACGTGATGTCGGCGTGGCACCGAGTACTTACGATGCAGACGAAGCACCAACCGCATCCGGCGCTTTGGACGCCTGAAACTCATCACGGCAACCACTTCCCCCTGCCCTTAGGTGTACTCGGCCATCAGGTTGGTGACACTCGGCTGAGGGGCGGGAGGCCGCCGAGTGCGCTGTGGCGGCGTTCAGTGTTGTAGGTGTGCAGCCAGGGTGCAAGGGCGTCGCGGCGGGCTTGGTTGCTGGTGAAGACGTGGCGGTAGGCCCACTCGGTCTGCAGGGTGCGGTTGAACCGCTCGACCTTGCCGTTGTGCCAGGGGCAGTGGGGGCGGATGAACTTCTGCTTCGCACCCAGATCGGCCAGGGCCTTGTGGACGTCGCGGCCGTGGCGGTAGGCGAAGGCATTGTCGGTCATCACGCGTTCGATCCTGGTGATGCCCATGGCGGCGAAGTAGGCCGCTGCCCGGCGCAGGAACCCGGCGCAGGTCTCGGCCCGTTCGTCGTCGTGGATCTCGCTGTAGGCCAGGCGGGTGTGGTCATCGACCATGGAGTGGACGTAGTCATAGCCGATGCGCCGGGACTTGTCCTTGGTCTTGTTGGCCGCGGCGCGTCCGTGGGCGCGCCAGCCGCCGCCGTCGGGGATCTTGCCCAGCTTCTTCACATCCACGTGGACCAGCTCCCCGGGCCGGGACCGCTCGTAGCGCACGGCGGTGGCCTTGGAGGAGCGGATCTGCTCACCGGTCATCGGGTCCAGCTCGCGCAGGTAGGGCACGCCGGCGCGGCGCAGCACCCGGGAGACGGTGCGCGCGGGCACACCGAGCTCGGCGCCGATCCAGTCCGGCCCGCGGCGGTGGGTGCGTCGGCAGGCCACGATCCGCTCGGCCACCTCGGGCGGTGTGCGCCGGGGGCTGTGGTGGGGGCGGCTGGAGCGGTCGTGCAGGCCGTCCTCGCCCTCCTGGTCGTAGCGCTTGAGCCAGTAGTGGGCGCACTTGCGCGAGATGCCCATCGCCTTGGCGGCGTGGGCCACCGCCCACCCCTCCTGGCGTACCCGCCGCACCAGCAGCAGGCGACCCTGGAACGTCAGACGGGCATTACGGTGGGACACGAGGACCTCCGGGATCTGGTTGTGACTCTCGACAAGCCACACCTCACCCGGAGGTCCTCCTCACGTCAACGAACCACCGCGAGTGTCACCAACGTCCTGGCCGGGTACACTTAGGGATCGACTTCGTATCGGGTGTGAGCACTCGTTCACATTTCCGATCCTGTTCGCCTACTCAACATCAGTGAAACGGGCTGGACAGGCGAACTCTAACGCAGATTCCTGCTGTCCCGACAGTACGCTGCGAGCAATCGCTGCCCCCACTCCGGTGGCCATCTTGAATCCTCGCCCTGAGAAGCCAGTGGCCAAGTAGACGCCTTTCGACTCAGACACTTCACCAACCAGCGGTTTCATATCCTCGCTGAAGAGATCAGGATAGGCATCGGCGCGCACGATGCTGGGATACACGCTCGGGAAGAACTTTTCCACAGCAGCCAGAATCTGCAACCGCTCTTCTTCCGACAGCTCGCGCCGCAGCCCTGAGGGATTAGAAACTTCCTGATCCGGGATCACTCCTGAGATCTTGACCATGTCGCCATCGACCGTCGGAGTTCCGAACATGTGCGTGCCTTCCGAGTCACGGATGAAGACGGGAAACCGATCAGGCGTGAACTCGCTCGGGTTCCGTGCACTGCACCATGTCAGGATGATGCGTCCGGGGTACATGTGATCGGCAAAATGGCCGGGGAGGAGATCACGTGACCACGCCCCTGTGGCGATGATTGCCTTCTCCACCGTGTACTCGGTATTGGTTGTCGTGATGCGGACACCGGCGCGAATTGGAGTCAGAGCGGTCACCGATTCGCCCGTTCGAATGCGCGCACCATGTTGGCTTGCTCTTTCGGCTGCCGCCAGGACGGCAGTATTCGTCCGAATGAGCCCTCCGGCTGGATCGAACAGTCCGATATCAGAGTCCAGAGTCCCGTGCTGGGGGTAGCGACGCCGCAATGCGGTCGGGTCCAGAACCTCATGCTCTGCCCCTGCTTCTTGGACGCTCTTAAGCAAGGTGTCCATGTACTCTTTGTCCCGATCACCAATTGTGAGCGCGCCGCACGGGTGAAACACCGGTGATGCGGATGAGGCGTTGAGTTCGAGTAGTAACCGACGAGACTCAGTCAGCAAGGTGCTGAATTCGGCGCCTTCCTTATACGCAACACGAAAGAGCCGAGTATCTCCGCCGACTGCGCACCGATCGTTGGCGAGGTGGCTCTTTTCGATGCCGATGACATCGCCATTGGTCTGCTCTGCGAGTTGCCACAGAACTGCGCTTCCCACAGCTCCGAGTCCCACCACGGCAAACCGAGCATCGATCTGTGGTGTTTCAGCTGCGGACAACATACTGGTCAATCTTGGATTCATCGATGCTGACGCCGAGGCCAGGCTCCTCGCAGCCATGGACCAAGCCATCATCGTCGATCCAGATGGTCGAGGTGATGATTCCGCCGAGCTGCTGATAAGTCTCGAGGGTACGAGTCGGAGGCTCATACATCATTTCTAGATACTTGAGACCCGGAGTAGTCAGGCACAGCTGAAGACTGGCGGCCAACCCTAGCCCGCTCAAACCATGATGGGGAATGAAATGGCGATTCCACATCTCAGATGCTGCAGCGATCTTGCGCAGCTGTGACATTCCTTCAGACATCGCCGGATCAGGTTGAATGATGTCATAGGCACCGGCGTTGATAAGCACCTGGAACTCGTGCAACCCTCGGTTCTTCTCACCACCAGCGATGTGAATATCGCTGCATTCGCGCAGGCGCACCAAGTCTTCGACGTTGTAGCGCGGCAAGGGTTCTTCCAACCATAGGCATCCGCGGTCGTGAAGTTCGCGAGCGGTTTGGAGCGCTCGGTTGAGATCCCAACGTAGCGGATGGTCTTTGCGCGGCAGATTCGTCGCTTGATTGGCATCAATCATGAGACCAAGCTCAGGTGCCGCCGCATGCACCGCGTCATAAATTGCCAGGTCGTCTTTGAGGTCCTCGTTGCCGAAACGGAATTTGGCGAATTTGAAGCCCTGGTCGCGGTAGTGGCGGATGAGCTCAGCACGCTCATCGGGGTTACCGCGCGCTCCTGTACTGGCATAAGCCGGAACTGAGTCCCTCACCCGGCCCCAAATTTCGTGGATGGGCTTGTTCGTCAATTTTCCGATAATGTCCCACAGCGCCATATCAATGAACCAGCAAAATCCAGCATTGCGCAAGGTTTCGGCATGGTGCTCCACGTCGTACACAGACTCACCGAGCAGATACGGCTCCACGTAACGCTTTACTTCGCTGCTACGGAACTGATCGACTCCAGCGTAGCCGACAGTGCCGTCCTCTACCGTAACGGCTACCAGCGTGAACTCTCGGTCTTTGCGCACGACGCCCGGCTGCCAAGAGGGACGAAACGGCTCGGCATAAGGGATGAGTAGGTCCCATGAACGCATTTCAGTGATTTTCATATCTGGTCAATCGCTTCCTCAGTCATTCGACAACCCCCACCGGAGGCTTGAGTCAAGTGTAAAAAAACCTTCATGAAAGCGCAAGAGGAAGAAAAGCCTTCATTTTTATGCGAAGGTCGTGGCAGAATGATCACATGGAGGTCGAACGATCAGATGCAGTGCTGAGCAAGCAGGAACGCCGGCTGGTTGAATTCGCCGATCAGGATCCGTTGTTCTTCGCCACCAATTCGGCTGCCGCCATTGCAAAGGCCACATCGACGAGCGAGGCCACAGTCGCCCGGGCTGCCAAAAAGCTCGGGTTCAGCGGAACGAAAGAGATGAAGCTCGCTTATGCGCGCAAAGTCGAAACCACGCAGACGCTGAGCGGAATCACCCAAGCTCGACTGGAGGCACTGAATGTCAGTGCTGGCAATCATGGTGCCGACGCACCGTTCGACGCCGTTCTCTCCTCCGCGGTGACTCTGCTCCTCCGCTTGAAGGACATGCTTGATCCGTACGCACTCGCTGCTCTTTCAGGAGCGATTGCGGACGCCAAGCGAGTGCTCGTCTACGGTCTTGGAACCGCCTTTCACATCTCTCAATACCTGTGCCTTGAACTGCGGCGTTTAGGAATTCAAGCCTCAGAGTTGACAGGCTCTGGTCATACCAACGCCGATGCCGTCTACAGAGTGACGTCGGACGACATTCTCTTGGTACTGGCTCCACGTCGGATTTTCCCCGATGTGCAGAATTTCCTCTCTCACGCCGCCCCTCGGGCACTTGATACGACAGTAGTGACGCCTGATGACCTTCCCCGAAGTCTGGCAGATCTTCGCAAGATTGACCTGCCGCTCACTTTCGGCGAGGCAGCGTCAGAATCAGTCACGGCTTGGGCATTTTGCGATGTCCTCATCGCCGAACAAGTTCGAAGGAGACCTGAGGAAGCGTTGGGTGTGCGAACAACTATCCAAGAACTGCGAGAGAATCTCAGTCCCTGAACCGCTATCTCCGCCAACCGGATTCACCTCATCACAGCAAATGGGAGACACAATGGTCGAACGGCTACTTCTCATGCCCGGCAACGACACGGAACTCAATCATGCCCTCGAACAACAGGGTGCAGTCATCACTCAGGGAGCGTCCGATGCACACGGATTCATCCTCCACAGGGCACCGGCTCGACACCAGTTGGAGACGGCGTTGGAACAGAACCCAAAGGTGGCGTGGGTGCAACTGCCCTCTGCGGGTGTGGAGAAGTATCAGGGGCTGATCGAAGAACATCCGCACGTCGAATGGACCTCAGCCAAAGGCGCATACGCAAAGCCAGTGGGCGAACATGGCCTCGCACTGACACTGGCTGTACTTCGTCAGTTCAAGGACCGATCTCTTGCCACGAGCTGGGGTAGAAGGTCCGGTTCAACACTCAACGGACGCAGCTGCGTGGTCATCGGAGCTGGAGGTGTTGCAGCTGAATTGGTGCGTCTCTACAAGATGTTCGACACGCACGTCACCGTGGTACGACGCACCGCTGAGAACTTCAATGGTGCCGACGAGACGGTCACGTTTGACCAGTTGGATGAAGTTCTCCAGAGAGGTCAGGTCGTCGCCGTAGCTGCTGCGGCAACTCCGCTGACCAGATATATGATAGGGACAGCGCAACTTGAGCAGCTCCCTGCCGAAGCAGTCGTTGTCAACGTAGCACGAGGTTCGATCATCGATCACGGAGCGCTCCTCGATGCGTTGACTCATGGTCGAATCTTCGGCGCCGGTCTCGATGTCACTGACCCAGAGCCTTTACCAGAAGGTCACCCTTTGTGGTCGCTTCCGAACTGTCTCGTGACACCACACACAGCCGACACTCCAGAGATCATCCGCCCTCTTCTCAGAGAACGGATCGTTGAAAATTTCGTCCGCATCAAGCGCGGCGATACGCCAATCGGCCAGGTAGACATTCATCACGGGTACTGAGCAGACAGGGAGAGACCAAGACGAATTCTTCACGGGGTCCAATGCGACCACCTGAATCGCCGCGGGAATAATGGAGACAGTGAAGCCACGGAAAGGACTTCCCTGTCATGCCCAACCAACGTAAATACCCCATCGAGCTCCGCGAGCGAGCGACCCGCATGGTCCTCGACGCACTCGAAGCCGATCGCAGCTCACGGCGGGGCCTCTTCCGCCGGGTTGGCGACCAACTCGGCGTCAACCCCGAAACACTGCGCTCCTGGGCCAACCAAGCACAGACCGACGCCGGCGACCGGCCAGGCACGACCACAGCCGAAGCCGAGCGCATCAAGGACCTCGGAAAGGAAGGCCGCGAGCTGCGCCGAGCCAATCAAATCCTGAAGTCGACTTTTTCGCCGCGGAGCTCGACCGCCCATCGAGGTGATCTGCTCGTACATCGACGAGCACAAAAACAAGTTCGGAGTCGAGGGGACTGATGCAAAGAAGGGTGACAGCGTGAGTGTCATGCTGCGAGAGCAGCTTGGCTCTATGATTGCTTCGTACTCTACTGGTGTCAATCGACCCAACCGGGCTTGTCGGCGACGTCGGTGATACGTCCGCTCAATCCACGTCACGATCGCGATTCTCAGCTGGTCGCGAGTGGTCCACCTGCGACGGTCGAGAACGTTCTTCTGCAATAGAGCGAAGAACGATTCCATGGCCGCGTTATCGCCGGCCGCGCCGATCCTGCCCATCGATCCGACCAGGCCGTGGCGGGCCAGAGCACGGGTGAACTTCTTCGACCGGAATTGGCTTCCGCGATCGCTGTGCGTCACGCATCCAGCCACGTCACCGCGCCTGGTCGCAGCCATCTCGAGGGCATCAACAGCCAACCGAGCCTTCATTCGGGCCCCGATGGAGTAGCCGACGATGCGCGAGGAGTAGGCGTCCTTGACCGCGCAGAGGTACAGCTTGCCCTCATTCGTATGGTGCTCTGAAATGTCGGTCAACCACAGCTGATTCGGTCCATCGGCTCGGAACTCGTGACGGGTGCGCCCATCGGCATCGACAACCACGCACAGGTCGTCGTGGACGGCCGGTCCCGGCCGCTTGCCGTTCTTGGCTCGGGCCTTTCCGAAGACCGAGAACCACGAGTTGGCCGAGCACAGCCGCCACGCGGTGCGAACCGCCATCGGTTCGCCGGCAGCCTCGGCCTCATCGGCCAGGTACCGGTACCCGAACTCCGGGTCATCGGCATGGGCATCGAACAAGGCGTTGGCCCGATACGCCTCATTCACCTCAGCTTCAGGGACAGGCGCTGCCAGCCATCGGTAGTAGGGCTGGCGTGAGAGCTTCAAGACCCGGCACGACACCGCGACGGGGATCCCGTCGGCGGCGAGCTCTCTCACGAGCGGGTAGAGCACAATTGATCAGCAGGGTTCGCCTGTGACAGATAGGCGGCCGCGCGGCGCAGGACCTCGTTCTCCTGCTCAAGCAGACGATTGCGCCGACGCATCTCTCGTAGTTCGGCGGACTCGTCGCTGGTGTTGCCGGGTTTGTTGCCGGCATCGATGTCTGCTTGGCGGATCCATTTGTTGATGGTGCCTTCGTGGACTCCGAAGTCCTTGGCGATCTGTCCGATCGTTGTCTTAGAATCCCTGGTCTGGACGACGCGGATGACGTCGTCGCGGAATTCTTTCGGGTAGGGCTGTGGCATGGTGTCCATCCTTCCAGACTTGCTTTCAAACAAGCCAGACTAGATGTCACCTAACCCTGCATCAGTCCCTTACGCCCCGTAACGCTTCCGAGAAGGTTGAGCATTGCTGGTCGCTCATAGTAGGCGTTAGCGAGGCTGTCGTCGTTCTCTGCTGAGTAGGCGGCGGCGAAGGCGTCGTAATTGTTCATTCGCCGCGGATGTGATGCCTTTGCCGTTGAGTCAGTGGATTGATTCGTCATAGGTTCGTCGATCCTTTCGGGTTTCGCCTGCGCGCCTGAGACAGCTCAGGTAGCGACCCCGAACCGCAAAATTCCCGTAACCAATGTATCCGAGTCTCTGTACAAAGTAGAAGGCATCTCTACATGGGACGCGGAAGCACAACGGTGTAGATGGGACGTCGCGGAAACGATCGTTTACGAACGCACTATTCAGGTGCTTCCTTGAACTCGGCCGTTCTGCTGGATTCGCTCAATCAGGGGTGCCCTGCACAGTGAGCTGCCGTTCGCGTTCCAACTCTGCTCGCAGCGCCTTGCTCCGGAAACAGGCCTGGGCGACCCCACCAATCAATGCGATTGCGCCCGCAATGAGGGCGATCACTACACCGGTTCCCATAGCGGAATCGATCTGGCCCCACAGGTGATTGAACGCGCCGACAACTTCGCTTGGTGGGTCGTTCTCATACTTCTCGTCCATCTCGGCCGCTGCGATCGCCCCCCGTCATTTGCATGCTGTACGCAGCAATCGCTAGCGGCGCGCCAATGCCGATGATCGCGAGGCCAATGAGGGAGATCGCTCGGGAAATTCCTTCGAACCGTGTCGCCCGGATTAGCTGGTCTTCCAGCCTCTTTACGCTGTCTAAGACGTCCTCTGCTGCCATCGTTCCTCCTGATTTGATATGTCTGTTCACAGACCTAGAGTCTCATTGCGGCAAGTAGTAAGTCATCAATGATGGGTCTCTCCTGCTGATCATCCCTTCAGATCCGCGCTGATTTGGTTCGTAACGCGCGTGCCCCTCCTGGCCGTTAGAGTGGATTACAGGGAGCAACTGGCCCCTTGAACTGATCGATGTTGATTGGAGACAGAGCGATGACCGCAGAGATGAAACACGTTCAAGTCCTTCACCCTCGAGGTATCGAAATGGTGCACAAGGTCGCTGGCCGGAACATTATCGGCTTCGACGGCAATGTTGATTGGATTCGGGACTATAACGACCGCCAACAGCACAAGTTGGATCGACTGTTCGACGGAGTGAGTGAGCCACCACAGGCGAGTACGGTTCTCGCCCTGACTGATACCAGTAATTCGGAACTTTACGGTGCCGCCATCGTCGAGACTCCATACTTTGACGAGCTGGTGAACGAGAACGAAGAGCAGGCGCGGATTATGGCTTCCTTCCACAGGGTACTGGCAGGGATGTTTGTGGCTGAGGAATTCCGGGGGCAGGGGCTGGGCCGAGACCTCTTAGATTGGGCCGCCAACCACTCATTTCAGCAACGGGCGCGTTATCTCGACGGGTTCGTCGATGAACGCACGGGGTCTGCGGACTTCTACCGCCGATTCGGAGCTGTGGTGACTGAACGGAACCAGGGCCTTCCTGTCCGTAGCCCAGCGAATGTGCCGCTGAACCATGTCAAAGAAGTCAACGGGCACTGGTTCTATATCGACACATGGCCGATGTTTGAGGATTTGATGCGTTGCTCCAGGTGTGAGGAGCCTCTGCACTTTGTGGCTGAAGAGGGTGGACGATTGGTATGTGACGTGTGCGGAGATCCGAAAGATCTTGTGGATCAGTGACTCGGACTAGGGCGTGTCTCCTTTATCGGCGTAGCCATGTCACGATCGCGCTGATCACGACAGCCGCTCGATACGTGATCGCGAGCTTGTCGTAGCGCGTTGCTAATCCTCGCCATTGCTTGACGTAGGCAAACGAGCGTTCCACGACGTTGCGGTTCCGATAGGCACCAGCATCGAACGTCGGCGGCCGCCCACCTCTACTCCCGCGTCTCTTTCGGCTCGCGACCTGGTCTTTCTTCTCCGGAATCACTGCCCGAATGCCACGCGAACGCAAGTACTCGCGATTCGCCCGGGACCCATAAGCACGATCAGCCAGAACGGCATCCGGACGCGTACGCTCACGACCGCCACCAGCCCGGGGCACTCGAATGTCGGCAAGCACCTGCGGCAGAATCACCCCGTCGTGACGTTGCCCGCCGGTGACCACCACAGCCAGGGGCCGGCCATTGCCGTCGACGGCATGATGGATCTTCGTCGTCAGCCCACCACGCGAGCGACCGATGCCATGCCCTGCCGGCTCACACTCCTGATCGGGCAGATTCTTGTAATTCGACGTAGCCCCCTGTGTCCTGGTCAGGGCGCGTCGTGTTCGTTGCATGCTGGTGGGCACGATTGATGGTGCCATCGACGGAGACGTTCCAGTCGATGTCACCGGCAGCGTCAGCATCGGATAGTACGTGAGCCAGCACCCGGTCCCAGGTGCCGTCGGCGGCGTAGCGGCGGTGACGTTTCCATACCGTCTGCCACGGTCCGAAGTGCTCACGGGGCAGATCGCGCCAGGCGATGCCGGCACGGTAGCGGTAGACGATTCCCTCGACGATTCGACGGTTGTTCTCAAACGGTCGGGCTCTTTTGCCGACATTCGAGGGCAACAGTGGTTCAATCTTCTCCCACTGCTCATCAGTGAAGACTTGATGTCGTTGCTTCGTAGTCACAACACCACCGTGTCAGTGCTGGAATGGTCAATAAAGGAGACACGCCCTAGGCCCGGAAGGCGTTCAGCAGCGACTTCGAGACGCCGATGGTCTTGTGCGAGGAGTCTTCCGCCGCCTGGGAACTGCCTTCCGGGATCGAGGTGCGCCGGAGGGACGCCTGCCCGCCCGTCCGGTCCAGGCCGACGATCCTGCCGGAGGCGATCTCGTTGCGGATGGTCCCCGGCGTCCCATCGGCCTTCCTCGGCAGCCACACCAGTTCGCGATCGAGCTCGCGCTCGACGGCGGCTCGACGGTTCTTCGGCACCCGCTCGATGTCGAAGTCACGCAGGCGCGGCTCGGGCCTGCGGATCGGCGACTGCAGGGGCGCGGGCGGGTAGGCGGCCAGCTCCTCATCGGTGAAGGTCATCGGCTCGCGTGGCCTACCGGTGCGCTTGGACTCGCGCACGCGCTCCATCTCGCGGCTCATCAGCACGTCATTGGGCATGAGGTACGCCTCTTCGCGTCCCTCGCGGACGACGGTGACCACGCGGTCGGACTCATGGCCGAAGCGCACCGTGTGCGGCAGGTGCGGATGGTTGGCCGCCAGTGGCAGATTCGCCGCCGATGGCACCGCCAGGCAGGCGGGCTCTCCGGACGGGGAGGCGGGGGCTGTCTGCTCATCCTCCATGTCGCCGAAGCCGACTTCCGCCTCGGCCGCCGCGTGCGCCCTGCGTGCGAAGCGCCCATCCCCGCCACGGCAGTGCTTCGACTCGTCGAATGCGACGCTCATCCGGCCTTCGCCTCATTCGACTGGGCGAATGCGGCCTTGACGCGCACGAGCATGTCCGGCCTCAGACCAGACCACGGGGCCATGCCGGGAACGAAGACGACCGGCAGCTGGGCGAAGCCACCAGCCCGCAGCTCTTCGACGATCTCGGGGCGGTCGGCCACGTCGATCTCGCGGTAGTCCAGTCCGCTGTCGTCGAGGATCATCTTCGTCCGACGGCAGGCGGGGCAGGCAGGTCCGGTGTAGATGGTGATGGGCTCCACGAGCATCCTTCCACAAGAGGTGTCAGCCTCCTGCGGATACCAGCAGGAGGGGTCTACCCTTCATGTGGGCGGCAAGGTGCCGCCAGCGGCAAACAGATGCCCGAGGATCGAACTCAGGGCAGCTGCTGGCGGACCACCTCCAGCGAGCGGTCGGCGAAGACGTGGCGCAGGGCCTCGACGGCATCACGCACGCTCGGCAGGGTCATCAGCTGATCGAAGCCGACCGTCTCATCAGCGGCGAACTCCGGGTTGTCCACCGATGCCAGGGTGCGGGCGAACTCAGCGACCAGACTCTCGGCCTCAATGGTGAAGACGGCGCGAGCCAGGAGGTCGCGCTCGAACTCGGGATCGGTGAGCACATCGGCCAGACCCTCGATGCTCGTGGTCTCGGCGACCCTTCCCGCCTCCTGGACGATCCCGAGCGGGCTGTCCGCGATGAGGGTGAAGTCTTCACCGGCGGGGGTCGTGACGGTCCGCGAATAGGTGGTGGCTGTGGCGTCGGTGCCGGGCATGGTGTGTCTCCTCACTCAGGTGCGTGTACGCGCAGCCTGTCGGAGGCGCGAGCGTCAGCGCTCGAGAACGAACCTCCAGTCACCGCCGACAGCCTGCAGGCGGGGCATGAGCGTGCGCCGGAACATGCCCCACGCCTCGAAGTCCTCATCGCCCTCAGCCAGACCGGCGGCTGTGAGCTCTCGGCGCTTGCGCACAGGCACCTCGTTCATGGACAGCAGCAGGCAGCGACGAGAGCCGCCATCAGCGCGGTTCATGCTCACGACCGCATCCCCGGTCGAGCCGGAACCGGCGAAGAGGTCCACGATGAGGGGGTCCTCCGTCGGGCAGACGATGTGATTCGTCCTTGGTTTGATGGAGGGTGTGCGGTTACCCAAGAAAGGACTACCCTCAACTCATCATGCCT
Organism: Brevibacterium sp. SMBL_HHYL_HB1; assembly: GCF_018208375.1. Classification (NCBI taxonomy): domain Bacteria; kingdom Bacillati; phylum Actinomycetota; class Actinomycetes; order Micrococcales; family Brevibacteriaceae; genus Brevibacterium; species Brevibacterium sp. SMBL_HHYL_HB1. The sequence continues at coordinate 1,684,787 of NZ_CP062936.1, read as the reverse complement.
ACCTCGAAATATCCACCAGAAGTACGTGAGAGAGCCACTCGACTGGCTCTCGAGGCCCGCGCCGACCCAGAGACTCGAAACGGTGCCATCGCCCGCATTGCCGAGCAGACCGATGTGAACAAGGAAGCCCTGCGCAACTGGGTCAAGAAAGCCGAAGCAGCCAACCTGCCCGTCGAGACCGAGGACGTCCAGGCACGGATCCGGCGGCTGGAGAAGGAGAACCGGGAGCTGCGGAAGTCCAACGACATCCTCCGATCAGCGACCGCGTTTTTCGGCAAGGCGGAGTTCGACCGCCTACAGAAGTAATCGTCGCCTTCATCGACGAGAACAAGCACAGGTGGGGAATCGAACCGATCTGTCAGGTCCTGCGCCAGGACCTGGGCCTGAGCATCGCCCCATCAACGTACTATGCCTTCAAGACCCGTCCGGTCAGCGCTCGAGCCCAGCGAGATGCGGTGCTCAAAGAAAGGATCATGGCTATCCACACTCACCGCCGCAACAAGGTCTACGGCATCCGCAAGATCCACGCCGAACTCACAAGGACCTACGGCCCCGTGGCCCGGTGCACGGTCGAGAGATTGTGCAATGAGTTGGGCATCCGGGGTGTTGTGAGAGGGAAGTTCCCGCGGACGACGAAGCCCGGTCCCGAGACGAAACGACCGGCTGACCTCGTCAAACGTAACTTCACCGCTGCGGAGCCGAACCGTCTCTGGGTCGCGGATCTGACCTACGTTCCCACTGAGGCCGGCTTCGTTTACGTCGCGTTCGTCCTCGACGTATTCTCTCGAATGATCATCGGCTGGCAGACCTCGACGCGAATGTATACCGATCTGGCTCTCGATGCTTTGAATATGGGCATATGGGGCCGTAAACGTGCAGGTCACGACGTTGTAGGGCTGACCCACCACTCGGACAGAGGGGTGCAGTATCGGGCTCTGCGCTACACCCAGGCACTGGCTGAGGCCGAGGCAGTGGCGTCGGTGGGATCGATCGGCGATAGTTACGACAATGCCATGGCCGAAGCGCTGAACTCGTTATACAAATACGAACTCGTCTTCACCGACGGCCCCTGGTCCGGTCGCAACGATCTCGAGGCCGCGACGGCTGAGTGGGTGCATTGGTTCAACACCGAACGGTTGCATTCGATGCTTGACTATCAGACTCCCGCCGAGATCGAAGCAGCCCACTACACGAGCCTGCAGACTTCGGCGGCCTAATAACTGAACGAACGTTCAGCCTCCAGAAAACCCGGGACTTGACAATGGAGAACCACTCGGCGAGCACCCGGTGGTCTTTCGGTGTGCCGACCTCACGATGACCGACCAGCTCGGCGACGTGCTTCGATGCCGACTGCCGGAAGGACACGATGACCGGATCGGGAGCCTGCACCACGCCCTCATCGAGATAGCGCACGTACTGCGGGGTCGTCGTGTGATCGGCACCGAAGCGCAGACGACCCTCCTTCTGCCAGGCGCGCAGCGTGTCCGGGGGACCGGCCCAGCCGTTGACCGGCATCCGGCAGGGCCGTCCGGTGGTCGGATGGAGGATGTCATAGCGGTTCGGGTTGGCCGGATTCCTGCTGCCGGGATCCGATGTGCGGTAGACGCGCCCCGAATCGTCGATGCGCAGGTAGAAGCGCAGCCCGGCAGGCAGATCACCGCGATTCTTCGACCACCACGCCGACAGCGCCCGCGAGGCGGCCAGATGATCGGGCGCGTGCCTGTCCCAGGCATCTGCGCCTGCCGCCAGCAGCGCGCGCACGCCGGGCCTGGGCACCCGCCAGGTGTGGCCGGTGGCCTCATAGGCCCGCCTGTCGCGGGCGTAGACGAGCAGATAGTCCACCCCGGAGGTGAACCGGCCCGCATTGCGTCCGCCGCTGGACCAGATGAGCGTGGCCAGCCGGTTCTTCACCCCGAACATCTCGTCGAGCATCAGGCGCAGACGCGGGTGCTCAGCCTCTCCGATGGAGACCATGAGGACACCCGTGGGGGCCAGGAGCGCGCGAGACGCGGCCAGCCGGGGCCGCATGAACGCCTCCCAGCCGCTGCCGAAGGCATCTCGGTACGTCCGGTCGTAGGAGCCGGTGTTGTAGGGCGGGTCGAGGTAGACGATGCCCGCCTGCGACTCGATGCCGTCGAGCCTCTCCAGGGAGGTGAGGTTGTCGCCTTCGAGTGCGAGCAGGTCGGCACCTGCCGGTTCTCCGTCGAGCAGGATGTCGGTCATGGATGCCTGTGTGGTGCTCGTACCTGTGGCAGCCGCCCACATCGTGAGTATGAGCAGCGCGCAGAAGATCACCCGCAAGGGCCAGGTGGGGCAGGCGGGCAACCCCGGACAGTTCGCGGCCAAGGCCCACGCCGAGGCCGACGGGGAAGTGTCCTTCCTCGAAGACACGGAAGGCTTCGCCCCGGTTGAAGGGCGCGGTCGCCCCGTGCCCGGCCCCGCGAACCCGTTCGTCATCCCGACTGACTACACCCGCGCCCAGTGGTACGCCGCCAGGCAGGAAGTCCATAGCGCGGGTCTTGAAGTGGAGAGGGCACGGGAGGCCCTCCAGGAGCTGCCGCTGGCGTCGAGCCAGGCTGCTGAGTATCGCCGCCGCATCAAGCGGGCCGAAGAGCGCGCCGCTCGCGCCCGCTACCAATGCCAGGAAGCCCTTGTCCGCCACGCCGCCAGCGGGGATGAGGGTTGGGATGAAGCGCAGGCGGAGCTCGCAGCTGGACGGGCCAATGCCGAGTACGGGCAGGAGTTCGGCTCGAACATCTCCCCGGTGGCTTTCGAGAACTCAGCAATGGGAGTGCGCAAGGGCTATGAGCAGCTGCGCGGCGAGCGCGTGGGCCGCGACTGCGAGCGCATCACCGCCGCCGAGGCCCGCCGTCGCCTGCCGGTCGGAGCCGAAGTCACCCGCCGCATCGCCATCGGACCCCGCACCGGGTGCGAGACCGAGAACATGCGCGTGATCAAGCAGACACCGCATGAGCAGACCCTCGAGCACAGACCGGCAGACGGCGGCCTTCCCGCCCACTCGAAACTCGGCTGGGGCGGCAGCCGTGCCTACACCGACGACGGCGGGCGCATCATCGTCTGCAATGAGAACGACGTGCCGCTCGTCGTCTACGAGCGCACCGACGTGCCCGCCGATCAGAACGCGCGGAAGGACGGCTGAGACGATGACGAGGATCACCCGCAAGGGTCAGGTGGGGCAGGCGGGCAACCCTGGCCAGTTCGCGGCCAAGGCCCACGCCGTGGCTGACGGGGAGGTGGCCTTCCTCGAAGACGCCGAGAGCTTCGCGCCGATGCGTCAGACACAGGAGCCGACGGATGCTCCCTCCCGTCAGCGCGACGACGGCCCCGTCCTGCTGCCCGATGACGGGATCGACCCGTATGCGGGCGGCAGCGGCGTCGAAGTCACCGATGAGCGCCACCCCCAGTGGCCGCAGCTGCGCCGCGTGCGAGCCTCACGCGACATCCCCGAGCACGGCGTGCGCGCAGGTGACCTCGGCGGCTGGGTGGAGCACCCCGAGAACCTGGACACCAGCCGGGCCGCGTGGGTCGCCGAAGGCGCTCAGGTGCGCGGGCAGGCGCGCGTGAGCGACAGCGCCTACGTGGGAGGTCGGGCCATCGTCGGCGGACTCGCTCGCATCAGGGATGATGCTCGCGTCACCGACGACGCCCGCGTGTTCGACACGACGGTGGTCGAAGGGTCCGGCAGCGTGACCGGGGCCGGACGCCTCTCCCACTCGGCCAGGGTCTCCGGGGCCGCGCGTGTGTCCGGCACCGCCAGCCTCTGCGATGATGCCGTCGCCCGCGATGAGGCCCGGATCGAGGACCGTGCGCATGTCGGCGGCAATGCGACCGTCTCAGGGCGCGCCCTCGTTGCCGACTCGGCCCGCCTCAGCGGTCCCGGCTGCGAGGTCACCGACGACGCCGAGGTCACAGATCACGCGATCATCAGCGGCGAGGCGAAGATCTCCGGCGGGGCGTGGGTCCACGGAGGGGCGACGGTCGGGGACGAAGCGCGCGTGTCCGACCGCGCGGTCGTCGCCGGGCACGCGCGAATCCAGGGGCGCTCCCAGGTGATCGAGAGCGCCCAGGTCTCCGGGGCCACCCGACTCGACGGCGATGCCGTGATCCGGGGCAGGGCCGGGGTCAGTGGCGATCTGCGCATCGGTGATGAGGTCATCATCGAAGGCCCCGGCACCACCGTCCTCGGACGCGGGGTGCTCAGCGGGAAGAGGCGCATCTCGCGCGGCGTCCATGCCCTCGACAGCGACCCCTACGAGACGAACACACGGAAGGACGGCTGAGACGATGACGAAGATCACCCGCAAGGGTCAAGTGGGGCAGGCGGGCAACCCCGGACAGTTCGCGGCCAAGGCCCACACCGTGGCCGATGATGAGGTGTCCTTCCTCGAAGACACCGAGAGCTTCGCCTCGCCAGACCCCGAGCCGGAGGATCAGGTGCAGGCAGGGGCCGATGCCGACCGGATCGCCTATCGGGCGGGAATCACGGTCCTCGGCGACCGCGAGAAGACCCTGCCGAAGCTCCAGCCGGGAGCCCTGGCCTACGTGAAGCTCGATGACACCAGCAGCCACCGTGCATGGGTCATGCGCGGCTCTGGCGGGGTCGCCGTGCTCGAAGACGGCAACGCAGGCGGTCTGCGCTCATGGGTGCGCGATGACTCGGCACCGCGAGCCGAGTCCGGCACCGGGCGGGCGGCAGCCGAGATCGCCCTCGGCGGCCCGGTGCGCGAGGCACCCGGCACGAACACGGGGGATTCGACGCTGAGCGAGGACACTCCCGGCGATCCGACGAGGGCGCGCGAGCACATCCAGACGTGGGCACCGGCATCCATCGGCGACGTGTCCGGTGCGGGCGAGATGGAAACGCTCGAAGAGCGCATGGCAGGCCCCTACGCGCCCAGCGACCGCGACACCCGCGAGCTCGCAGTGACGTGGTGGCACCGGAGGGAGGAGGACCGCGCGCTGGCGAGTCGCCATGAGCCGATGGGCGAGGCTGAGCGCACTCGAGTGCTCACTGCAGCTCAGCGCGCCGCCGATGAAGGTGACTACGGCACCGCCGATGAGCACTTCGACCTCATCGACCTCGACAACCGCGTCCGGGCCGGGCGGCAGGCACCCGCGCTCACCCCCGCATGGCACCACGACGAGCGCACCCATGAGGCCCGCAAGGCTGTCGGGGCCGCCCGCGCCGATCAGATCATCGGCTACACGACCCGCACAGACGAGCAGGGGCGCACCCGCACCGACGACATCTACCTCGCCGATGGCGAGAACCGGCAGATCACGGTCGTCAGCGTCGAGGATGCGCACGACCTGCCGGGCGTGGTCACGAAGCGACGGGACAGGCGGTGACAGCCGATGCGCGCAGCAGTGCGGCTGCCGCGCTGACCGAACGCCTGCGCGCAGATGCGGGGCTGGTGGGCGACGATCACTGCCGCCGAGCTGCGTGCAGATCACGGCATCGACCTCGACGCCGAGCAGATCGCTCACGCCCGCCGTGTCATCCACAATGCGGACGCTGGTGGGGACAGCGACGTGGATAACTCTGTGGATTCTGTGCTGGACGGGCAGACGGACGAAGCCCTGGCCAGCCTCGCGCACAGCCTCGGTGCCGCATTGTTCTGAGGCCGGTGCGCGGGAGAGTCCGAGCCCCTGTGCCTATGCATGAGCACTGCCGACACCGCCCCCGCCGTCATCCATGCCGAAGCACTGGAGCACCTGCGCACGTTGCCGTCCGAGAGCATCGACGCGATCATCACCGACCCGCCCTACGGGCTCTCAGCCACCAGCCCCGCCCAGGTCATCGAAACGCTGGCGGCGTGGGCCGGTGGTGACCGCGAGCACATGCCCGCCGGGCGCGGGTTCATGTCGCTGCCGTGGGACGCCTTCGTCCCGCCACCGGCGCTGTGGGACGAGTGCTTTCGCATCCTCAAGCCCGGCGGCCATCTGGCCGCCTTCGCAGGCTCGCGCACCTACGACCTCATGGGCATGTCGGTCCGCCTGGCCGGATTCGAGATCCGCGACGGGCTCGCGTGGCTCTACGGCTCCGGGATGCCGCACAGGCAGGATGTCGCCAAGGCCGTCGAAGCGCAGGTGACGCTGGGCGGATCGTCTTCCGCCTCGCTGAAAGCCACCGAGCAGTCCGGCGACGGCGAGGAGTACACGCTGACGCACCAGGTCAACGACATCATGGCGGAGAAGACAGCGACAACGACGCGGAGGCACTGGCGGCCCACCGCTGAGGACGCCCAGCGCTGGCAGGGGTGGACGACCGGACTCAAGCCTGCCCATGAGCCCATCGTGCTCGCCCGCAAGCCGCTGGCGGAGACCTCCGTGGCCCGCAACGTCCTCGCCCACTCCACGGGAGCGCTCAACACCGACGCCTGCCGCGTGGCGCACCGCTCGGCGGCCGACCTCGAAGAATCCTCGGTGAAGAACCGTCACGCCCACTACGGCACGACGCCCGGAGGCAATCATGTCTACGGCGACTACTCGACGGTGCCGAAGAAGGACTACGACGGCAGCCGTGGCCGCCACCCGGCCAACGTCGTCCTCACTCACGCCGCCGATTGCCAGCACGGGGCAGACGGGCAGGTCTGCGCACCCGCGTGCCCGGTCGGCGGCCTCGATGACGGTGCGCCCACGCCCGAGAGAGGCCCATCGCGCTTCTTCACCGCCACCGAAGCTCCGTACCTCTACCATCCGAAGGCTCGCGCCTCTGAACGCCCGAGGGTCCAGGGCGAGGACGGATCGACCATTCGGCACATGAGCGTGAAGCCGCTGGGTGTCATGCGATGGCTCGTCCGCCTGCTGACCCCGCCGGGAGGCACCGTCCTCGACCCGTTCGCAGGCTCCGGAACCACCCTCGAAGCCGCGCAGATGGAAGGGTTCGCCAGCCTGGGCATCGAGCGCGAGGCGGACTACATTGATCTCATACACCGCCGACTCCGCTCAGCCGCCGCACCGGCATAGCGGCGCGGCGGGGTGGGGTGAGCCTCCTCCGACAGTTCGGCCAGTCGCCGTCGGACATGCCGATGGCATCACGGAGAAGGAGTCTCATCCCATGCCCACCACCACCGGCCCCCGCATGATGACGCTGCTGCGCAGCCTGTCCGCCTTCGCGCTCGGCGGCGCACTCGTCCTCGGCAGCGGGATCGCACAGCCCGCCCAGGCGCACACGAGCGCGACGGCCCAGACTCAGGCGCAGGCGGCCCTGACCGGCTCATCTCAGGCGAGCGTGAAGCTCGGTGGCAGTGGCTCGTCCAAGCCGAAGAAGAAGAAGGTCACGTACTGCACCGGCATCGAGAAGAAGAAGGGCGTGACCGCCTCGAAGGTCATCGAGGTCCGACAGAAGACGAAGACGACCGCGAACATCTACCTGTGCAAGAAGTCCGGCAAGCGCTACGTGCGCGACGGCGGTGCTTATGCGGGCAAGCTCGGCTACAACGGCGTCACCTCGAAGAAGCGCGAGGGCGACGGGAAGACCCCCACCGGCGTGTACTGGCTGCGCGACGGGTTCGGCACCTCGAAGAACCCCGGTCTGGGCAAGAAGTGGACGAAGGTCACCCGCGACCATGTGTGGGTCGATGGCAAGGCGTCCAAGGCCAAGGGCTACAACACCATGAAGCGGAAGTCGAAGGGCTACCGGGGTGAGGCCCTCTACCAGCCGAAGCCGTACAAGTACTCGCAGGTCATCGGCTACAACGAGGCGCGGAAGGCGGGCAAGGGTTCGGCGATCTTCCTGCACGCGAACACGAAGTCGATGAAGACCGCCGGGTGCGTGTCCATGTACGAGAAGAGCCTCGTCAAGGCCATGAAGTGGCAGGGGAAGACGAAGACGCAGATCGTCATCCACTGATCCTCACACTGAGCGAATGCGCCGGGTCTGCCCATCCGCAGGCCCGGCGCATTCGCGCTCTCCGGCACCGGCCTCCGACAGGTCATCTGACAGCATCGAGACCCGCACGCACCGGAGGATCATCATGGTCAGCACCCTCGCGCAGACCTGGGCCGACGATTACGCCGCAGCAGATGAGACCACTTTCACCGACACCGGCTTCAACGACGTGACCTTCGCGGACCTCGCAGTCACTGACCCCACCACCCGATAAGGAGACGCCCATGCCCACCATCGACACCCGCACCGAAGCAGAGCAGTACGTCATCGACGCGATCGAGGCCGGTGATGCCACTCGCCACGAGTTCGACATCCACGCGATCACCGACCACCTCTACGACCTCGCAGGCGGCACCTGGGACATCCAGCACATCGAGCACGAACACTTCTGGAGGGCCGTCGAGGCGGGCGCGCGGTGAGTGCCGACGCCGGGCGGATCGACGCGGGAGTCTTCGCACTCGCGTGCGCGCACGCGGGTCTGAACCTCCGCCAGGTCGCCGACGCCTGCGGCCTGTCGAGGGCCGCCGTGCAGCACTGGACGATCCGGGGCGTGTCTGCACCGCGAGCCGGGCAGGTCATCGACCTCCTCGGCGAGAACGCGCTGAGGAAGGCGCGCGCAGACGCGGCGGCTGGTGTCGGACGGAAGGATCTGCGCATCGATGCGGGCGTCTTCGAGATCGCCCGCACCCGAGCCGGAATGTCCCGCTCCCAGGTCGCCGAGGCGCTGGGCGTCGCGCCCGGCACGGTCAAGAGCTGGGCCACTCACGGCGTGGCCGTCTCCCGCATCGAAGAGGTGATCGGCCTCCTCGGCACAGACACCCTCGCCCGCGCCCGCGAGGACGAGGCTGCCGGGAGGACGCCCGATGACCTCGCCATCGAAGGCCATGTCTTCGCCGCTGCCCGCGAACGCGCCGAGAAGTCGCTCCAGCAGCTGGCCGACGCACTCGAGACCGCCACCTCGACGATCCACAACTGGTCCATTCGCGGGGTGCCGCCGCTGCGGGCCGGGCAGGTGCGCACGCTGCTGGGGGAGGAGGCTGTGCGCCTGATCGAGAACACCATCGCCGAGCGCACGGAGGGCACCGGTCGCCGCATCGACGGCGCTGTGCTCGGAAGCGTTCTCACGCACGCCGGGATGAGGCCGCAGGCGCTGGCGGAGGCTCTGGGGGTGCCCGAGCACTTCGTCGGCAGCTGGCTCAGGCGCGGTGTGCCCATGTCCAGGGACTCGATGGTGCGCGGGTTCTTCGGTGAGACGGCCCTGCGGCAGGCGGCAGCAGACGTGCCTGCACATGCCTGCTGAGCGGCACCTGATGTCCGAACAGCGAAGAGCCCCGCAGACGCACGCCTGCGGGGCTCTCGCGTGTCGCCGGTGCGCTAGAAGATCGCGCTGTAGGCGATGGTGGCGATGAAGATGATGAGGACTGCGCCGCAGAAGATCGCGCCCCATCCTTCCAGCCAGTCATTGATGCTCTGTCGGTCGTCCTGGTCAACGTAGCGCTGACCGGATTCGACGATCCGCTCCCAGTGGCTCTGATCCTTCTTCGCGGCCATGCTCTCGCTCCTGTCTCGTTCCGACTGTGCACTGCACTGTCTGTCGGAGAACAGGGGAAGCCTGGCCGAGGATGGGCGCGCTGAGCGCTTCTGCGGGGTGGTTGTCGTGGGGGAGTGGGGGTCGGTTGCGCGGTGGTCGGGTGTGTTCTCACGTCGGTGTGAGGAGGGGTCGCGTCCGTGCGGTTTTCGGTGGGGTGGGGTTTACGCTCCAGCAGCGATACTGACTCGTACCTCGCAGGCTCGCAACTGGAGCGTAGCATGTGTGGGCAAAAATCTGGGCAAAAATCGGCCCCTCCAGGGGGTGTGGAGGGGTGGTGTTCATGCGGTTTTCGGTGGTGTGGGTTTTACAATGCTTCCGTCGAGTCTGACTCACAAGCTCGCACACTCGACGGAAGCATTGTAGCATGTGCGGCCAAAAATGAGCCCTCGCGGCGCTGCGGGGGCTCATTTCGTGGTGCTGAGGGAGTTTCGGGGGTGTGTTCGGAGGTGTTCGGTGGGGGTGGTCTTGGGGTTTCGCGGGGTACGCTGGACCCTTTGTATCAAGAACCCTTGTGCGTTATTGCGGGTCCAGTGTATCACGGGCTGTCAAGTTGGCCTATCCCCCGGAGTACAACGCCTATATGGGGGTATAGGTAGATGGGGGAGAGGAGAGGGGTGAGGGGGTCTATATATATATTTTAGTTTATAGGGATAGTAGTAGTAGTAGAGAGAGTTTCCGCAGGTGAGAAGCCCGAAACCGTTATCCCACGTCTATCCCACCGGCCTTCCCGCTGAGTGTTTGTGCTGGTGAGAGGCTTGCGGGTTTAGTCCGGTGGTGTGGGATGGGGATAGTGGCGGGGTCTCGTGGTGTGGTGCGGGGTGCTGGTGCGCCTGCTGACCCACTCGTGCCGGAGTCGGGCCGGGTGCTTCCCCTGTGTCGTGGTGTCAGCAGTCCTGGACGAAAGCGGCACCATGTCTCGTCACCATCGTGTTCCTTCCGGCCCTCGCATCTTCGGCGTCGCCGGTGGCAGCCTGGAGGATGCCCCGTCGTGGGCGGCGAACGCGCAGGTCGCCGAGCAGGGGCGCAGGGGAGAGCTGGCGACTGCGCACATCCTCGATGAGCTCGCGCAGCGAACCGACGGGCCGACGGTCATCCATGACGTGATGCTCCCCGGACTGCGCGCGAACATCGACCACATCCTCATCACCGACCGCACCGTGTGGGTCATCGACGCGAAGGTCTACGCGCCGGGCGTGCTGTGGACGCTGGGCGGGAAGACCCGCCGGGGCTTCAGCGAGTTCCCCTACCCGGACAAGCACACGATGGAGATAGCCCGCTCGGTCGTGGTCAAGGCTCTGCGCGCATCAGGTGCCGAGGACTTCGAGGTGCGCTGCCTGCTGGCCATCTGGCCCTCACGCGGGAAGGTGCGCGCCATCGGCTTCCGCCCGCGCGGCAGCGAGTACGTCATCGGGCGCAGCCGCATCGCCCGCCGCCTGCGCCGCGCTGCCTCCTCCGGTCGGGCAGACACGCTCATCGAGCAGGCGGTGCTGAGGCGCTTCCTGTCCGAGCAGGCCGCCGCCCACATCCAGCCGAGCGGCGCGGCACCCGCACAGGAGGGCCGCGCCGCACAGGCGTCCACGTCCTCGATCACGTCCAAGTTCACCGGATCGGGGGAGGCGTGATGGCTGGCAAGCGCAGAGCTCCCGCGAACCGCCGCGACTACTCCGCACTCGTTCTCCTGCCCGCGCTGTCCCTGGCGCTGGTCACCGGGTGGTTCGGCGTGCCGGTCTTCGCCGCGACGAGTCTCGCCCTGGTGGTCATCAGCCTCTTCTCCGTGCGTCCGGAGCTGACCGGGCCGAAGGACCCGATGGGGTACCCGACCCCGCTGGGGCGCGAGCAGAAGAAGCTGCTGCGCTACCGGTTCTGGTCCGAGCTGCGCGTGCAGGCGCTGGTGCCGACCCGCGCGTGGCTGCCCGGCTGGCCGCCTGCGGTCATCAGCCTCATCGGCCTGGCCGCTGCCGCCCTGTCGATCCATCAGCCGCTCATGGGTCTACTGGCCGAGAATCCGACGGCGACCCTGGCCGCGCTCATCGTCAACGCCTGGTGCGCCTATGGCCTGGCCGCAGGCTTCGACGCCGCCTGGCGGGCCACCCGCTCCGAGTTCGGCTCGCAGCCGGTCACGGACGTGCGCGAGTCTTTCGTGGCCCTGCCGGGGCCGGTCTCCCGCGCGGCCGCCGCAGCAGCCTCCGTCCTGGCGGCGGTCCTCACCGGGACGTGGCTGGCGCGCACGGTCGTGCTCACCGCTGCCGGTGCGCTGGGGCTGTGGGCGTTCCTGCCCGGCGGTCTGCTGGCAGGCGGCCTGGTGTGGTTCTTCATCACCCGGCGGCCCGCGCTGGCCCACTGGCGCGAAGTCGATGCGCAGCGGGAGCTGTGGAAGCCTCGCTGGGAGGCGATGAAGGTCCGCGCCCACCTCGAGGACTACCGCGAGTACGGCTTCTTCACCGTCACGACGTTCGAGACCCGGCAGGCGGGCGAGATCATCCGCCAGCCTGCCAAGGTCGTCGCCGAGATCGGCGGCTCCCAGGCCGTTGCCGTCATCCCACACCCGCAGCAGGACGGCAATGGCGAGGACATCCCCGGCTCGACGCACCCGAACCTCTTCCGTGTCGTGACCTGGCCCGCGAACGAGGCCCCGACACCGGCCATCGCCGCCGCCAGCGAGGCCGAGCGCATCCGCTTGGTGCTGCACACCGCTGTGTGGGCCTCGCGCTGGGCGCGGATGAAGAAGTGGGATGCTCACCCGGTGGTCGTCGGCTTCGAGCAGATCGACACGCTACAGGACCAGCCGCCCGTGTCGGTGACGACATTCGACCTGCCCCAGGCGCTGTCGATCCAGGCGGTGCTCGATCAGCCGAAGCTCATCGACGAGACGGTCGGCCAGCGACCGCTGGGATTCGTCGGCGCGTTCGCCGCGTGCCCGGACATCGACCCGCAGACGGGCTCCCCGACGCCGGGCACACAGTCGGGCACGCGCTTCCAGTACATCGAGGCACCCGATGATCTCTCGCTGGCCGATCCCGGCCTGGGCCTCGAATGCGTCTATCAGGTCCTGCGGGCGCATCTGTGGATGCACGCCGTGGAGGTCGGCGCACGAGCGCCCGAGATCGTCGATCTCGCCCAGATCGGCGATCTGTCCGGGGTGACTGGCGCAGAGAATGCCCCTCAGCGCTCGGAGGATGGACAGGACGGGCCTGACACCCTCGATCCGCACCCGGAGTCCGTCGAGGCATTTTCAAGCGCTCCTGGTGGATTCTGGGCGTGCTGGCGCGCGAGCCTCGCAGTGGCCGGTCCCACCTGCGTGCCACCGGCGGTCGTGCGCGCCGAATGGCTCGACGGGCTCGCGCACGCCTACGGTGCGAGCGCCCTCATGCGCGCAGGCGACCTCATCGTCGGCGGCTTCGACTCCGATGGCTTCGCCTTCGCAGACGATGCCTCGTTCTCCGATGGCAGGCCGGTGGACGAGGACGCGATCATGCGCCTGATCGACGAGGACGAGTGGACGACGCGCTGGGCGCGGCTGTTCGACGACAATCCCGGCAAGGTGCCGTCCATGCGGCACGAGGCGTCGATGACGCGGACGCTGGCGACCGGTGTCGAGATCGAGCAGCGCGCGTTCGTCGCCCGCCAGAATCAGTCCCTGACCGATGTGATGAAGACCGAGGCCACCCTGTCCTCGGTGCTGGCGGCAGCCCCGTTCGCCGCGCTGGACTACATGCCGGACACGAAGGCCGACCGGCCCGGCTTCCGCCACCCGATGGGCGTGGCCGTGCGCTACTCGCGCCGTCCGGTGCCCTCGCGCCCCGATGTGCTCCCGCCCCAGCCCGCCTACACCGACCGGCGGCAGACGGCGGCGCTGTGGGTGCTCCAGGCGCAGCTGCGGCAGGCATTCACCGCCGCGAAGCTCGCCCACCCGCAGGTGTACGCCGTCGAGCCCCTGTCCACCCCGGACTCCCCGGCGCACCTGTGGCGGGCGTGGGCACGCCTGCACGGCGGGGTGACGCTGGCGGAGGTGCGCAAGCAGTCCTCGATCATCCGTCGCCACCTGGGCTCGGAGTACCTGCGCGTGGGGGAGGACGGGGACGTCATCGTCCTGGTCATCGGCGCGCACCCGGATCGTTGCACGCTCGTCGATGCGGAGGTCATCGACGAGGAGCTGGCGGTCATGGACTGGGAGCAGGCGTTCCTGGATGCGGGCGTGCGCAACTCCGAGGGCATGACGCCGACGCTGGCGGGCTTCCGCAGGCTGGAGAAGAACCCGGAGGTCATGATCGTCGATTTCGACCTGCCCAGCGGCCTCGACACCCGCCGGATCAAGCAGGCCATCGACAAGCTCTCCGGCCCCACCGGGTACGGCTTCATCCAGCTCCAGCCGGTCGAGGACACCGGTCGGGCGCGCATCATGTGCTCTCGCCAGAACCCGATGCCCACGAAGGCCCCCTACGACCCCGACACGATCCTCGCCACCGGCGACGACGAGATCCCGTTCTCCCTCGGACTCGACGGCGAACCGGTCGTCTTCGACGTGAAGCAGAACACGCACCTGATGGTGCTCGGCGGGCAGGGCTCGGGCAAGTCGGTCGGCCTCCAGGCGATCATCACCCCGGCGGTCATGAAGGGCTACGACCTCTACGTCGCCGACCCGATGAAGGGCGCTGCCGACTTCCAGTACCTGCGTCCGTTCTCGCGCGGCTTCATCGACATCGAAGTCGAGGACGGCGGCCTGTTCCACCTGGCAGCGATGCTCAAGGCCGTCTACGCGCAGGTGGGTCCGCGCAAGCAGCTGAACATGCGGCACGGGGTCGGCAACTACCGAGAGCTGCCTGAGCAGGTGCGCCCGAAGCACATGATGGTCGTCATCGACGAGTTCACCTCGCTCATCATGCTCGACCCGGAGCCGAAATCATCGATGGACCCGGAGATCGAGGCCGAGCGCGAGCGGATCCTGGCGCAGAACGCGGCGAAGAAGGAGATCGCCGTTTACGTCGGCAAGATCATCCGCGAGGCCCGCAGCGTGGGCGTGTCGGTGATGCTGGCAACCCAGAAGATCACCTCGGAGATGATGAAGGGCCTGGCGGGCACGAACGACATGAAGACGAACACGTCCACGCTCGTGCTCGGCAAGTCGAAGGACACCGACCGGGCCGCCGCTGGCATGGTCAACCCCTACGACGTGCCGGACCTGGGGGAGTCAGTCGCCAAGGGGCGGGGCCTGTACGAGTCCATCGAGGCGGGCGTGCAGATGGTCCAGATCTGGTTCGAGCCCGGTGGTCAGCGCGGGTTGGCCGATCTCATCTCCACGGTGCGTGAGCCGCTGGCCGCCGATGAGGTCATCGACTACGAGGCGTACCTGCGCCTGCCGCAGATCCATGAGGGTCCGGCGGTGGAGATGCTGCCGCCGGAGCCGGTCGTCGAAGACCTGGGCGACCTGGACCTCGACCTCGGCGATGACTGGCTGGCGGGACTCGAAGACGCCGAGGAGATCGGCGGCGAAGACGGCGGGGATGAGCCCGAGAGCGCGGACGATCCGGCGGAGGCCGATGAGATGGAGGACGAGACCGCGAGCGATGAGCCGGACTGGGATCAGTCCGAGCCCGAAGAGGAGGACAGCACCTCAGCGGAGGAGGAAGGCGCGAGCGTCACCTCCGCTGAGCCTGAGCCGCCTGCACCCTCCCGGAGTGCCCCTCTCGTCGATCAGGAGCCCACCCCGGAGGCAGACCGGATGGAGGTCGGATCATTCGTCCCGAACATCCCGACCATCGACGATGACGGTGACCTGTTCGCCGCGAAGGAGCCGAGCAGGCCGAAGCGGAAGTCCCGCCGCGCACGCGCCGAGGATGGCGGGGATTCATTCTCCGCGCCGAAGACGCGCACGCGCGCCAGCGCCGATGCGGATGCTTTCGCCGTGCCGCAGCCGAAGCGGACGAAGACGCTGCCGACCTTCTGATCATCTCCGATAGACCCGAGGAGAATCCGCACACGGAGAACATGGCCGGTACTGCGCCAGCACCCGTCTTACTGGAAGACGCTTGCAGTCATGCGTCGTCTCCGCCGATGATCTCGACGGACAGGCCGAGCGCGGTCGCGAGCCTGCGTGCTGTGCGCATTGACGGTTCTTGGCCGAGCTCCACACGCGACACAGTGGGGCGGGACACTCCTGCCTTCTCGGCCAGTTCGTCCTGCGACCACCCGCGCTCAAGTCGGGCCGTCTGCACGCTCTTCCCGAAGCCCTTGGCCCGTCCCGGAGGCCGGCTCATGAGTCACCCCGATGCCGCTGCCGATGCGGACAGCCGTCGTTCAGCACGTGCCCGCAAGATCTTCCCGTAGAGGGTCATGCCCTCCCAATCGATGACCTCGTTACCGGAGTCGTTGACCGTCACGGGAACCATGATGCGGGTCGCTTTGAGACGCCCCAGGGTTGCGCCGTTACCGCCCCAGCTGAATTTTCCCATCTGCTCACGAAGACAAGACACCAGCACAAGGGCGTTGTCCTCGTCGAGGCTCGGATGACGAAGAACCTGAATGTTCTGACTGGTGTAGAACGGTACCGGCTGGTACGAGATCGTCTGGGTATCCAGACCGATCGTCACCGCACCTCCCGGCTCCGGCGACTTCTCCTGTCGCGCGGTGAACCCATCCGTGCCATTGCTCACTTTAGTCCGGGAGACGAACGGGAAAACACCCTGCCCCTGACGAAGCTTGGTCTTGTCATACCACGCAGACGACGACTTCATCGCCTCGAACACATCCGTGATCAGCATCGGCTCGAACCTAAGATCCGGAAGGTCCGCGTCGGCGTCGGCGTCGTCAGACGTACGAGCGCTGTGCGTGTGTGTGATCGCTTGGGCCATCAGCTCTTCACCGAGCCGAGTCATGCCCTCCCAATCGACGACCTGCTCGCCGGAACTGCTGGTCGTCACAGGGACCATGATCTTCTGACGCGACAGTCGGCCGCTGTTTGCGGCAAAGCCACGGTTGTACTTGGGGAAGCACTGATGGGTAATTGTCGCCGCCATAACGATCAGGGCAGGTTCGGTCACATCCTCCGCCAACGGCTCCAGGCCGAACACATGATTCGATGGCCAAAACGCAGCGGGCTGATAAAAGCAGGTGCCAGCGCCTCCGTCGCCGTCTTTAACGAAGGACAGCCACCCACCTGGATATTTCTCCTCGTCGACATACCCGACAATGCCGTTGTTCTGAAAGGAGGCGGCCACGTAAGGTATCGGCCCGGATTCTTGCTTTGCGCGACCAGAACCAGCGTGAATGCGGAACATATCGGTGAGCAGTTCGGGGGCAAACCTCAAGTCATCATATGCACTCATGCGTCGACACCTCCCCCGATCTCAGACTCAATTTCTTCCGTCCCCGGCGTGATGAGTTCACCGCGACCGTGGGTGTGCATGTCCACCCGCCACGTCACGTAGTCCGCGACTGTCGCGTAGAGGTCCTCATAGCTCGGTGGCTGGTCGTTGAAGTAGAAGTAGCTGTGCTGCCACTCATCGGTTGCCGTAACTTCAGAGCGCACGACGAACGCCGTGTCGTCGGGCACGCCGTCCCGGATGACCTCCAGCACGTGCTTTCGCCGATCAGCAGCGCGCCCGTCGTCAACCAGGCCGACGTGCGGGTGGACCCTGTAGCCATCGTCCTTGAAGTTCACGAATGTCGCCTTCTTCGTCTCAGGGTGCGGCACCCCAGCGGTGAAGAGCGCGATCACGACGTGAGTACCGACGCCGTGGAACGTGTCCGGGTTCATCGTCAGGACGGCATCGAGCGTGTGGTGCCCCAGGATCTTCGCCTTGAGATCCCTGTCCTCCCTGGTCTTCCCGACCATTGCCGATTGCGGGACAATCGCCGCGAGACGCCCTCGGGCCTCCAACTGTGACAGCGCCCGCTCGATGAATGACAGCTCGGACAGGTGCCGAGTCGTCTTGTCCTTCGACTGCGAGTACGGCGGGTTCATGAGCACCTTCATGAACCTCTCCAAGCGCTCGGGGCGCTCGGGGTTGTACGGGAAGAAGTCATCCCGCGTGCAGTCGAAGAAGCTTCGGCGCTGGAAGTTCGCCTTACCGTCACCGCGCAGGATCATGTTCGTCGTCCCGACTGCGAAGAGCTTGTCCTGGAGCTCGACGCCGTGCAGCTGGAATCTCTTGATCTCGTCGAGGCGCTCAGCGAGGAGCGCGGGGTCTTGGTCGTACCGCGTGGTCGCGTCGGCGAACATGCGGCGCATCGCCGCGATGAGGAATGCGCCTGATCCTGCAGTCGGATCAAGCACCACGTCGTCGCTGTTCACGTCGATCAGCTCGGCCATGAGGTCTGTGATGTGGTGCGGTGTGAGCACGATGCCCAGCGAGTTTCCGTCGGAGCCGCCGTACTTAACGAACTCACCGTAGAAGTTCCCCAGCACGTCGAACGCCGAGTGAGGACACGACCTCGAAGACCTCGTGATCGAGGATCTCCGTGAAGTGCCGGAGCGGTGTCTTCCCGAGATCGCGGTTCCGCTGATTCAGCAGCACGTGGCGCTTGATGAAGGAGAATCGATCGAGCATGATCCCGATCTTCTGCTTCGGCCCGAGGTCAGCTTCGGGGCTCTCCAAGAACTCTTTCGCGGCGTTGTACACCTTCTCGCCGTCCCGGTATCCGTTGCGCTGGTCACCGGCGAGGTCGTCGAGCAGTTCGGGTCGGTACTTGAGCGCCAGCAGGATCGCTGAGACCAGCGTCGCCTTGTTCTCGTTCTCCAGCGAGGCGTAGTTGCGCATTCCCTCGTGGAGGTTCGCTGCCACCTTGCGGATCTCGCGGACCTCGCGCTCCTCGCGAGGAAGCTCACCGAGCACGGCGACGCGGTAGTACTCGTCGATGTTCTCCGCCGCGAACGGCGTGAGCGTCTCCAGCCTGTCCAAGACCCTGGGCTCGAGCCTCGGCGCAACGTACGCGACCGTCATGTCGTAGTGGCTCTCCGTACCGGCGATGCCGACCGCGAAGACCTTCTTGTTGGTCTTCTCAGCGAAGATCTTCGCGTAGTGCACGGCACCGTTCAGCGCATACCTGACCCGAGATGGCACGTCCAGGGCGACACGGCCCTCGTCGTCGAGCAGCAGTGAATCCTCGAACCGTGCCTTGTCCTCGACCACGACGATGAACTCGCCGGACTCGATCACGAACTCGGGCTTGCCCCGACCGGAGCCATCGGACTTGGATGCGCCTTCGAGGGCTTCGTAGATGTACGCGGGAGCGTCGGAGCAGCTCTGCTCCCACGGTCTGAGGTGGCCGATCTCGCGCAGCATGTCGCGTACGAACTGGTCGGTGCTCTTCTCGTTCCCCATAGCAACACTCTCACTCGCTGATTGCATCAAATATCTAACAATGACAGTACTTGACCGACCAGGCCCGAACCTACTTCGACACCCGCGCTCCGACAGCGAGCACGAGACTGCCGAGACGATGAGGAGCGCATCCTGTGAGCACGAAGATCTATGACGCCTACCGCCTGCCGGTCGGCACCGACCCGTTCGAGGTCGTGGCACCATTGCGGGCGGCGATCCTGCCTGCGAGGCTGCGCGCCGATGCACAGGTGCTGGCGCGCACGGCCTGCCAGTTGGCTGATGACTATTCGCTGCATGGTGACCGGTCTCGGATGCCGGTGCGCAGGCGGGACGGCTCGCGGCTCTACACGCCGCAGAACCCGTGGGTCTCAGCCATCCGCGTCCTCGCTGATCAGGAGGCTGATCTCTCGCCGTCTGACACCTTCCATGACGCCCATCGGTTCTCGGTCTCGCTCCTGCGCGATCCTGCTGACGGCAGGCTGCTGGCGAAGGCGTTCCTCGGCCACAGCGATGAGATCCGCGAGGCGTTCGAGGCGTTCTGCGCTACACAGGGCTGGGCCGACTGGCACTACCAGGATCAGACGGACTGGCCCGAAGAGGTCTCCGAGTTGGAGTGGGCTCAGCGTCGGGACTCCTGGGACCGCACGGTCGGGGACTCCGGCGTCATCGCAGACCGCTGCCTCAACATCGACGTGCGCCCGTCCGGCTTCTCCACCTCGCCCAGCGTCCTCGGCATCGGCGACGACGAGGAGGACGCGATCAATGCCGTCACGGTGTCAACGCCGCAGGTGCGCCTGTCGCGGATGCTGCTGGCCGTCCAGAAGATCGCCGACGGGGAGTTCTCCATCACCGATCTTCTCTCCGCCAGCGAGCGGATCAAGAATGCGGTGAACGAGGGGAGCGACGGCACCGCCGAACTGCTCGAACTCATGTCCTCACCGTCCGTCGATGAGCTGCAGGGGCGGCAGTCCGGCGGCTTCGATGACGGGATCCGCACGCATTCGATCTCCGAGGAGACGCTGGCCGCCGTGGCCGCGCGGCTGACCTGAGTCGGTCGGGTGGCCTCTCCTCCGACAGGGTGGGCGAGCAAGCCGCGCACCCTGACACTCGCGAGGAGCACACGATGGCGCAGACGACCGGACAGACCGCACGACTCACCCTCGAGCAGACTTCCACCCTCACGGATGTCCTCGGTCGCCACTTCGATCTGAGTGTCGCCGAGGATCGCGCACTCATCGACTACTACCGCTTCCACTACGGCACGGCCATCGCCTTGCATCAGGCGAAGTCGAACCGGGAGTTCCTGTCCATCCTCGGCTACTCGAATGTCCGCCAGCTGCCGTCTCGGATGCACCGACTGGTGGAGGATCGCACCTGGGTGAAGGCCCGCATCTCCCGCCTGAACCGCATCCGGCGGTCCGCTCCCGATGAGCGTGATGGCGACTTCACCGATGACTCCGTGTGGGCGTCCACGCTCACCCATCTCGACGAGCTGATCGAGGAGATGGGTGAGTCTGACCTGCTGGTCGGCGATCCGGGCCTGGATGAGGCCCGCGAGGCATCCTCTGAGGTTGATCTCGTCTTCGGCGCGGGCACCGACTTCGAGTATGTCTGCGACTGCTTCGTCGATGCTGTTGACGGCGCGCAGGCGGCGCTCCTGCGCGCTCTGCGCCAGGTGGAGCGGTGGCTGGCGATGCTGGCCGATGATCGTCAGCGTCTGAGCGCCTGAGACGCACGCTTCCCCTGTGCAGTCATGCACAGTCCTGCCAGCGATGTGCAGGTGCGCACACGTGCGCCCGGCCTCCGACAGGGCAGGCGAGCACCAGACGAGCCGATGAGGAGCCCGCGATGAAGTCCACCGACGCACTCGCACCCACACCCGCACAGCCGAGCGAGGCCGATGCTCTCGGCGTCCGCTGGCACGTCGGACTGCCGATGACCGCGCTTGCCGATGATGAGCGACTGGTGCGCCAGGGCTTCCTGTCCGTGAAGCTGGGGGCCGCCTATTCCCGGTTCGACTCGGCGGCGTTCGCCATCACCGCCCTGGACGATGGCTCCGGGCGCGTGCATATCGGCCTCGACCAGGACCACCTGCACGAGTGGGCCATCGGCCCGCACGGCCACTCCCGCCACTGCCTCCTGAGCATCGAAGTCGTCGCGCCGGTGGATGACCCCCACGATGAGGCGGAGGTGTTCGCCACCCTCCGCTCGCTGTCCGCGCTGCCGGAGCTCGACCAGTCGGCCCTCGACCGGGCAGTCTCCCTCCAGGACGGCGAGGACACCCTCTGCGTCATCTCGACCGATCACACCTACATCAGCCCGGACATCGACAGCCTGGAGGACATGATCTACTCCGGCCATGTTGCCCTGACGGGGGCCGATGAGTGCGAGGTGCGCGCCTGCGGCACGCAGGTGGCCACCTCCGACGGGCGCGTACTGCTGGCCGCGCGCAATCCCGCCGGACGCCCGGCATGGTCGCCGACCTCGGACGGTGAGCGGTGCGTCTTCGGTGACACTGACGCTGTGGTGCTCCTCGATGAGCACGGGGTGGCCGACATCCTCGACCTCGAGACCTTCTTCGCCACCATGCGGGTGATCTGAGCCTTCACGCACCAGACCCCGGCCCGTTGCGCGGGTCCGGGGTCTGCCCGTCTGCCGCCTCCGGTTCCGTCCCGCTGCCGCCGTAGGTGTCCTCCCACAGGCTGATCGCCTCCAGCACGCGCGGTGTGCTGATGGTCGTGACCGGCATCCTCCCGGACCCGCCGCAGGGGAAGCACCGGCCTCCGGCCACGGCCTCGAACGCTCGCACCCATCCCTGCCCGGCGCACTGTCGGCAAGGCCGCCATGCCTGACCGGTGCGCCCGTACTCGGCCAGTTCGAGGTGTGTGGCCTCCGGCGGGATCGCGCCGGTGGTGCGCAGGAACTCGAAGAGCTGCATCGGTCCACCCACCCTTCACGCTCGTTCGCGCTCGTGTCAGCAGAACGCATGACGCCCCTCGCGCCTTCCCGCAGATGCCGCTGCGGGGGCGGGCTCGATCCCCTGTGTCCTGTCGAGAGCATTCCGCACATTCGATTGAGAGGACACCTGCGATGGCTGAGAGTACGCAGCGCGCCCGCATCCCCCTGCCTGCGAACTTCGACCCGAACAAGCACATGAGCGCACTCGAGAAGCGCATCGCCGACAAGGTGGGGGCCGATTGGGTCGTCGAGAGCATCGACATGGACGAGGCCAAGGCGTCCATCGTCAAGCGGGTCGCCCTCACGGAGGTCTCTGCCGTCGAGGGCGGGGAGCGGATGCGGGTGACCCTGCCGTCGTCGGTGACGGAGGGGCAGGGCAAGAAGTTCGATGCCGAGCTCGCCGACCAGTATCCGGGGTTCTTCCTGACCGAGTTCGATCCGTTCAATCGTCGTGCGGTGCTCACGAAGCTGGCACCGGAGACGAAGCGGGCCAGGGACTCCATCGCTGCGGCCATCGGCGCGAAGCCGTGGGAGGTGCAGGTCGCCCCGACCGCTGACGGCGGCTACTCGCTGCGCCTGCCGAGCTCCTACATCCCCTCGAAGCACCTGGAGAAGATCGAGGACGTCGCCCAGACGGTCATCGGCGAGGAGGGCTGGTACGTCGAGATCAACGCGAGCACGCTCACCGGGCGGATCGTCCCCTCGGACCCGCCGACGTTCCCCGGTCTCATCCCGTACCCGATGACTGAGCCTGAGCGCGGCGACACCGAACTCGTGATCGGCCAGCGGCTGCCGAAGCCGGGCCAGGAGACGGGCAGCCCGTTCATCATCGACTTCGCGGATCGGCACGCGCAGATAGGCGGAATCTCAGGTGCCGGAAAATCCGTCACGCTTAACAACATTATCGCCTCGCTGCTGTCGCGGGGCCATGAACTGGCGATCATCGACCTGCCGGACAAGGCGGTGGACTTCGAGTGGTGCCGCCCGTTCGTGCGCCGCTACGGCTGGGGCTGCGAGAACCTGGACGAGATCGTCGCCACCATCGCCTACCTCTACGAGGAGGGCTCGCGCCGGGCGGCGATCTTCAAGGAGCACGGGGCCAAGAAGATCGAGGAGCTGCCGGAGGGCGTCCGTGCGACGATGCCGCTGGTGTTCATCATCGTCGATGAGGTCACCGGCCTCTACGCGATGGAGGCCGTGCCGAAGCTGAAGAAGGACCACCCGATGCGGGTGGAGGCCGAGGAGATCAACCTCAAGAAGGAGATGCTGAAGAACCGGGTGAAGAAGATCGCCGCCGAGCTGCGGTTCGTCGGCTTCCGCCTCATCATCTCCACGCAGATCGCCAGCGTGAACACCGGCATCGACACCGCCCTGCGCACGAACCTCGGCCACCGCGTGCTGCTGGGGCCGAACCCGACGGAGAACAACCGGAAGCTGATTTTCAACGACCACGAGCAGGTGCCGGTTGTGCCGAAGAACATCGTCGCCGACCGGGCCGCCTCGCGCGGCACGGGGGCAGCCGAGCTCGATGGGGCACCGGCGACGGTGTTCAAGTCGTTCTACGCCGACACGGACGCGCTCACGAGCTACCTCGACGGCCTCGGGGTGCCGCGCACCGAGCAGGTCCGGCCCACGCCTGCGCTCATCGACAAGTACATCCCGCGCCTGGACGAGTCGGTCGATGATGAGCGCGGCTCCGATACCGTCTCCCGCCGGAAGAAGATGGAGGATGAGGCGATGACCGACCCGGAGACCGGCGAGCGGATGAGCGCCTTCGAGTACGCGAACCTCCAGCGCTCCCGCAGCGCGCGGAAGTCGGTCGCCGATGCTGCCAGCGGTGAGACGCCGTGACGCAGGCACTGCTGGCAGAGGTCGTCGGCTTCGCCGCCTCCATCACGGCTTTCATCCTCTTCGTCCCGCAGGCGCTGCTGGTGTGGCGCAAGCGCGAGGACGTGGCCGCCCTGTCGGGCGTGTCGGTGTGGATGCAGGTGGCGCTGCTGGCGAATGCCTCCCTCTGGGGCATCTACGGTGTGCTCACCGGCGCGTTCTGGGTGGCGGCACCGGGCATCGTCAACGGCCCGCTGGCGCTGGCCACGCTCTTCCTGGTGGCGAGGTCCAGACGGATGCGCCAGCGGGCACCTGTCGCTGCATCCGACCGCTGAGGATCAGCTCGCCTCCTCTCCCAGCAGTGCTTCCAGCGCTCCGCCTGATCGCGGGGCGCTCGGTGCTGGCATCTGCACGCCGGTGGACAGGATCCGTTCCATGATCGTGCTGACATCGGGCACGGATGCCGCCGTCTTCGCCCGGTAGTGCCGTTCGGTGATCTCCGCCGAGGAGTGGCCGAGCACACGCCGGGCGACTTCGAGGCCGCCGCGTTCGGCCAGGGCTTCGTCGAGGTAGGTCGCCAGTGTCCGCCGCAGGGCATGGAGGGTGAGGTCGGGGTAGCCCGCGTGTGCGCGTGCCTGTCTCCAGCTGCGGGACATGGACGGGATGAGGATGGGCGAGGTGCCGTCCCGGTTGGGGAACACCCACGGACTGCCGCCTGAGAAGATCCCGGCGACCAGTCGGTGGCGGCTGATGAGGATGTTCATGACGGTCTCAGAGACGATGATGCGCCGCCAGGAGGTGTCTGACTTCGGCATCTCCTGCCGGATGCGTCCGTGGAATCGCTGCTGGAGCAGGGTGCCGTTGACGGTGAGCGCGGCCTTCGCCTGTTCGCCGGGGTAGGGCAGCGCTGCCGCCTCCTCGCTCTGCGGCTGGCAGGGTGCTTCACGCAGGGCGGATGCGGGCAATTCGATGTCGCACCAGCGCAGCGCCAGTGCTTCGCCGACGCGGATGCCGGTGAGCAGGATGATGTCGATGAGGTCGATGAGGTAAGTCGGTCGAGGTGGCCCGGAGGTGCGCACGGAGGCCCAGGAGCGCAGACCGGCGCGCAGGTCGGGGATGTCCTCGAACGGGAAGATGATGGGGTTGGCCTTCTTCTCCAGCGGCGGCAGCGTGTGGGCGAAGATGTTGTCGGCGGAGTGGTCGATGACTCCGACGCGCAGCAGGCGGTCGTAGGTGCTGCGGAGGATGATGCGCAGGATGCGGCCCTGACTCGGCGCTGCCTCCGCCGTGGTGTCGATGAGCTCCTGGGCGCGCGGGACGGTGAGTGTGCGGGGGTCGAGGCGGCCGCAGGGGTGGTCGCGCAGGTGTCGCTCCAGCGTTCCCCGGTAGGAGGTGGCTGTCTGCGGGCGCAGCTTCTCGCGGGCGACCTCCAGGTGGTCGATGGTTTCGTGCGCGGCCTGGTAGAGGGTCAGGGCGCGGTCCTCATCCATGAGCCGCACGCGGGAGGCCTTCTCTTCCAACAGTCGCAGGGCGGTGTCCTCATCGGGGCCTCGGGCGAGGATGCGCGTGGTGTCACCGTCGTGGCGGCGGTATCGGACGCTGGCGACGAAGGCATTCTCCTTCTGTCTGAAAGATACGGAGCGTTTGCCGAAATCGCCCGGTTTCAATGCTGGTCTGGCCATGCTCGAATACTCCTTATTATGTGCGCGTATTCGGACGCGAGAATGAGGTGTTCCATCAATACGGAAATGCGGGGAATACCGTTCCACTTTCGATGTGGGCGGCCCCGTGCGGCGTTTGCGACCTGCGAGGACGCGGATCGCTGCGCTCGTCGCGGGCAGGGCATCAGGGGGTGGCCGACAGCGCCTTGTGGAGTAAACGGAACAGACCGTGCCAGAAACCCCGACCGGGCGCAGGTGTCGCCAGAACGGATCCGACCTGGGGAGCACCGCGTGTGCACAGATGGTCGAGCCCTGTTCCAGAAACCCGTGCAGGCACATGTCCGTGCTGGTCAGAGCCTCGAACGGGGAGAATGACGGGCTGTTTCCGGGCATGAAGAAGCCGCCCGGAGAGCTTTCTCCGGGCGGCTGGTGATCGTCGGGATGACAGGATTTGAACCTGCGACCCTCTGTTCCCAAAACAGATGCGCTACCAAGCTGCGCCACATCCCGCGACGGCCTCTATCTAACCACAGCCGAGTCGGCAGATGCACCTCGGGTCGGGGCGAGACCGGCCGATGCGAGGCACTTCACATCGGTCGGCCGGCGTACTGCCGTGCGTGGGGAGTTTCGGCCGGACGCGTGGCGTGTGACCGGGTCGGGCCGGGCCGCGCCTGATGTTGAGCCTCGTCGCCGCTCTCGCAAGACGCCTGCCACCGGTGTGATGCAGTTCATGAAAGGCCGATTTGGCGGTGGTGGGAAGACTCGGCTATAGTCGATCTCGCACCACGGGGATGTAGCTCAATGGTAGAGCCTCAGTCTTCCAAACTGATGGTGCGGGTTCGATTCCCGTCATCCCCTCCAATCGCCTTGGGCCGCGACATCGTTGACAGACGAGTCGCGGCCCAAGGCGTTTCAGTCTGGCCGACGCTCCTCGACCGATGGAGCGGGACACAGTCCGAAAAGTGGGTATGGGCAGTGCCGGATAAGCGGTACGTCCCGTCAGTACGGTTCTCCAACGTCCCTGCGCCGTCGTGGTGCGCCTTCGCAGTTTGCGGAAAGACTCCCAAATCGCTTCCGGACTGGTGAACGCGTCCGTCCACATCGCGGCGACGTCCAGATCGGTCACTCTCGACAGCGCTTCGAATGGGCCGCGGGGCTCCCTGTTCACAGTCAGAGCAGGATGCCGGACAGACGCCGGTGGGCTGCCTGTCGGATGCGGGAGTGACGCCATTGGATTCGAGTCCTCGGCTGGATTCGTTTGACGAGGGCCGTCAGAGGCCCGTTGCCATCGACGGCTGCCGCCACCGGGGTCGGATGCGGCCGATGAGGGGGCGCCATCCGTTGAAGCGGGTGCCGTCGAGCATGACCTGGTCTGGGATTTCGCCGGTTGCGGGTGGACTCGGCTGCACGTTCGAGCACCATCGGATTCGCCGGGTGAAGTCGGCCTTCTTCCTGGTATCGATGCGGGTCTGAGCGACTGAGGGCGAGCCGGATCGGCAGCTGGAGAAGCTGGTCGGCCATTCTGATCTCGTGCCGTCGCCCCATCTGCGGCGAAACGGGTCGGCGCACATGGGGCGACCTGGACTCGACAGGGTGACCGTTCGGGACGCCTACGGTACTGACGCGCACCCCTGGACAATGCTCTCAACATGTAGCTACTATGATCAATAATCAATTTGTTGACTAGTGTGTTGGAGTCGGACATGAACGCTCACTATCCCCACCTGTCGGAACCGCTCGACCTGGGTTTCACGACATTGCGCAACCGAGTCGTGATGGGCTCGATGCACGTCGGTCTGGAAGAGGCTCCGGACGGCTTCGCCCGGATGGCCGCCTTCTACGCCGAGCGTGCTGCCGGGGGCGCTGGGCTGATCGTCACCGGCGGCATCGCGCCCAACGAGGCGGGACGACCGTATCCGGGCGGTGCAATGATGGCCACCGAGCAGGACGCGACCGCCCACCGCACCGTCACCGACGCCGTGCACGCTGCCGGTGGCAGGATCGCTATGCAGATCCTGCATTTCGGCCGCTACGCGCACCACCCCGATCTCGTCGCACCGAGCCCCCTGCAGGCGCCGATCAGTGAGCACGTCCCGCGCGCACTGACACCCGAAGAGATCGAGCAGACCATCGCCGATTTCGCAGAAGCCGCCCGGCTGGCGCAGCTCGCAGGCTACGACGGTGTGGAGATCATGGGTTCTGAGGGCTATCTCATCAACGAGTTCATCGCCCGACGCACCAACCAGCGCACTGATGACTGGGGCGGCAGCTACGAGAACCGGATGCGCTTCCCGATTGAGATCGTCCGGCGCGTGCGGGAGACCGTCGGTGAGGACTTCATCGTCGTCTATCGCCTGTCGATGCTCGACCTTGTGCCCGACGGCTCGACCTTCGAAGAGGTCGTCACTCTGGCGCACCACATCGAACAGGCGGGCGCAAGCATCATCAACACCGGAATAGGTTGGCACGAGGCGCGGGTTCCGACCATTGCCACCTCCGTGCCGCGCGGCGCCTATGCATGGGTCACCAAGCGCCTCATGGACAAGACGACCGTCCCGCTGGTCACCAGCAACCGCATCAACACCCCTGAAAAAGCAGAGGAGCTGCTCGCAAGTGGCCATGCTGACATGGTCTCCATGGCCAGGCCTTTCCTGGCTGATCCCGACTTCGTCAACAAAGCCGTTGCCGGCATGCCGGAGACCATCAACACCTGCATCGGCTGCAACCAGGCCTGCCTCGACCACACGTTCTCCTTGCGCACCACCTCATGCCTGGTGAATCCTCGCGCCTGCCACGAGACCGAACTGGTCCTCGGGCCCACCCGCACCGCGAAGACCGTCGCAGTGGCCGGTGCCGGCCCGGCCGGCCTCTCATGCGCACTGAACGCTGCCCGCCGCGGCCATCGGGTGACCCTCTTCGACGCCGCCGACCGCATCGGCGGCCAGCTCGACGTCGCCAGGAAGGTTCCCGGCAAGCAGGAATTCGAAGAGACCCTGCGCTACTATCGGCGCCAGCTGGTGTCGGCCGGAGTCGATGTCCGGCTCGGCACCGCCGCTACAGCTGATGAGCTGAGCAGCTATGACGCAGTGGTGGTCGCCACTGGCGTCACCCCGCGCATCCCCGAGCTGCCCGGGATCGATCACCCGATGGTTCTGGGCTACCTGGATGTGCTGCAAGACAGGGCACCCGTTGGTGATCGGGTTGCGATCCTCGGTGCGGGCGGAATCGGATTCGATGTCGCCGAATACCTCACAGACGCCAGCCTCAGCGATCCGGCCATCGCCGACCCGGCCCGCGACGTCTCGGCCTTCCTGAATACGTGGGGCATCAGCGGCGACACGGCGACACCCGGCGGCCTGGCCACCGCGACACGTCCGCGGCCGGCACGCACGGTGGCCCTTCTCCAGCGGAAGACCACCAAGCTGGGTGCAGGCTTGGGCAAGACGACCGGTTGGATCCACCGCAGCGAACTGAAGCATCGCGGCGTGGACATGATTGCCGGTGCCGAGTATGAGCGCATCGACGACGAAGGACTGCATTTCATCCATGGCGGTGACAAGCGCTTGCTGACTGTCGACAATGTGGTTCTGTGCACTGGGCAGGAGCCGAACCGGAGACTGTACGACGAGCTGTGTGCCCGCGGTATCCGCGCCCACCTGATCGGAGGGGCCGAGCTGGCCGCCGAACTCGATGCCAAGCGGGCGATCGATCAGGGCACCAGGCTCGCCGCCGACCTGTGAGCGACGCACACACCAACGGGTTGTCCCAATCGGCTGCTGACTGAGACGGTCCGCGGCTGGATGGGGCCTGTGCGCAGGGGTGTACCGGGTCCGTATGTCTGTGCTGAATCGTCTGTGGATCGGCCTGATCGCGTTGGGTCGTCTTCACCGGCGCTCGGCGCTGGCGGTGTCATCCACTGCTTCGGAGCTCTGATGGCACGGAGCCCGCTGGCCCTCGTCCGGCCGCGCGCCGTTCGGTGGGCAGGTGTGGCAGTCTGTCGGAGGCCTCCGAGGCCTGACATCTGGGCTCGAGCGCCGCATCATCGCGTTGTGCTCCCACCCGACGGTGAATTCGCAAGGGATCAGACGCTGACTCGGTGTGCTTCGATCGACCTTCCGCCGTCATCTGAATCGCGGCCGATGCCGCAGTCGGCACATCTCGATCAGGCCACGGCACCGGCGGGGGAGACCTGGTGCATCGGGCGGAGCCGTCAGAGCTCGCGTTTCAGGATCTTGCCGGTCGCGGTCATCGGAAAGCTCGTGACGAACTCGAGCGGCAGAGCCACCAGGTGGGTGTCAACTGCCTCGCGCCCCTCGAGGATGCGGTGGGCGGTGAGGGCGTTGAGCACCACATTGGCGTGGGTCAGCTCCGCGCCCTTCGGTCGACCGGCGGTGCCCGACGTGTACAGGACAACCGCGGTGTCGCTGGCCTGAGTGATGGCGGCATCAAAGTCTTCCGGCTGCTTGGCCAGCGCTGGTGCAAGAGGTTCGACGCCGTTGCCGAGTGAGTCTGTGCCCTGGCGGCTCGTCGAATCTGCAGTGATGAGGAACAGCTGCTCGCAGTCCGGGGCGTCGGCGAAGCCGGCTGTGCAGATATCACCCAGCCGAAGTCCGGGGGTGCCTTCGAAAGCGAAGAATGCTCTCGCCCCGCTATCGCGCAGGTGGTAGGCCACTTCGGGTGCGCTGAGCAGGATGTTCAGTGGCATGACGGCGGCACCGGTCTTGACGATGCCGTAGTAGATGCTTGGGAACCACGGCAGGTTGGGACAGCTGAGTGCGACGGTGTCTCCGGGCCGAATCCCGCGTCCGACCAGCAGGTTAGCCACCTGATTGGCTGTGCGCTCGACGGAGGCGAACGACAGCCGGTCAGAGCCGGCGACCACAGCTGTTCGGTCCGGGTGGGTGCGGGCGGAGTCTTCGAGGAGGGTTGAGAGGTTGAGCATCTACTTCCCCTGCGTTTCTTCGATTCGCGCCGCGGCCTCCTGGATGGACGGATAGCGGTCCGCCATGGCTGCGGCGAGAGCCGGGGCGGCCTTGAGCGGCCGGACCATCACCATGAAGTCAGCGATCTTGCCTTCCTCATCGAAGGTGAGGAAGTCACAGCCGGTCACCGACAAGCCGTTGATCTCGGCTGTGAAGATGTAGGCGTGCTCGTGGTCGTCCTGGATCTCGCGGATGTATTTGAAGTCCTCGAAGACCTCGACCACTGCGCGCAGGATTGAAATGGTGATCGCTTTTCCGGGGTAGGGCCTGTAGGCCACCGGACTGGTGAAGACGACCTCATCGGCGAGCATGTCCTCGACCGCATCGAGATCCTTGGCTACGACCGCCTCGCTGAATGTGACCACAGTTCCCTCTCTAAGCAATTTGTATAGTAGGTGACAAATTGAAGGTATGACCCAGCTCACTCGTTGTCCAGTCTTGATTATTGAACTTGTGGACTATTCATGGGAACATGCGACCTATGGCACTGCGTGACGCTATCCTCGCCGCCCTGGCCAACGACGAGTCCTCCGGATACGACCTGGCGAAGGCTTTCGACATCACGGTCGCAAACTACTGGACGGCCACACCCCAGCAGATGTACCGGGAGCTCGACAAGCTTGAGACTGCGGGTCTGGTGAAAGGGCGCGTCGTGCGCCAGGTCAAGCGCCCCGACAAGCGGGTCTTCTCTCTCACAGAGGCCGGTCGGCAGGCACTGCACGAGTTCACCCGAGGCGAGCCCAAGTCCACCGCGATCCGCGACGAGCTGCTGGTGCAGGTCGAGGCGCTCGCCATCGGCGATGAGGAGGCGATCCGGAACAACGTGACGCGCAAGAGGGCGAATTCGCAGGCCAAGCTCGCACACTATCGCCGGGCGCGCGACCGTCTCCTCGACGGCGACCGTGAAGAGCACTACATCATCGCAGGGCCGCGCTTGGGGTCCTACTTGACCCTCCGGCGCGGGATCGTCTTCGAGGAGGAGAACATCGCGTGGTGCGACTTCGTGCTGGAGGCCTTGGACGCGCGAGGCACGGGCGGATGAGGATCGTCGTCCGCGAGTGGTCAATGGAGCCGATCTTCTGAACAGCTTGGCACTCCTGGGCGCTGGAGCTGATGTCCCGGAATGAGAGAGGGCGATCGGCCCGAGCCGGACGATCGGCACCGCTGCGGGCCGAAGATCGAAATATGTGCTTGCCCCGTGGCTGCAGACTCACCCGGCATCGTCGCGGCGGCGCAACGTCGCCCATCGCCCATCGTGGTCCGCAAGGCGCAGAGAGGAACGTGGGGCGTTCGGGCCACAGCGGGCATCGTCGCGAACAGGCCAGTTCGCTTTGGAGGAGTTCGCTGCGGACGAGCTCACTGTGAACTGCTCGCGATCGACTGGGCTCGGGGCTGGGACAGCTCGCTGCGGACGAGCTCCATGGCCCGTGAGGAAGCGACCGAATGAAAACCGCCCGGTTTCGCGTATCGGCCGGGGTTTCGCGTAATATGGGTGATTGCGTCTTGCGGACGTGCGCGAACTATTCGTGGACTTTCGCTCCCCTTCAGGTCACGAGATGGCCGATCAGGCTGTGAGATGGCCCTTCCGGCCATGTACTTGGGCCGGTGAGGTCGGAAGATGGCCGCAACTGCATGACTGTCGAAATTGAAAGGTCGCACTGTGAAGAGCTCCGTCGAGCAACTCGACCCCACGCGGGTCAAGATCAGCGTGGAAGTCCCATACGCCGAACTCAAACCGAGCGTCGACGAGGCATACAAGACCATCGGTGCCCAAATCACCGTCCCCGGTTTCCGCAAGGGCAAGGTTCCCGCGCGCATCATCGATCAGCGGATCGGTCGTCCCGCAGTGATCCAGGAAGCCGTCAACAACGGTCTCGATGACTTCTACCGCAATGCCGTGGAAGAGAACGAACTCAAGCCGATGGGCCAGCCCGAGGTCGAGATCTCCGAGGTGCCCGGACTCGACGGCACCGAAGACGGCGACCTGGGCTTCACCGTGGAGGTCGACGTCCGTCCCGAGATCGAGCTGCCCGCCTACGATTCGATCACCGTCGAGGTCGACCCCATCGAGGTCACCGATGCCGATGTGGATGCCGAGCTCGAGCAGCTGCGCACCCGCTTCGGAACCCTGATCTCGGTCGATCGTCCCGCCGCCGAGGACGACTTCGTCACCCTCGACCTCGTCGCCACCATCGACGACGAGGAGATCGACACGGCCTCCGACATCTCCTACCAGGTCGGCGCCGGAACGATGCTCGAAGGCATGGACGAGGCCCTCGACGGCCTCTCCGCCGGTGAGACCACGACCTTCGAGACCACCTTCGCCGGTGGCGAGCACGCCGGTGAGCAGGGAACCGTGAAGATCACCCTGTCTGCGGTCAAGGAGCGCGAACTGCCCGAGGCTGACGACGACTTCGCCCAGCTGGCCAGTGAGTTCGATACGATCGCCGAACTGCGTGAGGACCTGCGCGAGCAGGCCGCCAAGCAGAAGGAGACCGACCAGGGCGTGCAGGCACGCGACAAGGTCCTCGAACACCTCGTCGAGACCCTCGAGGTCCCCGTTCCGGCCAAGATCGTCAACGACGAGGTCGAGCGTCACCTCGAGTCCGAGAACCGGCTCGATGACGACGAGCACCGCACCGAGGTCACCGAGGAGACCGAGCGCAACCTGCGCACCCAGTTCATCCTCGATGCCGTCTCCGAAGCCGAGAACGTCGAGGTCAGCCAGTCCGAGCTCATCGAATACCTGATCTCGGCCTCGCAGCAGTACGGAATGAACCCGAACGAGTTCGCCCAGATGCTCGACAGCTCCGGACAGGTCAACGCCCTGGTCGGAGAGGTCTCTCGCCGCAAGGCCCTGGCCGCTGTCCTCGCCGGTGCCACGGTCAAGGACACGGCAGGAAACCTCGTCGACATGGAGGCCTTCACCTCACCCCCTGAGGACGAGGACGCTGAAGCCGAGGGTGCTGACGCCGAGACCTCGGACGAGGCCGCTGCGGAGGCTGCCGAAGAGAACTGAGGAAGAACCTCCTCGAGGTGGTTTCCGGATCAGACGGTGGGCACGGACGATGTTCCGTGCCCACCGTCTGTGCATCTCCGTCCACGTCGATCACGCTGAGGGCGAACACCGGCCTCGCCGCGGACTAAAACCCGGTGGGGAGCGGTTAGAGTCCATAACAAGCCATCCACAGAACACAGGAGTGAAACGTGAGCGCACACGACATGACAGCTCCCGTCGGTCTCGACGCCGGTGGGGGAATGGGCCTGGACGACCATATCTTCAATCGTCTCCTCAAGGAGCGCATCATCTGGCTCGGTTCAGAGGTGCGCGATGACAACGCAAACGCGATCTGTGCGCAGATGATGCTGCTGGCCGCTGAGGATCCGGACGCGGATATCTCGCTCTACATCAACTCACCTGGCGGATCGGTCACAGCCGGCATGGCCATCTACGACACCATGCAGTACATCAAGCCCGACGTCTCGACCGTGGCGATGGGCATGGCCGCCTCGATGGGGCAGTTCCTGCTGTCCTCGGGCACCCCGGGCAAGCGCTTCGCAACCCCGCACGCCCGCATCCTCATGCACCAGCCGCTGGGCGGCATCGGCGGTACGGCCACGGACATCAAGATCCAGGCCGAGCTGATTCTGCACATGAAGAAGCAGATGGCCGAGCTGACCGCCGAGCAGACTGGCAAGTCGCTCGAGCAGATCCTCAAGGACAACGACCGTGACCACTGGTTCACCGCCGAGGAGGCCCTCGATTACGGCTTCATCGACAAGATGGTGGCCCGCGCGTCCGACGTCAACGACAAGTGAGTGGGAGTCAAGGAATGAACTCGATGAACTTCAATGCCGGCTCGACCGCCGGTTTCATGCCCCAGGCGCGTTACGTCATGCCGCAGTTCGAGGAGCGGACGCCCTACGGCTTCAAGCGTCAGGACCCGTATACCAAGCTCTTCGATGACCGCGTGGTCTTCCTCGGCGCCCAGGTCGACGACACGAGCGCCGACGATGTCATGGCCCAGCTGTTGGTCCTCGAATCGCAGGATCCGGACCGTGACATCACGCTCTACATCAACTCACCCGGCGGTTCGTTCACGGCGATGACCGCGATCTACGACACGATGCAGTACATCAAGCCGGAGATCCAGACCGTCTGCCTCGGGCAGGCCGCCTCGGCAGCCGCCGTGCTGCTGGCCGCCGGCACTCCGGGCAAGCGCCTGGCCCTGCCGAATGCGCGCGTGCTCATCCACCAGCCGGCCATGGAGGGTCAGGGTCAGGGACAGGCCTCCGACCTCGAGATCCAGGCCGCCGAGGTGCTGCGGATGCGCGAATGGCTGGAGGAGACTCTGGCCAAGCACTCGAACAAGGAGGCCTCGCAGGTCTCGAACGACATCGAACGGGACCTCTTCCTCACGGCCGAGCAGGCCAAGGAGTACGGTCTTGTCGATCAGGTGCTCACTTCGCGCAAGAACGCGTACTGAGCCCGGTCGGGGGCACCGAGAGTTCAGGGGGAACGGGTCCGTGCAGCAGCGATTGCGCGGGCCCGTTCCGGCTCTCGGCCGACACACCGAATGACGTTGCTGGGGGCTCGTGTCAGCGACGTATGGGAAGCTATTGAGGTACATGAAACACGAGCGGTAGAGTTGGGGCCAAGCGTCCTGGCGAAAGGTTGTGACAGTGGCTCGCAGTGCGGACGGAGCAGACCTGCTCAAATGCAACTTCTGTGGGAAGTCCCAGAAGCAGGTTCGGAAACTCATCGCCGGACCTGGTGTTTACATCTGCGATGAATGCATCGGACTGTGCAATGAGATCATCGAAGAGGAGCTCAGCGAATCCAGTCCGGAGCAGGCCGAACTCGAACTACCGAAGCCGCGTGAGATCTTCGACTTCCTGCAGGAATACGTCGTCGGTCAGGAACCTGCGAAGAAGGCACTGTCCGTCGCCGTCTACAACCATTACAAGCGCATCCGCTCCCTGCAGTCGGGGGAGGAGGCGAAGACCCTCGGTGGAGACGAATCCGAGGTCGAGATCGCGAAGTCGAACATCCTGCTGGTCGGTCCCACCGGCTCGGGGAAGACGTATCTGGCCCAGTCACTGGCCAAGCGCCTCAACGTGCCCTTCGCCGTCGCCGACGCCACTGCACTGACCGAAGCCGGCTATGTGGGCGAAGACGTCGAGAACATCCTTCTCAAGCTCATCCAAGCCGCGGACTTCGACATCCAGCGCGCCGAGCACGGCATCATCTACATCGATGAGATCGACAAGATCGCCCGCAAATCGGAGAACCCGTCGATCACCCGGGATGTCTCCGGTGAAGGCGTGCAGCAGGCCCTGCTGAAGATCCTCGAGGGCACTCAGGCCTCGGTCCCACCGCAGGGCGGACGCAAGCACCCGCACCAGGACTTCCTGCAGATCGACACCACGAACGTGCTCTTCATCGTCGCCGGCGCCTTCGCCGGGATGGAGGAGATCGTCGCCGCACGCAAGGGCAAGCACGGAATCGGCTTCGGTGCCCTGCTGCAGTCGAAGAACGACGAAGAGGACCTCTACGCCGACATCCTGCCCGAGGACCTGCTCAAGTTCGGACTCATCCCCGAATTCATCGGTCGACTTCCCGTGCTGGCGACGGTGTCCAACCTCGATCGCGCGGCGCTGATGTCGATCCTCACCGAACCGAAGAACGCTCTGGTCAGGCAGTACCAGCGCATGTTCGAATTCGACAACGTCTCGCTGACCTTCGAGACCGAAGCCCTCGAAGCGATCGCGGACCTCGCACTGCTGCGGGGCACCGGGGCCCGCGGGCTGCGGTCGATCCTGGAGGAGGTCCTCCAGCCGGTCATGTTCGACGTGCCCTCGCGTGAGGACATCGCCGAGGTGGTTGTGACCAAGGACGTCGTCGACTCCAATGTCGCACCGACGCTGGTACCCAAGTCGCGGAACAGGACGAACAAGAAGTCCGCCTGAGCCTGTGACCGATGAGGCTCTTCGCTGATGTTCGTCCTCTGAAGTACGCTCCCTTCCGGCGTCTCTGGCTGGCCAACATCGTCACCGTCATCGGTGCTCAGATGACGGTCGTTGCGATCCCGGCCCAGATCTTCCACATCACCGGGTCCTCGGGATACGTCGGACTCGCCGGAGCCTTCGGCCTCGTTCCACTCGTGGTCTTCGGCCTCTGGGGCGGCTCGCTGGCAGATGTCATCGACAGGCGCAAGCTGCTCGTCGCCTCCACCGTCGGGCTCATCGTCACCAGCGCCGTGCTCGCCCTCATCGCAGTGGTGGGCGTCGACAACGTCTGGCTGCTGCTGTCCGTGTTCTCGTTGCAGCAGGCCTTCTTCGGTCTCAACCAGCCGGCACGAGGGGCCCTTCTGCCGACGATCGTCCCGCTCGAGCTGTTGCCGGCGGCGAACTCGCTGAATATGACGGTGATGACCGTCGGAGCTGTCATCGGCCCCGTGATGGGCGGCGCTCTGATTCCGCTGTTCGGTTATGAGCTGCTGTACAGCGTCGATGCTGTATGCCTGTTCGCCACGCTCTACGCTGTCATCCGCCTTCCTGCACTGGTGCCGAAGATGCAGCCGGACACGCGCTCCGGTTTCAAAGGCATCGTCGACGGATTCCGGTACCTGAGAACCAACACGGTGGTCATGGTCTCCCTGCTCGTCGATGTCATCGCCATGGTGTTCGGCATGCCGCGCGCGCTGTTCCCTCAGATCGCCGTTGAAACCTTCGACGGTCCGGACGAAGGCGGGATCGTCTTCTCTCTGCTCTTCGCCGCTCTGGCCGGCGGCAGCGCCGTGGCCGGGATCTTCTCCGGATAGGTGTCCCGAGTCGAGCGGCAGGGGCTTGCCGTCATCACAGCGATCATCGTCTGGGGCTCGGCGATGGTTCTGTTCGGGCTCTCGCTCGAGGTCGCCTCCAGTCTCTGGACGCTCGCTCTCATCACAGCGCTGTTCGGGCTCGGTCTGGGCGGGGGAGCCGATATCATCTCCTCGGCCTTCCGATCGACGATGCTCCAAGAAGCCGCGACCGATGACATGCGCGGTCGGATGCAGGGCGTGTTCATCGTCGTCGTGGCCGG
The DNA here is from genome assembly GCF_018208375.1 of Brevibacterium sp. SMBL_HHYL_HB1. NCBI lineage: Bacteria > Bacillati > Actinomycetota > Actinomycetes > Micrococcales > Brevibacteriaceae > Brevibacterium > Brevibacterium sp. SMBL_HHYL_HB1. Next base: position 1,647,449 of record NZ_CP062936.1, on the reverse strand, counting down.
CGGCCCGCGCCTGGCAGACATCCTCCACGGAACGATCGCCGAGGCGACAGGAACCACCGTCGCAGCCGCCGGCGGCGGGGCCGCAGTGATCGTGCTCGTCCTCGGATGCTCGCTCGCCTTCCCCGCCTTCCGGAACTACCGGGTCGAGCGCGGGCGGCCCGAGCAGACCGTCGCCGTCGAACCCTGAGCTCCCTGGGCGGATTGGAGGTCGAGACAACGGTGGAGCGCCGAGGCCACTGTGCACGCCCTCTGTGTCAGGCTGTCTTGTGACAGTTATCTGACAATATTGGCGGGGAGAGAAGTCTGTTATGTCTTTTGAAGTTCCGTCCCGTTCCTCGAGCCGCGGGCATTTCACCACGGCCCAGAAACTCGAGATCCTGGACGAATATGACAAATGTATCGAGATGGGTTCTAAAGCCCAGTTGGCTCGGACTGTCGGGGTCAATCCCAGAACGATCTATCAGTGGTTCGTGGACAGAGAAAATGGTTGCCTGACCTCGCGATCGGATCGGTTGAATGGCAATCCCAGTGACAACAAGCTCAAAGCCGCTGAGAAGAAGCAACTCACACAGCTGCAGGCCGAGAACGAAGCGTTGAAGGCCAAACTGGCCAAGTCTGAAGCTGCGGTCGATATCTTGGGAAAAGCGTCCGCGCTCTTGGAAGCGATGTCCAAGAGCGCGACCGCGACAGACCCGACGCTGCCCGAGGTCGAGGCGACCAGGCCGGACTGGATGAGCCCGCCACAGTAAAGGCAATCGGGTTCAGGTTCATCGGCGATCTGATCAGGGTCGGCTGGTCGATCACGGCGGCCTGCGAGTTGATGGGTGTGCATCGTACGAGTTGGTACCGTCACCAGAATCCGGCGGTCCCGGCCGGGGTGCAGGTGCCGCAGAAGGAACGCGACTACCCGAGTCGGATCACCACCGCCGAGGCCGATGCGTTCATGGCGCTGTTGAACTCTGAAGACTACGAGAACCTGTCTGTCACCCAGGCGTATTGGCGGATGCTCGATGCCGGGCAGGTGCCATTCTCCGCATCGACGGCTCACCGAGTGGTGGCCGCACACGGGCAGAACGGAGACCGTCGCGCCCAGCGCCGTGGTAACCAGCCCAAACGGCCCAAGCCGGTCCACGCTGCCTGCGCACCGAACCAACTGTGGAGTTGGGACATCACGATGCTGCGCGGTCCCGGCAAGGTCATCTATCGCCTCTATGCCATCATGGACGTTTTCTCCCGCAAGATCGTTGGCCACCGGGTCGAGACTTCCGAGAAATCCGTCCATGCTCAGACCATGATCGATCAGGCTGTGGCAACTAACCAGCAGTACCCGACCGTGCTACACGCCGATAACGGGGCTCCCATGCGCGCGGCAACGACTGTCCAGTTCGCTCAGTCGCTGGGGATCAAGCTGTCCTTTTCCCGGCCCAGAGTGTCGAATGACAACGCGTTTAGTGAATCGACGTTCAAGACCATCAAGTACCACTTGGACTTTCCCACCCGGTTCGAATCCATCGATCATGCTCGTGACTACATGGCCGCGTTCATTGCTGACTACAACGCGAACCACCGCCACAGCGGCCTGAATTATTACACTCCCAACGATGTCCATCACGGACGTACCGAGCTTGTCCGGGCCCGTCGCCAAGCCACTCTGGAGGCCCGTCACTGCGCGCATCCGGAACGATTCCACACCAGCCCCATAGCCGCTGGCCCACCGACCCACGCCGGCATCAATAGCCCAGAAAACACCGAGCTGTCACAAACAGCTTGAAATATACCGCACGCGCAGTGGCCTCGGCGCTCCACCGTCGTCACGAGGAGTTCGCGCGCGGCCCGCGCGTCTCTGACTCAGGCAGTTGAGTAGACGGCGTTCTCGGCAGGCTGGACGACGACGAATCCGGGCCCGTGGAAGGCGAGCTGGACGGATTCACCGGATCCGCGGCCGAAGAACGTGCCGACGTTGACATCGGTCTTGATCTGCGGAGCCAGAGCGGACGACCAGCATACGGCAGCCTGCGGGTCGACGAAGGTCGGCTGCTGCGAGCAGTCGAGAACCATGGGTTCTCCCTTGCAGCAGATGGCCGCAGTGCCCTGACCCGCGAGTTCGAGGTTGAAGAGGCCCGAACCGCTGACCATGGCGCCGACCCCGCCCTTGATGCGTTTGATCTCCCAGCTCAGCGCATCATCGAAGGCCAGAAGATTCGAGGTGTTGACCGTCAGCGCGTCCTGCGGACCCTCCAAGGACATCATGAAGATATTCGAGGCTTCGCGAGCGAAGAACACCTCGCCATGACCCTCAACGCGCATCACATTGCCGCCCTCGCCGGTGGCAGCCTTCTTCATGAACTGTCCGACGGATGTCGACCCCTGGTGGGTGAAGTGCACATCCCCCTGGTAGGCGACCATGGCTCCCTTGGTGGCGATCATCGGGGCGTTCGGGACGATCACCGTACGCAGCATCTTCTTCGATTGGAGCGTCCATCGATCCTGGTTCTGGATTTCGGCGTTGCGTTTGGAAAAGAGTTCGCTTCTCACGTTCCACGGGCCTTTCTTGAGGAAGGACGGGATTCCGCACTTCTACGGTTGTCGGATCCATAATACGTGCGCATCCCACGTGCACGAGGTCGGCGCTTGTGGCCATCCCGGAACATGCGCGAGGACGCCGGAACATGCGCGAGGAATCCGGGAACACCGGCATGACTGCCGGCACGCAAGACCCCCGGAACACACGCATGCCTCCCGGAACGCCACAGGCAAGACTCCCGGCACACGGGCGGGAGCGTCAGAGCAGGCGGTGGAGGCACCGCATCTTCCAGAACGCGCAAAGACCCCGCGTCGGCCAGCACTCGAAGGTTTCGAAGCGCTGGGCGACGCGGGGCTCGAATCTGCGTCCGCCTGCGGACTCGGAGCCGAAGGGCCCGTGAGATCAGGCCTGTTCGACGAAGCTGATGTTACCGATGGTGATCTCTTCGCCGACTTCCTCGGCCAGGAGAGTCTCGATCCGACCCGCGGCCTTGAGGTCTCCCTCGGCAGAGCGAATCGCGGACACGACTGATGTCGGTGCCTGAATCGTCACTGTGGCCACAGCGGTCTTCTGCGAGACCTTGGCCTCGGTCTTCGTACGGCGGATCTCGGTCAGCGCCGCAGCCACCGAAGCCAGCAGTTCCGGAGCAACGGTCGAATCCGGATGGCTCAGCGACTCGTCGGTCGGCCATGGCGCACGGTGGACCGAGCCGGTCCGCCACCACGACCAGACTTCCTCGGTGACGAACGGCATGATCGGCGCGAACAGCCGCAGCAGCACATCGAGCGCAGTGGCGAGCGTGACATGGGCCGAAGTCTGGTCGTCGGTTCCGGAGGCCCCGTAGGAACGGTCCTTGACGAGTTCGACGTAGTCGTCGGTGAATTCCCAGAAGAAGCTCTCGGCCACTCGCAGCGCGTGCGCATAGTCGTAATCGGCCATATGCGCACCGGCCTGGTCGACGACCTCGGACAGCTTCGCCAGCAGCGCACGGTCGAGGTCGTGAGTGACCGCACCGAGCTGGCCGATGAGACCGGCATGCACGCCTTGGGCGAGGGCGAACTTCGAGGCGTTGAGCAGCTTCATCGCCAGGCGACGGCCGATCTGCATCTGGGTCACGTCATAGGCGGTGTCGGCACCGAGCTTGGCACTGGCCGCCCAGTAGCGGACAGCGTCGGGGCCGAAACCGGGCTTGGACTCGGCGAGGATGTCGGAGGGGACGACGACGTTGCCCTTCGACTTCGACATCTTCTTCCGGTCAGGATCGAGGATCCAGCCGGACAGTCCGGCATGCTTCCACGGTGCCGAGTCGTTGAGTGAGTTCGCCCGGACCACGGTCGAGAACAGCCAGGTGCGGATGATGTCGTGTCCCTGCGGGCGCAGATCGAAGGGGAAGACCTTGTCGAAGAAGTCCTCATCCCGTGACCAGCCGCCCAGCAGCTGCGGAGTCAGCGAGGAGGTCGCCCACGTGTCGAGAACGTCCGGGTCTGCGGTGAAGCCGCCGGGCACATCACGCTGCTCCTCCGTATAGCCTGCCGGGACCTCGGCGATCGGATCGACCGGCAGAGACTCGGGAACGATCGGATCGTCGTAGTCCGGCTGCCCGTCGCCGTCGAGGCGATACCACAGAGGAATCGGGACGCCGAAGTAGCGCTGCCGGGAGACCAGCCAGTCGCCGTGGAGGTTCTCCACCCAGTTCTCGTAGCGCGAGCGCATGAACGCCGGGTGCCATTCGATCTCACGTCCCCGGGCGATGAGCTCATCTCGCAGCTGTGCCGACCGGCCGCCGTTGCGGATGTACCACTGGCGGCTGGTGACGACCTCGAGTGGCTTGTCACCCTTCTCATAGAACGGAACGGGATGGGTGATCGGTTCGATCTCGCCGATGAGGTCACCGGAATCGATGAGCATCTGCGCGATTTCCTTGCGCGCGCTGAAGGTGGTCTTGCCGGCCAGAGCCTCATAGTTGGCGACCGCCTCGGCCTTCGGGGAGGCGGCGATCCACTCGGGGACCTCGAGGTTGAGCCGACCGCCGCGGTTGATGACCGCACGCGTGGGCAGATCGAGTTCGCGCCACCAGGTGACGTCGGTGAGGTCGCCGAAGGTGCAGACCATGGCGATGCCTGTGCCCTTGTCGGACTTCGCCAATTCATGAGCACGCACCTCGACGCTGACGCCGAAGAGCGGAGAGACGACGTTCGTGCCGAAGAACGAGGCATAGCGTTCGTCGTCGGGGTGGGCGACGAGGGCGACCACGGCGGGGATGAGCTCGGGACGCGAGGTGACGATGACGATCGGCTCGGCAGAGGTGTCGGCCAGTCCGTCGGCACCCTCGGGGAAGAACTTCACCTTGTGATAGGCGCCGTCCTTCTCCCGATCCTCGAGCTCGGCCTGGGCCACGGCCGTACCGAAGGTCACGTCCCACATCGTCGGGGCGTCCTGGGAATAGGCATGTCCGCCGGCGAGATCCGCGAGGAACGCCCGCTGGCTGACCGCACGGGAATCATCGTCGATCGTCCGGTACGTGTAGTTCCAGTCCACGGACAGGCCGGTGGAGCGGAAGAGATCCTCGAAGACCTGCTCGTCCTCGGCCGAGAGCTTCTCGCACAGTTCGATGAAGTTCTGGCGTGAGATCTTGACGAAGTCCCGCGAATTCTTCGGTGCCTTCTCCGGCGGCTGGAAGTCCGGATCGTAGTGCCGACTGGGATCGCAGGTCACGCCGTAGTAGTTCTGCACCCGGCGTTCGGTCGGCAGACCGTTGTCGTCCCAGCCGAGCGGATAGAACACGTTCTTGCCGGTCATGCGCTGGTAGCGGGCGATGATGTCGGTCTGCGTATAGGAGAACACGTGCCCGACGTGCAGCGAACCCGAAGCGGTGGGCGGGGGAGTGTCGATGGAGTAGACCTGACCACGATCGGTCTCGGAGTCGAAGGCGTAGACTTCCGACTCGCTCCACGCGGCGTCCCATTTGTCCCGCAGGCCCTCGAGAGCCGGTTTGTCAGGCAGGTTCACTGACTCGTGCGTCGAGTCCGAAAAGGCAGGTGTGTTCATAATTGCTGATTTTCTCACCCGGTGAGCGTCTGGCCAAACCGGTGAGAGGCCCGTGTGCGTCCCGGAAGCGGCAGATTCACTCCCGGACACGAGCAGGCACGTTCCGGACTCCGATCCGCACCGACGATGTCAGGGGCCGCACATCCTGAAGGTCGGTTGAGACGCATCCGCGCCGGGCAATGAGAATATTGGCCCATGGCGACCTTGGACAGAATTCCGACCGAGAATCCTCCTCCGACCTCGACGGCATGGATGAATCCGGCGCGAGCGATCGCGATCGTCGCCGTCGTCGCCATTCACTCGCTGGGCACCGTGGTCGAGCAGAACTTCTCCGGGATGGGTCCCGACTGGTGGCTGGCCAACGCCGTCGACTCCGCCTCCCGCTGGTCGGTGCCCGTGTTCATCATGATCTCCGGCGCCCTGGCTCTCGACCCGAATCGCGGGAGCAAACCGCGGAGGTTCCTGTCCAAACGCATCTGGCGCATCGGCATCCCCCTCGTGTTCTGGACCGTCGTCTACGTTCTGTTCCGCCGCTATTACCTCCAGCCCGACGACGAGAGCTGGAACCCCGGGGTCGCCATCCTCACCGGCTCGCCCTTCGTCCAGCTCTACTTCCTCTACGTCCTGGCGGGACTGACCCTGCTCACACCGTTCTTCCGCCTGCTCAGCGTGCACGGATCGCGTCGCCTGCAGTGGGGCACGGGCCTGATCTTTCTGGGCATCGGCATGCTCGACCAGTGGGTGTCGATGATCTTCGACGTCGGGGAGGCCAATATCGCGACCCGATTCCTGCCCATGGCCGGCTTCTACATCCTGGGCTGGGTGCTGCGCGATATCGTCCTGTCCGCGCGTGCCGCCGTTCTCGTCTGGTCGACTCTGCTGGTCGCGATCGCGGGCACCGCCGCCTGGGCAGGGTTGGGACCAGGAGAGAAGCCGTGGCTGTTCCCCTACGCGTTCCTCGCCCCCGGAGTGGTTGTGGCCTCGATGGCGGCCTATCTGCTGCTGCACTTCCACCTGCGCGAGGGATTCGGCCTTCTGCACCGCTTCTATCCGTATTCCTTCGGCGTGTTCCTGCTCCATCCGCTCATCCTCTATCCGGTCCGCAATCTCATGGGACTGCCCGACACCGTCGCGGGCGTGGCGCTGCACGCCTTCGTCATGCCGCTCGCCTACGCGGTCGTGTGCGCAGTGATCACCTGGCTGGCGGTCAGGATCCCGGGAGTCCGCGCCGTCTTCGGCGAGGGCGGGCTCCGCAACCCGTACTCCCTGCCCCGCGCACCGCGGCCGAGCCGCCGTCGGAGACCGCGCCCGGGTGATCCGGCCGACGCAGCCTCGCAGACGCCGACGGATTCGGTTCAGCCGCCCCGTCCCGTCCGCGCCCCGGAACCCGACCCCTGAGCCCCACCGGACTCCGTAGACTGAGCCGGGAGACGAGGTCGCACATGCAACCGGACACCGCGACAGAGGAGAAGGCAGATGGAGACACTCAGAGCAGTGGTGACAGGCGCGAGCTCGGGAATCGGGGCGGCCACGGTGCGGCAGCTGCGCGAACAGGGCTGGGACGTCGTGGCCGTGGCCAGACGTGAGGACAAGCTCAAGGCCCTCGCCGAGGAGACCGGAGCCGACTACATCGTCGCCGACCTCACCGATGACGCCGAGGTCGAGGCGATGGCCGCCGAGGTTCTGCGCGGCGGACCGGTGCACTCCCTCGTGGCCAACGCCGGAGCCGCCTACGGCGTCGACACGATCGCGGAGTCCTCGGTCGAGGGATGGAAGGACATGTTCGACATCAACGTCCTCGGTGTCCTCCGCGTCGTCAAAGCCATTCTGCCGGCGCTGATCGATTCCGGTCGCGGCGATATCGTCGTGATGTCCTCGACCGCCGGCCACCAGGCCTACGAGAAGGGCGGCGGCTATGTGGCGACGAAGCACGGCTCCCATACGATCGCCGCAACCCTCAGGCTCGAACTCCTCGGCGAACCCGTGCGGGTCATCGAGATCGCGCCGGGCATGGTCGCAACCGAGGAATTCAGCCTCAAACGCCTCGGCGATGCGCAGAAGGCGGCCCAGGTCTACGAAGGCGTGGAGAATCCGCTCACGGCCGAGGACGTCGCCGATGCCGTCGTCTACACGCTCACCCGCCCCCACCACTTCAACGTCGACCTCATGGTCATCCGTCCCATCGCCCAGGCCGAACAGTACAAGGTGGCCCGCAACCAGGGGCTGTGACGGTCGTCGGCCCGGTCGGAGACCACTCGCGCCGGCCGCGCTGGCGGTGAGTGGTCTTCAGCGGAGCCGACGGTATACGATTGAAGTGCGTTGATCCGGCCATCACCGGGGAGCATCCGGAAGAACGGATCCCAGCGATCCCAGTAGAACCGGACGGGTGGATCCGTCATCATCCGGCAATGAGCGATCCGCCGCCTGAGCTCATCGGCGCAGGCAGCGGATAAGCGAGGTGGTACCGCGGCAGACTGTCGTCCTCGTGACAGTGACCGCAGTGACCCAGAAGGACGCTCATGACCCAGCCTCTCTATCCCAAGGCATCGACCTCGGCCTTCGGCCTGTCCGCCTCGCCGAACTTCCCTGAGATCGAAGACGCCGTCCTGCGCTACTGGCAGGAGGACGACACCTTCCAGGCCTCCGTCGACCAGCGCGATCCCGGTGAGAACGGGGAGAACGAATTCGTCTTCTACGACGGCCCTCCCTTCGCCAACGGCCTGCCCCACTACGGTCACCTGCTCACCGGCTACGTCAAGGACGTCGTTCCGCGGTTCCAGACCATGCGAGGCAAGAAGGTCGACCGCCGCTTCGGCTGGGACACCCACGGGCTGCCCGCCGAACTCGAGGCCGAACGCCAGCTGGGCATCACCGACAAGTCCGAGATCGGCCGCATGGGCCTGGCCGCGTTCAATGATGCCTGCCGCTCCTCGGTGCTGCGCTATACGAAGGAATGGCAGGAGTACGTGACCCGCCAAGGTCGCTGGGTCGACTTCGACAACGACTACAAGACGCTGGGCGTCGACTACATGGAAAGCGTCATCTGGGCGTTCAAGCAGCTCTGGGACAAGGGCCTCGTCTACGAGGGCTACCGGGTCCTGCCGTACTGCTGGAAGGACGAGACACCGCTTTCGAACCACGAGCTGCGCATGGACGAGGATGTCTACAAGACACGTCAGGACCCGTCGGTGACGATCGGCTACAAACTCACCGATGCCGATGAATGGGTCCTCATCTGGACGACGACTCCCTGGACGGTGCCGTCGAACCAGGCCGTGGCCGTCAACCCGGACATCCCGTTGGTCGCCGTCGTCGCCGGTGCCGACGGGGCCGAGGAGCTGCAGGGCAAGACCCTGATCCTCGCCGAGGCCCGCCTCGGCGCCTATGCCCGTGAGCTCGGTGAGCACCCCGAGGTGCTGCGGACCTTCCCCGGCAGCGAACTCGTCGGTCGGTCCTATGAGCCTCCGTTCCCGTACTTCGCGGGGCGCCAGGAGGAGTTCGGCGAGCGGATGCACACTATCCTCGCCGCCGACTTCGTCACCGTCGAGGACGGCACCGGAATCGTCCACCAGTCACCGGCCTTCGGTGAGGAGGACAAGGAGCTGACCGACTCCTACGGCATCACCGCCACCCGTCCAGTCGACGACGCCGGACGCTTCGACTCGACCGTGGCCGACTACGCGGGAATGCAGGTCTTCGACGCGAACAAGGCCATCATCAAGGACCTGCGCAACCACACCGGTCCGCTCGAGGGCCGCAGCGCGCTGCTGATCCGAAACGAATCCTACGAGCACTCCTACCCGCACTGCTGGCGCTGCCGGAATCCGCTGATCTACCGGGCGGTGTCCTCCTGGTTCGTCAGAGTCACCGAGTTCAAGGACCGGATGGTCGAACTCAACGAGCAGATCAACTGGGTGCCCGACAACGTCAAGCACGGACAGTTCGGAAGATGGCTCGAGAACGCCCGTGACTGGTCGATCTCGCGCAACCGGTTCTGGGGTTCGCCGATTCCCGTATGGGTCTCCTCCGACCCCGCCTATCCGCGCACCGACGTCTACGGCTCCCTGGCCGAGATCGAAGCCGACTTCGGCCGTCTGCCGCTCAACGACTCCGGCGAGGTCGACCTCCACCGTCCCTGGGTAGATGATCTGACCCGGCCGAACCCGGACGACCCGACCGGCCAGTCCGTGATGCGTCGGATCCCGGAGATCTTCGACGTCTGGTTCGACTCCGGTTCGATGAGCTACGCCCAGGTGCACTACCCGTTCGAGAGCTCCGAATGGTTCGACAACCACTTCCCGGCCGACTTCATCGTCGAATACGTGGGACAGACCCGCGGCTGGTTCTACCTGCTGCACGTGCTGGCCACGGCGATCTTCGACCGCCCGGCCTTCACGAACTGCATCTCCCACGGCATCGTCCTCGGCTCCGACGGGCAGAAGATGTCGAAGTCCCTGCGCAACTACCCGGACGTCAACGAGGTGTTCAACCGTGACGGCTCGGACGCGATGCGCTGGTTCCTCATGGCCTCGTCGATCCTGCGCGGAGGCAACCTCGTCGTCACCGAGCAGGGCATCCGCGACGCTGTCCGGCAGGTCGTGCTCCCGCTGTGGAACACCTGGCAGTTCTTCGCCACCTACTCCAACGCCGCCGACGGGCCCGATGCAGCCCAGACCGGCTACCAGGCGCAGACCCGATACGACTCGACGCAGGTCCTCGACCGCTACCTGCTGGCGAAGACGCACGACCTCATCGCCGGGTTCGCCGAGGCGATGGAGGGCCTGGACATCTGGGCCGCCTGCGAACTCGTCCGCAGCTACCTCGACATGCTCACGAACTGGTACGTGCGTCGTTCGCGTCGCCGCTTCTGGGACGGCGGGGTCGACACCCACGAGTCCTTCGATGTGCTCTTCACCTGCCTCGAGGCCTTCTGCCGGGTCGCGGCTCCGCTGCTGCCGTTCACCGTCGAGGAGATCTACCGGGGACTGACCGGTGAGCGCTCCGTGCACCTGGCCGACTATCCCGACGCCGAGGCGTTCCCCGCCGATGCCGGCCTCGTCGCGGCCATGGACCTGACCCGCGACATCTGCTCGACGGCCTCCTCGGTGCGCAAGGCCAACCACCTGCGCGTGCGCCTGCCCCTGGCGCGCCTGACGGTGGCCACCGACACCGAGCTCGGTGCGGACTTCACCGGGATCATCGCCGATGAGCTCAATGTCCGTGAGGTCGAGGTCTTCGACATCGCCGAGGCGGAGGCCGCCGGGTTCTCCCTGTCGCAGAACCTCGTCGTCAACGCCCGCGCTGCCGGACCGCGTCTGGGCACGCAGGTCCAACAGGTCATCAAGGCTTCGAAGACCGGTGACTGGTCGGTCACCGACGGCACGGTCGTCAGTGGCGGCATCGAACTGGTCGAGGGCGAATACTCCTTGGAGTCGGTGGCCGAATCCGGCACCGAGGGCATGGAGTTGGCCGCCCTGGACTCCGGCTTCCTCGCCCTCGACACGCGCGTGAGCCCCGAGCTCGAGGCCGAAGGCATGGCCCGCGACGCCGTGCGCGCCATCCAGGGCATCCGCAAGCGGCTCGATCTGCACATCTCCGATCGGATCGCCGTCATCGTCGAGGCCAGCGCCGAGGTCACCGCGGCGCTCGAGACCCACAGCGAGCTCATCGCCGGTGAGACCCTGGCCACCTCGCTGGAGTTCGGTTCGGCAGAGGGCGCGGCACAGGTCTTCGACCCGGACGAGCTGCCCGAGGGCACCCGTCTGGCGGTGAGCCGCGCATGAGCACCGAAGCGACGAACGGTCACGGCGACCGGGATGAGGCCGGCACCGGCTCACCCGCGCCGGAGACCGCGAAGGCCGAGCTGGCGCGGGTCTACGCCCTGCTGCTCGCCCGGGCGGGGGAGACCCAGGTCGAGCTGCGCCTCGACGCGACCCGACGAGCCTGCGAGGTCCTCGGCGACATCCACACGGCGGCTCCGACGATCACGGTGACGGGAACGAATGGGAAGACCTCCACGGCCCGGATGCTCGACTCGCTCATCACCGCCCACGATCTGCGGGTCGGTCGGTTCACCAGCCCGCACATGCATTCGGTGACCGAACGGATCTCGGTCGATGGGGCCCCGGTCGACATCCCGACCTTCGTGCGCATCTATGACGAGATCGCCCCCTATCTCGACATCATCGACGCTCAGCTCGAGTCCGAGGACCGCCCGAAGCTGACGTACTTCGAGGCTCTCACGGTGCTGGCCTTCGCGGTGTTCGCCGACGCCCCGGTCGATGTCGTCATCACCGAGGTCGGCATGGGCGGGCAGTGGGACTCGACGAACGTGGCCGACGCCCAGGTGTGCGTGTTCACGAAGATCGGACTCGACCATCAGGCGTTCCTCGGTGGGACCATCGAGGCGATCGCTGCGACCAAGGCCGGTGTCCTCGACCGCAGCGTCGATCCGTCCCCGGCACCCGAGCCCGTGGCCGTCACCGCCGTCCAGGACGAAGCGGCCCAGACCGTGCTCGACTCCGAGGCCGAACGACGTGAGATCGCTCTCGTGGCCGAGGACCGGGACTTCCGCCTCCTCGACCGCCAGCGGGCCGTCGACGGGCAGCTGATCACCGTCCAGGGCAGACGCGATGTCTACGCGGACGTCTTCGTCCCACTGCACGGGAGCCATCAGGCCCACAACGCGGCGGTCGCCGTCGTCGCGGCCGAGGCATTCCTCGGCACCGAGGACAAGCCGTTGAACCAGGAGACGGTCGCCGAGGGCCTGGCCCAGGTGACCTCGCCCGGCCGCGCCGAACTCGTGCGCACCGGACCCAGCGTGGTCGTCGACGGAGCGCACAACCCCGACGCCGCACACGTGCTCGCCGAGACCCTCGATGAGGCCTTCGACTTCGACTACGTGGTCATGGTGCTGGCGATGCTCGGGGACAAGGACTTCGACGGGGTGCTCGAAGAGCTGCACCGCAGTGCCGACGTCTTCGTCGTCAGCGAGACCCTGAGCGCTCGGGCGCTGCCGGTCGACAAGCTCGCCGAGGCGGCCCGCGAGTGGGTCGACGAGGATTCGGTCATCGTCACCTCCGACATCAATGCCGCTCTGATGAAGGCCATCGACCTCGCCACCGGCGTTGCGGCCAAGAGCCCCGGGATCGTCGTCACCGGTTCCCTCTACACCGTCGCCGAGGCGCGTCTGCTGCTGGGAAAGGGAGAGGAATCGTGAAGTCCAAGTATCCCGTCCTGTGCGGGTCGATCCTCATCTGCGAGCTCGTCGTCGTCTACTTCGCCGTGCTCACGACCTTCGGACTGGTCGTGAAATCGGCGCAGACTCTGAGCCTGGCCCAGCTGCTCATCGGCGCCTCTGCCATCGCCGTGCTCGCGATCGTCGCCGTCATCATGCTGCCTCGCCGGATCGGACAGAAGCGTCCCGGAGTGATCCTCGGCTGGATCGTCCAGGCGCTGCTTCTGGCCTCCGGGTTCGTCCTCAACTCGATGTTCTTCGTCGCGGTCATCTTCATCGCCCTGTGGGCGATGGCGGTGTACTGGTCGGCTCGCATCGATCGCGAGGTCGCGGCCCGCTCGTGAGCCGCGGCCGATCCCGGGCAGAGCCGCCTCGGCGCCCGGGTAAACTGTGGACCGACGTCCACTCGAACTTGGAAGGACCGGAATGGAACGCACCCTCATTCTCATCAAACCCGATGGGGTCGCTCGCGGACTCGTCGGACAGATCGTGGCCCGGATCGAAGACAAGGGCTACCGGATCGACGCGCTGAACCTGCGCACGGCCACGTCCGAGGAGCTGGCCGCCCACTATGCCGAGCACGAAGGCAAGCCCTTCTACCAGCCGCTCGTCGACTTCATGGCCGAAGGCCCGATCGTGTCGATCATCGCCTCGGGGCAGGGAGTGATCGCCGGCTTCCGCTCGCTGGCGGGAGCGACCGATCCGACGGCCGCCGCGCCCGGCACGATCCGCGGCGACTTCGGTCGCGACTGGGGTGAGAAGGTGCAGAAGAACCTCGTCCACGGATCCGATTCCACGGAATCGGCCGACCGTGAGATCGGCATCTGGTACCCAGCCTGAGGCCACGGCATCTGCCGTTCCAACAGCGAAGGGGCGCTCCACCTGGCGGTGGGGCGCCCCTTCGGCGTGATCGGCCCGAATCGCTGAAGTCAGAGGCGAGTGCCGCTCAGACCAGATTGGAGAAGAACGACCAGAACTGGACGACGATGCAGGCGAAGATGATGAGCATCCACAGCACCGACAGGGCGATGTTCTCCTTGGCGAAGACCCGAGCGAACGGATTCGCCTCGGCCCGGGTGCCGAAGGCGCCGGAGAGCACATTGTGGGCGGTCACGGCCACGAACATCGGAATCGTCACGGTCCACACGACGATGCACCACGGGCAGCCGACCCCGATCCTGTAGATCGAGACGTAGAACAGGAACATCACGAGGACGACGCCGAGGGCCAGACCGAGATTGAGCCCGATCATCACCCAACCAGGCAGTTCGGTCCCGGCGAGGAAGAGCACGCCGATGAGCAGCGGGAAGACGAAGGCGGCCACACCCAGCAGCTGATTCGGGAAGCCGAACAGCTCGGCCTCCGGATGCTCCATGACCGAACCGCAGGAGAAGAACGGATTGAGGTCGCAGGAGAGGACGAGCTCGGGATCGGCGAGCTTGGCGTACTTCTCCGCGGCCAATGAGAACGAGGCGAGGAACCCGATCACGGAGCCGACGATGAGGAAGATTCCGAAGGGAACCCGTCTGAGCACCCACGCCGGGGCGGGGGCATCCGTGTCGCGGCCATCGGGGAGGGTCTGTGCACTGTTCACCCCTTAAGAATGCCTGGCCGCACTCCATGCGGCAAACCCTGCGCCCTCGGACCCTCAGCGGAGAGGGACATGTGTGACATAATGTGAATACGGATACCTGTTCTCACACCGAATGGGAGAAGTGCCTCCACCGAGTCGAGGGTATGACCTCGCAGGTCGACAACAAGATGAGGCAGCACCTCAGGCCTACGCGCCGAGCGCGAGCCTGACGTGCCATCCACAAGTTTCGGTCCGCCCAAGGACCATGCAAGGATCCGAAGATCCGTACGGTGTGGACGGCGTCTTCGGACTGGGAGAACTGATGAACGAAACGTCGAACGACGGTAATGAACCGACAGATCCGACCGAAGGCATCCTCGCCGACCTGGCCGATCTGCAGCAGTCGGTCAACGCCAAGGACAGCGACCATGAAGACGTCGACGGCAGCGTGCGCGCACGACTCGACGACATCGCCGCCGCGGCCGAATCGCTGCGGACCGGCGATGCCGACGACGAAGAGGATGACGACGAGGACGCCGAGGAGCGGGAGCCGACCGCCCGGCGGGCGAGCCCGAAGCCTGCCCGAGACGCCGTGGCCAACCGGGGACTCGTCTTCGAGGAGTACGTCCGCGGAGACGGAGATGAGTCGTCGCACCGGGACTCGGATGACGACGAGGAGCCGAACGACCGGGAGGGAGCCGGCCGGTCGCCGGTGAACTTCGATCCGCGCAATCCCTTCGCCGCTCCCGCCGCGGCATCCGCGTCGTCGCCGGAACCGCGCCCCAACCCCACCGTCCCCCACGACGGAGGCCTGATCTTCCAGGTGCCGAAGGCCGAACTCGCCGAAGTCGTGAAGATCGAAGACGACGACTCCGACGACTGGGACGATTCCCACGACAGCGATGACGAGGCGCGCTCCTCCCACCGGGGTGACGACGATGACGAGAGCTCGAACGGTCCGCGTCGTCGCCGAGGCGGCCGCGGACGCCGCTCGCGAGGTCGCGATGACAGCGATGACCGCTCCGAAGACGACTCGGCGGAGAAGTCTCAGGACTCCGAGGGCACAGGCGACTCAGATGACGAGAGCTCCTCCGGCGGACGTTCCCGCTCCTCACGACGGGGCTCGCGATCGAACAGCCGAGGTTCGAAGCAGAGCTCCGACTCCGATTCGCAGGAGACGAACGGCAAGTCCGACAACGGCAACTCCGACAACGGCAAGTCCGACAACGGCAGATCCGAGGACTCGCAGTCGGATGACAGCGGCGATGACGACGACAGCGACGGCGGATCCCGCCGACGCCGTCGCCGCCGCTCCCGCTCGCGGAGCAGCGACCGCGACGAAGTCACTTCGCTCAAGGGCTCGACCCGCCTCGAGGCCAAGCGGCAGCGACGGAAGGAGGGACGCGAGGCCGGACGTCGTCGTCCCATCATCACCGAGGCCGAATTCCTCGCCCGGCGAGAATCCGTCGATCGCACCATGCTCGTGCGCGAAAGCGGTGACCAGACCCAGCTCGTGGTCGTCGAGGACGGTATCGCCGTCGAACACTATCTCAAAGAGAACCGCCAGCAGGCCTCGCTGATCGGAAACGTCTACCTCGGCAAGGTCCAGAACGTGCTGCCGAGCATGGAAGCGGCCTTCATCGACATCGGCAAGGGGCGCAATGCCGTGCTCTACGCCGGTGAGGTCAACTGGGACGCTCTCGGAATGGACGGCAAGGCCCGCCGCATCGAGACCGCGCTCAGCCCCGGCGATTCGGTGCTCGTCCAGGTGACGAAGGACCCGATCGGGCACAAGGGTGCGCGTCTGACGAGCCAGATCTCCCTGCCCGGCAGGTTCCTCGTCTACGTGCCCGGCAACTCGATGACCGGAATCTCCCGAAAGCTTCCCGACAACGAGCGGGCACGGCTGAAGAAGCTGCTCAAGGAGCTCGTCGGCGACTCGAACGGCGTGATCGTGCGCACCGCGGCCGAAGGCGCCACCG
Organism: Brevibacterium sp. SMBL_HHYL_HB1; assembly: GCF_018208375.1. Lineage (NCBI taxonomy): Bacteria > Bacillati > Actinomycetota > Actinomycetes > Micrococcales > Brevibacteriaceae > Brevibacterium > Brevibacterium sp. SMBL_HHYL_HB1. Next base: position 1,631,085 of record NZ_CP062936.1, on the reverse strand, counting down.
ATACGGATCTCGGACGCGACGTCGAACGACTGGCCAAGCGCTGGGAGACGATCGAGAAGAAGTCGAAGTCGACGAAGGTGCTGGCCCCGCAGCTGCTCTACAGCGAACCGGACATGATCGTGCGCATCATCCGCGATGTCTTCAACGAGGACTTCAACTCGCTCGTCATCGACGGCGACGGAGCCTGGAACACCATCCACGAGTACGTCGAATCCGTCGCCCCGGATCTGCTCGAGCGGGTCCACCGCTACAACGAGGACGAGGACATCTTCGACCACTACCGCATCGAGGAGCAGATCCAGAAGGCGCTGCAGCGCACGGTGAACCTGCCCTCGGGCGGATCGCTCGTCATCGACCGCACCGAGGCGATGACCGTCGTCGACGTCAACACCGGCAAGTTCACCGGCTCCGGGGGAAACCTCGAGGAGACCGTGACCCGCAACAACCTCGAAGCCGCCGAGGAGGTCATCCGACAGCTGCGCCTGCGTGACATCGGCGGCATCATCGTCGTCGACTTCATCGACATGGTGCTCGAATCCAACCGCGATCTCGTGGTGCGCCGCCTCGTCGAATGCCTCGGCCGCGACCGGACGAAGCATCAGGTCGCCGAGGTGACCTCGCTGGGTCTCGTCCAGATGACCCGCAAGCGCATCGGCACCGGTCTGGCCGAGTCGATGGTCAGCGCGGGGGCCGACCTCAGCGGTCGCGGACTGCTGCTGCCGGGATCGGACGAGGACGGCTCGAAGTCGCATCGGGGCAATCGGTCCTCGGGCGGTGACCACCGCCGCGACCGGAAGCGCCGCAGCGACTCGGGTTCGAAGTCCAAGCACAATGAGTCCGATTCGCACGAGGACTCGGTGTCCTCGGATGCTTCACGCTCCGCAGTCGCCGCGATCGCGAAGGCGACGATGAAGCAGACCGATACCGGCTCTGCCGACGGCGGGACCGAAGACCATTCGCGCGGAGAGGGCAATTCGGACACGGCCGAGCGGGGCAAGGGCCGCTCACGCTCGCGCAACGGCCGTCGTCGCTCGAGCTCGCGATCCGCGCAGTCCGATGAGTCCTCGTCGGCTGCCTCGGGATCCGAAGCTTCGACGTCTGAGCCCGCGGAGGCGACGGACGCCTCGACGTCCGAGTCGTCGAAGACATCCGAGTCGGCGAAGACTTCAGAGACATCGAAGTCGGGACCGGCGAAGGCGGGCGGTGACAAGTCATCGGCGAAGGCCGACCGGGCGGAGGCGCAGCCCGCCGCCGGTCACGGAGCGGCTGGGCAGCGCAAGCCCGCCGCTGAGGAGCCGGAGGATCTGCCGCTGATGATCGGCGCGGACTCGGAGACGAAGGTGGCAGAGGCCGCCCCGGCCCCTGCCCCCAAGAAGGCACCGGCGGCGTCGAAGGAGTCGGCCGAGCCGAAGAGAGCTGCCGAAGAGAAGCAGGAACAGCTGCCGACCTCGTTCGTCATCATCGGCGAGGACGACTGAACGCAGCCGCGAACGGTCACCGCGACCGGTGACCGGTCACCAGGGAGGCCGGCCCTCGACGATCCGTCGACGGCCGGCCTCCCCGTCCTGCGCGTCAATCCTCCGCTTGCTGATTGCGCGTCGTGCTGATCGTCGGCTGCGCCGCCTGATCACCGCAGAGGACGATCATGAGGTTCGACACGAGATCGCTGCGTTCGGCCTGACCGAGCCGAACGATCCCACGCCCCTCGATCTCCTCGATCGCCGTCTCGACCATGCCCACGGCGCCCTCGACGATGAGCTGGCGAGCGGCGACGACGGCGGTCGCCTGCTGCCGCTGGAGCATGGCACGGGCGATCTCCGGGGCGTAGGCCAACTGCGTGATGCGGGATTCGATGATCGTCACACCGGCGGCCGTGACCCGGGCGGCCACTTCGTCGGAGAGCTTCGACGTGATCTCATCGGCATTGTCGCGCAGGGACATCCGATGCGGGTCGGAGGAGTCGTAGGCATAGGAATTCGCGATGTGCCTGACGGCGGTCTCGGCCTGGATGGCCACGAACTCCTCGAAGTCGTCGACTTCGAACATCGCCTGTGCGGTGTCCCTGACCTGCCAGACGACGACGGCGCCGATCTCGATCGGGTTGCCGTCGAGGTCGTTGACTTTCAGCGTCGAGGTCTCATGGTTGCGGATGCGGGTGGAGACCTGATCCTTCGTGTAGAACGGGTTGACGAACCGCAGCCCCGACTGCCGGACGGTGCCGACGTACTTCCCGTACAGCTGGAGGACGACAGCATGTCCGGGCGCCACCGAGGTGCAGCCCTTGAAGAGGAACATCGAGGCGATGAAGCACAGCACGCCGAGAACGATGAGGACGATCCCGATCGCCGTCGCCGCGATGGTCATGATCAGACCGATGATCCCGAGCAGCGCGGCCAACAGGAGCAGGACGATGGCTCCGGCGATCGCGAAATATCCGGATACGCCGCCGGCGGAGCGCTCCCGCACCCGCTCGCCTTCAGGGGAGACGATGCGTGCCGGCCGCCGACCGCCGGGGTCCGGTGCCGGGGCGGGAGACGGTGAGGCCGAATGCCGACCCCGGGCGGTGTTGTGCGGCATCGGGGAGCTCGGGCCGGAGACGCCTCCGTGCGTCTGCGGAGCCCCCGTATTGGCCTGGGCGCCTCCCGGCGGACCGTAGGCGACAGGGGATTCGGGAGAACCGGAGGAGCCGGCCTGGGAACCCTGTGATCCGTAGTGACCGTTGGGGTTGGTCACCGGTTCGGCTCCCGGATACGCGGCCGGGTGAGTGTGACCGTCCTGGTAGTGGGGCATCGGATCGCCGGTCGGGACAGGGCCGCGAACAGGGGGCTGATTCGGACGCCGATCATGCTGCTGTGGGTTCTCAGTCATGTCTCCAGTCTAGGCCACAGAATGAGACGCGAATCTCACATCGACTCCGTTCGAGCGGGTTGGGTAACGGTTTCATAACTGAACTCGTCTCAACGGGCGGAAGCCTTGAATGTGATCTGCGTCTCAGGGATCTTTTCAAACCATGAACAGCATTCAACTCCATGCAGAGCCGGTGTCCCCGGTCGACGATGCCATCAACTCCTGGTTCGACCCGATCGCAACATGGTTCGGCAACATCATCTTCTTCCCGATCACCATCGGGGGAGCGTCCTTCCCGTTCGTTGTCGTGTGGCTGATCTTCGCCGCACTGGTCTTCACCATCTACTTCGGCTTCATCCAGGCCCGTGCCGCCAAGCTGTCGATCGAGATCATCCGCGGGAAGTTCTCCACGAAGGACGACCCGGGGGAGGTCACCCACTTCCAGGCCCTGGCCTCGGCCCTGTCGGGAACCGTCGGACTCGGCAACATCGCCGGTGTCGGCGTCGCCATCGCCCTCGGCGGTCCGGGCGCGACATTCTGGATGATCGTGGCCGGCCTGCTGGGCATGTGCACGAAGTTCGTCGAATGCACCCTCGGCGCGAAGTACCGTGAGATCGACGAGAACGGAGTCGTCCACGGCGGACCCTTCAAATATCTGCCCGTCGCCTTCCGACGCTTCAGCAGACCCGTCGCCACGACGCTGACGGGACTGTTCGCCATCGCGATCCTCATCTTCGGCGTCGTCGGCGGCGGAATGTTCCAGGCCAACCAGACCTTCGCCCAGGTGCGCACCGCCACCGGCGGCGACGACGGCATCCTGGCCGGCCCCTTCGCCTCACTCATCTTCGGAATCGTCTTCGCCGTCCTCGTCGCGCTCGTCATCCTCGGCGGCATCCGCTCCATCGCGAAGGTCACCGACAAACTGGTTCCCGGCATGGCGATCTTCTACGTCGTCTCCTGCCTGCTCGTCCTCGGGCTCAACTACTCGAACATCCCCCACGCCGTCGGCGAGATCTTCTCCGGCGCGTTCAACCCGCAGGGCATCGCCGGCGGCGTCATCGGTGTCATGATCATCGGCTTTCAGCGTTCGGCGTTCTCCAACGAGGCCGGTATCGGTTCGGCGCCGATCGCCCACTCGGCGGTCAAGACCCGCCGCCCGATCTCCGAGGGCTTCGTCGCCCTGCTCGAGCCCTTCATCGACACCGTCATCGTCTGCACCATGACGGCTCTGACGATCATCGTCGCCAACCAGGCCTCGTACCGTGAGGACCTCGGCGCCGGTGAGATCGGGGGAGTGGCCCTGGCCTCGGACGCCTTCTCAACTGTCGCCTCCTGGTACCCGGCGCTGCTGGCGATCGCCGTGGCACTCTTCGCCTTCTCGACGCTGATCACCTGGGCCTACTACGGTGAGCAGGCCTGGAGCTTCCTGTTCGGAAACGCCAAGGCCAGCGTCACCGTCTTCCGCACGCTCGTGTGCGTCTTCGTCGTCATCGGCTGCGTGGCCACCTTCTCCAAGGTCGTCGAATTCGCCGATGCCGCGCTGTTCATGTGCGCGTTCATCAACATCCTCGGCCTCTATCTGCTGATGCCGGTGGTCAAGAAGGAGATGAAGAAGTACCTGGCCGACCGCAGGGCCGGCACGCTGGGCGATCCCGAGACGAAGGACGCCGTTCCGGTCGACGCACTCGGCTGAGGCATCCGAGACCTCTGCCGAAGGAGCAGACGCAGTGCGCCGCGATCCGTGAGACGCGGCGCACTGCCGTGTCCGCTCATCGTTAGACTGGTGCCGTGGAGCACAACAGAGACGGAAAGACACCCGCCCAGAAGAGACTGATCGAGCTGCGCGACAGCATCGACAACATCGACGCCTCCCTCGTCCACCTCCTGGCCGAGCGGTTCAAACTCACCGAACGGGTCGGCGAGCTCAAGGCCGAACACGGGCTGCCGCCGGCCGATGAATCGCGCGAGGCCCGACAGGTCGCCCGCCTGCGGATTCTCGCCGAGGACTCGCACCTCGACCCCGAATTCGCCGAGAAGTTCCTCGCCTTCATCGTCGCCGAGGTGATCCGCCGTCACGAGCGCATCGCCGAAGCGCGGGAGGACTGAGACCTCCTCGGCCTCCCGGCCGGGCTGAGAGATGACTCACAGTCGAGTGCGGGGTGGTGGGCATCCGCCCTGCGGGTTTGCCGATCTCACGCTGATAAGACTAGAATTGAGCGTCGGTGCGCGTGACGCACCACGGCTGGTGATTCCTCTCAATGGGCGGCCTCGAAGGTGACTTCGTCGGCAGCCAAGGGACAACCGCCGTTCGATCGTGAATATGCAGAAAGAGGGTTCGACCATGGTCTATGCCATCGTCCGCGCCGGAGGCCACCAGGAAAAGGTGAGCGTCGGCGACATCATCACAGTCAACCGAATGAAGGCGAAGGCTGGAGACAGCGTCGAACTCGATGCCGTGCTTCTTGTCGACGGTGAGACGGTCACGACCGATGCCGAGGCACTGTCGAAGGTCTCGGTCAGCGCCGAAGTCGCAGGCGAGCTCCGCGGCCCCAAGATTGTGATCCAGAAGTACAAGAACAAGACGGGGTACAAGAAGCGTCAGGGCCACCGCCAGGACCTCACCCGTCTGAAGATCACGAGCATCAAGTAAGAGGAGACTTCTCACATGGCAAGCAAAAAGGGAGTCAGCTCGACCCGCAACGGTCGCGACTCAAACCCGCAGTACCTCGGCGTCAAGCGCTTCGGCGGCCAGTCCGTCAAGGCCGGCGAGATCCTCGTCCGCCAGCGCGGAACCAAGTTCCATCCCGGAGCCAACGTCGGCCGTGGAGGAGACGACACCCTCTTCGCTCTGACTGCCGGCGCCGTGGAGTTCGGCACCCGCAAGGGGCGCAGGATCGTCAACATCGTCGGAGCCTGATCCGCTCAGGATCCGATCGATTCCAATAGGATTTCTCCCCGTCAGGGGACTGTGAAGGGTGAGTCACGCGACTCACCCTTCATCTGATATAAGGACATTATGGCCACCGAGTTCGTAGATCGTGTCACCGTTCACCTCGCCGCCGGCGACGGTGGGAACGGGTGCGCCTCGATCAGGCGCGAGAAGTTCAAACCGCTCGGCGGCCCCGACGGTGCCGACGGAGGCAACGGCGGCAACATCGTCTTCCGCGTCGACCGACAGACGACCACACTGCTGCCGCTGCACCACCGTCCGCACCTGCGCGCCGACGGCGGGGGGATCGGCAAGGGCGATCTGCGCCACGGTGCCGACGGGAAGAACCTCGTCATCGCCGTGCCCGAGGGCACGGTGGTCAAGAGCACCGATGGCGACATCATCGCCGATCTCGTCGACGAGGGCACCGAATTCACCGCTGCCGCAGGTGGCCGCGGGGGACTCGGCAACGCCGCCCTGGCCTCGACGAAGCGCAAGGCTCCCGGCTTCGCCCTGCTGGGCGAACCCGGCGAGAGCCTCAGCCTCGTGCTCGAACTCAAGACGATCGCCGACATCGCTCTGGTCGGCTATCCCTCGGCCGGCAAGTCCAGCCTCATCGCAGCGCTGTCAGCGGCGAAGCCGAAGATCGCCGACTATCCCTTCACCACGCTCGCGCCCAACCTCGGCGTGGTCCAGGCAGGAGACACGCGCTACACCGTCGCCGACGTTCCCGGTCTCATCCCCGGAGCCTCCGACGGCAAGGGGCTCGGTCTGGAGTTCCTGCGTCACGTCGAACGCTGCGCCGGTCTCGTCCACGTCATCGACATGGCCACCTGGGAGCCGAACCGAGACCCTGTTACCGACCTGACGATCATCGAAACCGAACTCGCCGCCTATGCCGTCGACCTCGATGACGGCAGCGGACTGCTGCCGCTGTCCGAACGTCCGAAGCTCGTGGCGCTCAACAAGGTCGACATCCCCGACGGCCGGGACTTGGCCGATATCGTCCGACCCGATCTCGAGGCCGCTGGATACCGTGTCTTCGAGATCTCGGCCGTCAGCCATGCCGGACTGCGCGAACTGTCCTTCGCCATGGCCGAACTCGTGCTGGCCGAGCGCGAACGCCGCGAGCAGATCGTAGCGACCCCGCAGCGGGTGGTCATCCGCCCGAAGGCCGTCGACGATCGGGGCTTCGAGATCCGCGCCGAACACGATTCCGACGGGCCGCTGTTCCGGGTGCTCGGAGACAAACCCCGCCGGTGGGTGCAGCAGACGGACTTCGGCAACGACGAAGCCGTCGGCTATCTGGCCGACCGGCTCGAAAGGCTCGGAGTCGAGGACGCCCTGTTCAAGGCCGGAGCCAAACCGGGCGATGCGATCGTCGTCGGCGGCGACGATGGAGTGGTCTTCGACTGGGACCCGACAACGGTCGGCGGCGCCGAACTCCTCGGCTCCCGCGGCACCGACGCCCGCCTGGAAGAGGAAGCCCGCGCGACCCGCAGGGAGCGCAAGGCCGCCTACCACGAACGGATGGACGCGAAGGCCGCGGTGCGAGCCGAGTTCGAGCAGGAGCGGCTGGCCGAGCGGGCACGCCGCGAGAGCCCGTCGGTCAGGGAGCAGGCATCCGATCCGGCCTCGGGGACCGAGGAGGAGTGAACGCCGCAGCTGATACGCACGCGGCGACCCTGCCCCTGCGCGAAGACATCGCCGCCGCCCGTCGCGTCGTCGTCAAGGTCGGATCCTCATCGCTGACCAGCCTCGACGGCGGTCTCGATGAGGCCAAGCTCATCGCACTCACCGATGTCATCGGTGCGCATCGGGCCGCCGGCCACGAGGTGATCCTCGTGTCCTCGGGTGCCATCGCGGCGGGTCTCGACCCGATGGGTCTGAGGAAGCGGCCACGCGACCTGGCCACGCAGCAGGCGGCCGCCGGGGTCGGTCAGGGACTGCTGATGGCCGCCTACACGCGTGCTCTGGGACGCTACGACCTCGTGCCCGGGCAGGTGCTGCTGACCGCCGACGATCTGATCCGGCGGACCCAGTACAAGAACGCCCAACGCGCCATCGACAAACTCCTGGCCCTGGGCACCCTGCCCATCGTCAACGAGAACGACGCCGTCGCAACCGAGGAGATCCGCTTCGGCGACAACGACCGTCTGGCCGCTCTTGTGGCGCATCTGGCCCACGCCGATGCGCTCGTCCTCCTCTCCGACGTCGACGCCCTCTACTCGGGGCCTCCGGACCGGCCCGGATCCGAACTCATCGACCGGGTGTGCGGCCTCGGCGATCTCGACGGTATCGCCATCGGCGGCGTCGGCCTCGCCGGGACGGGCACCGGGGGAATGGCGACGAAGGTCGACGCGGCGATCATGGTCGCCGACTCCGGCATCCCGGCCGTGCTGACCTCTGCGCATCGGGCCGCGGCGGCACTGGCAGGCAAGCAGGTCGGCACCTATTTCTCCGTCACCCATCGCCGTCGCGGCACCCGACTGCTGTGGCTGCGCCACCTGGCACGGACCTTCGGTTCGATCACCATCGACCGCGGAGCCGAACAGGCGGTGCTCTCACGGGGAACGTCCCTGCTGGCGGCGGGCGTGACCGGCGCCGACGGTGACTTCGAGGCCGGTGACCCGGTCGAGATCCGCAACCTCGACGGTGAGGTCATCGCCCGCGGGATGACGAACTTCTCCTCGGACGAGCTGCCGACGATGTTCGGGGCCACGACGGAGGAACTTGGCACCCGTTTGGGAAATGATTACCGTAAAGAGGTCATCCATCGGAACGATCTCGTTCTCACACAGAGAAACGGGAGGAGATAGCCCATGACAGCATCATCCGAGATCCACCCGAAGACAGTCCGCGGCGTGACCCGGATCGCGCGCAGCGCGAAGGCGGCATCGAGCCTGTTGGCCACGGCCTCGACTGCGGAGAAGAACGCGGCACTGGTCGCCATCGCCGAGGCGCTGCGCACGGGCACCGACCGCATCGTCAAAGCCAATGACGCCGACATCGCCGCCGGCACGGAGAGCGGGATGAGCGAAGCGCTGCTCGACCGCCTGCGCCTGGATGCCGATCGCATCGCCGCGATCGCCGATTCGGTCGAAGCGATCGTCGACCTCGCCGATCCCGTCGGCAACGTCGTCGTCGGCCGGACCCTGCCCAACGGCATCCGGCTCAGCCAGACCCGTGTGCCCATGGGCGTGATCGGTGCGATCTACGAAGCCCGGCCGAACGTCACCGTCGACATCGCCGTGCTCGCCCTCAAAGCGGGCAACGCGACGGTGCTGCGAGGAGGATCGGCCGCGCAGAACTCGAACGCCGAGCTCATCTCCGTCCTGCGCTCGGCCGTCGAATCGGTCGGTCTGCCGGCCGATACGGTCAACGGAATCGACCAGTACGGTCGCGACGGGGCCAATGTGCTCATGCACGCCCGCGACTTCGTCGATCTGCTCATTCCCCGAGGCGGCGCCGAACTGATCAACATGGTCGTGCAGGAGTCGATCGTGCCGGTGATCGAGACCGGTGTGGGCAATGTGCACATGTTCGTCGACTCGACGGCGACGGTGAAGACCGCCGTCGATCTCGTGCTCAATTCGAAGACCCATCGCCCCAGCGTGTGCAATTCCCTTGAGACCCTGCTCGTCCATGAGAAGGCCGCCAAGCGCGTGCTGCCGAAGATCCTCGACCGGCTCGATCAGGCCGGTGTCGTCGTCCACGCCGACTCCGACGTCTCGGCACACGCCCCGGCGTCGATGAAGATCAAGCGCGTCTCGCGACGGGACTGGGCCAAGGAGTACCTCGGCCTCGAGATCGCGATCAAACTCGTCTCGGGGATCGAAGAGGCCATCGATCACATCCGCGCCTACAGCTCCGGCCACACCGAGGTGATCGTGACCAAGGACCTCGACAACGCCGACACCTTCGTCGCCGCCATCGATGCCGCGGCCGTGGGTGTGAACGTCTCCACCCGTTTCACCGACGGGGGAGAGCTCGGCTTCGGTGCGGAGGTCGGGATCTCGACTCAGAAGCTGCACGCCCGCGGGCCGATGGGCCTCGAGCAGCTGACGACGACCAAGTGGGTGATGATGGGCAACGGCCAGATCCGTTCCTGAAGGGCACTCGAGCAGGGATCGAATCATGTCGATGCCGGAATCCCGGGACGTTCATGAGAAACTGAGAAGGCAATGAGAACGACGCGGGCCAACAGCGTCGTCGGTAAGCAGAAGGAGTTATGACGTGAACGCAGCCATCATGGCCGCCGCCGAGGGTGCGGAGCATGCAGCCCACACCGAGCTGCCGATGGATCCGATCTGGTACGGACTCATCACCCTGGCGATCTTCCTCACGATGGGCATTGTGACTCGGTCGTGGAAGGGCATTTCGCACCGCCACTGATATGGCAGACCACAGACGCAGAGTCGGTGTCATGGGCGGCACCTTCGACCCCATCCACCACGGCCACCTCGTCGCGGCCAGCGAGGTCCAAGCGACCTTCGACCTCGACGAGGTGGTTTTCGTCCCCACCGGACGGCCGTACCAGAAGGACGTCGACGAGGTCACGAGTCCAGAGCATCGGTATCTGATGACCGTCATCGCCACGGCATCGAACCCGCGCTTCACCGTCTCACGCGTCGATGTCGACCGGCCCGGGCCCACCTACACCATCGACACGCTGCGCGATCTGGCTCGAAGCTACGGTTCGGACACGGAGTTGTTCTTCATCACCGGCGCGGACGCTTTGGCTCAGATCCTGACGTGGAAGAATGTGGATGAGCTGTTTTCCTTGGCGCACTTCGTCGGGGTCAGCCGGCCGGGGCACGAACTCCATGGTGATGGGCTGCCGGTCGACCGGTTGAGTCTCGTGCAGATTCCGGCACTGGCGATATCGTCCACGGATTGCAGACAACGGGTGATGGATGGTGCGCCCGTCTGGTACCTCGTGCCGGACGGAGTCGTGCAGTACATCGCGAAGTACGAGTTGTACAGGAGTGAGAATGGCTGAGGAGCAGTTCACGTCACGTCGGGCCCGGCGGGAAGCCGAACGGCTGGCGGCGGAACAGGCATTCGAGGCACGAGAGGTTCCTGGCCAGTCCGATGAGGCGCAGAGCTCCCGCGCAGATCTGCTCAGCCCGCGACCGCCGAGGAAGCCCGATGCCGCGCCCGGCCCCGCCGCCGACGGTGCGGACTCCGACTCCCGCATCGACCCCGATCCTTCACCGCGGACCACCCACGAACGCGGTGCACTGGCCTCGGACCACCCTCTCGAAACACGGCCTCCCGTCCATGCCGAGGACCGTCTCGACCGGCAGCGGAGCCCGCTGCCGCACTTCGAGTCGCGTGCGGAGAGGAAACGGTATCTGCGCGAGCACGGACTGTCATTCAACGGTGACCTGTCCACCGGTGCGATCCCGGTCGTCGCCGATGAGGAAGAGCTGGCCGAACGTCGGGCCGCGGCCGAGGGACGCCTGACCGGACCTGTGACCGAAACTGCGGAGACCGCGCAGTCGGAGGACGAACACGAATCCTATGATGCCGCCGGGTTCGGAGGGGACTCCGACGAAGTCGCTGCACGCGACTTCGAGGCCCCGGTCACGGCCGAATCGGCTCCGCGTCCGACGGCGTTCGACGACGAACCCTACGACGCCCTGTCGATGCCGTACTCGGAACTCGAGCAAGAGGAAGCGCAGGACCGCTCGGCCGCGGACACGTCCGCACAGACGCCTGCCTCCGAATCCGCCGAGGAGGCCACGAGCGCCTCCGAGGCCGCCTCGAGCGCTGCTGAGTCCGATCCGAACGCGGTCGGCACCGATTCCAAGGCGATTGGGACCGATCCGGACGCTGCCGCCACCGATGCGAAGGCGGCTGGTACCGGCTCGAGCCCTGCCGAGACAGGTCCGAGCCCCGCCGGCACCGACAGCGGAACACCGCAAGTCGAGGGGCCGACCGACGACGACGCCGAGGCGAGCTCACGTTCGCGTCGGATGCCGATCGTCCAGCCGCCCTCGACGGCCGGGGTGCGAGTCGTCACCGCAGCCTCGGCCCAGGGCTCCGAGGCGAACGCACAAGAGGACCGAGACTCCGCCTCACAGGAGGGACCCTCGCACGCCGATGGCTCGGACACTGCCAGGGACTCGGGCCGGGCAGCGGAGTCCGCAGAAGCGAAGGCCCCGTCGGCCGAAGCCGGCTCCGACGATGCGGCACGCGCACTGGCGGCGAACCCGGAGACCCGTCCCATGGACGCGGTGCCGGAGGCCTGGCCCCTGCCCAACCCCGACTACGAGGACGAGGAGACCGAGAACCCACCGGGATCGCGGATCCGCGCCAGCTCCGTGACCGGACAGGACGGGCAGATCCTCATGGGCGAGGAGCCCTCGAAGATGCCCTATATCATCCTCGGCGTCGCCGCGTTCTTCGCCCTGGCACTCATCGTCATCGCCCTCGTCATGTTCCTGTGACACCCTCTTGACAGCCGCATCCATGCGAAAGGATCTTGTGAGCGAGATCGTCGAATCAACCCAACTGCTGAGGACCGCCGCGAAGGCCGCGGACGAGAAGCTCGGCACCGACATCGTCGGCCTCGATGTGAGCTCCACGCTCTACATCACCGACGCCTTCCTCATCGTCTCCGCCGACAACGAACGGCAGATCGACTCGATCATCGACGCCGTCGAGGAGGCCGTCCAGCGCGGACACGACCGCACACCTCTGCGCCGCGAGGGGCGGGGAAGCGACTGGGTGCTGCTCGACTTCGGCGAGATCGTCGTCCATGTCTTCTCCACCGAACAGCGCGAATACTATGCTCTCGAGCGGCTGTGGAAGGACGTGCCGGTCATCGACCTGCAGCTGCCGAACGAGCAGCGATGACGAAGACGGTTCTGTTCTGGCGCCACGGTCAGACCGACTTCAACGTCGAGGGCCGCTTCCAGGGACAGTCCGATGTGCCCCTGAACGACACCGGCCGGTCCCAAGCCGAGGACGCCGCGCGTCGACTCGTCGTTTTCGAACCCGGTCTCATCGTGTCCTCGGATCTGTCCCGCGCCGCTGAGACCGCCGACAGCCTGGCGCGACTGGCCGGTCTCGAACCGGTCCGCGACGAGCGGCTGCGAGAGTCCGCGTTCGGTGAGTGGGAGGGGTCCACCCGCGCCGAGGTGGCCGCGACCTGGCCCGCGGAACTGGCCGACTGGGCCTCCGGCGTCGACGTCGCCCCTCCGGGAGGCGAGTCGCGGTCGCAGTCGGGCCGTCGAGTCGCCTCCGCGATCACCGACATCGTCGAATCCTCGTCCGCCGAGACGATCGTGATCGTCGCCCACGGGGCCGTGCTGCGCGGTGCCGCCGAAATCCTTCTCGAATTGGGCGGCGCCGGTCGCATCGGCGTGCTCGGCAACTGCGGATACGGCGAGTTCCGCTACACCGGCAACGGTTGGGTGCTCAGCAGCTGGAGTGGGAAGCAGCGCTGAGAGCATCGGCGGGCTGCGGTTCGATGCCGCGATCCCGACCGCGGGCAAAGCCCCGGCCCGGCTCGGGCGCCGACGAGGCTTCAGGTGCCGGAGCCTCGGCGCTCATCGACGGTGCGAATCAGATCGATGAGCGCCTGTGCCGATCGGGACCAGTCGAAGACCTGTGACTGCGTCCGCCCGGCCGCGGACTGCCGTGCCCAGATCGTCTCGTCCGTGAGCGCGGTGATCGCCTCGGCGATCGATTGCGGATCATCGGGATCGAAGTACATCGCCGCCTCGGCCGCGATCTCCCTGAAGATGGGAATGTCCGACACGGCCACTGGCACTCCCTGCGCCATAGCCTCGATCACCGGCAGACCGAAGCCCTCCTCCTTCGAAGCCGTGACCAGAGCCGTGGCCTCGTCCAGCAGCTGCGCATAGTCCGCGTCGCTGATCCCGCGATGGAACACGACCGTGGCCCGGTCGGGGATCAGGGCCCGCAGCTGCGCCTCCCGTCGGCCATCGATCCGACTGGCGATGTGCAGCGTCCACCCCGGCAGGTGCTCAAGGGCCCGGATGAGGGACTCGACGTTCTTGTACGGCAGGAACGCTCCCATGTAGATGAGCGTCTTCGCCTCGTGACGATTCACGGTGCGCGTCGCCGAGGCGGTGACCTCGGCGGCGTTCGAGACCACGTGCACCGGCCGGGTGGTGAGTCGGTGCGAGACGATGAGATCCCTCGTCGTCTCCGACACCGCTGCCACCGCATCGGCCCGGTTGAGCAGCAGCCGCTGGGGCAGATAGCTCAGGTGGTAGGCCCGCCAGAGCAGGCGGATGGGCAGCGGCAGGTCGCCCGGCGGCTGCGGATGCGAGTAGTAGATGAGGTCGTGGATGGTGAGGATGAGGCCGTAGCGCCGTCCCGCCGATCCCATCGTCTGCATCGTCGAGAACACGACGTCGGCGCCCAGGGCATTGAGCTTGGCGGCGATGGCCACCTCGGCAGGCGAGGTGGGATCGTTGAGCTTGACCCACCGGCACTCGGGCAGCAGATCCAGCTGGGCCTCGTCGCTGATGATCGCGGTGACGTCGATCTCCGTGCCCTCGACCGCCGTGAGCAGTGCGGCGAGCAGGCACGAGCCGTAGCGGGAGATGCCGTCATGGTGCTTCGTGCGGGTGAATCGCGCGTCGAAGAAGACCGACAGCGTCCGTGCCGGCCGGGGCCTCAATGTGCTTTTGCTCATGGAACTCCGAGTCGATAGTCTGATTCTTCGAAAGTCTGTGTCTGTCGATCTGCGCACATCTCGATAAAGGATCAGTGAGTGAAGGAACCGTCACCTGTGCCCACGGCCGCTGAGGTCCGGTCATGATCCTAACGATTATCGCACTTGCCGGACTGGTCGTGCTCACTCCCTTCCTCACCCGCGTTGCGGGACGAGCGAGCGGATGGCCGTTGGCGGTGGCGTACCTGGCCGTGGCCGGGCTGTTCACCCCGACCGCCGCCGAGGTGATGGCCGGGAACACCCCCGAGGTGACCTATCCGTGGATCCCCAGCCTCGGCGTCGACCTCGCCCTTCGCGCCGACGGCATCGGCGTCGTCTTCACCTACATCGCCCTGATCATCGGCGCGGTCGTGTTCGTGTTCTCCACGGAGTACCTGCCCCACGGGCGCAACACGAGCTTCTACTGGCTGATGGTGATCTTCACCTTCTCCATGGTCGCCCTCGTGCTCAGCAACGACCTGCTCGTGCTGTTCGTGTGCTGGGAGCTGACCTCACTCGCGTCGTTCTTCCTCATCGCCCGATCCGGTTCGCCAGGCCGGGCCCCGGCCCTGCGGACGATGTTCTTCACCTTCATCGGCGGACTCAGCCTGCTGGTGGCCACCGGTGTCATCATCGCCGTGACCGGGACGACGAACGTCAACGAGGCGATCGGCTCCCCGGTGTGGACCGGCCAGCCCGAGGTGACGAGTCTGGTCGCCCTCCTCGTCGCGATCGCGGCCATGACCAAATCCGCGCAGTTCCCGTTCCACCCGTGGCTGCCCGATGCCATGGCCGCGGCCACCCCGGTCTCGGCCTATCTGCACGCCGCCGCAGTGGTCAAAGCCGGAATCTTCCTCATGCTGCGGTTCTCACCGGCCTTCCACTCGACCCCGGCCTGGAACGGTCTGCTCATCGTCGCGGGACTGGTCACCGCGTGCCTCGGCGGTTGGTTCGCGCTCAACCAGCACGACGTGAAGAAGCTCATGGCCTATTCGACGGTCTCCCAGCTCGGGCTCATCACCGCCGTCATCGGCGTCGGCACGGAGGCGGCGATCGCCGCGGCCACCCTGCACGTGATCGCCCACGCTCTGTTCAAATCCGGACTGTTCATGATGGTCGGCGTCGTCGACCACCTGGCCGGAACCCGCGATCTGGCCCGGATCCCGAAACTCATGCGCACCGCCCCTGCCGCGTTCGCAGTGATGATCATCGGCTGTGCGTCGATGGCGGGCATCCCCCCGCTGCTGGGGTTCGTATCGAAGGAGTTCCTGTTCACCGCCCTCGGCGAGGCCCCCGGCGGGGACTGGACCGGGTGGGTCGCCCTCCTCGTCGCCGCCGGTGCCTCCGTTCTCACCTTCGCCTACTGCGCGAAGACGGTGTGGGGCAGCTTCATCGACGGCAAGGAGCCCGAACCGGGCCGCCTCCACCACGGATCGTCGGTCATGCTCATCGCCGCTGCGGTGCCGATCCTGGCCTCGCTGCCGCTGAGCTTCGTCCTCTTCGCCTTCGACAATCCGCTCGACCAGGTGGTCCGTGCGGCCCTGCCGTCGGCGACCGGGTCCGTGCACCTGGAGCTGTGGCACGGGGTCAACGTCGAACTGATCGCCTCGGCGTTCATCATCGCTCTCGGTGTGCTCATCATCCTCAAACGGTCACGGGTCTTCGTCTTCTTCCACCGCGCCACACTGCCCTTCGACGGCGCAGACGTCATCGATGCGCTCAACGCGGGACTGCGCCGGGCCGGGCACGGACTCTCGGCCTTCGTCCGACCGATGAACTCCGGACCCTATCTCGCGATGTCCCTCGGCGGGCTGAGTCTGCTGGCCATCGGTGCGATTCCGATCGTCTACGCCGAGCTGCCGGGCCTGCAGGAGGGGCTGAGCCGTCCCGTCGACGTCATCCTCCTCGTGCTCATCACCGTCGCCGTGCTCGTCGTGTGCACGTCGCATTCGCGGCTGACCACCGTCGTCGCGCTCTCAGCCGTGGGGATCCTCGCCACGGTGCAGATCCTGGCCCTCGGCGCCCCCGACGTCACCCTCACCCAGCTGCTCGTCGAGGCGATGACGATCATCGTCATCATGCTCGTGCTGCAGAAGCTGCCGCGTTCGTTCTGGCGCTATCCGAAGCGCCAGCAGAGCCCGCGTCTGATCTTCGCGATCATCGTCGGCGCCTCGGTGACCGCCCTGACCCTCGTTCTCAACGGGCGCCGGGAACGCTCCGATCTGGGCACCTACTACCTCGACCGGGCACCGGGCATCAGCGGAGGCGACAACATCGTCAACACGATCCTCGTCGAATTCCGTGCCCTCGACACCCTGGGCGAGCTGACCGTGCTCGGTATGGCCGGCATCGCCATCGTGGCCGTGATGTCGACGGTCAAGGACAAGTTCATCGACCCGCCGGCGGAGAATATTCCCGAACCGCCGCGCCCGCCGTGGGTGTCGATCCGTCCGAAGGGAACCACGGCGTACCGCGCCGTCCACGAGGCATGGCCGAACGTCATCCCGCTGCAGCTGACGATCAAGGTCCTCGGCCCGCTGCTGGCCCTGTCGTCCCTGGTGATCTTCTGGCGCGGACACAACTCGCCCGGCGGCGGATTCATCGCCGCTCTCGTCGGTTCGGCCGTCATCGGACTGGCCTACCTGTCCACGGCGAGGGATCGTGCGATCGGCCCGCCGCGGGCACCGCTGTACCTCATCGGATCCGGCGTCGGCACCGCCGTGGTGACCGGGATCATCGGACTCGTCTTCGCCGGATCGTTCCTCAAACCCATGCACACCGAATTCGCCGGTCAGCACTGGACGACGTCGATGCTGTTCGACCTCGGCGTCTATCTCGCGGTGCTCGGACTGATGCTGCTGTCGTTCAACATCCTCGGCGTCTCGGACTCGGCCGCGACCTCGGCCGGTGACGATGTGCTGACCAACGGCATCATTCGCCGCGATGTCGAACGCACACGCGAACGGGCCGATGAGCTGCTCTACGGAGAGCTCAGCGGTCCGATGGAAGCCATCCGCGGGGAGCGACCGGAGCGCAGCCGGCGGGCCGACCGGGCCTCGACGGAGGAGAAGGTCCGTGCCTCCTCGACGCATATTCTGCGCGGTGATCCGCCGGTCGAACGGCATGAGGACCCACTCGTCGAAGGGCAGGAGGCGCCATGATCCTGGCACTGACGATCGGCGTGCTCACCGCCGGCGGCGTCTATCTCATGATGCAGCGCTCGATGGTCAGGGGCGTCTTCGGACTCACCCTCATCTCGCACGCCGCGAACTTCATCCTGCTCTCGGCCGGAGTCGGAGCCTGGAGGGGCGAACCCCTGGCCGGTCGCGGCGATCTGTCCGAAGCCGCCGATCCGCTGCCGCAGGCGTTCGTCCTCACCGCCATCGTGATCACTCTGGCCGTGACCATCTTCATGCTCGCCCTGGCCGTGCTCGGCCATGACGACGACCAGAAACGCAATCCCGAGACGGGGGAGGAGCGCGACTCATGAACTCGGCCCTTCTCCTCCTGCTCATCGGTGTGCCGCTTCTGTCCTCGGCCCTGAGTGTGCTCATCACCTCACGCACCTTCGACCGGTTCCTGCTGCTGGCCGCGCCGATCTTCGCAGGCGGGGCCGGCATCGGACTGCTCCTCATCCACGAGAGCACCCCGGTGATCGCGCATTCGGTCGGCGACTACGTGCCGGGACTGGCGATCGTGTTCGTCTCGGACACGTTCACCGCACTCATGCTGGTGCTGACCTCACTGGTGGCGCTCATCAGCTGTCTGTTCCTCATCGCCACCGGGGAGGACCAGTACCGGTTCGTCCCGGCGCTGATCCTGATGATGCTCACCGGCGTCTACGGTGCCCTGCTGACGGGGGACCTGTTCAACTTCTTCGTGTTCGTCGAAGTGATGATGCTGCCGGCCTACGCCCTCATCGCCGTCACCGGCACCTGGCGGCGGCTGGGCATCGGTCGACTCTACGTCATGGTCAACCTGCTGACCTCGACGATGCTGCTCATCGGCGTCGGCTTCGTCTACGGGTCCACCGGCACGGTCAACCTCGCCGTCCTCGCCGACCAGGGAAGGCCCACGGGGCAGGCGGGCATCGCGCTCGGAGTGGTGCTGCTGTCACTGTTCATCAAGGCCGGTGGAGCGCCGTTCCACGGGTGGCTCGTGCGCAGCTATCCGAACACCTCGGCGGGGATGATGTCGCTGTTCTCGGGACTGCACTCGAAGGTCGGGCTGTATGCGATCTATCGCATCTACACCACCGTCTACGGCGAGCCCGCACCGTGGGTGAACGTCCTCCTCGTCGTGGCCGTGGTCAGCATCTTCATCGGCGCGATCTCCGGGTTCGGACAGGTGCGGGTGCGCAATGTGCTCGGGTTCCAGATGACAGCGGGCGTCGGGCACATTCTGCTCGGCGTCACTCTGCTGAGTTCGGCCGCGCTCAGTGCCGGAGCCTTCTACATGGTCCATCACATGATCACGATGTCGGGTCTGCTGCTCATCATGGGTGCGGTCGAACAGACCTACGGCACCGGTTCGTTCAAGAAACTGTCCGGACTGGCCTCACGCGAGCGGTGGGCGACGGTGCTGATGATCCTCGGCCTCTTCTCGCTCATCGGGCTTCCGCCGACCTCGGGGCTGTGGGGCAAGGTCGGACTCATCACCGCGGCCACGGACAGCGGTGGGGGACGCGGCTGGGTCCTCGCGGCGACCATCGTCGTCGGTGCGCTCATCAGCCTGCTGGCGCTGCAGCGCACCTGGCGCAACACGTTCTGGGGGCCGCCGATGCAGACGTACCGGCCGGATTCGGCCGAGACCGGTCGTGCCCCGGCCCAGCCCATCCTGCGCAGCGTGCGCATCCCCGCCCGTCTGCTCGCGCCCGCCACGATCATGATCGGGCTGTCGGCAGCGCTCTTCTGCTTCCCGGAGCCGCTGCTGGAGATCACTCATCGCGCCGCCGAGGGCCTGCTCGACCACAGCGACTACATCGAGGCGGTGATGACCCCATGATGCGTCTCATCCACGGCGTCTCCTATGTCGGCTTCATCCTGTGGGCCATCGTCACCGGATCATGGACCATCGCGTCCCGACTCTTCCGGGCCGACTACGCCCAACCGATGATCGTCGAGCTGCCGCTGCGCTGCGCCACGGATCTCGAAGTCACCCTCTTCGCCTCATCGATCACGATCACTCCCGGCACGCTCGTCGCGGCGATCGCGGCCGGAACGTCGACGCAGCCGCCCGTCCTGTTCGTCCACGCGCTGTTCGAGGATTCTGAGGAGGATGCCCTGGCCGGGCTGACCGATATGGAGTCGCGGCTGCTGGCCATGACCCGCGGCCGCGCGCCGGGAGGCGGAGCCGAGTCCGAAGGAGAACGCTCATGACCGTCGTCGTCAGCATCTGCGCGCTCATTCTCGCCGCAGCCATCATCATCGGCCTCGTCCGGGTGCTCACCGCCCGTGACCTGGGTTCGCGGGCCGTGGTCTCGGACCTGATCTACTTCTCGTCCGTGGCCATCGTGACGATGCTCGGCATCGCAGTGTCCTCGTCCATCGTCCTCGACGTCGTCTTCCTCGCCTCCATGGTGGGGATCCTCGCGACCGTCGCCCTCTCACGCATCCTCACCAGGGGGCACCGCTGATGAACGAGATACTGGCGACTGTCCTCGTCGGGATCTTCGGCATCACCGGCTCCCTGCTGCTGCTGTCGTCGGCCCTAGCGATGTACCGCGTCCGCGACTCCCTGTCACGGATCAATGTGTTCTCCCCGGCGACCGGATTGGGCATGCCGCTCATCGTCGCCGCCGCCTATGTCTTCGACCTGCACTCCTCGGGGTTCAGCTGGGGCTCGCTGATCATGGCTGTTGTGGCCGTGATGTGCCTGATCATCGTCTCCTCGGTGGCCAGCAACACGCTCGCCAGGTCCACCGTGCTCTCCGGACAGCCGGTCTACCGCAAGACCTCCCCGAACCGTCTCGCTCAGCCGCCGGAGGGCACGGTCGACGTCGACCCCGAGACAGACCGGACCTGAGGCCCCGCAGCGCGCGCCTTCACTCCCGACCGGTGGTGCGCATGGTGATGTTGATCCTGCCCCCGCCGAGATGGCTCAACCGTCCGGCATCCGGTGCGGTCCCCGATTGGATCGAGCGCACACCGTGGAAAGCGAACCGGGCCGGACCCCCGAAGACGAAGGCGTCCCCGGACGCCAGACGCAGATCCTCGTAGGGGCGATTGCGGTGCTCGGTGTTGCCGAATCGGAAGAGGCACGTATCACCGAGGGACAGTGAGACGACGGGGGCCGGATCGAATTCGTCCTTGTCCTGGTGCATGCCCATCTTCGACTGCGCATCGTAATGGTTCACAAGAGCCACATCCGGATGGTAGCCGGTCGGATCGAACCCCCAGGATGCGGCGGTGCCGGCTGGCAGGTCGTCGGCGCCGTCGACGACCTCCGTCGCGGACTGCAGGACCTGGCGACCCAGGCGGGTCATCCAGTCGGGGAAGGCGAGGACCGCGGCGCCGTTGACGTCGACGGCTCGACGGTCGTAGCGACCCGGTCGCCAATGCCAGCCCAGGCCGATCGTTCTCACGCTCATCGGATGCCCGGCGATGGTGGTGGCATGAGGCGGGACGGGACCGGACTGCCATTCGGCGCAGCGTGCGATGATCCAGGACTGGGCCCGATCGGACAGGAACGCCGGCAGCCACACCGCGCCCGGAGCGACGATGCGCGGACGACGGTCGAAGGCCTCATCGGCGAAGAGCGAATCCATGCCCTTCAGGATGCCAGATGGGCAGCGGACCGGCACAGCCGCCCTTGCTCGGGCCCGTCCGGATGGGTCAGCGACACAGACGATGCGGGGCCGGCGGCCGCAGCCACCGACCCCGCGAGTCCTTCCGTGCGGATCAGAGTTCGCCGACGGGAACCTGTTCATCGCGCAGGCGCTCGGCGGAGACCTCCTTGCCGATGAGGGCACGGAGCTCGTCACCGTACTCCCAGACGTTGACGTTCATGGCCGCGGTGACCCGACCGTCTCGCGTCCAGAACACGATGAATTCGCCGCTGGACTGATCGCCCCGGATGACGACCTCGTCGGTGGCGCTGCCGTGGCCGACGTATTCCATACCGAGGTCGAACTGATCGGTGTAGAAGTACGGCTGCCAGTCGTAGGCCTTCGAGCCGCCGGTGACCGTCGACGCCGCGACTTCGGCCTGTCTGACGGCGTTGTCCCAGTGCTCGATGCGCAGACGCTCATTGCGCAGAGTGTTCTGGGCGTTCGCGATGTCACCGATGGCCAGGATGCTTCCGTCGGAGGTCCGCATGTGCTCATCGACGACAACGCCGTTGTCCGTGCTCAGCCCCGCCGAGGCGGCCGTGTCCACGGTGGGATCCGCGCCGATGCCGATGACGACGAGATCGGCGGGCACACTTCCGGCGCTGGTCTCGACGGCTTCGACGGCGGTGGAACCGGTGAAGGACGTGGTGTTCGCCTCCTTGAGGAAGGTCACACCGTTCTTCTGGTGGAGGTCTTCGAAATGCTGTCCGAGTTCCTGACCGAGCACGGACGACAGCGGAGGCGCATCCGAGTTGAGGATGACGGTGACATCGCAGCCGTTGAGCTTCGCTGCTGCGGCGACCTCGAGTCCGACCCAACCGCCGCCGATGACGGCGACCTTCTTGCCCTCGCCGAACTGTCCGCGGATGGCCACGGCGTCTCCGGCATCCCGGAGAGTGTGGATGTTGGCCAACTGGGCCCCCGGCACGTCGAGGGTGCGCGGGGTCGAGCCGGTCGCCAGGATCGCCTGTCCGTACTGGAGCTGCTCGCCGTTGTCGAGGGTCACCGTCTGTGCGGCCGGATCGATGGAAGTCACCGCTGTGCCGAAGAACGTGCTGACATCATGCGCCGAGTACCACTCATCGCCGCGCAGAGCGGAATCAGTCGGGTCCGAGCCCTCGATCATCACCTTCTTCGACAGATCCGGGCGGTAGTAGGGGGCAGCCGGATCGGCGCCGACGAGAGCGATCGAGGCGGCGTAACCGGCGTCTCGCAGCGATTCGACGACGGTGCCACCACCGATGCCGGCACCGATGACGACTGTTCCGAATTCCTGAGCCATAACACGTCCTTTCATCGAGGGGACTCACTGCCGACTGTACCCGCCGAGCAGACCCGTCACCAGGAGTGCGACTGCCAGGCGAACGGCATCGGCGGCCGTTTTGGTCTGTTGTGGGGTTCGGGCGTAAGCTGAGATGCGAAAGGGGCTATAGCTCAGTTGGTAGAGCGTCTCGTTCGCAATGAGAAGGTCAGGGGTTCGATTCCCCTTAGCTCCACAGACACTCTTGGACGCACTCCGTCCCCGGTCCGGCCCGCACCTGACGGGTCTATTGCAGCCCCCGAGCTTCCATGACATATTCGACGCATGGACGGCATTCATCCTCTCGATGCTCAGGCGCTGGCAGGTTTGCGCTTCTCCGCGGCCACGGCCGCTTTCCAGATCGAAGGTGCACGCACCGCTGATGGGCGTGGGCGCTCCATCTGGGATGACTTCGTTGACACTCCGGGAAATGTCGTCGACGGCAGCACAGCAGAACCGGGACCGGACAGCTATCACCGGTTCGACGAGGACATCGCACTGCTCGCCGGTCTCGGCATCGACCGCTACAGGTTCTCGATCTCCTGGACTCGAGTCATTCCGGAGGCGGGCACCGACCCGAGCGTGAACACGGCGGGCCTCGACTACTACGACCGCCTCGTCGACGGGCTTCTGGCCGCCGGGATCACACCGGAACCGACTCTCTACCACTGGGACCTGCCGGTGGCTGTGGAAGCGGCCGGCGGGTGGCTCGATCGCGACACCGCCCACCTCTTCGGTGACTACACTGCGGCCGTGGCCGAACGCTTGGCAGACCGTGTCCACCACTGGTACACCATCAACGAACCGGCCTCGACCTCACTGCAGGGCTACGCACTGGCAGAACTCGCTCCCGGACACACGATGCTCTTCGACGCCCTGCCCACCGTCCACCACCAGCTGCTGGCCCACGGCATCGCCGCGACGATCCTGCGCGACCACGGCGCCCGACAGGCCTCGCCGACGATCAACCACAGCCTCATTCTGCCCGAGACCTCTGCGGAGACGGACCTCCTGGCCGCCGGTACGCTCGACAGCATCCTCAACCGGCTCTTCGCCGACCCGCTGATTCTGGGCACCTACCCCGATCTGACCGGTTTCGGGGTCGAGATGCCGGTGGCTGACGGGGACATGGAACTCATCTCGACCCCGAACGAGGTCTACGGCTTCAACTACTACAACCCGATCACCGTGCGCGCGGCGCAGGGTCCTCTGCCCTTCGAGATGGTGCCGACTCCCGGCGCGGCCACGACCGGATTCGGTCCGATGTGGCCGATCCGCCCCGATACGATGCGGGATCTGCTCATCGACATGAAGCACCGCTACGGGGACCGGCTGCCCCCTGTCGTCATCGCCGAGAACGGGGCTTCCTTCCCCGAACCGGACCTGTGCGAGGGGCCCATCGACGATGACCGGCGCATCGACTATCTGCGCGACCATCTGCAGGCGGTGGCCGAAGCCCTGGCCGCCGGTGTCGCCATCGACGGATACACGGTGTGGTCGCTGTTGGACAACTTCGAATGGGCCGATGGCTGGACCCAGCGCTTCGGACTCGTCCACGTCGACATGGACTCCGGGGCACGGACTCCGAAGGCCTCCTATCGCTGGTATCGCGATCTGATCGCCGCGGCCCGGGCATGAGCCCGAGCGCCGATCCCTCCCGCCGAGGCGGCTCCGGGGACCGGGTGCGCGTGTCGCCGGTGTGGATGGTGTGGTTCACTCTCGCCTGGCTGGCGATCTGGACCGTGCAGCTCACACCGATCCAACTCCTGCTTCCGCTGCAGCTGGACACCCAGAGCGGGCACTGGATCGACGGTGTCGTGTGGTCGGGGCTCGTGCTCTCGGCCGGCGGGCTGGCGGGGGTCATCTTCGCCCCTGTCGCCGGCCGGTTCTCCGATCGCACACGACTGCGGATCGGGCGCCGCCGACCGTGGGCGATCGGAGGATCGCTGCTGGCCGCCATCGGTCTCCTGCTCACCGGCAGCGCCGATGGTCCGGTGCTGGTCGGCGCGGCGTGGGTGGTCACATCGGTGGGGGTGTCAGTGATCTCGGCGGCGCTGACCGCGCTCATCGCCGATCAGCTCGACGAGCAGCGCGGAGCCGCCTCGGCCGCGGCCAGTTCGGCTCAGGCCGTCGGCATCGTCGTCGGTGTCGGAGCCATCGTGCTGCTGGGGTTGGGCACCGGCGCCTCCTATGCGGTGCTTGCCGGCTTCATCCTCGTCATCGGCACGGTCACGGCCGTTCTGCTGCCGGATCCGCCACCGCCGCACGCGGCCCTGCTCAGCCTCCACGCCCGCAGGGACCTCACCCGAGCACGCATCTCCTCTCTCGTGGATCCGAGCTTCACGAGACTGCTCATCAGCCGATTCATCGTCAACGTCGGCAATGCTCTGGGAACCTCGCTGCTGCTGTTCTTCCTGCTCTACGGGATCATGATCCCTGCCGCCGATGCCGAGGGTCGGCTGCTCGAGCTCATCGTCATCTACACGATCTTCGTCGTTCTCGCCTCCGTGATCGTCGGAATGGTCTCCGATCGGAAGGGCAACCGGAGGCTGTGGACCGTTCTGTCGGCACAGGTGCAGGCCTCCTCGGGCGTGATCATCCTGATCAGCCCGAACTTCACCACCACCGCTGTGGCCGCCGGAGTCATGGGTGCCGGCTACGGGGCATACATGGCCGTGAGCCTCGCCCTGGCCACCGACCTCCTGCTCGACCCCGATGACCATGCTCGCGACCTCAGCCTCGTCAACAGTGCCGCGAACCTCGGGCAGCTGGTGGGGCCGCTGCTGGGGGCGGGCCTCGTGGCTCTGGTCGGCGGGTTCTGGCTGCTGTTCGCCACGGCGGCGGCTGCTTCGGCCATCGGTGCCGGACTGACCCTGACCGTGCGGCCCCGACGCGCGAGTCTCCACGCCCCGGGAGCCGACTGAGCCGGACTCGAATCAGCACATGTGAGTTCGGTGCTCCCCGCGGCTCAGGCGATTCCGAGCAGCTTTCCGTTCTTGGACAGTTCGGGATCGGTGCAGGAGGACAGATCGAAGCAGCAGGGACGGCGTTTGCCGGACTCGAGCTTCGAGATCGCCACGTCCACCCGCCGAGCGCGTGTATCAGCGTTCTTCGTCGCCTTGATCCAGCGGACCCATTCCCAGCGGGCCATCGGCGTCAGGCTCTGCCACACGTTCTCGAGATCACCGGCCTCGGCCAGGGCCGCGCGCAGGTCCTGCGGCACAGTGACCTCCGGCCAGTCCCTGCGCGGGCTCAGGCTGACCGCGACCTCATCGCCGGCCGACGATTCCAGCCGTTGCCAGAGGTCGTCATCGATGCTGATCCAGTGGCCGCGGCGTCCGTCCGGTTCGACCACCGTGGTGAAGTCGGTGCCGCCGATGCTGCCACCGACCGCGACCTGCCCTCGGGAGGGCAGCCGGTCGCTGGCGGCCTGCGGCAGACGCAGGATGGGGCGCTCGCCCAGCAGCTCGAGCGTGGCCGGGAACGTGATCTCGGACTCATCGGCGGACATGGCGGCTCCTTCGGGGTCTGTCCAGTGCGATCGCACCGGACGATCGGGCAGATCGTGACCTTCAGGATAGCTCCGTTGTCCGCTCATGACTTCTCGAATCCTGACGGAACCGCCCGCACTCGGGCCCCGGTCTCAGCCGATCGCGCGCCCGACCCAGTCGGGCCGATGAGTGCCGATCCTCTCGATCCCTTCGGCGATGGTCGCCGAGAACGGCACGACGGCGTCCGCCGCCTGGTCGACGTGGAGGGCCATGATCTCCTCCGTGGCGACGAGCCGATCGGCCACAAACATCTCATAGGCCAGGTGCAGCCTCTTCTCGCCGGCGCTCACAAGATGAGGGACGACTCTCAGCTGGGATCCGAGGGCCACCTCGTCGAGGTAGCGGATATGGGATTCGACGGTGTAGAGCGAGGCCTTCGACTCAGCCCGGTAGTCGGCGTCGAGACCGAGGTGATCCATCACCTGATCGGTGGCGAAGCCGAATACGAGGACATAGAAGGCCTCGGACATGTGCCCGTTGTAGTCGATCCAGTCCTCGCTGACCTCGGTCAGATAGACGGGCAGACTGTCCGACCTCTCCGCTCGGGTCTCGGTCGGGCCCGACTCGGCTATGACAGCCTCGGTCGAGGCCGGAGCTGCGGTGGCACTCGCCTCCGTGCCATGGGCGGCGGCGAGTTCTGAGGTGAGCGTCCGCAGTGCGATGATCCCGGCGTCGCGGTGGCGGACGAGATCCGGAATCGTGCGTTGACCGCTCTCGACGTCGCAGCCGGCCACGACGTCGTCACGGAGTCTCTGGGTGAGTTCGGGCGCCGTCAGACGCGTCCACGGCGACTTCAGGGACGGTCCGAAGTGGTCGAGCATATGCGCCATTCCTCCCTCGCCTCCGGCGAGGTGGAAGGTGAGCATCGGGCCCTGGAACGGCCAGCGCAGGCCGGGACCGTCGGTGATCGAGCGGTCGAGCTGCTCGACGGTGGCCTCGCCCTGCTCGACCATATGCAGGGCCTCGCGCCACAGCGCTTCCTGGAGCCGGTTGGCGATGAAGCCCGGGACCTCGCGGTCCATCCGGATCACGGACTTGCCGATACGGTCGTAGAAATCGGCTGCCCAGTCGACTGCGGCAGCCGAGCTCTCCTGGCCCCCGACGACCTCGACGAGGGGGATGAGGTAGGGCGGGTTGAACGGGTGGCCGACGACCAGGCGCTCGGGATGGGCCGCCTCGGTGGCCATCTCGGTCATGCTGTAGCCCGAGGTCGAGGAGCCGATGACGATGCTCGGCTCGCAGACGGCATCGATCTGGGCCAGCAGCCGGCGCTTGAGGGCCAGATCCTCCGGAGCCGACTCCTGGACGAAGCCGGTGCCGGTCACCGCCTCGGCCAGGTCGGTGTGCACCGACCAGGCGGTGCGGTCGGCTGCGGCGATCATGTCGAGTTCGGTCAGTGCCGGCCAGGCCGCGTCGAGCAGGCGGGAGAACTTCTGTGCGGCATCGGGAGCCGGATCCCAGATCCTGACCCGGAAGCCCTGGGCGAGGAAATAGGCCGCCCAACCTCCTCCGATGGTGCCGGCACCGACGCAGGTGACCGTGGTGATCGAGTCGAAGTCCGGGTGGGCGGCAGCGGCGGTGGGATCGTTCACAGATCTGCTCCTGTGATGGTCGGGGTCTGGACGCGCAGGTCGAGGATCTCGCGGGCTTCGGCCGGGCTGGCCACGTCCGCGCCGAGGCTTGTGATGATGTCGACGGCGCGGGAGGTGAGATCGGCGTTCGTGGCCTTGACTCCCTTGGACATGTAGAGATTGTCCTCGAGGCCGACACGGGCGTGACCACCGGCGAGCACGGACTGCGCGACCCAGGGCAGCTGGTTGGCGCCGATGGCGAACGAGGTGAACTGGGCGCCGGTGGGCAGCATGTCGACCATGGCGGCCAGCAGCCCCGGATCGGCGGGCGCACCGTAGGGGATGCCCATGCACAGCTGGTACAGCGGCGGAGCATCGATGAGCCCCTCTTCGACGAGCACGTTCGCGAACCACAGGTTGCCGGTGTCGAAGATCTCGAGTTCGGGCCGCACGCCCAGGGCCTGGATCCGCTTCGACCCCTCCCTGAGCATGTCCGGGGTGGAGACGTAGATGTTCGACCCTTCGCCGAAGTTGAGGGTCCCGCAGTCGATCGTGCAGATCTCGGGCAGCAGCTCTTCGACGTGGGGGAGACGGTCGAGGGCGTTGATGAGGTCGGTGCCCGGCATCGTCGTCAGGGGGTCCTGCGGGTCGACGACGAGGTCACCGCCCATGCCGGCGGTGAGGTTGATGACCGGGTCGACATCGGCTGCGCGGATCCGACGGACGACCTCACGGTAGTGGGCGACCTCGCGTGAGCCCTGCTTGGTCTCGAGGTCACGCACGTGGATGTGGACGACGGAGGCTCCGGCACGGGCGGCGGCGATCGCATCGTTCGCGATCTCCTCCGGGGAGACGGGCACGTGCTCGCTCTTGCCGGTGGTGTCCCCGGCTCCGGTGACGGCACAGGTGAGGATGACCTTGCGGTTCATGGTGACTCCTTCTTCTCTTCGGTGGGCACAGTCTCTTCGGTGGTCGTGGTCTCGTCGGTTATGTCGGGGTGCATGATGGAGCGGCTGAGGTAGGACCGCAGTCGGGTCGTGAAGGTCTCGGTGTCCATGACGCCGGTGAGCACCTTGATTCCGAGCCCGTCGAGCAGGGAGGTGAGTTCATCAGCCATGGCACGGACGTCGCCGGACCGGAAGCTGCCGGTCCGCTGTCCTTCGGCGAGTGTGGTCTCGACGGTGCGCGACCACCGTTCGTAGCTGCGGGGATAGTCGGCCAGGGAGGAGTCCTCCAATGCCAGCCGGGCCCAGGTCTGCAGCCAGATGGACCACTCGCCGCGTTCGGTCCGCCCCAGCGGCGACTGCAGTTCGAGCAGACGTTCGAGCCTGAGGGCGGGATCGTCGATATCGGCCAGCCAGGCGATCTGCCGGTCGAAGGCGAGTTTGACCGAATGGTCGAGGGCGGCTTCGAAGAGTTCGGCCTTGTTCGCGAAGTGATAGTGGATGCTCGGCGCCGAGACTCCGGAGGCGGCGGCGATGTCGGCGATGCGCACGGCATCGAAGCCGTGCCGGCCGAACAGCGTCCAAGCGGTCTGAACGATGTGGCGCTTCGGGGTGGACTCCTCGGGAGAGTCGCCTGCGCTCGCCGTGGGGTTCGGGGGAGGTGCGGACACCTGCGACTCGTCACCGAGCAGCCAGCGGACGGTGACACCGGTGGCGGTCGCGAGGCCGAGCAGCTCATCGGCGGTGAATCGGCGGCGTCCGGACAGGGCCTTGGACAGTTTCGTCTCATCGATGCCGATCGCCTCGGCGACACGGCGCTGGGACAGGCCGGCACCGGTGATGGCTTCCTTGGCTCTGATCGCAGTCGAACCGGGAGGGCGGTCGGGGCTCATGGGGCGAACCTACCCGAGACGCGAATCGATTCGCAAACTTTTATGACTGAAAGTCAGAACTTGCGATTCTCCGTGCTCCTGCACAAAGGACGACTGTGCCGTTAGTCTCGTACTCGATGGCAGATCCCGTCACCGTCCACAGCCTCGAGGAGCACCCATGACCGACAGCCTTCATTCCCGTATGCACGTCGTCTCCGACGAGACCCGCAATCTGGTCAACCTGGTGCTCGAATACTCGCGCCGCCGCACCTTGGCCGAGGACACCCCGCTGGACCATCCGACCTCGGAGGCCGAGCTGCGTCGATTGGCCGGACCCACCGTCACCGAGGAGGGGCTGGGCTCGGCGCGGGCACTGGCGATCTTCGAGCACATCTTCGCCCCCGCCTGCATCTCGACCGACCATCCGAAGTATCTGTCCTTCATCCCCAGCGCACCGACGAAGGCCGCAGTCGCCTTCGACCTCGTCGTCTCCGCCAGCGCCCTCTACGGTGGATCCTGGCTCGAGGGCGCCGGCGTCGTCCATGCCGAGAACGAGGTGCTGCGCTGGCTGGCCGGCGA
Organism: Brevibacterium sp. SMBL_HHYL_HB1; assembly: GCF_018208375.1. Lineage (NCBI taxonomy): Bacteria > Bacillati > Actinomycetota > Actinomycetes > Micrococcales > Brevibacteriaceae > Brevibacterium > Brevibacterium sp. SMBL_HHYL_HB1. Next base: position 1,600,968 of record NZ_CP062936.1, on the reverse strand, counting down.
GTTCGGTCTGCCCGAGACCGCCGGCGGAGTCTTCGTCCAGGGCGGGACCATCGGCAACCTCTCGGCCCTCGTGGCCGCGCGCAACGCGAAGAAGGAGCAGCTGGGGGAGTCGAGACCGGCTCGGTGGGTGATCGTGTGCAGTGCCGAGGCCCATTCCTCGGTCGCCTCGGCGGCTGAGGTCATGGACGTCGACTTCGCTCCGGTGGCCACCGGCGAGGACGGGATCCTGCGCCCTGAAGGGGTGCGGCAGGCCCTGGTCGAGCACGGGGACGCGGTGATCGCGGTCGTGGCCACCTCGGGGACGACGAACTTCGGCACCATCGACGATATCGCCGGAATCGCGGCGCTGAAGGAGGAATTCGACTTCTGGCTCCACATCGACGGCGCCTACGGACTGGCCGCGATGCTCGCCCCGCAGGTCAGACATCGGTTCGCCGGGGTCGAACGGGCCGATTCGCTCATCGTCGATCCGCACAAGTGGCTCTTCGCCCCTTTCGACGCCTGTGCGCTGATCTACCGCGATCCGAACATCGGACGGCGAGCGCACACGCAGCGCGCCGAGTACCTCGACGCCCTCACCGAGGCGCAGGAGTGGAGCCCCTCGGACTTCGCCATCCAGCTCACACGGCGGCCTCGAGGGCTGCCGCTGTGGTACTCCTTGGCCAGCTACGGCGCCGAGACCTACCGGGAGGCGATCGGCCACTCGATCGACCTGGCCCGTCAGATCGCCACGGAGATCAGGCGGCGGGAGAACCTGCGGCTGGTGCGCGAACCCGAACTGTCCGTCGTCGTCTTCGAACGCGACGGCTGGCAGCGAGAGGACTACGAGGCGTGGTCGGATCGGCTGCTCGAGGATCAGCGGGCCTTCGTCGTGCCCAGCTCACATGCGGGCAGGCCCAATGCCCGGTTCGCGATCGTCAATCCGCTCACGACCTTCGACGACCTCGTCGACATCCTCGATTCGATGGACTGAGCCCGGGCGCGCGGCTCAGTCGTGCTTCGGGGTGCGGAGTTCGACGGTGAAGGCTGGCAGCAGCGCCTGGGTGATGGGGCCGATGCCCACGGCATAGACGATGGTGCCGATGCCGACGACTCCGCCGAGCAGCCAGCCGACGGCGACGACGCTGACCTCGATGAGGGTGCGCACGAGACGGATCGAGGCGCCGGTGACGCGGGAGAGGCCGGTCATCAGCCCATCGCGCGGACCCGGCCCGAACTGCGAACCGATGTACATCGCCGAGGCGGCCCCATTGAGGACGACGCCGCCGAGCATGAGTGCGATGTTCCATCCGAGGTGCTCGGGCTGGGGCAGGAACAGCCGGGTCAGGTCGAGCGAGGGGCCGATGAGCAGGGCGTTGAGGATCGTGCCGATGCCCGGCTGCTGTCGCAGCGGGATCCAGATGAGCAGCACGACGAAGGACAGCAGGGTGACGATGGTGCCGAAGGTCAGCGGCACGTGCCTGAGGATGCCCGAATGGAGCACGTCCCAGGGCATCATGCCCAGACCCGCCGTGACCATCATCGCCATGGCGGCGCCGAAGAGATAGAGCCCGATGAACAGCTGGGGCAGGCGTCGCCAGAGGCGGCCGGCGCGCAGCTGCTCGATGGGCCCGATGTTGGCCAGTCGGCGCCTCGGAGCCGGTGTCGATGTCATTCGGGTGCTTTCTGATTCGGCAGGAGATTCGCTCTTCGACCATTGTGGCCGAGATCGCGCGGTTGTGCAGACACAGCTCACCCGGGTGCGGACTCGGCCGATCTTCGAGCACGGTCTCGGGGCCGGGGGCGGGAACGCCGTCCTCGCCGGGCTGGTTTCTGCGTACCATGAGGTCATGGGAGAGAACAGCGGACTCAGTCACGATGAACAGTATTCGACGGCGCTGACGGTCGAGGATTTCCGGGCCAACATCGCCGAGGTCGACGATCGGATCGCGGCAGCGGCGTCACGGGCCGGTCGGGACCGAGCGGAGATCGAATTGCTGCCGGTCAGCAAGACCGTGCCTCAGGAGCGGATCCGCCTGGCCGTCGCAGCCGGCTGTCACAAGCTGGGGGAGAACAAGGTCCAGGAGGCACACCGGAAGTCCGAGGAGATGGCCGATCTCGACATCGACTGGTCGGTCATCGGCCATCTCCAGTCGAACAAGGCCAAGGATGTGGCGAGGTTCGCAAGCGAGTTCCAGGCCCTCGACCGGATCAAGATCGCCCGCGCCCTCGACCGTCGGCTGCAGGGAGAGGGCCGCAGCCTCGATGTCTACGTGCAGGTCAACACCTCCGCCGAGGACTCGAAGTTCGGTATGCCGCCCGAAGAGCTCCTGGGCTTCCTCAGGGACATCCGTGAGTTCGACACGCTCAAGGTTCAGGGCCTGATGACACTGGCGATCTTCTCCTCCGACATCGAACGGGTCCGCCCGTGCTTCCGGATGCTCGCCGAGCTGCGTGAGCGGGCTCGGCAGACCGATCCGGACCTCATCGGCGCCGGCCGGCTGTCCATGGGCATGTCCGGCGACTTCGAAGTCGCCATCGAAGAGGGCTCGGACTGTGTGCGTGTGGGGCAGGCCATCTTCGGCAAGCGCTCCGTGCCCGATTCCCACTACTGGCCGGAGAACGGCTGAGCACGGCCCCGATGTCGATCGGGCACCGTCGTGTCCGAAAACCGCTAGTAATTGTGCTTGGGGGCGAGCAGAATTGAGACATGCTCACCACTGACCAGCGTTATCAGGCGGTCACCTCACGTGACAGGCGCTTCGACGGCATGTTCTTCACGGCGGTGCGCACGACCGGGATCTTCTGCCGACCCTCGTGTCCGGCCCGCACGCCGCGGCCGGAGAACGTCGAGTTCTTCAGCACGGCCGCGGCTGCTGCAGAAGCCGGCTTCCGCGCCTGCCGCAGGTGCCGACCCGATGCCAGTCCGAACTCTCCGGACTGGGACACCCGCGGCGACGTCGTGGCCCGCGCCGTGCGACTCATCCGCGACGGTGTCATCGATCGCGGGGGAGTCGAAGGATTGGCCGCGGCGCTCGGATACAGTTCCCGACAGCTCGGGCGACTCATGCAGGAAGAGCTCGGTGTCGGACCGCTGGCCCTGGCCCGCACCGAGCGCGTGCGCACCGCCCGCACCCTCATCGAAGCCACGGCGATGCCGGTCAGCGACATCGCCTTCGCCGCAGGGTTCGCAAGCATCCGTCAGTTCAATGACACCTTCCGCGACATGTATTCGCTCAGCCCGAGACAGCTGCGCACCGCCGGGTCCGGGGCCGAGGTCACGGACGAACTAGTCCTCCGGCTCGCCTACCGCCGACCTCTCGACCTCGAGTACCTTCTCGACTACCTCCGGGTGCGGGCAGTGGCCGGTATCGAGACCGTCGAGAACGGGGCGTACACCCGGTCGATGCGTCTGGCCCACGGACCGGCCGTGGTGAAGCTGAGCCCGGGAGCCGGCGACTTCGTCGACTGCCGACTCCGGTTGGCCGACACTCGTGACCTCGGCAGCGCTGTGGCCCGAGCCCGGCGCCTGCTGGATCTCGATGCCGACCCCGAGGCGGTCGAGGCCACGCTGGGCGCAGCTGGTCTGGGCGGTCTCGTCGCCTCCCACCCCGGAATCCGTTCGCCCGGACACAGCGATCCCGTCGAATTGGCGCTGCGCACGGTGCTCGGACAGCAGATCTCCTTGGCCGCGGCGTCCACACATCTCGAACGCCTCGTCGCCGGGGCAGGGCAGTCGCTGCCTGGCCAGCTGCGGGCTGCGGGGGTCGACAGACTGTTCCCCACCGCCGAGGCGATCGCAGCCCTCGCACCGGAGGACTGGGCGCTGCCCGCCTCCCGGGTCCGTACGATCCGAGCGCTGTCGGCATCGCTGGCCGACGGAAGCCTCGACCTCGGCGCCGGCAGCGATCGGGAGGAGGCGAGCCGCCGACTCCTCGCCCTGCCCGGGATCGGACCCTGGAGCAACGGATACATCCGCATGCGCGCTCTCGGCGATCCGGACGTCTTCCTCGCCTCCGATCTCGGGGTGAAGAAGGCTCTGAGCGATTTCGCCACGGGTCGGGGCTCGGGCAGTGGGCAGACATGGACAGAGGCGCTGTCGGCGGCCAGCCCCTGGCGGTCCTATCTCACTCATCTGCTCTGGGCCCACCACTCGAAGACGCACCGATGAGCGAATCGCAACGCACATGACCAGACGAACAAGGAGCCCCGCCGTGATCGCACTCGATGACACCCCAACGACCGTGACCGCCCTCAACCTGCCGAACTCCTCGGCACCGGTGTATTCGACGGTGTGCGACACAGCACTGGGGCCCGTGCTGCTGACATCCGACGGCGAGCATCTGACCGGCCTCTACCTCGAAGTCTCCGATGAGATCACCCACCGCCTGCACCTGTCCTACGGTGTCGAACCGACACCGGAGAACGACCTCGCCATCTTCGCCGACACCGAGGTGCAGCTGCGGGAGTACTTCGCGGGTGAGCGCAGACGGTTCGACCTGCCGCTGGCGACACCGGGCACCGAGTTCCAACGCTCGGTCTGGCACGCACTGACGCTGATTCCCTACGGAGGCACCGCCGGCTACGGCGAACTGGCCGAAGCCCTGGGCAGGCCGGGCGCCGCCCGAGCCGTGGGCGCAGCGAACGGGAAGAACCCCATCAGCATCGTCGTCCCCTGTCACCGGGTGATCGGTGCCGACGGATCTCTGACCGGCTATGCCTGGGGAGAGGCGAAGAAACGGCATCTGCTCGATCTCGAGCAGGGGTGAGGAGACTGCCTGTCTCGCCGTACTGTTCCTTGGCGATCGTCAGATTCGCCCAGCAGTCCATCTCGGCCAGGCCGTCGGTCCCGCGCAGACGATCCAGCATCTCGACGAGCTCGTGGGCGGAATCGGCCGAGATCGTCGCAATGAAGTCATAGGCACCGACGGAGACCGCCAAGAACTCGGGCTGGAGGGCAGCCAGCCGCGGCAGCAGCTCTCCGACTGGTACGGAGGATCGAAGTCCCAAACCCAATGTGGGTGTCTCGGGCCGACCGACGCGCACGGGAATGCCGACGACCTTGATCGCCCCACCTCTGTTCAGCCGGTCGAAGCGCAGACGCGCTCCACTGGGGGACAGGCCCGAGGCCTCTCCCAGCTGCCGATACGAGGCGCGGGCATCCGTATGCAGATGTCTGATGATCGCACGATCGGCCTCGTCGATCGTCAGTGGGGCGGCAGCTGTGGGGGACGGAGAGAAGCGGTTGACCTCAATGGAGTCATAGAGCGTGGTGCGGATATCGCTGACGCCGGGAAGCTGACGAATGCTGTCGAGTGTGCGTTTCAGATGCGGATCGGGGCCGACCCTGACCTCCGCGTCCACGGAGCTCCGGCCGGCGACATCGGCGACGAAGGTGGTCTCCGACATCGACACGAGCGCTTCTCTGACAGGCTGGGCAGGGCCGGAGACGGTGATCTGAAGGTAGGCGAAGCGTTCCAGCCCCAACAGGCCCGGGTTGATCGAGACCGTCAGGCGGAGCTCGTCTCGGGCGAGCGCTGTCTGAACGATCGACGCGACCTGATGCCGGGCCAGTCCCGCCTTCGTGGCGATGCGGGCAAAACTGGCTCGCCCATCGTCGCGAAGTGCTTGAAGCACCCTGGTCCGTGATTGCTCGGACACGTTTCCCGGCACGCCGCCTCCCGGAACGACAAGGTATGTCGTTACAGTTTTGCATATTCATACCCGTCTGACTGGTGATTCATTCATCGAATGGTGTCTACGACGTCCAATCGCGCACTCGAGCAGAATCGATGCTCGTGAATGGGTGTGGCTGTGTGGTCTGAGACACTACTGTGCCTGGCATGACCACAATCACGTGCTGCCAATTCTCCCCACGACTCGGCGAAGTCGAAGCGAACGTCGATGAGAGCCTCGAACGGTTCGGCCGGGCAGTCGACGCCGGAGCCCGGATCGTCGTCTTCCCGGAACTGACCAGCTCCGGATATGCCTTCGCCGACTCCGCCGAAGCCGGTGCCGCGGCGCAATCGGTCGACGGATACGCGGTATCGCGGTGGAAGCAGGCCGCCGATGAGCACAACGCGATCATCGTGGCCGGGTTCTGCGAGGCCAACGAACACGGCAGACCCTTCAACAGTGCGGCACTTCTCGTTCCGGGCCGCGATCCCGTCATCTACCGCAAAGTCCACCTCTGGGATGCCGAACGGACGGTCTTCACCCCCGGTGAGGCTGCTCCACCGGTCGTCGAGACCGAGCACGGGCGCGTCTCCGTCGTCATCTGCTACGACCTTGAGTTCCCCGAGTGGATCCGCAGCCCCGCACTGCGCGGAGCCGACCTGATCTGTGCTCCCGTCAACTGGCCCAGGACGCCGCGGCCGGCGGGGGAGAGGCCCGGCGAAGTCGTGCGTGTCCAGGCACAGGCGTCGATGAACCGCGTGTCCATCGCCGCCTGCGATCGCACCGGTGTCGAACGGGACACTCATTGGACGTCGGCATCCGTGATCGTCGATGCGAACGGATGGCCGGTCGCTCTGGCCGATCTCGACCGGAGCGCGGAGGAAGCCGTCACGGCCGACATCGAACTGAGCGAGAGCCGGAACAAGAGGCTGTCCGATTTCAGCGATGTCTTCGCCGATCGACGCACCGACCTCTACTCCGCTCCAGGCGACGACGCGCATCGAGCCGTCGAATCGGAAACCAGCGAAGACCCACTGCGCTGAGAGGCGCTGAACCCAGGAGACGACGATGTCATCACAACTGTCCTCGAACACGACCGACTCCGTCATCGAATCCAGATCGATCGATGTGGTCCCCTTGTCCGAGCGCCATGGAGAGGTCTGGCACCAGGGACCCTTCTGGTTCGCCGGCAACTTCGTCCTGACCACCCTCGTCGTCGGATTCACCGGCCCGACGATGGGATTGAGCCTGGGATGGTCCGTCCTCGCGATCGTCCTCGGAGTGGGCTTCGGAACCTTCTTCATGGCCTTCCACGCCAACCAGGGTCCGACGATGGGCCTGGCCCAGATGATCCAATCTCGGGCCCAGTTCGGCAGCCGGGGAGTGCTGCTGCCATTCATCGCAACGGTCTTCGTCTACATCGGCTTCCTCGTCTTCGATACGATCCTCGTCACCCAGGGCATCGGGATCTTCCCCGAGGCGACATGGTTCTGGTATCCGGCCATCATCGCCGTGTCGATCCTCATCGCCGTGGTCGGCCACGATCTTCTCCACCTGATCCAACGATGGATGACCTACATCCTCATCGCCGTGTTCATCGTCATCACCGTCTTCGCGTGCATTCATCTGCCGACAGCGGCCATCGATGCCGACGCGCCGGTGAGAACGGCCGGGTGGACGGTCTCGGGGTTCCTCGTGCAGTTCTCGCTCTCGGCCGGGTACAACATCAGCTATTCCGTCTACGTCTCCGACTACACCCGGTACCTTCCGCACAGATCGTCGGCACCGAGGCTCATCGGTTCCGTATACGCCGGTGCCGGGCTGTCGGCGGTGTGGCTGATGTCGCTGGGAGCACTGCTGGCCGGATATGTTCCTGACGCCGATCCGATCGCTACCCTGCGCAGTGTCGGAGACATGGTCTTTCCGGGCTTCGGAACGATCGTCGTCCTCGTCTCGTCGATGGCCTTGGTCTCGATCATGGGTGTCAACGCCTACGGTGCGATGCTCACAGGTGCCAGCGCCATCGACGGGTTCAAACCGATGGAGCCGACAGTGCGTCTGCGAGTGGTGTCATTGGTCATCGTCGGCGCAGTCGCTCTCGCGATCGCATGGACGATTCCGGACGACTACCTCGGCAGCTTCAACAGCTTCGTCGGACTGATGCTGTACTTCCTCATTCCCTGGACTGCGGTCAACCTCGTCGACTTCTACCTCGTCCGACGCGGTCGCTACGCGCTCGGCGACATCGTCAGCGGCAATGGTGTCTACGGTCGATGGGCGTGGAGGGGGCTGACGGCCTACGCGGTCGGATTCGCGGCGATGATCCCGTTCTTCTCGCTGTCCTTCTACACGGGCGCGGCCGCCTCGGCGATGGATGGCGCGGACATGTCGTTCGCCGTCGGACTGCTGGTCGCGGGTCTGATGTATTTCATCCTCACCCGGCGCCGGCCGGAGGGGCAGAGGGAAGAGGAGGCGATCCAGCGCAGTGCCGAGGACTTCGGCCTCACCGGTGATCACTGACCACGTGTGGGTTCAGGCTCAGACGTACGGATGAGAGGATCGGGCGCTTGTCCGGTCGGGGCCGGGCGTGCACCAGCGCAGTGAGCGCACACGACGAAGCGCCGGGATCCGATCATCGGATCCCGGCGCTTCTGCGGTGGAGGTAAGGGGATTCGAACCCCTGACCTTCTCCATGCCATGGAGACGCGCTACCAACTGCGCCATACCCCCGCTTGCCTGATCAATATTACCCAGGTGGGGGTGTCAGAACAAATCGGGAGAAGGTGACGCTCGACACAGTCGTGGATCGGTGGCGCGAACCCCGGAGATTCCGCGCCACCGACGGTCAGATGAAGGGCCTGACCAAGCTGAGATAGCGAACGACGTCGCGGTCGCGCATCTCGCGGATGCGCTGGTCTCGCGCATACGCACGCAGCCGGGCGTCATATCGGCGCGCGTGCCTCTGGCGGCGCACCTCGGTGCTGGTGGCCGGTCGGCGTGCCCACCGGATGAGCTTCATTCCGGTGCTCAGCGCCCAGCGGCGGGGCCAGGTGAATGGAAATGCGGTTGTCACAATGATTCCTCTGATTCTTATGGCAGGCGAGATCTGCAAATGGGCAGGGGTTATCGCCGAAAAGCTCAGCGACAAGAATTCTGGAAAGAGACGCCTCGGCCGGTGAGGAATCCCAACGAGAATATCTTTGAAACGACAATGTGCTTGCGAATGAAACACGCGTCGTATGCGGAAAAGCGGTGCTGGTCTGCGACCGCAGTGCCGGACGTCGGCGAAGGACCTGTGTCCGAGTACCGGCTCAGCAACAGTGCTGTCGGCGCTGCGGGATCAGATGCGAAGGCTGCCTGACCGACGACGGACGGACCCGGTGAGGGACTGACCGGAGATCATGCCACCGGTGGCAAGGCGTTGATCGGCAGCCTGGGGCCCACCGGTGGAGAAAGACGCGAATGACGGCTGCTGGTCAGCCGGCGAGTCCTTGTCCACCCATGGGGCAGGCAGCACGCTTGTGCCAGGGCGTTCGAAGGTCGGGCCCTGCGAATGGCATATTCATCGAAGCTGCGCTCCTTTCATGGTCGTGGAACTCGCGTGAACGGCGTCGGCGCTCACTGTGGTCGAAATGCAATCAAGAATGTGTCTGCGAATCCGTAATTGCACTGACGAATTTAGCACAGTGAAGATCCGCTGCGGTAGTTCTGTTCATTATATTCTCAAAGAAGTTTTCATAATCCGCGAAATCGAGGCACGACTGTCCGGATTCGACAACGGCACAGTGGTCGAATTCGATTCCATCCGGCTGCCCCATGGGAGAGGTGGCAGGGCAACGTAGAATCGACCCAGACGTGCATCTACAGGGGAGCTGAGAATGTCAGAGACCGCCACCACTCGACGACTGGTCGTCGGATACATCGCCACCGACCGCGGCCGTGATGCGATGGCCCTGGCCATCTCGATCGCCCGCTCCATCGACATCGAACTGGTCGTGACCATCGTCCGTCCGGAGTCCTCGACGATTCTGGCCGGGAGTGCGGTGCCGAAGGACGGTGCGGGCATCGTGGCCGAGCAGATCGACGAATGGCTCGAGGAGGCCATGGCGCTGGTGCCCGACGACGTTGCCGCCAGGGGCGTCATCCACGTCGCGTCCAATGAGGCCAAGGGACTGATGGAAGTCGCCGAGGAGGAAGGCGCCCAGGGCATCGTGATCGGCGCGCGGGCGGCCACCCTCATGCGGCAGCTGCGGATCGGCACGGTCGCCTCCGCGCTGCTGCACTCGTCGACGGTCCCGGTCTTCCTCGCCCCTCACGGCAGGTCCGACATCGGTCCGATCTCTCGCGTGACCGCTCTCTACGGGGCTCGTCCCGGCGCCAGCTCACTCATCGGCGCCGCCGTCGAGACCGCCTACGGTCTGGGCGTCGACCTGCGGCTGCTGTCGCTGATCGAGAACGACGGCCTCTATGACGACGAGGTCGCCGAGCTGACCGAATTCGCCGAACAGTACGGGGGAGCGGTGCTGGCCGAGCAGGCCTCACAGATGCTGGCCTCGGGGCGTGCGGCGGTCAGATCGCAGGCCGGAGCCGACATCGAGGAGGCCGCCGACAGCATCGACTGGCAGTCGGGCGATCTCGCGTTCATCGGCTCCAGTCGCCTGGGCCGCGGAGGGAAGGTCGCCATCGGGGCGAGAGCACGACGACTGCTGCGTGTCCTGCCGGTGCCGGTGGTCGTCGTCCCGCGACGGGCCGTCAGCACGAGTCCGGCGCCCGAGTCGCACTGAGCGCGCCGAAATCGTGAGGACGAGGCCCTCTCACCGAATCGAACTGCGACTCGGCTGCCACACCACTGCCGCCTGGGTCTATCCCGGAGATCCCGAACGCCGCCCGCTTCTCATGGTGCACGGGTTCCGCGGAGACCATCACGGGATGGACCTGATCGCCGGAGACATCCGCGACCGGGAGGTCATCGTCCCCGACCTGCCCGGCTTCGGTCGCACCCCGCCCTTGGAGTCGGGATCCGGGCTGAGGTCATTCGTCGACTACCTGTTCGCGCTCGGCACCGAGATCGGCCGGCAGCGGCAGCCGAAGCCGATCGTGGTCGGCCACTCCTTCGGCTCGATCCTCGTCAGCCACCTGGCCGCCTCCCACCCCGAAGCAGTTCCCGAGCTCGTCCTCATCAATCCGATCACCAGCCCGGCCCTGGAGGGTTCGGCCCGGTTCCTCACCGCGCTCACCCGGGTCTACTATTCGCTCGGTGCGCGCCTGCCCGAACGCCCCGGACGGGCGTTGCTGAGCAGCAGGCTGATCGTGCGGGCCATGAGCGAAGTGATGGCGACGACGTCGGATGCCGGTCTGCGACGCTATGTCCACGATCAGCACGACCGGCACTTCTCGTCATTCGCCGACCGGCAGTCCCTGGCACAGGCCTATGCGACCTCCATCGCGCACACCGTCACCGAGGTGGCCGCCGAGCTGACCATGCCGGTGCTCGTCATCGCCGGCGACCGAGACTCGATCGCTCCCATCGGACCCACTCGTGACTTCGTCTCCCGGCTTCCCGAGGCCGAACTCGTCGAACTGACCGGAGTCGGTCACCTCGTGCACTACGAGCGGTCGGCCGAAGCCGCCTCGGCGATCATGGGCTTCTCAGCGAAACGGGGCTGATCGGGTCAGAAACGGGTGGGAGACGATTCAGGGCCGCTGCGCATCAAGCGCAACGGCCCTGTCGATCGACGGGTGGATCATGGGCGCGGGTCACGGACCCACTGATAGATCATCGGGACGAGGAAGGCGAAGCAGGAGGCGAGCAGGCCGCCCCAGAACACCCAGAACTCGGTGCCTTCGGGCGAGGAGAACGCCGCCCCGAACAGGTAGAGGCCGAACAGGAAGAGAACGAACGCGATGATGAAGACGATGACGTCTCCGAAGGATGCTGAGTTGCGGGTTCGCTTCGTAGCGGCAGTATTGGACATGGTCTCCTCCGACAATGCTTCTGGTGGTCACGCTGACACTCTGCGCCCAGTCTACATCGCGTAGAGAACTTTGCTCATCTCCGGTTCGATTCCGCGCTTCGCTCGGGTGCCAGCCATCCGAGGAGAGCCGAGACGATCGAGACGATGATCGCGGCGAAAATGGCGGAGAAGAAGAACGAGTCGATGGTGAATTGGAAGGGGGTGAACCCGCTGAGCCAGCTCGTCAGAGCCAGCATCAGCGCATTGATCACGATCGAGAACAGCCCCAAGGTCAGGCAGGTGATCGGGGCGGAGACGAAGCTGAGGATCGGTTTGATGAAGGCGTTGGCCAGTCCGAAGATGAGTCCGATGACGAGGTAGGAGATGATCATCGCCGGGATCGGCCCGGTCTGGTCCTCGACGAGCTGGTTCCCTGTGATCGTCACGCCGGGCAGAATCCAGGACGCCACCCAGATCGCGCATGCGTTGACGACGACTCGAGAGATGAAATTCATAGCTCTCATCTTCCCAGACCGATCTGCGTTCTCACTGAGTCGGGGATGGGAATGAGGTCCGTGCCGACGACCGGGCGAGTGCCGAGGGGCTCCCGGCGCGGCAGGGGGCGAGTTCGACTCGAATCGGGCGGGCAAACCCAGTAGCCTGAAAGCAGGGCCGATCGGTCCGAGCAACGCAGTGCATCTACCGAGTGATTTGATCCAGGTCACCACGGCGGCACGGTCTCCCGCACTGTCGGGAGGAGAAACTGGATTGGTATGACAGACAACAGCACTCGCACCACCGCAGGCACTGGCAGCGAACCGACCCTGTTCTCGGTCGTCGGCCGCAGCTATTTCCCGATCGCATTCATCGCTCGCATGCCCTTCGCCATGATCGTCGTCGGGGTGCTGACCCTCGTCGTCGCCGGACGCGGCTCGCTCAGCCTCGGCGGGATCAACTCCGCCATGGTGGGCCTGGGCACCGCACTGTTCGGCTCCTTCATCGGGGCGGCCGCCGACCGCTGGGGCCAACGCTATGTTCTGCTCGTCGTCGGTCTCCTCAACTGCCTGGCTCTGGCGTTCATGGCCTGGGTGGTGTTCAGCCCGCTGCCCGACATCGTCGTCTTCATCGCCGCGTTCGCGATCGGGGCCACCTCCCCACAGGTGGCGCCGCTGTCGCGCTCCCGGCTGGTCGACATCATCCTGACCGCGCTCCCACCGTCGCGCAGACCGAAGGTCCTCAACGGGACCATGGCCTACGAATCCGCCGCCGACGAGGTCATCTTCGTGTTCGGCCCCTTCCTCGTCGGACTCCTCGCCACGTTTTTCAATCCGGTCGCGCCGATCATCGGGGCCATCGTCATGACCATGGTCTTCGTCTCCGGATTCGCCCTGCACCCGACCGGTCGAGCCCGGGCGGCAGGCGGATCGGCCGAACTCGACGAACGGGCCCCGGCGAAGGACATGTTCACCGGCGGCGTCTTCGTCGTCGTCCTCGGCGTCTTCGGGGTCGGCATGGTGTTCGGATCGACACTGACGGCACTGACGGCGCTGACCAATGACATCGGCCGCCCCGAGGAGGCCGGACTCATCTACGGCGTCATGGGCATCGGGTCGGCGGTGGTGGCCATCTCGGTGGCGGCCTTCCCCTCATCGTTCACCCTGTGGGCCCGGCTGCTGTGCTTCTCACCGATCATGGTCATCGGATCGCTGCTCCTGGCCTCGACGGAATCCCTGCCGATCATCGTCGTCGCACTGCTGCTGATGGGCTCGGCCATCGGGCCGAGCCTTGTGACGCTGTTCAGCCTCGCGGCCGAGCGGGCCCCGCGGGGACGTTCGGCGACGGTGATGTCGATGGCCGGTTCGGCCATCATCGTCGGCCAGTCGGTGTCCTCGGCGATCAACGGCGTCCTCGCCGACGTGGAGGGAACGGCCACAGCGATGGCCGTGCCGGTGGCCGCCTCGACGGTGGTCCTCATCGCCGGCGTGCTCAACCTCGTCGTCGCCTTCCGACCGCGCGGCAGAGGCTCAGGACACCGAGGTTCCAAGCAGGAGAGCAGAGCCGTCATCGACGGCGAACAGGAGACCTGAATCACGGTCGATTCCCGCTTCCTGGGACGCCGTGTCCCAGCCGCCGATTCGTGTGACCGCAGGTGCGACGAAGAGTAGGATCTGCGCTGGTCCATCGTGAAGCACACCACGAGATGTGTGCTCTCACACCACTACGGAAAGCTCACAATGTCTTCAAGCACCTCGACGACCGAGGCAGTCCGAAACGACACTCGATTCTTCGGACACCCCCTTCCACTCATGCAGCTGTTCAGCCTGGAACTGTGGGAGCGGTTCTCCTACTACGGGATGAATGGCATCCTCGCCATCTACCTCTACTTCAGTGTCACGAACGGCGGACTGGGCCTGGACAAGGGCACAGCCGTGGGCATCGTCGGCGCATACGGGGGTGCGGTCTTCCTGGCCACGATCCTCGGCGCGTGGGTCGCCGACCGACTGGCCGGAGCCGAGAAGGTGCTCTTCTACTCGGCGATCATCATCATGATCGGCCACATCTGCCTCGCGCTCGTGCCGGGGTTCGGGGGAGTCGCCCTCGGACTCATCCTCGTGGCGCTGGGCTCAGGCGGTCTCAAGGCCAACGCCTCAGCCCTGGTCGGTGAACTCTACGACGAGAAGGACTCCCGGCGAGACGCCGGCTTCACGATCTTCTACATGGGCGTGAACATCGGTGCCATGTTCGGGCCGCTGATCACCGGCATCCTGCAGAAGGAGATCGGCTTCCACTACGGCTTCGGCGCCGCCGCGGTCGGCATGGCTCTGGGACTGATCATCTATGTCACCGGTCGCAAGAACCTGCCGCCCGAGTCCCGGACCGCGGTCAACCCCCTGCCGAAGTCGAAGCTCTACCTGTTCATCGTCGCCGTTGTCGCCGTCGTCGTTCTCGCGATCGTGCTGTGGATGACGAAGGTGGTCAGCCCCGACAACATCGACTGGTGGATCGCCGGCATCTCCGCGGCAGCGGCAGCGTGCTACATCATCGTCATGTACACCTCGCCGCAGACGAACACCGAAGAGCGCTCCCGCGTGCTCGCCTTCATCCCGTTCTTCCTCACCAGCGTGGTCTTCTGGTCGATGTACCAGCAGATCTTCGGTGTGCTCACCGTCTACTCCGACACCCAGCTCAATCGCTCGATCTTCGGGTGGGAGATGCCGATCAACTGGATCCAGCTGATTCCGGCGATGTTCGTCATCATCTTCGCTCCGCTGTTCGCGACCATGTGGATGAAGCTGGGACCGAAGCAGATCTCGACCCCGGTCAAGGCCGGACTGTCCTTGGTCTTCATCGGCATCGGCTTCCTCATGTTCCTGCCCTATGCCGATGCGGGGGCGAACGAGACTCCGCTGCTCTGGGTCGCACTCATCCTCGCGGTCTTCGTCTTCGGTGAGCTGCTCATCTCCCCGGTGGGCCTGTCGTTCTCGACGAAGGTCTCGCCGAAGGTGTTCCAGTCGCAGATGATCGCCGTCTTCTTCCTCGCCTCGGGTGTCGGCACGGCTCTGTCGGGGGTGCTCGGCGGGTACTTCTCCGCTGAGAACCAGATCCCGTACTGGACGTCGATCGGCGGTGCCTCGGTGGTGCTGGGTCTGCTGGCCCTGACGCTGACCAAACCGATGCTCAAGCTGCTGCGCGGCATCCGCTGAGCCGGCGGCCCTGCCGCTCGCCCGCCTGGGAACGGCTGCGGGGACGCTGGGAAGCCCCTCGACCAATCGGGTTCGAGGGGCTTTCTGTGCCTGTGAGCACTCGTCCGGCCCTCAGAACCAGGCTCCGCTTCAGCATCCCTGACCGCCAGTGCCGCTGCAGAGCGCTGCCGCGGGGTGAATAGTCAGCGCGGGTCAGGGGCGCTGGGAACTGCAGGAGATGCCGGCAACGCGCAGGGACGTCGCGCTCGAGCTCGCGCTCAGACGCCATACTCAGATGCCGAAGAAGATGGGCAGCGCCTGCGGGTGGTGGGCATGGACGATGGTGAGGAAGACGAGGGCATCGAAGAGCAGATGCACCGTGATCGTATAGGGCAGAGACTTCGTGCGGGTGAAGATGAACGCCTGGGCCAGGGCGAAGGGAATGGTCAGCAGCGGCCCGATCGAACGGTAGCCGAGCTCCCACAGGAACGACACGAAGATGATCGAAGTGAACACGTTCGCGGTCCAGAACGGGAAATGCTTGCGCAGCAGGGCGAAGACGGTGCAGATGAAGAACAGTTCGTCCCAGATGCCCACGGCGTTGACCCCGAAGAACAGTCGCAGGATCTCCGACCACCCGGTGATCGGCGGCCAATTCAGATAGACCCCGGTGCGCAGGAAGTACTGCGGCAGGACGACCCACGCAGTGATGACGACGAAGGCCAGCCATCCCCACTCGAGGCGTGACCACGGTCGCCCGCGTCTGCGCGGGAACACGATCGTACGGTCGGCGAAGACATACCGGGTGACCAGCCACGGTCCGATGACGACCGTCGAGAGCACGAGACCCATCCGGACGATGTTCGTCCATGAGATGTCGGCTTCGACCGAGATCGCCGAGATCAGTCCGAGGCAGGCGGCGATGATGGACAGATCCCGCGCGAACCGCCGGTTCCTGCTCCACGCCACCGCGAGGCCCAGCAGCATCGGGACGTACCCATAGGCCCGGGCCTCGGGAAAAGTCGTCCCCACACCGAAGAGGACGACGGCTGACAGTGCCAGCAGGGCGGTCGCGGCCGCTTCCCAGGTCATCAGCCCGTGTCGTGCGGTCTCGGCTGATTGCGCATGCTCGTTGTCCACGATGCACACTGTAGACGAGCGCAGGCGAAGCAGCGATCACCCCGCTCGGCGTGACGCGTAGGATCGAAGCGAAGGAAGGACATCAGTGGATCCAGAGGACTACTCCGAGCTCATCGCCGATCTGGCACCCGCCCGCCGCACCGAGGTCGTGGCCGCACACGAGGCGATCGGGCGCACCGTCAGCGCCGACATCGTCGCCGTCCGTCCCGTACCTGAGTTCCCCACCTCGGCGATGGACGGATTCGCCCTCGACGAGGCGGCCGTGGCAGCGGCCGGACGCGGAGAGGAGATCACCGTCGTCGGTGACTCCCCCGCCGGACACGAATCCGCACCGCTGTCGCCGGGATGCGCCGTGCGTGTGATGACGGGAGCCCCGGTGCCCACCGCCGCCGAGGCGGTCGTGCCCGTTGAGCTCACCGATGCGGAACCGACCGGCCCGGCCCCGTCGACGATCCGTCTCGCCTCCGTGCCCGAGACCGCCCGCGACGGCTGGAACATCCGTGCGGTGGGGGAGGACATCGCCGGCGGCGAGGTCGTCGTGGCCGCCGGGGCCCGGCTGACGTCGGCCGGGGTCGGCACGCTCATCATGCTCGGGATCGAAGAGGTCGAGGTGATCGCCGCCGCCCGTGTCGGTGTGATCGTCACCGGTGACGAACTGCGCGCCCACGCCGCCGAGGCGACCGGGCCGACGATCTTCAATTCGAACCTGCCGATGCTCGTCTCCGCACTGTCAGCGACCGGCGTCGAGGTCAGCGAAGCGATCTGCGGCGACGAGCCGGATCAGCTGCTGGGACTGCTGAACGGAATGGAGGACGAGGTCGATCTCGTGCTCACCACCGGCGGGATCAGCGCCGGTGCCTTCGAGGTCGTGCGGCAGGCCCTCGAATCGGAGCACTCGACCTTCGCCCGGGTGGGCATGCGTCCGGGGTCCCCGCAGGGCCACGGGCGCTTCGGCACTGTGCCGATGCTGCACTTTCCCGGCACCCCGCAGGGGGCGTTCCTCGCCTTCCATCTGTTCGCCCGATCCCTGCTGGTCGGCCGACCGCTGCGCAGTCGGTGGAAGAAGGGAATCTGCGCCGGCCCCGGACCCGCCCGGCATGAGAAGGCTGTGACCTTCCGTCCCGGCGGGTTCACCGACACGGGAGAGATCGCCGCGGCCGCCCGGTCGCGTCTGCGCGACTTCGCCGCCGCCGATGTCATCATCCGCATTCCGCAGGGCACCGGCGAGACCCCGGCCGGGAGCGTCATCGAGTACCTGGACTGCACAAGCGGCCGGAGTCGACCGAACTAGGATGGGAGACATGACAGAACCTCGGCTCGATCCTGCCCACCGTGCACGCTATGCCCGCCAGATCCGATTGGCCGGCTTCGGCGAGACGGCGCAGGCGACCCTGCTCGAATCGCATGTGCTCGTCATCGGGGCCGGCGGGCTCGGGACACCGGTGCTGAGCTACCTTGCGGCCCTCGGCGTCGGAACGATCTCCGTGATCGACCCCGATATCGTCGAACTGAGCAACCTCCACCGACAGGTCATCCACACCGAGGCGGCCGTCGGCGCCCGGAAGGTCGACTCCGCCAGGGAACGCATGAGCGGGATCAACTCCTCTGTCGACATCCGCACCCATCCGGTCCTGCTGACTGCCGACAACGCGCTGGAGCTGTTGCGCGGGGCCGATATCGTCATCGACGGCAGCGACAACTTCGCGACTCGCTACCTGGCCAATGACGCCTGCGAGATCCTCGGGATCCCGCTGGTGTGGGGCACGATCCTGGGCTTCGACGGACAGGTCGCCGTCTTCGACTCGCGCAGCGGCGCCACACTGCGCGATCTCTATCCCGAAGTGCCCGCCCCGGGTTCCGTGCCCGATTGCTCCGTGGCCGGCGTCCTCGGGCCGCTGTGCGGCAGCATCGGCTCGGCCATGGCGATGGAGGCGGTCAAGATGCTCACAGGCATCGGCACCCCCTTGGTCAACGCGGTCGCCGTCCACAGCAGCCTCGATGCCGGGTGGGAGACGATCCCGGTCTCACCGATCCCCGGCAGGGAACGGGTCACGGACCTGAGGGCGCATCTCGTCGACTATGCACAGCACACGTTCGGATCCGAGTCCGAGCAGGCAGACGGGCACGGGCCGAGGTGCGAGGCGAAGGGTCGCGATCTGGGACCGGCGGCGCTCGACTGGGCGCAGCTGGGGCCGGAGGCGACCCTCGTCGATGTCCGTGACGACGATGAGATCAGCGCTGGGATGGTGCCCGGCGCCACCCACGTCCCGATGGCCGAGCTGCTCGACGATCCGAGCAGACTGCCGAGGCCCGACGCGGCAGAGACCACTGATGGAGTCGGTGTCGCACTCTACTGCCGAGCGGGCATCCGTTCGGCCAGGGCCGCCGCACAGCTGAGGGCCGACGGAATCGCCGTGACCTCGATCAACGGCGGTTATCTGGCCTACCTGTCGCAGGCGGCGGACCGGAGCGAGTGAGACGACCTCAGCCGCCGGCGAACGGCGGGAGCACGTCGACGGTGTCACCGGCGTTGAGCGTCGCGGACCGATCGGTCGCGGCCACGGAGTTGACGAGGAAGCTCGACCGCGAGAGCACGGTCGCCGCCTGCGGATCGGCCTCCTCGGCGAGAGCGGAGACGAGCTCGTCGACGGATCCGGCGCGGATCTGCGACTCGCGGGCTCCGAAGGCCTCGCGGGCGGCGGCGAAGAATCTGACGGTGATGGTGGGCATTTATCCTCCGATGGCGCTCATGGGGCGTTGGGGCTGCTGGAAGTCCTCAGTGCCCATGCCGTGACCGGCGAGCTTCTTCCAATGCGCTCCCTTCCACAGGTTCGCGATCGACTCGTCGTCGGCGCCGTCGCGCATGGCGGTGAGCAGATCGACCTCGGTGTGGGAGAACAGACAGGTGCGGACCCGCCCCTCCGCGGTCAGCCGGGTGCGGGTGCAGTCGGCGCAGAAGGGCCGTGTCACCGAGGCGATGATGCCGACGTCGCCGAGGATGGTGTCGGGGTCGCGGCGATCCGCGACGAGGAACTTCTCCGCCGGGGCGCCGTTGCGCGGGGCCGAATCCGGGGTGAGCACGAAGCGGGGCTCGAGCAGGGCGAAGACATCGGCGGCAGTGACCATCGACCCGCGGTTCCAGGAATGTCCGGCGTCCAGGGGCATCTGCTCGATGAACCGCAGGGCCAGCCCCTCATCGAGGCACCACTGCAGCAGATCAGGTGCCTGGGCGTCGTTGACCCCGGGCAGGAGGACGGCGTTGATCTTCACCGGGTCGAGTCCGGCGGCCTTCGCTCCGTCGATGCCCTCGAGCACACGGCGGAGGAAGGGACGTCTGGCCATGGTCTCGAAGGTCTCGGGATCGATGGTGTCGAGCGAGACGTTGATGCGGTCGAGACCGGCCTGCTTGAGTGCGGCGGCCCGTTTGTCGAGACCGATCGCGTTCGTCGTCAGGGCGATATTGGGCCGCGGCTCCAATGCGGCGACTCCGGCGATGATCTCGTTGATGTCCTTGCGGGTCAGAGGCTCACCGCCGGTGAAACGGACCTGATCGACACCGAACTTCTCAACGGCGATGCGCACGAAGCGCACGATCTCGTCACCGGTCATCGCGGCATCCCGGGACATGAACTCGACGCCTTCGGCGGGCATGCAGTAGGTGCAGCGCAGATTGCAGAAATCGGTGAGTGAGACGCGCAGGTCACGGGCACGACGACCGAAGGTGTCCAGAAGCGAATCCTCGTTGTGGGCCGTGAACGCTTCGCCCGGGTCGACCGTCGGAGTTCTCATCACCGGCATCGGCAGACCGATCGTCGACATTTCGTCATCCTCCTCGAAAAGCGTGTGGTTATCATCGTCCCATGACTACAGCGAAGATGCATCGGTTGCGGGTATTCGAGACGATCGCTCCACACACTGAAACGCAGACCCTGCCGCTGAGCGCACTGCTCGACGCTCCGCGCAGACTCGCCGCCGATGTGGACTCGCCGATCGATGTTCCCGGCTTCGACAACTCGAGCATGGACGGATACGCCCTGGCCGCGGCGACCCTGGACGAACTCGCCGCCGGATCGGGCACCGGCACCCACCAGGGCGCCGGTGCCCACCAGGATACCCACACCCAGCGGGAGCCGGGCGTCGGCGGGGACCCGCAGACACGCCCGAACACGCCCGAGCGCTTCGGGCCCATACCGGTGCGCGGCCGCGTCGCCGCGGGGGCCCGGGGCAGACCGGTCGATGAGGGCACAGCCGTCGAGATCATGACCGGAGCCCCGCTGCCTGCCGGCACCGACACGGTGATCAGGATCGAAGACACCTCACCGGGGGCCTTCGGCGCCGAGTCCGTCTCCGTCGAGCTTCCGGACGGCACGAAGTCCCGAGCCGGAGCCTTCGTGCGTGCCCGCGGCAGCGATGTGCGGGCGGGGCAGAGAGTCCTCAGCGCGGGCACGATGCTCACCCCTGCCCACCTCGGCGTGGCAGCGGCCTGCGGGGTGACCGAGCTCAGTGTGCGCACCCTGCCGCGGGTGCTCGTCGTGAGCACCGGGGATGAGATCGTCGCCGAGGCTGCCGCGGGGATCAACGATGCGAATTCGGTGACGCTGTCGGCGGGCCTGGCTCGCCTCGGCGTCGAGACCGAGGTCGCCTTCGTCCCCGACGACCCGCAGCAGCTGCTCGACCGAGTCCGCGACAGTGAGGCCGATGTCGTCATCTCCACCGGCGGCATCTCCAAGGGCGCGCACGAAGTCGTCAGACTCGCGGCCGAACTCGATGCGGACTCGTCCATGGTCTTCGAACCCATCGCCATGCAGCCCGGGGGACCGCAGGGCTGCGGACGGTTGGCCGACCACGCCTGGGTGGCGCTGCCGGGCAACCCGGTGAGCACCCTGATCAGCTTCGAGATGTTCGTCCGTCCGGCTCTGCTCGGCCTGGGCGGACAGGAACCGCCCCGCGAGGTCGAATACCATCGGCTGGCGCACGGATTCGATGAGGCCCCGCCGGAGGGGAAGCTGCAGATCCGACGGGGACGCATCGGCCCGGACGGACTCGAGTTCGTCGGCGGGTCCCGCTCCCACCTGCTCCACAGCTACGCCGAGGCAACCCACCTCGTGTTCGTCTCCGCCGAGGAACCGGGTCCTGACGACCCGTTCGCCGCCGATGGGGATAGGCTGAAGACGTGGAAGATCAGATGAAACTCTCGCACCTCGACGAGACCGGAACCGCCCAGATGGTCGACGTCGGCGACAAGGACGTGACTCGGCGCCGGGCGGTGGCGACCGGGCTCATCACCACCCGTGCCGAGGTCATCGAGATGATCGCCGAGGCGGGTCTGCCCAAGGGCGATGCCCTGCCCGTGGCCCGCATCGCCGCGGTGATGGGGGCCAAGCGCACGAGCGACCTCATCCCGCTGTGCCACCCGCTCCCGCTGACCGGCATCGACGTCGACTTCGAACTCGGTGCGGACTCGGTGCGCATCACCGGCGCGGTCAGGACCGTATCGAAGACCGGTGTGGAGATGGAGGCCCTGACGGCGGTGACCACGGCGGCGCTGACGATCTTCGACATGATCAAGGCCGTGGACAACCAAGCCGTGATCAGCGATATCAAGGTCATCGAGAAGTCCGGCGGCCGCAGCGGGGATTGGACACGGCAGACATGAGCGTCATCACCACCGGAGTCGTTGAGACACCGATCTCGACCGCCGCCCTCGAACCCGATGTCCTCACGGACACATGCGGAGCCGTGGTCAGCTTCTCCGGAGTCATCCGCGATCATGACGGAGGACGCGGAGTGACGCGGCTGCTCTATGAGTCCCACCCGCTGGCCGCCGAGCAGATCGCCGAGGTCGCCGCCGATATCGCCTCCCGCCATCCCGAGGTGCGGCTGTCGGTCGTCCACCGCGTCGGGGAGCTGGCGATCGGAGACGTGGCGCTGGCCGCCGTCGTCGCCTCGGCCCACCGGCGGGACTCCTTCCTCGCCTGTGCCGAGCTCATCGACGAGGTCAAGGCCTCCGTGGCGATCTGGAAGCATCAGCACTTCACCGACGGCACCGACGAATGGGTGGGGGCGCTGGAATGACGCGCCTGCGCATCAGCGACGCCGCCCGCTTCCTCGGCGTCAGCGACGACACGGTCCGCCGCTGGGTCAGCGACGGACGGCTGACTCAGCACAAGGACTCATCGAACCGGGCCGTCGTCGAAGGCCGGGAGCTGGCGGCACTGGCCCAATCGTCCGCGGGATCCCTGCCGGACCCCAGCGGGGTCGTGAGTTCGGCGCGCAACCGCTTCGCCGGTCTCGTCACCGATGTCGTCGTCGACGGAGTCATGGCGCAGGTGAGCATGCAGTGCGGGCCGCTGCGAGTGGTGTCGCTGATGTCGGCCGAGGCCTGCCGCCAACTCGAACTCTCACCCGGAACGCTGGCGACGGCCTCGGTGAAGGCGACCATGGTCTCGATCGACACCGTGCCCGACGACTGATCCGGATCGCATGTGATCGCGCAACAACGCACATGATTGCGCAAATGTGGATCAGAAGTCGACATAGATCCGCATCTGAGGGTTTAATGGTGTTATGAAGACAGCACTGACCGGACTGTGCATCGTTGCCGCCCTCACCCTGAGCGCCTGCTCATCGGGAGGGGACGCTCAGGCCGATTCCTCCGATTCGACCGAGATCACGGTCTTCGCCGCGGCCTCCCTGACCGAGGTGTTCGAAGACATCGCCGATGAGTTCGAAAGCGCCGAACCCGGTGCCCCGACCGTGAAGTTCTCCTTCGCCGGTTCCTCGGATCTGGTCTCCCAGATCTCCGAGGGCGCTCCCGCGGACGTCATCGCCACCGCCGACGAAGAGACCATGGACACCCTCGACGGAGACGATCTGCTCGCTCGACAGCCGTCGATGTTCGCCTCGAACACCCTGACTCTGGCGGTGGCGGAGGGCAATCCGGAATCGATCACGAGTTCGCGGGACTTCGCCGGCCACGACCTCGTCATCTGCGCACCTCAGGTTCCCTGCGGAACGGCCACCAACAGATGGGCCGGTCTCAACGATGTCGACCTCGACCCGGTCAGCGAGGAGAACTCGGTGACCGATGTCCTCGGCAAGGTCAGCGCCGGGCAGGCCGATGCGGGCATCGTCTACGTCACCGACATCGCCCGCGCGGGCGGTCAGGTAGAACAGGTCGACCTCGACGGCGCGGACAAGGTCATCAACAAATACCCGGCCGCGCCCGTTGCCGACAGTGAGAACCGGGAACAGGCCGAGGCCTTCGTCGAGTTCCTCGGTTCCGACACGGCTCAGAAGCTGCTGCGCGACGCCGGCTTCGCCGCCGCCTGATATGCCGGGCACACGGACGGGCCGAGAGCAGACGACGATCCCCGGGTGGCTGTGGGTCCCCGCGATCGCCGGAATCGTCTTCCTGCTCGTCCCGGTGCTCGGGATGCTCTCGCGCATCGACGTCGCCGACCTCGGCGAGGTGATCTTCGCCGAGGAATCGCGACTGGCGATGCAGCTGTCACTGGTGACCTCGGTGACCTCGGCCGTCATCAGCGTGCTCATCGGGTTCCCCTTGGGATACCTGCTGGCGACGCGGACGTTTCCCGGCCAGCGCATCGTGCGCACCCTCATCCTGCTGCCCCTCGTCCTCCCGCCCGTCGTCAGCGGTCTGGCCCTGCTCTACACCTGGGGGCGGTCGGCAGCGCTCGGTTCGGGCCTGGAGTCGATGGGCCTGAGCCTGGCCTACACCACCTCGGCGGTCGTCATGGCCCAGGTGTTCGTCTCCCTGCCATTCATGGTCATGTCGGTCGAGACCGCGACGGCGTCATCGGGACAGCGCTTCGAACTCACCGCCGCAGAGCTCGGAGCCCGACCCAACCGCGTGTTCTTCACCATCACCCTGCCCCTGCTGCGGCAGGGCATCATGACCGGAGCCGTCCTGTGCTTCGCCCGTTCCCTGGGCGAGTTCGGAGCGACGCTGACCTTCGCCGGCTCCCTGTCGGGCGTGACCCGCACGATGCCGCTGCAGATCTACCTCGTGCGGGAGTCCGATCCCCAAGCCGCCATTGGGCTGTCCCTCCTGCTCATCGTCATCGCCGTGGCCATCATCGTCACCGCCTACCGATCGCCCCATGCTCCCCGCCTGCGCCCGCCCCGTGCCCCCGCCGACCGTTGCTACCACGGTCCCACCCCGCCGAGGCGGCCCCGGTCGGGCACCCGGGCGCGGCCGGGCTGCCCGTCGCCGCCGGCGGCGGTGTCCCGGCCACGGACGCGGCCGGACCGCCCGTCGCGGATGGGGCCGGGCAGGCCGGAGATTCGTCGGCGCCGACCCCGAGCCTGGCCGCGGCGGCCCAGATCGTCGAGCGCGGCGTCGCCATCGACTTCACGACCCCCGCCGAGGGGACGACGGCGATCATCGGACGCAACGGGGCCGGCAAGTCGAGCCTGTTCCAGGTGCTCACCGGGGCGCTGCGGGCCGATGCCGGGGCGCTGCGGATCGGGACGGACACGATCTTCGATCTCGACGCCGGGCACTGGCCGCCCGTCCACGCTCGCGGCATCGTCCATCTCGCGCAGAACCCGCTGCTGTTCCCGCATCTGAGCGTCATCGACAATGTGTGCTTCGGTCTGCGCGCCCGCGGGACACCCGCCGCTCAGGCACGGCGACAGGCGCAGGTCATGCTCGACCGACTCGGCGTCGGCCACTGTGCGAACCGTCGCCCCGAAGCCGTCTCCGGCGGTCAGGCGGCCCGGATCGCTTTGGCCAGAGCCCTCGTCGTCGACCCGAAGCTGCTCCTGCTCGACGAGCCCCTGGCCGCGCTCGACGTCGATGTGCGCATCGAGACCCGACAGGTGCTGGCCGAACTGCTCGCCGGACGCACCGCCATGCTCATCACCCATGACGTCGACGATGTCGCCGCACTGGCGCAGACCCTCGTTCTCGTCGAGGACGGGGCGGTCGTCCACTCGGCCCGGGTGGGAGCCGTCGATCCCGATCATGCGGGCACGGGCCGGGAGTTCCTGCGCAGTTTTTGCATGTCCGATGGAGACGGAATAGTGTGCAATCAGTCACACTCATAGTCCGAATGCGCAAGGGAGCACACTGTCGTGGCCGAACTTTCCTACTCCTCCGGAACATCGACCGAACCGCTGCTGGGCATCACGATCGCCGAGCACTTCAAGCGCACCGCCGCGGCCAACCCCGAGGCGACAGCCCTGGTCGACCGGTACTCCGCCCGTCGCTGGACCTATGCCGAGTTCGACCGGGACACCGACGCCGTGGCCATCGGTCTCCTCGAGCGCGGGGTGAAGAAGGGCGACCGGGTGGGAATCTGGGCGCAGAACGTCGCGGAGTGGGCGCTCGTGCAGTATGCGACGGCCAAGATGGGAGCCATTCTCGTCAACGTCAATCCGGCCTACCGCAGCCACGAACTCGAATATGTGGTCGGCCAGTCGGGCATGACGCTGCTCATCTCGCAGATCGTCGCGCCCCCTCACTCGGACTTCCACGCGATCGCCACCGAGGTAGCCGCGAAGGTTCCCGCCCTCGACCTCGTCTTCCTCGACACCGTGCCCGCGGACCTGACCGGAGAGGCCAAGATCGGAGAACGTGAGTCCTTCGCCCACCTCATCGGACAGGGCCGGCAGCTGCTCGACGACGAGTCGGCGAAGTACGGAGTGCGTCTGCAGCAGGTCATCGACGACCTCTCGGCCGACGAACCGATCAACATCCAGTACACCTCGGGCACCACGGGATTTCCCAAAGGGGTCACGCTCAGCCACCACAACATCCTCAACAACGGGTTCTTCATCGGCGAGATGCTCGCCTACACCCCCGCTGACACGGTCGTCGTTCCCGTTCCCTACTACCACTGCTTCGGCATGGTCATCGGCAACCTCGCCGCCCTCAGCCACGGAGCGGCCATCGTGCTGCCCTCACCCGGCTTCGACCCGGTGGCGACGATGTCGGCGGTGACCGAGGAGCGGGCCACCTCCCTGTACGGGGTGCCGACGATGTTCATCGCCGAACTCGAACACCCCCGGTTCTCCGATTTCGACTTCTCGACACTGCGCACCGGAGTCATGGCCGGATCACCGTGCCCGGTCAACACCATGCGCCGCGTCATCGACGACATGAACATGTCCGAGGTCGCGATCTGCTACGGAATGACGGAGACCGCTCCGGTGTCGATGATGACGCGCGTCGACGACTCGCTCGAGGCCCGAACCCAGACCGTCGGCCGGGTGATGCCGCATCTGGAGATCAAGATCGTCGACCCGGTCACCGGCCAGACGGTGCCGCGCGGTCAGAAGGGAGAGTTCTGCACCCGCGGCTACGCAGTCATGCTCGGCTATTGGGAGCAGCCGGACAAGACCGCCGAGGCGATCGACGCGGCCCGGTGGATCCACACCGGTGACCTTGCGATCATGGACGATGACGGCTATGTCGACATCTCCGGGCGCATCAAGGACATGGTCATCCGCGGCGGCGAGAACGTCTACCCGCGCGAGGTCGAGGAGTTCCTCTACCACCACCCGGCCATCCGCGACGTCCAGGTCATCGGCGTGACCGATGAGAAGTACGGCGAAGAGCTCATGGCGTGGGTGATCCTCAAGGAGGGGTTCGACACGCTCAGCGCCGAGGAAGTGCGCGAATTCTGCTCCGGCAAGCTCGCCCACTTCAAGATCCCGCGCTATGTCGAGGTGCGGGAGTCCTTCCCGATGACGGTCTCGGGCAAGATCCGCAAGGTCGAACTGCGGGAGGAAGGCGAGCGGATCGCTCACGCCGGAGCCTGAGGCCGTACTGCCTGCGGGCGCCCGCGAGCACCATGTATCGTTCACAGTGAGAGTCGGCGGGGTCTCGTGGGCATGAGGACCCGGGGGCCGCTGCCGGCTCTGTGAGACAGTGCCCTCGGTGTCGTCCGCCACCGATGCCCGTGACAAGGAGGCGCAGATGCCGCAGCCCGAACTCAGTTCCACCCCGGTCAAGGTCGTCAGGAACGTCGACCGTGACCGATTCGAGCTGTTCACCGACGAGACCCCTGCGGAGTTCATCGGGTTCCTCGCCTATCGTGAGGTCGATCCGCGCACCCTCGAACTCCAGCACACGATCATCTCCGAAGGCTTCTCCCGGCGCGGGTTCGCGCGGACTCTGGTGACCACGGTGCTCGACCGGATCAGGAACGACGACGGTCGGATCGTGCCGACGTGCACCTATGTTCAGGGCTATCTCGAGCGGTTCCCGCAGTACGGCGATCTCGTGGCCGATCAGTGACCGGGTCCGCGGCCGGGCCGGGAGCGGGCCGATTCGCGCCGAGCCCGAGTGGGGATCTGCACATCGGCAACATCCGATCCGGGCTCCTGACCTATGCTCGCGCGCGGCAGACGGGACGTCGCTTTCTGTGGCGCATCGAGGACCTCGACCGGGTGCGGCCGGGTTCGGCCGAATCCCAGCTGGCCGTCTTCGCCGAGCTCGGGGTCAGGCCCGATGAGGAGCCCCTGGTCCAATCCGAGCGGCTTGAGGTCTATGCCCGAGCCGTCGAGGTCTTGGATGAAGCCGGACTGGTCTATGAGTGCTATTGCTCCCGCAAGGACATCGCTCAGGCACCGAGCGCCCCTCACGCGCCTCCCGGCGCCTATCCGGGCACCTGTCGCAACCTCGGCGCGGGGGAGAGGGACGAGCAGCGGCGACGTCTGGCAGCGAACGGACGGCAGCCGGCGCTGCGCCTGCGCACGGACAATCGGGAGCACCACGTCGACGATGTGATCCTCGGCAGGGTGGGTGCCGTTGTCGATGACTTCGTACTCAGACGCGGTGACGGTGTCTTTGCCTATAACCTCACTGTCGTCGTCGACGATGGCGCCAGCGGCGTCGATGAGGTCGTCCGCGGTGACGATCTGGCCTCCTCGGCGCCGCGACAGGCCTATCTGGCGCGTCTGCTCGGTATCCGCGAACCCGAGTGGGTGCACGTCCCGCTGGTTCTCAACTCCGAACGCAAGCGTCTGGCCAAACGCGATGGTGCGGTGACCTATCAGCAGCTGTGCGCCCAGGGCTGGACCAGGGCCGATATCTTCGCATGGATGCAGCGCTCATTGGGACTGGCGGAGGCCGGCACCGAATGGACCGACATCGACGCCATGGTCGCCGGCGCCGACTTCGATCGCCTCGACCGAGCCCCCGCGATCTTCGTCCCACCGGAACCGGCCTGAACGAAGCCGGGTTCGCCCGAAAGCCTGTTCTCGGTCTGCGGGCCGGTGCGACGCTCAGGCGGCGGAGGAATCGATCGCGGCAGCGATGACGTCATCGTAGATCGACTCGAAGGTGTCCAAGGTGTGCTCGATGTCGTGCTTGGCCACAACATCGAGAGAGGCTGTCGACATGGCATCGAATTCGGCATCGGTGGCCGTGCAGATGCGGGTGAAGCGATCGGCGAGGGCGTCGATGTCCCGAGGCGGGAAGAGGAAGCCGTTGACCCCGTCACGGACGAGATGGGGCAGGGCCACGGCATCGGCGAGCACGACGGGTTTGCGCGAGGCCAGGGCCTCGAGCGTGGCGATCGACTGCAGTTCGGCTGTCGAGGGCATGCAGAAGAAGGTGCAGCGCTGATAGGCCTCCATGAGCTCTGTGTCGCTGATCTTTCCGAGCACATGGATGCGGTCGGCGATGCCCAGTTCGGCGCTGAGCTCCCGCAGCGGCTCCTCCTGATCGCCGCCGCCGACGATATCGGCTTCGAGGCCGAGGGCCGGATCGGTCTTCGCCACCGCCTGCACGATGTCCGCCGCCCGCTTCTCCGAGGACAGGCGGCCGACGAAGAGCACTCTCGGCGGCACGGTGCGGGCGGGGGAGGAGTCGAGCTCACGCAGATGAGCGAACCGCTGCAGGTCGATTCCGCAGGACACCGCCCGGATGGGGGAGGTGAAGCCGTTCTCCGTGAGCAGATCCGCGGCCAGCTGAGTCGGAACCGTGATGAAGTCGGCCGACTGGAACTTTCGGCGCAGGTCCCACCAGGCGATCGCGGTGCCGCCGTCGAGGATCGGCTTGGGCGCCCTGACGTAGGGGCGCACGTTGTCGGGCATGAAGTGATTGGTGGCCACGACCGGGATGCCGCGGCGATTCGATTCGGAGAACGCGTATCTGCCGATGACGAAGTGCGCCTGGGTGTGCACGATATCGGGCTGAAGACTGTCGAGCAGCCGGGAGAGCTCGGGCTTCGTCTCCCATGGCATGCAGATCATCCAGGTCGGATGCAGCGGCCATCTGTGGGCGGTGAGACGGTGGACGGTGACGCCGTTCTCAACGCTGACCGAGGGCTTCCCGGTCGCGGAGGGGCAGGCGACGTGGACGTCATTGCCGCGTTCGGCGAGTCCGGCGGCCAGACGTTCGGCGAACTTGGCGGCACCATTGACTTCGGGGGAGTATGTCTCTGCCGGGATGAGGATGCGGCGGGCGTGAGTGGGACGGTGCGCGGACAGGATTCAGCACTCCTCGGTGTCGGTCATGGAACGGCGTGCGTCCCTGCGTTGGGCTTCTCGATCCTTGACATCGGGATGATATCGCGACAATACAACGACGCCGGCGCAGGCGACCAATCCGGTGATCGTGATGACGATGATCAGCCAGACGGGTGCGGCGGCGACCTCGCCGAGGACGATGGTGCCGAGGATGACGGCACCGATCGGATCGATGACGGTCAGGCCCGCGATGACCATCTCGGGTGGGCCCGCCGCATAGGAATTCTGGACGAACCAGGTTCCGAGTCCGACGGCGGCCAGGAGCACCGCGACATTGATCAGAGTGACCTGATCGAGTCCGGCCCGCAGGAACTGAACGCTGACGAGGTGGGCGTTCGTGGCGACGCAGGCGAAGAGGAGCCCGGCTGTGATGATGAGGATCAGCTGCGGTAAGTGCTGGAACGCGAGCATGATGATCATCCCGAGGCCGACCACGATGGCGGTGATCCAGAACAGCGGCAGGGCATCGGCGCCGAGGTGGACCTCGGTGCGTGCGGCCGTGGCCGAGAGCGCGACGAAGACCGTCACCCCTGCCGTGCACCAGAGGACGGCTTGGACGAGGCGCCGATTGACCCTGAGTCCGCGGTGACGGATGCCCAGGAGGACGGAGACGATGAGCGAGACGGCTCCGATCGGCTGTACGACCATCACCGGGGCGAGAGCGAGAGCCACGAGGTTGCCTGCGGTGCCCAGGCCCATGATGGCCAGGCCGAGCAGCCACCGGCGATTGCCGAGCAGCTCGGTGAAGTGCGCCCAGCTGAGACCGTTGTGGGAATCGTCCTGACCCGCGACCGCTTCGTGTTGGTACAGGGCGCCATAGGCCAGTGCCACAGCTGCCAGCGCAGCGAAGGCGATTGCCACTACGGTCACGGTGCTTCTTCCGGTGCGGAGACGTTGTGCGGATCGCTTCGAGTTTACCGTGGACCTGCGGGCCGAACACAGGTGTCGACCCCTGTTTGTTCTGACTGTACGGCAACCCGTTGTCGGTTGGTGGGGATACCCGCAGGGCTGTGAGCTAAAGCACCCCGGGGCGCTTTGTTCCGCTGCCGGGGAGTTTGCTAAGCTGGTCACCACGTCCGCAGGTGACTGCGACGTTCCTCCGTAGCTCAGTTGGCAGAGCATTCGACTGTTAATCGAAGGGTCGCTGGTTCGAGCCCAGCCGGGGGAGCAGACCAAGGCCCCGTCCTCTCAGGGACGGGGCCTTCGCTATCCTCTCAGGGCGACGGACCGGGGCTTCCGAGGCCCAAGTGCCGAACCGGATCGGGTTCCGGGAGTCCGGTGGGAATGATTGAACACTCAACCAGGTTGGTGTGTGCGTGAAGGCATTCGGATTCTTGAGTTTCGGTCATTACGCCGCCGGCGGCTCCTACGGCGCGAGGGAAGCGCTGCAGCAGGCAGTGGAGATCGGCGTCGGCGCCGATGAGATCGGCGTCAACGGGGCGTACTTCCGCGTCCACCACTTCGCCGAACAGGCGGCATCGCCGACTGCTCTGCTCTCGGCGATAGCGGCACGGACCTCCGGCATCGAGGTCGGGACCGGAGTCATCGACATGCGCTAGCGCATGTCGGGGTTGTGGCGTTGGCGCGAACGGCTCTGCCGTTTACAGGTATCGGCAGACCTGGTCCGCGCTGCACGAGTCGGGGTCGGGCTGCGCGGCGTCGTGCCTGAGCTCGGCGATGGTGTCTCGGAGCGCTGTGAGCTGGGCGATCTGCTGCTCGATCTCGGCGAGGCGCGCGTCGAGGAGGTCGCGCACGTGCTCGCAGGGAGCAGCGCCGCCGTCGCGGATTTCGAGGATCTGGCGGATCTGGGCGAGGGTGAGGCCCGCGGCCTGGCCGCGGTGGACGAAGTCGATCCGGGCGGCCGTCTCGGGCGCGTAGTCGCGGTATCCGGACGGCGTGCGCTCGGCCGGGGGCAGCAGGCCCTGCTCCTCGTAGAACCGCAGCGTCTTCGCCGTCGTTCCCGCCCGCTCGGCGAGTTCCCCGATGCGCATCGCAGGCCCCCTGTTCTTTCGGCAGAAGTCCTCTTGACCTTCCCCTGCACTGGAAGGTCCAGTATGGCTGAGATAGACCGGAAGTCCAAGTATTGACAGGAGCTGCGATGCCCACGAAGTACGACCTCGCCATCATCGGATCGGGCGGCGGTGCGTTCGCCGCCGCGATCCGCGCGACCACGCTCGGCAAGTCGGTGATGATGATCGAGCGCGGGACGCTCGGCGGCACCTGCGTGAACACCGGCTGCGTGCCGTCGAAGGCCCTGATCGCCGCGGCCGACGCATGGCACTCCGCGGCCGACGCCGCCGACCGGTTCCCGGGGATCGAGACGACGGCGGGGCCGGTGGACATGCCCGCCCTGATCGCCGGGAAGCAGGCGCTGGTCGAGTCGCTGCGGGGCGAGAAGTACGCCGACGTCGCCGACTCCTACGGGTGGGCCGTCCGCCGCGGGGACGCCGCGTTCGCCGGCACCCGCGACGCACCGGTCCTCCAGGTCGCCGAGGACGACGGCAGCACCGAGACGATCGAGGCCGCGCACTACCTGGTCGCGACTGGCTCTCGGCCGTGGGCCCCGCCGATCGACGGCCTGGACGAGACCGGGTACCTGACCTCGACCACGGCGATGGAGCTGACCGAACTCCCTGAGTCCCTGCTCGTGCTCGGCGGCGGCTACGTCGCCCTGGAGCAGGCGCAGCTGTTCGCCCGGCTCGGCTCCCAGGTCACCGTGCTGGCCCGGTCCCGGCTCGCGTCGAAGGAGGAGCCGGAGGTGTCCAGGACGCTGCAGGAGGTGTTCGCCGACGAGGGCATCCGGGTGGTCCGCCGCGCGCTGCCGACGCGGGTGTCCCGCGACGCCGCGACCGGGCAGGCCGTCGTCACCGCGGACGTCGCCGGCGGCCGGGAGGAGTTCCGCGCCGACCAGGTGCTCCTCGCCCTCGGACGACTACCGGCCACCGACGGGCTCGGCCTCGACGCGGTCGGGGTCAAGACCGGGGACCTCGGCGAGGTGGTCGTCTCCGACCGGATGCAGTCCTCCCACCCGCGGATCTGGGCCGCGGGCGACGTGACCGGCCACCCCGAATTCGTCTACGTCGCCGCCCAGCACGGCACCCTCGTCGCCGAGAACGCGTTCACCGACGCCGACCGGGCCGTGGACTACGCCCGGCTGCCGAGGGTCACGTTCACCGGCCCGGCGATCGGCGCGGTCGGGATGACCGAGAAGGACGTCGTCGCCGCCGGGATCCGCTGCGACTGCCGCGTCCTGCCCCTGCACCACGTGCCCCGCGCCCTGGTCAACCGCGACACCCGCGGCTTCGTCAAGATCGTCGTGGACGCCGACACGGGGAAGATCCTCGGCATCACCGCCGTCGCCAAGGACGCCGGCGAGCTCGCCGCCGCCGGGGTCCACGTGCTCGGCAAGACCGTCGCCGAGGTCGCCGACGCCTGGGCCCCCTACCTGACCATGGCCGAGGGCATCCGGATCGCCGCCAAGGCCTTCACCACCGATCCGTCGCTCCTGTCGTGCTGCGCGTGAACGCGCACGCAGACAATCGGGGGGAACGCTCAGCTGGGAGAGGAACAGACGATGAGCGGCGATAAGGGCCACGACTCGCATCGCGCGGGCGTGCTTGTCGGTGCTGGGACGGGCTTGCTCCTGTTGGCATGCTGCGCGCTTCCGCTGCTGATCTGCTGCGGCCTGCCTCTCCTCGCCGCGGGCGGAGCCCTTGCAGGTATCGGAGGTTTCCTCGGCAACCCTTGGCTCATCGGTGCCGGGATCGCAGTCGGGGTGGCCGTCACAGCGGCGATCGTCCTCCGGCGACTGCCGCGGCACCGACGTCGCTCGACCGGCGGCTGCGGCAATCGTTCGACTACTGACCGGGGTCAGTAGTTCGAGTGGCTCCAGTCATCGTCGCCAGCTCGGCCACGTCGGCATCCCGCGACCCTTCCAGGTCTCCACGAGACCAACAACCCAGCGGACGGACGCGAAGACCCCGTAGCCGGCCGCCGCGAGGCCCACGGCGATCACGAGCCAGCGCCCGATCCCGAGCCACACGCTACCGTCCACGTCCAGCGCCCACTGAGCGCCGGTGATGAGCCCGGCGATGCCCATCCAGAGCCCAGCGATGACGACCACCACCGGCAGGAGCGCGAGGCACATCGCGGCGGCGGCCGACCACAGCTGCCGGGCCTCCAGCTTCGCGGTGGCGGCGATGATCCGCTCGGCCCGTTCGTTCGACGCGTCGAGGTTCGCGGTCATCGTGGTCGAAGCCTCTCCGGTGACCTGCTCGACGGCCTTCTGGACCCGCTCCTCGGTGTGCTTCTCGATCCGCTGCACCGCCCAGCCGACCTGTCTGACGAGCTTCTGGTTCGCCGCGGCCTGCGCCTTGAGCCCCTCAATCGCCGATGCCGTAGCCACGTGGTTCCTCTGCGCCTCCGCGACCAAGCTCTGCGACGCGGCGTTTAAGCTCTCGCCGTTGAGACTCTGCGCGAACTCGCCGAGCGTGCTCGCGATCTCGTTCTGCCTGCTCTCGATACTCGCGATCCTCGCGGACACGTCGCTGGAGGGCGAGGAGGTTGACGCCGGGGCCGTGATCCGCTCCAGCCGCCTCGTCGTCTCCTCGTCCATGACCTTCACGAACCCCGCGAGCTTCTTCTGCTGCTCGGCCAGCCGGTCGAGCCTCGCGTTCTGCGCCTCGACGGCGGCGAGGATCGAGGTCAACGCCTCCATCGTCTCCGGACTGTCGAGCTGCTGCTGCGATCCGCTCTGCGCGTTCTGCTGCTTCAGCCTGTCGAGCGCTGCGCTCATGTTCCTGCTCCTCCTGCTGCTGGTGGTAGTCGAAGAACGCCCGCGCGCCCTCCGGGGTGAAATCTGTCGAGAGCGCACTCGTGCGCTTGCGTCGCTCGGCACGCCCGGACTCGCCGCGGCGGTCCTCGATGTAGAGCGTCCACGTCTCCTTGCCGACGTTCTTCCCTCGCTTGCTGATGGCGGTGTGGAGGCGCATCCGCGGCACCCGCTCCCCGTCATCGCCGAGCTGCTGGTTCTGCTCCTCGATCACCGCTTCGAGACCGGCCTTGTCCACCGCACGGGGATCAGCCAGGGCGGCGCTCATCCGGTCGCCCATCTCGCGGTCGAGCCCGCCCTCGGCGAAGTCCTCGCGGCGCAGCTCCCAGTCCTTCGGTGCGTGCTCCAGACGCTTCACGACCGAGAGACCGTGCTCGCGCATGAGTTCGTCGTTCGCTGACTGAACGCCCCGCTGGTTCCCGGCCTTGCGGTCGTGGAACGTGCGGTAGTCGCTGAGCGCTCTTCCCGTCCGATTGCTGTGGTTGATGACCAAGATGTGGTTGTGCGGCTTCTTCCCGCGTCCGTCCACATGACTGACCACGAGGCAGTCGGAATCTGGGTGCATCTTCTTCGCGAGTTGATAGCCCAGATCGTTCACCCGCTGCACGTCCTCCGGATTCTTCGGGTCGAACTCCTCGTCGCTGAACGACTGCCTGTAGTGCAGCGCCTCGACGTCGCGCTTCGTGTTCTGGGTGAGCGCGCGGGCGCGCGCCGAGAACGCGCCGGGGCCTCCCGGCACGTCGCACGTGATCGCGACGCCGCGCTCGTCCTCCTTGCCCCGGATGTAGCGCTCGGTGTCGGCGGCGCTGGCGCTCGGACTGTAATGTGTCGTGCTCATGAGGCCGCCCGATCACCGAGCAGGGCGCGGATCTCGCGGAGCAGCTCGATCAGCTCGGGCACCTCCGCCGACAGCGACACCGGCTCACCCGCGCGAGCACGGCGGTCCAGGTCGTTGACGTTGATCGCGAGCGGGCGCACCTGGGCGGCCAGCTCCCGAGCATCAGCAGACGCCTGCACGCGCTCCTCGACCCCGAGCAGGTGCGCGGCCACGGCGGCGTCCAGCTCCTCGCTCCGAGATGCATGGAGCGCATCGCGCACGACGGTCCGCACCCACGTGCTCGGAGCCAGCCCGAGCCGCTTCGCACGAGTGCGAACCGCCCCGAGCGTGGCGTCATCGAAGCGCGTATCGAGCCGCCCGCCGCTGCCACGACGACGCTCCGCGCCGCCGTGACTCTGGCGCACAGCCTCCGCATCAGCCCGACCGGTGTTCACCCGGGAGTCGGCCTGCTGCCCCGCCTGTACGCCAGAGTGGCAAGCAGTAGGCGCGTCGGACATTTCGCTGGCGCTCATGTCCTCCTTGCCTGCTTGCGAGGGGGCTGCGCCCCCTTCGATCCCCTGGAAGTGCCCATCGAGTTCGGTGCTCATGCCGCACCTCCCGCGACCAGCAGACCGCCGTTCGCGCGGAGCCGCGCGACCTTCGCATCGAGCACCTTCTGCTTCGCCTCAGCGCGGCGCTGACGCTCATCCTCGGAGAGCGCCAGGCACTCATCCCCATGCCGCGCGTAGACGCCCGCCTGCGGAGTGGAACACGTGCAGAGCTGCAACTCACGGTTGTGCTCCTCCAGCTCGGCGAGCCGCCTGCGCTGCTGCTCCTCGACGACCTCACGGTCACACTTCGCCGCCTCTTCGGCGGCGGCGATCTCCTCAGCGCTCGGCTGGATCGGCTGGCCGACTCCAGCGAATTCCGCGAACAGTTCGTCCCCGTTGATCGCCTCCAGTTCGGGGCGCGCTATCCGGTCGTGCTGCTCCACGATCGGCGCGACCGTGCGCGCCTCGATCTCTCCGCGCACGCGCTCGCGCTCCGCGGTGTCCTTGATCGCCTTGCACCTGCGCGCCAGCAACTCCAGGTCCTGGCGCATGTGCTCGTACCGCTCATAACGCTGGTACTCGCGGGTGCCGTTGAGCACACCGGAGTTCACGAAGATCGAGAACTCGCGCTCGGCGACCGGGATGATCACCGGGAAGCGGCGGAACCCCTGCCCGAGGTTCTCCGCCTGGTGCTTGACCCGCACGCCGCCCTGCATCGACTCGTACTCGCCAGCCAAGCCGCGGAGGAACTCCTCGTAGCCCTCGGGACCCGTAACGATGTTCACCCGGTTGAGCAACTGAGTCTTCGATCCCTTGATGTTCACGATCGGCTTCTCGTCCGGCTCGCGCCACGGGCCGAGAATGCGGAAGAGCATCCCGCGGCTCTTGGCCGTGCGGATCATGTCACCGACGCGCGTGTCCTCCCAGATCACGACCGGCTCGCCGTCGTAGCCCTCCCACGAGACGTTCTCGCCGCCCACCTTGAAGTACGGCTTGTCCGCATCCGGGGCCAGAGCGCGAGCCAGCGCCTTCGCGAGCAGGTCCTTGCCCGTGCCGCCCTCGCCGAACACGTAGAAGTTCATGACCGACTCCGGTGCGTCCTGATACGCGAGGAAGTCGCCGCGCAGCTTCTGGAAGTGCGCCAGGTTGCCCTTCGCGAAGTAGATCGCGGGCTCCTGATCGCGGACCTGCTTCAGCGTCAGCGAGCCCTTGCCCACGGCCTGGAAGAGCTTGCTGAGCTTCGCCCTGCCTCCGCCCTCAGCGGCGTTGCGGCGCATCGCCATGTGCGCGTCCAGCTCCCGCCCGAAATCGAAGTTCGCGACGATCCGGCCCCGGCCGTACTGGTACTTGCCAGGCATGCCCTCCTGCGTCTTGTCCACGAGGTAGTGCCGCTCCGGCTGGTGGATGCCCGGGATGGCGTTCTTCCCCCGCGACTCATGCGGCAGGTACTCAGCGAGATCGAAGAACGCCTTCTCTGCCGCGCCGCGGCCCTTGTGCTCGGTGCCTTCCTGCTCGGCAGTCTCTTTTGGCGGCTTCACGCGAGCCGAGGGGATCGAGAAGGCGTCGAAGACGGTGCGGATCGTAGGACGCGGACCATCAGCATCAGCGACCCACAACACCATGTGAGCGTGCAGGCCCTTGATCCCGCAGCACACCGTCTCGCCTGTACCCTCGTCCACCTCGACCAGGCGGTCATACGGGTGCCACACGTAGGCCCAGCGGTGGAGGCGATCGCCCAGCGCCGCGAGGCCCTCGTCGATCTGCTCCTGCGTGAGCATGACCTCGCCGGTCTCCGGGTGCTCGCGGTACTGCATCACCGAGAACACGCGTGACTGCATACGGGCGCGCTTCGCCTGCTCCGGGCTCTCCGCCGTCTTCGCGGCGGCGAAGAACGCCTTCGCCTCGGCGACCTGCGCAGGCGTGGACTCGACGACGAACGGTTCGACCTCGTCACCGCGATCGGCCCCCGGCACGTCCAGCTCGGCGAAGTCCACGCTTGCACCCGAGGTAGGCGCCGGTGCAGCCGTTTCCGAAACGGATGCGCGGCCACCCAAGGAGGGCCGCGCATGCAGAGCGGCGACAGTTCCCTGGTCAGAGCTGAGATCGGCGGGAATCTCGGACTCGCCGGAATCGGTCGGTGCAGCCGTATAGCCGTTTCCGGCAAAATCGTCCCCGACGGGGAGAGCCCGGTTCCCGTCGCTCGGAACGGCACCGGGCACCCCGCCTTCGGCGGGTGCCAGACCAGGCCCTCCGGGCGGGGTCAGGTCGACGGGATCGGTGCTGAGATTGCGGGCGTCGGGGTGCATCAGCGACCACCGCCCTTGCGGTAACGCTTGATCACGGCCTGGTGCGTGACGCCGAGGGCGTCGCCGATCCTGGCCCACGTCACGCCCTCGGCGCGGGCGTCGGCGACGGCGATCTCGACGGCCTCTTCCAGCACGGAGCGGAGCACGCCGAGGTCGTAGAGCCGTGCCTCCATGTTGGCGAGGGAGGGGTCGCCCTGACGCCAGCGGAAGCCGGTCAGGTGATCGAAGGCGGCGGAGTTCGCGCTCATCAGCGATCACCGCCCATCATGGCGGCGACGGTGGCGCGCTGGCGCGGGTTCAGCGGAGTATGAGTCAACCGCTCACCAGCCACGCGACCCGCAGCGCGGGCGGCGGCGATGACGGGCGCGAGGCCCTCATCGCGGGCAGGGAGCCCCTGCCCCTGCTCGAGGTCAGGCGGAAGGCTCGTGAAAGTGCGGGTGTCCGTCGAGGACATAGAAAACTCCCGAAGATCGTTCTTCGGGAGTTCCAAGAGCCCTCACTCTTGGCGACGTCTCGGTCGGAGCTTCGACGGTGGCCCGCCCGTCGGGGATTGCTTTCGTTTCACCGGGGGTGTCTCACCCTCGCTCACGCGAGGTTCACTCCGTTTGCCAGCCCGGGGACATGCCACTTCGCTGCCCCCGCGGACCACGAAGCGCTGTCCATTCGCCTCTGCAACGATTCTCCCATGACTCGACTCACCATTGCAATGACGAGTCGAATCATGAGTCAATCGCGACGCGGCTCGATCCGAATGAGGTCGGGATCGAACCGCACGTGACCGGGCCGGATCGGCGCGACGGTCACCGTCACCAGCTCGTCCACGAGCATCCGGCGACGGTCCACATCCAGCGCCTTCCACTTCGACTCGACCATCTCCCGGCGCTCCACGGTTCCGACCAGCTCGTCCACGTCCGCGAGCAGCTTCACCGCCGCCGACACCGAGCGGTCGAGCAGCTCCGCGTCGATCTCGTCGATGCGGGCCTTCACGTCATTGATCGCCGCCGTGATCTCAAGGACCGGCTGATGGATGTCGCGCAGCAGCGGGCTCAGTTCCTTCACGCGCTCGACCAGCGCGTTCCGCTCGGTCAGCAGCTCCTCGCGGTCCGGCCTACCGTCCTCCTGCGGCATCACCAGGTCGTGCACGTCCACCGAGGACAGGCGGGTGAGCACCGCCTCGGTGACCATCGCATCGACGGGCTCGCGCTGGCGCGTGAGGTGGAAGTGCTCTCCACAGCGATACGTCGGCTGCTTGCGGCTGTTCGTCCACGAGACAAGCGTCGCCCCGCACTTTCCGCACAGACCGATCCCGGAGAGTAGGTACTTCGGCTGGTTCCCCTGCCTCGCCGACCTCCGCACGTTGTCCTCCAGCTTCGCAACCGCGGCCCGCCACGTCTGCTCGCTCACAATTGGCGGGAACACCTCGCCCTGCACGGGGTACAGCTCGCCCGACGCGTAGTGCTTGATGTAGCCAGCGTAGAGCGGGTTCGCCAGCAGGTACCTCACGGCATCGACTGAGAACTCCGACCCGCGCGCGGTGAGGTGACCGGCGCTGTTCAGGTCCTCGCGGATGCGTCGGATCGACAGCGACGGCTCGCCGAGGAACGCGTCGAAGGCTCGCCGCACGGCCTCGGCCTCCTCGGGGATCAACTCGCCATCGCGCGTCCAGCCGAACGCCTTCCAGGCCGACGTGGGGATGCCTTCTGTACGTCGGCGCTCGTTCGATCTGATCTGGCGCTCTGCCTTGCGCCGGGCTTCGAACCGGGCGAGGGCGGCGAGCATCGTCGCCCGGAACTCGCCGTCCGCCGTCGAGAGGTCGATCTCGCCGTCCACGGTGACGACGCGCAGACCGAGGTCGATCAGTGTGTTGAGATCCTTGGTGCTGCGCAGGAGGCGGTCCATGTCCACGGCGACGACCATCGAGAACCGGCCTGCTCGGGCGTCGTCCAGCATCTCTGCCCACCGGGTGCCAGCGCGGCGCTTCTTCGTCGCCGACACCGCGTTGTCCTCGTAGACCTCGACCACGTTCCAGTCCTTGGCCTCGGCCAGCGCCTTGATCTTCCTCAGCTGGGTATCGACCGTCCAGCGGTCGCCCTTGCGGTCCATGGAGGCGCGGACGTAGGCCGCCACCTCGTTCGTCTTCCTCAGCGCTACCAGTTCGACCATGCAACCAAGCTTACGTGGACCAGTGTTGCAACCCCGATATGCGCTATGAGAACCCGCTCCATCTGGCCGAAGAAGTGGCGGCACTCGACCTGCTCTCGGATCAGCGCATCGCCGTGGGCATCAGCCGCGGTTCACCGGAGCCTGCCCTGCGCGGCTGGGAGGCCTTCGGGTACTCGGACCCCTCCGATGCGAAGGCGGCGAATATGGCGCGGGAGAAGTTCGATCGGTTCCTCGCCGCTGTGCGCGGTCACGAATTGGCGCCTGCCGATCCGGCGCAGTTCGGTCCTGGGGTCTCGCTGCGCGTCGAGCCGCACTCTGTTGGCCTCGATCGGCGCATCTGGTGGGGTGCCGGTTCGGCCGCGACCGCCGAATGGGCGGCGGAGAAGGGCGTGAACATGATGAGTTCGACCCTTCTGACCGAAGCCACGGGCGCGGCTTTCGCCGATCTGCAGCGAGAGCAGATCGAGCGCTACCGCACTGCGTGGCGGGCCGCCGGTCACGACTGGGCCCCGCGAGTGTCCGTCAGTCGCAGCATCTTCCCGATCACCAGCGACATCGATGACCTGTACTTCGGCCGGCGCGGTGGGGACAGGGCGACCAGATCGGGATCATCGACGACACCAGATCCACCTTCGGAAAGACCTATGCGGGAGAGCCGGACGAACTCATCGAGGCTCTGCGGGGCGATGCTGCGGTGGAAGCCGCCGATACGGTGCTTCTGACGATTCCGAGCCAGCTCGGTGTCGATTACAACCTGCACATCCTCGAATCGTTCGCCGAGCATGTGGCGCCCGCTCTGGGCTGGAGGCCCAATTCAGAGGGGCCGGTGCAGCCGGATCCGATCGGCGGCCGCCCCGGAGCCTGAGCGCCCGGCCCTGGGGCAGAGGTCGGCCCCGGTTGGGAACGCCTCCAACGTATGATGAGACAGACTGACTTGAAAAAATGAATGACGAGCCGCGCATGGGCTCCTGGCGCGGACTCATAAGAGGAGATGGTGTGGTCGACGACAGGTCAATGACGCAGACGCAGAGACGCATCCTCGTCATCGGGCTCGTCCCCCTGTTCATGTCACTGCTGTCGGTTTCGAGCATCAACGTCGTCCTCCCTGCCATCGCCACTGGTATCGGCGCATCGACCTCGGCTCTGCAGTGGGTGCTCACCGGTTATGCGCTGTCCTTCGGCGTGGTGCTGGTGGCCGCCGGTCGGGCCGGAGACGTGTTCGGCCGCAGTCAGCTGTTCATGATCGGGGTGGGCCTGTTCGGTCTGTCGTCACTGGTCTCGGGCATCGCTCCGGATCCGCTGATCCTCAATATCGCCCGTGTCTTCATGGGCTTGGGGTCCGGTCTGCTCAACCCTCAGGTGGTCGGCCTCATCCAGCAGTACTTCCAGGGCCCACCTCGTGGGCGGGCCTTCGGACTGATGGGAACGACGGTCGGGCTGTCCGTGGCGATTGGCCCCGTGCTCGGCGGGGCCCTCATCGCACTGCTCGGAGACGAATTCGGGTGGCGTGCCTCGTTCCTGGTGAACGTGCCCTTCGCCATCGCCTCGCTGATCCTGGCCAGAGCCTGGTTCCCGCCGGGCGCATGGCGCGGCATCGCCGCCGACGATGACGAGCACAGACGCGACCTCGACCCAGTCGGTGTGGTCCTGCTGGGCCTCGGCGTGCTGCTGGTCCTGCTGCCCTTCGTGGAATCGTCAGTGGGCTGGTTCATCTGGCTGACGCTGCCCCTGGGGCTGTTCGCAATCTGGGTCTGGACGAAATGGGAGCGACGCTATGCGGCTCGCGGTCGCCCGCCGATGGTCGACCTGGACCTGTTCGGCATCCGCAGTTTCAGCAGCGGTTCGATCATCATCACCCTCTACTTCCTCGGCGTGACGAGCGTCTGGGTGCTCGTCGCGATGTACATGCAGCAGGGCCTCGGCCATTCGGCCTTGGCCGCGGGCATGATCGGTCTGCCGGCCGCACTCATGTCGGCGATCTCGGCCGACGTATCCGGTCGCTTCGTCTTCCAGATCGGTCGCCGACTCGTGGTCTGGGGAGTCCTCATGTGTCTGTTCGGGCTTGCCTCGACGATTGCGGTGGTCGTGCTGCTGTCTCAGGGCATCGGCAGCGAATGGTGGATGCTGCTGACCTTGGCCTTCATCGGCACGGCCCAGGGGATGGTCATCAGTCCGAATCAGACCCTGACCCTGCAGGAGGTGCCGCTGAGGTATGCCGGCTCCTCCGGTGGGGTGCTGCAGACCGGACAGCGCATCGGCACGTCGATGGGCCTGGCGATCATGACGGCTCTGGCCTTCGCCGTCACCGCTGTGAGCAACTGGCACATGGGCATGGTCAGCGCCTTCGCCGCGAT
Organism: Brevibacterium sp. SMBL_HHYL_HB1; assembly: GCF_018208375.1. Lineage (NCBI taxonomy): Bacteria > Bacillati > Actinomycetota > Actinomycetes > Micrococcales > Brevibacteriaceae > Brevibacterium > Brevibacterium sp. SMBL_HHYL_HB1. The sequence continues at coordinate 1,558,011 of NZ_CP062936.1, read as the reverse complement.
CGCCGTGGTCGTTGCGCTGGCGGGCCTCGTCGGGCTGTCCGATGTGCGTCGAGGCCGATCCCGACGCCGCTGAGCTCGGATCCGCCCGCTCATCTCGCCCAGTGAGGGCCTCAGCTGTCAGCGCAATAATGTTACAGATTTTAGACAATCCGCCGTGCCCGAATATGGAAGACTGTGAACGCACATCAGCCCACGGAAGGAAGCACAGTGGTCGAGGCTGTACCCGAAGACGACCTGGCGCTCGAGGACCTCGTGCGCTCAGGTGGGATCGAAACCTACTTCACGCCCGTCGTCGACACCCTCACCTTCCATCGGGTCGGTCATCAGATTCTGCAGGCCCCCGTCGGGGACCCGGCACTGGGGCGCGCGGAGGCGGAGAACCTGCGCCGATCGATCCGCACCTCGTCGATGATCGGCGACATCGACTCCTCACTGCGCGATACGGCGCTGCGGACTGCAGAGTCCGCCGGGCTGCCGAAGTCGAACCGCCTGTTCCTCAACGCCGAGGCGGACTCCTTCGCCACACTCGAAGACCGCACCGGCGAACCGGACCGTTCGGTCATCCTCCAGCTCGACGCGAATCGGGTCGCGTCCTCGCCCGCCTCGGTGCTCCGTTCGGTGCGGTCGGCCCGATCCCTCGGCTGGGGCGTGGGCATGTCCGCAGTCGGAGCCGATCTGCGCAGCGCCTCGTTCGTCCCCTTGGTCAACCCCTCGGTGGTCGGTCTCCATCCGGATGTCCTGCGCATCGACTGCGATTCGCATCTGGCCGAACTCAACCGGCTGCTCCATGCTCACCTCGAACGCACGGGAGCGGTCATACTGGCAGACGGCGTCGAGACCGAGGACGATCTCGACCGGGTGCGGGCTCTGGGCGCACGATTCATGACGGGACCGTACTTCGGCGAGGCGACGAAGCAGCCGCAGCCGTTCTCCGAGCCGAATGAGGATGCTCTCGTGTCCCACTATTCCCGCAATCTGCCGGCGCTGGGCACCCCGTACTCGATCTCACAGGGGCTGCGCCGGGAACCGCTGGTGATGAATCGTGAGCTGCTCATCGCCCAGATCGCGGCTCTGGAGGAACGTGCGCTGGCGTCGGGCACGGCGACGATCACTCTCGGCGTGTTCGGTGACGATGAGTCCTTCTCCGAGGCGACTCGCCGCCGCTATGAGAGGATCCGTGACACTGTGGGGCTGACCGCGATGTTCTCCGGCGGATTCGACGGTCCTCCCATCCCGGGCGTGCGCACCGGGATGGTCGATGCTTCCGACCCGATGCGCAACGAACACGGCGTCGTCGTGGTCGGCCCGGACTGGTCCGGCATGGTCGCGGCCTCCAAACGCAATGATCCCGGCAGCGACGGACAGACGGTCTTCGACGTCTACATCACCACCGATCGCTATACCTGTGTCGACGCCGCCCGCAGCGTGCTCACCCGCGTCGCCCCGCTCAACGGTGCCGCGGCACAGCGGGCCTGAACTTCCGCTGTGCCCCTCGGGCACAGCCTCCGACGTCCGGGGCGCAGGAGCCTGAGATGCACGTGGTTCGAATGGGTCCCCATGCGTCGATGGTGCTAATCTTGTCACGGTCGGCCCCCGTAGCTCAGCTGGTCAGAGCAGGGAACTCATAATTCCTTGGTCGTCGGTTCAAGTCCGACCGGGGGCACCACTTGACGCGACCAAGGCTGATATCTGTCTCAGCCTTGATCCTGCGAGCGTCCTGAGCGCTGATTCGGTGTGAAGGTCTCTCCCGACAACGGCGCATACGCCGTCCACACTCCGCCTGATTCGGCGAAGATTTCGGCCGTTCTCTTCCCTTCGGCAATGAGCTCTTCTCGCAGACGCGTGAACGCGGCCTCGGCGGCTGGATTCTCGGCGGGGCGTTCGGCTCTCAGCACGACCGTCTCGTCCCGACCCTCGACCGAATCGCACGCGATCGCGAAACGCGGCCCCACCTCGGCGGAAACGCGCCCTGCGAGCTTGACCCCTTCCTCAGCGTGCGAGGCTTCCGCTGTCCGCGACACGAACTCGAAATCATCGGTCCGGGATTCGTAGAAGGTCTGCTCCCAATGCTGCAGGTCATCGACGAGCGCGGCTGTCAGTCCTGTGTCGGAGTACTCGACCGGCCCATCACCGAACCACAGCACCGTGTCCGCATAGTCGGGGAACATGCGGATGATCTCATGCGGTGCGTCCGTGATCTCACCAGGCATGCCCAGAGCATAACGCTGCTGACCCTCTACAACAGACACCCGAAACCACCAGGATCTTTGATTCTTGGCTGTGAATGAAACATCGACTATCATGTGGTCAGCACCTCCTTTCGGATCGTAGGGGAAGACGTATCCGAGGTAGGAGGCACAAATGGATATGACACAGGGCGTACTCTTCGTCCACTCAGCACCTCGCGCGCTCTGCCCGCACATCGAATGGGCAGCGGGCGGGGCCATCGGCGCACAGGCACGCTTCGACTGGACACCCCAGCCGGCGGCGCCAGGCCTGGTGCGCGCAGAAGTCTGCTGGCGCGCGCCGGCAGGCTCAGGCGCTCGTATCGCCTCAGCCCTGCGCGGCTGGGATTCGCTCCGCTATGAAGTCACCGAGGAACCGTCCCCCGGTGTCGACGGCGGACGGTGGAGCCACACCCCCGATCTGGGCATCTACCATGCCGTGACCGATTCCGCCGGCAACATCCTCGTTCCCGAAGACCGCATCCGCTCCGTCATGGAACGGTCGGCCGGCGATCCGGCGCAGTTCTCATCAGAGATGGCCACTGCGCTCGGCGAGGCCTGGGACGAGGAACTCGATCCCTTCCGCCATGCCGGCGAAGGAGCTCCCGTTCGCTGGCTGACCAAGGTCGGCTGAGCTCTGACCGGGATCGGCTGAGCCGGCGGTTCTTCCGACGCGTCCCGACGCGACGGACGTCGTGGTCGTCGCCACGACCGATTCCATCATGCTCAAAGGGCACACTCTCCTACCTCGGGTGTGCCCTTTGAGCATGCGTGGCAGCACCTGGAGTCGGCTCCGGACACCCTGCGTACACGAAAGCGGCCCACGCGAGGGTGGACAACCCGAGTCGGAGACTGGGCTGACCGTCCTCGAGTGGGCCGCTTTGCGACCTTACCCCGTCCGGCCCGAAGACGCGTGGGCCGGACGGGCCGGACTCGGCGGGCGCGGTCCCTCAGACGGAGCGGAACGCGACGACGGCGTTGTGGCCGCCGAAACCGAATGAGTTCGTGATCGCTGCGATGTCACCGGCAGGCAGCTCAGCAGGTGTGTCGCGGACGATGTTGATCCCGACGACCTTCGGATCGACCTCGTCGATGTTGATGGTCGGGGGAGCGGTGCGGGTCTGCAGCGCCTTGGCCGTGAGGATGGCCTCGACGGCGCCGGTGCCACCGAGCAGGTGGCCGGTCATCGACTTCGTGGCCGAGACGAGCGCGTCACCGACATCGTCGCCCATGAGCTCGCTGATCGCCAGCGACTCGGGGATGTCCCCGACGGGGGTGGACGTCGCGTGGGCGTTGACGTGCTTGATATCGGCCGCGGACAGTCCGCCGGCGGTGAGTGCCTGCTGCATGGCCGCCAGTGCGTGCTTGCCCTCGGGCTCGCCGCCGGTGATGTGATAGGCGTCGTTCGAGATGCCCCAGCCGGCCACCTCGGCGTAGATCGTCGCTCCACGGGCCTTCGCATGCTCCTCGGTCTCGAGGATGAGCGCGCCCGCACCCTCGCCCATGACGAACCCGTCCCGGTCGGTGTCATACGGACGTGAGGCCGTCTCAGGGGAGTCGGTGCGGCGCGAGAGCGCCTGCATGGAATTGAACGCGGCGAGCGTGATCGGATGGATCGCCGCTTCGGATCCGCCGGCGATGATGACATCGGCCTTGCCCGAGGCGAGCACGTCGTAGGCGTGACCAAGGCTCTCGGTGGACGATGCGCAGGCTGAGACCAGCGTCTGCACACCTGCACGAGCCTTGAACTCCATGCCGATGGCCGCGGCAGGGCCATTGGGCATGAGCATGGGGACGGTCAGGGGCATGACCCGGCGCGGGCCTTCCTCCTGCAGGGTGTCCCAGGCGTCGAGCAGCGTCCAGACACCGCCGATGCCGGTCGCCCAGGAGACCGCGGTGCGCTCGGGGTCGGTGTCGTCGAGGCCGGCGTCGGCCATCGCCTCGCGAGCGGAGATGAGAGCGAACTGGCTCGACGGATCGAGGCGCTTGGCTTGGACTCGTTTGAGATTGTCGGGGACGACCTGTGGGTCGACCTCTGCGGCGAAGTCCACGGCGAGGCCGTACTTCTCAGACCAATCATTGTCCATTGTGTGGACGCCTGAGGTGCCGGCCAGAATGGCTTGCCACGTGGCATCGGCATTCGCGCCCAGGGGGGTTACCGCACCGATGCCGGTGACGACAACTTTAGCTGTCATGGTACAAACCTCGTCGATAGTGTGGACACGGCCCGCCGGTGGACGGGCCGTGCTCGGTTGCTGTGGTTCAGGCTTCCTGAGCCTTGTTGATGTAGTCGACAGCGTCCTGAACGGTGACGAGATCCTTGACGTCGTCATCCGGGATCTTGACGCCGAACTTCTTCTCGGCGTTGACGACGATGGTCATCATCGAGATGGAGTCGATGTCGAGGTCGTCGGTGAACGACTTGTTGGCTTCGACTGCCTCGACAGCCAGGCCGGTCTCTTCGTTGACGATCTCTGCCAGCCCTGCGAGGACTTCAGATTCGGTGAATGCCATTTCTTTCCTACTTTCTGATTTCGGCCGAGGGTTTTCGACCGCTTGAGGAACGTTTCGACGAGTGTCCCGCCGAATATCTTAGGACATTCACGGACGGTTTTCCGTGAATGGTGTGTCTCAGGGCAGGCGGACGACCTGCGCGCCGTAGACGAGCCCCGCACCGAAACCGATCTGCAGGGCCAGCCCGCCGCTGAGTTCGGGCTGTTCGCGCAGCAGTCGTTCGGTGGCCAGGGGAATCGACGCCGCCGAGGTATTGCCGTTGTCGGCGATGTCCCGGGCGATGACGACGGAGTTCGGCAGCTTCAGCTGCTTGGCCAATTCGTCGATGATTCGCATATTGGCCTGGTGCGGGACGAAGGCGGCGAGGTCACCGGCTTCGATGCCCGCGGCGGTCAGAGCCTCCTTGGCCACCTCGGCGCCGTCCCAGACGGCCCAGCGGAAGACATTGGGTCCGTCCTGCCGCAGGGTGGGGAACGGAAGCTCACGGTTGTCACGGATGTCGATGAGCGAATCGGTCATGCGGATAGTCGACCAGCTCTCGCCCTTCGACCCCCAGACGGTCTTCGAGATGCCCGGCTCGTCCGAGGAGCTGACGACGACGGCTCCGGCCCCGTCACCGAGGATGAAGGAGATCGAACGGTCCTCGGGGTCGATGATGTCGGACAGCTTCTCGGCACCGATGACCAGGACGTTGTCCATGGTTCCCGCCCGCACGAGGGCATCGGCCTGGGAGATGCCGTAGCAGTAGCCGGCGCAGGCGGCGCTGATGTCCCAGGCGGGAACGGGGCCGGTGCCCAAACGATCGGTCAGCGCCGAGGCGGCCGAGGGGGTGAAGTACGGGAAGGTCACCGTGGAGATGATGATTCCGCCGATGTCCTCGGGTTTGAGACCGGCGGAGGCGACGGCCTCGAGTGCGGCCTCTTCGCACATGTCGAGCACGCCGACGTCCTCGCTCGCGCGCCGGCGGGTGATGATTCCGGTGCGCTGGCGGATCCATTCGTCCGAGGAATTGATGGGCCCGGCGATGTCATCATTCGTGACGAGGTTCTCTGCCCGGTAGGCGCCGATTCCCGTGATGCGGGAGAAGGTGCCCGGCTCGGCGGTCTTCAGTGTTGGCATGTCGTCTTCCTTCGATACTCAGGCGTGGGCTGCCGCGAACTCACGCGCGCCGTCGAGATCGGCGGCTGATTTGATGGCGAATGTCTCCACGCCCTTCATGGCGCGTCGTGCGATTCCGGTGAGCGTGCCACCGGGAACGAGCTCGATCATTCCGGTGATTCCGGAGCTCAGCAGAGCCTCCTGGCACAGATCCCAGCGCACCGGGTTCGTGACCTGCTTGACCAGACGATCGACGTATTCGCGGCCCGAGGCCACAACAGCGCCATCGGAGTTGCTGAGGATGGTCACCTGCGGATCGGACGGACTCAGGTCCGCGGCGGTGGCGGCGAGGTCGTCGGTGGCCGGGGCCATGTATTCGGTGTGGAAGGCGCCGGCGACCTGCAATGGGATGACTCGGGCCCGCTCCGGCGGGTTCTCCGACAGCGCCGAGAGGGCATCGAGCGAGCCGGCAGCCACGGTCTGGCCTCCGCCGTTGACATTGGCGGGGCTGGCCCCGGCGGCTTCGATGGCCGAGAGCACGTCCTCGGGCTGACCGCCGACGACGGCGGACATGCCGGTCGGGGTGGTGGCAGCGGCAGAGGCCATGCCCTGTCCGCGCACGGACACGAAGCGCATGGCGTCGGCGGCGGTGAGGATTCCCGCGATTTGTGCGGCAGCGATCTCGCCCACCGAATGTCCGGCGACGACGCCGGGGCTGATGCCGAGTTCGGCGGCACAGGCGATGGCCGAGGCGACGAGGAGGGGCTGAGCCAGCGCGGTGTCCTTGATCGTCTCATCGTCGGATTCCGTCCCGTGCAGACGAAGATCGATCCCCGAGTCGGCGGAGAGTTCGTCGATCTGCGCGGAGAAGGTCTCGAGCTCGAGGAAGGAACTCAAGAATCCAGACTTCTGGGCTCCCTGGCCCGGGCAGGTGATTGCTAGCACTCAGTTCTCTTTTCGTTGGGTTGCGTGGATGAATCTAGTCGATTCCGGGTCCGAATCAACGAGATTTGTCGCTGTTCGACAATAGCCCGTCCTCTGACAGTCGCCCGTACACCAATGCGATATGGATGACGAACGCATCACGAGAAGTCGTCGGATCGAGTCCGATGGCGTCGGTGATCTTCCGCAGACGATAGCGCACGGTGTTCGGATGCACCGACAGCGCCTTGGCGGTGGCCTCCAGCGAGGAACCGAACTCGACATAGGCGCTGACGGTCTTCAGCAGCTGTCCGGTGCCGGTGGTGAGGGGCTCGTAATAGCGTTCGATGAGTTCGCGCAGGGCGATGCCGTCACCGGACAGAGCCCGTTCCGGCAGCAGGTCGTCGGCCTTGACCGGCCGTGGGGAGTCCGGGCGCGCCGTAGCGGCCCTGAGGGCTCGGATCGCCGCCTTCGCCGAGGTAGCGGCCTCGGCGAGGACGGGAACCGTGGGACCGACGATGACCTCGGAGGGGCCGAAGCAGTCGGAGAGGTCCTCCACGGCATCGTCGAGCTCGGAGACCCCGCCCAGAACGATGAGCAGTCGATTGTCATGGATGCCCACGAGGGCGTCATCGGCCCAGCGCCTGGCCTTGCGCCGAATGCCTTCGAGGCCCTTCTTCGCCGACCGCTGCGGGGCGCGGCCGACGATGACGCAGACCGGGCCCTCCGACTGCCACCCGAACGCCGCGGTGCGGCTGGCGAGCTCGTCGACGGAGTCCCCGCGCACGAGGGCGTCGATGACCATGGCTTCGAGCCTGGCATCCCAGCTGCCGCGAGCCTCGGCCGCGCGGGCATAGACATCGGCGGCGGCGAAGGCGATCTCACGGGAGTAGATGAGCACGGCTTCTCGCAGGGCCGGCTGCTCGGCCGGACGCGCGATGTCGGGCACGCGTTCCTCGACGACTTCGACGACGATCTTGAGCAGCTGCAGGGTCTGCTGCAGGCTGATCGCGCGGATGAGGTCCCGCGGTGCGGTCTTGAACAGATCCGAGACCACACGCAGGTTCGTATCGGGTTTGCGGTACCAGTCGACGAAGGACGAGATCCCGGACTGAGCGAGCAGCCCCACCCAGGACCGGTCCGATGACGACATCGAACGGTACCAGGGCAGCTGGGCCTCGAGTCGTTGGAGCGTCACCGACGACAGGACACCCACTCCGGCGCGCAGTCGGCGAGCGGTTTCGGCGCGACGGCGCAAGGTCTCGGAATCGGACATCATGGACATCACTTTAGATGAGATTGCACAAGAGTGTTGTCAGCGACATACAAAAAGCCCGAATCGGAAACAGTTGTGGCCGGAGTCTCCACGACCCCGGCCACAACGGTGCTCTGAGTTCAGGCGATCAGGCGCCCGCTCCTTCGGTCGAGCCGGAGCTGCCGGCACGGACATCGTCGATCTGGTACTTCTTCGCCGCCTCGGCGGCCTTCTCGGCCGGCACCGCTCCGGTGTCGGCGAGCGAGAGGAGCGCCTGAGTGACCACGGACGGTCCGTCGACGAGGTAGTAGCGACGGGCGGCCGGGCGAGTGTCCGAGATCGCGTAGCCGTCGGTGCCGAGCGAGGTGAAGTGGCTGGGCACGTACTGGCGGATCTGGTCGGGGACTGCACGCATGTAGTCCGAAGTCGCCACGACCGGTCCCTCGGACTCGGACATCTTCGCGGTCACAAAGGGCACGCGAGCCTCGGCCTCGGGATTCTTCAGACGCTCGTTATCGGCATCGAGCCCGTCACGACGCAGTTCGGTCCACGAGGTCACCGACCACACATCGGCCGAGACCCCCCAATCCTGATCGAGCAGTTCCTGGGCTTCGAGGACCCACGGCACTCCGACGCCGGAGGCCATGAGCTGGACCTTCGGGCCGCCGTTGTCGGGTCCCTTCTTCAGCAGGTACAGGCCCTTGAGCACGCCTTCGACGTCGAGGCCCTCGGGTTCGGCCGGCTGAACCATCGGCTCGTTGTACATCGTGATGTAGTACAGCACATTGGGGTCGCGCTCATCGGCGGGATCGTACATCCGGTGGATGCCGTCCTTGACGATATGGGCGATCTCATAGCTGTAGGCCGGGTCGTAGGAGACCACCGAGGGGTAGGTCGAGGCCAAAAGGTGCGAATGTCCGTCACCATGCTGCAGGCCTTCGGCCACCAGCGTCGTGCGTCCGGCCGTGGCGCCGAGGACGAAGCCGCGGGCCATCTGATCTCCTGCCGCCCAGAAGAAGTCACCGGTGCGCTGGAACCCGAACATCGAATAGAAGATGTAGAACGGGATCATCGGCTCGCCGTGGGTCGCGTAGGACGTGCCCGCGGCGGTCAGCGCCGCGGTCGCCCCGGCCTCGTTGATGCCCACGTGCATGAGCTGTCCGTCCGTGGCCTCCTTGTAGGCGAGGAACAGATCGCGGTCGACCGAGATGTAGTTCTGACCGTGCGGATTGTAGATCTTCGCCGTCGGGAAGAACGAGTCCATGCCGAAGGTGCGGGCCTCGTCCGGGATGATCGGCACGATCCGGTGACCGAACTCTTTCTCCCGCATGAGGTCCTTGAGCACGCGGACGAATCCCATCGTGGTCGCGATCGACTGCTTGCCCGAACCGCGGCGTCCGGCCTCGAAGGCCTTGTCCGACGGCATCTTGAGATCGACATAGGTCGTCCGACGTTCGGGGGAGTAGCCGCCGAGCTCGGCACGACGCTCCTGCATGTACTTGATCTCGGGAGCGTCCGCTCCCGGGTGGTAGTACGGCGGGAGCTTCGGGTTCTCCTCGAGGGCCTTGTCCGAGATCGGGATCTGGAAGTGATCGCGGGCGAGCTTGAGGTCGTCGACGGTCATCTTCTTCATCTGGTGCGTGGCGTTGCGGGCCTCGAAGTGCGGTCCCAGCGAATAGCCCTTGACGGTCTTGACGAGGATCGCGGTCGGCTGACCGGTGTGCTCGACCGCGGCCTTGTAGGCGGCGAAGACCTTGCGGTAGTCGTGCCCGCCGCGCTTGAGGTTCCAGATCTGATCGTCGCTGTAGTCCTCGACCATCGCCTTCGTCCGCGGATCGCGACCGAAGAAGTTGTCGCGGACGAACCCGCCGGACTCGCCCTTGTACGTCTGGTAGTCGCCGTCGGGCGTGATGTTCATGAGGTTGACCAGGGCACCGTCACGGTCCTTGGCCAGCAGCGCGTCCCATTCGCGACCCCAGACGACCTTGATGACGTTCCAGCCGGCGCCGCGGAAGTACGACTCGAGCTCCTGCATGATCTTGCCGTTGCCGCGGACAGGCCCGTCGAGGCGCTGCAGGTTGCAGTTGATGACGAAGTTGAGATTGTCGAGCTCTTCGAAAGCCGCCACGTGCAGCATGCCGCGGCTCTCGGGCTCGTCGAGCTCTCCGTCGCCGAGGAACGCCCAGGTCTGCTGCTGGGAGGTGTCCTTGATGCCCCGATTGTGCAGGTACTTGTCGAACTGCGCCTGCGTGATCGCATTCATCGGCCCCAGGCCCATGGACACCGTGGGGTGCTCCCAGAAGTCCGGCAGCTGGTGCGGGTGCGGGTAGGACGGCAGGCCCTGGGGCTTGCCGTCGATGAAGTGCGACTGCTGCTGACGGAAGCCGTCGAGCTGCTCGGCGCTCATCCGGCCTTCGAGGTAGGCGCGAGCATACATGCCGGGGGAGGCGTGACCCTGGTAGAAGATGTGGTCGCCGCCGCCGGGATGGTCCTTGCCGCGGAAGAAGTGGTTGAGCCCGACCTCGTAGAGAGTCGCCGAGGAGGCATAGGTGGAGATGTGGCCGCCGACCTCGACACCCGGACGCTGAGCGCGGTGGACGAGCATGGCGGCATTCCAGCGGTTCCACCGACGGTAGCGACGCTCGACCTCTTCATCGCCGGGGAACCAGGGTTCGTTCTCCGGGCCGATGGTGTTGACGTAGTCGGTGGCAGTGAGGCTCGGTACACCGATCTGCTTCTGGCGCGAGCGCTCGAGCATGCGCAGCATGACGTAGCGCGCCCGCGAGCGACCGCTCTCATCGATGAGACCGTCGAGGGAGGCCAGCCATTCCTCGGTCTCCTCCGGGTCGATGTCCGGCACCTGGCTGGGCAGCCCGTTGAGAATGGGCCCGCCCTGATTCCGATTGTCCACGATGTGGTCCTCTCTTCAGCTCCACGATCTTCGTTGGTGTAGAGATCATGTTCGTCGGATGGAGTATGGTCCGCAGGGTGTCTGGGCCCAGGGTCCACCCGATACAGTCCTCAGCCTAGTACGCACAGCTGAAGTTCGCTGTGCCGTCCGCTTGTGATCTGCCTGACGCAAGTGCGGCCCTTGGAAGCGGTTTGACTGCGCTTGCGGTCGGCAGACGCGCCGACATTTGCACCGTGAGCACAGTTGACGGAACAATACAGGCATGAGCAACTCCGCTTCTGAAAGGACATCCTCCGCGTCGACCCTGGCGAACGAGCTGGGCCACAACCTCGGTTTCAGCAAGGGCGACTATGTGCAAGAGATCGGCTATGACGACGATGTCGACCAGGCACTCTGTGAGGCGATCGAGGCCATCATCGGTGACAAGATCGCTGACGGCGAAGAGGATGATGTCTACGACGTGATCCTCATGTGGTGGCGTTCGGACGACGATGATCTCATCGATGGCCTCGTCGACGCCCAGGCCACGCTGAAGGAGGGCGGGGTCGTCTGGCTGCTCAGCCCGAAGGCGAACCGTCCCGGGCACATCAGCCCGGCCGAGATCTCCGAAGCGGCACCCACTGCCGGCATGCACGTGACCTCGACGGTCAGCGCCGCCGATGACTGGGCCGGATTCCGGCTCGTGGGCAAGAAGAACTATTCATGATCCTGCGGCCCGGTGACAGGGCCCCGGATTTCGCACTCGCCGATCAGCACGGATCGGTGATCACCCTCGCCGAGGCGACCCGCGGGTCCGCGCTCGTGCTGGCCTTCGTGCCGTTCGCGTTCTCGCCGATCTGCGGCGACGAGCTGGCTGATCTCGATCGCTGGCGGACCCGCATGCACGATGACTCGCAGGCCGTCGACATCGTCGTGGTGTCGGTGGACTCGAAATACACCTTGGCCGCGTGGGCGCAGCAGACCGGGACGAGTCTTGCGCTGGGATCCGATTTCTGGCCCCACGGCGAGGTCGCTTCCGCCTTCGGCGTCTTCGATGAGATCCACGGAGTGGCCGAGCGGGCAGTCTTCGTCATCTCTGCGACGGGTACGATCATCAGAGGCAGGCAGGTCGCCCGCAGCCAGACGCGGGACTTCACCGGCGATTTCGCCGCGGCGCGTTCCGGCCTCTGACACTCGAGCCGCATTCTGCGGGCCGGTCGACGGCCCGTCGGACACAGCAAGGAGGACTCCACCATGGCCACCCTGTTCACCAAGATCATCAACGGCGAGATTCCCGGCACCTTCGTCCACTCCGATGACAAGTGCGTCGCCTTCCTCGACGTCGCCCCGATGACCGAAGGCCATGTCATGGTCGTACCGCGGGAGGAGATCTCCCACTGGATCGACGCGGACCAAGAGCTGCTCGACCATCTCATGGCGGTGGCCAGGAGGATCGGACAGGCCCAGAAACAGGCCTTCGACTGCGAGCGCATCGGACTGCTCGTCGTCGGCTATGAGGTTCCGCATCTGCACATCCATGTGCTGCCGACGACGTCGATGGACGATTTCGATATCAGCGACCGGGCGCCGATGCAGACGCCCGAACAGCTGGAAGGCCCCGCGGAGAAGATCCGCGGGGCCCTGTCCCAGCTGTCCTGATCGTCCTCAGCGTCCGTGGCTGACGGACGACCGCCTCGGCGACGGATCAGTCGCGGGTCGCGGCGAGGTGGGCCAGGAGCGAATCCCGCACCAGCCTCGCCACGTCGCTGCCTCCGAAGTTTGCGGAGAATCGTTCGTCCGAAACGTACATCTCGGCCAGCCCGGTGACGTATCCGCGCAGATCCCCATCGGGGTCGGCCGCGGGAGTCCCCGGTGTCCGGGACAGCCAGGCGATGTGCCTCCTGGCCAGTTCCCGGCACCTCGGCGATTCGGGACCCTCGCCGTCGGCGGCGGCAGCGATCCAGTCCCGTTGGAGGTCGGCGACGTCTGCCTTGAAGTCCCTGCGCTGCTGATCGGACAGCCCCGTCCACCACTCATCGGAGCGCCGATACGCCTCGGCGCCCCAACGAGCGGTGACTTCCTCTTCGTACTGCCGGTGGTCGAAACCATCGAACATCTCTTCGGCCATGAGCGACTCACCTGCTTTCAATCGTGTGATGGTCGCAGTGACGGCAGCGATCTGCCGACCGAGGCGCTCCCGCTCGCGTCCGAGCGAGGTCACGTGTTCGGACAGCGCCGTGATCGGATCCTCGGTGTCATCGAGCACCTCGGCGATCCTGACCAACGGCAGACCCAGCTCCTTGAGCAGCAGGATGCGCTGGAGGCGCACCAGTGCCGCTTCGTCGTAGCAGCGGTAGCCGTTGGCGGCGATCCGACTCGGCGGCAGCAGCCCGATAGCGTCGTAGTGACGCAGGGTGCGGCTCGTCGTCGACGTCAACTGTGCTATTTCCTGTATGGACCAGTCCATGTCCGACAGCCTAGAAGTTGACGCAGCGTCAAGGTCAAGAGCGAAGTGGGACTCAGAGACCTCAGGCCCGGGAGTTCGGGCGGGCGACCGCGGTCACGCCGCCGTACGGATGGAGTCGAGGGCGAGGAACAGGTCCCGGGCGAGGTCATCGACGTGTTCGAGGCCGACCGAGAGGCGGACGAGTCCGTCTCCGGGCTTCGCGGTGGCGGCGACGGGGCGGTGGGTCAGCGAGGCCGGATGCTGGATGAGGGTGTCGGCGCCGCCGAGGGAGACCGCATGGACGATGAGCTCGCAGTGCTCGACGAAGGTGCGGGCGGCTTCGAAGCCTCCGGCGATGTCGATCGCGATCATCGCACCTCCGCCGTCCATCTGCCGACCGACGAGGCCGCGGGGATCGCTTCCGGCCAGACCGGGGTAATGGACCTTCGCGATCTCCGGCCGGGACCGCAGCCGGCGGGCGAGTTCACCGGCGGTGTCCTGGGCCGCACGCATCCGCACGGACAGGGTGCGCAGGCCGCGGTGGAGTAGGTAGGCGCCCATCGGGTGCAGCAGTGCTCCCGTGACCGCACGGACTCGGCGCAGGCGTGTGGCCCACTCGGTGTTCGTGGCGATGATGCCGCCCATGGCATCGCCGTGACCGCCGAGGTACTTCGTCGCACTGTGGAGGACGAGGGCGGCCCCGTGATCGAGGGGACGCTGCAGCACCGGAGTGCAGAAGGTGTTGTCGACCAAGACCGGGACGTCTCCGGCGGCGGCGACGACGGCGTCGAGGTCGACGAGGTCGAGGCTCGGGTTCGCCGGAGTCTCGACGATGACGAGTCCGGTGTCCGCACGGATGGCCGAGTCGATCTCGCTCTCCTTCGCCCAGGTCACCGAGGTGCCGAGCAGGCCTGATTCGAGGAGATGGTCGCTGCCGCCGTAGAGAGGGCGGACGGCCACGATGTGCGGAGTACCGGCGTCGACGGCGGCCAGCAGGGTGGCCGTCAGCGCGGCCATACCGGTGGAGAAGGCCACGGCCGCATCGGCGTGTTCGAGTTCGGCCAGAGCCGATTCGAACCGCGCCACGCCGGGCTGCCAGAGGCGCTGGTAGACAGCGGAGTCACCGTCGTCGGGCGAGTGCCCGGAAGCGAGCCGTTCATAGGAGTCCCCGCCGGTGCGGACGTCATTGACCGGATTGGTGGTGGACAGGTCGATGGCGGGGACATGGACACCTGCCTCCGTGAGGCCTTCCATTCCGCCGTGGACCATTCGGGTCTCGGGATGCATTGTGGTCATAGCGGTATTCAAACCAGTTCTCTCAGATGACGCAATGATGCTCGGACGACCTGTGATCTGTCGATCTGATCATGGAGAACCTTCGACCGCGTGTGTCAGACTGTGACTCATGCCGCAGAATGTCTCACTCGATGCCACCGATCGCCGTCTTCTTCAGGAACTCAGCGCGGATTCCCGCGCTTCCGGGGCCGCGCTGGCGGCGGCCGTCGGGATCTCAGAGTCGACGGTCTCTCTGCGCCTCAAGCGTCTGAAGTCGCTCGGCGTCATCCGCGGCTTCCGCGTCGATGTCGATCCGTCCGCCCTCGGGGTCGGCTTGCAGGCGCTGGTCTCGATCCGACTGGCCAAGCACGATCGTGCCGAGATCGATGCGTTCACCGCCGCAGCACCGAACTTTCCCGGGGTGGTGCGGATGTATCACATGGCCGGGGCCGACGACTATCTGCTGCACATCGTGGCCACCGACACCGAGGCCGTGCAGTCCTTCGTCCTCGACTACCTCACACGGTACCCGGCCGTCGCCCACACCAGGACGAACCTCATCTATCGGGTCGAGGACGGCTCGGCGTGGATCCCCGAGGCGCCTTGAGCCGAGCCTCGACGGTTCGCCTTCTGCGGCGGCCTCACGGTTCGCCTCTTGAGGCGGCCTCAGGGCCGGGCGGTGATCGTCAGCCCCTGCTTGCGCTGATGGACGGAGAAGTACCGCAGTCCTGCCTCGGCGTCAGCGGTGAAGCGACGCCGCGAACGGCGCGGCAGCCACACGATCTGCCCCGGGACGAGGTCGATCATGCCGGTCTCGGTCTCGAGAGTCCCGGCTCCGGCGAGGACGTGGATGAGGACATCGAGGTCCGGGCCGGTGTGCTCACGGATCTCTCCGCCCGGGGCGAGCGCGATGACATTGGCGTCGAGGTCTCGCTGCTGCGGTGGCAGCTGCCAGACGGACCCGGAGGTTTCGACGTCTGCGGTGAGGTCGGCGACGTCGAGGACGACTCGCGGTGCCGAGGTCGAAGCCTGTTTGCTGATGCGCACGCGCACCTCGTCCGCCGTGCTCTCAAGCGGCTCCCAGCCCACCGCGTCGGCGAACTCCCTGACCATCTCCACCCGCAGGCCCTCGGGCACGTGATCGTTGACCAGGATCAGTCCGTCGCCGACCTCCAGCGACTGATAGGCCTCGATGATGCGCGGGTGGCGCTCGGGCTTCGGAACGGTGCGGACGTCGATGACGGCTTCTTCTGCCAAGGCGGCTCCTTCGAATTGTTCCAATGGATTCTTGTATAAACTATCACCATGGAAACGCAGAAGCGGCCGCATACCGGGCGAGGTGACCGTCGTGCCGAGATTCTCCGTGCACTGCGGGCAGAGACGACGGCGACGGCCGCCGAACTCGCCGAGGCCCTCGGGATCCATCCGAACACCGTCCGTTTCCACCTCGGGGTCCTCGAGAGCAATGGCGATGTCATCCGGGAGCAGGTCCCGGCGCGGAGGCCGGGACGACCCGAACTGCGATTCCGAATCGTGGCTCGTCCCTCGGCGGCCCGACCGGATCTGCTCGCGCGCATCCTGCTGGAGCGAGTCGCCTCGGCGGCCGATCCTGACAGCGAGGCCGAGGATGCGGGGCGGCAGTGGGGCACCGGTGAGGGCACCGGTGCCGGCGGCGCAGGGGACGCAGCGGTCGACGGGCTGATCGACACGCTTGAGTCCACGGGCTTCGCTCCCGTACGCACCGAGGACGACGTGATCGATCTGCACAACTGTCCGCTGCGCGAATTCCTCAGCACGCACGGTCACCTGGTGTGCTCCATCCACCGCGGACTGATGGCCGGATACCTCGACGCCGCGCAATCACCGAGCACCGTCGACTCGCTCGAACCCTTCTCCACCGCATCGAGCTGCCGGACCCGACTGCGACGACGCACGAACGCGGACAAGCCGTGAACCGACCCCCTGGCAACCGTCTTCGAAGGAATGAGGAATCAGATGAGCGATGAACTGACCGCACAGAACCTGGCTGAGCTGAGCGCCGAACTGCTGGGCAAGGCGCGCGGGGCCCGCAGCGGCCGAGCGGCACGGGGTGTGTTCAGCGGCACCTACCTCAGACAGGTGCTGCTCACTCTCACGGAAGGGGCCGAGCTGGCCGATCATGACTCCCCGCCCGAGGCGACCCTGCAGGTGGTTGAGGGCAGCGTGCGGCTGGTGACGGCGACCGAGTCGTGGGAGCTGTCCACCGGCGATCTCATCACCGTCCCGCCCGAACGGCACTCGGTCGCGGCTGTGACGGATGCGGCGTTCATGCTCACGATCCGCACCGAGGTCACCGGCGGTTAGATGTCGAGGAAGTGCAGCCGGAGAGCCGCCGGCAGCCGGACAGCCTCCGACGACGAGGGAACCACTGGGCAGTGGAGAGCGACAGTCGCGGTTATGACGAAGGCATCCCGCTGCGGCGGAATGCCTGTCGCGGGATGCCTGTCGGTGGGCCCAGAGGGACTCGAACCCCCGACCCTCTCGGTGTAAACGAGATGCTCTAGCCAACTGAGCTATAGGCCCCACTGCGCCGACGACGGTGCCGACAGCGCCTGATCAGTATGCCATAATCCGGGTGGTCCGACGAATCCTGGCCCTGTGCCGCCTCAGGGCCGTGACCGGGTGCCGTGGAGCATCTGTGCGGCGTTGGCGGCGAAGTTCTCCGCCGCGGCCGCCGGATCGATGTCGAAGAGTCTGCGGTTCTGCTCGACGGCCACCGTTCCCAGAGTCAGCGTGAGGATGCCCTGTGAGACCTCAGCGCCCAAACGGCGACTCCCAAGAGCCAGGGGAGTGACATCCGCGGCCGCGATCGAATACCCGAGCAGAAGGATCTCCGCACCGTCTCTGTACTTCAGCAGCACCTCGCGCAGTGACATGGCCGCAGCCAGCGGATCGGCGGTGGCCGGACTCAGAGCGTCGACTTCTGCCTTGAGGCTCTTCGAGATGAGGACGAGAAGGGACTGTTTGTCTTTGACGTGCCAGTACAGAGCCGAGGGCTGAACCTCGAGTTCGCGGGCGAGTCGGCGCATGGAGAGGTCGCCGAGTCCATAGCGCGAAAGGATGTCCAAAGCGGTGTTCGTGATGGTCTCGACGGTCAGTGCCAATGAGACATTCCTTTCATTCTGCGTCAGCGTGCGGCCCCGATTTTTCAGATCGCGTTCCTACCGCTATAGTAGTTGCTGGTCACGGGATATAGCGCAGCTTGGTAGCGCGCCTCGTTCGGGACGAGGAGGTCGTGGGTTCGAATCCCGCTATCCCGACCACACGGAAGTGCCGCACATTCGCCCAGGCGAGTGCGGCACTTCTCTTATGCGCGCGACGATGGGCACATTCTGCTCGGTGATCGCTCGGATTGCGAACCAGTGGTCGTGATCGGATACTTCTGCCGCGGCGGAGTCTCCGATCACGACCACTGTTCAGACCGATGATCCGGGCACCGGCGGCGTTCGCGATCCTGCGTCAGCATCAGCTCGTCCGTCGCCTGCGTCAGTATCAGCTCGTCCGTCGTCTGCGTCAGTATCGGCTCGCTCGTCGCCTGCGGCGAAGCTCTCGACCACGGCCTCGGGGTCGGTGCCGCGCCACCGGGCGATCGCCTTCATCACTTGGTAGACGATGATCGCCGAGGCGGTGCCCAGGGCGATCCCCTCGAACTGGAGTCCGCCGGGAGTCCAGGTGAAGTTCGCGATCGCCACGATGAGCGAGACCGCTGCCGTGTTGAGGTTGATCGGGTTGGAGAAGTCGACCCTGTTCTCCGCCCAGATCCGCACCCCGAGCATCCCGATCATTCCGTAGAGCACGGTCGCGGCACCGCCGAGCACACCGGAAGGGATCGTGGCGATGATCTCACCGAACTTCGGGAGCAGGCTGAGGCAGAAGGCGATGATGGCCGCACACAGATAGGCGGCGGTGGAGAAGATGCGCGTGGCCGCCATGACTCCGATGTTCTCCGCATAGGTCGTCGTTCCCGACCCTCCGCCCGAGCCGGCCAGGGCGGTCGCGACCCCGTCAGCGAAGAGGGTGCGTCCGGTGAGCGAATCCAGATCCCTGCCCGTCATGGCCGCCACTGACTTCACGTGGCCGATGTTCTCGGCGATGAGCACCAGAACGACAGGGAGGAACAGGCCGAGAGAGCCGAGGTCGAAGGCGGGGGCGTGGAAGCTCGGCAGACCGACCCAGGCCGCCTCGGAGACGGTGGAGAAATCGATCTGGCCCTGCAGCCAGGCCGCGCCGTAGCCGACGAGGACGCCGATGAGGATCGAGAGCCGTCCGAGCATGCCCCGGAACAGCACCGTGGTCAGCAGAACCGCGGCGATGGTCACTACGGCCGTCAGGGGAGCCGCTCGCACCCAGTCCCAGGCGGCGGGAGCGAGGTTGAGCCCGATGAGGGCGACGATGGCTCCGGTGACCACCGGCGGCATCGTGACTTCGATCCACCGCACACCGACGAAATGGACGACGAGTCCGACGAGTGCCAGCGTCACGCCCACGGAGATGATTCCGCCCTGTGCCAGGGCCATGGCATGAGGATCGAGATCGTCGCCGGAAGTCGCCGAGAAGCCTGTGACCGCGCCGATCGGAGCCAGCAGCCCGAACGACGAGCCGAGGTAGGAGGGCATCATCCCTTTGGTGATGAGCAGGAAGAGCAGGGTCCCGATCGCGGTGAAGAACAGGGTCGTCGACGGCGGGAAGCCGGTCAGCAGCGGCACGAGGAATGTGGCGCCGAACATCGCCACGACATGCTGGGCACCGATGCTGATCGTCCGCGGCCAGCTCAGACGCTCCTCGGGAAGCACCTTCTGACCGGGAGCGATCGTGCGTCCGTTTCCATGCAGCCGCCAACCTCGGCGACGGCCCGGCAGGTCGTATGGGTCCGGTCGCTTCGATTCCACCATTGCGCTCCTTGCTCACTGTTCATCGCGATCGCACGGGACTCGGCCCCATCCGTCGGAAGAATTCTATGTCCGACAGCCGTCGATGGGAATGTCGAGGCGGACCGAGGGACAGGCGCATCCGCGAGCGTGCCGCGGCCGGGGAACCGGGCCGGTTCCCGGACCCGGGCTTCGGCTCAGGACTCGCGCAGACTGCGCTTGAGGATCTTCCCCGCCGAGTTCTTCGGCAGCTGTGCGACGAACTCCACCCGTTTGGGCACCTTGAAACCGGCCAGCCGAGCCTTGACGTGCGCGATCACCTCGTCGCCGGTGAGCGCGCCCTGATCGGGTTTGAGCACGATGAACGCGGAGATGGCCTCGATCCACTTCTCGTCGGCGATGCCGACGACGGCCACCTCGGCGACCTGGGGGAGTTCGAAGACCACGTCCTCGACCTCTCGACTGGCCACCAGCACGCCGCCGGTGTTGATGACGTCCTTGACCCGATCGACGACCTCGACGTAACCGTCCTCGTCGACCTTGACCAGATCACCGGAATGGAACCAGCCGTTGTCGAAGGCCTCGGCCGTGGCCTCGGGCCGATTCCAGTAGCCTTCGCACAGCTGCGGGGACCGGTAGAGCATCTCTCCCTCACTGCCGGGCCCGACTTCCTCACCGGACGAGTCGACGACTCTCGTCTCGACGAACATCACCGGTCGTCCGGCCGAACCCGGGTGAGCGTCGTGCTCCTCCGGTCGCAGCACGGTGCACAGCGGGCCGAGCTCTGACTGGCCGAAGCAGTTGTAGAACCCGAGTTCGGGCAGCCGCGCCCGCAGACGGTCGAGGACCGGACCGGGCATGATCGAGGCGCCGTAGTAGGCCTTGCGCAGGCTCTCGAGGTTCCGGGTCTCGAGTTCGGGGCTGTTGGCCAGGGCCACCCAGACGGTGGGCGCGGCGAAGAACGAATTGATCTGTCGCTGCTCGAACAGGGCCAGCAGCTGTTCGGGCACCGGGCCCGGCACGATGATGTTGTGCGCGCCGATCGACAGAAGCGGCATGAGGAACACATGCATCTGCGCGGAGTGATAGAGCGGCAGCGCATGAACGGCGCGGTCATCGGGGGTGAAGTCGAGGACCAGCAGCGCCGACAGGTATTGGTGGACCAGCGCCCGATGGGTCATCACCGCTCCCTTCGGCGCCGAGGTGGTGCCGGAGGTGTAGAGGAGCTGAGCGATGTCCGTGTCGTCGACGGAGAACTCCCCGTCACCGGCCGGGGCGATGGAGTCCGCGGTCGCCACGGGTGCCAGCGAGGCCAGGTCGATGACCTCGGCCTCCGTACCGGTCGCTGTGGAGGTGACGGCTTCGATGAGATCGTCATCGGCGAAGACGATCCGTGCCCCGGCGTTGTCGAGGATGTAGTCGAGCTCGTTGCCCTTGAGCTGATAGTTCACCGGCACGTGGATGACGCCGGCCCGTGCGCAGCCGAGATAGAGCAGAGCGTAGAGGTCGGAGTTGCGGCCGTAGGCGGCCACCCGGTCGCCCTTGCCGGCCCCGAGGCGCAGCAGTTCGCGGGCGACTGCCGTGACGGCGGCATCGAGTTCGGCGTAGGTCCACGTGCGGTCGCCGAATTCGATGGCCGTATCCGTGGGGAAGCGGCCGGCGCTGCGGCGGATGAGGTCGGCAACCGTTGACGTGGCAGTGGGCATGAGGGATGCGGTGGCAGGCTGTGAAGTCGACATGAGACAAATATATGAGCAGAAGCCCCAAGAGTGAACTGCGTCTCATTCCGACCGGGCGGTGCACAGTCAGCTGCCGGCTTCGCGGATGTAATAGTGTGGTCCCATGAAGCATCCGAAGGTGAGTGACTGCGTCAAGGTCTTCGACTCGCTGTGGCCACCGGCCCTGGCCGAGTCCTGGGATTCCGTGGGGTTGGCCGTCGGCGATCCCGATGCCGAGGTCCGATCGATCCTGTTGGCCCTCGACCCCATGGACGCGGTCATCGCCGAGGCGGTCGTGCTCGAGGCCGATCTCGTGTTCAACCACCATCCGCTCATGCTCAAACCCGTCAAATCGGTCAATGCGGCCACCCTCAAAGGCGGGGCCGTGCACACGCTGATCAGCAACGGCATCGCCCAGTTCAATGCGCACACGAACGCGGACTCGGCCCGCGGCGGTGTCTCCGATGTGCTCATCTCGCTGCTGGGCATCACCGACGCCCTCCCGCTGGCACCTCACACCCCTGATCAGGAGACCGAATCGGGGACGCTGCCGACCGGCATCGGCCGAGTCGGCGATCTGCCCCGACCGACCCCGGTGCGCGACATCGCACGCATCCTGGCCGAGAAGCTTCCGCGCACGACCACCGGGGTGCGCATCGCCGGTGACCCGGCCGCGACGGTCACCCGGGTGGCCGTCTGCGGCGGAGCCGGAGATTCCCTCTTCGACGAGGTCCGCGCCAGCGGCGCAGAGGTCTACATCACCGCCGATCTGCGTCATCATCCCGCCACCGAGGCATGCGACACCGCGAACCGCGGTGACGGACGGCCCCAGCTCATCGACGTCTCGCACTGGGCCTCGGAGACCGTGTGGCTCGACTCCGCAGCCCGAGAGCTCGAAGCGGAGTTCGCCGAGCGCGGCTTCACGGTTGCCCTGCAGCGGTCGGCCATCAACACCGACCCCTGGGTCGAACGCTACTGAGGAGGACACCGACGATGCTCATCACCGATGACCAGCGCACCGCCCTGCAGACCCTCATCGAGCTCACAGCCAATGGGCGCGCTCTGCGCCATGAACACGACAATCCGAAACGCGCAGACGAACTCGCCGACCTCGTCCGAACCCATCAGGAGCTCGGGCAGGAGCGCACGCAGAGATCCGAGATCGTCGACGGTCATCGAACCTCGATCGCTGAGACCAACGGACTGATCGAGGCACAGCGGACGCAGATCGAGAAGAAGACAGCCGAACTCAATGACGGTACGGGGCTGACCAGCAGAGACCTCGTCAACCTGCAGAACGAGATCGCCGGTCACGAAGCTCGTGCATCCGAACTCGAGGAGGCCGTGCTCGAGCAGATGGAGACGCTGGAGACCGCCGAGGCGGACCTGTCCTCGGTCGATGACAGGATCGCCGAGGTCA
Source organism: Brevibacterium sp. SMBL_HHYL_HB1 (assembly GCF_018208375.1). NCBI lineage: Bacteria > Bacillati > Actinomycetota > Actinomycetes > Micrococcales > Brevibacteriaceae > Brevibacterium > Brevibacterium sp. SMBL_HHYL_HB1. Next base: position 1,535,342 of record NZ_CP062936.1, on the reverse strand, counting down.
CTGCGGCCGGCAAAGAGGTGCAGAGTGCGGTCAAGGGCCGCAAAGCCGAACTGAGAGATCTCCTGGAGACCAATGCCGCCTCGGCGGCCGAGTCGAAATCGGCGCTGCCGCCCGCACTGGTCGCGGCCTTCGATGCCAACGTCGAACAGGGCGGTCCGGGCGCGGCCGTTCTCACCGGCCCGAACTGTCAGGCGTGCGGTCAGCAGATCGGGGCGGCTGCCTGGAAAGCGATGCTCGGCACGGACGTGAACGAGACCTACGAATGCGAGGAGTGCGAGGCGGTGCTGCTCCGCCGGGACTGAGCCCCTTTCAGTCCCCGAGCACGATCGTCAGGGCCGCCGGTTTCGAGGCGGTGTGCGGGGTGAACTCGACATCGTAGAACTCCTGGGCCCGAGCCACCAGCTCGTCGGTGCTCTCCGGCAGCTGACGTTCGTCGGCGAGCAGCCGGCCGGCGAACTGCCCACGGTAGAACTTCGCCCAATGGGAGACGACGCGGCGCTTGCCGTCCTTGACCGTGACGGCCCCCATGGTCACGACCCGGTCGTTCGGACCGGGCCAGGCCGATCGGTAATCGCTCGACCGGCAGTCGAGGGCCACCTCGGCGGGGGAGAGGGGCGAGGACTCGGCAAGGATCGGCTTCCAGAACGACGTGAGGCGACCGAGGTCTGCCAGTTCTGTCTTCATCGCCAGCCGGTAGGCGGGGATGACATCGAGGCCGTGCACCCGCCCGAATAGGGCGGAGAAGACGAGGACGTCATGCAGGCGCTCTCGCAGCACCTCGTCATCGTCGGCAGCGGCGACGAGTGCGGTGGCACCCATGGCCTCGTACAGGACGCCGGAGTAGGTGAGCAGCGCCGGTGCGCAGGCGATCGTATCGAGGACGGTGTTGCGTTCGACGTCCTGGGCCAGAGAGGCACCGACGCCGAGGCGCTCGAGGGCGTCCGATCGCGTCGAGACTTTCTTCAACGCGGCCAGGACACGTTCGCGCTGACTGCGCAGCTCCGGTGCCGATAAGCCGTCGAGGTCGAGAGCGGGACCGTTCTGAGCAGGCGTCTTGCCCTCGGAGGGCGGCAACAGGATCTTCACCCATCCATCGTATGAGCACGAACCGACATGCCCGGTCGGGCATATGGATGAGCTTCGTCACGTTCGGCCGCCGAAGGACCCGGATTTGCGCGACCGGATGACTCGCGACTGGGTTGAGCAGGTAGAATGGGTTGCTTGAGGACAGGTCACCAGACGGTCGCGGCCGGCAACGGCTGAGGAACGTCCGGGCTCCACAGAGCAGGGATGGTGGGTAACACCCACCCGGGGCAACCCGCGGGCCAGTGCAACAGAGAGCAGACCGCCCGGTTTCGGCCGGGTAAGGGTGAAACGGTGGTGTAAGAGACCACCAGGGTGTCGGGTGACCGACGCCGCTGGGCAAACCCCATCCGGAGCAAGATCAGACAGACGACGTTCGAGGCTGCTCGCCGAGTCGTCGGGTGGATCGCTCGAGGCCGATGGCGACATCGGTCCCAGACAGATGACCGTCAGGCGAGAAGGGTGACCGACTCGTCGACAGAACCCGGCGTATCGGTGGCCTGTCCTCTCCCTCCGACCGTGCACAGGCCACCGAGGCGCTGCGGAGGCCCCTCAGGCTGTCACACCGATTCGGCGACGATGACGGTGGAGCCGACCGTTGAGCCCGACGACGAGCACGAGGATGCCGAAGGCACCGATCGTGGCGACGCTGCCGACGACGAGGATCGCGATATCGGTCCCGATGTCGACATTGTCGGCCAATTCCGTCTCGGCCCGGCCCTGCGGATCGACGAGCACGGTGATGTCATCGCCGATGTCGATGTCGTCGTAACCGCCTTCGCCGCGGTAGACCATCGGCTGTTCCAGCGGCCTGCCATCGGTGCCCTCAAGCGAATAGGTGTGCGTGTGGACCGTGCGATTGCGAGACCTCGAATTGTGGACGACCTTCTGCTCGACTTCATGATCGACGACGACGGCCTCGGTGACGTCACCGACCTGTGACAGTGCGATGTCCTCGGCGAGCATGATCGTGCCGGTTCCGGCCAGGGCGACCGCCGGGCCGACCAGCCACGGGGCCCAGCGGCGGCCGGTCAGCCGAAGAACGGCGACCACGGACAGGACGAATCCGCAGCAGGCGATGACGATCCCGGCCAGAAGGGCCCGAGGCCAGATCAGAATGACCGCGGATCCGATCGCGAAAGTCACGGTGAGGCCGGCCAGGGTGAGCAGGAGGGGCACCGGACTGCGGCTGTGCCTCATCCCTTCGATTCGCTCTTCTTCACCTTCGCCTTGCCGTCGTTGGCAGCGATCATGGCGGCCCCGACGATCCCGGCGTTGTTGAGCAGCTTCGCGGGTTTGAGTTCGGCCCTGGTGGACAGCAGCGGCAGGAACCGGGCATGGGACTTCGAGACTCCGCCGCCGACGATGATGACATCGGGGGCGACGAGCAGCTCGATGATCGAGTAGTACTGCTGCAGGCGGGCGGCCCATTCCTCATAGCTGAGCCCCAAGCGGACTTTGACCGACTCTGCGGCCTGAGTCTCCGCATCGGCGCCATTCATCTCGATGTGGCCGAGCTCCGTATAGGGAACGAGTCGGGCCTGCGTGAACAGCGCCGTGCCGATGCCTGTGCCCAGGGTCGTGACCAGAACCGTCTTCTTCCGATGCGAGCGACCGGCACCGAAGTTCATCTCGGCCAGACCTGCGGCATCGGCGTCATTGAGGAAATAGACCCTGCGTCCGGTGCCCTCGCCGATGATCTCCGCGATCTTCGACCCGACCCAGCTCTGATCGAGGTTGGCGGTGAACTCGACTCGACCGTCGCGGATGACGCCGGGAAAGCCGCAGCCGACGGGCAGTCGGTCGATCTCGGTTCGGTCGGCGATGAGCTCGAGCTCCAGGGCCCGGTCGGTGACTGCTTCGAGCAGATCGGCGATCGTTTCGGCCACGGCTTCCGGGGTGCCGGGCCTCGGAGTCAGCACGCGCAGGCGTTTGAACGCCAGCTTCCCGGTGACCGTGTCCACCAGGGCCGCCTTGATGCCGGTTCCGCCGATGTCGATGCCGATGGCGAAGTGGTCACAGGCTCCCGTCGTCATCTCAGTGCCCATCGCTCAGCGGCCCTCCGGTGATGGCGACATCGGGCCGAGTCAGGATGTCCGCGCCGGTCTCGGTCACCACCAGGGTGTGCTCGAACTGGGCCGAGCGCTTCCGATCCTTCGTCACCACGGTCCAGGAGTCGTCCCAGACATCCCACTCGATCGTGCCCAGATTGAGCATCGGTTCGATGGTGAAGATCATGCCCGGCTCGATCACCTCGGCGTGGGCGGGCGCGGCGTCGTAGTGGGGGATGATGAGGCCGGAGTGGAACTCGCGTCCGACTCCGTGGCCGCTGTAGTCGCGGACGACGCCGTAGTCGAAGCGCTTGGCGTACTTCTCGATGACCCGACCGATGACGTTGATCTCTCGTCCCGGTCTGACAGCTTTGATCCCGCGCATCATCGCCTCGTGGGTGCGTTCGACCAGCAGGCGGGAGGTCTCGTCGACCTCGCCGGCGTAGAACGTGAAGTTCGTGTCGCCGTGCATCCCCTCGAAATAGGCGGTGATGTCGACGTTGACGATGTCGCCGTCCTCGATCACCGTGGAATCGGGGATGCCGTGGCAGATCACCTCGTTGACGGAGGTGCACACAGACTTCGGGAACCCGCGATAGCCCAGCGTCGACGGATAGGCTCCGTGGTCGCACATGTATTCGTGTGCGACTGCGTCGATGTCATCGGTCGTGATCCCCGGGGCGAGCATCTCACCGACCGCGGCCAGCGCATTCGCTGCGATCCGTCCCGCGGCCCGCACGATCTCGACCTCCTCGGGGGAGTAGAAGTTGTTGCCGCGGCCCTCATCGGCGTCGGCGCGTCCGACGTATTCGGGGCGGGCGATGTTCTTCGGCACACCGCGTTCGGGGGAGACGGTGCCGGGAGTGAGTAGGCGCGTATGAGCTGTCATGATGATTCTGATTCTATGGTGGTTGTCCGCCTTTGTCCCAGTTCGTCGAAGTCTGTCGGTGTTCGGACCGGGACGGCGCGTCTAGAATCGAAGCAGCCGTACTCGCACTCGAGCCTCGGCGGAACGATCGGCCCGGCACTGTGCCGCGGTCGGTTCAGACGATGAACACAGCAGGAGGGCCGGTGAGCGAAGAGACGACGGGGGTCAGCCACGAGTTCTCCGGTCTCGGAGATGTGGTGAGCCTGACCAGTGCGCCGCAGCAGATCGCCGACCACATCCTCTCGGGCATCGCGGTCGGGGCTCTGCCGGAGGGCACGCTGCTGCCCGGAGAGCGGACGCTGGCCGCGGACCTGCAGGTCTCGCGTTCGAGCGTGCGGGCGGCCCTGCTGCGACTCGAACGCCTCGGCGTCGTCGAACGCCGCCGAGGGCGCGGAGGCGGGACGTTCGTGAAGAACGCCCGCCCGGAGACCCTGGCTCCGATGGCGGGCCGGATCGAGGAATTCCATGCCGAGCGACGGAACCTGCTCGATGCCCGCGCCGTGTTCCAGAACTCGCTGGCCGCGACTGCGGCCCGTCGCCGCACCGATGGCGAGCTCATCGAGCTCCGACAGCTGGCGCAGACCTATTCCCGACGCGCCGAGGCAGCCGCCGCCCGGACCGCGGATGCTCAGTTCCATTTCGCCGTCGCCCGTGCCGGCCACAATCCGGAACTCGTGCGGATGGCCATCGACATCGATACGAAGATCAACGCCGGTTTCCGGCACGACCCGTTCTCCGCTGAGCTCTTCGACCGCGCCGTGGCCGACCACGCCGCGATCGTCGAAGCCATCGCCGATCAGGATGCCGAGCAGGCGGGGCGTCTGTGCGAGGAGCACTTCCGCTTCACGACCATCGTCTCCCGCGACTGACCCGCGCCCGCCACGGGTGCGAGTCAGCCGCGGGAGCCTCGGAATCGGCAGCGGATGCGGTCTCAGTTCGCCAGGGCGTGTGCGACCGACACGGCCTCGAGGTCGAAGGCGTCGGCGACGTTGTCGTTCGTGACATGCCCGTTGTGGATGTTGAGTCCGCGGGCCAGGGCCGAATCGTTCGACAGGGCCTCGTGCCATCCCTGATCGGCGATCTTGACGGCGAAGGGCAGAGTCGCGTTCGTCAGCGCCGCGGTCGCGGTGTTGGGCACGGCCCCGGGCATGTTCGCCACGCAGTAGTAGACCGAGTTGTGGACGGGGAACGTCGGATCGTCGTGCGTGGTGGGACGGGAGTTCTCGAAGCAGCCGCCCTGGTCGATGGCGATGTCGACGAGGACCGAACCCGGCTTCATATCCGCGACCATCTCGTCGGTGACGAGCTTCGGGGCCTTCTTGCCGGGAATGAGCACGGAGCCGATGACGAGGTCGGCACCGGCCAGGGACTTCGTGATCTCGTACTTGTTCGACACCTTCGTCGCGATCGCACCGGAGAAGGTCTCATCGATCTGACGCAGCCGCGGGATGTTGATGTCGATGACCTCGACGTTCGCTCCGAGGCCAAGAGCCATGCGGGCGGCGTTCGTGCCGGCCACACCGGCGCCGATGACGACGACATTCGCGCGTTCGACCCCGGGCACGCCGGGCAGCAGGATGCCGCGTCCGCCGCTGGCCTTGAGCAGACTGTGCGCGCCGACCTGCGTCGACAGGCGTCCGGCGATCTCGCTCATGGGAGCCAGGAGCGGCAGCCCTCCGCCGTCGGGCTGGACGGTCTCATAGGCGATGGCAGTGGTCCCGGCCTTCATCAGCGCCTGAGTCAGGGCCTCATCGGCGGCGAGGTGGAGGTAGGTGAAGAGGATGAGGTCCTTGCGCAGGAATTCGTACTCCTGCTCGATGGGCTCCTTGACCTTGAGCACGAGTTCGCCCGCGGCCCAGGTCTCGGCGGCGTCGGCAGCGATGCTGGCTCCGGCGTCCGAATACTCCTCATCGGTGATGAATGATCCTTCGCCGGCCCCCGCCTGCACGGTGACCTCATGACCGTGGGCGACGAGCTCGTGGACACCGGCTGCCGTGATGGCGACTCGGAACTCGTTGTTCTTGACCTCGGTGGGCACTGAAATGCGCATTGTGTGTCCTTCTCTCGTGTTCTTTCGCCATAGGGCGGACGCGACCGACCCCGCCGTCGGCCGACGATGTCTCCAACTGTATTCTCGGAAGGTTTGCAGAGCAAACCTTTATGGCTGTTTTCGTCAGAGATATTGCGGAATCCGTGCAAATGGGAACCAGATGACGCGGAAAACATAGTTCCAGGCGGTGTCGGCACCCCGTCACTGCGAAGAACACGGGGAGACGGCGTTCGCGGTGGCGAAACGGTAAGCTGAAAGGACCAATGCAGAACCCCGCGAAGGAGAGAAGGCTCGCCATGGGACTCTACGAGGATATCGACGATCCGAACTCGAAGTACTACTTCAATCTCGAGACGAACACCGTCGAGAAGGGCCTGGTCAGCGACTGGACCCATCGCATGGGTCCGTACGAGACCGAGGAAGTCGCACGCGCGGCTCTGGAGAAGGCACGCGAGCGCAGCCAGAAGTGGGACGAAGACGACGAGAAGTGGAACGGCTGATCGGATGACCAGGCAGGAGGAATTCGTTCTCAGGACCGTCGAAGATCGTGAAGTGCGATTCATTCGACTCTGGTTCACCGATGTGCTCGGACAGCTGAAGTCCGTGGCCATCGTTCCCGCCGAACTCGAAGGTGCCTTCGCCGAGGGCATCGGGTTCGACGGTTCGGCCGTCGAGGGACTCTCGCGGGTCTACGAGGCCGATATGGTGCTCAAACCCGATCCGTCGACCTTCTCCCTGCTGCCTTGGCGGGGAGAGACGGAACCGACCGGTCGCATGTTCTGTGACATCCATGTGCCGGGCGGAGAGCCCGCGCCGGCGGATCCGCGGAACGTGCTCAAACGCACGCTCGCGAAGGCGGCCGAACGCGGGTTCACCTTCTATGTGCATCCGGAGATCGAGTTCTACCTGTTCAAGACCGACAACCTCGACCAGGTCAGCGGCATCTCCGACGGCACCGCGCCGATCCCGGTCGACACGGCCGGCTACTTCGACCACGTCAACGGCGGCACTGCCAACGACTTCCGCCGCTCGGCCGTGACCATGCTCGAGGCGATGGGGCTGTCGGTGGAGTTCTCCCACCATGAGGCCGGACCCGGCCAGAACGAGATCGACCTGCGCTATGCGGACGCCCTGACGATGGCCGACAACGTCATGACCTTCCGCTCGGTGATCAAGGAAGTCGCGATCTCGCAGGGCGTGTACGCCTCCTTCATGCCCAAACCGCTCGCGACCCATCCGGGTAACGGCATGCACACGCACGTGTCACTGTTCGAAGGTGAGAACAATGCGTTCTTCGAACCGGGGGCGGAGTACCAGCTGTCGCGGACCGGACGTCAGTTCATCGCCGGGCTGCTCACGCATGCGGCGGAGATCTCGGCCGTGACCAATCAGCACGTGAACTCCTACAAACGTCTGTGGACCGGACACGAGGCGCCGTCCTACATCTCCTGGGGCCATCGCAATCGGTCCGCTCTGGTCCGGGTCCCGCAGTACAACTCGGGCAAGTCCTCCTCGGCGCGGGTGGAGTACCGGGCCCTGGACTCCTCGGCCAATCCCTATCTGTCGTATGCCCTCATGCTCGCGGCCGGACTCAAAGGCATCGAGGAGGGCTATGAACTGCCCGATGAGGCCGAGGACAATGTCTGGCTGCTCTCGGACACCGAACGTCGTGCGATGGGCATCGAGGCCCTGCCCGGCAGCCTCTCGCACGCCCTGGAGATCATGGAGAGTTCGGACCTGGTGGCCGAGACCCTCGGCGAGGAGGTTTTCGACTTCTTCCTGCGCAACAAGCGACAGGAATGGAACGACTACCGCGCCCAGGTGACTCCCTATGAGCTCGCCAAGCACTTCACCGCGATGTAATCGTCATGGCAGGAATCACCTCCCGCACCACGAGCATTCCGGCATCGACCGCCCGCTTCCTCCACGAGCTCGATGAGCTCCTGGGCCAGCCGTTGGCCACGGACTCCCGATTCGTCGATCTGCTCATGGCCACCCCCGATCCGCACGGTGCCGCCCTCGGTCTCCTCCGAGTCGTCGAAGCCGCCGGATCCGAGTCCCAGCGGGTGCTGCACGCGGTCCGGGCCGGTACGGCCGATGAACTGGCCGAGGACGAGCTCAACCGGCCGCTGCTGGCTCGTCTGCTCGCCGTCATGGGCACCTCCGAGGCGATGGTCGACCACCTCGTGCGGAATCCGGACTCCCTGCCGCTCCTGCTCGTGCCCGATCCCTACCTGCTGATCTCGACGCCGGAGGCCTCGGCGGCGGCACTGCGGGCCGAACTGCTGCGAGCTGTCGGCGCGGACCCCGACGCCGCGGCACCGCGAGCCGAGCTGGTCGGCGACGAAGGCATGAGAGTGCTGCGCCGGACCTACCGCGACGCGGTGATGCGACTGGTCGCTGACGATGTCGGCGCCGAGGCCCCGGAGGAGATCGTCGATCACGTCATGGCGGTCCTGTCCGACCTCGCCGCGGCCGCCCTCGACGCCGCCCTGGCGATCGCCCGGGCCGAACTCGACGGTGCCGGCGATATCCGCCTGGCCGTGATCGCTCTGGGCAAGACCGGAGCACGAGAGCTCAACTACGTCTCCGACGTCGATGTCGTCTTCGTGCTCGACTCCGCCGCCGACGAGGACTGCCGGCATCTGGCGACGGAGCTGGCCCAGCGGATGCGCAGCATCCTCTCGGACGCGGGTGCCGAACCCGCGCTGTGGGAGGTCGACACCGCACTGCGGCCGGAGGGCAAGGCCGGTGCGCTGGTACGCACTCTGTCCGAGTTCGAGCACTACTACGCCGATATCGCGCAGAACTGGGAGTTCCAAGCCCTGCTCAAGGCCCGTCCGGTGGCAGGCGACGCCGAGGTGGGCGAGCAGTTCTCCCAGTCCCTGCTGCCGCTGGTGTGGCAGGCGGCGGGCCGCAGCGGGTTCATCGACGGCATCCGGTCCATGCGCCGCCGGGTCGTCGACCTCATCCCGGCCGCCGAGGCGCCCCGCCAGATCAAACTCGGCCGCGGAGGGCTGCGCGACGTCGAGTTCTCCGCCCAGATGCTCCAACTCGTCCACGGACGCACCGACGAGGACATCCGCACCCCGAACACCCTCTTAGCACTCGAAGAGCTCGGCGAGCACGGGTACATCGGTCAGCAGGATGCTGCCGTGTTCTCCACCGCCTACCGGTTCATGCGGGTGGTCGAACACCGGGTGCAGATCCCGCGGATGATGCGCAACGCGCTGATCCCCGACGACGATGCGAAGCTGCGGATCCTCGCCCGATCGGTCTTCCGCTCCGGATCGCGGACCGGTCCCCGGCTCGAGGAGACCCGGCGCGATTTCGCCAAACAGGTCACCCGGCTGCATGAGCAGATCTTCTACCGGCCCATCCTCGAGGCCGCAGTGGGAGTCCATGGCGCTGTGGTCGATGCCCACAAACGCGGATCGAGCCTGCAGGCCGCCGCCGACCGACTGCAGGCCTTCGGCTACCGTGACCCGCAGGGGGCGCTGGGCCACATCAAGGCACTGACCACGGGCGTGTCGCGAACGGCGATGGTGATCAAGCAGGTGCTTCCGGCACTGCTCGACTGGTTCTCCGACGGGGTCGAGCCCGATCGGGCGCTGCTGGCATTCCGACGGTTGAGCGAATCGCTGTCGTCCTCGGGCTGGTTCCTCAAGATGCTCCGGGACTCCGGCCTGGCGGCCAAGTCCGTGGCCGAGGTGCTGTCCCTGTCCGGTTACGCCACCGAGCTGCTGCTGCGCCAGCCCGCGGCCGTGGCCTGGCTGGATCGCTACGACAACCTCGTCAAACGCGATCCGCAGGTCCTCGACGCCGAGGTCGACGGACTGCTCAAACGCCATGGACCCGCGGCCGTGACGCAGATCCGGCAGACCTACAGCCGTGAACTGCTGCGCATCGCCCTGCGCGATGTGCTGGCCGTCGGCGATCGTGCCGATATCCCCGGTGACCTCTCCGACCTCATGGATCTGGCCGTGCGCGGGGCGCTGCAGGCGGTGCGGGAAGAGCTCGACGGACCCGAGACCAGCGACTACGAGTTCGCTGTCGTGGCCATGGGGCGGTGGGGAGGACGCGAGATCGGCTACTTCTCCGATGCCGATGCGATGTACGTCTACCGGCCGGTGGACGAAGACCTCGACGCCGATCAGAAGGCGGCGCTGAGCAAGCACGTGAGCAAGGTCGCCCTGCGCCTGTCGACGAGACTCAAGGCCAGTGAGGGGGCGCAGGGCGTCGACCTCGATGCGGATCTGCGGCCCGAGGGCAAGAACGGACCGCTCGTGCGCAGCCTGTCGTCCTACCAGTCGTACTATGCGAAATGGTCACAGCCCTGGGAGGCCCAGGCGCTGCTGCGGGCCCGTCCCGTGGCCGGCGAGGACGGCCTCATCGACGACTTCCTGTCGATGATCGATCCCTTGCGCTATCCGGTCGAGATGTCGCACCGGGCGCTGACCCAGGTCCGCACACTCAAGGCGCGGATGGAGGATGAGCGACTGCCGCGCAATGCCGATAAGCGCCGCCACCTCAAGCTCGGCCGCGGCAGCCTCTCCGATGTCGAATGGACCGTCCAGCTGATGCAGCTCGAACATGGTCACGAACTGGCCGGACTGCGCACGACCTCGACACTCGGCGCCTTGGAGGCCGCCACCGAGGCAGGGCTGCTGAGCGCCGAGGACTCCGCGCAGCTGGCCGCGGCCTGGACGATGGCCACGGAGGTGCGCTCGGCCGTGATGCTCTTCCGCGGCCGCACCGCGGAGGCGCTGCCGGTCGAACACACCGAACTCGAAGCCACCGCCCGCCTGCTCGGCTATGCGGCGGGCACCGGCCATGATCTCGAGGACGACTATCTGCGCACGACCAGGCACGCCCGCGCCGTCATGGAGCAGCGCTTCTACGGATTCTGAGCCGGCCGGTGCTGTGGCCGTCAGTCGACGCAGCGGTCCGGCCGGCGGGCCCTCAGGCCCATCAGTCGGCGAATTCGAGTCCGAGCAGGCCGTTCTCGATCACTTCGGGCAGCGCGGGATGGATCCAGTACTGCCCGGTGGCGACCTCATCGGTTCTCTGCCCGAACGCCATGGCCTGGATGAGCGGTTGGATGAGCATCGATGCCTCATGCCCGACAATATGCGCCCCGAGCAGCAGTCTGCTGTGCCGGTCGGCGATGATCTTGACGATGCCCGGGTCGTCGGCCATCGCCCAACCATAGGCCACATCCGAGAACTTCTGGACCTTCACCGTGACCTCATGACCGGCGTCCTTCGCCTCCTGTTCGCTCATACCGAGGTAAGCGACCTGAGGGGAGGTGAAGACCGCACCGGGGACCCCATGGTGATTGACTGTGGCCAGATCCGCCTGTTCAGCCGCGCCCGGTTCGCCCGCGGCGACATCGGCGGCCAGGTTGCGCCCGACGATATCGGCCTCGTGGTTGGCCACATGCTTGAGCTGGTGGGGCGAGCAGATGTCTCCGAGGGCGAAGACGCCGGGCACCGGCTCACCGTCGGTCAGCACCCGCTGATGTTCGTCGACGGACAGACGCTGATCGTCGGCCACATCGAATCCGGCGGCCGCGACGTCGAGTTCGGCGGTGTTCGGCACGCGTCCGGTCGCGATCAGGACCGCATCGGCGGTGATCGTCTCCGGCAGCTCCACCTCGCCGAGGCGTCCGCTGGGTTCGAGCGTGAGCGTGACCTCGTCGTCGGCGAGATCGAGTCTGCTGGCCACCGCCCCGCGGAGCACGCTGTGGGTCGATTCGAAGATTCGGGTGAATTCTTCCGCGGCCTCTTCGTCGATGTCTCCCAGAAGGCGGGGCCCACGAGCGAGGACGGTCACCTCGGTGCCGAAGGCGGCGAAGACATGGGCGAACTCCATGGCGATGACGCCGGAGCCGATGATGACCAGCCGTTCCGGCTGTGTGGGACGGCGCATGATGGTGTTCGAGGTGAAGACGGGATAGTCCTCGGTGTCGACGCGAGTCGCGTCGAGGCCGGCGATCGTGGGGATGAAGGGATGGGCGCCGGCGGCAATGACGATGCGGTCGGCGGTGATGTCCTCACCGGAAGCGGTGCGCACACTCTTCTGACCGGTGAAGTGAACGTGTTCGGGCACGACGGTCACGTTCGGCTGCCGGTCGCTGCTGCGATACTCGCGTCCGCCGGACTCGATGGCGTCGACGCGGGAGAAGATGCGGTCCTGGAGGCCTGACCAATCGATCTGCGGCTGAGTGGGGGAGAGGTTGTAGCGGGCGGCCTGTGCCGCCTGTTCGGCCACCGTGGCCGGATAGACGAACATCTTGGTCGGGATGCATCCGACATTGAGGCAGGTGCCTCCGAAGTGCCATTCCTCCGCGATGGCCGTCTTCAGTCCGGCGAACCGCTTGTCGAGGAACATGTTTCCCGAACCGGTGCCGATCAGCAGCAGATCGTAGTGCGTCAAAGTCCATTCCTCCAGATGTCAGGGGCCCCGGCCGGGCGGTATCGGGCCGAAGAAGCGAAAGGGCGCCACGGTTGAAAACCCGTGACGCCCTCACTCTATTCCACTGCGACTGTGAGCAGATGCAGGTCAGAGCGCGTAGTAGAGCTCGAACTCGGTCGGCGTCGGACGCAGCCGGGCCACGTCGAGTTCGTTCTCGCGTTTGATCCGGATCCACGTTTCGATGAGATCGGGGGTGAAGACGTCTCCGGCGGTGAGGAAGTCGTGGTCCTTCTCGAGGTCGTTGAGCGCCTCGTCGAGGGTGCCGGGAACGAGCTTGATGTCCTTGGCTTCCTCGGGCGGGAGTTCGTAGAGGTCCTTGTCGATCGGCTCCGGAGGCTCGATGCGGTTGCGGATGCCGTCCAGACCGGCCATGAGCTGCGCGGAGAAGGCGAGGTAGGGGTTCGACGAGGGATCCGGCACACGGAATTCGAGGCGCTTGGCCTTCGGTGATGCCCCGGTGACCGGAATCCGGATCGCGGCCGAGCGGTTGCGAGCCGAATAGACGAGGTTGACCGGTGCCTCGTAGCCGGGGACCAGACGGCGGTAGGAGTTGATCGTCGGATTCGTGAAGGCGAGCACGGCACCGGCGTGTTCGATGAGTCCGCCGATGTACCACCGGGCCAGATCGGACAGACCGCCGTAGCCGTTCTCGTCGTAGAACAGCGGCTCGCCGTTCTTCCACAGCGACTGGTGGCAGTGCATTCCGGAGCCGTTGTCGTCGAACAGCGGCTTCGGCATGAAGGTCGCGGACTTGCCGAGTTCGTAGGCGGTGTTCTTGATCACGTACTTGAAGTCAAACAGCTGGTCGCCGGCGTGCTGCAGAGTCTTGAACTTGTAGTTGATCTCCTGCTGACCGGCGGTGCCGACCTCGTGGTGGGCGCGCTCCATCTCGAAGCCGATCTCTTCGAGCGTCAGTGACATCCGGTCGCGGATGTCGGCGTAATGGTCCTGCGGGGAGACGGGGAAGTAACCGCCCTTGAACGGCGTCTTGTAGCCCTGGTTGCCGCCGGCCTCATCGGCGCCGGTGTCCCAGGCCGCTTCCTCGGAACCGATCTTGTAGAAGCTGCTTCCCGGGGTGTTCTCGTAGCGGATGGAGTCGAAGAGGTAGAACTCGGCCTCGGCACCGAAGAAGACGGTGTCGGCGATGCCGGTGGACTCGAGATAGGATTCTGCCTTCGCAGCGACCTGGCGCGGATCGCGGGAGTAGGGCTCATCGGTGAAGGGGTCGACGATCGAGTGAGTCACGACCAGCGTCTTGGCTTCCCGGAACGGGTCGATATAGGCGGAGGTGACGTCGGCGAGCAGTTTCATATCGGACTCGTGGATGCCCTGGAAACCCTTGATGGAGGACCCGTCGAAGAGCAGACCTTCGGTGATCTCCTCCGTGCCGTAGGAAGCAGCGGGGAGGTTGAAGTGCTGGACCACACCGGGCAGGTCGCAGAATCGGACATCGACGAATTTCACATCGTTGTCCGAAATAAAGTTGACGAGTTCTTCAGCAGACGAGAACACTTAGGTCTCCTAGTTCGTGTACGGTGGCCGTTTCTCCTGACCATTGACAATCCTAACCGCCCGCAAATGAAGTGGTGATGTCGCTCATGTTTCGGGCATGTTTCCTGAGGATGCGTTCAGGACGGATTGCGTAGGCTGGGACAGTGATCAATCGTGACGACCTCGGTTCCTGGCTCGAAGGACCCCGGTTCGACAGGGAGGCCGACGACTGGCCGGGCAAACGGCTCGGTCTGCCTGCCACCGGTTCGCATTCCCTGGCCCCGGCGTGGAAGCGCATCCTCGCTCTGCTCATCGACTGGCTGATGTGTCTGGCGATCGCGAATCTGATCGACCCGGCGAACCCGTTCATCGCCCCTGGCCTCTTCGCTCTCGAGAACTTCCTGCTCGTCGGCACCCTCGGCTACTCGGTGGGCCATCGGATCTTCGGAATCGAGGTGCGACGCCTCGACGGACACGTCCCCGGAATGCTCAAGTCCCTCATCCGGGCACTGCTGGTCGTTCTCGTCATTCCCGCTGTCATCTTCGATCGTGACAATCGTGGGCTGCACGATCTCGCCGCAGGCACCGTCATCCTCCGCCGCTGACAGGCAGCTTCTCGGGTTCGGTCCGTGCCGAGTCGGCACGGACCGGCGCACCTGCTGCGATCCCAGCGCACTTTCCCACACCCTCGGCATCGGTGTGCGCCGGCACCAACATCGGTCGCGGGGCGCGACCGCACCATCACCAGCGGCACACCCACCCGTTGCACCGCGGTGTTCTGCCGCTGACGGTGAGGGACGGTGCCTGCCGCCAGTTGCCAGCGGCCCGGGACAGGCGAAAGGGCGCCGACTCGGATGGAGTCGACGCCCTTTCGGGGACTGGTCGGTCGCAGCGGAGTCGGTGGATCAGCGTCCGCGCATGGCCTTGTGGTTCGGCCGAGCCTTGTTCGGGTCGATGCCCTTCGGGATCGGAGGCCGCGTACTCTGGGTCCCCAGTGCAGCGAGACGGTTGCGCACCGTGAGCACCTCGGCGCGGTTGAGCTTGCGCGGCAGCTTCTGCACGGTCGGCACGACCTGCTTCATCGTCAGCTGCCCCTCTTCCTTGCCTCCCTGCAGGGTGTGGATCGGAACATTGGGAAGGATGCGTTCGTGACGCTTCTTCTCCTTGGCCAGCAGCTTCGCGCTGCGTGCCTTCGGTCCTTCGCTGAGCAGCACCACACCGGCGCGTCCGGTGGAGCGGAAGACCAGGTCGCGGCTCTTCGGGTCGATGGCGATCGGCTTCTCGTCCATGAGGTAACCGCGGCGGGCGGTGTTGAGAACGGCACCGAAGGCACCGGGCTGGCCGTCCATCTGTGCGAAAGCCGCGGTTTCGGCGAAGCGGCCGAGCATGAACATGCCCAACAGGATGCCGACCATGAGACCGAGGATGGTCGTGAAGATCATCCCGCCGAACACGAAGCCGGCACCGACGCCGAGGATCGTGCAGCCGAGCACGGCCGCGGCCAACAGCCACGGGGTGGCCTTGTTGTGCTTGGCGGACAGCTCATAGACCTGGCGCATCTGCGCCAGACGGCCGGGCTTCTTGTTCGGATCCTTGGGCTTGCGCCGGAAAAGTCCCTTACGAGGTTCTTCGCTCATTCTCTCACTTGCTTTTGAAGGCCTTTGTGACGCCGCCATGCGGTGACGAGCGCCATCATTGCTCAGCAGACAAGTCTACCTCTTCGCCGGGCCCGAAGGTATCCACAACCGCCTGAGCCTCCTGCTTGGCGGGCGTGTGCTTGTCCAGATGCGTCAAGTGCGGCGGAATCTGCTCGCCGCGGCGACGCATCGCGGTGGCCCAGAGACGGCCGGCGCGGTAGGACGAACGGACCAGCGGGCCCGACATGACGCCGAGGAAGCCGATCTCCTCAGCGGCATCGCGGAGCATGACGAAGTCCGCCGGTTTCACCCAGCGGGTGACCGGATGGTGCCTGGGCGAGGGACGCAGGTACTGAGTGATCGTGATGAGATCGCAACCGGCATCGTGCAGATCCTGCAGCGCCGAGATGATCTCATCGTTGGTCTCGCCCATGCCGAGGATGAGATTCGACTTCGTCACCAGCCCGGCCTCGCGGGCCTGGGTGATCACGGACAGCGAGCGTTCGTAGCGGAAAGCCGGACGGATCCGCTTGAAGATGCGCGGAACGGTCTCGACATTGTGGGCAAGCACCTCGGGGCGGGAGGAGAAGACCTCGGCGAGCTGATCCGGCTTCGCGTTGAAGTCCGGGATCAGCAGCTCGACACCGGTGCCGCGGCCGTCGACGTATTCGAGGTCGTGGATCTGGCGCACGGTCTCGGCATAGAGCCACGCCCCGCCGTCCTCGAGATCGTCGCGGGCCACACCCGTGATCGTCGAGTAGCGCAGACCCATCTCACCCACCGAGGCGGCCACACGGCGAGGCTCGTCCGCGTCGAATTCGGCCGGTTTGCCGGTGTCGATCTGACAGAAGTCGCAACGACGGGTGCACTGCTCTCCGCCGATGAGGAACGTGGCCTCCCGATCCTCCCAGCATTCGAAGATGTTCGGACAGCCCGCCTCTTCGCACACGGTGTGCAGGTCCTGCTTGCGCACCAATGATTTCAGCGAAGCGTACTCGGGTCCGATATGAGCCTTCGCCTTGATCCAGGCGGGCTTGTCCTCGATCGGAGTCTGGGAGTTGCGAGCCTCGACCCGAAGCATCCGGCGACCTTCTGGGGCAATCGTCATCTGAGTTCTCCTAGGCGGTGATGGTCTCGTGCAGAATCTCGTCGAGCCGTGTCGCCGTGTCCTGAGGCGTAACCGTTCGTCCGAGTTCGGCACTGATGGAAGTGGTGTCAGCGTCAGTGATCCCGCACGGGATGATGTTCTCGTAAGCGTCGAGTTCGTTGCTGCAGTTCAGCGCCAGACCGTGCATCGTCACACCTTCGTGGATGCGGATGCCGATGGCCCCGA
Organism: Brevibacterium sp. SMBL_HHYL_HB1; assembly: GCF_018208375.1. NCBI lineage: Bacteria > Bacillati > Actinomycetota > Actinomycetes > Micrococcales > Brevibacteriaceae > Brevibacterium > Brevibacterium sp. SMBL_HHYL_HB1. The sequence continues at coordinate 1,518,292 of NZ_CP062936.1, read as the reverse complement.
TCTTGCGGTCGCGCCGGTCTCCGTCGCCGAGCAGCCAGACCCCGGCGCGTCCTTCGATCGTCGTGGCGTCGATGCCGTACTCGGCGAGCAGGGTGATCATGGCGTCCTCGAGCTGAGAGACGAAGAGGCGGACCTCCTTGGGATCGTTGAGGCGGTAGATGAAATAGGCGACGAGCTGACCCGGTCCGTGCCAGGTGATCTTTCCACCCCGGTCGACGTCGATGACGTCGGTGCCGTCGTTCGGCCGCTCGTCGTCCTCGGTGCGTTTGCCGGCCGTGTAGACCGGGGAATGCTCGAGCAGCAGGATCGTGGAGCAGCGTTGTCCCGCGAGCACTTCTTCGTGGTATCTCTTCTGCAAATCCCAGGTCTGCTGGTAGTCCGAGAGGACCGGAGCGAACCCGAGCGTTTCTGTGGCCAGGGGCATGTCCCCACACTATGACTCTTGTCGCGCCGGTTCAATTTGCCTTGGGTGACACTCGACACCTCGGTTCAGAGGGCACCCATTGACTTAGCGAATCGTTGCAATCATTATTAAATGACATCAAACGACATGGCTCGCATCGACGGAGATGACGAATGATGACATGGAAGTTCCAGTCGACGATCGCAGACGAGATCCACCGTGTGGTCTCCTCCGACGGTGAGAGCGTGTGGGGGATCGACCATCGTGGCTTCGATGCCGACAGTTCGCGCGCCCTGGGCACCGCCGAGGTGGAGATCCCGTCCGGCCGGCGGACACTGCTGCTGGTTCCCGCCCTGCCCGGCGGCCTGGTGCTCGATGCCGTGCGCGCCTATCAGGGGCTCAACGACGGCGAACTGTGCACCCTCTTCCTCGGCATCGTGGCCGAGCTCCGGGACTGTTCCGCCCCGGAGGACCGACTGGCTCTCAGAGCCTTCGGTCTCGACGCCCGGGGCCGGCCGACTCTCATCCCCGGCGTCGGCGCATCCTTGGCAACCACACCGCGACGAGCGGTGGGGGAGATGCTCTATCACGCCGGACACGGACGTCCGTGGTCCGAATGCCTGCTTCCGGTCGATCTCGCACTGGCCGAGGCCTCGGCCGCGCTGCGATCCACCGTCGGCGGATTCCTCGGGGACTCCGTTCCTGACCCAGGCCTGCGGCCGGCCCTCGCCGAGGTGGCCGATTCGATGCGGAGTCTGGCCCGTCCGGCGCCGCTGCCGCTCGTCCCCGCCGAGCGAGACGTCGACCCTGAGGCCGCGCTGACGGCTCGGCTGCGCGCGACCGCTGGGCATCCGCCCAGCCGCGGCCGCGGTGGATCGGCCGTCCCCGGTGCGGTTGCCGACGGAAGAAGGCTCCAGCCTGCGACCGGAGACGCCACGGCTGGGAGGCCGCGCCCCGGGGGAGAAGGAGAAGCCGAGAACTCGAAGGCGAGGTCCTCCTCGGCAGCGGAGACCCTGCGGGCGGCCAGCCGCCGACGGCGGCGCAGAAGAACCCCCTCCCGTGTCCTCCGATGGCCGGCGATCAGGCGTGCGATGAGGGCCGGGGCCGGCCGGCTGGCAGGGTTTCGCACCCGCACAGCGCTGATCACAGCAGGCGCATGCGTGACGCTGATCGGCGGTGGGCTGGTCTGGGGAATGTGGCCGGACGCCGAGGCCACGAGCGAGGAATCCGCGGACGGGCAGGCGGCAGAGCACGAGGCACGCCGGCAGGGCGACGACGTGGGTGGGCCGGACGAGACGAGCGAGTCCGACGACACGGGCCGGGCCGGTGATGTGCTCGCGGATGAGAGTGAGGTGGCCCGCGTGCTCGAGGTCCTCTGCTCGGCCAGGGCACGAGCGCTCAGCGACGGTGACGAAGCGGGCCTGCAGGCGCTGACAGTGCCGGGCTCGGCTGCGGCCGCGGCCGACGAACTCATCGACCATTCGGCCTTCACAGGCTTCGACTACACGATCACCGTCGACGATATCGGGATCGTCGACACGGCCACCGACCGCATTGTGGCCAGTGCTCGGATGCATTCGTCTGCCGCCGACGAAGGGGCCGCCGAGCAGTTCGAGACACTCACGGTCGAGTTCGAACTCAAACGACACGAGGGCCGGTGGAAGGTCGAACAGGTCACGGAGACGGGGCCGTGAATGACCCGAGGGGCCGACCGGCAACGCGGTCGACCCCTCGACGGGTGTGGCAGCGAGTGAGACTCAGAGGTCGAGATCGGCCTCGAAGTTGCCCTCTTCCAGACGCGACTTGATCGTCTGCAGGAAGCGTCCCGCATCCGCGCCGTCGACCAGCTGGTGATTGTAGGTCAGCGGCAGGTAGACCATGTCGCGGATGGCGATCGACTCGTCCCCATCGGCCGTCTTCACAACGATGGGGCGACGGACGATGGCGCCCGTGCCGATGATGCCCATCTGCGGCTGGTTGATGATCGGCGTATCGAACAGGGCGCCGACCGAACCGATGTTGGTCACGGTGAAGGTGCCGCCGGACAGCTCGTCCGGGCCGATCTTGTTGTTGCGGGTGCGGTCAGCGACATCGTCGATGGCCTTGGCCAGACCCGCGACGCTCAAGTCACCGGCGTCCTTGACCACCGGCACCACCAGTCCGCGCGGAGTGTCCACGGCGACGGCGAGGTGCTCGTGATCGAAGTAGGTGATCTGCTGCGATTCGAGGTCGTACTGGGCGTTGACCTTCGGGTGCACCTGCAGGGCTTCGACGATGGCCTTGGCGAAGAACGGCAGGTAGGTCAGCTTCGAACCGTGCTTGGCCTGGAATGCTTCCTTGTTGGCCTTGCGCAGCTTGACCACGCGGGACATATCGACCTCGATGACCTGCGTCAGCTGAGCCGAGACGTCGAGGGATTCGCTCATCCGCTTCGCGATGGTCTGGCGGATGCGCGAGGCCTTCTCCGTGGTGCCGCGCAGCTTGGCGACTTCCTCGGGGATCTCGACCTTGAACGGCGCCTTCGAAGCACCGGACGGTGCGCCAGCGGCAGGCGCGGATGCCGGTGCGTTCTCGGCCGCGGTCTCGACGTCCTGCTTGCGGATGCGACCGCCGACGCCGGTACCGGTCACCTGCGAGAGGTCGACGCCCTTCTCGCGGGCCAGACGGCGCACGAGCGGGGTGACATACGCGGCGTTCTCGCCCACGGTCTCAGCGGCGGGTGCCGGAGCAGTCGCTGCTTCGACAGTCTCTCCGGCCTGAGCCGCCGAAGCCGACTGAGCGGACACCGTCTCGTCAGACTTCGGTGCGGACTCCTGCTTGGGTGCTTCCTGCTTCGGAGCCTCCTCGGCGGGTGCCTCCTGTGTCGGAGTCTCCTGCTTCGGAGCCTCTTCGGCGGGTGCTTCCTGCTTCGGGGCCTCCTCCTTGGGGGCCTCTTCAGCTGCCGGGGCCTGCCCGGCCGCGGGTTCTGATTCAGCCGGAGCACCGGAGCCGATGCGAGCCAGGGGCGCGCCGACCTCGACGGTCTCGTCCTCTTCGGCCAGGTGAGCCTGGACGGTTCCGGCGACGGGCGAGGGCACCTCGGTGTCGACCTTGTCGGTGGAGACCTCGAGAAGCGGTTCGTCGACCTCGATCTCTTCGCCGACGTCCTTGAGCCAGCGGGTCACGGTGCCTTCGGTCACGGATTCGCCGAGAGCGGGCATCGTGACCTCGGTGCCCTCTCCGGAGGACTCGGAGCCGGAAGCCGACTCGGCAGGAGCGGGCTCCTGGGTGGAAGCGGGCTCCTCGGACGCGGCGGTCTCCTCGGACGCGCCGGTCTCCTCAGCGGGTTCGGCCGCGGGCGCGGAGTCCTCGGAATCCGATCCGCTGCCGTCGCCGATGTAGGCGAGATCTCCGCCGACTTCGACGACATCGTCTTCGTCGGCCAGGATCTTCTCGAGAGTTCCCGCATAGGGGCTGGGGATCTCCGTGTCGACCTTGTCGGTGGAGACCTCGAGCAGCGGTTCGTCTACCTCGACTTCATCGCCGACGGATTTGAGCCAGCGAGTGACCGTGCCCTCGGTGACCGACTCTCCGAGAGCCGGCATCTGAACGGAATTCGACATGAGTATTCGTCTCCTCGGATCTTATGAGTGGAAGTGCAGGGGTTTTCCGGCCAAAGCCAGGTGGGCCTCGCCGATGGCTTCATTCTGCGTCGGGTGGGCGTGAATGAGCTGCGCCACTTCCTCGGGGAATGCCTCCCAATTGACGATGAGCTGGGCTTCGCCGGCCTGCTCGGACAGGCGGGCACCGATGCCGTGCACACCGACGACGGGTCCGTCCTTCTCACGGACGACCTTGATCAGTCCGCTCGTGTTGAGGATCACCGACTTGCCGTTGCCGCCGAGGTTGTACTCCAGCGATTCGACCTTGTCCTTGCCGTACTTCTCCTCCGCCTGTGCGGAGGAGAGTCCGACGGAGAAGATCTCCGGCTCGCAGTAGGTCACACGGGGAATGCCGGATTCCAGCACGGGAACCGGGTTCAGTCCGGCGATCTCCTCGGCGATGAAGATGCCCTGCCCGAAGGCGCGGTGGGCGAGCTGGAGGCCGGGGACGATGTCGCCGCAGGCGTAGATGTTGCCGACTCCGGTGTGGAGCCGTTCGTTGGCCAGCACGAATCCGCGGTCCATCGGGATGCCCTGCTCTTCGAAGCCGAAGCCTTCGGTGACTGGGCCGCGGCCCACGGCCACGAGGAGGTACTCGGCCTCGAGGGTCGAACCGTCCTCCAGGGTGACCTTCACGCCGTCGGCGGTTTCCTCGACGCCCTTGAACATCACACCGAGCTTGAAGCCGATCTTGCGCTTCTTGAAGGCGCGCTCGAGGTTCTTCGAGATCGTCTCGTCCTCGTTCGCGACCAGGTGCTTGAGGCCTTCGACGATGGTGACGTCGGCTCCGAAGGAGCTCCAGACGCTGGCGAACTCGACGCCGATGACACCGCCGCCGAGGACGATCGCCGAGCCGGGGACCTTGTCCAGCTGGAGCGCCTCGGTGCTGGTGATGACGCGATCGGTGACCTCGAGACCGATGGTCTTCGAGGTCGAACCGGTCGACAGCAGCACGTTCGTGCCGGTGACGGTGTGGTTGCCGTCCTCACCGGAGACCTCGACGGTGTCCTTGCCGGTGAGCTTTCCGGTTCCGAAGTAGGTGTCGATCCCGCGAGCCTTGACCAGTCCCTGCAGACCCTTGTAGTTGCGGGTGATGACCCCGTCCTTGTACTCGAGCACCTTCTTGATGTCGATGCCCTTGAACTCGGCTTCGACGCCGAAGGTCTCGGAGCTCTTGGCGGAGTCGGCGACCTCGGCCGCGTGCAGAAGAGCCTTCGTCGGCACGCAGCCGCGGTGCAGGCAGGTGCCGCCAACCTTGTCGCGTTCGATCAAAGCGACCTTCATGTCGAGTTCTGCGGCTCGCAGAGCAGCGGCATAGCCACCGGTTCCGCCTCCCAGAACGACAAGGTCGTAGGTCAATGAGTCACTCACGGATTACTCCTCGTAGCTGTGAATAAGCTGGCGGTACGCAGCTTTCTGTCTTATCTTTCCACTTTTCTCGCCCGGGGCGAAAGGAAACACTGTCTGATTGGCCACAGGTGGCAATGATCACGTTCACCTCGACAGCGTGTAGAACCTGTTTCTCAGCCCGCGGCCTTCGCGATCTGGATGAGGGTGCGCACCGCGGCGCCGGTGGCCGCCTTCGGGGTGTAGCCGAAGGGTGAGGACGAGTTGAAGCTCGGTCCGGCGATGTCGATGTGTGCCCAGTTTGTGTCCTCGCCGACGAACTCGCGCAGAAAAGCGGCCGCGGCGAGCATTCCGCCGGAGCGCGGCCCCGAGTTCGTCAGGTCCGCCGCGGTCGAGTCGAAGCCTGCGAGCATCTCCTCCGGGATCGGCATCGCCCACATGCTCTCCCCGGCCGCGGTCGCCGAGGAGACGACCTCCTCGCGTGCGGTCTCGGCGCCCATGACGCCGCTGGTGCGTTCACCGAGGGCGACGATCTGAGCCCCGGTGAGCGTGGCCACGTCGATGAGCAGATCGGGCTTGTCCGAGTCGGCGTCGGACAGGGCATCGGCGAGCACCAGGCGGCCCTCGGCGTCGGTGTTCGTGACCTCGACCCGCTTGCCGCTGCGCATCGTGAGCACGTCGCTGGGACGCTGCGCCGACGACCCGGGCATGTTCTCGGCCAGCGGCAGCCAGGCGGTGACCCGGACCGGCAGACCGAGATCGGCGATGCCGAAGAGAGCCTGGATGACAGCGGCGGATCCGGCCATATCGGACTTCATGTCCTCCATGCTCTTGGCCGGTTTGAGGGAGATGCCACCGGAATCGAAGGTGATTCCCTTGCCGACGAAGCTCAGGTGGCGCTTGGCGCCCTTGGGGGCATACTCGACCTTGACCAGCCGCGGGCCACGGGTCGAGCCCTGTCCGACTCCGATGATGCCGCCGTATCCGCCGGCCTGAAGCTCCTTCTCCCCGAGGACGGTGACTTTGAGCTTGCGGGTCTTGGCCTGGGTCCGCACGATCTCGGCATAGGACTCGGGGTAGAGGTCGAGCGGGGGAGTGTTGACCAGGTCGCGGGCCCGGTTCGTCGCCGCGGCGATGACGGCCCCGGAGTCGTGAGCGGCCTTGAAGGACTTCCCCTTGGGGCCGATGACGGTCAGTTCGCCCGGAGTCTTGCCCTCGCTGCGGTAGTCGAGGAAGCGGTAGGCGCCGAGGCCGGCGCCCACGGTCACCGCTTCGACCTCGGCGGCGGTGGCGGTCGGAAGCGCCAGCGCGATGGTCTCGACCCCGTCGAGGGCACGCAGGGCGGCCCCGGCCGCACGGCGCAGGGCCTCATGGGTGGCGGCGACGTCCTCGGAGGCGGCATCGAAGTCTCCGAGTCCCACAAGCATGACCGATTCGGCGGCGACGCCCTTCGGAGCGGGAACGCGGGCGGTGGTCCCGGTCGACCCGGTGAACCCGATGGCCTCTGCCGCGTCGTTGAGCGCGGTCCTGGCCGCCTTCGCCCCCTCGAGCCCGAGCACGGTCGAATCCGCTGCTCCCAGCACCAGAACGGAGGCGGTGGCCTTCACCGGTGAGGTCGTGGAGTAGCTGCTTGGGGTGGATGCACCAGCCATGAGTTCCCTTTCAGTCGTCTTTGAACGTTGTTTCGATCCTAATGCCAAACCAGAGCGGATGAGGAACCGGACGGGATGCGGAGGCGGGAGCCGACTCTGGCATATTCTGGGTGCGTGTACTCATTGATCTTCAGAATTCTCTTCGTGCCGATGGATGCCGAGCGCGCCCACCACCTCTCGCTGACCGCCCTGCGATGGCTCGACTCGGTTCCGCTGCTGGGACGACTGCTGCGCCTCATCTGCGGCACCGGGACCGTTCGCCCGGTCGAGGCGCTCGGGCTGCCGTTTCCCAACCGGGTCGGATTGGCCGCCGGCTTCGACAAGAACGGAGTCGGCGTCCGTGCCCTGTCGAACCTCGGATTCGGCCACATCGAGGTCGGAACGATCACGGCACACGCCCAACCGGGCAATGACAGGCCGCGACTGTTCCGTCTGCGGGACAATGTCGCGATTCTCAACCGGATGGGCTTCAACAACGACGGCTGCCGCCAGGCCTCGTTCAACATCGCGACCGAGAGGAAGCGCATCGCCTCGCTGCCGCAGCGTCAGCGTCCGGTGGTCGGCATCAACATCGGCAAGACGAAGGTCGTCGACGCCGCCGACGCCGTGGCCGACTACGCCGCCTCGACGCGAGCGCTGGCCCCCTTGGCCGATTACCTCGTCATCAACGTCAGCTCACCGAACACCCCGGGCCTGCGGGATCTGCAGTCCGTGAGCAGCCTGGAGCCGATCATCGAGGCTGTGCGCTCGACCGCCGCCGAGGTGGTCCCCGCCCCGCGGTCGACGCTGGGCCACGTGCCCCTGCTCGTCAAGATCGCCCCGGATCTCGCCGACGACGATGTCCTCGACATCTGCGACCTCGCCCTGCGAACGGGAGTCGACGGTCTGATCACGACGAATACGACGATCGATCGGTCAGTGCTGGCCGGTTCGGAAGCGGACTTCGCCGCCGGTCAGGCCGGAGGGATCTCCGGACGGCCGCTCGCCGATCGCTCGCTGGAGGTTCTGCGATTGGTCAGGGCGCATGTGGGCCAGGACCTCACGGTCATCTCGGTCGGTGGGGTCGCGGATGCGAATGATGCCCGGGCGCGGTTGGCCGCGGGCGCCGATCTGGTGCAGGTCTATTCGGAGATGATCTACTCCGGACCGTTCTTCCCCGGCCGCGTCATCCGCGGCCTCGAGCCGAACCGATTGCTCACTCGGGGTACTGGCGGCGCTTGACCTGCGGTTTGGGCATGCGCAGGGGACGCAGCTGGATGCTGCGCATGACGGCGTAGAAGGTGATGCCGCGTTCGACCTCACCGAACTTGGCTCGCAGACGGTTCTTGAGGATGTAGTTGAGCACGAAGCCGTCGAGGATGATCAGCACGATGAGACCCCAGACCGCGTAGGTGAAGTACTGCTGGATCTGCACCGGCATGGTGAAGGCGATGACGAGGATGAGGATCGCAGCCGGGATGAAGATCTCGCCGACCGAGAACCGGGCATCGATGTAGTTGCGGATGTAACGGCGCTGGGGGCCCTTGTCGCGCCGGGTGAGGTACTTCTCCTCACCGTTCATCATTCCGATGCGCGCACGGTCGCGCTCCTGACGCTGCTGCTCCTTGGCCTTTCTGTTCGCTGCCTTGCGATCCTTGTTGACCAGGGGCTGGCGGCGCAGTGACTCCTGCTGGCTGCGCTTGGGCGTCGGCCGTCCCTTCTTCTGCTCCGCGTCGCGCCGCCTCACGGCGTCCGCGGAGGTATCGTCTTTGTCTGCCTGCGAGGCGGAGGATTCGTCCTCCGCGCGAGATCTCTTGCTTCCGAACACCTGATCAATACTACCTTTGGAGAATGAGCGAATCGACTTCAGCACTTGACAGTGCACAATTGCATGCAGAATTGGACACCATCTTCGATGAGGTCCTCAACGATCTCACGGACCTCGTGGCCATTCCCTCCGTTGCCTGGCCGAGCTTCGACGCCTCCCGGGTCACCGCCAGCGCCGAGGCTGTTGCGGCCTTGGCGGAGGGGCTCGGCCTCGAAGTCGAGATCCTCACCGCCGAACAGCCTGACGGCACGAACGGCTACCCGGCCGTGGTCGCCTCGATCCCCGCTCCCGAAGGAGCCCCGACCGTTCTTCTCTACGCCCATCACGATGTCCAGCCGCCCGGACGTGAGGAGGACTGGGAGACAGACCCCTTCGTCGCGACCCGCAAGGGCGATCGGCTCTTCGGCCGCGGAGCCGCTGACGACAAGGCCGGCATCATGGTCCACCTCACGGCTCTGCGGCTGCTGTCCGACCGCCTCGGCGTGGGTGTGACTCTCTTCTTCGAAGGCGAGGAAGAGGCCGGCAGCCCGAGCTTCCGGAACTTCCTCGAAACGTATCGGCAGCGCCTGCGCTCCGATGTCATCGTCGTCGCCGACTCCGGCAACTGGGCGGCGGGGACCCCGGCGCTGACGACGAGCCTGCGCGGGATGTGCGCAGTCGAGTTCGAGATCGCCACACTCGACCATGCGGTCCATTCCGGAATGTACGGCGGCCTCGCTCCGGATGCGATGCTGGCGATGACGAAGGTCCTGGCCAGCCTCCACGACGAGCACGGTTCGGTCGCGGTGCCCGGACTCCACCGCGAGCTCGAAACCGACATCGACTACGACGAGGCGACCCTGCGCGGGGATTCGGGAGTGCTCGAGTCCACCGAGCTCATCGGCTCCGGCACGCTGGCCTCACGGCTGTGGACGCAGCCGGCGATCACCGTCATCGGACTCGACATCCCCGATGTGGCCGTGTCCTCGAACACCCTGCAGTCCTCCCTGAAGGCCAAGCTGTCGATTCGACTCGCACCCGGTGACACCCCCGCCTCGGCGGTCAGGGCCGTCGAAGACCACCTGCGGGCGAACCTGCCCTTCGGCGCGCAGCTGAGAATCGTTGAGACCGAGGGCGGCAGTCCGTGGCGGGCCGACGAGGCCGATCCCGTGGTCCGGACCGCCAGACAGGCATTGACCGATGCATGGGGCACCGAATCCGTGACGATGGGCATCGGCGGCTCGATTCCGTTCATCACCGATCTGCTCGAGGTCTTCCCCGAGGCGTCGATCCTCGTCACCGGAGTCGAAGACCCCGATGCTCGGGCTCACAGCGCGAACGAATCGCTGTATCTGCCCGATTTCAAGGCCGCGATCGTCGCCGAGGCCCTCCTGCTCCAACGCCTCGGATCGACACAATGACGCAAACGCGGAATAGCTTGGGCGACGGGGACGTTCATCCCGGTGTAGCCTGGGGACAGGAACGCGAGAAGGAGTAACCATGACTGTGACTGAAAATGCGGAGGCCACTCACGAGGTGGAGCTCTCCTCGACCGCTGCCGACAAGGTCCGGAGCCTGCTCGAACAGGAAGGTCGCGACGATCTGCGCCTGCGCGTGGCCGTCCAGCCCGGCGGCTGCTCCGGTCTGATCTACCAGCTCTACTTCGACGAGCGCTACCTCGACGGTGATGCCGTCCGCGAGTTCGACGGCGTCGAGGTCATCGTCGACCGGATGAGCGTTCCCTACCTCAGCGGTTCGACCATCGACTTCTCCGACACGATCGAGAAGCAGGGCTTCACCATCGACAACCCGAACGCCGGCGGTTCCTGCGCCTGCGGCGACTCGTTCCACTGATCGGCTTCGGCCGACCGAAGGAGCCACTTCTGATGGACCTGGAGGATCTGCGTGCCGTGTCATACACGGCCACGCAGACCCAGGTCCTTCTTTCGTACCGGGCCGGTCTGTTCCCCATGGGTGTGGGCGTCGGCGGCACCGGACGGATGGGATGGTGGGCCCCGCGGCGACGCGGTGTCCTGCTGCCCGGGGACCTGCGCGTGACGAAGAGCCTGCGCAAGTCGATGAAGCACTTCACCTTCAGCTCCGATCGAGCCTTCGAGCAGGTCATCCGCGCCTGCGCCGATCCGAACCGCTCAGGGGCCTGGATCACTGAGGAGATCATCGCCCTCTACCTCGGACTGCACTCCGAGGGGTGGGCGCATTCGGTCGAGGTCTGGGCCGCCGACGAGCTCGTCGGCGGACTCTACGGAGTGGCCATCGGCTCGTTCTTCGCCGGCGAGTCGATGTTCCACACCCGACGCGACGCGTCGAAGGCCGCGCTGGCCCATCTGGTCGGGCTGTTCGACGGAGCCGCGGGGACAGGCGACGATGAGGACACCGACACCGCTGACTCAGCGACAGGGGAGTGGCTCATCGATACACAGTGGCAGACATCACATCTGCGCAGCCTCGGCGTGTCGGAGATCAGCGGCCTGGAGTACTCCGCACGGCTAGATTCCGCGCTCCGCGGCGATCTCTGTCAGGGTATTCTCAACAAATGAACATCTGCAGGTGAATTTCTACCGCGTGTAGCGGTAGTCTTGGACAAGACAGAGTAAGTACACGTCTCTCGGCCTGACCAGAGACGAAGAACGTTGTGAAAGGCTGCACGTGGATTCTCCGAATCAGTCAGGGCCTCAGCGGTCCTGGGCGAAGCGGCTCGGCATTCTGAGCGCCGTATTGATACCGGCGTTGCTATCGGGTTGCACGAAAGAGCAGATCGCTTCAGGCTTCTATCCCGTCGAATCCCGAGGTGCGACGAGCCACACAGATGCCTATACGTCATTGTGGAACGGTGCTTGGATCGCCCTGCTGATCGTGGGTCTGATCGTGTGGGGCCTCATCCTCTGGGCGATGGTCGCCTATCGACGTCGCAAGAACGATCGCGGCCTGCCGGTGCAGATGCGCTACAGCATGCCGATCGAGATCCTGTTCACCGTCACCCCGGTCGTCCTCGTCCTCGGATTCTTCTTCCAGAACGTCCAGGTCATGGAGCAGACGACCGATGACGAGACCCCCGGTGAGCAGGTCATCGAGGTCGCAGCCAAACAGTGGGCGTGGGACTTCAACTATGAGACCGAGAACGTCTACTACGCCGGCAAACAGGTCGAGCTCGACGGCACTGAGGAACCCGAGGAGACCGCTCCGGTCCTCTACCTGCCGGTCGACACGGACCTGGAGATCCGTCTGCACTCGCGCGACGTCATCCACTCCTTCTGGGTTCCCGCCTTCCTCGAGAAGCGCGACATGATCCCCGGACACGATCAGAGCCTGCATCTGCGTGCCGAGAAGGAAGGCGAGTACGTCGGCAAGTGCGCCGAACTGTGCGGCGAATACCACTCTGAGATGCTTTTCAACGTCAAGGTCGTGTCGAAGGAAGAATTCGCCGACTACACGCAGTCGCTTGCCGATCAGGGCAACACAGGCCAGCTGGGACCGGAGTACGATCGCAACTGGTACCCGAAAGAAGGTGCTGAACAATGACCGCCACGATGGATCAGGCGGCCCTTGACGCTCCAGTGGTTCCACGGAGCAAGGGCAAGATCATCGTCGACTGGATCACGTCGACGGACCACAAGACGATCGGGTACATGTACCTCATCGGCTCGTTCATCTTCTTCTGCGTCGGCGGCGTGATGGCGCTGATCATCCGCCTCGAGCTCTTCGATCCCGGAATGCAGATCGTCGAGACCAAGGAACAGTACAACCAGCTGTTCACCATGCACGGCACTCTGATGCTGCTGATGTTCGCCACCCCGCTGTTCGCCGGCTTCGCGAATGTCATCATGCCGTTGCAGATCGGTGCCCCGGATGTGGCATTCCCGCGTCTGAACGCCTTCGCGTTCTGGATGTACCTCTTCGGCAGCCTCGTTGCCCTGTCCGGCTTCCTCACCCCGCAGGGTGCGGCCTCGTTCGGCTGGACGGCGTATGCGCCATTGAGCAATACGACCTTCACACCGGGTGCCGGTGGCAACCTGTGGGTCCTCGGTCTGGCTCTGCAGGGCTTCGGCACCATCCTCGGTTCGGTCAACTTCATCACCACCGTCATCACGATGCGTGCGCCGGGCATGACGATGTTCCGGATGCCGATCTTCTCCTGGAACGTCCTCATCACCGGCATCCTCGTGCTCATGGCCTTCCAGCCGCTGGCTGCTGCTCTGCTGGTCCTCGGCGCCGATCGTGTGCTCGGTTCACACGTGTTCAGTCCGGGCAACGGCGGGCCGATTCTGTGGCAGCACCTGTTCTGGTTCTTCGGCCACCCCGAGGTCTACGTGATCGCTCTGCCGTTCTTCGGCATCGTGACCGAGATCTTCCCGGTCTTCAGCCGCAAGCCCGTCTTCGGGTACAAGGAACTCGTGTTCGCCACGATCGCCATTGCGGCACTGTCGGTGACCGTGTGGGCTCACCACATGTACGTCACCGGTGTCGTGGCCCTGCCGTTCTTCGCGTTCATGACGATGCTCATCGCGATTCCGACCGGTGTGAAGTTCTTCAACTGGATCGGCACGATGTGGAGGGGCTCGATCACGTTCGAGACACCCATCGTGTGGTCGATCGGCTTCCTGGCCACGTTCCTCTTCGGTGGTCTCACCGGTGTGATCCTGGCCAGTCCCGCACTTGATCAGCAGGTGTCGGACACCTACTTCGTGGTCGCGCACTTCCACTACGTGGTCTTCGGCACCGTTGTGTTCGCGATGTTCGCCGGGTTCTACTTCTGGTGGCCGAAGTGGACGGGCAAGATGCTCAACGAGAAGCTCGGACACATCCACTTCTGGATGCTGTTCATCGGCTTCCACGCCACCTTCCTCGTCCAGCACTGGCTCGGTGTCGACGGCATGCCCCGTCGCTATGCCGACTATCTGCCGCAGGACGGCTTCACCTGGATGAACCAGGTGTCGACGGTCGGCTCCCTGCTGCTGGGTCTGTCCATGGTTCCGTTCTTCTGGAACGTGTGGATCACCGCCCGCAACGCGCCGAAGGTCACCGTCGATGACCCGTGGGGCTACGGAGCATCGCTGGAATGGGCGACCTCGTGCCCGCCTCCGCGCCACAACTTCACCTCGCTGCCGCGGATCCGTTCGGAGCGTCCTGCCTTCGATCTCAACCACCCAGAGCTGCTCGAATACGCAGGCCACAGCTCGTCTGAGGAACAGCTGATTGGAGGATCCGCCAAGTGAAGTCTTCGATTATCGTCTTCCTGGTCAATGCCGTGTTCTTCTTCGTCGTGGCATTCGTCTACGGCACCGTCACCGAGTGGTCCGAGATGGTCGGGTTCCCGGCTCTGCTACTGACCGGCGGTATGTCCGGAATGATCGGCGTCTATCTGTGGCTGACCGACCGCCGTGTCGGTCGCCAGCCGCAGGACAATGATGATGCCGAGATCTCCGACGCAGATGCCGACTACGGGTTCTTCAGCCCGTGGAGCTGGTGGCCGATCGCCTGTGCCGGCGCCGCTGCCGTTGCGTTCTACGGAATCGCGATGGGGTGGTGGATCTTCCCGTTCGGCGCACTGCTCGGAATCATCGCTCTCGTCGGACTGGCCTACGAGCACGATCGTGGGGACTTCGCCCACTGATCACCGCGCTGACCTGACAGCAGCCCAACCTGCAGCGTCGGACGGACACAGCGTCGCCCGACCTCGTCATGTGGCCCGGACTCATTGCGAGTCCGGGCCACTGCGCTATTCACATGCCTGGATCGCTTCCACGGCCTCCGCCGGGATGCATACTCGCTCTCGGGCCCTGGAGCGGCCCGTGGCCGCTCTCAGAAGCCGCACACAGCTGTCCTGAGAGCACGCTGGGCCTCTCCTCGGCTCGGATGTCAAACTGCCATGGGCGAATCGGTCACTGAGCTCTGGTGTGAAGGCTCAGACCAATAGGGTGCTGCCCATCACGACGGTGGCCACCACGGTACCGGCCGTCATGGTCCTGACCATCACGGAGCTGGCGGGGACGACGTGGTCGGACAGGGCCGGCCTTGGAATCCCAGGATGATGTCTCGTGTTCCAGCGCCTCAAGCTCCCACGGGCGATTCCTGGGCACCGAGCAGACTGTTCGGGCCGCGCCCGCCGGCCTCGCCGATGAGTCTTCGGCCCTGTCTGTCGCCGGCGATGGACGACTGGCCAGAGGCGGACAGCCAGCGTTGTCAACGGTCAGTGGGAACTGCCCATAGACGGCCACGAGAACTGTCCAGCGGCCGCCACGATCTCCGCCTGTCTGGAGACACTCTTCTCCCTTGTCCTGTCGTTCTGGCTCGTCGAGACGGCTTCCCCGCTTCGAATCTCGGTCCCAGAGCCTCTGGAAGGGCGACATGAGATCACTCAGCCGCACGTGAGCGACGGTCCACTGAAGCCGTACAGTCGAGGGACCGACCCGGTCACTGGGTGCCGGTCCCGCAACCGGGGCAGCGGCGGTGGAGCAGCGGGCTCGGAGGACGGGCCGTTGAAGCCCTGCGGATGGACGACGGTCTCTCTATCGGCGCTGTGCGTCCCGCGGAGACGAAGAACGGCCTCCTCATCGGTCAGAGGCCTCACGAGGCCGTCACAGCGGTTCTCAGACTCACGCGCACATGACCGGCATTCGCTGCACACCAAGGCCTGCGCCTCTGCGGCGACTCTTACGATCGTCCCAGGGGCTCGGAGCGGACCGACAGCAGCGGCGCCGCGACTGTAGCAGGCATGTCGCGGCGAGGTTATACAGACACAGCGAGGGGCTCAGCAGTTGAACTGCTGAGCCCCTCGCTGCTGAGAGCCCGTGGTGTCGGTCAGTGACCGAGCTGCTGCTGGTCGGAGCCTTCGACGGCATCGTGGTCGTGGTGGGAAGCGTCGAGCTCCTGCTTCGTCACCGGTGCGACACGATCTTCGAAGAAGAACCGCGAGAGACGTGCGCGCAGCTTCTCCACCTTCGTGACCTTGCCCTCGGCGTTCGGCTGCGGCGGAATGTACTCCGGCGATTCGAACGCAGTGATCTTCCACAGCTTGTGCGGCGGCAGAGCCTCATGGCGCTCGAGGAACTCACCGTGGGGCAGACGGATGATGTGAGCCGTCTCCCGTCCGTGCAGTGCGATCTCCCGGTCCTTGCGCTGCAGTGCGATGCACATGCGCTTGGTGATGATGTACCCGAGGATCGGTCCGAGGAAGAAGAGCGCGCGGAAGATGTAGATCATATCGTTGAGCGACATCTGGAAGAACACGGCGACGATGTCACCGGAGGCCGCGGCCCACATGTTGCAGTAGAAGATGATTCCGGCTACGCCGATCGCCGTGCGCGTCGGGTTGTTGCGCGGGCGATCGAGGATGTGGTGCTCGCGCTTGTCCTTGAGCAGCCACGCCTCGAAGAACGGGTAGATGAACATCACTGCGAAGACACCGCCCATGACGATGACAGCGCTGTTGATGTTGAACGAGATCGGCCAACCGAAGATGTAGAACTCGAACCAGCCCGGCACGATTCGGAGGAACCCGTCGGCCCAACCGATGTACCAGTCGGGCTGGGTGCCGGCCGAGACCGGGGAGGGGTCGTAGGGACCGTAGTTCCAGATCGGGTTGATCGTGAACAGTGCCGAGATCAGGGAGAGGAGTCCGAAGATGAGGAAGAAGAAGCCTCCGCCCTTCGCCGCGAATGTCGGCAGCACGGGTTCGCCGACGACGTTCTTCTCGGTGTTTCCGGCACCGGGGTACTGGGTGTGCTTGTGCACGACCACGAACACCAGGTGGATGCCGATGAGCGCGATGAGCAGAGCCGGCACGATCATGATGTGCAGGGTGTACAGCCGCGCCACGATGTCGACGCCGGGGAATTCGCCTCCGAAGAGGAAGAACGAGATGTAGGTGCCGACCAGCGGGAGCGATTTGAGGATGCCGTCGATGATCCGCAGACCGTTGCCCGAGAGCAGGTCATCCGGCAGCGAGTAGCCGGTGAATCCGGCGGCCATGCCCATGATGACCAGGAGCACACCGACGACCCAGTTGAGTTCGCGCGGACGGCGGAACGCTCCGGTGAAGAACACACGCAGCATGTGCACGCTCAGTGCGGCGACGAACAGCAGAGCACCCCAGTGGTGCATCTGACGGATGAACAGACCGCCGCGGATCTCCAGCGAGATCGCCAGTGTCGAGTTGTACGCCTCGGAGATCTCGACGCCGCGCAGCGGCAGCCAAGGACCTCCGTAGTGCATCTCGCCCATGGCGGGCTGGAAGAAGAACGTGAGGAACGTTCCCGACAGAACAACGATGATGAAGCTGTAGAGAGCAACCTCACCGAGCATGAACGACCAGTGGGAGGGGAAGATCTTGCGACCGAACTCGCGCAGCAGGACGGATGCCCCGACGCGGGTCTCGGCGAAGTTCGCTGCCTTCCCGATGGTGGTGGTTGGTTGTGTAGTACTCATGGGTGGTTGATCTCCCAGAACGTAGGTCCGACAGGCTCAGGGAAGTCCGACTGGGCAACCAGATAGCCTTCGCTGTCCACGGAGATGGGCAGCTGGGGAAGCGGTCGTTTGGCCGGGCCGAAGATGACCTTGCAGTGCTCGGTCACGTCGAAGGTCGACTGGTGGCAGGGGCACAGCAGATGGTGGGTCTGGTGCTCGTACAGTGCCACCGGGCATCCGACGTGGGTGCAGATCTTGGAGTACGCGACGATTCCGTCGTGCGACCAGTCCTTGCGGTCCGGATCCTCCTTGAGCTCATTCGGGTTGATCCGCATGAGCAGAACGGCTGCCTTGGCCTTCTCATTGAGCGGGTGCTCGCTGGCCTCGCTGTCGCCGATGCCCGAGGGCAGGACGTGGTAGGCGGAGCCGATCGTGACCTCTTCGGCCTTGATCGGCCGCTCGGAGTCGACGGAGGGGATGCCGCCCGGGTCGCGGATGAGCCGGGTGCCCTTCTGCCACAGCGTGTTGAACATCTTGTCGCCCGGCAGAGGACCGAGGTCGCGGAAGACGAGCACGGCGGGCAGGGGAGCGATCGCCAGCGCGGCGATCAGCGTGTTGCGCAGCAGAGGACGACGGGCGATGCCGGACTCCTCCTTCGCCTGGTGGAGGATCTCGAGCGCGATCGCCTGATCCTCCTCGCTGCCGCCTATGTCGTGGCGCTCGTCGATGCCCTCGTGATCGCTCATGAGGTTCTTGGCCCACAGCACGGCGCCGAAGCCGATGGAGAACATCGCGACAGCGGCTCCGAGGCCGACGAACATGTTGTGCAGGCGAATGCTCTGGATCGACTCGCCGGGAGTGAACAGGAAGTAGGCCACGATGAACCAGATGGTTCCGATCATCGACAGGACGAACCAGCCGGCCACCTGACGTTCGGCGACCTTCTCCGCTCGCGGATCCGAGTCGGACAAGCGCGGCTTGTGCTCAGGCACACCTGGGTTGACGAACCCGTTCAACTCCTCGAGCTGGCTGCCGCCGCCGGAGTGCTCTTTCGAGGTCATTGAATTCCCCGTCTATTCTCGTGATGGATGTTAAACGACACTGCCGGACTCACTTCGACCTGGATGACAGCCACACTGTCATACCGATGACGGCCGCCAGTCCGAAGAACCAGATGAACAGACCCTCTGCCACTGGTCCCAGCGATCCGAGCTTGAAGCCGCCGGGGGAGGGATTGTCCGAGACTTCCTTGACGTAGGCGATGACGTCGCGCTTGTCGTCGGGAGTCAAGTTCGCATCGTTGAAGATCGGCATGTTCTGCGGGCCGGTTTGCATCGCTTCGTAGAGGTGCTTCTCCGAGACCTCGGAGAGGTTCGGTGCGTACTTGCCGCGGGTCAGAGCACCACCGGAGCCGACCACGTTGTGGCACATGGCGCAGTTGGTGCGGAACAGACCGCCACCGGCGGCAGGATCGCCCTTCGATGCATCGAGGTACTCCTCGTCGGGCACAGCGGGACCAGGGCCGAGCGATGCGACGTAGGCAGCCAGCTGAGAGGTCTGCTCTTCATCGAACTGCGGCTCCTTGACCCGTGCCTGCGGACCGTTGGCCTGCAGGGGCATGCGTCCGGTGCCGACCTGGAAGTCAACTGCCGCGGCACCGACGCCGATGAGACCGGGACCGGCCTTCGAACCCTCGGCGTTCATGCCGTGGCAGGTGGCGCAGTTGGCCGCGAAGAGTTTCTTGCCTTCCTCGATGTCGGAGGCGCTGGCTGTGTCTGCCTTAGCGCTCGACGTCTGCGTGAAGAGTGCGTAGGCTCCGCCGGTCAGCAGCAGTGCCACGAGAAGAAGCGCAACCAGAGCCATGGGGTGTCTGCGGCGATCTGCTAGAAGCTTCACTTGATCGTCCTTTGCTTGAAGTGGTGTAAGTCCTGGGGGCCGAGCATCTCAGGCCGGCTACTGGAGCAGGTAGATGACGCCGAACAGACCGATCCAGACGACATCGACGAAGTGCCAGTAATAGGACACGCAGATTGCGAATGTGGCTTCGTGATGGCCGAACTTCTTCGCTCCGTAGGCTCGTCCGATCACGAGCAGGAAGCAGATGAGTCCGATGGTCACGTGGATGCCGTGGAACCCTGTGGTCAGGTAGAAGACAGACCCGTAGCCGTCGGTGTTGATGGCGATGCCCTCGCTGACGAGGGTCGCGTACTCCATGACCTGACCGGAGACGAAGATCGCGCCGAGGATGAAGGTGAGGTAGAACCACTCGACCATTCCCCATTTGGCGATGTTGAACAGCGATCCGGTCCGCCGGGGGCGGAACCTCTCGGCTGCGAACACCCCGATCTGGCAGGTGAACGAAGACGACACCAGGATCAACGTGTTGCCGAGGGCATAGGGGATATCGAGGATCTGGGTCCTCGCCTCCCATAGTTCCGGCACAACGGACCGAATGGTGAAGTACATGGCGAAGAGCGCGGCAAAGAACATCAGGTCGCTCGCGAGGAACACGATGAAGCCCACCGTGGTCACATTCGGACGATTGACAACCGGATGTGCTGGCGCTGTTTGAGATGCAGTGGCAGTTGACACACCCCCATTATTACCCGTCTGGCGGTGAGTTTTCATCTTTTACCCAGGTTTCGGAGAAGAAATTTCTACACGATGTAGCGAAAACCGCGACCTGATGCGGAATCCCGATCCCGAAGTCGCTTCCTCCCGCGTGTCGAACTCAGGATAGGATGCCGCAGGTAAGGTCCGCTCCGGACGACGGAGCGGCGGCGATGCCTAACGAGAGTTCAGACGGATGACCGATTCCACGCCCACGACCATCTCGGCAGCGGAAGCGCCCGCGACCCCCAGTTCGGTCCAGGCGGTCGCGGAGAACTGGCCGGACCTGCTGATGGCGCTCATGCACCAACAGGACCTTCACGAGGACCAGGCGGCGTGGGCGATGGATCAGATCATGTCCGGCAAGACCCCCGATGTGACAATGGCCGCATTTCTCGTCGCCCACCACACGAAGGGTGAGACCGTCGAGGAGATCGCCGGTCTCGTGTCGGCCATGATGGACCATGCGGTGCCCCTGCCCGGCCTCGCTGACTCCGTTGACATCGTCGGCACCGGAGGTGATCGGGCGAAGACCGCGAACATCTCGTCGACCGCGGCCATGATCATCTCGGCCACCGGCCAGCGGGTGGTCAAGCACGGCAACCGGGCGACGTCGTCGGCATCGGGCTCGGCCGACGTGCTCGAGGCCCTGGGCGTGCGGTTCGACATCACGCCCGAGCAGACCGGAATCATCGCCGAGGAAGTCGGGCTGGCCTTCTGCTTCGCCAATGTCTTCCACCCCTCGATGCAGTTCGTCGCCGCTGTGCGGCGCCAGATCAGTGTGCCCACAGCGTTCAACATCCTCGGTCCCCTGACGAACCCGGCACATGCCCGCCATACGGCGATCGGCGTCGCCGACGCCCAGATGGCGCCCCTCGTCGTCGGGACATTGGCCAAA
The DNA here is from genome assembly GCF_018208375.1 of Brevibacterium sp. SMBL_HHYL_HB1. NCBI lineage: Bacteria > Bacillati > Actinomycetota > Actinomycetes > Micrococcales > Brevibacteriaceae > Brevibacterium > Brevibacterium sp. SMBL_HHYL_HB1. Next base: position 1,497,531 of record NZ_CP062936.1, on the reverse strand, counting down.
CGCGGGCACCAAGCGGTCGTCTTCCGTTCCTGCGACGGTCTCGACGAACTGAGCAACACCGCGGTCAATGACGTGTGGGAGGTCCGCCATGGGGAGATCGAGCACACGACCTTCGATGCGCTCGACCTCGGAATCGAGCGGGCGACGAAGGACGACCTGCGCGGAGGAGGCCCGGAGGACAACGCCGCGATCACCCGGGCCGTCCTCAGCGGTCAGCAGTCTCCCGTGCGCGATATCGTCGCGATCAATGCGGCAGCGGCCCTGGTGGCTGCGGACGAATCCGCGGTCGGCAGCTTCACCGAACGCCTGGCGAGCAAGCTCGAAACGGCGCAGACGACCATCGACAACGGTCTTGCGGCGGCGAAGCTCGACCAGCTGATCGAAGTCTCACACCGGGTCGCCGAGTCGAACCATTCCTGAGGCCTGCGCGTGGTAGTTCGCTCCTGACCGGGGCAGCGACCAGCCGGGACCGTCGATCGAGCCGGCGGAGACGAGTTCGGCCGTTTTCAGCCAACCGGCCAGCAGCCGTGTCTCCTCCGGCAGCGAGTCGCTTGCCCGCGGCAGCGGTCCCGGCGCGGGCACCCACTCTGCGGTCGACCGCAGTGCCGTGAGAGCCTCAGAGAGGTTCCCTCGAGCGGAGACGTGTCCGGCTCCGGCGAGTCTGCCGTGACGGATGACGGCCAGGTCCCAGCCCGTGTCGGGGCCGGGAGCCAGCGCCACGAGCTCGGGCACGGCCCGCAGTGCGGACACCTCTTCGGCCCGGGAAGCCGTCGTCACGGCCGCGCGCAGGCCGTCACGGACCTCGGCGGCCGTTTCGAACCGGGATTCGTCGGCCAGACGCCGCATACGCTCGGTGCCCAAGCGGTGCAGCGAGGACAGGTCTCCGGACATGAGAGCGAAGAGCTCACCGATGGACCGCCGGTACTCATCGGCGTCGGTGACGCCTGCGCAGGGACCGCCGCACTGGCCGAGCTGCGCGCTGACACAGGGCCGATGAGCGGCGAGGCTGCGTTCGGTCACGGTCGTCGTGCACCTCTTCACGGGGTACAGGGTGTCGAGGAGCTCCTTGACCGCTTGAGCGCTCTTGCGCGACCGGAACGGCCCCAGGGGCGGTGCCGGAGCGCGTTCGATCGCCGAATCGGACCGGACCACCGACAGCCGGGGGAAGAGCTCGTCGCTGAGCACGATCCACGAATTCCGCTCAGGGTTCTTCGATCGACGGTTGTAGGGCGGGGCGAGCTCACCGATGAGGCGGATCTCACGCACCTCGGCCTCGAGCGCGTGCGCGCAGGGCAGACAGCTGACCTCCTGCGCCGCGGTGATCATCTCGGCCATCCGGCCGCGGTTCTCCGAAGCGTTGAAGTACCCTCGCACGCGCCGGGCCATATTGGCCGATTTGCCGATGTAGAGGACTCTTCGGGTTCCGTCGAGGAACATGTAGACGCCCGGCTCGGGCGGGACGCCTTTGGCCAAGTGGGATTTCGCCTGCCGTTTGGCCCATCCCGACTGGCGCACCGTCGACAGCTCTTCGAGGGTGGTCACCCCGTATCCGCCGAAGCGTTCGAACAGGTGGTGGAGCAGCTCCCCGGTGGCCCGGGCATCGGAGAGGGCCCGATGGTCCGGGGCGACGTCGGTCCCGAAATGGGCCGCGAGCGTCGAGAGCTTGTGGTTGCGGACCTCGTCACGGCCGACGACGCGACGAGCCAGGGTCACGGTGTCGAGGACGGTGGGGCCCGGCCAGTGGTAGTCGAGCCGTTCGCAGGCCGAGCGGAGGAAGCCGATGTCGAACGGGGCGTTGTGGGCGACGAGGACCGCTCCGATGGAGAACTCGAGGAAGCTCGGCAGCACGGACGTGATCGATGGAGCATCGTCGACCATGGCATGGGTGATTCCGGTGAGCCGGGCGACGAAGGGGCTGATGACCGACCGCTCGGGTTTGACCAGTGACTGGAATTCCCCGATGACCTCACCGCCGCGGGTCTTGACCGCGCCGATCTCGGTGATCTCGGACTGGCCCGCCCGGGTGCCCGTCGTCTCGAGGTCGACGATGACGAACGTGACCTCCGACAGGGGAGTGCCGAGGCTGTCGAACGACAGCTGCGTGTTATGCAGGCGGCTGGGTGCGCGGTCGAATGGGGCGGTCATGCGCTCAAGTCTGTCAGTCGGTGATGACACGAGGTCTCAGGCAGGGGCATCTAAACGGAGGAGCCGTCGCCGTCCTCTGCGGAGCGGTGCTGGGGCAGGTGGAAGAACAGACCGACTGCGCCGCCGATGCCCACGGCGAGTCCGATGAGCAGATACCAGCCGGGCAGCGGTCGGAAGAAGATGATGCCGATGAGCAGGAGCACAACCGCGCCGAGGGCGGCGGCCCATGAGAGCACGAGCGTCGGTGAGGCGGTGCGCCATCCGATGGGCTCGGCGGGTTCGGGCTGCCAGTGGTCGGAGTCGTCGAGTGCCTCGCGGACTTCGTCGACGGGCATGTCGCCCATCACCGCAGAGGGCTCGGCGATCTGTCGAACGAGATCCTGCCACTCCTCGTCGCTGATGCGTGAGCGGTCGGTCTCGATCCGCTCCGGGTCGGGAACGTCGTGGCGCCAGTCGCCGCGGTCGTCGGCATCCGGAGCCGAGGCGGAGACCTCCTCGTCCGGGACCGAACCGCTGTGCTCTTCGCCCGGAGCCGAGGCGCCATCGTCGTCCGGACGCGGGCTCCTGCCCTCGTCATCCGGAGTCGGGGCGCTGTCGTCATCGTTCATATCCGTCACAGCAATTCTCCCCGCGAGGCTATTCCCCGCCCCCGACGAGACGGGAGTCCTCAGTCGCATCGGCTCGGGCCGCGGACACGACCGCCTCGGCGATGGTCGACGCATCGTAGTCGAGGGTGGCCACATGCCGCGAGCGCCGCAGAGCGACGATGCGCGGCGGGGAGGGCAGATTCGCGCGCAGAGTGCGCAGGGTCCGCGGCCCGACCACATTGTCCTCGCCGGAGATCATGGCCGTGACCGGGCATTCGACCTTCCACAGATCCTCGCGCAGGATCCGCAGCGCCCGGTGGAAACTGGCCAGAGGTGCCAGCGGAGTGCGCGGGTAGGCCATTTCGTCGCGATTCGGATGGGCGATGTCGCCGCCGATCGACGGAATCGTCCGCTTCACGTGGCGGAGCACAGGCAGCAGAGGGGCCAGAGGGGAGTCGAGGTGGAGGGCGGGGTTGACCACGACGAGCTCATCGGGAGCGGCTTCGGCCGCACCGAGGGCCAGCGCCAGAGCCCCACCCATCGACAGGCCCGCGACGATGACGCGGTCGTGGTCGGCCTGCAGCCGTCCCAGCTCCGTACGCGCCTCGCCCAGCCAGTCCGTCCATCCGGTGGTCTCCATGTCCTGCCAGGTGGTGCCGTGCCCGGGCAGCAATGGGGCGCTGACGTCGAAGCCTTCGGAGGCGACCGCTCGCGCGATCGGCACCCAGACGACGGGCGAGCCGGTGATTCCGTGCAGGAACAGCACCGCAGTCGATGATTGAGCCTCGAGGCTGTGGTAGGCGGCCATCGGATCGGGCCGCGGTGTGAAATCGATCTCCATGCCTCCAGCATGGCATGAAACTTCCCGGCACGAACGAGTTGCTCCGGTGATCATCGTTCTCACTTCGTGTCGATATATGATTGCCGAGGACGACAAGGAGTCGTACATGGAAGGGTGCGCGTGTTCTACTGGTTTCTCAAGCGAGTCCTCGCCGGACCCCTCCTGCGGATCCTGTTCCGTCCCTGGGTGCGCGGCCTGGACAATCTGCCGACAGAGGGCCCAGCGATCATCGCGGGAAACCACAACCACTTCATGGACTCGATCTTCGTCCCGCTGCTGGCTCCCCGCCCCGTCGTCTACCTCGCGAAGAAGGACTACTTCACCGGTCGCGGCCTCAAGGGCGCGGTGACCCGTTGGTTCTTCAAACTCAACAATCAGCTGCCCATGGACCGCGGCGGAGGCTCCGGCTCCCAGGCCTCGCTCGAATCGGGTCTGAAAGTGCTCGGCGAAGGCAACTGCCTGGGCATCTACCCCGAGGGCACCCGATCACCCGACGGCAAGCTGTATCGAGGACGGACCGGAATCGCGCGACTGGTCCTCGAGTCCGAGGCGCCGGTCGTCCCGGTGGCCATCATCGGAACCGACAGACTCCAGCCGGCCGGCCGACTGGTGCCGAAGCTGCGCCGGGTCGGAGTTGTCTTCGGCTCACCCATGGACTTCTCGAAGTACTCCGGTCTGCCCTCGGACCGTTTCCTGCTGCGGTCCGTGACCGACGAGATCATGTACGAGATCATGCGGCTGTCGGGACAGGAGTACGTCGACACATATGCCTCGACGGTCAAGACCAAGCTGCTGACCAGCGCGAAGCCGAAGAAGACGGACAGCGCCCGTGAGGATGCCAAGGACTCGGCGAAGAAGCCCAAGGACTCCGCACCCCAGGGCGAAGGCGACGCGGATCGCAGCGACCCCGCAGAGTGAGCCGGAACGGTCCGAGCGAACAAGGCCCCGGCATGGACCGACACGGGCCGATGGCAGCGGTTCGAGCTCAGCGCAGCCGCCGGATGCGGGCCCCGAACGATGCCGATGACATGTTCGAATACTGCGGTAACGGCGACACGCAGAAATCGTTACCTTCGGGTGTTTGTCCTGACCGGACGAGCAGAATAGCTTGGAGTTGTTGAATCCCACTGTAGGTTCGCTGGGAAGAGGGCTAGAATGACTGTGTTCTCGGTCCTTCCAAGCGACCTTCGCTTCCCCCAGGGACTTTAAGGAGGAGTCGGTGTGAACCGCTCAAGTCACGAAAGCGTCGACATGACGTCGATGCCGTCAGCAGCCCAAGGGCTGCTGTTCGATGATGATCTGCCCGTTCTCGACGAAGAGGCCGGCTACCGCGGTCCGACAGTCTGCAAGGTCGTCGGCATCAGCTATCGCCGCCTCGACTACTGGGCGCGCACCGATCTGGTGACCCCGTCGATCCGGAACGCAACCGGCTCCGGCAGCCAGCGTCTCTACAGCTTCCGTGACATCCTCGTCCTCAAGATCGTCAAGCGCCTCCTCGACACCGGTGTCGGCCTGCAGTCGATTCGCACCGCTGTAGATCACCTGCGCTCCCGCGGCGTCGAGGATCTCTCCCAGATCACTCTCATGTCCGATGGCGCCAGCGTCTTCGAGTGCACATCGCCCGACGAGGTCGTCGACCTCCTGCAGGGCGGACAGGGTGTGTTCGGCATCGCTGTGGGCCGAGTGTGGAACGAAGTCGAAGGCACCCTGTCCGAGCTGCCCAGCGAACGGCTGCCGGAGGACGATGCGGCCATCGAGGCGATGGACGAACTCGCCGCCCGCCGCGCCCGCAAGCTCGGCTGAGCCCACAGCAGCTCTCCGCGATCGCCGAGGCGGTCCGTCCACCGGACGGGCCGCCTGCACCATTCACGGGGTACTGCCCCTCTTCCCGACGTCGAAGAGCCCTGGCCTCTCATCCCTGATCTCTGTTGCTGACGACGAAGTCCTCCTGAACACGAATCTGCCGCCCGAACATGACGTTCGGGCGGCAGCGTTCGGTCTGGGGCAGCGGCTAGTCCTTCTCGGAGGCCTGCTGGCCGGACTTCGTCCCGGCACTGCCGCGACGACTGCGGATGTTCTCCGACCGCAGTGCTCGGTCGAGCAGCGAATCGAAGGAGCCGGCGACCTCCTCGGCCGGTCGGCCCGGCCAGGAATGGATCGGGCGCGCCGATCCCTGGGCCTGCTGCATCACTGCGCGCTCGGCCAGCGGCGGATTGAGTACGAGCGGGCCGAACATCTCACGCATCTCCTGGATCCGGTAGTCGTGTTCGGTCGAACCCGCACGGACCCGGTTGACCACCAGACCCAGTGGCTGCAGGTCACCGGCGCCGCGCTGCCTGAGCTCATCGGTGGCCCGCAGGGCACGATCGGCGGCAGCCACGGAGAAGAGGCTCGGCTCGGTCACGACCGCAACCCTGTTGCTCGCGGACCAAGCCGTGCGCGTGAGTCCGTTGAGGCTGGGAGGGCAGTCGATGAGGACGAGCCGGTAGCCCTTGGCGATCCGACTCAAGGCGTCCTCGAGGCGACGCAGATAGCGCTCGGACAGTGAGGGCCGGTCGAACTCCGCGGCACGCGGCGAACCGGAGATCACGTCCAGATGGCCGAGTCTGTCGCCGACCCACCCGGAGGGGATGATCGCCTCGGACAGGATCTTCTGGGATTTCGGAGCAGCTAGAACATCGGCGATGTCGACGCGCGTCGACGTCGGCACATCGAGGCCGGTCGACGAGTCCGCTTGCGGGTCCATGTCGACGACCAGGGTCGGAATTCCCCTGTTGTAGGCCGCCGAGGCGAGACCGAGCGTCACGGATGTCTTACCGACTCCGCCTTTGAGGCTGCTGATACTTAGGACAAGCACCCTCCTACGTTAACGTATCGGTCCCGAACCGACCGGGGTGACCACGCCGAGACGCCCGCCTCAATCGGAAGTGGACCCCCGGCCGCAGAGGTGGTGCATGTCACTGAGTAGAGTATGTTTCCGACAGCTTGTCGACCAGTCGCCCAGTGCGGCCGATACAGAAGTGAGAGACACCTATGTTCTCTAAAGTTCTCGTGGCCAACCGCGGAGAGATCGCTGTTCGTGCTTTCCGTGCCGCCTACGAACTCGGAGCCTCAACCGTCGCGGTCTTCCCCTACGAAGACCGCAACTCCGAGCACCGGATGAAGGCCGATGAAGCCTATATGATCGGCGAGGAAGGCCACCCCGTCCGCGCGTACCTCAGCGTCGAGGAGATGCTGCGCGTCGCGAAGGAGAGCGGCGCAGACGCCATCTACCCCGGTTACGGCTTCCTGTCGGAGAACCCGGACCTGGCTCGGGCGTGCGCCGAAGCGGGAATCACCTTCATCGGCCCGAAGGCCGACGTGCTCGAACTCGCCGGCAACAAGGTCCAGGCCCTGGCCTCGGCCCGCAGCGCCGGCATCCCCGTGCTCGACTCCACCCGCCCCTCAGCCGATATCGCACAGCTGCTGGCCGACGCCGAATCGATGGAGTTCCCGCTCTTCGTCAAGGCCGTCGCCGGCGGCGGCGGACGCGGAATGCGGCGTGTCGGCCAGTCATCCGATCTCGAGGACGCCCTCAAGGCGGCGATGCGCGAAGCCGAGGGTGCCTTCGGGGATCCGACGGTGTTCATCGAACAGGCCGTGCAGCGCCCGCGCCACATCGAGGTCCAGGTGCTGGCCGACAACGACTCGAACGCCATCCACCTGTTCGAACGCGACTGCTCCGTCCAGCGCCGCCACCAGAAGGTCGTCGAGATCGCACCGGCGCCGAACCTGGACCCGGCCATCGCCGAGGCCCTGCACACGGACGCTTTGAAGTTCGCGAAGGCACTGGGCTACCAGAACGCCGGAACCGTGGAGTTCCTCCTCGAGACCGAGGGGCCCCGAGCCGGCAAGCACGTGTTCATCGAGATGAACCCGCGCATCCAGGTCGAGCACACCGTGACCGAGGAGATCACCGATATCGACCTCGTCGCCTCACAGATGCGCGTCGCCTCCGGCGAAACGCTCGATGAGATCGGCCTGCGCCAAGAAGACATGCGCATCAAGGGAGCCGCCCTGCAGTGCCGCATCACCACCGAGGATCCGGCGAACTCCTTCCGTCCCGACACCGGCACGATCACGGCCTACCGGTCCGCCGGCGGAGCCGGGGTCAGGCTCGACGGCGGAACCGTCCACGCCGGTGCCGCGGTCAGTCCCCACTTCGACTCCATGCTGGTCAAGCTCTCCTGCCGCGGACGTGACTTCCCGCAGGCCGTGGGCCGGGCCAAGCGCGCCCTCGCCGAATTCCGCATTCGCGGAGTCTCATCGAACATCGGCTTCCTCCAGGCCGTCCTCGACGATCCCTCGTTCGTCGCCGGGGACCTGTCGACGTCCTTCATCGAGCAGCGCCCGCACCTGCTCGACGCCCGAGTCAGCGCTGACCGCGGATCGAAGCTGCTCGACTACCTCGCCGATGTCACTGTCAATCGTCCCCACGGCGAACCGCAGCTGCGCATCCGCCCCAGCGACAAGCTGCCCGAGATCGATCTCTCCGAGACCCCGACGGCCGGCAGCCATGATCGACTCGTCGAACTCGGACCCGTCGAGTTCGCCCGCAGCCTGCGCGAACAGACCGCGCTGGCGGTGACCGACACCACCTTCCGCGACGCCCACCAGTCGCTGCTGGCCACGCGGGTCCGCACCCGCGACCTGCTGGCGGTGGCCGGGCATGTGTCGCGGATGACCCCGGAGCTGCTGAGCATCGAGGCCTGGGGCGGAGCCACCTACGATGTCGCCCTGCGCTTCCTCGGTGAGGATCCGTGGGAGCGTCTCGAGGCGCTGCGAGCCGCTGTGCCCAACATCAACCTCCAGATGCTGCTGCGCGGACGCAACACCGTCGGCTACACCCCGTACCCGACCGAGGTCACCGACGCCTTCGTCGACGAGGCCGCGCGCACCGGCATCGACATCTTCCGCATCTTCGACGCCCTCAACGACGTCGAGCAGATGCGTCCGGCGATCGAGGCCGTGCGGGCGACGAACTCCTCACTGGCCGAGGTGGCCCTGTGCTACACCTCGGACATCCTCGATCCGTCCGAGGAGCTCTACACCCTCGACTACTACCTGCGCCTGGCCGAGCAGATCGTCGACGCCGGCGCCCATGTGCTGGCCATCAAGGACATGGCCGGTCTGCTGCGTCCGGCGGCGACGGCGAAGCTCGTCACCGCTCTGCGTGAGAACTTCGACCTGCCTGTGCACGTGCACACCCATGACACCGCTGGAGGTCAGCTGGCGACCCTGTACGCGGCCGCCTCCGCCGGTGCCGACGCCGTCGACGCGGCATCGGCGTCCATGGCCGGGACCACCAGCCAGCCCAGCCTCTCGGCACTGGTCGCGGCCTTCGAGAACACCGAACGCGATACGGGCATCAGCCTCGACGCCGTCAGCGACCTCGAGCCGTACTGGGAATCCGTGCGCAAGGTCTACGCACCCTTCGAATCCGGTCTGGCCGGCCCCACCGGTCGCGTCTACCGTCACGAGATCCCCGGAGGGCAGCTGTCGAACCTGCGCCAGCAGGCCGTGGCACTGGGCCTGGGGGAGCGGTTCGAGGATATCGAGAAGATGTACGCTGCCGGCGACTCGATCCTCGGCCACCTCGTCAAGGTCACCCCCTCGTCGAAGGTCGTCGGGGACCTCGCACTCCACCTCGTCGGTGCCGGTGTCGCACCGGAGGAGTTCGCCGAGAACCCGGACAAGTTCGACATCCCGGATTCGGTGATCGGATTCCTCAGCGGCGACCTCGGAGATCCACCCGGCGGGTGGCCCGAGCCCTTCCGCACGAAGGCGCTGGCCGGTCGGGCCCACAAGCCGCTGGTCGAGCACCTCGAAGCCGATGATGCCGCCGCCTTGGAGAGTCCGGGACGGGAACGCAAGGACAAGCTCAACCAGCTGCTGTTCCCGGGACCGACCAAGGAATTCGAGCAGATGCGCGCCAACTACGGTGACCTGTCGGTGGTCGAGACCTCCGAGTACCTCTACGGTCTCACCGCCGGTGAGGAGCACGCGGTGGAGATCTCGAAGGGCAAGAACCTGCTCATCGGGGTCCAGGCGGTCGGCGGCACCGACGAACGCGGAATGCGCTCGGTCATGTTCACCCTCAACGGACAGCTGCGGCCCCTGCAGGTGCGCGACCGCTCCGTCGAGAGCGAGGTCAAGACCGCTGAGAAGGCCGATCCGAACAACCGCGGTCATGTCGGCAGCCCCTTCGCCGGTGTCGTGACCATGCAGGTCCAGGAGGGCGACCAGGTCGCCTCGGGAGACACCATCGCCACGATCGAGGCGATGAAGATGGAAGCGACGATCACCACGCAGACCGCCGGCACCGTGTCCCGAGTGGCCATCGCCGACGTCCAGCAGCTCGAGGGCGGCGATCTCGTCGCAGTCGTCGATGCCTGAGCGGGAGATCCGCCTGTGGGGCGACCCCGTGCTGCGCAGCGTCTGCGAGCCGGTGACGGTCTTCGACGACAGCGTGCAGGCCCTGGCCGACGACCTCGTCGACAGTGCCCTGCCGGAGGGGCGTGCCGCCGTGGCCGCCCCGCAGATCGGCGTGGGACTGCGCGCCTTCGGCTATGACCTCGACGGGCGCACCGGTTATGTCATCAACCCGGAGATCGTCGAACTCGGCGGTCGGCTGCGCGATATCGAAGAGGGCTGCCTGTCGGTGCCCGGACTCTTCTTCCCCACCCCGCGCTACGAGTTCGCTCGTGTGCGCGGGGTGGATGCGAAGGGCGAAGCCGTCGAGGTCGAGGGTACCGAGGTCTTCGCTCAGATGCTCCAGCACGAGGTGGCCCACCTCGACGGCCAGGTCTACGTCCAGACGCTGCCGAAGGAGCGTCGCCGAGAGGCGATGAAGGCCATCCGGTCCAGCGACTGGTTCCTCGCCCGTATGGGCTGAACTGCCATTTACCCAGACCAACGAAGGAGACGCTTATGAGCATTCAACGCACCGCCGTCATCGGCAGCGGACTCATGGGAGCCGGAATCGCCGAGGTGCTGGCGAAGTCCGGACTCGACGTGATCGTCCGTGAGATCAACGAGGAGGCCTCCGCCGCGGGCAGGGCCCGGATCGAGAAGTCGCTGAACCGCGCCGTCGAGAAGGGCAAGCTCGACGAATCCGCCCGCGAGGCGGCCCTGAGCAGGCTGAGCTTCACCACCGACATCGCCGATCTGTCCGACCGGCAGCTCGTCATCGAAGCCGCCAGCGAGAACGAGGAGATCAAGAAGACGATCTTCGCCGAACTCGATGAGGTCGTGACCGACCCCGAGGCGATCCTGGCCTCGAACACCTCGTCGATGCCGATCGTCCGGTTCGCCCGGGCGACCGCGCGGCCCGAACGTGTGCTGGGGGTGCACTTCTTCAACCCGGCGCCCGTGCAGCCGCTGGTCGAGATCGTCTCCTCCGTGCTCACCGCCGATGAGGTCAGGACCACCGCGACCTCGTTCGTGACCGATGTGCTGGGCAAGAACCCGATCCAGGCGGAGGACCGGCCCGGATTCATCGTCAACGCCCTGCTCATCCCGTACCTGTGCAGCGCCATCCGGATGCTCGAGTCCGGGTTCGCCACGAAGGAGGACATCGACGCGGGCATGGTGGGCGGATGCGCCCACCCGATGGGCCCGATCAAGCTCGCCGACCTCGTCGGGCTCGACACCTGCCTCTATGCGGCGCAGAGCATGTACGACGAGACGGACGATCCGGCGACCAAACCGCCCGTGCTCCTGTCACGCATGGTCGATGCCGGTCTGCTCGGCGTGAAGTCCGGTCGCGGCTTCTACGAGTACTGAGCCCGATCGACCGGGTATGACAGCAAACGGACCGCCTGCGAATCCCGCAGGCGGTCCGTTGTCATTGTGACCGAAGCGTCGGCACCGGCCCTCAGCCGGCCACGAGCTTCTCATAGCTGGCGAGTCTGACACAGGCGACGAGACCCTGAGCGGCCAATTCGACCTCCTCGAGACTGGGCATCGTCGGAGCGATGCGGATGATGCTGTTGCTCGGATCCAGACCATAGGGATGGGTGGCTCCGGCCGGAGTCAGTTTGACTCCCGCCTCGGCGGCGAGCTTGACCACGCGATCGGCGATGCCCTCCATCGTCGTCAGCGTGATGAAGTAGCCGCCATCGGGCCGCGTCCACCGAGCGAGGCTGTCGGGGCCGAGTCCCTTTTCGAGGGCACTGAGCACCGCATCGAACTTCGGGGCGATGATCTCGGCATGCTTGCGCATATGCGCTTCGACTCCCGCAGAGTCGGAGAAGAAGCGCAGGTGGCGCAGCTGGTTGATCTTGTCCGGGCCGATCGCGACCTTCCCGAGGTTCGAGACCATCCAGTCGACCGTGGCCGGGCCGCCGCCGAAGAACGACACGCCCGCACCCGCATGGGTGATCTTCGAGGTCGAAGCGAAGATCCACGCCCGTTCGGGGTTGCCGGCCTCGGCACACAGGGAGAGGATGTCGAGATTGTCCGGATGCTCCTCGCGCAGATGGTGCATTCCATAGGCGTTGTCCCACAGCAGGGTGAAGTCCACGGCCGCGGTCGGCATCGCCGCCAACTCACGGGCACGCTGTTCGGTGATGGTGATGCCGGTGGGATTCGAATACATCGGGACCAGCCACATCCCCTTGACGGCGGGGTCGTCGGCCAGACGCTGCGCCTCGGCGATGACCGGTCCCTGATCGTCCATGGGGATGCTCAGCAGCTCGAAGCCGAGTGACTCGGCCAGAGTGAAGTGCCGATCGTATCCGGGCACCGGGCACAGCAGCTTGTGCGGTCCATGCCCCCAGGGACGATCGTCGACGGCGCTGCCGTGGATGAGCGCGAAGGTCAGCGCCTGCGCCATGAATGTCAGCGAGGCGTTTCCACCGGCCAGGAGCTGATCGGACGGGACCCTGAGCAACGGGGCGAAGATCTCCCTGAGTTCGCTGATCCCCTCGAGCCCGCCGTAGTTGCGGGTGTCGACACCGCTGGGGGTGAACGCATCGTCGCCGGTGACGGTGGTCAGCAGGTCGGCGGCGAGGTCGAGCTGCTCGGGAGAGGGCTTGCCCCGGGTGATGTCGAGCTTGAGACCGCGGGAGGCGAACTCCTCGTAGTCGGCTGACGCCTCATCCAGGCGCGTTTGGAGATCGGAGAGTGTGGACATGCTGGCTCCTTCGAGCTGGGAACGGGGCTTGGCCCCATCCTATCGACTCATCATCGGAGGCCGAGGCTAGAGTGGTTCCTGATCGCCGATTGACGGTCGCAGCAGCCGGGGGAGTGGAGGACCGAGACGAGATGAGACCGCGGGCACAGTCATCGCACGGGCGCGGCTTCGGCGCTCAGGCCGAGGTCTACGACGAGGTCCGTCCCGGTTATCCCGCGGCCGCACTCGATCTGGCCGGCTCTGACTGGCAGGGGATGCGGGTGTGCGACCTCGGAGCCGGAACCGGGATCCTCAGTCGGGAGCTGCTCGCACGAGGATGCGAGGTGCTGGCCGTCGATCCCGATCCCGCGGCGCTTGCTCGCAATCAGGCACCGAAGCGGATCGGCACTGCCGAGGACACCGGTTCGGAAGCGGCGGCCTTCGACCTCGTCACCGTCGCCCAGGCCTGGCACTGGTTCGACGAGGCGGCCGCAGCCGCCGAGATCACACGCATCCTCACACCGGGCGGCAGGCTGCTCATCCTCATCAACCAGCTCGATGTGCGCATCGAGTGGGTGCTGCGGTTGAGCCGCATCATGCACGCCGGCGATGTCTACCGGCCGCACTACCGGCCGCGGCCGGGTGCGGGTCTGAGACTGACCGACCACCGCATCGTCGAGTTCACCACGGCACTCGATGTCGACGGCATCGTCGATCTCGCCCGGACCCGTTCGTACTGGCTCCGGTCGGATGAGAGAACCCGGGACCGTGTGGAGTCGAATCTGCGTGAGTACTTCCGCGATGAGCGCCCGGTCACCGATGCGATCGAGCTGCCGTACATGTGCCTGGCCTATCTCCTCGAACGCAGCTGATCGGCTGTGACCCGCCGCGGCCCTGAGCGGACGCCCGGCCGCGACGGGTCGCGGACCGGCCGGACGAGGCTCACGTGGGCAGCCCCCGGACACAGCAGGCGGGCCGCACCCGATGACAGGTGCGGCCCGCCTGGTTTCTGGTGGTCCGGGCGCGGATCAGCCTTCGATGCCCGCTGTCTCATCGGTCGACGTCGATTCGACGACCTCGGTGCCTCGGTTCGACGAGGTGTGCGACACGGTGATCTTCCGCGGACGTGCCTCTTCGGCGACGGGGATGGTCAGGGTCAGCACGCCGTCGCTGTAGTCGGCGCGGATCCTGTCCAGGGCCACCCGGTTGCCGAGTGTGAGCTGTCGGGCGTAGGTGCCGGTGGTGCGCTCCCTGGTCAGCCACTTCACGTCCTTGTCCGCGACCTCGGATTCGCGCTTCGCGCGAACGGTCAGCGTCCGGTCCTCGACATCGACGTCGATGCTGTTCGGGTCGACCCCGGGCATGTCGATGCGGGCGATGAAGACCTCTCCGTCGCGGTAGAGGTCCATCGGCAGGGTCGTGGAATTCGGTGTGCGGGTGACCTCGGTGAAGAATCGATCGAGATCACGAATGGGGTCGAATCGTGTAGCCATGTGCTTCCTTTCGTTCGGTTCCTACATTGAGTCAAACACACTCAACTTTGAAATGATTCCCATCTCATGAAACTCTCAGTTCTGTGAGTCTGGTACCGGTGCTTCTCGCCCTCCTTCCCGTGACCGTGCTCATCGCCTTCGGTCTCGTGCTCAGGCGACTGCCGGGATTCGGCAGTGAGGAGTTCTGGTCCGGGGCCGAGAGACTTGCCTACTACTGCCTGCTGCCCGTCCTCCTCTTCACCTCCGTCGCCGAGGTGGACGTGGCCCATGTCCCGCTCGCGCGGCTGGCCGCGGCCCTGGTCATCCCCACCGTGATCGTGTCCATCGGCATCGCTGCGGCCCGACGGGTGATCGCGCGCGATCTGCCCGGGTTCACCTCGGTGCTCCAGGGCGGCATCAGGTTCAACACCTATATCGCACTGTCGCTGGCCGCGAGTCTGTTCGGCTCCGAGGGCACGGCCGTGGCCGCCATCGTCGCGGCGATCCTCGTTCCCACGGTGAATATCGTCTCGAGTCTCGGATTCGAATTCCTGCGCACCGGTCCGAATTCGCTCGTAGCCCTGCTGCGCGGGATCATCACGAACCCGCTGGTGCTCGGCTGCCTGGCCGGAGCGGCGGCGAACCTCACCGGGGTGGGCCTGCCCACACCGGCCGCGGCCGTTCTCGACCCGTTGGCCGCGGCATCGCTGCCGATCGGACTCCTCTGCGTCGGGGCGGGACTGCGCCCGTTCTCGCTCGGTGAGCAGGCGCGGGCGATCATCGCCTCGACCGTGATCAAGCTGCTCGTGCTGCCGGGCCTGTCGCTTCTGTCCCTGCTGGTCTTCGACGTTCCCGCCGTGCCCGCGCTCGTGGGCATGATCTTCCAGTCGATCGCGACCGCGAGCTCGGGCTACGTCATGGCCCGGCAGCTCGGAGGCGACGCGAGACTGATGGCCGCTCTCATCGCCGGTCAGACGGTGGTCATGCTGTTGACGCTGCCGTTCGTGATGCTCATCGCCGAGGCGGTGCTGCGCTGAGGACCGTGTCCGATGACCGCGGCCGGACGGGGCGCCGGCAGGGACGAAAGAGAGGCGGCCGGTCCCCAGAAAAGGGGGCCGGCCGCCTCATCAGCCACTGGCGCTTTCAATCGGGACGAGCCGAACTCAGCCGCCGGTGATCAGGAGTCGAGCTGTCACTCGTTGTCGGCGTTGATGTCGGGATGGCGCGAACCGAGCTCGGCGTCGATGCGCAGGACACCGGAGCCGTCGTCACCGACGCGCTCGAGGCGGCCGATGATCTCGGAGATGCTCGACTCCTCCTCGACCTGCTCGTCGATGAACCAGTGCAGCAGCGGCAGGACATCGAGGTCGGCCTCGGCCTGCGCGGTGCGGTAGAGGCTGCGGATGGACTCGGACACCTTCTCCTCGTGGGCCAGGGCGGCCTTGAAGAAGTCGATCGGCTGCGAGCCGGAGACCTTCGGAGCGGCGATGTCGCCGATCTGCGGAGCGAAATCGCGGTCGAGGCAGTGCTGGGTGAACTTAGCGGCGTGGACCTGCTCCTCCTCGGACTGCGCACGCATCCAGCGCGTCATTCCGGGCAGATCGAGATCGTCGAGCTGAATGGACAGCTGCAGGTAGACCAGCGAGGCCTCGAGTTCGAGGGTGACCTGTTCGTTGAGGGCCTTCTGCATGGCGGGGCTCAGGTGCATCTGTTACTCCTTTGCGTTTCGAGACGGAACCTTTCCGCCTGCTCTGACAGTATCGTGACACCTTTTCTAGAACCATTCCAGTGTGGAAAGGCTCGGCAAACTCCGCGCAGGTTTGCCAAACCTGTCCCTCACAGCTGCGGATGCCTCGCGTGGTGGGCAGTGGCCGCCTCGAAGGCGTGGGCGATGCGCAGAAGTTCGACATCGGCGCCCGGGCGGGCCACGATCTGCACACCCACCGGCAGCCCCGAGGCGGAGAATCCGGCCGGAACCGAGACCGCCGGGCACCCGGTGGCCGAGATCAGGCACAGTGAGCGCATCCAGTCGAGGTAGTTCTCCAGCTGCACGCCGTTGATCCGCGTGGGATATTCGATGCCGGCGTCGAAGGGCAGGACCTGGCAGGTCGTGAGCACGAGCGCATCGTGGTCGGAGAAGAAGCGGTCGACCTCGGAGTGCAATCGTGCCCGAGCCGCCTCGGCCGAGGCGACCTCGGCACCGGTCAGGCCCAGTCCCATCCGGATGTTCCAGACCACCGAGTCCTTGATCCGATCCGGGTGGGCCTCGTAGAGAGCGCCCCAGTTCCCGACGAAGTCGAGCGCTCGGCGGACGCCGAAGACCTCATCGGCGTCGGACAGATCCGGGATCACCGTGTCCACTCCGGCCCCGAGTTCGCTGAGGACCCCAGCGGCGGCTCCGACGATGTCGGCCACTTCGTCCTCGACCGGAAGCAGACCGGCCAGGTCGGGACTGAACCCGATCCTGGTCCCGGTGAGATCGGGGGAGTCGTGCGCATCGAGTCCGAACTCCGGCAGGTCGAACACGCCGCCCGACTCGGGTAGGGACCCGGGCGCAGAGGGCTCCGGTCCGCAGGCGACGCTCATCAGCAGGGCGACGTCGGAGACCGTGCGGGCCATGAACCCGCTCTGCGAGAGCCAGGCATAGGGGTTGGCCGGGGGCGTGTGCGGGATGCGGCCGTTGCTCGGGCGGAAGCCGACGACATTGTTGAAGGATCCGGGGGAGCGCAGCGAGCCTCCCATGTCCGAACCGTCCCCGGAGGCTTGGATCCCGGCGGCGAGCGCGGCCCCGACGCCTCCGGAGGACCCCGAGGCCGACTTGGTCGGATCATAGGGGTTGACGGTCGTGCCGAAGACCTCGTTGAAGGTGTGCGAGCCCGCAGCGAACTCAGGCACATTCGTCTTGCCCGTCGTTGTGATCCCGGCCTGTCTGAGCCGGGCGATGATGAGCGAATCGGTCTCGGGAACACGCTCGGCCATGAGCGGCGAACCCCAGGTCGTGCGCATCCCGGCGGTGTCGTGCGTGTCCTTGTGCGTCATCGGCACTCCGTGGAGGGCACCGAGGCTCTCACCGCGGGCCGTCGCGGCATCGGCGGCCTCGGCCTGGGCGAAGGCAGCCTCGTCGTCGCGGGTGACGACGGCGTTGATGACGGGATTGACCTCGTCGATGCGTTCGAGATGCGCTTCCAGGGCCTCTCGGGCGGAGATGTCCTTCGCCGCGATCCGGGCCGCGAGTTCCCGGGTCGAGCACCACAGCAGTTCGTTATCGACCATGTCACCTCCCGACCTTGCTCAGCACCGCGGCCAGCCCGGCGCGGAGGCCCGTCGACAGTGTGGTCTCGATGTCGTCGGGGGCGAAGAACGGCGAGTGGTTTCCTGCCGGCGGTTCGTCGCCGCCGAATTCGGCGGGGGAGTAGCCGCCGAAGAACCAGTAGACATAGGGGACGTCGATGGCGTCGCCGAAGGCTCCGAAGTCCTCACTTCCGGTCACCGGGCCCTCGACGTGGACGTGTTCGTCACCGAGCTCGGAGGCCGCGCTGGCGATGAAGGCCTCGGCTTCGTCGGGATCGTTGTAGCAGCGGGGGAAGCGGTACATGTCCTCGATGAGGGGCTCGGGCGCTCCGGAGGCCAGCGCCTCGGCGAGGATGATCCGCCGGACCCGGTCGAGGACGACTTCGCGGACGTCCTCGTTGAAGGTCCGGATGTTGAGTTCGAACACGGCGGAGTCGGGGATGATGTTCTCCTTGAGTCCGCCGTGGAAGGTGCCGACGGTGACCACGGCCATATCGCGGCCGGAGATCTCCCGGGAGACCACGGACTGCAGGCGGGTAATCATATAGGCGCCGAGGACGATCGGGTCGACGGCGTTCTCCGGCTGGGAGCCGTGGGCCTGTCTGCCTCTGACCGTGACCTTGATGCAGTCGGACATGGCCATGGCCGTGCCCTTGCTGGCGTAGATGTGGCCGGCCCGACCGGGCCACACGTGCTGGCCGTAGATGACTTCGGGGCGGACGATCTCGTCCCAGAGTCCGTCGTCGAGCATGGCGCGTGCGCCCGCTCCGGTCTCCTCTCCGGGCTGGAAGAGCATGACCACGGTGCCCGACCACAGCTGGCGGTGCTCGACGAGGTACTTGGCCAGGTAGAGCCCGACGGTGATGTGGGTGTCATGTCCGCAGCCGTGCATGACCGCGGTCGTCTCGCCCCCGGGCAGGATGCCCTCTGCGGTCGAAGCGTAGTCGAGTCCGGTGTCCTCGGCGATCGGCAGACCGTCGATGTCGGCGCGGTAGCCGATGACCGGGCCCTTGCCGTTCTCGATCACGGCCACGACGCCGGTGCCGCCGTAGGTGTGGGTGGTCAGGCCCAGGTCCGTGAGGCGGGCGTCGATCTCGGCTGCGGTCCGCGTCTCCTGCATCGACAGTTCGGGGGTGCGGTGGAAGTCCTTGTAGTCGGCGACGATCCGGTCGAGGTCGGCGCTGATCGACTCACGCAGGGTGGGGTGGAGCGACATGATGTCCTTTCTGACGAGCTTCTTGTCATCTTCGCAGGGCTGAGGCGGGTTCGGCCTGCGCGTTCGCAGGGTGGAAGGCTCAGTTGATGCCCACCGTGCCGCCGTCGGTCTTCTTGTCGGTGACCGTCTTGTTGCGAGTGAACCAGGTGATGAGGATGGTCAGGAAGACCACGATGGCGACGTCGCCGGGGGCCAGGATCGGAACCAGCGGGATGAGCACGAGGATGACCAGGGCCGCCAGCCCGAGGGCGATGAGTGTCGACTTGACCTGGCGGAGGGAGGCGATGAGCTGGACGGTGACACCGCCGAGGATGGCCGGCAGGATGTAGAGCTTGGCCACGAGCGTGATCGGGGCCGGGATGAGGGAGACGAGCCAGGTGCCCAGCAGTCCGACGAAGAGGACCATCGAGGCCACGTGGATGATGGCGGCGCCGCAGATGGCCATGGTCGCCGCGTATTCGCCCCTGCGGGTGCCCGGCTTCGCCCCGATCGCGTCCTGGGCGACGATGGCCGAGGGCAGCAGCTTGTTCGCGACGTTGCCGATCATGAACGCCTGGTACATCCCGGCCGGTCCGAGGATCGGGAAGTAGGTGAGCGGTTCGACGATGTAGAACACACCGTAGACGGCGAAGACGGCGAGGAAGCCTTTGAGGATCTGTCCGAAGTCGATGTTCGCATCGGCGACGAAGAGCAGATAGAACGGCACCGAGGTGGCGATGAGGAAGCCGATGAACAGCGTGATCGAGCCCCATCTGGTCGTGGTGCGTTCGAAGGCCGCGTGGGACGGTGATGTGATGATCGATGACATGGTGGCCTCCTCAGGCTTCGGGCTGGCCGAGTCCGGCGTAGTGGGCGAAGTAGGCCGCGACGAGGCCGATGAGCAGTGAGATGCCCAGCCCCCATTCCTTCAGCCAGTTCTGCTTGAAGGTGCGAGCCAGGAACAGGCAGATGCTCATCGCCACGGCCGAGACGACGACGGCGACGACATGCGTGGGCGACTTCGGGAGCTCACGGAAGGTCAGTGCCGCGAAGGCCGCGAGCAGCGCGGCGCCCGGAATGATCGACATCAGCGCGGGGTTGACCTTCTCGAGTCGGTTCGAGCTGCGTTTGAAGATCGGGGTGAGGATGAGCGTCGAGATCATCCAGCCCGCACCGGAGAGGCTCATGGCCATGAGAGCGACGATGAAGACGCCGCGGGTGAACGTCTCATCGCCGAGGTTGGCGCCCATGGTCCCGGCCGCGAGCGAGGCGGAGGCCACCTCGGTGGCGGCCGATCCGATGAGGCCGACGCGGACGATGACCGGGGGAGTGCCGAACAGCGGCAGGAGCGCGATGGCCACGAGCACGACGGACAGGGAGGGCCCGATCGCGGCGACGCCGCCGGCGCGGAAGGCCGAGCGGACCTCCTGTCGACTCATCCCGGCCGATTCGGCGTTCTTCTTCACCGCGGACATGTAGATGAGCGACTGAACGACGACGACGCCCATCACCGCCAACGCCAGAATCCAGAGAATCGGGGCATTCGCGAGGCCGATGTAGTCGGCCGATCCACTCGCCGTGACCATGGCAGGCTCCTCACTTCGCTGTCACCGGAATCGCGCGTGCTGAGTCCACGACGCCGTGTACTCGATCACGTGTTCCAGCAACGTATCGCGAATGAGTCCCAGATCACAGGGATGGCGGCACAGTTCCCGACTGCCGGGAACGAAGTCGCCGATGACGGTCATGGCCGGAGTCGATCAGCCATGACCGGAATCGATCAGCCGGCGCATCGGCGGGGGAGTCGGCCGTGCGAGCTGCCGTCCCAGGCGCTGTCTATCGATCCTTCCTCCTGGAGATGCGCATGGTGATGTGCGCGGTGACGAATGCATTGCCGTCAGCGTCGAGGACGTCGACGGGTACGACCAGATCGAACGGATCGTCGTCGAAATCCGGGATCCGGTCGAGGCGGGCGATCGCAGTCACGCCTGTAGTGGCCTTCGCATTGTAGTCAACGGTCATTCCGCTCGGAATCCAGCGATGCGAGGGCGGGACCGTCGCCTCGGTCATGACGCCAGCGGCGATCTCGGCCATATTGCACGAGGCGATGGCGTGATAGGTGCCGATGTGATTGCGCACCCCGCGGCGGTTGGGCGCGCTGACGCGGCACAGACCCGGGCGGAGTTCCCGGATGCGCGGATGGACGGTGCGAAAGTACGGCGCCTTGAAGCACACGCCCTGTGTGAACAGCCATCTGCCCAGCGGCTGCCTGCTCAGCTTCTGCCAGAGTCTGTGGATCGCCGCCGTGCCGACGGCATCTGCTGCGGTTGTGGTGTCTGCGGCCATGGGTGAGTCCTTTCCGGCATCGGCGCCAGGGGAGTGGGTCACAGTCGAGGTCGCGGGCCTCGAGACCCGGTGAAGTTACTCACCAGTAGACCGTATCAGGTGCTCGCTTGAATGGCAGGATGCTGAGCTCGGTGATCGGCGGAATGCGGAAGTCGGTGTCCTGCGGGTGCCGTCCTGAGGATGCCGATGCGAGACGGCGGGCGCCTTCGGGTTCTGACACGGTCGAGCGGGACCGGGGGCAGGGGTGCGTCACGTGGGTGCCGTGGTGCGTCGCGGAGGCGGGGAGAGCGGCTCTCACTGTTTACTTAACATAATGTATATTATCGGTGTTCCACGCAGCATCCGGACCACGATCGTCCGAGCCAGTCGCTGTCGCACGCACTCACTGCGGAGCGGCGACCGCAGAGACAGCGATGGCCGCGTACGAGACTCTTCTCGTACGCGGCCATGAAGGTCAGTCGATTGACCTCAGGGGTTCGCTGTGGACTCAGCCGCCGATGGTGACGTTGCCTCCGAGGCCGACCTTGCCGCTGTCCTTGGAGTCGCCGTCATCGCTGGAGCCGCCGCCGTCATCGGCAGCACCATTGGACTTCGTCAGACCGGCCTTCTCACCGCATACCGGCCAGGCGCCCGGTCCCTGCTCCTTGAGGACCTTCTGGGCAATGCGGATCTGTTCCTTCTTGCTGTGCTGATCGGCCGTACCGGATCCACCGAAGCCGGTCCAGGTCTGCTGCGAGAACTGCAGGCCGCCGTAGTAGCCGTTTCCGGTGTTGATGTGCCAGTCGCCGCCGGACTCACACTCGGCGACCTTGTCCCAGACGCCTCCCTCGGATGCCTGAGCCGGTTCGCCGGCGCTCAGACCGGTCATGCCCGCTGCGGCAACCGCACCGGCACCGACGAGCAGGGCGACCTTGCGAAGGCTTGTGCTGTAGAGGTTCACTGTGTCATCTCCAAAGTACGACTGCATTTCGGTTCTGTAACCCGGCCGTTACCGAGCTGTTATATACCGTAACGAATCCCACGCACTGTTTGAACCCGAAAGAGCCGAATCGGCATCCGAATCCTCTCCGCACAGCTTCAGCGGAACCTGAATGCCGCGCCCCGGCGCGACGCAGTGTCGTCACCGGGTCATGCGCGCCTCTCCCCTGCGATCGCCCTGTGCCGCCCCTGCGGGGTCATTTGCTCACATAGGCGGCCAGATGCTCGGCGGTCAGCGTCGCCCCAGGTTCCGAAGCGGCGGCGACGAGTTCGGTCGGGCTGCCTTCGAACACGATGCGACCGCCGTCGTGACCTGCCCCGGGACCGAGATCGATGATGTGGTCGGCATGGGCCATGACCGCCTGGTGGTGTTCGATGACGATGACCGTGCGGCCTGCGTCGACGAGATCGTCGAGCAGGCGCAGCAGATTGTCCACATCAGCCAGGTGCAGGCCGGTCGTCGGTTCGTCGAGGATGATCACCTGCGCCGAATCGGCGGTCTTGGCCGACAGCTGCACTGCGAGTTTGAGCCTCTGCCGCTCTCCCCCGGACAGCGTCGTCAGCGGTTGGCCGAGGCTGAGATAGCCGAGTCCCACCTCATCGAGGACGGTGAGGATCTTCACAGCCGCCGCGATCCGCGACTCCCCCGCACGGAAGTGCTCGACGGCCGCGGACACCGGCAGATCGAGGACCTCGCGGATGTTCATTCCCCCGAGCGTGTATTCGAGCACCTGTGCCTGGAAGCCCTTGCCCTCGCATTCGTCGCAGGGCGCGGACACACCGCCCATGAGCGCCATGTCCGAGTAGATGACTCCGGCGCCGTTGCACGCCGGGCAGGCGCCTTCGGAGTTCGCACTGAACAGGGAGGGCTTGACGCCGTTGGCCTTGGCGAAGGCCCTGCGGATCGGTTCGAGCAGGCCGGTGTAGGTGGCCGGATTGCTGCGTCTGGATCCCTTGATCGGTGTCTGATCGATCATCACCACGGCGTCCCGACCGCGCAGCGAGCCCTCGATGAGGCTGCTCTTGCCGGAACCTGCGACACCGGTGATGACGGTGAGCACGCCGAGCGGCAAATCGACGTCGATATCGCGCAGATTGTGTGCCGCCGCTCCCCTGACCTCCAAGGCGCCCGAGGCCTCACGGACTCCGTCCTTGAGCGCGGCGGTGTATCCGAGGTGGCGACCGGTCAGGGTGTCGCTGCGACGCAGCTGGTCGACGGTGCCGGTGAAGGTGATCTCTCCCCCGCTGCTCCCGGCCCCGGGACCGAGGTCGACGATGTGATCGGCGATGAGGATCGTCTCCGGTTTGTGTTCGACGACGAGGACGGTGTTGCCCTTGTCGCGCAGCGCCAGCAGAGATCGTTCATCGCCCGGATGTCGTGCGGGTGCAGACCGATCGTCGGTTCGTCGAAGACATACGTGACATCGGTCAGAGACGAACCGAGATGGCGGACGAGCTTGATCCGCTGGGCCTCGCCGCCGGACAGGGAACCGGCCGAACGATCGAGGGACAGGTAGCCGAGGCCGATGTCGGTGAAGGCCCGCGCATCGGCGCGCAGTGACCGGATCAGCGCACTCGCCGTCGGGGCCTCGATCTCGGCCAGCCAGTCGTCGATGTCCGAGATCTGCATGGCGCACACCTCGGCGATGGATCTCCCGGCCACCAGCGATGACCTGGCCGCGGCGTTGAGGCGAGTGCCATCGCATTCGGGGCAGACGGTGTAGACGACGGCGCGGTCGACGAATTCGCGGACATGCTTCTGCATCGCCTCACGATCCTTGGACAGGAAGGACCGGCGAATGCGCGGGAGGAGTCCGTCGAAGGTGAAGTTCGTGCCGTTGATCCGAATCTTCTCCCCGTCTGCGTGCAGAAGATGGTGCCGTTCGGTCTCCGAATAGTCCGCGACCGGTTTGTCGGGATCGAAGAACCCGGACTCGGAGAACATGCGCACCGACCAGCCGCCGGGTTTGTACCCGGGAATCGTGATGGCGCCGTCATTGAGAGATCTCGACTCGTCGATCACCTCGCCGAGGTCGATGTCCGTGGCCGTGCCCATGCCCTCGCAGTTCGGGCACATGCCGCCATTGACGGAGAAGGTGCGGCGCTCGACCTGCGTGCCCTCCCCCTTGGCGATGCTGACAGCGCCCTTGCCGCTGATCGTGGCGACATTGAACGAATAGGCGTTCGTCGATCCGAGGTTCGGTTCGGCCAGGCGGGCGAAGAGAGTGCGCAGCTTCGCGTTGATGTCGGAGACCGTGCCCACCGTCGATCGGGGGTTGGCCCCGATCCGCTCCTGGTCGACGAGGATGGCCGTCGTCAGCCCCTCGAGGACGTCGACTTCGGGGCGGGCCATAGCGGGCATGAAACCTTGGACGAAGGCCGAGTACGTCTCATTGATCATCCGCTGGGATTCGGCAGCGATGGTGTCGAAGACGAGTGAGCTCTTGCCCGAACCGGACACGCCGGTGAAGACCGTGAGACGGCGTTTGGGGAGGTCGACGGACACATTCTTCAGGTTGTTCTCCCGTGCTCCGCTGACGCGGATGAGGTCATGGCGGTCGGCCGCGTGCACCTGTCTCAGCTCCTCTGCTGGATGCGGATCATGTTCCCAGCCGGGTCGCGCAGGGCGCAGTCGCGCAGACCATAGGGCTGGTCCATCGGCTCTTGCACGATCTCAGCGCCCTCGGCTTCCACCTCGGCGAAGACCGCGTCGACATCGGCGCTGGCCAAGACGATGCCGGCGTAGCTGCCCTTGGTCATGAGGGATTCGATGACCTCGCGTTCGGTCTCGCTGATCGTCGGATCGGTGATGGCGGGGGTGAGCACGATCGAGGTGTCGGGCTGGTCGACGGGGCCGACCGTCAGCCACCGCATCCGCCCGGAACCGACGTCCAGGCGCAGCTCGAAGCCGAGGACTTCGGTGTAGAAGGCCAAGGATTCCTCGGCATCGACATGGGGCAGGAAACTTGCGTTGATCGAGATATTCATGTCAGCAATCGTAGACTGCTGCGGCGGGTGGGACTTCTCGATTCCTGACCGGTCGCAGCGCGTTCTTGACCAGAATCGTCGGCAGGCGGTGCTCTCCGGAGACGACGCCGTCACGGTAGGCCCGAGGAGAGACGCCCACGAGTTCGCTGAAGCGGGTGCTGAAGGTGCCCAGAGAGGAGAAGCCGACGGTGAAGCAGATCTCCGTGATCGTGAGATCGCCGCGGCGGATGAGCGCCATGGCCCGTTCGATTCTGCGGGTCATGAGAAAGGAGTACGGGGACTCGCCGAACGCCGCCTTGAACTGGCGACTGAGGTGGCCGGCGGACATGTGCTCGGTCGCGGCGAGAGCCTCGACGCTCAGCGGTCGGTCGAATTCACGGTCGATGCGGTCACGGACCCGCCGCAGAGCGACCAGCTGCTGTCTCATCCCGCATCGACGCCCTGGCGCAGCGTCCGGCCGCGGAAGAAGTCCGGGTGGCGGATCGATTGGACGATCATGATGGCCGCACCGAGGAGGAGCACCCCGATGCCGAGGACGAAGACGAGTCCGACGCCGAAGACCGACGAGCCCGAACCGTAGTCGGGGTCGAGCGAATCGATCGCGGTGGTGACGAAGATGACCAGCAGGGTCACTCCCCCGATCAGCGGGAACAGGAACCGGAAGAAGAACGTGCGAGCCGAAGTGAACAGGGTGCGGCGGAAGTACCAGATGCAGGCCAGGCCCGTGATGCCGTAGTAGAAGCAGACCATGAGCCCGAGTGCGGTGATCGTGTCCCACAGTGCGTTCTCCGACAGCAGCCGCATGACCACGTAGAAGATGATCGCCGCCCCCGCCGAGGTGACTGTTGCGACCGAGGGCGACTTGTAGCGGGGAGAGACGCGACCGTACTTCTCCGGCAGGGCCCCGTAGTGGCCCATGGCCAGGATCGTGCGCGAGGGAGAGACCATCGTCGCCTGCAGCGACGACAGCGAACTCGAGAGCACTGCGATCGAGACGAGCACGGCGAAGGGACCCATGACCGGTCCGGCCAGTGAGGCGAAGATCGACTCCTGGTTGGCCGGATTGCCCGCGCCGAGGCCCTCGGTGCCGATTCCGGCGAACGAGATCACCGCGACGGTGCAGGCGATGTAGATGATGACGATCGCGAGGATCGTGAGCAGGGCGGCCCGTCCCGGTGTCTTCTCCGGGTCCTTGGCCTCCTCGTTCATCGTGATGACTGTGTCCCAGCCCCAGAACAGGAAGATCGACAGCGACACCGCAGCGGCGACGGTGGAGAAGTCACCGGCGGAGAACGGATTGAACCAATCGATGGACACCGGCGTCGGGTCGAAGGCGGTGCCGCCGGCGACCTGGACGAGTGCGGCGACGACGAACCAGCCCAGGGCGAGGACCTGGAACGCGACCAGCCACACCTGGAGCCTCTCGGTGGCCTCGACGCCGCGGTAGGAGATCCATGCCGCCGCTGCGGTGAGCACCACGGTGACGGGGATGTTGATCCACAGGACGCGGGTGAGTTCGGCGATCTGCGGATCGCTGAACACTTGGGACAGGAGGAGGAAGAGGAAGTCCACGGCCACGGCCGCGAGGTTCGAGAGCACGAGGACGGTTGCGGCCACCAGGCCCCAACCGCCCATCCATCCCAGCCAGGGCCCGAATGCCCGGGTCGCCCAGGTGAAGGTGGTCCCGGAATCCGGCATCGCGGTGTTGAGCTCCCGGTATCCGAAGACGACGAGGAGCATCGGCACGAAGCCGATGAGCAGCACCGACGGGGTGTGGACTCCGACTTCGGAGATCGTCGGCCCCAGTCCGGAGGTCAGCGTATAGGCCGGGGCGATGCAGGAGATGCCGATGACGGCTCCTCCGATGGCCCCGATCTTGCCGGCCGAGAGTCCCTTCGAACTCAGTCCGGTGGTCGTCGGCGACGAATGCTTGCTGCTCATGGCTCGGTCGTTTCAGGTCAGTGGCGGACGGTCGGGCACGATGATCCGGGCAGAGGACTCAGGCGTTAAGAATGCTCTCGGCAGTGGCGGTGCCGATCCGCACCGCCCCGTCGACGTGCTGGTAGCCCTCGGCCGCGATGTCGGAACTGGCGAAGCGGAGAGGACCGACCGGTTCGTTCTGGTACCGGCCCCAGCGGTGGAGACCTCCGAGGTCGTAGCTGGTCGCATACGCTCCGCGGGTCCACTCCTCGGCGCCGAAGTCCGAGAGGTAGAAGACCTCGGGCTCGAGCGCCTGAGGGCCGAGGAACTCGGCGAGGGATTGCAAGATCTGCTGCCGACGGCTGTCCTCGTCAAGAGCCCACATGGCATCGGCGCGGACATCGGAGATGAACCCGACCAGCGTTCCCTGCTCCTCGCCGTAGTTGGTGTTGTCGTAGACCTCCTGGACGAGGCGTCCGGCCCCGAATCCGGTGCCGGACAGGCCCTGTTCGCGCCAGAACGGGGTGTTGTAGGTGGCATGGACCTTGATCACCAGGCCCATCGACTGATGCTGGTGGAAGATCTGCTGCAGCCGCGGCAGGGGCGGATCGTAGCTGATGCGCGAGTAGAGGTTCGGCGGGACGGCGATGATCGCCTCGGTCGCGCGAACGGTCAGCTCATCGGTCGAGACCGTCACGCCCTCATCGGACCAGTCGATCCTGCGCACCGGCTGGTTCAGGCGCACGGTGTCGGATCCGAGCTCGTCGGCCATCTGCACCGACACCGACTGCATCCCGCCGACGACGCGACGGTCGAGGATGAAGTGATCGTCGACGAGGTGGGTGAACGACCCCGCCGAGGCGGCCATCAGCACCGCTTGGAGGGCGGAGAACGCGGTGGCCGGTTTCGTCAGCATTCCCCCGGCGATGAACAGGCCGATGTTCTCACAGGCGAGTTCGTCATCCGACTGCTGCCGCAGCCAGTGGTGGAAGGAGATGGAATCGAGTTCGGCCGCGTCCGGCGCGTCCCAAGGAGCCTTCGGGCCGATCCTGGCTGCGAGTCCGTCGAGGATTCCGATGAGCCGTTCCATCTCCGAGCGGGTCGACTCCCCCACGGGGAACATGTCGCCGCTGTAGACGGTCCTGGTTCCGTCGGGGGCGATGTAGACGCTGTCACCGTCGCGGTACCTCGGGTAGGTCTCCTTGCCGAGTTCTGCGATGAGGTCGAGCAGTGCGGTCTGGTCGGGTGAGATCCACTGCCCGCCGAGTTCGTACATCTGTCCGTCGATGTGATCGGTCCAGGTGCGGCCCCCGACCCGGTCACGGGCCTCGAGGACGGTGACGCTGCGTCCCGCCTTGCGGAGTCGGCGTGCGGCGCTCAGCCCGGTCGGGCCCGCTCCGATGATGACGACGTCACAGGCGTCTTCCGACATGGCGATCTCCTCCGCAGGGGGTGTGTGGACGGCTTCAGACTAGCCAGCCCGCCCGCTCCTGCCAAGACGAGAGGCGGTGGGTGCGGAATCCGCACCGGAGACCGAGCGCGGACTGATTCGCATGCCCGTGCCGAAGTGGCGCCCAGTGCAGGCGGACCCCGACGGTCGGAAAAATTCTTCCGCCGACTCGGATCATGGATTCCGCAGAATCACTGCACTTCGTACTTGCCGTTGATCTGTCCGGCGCCGACGCCGCCGACGGCTTCCATGGCGGCCTTCGACAGGTCGAAGCAGCGGTTGCCGTGGTAGGGGCCGCGGTCGTTGACGCGCACGGTCACGGATTTGCCGTTCGCGGTGTTCGTGATCTTGACCTTCGAACCGAACGGCAGGCTCTTGTGCGCGGCAGTGAGCTTGTTCGTGTCGAAGGTCTCTCCGTTGGCGGTCTTCCGGCCGTCGAATCCGTCCCCGCCGCCGTAGTAGGACATCGGGCAGCTGCCCGACTGGCCGGCCGATTCGCCGGACTTCGACGGCTCGTCGTTCTCGTCGGGTGCGGAGCCTCCCGTTGTCGACTCGTCGCCGCCGGAGGACCCGCCCTTGTCGGCCGACTCCGCGGATTCGCTCTTCTTCGGCGGCTCGGGCTCAGGGCTGGGGGTCTCGACCTTCGTCTCGATCGTGATCTCCTCCGGGTCCTCCTTGGCCTGCTTCTTCGCCTTGGCCAAGAACTCATCGGCAGCCTGCGTCGGTTCGGCGGGGGCCACGGCGGGTGCTTCGGCGGGCGCTTCGGCGACGACCTGTCCGCCCGGAGCGGCGTCCTGCGGGGCCATGGCCAGGCTCGAGGCGACGACGGCGGCCGTCGCGGCGGTGGGTACGACGAACGCCGAGAGCACCGGCCGGGTGCGCACAGCCGCCAGCACTCCCCCGGCGGTGTTCGCGCGGTCGGGTGAATGCCGACCTGATCTCTTCTTCGCGGTCAGTGCGGAGAAGAGAGAACCGCTCGCCTTCGTGCTCGGTGCTGAATGTCTGCCCACAGTCATGTTCCTCGTCGTCGTCACACAGTGTCCCGTCAACTCGGAGCCGGAGGGGAAGGACTCAACGCAGCACGGCCGGTGCGAAGATGCTCCAAGTTATCGGATCGTTATCCGCGGACAGTCTAATTAAGGAACTGTTACAAATGCAATGCGGCACACCGCTCGGTGTGCCGCATTGATGAGAGCCCGCTCGCTCCGGGCGCGGTGAGCGCGGAGAATCAGCGAGATCTGCGGGTGACGAATCTGCGCACTCCGTCGGCGCCGGAGGTCACGGTCTCCTGGGCTCTGTCGAAGGCGCGTTCGACCTTGCCGCTGCGCACCGCATCGTCGATCGCATGCGAGACGGAGCCCAGTGCCCGGTTGACGGAGTTCTCAGTGGCCTCGATGAGACGGGAGGACGATGTCGCCTCGCGCACGCTCCTCACCCCGCTGCTGGCTGCGCTGTAGGCGCGGCCCGCGGCCCAGCGGACGCGTTCGCTGGGAGTCTTCGAGGTCGAGTCGATGACATCGTCGGGTTCGAGGGGTTCGCGGTGTGAGCTCATGCTTCCATCCTTGACGACGCACCGATCGAAATCAACACCCGGCTAGGATTGGACCATGAATTCTCAGCCTGGGGTCACCGCAGACCCAGAGATCATCGCCCACCGCGGCGGCCTGTGGCCGGGCATGAGCGAGAACACCCTCGAGGCCTTCGGCGCTGCCGCTCAGGCCGGGGTCCACTGGATGGAGACCGACGTCCACACCTCCGCGGACGGCGTCCTCTTCGCCGCCCACGATTCCGATCTGCAGCGCATCGCCGGTCGGCCGGAGAGCATCCGCGAACTGCCGGCGGACGAACTCGACGAGATCGAACTCGTCGCCGGCGGTCGGCTCCCCCGTCTCGAGTCCTTGTTCGAAGCGCTCGGCGACGTCGAGTGGAACATCGATGTCAAGGCACGCCACAGCATCGGACCGATGATCCGGTTCGTCCACAACTTCGACGCCGCCGATCGCATCCGCCTCGCGTCGTTCGACTCGACGACCCTGCGTCGGCTGCGCACGGCGCTGCCGGGGGTGCGCACCTCGACCGGCACGACGGAGACCGCGCTGTTCGCTCTCGGGCGGCTGCCGGGAATGCCCGACCACGGTCCGGTGCCGCTGGCCGCGGAGGTCGACGCCCTGCAGGTTCCCCGCAGGTACAAGGGCATTCCCGTGGTCACCGCGGACTTCGTCGACCGTGCCCATCGCTCGGATCTGCTCGTGCACGTGTGGACGGTCAACGACGCGGAATCGATGCGTTCGCTTCTCGACCTCGGCGTCGACGCGATCGTCACCGATCGGGTGGAGACGGGACTCGATGTGCTCGCCGGCACTGGCCGGCCGACGGAATAGCACGAGGCGGTAGACTGTTACATTGCGTCCAAGGTGTGCAGTCGAGTCGGAAGGTCTTAGATATGAGCGAACGCAGTCTCCGCGGAACACAGTTGGGCTCACGCAGCCTCGAAACCGAGGAGGGCGTCGAGCCGGCGCCGCGCCAGATGGTCGAATTCGAATGCGAGGACGGGACTCGGTTCAAGGTTCCCTTCTCGATCGAAGCAGAGGTCCCCTCGACCTGGGACTCCGGAGTCCACGGAATCGGCATCCGGGTGGGAATGAACGAACCCGATGGCGAACCCGTCAAGCATGTGCGCTCCCACTGGGACATGCTGCTCGAGCGCCGGTCCTTCGACGAACTCCAGGTGCTCCTCGACGAGCGCCTGGCCATCCGTCGCGGAGAGGCTCCGGCACAGAGCTGAAGCCCGAGTGGGCCTACCGCTGACGAGGGGGTGCAGATCTTCGGATCTGCACCCCCTCTGTCGTGCTCTGGCGAGTTCGGCCGTGTCGTCACGGCGGGCTTCAGGCGGCCCGCGACCGGCGCAGCAGGCGACGCAGCTGATTGCGACGGCGAGTCAGACCCCAGCCGGCGACCTTCGTGAAGGCCTCGGTGATGATCGATCCGCTCATCTTCGATTCGCCGAGTTCGCGCTCGACGAAGACGATGGGCACCTCGGCCACGCGGAACCCGGCCTCGACGGTGCGGTAGGTCATATCGATCTGGAAGCAGTACCCCTGCGACTGCACGTCCGACAGATCGAGAGTCTCGAGCACTCGCCGCGTGTAGGCACGGAAGCCGGCGGTCGCGTCCCTGACCCGCAGTCCCATGACCGCATTGACGTAGACATTGGCGCCGCGGGACAGGAGGAACCGGGACTTCGGCCAGTCGATGATCGCTCCACCGGGCACCCACCGCGATCCGATGACGAGATCGGCCTCACCCGAGCGGGCGACATCGAGCAGCTGGCCCAGGTCGAGGGGACGATGCGAACCGTCGGCATCGAACTCGCAGATGATCTCGTACTCGCGTCCGAGCGCCCAGGCGAACCCGGCGATATAGGCCATGCCGAGGCCGGATTTCTCGCTCCGATGGAGAACGTGGACGCGGGAATCGGTCCGCGACAGCTGCTCGGCCCACTCCCCTGTGCCGTCGGGTGAGCCGTCATCGACGATGAGGACGTCGACGTCCGGCTGCTGTTCGAAGAGTCCGGACAGGGTCACCGGCAGGGCGAGGCGTTCGTTGTAGGTCGGGATCACGACGAGAGTATTGGAAGGCACGGCCCCCACGATACGCGCTCATCCGAGACACAATGAGTCGACACCCCCGCCTTCGGACCACGCCGCTGTCGCGGTGAGTTTTCTAATGACGGGAGTGCCGACTCCATCCCACCTGTCGTGGAATGCTCAAGTCGAATCTAATGGCCGACAGCGACCGTGTAAAGCCGCTCTGACCTGGGGCGATGACTGAACATGCAGGTCAGGGGCGTGAATTCTCGGCAGAAATGTCTCCGCTGACCGGCGTGTCGGCTGGACACGTGGCCCCGATCGGGCCGTCTCAGAGTGCGATGCGGATCGGCAACGGCACATCAGGTGCCAGTTCCGGCAGCCCCGGGGTCCCCGACCGGGGATCCGTGCTCCATGCCGCGACACGCGGATCGGCGACCTGGACGACGAGCCGTTCGACTCTCCAGCGCACGATGTCCGCCTCCGCCCCCGGGGCGAGGACTCCGCCCTCGGGATTGCCCGCCGCCCGGTGGGCGAAGCGGGTCGCGGCGTTGAAGCCCGCGCGTGCGCCGATGCCGCTGTCACCGACGACGGCCGCGCGTACACTCGCCCAGGGCGAGGACTCCGAGTGGCTCAGCGAGACCTGGGCTCCGGCGGCCAGCAGCTGGGACAGCGGCTGCGCTCGCGCGGGGTCGACCGTGATCGCCACTCCGGACCGGCCGAGGGCGTCGACCTGGGCCTCATCGACGGTGAAGTCCAGCAGCAGACGGTAGCCGTGGCGCTGTCCGTGAGCGGGTTCGGCCTGCAGGCGAGCCAGGACCTGATCGAGGCGGTCACCGGAGTCGATGAGGACGAAGAGGCTGAGCGCCGGCAGGTCCTCCAGGGCCAGGAAGTCCGCCGCGTCCACGGCGGCGCGAGGGCCCACGGAGTCGGCGGCCGAGGAAGCGGACGAGCCTCCTGCCTCGGCACCGGCGGCAGACAGCATCGGATAGTCGACGACCGACAGGCCCGTCGGGGCCTCGGCGGCGAACTCGGCGATCGCCTCGGCGGTGCCGATCACATGCGCATGGGTGAAGCCCTGCTCATGCAGCTGAGCGGCTCGCGGAGCCGTGCCGTCGAGGACGAGCCCGGCGTGGACGAATCCCGGGGCGAGGAGATCACCGGCCAAGTCGATCGCGTCCGGGTCGAGGGCCTTGGCCGCTTCATCGGATCCGATGAACGAGACCTTGCCGTCCGTGCACCCGAGCGCCGTCGCGAAAGGGTCGACACTGCTGTATACATCTCCACCAAAGTACATAGTCACAGCCGACAGGCTACACCGTCGCCGGCTACACCTGTGTCAGCGCCGTCGGGTATCGTCAGCGGATGTGAAGCCCTTGGTTCTGCTCGATACGCCCGCACTGTACTACCGCGCCTTCTATTCGGTGCCGGATTCGATCGTCAACGACGACGGTCAGCCGGTCAATGCCGTGCGAGGCGTGCTCGACGCCGTCGCTCAGATGATCCGCCGCTTCGACACCGACCGTGTGGTGGCGACGATGGACGCGGACTGGCGACCGGCCTTTCGCACCGCGATCATGCCCGAATACAAGGCGAATCGGATCAGAGACGAGGAAGCGGGCACCGAGATCCCGGCCGAACTGGCCGGTCAGCTGCCGATCCTCAACCGCGTCCTCACCGCTGCCGGGATCCCCATCGCCGAGGTGGACGGCACCGAGGCCGATGACGTCATCGCGACCATGGCCGCGCAGTCACGCACTCCCGTCGTCATCGTCTCCCCCGATCGGGACCTGCTGGCACTGCTCGACTCGAGCGCTCAGATCAGCGTTCTGCGGCCCCGCAAGGGAGGACAATGGGAAGCGCTGACGCAGGCCGATCTGCCCGAGGTCTACGGGGTGCCCGACGGCCGGCGGTATCGCGAGCTGGCCGCACTGCGCGGAGACCCCTCGGACGGGCTGCCCGGCGCGCCCGGCATCGGCGAGAAGACCGCGGCGACCCTGCTGGGCAATTTCGGCTCGCTCGACTCGATCGTCAAGGCGGCCAAGGCCGGAGTGAAGACCGGAGGCCTGAGTCCGAAGCGCGCGGCCACCATCATCGACGTCGAGGCCACTCTGTACAAGACGCTCGAGGTCATGCGGTGCCTGACCGACGTCGACCACGGCATCGACCTCGAATCGGTGCCCGGTGCCTTCGACCGGGCCGCTCTCGCCCGAGCCGCTGAGGGCCAGAACCTCCGCCGCTCCGTCGACAATCTCACCTCCGCGCTCGTCGACGTCAACGCCGCGGCCGTCGCCGCACCCGCACAGGCGCCGGCTGTGGATCCGAGGCCCCCTGCTGATCCGACTGTCGACAGTTCCGCTCCGGGACACGCCCGACCCTGGACGGCCTCGCGGCTCGTCGGCTTCGACCTCGAGACCACCGGCGTCGAACCGGAGACGGCCCGCATCGTCACCGCGGCCTTCGTCGACTCCGCCACCGAGGTGCGCACCTGGCTGGTCGATCCCGGCATCGAGATTCCCGAGGCCGCGCGCGCCGTGCACGGGATCACCACCGAATACGCTCAGGCGAACGGGGCCGAAGCGCGGCAGGGCGTGACGGAGCTGTGTGAGATCTTCTCGGCCCTCAAGGACGCCGGAGCGGTCGTCGTCGGCCACAACATCGTCTACGACCTCAGCGTCATGGCCGCCGAGGTGGCCAGGCACCGACCGGACATCGACTTCGCCGCGATCATTCCCACGATCGTCGACACCTTCGTCGTCGACAAGCACATCGATCCCTACCGCAGGGGCAAGCGGACGCTGATCGAGACCGCGAAGACCTACGGGGTCGATCTCCTCGACGCCCACGATGCCGCGGCCGATGCGCTGGCTGCGCTGGACATTTCCCGTGCATTGGCCGAAAGATCCACGGAAATCGCAGCGCTGAGCAAGGCCGAGATCATGGCCGCCCAGGCCGATTGGAAGCGCGAGCAGGCCGCGGGACTGCAGGCCTGGCTGCGGAAGAAGGGCAACGCCGAAGCCGTCGTCGACGGTTCGTGGCCGATGGCCTGAACGCTAGACTCGACACCGACGAACACACGACGAAGGACGACAATGGGAATCTTCTCTCGACTGCTCAATCGACCCGGCTCTCATGCGGAGAAGGCCACGGGCTGGTTCGAGCGTGCGGCCGATGACCTCGCCACCGCCGGGCGAGAGTACGCCGAACTCAGCGACGCAGAACTGACCGAGGCCGCAGGAGAGGTCTTCGCCTCGGGAACCCAGCAGGAGACGCTGACCCGATACTGCGCCCTCGCCCGCGAAGCCGGCGAACGGGCTCTGAACGAACGCGCCTACGACACCCAGCTGCGCGGCCTGATCGGCCTGCTGCAGGGCAACGTCGTGCAGATGGCCACCGGTGAGGGCAAGACCCTCGTCGGTGCCCTGGCCGCAGCCGGCTACGCGCTGCAGGGACGCCGGGTCCACGTCGTCAGCGTCAATGACTACCTCGCTGTGCGCGACCGCACCTGGATGAAACCGCTGTTCGATCTCCTCGGGGTGCGTTCGGCGTCGATCTCAGGTTCACAGGGCGATGATGAGCGTCGTGAGGCCTACCGGGCCGAAGTCCTCTACGCCTCGGTCACCGAGGTCGGATTCGATGTGCTGCGCGACCGGTTCATCACCGACGATGCCGACCAGCGCATACCCGAACGAGACGTCGTCATCGTCGACGAAGCCGATTCCGTGCTCATCGACGAAGCCCGCGTGCCCTTGGTCCTGGCCGGTTCGGCACGGGTCGAGGACGCCGATGAGACGATTGCCGCGCTCGTCGCCCGTCTCACCCCCGGCACCGATTTCGAGGTCAGCACCGACCGGAATGCCGTGTCGCTGACCGACGCCGGGGTCGACCGCGTCGAAGCCGAACTCGGCGTCGAACTCTTCGGACACAACTCCGAGACACTGGCGGCGGTCAACCTCGCCCTCCACGCCCGGGCGCTGGTCAAACGCGATGTCGACTATCTCGTCGTCGACGGCCGGATCAAGCTCATCTCCTCCTCCCGCGGTCGTGTGGCCGAACTGCAGAGGTGGCCCGATGGGCTGCAGGCCGCCGTCGAGGCCAAGGAGAACCTCGGCACCACCGACAGCGGAGAGATCCTCGACCAGATGACGGTCGAAGAGCTCATCCACGGCTACGAGACCGTGTGCGGGATGACCGGCACCGCCCTGGCCGTCGGCGACGACCTGCGCGAGTTCTACTCCCTCGAGATCGTGCCCATCGACACCCATCTGCCGGTGATCCGCATCGACGAACCCGACCGCCTGTTCACCTACCAGGAGTCGAAGGAGCGCGCGATCGTCGAGGAGGTCGCGGAGAACCACAGCCGCAACCGTCCCGTGCTCATCGGCACCTCCTCGGTGGCCGAGAGCGAGTCACTGGCCGAGAGGCTGGCCGATCGCGGCATCGAGGTCGCAGTGCTCAACGCGAAGGACGACTCCCGGGAGGCCGAGATCATCGCCGCTGCCGGCGCGCCCGGCGCAGTCACCGTCTCGACGCAGATGGCCGGCCGCGGAACCGATATCCGCCTGGCGAACGACGATGTGGCCGAGGCCGGCGGACTGCTCGTCATCGGCGCGGGTCGCTACCCGTCGTCTCGGCTGGACGATCAGCTGCGCGGCCGCGCCGGGCGGCAGGGCGATCCGGGCACGTCGGTGTTCTTCACCAGCCTTGAGGACGAGCTGCTCACCCGGGTTCCGGAGATCCAACGCTTCGTCACCGAAGGTGATGAGACCGGGCTGATCGAATCCAAACGCGCCCGCGGACTCGTCGAGCACGCCCAGCGCATCGCCGAGGGCCAGAACACCGCCCTGCACCGTGACACCTGGCGGTTCAACGAGCTCATGGCCAAACAGCGCGAGCTCGTCCTCGAACGGCGATCCGAGATCCGCAAGGACGATGAACCGGTGGCACAGCTGCGCGAGGAGCTCGGCGACCGGGCCGAGGAGATCGTCGAGGAGCAGTCGGAGGAGGTCCTCGACGCGGTTCTGCGCAAGGTCATGCTCTTCCACCTCGATTCCCGTTGGGTCGACCACCTCGCGTTCCTCAACGACCTGCGCGAGGGCATCCACCTGCGCACCTTCGCCAGAGAGAAGCCGCACGAGGCGTTCAACGCGGAGTCCATCCGCATCTTCTCCTCGTTCTGGTCCGATGTCATCGACGATTCGGCGGCGACGATCAGGGACGCCGAGATCACCGCCGACGGCATCGACCTCGAATCCCACGGACTCAAGCGTCCCTCATCGACGTGGACCTATCTGACCACGGAGAACGCCTTCGGCTCGGACATCGAGAACATCGTCAAGAAGGTCAGGCGCTGAGGACGGCGGAGCCACCGCCGCCCTCAGCTCAGGAGTCGGCGACGACTCCGCGGCGGATGGCGTCGGCCGTGCGGCGGATCCGCACGGCCGCATCCGGTTCGGCGACCTCCGCGACCTGACCGAGCAGGTCGAGGCTCTGCTTGGCCCAGCGGACGAAGTCACCGGCGGCGATATCGCTGCCGCGCAGCGATTCGGACAGCGACTTGCCCTCGGTCCACCGGTACATCGGTCTGATCAGTCCCTGATCGGGCTCATCGGTGGTCTTGAGGGCATGCTGCTCCTCGAGATGGAACAGTCGCCGCCAGATGTTCTCGGACTCGTCGCAGGCCTCCTCGAGGTCGGCACTCGGGGCCCTGTGGGCATGCAGGTTGTCTCGTCGGGACTGGAAGACGAAGCACGAGGCGAAGGCCGCGAGCTCGGGTTCGTTGAGACGATCCCACAGACCCGCACGGATCGTCAGCGCCACGAGCAGATCGCGTTCGCCGTAGATGCGCCGCAGCATCGTCGAATGCTCCGGTTCGAACCCGAGTCCGCGCAGCACCTCCTGGACCCGCTCGAACACCAGCGCGATCGAGGTGGTGCGTCCCTCGATGCGGGCGATGAGCGAATCGTTGTCGCGAATCAGCTTCTGCGCCCGATTGGCCCATCTGGCGTGCATCTCCCGGTCCGGGCAGTCATGGCAGGGGTGGTCGCGCAGCTGCTGCTGCAGCTCGGCCACCGTCGTGCTCGTGCCCTTGCGCCTCCGGGACGACTCCCAGTGGACGCCGGCGTCGACACGGCCGTCGTCGATGGCCTGTTCGAGGATGGACAGCAGCTGTCGGCGATCCCCGGCCTGCCGGTGATTGAATTTCTTCGGCACCCGGACCCGGCCCTGTGAGGCGACCGGTTCGGTGACTTCGTGCGGACGCAGGTGCCAGACCTTGCCCTGTTCGGTGAGCACGGTCGGCAGCCGTGAGGTGCCGTCACGGCTGCTCATCGGAGCGATGATGACCGCCCGACCGCCGACGCGCTTGGCCGGCATGGTCACGACGTCGCCGATCTTCAGCGCGCTCAGCGATTCGACGATATCGCGCTGACGGTTGCGCGACTTCGTCCGCGTCTCCTGCTTCTGGGCGTCCGAGATCGCGCGCCGCAGCCGCGCATACTCGGCGAAGTCACCGAGCTCGCAGTGCATGGACTTCTCATAGGCTTCGATCGTCGCTTCGTTCTTGCGCACCTTCCGTGCCAGCCCGACGACGGCCTTATCGGCCTGGAACTGGGCGAAGGAGGTCTCGAGGACCTTCGCGGCCTCGGCAGAGGTCATCCGCGAGAGCAGATTCGCCGTCATATTGTAGGTCGGCCCGAACGCGGAGTTGAGCGCATAGGAGCGATTCGATGCCAGGGCCGCGAGTTCGCTGACCTCGACGCTGGGATGCCAGACGACGACCGAATGCCCGATCCGGTCGATGCCGCGGCGACCGGCGCGTCCGGTCAGCTGAGTGTATTCGCCCGGGGTGATCGAGACATGGGCTTCGCCGTTGAACTTCACGAGCTTTTCGAGCACGACGGTGCGTGCCGGCATGTTGATGCCCAGAGCCAGCGTCTCGGTAGCGAAGACGACCTTGATGATCCCCTGCGAGAACAGGTCTTCGACGAGCTGCTTGAACTGCGGGATCATTCCCGCGTGGTGGGCGGCCACTCCCAGCAGCAGACCCTCGCGGAAGGTGTGATAGCCGAGGATGCCCAGATCCTCATCGGGCAGATCCTCGCGCAGCGATTCCAGAGCCGCATTGACGATTCTCTTCTCCTCCCGGGAGTTGAGGTCGACGCCGGTGCTCAGGTACTGCTCGACGGCCTCGTCGCATCCGTTGCGGGAGAAGATGAACATGATCGCGGGAAGCATGGCCGCCTCGGCGAGGGAGGACACGACCTGCGTGCGGCTGGGACGGCGGAACCGGGCGCGCGTGGCTCGGGCCCGCTTCGACCGCGGGCCCCCGTGGGTGCGGGTGGCGTGGTTGAGGGCGGGGTCGATGCGATCGGAGTCCGAATGCGTGAACAGGTCGAACATCCGGTGCCCGACGAGGACGTGGTTGACCAGCGGCACGGGACGATGGCTCGTGGAAACGATCGTCGTCGGTCCCCTCACCTCGCGCAGCCAGGCTCCGAACTCCTCGACATTCGACACCGTGGCCGACAGGGACACCATCTGGACGCGGTCGGGAAGGTGGATGATGACCTCTTCCCATACCGGGCCGCGGAAGCGGTCGGCGAGGTAGTGGACCTCGTCGAGGACGACGAATCCGAGGTCGGACAGTCCCGCCACATCGTTGTAGAGCATATTGCGCAGCACTTCGGTGGTCATCACGATGATCGGAGCGTCCCTCCGGATCGAGGTGTCACCGGTGAGCAGGCCGACGTTCTCCGCACCGTGGACTTCGCAGAGGTCGTTGAACTTCTGGTTGCTCAGCGCCTTGATCGGCGTCGTGTAGAAGATGCGTTTGCCCTCGTTCCGGGCCAGCTCGACGGCGAATTCCGCGATCAGGGTCTTGCCGGACCCGGTGGGGGCCGTGACGAGGACGTCCTCGCCCTCCTGCAGATGGCTGCACGCCTCGACCTGGAAGTCGTCGAGTTCGAACTCGGTTCTGTCCATGAAGCGTCCCAGCGGCGTGGCCGCGAACTCCGCGCGCGCACGGAATTCGGCGTAGGCCTCCGCGGGGCTCAGCGTCTGGCTCGAGGCCGTCTGGTTCGAACGGTGCGTGGAATCAGTCATTCTTCTCTTCGTCGGTGTCGGCGTCCGGGTCGACCCACAGGCCCTGCGCCTGCAGGCGCTTCTTGCGTCGGCGATCGTTGAACACACAGATCGCCCAAGCCACGCAGAACAGCGTCATCATGGGGATGACCAGGAAGAACATGGACATGGCATCGGGTGTCGGGGTGGCGATCGCGGCGAACAGGAACACGAGCATGACGATGACCCGCCATGATCTCCTGATCCGGTCGGCCGACAGGATCCCCAGCATGTTCAGCCCCACCATGAGCACCGGCAGGACGAAAGCGAGGCCGAAGACGACGATGATGATCATCACGAAGCTCAGGTAGTCCTGAGCGGGGATGATGTTCGTCCCGCCCTCGGGGGTGAAGGAGGTCAGCGCCTTGACGGCGTTCGGCAGGGCGAAGAACGCCATCGTCGACCCGGCCAGGAACAGCGGAATAGCAGCACCGAGGAACCCGAGGGAGTACAGCTTCTCCTTCCGTTTGAGACCCGGGACGATGAACGCCCAGATCTCGTAGAGCCAGATGGGGCAGGACAGGAAGAGGCCGATGAAGAACGAGAGCTTGATCTTCAGATCGAAGGGAGAGGCCACTCCGGCGAAGTTGATCTCCGCCATCCGTCCTCCGCTGTCGCGGATGGTCCGGATCGGCTCCTGCAGGATGTCGAGGACGGGGTCGTAGAGGAACCACCCGACGACGGCACCGATGACGATGGCGATCGCGGCGATGATGACGCGGTTGCGCAACTCGACGAGATGCCCGAGGACCGGCATCTTCTTCTCAGGATTGGCCTTCCGTGACCGAGAGGACTTCCGCTGACTGTTCTCTTTCACTTCTCGTGTGACTGCGGATCCTGCTTCTCGCGTCTCGGCTTCTCATCGCCGGTGGTGTCGGCGGCGGAGGAGGCGGAGTCGGTCGAGGGCTTCTGGTTGAGTGCTCCCGGTTCGGTGGTCTTGTCGGCATCGTCATCGTCGCGCAGTTCCTTGACCTCGGACTTGAAGATCTTCATGGACTGTCCCAGGCTTCGGGCCAGCTGCGGCAGTTTCGGCGCACCGAAGATGATCACGATGATGAGGATCACGATCGCGATCTGCACGAAACTTGGTTTCATTGGGAGCTCCTTGGATTGTTGATGCTGTGGATGATTCTACGCTGTGCGGCTGAGCCTTTCATCCTCATCCGCACGCGGTTCTCGTCCTCAGCCGAGTCGACGCAGGGCCGCTCCCACCGCCTCGGTGTCGTCGATGTCGGTGATGACATCGGCATGGCAGAGCAGGAACCGGCTCAGCCAGTCGACCGAATGGACCAGGAGACGGACGCGCACGCTGGTGTCACCGGTGTCGAAGTATTCACGCTCGATCACTTCGAGTTCATCGGCCAGCCAGGCTCCGGCGGCCGACAGCCCGAGGGTGACCTCCCGGGATCGAGACGTCGATTCGCCCACCGACAGCGGCGGGTGGTTGGCCGGCTGCCAGGAGCGGATCCGGCCGAGGGCGAACCGGCGCTGCCCTCCTGCCGAATAGCACCAGGCGTCGACATACCAGTCGGAGCCGGGCACCAGGCGGGTCGGGGCGATCGTGCGGGTGGTCAGTTCGTCCCGTGAGCCCACGTAGTAGTCGATGGTCATCGCCGCCTCGTCGTCGATGGCCTCATTGAGTGCGGTGAGCAGCTCCTCGTCGGCGTCGATGGGGCTGACGTCGACGGCGGTGCGCAGATTCTCGCCGGCGGCCAGACGCAGCTTCTGCGCCGCGGTGGCCACGGCCTCGGAATCGAGCCCGGGCAGGGATGAGAGCAGGTCGAGGGCGAGGACGAGGATGCCCGCCTCCTCGGCGCTCAGCCGGACCGGGACGGAGACCTCCTCGGCGTTGGAGATGAAGATCTGACCGCCCTCCCAGGAGGCGTCGATGAGGTCATCGGGCATATGCCCCGGGCGTCCGGTGACGAAGAGCAGCTGGAGATCGTCGATGAGGGTGTCGGAGTCGATGCCGAAGTAGGCGGCGGTCTCGGCGAGGTCGGCGCCGGGATGGGCGTCGAGGTAGGGCACGAGACTGAGCAGGCGGGTCAGTCGCTCACGCGCTGAGGACACTGGCGCCTCCCAACCGTTCGAGGGATTGACGGATCGTCTCGCGCCGGTCTTCGACGGCACGGACGAGCTCCGGCGGGTCGAGGGCCGTGACGGCATCGCCGAAGCCGACGATCTCGGCGGCCAGCGCCTGGGCATCGCTGAACTCGATGATGACATCGCCGCCGTCGACACGCACCTGACGACGTCTGAGCGGATCGGCCCGATGCGCGTCGATCGACAGCCGTGCCTCGGTGACCACGGCCATCTCGGAGCTCGACTGCAGCGCCAACCGCGGGGAGAAGTCCTCGGGGATCGAATAGTCACCGGGTTCGCGTCCGCCGAGTCTGGAGATCGCACCCTCGACGCGGGAGAGCCGGAAAGTGCGTCTGGCCTGCCGGTCGAGGTCGAATCCGAAGAGGTAGACGCGGTCGCCGCGGCTGAGCAGCGCATACGGTTCCAAACGCACTTTGCGCGCGGGCTGGCCGGGTTTGTGATAGGTGAACCCGATCGCCTCACGGGCGTTGATGTGATGCAGGGCGTCAGCGAACTTGGCGCTGGCGAGCCGGCGTGCGGCCGTGCCCGGATCGATCGTGGGCTGGCCGCCGGCGGTTTCGTCGAGGTCGATGCCCAGAGCCCGCAGCTTCGTCATCGCCTGGGCGCTCGAGGAACCGAGCTCGGTCTCGGACCAGAACGCCGCGGCCACGGTGACCGCCGCGGCCTCGGTCGGGGTGAGGTCGACGAAGTCCATCGCGTAATCGGCCGCGGAGATCCGATACCCGGTCTCCCCCGCATCACCGTAGGCATCGTGTTCGGATCGGGTGGCGATGGTGATGCCCATGTGCCGCAGCAGCTCCTTGTCGCGGGAGAACTTGCGGTCGAAGGCGACCTCGTCGAGTCCCCTGTAGCCGTCGATGGAGTTCATCAGCGTTCTGCGCGAGACCCACCCGCGAGAGGCGCGGAGGGCGATCAGCAGGTTCATCAGACGCTCGGTCTGCTGTCTCTGTCTGCTGGGACGGGGTGTATTCACGATTCCACCGTAACCTAGGCCGGGCGATAGTCTTGGGACCATGATTCATTGGCGCAAAGGAATCGTCGTCGCGATTCGCTCCACCCGGCCAGGATACACAGAGGTCGAGGTCGAACTGGACCAGCCGCTGCCGGGCGCCGATGAGACCGGAATCCGCGCGATCGCCTACACCGATGCCGTCGGACATCCTGAGGTTGGCGAGGCGGTCATCGTCAATGTCTCGGCACTGGCCAAACGTCTGGGCACCGGTGGGTTCGGACTCATCGTGGCCCTGCCCGATGCGCTGCCGGCCGATCCGCCTCCGGGGCCCGGCCATCTGGTCAAGGACCGCTATTCGCCGCTGCAGACCATGGTCCTCGGGGTCGACGATCAGGAGTCGGACCACCATGCCCGACTCGCCGAGGCTGACGACCTCGAAGCGATGCCCGTGGTCGTCGCCGATCTGCATTCGGCTCTGCCGGCGATCATCGCCGGCATCCGAGCCGTCGACGAGTCCCTGTCCATCGCCTACGTGCTCAGCGACGGTGCGGCCCTGCCGGCACCGTTCTCCGCGGCCGTGGCCGGGCTCAAGGAGGCCGGTTGGCTGGCCGGGACGATCAGCACGGGGCAGTCCTGGGGCGCGGACTTCGAGGCCGTGACCATCCACACCGGACTGCTCGCCGCCCGACACGTCATGGGCGCCGACATCGCCGTCGTGGCCCAGGGGCCGGGCAATCTGGGCACGGGCACGAAGTACGGCTATTCCGGACTGGTCACCGGTGAGCACCTCAACGCCGCCGCTCTGCTCGGTGGACGCCCGGTCGGTGCGCTGCGGATGTCGAACGCCGATGCTCGCGGCCGTCACTTCGGCATCTCGCACCACTCGCTGACTCCCCTGACCGAGATCGCCCGTCCGGGTGTGACCGTGCCGGTGCCCGACTTCGCCACTCTGACCGATTCGGAGCGGTCGCAGATGGACCCGGACCCCGGCGTGGTCGAGGAGACCGTGGCCGGCCAACTGGAGGCGCTTGGGATGCATCGTCTCGTCAACGTCGATCTCACCGGCCTGTGGACGGCCCTGCGGTCCAGCCCGGTCCGTCTGTCGACGATGGGCAGGAAGCTGCCGGCCGATGCCGCGTCCTTCCTCGCCGCTGCCGCCGCCGGCCGCTGCGCGGCACGGCTCTGAGACACCGGCGACCCGGTTGAGACTTCGGTGGCCGGGCCCGACGACGGGGGCCCGGCCACCGGTGATCTGCGCTGAGCGCATGTGCTGAGTCCGCGGGAAGCGCAGGTCCTCGGGATGTGCTCAGCGCACGTTCTCGAGATCGCAGACGAAGATCAGGCTCTCACCGGGCTGGATCACCCCGCCGGCTCCCTGGTCGCCGTACGCCAGATGCGGCGGAATCTGCAGAGTGCGTCGTCCTCCGACCTTCATCCCCTGGATGCCCTGATCCCAGCCGGAGATGACCATTCCGGAACCGAGACGGAACTCCAGCGGCGTGCCGCGATTGTACGAGGCGTCGAACTCCTCACCCGTGGAATGGGCGACTCCGACGTAGTGCACGCTCACTGTGTCGCCGGGGCCCGCCTCGGCGCCGGTGCCGATGACGTCATCGACGATGACGAGCTCGGTGGGCGCTTCGCCGCCGGGGAAGTCGACCTCTGGTTTCTGCTTGC
The DNA here is from genome assembly GCF_018208375.1 of Brevibacterium sp. SMBL_HHYL_HB1. Classification (NCBI taxonomy): domain Bacteria; kingdom Bacillati; phylum Actinomycetota; class Actinomycetes; order Micrococcales; family Brevibacteriaceae; genus Brevibacterium; species Brevibacterium sp. SMBL_HHYL_HB1. The sequence continues at coordinate 1,452,724 of NZ_CP062936.1, read as the reverse complement.
TCATGATGCCTCCTGTGGAGTCGTTGGTGGCTCTCGGCCTGAGCCTCAGCCCTGGGCCGAGAGGATGTCGATGACGAAGATGAGGGTCGCATCGCCCGGGATGGACGGTTCGCTTCCCTGTTCCCCGTAGCCCTTGTCCGGTGGGACGATGAGGACGATCTGGCTGCCGACCTTCTGTCCCACGAGGCCTTCGTTCCAGCCGTCGATGACCTGAGCCTCGCCGACCGGGTCGACGGCGAAGGGCTGTCCGTCCTCCGTCCAGTTCGAGTCGAAGGTCTTCGAGGTGTCGTCCCAGAGCCAGCCGGAGTACTTCACCGCCACGCTCTGGCCCTTCTCGACCTCGGGGCCTTCGCCTTCGATGGTGGTGTACGTCTTCAGCTTGTCGGGCTTGTCGCCCTTGGGCTCCGAGATCGACGGCGCCCCGTCATCGTCCCAGTCCACGGTCACGGGGTTGTCCGACTGGTCGGTCTTCTCCCCTTCGGCCCGGGTCAGCGGTTTCGTGGTCTTCTCCACATCGATGACGTAGACCAAGGTCTGCGAGGCCTCGCCCTGTTCGGCGCTGCCGTTGAGCGACATCATCACTCGTGATCCGACCTTGACGTCGATCAGCGCGTCGTAGAGGTCCTCGGAGATCTGGGACTTGTCCATGGGGAACCCGGCGGGCGACTCGGAATCGTAGCTCGATTCGACGACCTCGCCGCTGGTGCCCGAGACCAGCGTCATCTGTGCCGTGACCTGTTCGCCCTCGTCGATCGTCTCGCCGTCGCCCTGGCTGAGCACCTTCTTCTCCGTGTCCTCGATGACCAGCGGAGCGTCGAAGCTGACCTCGGGCTTCTTCCCGACCTTGCCGTCGACCGTGATGTCGTCGAGGCTGGTCGACTTCGCGTCCTGAGCGGACACCGACGGCGGAGGCGTGGTCGAGTCCTCCGACTCATCACCCTGACCGCAGGCAGTCAGCAGCAGCAGACCCGCCGCGATCGCGCTGAGCACTTTGGTGCGCACTGGTTTCCTTTCCTCACGAGTGGCCGCTGCCGCTGTCGCGGACCGACCGGATCACAGGGTGATCTTACAGGCCCGCGATGAGTGCTTCCGCCTGCGGGTGCGTCGTGGCGAACGGGTCCTTCAGGGCCACTGCGCGACCGGATTCGTCGTTGAGCCGCAGATGCACCCAGTCGACGGTGTAGTCGCGGCGGGCGGCGTGGGCGGCGCGGACGAACTCACCGCGGATCGTGGCCCGGGTGCTCGCCGGCGGCACGGCCTTGGCGCGGGTCGCCGCCTCGGCGGGAACGAGGTTCTTCGCCATCCCGGCCGCTTCCAGCTTCGGGAACAGACCGGTGGCCGGGGTGATGTCGTGATAGGCGATGTCGAGGCGGTGGATGCGCGGATCCGTGATCGCCTCCGTGCCTCGTGCCATGGACCGTTCGATCAGGGTGCGCTTCATCACCCAGTCGATCTCCGTGTTCACCGCGGAGAAGTCCTGGGACTCCACGGCGGTGAGCATCCGCGTCCACAGGTCGATGACATAGCGGGCCAGACCCTCATCGCCGAGGCTGTGATCGCCGGTGTCGACGAGGCGCTGCGCCCGGTCCCGATAGTCGGCAAGCAGCCCGAGCGGGGTCGTGGTGGTGCCGTCGGTGCGTTCGAGCACGACACGGCCGGTGAGGTCGCGGGCGACGAGCCGGATGTCGCGCACGGGATGGCGCAGCCCGTTCTCCGGGATCCGGGCGCCCTGTTCGATGAGGTCGAGCATGAGCGCGGCCGACCCCACCTTGAGCGCCGAGGTGGCCGTCGACATCGACGAATCACCGACGATGACGTGCAGCCGCCGGTACTTCTCCGCATCCGCATGGGGTTCGTCGCGGGCGTTGATGATCGGGCGCGAACGGGTCGTGGCAGACGACAGGCCCTCCCACATGACATCGGAGCGGGCTGAGAGCCCGAACATCATCTCCGACCGGTCGACCTCCTCGTCCGGGGCGAAGGACGACCGGCGCGGGATGATCGCCCCGGCCCCGACGAGCAGCTGGCGGCTGACGAGGAAGGGCAGGAGAACCGTGGTCAGACGGTTGAAGTCGAGAGTGCGGCGGATGAGGAAGTTCTCATGCGAACCGTAGGAGTTCCCGGCCGCGTCCGTGTTGTTCTTGACCATGTGCAGCCGGCCGCCGATCTCCTCGGCGGCGAGGGCGGACTGAGCCTTGTCAAGCAGATCGATCATCAGCGCCTCGCCGGCCCGGTCCTGGGCGAGCAGATCGGACAGGTCGCTGCATTCGGCGGTCGCGTATTCGGGGTGGGATCCGACATCGAGGTAGAGGCGAGAGCCGTTGGGCAGGAACACGTTCGACGACCGCCCCCATTCGACGACGGGTCGGAACAGGTAGCGGGCGATCTCCTCGGGCCCGATGCGCCGTCCGCCGTCGGCGGCGGTGTGGGCGAGCCCGTATTCGGTCTCGATTCCGAAGATGCGTGCCATTCAGTCCTCCCGCAGCGCGCGCATCGCTGCCTCATCGAGTCGACGGAAGGTCCTCTGCCTGCTCGTCGTCCGATCGAGGACGGCGGCTTCCAGGTCCTCGGTCGGCAGCGTCGTCTGCGTGGCAGCGGCCAGCGCGGCCACACCGTGGCCGAACACGGCGGCCAGACCGAGTTCCGAGGTCCGCAGGCCGGCCAGCGAGGCGGTGATCGCATCGGCTTGGCCTCCGATGGCCACATGCTCGGTCTCGTCGATGACCGAACCGTCGTAGCTGAGCCGGTACAGCTGGTCGCGCTCGGCGGTGATGCCGAGTTCGGCGACGACGAGTTCGACCTCGAAGGGCTTCGACTCGGTCGTGAACACCCCGGCCAGGGTCTGCGCGTAGGCGTTGGTCAGCCCGCGGGCGGTGACGTCGGTGCGGTGGTAGGAGTATCCGCGCAGATCCGCATAGCGGACCCCGGCCTGTCGCAGGGTCTCGAACTCGTTGTACTTGCCGACGGCCGCGAACCCGATCCGATCGTAGATCTCGGCGATCTTGTGCAGAGTCGGTGACGGGTTCTCCGCCAGCAGCAGGATGCCCCCGTCGAAGCGCATCACCACGACCGAACGGCCACGGGCGATGCCCTTGCGGGCGAAATCGGCCCGGTCCTTCATCAGCTGTTCGGGCGAGACGTAGAACGGTGCCTGGCTCATGTCCGGTCCTTTCGCGGTGTGCCGACGATGCTCATGACCGGGCGCTCCTCGTGCGGCGGTCGACGACCTCGGTGGCGGCTGACAGCACGGCGGCCGAGTCGATCTCGGTGACTCCGTCGTCGAGGTCGACGGTGAAGACCGTCGGAGCGATCTGACGGACGAAATCCGGTCCGGCCGTGGCGGAGTCGTCGTCGGAGGCGTCGAAGAGCGCCTCGACGGCCACGGTGATCGCCGCATCCGTGTCGAGATCGGCCCTCCACAGCTTCTTCAGCGCCCCGCGGGCGAAGCCGGAGCCGGAGCCGATGGCATGGAAGCGGTGCTCCTCGTACTTGCCTCCGGTGACATCGAAGCTGAAGATCTGCCCGTGCGGGGTCGAGTCGTCGACTCCGGCGAACAGCGGCAGGACGCTCAGCCCCTGCAGCGCCAGTCCGAGGTTGCCGCGCAGCATCGAGGCCAGGCGGTTGGCCTTGCCGTGCAGCGACAGGCGGGCGCCTTCGATCTTCTCGTAGTGTTCGAGTTCGAGTTGGAAGAGCCGGATGAGGTCGAGGGCCACACCTGCGGTGCCGGCGATGCCGATGACCGAGAAGTCATCGGCGGCCTTGACCTTCTCCATCGAGTGGGAGGCGATGAGGTTGCCGATCGTCGCCCTCCGGTCACCGGCCATGAGGATGCCGGTGGCGGTGCGGAAGCAGATGATCGTCGTGCCCTCCGGCGTCTGTCCGGCCAGATCCGAACCGTCCGTCGACGGCAGGGTCTCCGGGGCCAGCGAGCGGGCGAGTTCGACGAACGAGTTGCTCGTCGAACTCAGAAACGCAGGAGGGAATCCTGACATCTCATTGGCCGCCCTTCTGGACGAAGTTCGCGACGAACTCCTCCGCGTTCGTCTCCAGAACGCCGTCGATCTCATCGAGGATGGAGTCCACGTTCTGAGTGTTGATCTGGCCCTGCACGGCCTCCGGCGGATCGACCGGTGCGTCCGCCCCACCGTCGGACTTGTCTCTTTGGAACTGTTCCTGCGAGCTCATCTCACACCCCTTCAGTCGTTCTTCACTGTCAGTCTATCCACTCCGAGGGCCCGCAGCAGATCCGCGGCGGACTCGACTCCCTCGAGGCGTTCGGCCAGGAGCTCTCGCGAGCCCTTGAGCGGTTCGTGCATCGGCAGTCGGACGACGCCGAGGTCTCCGGCGTTGAGCACGAGGGAGTCCCAGCTGGCGGCCACGAGATCCTCGCCGAGGCGGGCGACGGCCACCGAGCGGAGGAAGGCGCGGGTGCCGTCGGGGGCGTTGGTCACGGCGGCCTCGACCTCGGCGTCGGTGGTCATCCGACGGATCCGGCCGGCGCGCTCGAGCTTGTGGAACAGCCCCTTCTCCGGCCGCACATCGTGGTACTGGACGTCGATGAGGGCGAGTTTCGGATGGTCCCAGTCGATGCCTTCGCGGGAACGGTAGTGCTCGAGCAGCACCCATTTGGCGATCCAGTCGATGGAGTCGGCGAGGCTTCGGGGATCATCGGTGAGACCGTCGAGGAAGCGCCTCCATTCGGCGAGCACTTCGGCGGTGTCGGCGTCGTCGGCATCGGCGTGCTCGCGGCAGGCGGCATAGTAGGCCTCCTGGATCTCGAGCGCGGTCATCGTCGAACCGTCGGTCAGCGGCAGTCTCGCGCTGAGGCTGAGATCATGGCTGACGGTCTGCAGGGCCTCGAGCGCATCGGCGAGTTCGATCCGCGGGGCCGGGCCGGATTCGATGAGGCTGAGCACCAGGGACGTCGAACCGAAGCGGACGAAGGTCGCCGGCTCGGCCATGGTGGCGTCGCCGATGATGATGTGCAGGCGACGGTACTTCGACGGGTCGGCGTGGGGTTCGTCACGGGTGTTGACGATGGGGCGGCGCAGAGTCGTCTCGAGGCCCACTTCGGCTTCGAAGAAGTCGGCCCGCGACGAGATCTGGTAGCCCGCGCCCTCACCCTCCCGGCCGAGGCCCACACGGCCGGATCCGCACAGGATCTGTCGGCTGACGAAGAACGGGATGAGTCCTGCGGCGATGTCGTCGAAGTCGACGCCACGGTCGACGAGGTAGTTCTCGTGGGTGCCGTAGGACGATCCCTTGGAATCGGTGTTGTTCTTGTACAGGTTGACCGGCTCGTCGGACTTCTCCAGGGCCCGCACCGAGGCCAGCGCCACGAGGTCCCCGGCCCGGTCGAAGGTGACGACGTCGCGAGGGGTGAGCACCTCCGGGGAGGAGTATTCGGGGTGGGCGTGATCGACGTAGTAGCGGGCGCCGTTCTCCGTGACCACATTGGCCAGATACTGTGCCTCGACGTCGTCCTGCGGGATGTGGGTCAGTTGGGAGGCGTCGGCTTCGGCGATGTTCATGAAGAAGCCGCGGGCATCGGCCAGCGGGGACTCGGCGGCGAAGTCCCAGAAGTTCTGGGACGACTTCAGCCCGCGGGGACCGGCATAGGCGTCGACGACACGCGCCGAGTCCCGCATCGGATTCGCCCGCGGGTTGCCCGGCTGGCTGAGACCGAATTCGGTTTCGGACCCCATGACTCGCTGGACTCTGAGCATCTGAACTTCCTCCAAGGTCTAGACTCGGGGACGTGGCAACGAAGAAATCTCATCTCCCGATCGCACTGATCGTCGACCTCATCCTCGTGGTCCTCTTCACGATCGTCGGTCACTACACACATTCTCACAATTTCGATCCCGAGGGGCTGATGACCACAGCGTGGCCGTTCGTCGCCTCCCTCGTCCTCGCCTGGCTGCTGGCCGCGGTCTGGGACCGGCCGATCTCGCCGCTGGCCACGGGCACGGGGGTGTGGGCGATCACCGTCCTCGTCGGGCTCGTGCTGCGCGGCGTCACGGGTGCCGGCGGAGAGCCGGGCACTGTGCCGGTGAGTTTCATGATCGTGGCCGCCTCGCTCAATCTCATCACCCTGGTCGGCTGGCGCATCATCGCCTCCGCTGTCGCCGGAGGTCCGTCCGGCCGCGGGCGCAGCCGCTGAGTCCCAGCCCACCGCCGCCCCGTCTCCGGTCTCCGGACGGCCCGCTGACTCCGGCCCCGGCGTGTCGGACGGCCCGCCGGGGCCGGCGACCTCCGTCACCGGCCCCGGTGCCGGTGCAGACCGGGTCGGCACCGGTTCAGACGAGGTCGGAGTTCGGGCGCACCTCGGAGATCTCGGTCTCATTGGGCACGACCGGGGCTCCCCTGGTCGTGTCGAGATGCATCATCCGCAGGTGGGTGACGCGTTCGCCCTTGCGACCCGAGATCCGAGCCCATTCGTCCGGATTCGTGGTGTTCGGCAGATCCTCGTGCTCGCTGAACTCCTCGGCGATGGCGGCTTCGAAGTGTTCGGGGCGCAGACCGCGCTGACCGGTCTCGAGAAGCGATTTGATCGCGGCCTTCTTCGCCCGGTCGACGATGTTGTGGATCATCGCCCCGGAGGCGAAGTCGGAGAAGTGGAGCACTTCCTTCGACCCGTCGGCGTAGCTGACCTCGACGAATTCGTTCTCCTGAGTATGGGAGTACATCCGGTCGATGCAGAAGTCGATGAGACCGGCGGCCGCCTCGGTGGGACCGCCGTGTTCGTCCAGCAGTTCCGGGTGCAGCGGCAGATCCTCGGTGAGGTATTTGCCGAAGATGTCGCGGGCGGCGGCGACGTCGGGGCGTTCGATCCGGATCTTCACATCCAGTCGGCCCGGGCGCAGAATCGCCGGATCGATGAGGTCCTCGCGGTTCGAGGCGCCGATGACGATGACGTTGTCGAGCTGTTCGACGCCGTCGATCTCCGTCAGCAGCTGGGGCACGATCGTCGTCTCCACATCCGAGGACTTGCCCGTGCCGCGGGTGCGGAAGAGCGACTCCATCTCGTCGAAGAAGACCACGACGGGGAATCCGGCCGAGGCCTTCTCCCGGGCCCGAGCGAAGATCAGACGCAGCTGGCGCTCGGTCTCGCCGACGTACTTGTCGAGCAGCTCCGGGCCCTTGATGTTGAGGAAGTAGGTCTTCCGGGCCCGCTCCTCGCCGGTGCGGTCGGCCAGTGAGTTCGCCACGGCCTTCGCGATGAGGGTCTTGCCGCAGCCGGGTGGGCCATAGAGGAGGATGCCCTTGGGCGGTTTGAGGCCGTGTTCGGTGTAGAGCTCAGGATGTTCGAACGGCAGCTCGACGGCATCCTTGATCTGACCGATCTGGTCGGCCAGGCCGCCGATGTCGGAATAGGTGATGTCCGGGACCTCTTCGAGCAGCAGCGAGGACACCTCGGGCTTCTCGACGACCTGCAGGGCATAGTGGGTGCGCGTGTCGACGACGACGGCATCACCGACGCGCAGTCCCGAGTCGATGAGGTCCTCGGCGAGGACGAAGACCTGTTCGTCGTCGCCGGGGGCGCCGACGAGGATCCGACTGTCGTCGACGAATTCGCGGACGTTGACCACCGAGCCCACCGGTGGGAAGGCTCCGGTGCCGATGACGACGAGGCCTTCGGACAGGAGCACATCGGCACCGGCCCGCAGCCCGGCCGGTTCGACCTCGGGTGCGATGGCCACGCGCATGCGCCGACCGCCGACGATCACGTCCGCGGCCACGCCCTTGTCATCGACGGCGATCAGGGTGCCCCAGTTGTTCGGCGGCTCCGTCAGGCGCCGGGCCTCCTCCTTGATTCGGCCCAGTTCCTCTCGGGCCGTGCGCAGGGTCTTCGACAGGGCCTCATTGCGCTTACCGGCGCTGTAGAGCTGCTGACGCAGGGAAGCGGTGTCCTCGCGGAGGCGCTTCACCTCGGTCGTGGTCTCTGTCATCGATCCTCCTTCGGCCCATTGCTGTGTGTTCTCGGGCTGTCTGTGTCTGCAACGTCGCGCTGTGTGCCCGGAGGCCGGTCACCGGCGCCTGTCTCGCTTGTGCCGGTGTCATCGTCACCGGTGCGCAATCGCTTCCCGGCCTCGCGCATCACCCGTCGCAGCTTCTTCCCGTGTGCGGTGCGCGTGCCGATGGCCTCCTCGGTGACCTCGGTCTGCGTCCAGGCCGCGACGTCCTCGGGTGCCGCGTTCGCTGCCTGCGGGCGCTTCTTCTTCTCCAATGGGGCGACGCCTTCGGCCATGCGCCGGGCCATGATGAGGAACCCGGTGTGGGCGATCATCCGGTGGTCGGGACGCACAGCGAGCCCGTCGACGTGCCAACCGCGGATCATGGCCTCCATGGATTCGGGCTCGGCGAAGTTCTGCGAGGCTCGCAGAGCCTCGACGAAGCGGGAGAGCTGCGGGACCGTGGCGACATAGGCGATGACGATGCCGCCCGGTCGCAGAGCGCGGCTGACCGCGTCGAGAGTGTTCCAGGGGGTGAGCATATCGAGGACGACCCGGTCGACGGAACCGGGGGCGAAGGTCTGCGGGAGGGCCTCGGTGAGGTCGCCGACGGTGACCGACCAGTTCTCGGGCTCACCATCGAAGAAGTCGGCGATGTTGCCGGTCGCGATCGTGGCGAATTCCTCACGGATTTCGAAGGAGTGGACGCTGCCGGTCGGTCCGACGGCGCGCAGCAGGGCCATCGACAGCGCTCCGGAGCCGACCCCGGCCTCGACGACGGTGGCACCGGGGTGGATGTCGCCGAGGGTGACGATGAGTCCCGAGTCCTTCGGGTACACGACAGCGGCACCCCGCGGCATCGACAGCACGAAGTCCTCATAGCGAGGGCGGAAGACCTGGAAGTCCACTCCCCCGGTGTTCGATACGATGATTCCCTCGGTGCGCCCGATGATGTCATCGTGGCTGATGAGCCCCTTGTGCGTGTGGAACGTCTCCCCTGGGGTGAGCACGAGCGTGTGCATTCGCCCCTTGGGGTCGGTGAGCTGGACCTTTTCGCCACTGGCCAGGACGCGCGCGGGACGGGTTCGGAGTGCCTGAGTCATGATGAGTCCACTCTACGCTGGTGAGGATTGCCTCACACAACCGGCTCAGGCTGCGAGAAGCTCGTCGAAGAACTCCTGCAGATCGATTACGCCCACGAGTGTGTTGCCGTCCATGACGAGACTGAACTGCGCCTTGGGCCGGTGGGTGAGCGATTCGAGCAGATGCGGAGCGGTGATGTCCTTGGGCACGCCGATCCATCCGGCCAGGGGGCGGGCGACCTCGCCGGCGGGCACGGCCTCGAGGGTCTCGGCGAGTCGGCCGGCCGCGGCGTGCCGGTCGACCAGCCCGTAGGGCAGCCCCTTCTGATCGAGCACGACGATGAGTGTGCGTTCCTTCGCATGCCCGAGCGTGTTCGCATAGTCGAGGGTATCGGCCAGGTCCGCATCCCAGGTGGCCGCGATCGCCGGCTGGATGACCTGGGACAGATCGTAGGTCTCCATCTTCCGTGCCCGTTTGGCGTGCGTGGCCGCGTCCCCGGCGGAGAACCACAGCATGATCGCGATGAGGGACATCCATGCCACGGTCAGCGGTTCGGGGCGCTCACCGGCCAGCAGCGGAGTGATCACCGACCACCCGATGAAGCCGATGGCGATGATGCGGCCGACCCAGCTGGCCACGATCGTGCCCAGGTACTGGGAACCGGTGATGCGCCACATGATCGCCTGCAGCGCCCAACCGCCGTCGAGCGGGATGCCCGGCAGCAGGTTGATCGCCCCGAGTGCGATGTTGGCGAAGGTGACCGCGATCAGCAGCAGCCACGGCACCGAGGTGGGCGTGGCCGCGCTCAGGCACCACCATCCCAGCAGGGCCAGGACGATGTTGACGATCGGGCCGACGATGGAGATGACGAAGCTCGTCGTCGCGGCCTTGTCCCGCGGATTGTCCACCTGGGGTTCGAAGCGGGTGAAACCGCCCCAGAGGTTGAGTTCGATCGCCGCGACCTTCTGCCCGTAGAACTGCCCGGCCACGCCGTGGGCGAGTTCGTGGAGGAACACCGAGGCGAACAGCAGCACGGCGTAGGCGAAGGCCACGAACCAGGCCCCGATGCCCAGATCCGGACGGACCTGGTTGAGCCAGGGAGTGAACAGGATGGTGATGACGATGGCGGCGAGGAACCACGACCAGGCGAGGATGACCGGCGCCCCGAGGATGGTGCCCAGGCGCAGGCCCGAGGACGCACCGGGCTGGTGGTTTTTCGCGGCCATTGAAGGGATTCCTCCGGTCGTGTCGTCGTGGGAGCGGTCCACTGAGTCTCGGATACTCAGCCTAACAGCGACGGCCTCGTCATCGCTGGTCGCCACGTCGTGTCCGTCCTGGTCGTTACAGTGGTGATATGGCCGAGCTCACCAGTCTTTCGCCCTCGCGGGCCAACGACTTCATCCAATGCCCCCTGAAGTTCCGATTCCGCAGCGTCGACCGGCTGCCGGAGCCGCCGTCGCAAGCGGCGTTCCGCGGCACCGTCGTCCATTCCGTCCTCGAGAGGCTGTTCACCGCTCCCGCCTCCGAGCGCACGGCGGATCTGGCGCAGTCGCTGCTGATGCCCGCCTGGAGCGACCTCGTCGAGAAGGATCCCGAGGTCCTCGAGATCTTCTCTTCCGAAGCAGAGAAGGAGACGTTCTTCACATCGGCGCGTCGGCTCATCGACTCCTATTTCGTGCTCGAGTACCCGGAGCACCTCGAACCGGATGAGACGGAGAAGTACGTGCGCACCACGCTCGAGAGCGGGCTCGAGCTGCGCGGCTTCATCGACCGGGTCGACGTCGCCCCGGGCGGCGAGAAGCGTCTGGTCGACTACAAGACGGGCAAGCAGCCCAAACCCCAGTACGGGCGTGAGGCGAAGTTCCAGATGGGCTTCTACGCCCTCGTCGTCTACCGGCTCTCCGGCGAACTCGTCCACACCCTGCAGCTGATGTATCTCGGTTCGCGCAGCGTGGTGAAGTCCCATCCGACGATGAATGAGATCGAGCAGACGGAATTCGAGATCGAGGCGATCTGGAAGGACATCATCGCCGCGGCCGAATCCGACCGATGGCGACCGAAGAAGTCACCGCTGTGCAATTGGTGCACCTTCAAACCGCTGTGTCCGGCCTGGGGAAACGCTGCTCCCCCGACTCCCGAGATCACGAAGGTCGTCGGAGCCTGAGCCGACTGCCGGGACTGAGCCGATCTCGTCCTAGGGCGTCTGAGCCGACTGCTGGGCGCGCAGCCTGCGCAGATCCGCGACTCCCCGACCTTCGAGGCTGGGCCACAGGATCCGGCCGGGCCGCGGTTCGAGGTCGACGAAGTGAGGCACCCCCACGGCGATGGTTCCGGCCGCCTCGGCGCTAGCCAGGCCCGGCTTCGAATCCTCCAGTGCCACACAGTCGGCGGGATCGAGGCCGAGCAGTCCGGCACCCTTGAGATAGGGCTCGGGGTCGGGCTTGCCGGCCGAGACCTCGTCACCGCAGATGAGCCCGACGAAGCTGTCGGCGGGACAGCTGGCGATGACCGCCTCGGCGAGGCGACGGTAGGACATGGTCACCATGACACAGGGAACCGCCTCGGCCCTGAGCTCGGCCAGCAGCTCGAGGGCTCCGGGCCGGAAGGGAACGGAGGTGCGGATGTGGTCGATGACCTTGCCCATGAGGGTCTCGACGATCTCGGTTGCCGACAGGTCGAGACCAGCCTGCTGCATCATCGTCGCCGAGGTCAGCAGCTCGTTGCCGACGAATTCGAGGCCCTGCTCCTCGGACCAGGACAGGCCGTGTGCGTTCATCAGTTCGGTCTCGGCCCTGATCCAGTACGGCTCGGTATCGACCAGGGTTCCGTCCATGTCCCATAGGACTGCGGCTGGGTTCGTCATAGGCCCAGCGTAGTCTGGAACCATGAGCTTTCTTCCATCCGGGTCCGGGGCACTCGTGTTCATCGCCTTCGAAGGTCAGGATGCTGACGCCTCCGAGGCGGCCAGTTCGCTGGTCAAAGACCTCATCGAGGTCTGGCAGCTGAACGACAGTGAGATCCTCGACACCGACGGGTTCTACGAATTCCGCTTCTCCGAGCCCGAGATCGTCCGCGACGAAGACGGCACCGCCTCGATCGCCTGGCCCGGTGTCGCCGTCCATCGCGGCCGCCTCGGCGAGCTGCCGATCACCGTCATCCACGGTCACGAACCGGGGCTGAAGTGGCGGGAGTTCCTCTCCCTCGTCCTCGCTCAGCTCGGGCCCGAGGACTCCGTGGTCCTGCTCGGCGGGCTCCACGCCGAGGTGCCGCACACCCGTCCCCTGCCGGTGGTGGCCAATACCGAGGACCGAGAGCTGGCCGGCGAGCTCGACATCGATGCCAATGCCTACGAAGGGCCCATCGGCATCCTCGGGCTCCTGGCCGTCTCCTGCCAGTGGCGGGGTCTGCGCTCGATCAATCTGTGGGTGGGCGTGCCGGACTATCTCGCGGATTCCCCATCGCCGAAGGCGGAACTGGCCCTGGTCAAGGCCGTCGAACGGTTCACCGGGGTCGAGATCGACATCCATGTGCTCGAGGAGGAGAGCCGCGCGTGGGAACTCGGCGCCGATGAGCTCGTCTCCTTCAACCCGCATCTGGCCGAACTGGTCAAAGGCCTGGAGAAGCAGAACGACTCCGCTGACCTGCCGGAGGCCAGCGGAGACGCCATCGCGGCCGAGTTCGAACGCTATCTGCGCAAACGCGGTCGCGAGAAATGACCCGGGACCCGGACGCCGGAATCAGTCGTAGAGGCGGATGCCCAGCAGCGCATCGACCGCGTCAGCGACCCTGTCACCGCTGACTGCCTCGGGGTCCGAGGGCTCGGAATCGGCATAGTGCTCGGCCCATTCGTCGAGGATGCCCAGGGCCCGGGGACTGTCGAGGTCGTCGGTCAGCGCTTCCCTGAGCAGGCCGATGATGTGTCCGCGCAGGCCCTCACGACATTCCGGTTCGCAGCGGGCGGCATGACGCCAGGCATTCAGCCGCGCCTCGGCCGCTTCGAGCTGGTCCTCGGAGAAGCTCCAATCGCTGCGGTAGTGGTTGGCCAGGATCACGGTGCGGATGACCATGGGGTCGACGCCGCGCTCGCGCAGCTGTGAGACGAGCACGAGGTTGCCCTTGGACTTGCTCATCTTCTCGCCCTCCAGGCCGACCATGCCGGTGTGCATATAGGTCTTCGCCATCGGCACATCCCGCCACGCCGAGGCGTGGGCGGCGCTCATCTCGTGGTGCGGGAAGATGAGGTCGTTCCCGCCTCCCTGCACATCGACGGGCAGGCCCGCGTACTTGTCGACGATGACGGTGCATTCGACATGCCAACCCGGGCGCCCGCGGCCCAGACTGCCGCCGTCCCAGGACGGTTCGCCTTCGCGTTCGGCCCGCCACAGCAGCGGGTCGATGGGGTTGTCCTTGCCCGGGGTGTCCGGGTCTCCCCCGCGTTCGGCCGACAGCTTCGCCATGGTCGCGGCATCGTCATGGCTGACCGTGCCGAAGGGCGGGTTGATCGGTGTCGAGACGCGGTAGTAGACGTCTCCGTTCTCAAGAGTGTAGGCCGCCCCCTTGGCCACGAGATCCTCGACGGCGGCGGCGATCTCGGACACCGACTCGACGACACCGATGAAGCTCGTCGGCGGGACCACCCGCAGGGCCTCCATGTCCTCGCGGAAGAGCTGGATCTGAGATGAGGCGAGTTCGCGCCAGTCGACTCCCGTGGCATCTGCGCGTTCGAGCAGCGGGTCGTCGACATCGGTCGTGTTCTGGACGTAGACGACCTCGAGTCCGGCATCGCGCCAGATGCGGTAGAGCAGATCGAAGGCCACATATGTGGCGGCATGACCGAGATGCGTCGCATCGTAGGGGGTGATGCCGCAGACGTAGAGGCGCGCGGTCTGCTCGTGCCCGCGCAGTCGGCGCGGGCTGCGTGTGCTCGTGTCGAAGACCGTGGGCACCTTTCCGGTGCTGGTCAGACGGGGCAGTTGAGGTTCGGGCCATGACTTCACGCAGACCAGCCTAACCGAGACGTCGACGTTCGGCACTTTCGCCTCAGTTCGCCGGAGAACTCAGATCGGCGGCCAGGGGATGACGGTGCGATCATCGGGTGCCTCGGGGAAGAACTCACCTGTGATGAGTGTCTCGGCGCGGTCAGCCAGAGCCTCCAGTTCGGCGTCGGTGAGACAGTCGGCGAGCGTCGAGACCAGCTCGTCATCCATTCGAGCCACCTCGTCGAGGGCGTCGAGCTCCTCCGCCCGGAAGGACGTGCGTGAGAAGCCCCACAGCACCGTGCGCAGCTTCTCCTGCGGGTGGAACGTCAGCCCGTTGTCGATGCCGAAGGTGCCGATGTCCTCGGCCGCTGTACTCGGCAGACAGCTGCCGGTGATGACATGACCGGCCTTGCGATCGGCGTTGTTGGCCAGCAGATCGAAGAAGGCGATCGCTCGCAGGCTCTCGGTCACGGCGTGGGAGAGCACGAGGTCACGTCCGTCCTCGGTGCGCAGCGCGAAGATCGGCGTGTGATCGGCAGGGATCGCGTTGACCGTGCTCAGGGTCACGGCCTCCTCGTCTTCGGAGGCCTCGACATAGGCCTGCAGCGAGCCGCGGCCGGCGGGAAGATCGTCGCGCAGCACCGTGGCCGGCACGACACCGAGGTCGAGGGCAGCGCTCAGCCGGAACGACGCGACTTCGCGCAGGGCGAGGCTGGCAGGTGGGAAGTCATGCAGCGGCCGTTCGCCGACGATGGGCTTGTACACGGCTTTGAGCGCCCGACCGGCGTGTTCGAGCACGAGCAGCCGGGTGTCGTTGCTGGCTCGCGGGATCGTGCCCATCTCGGTCCAGTCCCCCGAGGTGAGCGCGTCGAGGACGAAGCTGTGATCCATCGGTTCAGGCGCGGGGAATGCCGTTGGCGCGGGGACACAGGTGGCCGTCGGGCTCGAGCGGGAGGGAGCAGAACGGGCAGTCGCCGCGCCCGGCGCCGACGACCTGTTCGCCGCGACGGGCGAACTCCCGGGCACCGGCGGCATCGAGGACGATGCGCAGGACTTCGCGTTCGACCTCGTCGTCATCGGGGTCGGCCGACTCGCCGGCCTGGGCGTCGGCCTCGGTGAGTTCGAAGCATTCGATGACGAGCTCGTGTTTGACCGTGTCCCAGCCCAGGCTCATGGTGCCGACACGGAACTCCGGTTCGATGGGGACGTTGAGCCCGGCGTTGTCGATGCGGTCGTCCAGGGCCGTCTGCGGCACGCGAGCGGCGGGATCCTTGATCATGACCATATCGAGGAGCTCGGTGATCCGGTCGGCCAGGATCTCCACCTGTTCCTTCTCCACGACCACGGTGGTCAGCATATTGCCGGACTTGGCCTGGAGGAGGAACGTCCGCTCTCCGGGCAGGCCGATCGTGCCGACGACGAAGCGATCCGGTGTGGGGTGGTCGTACAAAGCTGCCATTCCTTCAGCCTAGTTCAAACACTTACATGTGACTCCGGCCTGGGTTACATTTGAGTCATGAGCACTGATCCTCGTGAGGCCCTGGACGCATTCCTCGAAGCAGTGAGAGAGCACTACGCTGCATCCGCACATCGCACCGGAGACCAAGACTCCCGAGTCGAAGCCGCGTATATGGCTTTGGCCGATGCCTTCGAAATCTATGAAGATGCCATCTACACCGCTTTCGACGAGGTGACCCCCTTCGAACTCTTCGACGATGTCGAGGATGCGAAGGACGATGACGACGAGTTCGTCCTCGATGACGACGACGAGGACGACTGAGCCCGCCGTCTCCTCGGGCTCCGGTCCCCCGCCGTCTCAGGAGATCTGGTCGAGCACCTCGGCGATCTCCTCGGCCAGGTCGACATCGCTGCCGGTGACCTCGGCCAGTTGGGCGGGCGTGCGGGCCGAGACCAAGGAGCAGGCGATGCCGCGGCGCCGGTTGAATGCCAGCGCGATATCGGTCGTCGACACGCCCAGAGCGGTCGCCGCCTTGCGCACTCCGGCCAGCACCCGACCCGACCGGTCGTCGAGGTAGGCCCCGACGTACTCGCTGAGTTCGCCGCCCAGTCGGGAGTCCTGCGGCGTCGCGGACCGGTACTTGTCGGTGAGCACACCTCGTCCGAGGCTCGCCCCGGCGATGAGTCCGACGCCGGCATAGTCGGCAGCCGGGAGCAGTTCGTCCTCGGCCTCCCGGTTGAGCAGGGAGTATTCGGCCACGGCGCACGCGATCGGCAGCCCTGCCCCACGCATCTCCGCCAGCTGCCAGCCGGTGTGATGGGAGACGCCGACATAGCGGATCTTGCCGAGGGTGAGCAGGGTCTCGATCGCCGAGGCCGTCTCGGCCCGGTCGACGTCCGCATCGAAAACGTCGAGGATGAGCACATCGAGGTGTTCGCGGCCCGTCATCCGCAGCAGGGAATCGACCTGGGACAGGACCCGCGACCGCCCGAGACCGACGTCGATGTGGTCGGGCTCACTCATGGACACGCCCACGCGGGCCATCATCAGGATCTCTTCGGGAAGTCTCAGCTGCGCGATCACCTCGGCCGAGGAATCACCGGTGCTGGGAAGTTCGATGACGTTCCCACCTGCACCGCTGTACTCATCGACGAGTCGTTGGGCGGCCCGAGCATCGACCCGGTGCCCCCATTCGAAGGTTCCGAGGCCCACCTCGCTGAGTTCCAGGCCGGTGGTGCCGAGTCGTTGGTGTTCCATGTTTCTTGAGGTTACCCGATCCGGCGACTACCGTGGTTTCGTTCCCACCCCACATTCTCAAGGAGTCGTATGTACGACTGGCTGGTCGCTGCCGTGCTCGGAATCGTGCAGGCGCTCACCGAGTTCCTCCCGATCTCATCCTCGGCGCATGTGCGCATCGTCGGCGAGCTCATGCTGCCCGGCGACGATCCGGGCGCGTTCTTCACCGCCATCATCCAGATCGGCACCGAGGCGGCCGTGGTCGTGTACTTCTGGCGTGACATCGTCACGATCATCTCGAAATGGTGCAAGGCTCTGGTGGGCAAGCACGACCGGACGGACCCCGAGGTGCGGCTGGGTTGGCTGATCATCATCGGTTCGATCCCGATCGTCGTCATCGGCCTGCTGTTCCAGGACTACATCGAGGGCGCGCTGCGCAGCCTGTGGATCACCGCGACGATGCTCATCGTCTTCGGCCTCATCATCGGCATCGCCGACTGGGCCGGGAGGAAGGAGCGCTCCCTCGAGGACATGAACTGGGTCCAGGGCATCCTCTTCGGCTTCGCCCAGGCCCTCGCGGTCATCCCGGGCGTGTCTCGTTCCGGCGGCACGATCATGGCCGGCCGCTTCATGGGCTTCGACCGGCCCTCGGCGGCCCGCTATTCGTTCCTGCTGGCGATCCCGGCAGTCCTCGGCTCCGGCTTCTACGGGGTCGCCCAGACGCTCGGACGTGCCGAGGACATGGTGCTGGGCTGGGGCCCGACGCTCCTGGCCACGGTCATCTCATTCGTCCTCGGCCTCTTCGTCATCCACTGGTTCCTCGGCTATGTGAAGACGAGGTCCTTCGGGATCTTCGTCTGGTACCGGGTGGCTCTGGGCATCGTGCTCTACGCTCTGCTGGGCACCGGGGTCCTCGCCGCGGTCTGACCGGCTCCGGCGCCGCCGGCTCACGCGAGCACTCCGGCCCTGCCGGTCGGTGCGGGTTGCGGACTCGCCGATCGGCCGGGCTGGTTCAGCGCAGGCCGCCCCCGCCGACGGTCGAGGACTGCGCAAGGCCCGCGGCAGTCACGGACATCGCCGCGAGCACGGGTCTGGCACCGGAGTAGTCGATGACGGTGAATGAGCCCGGAGCGACGCTCAGCCGCTGGAACTCATCGAGCGGCATGCCCAGGGCATCGGCGATGATCGACTTGATGATGTCACCGTGGGAGACGATCATCGCCCACCGGGGGCCGCCTGCCTTCTCGTCCTCGGCCTGCCGCCTCTCCTTCTCCTCCTGCTCCTCGGCCCGCAGCTGGGTCACGAGCGCATCGACGCGGGCGACGGATCGACCGGCCGCCTCGGCGATGGATTCGCCTCCGGGGAATCGCGCCTGCGAGGCCCGTTCGACGACGGTCGACCACAGGGGCTCATCGGCCAGTTCCTTCAGCGCTCGTCCCGTCCAGTCCCCGTAGTCGAGCTCGATGACGTCCCGGTCGACGCCGACGGTGTCGAACTCCGCGATCCTCTGAGCGATCTCGGCGGTCTGGACGCAGCGCCGCAGCGGAGAGTGCAGCAGGCGGGAGAAGCGGCGCCGGGGCAGCAGGCCCAGATTCGCCTCGAGCGCGACCGCCCCTTCCTCGGTCAGAGACACGCCGGGCGCGCGTCCGGCCAGTATTCCGGCGGTATTGGCGCTCGAGACGCCGTGCCGCAGAAGAACGATGACGGGCATGCCATCCAGATTAGCCCAGATCGTCTAGGGTGGGCCTATGAAACGTCAGCGTCCACGTATGACCTACGAATTCCGCAAGGTTTCGTTCTCCAGGGATGTGCCGCGTTCGGTCAGCCTGCAGGAGCTCAACGACGAAGCGGAATACGGCAAATGGGAGCTCGCCCGGACTCGGATCTCCGTCGGCGGTGTGCGCACGGTGTGGCTGCGCCGCAAGATCATGCCGCTGACGCTGAGCACCTGACCGGCGGTCATGCCCGCATCAGGAAGTCTCCGAGGACGCGTGTGCCGAATTTCAGCGCGGAGATCGGCACGCGCTCGTCGACGCCGTGGAACATCGCCGGGAAGTCGAGATCGCCGGTCAGCTGCAGGGGCGCGAACCCGTAGCCGGTGATGCCGATCTCCGCCATGGACTTGTTGTCCGTTCCGCCCGAGAGCGTATAGGGCAGGACCTTCGCGGAGGGGTCGTCGGCCAGCAGGCTCTTCTTCATCTGTGCCACCAGCGGCGTGTCGAACGGTGATTCGAGCGCCTCGCCCTCGTCCTCGGCTTCGATGTCGATGCCCTCGCCGGCGAGCTCCTTGAGTTTGAGCATGACGTCTTCGTGCTGGCCGGGCAGAGTCCGGCAGTCGACATAGGCCGTGGCCGTGCCGGGGATGACATTGTGCTTGTATCCGGCGTCGAGGAACGAGGGATTCGAGGTGTTCTGCAGGGTCGGGGCCACGAACTTCTCCACCGAGCCGAGTTCGGCCAGCAGCTGACCGATCGTCTCGGAGCGGAATTCGATGCCGGTCAGCTCCGAAACGCCCTCGAGCAGCTGCCGGGTGGCCAGCGGGATCTCCTGCGGCCAGGGATGGCTGCCGATCCGTGAGATCGCCGCGGCCAGTCTGGTCACGGGATTGTCGTCGTTGCGCTGGGAGCCGTGGCCGGCGGTGCCGTGGGCGATGAGGTTGAGCCAGGCCAGGCCCTTCTCCGCGGTCTGGATGAGGTAGACCCGCTGGCCGCGGATGTCGACGGAGTAGCCGCCCACCTCGGAGATCGCCTCGGTGGCGCCGGTGAACAGCTCGGGGCGGTTGCGGACCATGTGCCGCGCCCCGTAGTTGCCACCGGCCTCCTCATCGGCGAAGAAGGCGATGACGAGGTCGCGTCGCGGACGCATCCCCTGGGACAGCATGGCCCGGACGGTGGCGATGATCATCGCGTCCATGTTCTTCATGTCCACGGCCCCGCGCCCCCACAGCAGACCGTCCTTGATCACGCCTGCGAAGGGATCGACGCTCCAGTCCTCGGCCGCGGCCGGGACCACATCCGTGTGGCCGTGGACGACCAGGGCCGGAGCCTGCGGATCCGTGCCCTCGACCCGGGCGACGAGGTTGGCTCGACCGGGCGCGGACTCGACGATCTCGGAGTCCAGGTCGACCTCGGCGAACCAGGAGGCGATGAGCTCAGCGGCCGGCAGTTCCGGGTTCGCCCGATTCCCTCCCCAGTTCTGAGTGTCGATGCGGATGAGCTGGCGGCACAGTTCCGTGACCTCCGCCTCGGCGGCGCTGAAATCAGACATTGGAGACTCCCCTCGGTGGTGGTCGACCATTCCTCCCGGCTGTCACCGGAGTGATATGGACCACCGTATCCCACCGGCCGGGGAGGTCAGCTCATGCGCGCAGATGCGAAAACGGCCTCCGGATCGAAATCCGAAGGCCGTTGTCCGCTGTGCGCGAAGGGGGACTTGAACCCCCACGCCCGATAAGTTGGGCACTAGCACCTCAAGCTAGCGCGTCTACCAATTCCGCCACTCGCGCTGGCAACAGAGATAACTCTACATGCGAGATTCGGTGGCGCAAAATCGAAATCGGCATTTGTGACGCACCCCACTCAGGGGCTCATTCGCCGAGGTGTGACACCTGCGTGAGCACGTGCGGTTTGCCCGTCCGGAGGTCGAAGACCGCCGAGCTCGCCGCCTCGTGACGCCGCCCGTCGGTCAGTGCGTAGCCGACCGTGGCCGGCAGCACGATCGGCTTGGCGAACGAGACGTCCCAGCGGTAGGAGTCCATGCGCGGGTCCATCGCCGACAGCGCCCGCGAGGCCCCGTACATGCCGTGCGCGATCTGTCTCGGGAACCCGAACCCCTTGGCGGCCAGGCCGCTGAGATGGATCGGGTTGTAGTCACCGGACACCCGCGCATAGCGCTGACCGATGTTCGGATCGAGCCGCCACAGCGCCGTCGGCTGGGGCGCGGTGAATTCCGTGTGCGGGACCTGGGCCCTGGGCTTCGCCCCGGGCAGCTTCCTGCCCTTGGCCAGATAGGTCGAGACCTCGCTCATCACCGGTCGGCCGTCGACTCGGGCGTCGACCCGGATCTCGATCGTCGTGCCCTTCGTGTGGTCGAAGGCTCCGTCGAGTTCGAGATGGAAGTCGACGACCTCGCCGAGGCGGACCGAGCCGAGCATATCGACGCGGTTGTGGATGTGGACCATGCCCAGCATCGGCAGCGGCACCTCGGGATCGGCCAGCAGCTGCATGCTCAGCGGGAAGCCGAGGATGTGTAGATATCCGGGATGGACGGTGTCATCAAGCGTCTGGCCGACCACATGGGCGAATCCGGCATAGGCGACCGGCTCGAGCGCCACGCTGCGATCGATGGTTCGATCCGGCAGCTCGGAGCTCGTCTTCGGCCCCACGGGCAGGGTCTTGAGCAGGGCGCGGGCGTAGACCGGAAGCATCGAATCCGCCATCATGCACCCACCATGTTCTGTCCGCACACCCGCAGGGTCTGGCCGTTGATGCCGCGGGCACCGCTCGATGCGAGGAAGCTGATGGCCTCGGCGACGTCGATCGGATGGCCGCCCTGCTGCAGGCTCGACAGCCGTCTGGCGACCTGTCGGGTCAGGGTCGGCATCTTCGCGGTCATATCGGTTTCGATGAACCCGGGTGCCACAGCGTTGATCGACCCGCCGCGGGAGGCGAAGTCCTGCGCCGAGGCGGCCGTGAGTCCGATGACACCGGCCTTCGAGGTCGCGTAGTTCGTCTGTCCCCGGTTTCCGGCGATGCCCGATGTCGAGGCCAGCGACACCACCTGGGCGCCGTTCGCGAAGAGACCGGCCTCGGCCAGGTGCGCGTTGATCTTCGCCTGTGCGGCGATGTTGACCGCGATCACCGAGTCCCAGCGGGAGGAGTCCATGTTCGCCAGCATCTTGTCGCGGGTGATGCCGGCATTGTGGACGAGGATGTCGACGGGGGCGCCGACGGCCTCGGCGATCTCCTCCGCCGCATCGGCGCCGGTGATGTCGAGCTGGAGGGACTTCCCGCCGATCTCATTCATCACCGCGGCCAGGGCCTGACCGGCCTGGGGCATGTCGACGCCGATGACCTCGGCGCCGTCGCGGGCGAGGTTGCGGGCGATGGCCGCGCCGATCCCCCGGGCGGCTCCCGTGACGACTGCGCTGCGTCCGGCCAGGGGGCCGGCGGCGCCGGTGGACATGAATGCCTTGAGGTCGAGGCGATCGCCGGCGTCGGAGGCCACCGTGAGGAACTGCCCGGACACATAGGCGGACTTGCCCGAGAGCAGGAACCACAGGGCCGAGGCCACCGAGGGGGCGGTGAGGTCGACGCCGTCGAGGAGGATGCCGTTGGCCGTCGCCCCGGCACGCATCTCGTGGGCCAGGGAGCGGGTGAAGCCGGTGATGCCCTGAGTCGCGGCGGCCTGCTCGGGGCTCTGGTCGCCGGCGCCCGGTGCGGTCGAGATCGTGATCACTCGACCGGACGGGACCAGTGAGCGCAGGGCCGCTCCGACCTCGAGCACGATCGGTGACAGATCCGTCGGCGACTGGGCGTCGTCGAGGACGGCGATGACGGCGCGGACCTTCTCACCGGTCTGCGCGTTGCGGCGGACCTCGAGGCCGTTGTCGAGGAGCAGATCGGCCAGGCCCTGGGCGCCGTCTCCGGCGCCGAGGACGAGGACGGGGCGGTTCAGGTACTCCTCCGGGGTGGAGTCGAAGCGGTTGAGTTCGACCGGCTGCGGCAGGCCGAGGCTCTTGGCCACCTGCTTCAGCGGTCCGTTGACGAGGGAGAGATAGGTGTCTTTCATGCTGCCTCCACGATCGCGGTGAGTCCCTGGCCGCCTGCCGCGCAGATCGAGACCAGCGACCTCTTCTTGCCTGTGGTCTTGAGATGCTTCGCCGTAGTGGCGATGATGCGTCCACCGGTGGCGGCGAAGGGGTGGCCGGCGGCCAGGCTCGACCCCAGGGGGTTGAGCTTGTCGCGGTCGATGCTGCCCAGGGCGGCGTCGAGTCCGGCCTTCTCGACGCAGAACTTCTCGGACTCCCAGGCCGCCATGTGCGACAGGACGGTGGAGGCGAAGGCTTCGTGGATCTCGAACACGTCGAAGTCGTCGAAGGTCAGCCCGTTGCGCGCCAGCAGACGCGGCACCGCGTAGGCGGGGGCCATGAGCAGGCCCTCGGCTCCGTCGACGAAGTCCACGGCACCGGCCTCGGCGTCGATGAGGCGGGCCAAGGGGGTGAAGCCGTGTTCGGCCGCCCAGTCCTCGCTGCTCAGCAGCACCGAGGAGGCCCCATCGGTCAGCGGGGTCGAGTTGCCGGCGGTCATAGTCGGCTCGGCCTCGAGCTTCTTGCCGAAGACGGGGTTGAGCTTGGCCAGGGACTCCATGGTCGAATCCGGCCGCAGGTTCGTATCCCTGCTCACGCCCAGGTAGGCGGTGGTGAGGTCGTTGAAGAAGCCGGAGTCCCAGGCCGCGGCGAGGTTCCGGTGCGAGGCCACGGCGAGCTCGTCCTGGGCCTGCCGGGTGATGTTCCATGCGGCGGTGGTGATCGCCTGGTGCTCGCCCATGCTCAGACCCGTCCGGGGCTCGCCCGTGCTCGGGGCCTGCGGGCTGAGATGGGCCGGCCGGATCTGCGCGGCGATCTTCGCCCTGGCGACCATGGTCTTGGCGCGGGAGAGTTCGAGCAGGATCTCGCGCATCGAGTCGTTGACGACGATCGGGGCATCGGAGGCCGAGTCGACGCCGGAGGCGATGCCGGATTCGATCTGGCCGGCGTTGATCTTGTTGTTGAGGCTGACGACGGCCTCGAGTCCCGTGGCGCAGGCCTGGCCGAGATCGAAGGCCGGGGTGGTCGGGGCCAGGGATGAGCCGAGCACGGCCTCCCGGGTGAGGTTGAAGTCCTTCGAATGCTTGAGGACCGCGCCTCCTGCGACCTCGCCGATGTTCTCTCCGGCCAGTCCGAAGCGGGCCACGAGCCCGTCGATGGCCGAGGTGAGCATATCGAGATTCGTCGCCTTCGCGTACTGCTTGTTCGAGCGTGCGAAGGGGATGCGATTGCCGCCGAGGATGACGGCGCGTTGATTGGGAGTGGACATAGGCACCTCCGAGTGATGGATTTAGCTGTTACCGACAGTACCTGATACTGTCGGTTCCATGAAATCGATCACAGACGGCCGCTCGACGAGGTGGCAGAAGCACCGCGACCAGCGCCGTCGCGAACTGCTGCGTGCGGTCCGTCTCGTCGTCGACGAGTACGGCGACGAGCTGTCGATGGACCAGATCTCCGAGCATTCGGGGACCACGAAGTCCGTGCTCTACCGGTACTTCACGGATCGGGCGGGGCTCCAGGCGGCCATGGGCGAATGGGCGATGGGCGTCATCGTCAGATCCCTCGACGACGCCACGGCCGCCTCGGCGCGGGACAGCTCCGCCGCTGCCGCGCAGGAGTCGTTGGCGGCGATGATCCGGGCCTTCGTCACGATCGCCGCGGATTCGCCGAACGTCTATCGCTTCTGCGATACGGCGGTCAACCGCTTCGCCCCCGAGGAGACCGGGGGGTTCTTCAATTCGATCGCCGGTCTGCTGGCCGAACGACTCGATCTCGAGGGCGAACAGGCGCAGCTGTGGTCGGCCGGCGCCATCGGATTCGTCCGCGCGGCCACCGAAACCTGGCTGTCCCGGCCCGACCGACCGGAAGAGTTCGCCACCACCATCAGCCATTGGCTCTGGGCATCCCTGCCCGCACAACGAGGAGAAGGACAATGAAACTGTCGCTTGACCCACAGGCCATCAACGATGTTCTCGACGGACGGTGGTCCGAGGCCCGCCGCACGGGGCGAAGCCTGGCGCTCGACCCGACGACCCATGACGATCCGGCCGATGACCTCGAGACCGCGCGGGCGAAGACCCTGACCGGTGTCGGGATGATGGCCGAGACCGGTCTGCCGATGACCGGGCTGCCTCCGCAGATGGACGGAAAGAACGAACACGCCACGAACGTCGCCGGATTCGAAGAGACCGTCACGGCCAATCCCAGCCTGCAGATCAAGGCCGGAGTCCAGTTCGGGCTCTTCGGCGGAGCGATCCTCCACCTCGGCAATGCCGAGCAGCATGAGAAGTGGCTGCTCGACGCCCAGGCGGGTCGCCTCCTCGGCTCCTTCGCGATGACCGAGATCGGGCACGGTTCGGACGTCGCCTCCGTGGCGACGACGGCGACCTACGATCCGAAGACCGAGGAATTCGTCATCGATACCCCGTTCCGGGCCGCGACGAAGGAGTACATCGGCAATGCCGCCCGCGACGCCTCTGCCGCCGTGGTCTTCGCTCAGCTGATCACGGCCGGAGTCAATCACGGGGTGCATGCGCTCTTCGTCCCGGTCCGCGACGACGTCGGTGATCCGCTGCCGGGAGTCACGATCGAGGACGACGGTTACAAGGGCGGGCTCAAGGGCGTGGACAACGGTCGCCTCGCCTTCGATTCGGTGCGCGTTGCCCGGACGAACCTGCTCAACCGCTACGGCGATGTGGCCGCCGACGGCACCTACTCCTCCCCCATCGAATCGCCCGGACGGCGTTTCTTCACCATGCTCGGCACCCTCGTGCAGGGGCGTGTGTCCCTCGATGGCGCCTCCGTGGTCGCCTCGAAGCTCGCCCTCGACATCGCCGTGCGCTACGGGCTCGAACGCAAGCAGTTCACCGCCGGTGACAACTCCACGGAGACCACGCTGCTCGACTACGGGCAGCATCAGCGTCGCCTGATGCCGGCCCTGGCCTCCGTCTATGCCTCGGCCTTCGCCCACGAGAAGCTGCTGACCTCGTTCGAGGAGGTCTTCTCCGGCGCCGATGACTCCGACGAGAACCGTGCCGTGCTCGAGACTCGGGCGGCGGCGTTCAAGGCCGATTCGACCTGGATGGCCCTCGACGTGATCCAGGAGTGCCGTGAGGCCTGCGGCGGTGCCGGTTTCATGGCCGAGAACCGCCTGGTCGGCCTCCGCGCCGACCTCGACGTCTATGCCACCTTCGAAGGCGACAACACGGTGCTGCTGCAGCTGGTGGCCAAGCGCCTCCTCGGCGACTATGCGAAGGAGTTCGCGCACCTCGACGTCGGCGGGGCCGCCCGCTACATCGGCACCCAGGCCGCCGAGCACACGCTGTATCGGACCGGTCTGGCCAATGCGGGCCGGGCGATCTCTGACGCTCTGACTCCGAACCTCGGTGAGCGGCGGATCCGTTCGGGGCGGCTGCAGCGGACACTGCTCGAGACCCGCCTCGATGTCATGGTCTCCGACGTCGCCCAGGCCCTGCGGCCGGCCACGAAGATGTCTGCTGACAAGGCCGCGGATCTGTTCAACACCCACCAGCACGAGCTCATCGAGATGGCGCGTGCCTATGTGGAGCTGGAGAAGTGGAAGGCCCTGGACGAGAAGATGCGGGAGCAGACCGATGCCGACCAGGCGAAGGTCTTCCGGCGCCTGCGCGACACCTACGGTCTGAGCCTGATCGAGAAGCACATGGCCTGGCACCTGATGTACGGTCGCCTGCCGATGTCGCGGGCGCGTCAGCTCAATGAGACGCTGGGCCGTCTGTGCGCGAAGCTCACGGCCAACGCCCTCGACCTCGTCGATGCCTTCGGATACGGCCACGAGCACCGTCGGGCCACGATCTCGACCGGCATCGAGGCGCAGCGACAGGCCGAGGCCGCCGACTACTACCGTCGGGCCCGGGCCAAGCAGGACTACCCCGTCGACGAGAAGCAGCTGCGCAAGGCCGCCAAGCAGAAGGCGAAGGCCGCAGCGAAGTAGGCCGAGTCTCGGCCCACGCCGGCAGCCGGTGCACGCGGACTCGGCGGATTCCGGCTGACACGACCAGGCCCCCGCAGCGAACGGACTGCGGGGGCCTGCTGTCTGCCCGGGACCCTCAGGAGGCCAGGAAGTCCCGGAGCACCGCGGAGACCTTCTCGGTCTCAGTGAGGAACCCGTCGTGGCCGACCGGGGACTCCAGGACCTCGTGGGTGACCTTCCCGGGCAGTGCCTCGGCCAGGACGGCGACCTGTTCGGGTGGGAACAGCCGGTCCGAGGACACTGAGACGACGAGGTTGTCGGTGCACGCATCCGCCAGCGCCGTGCGCAGATCGCTCGAGCGGCCTCGGCGCACATCATGGTCGCGCAGGGCGCGGGTGAGCACGATGTAGCTGTGCGGGTCGAACCGCGCGGTGAGCTTCTTCGCCTGGTGGTCGAGGTACGACGTCACCTCGTAGTAGTTCTCGGACCGCAGCCGGCAGGAGAAGCGCTGGTTGAGTTCGACGTCGTTGCGGTAGGTCAGGTGTGCGATCTGGCGGGCCAGACCGAGTCCCTGGGCCGGGAACCGGCCGACGGCCGAATAGTCTCCGGAGTAGTAGTCGGCATCGAGTTCGATCGCCCGTTCCTGCATCATCGCCCAGGCGATCTGGTCGGCTTCGCAGAAGGCCGGGGCGGCCAGGATCGCGCACTTGCGCACCTTCCGCCGGTCCAGCAGCGCGAACTCCAGGGCCCGGGCCCCACCCATGGAACCGCCGATGACGGCCGCCCACGAGTCGATGCCGAGGATCTGGGCGAGGTTGTGCTCGAGCCGGGCCATGTCCCGGATCGAGACCGCGGGGAAGCGCGAACCGTAGGCCAATCCGTCGTCGAAGGTCGACTGCGGGCCGGTCGTGCCCGAGCAGCCGCCGAGCGAATTCGCGCACACCACGTAGTACTCGTCGGTGTCCACGGCCTCGCCGGGACCGACGATGCCCGCCCACCACTCGGTGACGCGGGTATCGCCGGTCAGGGCGTGTTCGATGAGGATCGCATTGGACCGATCCGAGTTGAGAGTGCCGAAGGTCTCATAGGCGATCTCCACCGTGCCGAACGTGTGCCCGGAGTCCGTGCCGAAGCCCAGGATCCGTTCGACGGAGGTGCTCTGGGTGGTCATCTCAGGCCGCGGTCGACGCCTTCGCCGCTGCTGCTGCGAAGCCCTTGTCGAGGTCGCCGATGATGTCGTCGATGCCTTCGAGACCCACCGACAGGCGCACCAGTGCAGGGTTGACACCGGCCTGTTCCTGGGCCTGTTCGTCCAGCTGCGAATGGGTCGTCGACGCCGGGTGGATGACCAGCGAGCGGACGTCGCCGATATTGGCCACGTGCGAGTGCAGCTCGAGCGAGTCGACGAAGGCCACGGCCGCGTCGTAGCCGCCGGCGATGTCGAAGGCCAGGACCGAACCCACACCCTCAGGCAGGTACTTCTTCGCGAGCTCGTTCCACGGACTCGAGGCCAGTCCGGCATAGGCCACGCGGGTGACCTGGGAGTGGTCCTCGAGGTAGGCGGCGACCTTCTCGGCGTTCTCGACATGGCGGGCGATGCGCAGGCTCAGCGTCTCGAGCCCCTGTGCGATGAGGAAGGCGTTGAACGGGCTGGCCGCGGGCCCGAGGTCGCGCAGGCCCTGGACGCGGGCCTTGATGCCGAAGGACACGTTCGCGCCGAGCGCGCCGTCGGGACCGAGGTCGCGGGCGTAGACGAGGCCGTTGTAGGACTCATCGGGTTCGTTGAAGCCGGGGAACCTCTCCGGCTGGGCTCCGTAGTCGAAGTTTCCGCTGTCGATGAGCACACCGGCGATCGAGGTGCCGTGACCGCCGAGGTACTTCGTCGCCGAGTGGATGACGACGTCGGCGCCGTGCTCGATGGGGCGCACGAGGTACGGGGTCGCCAGTGTGTTGTCGGTGAAGAGGGGAACACCGGCGGCATGGGCGATATCGGCGACCGCGGCGATGTCGAGGACGTCGGAGCGGGGATTCGAGACGACCTCGGCGAAGAAGAGCTTCGTATTGTCCTGGACGGCGCTCTTCCACTCGTCGAGATCGGACACGTCGACGAAGGTGGTCTCGATGCCGAGCTTGCGCAGGGTCACGTTGAACAGGTTCTGGGTGCCGCCGTAGAGGCTGGAGCTGGCCACGATGTGGTCGCCGGCACCGGCGATGTTCGTGATCGCCAGGAGCGCCGCGGACTGTCCGGATGCGGTCAGGACCGCGTGCACGCCGCCCTCGAGGTCGGCGATGCGGTTCTCCACGACCTCGGTGGTCGGATTCGTGATGCGGGTGTAGATCGGGCCGAGATCGGACAGGGCGAAGCGGTTGGCCGCGGTCTCATTGCTGTCGAAGACGTACGAAGTGGTCTGGTGGATCGGCAGGGCTCGGGAACCGGTGGTCGGGTCGGGGCTCTGCCCGGCGTGGATCTGGCGGGTGTCGAATGACTGGCTCATGGCGCCTCCTCTGTGAGTGCCTCGGTGGTGGCTGGTGCGGGGGTGCTGTGTCCACTGTCATCGACTTCTCTCCCGTGAGCCCGCCGGTCTGTCATGTTGACGTCATCGTCTGTCATGTTTCGTCACAGGCAGGTCGGTCAGCGGAAGTTCCGGGCCTTCGTCGGCAGCTGCACCTCGAGCGGGATGAGCTTGTGCGCATAGAGGCTGACGACGTCTCCCCCGCGCTGGATCAGACCGGTCACGGCCAGGGCGTTGCGGGAGGTCGCGACCGTGCGGAAGCGCTTCATCAGCCCGGCGGTGGCCACGACGTTCAGCATCCCGAATTCGTCTTCGAGGTTGATGAAGGTGATTCCCGAGGCCGTGGCCGGACGCTGCCGGTGAGTGACGATCGCGGCCACCGTCATCCGGGTCCCGTCCTCAGCTTCCGCCGCATCCGCGGTCGAGGAGAACCCGCGCGCGCTCAGCTGCTCGCGCAGGATCTCCGTCGGGTAGCCGTCGACGGTGATCCCGGTGGAGAAGAGTTCGGCCAGGGTCGTGTCGAAGGCGTCCATGGCCGGAAGGCTCGGGGCCGAATCCACCGACGCCGTTCCCGGCAGCAGGCCCGGATGGGCACCAGCGACTCCCCCGGCCAGCCACAGCGCCTGCCTGCGGTCGAGATCGAACCCGGCCAGGGCTCCCGCCGTGGCCAGGCTCTCCAGCGCCTGCTTGCCGATGCCGGTCCGTTCGGCCAGATCCGCCACCGAGGTGAAGGGGGCGATCTCGCGCTCACGGACGATCACCTCGGCGAAGGATCCGACATGGGCGACCGAGTCCAAGCCCAAGCGGATCCCCAGCTGCCCCGCCGAGGCGGCCGTGTCGTTCCCGTCTCCTCCCGCACCGGTTCCGGTCGTCGCCGAGGCGGGTTCGGGTCCGACCCATTCGAGATCGGTCGCGGCCTGCGAAAGGCCGATGTCGACCGGCAGGATCGGCACCCCGTGCCGGCGGGCATCGGCGATGAGCGACTGCGGGGAGTAGAAGCCCATCGGCTGGCTGCGCAGCAGACCGGCGGTGAAGGCCGCATGGTGGTGGCACTTGAACCAGGCGGACTGATAGACGAGGTTGGCGAAGCTGATGGCGTGCGATTCGGGGAACCCGTAGTTCGCGAAGGCCGCGATGGTGGCGAAGATCGCCTCGGCGGTGTCCTCGGCGACCCCGCGGGCCAGGGCCCCGGTGCGGAACTTCTCGGCCAGTTCGGCCATCCGCCTCTCCGACCGGCGCGAGCCCATGGCCTGCCGGAGCCGGTCGGCATCGGCCCCGGTGAAACCGCCGACATCGATGGCCATCTGCATCAGCTGCTCCTGGAACAGCGGCACCCCGTAAGTCTTGGACAGCGAATTCTCCAGCAGCGGATGGAGGTATTCGACTTCGTCGATGCCCTGCCGTCTGCGGATGTAGGGGTGGACGGAGCCGCCTTGGATCGGGCCCGGGCGGATGAGGGCGACCTGGACGGCCAGATCGTAGAAGGTCCGCGGTCGCAGCCTCGGCAGGGTCGCGAGCTGGGCACGGGATTCGACCTGGAAGACCCCGATCGCATCGGCGCGGCAGAGCATCTCGTAGACCCGTTCGTCCTCATCGTCGATCTCCGCCCGGTCGATGAGGATGCCCGTGTGCCGGTGGACGAGCTCGACCATCTCGTGCAGGGCGGTGAGCATGCCCAGACCGAGCAGATCGAACTTCACCAACTCCATGGCCGCACAGTCGTCCTTGTCCCACTGCACCACGGTGCGGTGGCCCATCGTGGCCTTCTCGATCGGGACCACCTGACCGATGGGCCGGTCGGCGAGGATCATGCCGCCGGAGTGGATGCCCAGATGCCGGGGCGAGCCGAGCAGGTCGCCGGCGATGCCGAGCACGGGTGCGGGGACCGTCGATTCCTCGGCCTCGGGCAGGCTCGACCACCGGTTGCTCGCCTTCGAGAACGCGTCCTGCTGGCCGGGAGCGTAGCCGAGGCTGAATGCGGCGTCCCGGATGGCCGATTTCGCCCGGTAGGTGATGACATTGGCGACCTGGGCCGCACGGTCCCGGCCGAAGTGGTCGTAGACGTACTGGATGACCTCTTCGCGCCGTCCGGATTCGATGTCGATGTCGATGTCCGGATACCCTTTGCGGTCCGGGGACAGGAACCGGTCGAAGAGCAGATCGTGTTTGACCGCGTCGACGGCCGTGATGCCGAGGACGAAGCAGACCGCGGAGTTCGCCGCCGAGCCCCTCCCCTGACAGAAGATGCCCATATGGCGGCAGAATTCGGTGATGTCGAAGACGATGAGGAAATAGCCGCAGAAACCCAGCTGCGCGATCATGTCCATCTCCCGGTCCAGCTGCTCCCAGGCCCGCGGATTCTCGGCCCTCGACCCGTAGCGGTGCCGTCCGCGTTCGGCGATGAGGCCACGCAGATACGCTTCGCCGTCGCCGTCATCGGGCATCGGCGCCCGGGGCAGATCGGGGCGGGCCGAGCCGAGGACGAAGGAGCATTCCCGCCCGATCCGCACCGCGTTCTCCAGCGCCTGCCGTGGGAACCTCGCGGCCATCTCCTGACCCGTGTGGATCCGGGCGTTCGCCGTCGCCGGCAGCCACCCGGCCAGCTCGTCGAGCGACAGCCGCGACCGCACCGAGGCTCTCACCTGCGCGGATCTCCACTGGGCGCGGGTGGCGAAGTGGACTGCGTTGCTGGCCACGACCGGCAGGCGCATCCGCTGGGCCAGATCGCCGAGGTGGCACAGCCGCTCATCGTCGTCCGGGGTCCCGTCCCGACTGAGTTCGACGGCCAGACGGTCGGGGCCGAAGAGCCTCGTGAGTTCGCGCAGGGCGCCGAGACCGCCGTCGGCGTCGCCGAGCGCGCGCCGCAGCGGCCCCTTGCGGCAGCCTGTGAGGATCGTCCAGTCCCCGTCCATCGCCGCCAGCTCCTCGAGGTCGAACACGGGACGGTTCTTCTCTCCGCGCAGATTCGCCTCGGTGATGGCCTGCGAGAGCCGGTGGTAGCCGTCGACGCTGCGGGCGAGGACGAGCAGGTGGGTGGCCTCGGGATCGGTCTGCCCGGGGATCTTCTCCCTCAGCCCCACGGACAGTTCGGCCCCGAAGACGGTGGGCAGGCCCACCTCGGCGGCGGCGTGGGCGAAGCGGACCGCACCGTAGAGACCGTTGTGATCGGTCAGGGCCAGGGAGGTCAGCCCGGCGGCGGCACCGGCGGCCACGAGTTCCTCGGGGTCGGAGGCCCCGTCGAGGAAGCTGAAATGGGAGTGCACGTGCAGCTCCGCCCACTCCACGCTCGCGGTCCGCAGCCGCGGTCCGCGGCTCGCCTCCGCACCATCGGTGGTCGCACCGTGGTATCGGTCCCGACTGTCGGGACCGCGGGGCCCGACCGAGGCCCGGTAGCGGTCGGGGCGGGAGAACGCCGGGGCATCGGAGCCGTCCGCGTGTCTGTCGACGGGCGGGCTGTCCTTGCCCTCGAGCCTGCGGGCCAGCTTCGACCAGGGGGTGCGCGGGTTCGAGAATCCCATCGGCGCCTCCTCTCTTCCCTTCCATCTGTCTGTGTGCCGAGTCAGCCTCTTGTGCGCGTCTGTCACTTGCGGGCCGGGTCAGCGGTAGCGGCCGGTGAGATACCACTGGCCGCGCTCCCTGCTCAGCAGAAGGGCCCGCCCCGAATCGGTCACCACCTGCAGCCGGGTCCGGTAGACGACCCGATCCGGATCCCACCACCGGGATTCGATGGGCCAGGAGCCGGAGTAGTCGGTGATCGCCTCGGTCTCCCCGGTGGGGAATCTGATCGTCGCCGGTGCGGCCCCCAGCCCCGAGGGTCGAGCCTCCACCGGCGAGCCGTCCGCGGCGAACACATCGACGGCCGAGTGTTCGACGGTGGTCGGGCGGGGCGCGTGCAGAGCACCGGGCCAGGGAGCCGCGGGACTGCGTTCGGGCACGGCCGTCTGCTGCCAGGGGGTCCACAGATTCGTCTCGGCCGGATCCCAACCGCCCTGGAGCCCCGGGACGAGGACCGAATCCGGGCCGAACAGCCCCTGCAGGCGTTCGAGCGTGTGGGTGATCTGACCGGTGTTCTCCTCGAACAGGCTCCTCGTGGCTCCGATCGGAGTGGTCAGCTCCGCCGCGATGAGACGCAGGGCGATGATGCCGTCTGCGGAGAAGTCCTCGACATCGGGGGCCGGTTCGTCGACGAGGTCGAGAAGGTGCGGGTCCTCGCCACCGCGCCGTGGTCCTGGCTTCGGCCCTGCCCCGGCGTGTGCTGCGACGGCTGCCCCGGCCAGCCAGCCTTCGGCCTGCCACCGCAGCCGATCCGCGATCGCGTTCTCCTGCATGTCCTCGATCCGCCAGGTCCGGGACGAGGACTGTCCGGCCGCCGCGTCCAGTTCGATCGTGATCTGGGTGCAGACCAGCCCTTGCCTGCGCACCTTGGTCAGCAGTTCTGCACCGAGCTGTCGGGCGAGGAAGCCGAGGGTGTCGCTGCGGGTCGTCGGCGTGTCGAGGTCGAGCTCGACCTCGAGGGACTCTGCCCGGACATGTTCGGCCAGCGGTCTGCTCGCCACGCCGGAGGCCAGTGCGTGGACATGCCGCCCGACGGCTCCGAAGCGTGAGTTCACGTCCCTGGCTTCGAGCCGGGCCAGGTCGCCGAGGGTCCGCAGACCCAGCTGCAGGAAGACGTCGATCAGTTCGGTCGCCTCGGCCCCGGCATATTCGAGGGTCGTGATCGACTGGTCAGCCAGGAAGTCCACGGTCCGTCCGGGCTCGACCCGACGGGCCTGCCCGGAGGCGAGCACCGCGGCGAAGACGGTGTCGGCGATGCCGGGGAAGAACTCCCAACCGGTCTCGGTCACAAGCGCGGAGACCAGGGCCTCGACAGCGCTGGACTCGTCACGGTAGCCGTGTCTGAGGGAGTCGAGCGGGATCGCCAGCCTTCCCGGACTGAGCAGGGTGAACCGGGCGACGAGGTCCTCGAGAGCTCCGACTCCGGCGCAGAAGTGCCGATTGTCCGCGTCCTCGTCCCAGACCACGACCTGGGCCTCAGGGCACCGGAACCCGACGGCTCGCTTGTTGTCTCCGACGGCGACGCCGGCCGCACGAGCGGGGGCATTGGCGGCGATGACCCGTCCCCCGTGGAGAACCGCAACCGGCCTGCCCGGACCGATCCCGTGTTCTGCCGCGGCGGCCACGGCCGGCCAATCGGGCACCGTGAGGACGAGGATGCGCTCACCGGACACTGCCGATCACCTGCCGCAGATGCGTGATCGTCGTCCACCGGGGGTCTGCCGAGTCGGCGGCCGAGGCCGGTTCAGAGGTCGCCGCCGGTGCGGCGGTCGATCCGGGTGCTGCGAGCGTCGTGGTCGCGTCCGACGTCCCCGCGGGGACCGCAGCAGGAGTCCCGGTCGGACCCGGCAGCAGGAATCGGTGGCTGCCGGTCTGCGAGCGGGCGCGGACGAGGCAGGACTGCAAACGCCCTCGGCCTCGTTCGGCACCCGACCACCGCGTGTGCGTGATCTCGATCTGCTCCGTGCTGCCGGTCAGGGGACGGAGGCTGATGAGGCTCATCCGCCGCTCGCGGACCTTGGCCAGGAGTCGAGCACGCTCGGAAGGGCTCGGGAGGAACCCGGGATCGACGAGGACGATGTCGAAGGACTCGATGAGGATCGAGGCCACGCGCAGCCAGTCCTCGCCGGGGGTGGCCAGGTTGACGAAATGATCGAGATCGACGCCCAGGTCCGCGATGGAGGACACCGCTGGTTCGCCGAGGCCGATGCCGGCAGACCACTTCTGCTCCCGGGTCGCAGCGGCGATCGTCGCCAGGGCGCAGCTGAGGGACAGCTCACCGGTGACGGTGACGAGCTCGCCTCGGGGCAGGCCGCCGCGGCGGAACAGCGGAGAGAGCACAGGTTCCACCGGATGAGGCGGGATCCTGTCGAACAGAGCCGTGGCCGTGGAGATCCCCATCTCCCGGCTGAGCTGTTCGACGACCGGTGCTGCTGACATGACATCCATTATCGAACTGGTGTTCTAAATTGGCAAGATTCAGACGACCGCATTGCTCTCCCGGGCATGTCGCGATTCGGCCTCGAACATCCAAGCGATGCAGAAGTCCCGGTCAAAGCCGTAACCGCCGCCGACTGTGCCCGGGTCCGCATCGGCGGTCGCCGCCTCGATTCTGGCGACCTGGACCGCGGTGTCGAACATCGCGCGGCCTCTCGCCCGGCTCTCCAGGGGCAGCAGCTGAGAGCCGTCGGGCAGGGAGAAGGCGAAGGCCGCGAGCCCTTGCATCGCTCCCGCGAAGGCCGCCCCGGTGCGTTCGATGCGCAGCTGATGCTTGTGCACCACGGTGTGGTGGCGTCGGCAGAGCAGGATGAGGTTGTCCAGATCGGTCGCCCCGCCCTGTGACCAGGGCCGGATGTGGTGGGCGTCGCACCGCCTGCGGGAACGGCACCCGGGGAATTGGCAGCAGGCGTCGCGCACGCTCAGCGCCAGTCTCTGGCGTCTGCTCACCAGCCGCTTCGACCGGCCGAGCATGAGGACGTCGCCATCGGCGCCCTTGATCACCCCACTGATGAGTGCCTCACAGCTCAGCCGCTCCGCTGTCGCGGCGGTGATGCCGCCGAACCCCTCGATCCTGCAGGTCGTGTCCGCCCCTGCCTCGCCTGCCCCTGCCTCCGTCGTCTCTGCGCAGGCACCGGCATCGGGCAGCGTCCCCGCGGGGACGTCGGCACCGGTGCCGCCGGCGCTCAGGACGGCGCCGGCACGGGTGACCACCTCGGCGGAGGCGTGAATGAGCATTCGGGCACGGTCGGCATCGACCGCACCGGCCTGTTCGGCACGAGGAAAGGCGTGGACGATCTCCATCAGGCACATCACCTGCGAGATCGGCTCATGGGACACTTCGTCCTCATCCTCCGAGCGGTCCTCGGCGCCGGCCCCATCCGCCGCGGCCCGCTGGCCTGCGGCTTCGCGCTGTTCGAGGACGTGGCGGGCGGAATCGAGCATCGTGAAGAGCTCCGCGGCCTCATCCTCCTCGAGGTCGATCGTGATGCGGGTCCGGCCGGGGGCGACCTGACGCATGGTCACACAGTCCTGCGGCAGGCGGACCGGCAGCGGCCCGGACTCGATCTCGGCAGACAGCTGCTGATAGTCCCGGCAGATGCGGCTGATCTGGCTGCCCGTGGCAAGGGTGGCCAAGCGCAGCGCCTCCTCATCACCGATCCGCTCCCCGATCCGCGTCACCTCCCGCACCTTCGAGAAGCTGACCTCGCCGGCAGCCAGGCTCTTGTTCACTTTCGGCATTTCTCGCAGCGCTGTCATCAGCCTGACGTATTCGCGTGCGGTGTGCATGCTCACCGAGGCCACATGCATGACCCATTCGGGCAGGGTCTTCACCCCGACCCACTCCGCCCACAGCCCGCGTCGCTCCGCCTCGTCGATGAGGGCGATGACCCGAGCGTGGCAGAAGGAGATGCACGAGATGTTGCGGCGGATATCGGTGACGATCTCCTCACCGCTGAGCCCGCTGAGATCGGACTCGGCCTCAGCGCCGCCGCAGTCGTCCGGGTCGACGCTCAGCGTTTCGATCTCCCGAGTCTTCGCCGTGTCGAGTTTCGCCGTACCAGCCGTTTCCTCGCTCCGCATGGTGCCCCACCTCTCGGTCCTCCGGTCCGACAGCCCCCATGGCCACCGACCGTGCCATCACTCTAGAGGTCGGCACTGACACACCAATCGATTCGATCACATCATCTGAGCATCGAAGCGTGTTCGGATTCGATTCGTCTTCGTTTGAACCGAGGCCATCGCGATTCGCGTCAGTGCGCGCCGGTAGGGTGACGTCATGACCGACGCCAGCATCAGCGACAACGGCAAAAGCAGCAGCCGCG
Source organism: Brevibacterium sp. SMBL_HHYL_HB1 (assembly GCF_018208375.1). NCBI lineage: Bacteria > Bacillati > Actinomycetota > Actinomycetes > Micrococcales > Brevibacteriaceae > Brevibacterium > Brevibacterium sp. SMBL_HHYL_HB1. The sequence goes on along the minus strand of NZ_CP062936.1, from coordinate 1,415,861 downwards.
AGCGGCCGACCCGTGATTCCTATGACGCGATCGCCGAGGCCTATGCGGACTGGATCGCAGACGAGCTGACCGCCAGGCCCCACGACCGCGCCGTGCTCGGTGCCTTCTCCGAGCTCGTGCTCTCCACCGGATCCGCCGAGGTCCTCGACATCGGGTGCGGTCCTGGTCGCATCACCGCCTTCCTCGCCGCCCTCGGCCTGTCCCCGAGCGGCCTCGACCTCTCCCCCGCCATGGTCGGACTCGCCCGGGACCTCTACCCGAATCTCGACTTCGACATCGGGACGATGTCCGCTCTTCCCCATTCGGACGCGTCCTTCGCCGGGCTCGTGGCGTGGTATTCGATCATCCACATCCCCGATGACGAACTCGCCGTCGTCTTCGCCGAGGCGGCCCGGATCCTCCGCCCCGGCGGGTGGTTCCAGCTGGCCTTCCAGCTCGGCGACCGCGTCGACCACGTCTCGGACCTGGCGGGCACCGCGATCGACCTCGACTTCCACCGACGCTCGTTCGACCAGGTGGTCTCCGCCCTCGAACCGCACGGGTTCTCACCGGTCACCCGTCTCGAACGCGAGCCGGAGCGGGCCGGCAGGTATCCCGAGGCGAACCGGCAGGGCTACCTCCTCGTACGCCGATCGGACCGGTGACAGATCGCGGTCACCGCACGGCGAACCGGCACCGGAGCCGACCGCGTGGCAGGACGGCAGCGCCGGCAGTGAGAAGATGAGAGGGTGATGAACATCGACATCGTCTTCCACACTCCCGAGATCCCCGGCAACACGGGCAATGCCATTCGGCTCGCCGCGGTCACCGGGGCTCACCTCCACCTCGTCGAACCGCTCGGGTTCGATCTGTCCGATGCGAAGCTGCGCAGGGCCGGACTCGACTACCACGACCTCGCCCACGTCACGGTCCATCGGTCGCTGGCCGACCTGTGGGAACACCTCGGCGACCGCCGTGTGATCGCCTTCAGCACACACACGACCGATTCCTTCGCCGAGGTGGACTACCGTGACGGCGATGTCCTCCTGTTCGGTCGGGAGTCGACCGGGCTGCCCGAGTCGGTCATCGACGACGAGCACGTGAACAGGGCGGTGCGCATCCCCATGCTGCCGGCTCGCCGCTCACTCAATCTCGCGAATTCGGCCTCGATCGCCATCTACGAAGCGTGGCGGCAGCACGGCTACGCAGGCGCCTGAACCCGCGTAGAATTCTTCGCGTCAGCTTTACCCGAAAGGACCACCATGACCGCCAAAGTGCTCACCATTGCCGGCTCCGATGTGTCGGGAGGCGCAGGACTCGAAGCCGACCTGAAGATGTTCGAGGAGTACGGAGCCTTCGGCACCGCCGTCGTCACCTGCATCGTCACCTTCGACCCGAACGACCGCTTCGCCCACGTCGTCGAATTCATCGACCCCGAAGTCGTCACTCGCCAGCTCGAATCGACGCTGGCCGTGCACAGCTTCGACACCATCAAATCCGGAATGCTCGGATCCGTCGACTCGGCGCTGGTCCTTGCCGAGAAGTTGGCGACCAACGAGCTGCCCTATGTCTTCGACCCGGTGCTCGTGTGCAAGGGCGTGGGCACCATGGTCGACCTCAAGGACCTCTTCGTGAAGAACCTCGTGCCCCTGGCCACCGTCATCACCCCGAACCTCGAGGAAGCCGCCACGCTGGCCGATCTCGATCCCATCGACTCCGTCGAGGGCATGGTCGAGTCGGCGAAGATCATCCACGCCCAGGGCGCGAGCAATGTCGTCGTCAAGGGCGGGGCCCGTCTGGCCGGCGATGACGCCGTCGATATCCTCTTCGACGGTCAGGCCGTGACGACACTGCGCTCGCGCAAGGTCAACGACAAGCTCGTCAATGGGGCAGGCTGCTCCTTCGCGTCCTCGATCGCCGCCGGAATCGCCACCGGTCTGACCATCCGCGAGGCCGTGATCGCGGCGAAGGAGAAGGTCGCCCACGGAATCGCGAACTGTCTCGACAACGCCACCGGCGTCGCCTCGCTGCTGCACCCGGCGGCCCGCACTCAGCCCTCATCCGAGGTTTCGGTCACCGTCAGCTGAGGGCCTCGCGCGTGGCCGCCCAGGCCAGCCACGTTAGACGCGAACTGCCCCGCACACCGATCGGTGTGCGGGGCAGTTCACGCAGTGCTGAGGGCGTCCGAAGAACGCCTGCTCTCGGCCGCAGCCGAGGCGCGCTCAGCGCTTGCCGAAGCTCTTGTAGCGGTCCTTGAACTTCTCCACGCGGCCGGCGGAGTCGAGGATGCGCTGCTTGCCGGTGTAGAACGGGTGCGAAGCGGAAGAGATCTCGACGTCGATCACCGGGTAGGTGTTGCCGTCCTCCCACTCGATGGTCTTCTCGCTCGTGGCGGTGGAGCGGGTGAGGAACTTGGTGCCGGAGGCCAGATCGTTGAACACGATCGGGGCGTACTCCGGATGGATGTCCTTCTTCATATTCTTACCTCTGCTGAATTCTCTCAGGCGCCTGGTATGGGTCGGCCCATCCGCCAGTGCCCGAATTCGTCTGCTGGACACGCTCCGAACCGTAGGAACCGGACACGAAGCGACAGTCCATTCTAACTGATGGGAGGGGACAAAGCGATTCGACACCGATCTCATACACTGTGGCCATGACCACGAAAGAACGCATCTCCACCCAGTTCACGCTCCAGCCGGCCGAATCGGCCCCCGAACTCCTGGCCGAATCGACCGCGGCGGCGTTGGCCACGATCACCGGTGAGGTCGAGGTCTTCGCCATCGACCCGCAGATCGCCGATACCGCAGCCCTGCTCGACGCCACGGATCTGAGCCCGGCGACCTCGGCGAACTGCGTGCTCGTGGCCGGGTCCCGGTCCGGTGAGGAGCGGATCGCGGCGTGCATGGTGCTCGCGAACACCCGTGCCGATGTCAACAAGCGCGTCAAGAAGCTCCTCGACGTCCGCAAGGCCTCATTCCTGCCGCTCGATCGGGCGGTGGCCGAGTCCGGGATGGAATACGGCGGCATCGGTCCGATCGGTCTGCCCGAGAACTACCGGGTGCTCATCGACTCCCGTGTCGCCGAGGCGAGGGAGCTCATCATCGGCTCCGGCATCCGCGGGTCGAAGATCCTGCTCTCCGGTGCGGCGCTGGCTTCCCTGCCCGGCGCCGAGGTGGTCGAAGGTCTGGCCAACGAGATCGGCTGAACCGTGGCCGCGGCCCCGGACGCGTCCGCACCGGCTGGCGGCTCAGCCCAATCCCGCCCGGTCGATGACGTAGTCGATGAGCGGGGCGTAGAGGTTCGGGACCACATCGTCGTCCAAGGGCACGGTGGCCTCGATCTGACCCTGTGCTTCGGCGACGAACAGTGCCGGGTCGTTGCAGTCGGCATAGCCGATCGTGCGCAGCCCTCGGCTCGCGGCCGCACCGGCCCATCCGTGATCGGCGATGATGAGGTCCGGGGCCGGTTCGCCACGGGCTGCGAAGTCGTCGAGGAGGGCGCGCATGGGTTCGGCCAGGTGCGTGTGCGGACTGCCTCCGTGCAGGTGCCAGGTCCACACGTCGTGGATCTGGCGGACGTCGCCGCCGACCTCGGGCACGGCGATGACGTGGTCGCAGGTGTCGATGACGGCTCCTGCCGATCTTGCGGCGGCGGCGATGGCCATGTGCACCGGCAGCAGGCCGGCCGGATGGCCGGTGGCGAACAGGATGCGGCCGCCGTCCCGGCTCACCTGACCGACCGCCTCGGCGAGCTTCTCCAAAGCCTCGATGCAGGCCTCGGTGGAGATCGTGTCCACGCCCTCGACGAATCCGGGATCGGGCCGCAGACCGGCCTTCTCGACCATGAGCGCGAACACGGCGTCATAGTCCCAGTCGCGGGTGAGTTCGACGCCGAAGTCGAATTGGCGCTCCTGGGCGAGGAAGCGGTGGATGTGGGAGAGATTGTTCTCTCGCGGGGTGGCGACTTCGCCGGTGATCCTTGCAGCCTCAAGGGCATGGGCAAGCGTGCTGCGGTCCACTGAGGTCCTCTCTGTCGGGGGTGGGGACAAGGTCACTGTCCGTCCGAGACGATCATACGGATATGAGCGCGATCATCGGATCGGCAGACTGCGATCGTCACTGGGCGACGGACGACTCATCCGTCTGCAGGGCGAAGCAGGTCACCGCCGAGGCGGCTGCGACGTTGAGGGAGTCGACTCCCCCGCTCATGGGAATCATCACGGTCGAATCGCAGGCGGCGATCGTCGACCTGCGCAGCCCGTCGCCCTCGGTGCCGAAGACGACCGCGGTGCGTTCGGGGGCGGCGGCGGCGAATTCCCGCAGCCCGACGGAATCATCGTCGAGAGCCAGCGCCGCAAGGTGGAAACCGTGCTCCTGCAGTGTGCGGATCCCGTCGGGCCAGGATTCGATCCGCGTCCAGGGGACCTGGAACACCGTGCCCATGGAGACTCTGATCGAGCGCCGGTAGAGCGGATCGGCGCAGCGCGGGGTGACGAGGACGGCGTCGACTCCGAAGGCCGCCGCCGAACGGAAGATCGCACCGACGTTCGTGTGGTCGACGATGTCTTCGATGATGACCAGGCGTCGGGCGTCGGCGACGATCGAGGCGGGATCGGCCAGCACCGGTCGGTGCATCGCGGCCAGGGCGCCTCGGTGGAGGTGGAAGCCGGTCAGCGTCTCGACGGCGGCATCGGTGCCGATGAAGATCGGGACGTCGCTGTCGGCGATGACGTCGGCGAGGTCGAACAGCCATTTCGGGCTGGTCAGGTAGGACCGCGGCCGCAGCCCGGAGGCGTGGGCGCGGCGGATGATCTTCGAGGATTCGGCGATGAACAGCCCTTCGGCCGGTTCCCGGACTCGGCGCAGTCCGACATCGGTCAGCTGAGTGTAGTCATGCAGATCGGCCGCGCTGGCAGCGCCGTCTCCTGCGCCCGCGCCGCCGTTCAGGGTCTCCTCGTCGAAGAACCGCAGCCGTTCGACCGCGATCCCGAGTTCGCACGCGCGGTCGATGATCTGCTGCCGGGTCAGCGGTGCCTTGGCCGGTGTGTTCACAGTGTGAGGATCCTCCAGATGGCGACGATGCCGAGGATGACGATGACCGAGCGCAGCAGCACCGGAGAGAACCTGCGCCCGATCCGGGCCCCGAAGTAGCCGCCGATGAGGGAGCCGATCGCGATGCAGACCACGGCGATCCAGTTGATCCGATCGTGGCCGACGATGATGTAGGTGCTCGCCGAGACGGTGTTGACGACGAGGACGAGCACGTTCTTCAGCCCGTTGAGCCGCTGCAGATCATCGGGCAGGAGCAGACCGAGCAGGGCGATGAGGATGATGCCCTGGGCCGCGGCGAAGTAGCCGCCGTAGACGGCGGTGAGGAAGACGACGAGCAGCACGGCCAGGTAGCGGCCGGTCGAGAGTCGGTCGCCGACGGTGGCGTGTTCGATACCGGCCTCGTGTGCCCGGCGCAGGGAGCGCTCCTTGAGATAGCGGGACAGGTACGGCTGGCCGACGACCATGATCAGGGCTACGACGAGGAGGACGGGCACGATCGTCTCGAAGGCGTCCTCGGGCAGGTGGAGCAGCAGATAGGCCCCGGTCAGGGACCCCAGCAGGGACGCGGGGACGAATCCGAGGATCCGCCTCCACTGGCCGCGCAGCTCCTCCCGGTAGCCGAACGAGGAGGCGATGTTGCCGGGGATGAGCCCGACGGCGTTGCTCATCGTCGACACCACGGGCGCGACGCCGAAGGCCACCAGTGCGGGGAAGGTGATCAGCGTGCCGGAGCCGACGACGGCGTTGATGGCACCGGCCGCCACTCCGGCGAGGACGATCAGGGCGATCTGCCACGGTTCGAGGCTGAGACTCTGCCACAGCTCCATGCTCAGCGCGCGGCGAGGGCGTGGTAGCGCTGACCGTCGCGGGTGAGCTTGACGTCGAGTCCGAAGGTTGCGGCGAGATTGTCCGCGGTGAGCGTGTCCTCGATCGGCCCGGCCGCCAGGTCCGTGCCCTCGGACAGCAGGAGCACGTGAGTGATCCCGGCCGGGATCTCCTCGACGTGGTGGGTGACCATGATCGTGGCAGGCGCCCACTTCGATGCGAGGATCTCCGACAGGGCGCCCAGCAGCTCCTCACGGCCGCCGAAGTCGAGGCCCGAGGCCGGTTCGTCGAGCAGCAGCAGTTCGGGATCGGTCATCAGCGCACGTGCGATCTGGACGCGCTTGCGTTCGCCTTCGGACAGGGTGCCGAAGGTCCGATCGGCCAGCTGTGTGATGTTGAACGCCGCCAGCAGATCGTGTGCACGGTCGATATCGTCCTGTTCGTACTCCTCGACCCACCGGCCGGTGACCCCGTAGGCGGCGGTGAGCACGGTGTCGAGCACCGCTTCGGAGTGAGGGATCCGACTGGCCAGCGCCGTCGAGGCGTAGCCGATGCGCGGACGCAGTTCGAACACGTCGACCCGTCCGAGGCGCTCTTCGAGGATGCCGACCGTGCCCGTCGTCGGGTGCATGCGTCCGGCGGCGAGTTCGAGCAGGGTGGTCTTGCCCGCACCATTGGGTCCGAGCACGGCCCAGTGCTCGCCCTCGGCGACGGTCAGCGAGAAATCTTCGAGGAGGAACTCGGTTCCTCGGCGCACGGACACGGATTCCAAAGTCAGGACATCACTCATATCCTCAGACTCTATCGCAGGCGGGTGCGTCTATTCTGGTTCGACATGGACCCAACGACCGACTCACTGCTGCTGACCCTGGCGATCAATCATCGTCTGCGCTCGACCCTGCCCCCTGACGAGGTCAGTGCCGCGTTCCTCGATGATGATCGTGATGTTCCTCTCATCGTCTCCGACGAGGTGTTCGCCACCCCTGCCCCGACCGGTCTGCTGCTCTTCGTCGCCGAGGCGGCCGCGGCCGGGATCACCCACGCCCGGTTGGCGCTGCACCACCCATCGCTGCCGCACACGACTCCCCCGGTCGACCGCGCCGCCCGCACGAAGGTCGGACGCCACAGCGCCCCGGTCGTGCTCCACCGCGGGCCCGAGCAGGCGGCGATCGCGCTCGTCGGCGCCGAGGCCGATGTCGAGATCATCGCCTGCCGGCCCACACTCTTCCGCCCGGTCACCGTGGGCACTTCCGCTGAGGCCCTGCGTCGGCTGCGTCTGCTCGTGATGGAGGGGCTCAGCCTCGTCGAATCCCTCGAGGTCCCGGAGGACTGGCGGCAGGGGCCGTGGCGGGACTGGCAGGAGGAGCTGTCGACGACGCATCCGATCTCACGCCTGATCCCCACCGAGGCCGATTCGCGGGCGATCTACGCCGCTCTCGACATCCATCACCGGATGGCCGGTGTGCTCGCCCCGGCCACGGTGGACCCGCCGCAGTTCGGCGCCCTGCTGTCCCAGCTGCACCCCGCCGCGGCCGACTACATCACGGCAGTGGCTACGATGAAGGGGTGAATGAGTCGAAGCCCGCCCAGATCCCTGTCCAGCTGCTCGTCATGGACGTCGATTCGACGTTCATCAATGAGGAGGTCATCGATCTCATCGCCGCCCACGCCGGGGTCGGGGAGCAGGTCGCCGACATCACCGAACGGGCCATGGCCGGTCTCATCGACTTCACCGGTTCCCTGGCCGAACGCGTCGCTCTGCTGTCGGGACTTCCGGAATCCGTGCTCGACGAAGTGCGTTCTCAGATCACCCTGACCGAGGGCGCGGCCGAGCTCGTCGCCGCAGTGCAGGACTCCGGCGGTCAGGTGGCGCTGGTGTCCGGCGGCTTCACTGCGATCATCGCTCCCGTGGCCGCACAGTTGGGCATCACCGATGTCTTCGCCAATGTGCTCGAGGTCGACGACGGGATCCTCACCGGCCGTACGAGCGGGCGGATCATCGATCCCAGCGCGAAGGCTGAGATCTTCACCGATCTCGTCGCCGCGGGAGGCTATGCCCCGGAGGCGACGGTGGCCGTCGGCGACGGAGCCAATGACGTCGGCATGATCCGGGCGGCCGGCCTCGGCATTGCGTTCTGCGCCAAGCCGGCCCTCGTCGAGGCCGCCGATGCCTCGGTGACCACACGGGATCTGCGCGAGGTGCTCGACCTCATCGCCGCCCGCGCCAGCGCCTGAGGCCGCCGCGCACGGCTGAGGCCCTCCGAGGGTTTCGGAGGGCCTCAGCCGTGCGAGAACATCCAGCGACGGTTCACGGTGCACCCGCCGGGCAGCGCGACGGCAGCGCAGTCGGTGCGCGGTTCAGACTCCGTGGAAGACGCGGATCTGCGGTGCCGGGTACTCCCCCGGTTCCAGATCCCAGCTGTCGAGGTCGAAGACCGCGATCGAGGAGGGACGGAATCCGGTGGGAACGCCACCGGCCGGGGTGAGGTGGCCGATCACCTCGGAGACGGTGGGCTGGTGGCCGACGATATAGGCACAGGCCGCATCCGAGGGGATCGAGTTGATCGCATCCATCCAGTCAGCGATCTCACCGGCATAGAGCGAGGCGTCCTCACGCAGTGAGAGACTGCCGGGCTCGTCGATGGACCCGCCGTGGGCCCGGTTGACCGCTTCGACGACGGCCTGCCCGGTCTGGACGGTCCGCCGCGCCGCCGAGGCGATGGCCACATCGGGTGACCACCGCTCGGCGATCTCGGCGCCGGCCTCGACAGCTTGGGCCAGACCCTTGGAATCCAGCGACCGTTCGAAATCGGTGGGCCCCTGCGCCTCCGCCTTAGCGTGGCGGGCGAGAATGAGCACAGGCATGAGCTGCCTCAGGCGCCGGTGGAGTGGAAGCCGCCGTCGACGTGGACCATTTCACCGGTGGTCGCGGGGAACCAGTCCGAGAGCAGGGCGACGATGGCCTTGCCCGCCGGGGTGGCGTCGGTCTGGTCCCAGCCCAGGGGCGCACGGTCGCTCCACATGTCCTCGAGGGTTCCGAAGCCGGGGATCGAGGTGGCGGCGGTGGTCTTGAGCGGGCCGGCCGAGACCAGGTTGACGCGCACGCCGTCCTCACCGACGTATTTGGCCAGGTAGCGGGCGGTGGATTCGAAGGCGGCCTTGGCCACGCCCATCCAGTCGTAGACGGGCCAGGAGATCGTCGCGTCGAAGGTCAGTCCCACGATTCCGGCGCCCTTGTTGAGCACGGGCTTGGCGGCCACGGCGATCGCCTTGAGCGAGTACGCGGAGACGTGGATCGCACCGGAGACGGACTCCCACGGGGTGTCGAGGAAGACGCCTCCGAGGGCGTCCTTCGGGGCGAATGCGATCGCGTGGACGATGCCGTCGATGTTGCCCTCGAGACGTTCGGGCAGGGCCGCGAGATCGTCTTCGTTCGTGGCGTCGAGTTCGATGACCTTCGGGGTGACCGGCAGGCGCTCGGCGATCACCTGAGTGATCTTCATCTGACGGCCGAAGCTCGAGAGGATGACCTCGGCTCCCTGCTCCTGTGCGAGGCGGGCGGCGGAGAAGGCGATCGAGGCCTCGGTGAGCACGCCGGTGACGAGAATACGCTTTCCGTCGAGGATTCCCATGGTGGTCCTTTCTTCAAGGGTGTTGATCTGTCGGCGCCGCTCACGGCGGCGTCTCTGGTCTGAAGTCTACGGGCAATGGCCGGCCACGGCCGCATCCGCTCCGGTCGCGGGCGGGGCGAACCGGTGAGGAGGGCCCGGCCGAAGCCGAGCCGTCCTGAGATCCGGTCTCAGTGGCCCATGCCCAGGCCGCCGTCGACGGGCAGGACGGCCCCGGAGATGTAGGCGGCTTCGTCGGAGGCCACCCAGCGGACGACCTTGGCAACCTCTTCGGCCTCGGCGAAGCGCTTGGCCGGGATCGTCGACAGGTACTCCGACCGCTGCTTCTCGCTGAGCTCATCGGTCATATCGGTGCGGATGAAGCCCGGGGCCACGACATTGGCGGTGATGCCGCGGGAACCGAGCTCCCGGGTGATCGACCGGGCGAAGCCGACCAGGCCGGCCTTCGAGGCCGCGTAGTTCGCCTGACCGGGCACTCCGTAGAGGCCCGAGACCGAAGAGATGAGGACGATGCGGCCCTTCTTCGCCCGGATCATCCCGGTGATGGAGCGCTTGACAGTGCGGAAGGCACCGGTGAGGTTCGTATCGACGACGGATTCGAACTCCTCATCGTTCATGCGCATGAGCAGATTGTCGGCGGTGATGCCGGCATTGGCCACGACGACCTCGACGGGCCCCAGCTTCTCCTCGACCTCCGAGAAGGCCCGGTCGATGGATGCGGTGTCGGTGACATCGGCGGCGACGGCCAGAGCGCCCTCGGGGGCCTGACCGTTGCGGGAGGTGACGGCCACCCTCTCACCCTGAGCGAGGAACTCCTCGGCGATGGTGCGGCCGATGCCGCGATTGCCGCCGGTGACGAGGACGGTGCGTGGTTCTGACACTGATGACTCCTGTTGATCGACTGTGCATTCAAATCTATCGTGGACAAACCTATCCTGTCCCCGGGTCGATGGATACGACTCTCACAAAGGACGAGTATCATCTTTAGCAGTCATCGATCGAAGAAGGATATGGTCAGGCACTCGCAGCAGATCACAACGGCAGACACCGCCCTTGATGATGACATGAGGTCTCGAATCATCAAGTATTCGATCACCATGGGGATCAGGACGGTCTGCTTCGTGGCCGCCTATTTCGCTTTCCGGGCCGACCTGCACGTGATCATGTGGATCTGCGTGGCCGGGGCCGTGGTGCTGCCCTATCCTGCTGTGATCTTCGCCAATGCCGGGCGCGAGGTCTCACGCGATGACCAGTCTGCGCTGCTGGACGAGGCTCCGGCCGCGCAGCTGCCGCCGGCCCGCGGTGAGACGGTCTCCTGGGACACGATCTCCGGTGAGCCCGTCGACGACGAGACGGCCGATCGGTCGGCCACCGGCGCCGGCGAAGAGGATTCCGGCCCGGATCGGGCCGGCCCCGAGGAGGCGTGTCCCGGCCCCGACGGAACGGGACCGGACCCCGACAGGGAGGACGATGAAGGGCCACCCGATGCCGGACACGGCGAGACCGTCCTCGGCGAGACCGTCTCCGAAGGAGATCTCGCAGATGACGCCGAAGCGGATGAGACGACAGAACGGTTCAGGGAGGACGACGGATGAGTGAGGAGCTCCAGTGTTCGGCCAAGGGGTGCCGGGAGACCGCGTCCCGGGCGATCCTGTGGAACAATCCCCGCCTGCACACTCCCGAACGCAAGAAGACCTGGCTGGCCTGCGATGGGCATCTCGATCATCTGCGTGACTTCCTCGCTCTGCGGGATTTCCTCATCGGGGACGTATCCATCGACGACATTCCGGAGGACGCCGGTTGAGTCGCTATTCCTTCCTCTTCAGTGCACGCTGGCTCAAATACATCGCCATGGCGATCGTCGTCGTCATCGCCTGTGTGTTCCTCGCCCTGTGGCAGAAGGACCGCAGGGACCAGCGCGATCAGGAGATCGACACGATCACCGCGAACTACTCCGCCGATCCGGTCGACATCGACACGGTCCTCGACAGCACCGACTCGACGCTGGCGACGACCGATGAGTGGACTCAGGTGTCGCTGACCGGGCAGTTCTCGGACGCGGACACGGTGCTCGCACGCAACCGCGTCGTGGACGACAAGCCGGGCTTCTACGTCGTGACCCCCTTCACGACCACCGACGGAGCCACGATCGCCGTGGTCAGAGGCTTCACGGCAGAAGAGGACTCGGTTCCCCCGGCCCCGAAGGGCGAGCAGACCATCGTCGCCCATCTGCGACCGGCCCAGGACGGGTCCGATGACGACAACCCCGAGGGCATGATCGTCGCCATCGACCCGGCCCGCATTCCGGGTATGGACGGCGCATACTCGCACGTCTACGCCGAGGTCTCGACGGAATCGAACAGCGGCGCGACCGAGGAGGGGCTGACGCCGCTGCCGATGCCGGAGCTCGATCCGGGCAACCACCTGTCCTATATGCTTCAATGGTTCGCCTTCGGGATCATGATCATCATCGCCGTCGGGATCTCGGCCCGACGGGAGCGCAAAGCCGCCGCCGAGGCGGGTCCCCGATCCAGCGGGGACAGCGAATACGTCGTCATCGACAAGGCCGCGCTCGATGCCGGGGCGAAGGTCAGCCAGCCGGGCAGCCGCTACGGACGCAACCGCTTCAGCTCCCCCGGAGTCCACGGACGCGCCGAAGCCGAGGAGGACGCCGTGTTCGAGGAGCGGTTCAGGCCAAGGTGACCAGGTCGAGGTAGCTGTCGTTCCACAGATCCTCATCACCGTCGGGCAGAAGCAGCACCCGATCGGGATCGAGGGCCGAGACGGCTCCCTCATCGTGGGTCACGAGCACGATCGCTCCCTCATAGCGGCGGATCGCTGAGAGGATCTCCTCACGGGAGGCCGGATCGAGGTTGTTCGTCGGCTCGTCGAGCAGGAGCACATTCGCACTCGAGACCACGAGGGTGGCCAGGGCCAACCGCGTCTTCTCCCCGCCGGAGAGCACGCCTGCAGGTTTGTGCACATCGTCGCCGCTGAACAGGAACGACCCGAGCACATTGCGCACCGCCGTGTCATCGAGGTGCGGGGAGCTGCGGGCCATGTTCTCCAGCACCGTGCGTTCGAGATCGAGCGTCTCGTGCTCCTGCGCATAGTAGCCGAGTTTGAGTCCGTGACCGGGCACGACTTCACCCGAGTCCGGTTCGTCGAGGCCGGCGAGCAGCCGCAGCAGAGTCGTCTTGCCCGCGCCGTTGTAGCCGAGGACGACGACTCGCGTGCCCTTGTCGATGGCGAGGTCGACGCCGGTGAACACCTCGGTCGATCCGAAGCTGCGCGACAGCCCCTCGGCCGTGAGCGGAACGCGTCCGCAGTCGGCCGGGGCGGGGAACCTGAGGTTCGCGACCTTCTCGGTGGCGCGTTCGTCCTCGAGCCCGGCCAGGAGCCGTTCGGCGCGCTTGGCCATCTGCTGAGCAGCGACCGTCTTCGTGGCCTTGGCCATCATCTTATTGGCCTGGGCGTTGAGCGCTGAGGCCTTCTTCTCCGCATTCGCCCGCTCCCGACGACGGCGCCGTTCGTCGTCCTCACGCTGTTTGAGGTAGAGCCGATAGCCCATCGAGTAGATGTCGATGGTCTGTCGGGTGGCGTCGAGGAAGAAGACCTTGTTGACGACTTCGTCGATGAGATCGAGGTCGTGGCTGATGATGACCAATCCCCCGGAATAGGCCTTGAGATGGTCGCGCAGCCACATCACGGATTCGGCGTCGAGGTGGTTCGTCGGCTCGTCGAGGATCATCGTGTCCGGGGCCGAGAACAGGATCCGGGCGAGTTCGACCCGGCGCCGCTGTCCACCGGAGAGGGTGCCGATCTCCTGGTTGATCAGCGCTTCGTCGAGTCCGAGGTTCGCCGCGATCGCATAGGCCTCGGATTCGGCGGCGTACCCGCCGGCGGCGATGAATTCGGCTTCGATGCGCGGATAGCGCTCGATGGCCTTCGTCGCCACCTTCTCATCCGGTGAGGCCATCTGCCGCTCGGCCTTGCGCAGGCGTCTGACGAGCACATCGAGCTCCCGGGCCGACAGGACGCGTTCGAGCCCGGTCGAGGTGAGGTCACCGCTGCGCGGATCCTGGGGCAGGTAGCCGACGGTGCCCGAGACCGACACCGAACCGGCCGCTGCCGCATGCCTGCCCATGATCACCTTGGTCAGGGTCGTCTTCCCTGCACCGTTGCGACCGACGAGACCGACACGGTCTCCCTTGTCCACACGGAAGGACACATCGGACATGAGGGTCCGGGCACCGACGTTGACTTCGAGGCCGGAGGCCTGAATCATTCTGTCTCCAAACTGCGGCCGATGAGATCGGCCAGAAATTGCTGGGGGTGGATGTTGCGGGCACGCGCCCGGGCGACGAGTTCATCTGCCACGGCGGTGGGCACACGGCAGGAGATGACGGTCGTGTCCTCCGCGCTCCCGGCGGACTCCGCCGAGACCTCCGGTGCTGCACCGGAGGTCTCGGGCGTCCCCGCGGGGACGAATCCGGGGCCTTCGGGCACGGGCGTGCCCTTCTGGTAGGCGGTTGCCACGGCCCGGGCGCGCTCATCGGCGGCCTCATTGAGTTCGTGGTCGCTGTGTCCCTTGACCCATTCGAACTCGACGGCTCGGCCGCGCAGCTCCTCGTCGAGGGACGCTAAGAGGTCCTTGTTGAGGACGTCCTTGCCATCGGCCTTCTTCCATCCCCTGCGCTTCCACCCCGGCAGCCACTTCGTGCACGCGTTGATCACGTACTTCGAGTCACAGTATATCTTCAGGTCCTCGCCGCAGTCGGCGGTCGATCGCAGCAGGTCGAGCACGGCCATGAGCTCTCCCCGGTTGTTCGTCGCGTTCTTCCATCCGCCGGCGTGCCAGCAGCCCTCGTCGATGTACCAGGCCCACCCGGCTGGGCCCGGGTTGCCGAGCGCGGAACCGTCCGCGGCAGCGATGATCGTCAATGGTTCTCCTTGGAAAGTCGGATTCCATTCTGTCACGCCTCTGCCGCCGTCCCCGCACGCGGGGCGGTGATCTGCCTGACCTCGCGCATGCGCTCTCACGGTCGCAACCGCAGCCGTGCTGAGCACGCAGATCGCCGAGGTGGGCAGGCCCTGTCAGGTCTGCCCACCTCGGCGATGGGAACGGGATCACCCGTTCAGATGTTGAAACCCAGCGCCCGCATCTGCTCGCGGCCGTCCTCGGTGATCTTCTCCGGACCCCATGGCGGCATCCAGACCCAGTTGATGCGGTAGGCGGGCACGATCCCCTCGAGGGACTGCGCCGTCTGATCCTCGATGACATCGGTCAGCGGGCAGGCCGCCGAGGTCAGGGTCATCTCGATCACGGCCGTGCCGTCGTCTTCGACCGAGATCCCGTAGACCAGGCCGAGGTCGACGATGTTGACACCGAGCTCGGGATCGACGACGTCCATCATCGCTTCGCGCACTTCGTCGACGCTGGCATTCTGCGGTGCGTCTATGACTTCAGGCATTGTCCTTCTCCTCACGAGCTGCTTGTGCTTGGGTGAGTGCGTCCTTGAACGCCATCCAGGACAGGAGAGCACACTTGATCCTGCCCGGGAACTTCGACACTCCAGCGAACGCCGCGGCGTCGCCGAGAATGCCCTCATCCCCTTCCATTGTCCCACGAGAATGCATGAGTTCGTGGAAAGCCGATTCGATCCGCAGCATGTCCGCGATCGAGTTGTCCGCGGCCAGCTCGGACAGGACCGAGGCCGAGGCCATCGAGATCGAGCAGCCGTCGCCCGTCCAGCGCACGGTGACGTGATCCTCGTCGTCGATTTCGAGCTCGAGTTCGATCTCATCGCCGCAGGTCGGATTCACCTGATGCGAATAGCCGTGCGGAGCCGAGACGGCGTCGCCGAGCAGTTCGGCGTTGCCCGTCCGCGCCCGAGACTGGTCGAGGATGACCTGCTGGTAGAGCTGCTGCATCGGTGTGGTCATCGCTTCACGCTCCCTCTGCCGCCACTCCGAAGAAGGGGCGGACCTCGGCCAGTGCGCTCAGGAAGCGCCGGCAGTCCTCGGCGTTGTTGTACAGATACGTGCTCGCTCGGGTCGAGGCGGTGACACCGAAGCGGCGGTGCAGCGGCTGGGCGCAGTGGTGTCCCACACGCACGGCCACGCCCTGAGAGTCGAGGTACTGTCCGACGTCATGGGCGTGGACCCCGTCGACATCGAAGGCCACGGTCCCGATCCTCGTCTCCGCGTCGCCGAGGACCCGGATGCCGGGGATCTCGGCGATGCCGTCGAGCAGGATGCGGGCGAGCTGACGTTCGTGGTCGAAGATCTCCTCGAGCCCCACCTCGGCGAGGTAGCCGACGGCGGTGGCGAAGGCCGCGACCTCGGCCACCGGCTGGGTTCCGGCCTCGAATCGCTGCGGGGCGGGCATGAATCCCGATTCCTCCATGCTCACCGAGGTGATCATCGAGCCTCCGGTGAGCACCGGCGGCAGCGCATCGAGCAGTCCGGGCCGGCCCCACAACACTCCCAGGCCGGTGGGTCCGAGCGCCTTGTGGGCGGAGAACGCGGCGAAGTCGACGTCGAGGTCGGTGAAGTCCACGGGCATGTGCGGCACGGACTGGCAGGCGTCGAGGACGACGTACGCCCCGACCTCGCGGGCCCGGGCCACGAGCCGCTGGACCGGATTGACGGTGCCCAGCACGTTCGACACGTGGGTGAAGGCCAGCACCTTCGTCGTTTCGTCGACGATGTCGGTCAGGCGGCTGAGATCGAGTTCACCGGCATCGGTCACCGGCAGCCAGCGCAGCTGGGCTCCGGTGGATGCGGCCAGCTGCTGCCAGGGCACGAGGTTCGCGTGATGTTCCATCTCGGTGATCACGATCGAGTCCGCAGGGCTCAGGGCGAAGCGTTCGGCGGCCTCTCCCCCGAACCCGTGGCTGGCCCGGTCGATGCCGAGTGCCACGATGTTGAGCGCCTCGGTCGCATTCTTCGTCCAGCACACCTGCTCCGCATCCCCGCCGACGAGACCGGCGACGGCGATGCGGCCGTTCTCGAAGGCGTCCGTGGCCTCCACGGCCAGGGAGTGGGCGCCCCGGTGGACGGCGGAATTGCGCTGCTGGTAGTACTCGACGAAGGTGTCGATGACGCACTGCGGCTTCTGCGAGGTCGCCCCGGAGTCGAGATACGACAGCGGCGACTTCCCGATCCTGGCATCCAGGATCGGGAAGTCGCCTCTCAGACGTGAGAACATCAGACGCCGGCGGTGAAGAAGCGGTCGTAGCCTTCGTTCTCGAGGCGATCGGCCAGTTCCGGTCCGCCTTCCTCGGCCACCTTGCCGTTGATGATCACGTGGACGTGATCGGGCGTGATGTAGTTGAGGATGCGGGTGTAGTGGGTGATGAGCATGACGCCGACGTCGGTGACGCCCTTGACCCGGTTGACGCCTTCGGACACGATCCGCAGGGCGTCGACGTCGAGGCCGGAGTCGGTCTCGTCGAGGACGGCGAACTTGGGCTTGAGCATCTCGAGCTGGAGGATCTCGTGGCGCTTCTTCTCACCGCCGGAGAAGCCCTCGTTGACGTTGCGGCTGGCGAACGCGGGGTCCACGCGCAGGTCCTCCATCGCCTGCTTGAGATCCTTCGTCCACGTGCGCAGCTTCGGAGCCTCACCGTCGATGGCGGTCTTGGCCGAACGGAGGAAGTTCGTCACGGTCACACCGGGAACCTCGACGGGGTACTGCATGGCCAGGAACAGACCGGCCTTGGCACGCTCGTCGACGGACATGTCGAGCACGTCCTCACCGTCGAGGGTGACCGAACCGGAGGTCACCTCGTACTTCGGGTGCCCGGCCAGGGCATAGGCCAGGGTGGACTTGCCGGAGCCGTTGGGGCCCATGATGGCGTGGGTCTCGTTCGAGCTGATCTCGAGGTTGATCCCGTTGAGGATGGGCTTGAGCCCGGTATCGGTGGTGACACCGACGTGCAGGTCTTCGATCTTGAGAGTGGACATAATGAACCCTTTTCTTCGGTCGTTAAGTCAGTTGAGAGTTGTGTTCGGATCGACGAGGATGCGCCCGGCGATCTCCTTGCAGTCATAGACCGCCACGGGCTCGAAGGCCGGCGGATTCACCGGCTTGCCCGAGTTGAGGTCGAACTGCGACCCATGCAGCCAGCACTCGATGGTGCAGTCCTCGACATCGCCCTCGGCCAGCGACACCTCGCCATGGGTGCACAGGTCGTCGATGGCGTGGATCGTTCCGTCGGAGTCGCGAGCGATGCAGATCTCGAACTCGCCGACTTCGATGCGCATGGTCGCGCCGGGCCCCACCTCGTCGGTGGCCGCCACGTCGATCATGGTCACAGGACGCTCCGGGACAGCTCTTCCTCGATGCGCTCGTTGAGCACATCCTCGATCTCGGGCACCTGGATCTTCTGAATCACCTCGTTGAAGAATCCGCGCACCACGAGCTGGCGGGCGACCTCCTCGGGGATGCCGCGGGACATGAGGTAGAACAGGTGCTCCTCATCGAAGCGTCCCGTCGAGGAGGCGTGGCCGGCACCGGCGATGTCGCCGGTCTCGATCTCGAGGTTCGGCACCGAGTCTGCCCGGGCCCCATCGGTCAGGATGAGGTTGCGGTTGAGCTCGTAGGTGTCGATGTCGAGAGCCTCGGGGCGGATGAGCACATCGCCGATCCAGACGCTGCGCGCGTCCTTGCCCTGGAGTGCGCCCTTGTAGTGGACGTTCGAGGTCGCCTTCGGCGTGTTGTGGTCGATGTAGGTCCGGTGCTCGAGGTGCTGACCGGCGTCGGCGAAGTAGAGTCCGAGCAGCTCGGCCTCTCCGCCCGGCGCTGAGTAGCGCACGTTCGTGTTCAGGCGCACGATGTCACCGCCGAGGGTGACGTGGATGTGCTTGAACTTCGCGTCCTTGCCCACGATCGCATCGTGCTGTCCCATGTGCTGGGTGCCGTCGTCCCACAGCTGCAGGGACACGAAGGTGACATCCGCGCCGTCGCCGACGACGAGGGAGACGAGCTCCGAATAGCGGCTCAGTCCCTCGTGCTCGACGACGATGGTCGCCTTGGCGTTCGCGCCGACGGAGACGACGACGTGGCCATGGGTGACCTGGTCGCCCTGGCCGTCGGCGTGGATGATCGCGGCTTTGTCCAGCTGCGTGTTCGCCGGCACCGAGTAGTGGGTGACGACGGGGGCGCGCTTGGCGGCGACGACCGAGGGCCGGTCCTCGGGCTCGAGGATGCCCAGCTCCTGGGCGGCCTCGAGCGAGATCTCCTCGACCGACAGGCCCTCGGGCAGGTCGGAATCGATCTTCAGCCGCGCCTCGGTGGCCTCATCGGTGAAGAAGTCGCTGAGCTTGCGCACCGGGGTGAAGCGCCATTCCTCTTCGCGTCCGTTCGGGACGGCGAAATCGGCGGGGTCGAAGCTGCGGGTGCGGTCATCGCGCTTCGACAGCGGAACGTGGACGTCCGCGCCGTGCGAGTGCTCCGAGACTCCGAGTGGGTTGGTGGTATCTGTCACGTGAAAACTCCTTGTCAGGCAGGTCGGTGGTGGGCGAAGCGGATCAGCCCACTGCACCTTCCATCTGCAGTTCGATGAGGCGGTTGAGCTCGAGGGCGTACTCCATCGGCAGCTCACGCGCGATCGGCTCGACGAAGCCGCGCACGATCATCGCCATCGCCTCGGTCTCCTCCATGCCGCGGGACATGAGGTAGAACAGCTGATCCTCACTGACCTTCGACACGGTCGCCTCGTGACCGAGAGTGACATCGTCTTCACGAATGTCGATGTAGGGGTATGTGTCCGAGCGGGAGACGTTGTCGACGAGCAGGGCGTCGCACAGGACATTGTTCGACGAGCCTTCCGCGCCCGGGTGCACGTGCACGAGACCGCGGTAGCCGGCGCGACCGCCGCTGCGGGCGACGGACTTCGACACGATCGACGAGTGCGTGTTCGGTGCGGCGTGGACCATCTTGGCACCGGTGTCCTGGTGCTGTCCCTCGCCGGCGAACGCCACGGCCAGGGTCTCGCCGCGAGCGTGCTCGCCGGTCATCCACACGCCCGGGTACTTCATGGTCACCTTCGAGCCGATGTTGCCATCGACCCATTCCATCTGCGCGCCCTCCTCGGCGATCGCCCGCTGGGTGACGAGGTTGTAGACGTTGTTCGACCAGTTCTGGATCGTCGTGTAGCGCACGTGGGCGTCCTTCTTCACGATGATCTCGACGACGGCCGAGTGCAGGGAGTCGGTGTTGTAGATCGGAGCGGTGCAGCCCTCGACGTAGTGGACGTGGGAGCCCTCGTCGGCGATGATCAGCGTGCGCTCGAACTGACCCATGTTCTCCGTGTTGATGCGGAAGTAGGCCTGCAGCGGGATCTCGACATGGACGCCTTTGGGCACGTAGATGAAGGATCCGCCCGACCACACGGCGGTATTCAGCGCGGCGAACTTGTTGTCTCCGGCCGGGATGACCGAACCGAAGTACTCTTCGAACAGCTCGGGATGCTCACGCAGACCGGTGTCGGTGTCGAGGAAGATGACGCCCTGGGACTCGAGCTCCTCGTTGATCTTGTGGTAGACGACCTCGGATTCGTACTGCGCGGCGACGCCGGCGACCAGACGCTGCTTCTCCGCCTCGGGGATGCCCAGGCGGTCATAGGTGTTGCGGATGTCCTCGGGCAGGTCCTCCCAGGTCTGGGCCTGGCCCTCGGTCGAGCGCACGAAGTACTTGATGTCGTCGAAGGGCAGGGTCGACAGATCCGCGCCCCAGCTGGGCAGCGGCTTCTTGTCGTAGAGTCGGAGGGCCTTGAGTCGACGCTTGAGCATCCACTCCGGTTCTTCCTTGAGCCTCGAGATGTTGCGGACGACGTCCTCGTTCAGACCGCGCTCGGCGGTCAGTCCCTTGTCGTCTTCGTCACGCCAACCGTATGCGTAGTGCCCGAGGTCCTTGAGCTCGGGATTCGCGTCGATGATCCGATTGCCTGTGTCAGTCATCGTGAACCTCCTTGAGGTCGATCATTGCTGTGGATGAGTGGTCTGGTCAGTTCCGAGGTCGGGATGTGGGTGGTGCACACGTGGTCTCCCTGAGCCAGCGAGGACAGCCGTCTGACGTCCACGCCGAGGTAGTCGGAGAACATCGCGAGCTCGGCCTCGCAGATCTCCGGGAACTCTGCGGCCACGGCCTGGATCGGGCAGTGCCCCTGACACAGCTGCATCGCCTCGAGAGGGGTTCCGGCCGCAACCGGTGTCGCCGAGGCGGCGTACCCCTCCCGTGTCAGTGCAGTCGCCAGCGCTCGGGAACGCGAGGCCACGGTGGTCCCACCGCGCTTGTCGAGTTCGGGTCCGAGCCGATCCCGCAGACGGGCCACGAGGTCCTCGGTGAAATCCTCGACGGCCGACTTCCCGTGTCGATCCTCCATGAAGCGGAGGATGTTGACGGCCAGTTCATCATAGGAATGGCTGACCGAGTCATGCCCGGCCGTCGTGACCACATAATGCCTGGCCGGACGTCCTCTGCCCGCCTGCTTGCCGGCGAGTTCGCGGACCTCGATGAGGCCCTCGCTCTCCAGCGCATCCAGATGACGACGGATCGCCGCCGGGGTCAGGTCGAGGGCTTTGGCCAGTGACGAAGCTGTGATCGGGCCGTCGTCGAGCACCGACCGGAAGACCTTCTGCCGGGTTCGGCGGTCCTCCGTGTCGTTCGCAGCCATAATCCACCTCCTTGACTAACACAACACTATTGTTGCGTAATTTGTTTCGTAAAACTAGGTGAGCCTAACCATGTACGCATTCGACGGGTCGTAGAATGGTGGGGTGTCATCTTCGGCCCTGACCATTCGCGGTCTCCAGTACTCCTACGGCGCGCACCGCGTCGTCGACGGAATCGACCTGACCGCGAACTCCGGCGCCGTCCTCGGAGTCCTCGGGCCCAACGGCGCCGGCAAGTCCACGACGATCTCGCTGGCCGTGGGCACGCGCCGGCCCGACGCCGGCACGGTCGAGATCTTCGGACACGACCCTGTCCGCGAGCATGTCACGACCTCGCAGCTGGCCGGGGTGATGCTCCAGGACGGCGGCCTGCCGATGAGTTCGAAACCGCTGCAGGTGCTGCGGCACCTCGCCTCCCTCTACCGCGATCCGCTGCCCGTCGACGAACTGGCCGGACCGCTGGGTCTGCACGACTTCGCCGGCCGCACCATGCGCCGACTCTCCGGCGGGCAGAAGCAGCGGGTCGCACTCGCCGCCGCCCTCATCGGTCGTCCGCGCCTGGTCTTCCTCGACGAGCCCTGCGCCGGACTCGACCCGCAGGCCAGAGAGGTCGTCCACACGTTCATCCGCCGACTCGCCGACCGTGGGGTCGCCGTGGTCCTGACCACTCACGATCTCGCCGAGGCCGAGGACCTCTCCGATGAGGTCGTCGTCATCGATCGGGGCCGGATCATCGCCCAGGGGGCGCCGGAGGAGCTGCGCAACGCCTCTGCCGATTCCCGCTCGCTGTCGATCAGGCTCGATCGGCCCGCCTCGGCGCAGCTGCTCTCGCGGATGAATGACATCGCCCCCACCTCGGTGCAGGGCACTCACATCGTCATCGAGAGCGCACCGAGTTCGGCCCAGATCGCGGCCGCGTGCTCAGCGGTCTCCGAGGCGGGCCTGGAGATCACGGAGATGGACATGCACGCCCAGTCCCTGGCCGAAGTCTTCTTCGACCTCACCGGGAGGCCCCTGCGATGAGATTGCGACGCATCGTCTCACAGACGAAGTTCGAGACCGTCTCCGTCCTCCGCAACGGCGAACAGCTGCTGCTGTCGATCATCTTCCCTCTCGGTCTGCTCATCTTCCTGGCCGAGACTCCCCTGCTCGCCGGTCTCGACATCATCGACTCCACGGCGGACCCGCTGAACATCGCCGTTGCCGGTGCGCTGAGCCTGAGCCTGGCCTCGAGCGCCTTCACCGGCCAGGCCATCGCCACCGCCTTCGACCGTCGCTACGGGGTGCTCAGGCAGCTGGCCACGACTCCGCTGGGCACGAACGGGCTCATCCTCGGCAAGCTCGGCGCCGTCATCGCGGTCGTGGTCATCCAATTCGCGCTCGTCTTCGCCGTGGCGGTCTGCCTCGGCTTCCGCGGTCCCGTCGATGTGCTCGGCCTCGTCCTGGCCACCGTGTTCGGCACCGCGTGCCTGCTCTCGCTCGGGCTGCTCATGGCCGGGACGCTGCGCGCCGAGGCGACCCTGGCGGCAACGAATCTCATCTGGGTGCTCATGGCCGGCGTCGGTGGTCTCGTCGTCGCGCATCCGGGAGAATGGGGAACGGTCGTGAGCTATCTGCCCTCCGGTGCGCTCGGCGACGTGATGCGCTCGGCCATCGGAGTCGGCGGCATCGACATCAAGGCAATCATCGTGCTCCTGATCTGGGGGCTGGTGGGGACGCTTGCAGCACGCAGGTGGTTCCGTTTCGAATGAGGAGTGAAGTGGTCACGAAGAAGATCCGCGTCGCCGCCTGGGCCATGCTCATCGCGCAGGCGGGAATCATCCTGAGCGGCGGCATCGTCCGGCTCACCGGCTCCGGGCTCGGCTGCTCGGATTGGCCCAAGTGCACCCCGGATTCGCTCGTGGCCACCCCGGCGATGGGCATCCACAGCTACATCGAGTTCGGCAACAGGCTCATCGCCGTGGTCCTGGCCATCCTCGGTGTCTGCATCGCCCTCATGCTGTGGAACCACCGCAAGAAGCGCCCCGACCTGTTCTGGCTCAACATCGGTCTGCTCGCCATCGTTCCGGTCCAGGCCGTGGTCGGCGGCATCACCGTGTGGACGAAGCTCAATCCGTGGGTCGTGGCCGGGCACTTCATCCCTTCGGCGATCGCCGTCGGCGTCGCGACCTATTTCGTCCGCCGCACCTATGACACCGGCGTCAGACTCACGACCAGGGCCTCGTCTCCGCTGCCGACGCTGGCCTGGATCATGCTCGCTCTGACGGCCGTCATCGTCGTCTTCGGTGTGCTCACCACCGGCGCCGGACCGCATTCGGGGTCGACCATGTCGACGCGCAACGGTCTCGACAACATCTGGATCACGCGCGCCCATGCCTTCCCGGTCTGGCTGCTCGTCATCACCACGGTCATCTCGCTGGTGCTGGCGAAGCGGAAGGCCCAGACGGCGATGGTCGCCCCGCTGACCGTTCTGCTGATCGTCGAGATCGCCCAGGGCCTGATCGGCTATGTGCAGTACTTCCTCGGTGTGCCCGAGGAACTCGTCGCCCTCCATATGGTCGGACTCGCGGCCACGATCGCCGCCAGCGTCGCCGTGCTGGACAGCGCCTACCCGCGAAGCACGCAGGCCGGGACCGAACGCTCCCTGACCGTGATGGCCTGACCCGCTGCTGCCACCGAGGCCCCCGGGGACCGCGTCTCCGGGGGCCTCGGTGTATTCGGCGCCCTCGCCCGCTGCTGCTTCGGTGCCTTCCTGCGGCTTCGGCGCCCTCCGCCGCGGCGAACCTCGGTGCCCGGAATGCTTCAGTTGCCCGCGCGGTGTCCAGCAGAACTGTCCGTCCCCTGCTGGTCCGTCCCTTGTCTCGGGCGCACTCCCACCGGGGTGGTCCGGCCGTCTCAGGCGCGTGCCGGCGGCGTGCCCGCCTGGATCGTCTTGAGCATGGGAAACGCTCGACCCCGGGTCCAGCCGAGGGCATGGACCCGGGGTCGAGGCAGGGACTCGATGATCGGCATCGACCGGTCGATCAGGACCGGGCACCGCCCATCCGGGAGCTTCCGCCCCCGAGCTGTCACCAGATGCCGGGGATCAGCGTTTCGACGAAGGGGTCGATGGCCACGGCCAGGAACAGCAGCGACAAATAGGTGATCGACCCGTGGAAGACCTTCATGGCCCGCAGGGAGGTGCCTTCCTTGCCCTTCTTGGCGCGCGAGACCAGCGAGTAGCAGGAGTACAGGAACCACGCTCCGGCAGCGACTGCGACGATGGTGTAGACGGGTCCCATGGGGGCGACCGGGATGAGAGCCAGAGAGCAGGCGATCATCGCCCAGGTGTAGAGGATCATCTGGCGGCCGACCGACGTGGGCGGCAGCTTCGAGGGCAGCATCGGGACTTCGGCGGCGTCGTAGTCGGCCTTGTACTTGATGGCCAGCGGCCAGTAGTGGGGCGGCGTCCAGAAGAACACGACGAGGAACAGCAGCACCGGTTCCCAGGCCACTCCCCCGGTCACGGCCGACCAGCCGATGAGCACCGGCATACAGCCGGCGGCTCCACCCCACACGATGTTCTGCGAGGTGCGGCGCTTGAGGATGAGAGTGTAGAAGACGGCGTAGAGCAGGATCGCGGTCGCGGTGAGGCCGGCGGTGACCCAGTTCGTGAATCCGCCGAGCCAGAAGATCGAACCGAGCCCGAGCGCGGATGCGAAGATCAGTGCGGCACGCGGGCTGATCTCACCGGTGACCAGCGGACGATCCTTCGTCCGCTCCATCTTCGCGTCGATATCGCGATCGACGTAGCAGTTGAAGACCGAGGCCGAAGCCGCAGCGGCGGCACCGCCGATGAGCGTGTTGATCACCAGCCAGATGTTCGGCAGACCGTGAGCCGCCAGGAACATCACGGGGGCGGTCGTGACCAGGAGCAGCTCGATGACGCGCGGTTTCGTCAGGGCAATATAGGCGCTGATGATCGATCGCGGTCGGGCGCCGAGACCCTGCTCGTCGATGGCCCTCTGCAGAGGTCGTTCACTCTGCTCTTCCCGGTTCTGACGAAGTTCCCTCACGCCGTCGATTCTACCCTCTGTCGAATTTTTTGCCAGTCGCGGGCGACCGTGTTGCGACGGACCCGGCCCATCCGGGGCAGGACCCTCTTCAGCGTTCACCGGCGAGCCGATTCGGAAACGATGTGGACGAGGAAGGCCACTGCGGCACAGACCGGGGCCAGCAGCACCACCTGCACGATGAGGGCGGAGACGAGGCTGAGCGAGGCACTCGAGAAGTCGGTGCCGAGCACCGTGACGTCGACTCCGACTCCCAGCAGACCCGTCACGACCGTGTAGACCAGGGTCGTGGTCCAGACCAATCCGCCGTGTCGGGCGGTGAGCATGACGAGGACCGCGGCGATGAAGGGAGTCAGCAGCATCAGGGTGAATGCCGCCCACAGAAGCAGCTCACCGACGTCGACGCCGCCGCGAAGGGGCTGGCCCAACGACGATGACACCGCGATCGTGATCAGGATGAACGAGGCAGGCACGATCGCACCGATGCGGGAGACGAATCGACGGGGGCCGCGGGTCGCGGCGGCCACCTCGGCGAGGACCGGTCGCCTGGCCGCTCCCGACTGCGGGTGCTCATCGGCTCCGCGGACGGCAGCGGTGTTCGTCACCGGATTCGCTCCCTCGCTCACCGTGTTCCTCTCACAATCCTCGGTCGACGTTCGGGGCCTCACGCGGTTGACGTTCGGGGCCCTCGCGAGCTCACAGCACGGGCCTTCCCACGGCCTGTGAACTGTATGCCAGACCACACTCTACCCGCCGGTAGCCGGAAAGTCCCGCGCTCGTTCTCCCACCTTGTGACAGCACTGCCCACATCAGGCATCCGTCGCGGTAGAGTTTGAGTGCACGCTCTCAGACGAACGAAGGATCGCTCGAAGACATGAACTCCCTGTCCTGGACTGAACTCGACAACCGCGCAGTCGACACCGCCCGCCTTCTCGCCGCCGATGCGGTCCAGAGGAAGGGGAACGGACACCCGGGAACCGCGATGAGCCTGGCGCCCATCGCCTACTACCTCTACCAGCACGGACTCACCCACGACCCGGCCGACCCGACTTGGGTCGGCCGAGATCGTTTCGTTCTCTCCTGCGGCCACAGTTCGCTCACCCAGTACGTTCAGCTCTATCTGTCCGGGTTCGGACTCGAGCTCGATGACCTCAAGGCGCTGCGCACCTGGGGTTCCCTGACGCCCGGCCACCCGGAAGTCGGACACACCTCCGGTGTCGAGATCACCACGGGACCCTTGGGCTCGGGACTCGCCTCGGCGGTGGGCATGGCCATGGCGGCCCGCCGGGAACGCGGACTGTTCGATCCCGACGCCCCTGCCGGCACCTCGCCGTTCGACCACTCGGTCATCGTGCTCGCCTCCGACGGCGACCTCGAGGAAGGCGTGTCCGGTGAGGCCTCGTCGCTGGCGGGGACCCAGGAACTGTCGAACCTGCTGGTGATCTGGGACGACAACAGGATCTCCATCGAGGACGACACCGCCATCGCCTTCGGTGAGGACACGGCCGCCCGCTACGCCGCCTACGGCTGGCACGTTCAGCACGTGGACTTCACCGCCGGCGGCGAGTACAAGGAAGACATCGAGGCCTTCCACGCCGCCGTCGAGGCGGCCCGCGCCGATTCTCGTCCCTCATTCATCCGCCTGTCCACCGTCATCGCCTGGCCGGCACCGAACGCCCAGAACACCGGCGGCGCCCACGGCGCCGCACTCGGTGAGGACGAGGTCCGGGCGACGAAGGAGATCCTCGGCTTCGACCCCGACGCTTCCTTCGCCGTCGACGATGAGGTCCTCGCCCATGCCCGCAAGGTCCGCGACCGCGGCCGCGCAGCCCATCTGGAATGGGACAAGTCTTTCTCCGCCTGGCGCAGCGCGAACCCCGAGGCCGCGGCCCTGTTCGATCGTCTGGCCAAGCGCGAGCTGCCGGCCGGTCTCGATGCGGCCTTCCCGGTCTTCGAGGCCAGCGAGAAGGGCATCGCCACGCGCGCGGCCTCCGGACAGGTGCTCAACGCCATCGCCGAGACCATGCCCGAGCTCTGGGGCGGGTCGGCCGATCTGGCCGGTTCGAACAACACCCTGATCAAGGGCGAGCCGAGCTTCCTGCCCGCGCACCGGTCGACCGAGGCCTTCTCCGGCCACGAGTACGGGCGGAACATCCACTTCGGCGTCCGCGAGTTCTCCGCCGGTCTCATCGGCAACGGCATCGCCCTCCACGGCGGCACCCGCCCCTACTGCGGCACGTTCCTCGTCTTCAGCGACTACCAGCGACCGGCGGTCCGCCTGGCCGCCCTGCAGCAGGTGCCGACCCTGTTCATCTGGACGCATGACTCGATCGGCCTCGGCGAGGACGGTCCCACGCACCAACCGATCGAACACCTCTCCGCGCTGCGCGCGATCCCCGGCCTCGACGTCGTCCGCCCGGCCGATGCGAACGAGACCGCGGTCGTGTGGCGCAAGATCCTCGACCGCACCGACGGGCCCAGCGGCCTCGTCCTCACCCGTCAGGCCGTTCCGACCCTCGACCGGGACAAGTACGCCCCCGCCGCTCAGGCGGCACGCGGCGGCTATGTGCTCACCGACACCGGTGACCAGCCCGAGGTCGCGATCATCGCCAGCGGCTCCGAGGTCGCCATCGCCCTCGAGGCGGCACAGACCCTGCAGGAATCGGGCACCGCGGCGCGCGTGATCTCCATGCCCTGCCAGGAATGGTTCGAAGCCCAGCCGGAGGAATACCGGAACACGGTGCTGCCGCGCTCGCTCCGGGCCCGTGTGAGCATCGAGGCCGCCTCGGCGATGAGCTGGCACAAGTACCTCGGCGATGCCGGACGCGCCGTGTCCATCGAACACTACGGAGCATCGGCGGACTACGCCACGCTCTACGAGAAGTTCGGCATCACCCCGGCGGCCGTCGTCGACGCCGCCGAAGAATCCATCACAGCAGCGAAGGCGGAAGCATGAGCGAATCTCTCAAGCAGCTGAGCCGACACGGGGTCTCCATCTGGCTCGACGACCTCTCCCGGACCCGGCTCGAATCCGGTGACCTCGCCCGGCTCATCGATGAATCATCGGTCACCGGCGTGACGACGAATCCGACGATCTTCGCGAATGCGATCTCCGCGGGATCGGACTACGATTCCGCGGTCGCCGAACTCGGCCGTCAGGGCTCGGACGTCGACTCGGCCATCGAGGCCCTGACCACCACCGATGTGGCCGAGGCCGCACGCCTGTTCCGTCCCGTCTACGACGCCACCGACGGCGACGACGGCCGCGTGTCGATCGAAGTCGCTCCCCCGCTGGCCCACGATGCCGCGGGCACCGTGGAATCGGCGAAGGCGCTGTGGGAGCGCGTCGATGAACCGAACGCGATGATCAAGATCCCCGCCACCGAGGCGGGACTGCGCGCGATCGCCGACACCATCGCCGCCGGCATCAGCGTCAACGTCACCCTCGTGTTCTCCCTGACCCGGTACCGGCACGTCGTCGAAGCCTTCCTCCAGGGCCTGGAGAAGGCGCGCGCGGCCGGACACGACCTGTCCACGATCCGGTCGGTGGCCTCGATCTTCGTCTCCCGAGTCGATACCGAGATCGATGCGCGCCTCGATGCCCTCGACGACCCGGCCGCGGCCGAGTTCAAGGGCCGCGCCGGGATCGCGAACTGCGTGCTCGCCCACGAGATCCACTCCCAGCTGTTCACCTCCGAGAGGTTCAAGGTCCTCGAACTCGCCGGAGCACGCCCCCAGAGGCTGCTGTGGGCCTCGACCGGGGTGAAGAACCCCGACTACGCGGACACGATGTACGTCTCCGGGCTCGTGGCCCCGAACACCGTGAACACCATGCCCGAACCGACCCTGCAGGCCTTCGCCGACCACGGTGAGGTCACGCAGGAGATCACTGCCGAAGACTACCGGGCCGCCGATGAGGTCTTCGACGCCCTGGCCCGGCTCGGCATCGACTATGCGGAGGTGATGACCGTGCTCGAAGAGCAGGGACTGAAGAAGTTCGACGTCAGCTGGACCGAACTGCAGGAAACCATCCGAACGGCACTGGACCGGTCATGAGACTCGCACTCGATGTCCCGGTCAGCGACGAATTCGAAGCCGAGGCGGCACGGCTCATCGATGCCCGTCTGCCCTCGCGGCTGCAGCAGCAGGACGCCGAGCTCTTCGACGGCGCCGAGGATGCGGCCGAGCGCATGGGCTGGGTGGATCTGCCGCACCAGGCAGAGGATCTTCTCACCAGGATCGAGGCTCTGCGGGCCGATCTGACCCAGCGCGGTCTGCGGACGATCAGCCTGGCCGGCATGGGCGGTTCCTCGCTGGCTCCCGAGGTCATGGCCGCGACCGCGGGCGTCCCGCTCGAGGTCGTCGATTCGACTGACCCGGACCAGATCGTCGAGGCGATCGGCACCGATCTGTCGAACACGGTCCTCGTCGTCGCGTCGAAGTCCGGGACGACTGTGGAGACCGATGCGATCCGTCGCAGCTTCGCCGCCGCGTTCGAATCGGTGGGCATCGATCCGGCTTCCCGGATGATCGCCATCACCGACCCCGGCACCGAACTCGACCGACTGGCCGACGAGGAGGGCTTCCTCGCGACCTTCCACGCCGATGAGACCGTCGGCGGCCGGTTCAGCGCCCTGTCCGCGTTCGGCCTCGTCCCAGCGGGTCTGGCCGGAGCCGATGTGCGCGGAATCGTCGCCGAGGCGGCCGCGGCCGCCGCCGACTTCGCAGCCGATGGCCTCGACAATCCGGCGCTGCGCTTCGGCACCTGGTTGAGCATCGGTCATGCGCGGACGACGGACAAGCTCGTGCTGACCGAAACCGACGCCGGACTGCGAGGCATCGCGGCCTGGATCGAACAGCTCATCGCCGAATCGCTGGGCAAGGACGGACAGGGGATCCTGCCCGTCGTCGTCGACTCGCCGGCTGACATCGGCTTCTCCGACGCCCGGGCCGACGCCCTGCTGTGCGTGCTCGGGCCCGCCCCCGACGACTCGGGTCTCGGCGCCCCCTCGGGCTTCGAGGCCACCGTATCGGGCGGTCTGGGCGAGCTGTTCCTGTTCTGGGAGTATGCCACCGCCATCGCCGGCTACAGCATCGGCGTCAATCCCTTCGACCAGCCCGATGTCGAAGAGGCCAAGGCCCAGGCGAGGCAGCTGCTCGATCAGCCCGCCACCGGCCAGTCGGCAGAAGCCGTGTTCCGGGAGGGCGAGGTCGATGTCATCGAGACCGTCGGCGAGGCCACGGATCTCGTCTCGGCGCTGCGGGAGCTGTTCGAACAGGTCGATGAGTACGGCTATGTCGCAGTCCAGGCCTACCTCGATCGGCTTGCCGATGCCGAGGCGGCCGAGCTGCGGCCCCTCGTCTCGGCCCATGCCGGCGTCCAGTCGACGTTCGGTTTCGGACCCCGTTACCTGCACTCGACCGGCCAGTACCACAAGGGCGGTCGCCCCAACGGCGTGTTCCTCCAGATCACCGCCGAAGCGCGCACGGACATCCTGGTGCCCGGGCTCGGGTACGGCTTCGCTCAGCTGCAGCGGGCCCAAGCCGCCGGCGATGCCGCCGCCCTGCGCAACCGGGGCCGGCCGGTGCTGCGTGTTCATCTGCTCGACCGCTCGCGCGGACTCGAGCAGCTGGCCGCGGCGATCACCGAGGTCAGTCCCCTCCACCACTTCGGCGTGGACTGACATCGACGTGGGCTGAACCTGCGCCGCACACACGTATCTGCGCCGCACACACGTAAACGACCCCGACCGAATCGGTCGGGGTCCTTCACATGTTCGAAGCGGTGCCGCCTCAGTCTCAGCCGTTGAAGCGGGTGAGGATGCCGAGCAGGATGATGCAGGCGGCCCACACGATCGCCATGAGCGTGGTGAACCGGTTGAGGTTGCGTTCGGCCACTCCCGACGACCCGAGCGAGGAGGACATTCCACCGCCGAACATGTCGGACATGCCACCGCCCTTGCCCTTGTGCATGAGGATCAGCAGGGTGAGGAAGATGCTCGTGAGCACGAGCAGGGCGATGAGGATGATGTTGAGGATTTCCACGTCGGATTCAACCTATGTTTCGTCGAGTGATTCGTCTGTCAGTCTACTTCGCGACCGCGGCCTTGCACAAAGCGGCGAAGTCGGGGCCGCTGAGGCTCGCGCCGCCGACGAGCGCGCCGTCGACATCCGCTGAAGCCACGATCTCGGCCACATTGGCGGTCTTGACGGATCCGCCGTAGAGGATCCGTGTGGATTCGGCCAGACCGGTGCCGAACTTCTCACCGATCCGTGCCCGGATCGCCGTGGCCATCTCGGCGGCGTCCGCGGCGGTGGCGGTTTCACCGGTGCCGATGGCCCAGACCGGTTCATAGGCGATGACGAGGCCGTCGAGTTCATCGGCGGTGAATCCGGCCAGCGACTCGTCGAGCTGACCGAGTGTGAAGTCGATGTGCGTCCTGTCCTGGCGCTGCTGCAGGGACTCCCCCACGCAGACGATCGGGGTCAGCTCTGTCTCGACGGCGGCCCGCAGCTTCGCGGCCACGGTCTCGTTCGTCTCATGGTTGTCCGCTCGCCGCTCGCTGTGTCCGATGACGACATAGCTGCAGCCCAGTCGCGACAGGAAGCTGGCTGCGATCTCCCCCGTATGTGCGCCGGGCGCGTGCTGCGAGACATCCTGCGCGCCGTATTTCAGCCACAGCTTGTCGCCTTGGACGAGGGTCTGCACGGAACGGATATCGGTGAACGGCGGGATCACGACGACTTCGCACGCGCTGTCGTCGAGTTTCGCGTCCTCCAGGGCCCAGGCGAGCTTCTGGACGCTGGAGATCGCTTCGAGGTGGTCGTGGTTCATCTTCCAGTTGCCTGCCAGCAGCAGGGTGCGGTCGCTCATAGTTGTCCTCTTCCTCACGCGAGTGCTTCGAGTCCGGGCAGGGTCTTGCCTTCGAGATATTCGAGGCTGGCGCCTCCGCCCGTGGAGATGTGGCCGAAATCGTCATCGGCGAATCCGAGGCTGCGCACAGCCGCCGCCGAGTCACCGCCGCCGACGACGGTCAGGCGCTCCTGCTCGGCGGTGCCCGTTGCCCCGGTCAGGGCCGTGGCAACGGCCTTCGTGCCGGCGGCGAAGGCCGGGAATTCGAACACGCCCATCGGACCGTTCCAGAACACGGTCGTCGAATCCGCGATGATCTTCGCGTAGGCCTGGGCGGATTCGGGGCCGATGTCGAGACCGAGCCCGTCGGTCCCGGCGGGGGTGGATTCGAGTTCCGACACCGGCCGCACCCAATGCTCGGCATCGGCTGAGAAGGACGCGGCCATGGTGATGTCGGTGGGCAGCACGATGCGGGCCCCACCCGCCTGCGAGCGTTCGAGATAGCCTTTGACGTCGTCGATGCGGTCGGTCTCGACCAGGCTGGATCCGATGTTGTGGCCGAGCGCGGCGAGGAAGGTGAAGACCATTCCCCCGCCGATGAGGAGGTTGTCGGCGCGATCGATGAGATTGTCGATCACCCCGAGCTTGTCCGAGACCTTGGAACCGCCGAGGACGACGGTGAACGGCGGGGCGGGATCGTTGAGCAGCCGATCGCTGACCTCGACCTCGGCCCGGACGAGCGAGCCCGCGTAGTGCGGCAGGAGGGCGGCGATGTCGAACACCGAGGCCTGCTTGCGGTGGACGACGCCGAATCCGTCGGAGACGAAGTCATCGGCCAGCTCGGCCAGCTGACCGGCGAAGTCCCGGCGTTCGGCTTCGTCCTTCGACGTCTCCCCCGGGTTGAATCGCAGGTTCTCGAGCAGCAGCACCTCACCGGCCTCGAGCTCAGCGGCCTTCGCCCGTGCCTCGTCTCCGACGGTGTCGGCGGCGAAGGCGACCTCCCGGTCGATGGCCGCGGCGAGCTCGGGGACGATCGGCAGCAGGGAGAACTGCGGATCCGGCTGTCCCTTCGGACGCCCGAGGTGGGACATGACGATGACCCTGGCGCCGGCCTCGGCGAGTTCGCGGATCGTCCCGGCC
Organism: Brevibacterium sp. SMBL_HHYL_HB1; assembly: GCF_018208375.1. Lineage (NCBI taxonomy): Bacteria > Bacillati > Actinomycetota > Actinomycetes > Micrococcales > Brevibacteriaceae > Brevibacterium > Brevibacterium sp. SMBL_HHYL_HB1. The sequence continues at coordinate 1,382,650 of NZ_CP062936.1, read as the reverse complement.
GAGGCCAGCACCCGGCCCCGGTCGGTGATCACGCCGTCGTCCATCGGCACGTTGAGATCGCTGCGGACCAGCACCGTGCGGCCGGCGAAGATCCCTGGGTCGTCGTATGTCCTCATGAGTCCCTTTCGCTGAGAATGAAGCTGACCATGTCCTTGAGCCGGTTCGTATAGCCCCACTCGTTGTCGTACCAGGCCACGACCTTGATCTGCTGGCCCACAGCCATGGTCAGCTGGGAGTCGACGATCGCCGAGGCGGTGGTGCCGACGATATCGGTGGAGACGAGTTCGTCGGTGGAGTATTCGAGGTAAGGCGAACTGGCCGCGGCTCGTGCGAGCACCTCGTTGACCTCTTCGACGGTGGTCTCGCGGCTGGGGGTGAAGGTGAAGTCGATGATCGATCCGGCGGGCACGGGCACGCGCACGGCCAGTCCGTCGAGCTTGCCGGCCAAGTGCGGCATCACCCTGCCGACGGTGCGCGCGGCTCCCGTTGTGGTGGGCACGATGTTGACGGCGGCGGCGCGGGCCCGACGCACGTCCCGGTGGGGACCGTCGACGAGCATCTGGTCGCCGGTATAGGCGTGGACGGTGTTGAGCAGTCCGGCCTCGACGCCGATGGAGTCATCGACGGCCTTGACGACGGTGGCCATGCAGTTCGTCGTGCACGAGGCGTTCGAGACCACGGTGTGCTGGTCGGGGTCGAAGTCGGTTTCGTTGACGCCCATGACGAAGGTCGCATCGACGTCCTTGCCCGGTGCCGAGAGCACGACCGTGCCCACGGACCCGCCGAGGTGAGCCTCGGCCTGGTCCCGCCGTGTGAACCGGCCGGTGGACTCGACGACGAGTTCGACCTCGTGGGCCGACCAGTCGATGCTGCCGGGATCGGCCTGGCTGAACACCGTCACCGTCCGACCGTCGACGGACAGCCAGTCCTCGGCGGTCTCGACCGTGTGGTCGAAGCGCGGCCACACGGAGTCATGGGTGAGCAGGTGGGCCAGAGTCGCGGTGTCGGTGAGATCGTTGATGGCGACGACTTCGAAGTCGCTTCCGGGTTCGAGGGACAGGCGGAACAGGGCTCGGCCGATGCGGCCGAAGCCGTTGATGGCGATTCGTCTCATGCCTCGATCCTAGCGATCTTCGAGCATTTCCGGGGTCAGACTGGCTTCCGTGCCGGGAATTCCCAGTTCTTCCGCATGCTTGTCCGCCGTCGACAGCAGGCGTCGGATCCGCCCGGCCACCGCGTCCTTCGTCATCGGCGGATCGGCCAGCTGCCCGAGCTCCTCCAACGAGGCCTGCTTGTGCGTCACGCGCAGCTGCCCGGCGTAGCGGAGGTGTTCGGGAACGTCGTCGCCGAGGATCTCCAGGGCCCGTTCGACGCGGGCGCCGGCGGCCACGGCCGCGCGTGCCGAGCGTCGCAGGTTCGCATCGTCGAAGTTCGCCAGTCGGTTGGCCGTGGCCCGGACCTCACGGCGCATGCGGCGCTCCTCCCAGACCAGCACTGCGCTGTGGGACCCCATGCGGGTGAGCAGGGCGGAGATGTCGTCGCCGTCGCGGATGACCACGCGATCGACGCCGCGGACCTCGCGGGCCTTCGCGCTCAGTCCGAGTCGGCGGGCGGCACCGACGAGCGCCAGGCCCGCCTCGGGGCCGGGACAGGTGACTTCGAGGGCCGAGGAGCGGCCGGGCTCGGTCAGCGAACCGTGGGCGAGGAAGGCTCCCCGCCAGGCGGCCTCGGCGTCGGCGACGGATCCGTTGACGATGGCCGAGGGCAGACCGCGCACGGGTCTGCCCCGGTTGTCGACGAGCCCGGTCTGGCGGGCCAGGGCCCCGCCGTCGCGGGTCACGCGCAGCAGGTAGCGGTTCGAGCGGCGGATGCCGGCGGCATTGATGACGACGATATCGGCATGCTGGCCGTAGAGTTCCTTGATCTCGGACCGCAGCCGCTTCGCTGCCTGAGCGGTGTCGAGTTCGGCTTCGAGCACGATCGAGCCGTTGACCAGGTGCAGCGCGGAGGAGAACCGGAAGATCGAGGACACCTCGGCCTTGCGCGCGGAGGTGCGGGTGATCTTCACGCGCGCCAATTCGTCCTTGACCTGAGCGGTCAGTGCCATAGCTCGTCCTCCTGCACCTGAATTCCTACCACTGCTCGGCGACGCCGATCCCGGCGTCCAACAACATGTCACGGTAGCATGCCGCGAGTTTGAGGCTGTCATGCTGTCCCTGCCTCCGAGAGCGCAAGGGACGTTGCCAGAGTTTGGCATTGAACATGTCCACTGCCCGCTGAGCCAGATCCGGTTCGAGTGCGGTGGCCGCCTCGTCGACGAGGACGTAGTCGAGCCTCAGGGACGGAGCGTGGCGGTGCAGGGACACGAGATGCTCGCCGAGGCTGAGGTCCCGGGTCTCGCCGTCGCTGGAACTGAGGTTGAGGGTGAGGGATTTCACCGCGCCCGAGTCGACGATGGCCTCGGCCAGTGAGGGCACGAGCAGGTGGGGCATGACCGAGGTGTACCAGGATCCGGGCCCGAGGTTGAGCACCTCGGCCTCCTGGACCGCTTCGACGGTCTCGTACCGGGCCGGCGGGGCGGCCGGGTCGAGGCGCACGGTCTCCACATGTCCCAGGGTGGAGGCGAGCACGGACTGCCCGCGAACGACCTGGAAGGAGCCGGGGAACTTCACATCGGCTTCGATCGTCAGCGGCACCGACGACATCGGCAGCACGCGTCCGTGTGCGCGCAGCAGGCGAGCCATCCAGTCGAGCCCGGCCACGTGGTCGCCGTGGATCTGCCACAGCGCGGCGATGAGCAGATTGCCGACGGCGTGGCCGGACAGTTCGCCCTCGGATTCGAAGCGGTGCTGGATGACATCGCGCCAGGTCTGTCCCCAGGTGCCGTCATCGCACAGTGCCGCCAGCGCCATCCGCAGGTCACCGGGCGGAAGTCCGCCGAGCTCGTCGCGCAGTCGGCCCGACGATCCGCCGTCATCGGCGACGGTGACGACGGCGGTGAGCTCCTCGGTCAGCAGGCGGAAGGCGCGCAGTGCGGCATAGAGGCCGTGTCCGCCGCCGAAGGAGACGATGTTCGGTCCTTCGTTCTGTGTCCCCGGTGTGATGACGGGGAGGTCTTCGGTCTCCATATCATTCTCGTCCCAGATCGCGGTGGCGCACCGTCACGGGGATGCCGGTCTGTGCGGAGAGCAGCTGGCCCACGCGTTCGCTGATCGCCACCGAACGGTGCTTGCCGCCGGTGCAGCCGATGCCGATCATCGCATAGCCGCGTCCTTCGTGCAGGTAGCCTTCGGCGACGGTGGACAGGGTCGCCGCATAGCGGTCGATGAATTCCTCGGCGCCGTTCTGCTCGAGCACGAAGCTCGCGACATCGGAGTCGAGTCCATTGTGGCCGCGCAGGTGCGGGATCCAGTACGGATTGGGCAGGAAGCGGACATCGGCGATGTGGTCGGCGTCCTTGGGCAGGCCGTATTTGAAGCCGAAGCTCATCACGGTCAGCCTCAGCGGCGGGGTGTCGTCATCGCTGAAGCGCTTGCGCACCTCGGCCGAGAGCTGATGGACGTTGAGATCCGAGGTGTCGACGATGATGTCGGCCCGATGCTTGAGGGGCTCGAGCTGTGCCCGTTCGGCTTCGATGCCGTCGAGGAGGGTGCCCTCTCCCTGCAGCGGGTGGGGCCGCCTGGTCGATTCGAATCGGCGGACGAGGACCTCATCGGAGGCTTCGAGATAGACGATCCGCAGCGACAGTCCCTGGTCGAGGAAGTCCGAGATCGTCTCCTGCAGCTCCGTGTACTTCGTGCGTCCCTTGGCGTCGATGACGATGGCGATCTTCGGCAGGGCGCCATCGGCCCGGGCGACGAGTTCGACCAGTGGTCGCATCATCTGCGGCGGCAGATTGTCCACGACGTACCAGTCCATGTCTTCGAGCACATTGGCCACGGTTGTCCGGCCGGCACCGGACATGCCGGTGACGAGCACCACCTCGATGGGGTGGTCGGAACCGTCCGGCTGGGCCTGTGTCGTCACTCGTCCTCCTCTGTCCGTGCCCGTCGGGTGCCGGGCACTGCATCTTTCAGCACTACTCTAAGCCAGATTCGAACCTCTCAGTCGGCCATCGCCTCAACGATCTTCGCGGCCAGGGCGGGACCGATCCCCTTGACCTCGCAGATCTCCTCGGCCGTGGCGGCCCGGACCTTCTTCACGGAGCCGAAGTGCCGGAGCAGAGCGGTGCGTTTGGACTCTCCCAGACCGGGGATGTCATCGAGGACCGAGCTCGTCATCGCCTTCGCCCGTTTGGACCGGTGGTAGGTGATGGCGAAGCGGTGGGCCTCATCGCGCAGCCGCTGCATGAGGAACAGTCCCTCTGAGTTGCGGGGCAGGATGACCGGGAACGGATCCTCGGGCATCCAGATCTCCTCCAGGCGCTTGGCCAAACCGACCACGGAGACGTCGACGACGCCGAGGTCGGTCAGTGCCTTCGTGGCGGCTGCGACCTGGGGGCCGGCACCATCGACGACGAGGAGGCTGGGCCGGTAGCCGAATCGCTCATCGGGCTCATCGGCACCCATCTGTTCGAGGTAGCGGCTGAACCGGCGGGAGACGACGTCGTACATCGAGGCCGTGTCGTCGGCGGCGGCTTCCCCGTGGATGGCGAAGTGCCGGTAGTCGCGCTTCTTGGCCATCCCGTCCTCGAACACGACGAGGGAGGCGACGACGTTCGACCCCTGCGTGTGCGAGATGTCGATGCACTCGATGCGCAGCGGAGCCTCGGGCAGGCCGAGGTGTTCCTGGATCTCCTTGAGCGCCTGGCTGCGGGTGGTCAGGTCCGAGGAGCGTTTGAGCTTGTGCTGGACGAGCGCTTCCTTCGCGTTCTTCGTCACGGTCTCCAGCACGGCCTTCTTCTCTCCCCGCTCGGGCACGCGCACCGTCACTCGGGAACCGCGCAGCTGTCGCAGCCAGCTCTCCAGGGAGTCGAGATCCGCCGGCAGGGTGTCGACGAGGATCTCCTTCGGGATCGCTTCGGGGTCGAGGCCGGAATACGCCTGGCGCAGGTAGTCGGTGGTCAGTTCCGCCGGGGTGTGATCGTCTGAGCGTTCGATGATCCATCCGCGTTGGCCGCGGATGCGTCCCTGCCGGACGTGGAAGACCTGCACGGAGGCCTCGAGTTCTTCGGTCACGAGGGCGAAGACGTCGCAGTCGGCGCTGACGGACAGGACAACGGCGGATTTGTCGAGGACCTTCTGCAGAGCGGTGATCTCGTCGCGCAGACGAGCGGCGCGTTCGTAGTCGAGGTCGGCCGCGGCGGCCGCCATCTCCTTCTGCCGGTAGCTGATGAATCGGCCGGTGTTTCCGGACATGAAGTCCGAGATGCTGCGGGCCAGTTCCCGGTGCTCCTCCTTGCCGATGTGACCGACGCAGGGAGCCGCGCATTTGTCGATGTAGCCGAGCAGGCAGGGGCGACCGCTGCGTTCGGCACGACGGTAGACGCCGGGGGTGCAGGTGCGCATCGGGAAGGCCTTGAGCAGCAGGTCCAGCGTATCCTTGATGGCCCACACCTGGGCGAAGGGGCCGAAGTACTTGATGCCCTTGCGACGCTTCCCGCGGGTTATATAGGCCCGCGGAACCTCCTCGTTCATCGTGATCGCAAGGTAGGGGTAGGACTTGTCGTCGCGGAACATGACGTTGAACCGCGGTTTGTATTCGTTGATCCACGTCCACTCGAGCTGGAGGGCTTCGACCTCGGTGTCGACGACGGTCCACTCCACGGAGTTCGCGGTATGGACCATCGTCGAGGTCCGCGGATGCAGCTGGGCGGGATTCGAGAAGTACGAGTTGAGCCGATTGCGGAGGTTCTTCGCCTTCCCGACGTAGATCACCCGCCGGTCGGGGTCCCGGAACTTGTAGACCCCGGCCGAGGTGGGGATCGACCCCGTGGCCGGACGGTAGCTGGAGGGTTCTGGCATTCGGATCAGGATTGGAGCATCGGTTTGAGGAATCGACCGGTGTGCGATGCGGCCACCTCGGCGACCTCCTCGGGTGTGCCCTGGGCGACGACCTGGCCGCCGCCGCGACCGCCTTCGGGACCGAGGTCGATGATGTGGTCGGCGTTGCCGATGACATCGAGGTTGTGTTCGATGACGATGACCGTGTTGCCCTTGTCGACGAGCCCCTGGAGGACCTTCAGCAGCTTCGAGATGTCCTCGAAGTGCAGACCCGTCGTCGGCTCGTCGAGCACGTAGACGGTCCGTCCTCGGGAGCGCTTCTGCAGTTCGGCGGCGAGCTTCACCCGCTGCGCCTCACCACCGGACAGGGTCGTGGCCGGCTGTCCGAGGCGGACGTAGCCGAGCCCGACCTCGACGAGGGTCTTCAGGTGCCTGGAGATCGCAGGGATCGCGGCGAAGAAGTCACTGGCCTCCTCGATGGGCATATCGAGGACCTCGGCGATGTTCTTGCCCTTGAACGTGACTTCGAGGGTCTCCCGGTTGTAGCGGGCCCCGTGGCAGACCTCGCAGGGCACGTAGACATCGGGCAGGAAGTTCATCTCGATCTTGATCGTGCCGTCGCCGCTGCAGTTCTCGCAGCGTCCGCCCTTGACGTTGAAGGAGAAGCGTCCCGGCAGATAGCCGCGGACCTTCGCCGACTCGGTCTCGGCGAACAGGCGGCGCACATGGTCGAAGACTCCCGTGTAGGTGGCAGGGTTCGACCGCGGAGTGCGCCCGATCGGCGACTGGTCGACGTGGACGACCTTGTCGAGGTTCTCCAGACCGGTCACCCGTTTGTGGCGTCCGGGCACCCGCGAGGCGCCGTTGAGGACATTGGCCATCTGGGTGTAGAGGATCTCGTTGATCAGGGTGGACTTGCCCGAACCCGAGACGCCGGTGACGACGGTGAGGAGTCCGAGCGGGACGGAGACGGTGACATCGCGCAGATTGTTCTCCACCGCCTTCTCGACGGTGACCATCCGGTCCCTGTCGACGGGACGGCGGGCCGGCGGGATCTGGATCTCACGGCGACCGGCCAGGTAGTCGCCGGTGATCGAGCCCGCCGCGTCCTTGAGCCCGGACACGGGGCCGGCATAGACGACCTCTCCCCCGTGTTCGCCGGCGCCGGGACCGATGTCGACGATCCAGTCGGCGGATTCGATGGTGTCCTCGTCGTGCTCGACCACGATGAGGGTGTTGCCGAGGTCCTTGAGCTTGTTGAGCGTTTCGATCAGCCGACGGTTGTCGCGTTGGTGCAGACCGATCGAGGGCTCGTCGAGGACGTAGAGGACACCGACCAGTCCCGAGCCGATCTGAGTGGCCAGACGGATGCGCTGGGCCTCACCGCCGGAGAGTGTGCCGGCGGCGCGATTGAGGCTGAGGTAGTCGAGACCGACGTCGAGGAGGAACCCGAGCCGGGCATTGATCTCCTTCATCACCTGGGCGGCCACGGCGGCGTCCCGGTCGCTGAGTTCGAGCGAGCCGAGGAATTCGGCGGCCTCGTCGAGCGCCAGTTCACACACCTCGGCGATGGAGCGGCCACCGACTCTGACCGCGAGGATCTCGGGTTTGAGACGGCTGCCTTGGCAGCTGGCGCAGGGGATCTCGCGCATATAGGACTCATAGCGTTCCCGCGACCAGTCCGATTCGGTCTCCTCGTGTTTGCGCTGGATGTACTGGTAGACCCCTTCGAACCCGGTCGAATAGGTGCGTTCCCGTCCGAAGCGGTTTCGGTACTTGACGTGGACCTTGTAGTCCTTGCCGGTCAGGATCGCGGTCTTCGCCGCTTTCGGCAGCTTCTTCCACGGCGTCTTCATATCGAAGCCGAGCTCGTCCCCGAGCCCCTTGAGCAGACGGTTGAAGTACTTCGAGGCCTGTTTGCCGCCCGACCAGGGGGCGATGGCACCGGCACCGAGGCTGAGATCCTCATCGGGCACGACGAGGCTCTCGTCGACCTGCAGGCGGGTGCCGATGCCGTCACAGGTGGGACAGGCGCCGAAGGGAGAGTTGAAGGAGAACGAGCGCGGTTCGATCTCGTCGATCGTCAGCGGATGCTCGTTCGGGCACGACATGTGCTCGGAGAAGGTGCGGGTCCTGCCCTCGTCGACGAGGTCGATGTCGATGCGGCCCTCGGCCAGGCCCAGCGCGGTCTCGACGGAGTCGGTCAGTCGCGGGCGCATGCCCGGCTTCGCCACGAGCCGGTCGACGACGACGGAGATCGTGTGCTTGTACTGCTTCTCCAGGGTGGGCGGTTCGGTCAGGCTGATCTGCTCGCCGTCGACGATGGCGCGGGAGAAGCCCTTGGTCTGCAGATCCGTGAACAGGTCGACGAATTCGCCTTTGCGTGAGCGCACGACGGGGGCGAGGACGAGGAACTTCGTGCGCTCTTCGAGCTCGAGCAGCTGGTCGACGATCTGCTGCGGGGTCTGCTTCGTGATCACCTTACCGCACACGGGGCAGTGGGGGATGCCGATGCGCGCCCACAGCAGGCGCAGGAAGTCGTAGACCTCGGTGATCGTGCCGACGGTCGAGCGCGGATTGCGCGACGTCGACTTCTGGTCGATCGACACCGCCGGAGACAGCCCTTCGATGAAGTCGACATCGGGTTTGTCCACCTGACCGAGGAACATGCGGGCATAGGAGGACAGGGATTCGACATAGCGCCGCTGCCCCTCGGCGAAGATCGTGTCGAAGGCCAGGGATGACTTGCCGGATCCGGACAGGCCGGTGAACACGACCATGGAGTCGCGCGGCAGGGCGATCTCGACGTTCTTGAGATTGTGCGCCCTGGCACCCTTGACCCACAGGGTGTCGAGATGGGAGACGCCTGTCACTTGCTCACCGTTATTGGTTTTCATCACCTGACCACTGTATTACTCGGCACTGACATTGCGGATTCGCGGGTGCGAGCCCAGCTCCTTGACCCGGTGCTCACCGACCGACGCCGATCTCTGCCACGGACACGATGCGCAGCACGATGTCTCCGGCTTCGTCGCTGGCGTCCACGTCCACCTCAGCGTCGATGGCCCAGTCGCGGTTGTCCTCGGGATCGGCCAGGATCTGCCGGACGTTCCACGTGTGGGAACCGGGTTCGATGTCGATATATTCCCGTCCCCGCGCCTCTGAGTCCGTTCGCAGGTCACCGTACTCGTCGTAGAAGTCCTCGATCGCGTCCTCCCAGGCGCGGGCGTCGAAACCGGAGTCGGCGTCGAGCCGGCCCAGCTCCGCGTAGTCGGCGCGTTCGGCCAGGAGCACGCGGTGGAACAGCGCATTGCGGATCTCGGCGGTGAACACCTTCGTGTTTTCGGAGAAGCGGCGATCGAGATCGGGCAGCTCCTCGTCGGCGAACTCCGTCGGATCGAGTCCCTGCAGGGTCCGCCATTCGTCGAGCAGGGAGGAGTCCGTGCGGGCGATGGTCTCTCCCAGCCATTCGATGATGGTCGAGAGTTCCTCCGTCCGGTCATCGAATGGCACATTGTGCAGAAGCGCCCGGTAGACGTCGGTGAGGTAGCGCAGCAGGCTGCCCTCGGCCCGGGTGAGGCGGTAGTAGCCGACGAACTGGGTGAAGCCCATGGCCTGTTCCAGCATGTCGCGGACGATCGACTTCGGTTCGAAGCCGCCGCCGCGCAGCCACGGATGGGTCTCGACGAAGTGCTCGAAGGCCGGTTCGAGGACCTCGGCCAGGGGCGCGGGGCCTTCGATCTCGTCGAGGATGGCCATGCGTTCGGTGTAGTCGACGCCTTCGGCCTTGAGCTCCGCGAGGGTGTCGGACTTGATCCGATCGAGCTGGCCCTTGAGCACCTGGAACGGCACCGATGTGGTCGATTCGACGATGGAGACCACGTCGAGGGCGTAGGTCTCGTCGTCTTCGCTGATCAGCTCGAGGGCCGCGAGCACGAATGGGGCCAAGGGCTGGTTGAGGGCGAATTGGGGTCCGAGGTCCTCGGTGGGCACGAGTTCGTCGCCCCTGACCTCGATCAGGCCCGCATCGATGAGCGAGCGTCCGATGCTGATCGCCGTGAGTTTGAGGTCGAGTCGGCGTTCCCGGCTCTCGTGGGTCTTGTCGATGAAGTCGCTGATGGTCGACACATCGCAGCCGGGGCGGGCGACGAGGTTGAGCACCGTCGAATGGTCGATCTTCATCCGCGGGCGCAGAGTCTCGGATTCGCCTTCGATGAGTTTCGTGAAGGTCTCCTCCGACCAGCCGACGAATCCGGCCGGGGCGGCCTTCTTCTTGACCTTCTTCCTCTTCTTCTTGTCATCGTTCGCGGCCTTCGCTTCGGCCTTGAGGTTGTCGATGACGTGTTCGGGCGCCTGGGCGATGACGTAGCCGCGGGTGTCGAATCCGGCCCGCCCGGCCCGTCCGGCCAGCTGCTGGAATTCGCGGACGCTGAGCCTGCGCATCCGGCGGCCGTCGAACTTCGTCAGTCCGGTCAGCAGCACGGAGCGGATGGGCACGTTGATGCCGACGCCGAGGGTGTCGGTGCCGGAGATGACCAGCAGCAGGCCCTTGAGTGCGAGCTGTTCGATGAGCCGTCGGTACTTCGGCAGCATGCCCGCGTGGTGGACGCCGACTCCGTGGAGGAGCAGTTTGCGCAGGCTCTGTCCGAACCCCTTGCCGAAGGTGAAGCCCTTGATGGCTGCGGCGACAGCGGCCTTCTGCTCTTTCGAGGCCAGATCGACCGACAGGAGATTCGTGGCCAGATCGACCGCGCCGTTCTGCGAGTAGGAGACGACGTAGACCGGGGCCTTGTCGTGGCGGACGAGTCTGCGCAGGGTGTCCGAGAGCGTATCGGTGGAGTATTCGTATTCGAGCGGGACCGGCCTGGTCGCCGAGGTGACCACGGACGAATCGCGTCCGGTCGTGTCCTCCATGGTCCGGCAGATGTCGCTGGTGTCGCCGAGGGTCGCGGACATGAGCACGAACTGCGCCTGCGGCATCTCGAGCAGCGGCACCTGCCAGGCCCATCCTCGTGCGGGGTCGGCGACATAGTGGAATTCGTCCATGACGACCATTCCCGCATCGAGCGTCCCTCCCTCGCGCAGGGCCTGGTTGGCCAGGATCTCCGCGGTGGCGCAGATGACGGGAGCTTCGCCGTTGACCGTCGAGTCGCCGGTGATCATGCCGACGTTCTCGGCCCCGAAGGCCTCGATGAGTGAGAAGAACTTCTCGCTGACCAGCGCCTTCAGCGGAGCCGTGTAGTAGGCCCGGATGCCGCGGGTGAACGACTGGTAGAGGGCGAAGAGGGCGACCAGCGATTTGCCGGACCCGGTCGGGGTGGCCATGATCGTGTTGTCGCCGGCGAGGATGGTCAGGAAGGCCTCATCCTGGGCCGGGTAGGGTTCGACACCGATCTCGGCGCAGTACTCGCCGAAGGATTCGTAGATGGTGTCGTCGTCAGCGAATTCCGCTGGGATCTCCTGCAATCTGGCCACGCTGATGCACAGACCTTTCCGATTAGACTGGTTCCATCCTATTGCCCGACACCCAGGAGTCACATATGCCGGTCTTCGCCGTCACTTACACCTATGGTCCCGACACCGATTCGCGCATGGAGCATCGCCCGGCGCATCGTCAGTGGCAGTCGCAGATGCACGAGGCCGGGACCATCCTCGCCTCGGGCCCGTTGGACGATGAGCCGCAGCCGGGCGGTCTGCTGCTCATGCAGGCTGCTGACCGGGCTGAGATCGAGCGGCTGCTCACGGGTGACCCCTATGCCTCGGTCGGCGTCATCGAGGACACGGCGATCCGGCAGTGGACCCCGGTGTTCGGTCCCTTCGCTCAGGACTGAATCTCCGCGACACGACCGGAGCCCTCTCGTCCACTCGAGAGGGCTCCGGTCGTCGGGTGTGGGATCAGGATTCTTCGGTCTCGGACGATTCGGGTCCGGCCTCGCGGAACGGGATGCCGTCCCGGTTCATCTTGATCAGCGACGCGATCGTCGCGACCGCCATGGCCACGACGATGAAGGACAGCGACAGCCAGGTCGGCACCTCGGGGATCGAGTGTCCCCAGGCGAGGAATTCCCAGTCCGACTCGTGGAGAGCGTGGACGAAGAGCTTGATGCCGATGAATGCGAGGATCGCCGCGATTCCGTAGTGGAGGTAGACGAGTTTGTCGACGAGTCCGCCCAGGAGGAAGTAGAGCTGACGCAGTCCCATGAGGGCGAAGACGTTCGCTGTGAAGACGAGGAACGCACTCTGTGTGACACCGAAGATCGCGGGGATCGAGTCGAGCGCGAACATGACGTCGGTCGAGCCGATCGCGAGGAAGACGATGAACATCGGAGTCCAGTACTTCTTGCCGTCGTCGAGGGTGACCCGCAGGCTGTTGCCGTGGTATTCGTCGACGACGTTGATCCGCTTGCGGAGGAAGCGGATGAGGCCGTTCTCGCCGTCTCCCTCGTCCTCATCGCTGAATGCCTGTCGGTAGGCGACGACGAGGAGGAAGATGCCGAAGATGAAGAAGACCTCGACGAAGGCGCTGATGATCGCCGCACCGGCGAGGATGAAGAGGCCGCGGAAGATGATGGCGATGATGATGCCCACCATGAGCACTTCCTGCTGGTACTTGCGCGGCACCGAGAAGCTTCCCATGATGATGATGAAGACGAAGAGATTGTCGATGCTCAGCGAGTACTCGAGCAGCCAGCCAGTGAGGAACTCGCTGCCGTGCTGCGCGTCGCCGATCGCGAACAGGGAGGCTGCGAAGACCAGCGCCAGCGCGACGTAGAAGCCCACCCAGATGCCGGCCTCTCGCATTGAGGGCACGTGCGGGCGCTTGACGACGAGGAGCAGATCGAACAGGAGGATCGCGACCACCGCGATGCTCGAACTGATCATGAACCACAGTGGGATCGGCGATTCGCTCGCCGCACCGCCGCCTGCGGCCAGGATGGAGGACAGGATATCCATGGGTGCCTTTCGTGGTGAAGGAGATGTCTCCGTGCCGAAAGTCTCTCCCACGCTGTAACCACTCGCAGTGGCGGCGTGCGCTCCGTGCCCGGACCCCCGCAGGAGTCGTGGTGACGATCACAGATGGACGGGATACTCCCTTTCGCCAGCACACCAGTATAAACATGCCGGCGCGCCGGCGGGGCTCACCGACCGTCGTCGGCGGGCCCCGCCGCGGGTGTGTTCAGGCGTGGCCGGCCTCCTTCATCTGCCGCAGCTCCTGTTTGAGCTCGGAGAGCTCATCGCGCAGACGAGCGGCGAGTTCGAACTGCAGTTCGGCGGCCGCCGAATGCATCTGGGAGGTCAGCGATTCGATGAGCTCGGTGAGATCGGCCGCCGGCGGGCGCAGCGACCCGGCCTTGTTCGCGGCTTCGCGCTGTTCGTCGGTCAGCGTCGAGTTGTAGCCGCGCTTGCCCTTGCCGTAGTCGAATTCGGTCAGCAGCTCGCGCGTGTCCTCGTCTTCGCGCTGCAGGCGCTCGGTGATGTCGGCGATCCGCTTGACCAGCGGTGCCGGATCGATGTCGTGCTCCTTGTTGTAGTCCATCTGGATCGTCCGCCTGCGGTCGGTTTCGTCGATGGCCGTGCGCATGGAGTCCGTGATGGTGTCGGCATACATGTGCACCTGACCGTGCAGGTTGCGGGCCGCACGTCCGATCGTCTGGATCAGGGAGGTCGAGGACCGCAGGAAGCCCTCCTTGTCGGCGTCGAGGATCGCCACCAAGGACACCTCCGGCAGGTCGAGTCCCTCGCGCAGCAGGTTGATTCCGACGAGGACGTCGAACTCTCCGGCACGCAGCTCGGTGAGCAGCTCGACGCGGCGCAGCGTGTCGACGTCCGAGTGGAGGTACTGGACGCGGATGTCGTGTTCGAGCAGATAGTCGGTGAGGTCCTCGGCCATCTTCTTCGTCAGAGTGGTCACGAGCACGCGTTCGTTCGCCTCGACCCGGGTGTTGATCTCGTCGAGCAGGTCGTCGATCTGTCCCTTCGTCGGTTTGACCCTGATCTCCGGGTCGACGAGCCCGGTGGGACGGATGATCTGCTGGACGAAGCCGTTGGAGTTGCCGAGTTCGAAGCTGCCCGGGGTCGCCGAGAGGTACACGGTCTGGCCGACGCGTTCACGGAACTCGTCGAATTTCAGCGGTCGGTTGTCCATGGCGCTGGGCAGGCGGAACCCGTGTTCGACGAGCGTGCGTTTGCGCGACATGTCGCCTTCGTACATGCCTCCGATCTGCGGCACGGTGACATGGGACTCGTCGACGACGAGCAGGAAGTCCTCGGGGAAGTAGTCGAGCAGACAGTTCGGTGCCGACCCGGGTTCACGGCCATCGATGTGGCGCGAGTAGTTCTCGATACCCGAGGTGAACCCCATCGATTCCATCATCTCGAGGTCATAGCTCGTGCGCATCTTCAGCCTCTGGGCCTCGAGGAGCTTGTTCTGGGCCTCGAATTCGCTCAGCCGGTGCTGGAGCTCGTCTTCGATGCCGCTGATGGCCGTGGCCATCCGGTTCTCACCGGCGACGTAGTGGCTGGCCGGGAACACATGGATGGTGTCCTCGTCGCGCACGATCTCCCCCGTCAGCGGGTGCAGGGTCTGGAGGCTTTCGATCTCGTCGCCGAAGAATTCGATCCGCAGAGCCAACTCCTCGTACTGCGGGATGATCTCGACGGTGTCGCCGCGGACCCGGAACGTCCCGCGGGTGAAGGCCATGTCGTTGCGGGCGTACTGCATGGACACGAACCGCTTGAGCAGCTCGTCGCGGTCGATCTCGTCTCCCGTGTGCAGGGTCACCATGCGGTCGACGTATTCCTCGGGCGTGCCGAGTCCGTAGATGCACGAGACCGTCGAGACGACGACCACGTCTCGCCGGGTCAGCAGCGAGTTCGTGGCCGAATGGCGGAGCCGCTCGACTTCGTCGTTGATCGAGGAGTCCTTCTCGATGAACGTGTCCGTCTGCGGCACGTACGCTTCGGGCTGGTAGTAGTCGTAGTAGGACACGAAGTACTCGACCGCGTTGTGCGGCAGCAGCTGACGGAACTCGTTGGCCAGCTGGGCGGCCAGGGTCTTGTTCGGCGCCATGATCAGGGTGGGGCGCTGGACCTGCTCGATCAGCCAGGCGGTCGTCGCGGACTTGCCGGTGCCGGTGGCACCGAGCAGGACGATGTCCCTCTCCCCCGCGTCGAGCCGGTCGGAGATCTCCTGGATCGCCGTCGGTTGGTCACCGGAGGGCGAGTACTCGGAGACGACCTCGAAGGGCGCCACCTCTCGGGTGACGTCGGGACGGTGGCCGATCGCGGGCAGGGGGCGTGCTGAGCTCATGGTCCCAGACTAACGCCGGCCCCTGACATAGAGAATACGGCAGACGGATTCCCGCTGCCCCGCTCAGGCGAAGCTGTCGGGCACCAGTCGTCGCCGCATCGTGAGAAAGTACGGTTCCTTCGCCTCGGCGTAGGTGTTCGTCGCCGCGTGGTTCGCGTCCGGATCGAGCCCCTGAGCCGGCCGGTGCGTCCGTGCGATGAGTTCGCGTTTGAGCTCGAGGTAGTGCTGCCTCTGACCGTCGTCGGTGCGCAGCAGGTCCCGGAAGGCCCGGGCGAAGCGTGCGGCGACGGAGTCCTCGACGCGCACGTGCAGGTTGACCGCGCGCCCCGGGTCCGCGTTCGCGTGGAACCATTTCTCCTCCGTGCCGTCCTCGCCGAGGTGGTCGGCCAGTCGCCGTCCGGGGTATCCGAGTTCGGCCAGCACAGGGGCGAGCTCCTCGGCGGCGGCGAGGTCCGGGACGAGCAGCTGGAGGTCGACGACGTCCTTGGCCGGCAGGCCCGGCACCGAGGTGGAGCCGATGTGTTCGACGGGGAATCGCGCCTCGGTGCCGTAGTTGAGCTTCGCGATCACTCGCTCGGCCTCGCCGGCCCAGTCCCTGTCGGCGGGGTCGATGAGTTCGAGTCGCGGCAGCGGGGCGCGCCGGTGCTGGGCCAAGTTCGCGGCGAAGGGGCGGATCCGGTCGGCGATGAGCTGGCCGACCGTGTCCCGGGTCTGCTCGACCGGACCCGAATTGTCGATGATGACATCACAGGCGCCTCGTCTGGTGTCGTCGTCGGCCTGCCGGGAGATCCGGGCGGCGGCGTCGTCCCGGGCCATGCCGCGGGAGTCCATCAGCCTGCGCAGCCGCACCTCGGCGGGCACATCGACCAGCAGGTTGAGATGGTACGCGGGCGTCATGGAGTTCTCGACCAGCAGCGGCACGTCGTGGACGACGATCTCGGCATCGGCGTGCCGGGCGAAGTGCTCGGCGGTGCGGTCCCGGATGGCAGGGTGCATGAGCCCGTTGAGCTTCTCCGTGTGCTCGGCATCGACGAACGCGGCGGCCGCGAGCCCGGCCCGATCGAGTCCGCCGTCGTCGTCGAGGATCTGTTCGCCGAAGGTCTCGGCGAGCCGGGTGAGCAGGGGCTGGCCGGGGGCGACGACCTCGCGGGCGATGCTGTCGGCATCGATGAGGACTGCCCCGTGGTCGACGAGCATCTGGGACACCGTTGACTTCCCGGCACCGATTCCGCCGGTGAGACCGATTCTCAGCATGTGCTCATCCTACTGATCGAGGCGATAGACCCGCACGCCCTCGCCGGCGAATTCCGGTGCGCCGACGGCCGTGTCGAGGAAGTCCTCATAGTCGCCGTCGTCGCCGGGCAGCAACGGGGCCTCGGGTGCGAGCACGATGTAGTCGACGCCCGCCGCACGCAGGCTCGCGATCGCCGCCAGCACGTCCGGTCCGGTCGGGTCGGGCATATCGGCGCCTTCGAACACGGAAGCGTGGAGCAGGGCGTCGAGCTCGTCCTCGGGGGCGGAGTAGATCACCGGCGAGTTCGGGCTCGAGCCGATGAAGTAGCCGCCGGTCTCCCGGTAGCGGAAACCGCTGACTGCCTGCCACACCATCGCCTCGTCGGCATGGGGCTGCGCCCACGCCAGCGGGCGGGGCAGGGTCTTGACGACCGACCCGGTGGGGATCACCTCGGCGAGAGATTCGGTGTAGAAATCGGGCACCGTCACCTCATGGGCGGTCTGGGGGCCGGGAACCACGCACACGGCCGAGACGACGAGAAGTCCGGTCAGGAGGCGGGCGCGGCGGTGGCGGAGGTGGGCCAAGGACCATTCGAGTCCGATGCCGAGGACGGCGAAGAGGGCGATCGTCGAGTGGAGCACGAGCCGCATGGGCAGGATGTTGTTGAGCACGGGGACGGCCTCGACGAGGGCGTACGGACCCGCCTCGGCGAGCACCCGTCCGTTGAGCAGGATCGGTGACCCCAGGGCGAGGGTGAAGACGAGCAGTCCGGTCGCGGTCGCGATGCGCAGGGGCAGACGGAAGCGCGACCGGCGCGCCAGCCCGATGAGGATGACGAGCGCGGCCAGCAGAGCGGGCACGCCGACATAGGCGCCGAGCTCGGCCGGATCGATGTCCATCACGCGCGGCAGCGGGGACACTCCGCTGCTGAGCCAGGCGGGAGCCGCGGGGACGATGGGGTCGAGCAGATCGGTGTTCCACACACCGTGCGGGCGGATCGTCCCTGCGGGGGCGTTCGCTCCCGCCATGGTCACCAGCAGCGGCACCGCGCACAACAGCGCCAGTGCCCCGGCGATGAGGGAGCCGAAGCCGAGTCTCATCCACGCGTGCACGGTCAGCGACCGGTGCGCGAACACGGCGAGGCAGATGAGGAAGCACAGGGCGGCGAGGAACGTGCCCGCCAGCACCTCGGTGGAGATGTAGAACTGGAAGCCGAGCAGCAGACCGAAACCGAGACCGATCCGCCGCACACGCCGGTTGTGCCACGGCCCAGAGGCTCGCGGGAAAGCGACGTCGGCACCCCCTGCCCCGTGTTCGGGGTCCCCTCTCCCGCGTTCGGGGTCCCCCGTCCCGCGTTCGCGGCCCCCGAGACCGAGGAGAGCGAGGATCGCGACCGCGGTCAGGGGCGGGGTGATCGCCATGGCCAGGTTCGGGTGTCCGCCGAGCTGGGCGATGACGTAGCTGGAGAAACCGACTCCGCCGGCGGCGATGAAGGCCGGCAGACGATGGAGGAAGCGACGGAACAGCACCGCGGTGGCGAGGCTGTTGACCACCGGGATCGCGAGGATGAGCAGGTTGTAGCTGATGATCGGTCCCGCCACCCAGGTCAGGGGCGCAAGCAGGATCGCGATGCCGAGCAGCGAGGTGTTCCAGGCACCGTTGACTCCCCCACCGAGGGCGTTCATCGAGTCGGTGAACAGGAACCCGCCCGTCTGGCCGTGCCCGAAGCCGAGACGGTCGGCGATGACCTGGGCGCCGTGTCCCAGCCACCAGATGAACAGGGACGTGTCGTCGTTGTCGGCAACGACGACTCCGCCCGGATCGGCTGCGACGCTGCCGAAGACGGTGAAGCTGGCCAGGGACAGCAGCAGGGCGAACCACAGCCAGGGCCGCAGCCGCCCGGTGGTCGTGGGCCCATACACAAAAGGCTCCCGATCTTTCGACCGGGAGCCCATGTGGTGGCTGCTGTCAGCTGCCTGCAAGCTTCTCACGCAGGGCTGCAAGAGCTTCGTCGCTGGCCAGCGTGCCTTCGTCGCCTGCCTCTTCCGAGGAGAACGAACCGGTGGCCGGAGCGGCATCGGCAGAGCCCACGGCATCGGCGGCGCTGGCTTCGGCGTCCGCTGCGATGGCCTTGGCGACCTGCTTCTTGTGCTCTTCCCAGCGTTCCTGAGCGGCGGCGTACTGCTGCTCCCAGGCCTCGCGCTGAGCCTCGTAGCCCTCGACCCATTCGTTGGTCTCGGGGTCGAAGCCCTCGGGGTACTTGTAGTTGCCGTCCTCGTCGTACTCCTGCGGCATGCCGTAGAGAGCGGGGTCGAGGAACTCCTCGGCCTCGGGATCGACGCCCTCGTTCGCCTGCTTCAGCGACAGCGAGATGCGGCGACGCTCGAGGTCGATGTCGATGACCTTGACGTAGATGGTCTCGTCGACGGAGACGACCTGCTCGGGCAGATCCACGTGGCGCACAGCCAGCTCGGAGATGTGGACGAGGCCCTCGATGCCGTCCTCGACGCGCACGAACGCACCGAAGGGAACGAGCTTGGTGACCTTGCCCGGCACGATCTGTCCGATGACGTGGGTGCGGGCGAAGTGCTGCCACGGATCTTCCTGGGTGGCCTTGAGCGACAGCGAAACGCGCTCACGGTCCATATCGACGTCGAGGACCTCCACGGTGACCTCGTCGCCGACGGTGACGACCTCACCCGGGTGATCGATGTGCTTCCAGGACAGTTCGGAGACGTGGACGAGACCGTCGACACCACCGAGATCGACGAAGGCGCCGAAGTTGACGATGGAGGACACGACGCCGGGGCGGACCTGGCCCTTCTGCAGGGTCTGCAGGAAGTCGTGACGGACCGCCGACTGGGTCTGCTCGAGCCAGGCACGGCGCGACAGGACCACATTGTTGCGGTTCTTGTCGAGCTCGATGATCTTGGCCTCGACCTGCTGGCCGATGTAGGGGGCGAGGTCGCGGACGCGACGCATCTCGACCAGGGACGCGGGCAGGAAGCCGCGCAGTCCGATGTCGACGATCAGGCCGCCCTTGACGACCTCGATGACGGTGCCGGTGACAACGCCGTCGTCTTCCTTGATCTTCTCGATGTCGCCCCAGGCGCGCTCGTACTGAGCGCGCTTCTTCGAGAGCATGAGACGGCCTTCCTTGTCCTCCTTCTGGAGGACGAGGGCCTCGATCTCGTCCCCGACCTCGACGACTTCGCCGGGATCGACATCGTGCTTGATGGACAGCTCGCGGGCGAGGATGACGCCTTCGGTCTTGTATCCGATGTCAACGAGGACCTCGTCGCGGTCAACCTTGACGACGGTTCCTTCGACGATGTCACCATCGTTGAAGTACTTGATGGTCTCGTCGACGGCGGCGAGAAAGTCCTCAGCGGTTCCGATGTCGTTGACAGCGACCTGCTTCGGCTGCACCGATTCCGGCGTGGTTGTGGTCATATAGGTAGGGACTCCGATGGATTATTGGTCCAGATCCGGTACTGTGTCGGCAGGTCCGATAGTCTTGCCGCAGTTGACGGATCCGGTCTCGATTGCGAATTTGGACTTGTATGCACAGGCGCATACGGTTGTCAATGCTAGCACCAACCTGGGCGTGAATGCACGCCGAGGATTCGATTTTTGCGCACCTGCGGCTACGGAGGAACGATGAGTGAGGGAACTGACGGAGCCGAGGTCATCAGCGGCGGTTATCTGCCGATCGACGAAGAGGCTTCTGTCCGGGCCAATCGCAGCTATTGGGACAATTCCGCCGAGGAGTATCTGGCCGAGCACGGCACTTTCCTCGGCGCATCGGATTTCATCTGGTGTCCGGAGGGAATTCACGAATCGGACATCCACCTCCTCGGCGATGTCGCCCGCAAGCAGGCCCTCGAGGTCGGCTGCGGTGCCGGCCAGTGCTCGCGGTGGCTGGCCGAGCAGGGCGCCATCACCACCGGTGTCGATGTCTCGGCCGGAATGCTCGAGCAGGCCTCGCGCCTGCAGAGAGAGCACCCGCTGAGCGCCGAGGCCACTCCCCCGACGTTCCTGCTCGCCGATGCCCGCCAGCTGCCCTTCGCCTCGAACAGCTTCGATGTCGCCTTCTCCTCCTATGGCGCGCTGCCCTTCGTCAAGGACGCCGAGGTCGTCTTCGCCGAGGTCGCCCGCGTCGTTCGCCCCGGAGGACAGTGGGTCTTCTCCACCACCCATCCGATGCGGTGGATGTTCCCCGATGTGCCCGGCGAGGCCGGTCTAACGGTGGAGTACTCGTACTTCGACCGCACGCCCTATGTCGAGCTGTCCTCGGCCGGGCAGCCGGTCTACGCCGAACATCACCGGACGATGAGCGACTGGGTCGGCCTGCTGGTCAGCGCCGGCTTCACGATCGAATCGGTGACCGAACCCGAATGGCCGGAGTCCAATCACACCGCTTGGGGAGGATGGTCTCCTCTGCGCGGTGCTCTCATGCCCGGCACCGTGATCTTCTCGACCACTCTGCGCGAGGACTGAGGACGCGCCGGTCGCCGCGGCGATGGTTCCTCTCGTTCAAGCGAGGCCGCTGAGAACAACCCGTGCACGGGTTCCTTTCTGCGACACCGCTTGAACGAGCGCAGGGGCTCAGTGCGCGGCGGCGTGCCAGGAGCCTCCAGTGCCGACGTTGACGTCGAGCGGCACGTCGAGTTCGAACGCCGAGCCCATCTCCTCGGTCACGATCCTTGTCACCTCGTCGACCTCTCCCGGATGGACGTCGACGATGATCTCGTCATGGACCTGCAGGAGCATCGGCGAATGCAGCTCATCGAGGCGGGAGGCGACCTTGAGCATGGCGATCTTCATGATGTCCGCGGCCGATCCCTGGATCGGTGCGTTGAGCGCCGCCCGTTCGGCCATGTCCCGCAGCTGCCGGCGGTCGCTGTGCAGGGCCGGCAGGTACCGACGGCGGCCCATGATGGTCTCCGTGTATCCATTGGCCCGGGCCTGATCGACGATGTCGTCGAGGTAGTCCTTGACTGCGCCGAACCGTTCGAAGTACTGCTCCATCAGGCCCTTGGCCTCGTCCACGCCGATCGCCAGCTGACGCGAGAGCCCGTAGGCGGAGAGTCCGTAGACGAGTCCGTAGGACATAGCCTTGACCTTCGAGCGCATCTCGGGGTCGACTTCGTCGATGCCGACGCCGAAGACCTTCGAACCGACATAGGAGTGCAGGTCCTCACCGTCCTTGAACGCCTGGATGAGTGCGGCGTCCCCGGACAGGTGCGCCATGATGCGCATCTCGATCTGGGAGTAGTCGGCAGTGAGCAGGCAGCTGCCGTCGAGCTCGGGGTCGGAGATGAAGATCTGCCGGATGCGTCGACCGGATTCGGTGCGCACGGGAATGTTCTGCAGGTTCGGGTCGAGTGAGGACAGGCGGCCGGTGGCAGCCACTGTCTGCTGGTAGGTCGTATGGATGCGGCCGTCGTCGGCGACCGTTTTGAGCAGCCCGACGACGGTCTGCTTGAGCTTCGTCGAGTCCCGGTAGGCCAGCAGATGCTGCAGGAACGGATGCTCGGTCTTGACGAAGAGCTCGGCCAGGGCGTCGGCATCGGTCGTGTAGCCGGTCTTCGTCCGCTTCGTCTTCGGCATGTCGAGTTCGTCGAAGAGAACGGTCTGCAGCTGTTTCGGCGATCCGAGGTTGACCTCATGTCCGATCGCCGCATAGGCCTCCTGTGCGCTGGCCTCGGCCTGCTGGGTGAATTCCTCGATGAGTCGGGACAGCCCCTCCTCGTCCACGGCGATTCCGGTCAGCTCCATCCGGGCGAGCACCGGCACGAGCGGCAGCTCGATCTCGCGGTAGACCTGGGTCATATTCGCGTCCTCGAGGGCCTTCGTCAGCTCCGCGTGGACTTCGAGCAGGGCAGCGGCCCGCTGTCCGTGGGTGGTCACGGTCGCGTCCGAGTCGAGGTCGAGCGCGAGTTGGCCCGAATCGGCCTCGGGTTCGCTGAGGTCGATTCCGGTCCGCTCGGACGCGATCTGCCCGAGTTCGTAGGATCGGGCGTCGGGCACCAGGAGGTAGGCCGCCAGCGCCGTGTCCCCGCCGACGTCGCTCACCGACAGCCCGATCGACTCCCAGGCCTTGATCTGCAGCTTCGCGCTGTGGAGGATCAGTGAGCGTGCGGCCAGGGCCGAGTTCAGCCGGGCGATCGCGGTCTCACCCGCCTCGGCGAGGTCGACGACCCAGGCGTGGGCGGGTTCGGCGGAGACGGCGAGGATCCGCGCGTCTCCGTGGCCGAGTTCGAACCGCGCATCCGAGTCGAGCGCCAGCACGTCGTGTTCGGCGATGCTCTCCAACAGCGTGTCGACATCGACGGTCTCGATCGCGGTCTCACGGACGGCGGCGGTTTCGGTTGCGCCGGCATCGGGGAAGATCGCGGCCAGCCGCTTGCCCAGGGCCTGGAATTCGAGCTGGTCGAACAGGCTGGACAGCTCGGCCGGGTCTCCTTCGCCCCATGTGAGGTCGTCGAAGCTCAGTCCCAGGTCGACGTCGTCGAGGAGGCGATTGAGACGGAAGTTCCGTTCCACTTCCGTGATGTGGTCGCGCAGCTTCTCACCGACCTTGCCGCCGATCGACGCGGCGTTCTCCAACACTCCCGGCAGGTCGCCGTGGGCGGTGAGCCACTTCGCGGCGGTCTTGTCGCCGACGCCGGGCACGCCGGGCAGATTGTCGGCCTTCTCACCGACGAGCGCGGCCAGTCCGCGGTAGTTGACGGGGGTGACGCCGTACTTGTCCTCGATGGCCTCGGGCGTCATCCGGTTGAGGTCGCTGACCCCGCGTTTGGGGTAGAGGATCGTCACCGTCTCCGAAGCCAGCTGGAAGGAGTCCTTGTCCCCGGTCATCACCTCGACCGGTGCCCCTGCCTCGGTGCCGATCCGGGTCATCGTGGCCAGTGCGTCATCGGCTTCGAAGCCCTCTTTGGTCACGACCGTGATGCCCATCGCGGTGACGATGTCCTTGATGAGGTCGATCTGGGAGTGGAATTCCGGTGGGGTCTTCGCGCGTCCGGCCTTGTATTCGGCGTATTCCTCGAGCCGGAAGGTCTGCCGGCCGAGGTCGAAGGCCACGGCCACATGGCTCGGTGCTTCGTCGCGGAGGACGTTGATGAGCATCGAGATGAAGCCGTAGATGGCGTTCGTCGTCTGGCCGGTGCTGGTGGAGAAGTTCTCCACGGGCAGCGCGTGGAATGCCCGATAGGCCAGGGAGTGTCCGTCGATGAGCAGGAGGAATTCGTTTGAGTGACTCACATGTCATAGCCTAGCGTTCGAAGCTGACTTGAAGGAGAACCGATGCTGCGTCCCGATATTTCCCTGACCTCTGACACACCGGCCGACCGGGTCGACCGATTGCTCGAGCAGCTGCGCTCACCGGAGGCCGGCGGCGCCCTGGCAGAGAAGATGGGGATCGAATTCGTCGAGCTCGGTCATGATCATCTCGTCGGCACCGTCCCTGTCGCAGGCAATACGCAGCCGATGGGCCTCTTCCACGGCGGTGGACACGTCGTCCTCGCCGAGTCCCTGGCCTCGATGCACTCGTATCTGCTCGCCGGTGGGAAGTCCGTCGTCGGCGTCGACCTCAATGCCACGCATCTGCGTGCGGCTCGCGAGGGCGTCGTCACCGGCCGCGCCGAGGTGCTGCATCAGGGACGCACGATCGTCTCGCACGAGGTGAAGATGACCGATGCGACCGGGCGTCTGCTCTCGATCGTGCGGATCACGAACATGATCCTCAGGGCCGAACCGAAATGAGCCGTTGCTCCTCTGCGGCCGAGCAGGGGCTCGCAACGGCACAGAGGCGGCTCGCGGCGGCATAGAAGCCGCTTGCGACGGCATAAAGCCGTTCGCTGCGACCGAGAAGTGAGGGTCCCGACTGCAGAGCAGTCGGGCCCCTCGATCATCGATGGACTTGGTGGTGAGTTACTTCTTCGAGCCGATCTGCTTGAGCACGGTCTCGGCGACCTCGCGCATCGTCAGGCGACGATCCATCGAGGTCTTCTGGATCCAGCGGAAGGCTTCGGGCTCGCTCAGACCCATCGAGGTCTGGAGCAGGCTCTTGGCCCGTTCGACGAGCTTGCGGGTCTCGAAGCGCTCGGTGAGGTCGGAGATCTCGGATTCCAAGGAGCTGATCTCCGCATGGCGCGAGAGTGCGATCTCGAGTGCCGGAACGAGGTCGGCCGAGGTGAAGGGCTTGACCACGTACGCCATGGCACCGGCATCGCGGGCGCGCTCGACGAGTTCCTTCTGCGAGAAGGCGGTGAGCAGAACCACCGGAGCGATGCGGGCGCGGGCGATGCGCTCGGCCGCCGAGATGCCGTCGAGAATGGGCATCTTGATGTCCATGACGACGAGATCGGGGCGGAGCTCCTCGGCCAGGCGAATGGCGGATTCGCCGTCCGCAGCCTCACCGACGACGTCATAGCCGACCTCGCGCAGCATTTCTACGATATCGAGACGAATCACTGCCTCGTCTTCGGCCACGACTACGCGGCGGACCGGCACGGACTCATCTGCAGTTGACTGTTCGCTGTTTGAAAGCACGGTCCCAGTCTAGACCAGGCGCGCCGGATGCACGGCAACGGGTGGGCAAGTTTCTTCTGTGAGGGTGACCACCCCCCGGTGACGATGGCCACCGGGGACGACGCCCCGGCGGACGCGATTGTGCAATCGCTGGGCTGTCGAAGTAGAATCGTCCCCATCATCGACGCGGCCCGGACACGGGACGCCGTTGCGAGCCGGATTGGCGGAATCGGTAGACGCGGTGCACTCAAAATGCATTGTCGAAAGACGTGCGGGTTCGAGTCCCGCATCCGGTACGAACCCTGAGCCGCGGCCTCATCGAGGTCGCGGCTCAGTCATCTTCCAGGTTGCGGCTCAGTCGTCCGCGGTCGCATGTCCCCGGCCACGCGGTAGCATGTCCTCGGCCTTCAGCTGCCCGCCTGTGAGCCTCGGAGGCTCACAACTCGCCCGAAGCACGGCCACCGAGACTCATAGTCGCTCGATACGGCCTCGCGGACACACCCGGCCGCACCGTTTGTGGTCATGGAACCGAGGCGTTTTCCCGAATTCAACGGCATTGCCTCGGTGCTCTGACCACAAACGGTGCTCAGCAGGTGGGCGACCGCCGCTGCCGACCTGTCCGAGCGAGTCCGGTCCGTCCGGCCCAGTCCGACCTGGCTCGGCTTGTCCGACTCGGTCGCGGATCGGTCCTGCGGCCGCCTCGCTGACGGCTGTGAGAGAGCCGACGTTCACAGCGCAGATGCGTCGGCATCGGCGCCCTGAACCGGACGCCTGTGCGCGTCGACACCATCAGTGCGAGTCGCGACCCGCACCGACGCCAGCGCCCGCTGCACGAGGCGCGTCAGCCGCGGTCCCCTCGGCACGAGGCGCGTCAGCCGCGGTCCCCTCGGCACGAGGCGCGTCGGCACCGGCGTCCTCAGCGGGGGTTTCATCGGCATCAGCGTCCTCGGCGACGGGGACGTAGCCGAGGACGCGCTGCCCGTCATAGCGTTCGACGTCGAGGATGTCGTGCCGCTTGGCCACGATGGCCGGGATGAGCGCCTGTCCGGAGACGTTGAGCGCGGTGCGGCCCATATCGACGATCGGTTCGATCGCCAGCAGCAGGCCGACGCCCTCGAGCGGCAGGCCCAGGGTCGACAGCGTGAGCGTGAGCATCACGGTCGCCCCGGTGGTGCCCGCCGTCGCAGCCGATCCGATGACGGCGACGAAGACGATGAGCAGGTACTGGATGAGCGAGAGATCGACGCCGAAGAACTGGGCGACGAACACGGCGGCGATGGCCGGATAGATCGCGGCGCAGCCGTCCATCTTCGTGGTCGCACCGAAGGGCACGGCGAAGGCCGCATAGCTCTGCGGGACTCCGAAGTTGTCGGTCGCGACCTTCTGGGTCACCGGCATCGTCCCGATCGACGAACGGGAGACGAAGCCCATCTGCGCGGCGGGCCAGACACCGGAGAAGTACTGCCGGATGGACAGCCCGTTGACCCTGGCCAGCGCCGGGTAGACGCCGAAGAACACGATCGCGAGACCGAGGTAGACGGCCACGACGAACCACAGCAGCGAGCCCATCGTCGACCAGCCGTAGGAGTTCACGGCGTTGCCGATCAGGCCCAGGGTCCCGATCGGAGCGATGCGCACGATCCACCACACGACCTTCTGGACCACGGTCAGGGCCGCCTCGGTGAACTCGAGGAAGGGCTCGGCGGCCTTGCCGACCTTGACCGCGGCGATGCCGATGGCTCCGGAGACGATGATGAGCTGGAGGATGTTGAAGTCGACCTCGGAGCTCAGGCCGCCCGCCTCATCGGCGGCGGTGCTCACTTCCAGGCCGAGGAAGTTCACCGGCACCAGTCCGGTGAGGAACCCGATCCAGCTGCCCTGCGAGTCCGGAGCCGAAGTGCTCAGCGAGGCGGCGTCGGCATGGTTGCCCGGCTGGATGACCACACCGAGGACGAGTCCGATGAGCACGGCGATGAGAGCGGTCAGGGCGAACCACAGCAGGGTCGACACGGCGAGTCTGGCGGCGTTGGTGACCTTACGCAGGTTGCCGATGCTGGCGATGATCGCGGTGATGACCAACGGCACGACGGCCGCCTTGAGCAGGGTGACATAGGACGAACCGATGGTGTCCAGGGTCGTTCCGAGCCAGTTGTCCTGCGCTTGGCTGATCGGTCCCCACGACCGGGCGATCAGGCCCAGGATGACGCCGGCGATGAGTGCGATGGTCACCTGCACTCCGAAGGACTTGCTCCAGGCGGGCAGTCTCATTGATTTCCTCTCGTAGCTGGACCTCCTCGGTGTGCCGAAGGAGGGGAAGACAACACAGAGGACAACTGTTGAGCAATTCTGGAAATTCCGCAAGTCGGTGTGAGCTGCGCCGCACAGACAGAACCGGCGGCGTACGACCCGGATTCGGGTCGTACGCCGCCGGTGCGGTCGGGTTCCGGTGCCTCAGTGGCGGGGCGACTGCCCCTCGTCGACGATCGGGACCTCGCGGGTGATCGGAGCCTCGGCCACCACGCCGTAACCGGCCAGCGGATCCTCCTCGGAGTCCTCGGAGTCCTGGTAGGCGGCCGCGACGCCCTTGGCGGCATCACCGATGGTGTGGATGCGCAGGGCGTTCGTCGACCCCGGGATTCCGGGAGGCGAACCGGCCACGAGGATCGACTGGTCGCCCTCAGCGGCAGTGTTGTCGGCGAGCAGCACCGCGTCGACCTGTCGGGCCATCTGATCGGTGTGGCGCACCTCCTTGACCAGGTACGCCCGGACTCCCCAGGTCAGGGCCAGCTGATGGCGCACCTGCGGATCGGGGGTGAAGCCGAGGATCGGCCAGTCCGGGCGCAGACGCGACATCCGACGCACCGAGTCACCGGTCTGGGAGAAGGTGCACAGCAGATCGATGTCGAGCTGATGAGCAATCTGCACGGCCGCGGCCGTCACGGCGCCGCCCTTCGTATGCGGCACGGTGCCCAGAGGCGGAATCCGTTCGAGTCCGTGCTCCTCGGTGGAGCCGATGATCCGGCTCATCGTCCGGATCGCCTCCACCCAGTGGGCACCGACGGAGGTCTCACCGGAGAGCATGAGCGCATCGGCACCGTCGAGGACGGCGTTGGCGCAGTCGCTGGCCTCGGCGCGGGTCGGGCGCGGGGCGTCGATCATGGTCTCGAGCATCTGGGTGGCCACGATGACCGGCTTGGCCTGCTGGCGGGAGATCTCGACGGCGCGCTTCTGCACGATCGGGACCTGCTCCAGCGGCAGTTCGACGCCGAGGTCGCCGCGGGCGACCATGATCCCGTCGAAGGCGTCGATGATCTCATCGAGCAGCTCGACGGCCTGCGGCTTCTCGAGCTTCGCGATCACCGGGGCGGTGATCCCGACCTCGTCCATGACCGCCCGCACTGCGTCCATGTCCTCGGGACTGCGGACGAAGGACAGTGCCACCCAGTCGAAGCCGAGCTGCAGGCCCCATTTGAGGTCTTCGACGTCCTTCTCCGACAGGGCCGGGACGGACACGGGCACACCGGGCAGGTTGATGCCCTTGTGGTTGGAGATGGTTCCGCCGATCTCGACCTCGGTCACGACCTCGGTCGCGGTGACCTCGGTGGCCCGCAGGCGCAGCCGCCCGTCGTCGATGAGCAGCGGATCGCCCACGGAGACGTCCTCGGCCAGGGTCGGCAGCGTCGTGCTCACGATTTCGGAGGTGCCGTCGACGTCGCGGCTGGTGATCGTGAAGGAGGCTCCTTCGACGAGCTCCTCCTCGCCGTTGGCGAAGGTGCCCACTCGGATCTTCGGACCCTGGAGGTCGAGCAGCACGGCGACCGCCCGTCCGGTGTCGAGTGCCGCCTGGCGGACCCAGGCGAACTTCTCTTCGTGTTCGTCACGTGTTCCGTGGCTGAGATTGAATCGCGCGACATCGACGCCTTCATCGACGAGTGCACGGATCTCTTCGTAGGAGTTCTGATTCGGACCTAGTGTTGCGACTATCTTTGCACGCCTCATGCACTCCACCCTACCTGCACCGCGACGACGGGCTCGACCCGCCCGTCGCGGTGCGCTGTTGTTCGGCTGTCAGCGCGTCGATGCGCCGACGTCTCATTGTTCGATACAGAAGATCCTAACACTTGAAACCTGTGTCACGGGGGCCGACCGGTGCGGGCAGCCGCGTCGATCCGGTCAGGTACCGGTCGACCTCCGCGGCCGCGGCCCGCCCCTCGGCGATGCCCCATACGATCAGCGACTGTCCCCGGCCGGCGTCGCCGGCGACGAAGACGCCGTCGGTCCCGCTCCGGTAGGAGCCGTCGCGGGAGAACGCCCCACGGGCATCGAGTTCGAGGCCGAGCCCCTCGGCCTCGGGCCCGGAGAAGCCGAGCGCCAGGAGGACGAGATCGGCTTCGAGGACGTGCTCGGTGCCCGGGGTCGGGACACGCCTGCCGTCGAGGAACTGCGTCTCGGAGACCTCGATCCCGCGCACGGCTCCGTTCCCGTCGCTGACGAAGCCCGTGGTCGAGGCCAGGTAGCGTCGGACGCCGCCCTCCTCATGCGAACTCTGGACCTCGAAGATCCGCGGCACCGTCGGCCAGGGATCGTTCTCGCCGCGCTCGGTCGGCGGTTTCGCCCCGATCGCCAGGGCCGTCACCGAGGCGGCCTGCTGGCGCAGGGCCGTGCCGAGGCAGTCGGCGCCGGTGTCCCCACCGCCGATGATGATCACGTGCTTGCCGGCGGCGTCGATGCCCGGGACGGTCTCCTCCCCCGCCTGCACCCGGTTCGAGGGCACGAGGTAGTCCATGGCGAATTCGATGCCGTCCAGTTCGCGCCCGGTCACCGGCATGTCCCGCGGCACCGTCGCTCCCGTGCACACGACGACCGCGTCGAAACGCGCCTGCAGATCCTCCAGACCGGTGCCGGAGCCGATCTCGACCGAGGTCTCGAAACGAGTGCCCTCGGCCCTCATCTGCTCGATGCGCCGGTCGATGTGATGCTTCTCGAGCTTGAAGTCGGGGATCCCGTAGCGCAGCAGCCCGCCGAGGCGGTCATCGCGTTCGTAGACGACGACCGTGTGCCCGGCCCGGGTCAGCTGCTGGGCGCAGGCCAGACCGGCCGGTCCCGAGCCGATGACGGCCACTGTGTGTCCGGTGATCCGCTCCGGGACCTCGGGGGTGATCAGGCCCGCGGCGAATCCCTGGTCGACGATGCTGACCTCGACCTGCTTGATCGTCACCGCCGGCTGGTTGATGCCGAGCACACACGCGTTCTCACACGGCGCCGGGCAGGCCCGACCGGTGAATTCGGGGAAGTTGTTCGTCGCGTGGAGCAGTTCGACGGCGCGGGCCAGCTCTCCGCGGTACATCGCGTCGTTGAACTCGGGGATGAGGTTGCCCAGCGGGCAGCCCTGGTGGCAGAAGGGCACACCGCAGTCCATGCAGCGCGAGGCCTGGCGGCGCAGCTGCTCGGGGTCTCCGGCCTCATAGACCTCGCGGTAGTCCATCAGCCGGATCGGAACGGGCCGGCGCTTCGGCAGCTCACGGTCGGTGACAGTGAGGAATCCGTGCGGATCAGCCATGGGTGACCTCCAGAATGGTGTTCCAGGCGGCATCGGAGTCCGGGGCATGCCCGGCGGCGGCGAATTCGGCCTGGATGTCGCGGACGGCTTGGTACGCGACGGGAATGATCTTCGTGAAGCGGGACATGACGTCCTCCCCGCGGCGGAGTCCGCCGAGGAGCTCGGCGGCCAGGGGCGAACCGGTCCACTCGACATGGTCGTCCAGCAGGCGTTCGAGGACCGTCATGTCCTCGACGCCGACTCCGGTGAACCGGAAGACGCCGGCGCCGCGCTCATCGGGGTTGAGCCGGGCGGGGTTGAAGTCGAGCACGTAGGCGGTGCCGCCGGACATACCGGCCGCGAAGTTTCGGCCGGTCCCGCCGAGGATGACGGCCACGCCCCCGGTCATGTACTCCAGCCCGTGGTCGCCGATGCCTTCGACGACCGCCTCGGCGCCGGAATTGCGGACCATGAACCGCTCCCCCACCTGACCGGAGACGAAGAGCCGGCCCGAGGTGGCTCCGTAGCCGAGCACATTTCCGGCGATGATGTTGTGCTCGGGACGGGTGCGGCTGTCCGGCCCGGGATGGACGCTGATGGTGCCGCCGGACAGCCCCTTGCCGACGTAGTCGTTGGCGTCTCCGGACAGGTCGATGCTCACCCCGGCCGGCAGGTAGGCGCCCAGCGACTGGCCGGCCGTGCCGTCCAGTTCGAGCACGATCGTGCCCTCGGGCAGCCCGCGCTCACCGTGGGTCCGGGTGATGTGGTGGCCGAGCAGGGTGCCGGCCGACCGGTCGGTGTTCTCGATCCTCGAGCCGATCCTCACCGGTCGGCCGCCGACGATCGCGTCCTCGGCGGCCTCGAGCAGACGCAGATCGAGCTCGCCGGCGAAGTCCCGGTTCACCGGTCCCGCGCACTTGCGCGCACCGGTGGTCGATCCCGACAGGTCGGTGGGCACGGTGAGGATCGACTCGAGATCGAGGTCGAGCCCGGAGGCGGCGGCCCTGTCCTCGTCGATGCGCAGCCTCTCGACGGCGCCGATGGCCTCGTCGAGGGAGCGGAAGCCGAGCTGGGCGAGGTAGCCGCGCACCTCCTCGGCGATGAAGGTGAAGAAGTTGACCACGTGATCGGCCTGACCGTGGTAGCGCTCGCGCAGCACCGGGTTCTGCGTGGCCACCCCGACGGGGCACGTGTCCTTGTGGCACACGCGCATCATGATGCAGCCGGAGACGACGAGCGCGGTGGTCGCGAAGCCGAACTCCTCGGCCCCGAGCAGGGCGGCGATGATCACGTCCCGGCCCGTCTTGAGCTGACCGTCGACCTGGACGCTGACGCGTTCGCGCAGCCCGTTGAGGACCAGCGTCTGCTGCGCCTCGGCCAATCCCAGCTCCCACGGAGTGCCGGCATGCTTGAGAGAGTTGAGCGGACTCGCACCCGTGCCGCCGTCGTGGCCGGAGATGAGGACGACGTCGGCTCCGGCCTTCGCCACTCCCGCGGCCACGGTGCCCACACCGATCGCGGAGACGAGCTTGACGTGGACGCGGGCGCGGGCGTTGGCCCGGCCGAGATCGTGGATGAGCTGTGCGAGGTCCTCGATGGAATAGATGTCGTGGTGCGGCGGCGGAGAGATCAGCCCCACCCCCGGTGTGGCGTGGCGGGTCTTCGCGATCCACGGGTAGACCTTCTCACCCGGCAGCTGTCCGCCCTCACCGGGCTTGGCCCCCTGCGCCATCTTGATCTGCAGGTCGTCGGCTTCGGTCAGGTAATGGCTGGTCACCCCGAACCGTCCCGAGGCGATCTGCTTGATCGCCGACCGCCGCTCGGGGTCGACCAGCCGGTCGGTGTCCTCACCGCCCTCACCGGTGTTGGACTTCCCGCCGATGCGGTTCATCGCGATCGCCAGGGTCTCGTGGGCCTCTTTCGAGATCGAGCCGTAGCTCATCGCCCCGGTCGAGAACCGGCGCATGATCGCCTCGGCCGGTTCGACCTCGGAGATGTCGATCGGTCCGGCAGCACCGGGTGCGAGATCGAACAGTCCGCGCAGGGTCATCAGCTCCCGCGACTGCTCGTCGATGGCTGCCGTGTACTCGGAGAAGATGTCGAAGCGCTTCGTCGCCGTGGCGTGCTGGAGCTTGAAGATCGTCTCCGGGCTGAACAGGTGACCGGGGCCTTCGCGGCGCCACTGGTACTCCCCGCCGATCCGCAGGGGACGGTGGGACGGCTTCGGATGATCGTCGCGGTAGGCATCGGCGTGACGGGCGGTGGTGTCCGCGGCGATGTCTGCGATGGTCTTGCCCCCGAGCTGGTGCGGGGTCGAGGTGAAGTAGCGGTCGATGAAGTCCGCGGCCAGGCCGACGGCCTCGAACGTCTGCGCACCGTGGTAGGACTGCACGGTCGAGATGCCCATCTTCGACATGATCTTGAGCAGACCCTTGTTGAGCGCGGACAGGACGTTGGCCACCGCAGCGGTCTCGCTGACACCGCGGATGCGGTCGGCTCGGACGAGATCCTCAGCCGACTCCATGAGCAGGTACGGGTTGACCGCGGAAGCGCCGAAGGACACGAGCGTGGCCGCATGGTGGACCTCACGGACGTCGCCGGCCTCGACGACGATGCTCACCCGGGTCCGCGTTCGTTCTCGCACGAGGTGGTGGTGCAGCGCGGAGGTCAGCAGGAGCGAGGGGATCGGCGCGAGATCGGCCGTGGATTCCCGATCGCTGAGGACGATGAAGATCACGCCCGATTCCACGGCGGCGCTCGCCTCGGCGCACAGAGCCTCGATGCTGCGGGCCATGGCATCGGGTCCCGCATTGACCGAGTACAGCCCGGACAGGGTCACTGCCGGTCGCGGATTGTCCGCACCGAGGTGCTCACCGCGGATGTGGGCGATCGCGGCGAGCTCGTCATTGTCGATGACCGGGCGGTCCAGCATGATGTGCGCGGAGTCCGGCCGGTCGTGTTCGAGGAGGTTGCCCTCCCGTCCGATCCCGGCGGCCATGGACGTCACGATCTGTTCGCGGATCGAGTCGAGCGGCGGGTTCGTCACCTGCGCGAAGTTCTGGTGGAAGTAGTCGAACAGCAGGCGCGGACGCGTCGACAGGCCCGCGATCGCGGTGTCGGTGCCCATCGCTCCGAGCGGCTCGGCGCCGGTCTCGGCCATCGGCGAGATGAGCACGCGCAGCTCCTCCTCGGTGTAGCCGAAGGTCCGCTGTCGGCGACGCACCGAGGCCTGCGGGTGCGTGACGTGGACACGGGTGGGCAGTTCTTCGAGACGCTTCGAACTGCGCTTCACCCAGTCCTGGTAGGGGTGCTCGGTGGCGAGCTGGTTCTTGATCTCGGTGTCGGAGATGATCCGCTCGGTCTCGGTGTCAACGAGGAACATCCGGCCCGGGGTGAGGCGTCCGCGGGCGATGACCGCGGATTCGTCGAGGTCGACCACGCCGATCTCGCTGGCCAGGACGACGGTGTCGTCGGTCATCACATAGCGGGCGGGGCGCAGGCCGTTGCGGTCGAGCACGGCACCGGCGAGGCGACCGTCGGTGAAGGCCACGCAGGCGGGTCCGTCCCAGGGCTCCATGAGCAGGGAGTGGTATTCGTAGAACGCCTTGCGGGATTCGCCCATGCCCGGATTGTTCTCCCAGGCTTCCGGGATCATCATCAGCATCGCCTGCGGCAGGGATCGGCCGGAGGCGACCATGAGCTCGAGCACGGCGTTGAACGAGGCCGAGTCGGACGCGCCCGGCGGCACGATCGGACACAGCCGGTCGAGGCTGTCGGAGGTCGTCGGCACCGGCGAGGCGAGCAGCTCGGAGTCGAGTTGGGATTCCCTGGCCTGCATCCAGTTCCGGTTGCCGCGCACCGTGTTGATCTCGCCGTTGTGGGCGATCGTGCCGAAGGGCTGAGCGAGCTGCCAGGAGGGAAAGGTGTTCGTCGAGAACCGCGAGTGGACCAGAGCGATCCGCGAGGTCAGACGTTCATCGCTGAGTTCGGTGAAGTAGCTGGCCAGCTGTCCGGTCGACAGCATCCCCTTGTAGGTGATCGTCGCCGGGGACAGAGAGGGGAAGTAGATGCCCTCGGTGTCGAGGCGCTTGCGCACGATATAGGCGCGCCGGCGCAGGTCCTCAGTGTCTCTGGCCGGGTGATCGGGGTCGAGGTCGAAGAACACCTGTCGCATCCGCGGCTGCGTCGTTCGCGCGATCTCGCCGAGTACGCTCTCATCATGGGGCACATCGCGGACGGCGAGCACGCGCAGCCCCTCTTCGGCGGCGATGCGAGCCACGGTGTCGGCTTCGGCCCCGTCGGTGCCCGGCTGAGGCAGTCCGCTGGTGGTCTCGGTGTTCACGGCGGCCTTGGAGCCGATGAGGTCCTGACGGTAGTCCTGGGAGAAGAAGCCGATGCCGACGGCGTATTCGCCCGGGGCGGGAAGATCGACGCCCTGATCGGACAGCGCCTGCGAGAAGTAGTCGTGCGGGATCTGGAGTGTGATGCCCGCTCCGTCGCCGGTGCCCTCGTCCGAGCCGATGCCGCCGCGGTGTTCGAGCTTGCGCAGCGCAGTCAGGGCCTGGTCGACGACCTCGTGGTCGGCCGGCCCGCGGTAGCGGACGATGAGCGCGAGCCCGCAGGCGTCGTGCTCGAGAGCCGGGTCGTAGAGGCCGACACGGCCTGGCGGTGCCGGAGCTTTCTGGGTCGGAGGAGTCTCTTGTCTCATGCGATGCCTTCACGGTCTCGTGTGCGGTCCGAAAAGACGACGCTGTCTGAAACGGCTGTTCTGTGTCCTCAAGGAGATCGTCCTCGGACACGGTGGTGTGACGTGGTTCTCACGGTCGGGAGTACAACTTACACCCAACTGCGCACATTGAGGAATTCGAGAAAGGACCGTTCACCGGACCAAAAAGTCTCAGTGGACGGACCCACCGGATCCAGAGGATCGCGTATTCCCGGGTGAGTCAGGGTTCTGACCGCTCTCTGTCCGGCCGCGAACATCCGGGACGATGGAGATCGCCGAGGTGACCGCGCCGAAGAATCCGAAACTGTGCCGACCGTCCTCGTCGAGTTCGCCGATGCCCTGATCGCCGGGACCTCGGACTCCGGCGCTGCCGTCGGCGCTCGCCTGTGTCGCGGACCCCGGTGACGTCTGAATCCGATGGGAGTCCGCGGGATCGGGGTCGAGGGCGGCATAGATGTGCTTGCCGCGGCCGCGCCGCCGGTGGATCGCCCGGGACTGGCGGAGGTAGAGCACGGTCTCCGGTTCGCGGTGGCGGATCCGGGAGGCCGTGAACCAGACGAGGCCGCCGATGAGCGTCAGGGCCGCCGTCCACACGTTCACGGGCACACCGGCGATGAGGTGAGCGGATTCGGCGGCGGGGCTGCCCAGCCGCAGGAGGTGCAGCCACACCCGCCCGAGGCCGAACAGGCAGAGGTAGAGGGCGAACACCTGACCGTGTCCCAGTCGCAGACGACGGGCCAGGACGATGGCCAGGACGCAGCCGATGAGGTTCCACACGGATTCGACGACAACCGTCGCCAGCGACAGACGTGCCTCTGCGAAATCGGCCCAGGCCCCGGCGACTCGGCCGAGCAGGAGCCCGGGGGCCACGGAATCGAGGAACGGCAGGAATCTGATGCCTTGGAAGCGGGTGATCGCCCAGGCGGCGAGGAAGCCGATGACGAATCCGCCCCAGAATCCGAAGCCGCCGTCCCAGATCGCCAAGGCTGCCAGCGGGTTGCCGTCCGGGCCGAAGTACGGCCCCGGGGAGGTGATGAGGTGACTGATCCGGCCGCCGATGACGGTCGCGGGGATCGTGATGATCGCGATCGCCCACAGATCACCCTTGTGTCCGCGGCGCGTGTGCCACTGCAGTGCGGTCATCCATACCGTGAGACCGATCCCGAGGACGGTGAGGCCGACCCATGCCGGGCTGAAGCTCATGCACACCCTTCTGCGAGCTCGGAGGCGAGGCGGCCGAGCCCGGGCACTCCCTCGGAGTCCAGGGCGCGGACGAGGGCGGAACCGACGATGACGCCGTCGGCGTACTCGGCGACCTCGGCGGCCTGGTCCCGGTTGGACACGCCGAGGCCGACGCAGGCGTGCTCGGCCCCGGCCTCCCTGAGCCGGGCGACGAGGTCGCGGGCGTGGACGTCGACCTCGGAGCGGACTCCGGTCACGCCCATGGTCGAGGCGGCGTAGACGAAGCCGCGGCTGCCTTCGACGATGCGGGCCAGACGTTCGGGCGTCGACGACGGCGCGGCCAGGAAGATCCGGTCGAGATCGTAGCGGTCGGAGGCGGCCAGCCAGTCGTGCGCCTCGTCCGGGATGAGGTCGGGGGTGATGATTCCTCCCCCGCCGGCCGCGTCGAGGTCCCGGGCGAAGTCGGTCACGCCGTACTGGAGCACGAGGTTCCAGTAGCTCATGACCACGGCGGTGCCGCCGGCTGAAGCGATGGCCTCGACGGCGGTGAACACGTCCTTCGTGCGCACCCCTGACTCGAGAGCCGCCTCGGCGGCACGCTGGATGACGGGACCGTCCATGCCGGGATCCGAATAGGGCACCCCGACCTCGACGATGTCGACGCCGCTGCGGACGAGTTCGACCATCGCCTCGATGGAGCCGGGCACGCTGGGGAACCCGATCGGCAGGTAGCCGATGAGCGCCGCCTTGCGACCGGCCTCGGTCACGGCTGACAGCGTTGTGCCTGTGCGTGGACCTGCGTGCGTCATACCTGCACCGCCCCTTCGTCGAGGTAGTCGAACCATTTCGCGGCCGTCGTCATGTCCTTGTCGCCGCGGCCGGAGAGATTGACCAGAAGAGCTGCCTCCGGTCCGAGTCTGCGTCCGATCCGCATGGCTCCGGCCAGAGCATGAGCGGATTCGATGGCCGGGATGATGCCTTCGGTGCGCGACAGCAGCCGCATGGCCTCCATCGCCTCGTCGTCGACGACTGGTTCGTAGGTCACTCGTCCGCTGTCGTGGAGGTGGGAGTGCTCGGGCCCGACCGAGGGGTAGTCGAGACCGGCCGAGACCGAATGCGAGGGCCGGGTCTGCCCGTCGGAGTCTTGGAGGATGTAGGTGGCCGAACCGTGGAGGACTCCGGGTCTGCCCCCGGAGAAGCGGGCAGCGTGGTGACCGGATTCGATGCCCTCGCCGCCGGCCTCGAAGCCGAAGATCTCGACCTCAGTGTCGCCGAGGAACGCGGCGAACAGACCCATCGCGTTCGAGCCTCCTCCGACGCACGCGCAGACGGCGTCGGGCAGCCGGCCGAGCTGGTCGAGGAACTGTTCGCGAGCCTCGAGACCGATGACGTTCTGGAACGAGCGCACCATTGCCGGAAACGGGTGCGGACCGGCCACGGTCCCGATGACGTAGTGGGTGTCGCCCACATGGGCCACCCAGTCGCGCATGGCCTCGTTCATCGCGTCCTTGAGCGTGCGGGTGCCGTTGGTCACGGCGTTGACCTCGGCCCCGAGCAGGCGCATGCGAGCGACGTTGAGGGCCTGACGCTGCGTGTCCTCCTCGCCCATGTAGACCTCGCACTCCATGTCGAGCAGGGCCGCGGCGGTCGCGGTGGCGACTCCGTGCTGCCCGGCACCGGTCTCGGCGATCAGGCGTGTCTTGCCCATGCGCTTGGCCAACAGGGCCTGGCCGACGGCGTTGTTGATCTTGTGGCTGCCCGTGTGGTTGAGATCCTCACGTTTGAGGAACACGCGGGCCCCGCCGCAGTGCTCGGCGAAGCGCGTGGCCTCGGTGAGCAGGGACGGCCTGCCGATGTAGTTCCGCTGAAGATCGAGGAGTTCATCGGTGAAGGTCGGATCGACCTGGGACTTGCGCCAGGTCTCCTCGATCTCATCGAGTGCCGGGATCAGTGCTTCGGGGATGAACCTGCCTCCGAATGCGCCGAAGTACGGTCCGGTCTCCTGACTGACATCGTTCATTGCGGTCCTTCTCGATCTCCTCGTGAACGTCGGCGGGCTGGGTACGGCCTCGAGCCCGGCAGACGGCCGGATGGGTGCAGTATCCGCCCATCGTCGGTCAACTCGGCTGATGGGCGCGGTCGGGGTTCAGGATGCGGACAGGCGACGGTCCCGGCCGATGGCGGTGTACTCCTCGACCGCGGCCTGCGGTCGGCCTCCCGTGACGAGGGCTTCGCCGACCAGAACGAGGTCGGCTCCGGCGTCGGCGTACTTCGCGACCTCCCGGGCCCCGGCGACACCCGATTCGGCCACGAGGGTGGCCCCGGCCGGGACGAGTCCGGCCAAGGGCTCGAACCGGTCGGTGTCGACGCTGAGGTCTTTGAGGTTGCGGGAGTTGACGCCGATGAGTTCGGCACCGATGTCGGCGGCGAGTTCCAGTTCTTCCCGGTTGTGGGCCTCGACGAGCGCCGTCATGCCCAGTTCCCCGGCGAGAGCGTAGAACTCGCGCAGCTGCACCGGATCGAGGGCGGCGACGATGAGCAGGACGATGTCGGCCCCGTGCGCCCGGGCCTCGTGGAACTGGTATTCGTCGACCATGAAGTCCTTGCGCAGGACCGGGATGTCCACGGCGGCGCGCACGGCGTCGAGGTCGTCGAGGCTGCCGGAGAAGCGGCGGGCTTCGGTGAGCACGCTCACGGCTCGGGCACCGCCGGCGGCATAGAGGCCGGCGAGTGTGCCGGGGTCGGGAATCTGGGACAGATCGCCGCGGGACGGCGACTTCCGCTTGACCTCGGCGATGACGCCGAAGTCGGCGTTGAGGTCGAACTCCCTCGCGGGTGCGGCCGCACGGGCTCGGTCCTCGATCTCCGACAGGGGGATCGCGTTCCGGCGTGCCTGCAGGTCCTCACGCACCCCGGAGACGATCTCGGACAGTACCGTCATTGCGTTTTCGGCTTGTTGCCCAGTCCGACTGCCCGCAGGATCAGGCCGACGATGATGCCGAGCGCGACGATGCCGATGGCGACATAGGTGATCGTCGGATTGTGGATGGTGAAGCCCACGCATCCGACGGAGACGCCGATGAGCATGATGATCACACCGGTCCATCCCGCCACGGAATTGCCGTGACCGGGATCGGCGATCGCTGCGTAGTCGATCGTGGACTTGTCGAGATCTGTGGCCCCGTTGCGGGCGAGGGACTGCGACATGGTGCTCCTTCGTGTGATAGGCGTGGCACGCGTGTGGAAACTTTCCTCCATTGTGTCACGCTTCCGATCCTGACCGGACACCGACCCGGTCACAAGGTCATTTCGAATCCGGGTCGGCATCGGCGTCCGGGTCCGCGTCCGGGTCCGCATCGGCGTCCGCGCCCGTTTCGCCGTCGGCTCCCTCGTCGCCGTCGCCGGGGTCCGAACCGGCATCGTCGACGATGTCCTCTCCGCGGGAGAGTGCGTCCCAGGTCGCGGCCGAGTCGAATTCGCCCTCTGCCGCCTCGGCGGTGCGGGCGTATCGGTTGGAGTTCGTCCACCCCGCCGAGGCGGTCGCGACCCAGATGATGCCGATGACCGAGATGCCCGCGGCCACGGCCGCGATGATCGGCCAACCGGTGGCTCCGGGCGCCGTGGCGGCGAAAAGCGCGGTGATGCCGTAGCCGAGAGCCGCGACCGCGGCGAATCCGAGGACGACGAGGCGGCCGGCCCGCCCCAGCATCGCGGCGAGCAGGCCGGTCACGGCGATGATGGCCACGCACGCGGTGGCCACGGGCGAGGCCTGTGCGTTCGGATCCTCGGTCACCGAGGCCACACCGGTGGGTCCCAGCGCGTCACCGACGGCGCCGGCCTGCCAGGACGAGATCGTCAGCGCCCACAGGCCGGCGGCGATGACGAGGACGATGAGGACTCCGCGTGACTTCGACATCTCAGCTCACTCCTGTCTTCCGTCCGCCGTCGACTCGGCCGGTGCCGCAGACACGGCGTTCGCGGCCGCTGCGGCGCGCAGCACGGCGGCGGCCTTGTTCTCGGATTCCTGGTATTCGGTCTCGGGCACGGAATCGGCGACGATGCCCCCGCCGGCGTAGACGCTCATGGTCCCCTGCCGGAGCACACCGGTGCGGATGGCGATGGCCAGATCGAGGTCTCCGGTGAACGACATATAGCCGACCACTCCCCCGTAGACCCCGCGACCGACGGGTTCGAGCTCGTCGATGATCTGCAGCGCCCGGGGTTTGGGCGCACCGGACAGCGTTCCGGCCGGGAAGGCCGCGCGCAGAACGTCGATGGCCGTGGTCCCGGGCTCGAGCTCACCGCGGACGGTCGAGCTGATGTGCATGATGTGGCTGTAGCGGACGATGTCCATGAACTCGCTGACGTCGATCGTCCCGGCGGTGCACACCTTCGCCAGGTCGTTGCGGGCCAGATCGACGAGCATGAGGTGTTCGGCGCGCTCCTTCTCGTCGGCCAGCAGCTCACGGGCCAGGGAGTCGTCGGCCTCCGGGGTGGCCCCGCGCGGACGGGAGCCTGCGATCGGGTGGGTCACGACCTCGCCGGAGCGGACGGTGACGAGGGCCTCGGGCGAGGAGCCGATGATGCTCGCCGGCTGCCCCGCATCGTCATGGAGGTTGAGCAGGTACATGAAGGGGCTCGGGTTCGAATGGCGCAGCATCCGGTAGACGCTCAGCGGGTCCGCCGCACACGGGGTGTCGAATCTCTGCCCGAGCACGACCTGGAAGATCTCCCCGTCGACGATCTCCTGCTTCGCCTGCGCCACGCCGTCGAGGTAGACCTGTCGCGGTGTCCGCGTGGCCACCTCGGGGTCGGTCGGGCGGATGTCGATGATATCGGCCGGGCTCGGGCGGCGGAGTCGTTCGAGCATCTCGCCGATCCGCCGCACGCCCGCGGCGTGGGCCTCATCGATGCCGGTGTCGGCGCCGTTGACGTTGAACACATTGGCCACCAGGGTGACCATGCTCGTGTAGTGGTCGTAGACGGCGATGTCGCCGGGGATCATCAGCTGCACGGTGGGCAGGTGGTGCTCATCGGGCAGAGGCGGGCCGAGGCGTTCGAAGCGGCGGATGATGTCCCAGCCGAAATAGCCGACGAGGCTCGAGACCATGGGCGGCAGGTCCGATTCGTCTGCATCGACGGCGAGGAGGTCGAGCGCGGCGGTGATGGCCTCGAGGACGTCGCCGTCGGTGGGGATGCCCACGGGCGGGGTCCCCGACCAGCGGAAGCCCTCGGCGGTCGAGACGAGGGTGGCCACGGGCGCCGAACCGATGAAGGAGTACCGGGCCCAGGAACCGGCCACGGCCGATTCGAAGAGGAAGCTGCCGGGTCCGCCGTCGGTGAGTTTGCGGTAGAGGCTCAGCGGAGTCTCGGAATCGGCGAGCACTTGGGTGTGGACGGGCACGAGCCGATGCTCGGCCCCGAGCGAACGGAACTGTTCGAGGCTGGGGCGGATCGGCAGTTCGGCCGGGTCAGTCGGCACTGATGGTCCTTCCGGTGAAGCAGGTCGGTGTGTTCGTGTGGCAGGCGGGTCCGGTCTGGTCGACCAGCAGCAGCAGAGTGTCGGCGTCGCAGTCGAGGCTGAGTGAGCGCACGTGCTGGACGTGCCCCGAGGTCTCGCCCTTGACCCAGTATTCGCCGCGTGAGCGCGACCAGTAGGTGGCCCTGCCGGTCGCCAGGGTGCGTTCGACGGCTTCGACGTCCATCCACGCGAGCATGAGGACCTCGCGGGTCGTCGCCTCCTGGACGATGACGGGCACCAGCCCATCGGCGTTCGGCCGGATGAGTTCGCGCCAGTTCTCCGGTGTGGCGTCCAGCTCGCCGACAGAGCTCATCGGACCTCGACCCCCTCGGCTCGCAGTGCGGTCTTGACCTCGGCGATGCTCAGCGTGCCGAAGTGGAAGACGCTGGCGGCCAGCAGCGCATCGGCTCCGGCGGCCACGGCAGGAGCGAAGTGCTCGACCTTCCCGGCCCCGCCCGAGGCGATGAGCGGCAGGTCCACGGCGGCGCGGGCGGCGGAGATGAGTTCGAGGTCGAAGCCCTCGCGCGTGCCGTCGGCATCGATCGAGTTCAGCAGGATCTCGCCGACTCCGCGCTCGGCGGCCTCCCGGATCCAGTCGATCGCGCAGCGGCCCGTGCCCTCGCGTCCGCCCCGGGTGGTGACCTCGAAGCCCGAGTCCGTCGTCGTCGACCGCGCGCGGCGGGCATCGAGGGACAGGACGAGGACCTGGTTGCCGAAGTGGCGGGAGATCTCGCTGATCAGTCCCGGATTCGCCACCGCCGAGGTGTTGACCGAGACCTTGTCGGCCCCATCGCGCAGCAGACGGTCGACATCGGCGAGGCTGCGCACTCCCCCGCCGACCGTGAGCGGGATGAAGACCTGTTCGGCGCAGGAGCGGACGACGTCGTGGACGGTCTCCCGGTCGCCGCTGCTGGCGGTGACGTCGAGGAAGGTGAGTTCGTCGGCACCGGAGTCGCCGTAGCGCTTGGCGAGTTCGACGGGGTCGCCGGCGTCCTTGAGATCGGCGAACTTCACACCCTTGACCACGCGTCCGCCGTCGACGTCGAGACAGGGGATGATT
The DNA here is from genome assembly GCF_018208375.1 of Brevibacterium sp. SMBL_HHYL_HB1. NCBI lineage: Bacteria > Bacillati > Actinomycetota > Actinomycetes > Micrococcales > Brevibacteriaceae > Brevibacterium > Brevibacterium sp. SMBL_HHYL_HB1. Next base: position 1,339,598 of record NZ_CP062936.1, on the reverse strand, counting down.
CTCACAGCTACCATGCAGTTCTCCTAGATGCCCAGGCCCCGGTAGCGATCCATCCGGCGGGCCAGACGCCGCGCCGACGGTTCGCGCATGAGCGAGATGAGTTCGAATTCGAGCGTCGCGCCCACCCGATCGACGAAGTCCAGCGGTTCGTCGCTGGCATCGGGGTGTTCGGCGATGATCCGGTCGACGACTCCGGTGGCCTTGAGCATGGGAGCGTGCACTCCCTGGCTCTGCGCCATCTCCGGTGCCCTCTCGGTGGTGCGGTGGACGATCGCCGAGGCGCCCTCGGGCGGCAGCGGGGACAGCCACCCGTGTTCGGCGCTGAGGACCCGGTCGGTCGGGATCAGCGCCAAGGCCCCTCCCCCGGACCCCTCGCCGAGGATGAGCGAGACCGACGGGGCGTCGAGATTGGCCAGTTCGGCCAGGCTGCGGGCGATCTCGCCGGCGATTCCGCCCTCCTCGGCGGACTGGGACAGCGCCGCACCGGGAGTGTCGATGACGGTGACCAGCGGCAGGTGCAGTTCGGCGGCCAGGCGCATCCCACGGCGGGCCTCACGCAGCGCCGCCGGTCCCAAGGGGGCTCGGGAGTCCTGCCGGAACCGGTCCTGGCCGAGGACGATGCACGGTGCGGAGCCGAACTTCGCCAGGGCCAGCAGCAGCCCGGGGTCCTTCTCCCCCTCGCCGGTGCCGTTGAGCGGCAGCACGGTGTTCGCGGCGGTGCGCAGCAGATCCCTGACCCCGGGGCGTTCGGGACGTCGCGAGCTCGTGATCGCCGCCCAGGCATCGGAGTCCGGGTCGACCACGTCCGGTGCCGTGTCCGGGTTCGGCACCTGCCCGGGCACTTCCTTGGCTCCCATCAGCACGTCGAGGACGCGGGAGACCGTGGCCGTGGTCCGCTCGGGACCGATGACGGCGTCGATGATGCCGTTCTTGTGCAGGTTCTCCCCGGTCTGCACATTGTCCGGGAACTTCTCCCCGTAGATGGCTTCGAACACGCGGGGCCCGAGGAAGCCGATGAGCGATCCGGGTTCGGCCACGGTGACATGTCCCAAGGATCCCCAGGAGGCGAAGACGCCGCCGGTGGTCGGGTGGCGCAGGTAGACGAGGTAGGGCAGACCGGCCCGTTTGTGGGCGACGACGGCGTTGGTGATCTTGACCATCGACAGGAAGGCGATCGTGCCCTCCTGCATCCGCGTCCCGCCCGAGGCGGGTCCGGCCAGCAGCGGCAGCCCTTCGAGCGTGGCCCGTTCGATGGCGTCGACGAGGCGTTCGGCCGCGGCGACGCCGATCGAGCCGGCGAGGAAGCGGAATTCGCCGACGACCACGGCCACGCGGCGTCCGGAGATCGTGCCCTCGCCGGTGATGACGGCCTCGTCGACCCCTGACTTGTCGGCAGCGGCGGCGAGCTCGGCTGCGTAGGTCTCGGAGATTCCGCCGGCCGGTCGGATGGGTGGGGCGTCCCAGGATCGGAAGGATCCCTCGTCGAGGACGATGTCGACGAGTTCGTGTGCGTTCAGACGTGGCATGACGATCCGCTCAGTTCTCGTCGGCCAACCAGGCCACGATCGATTCGGCGTCCTCGTCGAGCAGCGGCGGGGCCTCATGCCGGCTGCGGGTGGTCTCGACCTCGCCGTCGCCGGAGGCGTCGAAGAACCGCAGCGGCGGCCCGGGCAGGTCGATGTCGCCGAGCACCGGGTGGTCGACGGAGACCTTGAGGCCCTGGCTGAGTGCCTGATCCCACTCGTAGACCTCGGGCAGGGTGCGCACCGTGCCCGAGGGGATGCCCGCTTCGCTCAGTGCGGCGAGCAGTTCGTCTGAGTCGAAGACGGAGAACTTCTCTTCGATGAGTTCGATCAGGCGGGGTCGATTGGCCACGCGGGAGGCGTTGTCGGCCAGCCCCTCGGTGGCGGGGTCGATGTCGAAGGCCGCGCAGAACCTCTGCCACAGGCTCTCGTTGCCCACGGAGATCTGCACGGCCCCGTCTCGGCAGTTGAAGAGACCGTAGGGTGACAGCGAAGGGTGGTGGTTGCCGCCGGGCTGGGGTTCCTGGCCGGCCACTGTCGCCCGCGTTCCCTGGAAGGCGTGGACACCGACCATCCCGGCGATGAGCGAGGTCCGCACGACCTTTCCGCGGCCGGTGCGTTCGCGTTCGAGCAGCGCGGCGAGCACGCCGTACGAGCCGTAGATGCCGGCCAGCAGATCGGCGATCGGCACTCCCACGCGCTGCATGTCATCGGGCCCGGAGCCGGTCAGCGACATCAGTCCGGCCTCGCCCTGGGCGATCTGGTCGTAGCCGGCGCGTGAGGCTTCGGGACCGTCGTGGCCGAATCCGGTGATCGAGAGGATGACCAGGCGGGGGTTGATCTCCATGCACCGGGTGGTGGAGAACCCGAGCCGGTCGAGGACCCCGGAGCGGAAGTTCTCGATGAGCACATCGGCCCGGGCGATCAGCCCGGTCAGTGTGTCCTTGCCGGTGTCGGATTTGAGATCGAGGGCGATGGATTCCTTGTTGCGGTTGCAGGAGAAGAAGTAGGTGGCCTGCGGATCGTCTTCGGGCCCGACGAAGGGAGGGCCCCAGGAACGCGAATCGTCTCCCCTGCCCGGGTTCTCGACCTTGATCACACGGGCGCCGAGGTCGCCGAACATCATTCCCGCATGGGGTCCGGCCAACGCGCGGGAGAGATCGATGACGGTGTAGCCGGTCAGCGGTCCCGTCGGTGTCTCGTTCGCCATTCCTAATCCTCCTTGAAGTGGGTGTGTCTGGTGATGAGCATACGCAATCGCGCGACGTCCGCATGGGCGCGGGGACCGTCGGCGTGCTGGATCGCCATCACCGCGCACGTGGTGCCGTCGGCGAGGTCGAGCAGCGGCCAGGGGTCGTCGCCCTCGGGCGAGAACGAGACTCCGAGGATCTGCCCCCATTCGAAACGGTGCGTGCGGACCATGTTCCTGACCACCAGACCCGTGTCCGTCGGTCGGGCATGGATATCGGCGATGCGCAGCAGCGCGGCGCCGAAGAGTATGCCCAACAGGTTCATCCATACCATGTCCAGCACGGTCCAGGGCTCCCAGTCCACGATCAGCAGGGCCACGGACAGGATCGCGAACCCGCAGGTCACGGCGATGGCGCCGACGATGCTGATGATGCGCACCTGTCGGGGCCGGAAGATCTCGAGATCAGATTCGGCAGGCGCCAATGTTCGTCACCAGGATCGCTCGAGCACCGGCGCCGTAGAGCCGGTCCATCACGTTGTTGACCTCCTTCGCCTCGACCATCACACGCACGGCGACCCAACCGGTCTCCTGCAGCGGTGAGACGGTCGGTGATTCGAGGCCCGGGGTCAGCGAGATCGCCTCGGGAACGAGTCGCTGCTCGATGTTGTAGTCGACCAGCACGTACTGGCGGGCGACCATGACGGATTCGAGCCGGCGTTTGAGCACATCGATGCGTCCCTCGGCGTCGGCGCGCTGGATGAGCACGCCCTCGGACTCGAGCAGAGGCGGACCGAAGGTCTCCAGGCCGGCCGCGCGCAGGGTCGATCCGGTCTCGACGACATCGGCGACGGCGTCGGCGACGCCGAGCTGGATCGAGACCTCGATGGCCCCGTCCAGCTGCACCGTCGTGGCGTCGATGCCGCGGGCGTGAAGATCGTCGGCGACGAGGTTCGGGAAGCTCGTCGCGATCCGGGCGCCGACGAGCTCATCGGGCGAGGTGAAGGACCCGACGGTGCCGGCGTAGAAGAAGCGGGAGGCGCCGAAGCCGAGTCCGAGCACTTCCTGGGCCGGCGCCTGCGACTCCAGCAGCAGATCGCGTCCGGTGATTCCGGCGTCGAGGATGCCCGAGCCGACGTAGATGGCGATATCGCGGGGACGCAGGTAGAAGAATTCGACTCCGTTGACCTCGTCCTGATGGACCAGCGTCTTCGATCCGCGTCGAGTCGAGTATCCGGCTTCGCCGAGCATATCGGTGGCGGCTTCGGACAGTGCGCCCTTGTTGGGCACGGCTACACGCAGCATGGGGTCCCTTGTGAGTTCGATGGTGTCGGTTCGGTGTCGGGTTCGTCAGATGCTCAGAGATGGGCGTTGACGTCGTCGAGGCTGAGGCCCTTGGCGATCATCATCACCTGCACGTGGTAGAGCAGCTGTGAGATCTCCTCGGCGAGCTCGTCCTTCGTTTCGTATTCGGCGGCCATCCACACCTCGGCGGCCTCTTCCACGACCTTCTTGCCGATCGCATGGACTCCCGCATCGAGTTCGGCCACGGTCTTCGAGCCCTGGGGGCGATCGAGGGATTTCTGCTGGAGTTCGGCGTAGAGAGAGTCAAAGGTCTTCACCCGACCAGCCTAATGCATCCGCACCACCCGAGGCATGAGGGGTCTCATGTTCCGAACGGGGCCGGGATCGGCGCTCGGGGGCTCAGTCGTCCGGGTCCCGGCCGATCTCCGTGGCCGAGCGGTGCGGTGCCGAGATCGTCTGCTTCGACCGCTTCGACCAGTCGATGAGTCCGAGCACGACCATGACGAGGAAGAAGAGGTAGACGGCGCCGGAGAACACCAGCCCACCGGCCACCGCCAGCGGGATCCCGACGAGGTCGACGGCCAGCCAGACGAACCAGAATTCGACGACCGCCCGGCCCTGGGCGTACATGGCCACGACCGAGCCGATGAAGATGTAGGCGTCCGGGTAGGGGTTCCACGACCAGCCGCCTGCGGCCAGGATCCAGCCGAAGACTCCGGTGCCCACGAGCAGGGCGGCCAGCAGCAGACCGCGCTCCTTCCAGGTGGCCCACCGGACGATGACCTCACCGGCGGCGGCCTTCGACTTCTTCCACTGGGTCCAGCCCCAGACGGCGGCGACGATGATGACGACCTGGCGGGAGGCGTTGCCGCCGAGCCCGGCGGAGATGCTGGCCGAGAACAGCAGCACCGACCCGAGGATCTGCACCGGCCACGACAGGATGTTGCGTCGCAGCGCCAGCACCACAGTGGCCAGGGCGCAGATGTTGCCGAACAGGTCGGAATAGGGCACGGGCTTGCCCAGCAGCTCGAATGCCGGGGTGTTCAACCAGTCGAGCAGTTCCATCGGCGCCTCTCTTCGGACAGCGGGTCTTAGGGGCCCGGATCGGTCAGTGGGTGTGGGCGGCGGCGAGGCTGCGCAGCCGGCTGATCGCCGCGGCCGCGTCCTCGGCTCCGTAGACGGCGGATCCGGCGACGAGGACGTCGGCGCCGGCGTCGACGACGCGTTCGATCGTCGAGGCCGAGACTCCCCCGTCGACCTGCAGGCGGATCTCGAGTCCGGAGGCGGAGATCGCCTGACGGGTCCGAGCGATCTTCGGCAGGCATCCGTCGAGGAACTTCTGGCCGCCGAACCCGGGTTCGACGGTCATGATCAGGATCTGGTCGAATTCGCCGAGGAAGTCGACGAAGGGTTCGATCGGGGTGGCGGGCTTGAGCGCGAGGCTGGCCTTCGCCCCCAGCCTGCGCAGTTCGCGGGCCAGCCGCACGGGTGCTGCGGCCGCCTCGGCGTGGAAGGTCACCGAGGCGCAGCCGATCTCCGCGTACACGGGAGCGTTGCGGTCGGCGTCGGCGATCATGAGGTGGGCGTCGAGCGGGATCGGGGAGATCGCGTGGATCCGCTCGACCACGGGCGGACCGAATGTGAGGTTGGGCACGAAGTGATTGTCCATCACATCGATGTGGGCCATATCGGCGGTGCTGATCTTCGCGAGCTCACCCCGCAGGTCCGAGAAGTCCGAGGACAGGATGCTCGGATTGATGTCGATCGCCATCTGTCATTTCGCCTTTCGCAGGAGTGCCAGGAACATTCCGTCGGTGTTGTGCAGGTGGGGCCACAGCTGAGCGCAGCGCCCCTCGCCTCGTGACACCGAGGCGAAGTCATCTGCCGGGGTGCCGGTGATCTCGGCGAGCACGGAGGCGGCGTCGAGGATCTCGACGTCGTCCCGGCCCGTCTTCGCCCGCTCACGCAGCACATCGTCGACGATGAGCACGGTCTCGGCGTAGTGCGGTGAGCACGTCGAGTAGGCGACCACTCCCCCGGGCGCGCAGGCGTCGAGGGCGGCGGTGAGCAGTTCGCGCTGCAGTCCGGTCAGTGCGGTGATATCGGAGGGCTGCCGGCGATAGCGGGCCTCGGGACGTCGGCGCAGGGCGCCGAGTCCGGAGCAGGGCACGTCGACGAGCACCTTCGCATAGGGGCCGCGGGCAGCGCGGCCGTCACGTACGGCTGTGGTGACGTTGTTCAGAGCCCGGGTGGAGTCGCGGACGAGTTCGACCCGGTGCTCGCTCGAATCGAAGGCCTCAAGCGTCTGACCCTCCTGCGCGGCTGCGGCACCGAGCACGGCGGCCTTGCCGCCGGGGCCGGCGCACAGATCTCCCCAGGTGCCGGCGGGGGCGTCGACTTCGGCCAGGGCCAGCGCCACGAGTGCCGAGCCCTCGTCCTGGACACGGGCCAGACCGTCGGCCACGGCCGGGACGTCACGCGGCACCGCTGTGTCCAGGCTCGCTCCGATCGGCGACAGCGGGCTCGGCTCTCCCGGCAGCTGAGAGCGGTCGAGCAGGCCGGGCAGGGCGCTGACGCCGACTTTCGCCGCCGCATTGTCGGCGGCCAGCAGATCCTCGAGTTCTCCGGCATCGCGTCCGTGGCCTTTGAGCGCCTGCCTCAGCGCCCGCACGATCCATTCCGGATGGGAGTGTTCGATGGCCGCTCGGGTCGTCTCCGAGGCTCCGGCGGTGACGCGGTCGAGCCATTCCTGACTGTCGGCCTCACTGATGCGGCGCAGCACCGCGTTGACGAAGCCGGCGGTCTTCGCCGCCGTGCGTTTGACCACGGCGACGGTTTCGGACAGGGCCGCGTGGTCGGGCACGCGCATGGACAGCAGCTGATGGGCGCCGAGGCGCATCGCTGCCAGTGGTTCGGCGTCGATGGCGTCGACGCTGCGTGACGCGGCGGTTTCGATCACGGCATCGTAGAACTTCTGCCGACGCAGGGCGCCGTAGGTCAGTTCGGTGGTGAAGGCGGCGTCCTGAGCGTTCATGTGCACGCGCGTCAGCTTCGCCGGAAGCAGCAGGTTTGCATAGGCGTCCTTGGTCGCGACATCGACCAGGACTTCCCACGCGATGCGTCGCGGCAGGTTCGTCGCGCCCCGGCCGGGTGCGGCGTTCGCACGATTCGCCCGGGCCGGGCGTCGGTCGGTCCGCTGCCGTCCTCGGCGATCGCCGCGCTTGCCGTCGGATTGGGCCATTGGTCTCATGCTCCCTGGTCGGTGCGGAGGTCGAAGCGGATGTCGCCGTGGCCGCGCAGATAGTCGGCGGCCGCCATCCGGGGTTTGCCGAAGGGTTGGATCTCGGCGACGCGGACCCAGCCGTCGCCGCAGCGCAGCACCGGGGTCCCGTTCCAGCTTCGCAGCTGCCCGGCCTCGCCGCTGACGGCGGCATCGGGGGCCGGGGTGAGTCCGAACAGCTTCGTCCGCTTCCCGTCGAGTTCCACCCACGGGCCGGGGCTGGGGCTGGTTCCGCGGGCACGGTCGATGACGGCCTCAGCGGGGGCGGTGAGGTCGAGGTGGGCGTCGGCGACGGTGATCTTGTCCGCATGGGAGGCCTGTCCGGTCTGCGGTGTTTCCTTCGCGGTGCCCGCGGCGAGTTCGTCGAAGGCGGCTACGAGCTCTTCGGCTCCGCGGTGGGCGTAGTCGTCGAGGGCGGCGGCGACGTCGGCGTGGTCGAGTGGGAGTTCGAGGCGGCGCAGAACGGGGCCGGTGTCCATGCCCTCATCGATCCTGAATACGCTCACTCCGCTGCGGTCGAGACCGTCGATGAGGGCGCGCTGGACGGGTGCGGCACCGCGGTAGGCCGGCAGCAGGGAGAAGTGGAGGTTGAACCAGCCGAGGCGGGAGGTGGACAGGGCGGCGGGTCCGGCGATGGCGCCGTAGGCCACGACGGCCACGGCGTCGACCTCCTTCTCCCGCAGTCGGGTGATGACCTCTCCGCACAGTCGCTCGGCTTCGATCACGTCGAGGCCCAGCTCCACGGCGCGGGTCTTGACCGGTGAGGGGGTGAGGACGCGCCGGCGGCCGATGGGGGCATCGGGTCGGGTGAGGACCGCACGGATGCGGTGCTCGGATTCGGCGAAGGCCTCGAGAGCGGGCACTGCGGCATCCGGGGTTCCGGCGAAGACGATATCCACGCCATGGATTCTACTGGTTCCCCGCCCGGTCACAGCGACCGGGGATCGTCGATGCGCACGCGGACCTGCGGCTGCTTCTTCGCCGAGCGGGACGCGATCATCTCCGCCACCCGGGTTCCCACCCGGTCTCCGGCGGAGATCGGGTACGCCGCCACGGCCCGCTGACCGTCCTCGTCCTCGTCGCGCAGCAGCTCCTCGACATCATCGAGCTCGGCCAGCATCGCGTCGATGTCCGAACCTGCACCGGTGAGTTCGAGGATCCGCCGGTAGGGCGGGAAGCCGAGCACCTTCCGGTCGGCCAGCTGGCGGGACATGAAGGTGACAGGGTCGAAGCCGGTCAGCGTCTTGCGGATGAGTTCGTCCTCATCGCCGAGGTAGACGACCCCGCCCTGATCGCGTGAGCGCACGAGTGCCGCGGCCCGCAGGCGGCGCGCCACGGACTCGTCGATCGACCGCATCCACGGACCCGGCCACAGGGAGTCGAGCAGGATCGCGGCACAGTAGCCGCCGAGCACATAGGGTTCGGCTCCGGTCGTGGCCACGACCAGCCGCGGGGTTTCGTCGAGGACGGTCACGATGTTCTCACCGCCGGACTCGACGATCTCGACATCGGGCATGGCGCGACGCAGCTCTTCGACGGTGCGGCCGCGGCCCCGCACGATGGAGCGCACCTGGTGTGAGCGGCAGCGGGAGCAGCTGAATTCATCCGAATGATAGCCGCAGGCGCGGCAGGCGAAGGGGCCGACCTCGGACTGGGTGGTCAGTGTGGCCTCGCAGCGGGGGCAGCGAGCGACCTCCTGGCACCGGGCGCAGGCGAAGACCGGATAGTACCCGGATCGGGGCACTTGGACGAGGACCGGGCCCGGTACGCCTCCGTCGCGGGGGCCCGGCCGCAGTCCGGTGCGCATGATCGTCCAGGCACGGCTGGGGATCCGCTGCCAGGCGAAGGGATCCCGGTCCTCATCGGGGACGAAGACGACGGGTGCCGCGTGGCGGCGGGCGGGGCCGGTGGGGGTGATATCGGCGAGCCAGCCGGTCTCGACGAGTCGCTGCACTTCGGCGCTGCGGTCGGTGGAGACGAAGAGGAGTTCGGTGTCCTCGATCGTCGACCTCAGCAGACTGACCTCCCGAGCGTGGGGGTAGGGCGCATGCTGGTCGAGGTAGTTGCGGTTCGCATCATCGGTGCAGATGATGAGGCCGAGCTCCGCTACCGGGGCGAAGGCCGCCGCCCGGGTGCCGATGGTCACGCGAGTGTGACCGAGCAGCCCGCGCAGCCAGGCCTGCCAGCGCTGTTCGGGCGACTGGTCGGCGCTGAGCACGGCGACGTCCGTGAGACCCGCGGCCTCGAGACCGGTGTGCAGCACCGTGAGCTCACGGTGGTCGGGCACGAGCCACAGCACGGACCGGCCCGCCGCGAGAGTCTCGCGCGCGGCGGCGAGTCCGGCCCGGACCCAGCTCAGTCCCGGCGTCGGACCCGGGGTGCAGGCCAGGGCGCGTCGTCTGGGTGCGGCAGCGTCGTCGGTGATCTCCGGATCTGCCTCCACCAGCCACCGGCCGAGGCGGCCGAGCAGACGTTCGTCGCCACCCGGCAGCGACGGCGAAGCGTCGTCTGCCGTGTCGCCGGAAACGGCAGTCGAGTCCTCGACCGCAGTCGCCGGGTCAGCGGCCGCTGTGCGTGCGGTCCGCTCCTTCTCGGCCTTGAGCACGGCCTTCTCTCCGCGGGCGTGGCGGGGCGGGATGGCCAGACGCAGCACATCGGCCAGCGTCCCGCCGTAGCGTCGTGCGGTGGCCTCGCACAGAGCCCGGAGCGCAGGCCGGAGCACCTGCACGGGTCCGCTCACTCTCTGCAGCGTTGCCAGGGGCCCGAGGTGGTCCGAGGAGACCACCCGTTCGAGCAGGTATCCGTCGCGCAGCTTGCCGGCGAACTTCACGCGCACCCTCACCCCGGGCAGGGCCGCCTCGGCGAGCTTCTCGGGCACGGCGTAGTCGAAGACTCGCGCGAGGTGCGGCACCGGATGGTCGATGAGCACTCTGGCGACCGGGTCCTCGGCGGCCAGGGGCACTCGGCCCTCGGCCGAGGTGCCGGTGTCGATCGGGAGGGGTTCGTCCACGCCGGTAAGCAGGCTCAGTGCGAGGACACGGCGCGCAGCAGATCCTCAGCGCGGTCCGTGGCCTCCCAGGTGAAGTCGGGCAGTTCGCGACCGAAGTGGCCGTAGGTCGACGTCTGCGAGTAGATGGGCCGCAGCAGGTCGAGTTCGGCGATGATCATGGCCGGGCGCAGGTCGAAGACCTCACGGATGGCTGCCGAGATCGCATTCGGATCGACTTTCTCGGTGCCGAAGGTCTCGACGTACAGGCCCATCGGGTCGACCCGGCCGATCGCATAGGACACCTGCACCTCGGCACGGTCGGCGAGTCCGGCCGCGACGACGTTCTTCGCGACCCAGCGCATGGCGTAGGCGGCCGAGCGGTCGACCTTCGAGGGGTCCTTGCCGGAGAACGCGCCGCCGCCGTGGCGGGAGAAGCCGCCGTAGGTGTCGACGATGATCTTCCGTCCGGTCAGCCCGGCGTCGCCCATCGGCCCTCCCGTGACGAACGGGCCGGCGGGATTGATGTGGATGTTCGCGGCCGAGGTGTCGAGACCCGAATCGGCGATGACGGGTTCGATGACCTCTTCCTTGATCTCGGTGTGCAGCTGGTACTGGCTGACATCGGCCGAGTGCTGAGTCGAGACGACGATGTTCTCGATGGTCACGGCTTCGTCGCCGTCGTAGCCGAGAGTCAGCTGGGTCTTCCCATCGGGCCGCAGATAGTCGAGACGACCGGACTTGCGGACCTCGGAGAGCCTCTCGGCCATCCGAGAGGCCAGATGGATCGGCAGCGGCATGAGCACATCGGTGGAGTTGTCGGCATAGCCGAACATCAGCCCCTGGTCACCGGCGCCGAGGCTGGTGCCGTGATCGTCGGAGGCGACGGCCTCGCGGAAGTCCAGGGGGTTCGTGACTCCGGAGTGGATGTCCGTGGACTGGCTGCCGATGGACACGGACACGCCGCAGGAATGACCGTCGAACCCGGTGTCCGAGGAGTCGTAGCCGATGCCGGTGATGAGGCTGCGCACGATTCCGGCGACATCGGCGTAGGCGTCGGTGTTGACCTCACCGGCGACGTGCACGAGGCCGGTGGTGACCATGGTCTCCACGGCCACCTTGGCGTTGGGGTCCTGCCGCAGCAGGTCGTCGAGCACCGCATCACTGATCTGGTCGCAGATCTTGTCGGGATGTCCCTCGGTGACGGACTCGGATGAGAAGTAACGGAGATTTGAATGAGTCACGGTGTCGATTCTACGTCGGTGAGCAGATCGGCCAGGGCTGCGACGACCTTTTGTGAAACATGGTCCTTCGTGCCCTGGAATTCCTCACCGATCGCGGCCTCACCGGAGCGGGAGCCGATGATCTGGACGACGGTGTGGTCGTGGCCGAAGGCGCGGTCGTCGGAGACGTCGTTGAACACGAGCAGGTCCACGCCCTTGCGCAGGAACTTCGCCCGTGCGTAATCGACTGCCGCGGTGTCCGAATCCCCCGTCTCGGCGGCGAAGCCGACGATGATCTGACCCTCGGCGCGGTCGTCGACGAGCCCGCGGAGGATGTCCGGGTTCTGCACCAGTTCCAGGCTCAGCCCTTGGTCGCCGGTCTTCTTCATCTTCGATTCGGTCGTCGACGCCGGCCGGTAATCGGCGACGGCGGCGGCCATGATGAGGGCGTCGGCGCCCGGTTGGGCGGCATGCATCGCCGTCTGCAGTTCGAGAGTGGATTCGACCTCGTCGACCGTGACCGCCTCGGGCAGGGCCCTCAGCAGACCCGAGTCGATGTTGGCGGCGACGAGCCGGACCTCAGCGCCGGCGGCTCGGGCGGCCCGGGCCAGGGCGATGCCCTGTTTGCCCGAGGAGCGGTTGCCGAGGAAGCGCACGGGGTCGAGGGCTTCGCGGGTGCCTCCGGCACTGATGACGATGCGGCGGCCGGCCAATGACCCGGCCCTCGCGCCCGAGTCCTCGTCGGCTGTCTCGCCGTGTCCGCTGTGGCCCTCTTTCGCGGCCAGGGCGAAGGCGACGATGTCCTCGGGTTCGGGCAGGCGGCCGGGTCCGGAATCGGGTCCGGTCAGCCGTCCCACGGCCGGTTCGAGCACATGGATGCCGCGCGAGCGCAGCGTGGCGATATTGGCCACGGTGGCCGGATTGTGCCACATCTCCGTGTGCATGGCCGGGGCCACGACGACCTCGGCGGTCGTGGTGAGCACGGTGGCTGTGAGCAGGTCGTCGGCCATTCCGGCGGCGATCTTCGCGATCAGATTCGCCGTGGCCGGGGCGATGATGACGAGTTCGGCCTCCTGTCCGATGCGGACATGGTTGACCGTCTCGACCTCGTCGAAGACGTCGGTGGTCACGGACTGGCCGGACAGGGCCTCGAATGTGGGCGCACCGACGAAGCTGAGCGCATTGGCCGTGGGCACGACCTTGACGCTGTGGTCGAGTTCCCGGAGTCGCCGGATGATGTGTCCCGCTTTGTAAGCGGCGATCCCACCGGCGACGCCGAGTACGGTTCTCACTGGTCGCTGAAGTCGATCGCGCCGTCGTTGCTCACCGGCATCGGCTGCTCCGGTTCGGTCGTGGCCTGGAGGAAGTCGGCCTCGGAGACCTCACGGGCGACGATCTTCGACTCGTTGACCTCGCGCAGAGCGATCGACAGCGGCTTCTCGTTCGTCCCGGGTGTCACCAGAGGACCGACGTTCTCGAGCAGTCCCTCCTGCAGCTGGGCGTAGTAGGAGTTGATCTGGCGGGCGCGTTTGGCAGCGATCGAGACCAGTTCGTACTTCGAACCGGTCACGGTCAGCAGATCGTCGATCGGAGGATTGGTGATGCCTTCTGGCTGTGCGGGCAAGGAGATTCCCATCTACTCGGAGGTGGATATACCCATCAATGATAGGAGTTCTTCGGCCGCAGTGCGAACGTGGTCGTTGACGATGGTCACGTCGAACTCGGATTCAGCGGCCAGTTCGGCCTTCGCGGTGGCCAGTCGCCGCTCCTGCTCCTCGGCCGATTCGGTGCCGCGCCCGGTCAGTCGGGAGACGAGTTCGTCCCAGCTGGGCGGGGCGAGGAAGACGAACCGGGCGTCGGGCATCTTCTCCTTGACCTGGCGGGCTCCCTGCAGGTCGATCTCGAGCAGCGCCGGGATCCCCTGCTCGAGTCGCTCGCGCACCGGCCCGGCCGGGGTGCCGTAGCGGTGACGGCCGTGGACCACGGCGTATTCGAGCAGCTGACCGTCGGCGATGAGCGCATCGAAGTCGTCATCGGACAGGAAGTGATAATGGACACCATCGATCTCGCCGGGCCGCCTGGGTCGCGTGGTGGCGGACACGGAGAACCAGACCTCGGGGTGATTCTGTCGGATGTACGTGCTGATGGTGCCTTTTCCGACAGCGGTCGGTCCCGCGAGAACGGTGAGTCGATTGTTCACAGGTCCGAGGTTGTCACACTCAGGAGTATTTCTCCAACAGGGCGGACTTCTGGTGCACGCCCAGCCCTTTGATCCGCCGTGAGGTGGCGATGCCGACCTCTTCCATCGCGGCTTCGGCGCGCCGATCTCCGACGCCAGGCAGTGCCCGCAGCAGATCGAGCACACGCATCTTCGCCAGTGCCTCGTCGTCTGCGGCCTGCTTGAGCACGGCGGCGAGATCGGTTTGACCGTTCTTCAGCGCCGATTTGATCTCGGCTCGCGCCTGACGTGCCTTGAACGCCTTGTCCAGAGCAGCGGAACGCTGTTGCGGGGTCAACGGTTCGAGTGCCACATTATCTCCTCTGTCACCATGAACGGGCAGGTAGGGAAGTTGTCTCAGTCTAAGACAAAATCCCTGCGGAGGGGGTCAATCAGCCCAACAAAAGTCGTGTCGAGTCCGAAACCCGGACAACTCGTCGAGGCGGACGCACCGCCTGAACCCACCCGTCGGCCTCGGGCGGTGCGATTCGGACGCATCCGCTCAGCTCAGCCCGTCCAGTGAGCGGTTGAGGTCGCGGGCGGCTTGAGCCAGCCCGTCGGGGCCTGCTTCGAGCACAGTGCGGGAGGCGGTGGCCAGCACCTGCTGCGAGGCCAGCGACCGGGCTCCGAAGACCTCGCGCAGTTCGGCCGCTCCCGCGCCCTGGGCTCCCACCCCGGGGGCCAGGATCGGCCCGCGGCAGTCGCTGGGATCGATTCCCAGGTCCTTCGCGGCGGTGCCGATGGTGGCGCCGACGACGAGGCCGAAGGGTCCGAGGCCCTCCTGCACCCCACCCGCCTCGGTCAGGGCCTGTCGGTTGCGGTCGGCGACCCGGTCGACGATGGATCCGGCCACCGAACCGTGGCTGCCGCGGGCATGCTGGACCTCGGCGCCCTCGGGGTTCGAGGTCAGGGCGAGGACGAACACGCCCTTGCCGTGGGCGGCGGCGAGTTCGAACGCCGGTTCCAGCGCCCCGAACCCGAGGTAGGGCGAGACCGTGATCGAATCGGCGGTCAGCGCCGAGGCGGGGTCGAGGTAGGCCGTGGCATAGGCGCCCATGGTCGAGCCGATGTCTCCGCGTTTGACGTCCAGGACGCTGAGGATCCCGGCGTCCCGGGCCGCGGCCAGCGTCTCCTCGAGCGCGGCGACTCCGGCCGAACCGTGCTGCTCGAAGAAGGCCGACTGGGGTTTGACCGCGGCCACCGAACCCTTGAGCTCGGCGACCGTGCGGAGGGCGAACTCGCGCACGCCCTCGGCGCTGCATGGCAGGCCCCAGGAGCGCAGGAGGTGTTCGTGCGGGTCGATGCCCACGCACAGCGGTCCGTGCTCGGCCATGGCCTCGGCCAGCCGGGTGCCGAACATCACGCGCTCCAGTCCTGCAGGCTGCGGACGTCGAAGGTCGAGTCGCGGACGACCTCGAGGGAGGTCACAGCGGCCGCGAACTCGGCCAGGGTGGTGATCAGCGGCACGGAGTTCGCCGTCGCCGCGGCCCGGATCTCGTAGCCGTCGGCGCGTTCCTGGCGGCCGGAGGGCACGTTGATGACCATGTCGATGGTGCCGGCAGCCAGGTAATCGAGCACCGTGCGGTCCTCGGCATCGGCTTCGAAGTGCTTGTGCACCTGCGAGGTCGGGATCCCGTAGCGGGAGAGCACCGCAGCGGTGCCCGTGGTGGCCACGACGTCGAAGCCCATGTCGACGAGCTCCTTGACCGGCAGCACCATGGCCCGCTTGTCCCGATCGGCCACGGACACGAACACGGTCCCCGTTCTCGGCAGCTTCACCGAGGCGCCGAGCAGTCCCTTGGCGAAGGCGGTCGGGAAGTCGCGGTCGATGCCCATGACCTCACCGGTCGAGCGCATCTCGGGGCCGAGGACCGAATCGACGACCTTGCCCTCGACGGTGCGGAACCGGCGGAAGGGCAGGACCGCCTCCTTGACGGCGATCGGGTGGTCCAGCGCCAGGGTCGATCCGTCGCCGGTGGCAGGCAGCAGGTCCCCGCGCAGCTGACCGATGGTCCGGCCCACGGCGATCAGCGCCGCGGCCTTGGCCAGCTGGGTCGAGGTGGCCTTCGACACGAAGGGCACCGTGCGGGAGGCTCGCGGATTGGCCTCGATGACGTGGAGGACGTCGGCGGCCATGGCGAACTGGATGTTGAGCAGGCCGCGCACGCTGACTCCCTCGGCGATCGCCAGCGTCGCCTGACGGACGCGTTCGAGCACGTCCTCGCCCAGGGTCAGCGAGGGCAGGACGCAGGCCGAGTCGCCGGAGTGGATGCCGGCCTCCTCGATGTGCTCCATGATGCCGCCGATGAAGACCTCCTCACCGTCGTAGAGCGCATCGACGTCGATCTCGATGGCGTCTTCGAGGAAGCGGTCGACGAGCACGGGACGGTCGACGGAGACCTCCGTGGCCGTGGCCATGTAGTCGAGCAGCTGGGTGCGGTCGTAGACGATCTGCATCCCGCGGCCGCCGAGGACGTAGGAGGGACGCACGAGCACCGGGTACCCGATCTCCTCGGCGATGTCCGCGGCTTCCTTATAGGTCACGGCCGTGCCGTGCTTCGGCGAGGTCAGACCGCCCCGCTCGAGGACGGTGCCGAACTCGCCGCGGTCCTCAGCCAGATCGATCGCCTCGGGCTGGGTGCCGAGCACGGGCACGCCGGCGGCCTTGAGCTGATCGGCCAGTCCCAGAGGCGTCTGTCCGCCGAGGGTGCACACGACGCCGAGGACGTCTCCGGCGGCGAGCTCGGCATGGTAGACCTCCATGACGTCTTCGAAGGTCAGGGGCTCGAAGTAGAGGCGGTCGGCGGTGTCGTAGTCGGTCGACACGGTCTCCGGGTTGCAGTTGACCATGACCGTCTCGTAGCCGGCCGAGCCGATCGCCATGGTCGCATGCACGCAGGAGTAGTCGAATTCGATGCCCTGCCCGATCCGGTTCGGGCCGGAGCCGAGGATGATCACGGCCGGTCGGTCACGGGGTTCGACCTCGGTCTCGGAATCGTAGCTCGAATAGTGGTAGGGAGTGTGGGCTTCGAATTCCCCGGCGCAGGTGTCGACGGTCTTGAACACCGGGCGCACGCGCAGAGCGTGGCGGATGCCGGTGACGACACCGGTCTCGAGTTTCCGCAGCGCCGCGATCTGCTCATCGGAGAACCCGTGGTTCTTCGCCACTCTCAGCACGGAGGCGTCGAGCTCCTCGGCGTCGCGGATGTGCTCTGCGACCTCGTTGATCAGCTGGATCTGGTCGAGGTACCAGGGGTCGATCTCACAGGCGGCGAAGACCTCGGCGGCGCTGAGGCCGGCGGCGAGTCCGCGCTGGACGGAGTGGATGCGATCGGCCGTGGCGTGCGAGATCGCCTCGAGCACGGATTCGCGGACCTCGTCATCGGCGACATCGGGCAGGTCGTTCCAACCGAAGCTGGAGTCCTTCTGCTCGAGTGAGCGCATCGCCTTCTGCAGGGCGGTGGTGAAGTTGCGGCCCAGGGCCATGACCTCGCCGACGGATTTCATCGTCGTCGTCAGGGTCGGATCGGCGGCCGGGAACTTCTCGAAGGTGAAGCGCGGGATCTTCACGACCACGTAGTCCAATGTCGGTTCGAAGCTGGCCGGGGTGACCTTCGTGATGTCATTGGGGATCTCGTCGAGCGAGTACCCGACGGCGAGTTTCGCCGCCATCTTCGCGATCGGGAAGCCGGTGGCCTTCGACGCCAGCGCCGAGGACCGGGACACGCGCGGGTTCATCTCGATGGTGACGATGCGTCCGGACTTCGGGTCGACGGCGAACTGGATGTTGCAGCCGCCGGTGTCCACGCCCACGGCGCGGATGATGGCGATGCCGATATCGCGCATCTCCTGGTATTCGCGATCGGTCAGCGTCAGGGCCGGGGCCACGGTGATCGAATCTCCGGTGTGCACGCCCACGGGGTCGACGTTCTCGATCGAGCAGACGACGACGACATTGTCCTTGTTGTCGCGCATGAGCTCGAGCTCGTATTCCTTCCACCCGAGGATGGATTCCTCGAGCAGCACCTCGTGGGTGATGGAATCGGCGAGTCCGGCTCCGGCGATGCGGCGCAGATCGGCCTCGTCGTAGGCCATTCCCGAGCCGAGGCCGCCCATCGTGAACGAGGGGCGGACGACGACGGGGTAGTTGAGGTCCTCAGCCGCGGCCAGGGCCTCGTCGAGGCTGTGGCAGATGGCCGAACGGGCCACCTCGGCACCGCATTCGACGGCGATGTCCTTGAACTTCTGGCGGTCCTCACCGCGCTGGATAGCCTCGACGTCGGCGCCGATGAGTTCGACGCCGTACTTCTCGAGCACTCCGGACTCGTAGAGGGAGATCGCCGCGTTCAGCGCCGTCTGCCCGCCGAGGGTGGGCAGGAGAGCGTCGGGCCGCTCCTTGTCGATGATGGTCTCGATCACCTGCGGGTCGATGGGCTCGACATAGGTGGCGTCGGCGATGTCGGGGTCGGTCATGATCGTCGCCGGGTTCGAGTTGATGAGGATGACGCGCAGGCCCTCGGACCGCAGGACGCGGCAGGCCTGGGTTCCCGAGTAGTCGAATTCGCAGGCCTGGCCGATGACGATCGGGCCGGAGCCGATGACGAGGACGGATTCGAGGTCGTGTCTCAGTGGCATGGGTGGTCTCTCTCCTTAGGCCTGGGCGGCCTGGTCGGCCCGGGAAGCGGACATGAGGTCGATGAAGCGATCGAACAGATAGCTCGAATCGTGCGGGCCGGCCGCGGCCTCGGGGTGGAACTGGACGGAGAAGGCCGGGATGTCGAGGCAGGCCAGACCCTCGACGACATCGTCGTTGAGGCACACGTGGGAGACGACGACACGACCGTAGTCGGCCTTGAACGGCGCGGTCGTCTCGCCCTCGAGCGGGGCGTCGACGGCGAAGCCGTGGTTCTGCGAGGTGATCTCGACCTTCTGAGTCGTCCTGTCCATCACGGGCACGTTGATGCCGCGGTGGCCGAAGGGCAGCTTGAAGGTGCCGAAGCCCAGCGCCCGGCCCAGCAGCTGATTGCCAAAGCAGATGCCGAAGAAGGGAAGACGCGCGTCGAGGACGGCTCGCAGCAGTTCGACCTGGTCATCGGCCGTGGCGGGGTCGCCGGGGCCGTTGGAGAAGAACACTCCGTCGACGTTCATCGCCTCGATCTCGGCGAAGGTGGTCGACGCGGGCACGAGGTGGACGTCGATGCCGCGTTCGGTCAGACGCTGCGGAGTCATCGATTTGATGCCGAGGTCGACGGCGGCGACGCTGAACCGCTTCTGCCCTGTGGCGGGGATGAGCTGCGGTTCGGTGATCGAGACCTCATCGACGAGCTTGGCCCCGGCCATCTGCGGGGAGGCCTGAACACGGGCCAGCAGCTCCGCCTCGGGAGCCTCGGCGGCGGGTCCGGAGAAGATGCCCACGCGCATGGAGCCCGCCTCGCGCAGGTGTCTGGTCAGCGCTCGGGTGTCGACGTCGCTGATGCCGACGATTCCCGATTCGACCAGCCAGTCGACGAGGTCGCCCTCGGCGCGCCAGTTCGACGACATCCGAGAGGCGTCGCGGACGACGTATCCGGCAGCCCAGATCCGGGCCGATTCGTCATCGGTGCGGTTGATTCCGGTGTTGCCGATGTGCGGGGCGGCCTGGATGACGACCTGGCGGTGGTAGGACGGATCGGTCAGCGTCTCCTGGTAGCCGGACATGGCGGTGACGAACACGGCTTCGCCGGTGGTCTGGCCGACGCTGCCGTAGGCGGAGCCGTGGAAGGTGCGGCCGTCTTCGAACACGAGGACGGCGGGGGTGGTGGAAAAACTCATTGTGCCTCTTCGATCATTTCACGGATGCGGTCGACGGTGGGGGCCGTGGAGGCCCCGTAGCGGGCGCGGAAGCCGGTGTCGACGAGAGTGTCGCCCAGGCGCCAGGTGATGCGCACGATTCCGCCGCGTTCGACGAATTTCCCGATCATCCCCGAGGTGGTGTCCACGGAGACGATGTCACGACGCGGGATGAGGAAGTCCTCGCGTCCGGCCAGGTCCATGATCACTCCCCCGTCGGTGATGACGAGTTCACCGGTGGTGCGGATGCCCAGGCCGTGCACGGCGACGCGCTCGAGCGGGTGGCCGGCCTTCGTCGTCGACACATAGGAGCCTTCGACGGGATCGGCCACCGGGGTGATCCCCAGATGCGGCTTCGGCGGAGTGACGACATCGGCCTGGGATCGTTTGCGTCGGCTCCATCCCCAGGCGATCGCCACGATCACGAGGACGATGACGAGTGCGACGATGAGGGTGCCTATTGATCTGTCCATGTTGCTCCTGCCGGGTGGGGTGTGGTCAGTGCCCCTGCGGCCAGTACCCGGTGGCCGTAGAAGAAGGTGTCGGTGACCTTCGCGGTCACGTCGATGCCGGCGAAGGGGTTGTTGCGCCCCTTCGTGGCGTGGTCGGCCGGTGCGATGGTGTGCGCGGCCGTCGGGTCGACGAGGGTGATGTTCGCACTCGCTCCGATCTCGAGGCTGCCGTGTCCCGAGGCACCGGTGATCCGGGCCGGGGCCGCCGACATGACGCGGGCGAGGTCACCGAAGTCGAAGTCGTGATCGGCCATCGCCCGGACGACGATGGGCAGTGCCGATTCCATCCCGACCATGCCCATGGCCGCCGCGGTCCATTCGCTGCACTTGTGCTCGGCGGTGTGCGGGGCGTGGTCGGTGCCGACGACGTCGATCGTGCCGTCGGCCAGGCCGACCCGCAGCGCCTGCACATCGGCATCCGTGCGCAGCGGCGGATTCACCTTGTACACGGGGTCGAAGCTGCGGACGAGTTCGTCGGTGAGCATGAGATGGTGCGGGGTCACCTCGGCGGTCACGGCCACTCCCCTGGCCTTGGCCCAGCGGATGAGATCGACGCTGCAGGCCGTGGACACATGGCAGATGTGCAGTCGGGAACCGACGTGTTCGGCCAGGAGCACATCCCGGGCGATGATCGATTCCTCGGCCACCGCCGGCCAGCCGGGCAGTCCGAGTTCGGCCGAGACCGTGCCCTCGTTCATCTGCGCGCCTTCGGTCAGGCGGGGTTCCTGGGCATGCTGGGCGATGATCCCGTCGAAGGTCTTGACGTATTCGAGCGCCCGACGCATGAGGAGCGGATCCGAGACGCAGATGCCGTCGTCGGAGAACATCCGCACCCGCGCCTCGGACCGGGCCATGGCCCCGAGTTCGGCCAGCTGCCGGCCCTCGAGTCCGGTGGTGACCGCCCCGACGGGCACGACCTCGGTGAAACCGGCCGTCCGACCCAGACGGTGGACCTGCTCGACGACGCCTGCGGTGTCGGCCACCGGTGCGGTGTTGGCCATGGCGTGCACGCAGGTGTAGCCGCCGGCCGCGGCCGCCCGGGATCCGGTGAGGACGGTCTCCGCGTCCTCCTTGCCCGGTTCGCGCAGGTGGGTGTGCATATCCACCAGTCCCGGCAGCGCCACGAGCCCCGCTGCGTCGACGACCTCGGTCTCGCCCGCGGCGAGGAGTTCGGGGTCGACGATGCGGCCGTGGTGGACGCCGATGTCGGCGACTCCGCGTCCGAGCACATCGGCTCCGCGGATGAGGTAATCAGTCATTGGTCTCCTCCTGACCGGTCAGCAGACGGTAGAGGACCGCCATGCGCACGCTCACCCCGTTCTCGACCTGGTTGAGCACGAGGGCGCGGGGTGAATCCGCTGCGGCAGCGGAGATCTCGAAGCCCCGGTTCATCGGTCCCGGGTGCATGATGAATGTCTCGGCCGGCAGCTTCTCCAGCCGGGCCGCGCTCAGTCCCCACAGGCGGGCGTATTCGCGGGCGTTGGGGAAGAAGGATTCGTGCATGCGCTCGTGCTGGACGCGCAGCATCATCACGGCCGCGAAGTCCTCGGCGCTCAGCGCGGCATCGAGGTCGTAGTGGACGGTCACCGGCCAGTTCTCCACTCCCCAGGGCAGCAGGGTGGCCGGGGCGATGAGGTGGAGATCGGCGCCGAGGCCCGACAGCAGGTGGACGTTCGACCGCGCCACCCGCGAGTGCAGGACGTCTCCGACGATGGCGACCTTGGCCCCGTCGAGGCCCTGACCGCGGGGACCGTCGGTCACCGGCCCCGAGGCGGGCACCCCGGCCAGTGCCCGACGCAGGGTGAAGGCGTCGAGCAGCGCCTGCGTGGGGTGTTCGTGGGTGCCGTCGCCGGCGTTGACGACGGGAACGTCGATCCAGCCGGTGTGGGCGAGCCGGTGCGCGGTCCCGGCCCCGGAGTGGCGGACGACGATGGCGTCGGCGCCCATCGCCGAGATCGTCTGGATGGTGTCCTGCAGGCTCTCGCCTTTCGACACCGAGGAGCCCTTGGCGGAGAAGTTGAGCACATCGGCCGAGAGGCGTTTGGCGGCGGCTTCGAACGACAGGCGGGTGCGGGTGGAGTCCTCAAAGAAGAGGTTGACCACGGTGCGTCCGCGCAGCACGGGCAGCTTCTTGACTTCGCGTTCGGACACGAGGGTCATCTCCTCGGCGATGTCGAGGATGCCGATGGCCTCGGCCCGGGTCAGCGAGCCGGTGTCGAGCAGATGCTTCATTCGCGGCCTCCCGAGATGGTCACCGCATCGCTGCCGTCGATCTCGGCCAGGCTGACGTTGACGCGTTCGCTGCTCGACGTCGGGAGGTTCTTGCCTACGTGATCGGCGCGGATCGGCAGATCGCGGTGGCCGCGGTCGACGAGGACGGCGAGGCGGACCCTGGCGGGGCGGCCGACGTCGGAGAGGGCATCGAGTCCGGCCCGGATGGTGCGGCCGGAGAAGAGCACATCGTCGACGAGGACGACTGTCTTCGCATCGATGCCGGCGGCCGGGATCCGCGTGGGTTCGGGGGCACGGTAGGAGCCGCCGCGCAGATCGTCACGGTACATGGTGATGTCGAGGCCGCCGGCGAGTTCGCTCGCCGCCTCTGCCCGGCCCTCGATCGTGGCGATAGCCTCGGCGAGCCGGTCGGCCAAGGGGACTCCGCGGCGCGGGATGCCGAGGAGGATGAGGTCGTCGCTGCCCTTGTTGGATTCGAGGATCTCGTGCGCGATGCGGGTGATCGCCCTCGAGATGTCGGGAGCGTCCAGCACTGTTCGCTGTGTCATGATTGCCCTTCTCCGCCTCTCCGGACGGTGGTTAAAGGAGCGGTGCGATTCGATTGTAGACCCGGCGCGGAGCGCACCGGTCGGCGGGTCCGAACTGCGGACCCGCCGGTTCAGATGAGCGTCGGTTTGACGTCGAGGATGCGTGAGAGCAGACCCGAGATGAAGCCGGGCGAGTCATCGGTGGAGAACTGGCGGGCCAGGGACACGGCCTCGTCGATGGCGACCTTGTCGGGCACATCGTCGTTGAACAGGATCTCCCAGGTGCCGATCTCGAGCAGAGACCGGTCGACGGCGGGCATCCGATCCAGGGTCCAGCCCTGCGCGTAGGTGGAGATGATCTCGTCGATCTCCGACTGCCGTTCGGTGATGCCGGAGACGATCTCGACCGCGTACTCCTTCATCGGGTAGTCGGGATCGTTCGACCGCATGGCCACCAGTTCGTCCATGGCCAGTCGGCGCTGCCCGGCTTCGAAGAGCAGCTCGAGAGCCCTGCGGCGGGCTCGGGTGCGTGCCGAGGCCACTTACTTGACGCGTCCGAGGTAGTCGCCGCTGCGAGTGTCGACCTTGACCGCGGTGCCCTCTTCGAGGAACAGCGGCACCTGGATCTCATAACCGGTCTCGAGCGTCGCCGGCTTCGATCCGCCGGTCGAACGGTCGCCCTGGAGTCCGGGTTCGGTGTGGGTGATGGTCAGTTCGACCGAGGGCGGCAGGTCCACGGACAGCGGGGTGCCCTCGTGGAAGGAGACCTGCAGCTGCTGGTTCTCGAGCATGTAGTTCGCGGCGTCGCCGACGAGTTCGGCGGAGATGCTGACCTGCTCGAAGTCCTCGTTGTCCATGAACACGTAGTCGGTGCCGTCATGGTAGAGGTACTGCATGTCGCGACGATCGACGTTGGCGGTCTCGACCTTGGTGCCGGCGTTGAAGGTCTTGTCGATGATCTTGCCGGAGATGACGTTCTTGAGCTTGGTGCGAACGAACGCCGGCCCCTTGCCGGGCTTGACGTGCTGGAACTCCAGCACCTGCCACAGCTGCTTGTCGAGGTTGAGCACGAGGCCGTTCTTCAGGTCGTTGGTTGTCGCCACTAATCCGTCCTTCTTCGCTTCAGTCATGATCACCGACGGGTGATCGCAGTCGGCGGGCGCTCGTCCCGTGCCCGAGCGGTGGGCACACGGGAGCGCCACTGGGCAATTCTAACAAGCCCGGACCTCTGCTTCCATCCGAGCGGGCACCGGCTCAGCCGAGCTCGGTGGGCAGAGCCACCGTCGGTGAGGTCTCGCCGACCTCCTGATAGGCGGTGTGCAGGATCGAGGCATCGGGGATCTCGACGGTGCTCGGCTGACCGATATCGGTCAGCAGCACCATCCGCAGCATCGACCCGCGGGCCTTCTTGTCCCGCTTCATCGTCTCCAGCAGCTGCGGCCACACATCCGACCGGTAGCCGGTGGGCAGGCCGAGCTTGCCGAGCAGCCGACGGTGCAGGTCGACGGTCTCCTCGGGCAGGTTCTTGACCATGGCGGCCACCTCGGCGGCGAAGACCATGCCCACGGACACGGCGGCACCGTGGCGCCACTGGTAGCGCTCCTTGTGCTCGATCGCGTGGGCCAGCGTGTGCCCGTAGTTGAGGACCTCGCGGCGGCCGGATTCCTCGAAGTCCTCGGACACGACTTCGGCCTTGACTCGGATGGAGCGTTCGATGAGTTCTCTGAGCACGGGGCCGTCGACGGCGCCGATCTCGTCCTTCGTATGGGCGGCGACGAGATCGAGAATGGCGGAATCGGCGATGAAACCGGTCTTGACGACCTCGGCGAGGCCGGTGAAGAGTTCGTGCTCCGGCAGGGTGCCCAGCGTGTCGAGGTCGACGAGGACCCCGGCCGGGGCGTGGAAGGACCCGACGAGGTTCTTGCCTTCGGCGGTGTTGATGCCGGTCTTGCCGCCGACGGCGGCATCGACCATACCCAGGACGGTGGTGGGGATGTGGACGACCCTGATCCCGCGCAGCCAGGTGGCGGCGACGAAGCCGCCGAGGTCGCTCACGGCTCCCCCGCCGACGGTCACGATGGCATCGGTGCGGGTGAAGTCGGACTGTCCGAGCACCTGCCAGCAGAAGGCCGCGACCTGGACGTGCTTGGCCTCCTCCGCGTCGGGGATCTCAGCGGCCACGGCGTCGAGCCCGGCTGCCGAGAGGTCGTCCCGGACAGTCTCACCGGTCGTGCGCAGGGCGCGGGGGTGGATGACGAGCACCTTCTCGACGCGGTTGCCCAGCAGTGCGGGCAGTTCGCCCAGCAGTCCGTGCCCGACGAGGACCGGGTAGGTCCCTCCGGCGTCGACATTGATGCGTGTGAAGCTCATTCGTCCGTCTTCCTGATCGTTCGTAGTCTCATCGGCCACCCTAGTCCTGTGGGGTCCGCGGTCGCCACACGCCCATGCTCGGTGGACCGGCCGGTCTCACCGCCCACGCTCGGTGCCGCCCTCATCGAGGTGGGCGTACTTCGCGTACTCCTCGGCCCTCTGCAGACCGGTGAGGACGTCGACGACGCGGTTGACCACCGTCGACGGCGGAGAGTTCGAGGCCTGCACGCGGAAGGTCGCGACCTGTTCGTACAGGGGTTCGCGCTCGGCGACGAGCGCCTGCCAGTTCTCCACCGCGGTGCCGGCCCCGCGCAGCAGCGGCCGGTGCGGAGCGTTGATCCGCTGCCTGACGGTCTCGACGTCGATGTCGATGTGCACGACCTTGATCGCCGGGTGCTTGAGCTGGGCTCGGGTGCCGGGATTGAGGATCGCTCCCCCGCCCAGGGACACGATCCCCGGTCGGTCGAGCAGGCGCCGCAGCGCCTTGCGCACGACTTCGCGTTCGATGCGTCGGAAATAGTCCTCACCGCGTTCGACGAAGATCTCCGCGATCACACCGTACTGTTCGACGATGGTGGCATCGGTGTCGATCAGCGGCACCCCGAGGCGGTCGGCCAGCAGCCGCCCGATCGTGGACTTCCCGGCCGCGGGCGGGCCGGAGAGCACGATGCGCGAGAGCGCGGCGGGGACCGGTTCCAGCGGCGGAACCGGTTTCGGGATCGGGGTCTGGTTCATGGTCCGATGCGGAGGTTCTCCGGAACGGCCGCGACATAGGCGTCCAGGTTCCGTTTCGTCTCGGCCACGGAATCGCCGCCGAACTTCTCGACCACGGCTTCGGCGAGGACGAGGGAGACCATCGCCTCGGCGACGACGCCGGCGGCCGGGACCGCGCACACGTCGGAGCGCTGGTGGTTGGCCTTCGCGGCCTCCCCGGTGCTCACGTCGACGGTGGACAGGGCACGCGGGACCGTGGCGATGGGCTTCATCCCTGCCCGCACCCGCAGCGGTCCGCCGGTGGACATTCCGCCCTCGGTGCCGCCGGCGCGGTTGCTCGTGCGTCGGAATCCGTCGGGGCCGACGTCGAGTTCGTCGTGGGCCCTCGACCCGGGTCGCTTCGCGGTCTGGAAGCCGTCGCCGACCTCCACGCCCTTGATGGCCTGGATGCCCATGAGGGCTCCGGCCAGCCGGGAGTCGAGTCGGCGGTCCCAGTGCACATGGGAGCCGAGTCCCGACGGCAGGCCGTAGGCGAGGACCTCGACGACTCCGCCGAGGGTGTCCCCGGCCTTCTTCGCCGTGTCGATCTCGGCGACCATCGCGGCCGAGAGCTCGGCGTCGAAGCAGCGGACGGGGTCGGCGTCGAGGTCTGCCACATCGGCTGCGCTCGGCAGCGGGTGTTCGGCCTCGCGGTCCTGTTCGGCTGTGCCGATGGCCACTGTGTGGGAGACCAGACCGATGCCGAGCTGGCCGAGGAACTTCGCGGCCACGGTTCCCAAGGCCACCCGCATCGCGGTTTCGCGGGCCGAGGCGCGTTCGAGCACCGGGCGGGCCTCGTCGAAGTCGTACTTCTGCATGCCGACGATATCGGCATGTCCCGGGCGGGGCCGGGTCAGCGGGGCATTGCGGGCCAGACCTTCGAGTTCGGCCTCGTCGACCGGGTCCGGGCTCATGACCGATTCCCATTTGGGCCATTCGGTGTTGCCCACCTCGATGGCCACGGGTGAGCCCAGGGTCCGGCCGTGGCGGACTCCGCCGAGGAGCCTCACCTCGTCGGCTTCGAACTTCATTCGTGCTCCTCGGCCGTAGCCGAGCCGGCGGCGAGCCAGGCTCGCTCGAATGTCGTCCCTGGTGATCGGTACATGGGCTGGAAGCCCCTCAATGATCCCGGTCAGCGCCTCGCCGTGGGATTCGCCTGCAGTCAGCCATCTCAACATTCCACCGATTCTACAAAACGAATCGGGCGAGCACGGACCCCAGCCACATTCCGGATAGCATCGCGGGTCCGAAGGCGATGTTCACCCCGTGCAGGCGGCGGGCCCGGACCGCGCCGATGAGCGCCCACACCCCGGCGATGACCATCATCACCACGAGCACGACGGCCGCAGCCCAGGGGTGGTAGAGAGCGGATGTGGAGAAGACGATGAAGGCGAGCTTGACGTCGCCGAGGCCCATCGTGCGTGCTCCCAAAACGCGGCCGAGAAGGTGGATCGCGGCGAAGGCCAGTGTGGCAACGGTGCCGATGATCAGGGCTGATGACCATACGAGTGAGGAGCCGAGGAACGAGGCGAGTGCGGCCGCGGCGAAGCAGATCCCGATGAGCGGATAGACGAGACGGTCCGGCAGCCGGTGGACGAGCACGTCGACGCGGATGAGGAAGGGCGTGACGCCGGCGACCGAACCGAGGATGAGCGCCGCGGCGAGGTGGTCGACGGACTCGCTGACCGCCGGTACGGCACCGACCGCGGCCGACTGGTAGGCGGCCTCCGCCCGGCCCGCTGCCCCGCTGAGCACGGTGTCGACGGGCAGGAACCATGCGGCGACGGCGGCGATGACGATCCCGGTGACGACGGTGCGGACCCGCGCGGCCGCCCCTGCTCGTTCGAACACGGCCGTCTGCGCGGAATCGGCGATCCAGGCCCCGGCCGTGCGGGAGACGACGAGTCCGGTGGCCAGGGCGATGAGGACCGTGAGGCCGATGATCATCCCGTGCAGCACTCCGGTCTCCACTGCGTGATTCCGTTCAGTCCTGGGACGACGGGCCCGGGTGTTCGAGTGCGGCGTACATGGCCGCCGCGATCCGCTCCCGCAGCTCGGCTCCCTCGAGGCCGACCGGTGCCCGGGCGGCGCTGAGGAACATCTCGGATTGGGCCACGGCCTGTTCGACGAGCATCGCCGTTCCGTCGACCGGATGCAGTCCGTGCGCGGCGGCAGCGGCCAGAAACGCCGAGTCCTGGGCGTAGGCGACGTCGAGGGCGACCCCGCCGGCGGTGAAGGGCCGGTCCCAGCGGGGTGCCACTCCCGCCTCGGCGGGCAGGGTGGAGATGACGATCGCCGACTCGCGAATCCGATCGAGTCCCGCGACCGAGGCGGTGATGCCGATCCGCTCGGCCAGGTCGAGGACGCGGCGGGCGCGCTCGGGATTGCGGACGAGGAAGTCGACGTGTTCGATGCCCAGGTCCCGGCAGGCCACGAGCGCCGAGGCGGCCGTGGCTCCGGCGCCGAGGATCGTCGCGTGCGCATCTGCCGGGCCGGAGCCCTCCGCTGCCGTGCCGGCGGGAAGGTGCGGGGCGATCGCGCGCACGATCCCGCGCACATCCGTGTTCGCCACCTGCACCTGCTGTCCCGTGCGCACGAGCGTGTTCGCGGCACCGGTGAGTTCGGCGGTGTCCTCGAGCATCCACCCGCGTTCGCCGGCCAGGGCGACCAGACGGTCCTTGAGCGGCATGGTCAATGAGAAGCCGGTGTGTTGGGGATGGGCGTCGAGGAAGGCGGCGAGCTCATCGGCGCCGAGGTCGAACCGGCAGTACCGGCTCGAGTCCATCTGCAGGGCCGCGAAGGCCGAACGGTGCAGAAGCGGCGACAGGGAGTGGGCGATCGGGCGTCCGAGCACCGCGGCGAGGACCCTCATTCCTCGTCACTGTCCTCGCTGTGCTCCTTGAGCCACTTGCGGTAGATCTCGACGTTCTTCTTGTGCTCGTCGTAGGTGTCGGCGAACTTCGTCTCCCCCGTGTCCGGGTTCGTGGCCACGAAGAACTGCCAGTCGCCCTCGGTCGGGTCGAGTGCGGCCTTCACCGCACCCGCGCTCGGGGCGTTGATCGGTCCGGGAGGCAGTCCCTTCTTCTTGTATGTGTTGTACGGAGAGTCCGACTGCCGCTCCTTCTTCGTCGTCGTCAGATCCGAGCGAGCACCGTGGATGTAGGCCACGGTGGCGTCGGACTGCAGCAGTCCCCCGGTCCGCGAATCATCGGAGATGCGGTTGAGGAAGACGCGAGCGACCTTCTTGCGCACGTCCTCGTCGCCCGGGGACTCCTTCTCCACGAGGCTGGCGAGGGTGAGCACGCGGTTGGCGTCCTCATCGTCGATGCCCAACTCGTCGAGTTCGTTCTCGGTCCGCTCGACCATCTCCTGGACGATGTCCTCGGCGGTCTTCGACTTCTTGAGGTCGTAGGTCGCCGGGTAGAGGAACCCCTCGAGGCTCGGCGAATCGATGTCGAGTCCGTAGTCCTTCGGCGTCTTGTCGTCGATGGCCTTGTCGACCTGGTCGGCGCTCATCCCCGATTCGATCATGATCGATTTGATCTCTTCGACCTGTTTGCCCTCGGCGACGGTGATCTTCGGCGGCGCGATGGGGTCGATGAGCGCTTCGACCGCGGCCTCCGAACTCATCTTCTTCCGCATCGTCCAGGTGCCCGCCTGAATGGTCGCATCGCGGCGTTCGACTTCGTCGAGGAAGGGTTCGGAGTTCATGATCACGCCCTCCTCGACCAGCTGGTTGGCCACGGTTCGCGCCGAGGACCCCGGCGCGATCTCGATCGACACCTCTTCGGTGCCCTGCCCCTCGTAGTCGCCCTTGGGCCCGAAGAGGTCGTCGAACACTCCCCCGGCGGCCCTGAGTCCGAAGAAGCCCCCGAAGCCGAAGACGAGGACGCAGATGACCACGATCGTCGTCGTCCGTCGTCTGCGCAGCATCCGACGCCGCTTCTTCGCGCGGATCTCCGATCGCGTCAGGCCTTCGTCTGCCGAGAACTCGCCTGGGAACGGGCTCATTGCTCACTCTCCTCGTCGGGCATCTCACGTCCGGCGGGGGCACCGGTGTTGTGTTCGAACTCGAGGGCGTTCTGCAGGATGATCACGGCCGCCTGGGCATCGACGATCTCTCGCCGCTGACGCGAGGACTTCCCGGCCGCGGCCAGGGAGTGGTGGGCTTCGACGGTCGTGAACCGTTCGTCGACCAGCCGGATCGGGGTTCCGGTGGCCGCGCCGATCCGGCGAGCGAATTCCAGTGCCGCCGTGGCCGCGGCGCGCGCGGCCCCGTCGAGGGACTTCGGGTCCCCCACGAGCAGTTCGATCGGCTCGTACTCTGCGACGATCTCGCGCAGCTGCTTCAGCGCCGCCGGTTCGTCCTTGCGTCGGACCACGGTCAGCGGAGTGGCCAGGATGCCGTCGGGGTCGCTGGCCGCGACCCCGATCCGCACCGAGCCGATGTCGAGGCCCAGGCGACGGCCTCGGCGGAAACTCACTGGATGGCCGCCTTGACGGCCGCGATGGCGGCCGGGATCGCTGCGGGGTCGCTGCCGCCGCCCTGGGCGAGGTCGGGCTTGCCGCCGCCTCCGCCGCCCAGCTCGCCGCAGGCCAGGGACACGAGCCGACCGGCCTGGAGTCCGGCGGTGCGGGCCGCCTCGGTGGTGGCGATGACGACGACGGGTTTGCCGTTGCTGACCCCGAGTCCGAGGACCACGGCCTGACGATCGTTGACCCGTGCGCGCAGGTCCGTGACGACCGTGCGGACGTCTCCGCCGGCAGCGACCTCTCCGAGTTCGGCGACGACGAACAGCGTCGCACCCACGGTCTCGGCGGTGTCGAGGAACTTCCCCGCCGAGGCGAGCAGCTGCTGGGAGTTGAGCCGGGAGATCTCTTTCTCCGCGTCCTTGAGACGGCTCATCAGCTCCGACACGCGGGACGTCACATCGGGACCGGGGACCTTGAGCATCTCCGACAGCGAGGACACGATGGTGCGTTCGGCGGCCAGGGAGCGGAAGGCGTCCATCCCCACGGCGGCTTCGATGCGGCGCACACCCGAGCCGACCGAGGCCTCGGAGAGCACGGAGATAGGTCCGACCTCGGCCGAGGCTCCGACGTGGGTGCCGCCGCACAGTTCGCGGGAGAAGGGCCCGCCGATGTCGACGACGCGCACGATGTTCGGGTACTTCTCGCCGAACAGCGCTATGGCTCCGGATTTCCGGGCCTCGTCGAAGGGCAGGTATTCGGTGCCGACCTCGTAGTTCGAGCGCACCGCGAGGTTCGCGACCTCTTCGATCTCGGCGCGCATCTGCGTGCTCGGGGCCTCGGGGAACGAGTAGTCGAAGCGCATGTATCCGGGCTGGTTGAGCGAACCGGCCTGCACGGCGTGGCTGCCGAGGATCTCACGCAGCGCCGCATGGACGAGGTGGGTGGCCGTGTGGGCCTGGGCGCCCTGGAAGCGGTGGTCGTGGTCGACGGCGGCCAGCACCTCGTCGCCGACGTGGATCTCACCGTCGATGACCTCCACGCGGTGAGCGGGCAGCCCCTTGACCGGGTTCTGCACGTCGGTGACACGGGCGGTGAAGCCGTGACCGGAGATCAGTCCGACATCGGCTCTCTGCCCGCCGGATTCCGCGTAGAAGGGAGTGAGGTCGAGGACCACATCGGCGCTCTGACCGGTCGTGAGCACTTCGGTGGCGACCCCGTCGGAGACGATGCCGCGGATGCGGGAATCGGATTCGAGCCGGTCGTAGCCGACGAATTCGCTGGCGCCCTCATCGAGCAGAGCGGAGTACGCGGACAGGTCGGCATGGGCCCCGCCCTTCTTCGCCTTCGCATCGGCCTTCGCCCGTCTGCGCTGCTGGTCCATGAGTTCGCGGAAGCCGGCCTCGTCGACGTTCAGGCCCGCCTCGGCGGCCATCTCGAGGGTCAGGTCGATGGGGAAACCGTGCGTGTCGTGGAGGGCGAAGGCGATGTCGCCGCTGATGGTCTTCTCGGATCCGGACAGGGAATCGGCCGCATTCGCGAACAGCTGCGTGCCGGATTCGAGGGTGCGCAGGAACGCCTTCTCCTCCGCATAGGCCACGCGCGAGATCCGGTCGAACTCCGTTTCGAGTTCGGGATACGACAGCTTCATCGCCTCCATGGACACCGGCAGCAGCTCGGGCAGGACCTCGTCCTTGACCCCGAGCAGGCGCATCGCGCGCACGGAGCGGCGGAGCAGGCGGCGGAGGATGTAGCCGCGGCCTTCGTTGCCGGGCCGGACACCGTCGCCGATGATGATCAGCGCAGAGCGGACGTGGTCGGCGACGACGCGCATCTGCACATCGGCGTCCTCGTCGGCACCGTAGGCGCGCCCGGACAGTCGGCTGGCGGCCTCGATGACGGGGAACACCTCGTCGATCTCGTACATGTTCTCCACGCCCTGGAGCAGGAAGGCCACACGTTCGAGTCCCATGCCGGTGTCGATGTTCTTCGCCGGTAGCTCTCCGGCGATGTCGAAGTCGACCTTCGAGCGGACGTCGCTGAGCTCGAACTCCATGAACACGAGGTTCCAGATCTCGATGTAGCGGTTCTCGTCGGCGACCGGTCCGCCGTCGACTCCGTAGTCGGGTCCGCGGTCGTAGTAGATCTCCGAGCAGTAGCCGCCGGGGCCGGGCTGGCCGGTGTGCCAGAAGTTGTCCTCGCTGTCACGCAGCTGGATCCGATGCCGTGGGATCGAGGTCTCTGCCAGCCACAGATCGATCGTCTCGGCATCGTCCTCGTGCACGGTCGCCCACAGCAGTTCGGGGTCGAAGCCGAACCCGCCTTCGGCGACAGGGTTGGTCAGCAGCCCCCAGGCGAAGCGGATGGCCTCGCGTTTGAAGTAGTCGCCGAAGGAGAAGTTGCCATTCATCTGGAAGAAGGTGCCGTGACGCGTGGTCTTGCCGACCTCTTCGATATCGGCGGTACGCACGCACTTCTGGACACTGGTGGCGCGGTTGAACGGAGCGGGTTCACGACCGGTGAGGTACGGAATGAACTGCACCATTCCGGCGATGTTGAACAGGATGGACGGATCGGAGCTGATCACCGACGCCGAGGGGACCACGGTGTGCCCGTTCGCTTCGAAGTAGTCCAACCAGCGCTGTTTGATCTCTGCCGTCTTCAATCCAAGACCTTTCACGAATCGTCCGTGCGTACCCGCACTCACTCATGCGTACCCGCACTTACCAGGGACTAGTTTAATGGCTCAGCCGCAATATGCGAGGCGCGGCGGCGCGCCGTCACCGCCCCGGCGCGAGGTCGTGCTCCGGGCCGGAGCCGATCCGCCGCGCCCGACCCGCCGTCACCGGTGGTCCGGCTCCGCCCCGGCCCCGTTTCGGACACCGGCTTCCCCCTCTCGTTCAAGGCGCAGCGCGTCTGTCGACCCGTGGGCCATTCGATATTCGCGCTCCGTCTTGATCGAGGCCGCGTCCGGTCCGCGCGGCGGCTGCGTTCGCGCGGAACTGCTGTGAATCAGCGACTGCCCGGAACCGAAGGTCCCGGGCAGTCGTGATATCGCGTCGCGGTTCGCTCAGGCGATCAGCCTGAGCTGGAGGCGATCAGCGCGAGTAGAACTCGACGACGAGCTGAACGTCACAAGTGACCGGCACCTCTTCGCGCTTCGGGGCACGCAGCAGGGTGGCCTGCAGGCCCTCGAGGTTCACATTGAGGTAGCCCGGCACTGCCGGCAGAACGTCCTTGTGGCCACCGGCGGCGGCGACCTGGAACGGATCCATCGATGCCGAACGCTCGTGCACCTGAATCGTCTGTCCTTCCTTCACGCGGAAGGAGGGGCGGTCCACGCGCTGTCCGTCGACCGTGATGTGACGGTGGACGACGAACTGACGGGCCTGTGCCATGGTGCGGGCGAAGCCGGCACGCAGCACGAGGGCGTCGAGACGCGATTCGAGGAGCTCGACCATGGTCTCACCGGTCAGACCGGGAAGACGGCTGGCTTCCTTGTAGATCTTGAGCATCTGAGCCTCACGGATGCCGTACTGCGCGCGCAGACGCTGCTTCTCCTTGAGGCGGACCGAGTAGTCGCTGTCGTTGCGACGGCGGGCGCGTCCGTGCTCACCTGGAGGATACGGGCGACGCTCGAAGTACTTCTCGGCCTTGGGTGTCAGAGCAATGCCGAGGGCGCGCGAGACGCGCGTCATCCGGCGATTACGTGCTGGTGCTGGCACTGTATTACCTTTCATCACTGTGATTCGTCACGACCGGCCACACGGTTCTCGCCCTGATCGCGACAGTTGTTTCCCCGGGTGGGAAAGAGGGATTGAGCGTCGAGATCCGCTCGCACCGACCGCCTTTAGACTGCAGGCACAACAGCAGTCGATTCTAGCGGGTGCACGGCGCCCACCGCAAAGCCGATCAGTGCGGGCGCGACTGTGATCTTCCCGACGCCTCGGCCCACCGCCGGCCGCTCGGTCCTGGTCACCGCCGTCGGTGTCCCGTGGCCGCCGCCCGTTCTGGCCCGGTCACCGGTCATGGCTCTCGATCGCGGCATCGGCCACGGCCGCTCCGGAGCCGCTGTAGATGTTGATCACCGCGTGCACTCCGACCCGAGCGAAGTGGTCGGCCTGATCGGGGCGTTGGACCACCGCGGCGATGGTGCCGGGGAACCCGGCGATGCGCAGCTGCTCGAGGGCGAAAGTGTTCGAGTCGTGCAGCGCCATGTCCAGCACCACGGTGTGGGCGGTGCCGCCGACGACGAGCCGGTGCCAGAACTCATGGTCGGTGGCGTCGCCTTCGAGCACGGTGAACCCATCGCGGCGCAGCGATCCGATGACGTTGAGGTCGTTGTCGATGCCGATGACGCTGCTGCCGCCGCGATCGACGAACCGTTCTAGGCACCGCGGCCGATCCGGCCCATGCCGAGCACGACGACCTCTGCCTCGCCGGTGTCCAGCGGTCGGTCCTTCGTCCGCAGACGCGCCTCGTTCTCATCCGGCAGAACGGCGTCCAGCTTCGCCACGATCTGCAGACTGTAGGCGTTGGCCAGTGAGGAGATGATCATGCCCAGTGCCACCGCCAGAGCGGTGATGGTCAGCCAGTCGTCTTCGAACAGGCCGTTGTCGATGCCGACGGCGACGACGATGAGCGCGAATTCGGAGAAGTTGCTCAGCGCCAGACTGCTGCGCACGCTCGTGCGGTTGCGCAGGCCGAAGAGCCGGCCCATGAGGTAGAAGCTCACGAAGTTGAATGGCAGCAGGATCGCGCACAGGGTCAGGGCCATGAGCAGATCCGACCACGTCGGAACCGCCTGCAGGCCGATGACGACGAAGAAGCCGACGAGGAACAGCTCCTTGACGCTGAACAGCGATTTCGACATCTCGACCGCGCGCGGATGCGTGGAGAAGGCCAATCCGAGCACGAGGGCGCCAAGGTCGCCGTGGATGCCCACGGCCTCGAAGGCGACATACCCCGGCCCCAAAGCCATGACCACGCCGAAGAGCACGAGCAGTTCGCCGCGTCCGACACGGTCGAGGACCCGGGACAGCAGCCACACTCCGGGGATGAGGAGAACCAGGGCCAGGGCCCACGGGCTCGGCGGCTCCTCTCCGGCGATCGTGATGAAGGCGACGGCCGCGAGATCCTGGAGGACGAGGATCGCAATCGCGATCTGACCGTAGTAGGACCCGTCGTCCGAGCGGTCCTCGAGGACTTTGACCACGAGGACGGTGGACGAGAACGACAGTGCGAAGCCCAATAGGGCCAGCGTGCCCAGGCCGCCGGTGACGCTGACGATGCCGATCGCAGCGGCCAGACCGATCGTGCCGGCGCCGAGGGCGACGACCGTGATCATGTGCAGCGCCGCAGTGCCGTGGGCCTCGGGTTGGAGCAGGGAGCGGAGATCGAACTTCAGCCCGATGGTGAACAGCAGCAGCACGACGCCCAGGTCAGAGACCTCCTGGAGGCCGTCGAAAGCGGTGAATCCGACGAGGTGGAGGCAGAATCCGGCTGGCAGAAATCCGACGAGGGGCGGGATGCGGACTTCATGGGCGAGGAACCCGAACGCCAGGGCGGCAGCGATGGTGATGACGATGTCTGCCATGCCGTCCTCCTCGCTCGGCCGCGTCCGGGCCGGTCCCGGGCCGGCGCCTCGTCTGTGTCAAAACTACTCCGTCGCGGGCCGCGATGACAGCACATCCCGGGCGGCAGCGTGTTCAGGGTCGCAGGAGGCGGTGGAGGTTCTCCAGCCGTTCGGCCATCGTCCGCTCCATGCCGTTCGTGCTCGGGGTGTAGTAGCGCTTGCCCCGCAGCGTCTCGGGCAGATACTCCTGATCGGCCACCCCGTGCGGGTAGTCGTGGGAGTACTTGTAGCCCTGCCCGTGGCCGAGTTCCTTGGCGCCGGGATAGTGGGCGTCGCGCAGATGGGTCGGCACCTGCCCGGCCAGCCCGTTCTTGACATCGGCGATGGCGGCATCGAGTGCCCGGTAGCTGGCGTTCGACTTCGGTGCCAGGGCCAGATAGGTGACCGCCTCGGCCAGCGGGATCCGCCCTTCGGGCATGCCGATGTTCTGCACGGCAGTGGAGGCGGCGACCGCGATGGGCAACGCCTGCGGGTCGGCCATGCCGATGTCCTCGGCCGCGGAGATGACGATGCGGCGGGCGATGAACCGCGGGTCCTCACCGGCGACGATCATCCGCGCCAGATAGTGCAGGGCCGCGTCGACGTCGGAGCCGCGGATGGATTTGATGAAGGCCGAGACGACGTCGTAGTGCTGGTCACCGTTCCGGTCGTAGCGCAGCACGGTTTCGCTGCTCGCCTCGGAGCAGGCCTCGGCGGTGATGAGGATCGTCCGGTCCTCCTCGGCCTCGTCCTCGCCCGCCGAGGCGGCCTGCCCCTCCCCGTCCGCCGAGGCGACCCTTCCGTCCTCGTCTGCCGTCCCGGTCGCGGCTTGGGCCGCGGCGATGCCGGCGGCGGCTTCGAGCACGGTCAGGGACCGGCGCGCATCGGCTCCGGCGATGCGGACGATGAAGTCCCGGGCATCGTCGGCGAGGACGAACTGCCCGGCCAGTCCGCGTTCGGATTCCATCGCCCGGTCGAGCAGCCTGCCCACCGCCGCATCGTCGAGCGGACGCAGGGTGAGCATGAGCGAGCGCGACAGCAGCGGGGAGATGACGGAGAACGAAGGGTTCTCCGTCGTCGCGGCCACGAGCACGACCAGGCGGTTCTCTACCGCCGGCAGCAGGGCGTCCTGCTGGGCCTTGGAGAAGCGGTGGATCTCATCGAGGAAGAGCACCGTCGTCCGACCGTACATCTCCCGCTCCCGGCGGGCGTTCTCGATCACCTGGCGGACGTCTTTGACCCCTGCGGTGATCGCGGAGAGTTCGACGAAGGTGCGTCCGGGAGCATGCGAGATCACATGCGCCAAGGTCGTCTTCCCGACCCCGGGCGGGCCCCACAGGATCACCGAGGAGGCGCCGGCGCGGTCTCCCCCGCTGGCCTCGACGAGCTGGCTCAGCGGAGATCCGGGGAAGGTCAGATGCTCCTGTCCGACCACCTCGGTCAGCGTGCGGGGACGCATCCGCACGGCCAGGGGGTCGAGCGCCCGGCCGGAGGAGCCGCCGGAGGAACCGGTGAAGCCCGGACCAGACGATTGCTGGTCCGGGCCGTCGGAGAACAGATTCGGTTCCTGGCTCATCAGGCCTCGGCGTGGTCGTCTTCCGGTTCGAAGTCGACGCCGGCCTCGGCCCGCTGGGCCTCGGTGATCGGGGCCGGGGCCTGGGTCAGCGGATCGAAGCCGCCGCCGGACTTCGGGAAGGCGATGACTTCGCGGATCGAGTTGACACCGGCGAGCAGGGACACGATGCGGTCCCAGCCGAAGGCGATGCCGCCGTGCGGGGGCGCGCCGAACTTGAAGGCCTCGAGCAGGAAGCCGAACTTCTCCGTCGCCTCCTCTTCGGTGATGCCCATGATCTTGAACACACGCTCCTGGACGTCCCGGCGGTGGATGCGGATCGAACCGCCGCCGATCTCGTTTCCGTTGCACACGATGTCGTAGGCATAGGCCAGGGCCGAACCGGGATCGGATTCGAGCGTGTCGAGGAACTCGGGCTTGGGCGCGGTGAACGCGTGGTGGACGGCCGTCCAGGCGCCCTCACCCACGGCGACGTCACCGGCGGCCTCCGCATCGGCGGCCGATTCGAACAGGGGCGCGTCGACGACCCAGACGAACGCCCAGTCGCCGTCCTTGATCAGTCCGGTGCGTTCGGCGATCTCGTTGCGGGCGGCGCCGAGGAGGGCGCGGGAGTCGTTCGCTTCGCCGGCGGCGAAGAAGATCGCATCACCGGGGTTCGCTCCGGCGGCGGCGACGAGACCGCCCTTCTCCTGCTCCGAGATGTTCTTGGCCACGGGCCCGGACAGGGTTCCGTCCTCGCCCACGAGCACATAGGCCAGGCCCTTGGCGCCGCGCTGTTTGGCCCAGTCCTGCCAGCCGTCGAGCTGACGACGCGGCAGCGATCCGCCGCCGGGGTAGACCACGGAGCCGACGTAGGGTGACTGGAAGACGCGGAACGGGGTGTCGGCGAAGAATTCGGTGAGGTTGTGCAGCTCGAGTCCGAAGCGCAGGTCCGGCTTGTCCGTCCCGTATCTCTCCATGGCCTCGTGGTAGGTGATGTGCGGGATCGGAGTCGTGATCTCATGCCCGATCAGCTTCCACAGCGCGGTGAGGATCTCCTCGGCCAAGGCGATGATGTCCTCCTGCTCGACGAACGAGGCCTCGATGTCGAGCTGGGTGAATTCGGGCTGGCGGTCGGCGCGGAAGTCCTCGTCACGGTAGCAGCGAGCGATCTGGTAGTAGCGTTCCATGCCCGCGACCTGGAGCAGCTGTTTGAACAGCTGCGGGGACTGGGGCAGGGCGTACCAGGAGCCGGGCTTGAGCCGGGCCGGGACGAGGAAGTCGCGGGCGCCTTCAGGAGTCGACTTCGTCAGGGTCGGGGTCTCGACCTCTGAGAAGTCGTGGGCATCGAGGACCGACCGTGCGGCCTTGTTGACCTCCGAGCGCAGACGCATCGTCTTCGCCGGGCCCGAACGGCGCAGGTCGAGGTAACGGTAGCGCAGACGGGTCTCCTCGCCCACGGCGCCGGAGTCCTCGGCATGGTCGGAGACCTGGAACGGCAGGGCCGACGCCTCCGAGAGCACCTCGACGGAGGTGTCGATGACCTCGATCTCGCCGGTGGGCAGGTTCGGGTTCGTGTTGCCCTCGGGGCGGACGGAGACGGTGCCAGTGGCCTTGACCACGGTTTCGTTGCGCAGCTGGTGGGCATCGTCCTCACGGACGACGACCTGCACGATTCCCGAAGCGTCACGCAGATCGATGAAGGCCACACCTCCGTGATCGCGACGACGATCGACCCACCCGGCGAGGGTGACGGTTTCTCCTGCGTTCTCGGCTCGCAGGCTTCCGGCTTCGTGGCTTCGCAGCACCTAGGGCTCCTTGTTGATGTTGATGTGTCAGCGCCTGAACAATGATAGTCGCTTCTGAATCAGGCCCTGTACACGCGGGGCCAGAGGTCGTCGGCGTCCGGGGTCCACCTGGCCGGGTCGGCCGGTGCCTGCTCGCCGCTGCGGATGTCCTTGACCTCGTGACCGGCCTCACCGTCGGTGAACCATACGAAGGGGATGTCGCGGCGTTCGGCGTAGCGGATCTGCTTGCCGAACTTCGCGGCACTCGGTGAGACCTCGCAGGGGATGTCGCGGGCCCGCAGGGCCATGGCCACGGCATCGGCCTCGCCGCGCCTGGATTCCTCGGTCACGGCCACGACCACCGCCGAGGGTGTGCCGCGGGTGGCGCGGATGCCGGATTCCTCGCCGAGGATGAAGGCCATGAGTCGGGAGACGCCGATGGACATCCCCACCCCCGGATAGTTCTTCTTGCCCACGCTCACGAGCGAGTCGTAGCGACCGCCGGAGGACACCGAGCCGAGGTCCTCGTAGCCGATCAGCTGTGTCTCGTAGACGGCTCCCGTGTAGTAGTCGAGCCCGCGGGCGATCTTGAGCTGAGCGACGACGACGCCGGGGGCCCGTTCGTGGGCGGCCCGCAGCAGGGTCGTCAGCGAATCGAGGCCGTCATCGAGCAGCGGGTGCTCCACGCCGAGGGCGCGCACTTCGTCGGCGAAGTCCGGGGAGGCGGATTCGATGGCGGCGAGTCTCAGACACAGCTGCTGCTGGGTCTCATCGGCTCCGGCCTCGGCGGCCAGCAGCTTCGCGACCTCCTCGGGCCCGATCTTGTCGTACTTGTCCAGGCAGCGCAGCACCGCTTGGATGTCGGTCAGACCGATGCCGCGGGCGAAGCCTTCGAGCAGACGGCGGTCGTTGACGACGATCCTGATCCCGGGCACCCCCAGGGGTGCGAGTCGACTGAAGGCATCGGCGACGGCCAGCGGGATCTCGACTTCGAAGTGCCGTGGCAGTTCGGTGTCGGCGATGACGTCGATGTCGGCCTGGATGAATTCGCGGTAGCGGCCGGCCTGGGGTCGTTCTCCGCGCCAGACCGGCTGGACGCGGGCGGCCTTGAACGGGAAGCTGAGCTCATTGGCGTTGTCGGCGACATAGCGGGCCAGGGGCACCGTGAGGTCGAAGTGCAGACCCAGGGGGTTGCGGTCGGTGCCGTCGGAGTGGAGGCGCGAGATCGCGAAGATCTCCTTGTCGATCTCCCCGTCCTTGGCCAGGTGGGCGATCGGCTCGACAGCACGGTGGTTGAGCGCGGAGAACCCATGCAGGGCGAAGGTGTGTTCGAGGGTGTCGATGATGGCCTTCTCGATCACGCGCTCGGCCGGGAGTCGTTCCGGGAATCCGGACAGACGGGCTGACTTCGCCATGGTGCTCCTTGCTTTCGGTGCGGTTGCGGTGCTGTTTCATGCGGCCCGGCCACCGGTGTCGATGTTCGGACGCGGGTCGGTTCGGTCCCGACGACGGTGGCTCAGAGGAAAGGGTTCGCAGCCAGTTCTCGACCGACCCGTGATGCGGGACCGTGTCCAGGATAGATGGCGACGTCGGGCAGCGTGGCGAAGGCCCGCAGCGAGTCCTGCATCGCCTGGGCGTCTCCCCCGGGCAGGTCGACGCGGCCGATCGCGCCGGCGAAGACGACATCGCCGGTGAAGATGTTCTCCTCGTCTCCGTCGACGACGCGCAGCAGCATCGAGCCCTCGGTGTGGCCGGGCGCGGAGACGGCGGTGACGGTCAGTCCTGCCGTCTCGAGGCTCTGCCCGTCTGCGAGGTCGCTGACCTCGGGGGCCGTCCATCCTTCGACGAGTGGGGCGAGCATCGGTGCGAACTGGGGGCTGAGCGTCGAGGCCGGGTCCT
This sequence comes from Brevibacterium sp. SMBL_HHYL_HB1, assembly GCF_018208375.1. Classification (NCBI taxonomy): domain Bacteria; kingdom Bacillati; phylum Actinomycetota; class Actinomycetes; order Micrococcales; family Brevibacteriaceae; genus Brevibacterium; species Brevibacterium sp. SMBL_HHYL_HB1. Next base: position 1,298,329 of record NZ_CP062936.1, on the reverse strand, counting down.
GCAGCCGGTACCGGTCGGGTCCGCCGAGGTGGACGGGCACGTTCCAGCGGGCGAGCACATTGTTCAGCCCCAGGATGTGGTCGGGGTGACCATGGGTGAGGAAGACCGCCTGCGGGACCAGTCCGGCCTCGGCCAGCAGGCTCTCCAGCCGCGGAGCGCAGTCGTATCCGGCGTCGATGAGAATGCAGTCGCTGCGACCTTCGGCACGCACCGCGTAGCAGTTGACGTCGAGGAATTCGGCGTGGGTTGTCAACACATCCATGTGCAAAGTCTATCCACACGTTCGCTGATGGTTATGCTGGGATAACGTCTATCCCACAATCGAGTGATCGGCGGGAGTGAAGACCCGCCGGTTCGACCGATGGAAACAAGGTGAGAACCATGTCGACCCCGACACCGAAGCCGACCCCCCGCCCGTCATCCCTGCCTCGCACACAGGCGGCACAGGTGGTCAATGCCAGCCATGTCGATCACGACGCCGAGGTGGCCCGCGCGGTGACTCATGGTCGTGCCGATTCGGACGGCAATGTGTTCGTCACCACTCCTGACGGCGAGCGTGCCGTGGGACAGTACCCGGACGCCACGCCTGAGGAGGCACTCGAGTACTTCGCGAAGAAGTACGTCGAGCTCGTCGAGAGCGCGGTCCTGCTGCGCAACCGGCTCTCCGCCGGAGCGCCGGGCCGTGAGATCGTCTCAGCCGCCACGACCCTGCAGGAGTCGCTTCCGCAGGCCAATGTCGTCGGTGATCTCAAGAACCTCAGCGCGACCCTCGACACTCTCATCTCCGATGCCGAGGCCACGGAGTCCCGGCAGGCCGCCCGTGCGCAGGCCGCGAAGCTCGCCGCGGCCGAGGACCGTGAGGAGCTCGTCGCCGAGGCCGAGGCTCTGGCCAAGCAGGATCCGTCGAAGATCCAGTGGAAGCAGTCGGGCGCGCGTCTGCGTGAGCTGTTCGCACAGTGGAAGGATATGCAGCGCAACGGTCCGCGCCTGCCGCGCTCGGTCGATCAGGAGCTGTGGGGCCGCTTCTCGCAGGCACGGACGACCTTCGAGCACAAGCGCAAGGAGTTCTTCGCCGAACTCGACAAGCTCAACGCCGAGGGCAAGCGGATCAAGGAGAAGATCGTCGCCGAGGCGGAGTCGCTGTCGGCATCGACCGATTTCCGCTCCGTGTCCCAGAAGTACAAGGACCTCATGACCCAGTGGAAGCGTGCCCCGCGCGCCTCGCGCAAGGTCGACGATGCGCTGTGGGCACGGTTCCGAGCCGCCCAGGACGTATTCTTCGCTGCTCGGGACGCGGAGAACGCCGCTCTCGATGAGGAGTACAAGGCCAATCTCGTGGTCAAGGAAGAGCTGCTGAAGCAAGCCCAGGCGCTGCTGCCGATCACGGACCCGGTTGCGGCGAAGAAGGATCTGCGCACCATTCAGGACAAGTGGGAAGAGGCCGGCAAGGTGCCTCGGGCCGATATCTCGCGGATGGAGAACGGTCTGCGGGAGGTCGAGCGCGCCCTGTCCGAGGCCGAGGAGGCTGCGTGGCAGCGCAGCAACCCGGAGACGAAGGCCCGCACCACGGGGGCGCTCAGCCAGCTCGAGGATTCGATCGTCGAACTCGAGAAGAAGCTCGAGACCGCACGGGCCGGTGGGGATGACAAGGCCGTCGCCGAGGCGCAGTCCGCCCTCGATGCCCGTCGCGCCTGGCGGGACCAGCTGAACCAGACCGCGGCCGAGCTCGACTGAACGAAGGCCCAGCCGTCCAGGGGCTCGACCGTCCACAGGCCCGGGCGCTCGAGTCGCTGGCTGTCCACAGGCACCTGCCCGGGTCTTGCCACGGGTTGCCGACGCCGACGATAGTCGGTGCATGGAGACGTTGTTTCAGCTGCGAGACTACGGGTACGACCATCTCACCGAGCTCACCCTCGACGGTCTGCTCATCCGTCTGACGGAGACCACCTGGGTGCGCAAGGGCGCGGTCCTCTCGCCCGCGGACCGGATCGCGGCGCTCAAGTCACTGATCCCACCGGGCCTGGCCGTGTCCCATGACAGCGCGTGGTGGGTGCATCGGGGGCTGGGGCGGGCACCATCGCCGCTGAGCTTCATCACACTGCCGCGGCGGCGCTGGGTCAGTCACGACGGTTTCGAAGTCCACGAGGTCGCTCTCACCGCTGATGAGTGGCAGCTCATCGGGCGGCTGCCGATCACCACCGAGGAGCGGACGCTCTACGATCTGTTCCTGCCGCATCTCCGGACCCCCTCTGCGCAGTCGGCGCAGGCCCTGCGCGGCATCGTCGACGAGGTTCCCGACGCGCTGTGCCACCGGTTCAGGCTCTATCTCGACGCGGTCTCGCGCCGTCCCTTCGTCGCGCAGATGCGCGCACTCGTCGACGGGCGCCAACGGTGAGCGATACGGCGACGCCGCGGCGAGGCACCGCGATCGGGCCGGCGGCGCGTTCAGCCGCCGGAGATGCGGTAGACGTCGAAGACGCCTTCGACCTTGCGCACGGCCGAGAGCACGGTGTCCAGATGGCTGGCATCGCTCATCTCGAACACGAACTTCGACTGTGCGACCCGCGCCCGCGAGGTGCCCACGGACGCGGAGAGGATATTCACATGGGTGTCAGTGAGCACCTTCGTGATATCGGAGAGCAGCCCGGACCGGTCGAGGGCTTCGACCTGGATCTGGACAAGATAGATTCCGCTGGTCTTCTCCCCCCATTCGACCTCGACCATGCGTTCGGGTTCGCGTTTGAGGGAGGCGACGTTCGGGCAGTCGACGCGGTGGACGGACACTCCCGAACCGCGGGTGACGAAGCCGAGGATCTCGTCTCCGGGAACCGGGGTGCAGCAGCGGGCGAGTTTGACGAGCACATCGTCGACGCCTTTGACGGTCACGCCCTCGGACGAGGAGTGATGGCCGGAGGACTGGCCGGTGCGGTTGCGCGGCTTGGGCGGCAGCACCACCTCTTCATCGTCCTCACCGACTTCCTTGGCCAGCAGTTCGACGACGTGCTGGGCCGAGGAGACGCCGTTGCCGATCGCGGCGTACAGCGCGGTGACGTCGGGCAGTCGCAGCTCCGTGGCCACCACCTGCAGGGCTTCCTGGCTCATCAGCGAGGCGGCGGAGATGGTGTGCCGACGCATCGCCCGGGCCAGCTGCTCGCGACCGTTCTCGATCGCCTCCTCCCTGCGCTCCTTCGAGAACCACTGACGGATCTTGCTGCGCGCACGCGGGCTCTTGACGAAGCCGAGCCAGTCACGGCTCGGTCCGGCGTTCTCGTCCTTCGAGGTGAAGACCTCGACGGAGTCACCGTTCTTCAGCTCCGTGTCCAGGGCCACGAGGCGGCCGTTGACACGGGCGCCCATCGTCTTGTGGCCGACCTCGGTGTGCACGGCATAGGCGAAGTCGATGGGGGTCGCCCCGGAGGGAAGGCTCATCACATCGCCCTTGGGGGTGAAGACGTAGACTTCCTTCGAATTGACCTCGTAGCGGAGGCTGTCGAGGAATTCGTCGGGGTCGGAGACCTCCCGCTGCCAGTCCAGCAGCTGGCGCAGCCAGGCCGCATCGTCGACCTCGCCGGCGTCGGAGACCTTCACCGAGCGTGCGGTGTTCGTCGTCACCGCCTTCGACGATTTGCCCTGGTCCTTGTACTTCCAGTGGGCGGCGACGCCGAACTCGGCCCGGCGATCCATCTCATGGGTGCGGATCTGGATCTCGACGGGTTTGCCGTTGGGTCCGATCACCGTCGTGTGCAGGCTCTGGTACATGTTGTACTTCGGCATCGCGATGTAGTCTTTGAACCGGCCCGGAACCGGGTTCCAGCGGGCGTGGACGATGCCGAGGGTCGCGTAGCACTCGCGCACCGACTCCACCAGGACGCGCACGCCGACGAGGTCGTAGATGTCGGCGAATTCGTGTCCGCGCACGACCATCTTCTGGTAGATCGAGTAGTAGTGCTTCGGCCGTCCGGTGATCGCGGCCTCGATGCCGGACTCCTTGAGCTCGGACTGGAGTTGGCCCGACACCGTCTCGAGGTACTTCTCGCGTTCGGGAGCCCGGTCGGCGACCAGCCGCACCACCTCGTCGTAGACCTTCGGGTGCAGGACCTGGAAGGACAGGTCCTCGAGTTCCCATTTGATCGTGTTCATGCCCAGGCGGTGGGCCAGAGGGGCGTAGATGTCGAGGGTCTCGCGGGCCTTCTTCGTGCTCGACGAGGCCGGGACGAAACGCCAGGTGCGGGCGTTGTGCAGACGGTCGGCGAGCTTGATCACGAGCACGCGGATGTCCTTGGCCATGGCCACGATCATCTTGCGCACGGTCTCGGACTGCGCGGCCTGACCGTAGGTGAGCTTGTCGAGCTTGGTGACCCCGTCGACCATGGCCGCGACCTCGGAACCGAATTCCTCCGTCAGTTCGTCGAGCGAATAGGAGGTGTCCTCGACGGTGTCGTGCAGCAGAGCCGCGGCCAGGGTGACCGGCAGCATGCCGATCTCGGCGAGGATGGTCGCGACTGCGATCGGATGCGTGATGTAGGCGTCGCCGGATTTCCGGGTCTGCCCGCGGTGGGCGACCTCGGCGACCTTGTAGGCGCGGACGACGAGGTCGATGTCCGCTTTCGGATGGTTCGACTGCAGGGCACGGATCATCGGGCCCAGCACTCGGGGGTAGCCGGGGTTGTTCTGTGCCCTGGCCGCCCACCAGGCTAAGCGGGAGATGCCTCGCGGTCGGCGCGCATCGGCAGATGAAGCCATGACATCTCCTCCCTCGGGTCAGACCTCGGCGTGAATCACCGGCGGGACGTCATCCTGTCCGTTCTTCAAGCGTAGTTCACGCACGGCCTCTTCCTGCTCTCTGACATCCGGCTCATGGGCTCGAAGGAGGGCGTAGAGCGGGCTGGCGACGAACAGAGTAGAGGACGCGGCCACAATCATACCGATGAACAGCGACAGGGAGATATCGATCAGTGTTCCGGCATTGAGCGCCAGGACACCGATGAAGAGGATCGACGCGACAGGCAGCACGGAGACCACGGTCGTGTTGATCGAGCGCACCGTCGTCTGGTTGACGCCGAGATTGACGAGCTCGGAGAACTTCAGATCGCGTTTGTCCTTGAACCGCGTGGTGTTCTCGCGGATCTTGTCGAAGACCACAACCGTGTCATAGAGCGAGAAGCTCAAGACCGTGAGGAAGCCGATGACCGCCTCGGGTGTGACCTCGATGCCGGTGGCCGAGTAGATGCCCATGGTCACGATCATCACGGCGACGAGGCCGAGGATCGCGGCCAGCGACATCTTCCAGGTGCGGAAGTACAGGGCCATGACGATCATCGCGATGGCCACGAAGATGACCAGCGCCCGAACCATCTTCTCCGTCACGTCCTGACCCCACTCGGGACCGACGAACGTCGAGGTGACGTCCTCCTTGGGCACGTCGTAGCCGCTGACGAGCGCATCGCGGACCTGCTGCATCTCATCATCGGAGAGCTGATTCGTCTCGATCTGCACGGCCGTGTCGCTGGTCGGCGTCAGACGCGGCTCGGCCCCGGAGACGGCATCGTTGACGATGTCCTCACCCTTGGGCGCCGAGGTGTCGGTGACCTGGTCGATCTGGAACTGCGAACCGCCCTTGAAGGCGATGCCGAAGTTGAAGCCGGCGAAGAGGGGGACGAGCAGAGACAGGATGACGAGGGCTCCTGCGATCGTCAGCCACAGCTTCGCCTTGCCGACGAAGGGGATCGAGGTCTCACCGTTGTGGAGCCGGTTGCCCCAGGCAAAGAACCGTTTCACTTGTCTGCCTCCTTGCCGTCTTCATCCGCCTCGTCCTCGGCGGCGCGTCGGGCCGCCTTCCGTTCGGCGATGGATCCGCCGTTGAGCCGGGACCGGGCCGCCGTGGTCTTCGACGAACCGGCCTTCGAAGCTCCATCCGACGAGGCGTCCTCGGCATCGGTCTCGGTCGGCTCCCCCGTCTCGGACTCCTCGGTCAGTGTGTCCGCCGACTCCGCATGCGAGGCGTCCTCGCTGTGGCTGCGCTTGCGTTCGGCGATCGAGCCTCCGGCCTGCTTGCGCTTCTTCTTCCCGCTCGACGTCGCCGACGAAGCGGTCGACTCCGCAGCGGTCGTCGACTCGGCCTGGGAATCCTCGGAGGACAGTCCGGCCTTGCGACGGCGCGCCTTCTCCCGCCGCTTGGCCTCGGGAGACTTCGCGCTGTCGGGGCCGCTGATGTTCAGCGCTCCCCTGTACGCGGCGGGTTTGACCCCGAGCAGGCGGGGGTCCATTCCGGACATCGGATGGCCCTGGCCGAAGAACTTCGTGCGGGAGAGGACTTCGAGCATCGGGTGGGTGAAGAGGAAGACGACGATCACGTCGACGATCACTGCGAGGCCGAAGGTGAACGCGAAGCCGCGCACCGAGCCGACGGCCAGGATGTAGAGGATGATCGCGGCGAGCATGTTCACGCCCTTGGAGGCGTAGATCGTGCGCTTCGCCCGGTCCCAGCCGACTTCGACGGCCGAGAGCAGGTTCCTGCCGCTGCGCAACTCGTCTCGCACACGTTCGAAGTAGACGATGAACGAGTCCGCGGCCATGCCGATGCCGATGATGATACCGGCGAGACCGGCCAGAGACAGTCGGTAGCCGTATCGCCACGACGACAGCAGCAGAAGAAGATAGGTGAGCACACCGACGACCACGAGGCTCGAGACCGTGACGAGGCCGAGCACCCGATACTGCAGGAGAGAGTACACGACGACGAGGATGAGCCCGGCGAGCCCGGTGAGCAGACCGATCGTGAGGTAGTTCGAACCCAGCGTCGGTGAGATCTGGTCCTCGCTCTGGACCTGGAAGCTCAGCGGCAGGGAACCGTTCTTGAGCTGATCGGCCAGGGTCTGCGCTTCATCGAGAGTGAAGTTGCCCGAGATCTCCGCCTTGCCGTCGGAGATCACGGCGTTCGAGGTCGGTGCGGACAGCACGAGCCCGTCGAGTTCGATGGCGAACTGGTTGTACGGCTGCTGCTTGCCGGTGATATCCGAGGTGATCTGCTTGAAGATCTCACGCCCGGTCGAATCGAACTCCAGGTTCACCGCCGGCTGGTTGGTCTGAACGCCGTTGGCACCGGAGGCATACCCGAAGTTCGCATCGGCGAGGTGGTCACCGGAGAGTTCGACGGGGCCGAGGATGTACTTGGCCTGGCCATCGTGAGAACACGAGACGACGGGCTCATCCGACGGCTGCTGCTGACCGCCGGTGCGGTTCTTGGGATCCGTGCAGTCGAGCTCGGAGTATTCCTTGATGATCGCGTCGGTCTGCCATTCGCTGCTGTCCTTCTCGGGATCGAACAGCGGACGCGGAGTCGCATCGGTGACCTTCGTATCATCGCTCGAGCCTTCGCCCTCGGTGCCCTCATCGGCGGATTCGCTCGCTGAATCGGATGACTCCTTCGTCGAATCGTCCGACCCGGCATCGTCGGCACCGCTGCCGGCGCGGGCGACCTCTCCCCCTCCGGAGGGGTCCTGCTGTTCCTGACCGTCAGAGCCCGAATCGTCGCCGGTGAGGTCCTCGATGCGCTTGCGCTCTTCGTCGGTGAGCCCGTCGTCGGACTCCTCACCGCTGTCGCCGCTCTCCTCCTGCTCCTTCTGGATCTGCTCCTGTGAGCGCGGGTCTCCGACCAATGCGACCCGACGGAAGACCAGCTGAGCCGAAGAGCGCACGAGGTTGCGGGTCTCCTCATCCGGGTTGCCCGGCAGGTTCACCACGATGTTGCGATCACCTTGGGTAGTGATCTCCGCTTCCGAGACACCGGTGGAGTCCACGCGCTGCCGGATGATGGACACGGCCTGATCGAGCTGCTCCTTGCTGATGTCCGTGTCCTCGGACACCTGCGGCTCCAAGATGATCGACGTTCCGCCCTCGAGGTCGAGCGCGAGCTTCGGAGACGTCGTGGCGTCGGAGAAGATGACGCCGGCGGCGATGATTCCGCCCAGCACGAGGGTGACGATCGTCAGCCACAGGAAGCGCAGACCAGGACGTGGCTTTTCTTCGATATCGGACACGTTTCAGCTTTCGATCGGGAGCAGAGTGCGAGGGCGGATCAGTTCTTCTTGTCGGTATCCGAGTCGGCGGAATCGGCATCCGCATCGGAATCGGCGGCGTCCTCGGCCTCATCCGTCTTCGCGGCCTCATCGTCGGTCGTCGTCGCGGCATCGGCCTCATCGCTTGCGTCCTCGGTGACAGCATCGGCATCGTCGCCTGCAGCCTCGGAGACGCCGTCGGCCTCGTCGCCGACATCGGCGGTCTCGGAATCCGAGTCCTCTTCGGCACGCTTGCGCGCGTTCATCGCATCGAGCTCGGCATCGGTGATCGCCGGCTTCTCCTCGTCGACATCGGTGGCGGGAGCGTCGGCGACGGGGGCGTCGACCGAGGCGGCGGCCTCGGCGTTCTCGACCTGGCCGATGGCCTGACGGTGGACGCGCAGCACGGTCCCGGGGCCCGACTCGATGGTCACCTGGTTGTTGTCCTCATCGATCGAGAGGACGGTTCCGAAGACGCCGAAGGTCGTCATCACGGTTGCGCCGGGCACGAGTCCCGATTTGATCTGCTCCGCACGCGCTTTCTGCTTACGCCGAGAATTGAACAGGAAAAAGATCAGCAGCGCAGCAAGCGCAAGGGGGATCAACAAATCCACAGATATCAGCCTTTCATATGAATGAACCAGTGAACCAGCTTAGTTCGTCCTCAGTGCCCATGGCGAACTCAATTGCGGGGTTCAGAACTCATAGTTTGCTGGGATCTGCATTTCCAGATGCTTCCAAGCCGCCGAGGTGGCCACGCGTCCGCGCGGAGTGCGGCTGATCAGGCCCTCCCGCACGAGATAGGGTTCGGAGACCGTCTCGACGGTGTCGGCTTCCTCCCCGACCGAGACCGCGAGCGTGCCCAGACCCACCGGTCCCCCGCCAAAGCGCTTGCACAGCACGTAGAGCACGGATCGGTCGAGCCGATCGAGACCGAGCGCATCGACTTCGTAGACTTCCAGAGCATTGACGGCGGCGTCGAAGTCGATGACCCCGCTGCCCCTGACCTGGGCCCAATCACGGACCCGGCGCAGCAGTCGGTTCGCCACGCGCGGGGTGCCGCGGGAGCGGGTCGAGATCTCCTTGAGTCCGGCCGGCTTCGCGTCGATGCCGAGCATCCGGGCCGAGCGTTCGAGCACGGTGAACAGGTCCGTGCTCGAGTAGAAGTCGAGCAGGGCGGTGAAGCCGAAGCGGTCCCGCAGCGGCGCCGGCAGCAGACCGGATCGGGTGGTGGCCCCGACCAGGGTGAATTGCGGGAGGTCGAGTGGTATCGCGGTCGCCCCCGGGCCCTTGCCGACGATGACGTCGACGCGGAAGTCCTCCATCGCCACGTAGAGCATCTCCTCGGCGGCGCGGGCCATGCGGTGGATCTCGTCGATGAAGAGCACTTCGCCCTCTTCCAGGGAGGACAGGATGGCGGCGAGGTCTCCGGCGTGCTGGACGGCCGGCCCGGAGGTCACCCGCAGACTCGAACCCATCTCGTGGGCGATGATCATCGCCAGGGTCGTCTTGCCGAGTCCGGGTGGCCCGGACAGCAGGACATGGTCCGGTGCCTTCTGCCTGGCCTTGGCCGCATCGAGGACGAGCGAGAGCTGTTCGCGCACCTGCGGTTGGCCGATGAAATCGGCCAGGCCCTTGGGCCGCAGCGCCGCCTCGTCATCGCGTTCGGCCATCTCGGCCTGACCGGACACGAGTCGGTCGCGTTCGGCGCCGGTCAGCCCCTGGTCACCGAAGTCCATCTCATAGGAGCCGGGCTCGTGGCTGCCCCCGGTGCTGGGTTCGAAGGGACCGGTCATTTGCGTGCACCCAGTACCTTGAGAGCGGCCTTGAGCAGTGCGGAGGTCCCGGCATCGGCACCGGCGTCCTTGACGACCTCGGCCACGACCTCCTCGGCCTGCTGTTCCTTCCAGCCGAGTCCGACGAGGGCGTCGACGACCTGCTGGTTGCCGCCGCCGAAGGACAGGGCCGGTCCGGGTGCCGAGGCTGCGGGCTGGGGCAGCTTGTTCTCGAGTTCGAGGATGATCCGTGAGGCGCCCTTCTTGCCGATTCCGGGCACGCGGGTCAGCGCGTTCGCGTCCTGGTTCGAAATCGCCGAGGCGAGTTCGTCCGGGCCCATCACGGACAGGATCGCCATCGCCAACCGGGGGCCGATGCCCGAGATCGTCAGGAGCACCTCGAAGGTGTGGTTCTCGTCCTCGGAGCCGAAGCCGTAGAGGGTCAGCGAATCCTCACGCACCACGAGGCTGGTGACCAGTTCGATCTCTGCGCCGTGGCGGGTGCTCGCCAGCGTCTCGGGGGTGACGTGGACCTTCCGGCCGACCCCGTAGGTGAGAACGACGAGGTGGTCAGCTGCGATCCGATGCACCGTACCGGTCAGGAAACTGATCACGAACTGCCTTTCAAGTGGGAACACGTGTACGAATCCAGGTTAGCAGGTGCCCCCGTCATCGCCGTCTCCGGCGCGCCCGAGGGCTGGACCGTCTGACGGCCCGGCCGACCGTTCGTCGGTGACTCCCGCGTCTACTTCGTCCGCCGCATGGCCTCGGCCCATTGCTGCTGGGCCTTCGTCAGCCCGGACCCCTGCCGGCCGCCGGACTTGCGCTGAGTGAGGTCCTTGTTCTGGCCGGGAGTGGATTGGGCACTCAGCGCGCCCCGCCAGGAATGGCAGATCGCGATGGCCAGGGCGTCGGCGGCATCGGCGGGCTTCGGTGGGGCCTCGAGGCCGAGGATCCGCGTGACCATGGTCGTGACCTGCTTCTTGTCGGCCCGGCCGGAACCGGTGATCGCGGCCTTGACCTCCGAGGGGGTGTGCATGGCCACGGGCAGTCCGCGGCGGGCCGCCAGCCCCATCGTCAGCCCGGAGACCTGTGCCGTTCCCATGATCGTCGAGACGTCGTTGCGGGCGAAGACCCGCTCGATCGCGACCATGTCAGGCCGATGGGTGTCCAACCAGGTGTCGAACGCCTCGGCGATGGCCCCGAGGCGGAGGTCGATGGAGTCCGCGGACGGTGTCCGCAGCACATCGACGGCGGTCATCTTCACCTTCCGCGCGGGCAGGGTGTCGATGACACCGATCCCGCAGCGGGTCAGTCCGGGGTCAACGCCGAGGATGCGCATCAGGCGTCGAGTTCGGCGAGGACCTCGTCGCTGACATCGGCGTTCGAGTACACGTTCTGGACATCGTCGCAGTCCTCGAGCGCATCGATGAGGCCGAAGACCTTCCGCGCGGTCTCGGCGTCGAGGTCGACCTCGAGTTCGGGAACGAACGACGCGTCGGCGGAGTCGTAGTCGATTCCGGCGTCGACGAGCGCCGTGCGCACGTCCACGAGGTCGGTGGCCTCGGAGATGATCTCGAACTTCTCGCCCGATTCCTTGACCTCTTCGGCACCGGCGTCCATGGTCGCCAGCAGGATGGCCTCTTCGTCGGCCTCCTCAGCGCTGACGATGATGACGCCCTTGCGGTTGAAGTTGTAGGTCACCGAGCCCGGGTCGGCCATCGTCCCGCCGTTGCGGGTCACGGCCACGCGCACTTCGGAGGCCGCGCGGTTGCGGTTGTCGGTGAGGCATTCGATGAGCAGGGCCACACCGCCGGCGGCGTAGCCTTCGTACATGATCGTCTCGTAGTTGACACCCGAGCCGTCGAGGCCTCCGCCCCGCTTGACCGCGCGACTGATGTTGTCGGCCGGGACGGAGTTCTTCTTCGCCTTCTGGATCGCATCGAAGAGCGTCGGGTTGCCGTCGGGGTCAGGTCCACCGTTGCGAGCGGCAACCTCGATGTTCTTGATCAGCTTGGCGAAGAGTTTGCCGCGCTTGGCATCGATGGCAGCTTTCTTGTGTTTAGTCGTTGCCCATTTGGAATGACCTGCCACTGGTGTTCCTTCCTGTAGTTACAGCCTCTCAAGTCTATACGCTCGCCCGGGACTTCCGCTCCGACCGTTCGCGTCAGCCGCCCGGATCGGGGTGGGCCCGACGGGCCTCAGTCGATGACGAGAGGCACGTCGGGCACGGAACCGGCAGTGGCCAGATCGATGAGGCTGAGCAGGTTCTTCGGATAGATCGTCTCGGTCGTGGCCATCAGTTGCTCGCGTGTCCACCAGCGGAACTCCAGCAGGCTGCGCTTTTCGATGTCCGTCCACACCGCGTCCTCGAGTTCGATGTCCTCGCTGGTGCGGAACGCGAAGTAGGTCTCGAGCTGACGCAGGGACTTCTCGGTGAATTCGAAGACTTCGTCGCGCGTGGCCAAGGGGCCGATGAGTTCGTGGGGCTCGCATTCGATTCCGGTCTCCTCGGCCAGTTCCCGGGCTGCTGTCTGGGCAGCGGATTCGCCGAGTTCGGATCCTCCCCCGCACGTCATCCACCACTGATGGCTGGGGGCGAGCAGATCCTGGGCTCGAATCAGGAGAACCTCGTCGCGCTCATTGAGTAATACGACCCGTGAGGCTTTACGAGGTTTCATGGTTCTCCAGTGGTCGACGACGAGGGCAGGCAAGTGTTTGCAGAATAGTGATGCTGGGGGTTTTCGGCAAGACCGCGACAGCGGCCCAGAGAACGATATCGGCTCCGCACCGCCGCGGCCAAGTTGAGGCGCGCATCGAGCGGTCGGCAGTGATGTGACGGGGTGATCGCCGAGGCGGCGCTGAGTGCGTGCATGGGCTCAGTCGGCTGCGGCCGAGCCGGCGTCGTCGGCAGAGGTGAGATGACGATCCCACCAGTCGAGGATGGCCTCGAAGCGCTGCCGACGATGGCGCGGCTGACCGGCCCGGGACAGCTCGTGGTTCTCTCCCGGGAAGATGAGCATCTCGGTGTCCACCCCTGCCCGCTGCAGGGCCGCGTAGTACTGCTGCGCCTGTTCCAAGGGGCAGCGGAAGTCGAGCTCCGAATGCATCACCAGCGTCGGTGTCCCCACCTGGTCGGCGTGGGCCAGCGGTGACTGGCGAGCGATCGCCTGCGGATTGCGGCTGGTGTACTCCTCGGTGAAGAAGCGTCCGATGTCCGAGGTGCCCACGAAGCTGTCGGGATCGAGGTATCCGCGTTCGACGATGGCGCCGCGGAATCGATCATCGGCGGCGATCGTCATGGCCGTGAGATAGCCGCCGTAGGAGCCGCCCTGGACGCCGAGGCGGTCGGCGTCGAGGGCGGGGTCGTTCTCGAGTGCGTGGTCGAGCACAGCCAGCACATCGGCCATGGCCGGTCCCGCCATATCGGCCTGCACCGCGGTCCCCCAACTGCGGGTGCGTCCGCCGGACCCGCGCGGATTCGAGTACACGACTGCGAAGCCCGCCGAGGTCAGCACCTGGGTCTCGTCGAACCAGGAGTGGGTGTATTGGGAGAAGGGCCCGCCGTGGATGTTGACGATGACGGGGAACGGTCCCTGTCCGCGCGGTTTCGCCAGCCACCCGGTGATGGTTCCGCCGTCCCCTGGCACCCTCAGCACCTCGGGCACGACGGAATTCGCCGGCGCCGGATGCTGCCTGAGCATGAGCGGGGCGTCGTCGGTCTTCAGGTCGAGGCGGCCGAGCACGGCCGGGGAGCTCGAGGTCGACCCGGTGAACACGAGTGTCTCGTCATCGGCGTCGAAGCCGCTCACGACGGTCGTGGCATCGCTGAGGAAATCGATCTCGTCGATGCCGAGGCCTTCGGCCTGCAGGTCGATCCTCGCCAGGCGGGAGGCTCCGTCGGTGTCGACGACGGCGATGAGTCCTCCCTCGACAGCCCGCGGGCGCAGCGCCGCCACGGCCACGGTCTCCGGGTCGGTCAGGCGCCGCGTCGAACCGGTTCGCAGGTCGTGGACGAACAGCCCGGGCATCTGCCCGACGAAGTCGAGTTCGTCGCGGGTCAGCGCAATGCCGACCAGCACCACCGTGTCCTCGTCGAGCCACAGGTGCCGGCTGACGTCCATCGACGGCAGGTCGAGCGGTTCGGCGGTGTCTCCGCCCAGCAGCCAGACGGTCGATCGCAGGTCGGGCCGGCCCCGGTCGGGGTGGAGCGCCGCAACCACGGACGCGCGGGTGCCTGCCGGGGAGAACTGCGGGTCGTGGACATCGCAGTCAGGGGTGCTCAGCAGCGTCGACAGCGGCACCTCAGAGGCTGCGCGGAGTCCGACCTTGCCGAGCCCGGGTTCGGCGAGGTCGACGAGGAAGGCTCTGGCCGGACGGTCGTCGGTGTAGCCGAGGCCGTTGCTGAGGTAGGCCGAGGTCGTGATCCTGCGTGGGGCCTCCTCGGCCGCGGGGACGTCGTCGTCGAGTCCGTAGCGGCCGGGTTCTGCCACGCGTGCGACGTAGAGGGCGCGGGCGCCGGCGTCGTCGATGGCGAATTCGGACACGCCGAGATGGCTGTCGGTGATCTGGTGCGCCGTCTCCAGGGTGGAGCCGATGTAGAGCTGGGCGGCGGCCTTCCGCTCCGCCCGGAGGAATCCCGACCAGTTCGGGTGGATCTGCGGGTCCGAGTCGTGCCAGGCGTGGGTGAGACGACGTGAGCGGTCCGACCCGAGCGCGAAGAGCTGGGACAGGTAGCTGTTCGACTCGAGGTCGGGTCTGCGGATCGAGATGACGGCTTCGTCGCCGCGCAGCTTCGGGGTCGAGTACTCGGCGAGGGTGTCGAGATCTTCGGGGTTCATCGGTTCCATTCTTTCGACAGCCGCGCCTGCACATCGGCGTGCACTTGCGGCAGGGCCTTGGTCTGGGCGACCACGGGCAGGAAGTTCGCGTCCCCGCCCCACCGCGGCACGACATGCTGGTGGAGGTGGGCGGCGATGCCGGCCCCGGCGACGGGCCCCTGGTTCATGCCCAGGTTGAATCCGTGCGGGCCGGACACGGCGCGGATGACCCGCATGGCCTTCTGCGTGAATTGGGCGAGCTCAACGGTCTCGTCCTCGGTCAGATCCGTGTAGTCGGCCACATGACGGTAGGGGCAGATGAGCAGGTGTCCGGGATTGTACGGGTAGAGGTTGAGCACCGCGAACACCGTCTGACCGCGGCCGACGATGAGTCCTTCGGCATCGGACTTCGTCGGTGAGGTGCAGAACGGGCACTCGGAGACCCCGGAGTCCTTCGGTTTGTCCTGACCGTCGATGTAGACCATCCGGTGCGGTGTCCACAGCCGTTGGAACCCATCGGGTTCGCGGGGGAATCCGGCGGCCGCCTCGGGATAGGGGATCCCGTCGCCGAGGCGGCCGTCTGCCGCATGATTCTGTGCGGTCAGGTCCTCGCCGCCTGCGCTCATACCTGGGCCTTGGTCTCGATCGCGTCGAGGATGCGGGCGACCGCCTCGGCGACGGGCACCCCGTTGTCCTGCTCCCCGGATCGGAAGCGGAAGGACACGGCGCCCGCGTCCCGGTCCTCACCGCCTGCGATGAGGGTGAAGGGGACCTTCGATTTCGACGCGTTGCGGATCTTCTTGCCGAAGCGGTCGTCGCTGTCATCGATCTCGACGCGGACACCGGCCGCGCGCAGCTGTGCGGCCACCTCGGCGAGGTAGTCGTTGAACTCATCGGCCACGGGAATGCAGGTCACCTGGACGGGGGCGAGCCAGACGGGGAACGCACCGGCGTAGTGCTCGGTCAGCACCCCGAGGAAGCGTTCGATCGAACCGAACTTCGCCGAGTGGATCATCACCGGCTGCTGGCGCGTTCCGTCGGCGGCGACGTATTCGAGTTCGAAGCGTTCGGGCTGGTTGAAGTCGAGCTGGACGGTCGACATCTGCCAGGTGCGGCCGATGGCGTCACGGGCCTGGACGGAGATCTTCGGTCCGTAGAACGCCGCGCCGCCCGGATCGGGCACGAGTTCGAGACCGGTCTCCTGCGCGACCTCCTCGAGGACCCTCGTCGCCTCGGTCCACTGCTCGTCGGAGCCGATGAATTTATCGGCCTTCTTCCCTTCCTCGTCGCGGGTGGACAGCTCCAGGTAGAAGTCGTCGAGCCCGAAGTCGCGCAACAGGCTGAGCACGAAGTTCAGCAGGTGACGGATCTCGGCTCCGGCGTCCTCCTGGGCGACATAGGAGTGCGAGTCGTCCTGGGTCAGCGCCCGGACGCGGGTCAGTCCGTGGATGACGCCCGAGGCTTCATCGCGGTAGACGGTGCCGAACTCGAACAGCCGCAGAGGCAGATCGCGGTAGGACCGGCCGCGGGAGCGGTAGATGAGGTTGTGCATCGGGCAGTTCATCGCCTTGAGGCGGTACGGGGTGCCGTCCTTGACGACCTGGCCGGATTCGTCGCGGACTTCGTCGACCGACATCGCCGGGAACATGTTCTCCCCGTAGTAGGGCAGGTGCCCGGAGGTGTAGTAGAGCGATTCCTTGGAGATGTGCGGAGTGCCGACGTACTCGAAGCCCTCCTCGATGTGGCGGGCCCGGACGTAGTCCTCCATCTCGCGCTTGATCACACCGCCCTTGGGGTGGAAGACGGGCAGACCGGAACCGAGTTCCTCGGGGAAGGAGAACAGGTCGAGTTCGGCACCGATCTTGCGGTGGTCGCGGCGTTCGGCCTCGGCGATGCGGTCCTGGTAGGCCTTGAGATCGTCCTTGCTCGCCCAGGCGGTGCCGTAGACGCGCTGCAGGCTCGCATTGGACTGGTCGCCGCGCCAGTAGGCCGCCGACGACCGAGTGATGGCGAAGCCGTTGCCGATGAGTTTGGTGTTCGGCAGGTGGGGTCCGCGGCACAGGTCCTGCCACACGACCTCGCCCTTGCGGTCGATGTTCTCGTAGACGGTGAGTTCCCCGGCACCGACCTCGACGGCGGAATCACCGTCGGAGGCATGGCCCTTGTCGTCGATGAGTTCGAGCTTGAACGGCTCGTTCGCCATGCGCTGACGGGCCTCGTCCTCGGTGACGACGACGCGGTTGAAGGTCTGCCCGGACTTGACGATCTGGGCGGCCCTCTTCTGGATCGCCTTGAGGTCTTCGGGGGTGAAGGGTTCGGCGACGTCGAAGTCGAAGTAGTAGCCGTCGGTGATGTAGGGCCCGATGCCGAGCTTGGTTCCGGGGAACAGCTCCTGGACGGCCTGGGCGGTCACGTGTCCGGTCGAGTGGCGGAGGATGTCCAGGCCGGCATCGGAGTCGATGGTGATCGGTGCGATCGAGTCGCCGGCGTTGAGTTCGCGGCTGAGGTCAGCGGGTTCGCCGTTGAGCCACATCGCAATGACCGTGCGGTCCGAGGAGAAGATCTCCGTACCGGTCAGCCCCTCTTTCCAAGGGATGCTCTCTCCCGCGCAGTCAATGCTGTCTGCCACTGATCTTCTCCATTCGTCTGCTGTGAGGACTTCTCGCCCTCAAGATTCTAGTACCGATTCGGTGGTTCCGAATCAGTTGGGTGGCAGTCACGCGACTGCCACCCATGCTGAGTTGGCCGAGGTCTGCGAGCCTACCCGGACACGCGCCGAAGACGCCGTCTCGGGCAGACTCGCAGACCCGGATGGGGCTTCTCACTGCTTGGAGAACTCGAAGTCCTTGCCGTTTCCGAGGTCCTCGGGAAGGGTCAGTTTGATGTGCATGCCATCGACTTCGTCCGCAGGAACCCCGAAGGCGAGTTCGTAGGTCGTCTCGCCCCCGGCGGGCACCGGGTCAGTGAAGGCGAGCGAGCCCTTGTACTGCGATCCGTCGAAGACGTCGTCGTAGTCCTGACCGCTGCTGTCAGTGGCTTCCATGTTCGCCAGAGTCATCTCGATATCGGAACTCGAGTCGTTCTTGACCGTCATCGTGACGACGGCGATGTCACCATCGGACGATTCGGCGCCGGAGGCATGTCCGGACGCTGTGCCGGGACGGACCTGCACGGTCGCGGTGACGTCGTCTCCGATTGTGACTTCGCTGCCCTGTGCGGGGGCGGCCTGGCCACCGTCGGCCCCTTGGCTCGGGTCGACCGGATCGGACGAGGGCGACTGTGAGCTCGCCGCACTTTCGACAGCCGAGAGGAATCCGACACCGAGGAACATGTAGATGATCAGCGCGACGATGGTGAACAGAACGGCGACGAAGCCCAGGATGAGGCCGGTGATGCTCATCCCCTTGTTCGAAGCCAGGCCCTTCTTGATGGCCGACAGCGCGATGAAGCCGAAGACCACAGCGGCGATGCCGAGCAGACCGCCGAACAGGAGCCCGGACGTCAGGACACCGGCGATGCCGCCGATGAGGGCGAGGATGCCCCAGAGGTTCTTCGAGGTGTTGCCGCCCGTGCCCGCGGGGAACTGACCGTAGGCGGCGTTCGGATTGGCCGGGATGAACTGATCGGAGGAGCCGTCAGCGGCATAGGCCGGCTGCTGACCGTACTGGTTCGGGTCATAGCCTTGAGCGTTCGGATCGTACGGGTTCTGCCCGTACTGGTTGGCATCGTACTGGCCCTGCCCGTAGGGGTCTTGACCCTGGCCGTAGGGGTTCTGGTTCTGCCCCGGCTGCGAACCGTAGGGCTGCGACGGCTGCGAACCATAGGGCTGGTCCTGACCGCTGGAGGCGCCGAACGGCTGCTGCGAACCGTACTGCTGTCCGCCGGGCTGGGACCCGTACTGCGGAGGCTGCTGCCCCGCGTTCGGGTCGC
Source organism: Brevibacterium sp. SMBL_HHYL_HB1 (assembly GCF_018208375.1). Lineage (NCBI taxonomy): Bacteria > Bacillati > Actinomycetota > Actinomycetes > Micrococcales > Brevibacteriaceae > Brevibacterium > Brevibacterium sp. SMBL_HHYL_HB1. The sequence continues at coordinate 1,279,747 of NZ_CP062936.1, read as the reverse complement.
TTCCGTAGTCGGGCGCGCTCGGCGGCTGGTTGTTCGGGTTCTGACCGTTCGAATGCGGACCGGGTGAACCGTCGCTCGATCCGTCGGGGTTCTGAGGAGTAGACATAGGTGCTCCGAAGTGATTGCCGTCGTGTACAGGGCCAGCCTACTAGCTAAAGAGCCTCGTGCCGCATGATGCTCACGTGCCAGACCTGCAACACGACGGCCACAGGTGGACCTCGGGGCCTCCGAGGAATGCACGAAGCCCCGGGTGGAGTTCCCGGGGCTTCTTCTGTGCGCGATACTGGGATCGAACCAGTGACCTCTTCCGTGTCAGGGAAGCGCGCTACCGCTGCGCCAATCGCGCTCTATTCTGTTGTTGCACCGGAACCGTGTGGTCCCTGTGCGCGATACTGGGATCGAACCAGTGACCTCTTCCGTGTGAAGGAAGCGCGCTACCGCTGCGCCAATCGCGCTGGTCAGCCGACATTGCTGTCGGCCATCCGAGGTGGCGACGGGATTCGAACCCGTGTATACGGCTTTGCAGGCCGCTGCCTCGCCTCTCGGCCACGCCACCGCCAAGGCAGTGCCATGACGCCTCCGAGCGGATGACGGGACTCGAACCCGCGACCCTCACCTTGGCAAGGTGATGCTCTACCAACTGAGCCACATCCGCATTTCGTCTGCTCGGTATCCCTCGCAACGAGATACAACTCTATACGCAGGTGGCGGCATACGCAAAATCGTTCTCGGGTGATCGTGCTCACACCCGCAGATCGAGCTTTCAGGGTCGGCGTTCTATAGTGGTTGGGTGAATGCCGATCCACCTCGCACCCGGCCCAAGGGCTGGTTGTCACGCCATCATCGACAGGGGCCCAGGCCGTGGCGCAAGCTGCGGCTGGGATTCCTCCGCTGGCGTCGAACGGTGCTGGCGAACACGCACACCGCTCGCATCTATCGCAGCATCGTCGGCGGGCTCGGCACGCTCGTCGTGCTCATCGGGCTCATGCTCGTTCCCCTGCCCGGGCCGGGATGGCTCATCGTCATCATCGGCCTGTTCATCATCTCCAGCGAGTTCAAATGGGCGCAGAGGCTGCTGCGCTTCGTGCGCGTGAATGTCGAGAAGTGGACGCACTGGGTGATGGCTCAGCGCCTGTGGGTGCGGTGGACGATCGGGGCTCTGACTGCGCTGTTCGTCGCAGTCGTCGTCTGGTGTGTGTTCAAGCTCATCGGCCTGCCGGACTGGGTGCCGAATCTGGAGATCTTCGAACTGCTCACTCTGCGGTGAGACCGTCGGAGGACCTTTGCAGCGTCTCGTCGATCCTCAGGACGAGAGTGCGGTGAGACGGGACAGGCAGCGCATGTACTTCTTCCTGTAGCCGCCGGCCAGCGATTCCTCGGTGAAGATCTCATCCAGCGGGGCACCGGAGTTGATGATGTGGACATTGCGGTCATAGAGGCGGTCGACGAGCGCGACGAAACGCAGCGCCACGCTCTCGTTCTCGATCGTCGTCACGTTCTCCCACACGGCCGCATCGATGCCGTCGACCATCCGCCCATAGCGGGAGGGATGGACGGTGGACAGGTGGGCAAGCAGCTGGGAGAAGTCATCCCGGGCCACGACCCCGTCGAGCTCGTCAGCGGCCGCGGTCAGTTCGCCTTCGGGCAGCGGCCGTGCCGGGGAGCTGAGCGCACGGTGGCGGTAGTCCTGACCATCGATGCGGTAGACCTCGAACTGATCGGCCAGAGCCTGGATCTCCCGCAGGAAGTCCTGAGCGGCGAAGCGCCCCTCCCCCAGTGAGCCGGGCAGGGTGTTCGAGGTGGCGATGATCTTCACCCCGGCATCGGTGAGCTCCCGCATGAGGCGGGACATGAGCACGGTGTCGCCGGGATCGTCGAGTTCGAACTCATCGACGCAGACGAGTTTCATCTCCGACAGATCGTCTCTGGCCCGGACGAAGCCGAGCGCCCCGACGAGATTCGTGTACTCGACGAACGTGCCGAAAGTGGCCGGCTTGTCATTGGCATGCCAAGCAGAGGCGAGCAGGTGGGTCTTGCCCACGCCGTAGCCGCCGTCGAGGTAGACGCCCTTGGCACCGGACTTGCCCTTCGAGAACAGACGCCCGAGGAGCCCGGTCGAGGTCGAGCGCTGGGTGAACTGGCGCAGCTTCGTGCGAGCCTCCTCCTGGGACGGCTCGTTCGGATCGGTGCGATAGCTGTCGAAGGAGACGTCGGCGAACTGCGGCGGCGGTACGAGCCCGGCGATGAGCTCTTCGGGTGCTACTTGGGGTGATCGGTCGCTGAGTGCGACCAGAGTCTGCTCGGCATTCACTCGGCCTAGTCTAAGGCAGGCAGGAGCACCCGGTTCAACCTGGGCCGCGCGGGTGCTCTCGGTCACAGAGCGGGTCTGGGCGGTCGAGGAGCTGTCGCCTTCGTCACGATGGCAGCGGTCGGCCGCCGGACGGATCCCCGCTCAGCTGAAATCGAAGCCGAGGCGCCCGAGCTGCTTCGGGTCGCGCTGCCAGTCCTTGGCGACCTTGACGTGGAGGTCGAGGTAGACCTTGGTCCCGAGCAGGCCTTCGATGCCGCGGCGGGACTCCGAGCCGATCGCCTTGAGTCTGCTCCCGCCGCTGCCGATGATGATCGCCTTCTGGCTGGGACGTTCGACGAAGAGGTTGACGTGGACGTTCCACAGCGGGTTGTCCTCGCTGCGGCCCTCCCGCGGATACATCTCCTCGACCTGCACGGCCAGGGAGTGCGGCAGCTCGTCACGAACGCCCTCCAGTGCCGCCTCGCGGACGAGCTCGGCGATCATGGCCTCCTCCGGCTCATCGGTGAGGTCACCATCGGGGTAGAGCGGGGGCGAGACGGGCAGGTGGGCCGCGAGCACGGAGTCGACGGTGTCGACCTGGAAGCCCTCGGCAGCTGAGACGGGAACGACATCGGCGAAATCGGCGAGCTCGCCGACGGCCAGCAGCGCCTCGGCGACTTTGTCCTTGGGCACGAGGTCGACCTTCGTCACCAGCGCCACGATCGGCGTCCGGCCGTCGAGGAGTTCGAGCTGGGAGGCGATGTATCGGTCGCCCGGACCGATCGGCTCATCGGCAGGCAGGCAGAAGCCGATGACGTCGACTTCGTTGAGCGTCGTGGCCACGAGGTCGTTCAGCCGCGATCCCAGCAGGGTGCGAGGCTTGTGCAGTCCCGGTGTGTCGATGAGGATGAGCTGGTGGTCGTCACGGTGGACGATCCCCCGGATCGTGTGCCGCGTCGTCTGCGGCTTCGCCGAGGTGATCGCGACCTTCTCCCCCACCAGCGCATTCGTCAGCGTCGACTTGCCGGTGTTCGGTCGTCCCACGAAGCAGGCGAAACCCGCGCGGTAGTCCTCGGGGTAGTCCGTGCGAAATTCCATCTCAGTCCTCTTCCTTCGTCTCCGACCGGTCCTGTGTTCCCGAGCCAGCGGCCTCAGCCGTCTGCGTCGCCTCGACGGCGGTGTCCGTGTCCGTGCGCGTGACCCGGACATGGGTGATGCGGTGGCGCCGGCCCCGGCCTTCCAGGGCCTCGATCTCCAAGCCCTCGATGCTCGCGTGCGAACCGTCGATGGGCACTCGGTCGATGAGCTTCGAGAGCAGTCCGCCGACGCTGTTGACGTCGTCCTCGTCGATCTTGACGTCGAAGTACTCGGCGAAGTCCGAGATCGACATGCGGGTGCTGATGATGAATGAGCCGTCGTCGGCGGCGACGAGCTCATCGCCGCCGTTGTCGTATTCGTCTTCGATCTCGCCGACGATCTCCTCGACGATGTCCTCGATCGTCACGAGCCCGGCGGTGCCGCCGTATTCGTCGATGAGGATCGCCAGATGGGTCGAATCGAGCTGCATCTGGCGCAGCAGGTCATCGGCGGGCTTCGTCTCGGGCACGAACAGCACGCTGCGGGCCAGGTTGCCGATCGGCCGATCGGCGTCCTCGGGATGGAGGTGGAGGCGTCTGGCCACGTCCTTGAGATAGGCGACGCCGCGGACGTCGTCGAGGTCGTTGCCGCACACGGGGATGCGGGAGAAGCCGGAGCGGAAGAACAGGTTGAGCGTCTTCTGCAGCGTCACATCGGCGTCGACGGTGATGAGGTCGGTGCGCGGGACCATGACCTCGTTCGCCGAGGTGTCCGAGAGGTTGAACACCGACTGGATCATCTCGCGTTCGCCGTCTTCGATGACGTCCGATTCGCTGGCCCGCTCCACGAGGTCGCGCAGCTGTTCGGAGGTCACGAACGGACCGTCCTTGAACACCTTGTCCGGGGTCAGCAGGTTGCCGAGCACGACGAGGATCCGGGTCAGCGGCTTGAGAACGACGAGGACGATGCGCACGATCCAGCTGAGGTTGAGGCTCACGGCCAGGGACCGGCGCTTGCCGATCGTGCGCGGCGAGACGCCGGCGATGATGAAGACCGCCACCGAGGCGGTGATGACCGTGAGGAAGACCATGAGCGGTCCCACGGAGTAGTAGGAGTTGTAGGCCAGGGCGATGAAGACCGTGGCCAGCGCCTCGAGGAAGTTGCGGACGAAGATGATGACGTTGATGTTCGTCGGCAGGTCCTCAAGGATCCTCTCGACCCGCACGGCCGCGCGCTTGCCTTCGTCCTTGGCGTCCTCGACGGCGTGGTGGGAGACATTGAGCAGCGCCGCGTCCACAGCAGACAGGATGGCGGCGACGACCAGACACAGGGCCGCACCGAGGAAATAGGCGAACACGCTCAGACCTCGGTGGGGGTGGGGATGTCGGTGCGGCCGTTGTAGCGGGCGGCGAAGAAGGTCAGCAGCAGATGCCGCTGGAGGGCGAACATCTCCTCCCGCTCGTCCGGCTCACCGTGGTCGTATCCGAGCAGGTGGAGGAAACCGTGCACCGTCAGCAGCAGGATCTCGTCCATCGCCGAATGGCCGGCCGCCTCGGCTTGGGCGCGAGCCACCTCGGGGCAGATGATGATATCGCCCATCTGGCCTTCCGTCGGGTGGTCGGGGTCGCCGCGGTGGAGCTGGTCCATGGGGAAGGACATGACATCGGTCGGGCCGTCGAGGTCCATCCAGGTGACGTGGAGTTCGGACATGGCCGCGGAGTCGACCATGGTCACGGCCAGTTCCGCCCCCGGGTGCATGTGGAGGGCCCGACCGAGGTATTCGGTCAGGGCCACGACCTCGTCGAGGTCCACCTCGGCGCCGGTCTCGTTGAGGATCTCGGTGTTCATTCGGAACTCCCCCACAGGTCGTAGGCGTCGACGATCTTCGTCACCAGCGAATGCCGGACGACGTCCTTGCTGCCGAGTTCGCAGAACTGCAGATCGTCGATTCCGGTCAGGATGTCACGGACGACCTTGAGCCCGCTGCGGGTCTTGCCCGGCAGGTCGATCTGGGAGATGTCACCGGTGACGACCATGCGGGAACCGAAACCGAGCCGGGTGAGGAACATCTTCATCTGCTCGGCCGTGGTGTTCTGCGCCTCGTCGAGGATGATGAACGCATCGTTGAGTGTGCGTCCGCGCATATACGCCAGCGGGGCGACCTCGATCGTGCCGGTCTCGATCAGCAGCGGGATCGACTCGGGGTCGATCATGTCGTGCAGGGCGTCGTAGAGCGGGCGCACATAGGGGTCGATCTTCTCGTTGAGGCTGCCCGGCAGGTAACCCAGCGACTCTCCGGCTTCCACGGCCGGCCGGGTCAGGACGATCCGCGAGACCTCCTTGTGCTGGAGGGCGTTGACGGCCATCGCCATGGCCAAGTACGTCTTGCCGGTGCCTGCGGGGCCGATGCCGAAGGTGATCGTGTGGTTGCGGATGGCCTTGACATAGTCGTGCTGGCCCATCGTCTTCGGTCGGATCGATTTCCCGCGGGTGGACAGGATGTTCGTGCCCAGCACCGCCGAGGCGGCCGCTCCCTCCGAGGAGAACGTCGTGACCCGCTCGATCGTCTCCTCGTTGATCCGATGACCGGCGGCATGGAGCTTCTTGAGTTCGCCGATGACATTGACGAATTCCTCGACCCGCTTGGGACCGCCAGCGGCCTGGACCTGATTGGTCCGCACGTGGATGTCGAGGTCGTCGAAGCTGCGTTCGAGGGCGCGCAGGTTCGCTTCCCCGGGCCCGAAGAATTCGACGAGGTCGATGGAGTCGGGGATGACGAGGCGGACGGTGTCTGGGGCGTCCGCACCGGTGTCAGCGTCGGCTGCGTCCGAGTCGGTGGTATTCACAGGGTCCGTGGGTGGGTGGGTGATGTCCAGAATGTTCCTTTGCATGCGGGGGCGCACCGTCACCGGTGGCGCCTAGGTGTGTTCCCATCTTAGTCCGTTGTCTCACCAACGGCCCAATGAACTCTGGGTCATGACCAGGCCCGCGGATCCTGCCGAGGAGGAGCGCAGGATGGTCGGGCCCAATCGCACCGTTCTCGCACCGACGGCGTCCAGGGCCTCGAGTTCGCCGCCGCTGATGCCGCCTTCGGGGCCGACGACGATGACGATGCGCTCGGGCTGGGCCGAATACGCTGGCCGGTCGCCTGTGGGATCGTGCCCGGCGGTCTCGCCGCCGAGGTCCCTCAGCGCCTGGGACAGCCGGAGCTGCGCGGTCTCGTGGAGAACGAAGATCGAATCGGTGTCCGACAGCTGGCGGGCCAGAGACGTCCCGCGGACCAGCTCGTGCAGTCGGGGGAACCGGGATCGCCTCGCCTGCAGGGATGCGGCCTGGAGCAGGTGCTCCCATTTCGCCGCCATCTTCTCCCGCTTCTTCGCCGGCCAATCGGCGATGGAGCGTTCGGCCGCCCACGGGATGACCTCGTCGACGCCGATCTCCGTGGCCGCCTCGATGGCCTGCAGATCACGGTCGCCCTTGGCCAGGGCCTGTACGAGGACCAGACGCGGTCGCATCGCCTCCTCGGTGGTCACCTCGGCGATGTCGAGGCCCATCTGAGTCGCCGAGGCGGCCGTGACGGTGCCGCGGGCGCGCGTGCCCTGACCGTCGACGATCTCGATCTGCTCGCCGGGACCGATCCGCCGCACCCGCACCGCGTGCCCGGCCACGTCCTCACCGACGGTGAGGACCTGGCCGCTGACCGCCTCAGCGGCGGTGGCACAGTGGAAGACGGGAAGGCTCACCGACCGGCGAACCTCTCACGCATGCGGGAGAACATGCTGTGCTTCTCGGTGGTGATCTGAGCTCTCGGGGCCTGCTCGCCGCGCAGTTCGGCGAGCTTCTCGAACAGTTCGCGCTGTTCGTCGTCGAGCTTGTCGGGGGTGAGCACCTCGACGGTGATGAGCAGGTCGCCGCGGGTCTCCGAGCGCAGACGCGTGGCACCGAGTCCGCTCAGCTTGACCACCGTGCCCGACTGGGTGCCCGGGGCGATGCTGAGGTCCTGGGTGCCGTCGAAGGTCTCGAACGGGATCGTCGCGCCCAGGGCGGCCGCGGTCATCGGCACGGACACGGAGGCGCGCAGGTTGTCGCCGTCGCGCTGGAAGACGTCGTGGCGGGTGACCATGACCTCGACGAAGAGGTCTCCGGCCGGCCCGCCGCCGGGGCCGACTTCGCCCTGGCTCGACAGCTGGATCCGAGTGCCGTCGGAGACACCGGCGGGGATGCGGATCTTCATCGTCCGCTGCTTGCGCACACGGCCGTCGCCCTGGCAGTTGAGGCAGGGGCTGGGGATGACGGTGCCGAAGCCGTGACAGGAGTTGCAGGTCTGGTTCGTGACCATCTGGCCCAGCAGGGTGCGGGTCATGCGCTGGACGCTGCCGGCGCCGTGGCACAGGCTGCAGGTCTCGATCGAGGTCCCTTCCTGCGTGCCGGCACCCGAGCAGGTGTCGCACACGACCGCGGTGGTCACGTCGAGGTCGACGGTGCCGCCGAAGGCCGCGGTCTCCAGGTCGATGTTGACGCCGACGAGGGCGTCCTTGCCGCGCTGGGTGCGTGGGATCGGGCCGCCGGCCTGACCGCCTCCGCCGCCGAAGAAGGTCTCGAAGATGTCGCCGAATCCGCCGCCGGCCGGGAAGCCCTGCCCGTTCTCGCCGCCGCCCATATCGTAGTTGCGGCGCTTCTCCGGGTCGGAGAGCACATCGTAGGCCAGTGAGATGGCTTTGAACTCGTCTTCGTGACCGGGATTGACGTCCGGGTGGTACTTGCGTGCCAGCTTCCGGTACGACGACTTGATCTCAGCCGCGGAAGCGTCCTTGGACACTCCGAGTGTTTCATAGTGATCGGCCACAGAAACTTCTCTCTCCCTGATGGTGTGTGTTCTTGATATTCGTGGTGGTCAGCTGCCGTCTGAGCGGGGAAATGCGGCAGCTCTTCATCCCCTGTCGAGCAGTGAGGACACGTACTTCGCCACTGCCCTGACGGCCGAGATCGTCGTCGGGTAGTCCATTCTCGTCGGTCCCAGCACCGCCAGACGGGCCGAGGAACCTGCGTCATGACCATATTCGGCGGCGACGACGGATGTCGAACTGAATGATTCGTGAGTATTCTCACGACCGATCCGCACGCTGATCTCCTCTTGGTCCTCGGCCATCGAAGTCAGCAGCTTCAGCAGCACCACCTGCTCTTCGAAGGCCTCGAGGATCGGGGCCATCTGCTCACCGAACTCATGCCCGGATCGAGCCAGGTTGGCGGTGCCGGCCATGATGATGCGCTCCTCGCGGGTGGCTGCGACGAGGTCGATGACCGCGGCCCTGATCCTGTCGATGCCGATCTCGTCCGGGTCGACGGCCTCGGCACCGGCCGCCTCGGCGGGAGTCGGGGTCCGCTCCGCACCGGCGGCCTCCCCCGCGACGTGGGAGAGCTTCTTACCGGCGAACTCGGAGTTGATCCGATCGCGGATCTCGCGCACCCCGCCGTCGTCGAGCAGCTGGCTGAGTGTGACGGTCTTCTGTTCGACCTGACCGGCATCGGTGATGAGGACGACGAGGACCCGACTCGGACCGAGGCCGACGATCTCGATGTGCTTGATCCGAGCCAAGGACACCGTCGGGTATTGGATCAGCGCCACTTGGTGGGTCAGGCCCGAGAGCACCCGGACCGTGCGGTCGAGCATCTCATCGAGGTCGACGTCTCCGTCGATGAGCTGGAAGATCGCCCGTCGCTCCGCCTGGGTCAGCGGTTTGAACTCATCGATGCGGTCGACGAACATCCGGTAGCCGAGATCGGTGGGGATCCGCCCGGCCGAGGTGTGCGGCTGGGCGATGTAGCCCTCCTGCTCGAGGTGGGCCATGTCGTTGCGGATCGTCGCCGGCGAGACCCCGAGGGTGTGACGATGGACGATGGCCTTCGATCCGACGGGTTCGTTCGTGGCGACGAAGTCCTCGACGATGGCGCGCAGAACCTGGGCCCGTCTGCTGTCGTTCATCGCTGACCTCCCCACACGCTTGGCACTCGTTCACACTGAGTGCCAATTCTACGCCTCTTCGCGGGTGATTTCATTTCGACTCCGGCGCTTTCGCGCTTTCCGCCTCACCGTCGGAGGGTCACCGGGCTTCGGTCTTCGCGGACCATTATGGTGGATGCCTGTGAATGCTTTCGATCGCTATGGCTCCGATGTCCTCTCCGGTGACTCCCCGTCCTCGCACCGGCCGAAGAAGTCCCGCCCCGTCGAGATCGGACTGGGCATGGTCCTCGAGGATGCGATGAGCGGATACGTCGGGGCCGTCGTCGGGGCCGAGAAGACCACGGCCGGTGTCGTCGTCAACCTCGAGGACCGGCAGGGCAGGGTTCGGGCCTTCCCCCTCGGGCCGGGATTCCTCCTCGAGGGTCAGCCGGTCGATCTCCGCCTGCCGACGAAGAAGAAGGCGACCGGCGCTGCTCGCACTGCCTCGGGTTCGCGTGCCGTGGCAGGTGCCAAGGCACGGGTGGCACGCGGATCGCGCATCTGGGTCGAGGGCAAACACGATGCCGAACTGGTCGAGAAGATCTGGGGCGACGATCTGCGCATCGAAGGCGTCGTCGTCGAACCCCTGGGCGGCCTCGATGACGTCGCCGACAAGCTCGCGGCGTTCGGCCCCGATGCGGACCATCGGGTGGGAGTCCTCGCCGATCACCTGGTGGAGGGGACGAAGGAATCGAAGATCGCCGAGGCGGTGCGCGCCGATCCCCGGTACCGCGACGTCGTCCACATCATCGGTCACCCCTATGTCGACATCTGGCAGGCGGTCAAACCGCATGTCGTCGGCATCGATCAGTGGCCGGCCGTTCCCCGCGGCGAGGATTGGAAGACCGGGATCCTGCGGCGCATCGGGTGGCCGCACGCCGATCATCGCGATGTCGCCCGCGGCTGGGTGCGCATCCTCGGGAAAGTGACCACCATCGCCGATGTCGAACCGACCCTGTCCGGACGCGTCGAGGAGCTCATCGACTTCGTCACCGTCGGCTGAGTCGGAGGACGTCGGCTGAGTCGGAGCCTGCCGACGATGACGACAGCAGTCGACGATTCCGCCCGGAATCACAACACCTGCGGTAATGCGGAGAGTCCGAGGACTCGAAAGGACGCTCATGACGCAGAATCCCCAGCAGCCCGACGACAGCCAGCCGCGACCGATGCCGCCGGATTACCCTGCGGCATCCGGGCCCCAGCAGCCCTACGGTTCGCAACCGCCCTACGGTTCGCAAACCCCCTACGGGTCTCAGCAGCCCTACGGTTCCCAACCGCCTTATGGGCCACCGCAGAGCTACTCGGTCTCGCACAGCGCCAACGGCCCGGCAGCCGACCGGGCGCTGTTCAACTCACAGCTGTTGCCGCCGCAGGCCTTCGGCACCGGGTCCGAAGGCTTCTGGCAGCCCTCCCCCTCGGACCGCAGTGCTGCGGTCTGGACCCACATCGGGTCCATCCTGCTCGGCTGGCTTCTCCCGCTCATCCTCTTCCTCGTCAAGAAGGACGAGTCCCCGTACGTTCGCGAACATGCTCGGCAGTCGCTGAACTTCGAGCTGACGCTGTTCCCGATCTTCTTCATCGGTTCGATCTTCACACACACCGGAGTCGGCCTGCTCATCCTCCTGGCCGCGGCGATCGTTGACATCATCTTCCATGTCAATGGCGCGATCGCGGCCAATCGCGGCCAGGGCTACAGAATTCCCCTGGCGATCTCAATGATCAAATGACTCGTCCGCCGTCCTGACCGCCGGCTCCCGGGCCTGCCCGTTCCGATCTCCGAGCACGGGCGAACCAAGCCGACGACCGGGGCAGGAAGGCCAACACCACGCTCGCGGTGCCGGACAGCAGAAAGCAGCTGATCAGCAGCGGATTGAGCGGAGTCATCACCATGAAGGCCAGTCCGAGGCAGGCCAGCGCCACCCACCGAGCGCGCTCGTGACCGACGACCAGTCGCCACGCATAGGCCGTGAATCCCGCAACGACGACGAGACCGATGGCAGTCCCGATGCCGACGATCACCGTGGCGATTCCTGTCGAGGCATCGCCGGCCCAGGACAGTGCCGTCGTGTCAGTGAGGTCTCCCATCCCGCGCAACATCCAGCCGAGGAGTCGGAACGTCCGCCCGCCGGTGAATGCCATCCAGAGGAGAGCTGCAAGGACGAAGAACGGGGCGATGAATCCCAACGCCGAGGCGACGATGACCTCCCACGGGCGCTTCGGCAGACCGGAGACGTGCATCCGCCCCGTGCGGTGGGCTCCACGGAGCAGATCCTCCCTCGCCCGTGCGGCCATCTCGCGTGGATCCTCGGCCGGCATGTGGCCGGGCATGCGACCCGTGTCAGAGTGAGAGTGGCCGGTCAGCGGCGGCGCAGGATTCGGCCAGGCTTCTGACCGGCGTTCCTGCCCGAACCCGGGATCCTGTGTACTCATATTCGAAGCGGCAGTCCGTTCGGCACCGATGACCGATTCCGTTTCGACCTTACTACACCCGTTGCCGGATTGGCCCAGGATTCGGGCTTTCCTCCCTAGGACCCACACGGCGACTGGGCTACGGTGGAGTCGAGAGGCTTTGAAAGGACTCACATGTCGAACAATCCCCACCCGTCGGACAACGGCCGCCCCATGCCACCCAACTATTCCCAGGCTTCCGGGCCCCAGCAGCCCTACGCGCAGCACCCGGGCGACCAGCCCTACGGCTCGCAGCAGCAGGGCCAACAGTCCTACGGCTCCCAGCAGTACGGTCAGCAGAGCCCCGGCTACGGCCCGCAGTCGTATCAGCAGGGCGGGCCCCAGCCCGGCTATGCGCCCCATTCCACCGCAGCCGCTTCGGCCTTCTCCCCCGCGGCCGGAGTCCCAGTCGGCGCACCGCTTCCCGAGTCCGCCTACGGATCGGGTTCGGTCGGCTTCTGGGCCGCCGATCAGACCGAACGCACGACTGCGCTGTGGTCACACCTGGCGCATGCCGCCACCTACGTCGTCGGTCTCGGCTGGATCGTCACGCTTGTCCTCTACCTCATCAACAAGGACAGATCACCCTTCATCCGCCACCACGGAGCACAGTCGCTCAATCTGCTCATCATCGGGGTCATCGCCGTCGTCGGTCTCGGCTTCATCGGCGGGGTGCTCTCGATCGTCGGCATCGGCCTGCTCATCCTGCTCCTGATCCCAGTCGTCAGCATCTACATGATCGTCATCGAGATCATCGCCGGACTCGCCGCCAACCGCGGGGAGGGCTACAGAATCCCGATGACCCCGAACTGGATCAAGTGAGCCGCCTGCGCTGACCCCGACCGCAGCCTGTCTGAAGGCTGTGCGGAAGCCCGACCCCGGTTCATTGCCCGGGGCCGGGCTTCAGACGAATTCAGTGAGCACTCGCACCATATGGTCGGCGAGCAGTCGGCCCTGCAGGGTCGGTTTGAACCGGCCGTCGGCGACACCGTCTTCGTCGAGCAGACCCTGCTTGACGAAGGTCCTGATCGCCTGCTCGCTGCCAGCGGCCAAGGAGTCCAGCCGCAGTTCGGAATCGATGCGAGCGGCCAACATGATCCGTTCGATCTCCCGTGTCTGTTCGTCGAGGACCTCGCGGCCGATCGACGGGGACTGCCCGGCCAGCAGCCGATCGGCCCAGGCCCTGGGATGCTTGGCGTTCCAGAACCGCACTCCGCCGACATGTGAGTGAGCTCCGGGACCGTACCCCCACCAATCGGCGCCCTGCCAATAGGCCATATTGTGCAGACACCTGGTCTCGGTCCCGGTCGACCAGTTGCTCACTTCGTACCAGTGCAGTCCGGCCGCGGTCATCGCGGCATCGGCGATCTCGTATTTGTCGGCGAGGTCGTCCTCATCGGGCATCGGCAGCTGGCCGCGGCGGACCATCGCCCCCATCTTCGTTCCGGGTTCGACGATGAGCGAGTACGCCGAGATGTGATCGACGTCGTTGGACAGGGCCACATCGAGCGAACGCCGCCAATCCTCGATCGACTCCCCCGGAGTGCCGTAGATGAGGTCGAGGCTGAGATCGAGTCCTGCCTCCTTCACCCACCGGGCCACCTCGGGGATCTTGTCCGGATCATGGGTCCGATCCAAGGTCGCGAGCACATGCGGGACGGCCGACTGCATCCCCATCGAGACGCGATTGAATCCGGAACCGGCCAAGGTGGCGATGTAGTCCGGATCGAGCGTGTCGGGGTTGGCCTCGGTCGTGACCTCGACGTCGGCGGCCAGACGGAAGCGGGCGCGGATATCGTCCATGACTCCGGCGAGCACATTCGCCGGCAGCAGAGTCGGGGTGCCTCCGCCGAAGAAGATCGTCGAGACCTCACGGTCACCGGCGTCGACCTCGGCGAGGGTGGTCACCGACAGATCGAGCTCGCGGGCGAGATTGGCGCGAAAATCCTCACGCGAGGCTCCCGGTCCGAGGTCCTCGGCGGTGTAGGTGTTGAAATCGCAGTAGCCGCAGCGGACCCGGCAGTAGGGGACGTGGATGTAGAGGCTCAGCCCCCGGTCGGCGGCGCCCACCCCCGCCGAGGCGGGAAGTGAGCCGTCGCGCGGTGGCACCTCACCGGTCGGTTGTGCGGGCACTTACTTCTTGCTGTCCTTGGTCTCCGGCTCATCGGAGGACAGCGCGGCGATGAAGGCGTCCTGCGGCACCTCGACGGTGCCGACCATCTTCATCCGCTTCTTGCCCTCCTTCTGCTTCTCGAGCAGCTTGCGCTTGCGGCTGATGTCGCCGCCGTAGCATTTGCTCAGCACGTCCTTGCGGATGGCGCGGATCGTCTCGCGGGCGATGATGCGTGAGCCGATGGCCGCCTGGACGGGCACCTCGAACTGCTGGCGCGGGATGAGCTTGCGCAGCTTGCCGGCCATGGCGACGCCGTAGGAGTAGGCGTTGTCGCGGTGGACGATCGCGGAGAACGCGTCGACCTGATCGCCGTGGAGCAGGATATCGACCTTGACCAGGTCGGACGCGTCCTGACCGTCATCGGAGTAGTCGAGGGTCGCATACCCTTTGGTCCGGGACTTGAGCTGATCGAAGAAGTCGAAGACGATCTCGGCCAACGGCAGCCGGTAGCGGATCTCGACCCGGTCCGAGGACAGGTAGTCCATGCCCTGCAGGCTGCCGCGACGGGTCTGGCACAGTTCCATCACCGCACCGATGTAGTCGCTCGGGGTCAGGATCGTCGCCCGGACCATGGGCTCCCTGACCTCCTTGATCTTTCCGGTCGGGTACTCGCTCGGGTTCGTCACCGTCGTCTCGGTCCCGTCCTCCATGGTCACCTCGTAGATCACGCTCGGTGCCGTGGAGATGAGGTCGAGGTCGTATTCGCGCTCGAGCCGGTCGCGCAGGACCTCGAGGTGGAGCAGGCCGAGGAAACCGCAGCGGAAGCCGAAGCCCAGGGCCGTCGACGTCTCGGGTTCGTAGGCCAGGGAGGCGTCGTTGAGTTTGATCTTGTCGAGGGCGTCGCGCAGCACCGGGTAGTCCGAGCCGTCGATCGGGAACAGCCCCGAGTACACCATCGGCTGGGGCTCCTGGTAGCCCTCGAGCGGTTCGGGTGCCGGTGAGGCCGCGAGTGTGACGGTGTCACCGACCTTGGACAGTCGCACATCCTTGACACCGGTGATGAGGTACCCGACCTCGCCGACGCCCAATCCCTGCGTCGCCCTCGGTTCGGGGGACGAGACACCGATCTCGAGCAGCTCGTGGGTGCTGCCGGTCGACATCATCTCGATCTTCTCGCGCGGTCTCAGGGCACCGTCGACGAGGCGGACGTAGGTGACGACCCCGCGGTAGGTGTCGTAGACGGAGTCGAAGATCATCGCCCGCGCCGGTGCTTCGGCATCGCCGACCGGAGCGGGGATATCGGTGATGATCCGATCGAGGACCTCCTCGACGCCCTCACCGGTCTTGCCCGACACGAGCAGGCACTCCTCGGGTTCGCAGCCGATGAGGTTCGCGAGCTCCTCGGCGTACTTCTCCGGCTGCGCGGCCGGCAGATCGATCTTGTTGAGCACGGGAATGATCGCGAGATCGTTCTCCATGGCCAGATACAGGTTGGCCAGCGTCTGGGCCTCGATGCCCTGCGCGGAGTCGACGAGCAGCAGCGCGCCCTCGCAGGCGGCCAGGGACCTCGACACCTCGTAGCTGAAGTCGACGTGTCCGGGGGTGTCGATCATGTTCAGCGCATACGGATCGTCCGCGTACTCCCACGGCATGCGCACCGCTTGGGATTTGATGGTGATGCCGCGTTCGCGCTCGATGTCCATGCGGTCGAGGTACTGGGCGCGCATGTCGCGCTTCTGGACGGCCCCGGTCATCTGGAGCATGCGGTCGGCCAGGGTCGACTTGCCGTGGTCGATGTGAGCGATGATGCAGAAATTGCGGATCAGCTCGGGTGAGGTGGCGGACGGTGAAATCCGCGCGAATGCTTCCTTGTTCACCTGAGGTGACATGAACGCCCTTTCTTCGACAGATCAGATCTCCAGACAGACCAGAACTCCCATTCTTCCATGACTTGCCTGCGGACTCGGAATCCGCGCACAGGTGTTCGCGGCCCGGCGGCGCTCAGGAGAGGATGGTGGCATGAGCGATTTCTCGATCATGAGCTTCAATCTGCGCTATCCGGCCAGGGACGGCCATCCGGTGGCCGAACGCCTGCCGATCGCCGCCGAACTCATCCGGGCGGCCCACCCGCACATCATCGGCACGCAGGAGGGAGAGCTCGATCAGCTGGAGGCGCTGATCGACATGCTTCCCGAGCAGTACATCTGGCTGGGTGAAGGCCATTCCGGGGGCAATTCCGGAGAGTTCACGGCCGTGATCGTCGACTCCGCGCGCTTCGACGTCGATGCCGTCGACATCAGCTGGCTGTCCGAACGGCCGGAGACGGTCGCCTCGGAGTCCTGGGGCGTGTCCCATGCCCGCACGCTCACGACCGTCGACGTCCGTGACCTGCTCACCGGTCGACGCCTGCGGCTGCTCAACACCCATCTCGATCACAAGTCCGAACGCGCCCGCCTCGAGTCGGGCAGGATCATGGCCGAGACCATCGCCGAGGTGGACTGCCCCTGCGTGATCACCGGAGACTTCAATGTCGCCACCGGCTCACCGGTCTACGACTTCTTCTGCACCGAAATCGGCCTCACCGACACCGCCGCCGAGGTCCCGTCGGCCGATATCGGCACCTTCCATCGCTACAGGGGGCCGAAGGCCGGCGCGCCTCGCATCGACTGGATCCTGACCACCGCCGGTCTGGCCACTGTGTCGACGAGGATCAACACGTTCGACGTCGGCGGGAGGTATCCGTCCGATCATTTCCCCGTCGAGGCTGTGCTCTCCTTCGTCTGACTCCTTCCGCACGCGGGCGATCCCAGCCGCCTCGATTAGGCTGAGACCATGAACTGGAAATCACTCGTCAATCGGGCAGCCAGAATCGGAGTCCGCGAAGGCCTGCGCTATCTGCGTCAGTCGCAGTCGAAGAGGAGATCCGGAGGCCGGCAGCCGAGGGAGCAGTCGAGGACCGCCCCACAGCCGGGCGGGTCGGGTGCATCCTATCCCGGCGACTATGCGGGTCCGGTCTCGGTCAGCTACTCCCCCGACCTCGACGGAGATGCCGACCCCGGTGAGATCGTCTGGGGGTGGATCCCGTTCGAAGAGGACCACACGCAGGGCAAGGATCGGCCCTCACTCGTCGTCGGTCGCGACGGCGGATGGGTTCTCGCACTCATGCTCACCAGCAAGGATCACGTTCCCGGCAGCGTCGGTGAGGTGCGTGAGGACCGGCATGCCCGGTGGATGAACATCGGGTCCGGCAAATGGGATGCTCAGGGCCGACCTTCGGAGATCCGCCTCGACCGCGTCATCCGCCTCGACCCGAGTTCGATCCGCCGGGAGGGTGCGATCATGCCTCGTGAGACCTTCGAACACGTGGCGAAGAACATCGCCGGCTGAGCCCCCTCACACGGAACCGCTTTGCGGATTTCAGGCGCAGGCACCGAGGCTGTATCATTGTCTTCTGTGTCTTCATCAAGGCGTGTGTCTCGCCGAGGTCGGGTGAAGACGCCGTCGGATCCGATGTCATCGATGTGATTCCCCGCGGAGATGATCAGGTCGGGCCGATGCGCCCTCACGACCGTGTACCACTAACACGAAAGAGTGTTGAAATTGGCTAATATCAAGTCCCAGATCAAGCGGAACAAGACCAACGAGAAGGCCCGTCAGCGCAACAAGGCTGTCCGGACCGAGGTTCGGTCCTACATCCGCGTCGTTCGCGAGAACATTGCTGCCGGCAAGAAGGACGAAGCGCAGCAGGCATATGCTGTGGCCGCCCGCAAGCTCGACAAGGCCGTTTCGAAGGGTGTTCTGCACAAGAACAACGCTGCGAACCGCAAGTCGCGCCTGGCCACGCAGATCAACGCTCTCTGAGCAGACGACTGAGGCTATAGCCGCACAGGGCCCGATCCGCACGGATCGGGCCCTGTGTGCATTCGACCCCGGCACCGGTGGGTCATCGGGTGCTCTCCGGCTCAGCGCACGCGGGCGAGGCGGCTGACTTCGGAGACGAACCATTCGATGGCGTAGACCGGGTCGCGGCCACCTCCCTTGACGGCTTCATCGGCTTCGGCGGCCGCGATGAGCGACTGGCCGAGAGCGACCTCGTTCCAGCGCCGCACCTCCCGCCGGGCACGGTCGACCTGCCAGGGAGCCATCTTCAGCTCTGAGGCGAGCTCGCCGCTGGTGCCGGAGAACCCCTGCACCTTGGCCATCCCACGCAGCTTAATCGCCACTGCGGCCACGAGCGGGACCGGGTCGGAACCGGTCGACAGGGCATGGCGCAGCAGGCTGAGTGCGTTCTTCGCATCACCGGCCACTGCCGCATCGGCGACCTTGAATCCGGTGGCTTCGACGCGTCCGCCGTAGTACTGGTCGACGACCTGAGCGGTGATGGTGCCCTCGGTGTCCTCGATAAGCTGGTCCACTCCGGCATTGAGTTCGGCCAAATCCGAACCCAGCGCCGACATGAGCGCGGCCATCCCGGACTCGTCGATCCGCCGCTTCGCGGCCTTGAATCGGTTCTGGGCGAATTTCGCTCGGTCGCTCTCGTTCTTCAGCACTGCCGCATCGACGCGGGGGAAGCCGGCGGAGTCCAGTTTCCTGATGAGTTTCGCACCGCGATTGCCACCGGCGTGCATGAGCAGGACCACGGCATCGTCATTGGGGTCATCGAGGTAGGCCAGGGCATCGTTGAGGAAGTCCTCCGAACATTTCTCCACCGCATCGACGACGATGAGCTTCGCGGTGGAGAACAGGGACGGTGAGGTCGCCATGGCCAGTTCACCGGCTTGGTAGCCGGCAGCGTCGAATTCGATCTCTTCGGGGTCCTGCTTCCGCACGGTCGACACGATCCGGTCCTTGGCCATGCGCACGAGCACCGATTCGCCACCGGAGATCATGACGACAGGTGCCGGTTTCGCCGAATTCCACGGGACCAGTGTCTTCTTCGCTGCCATGGGCCCCAGCCTATCGCGGCGAGCCGACACGACGGGCACACCCCGCCGGCATCGCCTCACCCGCGGTCCTCAGGACAGTCCTTCCCGGTGCTGAACCGCGCTTCGGCGTAGATGGCCACCGAACCGCAGTGGTCGGTGCGCAGCACCGGAACCGGTCCGAAGGCACGCAGCGACTTCGGGCTCGGATGTCCGTAGCTGTTCTCGCCGACGGACACCACCCCGAGATCCGCGGCCGCCGCGGAGAAGAACTCCGCAGCGAGGTCGGACGATCCGTGGTGCGGAGCGATGAGCACATCGATCGGGCGCATCCCCTGTGCCAGCACATGCTGCTCCTCGGCTCCGACATCACCGGGCACCAGTGTGCTCAATCCCTCCTGTTCGATGCGGACCACCAGGGAATCCTCGTTCCGCAGCTCCTCGTCCCCATGTCCCGACTGAGGTCGCGGCGGCGGCCACAGCACGTCGACCGCGGCCCCGTCGACGGCCAGTCGCCGCCCACGTTGGGCCGGAACCACCTCGGCGCCGGTGTCGGCGGCCACGCGCCGGGTCTGGGGCGAGGCCGCGACATTGACCGAGACGAACATCCGGTCGATGCGCCGGCCCCAGGTCGTGCCCGCATACCCGGCGAAGTGATCGGCATCGAAGTGGGAGATGAGCAGATCGAACTCCTCGATCCCGGAGTCATCGAGACAGGTGTCGATCGGCTTCGTCTCTTTGCCGGTGTCGACGACCAGTCCCCTGCCCTGACCGAGGTTGATCACCGCGCCCGATCCCTGTCCGACGTCGCAGACGAGCACGAGCCAGTCCGCGCCCGGCGGTCTGGCGCGGACCGCGATGATCACCGAGGCGGTGAGGACGAGGCACACGACGATGACCGGCAGTCCCCACAGGCGACGGCGCACGAGCATCCACGTGCCGACGACGGCCACCGCGAGCAGGGCCGCAGCCAGCACAGTGCCCACCGGCGGTGTCGGCCAGTCGAGTGCGGCTCCCGGCAGGGAGGCGCAGACTCGGGCGACTTCGACGATCCACCACGCCGGCAGGGACCCGAGCCAGGCGAGACCGCCGGCGACGATGTCGGGTCCGGGCAGGCCCGTGGTCGCGATCGCCTGGCCCACGAGGCTGAGGAAACCGGCCACGGTGGCAGGCAGAACGGCCGGCGCGGCCAGGGCGTTGGCGGCCACCGACCACAGACCGATGCGAGGGTCGATGGCCACGAGCACAGGGGTGCAGGCCAGCTGCGCGACGAAGGGGACGACGAGGGCGGCGACCAGCACGGACGGCACCAGCGGCAGGTGCACGGCGAGTCGGCGCAGCAGGATCGGGACGACGAACATGATCGCGGCCGTCGAGACCACGGACAGGACGAAGCCCACCGAGGTGGCCAGGACCGGGACGAAGGCCAGCAGCAGGCTCGCCGTCGCACACATCACCGCCACCGGTGAGATGCCGCCCCCGCGCAGGAAGACCACCGCCGCTGCGATCGCCATCCCGGCGGCTCGGATCGCGCTGGGTTCGAAACCGACGACGAAGACGTAGCCGATGCAGGTCAGCACCCCGATGCTCACCCGCAGGCGGGGCCCGGCCCGGCACGCGCCCGCCACCAGTCCCGCGCCGAGGCTGACGATCGTGACATTGCTGCCCGACACCGCCGAGATGTGGGTGAGCGAGACCACGCGCATATCGTCGATCATGCGCGCGTCCTGGGGTTCGGTGTCGCCGACGACGAGTCCGGGCAGGAGGTCTCCGCCGTCGTTCCCGGCGCTCAGGGAGTCGGCCCGCAGCCGGGTGCGCAGACTCTCCCGCCACTGCCAGAGGCCGTTCGGCCGCCTCACCGCTTCAGGGTCATCGCTGCTGATGCGGATATCGTCGAGGCGCTCCGTGTGCATGCTCACCGTCGTTCCGGCGTCCGCGGCGCGGGGGCTGAGCACCTCGGCGAATCCGGTGGGCGTGAGCAGGGTCAGACGGGTCCAGCCCGTGGGACCGGGTTCGCTGTGCCCGACGACGGTGCCGATGGTCTCCTCCGCGGATTCCGGGCCGCGTGAGACGGTCAGAGCGGTGATCTGGATCGTGAACAGGCAGGCGAAGACGATGAGGCCCACGCCGAGGTGGTGGCGACGGGTCAGCAGCAGGAAGCCGAGGGCGACGAGCACGGGGGCACAGGCCAGAGCCCAGGCTCCCGGTGCGAGGAGCGCGGTCGTCCACAGGCCTGCGGCGCAGACGAGCAGACGCACCGATCCCGGCCACATCCGTGCCTTCGCCGCGGCCCAGTCGCGCGCTGCCGTGCACCGGGCGGGGATCCGCGGGTTCTCTCGAGACGATGGCTGCCGCCGCCCGGTCCCGGCCTCATCCGACGCTGACAAGGTCTTTGAGGCTTTCGAAGGTCTTCGGTCCGATGCCTTTGACCAGCAGCAGATCGTCGACGGCGGCGAAGGGCTGGGTCTGTCGGTGGCTGATGATCGCCTCGGCGGTGACCGGTCCCACGCCCGGCAGTGTCTGCAGGGCGGTGGCGTCGGCGGTGTTGAGATCGACCTTGCCCGACTGTCCGGCGGCCCCCGGCCCCGCCCCGCTGCTCTCGGCGGCGGTTCCCGGGTCTCCGCCGTCCGAGCCGGCGGAGCCGCCGGTGCCGTTCGTTCCGGCCTCTCCTGTCCCGCCGGGATTCTGAGCGTCGGTGCCGGGATTCTGAGCGTCGGTGCCGGTGTCCTCACCTTCCTCGGGAATGTGGATCTGCTCACCGTCGGTGAGCACCCGGGCCAGATTCACCGAATCCGCGGCGGCGTCGCCCTTCAGCCCGCCTGCGGCCTCGACGGCGTCCTGGACCCGCGCACCGGCGGCGAGTGTCACCACCGAGGGATGCCCCACCGCGCCGGTGACGTGGACGATCACCTCTCCCGAAGGAGGCGCCGAGGCGGTCCCGCCCGGTCCCGTCCCGGCGGTGCCCTCGCCGCCCGCGGCGGCATCGTCGGCGGATCCGGCCTGCTGCCCTGCCTCCTCTTCGGCGCCGGTGGCCGAATGCTGCGGTGCGGGACGGAGGAGGAAGAAGGCGAGAACGAGCACGCCGAGCGTGGCGATCGCCACGGCCACGAGCACGGGCAGACGCACCCGCCGTGGTTCGACGGGCTCCTCCTCACCGGCGGTGTCGGCGGTGAAGACGTCTCCCGGCACCCAGCCGCCGCGTTCGGCGCTGGAGTTGATCAGGCCCGCGAAGCGATCATCCGGAGACACAGCCATGTCCCGAGGCTAGGAACAGCGGTCACCGCACGGCCAGGTTCTTCGCAGCGCCTGTGGACAGCCTGTCTGCGTCCACAGGTCTCAGACGCTCAAGTCACGGCTCCGTCCCCAGGCTGCGACGGTCGAGTCGGGCTCAGGGCACCGTCTGGACGGTGACACCGATGGTTCCGGGTCCCACATGCGCGGTGATGATCGTCGACAGGGTCCGGAACGAGGTGGCGAAACCGAGTTCGGTCAATCGCGTGATCAGCATGGTGGCATCGGCATCGTCGATATCGCCCTCGGCCTGTTGGACCTCGACGCGTACGGTGTCGCGGGTCTCGGAGATCTCGTCGGCCGCGTTCGCAGTGAGGGCGACGATCTTCTCCAGGGCCTTCGTCCGAGTGCGCACCCGGGCCAGGGGCACGACGACGCCGGCGCTGAGGCCCAGCACGGGCACGATCTGCAGGGCCCTGCCCAGCAGCGAGGAGGCGGCGCCGATCCGTCCGCCTCGGCGCAGGTGTTCGAGACTTGAGGGAGCGAAGACCGTCCGGGTCTCCCCCGCACACCAGTCGGCGACGGTCCCGGCGATCGATTCGACGTCGAGGCCCTGTCGGATGCCGGCCACGGCCACGGCCAGCGCTCCGGCCTGCCCCGCCGAGGTGGTCCGGGAGTCGACGACGGAGATGAGGATGTCCTCGGACTCGGCGGCTTTTACGGCCGAGTCGCGGGTCCCGGACAGCTCCGCGGACATGGTCACGACGATGATCGCCTCGGCACCGCGATCGCGCAGCTCGGCGAAGGCCTCGGCGAACTGGGCCGGAGTGGCCATGGACGTCGAGACCTCGGCGCCCTCGGCCATCTTCGTGCACAGATCCGCGGCCCCGACCTCACCGTCGGCGAAAGCGACGCCGCCGATGAGCACGGTCAGCGGCACCACGGCGAAGAGTCCGTCGGCGGCTCGGCTCAGCTCCTCCTGCTCAGCGGTCGACAGCTGAGCCGTGGAGTCGGTGACCAGCCCGACCCTCATGGGCGCCCCAGGGCTCGATACGTCCATCCGGCCTCACGCCACAGTTCGGGGGTGAGCACATTGCGACCGTCGACGAGGACCTTCCCCGTGACGAGTTCAGCGGTCGCGGCCGGGTCGAGGTCACGGTATTCGCGCCATTCGGTCAGCAGCAGCACGGCGTCGGCACCCGACAGGGCCCGGCCGGTGTCGGCTTCGTACCTCAGTTCGGGGAAGGACTTCTGCGCGTTGCCGATGGCCTGCGGGTCGGTGACGGTGACGACTCCGCCCTGAGTGGCGATCAGCCGAGCCACCGCCAGTGCCGGGGAGTCGCGGACATCATCGCTGTCGGGTTTGAAGGCCGCGCCCAAGACGGTGATCCGCTTGCCGATGAACGACCCGTCCAAGGCATCGCGGGCGATGTCGACCATGCGCACGCGCCGGCGCATATTGATCGAGTCGATCTCCTTGAGGAATGCCACCGCCTGGTCGGCGCCGAGTTCACCGGCGCGGGCCATGAATGCGCGGATGTCCTTGGGCAGGCAGCCTCCTCCGAATCCGAGGCCGGCGTTGAGGAACTTCCGCCCGATCCGCTCGTCCATGCCGATCGCATCGGCCAGCTGGGTGACATCGGCACCGGAGGCCTCGCAGAGTTCGGCCATGGCGTTGATGAAGGAGATCTTCGTGGCCAGGAACGAGTTCGCCGCGGTCTTGACCAGTTCGGCGGTGGCGAAGTCCGTGATCATCCGCGGCGTGTCCTCGGACAGGATCGTCGCATAGACCTCATCGAGGGCCTCGACCGCTCGCTGTCCGGCCTGACCGGAGGCGACTCCGTAGACCAGACGGTTCGGATGCAGGGTGTCCTCGACGGCGTGGCCCTCACGCAGGAACTCGGGATTCCACATGATCGTCGCACCGGATGGAGCGATGACTCCGGCCAGACGCTCGGCGGTGCCCACGGGCACCGTGGACTTGCCCACAACCACCGATGTCGAAGTCAGATGCTCTCGCAGCGAATCCACGGCCGCATCGACATAGGTCACGTCAGCGGCGAATTCGCCGGGCTTCTGTGGGGTGCCCACACACACGAAGTGCACCTGAGCCTCGGCGGCCCGGGAGACGTCGGTGGTGAATTCGAGGCGGCCCTTCTCCTGCGCCTTCACGAGCAGTTCGCTCAGTCCCGGTTCGAAGAACGGCGGGTGCCCGGAGGTCAGCGCTTCGACCTTGGCCTCGTCGATGTCGACTCCGATGACCTCGTGGCCCAGAGATGCCATGGCCGCCGCATGCACCGCGCCCAGATATCCGCAACCGATGACTGAAATCCTCAAACTGAGCTCTCCTGCGTATAGTCATGCGTTTTCGCACCCCAACTATATGCCACTGGGTTCCACGATATCTGGAGGTTGAAACAGTAGGCTTGGAGTTGTGAAGCGTTTCCTGGATTTCCTCACCAACTCACCGGCGGCGGTGACGTTCGCGGTGCTCACCGTGCTCGGCATCGTGGCCTTCGTCATCCCCGGACTGCATTCGGCGGCCTGGATCATCGGTCTCGTGCTGTGCCTGGGCGTGATCGTGGCGCTGCTGATGTTCCACGGCGAATGGCGTCGCGGCCAGCGTCAGATCGATGCGCTGCGCCAGCAGCTCAGCGTCGAACGCGGCCGGATGGACACGCCGGGGCTGACCCCGGTCGAGGACTCGGTCGAACTCCTCGCCGATGAGCGTCGGGCGCGTCGCGTCCTCGAGCTGCTGCCCGATTCGGGCGGACTCGTCCAGTCGCTGCGTCTGGACGCGACCTTCGGCACGCTCGCGGTCGATGAACTCGATCCCCTGCACACGTTCTGCGAGGAGTTCAAGAAGACCAGCTTCGACAATCCGCGGTCCCACACCGCGTTCATGAACCTCTACCGAGCCGCCGAAGCGCTGTCGATCTGGGTGAATGAGGAGACGCAGGTCGCCGCGGACGATTCCGCGACACGTGAGATCCGTCCCGGTGACGCCCGCGAGGACGGGTGGAGGGAGTACACGGAAGCGCGCAGCCGCGGTGAGCGCCTCAGCGACGAGTTCGTCTGCTCCCGCTGGGAGTTCAACCACACGGCCCTCGAACTCGGGCTCGTCTCCGGCACTCCCCCGTTCACGGACTGAGCCGCCGTCCTACGCACGGGTCGAATGATCGACTCAGCCACCGAGGGCCCGGCTGAGTCACCGAGCTCTCGGCGGAGTCGCTCGCCGGGTCAGTGCCGGATCCACCAGCTGTCGGTCGGAGCCACCGGGGTCCGGCGCTTGTGCTCGGACCTGCGGTACTTCTCGATCAGCGCCGAGGCGGCCGCGGCCTCGATCTCCCGTCCCTCGAGGAAATCGTCGATCTGGTCATAGCTGAGACCCAATGACGACTCGTCCGTCTGCCCGGGTTCGTCGTCGAGCAGATCGGCCGTCGGCGCCTTGGCGATGAGATGATCGGGGGCGCCGAGGTGGCTCAGCAGCGCCCGCCCCTGCCGCTTGTTCAGCCCCGCCAGGGGGACGACATCGGCGGCACCGTCGCCGAACTTCGTGAAGAACCCGGTGACCGCCTCGGCGGCGTGATCCGTGCCGACGACGAGGAGCCGCTTCTCCCCTGCCAGCTCGAACTGAGCGATCATCCGCATCCGGGCCTTAACATTGCCCTTGCCGAAGTCGGTGATCACTTCGCCGGTGGCCTTCTCGTACTCGTCGGCGGCGGCATCGGTGGCGGCTCCGATGTTGATGACGACCTCATGATCGGCACCGATGAAGGACAGAGCGTCCTGAGCATCGGACTCATCGGTCTGCACATGGTGCGGCAGCCTCACGGCCCAGAATTCGGCAGCCGCCCCCCGATCGCGCAGGGTCTCCACGGCCAGCTGGCACAGCTTGCCGGTCAGCGTCGAGTCCTGGCCCCCGCTGATGCCGAGGACCAGGCCTCTGACGCCCGTGGTCAGGACGTAGTCGACGAGGAACTCGACCCTCCGCTCGGTCTCGGTGGCCGGGTCGATCTGCGCTCGCACACCGAGTGCGTGCCGGATCTCATCCTGAGCTCTGTCTTTGGTCATGCTCTCACCAGTCTGTTCTCACCAGTCGTAGTCGGGGGGGGCGAATCGCCGATCTTCGCCGCAGGTACTCGTGCAGTCTTCCAGATGCCGTGTTTCGGTGACGTGTCCGCGGCCGGACCTCAAGCGTCGGGGACGATGTTGACCAGCTTCGGAGCGCGCACGATGGTCTTGCGCACACCTGCGCCGCCGAGGGCCTTGACCGCGTTCGGCGACTGAAGGGCGAGCTCCTCCAGGGCCTCCTCGGAGATGTCCGGGGCGACCTCGAGGCGGGCACGCACCTTCCCCTTGACCTGGACCACGCAGGTGACCGTGTCGGCGACGAGGTAGTCAGGATCGGCCTCGGGGAACTTCGCATAGGTCACCGTCGATTCGTGCCCGAGACGCTGCCACAGCTCCTCGGCCAGGTGCGGGGCGAAGGGGGCGAGCATGATCGTCAGCGGTTCGAGCAGCTCCGCGGTCGCCCCGCCCTGCTTGGTCGCATGGTTGGTGAGCACGATGAGCTTCGAGATCGCGGTGTTGAAGCGCAGATGGTCCATGTCCTCGCGCACACCGTCGATGACCTGGTGGAGGACCTTGAGCGATTCGTCATCGGTCTGCCCCTGACGAACCACGGACCGGCCGCTGGTCTCGTCGACGAACAGGCGCCAGACGCGCTGCAGGAACCGGTGGGCACCGACCACGGCGCGGGTCTCCCACGGCCGGTCCTGTTCCAGCGGGCCCATCGACATCTCGTAGACCCGGAAGGTGTCGGCGCCGTAGGCGTCGTACATCTCATCGGGCATGACCGAATTCTTCAGCGATTTGCCGATCTTGCCGTACTCGCGGTTGACCTGTTCGCCCTCGTACCAGAACGTCAGCTCACCGTTGCTGCCGGTCCGCTCCTCCACCTCGGCGGCGGGGACGTAGACCCCGCGGGCGTCGGTGAAGGCATAGGCCTGGATGTAGCCCTGGTTGACCAGCCGGTGGAACGGCTCCGAAGACGAGACATGGCCGAGGTCGAAGAGCACCTTGTGCCAGAACCGGGCGTAGAGCAGGTGGAGCACGGCATGCTCCTGCCCGCCGACGTAGAGATCGGCCCCGCCGCGCGGCTTCGACTTCCGCGGGCCCAGCCAGTACTTCTCATTGCTCGGGTCGACGAGAGCTTCGTCATTGTGCGGATCGGCGTAGCGCAGCTGGTACCAGGACGACCCGGCCCAGTTGGGCATCGTGTTCGTCTCGCGATAATAGGTCTTCGGCCCATCTCCGAGGTCGAGTTCGACGCTGGCCCACTCCCGATTGCGACTCAGCGCCGGTTCGGGTCGGCTGTCGGCGTCGTCGGGCGCATAGGTGCGCGGAGCGAAGTCGTCGACCTCGGGCAGCTGCACCGGCAGCATCTCATCGGGCAGTGCGATGGGCGTGCCCTTGTCGTCATAGACGATCGGGAACGGTTCGCCCCAGTAGCGCTGGCGGGAGAACAGCCAGTCGCGCAGTCGGTACTGCGTCGATTCGGTGGCCAGGCCCTTGTCCGACAGCCACCGCGTGATCTCGGCCTTCGCCTCCTCGATCTCGAGTCCGTTGAGGTCGATCTCGGCGTTCGCCGAATTGATCATCACCCCGTCGCCCGTGTAGGCAGAGTCCTCGTCGTGGTCGGCCGGGGGCTGGACCGTGCGGATGTAGGGCAGTCCGAACGCCTTCGCGAAGTCCCAGTCGCGGGCGTCCTCGGCGGGCACGGCCATGATCGCTCCGGTGCCGTAGCCCATGAGGACGTAGTCGGCGATGAAGATCGGCACTTCGGCCCCGGTGGCCGGGTTGCGCGCATAGGAGCCGGTGAAGATGCCGGACTTCTCCCGGCCCTGCTGCCGGTCGGCGTCGGTCTTGGACGCGGCGGCGCGCTGGTAGGCGGCGATCGCCTCGGCAGGGGTCGCACCCGCCCCGCGCCAGGATTCGGGTGTGGAAGGGTCCCAGGCCTTCGCCGTCAGGGCCGCGACCTGGGGGTGCTCGGGACTGAGCACGAGGTAGGTGGCTCCGAAGAGCGTGTCCGGTCGGGTCGTGTAGACCTCGATCTCGCCGCCGTCCTCGCCGACCACGGGCAGACGCAGCAGCGCTCCCTTCGACCGACCGATCCAGTTGACCTGCATCGCGTGGATCGCATTCGGCCAGTCGAGGACGTCGAGGTCGTCGATGAGCCGGTCGGCATAGGCGGTGATGCGCATGTTCCACTGGCGCAGGCGGCGGGTGTAGACCGGGTAGTTGCCGCGTTCGGACAGTCCTTCGGCCGTGACCTCCTCATTGGCCAGCACGGTGCCCAGGCCCGGGCACCAGTTGACCGGAGATTCGGAGACGTAGGCCAGGCGGTGTTCCTGCAGAACGTCTTCGCGTTCGGCCGGGCTCAGTTCCGACCAGGCACGTCCGTCAGGGGTGGGGCGCTGGCCGGTGGAGAACTGCTCGATCAGGGTCTCGATCGGCCGGGCCGCGCCCGTGGACTCACCGTCGGGCGTCTTCGCCTCGGGGTCGTACCAGGAGTTGAAGATCTGCAGGAAGATCCACTGCGTCCACTTGACGAAATCGTCATCCGTGGTCGCGAATCTCCGCCGCTCATCGTGGGCCAGGCCGAGGCGACGCAGCTGCTCGGTCATGTTCGCGATGTTCGCATCGGTGGTGATGCGCGGGTGCTGCCCGGTCTGGACCGCGTAGAGATCGGCCGGCAGACCGAAGGCGTCGTAGGACAGGGCGTGCATGACGTTGTGCCCACGCATCCGCTGGTAGCGGCCGTAGACATCGGTGCCGAGGTATCCCAGCGGATGGCCGACGTGCAGCCCGGCGCCCGATGGGTACGGGAACATGTCCATGATGTAGAGGGACTCGCGCTCACTGAGGTCGGCGGGAGGGCCGTAGGGCGACGGTTCTTCCTGGAGGGCGAGCTCGCCGAGGTCTCCGGTGGGGTTCGGGGTGTGGAACGTTCCCGACTCCTCCCATATGCGCTGCCACGACTTCTCGATCTTCTCGGCCAGCGCCGCGTCATAGCGGAAACCGGTCTCCTCAGGGTTCGTCGTCATTACCTTCCTTCGCTGAACAGACGTGAGCGGGTTCTGACCATCGTACTCTGAACAGCCCCTGATTCGACTTGGTTAGACTGCTCACAGAAGCCCCACGGCCGGGTTATCTCTACAAACGTGATCGATTTCACTGCGGCCGCGCCGAACGATAAGATAACCGGGCAGTAACTTACGTCCTCGAAGGAGAGCCATGAGCCCAACGACAATGCCGCAGTCGACGACCCCCGTCGTCGGATACGAAGTCGATACCGTCTCGTCGACGACCGATGTCTTCCGCGCCATGGTGGCCGCGGATCCGAACCGCCCCCTGGTCGCCAAGCCGGCCGGAGACGGCTGGTCAGAGGTCACGGCCGGACAATTCCTCGACGAAGTGCGCGCTGCGGCCAAGGGTCTCATCAGCATGGGAGTCGAACCCGGTGACAGGATCGCGATCTTCGGCCCGACGTCCTATGAATGGACCCTCAGCGACTACGCCGTGTGGTTCGCCGGCGGCATCTCCGTCCCCTTCTACGACACCTCCTCCGAGGCCCAGCTGGCCTGGATGATCGAGGATGCCGCAGTCGAGCGCGGCCTCGTCTCCTCCCGCGAGCACGCCGACAGCTTCATCGCCGCCGCCGCTGCCGCCGGACTGCCCGAGCCGAAGCTGCGGGTCTGGGAGGAAGGGGCGTTCGCCGATCTCGCCGAGGCCGGACGCGACATCACCGACGAGCAGCTCGAGAGTGCGAGGTCCCAGGCCACCGGCGATTCGGTGGCCACGATCATCTACACCTCGGGCACGACCGGCAAGTCCAAAGGCTGCGTGCTCACCCACGGCAATTTCGTGCAGACGGTGCAGTCGGCGCAGATGCAGGTCCCCGAGGTCTTCACCGAGGGCATGCGGTGCCTGCTGTTCCTGCCCCAGGCCCATGTGTTCGCTCGCTTCATCGAGGTCCTGGCCATCAGCTCCGGAGCCGTGCTCGCCCATCAGTCGGATCTGAGCAAGCTCACCGATGCGATGAGCAGCTTCCGCCCGTCGTTCATCCTCGGCGTGCCCCGTGTGTTCGAGAAGGTCTTCAACTCCGCCCTGGCCAACGCCCAGGCCGGCGGCAAGGAGAAGATCTTCCGCCGCGCCGAACGGGTCGCCGTCGCCTATTCGAGGGCGCTGGACGCCGGCAAGGTGCCGATGGTCCTGAAACTCCAGCACGCCGTGTTCGACCGGCTCGTCTATTCGAAGCTGCGCGCGGTGATGGGCAACAACGTCTCCCATGCCGTCTCCGGCGGCGGACCGCTCGGTGAGCATCTCGGACACTTCTTCCGCGGCCTGGGCATCATCGTCATCGAAGGCTACGGGCTGACCGAGACGACCGCCCCGATCACCGTCAATGTGCCCGCGAAGTCGAAGATCGGCACCGTCGGCGTGCCGCTGCCGGGCGTCTCGGTGGCCATCGCACCCGACGGGGAGATCCTGGCCAAGGGCGTGCCGATCTTCCGGGAGTACTGGAACAACGCCGAGGCCACGGCCAAGGAGTTCCACGACGGATGGTTCGGCACCGGCGATCTCGGCTCTCTCGACGAAGACGGGTACCTGAAGATCAACGGTCGCAAGAAGGAGATCATCGTGACCTCCAGCGGCAAGAACATCGCACCGGCCCCGCTCGAGGACGCCCTGCGCCGTCACCCGATCATCGGCCAGCCCGTCGTCGTCGGGGAGAACCGGAAGTTCGTCTCCGCGCTCATCTTCCTCGACTCGGAGATGCTGCCGACCTGGCTGAAGAACCACGACCTGCCGGCGATGGATCTGCGCGAGGCCGCCGACGACGAGGCGGTCCGGGTCGAGATCGACAAGGCCGTCCAGCGCGTGAACAGGACGGTCTCCCGCGCCGAGGGGATCAAGAAGTTCACGATCCTGCCCGTCGAACTCACCGAGGCCAACGGCTATCTCTCGGCCAAGCAGTCGGTCAAGCGCCACCTCATCAACAAGGACTTCGCCTCCGAGATCGAGGCCCTCTACGCGGACTGAGTCATCGCCGCAGGAACCGGCCCGAGCGCGCACTCGCGATGAGTCCACGCCCGGGCCGGTTCCGTCTCACCGTCGGAGTCGGCCCCACCTCGCCGGCGGGGATGCGGCGGGGCGCCATCGCACCCTGTCGCCGCGGCTCGGGATCGACGTAAGCTGTGGGCGAAGTCGTTTCCCACCGACCCTCGATGGAGGCAGCCGCAATGGCCGAAGACACCGATCACACTCCGAGCTACGTGGCCACGGGCCAGGAATTCAAGCGCGACACGAACTACATCGACGACCGCATCCTCAACGATGCCGACGCTCAGTGGCCCGTCGAACCGGGCCGGTACCGTCTCATCGCCGCGCGGGCCTGCCCGTGGGCGAATCGCACGATCATCGTCCGCCGCCTGCTCGGGCTCGAGGACGTGATCTCGCTGGGCATGCCCGGTCCCACCCACGATGCGAGATCGTGGACCTTCGACCTCGATCCCGGCGGGGTCGATCCCGTCCTCGGGATCGAACGCCTCCAGCAGGCGTTCTTCGCCCGCTTCCCCGACTACCCGCGCGGCATCACCGTTCCCGCCGTCGTCGACGTCCCCACCGGCGCCGTCGTGACCAACGACTTCCCTCAGATCACCGAGGACTTCTCCACGCAGTGGACCGCCTACCATCGTGAGGGTGCCCCGAATCTCTGGCCCGCCGAGTCGCGTCAGGAGATGGAGAAGGTGATGCGACTGATCTACACGGAGATCAACAACGGCGTCTACCGCTGCGGATTCGCCGGGTCCCAGGAAGCCTACGAAGCCGCCTTCGACCGACTGTTCACCGCTCTCGACACGATCGAGGACCGACTCGGCCGCTCGCGGTTCCTCATGGGCGAGACCATCACCGAGGCGGATGTGCGTCTGTTCACCACCTTGGTGCGCTTCGACCCCGTGTACTTCGGCCACTTCAAGTGCAATCGCCAGCCGCTGACGGCGTTCGAGAACCTCTGGGGCTACGCCCGAGATCTGTACCAGACCCCCGGGTTCGGCGACACCGTCGACTTCGCACAGATCAAACAGCACTACTACATCGTCCACCGCGATGTGAATCCGACGCAGATCGTGCCGAAGGGACCGGATCTGTCCGGATGGCTGAGCGATCACGGCCGGGACACGAGGTTCGGCGGCTCCCCCTTCGGTGACGGGACCGCCCCGGGACCGATCAGGCCCGGGGAGGAGGTTCCGACCGCGCATACCGCGGCCGCGTGGGTGCAGTGAACTCGCCGGGCGTGATGACCTCGGCGCCCGGATCATCGATGCCTGCAGCGCGCTTGCGCCGGTGCTTGCGCACCTTGAGCACGATCCAGACCAGGACGAAGGCGATGACGGCGATGATGACGAGCATCTGGAAGTACCCGGCATAGATCTCGACGATCGACCAGTTCTCGCCGAGGACGAAGCCGGCGACGATGAGGATCGTGTTCCAGATCGCGCTGCCCGCGGTCGTCAGGAGCACGAACGTGGGCAGACGCATGTCCCGCATCCCGGCCGGGATGGAGATCAGCGATCGGAAGTTCGGAATCATCCGGCCGAAGAACACGGCCTTCTCGCCGTGCCGGTCGAACCAGGCCACGGTCGTGTGCACGTCGTCGACGTCGACCAGCGGCATCTTCACCGCGATGCGGGCGATGCGCTCGATGCCGATCCATTTGCCCAGGGCCCACAGCAGGACGGCACCGACGAGGGAGCCCACCGTGGCGAGGACGATCGCCGCGGCGATGCTCATCTGCCCCTGGCTCGAGGTGAAGCCGGCCAAGGGCAGGACGAGTTCGCTGGGGATGGGCGGAAAGACGCTGTCGAGGAAGACCATCAACCCGACGCCGAGCGGCCCGAGTGCGTCCATGATGGTCACCGTCCAAGCGGAGGAGCCGCTGAGATGCTCCGCTGCGCCGTCGCCGGCGGCCAGCATGAAATCGGGTCCGGGACCGGTCAGCGGAGTTGTCGGCATGGTCAAAAGTGTAGATAAGGGCGCGGCTGGCCACTCACAGTGCACTCACAGCGGCTAGTCTGGAAACGGACACCTCCGGGTGGGAAACGAAGGCACCTCCGGGTCGACATCGAAGGAGCAAACACGTGGCACCAGCCAAAGTACTGGCCTCGCGCAACACGGTCGCGGAGGTCGGCCACAACGCCGTCAACAGGCCTGGCCCTGCCCATCTCATGCGCGCCGTTACGCGCTTCGGTCAGCGGCTGGGCAATCAGTTCGGCGCTGCGATCACCTACTTCCTCGTGTTGGCGGTCATGCCCATCGCCATGGTCAGCCTCGCCTGCCTCGGCTTCGTCCTCGATGTCGCCCGCCCGGACCTGCTGCCGATGGCCACCGAGCAGATCAAGGCATTCACGGCCGGCAACTCCTCACTGACGACGCAGCTCGAGAGCTACCTCCTCGATTGGCAGGCAGTCGGCATCATCGGTATCCTCACCGGTCTCTACACGGGGCAGGGATTCATCGGCAACCTCGGCGCCGCTGTCCGTGCCCAGCTGCACGAGGACTTCGACGATGTCGTCGAGAAGTCCTTCGTCAAGAAGATCCTCGGCAATATCGTCACCCTCATCGGTCTCATCGTCGGACTCCTGCTCACCGTCGCGCTCACGGTCGTCGGCACCGGACTGCGGTCGGTGATCGCCGACTGGCTCGGCCTGTCGGGGTTCGCGCAGAGTCTGCTCTTCATCGTCCCGATCATCATCACGCTGGCCGCCGCATGGCTGATCTTCATGTTCCTTTTCACGATGCTGCCGGAGCGGCCCGTGGACAGACGCGCGAAGATCCGCGGCTCATTCATCGGCGCGGTGGCATTCCTCATCCTCATCAACTTCGCCACCGTGCTCGTCAATCTGTTCTCCGGGAACAAGGCCGCAGGCGTGTTCGGATCGATCATCGCGATCATGCTCACGCTCAACGTCTTCGCTCGCATCATTCTGTTCATCGCGGCGTGGATCGGCACCGCGAACCCTCCGAGGCTGAGGGAGGAGACACCGGAGTACCGCTTCGTCGAGCCCAAGGTGCAGGCCCAGAGCCTCGGTGCTCTGCTCGCCGGAGCCGGGATCGTCGCACTCACCCTCCTCGGCTTCAAACGCTTCGACGAACGCCAGTCCGATCGCGGGCAGACGAACCGCTAGACTGGATGGCGCATCCGTTTCAACTGACCGAGGGGATACGACCTTTGACTGACGCAACGACGGCTCGTCTGGACGAGTGGGCGAAGAAGCAGACCGCCGCCGAAGAACTGATTCCGCTAGTGGGACGCCTGTACCGCGAGAACGATGTGCTGCTAACCCTGTTCGGTCGGTCGTTGCTGAACAAGTCGGTGACCGGCATGATCAAGGCCCACCGCTATGCTCGCCACTTCCTCGGCGAGGACCTCGACATCGAGATCACCCACCGCATCGTGAAGGCACTGGCCGAACTCGACCTGGCGCCGGCACGGATCGACCTGGGCCGCCTCGTCGAGAAGCTCGAGGGCCCGAATGCCGACATCGAGGCATTCCTCGCTGAGGAACTCGCCGAGGTCGTCGATTCCCAGGCCGGCAAGGGCGAAGTCCGCGACATCGTCCTCTACGGATTCGGCCGCATCGGCCGTCTCCTGGCACGCATCCTCATCGATCGTGCCGGCGGGACCGGAATGCGTCTGCGCGCGATCGTCGTCCGCCGCAACGGGGAGAACGACATCGTCAAGCGCGCTTCCCTGCTGCGCCGCGACTCGGTCCACGGCCCCTTCGACGGCAGCATCGTCGTCGATGAGGAAGCCAACACCATTCAGGCCAACGGCACGCTGATCCAGGTCATCTACTCCGATGACCCGTCGCAGGTCGACTACACCTCCTACGGCATCGACGATGCGATCATCGTCGACAACACCGGCAAATGGCGCGACGAGGAGGGGCTGTCCAAGCACCTCGCCTGCCCCGGCGCCTCGAAGGTCCTGCTCACGGCTCCGGGCAAGGGCGGTGTGAAGAACATCGTCTTCGGAGTCAACGATGACGCGATCGATGACTCGGACCAGGTCCTCTCGGCCGCTTCGTGCACGACGAACGCGATCACTCCCGTGCTCAAGGCGATCAACGACCGCTTCGGCGTCCGCAACGGTCATGTCGAGACGGTGCACTCGTTCACCAACGACCAGAACCTCATCGACAACTTCCACAAGGGTTCGCGTCGCGGTCGTGCGGCCGGGCTGAACATGGTGCTCACCGAGACCGGTGCCGCCAAGGCCGTGGCCAAGGCCCTGCCGGAGCTGTCCGGGAAGCTCTCGGGCAATGCGATCCGCGTTCCCACCCCGAACGTGTCGATGGCGATCCTCAACCTCAACCTCGAGCAGTCCACCAGCGTCGACGAGCTCAACACCTTCCTGCGGGAGGTGTCGATGAATTCTTCGCTGCGCAACCAGGTCGACTACGTCACCTCCCCCGAGCTCGTGTCCACCGACCTCGTCGGATCCAAGCGTGCCGGCGTCGTCGACGGCCTGGCCACGATCGTCGATGAGGATCGTGTCGTCGTCTACGTCTGGTACGACAACGAGTTCGGCTACAGCTGCCAGGTCATCCGCTGCGTGGCGGAGATGGCGGATGTGGACGTTCCCGCTTATCCCTGATCGCGCCGAGGCTGCTCATCCCGACCGGTCGTCAACGGCTCGCGGGAGGCTGCGGAGGCGTGAGCGCTCGGTCAGCAGCTGAGGAGGGCGCCCGGAGTCTTCGGACTCCGGGCGCCCTCGTCGTCTGCACCCGCCTGCGTCCGAGCGCAACGAACCTCGCGATCGGGCGCACCGGCCGATCAGACTGTTCAGGAGCGGTCGCGGCGAGTGTCCTCGGCCTCCGTCGCCTCGTGGAGCCAGATCGGGGTGAAGGTCGCCAGTCGCTCGGACAGCTCGTCGTCGCTGTCGAGGATGACGGCCAGACGGTCGTCGGCTGAGGCGAGCTCGCCGGCCCAGATCGGACCCAGGCACGCCAGCAGGGCGCAGGCGATGATGACAGCGGCGGCCAGGATCGGAGTCCGGTCCCACAGCAGAACTGCGAACAGTGCTCCGAGGACGACGAAGCCGATGGCCACGACCATTCCGGCGGTGCGGGTCCGCGGTGCTCTGGCTCTGGCCGGTTGGGCCGCGGCGACCGAGTCGAGGACGTCGCGGTTGAGGCGCGTCCACGCGATGATCGCCCCCAGTGCGCAGACGATGCCGATCATGATCAGGCTGAACGCGGAGAACAGCAGCACGGCATCGATGTGCTCGCCCTGGGCCTGCATGGCCGCACCGAGGCCGGCGACCAGCATCGCCGCGGCCAGCACCAGCATGCTGAGCAGTCGGGCCCGGCGAACCGCGATGAGCTCGGCAATGACCCGGGCCAGAAGCGCCCGCTGGTCGGTCGCGTCGCTCACCGCACGTACCCGAGCTTCTTGTCGACGGTATGCGGGAACTCCTCACCGGCCAGGTACCGCTCGAACAGGCGGTGGAACTGTTCGGCCAGGCGCATTCGCCACCCCTGGGTGTCACCGCTCATATGCGGGGTGATGATGACATCGTCGAAGCCCCACAGCGGATGGTCGGCCGGCAGCGGCTCCTCGTCGAACACGTCGAGACCGGCGCCGGCGATCTCCTTTCCGCGCAGGGCCGCGACGAGGGCATCGGTGTCGACGGTGTCTCCGCGTCCGACGTTGATGAACACGGCGGTGTCGTCCATGGCCGCGAACACCTCGGAGCCGATGAGCCTGTCCGTCCGCTCGGTCAGCGGTGCGATGTCGATGACCCAGTCGTATCCGCCGACGTGGTCGGCCAACGTCGACGAATCGATGACATCGCCGAAGTCGGCGTCTCCGCCGCGGGCATGGGAGCCGGCCCCGGTGACCTCGATGTCGACGGCTTTCAGCAGTCGTGCGACCTCACGCCCGATCGCCCCGGTGCCCACGATCATCGCCTTCGACCCTGCCACATCGCGTGTCGAGCGCCGATTCCACTTCTGCTCACGCTGATCGGCCAGCGAGCCGATCGAGCTCTTCGCGTGCATGAGGATGTAGTTGAGCACGAACTCGGCGATCGGCCGGTCGAAGGTCCCTCGGGCATTCGTCACCGTCACCGGCGAGTCGACGAGTTCGTCGAACAGCAGGGAGTCGACTCCGGCGGCCGCCGCGTGCACCCACGTGAGACGGTCAGCGCTGGCGTAGGCGTCCCGCAGGGCGGTGGAGAAGAAGTCCCACATCAGCAGCACATCGGTTCCGGGCAGCGCCCGGCTCAGCGTCTCGGCTTCGGCGATCCTCAGCTCGATGCCGTCTCTGTCACCGAGGTCAGTGAGCAGGTCGGGAATCTCGGTCCCGGGTGCGTTGAGTATGGTCAGTACCGTCATTCCTCGTCTCCTCCAGCAGTGGGCTTTCTGCCAGACTAGCCGATGACGACGGGCCGGGGGCCGAAGTCGTCGAACCGTCGCTCACCGGCGCCTGACCGAGCACGAGGTTCTCACGCCGGGCCGGTTCGGCCTTCAGCGTCTGGGCCAGCGGGGTGTTGGGCAGGAACGCGAGGAAGACGAATCCGAGCACGGCCAGCGGGGCCACCCAGAGGAACAGCGGCACGAGGGCGTCATTGCAGGAATCGATGATCAGCGAATGCAGAGGCTGCGGCAGCTGGGCCACGATCTCCGGAGTCAGCCCCGTCGAGGAGATCTTCGGCAGCGGAGTCTGCGGAGCCTCCTTCGCGATTTCGGAGATCCCGTCCTTGATGTTGTCCATCAGCCGCTGGGTGAACACAGATCCGATGAAGGCCATGCCCAGGGTGGCACCGACCTGGCGGAAGTAGTTGTTCGCCGCTGTCGCCGTGCCGACCATGGACACCGGGAAGGCGTTCTGGACGACGAGGACGAGGGTCTGCATGCTCAGTCCCAGCCCCAGCCCCAGCAGGGCCAGGCAGCCGATGGTCCCCCAGGCCGAGTCGTCGGCCTTGAGCGTCGACAGCAGCACCAGCGCCGCCGCCATAAGCAGGATGCCGGTCAGGGGATACTTCCTGTACTTGCCGGTGCGGGAGACGATGAAGCCCACGAGGGTCGAGGACACGAGCATGGTGCCCATCATCGGGACCATCATCAGCCCTGCCACCGTCGCGTCGATGCCGTGGACCATCTGCAGGTAGGTGGGCATGTACGACAGCACTCCGAACATGCCCACGCCGATGAAGAGCCCGGCAGTCGTGGCCAGGAGGAAGTCGCGGTTGGTGAACAGACTCATCGGGATCACCGGCTCGCTGACCTTGAGTTCGACGAAGACGAACGCGACCGCGGCGATGATGCCGGCGATG
Source organism: Brevibacterium sp. SMBL_HHYL_HB1 (assembly GCF_018208375.1). Taxonomy (NCBI): domain Bacteria; kingdom Bacillati; phylum Actinomycetota; class Actinomycetes; order Micrococcales; family Brevibacteriaceae; genus Brevibacterium; species Brevibacterium sp. SMBL_HHYL_HB1. Next base: position 1,241,257 of record NZ_CP062936.1, on the reverse strand, counting down.
ATGAGTCCGCTGATCTGCCAGGATCCCCACTCGAAGTCGTGGCCGCCCCACGCGGAGACGAGCACGATGCAGGAGGTCACGACCGAGATCAGAGCCATGCCGAAGACGTCGATCTTCGGCCGCGGGCCCGTCCCCTCGGCCCGCTTGGGGACCTTGAGGAAGATCGCTGCGGCGATGAGGGCGATGATGCCCAGCGGGAAGTTGATGGCGAAGGCCCAGCGCCAGCCGGGTCCTTCGGTCAGCCAGCCGCCGATGAGCGGTCCGGCCACGGACGACACGGCGAAGGCCGAACCCATGATGCCCATGTACTTGCCGCGTTCGCGGGCCGGCACGACCGAGGCGATGATCGATTGGGAGAGGGTCATCATCCCTCCGCCGCCGATGCCCTGGAGCACGCGGCCGAGGATGAGCGTGGACATCTCATCGGCGATGAGCGCGAAGACCGATCCGGCCAGGAAGCAGCAGATCGCGAACATGAACAGGGGTTTGCGGCCGAACAGGTCGCCGATCTTGCCGTAGACGGGCATCATGATCGTCGAGGCGAGCATGAACGCCATCGAGACCCACAGCATCTGGTCGACGCCGTCGAGTTCGCCGACGATGGTCGGCAGGGCGGTGGCGAGCACCGTCTGATTGAGCGAGAACATGAACATCGCGATCATCAGCCCCACGAAGAGCAGGATGATCGCCGAGGTGGTCATCGGGGCGGGGCCGGTCTCATCGCCGGCCGGAGCCGAACCGGTGCGTGCCGTCATCGCCTCGGCAGTCATTTCGTGATTCGTTCGCATACAGCCTTCGTCGTCGAGAAGTGGTGAATAGGTGGTGTCGGTGCCGGCGGCGGACTGCCGATCGTGGATGCTGCCTCGTCTGCTCAGCCCGGTCACTGCAGCCGGTCGAGGACCTTGAGAAAGAGGTCGAGCGAGTCTTCGAAGATCGCCTTCGTCCCGCCCTTGTCCTCGGCCGCGACCGGTGTCTCCTTGATCGTGCGTCCCGCATGGGTGAGCGGGACCCGGCAGAGCTGGGTGAGCATGCGGGCGCTGCGCCGGGCCGAGTCCTCGGAGGAGAACTCCTGCCCGAGATGCCGCAGCCTGGCCAGCACGTGCCCGGTGATGACCTCCTCGAGCTCCTGAGCCCGGTCGAAGCTCTTGCTGACCAGCTCGGGGTAGAGGGAGAAGAGGCGTCGGCGACGGGCCGGCAGCTCCGGGTCGGCCGAGCCGATGAGCAGCGTCTCTCGGATGAAGCGGGCGGTGTCCTCTGCCAGCGTGTCGAGTCCGGCGTCCGAATGGACGTAGTCGTCGGCGAGCGTCTCGTCGACGACGGCACCGACGCCGAGGCCGACGATCGCGTCCTCCTTCGTCTCGTAGTAGTTGAAGAAGGTGCGCGTGGACACCCCGGCGTCGGCGGCGATGGCCGCCACCGTGGTGCAGTCCAGCCCGTCTTCGAGCACGCGGGTGATCGCGGACTCGTGGAGGGCGTTGCGGGTGTGCCGGGCCTTCTTCGAGCGCAGGGATTCGTCAACTGGCATGAGACTATTCTGCACTCGATGCAAGTTTTCATCAACTGCAAATATGCAATTGTGCACTATTTCACTGTGTGCAGGATTCCGGTCAGCCGAGATCCCGCTGCCTGACAGCTCACATGAGCATCTTCAGCCTGGCTCGATGCTGTTCGAGGGTCTGCAGCTGGCCGAGCAGAGCGGCCTGTCCGTCCCCGTCGCTCGTGTCCTGTCGCTGCAGCCGCGAGTGCAGCTCCTTCGCGATGCGTTCGAGGTCGTAGTCGAACAGACGGGCGACGATGCCGCGGGCGAAGCGTTCGATGTCAGTGCCTTCGATGACCGGCAGCGGTGTCACGAGCAGCTGTGCGATATAGGGCTTGAGGTCCTCATCGCTGGCGGCGAGGACCCGTTCGGCCCATTTCGACTGCTCGGGCCCGGCCGCTCCCAGCCCCCCGGCCTGTCCGATGGCCTCCTGGATCCGGCGGTAGCCGGGGTGTTCGAAGGCCTTGGCCGACAGCGAGTCGAAGAGTTTGGCGTTGACCATCTCCGGGTGCTGCAGGGCCACCATGAGCGCACCCTTCTCCGTCTTCAGCCGGGCCGGGCTGATCGGGGCCGAGAGGTTGGAGACATCGGGTCGTTCGTCGTAGACGTATTCGATTCGGTCACTGTCGGCCTCCCCCGCCGAGGCGGCCCCGAGCCGCTGCTCCTGACGGTAGCTCTCGGCCCGGGCCGGCTCGGCGCCCTGCCGGGCCGGCGCCGCCTGGCGGTTCTGCTTCGGTGCCCGGCGTGCCGTGCGAACGGCGGATTCCACCTCGTCGATGTCGACGCCGATGCGGCCGGCGACGAATCGATAGTAGTGGCTGAGACTGCCCTGGTCGCGGATGTCGGTGAGCACCTCGGCGGCGGCCCTGACCGCGGAGATCCGGCCTTCGACGGTGTCCAGGTCGAATCGGGCGATGGCGGTGGTGATGACGAATTCGAACAGGGGCTTGCAGTCGTCGATGAGTTCGCGCACGGCCGCATCGCCCTTCTGCATCCGCAGGTCGCAGGGGTCGAGGCCCTCGGGTTCGACGGCGACGAAGGTCTGGGCGGTGAAGAGGCTCTCGAATTCGAAGGCCTTCAACGCCGCCTTCTGTCCGGCTGCGTCGCCGTCGAAGGTGAAGACCACTTGTCCGGTGGGGTCATCGCCGAGGAGTCGGCGGATGATCTTGACGTGTTCGGCGCCGAAGGCCGTGCCGCAGGTGGCCACGGCCTGGTCGACCCCGGCGAGGTGGGCGGCCATGACATCGGTGTAGCCTTCGACGACGACGACGCGCTTGGACTTCGCGATCGACCTCTTCGCCAGGTCGAGGCCGTAGAGGACCTGATTCTTGCGATAGAGCGCGGTCTCCGGGGTGTTGAGGTACTTCGGGCCCTTGTCGTCGTCGTACAGACGCCGGGCCCCGAATCCGATGGTCCGGGCGGTCATGTCCTTGATCGGCCAGATCACACGGCCGCGGAATCGGTCGTAGATGCCGCGTCCGCCTTCACTGGCCAGGCCTGCGGCGAGGATCTCCTCATCGGTGAATCCGGCGCGGCCCAGGTGAGAGGTCAGCGCATCCCAGGACTTCGGGGCGAAGCCGATGCCGAATTCCCGGCTCGACTCCGCGGGGAACCCGCGCCCGATGAGGAACTCGCGAGCGATCTGCCCGGCCGGTGATTCGAGTGCCTGGGTGAAGAAGCGCTGAGCGACCTCGTGCATCTCGAGCAGGCGCTGTCGGCGGCTGGCCTGTTCCCTGTCCGGTCCCTTGCCGTCCTCATAGCGCAGATGCATCCCGGCCTTGCCCGCCAAGGTCTCGACGGCTTCGACGAAGCTGAGCTGTTCGATCTTCTGCAGGAAGGTGAACACGTCCCCGGACTCTCCGCAGCCGAAGCAGTGATACATGCCCACCTGGGGACGCACGGTGAACGACGGGGTCTTCTCGTCGTGGAAGGGGCACAGCCCCTTGAGCGAGCCGATGCCCGCGGTCTTGAGGGTGACGAACTCCCCGATCACCTCGTCGATGCGGGTGCGGCTGCGCAGTTCGTCGATGTCCTCGCGCTTGATGAGTCCGGCCATGGTCTAGAGCCGATCCTCCGCCCCGGCGTTGAGGCGGTGGTACAGAGCCCACGCCGAATGGTCGGTCAGGGAGGCGATCTGGTCGACGACGACCCGCAGGCGCGCGGCGTCATCGGCTGCCTCGGCGTGGTCGGCGCGGAACATCGGGTCGAGTCTGTCCGGGGCTGCGGAGAACCATTCGGCGAGTTCGCCGATGACCGCGGCCTGGATGTCGTGCAGCCGCAGACGGTCCTCGGCGACCATCACCGTCAGCGTCGCCATGCCCTTGAGCACGGCGATCTCGACCGCGCTGCTCTCGGGGACGACGAGCGAGGCCGAGTAGCGGGCCAGCGGTTCCCAGCCGAACTCCTCGCGAGTCGCGGCCTCCGCGGCCCCGACGAACCGTCCGATCAGCTGACTCGTCATGTGCTTGAGGCTCGCCTGGGCCCGGCGGGACCCGTCGAAGGATTCGCTGGGCCAGTAGGCGGCGGCCTCCAAACGGCTCAGCGCCTTGTCCATCTCCGTGTCCGTGACCTCCGGCAGGTACCACTGCCGGGTGATGTCGAACAGCTCTGCCCGGCGGTTGTCACAGGCGAAGTCGGCGAGGTCGAGGTGGCCTGCGACGATGGCGTCCTCGACGTCGTGGACGGAATAGGAGATGTCATCTGCTAAGTCCATGACCTGGGCTTCGATACATCTCTTGCCGTTGTCGATGCCGTCGCGGTAGAAGTCGAAGACCGCGGTGTCGTCATCGTAGACGCCGAATTTCCGCACCCCGGAATCACGTCGGCCGATCGTGGCCTCGCTGCGCGGCCAGGGGTACTTCGTCAAGGCGTCGAGGCTGGCCCGGGTCAGGTTGAGTCCGGCCGGACGCCCGTCGTCGGCGATGACCTTCGGTTCGATCCGGGTGACCAGGCGCAGCGTCTGTGCATTGCCTTCGAAACCGCCGATGTCCTTGCACAGGGCGTCGAGGATCGTCTCCCCGTGGTGGCCGAACGGCGGGTGGCCGAGGTCGTGGGACAGGCAGGCGGTGTCGACGATGTCCGGATCGCAGCCGAGGTAGCGGGCCAGTTCGCGGCCCACTTGAGCGACCTCGAGGGAGTGGGTGAGCCGGGTCCGCACGAAATCGTCCGTGCCCGGGGCCACCACCTGGGTCTTCGCGCCGAGGCGGCGCAGTCCGGAGGAATGGAGGACGCGGGCACGGTCGCGCTGGAAGGCCGAGCGACGTGGATTCTTCGCCGGTTCGCTCACCCACCGCTCTTCGTCCCATGGCGAATAGACCGCCACGGTCCCCGTCCGCACCGAGGTGCGCGGGTGAGTGTCGAAGGGCATTCTCATCCTCCAGAGATATCGAGTTCGGCCTCCGACAGCAGCGATTTCCCGCTGGGGTCGAAGACGCGGGAGTCCAACCAGCCCTCGGGCAGGTGCGGCCGCTTCGGCCTGGTCGTGCGTCCACGGGAGCCTTCGGCGGCCGCACCGGGATAGGGGGCGTCCTGGTCGAGCTGGGACAGCAGCCCGGCGAGCTCGTCGAGGGAGGAGACCATGGCCAGCTGGCTGCGCAGCTCTCCCCCGACCGGGTAGCCCTTGAAGTACCAGGCGATGTGCTTGCGCAGGTCGCGCACTCCGTAGAACTCGTCCTCGAAGTGGTCGACGAGGTACTGACCGTGCTTGTACACGGCCCGGCCCACCTCGGCCAGTCCCGGACGGTGGCGTTCCTCGCTGCCGTTCAGGGCGTTCGCGAGGTCGCCGAAGAGCCAGGGCCGTCCCTGGCAGCCGCGGCCGATGACGACTCCGTCGCAGCCGGTCACGGCCATCATCTCCAGAGCGTCCTCGGCGGCGAAGATATCGCCGTTGCCCAGTACGGGCACAGTGTCGCCGAGGTGGTCCTTGAGCCGGGCGATCGCGTCCCAGTCGGCCTTGCCCGAGTACAGGTCCGCGGCCGTGCGCCCGTGCAGGGCGACGGCGGAGACACCGGCGTTGCGGGCCGTCTCGGCGGCGTCGAGGAAGGTGGTGTGGTCGGCGTCGATGCCCTTGCGCATCTTCACGGTCACCGGGATCCCACCGCGGGAGGCCTCGGTCACGGCGGTGGTGACGATGGCGTCGAACAGGTCCTGTTTCCACGGCAGGGCCGAGCCGCCGCCCTTGCGGGTGACCTTGGGCACGGGGCAGCCGAAGTTGAGGTCGATGTGGTCGGCCCGGTCCTCCTCGACGAGCATCCGCACGGCCTGGCCCATGGTGATCGGGTCGACGCCGTAGAGCTGAACGGAGCGCGGGGTCTCATAGGGCTCGTGGTGGATGATGCGCATGGTCTTCGGGCTGCGTTCGACCAGGGCGCGAGTGGTGACCATCTCGGTCACGTAGAGCCCGGCTCCGTATTCGCGGCACAGGCGACGGAACGCGGTGTTCGTGATCCCGGCCATGGGGGCGAGCACGACCGGGGAGGACAGCTCGATCGGGCCGATGCGCAGGGGCGCACCGACGGCCGGGGACACGGTTTCTGGGCTGGGGCTGATGACACTCACGGGTTCATTATCCCAAAGCAGTCAAAATCGCACATCCGCACCCCTTCCCCTCCCCGTGCGCAGCCGGGGACCTCAACGCTCAAGTACTGAGTCCAACCGCTTTCGCGCGCAGAAATTCCCGCACATCCCATTCCGTTTCCGCGGCGAGCTCGGCGGCGAGGCGGTCATCGTGGGTGATGACGATCATCGCTCCGCCGAATCCCTCGAGTCCGGTCGCCAGCGCTTCGAGCGAGGACAGGTCGAGATTGTTGCCCGGTTCGTCGAGGATGAGCAGCTGCGGGGCCGGTTCGGACAGCAGTCCGGCGGCCAGTGCCACGCGGAAGCGTTCGCCGCCGGACAGCGTCCCGCAGCGCTGTTCGGTCCGTCCCGCACGCAGCCCCATGGCCGCGAGCACCTCGTGGACGCGGTGCGGGCCCAGATGCGGGTTGCCGGATCGGATCGCTTCCATGACCGTCAGCGCCTCCGGCAGACGGTACTGCTGGTCGAGGTGGGCAAGCGGAACGGACACCCTGATCGCCAGTCGGCCGAAGAGCTCGTCGATCGGCGGGCCCGGCCGCATCGGCACGCCGGATGCGGCCATGATCGCCGCCAGCAGTGTGGATTTTCCCGCCCCGTTCGGTCCGGTCAGCCGGATCCTCTCCGGACCGACGATCTCGACCGGGCGGTCCAGGCTGTCGGAGTCGAGTGAGAGAACGCGCTTGCTGAGGTGGACTGTCGTCTCGGGCAGATCCAGGCGCACGCTCGACGACGACCGCAGCGAGTCCTTGGCCGCGTCGAGATCGGCCAGGGCGGAGGCTTCGTCGGCAGCCTTGTCCCCGCGACGTTTCGCCGCGGACTTCTCGGCGAAGTTCGCCAGCCCATTCATCACGATCTTTGGTCGGCGATTGTTCGCCTTGTCCTTGGCCGCCTTCCGGTCGGCTCGAGCGAGCTTCGTCTCCAGGTCGATGCGCTGACGCCTCTCGATCTCGAGGCTCTTCTTCGCGTCGACGATCCGTTGGCGCTTCGCCGCCTCCTCGGCGGCGACCATGGCCTCATAGTCGTCGAAGTCGCCGCCGTAGACCCGCAGGCGGTCGGTCATCTCGATGATCGCGTCGACGTGGGACAGCAGGGTGCGGTCGTGGGAGATGACCAGAGTGGGTCCGCGGCGCGAGCTCAGCAGGGAGGTCAGCAGTGCGTGTCCGTCCTCGTCGAGGTTGTTGCTCGGTTCGTCGAGGATGAGCCAGGCCTCGCCCGCCAGGGCCGCTCTGGCGAGTCCGATCCGGGTGGCCTGTCCTCCGGAGAAGCTGCTCAGCCGTCTGTCGAGGTCATCGAGTTCGAGGTGCAGTCCGAGATCGGCGGTGGCGGCCAGTGCGCGTTCTTCGATGTCCCAGTCATCGCCGATGCGGTCGAAGTCGGTGTCATCGGCGTCACCGTGCAGCGCGCGCTGCAGGGCGTGACGGACATCGGCGATGCCGAGGGCCGCATCGACGCGCTGCGGCGAATGCGGCAGGAGCTGATCGATGTAGACGGCACCGTCGGTGCCGGTGGCGGTTCCGGCAGCGGCGGGCAAGAGTCCGGCGAGGATCTTCGCGAGTGTGGATTTGCCGATCCCGTTGTCTCCGACCAGGCCGATGAGGCCGGTGGGGATGGTGGCGGTCAGCTGGGAGAAGATCTCGGTGTCGTCGCCGAGGCGGCAGTCCAGTCCCGACACAGTGATGGCAGTGGGCATGGGGGTCCTCATTTCGTGCACGCAGAAGCGCTGCGGGTCCGTGGCACCCGCAAGTCACGGCATGAGGACTCACTTCACGGTCGGCAGGCCCTTCGTCGGAGATGGGACCCGATCAGAATGGCCGATTCGGCGCGAAGAGTCAATGGTGCCGGGCCGAGGGCTTCGAGCCTCAGACGATGATGAGCATGAGTTCGGCCGGACGGTCGTGGGGGTTGGCCAGCTGGTGCGGCACATCGCCGGGCGCCTGCGCGCAGTCACCGGCGTGCAGCGTGGTGCGACGGTCGATGGTGACGATCTCGATGCTGCCGGACAGCACGAAGAAGCTCTCTCGGGAACCGCTGCGATGCGCGGCGAAGGCCGAGGTCTCACTGTGCGGATCGAGGCGGTAGTGGACGACGTCCATGTTCTCGATCGCCGAGGGCAGGTCGCGCCGTCGCACCCCGTGACCGTAGTCGGAGGAGGTGGGGATCGCCTCGGAGCGGGTGATGGTCACCTCAGGGGCGGCCAGCAGCTCACCGACCTCGACTCCGAGAGCGCGGGAGAGGCCCATGGCATTGGAGACCGAGGTGTCCTGCTCTCCGCGTTCGATCTTCGACAGCGCGGCACGCGACAGGCCCGCCCGGACGGCGAGCTCGTTGAGGGTGAGGGCGTTGGACTTGCGGCGCGCACGGATGCGGGCACCGAAGACGCGGGCCCCGAGATCTTCTTCCTTCGCCATTGGAGCATCATAGACTATTCTTGAATAGTAGAATAAAATCTCTCAAAGGAACTCAATGGCGGCTGTGCTGGCTCTCACCCCGATCCTCGTCGCCATTGTATTGCTTCTGCTCAAGCAGAGTTCGTGGATCGCGGCCCTGGCCGGCGCGGTCGCCGCGGCCGTCATCGTGGCCCTCGCCTTCCCCACCCCCGCCTCGGTGCTGGTCGACTCCGGTGTCGAGTACTTCCCCCTCATCCTCGAAGTCGCACTCATCCTGCTCTTCGGCATGGTCCTCGCCCGACTGCTCGAGGCCGCCGGCTCGATGTCGCAGGTCTCCGCCTGGGTCGAATCGCTCTCACCCAACCGTCCCCTCGGCGTCGCCCTCGTCGTCTTCGGCATCGTGCCCTTCGCCGAATCGGTCACGGGATTCGGCATCGGCGTGACCATCGGCGTGCCGATCCTGCGGCACCTCGGCTGCACGCTGCGGCAGTCGGCGCTCTTCGGGCTCCTCGGGCTCATCGCCGTGCCCTGGGGCGCCCTGGGCCCGGGCACCACGGTGGCGGCGGCGCTGGCCGGACTCGACGTCGACGAACTCGGCCTGTCCACCGCCTGGCTCAACGCGATCCCGGTCGTCATCGTCACGATCTTCGTCATCGCGATCATGCGCCCCGGTCCCACCTCGGCGCTGGGCATCCTCGGCTCCGCCGGGCTGATGTGGCTGGGCATCCTCGGCGCCAGCCTGACCGTCGGCATGGCTCCAGCGGGAGTGATCGGCTCACTCGTCGTCATCGTCGTCGTAGGCACCGGCTTCGTCATCGGCAAGCGCCGCACCGGATTCACCCGGCGGCTGGGATCGGCCGTTCTGCCCTATGGCGTGCTGACCGTCGGCCTGCTGCTGGCACGGGCCCTGCACTCAGCCCTGCCGTCGGCGGCGACCGAGATCATCGCCTCTCCCCCGTTCTGGCTGGCCGCCGCCTGCCTCATCGCCGCGGTCACCGTCGACGATCGGCGCCGCGTATCGGCCTCGGCGGCCGGATCCTGGATTCCCATCGGCGTGGGCACGTCCGCATTCATGCTCATGGGCTGGATCATGACCACGACGGGCATGAGCGAGGCCATCGGAGCGATGCTGCCGGCAGGCCTCGTGCTGCTGACACCCTGGCTCAATGCCGTCGGCGCCGTCCTGACCGGCTCGAACACCGGCGCGAACTCGATGTTCACCGGCACGCTGACCGCGGTCGCCGCCTCGTCCCACGTGGCCGCGCTGCCGGTCGTCGCGGCCGCGAACGCGGCCGGATCGCTGGCGGCTCTGGCCGCTCCCCCGCGGGTGGCCATGGCCGTGCAGATGGCCGATGCCAGTGCCCCCGCCTCGAAGACGGACATCGCCCGGGTCCAGGGTCAGGCGCTGGCCGTGTCCGGGATCAACGCGCTGATCATGGGCCTGTGGATCCAGTTCTTCGTCTGACTCCGGTCAGACCCGGATGATCTCGCGCGGGAAGTCCGTGAAGGTGTCGCACCCGGTGTCGGTGATGAGGATCGGTTCGGACAGCTCGATTCCGTAGCCGTTCATCCACATACCGCCGATGAGGTGGAAGGTCATGCCGGCCTCGAGGATCTGATCGTCCTCGGTGCGGATCGAGATCGTGCGCTCGCCCCAGTCCGGCGGGTAGCCGATTCCGATCGAGTAGCCCAGTCGGCTCGGCTTCTCCAGTCCCGACAGCGCCAGCACCCGGTTCCAGGTCCGGGCGAGTTCGGCCGTGGGCACACCGGGGGCGGCGGTGTCGAGGACCGCCGACAGCGCCTCGGCGACGACCCCCTCGAGGCGGACGAGCTCCTGCTTCGGCTTGCCCGTCACCGCGGTTCGGGCCAAGGGCACGTGGTACCGACTGTGGACACCGGCGAGTTCGATGCTCACGGACTCGTCGTCGACGAACTTCCGATCGGTCCAGGTCAGATGCGGAGTGTCCGCGCTCTCTCCGGTGGGCATCATCGGCACGATCGCCGGGTAGTCGCCCCACACTCCCTGTCCTCCGCGGATCTGAGCCTCGGAGATCGCCGCCGCCACCTCGTGCTGACCGACGCCCACCCCGATGGCTCCCAGGGCCGCGTCCATGGCCGCGGTCGTCACCTCGGCGGCCTTGCGCATGAGTGAGATCTCGGCCGGGGACTTGACCGCCCGGATCCAGTTGACGAGTTCGAAGGAGTCGACCAACCGCCATTCGGGCACACCGTTGACGAGGGCGCGGAAGGCGCGCGGGGAGAAGAAGTGCGAGTCCATCTCGACCCCGACCGGCGAGATCGAGGCCCGGGCGACCTCCCAGCGCTGGCGCAGGGCGAAGGCGACCCAGTCGAAGGGGTGGATATGGGGACGCTGCACATAGCGCTCGGGATAGCCGACGATGTCCTCGGGCGGCAGCCAGGAGGTATGGGAGGCCCCGCGCGCGTCCATATCGCGCATGAACAGCGTCATCGGCCCCGACGAGGGCACGAAGAGCAGCTGCGGGGTGTAGAAGGACCAGGCGTTGTACCCGGTCAGATAGTAGATGTTCGCCGGGTCCGTGACGATGAGCGCGGCGAGGCCCTGGTCGACCATGCGATTGCGCACCGAGGCGATGCGACCCAGGTACTCCTCTGCGCTGAACGACAGCGCGCTCGCACCGATCGTGTCGACCTCACCGGGTATCGGCTGCGGGCGAGCTTTGACCTCCTGGCTCGCACGACCCTGTTCGGCCCCGGGCCGCATCCCGTGCACATCCGGCCGATTGTCCTCGCCAGTGTAGAAAAGCTCACCCTCATTCATGACTACAGTCTGGTGATCGCCCTCACAGCCTGTCAACGACTGATGAGACGCGTGTTGTCGGGCGTCGATTCGGCCCAAACTTACGAATCCAGAATGAACCTTTTCCACTTTCGACTGATTCCGCATGCACGACTACGCAAATCGATAGAATCGATGGTAGATTGGGCTGAGACGCACACCACGGAGGTGAAGAATGGACCAGTTCCTGCCCAATGGCAGCGGCACCCGCCTGGGCAACCTCGACGAGAAGTCCAAGGCGATCATCGTCGAGCTGCAGCACGACGGGCGGAAGTCGTATTCGGCCATCGGCAAGTCCGTGGGCCTGTCCGAGGCCGCTGTGCGTCAGCGAGTCTCGAGGCTCATCGATTCCGGCGTGATGGAGATCGTCGCCGTGACCGATCCCCTGAGTCTGGGCTTCGCCCGGCAGGCGATGGTGGGGCTGAAGGTCCGAGGCGACATCTCGGCCGTCGCCGATCGACTCCACGACTACGACGAGATCGACTACCTCGTCGTCACCGCTGGCTCGTTCGACCTCCTCGTCGAGATCGTCTGCGAATCGGATCGGCATCTGATCGAGTTCGTCAATGAAGAGCTTCGCTCGATCGACGCCGTCGTGGACACGGAGCTCTTCATGTACCTCTCACTGGAAAAGCAGAAATACAATTGGGGGACGCGATGACTGAAAATGTCACCAGGGCTGGCACTCCTTATCAGGAGGCCATCCGCAACAACGTGTGGATGCACATGTCACCACACCAGGCACTGTTCGACGGTGGTGAGGCGCCGGTCATCGTACGCGGCCAGGGCCACCACATCTTCGATGACAAGGGCAGGAAGTACATCGACGGCCTCGCCGGCCTGTTCACCGTTCAGGTCGGGCACGGTCGCGAGGAGATCGCGAAGGCGATGTACGACCAGACCCTCAAGCTTCCGTTCATGCCGCTGTGGTCCTACACCCACCCGCAGGCGATCGAGGTCTCTGAGCGGTTGGCCGACTATGCGCCGGGCGACCTCAACAGGGTCTTCCTCACCTCCGGAGGCGGGGACTCGGTCGAATCGGCGATGAAGCTGGCGAAGAACTACTTCAAGCTCGTCGGCAAGCCCGGCAAGCACAAGATCATCTCGCGGGCCACGGCTTACCACGGCACGCCGCACGGCGCGCTGTCGGTGACCTCGCTGCCGGGGCTGCGCGAGCAGTTCGCTCCCCTGGTCCCCGGTGCCCACAAGGTGCCGAACACGAACTTCTACCGGGCGCCGGACCACCTTGCCCATGATGAGAAGGCCTTCGGCCGCTGGGCCGCCGACCGCATCGGCGAGGCCATCGAGTTCGAGGGCGCCGATTCGGTGGCGGCCGTGTTCCTCGAACCCGTGCAGAACTCCGGCGGCTGCTTCCCGCCGCCTCCCGGCTACTTCGATCGGGTCCGCGAGATCTGCGACGAGCACGATGTGCTGCTGGTCTCCGACGAGACGATCTGCGCCTATGGCCGCGTCGGCGACATGTTCGCGTGCAACGACTTCGGCTATGTGCCCGACATCATCACCAGCGCCAAGGGCATCACCTCCGGGTATGCGCCCCTGGGTGCGATGATCGCCTCCGATCGCCTCTTCGAGCCGTTCGGACCCGGCGGCGACGAGACGTTCTACCACGGCTACACCTTCGGCGGACACCCTGTCTCCTGTGCCGCGGCGATGGCGAACTTCGACGTCTTCGAGGCCGAGAAGCTCAACGACCACGTGCATGAGAACGCTGCGGCGTTCAAGTACACGCTCGAGAAGCTCAAGGACCTGCCGATCGTCGGTGACGTCCGTGGTGAGGGTTTCTTCTACGGAATCGAACTCGTCAAGGACAAGGACACCAAGGAGTCGTTCACCGAGGAGGAGTCCGAGCGGATCCTCAAGGACTTCGTGTCCGCGAAGATGTACGAAGGCGGCCTGTACTGCCGTGCCGATGATCGCGGAGACCCGGTCATCCAGCTCTCGCCGCCGCTGACGGTGGGCCAGAGCGAATTCGACGAGATGGAGCAGATCATCCGCGGCGTCCTCACGGAGGCCTGGACGAAGCTCTGAGCCCTTCCGCGACCGACGGACACGGCGGCCCGGACACCCCCACACGAGGTGTCCGGGCCGCCTCACATTCGTTCGCGCAGCAGCGCCTCCCGACGGGTCGAGGGCCGACCACCCTCCCCACGCCGAACACCGTCCCCACCGGGGTCCGGTGCCGAAGCACTGCCCGAGCCGTTTCCGCTCCCGCTCTGTCGCGTCGGGCGCAGTCCCGACCTGACCACGAGCACGCCGAGGCCGGTCGTCAGCGGGATCGCCACGACCAGGCCGATGGAGCACACGAGGATGCTGACCACCTCGACGGACATGTCCCCGAGGGTGAGCGTGTCGAACAGGGACTGATCGTGTGCGGAGACGATGATCAGCGTCATCAGCGCCGAACCGACATACGCGAATGTGATCGTGTAGACGGTCGAGGCGATGTGGTCGCGGCCGATGCGCATCGCCCGGGAGAACAGCTGGCCCGGCTTCATCCGCGGCGCCGCCGCTGCCAGCTCCCACACGGCCGAGGCCTGCGTGATGGTGACGTCGTTGAGCACGCCGAGGCCGGTGATGAGGATTGCACAGACGATGATGTCGGTCATCGCCAGATCGGTCGTGTCGACGAGGAGGTAGCCGTCCTCCGAATAGGCGATGCCCAGATTCGCCCAGGAGGTCATCCAGGCCGCGAGGACACCTGTGATGACGATGCCGAGGACGGTGCCGAACAGCGCCGTCGATGTCCGGGTCGACACCCCATGGGCGAGATAGAGCGCGACGACCATGATCAGACTCGCCGAGACCATGGCCACCAGCAGCGGCGGCTTGCCGTCGAGCATGGCCGGAAGCATGAAGACGAAGAGAACGGCGCTGGCGAAGCCCAGGCCCAGAAGCGCCCGCAGACCGCGGAAGCCGGCGACGAGGAGGACGACGATCACGTAGATGATCGCCAGAGCCAGCATCGGCGCGTCCCGATCGAAGTCGATGAAGACGAAGTCGGTGCCCATCTCGGTCCGATCCGGTGAGTCGGTGAAGTCGAGGACCTTGACCGTGTCCCCGACGCCGATGCCGGCCTTGATGGCATCGGGCGTCACATACAGGCTGCCCTCTTCGCCATCGGCCTCGGCAGTGAAGGAGATGCAGTCGGCTCGGACCACCGGGTCCGACTCCCCCGCCTCGCACTCCGTGGCGTCGACGGCCGTGATTTCGGCCTCGGTGTCCGTGGTCCCTGCGGCCGCGTTGGTCGTCGGCCCGCCGCCGGGCAGTTCGGTCTCGGCCCCGTCCGGCCAGAGCAGGAGCAGTCCGGAGATCGTTGCCAGCACCAGCGGGATGAGGCAGGCGATCATGATCCGGCGAACCCTCGGCGAGGCCTTCGGCTCGGTGTGGAGCGTCATATGCATGGCGGACCTTCGTGCGGCTGGGCTGACCGATGGGATGGGCCCGGACAGTGGAGCCGCCTCCGCTGTCCGGGCCCGGCGGCTCAGGCTCCGGCGAGATGCTCGGCGAGGTAGTTCTCGACCTGGTCGATGCTCACCCGCTCCTGGCTCATGTCGTCGCGCTTGCGGATCGTGACCGCTTGGTCGTCGAGGGTGTCGAAGTCGACCGTGATGCACAGCGGGGTGCCGATCTCGTCCTGACGGCGGTAGCGGCGGCCGATGGCACCGGCGTCGTCGAAGTCGATGTTCCAGCGCTTGCGCAGACGCGCAGCGAGGTCCTTGGCGGCAGGCGAGAGCTTCTCGTTGCGACTCAGCGGCAGCACGGCGGCCTTGACCGGGGCCAGGCGCGGATCGAGCTTGAGCAGAACGCGCTTGTCCGTGCCGCCCTTCGTATTCGGGGCCTCGTCCTCGGTGTAGGCCTCGACGAGGAAGGCCATCATCGAACGGGTCAGCCCGAAGGAGGGTTCGATGACGTACGGGGTGTAGCGCTCTCCGCTGGCCTGGTCGAAGTACTGCAGCTTCGCTCCGGAGAGCTCGGTGTGGGTGCCCAGGTCGTAGTCGGTGCGGTTGGCCACGCCCATGAGTTCGCCCCATTCGGAGCCTTGGAAGCCGAAGCGGTATTCGATGTCGATGGTGCCCGAGGAGTAGTGGGCCCGTTCCTCGGCGGGCACGTCGAGACGGCGGACGTTGTCGGCCGAGATGCCGAGATCGAGGAACCAGTCCCAGCAGTCCTCGACCCACTGCTTGTAGTGGTCATCGGCTTCGTCGGGGCTGACGAAGTACTCGATCTCCATCTGCTCGAACTCACGGGTGCGGAAGATGAAGTTGCCCGGGGTGATCTCGTTGCGGAAGGCCTTGCCGATCTGGCCGATGCCGAACGGCGGCTTCTTCCGAGCCGCGGTGAGCACGTTGTTGAAGTTGACGAAGATGCCCTGTGCGGTCTCCGGACGCAGGTAGTGCAGCCCGGTCTCCGAGTCGACGGGGCCGAGGAAGGTCTTGACCAGGCCGGAGAACTCCTGGGGCTCGGTCCACTGGCCGCGGGTGCCGCAGTCAGGGCAGGCGATATCGGCCATGCCGTTGTCCGGGGCCTTCTTGTGCTTGGTCTCATAGGCCTCGAGCAGGTGGTCCTCGCGGTGGCGCTTGTGGCAGTTGAGGCATTCGACGAGCGGGTCGACGAAGGTCTCGACGTGGCCGGAGGCCTCCCAGACGCGCTTGGGCAGGATGATCGAGGAGTCGAGGCCGACGACGTCCTCACGACCGCGCACGAAGGTCTGCCACCACTGGGACTTGATGTTGTCCTTGAGCTCGACGCCCAATGGCCCGTAGTCCCATGCCGAGCGGGAACCGCCATAGATCTCTCCGGCTTGGAAGACGAATCCTCTGCGCTTGGCCAGGGCGATGACGGCATCCAACTTCGACTGTGCCACTATGTTCTCTCCTTGATTCAGTTCGCCCACGGCCGGCTGCCGTGGCTGCCAGGTACAAGCCTAACGGGTCGGTGAGGCGGGCCGACAACGACTGCCCCGACGGACGCGGGCGGATTCGGAGGCGACTGATCTCACACCCTCTGACCCTCTGCGCAACCGCCGGAGGCGGCCCACGGCGTGTAGACTTGTTTCCACACCCAAACCTTTCTCCGCACCGACGTTTTCGCGTCCGTCCAAGCGAGTTCTTGGACCTCTGCGGGTTCGGCCCGGATTGCTCGAGATGATTGCACAAGCGGCCGCAGGGTAGATCGCCATTTCAGTCATCTGCGATCAAGTGTGTGCCGACGTGAGAGAGATCACTCATGACCGATGTGTCCGCAACCGAACAGACGACCCCGAAATTCTCCGAACTGGGACTCCATCCGCTCGTGCTCAAGGCCGTCCAGGCTCAGGGCTATGAGACGCCGACCCCGATCCAGGCCGAGACGATCCCGACCCTGCTGTCGGGACGCGATGTCATCGGACTGGCGCAGACCGGAACCGGCAAGACCGCCGCGTTCGCGCTGCCGGCCCTGTCCGACCTCGCCGAGGCCGGTCGTGCCGAGAACGGTCCCTTCGCCCTCGTTCTGACCCCGACCCGCGAACTCGCGATCCAGGTCGCCGAGGCCTTCACCTCCTATGCCACCGAGCTGCCCGACTTCTCCGTGCTGCCGATCTACGGCGGGCAGGCCTATGGTCCGCAGCTGGCCGGTCTGCGCCGCGGCGCCCAGGTCGTCGTCGGCACTCCCGGACGTGTCATCGACCACCTCAAGCGGGGTTCGCTCAAGCTCGGCAGCCTCCAGCACCTCATCCTCGATGAGGCCGACGAGATGCTCAAGATGGGCTTCGCCGAGGACATCGAGGAGATCTTCAGCCAGGTCGGCGACAACCGGCAGGTGGCCCTGTTCTCGGCCACGATGCCGACGTCGATCCACCGGATCACCGGCAAGTACCTCGACGATCCGAAGGAAGTCCGGATCGCGGCGAAGTCGCAGACCGGGGCGAACATCCGCCAGCGCTACTTCATGGTCCAGCACTCGCACAAGCTCGACGCCCTGACCCGCATCCTCGAGGTCGAGGAATACGAGGGCATCATCATGTTCGTGCGCACGAAGCAGGCCACCGAGGAACTGGCGGAGAAGCTGCGGGCCCGCGGGTTCAAGACCGCAGCGATCAACGGCGACATCCCGCAGCAGGCGCGTGAACGCACGATCGACATGCTCCGCGACGGCAAGGTCGACATCCTCGTCGCCACCGATGTCGCCGCCCGCGGCCTCGATGTCGAACGCATCACGCTCGTGGTCAACTACGACATCCCGCACGACACCGAGTCCTATGTCCACCGCATCGGCCGGACCGGCCGCGCCGGCCGCTCGGGTGAGGCGATCCTCTTCGTCACCCCGCGCGAGCAGCGCATGCTCGGCTCCATCGAACGCGCCACGAAGCAGAAGGTCGAACCGCTGACCCTGCCCAGCGTCGAAGAGCTGACGAACACACGGGTGGAGAAGTTCACCACACGCATCGACGATGTGCTCGCGACCACCGAGCTGTCCGAACTCACCTCCGTCATCGAACAGTACGAGCTCTCCCGCGATGTGCCGGCCACGACCATCGCCGCGGCCCTGGCCTCGCTCGTGCTCGAATCGAACACGCTCAAGGCCGAACCGATGCCCGAGCCCACTCGCCGGCCCGGTCGGGACCGCGATGGCGGCCGCGACGGTGGCCGTCCGGGACGCGGCGGCCGCCGCGATGAGAACATGACGACCTACCGTCTGGCCGTGGGGCGCAATGAGCGTCTGCAGCCCGGCGCCGTCGTCGGTGCGATCGCGAACGAGGGCGGAATCACCTCCAAGCAGATCGGCCATATCGACATCCGCTCGAACCACACCCTCGTCGACCTGCCCAAGGACCTCGACCCGGCGGTGCTCAAGAAGCTCGCCCACACCGAGATCCAGGGACGGCCCATCGACATCCGCCCGGACTCGGGCCGTCCGGGACGTCCGTTCAAGAAGCGCAACTTCGACAAGCAGCCCGGCGACGGCCGCAACTTCCGGTCCGATCGCCGAGGTGGGAAGAAGTTCGGCGGCAACCGCTCCCGCGACCGCTACTGATCGGTTCGGTCGGTTCAGCCGCTGTTCCGACCGAACGATTCAGGACGGACACGCCCCCCCCCCCGCAGCGTCTTGCTGCGGGGGGGGCGTCGGCGGTTCAGGCCGAGGGCGTGTCGACGGCACCGCCGAAGCGCCGGTCGCGGCGGGCGTACTCTTCGATGGCCGCCCACAGGGTGCGGCGGTCGACATCGGGCCACAGCACGTCCTGGAAGACCATCTCGGCATAGGCGGACTGCCAGAGCAGGAAGTTCGAGGTCCGCTGCTCGCCGGACGAGCGCATGAACAGGTCGACGTCGGGCACACCGGGGGCGTAGAGGCGCGATCGCAGCGTCTTCTCCGTGACCTTGCCGGGTTTGAGCCTGCCCGCGGCGACCTCGGTGGTGATCTCATTGACCGCGTCGATGATCTCGGACCGGCCTCCGTAGTTGACGCAGAACTGAAGCGTCAGGCCCGTGTTGCCCTTGGTCATCTCGGCCGCGGTCTCGAGCTCATCGATGACCGACCGCCACAGACGGCCCCGGCGGCCGGACCACACGATGCGCACGCCGAGCGCATTGAGCTCGTCCCGGCGACGGCGGATGACATCGCGGTTGAACCCCATGAGGAAGCGCACCTCGTCGGGTGAGCGCTTCCAGTTCTCCGTCGAGAACGCGTACGCGGACAGATAGTCCACGCCCGCCTCGATGGCCCCGTGGATGACGTCGAGCAGGGACGCCTCGCCGGCCCTGTGCCCCTCGGTGCGCGGCAGACCCCGCTGATTGGCCCACCGACCGTTGCCGTCCATGACGATGGCGACGTGCCGGGGCACGAACTTCGCATCGATGCGCGGAGGCCGTGCTCCGCTGGGGTGGACGGGTGGGGCGGGGTAGTTCATGTGCTCTCCAGAACTCTCAGTGATCGGATATTGCGCTCGAGGTGCCAGGAGACCCAGTCGGTCACGAGCTTCGAGGCATCCATCTGGTCGTGCAGATCCGCGGACTCGGCGGTCTCCCAGTCTCCGGTCAGCAGCGCGGCCATGTGTTCGAGCGCGTCGGTGTCCGGCAGGGCCGCTCCCGAGGTGCGGCACTGCGTGCACACGGCTCCGCCGAGTCCGGCCGAGAAGGCCCGGTGCGGTCCGGGCCGACCGCACTGGGCGCAGTCGAGCAGGCTCGGTGCCCACCCGGCCACGGACATCGCCCGCAGCAGGTAGGCGTCCAAGGCCAGCCTCGGCGGGTGTTCGCGGTTGCACAGGGAGCGGATGGCGGAGACGAGGAGGAGGAAGTGGGTGCGCGAGACCGGTTCGGCCTCGGTGATGCGCGAGGCGGTCTCGGCCATCACCGAGGCGGCCGAGTAGACATCGTAGTCGCTGGCGATCCCGCGGGCGAAGGGTTCGATCAGCTCGACCTGGGTGACGATGTCGAGGCTGCGACCGACATGGCACTGCAGGTCGATGAGCATGAACGGTTCGAGACGGGAGCCGAAACGCGATTTCGTTCGGCGCACCCCCTTGGCGACCGCACGGATGAGCCCGTGGCTGCGAGTGAGCACGGAGACGATGCGGTCGGCTTCGCCGAGCTTGTGCCCTGAGAGCACGATGCCTTCATCCCGATAGTTGTGCACCCGCCCATTATCGCTCACGCGCGGCGGGGAATCATCCCCGCCGCGCCTGAAACTGCTGTGAGCTCGGCCCCTGATGAGCCCGGCGGCGCCTCAGGCCTGCCGCTGCGCCTCGCGATCGCGGGCGGCGCGGTTGACGGCCGAGACCACGGCCTTGAGCGAGGCCTTCGTGATGTTCGGGTGCAGTCCGGCGCCCCAGACGACACGGTCGGCCACGGCGAGTTCGACATAGGCGGCCGCCGTCGTGTCGGCGCCCGAGCCGATGGCGTGCTCGGTGTAGTCCTGGAGGCGGACGTCGACGTCGAAGTTCTCGATGAGGATCTTCACGAGTGCGTCGATCGGACCATTGCCGTGGCCTTCGTAGCTGCGTTCCTGACCGTCGACGATGAGGTCGACCTCGACGCGTTCGGACGGACGGCCCTCCGCCGACCCGGAGTCCGTGCGCAGCCCCACGATCTGGAACCGGCCCCAGGCCTTGTCGGGGTCATCGCTGGGCAGGTACTCGTGGTTGAAGATGCGGCGGATCTCCTCGGCGTTGACCTCGCCGCCGCCCTCGGTGTGCTGCTGGACGGCGCGGGAGAACTCGACCTGCATCCGGCGCGGCAGCTCGAGGCCGTACTCGCTCTTGAGCAGGTAGGTCACACCGCCCTTGCCGGACTGGGAGTTGACGCGGATGATCGCCTCGTAGGAGCGTCCGAGGTCCTTCGGATCCACGGGCAGGTAGGGCATGTCCCATTCCATCAGATCCACGGGCGTGCCCTGCGCGTTCGCCTTCTTCTCACGGTCGGCGAAGGCCTTGTTGATCGCGTCCTGGTGCGAACCGGAGAACGAGGTGAACACGAGGTCGCCGCCGTAGGGGTGACGTTCGTGGACGCCGATCTGGTTGCATTCGGTCACGGTGTGGATGACGTCGTCGATATCGGAGAAGTCGAGTTCGGGGTCGACGCCCTGCGTGTAGAGGTTGAGCGCGACCGTGACCAGGTCGAGGTTGCCGGTGCGCTCTCCGTTGCCGAACAGGCACCCTTCGATCCGGTCGGCGCCGGCCATCATGCCCAACTCCGCGGCCGCGACTCCGGTGCCCCGGTCATTGTGCGGGTGCAGGGATACGGCCACCTCGTCGCGGTAGGGCATATTGCGGCAGAACCATTCGATCTGGTCCGCATACGTGTTCGGGGTGCCGCGTTCGACGGTGGCGGGCAGGTTGACCACGGTCTCGCGCCCGGCTGCCGGCTGCCACATGTCGAGGACGGATCCGACGATGTCGAGGGCGAACTCCGGCTCGGTGTCGACGAAGATCTCCGGCGAGTACTGATAGCCGAAGTCCGAGTCGGACAGCAGCGTCTCCGCATGCTTCATCACCGCCTGCGTTCCCTGCAGAGCGATATCGCGGGTCTGGTCGAAGCCGTCGCCGTCGAAGCCGAAGACGATCTTGCGGAACACGGGCGCGGTCGCGTTGTAGAGGTGGACGGTCGGCATCTTCGCACCGACGAGGGATTCGACCGTGCGTTCGATGAGGTCCTCACGCGCCTGGGTGAGCACGGAGATGCGCACATCGTCGGGAATCGCGTCCTGTTCGATGATCTCGCGGACGAAGTCGAAGTCGACCTGGCTGGCGGCGGGGAAACCGACCTCGATCTCCTTGAACCCGAGACGCACGAGCAGATCGAACATCTTCCGCTTGCGGTCGGGGGTCATCGGATCGATCAGGGCCTGGTTGCCGTCTCGCAGATCGGTGCTCAGCCACCGAGGGGCCTGGCGGATGATCTGATCGGGCCAGGTGCGGTCGCGCATGTCGAGGGCGATGCGCTCCTGGAAGGACTTGTACTTGCTGAACGGCATCGGGGTGGGCTTCTGCAGTTTCATTGTTCCTCTATCTCGAGTTCGTACGCTTGACCAGCATAGGAAGACTCCGCGACGAGTGTGCTGTCCGATCAGGACTCGTCGCGGCAAGGAAGGAGGAGGAACCTGTGTGCCACGCTTTCACCGTAGACCGGTTGCCTCCGCCCGTCCCACATCCGTCCACATCATAAGACCGCCGAGGCGGCCGCGGCCCGTCCGTGCGCCCGTGTGTCAGCGGCGCCGCCCCGCTCGGCGGCGCCGCCTCACTTGAGGAAGTCGACCGAGGCCCGCCGGACGTTGAAGCCGATCCCGGACTCATCGGACTTGCACTCCATGCCCTCTTCCGACGAGGTGCAGGTCATTCCCGCCGCGGAGATCGAATCCCCGTAGCCGAGCACACGGGCCGGCCCCTCGGACTCGGGGGCCTCGAGGCAGGAGAATCCAGCTCCCTCGTCATTGGCCACGACGATGGAGCCCCAGTCGTCGAGGCGGCAGTCGTCGGGCTTCTCCGGCGGCGAGTAGTCGTAGTCGTTGATCACGCAGCGGGCGCGTTCGGAGTCGATCGTGCACGAGATGTTGCCCGAAGGAGAGGTGAAGACCTCCTCGGCCACGGGCGGTGAGGAGCTGTCAGACGCCGATGGCTGCGGATCGGTCTGACCGGTCGTGGGCTGATCGCTCGGCGGAGCGATCACCTCATCGGTGCCCTGGGTCGAGTCCCAGACGATGTAGCCGACGATGCCGAGGGCCAGCACGAGCGCGATGGACGCGAGCACCCACAGCCAGGCGGGGACCTTCTTCGTCTCGGGCTGCCGACCGTACGGGCCGCCCGGTCCTGTCGGCCCACCGGGCCCGGCCGGCCCACCCGGACCGCCGGGGCCTGACGCTCCGTAGGCGGGCCCGGCGGCCGGGGCGGCCGCATAAGCGGGTCCGAAGGCCGGCGGCTGACCGCCCGAGCCGGTCTCGGGCTGGACCGGGCCGGCTCCGGGGTGGCCCAGGGAATGGCCGCCCTGGGAGTGGAGAGCGCCGGCGGGTGCGGGCGCGCCGGCCGAGCGCATCGGCTCGGGGTGGGCCTCCGTTTCTCCCGCGGCTCCGAACTCGGGCCCCCATGGGGTCGGATTCGGGTGGGCGGGCCCGGGTTCATCCGTGTCCGGCCGCGCTGGGGAGGCTCCCTGCGGATTCCACTGCTTGGGGGCCGAAGCGGCCTCGGCAGCGGCGATGTCGTCGGAGTTCGCTTTCCGGGGTGCCGCCGGCAGACCGCCGGTCTCGTATCCATCGGCGGCCGCCAGCCGGCGCAGTTCCTCGAGGCTGAGCACCTCGGTGGCCTGGGTGCCGTCGGAGTCGACCATCGACTGCAGCCGCTGCAGCTCCTCGGGAGTCAGTGCTTGGGTGGAGCCGTCTGCGGCCGCGGACCCGTCCTGGCCGATGAACAACTGGGTTGTAATCGACTCCGGAGACTCCTCGGCCGGTTTCCGACGCCCTGGGCGCGGAGGATGGTTCGGCACGGGTGGAATGCTCATGGAGTCATTTTCGCACAGTCATTGCCCGGCGATTCTCAAGCTTCGTGAGAGGATGGGCTCATGTCCAGTGGAGTTCATCGGCGCCTCGGCCTGCCCGTGCTCGTCGTCCTCGCTCTGACGCTGACCGCCTGCGGCGCCGATGCCGACGGCGGCGACGCTGACTCCGCACAGGCCGATTCCACGACCCTGGCCGCCCCCGCGCAGCAGACGAGCATCGGCGATCTGGCCGCGCCGGCACAGTCCGCCCCGGCAGGGTCGTCACCAGCCGGGCCCGACGACGATGCCGCCTCGGACACAGGGCCGACCGCCTCCGAGTCCGAGACCGCCGGACCGGCTCATTCGGTCCCGGTGCCGGGACTGAAGCAGGAGTATGCCGATCAGATCCCGCAGGAGACCTCACAGGTCCTCGTCGCCACCTCCCCCGATGCGAAGTCCGAGGAGTCGACGCTGAGCTTCTACCGGTTCGAGGACGAGGAGTGGACGAAGCTCAAGACCTTCTCGACCCACAACGGCAGCAACGGGTGGCTCAAGGACCGGCACGAGGGCGACAGGACGACCCCCATCGGGGTGTTCACACTCAGCGACGCCGGCGGGTACAGACCCGATCCCGGCACCGAGCTGCCCTACACCCAGGACGACCATCTGCCCTCCTCGGCGACGGTGGCCTACGGACCGGACTATGCCTCGGTGTTCGACTACATCATCGCCATCGACTACAACCGCGTCCCCGGGAATCCGCCCACGGACACGACCCGACCATTGGGGTGGGACAAGGGCGGCGGCATCTGGCTCCACCTCGACCACGATTCGGGCACCAACGGCTGTGTGACCCTGGAGGAATCCGATCTCAAGTGGCTCCTGCGCACCATCGACCCCGATGCCCACCCGCGCATCGCCATGGGTCCGGAAGACGAACTGAAGAAGTGAGCAGGATGCGTCCCCTCATCATCTCCCTCGTCCAGTCGATCAACGGCTCCTTCGCCCAGGACGGGTGGTCGACCGGGGTCTCGACGGACACGGACTTCCGCCACTTCCTGGCCCTGCGCCGCCGCGCCTCCGCCCTCGTCATCGACCGTCCCACCGCCCTCAACCGCCAGCTGCCCGTCATCAACGCCCCCGGCAAGGCGCTCGAGCACACACCCGTGCATGTGCTCACCGAATCGGATCCTGCCCCACTGGCCGCGCAGCTGTCCGAGCTCGGGGTCGACTACCGGGCCACGCGGTTCACCCCCGAATCCGTCGCCGAGGTGATCGCATCGCTGGACACGCGCGCGGACACCTCTGCCGGTGAGGAGCTCATCGTCTGCGAGTCGGGGCCTCATCTCGGGTTCCGGCTGCTCGAGTCCTATCCGGGTGCCGAACTGCAGCTGAGCGTCAGCCCGCGCTACATCCACACGGCCACGAGCCATTTCTGTCAGCTGCGCACCGAGATCGAGCTGCGCCTGATCGAGACGCGGGCCGAGGACGATCAGGTCTTCCTCCGCTACCGCAGGGCCTGACGGTCCCGCCCTCTCAGGCCTGCGGGCCGATCTCGGTGCACACGTCGAAGCGTTCGGGCGAGAGCAGGATCGATTCCACCGCTTCGGCCACCTCGGCGAGGGCGATCGTCTCCACTCCCCCGGTGAGATCATTTCGCCCATCGCCGGCGACGGGCGCCATGATCCGCATCTCCCGGAAGTCGACCGTCGTCGCTTCGGCGGCCGCGACGCGGATGAGCATCGACTGTCCCGCCCCGAACACGCTGATCGCTCCGGACCCGGGCAGCGCCTGACGGCTGGCGACGCCGTTGAGAGCCAGATGGGCCACATTGCCGGTGACCGCCGCAGCCCGGGAGCGGGACTCGGCCAGTCGTTGGGAGATCGTGCAGGCGGTGAAGTGTCCGCGCAGATAGCTGTCGAAGTCCTCGTCGAACTTGTCCAGACCGCGGTCGAGCAGCCGCCGGTCGATGAACCATCCGCCGATCGCGGCGATGACAGCGTCGACGGGCTCGGCATCGACGGCGGATCCGTCGTGGCCGGTGAGCGCCGCGAGCACCTGGTCCGGATCGTCCACCCAGTCGGGGACCACCAGCGGTGTGAAAGGAGTCGCTGATTCGGGTCGTCGGCGCACGACGCCGGTGATGCGGTGGTTCGGGCTCAGCCGTCCGGCCAGCCCGGTCCCGACATGACCGGAGGCACCGAAGAGGAGGATGTGCATGATGCGAGTCTAAGTCCGATGGCAGATCGGAGTCATCGACAGCACCGGCCCTCGAGCCCACGCTTGCGGTCTCCGAGCGAATCTCCCGCATCACCGAGGCCGACCCGCAGGACCGGACCCCCGATGACATGGGCCGACACTGATACTGTGAGCTGAAGGATTTTGGACGGCCGAAGGAGACTCATGGCGGCACCCGATGCGCAGGATGAGAAGGAATCGAGCGCATTGCTCAGGGTGTTCCGCCCTTCGAGCGGCTCTCACCTGTCCGTGAGCGCACGCGTGCTCCTGCGAGTCCTCGCCGGAGTCCTCGCCCTCGTCCTCGTCCTCGCACTCATCGGCGTCTTCCTCGTCCGCAGGTCATTTCCCACCACCGACGGTGAGATCTCGCTGCCGGACCTCGATGCCCCAGTCACCGTCCACCGCGACGAGTCCGGTGTTCCCACCATCGAGGCCGAGACCGCCCATGATCTCTTCCTCGCTCAGGGTTTCGTCCACGCTCAGGACCGGTTCTGGGAGATGGACTTCCGACGCCATGTGACCTCCGGGCGCCTGTCCGAACTGTTCGGCGAGTCCCAGCTGGGCACCGACACCTTCATCCGCACACTGGGGTGGAGGAAGGTCGCCGAGCAGGAGGTCGAGCAGCTGGACGAGACGACCCTCGGCTATTACCGAGCCTATGCGGACGGGGTCAACGCCTACCTCGACGACAAGTCCCCCACCGAGGTGTCCCTCGAGTACGCCGTGCTCGGTCTCCAATCGGGGGAGACCGAGATCGAGAAGTGGACTCCCGTCGACAGCGTGTCCTGGCTCAAGGCCATGGCCTGGGACCTGCGATCGAACCTCGAGGACGAGATCGACCGCGCCATCCTGACCTCGGAACTCGACGAGGAGCAGGTCGCCGATCTCTTCCCCGACTACCCCTATGACACCCGCCCGACGATCCTCGGCGGAATCGCCGGACACGAGGCCGCGAAGAGCCGCGGCGATGCCGCCGAAGATCCCGGAGCAGGAGAAGGCCCGGGCGGACAGCCCGGACAGCCCGGCCGGACCGGTCAGCCCGGCCGGACCGGTCAGCCCGGCCGGACCGGTCAGCAGACCGACGACGAGGCTCGGGCCGGCGGGGAGGCCCGGGTCGGCGTGGAGGTCACCGAAGCGTCGAGCCAGGCCGATGACCTCATCGATCTCAAGACCAAGGTGGCCTCGCTGCCGGACCTGCTGGGGATGAGCAGCGATGATATCGGCTCGAACTCGTGGGTCATCTCCGGTGAGCACACGAAGACGGGTTCACCGCTTCTGGCCAACGACCCGCATCTGTCGCCGACGATGCCCTCGGTCTGGTACCAGGTCGGGCTGCGCTGCAAGAAGGTCACCGACGAGTGCCCGTTCGATGTCACCGGCTTCTCCTTCTCCGGGCTGCCGGGCATCGTCATCGGCCACAACCAGTCGATCGCCTGGGGGCTGACGAACCTCGGTGCCGATGTCACCGACCTCGTGGTCGAAAGGATCCGCGACGGGCAGGTCGTCCACGACGACGGCGACGAACCCGTCCGGGAACGCAAGGAGACGGTCGAGGTCGCCGGCGGCGAACCCCGGGAGATCACCATCCGGTCCACCCGCCACGGGCCGCTGGTGTCCAAACTCGGCGAGGACTACCGTCGAGTCCTCGACGCCTCCACCGGTGCGGACACGGCTGACCCGAAGTCCGGACCGGCCGATGAGCAGTACGGTCTCGCTCTCGACTGGACCGCACTGCGACCGGGCAGCACCGCCTCGGCGGTGTTCGCGATCAACCGCGCGTCGAACTGGGAGGAGTTCCGTGATGCGGCCTCCCGGTTCGACGTTCCCTCCCAGAACCTCATCTATGCCGACGTGGCGGGCAATATCGGCTACCAGGCACCGGGGATGATCCCCCGCCGGGGCGACGCCGACGGATCCCTGCCGCGCCGCGGTTGGAAGTCCGATGAGGACTGGCAGGGCTGGATCGACTTCGATGACCTGCCGAGCCTGTACAACCCCGACCGCGGTTGGATCGTCACGGCGAACAATCCCGTCGCCGCCCCCGGAGAATCGGTGGCCCTGAGCAAGGACTTCGACTACGGGGACCGGGCCAGGCGCATCACCAAACGCATCAAGGACGCCGTCGGCGAGGGCAGAGAGCTCACCGCCGCGGACATGTCGGCGATCCAGGGAGATGACCTCAACCCGTTCGCTTCGAAGCTCGTGCCCGCGGCGATCGAGATCGATGACGGGGACGACCCCGATATCGCCAGGGCGCAGAAGATGCTCTCCGAATGGAACGGCCACGACGCCGCCAGCAGCGCCGCCGCGGCCTACTTCAATGTGCTCACGAAGACGCTGCTCGACCAGACCATCGCTTCGAAGGTGCCCGATGCCGTGGCCCCGACCGGCGGTTCGCGCTGGTACCTCGTGCTGTCGAACCTGCTCGAGGACGAGGACTCGCAGTGGTGGTCCGGCCAGGGTGCGGACAACCGCGACGAAGCGCTGCGCACGGCCATGAAGACGGCCTGGACGACGACCGAGGACCTGCTGGGTCCGGAACCGGTGACGTGGCGGTGGGGAATCCTGCACAGGCTGACGATCCGCAACGCCAGCTTCGGCGAGTCCGGGATCACCCCGGTCGAGAAGCTGTTCAACCGCGGCCCCTACGAGGTCTCGGGAGGATCGGGAGTCGTCCACGCCACCGGCTGGGACGCCTCGGTCGGCTATGAGACGAACTGGGTGCCGTCGATGCGTCAGATCGTCGACCTGTCGAATTTCGACGCCTCGAGCTGGATCAATCTCACCGGCGCCTCGGGCCACGCCTACCATGAGCACTACGACGATCAGACGAATGATTGGGCCTCGAACGTCAACCGTCCCTGGCCGTACTCGCCGCAGGCGGTGCAAGCGGCGGCCGAGGACACGCTCACGCTCGAACCCTGAGGGGGCTTCGCGAACCCCGTCCCAGGCGCTTGTCGAGCCCTCAGCCGGTTCAGGACTTCGGCAGGATCTTCGCCTCGAGGAAGTTCGCGACATCGTCTTCCCAGCGCACCGGGTCGATGTTCCACTCCTTCGTGTGGTGTGCCCTGCTGTAGTCGGGCATCGTCACGAGGTCCCGCCGA
Source organism: Brevibacterium sp. SMBL_HHYL_HB1 (assembly GCF_018208375.1). Taxonomy (NCBI): domain Bacteria; kingdom Bacillati; phylum Actinomycetota; class Actinomycetes; order Micrococcales; family Brevibacteriaceae; genus Brevibacterium; species Brevibacterium sp. SMBL_HHYL_HB1. The sequence continues at coordinate 1,212,635 of NZ_CP062936.1, read as the reverse complement.
ACCGAGGCCAGGGCGTGCGAGGGCCCGGAGGGCACGAACTCGTCGTCATCGGAGTGGATGAGCAGCACGGGCACGTCGAGCTCGGCCGCCCGTGTCACCCAGTCCATGCGGTCGAGGTCGAGCGGGGTCTGCAGACCGGTGATCGGCCGCGCCCAGGGCTGGGTGATCATCTCCAGCGTCAGCTTGGCGATCGGAGTCGGCAGCAGGTTCTTCTTCGCCTGCCCGTCGAGCACGTTGACCCAGTCGACGACGGGTCCGTCGAGGACCAGGGCGGTGACGCGGCGACGGTTGCGGCCCCGCGAGGCCGCCTGCAGGGCGATCGCTCCGCCCATGGACCAGCCGAAGAGGACGACGTTCTTCGCACCCTTCGACACGGCGTAGTCGATGGCGGCGTCGACGTCGATCCATTCGGTGTCGCCGAGTCCGTAGCGGGAGGTGGGCTCGACGCGGACCTCGGCGTCGTTGCGATAGGACATGGCGATGGCGGGCACGCCGAGGGTGTTGAGGACGGGAGCCGCACGCAGGCCTTCGGCCCGTGTGCTCGCCCGACCGTGGATGAGGATCGCCCACGTCTCATGCGGTTCGGGATGGTCGCTGGGAAGCAGCCAGGCGGGCAGGGCGCCGGCGTCGGAGCGGATCTCGATCTCCTCGCAATTCACTCCGGCGGCCAGAGGGTCGGGGAAGACGATTCCGGTCCAGCGTCCGCGCCAGGCACGACGGATGTCGCCGCGGGTCACGGAGCGGATCTCGCGAGAGACCGTGCGCGACCGGGGATCGTATTCGACGATGTCTCCGATCACCGCATGACCGGCACCCTGGTTGAAGTAGAGGCCGTAGGTTCCGGGAACCGTCGTTTCCTCATCGGCAGGCAGGTGGATGCGCATATTCGGCGGGAACCCGTCGATGTGCAGAATGTCGAGTTCTTCGGGCGCATTCTCCGGGACCACTATCCGACGGGCGAAGTAGGCGGCCAGTCCCGAGGACGCCACAGAGATCAATGCACCGAGCCCGGCACCGATGCCCACAGCGGCCACCAGCAAGCGGGCGGGGAATTTCGTCTCGCGGACCATGAAAACCTCCTGCGTTCATTGTTGCCTAAGGAATGTGCAGGAACCAAACGCTGTTGTCTCCTCTGAAGGCGCGCACACGCGACCCGACGTCGCCGGCGGAAGCGCTTCCGCCGGCTCGAAGATCAGTGGGATGATGGACTCCACGCGTGGGCTCGCACCCGAGACCTGACAGACATCGACGCACACCGGAGGTCACGATGACACAGAACACGAACGCAGCCGCCCCTGCCGAGGCGGGCCGCACGAAGGCAGACGGTGAGGAGATCTGCTGGCAGGACGTGCTCAGCCCCGAGGAGTACGCGGTGCTGCGGCAGGGCGCGACCGAACGGCCGTTCAGCGGTGAGTACAACACCGAGACCGCGGCCGGGATGTACCAGTGCCGAGCCTGCGGCGCCGACCTCTTCCCCTCGGACACGAAGTTCGCCTCGCACTGCGGATGGCCGTCGTTCTACGCGCCCCTGGCCGAGGACCGCGTCCGCTACATCCGTGACACGACGATGGGCATGGAGCGCATCGAGGTCCGGTGCGCCAACTGCGATTCCCATATGGGCCATGTCTTCGAAGGTGAGGGATACGACACTCCCACCGATCAGCGCTACTGCATCAACTCGATCTCGCTGAAGCTCAACACCGCAGATGCTCAGGGCTGAGGCGCCCGCCGAACCGATCGTGCGGACCTTCTGCGCACTTCGGCCGGAAGAGCTCTACGGCATCATGCAGCTGCGTTCGCAGGTCTTCGTCGTCGAGCAGGACTGCCTGTTCCTCGATCCCGACGGCATCGACACCCTGCCCGAGACACTGCATGTGTTCCATCCGCGGCCGCCGCAGGCGATAGCCGACACCCACGGAGCCGAGTTCGGTCGCGATCTCGGCCCCTGGGCCTACGCCCGCATCCTGCCCGCCGACGTCCCCGACGGCCCGGCCGCACGACCGGGAGCCCGCAGCATCAGCCGAGTCGTCACCCACCCCGAGGCCCGTGGCCAGGGGTGGGGCCGCAGACTGCTGGCGGACATCGTCGAGCGCTTCTCCGATCAGCCCCTGACGCTCAACGCGCAGTCACATCTCGAGGGTCTCTACACCGTGTTCGGGTTCGCTGCCAACGGCCCGCGCTTCTTCGAGGACGGGATCGAACACACCCCGATGCACCGCCCGGCCGGGAGCTGAGCGCCCGGATGGGCTCCCGCCGCAGCTTCCGCCCGGGCGCCGGCTGGGCGCTCCCCTCAGCTCGCCTCGGCCTCGGCGGCGTCGACGTTGGCGATGATCTGCTGCATCACCGCGTGCAGCTGCCTGACCCCGTCCACGTCCATACCGAGCTTGTCTATCATCTGCCCGGGAATCTTTTCGGCGGCCCTGCGCAGCTGCACCCCGGTGTTCGTGAGCGTGACCTCGACGATCCGCTCATCGCGTTCACTGCGCGTCTTCGTCACATAGTCCAGCGTCTCGAGGCGTTTGACCAGCGGCGAGACGGTCGCGGGTTCGAGCCGCAGCAGCCGTGCGATCTCCCGCACCGTGAGCTTCTCGTGCTGCCAGAGTGTGAGCATGACCAGATACTGCGGATGAGTCAGGTGGATCGGTTCGAGCACCGACCGGTAGGCGCCGATCACCCCGCGTGAGGCCACGGCCAGAGCGAAGCAGATCTGGCTCTCCAGCGCCAAGGGATCGCTCAGCTGCTGCGTCGAACCATCGGTCTCGGGCATCGTCTCCCCTTCGTCCCTCTTCGTCATCCGTCCCTCTTCGTCACTGGGCCTGTGCTCGCGATGGCACATGATCGGGACCTTCGTCGGCAACTCATTCGTGCCCTAATGATTAGGGTACACTGTTTATACATTGTCACCTTGTCCGTCCGCCCGCACAAGCGGTGCCAGTTCGATAGGTTCCACTGATGACCTCCTCCTCGCAGACGCCCTCCCACGGCTCCGAGCACCAGCCGCGCCGACAGCCTGACTCCCAGCGCGGAGTCGGCTGGCTCAACAACTTCTTCCGCAAGATCGTCGGTCCCGCCCAGGTCGACAACACCCGCCCGGGAGGCTATTACGAAGACGAGAGCCTCCGCCACGAGCAGCTGGCCGCCATGGGCCTGGAGATGCGCACCGACGCCAACGGCCATTCCTATGTGGTGAAGAAGACCGACTGAGCTCCTTCTGCACACGGATCAGCCGCCGCACCTGCCCGGTGCGGCGGCTGATCTGTGTCTCCGCCCGGACGGCGGCAGGAGGCGATGTCCTGCCACCGCCGGCGGACGACCCTGCGCCGGGAAGTTCACTTCCCGGCGCGGCCGGTCACCTCCAGTCGGAGATGATATCGACGAGCTCCCGGCGCGGACCGGTGTAGAACGGAATCTCCTCACGCACATGCAGCCGTGCCTCGACAGCGCGCAGATCGCGCATGAGGTCGACGATGCGGTGCAGGGCCGGAGCTTCGAAGGCCAGCAGCCATTCGTAGTCGCCGAGGGCGAAGGAGGCGATCGTGTTCGCCTTGACATCCTTGTAGTCGGCGGCGGCCATGCCGTGGTCACGCAGCATCTTGGCACGATCGGCCGAATCGAGCAGATACCAATCGTAGGAGCGCACGAACGGGTAGACGCAGATGTAGTCGCCGGGAACGTCGTCGACCAGCAGCGCCGGCAGATGGGCCTTGTTGAACTCGGCCGGCCGGTGGATGCCAACGACGGACCAGACGGGCTCGAGGAGTCCGCCGAGCAGGCTGCGGCGGATGACCGAATAGGCCGCCTGCACGACCTCGACCGTGGGCGCGTGGTACCAGAACAGGACATCGGCGTCGGCGCGCAGGGCGGAGACATCGTAGATGCCGCGGACGACGAGTCCCTGTTCCTTCAACGGCTCCAGGGCCGACAGCAGCTCATCGGCGAGTTCGGTGCGGTCGGCATCGCCGAGTTCACCGGCCGTGGCATAGACGGAATAGGCGATGTACCGCGTCTGTTTGTTCGCTTCCTCGATCTGGGCTTCGGTGGGCTGAGTGTGATCGCTCATTCGAACTCCTTCTGTGTTCTCTTCTTCTGTGTCGGTCTGTTGGCGCACTGCGTTCGTCTCGGCCGTCAGGGGTCAGTCGCCTGCGCCGGACGCGCAGGGCCCGTCCCCAAGCGCTCGCAGCCTCGTCGCGACCGCTTCGGCACGGGAGATGCAGGCCGGGATCCCGACCCCGTCGAAGGCCGATCCTGCCAGTTCGAGTCCGTCGACTGCGGCGATGGACGCATCGACCGCGGCGATCCGTGAGCCGTGGCCGGGCGTGTACTGCGGCAGCGCGGAGTCCCAGCGCTGGACGTCGGCGGCGAGGATCCGTGCGCTCGGCCGGGACGTGATCGCGCGCCAGTCGGCGAAGGCCCGGTCGATGATCTCCTCGTCCGAGGCGGCCGGCCAGCCGGCGGGATCGTCGCCGAAGCGTCCGATGCTCATCCTCACCAGCGCGGTGCCCGGTCGGATGTGCGCCCTCGTCCACGGCCACTTGTTCGACACGAACGTCGAGGCCTTGATGAAGGTGCCCTCGCTCGCGGGGACGAGGAAACCCGAACCCTGCAGCTCGGTCCCGCCCTGGTCGACGAGAGCGGCGACCAGGGCGGTCGACGCGTAGGGGACGTCGGCGAGGATCGACGCCGCCTCCGGGGCCGCCTCGGCGAGGAGACGGGCGGTCACATGAGCGGGGGTGGCCACGACGAGTCCGTCGGATTCGAGGGCGAAGCCGTCCCCGTTCACCGTCCAGGTCCGATCGTGCCGCTGGATCCCGGTGACACCGGCGCCGAGGCGGATCGTCCCGCCGCCGGCTTCGATCGCCTCGCACAGGGCCGGGATGAGTCGGTTGATCCCGCCTTCGAAGCTCATGAACACCGGCTCGGCCGACGTACTGCCGGACGATCCGGTCCCGGATCCGGACGATCCGGTCCCGGATCCGGATGATCCGGTGGCCGGTGCGGCGGTTCGGGCCTGACGTGCGGCGAGGAGTTCGGCCACGAGCTCGAGCACCGAGGTGCCCTCGACGGCCGCGGGCAGGAGCGCGGGCACGGCCTGAGCCAGCGACAGGTCCCGGCACCGTCCCGCATAGACCCCGCCCAGCAGCGGGTCGACGAGCGAATCGACGATGGCCGCACCGAGGCGATCGGCCAGGAAGTCCCCGAGCGAAACGTCGTCTCCGTCGATCGGGGGCGTGATGGTCTCGGCCGCCAAACGCTGTGCGGCCTCGGACCCGATGAGCGATTCCACCTCGGCGGCCTCGGCGGGAACGCCCATGATCGTGCGCTTCGGGATCGGGTGCAGCGCTCCCCCGTTGAGCACCTGCGAGCTGTGCGCGGTCGAGGGGAACACCGCCTCGAGGCCGAGTTCGGCCGCCAGTCCTCTGGTCTCGGGGCGACGGTTGAGGCTCGCCTCGGCGCCGGTGTCGAGACCGATGGGCACAGCCCCGCCGAGGGTGGTCTGCTTGAGGCATCCGCCCGGGCGGGTGCCGGCCTCGAGCACGGTCACGCGGTGGTCGGCGGAGAGGCGATAGGCGGCGACGAGACCGGAGAGCCCTGCCCCGATGACGGTGATCTCGCTCATCGGATCAACCGCGCCCGGCGAGGATCTCGGCCGAGACGCGGTGGACGAGGTCGACGATGCGGCCGGGCACCTCGGGGTCGGTGTCGGGCAGCACCCCGTGACCGAGGTTGAACACGAATCCGCCCTCGTGCCGCAGCCCCTTGGCCACGATCTCCTCGACCCGCGGGGCCAGCGCCTCCCAGGGAGCGAACAGCAGCGCGGGGTCGAGGTTGCCCTGCAGGGCCTGCCCGGGCCGGACCCGGTCCGCGGCGTCGTCGAGGTCGACGCGGAAGTCGACGCCGATGGCCGTCGAGCCCGCCCGTGACATCGAGCCGAGCAGTTCACCGGTCTGGACGCCGAAGTGGATGCTGGGCACCTGGTGGTCGGCCAGGGCCGAGAACACCGAAGCGGAGTGTTCGAGGACGTGATCGTCGTAGTCCCGGCGGGAGAGGTATCCGGCCCAGGAGTCGAAGAGCTGGAAGGCCGCGGCCCCGGCTTCGAGCTGGACGTCGATGAAGGTCGTGGAGATGCGGGCGAGTTTGGCCAGGAGTCTGGAGAAGGCCTCGGGGTCGGAGGCCATGAGCGACTTCGTCTTCTCATGATTCTTGCTCGGACCGCCCTCGATGAGGTAGCTGGCCAGAGTGAACGGGGCTCCGGCGAACCCGATCAGCGGCGTCGCCTCGCCGAGCTCGGCGGTGATCCGCTGAATCGATTCGGTGATGTCGGGGATGTCGGCGGCATCGAGTTCGGGCAGCGCGTCGATGTCGGCGCGGCTGCGCACGGGCTCGGCGATGACCGGGCCGGTGCCGGGCACGATCTCGACGTCGACCCCGGCGGCTTGGAGCGGGACGACGATGTCGGAGAAGAAGATGGCCGCATCGACGCCGTGACGGCGGACCGGCTGCAGCGTGATCTCGGAGACGAGTTCGGGATCGCGGCAGGCATCGAGCATCGCCGTGCCCTCGCGCAGCTTTCGGTACTCGGGCAGGGACCGACCGGCCTGCCTCATGAACCACACGGGAGTGTGCTGGACCGGCTCCGAACGCAGGGCGGTCAACAGGGATGATGTCATGTGCCCATCCTCCCATCCTTCGTCGGCCGATGCCCACCGGGTTCCGATTTCAAGACGCCGAGTCTTGCACTCTCGACCCTCCGGCCGCTCGGCAGCCGCCCAGCGATTCAGCGGACCCCTCGGCGTGGATGATTCCCCTGCCCGTGGCACTGATCTATCGTGGCGAGTGTGGTCAACACCTCACCTCTCAATCGCATTCCGGCGGAGTTCTCGGCCGTGACTTCGGTGCTGCGTGAAGCGCGCAGCACGAACAATGTGTCGATCTCCGAGATTCCGGCCCCGGCCCGCCTCGCCCCCTACTCCTATGCGCTCGGCGCCGAGGTCAGGGCCGACGAGACCTTCTTGCGCGCCAGTGGTGAGACCATCGAGGAACTGGCCACCGGCCGCATCGTCGTCCTCTACGATCCCAGTGCCCCCGAGGAATGGGAGGGGCAGTTCCGAGTGGTCTCCTACATCCGGGCCGAGCTCGAACACGAACTCGGCAATGAGACGCTGCTGGGACATGTCGCCTGGAGCTGGCTCGAAGACGCTCTCGAGGCCAATGACTGCGATGTCCTCGCCGCCGGCGGGACGACCACGCGAGTGCTGTCCGAGAGCTTCGGCACCTTGGCCGATCGTCCGGCCACGATAGACTTGGAGCTGCGGGCTTCGTGGACACCCGTGATTGACGAGCCGGATCTGATCGGCAATCACTTCGAAGCCTGGATCGATCTGCTCAGCACAGTCGCCGGACTGCCACCACTTCCCGAAGGAGTAACAGCCCTGCCCGGGCGCCGTCGATGACATCTGAACCACCGCTTCTGGAAACACCCGCCAACGGCATCCCCGACGTCGTCGACACCGCTGAGGAGCTGTCCTCCTCGATCACCAGCCTGGCCGCCGGGCAGGGACCGATCGCCGTCGACGCCGAGAGGGCGTCGGGAATCAGATACGGTCAACGGGCCTTCCTCGTCCAGCTGCGACGGCAGGGGGCCGGCACCTTCCTCCTCGACTCCGAGACCCTCGGAGACCTCAGCGGCCTCAATCCCGCTCTCGGCTCGGACGAATGGGTCATCCACTCCGTCACCCAGGACCTGCCCTGCCTGCAGGATCGGGGAATGGCCCCGGCCGCCCTGTTCGACACCGAGCTCGCCGCCCGTCTGCTCGGATGGGACAAGTTCGGTCTGGCCGCGGTCGCCGAACGCACCCTGGGCGTGCGACTGGCCAAGGAGCATTCGGCCGCCGACTGGTCCACCCGCCCCCTGCCCAAGGCCTGGCTCAACTACGCCGCCCTCGATGTCGAGGTGCTGCTGCCCATCCGCGATGTCCTCCACCAGGAGCTGCTCGACGCCGATCGGTGGGAGTTCGCCGAACAGGAATTCGCGCATCTGCTCGACTTCGTGCCCAAGCACTTCGATGAGCCCTGGCGACGCACGCACGGACTGTCCAAGCTCAGATCCCGCCGCGACATCGCGCGGGTGCGCGAGCTCTGGCAGGCTCGCGATGCCATGGCCCGTGAGGCCGATATCGCCCCCAGCCGACTTCTGCGCGATCGCGAACTCATCGCTCTGGCCCGGTCCGGGGTGAAGTCCAGCGACGACATCATGGCCACCTGGCGCAGGCTCTCCCGCGCCGAGGCGTCCCGACTGTTCCGGGCCTACCGGAAGGCCTCGCGACTGAGGGCGGAGGACCTGCCGCCCCGGCACGAGAAGCCCCGGCAGCGGCAGAGTCCCTTCACCCACACGGATCTCAAGGAACGGGTGGCGGCACTGAAATCGGCGATGTCCGAACTGTCGCAGAAACTGGCGATCCCCCACGATGTGCTGCTCCAGCCGGCCCTGGTCAAGTCATTGGCCGCGCAGTCTCACGTCGATGTCGGAGACTTCCTCGCCGAGGCCGGTGCCCGCCCCTGGCAGATCGAACTCAGCGCCCCTGTGCTCACCGACGCCCTGGCCCGACTCCCCCGCGCCTGAACGGCCACCGGCCCGGATCATACGACTCGGCGGCTGCCTTCCTCGGCCCGGTGGGCCACCTCGGCGGGCAGGGCACGGACGATTCTCGCCACGATCGTGTCGACGTCGAGGCCGACGTGTGCGAGGATCTCCTCCCGCGTGCCCTGCGGCAGGAACTCGTCGGGCACGCCGAGTTCGACGACGCCGATCCGGGAGTCGGCCTCGCGCAGGTCCGAACGGATCTGCGAGCCGACCCCTCCGATCTCCACCCCGTCCTCGAGCACGGCCACGAGACTGTGTTCGGCGGCCAGGCCGACGATGCTTTCGGGCACGGGCAGCACCCATCTGGGGTCGACGATCGTGGCCGAGATCCCCTCTCCGGCAAGTCGCTCGGCCACCGCGTCGGCGTGGACTGCGAAGGGCCCGACGGAGACGATGAGCACATCGGCAGCGGACTTTTCGGCAGACGCCTCGCGCAGCACATCGACTCCGTCGTCGAGCCGCCTCAGCGCCGGGATGTCCGAGCCGACGCCGCCGCGCGGGAACCTCAGCACCGTGGGACCGTCGGTGACGTCGACGGCTTCGCGCAGCTCCTCGGTCAGTCGGGCGGCGTCGCGCGGTGCGGCGAGCCGGAGACCGGGCACGATGCGCAGCATCGCGATGTCCCAGATGCCGTGATGGCTGGCCCCGTCCGGGCCGGTGATGCCCGCCCGGTCGAGGACGAAGGTGACTCCCTGGCGGTGCAGGGCCACGTCCATGAGCATCTGGTCGAAGGCCCGGTTGAGGAAGGTCGAATAGATGCACACGACCGGATGGAGACCACCGAAGGACAGTCCCGCCGCAGAGGCGACCGCGTGCTGTTCGGCGATGCCGACGTCGAAGACCCGCTGCGGATGCTCCTCGGCGAACCCGGCCAGGCCCACGGGTTTGAGCATGGCTGCCGTGATCGCGACGATATCGGACCGTTCGGCGGCCAGTTCGCACATCTCGGCACCGAACACCGAGGTCCAGGACGTCGATTTCGAGGGGGTCGCCCGACCGGTCACGGGGTCGATGACTCCGACGGAGTGGAACTGATCGGCGTCGTCGTTGACGGCCGGGTCGAAGCCGTGGCCCTTCTGCGTGATCATATGGACGATGATGGGCCCGCCGTCGAACTGCTTGGCCAGCTGCAGCGCCTTCTCGACCGAGGGCAGGTCATGGCCGTCGACGGGACCGAGGTACTTGATCCCGAGCTCGTCGAACATTCCGGTCTGAGCGGGGCTGACCATGTCCTTGAGTCCGCGCTTGACGCCGTGGATGGCGCTGTAGGCCGCGCGTCCGGGCGCACCGGACTGACGCAGGGTCTCCTTGCCCCAGGACAGGAGCTTCTCGTAGCCGGACGTGGTGCGCAGCTCGTCGAGGTGGGCAGCGAATCCGCCGACAGTCGGGGCGTAGGAGCGGCCGTTGTCGTTGACGATGATGACCAGCCGCCTCGGCGGGGTCGAGGTGTCCGCGGCGATGGTGTTCAGCGCCTCCCAGGACATGCCGCCGGTCAGTGCTCCGTCGCCGATGACGGCCACGACGTGACGGTCGTCCTGACCGGTCAGCTGCCGGGCTTTGGCGATGCCGTCGGCCCAGGACAGGGAGGCCGAGGCGTGGGAGTTCTCGAGCACATCGTGCTCGCTCTCGGCCCGGCTCGGATAGCCGGAGAGACCGTCGCGCTGGCGGAGGGTGGAGAACCGCTCGGCACGGCCGGTGATGAGTTTGTGCACGTACGTCTGGTGGCCGACGTCGAAGATGATGGTGTCGCGCGGGGAGTCGAAGACCCGGTGGAGGCCCATGGTCAGTTCGACGACGCCGAGGTTGGGTCCGAGGTGCCCGCCGGTGCCGGCCACGCTCGTGATCAGGTGGTCCCGGATCTCCTTGGCCAGGACCTCGCATTCCTCAGTGTCGAGCCGGCGCAGCTCGGCCGGCGAATCGAGGGATTCGAGAAATGTCATTCGGCCTCACTTCTGACGGCTTCGGCGACGGACGGCTTCCATTCGGATCATCCTAACGCTTCGCTGCCGATGGCTCGCGGCCGTCAGGCCGGAGAGTTCGGCAGCAGCTGGGCTTCGAGCGCTCTGGCGGTGGCCTCCAGCTCCGTGGAGCTCATTCCTGTCCTGCTCATGAACAGCATCCCCTGCTGGGCGGTGAGCAGGGACCGAGCCAAGGCAGTCGTGTCCGTCTCTGCCGATAGGTCGCCTTCGTCCCTGGCCTGCGAGACGCATTCGGCAATGAGTTCGGTGGTCGTCTCGTAAGCCTGGTGAGCCATGGCGAGCACGTCGCCATCGGACATGCTCAGCTCGCAGGTGCTGTTGGCCAGCAGACAGCCTCGGCGCGCACCGGAGTCCGATGCTTCGTCGAGCGGAATGTCGAACAGCGTGCGCAGTCCGTCGATCGCCCGCGGGGCTCTGCCGAGCGCATCGCGAAGGTGCTCATGCTGATTGGCGATGTAACGGTGGAGCACCTTCAGGAAGAGCTGACGCTTGTCGCCGAACGCGGCATAGAGGCTGCCTTTTCCCAAGCCGCTGGCTCGCATCAGATCCGCCATCGAGGTTGCGGCGTAGCCGGCGTTCCAGAACTGCTCCTCCACCGCGCTCAGCGCGTCGATCTCATCGAATTCTCGCGGTCGTGCCATTGCTGCAGTCTACCAATTCTTGACCACACAGACCACAACGACCTATTGTGGACCGCGCAGTCAACCACTGCGGAGACACCACAACGGAAGAAGAGTGATCATGGGAAAGCTGAACGGCAGAACAGCACTCGTCACAGGCGGATCGAGGGGAATCGGTGCAGCAACGGCACTGGCACTGGCCGGCGAGGGTGCGGACGTCGCGATCAGCTGTGCTTCGTCGGAACAACAGGCCGAGGCCGTGGTCGCCGAACTCGAGTCGAAGGGGGTGCGCGCAGAGGCGTTCCGCGCCGACCAGGCAGATGCCTCGCAGGCTGCAGAACTCGTCAACCGCGTGGCCGAGCAGTTCGGACGCCTCGACATCCTCGTCAACAATGCCGGGTTCTCCGCGGCGGCGCCGGTCGACAGCGCGACCGTCGATCATGAGAGCCTCGACCGCCAGTTCTCGGTGAACTACACCGGTGCGGTCGCGGGGATTCGCGCGGCCTTCCCGATCCTGCCCGACGGCGGTCGGATCGTCAGCATCAGCACGGGAGCGGCTTCGCGAGCGGGATTCCGCGGGATGGCCGACTATGCAGCCTCCAAGGCCGCCCTTGAAGCCTACAGCCGAGGCGCCGCCCGCGATCTCGCTCACCGCGGCATCACGGTCAACGTCGTTCAGGCGGGATTCGTCGACACCGATATGAATCCCGCCGACAGCGACGCCGCCTCTCTGTTCCTTCCCACCACGGCTTTGGGCAGATACGGCAGGCCGGAGGAGATCGCTGCCGGCGTCGTCTTCCTCGCCAGCCCGGACGCCTCCTATGTCACCGGGACCGTCCTGCGAGTCGACGGCGGATACGACGCCTAGCGCACCCGCATGAACGGCCGTCGCGCGATCCTGCGCCCGGCCGCCGGTGGGTGTTGGGGCCCAGACGGTGCGCAGTGTGGCTGACGGAGCGTCACCGATACGGAACGGCGAAGGCCGGTGGGTCATCGCCCACCGGCCTTCGTCTTGCGTCAACTGGCCTCAGCCGTATCCGGGCGCAGTCGAACCCGCCTCAAACCAGCTGCCGACTCGCACCGGCACCGGACTCAGCCCGGTCGGGCCCCAGGCCCAGCGTGGCCTCAAGCCCGGACCGGCGTCTGCGGTCAGGAGTTCGCGAGCTGACGCAGCACGTACTGAGACATGCTTCGATGACCAGTCTCACCTATAAAGGCTACTGTCGTAAAATAAACCCCCTGGTCAGAGAGTCAAGGCATGCTCGAGATCAGCTACCGCTCAGTTGATGAAGCACGTCAGTCGACATGCTTCCATTGCGTTACTTAAGGCAAACCGGCATGACTCGGCTTGTGGACATCGGCCAGAGGCCGAGTCGTCACGTTCGCCAACATTGCGCTGACTAGCTGCCCTGTTCGGCACCGACGGCCGGATTGCTGGATAGATCGCTGTGCTGTTCTGAATGACTGACGGTCCACCGGCAATGAACTCTGGGACCCGGTCTCGCAATCCCTTGATGACCTCAACAATGTGGAGCGCAGCGTCGGACCCGTAGTCGCGAGGCGTGGTCAGACGCAGCACACGATCCAAAACCTTTTGATCGCTGAGCTGACCGAGCCATAGGGCGATCTGCTGCACGTCCGGCGCTCCGTCTACTTGGCTAAGCCTTTCCGGGATGCCCATCCGCGCCGATCCGGTACTGAGCCGATCCTTGTACCGCAACCCCGCAATGATGATTGAGCCGTCGATCATCGCGCACGGGGCTCTGGCCTTCGTTGACTAAACGAAGTTCTACCGATGACGGGTGCACGCGGCCGCCTAGTCACCATTTCCAGTATCGTCGTTGAAACGGGCCCTGATTTAACACAGCGATGCACTACATGAAGGCCGGGCGCTACTGAATTACCTGCGGGCGCTATGAGCCTTCAGAACTCCAGCTGGCCGGCAGGCGTCCAATAATTTGTCGGCGTCGGAATGTTAATGGCTCTTCATAGATAGGGCGGTGGGGAAGAGTTGAATCCGGCGTCGATGACAACGGGACCCTGGGTGCAATGATGTAGGTGTTCAAGACTCCATCACGACCCAAGGTCCCTCGTGTACGACTTTACCCCGCCCTGCCTCGATACCACACTCTCCCTGCCGGAACTCGGACTCACCGCGATCGGGCAAGACCACACTGGTCGGCATCTGACCGTGCTCCTGACTTCCACAACTAGGCGCTGATTTCGCGATTCCGTTCGTGTTTGTGCTGGTCACAAGGCCGGGAATTCTGTTGGTGGGACACTAATTGGCTGTCTACGATGGGGCTATGTCGCCTCGTCTGCGGAAAGTCACCACCGGGTCCGGGGCCACAGCCGTGCAGATCGTGCGCAAACACCGTGGGAAAGTCACCGTCCTTGAACACCTCGGATCCGCTCATACAGAAGCAGAACTAGCGGCTCTGCTCGCTGCCGGCGAAGAAGGGCTCGCCGACTACGGGGCGGCCGAACAACTCGAACTTGAGCTGGGCCTACCTACCGATGCTGCCGTGCCACCGCGGGCCCGAACTGTGGTGGGATCACGGTCTTCCGTCCTCATCGATGCCATCGCCGAGTCGTGGAAGAGACTCGGTTTCGACGAGGTGGTCAACGACAACGCCTTCTTTCACCTCGTGCTGGCACGGCTGGTTGAGCCGACATCGAAAGCCGACAGTCTCCGTGTCCTTGCCGAGCTCGGTATCGAGCCACCGCACCACAACACGTTCCTCAACTGTCTGGTTCGGGCCAACGAACGCGACTACCGGGACAAGATCGCCGAGAAATGCTTCGCCCACAGCATCGCCACCACCGGCATCAGTCTGCTGCTGTATGACGTCACGACACTGTATTTCGAGGCTGAGAAGGAAGATTCTCTGCGTCAGGTCGGGTACTCCAAAGAACGCCGCGTGGACCCGCAGATCGTTGTTGGACTCCTCGTCGATCGGACCGGATTCCCGTTAGAGATCGGCTGCTTCGAAGGATCGAAAGCAGAGACCCACACGCTCATTCCCGTGATCAAAGCCTTCCAAGAACGCCACCAGGTGACAGACATGGTCGTCGCCGCCGACGCCGGAATGCTGTCGGCAAAGAACCTCAAAGAACTCGATGACGCTGGGCTGCGGTTCATCGTCGGGTCGAGGCAGACGAAAGCTCCACACGATCTGGCGACGCATTTTCGGTGGAATGGTGAGTACGCCGAGGACGGGCAGATCATCGACACGATCACCCCGAAAGGAACCAAGCGGCTTGATCCTGAGCGGGTGAAGAAGAGACGCGAACCCGTCTGGTCAGCGAAAGAGCATCCTCATGCGTGGCGAGTGGTGTGGCAGTACCGGCGCAAACGGGCGATGCGTGATGAGCAGACGCTGAACCTGCAGCGCAACCGGGCATTGGCGATCATCGACGGTGACAAGCCGGCGAAGAAGGCTCGGTTCGTCAAGGTCACTGATGAGGAGAAAGCCTTCGATGAGAAGGCTTATGAGCGGGCGATGAAGCTGACAGGGTTCAAAGGCTACGTGACGAACATTCCCGTCGGGACCATGCCTGCGGCCGAGGTCATCGGCAGCTATCACGACCTGTGGCATGTCGAGCAGTCTTTCCGGATTGATTCGTCCTTGGTTTGATGGAGGGTGTGCGGTTACCCAAGAAAGGACTACCCTCAACTCATCATGCCTACCTCGAAATATCCACCAGAAGTACGTGAGAGAGCCACTCGACTGGCTCTCGAGGCCCGCGCCGACCCAGAGACTCGAAACGGTGCCATCGCCCGCATTGCCGAGCAGACCGATGTGAACAAGGAAGCCCTGCGCAACTGGGTCAAGAAAGCCGAAGCAGCCAACCTGCCCGTCGAGACCGAGGACGTCCAGGCACGGATCCGGCGGCTGGAGAAGGAGAACCGGGAGCTGCGGAAGTCCAACGACATCCTCCGATCAGCGACCGCGTTTTTCGGCAAGGCGGAGTTCGACCGCCTACAGAAGTAATCGTCGCCTTCATCGACGAGAACAAGCACAGGTGGGGAATCGAACCGATCTGTCAGGTCCTGCGCCAGGACCTGGGCCTGAGCATCGCCCCATCAACGTACTATGCCTTCAAGACCCGTCCGGTCAGCGCTCGAGCCCAGCGAGATGCGGTGCTCAAAGAAAGGATCATGGCTATCCACACTCACCGCCGCAACAAGGTCTACGGCATCCGCAAGATCCACGCCGAACTCACAAGGACCTACGGCCCCGTGGCCCGGTGCACGGTCGAGAGATTGTGCAATGAGTTGGGCATCCGGGGTGTTGTGAGAGGGAAGTTCCCGCGGACGACGAAGCCCGGTCCCGAGACGAAACGACCGGCTGACCTCGTCAAACGTAACTTCACCGCTGCGGAGCCGAACCGTCTCTGGGTCGCGGATCTGACCTACGTTCCCACTGAGGCCGGCTTCGTTTACGTCGCGTTCGTCCTCGACGTATTCTCTCGAATGATCATCGGCTGGCAGACCTCGACGCGAATGTATACCGATCTGGCTCTCGATGCTTTGAATATGGGCATATGGGGCCGTAAACGTGCAGGTCACGACGTTGTAGGGCTGACCCACCACTCGGACAGAGGGGTGCAGTATCGGGCTCTGCGCTACACCCAGGCACTGGCTGAGGCCGAGGCAGTGGCGTCGGTGGGATCGATCGGCGATAGTTACGACAATGCCATGGCCGAAGCGCTGAACTCGTTATACAAATACGAACTCGTCTTCACCGACGGCCCCTGGTCCGGTCGCAACGATCTCGAGGCCGCGACGGCTGAGTGGGTGCATTGGTTCAACACCGAACGGTTGCATTCGATGCTTGACTATCAGACTCCCGCCGAGATCGAAGCAGCCCACTACACGAGCCTGCAGACTTCGGCGGCCTAATAACTGAACGAACGTTCAGCCTCCAGAAAACCCGGGACTTGACAGATGTCGAAGACCGACCTACGAGCCAGGCCGATCTTCCACCGCACCAGAGATGCGATCGAGGCGCACTTGACAGTCGTGTTCACCGCGTTGGCCATATCGAGGTTCATGCAGGACACGACTGGGGCGTCGCTGAAGAAGATCATCACATCGTTGCGGCCGCTGCGGGAGTTCACCGGCCGCGTGGGTGGGCAGGACATCACCTTCGACCCAGAGGTCACCGGGGAAGCGAGAAAAATCGCGGGTGAGCTACTGCCGGACCGTTTTGCGGGGCACTAAAGTTGTGGAACTCAGGTCTGACCGTGCTGTGCCTGATCACCGACAACGACAGGTCCTGCCCTGTCTGCCGTCGACGCGGACTCGTCCGGGCCACCAGGATCCGCAAACTCGTTCATCCCCCGATCGGCCTGACCGCGGTGACCTTGGCTATTCGCATCCGCACCTACACCTGCCCTTCCTGCCACCAGCGCTGGTCCCAAACACTTCAGCGAGCCTGCGCCGGCAGATCGAAACTCTCGACGACAGCACGCTTGTGGGCATTGAAGTCCGTGGTCATCGACAAGATGAGCATCCACGTCATCGCTAAGAACCTCGCTACCTCCTGGAACACTGTGTGCACGGCTGTACTCGACCTCGGCCGATCTCTGCTCATCGCTGATGCCACCCGGTTCGAGGGTGTATCCACAATCGGTGTCGATGAGCACTGCTGGTCCCACCGCGGCATCGACAGGTGGGTGACTGTCATCGTCGACCTCACCCACCGACCGGCACGCCTGCTCGACATCGTCCCCGGCCGCTCCGCCGACGTCTTCGCCGACTGGTTGAACAACCAGCCCGATGCGTTCCGTGACGGCATCGAGCATGTCGCTATGGATGCCTTCGCCGGCTATAAGAAAGCTGCCACTGACGTGGTGCCTGATGCCACCACGGTCATGGACCCCTTCCACGTTGTCGCCCTCGTCGGCACGAAGCTCGATGAGACGAGGAGGCGGCTACAAACAGAGCTGCACGGTCGCAGAGGACGGTCGGGTGATGACCTGTACGGGATCCGCAAAACGGTTCGCACCCGCGTCGGTTTGCTTACCGGCAAGCAGAAGCACCGCCTCAACTCGGTCTTCGCCGCCGACAATCATGCTGCCCTGTTGGTGTGCTGGCAGTTCTATCAAGACACGATCGCCGCCTATGCTGCCCCACCGAGCAAAGGTAAGAAGCTCATGAACCGACTCATCGACACCCTGACAGGAACGATTCCTGATGAGCTCAAAGAACTCCGGAGTCTGAGGACAACCTTCCAACGTCGTCGGGCCGATATCCTGGCCTACTTCGATCATCCTGGAACCTCGAACGGGCCAACCGAAGCGATCAACGGCAGACTCGAACATCTGCGCGGTATCGCACTGGGGTTCCGCAACCGGGGCAACTACCTGATCCGTTCTCTGCTCCACGCTGGAGGACTGGGACCTCTTCTACAGCCCTATTTATGAAGAGCCATGTTAATCGAAGCATCGCCCACTATGGGATGGGCGCACTGGACCAGCTAAGCCGATGCAACGGGGATCTTGTCAAGGCAGAGCCGTACTACTCGCCCCTGGTACGGGACGGCCCGCGTCGCAGTCCGTCCTCTCCCGGCAATCGTTACATCTCGTTGGCTTGTTGGATGGGTTGGAGCATGCCCATAGCCACGGTCTTTCCCGGATCGGGATGAACCGCCATCAGAAGCTTGCGATACGCCTTCCGAACGTCGTCTTGGAATACATTCGGGCCTGTCCCCAGTGTCTCTCAGAGAATATTTCCAGCGGTGCATTCCATGGGCTTCCCGAACTGCGGCTCCGATGAACAATATCTCTTGGCACAATACAAATCATGAGCTCCCCGCAATGACGAACAACCGTTCGAGGGTCATTATCGAGGCCTGAGAGTCCCAGGATCGGTACGCCTGCCACTCGCCAGTTCACCGGGCGACAGTTCAGTATTTACGAACACTATTTAGTCATGCTAAATTATTTGCTATCACAATCACACCCAATGGAGGGATAACCGTGACGGCGGAAGCTGAAGATGCGCCTGGCGAACATGCTCAGAGGGTAGGCAGAACAATCCGGCAATTGAGAAACAGCCAGGGCTTATCACTTCGCGACGTTGCCGCTGATTCAGGCCTCTCAACAGGATTTCTTTCACTAGTAGAACGCGGGTTGAATTCACCATCGTTAACTACCCTCTTCTCGATTGCGGACTCACTTGGTGTTACAGCAGCGGATCTCATCGGTGAGACGCCGAAGAAATCGAAACCCACTTTTGCAGTCACTCGCGCCGCCAGTGACGACAGCCCGAAGATCTCACTCGGAGACAGGACGCATCAAATCTTGTCGGGCAATCTGCCAGGACAGTCCCTTGAAGCATTGAAGACAACGGTCTTCCCGACCAAACAGGCTTCCGCTCCCTCGTCACATGGCGGCGAGGAATTTTGCTACGTACTTGAAGGAGAACTCAGTTTTCATTTCGCCTCAGATAGAGGTCAGGAACTGACTGAGACTGTGGTTGTCGGTGAAGGTGACTCTCTCCATTTTCAATCCAGCACACCTCATGCAATCCACAACGCAACGAATCGTCCGGTTGAAGCACTATGGGTTGTCGACCATCCGTTGATAACTCCGCCGGGTGTCTGGAATTGAGGTTGCTCGTCCTTGCTCCACAGGGACCAGCGCCACTATTCGATGCCACCCTCACGTATTCGACGGCCTGACAGCCGTCCGGTGCAATCGGCGCGATGCACAAACGTGGCTCACATACTTCTTTTCCTACTAGTCAGTTAGGAGTTCACTTATGTCCGAAACCAGCACGGCGTCAACGAAGACACAGCGTACCTTCTTTGGTCATCCCCGCGGACTTTCAACTCTCTTCTTCGTCGAGTTGTGGGAACGCTTTTCCTACTACGGAATGTCCGCCATTCTGCTCTACTATCTGTATACGTCAGTCACTGACGGTGGGCTCGGTATGGATAGGTCCTCTGCCACGGCGATCGTATCTATTTATTCGGCCTTGGTTTACATGTCAGGTGTCCTCGGTGGATGGATCGCCGACCGCTTGCTCGGCATGCGGCGCTCAATCTTTGTTGGTGGTGTGCTCATCATGTGCGGCCACATCGCGTTGGCGCTCCCGGGCGGTATGTCGGCGCTCCTTGTATCCATGGCATTGATCGTCCTCGGCACAGGACTGCTCAAACCCAACGTTTCCAGTAGCGTTGGACAGCTCTACTCAAAGGGCGATCTTCGGCGAGATTCCGGTTTCTCACTGTTCTACATGGGCATCAATCTCGGAGCGTTTATCGCTCCGTACTTCGTTGGCACTGTTGGGCAGAAGGCGAATTATCACCTCGGGTTCTCTCTGGCTGCCGTCGGAATGGCAATTGGTCTTGTGGTCTACCTACTGTCCAACAGACATCTCGCTGAAGAAGGTCTTCGCCCGGGTAACCCATTACACCGCAGTGATCGAACAAGAGTTGCCATAAGAGCAGCAGGAATCGTTATCGGCCTCGGCCTACTCACGATAGTTCTCGGCATCGCTGGATTGCTCACCGTGACAACCCTTGTCAATATAGTCACCATTGGCTCGGTAGTTCTGCCGATCATCTACTTGATCGTGATGCTACGTAGTCGCAATACCTCCCGAGTCGAACGCAGCCGTCTCCTCGCTTATGTGCCATTGTTCATTGGGGCGGTCAGCTACTGGGTCGTCAACGAGCAGTCTGGCTCAGTGCTCGCAGCCTTCGCAGATCAACGCACAAACACAGTAGTCTTCGGGTTCCAAGTTCCCTCGTCTTGGTTTGCCTCTCTTAATCCCATCGCGACTATTATCTTGGCACCAACCTTTGCGTATCTTTGGTTTAAACTCGGTTCCCGACAGCCTTCAACCCCGACGAAGTTTGTCTTCGGACTGGTTCTTGGCGGACTGTCTTTTGTGATAATGGCCGGCCCGGCTATCCTCCATGGCACTGACACCCTGGCTAGCCCCTTCTGGCTCATAGCCAGCTATTTCCTCGTCATCTGCGGATCAATGTGCCTCTCCCCCGTTGGACTGTCTGCTACGACCAAGCTCGCCCCTCAAGCGTTTCAGGCTCAGATGATGTCCTTATGGTTCCTTGCCCCGGCCGCTGCCTCGGGCATCAATGCTCAACTTGTCCAGCTTTACGGGCCCGACACTGAGGCGAGCTACTTCCTCGGCGTCGGTTTCGCAGTCATCGCGGTTGGGCTTGTGATGATCATCGTCGGCAAATGGTCACGTCGTCGCATGATTGGGATCAAGTAGTCACCAAGCACAATTCTGTCGCACAGAGTGAAGACAGCGCAGGTCAATATTCCCATCAAACTGGCCTAAAGGAGAGTTAGTAGTTATGAATACAACGAAGGTCGCCGTCATTGGCGGAGGGATCGCCGGAGTAACCACGGCTTACGGACTTGCCCGCCGCGGTTCGAAGGTCACGCTTGTCGACGACGCAGCTACCGGTCAAGCGACTGCAGCCAGCGCTGGGATCATAGCTCCCTGGGTATCGTCTTCGGCCGGGGATTTCTATGAGGCATATTCTGCTGGAGGAAACTATTACCCGGAGTTCCTGGCCGGCCTCCATGATCTCGGAATCCCGGAGGTCGGATACCGACGATCCGGTGCACTGATGGTATCCAGCGAGGCTGCAGAACTCGATGCTGTGGAAGACCGGGTCGCCCGCCGGATCGCCGAATCCGGGCCCGTCGCTGGAAAGCTGGAGAGAGTCGACAGCACTCAGGTCAGGGAGCTATTTCCACCACTTTCGTCTGGGCTGACAGGGTTGCACGTGTCTGGGGGCGGACGCGTCGATGGGCGCGTACTTAGGAATGCGACGCTGACCGCCGCCGTGATTCTCGGGTCAGATCATCACGAGGATTCCGTGCGCTCTATCGAACCACTCGCAGGCAACGGGTGGAGAGTGAGAACGACACGGGGAACAATGGACGTCGACGCCGTAGTCGTTGCAGCAGGAGCCAAGACTCCAGACCTGTTGATGCCACTTGGAGTGCGCTGCGCGGTTACTCCGCAGCGCGGTCAAATCACGCACTTGAGGCTTCGGGGGGTTAACACCTCACACTGGCCGACCGTTCATCCTTTCACGCCCAACTACATGACCCCATTTGACGACGGTCGAATAGCAGTCGGCGCAACACGCGAAACCGGCAGCGGTTATGATCCCCGCGTCACTGTTGGTGGACAACTGAAAGTCCTCCAGGACGCGCTCAACGTAGCCCCCGGCCTGGCTGATGCAACTGTCATTGAGACTCGAGTTGGGATACGGCCCATGAGCGACGACAATCTTCCGATCGTCGGCGAAGTACCGGGTAAGCCTGGCTTATGGACAGTAACTGGCTACGGAGCAGGTGGCCTCACCTTGGGGCCGTTGCTGGGAGACGCGATTGCCCGCAGTATCCTCGGGGAGCCCGGACCGGAACTCACCTTATTCCCAACTGCAACCACAAGGTGACCCTATGAATCACTAATCCTTGATCCACCGATGCGGGTAGCTGTTCAAAGCCGCGTGTGAAATGGAAATGCCCCTCCTGAACTGGGAAAATGATGATGTCTAACGTCAACATTCCCGTTCAAGAAAGGGGCACCTCTCAGGTGCTATTCAATCACACACCCACGGCAGCGTCCTACTCCTTCAACGACACGAACCTCGTCAGTCCTACCGGCCTGGTCCCGATCATGCGTCTGGCCCACCAGGCAGGCCTGCTCGACCTCGCCGAGCAGCGTTTGACCGTGACGACGACCGGAGCCGATAAGGGCGCGAACCCGGGCGCGAAACTGTCCACCCTGATCGCGGGCATGGCCGCCGGCGCCGATTCGATCGATGATATGAACATCCTGCGCCACGGCGGCATGAACAGACTCTTCGACCGTGTCTACGCCCCATCGACTTTGGGATCGTTTCTGCGCTCGTTCTCCTTCGGCCACGTCAGACAGCTCGATGCCATCAGCGCCCGTCTTCTGACCGGCTTCGACCAGCACATACGCCTGCTGGCCACCAGTCCGACAACACCGCAGTCGTCAATGGTCTTCGTTGACGTCGACGACACCGTCATCGACGTCCATTCCGCAAGGAAACAAGGAGCCGGATTCGGGTATCAAGGCAGTCGGGGACTCAACGCGCTCTTGGCGACTGCATCGACAAGCACCTCCAGTCAGGTCATCGTCGGTCAGCGTCTCCGGAAGGGCTCTACCTCATCAGCTCGGGGTGCCGACAAGTTCGTCTCTGACGCCCTGGCCACCACTCGACGCATCAATTCCGGTCAGGCCCCGGTGCTGGTGCGTGCTGATTCCGCCTACTACTCGTCGACAATGACCAAAGCCGCCCGCGGTGCTGGGGCCGAGGTGTCGGTGACGGTGCGTATGGACAAGAAGGTCAAAACAGCGATCTCCACCATCGACGATGATGCGTGGACCGGCATCCAGTACCCGGAAGCGATCTTCGACGAAGAGACCAAAACGTGGATCAGCAAGGCTGAAGTCGCTGAAGTCGCCTTTACCGCGTTCACGTCGAAGAAGAAGGCTCTGCAGGTGCCAGGCCGGTTGATCGTGCGACGAGTCCCCGAGCTCAACGAGAAGAAGCGGTCTGCCGGGCAGGACCCGTTATTCGACTTGTACCGATACCACGCCTTCTTCACCACCCTCGATCAGGAGCGCTTCGACACTGTTCTGGCGGACCAGATCCACCGGAAGCACGCAATCATCGAGCAGATCAATGCGGAATTGAAAAACGGTGCACTGGCGCATATGCCCTCAGGGGCCTTCGATGCCAACGCAGCGTGGGTGACGATCGCGGCGATGACTCATAACCTACTGCGGGCAGCTGCTGGGCTCATGGGTGGCCGAATGAGCAAGGCGCGTGCACAAACACTGAGGACGCGTATCATCCTCGTCCCGGCCCGGATTGCCCACCGAGCGAGGAGATTGATCCTGAATCTGCCCAGAGACTGGCCATGGGCCGAGGAATTCGCTCGTTTGTGGCAGGCCGCGTTGAGCCCTCCCCAACGTGCGTTGACATGACCGATCAGCCCGAGCGGGCGTGAAGACCGGGGCCCGGGGAGGAGGCCTACGGGAACTGAAAAGTGGAATCAGACTGGTGAGAGACCGGGACGATGTTCCCTGCCCATTTGTCGACATTTTGCGGGAACCGGATTCACACCACGGCTCCCATACCGATCGGTGGATCAAGGCTAATATGCCGCAGCCGGGACTCACTACAAGCTCCGGAAGGCACCAATCGTGAGGCTACCCTCGAATAGTGGACACCCAAGTTAGCGGGATTCGCAGTCCTGCTGGAAGGATGTTCAATATGTCAGATCAGAAGCGCCAGCGGCGCTCTTACACCCCGGAGTATCGGATCGAGGCGGCGAATCTCGTCATCGACACCGGCAGGTCCATCGCCGCGGTGGCCAAGGAAATCGGAGTCGGTGAACAGACCCTGGGCACCTGGGTCAAAGCCGAGAAGCACCGACGCCGCGGCGACGGTGAGCCCACGGGCCCGTTGAACGAGGGCGAACGGGCTGAACTGGCACGGTTGAGGCGGGAGAACTTCGATCTGAAACAGGACAACGAGTTTTTGGGAAAAGCAGCCGCCTTCTTCGCGTCGAAGCCTCGAAACAAGAGAAATTCGAACTGATGGATTCGGAGAAGGCTCACTACGCGATTCGCCGGATGGCCAGGCTCCTCGAGGTGACGAAATCTGGGTACTACGCATGGAAGAAGCGTCGGCAGACCGGACCATCGAAACGTGCCAGAGCGCAACGGAGCCTGGATGGGCACGTCGCAGAGATCCACGCGGACTCTGATGGCGTCTACGGGGCACCACGGGTGGCAGCGCAACTGGCTCGACAAGGCGTGAGCGTGGACGAGAAGACGGTCGCGGCCTCGTTGCGCAGGCAGGGCCTTGAAGGCATCAGCCCGCGCCGGTTCAAACCGGTGACGACTCTGCCGGGGGTGGCGACTCATCACATTCCGGACCTCGTGAAACGGGTCTGGGACCGAGGTGAGTTGGATGCTGTGTGGATCAGCGATATTACGTATCTGCGCACCTGGGAGGGGTTCGTGTACTTATGTGTGATCCGCGATGGGTGCTCACGTCGAGTGCTTGGTTGGGCGATGGATGCCAGGCAGGATTCTGACCTCGTGGAACGGGCGTTGAGGATGGCTCATACGTTGCGAGAGCTGGTTCCAGCTGACGTCATTTTTCATGCCGACAAAGGAGCGCAGTACACGTCGTCGCAGTTGCATCAGGCGTCTGTCGAGTTGGGTTTGACGCAGTCGGTGGGCCGGACTGGAGTGTGTTGGGATAACGCGATGTCGGAGTCGTTCTGGTCGTCGTTGAAAACGGAGTTCTTCGAGCGGCGAGTCTGGCAGACCCGGGCCGAGGCAATGCGGGAAGTCGCTCGTTGGATCGAGGTGGTCTATAACCGGCGGAGGTTGCATTCGGCGTTGGGGATGGTTCCGCCGGTGGAGTTCGAGGAGAAGTTCTGGGCCGAGCAGAGTGCTGGTCGGGTTCAGGAGGAAGCGTCGACGCAGGCTGCGTGACGTGGTTCACGTGTCCACGACTTGCGGGGAGCCCCAATCGTTGACTTTGATTCGTCCTTGGTTTGATGGAGGGTGTGCGGTTACCCAAGAAAGGACTACCCTCAACTCATCATGCCTACCTCGAAATATCCACCAGAAGTACGTGAGAGAGCCACTCGACTGGCTCTCGAGGCCCGCGCCGACCCAGAGACTCGAAACGGTGCCATCGCCCGCATTGCCGAGCAGACCGATGTGAACAAGGAAGCCCTGCGCAACTGGGTCAAGAAAGCCGAAGCAGCCAACCTGCCCGTCGAGACCGAGGACGTCCAGGCACGGATCCGGCGGCTGGAGAAGGAGAACCGGGAGCTGCGGAAGTCCAACGACATCCTCCGATCAGCGACCGCGTTTTTCGGCAAGGCGGAGTTCGACCGCCTACAGAAGTAATCGTCGCCTTCATCGACGAGAACAAGCACAGGTGGGGAATCGAACCGATCTGTCAGGTCCTGCGCCAGGACCTGGGCCTGAGCATCGCCCCATCAACGTACTATGCCTTCAAGACCCGTCCGGTCAGCGCTCGAGCCCAGCGAGATGCGGTGCTCAAAGAAAGGATCATGGCTATCCACACTCACCGCCGCAACAAGGTCTACGGCATCCGCAAGATCCACGCCGAACTCACAAGGACCTACGGCCCCGTGGCCCGGTGCACGGTCGAGAGATTGTGCAATGAGTTGGGCATCCGGGGTGTTGTGAGAGGGAAGTTCCCGCGGACGACGAAGCCCGGTCCCGAGACGAAACGACCGGCTGACCTCGTCAAACGTAACTTCACCGCTGCGGAGCCGAACCGTCTCTGGGTCGCGGATCTGACCTACGTTCCCACTGAGGCCGGCTTCGTTTACGTCGCGTTCGTCCTCGACGTATTCTCTCGAATGATCATCGGCTGGCAGACCTCGACGCGAATGTATACCGATCTGGCTCTCGATGCTTTGAATATGGGCATATGGGGCCGTAAACGTGCAGGTCACGACGTTGTAGGGCTGACCCACCACTCGGACAGAGGGGTGCAGTATCGGGCTCTGCGCTACACCCAGGCACTGGCTGAGGCCGAGGCAGTGGCGTCGGTGGGATCGATCGGCGATAGTTACGACAATGCCATGGCCGAAGCGCTGAACTCGTTATACAAATACGAACTCGTCTTCACCGACGGCCCCTGGTCCGGTCGCAACGATCTCGAGGCCGCGACGGCTGAGTGGGTGCATTGGTTCAACACCGAACGGTTGCATTCGATGCTTGACTATCAGACTCCCGCCGAGATCGAAGCAGCCCACTACACGAGCCTGCAGACTTCGGCGGCCTAATAACTGAACGAACGTTCAGCCTCCAGAAAACCCGGGACTTGACATTGAGATCATCTCGTTCGTCTCCAACTACGAGGGAGCAATCCTTGAATTCGTTCACGCGCACGCATCCGCAGTGGACGCCTTCATTATCAATCCTGCTGGCCTGACAGAAATTGGCATCCCCACCAAGCACGCTCTTTCGGAAACCGGCAAGCCGGTAGTGGAAGTGCACTTCGCCAACGTCGATGCACCGCCAACGACTGACCGAGGACTGCCTATCGGCCCCTGGGAATCGGTCTTTCGCTCAAGCGTGACTGGCGCAGCACTTGGACTGCGGCAATACAGCTACTCGGCAGCAATTCTTGGCCTCACCATGGCCCTCGACGATAAAACCTTCCTCGGGGCGGAACTTTCCGCCGGACGCGACGCTTCGTAACGGAGAGTGAAATGACAATGGAGTCAGCAGTCAGACCAACCGCAAAAGAAAAGAACCCTCAAATTCGGAAGGTCGTTCTTTCCAGCCTTGTCGGCACAGTCCTCGAGTACTACGAGTTCTTCGTCTATGGAACGATGGCCGCTCTAGTTCTCGGAGATCTGTTCTTCCCAAATGGCAGCGAGCTTGCCGGAACACTCGCGGCATTCGCCACCTTCGGAGTCGGATTCGTTGCTCGCCCAGTAGGAAGCATCATCCTCGGCCACTATGGTGACAAGCTCGGTCGCAAATCTACGCTCATCTTTTCTCTAACTGTGATGGGAGTCGCCACCGTAGCTATTGGCCTACTCCCTACATTTGAAGCCATCGGTCCCCTAGCACCGATACTTCTCGTCACTTTCCGGCTCGTTCAAGGACTTGCGCTCGGCGGAGAATGGGGTGGAGCAGCCTTAATGCTGGTCGAAAATGCTCGTCCTGAACGCAAGGGACTCATGGGCAGCATCGTTATGATCGGCGTACCAGGAGGACTCGTTCTTGCGTCCATTATCACCAGTCTGTCCGTGTGGATCTCTGGAGACCAATTTGCCGCATGGGGATGGCGTATCCCGTTCCTCGTCAGTGCATTACTGCTCGTAATAGCATTGTTCATTCGCCTTTCGGTATCCGAAACACCCGAGTTCAAGGCAGCCAAAGCGAAACAGGACGCGACTCCTGCCGCACCAATTGGCCTAGTATTCCGACGCCATTGGGTCGACCTGTTTCTCGCGTTCGGCGTAGCCGCTCCCGGGAACGCGATCTTCTTCATCATCGCCACGTTCACAGTCAACTACGCCACCTCTGGCCTCTCGATTGCCGAAAGCACAGTCCTAATCGCTCAGGGAGCAGCTGGCGTAATCTACTGTGGAACAATTCCACTCGTCGGCCTCCTTTCCGACAGGATAGGGGTGTGGCGCACGGCCTTGATCGGTGCCATCGTGGCAGGATTCTTCATCCCGTTCTATTTCAGCATGATTGACACTAAGAACCCGTGGATCATGTTCGTAGCAATGACAATCGGAATGGCCGGAGTTCACGCTCTGCTTCAGGCTCCCCAGGCAGCACTATTCTCAGCTCGATTCCCAGTCGCTGTCCGCTATACGGGAGTCTCACTCTCCCAAGCCATACCAACTACCCTCATCGGTGGAACTGTCTCCTTCATCGCCGCCTGGTTCATCAGTCTCACCTCAGACGTATCCCTCGTTGTCATCTATGTCCTCGGGCTCGCTGTACTGGGCGCAGCTTGTTCCATTGGCTTCCGCGTCAGAGGTCGTAATCACCCAATCAGCTAAACCGACCATTGAACAGTCCCGAATACCAATAGCACAGGAGAAACACATGAAAGTCCGCAAGATCTACACCGCCATCGATGAGACCTTGGTTGAAGGAGGACGGGATGTATTTCCCACCGCACGAGTTTGCATCGTCGCTGCAGTCATTCCTAACCCATGGGCAGGCCAAGGCTTCGTCAAAGACCTCGGTCCCGGTATCGATGCCACAGCGTCAGACCTCGGCCAACTCCTAGCACCTGAAGTCATCAAACAACTAGGGGCCCCAGCAGAAGCATACGGAAAAGCTGCGATCGTCGGGACGAACGGCGAAATCGAACATGGATCCGCATTGATCCACACACTAAAGTTCGGAAATCATTTCCGAGACGCGGCAAATGCGTCTACGCTCCTACCCGCCGTGGAACGCAGAGGCACCCCCGGAAGTCACTTCGACATCCCTCTGAAACACATCACCGACGCCACCATCAGATCACATCATCAGACCGTCGAAGTCTCCGTCCCGGACGCACCACACCCAGACGAAATTCTCGTCGCACTCGCCGCAGCATCGACCGGTCGGCCTCAACAACGGTTGGCCGATCTCTCAACTGAGCAATAAAGCGAACTAGGCAGGCGGGACCGGAAGTTCCCGGTCCCGCCTGCCATTTGTGCCTCTGCACCTCGTCGGTCTGAAGGGAGTTCTTATGAGCCTCGCCGGTGAGGCTTCACAGGACGCGACACTCCGTTGCGAGTCCTGAAATGCCCACGCACATCATGAGCACGGCGTGTAGATACACCTTTTAGCTCCAATCTGCCGCCTGCCGATTCATAACCTTCCCACCGAGGTCGATCGGACAAGCGGTAGATGGTCGAAGGGGACTGATGCAGGGTTTGGGGACATCTGATCTGGCTTGTTCTCAGGCAAGCCTGGAAGGATTGACACCATGCCACAGCCCTATCCGAAAGAATTCCGCGATGACGTCGTCCGAGTCGCCTTGAACCGCGACGAGAAGACCACGATCGCCCAGATCGCGAAGGACTTCGGCGTCCACGAAGGCACTATTGCGAAATGGTTGCGCCAAGCGGACATCGATGCCGGCAACAAGCCCGGCAAGTCCACTGACGAGTCCGCCGAGCTGCGCGAGCTGCGACGTCGAACCCGTCTGCTGGAACAGGAGAACGAGGTCCTTCGCAGGGCTGCCGCCTACCTCTCGCAGGCGAATCTGTCGTCAAAAGGCTCTACCCGCTCGTGAGAGAGCTCGCCGCCGACGGGATCCCCGTGGCGGTGTCGTGCCGGGTTCTCAAACTCTCCCGCCAGCCCTACTACCGATGGCTGGCGGCCCCTGTCCCCGAAGCCGAGGTGAATGAGGCGTATCGGGCCAACGCCCTCTTCGACGCCCACCGAGACGATCCCGAGTTCGGGTACCGGTATCTTGCCGACGAAGCTGAGATCGCCGGCGAGCCCATGGCGGTACGCACCGCATGGCGGCTGTGCTCGGATAACGCCTGGTTCTCGGTCTTCGGCAAGGCCCGGGCCAATAATGGGAAGAAGCCCGGCCCACCTGTTCACGACGACTTGTGTGTCGTTACCGACGCCGATGGGCGGGTTCGGCACGAGTTCCGAGCCACAGCCGTCAACGAGCTGTGGCTAACCGATATCACTGAGCATCGCACCGATGAGGGCAAGCTGTACATGTGCGCGATCAAGGATGTCTACTCCTCGCGGATCGTCGGCTACTCCATCGGGGTCCGAATGAAGGCGCGCTTGGCCGTAGACGCTCTTGAGATGGCTGTGGCCCGTCGCGGTGGTGACGTGGCCGGGTGCGTGGTCCATAGCGATCGCGGCAGCCAATTCCGGTCGAAGAAGTTCACCCGCGCATTGGCCCGCCGAGGCATCGTCGGATCAATGGGCCGCGTCGGCGCGGCTGGCGATAACGCGGCTATGGAGAGCTTCTTCGCTCTGTTGCAGAGGAATGTCCTCGACCGTCGCCGGTGGGCGAGCCGAGAGCAGTTGAGGCTCGCGATCGTGACGTGGATTGAGCGGAGGTATCACCGACGTCGGCGGCAAGCCCGGTTGGGTCGTTTGACACCGGTGGAGTACGAAACAATTATTGAATCACCTGCAGTCGCAGCGTGACACCCCGATTGTCACCTCTCTCTGCACCAGTCCCGATGTACTTCTCACCACGAAAGTGGTGACGTGTGCTTAGGAATAACTGAATGCGCCTGTGCGAATGTAGACAGTGTCAGACGCGAACTACAATAGTCCGACCCCGCTACCTTGTGACTGTCCGACTAGATGATTGCGGCCCTTGTCACGTCCTGTTGCTTGGCGTCCGAGGCGAGCATGTAGAGCAGTTGCTTCGGCTGCGACTCGAGGAACTCCCGGAAGAAGGGCCCGAGCTTTCCATCCAGTGCCTCGAAGAGCTCGACGGGCTGATACCGCGTCAGGCTGCCCAACCAGAAGAACGTAGAATACACGCTCAGCCACTGGGGCATACGCCGCTCCGTCGGAGGAGACAGATAGAGGTAATAGCGCCTGTAGGGCGGCGAGGCAGTGATCGTTTGCCACAAGAACGGTCTCACTTCGTTAACGGCGTCGACCACGACGTCGGCCGCTCGCCCTGTGTAGGAAATGGGATCTATCTGTTCCAGAACATGGAAATCGGCCGCGATGGCGGGGTCGGCGTGGTTCACCGCACGGAAGGTCGTTTCCAGTCCGGATTGGCGGAGCGTCTCAGCAACTCCCCGACCGCGCGCACGCAAGGTTGCTCTGCTGATTTGGAGGGTCAGCCAGATCTTGTCCCCGCCATCCATGAATCGGACGCCGTCGACTGGGATAAACCTCTCCTGGCGCGGCTTCGAAAACGCCTCACGCCACATACGGTGCGCCACGACCGACTGGGCGATGATCTCACTCACCGAATATTCTCCGGCCACAACTGGCCCGCCTGCGAGAGCTCTGTGGAGCTCGTCAACAGCGTGCTTCACGGCTGGGCTAGATTGCCCAACCTGGAGCTTCGCCGTAGATGCCGTGTGCCCAGTGCCCCCGACGTGAGAAATACCGTGGGAGACTTTGCCGACGAGACCCGTGCGACCGCGACTCATGGTGATCGCTTTCGCCAGATTCATGAACGAATAGTAGTACAGAAGCGGACGTGGGGCTCCCCGCAAGTCGTGGACACGTGAACCACGTCACGCAGCCTGCGTCGACGCTTCCTCCTGAACCCGACCAGCACTCTGCTCGGCCCAGAACTTCTCCTCGAACTCCACCGGCGGAACCATCCCCAACGCCGAATGCAACCTCCGCCGGTTATAGACCACCTCGATCCAACGAGCGACTTCCCGCATTGCCTCGGCCCGGGTCTGCCAGACTCGCCGCTCGAAGAACTCCGTTTTCAACGACGACCAGAACGACTCCGACATCGCGTTATCCCAACACACTCCAGTCCGGCCCACCGACTGCGTCAAACCCAACTCGACAGACGCCTGATGCAACTGCGACGACGTGTACTGCGCTCCTTTGTCGGCATGAAAAATGACGTCAGCTGGAACCAGCTCTCGCAACGTATGAGCCATCCTCAACGCCCGTTCCACGAGGTCAGAATCCTGCCTGGCATCCATCGCCCAACCAAGCACTCGACGTGAGCACCCATCGCGGATCACACATAAGTACACGAACCCCTCCCAGGTGCGCAGATACGTAATATCGCTGATCCACACAGCATCCAACTCACCTCGGTCCCAGACCCGTTTCACGAGGTCCGGAATGTGATGAGTCGCCACCCCCGGCAGAGTCGTCACCGGTTTGAACCGGCGCGGGCTGATGCCTTCAAGGCCCTGCCTGCGCAACGAGGCCGCGACCGTCTTCTCGTCCACGCTCACGCCTTGTCGAGCCAGTTGCGCTGCCACCCGTGGTGCCCCGTAGACGCCATCAGAGTCCGCGTGGATCTCTGCGACGTGCCCATCCAGGCTCCGTTGCGCTCTGGCACGTTTCGATGGTCCGGTCTGCCGACGCTTCTTCCATGCGTAGTACCCAGATTTCGTCACCTCGAGGAGCCTGGCCATCCGGCGAATCGCGTAGTGAGCCTTCTCCGAATCCATCAGTTCGAATTTCTCTTGTTTCGAGGCTTCGACGCGAAGAAGGCGGCTGCTTTTCCCAAAAACTCGTTGTCCTGTTTCAGATCGAAGTTCTCCCGCCTCAACCGTGCCAGTTCAGCCCGTTCGCCCTCGTTCAACGGGCCCGTGGGCTCACCGTCGCCGCGGCGTCGGTGCTTCTCGGCTTTGACCCAGGTGCCCAGGGTCTGTTCACCGACTCCGATTTCCTTGGCCACCGCGGCGATGGACCTGCCGGTGTCGATGACGAGATTCGCCGCCTCGATCCGATACTCCGGGGTGTAAGAGCGCCGCTGGCGCTTCTGATCTGACATATTGAACATCCTTCCAGCAGGACTGCGAATCCCGCTAACTTGGGTGTCCACTATTCGAGGGTAGCCTCAGACGTGTCTCAATACTAGCCGCTCTCTCGGCAGCGGTGAAGTACTCGCGCGCCTGGCGAACAAAGGAAACCGCGGCGTCACGCTCACTTTGCAGCTTCACCGACTCAACCACGCTACCGGTCACAATAGCCCATGGATCCGCAGCGTAGAGCACCGAATGAATGCCCCAGCGTCTGTTCGTCCTGGTCATCGGATAAAACGAGAAGTCGAGTTCCCGAGCCTTGATCTTAAGGGCCGTCCCCGGCCGCGCAGCCGCCAGCTTCATGATGCAAGTATGCCAGTGATCCCCTCGAAATACAGCGTCTCTAGGCTCGACAGGTCGTCGGCGCAGCTAGTGCCGTCCGCGATATCACTCCACTTGAACCCACTGAAGTCGCTAAGCCCTGCGCCCTCTCGCCTTACAAGGGCATGGCGATGAAGTCCGCGATCAGCTCGGGGCCCGTGTATGGCATGTCGTCCCAGTGCAGATATTCGACGGCGTCGCTCAACCAGACATCAGAGGCATACTGATGGCGGATGTGATCCTCGATCAGGTGCATCTATAGCACCTTCGCAGTGCGTTTAATGGCATTCGCGATGTCGTCGGTGATGATCGCGGGAGGCCAGTCCGAAAATGCTCGACGAGCCTTCGCCTGACTTCGATAGTCATGGGCAAGTTTGTGTGTGCCGCCTGAGCACCTCGGTATTCGCGAGGGAGATTAGCCGAAGAAGGGTCAGAACGAGCAGCACTGCCGCTGCGGTGACGATTACGGCCACCCATACGGGCCCAAGCGCGCCGGGCATCACACGGAGCGCGGCAGCGGCGAGGACGGGACCGGCCGCTGCGCCGACATTGAGTGCCGCGGTCGCGTACGACCCCGCCATTATAGGTGCACCTGTTGCGATGACGGCTCTCGGTCGGGCGTCCGAAAGCCGACCAGCGATAGTGACCACATCGAAGGAACCGACGCCGAAAAGCACAAGCGCCGCCGATACCCACCACTGGCTCGAGGCGGCGGTTTCCGTAACGATCGGCGCAATGAAAGTCAGGATCGCGAATGTACCCGCATTCACTAGCGCAGGCAGCAGCATAGTCACAACGAGGCGCATGGAAGCAAGTTGGGCCAGTTCCATACGCAACGAGGTCGAGGGCGGCTCCTCCCTTGACGATTCGACAGTCTGATCGGTGCAGCCCGTTGCAATGCCGACCGCGGCGGGGACACAGACTAGAGCGATCGCCCAGAACGTCGATTGCCAACCGAACGCTGCGCCAAGCAGGGCACCCGCGGGACCGCCTGTGACGGTGGCAACGTGGAACCGGCCAGGAGATATGCCATTGCCCGACCTTTGGCGTCGGGTGCCACGAGTTTCGTTGCCGCACTCAGCACAACCGCTAAAAGTCCTGCATTGACGATCGCCGCGACCACGCGAGTGATGAACAGGACAGAGAAGTCAGGCGTGAGTACCCCGACGACATGGGACAGCGCGAATAGTATGGCGCAACCCAAGAGTGTCACTTTTACAGGGAAGCGCCCAGTAAGCACGGCCATCGCAGGTGCGCCGATCACCATCCCTACGACGAACGCCGATGGCAGGAGACCAGCAGTGCCAAAAGAAAAGCCGAAGTAGATGGAGATGTCGGACACGAGGCCCGCGAGCATGATCTCGGAAGTACCCATGGCAAAGACCACCAGGGCGAGAAGATAGTGAGCGAAAGGCATAGAGATAGCTCCGAAGCGAGAGTACGGACAAGAGAACGTCTCGTCACCACGGTTAGCGCCCGAAGGCCACCCGAATGTCGTGCTGCGCGCAATGCAGGTAACGAAAGGACTCGGGACTTAGCGGAGGTAAGGGGCTGACGGAGTGACCGAAAGCCCCTGAGTGAACGATTCAGGGCTCGACATATTGCTCATCGTGCCCGTGTCTGAGCGCCCACCCCTAAAACAGCGCCAACGACCACATAGCCAGCAAGAACCAGCTGATTGCTCGCCTGGTGTTAGTGTTGCCCATCGGCTCGACAACCATTCTGCGTCGGATATGAAGAATGGCAGAGATGGTCTCTTCTCCTCGGAGCAGCAAACTACACGCCAACCACATCGCAAACGAACGTGCCCCGCCAAACCGAGGCTTGGCGGGGCACGGACTTAATGAGAATCTCTAACAGCTACCGCAGCGTGTCACCCAAACAGCTTTAGAATCGCTATCGAAGCATGTAGTCTGCACAACTTAAGATGCTCGTTTTCCAGCAATTTATCAACTACCGCTAAGTTGGCGAAGCACGTACTGCAGGATGCCGCCGTTGCGGTAGTAGTCGGCCTCACCGGGTGTGTCGATGCGGACCACACCGTCGAAGTCGACGCTGGTGCCATCGTCCTTCGTCGCCGTGACCTTGACAGTGGCCGGGGTCGTGCCCTCGTTGAGCTCCGTGACGCCTTCGATGGAGAAGGTCTCGGTGCCGTCGAGCC
Source organism: Brevibacterium sp. SMBL_HHYL_HB1 (assembly GCF_018208375.1). NCBI lineage: Bacteria > Bacillati > Actinomycetota > Actinomycetes > Micrococcales > Brevibacteriaceae > Brevibacterium > Brevibacterium sp. SMBL_HHYL_HB1. Next base: position 1,177,850 of record NZ_CP062936.1, on the reverse strand, counting down.
CGAGCGACTCAGCCGACTCGCCGGCGGGGAACTGCAGCGGCAGGACGCCCATGCCGATGAGGTTCGAGCGGTGGATGCGCTCGAAGCTCTCAGCGATGACGGCCTCGACGCCGAGCAGCTTCGTGCCCTTGGCGGCCCAGTCACGCGAGGATCCCGAGCCGTACTCCTTGCCACCGAGGACGACCAGCGGGATGCCGGCGGCCTGGTAGTTCACAGAGGCGTCGTAGATCGTCGTCTGCGGACCGTTCTCCTGCGTGAAGTCGCGGGTGAAGCCACCCTGGACTCCGTCGAGGAGCTGGTTCTGCAGGCGGATGTTCGCGAACGTTCCGCGGATCATGACTTCGTGGTTGCCGCGGCGCGAGCCGTAGGAGTTGAAGTCCTTGCGCTGCACACCGTGCTCGACGAGGTACTTGCCGGCCGGGGTGTCGGCCTTGAAGGAACCTGCCGGCGAGATGTGGTCAGTGGTCACCGAGTCGCCGAGCTTCGCGAGCACGCGGGCGCCCTTGATGTCCTCGACGGGCTCGGGCTCGAGCCCCATGCCGTCGAAGAAGGTGGGCTTGCGCACGTAGGTCGAGTCCTCGTCCCACTCGAAGATCTTGCCTTCGGGGGTGTCGAGCTGCTGCCAGCGCTCGTCACCGTCGAAGATCCGACCGTACTCGTTGTCGAACATATCGGTCGAGATCGACTCCGCGATGACGGACTCGACTTCCTCCGGCGAGGGCCACAGGTCGGCCAGGTAGACGTCGACGCCGTCCGAATCCTTGCCCAGCGGCTGGTTGGCGAAGTCGAAGTCCATGGTTCCGGCCAGCGCGTAGGCGATGACCAGCGGAGGCGAAGCCAGGTAGTTCATCTTCACATCGGGGCTGATGCGGCCCTCGAAGTTGCGGTTGCCCGACAGCACTGCGGTGACCGAGAGGTCGTTGTCCTGGATGCTGTTCGAGATCTCCGAATCCAGCGGGCCCGAGTTGCCGATGCAGGTCGTGCAGCCGTAGCCGACGATGTAGAAGTTCAGCGCTTCGAGATCGTCGATCAGGCCGGCCTTGTTGTAGTACTCGGTGACGACCTTCGAACCCGGTGCGATCGAGGTCTTCACCCACGGCTTCGAGTTGAGTCCGCGCTTGCGGGCGTTGCGGGCCAGCAGGCCTGCGGCCATCATCACCGAGGGGTTCGAGGTGTTGGTGCACGAGGTGATCGATGCGATCGCCACGGCACCGTTGGCCAGCTCGAAGTTGCGTCCGTCGGCAGTGGTGACGTCCACGGACTTGTTCTCCTCGCCGGGTGCGGCGTAGTTGTGGATGTCCTTGGCGAACTGGTTCTTCGCATCGGAGAGTTCGATGCGGTCCTGCGGGCGCTTCGGGCCGGAGATCGAGGGCACCACGGTCGAGAGGTCGAGTTCGAGGTACTCGGAGTACTCGACTTCCCGGCTCGGATCGTGCCACAGTCCCTGGGCCTTCGCGTACTCCTCGACGAGCTGGATCTGCTCGTCCGAGCGGCCGGTGAGCTTGAGGTAGTCGATGGTGACCTCGTCGATCGGGAAGATCGCGGCCGTCGATCCGAACTCGGGGCTCATATTGCCGATCGTGGCGCGGTTGGCCAGCGGCACCTCGGCCACACCGTTGCCGTAGAACTCGACGAACTTGCCGACGGCACCGTGCTGGCGGAGCATATCGGTGATCGTGAGCACGACGTCGGTCGCGGTCACGCCGGAGGGGATCTCGCCGGTGAGCTTGAAGCCGACGACGCGCGGGATGAGCATCGACACGGGCTGGCCGAGCATGGCGGCCTCTGCCTCGATGCCGCCGACGCCCCAGCCGAGCACACCGAGGCCGTTGACCATGGTGGTGTGCGAGTCGGTGCCGACCAGGGTGTCCGGGTAGGCGCGCAGGACTCCGTCGACCTCGCGCGGCATGACCACGCGAGCCAGGTGCTCGATGTTGACCTGGTGGACGATGCCCATGCCCGGGGGCACGACCTTGAAGTCCTCGAAGGCGGTCTGGCCCCAGCGCAGGAATTGGTAGCGCTCACCGTTGCGCTGGTATTCGATGTCCATGTTCAGTTCGACGGCGTCGGCGGTGCCGAAGCGGTCGATCTGCACCGAGTGGTCGATGACCAGCTCGGCCGGAGCCAGCGGGTTGACCTGGTCCGGGCTGCCACCGAGTTCGACGACCTTCTCACGCATCGTGGCGAGGTCGACGATGCAGGGCACACCGGTGAAGTCCTGCATCACCACGCGGGCCGGGGTGAACTGGATCTCGGTGTCCGGTTCGGCGCTGGGATCCCAGCTGCCGAGGGCCTCGATATGCTCCGAAGTGATGTTCGCGCCGTCTTCCGTGCGCAGCAGGTTCTCCAACAGCACCTTGAGGCTGAAGGGAAGCTTCTCGGACCCTGGGACCTTGTCGAGGCGATAGATCTCATAATCCTTATCGCCCACGGTCAGGGTGCTCTTCGATTTGAACGTATCGACGTTGCTCATCGTGATTCTCCTGTTTCATCTGACACTCATCCAAGAAACCGGGCAAGCCCTTGCGCCGCGCACCGATTTACGCGACACATATGTTTCCAAAAGTATCTTGACGTCAAGATAAATTCTATCGCATCCGAGTGCCTTTGACCACCGAGGCACACGGCCGGTCGAAACTCGCCGCTGAGGTTTTCCCCCGCCCGGCCTCCGGTCATCACCAGGGACGCGAGAGTCCGTCGCCGCCTACTGTGAAGACTGCAGCGACGTCATCATCGGACCAGGCCAACGCCTTCGAGGAGATCACATGGACCCGTTCACACTCGGCGCCGGGTTCGGCTTCGGCGCCCTGCTCGTCGGCATCATCTTCGCCGTCATCTGCAACTCGATCGCCAAGGAGAAGGGCCGATCGTCGGGCTGGTGGGGGCTGTGGGGATTCCTCACGACGTTCATCGCCCTCATCGTCCTCGTCCTCCTCCCCCGCCGAACCGCCGCCTGACCTTCCCTCGCCCCGCCGTCACCGTCGCAGGACGGTGACGGTCTCCAGATGCGCGGTCAGTGGGAACAGGTCGAAGCCGGTCAGACTCTCGATCGCGAATCCCCCGTCCGTCAGCCGGGCCAGGTCCCTCGCCAGGGTCGCGGAGTCGCAGGAGACGTAGACGATCGTGCGGGCCGCGGATCCGATCAGCGCCGAGGTGACCGCCTTTCCCGCCCCCGCACGCGGCGGGTCGAGGATGATGACATCGGAGTCGGGCAGACGGGCCCGATCGACTCGGCGGACGAGGAACTCGGCTTCGAGATCGACCGCATTGTCTCGAGCATGCGCGATCGCCGTCCCGACCCCTTCGACCCCGAACAGCGGTGCCCCTTCGGCCCGGGCCGCCGTGATGCCGAGCAGCCCGACCCCGCAGTAGAGGTCGGTGATCGAGTCGACGGTATCGGGAAGTGCCCGAACGACTTCGCCGCTGAGCAGGGACGGTGCCTGCCGGTGGACCTGCCAGAATCCGTCGGCAGCGACGGCGAAGTCCCGGCCGTCGACGGTCTCGGTCAGGGTGGGCCCGCCTCGGACGGCACGCAGCCTCGCACCGCCTGATCGCCGAGGCCCGCGCCGGCTGCCACGTGCCTGGCGGCCGCGATCGCCACCACCGGCCCCGCTGTCTTCGGCCTCGGTCAGCAGTGAGAAGGACCTCGGCAGCCAGGCCTCGAGTTCGTCGAGCACCTGCGGGGAGGGGCTGCCGCGGGCGATGAGGGCCCCGTGGTCGCCGGCCCAGGCGAATTCGAGTCGGCGCAGACCGGGCAGACGCAGCCCGCCGAGTTCGAGATCGTGAAGGGCACCGACGGCCAATGGCGGTCTCGTCAGGGGGACCACGTCGTGCGAGCGCGGGGCGAGCATGCCGGCCCGCCCTTCGGCATCGACCGCCAGCTGCACCCGAGTGCGCCAATCGGTGCCGTCGGTCTCCCCCGGCGCGGGCCGGACCTCGACGTCGCGGTCGATGTGGCCGATGCGGGCCAGCTGGTCGGAGAGCACTTCGGCCTTGAGGTCTCGGGACCCGGCCAGATCGACATGGGCGTACTCCATCCCGCCGAATCCGGCTCCCAAGGCGTCGGCCCCCGTGGCATCAGCTCCGGAGACCTCGGCCCGAGGCGCCCCGGCGGCCAGGACATCGGTCTGCGCCGACTCTCCCGGCGCGGCGAAGGCGAGGCGCCGGTCGGGGACGCGAAGTGCCGAGGCCTCGAGCACCTCGGTGACCCGGGCGCGGAGGAATTTCGCTGGCGGACCCGCCTCGGTGACCGCTCGCACTCGCTCGCCGGGCAGCCCCCCGGAGACGAAGACGACCTGACCGTCGTGGCGGGCGATGCTCGTGCCGCCTGCGGCCGGGGACTCGATGTCGAGGGTCAGCTCCCGGGCGGGGACCGTGGTGTCGCTCATGGGTGTCTAGGCCTGTCTGTAGAGCATGGTGTCGGAATCGGGCCCATCTCCTCCGTACTGGCGGGAGAAGGACTTCAGCCGCCAGGGTACGGAGACCACGACGACGTTGGGCACGAGCAGCAGTCGGGTGCGGAGTTTGAGTGCCACCTGGTTGTGCAGGATGTGCTCCCACCAGCGTCCCACGACGAACTGCGGGATGTAGACGATGACGAGATCGCGCGGCGAGCGTCGGCGGATGGCGAGGATGTGGGCCAGGAGCGGGCGGACGAGCTCCCGATAGGGAGAGCCGAGGACCGTCAGCGGCACCGGCAGCTCCATGTCGTTCCACTTCTTCTGCAGGGTCGAGGCGGCGTCCTCGTCGACGGCCACGGTGACCGCTTCGAGCTGGCTCGACCGGGTCACCCGGGCATAGGACAGGGCCCGCATCGTGGGTTTGTCGATCTCGGCGACGACGACGATGGCGTGCGTGTTCGACGGAATGGTCCGGGTGGTCGCATCCGCGTCCGGTGCCAGTTCCCGGGCCACTCGAGCGTAATGGCGGTGGATGGCGCCCATGACGAGGTAGAGACCGGCCATCGCGACCACGGCCAGCCAGGCCCCGGCGACGAACTTCGAGACGATGACGACGATGAGCACTCCGGCTGCGAGCACGCAGCCGACGGCGTTGATGATGCGGTTGAGGTGCATCCGCAGTCTGGTCTTGGAGTCGATGACCAGACGCAGCCGTTTCCGCCAGTGCACGACCATTCCCGCCTGGCCGAGGACGAAGCTTGCGAAGACGCCGACGAGGTAGAGCTGGATCAGGGTGGTCGCCGAGGCGTTCGTGGCCACCACCAGCACGATGGCCGCGGCGGCCAGCAGCAGGATGCCGTTGGAGAAGGTCAGCCGGTCGCCCTTCGTCGCCAGCTGCTTGGGCAGGAACTCGTCCCTGGCCAGCCGGGAGGCCAGTCCGGGGAAGCCCTCGACGGCGGTGTTGGCGGCGACGATGAGCACGAGCGCGGTGATGAGGACGACGATGTAGAACATCACCGGAGCATCGTCGAAGACGGCGTGCGCCAGCTGTGCCAGCACCGGCTCCTGTTCGTATTCGGCGCTGATGGGGCTGCCGTCGCCGCGCACCAGGTAGAGGTGCGGATCGTCGACGTACTTGATGCCGGTGACCGAGGCGAGGTAGGTCAGTCCCGTGAGCATCAGGGCGGCGAGCAGACCGGACAGCAGCAGGGTGTTGCCGGCGTTCTTCCCGCGCGGCTTCTTGAATGCCGGCACCGCCGTGGCCACGGTCTGCACACCGGCCAGCGCCACGGACCCGGAGGAGAAGGCGCGCAGGACGATGAGCACCGTGGCCAGCCCCAGCGTCGCCTCATCGCCGATTCCGCTGTGGACGACCGTGTAGTCGGCCGTGCGCGCATGCGGCGTGTCGCCGGTGCCGACCCGGACGAGGCCGACGCACATGGTCAGGAACACGGCACCGAGGAAGAGGTAGGTCGGCACGGCCAGCAGCATCGGCGTCGCCCGCGATCCGCGCAGACCGGCGAGGGTGATGAGCAGGATGCCGACGATGGCCACCGGCACCCGATAGGGCGCCAGCAGCGGGAAGGCCGTGGTGATGTAGGCGGCGAAGACGGTCATCGACACGGCCAGGGTGAGCACATAGTCGACCAGCAGGGCCGCGGCGACGACGAGGCCGGCACCGGAGCCGAGGTTCTTCGAGGCCACCTCGTAGTCACCGCCCCCGGACGGGTAGGCCCGGACGTTGATGCGGTAGCAGGCGACGATGACGAGGATGACCAGGCCAACGGCCACGCCGATCCAGGGGGCGACGGTCAGGGCCACGAGCGAGGTCAGGGACAGGGCCAGGAGGATCTCGTCGGGAGCATAGGCCACCGATGAGAGCATGTCGGAGGCGAAGACGGGCATCGCGATGCGCTTCTTCAGCGCCGGCGCGCGCCTGTCCTCACTGCGGAAGGGCCGTCCAACGAGTAGTCTTTTGACGGCATCGGAAAAACTGCTGGCCACGGCAACCAATGGTAGATCACTGCGGAGAGGAAGACCCATGCACTTCGTGATTATGGGCTGCGGCCGAGTCGGGACGTCCCTGGCCAAGGCCCTCGACGCGAATGGGCATTCCATCGCCGTCGTCGACCGGGACCCGGACGCGTTCCTCAAGCTCGGTCGTGATTTCAGCGGCTCGACGATCACCGGGGTCGGCTTCGACCGGGAGACCCTGTCCCAGGCCAGGACCGCCGAGGCCTTCGCCTTCGCCGCGGTCTCGAGCGGGGACAATTCGAATATCCTCGCCGCGCGTGTTGCCCGGGAGACCTTCGGGGTGAAGAATGTCGCCGCCCGCATCTACGACCCCGATCGGGCGCAGGTGTTCGAACGCCTCGGCATTCCCACGGTGCCCACCGTGCGGTGGACGGCCGAGCAGGTGATGCGCAAACTCGTCCCGCAGGGGTCGATCACCGAGTACCGTGAGCCCTCGGGCAATCTCGTCCTCGCCGAGGTGCATCTCGATCCCAGCTGGGTGGCCCGCCCGATCCGCGACATCGAATCCCGGACCAGAGCACGCGTGGCCTATGTCACCCGCTTGTCCGAAGGCATCGTCGCCCATGAGGATCTCCTCGTCCAGGACGGCGACCTCGTCCATCTCATGTGTCCGGTCGACCGCCTCGGCGAGATCGAGCGGATCCTCGATCAGCCCGTGCGAGAGGAAGAAGAATGAGGGTCGTCATCGCCGGAGCCGGCTCCGTCGGCCGCTCGGTGGCCAGGGAGCTCATCGACAAAGACCATTCGGTCCTCCTCATCGACCAGAGCAAGGAGGCGCTGGGCCACGAGCGCGTCCCCGGCGCCGAATGGCTGCTCTCCGACGCCTGCGAGCTGGCCGGACTCGCCGAGGCGGGTCTCGAGGAGGCCGATGTCGTCGTGGCCGCGACCGGTGATGACAAGACCAACCTCGTGCTCTCGCTGCTGGCCAAGACCGAGTTCGGGGTTCCGCGGACGGTCTCGCGGGTGAACAACCCGAAGAACGAATGGCTCTTCGACGACAACTGGGGCGTCGATGTCGCGGTGTCGACTCCGCGCCTGATGACCTCCCTGGTCGAGGAGGCCGTCGAGGTCGGCGGTCTCGTGCATCTGATGAGCTTCGAACGCGGACAGGCAGGCCTGCTCGAGTTCACCGTGCATGAGACAGCCGCGCTCGTGGCCCAGCGCATCGGCACCATCACCTTCCCGCTGGACACGGTGCTGGTGGCCGTCATCCGCAATTCGCGGGCGTTCGCCCCCAGCGCCGATGATGTCATCGAGGCCGGCGACGAGCTGTTCTTCCTCTCCTCCCCCGATCAGGAGGCCGCCCTGCTGGCGCTGCTCCAGGAGACTGCGGCGCCGGGCGAGGAGACGGGCTGAAGCGCAGGGACCGCTCAGTCCTCGGTGTCCTCCCGCGTCTGCACCAGCTCGTAGACGGGATTGCGGGCGAGCAGCTCTCCGTCGCTGCCGCAGAACCGGCCCTCGAGGACGATCAGGGCGCCGGGACGGATGCCGCTGATCTCACGTCGGCCGAGGAATTGGGCACGAGCTTGGCCGGTGCCGTCGGAGACGGTGATGTCGAGTCGAGGACTGTCGGCGCTGCACGACTGGGTCAGGGCGGAGACGACTCCGGCGATGCGGGCGGTCTTGCGAGCTTCGAGCGCCTCGACCGGGATGACCCCCGGGATCTGGCTGACCAGACGCAGATCGGCTCGGGCTTCCGCATCGCGGGAACCGAAGTCGCGCACGAGGCGGGTGATGAGCTCGAGCATCCCCGGTCAGCGGACCTCTGTGATCTCGGGGCCGCGCTCGAAGGGATTGAGTTCGTCCTCGTCCTTCTTCTCCTCTTCCTCATCGCCGCCGACCTGCGGGGCGGTCAGGGCGATGAGCTCCCTGGGCGCCATGGCCTCCTCGCCGCGGTCGACGACGACCCCGCGGAAGAGGGCCGACAGTTCGGCTCGGATCTCGTCGTCCGTCACGGCCTTGCCGGAGAACACGGCGCGGACGAACCAGCGCGGTCCGTCGATGCCGGCGAAGCGCATGACCCTCTTGCCCGGTTTGCCGGATTCGGTCTTCGCCGGGACCTCGATGGCCAGTTCCTTGCCGAGAGAGGTGTGCAGCTCGTCCGATTCGCCGCCCTGGGCGGAGACTGATTCGCGCAGCTGCTGGCGCACGGTGTTCCACAGTCCCTCGGAGCGCGGAGTCGCGAAGGCCTGGAGCTGGATGCCTCCGCCTTCGTGGATGAGGGTCACGGCCAGCACGCGCTGGGAATCGTCATCGGTGTCCAGGCGCACCTGCATTCCGTCGACGACAGGCACCTTGAGGGCCCCGAGGTCGAGCCGATCGTGCTCCGGGTAGTCCTCGGAGATGTCGAACGGACCCTTCTCCGAGCGATCGAAGGGGGCGGACTTCTCCAAGAGCGCCTCGTCCTCGTCCGTCTCCGCCTCCTCGTCGGCGGCGTCGACAGCCTCGGCGGCGTCCGATTCGGCCGTGCCGGCCCCGCGCTCGTCGTCCTCGTTCAGCTCGTCGTCGAGGACGCCGTCATCATCGGTCTGCGGCGTGGTCTTCTTGAATCTGGAGAACAGTCCCATGAGTCCTCACTTCTCCTTTTCACTGAGAGCGGCGTCGAGGCCGCCGGTGGATCCGAATCCTCCGGCCCCGCGGTCGCTGTCGTCAAGTGTTTCGACGAGGTTGAAGTCGGCGTGTGCGATCCTCTGGATCACCAACTGGGCGATGCGATCACCGCGGGCCACACGCAGCGGGGTCTTCGCGTCGAGGTTGATCAGCGGAACCCGGATCTCGCCACGGTAGCCGGCATCGATGGTGCCCGGTGCGTTGACGACGGTGACCCCGTGCTTGCTCGACAGGCCCGAGCGCGGGTGGACGAAGGCCGCATAGCCGATCGGCAGGGCGATCGCGATGCCTGTGGGCACCACACGGCGTTCGAAGGGCTCGAGCACGAAGTCGATCGTCGAGCACAGGTCGGCACCGGCGTCGCCCGCATGCGCGTAGGCCGGTGCGCTCGTGCCCGCGTCGAGGAGCTGAAGGTCGATCTTGAGGGTTTCGGTCACAAAGATGCACTCTAACGCCGAAGTCTGAGCGTGGCCAAAACATCTGCTGTGGGACAATGGCCCCATGGCAACAATGCAATCCGGCACCCATGTGGTCTATCAGGAGAAGGTCCGTCCTTCGGTCGGTATGTGGATCCTCGTCGCAGTGGCAGCGGCCTCGACTGCGCTCATGGTCCTGCCCGTCTGGAAGCTCGGCATGATCGTTCTGCCCGTCGTCAGCTTCGTCCTGTTCGCGTGGTGGCTGAATTCGCTGACCGTGACGATCATCGTCACCGAACGCCAGCTCTTCGTCGGCGAAGCCCACATCGACCGGAAGTTCGTCACAGCAGCGACCGCTTACGAAGGCGAGGCGGCGCAGAAGGCTCGCGGAGTCGATCTCGACGCCCGCGCCTTCCTCAAGATCCGTCCCTGGGCGAAGGACGCGGTGCGCATCGACATCGACGATGCCGACGACCCCACACCCTACTGGCTGGTCTCCACACGTCACCCGAGACAGCTGGCCGAGGCCCTCAACGGCTGAGACCGCCCGCGGCCGAGCAGCCCACGTCCACGACTGAGCAGCCCGGGCGAGATCGACTCCGGCCGAGAACAGAACTGCGCGCCCGACGCTTCGTCGGGCGCGCAGTTCTGTGGGGAAAGAGAAGCGACTCAGCCTGCACAGTCCGTGCAGATGGGGACTCCGCCCTCTTCGCTCGCAAGCTGCGACCGATGCCGGACCAAGAAGCACTCCATGCAGGTGAACTCATCGTTCTGTTTGGGCAGGACGCGAACGGAGAGCTCTTCGTTCGACAGGTCAGCGCCCGGCAGCTCGAAGCCTTCGGCTACCGCGGTCTCGTCCTCGTCGATCTTGCTCGCCTGCGCCTGCGAACGCTGAGCCTTGAGCTCTTCGATCGAGTCGCTCTTGATCTCATCGTCTTGCTTGCGAGGTGCGTCGTAATCTGTTGCCATATGGCCTCATCGCTCTCTGTCCAGGGGATGCTGAGGAGGACTATAATATCCTCCCGCGTGATGTGTCCCCAGCATTGTGCACTGTATGCTTGCCGTTGGCAAGATGGAATGAAGACCCGTTGCGGTGATTCTCATCACGAGCCTGTCGGCATAAGTCGGCCACACATAGAGTTCTCGAAAAGCTCTGCAAGAATGCTTGTGATGGACAGCACCGACAGCACGACCTGCCGGTAGATGACCGGGTTCGTCCCCTCCGGAGGCGGCCCGAGGAAGGACGGATCCACAATGAGTGAATTCGCAGATCAACTCGACACCCGAATCGATGATGTCCGTCATCGCATTCACGAGGCCCGGTCCGCCGGGGATGACTTCCTGGTTGAGAATCTCATCGACGACCTGCAGAACCTGATGGAACTGGCCGGCCGAAATGATGTCGACACCGGCCCCATCGCCGAGGTGATCCAGGCCGAGACGGGCGCTCTGCCCGTCATTCCCAGCCCAGAGGAGCTCTGAGCCTCGCCCTCCGATTCCAGGCGGCGATCGACCGCCTGGTCCACGAAGAGCCCTCCCCACCGAAACGGTGAGGAGGGCTCTGTGCATTCAGCGGCCTCGCTCAGCTCACGGTCTCCCAGGTCGGGTAGACGGCGCGATCGATGCGACCGCGGCAGCAGTCGATGCTGCAGGCCCCGCTTCCGGGCACCAGCGGCGTCGTTCCCGGCAGGGCCGGAGTCTCGACCTCCTCGCCGCGCAGCTGGCCGATGCGCTCCTCGACGAGATCGACGAGACCGGACACGAAGGCCTCATGCGTGCCGACTGTACCCACGCGCGTGAAGGCGAAGCCGAGCCCGTCGGCGGTCTCCTTCGCTTCGGTGTCGAGGTCGTACACGACCTCCATATGGTCGGAGATGAAGCCGATGGGCACGAGCACGACACCGGTCACCCCCTCCTCGGCGAGTTCGGTCATCCGGTCGTTGACATCGGGTTCGAGCCACGGAACCTCCGGGGGCCCGGAGCGGGAGCAGTAGACGAGCTCGGCGGGCAGCCGCTCGGCCTCGTCCAGTCGGCCCAGGAGTTCCGCCATGAGCTCCTCGTGCTGGGTGAGGTAGCCGTTGGTGGCCACTGCCGAGGCGTCCTGCATGACGTTGGGGATCGAATGGGTGACGAAGAGGATGCGGTGCTTGTCGGCGTCGAACTCACCGACCTGCGTGCGGAAGTCGGCGAGGCCGTCGTCGAGGCGAGCCGCGCAGGCGTCGGCATAGCCGGGGTGGTTGTAGAACTGGCGGATCTTGTCGATCGACACCTCGAGGCCTTCGCCGGCCAGGGTCTCGATCGTCTTCGCGAAGTCCTCCCGGTACTGCCGGCACGAGGAGTATGAGGAATACGCGGAGGTGTCGATCGACAGGAATCGGGTGCGTCCCTCCTGCGCCTGGGTCCGCACCTCATCGGTGAGATAGGGGTCCCAGTTGCGGTTGCCCCAGATCAGCGGCGTGTCGATCCCGCGCCGGTCGAGCTCGCCGCGCAGAGCCGACAGCAGGGCTCTGTTCTGGTCATTGATCGGCGACTTGCCTCCGAAGCCGAAGTAGTGCTCCCCCACCTCCTCGAGTCGCTCCTCGGGGATTCCGCGGCCGGCGGTGACGTTGCGAAGGAAGGGGACAACTTCTTCTGGGGCCTCCGGTCCTCCGAATGACATGAGGATCAGGGCATCGATGGGTGCAGTCTTATTCACGCTCCTGATTTTACAGGCTGTAGAGCTTCGGGCCCCGATGTCCGCACAGTGAGTCATACCCACTCACGGTTCAGACCCCCTGGCCGCAGAAGGCTCCCTCCCCCTGGCCTCGGACATCCTACGTGATCGAGTCCACATTTCAGGTCTCCGAGGCCCGGACCGGCCCGTGATTTCGCGACTCGCGCGCAAATCTGCCCGACTCGCCGCGCCGAACGTGACACGATGCCATTGAGACGCGATAAAGGAGCTTATGGCATGCGTGAACTGATCTTGAACGGAGTCAACGCGGATGGCACTCATCTGCTGTTGAACGACGAGAACGGGCTTCAGTACCGAGTCGTCGTCGATGAAGCTCTCATTGCCGCGGTGCGCCGGGAGCGCACCCAGCCCAAATCCGAGACTCCGGTGCGTCCCAAGGACATCCAGGCCATGATCCGCGGAGGCATGGACGCCGAGGAGGTCGTGGCCTCCACCGGTGCCGATATCGACTATGTGCGCACCTATGAGGGTCCGGCGATGGCCGAACGCTCTCGCACGGCCTATCTCGCCAGTCGCCATCCGATCTACTCCGATCACGATCCCAATGGCGAGCCGACGCCGCTGATCGAACTCTGCCAGGAGCGGCTGGCCATGCGCGATGTCGACATCGAGACGATGGAATGGGACTCCTGGAAGCAGCAGGACGGCAATTGGTACGTCCAACTCAGCTTCACCGCAGCTGATCGGATCCGGACCGCCAGCTGGCATTACTACCGTCGTTCGCTGACCCCGATCGACGATGAGGCCAAATGGCTCGCCGATTCGGGCCCGACCGACACCGGTCCGATCCCGAACTACGGCAGCGGTGCCGAACGGCAGAGGAACACCGAGGAAGTCGATGTCTTCCCGGCCGAGCCCGCCTCCGATTCCGTCTCGCCCGAGGCCCCGACCCGTCAGCCAGAAGGAACGGCTCCGTCGCAGCAGGCACGTGACCATCAGGCCGAGACCGGCCGCATTCTGGAGAACCTGCGCAAGCGCCGTCATTCCGAGGAGGAGCCGCGGACCCGTCTGCGTGCGGTGACCGAGGATCCTGAGACTCACCCGCAGGGCGCTCACACCGCGCCGGGGCAGCCGGCGGCGGCGACCGATGACGAGGTCTTCGCGTTCGAGGACGCCGCCCCGGCCCCCGAGGATCCGCAGGAGCCGACGGAGAAGGTCGGCGTCTTCGATGACGAGAATCAGCTCTCGCTGCTCAATGAGCCCGGTGTCAGCGATGATTCGCACCGGGAGGCCGCCGCGGCGAAGGAGGCGAAGCCGAAGTCGAAGAAGAACTCCCGTGCCTCGATCCCGAGCTGGGACGAGATCATGTTCGGGTCGAAGCGAGACTGACCGATTCTGCGGCCGCAGTGTTCTCCGGTCGTTCGCCGAGGTCGACGACGGTGTCGTCGTCGGTGATGAGACGGCGGTCGTGAGTGACCATGACCACGGTGCGTGAGACGAGGTTCCTGCGCAGGTCGTCGATGACTCGGTTCGCGGTCTCATCGTCCAGGTGCGCCGTCGGCTCGTCGAGGACGATGACATCGGCACCGGTCAGCAGCGTCCGCGCCACGGCCAGGCGCTGTCTCTGACCGCCGGAGACCTCCGAACCGTGGTCGCCGACCCACCGGTCGAGTCCTTCGGCATCGGCCCACTCGTCCAGACCCGCCGCATGCAGAGCGGCGACCATGTCCTCGTCGCCCGGGACCGTCTGCTGGGAGAGAGCGAGATTCCCGCGGACGGTGGAGCGGAAGATGTGCGCCTCCTGCGGGCACCAGGCGATCCGTCCGACCAGATCGGCCGGGGCCCGGGTGAGCATATCGACGATCGTGTCCTGTGTGCCCCGAGCGGTGTAGCTGCCGGCCCACGGGTCGAGGAAGCGCAGGAGGACGCTGAGGCTCGTCGACTTGCCGGTGCCGCTGTCCCCGCAGAGCAGGGTCCATCCACCGCGTTCGGCATGCAGATCGAGCCCGTCGATCACCGGTGTCGCCTCCCAGCCCACGGTGATCGCTCTGAGGTCGAGTGCTTCGATGCGCTCAGCTGCGGGCAGCAGATCGTCTCCGGACTCCTGGTCCGACAGCCGGTCCGCAGACGGCGCGGTCGTCTCTTCGACGGCCTGCTGTGCGGATGCGGACGCACCGGGGTCGGGCAGACTGTCCAGCGCTGCGGCCAGCCCCGGCATCTGCCGGAAGGCTTCGAGGCTCGAGGCGAAGACCTCGTTCAGGCCCAAGGCCATGAGCGCCAGCACCGCGAGGATCTCCGTGGACGCCGGCGAGGTGGCGGCGAGCACCATGGCCGTGCCGACGGTGCTCAGCTGCAGCCACAGATGGGCCAGCCCGAAGTTCCGGGCCGAGGCCGCCTGCTTCGCCTCGAGGCCGGCCTCCAGTCGGGACAGCAGACCGAGGACCTGTGCGTCGGCACCGTTGGCGTGGACATCGTCCTTGGCGTTCAGCGCCCGGGTCAGCACCGACAGGATCCGGTTGCGGTCGTCCCGGATGCCTCGGGCCAGCCTGCTCTCGGCGCTGATGACGATGCTCGCGAGCACGATGAGATTCACCGCGCCGAGCAGGAGGAACCACGGCAGCGATCCCGGATCGAGCAGAGTCGCGGTGATGCACACGCCCAGAACGACCATGGCCGATACGAGCGGCGGGAACAGTGTGCGCGGAACGAGATCGCGGACGTCATCGGCATCGGCGACCATGGCTCTCAGGGCCGAGTCCGAGGTCAGCAGCTTCCGGTCGCTCATACCGACTCGTTCGAAGTGCTCCCACAGGCTCGTGCGGAGTCGGGTGAGGGCGGCGAAGATCGCCGAATGGAGTTTGAGACGGCTGGCGTAGAGCAGCACCGAGCGGGAGAGTCCGAAGAAGCGGACCCCGACGATGGCGACCATGAGCAGCATGATCGGCGGCTGGTAGGAGGCCTCGACGATGAGCCAGGCGGAGACAGCGGTGAGGGCGATCGCGGCCAGGCTGGAGGCGCAGGCGCTCAGCGCGGCCAGAGCCATCGTGGGGTTGAGCAGCGGCAGGCTCGAGCGCAGGATCGACCATCTGCGTCGCAGCGCCGCGGCCTTCGTCTCCACGCTGTGGTCGGCACCGGACTCGTCCTCCCACAGCATCGCCGAATCGAGCCCACCGGCCGTGGTCTCGGCCCGAGGAGCGTCCTGCCTCGCAGCCTTCGACGCATCCCGCCCCTCGGCCGCGGGCTCCTCCCGCTCCTTCGCCGCGGATGCGTCCGGCCGCTCACCCGCTGCCGGATCGCTGTCGTTCGGGGCCGGCTCCCGGGTTCGGATCGGTCGGATCTCGGTTTCGGCCAGAGCCCTCACACGCTCGTCATGGCTGGCCAGGATCACACGGTGGGAGGCGGCCGCCTCGGCGATCATGTCGATGACGATGCCGGCGTTGTCGGCATCGAGATGGGCGGTGGGTTCGTCGAGGACGAGCACATCGGCCCCATCGCCGAGGCGGTGCAGCACCCGCACCAGCGCCAGCCGTCGCTGCTGCCCGGGGCTCAGCGCCGCGGTCGCCGTCAGCGGATCCGTGGGCAGCCCGGCCGCGGCCAGTGCCCGTTCGGCCTGCCGGCCATCGAGTCCGAAGAGTTCGAGCTCGGCGCCGATGGCGGCGGCGAACATGCGCGGCGTCTGCGGCACATAGGCGGCTCTCACGGGGGTGACGGTCGTGTCGGCGTCGGCGGGCAGGCCGCCGATGAGGGCCGTGAGCACGGTCGTCTTCCCGGTTCCCGACCGACCGCTGACCGTGGTCACCCCCGGACCCGTGCCGATCCGATCCGTCCAGGAGATCGCGGTGCCGTCGCCGTAGACGACATGCTGACTCCGCTCCCCCGGCGGCCGTCGGCTCCCGGACTCGGTCTGCGTCCGTGCCGAGGCTTCTGCCTCGCTCAGCAGCGTCTGCGCTCGGCTGCGTGCTTCGCGGCCGTTCTCGCTGGCGTGGAATCCCGAGCCCAGTTCGCGCAGAGGGGTGAAGCATTCGGGGGCGATGAGGAGGATGAGCAGCCCTGAGCTCAGATCCATCGTGCCGTTGACCAGTCGCAGGCCGATGACCACGGCGACGAGGGCGACCGAGATCGTGGCGATGAGTTCGAGCGCGAGACTCGACAGGAACGCGATGCGCAGGGTCGTGAGGTTCGCCTGGTGGTAGCGCTCACCGAGTTCGCGCAGACGTCGCGCGTGATCGCGGGAGCGGCCGAGGCCGATGAGCACCGGCAGGCCCTCGGCGAGTTCGGCCAGATGATCGGACAGCCGTTCCAGCGCTCTGATCGTCCGGGTCGTCGATTCGGCGGTGTAGCGACCGATGAGGACCATGAACAGCGGCACCAACGGCAGGCAGACCGCGACGATGACGGCGGAGAGCACATCGCTGAAGACGATCCGCACGAGCAGGACCACGGGCACCACGGCCGCCGCGCTCAGTGCCGGCAGCACCGTGGTGAAGTAGTCGTCGAGGTCGTCGATGCCGCGGGTGACGGTCACGGCCGTCGCGGTTCTCGGCCGACCGCGTCCGCGCAGCAGTGCGGACAGGATCCCCGCCCGCAGTCCCTGTTTGGATTCGGCGGCCAGTCCGGTGCCCAGACGGCGGTCGAGCCAGAGTCCGCCGCCGCGCAGTCCGGCGCCGAGGAGGCCGAGGACGACCCACACGCCCGGATCGCTGTGGCCGATGATCGCCCGGACGACCGCCTCGGCGATGAGCACGATCCCCACCGCGCGGGCCAGAGCGGAGAAGACGGACAGGCCGAGCCCCCGCCGGCCGGACGGCAGTTCGAGCAGAATCGACAGCGGCGAGGTCACGAATGGATCGCCACCGGCACCCGATGCGCCTCGGGGATGTGGGTCTCGGCGATGCGGTCCAGGAACATGCGGTAGCTGAAGGTCTGGTAGGCGATGATCACCGGCAGGATGATCACGGTGACGATGAGCATCACGGTCAGCGTGTAGTCCGACGACGATGCCGAAGCGATCGTCAGCGAGTTCGCCGGATCCAGGCTCGAGGGCAGCACGTTCGGATAGGCGCCGGCGAACACCGCGGCGAACCCGGCCACGAGGTGGATCCCGTGGAGGACGAACGCCCGCTTCTCGGCCGCGGCGCGCACCGCGACGAAGGCGGCGATGAGGGCGGCGAGGCCGATGAGCACAGGGATCACCAGCCAGACGCGGTGGGTGATCGAGAGCGCGAACCAGATGAGGAAGGGCACGGCCGCCGGCAGCATGGCCCGTGTGGCCCACCGCCTGGCTCGGGCTCGGATGTCGCCCTGCGTCTTGAGCCCGAGGAACAGGAGTCCGTGGACGAGTGTGAACCCGAGTCCGCCCAGTCCTCCGAGCAGCGCCGGCCAGGAGACCCAGGCGAATGGTCCGCCGATGATGTCTCCGTGGCTGTTCAGCGGCAGCCCGGTGGTCGTGATCATGAGCATCGCCCCGATGCAGAAGGCGGTGCCGGCCGAGCCGATGGCCATCGCCCAGGTCCAGAACGATCGCCAGGCCTGTGTGTGTCCCTTGCCCCGGTACTCGATCGACACGGCGCGGAAGATCAGACTCACAAGCGCCAGTGTCAGCGGAATGTAGAGGGCGGAGAACAGGGAGGCGTACCAGTGGGGGAACGCGGCGAACATCGCTCCGGCGGCCGTGATCAGCCAGACCTCATTGCCGTCCCAGACCGGTCCGATGGTGTTCAGCAGCACGCGCTTGCCGCGCTCCTTGCGGGACAGGAAAGGCAGGAGCATGCCCACACCGAGGTCGAATCCGTCGAGGAACAGGTATCCCGTCCACAGCACGACGATGAGGACGAACCAGATCGTGGCGAGAATTTCCATCGTGACTCTCCTCAGTAGGCGAACGACAGCACGTCTTCGCCGTCGTCGGTGATCGTGGGTTTGGTCGTGGAGGAGACCAGCTCAGGCATCGCCGAGGCGACTCCTCCCTTGACGTAGGTCGTCAGCAGCCGCAGTTCGACGACCATCAGACCGCCGTAGACGGCGGTGAGGCTGATCAGTGAGAACAGCAGCGTCCCCGGACTCAGTTCGGGAGACAGCGCCGCCTGGGTGTACATGTACACCCCGTCGAGCTGCGCGGGGTTCGGGACCACGACGAAGGGCTGGCGGCCCATCTCCGTGAAGATCCACCCTGCCGAGTTCGCGATGAACGGGGCCGTGATGGCCAGGAGGAACCCACGGCTGAGCCATTTCGAGGCCGGAACCGTGCCCTTGCGCGACAGCCACAGACCGATCACGCAGACGCCGGCGGCCAGGACGCCGAACCCGATCATCATCCGGAAGCCCCAGTAGGTGACGATCATGATCGGCTGGTAGTCGATCGCTTCGCCGGCGTGGTCGCCGTAGCGCGGGTCGTCGGGGATGTGGGTGCCGTACTTCTCCTGGTAGTCGGGCAGGAGGGTCGTGACTCCGTGGACGGGCGTGGAGAAGTCCCCATTGGCCAGGAAGGACAGCAGGCCGGGGATCTCGAAGATGTTCTCCACCCCGTCGCAGTCGTTCGACGACGGGTCGGCGACCGTGAGCACGGAGAATTCGGTGCCGTCGTGGCAGGCGGCCTCGGCGGAGGCCATCTTCATCGGCTGCTGTTCGAACATGAGCTTGGCTTGGACGTCACCGGTGATGGCCACACCGGCGAAGGCGATGATGCCGACGAGGGCGCCGATGCGCAGCGATTTGATCCAGACCCGGTGGTCGGTCTCATCGCGACCGGGCAGGGCCGACGAGGACCCGACGACGACCTTGCCGTCGTCGCCGACGGTGTCGATGCCGTCCTTGCGGCGGTGGTAGAGGTGGTACCAGGAGATGCCGAGCAGGAAGGAGCCGCCGACGGCCAGGGAGCCGAAGAGCGTGTGGGTATAGGCGGCGATGGCGGTGTTGTTGCCCAGCACCGCCCACACATCGGTCATCACGGGTCGGCCGTCGACCATCTCGACGCCGACGGGATGCTGCATCCACGAGTTCGCCACGATGATGAAATAGGCCGAGATCCACGAACCGATGACCGCGCACCACAGAGCACCGAGGTGGACCGCCCGGGGCAGTCTCCCCCAGCCGAAGATCCACAGTCCCAGGAACGTCGATTCGAGGAAGAACGCGAGCAGCGCCTCCAGGGCGAGAGGCGCGCCGAATACGTCGCCGACGAAGCGCGAGTATTCGCTCCAGGCCATCCCGAACTGGAATTCCTGGACCAGACCGGTGGCCACGCCCATGATGAAGTTGATGAGGAAGAGCTTGCCGAAGAACTTCGTGCTGCGCAGATAGACCTCATTGCCGGTGCGGTGATAGATCGTCTGCAGGATCGCGACGAGCATCCCGAGTCCCAGAGTCAGCGGCACCATCCAGAAGTGGTAGACGGTGGTGATTCCGAATTGCCACCGTCCGATGAGGACTGGATCCAAATCCATGGGATCTCCGTTCGAGTTCGGACACTATTTCTACGTCACGTAGAATTCTACATCCCGTAGAAGCACAGCGGCAATCGTTCCGCCATCCAAGACGTCCTGTACCAATGGTGCTCCCTTTCATTCGCCGACCGCCAGGGGTCCCGACCAGATTCCCGGCGGCCACGCCGCCCACGGCCCCGACCGGCCTCCGACGGCCACGCCGTTTGACAGCCTCGAACGCGCCCGACGGCCGACAGGGCCCCGGCGCAGCTCACGGGAGACTGACGGCCCGCTGTCCTGGAATTCGACAGTCTGTAGAGATATACTCGGGTAAACCGAACATCACGAAACGACGAGGACTTTTGAACTGTGGGAACACTGGGTGAACTCGAACGCAGCGTCATGGACGCCATCTGGGTCCATGACGACGGGCTGAGCGCGGCCGAACTGCGCGAGGTTCTCGCCGACCGGGAACTGGCACTGACGACGGTCCACACCGTCCTGTCCAGGCTGGAGAAGAAGGGCTTCGTCACTCGCGATCGCAGTGTCCGGCCGCATCGCTACCTGGCGGTGTCGACCCGTGAGGATCATGTCGCGGAACTGATGACGGAGATGCTCTCGCAGGCCCCGGATCGTCACGCCGTCCTCGCACGCTTCCTCGGCACCGTCTCCGAAGCCGACACCAAGGCGCTGCGCAATCTGCTCGGGCGCAACCACTCGACGCATTCCTGATCCAGATCGGTCACTCCAATGACCATTCTGGGCTTGATTCTGGCTGTTCTGGCCTTTCTGCTCGCATGGCCGATTCCGGCCGCACTCGCACGCTTCCGCGGTGACCCGATCTCCGAGGTCGTCCTCTGGCAGGCCGTCGGCCTCTCCGGCGGGCTGTCCCTCATCGGTGCCGCACTCGCCTTCGCCGTCGCCCCGGGATCGACGAGCCTGCCTCAGGGCATCCTGGCCCTGCTGCGCGGACAGACCCATACGCAGCTGTCGGTCATCGCCTGGATCTTCCTCGTCATCGCCCTTCTGCTCATCGGCAGGCTGCTCGGCTGCCTCGCACTGACCTTCTACTCTGCGCGCAAGACCCGTCTGCGCCACGACGAGATCCTCCACCTGCTCAGCGAGCCCTCGGCCAACTACCCCGACACACGTATCATCACCACCGACGAGGTAGTCGCCTACTGCCTGCCCAAAGGGCCGAGGAAGGGCACCGCCGTGCTCTCGACCGGGCTCATCCATGCCCTCGACGAGATGGAGCGGACTGCGGTCATCGCTCATGAGCGCGCGCACCTGGACTTCCGGCACGATGTGCTCGTCATCCCCTTCGCCGCATGGCACCGGGCGCTGCCCTACTTCTCAGCGACGGCGATCGGGCTGAATTCGGTCAATCGGCTCATCGAGCTCATGGCCGATGATCAGGCCAGGGAGCACGTGGATCCGCAGATATTGGCCCGTGCCGTGCGATCAGCCGCGGCCATCAGCCCCGAGCATCGCAGCGACCTGTCGACTCAGCGCATCCGCCGGCTGTCCGAGCCCTTGGATCCGGCGCGGATCCCGGTGCGGCTGATGTCGATCGGTCTGGCCGCACTGCTGCTGCTCCTGCCGACGCTGCTCATCCTCACCCCCGCGACCTTCGGGATCTGAGCTGATCAGCTGTCGATACGCTCGGCGTCGAGGACGGCGGCACCGGAGACGATGAATTCCCTGCGTGGACCCACCGATGATCCCATGAGGAGCTCGAAGGTGTTCTCGGCCGCCTCGGCGTCGGCCATCGTGACTCTGCGCAGCGTGCGCATGCTCTGGTCCATGGTCGTCTCGGCCAGCTGATCGGCGTCCATCTCCCCCAGCCCCTTGTAGCGCTGGATGGGCTCCTTGTAGGTCTTCTTCTGCTTCTCGAGCTTCTTCAGCAGCGCGTGCAGCTCCGCCTCCGAGTAGGTGTAGACGACGTCGTTCGGCGTTCCCCGCTTCGTCACGATCTCGACCCGATGCAGCGGCGGCACCGCCGCGAAGACCCGGCCCTCCTCGACCAGCGGCTTCATATAGCGGAAGAAGAGGGTCAGCAGCAGGGTGCGGATATGCGCCCCGTCGACATCGGCATCGGTCATGATGATCACACGGCCGTACCGTGCCGCGTCGAGGTCGAAGCTGCGTCCGGAGCCGGCCCCGATGACCTGGATCAGGGCCGAGCACTCGACGTTGGCGAGCATATCGCCCAGTGCCGCCTTCTGGACGTTGAGGATCTTCCCGCGGATGGGGAACAGCGCCTGATGATCGGAGTTGCGGGCGGCCTTGGCCGTGCCCATCGCCGAGTCGCCCTCGACGATGAACAGCTCCGTGTTCTCCACCCCGGTGTCACGGCAGTCATAGAGCTTCGCCGGCAGCGAGGAGGCCTCGAGAGCCGTCTTGCGACGCTGGTTCTCCTTGTGGGTGCGCGCGGAGATGCGGGACTTCATCTCGGCCACGACCTTCTCCAGCAGGACCGCGGACTGCTGCTTCTCCGCTCGCTTCGTCGAACTCAGCACGGCACCGAGCTGGGCCTCGACGGTCTTCGCGACGATCTGGCGCACCGCCGCCGTGCCGAGCACCTCCTTGGTCTGGCCCTCGAACTGGGGTTCGGCCAGCTGCACGGTGACCACGGCGGTGAGGCCGGCCAGCACATCATCCTTCTCGAGCTTGTCCTTGCCGACCTTGAGTTTGCGGGCGTTGGCCTCGACGGCCTTGCGCATCGACTTGAGACAAGCCTGTTCGAAACCTGACAGGTGGGTGCCGCCCTGCGGAGTGGCGACGACGTTGACGAAGGACTTCACCTTCGTGTCATAGCCGGTCCCCCAGCGCAGGGCGACGTCGACGCCGACCTCGCGCTCGACTTCCTTGGATTCGAGGTGGCCGGAGGAGTTGAGCACGGGCACGGTCTCTTTGAAGGTGCCGGTGTTCTGCAGCCGCCAGGTGTCGGTGATGGGCGGGTCGATGGCCAGATGGTCGACGAACTCGGTGATGCCGCCGTCGAACTTGAAGATCTCCTCGCGTTCGGCGATGACGGCGCCGGTCTCGTCACGGGCGACTCCGCGCCGGTCGACGATGCGCAGCTCCAGGCCGGGGACGAGGAACGCGGTCTGCCGTGCGCGTTCGACCAGGTGCTGGTAGTCGAACTGGGCCTTGGCCAGGAAGATCTGGGGATCGGCCCAGTACTGCACGCGGGTTCCGGTGGCACCGCGCTTGGCCTTGCCGACGACGTCGAGACCGGTCGGTTCCGTGAACGCCTCGAAGGGGTTGTCGGGGCTCGGGGTGCCGGAGGAATCGTCGAAGCGGCCGGGCACTCCTCGGCGGAAGGACATCTTGTGGACCTTCGAACCGCGGGTGACCTCGACGTCGAGACGAGCCGACAGGGCATTGACGACCGAGGCACCGACTCCGTGCAGTCCGCCCGAGGCGGCATAGGAGGAACCGCCGAACTTGCCGCCGGCGTGGAGCTTGGTCATGACGACCTCGACCCCGGTCAGACCGGTCTTCGGTTCGACGTCGACGGGAATGCCGCGTCCCTTGTCGGTGACCGCCACCGAGCCGTCGGCGGCGAGTTCGATGAGGATCTCGGATCCGTGGCCGCCCAGGGCCTCATCGACACAGTTGTCGATGATCTCCCACAGGCAGTGCATGAGACCGCGCGAATCGGTCGTGCCGACATACATGCCGGGTCGTTTGCGCACCGCCTCGAGACCGGACAGTACTGACAGATGCCTGGCGCCGTAGCTTTCGTCTTCCACACATTTCCTCTCGTTCGATTGAATTCTAATCGCTGGACGCCGCAGACCCTATTCCCAACCGGCCGTGTCGGGGCTCATTCGGCTCAGCGGCACCGGGTGGCGACTGGGCTGGCTCAATTGCTGGAACAATGGGGACCATGTCGCATCGTCTCCTCGCCCCGAGCCTCCTGCTCACCGCCGCACTCACCCTGCCGGGTCTGGCGGCGTGCGGCCAGGACTCGTCCTCCCCGGCCACCTCGACGACGGAGGCCGCCGAGCGCACCGCAGCGGAGTCCGGGCCGTCCGCCTCGTCCGCGGCGGCGACTCGGACGAGCGCGACCGACGCCGCTGATCCCCGCGATGTCGATCTCGAGGGCAGGACGATCGCGATCGATCCCGGCCACAACGGCGGCAACGCCTCGCACCCGGAGGAGATCTCCCGTCAGGTGCCCGATGGCCGCGGCGGGACGAAGGCGTGCAACACCACGGGCACGTCGACGAACTCGGACTATTCGGAAGCAGACTTCACATGGTCGGTGTCGACGATGCTGCGGGATTCGCTCGAAGACGCCGGCGCGACGGTCGTGCTCAGCCGGAAGGACAACACGGGCGTCGGGCCCTGCGTGGACGAGCGCGGAACCTTCGCCGACGACGCCGATCTGCTCGTGAGCATCCACGCCAATGGCAGCGAGTCGAGTTCGGCCGAGGGCTTCCACATCATCGTCGCCGATCCCGGTGAGGATGAGAAGACCGAGAAGGCCTCGGTGGCCCTGGCGAAGTCGCTGGGGAATTCGATGGGCGATTCCTTCACCCCGAACCGAGCCTATGGGGAGGATGCGATCAGCCGGCGACCGGATCTGGCGGGGCTGAACAATGCTTCCGTGCCCGCCGTCATCGTCGAGTGCGCCGAAATGCGCAATCCCGACGAGGCGAAGCTCGTGGAGTCGGAATCCGGCCGGCAGAAGTACGCGGACGCCCTGTTCCACGGCATCGTCGACTGGTTCTGACGCCCCGGCGAAGTCTCGCTGTCGATCAGGGCCCGGTATGCCTGTGGCCGCACCCATCGGTGCGGCCACAGGCAATGCGAAGCGTTCGGTGATCAGTCGAGGTAGTCCCGCAGGACCTGCGACCGGGACGGATGGCGCAGCTTCGCCATCGTCTTGGACTCTATCTGGCGAATGCGCTCACGGGTGACTCCGTAGACCTTGCCGATCTCGTCCAAGGTCTTCGGCTGGCCGTCGTTGAGCCCGAAGCGCATCGACACCACGCCGGCCTCGCGTTCGGACAGCGTGTCGAGGACCGAGTGCAGCTGCTCCTGCAGGAGGGTGAAGCTGACCGAGTCCGAGGGCACGACCGCCTCGGAGTCCTCGATGAGGTCGCCGAACTCCGAATCGCCGTCCTCACCCAGCGGGGTGTGCAGCGAAATCGGCTCACGCCCGTACTTCTGGACCTCGACGACCCGCTCGGGGGTCATGTCGAGTTCCTTGGCGAGCTCCTCCGGCGTCGGTTCGCGACCGAGATCCTGCAGCATCTGCCGCTGGACGCGGGCGAGCTTGTTGATGACCTCGACCATATGCACGGGGATCCGGATCGTGCGGGCCTGATCGGCCATGGCACGGGTGATGGCCTGTCGGATCCACCACGTGGCGTAGGTGGAGAACTTGAAGCCCTTCGTGTAGTCGAACTTCTCGACCGCGCGGATGAGTCCGAGGTTGCCTTCCTGGATGAGGTCGAGGAAGAGCATTCCCCGGCCCGTGTACCGCTTGGCCAGGGACACGACGAGGCGGAGGTTGGCCTCCAGCAGGTGGTTCTTCGCGATCCGACCATCGTGGATGATCCACTTGTAGTCCATGGTCTCCCGCGGATCCGTGACCTCACCGGCATCGAGGAGGTGCTCGGCGTACATGCCGGCCTCGATGCGCTTGGCCAGGTCGACCTCCTCGGCGGCATTGAGCAGAGCCACCTTGCCGATCTGCTTGAGGTAGTCCTTGACGGGATCGGCCGTGGCTCCGGCGGAGACGACCTGCTGGGCAGGAGCGTCCTCCTCGTCGGTGTCGGAGACGATGAATCCGCCTGCCTCTGCGACGGCGGCGTTCTTCTCCTTCTCCTCGGAGTTCTTCGTCTCGGTCGCCTCGGCGGGGCTCTCCTCGGTCGCCAGCGCGTCCGCTGCGGGTTCGACCTCCTCGGTGGTGTCGATGTCTTCGACGGTCTTCTTCGACTTGGCCGCCTTCTTCGCTTCCTTCGCCGCGGTCGGCTTCGTCGTCGCCGACTCCGCCGTCTTCGACGCGGTTGTCTTCTTCGCGGCCGTGGTCTTCTTCGACGCAGCCGTCGTGGTCTTCGCAGCGGTCGACTTCGCGGCCGTCTTGGCCGACTTGTTCGCCGCTGCCTTCTTGGTTCCGGCAGTGCTCGACGTCTTCGCAGTCTTCTTCGCAGTGGACTTCGACGCCGCAGTGGTCTTGGATCCACCGGGCGAGGTCGTGCCGGCCGTTCCCTCCGACTTCTCCGTCACCGTTGTGGATTCCTTGTCGACTCTCGGCACGTGTTCACCTTTCGCGAGCGTTGAAACTTCCCCATGCATCCGGACAGTACTAAGACCCAAGTCAAGTGGTCCGCGTACGGTCCGGGGCGAACGCATAGTTCGCCCATACTGCAATGACTGGGTCAACGCTTAATTTTCGCACGTTATTCCCGCCTTTGCGAATCGGCCCCGCCGCCCCTGACCGACGGTCTCAGAACCGAGTGCCGCCTCCGGTGACATCTCCTCGGCCGTGCGGGATGTTCAGAATCGTGTGCCCCGGGACTCAGTCAGCCATCGGGGCAGGAGGCCGTTGACCACGGCGTGGGTGATGAGCTGGGCCAGACGGTGTTCGGGTTCGAGCTCGATCGCGGCCAGCGCATAGTTCTCCGCCATCGTCGATCCGCCCAGGGCCCATTCGTACCAGGCGATGACAGCATAGGCGGTGGCGCGGACCTGAGGGTGTCCCAGCGGCAGGTATTCCTTGAAGAACGCGATCGCGATCTGGATGTCGCGTGGCCGCGGCGGGCGCGGAGACAGTCCCACGAGGTGCTGTGCGGCCTCGGCGCTGCGGCCGATGCGGTGGGACAGTGCGCACAGCGCGTCGCTGTCGAGGCGGGCGAGCCGGGCAGGCGGGAAATCGGGGTGGTCGAAGCTCAAGATCATCTCGAGGGCATCGCGGGACCATTTCTTCGCCAGCAGGGCGTCGACGGCCATGACCGTCGGCAGATCCAACAGCGCGTTGATCCGGGCCTCGTTGATGGACTCGTCGTCTCCGCGCATCGCCTCCAGGTGCGGATAGATCTCGGCGAGGATCGCGAAGGCCTCTTCGGTGGCCATCCATTCGTCCGTGTGTCCGCCCCGGCTGTGGGCGAAGGCCTCGGCCGTCATCGGACCGATGACCAGGTCCTCCGGTGCTTCGGCCGGATTGGATCCGCTGGCGACGAGTTCGGTGGCGCACGCCGAGGCGGTCGCCGCGATCAGCGGTGTGCTGAGGTATCCGTCCTCGTCGATGCGTCCGAACCGCTCCCGACTCACCCACCAGGCGCTGAGTGTGTCGACGCCGACGGTCGCGAACGACGTGGCCAGTTCGTCGATCGCCGCGTGGACGAGGCCGCGGTGGACGTTCGCGTATTCGGCATCCGCATCGCCTGCTGCCTGGGCCTCCTGCCCGTCCGGCCCGGTGTCCCGCGCATCCGGCGCGGCACCCGGCTCGGCACCGTTCTCGGTCGGCGCTGCGTCGGCGCCGACCGAGTCGCTCGCCTCGGCCCCGATGGGACCGGCCGCTTCGGTGCCGAACGGACCGGCCGCCTCGTCGGCGAAGGGATCGATGTGCTCGTAGTCCTCGTCGTAGAGGATGAGGAAGACGCCGGAGACGGTGCCGGCGCGCAGGACGAGGTCGACGTACCAGTCCCCGCCCTCGGCGATGATCCGGGCGGCGGTCTCGCGGGAGAAGTCGATGCGCAGGGTCGTCGAACTCGACTGTGCCCCACTGTCATCGGTGCCGACGATGAGGGCCACGAGGCTGTTGCGCGGCGTGTAGCCCAGCGTGTGGGGAACGATGCCGATGATGTCCTCTGGGGATCGGGCCGGTGTTCTCATGATGGTGTCCTCGTCTCGAATGCGGTGGTGCCGCGGCTCTGCGGACCGGTTCCACTCCAACCGATGCCTCAGTCGTCCGACCAGATCCGCGCACCGGCCTGTGGACGGCGGATTTCGATCCACAGGCAGGAGGCGTTCGAGTCGCGGTCGCCGTCCCCACGAGGCTTCGGGTCGAATTGCCACGAGCGCCCGACTGGCATAGAAGTGAGGGGTGGCGAAGAGACGGATATACACAGCACCCGGTTCCCAAGTCGTCGACATCTCGACGGGCACCGCGCGTCTGGAGAAGCTCGACGGCGAGGCCGATTCCTACGTCCTCCACGTCAATGGGGTCCCCTCGTCGTCGATCACGCTCAGCGATCCGCAGCGCCTGGACTTCGAGTACCTCGACTGGATGCGCCGAGCCATCGATGTCGAACTCCCGGAAGGGTCTCTGCGGGCCGTGCACATCGGAGCGGCCGGCTGCGCGCTGGCCAGAGCCCTCGACGCGGCGCGCCCGGGATCGAAGCAGACGGCGATCGACATCGATGCCGCCCTGCTCGACTTCGCCCGCCAGTGGTTCGACCTGCCCCGCTCCCCCGCTCTGGCCCTGCGCGCCGGTGACGGTGCCGCGGAGATCAGTCGGTTCAGGCCCGATGCCCTCGACGTCGTCGTCCGAGACGCCTTCGACCACGACTCGGTGCCGCCCGCCCTGCAGACCGGGCAGTTCTTCGCCTCCTGCGCGGAGGCGCTCAAGGACTCCGGACTCTATCTGGCCAATGTCCCCGACGCCGGTGATCACCGAGTGCTGAAGGCGGAGCTGACCGCGCTCGGCGACCACTTCCGCCACCTGGCAGCGGCCACCGAACCGGGGATCCTCAAGGGCCGCCGGCACGGCAACGTCCTCGTGCTCGCATCGAACTCCCCGCTCGATGCGGTCGGTCTCGATCGCAGCCTGCGCACGGCTGCCAGTGCGGCGACCTTCCTCAGCGGTCAGGGGCTGCGCTCGCGCCTCGGACTGTGAGCCGACCGGCGAGGCGAATGTGAGAAACGCCCCGATCGGAAATGACGCTGCGACTACAGTCACCGGGGAAAGTTCGGCATAATTGAATGCCGACCCAAGAAGGTGAGATGACAGAAGCTTCAGAAATTCGCACCGAGCAGGCCAAGCTCGACGAACTCTACGCCCGACTCGACCAGCTGCGGGAGGAGACCACAGCTCGCCTCGGAACCGTGAGGATCTCCGAGGTCGGAGGCAACCATCAGCATCGGACCGAACGCGATGCCTTCGCCACTCTGTACGAAGATCAGCTCATCCGCCTCGACGGCGCTGAGGAAGGGCTGTGCTTCGGGCGACTCGACCTCGTCGACGAGGACGAACCCACCTACATCGGCAGGATCGGCCTCACCGACGCCGACCGCCAGCAGATGCTCATCGATTGGCGGGCACCGGCCGCGGAACGCTTCTATCAGTCGACGGCGGCCAACCCCGAAGGGGTCGCCCGCCGTCGCCATCTCGTCACCGGAAATCGTTTGGTCACCGGCATCGAGGACGATGTGCTCGACATCGACGCCCTCGACGATGCGCAGCGTTCGAACCTGCAGGGCGAGGGAGCTCTCCTGGCCGCCCTCACCAGCCACCGCACGGGCCGGATGGGCGATATCGTCGCCACCATCCAATCCGAGCAGGATGCGATCATCCGCCGCCCTCTCTCCGGCGTCCTCGTCGTCCAGGGCGGGCCCGGCACCGGCAAGACAGCCGTCGCGCTGCACCGGGCCGCCTACCTCCTCTACCGCCACCGGGAGAGGATCGCGAAGTCCGGCGTCCTGCTCGTCGGACCCTCGACGGTGTTCCTCAAATACATCGAGAAGGTCCTGCCCAGCCTCGGCGAGACCGGCGCGGTCCTGCTCACCCCCGGTCAGCTCTACCCTGGTCTCGACACGGATGTCTCCGACACCGCGACTGTCGCCGAGATCAAGGGCCGCTCGGTCATGGCCGAGGTGCTGAAGAACCACATCGCGAACTACCAGCGGGTGCCCGACCACGATGAGCAGCTGCGCGTCGGATCGCACACGATCGTGCTGCGCCGCAAGGACGTGCGCTCCGCACGCGATCGGGCCCGCCGCAGCGGCGACGCCCACAATGCCGCCCGCACCGGCTTCGTCACCGGACTGCTGAAGATCCTCGCCGAGGACCTCGCCCGCGAGATGGGCCTGGATTCGGCCGGGGAACGCCTGCCGGAGCTCCTCGAAGAGCTGCGCTCGAGCATCGACGTCCGTCGCGCCCTCAACCTCGCGTGGTTCCCCATCAGTCCCGCCGGTGCGCTGCGGGCCCTGCTGGGCAAGCCGCACAAACTGCGGGACGCCGCGGCGAGGCTGCTGAGCCCGTCGGAGCAGGCGAGCCTGCACGAGGAACGGCGCGAGGAATTCACGATCGACGATGTGCCGCTGCTCGACGAACTGGCCGAACTGCTCGGCTCCGCTCCGCAGCAGACTCAGGCCCGGGACGAAGCAGCCCGCGAGTACGCCGAGGCCGTGGTCGATATGACCGAGACCGGCGGCATGGTCTCCGCCGAGATGCTCGCAGAACGGTGGGAGGAGCAGGGCCCGTCGATGACGCTGGCCGAACGCGCCCTCGAGGATCGCGAGTGGACGTACGGCCACCTCGTCGTCGATGAGGCGCAGGAGCTGACGCCCATGCAGTGGCGGGTGCTCTTCCGCCGGGTGCCTTCGAAGTCGGCGACCGTCGTCGGCGACCTCGCCCAGTCCTCACGCGCCGACAATGCCCGCACCTGGTCCTCGATCCTCTCGGAGTTCGTCGGCGACCGTTTCGCTCTCCAGGTGCTCACCGTGTCCTACCGCACCCCGCAGTCGGTGATGGATCTGGCCAACCGGTACCTCCACCGTCATTTCCCGCAGCTCGAACTCGTCGAATCGGTGCGTCAGGGAGGCACCGATCCGCAGTTGGACACCTTCGCCTCCGAAACGGAGACCCTCGACGCCCTCGCCGAGGTCACGACCGCGGAAATCGCGGCGGCCGAGACCGGCAAGATCGCAATCGTCGCTGATGAGAGCCTCATCGAGACCATCGCCGAGGTGCTCGCGGACTTCGACTTCGGACGCTCGGTCAGAGGGCTCGATCATCAGATCGCGCTCATCACCCCGGACCAGGCCAAAGGCCTCGAGTTCGATTCGGTGATCATCGTCGAACCCGGCCGCATCGCCCCGGTCGGCAGCGAGACGGGCATCGGCGGTCTCTATGTGGCCCTGACCAGGACGACGGAGCGGCTGCGCATCCTCGCCTCTGCGCACACCGAGCTCAGCGAGCTCTTCGACGCCGCCGCCGAGCGTCGAGCCGGCTGAGTTCGGCGTCGGCCGTGGTCGGCACGGCGGCGGGCATGCCCGCTGCCGTGCCGGTGCCCATCCCCCTCATCCGCCGATGTGTGCCGGTGCCCATCCCCCTCATCCGCCGATGTGTGCCGGTGCCCACCCCCTGATGCGCGCGAATGCGCCCCCATGCGCAGAGCGGCCACTCATGTGCGGCGAATGCGAGTGCCGTGCGGAGAGCTCGGCCCCGGAAAAGTAGAAGGCCGCTTGGGTCCGGCTTCCCCTCCGAACCGCAAGCGACCGCGCGCCGTAGCGCGCACTGTCAATACTACACAACTATTGCCCGACCGACGTACTCGGAAGCAAGATTTCTCAGAGGAATTGACGACTTCCTCAGCCTGCGTTCAGTCGGCGAAGTCCTCGGGCAGCGGTTGCCTGGACTGTCCGGCCTGCAGCAGCGCATCGGCACGCAGCGAATCGATCGCGGCCTCGAAGTCCTCGAGGGAGTCGAAGCCCTGATAGACGCTGGCGAAGCGCAGGTAGGCGACCTGGTCGAGTTCGCGCAGCGGATCGAGGATGGACAGCCCCACCTCGTCGGCATCGATCTCGGCGATGCCCTTCGAGCGGATGTTCTCCTCGACCCTCTGCGCCAGCTTCGCGAGGTCGTCGTCGCTGACCGGGCGCCCCTGGCAGGCCTTGCGCACACCCGACATGATCTTCTGCCGCGAGAACTCCTCGGTCACCCCGGAGCGTTTGATCACCGACAGACTCGTGGCCTCCATCGTCGTGAAGCGGCGACCGCAGTGGCGGCACTGTCTCCGCCGGCGGATCGCGGCGCCGTCTTCGCTGGTCCTCGAGTCGACGACCCGCGAGTCGGACTCACGACAGAACGGACAACGCATCTCTACTCCTCGAACCTGATATCGACGGCCCGGCCGTGGGCCGGGAGCTGTTCACTGGCGGCCAGAGCGTCGATGTGTTCGGCGACTTCGGCCAGGGCCCCACGATCATAGTCGATGACCTGGCTGACCTTGATGAATGAGTGCACGCCCAGGCCCGAACCGTGGGCGGCCGTGCCCATGGTCGGCAGCACATGGTTCGATCCCGCGCAGTAGTCGCCGAGCGAGACCGGGGACCAGTCGCCGAGGAACACCGCTCCCCCGTTCGTGATCCGTTCGGCCACGGCTGCGGCATCGTCGGTGTGGACCTCCACGTGCTCACCGGCATAGCCGTTGACGACGGTGATGCCGGCCTCGAGGTCGTCGACGAGGACGATCGCCGACTGCCTCCCGCTCAGGGCCGTGTCGATGCGCTCGCGGTGGACCGACTGCGGAATCTGGATCTCGAGTTCTGATCCCACCCGATCTGCCAGCTGCGGTGAATCGGTGACCAGCACCGAGGCGGCCAGCTCGTCGTGCTCGGCCTGGCTGATGAGATCGGCTGCGACGAAGCGGGGATTCGCCTGAGCATCGGCGAGGATGATGATCTCCGTGGGACCGGCCACCGCGTCGATGCCGACCCGGGAGCGGACGAGGGACTTCGCCGCGGCCACATAGGCGTTTCCCGGTCCGGTGATGAGATCGACCGGTTCGAGTTCCTCAGCGTCGTCGAAGCCGTAGGCCAGCGCACCGATGGCCTGGGCACCGCCCATCGCCCACACTTCGTCCACGCCGAGGATGCGGGCCGTGGCCAGGACCGTCGGGTGCGGCAGACCGCTGCTCTGGGGAGGGCTGGCGATCGCCAGGGAGCTCGCCCCGGCCGTCTGTGCGGGAACCACGTTCATGATCACCGTCGAGGGATAGACCGCGAGCCCTCCCGGCACGTAGAGGCCGACTCGTTCGACCGGAAGGTGGCGGGTGGTCACGAAGGCTCCGGAGGCCAGTTCGGTGCGCACATCGGCCGGACGCTGATCGGCAGCGACCTTCCGGGCGCGGTCGATGGACTCGACGAGGGCCGCTTTGATCCTGGGGTCGAGCTCCGCCTCGGCGGAGGCCAGCGCGGAATCGGGCACCCGCAGGCAATCGGGTCGCACACCGTCGAAGCGTTCGGTGAAGTCCTTGACCGCGGCTGATCCGCCCGCTGCGACCGTCTCGAGCAGCTCGGCCACGCGACGTTCGATATCGGCATGGGTCTCGGCGGCACGAGGAAGCCGCTGTGCCAGGAATCGCTTGTTCAGGGTCTCGCCACGGAAGTCCAGAATGTTCACCCGAGCCATTCTAGTCGTCGTGGTCCGATTCAGCGCCTCCGGCCCGTCCACCGGACAGGTGCCGGCCTCTCACCGGACCGCTGGCGGCAACGCGGACACGGGCCCACCCCCGCAGCGGACCGGGACCGGGTTCGGGACTCAGCCGCTGAGGCAGCGGGAGCCGAGCAGCGCTTTGAGATCACCGTAGAGGCTCGGGTTCGGATCCACGCGGATCGAGCGGTCCAAGCGCATCACCGTCTGCCGGCCCGGCTGGGACAGGATGACGTGGACATCGGTCTGGCCCTTGTTCGACTCGAGGATCTGCTTGAGCTTGGTCGCCATCTCCTCGGTGGCCTTCTCCATCGGCATGAGCAGATTCAGCGGCCGGTCGTTGGGATCGGTGACATCGGGAATCGTCATCGACATCGCCATCAGCGAGGTCGGGCGATCGTCCGAGGTCCGGATGCGTCCGGTCACCGAGATCACGAGATCGGTGGCCAGCAGGCTCGCCACGGGCTCGTAGGTGTCGCCGAAGAACATCACTTCGACCTCGGCCTCGAGATCCTCGAGGGTGACGATCGCATAAGGGCGTCCGGAGTTCTTCGACACCTTGCGCAGCACCTGGGTGATCATTCCGCAGACCTTGACCTGGGATCCGTCGTGGCGCTGCGATTCGGGGTCGACCACCTCGGCGATGGAGGCATCGGATTCGGCGGCCAGCACCCCTTCGAGCCCGTTGAGGGGATGATCGGAGACGTAGAGGCCGATCATGTCGCGCTCGAAGGCGAGCTTCTCCTTCTTCTCCCATTCGGGACGGTCGGGGATGGCCACGGAGAAGCCCGGCTCCTCGTCTCCCCCGCCGAGCCCGGCGAACAGGTCGAACTGGCCGTTGGCCTCCTGCCGCTTGACCCCGATGACCGAGTCCACGGCCTCCTCGTGGACTTCGACAAGGGACCGGCGGGTGTGTCCGAGAGAGTCGAAGCCGCCGGCCTTGATCAGCGATTCGATCGTGCGCTTGTTGCACACGTGGCTGGGCACCTTGTCGAGGAAGTCCGTGAACGAGGTGTAGGAGCCCTTCTCCGCCCGCGCTTCGACGATGCCTTCGACGACATGGGAGCCGACGTTGCGCACCGCGCCCATGCCGAAGCGGATGTCCTGCCCGACCGGGGTGAAGTGGAGCGAGGAGTCGTTGACGTCCGGCGGCAGCACCGTGATGCCCAGTCGACGGCACTCGTTGAGGTAGATCGCGAGCTTGTCCTTGTTGTCGCCGACCGAGGTCAGCAGCGCGGCCATGTACTCGGCCGTGTAGTGGGCCTTGAGGTAGGCGGTCCAGTAGGACACGACTCCGTAGGCGGCCGAGTGGGCCTTGTTGAACGCATAGTCGGAGAACGGGAGCAGGATGTCCCACAGGGCCTGAGCGGCGTCCTCGGAGTAGCCGCGCTCCTTCATGCCGGCGAAGAACCCGACCTGTTGCTTGTCCAGCTCGGCCTTCTTCTTCTTGCCCATGGCGCGGCGGAGGATGTCGGCCTGACCCAGTGAGTACCCCGCGACCTTCTGCGCGATCGCCATCACCTGCTCCTGGTAGATGATGAGGCCGAAGGTGGTGTCGAGGATGTCCTTGAGCGGCTCCTCGAGCTCCGGGTGGATCGGGGTGACCTCCTGCAGACCGTTCTTGCGCAGGGCATAGTTCGTATGCGAGTCCGCCCCCATCGGGCCAGGACGGTAGAGGGCCAGGGTCGCGGAGATATCCTCGAAGTTGTCCGGCTTCATCATCCGCAGCAGGGCGCGCAGGCCGCCGCCGTCGAGCTGGAACACGCCGAGGGTGTCACCGCGGGTGAGCAGCTCATAGGCGGCCGGGTCGTCGAGAGTCAGGTGTTCGAGGTCGAGATCGTAGTCCCGGTTGGCTTTGATGTTCTCGACCGCGTCGGAGATGATCGTGAGGTTCCGCAGGCCCAGGAAGTCCATCTTGATGAGTCCGAGGCCCTCGGCGGTCGGATAGTCGAACTGGGTGATGACCTGGCCGTCCTGGAACCGGCGCATGATCGGGATCACGTCGATGATCGGGTCGGAGGACATGATGACGCCGGCGGCGTGGACGCCCCATTGGCGCTTCAGCCCCTCGAGGCCCTTCGCCGTCTCGAAGGTCTCCCTGGCCTCGGGGTCGGTGTCGACGAGTTCGCGGAACTCCCCGGCTTCCTTGTACCGCTTCGACTCCGGGTTCTCGATGTCGGCCAGCGGAATGTCCTTGGCCATCTCGGCCGGCGGCAGCGCCTTCGTCAGCCGCTCGCCCATGGAGAACGGTTTGCCGAGCACGCGTGCGGAGTCCTTGAGCGCCATCTTCGTCTTGATCGTGCCGTAGGTGACGATCATGGCCACGCGTTCGTCGCCGTACTTCTCGGTCACGTACTCGATGACCTCGCCGCGGCGACGATCATCGAAGTCGACGTCGAAGTCGGGCATGGACACACGGTCCGGGTTGAGGAAGCGCTCGAAGAACAGTCCGTGCTGGAGCGGGTCGAGGTCGGTGATGCGCATGGCGTAGGCGACCATGGACCCGGCACCCGAGCCTCGACCGGGCCCGACGCGGATGCCGTTGTCCTTCGCCCAGTTGATGAAGTCGGCGACGACGAGGAAGTAGCCGGGGAAACCCATCGAGATGATGATGTCGAGTTCGTAGTCGGCTTGCCTGCGCACTTCCTCGGGCACACCGTTCGGGTACCGGTAGTCCAGTCCCTTCGCCACCTCCTTGATCAGCCAGGAGGTCTCGTCCTCTCCGGGAGGACAGGGGAACTTCGGCATGTAGTTCGCCTCGGTGTCGAAGGACACTTCGCACTTCTCGGCGATCTCGAGCGTGTTGTCGCACGCCTCGGGGAACTCCTTGAACAGAGCGCGCATCTCGGCCGGGGACTTGAGGTAGTAGCCGGACCCGGAGAAAGCGAAGCGCGAACCGCCCTGATCGTAGGTGGGTTCGATGAGTTTGGATCCGGACTGGATGGCCAGCAGCGCCTCATGGGCCTTCGCATCGGACTCGTGCGTGTAGTGCAGGTCGTTGGTCGCGACCAACGGGATGTCGAGCTCCTTCGACAGACGGATGAGGTCCTTCGTCACGCGCTTCTCGATGGACAGTCCGTGGTCCATGAGCTCCACGTAGTAGTTGTCCTTGCCGAACATCTCACGGTATTTTCCGGCAGCGGCTCGGGCCTCCTCGTACTGGCCCAGGCGCAGTCGGACCTGGATCTCACCCGAGGGGCAGCCGGTGGTGGCGATGAGCCCGTCGGAGTAGGTCTCGAGCAGTTCCTGGTCGAGGCGGGGCCACTTCGAGGTCACGGAGTCCAGGGAGGCGTACGAGGAGGCCTTGAACAGGTTCCGCATGCCCGTGTTGTTCCGCGACAGCAGGGTCATGTGCGTGTAGAGACCGCCGCCGGAGAGGTCGTCGCGCTTCTGCGATTCGTCGGTCCGCCACTTCACCCTCGTCTTATCGCGCCGGTCCGTGCCGGGGGTGACATAGGCTTCGACGCCGATGATCGGTTTGATGCCGGCCGCGGTGGCCTGGGACCAGAAGTCGAAGGCGCCGAAGAGATAGCCGTGGTCGGTCGTGGCGATCGCGGACATGCCCGAGGCCTTCGTCGCTGCCATGAGATCGGCGAGGCGTGCGGCGCCGTCGAGCATGGAGTATTCGGTGTGGACGTGGAGGTGGACGAAGTCCTCGTTCGGCACTGGCAGCCGCCTTCCTGATGTGGCCTGTGT
This sequence comes from Brevibacterium sp. SMBL_HHYL_HB1, assembly GCF_018208375.1. Taxonomy (NCBI): domain Bacteria; kingdom Bacillati; phylum Actinomycetota; class Actinomycetes; order Micrococcales; family Brevibacteriaceae; genus Brevibacterium; species Brevibacterium sp. SMBL_HHYL_HB1. The sequence goes on along the minus strand of NZ_CP062936.1, from coordinate 1,141,200 downwards.
TGCGCCCCCAGCTTAGTCCATCTCCACCGGCCCCGAGGTGGCCCACCGCGCCCGCCCGGCGACGTCGCGACCGGTGCCCGGCACCGGCGGTTCAGTGGGGTCGGATGTGATCGATCGCGATCTGCAGATCCTCGGGGTAGTCGCTTTCGAATTCGACCCACTTCTGCGTGTCGGGGTGGCGGAAGCCGAGCTTGACCGCATGCAGCCACTGCCGTTCGAGACCGAGCTCCTTGGCCAGCACGGGATCGGCCCCATAGGGCAGATCGCCCACGCACGGATGTTTGGTGGCGGAGAAGTGGACGCGGATCTGATGGGTGCGGCCGGTCTCGAGGTGGACCTCGACGAGTGCGGCTCGCCGATGCGCCTCGATCACCTCGTAGTGGGTGATCGCGTTCTTGCCTCCGGTGCGCACGGCGTAGAGGCCATCGTGCTTCGGGTGCCGGGCGATCGGGGCGTCGATCGTGCCGAGCACCGGGTCGGGCAGTCCTTGGACGAGAGCGTGGTAGGTCTTGTCGACGGTGCGTTCCTTGAATGCGCGTTTGAGCACGCTGTAGGCGTATTCGCTCTTGGCCACGACCATCAGCCCCGAGGTGCCCACATCGAGGCGCTGGACGATGCCCTGCCGTTCGGGAGCCCCGGACGTCGCGATTCGAAATCCTGCTGCGGCCAGTCCCCCGACGACGGTCCGGCCGGTCCAGCCGATGGCCGGGTGCGCGGCGACTCCGACGGGTTTGTCGACGACGACGAAGGCGTCCTCGTCGTGGACGATCCTCATTCCCGGCACCGGATCGGCAACGACCTCCACGGGTCGTTGGGGTTCGGGCATGATGATGTCGAGCCGTTCGCCGGCGATGACGCGATCGGATTTGATCACCGGGCGACCGGACATCTGCACGCCGCCGTCGGCGCAGATATCCGCCGCTGCGGTGCGGGACAGGCCCAGCAGCTTCGACATCGCAGCGTCCACGCGCTGACCTTCGAGCCCTTCGGGGACGAGGATGGAGCGTTCAGTCATGGGAGTCCTCTTTCACACGTGGGGAGTCCGATCCGTCGATGTCGATGCCCTTGAGGCTGGCCACGACGAGCGTGACCGCAGCCGCGGTGATCGCGATGTCGGCGACATTGCAGATGAACAGCGACAGATCGATGAAGTCGACGACGGCTCCGTGCAGGAACGACGGTGCCCGGAACAGACGGTCGACGAGGTTGCCGAACAGTCCGCCCAGCAGCAGGCCGAGCCCGATGGCCCAGGTGCGCGAGGCCAGTTTGCGTGAGAGCGCGAGGATCGCGATGAATACGCCGATGGCGATGAGTGGGAACACCCAGGTCACGCTCGACCCCAGGCCGAGTGCGGCACCGGGGTTGCGGTAGAAGGTGAAACCGGCCAGATCCCCGATCACGGGCACCGGGGGCCTGCCTTCGAGCAGGGCGACGGCGAGGAACTTCGTGAACTGGTCGATCACGAGCACGATGACCGCGATGGCGTACAGCAGGCCCAGTTCGGCGGTGCGAGCTCTCTTCGCCCGTGAGGCAGGATCGTTCATTTGGTTCATTCTAGCCCACCGGCGTCCCCGGGCCGCAGGAGTTCGCGCACATCCGCCCGGTCTCCTGTGCCCACGCCCGAGGTCCCGCCCCCGGACCGTCATCGAGGCGGGCGGGTATGACAGAGGTCCGGGAACTCTCGGGAGTTCCCGGACCTCTGTGCCCAGCTCGTATCAGAGCTTGTGGTTCAACGAGCCGCCCAGCGGGTTGTTTCCGTCGAGGGTCTCCGGAGCCAGGCTCGTGGAGTTCTCGAGGTCACGCAGCTGATCGTTGAGGTAGCTCTTCAGACGGGTGCGGTACTGGCGCTCGAAATTCGACAGCTGATCGATCGAACGCTCCAGCGTCGACTTCTGCGATTCGAGGGTCGACAGGGTCTCATCGCGCTTGGACTCGGCCTTGCCGACGATGTCGGCGGCTTCCTTCTCGGCGCCCTTGATGAGTTCGTCGCGCTTGCGCTCACCTTCGGCCACGTGCTCATCGTGGACGCGCTGAGCCAAAGCGATGAGACCGTGGGCATCCCCGTCGCCGCCGGCTGCGGCGGCACCGAGGCCGACTCCGGCTGCGCCACCGGCTCCGGCGGCCATGGCAGGAGCCTGCGCGCCCGATGCGCTCGAATCCTCGGCGGGAGCAGGAACGGCTTCCTTGACGACGGGAGCCGAAGCCTGGGTCTCCTCGACCGGTGCCGGGGCGGCAGGGGCCTGCTCTTCCTGCGGTGCAGGTGCCTCGGTCGGTTCCTCGGGAGTGGGAACGGCGGCCGGCATCGCCTGAGTGGCGTCGGAATCCTGAGCCGGTGCGGCAGTGGCGCCGCCGGCCTGGAGTTCCTTCACACGCTGTTCGGCGGTGGAGAGCTTCTGACGCAGCTCGTCGTTCTCCTGGTAGAGACGGCGGAACTCGACGACGACCTCGTCAAGGAAATCGTCGACTTCATCCTGGTCGTACCCGTCGCGGAACTTCACATGCTGGAACCGCTTGTTTACTACGTCTTCAGGCGTGAGCGCCATGAGGTCACCTTCGGTCGATCTACAATCATTACGCTGCCGTCCGAAGGACGGCTTCAACGTCACATTAGCGTAACACCTGCAGTTCTGTCCCGCAGTAATGGCGTGTCACGCATTCGATAACGCATTTTTCCTCATTGAGGCTAACAAGCCGCAACCGTCAACGGCCAATTCCCATGCCCGCATTCATCGCTCTTCGGCGATTACCGCTAATGATTTCGCCGCTATTCGGTCGAATCGATCATGGTCTGCCTCGCTGCGCAGACGCTTCGTCGCGAATGCCGTCCGGATCGTCTTCGACGCCTCCTCCGACCCTGGCACCGCAGCCGATCGTGGGCCGGGACCTCGTGCTGGGTGTCCGCGAGCCGCGGGTGCCGCGCCGGGCCCGTGTTCTCGGACCGAGGCCCGTGTTCTCAGACCGAGGCGTGGGAGAGGTTGAAGAACACCGAGGCGATGATCTGGACGCCGATGAGCAGGACGATGAACCCGAGGTCGAGCGAGATCTGGCCCAGACGCAGGGGCGGGATCACCTTCCGCAGCATCTTCAGCGGCGGATCGGTGAGCGTGTACACGGCCTCGGCGAGCACGAGGAGGAAACCGGTCGGCTTCCACTCGCGTGAGAACACCTGCACCAGGTCGAGGATGACGCGGGCCAGGAGCACGTAGACATAGAGGCTAAGCGCCGTACCGAGGATATAGAAGATGGTGGCCACGTGGGTCCCTCGCGCCTTTCGTTGCTGCTTGAGTGCCGAAACCCCAGCCTAACGGCTCGAGCTGAAGAGGAGTTGAGAAGAGCCCGGAACCCGTTCAGCTCTGGTTGAAGAAACTCGCCTGCGTGTCCGAATCGGCCTCGGTCTCCCCGGCGACCTCGATGTTCTCGGGAGTCAGCAGGAACACCTTGTTCGTCACGCGTTCGATCGATCCGTGCAGGCCGAAGATCAGCCCGGCGGAGAAGTCGACGAGGCGCTTGGAGTTGTTCTCGTCCATCTCCGACAGGTTCATGATCACCGGGGTGCCCTCGCGGAAGGCCGATCCGATGACCATGGCATCGTTGTAGCTGCGGGGGTGGATGGTTCTGATGCGGTTCATTGAGGTTCCTGGGGCCGGGGTGTCTACGGGCCGAATCGGTGACGGATGGATCGGTGTCACCGGCGCCGGTGACTCATCCGCTGCCGCTTCCGGCTCGTCGTGCTCATCGACCTCGTCATAGGTCTCAACGACCTCGCGGTCACGGTAGGCGGGTTCGCGACGGTCGGTGTCGTGGCGATCGACGGTCTCGTCCTCTTCTTCGACGAAACCCAGGTATTCCAGCGTCTTCTTGATTGCTGACATGTCTTAGCTCCTCGGCCTTCGGCACTTGCTCACCTGTCGCCCAAACTATCGCACGCGGACCGTGGGGCGGGTGAGTCCTATGGGTGTGTCGTGGTCTTTTCTTCCTGCAGCCAGATGATGCCTGCGAACCGGCCCGTCGTGGACTGCCTGCGGTAGGAGAACAGGTCCTCGGATTCCTTCGTGCAGGTGCGTGAGAACTGATCGATGATCACTGACTCACGACTGAGCTGTTCGGCCACGGCCCCGGCGACGTCGAGTGCCGGTGTTCCCGAGACCGACACCGAGGCGGCCGTGGGTTCGATCGCGGCGACCTCGGCGCGCAATTCGGCTGAGACTTCGTAGCAGCGGGGGCAGACCGAGGGTCCGATCACCGCGTGGATCCGATCCGCCCCGGCCTCGCGCATGGCCGCCAGCGTGGTGGGCACCACGCCCGCGGCCATTCCCTGCCGACCGGCGTGGACGGCGGCGATGAGCCCGACCTCCGGATCGGCGAGCATGACGGGAGTGCAGTCGGCGACCATGATCGCCAGGCCGATGCCCGTGAGGTTCGTGATCTGGGCATCGGCTTCGATCGGCCCCGAGCGCAGTTCGGCCTCGTCGCTGATGGTCCGCACCGAGGTGCCGTGGACCTGGGCGACGAAGGCCAGCCGCTCCCCGCTCAAGCCCAGGACCTGAGCGAGTGCGGCACGGTTGGCGGCGACGAGTTCGTCATCGTCTCCGACGTGACGGGCGAGGTTGAACGAGGCGAAGTCCCCGCTCGAGTACCCACCGTGCCGGTCCGTGAAGGCCACGTGCGCGGTGCGGCTGCCCGGGATGACGAACCTCGAGCGCAGCATATTACTTGAGGAAGTCGGGGATATCGAGATCGCTGTCGGCGTTCGAGGCGCTGCGTTCGCTCGGCAGGGTCGCCGGGATCTGATGCTCCTCGTTCCGCCGCGGTGACGCGCTCTCGCTCGTCTCCGGATCCTCGGACTCGGTCTCGATCGCTGCGGAGTCGGTCTCGGTCTCGGACTCGGTGCTCGCAGTCGCCGGGACGGCGGCCGGGACCGGTTCGACACCGGCGGTCTCCGCGTTCGGCGCGCTGTTGTCGAAGCCTGCGGCTATGACCGTGACACGGCATTCGTCGCCGATGTTGTCGTCGATGACGGCACCGAAGATGATGTTCGCCTCGGGGTGGGCGGCCTCCTGGACCAGTCGCGCCGCCTCGTTGACCTCGAACAGTCCGAGGTCGCCGCCGCCGGTGATGCAGAAGAGCACCCCGTGGGCGCCGTCGATGCTGGCTTCCAGCAGCGGGGAGGCGATGGCGGATTCGGCGGCCTGGACGGCTCGGTCATCGCCGGTGGCGGCGCCGATGCCCATGAGCGCGGTGCCCGCGTCCTGCATCACCGACTTGACGTCGGCGAAGTCGAGGTTGATCAGGCCCGGGACCGAGATGAGGTCGGTGATGCCCTGCACACCGGAGCGCAGCACCTCGTCGGCCGAGCGGAAGGCCTCGACGACGGACACGCTGCGGTCGGAGATCGAGAGCAGACGGTCGTTCGGGATGACGATGAGGGTGTCGACCTCTTCGCGCAGAGCGGCGATGCCGGCTTCGGCCTGCGCGGAACGACGCCGTCCCTCGAAGGTGAACGGGCGGGTGACGACACCGATGGTCAGCGAGCCCAGCGAGCGGGCGACACGGGCCACCACGGGAGCGGCACCGGTTCCGGTTCCGCCGCCCTCACCGGCGGTGACGAAGACCATATCGGCGCCCTCGAGGGCGTCGCGGATGGCGTCTTCGGAGGATTCGGCGGCCTTGCGGCCGATCTCCGGGTCCGCTCCGGCTCCGAGCCCTCGGGTCTGGTCACGACCGATCTCGAGCTTGACATCGGCATCGGAGAGGACGAGTGCCTGGGCATCGGTGTTGATTGCGATGAACTCCACGCCGCGCAGGCCGACGTCGATCATCCTCTGTACAGCGTTGACACCGCCGCCGCCGGTCCCGGCAACTTTGATATCCGCTCCGGATTGTGGGAATTCAGCCAAGTCGGTTCCTCGTCTCAAGCGCTTCAGCCACGCAAGGTCTGCGTGCGCATTCGGTCTGTGTTCTGTGCCTTGAGGCTATTGGGCCAGGCAACAGCACTGCAACCATTCTCCCCGGAGTGTCGGACTTCGGCCAAACACGCCACGCGGTGTGTCGGGCCCAAACGCGGGCAATCGGGCCGCAGGCGGCATCCGGCTCAGTCCGTCACCGGCACCGAGGGTACGGATACGTCGATCTCCGTGCGTCCGGCGGAGGCGAGTTGGACGGCGGTGCGGACCTTGAGACTCGGGTTGGACGAATCGCCGAAGACGACCGTCGCCTGGTGGTCGCCGGTGTCCAGACGTCCCTGCAGACTGTTCTTGTCCTCGGCCTCGATCGTCGACAGCTGTTCGCGCAGCTCCGGACGCAGACTGCCCATGAACCGGACGACCGCGGCCACGGTGGCACGGTCCGGGTCGTCGTCGGAGCCGAGCACGGTCAGGTCCTTCGGGGCCTCGTCCACGACGCCGAGGTCGACGGCCTGACCGTCGTAGAGCCGGTAGCCCGACGCCCCCTCGACCGCGAGCACAGGGGTCCGGTCGGTGATCTCGATCTTCAGCGTCCGCGGGCCCGCGTAGTGGACCGCAGCCTCGGCGGCCTTCGGGAACTGCTCGAGAACGGAGTCCTCGACCTCGCCGGTTCGCACCTGTGGCAGCGGGGTCCCGCCATCGGCGTCGAGGACGAAGTCACTGACCTTGTCGTGGTCGACGAGCTCCCCACCGCTCACGTTCACCTTCTCCAGCGCGAGCACCGGCGAGAACCAGGCGACAGCGGCGAGCGTGATCACGACGGCGACGATGCCGAGGCCGATGAGTCGGGGACGCCACAGCTGCCACCGGCGGGCCCGGATGACTCCGGTGAGATCGGCGGTGGAGTGGTCGCCGGTGCGGGGCGGAGGAAGCGGCGCCATGTGTCTCAGCTCTCCAGCGCGCTCAGCAGCTCGGGCCCGAGGATCGTCACATCCCCGGCGCCGAGAGTGAGCACGAGGTCACCGGGTCGCACGCGTGCGGCGACGAACGGGACCGCCTCGGCGAAGGACTCTTCGAAGGTGACGTGATCGTGCGGGACGCGATCGGCGATCAGCGCCCCGGTGACTCCGGGCACGGGGTCCTCGCGGGCGGGGAAGACGTCGAGGACGACGACCTCATCGGCCAGCCCCAGGGCCTGGCCGAACTCCTCCCGGAACTCCATGGTCCGCGAGTACAGATGGGGCTGGAAGATCGCCCATACGCGCCCGCCGTCGGTGACGACTCCGCGGGCGGCGGCCAGCACGGCGCGCAGCTCGGTGGGGTGGTGGGCGTAGTCGTCGATGACGCGCACACCGCCGGCGATGCCGCGTTCCTCGAAGCGGCGGCGGGTGCCCCCGTATCCGGCCAGCCCGGCGGCGGCGCGTTCGACATCGGCGCCGAGGCTGTGGGCCACAGCGATCGCGGCGGTGGCGTTGAGTGCGTTGTGCAGTCCCGGCTGCCGCAGTTCGACCGGCAGCGGCTCTGCGCGGCCGGGCAGGTCGAGGACGAAGCGCGAACCGACGCCGGAGTCGAGATCGCGCAGGACGATGTCGGCCTCGGGGCCCGTGCCGTAGAGGAGGACCTCGGCGCCCTGCGCACGCGCCTGTGCCGCCACGTCATGGGAACCGGGATCGTCGGCGCAGGCGATGATCGTGCCGGACCGCGACTGGATGCCGTTGCAGAATTCGATGAACGCCTCCCGCACCTTCTCCGGTGTCCCGTAGTGGTCGAGGTGGTCGGCTTCGACGTTCGTGAGGATTCCGATGACGGGCTCGTAGAGCAGGAAGGAGCCGTCGGATTCGTCCGCCTCGGCGACGAAGACGTCACCGGTGCCCGAATGCGCATTCGTGCCCGTCGTCGACAGCACTCCCCCGATGACGAAGGACGGGTCGACGCCGCTGGCCTGCAGGGCCACGGTGGCCATCGAGGTGGTCGTGGTCTTGCCGTGCGTGCCGGCCACTGCCACCGCCCGCCGGTCGGCCATGAGCGAGGCCAGGGCCCCGGAGCGGTGGAGGATGCGCAGCCCGCGGCGCTGCGCCTCGACGAGTTCGGGATTGTCCCGGCGGATGGCCGAGGAGATCACGAGGGTGTCGGCCTCGCCGAGGTTGTCGGCCGAATGTCCGATCGTCACCGTCGCGCCCAGGGTCCGCAGCACCTCGACGACGGAGGACTCCTTCGCATCCGATCCGGAGACCGTGACCCCGTTCATGACCATGATCCGGGCGATTCCGGACATCCCCGAGCCACCGATGCCGATGAAGTGGACGGCGCCGAGTTCGCTTACCGGGACGATGTTCGCAGTGGTCATGTTCAGCCTTCCAGCGCTCGGGTGACGATGGCGGCCATTCGCTCCGCGGCATCGGTGGGATAGTTCAGGGACAGGGCGGCTCGGCTCATCTGCTCCAGTCGGGCCCGGTCATTCATCAGCGGCAGGATCGTCTCCTCGACGGTGGCGCGGCTGAAGTCGGCGTTGTCGACCATCAGCGAGGCGCCGGCCCGGACGCTGCCGGCCGCGTTGAGCCGCTGCTCTCCGTTGCCGATCGCCAGGGGCACGTAGAGTGCCGGCACACCGGCCACGCTGGCTTCGGAGACGGTGGCGGCACCGGAGCGGGCGACGAGGAGGTCGGCGACGGCATAGGCCCGGTGCATGCCGTTGACGTAGTCGACGACGTGGTAGTCCGGCAGCGCCTCGGTGGCCGCGCGGAGCTCATCGCCCTTGCCGGCACCGGTGATGTGCAGGACCTGGACTTCCGCGTCCTGGAAACCGGCGGCGGCGTCGAGGAAGGCTTCGTTGATCCTCTGGGCCCCGGAGGATCCGCCGGTGACGACGAGCACGGGTCGGTCATCGCGGAGTCCGAGCTCGGCCCGGAAGCCCGCCCTGGCGGATTCGTCACTGCGGTCGAGGCCGGTGATCTCACTGGGCATGGGCATGCCGACGAGGGTGGAGCCGGGAAGCTCGGTATCGGGGAAGGTGATGCCGACCCGGCCGTTGCTGGTCAGCTTCGCGCCGAGGCGGTTGGCCATCCCGGGTTTCGCATTGGCTTCGTGGACGATGAGCGGGATCTTCGCCAGCCGCGCGGCGAGGAAGGCCGGCGGGCAGACATAGCCGCCGACGCCGACGACGGCCGAGATGCTCCGGGAGGAGATAATCCGCTTGACCTCGGAGATGTTGGACCAGAAGCGTCCGGGGAATCTCAGCAGGGCGGGGCTGAGCGACCGGGGCATGGGGACCTTGTCGATGGTGAGCAGTTCGAATCCCGCGGCCGGCACGATGTCGGCCTCGAGCCCGTCGGGGGTGCCCAGAGCCACGACGTCCCAGTCGGGGTGGACCCGTCGCAGTTCGCGGCCGATCGCCAGCATCGGCGAGATATGGCCGGTGGTGCCTCCACCGGCCAGGAGGATACTCGTCATCTCATTTCCTTCTCTTGCGGGCAAACACGGCGAACGAGGATCGCAGGCGACCCTTGTGGACGGCGATGGCCGCCTCGGCGCCCGGTTCGCTGCGGGCGAATGACAGCAGCACACCGACCGCCAGCAGGGAGGCGATGATCGATGAGCCGCCGTAGGAGACGAAGGGCAGGGGCAGGCCGATGACGGGCAGCAGCCCGGTGACGACGCCGATGTTGATGGCGGCCTGCCCGATCAGCAGGGCGAAGTAGCCGGCGGTGGTGACCTGGACCATGAGGTTCTCGGAGCGCATGACCACCCGGACCATACCGTAGCCCAGGACGGCGAAGACGAAGACGACGACGAGGCTGCCGATCAGGCCGAGCTCTTCGCCGATGATGGCGAAGATGAAGTCGTTGTGGGCCTCGGGCAGCCAGGACCACTTCTCCCGGCTGGCGCCGAGTCCGACCCCGAGCCAGCCGCCGGAGGCCAGGGAGAACAGTCCGTGGTTGGACTGCCAGGCCTGTCCCATGGTGTCGGCCGCGGTCTGGTCGGCATGGCCGGTGAGCATGGCCTGGATGCGTTTGAGGCGGTTCTCGGAGCTGAGGACGAAGAAGACGACGGCCGCGGTCAGGACGCCGCCCAGCAGCAGGAAGTACTTCATCGGGAAGCCGCCGATGAACAGGCACACCACGGCCATGGCCATGAGGACGAGGCCGGTGCCGAGGTCGTTGCCGCCGACGACGAGGCCGACGGCGATGAGCACACCGGGCACGACGGGGATCATGGCGTGGCCGAAGGTCGTCATCCTGCCGTATTTCTGGGCGAGGATGAGACCGAGCCACAGGGCCAGTGCGACCTTGAGGAATTCGGAGGGCTGGACCTGCAAGCCGCCGAAGCCGATCCAGTTCGCATTGCCCTTGGCTTCCTTGCCGAAGCCGGGCACGAAGACCGCCGCCTGCATGACCACACCGCCGAGCATCGCCCACCAGGCGAGTCCGCGCCAGACGCGCAGCGGCATGAGGCTGGCCACGATCATGAGTGCGATGCCGATCCCGGCGAAGAGCGCCTGTTTGTTGAAGTAGGCGAAGGACGAGCCCTCTCCTCCGTCGTAGGAGGTGATCGAGGACGCCGAGAGCACCATCACCAGGCCGAGGCCGGTCAGTGCCAGCACGGAGACGAGGATGAGGTAGTAGGTCGTCAGCGGGTATGCGGACACGCGGGCGAAGTCTTCGCGCAGGTGCGCCCAGGCGTGCCTGAGCACCGAGGTGCTCTTCGCGGTGCCCGTCGCCGTCGCGGTGCTCTTGGCACCGGTGCTGCTCTTGGTTCCGGCAGTGCTCTTGGTCGGCGGCTTTCTGCCTGCGGACTTCTTGGCCGGCGGTTTCCTGCCCGGGGTGGTCTTCGTCGCCGCGGGCTTCCCGGTCGTCGGTCTCTTCGCGGTGGTCTTCGTCGCCGCGGACTTCTCGGCCGCCGGTCTCTTGGCGGTGGAGGTGCCCCGCGCGGTCGGATTCTCGACCCTCGGCTTCTTCGTCGCGGCAGACTTCGACGATGTTGCGGTGACCGTGGCCGCGGAGGTGGCAGCGGATGTCCTCGCTGTCTTCTTCCGGCGGCGTGCATCCGCCTTCGCGGTGGTCTGCCGTCCCATCTCAGCGCCCCAGGTGGGTGTGCACGGCCTCGGTAAACAGCTCTCCGCGCGTATTGTAGTTCAGGAACTGGTCCATACTCGCCGCCGCCGGAGCCAGCAGCACGGTGTCCCCGGCTTCGGCCAGATCCGCCGCCGCTGCGACGGCGGCCGCGGCCACTGCCTCGCCGCGGCGCTTGGGCACTCCGGAGTCGATGCCCAGAGCCGGTTCGATCCGGACGACCTCGAAATCGGTGCCGGCGGAGGCGATGGCCTGGCGGAAGGCCGAATCATCGGCTCCGATGAGCACGAGCGCTCTGATTCGGTCCCCGTGGTCGGTCAGCAGGGAGGTGAAGTCGGCGCCCTTGGGCAGTCCGCCGGCGATCCACACGATCTTGTCGAAGCTGGCCAGGGAGGCGTTCGCGGCGTGCGTGTTCGTCGCCTTCGAGTCATCGACCCAGCGGACGCCATCGGACTCGGCCACGGTGACCATGCGGTGGGCGCCGAGGGAATGATTGCGCAGCCCCGCCGAGATCGCCTGCCCCGGCACGTCGATGGCGCGGGCCAGGCAGGCGGCGGCCAGGGCGTTGGCCACCTGGTGGGCGGCGGGTCGGCTGCCGTCGACGCCGGTGGCGATCGCGACGTCCCTGACGGCTGCGAGTTCGGCCGCCGAGGAGTACCGCTGCGGGATGAACGCACGGTCGACGAGCAGGTCCTCGACCACACCGAGCTCGCCGGGACGGGGCACGCCGGTGGTGAAGCCGATCGCCTTCGCCCCCTCGATGACATCGGCGTCCTCGACCATGTGCAGGGTCACATCGTCGGCGCAGTTGTAGACGCAGGCGAGCTTGGCATTGTGATAGATCTTCGCCTTATCGGCCGCATAGGCCTCGGCGCTGCCGTGCCAATCGAGGTGGTCGGGGGCGATGTTGAGCACGGCCGCGGCATCGGCGCTCATCGACTCCTGCCAGTGCAGCTGGAAGCTCGAGAGTTCGATCGCGAGCACCTCGAGTCCCGGCTCGAGCACGGCCTCGAGCAGCGGCGTGCCGATGTTGCCGCAGGCCTTGGCCCTGAGCCCGGCGGCCAGCAGCATCGATTCGAGCATCGTCGTGGTCGTCGTCTTGCCGTTGGTGCCGGTGATCGCCAGCCATTTCGCGTCGTTGGTGCCCCGGATCCGCCAGGCCAGTTCGACCTCGCCGATGACGGGGATGCCGGCCGCGGCGGCCGCGGCGAGCACGGGCTGATCCGGCCGCCAGCCGGGTGAGGTCACGACGAGGTCGATGCGTCCTTCGGGCAGGGTCTCGACGTGCTGGGCACCGCGGCGGATGTCGACGTCGAAGACCTCGAGGATCTGGACCTTCTCGCTGACATCGGAGGTGTCGTCGCCGTCGATGACGATGACATCGGCTCCGCGTTCGCCGAGGTGGACGGCCGCGGGGAATCCCGTCACGCCGAGGCCGGTGACGAGGATGCGCAGCCCGGCCAGGGAGGAACTCGGCCCGCTCAGCGCCTCCGGGATCGCCGCGGCAGGAGTCCCGGCGTCGGGGCTCGCGGCAGCCGAGCCGTCGGCAGGCGAGGTCTCGGCAGGTGCGGTGTCGGGACGGTTCTCAGCCAACTCGCGACACCCATTCGGCGTAGAAGAGGCAGATGCCGGCGATGACGAAGAGTGCGGCGATGATCCAGAATCTGACCACGATCGTCACTTCGGCCCAGCCCTTGAGTTCGAAGTGGTGCTGCAGCGGCGCCATCCTGAACACCCGTTTGCCGGTGGTCTTGAACGACACGACCTGGATGATCACGGACAGGGTGATGATCACGAAAAGTCCGCCGAGGACGATGAGCAGCAGTTCGGTCCGCGACATGATCGCCAGCCCGGCGAAGGCACCGCCGAGGGCCAGCGAGCCCGTGTCGCCCATGAAGATCTTCGCCGGTGAGGTGTTGAACCACAGGAACCCGAAGCAGGCCGCGGCCATGGCTCCGGCGACCATCGCGAGGTCGCGGGGGTCGCGCATGTAATAGCAGGCGTTCGTGGCCTCGGACATGAGGTTGCAGTTCTGGGTCGACTGCCATGTGCCGATGACGACGTAGGCGGCGAAGACGACGACCGAAGCACCGGCGGCGAGTCCGTCGAGGCCGTCGGTGAGGTTGACCGCGTTCGAGACCGCCGTGACGATGAGGTTGGCCCAGATGACGAACAGGATGAGCCCGAGCACGGCCGAACCGAACGCGAGGTCGAGGTTCGTGTCGCGGATGAATGAGATCTTCGTCGACGCCGGGGTCTCGCCGAAGGAGTTCGGGAACTGCAGGGCGAGCACGGCGAAGGAGATGCCGACGAAGGCCTGACCGATGAGCTTGGGCACCGGCCGCAGGCCGAGAGATCGCTGCTTCCTGATCTTGATGAAGTCATCGAGGAATCCGACGACGCCGAGGCCGCCGGCCAGCCACAGCACGAGCAGACCCGAGGCCGTCGGCACGGAACCGGTGAACAGGTGTCCGAGCAGGTAGGCGAGGATGGCGGCGCCGATGATGACGACTCCGCCCATGGTCGGGGTGCCGCGCTTGGTCGCATGCGAGGTCGGACCGTCGTCACGGACGAACTGGCCGTATCCCTGCTTGACGAGCACCCGGATGAACAGCGGGGTGCCCACCAGCGCGAGGATGAGCGCCAGACAGGCTGCGAGCAGTACGGCTATCATTGGGCCCCCGATACGCCGGCGATTTCGTCTCCGAGGTAGCGCAGACCTGCGTCTCGGGAGGATTTGAACAGGACGATGTCTCCGGCGGCGAGTTCGGCGTTCAGCAGATCCTTCGCCTCGGCGGCGGTGGCGACCCAGGTCGCCTCGTTGCCCCAGGAGCCCTCGAGGTTCGCGGCGTTGAAGATCGGTTTCGCACCCTCGCCGACGACGATCGTGCGGGTGATGTTGAGCCGGACGACGAGTTCGCCGATGTCCGAATGCGCGGACACGGACTCCTCACCGAGTTCGAGCATCTCTCCGAGTACGGCGAAGGTCCGGCGCGGACGGTTCTCCTCGTCCCCGCGGCCCATCGAGGCCAGGGTCTTCAGGGAGGCCCGCATGGATTCGGGGTTCGCGTTGTAGGCGTCGTTGAGCACGGTCACGCCCGAGGGCGAGTCGATGAGCTCCATCCGCCACCGGCTCGCGGCCGAGGAGGTCGACAGGGTGGTCACGATCGGTTTCGTCCCGACCCCGCAGGCGTGGGCGATGGCGGCCGCGGCCAGGGCGTTGCCGACGTGGTGCTCGCCGATCAGAGCCAGACGCACGTCCTGCGGCTCCTCACCGGGCAGGTTCAGGGTGAAGGTCGGATGTCCGGAGGAGTCCGTGCTCACCCCGGTGCCGCGGACGACGGCATCGGACTGACCGACCCATTCGGGCAGGGATTCGCGCTGGGAGAACCACAGGGTCTCGACCTCGGGGGCGAGGACTTCGCGCATTCCGGCCACACGGGAGTCATCGGCGTTGAGCACCGCGGTCGAGCCGGCCGTCAGGGATTCGACGAGTTCGGCCTTGGCCCGGGCGGTGTTCTCGATCGAGCCGAACACACCGGAGTGGGCGGTTCCCACGGCGAGTTCGACGGCGATGTCGGGCCGCAGCAGGCTCGTCAGATAGGCGAGGTTGCCGATCGAGCGGGCCCCCATCTCGAGGACGAGGAAGCGGGTGGACTCCACGGCCCGCAGAGCCGTCAGCGGCACGCCGACCTCGTTGTTGTAGGAGTTCGGCGGCCACACCGTCTCGTCCACTCCGGCGAGCAGATCCGCGGCGAGGTCCTTGACCGTGGTCTTGCCCACGGAGCCGGTGATGGCGATGACGGTGAGTTCGCCTTCGGTGCGCAGACCTTCGACGCTGTGCTTGGCCAGCTGGCCCAGCGCCTCGGTGGCATCGGCCACGACGACGGTCGGCAGGGCCGCGTCATCGACGGTCGGCACGGATTCGCCGATGATCAGGGCCGCACCCGCCTCGACGGCGGCCGCGGCGAACTCGATTCCGTCGAGGCTCTCACCTCGGCGGGCAACGTAGATGTCGCCGGGTCCGACTTCTCTCGAATCGGTCACCACACCGGCGGTCAGGGGGGTCTCGGGGTCGATGCCGTACAACTCACCATTGACGGCGGTTGCGATCTCGGCTGCAGTCAGTCGCTTCATATCAACTGTGAACTTTACCTGGTTGTGCGCCGCCCAGCCGCATGGACAGCGCTGAGCGTGTCCTCGCCCGGTCGTCGAATTCGGTCACCGTCGTGCCCACGGTCTGTCCTGTCTCATGCCCCTTTCCCGCGATCAGCACGGTGGAAGAGGCCTCTGCCTCCGCGATCGCCTCGTCGATGGCCCGGCCCCGGTCGGGCACCTCAATGATCTTTTTCACACGTGCGCGCCCGCCGGCCACCTCGGAGTCGATGCCCTCCCTGATGGCGGCGCGGATCGCGGCCGGGTCCTCGGTACGGGGATTGTCGTCGGTGAGAACGATCACATCGGCTTCCCGCGCCGCGGCCCGGCCCATGTCGAAGCGCTTGCCGCGGTCGCGGTCGCCGCCGGCGCCGAAGACGATGATGAGCTCATCGGAATCGGCGTGCAGCGTCGACAGGGCCTTGGCGATGGCATCGGGAGTGTGCGAATAGTCGACGATGGCCCGCGGCAGGGTCTCGGGGTGGGTCTGCTCGAGCGCACGCGGGCCCGAGACGTCGATGATCTCCATCCGGCCGGGCACGGTGGCCACGAAGGTCGAGCCGATGGCGTCGATCTCGGCCGGGCTGATCCCGGATTCGATGAGCATGGCCGCGGCCAGGGCCGTATTCGTGACGTTGAAGTCGCCCGGCAGGGGCGACCGCAGCCCGATAGCGGTCGTGTCCGGTCCCGGCTGACCGAGGTGGAGGACGAAGTCCGACCGTCCCGGGGTGTGTTCGATGCGCCACTGGCTGCGTGCATCGCGGCCGAGGGTGCGCACCGGCACCTGTGCGGCCGCGACCATCCGCTCGCCCCAGTCGTCCTCGACGACGATGACCGCCCGGTCGGAGAAGCTGCGGGTGAACAGCTGCGCCTTGGCCTGAAAGTACTCCTCCATCGTGTTGTGGAAGTCGAGGTGGTCCTGGGACAGGTTGGTGAATCCGGCGACCGAGAAATGGGCCCCGTCGACGCGGTGCTGGCTCAGCGCATGCGAGGAGACCTCCATCGAGCAGGTGTCGACCTCGGCGGCGCGCATCTTATCAAACAGCGCGTGCAGTTCGGGCGCCTCGGGCGTGGTCCTCACGCTCGGGACGGTGTCACCGGCGATGAGGATGGCCACGGTGCCGATGACGGCGGTGCGGTGACCCAGGGCCGCGAGCATCCCATCGGCGAGGTAGGTCGTCGTGGTCTTGCCGTTCGTGCCGGTGACGCCGATGAGCTCCGGCACCGAGGTGGTGCCGTAGACGGCCGCGGAGACGAATCCGAGCACCGCCCGCGGGGCGTCGACGATGAGCGCGGCCACGGTCTCCAGCCGGGCGCGGTCGTCCTCGCTGCCGGACAGGGCTTCGGTGATCAGCTCCCAGCCGGCGGCGTCGGTCAGGATCGCGTCGACGCCGGAGCGGATGAGCTCGGGAGCGAATTTCGCACCGTGGACGTTCGACCCCGGCAGGGCGGCGTAGAGCTGTCCGGGTGAGACCGCGCGTGAGTCGTGGGAGACCCCCGTGACCGTGGTCTCAGGATCGCCGTGGAGGGTGCCGGGAGCGATCGGCAGCAGCTGTGAAAGTCGCATCATTTCCATTCTCGAGCAGGCAGGTCGGGCTTCTCGGTCGACGGAGGGATCTTCAGATGCCGCATTGCGAAGCCTGCGACATCGGAGAAGACGGGAGCTGCGGCCTGTCCACCGTAATAGCCGTCTCTGGGCCTCTGCAAAGTCACGGAGATCGCCAATTGCGGGTCCTCGGCCGGCAGCACGCCCACGAATGAAGCAGTGTAGCCGTCGTAGCCTCCGCCCTCGGCGGCGGGAGCCTGTGCCGTGCCGGTCTTGCCCGCGACCCGGTAGCCGGAGACCTGGGCGGACTTGCCGGTGCCTTCGGCCACGACGCCTTCGAGCATCCGCAGGGTCTGATCGGCGGCCTTCTCGCTGACGACCCGCTGATTCTCACCCGCGGGCACCGGGACCGTCGAACCGTTCGGGGAGATCATGCCGTCGACCAGCTGCGAGGGCACGTGGACTCCCCCATTGGCGATGGTGGCGATGACGTCGGTGGTCTGCAGCGCGTTCGCGGCCACACCCTGGCCGAACATCACGGTGTACTTCGTGCGGCCGTCCCAGTCCTTGTACGGGTGGAGGATGCCTCCGGTCTCGGCGGGGAAGCCGATGCCCGAGGTGGAGCCGAAGCCGAACTTCTTCATGTATTCGTACCGCTCGGCCTCGCTGAGCTTCTGACCGGCGAGGATGGTTCCGGTGTTCGAGGACTGGGCGAGGATGCCGGCGAAGGTGAGCTTCTCGTCAGGGTGTTCGTGGGAGTCGCGGAACTCCTCGCCGTTGGGCGCCTCCCACTCGTCGGGCACGGTGAATTCCTGTTCGGGGCTGACGAGTCCCTGATCGAGCAGGGCCGCGGCGGTGACCATCTTCGCCGTCGAGCCGGGTTCGAACATATCGGTGAAGATGCGCGAGCCGCGGTCGTCGCCGTCGACCTTGCCCGGAGAGTTCGGGTCGACGGTGGGGGCATCGGCGGCGGTGATGATCCTGCCGGTCTTGACCTCCTTGATCACGATGGAGGCGGATTCGGCCTTGTGCGCCTTCCGCTGCTCCTCGATGGCCTGTTGGGCGTAGTACTGCAGGTCCGGGTCGATCGTCGTCTGCAGTCCCTGACCGTCGACGGCGTCCTTGATGTTGTTGTCCCCGAGCGGGATGATCTCGCCGCGGGCACCGCGCTCGTACTGCTGCTGGCCGTCGGTGCCCGACAGCTGCTCGTCATAGGCCATCTCGAGTCCGGCCTGGGCGGTACCGTCGGAGCTGAGGAAGCCGACGAGGTTGCCGGCGATCCCCCCGGCCGGATAGGACCGCACCGCGTACTCCTCTGCGGAGATGCCGAGGATGTCGAGCTTCTTCACCGCCTGCCAGGTCTCGGAGGTCAGCCCCTTGGCCACAGGGTTCCAGCGCTTGTCGCCGACGAGCTTCGGGTAGATCAGGCCCGGATCGGTGTTGAGCGGTTCGGCCAGGGCCTCGGCCGCTCCCCAGGCGCCGACGAGTTTGCCGTCGACCTTGTATTGGGCGACGTTCTGCTGGTCGACGACGAGCTGATAGCGCGAGACGCTGTCGGCGAGCACGGTGCCGTCGGAGGCCATGATCTGCCCCCGGTCGGCCGGCAGGGTGCGGGTGACGAGACGGTTGGACAGGGCCTTCTCTGCGAGCTTCATCGAGTCCATGCCCTGGATCGACACGAGGCGGACGGAGGTGACGAGCAGGGCGAGGATCGACAGCGCGGCGATGATGCCCATCCGCAGGCGCAGATTGGGCCCGCTGCCGCTGCGCTTCTTCTTCAGTCGAGTCCTGGCTGGGCCCATTGCACTGTCCTTAGCTCTGTCGGCGAATGGCTCCACGGGTGTTCGGGCCGAGTCCGGCACCCCGGTGAGCTCGGACTACTTCGGCGTCTCCTGACTCGGAGCCGCGATGTCCTTGCTCGGGCTGCCCCCGACGACCGGGAGCTTCTCATCCGATCGTAGATTGGGTCGGAGGTCTTCTCGTGTATCGGCGCGCGGTCCGGGCACGACTGTGGGTTCCTTCTCACCGGAGACGTCGATGCCGGGGGCGTCGATGATCTCACCGGTCTTCGCGTCGAGGAACTCCGGCGAGGAATCGCGGACGAGGCCGAGCTCCTCGGCGGCCAGCGCGATGTTCTGCGGCGACTCCCGGTACGAGTTGTCCTCGATGAGGCGGTCCTTCTTCTCGACCAGCGCCTCCTTCTGACTCGTCAGCTGATCGACCTTGTACGAGGTGTGGGACACGAAGATGTTCAGCAGCAGCACGGCCACGAGCGTGGCCACGAGGATCCCCACGCACATGAGCGAGAACGGCAGGCGCGACTTCGGCAGTTCGAACTTCAGCAGCGCCAGCTTCGGTCGGCTCAGGCTGCCGGGCTCCTCGTACCGGCGCGGGCGTTCGGTGAAGTGGGCCCGAGTGGCGGTCGCCTGGGAATTCCTCACGATCGTGCCTCCCTGATCTTCTGCACTGCCCGCAGGCGGACGCTGGCCGCCCGCGGATTGTTCTCTGCCTCGTTCGCATCGGCCGTCTCGGCCCCGCGGATGATCTCGGACAGCCACGGCTGGTGCACTTCGGGGACCACCGGCATGTCCGGCGGCGCCGAGGCGGTGGTGGCGGCGCGGAAGGTCTTCTTCACGATCGTGTCCTCGAGCGACTGGTAGGACTCGATCACGGCCACCCCTCCCAGGTGCAGCGCCTCCAGTGCGGCCGGCAGGGCCGTGCGCAGCACACCGAGTTCG
This sequence comes from Brevibacterium sp. SMBL_HHYL_HB1, assembly GCF_018208375.1. NCBI lineage: Bacteria > Bacillati > Actinomycetota > Actinomycetes > Micrococcales > Brevibacteriaceae > Brevibacterium > Brevibacterium sp. SMBL_HHYL_HB1. The sequence continues at coordinate 1,121,789 of NZ_CP062936.1, read as the reverse complement.
TCGTTGACCTCGATGCGCAGGGCCTGGAAGGTGCGTTTGGCGGGGTGGGACTTCTTCTTCGTCTGCGGGATCACGCGGCCGAGCATCGCTGCGAGCTGATCCGAGGTCTCCCACGGGGTGTGCTCGCGGTCGGTGACGATGATCCGTGCGATCTTTCCGGCCAGCTTCTCCTCGCCGTACTCGCGCAGGATGCGGCGCAGATCGGCCTCGGAGTAGGTGGCGAGCACCTCGGCGGCGGTGAGCTCCTGCGTCCGGTCCATGCGCATGTCCAGGGGCGCCGGCCGCGAGTAGGAGAATCCGCGATCGTCCTCGTCCAGCTGCAGGGAGGACACGCCGAGGTCGAGCAGGATCGCGCTGATGGATTCGATGCCGAGGTCGGTCAGCAGCTCTGGCAGCTCGTCATCGACGGCGTGGACGATGTCGATGCGCTCGGCGAAGGGGGCCAGTCGCCGGGTGGCGATGTCGATGGCCTGCTGGTCGCGGTCGATGCCGACGAGGTGGACATCGTCGAAGGCGCTGAGCACGGCTTCGGCATGGCCGCCCATGCCCAGGGTGCCGTCGACGACCACGGGGGTCAGTCCGGCCGTTCGCGCGGCCTCGACGCCGATGCCGATGAGTTCGACCACACGCTCGAGGAGCACCGGTACGTGCTGTGCTGTCATGCGTGGGTCCTTCTGCCGTGGGTGTCGTCGGTGGTGCTGCTGGAGCCAGAACCTCGACCGCCGCGGCCCTGGCACCGGGGAAGTGTGTCAGGACGTCCGAGCTTCGGAAACGGGGAAGTTCCCCGAAACTCGAGCACGGCGGGCAAGGATCAGGCCCGAGCAGAATCAGATCACTCCGGGAATCACCTCCTCCTCGCGTTCGGCGAAGGCCTGCTGAGCGCCGACGAGGTAGTCCTCCCAGGTCGGTGCGTCCCAGATCTCGACTCGGTTGCCCATGCCGATCACTGCGACTTCCCGTGTCAGTGATGCGTACTGCCGCAATATGTTCGGGACCGTGATGCGTCCCTGTTTGTCCGGTTGGTCCGCAAATGCCGCCGACAGGAACACACGCTGGTAATCGCGGGCTTCCTTATTCGTCTTCGGCGCGTTCTGGATTCGCGCGTGCTCGGCTTCGAACTCCGTGGTGGGGAACAGGGTGAGGCAATTCTCCTGGCCACGGGTGAGTACGAGTCCGGGCGACAGCTCCTCGCGGAACTTTGCGGGCAGGATGAGGCGACCCTTGTCGTCGAGCTTCTGCATATGAGTGCCCAAGAACATGTCGTCTCACCCCTTTCGAAACCCATCGGCTCCGATAGCAACCACAGTACTCCACTTCCCTCCACGTATTCCAGCGTTTTGCCCCATCGGTGTTCAAACTCTCACGTTTTCCCAGGTCAGATAGGTGGAGGAAAGTGGGGATTTTTTCGCGCGGGTGCGTCGCAACGGTTCTCGGAGGTCGTCCGGGGTGGGTTCGCACGCAAGGGTGGGCCGCCTCGGCGAGGGACCGCTCACGCGCCGAGATCGGCGAGAACTCGCCGATCTCGAGGATTTCCGTCGCCGAGGTGGATCGATGTGGGGAGGAAAGTGGAGGGCCCGTGTGGAGGAAAGTGGGGGGGGAGCCGGGTGGGGCGGCTGCCGTGGAGGCGGGTGGGGAGCCGAGTGGGGACTCCGTCGTGGAGGAAGGTGGGGGCGAGACAGGTGGGGCGCGCGGAACCTGGGAGAACCTCGTGTGGCCGGAGTGCCGCCCATAGGGAACAATGGAGGGTATGTCGATCAGCCAAGAAGGAACACAGACCAATTCCGTGATCGGTGCGCAGCACATCGAATGGGTCCAGCATCTGACCTCGCGGGCGCGCACGGCCATGAACACGGTGCTCGAAGGCAAGGACGAAGCGGTCGGGCTCTCGCTCATCGCCCTGCTCGCCGGCGGCCACGTCCTGCTCGAGGACGTCCCGGGCGTCGGCAAGACCCTCCTGGCCCGGGCCATGGGCAAGGTCGTCGACGGTTCCGTCCGCCGCATCCAGTTCACTCCCGACCTGCTGCCGACCGATGTCGTCGGCGTCAACCTGTTCAATCAGGAGACCCGCCACTTCGAGTTCCGGCAGGGGCCGGTCTTCGCGAACATCGTCATCGCCGATGAGATCAACCGCGCCTCTCCGAAGACCCAGTCCGCGATGCTCGAGTGCATGGCCGAGGGCCAGGCCACGGTCGACGGGCAGACCTATCAGATGCCGACCCCGTTCGTCGTGATCGCCACTCAGAACCCGATCGACATGGAGGGCACCTATGCCCTGCCCGAGGCGCAGCGCGACCGCTTCCTCACCCGCATCTCATTGGGTTACCCGGCCACGGCCGACGAGGTCGACCTGCTCGACAACCAGATCCAGAACGACCCGCTCGAGTCCGCGACCGCGGTGACGAACCTCGAGCACATCGTCCAGGCCCGCAGCATCGTCCGGCACGTCTCCGCGAGCCGGCAGCTGCGCGAGTACATCGTGGCCATCCTCCACGCCAGCCGCAACGACCCGGCGATCCTGCTGGGCAGCTCACCGCGCGGCGGCGTCCATCTGCTGCGGGCGGCCAAGGCCCGGGCGGCCCTGTCGGGTCGGACATACGCCACCCCTGACGATGTGCAGGCCCTGGCTCCCTACATCCTCGCCCACCGCATCATCCCACGCGACGGCGACGACTCGGACCTGGCCGCCGAGCTCATCGGCCGGGTGCTCGCACGCGTGCCCGTCTCGAACAGCCAGTGACCGCATGCGACTGAGCACCTCTGGAATCATCTTCGTCCTCGCCGGGGCGGCCCTGATCATCGGCGCCTATCGCTTCGCGCTGCCCGGACTGCTCCCGGCGGGTCTGCTCCTGCTCGGGCTGGTCCTGCTCTCGGCCCTGCTCATCGCCTGGGGCACCCGACGGGTGTCGATCACGATGAGCACGTCCCTGCGCGAGGTCGCACTCTCGCCCTCGCAGGACCGCTACCCGCTGGCGGCCGAGGGCAAAGAGGTCGAGATCGAGGCGCGGGTGACCAACATCGGGCAGCTCGCGATCCCGGCGGCCACGATCGACTTCGTCGCCGCCGAGGGCTTCGGCGATTCCACCTCCGGCGAGGTCCCTCCCCTGGCCCACCGCGGCCGGCAGACCGTGCTCACCTCCTTCACCCCGAACCGACGCGGCATCAGCGGCCTCTCGGCGGTGCTCATCACCGTCTACGGCCCCTTCGGCCTGGTCAAGATGAAGCGGAAGGTCCACGACGCCTTCCCCGTGGCCGTGTCCGTGCCGTCGCTGGGCGGACGCATTCCGAAGGACTCGTCGATCCGTCCCGCCCGCCTCGACGAGGGCAAGGTCGTGACCGGACACACCACCCGTGACTTCCACACCCGTGAGTACGTGCCCGGCGACGACCTGCGGCACGTGCACTGGCCCTCGACCGCGAAGTTCGGTGAGCTCATGGTCCGGCACGAAGCCGATGAGGAGACGCTCTACGCCCTCATCGTCATCGATCTGGTCGCCGACGAGAGGGACGAGGAGCCGACCGATCTCGAGGTCGAGTTCCTCCTGGCCGCAGCCACCGCCGCGGGAACGGCCTTCCTCAGGGCCGACTATGAGGTCTTCGTCGTCGCGCACGGCCACCAGATCAGATTCAAAGGAGCACGCGATATCGACAAGCTGCGTCTTCTCTCCGCTCTCATCCGGCCGGGCAGGGCCGAACTGCCGGCGCACGACAATCCCAACCACGTCGTCATCTGCTCCGTCGGCGATCAGCGCGGTCAGGAGCTGGCCTCGCACTTCTCCCGCCGCATCCCCGTCACGCTGCGCACGCTCAGTGAGATAGGCGATACGACGATGCTGGGACTCAGCGAGGATCTGCCCGAGTCCTGGACGACCTTCGAGTCGAAGCGGGTGAGTCGATGAGCCTCGACGCCTCCCCCACCCGCTCCCAGGAACCGCCGCAGCAGGCCCCGGCACCGACCTCGACCGACCAGTCCCGCCCCGCGACGGGGTGGCTGGAAGCGATCATCGTCTTCGCGGCCATGACGCTGACGGCCGTGGCCGTGTCCGCGGTGTTCAAGGACCTCGCCTGGCTGCCTCCCGTGCTCGTGTCCGCCGGAGTCATCGTCATCGTCGGTGCGATCTTCCGCAGCGTACCGGTGCTGCGCTCCAGCGGCACCGCCGTCATCGCCCAGTGCGTGGCCGGTCTCATCGCCGTCTTCGTCGTCTGCGCCGAGGGCTCCCTGCTGCTGGGCTTCATTCCCACCGGCGAGTCCTTCGGCATGGTCATCGACCGGCTCTCCGAGGGGATGAACGATCTCTACGGCACGGCGCCCCCGGCCGCGAGCACCCCGGGCTTCACCGCGATGCTCACGATCGCCTTCACCCTGATCACGATCCTCATCGACGGGCTGGTCTCCGATCTCAGGGCCCCGAAGGTCGGCGGTGTGCTGCTGCTCGTGCTGTGGATGATCCCCGTCTACTTCGCGCCCCAGGAAGTGCGCTGGTGGCATATCGTCGCGATCCTCGTCGCGTTCCTGCTGCTCATGCTCAGCCCCTATCTGCCCGCCACGCGCTGGCGCGGGGGCCTGACCGCGATCCTGGCCGGCGGACTGGCCCTGGCGATCGGCATCGGGCTGCCGCTGCTGCTGCCGCCGGTGCCGACCCTGCCCGACAGGGCATCGAACAAGCAGGGCGATCTGACGGTGACGAATCCGTTCCTCAATCTGCGGCAGAACCTCGGCGATCGCGATGACTCGAGGCTGTTCAGCTATGAGACCACCGGCTCGGACTCCGAGCCGATCCGTCTGACCTCCATCGACGATTTCGACGGCGAGAACTGGGCGCCGAGCTCCTTCAGCCTCGACCCCTTCGCCATCGCCGTCGATGGGATGCCGTGGCCCGAGGGCCTGCCCCGGGACGGAGGCTATGAGGACGAGACCATCGACGTCAGCATCGACGACGGCTACGACCAGCAGTACCTGCCCTCGCCGTATGCCCCGCAGCAGCCGGACGGACTCGACCGACGATGGATCTACGATGAGAAGACCCTGACGGTCGTGGGCAACGGTGAGAAGACCGGTGGGCTGCAGTATTCGATGAACTACGTCTCCCCCGAACCGTCGGCCGAGGATCTCAAGAACGCGACACCGGTGAACGAGAGCGACTTCGACACCGAGCTCGCCGTCCCCGATTCCCTGCCCTCGAGCGTCGAGGAGACCGCGGACGCGATCACTGCCGATGCCGACAACCAGTGGGAGGCCGCGGTTCTGCTCCAGGCCTACTTCCGCGGCGATGGCTTCGAGTACTCTCTCGATGCCCCGGAGAAGGCCAGCGGGGACGCGATCTCGGACTTCCTCAGCGACAAGAAGGGCTACTGCGTCCAGTTCTCCTCGGCGATGACGATCATGGCCAGGACCATGGGGATCCCCGCGCGCATCGGTGTCGGCTTCGCCGGCGGCGAGGAGGACGACGGCGGCTATGACGTGAGCATGCAGGACTCCCACGCCTGGCCCGAGCTCTACTTCGAAGGCGCCGGCTGGGTGCGCTTCGAACCCACCCCCGGCGGGCCCGCCGGCGATCCGCCGGAGTGGACCCTGGCCAGCGGTGAGCAGGAGGACGATTCGAACGAGGAATCGGAGTCGGCGAGCCCGAGCGAGGAGGAGTCCGAGGAAGCCACCCAGACGGCCGGGGAAGGGTCAGAGGAGCCGACCGAAGAGGAGGAGACGAGCACCGAGGCGGCCGAACCCGCCGGAGCGACGGCCAGCACGTATGTGTGGGCCGGAGTGATCGTGTTCGCCCTGCTCCTGCTCGCGGCGATCCCCGCCATCTGGCGGTCGATCCTGCGTTCACGCCGGACGAAGGACCCCAACGACCTCGAGGCGGTGTGGACCGAGGTCCGCGCCCTGGCCACCGACTACGGGCAGAGCCTCGATCCCAGCGGAACGCTGCGCTTCAACGAGCTCATCCTCTCCGGGATCGCGCCTACCACGGCAGAGCCCGCGGGCACGACTGCCGGGACCGCCGCCGAGGAGCCGACCACGGACCAACCGAGCGCCGGCGAGCCGTCGGCGGGCGGGCCGTCCGCGGCCGGGTCCGGCGGCGAGGAGGTCTCACGCAAGTCCGCCGCCGAGGCGGCCGCGGGGGCCTCCGGTGCGGCCGAGACCTCGACGTCCGCCCACGCTGACGATCGTCTGCGGCGTCTGCGCAGTCCGGCTCCCACCGGACCGGAGACGCAGAGTGCAGATACCGCGCTGTCGGCGTTCATCGATGCGCTCGAGGCCCAGCGCTATGGTGCTGCGACCGAATCGCTCGATTCGTCCGAGGTGCAGGCGCTCATCGACGAGGTGGGAACGGACCTGTCCGAGCGGGCGACGCCGGGAAGTCGGATCTCGGCGAAGATCTGGCCGGCCAGCCTGTTCAATCCCCCGCGCTGAGTTCTCAACCGCGGCTGAGTTCTCAACCGCGGGTGCGGCCCGGCGCTCAACCGCGGTCGGTGGCCGTCGGAGGCTCACTGTCGGCCGGGTGAGCCTCCATCGGCCGTCTCGCGGTCGAGTCTGCGCAGGGCCAGCAGTCCGCGTGCGGCGGCGATCGGTTTGACCAGCGGCAGCTCACCGAACCGGTAGTCGGCGCCGCGGATGAGTCTGCGCCCCAGATCCGGTCTCAGCTGCCACAGGTGGTCGCGTGCCTTCTCCGCGTGGTGGGAGTTCGAGACGATGCTGATCACCGAGTCGGTCTTCAGCACCTCGTCGATGAGCGGGATCGCATTCGCGATGTTCTCCCACGTCGTTGCGCTCTCGGTCTCGACCAGTGCGGGCCCGGTGTAGCCGAGCTCCTGGCACGCGAAGCGCTCGAGCACCCCGGCCTCGGGCACCGGGCCGGCGACAGGCCCTCCGCAGAAGATCATGAGGGCCGATCGTGCCGCCGGGTCGATCGAGCGCAGCCCGGCGCGGGCTCGGAAGCGGTTGAGGCCGTTGGCCCGTCGGCCCGGGTTCCGGTACCCGAGCACCACAATGATCTGATCCCTGCCGGCCGCCGTCCGGGCCGCACCGAGCCGCCGTCTGCTCGAGCGCAGATGGGCGATCTCCCCGCAGGCCGCCACGGCCGCGAGTCCACCTGCGACGAGTCCACCCAGGACGAGTCCGCACCGGACACGGCCGCCGGTGGGGACAGAAAAAGGCACCCTCATCGTGAGGATGCCTTGATCGGTCCGGCCGGGGTCATTCGCCGCGCTGGCGCTTTTCCCACCGGTCTTCGAGTCGGCTCATGAACCCGGCGCCGCCCTTGGAGTCGGACTTGCGGCCGGAGCTCTTCGCGCCGGTCTGGTTCGACTGTCGCTGGCCCGGGCGGCTGAACGCCCAGTACATGCCACTGACCATGAGGCCGAATCCGACGACGCCGAGGGCGATCCACCACGCGGAGTTCGACACCAGCGAGATCGCGAGGATCGTCGCGGCCAGCCCGGCCAGGGCGATGAGGATGCCGAGGACGAAGCGCTTGGCGGAGAAGCCCGGTCCCGTGGCTGCGGCCTGGGTCTCGGAGATATTGCGCGCGAAACGGGGGTCTTCACTGCGCAGCTGTTTCTCGAGTTGATCCAACAGCTGCTGTTCGTGATCGGAGAGTGGCATCTCGAACCCCCGTTTCCCTACTCAGGTCTTTGACTCAATCATAGTCTGTGAGCACTGAAAAAACATCTCGGGGGTCGCTTGAGGCCCGGATTCCCACTGGGTCTTCAGACTATGATCCGGCTCACCGCCGATCAGGAGTCCCGGCGTCTGCGCAGAAGTGAGGCCTGAGAGATCGATTCGGTCCCGAATCGGCGCCTCACCTCGTCCAGCGCCACCTCGGCCTCCCGCCCCGAATGCTCCGGTTCGTCCAAGGTCGCTTGCCGTCCTGCGGCCGCGAAGTCGATGAGCCCCGCGGCTCTGACACCGAGCAGCCTGACTCCCTGGGTCCGCTGCTCGCGCAGCTTCCGCAGCGCCGGCCGCAGCGCCTCGTACATCTCCTGGGCCAGATCCGTCGGCGCCGAGGCCGTCACCGTCCTCGACAGAGTGGTGAAATCGCCGAGGCGGTACTTCAGACCCAGGGTCGTGGCCACCTTCCCCTCCGCACGGACCCGATAGGCGACCTTGTCGGCCAAGCGCAGCAGTTCGTGTTCGAGCACGCCGAGGTCCCAGATGTCCTCGCCGAAGGTGTTCTCGGCACTGATCGAGTGGTCCTTGGCCTCTCGGTCGAAGCCGGAGGAGTCCTGCCCGTGGGCGCTGCGCCAGAGCTGATGCCCGTGGGCGCCGAAGACCCGTGCGGCCCAGTCCTCGTCGACGGCCGCGAGGTCGCCGATGAGACGGATCCCGTAGCGGGAAAGCGCCTGCTGCGTCTTCTCCCCCACTCCCGGCAGGGCTTCGATGGGCATCGGGTCGAGGAACTCCTGGGTCTTGGCCACCGGCACCAGCAGCTGCCCATCGGGCTTCGCTCTCGCCGAGGCGAGCTTGGCCACGACCTGGCTGCCGGCGATGCCCACCGAGGCGCTCAGACCGGTGGTCTCCTTGATCTGCGCGCGCAGCCGCGCGGTGATCGTCGCCGGAGGCCCGAGGCGGCGCACGGCACCGGAGACGTCGATATAGGCTTCGTCGACGCTGACCTGACGGACCTCGGGGGTCACCTCGGCGACGATGTCGAACACCTGTCGGGAGTACGAGGAGTACAGCCCGTGGGACGGTGGGATCACCTCGGCGACGGGGCACAATGCCATCGCTCGCGACATCGGCATGGCCGCATGGACACCGAACTCGCGGGCCTCGTAGCTGGCCGAGACCACGACCCCGCGACCGCTGCGCCCGCCGACGATGACCGGCAGGCCGATCAGCTGCGGACGGCTGAGGAGCTCGACGGACACGAAGAACGAATCCATGTCCAGGTGCAGCATGGTCGCCCCGGCGTCATCGGTGCCCAGTCGGCTCAGATCGCCTCCGGATCGTGCCAGCTGCTTGCGACTCATCAGCCTGCCCCTCGCTCGTCCCTTTCGGCTGCGCCGAACAGTCCAGGTACTCTTGAAGCATGGTATCGCGCACCACTGTCATGACACTGCCCATCGCCGCCGCTCTCGCCCTCACGGGGTGCTCGGGGACCGATGAGAGCGAGTCCGGATCGTCCCCGGCCACCGAACAGACGACCTCGGCCCAGGCCACGGCCTCGGAATCGGCGCCGGCCACGACCGAGGCCACCGATGGGGCTTCGGACGAGCCCGAGGCCTCGAACGATGTCGATGATCTGCCCGACTACGTCAAGCCCTACCCGGACTCCGAGGTGGTCTCGGCTTCGATCGTCAAGGCCCACAATGACAAGGATTCGAAGAAGCCGGAGCAGATCAGTCTCGTCGTCCGGGCGAAGGCGGAGACGAAGGACATCTTCGCGTACTACGAGAAGGAGCTCGGCAAGGCCGACTACGAACCGCTCGGCGACGAGGTGAAGACCAAGAGCGCGCGCGTGCTCAACTTCAGGCACAAGGACAATGACAGCGTCCTCGTCGTCACGGTCGCCGATGATGCCGGTGACAAGAAGCACAAGGTCGTGACCATCGGCGGAAACATCGTTCCATGACCTCCCACAGCTCCGCGACGCCGGCCGACGACCGGACATCGACGGCTCCGGCATCCTCTGTCCCGGCGTCCTCTGCCCCGGAAGCCTCTGCCGTGGTCGGCGCTCTCGACTCCCCGCAGTCCATCGCAGCACGGGTCTCGGCTGAGCTCGAGAGGTTCCTCGCCGACAAGGCCGGCGAGTTCGAGGCCATCTCCCCCGATGCGACCGCGATCGGGCAGGCACTGATCGAGTTCACCCGCGGCGGCAAGCGGATCCGCCCCGTCCTGGCCTGGTGGGGCTTCCAACTCGCCGGCGTCTCCGTCGACACGGACGCGGAGTCGGCCACGGGGCTGGCGCAGGCCGCCGGCTCGCTGGAGCTGCTGCATGCCGCGGCGCTCATCCACGATGACGTCATCGACAATTCGGACACCCGCCGCGGCCGGCCCTCTCTGCACCGGCAGTTCGAGGCCCGCCACGCTCGGCACGGCCTGGCCGGGGACGGAGCGGCCTTCGGCGTGTCCTCGTCGATCGTCGTCGGCGACATCTGCCTGGCGCTGAGCGAGGAGCTGTTCGAACGTGCCGAGGAGACGCTGGGCCGAACGACTCCGGCCCGCCGGCTGCGAGCCACCGTCCGCCGGGATGTGATGGTCGGCCAGTACCTCGACGTGCTCGCCGAGGTGATCGCCCTCGACGACGCCCGCCTCGCCGATCGGGCGTGGGAGGTGCTCAGTTTCAAGTCCGCGAAGTACTCGGTCGAGCAGCCGCTGCTGCTCGGTGCGGCCCTGGCCGGGGCGAGCGAGGATCTGCTCGATGAGATCTCCGAGTTCGGACTCCCTCTCGGTCAGGCCTTCCAGCTGCGCGACGATGTGCTCGGCATCACCGGCGACCCGCAGGCCACGGGCAAACCCGCCGGCGATGACATCAGCGAGGGCAAGCGAACAGTGCTCATCGCCGAGACCGCGGCCCGGCTCAGCCCCGATCAGCTCGAGGTCCTGGCCGCCCGCTTGGGAGATCCTGGCCTCTCCCCCGCCGAGGTGGCCGAATGCGTCGACATGATCACCGACTCGGGAGGCCTGGCCGCCGTCGAGTCCTACATCGCAGCCAAGCACGCGCAGGCACAGTCGCGCATCGACGCCTGGGCCAGCGGAGGCTCGGAGCACATCCGCCTCGGCGGCCCGGCTGAGGACCGCCTCAAGGAGTTCGCGACGGCGCTGAGCTACCGCACCAGCTGAGGCCTCCGGACAGGGCGCTCAGCACGTGCGGGCGCTCGGCACGCGCGGGTGCTTCAGAACGCGAGGGCCTGAGCGCGGCGCCGGACTTCCTTGCGATTGCCCACCCGGAGCAGGTCGATGGGTCGGCCGGGCAGGGAGTCGTCCGGGGTGAACAGCCACACGATCGCCTCCTCGTCGTCGAAACCGGCATCGTGCAGAGTGCTCAGCGTACCCTTGAGCGGTTTGACGACCTCGCCGTCGACGAAGAAGGCCAGCGGCACCTGGAGAACCTTCGGTTCGCCGATCTTGATTCCGCAGATGGCGCCGTCTTCGAGCAGCCGCCGCACCTGGGAGATGCCCAGCCCGGTCAGCTCGGCGATGTCGGGCAGCGGGGCCCAGTCCTGGACCAGTTCTTCGGTATTCACGTCTTCCAGCCTAGCAATATTTGGCAGAAACACGCCGCCATGCGGAGCCGAATGCTCGGGTCGGCGACGGCCACTCGTTAGGCTGGGAACCACAGCTTCCCCACTCGACATGAAGTCAACAGGTGACAGATGACACGACCGCGACGGCATCAGCAGATGCCCATCACCGCCGCTCCTGACATCCGTGCCGCCTCGAAAGTGAATTCGACCGGTCCGATCCCAGGAGCCGACCGCGTCGACCCCGAAACCGATCCGCATGACACCGACGCTGCCACCGACCCGTCCCCCGAGGAGGCCACCACCGCCGAGGCGGGGCCCTCGGCCGACTCGCTCGACGAGGACGATCCCTCCGGCGAATCCGGCCGCACCGCCGATGTGCCACCGGCCGCCTCGGCGGATTCACCCGCCACCGGGCCGCAGTGGATCTCCGGCACTGCCGGGGCGACCGTGCCCGTCACCCACGGCGGGCGCACCTACAAGGCCAAGCAGGGCGACACCCTCTACGCCGTGGCGAGCAAGCACGGCGTCTCCGTGCCGGCCCTGGCCGAGCTCAACCGGATCTCGCCGCGCCAGAACCTCCACCAGGGTCAGGTCCTGTCCCTGCCGGAGAAGAACGATCTGCCCGATGAGGACCCCTCGCACGTGGTCGCTCCCGGCGAGACCCTGCAGGGCATCGCCGCCCGGCACGGCATCTCGCCGTCGACCCTGCGTCGGGCCAACGCCATGGGCGATGACTCCTATCTCAAGGTCGGCGAGCTGCTTCTGCTGCGTCCGTCGGCGGCCCGGCCGCGTCGCACGGCGCCCGAACCGCCGCAGGACATCCCCCGGGTCGCCGCCAGCGCCCAGCTCGAGGGCATCGCTCCCGCGGTCGTGCGGGCTGCGCGTCTGAATAAGTACACCCTGTTGCACCGTCGGCATCCGGCCCCGGCCCAGGCCCGGCTCATCGTGGCCTCCATCGCCGAGGAGCTCGGTGCCGATCCGGCCCTCATGCAGGCCGTGGCCGCCCAGGAGTCGGGATTCCAGCACACGACGGTCTCGGCCGGCAATGCCATCGGCATCATGCAGGTCACTCCCCGCTCGGGGCGTTGGGCGTCGGATATCGTCGGTCGCGGACTCGATCTGCTCGACATCGAGGACAACATCGTCGCCGGCACCGTCATCCTCGGCTGGCTGATCGAGACCGCCGAGTCCGAGGAGGAGGCCCTGGCCGGCTACTACCAGGATCTGCGCTCCGTTCGTGCCGATGGGCTGCTGGCGGAGACGAAGGCCTTCGTGCGCACCGTGCAGCTGCAGCGCCAGAGAATGCAGGAGGCCTTGTGACCGCCCGCCGAGATCCCCTCATCGGCACGGTCCTCAACGACCGTTACCGCATCGATGCCAAGATCGCCCGCGGCGGCATGGCCATGGTCTACCGCGGCACCGATCTGCGCCTCGATCGTGAGATCGCGATCAAGGTCATGCACGAGCATCTCATCTCCGATGAGACCTTCGTCGAGCGCTTCCGGCGGGAGGCGATCAACGCGGGTCGGCTGACCCACCCGAATCTCGTGGCCATCCACGATCAGGCCCGTGACGGTGACATCGTCTACCTCGTCATGGAGTACCTGCCCTCGGTGACGCTGCGCCGCGAGCTCAAGCATCGCGGCACGTTCACCCCCAGGCAGGCCATCGTCGTCCTCGACGCGATCCTCGCCGCCTTGGAGGCCGTGCACTCGACGGGCATCATCCACCGTGACCTCAAGCCCGACAATGTGCTGCTGGGCACCGACGGGCAGGTCAAGCTCGCCGATTTCGGGCTCGCCCGCGCGGTGACGACGGCGACGACGACGAAGACGCTCATCGGCACCGTCGGCTATGTCGCTCCCGAGCTCGTCACCCGGACCGGAGCCGATGCCCGGACCGACCTCTACACCGTCGGCATCATGTTCTACGAGATGCTCACCGGCGCCCAGCCCTATACCGACGATGTGCCGATCCAAGTCGCCTACCGGCATGTCCATGACACGGTTCCCCCGCCCTCCGAGGTCGTCAACCGCCTGAGTCCGCGGTTGGACGCGCTGGTGCTGTGGGCGACGTCGAAGGATCCGGCGGACCGTCCCGCCGATGCTGCGGAGTTCCGTCTGGCTCTGGCCGAGACGCGCGCGGAGATGACCGAGGCCGAGTTGGACCTCGGCGATCCCGAGGTCGCGTCCGGGGAGCACTCCCCCGTCCTCACCGCCAGCATCGACCTCAGCGAGGAAGCGCCGAAGGAGAAGCGCTCCCGCACCGATGAGATCCCGTATCTCGAAGACGAAGACGACGCCGAGGCGGCCGATGAGGAAGTCACCGACTCCGCCGAGAGGGATTCGCCCGGTGCCGGGCCCGCTGCCGCAGGTGCCGGTGTCGCGGCTGCCGCCGCGGGAATCGGCGGAGTCACCTCCGCCGTCACCTCGGGCCCCGATGACGCCGACGGCGACGAGGCCAGCGACGAGGACGACGATTCATCAGACACCGAGGACGAGGATTCCTCGGACGACGAAGGCACCGCTGACGGCGAGGATCCGACCGGAGCTGCGGGAGCAGGTGTCGGCGGCGGAACTGCTGTCGGCGCGGGAGCCGCGGGCACGGCGGCCGCTGTCGACGGCGAGGATTCCGAAGACGGCGAAGGCTCAGACACCGGCGGCGGGACATCGGCCGGGGCCGCAGTCGCCGCATCGGCGGCCACCGGGTCCGCGGCCGCCTCGGCGGGGGCTCTTCCTCACGTCGTCGTCGCCGACTGCTGACCTCGATCGTCGCCGTCGCGGCTGTGCTCGCGCTGGTGGCGTGGCTGGTCATCGCGAACCTTCCCGAACCGACATCCATCGTGCCCGGTCAGCTGGCCGGCAAGAAGGTTGACGAGGTCACATCGCAGCTGCAGGACAGCGACCTCAAGGCCGAGCCCAAGGAAGTCTTCGACGACACGGTGCCCGCAGGCCAGGTCATCGGCACCGAGCCCGTCAGCGGGTCCGAACTGGCACCGGATTCGACTGTCACGGTCGTCGTGTCCAAGGGCGAGGAGAAGTTCGCCGTGCCCGAGCTCGAAGGACTCAGCTCCGATGAGGCGAAGGCCGCTCTGAAGGAGGCCCACCTCGCCGTCGGTGACGTCTCTGAGGAGTACAGCGACACCGTTGACAACGACGCTGTCATCTCGGCGTCGGAGAAGCCCGGGAAGAAGCTGTCGAAGGGCGAGAAGATCGACCTCGTCGTCTCCAAGGGCGTCGCGCCGATCCCAGTGCCCAATGTCGAGGGGCTGACGTTCGACGCCGCCTATGCGACGTTGGCCAAACGCGGTTTCCGCGTCGGCAAGGACGAGGTCTTCGACGATGACGTGCCCAAGGGCAAGGTCGTCTCACAGTACCCGAAGTCGACCGAGTCGAAGCCGGCGAATTCGCTCATCATCGTCCGCGTGTCCAAGGGCGAGGAGAAGAAGGAAGACTCCAAGGACGACAAGAAGGACAAGAAGAAGGACGACAAGTCCGACGATGACAAGAAGGACAGCGACAAGGACAAGAAAGACTGACCGCGCAGTGATCGAAGGCACCTCGTGCTGCCTGAGGGCGACTGCCGTCTGACTGTCCGTCACGAATCAGGAGGCCGGGGCCACCGCATTCGACTGCGGTGGCCCCGGCCTCCTGATGTGTCCGAGCGATTCGGCCCTTACCGATGCCGAACCATTCGACTCGTCTGCGTCACTTCCTGCGCGTGAGGTACTCAGCGACCTGGAAGGCCATTTCGAGCGACTGGTCGTGGTTGAGTCGCGGGTCGACGAGGGTCTCGTAGCGACGCCGCAGACCTTCGTCATCGATCTCCGTGGCCCCGCCCATGATCTCGGTGACGTCGTCACCGGTGAGCTCGATGTGCAGGCCGCCGGGGATGGTGCCCGCATCGCGGTGGGCGTTGAAGAAGCCCTCGACCTCGGCCATGACGTCTTCGAACCGGCGCGTCTTGTAGCCGGTGTTCGAGGTGATCGTGTTTCCGTGCATGGGATCGCAGACCCAGGTCACATGCGGCAGCCGGTTGCCGATGCCGTCGAGCAGCTTGGGCAGGGTCTCACCGATCTTGCCGGCGCCCATGCGGGTGACGAAGGTGAGTCGACCGGGTTCGGCGTCCGGATCGAGCTTCTCGGCCAGGGCGAGGGCTTCGTCTGCTGTGGCCGTGGGGCCGAGCTTGACGCCGATCGGGTTGCGCACCTTGGACAGGAAGTCCACGTGCGCGCCGTCGATCTCGCGGGTGCGCTCACCGATCCACAGGAAGTGTCCGGACACGTCGTAGGCTTCGCCGGTGCGGGAGTCGATGCGGGTCAGTGCCCGTTCGTACTCGAGCAGCAGGGCCTCATGGGCGGCGTAGAACTCGGTGGTCTTCAGCGCATCGAAATCGGCACCGCAGGCATCCATGAACCGGATGGCGCGGTCGATCTCGGCGGCGGTCTGCTCATAGCGCTGGTAGCCGGGGTTCGAGGCGAGGAAGCCTCGATTCCACTCGTGGACGAAGCGCAGGTCGGCGAACCCGCCCTGGGTGAAGGCGCGGATGAGGTTCAGCGTCGAGGCGGACACGTGGTAGGCCTTGAGCAGACGCTCGGGGTCGTGTCGACGGGACTCCTCGGTGAATTCGTAGCCGTTGACGATGTCACCGCGGAACGACGGCAGGGTGACCCCGTCGCGGGTCTCCATGTCCGCCGACCGCGGCTTGGCGAACTGACCGGCCATGCGGCCCATCTTCACCACGGGCATCGACCCGCCGTAGGTGAGCACGGCCGCCATCTGCAGCACTGTCTGCACGCGGGCGCGGATCTTGTCCGCCTGGGCTCCGTCGAAGGACTCGGCGCAGTCGCCTCCGGCGAGGACGAAGGCCTCTCCGCGCGAGGCGGAGGCGATGCGGTTCTTGAGCACATCGGCTTCACCTGCGAACACCAGCGGGGGCGAGGTCCGCAGATCGCCGAGCACCTCTTCCAGAGCAGCACTGTCGAGATAGGTCGGCTGCTGCTTCGGGTCCATCTCACGCCAGTCGTCGAGACCGCGGAGATTGTCATTGCCGGCAGCGGCGATTTCCCTATTGGCGAGTACTGGATCGGTGTGGAGGCTCACGGTTTCACTTTCATGGGTTCTCAGTTCCGGTTTCGAAGTCATCGGCCGAGACGTTGTCGAGGAAGTCCCTGAACTGGGCGACTTCGTCTTCATCGGCCTCAGGAGCTTCGATCCCGGACTCTTCGAGCAGTTTGGATTCGACGTAGACGGGGCACTCTGCGGTCAGCGCCAGCGTCACCGCGTCCGAGGGACGTGCGGAGATCGACTTGCCGTCGCTCGTGTGCAGTTCGGCCAGGAAGATCTGACCGTCCTTGCCGGTGATCGTGACACCTGCGAGTTCGGCATCGTACTGGGTCAGGACGTCGAGCAGAAGGGCGTGCGCCATCGGCCGCGGCGGAGTCAGTCCCCGCTGTGCGATCGACAGCGCATTGGCCTCGATCGCACCGACCCAGATCGGCAGATAGTACGCGGGTTCACTGGCTTTGAGCAGGAGTATCGGTTGGTTGGCGGGCATTTCGATGCGGACGCCGACAACCTCGACTTCGATCTTTGACATTATCCCCCGGTCAGGAGCGCGGACGCTGCTGGAAGATCATTCGGAACTTGCCGATCTGCACATCGGCGCCGTTCTGCAGTTCGATGGAATCGATGAGCTGACGGCCCACATAGGTTCCGTTCAGCGATCCCGTGTCCCGCAGCGTGAATCCGCTGGGAGTGCGGATGAACTCGGCGTGTTTGCGCGAGACGGTGACGTCATCGAGGAAGATGTCCGCGTTCGGGCTGCGGCCCACGGTCACCACATCGGTGTCGAGCAGGATCTGCGAGCCCGAGTCCGGTCCTGACACGACGACGAGGAGCGCATCGGCTTCCTGCAGACCGTCGAGGTCGGGCACCGGGTGGATCTCACCGGTGTGCGGATCCAGGATTCCCTGGAACTGCTGCCTGCCCGAATCACTCATCTGATCCTGCTGTCCCCCGGCCGGGTCGCCCTGTGGCTGACCAGACTGCGGCTGACCGTATCCCTGCTGCGGCTGGTTCTGGCCGTACTCGGGCTGGCCGCCCTGGTTCGGATCGAACTGCCCGGAACCGTTCTCACCGTAGTGCGGGCCCTGGCCGGACTGCGGCTGTGCCGGCTGCTGGTACTGCTGGGGCTGGCCCTGCCCATTGTCGGCATAGGGCTGATTGCCCGGCTGAGATCCGCCGTAGTTCTGGCCGCCGTAGTTCTGGCCGCCCGGAGCGGTTCCGCCGAAGTTCTGACCGTCGCCGAACTGCGGGGCCTGCGATCCGCTGGTGGCCGGCTGCTGACCATAGGGCGGGGTGTTGCCCTGTCCGTTCTGATCGATCTGCGGGCTCATCCGCGTCGCTGACTCGTCGCCGCCGGCGCCGGCACCGAACGGGAACTTCTTCGACTGCGGGACCTGGCCGTTGTCGTACCAGGACTGCGAGGGGGTCGGACGACTCTGATCGTTATTCTGCGACATTATGCCTCCTCGCTCTGAATGAGCTCTTTGTACTGCTCGCTGTCCATCAGCGATTCGACCTGATCGGGTTCGCTGAGCTCAACAAGATACATCCACCCGTCTTCGAAGGGGGACGAATTCACGGTTTCGGGTGAGTCGTCAAGCGAGTCGTTGACCTCGGTGATGGTCCCGGAGACGGGTGCGATGAGATCGGAGACGCTCTTCGTGCTCTCGACTTCACCACAGGATTCGCCGGAAGTGATCGAATCGCCCACGGCAGGCAGATCGACATAGACGACGTCGCCCAGCTGCTCCTGGGCGAAATCGGTGATACCCACCCGGACCACAGCATCGTCTTCCGTCGTCGCGACCCACTCGTGGTCGCGCGAATACCGCAAAGACACTGGGTAATCCAGATCTGCCATGTCGACTCCTCTAGTTTGTCGGTGTACCAAGCATAGCCGCCCGGAGCACCTTCATAACAATCGCGAAACGGAAATGTTACCGAGTCACCGGATCAAGCCTGTGCAAGCCCCGTTTCCTCGGTATCCACCTGGGATGATACCTGCTTTTCGAAGGTCACGGTATGTGGTTTTGGCACTTGACCCCCGATCGGTATAAGCTGGTCCTCGTTGCCCACGAGGGAGTACGGTGACGGGCTATGGCGCAGCTTGGTAGCGCGCTTCACTGGGGGTGAAGAGGTCGTGGGTTCAAATCCCGCTAGCCCGACCATGTGATGTCCCACGTCATCGTTCACTCGATGACGTGGGACATTCTTCGTTTCCGACCCCGGTCTCCCCACTGTCCCGGCCGCGATCAGCTCTCCGCACGGCGGGGCGGGTCGAGCCGGTGTGCGAACACCGCTGTCAGCACGCCGACCATCACGAGCAGGCTCAGGCCCCAGCGCAGTCCCGCCTCGGCGGCGATGAGCCCGACCAGCGGACTGGTGCCGAGGAACCCGACCCGCATCAGCCAGTTCACGAGCGTCACTCCCCCGGCACGGCCGATCCCGGGCAGCTGTGCGGCCGCGCCCAGGGCTCCGGGCACCAAGGTCGCCGAACCGAATCCGAGTGCGGCCATCGCGATCAGCAGCAGCACGGGCTCTTCTGCGAACACGGCACCGAGGCCTCCGAGCGCGATCAGTCCTCCCCCGATCCGGGCGATGCGGCCGGCTCCGAACCTCATCACCAGCACGTCCCCGCTGAATCGGCCCAGGCATTGGCTGCCGATGACGATGCTGAAGGCGATCCCCGCCGAGGCGGCCGGAACGCCTGCCAGCCGGACTGCGGCCAGACCCGCCCAATTGTTCGCGATGTCCTCGACGGCGGAACCGCAGATGGCGATGATCGCCAGCGGCAGTGCGGCGAGCAGGATCGCCGTCTTCGAACGCGTCGGCCCCTGGCCCGGCTCGACGTCAGGCGGGGCCGGCTCCGTGTCCCCTGCGGCGTCCGAATCGGCCACCCGTCGCGGTGCGGCACCGTCGCCGATGAGTCGGCGACCGAGGATCGTGACTGCCACGGCGATGATCGCAACCGCCGCCAGCCACACACGCATATCGACGCCGGAGCTCGCGGCCACTGTGGCGGCTGCGCCGCTGAGCAGACCGCCGAGGCTCCACAGCGCATGCATCGAGGACAGGATGGTGCGCTGCAGACGTTCCTGCACGGCGATGCCGACGACGTTCTGGGCGACGTCGACGATCGCGTCGCAGCAGCCCAGCAGGAGCAGACAGATCGCCATCATCAGCCCGTTGACCGACCATGCGGTCGTCGCGGCGGCCAGACCGAGCAGGACCGTTCCGCCGATGACGACCCGATGGGCGCCGAATCGTGCGATCAGCGCTGCCGGCAGCCCTGAGGACAGCAGCGAACCCGCCGCGTAGCAGGCGACGGCGAGGCCGAACTGCCAGGAGTTCAGTCCGAGCCTGTACACCAGCAGCGGATACCACGGCAGAATGGACGCCAGCACCGCGCCGTTTCCGGCGAACCAGAGTCCGACCCCGGCGACTGATCGCCGGCCGGTGCGGCGCCGGCCGTTCAGCGGTGCACCCGCGTTCGGTCAGGGAGGTGGCGGTCGGACGGCATCGGTTCAAGCGTCCTTCAGGACCCTGCCGGCCCGCAGATCGCGTCCGACTTGGGCGAGGATGAGCAGTCCGACCAGCACGCCCGCCAGGCTCAGCCACAGTCCCTCGGTCATGAAGATCAGCACCATCGAGGCGAGGACGGGAGCGAGCCGGCGCAGCGACCACCACACGTACCCGCCGAAGCTCGGCATGGCCACATTCGCGGAGTCCGCGACGGATTTGACCATGAAGTTCGGACCGTTGCCGATGTAGGTGATGGCCCCGCCCATGACTGCGCCCAGTGATACGGCGATGAGCAGCGGTTCGGCGACGCCGGCGACGCGGGGTTCGCCGGGGACCTGGGAGGCCATCTCGAAGAAGGTGGCATAGGTCGGCGCATTGTCGAGCACCGAGGACAGGCCGCCGGTGAAGACGAACAGCGAGATCTCATTGAGCGGGATCTTATGGGCGACCTGACCGAGGTACTGAAGGGCGGGCATCATCGTGAGGAAGATGCCGATGAAGAGGGCACCGACTTCGAGGATCGGCGTCCAGGTGAATTTGTTGAGGTTGAACCTCGCGCCTCGGTCGCCGAACAGGAACGAGGTCAGCGCCGAGGCGATCATGACGAGTTCGCGCCAGGGCACGCAGTCGACGAACGTCGCATGCCCGGCCTCGACCGCGTGGGCGTCGACCGAGGGGATGAAGGCGACGGAGAGGATGATGATCGCGAGGAACACCAGGCCGCTGGATCCGCGCAGGCCCAGTTTCGTGGCGTATTCGGCATCCTTGGCCAGAGCTTCCGCCGGCTCTTTCGCATACATCTTCGTGTCCAGGGCGTAGTAGCTGATGAGCAGCAGCGCGTTGACGAACAGCCAGTACGGCCACAGACCGAAGGTCCATTCGAAGGGCACACCGCGCAGCATGCCGAGGAACAGGGGCGGATCGCCCAGCGGCGTGAGCAGACCTCCGCAGTTGGCGACGATGAAGATCGTGTAGATGACGGTGTGGGTCCGATGCTCGCGGTCCTGGTTCGTATTGAGGATCGGCCTGATGAGCAGCATCGCCGCGCCCGTGGTGCCGATGAAGGAGGCCAGGGCGCCGCCGACGGCCAGGAAGATCGTGTTGTTCCTCGGTGTCGCTTTGATGTCGCCGACGAGGAAGATTCCGCCCGACGCGACGAACAGGCTGCCGATGAGGACGATGAACTGGAAGTACTCGAGCAGTGCGTCCATGACGGTGCTGCCGGCTCCGCCGATGAGGAACCACACCGCGATCGGGATTCCGAGGACGAGTGCGACGATGAGTTTGACGAGGTTGCGGTCCCAGATCTTCTCCGTGGCCGGGATCAGCGGGAGCACCGCGATGCATCCGAGCAGCAGCACGAACGGGATGATGCTCCACCAGGCCACGACCATCCGAGTCCTCCTTCTCACACTGTCGGCGAGTTCTTCCGACGCGTCGACGCTGACAACATTCTCACTCTACTGAACTCCCGCACCGATTCTGACCACCGATGACGTGATGGACTGTGGCGAAGGACCGGCTGAAGGAGGCACAGACGGGTGAGGTCAGCACTGCGTGGCCCCAGGGCCGGTGGGCTCAGAACCGACTGGGCTCAGGGAAGGGCGCGTTCAGGACCGGGAGTGTTCAGAGCCGGGCGTGTTCAGGATCGGGTGGACTCGGCACCCGGGCCGATGCTCGCCTCGGACTCAGCGGCAGCTTCGGAGGTCTCGTGCGGCTTCTTCAGACCGATGACCAGGCCCACGACGGCCAGGGCGAAGCACACCGCCAGCCCCACGGTCAGTCCCGGCGCTGCCTGGTATCCGGCCGCCAGGGCCTTGAAGCCGATGAGCCCGACCGTCGAGTAGATCGTCGCCCACATCGCCCCGCCGACGGCCAGCGCCGGCAGGTAACGGCGGTAGCTCATCCCGGTCGTGCCGGCGGCGAGGTTGAGCACCGTCTGGATTCCGATCATGAGGAAGCTCACCGCGATCACCGGCGCCCCGTAGCGTTCGATCATCGCTTCGGCCTTCCGGTACTTCGGCCCGGACATCATACGATCGACGCGTTCGATCCTGCGGATCCCGGTGCGTGCCAACCGTCCGAGCAGGAAGGTTCCGCCGGCGCGGGCGAGGATGATGCCGAAGAGGATGAGCCAGGTGACAGCGATCGGGAACGACCAATTCAGTGGATTCATCGCAGGTGCCCTTCCTCTGATTCGTTCTGTCCCGGACGGCTCGGGGTCCGAGTCCTCCTCGGCACCAATCCTACGCCATATGAGGTTAGTCTTTCCTCACTAAGTGTTGCCGGTGCATGTGATCTGCGGCGCGGTTCAGACGAGTTCCCCGCCGAGGTAGACCGCCGCCACTCGGTCTTCGATCCCCCGCACATCAGCCGTGCGCAGATCCCGGTCGATGACGACGAGGTCGGCCAGTTCGCCCGCGCCGAGGCGGCCGATGCGATCGTCGTCGAGCACGTGTGCGGCCACCGAGGTGCCGGCGGCCAGCGCTTCCTCGGTCGACAGCCCCACCTCGGCCAGCAGGCTGATCTCTTCGAGGTTCTGCCCGTGCGGGCCGACTCCGGCGTCGGTGCCCATGGCGATCGGAACCCCGGCCGAGTGTGCGCGGGCGGTCGAGGCCCGGTGGGCTTCGACGACCCGGTGGGCCTTGTCCACGACCGAGGCCGGCAGGCTCTCGCCCGCCTCGGCGGCCTTGATCACGGCCTGCGGGGCCTGCAGGGTCGGGACCAGGTAGGTGCCGTGCTTGAGCATGAGGTCGATGGCTTCGTCATCGAGGTAGATGCCGTGCTCGATCGAGCGGACACCGGCACGGACGGCGTTCTTGATGCCCGGTGCGCCCTGCGCATGGGACATCACGTGTGCGCCCTGGGCGGCCGCCTCGGCGACGATGACGCCGATCTCGGCCTCGGTGAACTGGGAGTGGCGCGGATCGTCGCGCGGTGAGAGCACTCCGCCGGTGGAGCAGATCTTGATGTGGTCGGCTCCGGCGCGCAGCAGTTCGCGGGTCTTGCGCTGGACTCCTTCGAGTCCGTCGGCAACACCGGAGGGACGGCC
Source organism: Brevibacterium sp. SMBL_HHYL_HB1 (assembly GCF_018208375.1). Classification (NCBI taxonomy): domain Bacteria; kingdom Bacillati; phylum Actinomycetota; class Actinomycetes; order Micrococcales; family Brevibacteriaceae; genus Brevibacterium; species Brevibacterium sp. SMBL_HHYL_HB1. The sequence goes on along the minus strand of NZ_CP062936.1, from coordinate 1,098,965 downwards.
GGGGTGCGGGGACAGGAACGGCGATTCGGCGCCGGAGACCAGGTGGAAGTCCCCGTGTCCGCCGGTCTGGGACATGATGTTGACGGCGATCGACAGCCTCGGGCCGCGCACGGTGCCGGTCTCCACGGCGACCTTCGCGCCGAGGTCGCTGCCGCCGGCATCGCGCACCGCGGTCACTCCGCCCTTGAGCGTGGCTTCCATATGGGCCACGGAGTTGTAGAACTGGAGGGAGAACGGGTCGTGGAAGTTCGAGGTCGCCGCCGCTCCGGAACTGGTCAGGTGTACGTGGCAGTCGATGATCCCGGGCAGGATCGTCCTGCCCGTGCAGTCGACGAATTCGTCGTCGGCGTTGTGCGATCCCTGTCCTCCCTCCGTCACCGAGGCGACCCGTCCGCCGTCGATGACGACATCGCGGGTGCCGGGCAGGAATCGGGTGCCGTCGAAGACCGTGGCGTGGGTAAGGACTGTGACCATGGACGTGCTCCTCATCGTTGAAAGTCAAGCAGGCGATCGCGTGCGCCTCGGCTGTCGGGTCCGTGCCGGTGAGCGGTCATGAGGAGCCCGACGACCGAAGTCGCGGTCGATGTCTTCCACATCTATCACGGACGCTGACCGCTGCGCACGCAGCAGTCCGGGGTCGCTGAGTCAGTTCAGGGTCGCCGTGTCAGTCCTGGGTGAGGCTGCGGACGAGGACGTCGGAGTCCCCGTTGCGGCCCACGGAGACGAAACCATGGTCGGCGTAGAGCTTCGCCGCACCGTTGCCGTCCTCGACCGACAGGCTCACGGCCGGGAACCCGCTCATTCTCGCCAGCGTGCACACAGTATCGACGAGGACTCCGCCGATGCCCTGCCCTTGGTGCTCGGGAAGGACGGCGACGGTCAGCTCGGGGATGTCGGCGGCGACCCAACCGTAGCCGGTGAACGTCGTGCCTTCTCCACGGTCTGCGGCCGGCCCGGCCTCGGCCGGCGAATCGGCATTCGCCTCGGCAGATGCCTCGGCGGAATCCCCAGCCGATGCGTCGGCAGACGCTTCGGCAGGTGCAGCGGCGCCGGTTTCGGTGTCGGCGGGCACGACTTCGCTGCGGACCACCTCGGAGCCGGACCTGTCCACGCCGGACTTGTTCAGGGCCGCGGCGAAATCGCCAGCTGTCTGGACATCGGCCCTGCCGACGACATCGGCGATATCGGCCAGACGCACCCAGGCCAGACCGATGATCGGCGACTCGGGGTCGGCCTCGGCATGGGCGGCCACAGCGATGTCCCCGTGCCGGCCCCAGTCGCGATAGTAGAAGGCCGCATCGGTGCGTTCACGCAGCTCGGCGATATCGATGCGAGGCTTGTCCATCGACCAGTTGAAGCACAGGTCGAGGAACGGGAGGAAGGTCTCTTCGTCGGTGTCGGCCGGCAGAGGACGGACCCGTCCGCGCAATGAGGCGGCCGTCGCCTCGGCGGGGGTGGATTCAGATCCATGAGCGTCGTTCGGCCCAGCGTTCATGAGATTCCTTTCTCGACGGCGCGGTCGATCCACGCCCGGTTGCGAACTCGCCAGCCCAGGGTCAGGGCGCGGAAACCGACGAATCCGATGCAGAATGCGGCCCAGAGTCCCGGGGCTCCCGGCCACAGGCCAACGATCGGAACGAGCAGAATCGCGTATCCGATCACAGCGACCAATTGTGCCAGAGCGAGGTATCTCGCGTCCTCGGCTCCCATGAGGACCCCATCGAGGACGAAGACGTAGCCGGCGATCGGCATGCTCACCGCAAGGATCGGCAGGAGGGTGCCGAGCGCCGCCACCACCTGAGGGTCGGAGGCGAAGGCGTGCGGGATGATGCCCGCACCGGCGAAGAGGACGATGCCGACGACGATCCCGAAGACGATCCCCCACAGGCACAGGCGTCGGTTGATCGCGGCGACGGCATCGATGTTCTTCGCACCCAGTTCGAGACCGATCATCGCCTGCCCCGCAATGGCCAGCGAATCCAAGGCCAGGGCCAGGGCGAAGAAGAGGCTCTGCGCGACCTGGATCGCTGCCAGGTCGGTGGTGCCCATGGAGGTGGCGATGAACACGAGGATGATGAGCGCCGCACGCAGGGAGGCGTTGCGCACGAGCAGCCATCCGGAGGTCTTCGCCGAGGTGAACACGCCCGACCAGTCGGGTCGGACACTGGCGTGGAGCCGTCTGGCCGCTCGCACCGAGATGACGAGGTAGACGGTGCACATGCCGGCCTGGGCGAGGACCGTGCCCATCGCCGAACCCGCTACGCCCATGTCGAGGCCGTAGATGAAGAGTGCGTTGAGGCCGATATTCGCCACGCATCCGACCGCGGCGACGACCAGCGGCGTCTTCGTGTCCTGCAGCCCGCGCAGGAGGCCGGTGGCGGCGATGACGGTGAGCATGAAGGGCAGTCCCCACCATGAGATCGCCAGATAGGAGTGGGCGCCCTCGGTGATCCCCGGGCCCGGGTCGAAGGCCGCGATCACTGTGTCCAGAAGGGGGAGGCCGATGATGATCAGCAGCACCGAGGTGCACAGAGCCAGCCAGATTCCGTCGAACCCGGCCGTGATCGCCCCGGCCCGATCGCCGGATCCCATGCGCTTGGCCACCCGCGGGGTCGTGGCATAGGCGAGGAAGATCATCAGCCCGAGGACCGTCTGCAGAATCGTCGACGCGATCGCCAGTGATCCCAGGGCACCCGCGCCGAGGTGGCCGACCATCGCCGTGTCCGAGAGCAGGAAGATGGGTTCGGCGATCAGCGCTCCGAGGGCGGGAAGGGCTAAACGGAGAATGTCCTTGTCGATCGCTGCCACGGATCGATTCTAACGAACCGCGCCGTGGTCCTCGGCGGGGTCGAAGTCCTCGGCCTGTCAGGCGGGAAGCTCGTGCTCTCAGGAGGGCTGGCGCTGTCCCGAGGGAGAATGCGGCTCGACCGCGGAGACGACGATTCAGCGGGACCGGCGTGCCTGGCGAGTGCGCACGATCGCGGCTTCCGTCGGTGTCACCGGGTTCCGTGTCCGCTCGGCTCGAGACCTCGTGTCAGTACCGAACGATAGTGTGGAGACACAAACAGATCAGGGAACGGCAGACAGATCACGGACGAGGTCTCATCGGACCTCACCGATATATTGTTCTATTTGCAATAGAACTGTGACAGTCATTTCGCTCATTCAGTCATATAATTGAGATAACGATCACCTCAACCGGCAGGATCCACAGAGACGTGGAGAGGGGACAGCACCGATGAAGAGCATCGGCAACAGCGACGGTTCGGCGTCGGAGAAGCACTCGGCTTCCCCGGACCCCACCGACTTCGCGTCCGTGAGCCAACGCCGCAGGGCGCACGGACGCCGATTGGAGATCGCGGAGGAGAACGAACTCGTCGGACTGCTGCGTGCCTATTCGGACAGCAGCCTCGCCCAGATCAGATCTCTCGTCGCCACCAGCGCGGTCATCGTCCAGGACGTCGCCTACGTCCGCGGTCTCAAGGGAGACCGCCCCGACTCCACCTATGCGTTCGCCCCGTTCACAGAGACCGTGGTTCGCCACAGCCGCGAAGCCCAGCCCGCGGACAGCGCCGCCGACTCCGGCGACGACTCCCCTGCGTCAGCAGGAGACTGCACGAACGCGCAGATTCTGACCTGGGCCGAGGCTCTGACTCAGGCGGAGGCCGAGATCGGCGCGGACCGTGACCGCACCAGCGGACGGAAGAAGGACCGTGCGGCGGGCCGTCGCCAGCGCCGGATCCGCAAACGGGCCCAGGAGATCATCGACAACCCACCTCCCCTGCCGGACTTCCCCGGCTTCGACCCCCGGCTGAGCTTTTTCACCTGGCTGCGCGGCAACATCGAAGCCAGCGAGGTCGGCGTGTACTCGAGCCTGCTCGGAGCCACGACCAGCACGTCGCTGAAGCACCTGACGTCGTCGATGACCCTGGCGCACGGCCTGCCGAGGTTCCTGCGCCGCTGCGTCGACGGCGATTTCACGATCGAGCATGTCGCCTATGTGACGCGCCGCTGCCGTGACCTCCGCTTCGAGCACTTCCCCGCCATCGATGACTTCCTGGCCGAAAGGCGCGCCGACATCACGATCGAGACGTTCAAACGCTCGCTCGCGCTCAAGATCGCGGCGACTCAGCCGCCCGAGGACACCCAGAAGAACGTCGCCCTCCGCCGCCGTGTCGACATCAGCACCGGCGACGACGGAACTGCCTATCTCACCCTGACCGGGCCCGCTCCCGAGCTCCAGGCGTGCTACAAGCGTCTCGAAGCATTCGTTCGAGCCGTGTACAAGGGCAACACCAGTGCGTTCTCCGACCAGCTGAAGACCGGAGACTGCTTCGACGACGATCGCGCGATCTCGGCGCTGATGTTCGACGTCCTCACCCGCACGAGGCCGCAGCTCAAGCTTCGGGTCATCAGCACCGACAACGGAGAATCGGCGAGCACCGACTTCCCGCTCGACGGACTCTTCGCCGGCCCCGACGGCGTGCCCATGCACGAGGGCGAATCGCTGCTGGACTACATCGAGCGCGTCTTCGACGATCTGGACAAGAACCAGTACCTGGCCCAGCCGACATCCGTCTCCCCGACGGGGACAGCGGGAAGCGCGGCAGAGAACTCGGAATCTGCGGCTCGGGACTCGAGGCGCGTGACGCCGGCCGACCGTGTCTTCGAGTCGCAGATCCTCGAAGCCCTTCTCAGCAGCCGCACCTCGACCGGTGCCGGAGCAGACAGTGACATCACCGACGCGCTGTCCTCGCTGATCGGATCCCGTGCCAGCGGAAAGCGACCCGCCGCTGCCGATGCCGATCTCAGTGGCGCCGGAGCCGCCGATGCCTTCGGAGTTCGGACTGAAGGCGGCTGCAGGATCAGCTACGAGCTCATCCTGGACATGCCGACGAACGAGTACTGGCTGTCGAACCAGGCACGCACGTTCATCACCGTTCCGATGCTGACTCTGCTGAGCCAGTACCTGTCGGAGGCCGACGATGAAGGACTGATGTCGGTGGAGACGTGTGAGCAGGACGGCCGCCGCACGCGCACTGGCTCTTCCCCTGTGCCCAGCGCCGGTCGAGCACCCGCCGAACCACTCACCCCGGAAGAGGTGTGCGATCTGGCCGGAATGCTGCCGGACGGCTCCCCGGTCCCCGCCGATATGGCGCGGAGGGTCGCCGGCTACGCCTCGACCTGGACCCGCCTGCTGACCGACCCCGCGACCGGCACCCCGGTCGATGCGAAGGCGATGACCTACACAATCCCCAACAGCATTCGGAAGACCCTCATCGCACAGTATGTGACCTGCACTTTCCCCGGCTGCACCTTGCCCGCCGACACAGCCGAGGTCGACCATATCGAACCCTTCGACCTTGACGGTCCGAGCCGCGGAGGTCTCACCCGGTTCGGCAACCTGCACTGCCTCTGCAAGCAGCATCACACGGCGAAGACCGACGGGAAGTTCGACGTCAGGATGACCGAGCCCGGTCATTTGGAATACGTCTTCCGGCGTGGTGTGACCGTCGAGGTGGTGGCACCCGACAATCCCCTCAACGTCGAGCACGCGCGGCTGTTCCTCGAGCGCTTCGGCAGTGCGCTGCCGCGACCGAGCAGGCCGTATGAGCCCGCGCCCGAGCCGACCGGAGATGAGGAGTCGCCTGCCCCAGGCGACCGCAGGCGGGCACGGGGATGCCCGGAACCGGCGGCCGCGAACGGGCGGCCGGGATGGAAAGAGGCCACGCCCGGCTTCGTGTTCGGCAACCAGTCGATTGCCTGCGACGATTCGACTGCCGGTGACGACGCTGCCGGAGTCCGTGACTGGTTCTGGGACTCCGGCGAGCCGCCACCGTTCTGAGACGACCACTGCCCGAGGGGCGGCGGAACGGTGGCTCTCGGCCGCCGAACGGTGGCTCTCGGGCCGCTCAGCAGACTTCGAACAGTCCGGCCGCCCCCTGGCCTCCGCCGATGCACATTGTCACGACCACATACTTCACACCACGACGGCGTCCCTCGATGAGCGCGTGCCCGACCAGCCGGGCTCCGGTCATACCGTAGGGGTGGCCGACCGAGATGCCGCCGCCATCGACGTTGTACTTCTCCGGATCGATGCCGAGGCGATCACGGCAGTACAGTGTCTGCACCGCGAATGCTTCGTTGAGCTCCCACAGGCCGATGTCGTCGATCGACAGTCCGTGGGTCTTCAGCAGCTTCGGGATCGCGAAGACCGGACCGATACCCATCTCATCCGGTTCGCATCCGGCCACGGCCATGCCGCGGTAGATGCCCATCGGTTCGAGCCCACGTCGGCTGGCCTCTTCGCTCGACATGACTACCGAGGCCGAAGCGCCGTCGGACAGCTGCGAAGCATTGCCGGCAGTCACGCTCGGGACCTTCGAGGCCACACCGGGGTCGAGCACCGGATCGAGACCGCCCAGGCTCTCCAGGGTCGTCGAGGGCCGGTTGCCCTCATCCGCTTCGAGGGTGATGTCCTGGCGCGAGGTCTCCTTCGTCTCCTTGTCGACGACGACCTTCGTCGTCGGCAACGGAACGATCTCATCGTCGAAACGACCGGCCTCCTGCGCAGCAGCAGTCCGCTGCTGCGAGGACAGCGCATACTCGTCCTGCGCCTGGCGACTGACGTCATAGCGTTCGGCGACCACCTCGGCGGTGGCCAGCATCGGATAGTAGATGCCGGGAACGCGCTCCTCGAGCCAGGGGTCCTTTGCCCTGAACGTGTTCATCTTGTCGTTCTGGACCAGCGACACCGACTCGACGCCGCCGCCGACGACGATCTCCTGACCGTCGAAGAGGACCTGCTTCGCGGCGGTGGCGATCGCCATCAGCCCCGAGGAGCACTGCCGGTCGATCGACATTCCCGGCACCGTGACCGGCAGACCGGCACGCAGCGCACCCTGCCGGGCCACGTTCGAGCCCTGGCTGCCCTGCTGGAGCGCGGCGCCGAGGATCACGTCCTCGACCTGGCCGCCCTCGACACCGGCGCGTTCAACGGCATGCTTGATCACGTGCCCTGCCAGCTCCTGTGCCTGGGTGTCGTTGAACGCCCCGCGGTAGGCCTTGCCGATCGGCGTGCGCGCCGTGGAAACGATGACTGCTTCTCTCATGGGTCGAACCTTTCAGTGATGTCGAAGATGGATTCTTGTTCAGGCCTTCGGTCCACCGGCTACATAGATGACCTGACCGGAGACGAAGCCGGCGCCCTCGGATGCGAGGAAGGATGCCGTGTGGGCGATGTCCTCGGGTTTGCCGGACCGGGCAACGGGGATCTCCTTGACGGCGGCGGCCACGAAGTCATCGAAGCTCATCCCCACACGTTCGGCGGTCGCCTTCGTCATATCGGTTTCGATGAATCCGGGCGCGATGGCATTGGCGGTGACGCCGAACTTGCCGAGCTCGATCGCCCAGGTCTTCGTCATTCCCTGAATGCCGGACTTCGCGGCCGAATAGTTCGTCTGCCCACGATTGCCCAGCGCCGAGGTCGACGACATCGAGATGATGCGCCCGAACTTCTCCTCGACCATGTACGACTGCACGGCCTTGGCCATGAGGAAGGCCCCGCCGAGGTGGACTGACAGGACCTTGTCGAACTCCTCGTGCGTCATCTTGAACAGGAGGTTGTCACGCAGCACGCCGGCATTGTTGACCAGCACGGTCGGCGCGCCCAAGGTCTCAGCGACCTGTTCGACCGCCTGATTGACCGAATCCTCGTCGGAGACGTCGGCTTCGAGACCGAGCGCCTCTCCCCCGTCGGCCTTGATCGCGGCCACGGTGTCCTCGGTCGGGCCCATGTCGAGAACGGCGACCTTGAGTCCGTCAGCTCCGAGGCGCTTGGCGATGGCGGCACCGATGCCGCGTCCGCCGCCGGTGACGATTGCTGTCCGAGTCATATTCGTGCTCCTCACGATGGGGGTTCTATCGGTCTCACATCACGCACCCGGTCCGTCCGTGGCTGCCCTGCCGCAGATGTGACCGAGATCTCTTACGCAACTGCTCCCACTCTAGACCACTCGGAGCACTGAACGATTGTTTGCTCAAGGAGTGAGCGAGTCGACCGACCGCGGCCGAAGACGCTTCCGGCCGACCGCGTCCACAACCACTTCCGGCCAGCCGCCGTTGGTACGACGACTGGCCAGAAGCCGGTGGCGATATTGGTGTAGCGGTCGAGGGGTCAGTGGTCAGTTCGACAGTGAGCGGACCACCGTGGTTTTCAGGGCCCGCCGCCTCATTCGTCGAGGAACCGGGCGACATCTCCGGCACCGACACGGGCCACCTCGGGGAATCTGCCGGTGAAGTCGATGACCGAGGTCGGCACCACACCGGGCACACCGGAATCGATGACGACGTCGAGGTCGTGTCCGAGCCGGTCCATCACATCCTCGGCCTGAGTGAGCGGATCTTCATCGCCGGGCAGCAGCAGGGTCGATGACAGGATCGGTTCGCCCATCGCCTCGACCAGCGACAGGGCGGTGGTGTTCTGCGGGATCCGGGCTCCGACGGAGTGCTTCTTCGGGTGCATCATCCGGCGCGGAACCTCCTTCGTCGCCTTCATGATGAACGTATAGGGTCCGGGCGTCATCGATTTGATGGCACGGAAGTCCGAGTTGTCGACGATGACGAACTGCCCCAGCTGAGCGAAGTCGCGGCACATGAGCGTGAAATGGTGCTTCGAGTCGAGCTGGCGGATGCGAGTGATCCGCTCGATTCCCGCCTTGTTCTCGAGCGCGCAGCCGAGCGCGTAGCAGGAGTCCGTGGGGTAGGCGATCAGCCCACCGTTTCGCAGGGACTCAGCGGCCTTCTCGATGAGTCGGTTCTGTGGGTTCTCCGGATGGATATTCAGTAGTGTCGCCATACTTCATGCTAACCACTCACACTGCTGAGGGCGAGGGTGACGAGGTGCTTCTCCCGGTGTCAGGATCCGATGCCAGGAGGATATTCACCCATTTCGACCGCGGATCGGCGTCGACGAGCAGCGCCTTGAGCAGCAGTGTCGCCGGCAGCGCCAGCAGCGCCCCGAGCCAGCCGAGCACCCACACCCAGAACAGCAGGGAGAAGAACGAGATCAGCGGTGTCACTCCGACCGATTCGCCGGTGAACTTCGGCTGGATGATGGCCTGGATGACGAAGTTGAGCACACTGTAGGCGATGATCACCCACAGCGCGGACTGCCACCCGCTGTCGACGAGGGCGAGCAGGGCCGGCGGGATGAGGCCGATGACGAATCCGATGTTCGGAATGTAGTTCGTCAGGAACGCCAGCACACCCCACACCCAGATGAGCGGGACGTCGATGATGGCCAAGGCGATGACGTCGAGGAACGCGACGATGAGGCCGAAGATCGTCGCCACCACCCAGTAGCGGCGCACCCCTCCGGCGAAGTCGCTCAGCGACGCCGACAGTGAGGGCTTGACGTCGAGCAGCATCCGCATCCGCTTGTCGATGCCCATCGAGTCCATGGCGATGAAGAAGACGGCCATGACCACCGTGGTCAGCAGGCCGGCGACCGAAGAGGCGTTCGACAGCAGCGGATAGACGGCGTCGAGGACCGAACGCACGTCGAAGCCCTTGAGCTGCTCCTGGATCACCGAGGAGGTCACCCCGATGTCCGACAGCATCGCCAGAGCGCTCTGGTAGGTGTTGACGAGTTCGTTGCTGTAGCTGGGAATGAGGATGACGAGCTCGGCCACGGACCAGGCCGTGAGTCCGAAGAACGCGATGATCATGCACAGCACGAGGACGACGGAGAGGCAGGCCCCGATCGCGCGGGGAATCTTCAACCGGGTCAGGGCTCTCTGGACCGGGTAGACGACGATGTAGAAGTTCAACGCCAGGAACACCGGAGCCACGATGTCCTGGAGACCGCGGAAGAACATCAGCGCATAGGCCAACCCCGCAAGGGTGACCGCGATCATGAGAGCGCGTGCCGGTGGGCGCGAGTACCACGGTCGAGCCCCGTCGGCCGCGCCGGTGTTCTCCCCCGCCGAGGTGGCCGGACCGGATTCTTCCCCCGCCGAGGCGGCCGAACCGGCATTGCCCTCCGCCGAGGTGGCAGTCACTGACCGTGCCCCCGCCGACGACTCGGCCGTGTTCTCGGTCGGCCCGGCAGCGGCCGTGCCGGCCGAGGATCCGGCTTCCGATCGCGAGGACGCAGCAGACTCGGCAGGGTGCGCGCCTTCACCGGCGGTGCCGGCGTTTTCATCGGAAGTGCCGGCGGCGTCGTCGGTGGAGCCGGTCCTCTCTGACTGCTCGTCCTCGTTCATTCAGCGGGCCCGCCGCTTCTCTCGAATGCGCATCGACACCTCGATCGGCGTGCCCTTGAATCCGAAGGTCTCACGCAGGCGGCGGGTGATGAACCGCCGGTAGCCGTGGTCGAGGAAGCCGGTGGTGAACAGCACGAACTTCGGCGGACGCGACTGCGCCTGCGTGCCGAAGAGGATGCGCGGCTGCTTGCCGCCGCGCACGGGGTGCGGATTGGCGGCGACCAGCTCACCGAGGAAGGCGTTGAGCCGGCCCGTCGGGATGCGTGTGTCCCAGCCCTCGAGAGCGGTCTCCATCGCGGGCACGAGCTTCTCGGCATGACGACCGGTCTTCGCGGAGATATTCACCCGCGGCGCCCACGCCACATGGGACAGGTCGCGTTCGATCTCCCGCTCGAGATAATAGCGGCGTTCGTCGTCGAGCAGATCCCACTTGTTGAAAGCGAGCACCACGGCACGACCGGCTTCGACGGCCGTGGTCACGATGCGCACATCCTGTTCGCTCAACGGTTCCTGCACCTCGAGGAGGACGATGGCCACCTCGGCGCGTTCGAGTGCGGTCTGCGTGCGCAGAGCCGCATAGAAATCGGCGCCGCTGGCCTGATGCGCGCGACGCCGGATTCCGGCGGTGTCGACGAAGCGCCACTGCTGTCCGCCGAGCTCGATGAGTTCGTCGACGGGGTCGCGGGTGGTGCCCGCGACATTGTCGACGAGCACGCGATCGGTGCCCATCAGCTGGTTGAGCAGGGAGGACTTGCCGACGTTCGGACGACCCACCAGCGCCACGCGGCGCGGTCCGCCCTCCTCGACCCGCGATTCGACGGCCGAGACCTCGGGCAGGACCGTGAGCACCTCGTCGAGCAGGTCGGCCACTCCCCGACCGTGAAGGGCGGAGACGGTCCAGGGCTGGCCCATGCCCAGGCCCCACAGTTCGGCGGCCATGAGCTCACCGCGCTCGTCATCGACCTTGTTCGCCGCGAGGAGGACGGGCTTGTTCTTCCTCCGCAGCATCCTCACGATCATCTCATCGGTCGAGGTCGGCCCGGTGGTGGCATCGACGACGAGGACGACGGCGTCGGCCATGTCCACGGCGACCTCCGACTGGATCGCGATCCGCGAGGCCATGCCCTTCGAGTCCGAGTCCCAACCGCCGGTGTCGACGAGGGTGAATTCCTTCGTGTTCCACTCCGCCCGGTAGCTCACCCGGTCACGGGTGACGCCGGGAACGTCCTCGACCACGGCTGCGCGGCGGCCGAGGATGCGGTTGACCAGAGTCGATTTGCCCACGTTCGGGCGGCCCACGACGGCGAGCACGGGGGCGGCGCCGAGTGTCTCCTCGTCTTCGACGTCGAAGCCGTGAGCGGCCAGCAGGGCACGGTCGTCGTCTTCGAGCTCATAGCTGTCGAGTCCGGCCTCGAGCGCGGTCGCCCGCTGCTCGGCCTCCTCGTCGCTGATGCTCTCGACCCGGTCGACCAGGTCTTCGTCGGGGGTCTCATGGAATTCGGGTTCGCTCATTGTGAGTCCTTCACCAGCTCCAGCACCGTCTCGACCACACGGTCGAAGTCGATGTCGCTGGTATCGAGTGTGTACACTCCGTCGGCGGCTTCGAGGAAGCTCGTGGTCGCGGAGTCCTTCGCGTCACGGCCGGTGACGAGGTCCTCGGTGGCGGCGATCGCCTCGGCGTCGACATTGCCGTGGACTTCCTTCGCCCGTCGGGCCACTCGGACCTCATCGCGGGCGGTCATCAGGATGCGCACCTCGGCCTCGGGGGCCACGACCGTGGTGATGTCACGGCCTTCGACGACGATGCCCGCCGGTGCGGCCGCGATGTAGTCCCGCTGCTTGTCGATGAGCTCCTCCCTGGCGTCGACGACGCCGGAGACCGTCTGCACATTCGACGACACCTCCGGGCTGCGGATCTCTTCGGTGACGTCGATGTCGTCGACGGAGACGAAGAACTCATCGGGGCTCAGCGAGATCTCGAGATCGGCCCCGCGCACCTGTTCGAGGACGTCGACGGGATCGGTGACCCTGCGGTTGAGGCACAGCCACGCCATCGCACGGTACATGGCCCCGGTGTCGAGGTACTGGTAGCCCAGCCGGCGCGCCACCTCCTTGGCGGTGCTCGACTTCCCCACTCCGGATGGTCCGTCAATGGCTACGACGCTCATGCAGTTCCTTCTTTCTCGATGGCGGATTCGGGGATCTGCCATCCCTTCGACAGCAAACCGATCTCCAGCTCCTGTTGGATGGCCGGGACCACGGACACATCGACGATGCCGAGCTTCCGGCCGGAGGCGTGGTCCATGCGGAAGTCCTCGACGTTGATGTCGAGGTCGCCGATGTCCTTGAACAGCTGGGCCAGGATACCGGGCCGGTCCGGGACCAGGATCGTGACAACAGCATAGGTGGTCGGCGGCTGTCCGTGCTTGCCGGGGATCCGGTCGTGTCCCTCGTTGCCCAAGGCGATCGCCTTCGCCAGCAGTCCGGTCGAGCCGGGACCGAGTTCGAGCGCCTCGATGACCTCGTCGAGTTCGGTCCGCAGAGCCTTGAGCACGGACCGGACCTCCTCGGCGTTCCCGGACAGGATCTGCGTCCACAGGCCCGGATCGCTGGCGGCGATGCGGGTGACATCGCGCAGTCCCTGCCCGGCCAGGGCGATCTCCTCCAGCGGGGCGTGCCGCAGCTGCGAGGCCACGAGCGAGGCGACGACCTGGGGCACATGGGAGACCTTCGCGACCGCGGCATCGTGGATGTGCGGGTCGAGGTGGATGACCGAAGCGCCGGTGTCCTCGGCCATGGCGATGACCTCGCCGAGGCGGTCGGCCGGTGTGCTCTCGTCCGAGCAGATCACCCAGGGCCGGGCCGTGAACAGATCGGACTGTGCCGCGATCGCCCCAGACCTCTCCCGGCCGGCCATCGGATGGCAGCCGATGTAGCGGTCGAGTTGGGGTTCGGTCACCAGCTCCTTGACCGACTCGAGCAGGCGGGTCTTGACGCTGGCGACATCGGTGACCGTGGCGTCCGGGTAGGTTGCCAGGGCCGTGGCGATGACCCGGGCCGCGACATCGGGCGGGGTCGCGACGACGACGATGTCCGGACGGAAGGACTCCTCGGTCGCATCTTCCACCACGGCGTCCCGGGCGGGCTTGACGCGTCCGGCACCGAGGTCGGCGGCGAGCTGCTGGGCGGTCGGCGAGGTGTCCTCAAGGGTCACGTGATGGCGCTTTTCGCTCAGCGCCAGCCCCAGGCTGGCACCGAGCAGGCCGGTGCCGATGATATGGACTCTCACAATCCGACGGCCTCGAAGAGTGCACCGACCTCATCGGAGCGCAGCGGACGGATCTTGCCCTGCTTCTGCTCATCGAGCACGATCGGTCCGAACCTCAGACGCACGAGCCGCTCCACCGGGTGACCGATCTCGGACAGGAGCCGGCGCACGACCCGGTTGCGGCCCGAGTGCAGGGTGACTTCGACGACGGATCTGCCCGGTGTCGAGTCGACGAGTCGGAAGTCGTCGACCTTGACGAAGCCGTCCTCGAGGTCGATTCCGGCCCGGAGGATGGCCCCGGCGTCCTTGGCCAGCTGACCCTTGACCTTGGCCAGGTAGGTCTTCGGGATCTCGTAGCGCGGATGGGCCAGGCGGTTGCTCAGCTCTCCGTCATTGGTCAGCAGGATGATCCCCTCGGTCTCCGTGTCGAGCCGACCGACGTGGAAGAGACGTTCGTTGTTGTTGCGCACGTAGTCGGCCAGACAGGGTCGGCCTTCGGGATCGCTCATCGTCGACACCACCCCGGCCGGTTTGTTGAGCACGAGGTAGACCTTCTCGGTCTGTGTCGAAATTCTCACCGTGTCGACGAACACGGACTGCGTCTCGGGGTCGATCCGGGTGCCCAATTCGGTGACGATCTGCCCGTCGACCTCGACGCGTCCGTCGACGATGAGCTGCTCGCAGGCACGACGTGAGCCCAGGCCCGCCTCGGCGAGCACCTTCTGCAGCCGCACACCCCCGCTGACATGGGCATCCGATGTCTGACCGGTGCCCGAAGCGGGCTTCCGGGAGGCCTTGGATTTGGCCGATGCGCGCTGTTTTCGGCTCGGTCGGTTGTGGCGCCCGCCGGGCGCACGAGGATCACGGTAGGGACTCATACTTCCATTCTCTCAAATCAATCGTCGACTCGTGACATCTCGGCGCTCTGATCTCCGACTTCGCCGCCGGAGTCGTCCCCGCACCCGCCTCGAGCCCGCCGGTGTCGTCCCCGCACCCGCTTCGAGCCCGCCGGTGTCGTCCCCCGCACCCGCTTCGAGCCCGCCGGTGTCGTCCCCCGCACCCGCTTCGAGCCCGCCGGGGCCGACAGCCGGATCATCATCGGAGTCGAGGTCGTCGTCGATCTCGGCCAGGACCTCGGTGTCCTCGGCCCCGAGCTCGGCGACATCGGCGTCCTCGGGCAGATACGGGGCGATATCGGGCAGATCGTCGATCGAGTTCATGCCCATGGTGTCGAGGAACTGCGGCGTGGTGGCATAGAGCAGCGCCGAGGTCGACGCCTCCTTCCCCGCTTCGACGATAAGTCCGCGCAGCAGCAGGGTCCGGATGACTCCGTCGACGCTGACTCCGCGGATCGCAGCGATCCTGGGCCGTGAGATCGGCTGCCGGTAGGCGATGACGGCCAGGGTCTCGAGCGCGGCCTGGGACAGCTTCGCGCTCTGACCCGCAGTGAGGAAGTCCTTGACGACCTCGTGGT
Organism: Brevibacterium sp. SMBL_HHYL_HB1; assembly: GCF_018208375.1. Lineage (NCBI taxonomy): Bacteria > Bacillati > Actinomycetota > Actinomycetes > Micrococcales > Brevibacteriaceae > Brevibacterium > Brevibacterium sp. SMBL_HHYL_HB1. The sequence continues at coordinate 1,083,958 of NZ_CP062936.1, read as the reverse complement.
AGTCGCCGCGGGAGAAGATGCGGAAGCCGCCGGCGACGTGCCGGATCTCGAACCCGCGCTGTCGGTGGTCCTCATCGCCGTCGTAATCGGCCTTGAGCGTCGTGATGGCCTCGAGGACCGTGTCCTCGTCGAGGCCGAGCGACCCGGCGAGCTCTTCGGCGCTGACGGCCGAATCGGTGATCATGAGCACGGCCTCGATGCCGGCGAGGATCTCGTCGTCGATCATTCGTGCTCATCCTCCTCTTCCCTGTCCGTCGTCGAGTCTTCGTCGGTGGCTGACCCGTCGGCACCTGCCGCGTCGGCACCTGCCGCGTCGGCACCAGTCGCAGCCGGATCGGCGTCGGGCTCGTCCTCGTCGGCGCTCCAGGCACCTTCGGTGCGCAGGTCGACGCCGTCCTCGCTCATCTCGGTGCGATGGATGAGCAGACGCCCCAAGGGCTCGGGCTGGTCGAAGTCGCACAGTCCGACCTTGAACAGCTCCAACAGGGCGAGGAAGCGGGCGACGACGACCAGCGTGTTCTCGGCCGTGTCCATCAGCTGTGCGAAATCGACCTCCCCGGTGCGCAGCAGAGAGAGGATGTGCCCGCGCTGTTCGGACACGCTGACCAGCGGCAGATGGATGTGGTCGACGGCCACGGTCGGCGGGGTGTGGTCGCGCTGGAGCACGGTGGCGAAGATGCCGGCCAGCTCGGCCGGGCCGATGCCCAGCTCCAGCGGCGGCAGCACGTCCTGGAACTCGGCCTCGAGACCGACGTTGCGCGGCGCCCGGATCGACCCGGCCGCCATCGCCTCGGCGAGGTATCCGGACACGGATTTGTACGCCTTGTACTGCAGAAGGCGCGCGAAGAGCAGGTCCCTGGCCTCGAGCAGTTCGAGGTCGAGCACCTCCTCGCCCTCCTCGTGCGGCAGCAGCCGCGCGGTCTTGAGGTCGAGCAGGGTGGCCGCGACGAGGAGGAACTGCGAGATCTCGGCGAGGTTCGCCTGGTCCTTGAGCTCGGTGGTGTAGGCGATGAACTCATCGGTGACCTCGGCCAGTGCGATCTCGGTGACGTCGAGCCGTCGCTTCGAGATCAGGCCCAGCAGCAGGTCGAAGGGGCCGGAGAAGTTCTCCAGCTCCACCTGGAACCCCTGCGCGGCCTCCTCGCCGGCAGGTGCTGCATCGCCGGACGGTGCCGACTGCCCACCTGAGGCATCGCCGGCAGGTGAGGTCTCCTGATCTTCCTGGACTGCGGGATCGTTCAGGGTGCTCCTCCGCGGGCGATGAGTTCCCGGGCCAGGCGCCGGTAGGCCTCGGAACCGGCATGCTTGGGTGCGAAGCTCGTGATCGGTTCGGCGGCGACGGAGGCGTCGGGGAACTTCACGGTGCGGTTGATCACGGATTCGAAGACCTTCTCGCCGAAGGCCTCGGTCACCCGCGCCATGACCTCCTTCGAGTGCAGGGTGCGCGAATCGAACATGGTCGCAAGGATCCCGTCGATCTCGAGCGAGGGGTTGAGCCGGTCCTGGACCTTCTCGATGGTCTCGATGAGCAGGGCCACACCGCGCAGGGCGAAGAACTCGGTCTCGAGTGGGATGATCACCCCGTGGGAGGCGGTCAGCGCGTTGACGGCGAGCAGGCCGAGCGAGGGCTGGCAGTCGATGAGGATGACATCGTATTCGTCGGTCACCTTCGACAGGGCTCTGGCCAGCACCTGCTCGCGGGCGACTTCCCCGACGAGTTGGACCTCGGCGGCCGAGAGGTCGATATTGGCCGGCAGGACGTCGATGTCCTCGAAGTCGGTGCCGACGATGACCTCGTGCGGATCCAGCCGCGGGTTCATCAGCAGGTTGTAGATGCTGATGTCGAGCTCATTGGGGTTGAGTCCCAGCCCGACGGACAGGGCGCCCTGCGGGTCGAAGTCGACGAGCAGCACCTTGCGTCCGTAGGCGGCCAGAGCGGCACCGAGGTTGATCGACGAAGTCGTCTTCCCGACCCCGCCCTTCTGGTTGACCATGGCGATGATGCGGGCGGGCCCGTGCGAGGCCAAGGGAGCCGGCTCCGGGAAATCCTGGGGCTCGGGTGCGGCGGACTTCTGCTGCGGAATATCCAACGCCTCTTGCGTATTCATCACTCGGGTGGCCACCTTTCGTTGCTCTTTGTCCAACCCTACCGCGCCCGTGGGTGCGAGGTCGCGTAGACTTCCCGCAGTGTTTCCTCAGTGACCTTCGTGTAGATCTGGGTCGTCGTCACCGAGGCGTGCCCGAGCAGCTCCTGGACGACGCGGATGTCCGCTCCGCCTTCGAGCAGATGTGTGGCGAAGGAGTGCCGGAAGGTGTGCGGGGACACCTCGGCCGCCAGCCCGGCGTGTTCGGCCGCGGTCTTGACGATCTGCCAGGCGGAGACCCGTGACAGCCGCGTCCCCCGGGCGTTGAGCAGCAGGGCACCGGCCGGGGAGTTCGTCTTCGCCTTCGCCGCCATCGCCGGTCGCACCCGCGTCACCCAGCTGTCCAGGGCGCGGGCGGCATGGGAGCCGAACGGCACGATCCGCTCCTTCCCGCCCTTGCCGTAGAGGCGCACGAGTCCGGAGTCGAGGTCGAGATCGTCGAGGTCGACGCCGACTGCCTCGGAGATGCGGGCACCGGTGGCGTAGAGGAGTTCGAGCAGGGCCGCGGCCCGGATCTGGGCGGGTTCCTCCCCGTTCGTGGTCGCGAGCATCGCTTCGATGTCGTCGAGCGTGAGCGCCTTGGGCAGGCGCAGCCCCTCCTGCGGCGGGCTGACCTCGGAGGCCGGGTCCGTGGGGGCGAGATTCTCGGCGAGGGCGAAGGTGTGGAAACGACGCACCGCCACGAGCGCGCGGGCCCGGGTCCGCGGGGCCAGTCCCGTGTCGATCAGGTGCAGACCGTAGGCCTCGATCCGTCCCCGGTCCACCTCGCCGAGGCGGCTGATGCCCTCACCGGCCAGCCAGGTCCCGTACCGGGCGAGGTCCCGGGCGTAGGCGTCGATGGAGTTCCGCGACAGGCCGCGCTCGAAGCGCAGGGAGGTCAGGTACGACTCGAAGTCCCGGCGCAGGTCGGCGGGCAGCTCCTGCGGCAGAAGTTCGGCTCCGTGCCGCGCCATGTCGCTCAGTCCTCGCCGGTCTCGGAGGTCTGGGGATTCCCGTCGGTGACGATTTCGGCCCCGCGGCCGTAGGCGGGACGGCCGTCGACGAGTCGGCGCGGCGCCTCGACCGGTCGCAGGTCCACGGTCCGGCCCTCGGCTTCGGCTCGCAGCACGCGGGAGACCTGCAGGATCGCCAGCTGCGCGATCGCGTTCGTGATCCGCCCGTCGACGACGGCGTCGACGGCCTCGTCGATGTCGACCCAGCGGAAGAGGAATCCGGCTTCCTCCTCGCTGCGTTCGTGCCGGTCTGATTCGGCCACGAAGCTGATGTCGCGGGCGAGGTAGAGCCGCATCGTCTCGCTGCTGCTGCCCGGCGTCAGGCAGGAGTCGCTGAGGACCTGCCACCGGGCGGCGGTGAGATCGGCCTCTTCGACCAGTTCCCTGGCTGCCGCGTCGAAGGGGGACTCACCATCGACGTCGAGCAGTCCTGCCGGGACCTCCCACAGGCGGGCCCGCACGGGGTGCCGGTACTGCTGGATGAGCAGGATCCGGTTCTCCTCGTCGACGACGCCGATTCCCACGGCGCCGGTGTGGGCCATCATGTCGCGCACGAGCCCGGTCGCCTCCGGCAGGTCGAAGGTCTCACGCCGGATGTCCCAGACCGCTCCCCGATAGGCCAGTTCGGATGCGGAGATGGTCGGGGTATAGGTCTCATCGGCCAGAGTGCTCATCGGCTGCCTTCCTGATCATCGTTGGTGCAACGGAGAATGCCGCCGGTATCGCTGCCGGCGGCATTTTCGTCACGCATCGGGTCACTGACGTTCGAGCGCTGCGGCCACGAGGCCGGCGAACAGCGGGTGCGGGGACGTCGGACGCGATTTGAGTTCGGGGTGGGCCTGGGTCGAGACGTAGAACGGATGAGTCTCGACCGGCAGTTCGACGAACTCCACGAGCTCACCGTTGGGCGAGGTGCCGGAGAACTCGAGCCCCGCCTCGGCGAGCTGCTCGCGGTAGGTGTTGTTGACTTCGTAGCGGTGCCGGTGGCGTTCGCTGATCGTCGTCGCACCGTAGACTCCGGCGACGAGGCTGCCTTCGGCCAGCTTCGATTCGTAGGTGCCCAGGCGCATGGTCCCGCCGAGGTCTCCCTCTCCTTCGACGATGGACAGCTGCTCGGCCATGGTCGCGATGACCGGGGCCGTGGTGTCCGGGTCGAACTCCGAGGACGAGGCCGTCTCGATGCCGACGACGTTGCGGGCGTATTCGATGACCATGCACTGCAGACCCAGGCACAGCCCGAGTGTCGGAATGCCCTTGGTGCGGGTGTAGTTCAGCGCTCCGAGCTTGCCCTCGATGCCGCGGATGCCGAAGCCGCCGGGCACGCAGATCCCGTCGAGTCCGGCCAGGGCCTTCTCGGCACCGGCAGGGGTGTCGCACTCATCGGACTGGATCCAGCGGACCCTGACCTTCGCGTCGTTGGCGAAACCGCCGTGGCGCAGCGCCTCGGTCACCGACAGGTAGGCGTCGGGCAGGTCGATGTACTTGCCGACGATGCCGATCGTGACCTCGTGGGCGGGGTGGTGCACGCGTTCGAGCACCCAGTCCCACCGGGTCCAGTCGACATCGCGGAAGGGCAGGTTGAGGCTGCGGATGACGAACACGTCGAGGCCGCCGTCGTGGAGGACCTTCGGGATGTCGTAGATGCTCGGGGCGTCGACGCAGGAGACGACGGCCTCGGTCTCGACATCGCAGGCGCCGGCGATCTTCGACCGGATCGAATCCGGCAGCTCACGGTCGGAGCGCAGGACGATGGAGTCGGGCTGGATGCCGATCGAGCGCAGCGTCGCCACCGAGTGCTGGGTCGGCTTCGTCTTCAGCTCACCGGAGGGCTGGAGGTAGGGCACGAGGGAGACGTGGATGAAGAACACATTGTCGCGGCCGATGTCGTGACGGACCTGGCGGGCCGCCTCGAGGAAGGGCTGGGATTCGATGTCGCCGACGGTGCCGCCGATCTCGGTGATGATGACATCGGGCCGATCCTCCTCGGGACGTTCGGCCTGGGCGCGCATCCGCGCCTTGATCTCGTCGGTGATGTGCGGGATGACCTGGACGGTGTCGCCGAGGTAGGCCCCGCGACGCTCCTTGGCGATGACCGAGGAGTAGACCTGACCGGTCGTGACATTGGCCGCGCCGTCGAGATCATTGTCGAGGAAGCGCTCGTAGTGGCCGATGTCGAGATCGGTCTCCGCGCCGTCCTCGGTGACGAAGACCTCACCGTGCTGGAAGGGATTCATCGTGCCCGGATCCACATTGAGGTAGGGATCGAGTTTCTGCATGGCCACTGTGAGCCCACGCTGAGTGAGCAGGTGCCCGAGGCTCGAGGCCGTCAGTCCCTTGCCCAACGAAGAGGCGACGCCTCCCGTGACGAAGATGTGCTTTGCCGTATGTGTGCCACCTGGGCCAGTTCGATTCACCACGGGATTTGATTCTATCAAAGTCAGGATCACGAATCCGAGACCGCATCGACCTCGGCGTACAGGTCGAGCAGCGTTTCGGAGATCGCGGCACCGTTGCTGACGTCGATGACCCGTTTCTTCGCGGCCACGGCGGAGCTGCCGCGGCCGGCCGGGTCGTCGAGAAGATGATTGATCTCACGCACCAGCGCCTCGGTGTCGTCGGCGGGCACGCTCTTCGCGGCCTCACCCCAGATCCCGGCGCGGCGTTCGCTGCCGATGAAGACCGCCGGCTTCGACAGCTGCATGAGGTCCTCGTGGCTCAGCCCGGTCATCGTCTCGCTGGCGACGACGACGTCGGCGGCCGCGGCCACATCGACGAGGTCACCGGCCGGAGCGACGATGACGCCGCGGTCGGCGAACTCGCGGGCCACCGTCGACCGGTCCTTGCCGGTGCCGGTGAGCACGGTGACGACCTTGCGGCCGGGGCGTTTGCGGTTGATCTCCTCGGCGGCGTCGAGCACGGTCGCCAGCGCCGTGTGGTCGCGCAGGGCGATGGGGCTGGCGATCATCCACGTGCCCTCGGAGATGCCGAGCTCGCGTCGGACCTCCGCTCGCGGGCTGCGCACGGTCAGGTCGATGTCGATGTCCGGGTGGACGAGTTCGGCGCGTTCGACGAGGGGGACCCTGCCTCCGAAGTAGTCGACGACGGGTTCGGTGGTGCCCAGGATGGCGGTGGCGGTGCGCCCGACGATCTCGGCCCCGGTCTTCTCGATGACGTTCGCGGAGTCGAAGGACTCGATCGTGGCCACGACCTTCGGGTGGAAGCGGGCGGGCAGACCGGTGAAGGCGAGCCCGGACAGCGTCGCGGCGTGGAGTCCGTGGGCGTGGACGATGTCGACGTGCTGGTAGTACTTGTGAAGAGTGAAGGCGGTGTTCGGATCGGCCATCGTGAAGCGTCTGCGTGCTGCGAGTTCGATCTCGCGGAACTCATCGGCCAGTTCCTCGGGGACCCCGAACGTGCCCAGCAGCGACCGGTGTGCGGCGACGGCGACCTTGTACCCGGCACGGAGGTGGCCGAGTACGGCGAGCTTCGCCACTTCGACGACCGGGCCAGTGGTTTCGGCGAGCACATGCAGAATCCTCGTGTCTGCGCTCAGTGGGTTGACCTCGCCGGATTCACTCATTTCCTCATCCTCTTCTCTCGATCGACGCTGCTTCTAGCCTACCTGGGCTGATAGGAGTTCCGTGTATAGGCTCACGAGTTTGTCGGCGACTTCCCTCTCATCGGGAAGCTGCGCTGCCCGGGCCCGGGCGCGGGCGCCCAGTTCGGCCCGCCGGGCGGGGTCTGAGGCGAGTTCGGCCACGGCCTCGGCCAGCGCCCGGTCATCGTCATCGGCGACGAGGATGCCGGCGTCGCCGACGAGTTCCGGGCTGCCGCCGGTGGCGGTGGCCACGATCGCCTTGCCGGCGATCAGGGCCTCCTGCAGCACGAGGGCGCGGGCCTCCCACACGCTGGTGAGCACATAGACATCGGCGGTCGCGGCGAGTTCGGCGATGTCGTCGCGGGCGCCGAGGAAGTGCAGGGCGGGGATCGCCGAGGCGGGCCCGAGCTGCTCGTACTGGGTCCGGACCTCGGCGAGCACCGCGTCATCGGCCGCGCCGGCGATGAGCACGACGAGCGCGGATTCGGCGTCGCCGGCCTCGCGGAGGCGGCCGAGGGCGCGCACGAGCATCGGGTAGTTCTTCTGCCGGGCCACGCGTCCGACGGCCAGGACGATGACCGCTCCTTCGTCGAAGCCGTACTCGGCGGCCAGGCGGGCGCGGGCGGCGGCGGCCGCCTCGGCGCTGACGGGTTCGACCTGTGGGGCCGCGGCCGGCAGGAAGCGCGCATCATCGGCGCCGAGGTCCTTCGCCCGGTCGACGAGGTCGGTGCTGGCGCCGAGGACGAGGTCGGCGCCGCGGGCGAGCATCGTCTCCACCCGGGTCTCGACCTTCGCCCGCAGGCCCTGCCCGCTGGCCCGGTTGTGGAGGCTGAGGACGAAGCGCGGGCGGGTGCGCAGAGTCCGCAGTGTGAGCAGGGTGATGAGTCCGGCGCGGAACCCGTGGGCGTGGACGACCTCGGCGTCGAAGCTGCGCAGCAGGCTGCGTTGGCGCCGGACCAGGGCAGCGTCGCCGACGCCGATGCCGGTGCCGAGTTCGAGGCAGGCGAAGCGGACACCGGGCAGCAGGGAGAAGCCGAAGTGCTCGTCGGTGGCGGCGGGGCCGATGACCCCGACCTCGTGACCGGCCGCGGCCATGTCCCTGGCCAGGGCCCTGACGTGGGTGCCGACTCCCCCGGTGGAGGTGCCGAGCGCGTAGACGATCCTCATGACTCATCCTCACTGTCGTCTCGTGTGGTCTCATCGTCCGGGGACTGGGCCCGAGTGTCCGGGGGCTGGGTCTGCGTGTCCGGGGACTGAGCTTGTGCGTCCGGGGACTGTGTCTGCATGTCTGCCCCGGCGGCCAGGTCTCCGCCCGGTCCGGTGGCCACTGGCGGCGGCTCATCGGCGGAGCTGTCCTTGCGGTCGGCGAGCAGCCGTCGGATCTCGCCGAGGAAGCCGCGATCGGCGACGAAGACGATGACGGCGAAGACCGCGCACCCGAGCAGCGCGGCACCGATGCCGGCGATCACGGCCGAGCTGGCACTGTTGTCGAGCACTCCCCCGATCCATTGGGAGGTCACGATGCCCGCGGCACCGGCGACGACGGCGGCGCCCAGCGCCAGCAGCCCGCGGCGGCCGACGCGGGCGAGACCTGTGGGTCCGAGCACGCGGCGGATGGAGACGAGCAGGAAGCCGCCGGCCACGCTCATGCCCAGGGCGTAGCCGATGCAGATGGCGACCAGGGTCAGTCCCGGATCCCCGTCGGCGTTCGTGACCAGGATGGCCACGACCATGCCGACGATGACGAGGATCCACCCGATCGTCGTGGCCGCGGCCGAGTGGCGGGACCGCTCGAGGGCGTAGAAGACGCGGGTGCCCCACGCGACGAACGACCAGCCGGGCACGGCCAGTGCCATGACCATGATCGCCCGGCCCATCGAGTCGAAGGGCACTTCGGCGACGTCCTTGGCGGCGTCGATGGCGGTGAAGAAGGTCTGCAGGGGCCCGGCCGCTGAGAGCAGGATGACGGCGCCGAGCCCGCCGATGGCCAGGATCAGCGCGGTCGTCGTCGAGGTCAGTCCGCGCAGCCGAACCCCTGCCTCGATCCGCTCGGCCTCGGTCGCCTCGGGGGTTCGGGTGCGTCCGACCCACGTCGACAGGGCCGGGAACATCACGGTGGCCACGGGCACGGCGAGCACCGCATACGGCAGCAGGTAGACGGCGTTGATGTAGCTGAAGAGGACGAAGGTGCCCTTGCCGCCGGAATGGTTCGACAGTGTCAGGGTCACGAGCACGGCCGCCTGCTGGGCCAGCAGGGCGGCCATTCCCGCTCCGGCCAGGCGCAGCGCCCGGTGGGCGACTCCCGGAGGGAACGAGAAGGTGGGCCGGATCCGCAGTCCGGTCGAGCGCATCGGCAGCGCCAGCGGCAGGGCCAGGGCGGCCACACCCAGCGTGGTGCCCCAGCCGAGCCATCCGATGTGGGTCTGCCAGCTGTCATCGGTGCCGCCGGCGAGGCTGTAGGCGACATAGCTGCCGATGACGACGAGGCTCGACAGCAGCGGGGCGAAGGCCGGCCAGAGGAACTTCCGGTGGGCCTGGAGCACACCGGTGAGCACGGCCCCGATGCCGTAGAGGACCAGCTGCGGGGAGAACATCAGCAGGAACTGCGCGGTCGATTGGGCTTCGGCCGAGTCGGGTGTGTTCGCGTCGACGAGGATGTCCGCGATCTCGGGGGCGAGGACGGCGAGGATGATCGACAGCGGCAGGGTCACCGATACGGCCCAGGTCAGCAGCGCCGAGGCGATGCGTCCGGCCGTGTCGCGGTCCGCTCGGGCCAGCGGAATCGCCAGCAGCGGGATGACCGCTCCGGCCAGGGCGCCGCCGGCGACGACCTCGAAGAGGATGTTCGGCACTTGGTTGGCGCTCTGGTAGGCGGTGCCGACGGTGCCGGCGCCGACGGTCGGTGAGAACACCAGCCAGCGGAGGAACCCGACCAGTCGGGTGAAGAGGGTGATGATCGAGACGAGCAGCGCCGTGGAGGCGAGGACTCGAACGAGCTTGCTCACACGTCCCCGCGGCCGAAGGAGTCGATCTCGCGCAGACCCGGAGTCGACTCGATGACGGAGGTGAAGGACACCTTCTCGCTGGCCAGGGTCAGTCCGGCGAGGACGGCGAGGATGACCCGGCGCCGGGCGGGATCGGCCGTCTCGGCCAGGATCGTGCCGATGGCCGCGCCGACAGCGTTCGCCCCCGTGTCGCCGAGCATGGTCGCTCCGGCCAGGTCATCGGGTGCGGCGGCGGCTGCGGCACCGGCGATCGCGGCGCTCGGAGCCCAGGACACCGCCCGGACGTGGTCGGTCAGGGCCAGGGTCGTCAGTCCCGCTTTGAGCGACCGGCCGGGGCGCAGGTCGAGGAGGTTGAACAGGTTCGCCGATCCGGCGATGACTCCCCCGGTGACGACGATGTCGCAGGCCCGTCCGGCCCAGGAGGCGGCCTCATCCGGCCGGGCGAGGCCGAAGAGTCCGGTGCGGCGGGTGCCGGTGCGCAGGATGAGCGCGGCCGCGATCGAGGCGGCCGGGATCCCGATGATCTTGATCGCCCCGGTCGTGATCTCGCCGCGGGCCAGTGCGCTGAGATGTCCGCGCAGCCCCTTGGAGGACCCGGATTCGCAGAAGTCGTCGACCGCGCCCAGTGCCCCGGCGGTGCCGGTGACCAGCAGGGTGGCCGCGCGTTGGCGGGGGTCTTCGATGAGCAGCCCGCCGGCCAGCAGGCCCGCGGTGACGGCGGGGCCCTCGATCAGCGACACCTCGCCTCCGGCATGGTTGGTGCGCACCACCGATCTGTCAGTGCGCAGTCGGGAGGCCAGCACGGCCTTCGTCGCGGCGAAGCCGGCGAGCCCGGCCACGGCGGAGCTGACGATCGAACGGATCATTTCGCGTCACCCTTCTCAGTCTCGGAGGTCTTGGCCGGCAGTATCTCCTCGGCGTCATCGGCGAAGCCGTAGTGCCCGTGCGTGCCGTCCTCACCGGCGGCCAGCGCCCGCACGGTGATCACGGGTCCGGCGCCGAGGCCGAGCCCGTCGACGGTGCTGGCCCGGGACTTCTCGGTCCGCAGCACGTTGACGAGCCCGTTCTGGGCCGAGCCCGCATCGCCGGCGACGACAACCGAGGCTGCGTCGGCGGTCAGCGCGGTGACGAAGTCGGTGACCAGGGTCCGGGTGGCCTTGTCCTCGCTGGCCTCCGGGCTGGGCTCCGTCTCCTCGGCCAGCGTCGAGTTCTCGTCGTCGATGACGACGAACAGTTCGGTCGTCTTGTGGTCGGTGTCGGTGCGCAGCCGGTCGGCTTCGACGAACGCGTCGTAGAGCTTCGTCGACTTCTCCCCGGCCGCTTCCCTGTCGTCGGCGTCCTCGAGCATCGAGGCGTTGCCGGTCAGGGCGATGACCAGTGCCGCCCGGATCGCGGTCGAATCGTCCTCCGGCAGGTTCGGTTCGATGGTCCGCAGCCGTTCGAGGAAGTTCGTGGAATCGGTCAGCGTCAGCGTGTTCGGGACGAAGGAGACGTCTCCGGCGATGGTGCCGTCGGCTTCCTTGATCCGGTTGCTGACCTCTTCGACCTGTTCGGAGTCGGCATCGGGGGCGGAGATGATGCTCACGTCCTTGTCCTTGAGCGCCCCCTTGATGAGGTCGGGCGCCGCGGCGGTGACGAATTCGTTCTGCTTGTCGATATTGCCCTTGGCCGCGTCGAGATTCGTCCGCAGGGTGTCGCGGTCGGAGCGCAGGGCGTCGACCTGGCTCTGCAGGGATTCGCCGATCGGTTCCTTCAGCGGTCCCGCACCGAGGACGATGCCGACGGCGAGGGCGAGGAAGACCGAGACGAGGGAGACGAGGTGGTAGCGGAAATCAATCACTGGTCAGTCCTTGGATGAAGCCGGCGGATTGTGTCGTGGCCGCGGGGTCGGGCCCGAAGAGGGAGCCGATCCAGCCGAAGAATCCGTCGAGCTGGGCGCCGATGAGGCCGAGAAAGGTCTGTCCGGCCGCGGTCGCGGTCATGGCCACGCCGAGGGCGACGAGTCCGGCGATGATGAGCACGGCCAGCTGCAGGCTGGAGATGCGCTGGCGGTAGAGCAGGGAGACGCCTTTGGCGTCGATGAGCTTCGAGCCCACCCGCAGTCGGGTGATGAAGGTCGAGGCCATGCCCTTGCGGCCCTTGTCGAGGAACTCCATGACGGTGTCGTGGGTGCCGACGGCCACGATGAGCTCGGCGCCCTTGTCGTCGGCGAGCAGCATGGCGATGTCCTCGCTGGTGCCGGAGGCGGCGAAGGCCACGCAGTCAACGCCGAGGGAGTGGACGCGTTCGGTGCCCGGGGCGTTGCCGTCGCGGTAGGCGTGGACGACGATCTCGGCACCGGAGGTCAGGGCGGTGTCGGACACGGAGTCCATATCGCCGACGATCATGTCCGGTCGGTAGCCGGCCTCGATGATGGCGTCGGCGCCGCCGTCGACGCCGATGAGCAGCGGCCGGTATTCGCGGATGTAGGAGGACAGCATCGCCAGGTCCTCCTTGTAGTGGTAGCCGCGGACGACGATGAGCACGTGCCGGTCGGTGAAGTCGGTGCGCACTTCGGGCACGACGAGTTCGGCCGAGAGCAGATCGGAGTCCTTGCGGATGTATTCGATCGTGTTGTCGATGAAGTCCACGAGCACGGAGTTCATGCCCGCCTCGGCCGCGTGCATGTCCTCAGCGATCGTCTCCTGCGTCTGCAGGACTCCGGAGGCGACCTCGGTGTCGTCGAGGAAGACGGTGTCGCCGACGACGCTGAGCTCGTCGGTCTCGTCGACGGTCTCGAAGATCTCGGCCCCGACGGCGTCGATCAGGGGGATGCCGGCGTCGACGATGATGCCCGGGCCGAGGTTCGGGTAGCGTCCGGAGATCGATTTGTCGGCGTTGATCACCGCCGTCGGGCGGCAGGACACGAGCGCCTCGGCGGAGATGCGGTCGATGTCCGAGTGCTTGATGACCGCGATGTCGCCGGCTTGGAGGCGTTTGGTGAGGTCTTTCGTGCGTCGGTCCAGCCGGGCAGGCGCCGGACCGGACCGGGTGGGTGCGGCGGGAGTCTCACGGTGTCTACGCACGTTCATGGTGGGCCCATTGTCTCATGTGCCGGTCGGCGCCTGTGTCCTTGACCTGGCGTGCCGAGTCGAGCAGCTCCGCGGCGTGGGCCTTCGCCGAGGCGGATTCGTCCATGCCTGCCAGCATCCGGGACAGTTCGATCACCCGTTCGTCATCGGACAGTTCCCGCACGCCCGAGCTCACGGTCTCGGCGTCATCGTCCTTGACGATGGTCACGTGCGTATCGGCCCAGGCCGCGACCTGCGGCAAGTGGGTGACGACGATGACCTGGGCGTGGCGGGCGAGTTTGGCCAGGCGGCGGCCGATCTCGACGGCGGCCTTGCCTCCGACTCCGGCGTCGACCTCGTCGAAGACGTAGGTGGGGATGGACTCCCCGGCCGCGCGGACGACTTCGATGGCGAGCATGACGCGGGAGAGCTCACCGCCGCTGGCGATCCGGCCGATGTCGTCGGGCACCGACGAGTCGTGGGCGGCGAAGGTCATCCGCACATCGTCGGCGCCGTGGGCGGCGGGTTCGCGGGCGGTGATCTCGAAGGCCACTCTGGCCTTGGGCATGGACAGGGCGGCCAGCTCCTCGCTCACGGCCGCGGAGAACTCATCGGCCGTGCGGGTGCGGATCTCGGTGAGTTCGGCGGCGGCGGCCTCGAGGGTGTGGCGGGCTTCGTCGAGTTCGGCGTCGAGACCGTCGAGGTCGCGGTCCTCGGCTTCGAGTTCGGCCAGTTCGGCTGCGGATCGGGCCTCGAAGTCGAGCACTTCGGCCACGTCCTGACCGTAGGGGGCGAGTGTTCCGAGTTCGGCGCGGCGGGCCTCGGTCTCCTCCAGAGAGGTCTCGGCGAGTTCGTCGAAGCCCGAGAGGTAGGAGGACAGTTCGGCGGCGGAGTCCGACAGCCGCAGCACCGCATCGCCGAGCGCCTCGCGGATGGTCACGAGTTCGGCATCGGAGGATTCGACATCGGACACGGCGCTGATGGCCTGGTGGACGAGGTCGACGGCGGCGCCGGCGTCATCGTCCTCACCGCCGAGCAGCAGGTCGTGGGCGGTGCCGACGGCGCGGGTGATCTCGGCGGCGGCGCCGAGCTTCGCCGCTTGGGCGTTGAGGGCCTCGTCCTCGCCGGGTTCGGGCCGGACGGCGTCGATGGCCTCGAGGCAGCCGCGCAGCCACAGGATGCGTTCGCGGCGGGCGGCGGTGGAGTCCTTGATCCTGGACACGCGGGCCTCGGTCTCACGCCAGGCCTCGAAGGCGGTGCGGTACTTCTCGGCCACCTCGGCCAGGGCCGGTCCCCCGGCGGCGTCGAGGAGCTCACGCTGCTGGGCGGAGCTCTTGAGCCGCAGCTGTTCGGATTGGCCGTGGAGGGTGATGAGGTCGGCGGAGATGTCGGTGAGCACGGAGATCGGCACGGTGCGTCCGCCCGCGGTGGCTCGGGCACGTCCTTTGACCGCAACGGAACGGGAGATGATGGCTTCGTCCTCGACGCTGCCGCCGGCTTCCTCGATGCGTTCGCGCACGGGTTCGGCGACACCGGTGAAGATGCCTTCGACCTCGGCCTTCTCCGCTCCCCGGCGGACGACGGAGGAGCCGACCTTGCGGCCCATGAGCAGTGACAGGGCGGAGACGAACATGGTCTTGCCGGCACCGGTCTCACCGGTGACGACGGTCAGTCCGGTGTCGAGTTCGATCTCGGCCTCGGCGATCACTCCGAGGTGGGAGATCCGCAGTTCGGAGATCATTCAGGCCTCCTTGATCGGTCCCCGCCAACCGGAGACGGGCAGTCGGAACTTCGCGACGAGTCGGTCGGTGAAGGGTCCGGTGTGCAGGCGGGCGAGTCGGATCGGTGACTTCGAACGGGTGGCTTCGACCCGGGCTCCCGAGGGCAGTTCGAGGGCGCGGCGGCCATCGCACCACAGCACGGCGGAGAAGTCCGGGTTGCCCGGTGAGATCTCCACGCCGAGGCGGGAGTTCGGGTTGACCACGAGCGGTTCGGCGAACAGGGCGTGGGCCGAGATCGGGACGAGGATGAGCGCTTCGACCTCGGGCCAGACGATGGGTCCGCCGGCGGAGAAGGAGTAGGCCGTCGACCCCGTGGGGGTGGCCAGGATGACGCCGTCGCAGCCGAAGGAGGACACGGGGCGGGCATCGACGCCGAGGACGACGTCGACCATCCGCGATTTCGAGGTCTTCTCGATGGTCGCTTCGTTCAGCGCCCAGGCGTTGAAGATGTTCTCGCCCTCGTGCCAGACGGATACGTCGAGGGCGAGGCGCTCCTCGACGGAGTAGTCGCGTTGGGAGGCGCGGTGGACCGCCTCGGCGAGGTCCTCCCTCTCGCTTTCGGCGAGGAAGCCCACATGCCCGAGGTTGACGCCCATGAGGGGCACTCCGGAACCGTGGAAGCGTTCGGCCGCGCGCAGGATGGTGCCGTCGCCGCCGAGGACGATGACGAGTTCGCAGGCGTTCTTCCACTCCCCCAGCTCGGAGGGGTGGATGACGGTGCAGTGGCGCAGAATGCTGGCCTCACCCGACATCGCGGACTCGCGGGCGCGGATGCCGACGATCTCGTCGTCGAGGACGACGGGGGTGACTCCATCGTCGAGGAGGGCCCTGAACACACTGACGGCGGCCACGGCCGACTCTTCACGTTGGGGGTGCAGCAGCACCATGATGTGTCTGGTCACGACTCTCCTCTCATCATCTCGTCCAGGTGGGCGGGGATGCCTGCCTCGTTGAGCCTATCGGACGCAAGCGGTGTTCGACCCGGTCGAACACGCAGGAAGTACTCCCTGTTTCCGCTGGGCCCCGGCAGCGGCGAGGCCGCGATGTCGATCACTCGTGCGCCGTGTTCGGCCACGGCGGCGATCACCGACTCCAGTGCCCGGCGGCGGTTGGCCGCGGTGGTGACGACGCCGTGTTTGTCCAGGGCGGAGCGGGCGAGCTCGAATTGGGGTTTGACCATGAGCAGGAGCTGGCCGTCGCCGGTCGTCGCCTGCAGCAGCGGGTCGATGAGCAGGCGCAGCGAGATGAAGGAGACGTCGGCGACGACGAGGTCGTTGGCAGGCACATCGGAGGCGCCCAGGTCGCGTAGGTTGAGTCCTTCGCGCATGTGCACGCGCGGGTGCTCGCGCAGGGTGGGCGCGAGCTGATCGTGGCCGACGTCGACGGCCCAGACTTCGGCCAGGCCCCAGTGGAGGAGGACCTGGGTGAAGCCTCCGGTGGAGGCACCGGCGTCGAGGGCGGACAGGCCGGTCAGATCGGCAGGGGCGAGGTCGAAGGCCTCGAGGGCGCCGAGGAGTTTGTGGGCGCTGCGGGCGACCCAGGGGTCGGGTTCGGTCACGGTCAGCGCGTCGGTCTCGGCCACCTCGTGGGAGGCCTTGGTCACGGTGCGGCCGTTGACGTCGACCCGTCCGGCGGCGATTTCGCGGGCTGCGCGGGAGCGGGAGCCCAGCAGGTTCCGGTCGACGAGTGCCCGGTCGAGTCTGCTCACAAGGAGCCCACCTGCTCATCGAGGTCGTCGAGCAGGGCGCCGAGGTGCTCGTGGCGTTCGGCGGGCTCGGCGTCCTCGGCCTCGGCCAGGCGGGACCGCCAGTTCTCCACGGGTACGTCCCCGCTGACGGAGGCAGGTGTCGGGGCTGGGGTCTCGGTCACGTGTCCTCCTCGGTGATCGTGCGCGGCAGGTCGGTCTCGGTCAGGACGGCCTCGGCGTCGGTCTCGCCTGCGTCGATGGTCTCCCAGGCCCGGCGCAGTCGGGCTTCGATCTCGGTGCCGCTGCGGTCGTGGCCGTCGATGAGGGCTTCGAGGCCGCGCAGGCTCGGCAGGATGAAGGTCGGTCGACGTTCGGGCGCGGCGGCCAGGGCGTCGTGGATGTCGTGGATTCCGGTGAGGACGAGTGCGGTGTCGAATCCGGCCGCGCGTCCGCCTTCGATGTCGGTGTCGAGCCGGTCGCCGACCATCAGCGGCCGATGCGCGCCGAGGCGGCCGGCGGCGAATTCCATCATGTGCGGGGCGGGTTTGCCGACGATGATCGGCTCGGTCTCGGTCAGTCGAGAGATGAGGTCGACGAAGGCGCCGTTGCCCGGGACCCGGCCGATCTCGGTCAGCAGCGAGTAGTCGGGGTTGCTCGCCCACCATTCGGCTCCGGAGCGGATGATCCGGCAGGCGAGCACGATCTTCTCGTAGTCGATGTCCGGGTCGAGTCCCTGTGCGATGGCCACGGGTGCCTCGTCGATGGTGTCGGTGATCTGCAGTCCGGCGGTCTCGAGCGCGACCCGCAGTCCGGTCGTACCGAGCAGGTGGACCCGTGCGCCGGGGCCGAATCTCTCGGCCAGGCGTTCGGCCAGGACCTGCGCCGAGGTGGTCACCTCCTCGGCCGTCGTGTCGATGCCCAGACCGGTGATCTTCTCAGCGGTGGCCTCGGCGGTGCGGGTGGCGTTGTTCGTCACGTAGTTGACGCCGATCGAGCGCTCGTGCAGCCAGCTGATGCCGTCGACGGCCCCGTCGATCGCTCGGGAGCCGTGGTAGACGACGCCGTCGAGGTCGAACAGGACGCAGTCGATCGGCCCGCCCTCGGGCGGGGTTTGGTCCTTGCTGTGCACCTGCTCGACGACGGGGCTCACTGGTCTCCGTCGGCCTCGGCGTCGGCGAGGATCTCGTCGAGTTCGGCCTCGATCTCTTCGTCGGTGACCTTGACCGATTTCAGTTCCTTCGCCGAGATGTGCGTCGTCGGCGTGCTCGCCGCAGCCGCGGGCTCGGGTTCCGGTTCAGGTTCGCTCTTCGCCTCTGGGGTGCTGCTCGGGGAAGCGTCTGCGGCTTCGGGCTCGTCCTCGACTTCCTCGACGGTTTCGATCTCGACACCGGCGTTGAGGTCCGGCACTTCGTCGCCGAACAGTGTGCCGGTGGCCTTGGCGGTGCGGCGGGAGAGCTCTTCGTACTTGTCGGCCAGCTCGGTCTCGCCGTGGAGTCTGAGCACCTCGGCGTAGGCGGCCATGAGGCGGACCAGGGCGCCGCTGGGCTTCTGAGTGAAGTCCTCGGCCTCGATGAGCTGGCGAGCCCCGTCGAGGTCGTCGAGGTCGGACTTCGCTCCGGCGGCGACGATGACGAGCTCGGTGCGCGTGTCGTTGTCGAGGTCGAGCTCTTCGGAGTTCTTCAGCAGTTCGATGGCCTTCTCCGGTTTGCCGCGGCCGCGTTCGGCGTCGGCGATGAGAGCGAGGTTGTCGTTCGACCCGGAGATCCGGCGATGGGTGCGCAGCTCGCGCACGGCTTCGTCGTACTTCTCGACGTAGTAGGCGGCGATGCCGAGCGCCTCGCGGACGACGGCGACTCGGCCGGCGCGGGCCATCGCCGCCTTCGCGTGCTCGTGCGCTCGGTCGGGGTCGAGGTCGAGCAGGCCGCCGGCGGCGACGAGGTGCTTGGCGACCATGGCCGCGTTCTCCTTGTCCAGGGACCGCAGCTGGCCGAAGATCTCCTTGTCGAGTTCGCGGCCGGTGACGCCCTCGGGGATCTCGGGCTCCTGGATGCGGGGACGGCGGGCGCGCTGCTCGCGTGCGTATTCGCCGGTGTCGGTCTTGCGCGAAGCGCGGCGATCGTTGTCGCCCCGGCCGCGGCCTCCGCGGTCGCGTCCCCCACGACGGTCGTCATCGCGGCGCTTGCCCTGGTACCCGCCACGACGCTCGTCGTCACGGCGCTTGCCCTGGTAGCCGCCCCGGCGATCGTCATCGCGACGCTTGCCCTGGTACCCACCTCGGCGGTCTGAATGACGTGGCCCGCGGCCGCCCCGGTCATCCGGGCGGCGGTTGCGATTGCTGTCGCGATCTGAGCGGCGACCGCCATCGGCTCGGCGGTTGTCCTGGCTGCCTCGCGAATCCCCTTGGGCCACGATTCTCCCTATAAAGTCTTTTCAATGATCCCGGTCCATTCTAGTGCACTGACATCGTCGATGCCCTGTGGTCGGGACCACCCCGCCTGGCCTCGCTCAGCGTCCCGGCCCGCCAACTGGCGGCTCTGTTAGAATCAGGGCGAATCGGGACAGACGGCCAGCAGGATATTGCATCAGCTCGGTGACAGCGCTTGAGTCGCTTCGCCACAGGCAGCAGAGGATCAATGGGAACTGACGTGGAAGCAACGTGTGCACCGCCGAATCACCTGCCGATCGCCACGATCACCTCCTCGCCCGAACCCACCGCCGACAACTGGAACTGTGACCAGTCTCATCGGATTGAGCATACGGACCTGACGTTCGATTACTGTGTAGCCCGGAACGATCTGCATCAGCGTCACCGACCGGTTCGCTCATACTCGTGGACGCGCCCACCAGCGCCTCTGCTGCCCAGGAGCACACGCGTCGAGCACATGCCGCACCGACCACAAGACGATGAGTCGCCGGGCAGGCACACAGGCAGCACCCGGACGGACGAGCCCTGCAGCAGCCGGCCGAACCGTGCGGCCGGCAGGCGCTGAACACAGATCACACAGTCGTTGACCAGCAAGGAATAGGAGATATCGTGCCCAACACACTCTTCATCGACGGTCAGTGGGTTTCGGCCGTCAACGGTGGAACCCGGAAGATCCACAACCCCGCCGACGGCAGCTTCGTCGCCGAGGTCGACGAGGCCAGCCCGGCCGACACCGAGTTGGCGATCGCCGCGGCCCGCCGGGCCTTCGACTCCGGTGTCTGGTCCTCCGTGCCGGCCAGCGAACGCGGCGATCTGCTGCTGAAGTTCGCCGCCACCCTCCGTGAGCGCAAGGACGAATTCGCGCGTGCCGAGTCCCTGGACACCGGCAAGCGCTTCGTCGAATCGCAGATCGACATGGACGACATCGCGAACTGCTTCGACTACTTCGGCAAGCTCGCTGCGAACAATGCCGGCCGCGTCGTCGACGCCGGAACCGACACCGTGGCCTCGAAGATCGTCCACGAACCGGTCGGCGTCTGTGCGCTCATCACCCCGTGGAACTACCCCCTGCTGCAGGCGGCGTGGAAGATCGCTCCGGCCATCGCCGCGGGCAACACCTTCGTCCTCAAGCCCGCAGAGCTGACCCCGCACACCGCGATCCTGACCCTGCAG
Source organism: Brevibacterium sp. SMBL_HHYL_HB1 (assembly GCF_018208375.1). Lineage (NCBI taxonomy): Bacteria > Bacillati > Actinomycetota > Actinomycetes > Micrococcales > Brevibacteriaceae > Brevibacterium > Brevibacterium sp. SMBL_HHYL_HB1. The sequence goes on along the minus strand of NZ_CP062936.1, from coordinate 1,064,103 downwards.
GTGCTCGAGGAACTCGGGCTGCCCGCCGGTGTCGGCAACCTCATCCTCGGAGCCGGCGCCGATGCCGGCGCTCCCCTGTCGACGCACGAGGACATCGACATGGTCTCCTTCACCGGCGGTCTGGTCACGGGCCGCCTGCTGGCGAAGAACGCCTCGGCGACGATCAAGAAGATCGCGCTCGAACTCGGCGGGAAGAACCCGAATGTCGTATTCGCCGACGCCGATTTCGACGCCGCCCTGGACAATGCGCTCAACGCCGCCTTCGTCCACTCCGGCCAGGTGTGCTCGGCCGGTGCCCGACTCATCGTCGAGGAATCCATCGCCGAAGAGTTCGTCGACCGGCTCGTCGAACGTGCCCAGCAGATCCGCCTCGGCGGCCCCTTCGATGAGAACGCCGAGGCCGGCCCGCTCATCTCCGCGGCCCACCGTGAGAAGGTCGCCGCCTATGTCGAGAAGGGCGTGGCCGAGGGCGCACGTGTGCGCTGCGGCGGCAAGTACGGTGAGGGCGAGCTGGCCGACGGCTTCTACTACCTGCCGACGGTCCTCGACCAGGTCAAGCGCGGCATGTCCGTGGTCTCCGATGAGGCCTTCGGTCCAGTTGTGACCGTTGAGACGTTCTCCACCGTCGACGAGGCGATCGAGATCGCCAACGACACCCACTACGGACTCGCCGGTGCCGTGTGGGGCCAGGATGCGGGCAAGACCCAGCTGGTCGCTCAGCGCCTGCGCCACGGCACCATCTGGATCAACGACTTCCACCCCTACCTGCCTCAGGCCGAATGGGGCGGCTTTAAGCAGTCCGGCTTCGGTCGCGAGCTCGGACCCACGGGTCTGGCCGAGTACCAGGAGGCCAAGCACATCTACCAGAACCTCGAACCGGCCGTCACCGGATGGTTTCCCGACCACTCGAAGTGAGAACGGGATCCCGGCAGACGCACAGCGGAAGATTAAGGAGAACTGACAGTGAAGACCACTCACAGCTTTGACTACGTCGTCGTCGGCGGTGGCTCCGCGGGAGCCGCGGTCGCCGCGCGACTGAGCGAGGATCCCGAGGTCAGCGTCGGGCTGCTCGAAGCCGGCCCGACCGACGTCGGCGAGGATGTCATCCTCCGGCTCAATCGGTGGATGGAGCTCCTCGAGTCCGGGTTCGACTGGGACTACCCGATCGAAGAGCAGGAGCAGGGCAACTCGTTCATGCGCCATGCCAGGGCGAAGGTCCTCGGCGGGTGCTCCTCGCACAACTCCTGCATCGCCTTCTGGGCCCCGAAGGAGGACCTCGATGACTGGGAGACCAAGCACGGGGCCACCGGCTGGGGGTCGAAGGACACCTTCGGGCTGTACAAGAAGCTCGAGAACAACGAGCTGCCCGGTGACCACCACGGCCATGACGGTCCGGTGAGCCTGATGAACGTGCCGGCGGTCGATCCCTGCGGCATCGCCCTCCTCGACGCCTGTGAGCAGGCGGGCATCCCGCGTGTGCAGTTCAACGAGGGGCAGACCGTCATCAACGGCGCGAACTTCTTCCAGGTCAACCGCAAGGCGGACGGCACCCGCTCATCGTCCTCGGTGTCCTATCTGCATCCGATCCTCGACCGTGAGAACCTCACGATCCTCACCGACACTCAGGCCAAGGAGCTCGAGTTCGACGAGGACAACAACTGCACGGCCGTGCACGTGGTCAACAATGCCTTCGGCAAGACCAACCGCATCGAGGCGAAGCGGGAAGTCATCGTCTCCGCCGGTGCCATCAACACCCCGCAGCTGCTCATGCTCTCAGGGATCGGTCCGGCCGATCACCTCGCCGAGGTGGGCATCGAGACCCGCGTGGATTCGCCGGGAGTCGGCGAGCACCTCGGCGATCACCCGGAGGCCGTGATCTCCTGGGAAGCGAAGAAGCCGATGGTCGAGGATTCGACCCAGTGGTGGGAGATCGGGATCTTCTCCCCCACCGAGGAAGGACTCGACCGTCCGGATCTGATGATGCACTACGGTTCGGTGCCCTTCGATATGCACACCCTGCGTCAGGGGTACAAGACCTCGGAGAACTCCTTCTGCCTGACTCCGAACGTCACGCATGCGAAGTCGCGCGGCACCGTGCGTCTGCGGTCGAAGGACTTCCGTGACAAGCCGAAGGTCGATCCCCGCTACTTCACCGATGCCGAAGGCCACGACATCCGCGTCATGGTCGCCGGCATCAAGAAGGCCCGTGAGATCGTCTCCCAGGATGCCATGTCCGAGTGGGCCGGTGAGGAGCTGTTCCCCGGCCAGGACGTGCAAACCGATGAGCAGATCGCCGACTACGTCAAGGCCACCCACAACACCGTCTACCATCCGGTGGGCACGACTCGCATGGGTGCCGACGATGACAGGATGTCGCCGCTGGATCCGCAGCTCAGGGTCAAGGGCGTCAACCGGCTGCGCGTCGTCGATGCCTCGGCGATGCCGGAGATCACCACCGTCAACCCGAACATCACCGTGATGATGATGGGCGAGAAGTGCGCGGAGATGATCAAGTCCGGTCAGTGAGGCACTCGGACGGTCATCGCTGACAGGCGCATGACCTCCTCGGGGCACTGACTGTTTCAGGGCACTGACTGGCTGTCAGGTGCCGCCCACAGTCGCCGAAGGGGCTGATGCGAAAGCATCAGCCCCTTCGGCGTTTCTCTGCCGATCAGCCGGCGGAGTCGTCCTGACTGCGACTTCGGCTGCCGGTGCGGCTGGCCAGGGTGCCATGTCGCTGCTTGCGCTGGGCCGGCGCCTCGATATACGGATCACGGAACTCCGGTGCGGGTTCCTCCGCCTGAGGACGAGTGACGATTTCCTCGTCCTCGTCGTACTCGTGACCGAAGTCGTCATCATCAGCGCTGCGGCGCTCGACCTCCTCCGGTGGCAGCACCTTCTTCCAGCGGCGCATCCGCACCCGCGGCAGCACACCGGCATCTTCGCGCAGGGCCCGCATGAGTGCGTAGATCTGGAAGTAGGCGATGATGAAGAACGGCAGGCCGACGAGGATGATCGTCGACTGAAGTGCTTCGAGTCCGCCGGTTCCGGAGAAGACCAGCAGGGTGGCGGTGACGACCGCGACGGCCAGAGCCCAGAAGATTCGCTGCGGCAGCGGGTTGAAGTCCTCGTGGCCGTTGTTCATCGTGTCGACGACGAGAGCTGCGGAATCCACCGAGGTAACGAAGAAGATGACCACAAGGACGATCGCGATCACCGATATCGGACCGGCCAGCGGATAGTGGTCGAGGAACGCGAACAGCGCACCGGGGATGTCGCCCTGATCGACGACTCGGTCGACCAGTCCCCCACCCTGGTTGAGCTCGATGTCGAAGGAGGCGTAGCCGAAGATGCCGAACCACAGGATTGAGAAGGCCGAGGGGATGGCGAGCACGCCGATGACGAACTGGCGAATGGTGCGTCCGCGGGAGATGCGGGCGATGAAGATGCCGACGAACGGCGACCAGGTGATCGTCCACGCCCAATAGAAGACCGTCCAGGTGTTCTGCCAGCCGGTGTTGGCGAATGTGTCGTTCCACAGCGCGAGTTCGGGCAGCTGTTGGATATAGGTGCCGAGGGATTCGAAAACGCCCTTGGCCATGAACAGGGTCGGGCCGAAGACGACGATGAAGACGAGCAGCAGCACAGCCACGACGATGTTGAGGTTCGACAGGACCTTGATGCCTTTGTCGAGGCCGAGCGAGACTGAGATCGTAGCCAGTCCGCAGACGACGCCGATGATGATCAGCTGCCACAGAGCGTTCTCGGGGACGCCGACGACCTGGGCGAGACCGCCGTTGATCTGCAGCGTGCCCAGACCGATCGAAACGGCGATGCCGAAGACGGTGCCGATGATGGCGACGACGTCGATCGTCTTGCCGATGGGGCCGTGGATCTTCTCGCCGAGGATGGGCTGAAAGATCGAGCTCACCCGCGGTGGCAGGTTGCGTTTGTGGATGAAGTACGCGAAGCACAGCGCCGGAAGCGTGAAGATGGTCCACGTGTGCAACGTGAAGTGGTAGTAGGGGAAGTTCATCGCATCGACGGCGGCGGCCGCGGTCCCCGCCTCGATGCCCAAGGATCCCCGAGGTGGATCCCCGAAGTGGCTGACGGGTTCGGCCACACCCCAGAACATGAGGATCGATCCGATGCCGGCGGCGAAGAGCATCGCGAACCAGGCACCGTTCGAATGTTCGGGCGGTTCGTCGTCGGGCCCGAGCTTCGCTCGACCGTACCGCGAGGCCGCGATGTAGATGAGGAAGCCGAGGAAGACAGTGACGCCGAGGATGTAGAACCAGCCGAGGTTGGTCAGCAGCCAGTCCGAGGCCACTGAGACGGCCGAGTCGAGAGCGTCGGTGAAGAAGATCGTCCCGAGGACGAAGATGACGATCACGGCGGCGGAGGAGAAGAAGATGGCCGGGTTCGTTCTGAGCCTGAGGGTATCGTGCAATCGGTTGAGCATGAGCGGTACCTTCCGTTGACTGTGAGCACCAGACTACATTTCTGTGACCCGAATTACAGCTAAGACGCCGCCACAGCCTCTCAAATGGATCTACACGCGGTGACCAGCAACGCTGTCTTCCAACGAGACCGCGCCGAGCCTGATGGATCTCACGGCAATCCCTGAGAGTCGACCTCGACTCAGGCCCCAAAGACTGACACGGTCGACCGGGGTGATCTGCCCGCAGAGGCCCCGGCGCTGCCCCGCCCTTGACACAAAAGGGGGCAGACAACAACCCCGCCCATGAATACAAGAAAGGGCCCCGTCCACCACGAACAGGGCCCTCCCCACAAAAATAAATGCGGCAGTCACCTACTCTCCCACAACCACCAAGTTGCAGTACCATCAGCGCGAATGGGCTTAGCTACCGGGATCGGAACGGTTAACCGGGCGTTTCCCCACCACTATCACCACCGCAAAACCAACAGACCACCACACCCACACCCCCAACAAAAAAGAGGACTCACGGGCGGTAGCAGTCCAAGAACCGCACAGCGAACGCGAACACCACAAACAATGCAACCACCCCACACAAAAGGGGGTCTTGCCACCAACGAGCACACCACACACTCACGCACACACCAACCCAAAAAGGTCAATGAGTGATCGGTGTATTAGTACCAGTCAACTCCACACATTACTGCGCTTCCATACCTGGCCTATCAACCCCATCATCTATAGGACACCTCTCCCCACACAAATGTGGGCTGGAAATCTCATCTCGGAGCAGGCTTCCCGCTTAGATGCTTTCAGCGGTTATCCATCCCGAACGTAGCCAACCAGCCATGCTCCTGGCGGAACAACTGGCACACCAGAGGTTCGTCCGTCCCGGTCCTCTCGTACTAAGGACAGGCCTCCACAAATTTCCTACGCACGCAGCGGATAGGGACCGAACTGTCTCACGACGTTCTAAACCCAGCTCGCGTACCGCTTTAATGGGCGAACAGCCCAACCCTTGGGACCGACTCCAGCCCCAGGATGCGACGAGCCGACATCGAGGTGCCAAACCATGCCGTCGATATGGACTCTTGGGCAAGATCAGCCTGTTATCCCCGAGGTACCTTTTATCCGTTGAGCGACCACGCTTCCACAAGCCATGGCCGGGTCACTAGTCCCAGCTTTCGCTCCTGCTCGACACGTCCGTCTCACAGTCAAGCTCCCTTGTGCACTTACACTCGACACCTGATTGCCAACCAGGCTGAGGGAACCTTTGGGCGCCTCCGTTACTCTTTAGGAGGCAACCGCCCCAGTTAAACTACCCATCAGGCACTGTCCCTGAACCCGATCAGGGTCCGAAGTTCAGGAATCCACTATGGTCAGAGTGGTATTTCACCGATCGACTCCACCCCAACTAGCGTCAGGGCTTCCCAGTCTTCCACCTATCCTACACAAACCACACCGAATCCCAATACCAAACTATAGTGAAGGTCTCGGGGTCTTTCCGTCCTGCTGCGCGTAACGAGCATCTTTACTCGTAATGCAATTTCGCCGAGTTCGTGGTTGAGACAGCAGAGAAGTCGTTACGCCATTCGTGCAGGTCGGAACTTACCCGACAAGGAATTTCGCTACCTTAGGATGGTTATAGTTACCACCGCCGTTTACTGGGGCTTAAATTCTCCGCTTCACAGAACGAATCCTGTTAACGGGTCCTCTTAACCTTCCAGCACCGGGCAGGCGTCAGTCCGTATACATCGACTACATCTTCGCACGGACCTGTGTTTTTAATAAACAGTCGCTTCTCTCTGGCCTCTGCGACCACCACCAGCACATCCCCAAGCCAGTTGGGTTCACCGGGATGGTCCCCCTTCTCCCGAAGTTACGGGGGCATTTTGCCGAGTTCCTTAACCACGATTCTCTCGATCACCTGAGTATTCTCTACTCGACCACCTGTGTCGGTTATAGGGTACGGGCAACACACACCCTCACGCCGATGCTTTTCTCGGCAGCAGAGGATCACCAGATCACCCCACCGACAGTGGGGCGCCCATCAGCTCTCACACTTACTGTGGGGACGGATTTGCCTACCCCCACGTGCTACAACCTTAGACCGTGACAACCATCGCACGGCCTGGCTACCTTTCTGCGTCACACCACACGCTTACCGACTCCACACTCAGGTCCCACCCCACACCAAACCAGGCATCCGAAGATGCCCAGGGCGTTTGGGACGGTTAGTCTCATGTGTTTTGGTACTGTCGGTTGTGTGTCGGTACCAGAATATCAACTGGTTATCCATCGACTACGCCTGTCGGCCTCGCCTTAGGTCCCGACTTACCCAGGGCGGATTAGCCTAGCCCTGGAACCCTTGGTCATCCGGTGGACGGGCTTCTCACCCGTCTTTCGCTACTCATGCCTGCATTCTCACTCGAGACGCCTCCACCACTCGTTCACACGGCGACTTCACCAGCGACTCGACGCTCCCCTACCCAACACCACACCATTACGGCGACCGTGGTGCTGCCACAACTTCGGCGGTGTACTTAGCCCCGCTACATTATCGGCGCTCAATCACTTGACCAGTGAGCTATTACGCACTCTTTCAAGGATGGCTGCTTCTAAGCCAACCTCCTGGTTGTCTTCGCAACTGAACATCCTTTCCCACTGAGCACACGCTTAGGGGCCTTAGTTGATGGTCTGGGCTGTTTCCCTCTCGACAATGAAGCTTATCCCCCACTGTCTCACTGCCACGCTCAACCTTGACTGGCATTCGGAGTTTAGTTGACGTCAGTAACCCGGTAGGGCCCATCAGCCATCCAGTAGCTCTACCTCCAGCAAGAACCACGCAACGCTGCACCTAAATGCATTTCGGGGAGAACCAGCTATCACAGAGTTTGATTGGCCTTTCACCCCTAACCACAGGTCATCCCCTCCATTTTCAACTGAAGTGGGTGCGGGCCTCCACGCGCTCTTACACACGCTTCACCCTGCCCATGGCTAGATCACTCCGCTTCGGGTCTAGGACACGCGACTCAAATCGCCCTATTCGGACTCGCTTTCGCTACGACTACCCCACAACGGGTTAACCTCGCCACGCACCGCTAACTCGCAGGCTCATTCTTCAAAAGGCACGCCATCACAGCTGCTACGGCTGCTCTGACGGATTGTCAGCACATGGTTTCAGGTACTCTTTCACTCCCCTCCCGGGGTACTTTTCACCATTCCCTCACGGTACTATCCGCTATCGGTCACCAGGAAGTATTTAGCCTTACCAGGTGGTCCTGGCAGATTCACACGAAATTCCACGAGTTCCGTGCTACTCGGGCACACGCACACTGCAGAAGCATCCATGTTTCGTCTACGGGACTCTCACCCACTCCGGTCCTGTTTCCCACCAGGTTCGACTACACAAACACCACCACAGACCAGTCATGCTGAACCGGACCATGCACGCCCCACAACACCCCCACAGCAACACCAGCACGCTTGACACTGAAAGGGTTTAGGCTCCTCCGGGTTCGCTCGCCACTACTACCGGAATCATTGTTATTTTCTCTTCCTGCGGGTACTGAGATGTTTCACTTCCCCGCGTTCCCCCCACGCACCCTATACATTCAGGCACGGGTCACCACCCTCACAAGTGGCGGGGTTTCCCCATTCGGACATCCTCGGATCAACGCCCGTTTATCGGCTCCCCGAGGCTTATCGCAGATTTCCACGTCCTTCATCGGCTCCTGATGCCAAGGCATCCACCATGCGCTCTCACACACTCACCACCCCATAAGGGTCAGCTCCATGTGCGCGCGAAATGTATCAAACACACTCGTATTCGATGACAAGAAAATCACATTACATAAACAACACAAAAATGTTGTTGATGCTCGCGTCCACTATACGATTCTCAAACCACTACCAAACACCACCAACCAGCAGCCACGAACCCGTGACCACCACCTGGCAGGTCGGTCTATCAGCAGAAACCACACCCAACACAGGGCTTGTGATTCCAGGACCCAATAACGTGCCTGTCCCAGCCCACCCGACACCCACCCCCCTGGGGCAGAAACCCCAGCCAGGCAGCATCGACGAGCAAGCAGTTGTGATGTTCCACCCATGAGCACCCAACACCACCACGAACGGGTGATCAATTGGGGTTCTGATGTGTGCTCCTTAGAAAGGAGGTGATCCAGCCGCACCTTCCGGTACGGCTACCTTGTTACGACTTAGTCCCAATCACCAGTCCCACCTTAGACGGCCCCCTCCACAAGGGTTGGGCCACCGGCTTCAGGTGTTACCGACTTTCGTGACTTGACGGGCGGTGTGTACAAGGCCCGGGAACGTATTCACCGCAGCGTTGCTGATCTGCGATTACTAGCGACTCCGACTTCACGTAGTCGAATTGCAGACTACGATCCGAACTGAGACCGGCTTTAAAGGGATTCGCTCACCCTCACAGGCTCGCCTCTCTCTGTACCGGCCATTGTAGCATGCGTGAAGCCCAAGACATAAAGGGCATGATGATTTGACGTCATCCCCACCTTCCTCCGAGTTGACCCCGGCAGTCTCCTATGAGTTCCCACCATCACGTGCTGGCAACATAGAACGAGGGTTGCGCTCGTTGCGGGACTTAACCCAACATCTCACGACACGAGCTGACGACAACCATGCACCACCTGTACACCAGCCCCAAAGGGAGCACCTGTTTCCAAGCGTGTCCGGTGTATGTCAAGCCTTGGTAAGGTTCTTCGCGTTGCATCGAATTAATCCGCATGCTCCGCCGCTTGTGCGGGCCCCCGTCAATTCCTTTGAGTTTTAGCCTTGCGACCGTACTCCCCAGGCGGGGCACTTAATGCGTTAGCTACGGCGCGGAAAACGTGGAATGTCCCCCACACCTAGTGCCCAACGTTTACGGCATGGACTACCAGGGTATCTAATCCTGTTCGCTCCCCATGCTTTCGCTCCTCAGTGTCAGTCACAGCCCAGAGTCCCGCCTTCGCCACCGGTGTTCCTCCTGATATCTGCGCATTTCACCGCTACACCAGGAATTCCAGACTCCCCTACTGCACTCTAGTCAGCCCGTACCCACTGCCCGCGCAACGTTAAGCGTTGCGTTTCCACAGCAGACGTGACCAACCACCTACGAGCTCTTTACGCCCAATAATTCCGGACAACGCTCGTACCCTACGTATTACCGCGGCTGCTGGCACGTAGTTAGCCGGTACTTCTTCTGCAGGTACCGTCACCTTACGGCTTCTTCCCTGCTGAAAGCGGTTTACAACCCGAAGGCCGTCATCCCGCACGCTGCGTCGCTGCATCAGGGTTTCCCCCATTGTGCAATATTCCCCACTGCTGCCTCCGTAGGAGTCTGGGCCGTGTCTCAGTCCCAGTGTGGCCGGTCGCCCTCTCAGGCCGGCTACCCGTCGTCGCCTTGGTAGGCCATTACCCCACCAACAAACTGATAGGCCGCGAGCCCATCCCCAATCGAAAAAACTTTCCACCACCAACCATGCGGCCGGTGGTCATATCCGGTATTAGACCCAGTTTCCCGGGCTTATCCCGAAATCAGGGGCAGGTTACTCACGTGTTACTCACCCGTTCGCCACTCATCCACCCCCAGCAAGCTGAGGGCTTCAGCGTTCGACTTGCATGTGTTAAGCACGCAGCCAGCGTTCGTCCTGAGCCAGGATCAAACTCTCCATAAAAAAATTATGTTGCAGAATGAATCCCAGCAAGACAGCCAACCCGACCACGGGGGTGATCGAAGCTGGCCCAATAAATAGTCTCACCAGAAAAACAAACAATTTCTGGCATCACAACTAGTTCAAACAAACACGCTATTGGATTCTCAAACCACAAACACACACCCATCACCGCAACCCACACAAGGCCACGTACACTGGGAGCATCCGCATCAAATATCGCCACCCCACAACCCGAACCGACCCCGGACCGAACCCGTGCTCGTCCTGGTCAGACCCGGCAGAAACCCTGTTCTTCGAACCATGTTCCCGGCGGGGCAACGAGATATAACTCTAGACCAGACCAGAAGCGTCGTGCAACTCCAACCGGGTCCACACGCCTGTGACAACCGTCACCGACGCCGACCAGCCACGACACCAACCCGAACCCCACCATCACAACCACGCGCAACCAACCACGAACACTGACCGAACCCAGCCCCGTCAACGGCTCACATTCGGTCTCAACGCTTTTCTCCAGAGCAAGGGCTTCGCGCTCACCGGTGCGAGCGGCTCGCCCACTCGATGCTCGGCGACATCGCAGTCGAATCCCAGCTGTTCGCCCGGATGCGGAATTTACACTGGGCCAATGACTCAGAAGGAGCAGCGCGTGCGCCTGGGCAGGAACGACCTCGATCTGGAAGACGAGCTGGTCGATGAAGCGACTGCCACGGTCACGGAAGGCGCCAAACGGCTCAACCGGAAATGGCCGGAACTCATCGTCACCGGGCTGTTCGGCGGCATCGACGTCGGTCTCGGAATCTTGGCGATGATCCTCGTCAAACAGGCCACCGGTTCCGAGATCCTCGCCGGCATGGCCTTCGGCATCGGCCTGCTCGCTCTCAAGCTCGCGCACTCCGAACTGTTCACCGAGGAGTTCCTCCTCCCGCTCAACGCCGTCATCGCCGGACAGGCCACTTGGCTTCAGGTCGTCAGGCTCTGGGTCGTCACGCTTGTGACCAATCTGCTGGGCGGGGCGGCCTTCGCGTGGCTCATCGTCCTCGGCCTGCCCGATTACCATGTGGTGCTCGCAGACATGGCGGAGAGCTATGTCGACCAGCCCTCACTCAGTGTGATGATCGCTCTGTCCCTCCTCGCCGGGGCGGCCATCACGCTGGCCACCCGCATGCAGCAGGGCACATCGAACGATGTTGTCAAGGCGATCGTCTGCATGGTCACCGGACTGCTCGTCATCGGGTTCGGGATGCTGCACGGGGCGATCAACGCGATCATCATCTTCGCTGCCATGTTCGCAGGAGCCGACGTCTCGATCCCTCAGTTCCTGCAGTGGTTCGGCATCGTGATCGTGTTCAACATGCTCGGCGGTCTGCTCATCATCTCCCTGCCCCGGCTGCTGCGAACCAGGCGTGTGCTCTGGGGAGTGCGCAAGGGCCGGATCTCCCTCGAAGAGCTCCAGCAGCAGAGCGCTCAGGCACGTGCTCCGCGATAGCCGGGCATGAGGGAGTCGCTGCTGACGATCTTCTTGCCCAGGGGCATGAGCGAGACGGGGATGAGTTTGATGTTCGCCCAGCCGAGCGGAATGCCGATGATCGAGACGAACAGCGGAATCGACGTCACCACGTGTCCGATGGCCAGCCACACTCCCGCGACGACGAGCCAGATGATATTGCCCACCGTCGTCACGATGCCGGCGGGCTTGGTTTCGATGACCTCGCGTCCGAACGGCCACAGTGCGTAGTTGCCGATTCGGAAGGAAGCGATGCCCCAGGGGATGGTGACGATGAGAATGCAGCAGATGATGCCGGCGGCCCAGTATCCCAGGGCGAGCCAGAGTCCGCTGAAGATGAACCAGATGATGTTGAGCAGTGTTCGCATATTCTCCTCGATTCGTCGGATCCGTCATTCCAGTCTGATCCATCATGCCCGCGACCACCATGAGGCTTGCCGGAATCTTGGTGCCGGTCTCTCCACACCGTCTCCACCGCCCTCCGCCAAGAACCGTGAGAACCAGAGCCGGCTACAACCAGCCACCTTGTACGCATCGAGAACAAGGTGATTGCGTGTACCGCGCACGTAGCTGCGGAGATACCGACGATCACGTCTGACCAATGGTGGTGAATGCGACGACACCGTGTCCTGCAGAGTGGCCAGGACACGGTGTCGTCGGTGCAGATCGGGCTCGCTCAGCCGACGATGTCGACGGCTCCCAGGGTCTTCTTTCCCCGGCGCAGGAGGATCACTCCCCCGGCTTCGGTGGGGAGCACCTCGGCGGCGGTCAGAGCCTGGTCTTCCGCGGTGACCTTGACGTTGTTGACGTAGGCGCCTCCGTCCCTGATGGCACGGCGGGCCTCACCCTTGGACTTGACGATGCCGGCGGTGACGAAGGCATCGGCCACGGGCAGGCCGTCGGAGAGCTGGGTCGCGCTGACGTCACCGCGCGGCAGCTCTGAGGTGGCCGCGCCCAGGGTCGAGGCGTCGAGACCGGCGAGTTCTCCGCCACCGAAGAGCGCGGAGGCCGCGGCGATGGCCTGCTCGTACGCTTGGCGGCCGTGGACGAGGGTGGTGACATCCTCGGCGAGGGCCTTCTGCGCCACACGGGTGTGCGGGGCAGCATTGAATTCGGCGGCGATCGCGTCGATCTCTTCCAACGACCGCAGCGAGAACACCTTGAGGTACTTCACCACATCGCGGTCGTCGGCGTTGAGCCAGAACTGGCTGAAGGCGTACGGGCTGGTCAGGGTCGAGTCGAGCCATACCGTGCCGGATTCGGTCTTGCCGAACTTCGTGCCGTCGGCCTTCGTGATCAGCGGGGTGGCCAGTGCGTGCACGGACTCCTGCTCGACCCGACGGATGAGGTCGACGCCGGAGGTGAGGTTGCCCCACTGGTCGGAGCCGCCGGTCTGCAGGGTGCAGCCGTAGCGACGGTAGAGCTCGAGGTAGTCATTGCCCTGCATGACCTGGTACGAGAACTCCGTGAAGGAGATCCCGGCCTCGCTGTTGAGACGAGCGGAAACGGATTCCTTGGCCAGCATCCGGTTGACCGGGAAGTGCTTTCCGATGTCGCGGAGGAAGTCGATCGCCGAGAGCTGCGAGGTCCAGTCGAGGTTGTTGACGATCTTGGCAGCATGGGGGCCGTCGAAGTCGAGGAACTTCTCGACCTGGACCCGGATCTTCGCCAGCCATTCCTCGACGACCTCGCGCGGATTGAGAGTCCGCTCCCCCGACATCCGCGGATCGCCGATGAGGCCGGTGGCGCCGCCGACGAGAGCGAGCGGATTGTGCCCGGCCTGCTGCAGGCGGGCGGCGGTCAGCAGCTGCACGAGGTTGCCCATGTGCAGGCTCGGCGCCGTCGGATCGAAACCGACATAATAGGTCAGCGACTCGGTGTCCAGTGCTTTCTGGAGGGCGGCCTCGTCGGTCGAAACCGCGACGAGCCCGCGGGCTTTGAGTTCGCTGAATATGTCGGTCACTTCGGTCCTTTCGAAACTGTGTGCTGTGTCGGTGCGGCACCGACGGAGTCAATTCTACGGTGTCGCCGAGGTGGTTGTGCCCGCGGATCGCGACTGGAGCAGTCCTCTTGTCGGCTGACCGTTCTGCGGTGACCGAGATGGAGCGTCAGGCACGACGGCTTCTGAGTCGATGGCGTCATGACCCGGCAGTCGTCGGCCTGAGTTCGGCCGCTACCCTCACACGCTCCGGGCCGACCCCGCGAATTCGCGCAGCCGGTCCACCTCGGCCTTGGCGTTGGCGATCTGCTGGTCGACAGCCGACCGAGCGGTACCGCCCTTGGCGTTGCGGGAGTCGATCGAACCCAGAGTCGTGAGCACCTCACGCACCTCCGGCGTGAGGTGTTCGGAGATGCCGGCGAAGTCCTCGTCAGTCAGGTCCCAGAGTTCGACGTCGCGAGACTCGGCCAGCTGCACGCATGCGCCCGAGAGCTCGTGGGCCACGCGAAAGGGCACGCCGGCACGCACGAGCCATTCGGCGATGTCGGTGGCCAGCGCGAATCCGCGCGGCGCCAGGTGCGCCATGCGCTCGGTGTCGAATTCGAGGGTCGCGATCATGCCGGTGAATGCCGGAAGCAGCAGCTCGAGGGTGTCGGTGGCGTCGAAGACCGGTTCCTTGTCCTCCTGCAGATCACGGTTGTACGCCAGCGGCAGCGCCTTGAGGGTTGAGAGCAGCCCGGTGAGGTCACCGATGAGGCGGCCGGACTTGCCGCGAGTGAGCTCGGCGATATCGGGGTTCTTCTTCTGCGGCATGATCGACGACCCGGTCGAGTAGGCGTCGTGGAGGGTGACGAATGAGAACTCCTTCGTCGCCCAGGCGATGACTTCCTCGGACAGGCGGGAGAGGTCGATGCCGATCATCGTGGTGATGAACTGGTATTCGGCGAAGACATCGCGGCTGGCGGTGCCGTCGATCGAGTTCTCGACCGAGTCGTTGAACCCGAGGTCGGCGGCCACGGCCTGCGGGTCGAGTCCCAGCGACGATCCGGCCAGGGCTCCCGAACCGTAGGCGGAGACTCCGGCACGGGCGTCGAAGTCGACGAACCGGGCGACATCCCGCAGCAGCGGCCACGCGTGGGCGAGCAGATGGTGGGCCAGCAGCACGGGCTGGGCGTGCTGGAGGTGGGTGCGCCCGGGCATGGGTGCCTCCGGGTGGGCTTCGGCCTGGGCGATGAGCACCTCGACGGTGTCGAGGACGAGCCCGGCGATCTCACGGGAATGATCGCGCAGATACATCCGCCCCATGGTCGCGATCTGGTCGTTGCGGGACCGTCCGGCCCGCAGTTTGCCGCCGAGTTCGGGTCCGGCGATCTCGATGAGTCCGCGCTCGAGCGAGGAGTGCACATCCTCATCGGATTCGGCGGCCACATACTCACCGGTCTCGACCCGCCTCAGCAGCTCGTCCAACGCCTCGTGCATTCCGGCCAGCTCCTCGTCGGTGAGCAGCTTGGCGTTGTGGAGGACCTTCGCATGCGCCTTCGACCCGGCGATGTCGTACTTCGCCAACCGCCAGTCGAAGTCCGTCGACTTGCTCAGTGCGGCCAGGGCATCGGCGGGCCCGTCGGAGAATCGTCCGCCCCACAGGCTCAGTCGTTCGCTCACAGATCGTCCTTTCTTAACCGTGCCGAGGCGCCGGTGCGTTCGTTCTTCGTTGTCATTGTTCCAGGTCTCAGCCGGCGCCGAGGTCGCTCAGCCTTCGGCCAGACCGCCGGCGGCGAATTCGAGGAAGGTCTCGGCCAGGGCCTGACCTCCGACGGCCGCCTCGGCGATGACGAGGACCGTATCGTCTCCGGCGATGGTGCCGAAGACACCGAGGGTCGAGGATCGATCGATCGCCGAGGCCAGGTACTGCGCGGCCCCCGGCGGGGTGCGCAGCACGACGGTGTTGTCCTGGGCGGCGGCGGAGACGAGCAGCTCTTCGAGCAGTCTCGGCAGCTTCGCGTCGAGGCTGTCACCGGTCGACTGCTGCAGGGACCGGTCGCCGCCCTCACCGGGGACGGCGTAGACGGATCCGGTGGTCGTGCGGATCTTCACGGCCCCCACCTCGGCGAGGTCGCGCGACAGGGTCGCCTGGGTGACGGTGATGCCCGAGGTCGCCAGCGCCTCGGCGAGTTCGATCTGGCTTCGCACGGATTGGCGGGTGATGAGATCGATGATCTTCTGCTGCCGGGCGGTCTTCGTCAGCGGCGCGGAATTCGCCGAGGCGGGACTGTTCGTCTCGGCCATCATCGCTCCAACAGGTAGGTCATGAGGGCCTTCTGCGCGTGCAGACGGTTCTCGGCCTCGTCGAAGACCACCGAGGCGGGTCCGTCGATGACCTCGGCCGTGACCTCCTTGCCGCGGTAGGCGGGCAGGCAGTGGAGGAAGATCGGGTCGTTGCCCGCATCCATGAGGTCCTGATTGACCTGGAAGGGCATAAACGGTGAGGCCTCGTCGTCGCGGCCGGCGGCGTCCTGGCCCATCGATACCCAGGTGTCGGTGACGAGCACATCGGCACCGTTCGCGGCGGCGACCGGATCGTCGGTGACTGTCAGCGATCCTCCGGTCTGGGTGGACAGGGCTTCGGCCTCGGCGATCACTGCGGGCGCCGGCTGGTGGCCGGCCGGTGCGGCGATGCGCACGTGCATGCCGGCGTTGACGCCGCCGAGGGCATAGGAGTTGGCCATATTGTTCGCCCCGTCGCCGAAGTAGGCCATGGTCTGGCCGGCGATGTCGCCGCGGTGTTCGCGGATGGTCAGCAGATCGGCCAGGATCTGGCAGGGGTGGAAGTCATCGGACAGGGCGTTGATGACGGGCACGGACGAGTACTCGGCCATCTCGACGAGCCCGGCCTGGGAGTAGGTGCGCCAGATGATGGCAGAGACCATCCGCGACATCACCTCGGCGGTGTCGGCGATGGATTCCTTGTGCCCGAGCTGGGCCTCACCGGGGTTGATGATCAGCGGCTGCCCGCCGAGTGCGGCGATGCCGGCGGCGAACGACACCCGGGTCCGTGTCGAGGTCTTGTCGAAGATGACCGCCGCTGTCTGCGGCCCGGCCAGCGGGGTCCGCGAGTAGGGGGCGGCCTTGAGTTCGACGGCGAGGTCGAGGACCCTGCCCAGTTCTGCCGGGCCGAGGTCGGAGTCCTTGAGGAAATGGCGTGTCATGATGATCCTTCGAGAGTTCGGGTGAGCTCAGCCGGCAATGAGGCCGGGCAGGGCAGCGATGAACGGGGCGAGTTCCTCGGTGGTGATGGTCAGCGGTGGGGCCAGGCGCAGACGCCCGGGCGCGACGGGGTTGATGATGAACCCGGCCTCGAGGGCGCGGGCGGCCACGGCCTTCGAATCCGGGACCGCGCCCTCGCCGGCGCCCTGACCGTCGGCAGCGCCGGTCGAACCGTCGCTCGTGAGCTCGAGCCCGAGCAGCAGTCCCTTGCCCGTGATCTCTCCGATCCCGTCGACCTCGGCCAGCTGGGTCTTCAGCCAGTCGCTGACCTGCGCGACGTGGGCGAGCACGTTGTCCTTCTCGATGGTCTCGAGCACGGCGAGTCCGGCCGCGCAGGATAAGGGGTTGCCGCCGAATGTCGTGCCGTGCTGACCGGCCTCGAGCAGCTTCGTGTTCGAATCTCCCACGGTGATGGTGGCCCCGATCGGCATGCCGCCGCCGAGGCCCTTCGCCGAGGTGATGATGTCCGGGGTCACGCCCTCGCCGATCTCCGGATCCTGGTGGGCGAACCAGTAGCCGGTGCGGCCGATGCCCGACTGGACTTCGTCGAGGACCATGAGGGCCCCGAATTTCGTGGTGAGTTCGCGGACGGCGGTGAGGTAGCCGGTCGGGTGTGTGCGCACACCGACCTCACCCTGGACGGGTTCGATGAACACGGCCGCGGTGTTCTCGTTGAGGGCCGCCTCGAGCGCCTGAGTGTCGCCATAGGGGACGTGGACGACTCCGGGCACTCCGGGAGCGAAGGGATCGCGGTAGGCGGCCTTCGCAGTCAGTGCCAGCGAGCCCATCGTCCGGCCGTGGAAGGCCCCGTCGATGGCGATGATGAACGGGCGGCCCCCTCCCCCGGCGCGGCGGGCCATCTTGAACGCCGCCTCGTTCGCCTCGGTGCCGGAGTTCGAGAAGAACACGGCGGATCCGTCCGGCAGGTCGAGGATCTGGTGCAGCTTCTCGGCCAGGCCGATCTGGGCCGGTGAGGTGAAGAAGTTCGAGATGTGGCCGAGCGTGCTCGCCTGCTCGGCGATCGCGGCTGTCCAGGCCGGGTGGGCGTGGCCGAGTGCGTTGACGGCGATGCCGGCGAGCAGGTCGAGGTACTTCTTGCCCGATGCGTCCCAGACATAGGAGCCCTCACCGCGGACGAGGTCGAGCTGGGGTGAGCCGAAGACCGGGGACAGGACGCGGGAGAAGTCGTCGCGCCAGGTCTGTGCCTGATCCCCGGCCTGTTCGTTCGCGGCCGGGCCGGCCGGTTTCGTCTGTGCGTGTGTGTCAGTCATGGACGTCCTCCGTGGTTGCCTTGTGCCCGTCGCCCAGCGGTGCGGGTTCGACGACGGTGTCTTCGACCATGGTGCCGATGCCCTCGGAGGTGAAGACTTCGAGCAGCAGCGAATGCGCCATCCGGCCGTCGATGATGTGGGCCTGCTGCACTCCGTTCTCGATCGCCTCGAGTGCGGCGGTCATCTTCGGGATCATCCCCGCGTCGAGGGAGGGCAGGAGTTCGCGCAGCTTCTTCGGGCCGATGCGTGAGATGAGCGAGGACGTGTCGGGCCAGTTCGCGTAGAGGCCGGGCACATCGGTGAGCATGATGAGTTTGTCCGCTTTGAGCGCCTTCGCCACCGCCGAGGCGGCCAGATCGGCGTTGATGTTCAGCGGTTTCCCGGCCTGTCCGCCTAACTCCGAGGCGATCGAGCAGATGACCGGTACCCGCCCGTCGTCGAGGAGTTCGGTGATCACGGTGGTGTTGACCTTCGCAATCTCGCCCACCCGGCCGAGGTCGATGACCTCGCCGTTCACCTCGGCGCCGGTCTTGTGTGCCAGCAGCAGGTCCGCGTCTTCACCGGACAGGCCGATCGCGGCGTTGCCGTTCTGGTTGATGCGGGAGACGATGTCGCGGTTGACCTGGCCGGACAGGACCATGCGGATGACCTCGGCGGCTTCTTCGGTCGTCACTCGCTGTCCGGCCTTGAACTCGGATTCTATGCCGAGACGTTCGAGCATCGCCGAGATCTGGGGCCCGCCGCCGTGGACGACGACGGGGCGGATGCCGGCGAAGCGGAGGAAGGCGATGTCATCGGCGAAGGACTGCTGTAGCTCCGGGGAGACCATGGCGTTGCCGCCGTATTTGATGACGATCGTGGCGCCGGAGAAGGTCTTGATCCACGGCAGCGCTTCGGTCAGGGCTTCGGCCTTGACCTGGGCGGCGGCGAGCCGGGCGGCCGTGGACTTCGTGGACATATCGTGCGGGTTGTTCATGAGGAGTAGGCGCTGTTCTCTTCGACGTAGTCATGGGTCAGATCCGAGGTCCACACGGTGGCGGTGTCGGTCCCGGCGTGGAGGTCGATGACGACGTCGACGCTGCGTTCGAAGGTCACGCGTTCCGGGTCCTCATAGGGTCCTGAGGCTTTGCAGACCTGGACGCCGTTGATCGTGACGTCGATGGCGGTGGGGTCGAAGGCTGCTGCGGTGGTGCCGACCTGGGCGACGACGCGGCCCCAGTTCGGGTCCTCGCCGAAGATCGCGGCCTTGAACAGGGCCGAGCGGGCCACCGAGCGGGAGACCTCGACGGCGTCGGCCTCGGACGCGGCACCGCGGGTGGTGATCGCGATGTCGTGGTGGGCGCCTTCGGCGTCGACGTGGAGTTGGTGCATGAGGTCGAGGCAGACCTCGCGCAGCAGGCTCGTGAACTCTTGCGTGTCGACCGCAGCGTCGTGGGCTCCTGAGGACATGAGGATGACGGTGTCGTTCGTCGACATGCATCCGTCGGTGTCGAGACGGTCGAAGCTCTGGTTCGTCGCCGCCCGCAGTGCCTGGTCGAGGGCAGGCTGGTCGACCTTCGCGTCGGTGTTGATGACGACGAGCATGGTCGCCAGTCCCGGGGCGAGCATGCCTGCGCCCTTGGCCATGCCGCCGATCGTGTACCCGGCAGTCGATTCGCGGCTGGCGGTCTTCGCCACGGTGTCGGTGGTCATGATCGCTTCGGCGGCGTCCTGTCCGGCTTCGACCGTGGTGTCGGTGGCCGCGACGAGCGGTGGGAGGTGGCTGAGGATCGCGTCGCGGAAGCCCTGTCCGCCGACGCCGATGAGTCCGGTGGAGCAGACGAGGATGTCCTCAGGCTTCGTGTCGGTGCCGGCGGCGGTGAGGGCTTCGGCGGTGGTTTGGGCGGTCAGGGTCGTGGTCTCATACCCGAAGTCGCCGGTGTAGCAGTTCGCTCCCCCGGAGTTGAGGACGACGGCGCGGGCGTGTCCGTCGGCCGAGGCCTTCTGGGACCACAGGACCGGGTTGGCCTTGCACCGGTTGGACGTGTAGACGGCGGCGACGGCGTCGGACGGTCCGGTGTTGATGACGAGTGAGAGGTCTTTCGTACCGGAGGGTTTGAGTCCGGCGGTCAGTCCTGCGGCACTGAATCCAAGTGGTGCGGTCACGCTCATGGGGCGACTCCTTCAAGGGGAAGTGCGGTGGTCTCGTCGAGACCGAGGGCGAGGTGGATAGACTGGAGGGCCTGTCCGGCGGTGCCGCGGACGAGGTTGTCCAAGGCCACGACGACGAGGATCTTGTTTGCGCGTTCGTCGACGGTGAACTGGATGTGAGCCATATTCGAGCCCGCCGTCGCCGAGGTGTGGGGCCATTGGCCCTCGGGCAGGAGCCGGACGAAGGGTTCGTCACCGTAGGCCTGGGCGAACGTTCGGCTCAGCTGGTCCCCCAGCGCTGCGGCGTCGAGGAGTCCTCCGGCGGTGCGTGGTGCGGCCTCTCCGAGGTCGGCGGTGATGGTCGCGAGGATCCCCCGGGCCATGGGCACGAGTGTCGGGGTGAAGGAGATCCGCGTCGGCCCCTCGGCGGCATCGGCGCCGAGGACGCCGTTGAGGTTCTGTTCGATCTCGGGCACATGCCGGTGGGTGCCGCCCGTGCCGTAGGGCGAGGCGGCGCCGAGGACTTCGGCCGCGATCAGATGCGGCTTGAGGGCTTTGCCCGCTCCGGAGACCCCGTTGGCGAGCACGGCGTTGAGACCGGCAGGAGCTGCGAGGCCTGCCTGGATGAGCGGCGCGAGGCCGAGGGTCACGGCGGTGACGTTGCAGCCGGGCACGGCGATGCGCTTCGTGTCAGCCAGTGCTTCGCGCTGCTTCGTGCCGTCGGCGGTGAGCAGTTCGGGCAGACCGTAGGTCCAGGTGCCCTGGTGGTCGGAGCCGTAGAACTTCTCCCAGGCGGCCGCACTGATGAGTCGGTGGTCGGCGGCGAGGTCGACGATGAGGGTGTTCGGGCTCGTCTTCTCGAGCTCGGCGGAGATCGCCCCGGACTGGCCGTGCGGCAGTGCGAGGACGACGACATCGTGGCCGGCGAGCACCTCGGCGGTGGACTCTTGGACCACAAGTTCGGAGAATCGGGGAAGATGGGGTTGATGTCGGCCGAGTGTCTCGCCCACGGAAGAGTGTCCGCACACCGTTGTGACGTTCAGATGGGGGTGAGTGCTCAGCAGCCGGAGGACCTCTCCCCCGGCGTATCCGGTGGCACCGGAGACGGCAACACTGAAATCGTTCATATGTATAACTATACCAGCACATTAAATTATATGCAGGAGGCGTCATGACCCAGGCAGTTCGTGCGATGGAAGCCGGTGGACCCGAGGTCCTCGAGTTCGGTGAGGTGGAGACCCCTGTTGCCGGGCCCGGTGAGGTGCTCGTCGACGTCGATGCTGCGGGCGTGAACTTCATCGACACGTATCGTCGTTCGGGTGTGTACCCGATGGAGTACCCGCACATCGTCGGCTCCGAGGGCACGGGCAGGATCGCCGAAGTCGGCGAGGGCGTCGAAAGCTTCTCCGTCGGCGACCGCGTCGCCTGGCATGAAGCGCCGGGGTCGTATGCGACCCAGGTCGTCGTGAACACGGATAACCTCCTGCGCGTGCCGGAGGCCGTGAGCGCCGAGGTGGCTGCCGCGATGCCGCTGCAGGGGCTGACCGCGCAGTACCTGGCGACAAGTTCGCATGAGATCAAGCCGGGTCAGACGGCACTTGTGCACGCCGGTGCCGGTGGCGTCGGTCTACTGCTGACCCAGATCGTCAAACACCTGGGCGGCAATGTCATCTCGACGGTGAGCACCGAGGAGAAGGCGGAGCTGGCGCGCAAGGCCGGTGCCGATGACGTGTTCCTCTACGGCGAGGGCGTCGACATCACGGCGAAGGTCAGGGAGCTCACCGACGGCGAGGGTGTCGACGTCGCCTATGACGGAGTCGGGAAGGACACGTTCGATGCGTCGCTGGCATCGATCAAACCGTTGGGGTCGATGGTCCTCTTCGGTGGGGCGTCGGGCCAGGTGCCGCCGTTCGACATCCAGCGCCTCAACTCCTCGGGCGGAATCTTCCTCTCTCGCCCGTCGCTGGCATGGTTCGTCCGCAGCTCGGAGGAGTTGGCGAAGCGCTCTGCAATGCTCTTCAACGGCATCGAACACGGCTGGTTGAACTTCCGCGTCGGTGCGACGTTCGCGTTGGCTGATGCAGCGGACGCTCATCGGGCGCTGGAAGGGCGCAAGACGACCGGCAAGGTTGTGCTGACGGTGTGACTTCTGCTCTATACGACGAAGCGATGAAGTGGGTGTTCAGCTTCCGATTCTCAGGACCTGGACACCCACCGAGCCCATGTGAAGCGAAACTTTCGGCAGGACGCTTGCCCTACTCCTCCACAGATTCAAAAACATAGACTTGGATAGGCGAAGCCCAAAATCTCGCCATCACAAGTTGATTACCGCCTGCGATTTTGACTACGTGAGAACTCAACGTGGCAACGAGTTTTGAATGAACATCCCTGGCGAAACCGAGGTCGGCCGTTAAGTCCCTAGAACCTGACTTCCACAACTAGGCGCTGATTTCGCGATTCCGTTCGTGTTTGTGCTGGTCACAAGGCCGGGAATTCTGTTGGTGGGACACTAATTGGCTGTCTACGATGGGGCTATGTCGCCTCGTCTGCGGAAAGTCACCACCGGGTCCGGGGCCACAGCCGTGCAGATCGTGCGCAAACACCGTGGGAAAGTCACCGTCCTTGAACACCTCGGATCCGCTCATACAGAAGCAGAACTAGCGGCTCTGCTCGCTGCCGGCGAAGAAGGGCTCGCCGACTACGGGGCGGCCGAACAACTCGAACTTGAGCTGGGCCTACCTACCGATGCTGCCGTGCCACCGCGGGCCCGAACTGTGGTGGGATCACGGTCTTCCGTCCTCATCGATGCCATCGCCGAGTCGTGGAAGAGACTCGGTTTCGACGAGGTGGTCAACGACAACGCCTTCTTTCACCTCGTGCTGGCACGGCTGGTTGAGCCGACATCGAAAGCCGACAGTCTCCGTGTCCTTGCCGAGCTCGGTATCGAGCCACCGCACCACAACACGTTCCTCAACTGTCTGGTTCGGGCCAACGAACGCGACTACCGGGACAAGATCGCCGAGAAATGCTTCGCCCACAGCATCGCCACCACCGGCATCAGTCTGCTGCTGTATGACGTCACGACACTGTATTTCGAGGCTGAGAAGGAAGATTCTCTGCGTCAGGTCGGGTACTCCAAAGAACGCCGCGTGGACCCGCAGATCGTTGTTGGACTCCTCGTCGATCGGACCGGATTCCCGTTAGAGATCGGCTGCTTCGAAGGATCGAAAGCAGAGACCCACACGCTCATTCCCGTGATCAAAGCCTTCCAAGAACGCCACCAGGTGACAGACATGGTCGTCGCCGCCGACGCCGGAATGCTGTCGGCAAAGAACCTCAAAGAACTCGATGACGCTGGGCTGCGGTTCATCGTCGGGTCGAGGCAGACGAAAGCTCCACACGATCTGGCGACGCATTTTCGGTGGAATGGTGAGTACGCCGAGGACGGGCAGATCATCGACACGATCACCCCGAAAGGAACCAAGCGGCTTGATCCTGAGCGGGTGAAGAAGAGACGCGAACCCGTCTGGTCAGCGAAAGAGCATCCTCATGCGTGGCGAGTGGTGTGGCAGTACCGGCGCAAACGGGCGATGCGTGATGAGCAGACGCTGAACCTGCAGCGCAACCGGGCATTGGCGATCATCGACGGTGACAAGCCGGCGAAGAAGGCTCGGTTCGTCAAGGTCACTGATGAGGAGAAAGCCTTCGATGAGAAGGCTTATGAGCGGGCGATGAAGCTGACAGGGTTCAAAGGCTACGTGACGAACATTCCCGTCGGGACCATGCCTGCGGCCGAGGTCATCGGCAGCTATCACGACCTGTGGCATGTCGAGCAGTCTTTCCGGATTGATTCGTCCTTGGTTTGATGGAGGGTGTGCGGTTACCCAAGAAAGGACTACCCTCAACTCATCATGCCTACCTCGAAATATCCACCAGAAGTACGTGAGAGAGCCACTCGACTGGCTCTCGAGGCCCGCGCCGACCCAGAGACTCGAAACGGTGCCATCGCCCGCATTGCCGAGCAGACCGATGTGAACAAGGAAGCCCTGCGCAACTGGGTCAAGAAAGCCGAAGCAGCCAACCTGCCCGTCGAGACCGAGGACGTCCAGGCACGGATCCGGCGGCTGGAGAAGGAGAACCGGGAGCTGCGGAAGTCCAACGACATCCTCCGATCAGCGACCGCGTTTTTCGGCAAGGCGGAGTTCGACCGCCTACAGAAGTAATCGTCGCCTTCATCGACGAGAACAAGCACAGGTGGGGAATCGAACCGATCTGTCAGGTCCTGCGCCAGGACCTGGGCCTGAGCATCGCCCCATCAACGTACTATGCCTTCAAGACCCGTCCGGTCAGCGCTCGAGCCCAGCGAGATGCGGTGCTCAAAGAAAGGATCATGGCTATCCACACTCACCGCCGCAACAAGGTCTACGGCATCCGCAAGATCCACGCCGAACTCACAAGGACCTACGGCCCCGTGGCCCGGTGCACGGTCGAGAGATTGTGCAATGAGTTGGGCATCCGGGGTGTTGTGAGAGGGAAGTTCCCGCGGACGACGAAGCCCGGTCCCGAGACGAAACGACCGGCTGACCTCGTCAAACGTAACTTCACCGCTGCGGAGCCGAACCGTCTCTGGGTCGCGGATCTGACCTACGTTCCCACTGAGGCCGGCTTCGTTTACGTCGCGTTCGTCCTCGACGTATTCTCTCGAATGATCATCGGCTGGCAGACCTCGACGCGAATGTATACCGATCTGGCTCTCGATGCTTTGAATATGGGCATATGGGGCCGTAAACGTGCAGGTCACGACGTTGTAGGGCTGACCCACCACTCGGACAGAGGGGTGCAGTATCGGGCTCTGCGCTACACCCAGGCACTGGCTGAGGCCGAGGCAGTGGCGTCGGTGGGATCGATCGGCGATAGTTACGACAATGCCATGGCCGAAGCGCTGAACTCGTTATACAAATACGAACTCGTCTTCACCGACGGCCCCTGGTCCGGTCGCAACGATCTCGAGGCCGCGACGGCTGAGTGGGTGCATTGGTTCAACACCGAACGGTTGCATTCGATGCTTGACTATCAGACTCCCGCCGAGATCGAAGCAGCCCACTACACGAGCCTGCAGACTTCGGCGGCCTAATAACTGAACGAACGTTCAGCCTCCAGAAAACCCGGGACTTGACAGATGTCGAAGACCGACCTACGAGCCAGGCCGATCTTCCACCGCACCAGAGATGCGATCGAGGCGCACTTGACAGTCGTGTTCACCGCGTTGGCCATATCGAGGTTCATGCAGGACACGACTGGGGCGTCGCTGAAGAAGATCATCACATCGTTGCGGCCGCTGCGGGAGTTCACCGGCCGCGTGGGTGGGCAGGACATCACCTTCGACCCAGAGGTCACCGGGGAAGCGAGAAAAATCGCGGGTGAGCTACTGCCGGACCGTTTTGCGGGGCACTAAAGTTGTGGAACTCAGGTGAACATCCCTGGCGAAACCGAGGTCGGCCGTTAAGTCCCTAGAATGATCCCACGGGTTTTGCATATGCAGACTTTCGCTCAGCTTTCCCCACATTCGCATCCAATCACTGCTTGACAATGCTTCAGGACTTGAGTTCCAGACTGTTGGCTTGCCGTTTTGGTGTAGGGAAGCGCCATTCGGTAGCACCTGTGTAACGAAGTGGTAGCAGCTATGTAAGTACCCGGTAGCAGTAGAGCAGGATTGCTTTCACCCACGACAGTGAAGTCGTGATCAGTGAAAGGAATCCTGCTCATGGCCGACTACCGGCTTATTCTCTCCCTGATCGTTCAGGGATACTCCTACAGACAGATCGAAGCGATGGCGCAATGCTCGCACCGCGCGATCGCGAAGGCCCACACGATCGTCAAGAACGAAGCGTTGACGACGAAGGACCAAGTCGATGCCCTTACCGTCGACGACCTTGATCGGTTGTTCACCGACGGCCGCAGAAGCACCGACGGGGACTTCGTCCCGATCGATGTCGATGCCGTCATCAACGCTCGCATTGGGCGGAAGAAGCCACCATTGAAAGTGTTGTGGGCCCGCTACCTCAACACTCCAGCTCCCACTCCGTCGGCGCGGCATTACAGGTATGAACGGTTCTGCCAGATCATTGCCGAACACGTGCGCACCCACGACCTCACCAGCCCGATCACCCACATCCCGGGGCATACGATGCAAGTCGACTGGGCAGGAACCCCGATGTGGATCACCGACCCGATCACCCGCGCAGCTACGAAGGTCTCGATCTTCGTGGCCACACTGCCGTATTCGGGAATGCTCTTCGCCTACGGGTGCCTCGATGAGAAACTTTCTGCCTGGTGCGATGCCCACAGACGTGCCTTCGAATACTTCGGCGGCGTGGCTCAGGTCATCATCCCCGACAATGCGTCAACAGCGTCGAACCAGATCAGCAAGTACGACAAGACCCGCGACGTCAACGCCTCCTACGCCGGGTTCCTCGAGCACTACAACACCGCAGCCGTACCCACGCGGGCCTATAAACCGAAGGAGAAAGCCAACGTCGAATCCGGCGTCAAGATCGTCACGAACTGGATCATCCACTACCTCGCCGACCGACACTTTGCTGATATCGATGACCTCAACGCGGCTGTCGCCGACCGGGTGGAATGGATCAACGACCGCACCCCGTTCCGCAGCCAGCCGAAATCCCGGCGGGACTGGTTCACCGACGGTGAAGCCGGCGACCTGCTCGGCCTGCCCGACCAGCCCTGGCAGGACGTGAGCTGGAAGAAGGCGAAAGTCTCCCGCGACTGGCACATCCAGGTTGAGACCATCAAATACTCCGTGCCCGCTGCCTTCGTCGGCACCACCGTGGATGTGCGCATCATCGGTACCCGACTCGACATCCTCGCCGGCGGTGACATCATCGCCAGCCACCGAGTGGTGACGAAGAAGCATTCGTATGTCACCGATGCCGACCATGCTCCAGCCTCTCAAGGCCAGACGGCGGGGTTGTGGACTCGCGGCTACTTCCTCCGCCAAGCCGCGAAGACGGGACCGAACACGGTTGATGCCCTCACCCGGCTGCTGGATGCCAAGAAGATCGAGGCCCAAGGGTTCAGGGCCTGCATGAATATCCTTTCCCTGGGCAAGGGCGACAACCGGCCCTTGCTGGAACAGGCCTGCCAAACATTGTGCGCCGATGAGCGCCGACCGATCAGCTATACCGCGATCAAACACCAGCTGACAGCTGTTCGGGCTCAGGCCAAGCAACGACCGGCAGTCACGCCACCACCATCACCGGCCCCAGTCCCTACATTGTCGAGGGATACCAGCCGTGCTCACCTGACTGGTGTTGATCAGTTTCGGCTTCAGGTGCTGACGAACGATGAGGAAGGATCCGACCGATGAGTAATCACTTGACCACTGATGACATGGCGACGTTCACCCAGTTGCGGATGACCGCGTTCGGGCAGGCCGTGATCGATATCGCCAACGATTCCGACTACGACGATTGGACGTTCTCAGCCAAGATTCACCACGCTCTCGATATCGAGCTCGCAGCCCGGGCAGAACGTCGCGTCCATAAACTCCTCAAAGCCTCGCATACCCCGAACCCCGCGGCCTGTGTCGAAGACATTCGTTACCTGCCTGATCGGACGCTGACTCGTGACGTTGTTGATCGGCTCGCATCGTGTGCCTGGATTGAGAATGCGACGAACGTGATCATCCTCGGCAAGACCAGTGTCGGCAAGTCCTATCTGGCCCAGGCCCTGGTCAACGCTGCCTGCCGGAAGGACTACACAGTCGCCTACTGGCGGCTTGATGATCTGGGGAACCGGTTAGCTGTCTATCAACCGTCTGATCCCGGAGGATTGCGGTTCCTCGACAGTCTGCGCAACTGCGACGTCCTCGTCCTCGATGACTTCCTCACCACTCCGATCTCGATGGACACGACGGCGAAGATCCTGAACATTCTTGCCAGCAGAGAAGGCCGCGGAGCCACGGTTGTCACGTCCCAGTTCGACCCCGAAGACTGGTACAAATCACTCCACGATGCCGTCATCGCCGAATCGATACTGAGCCGGCTCGTGTCCGTCAGCGAGATCGTCCAACCTGAGTTCCACAACTTTAGTGCCCCGCAAAACGGTCCGGCAGTAGCTCACCCGCGATTTTTCTCGCTTCCCCGGTGACCTCTGGGTCGAAGGTGATGTCCTGCCCACCCACGCGGCCGGTGAACTCCCGCAGCGGCCGCAACGATGTGATGATCTTCTTCAGCGACGCCCCAGTCGTGTCCTGCATGAACCTCGATATGGCCAACGCGGTGAACACGACTGTCAAGTGCGCCTCGATCGCATCTCTGGTGCGGTGGAAGATCGGCCTGGCTCGTAGGTCGGTCTTCGACATCCGGAAAGACTGCTCGACATGCCACAGGTCGTGATAGCTGCCGATGACCTCGGCCGCAGGCATGGTCCCGACGGGAATGTTCGTCACGTAGCCTTTGAACCCTGTCAGCTTCATCGCCCGCTCATAAGCCTTCTCATCGAAGGCTTTCTCCTCATCAGTGACCTTGACGAACCGAGCCTTCTTCGCCGGCTTGTCACCGTCGATGATCGCCAATGCCCGGTTGCGCTGCAGGTTCAGCGTCTGCTCATCACGCATCGCCCGTTTGCGCCGGTACTGCCACACCACTCGCCACGCATGAGGATGCTCTTTCGCTGACCAGACGGGTTCGCGTCTCTTCTTCACCCGCTCAGGATCAAGCCGCTTGGTTCCTTTCGGGGTGATCGTGTCGATGATCTGCCCGTCCTCGGCGTACTCACCATTCCACCGAAAATGCGTCGCCAGATCGTGTGGAGCTTTCGTCTGCCTCGACCCGACGATGAACCGCAGCCCAGCGTCATCGAGTTCTTTGAGGTTCTTTGCCGACAGCATTCCGGCGTCGGCGGCGACGACCATGTCTGTCACCTGGTGGCGTTCTTGGAAGGCTTTGATCACGGGAATGAGCGTGTGGGTCTCTGCTTTCGATCCTTCGAAGCAGCCGATCTCTAACGGGAATCCGGTCCGATCGACGAGGAGTCCAACAACGATCTGCGGGTCCACGCGGCGTTCTTTGGAGTACCCGACCTGACGCAGAGAATCTTCCTTCTCAGCCTCGAAATACAGTGTCGTGACGTCATACAGCAGCAGACTGATGCCGGTGGTGGCGATGCTGTGGGCGAAGCATTTCTCGGCGATCTTGTCCCGGTAGTCGCGTTCGTTGGCCCGAACCAGACAGTTGAGGAACGTGTTGTGGTGCGGTGGCTCGATACCGAGCTCGGCAAGGACACGGAGACTGTCGGCTTTCGATGTCGGCTCAACCAGCCGTGCCAGCACGAGGTGAAAGAAGGCGTTGTCGTTGACCACCTCGTCGAAACCGAGTCTCTTCCACGACTCGGCGATGGCATCGATGAGGACGGAAGACCGTGATCCCACCACAGTTCGGGCCCGCGGTGGCACGGCAGCATCGGTAGGTAGGCCCAGCTCAAGTTCGAGTTGTTCGGCCGCCCCGTAGTCGGCGAGCCCTTCTTCGCCGGCAGCGAGCAGAGCCGCTAGTTCTGCTTCTGTATGAGCGGATCCGAGGTGTTCAAGGACGGTGACTTTCCCACGGTGTTTGCGCACGATCTGCACGGCTGTGGCCCCGGACCCGGTGGTGACTTTCCGCAGACGAGGCGACATAGCCCCATCGTAGACAGCCAATTAGTGTCCCACCAACAGAATTCCCGGCCTTGTGACCAGCACAAACACGAACGGAATCGCGAAATCAGCGCCTAGTTGTGGAAGTCAGGAGCCAATTAGTGTCCCACCAACAGAATTCCCGGCCTTGTGACCAGCACAAACACGAACGGAATCGCGAAATCAGCGCCTAGTTGTGGAAGTCAGGAGCCGGCTCGTGTCCGTCAGCGAGATCGTCCAACTCGATGGCCCGAACATGCGGAAGAAGACTCGACAGCAACCTGAAGCCGATAGTCGGGCGTGACCGTAAGCTGGGAGCGCGGGGCATTGGAGTGGTGCTACCGGATCCCCGCGCTCCTGCTACCACTTCGTTACACAGGTGCTACCGAATGCCGCTTTCCTACATTTTGGTACGGCCCCTCTTCGGAGACGCCCTTAGGCCAGTATTCGTGGCTAATACTCTTTAGCGCCTTTTGAACATGTTCGAACTTTCGAAGCCTGAACACCTGGCGCCGATCTTCGAACGCTGAACGATTAGCCACAAGAGACGCACACGCTATCTCCTCAATCGACAGGCGCAACTGCAATGTTGCGTAGAGTACGTCACGTTCATCCATGGCCTCTCCATAGAGAAGAGAGCGTGCTTCGTCGATTCGTAGCTTGATTCTTTCTGACAATTTTGCATATGTCGACTGGACATCGACAACCTCACCTATGCTCTTCATACGTTCCATCGTATCGACATCGAGCATCGGAGTTGAACTACAAGCGAACTTTAGAACCTCAACGACCAAAACCTCAGATAGTGGTACAGATCACTTTTTACGTTTCCTTTTCGCTCCTTTTTCAACTCTTTATTAGACATTTGCGGATAAAAACCATCACTCATCATGCGCTGTATTCCGTCAAACAGCTGTGCCGATGCATGAGCAAACTTTTCGTCAGTCATGTCTAATATCTTCTGTGAAGCAGGTATCCTATCAGATCCGTGCACTAGCTCACTCGCCACAACCCCCACGTTTCGCCGGGCGTCCGCGACGGCGCAAAGAGTCAGCAAGCCAAATGAGATAACTCGTTGACGAACGTGCTTAGTGCCGGACAGGAGAAACAACTGAAGCTCCCGGTATGAGTCGAGAAGTTCATTGAACCTCTTGGACTTTCCCAGCTCTCCATCGTCGAGATTGACGCGTCGCGCCGCGGTCCGAATTCGATCTATTGTGTCTATTACTGCCGAGTTCGACTCTTCAATTTTTCTCCACCTGTACGCCCAGTAGCCAACCAGGCCCAAAAGCAAGGCACAGGCGACCGATTCCCAACTCAGAGACAATCTCGAAAGGCTAGCCACGGCAACAGCTGAGAATGCGACCAGCACACTCACCTCAAAGCCGGCCGAAAACCCCTGGACACTAAGACCCGCCCTGAGCTCAATGATCCTTAATGGCACCGGCTGATTCCACAACATCGCGCAGAGGAAGCCCACAGCCAGGATCACCAGTAACAGGGCCACAATATACTGATTTCGCGAATCTATATCTTTCGGATATATTATAAAAAATATTAAAAGACCACAAGATGACCACAAATAAATAGCGATAAGCACCTGAAAAATTTTCACCAAGGTGTTCGAAATCGTCTGAAATTTAACAGTCATCCAACGGAACTGATTCGAAGACGAACCGAACAAGCAGAAAATAACTCCAAGTAAAAATAAAATAACTATAGAAACCGACAGGCCAGGATACGCCGACATACCCTTCCGCCATATTGCTCCTGTCGCAAGCACTAAAAATAAGGCTAGAGACATTCCGAAAGCCAGCAGTCCCCCGATAAACTTTGTCTTGTCGATCCCGGATTTCTCAAGAGGGCTTAGTTCAAGCTCTTCTAACAGCTCAACTAACGGCACCCAGCTGTCCATGTGGTCATCCTTCGGCCGTTCATTTAGACAAGTATGGCGATCAGTTTCGCCTTTTTCTAATTGCATTCGGCTGAAAGGTGCTGGTTCCTTCCCACAGTCATTCCGTGAAAAAGTCACTACCGTCTCCTGAATACGTCACTACCAACCGATCCCGCGCCCGTGTCGTAGCCACATACAGCAACGACCGCTCACGTAAATTGAAGTCGGCGATATAGTCCTCTGACTGGAAACGTGCGTTGAGCCTCGACGGGATGTCGTCGCTGCCGGCATGCATGATGACGACGTTGCGGAACTCGGTACCCTTCGCGCGGTGCATAGTCATGACAACTGGCAGCCCTTCTTTGATGAGGCCCTTACCAACCGGCTGCACGCTCACGCCGTACTCTCCCAACCTGCGCGCAGCCTTACCAGGATCACTTCGGACAAGCACCGCGATCTGTTCGGGTTTGAGCGTGGGATCGTATTCGCATTCCTTGAGCCACTGGTTGAGCTGAGAGGCAACGAATTCAAGTTCCTCGTCGAGAGTGCTAAATCCTCTGACCAGCGGGGCGACTCCAGTGCGAAGCGAGCGATATCCTTCTACCGACTCCGCCGAGTCCTCGAGGTCGGTGAAAGAACCACCAGACAGAATGTTCAAGCCAAATGCGAGGTTCTGCTCCGTGGTGCGATAGTTGAGCGTCAACCGACGGGATCGACCGACGATGTTGATGCCGAACCTGGACAACACCACCTTGTTCCCGTAGATCCGCTGATGCGAGTCCTCACCGATGAACATGTCATCGCGGCCCGGTCGGGCAACGGCTCGTAAGAACATCCAATGGCCGGTGTGCAGGTCCTGTCCCTCGTCGACGAGCAGATGATCAACCGGATACGCGGCTCGGCGTTCTGCCTCGGATGCCGACGGCAGATCGATCGCTTTCGCACGGGTCTCGATGATCAGCGCCGCCAGGTGGTTGACCTCCACATAACTTAATGAGTCATTGGTCGCCGTCCGGACTCTGTACGCTTCGATGACATCCCAGACCAACGCGCGTTGCTGCCTCGACAGACGGACGCCCCGGGAGGGGCGTCGTACCCGCAGATAGTCGCTCTTCTTCGACAACCGATTGGGGAGAATGATCTGTTCGTACTCGTCCTCAAGAAACACACGGTTGCGTGCCCGCTCCGGAAGATCTTCGGATGCTGTCTCGAGTGCCCTGTCCCAGTCAGATGGTTCGCTCCGGTTCCTGATACTCACATGAGGTCGGCCCAAGAGCCGAGTTGTGGCCTGCGTGAGTTCTTCGCTGGTGGCACTGCGCAGCACTTCGAGAGCCAATTGATCGACTCCGGCCACATAGAGTCCAGGGTTACCCAGTTGCCCTGCGCGAGGAACTGAGCCGTCGAGAGTCGAGACCTGTGCCTCCAGCTCGCTGGCGAGGTTTCTGGTAAACGTTGTCAGCACAACCCGCGGTGCCACACCATCGACAGGGACTGGGGCCTTGGCTAGTCGAACAGCACGGTGAACGAGGACAACGGTCTTGCCGGTGCCGGCTCCCCCGGACAGTCGGAACGGACCGTTGTACCCACGCTGAGCCCAGCGCCGCTGTTCGGGGTGGAGGAAGACTCTCCACGCCTCGAAGTCTCCGCCTTCGGCCACGCGCTTGAGCTCGTCTTCGTCCTCAATTTCGGCGAAGCTCAGCTGCGCGGCCGAAGTACGCAGGCCGGCGATGAGTGCATCGTCTTCGCTCTGTTCCGCAGTTCCCGACAGTGTTGATCCATCTGGCGTCCCTTCGTCACTGGCCGGCACCGCAATCGGAGGAACATCAACGACTGCCTCGTCGGCAACCGTCTTGTCCTCTTCGCCACCGAACAGCTTCTTCGTCACATCGGTATAACTCGTGCCCGAGGCCAAGTCGAGCAACGCGTCTGACTGCCATTCGGGAATCTTCAGTGCGTCGAGTCGATCAAGCAGTTCATCGACAGACCGGCACGACCGTGCCACCGCAACAACATTGCGCCACATGCCCAGCTCGGAGACAAGCTGCGTATCCGATACCGAACCGAGCGTCTCGGTCAGCGGTTTGTCTGCGAAAACCGGGTCAGCGGGCGGGCGTACGAAGGTCGAAGGGATCTGGGAGCGTGCATCGCTTGAGTCGCCGACGAGCTCCGCTCTGGCCCCATTATCGTGCGCCTGCGAGAGACCACTATCGGACTGAGGTTCATCGACTGCCGCAGCATCTCGAGAACCTGGCTCTTCAGACTTCGTTTCGTCTGGCGTCGCTGCCAAACGTGCTTCGAGCTCCTCAGGGTCGACCTTGTCGACCAGAGTGATCTCAGTGACTCCGTTCGTCGGATTCACATCGAGTTTGAGGGTGGAAGCGAGTTTGATGGCGTCGTCATGCGGATAGACGCCGTAGATGACCCAGCTGGTGCCGGTCTTGCCGGTCAGTTTGAAGAGAACAGCGCGCCAGAACTTGTCGACACGCCCGGTGCGGAAGCGCCGGTCGGCTGAATTTCGAATCGGTTCGATGTGGAGACCGGGAGCCGTATCGTCTTGACCGAGCTTGAAGAGAAATTCAAAAGCCTTGCTTTTGATGGACTTCTCCATCTTGGACATGTTCTTGTGCATCGTGATGTTCATCGATCAGCGCCTTCCCTGTCCCCGTTTCCGTCTTCACTACTGCTGTCCGAGATAAACGCCGAGGAAGGCTCAGTTCCTCGTTCGACCAGCGCCGATGTCACTGTATCGACAGTGGCAGACACGAGAGTCCACCCGCTGTCTTCCAGTTCGACGGCGTCATCCCCGTCGGGTTCGAGCAGCACAGCAATCTTCTCCTCCGGCCAGGCGAAATCAAGGGAGATGCCTTCATCGGTTTCGTAACCCCACTCAGGCACGTTGATCACGCCTGAGGCCGCCAGAGCGTTCGCAAGCTCGGCTTCTTCCGGCAGCATCTCCGGCTGTGAGAGAAGCTCGACCCATTCGGCCGACAACGGAACACCGCCATCAGTAACTCGCGCGATGTCGACACCGTCTTTGGTCCCAGCACTGCCGAGATCAGCCGACTCAGGTTGCTGACCGCGATCGGCGAGCACAGAAGTAACCGTCGCCAGCTCGACACGGGTGCCCGGGGCACGGACTGGCACAATGTTCGACAGGTGCAGCCATTCCCTCCACGCTTCTGCGAACGCCTCAGCGTCTGCCATCGCCTCAGGACGGTCGTCGAGCACGACCGCAGTATCGAAACGCGTCATCGACCGATCGATGGGCGCCGCCAGAACAGTCAAGGCGCCTCGGCGGGAAAGGAAGCCGCGCCTGTCGCCCTCGGGCGTCTCTCCCGCCGGGTGATCGGGCAGCGGCGCGCTGCCGGCGGTGTCAGAAACGACGGCTTCAGCCAAACTCCTCGAGTCGGGGAGCGAAATCACACGTCTGCCCTGAGGTTGCATAGCGAAGAACAGAGGAACACCATCGCCTGCTGCAGACATCGACTTCGGAACGTCCGGCTCAGAGCTCGTGACGGCTTGGATCAGACCGATGAGCACATCGATCGGGTTTCCAAGCGCTTCCTCAGATTGGGCCGTCCATCCGAATTCCGGGCGATTGAGCACAGTCGAGACGACTTGTCGTGAGAACCAATCGGGCAGACCTGCGCCCCCAGCTGATTCCTGCCTGTGCGCTTCAACCGATGCCGATTCGACATCCGCATCGGTGATGGCGACGACGAGGTGCCCTTGACTGCGCACCCAAGCACGCTTCGCGGCATCGTCGGCGAGCCGGTTGACCGCGCTCGAGGCGTGAAAGGCTCGACCATCCGTGTAGATCGCGATATCAGGGATATTCACGGCCTCGCACTGGAGGAGGAAATCCGGCTTGGTGCGTTCCAAGGGCACTTGGGGCGTCAGCCTCCAGGCGATGCGGGATCCCGTCCGGTGGATCGAGAGCTCCGTGCCCGTTGGTGCGGGCTTGTCCTGCACCACGATATTCGCTCGCTCCAGCCGGTCGCGGAAAACCTGCCGGAACCGCCTCTCAAGATAGGACTCAGGGTCCATGGTTTGAGGAACCTCGGCGGACACCTTCCAGCGGTGATCAGCGTCGGCTTCGGCGTTCCCACTGAGCGCGACATCGCTTCGACCCGCCACCAGCAGTTCTGCAAGCTCCTGTTCCGCAATGGACCGGCTGACAGTCGACGAGCTCGAGCGAGGCACGTAGGGCAACAGACATTTCGCACACGCCCACTGATTCGCATCCTTGCACTCACAGTCGGCCAGATGCCGCCAAGCTTCGTACAGCACCTTCCACATCGTGTCGGGATCACGCAGATCAGCCAAGTACCCTGTTCCGCCCGGCACAATATCGTGAAGCAGGAGGGCGTCGACGACACCGCCGGCTTCAAGAGGCTCTTTGGCCGGGATGATGTCGATATGGTCGGGATCCCCGCCGAGGTGCTTCGCCAATCCCAGCCGAATCGCCGCTTGCAGTGTCGTCAGTGCGTTGAATTCCCCGACGAGAAGGTTCTCCGGCAGACGCATGAGTGCGCCCTGAGTGGTCAGACGGTGGGTGAGGACGAGGCTGAGGTTCGATTCCTCGAGATCATTGCGTTTAGGACACCACGGTCGATGATCGGTGGGCTGATTCCCGTTGGTGGATCTGTCGAGCTTTCCACAATGGTCGCAGACGACAAATCCGGAATTGACGATCGTCTCACCGCCGGCAAGGATTTCTTGACCCTGCCCACGCGGTCCGAAGTTTGTCGTGGTCACCGTCACTGAGTCGAGGTAGCTGACTCCGAATCCGAATCCGTCGACGAACCAACGTGAACTCATCGAATTTGGGTCGATATCTGCGGTAGATGCGGTGGTGTATGACTTGTGCTGGCGCTCATCATCGGCGTCACTGATGCGGGCTTCGTCGCGGTTGACCATGGCACTGACTTTGCGCAGCTGTACAGCGGTGAGACGTTGACCGACATCGGCGATGGATGCGTCGCCGCACCGCGGGCACTGGGCAGGTGGCGTGGTGCCGGTGCGCCGGTCGTGGGAGTAGCCGCATGCCGCGCAGAACCTCAGCTCATAGGTCTCCTGCTGATTGGGACCGAGTTCGACCGCATCGATGCGCGTGGCCAACGACCGTCCGTAGAACGTAGAACCAGGTGCGAAATCACGCAATGCCTGTTTAGCGCCGCGTTCGAACTCGATGCGTTCGTTCTCATAGGTCTGCGTCTCCTCGTCCCGCCAGCGCAGAGACACGTCCAACTGAGTGGTGTCATCGAGAAGCGTGTAGTTCGGCAGCAGCTGGTAGGTTTCAAGAGCTTCGATCCAATACCGGCGACGTTCGTTCTCCAGCCCCCGTTCTGTCGCCTTGTGTGCCGACATGGCTTGGCGGTAGGCGTCTTTGTCTTCTTCCGTGGCAGTGGCCTCATGGGCGGCTGCCGCTTGGAGGTCATTGAGTGCCAGATTGATCTCGGACAGCTGATGCTGCAGTGATTCGACCTCGTAGCGATAGTCCTGATGGGCCCGCCATACCGCTGATTTCAGGCCTGAACTTCCGTCCTCAGCGACGCTGGCCCAGGCAGTGAGTTCTGTCTTCGCCTGGTCGATGAGGTCGCCGAAGCCGGCGAGGAATTCGGCAAGCAGCTCGGTATGAGAATGATCATTGAGGTCGGTGACAGCGTTGAGGAACTCAGACTTGCCGAGTTCGGCGCCGAAGACATCGCCGACTCCGCGCTTCTGAGCCGCTCCCGGTGCCTGTGCCAGTCTGTCCATGAGGAAAGCAAGGTACTGACGTTTGATGATTTCAACGGCGTCGAGGTAGGTAGCCGGCGGTTGGACGGAGCCGTTGATGATCGACAGCGGGTCGTGGATCGTGCGCAGCTCGGTGCTCGTGCTGCCGACGATCGCAAGGTTGAGCGCATTGCCTGTCAGGCGCCCAGCTCGGCCGACTCGCTGAACATAGGATGCGACGGTCTCGGGAAGGGATCCCAGCATCACCGTCGACAGGTCGCCGATATCGATACCCATCTCGAGTGTCGGCGTCGCGACGAGGACATTCGGAGCGGAAGGGTTGTCGGACCCGTGCTTGAATCCGTCTTCGAAGGCCTTCCGCTCCTCGGTACCGAGCATGCTCGAGTGTTCGCGGGCGACGATTCGGGTCATCTGCGCGCTCGTGTAGAGGTCCCGGTAGAAGTTGCGCGCGACCGTCCCCACCTGCAGAGTGCCGGCACAGCCGACCAGGAGACAGTGTGCGCCGTCGAGGTGGTCCAACGTCCGACTGGCGGCAGGGAAGGCGGTTCCGCAGACCGTGCACTCGAGGTTCTTCGACGTCTCAGTGGGCTCGTCGAAGGCGCGTTCGAGCCGGATCCGGACCGGTTCGATCCCGTAGGCAATCGCCTCGGAGTCCTTGACCGGCACGGCCCGGAGGATTCCAGCAGCGGCGAGCCGTTGTAAGAGGAGCTTGGTCAGCCCTGCGCCGTGGTTAGCGGTGATGCCGAATGTCCTGGCCGCGTACCTCGCGTACCAGCCTTGATTCGATTCCACCATGTCGAAGAGGGATCCGCTGCGACCGCCGATCGCCTTCCGCGGCATCCCCGTGACAGCGAAGGCCGGAGCATTGCGACTTGTCGGGAACGCCGGCATGCCTTGGTCTCGTTTGCGCTTTCCCCAGATCCAGATACGGTATCCGCCGCTGGCGACGTATCTTTCCAGCCACGGATGATGGATGGCTCCTTGGGTGCGCAGCCGTTCCACGACTGCTCGAACCCAGGCGCCACGGGCCTGCGCCGAGGTTGGTCCTCCCCCGTCTGGAAGATCGAGCATTCCGTTGAGTGCTCCCGCTTCGTCGAGGACCTCACCGACGATTGCGTCAAGCTCTCCGGTCTCAGGCAGGGCGACCTCGGCGTAGACTGTACCGGTGGTCGACAGTGTGCGGCCATATCGAGATTGGAGTCCGAATTCGAGCGCGGCGTCGAAGGACAGTCGTTTCATCACCTTCTCAGCCGCTTTTCGGTTCGTCCTCTGCGGCTGCTGCCACCAGGCCCGCACGTCGGCGTAACGGTCGGTGGAGAATTCCGGCGGCAGCGCACGGTACCGCTTTGCCGAGTCCTCGCCAGCCTGAGAGATGATCTGCCCGGCCACGGCTTCGAGCGTGCTCACGTCCCCGACAGCTTCGGCAATGACGTTCCTCAGGGTGAGCACATGGGATCGCGATTCGACGAACCCGGCTCGGTGGGCTGCGTCCTGGACGGAGTCGGTGAAGACCAAGGACTTCTTCTCGTGGTCATCGAGGTGCTGGTCGCCGAAGAGGGTCGAGAGGCTCACGGACAGCAGTGTGGCTACTGCGGAGCCGAGGAAGCGGATGGAGTCACGTTCCCCGCATGCCGGGCAGTATTCTCCCTTCGACTTCTCGTCGGCATCCGTGCCCTGGAAGACGAGGACGGGGAGGATGTCCCCGGCGCGCAGGGCTTCGGCAAGATCATCGGGGATGGTCGCGGTGCCGTAGATCCGCCCGGGGGTGATGAAGTCGCGTTCGCGGACGTTGAAGGCTGCGAGGTTTTCATGCAGTTCGTCCGGGTCTCCGCCGGAGAGGTCGTAGCGGTCGGCTTCACTGCCGGCGCTGATGAGAGCCCGGAATCGGGAGTTCCCTGCTGCGGACTCGCGTCGAATGTCCTTATCCACATCGGGAGCCGCGAGCTGATCGCCGACGGCAGATTTGACGATGCCCCATCCATTGCGGCCGCAGTTGCGGCAGTAGATGGCGGGGAAGCTCTCTCTGGCAGAGTTGTCATCCCAGCCGCCGGTCTCACCGGTGATGAGGTGCCCGTCGTCGGACCAGGAAAATTCGGTCTCTCCACCGGCGATTCGGTCAATCCGCGTCAGCGCCCGCACCCACATGTGCGCGTCGATTGTTGGAGCTGCCAATCGCTGCTCGGCGCGGATGAAGCTCAGTCCTGCAATGATGTGGCTGAGGTAGCGCTGTGCTGCGGCGCTGCGGGTACCGAGGAGTTCTTCCCCGAGGTCGTCGAGCCCAATCGCTGAGGTGGTTGCCTCCAGAAGCGACCGTATCCAGGGGTGTCCCTTGATGAGGGTGAGCAGTTGAGCTGTGTCCTCACCGAGGCATTCGCGCACGCTCTCCCATTCGGCAGTGAGACCTGGAGAACCATGGGCCACAATCTCGTCGCCGAGGTTGAAGATCGTCGCAAGGGATCTCAAAGCCGCGGCCTCATCGGTGGCTTCCGGAGCGCCCTCGATCCACTGCAGCGCAGAGACGAGATCGATGGCACGGACATTGTCGACAGGAACGAGCGCGGCTCGCTCCTGGGTGAGCTCAACTCCGGGCAGTGCTGCCCATTCCTCCACGGAGTAGCGAGACTCGGTGACCACAGCATCATCGGTGAATTCCTGGCCGAAGACGGTGCGAGCGAAGTTGAGGATTCGGCTGGGGTCGTTCTTGTCGCCAAGGGTCGCGCTTGTTGCCACGGGTGTCATCAGTCCCAGCGGCCGTGCTCGGTCTTCGTCGGTGATGGCGGGATGGTCTTCGGGCCACTGCGATTTGAGCTTCATGCCGAGCCGTCGCAGCAGCATGGCCACGTCCGTGCCTTGAGCTCCGTCATAGGTGTGGAATTCGTCGAGGACGAGGTAGCGGAGACTGAGCGCGCTGTCGGACCAGATCTTCTGATCGGCAACACGCAGGAGCATCTGGTCGAGCATTTTGTAGTTCGTCAGGAGGATGTCTGGCGGGTTCGCCTGGATGGCCTCGCGGTCGGTGATGAGCCCCTCGGCGGTGACACGGGAGCGTCTCGCATCCCCGCTGTCACCGATATAGATCCCGGCTCTGATTCCGCCGAGCTGGGGATCTTCAGTGATCATCCGTGCCAAACGCTGGGCTTGGTCAGTGGCCAGAGCGTTCATCGGGTACAGGATGAGCCCGCTGACTCCGGCCCCTCCTTGTCGCCGGTGGCGGACCACATGGTCGAGGATCGGGTAGAGGAATGATTCGGTTTTGCCGGATCCCGTGCCCGTTGTCACCAAAGTCGGCTGCGGCTGCTGTCCCTCGCCGAGGCGACGACTGCTCAACCGTTCGAACGCGCGCGCTTGGTGCCCGTAGGGTTCGAATTTCCCAGGAGTGATCTCGAGTGCGTCCCCTCCTCCTGGCTGCGGTTTGAAGGGTGTGCGGGTGCGGACAAATGGGCCCTTGAAGATTCCGGTGTCCGGATCACTGAGGAATTGGTCGAGGGCCGTCTGCACTTCAGTGTCGGCGAGGGCGAAGGTGGTGCGCAGGTATTCGGTGAGTGACTCGCGGGCGCGGCGGGCCTGTGCGGTGGGTAGAAGCTGACTCAAGACGCGGCTCCTTCTGCAGCTGCGGATGCTCGGTTCTCACGATCAGCGAGGCGCTGTTCGAACTCCGCGTATGCGGTGCGCATATCGGCCTCGCGGTCGAGCGTGGAGAACGGAGGTGCGTAGGTGTAGGTGAAACCTTGCGCGTTGGTCGCGGTGAGGTCGTCATCGGTGGCCGCCTCGCCGAGCTTCCGCCACGTCTTGAGCACATCGGCGGGGACCAGTCGACCGTTCTGGTCAAAGTGGTCTCTTTGAGTGTCGTACTTGTAGAGGACGGGGAACTGCGTTCGATAAATTGAGCAGAGCTCATCGGCGGTCACACCGAGCATGAGCGCTACGAGCGCATCGATCTCCACTTGCGCCTGACGCCGGTCAGCCGCGAGGCGCAGAGGCGAGGCTTCGGACCACTCGTAATCGAGAACATCCATCGAGACGGAGTCTGGGTAGCCGTAATCGCCGGTCCAGGCTTGACCTCCAGACGTGAGATCGGTGCAGGAATTCCAGAGTTCTGCATAGGCGTCGGTCAGAGAGTTCAACATGAGCGCTCGAGATTCCAGAGACGATGACAATGGGTGACCCAACGGAACCATAGGAAGTCGTAACAAGGTGTTAGTACGAATGGTCGACTTGGGGGCGACCCTAACCGAAAAGTCAACCAACAAGCTTGATATAGTCGCTGCAGCCAAAAGCAGGACGTCTTGTTCGGAACTAGGTACCCCCATGCTGAAAACACCATCCACGTGCGCTGTCCCGGGAGAAAGGATCGCCGGAATTAGTGTTCGTTCTCCGGTGTTAGCAGCCATGCACCGCCACCCCACTCGATAGTAGTCGCGGGCAGGAACTCGGTCGCCATTAGAGAGGGCCCAATGGGTGTAGAGCTGGTCATACTGGCCATCGCGAATCGGCTTGTAGCTCGTCACAGGCACCGCATCGCCAGGTAGCTGCTCGAGATCCACTTCCGACCAGTCGAGGTTGTTCTTCATCGTCGAATTCGGCTGCTTGTAGAACGGCACTCCAACGTGAAAATTCGGCCCCTGCAGAATGACGTCGTTCCAGGTATCTGGTTCGCCCCATTGAAGTTCGAAACGACCCTTCTTCCGGTCGATTGACTCGTCCCATCCCCTACTGAATAAGGGGACCAACGACCCGATCCTTTTCTGCGAGCTGAGCTTCTCAAGGACCTTGGCTGACGCACGGTTTACCGTATAGACCATTTTTGTACTCAGTGGAGAAGAGAGTTCTTCTCCAAGAGTGTCATTCCATGCTTTCAGCTGGTCATTTTTGATCCGCAGCACTCGATTCGTGTGCGGGCGGACGTCCCAACCCCCGTCCAAATCCTTGAGCCCAGGTTCTGCGCCATCCCCGTTATGCACCAGTGAGCGTTCAACAGTTTCTGGATGGTACAGCGAAGACGCCATCAAAAAGTTGGCTCCCGTGCTTCTCGTCCGTCCATACACGTGAACTCCGTATGTCACAAGATGATGGATCTCAAACAGTGACAATTCATTAATAAACTGCCAATGCCGCCTCAGGTGAAGGTAGGCGCTGCGGCGCAGATTGTCCGCTTTGTCATCGGTAAAGTGCGATTCTGGATGAATCAGCCCGATTGATCCGTCGCTGCTCGCATTTGTCCATGTGAGCTCCATGAAGCAGCGATAGAGGTCAGGCTGTGTCCCAGCAATGAAGGGATAGGTTGCTTCGTCGGCTACGAACGCAGCCGTACAAACCACATCAGTCGATCCATCCAGAACAAGCTCATAAACTTCCTCTCGGGCAAGAGTCTTTTCGCGCATCTCCTTCTTCGCGGCCTCTGACGGCTTATGCGCCAACTGCCACCAAGGATCGCCCTCTGCAAGCAGCGCCTCGACGTCCCCGCGGGGCCGCACCCATGGCGGGTTTCCGAGCTGCAGGTCAAATCCGCCTTTGGCAAATACCGTGGCGAAGTCGAGATCCCAGTGGAAGAAGCCCTGTTGTTCGGCGATCCTCTCAGTGATCTGCAGCCATGGATGCGCATCGAGGACGTTCTCTACGCGCGCCGCAGCGCGAGAGAGAGCCCGCTGGTTGGCTTCGAACTCGTTGAGTTCTGCCCAGTTGTCCACGTCGAACATCGATGCCTGGCCTGCTTCACGGGCAACCTTCTGAGACTTCGATTCTTCGGTCGATCTGCCAAGCAACTGCTCGCAGGCGTCGATCCATTCTTCGACGCTGGGCGGTGCGATCTCAGTTTCGGTGAGCGGCCAGAACCACAGTGCACACCAAGCATCCATGACACGCCGCAGACGCTGATACGCCCCATTTTGGTCCGCTAGTTTCGCTTCGATCTCAGTCCGCGTCACCGTCGTCCCTGGAGCCGTCTCATCGAGGCCCCACACGCCGATGGTTCGCCGGGACTCCGCCTCGGCAATGGACAGGCGTTTGAGTGCGAT
Source organism: Brevibacterium sp. SMBL_HHYL_HB1 (assembly GCF_018208375.1). Classification (NCBI taxonomy): domain Bacteria; kingdom Bacillati; phylum Actinomycetota; class Actinomycetes; order Micrococcales; family Brevibacteriaceae; genus Brevibacterium; species Brevibacterium sp. SMBL_HHYL_HB1. The sequence goes on along the minus strand of NZ_CP062936.1, from coordinate 1,020,517 downwards.
CTCCCAGAGCGCGTCTGCCTGCTTCGAGAGTCCGACGAGTCGACCGATCTGCCCGTTAGTCTTCGTGTCGCTGAGCTTCGTCCGCACCGTCTTGCGCCAGTTCTTAAGTCTAGCCACCGCATCGGGGGCGAGCGCCTTGCCTTCTTTGGCATCAGCGGCAGCTCCCCAGCCTTCGGCGGGCAGGAGGAACTGATAGATACTCTGCGGATCACGCGCCTCGGCGGTCGACTTCTCCGGTGTCGACTTCAACCAGGTTTTGTCCTTGACCGTGGTACGTGAGTAGACAGCCCGACGAGCCCCGATAAGAGAGTTGCCGCGTCTGAGCCGCAGGCCGAACCACGGAGCGGAAAGCCCTGCCACCATAGTGTCGAGCCACAGTGAGATCTCGGCGAGTTCGACGGCAGTGGAGTTGAGGTCGACGCCGTAGACATTGTGCAAGGCGATGTACGCTTTGGTCTTCTGCAACTCCTGCTGGAACACAGCAGGGTCGATCCGCTCGCCGACTTCCTCCTGTTTGCGCCGCAGATACTCTGCAGCGAGCTGGTTGACCGCCTCGAGAGCGAAGGCTCCGGACCCCAAGGCTGGCTCGCACACCGTGAGGTCAAGGATGGCGTCGGCCGACATGTCTTCGGTGAGGAGTTCTGCCAGGGCCTGAGAAACGGTGAAACGGGTGAGCACCTCAGGCGTGTAGTACGAAGCCGACTGCTGTCGATCACGGCCGGACAGCCGGAAGACGAAGCTGCCTCGGCGGTGGACTCGTGGCTTCTCCTCACCTGTCACCTCATCGACCTCACGGACGAAGTCATCAGCGTCGATGTGCTCGGCTCGTGTGGTCGGTACGACCCAGCTACCTTTGCTCGCGTCTCCCTTCGGAGCGACCTCATAGAGGTCGGTCTCGGCGAAGAAGCCCGTGTAGGACATCAGACCCTCGTAGACTCGGCCGAGCTGGTTGATGCCGAGTTCAGCGTAGGAGATGAACCCGCGGTCCTTCTTCGCCGTTTCTTTGCTCAAGAGCAGTTTCTGCAGCACCTGCTGCAGAGCGGCGTTGCCCAGACCCACCTCGTCGATATGGACTGTCGCCTTCGCGGAGAACAGATCGGCTTCGAGGGGATGAAACTCAAGCCCTTCGCTCATCGGCGCTTCGGGATCGGGTTCGGCTGCCTCGGCGAGGCGGAGATCATTGTGTCCGGACTGGATCTGGGTGAACAGGACGGCCAAGGACTGGTACAGGTGCGTCCCGTCACCACGAGTGGGGATATCGACGAGCGCGAGGTCCCGCAGACGGTCGATGCCGTATCCCGACTCGTAGTCGGTGGCTCCGGTCGGCACGATTTCGAGCTCAGGAGAGGCCTCGGCGAAGAGAAGGAAGAGGATCCGGTAGAGGTACCTCAGTGCTTGTTTGGCCAGAGGCTGAGCTTCCTCTGCCGGCAGCGGATCGAGTCCTGCGCGACGGCGACGCTTGACGACCTCGTTGGCGATGAGCTCGATTGAGTCACGGACTGCTTCGCGGAGGTCTTCTGAGACTTTCTCTGTGTGTTTGACGGAGTCCTCGAGGACCGTGGTGAACCAGGTGGTGCCCTCGGCGCTGGGGGCCAGTGCCTTGGCGCTGGCGCAGGCAAAGAACCGGTCGACTGCTCCCCCGCGTTTGGTGTCATTGCGTTCGAACAGCAGGCCGAGATCGATGGCAAGGTATCGGCCCTCCTGCCAGCGCTCGGCCGCGGTGAGGAGCATGAACGATCCGGCCAGGACGAGAGCGAACTGAGGTGGGGTGTCGTCAACGAAGCGTGCAGAGAGATACCGGGCGACCGAGTCCGTGCGCTCGATCTTCTCGGTGCTGCCGGGAACCGGTTCGATGATCGATCGCAGCAGGGTGGGTGAGTTCTTGTCGAGGAGTTCGGCGATGTCTGTGACCGGCTCAGCGAGGACGATCAGCAGCGGGACAGAGTCTTCTGCGGTGGCAGTGCCGCGGACTTCGAGATAGGCCGATTCCTCTCCATCGGGGTTTCGACCGACAGTGATGTCATACCCGTTCGAATAACCGAGGAAGTCGAGCAGCTGCTGGTCGAATCCGGCCACAGCCTCGCGCTCATCGGCAGTCAGTGTTGCGTTCTCACCGAGACCTTCGGTCAGGGAGACGAGGCGCTTCTGCAGCTGCTGCCGGGCGTTGGTCCACGAGTTCAGCGGCGTGACCAGGTCTCGACCTTCTGCCTCGGCGGTGGCGGCCTCCTGTTCCCATTCTTTGCGCAGCTCGAGAGCTTTGGCTTTGTAGGACTCCTTCGCGGCGTCGGAGGAGAAGTAGTCGTCGCTGACGAAGTCTTGGATGACGGTGAGTTCGTCCATGTCAGTTCTCCTCTGCGTTCTCGTCGAAGGTTTCGGTCACCGGTGTGCTGATGGGGACCGCGACGAGCAGCGGTCGCAACAGGCTGCGGTTCGGTTGCATCGATCTGATGAGTTCGTCTTCCTCGTTGACGGTTCTCAGCCGCTGCTTCACCCTGGTGGCCTGGACGAGATCGAGTGCTCCCTGTTTCCATTTCTCATTGCGTTCGAACCACTCATGTACGCGACTTTCGATCCGTCGCCTGCCGGATTCGATGACCTCCTCGATGCTCTCAGCAACGGTATCGATCGCGGCGGGGATCAACGGCTGATAGACGCTCGTGTCGATGGGGCCCGGGTTGTTGGTCGTGGCCTGCAGCCCGAGGTCAGCGATGAGGGCTGCGGCATTTGCGAATTCTCCGGTCAGACCGAAGTCGGGGCTGCCGCTTGGGAAGGTGACTGAGCGGAAGATGCTCGAAACCATCTGTCCACGGCGGTTCGTCAACCCAGCGTGGACGAGGACAGTAGGAGCTTCCACGTCGGCGCGGACGAGATAGATTCCCCCGCGTTTGGGAATGCGCGACAAGGCTCGGTCGGCGACCCAGTCGAGGACCGGGTGCAGAGGCCCGAGGTAATGGGCTTCGGGCCAAAGTGACGCGTTCCTCGCGTCTGTCGAGTTGCGAGCTGCTTCGACCAGTGTGCGGCCGACCGTCTTGTTCGTCGCGAGCTTGAAGTTCGCTTTCACTCCGCGTTCTTTGAGATAACTCTGCGGCAGGCTCTCCAGACGCGACCACATGTCGCGGGGCGGTTCGAGTTCGGCAATCGCCTCGCGGGAGTGGAACTGCCAATTCACTCCCCCGCTGCCATCGGCGGCGGGGCGCTGTTCAGGATGGTTGCGAAAGACCATCGCCAGACCGTCCTGGAGGAAGTCGACCGGGGTGGGATAAAGGGTCAGACCGGTCGCGGGGCGTGTCGGGTATGTTTCCGCACCTGGGTAGGTGGTGTCGCCTGGATAGAGCGCGGCGCCCCGACTGTTCGGGTTCGACGCACCGTCGTCAGTGTCGTCGGCGAGGCCATTCATGATCAGATCGAGGATCTCATCGCCCTGCGTCGCGGCCTCGACCCCGGTGACCACATCGTCGAGATCCTGGCCTTTGGCCAAGGCAGCCTTGATCGCTTCTTCTTCCGCCTCGGCGGTGTACTTGCCCATGAGCGCGGCAGCATCGCCGAGTGCGGTGTGCGCTTCGTTCTCCTTCTCGATGAGCTTTTTGAGCACACGGATATCACCGGAGAAGCGTTCGGAGTCAGGCTGCAGAACCAGCGTCGTGATCTGCGGGCGCTGCGTCTGCCCGTAGCGGTCGATGCGGCCGTTGCGCTGTTCGATGCGGATGAGGGACCAGGGAATGTCGAAGTGGACGAGCTCATGGCACTGAGAGTGCAGGTTCACTCCCTCGGAGGCCAGGTCGCCGGTGACGAGAACTCGGATGGGTGAGCTATTCTTCTTGAACGATTCGACGACATCTTGTTGCTCGACGTCGGACAGCCCTCCGTGGAGGATCGCGACTTGTTCGTCTTTGAGTTTGAGGTCTTGTGTCAGGTCGGTTTGCAGCGCGTGGAGAGTGGCGACGCGTTCGGCGAAGATGACGACCCGGGTGTCATTCTTCGGTCCGATTCCGATTTCCTTCAGATAGTCGAGCAGGGCGCCGTATTTGCCGGTCTGGGGACGCTTCTGCGCGCGGTTGCGTTCGACGGCTTCGAGACTGTCCTGAGTGTAGTCACGGAGGCGGCCAAGGTAGTTGCGCTCTCGAGTGACTGCTTCGGTCGGCTCATGAGTCTCGAGGACGCGCAGTCGGTTGTCAATGGTTTCGATGAGGGCTGCAGGGCTGGAGAGAAAGGCTTTGGCCAATGTCCAGGGGAAGAGACTGGTCTTGCCGAAATAGGGGCTCGATCCGTTGGGGTGAAGCCAGATCTGGTCGAGTTCCTCGGCGACGGCATTCTCTTCGAGACTGGCTTGGGCGATGCGAGCCTGTGGCTCTTTGCGTTCGGCCCAGTCCGCTCCGACTTCCTTCTTCACGTCTTCGGAGTAGCGATGCCGACGAACGATGAGCTTCTTCACGGCCTCCTCGTCGAGGTTGCCGTCCGGTTTGACAGCGGTGGGCTCGAGAAGCCGAATGAGTTCGGCGAACGACTCCTTCTTGCCGTTGTGCGGAGTGGCGCTGGCCAGGATCAGGGCGTCGGTTTTCTTCGCCAACGTGTCAGCCAGGCGGTGGTTGAGTGAGCTCGTGTTCGTGACGTTGTGGGATTCGTCGATGACGACAGCATCCCATTTGTGGCGCCGCAGGTGCGCGAGGTATCGGTCGGATTTGAGCGTGTCGATAGAGATGATGGCTCGTTTGAAATATGTGAACGGGTTGCGTGTGGCCGGCAGCTTCTGCCGGATCCGCTGGATGCCTTGGGAGTCGAGACGGACGAAGGGAATGGCGAATTTCGTCCACATCTCGTGCTGCATCTGTTCAAGCACATGCTTGGGTGTGACGACAAGGATGCGGTCACCGCGTCCCCGCTTGATGAGCTCGGCGAGGATGAGTCCGATCTCGATCGTTTTGCCGAGCCCGACTGCATCGGCGAGGAGGATGCGCGGGCGAAGATTCTGCGGATCGAGGATCTTTCGCACCGGGGCCTGCTGGTACTCCTTGGCATCAATGAGCATCCCATCGGCCACGGTGAGGTTCGTATCTTCGACAGCCGTCGCTGTCTTCATCAGTGTGGCTTCCAGCCAGAGCTTCGCGTCTCGATAACCGGAGCTCGGATCGTTGATGAGCGGAGCCTGTCTGGGGTCGATCGGAGTGACCGTATCGATGGAATCGAAGAAGACAGCGCTTGTGTCCCGAACGAGTTCCGACAGCCCCTGCACCTCGATGCGTTGCACTGGTCTGCTTGGGATCAATTCTTGATGCGTTGACCGTTCGTAGACGGTCTGCACACCTGTGACGAGCCACTCTTCGTCGCGGACCTCGACGACGGATCCTGGGGCGAGAGCTGAAGAATACCCGCTGCTTCGCTTCTGATTCGCAGGATTTCTGCCGTCTACAGCGGCAGGGGAAGCCACAGGGTGGGAAGACACCATTACTCGTACCTCGCGGGAAGATGACCACTACTCTCGTCATGCTATCTCGAATCTGTCAGTTTGCGCGGTGAAAGCCACGACGAGGTTCTGCAACGTCTCCGCGCGCGGCGCAGAGTACTGACTCCACGTCGTCGTTCACTACATTTCACCTGGTCATCGGCAGAGTAGCGGCCAGTGCTCTTCCTGCCGAGAGCGAGCACGGAAGGCAGTCACCAGCGCCCGATATGTCGTGAGTAGTTCATTGTTCGGATCAATGCTCGACGCTGAGAATACACTTCAGATGGGGTAAGTCAGTTATGTCAGTGGCATCGTCCTATACTGATATCACCCCCACGGAAGTGAGAAAGCCCAACCGGCCCAGAACCATGTGAGGGGCGCAATCCGTCGCTTTGAAAGGCTTAAACTCCGTGAGCATTTGGTCTGTCCTCACGTGGACTGTGTTCGGCATCGCCCTAGGGCGTGTCTGATAAATGCTGTAACCAAGCGATGACACCGTTGAGCACGACAGCTGCTCGATAGACGACGGCGAGTTTGTCATAGCGAGTGGCCAGTCCTCGCCACTGCTTCAAACGGGCATAACCGCGCTCGATGACATTGCGACCCTTGTACTTGATCGCGTCGAACTTCGGTGGACGGCCACCCTTTGATCCTCGCCGGAGACGATGGCCTTGCTGATCGGACGGTTCGGAGATGACTGCCTCGATCTTCCGCGACCGCAGCAGTGACCGGTTCGCTCTCGATGAGTAGGCCTTATCGCCAAGGACGGCGTCCGGGCGGGTGCGTCGACCGACCTGAAGGTTGTCCAACAGAGGGGCGAGCATCGGGCTGTCGCCGTCCTGACCAGCGGTGCAGATCGACACCAGCGGCAGCCCGTGGCCATCGACGAGCTGATGAGTCTTTGTCGACAAGCCTCCGCGCGAGCGGCCGAAAGCGTGGTCAGGCGACTCTGTCAGTAGATCCTTGTAATTCGACGAGTCCCTTTTTTACGCGGCTGATGTTCGTCGCGTGTTGATGTGCGCGAGCGATCGTGGAGTCGACTGAGACGGTGAAGTCGACCTTGTCATTCTTTGCCGCGTGGACAGTCAGAGCCTGGTGGATGGCATCCCAGGTGCCGTCGGCGGCGAGGCGGCGGTGCCAGGTCCACACGGTCTGCCATTTGCCGAAGGTCTCGGGCAGATCGCGCCAAGCGATACCGGTGCGGTAGCGGTAGATGATGCCCTCGACCATCTGTCTGGGATCGGAGAACGGGCGGCCTCGTCGGCTTGTCGGTGCCGGGAGGTAGTCGGCGATGAGAGCCCATTGGTCATCAGTGAGTAGTTGGAATCGAGACACGATTCCAGGGTTTCAGAATCCCACCGGGAAATTTATCAGACACGCCCTAGCTGCCACTCTGAAGAGATACTCCGCCTTCTTCGGATTGTTCTCGAGCTTTCCGGAATACGTCGAGTTCTTCCTTCTCGATGACCTCTGGGACCACCAGACTTCGCAGATCAGGTTTCTTCATCATTTCGATGACTTCTCCACCCCAGCTGTCCCGAAGACTCCGGGCGACCTCATCGGCTATCTGCAGGCGAACAATGAATTCATTGAATCCCGCAACCGTCGAATCGCCCAGAGCCTGGGGTAGTGCCTATTCCTCGACGCGCTCAACCTTGCCGACGAGGAACACGTATGACAGCACGCCCACGATCGTAATCGCGGCCATGTAGACGAAGGCCGGGGCGAAGTCGATGTCGCTGACGAGGAAACCGATGACGATCGGGGTCGCGATCGACGACAGGTTGCCGATGAAGTTGAACATACCGCCCGTCAGTCCCAGCAGTCGCTCAGGTGCCAGTGCAGATACCAGTGACCAAGTGATCGAGGCGAAGCCGTTTCCGAAGAAGGCGATCGACATGAACACGATGACCAGAGCCGACGAGTCCGTGTAGTTGGCGCCGAGCATGAACACTGTCATCGCCAGGCCGATGATGATCGGCAGCTTCCGTGCCATGCCCAGCGATAGGCCCCTCTTGACCATAAAGTCCGAGACCCACCCGGAGAGCAGAACTCCCACAAGGGCAGCAATGAACGGCAGTGAGGCCATGAAGCCTGACTCGATGTAGTCCATGCCTCGATAATCGACGAGGTACGTCGGGAACCAGGTGAGGAAGAACCACAGCGTCGAGGTCAGGCAGAACTGGCCGAGGTAGATGCCCCAGAGCTTCCGCCTAGTCAGTACGACCTTGACGTCGGACCATTTGAGTTTCGGCTTGGCCTCCCTTTTCACTCCGCTCTCGACGTCAACGAGCCCTCCACCTGAGTCAATGAGGTCGATCTCAGCCTGGTTGACTCCCGACTTGTCGCGCGGCTCGCGGTAGACGAACCACCAGATCGCGGCCCAGATGATTCCGACGACACCGGTGAGGATGAATACCCAGTGCCAGGTGAGCACAGCCTGTAGCCACGACAGCACCGGAGTAAGCAACGCCAAACCGATGAACTGACCCGACGTGTAGAAGGCGATGACCCGTCCGCGTTCACGTTCGGGGAACCATGCGGTCGCGACCTTGTTGTTGATTGGGTACGCGGGCGCTTCGAATCCACCGACCATCAGCCGCAGGACAATGAGTGCTACGAATCCGCCGGACATTCCCATGAATAGAGTGGCGAGCGACCACAGCACGAGGCAGGAGGAGTAGAGAACGCGCGGTCGGACTCGGTCGACGAGCCACCCGCCGGGCAGCTGCATCGCAGCGTAGGTCCAACCGAATGCCGAGAGCAGCATTCCTTGTTGTCCTGTTGTGAGATCGAACTCCTGGGAGAGTGCCGGCATCGCGATGGACAGGTTGGCCCGGTCCATATAGTTGATGACGACGGTGATGAAGAGCAGAACCGCGATGATGTAGCGGATCCGTGTGGGGCGAGTGGTGACTGCAGTGTCGAGTTTCGTCATCGGTCTCTCCTTACCACTCCGCGAAGGAGCCGTCGGCATGACGCCAGATGGGGTTGCGCCACCTGTGCCCTTCCGCCGCTCGTTCGATGACATAGTCTTCATTGACCTCGATGCCGAGCCCGGGCCCGGACGGGATGTCGATCATGCCATCGTCGTAGTTGAACACGGTCGCATCGGTGACGTAGTCGAGCAGGTCGTTGCTCGTGTTGTAGTGGATGCCCAGGCTCTGTTCCTGGATGAAGGCGTTGTAGCTGCCGGCGTCAACCTGCAGGCAGGAGGCGAGAGCGATCGGGCCCAAGGGGCAGTGCAGCGCGAGTGCCACGTCATAGGCTTCGGCCATCATCGCGATTTTCCGCGTCTCGGTGATTCCGCCGGCGTGGGAGACATCCGGTTGGATGATGTCGACCGCGCCGGAGGCGATCACTTCCCGGAAGTCCCACCGGGAGAAGAGCCGCTCCCCCAGCGCGATCGGCGTCGGGGTATTGGCCATAACGTCGCGCAGTGAACCGAAGTGTTCGGACAGGACCGGCTCTTCGATGAAGAGCAGCCGGTAGGGTTCGAGCTCCTTGATGAGGACCTTGGCCATCGGTTTGTGCACTCGCCCGTGGAAGTCGACGCCGATGCCGAAGTCCTCTCCCGTTGCCTCCCGAATCGTCTGGACGTTCTCAATGACCTGGTCGACCTTGGTGTAGGAATCGATGAACTGCAGCTCCTCGGTCGCGTTCATCTTCACGGCAGTGAATCCGCGGTTCTTCGTCTCCAGCGCGGCAGCCGCAGTATCGCCGGGGCGGTCTCCGCCGATCCACGAATACGTGCGGATACGATCCCGAACCTTCCCACCGAGCAACTGATACACCGGCTGGCCGAGCGCCTTGCCCTTGATGTCCCACAGTGCCTGATCGATGCCCGAGATCGCACTCATGAGAATGGGGCCACCGCGGTAGAAGCCACCGCGGTACATGATCGTCCACAGGTCCTCGATGTTCGCAGGATCCTTGCCGATGAGCAGGTCGGAGAGCTCATCGACGGCGGCAGCCACGGTCGCTGCCTTGCCTTCGAGGATGGGCTCACCCCATCCCACGATCCCCTCATCGGTCTCGATCTTGAGGAACAGCCACCGAGGCAGCACTGTGTACGTCGTCATCGACGTGATCTTCATTGGTCTGGCCTTTCGTTCGGTTGTTGTCGTTGATGTGTCGGTGGTCGGTTCAGTGGTTTTGCGCCCACGCCGAGGCGATCGCCTCAGCCCGCACGCGTACCTCATCGGGGCGGTCGCCTCGGCGATAGAGAGAGGAACCCAGGCCCAGGCCCGCGGCTCCGGCGTTTCGCCATTCGGCGGCGTTGTCGGCTCCCACTCCCCCGACGGGGAAGAGTTCGGTGCCTTCGGGAAGAACTTCGCTCCAGGCCTTCATCCCGCTGACTCCGACCGCTGAGGAGGGGAAGAGTTTGACCTTGGTGGCACCTGCCTTGATGGCAGTGAATGCCTCGGTCGGCGTCGCGGCTCCCGGGTAGGGGGTGAGGCCCATCCCGAGCGCGGTCTGGATAACTTCGGTGTCGGTGTCGGGGGCAACGATGATGCGGGCACCGGCGCGCTCGCACTCGCGGACCTGGTCGGCTGTGAGTACCGTGCCAGCGCCGATCTCCACTTCGTCGCCGAACTGATCGACCAATGCGGCGATCGAGACGAGGGGGTCGGGTGAGTTGAGTGGAACCTCGATGGCTGAGAATCCGGCGGCGACGATGCCTCCGGCGATGTCGAGGACTTCGTCGGGGTGAACCCCGCGGAGGATGGCGATGAGGCCGGTGGGGACAGTGTCAGGCATGGGAGTTCTCCTTGGTCGGCACGAGGCCGGATTGTTTGGCGATGCGGAGGAGTCCAGTGGCAGCAGCGCGGGGATTTGCGTCGACAGTCTTCCGCCCCTGGCGGTGGAGTGCATGTGTGTACCGCATTGTCAGGTCTGCGGTTCCGCAGACGATGACGGTGGCTGACGAATCTGCGGTAGTGGAGAGGTGACTGGTCACCTCGGCGCCGATAAGCAACCCCGAAAGGTAATCGTTGATCTCCTCGGGGTGCAGGCGACCTTCGAGCGCCCAGGTCCGGGCGGAGAAGATCGAGGAGGTGACCGCTGCGGGGTCATCGGCTCCGACGCTCAGGCCCCAGTCGAAGGCGTCCGGGTGGAAGTCGTCGGTGGGTTCGGCCAGGCGACTGAGAATTGAGGACGTGCTCAAAAGACCGAATAGTTCGCCGCTCATCGAGGTGGAGAAATCGGTGACGCGCTGTCCCTGGCAGCCGACCCATTTCGTATGGGTACCGGGAAGAATCACGGTGGTGGGGTCGGTCCGTTCGGGATCGAGCAGCCCGAGCAGCTGGGTCTCCTCGCCGCGGATGACGTCCGGGGCGGTCGTCTCAGTCGCCGTCTTCTGCAATCCGGGAACGATATGCAGCTCGCCGATGTCCAATCCGATTGCTGTCAGCTGCTGCCCCACAGCACTGAGATCTGCTGGCAGATCGATGTATCCCGCCTCGGCGATGCCCTGGGCCGAACCGATCATTCCGCAGGCCAAGATCGGCAAGGGGCCATGTGCGGTAAGCCAGGTTCCGATGGCCACCTGAGCGATCCGGGAGAAGTCGCCCCGGTGGTCTTTCGTCTCGGGGTCCACAGCCATGATCCCGTCCGAGCCGTTTCGCTCCCCGAGGATCGTTCCCTCATGGCCGATGAGGAAAGCACGCAACGAGCTCGTCCCCCAGTCGAGGCCGATCAGCTGCGGTGCCTCGGGTGTTGCCAGTTCGATCATAAGTGCCACTATGAGGACGTGTTCCACCATGCGCCATCGCGGTCCCTATATGTGGGATCCGTGACATACTGGTGTGATGACAGAAGACACTCGACCCGGCGCACAGGAAACCATCCCGCAGGGCACACAGACACTGGCGAAGGGCCTACAGATCATCAGTGCCATCGCTCGTGGATCGACGACTCTCAAAGCCGTCGTCGAGTCGACCGGCATCGGTCGCTCAAGTGCGCATCGAATGATCCAGCTTCTCGTGCATATGGGATACCTACGGCACGGGTCACCGGGCGAGTTCCGCTTGGGCCCGACTCTCATCGAGTACGGGTTCACCGCGCTCAATCAGGATCCGCTTCCAGTCGTCGCTCGTGAAAGCCTCGACGCTCTTGCCGCGCGAACCCAGGACACCATTCATCTTTCAGTCGAGGACGCTGAGTCGGTGCTCTACCTCCACAAGATCCCTGGGACGCGCGGTGCCGAAATGCGCTCACGCATCGGACATCGCATGCCGATGACTCGCACGGGGGTGGGAAAGGCACTGCTGTTAGGGCAAGAGGACCGTTGGGAACGAGTCTTCACAACTGAGAACCCCGGTTCTGGTTCTCCTGCGGTGGAAGCGTTCGTCAAACGAATGCGCGATTACACACGTGACGGTGCCACATTCGACCTTGAGGAGAATGAACCTGGGATCCGGTGTGTGGCCGCCCCGATCCGCGACGGCAGCGGGAGTATCGTCGCAGGAGTCTCGCTGTCAGCCACACGTCCCTATATGCCGAAAGATCGGATGCATGCGCTTGTCCCGGTGATGAAGGCCGCCGCGAAGGAGATCTCAGTGAAGCTGGGATACCAGCAGGATTAATGGCCTCGGTGGTCTGTCTGCCATCACCCCGTGTAAGAAGACACCGAATACACCTTCACCGCGCCCGCCTCATTGCCCTTCAGCAACAGGTGCGCTGCGTACCAGCTGCCGTCATCATCCGGGTCGATCGTTTCGTCTGGTCCCTTCAGTCCACAGATGACATCGCCGGCCTCGATGGAACCGGAGCCGAAGCCGCCGATACCTTCCATCAGTTCAACACCATTGCTCATGGTGTAGTCCCCGTATTCCTCATCCACGACTCCGATGAGTTCGCAGGTATCGACTTCGGTCCCGTCCTGGAGAACCAGATTGCGGTAGGTCAGCGGCGGGTTCGCAGATGCATCCCCGATGACCGTATCCAGGTCTCGCATCACCTCATCAGTGGCCATCGCACCGGCGGTGTCATCGTCGCCTTTCGCAGCCGCATCGACGAACTTCTGAACCTCCTCGACCTCCGGGACCCGGACGGCGGCTCCGTCGGCGTTGAACAGCACATCCTGAGGTTCGTATCCTCCCTTCGACCATGCCAAGCGGAGCTCCGCCTCCGCCGTGCGCTCTGCCGCGTTGTAGTCCTCGTCACCGTAGACGGCGATATTGCTCATCATCGCTGTCATATAGGGCCCGGTCATATCGACCGCGGAGACGATGCTGCGGTTGAAGTCGGCAAGCTGCTGGAAGTCCGAGTCCGCACTCCACGGCTCGATCGAAGTGATGAGGTCGAGCTTCTGGTCATAGACACCGACCGAATCCGTCACCCAGTTCCCACCCGGATAACAGACGAAGTCGATCGCGACCATCGGCTTCGGCGCGGCCAACGACGTTGTCACGTCATTGATGGCAATCGATTCCCCGTACTCCCCTTCTGCGGCCTTGCCGTCCGTGAAATCCTGTTTCGCTCCCTCGGCCGAGGTGAACTCCGCACAGGCAGGAGGGACCTCCAGCTTCGCGTTCCGAATGTCGTCCTCCGACGGAAGCTTCGGTGCCGGCAGCGCCGAGATACTCTCGTCGAATCCCTTGTCAGCCGTCACTGATTCGTCGTCCGCAGAGTCCGTGAAGTCGAACGAGCTCACCGCACCCTCATGCTGAATGCGCAGCTGACTGCCGGAGACCGCGAACCCGTCGGTCGGCGCGGACACGGCCCACAGTTGGTCACCGGTCGAGAGGTCGAGGCCTCTCACCGCGTCCGAGGTTCCGATGATGAGAACACCGTCGACGGCCGTCCACGACGGGGTGACGCGTTTGTCGCCGAGTCCGGTCACCTCGGCGGCGGAGGAATCGAGGTCCTGCGTCCACAGGACGCTGTCGGAATCGACGGCGGCAAGAGTCTGACCATCGGAGACCACCCACGGTCCGGTCTCCCCCGCCTGTGCACCGGCGATCATTGAGGCATGGGCCTCGGGATCGAGGTTCAGACCGTCATAGGTCTGATCGTTCGGCCCGGTCACTGTCCCTTCTTCGTCGACGTCGAGGGGGACCCTCGACGATGCGGGATCGGGGTCGACCTCGGCTGTGTTCTCTGCCTTCGTCATCGACCCGTCGCTGAGTGCGACCGTTCGGTTTCCACACTGGACAGCGCCGCCGGAGATTCGGCACGCGGCGGGAGTGCCCGCCAGCTTCTCCTCCTCGTCGGAGGTGTCTTCGGAGGACTCAGGGTCGAGCGCCTCGTCCAGCGGCTCGGTCTCGCCGGTATCGATATCCTGGTGCGGGATCGACACCGTCCAAGCAGGCGTATCGTCGTCCCCCACTCGGGTGAGAATCGATGTGGTCGAGCCAATGAACCGCAGGATATGAGAGGAGGTCTCACTCGCTTCGGCTGAGGCGGTCAGCGGCGCACCGTTGAGGTGCATGTCCTGACCCAATCCACTGAAGTCCATGACATCGGACTGGCTGGGAGTCTGCGCGTAGTTGGGTTCCGGATCACCGAAGGGGTTGTACCCGGAGAAGTAGGCGAAGGAGCCGCCGGCGATGAGCGCCACGACCGCGACCGCAGCAACGCCGAGCAGGACGGGCTTGGATTTCGTTTTCTTCGTCGCGCCCTGCTCGGTCGAGGGCTGTGATTCACGGAAATTCGGGTGGTTGCTCATACTCAGTGAATCTAGCAGGAGGCCCTGACGCGGTTACATTCGCTGTAGTCATTTGCTGAGATATTTCTTGCTTGCACCTGTGATCTTCGGCCGCGCTGTTACCGAAAGGCAGACCGCTCAGGTAGTCGGCTCGTTGTTAGGGTTTTTCTGTGGAAGCAGGTGAATTCGACTTCTCGGCATTCGAGAGGAGACCGACCGGAGAGGAAACCGAACAGTACTATGCCGCCGGAGAGGCGGGAGATCTGGGACCGGAGTGGAAATCCGACGAGATCGGGTGCGATGTCGCCATCGTGATCACCCTCCTCGGGGTCGGAGCGCTCTTCGGCTGCCACTGGTGGTGGGGCGCTTCGGTCGTATCGATCAGCATCGAGTTGGCTATTTTCGCGCTGCTCGTGGCCGTCGGTGCCCTCGTCCACTTCCGGGGGATCCCGGATTCGAGAGATGACCGCGTCCGTCTCGTCCAGTTCGCCAGGACGAATGGCATCAAGACGTGGTTCGGGGACTCGGACGATGACGTGCCGATCGCTGCGATGCCCGCCGAAATTCTCCCACTGCCCTCCACCGATGTCGAACGCTTCGACTGGCAGATGGCCGGTCGGGATGTGCGAGCCGGTAAATTCACGTTCTTGCGAAGAAGCGAGTACCAGCTGTCGACGACACGGCGATACATCGCCGTCCGTCATGGAGGGCAATTGCCCCGGCTGTGCTGCAAGCGGCACGACGAACTCAGAACTCACGCTGCATCGATCAAGTACTCGAGCACCGACCCCTACGATTGGCACACCGTCGCCTTCGACGACCATGATCCTCCCCGGAAGGCCGTCTTCTGCGAGAGGGGCAGCAGCACTCGGGTGAGGGAACTGTTCAGCGCCGATTTCATCGACGAACTCTTCGCCATCGAACAGGCGCGATGGATTGAGGCCGATCCCGAATGGATCTCGATCCGCCTGTACGACGGCCTGTCATCACGGTCGAACTGGGAGGATGCGATCTCGGCGATCGATCTCGTGATCACCCGGCTGCTGGAACAGCACAGACTGCACACTGCTCCAGCAGCTCACCGCAATCGTTCCGCCGCCTCCCCCACGAACTCCCGAATCGCCGGCAATTCCCGCCGCGCCTGGGACAGCCCCATCCGGTGGGCGGCTGCCAGGCGCGAGAGATCGCGGGTGCTGTTGTCGACCGGCATGCGTTCGGGAACGAACACGTGCGCTTTGCCTTCGGCCTCGAGGGCGAAGATGCGCTCGCGTGTCTCGTTGTATCGCTTCCACCGGGTCAGCAGTGCGTCGGCCAGTGCCGGGTACCGGCGGAAGATGCCGCGGTAGATCGCAGAGAATCGCTGAGGTGCCTTGCGGTAGGACCGTTCCTGAGTGAGCACGATGACGAATTTCTCGAACCCTTCGCGCTGGGCCTG
Organism: Brevibacterium sp. SMBL_HHYL_HB1; assembly: GCF_018208375.1. Classification (NCBI taxonomy): domain Bacteria; kingdom Bacillati; phylum Actinomycetota; class Actinomycetes; order Micrococcales; family Brevibacteriaceae; genus Brevibacterium; species Brevibacterium sp. SMBL_HHYL_HB1. Next base: position 1,004,992 of record NZ_CP062936.1, on the reverse strand, counting down.
GCTCAGCGCAATTCCTCCGTCCTCTCCCATAGCCCCATCGACATAGACGTGCCCGTTGAGGTGCACCGGCGGCATGAGCCCGGGCATCGTCGACGAAGCCCGGACGCGGATCATGAGGTCGTCGATGCGCGGGGTGTCCTTGCGCGACCACACGACTTCGTCACCGGATTCGGCGTCGAAGGCGATGACCCGAAGTTGGTTCGTACTCGAGTCGAACGTCTCCCAGTCGAACGGCAGGGCCTCAATCGGACCACCGGCCTTCTGATAGATGTACTCCGCATTGAACATGCCCTGCCCGCGAGCGAAGTAGCGCAGACCGCCGAACTGCTCGTCGGCGGCGAACTCGACGAAGGACCTGCGGGCACGACGGGCATCGTCGGACAGATAGTTCACGGCATTCGACGCCCCGGCGCTGATGCCGGCGACCCAATCGAAATCGAGCCCGGCGTCGAGCAGCGTGACGACCATTCCACTCGTCAGCGAAGCCCGCATACCACCGCCTTCGAAGATCAGAGCGGTGTCTTTGATGCGAGTCGTGTTCGCGGTCGTCGGTTCCTGCCCTTCTTCTGTCATAGTCGCCATCCTAACGAAGGCGCACATGCGTGGATCGTCGACTGTCAGATCCGGAACGTTCTCCGTCTTGCAGATGGTGGTGCACCCGCTTCGGCGCCTGCCAGCCGCCGCGAAGAGCTGAAAGAACTCCACCATTCATCATGACGTTTCGTGACAACCGAGCTTGTACACTGAAGCGATGAATCGACCCCATCGACGGTTCCGCTCGATCACGACCTATTCCGGCCATGCGCGTCGTCACGATTATTCCGTCACAGTTCGCCACTCCCCGTGGCGGACGAAGGTTCTTGCCCTGAGCATCGATGGCGTCGATCATCTTCCCGAGGCCGACAGCACCAATAAGGATGCAAACGTCGTCGAAGCCCGCGTCCGTGGCTGGTTCACCGTTCGCATCGTCGCCCGAAGACCGACGGTCGAGGGAAAGCTGGTCGATCGCGAGCAGATCCATGTGACCACCTCGGCGCTCGGCGACGCCGGTGAGGCAGAAATCCATGCGGGTGGCGACATCGTCCCGCTGCTGCCGGAGGCAGGAAGCCGATCAGAAGCACGCGATCTCAAGCGCACTGCACACCCGACTGGATTCGCTCTCATAGCAGGACTGATTACGATCATGCGTCTGGTCATCCCGCTCCTGGGGCTCGGAGCGCTCCTGTCCTTCCTCGCCGAACCGGTCAAGGCCTGGCTGTCTCGACATCTCACGCCGCTTCTCGAACCGGTCATGAACTGGCTGGCGCGTATGCTCGAACCACTCGGGTCCCTGCTGTCTGCCATCGGCCGCTTCCTCGGCTGGCTGTTCGATATCCTCTTCGGCTGGTTGCCCAGCATCGATCTCCCCTTCGATATCCCGGACTGGGTGTGGACGACAGCGAAGATCAGCGTGCTCGCACTCATTGCGTTCTCGGTCAGTCGAGCCAGCCTCAAACGCCGGAAGAAGCTGCTTGAGGAGGCGAGCGCAGAGGCCAGGCGTGACAATCAGTGACGTCATACCTCGACTCGCCGCCCACTGAGCGCATTCCTCCGGTCGTCATCTTCATCTCGAAGTCAGGGACGAACTCGATCGCCCCTCGGCGGAGGTCATGTGCACGAAGGAACTCGGACATCCCTTCCACTCAAACGCTGCCTCGGTTCCGTCAGATTGCTGCGGCCCCGATGCCCGTCCACGAGCAGCCGTCCTCCGCACAGAGAATGCAGCAATCCGCTACGATTCAATCGGCCTTCACCGGTTGCTACAACTGGAGGACAGTTTGGAGGCATACTGTGACCGCAAACGCGTATGGGTTCTCGCAGCGCCACCAAGCACACGCCGAGGGACGCGAATCGTCGCAGGCCAGCGCTGAGGGCCTGAGCCCCATGGACGTCGAGAACGCCCTCGAGCTTTACCGGGCCATCATCAAGGAACAGCTCCACGAACGCTCATCTCTGACTCGCCGCTTGGCCCACTCCTATCTATCGAAGACTGGGCCGCTCATTTCCGAAGAGACTCAAAGACAGGCACAGCGCAATGTGTCGTTCCGTGCTCGCCTGCTGGAAGAAGAGGGGGCAGAGACTTACGAATCTCTGGCTGTCCTGCGCGGACGTTCGCAGAGCACGACGCGCGCCTGGGTGGCACGCCACCGTGACAGGCTCACCATGTTCACCATCGAAGTGGAGGGCAAGACGCTCATCCCCAAGGTGCAGCTGACTGACCGGGGAGGTCTGAAGAAGAACGTCGCCGCGCTCATCACTCCGCTGCTGAAGGCCGAAATCGGTGCTTGGGGACTATGGTCCTGGTTGACCGCTCCTACAGGTCTGCTCAGTGATGAGATACCAGCGGTGGTTGCGGAAACGCATCCGGATCGTGCGCTGACGGCCGCGGAGCTCTATGCGGAAGATCTCAGGGACGCGAAGGCTCGAATTGGATGAGCCCGGTCATCCTGCCGAAGGAACGACTCGACTGCCCTGATCCCGCACGGTGCCCAGTCGCGGTCAGAGAGCTCACCGAGGCCGCCGGAGACGGCAAAGTGCCAGCGACTTCGCTGAAGGCCGACAGCGAGTGGTTCCGAGTGTTCAACGCCGTGGACGGGTATGCCACACGCAATCCGGGTCAGTGCAACTCGCGATTCTCCCCGTTCGACGACGAGTCGAGCGGAGAGCGTGTCCCCAGCATATATCTCGCCGAGAGTCTTGAAGCCACTCTGCTTGAAACCAGCTTCCATGACGTCCCGATCAAGACACCCCGGGAAGTGAACGTCTCCACTCTCTTCGGAAAAGCTCATGCCAGAGTCAGACTTCCGACCGATCTTCTGATAGCGGACCTTCGGGACGCTTCACTGAGAACATTGGGCATCGAACGCAGCGCCGTCGCCTCCAGTCCGCGAGAACATTACCCGTGCGCCCGGCGAGTGGCGAAGCACATCCATTCTTCGATGCAGGACGTCGCCGGAATCGTATGGCACTCACGACAAGCCGAGATCAATCAACAACCGGCAGCGAAAGTGCTCATCGTCTTCGCTGATCGCGTGCCCACTGAGCGCGGTGACTGGCAGCTCGTGCCCGATAGATCATCGTTCGGCGCGCTGCTCGAAGGTTCTGGGTGGTTGCTTGTCGATCGGCTCGCGGACTCACTCGGCGTCACACTCGTCGACGAACTCTCCTGAATCTCTCCGAGGCTGCACGTTGCCCTTATTCAGCCTCGTCACGCCGACGTTACATTCGCGCCTGTTCGTCTCGCTCCGGCGTAGCTCGCCGAGGTCGTCAGTTCAGCTGGCCCTGCGCGTCCACGCGCCAGCGGTCGATGAGCTCACCGTCGGAGTTCGCAATGATCAGCTCGTCGAAGCTGTTGACGACCGGGCAGACGTGATGGGGGACGATGGCCACGCTCTGGCCCACCGCCGGTCGGGCACCGTCATCGGGCAGCCGGAGAAATCCGTGGTACTCGTTCAGGGCCGAGAGTCGACCATCGTAGCTCGGCACCCGGCCGTAGCCGCGCTTGTCGTCTCCTTCGCGGGAGAGCGCTTTCGTTCCCGCGTCGACGATGACGTGTTCGTGCCCTTGGTCGCTGACGACGGTGCTTGCGACGAACAGACCGATATCGGAAGCCTCGCAGTCGCCGATGAGGAGGTTGTCGAAGTCGTTGAAGACGTACTCGCCCGGCCGAATCTCGGTGATCACCGAATCGGTGCTGAACTGCGCGGTCGGAGTCGACCCGGCGCTGACCACCTGCGGTTCGATCCCGTGCTCGTCCAGTGAGGACACGGCACGGGCGAGCGCCTCTGCCTGATCGGCCGCGGCTCCTTCGGCCGTATCGGCCGAACCTCCGTGCCCCGGATAGGTGAAGACCCCCAGTGGCTTGAGCCCCCGGTCTCGGGCATGGGCGGCGAGCGCACCGGCTTCTGCGGCAGTCGCACCGGATCGGCGCGCACCGCAGTCGACCTCGACGACGATGCCCAGAGAACTCCCGAACTCACCGACCGCCTCGGCGAGACGGTCGATGCCGGCATAGCTCTCGGCTCCCACACTCAACTGCGTCTTCTGCACCAGCTGCTGCAAACGAGGAGCCTTCGTGCCCACGGCCCACAGCGGGTAGGCGATGAGAATGTTCGAGCACCCGGCTTCAGCGAAGATCTCAGCCTCACTCAGATTGCCTGCCGTCAGCCCGGCGGCTCCCGCCTCGAGCTGCATCCGACCGATGCGCACGCTCTTGTGCGTCTTCACATGTGGGCGCAACTGTTTTCCGTGCTCATCGGCAAAGGCCTGCATCCGCGCGATATTGTCGGCGACCACATCGATGAGCACGATGGGCGCCGGTGTGCTCACCTGGCAGCCGAGAGACTCCAGTACGGACTCGAACAGATCCGCCTGATCGGCAACCTCGGACGTCGACGGCATCAGCAGTCACCGCCGCGAACAGCTGGGCAATGCGCCAACAACGACTGTGCACCATCGGCGCCGAGCATAAACGCAGTGCGGCCCGGCCCGATGTCTCCTCGGACCCTGGGGACGACGCTGACCGACTTGCTCATGACAGCACGCTAACCCGCGCACGCTGAGTTTGAAAAGACCTCGTCGCCTGCCATCCCTGCCGGGAAGCTACCCCAGACCGTCCCACACCATCCGTTGCCGCAGCGCCGGTGCCAGCACCAGTGCGGCGATGACACAGCCGGCCAACAGCACCCAGGCGCCGAAGTAGGTGAAGAGCTTGAGCTCGGGGGCCAGCGCCGGGCCGAAGTCCGCGGCCATGAGGATCACTCCCCCGAGGATCAGCGCCGTCGACACGATCACCTGGATGAACTGCTCGACGGTGGACTTGAGCAGGTTCTTGATCATCGAGATGTTCAGACCGCTCGTGCCGACGTCGAGGGTTCCATCCTGCAGGTGGCCGGCGATGCGTGAGAGCTGTCCGGGCAGCTCGGCCATCTGCGGTGCGGTCGCGGCCGCGTAGAGTGTCAGTTCCTGCCGGTCGACGCCCAGTCCCCCGACTTCGCGCAGCAGCGTTCTGCCGTGATGGGTCACCAGTGCCAAGAGGTTGAGTTCGGGAACGAGCCGGGTGATCGACCCCTCGAGGGTGCTGATCGCGCGGAAGGCCGTGGCCACCGATACCGGCATCGGGAACCCGAAGTCGACGACGAAGTCGATGAGCTCACCGAACAGTGCCGCCGAGGTCGACCCCGGCAGACCGTCACCGTACTTGAGCATGATCTGCCCGATCTCCCGCTGCAGCTCCCGCAGGTTCACATCACTCGGCGTTCCCAACAGCTCCAGGATCGCGGCCGTCGCCGCCTGTGAGTTCTGGGAATCGAAGGCCATGAGCAGAAGCGCGATGGCACGCCGGTCGCGTTTGTCGATGCGGCCGACGGCCCCGAAGTCGACCAGTCCGGCTCGACCCGATTGCGAGATGACGATATTGCCCGGATGAAGGTCGGCGTGGAAGATGCCCTTGCCGAGCACCTGACGCACGACCATGAGGAACAGGTCCTCAGCGATCTCCCGGCGTGCGATCTCAGACAGACTGTCGACGACCTCGGGGGCGTGGGACAGCGGAGTGCCCTCGACGAGGTCCATGACGAGGACGTACTCGCCGGACAGCTCCCTGTGCACGTGCGGAATGTGGACGACCGAGTCCGTATGCGTTGACGACCGTCCGGCCTCATCGGCGAGCCTGAGCGCTTCGATATGCCTGAGTTCCCCGCGGTAGTCGAGTTCGCCCTGCAGGGAGTCGACGAAGCTGTGGGCGAGCTTGCCGATGCCGATCTTCTGCGCCCACTCCGTCGTCCGCTCCAGGCGTTCGGCCAGCGTGAGGACGATATCGCAGTCGGCGCGGACCTGTTTGCGGATCTTCGGTCGCTGCACCTTCACCGCCACCGCACGGCCATCCCAGGTCACCGCCCGGTGGACCTGAGCGACCGAGGCGCCGGCGAAGGGCATCTCGTCGAACTCGGCGAACACCTCGGCGACGGGCCTGCCCCATTCGGCCTCGAGCTGGTCCTTGACCTCGGAGAAGGCCACGGGCTTCACCCCGGCCTGCAGGGTGGAGAACTCCTCGACGAACTCGTGCGGGATCATGTCTCCGCGGGTGGCGATGAACTGGCCGAGTTTGATGAAGGTGACACCGGACGCGGCCAAGGCGTCACGAGTGGTCGAGGCGATCTCACGCAAGGACACCCGCAAGGTCGGAATCCGCGGTTTGAGGTAGCGGGAGAGGCCGAACTTGATGAGGATCTTCTGGATCTGCGCGAGCCGGTTGAGACGCCGGTACCAGGTCGGGATCTTCGGAGCGTTGCGGATGATCGAACTCAGCGTGCCCGAGGGCATGATGAGTTCGATCGCGAGCAGGACGAACATCTGGATGACAATGAACCAGGCGAAGAGCAGCAGGAAGACCATGATCGCCGGGAAGCTCATATCCAGGGTCGGATAGTATCCGCCGGCGGAGATACCGAGCATCTTGTAAGCCTGGAGGGTGATGGGCCAGATCGACAGGCCCATGATGAGGGAGACGATCGTGTTGCGGGCGGCTCCGGTGCCGGTGAACATCATCCGCCGGACGAGGAATCCGACGATGAGCGCGCTGAGGACACCCAGCCCGATGGAGTAGAGGATCGTCACCCGTCATCCTTCCGTCGTCTGTCTCCCCCCGCCGAGGTGCTGCAGCGTTCGCCGAGGTGCCCCGGACCTCGGCGCGGTGAACCGCGGCTCGGTGCCCTCACCAGCCTAATAGATCAGGGGTGGCTGAGAATGAGTCGTGACTCATGCAGAGAACGCTTCATCCACGGCATCGGCGAAAGCGGCCATCGACGGATACTCAGCATCGACTGCAACGTCGCTTCGAGGGTCCGGGGTCGCACCCCAGCCCGGACGATCGTGACGACGATTGATCCAGACCCCCGGCACGCCGATAGCCTTACGCGGCGCATGGTCGTGGAAGAGCGACTGGGCAACATGGAGAAGTCTGCCAGTCTGCCCGATCTCTTCGACCCGAGTGGCAAGGGCATCGAAATTCGCGGGGTTCGGCTTGTAGGAGCCGACGTCTTCGGCGGTGATGATCTCATCGAACTCGACACCGAGTCGGCGATTGCTGGCGGCAAAGCCCTCGCGGTTGACGTTGGAGAGGATGATGAGCTGATAGTGCTTCTTCAGCCGGGTCAGTGCGTCCTGAGAATCCGGGAACGCCGGCCAATCGGGGACTGAGGTGCCCAACGCGTCCGCTTCGTCATCGGTGACGGGATAGCCCAAGGCATCTCCGGTGCGACGGAAGGCCTCGCGCAGGGCATCGGGGTAGAGAGTCCCGGGGGCTTCGCGCAGGACGGCTGCCTCGTTCTCGGAGTACGCGACTAAGGCCTCTTCGTCGGTCATCTCAGGGTTGTGTCGGCGAGCCCAGGGGCCGATGACGGCCGCGATTCCCGCTTCCCAATCGATGAGCGTGCCGTAGCAGTCGAAACTCAACGATTCGAACTGAGTCAGATCGATGGACATGGATGGTTCTCCTTGATGTCGAATATGGAACGAGTGGGAGTGACCGACGGTGCGTGCCACCGCAGCCTCAGCCCGATCACTCCGGCCGATGCTCGGCCATGACCGTGTCGAACAGTGCATCGCCGAGGTCGTCGTAGGAAGCGTCCTCCGGGTACCACTCATCGAGCGAGGCGAAGTCGCCCTTGTCGTCGAAGCCGAGGTCGGTCACGGTCTTCTGCCACTCCTCCCCCGCACTGCTCAGCGTCGAGGGGACATCGGCGACGTCGGCCTTCTGGGCGGTCTTGTCCGACAGCGTCTTCGCATACGTCGCGATCTGCTTCTGCACATCATCATCGAAGGGTTCGACGGACCCGTCGTTGTCCTTCGCCTGTTCAACCGCCTGAGCCTTGGCTCCGATGACGACTTCCATCATGGTGGAGAACGTCGTCGACATCGCGTCGAAGACCACCTGCTGGTAGGCCACCGGCAGCTCGGAGTACTTCCTGCCCGCCACGATCGCTCCGGCCGAGCGAGCGATGCCCGCATCGGAGGCGACACCGATGTTCGGTGCGACCTCGAAGGTGCCGGCCTCGACGTTCGGGGCCAGCTGCCCGAGATCGCAGTCGACGGTGCCCCGCTGCAGCGCCTCATAGGTTTCGGGGAACGACAAAGACACCGGGGTCGCGCCCAGGTCGGTCACCTGTTTGCCGGCGGCGGACGAACCGACGCGGATCTGCTGGCCCTTCCAATCATCGGCCGAGGTCATCGGTTCGGAGCACATCGTCGAGTATCCGCCGGCGGCGAGCATCGGGATGAGGGGAACGAGGTCCTTGTCCTCGAACTCGGCGAGGACCTCGGGCGTCTCCCAGGCGGTTTGGACACCGGCCGCATTCGCCGCCAGGTCACTGGCCACCGGCGACGACGGCAGCGTCGACATCGCGGTGCCCAGGGCGTCGAAGGCGGGATATTCGGCCGGGGTGTAGGACGGCAGGGTGAATGCGAGGTCGACGCGGCCGTCGGCCAGGGCATCATCGACGTCGTCGTAGCTGGCGATCGCCTGACCCCAGACGACGTCGACGGTGATCTTCCCGCCCGAGCGCTCCTCGATGGCCTTCTTCACGTCGAGCCCGTTGGGCGCGAGGATCGACTTCTCCGACATCGCCGAGGGCTGGAACTTCAGCGTCACCGGGTCGAGGTCGGCCAGTGCCTCATCGATCTCATCCTGCGACGCATCCGCGGCGAAGCCCTCCCCCGCGGAGGCCTCCGAATCCGAACCGCTCCCACCGACGGATCCCGCACACCCGGCGAGCAGGGCCAAAGACGCGAGCATCGCGGTGACGGTGGCGGGGCGGGCTGCCGCCGAACGGATGCGTTTCATGAGACTCCTTTGAACGACGGCTGAGAATTCTCTTCGATCATAGATCCGAATGAGGTCACCCTCACCATGACTCCGCTCACACCGTGTGCAAGCCCCGGGTCGGCGGGGTCGACGATCGGGTGGGGCCGCCTCGGCGAGGGTCAGCCTGCGGCCATTCCGCCGCTGGTGCGTTCGATGAGGTCAGGCAGCCATTCCGTCATTCCGGGGGCGGCGATCATGAGGACGAGGAAGACCACGGCCACGGGCAGGAACCACAGCAGTGAGATGAAGATGTCGCGCAGTGAGACCGTGTGGCCGAGGTTGACCTCGGGGTCCGTCGCGATGCTGTGGACGATATAGGGAATGATGCCGACCGGCGGGGTGATCATGCCGAATTCGCCGAGGAGGACGACGAAGACCCCGAACCACAGCGGGCTGACCCCCATCGTCTCGAGCGCCGGCAGCAGGATGGGGATGGTCAGCAGCATCATCGACATGGTGTCGAAGAACATGCCCATGATGACGTAGAGGACGATGAGCACGAGCAGGAAGCCCACCGTCGACAGGCCGAGGCTCGTGATGAACCCGGTGAGGATGGGGGCGAGTCCGGTGATCGCCAGCAGACTGGTGAGCATCGTCGCGCCGATCATGATGAAGAAGATCGCCGAGGTGGCCGACACCGTCGCCAGCGCCGATTCGGCGACCTTCTGCCACGGAAGGTCGTGCCTCTTCTCCCACAGGCACAGCAGAACCGAGCAGAGTGCGGCCGCAGCCCCGGCCTCAGTGGGGGTGAAGATGCCGGAGAACATGCCGCCGAAGAGCACGACGAGGATGATGGCGAAGCCCCAGATGCCGACCAGGGAGGTGAAGCGGTCACGCCACGTGGGTCGGGTCCGATCGGTGGTGCCGATGCCGCGGCCGACGAGTCTCGGGGCGATGAGGCCGATGGCGAAGATGAAGACGGCGAAGCAGATCGCCAGCAGGATGCCGGGCAGGGCGCCCGCCATGAGGGCGGGGCCGACCGGCACGGAGGCGATTCCGGCGTAGACGACCATGAGGATCGACGGTGGGATGAGGTTGCCGGTCATTCCCGAGACCATGATCGTGCCGACGGCCATGCGTCTGTCGTAGCCGGCCTTGAGCATCTCGGGGATTCCGGCTCGGCCGAGTGCGTAGGTCATGCCGATCGTCGATCCGGTCACGGCGGACAGTCCGGCTCCGGCGAAGGTCGTGCCGATGCCGATGCCGCCGGGCAGCCAGCTGAACCAGTGGTCGGCGACGCGGTAGATCTTCGTCGACAGTCCGGATCGGGTGAGCAGCATGCCCATGAAGATGAACATCGGCAGCACGCTCAGCGTCCAGTCCGAGACGGCGCTGAAGGGTGCTGTGGCCAGGATGTTCATGGTCGCCGGGATGCCGGACACGGCGTAGACGCCGATGATCGACGGCACGGACAGGGCGATGGCCACGGGCACGGACAGGAACAGGAGGACCAGCATCATGGCGATGCACCACGCTCCCCCGATGGCCGCGCTCGGGCTGGTGAAGAGACCGGCGAGGCAGACGGCGACGAGCCCGAATCCGATGGTGAGGGCAAGTGCGCCGGGGCGATCGCGACGGGAGCCGGAGGGAAAGAGCGTCTGGGGTGCGCCGGTGGCCTCCGGCGGCAGGGCCGCAGAATCGGTGTTCGCGTTCACAGTTCGCTTCCGTCGGCGATTGTTCTGGTCTCGGGTTCGGCCGGTTGGCCGGTCACGAGGTCGAGGTCGGTCTGTCTGGTGCGGGCGATGACGATGGCGTCGAGGACATAGAGCACGGCCAGGAGGACGAAGACGACGGGGACGAGGAAGTAGACCGGCCAGGTGATGATGTCGGAGACGTCGGCTGTCGACCCGATCGCCATGTTCTCCAAGGCCCTGCCGAACCCGAACCAGGCGAAGGAGAGGGACACGAGCACGCCGAGGACGCAGGCGAAGACCTTGAACACCGAGGCGGTGGCCGGGCGTGCCCGTTCGATGGCCATTGTGACGGTGATGTGCTCCTTCTGCAGCTGGGCGGCCGGAATGCCGAGCAGAGCCACGACGGGTAAGTACCAGTATTCGACGATCTCGTTGGTGCCGTAGATCGGGGCGTCGAAGAGCGAGCGGGCGAGCGCGTGTACGACGATGTGGACCATCATCACGATGATCGCGGCCGCTGTGGTGATCGTCAGGCATTTGCCGAGGACTCTGGTGAAGGTGAGCATCACTCTTCACCTTAGCCCGCGGCCGAGGGGTGGGGTGCTGATCGTTCAGGACTGGAACCGTCTCCGCCTGCCGCATCCACGGCTCGATACGATGAGCGCATGCGTAAGGGCAGAGACGAGAAGGAAGGGGAAGAAGCGAGCGCCCGGCCGCACTGGTACGAATACCGAACGGGTTTCATGGGCGAAGTGGGCAGCGTCCTTACGCGCACGCTGGGCGGTTTCGCGATCGGCGTGCTGATCGCCGCGATCATCACAATCGTCACAGCCATGGCCGTCGAAGACCGCAGCGTGTCCGGGGTTCTGGCTTCCAACGGCATCCCCGACAGCGCGATCGATGCCATCAGTGAGGCGACTGACCAGCTGGCACGGATGAGTCTCCGTGTGCTCCTGGTGCTCGGATTCATCGCGCCGGGGCTCGTCGCCCTCGGCCACTGTCTCCGCGACATCGCGGTCTCACGGTCCGTCCGCGAGGCCGCAGCCAACGGTGCACCGCGTTCGTCTGTGCCCACTCCCGAACAGGTTGCCGGCATCGTCCAGCAGAAGTTCCATCAGCTCTGGTGGTACCTCTACTTCGGTCTGCCCGTTCCCGCGCTCGTCCTGACCATATTGATCCTGACAGTCAGCGCCGAGGCTCCCGTGCTGTCCTTGGTCAGCGCCCTCTTCCTCGTCGCCGTCGCTTTCGGATATCGCCGTCTGCACAGATCCATCGAGCCGCAGCACCAGCGCCGAAAACTGCGCATCGGGGGAACACTGGACAGCCGATGACGAACAGTCCGTCTGGGACCTGGCAGGCAAGTCCAGTGCCGCCGAAGGCCAGCACTCAGCGGCACGGGGCGCATCGCGGTGGACGAGGGACCGACGCGTCACCCTCGGGCGCCGACTCACGTATGCCGCTATCGCCCTCGGCTGCTTCGGAGGCGAAGCGATGTACATGCTCCTCATGCTGCTCTACCCCCAGGCGAATCGGTACACCCGAGAGACGGGACCCCGGGCCGATTATCCGCCGGAGGTCGAACACATCATCGGCGTCACGCTCACGGTGCTCATCGTCGTGTTCGTCTTGGTCCTGGTGGTGGCGATCATCGGCATCCTGTTGGAAGCTGCCGGCCGCGCGTCGGAACGGGAGAGCCTCCAGGCGATCATCGATGACCCCACGGCTGCGCGTCCGCCTCGAGTGGCCTTGGTCGAATACGGATTCCGGCAGTCGGCTCGCTTGGCGCAGGGGTTGGCGATCATCTCCGCCATCGCCATAGTGTTCGCGACCGCGACCATCATTCTCGGAGCGGTCGAAAGCCCGGCTTCTCCGGGGCTGTCGCGACCTTCGCTTCGTTCCGGCTTCCCGCAGTCATCGTCGTGATCGCTGGGGTTGTCCTCTTCGTGATCGCCTGCCTCTGCAATGTGGTCAAGAGCGTTCGGGGCAGGCAGCTGCGCAACAGGATCACCGCTCGCTGGCCGACTTCACCGACCCGCACGAAGGACTTCCGCGGGCACGAGGTTCCGGCTCTGAAGGGACCGGCACTGTCGAAGACGGTGAGATCGAGATGAAGTCCGCATGCTTCTGTCGTCAGCGGGTCGCGCGGTCATAGGTCGCCTCGTCCGTGATGTCGGCCCGCGACCGGTCTTTGAGCAGCTTGAGCGCGATCAGAGTGATCACCGCAGAGATCAGAATGTAGACCGAGACCGCATAGCCGGTCCCGAACTGGTGGATCAGCCAGGTCGCGATGAGAGCAGCGGGGCCGCCGGCGATGATCGACGAGAGTTGATACCCCAGGCCTGCTCCCGTGTAGCGGAGGTTCGTCGGGAAGGACTCGGCGATGATCGACGCCTGCGGGCCGTATTGCATAGCGTGAGGGACGAGGCCGAGGCACAGAGCGAGGAATGCCAGCCAGGTGACGCCGCTGTCGAGGAGAGCGAAGTAGACGAAGCCCCACACGCCCATGATCGCCGCACCCCACGCGTAGATCGTCTTCCGTCCGATCGTGTCGGAGAAGAGTCCGAACAGTGGGACCAGGACGAATTCGACGCCCGCGGCGATGAGTGTGCCGATGAGCACGAAGCTGTATGTATAGTCGTGGCCGTGTTCGCCGGAGGTCATATACGACAGGACGAAGGCAGTGACCACATAGAACGGCATCTGCTCGGACATCCTCAGAAGCGCCGCAAGGATGATCTCCTTCGGGAACCGGCGGAAGACCTGCAGCAGCGGAGCGGTCGTCGTCTCCTGCTGCGCGACCACTTTGCTGAACTGCGGGGTCTCCATGATCTTCAATCGGATGTAGAGGCCGATGGCCACCAGCACGAGGCTGAGCAGAAAAGGGATGCGGAAGCCCCAGGTGACGAATGCGTCTTTGCCGAAGACCCCGTTGAAGATCGTCATGAGTGCCGTGGACAGGATGAGGCCGATGGCGACGCCGAGCTGCGGCCAGCTGCCCATGAGGCCACGACGTTTCTGATCGCCCCATTCCATGGACAGCAGGACCGAGCCGCTCCACTCGCCACCGACAGCGATGCCCTGGATCACGCGCAGCAGGATCAAGATGATCGGGGCAGCGTCTCCCCAGCTGTCAGAGCCGGGAAGAACCCCGATCAGGGCGGTTGAGATTCCCATCATCAGCAGGGTCACGATGAGCATGACCTTGCGACCGATTCGATCACCCCAATGCCCGAAGATCGCAGCGCCGACTGGCCTGGCGAGAAATCCGACGAAGTAGGTGGCGAAGGCGGCGAGGGTGCCGATGTATGGCGAGACGCCGGGGAAGAACAGGTGCGGGAACACCAGCGCCGAGGCGGTGCCGTAGAGGAAGTAGTCGTACCACTCGATCGTCGTGCCGATGGTGCTGGCGATCGCAGCGCGTCTGACCTGTGTTCTGTGTTCGTGAGCAGTCGGGGTGGGATCTTGTAGGTGGGACATGACAGCACACTTAGTCGCGACATCTTCATTGACATTTCGACGGTACGACTGCGGGAGTGTGTTTGACCCATGGCTCAGAGAACTCTCAGCAACTGAAACAGAATCTCCACTTTCGAAAATGCGAGTCGATCAGGCAGCAGCCTCAAAGCCGTGATCACTGTCGGCCCGGAGGTTCTTCACTAACACCGAACGCAGTGAGCTCGGGCTGGGGATCGGGATGATCCTGCTGTTGCGCTGGGGTAGCAGCCATCTGTCACCGACTTGCCCCAGGCCGTATTGACTGCTGTCACCCAAATTTTCATCAGCATCTGCGTGGCATCGCCCTCGGTTTCCGCAACCGGAGCAACTGTCCCATCCGGTCCCTGCTCCACGCTGGAGGACCGGCTGGTCTGCTGCACCCCTCTTTACGATTAACCCCTAAACAAGCTTTCTCGCCTGAGTTCCACAACTTTAGTGCCCCGCAAAACGGTCCGGCAGTAGCTCACCCGCGATTTTTCTCGCTTCCCCGGTGACCTCTGGGTCGAAGGTGATGTCCTGCCCACCCACGCGGCCGGTGAACTCCCGCAGCGGCCGCAACGATGTGATGATCTTCTTCAGCGACGCCCCAGTCGTGTCCTGCATGAACCTCGATATGGCCAACGCGGTGAACACGACTGTCAAGTGCGCCTCGATCGCATCTCTGGTGCGGTGGAAGATCGGCCTGGCTCGTAGGTCGGTCTTCGACATCCGGAAAGACTGCTCGACATGCCACAGGTCGTGATAGCTGCCGATGACCTCGGCCGCAGGCATGGTCCCGACGGGAATGTTCGTCACGTAGCCTTTGAACCCTGTCAGCTTCATCGCCCGCTCATAAGCCTTCTCATCGAAGGCTTTCTCCTCATCAGTGACCTTGACGAACCGAGCCTTCTTCGCCGGCTTGTCACCGTCGATGATCGCCAATGCCCGGTTGCGCTGCAGGTTCAGCGTCTGCTCATCACGCATCGCCCGTTTGCGCCGGTACTGCCACACCACTCGCCACGCATGAGGATGCTCTTTCGCTGACCAGACGGGTTCGCGTCTCTTCTTCACCCGCTCAGGATCAAGCCGCTTGGTTCCTTTCGGGGTGATCGTGTCGATGATCTGCCCGTCCTCGGCGTACTCACCATTCCACCGAAAATGCGTCGCCAGATCGTGTGGAGCTTTCGTCTGCCTCGACCCGACGATGAACCGCAGCCCAGCGTCATCGAGTTCTTTGAGGTTCTTTGCCGACAGCATTCCGGCGTCGGCGGCGACGACCATGTCTGTCACCTGGTGGCGTTCTTGGAAGGCTTTGATCACGGGAATGAGCGTGTGGGTCTCTGCTTTCGATCCTTCGAAGCAGCCGATCTCTAACGGGAATCCGGTCCGATCGACGAGGAGTCCAACAACGATCTGCGGGTCCACGCGGCGTTCTTTGGAGTACCCGACCTGACGCAGAGAATCTTCCTTCTCAGCCTCGAAATACAGTGTCGTGACGTCATACAGCAGCAGACTGATGCCGGTGGTGGCGATGCTGTGGGCGAAGCATTTCTCGGCGATCTTGTCCCGGTAGTCGCGTTCGTTGGCCCGAACCAGACAGTTGAGGAACGTGTTGTGGTGCGGTGGCTCGATACCGAGCTCGGCAAGGACACGGAGACTGTCGGCTTTCGATGTCGGCTCAACCAGCCGTGCCAGCACGAGGTGAAAGAAGGCGTTGTCGTTGACCACCTCGTCGAAACCGAGTCTCTTCCACGACTCGGCGATGGCATCGATGAGGACGGAAGACCGTGATCCCACCACAGTTCGGGCCCGCGGTGGCACGGCAGCATCGGTAGGTAGGCCCAGCTCAAGTTCGAGTTGTTCGGCCGCCCCGTAGTCGGCGAGCCCTTCTTCGCCGGCAGCGAGCAGAGCCGCTAGTTCTGCTTCTGTATGAGCGGATCCGAGGTGTTCAAGGACGGTGACTTTCCCACGGTGTTTGCGCACGATCTGCACGGCTGTGGCCCCGGACCCGGTGGTGACTTTCCGCAGACGAGGCGACATAGCCCCATCGTAGACAGCCAATTAGTGTCCCACCAACAGAATTCCCGGCCTTGTGACCAGCACAAACACGAACGGAATCGCGAAATCAGCGCCTAGTTGTGGAAGTCAGGCTGGAGGACCGGCTGGTCTGCTGCACCCCTCTTTACGATTAACCCCTAAACAAGCTTTCTCGCCCTAGCCGACTGCAACAGTACTGACCGGTGTGTCTGGCGAATTCAACACACCTTGGCCTGATACATTTAACCGAGTGCACATCTGGTGCTGTTAAAACCTGAATAGATGACAGGCTGCAATCAAGCCATAGTCGCATACGCTTTACGAGAACAATATGCGACTAATGACATTTGAGGGGAGTCAAGGACTCGATGTCCAACGTGCGCGTAGGCTGGATAGATATGCTGCGAGGGCTAGCGGTGCTTCTTGTCGCTGCAGTTCATATCCAGGCGCCCCTGGCGGAGCGGGTTCCGGAAACTCCGAAATTCGTGATTCTTGCCGGCAATTCGATCCGCCCGTTTCGTATGCCACTCCTCTTCTTCCTCTCAGGCCTCTTTCTCCCGGCTTCGTTGAAGAAGAGGCCGAAACGCTATGTGATGGGGAAAGTGAAATCCCTTGTATGGCCTTTCATTCTCTGGACCGCAATCACCATCGTTTTGCTCTGGGAGATACACTGGATTCACAGGCCAGAAGTTTTGTTGACGGGTCTGCATCATCTATGGTTCCTCGCCGTCCTGATCGCGTACTATGCGGTCGCGCCACTAGGCCGCTGCATACCTTTCGCGGCGTGGTTGATACCATTGCTAGTATTCGCGCACTTCGCCCAACAGACTCATCTTGAGCGATACCTGTGGTTCGCCATATTCTTCTTTGCAGGCGCTGTACTCGCGTCGAGAGCTTCTGCTTGGCAAGGCTTGTCATGGCCACTGCCTGCACTCCTCTTGTGCTTTGCTGGTGTGTGGGCGTTGATCGCTGCGTTCGACTGGAACCTCCGCACTGAGTTCAGCCTTTTCAGTTTTCCCGCAGTCATCTCCTGCATTCTCGGGCTTGTCTGGCTCGCGCCGAGACTCCCTCGGTCTTCGTTTCTGGAATGGGTGGGACGCGGGTCGATAGTTGTATATTTGACCAACCTCATAACTATCACCATCGCGGCACGCTTGCTCCATACATTCGGAATTGAGCAGGTGTGGGCAAATGTCGCCGCTCTCTTATTTGCTGGCTTGCTGATACCTATTTCACTCATTCCGCTCAAAAGCACAACCCTTTTTGTTTGGCCCAGCAAGCAGATGGTCCGGCGGTCCGACGGCGAATAGGATGGTCCTGGTTGTTACGAGGCACTGTAGACATCACAGCGGACATTTGCGGCTCTTCATAAAGAGGGTTGTAGAAGAGCAGCGAGGCCGCCAGCGTGGAGCAGGGACCGGATGGAGCAGTTGCTCCGGTTGCGGAAGCCCAGGGCGACGCCGCGCAGCTGCTCGAGCCTGAGACACACGCCCAAGACGAGGACCGGATCTCCGGCGATCACCTCAGCGAGGAGGTGGAAGAGGTTGAGCGTGAAAGAATCGGCGTTGTCGATGAGCAGAGTGCGGATCACACTGGCTTCCTCACCCAGCGGTGAAACCAGGCCGGGGACGCGCTCTTCGCGGGCCCGGGGCCACGAGACCTCAGCCGAGCACGAGCCGGCGGCTCTTCTCTGTCAGACCACCGGCCGCCTCGTCGAGCAGTGACTCCTCTGAGTCCGCCCCGGCACGGACGTACCGCCCGGTGAACGCATCCAGGGTCCCCGAAGCCAGCGCAAGAGCAAGGTCGGTGACCTGTGCGGGCGAAGTCCAGTCGTCGCCGGTGCGGAAGTCGTGGACGGGCATCGACTTCGTCATCGCGGTCTCGACGACTCCGGGCGCCATCTCGAAGATCCGCAGCCCCTTGTCGTGCCCGAAGTGGACGACGGAATCGGCGAGCCGGAACAGGGAGGCCTTCGATGCCGAGTACACGGCGTAGGCAGGAGTGCCCTTCGCACCGGATCCCGAGTTGAGGTCGATGATCCGGCTGGGACGACCGGTCGCCTCGGCGGCGGAGATGAGCACGGGTGCGAGGGCATTGACCATGAGGGCCACCCCGAGCACATTGGCGTCGACGACGCCCTTGATGCTCTCCGGGTCGGCCTCCCACAGCGCGCCCTCGGTCGACTCGATGCGGCCGGCGTTGTTGATGAGCACCTGCAGGCGCCGGCCCGTGTCAGCCTCGAGGGCGCCGACTGCCTCACGGAAGGACTTCACCGAGTCGATGTCGTCGGTGCGCAGCCCGACCCCGGTCGCCGCTGCCCCGGTGGCGTCGACGATCTCGGCCGCTGCCCGCTCGGCGCGTTCGGTCGCGGTCGCCGTGACGACGACGTGGTACCCGGCCGAAGCGAACGCCTCGGACAGGTACCGGCCGATGCCGCGGGCACCTCCGGTGATCACGGCGATCGTCTCTGCCGGCACCGCCGTCGCCTCAGGCGCGGTTTCCCCGGTCGGCAGGGTGGTTCCGTAGGGCAGCTTCTCACTCATCGTCTACTCCTCAGCTTCGGACTTCGGCACCGTGACGCTCGGCGGCCAGCTTCGTCGCCGCCTCCCGCATCGCCGAGGCCTCATCGGCCTTGAGCGTGCGGTCCGGGGCTCGGAAGGTCAGACGGAACGCCAGGGACTTCTTGCCCTCGGGCAGCTGGTCACCGGTGTAGAGGTCGAAGGTCTCGAGCAGCTCGAGCTCCTCCCCCGCACCCTCGCGCAGCGTCGCGGCCAGAGTCTGCGTGGGCAGTTCGGCATCGACGATGAGCGCGACGTCCTGACGCGAGACCGGGTAGGTCGACAGGGATCCACTCCAGGACCGCAGGTCCTCCTGAGCCAGCAGCGCGTCGAGGTCGATCTCGAAGGCGACCGTGCGCGACGGCAGGGCGAGGTTCTCGCACACCTTCGGGTGGAGCTCACCGGCATGGCCGAGGACCTGCCCGTCGGCGAGGAGGAACTTCGCGGACCGTCCCGGATGCCAGGGGGCGATCTGGTCGGCTTCGACCGTGACCTCGAGTCCGTTCGTCTTCGCGATCCGACGGACCGTGTCGATGACATCGGCGGCTTCGGCCCTGCGACCCTTGCCCCAGACACCGGGCAGCTCCGCATTGCCGGCGATGATGCCCGCGTAGTGGTAGGGCTGGTGCGGCACCGAGGCGTAGATGGCCTCGAGCTCCTCATCGCTGGGATGGTAGCCGGGCAGGTGACGCGGGCCGGGACCGGAGGGCAGACCCGCCGAGGTGGACACGAGTCCGGCCTCGAAGAGCGCGACGTCCTTGGCCCCGCGGCCGAGGTTGCGCACCACGAGGTCGACGAGCGTCGACAGCAGGGTGGTGCGCATGAGCGGCAGGTCCTCGGACATCGGGTTGGCCAGACGGATGTGCTCACGGCGCACATCATCGGCCTCCAGGCGCAGCTGGTCATCACGCTTAACGTTCGTGAACGGGGACGACAGCACCTCGGTGAACCCGTCGGCGGCCAGCAGGTTCGACACCCTGCGCCGCGTCCTCTGCGCCTGAGTCAGGCCGCTGCCGGCCCGCGCGGCGGGCTGGACGGACGGGATCCGGTCGTAGCCGCCGGTGCGGGCGACTTCCTCGATGAGGTCGACGTCATCGGTGATGTCGGTGCGCCAACTGGGCACGGTCACGGCCAGCCGACCCTGGGCGACGATCTCGACGCCGGCCCCGATGCTCTCGAGCAGTCCGGTCACCTCGGCGATCGAGTAGTCGATGCCGACAAGCGATGACACGCGTTCGACGGGCAGTTCGATGACGGTCGGTTCGGGAGCCTGCCCGATCTGCGTGGTCGCCGGGCTGAGCGTTCCTCCGCCGAGTTCGACGAGCAGATCAGCGCATCGGCGTGCGGCCACGGGTCCGAGGTTCGGGTCGACGCCGCGTTCGAAGCGACGCGAGGCCTCCGAGGACAGCCGGTGGCGGCGCGAGGTCCGGGCGATGGAGATCGGGTCGAAGTGCGCGGCCTCGATGACGACGTCGGTGGTGGTCTCGCTGACTTCGACGTCGGCGCCTCCCATGACGCCGGCCAGGCCGATGATCTTCCCGCCCTTTCCGCTGGGGCCGGCACCGCGGTCGGTGATGAGCAGGTCCTCGGGGCTCAGGGTCCGCTCGACGTCGTCGAGGGTCGTGAACTTCTCCCCCGCCTCGGCGCGGCGGACGACGATCTCCTCACCGAGCAGCGCGGTGTCATAGGCGTGCAGGGGCTGGCCGAGTTCGAGCATGACGTAGTTCGACACGTCGACGGTCAGGCTGATCGGGCGCATGCCCGCCTGCTGCAGGCGCCGCTGCATCCAGAACGGGGTCTTCGCATGCGGGTCGAGACCGGTGACCTGCAGGGCGGTGAACCGGTCGCAGCCGGGCACCTCGTGGATGGGGTTGGCGTCGTCGATCACGACGGGGAAGCCGTCATCGGTCGGCGCGTTCACCTCGGCGACGGTGTCGCTGCCGATATCGGTGAAGGTCTGGCCCTTCATCTGCGCATATTCGCGGGCGATGCCGCGCATGGACAGCTGGTAGCCGCGGTCGGGGGTGACGTTGACGTCGAGGGTGACCTGGTCGAGGCCGAGCAGGGCGATCGCGTCGTCGCCGGGCTCACCGGTCAGGCCGAGATCGGACAGCACGATGATGCCGGTGTGGTCCTCGCCGAGGCCGAGCTCCTTGGCCGAGCAGATCATCCCGTCGGAGGTGTGACCGTAGGTCTTGCGGGCGGAGATGGCGAAATCTCCGGGCAGGACGGCTCCGGGCAGGCAGGCGACGATGAGGTCGCCGGGCACGAAGTTGTGCGCGCCGCAGATGATGCCGCGGCTGGGCACCTCGGGGCCGGGCTGCGGGTCCTTCGGATCGTCGAGAGCCTCGTTGTGCTGGGGCCCGACATCGACGCGGCACCAGCTGATGGTCTTGCCGTTCGAGTGCTCTTCCTTGACCAGATCAAGCACGCGGCCGACGACGAGGGGGCCGGTGACCTCGGGACCGAAGAAGTCCTCTTCTTCGAGTCCGACGCCGGCGAATTCGGCGGCGAGGGCATGGGGATCCGTATCGGCCGGGAGATCGGCGTAGTCGGCCAGCCAGTTCAGTGGGACGCGCATATCAAGCCTTCATTCCGAAACGGGCCGAGAAGCGCACATCGCCTTCGACCATGTCGTGCATATCGTTGATTCCCTCGCGCAGCATCAGGGTGCGCTCGATGCCCATGCCGAACGCGAAGCCCTGGTAGACCTCGGGGTCGATGCCGGCGGCGCGCAGCACATTGGGGTGGACCATGCCGCAGCCGCCCCATTCGATCCAGCCGGGGCCGCCGACCTTGTTGGGGAACCAAAAGTCCATCTCCGCGCTCGGTTCGGTGAACGGGAAGAAGCTCGGACGCAGACGGGTCTTCGACTCGGGCCCGAACATCTCACGGGCGAAGCCGTCGAGGGTGCCCTGCAGGTTGGCCATGGTCAGGCCCTTGTCGATGGCGATGCCCTCGATCTGGTGGAAGACCGGAGTGTGGGTGGCGTCGAGCTCATCGGTGCGGAAGGTCTTGCCCGGGCACACGACGTAGAGCGGGACACCGCGTTCGAGCAGCGAGCGCGACTGCACCGGGGAGGTGTGGGTGCGCAGGACGAGGCCGGCCTCGGCGGGGTCGACGAAGAAGGTGTCCTGCATCTGGCGGGCCGGGTGGTCGGGCCCGAAGTTGAGTGCGTCGAAGTTCAGCCACTCGGATTCGATCTCCGGTCCTTCGGCGACCTCCCAGCCGAGGCCGATGAAGTAGTCGGCGGCCTGCTCCTGGATGAGGCTCAGCGGGTGGCGAGCGCCGAGCTGTCTCCGGCCCGTGGGCAGGGTGACGTCGATGGCCTCTTCGATCAGTACTGCGGCGTCGCGTTCGGCTTCGAGCTCGGCCTGACGGGCGTCGAGGGCCTGCTTGACCTGACCCCTGGACTTGCCGACGATCTTGCCGGCGGTGGCCTTATCGGCCTTGTCGAGTCCGCCGATGGCCCTGTTGGCCAGGGCCAGCGGGGACTTGTCACCGGTGTGGTCGATCTTCGCCTGTTTGAGTTCGTCGAGGCTGTGGGCGTCCGCGAAAGCTGCCAGGGCCGCGTCGACGGCCTGCTTCACGGCGGACTCGTCCAAGGGGTCGAGCTGATCTGTCATCTATGTCCTTCTGTCCGTGTCGTGTGGACCGAATGTCTCATCGTCGTCAGTCTATCGTCTCCGGTGGTCGCCTTCGGGGCAGTGTCCGCGGGATGAATTCGGCCGCCTCGGCGACCTGGGTGTGGCTGGCTCGACGAGGTGGGTGCGGATGGCTCGACCAGGTGGGTGCGGCTGGACGGGTGGGGCCGCCTCGGTGTGGGCGAGGTCATATATCCTGCGTCGAATGGGCGGTAGTGTCGGGCATATGACGACACAACGTGCATCCGATGTCATGGTCAGAGCCTTGGAGAACGAGGGCGTCGAGCGCATCTTCGGCATTCCCGGCGAGGAGAACATCGATTTCCTCGATTCCGTGCGCCAGTCGTCGATAGAGTTCGTCCTCACTCGCCACGAGCAGGCCGCCGCGTTCATGGCCGCCACCTACGGGCGTCTGACCGGTCGGCCCGGAGTGTGTCTGACGACGCTGGGCCCGGGCGCGCTCAACCTCGCGACCGGGGCCGCGTACGCCCACCTCGGTGGGATGCCGGTGATCATGATCACCGGGCAGAAGGGCATCCGCACGGCCGAGCAGGCGGCGTTCCAGATGGTCAACACGGTCGCGACGATGGATCCGCTGACGAAGGAGAGCAAGCAGATCACCTCGGCGGCGATGATTCCGACGATGGTCAGGGACGCCTTCCGCGTCGCCCAGTCCGAACGACCCGGGCCGGTCCATCTCGAACTGCCCGAGGACATCGCCGGCCTGACCGTCGACGGATTCGAACTCATCGAACCGCACACGAACGGACGGCCGATCGCGGCGGACACGGCGATTGCGAACGCCGCCAACGTCATCCGGGAGGCGAAGCGGCCGCTGCTCATGCTCGGCGCCGACGCCTCGCGGTCCGAATGCAGCGACAGTCTGTCGAACTTCGTCTCCGGGATGCGCATCCCCTACTTCACCACGCAGATGGGCAAGGGCTCGGTGTCCGGGTCCTCGGATCTCTATCTGGGCACGGCGGCGCTGACCGACCGGGACTATATCCACGACGCGATCGAGGAGGCCGATGTCATCGTCACCATCGGCCACGACACGACGGAGAAACCACCGTTCACCATGGACGGGAACGGGCCCACCGTCGTCCACATCGGCTACCGTTCGGCAGTGGTCGAGCAGGTGTACTTCCCGCAGTTCGAGGTCATCGGGGCGCTGGGCCCGGCCTTGGACGACCTCGCCGAGGCGCTCGGCGGTCCGGTGACCAATGCGGAGGCGCTGCTGCCGATGCGGGAGGACATCCTCGTCAAGATCCACGAAGGCGCCGATGCCCACCGGTTCATCCCGCAGCGGATCGTTCAGGAAGTCCGTGATGTCATGCCCGTCGACGGGATCGTGACCCTGGACAACGGCATGTACAAGATCTGGTTCGCCCGCAACTACCGCACCACCCGGGCCAACACCCTGCTGCTCGACAATGCTCTGGCGACCATGGGTGCCGGCCTGCCCTCGGCGATCGGGGCGAAGCTGACGCATCCGGAGCGTCGGGTCATGGCTGTCGTCGGCGACGGCGGGTTCATGATGAACAGTCAGGAGATGGAGACGGCGGTGCGGTTGGGCCTCGACCTCGTCGTGCTCATCCTCGAGGACTATACGCTGGGCATGATCCGGTGGAAGCAGGAATCCGACGGCATGCCCGACTACGGTCTGACCTTCGGCAACCCGGACTTCGTCAAATACGCCGAGTCCTATGGCGCGACCGGACACCGGCTGTCGGATGTGAGCGAGATGAATGCGGTGCTGTCATCAGCCTTCGAGGCCGGTGGGGTCCACGTGGTCGTCGCGCCCATCGACAATTCGGAGAACAAGCGGGTGCTCATCGACGAGCTCGGGCGGCGGTGACGGCCGGGGCTGACAACGTGTTGCGTGCCGTCGTCCGGCGGTGAGGCGGTCACTCGCAGGGCTGTTGCCGTCCGGCGGTGACGCCGACGCTCGGCAGTGCCATCGCCGCCCGGTGGTGGCGCGGTGCTGTACGACCGGCAGGAACGCGTCACTGTCGGCAGGGTGAGTTTCAGGGACCGGCTGTTCTCGCTGCAGCATTTGCCGCTCGTACGGCAAGCACAGCACAGATGATGATGAGCACCCACCCGAGCACAGAGGCCACGTGCCCGATGCGCGTAGCATTCGCCAGTTCAACGCCGAAGAGTGCCACAGCATGGCTGAGACCGATAGCAGCCATGGCGATGAGATAGGGACTTCCCGCTCGTTGACCTGCTTGCCATGCGGCCTCGGACATCAGCGTGTATCGGGTTCGTATGCCGACGACAGAGTTTCTGACGATCGGCTTTCTGCGCTGATACATGACGAGGACAACGCAGACTGCTGTGACGACCAGGTACCCGATCATCGGCGGGTAGAACATTCGTGCTGTCTCCTTATTTCAACGGCCGTGTATCGGGTCGGGTGCGTCTCCCCGCAGCTCCGGCCCTCACCGGCGTGAGAGCTGCCCCAGCGGCGTTCATTCGACCGTGACGCCGAGTTCTCGGGCGAAGAGCTCGGCGAAGAGCATCAGCTGCATCTCATCGATCGTCGCCCCACGCAGTGAGTGGACGCCGGAGATCCTGTGCGGCTGCAGCCCGCGCAGATCGACATTGCCCAAGGTCGCCTCCTCGCATTGGAGAACACCGACTGTGCTGTCCGGAAATGAGACTCGGCTGGCCTTGGCGCGGTCGAGGTCGATCTCATCGATGACGCAGTCGCGGAATTCGACGTCGGCGAGTTTCGCCCCGCGCAGATTGAGATAGGAGATGCGGCAGTTCTCGAACAGGACTCTCTCCCACACGCTGTCGTGGACGACTCCGGCCCCGATCCTGGTACCGGCGATCTCGGTGTGGGTGAGATTGCCTCGCGGCATCGCCCACGTATCGGCCCGGCAGCCCTCGACACGTGTACCTGTGAAACGGACTCCGGTGAGGTCCACGGGCGCCTCGGCCTCGCCGAAGTTCACCCGAGTCAACGCACAGTCGAGGAACGTGGCCTGGGTGGAAGAGGCCTCGGTGAGGTCGAGATCGGCGAAGTCCATCCCTTCGAGGAACTCCTCGGGAACGATATCGCCGAGGAAGCCGGGAGTCAGCCGACCGAGGTCCAGCTTCGGTGGGCGCGGGGTCTCAGTGGTCATGAGCCCACCGTATCGGGGGCCGGTGTCATTGCACTCTGGCGCCTCGGCTCAACGATCACGGTCAGCGCTCGATGTCAGCCGCCAGGGGAAGCAGCATGAGGGCTCGCCGATGTTTTCAGCGTGAGTGGCCTTCGCGGGCGGGCGGTTCACTTACCGGTTGATTCGAAGAACGCGTCGTTGGCGACGGGTTTTTCGAGCCAACTGGTGAGTGAGGCACACGAGGCCGCTGCCCTAGACGAGTACACCCCTGGGCGCTGCGCCGATTCGCTATCGTCGCTTTGATGCGGAGGAACAGATCGGCGGCGAAGAGGTCCGACCACTTGACGCGGAAGACCGTGTAGCCGAGATTGCGCAGCTGGTACTCGCGACGTCTCTCGAGCTCGAATGCCGTTTTCGGGTCGGTGCCGTCGATGTAGTACTTGCCCGCTCCGTCGAACTCGGCGATGACCTTGTCGGACTCATTTGCGAAGTCTGTGCGCGCAACGAAGTTCCCTCGTTCGTCGAGGATGGTGACCTGCGGTTCGAATCCTGAAATCGAGTGCTCGACGAATCTTACCGCGCAGATCGACTCACCGATGGACTCTCGCAGCTCGTCGATATTGTCGATGACAGCAGCGATTCTGCGCTGACGAGTCCGCACGGGGTTCGCCTCGCAATAGGCCCGGAAGGACTTCGCCGTCACCACAGATCTCCGAATTGCCGCGTCGACGACGGCAACGGCGAATGCGAGCGGGTAGTCACGGGCGACATCGAGCAGGGTCTGATGAACCGTTGTCACAGGGCACCCGTCCAATACGATGAACGCGTCGGAGGAGAGGTCTCTGTACCGAATGAAGAGGTTCTTCCGTCGACTCCCGCGGCTCGGGTGGACGGCCTCGACAGTGAGACCGTCGTTGCGGTCGAAGTACGGTATCGGCAACCCATGGGCGATGAGCGCACTCCGGTGTGAGAGAACAGCGCCTGGAGGCAGCCGCCCCACATATGAGCGCGCCCTGATGCTCAGATCCTCAGCCTGCTTCCGCATGCCCGTCGTCTCTTGAGGAAGGCGCACGTTCTCGCCGGATGCCAAGGCAGCGGTGAACTCGTGGTCCGGGTTGGAGCATTTCGCTGTGACCACGTAGACGCCTCGGCGCACCCTTTCCAGACAGCATGTCAGTGCCTGACCGATCTGATACGTCGACCAGCCGGCAACCCTGAGCTGTGCAGCGGAGACACATGCGTGCATACACCCAGCATGGCGAGGTGCAGGTCGCCGTGGCAATGGCGGGAATTCGGCCTGTGGACAATCGGCCACTCATGCGCACAGGGTCCGGAATCTCGGGCCGCGCACCATCCTCGGTCGCCCAGACGCCGGATCGACAGCGTCGCGCCTTGCGTAGACGAGCACTGCACGCCTGCGCAGAACGGTCGAACCGCGGGCCGGACCCGAGCTCACTTATCGGTCCGGGTGAAGAACATGTCGTTGGAGGCGCGTTCTTCGGCCTCAGCGATGAGTGAGCCGAAGAACCTGGCCAAGGGCAGCGATGCCGCATCACATCCGCTGATTGCGCGCACTCTCGTAGATGCACACACCGGCAGCTGTGCCGAGGTTGAGGCTTTCGGCTCCCCCGTAGATCGGCACAGCCACGGACGCATCGCACAGGTCGAGGTCCGTCGAACTCATCCCCCATGCCTCGTTGCCGAACACCCATGCGGTTCGGGCGGTGAGGTCCAGGCCGGTGTCCCAAGGATGGTGGAGGTCGTGAGCCACATCGTTGGCATCGGCGGCGAGCACCTGCAGGCCACGGGCGCGGGCGAGTTCGGTCACCTCGGACAGTCCCACCCCGGTGACCACGGGAATGTGGAAGAGCGACCCAGCGGTCGCGCGCACGGTCTTGTCGTTGTAGACATCGACCGATGACGAGGTGAGCACCACGGCATCTGCCCCGGCGGCGTCGGCCAGACGGATGATCGTGCCGGCATTGCCGGGATCACGCACCTGGGACAGAACAACAATCAGCTGCGCCTCGCGATTCACCACCGAGGTCAGCTCCACATCGAGGGCCTTGCAGACGGCCACCACACCTTGGGAGTTCACGGTCGTCGCGAGTTCGGTGAGCACCTCGGCGGTGGCGATGTTCCAGCGGATCCGGGCAGCTTTCGCCTCCGCGACGAATTCGGGATGCGCCTCGGCGGCCTCCTCGGTGATGAAGAGTTCGACGATGGAGCCTGTACTATCCAGCGCCTCCCGGACGGCCTGGGGGCCTTCGACGAGGAACTGGCCCGTGAGTCTGCGGTCACGGCGCTTGAGCAGCTTGGCCGCATTCTTGATCCGCTTCGAATCCGGCGAGGAGATGACGTCTGGAAGTTTCATGGAACCCGAGTTCTCGATCCGTGTCAGTTGGAGTATGAGATGGAGCGACGGCCGCCGATCGGTGTCAGAGTCTCCGATCGGTGTCAGAGCCGCCGAACGGCATCATACCCCCGAACAGACTCAACGGCCCCGAACCGGAAGTTCGGGGCCGTTGGCAGTCACCGAGGTGACCGGTCAGTCACGTCGTGACCGAAGTCTTGAGATGACGCTGCTCAGGCGGCGTCGGTCTTCGCTGCGTTGACGTCAGCAGGAAGAGCTTCCTTGGCGACCTTGACCAGGTGCGCGAAGGTGGCCGAATCGTTGACGGCGAGCTCGGCGAGCATGCGACGGTCGACCTCGACACCGGCGGCCTTGAGGCCCTGGATGAAACGGTTGTAGGTCATGCCGTTGGCGCGGGCGCCGGCGTTGATGCGCTGGATCCAGAGGCGACGGAAGTCACCCTTGCGCTTGCGACGGTCACGGTAGCTGTAGACCAGCGAATGGATGACCTGTTCCTTGGCCTTACGGTACAGGCGCGAGCGCTGTCCGCGGTAGCCGCTTGCCCGGTCGAGGATGACCCGGCGCTTCTTGTGAGCGTTGACCGCTCTCTTCACACGTGCCACGTGTTACTCCTTCGAAGAATTCTTATCTGCCGGCGGTGCCGGACTCTGGTTCAAGCTGTGGGAGCCGATGTCGGCTGCCCGAGGATCCCGGAATCTGCCCGGGACGAAGACCCGTGGAGGGGTCTCACCTGCCCTTGAGCTTGCCCAGAAGCTTACGGGCCTTGGCGCGATCGCCGCCGGTGATTTCCTGGTCGGTGGCCACGCGGCGCTTGCGCGCCGAGGTCTTGCCCTCGAACTTGTGCTGGTTGTTCACGCCTTCGCGCATGATCTTGCCAGTGCCGGTCACGCGCATGCGCTTCTTGGCGCTGCTGTTCGTCTTCTGCTTCGGCATGGTGCCGTTCTCCTTTGCAATTCGTCGCCGGCGTCAACCGCCGGCAACTACTTCACACGCACAGACCGCGGAAGGTCTGGAACGCGACGTTGACTAACTTCTCACGCGTCCGGGCGAGCTGCGTTCTTCTCTGCAGCGACCCGATCGCGACGGGACTTCACCTCGGCGGACTTGCCCTTGGCACCGGCTGATGCCTTCCGGGCCTCCGCTTTGGCGTCAGACTTCGACTTCAGTGGGGCGATGACCATCACCATGTTGCGTCCGTCGACTCGCGGGGAGGACTCGACGGTGCCGAGGTCCGACACATCTTCGGCCAGGCGGTTGAGCAGTTTGATGCCCATCTCGGGGCGGGACTGCTCACGGCCACGGAACATGATCATGACCTTGACCTTGTCGCCGCCTTCGAGGAAGCGGGTGACATGGCCCTTCTTCGTCTCATAATCGTGTTCGTCGATCTTGAGACGGAAACGAATCTCCTTGAGCGCGGTGTTCGCCTGGTTCTTCCGGGCTTCCCTGGCCTTCTGAGCAGATTCGTACTTGTACTTTCCGTAGTCCATGAGCTTGGCTACGGGTGGCTTCGCCTGCGGTGCTACCTCGACGAGATCGAGATCTGCCTCGCTGGCGAGATCGAGTGCCTTGCGAATGGCAACGATACCGACCTGTTCACCATTGGGTCCGACCAACCGAACCTCGGGAACCCGAATCCGGTCATTGATGCGCGTCTCGCTGATGTGTTCACTCCTTTTTGCTCAAATGTGGTCGTGACAACGAAAAAGGCTCCCGTTGACACACATGCCAAGGGAGCCTGCACACATGAACAGTACGGAGCACCGTACGCCGTCAGTGATACACCTCGATCCGGTCCGCGTTCGGACACGTATCCGACGGGGCAGATCTTTGGACCCGATCGCTCTTCGCGATCAAGGTGGGAGTCAGACTCCGCTTCGCACCGATTACCAGTGTACTACTCTTCATGACTCTCCGCACATCGGGGCCCTGAAGTGATCGACGGATCGATTCATATGTCAAGCTTATGGCATGAGTTCTGAAGATTCCGTTCCCGCCGAGGCGATGGCCGAAGTCACGCGCGACATCGCCGAGGTGCCCGCCGTCGAGGTCATCACCTCCAGCGCCGTCCATCTCATGTCCGCCGCCGCCATCAAATGCGGCCTGGCCGAGGACACCCCCGAGGGCCCCGGCTCCGACCTCAAGGACCTCGACGAGGCCCGCAAGCTCATCACCGCACTCGCCGGATTCGTCACCGGCGCCTCCACCGTGATCGGCGACCACCACGCCCGCCCGCTGCGCGATGGGCTGCGCAGTCTGCAGCTGGCCTTCCGCGAGGCCTCGGAGCTGCCCGATGCACCGGGCGAAGGCCCCGGAGAGAAGTTCACCGGCCCCGTCCGCTGAGCCCGCTCTCCCCCACCGGCGCCGTCACGGTGTCGGCCCATATCCCTGCACTGGCAGCGGCCCCCGATCATCGATCGGGGGCCGCTGTCGTATCCGTCACTCGCCGAGGCTGCCGATGACTCCGCGCATGAGTTCGTCCTCGAGGCCGTCGAATCCCGGCCCGAATTGGCCGAAGCGCAGCCCGTTGATCAATCCGATGACGGCGACCCAGATGGTCACGGTCCTCAAGATGGTCTCGTCCGAGCAGTCGAGGCCGAGCTCCTCGAGGCCCTCGCGCAGCGGCGTGAGGGCCGAGCCGGACGCCTGCGTCGCCGGACCGGATCTCGTCTGCTGCCGCACGGGTCCGGGCTCGGAGGCACGGCCTCCTGCCTCTGCGACCAGCTGCGCGAGAGCGACCATGACACGTGTGCCCGGCACGACGGTCTCCTCCCTCGGCGCCTCATAGTCGGCCACCGGCGTGCCGTAGATGAGCGTCCAGCGATTCGAAAACCGCCTCGACCAGTCGAGCATGGCCAGCGCGAGGCTCACCACGCTCCGTTCCTTCGCCAGTGCGGCATCGACATCATCGGCGACCCGGTTGAAGGCATCGCGGATGAGGATCGTCAGCAGTTCGTCCCGGTTCTTCACATAGCGGTAGACCGCGCTCGAGACGACGCCGAGCTCGCGGGCGATCGCCCGCAGCGACAGTCCTTCGACCCCGTCCTCGTCGATCATCCGGTTGCCGATGCGGATGATCTGCGCTTCGGTTTCGGCGCGGGCGCGCTGCCGTGGGGTCGTATCAGTCATCTCTTCACCCTACTAACCGAGATCGGCGATAACAATCGAGAGCACCGCTCTTGCTTTGGGGGCCGGGAGGGTCTACGCTGATTTTTCGAGAGCACCGCTCTCGAATCAATCTCATCCCTCCTCTGGAAGGAACCCCATGGAAAGCGCACTCGTCATCGGCAATGGCCAGATCGGTTCGGAGATCGCAGCTCAGCTGTCAGCCGTCGGAGTCTCCGTGCGGATCGCGACTCGCTCGGGCGGCCGGAAACCGGTCCCGGTCGGTGCGAGAACCGCCGAGGCGGCCCCACCGGTCGACCAACCGCCGGCCTCCACCCCCGTGCACATCAAGGCCGATGCGAGCGACCGGGACCAGCTGGCCCGGGCCGCCGACGGGGTCGATGCGATCTTCGCCTGCGCCCACGCGCCCTATGACAGTCGGATCTGGGAGCAGGTGCTGCCTCGGCTGGACGCGGCCGTCCTCGACACCGCGGCCGAACGGGGCATCCCGGTCGTCTTCCCCGAGTCCGTCTACGCCTTCGCCGGCCTGGCCACGCCGATCACCGAGACCTCTCCCTTCGCCCCGGTCGAGGACAAGGGACGGATCCGGAAGCGGCTGCTCGAAGCCCGGGCCGCGCACTCGGCCGCCAGCGCCAGCGTCATCGCCGGCGACCTGCTGGGCCGCAGCGCCGAACCGTGGTCCTCCGTCGTGCGGATGTGCATCACCGAGCCGATCTCCAAGGGACGCCGCGCGGTGGTTCCCGCCCGCACCGACGTCGCCCACGGCATCACCGTCATCGCCGATCATGCGTCCGCGATGGTCCGTGCCGCTGAGCTGATCGAGGACGTCCCCGCGGGGACGCACCGGCTGCTCATCGCCCCGGCCTCGAACCCGACGCTCGGTGAGATCGCCGAGCACACTTCGAGCCTGCTCGGACAGAAGTCCAAGCGCCCGATCTCGGTGCCGCGCTGGGTGACCCGATCAGCCGGTGTTGCCGAACGCTCCTTCTTCGAACTCAATCGGCTCGCCCCGATCTGGTACTCCCCCTGCGTCATCGCCCCCGGAGAACTCGCCGCAGAGGTCGGCACCACCGATTGGCGAGAAGGCGTGGCGCAGATGCTGTGAGCCCGCGCAACCGACAGCTCAATGATCTCCTTCGGTGCTATCGGCTGCAGCGCTGCTTCTGGCACCGCGTCGGTGGTCCTGCTCTGCCGCGGGATCGTCGATCTGGCCTTCTGATCGCGCGACGATATAGGTTCCGGTGAGATCGCCCGTCACATTGCACATGGTGCGGACCATGTCGAGCAGCGCATCCACCCCGGCCACGAGAGCAACAGCGGCAAACGGCAGGCCAGCCTGCGAGATCACCAGCGACAACATGATGAGACCAGCTCCGGGGACGCCAGCGGTACCGATCGAAGCCAGCACCCCGACGGCCACGATCTCGAGCATCTGCACAAAGGACAGATCAACCCCGGAGACATTGGCGACGAACATCGCTGACACGCCCACGTATAGGGCAGTGCCGTCCATATTGATCGTCGCGCCCAACGGCAGGCTGAATCCGTAGGTGCTCTCCGAGATGCCGAGCTTCTCGGCAGCACGCATGCTCACCGGCAGGCTTCCGCTCGAGGAACGAGTCACGTACGCAGTCAGCATCGGCTCCTTTGCGGCGCCGAAGAACCGTCTGACGTTGAGCTTGAAAGCCAGAAGAATCAGAATGTACACGCCGATCATCAGCGCAACACCAAGATAGACGGTCACCGTCAGTTCGAGCATGGGCAGCAGCGAGTCGGCTCCGGTCTCGCCGACGACGACCGCGATCAGGGCGAACACACCGATCGGCCCGTACTCAAGCACGCCCCGCACGATCTTGAACATGATCTCCGACCCGGCATCGGACAGCTTCTTCACCGGCTCAGCCAGGCTGCGCATCCATTCACTGTCGCTGTACAGCATGGACCCCAATGCCAGTCCGGCGATGACAGCGACGAAGATGACGGCCAGGACATTGCCTTCGGCCATCGCGCTGACTATGTTCTCCGGAACGATGTTCAGAAATGTGTCGACAAGCGAAGGCGCTTCCTCAGGCGTCTCACCTGTCCCCGGCATGTCGAGTCCCACGCCCGGGCTGATGACCAGCGCGAGTGCGAGTCCCAGAGCGATGGCCACGGCCGAAGTGGCCAAATAGTATCCGAAGACCTTTCCCCCGACACGGCCGAGATTGGACGGGGAGACAGACGCGGCCCCGGAGAGCAGCGTCAGAAACACCAGGGGGACCACAAGCATCTGCAGCAGCCGCAGGAACAGATCGCCCAAGGGCTGCACCACAGCGATCGGCGGGCCCACGATCAGCCCCACAATCAAGCCGACCACCAACGCTATGGCGAACTTCCAGATCAGCGGAAACGCCAAATAGCGCTGCCATGGTGATCTGCGTTCCGATGAAGCCGGTTTCACGTCTGCCATGAGTCTTCTTCTCCTACACGTTCGTGTTCGGAATCTCCACACCTCGTTGTGAGGCGAGAACACGTTGAGTCACTGATCTCGCCTGAGCTGGCGACGCCCGAGTGACTGAGGCCACGGTAATCGCTCATGGCTGACAAGCATAGGAGACTTGTCGCCCGGGTACACCCCTGCCTCGGATCAGGACCCGACGAGGCGGCCGGCCGCCGGGGTCGGCACCACCGATCGGCGAGAAGGCGTGGCGCAGACGCTGTGAGCCCGCTCAGAGGAAGATCCCGTTGCCCGGCCCCAGGGGCAGATCGAAGAAGTACCAGATGGCCAGCAACGCGGCCCAGGCGATCCAGAACGGGATGACGAACGGGAACATCCGCGAGATCACGGTGCCCAGTCCGGCATCCGGTTCGTAGCGGCGGACGAGTCCGAGGAGGACGACCATGTAGGGGTTGAGCGGAGTGATGACCTGGGTGGCCGAATCGCCGACGCGGAAACCGGCTTGGATGAAGGCGGGTTCGTATCCGAGCAGCGAGAACAGGGGCACGAACACCGCGGCCATGAGCGACCACATGGACGAACCGGAGATGATGAACAGGTTGAGCACGCTGGCCAGGAGCATGAAGCCGATGACCGCGGCGAAGCCGGTCAGACCGATCGCCTCCAGACCCGAGGCCCCGGCCACGGCGATCCACGAGCCGATGCCCGTCCAATTGAACAGGGCGATGAACTGGCCGAGGATGAACGCGAGGATGAGGAAGGACATCATGTCGATGATCGCCTGGCTCATCATTCTCACCAGGTCGTTCATCGATCGCACGGAGCCGACGACGAAGCCGTAGACGATGCCCATGAGCATGAAGTAGGCGAAGACGATGAACACGATCGACGACAGCAGCGGCGATTCGGGCAGGAAGCCGCCGTCCTCGTTGCGCCACGGGGAGTTCGGGATGAGCACGGAGAAGAGGATGAGACCGGTCAGCAGCAGGGCCGAGACCATCGACCAGATCAGTCCGTGCTTCTCCTCCGGTGCGAGTTCGGCCCTGACCTCGGTTCCGGCCTGATCGTCGCCGCCCTTCGATCCCTCGGAGTCGCCGTAGGAGTTGTCCGCCCGGTACTTCTTCGCCAGCCCCTGGGCGCTGGCGTTCGCGTACTCGCGCGGGACTCCGCGGCGGATCATATTCGGTTCGATGAGCCGGTCGATGATGAACCCGGCCACGAGGGCGAGCACGATCGAGGCCGCGATGTTGAAGTAGTAGTTCGAGATGGGGTTGACCGCGGTGTAATCGGCATTCGGCAGGGTGTCCATCACCGAGGTGATGATGCCGGCGAACAGTGCGTCGAGGCTGGTGGGAACGATCGAGGTCGAATACCCGGCACCGGTGGCGGCGAATCCGCCGATGAGGCCGACCATCGGGTGGCGGCCGGCGGCCTTGAACACGAGGGCGGCCAGGGGCGGGATGATGATGAACGCGGAGTCGGACATGATCGAGCCGGTGACTCCGACGAAGCCGACGGCATAGGGCAGCAGCCACCGCGGACTCTTGCCGAAGGCGATGCGCACGGCCGCGGCGAGCATGCCCGACTTCTCGGCGACGCCGACGGCCAGGAGGATCGGCAGCACCGTGGCCAGGGGCGGGAACCCGAGGTAGTTCTCACCGAGTGTCGTGGTCAGCCACGACAGTCCCTCACCGGTGAACAGTCCCTTGACGGCGATGGTCTCGTCCTCGCCGGGAATGGTCACCGAGACTCCGCCCATCGCCATTGCCGTCGAGACGAGCCCGGTGATGAGGAACAGACCGAGGAAGAGGGTGAAGGGCTCGGGCAGCTTGTTCCCGACGTCTTCGACCCAGTCCAACAGCCGCTGGCCGATGCCGACCTTGCCCTCTGCCTCAGTTGACATGTGTCTTCTCTCTTCCTCTGGTCGTGGAGGTCGGATCGTGCCGGTTCTAGGGCGTGTCTGATAAATTTCCCGGTGGGATTCTGAAACCCTGGAATCGTGTCTCGATTCCAACTACTCACTGATGACCAATGGGCTCTCATCGCCGACTACCTCCCGGCACCGACCGGCCGACGAGGCCGCCCGTTCTCCGATCCCAGACAGATGGTCGAGGGCATCATCTACCGCTACCGCACCGGTATCGCTTGGCGCGATCTGCCCGAGACCTTCGGCAAATGGCAGACCGTGTGGACCTGGCACCGCCGCCTCGCCGCCGACGGCACCTGGGATGCCATCCACCAGGCTCTGACTGTCCACGCGGCAAAGAATGACAAGGTCGACTTCACCGTCTCAGTCGACTCCACGATCGCTCGCGCACATCAACACGCGACGAACATCAGCCGCGTAAAAAAGGGACTCGTCGAATTACAAGGATCTACTGACAGAGTCGCCTGACCACGCTTTCGGCCGCTCGCGCGGAGGCTTGTCGACAAAGACTCATCAGCTCGTCGATGGCCACGGGCTGCCGCTGGTGTCGATCTGCACCGCTGGTCAGGACGGCGACAGCCCGATGCTCGCCCCTCTGTTGGACAACCTTCAGGTCGGTCGACGCACCCGCCCGGACGCCGTCCTTGGCGACAAGGCCTACTCATCGAGAGCGAACCGGTCACTGCTGCGGTCGCGGAAGATCGAGGCAGTCATCTCCGAACCGTCCGATCAGCAAGGCCATCGTCTCCGGCGAGGATCAAAGGGTGGCCGTCCACCGAAGTTCGACGCGATCAAGTACAAGGGTCGCAATGTCATCGAGCGCGGTTATGCCCGTTTGAAGCAGTGGCGAGGACTGGCCACTCGCTATGACAAACTCGCCGTCGTCTATCGAGCCGCTGTCGTGCTCAACGGTGTCATCGCTTGGTTACAGCATTTATCAGACACGCCCTAGGTGAAGTAGTTCTCGACGTCGATGGCCCCGCCGTCGCGGGCGAACTCATCGACGACCTCGGCGGCGAGTGCGTCGTCGGTCAGGAAGTCCAGCGCTGTGCAGGCCAGTCCGTAGGCCGCATCAGCCGCAGCGGTCTCGGCGGCCGGGGTCTTCGCGGCTTCGGCGAATTCACGGGTGTGCAGGGCCACCTCGGCGTCGGCGGTCTTGATCAAGGGGTGGATGCCGGGGATCCGGTAGGAGACATTGCCGAAGTCCGTGGACGCGGCGATCGATTCGTCGAGGACTCCGCCCGGCAGAGGTGAGCGCCCGCGGGTCTGCTCGTGCTCGGCCCAGCGAGCGGTCAGCGCGGAGTTCGTGCGCACCGGCAGTGAGGGCGGGTGTTCGTCCCAGTCGACCTCGACCCCGGTGCCGGTCATCAGCGCCGCGCCCTTGGTCGCGTCCTCGACCCGGTCGGAGAGCTCCTTGAGCGTTTCGGGGAACTTCGACCGGACGTAGCACTGGACGGTGGCGGATTCGGTGATGATCGACGGTCGGGTGCCTCCATCGGTGATCACGGCATGCAGGCGCGAGATCGGCGGCATCTGCTGCCGCAGCAGGCCGAGTCCCTGATAGAAGAGATTGGCCGCGTCCAAGGCGTTGCGGCCCATGAACGGCTGCGCCGAGGCGTGGGCGGCGATGCCGGAGAAAGTGACCCGCAGCAGGCGACGGCCTAACCACACCTGGTCGGCGCAGTCATAGCCGTAGCCGTGGACCATGATGGCCGCGTCGAGGCCGTCGAAGGCGCCGGCGCGGGCCATGACCTCCTTGCCGGAGTGCCCTTCCTCGGCCGGGGTGCCCAGCAGCACGACGGTGCCGGGCACGGAGTCCGGGTCGGCCTCATAGAGGGCGTGCAGGGCGAGGAAGGCGCCGACTCCTGCGGTGGCGATGATGTTGTGTCCGCAGGCGTGGCCGATCTCGGGCAGGGCGTCGTATTCGGCCAGAACGGCGATGGTGCGGCCGTTGCCGGAGCCGGTGGTCGCTCGCAGAGTGGTCTCGACTCCGTACAGTCCCGTGTCGACGTCGATGCCGCGGGCGCCCAGCACCGAGGCGATCTCGGCGACGGAGTCGTGCTCGTCGTAGGCGGTTTCGGCCAGGGAGTGGATGGTGTGCAGCAGCTCGGTCAGCTCCCCCTGCGCGGCCTCCAGACTGTCAGCGATCACCGTCCGGCTGGAGTCGGGGGCGCCGGTGAACTCGGAGGCCCAGTCGGCGGCCCGGTGGGCCCGCGCACGGGTCTGACGCGTGATCTCATCGAGATAGCTCTCATCCGGCGCGGTGGGGTGACTGAGATCACGGAGGTCGCTCATGACTGACAGGCATAGGAGGCATGAGGTCCAAACACACCCGGATCCGTCATATTCCGTTCGCTGAAGCGGATCAGCTGTCGACGAAGCGGAATTCAGCTCTCGACGAGGCGGATGGCCAGGGAGTCGATCTTCGACACGAGCTCCTCATCGCCGGCCACGGCCTCCTGGAACCGGCGCACCTCCTCCTGCGGCACCTCGGACTCGACTCCGAGGGTGATGCCCACCTCCGGACCGCCGAGGTGGACGCTGCTGCTGCCGGGGCTGACGGCCAATCGGGCCAGCCAGGGGAACGCTTCGGCGACGGTCCGCAGGCGGTCGGCCACCTCGGCGTCGGCCCAGGCCGGGGTCCAGGGCTGGGACTGGACGAAGGCGAACATGGCCGGGCGGCGCAACAGGAACGAGGATTCGGCGCCCGGGTCGAGGACGACGAGCTGGGACTCGGCCTTGATCGCGCCGAGCACGAGCCGTTCGGATTCGATCGGCACCGGCCGGGCCTGCGGGTGCCAGGACGTCAGCGGCGGGATCCCGGTGAAGCCCGGGGTGCATTCGCGTCCGTCATCGGCCTGGAGGCGGACCATGGCCATCTCCGAGGAGTTGTCGGCCATCAGCCCGTTGTCCCCGACCTCCTGTTCGACGGCCATGGGCACGATCGGCGCATACAGCCGGGCTCCGGACAGAGCGGCGAGGACCCGCTGGTGGGCCTGGGCATCCAGGGGCGAGTCCGCGACCTGCTGCAGCGCTTCGAGCAGGGCGGCATCGGCCAGTCCGCTGTCGCCGGAGAACGGGTTGGGTCGCAGCTCCCGCCCGGCCCAGGCCTGACCGGCCGAGTCCGTCGGCCCGTGCGTGCTCACCGGCTCACCGTCCTGCGACGTCGAGGGCTTCTTCCAGGCTGAACTTGCCCGCGTAGAGGGCCTTGCCCACGATCGCCGAGTCGACGCCGAAGGGCACGAGTTCACGCAGGGCGCGCAGGTCGTCGAGGCTCGAGACTCCGCCGGAGGCGACGATCGGGGCCTCGGTCTTCTCCGCCAGTGACTTGAGCAGTTCGACGTTCGGTCCCTGCAGGGTGCCGTCCTTGCGCACATCGGTGACGACATAGCGGGCGCAGCCGGCGGTCTCGAGGGTCTCGAGCACCTCGTAGAGGTCCCCGCCGTCCCGGGTCCAGCCGCGGGCGGCCAGAGTGGTGCCGCGGACGTCGAGGCCGATGGCGACCTGGTCGCCGAAGCGGGAGATCATCTCGGCCGTCCACTCGGGGTTCTCGAGTGCGGCGGTGCCGATGTTCACGCGCTCGGCGCCGGTGTCCAGCGCCCGTTCCAGGCTCTCGGTGTCACGGATTCCGCCGGAGAGCTCGACCTTGATGCCCACGGCCTTGACCACCTGGTTGAGCAGGTCGGAGTTCGATCCGCGTCCGAATGCCGCGTCGAGGTCGACGAGGTGGATCCATTCGGCTCCCCTGTTCTCGAAGTCCTGGGCCGCGTCGATGGGTGAGCCGTAGTCGGTCTCGGTGCCGGCCTCGCCCTGGACGAGGCGGACGGCTTTGCCGTCGGCGACGTCGACTGCGGGAAGGAGTACGAGCTTGTTCGTGGTGTCAGTCATTGTGACCTTTCTGCACGGGGTGCCACGGGGTTTCGGGCAATGCTAGTCGGTGGGCTCGGTCAGGAGCTGGGTGCGTCCGAGCCGAAGGAATCGAGCCAGTTGCGCAACAGACGGGCTCCGGCGGCGGCGGACTTCTCGGGATGGAATTGGGCGGCCCAGGTGGTGCCGTCTTCGACCGCGGCGATGAAGTCGCTGCCGTGGCGGGCGGTGGTCGCCTTCGTTCCGGGCGGAGGATCGACCACGGCATAGGAGTGGACGAAGTAGAAGCGCTCGTCGCGGATGCCGGCGAACATCGCGGAATCGTCCGGGGCGCTGATCTGAGTCCAGCCCATGTGCGGCACGACCGGGGCTTCGAGGGCGGTGACGGCCCCGGGCCACAGTCCGATGCCCTCGGTCTGCACCCCGTGTTCCTGGCCTTGGGCGAAGAACACCTGCAGGCCCACGCAGATGCCCAGCAGCGGACGGCCCTGTTCGTGGCGGGCGCGGATGAGGTCGACGCCGCCGACGTTGTCGAGTCCGGCCATCACGGCGGAGAAGGCCCCGACGCCGGGGACGAGGAGTCCGTCGGAGTCGTTGATGACATCGTGGTCGGCCGTCAGCGTCACCTCGGCGCCGGCGGCGGCGACCGCACGCACAGCCGAGCGGACGTTGCCGGCTCCGTAGTCGAGGACCGCGACCGTCGTCATCGTTTCGCCCCTCTGCTCAGCACCGACCAGATCCGCCACAGGGAGAAGCCGAGGACGATGACGCCGAAGCCCGCGACCACCCAGGCCAGCGTGTTGCCGCCGAGGCCCAAGGCGATGCCGAAGGCGGTGACGAGTCCGGCCAGGACGGCGGCGATGATCCACAGCAGAGCGGTGCGGGCCACGGCGGCCCGACCCGGTGTCATGGTGGCGGCGCTGGCCTGCAGCTTCGTCATCGAGTCCGTGCGGATGCTGCCTTCGACGTCCTCGGCCGACACGGTCTCGAGCAGGAGCTGTTCGAGCACATCGGGCAGGTTCTTCAACGCCAGGCCGGCCGGGACATCGGATTCGCGGGTCCCGTGCCGGTAGTGGCCGGCGTCGATCTGCTCCTCGCTGCGGACGAGCAGGAGGACCTCGTGCTTGCCGGCGAGCTTCGAGATCGCGGCGGCCGCCTCGTTGCCGGTGGCGACATCCGTGTCGTTGAGGACGATTCCGGAGAACTCCCCGATCGGCACGATGGTGCCTTCGATGTTCGACAGCACGCAGGCGGCGGCCAGCTGCTGGGTGAGACCGAACGGGGTCACGACGACGGTGGTGCTCACAGGACTCCCTTGGTGCTGGGGACGGAATCGCTTCGGGGGTCTTCTTCGACGGCCTGGCGCAGGGCGCGGGCGAAGGCCTTGTACTGGGCCTCGACGATGTGGTGCGGATCGCGACCGCGCACGAGGTCGAGGTGGACGGTCAGTCCGCCGTGGAAGGCGATGGACTCCAGCGAGTGGGAGGTCATCGAGCCGGTGAAGTGACCGCCGATGAGGTGGTACTGCTGGCCCTCGGGTTCGCCTTCGTGGACGAAGTAGGGGCGGCCGGAGACGTCGACGACGCACTGGGCCAGGGCTTCGTCGAGCGGGACGGCGGCGAAGCCGTACCGGCGGATGCCGGCCTTGTCGCCGAGGGCCTCACGCAGGGTCTGCCCGAGCACGATCGAGGTGTCCTCGACGGTGTGGTGGACATCGATGTGGGTGTCACCGGTGGCGGTGATGTCGAGGTCGGTCATCGAGTGCTTCGACAGTGCGGTGAGCATATGGTCGAAGAACGGCACGCTCGTGGAGATGGTCGAAGTGCCGGTGCCGTCGAGAGCGACGGACACGGACACCGTGGACTCTGAGGTGGTGCGTGAGTTCTGGGCCTGCCTCATGGAGTGCCTTTCGTCGAAGTGGGTGACGGGGTCGGATCGTCCCGGGTCGGGAGGTCGGTCGGGACTGCGGTGCGGGCGCCCGAGTCGGCGGCGGCAGCAGCCGGGCCGGCGGCGAGGATGTCCGGGGATTCGGCGAGGATCTCATCGATGGCGTGCAGGAACGCGTCGGTCTCCTCCTCGGTGCCGGCGTTGACGCGGGCGTGGCCGTCGATGCCGATATCGCGGATGAGTACACCGCGCTCACACAGCTTCTGCCACAGCTGGGCCGGTGAGGAGATGCTGCCGAAGAGCACGAAGTTCGAATCGCTGTCGTGGACGGTGAAGCCCACCTCGGCCAGATGGGCCGCCATCCGATTGCGGGAATCGATGAGTCGGTCGACATTGCCCAGCAGCACCTCCGCGTGTTCGAGCGCGGTGCAGGCGAGCACCTGCGTGACCTCGGACAGGTGGTAGGGCAGCCGGACGAGACGGAGGACGTCGATGAGGGCGGGATCGGCGACCGCGTAGCCCAGGCGCAGACCCGCGCAGGCGAAGGCCTTGCTCATCGTCCGGGACACGACGAGGCGGGGCCGGCCCTCCAGCAGGGTCATCGCCGAGGACTTGGCCGGGCGGGAGAATTCCGCATAGGCCTCATCGACGATGACGATGCCCGAGCAGTTGTCGTAGGCGGCTTCGATGACGTCGAGGCCGATCGAGGTCCCGGTCGGATTGTTCGGGGTGCAGAGGAAGACGATGTCGGGCTCGACCCGGGCCACCTCGGCGGCGACGGTCTCAGCGTCGAGGGTGAAGTCGTCCTTGCGGTCAGCGCTGAGCCAGCTGGCTCCGGTTCCGGTCGTGATCAGCGGGTGCATCGAATACGACGGCGTGAAGCCGAGCACGGTGCGCCCGGGTCCGCCGAAGGCTTGGACGATATGGCTGAGGACCTCGTTCGAGCCGTTGGCGGCCCAGATCATCTCGGGCTCCAGCGCGACGCTGTCACCGGCACGTTCGTTGATGGTGTTGAGATAGGTCACGAGGTGTTCACGCAGTGACGTGAACTCACGGTCGGGATAGCGGTTGAGTCCGGCGAAGTGGTCGTCGACGGCAGCGCGCATGCTGTCGATGACGACCTCGGGCAGCGGATAGGCGTTCTCGTTGACGTTGAGCTGGACGGGTACGTCCAGGTGCGGAGCCCCGTAGGGTTTGAGACCCACGAGGTCGGGGCGCACTGGCAGAGATTCGATGTTTCCCACGCGATCATTCTACCGAGAGGACCCCGCTGCCCCGGCGGCGGGTCGGACCGCGAGATGGGCCGGCGCCTCGTCTCCGCAGCCGTCGGCCGCGACGCGCGCCGGCCGAGCGTCAGCGGACGGGAACGTCGAGGGTCTGGCCGGGATGGACGGTCGGGGTGGACAGGTGGTTGAGCTCGGCGATATCGGCCACGACATCGCGGGTGTCGCGGTCGAGGTCGAGGTTCGAGGCCACGGTCCACAGCGACTGGCCCTCGTCGACGACGACCTCCT
Source organism: Brevibacterium sp. SMBL_HHYL_HB1 (assembly GCF_018208375.1). NCBI lineage: Bacteria > Bacillati > Actinomycetota > Actinomycetes > Micrococcales > Brevibacteriaceae > Brevibacterium > Brevibacterium sp. SMBL_HHYL_HB1. Next base: position 962,498 of record NZ_CP062936.1, on the reverse strand, counting down.
CGGCGTCGATGCCGATGGTCTCCGCCTCGGGTTCGGCGACAGCGGCGGCCGAGAACGACTGGGTGGCGAGCAGGAGCGCTCCGCCGATGACGACGGCGGCAATGAGCAGGGTTCTGAGAAGGCGCACCGCCTGGCGTCCACGGGTGGTCAGGCGCAGCCCGGTGTTCTGTGCAGACATCGCATTACCTCTTTCATTCGTACGATTCCACCAGCAATCGGTAGAACGTCTGTTCTATTCAACATGCCAATCGAACAAATGTCCAGTCCAACTCGAACATCTATGCGACAATGAGGAGGAACCAGCGTTGTTGATCGATCTGTCAGAACCATCTCAGTCGGCACTGACATGAGAATCTCCGCAGCGGAGATCGCGGCGTTCAGCGGCAGGGAATAGAACGAAGGGGAACGAGCAATGGTTCAGAACAAACGAGGCAGAGGCCGGCCTCGCAACGAGGATGTTGCCAGTGAGATCGCTGCCGCCCGCAGTGATGACGATGAGGTTGAGATTCCCGAGGGTTCGACCGGTGAGGGCGATTTCCGCCTCACTCCCCGTCAGCGTCTGGTCCTCGAGACCATCGAACGCGCCGTCGTAGCCAACGGCTACCCGCCGAGCATGCGCGAGATCGGCAAGGCCGCCGGACTCGCCTCTCTGTCGAGCGTGGCCCATCAGCTCTCGCAGCTCGAACGTCTCGGCTATGTCCGCCGCGATCCGAAGCGCCCGCGGGCCATCGAAGTGGTCAATCCCTTCGAAGAGGAGGAGGCCGAGCGGGCGAAGTTCGAGGAGCTGTCGAACAACACTGTCCAGGTTCCCGTCGTCGGTCGCATCGCCGCCGGCGGTCCGATCCTGGCCGAGCAGGAGGTCGACGATGTCTTCTCCCTGCCGACTCAGGTCGTCGGCTCGGGTGAGATGTTCCTGCTCAAGGTCATCGGCGATTCGATGATCGACGCCGCCATCTGCCATGACGACTGGGTCGTCGTGCGCAAGCAGCACACCGCAGACAACGGACAGATCGTCGCGGCCCTGCTCGACGGTGAGGCCACGGTCAAGACCCTCAAGCGCAAGGCCGGTCATCAGTGGCTGCTGCCGCAGAATGAGAACTACGAGCCCATCGACGGCACCTACGCCCAGATCATGGGCCTCGTCGTCGCCGTCATCCGCCGGCTCTGACCGGCACCGGTGTCGCCGGGTCTGAGGGACCGGCCCCGGCTCTGACCGGCCCGGCAGAGCGCCCGGATCCTGCCCCAACGCGAACGCCCGTGATCGCTTCGGCCACGGGCGTTCGCTCATTCCTGCCGCGCCCCGGGCGCCAAGCGGCCGCCGCTACCGCTCCACGCCTCATTCCTCGTCGGCGGCGGCCAGCCTGCCCAGGCTCGTGCGGACGAGTTCCGAATTCGTCGTCGGCCACATCCGCGGCATCGAATTGACGAGGAAGCCGGCGTATCTGGCCGACCGCAGCCGCGAGTCGAGCACCGCCACGACTCCCCTGTCGCCCGTCGAGCGGATGAGGCGTCCGGCGCCCTGGGCCAGGCGCAGGGCCGCATGTGTGGCCGACACGGCCATGAACCCGTTGACTCCGCGCTGATCGGCATCCCGTGCCCGCGCCTGCATGAGCGGGTCATCGGGGCGGGGGAAGGGCAGACGGTCGATGATGACCAGCCGGTTCGTCCGCCCCGGCACGTCGACCCCCTGCCACAGCGACATGCTGCCGAACAGGCAGGCCCGATCGTCCGCGGTGAACTGGGAGACCAGTGACGACAGCCCGTCATCGCCTTGGAGCAGGATCGGGAAGTCGAACGTCTCCCGCAGGTGCTCGGCCGCGGCGGTGGCGGCCGCCCGGGAGGAGAACAGTCCCAGCGCCCCGCCGTCCGAGGCCCGCACGAGCTCCTCGAGCTCGGTCAGCGCCTCGGGGCTCATCCCGCTGCGGCCGGGCCGGGGCAGGTGGGAGGCGACATAGAGGATGCCCTGTCTGCCGTAGTCGAACGGGGACCCGACATCGAGGCTGTCCCATTTCGGGGCGTCGGGTCCGAACAGACCCAATGAGGCGGCGACGGCGTCGAAATTCCCACCCAGGGACAGGGTCGCCGAGGTGGCCACCACGGTGGATTCGTCGAAGATGCCCGATCGCATGGTCCCGGCCACGCTCAGCGGGGCGATGACGAGGTTCGTCGTCTCCTTCTCCCGGAAGGTCGAGCGTGTCAGCCAGATGACGTCGTTCTTGCCCGGATCGCAGAAGCGTTCGGCCAGTTCGAAGATCTCCTGGCACCGGGCCTTGGCCATCTGCCGACCGGCATCGGCGTCCTCGGACTTGCCGCCGATGTCGTTGATGATCTGGCGTGCGGAGTCCCGGATCTGTGCCAGCGCGAGCCCGAGCGCCTCACTCATGTTGAGGATGAGCCCTTCGGGCACGCTCGACTGAGCGCGTTCGAGGGCCGCCGCGGCCGAGTCGAGCAGGGACACGACACCGTCCTGGACCGGGGTGTGCCGGCGCACGGAGCTCGTGGCCGCCTGCAGCATGCTCGTGTTGATCTGCCCGGACAGGGCGTTGGTCACCCGGTCCTTGAGCTCGTGCGCCTCGTCGATGATGATGACGTCGTGGTCGGGCAGCACGGACGATTCGCCGAAGGCGTCGATGGCCAGCAGTGCGTGGTTGGTCACGACGATATCGGCCTCGGCGGCCTTGTTCCGGGCGATCTCGGCGAAGCATTCGGTCACCAGCGGGCAGTTCGCCCCGAGGCAGTCGAAGGCGTTGACCGAAACCTGCGACCAGGCGCGGTCGCTGACGCCGGGCATGAGGTCGTCGCGGTCGCCGGTGTCGGTGATCTTCTCCCAGGTGCGGATCCGTTGGATCTCCTCCCCCAGGCCCGAGCGCTCGGAGGGTTTGCGGCCTGCCTCGGCGTCGGCACCGAGGTCGAAGAGCATGCCCTCGCCCTCGTCCGGGTACCCGCCGGCGAGCTTGTGCTTGCACACGTAGTTCCGCCGCCCCTTGAGCAGCGCGGCCCGCGGCAGCGGATCGAGGTCCTTCTTCACGGCCTTGAACAGACGCGGCAGATCGCGGTGGATGATCTGCGTCTGCAGGGCCAGGGTCGCCGTGGACACGACGACCTTGCCGCCGGTGCGGCTGACGTATTCGGCCGCGGGCACGAGATAGGCCAGGGACTTGCCCGTCCCGGTTCCGGCCTGGACGAGCAGGTGGATTCCCTTGTCCACCGCCGAGGCGACCGCCTGTGCCATCTCCTGCTGACCGCTGCGCGTCGACCCGCCGATGGCTCCGACGGCCGATGAGAGGAGCTCGTCGACGGTCACTGGTCGATGACCAGGTCCGGACGCTGGAATTCGCGCAGTTCGTCGACGAGCTCGGCCGGCACCTTGGCCTGCAGGCTGGTGCCCTCGGAGTTGTGCTCTTCGTGTTCGACGGTGCCCAGGGCGTAGATCTTCGAGACCAGGTCGCCGCGTTCATAGGGGATGAGCACGGTGATGTCGATATCGGGGGCCGGCAGTCGGCCCTCGATGGCCTCGATGAGGTCATCGATGCCGTCCTGGGTGGCGGCGGAGACAAACCGCGCCTCAGGGTACTCCGCGCGCAGGCCGGTGATCACGGCCTCATCGGCGATATCGGACTTGTTGAACACGAGCAGTTCGGGGATGTCGCCGGTCTCGACGTCCTTGAGAACTTCGCGCACGGCCTGGATCTGACCGTGGGGGTCCGGGTGCGAGGCGTCGACGACGTGGAGCAGCAGATCGGAGCCGGCGGCCTCCTCCAGTGTCGAGCGGAAGGCTTCGACGAGCTGGTGGGGCAGATTGCGGACGAATCCGACGGTGTCGGTGTAGGTGAAGGTGAGCCCATCGGCAGTCTGCGCCTGCCGGACGGTCGGGTCGAGGGTGGCGAACAGGGCGTTCTGCACCATCACCTCGGCGTCGGTGAGGAGGTTGAGCAGGGAGGACTTGCCCGCGTTCGTGTACCCGACGATCGCCACCGACGGCACATGGTGGCGGGCGCGGTTCTTCCGTTTGGTCTCTCTCGACGGTGCCATGGCCGCGATCTCACGGCGCAGCTTCGACATCCGGGTGCGGATGCGGCGGCGGTCGAGTTCGATCTTCGTCTCGCCGGGTCCGCGTGAGCCGATCCCGGCACCGCCGGCGACGCGGCCACCGGCCTGGCGGGACAGGGATTCGCCCCAACCGCGCAGGCGCGGGAGCAGGTATTCGAGTTGGGCGAGTTCGACCTGGGCCTTGCCTTCGCGGGACTTCGCGTGCTGGGCGAAGATGTCGAGGATGAGGGCCACGCGGTCGATGACCTTGACCTTGATCACATCTTCGAGCCCGCGCCTCTGGCTGGGCGCGAGCTCGGAGTCGATGATCACGGTGTCGGCACCGACGGAGGCGACGACCTCGGCGAGTTCCGCGGCTTTGCCCCTGCCCAGGTAGGTGCCCGGGTCCGGTTTGTCGCGGCGTTGGATGAGCGCGTCGAGGACCTCGGAGCCGGCGGTCTCGGCGAGTGCGGCGAGCTCGCGGATCGAGTTCTCGGCCTCGGCCTGGGTGGTGTTCCAGATCCCGGCCAGAGCGACCCGTTCGAGCCTGACCTGACGGTATTCGACCTCGGTGATGTCCTCGAGCTCGGTCGAGAGCCCGGCCACACGGGTGAGTGCGGCACGCTCGGCGAGGTCGAACTGGTCGTCCTCGCCGCTGGTGTCATGATCGCCCAGTGCTTGGGCACCTCGGGAGAGCACACGGTCGAGCATCGCTTTCCGACGCTCTTTGTCTTCAGACGTCATTCATTCCTTTGTTCTCTGCCACCCGCGCGGACTGCTCGCACGGGTCTGGTCAACCTTGGCACCGACAGTGGTGTCCATCAATTCTCCCACAGCCGTCTAGACTGAAGTGGTGTCAGAGCACTATTTCACCGAATCGCCGAGCAGCGAGGCCAAGACCCGTGAGCTGCGCCTCGAACTGGCCGGCCGCGAGGTCACCGTCGAAACCGTATCAGGCACCTTCTCCCCCACTCGCCTCGACCTCGGCACGTCCGTGCTGCTGCGGCATCTGCCCGAGCCGCCGGCCGGTGATGTGCTCGACCTCGGCTGCGGTTGGGGCCCGATCGCCCTGCACACGGCCCTGGAGGCCAGGGACGCCGAGGTGGGGCTGCGCGTGTGGGCCCTCGACGTCAATTCCCGGTCCCTGGAGACCACCGCCGCAAATGCCCGCCGCTTGGGTCTGGAAACGGTCCGCACCGTCACCGCCGAGGACATCCCCGCCGAGGTGCAGTTCGCCGCGATCCGGTCCAATCCCCCGATCCGCATCGGCAAGGAGGCCCTGCACGAGCTGCTGGAGACCTGGCTTCCGCGTCTGGCTCCCGACGGCCGGGCTGACCTCGTCGTATCGAAGAACCTCGGTGCCGATTCCCTGCAGAAGTGGATCGCCGGGATGCTCGGCGACGGATTCGAAGTCGTGCGCACGGGCTCGTCGAAGGGATTCCGCGTGCTCACGATCCACCGGGGCTAGGTACGACGGGACGGGGCCCGACGGGTTCGGGTTCGACGGGGCTGGGTTCGGGTCTCAGCTGATCGTGCCGCTTGCCACGAGGACCGCGGGGCCGGCGAGGCTGACTCGTCCGCTGGTGCCCTCATGGTTCGGGTCGATCTCGATGCGCAGCTGACCGCCGGGGACATCCACCCGCCACTGCAGGGGTGACTTCTCCCCCGCCCAGTGGTGGGCGGCGATCGCGGCGGCGCAGGCACCGGTGCCGCATGACCGGGTTTCGCCGACGCCGCGTTCGAACACGCGCATCCGCAGTGCCCCTTCTCCCCCGGCCACGTCGGAGCGGGCCGGTTCCATGACGATGTATTCGACGTTCGCCCCCTGTGCGGGCACGGGGTCGAGAACCGGGGCGTCGCGGAGCTCGGCGGCCTCGAGTTCGGCCGTCTCGGCCAGAGCCACGACCGTGTGCGGGTTGCCGGTGGACACGCGCAGTCCGGGTCGGGCCACTTCGATGCCGCCGGTGGTCACGAGCACCGAACTCGCCGGGTCGAGCGACCATTCGCCCATGTCGATCGTGTACCAGGCATCGGTCGATGATCCGGGCCCGGATGTTCCGGCGGCCACGACGTCGTCGCCGGTCTGGACGCCGAGGGCCGGGTTGAGAGTGGTCCGCACGGTCTTGATGCCATCACGGGTGCCGATGAGGATATCGCGGGCATCGGCCGGGACGCGCCCGCTGGTCACGAGCGTGTGGGCGAAGACACGGACTCCGTTGCCGCACATCTCGGACAGGCTGCCGTCGTGGTTGTAGTAGTCCATGAACCATTCGGCTCCGGCCGCGGCCTGCTCATCGGCTCCGGGGATCCCGCTGGCGGCCGAGCGCACGATGCGGATGATGCCGTCTGCGCCGAGCCCGGCGCGACGATCGGCCAGGGTGGCGATGGTCTCCGGATGCATCTCCAGCCGGCTGTCATCGTCGAACAGCAGGACGAAGTCGTTCTGGGTGCCGTGTCCCTTGACGAAGGAGACATCGGCCAAGGCGGCGAACGGGGTATCCGGAGTGCTCATGTCTCCATCCTATCGGTGGGACCAGCGAGGATGTCGAGTGCCCGTGCCCGGTTCCGTTCGGCATCGGCGGCGCAGCCGTCGATCCAGTGGATGCGGGGGTCGCGGCGGAACCAGGTGTCCTGCCGGCGGGCGAACTGACGGGTTCTGACGATCGTCTCCTCCTTCGCCTCGGCGGCGGACAGCTCCCCGTCGAGGTGCCGGCGGATCTGGGCGTAGCCGATGGCCCGTGAGGCGGTTCTGCCCTCGGCCAGACCGACCTCAAGCAGGCTGCGCACCTCATCGACCCACCCGTGGTCCCACATGAGTTCGACTCGGGCGGCGATGCGCTCGTGGAGCACCGGCCGGTCCATGCTCAGCCCCAGATGGATCGTCGGTTCGATCTCCTGGTAGTCGGGCAGCTGGGCGCTGAAGGCCCGGCCGGTGAGTTCGATGACCTCGAGGGCCCGGGCGATGCGCCGCTGATCGTTGACGGTGATCTTCTCCGCCGCCGTCGGGTCGAGTTCGCGCAGCCGCTGGTGCAGGCTCCACCGGTCGGCAGCGGCCTCCGCTTCGAGACGGGCACGGAGGTCGGGATCGGTGCCGGGGAACTCCATATGGTCGACGGCCGCACGCACGTAGAGTCCGGAGCCGCCGACGAGGATGGGCCGGTGGCCGCGGTCGCGGATGTCGGCGATGGCGGTTCGGGCGCGGGCCTGGAAGTCCTGGACGTTCGCCTCGGCGGTGACGTCGAGGATGTCGATGAGGTGGTGCGGGATCCCGCGCCGCTCCTCGACCGGCAGTTTCGCGGTGCCGATGTCCATGCCCCGATAGAACTGCATCGAGTCCGTATTGATGATCTCCCCGCCGAGGTGTTCGGCCAGGTCGAGCGCGAGATCCGACTTCCCCGTGGCGGTGGCCCCGACGACGGTGATGATCGGCGCCTGGTCGCCGCTTCTGTCCGGGCCTGCTTCCCCGGGCTCATGCGTGCTCATGTCCAGGTTCCGGTTCCGCACAGGCAGCGCACCTCGTGGACGCGTTCGTCGACGCTCAGCTCCGGTGCCGAGATGGTGCCGCCGCGTGCGACGATGTGCCGGATGCCGGCTCGCAGACTCGTGAGGTCGGCGTGGACTGTCTCGGCGCTTGCGCACAGCGCCATCAGCCTGTCGGTGTCGATCTCGGCAGTGCCGGTCAGTGCCGTGACGACCGCGGCGTCGAAGTCCGCGGCCCCATCGACCGGTGCCAGAGGTGCGTTGTCCGTCACCGCCGCGGACAGGTCGATGGGCAGGAGCAGGTTCGGGCTGGAACCGAGTGGGCCGACCTCGACGTCGGCGCTGTGGGCATGGAGGAGCGCGATGATGACGGCCGGATCGACGGCTTCGGCGGCGGCTCGATCGGCATCGGTCAGGGATTCGACAGCTTCGACCCAGTGACTGCCGGTGAGCAGCCGGCCGCTGACGGTGTCGATTCCGCGGTCGATGCCCCAGCCTCCGAGTCCGGCCACGGGCGGCAGTGTCTCGACCGGCAGCGCCCACGACGGCTGTGTCCGCAGTGTCGCCCTGATGGTGGCGCGCAGTTCGGCCGTCTGCGCCGTTTCGATGAAGTCGACGTCATCAAGCAGCACGGGGGCTGCCGGGATGATTGCGTAGGAGCCCATCTCAGCCGCGGGTGCGAATGGTCGGCATGCCGAGGTTGGTTCTCGCGCCGGCGCCCTGACCTGCGGTGGGGGCACCGCAGCTGTCGGCCTGCGCGCGATCGTAGGCGTCACCGGCGCTGGAGGGCCGGACCGTGTATCCGGAGTCGGCGAGGAGGAAGTAGGGCTTGGCCTCGGTGACGGTGGTGGTGACGAAGTCTCCCGGTCGGGGCATCGGCGCTCCTTCGGGGATGCCGACGTGGACGAGCCGGTTGTCGGCGGCCCGCCCGCTCAGCCGTGGCGAGTCGCCGTGGGGCAGTTTGGTCACAAGCACCTCGACGGGCCGGCCGATCTGGGCCTTGTTCTCTTCCCACGCGATTTCGTCCTGCAGCGCGGTGAGCCGTTCGAAGCGCTCCTGCACGACGTCCTTGGGCACCTGATCGTCCATCGTCGCCGCCGGAGTGCCGGGGCGGATGGAATACTGGAAGGTGAAGGCCTGGGAGAACCGGGCGCGGCGGACGATGTCCATGGTGCCCTGGAAATCCTCTTCGGTCTCACCGGGGAATCCGACGATGATGTCGGTGGTGATGGCCGCGTGCGGGATGCGTTCACGGACGGTGTCGAGGATGTTCATGAATCGCTTCGTCCGATACGACCGGCGCATGGATTTGAGGATCGTGTCCGAGCCGGACTGCAGCGGCATGTGCAGCTGAGGCATGACCGTGGCGGTTTCGGCCATGGCGTCGATGACATCATCGGAGAAGGCCGCCGGGTGGGGGCTGGTGAAGCGAACCCGTTCGATCCCGTCGACATTGCCGACGGCGCGCAGCAGTTTGGCGAAGGCGCCCTTGTCGCGGAATTCCGAGCCGTAGGAGTTGACGTTCTGCCCGAGCAGGGTGACTTCGACGACTCCATCGGCCACGAGGGCTTCGACCTCGGCGAGGATGTCGCCGGGCCTCCGGTCCTTCTCCTTGCCGCGCAGGCTGGGCACGATGCAGAAGGTGCAGGTGTTGTTGCAGCCGACGGAGATCGACACCCACCCGGAGTGCTGGGATTCGCGGCGGCTGGGCAGTGTGGAGGGGAAGACGTCGAGGCTTTCGAGGATCTCGACCTGGGCTTCCTCGTTGTGGCGGGCGCGTTCGAGCAGTGCCGGCAGCGAGCCCATATTGTGGGTGCCGAAGACGACGTCGACCCAGGGGGCCTTCTTCACGATCGTGTCGCGGTCCTTCTGCGCCATGCATCCGCCGACGGCGATCTGCAGGCCCGGGTGCTTCTCCTTGACCTTCGCGAGCTGGCCGAGGTTGCCGTAGAGGCGGTTGTCGGCGTTCTCACGCACGGCACAGGTGTTGAAGACGACGACATCGGCCTGGTCTTCGCTGCTGGCCTGAACGTAGCCGGCATCGTCGAGGAGTCCGGAGAGACGCTCGGAGTCGTGCACGTTCATCTGACATCCGTAGGTCTTGACCTCGTAGCTGCGAGGTGCGGTCTCGGACGTCGTCGGGGAGTCAATCAGTTCAGTCATCGCGGAACCATTCTAGCCGTTCCCGCCGCTGGGGCCGCACCCGCGGACAGGGTCACGGACCAAGCGTCGTAGGCCCCCGGCATGCGGTCGGACCATCGCCTCTCGATCAGTCTTCGTCCAGCACTTCCCGGGTGACCTTGATGCAGATCGCCGAGGGGAAGCCGCGGCGGGCGAGCATGCCGAGGATCCGTCTCTCGCGCACCGCGTAGTCCAACCGTCGGGTGGAGGCGGCCTTCTTCGCGGCGACCTCACGGGCCAGTTCCTCTTCCCCGTCGACTTCGGCCACGGCCTCATCGGCGAGTTCGGCACTGATGCCCTTCTTGCTGAGTTCGCGTTTGAGCACGGCGCGGGAGAGCTTGCGGTTCTCCCGCTGAGCCCGGACGAAGCGGTGGGCGAACTCCTCGTCGTTGAGCAGGCGGGAGTTCTCGAGCTTGATGATGAGTTCGTTGACGGCTTCGGACATGAGGTCGCGTTTGAGCAGTTTCTTGCGCAGCTCTTCACGCGAATGGTCACGCATGGCGAGCATGTTCATCGCCGTCTTCTTCGCCTTCGCGTAGTCGGCGTCGAAGTCCGCACCGTCCTCGGCATCGTCTGATCCGCCATCAGCGAAGCTGTGTGCATCGGCGAAATCCGGGGCTGAGCCCGCGTGTCCTTCGGACCAGCCGTCAGCGGTGGATTCGACGCTCCCGCCGGGTGCGGACAACCCGGTGAAGAAGCCGGATTCGCCCTCGGCATGGCGCTGGTCGATCTCGGAGATCGCCTCACGCAGCTGTGTGAGCGTCTCTGACTGCTCCGAGTCCCCCGCACCGGCCGAGCGGGACGGTGCGGCAGCGGACCCGTCGTCTTGCGTATCAGGAGACTTCGACGTCATCCGTCTGCGCGGTCGCTGCGGAGTCATCGGCGTCTTCCTCCGGTTCGTCGGCCTCGATCAGACCCAGCTTGTGCTTGATCTTCAGCTCGATCTCCTCTGCCAGGCCGGGGTTGTCGCGGAGGAAGTTGCGGACGTTCTCCTTGCCCTGGCCCAGTTGATCACCGTCATAGGTGAACCAGGAGCCGGACTTGCGGATGATGCCGTTGTCGACGCCCATATCGATGAGGCTGCCCTCGCGGGAGATCCCGTGCCCGTAGAGGATGTCGAACTCGGCCTGCTTGAACGGAGGGGCGACCTTGTTCTTCACGATCTTCGCGCGTGTCCGGTTGCCGACCGCGTCCTGACCCTCCTTGAGGGTTTCGATGCGGCGGACGTCGACGCGGACCGAGGCGTAGAACTTCAGTGCCTTACCGCCCGAGGTGGTCTCCGGCGATCCGAAGAAGACGCCGACCTTCTCACGCAGCTGGTTGATGAAGATCGCAGTCGTCTTCGACTGGGCGAGGGCGCCGGTGATCTTGCGCAGCGCCTGGGACATCAGTCGCGCCTGCAGGCCGACGTGGCTGTCGCCCATCTCGCCCTCGATCTCGGCCTTGGGCACGAGTGCGGCCACGGAGTCGATGACGATGATGTCGAGAGCACCGGAGCGGATGAGCATATCGGCGATCTCGAGCGCCTGCTCACCAGTGTCCGGCTGGGACACGAGCAGCTGGTCGGTGTCGACACCGAGCTTCTTCGCATACTCCGGATCCAGAGCGTGCTCGGCATCGATGAACGCGGCGATGCCGCCGCCCTTCTGGGCGTTGGCCACGGCGTGCAGGGCCACGGTCGTCTTACCGGAGGATTCCGGACCGTAGATCTCGACGACGCGGCCGCGCGGGAGTCCGCCGATGCCCAGAGCGATATCGAGCGCGACCGAACCGGTCGGGATCGACGCGATGGGTTCGCGAACGCCGTCACCCAGACGCATGATCGCGCCCTTGCCGTAGTTGCGATCGATCTGCCCCATAGCGGCGTCGAGGGCCTTCGACTTATCGCCGCCGGTGGGGACCTGGGCGTTCTTGGGTGTACGTGCCATGACGTCTCCTCTTCGTTGCTGTTCCTTTGAGACCAAGGCTAGAAGATGGCACTGACATAACGACAGAGGACGAAATTCCCCCGTGGATAACCAGCCACTCATGGTCACAGGTCCCGTGATTTCCCACCAGCATAACCCATATGGGAACAGGTGTTCGATATATTCGGGTGTGTCGCGTGTCGGGTCCGACAGTCTTTGCCAGATGCGCGCCGGTCTTTCCCAGACGCGCGTGGACGCGCGTGACTGTCCTTGCCAGATGCGCGCAACCCTCCTTGGCCAGACACGCTTAGCCAGACACGCGGCTGTCGTGGACCGGCGCGACCGGTTGTCGCGCCCGGACGTGCCCGTCGGTGAGATTCGCGACCCGTCCGACCGAAATCAGAACGGACGGGAGCGCGGCTTCTCCTTGCCCAGGCGACGCGATTCGGGCACGCTCATGGAGTCGCAGACGGCGATCCAGATATCACGGGGTTCGACCCCGGCCTCGAAGGCCTGTGCGGCGGTGCGCGAACCCAGGGAGCTCAAGGTCAGGTCGGTGTGCAGGGAGGCCGCACGCGCCTCGCCGAACTCCTCATTCATGAGTGTCCAGTAGAGCGTGTGACGCATCAGGGCTTAGCGGCCAGGCGCGGGGCAGAGTATCCATCGGGATGGCCGAGGATCTTGTCCGACAGCTCCTGCGGGATGGTGTCGGGGATCTGCACTCCCTCTTCGAGAGCGAAGCGGTCGGACACCGATGACAGCAGTGCCGACAGCGGCAGGTCGAGTGCTTCGCAGATCGCGGACAGCAGCTCCGAGGAGGCTTCCTTCTGTCCGCGTTCGATCTCGCTGAGGTAGCCCAGCGAGACGCTGGCCCCGTTCGAGACATCGCGAAGGGTGCGTCCCTGATGACGGCGAGCGGAACGAAGTGCGTCGCCGATTTCGACTCTCAGTAACATTACGCGACCCTCCCTTGATCTGCGCGTCCCGTCGTGCTGGTTCCCTCAAGCTTACAGCCTGGCTGTGATACTGCACCAACCTGGTGCCCCGAGCGGATGATTTTGCCAGTCCATTCGAAGACTTTGGAGAATTTCGGTCCGTTGGTCATTACTCACTCAAACCCCGCCCGGGTCGAACTTATTCCTCAGGTGTCGTCCCCGTCGTCGTTCCCGCCGTCGGATCCGGCCTGATCGATCGACCCCGCACCTCGCTCGCTTTCGCCGGACTCGGACGGACCGTACGCGAGTTCGGAGACGAACTCCTCGAGGTTGGCCGACATGGCCTGGACCGTGCGATCGCGGATGGTGTCCCGGTCACCGCTGAAAACGTGTTCGAACACCTTCGGCTTGCCGCCGAAAGCGATGGCCGTGTAGACGAGACCCACGGGTTTGCCGTCCTGGGGGTCGGGCCCGGCCACACCGGTGCACGAGATCCCGATGTCGGCCACGCACTTGACGGCCGTGCCCACGGCCATCTGCGCTGCGACGACCGGATCGACCGGTCCGGTCTCCTCGAGATGGTCGGCGTCGACGGCGGCCAGGCTCGATTTGAGGTCGGTGGCATAGGTGACCAGTCCCCCGCGCACGACCGCCGAGGCGCCGGGCACGTCGACGAGCGAGGCGACGAACCGACCGCCGGTCAGAGACTCAGCTGACGCCAGCGACAGCCCCAGCCGTGTGCAGGAGGCGATGATCCGCCTGTTGGTCTCAAGAAGCTCCGGCTCAGGCACGGGTTCCGTCCCCGTCGGGTCCGGCGCCGCCATCGGGACCGTCCGCATTCGGCCCGGCCTGCCCGCTGAGCCCCTTGCCGTCTCCGCCGTCCGATTTCGCCTCACGGTAGAGCTTCGCCGCCTGCACGCAGTAGTCGATCCCGGTGATAAGCGTGACGACGATGGCCGCTGTCATCACGATCCAGGCGAAGACGAGCAGGATGAAGTACACCACGGACGGGACGAGGTCGGACAGGGGGAAGAGGAGCAGGAAGAGTCCGATCGCCACGGTCTGGAGCACGGTCTTGATCTTCCCCCCGCGGGAGGCGGGCATGACGATGATGCGGATCATGAAGAACCGCAGCACGGTGATGCCGAATTCGCGTACGAGGATGATCACGGGCACCCACCAGGGCAGTTCGACGATGACGGCCAGGCCGATGAGGGCGGCGGCCATGAGCGACTTGTCTGCGATGGGGTCGGCGATCTTGCCGAAGTTCGTCACGAGGTTGTGTTTGCGGGCCAGGTCGCCGTCGATCTTGTCGGTGAGCATGGCCAACAGGAACACGACGAGTGCCCACCACCGCGTGGTGACGTCATCGCCTCCGTGGACCAGGAGCAGCACCAGGAAGACGGGCACCAAGAGGATGCGCAGCACCGTCAGCCCGTTCGGCACGTTCCACGGACTCGGTTCTGCGGCGGGCTGCTGAGAGGATCCGGCCTCAACTCGATCGTTCACGTGACCACCCTATCGGAGTCAGCTGGGCACACCATCGCAATCACCGGCACCGAGGCGGCCCGACCTCAGCGGCCGGTCAGCTGCCAGGCGTCCTCACCGCTGGCTTCGACGACTTCGAGTCCGGTCTCCGGATCGACGTCGCCGACGCTGAGGTCCTCGGCATGGCCGACGCCCTGAGCGTAGCGGTTCGAACCGTGGTGCGAAGCGGAGTTCGACGACGCTCCGGAGTCCTCGAACTCCTCGTCGAAGTCACCCGCCGCCGAGGCGTGTCCCGAGTTCCCGTCGGCCGCGGCCCCGTTCCCGTCGGATTCGGCCGCGCCTCCGGAGTCCTCGTCGGGCGGAGTCTCGCCCTTGATGATCGCCAGGGTTCCCGGCAGGTCATCGGGGCGGACGAGCACATCGCGGGCCTTGGATCCCTCGGAGGGTCCGACGATGCCGCGGGATTCCATGAGGTCCATGAGGCGGCCGGCCTTGGCGAAGCCGACGCGCAGCTTGCGCTGCAGCATCGAGGTCGACCCGAATTGAGTGGTCACGACCTGTTCGACGGCCTGGAGCAGGAGTTCGAGATCGTCGCCGATCTCCTCGTCGATCTGCTTCTTCGGGGCCTCGACGGCCACGTCCTCACGGTAGTTCGGCTTGAGCTGGCCCTTGACGTGTTCGACGACCTTCTCGATCTCGGACTCGTTGACCCAGGCGCCCTGGACGCGCATCGGCTTGGCCGCGCCCATCGGCAGGAACAGGGCATCGCCCTGGCCGATGAGCTTCTCCGCACCCGGCTGGTCGAGCACGACGCGGGAGTCGGCCAGCGACGAGGTCGCAAACGCCAGGCGGGAGGGCACATTGGCCTTGATGAGGCCGGTGACGACGTCGACGCTGGGGCGCTGGGTGGCCAGCACCAGGTGGATGCCGGCAGCGCGGGCGAGCTGCGTGATGCGCTGGATCGAGGCTTCGACATCGCGCGGGGCGACCATCATGAGGTCGGCGAGCTCGTCGACGACGACCAGCAGGTACGGGTAGGGCTGCAGCACACGCTCGGACCCGGCCGGCGGGTGAATGCGGCCTTCGCGGACGGCCTTGTTGAACTCCTTGACGTGCTTGAATCCGTAGGTGGCCAGGTCGTCGTAGCGGGCGTCCATCTCGCGCACGACCCATTCGAGCGCCTCGGCGGCCTTCTTCGGGTTCGTGATGATGGGGGTGATGAGGTGCGGGATGCCCTCGTAGATCGTCAGCTCCACGCGCTTGGGGTCGACGAGGATCATGCGCACGTCGTCGGGGGTCGCCCGCATCATGATCGAGGTGATCATCGAGTTCACGAAGCTCGACTTACCGGCACCGGTGGCACCGGCGACGAGCAGGTGGGGCATCTTCGACAGGTCGGCGACGACGAAGCCGCCCTCGACGTCCTTGCCCACCCCCATGACCATCGGGTGGTCGGACTTGCGGGCGGCCTTCGACCGCAGCACATCGCCGAGGGCCACGTTCTCACGGTCGGAGTTCGGGATCTCGATGCCGATCGCCTTCTTGCCGGGGATCGGCGAGAGGATGCGCACATCGGCGCTGGCGACCGCATAAGAGATGTTCTTCGACAGGGCCGTGACCTTCTCGACCTTCGTGCCCGGGCCGAGTTCGACCTCGTAGCGGGTGACCGTGGGCCCGCGGGAGAAGCCGGTGACCTGGGCGTCGATCTTGAACTGCTCGAGCACATCGCGCAGCGCCTCGACGACGCGGTCGTTGGCCTCGGAGCGCTCCTTCGCGGGCGGTCCCGGCTGGAGATTGTCCGAGGCGGGCAGGGTGTAGGTGACGTCCCCGGCGAGGGTGAGCTGCTCGACGCGTTCGGGCAGCTGTTCGGTCGGAGGCGCCGGCGGAGCGTTCGTCGTCGGCACGGGCGACGAGGCGGCCGCGTCGTCGGACTTCTGCCCCGAGGCTCCCTTCTCCTCGTCCATGCCGATGGTCTTCTTCAGCGCTGCCATCTCCCGCTCGGCCTTGGTCGGCCGGCGCTGACCGGGCTTGAGCTTCGGTTCGGTCTCGATGACCTCGGTGTCGGCTTCTTCGTCGTTGACGTCGTTCTCGTGGATGTAGGCCTTGTCGTAGGCCTTCGTCGCGGTGTCGTCATCGCCGGACGAGGACTCGGAGGTCTCGGTCTTCTTCTTCCGGCTCCGGCGCTTGGCGCCCATGACGGGTTTGAGGTTCGAGGTGCGACCGTTCTCGGCGACGAGGTCGCGCTGGTCCTCCTCGGCCTCGGCCGCGGTCTCCGGGCGAGCCCCTCCGGTCAGACGCCAGTAGAGCTCGGTCAGCCGCTTGGGGATCGCACGCACCGGGGTGGCTGTGACCACGAGCAGGGAGAAGAGCCCCAGGAGGACGAGCAGCGGCACGGCGACGTAGACGGTGGTGGCGACGACCAGCGGTGAGGAGACGACGAAGCCGAGGGCGCCTCCCCCGTTGGCCATGGCCTCACGGGAGTTCGTGAAGCCGGGGTTGCCGGCGGCGATGTGTGCCAGTCCGGAGGCCGCGAGCAGGCCGAAGATCATCCCGATAAGGATGCGGTTGTTGCCGCGGTTGTCGTCTCCGCGCAGGAACAGGCGGATGGAATAGCAGGTGAAGATCACGGGCAGGGCGAGAGCCACACGCCCGAAGGTGCCTTCGACGACACCGCGGACGCCATCGCTCATGGCCCCGGGAATGTTCCACCATTCGAAGGCGGCGATGACGATCGAGAGTCCGATGAGGAAGAAGGCAGTGCCGTCTCGCTTCGTCGGTGACTGATCGGTCGGCTCGTCGCTGAGAGTCTTACGTGCACGGTTTCCGGCCATGTGGGCCACTCCCCTCCATGCACCGGTGACAACGTTTGTCCCGGGTTCCTCGGTCCCCGCTCGACCGGACCGACCAGCGTTCTTGCGCGCTGTGCGTTTCCCGGAACCAGAAGCGGGGGAAGTCGTTCTGGTCGCCATGTCTCTCATCTTAGGACGATATTGCGCTCCTGCCCAGCAAATCCGCAGGATTCGGCGTGCCACAGCAGGCCTGCGGAGGCGTGATTTTCCACGTCAGGTGCGGTGCGGAACGAAGACTGGATCATCTGCGGTTTCCAGCGCCGGCCGGGGCGACCGAACCGGCCCGCGCCAGCGGAAACCGCCGATACACGGGTGGAGTGCCGAGGCCACTGCGCGTGCGTCGGTGTCTCGACGCTCCACCGGAGTTTCGCAGCAGCGAGAAGCCGCCCGCCCCGGTTCGGCCATCGCTCGCGGGCGCTCAGCGATTTCCCGCGGGTGCTCAGCGGGTGGCGTAGAGGTGCTCGGGCCGGCCGGTGCTGCCGTACTGGAGGGACACCGTGATGGTGCGGGCCTCGGCGAGCTTGGCCAGGTGCCGCTGCGCCGTGGCCCGGGAGGCACCGACGGCCTCGGCGACCTCGAGGGCCGTCATCGGCCCACCAGCCTCCTCGAGTGCGCTGAGGATCCGGCCCGTCGTCGACGACCCGGTCTGGCTCGTGCCCGTCCCGCCGACGGCCGAGGCGTCATGGAGATTGCGCAGCTGGCGTTCGAGGTCGGCCTGACCGACCTTCTCCCGCTCCCAGTAGCGGAGGAACCTGGCATAGCGGCGCAGGAAGGCCTGCAGCACCTCGGCGGCGAAGGGTTTGACGATGTAGGTCAGCGCCCCGGCCCGCAGCGAGGAGCGCACGACCTGCGGATCGGTCACCGCCGAGAGCACGACGGCATCGATATCGGTCTCACGGATGAGGTCGACGCCGGTGCCCTCGGGCAGCACATAGTCGACGAGGAGGAGGTCGACGTCCTGTTCGGCGATGACCTCCCGCGCCGAGGCGAGGTCCCGGACGGGTTCGAGCGCCGTGAACCCGGGCACCTCGTCGACGTAGCGGCAGTGGATCTGTCCGACGAAGAAGTCGTCATCGAGCACGAGAACATTGACCATCATCTCTCCTCGGATTGCTGTGAGTCGCTGTGCGGTGGCATATCGCCGTGTGCTGGAGAGTCACCGTGCACTGGCATATCGCCGTGCGCTGGAGTGTCGCCGTGCGGTGGGGTCTCGTCGAGGGCCTCGGGCAGGCGCATGCCGAAGCTCGCCCCGCCGAGCTCGGGGTCATGGCCGTCGATGAGCCACACGCGACCGCCTTCGCTCTCGGCCACGCGTCGGCTGAGCGCTAGACCGATGCCCAGTCCGTGACCGTCACCGGTTCCGGTCCCGGTCGTGAGCCCGACCCCGTAGTCCTGCGCCGAGGCGGCCGCAGCGGTGGAGAACCCCTCGTCGAAGATCCTCTCCTCGACATCCCCGTCGATGCCGTCACCGGTGTCGGTGACGACGGCATGGAGTTCGGGCCCCGAGCTCAGCAGCTGCACCTCGACCCGGTTGCCCTCCTCGGGCGGTCGGCGGGCGGCGACGGCGGCGCGGACGGCATTGTCGATGAGGTTGCCGAGGATGAGCGTGACGGACTCGGGGTCGCGGACCGTGCCCATGGTCAGCGAATCCGGGGTCACGGCCAGGCTCACCCCCGCCTCGGCGGCGGTGGTTCCCTTCGCCTCCAAGACGGCGCGCAGATAGACGTCGGAGAGGAGTTCGATGTTCTCGACCGGGGTGGTGATCGGCCCCGTGCCCAGCAGCGAGGCGAGGTAGGTGTGGGCCTCGTCGGTGGCGCCGGTGTCGACGAGGCCGAGCACGGTGTGGAGGCGGTTGGCGAATTCGTGGCGCTGCGTGCGCAGGGCCCGGGCCATGGCCGTGACGGATTCGAGCTGGCGGGCCATGGTCAGCATCTGGGTCTCATCGCGCAGGGTCACGACCCCGCCGACGGGGACCCCGTCGCGCTGGACCCGCACGACGGTGGCCAGGAGGATCCGCTCGCCGATGGTGATCCGCCTGCGCAGGGCGCCCTCGGCCGGAGCGTCGTCGACCATCGCCGTGATCTGCTCGGGCACGGCGATCGAGGAAGCGGACCGATCGTCCCCCGCCGAGGGGAGACCGAGCAGCTCCTCGGCGTTCGAATTGCTCAGGGTCAGCCGCCCCTCGGAGTCGAAGCCGAGCACACCGTCGTCGAGTCCGCGCAGCACCGCACCCTGGTCGCGGGCCATCTCTGCCAGCTCCTCGGGCCCGACGCCGAGGGTCGCCCGCCGCAGCCGGCGCCCGAGCATGACCGAGACGATGCCGGCCAGGGCCAGTGCCACCACGGCCACCGTGCCGAGCAGGACCAGTTCGCGGCGCACATCCGCATCGAGGATGGAGGCATAGATGCCGACCGAGACCTCGCCGACGACGGTCTCGCCATCGGCACTGGAATGGATCGGCACCTTGGCCCGCACCGTCTCCCCCAGCGTGCCCGATTCGTGGGACACGGACTCGCGGCCGGCCAGGGCCTCGGCCGGTGAGGTCGAGACCCTGTGGCCGATCTTCGACCGGTCGGGGTGGGTCAGACGGATCCCCCGGTCATCGGTGATCACAGCGAAGCTGATGCCCGACCGGTCCCGCAGGTCATCGGTGATGTCGAGCAGCGCGGACACGATCTCATCGTCCGGGGTCTCGGCGTGCTCGGCCGTGGCCTCGGTCGCGGCCTGCCGGACATCCGGGTCGATCGCCAGGGTTCGGGCGGTCGCCAGCGCCTTCGTCTCGGTCACCTCGGTGACGGTGCGCGCCCCGATCCATGCGAATGCCCCCGTCACCAGTGCGAGGGTGACGACGACGAGCGCGAGCTGACTGATCAGCACACGATGGGAGAACGATTGGCGGGGCCGGGGCACGCGCTCACTGTACGCACGGGTGAGCGCAATGCGCAAAAGGTGGTCAACGATCAGAACGCCATCAGTGCACACAAACGCGCGCGGCACGTGATCTGGACCCTACGGTGTTTCCAGCCTCACATTCGTCTTCGAAGGAGAAGCCCGTGCTCGTCATTCTCGGCTTCGCCATGATCGGCGTCTTCATGACCCTGATCATGACCAAGCGTCTCTCACCGATCCTGGCGCTCATCCTCGTGCCCACCGTCTTCGGCCTCTTCGCCGGGGCCGGGCTGGGCATCGGGAACATGGTCATGGATGCGATCGCCTCGATGTCGTCGACGGCGGCTCTGCTGCTGTTCGCGATCATCTACTTCGGCATCATGATCGACGTCGGCCTCTTCGACAAGCTCGTCGAGTTCATCCTCAAGGTCGCCGGTCACGACCCGGTCAGGGTCGTCCTCGGCACTGCCCTGCTCACCGGGGCCGTGTCCCTCGACGGTGACGGATCGACGACGTTCATCGTCGTCACCGCGGCCATGCTGCCCATCTATCAGCGCCTCGAGATGTCACCGGTCGTCCTCACCTGCGTGGCCGGACTCATCAACGGCACGCTCAACATCGTGCCCTGGGGCGGGCCGACGGCGCGGGCGTCCTCGGCGCTGCAGATCGAGGCCAACGACATCTTCGCCCCGATGGTGCCCTCCCTGATCGCGGGTCTGCTCGTGTGCCTCGTCTTCGCCTACTTCCTCGGCATCTCCGAACGGCGTCGTCTGGCCAAGAACGGAGTCGCCTGGGTCGAGGAGCGCGGAGCCGATCCCCGTCGAGAGCTCGTCGGCGCCGTGGCCGGAAACGCCACGGGCGCGGCCGGGCACATGTCCGCAACCGCGGCGGCCGGCTCGGGGCAGGCAGCGACTGCCGCGGCCTCGGACTCCGGCGCCGAGGCGACCGCAGGTGCCGGCCCAGGCCCCGCCGCAGGTGCCGGCGGACGCACCGCTGGCAGCACCGGCACCGCCGGCAGCGAGGACACCGGCTCCGGTTCGGCCCTGTCGAACACCGCACTGGACCCGAACCGGGCGAGCCTGCGGCCGAAGCTGTTCTGGTTCAATCTGGGCCTGACCGTGGTCGTGATGGTCCTGCTCATCGCCGATATCCTGCCGCTTCCGTACCTGTTCATGATCGCCACGGTCATCGCGCTCCTGGTCAACTTCCCGAAGATGAAGGACCAGCAGGAGGAGCTGGCCAGCCACGCTTCGGCGATCATCTCCGTGGTCGCCATGGTCATGGCCGCCGGCGTGCTCACCGGAATCATGTCCGGCACCGGCATGGTCGATGCGATGGCCGCCTGGCTCGTCGACGTCATCCCCGAGTCGATGGGCCCCTTCATGGCCGTCATCACCGGTCTGCTGTCGATCCCGATGACGTTCTTCATGAGCAATGACGCGTTCTACTTCGGCATCCTGCCCGTGCTCAGCGAGACCGCCGCCCACTTCGGCATCTCGGCCGCGGACATGGCGCGCGCCTCGATCACCGGCCAGCCGGTGCACATGCAGTCCCCGCTGGTGCCGGCGATTCTGCTGCTGGTCTCGCTGTCGGGTGTCGAGCTCGGCGACCATCACAAGAAGGTGCTGTGGCGGGCGCTCATCGTCGCCCTCGTCATGCTCGCGGTCGCCGTGGCGATCGGCGTCATCGGAATCGGCTGATCGGACCGGAATGACTGATCTCTATTCGACCCCGCACCGCCGCTTCCCCGCCCCGTCCCTGCGTGTGGCCGCATCACCGGGCATCGATGAGGCGGAGGCGACCGTGGTCCTCGCCCTCCGCCCCGACGCCACGCCGGCTGTGTGTCAGGAGGCGATCGCCGCGGCCCGACGTGAGAACGCGGGGCTGCGCGCGATCGTGTTCGACACGGACACGACCACCGCCCCGTCGACGTCTCCCCTGGCCGAGTGCACCCGCTTGGGTGCCGCCCTCGCCGAGGCGGGGCTCGAGTACGAGGTCCAACGCGTCGAATCCGATCTCGCCGAGCAGGTCCTCGACCTCGCGACGCAGCATGCGGCCCTGCTCATCGTCATGGCCGCCAAGCGCCGCTCGCCCGTGGTCAAACTGCTGCTGGGCTCGAGCGCCCAGCAGGTCATCCTCGAGGCCGAATGTCCCGTGCTGCTGGTGAAATGAGTCAGACCCCGCCGAGGCCGCGGCCCGGGGCCAGCGGTCCGCGCGGGTCGAGGAGGTCCTTGAGCTCCTGCAGTCCCGCCCGGCCCGGCAGCGGCCCCCACGCGTCGACCTCGTCCCATACCGAGGCCGGTGCGTGGACCAGCCGCGCGCCGAGGTGGTGCAGCCCGAAGGTCCGCAGGTGCTCGAGGACGACACGGGCGGCGATTCCCGGTTCGGTCTGCGGAGCACCGATCCCGAGTTCGAAGAACCCGGCCGCACTCCCCCGCAGCCGCAGCGGATAGCCGATCGCGTCCTCGAGCCGTGTCACGGCCGACAAAAGCCTCGGAACGAAATCCGGATCCACGGAGACGCTGATCGTCACGGGCACCCGGGCCCGCCGGCTCCACCAGTCCGGTCGCTGACAGAGAGAGGCGGCCGGGAAGCGGTCGAGGATGCGTCCGATATCGGCCTCGACGAGGTCCTCGTCGCCTTCGCACAGGGCGACGGTGGCCGGGGACGAACCGGGCGGGCGTTCGATGACGACCGCCGCCGGCGGCTGTCGGGCGCCGAGGAGTGCCGCGGCCGCCTCGGCGCCGGGGATCCACACGAACTGCTGGGCCGCCGGTCGCATGCTCAGTTCGATCTCGGCGGCGACGATGATCGCCCGCGTGCCCCAGGACCCGGTGAGAAGCCGCGGCAGCTCGCGACCGGCCAGAGCGGGGCTGAGCCCGTCGGCGGTGCGGGCGATGGTCCCGTCGGCACCGACGCTCGTCATCGACACCACGGTCTCGGCGAGTCGGGGACGGTGCAGGTGACGCGGACCGGCGGCGGCCGTGGCGATCATCCCGCCGAGGCTGGCCCCGGCCGCGATGCGATCATCGGGCAGGTCGGCGCGGACCTCCTGCCCGGATCGGGCCGCGAGTCCGTTGAGCGCCGAGAGCTTCGCTCCGGCCTCGGCGCGGACGGTCGGCCCGTCGGCGGGGCCCTCGGCCACCTCGGCGAGTCCGGTCATGTCGATGAGCAGTCCGGGGGTGGCGGCGGGCGGATGGTCATCGAAGGCGGTGCCGCCGCCGAAGACGGTCACCGTGCGGGACTCGGCGTGCGCCCGGGCCATGAGCTCGGAGAGTTCGGCGTTGCTGTCGGGACTGGCCAGTCGTGGCAGTTCGGCTGCGGTTCGGCTCATCCCCACCTCTGTCTGTGCTGTGTCGTCGCGTGTGTCGAGTGTAGCGAAGAACGCCCCCGAAGTCGGTGCGCTGGGCACGGATTTCGGAGGCGTTCGGCGTGGTCAGACCCCGCACCTCTGGCGTCGATCGGATGCGGGGCCACCGGTGCGGGCACCCGGCGGACTCGACTCAGGGCGAGCCGGCACCGGGCGGCTTCGGCGCCGGGCTGTACCGGCGCCGGGCGACTTCGACTCAGGGCATGCGGGCGTAGGCCGGCAGGGTGAGGAAGTCGACGTAGTCGGGAGCGATCGCGACCGAGACGAAGGTGTCGGTGGCGTCCTTCCAACCGGCGTCGTCACCGGGCAGCTTCGCGACCTCCTCGGCGACGATGCGCTCGACGAGGTCCTTGGTCACCTTCTCACCGGAGTCGAGGGTGACTCCGGCATCGAGCCACTGCCACACCTGGGACCGGGAGATCTCCGCGGTCGCGGCGTCCTCCATGAGGCCGTTGATGGCCACGGCGCCGTTGCCCTCGAGCCAGGCGCGCAGGTACTGGATGCCGACGGAGACGTTCGTGCGCAGTCCCTGCTCGGTCATCGACCCCGGGGTCGACTTGACGTCGAGGAGGTCGGCGGCGGTGACATCGACGTCCTCGCGCTTGTTGTCGATCTGGTTGGGCTTGTCGCCGAGGGTCTCGGTGAAGACCTCCCTGCACAGGGAGACCATGCCCGGGTGGGCGACCCAGGAACCGTCGAAGCCGTCGCCGGCCTCACGGGACTTGTCCTCGCGCACCTTGTCGAAGGCGGCCTTGTTCTCCGCCTCGTCCTTCGAGGGCACGAACGCGGACATGCCGCCGATGGCGTGGGCTCCGCGCTTGTGGCAGGTGCGCACGAGCAGTTCGGTGTAGGCGCGCATGAACGGCACGGTCATGGTCACGTCCGAACGGTCGGGCAGCAGGTAGTCGGAGCCGCGGGAGCGGAAGTTCTTGATCACGGAGAAGATGTAGTCCCAGCGGCCGGCGTTGAGCCCGGCGGAGTGCTCACGCAGTTCGTAGAGGATCTCCTCCATCTCGAAGGCCGCGGTGTAGGTCTCGATGAGCACCGTGGCGCGGATGGTGCCGCGGGCCAGCCCGAAGGCGTCCTCGGCGTGCTCGAAGACCTGGTTCCACAGGCGGGCCTCGAGGTGGGACTCCATCTTCGCCAGGTAGAAGTAGGGGCCGCGGCCCTTCTCGATCTGGACCTGACCGGCCGTGGCGAAGTAGAGGGCGAAGTCGACGAGCGAACCGGAGGTCTCCTCACCGTCGATGAGGATGTGCTTCTCGGGCATGTGCCAACCGCGCGGGCGCACCACGATGGTCGGCAGCTGATCGTCGGGGGCGAGCTTGTACTCCTTGCCCTCGGGTGAGGTGAAGTCAATCTCCCGGTTGAGCGAGTCGAGCAGGTTGATCTGGCCCTGGATGACCGAGTCCCACTGCGGGGTGTTCGCGTCCTCCTGGTCGGCCAGCCACACCTTCGCGCCGGAGTTGAGCGCGTTGATCGTCATCTTCTTGTACGTCGGTCCGGTGACCTCGACGCGACGGTCTTCGAGCCCCGGCGCCGGGGGCGCGACCTGCCAGCTGGGATCGTTGCGGATCTCAGCGGTCTCCGGCAGGAAGTCGAGGTCCTTGCCGTCGGCGATCTCGGCCTGACGGACCTTGCGTGCTTCGAGACGTTCGAGGCGGTCGCCGTTGAACTTGCGGTGCAGTTCGACGATGAGCTCGAGCGCCTTCGGGGTGAGGACCTTCTCTGCGCCATCCGGCAGTTCGCCGGTGATCTCCATCCCGGCCGGGATGTCCAGGTTCTCGATTTGAGCGGTCATCGGTGGTTCTCCTTAGTCAGCACTCGTCGTGCTGCGTCTCTGTCGGCACCAAGCGGTGCGTCTTCGTTCGCTGGCAACGGGGTTTGGCCTGCGAAACTTTCACATCGTGAAAATTTTTGTTCACACACCGAAAGAATATGAGGTGATGCACATCTCGTCAAACCTTATCGCCCTTCGAGACGGAGTGTCTGTTGACTCGAGCCGGTCACCTGGCACCATGAAGAGACGGACCTGTTTCGTGGGACCGCCTCCGGCGGCCGGGTCCGTGCCACGACGACCACGCGGCAATGACGCCGCAGATCGGACACACGATGGACAACCTCGCTGTTGCAGCCCTCCTGGCTCTGTCCCCGATCCTCCTGGCGGGGATCCTCCTCATCGGCTTCCGCTGGCCGGCCAAATACGCGATGCCCATCGGCCTCGTGGCAGCGGCCCTGGTGGCGAACTTCGCTTGGAAGATCGAATGGGTCACCATCGGCGCCTCGGTCGTCCAGGGCATCCTCGTGGCCATCGGTCTGCTGTGGATCGTCTTCGGCGCGGTTCTGCTGCTGGCCACGATCACCCGGTCGGGTGCGATCGAGACGATCCGCTCCGGGTTCATCGCGATCTCCCCAGACAGACGCGTGCAGGTCATCATCATCGCGTGGCTGTTCGGCTCCTTCATCGAGGGTGCTGCCGGCTTCGGCACGCCGGCGGCCGTCGTCGCGCCGCTCCTGCTCGCCCTGGGCTTCCCCGCCATCGCCGCCGTGCTGGCCGGTCTCATCATCCAGTCGACTCCGGTCAGCTTCGGTGCCGTGGGCACCCCGATGGTGCTGGGCATCGGTTCGGGGCTGTCGCAGGAGGACGGGTCGATGTCGGCCGATGTCGCCGAACGCGCCGGACAGCTCGGGCTCACTCAGGCCGAGTTCGTCGCCCACACCGCCACTCAGGTCGCCCTCATCCACGGCATCTGCGGCATCTTCATCCCGCTGCTGCTGGCGTGCATGATGACCGGGTTCTTCGGTGCGAACCGGCGCTTCGCCGACGGTCTGGCAGTCGCTCCGTTCGCCGTCTACTCGGCACTGGCGATGATCGTGCCCTACCTCATCGTGGCGAATCTGCTCGGGCCCGAGTTCCCGTCCCTGCTCGGCGGCCTCATCGGGTTGGCGATCGTGGTGACCACCTCGCGGATGGGCTTCCTCATGCCGAAGAAGACCTGGGACTTCGCACCTCGCCAGAAGTGGCCGGCCTTCTGGATGGGCACCGTCGACCCGAATAAGGAGAAAGCACAGCTTGAGAAGAAGATGTCGCTGATCCGAGCCTGGTCGCCCTACCTCATCGTCGTCGCTCTGCTGCTCATCACCCGCAACGTTCCGGCCATTCAGGACTTCCTCACCGGTCCCGCCGTGATCAAGATCGAGGGCATCTTCGGCACGCCGATCAATCAGGACATGGACCTGCTGTGGTCGCCGGGTGCGATCTTCGTCCTCGCCTGCGGCCTGACCTACTTCGTCCATCGGATGACGAAGAAGCGGATCGCCGGGTCCTGGAAGATCGCGGGTTCGCAGATCGCCAGCGCCGCTGTTGCCCTGCTGTGCTCACTGCCGCTGGTGCGCGTGTTCATCAACTCCGGCGCCGACTACAACGGAGCCGGGCTCGAGTCGATGCCGGTCACCCTCGCCGAGGCGGCCGCCTCCACCGTCGGTGACGCCTGGCCGCTGCTCGCTCCGTTCGTCGGTGCCCTCGGCGCGTTCGTCGCAGGATCGAACACGGTCTCGAACATCATGTTCTCGCAGTTCCAGTTCTCCACCGGCACCGCCATCGGCGCGGCCAGCCCCGAGACCGTGGTCGCGGCCCAGGCCGTCGGCGGAGCCGCGGGCAATATGGTCGCCGTGCACAACGTCGTGGCCGCCTCGGCGACGGTCGGTCTGGTCGGACGCGAGGGCGAGCTGATCCGGCGCACCTCGATCCCGATGCTCGTCTACTCGCTGGGCGCGGGTGCGATCGCCTTCGTCGGCCTCAACGGACTGGGGATGAATGCCGGAACGGTGATCCTGACCGCGCTCATCGTCGGTCTCGGCGTCGTCATCGTCCTGGTCCGGAGGTCTCCGGGCAAACCGCTGACCAGCGGCGACGACGAACCTGAACGCTCGGTCTCGGCCTGAACGCCGGAGTGCCCGCGGCCCGGAAGTCGGCGGGCCCGGTTGCCGGCGGGAAGGCCTCCCACGGGCCCGCTCGCTCAACGACCGCACGGTCCACACCCTCTCGTGCAACCGCTCGTGAGGTTATCGATACGAGGCTGCAGCGATAACCTGAGGCACCGTTGAACGAGCCGACGATGCACCGCGCTCCCGCCGAGTGGCTGAGCCAAGAGTCACCGACGATGCGCCGCGCGGCTCACTCATGCGCCAGATGTCTCCTGCGGGTGGATCCACTGCGATAATCGGTCGGATCTCGCAATGGATCCACCCGCAGGAGACTCAACGTCGCTCAGCGGCCGCCCCGCACAGAACTTCTGCCCCGAATACGCCAGCAGCGTGGTGCTCGGGCGGAAGCGCCCGTGCGCACCTCACTCAGAGGCACACACGGGCGCGGTCTCGCTCCATCCGGGCGCCTGTGGCGACTCGGCGAACAGGCGGCGGGCGGAACCGACTCAGACGATGACGACCATGGGAACGATCATCGGCTTGCGGCGCAGCTTCGAGGACACCCAGCGGCCGATCGTGCGGCGCACGACCTGCTGCAGCTGGTACTGGTCGACGGTTCCGTCACGGAGCGCATCCTCGACGGCCTTGGTCACCTTCGGCACGATCGTGTCGAAGACGTCATCGGATTCGGCGACACCGCGGGCGTGGATCTCGGGGCCGGCGATGAGCGACTTCGACTGCGAGTTCACGGCGATGAAGATCGTCACGAAGCCCTCTCCGGACAGGACCAGACGGTCCTTGAGGTCGGCCTCGGTGATCTCGCCGACAGACGACCCGTCGACGAAGACGTAGTTGCAGTCCACGGCGCCGACGACCTCGGCGCGGCCGTCCTTGAGGTCGACGACCCAGCCGTCATCGGCCAGGACGATGTTCTCCCGATCGACTCCGGTCGCCTCGGCGTGGCGGGCATTGGCCAGCAGGTGCCGCCACTCACCGTGGACGGGCATGACGCCGCGGGGCTTGACGATGTTGTACGAGTACAGCAGCTCGCCGCCGGAGGCATGGCCGGAGACATGGACCTTCGCATCGGCCTTCGAGATCACGCGGGCACCGAGCTTCATCAGGCCGTTGATGACCTTGAACACGGAGTTCTCGTTGCCGGGGATGAGCGAGGAGGCGAGGATGACGGTGTCGCCGTCGCCGACCTCGACGCGGTGGTTGCGATTGGCCATGCGCGACAGCGCTGCCATCGGCTCGCCCTGCGAGCCCGTGCACATGAGGACGATCTGGTCCTCCGGGTAGTCGTCGACCTTCTTGATGTCGATGAGCGTGCCCTGGGGCACGTCGAGGTAGCCGAGGTCGGCGGCGATCTTCATGTTGCGCACCATCGACCGGCCGACGAGAGCGACCTTGCGGCCGTGGGCGTCGGCGGCGTTGAGCACCTGCTGGACGCGGTGGACGTGGGAGGAGAAGGAAGCGACGATGATGCGGCGTTCGGCGGTGCCGAAGAGGTTCTCGAGCACGGGCCCGATGTCCTTCTCCAAGGCAGTGAAGCCGGGGACCTCGGCGTTCGTCGAGTCCGTCATGAACAGGTCCACGCCCTCCTCGCCGAGGCGGGCGAAGGCGCGCAGGTCGGTGATGCGGCCGTCGAGCGGCAGCTGGTCCATCTTGAAGTCGCCGGTGTGGAGGATGTTCCCGGCACCCGTGCGGATGAAGACAGCCAGAGCATCGGGGATCGAGTGGTTGACGGCGACGAACTCGAGGTCGAAGGGACCGAGCTGGTCGAGGTCGTCCTCGGCGACCACACGCGTGATGGGCTTGATCCGGTGCTCCTTGAGCTTGGCCTCGATGAGCGCGATCGTCAGCTTCGAGCCGAGGATCGGGATGTCGCCCTTGCGGCGCAGCAGATAGGGCACGGCACCAATGTGGTCCTCGTGGCCGTGGGTCAGCACGAGCCCGACGATGTCGTCGAGGCGGTCGTCGAGGTAGGAGAAGTCGGGGAGGATGAGGTCGACGCCGGGCTGGTCCTCTTCGGGGAAGAGCACGCCGCAGTCGACGACGAGCAGTTTGCCGTGGTATTCGAACACGGTCATATTGCGCCCGACCTCACCGAGCCCGCCGAGCGCGACGATGCGAACGGCCTCGCGATCCATCTTCGGTGGGCGGGACAGTTCTTGGGTCAATGCATTATTCACTGAGGTAACCACTCCTGGTCAATTGGGCGGTGACGAACGCCACCTGCTCCTCATCTGCTGGGAGCAGCGGCATGCGCACATCGCGGTTGTCGAGTATTCCTTGGGCCTGCAGAGCGGCCTTCGCCGAGATCACGCCCGGCATGTGGTTCATGAGCGCATCCACCACGTCCGCGGTTTGGCGGGACAGGGTGCGCGCGGTGTAGAGGTCGTTGTTCGCCACTGCTCGAACCATCGAGGCGAAGCGGTCAGAGCAGACGTGCCCGGCCACGGACACGAGCCCGAGCGCCCCGAGGGACAGCAGCGGAAGGTTGAGTGCGTCCTCGCCGGAGTAGTAGACGAGCGAGGAGTTGTTCATCACGAACGAGGAGGCGAAGAGGTCGCCCTTGGCGTCCTTGACCGCGAGGATGTTCGGGTGGTCGGACAGCCGCAGAAGCGTGTCCGTGATGATCGGGGCACCGGCGCGGCCGGGGATGTCGTAGAGCATGACCGGCAGGTCGGTCGAGTCGGCGGCGGCACGCATGTGCGCCTCGATCGCCGGCTGCGTCGGCTTCGAATAGTAGGGGGTGACGATGAGGATGCCGTCGGCTCCCGCGGCGGCCGAGCGCCGGGAGAGGTCGATGGTGTGGGCGGTGACGTTGTTGCCGGTGCCGGCGATGATCTTCGCCCGGTTGCCGATCACGCCGCGCACGACGTGGAGCAGTTCGATCTTCTCGTCATCGGTCGTCGTCGGTGATTCGCCGGTGGTGCCGGAGACGACGAGCATGTCGTTGCCGAGGGCGACGAGGTGGTCGGCCACCTTCTCAACGGCGGGATAGTCGATGGTGCCGTCGCTCTTGAACGGGGTCACCATTGCAGTGCCGACGGTACCGAACGCGTCAATTGCAGCGGCCGCTGCGCTGTCACCGAGAATCGCCATGGTTCAAGGATACCGTCCACATCGTCCGACGAGTGCAGTGGTCCACCCGCGTTGCGAGACGAGTTCTGCCCCACACCCGCACCGAGGCGACCCACCGCGCCCATCCGACGCCCGAGACCCGCTCGCGTGTCGAGGCGCAGATCACAGGCCATGCGGGGTGTGCGAGAAGATCACCCATTCTCTCCCGCCACATCCCCACAGGTTCCCCATCGACTTCGGCCCCAACGCTGCACAGCGTAATCCCCGTCGAGTCCGATCGAGCTTCGCCCGATGTGAGATTCAGATCACGGCCGACGACTGAATGCATAAGCTGGGATCCTACCCACCAGTGACTGCTCGAGACGAAAGAACACGATGAACCTCCTCGACCGAGGCAAGCTGTTCACCACTGAACCGGAACTCAATCGCGCATTGGCCTCTGAAATGAGGTTTGATCCCACTGCAACACAAACCCTGATGCGCGACATTATCGGCATCACGGGCACTGGACCTTTGGAGTCGGTGACCTGCGAACGAGCCGATCACGCGAATTTGGACATCCTCGTGACCTTTGAAAAGGCAAAGGTCGGTGTGGAGTGCAAGATCGGACACCAGCTCAGCCGGGCCCAGTGGGAGGCAGAACTCGAAGCCGTCGATCATCTCATCGCAATCGTCAAAGACACTTCCGACGTCCCTGAGGAGGCTGTATCTGCAGGTGTGCTCGTCTGCACATGGAGACGTGCTCTATCGGTGTTCCGAAACTCTCGGGTGGGGATCGACGATGTCAACATTCTGAACGACGAGAAAAGGATCGCCAGACGGCAACTGCTGTCAATGAATCTCAAGGACTCAGTGCCGGCCGGGTGGAGCTACGAGGAGAAAGATGGGGATGGCGGGTACCCGTCGGTAATCATCACCTCTGATTTTCTCGATTCTGATCGTCGACGATGGATCATCGTCCAGATCGAACGCAGCCGAAGCAGTGATGGGTATATTGCAAATGTCGGGGTGTCAGTCCACCCCGATGATTTCGGCCATTCTGCGACTGAGCCGGAATGGCTCCGGCTGGTGCGCGAACTCGGACGCTCGGTCGAACACTTCCTTGCTGGGACTGAATTTCCGATCTCCACGACCCCTGGCAAACACCGGCGGAACAAGGACGGTTCGCCATCACCCAGCACCTACAAGATTCAGGCGGCACGTGAGTTCAACCTTCCTCTGCACTATGCGACCGGCTACACCAACTCCTACATCGGAGTGAGGTCAAATCCGCTCACGGATGAAGATCTCGCTGCTGCGGGACGGCTGTTCCTTTCTGCGGCTCAAACGGCACGGAGCGACTTGGAGAAGTATCTCGCTGACGAACGCGACTGAGCATTTGTCGCGGCCGTGCTCAGGGCCTCGGGCACGTCCTTGAACCGCTCCTGCGGCTCGTCGCTGGGGGCCACGGCGCGCGGGGCCATGCCGCGCTGACCGTCCATGACCTCGGGGTGGAAGAGCCGGGCGAAGATCGTCGCACCGTGACGGTGGACCGCCTCGGCGACGGCGGTGTATCCAGCAGACGAGGAGCCCTCGGTGGCCATGAGGACGTGGTTGGGAACAGTTGAGACACGATCGTCATTGATGCATTCGAGAGTCTGCTGACCCTGTCATCGGCATCACCGTATTGTCAGCTTCTCATCCTCTATCCCACAGCAGCTGCAGCCCGGGATCGCACCTGGCCTGCGCCCGGAAGCCGTGAAGACGTGTGAGAATCATTGCATGAACTCTCACCAGGCGCACGGAGCAGACTCCGCGACCACCTCGGCGACCGTTCTCGACCGTCTCAGTCCGCGCGGTCGGCTCGTCGGACTCGATGTCGCCCGCGGAATCGCCCTGTTGGCGATGATGGTCACGCACATCTTCGCCCTCGGCGACGAGACCGGGATGCCGACCTGGGCGGCGGCCTTCGCCGGGCGCGCCTCCGCACTGTTCGCGGTGCTGGCCGGATGTTCGCTGGTGCTGTCGACGCGGTCGCGT
The DNA here is from genome assembly GCF_018208375.1 of Brevibacterium sp. SMBL_HHYL_HB1. NCBI lineage: Bacteria > Bacillati > Actinomycetota > Actinomycetes > Micrococcales > Brevibacteriaceae > Brevibacterium > Brevibacterium sp. SMBL_HHYL_HB1. Next base: position 930,334 of record NZ_CP062936.1, on the reverse strand, counting down.
CTGGCCGAGTCCGGGCGGCTGCGCGATGCCGCTCCCAGCGTGCTCATCCGGGCGGCGGCGATCGTGCTCATCGGCCTGTGCCTCGGGTCGATCTCGAGTCTGCTCGCGGTCATCCTCGTCAATTACGGCGTCATGTTCGCCCTGGCCCTGTTCTTCCTCCGGCTGCGGGCGAGCACCCTGTTCGTCCTCGCCGGGGTGTGGATGGTCCTGTCCCCCGTGGTGTCGATGATCGTGCGCTCCGAGTTCGGCCTCGAGCCCGGGTATCTGCCGCTGTCCTGGTTCGATCTGGCGACTCCGGGCCCGATGCTCACCGATCTGTTCCTCACCGGCTACTACCCGGTGCTGCAGTGGCTGTCGTATATTCTGCTCGGCATGGCCTTGGCCAAGCTCGACATCAACAGGCACCTTCTCGCGGTGTTCACCGCCGGTCTCGGGCTCTTCGTCCTCGGCCGCGGCGTGTCCTGGCTGCTGCTCAACCTCGCCGGAGGTGGGGCCGAGCTCGTCGACGTCTCCGAGTACTTCGGCACCGATCTCACCGCGGCCCTGTTCACCGGCAGCCACGGGGTGACACCGGCGACGTCCTGGTGGTGGCTCGCGATCGCCGGACCGCATTCGGGCACGCCGTTCGACCTGCTCTCGACGGGTGGGACGGCGCTGATGACGATCGCCGCCTGCCAGGCCGCGGCCGTGCTGCTGGGCCGGAAGTCGTGGCTGCTCGCGCCGCTGTCGGCGCCGGGGTCGATGCCGTTGAGCGTGTACTCCGCGCACGTGGTCTTCCTCGAGAGCACCCGGCCGATGATCGTCGCGCAGCCGTGGGAGGGCACCGGCACGGCGTCCGAGCAGACGTTGGAGTTCGCCATCCACGCGCTGACCTTTGTTCTCCTCCCCCTGCTCTGGAAGATGTTCGTCAATCCGCGCGGTCCGTTCGAGTCCGGCATCGCCGCCATCATCCGCTCGGCCACCCCGGTGCCTGCGGCACCGGCCGCGGCAGCCGAATCGTCGGGGCCGCCCGATTCTCCCGGAGCTCCCGAGTCTCCGGGCTCGCCCGATCCGAACGCGCCGAGGTGACCGGGTCTAGGCGCCCTGCTTCTGTCCTTCGCGGAAGAGGCTGATCGCCTTGCGCATCGTCGCTCGTGCCCGTTTGCGATCTCCGCTGGCGTCATAGGCGCAGGAGAGCCGGAACCAGGACCGCCAGTCCTCGGGGGCGGCCTCGGCCTCGGCCTGGTACTTCAAGAATTCCCTGTCAGCGGCCTCGCGGATGATCCTGCCGCCGGGGGTGCGGGGCAGATCGTCGACGGGCAGCCCGCCCTCGGCGCCGAGGATGCGGGCGAGCTTCTCCGTCCGGGCTCCGAAGATGAGTTCGACGATGAGCGTCCACGCGCCGATGACGGGCAGAACGAACAGGGCGATGCCCATGATGCGCGGGATGGGGTCGGGTTCGCGCACCAGGATCCACGCCCGCTGCCCCATGAGGACGAAGTAGAAGACGAGGACGACGGAGACGATGATCGCCCCGATCTTGGCCTTCGACATCAGAGGTCGAGCATGTTCTCGAGACCGTGGATGAGTCCCGTGTAGTCGGCGATCGAGCGCACCGCGGTGACGATTCCCGGCATGAACGCCGAGGTGGAGTGCGAGTCGGTGCGGATGGTCAGGGCTTCGCCGTCGGAGCCGAAATGGATCTCTTCGTGGGCATTCATGCCCTGCTGGCGGATGGCGTGGACGTGGATGCCGTCGATGACCGCTCCCCTGGCGCCGAGCGGATCGGATTCCGTGGAGTCGGGCACCGGCGGCAGACCGGCGGAGCTGCGGGCGGCCGCGATCCGCTGGGCGGTGTGGTTGGCCGTTCCCGATGGTGCGTCGAGTTTGCGGGTGTGGTGGGTCTCGACGACCTCGGCGGAGTCGAAGTAGGGGGCGGCGAGTTCCGCGAAGCGCATGGCCAGGACCGCCCCGATCGAGAAGTTCGGGGCGATGAGCACCGCAGTCTTCGGGTGTTCGGCGAGTGTGGCCTCGAGGCGGGTCAGACTGTCATTGTCCCAGCCGGTGGTGCCCACGACGGTGTCGATGTCGTGCTCGACGAGGAAGCGGACGTTGTCTTCGGTCGACTTCGGGACGGTGAGTTCGACGGCGACGTCGATGTCGGCATCGAGCAGGGTCTCGAGCGAATCGCTGCTGCCGAGGGTGGCGACGAGGTCGATTCCTTCGGCCTCGTTGATCGCCTCGACGGCGTGGGATCCCATGCGTCCCTTGGCTCCGATGACGGCTGCGCGAATGCTCATGTGCTCTGTCTCCTTGCTCGACGTTCTCCGCAGGACAGTCTAGCGACTGCCCGCTCGCCACCGCGCGTCCTCTCCTGCAGCAGACCACTTGACACCTCGACCTCAATTCAGCTGAGGCACCTTCCTCAGTCCATCCGAAGACGCGGGCCCGGGATGCGCGGGTCTGTGCTGAGCCGGGCGCAGACCTCGGTGTCGAAGCGGATGCCGTCGTAGAGCAGCTTCTCCCGCTCACGGCCTTCGACGAGGAAGCCGGCGTTCTTCGCCACCTTCGCCGAGGCGGGGTTGTTCGTGCGGTAGCCCAACTCGAGCCGATGGATGCCGAGGCCATCGTGCAGATGGTCCACGAAGCTCCGCAGGGCCGCCGATGTCAGTCCGGCGCCCCGTGCGGCGGCGACGATCCAGTAGGAGGTCCACGCGCTCGAGTGCCGACGTTCGATCCCGGAGGCCATGACATTGCCGACGATGCGCCGCTCTGGCTCGACGACGAGGACGTAGGCGCTTGCCGTCCCTGCCGTCTCGGCGCGGTGGATCTGTTCGATCCAGGCTCTGGCACCGTCGAGGCTGCGGTCATCGGGGATGTTGCCGGTCAGGTCCGCATCGGCGCTCGCATAGACCTCGGCCAGGGCGTCGGCGTCATCGGCCCGCCACGATCGCAGGAAGGCGTTCATCCTCCCACTCTACCGACGCGCGCCCCGCCGTACCCGTGCTCTGCCGACGCGCCCCAGACAGAATGACGGCGCCCGGATCCCGTATGCGAGGGATCTGGGCGCCGTCGGATTCAGCGCGGGAAGGACCGATCAGCCGAGGAGGAGGCCCTTGGTCTGAGCGACTGCGCGGTCGAAGCGTGCTCCGGCGTCGGCCCAGTTGACGATGTTCCACCAGGCCTTGACGTAGTCGGGCTTGACGTTCTGGTAGTCGAGGTAGAAGGCGTGCTCCCACATGTCGAGCTGCAGGACCGGGGTGCCGCCGAGCTGGATGTCCGACTGCTGGTCCTTGAGCTGCTCGATGAAGAGGTTTCCGCCGAGCTGGTCGTAGACGAGCACGGCCCATCCGGAGCCCTGGATCGTCGTCGCGGCGGTGGTGAAGTGCTCGCGGAACTTGTCGAACGAACCGAACTGGTCGTCGATGGCTGCGGCGAGTTCACCAACCGGCTTGTCTCCACCGTCCGGGGACATGTTGTTCCAGAAGATCGAGTGGTTGACGTGTCCGCCGAGGTTGAAGGCGAGATCGCGGGTCAGCTTCGGCACATTTGCGAGGTTGCCGCTCTCACGGGCTTCGGCCAGCTGTTCGGCCGCAGTGTTCGCACCCTTGACGTAGGTGGCGTGGTGCTTGTCGTGGTGCAGCTCCATGATGCGAGCCGAGATGTGCGGCTCGAGAGCGGAGTAGTCGTAGGGCAGTTCCGGAAGGGTGTACTGCTCAGCCATGAGATTCCTCCTGATCAGATTTGATGACCACCACATCGGTGGCTTCATTTCGACCCTATCCCAGGGTCTCATCTGCCACAACACGCGTCGGTTCGCGGCTATTCCAGATGACGTGAAGTGACTCACCCGAGATTGCGGGAGATGAGCAGCCGCATGATGTCCGAGGTGCCCTCCTCGATCTCCTCGAGTTTGGCATCGCGCATCCACTGCTCGAGGGGATGCTCCCGCGAATACCCCCAGCCGCCGAGGGCCTGCACGGCCGCCCAGGTGCAGAACATCGCTGTCTCCGAGGCGTTCAACTTCGCCATCGCCGCCGCCGTGGTCACTTCCTGTCGGCTGACCGCCTCCCCGGCGTCGATCATCCGCGCGGCGTTGAGCACCTGCAGCCAGGCGGCGTCGATGCGCGAGGACATATCGGCCAGGCGGAAGGCCACGGCCTGGTGGTCGATGATCGTCTTGCCGAATTGGGTGCGCTCCTGCGCATAGTCGCGGGCGTATTCGAAGGCCGCCCGGGCCGTGCCCAGGGCTGCGGCGCCGAGCACGACACGAGAGATGTCGAAGGTGCGCATGAGCCCGTAGAAGCCCTGCCCTTCCTCGCCGAGGCGGTTGTGTTCGGGCACGAAGGCCTCGGAGAAGAAGATCTCCCGGCACACGATGGCCCGCTGGCCCATCTTCTTCATCGGTGCCCCGAACTCCATCCCCTCGGTCTCGCGCGGCAGCAGGAACGCCGAGACCCCGCGTGAGCGCTGCGAGGGATCGGTCTTGGCGAAGACGACATAGCAGTCGGCCAGGCCTGCGTTCGAGATCCACGCCTTCTGCCCATCCAGCAGGTATCCCCCGTCGACGGCTGTGGCCCGAGTGATGATCGAGGCCGAATCGGAGCCCGAGCCCGGTTCGGTCGTGGCCAGGGACGTGATCTTCGGGTCCTCCCCGGTCAGCGGCCGCAGCCAGGCTTCCTTCTGCTCGGGTGTGCCGAGGGCGAGGATCGGGTCGGCGAAGAACCCGTTCGAGCACACGAAGTTCCCGATCCCCGGGTCGCCGAAGCACAGCTGCTCCTGGACCAGGCATTGGGTGAAGACGTCGGTGAAGCCGCCTCCGCCGTACTCCTCGGGGATCATGAAGTCCGTGATACCGAGCTTCGCGGCGGCGCGGAAGATGTCGACCGGTGATTCGGTGTCGGCTTCGTCGACGCGGCGACCGGCGGGCCGGATCGTGTCCGCGGCGAAGGCCCGGCACAGATCGAGGATGTCCCGCTGCTCATCGGACAGCGGCCAGGGGGTGTAGCTCATGTTCGTGCCTTTCGGTTCGACCGGGTGCTGGTCGGCAGCGGGTGCCCGTGCCTGCGTTCAGCCACCGAGCATGTCCTGACTCGCTCGCGAGCGCTCGGTGATGTGGATGAGGGTGGGGCCGTCACGACCGTCGGCGTCGTTGAGGGCGGTGAGCAGTTCGTCCGGTCCCTCGGCGTGGATGCCGTGGGCGCCCATGGCCTGCGCCAGGGCCGGGAAGTCCGGCCCGGTCAGCGCCACCCCCGAGGGTGCGTCGCCGCGGTCGGCCATCTCATTGCGGATCTCGCCGTACCCGCCGTTGTCGACGATGATGAGGGTCAGCTTCACTCGTGCCTGGACGGCGGCGGCGAGTTCGGCGATCGTGAACATCGATCCCCCATCGCCCTCGACGGCGATCACGCGCGCCTCGGGGGCGGCGATCGTGGCCCCGATGCCCGCGGGCAGACCGTAGCCGAGCGTTCCCGCTCCCGCCGGGTAGAGGAAGCGGTCGCCGCGGCGCGCCGTCCACCCGGTCTGGACGCCGTAGTAGCAGGCCATCGTCGAGTCCGCGGCGATGACGATCGGTCCCGCCACCGAGGCGGTGAAGGCGTTGAGCGCCTCCGTCAGCCCCGCCCAGGGTGCCCCGTCCCGCTCCACCGCCGAGGCGGCCGCATCCTTCCAGCCTCGCCGCCAGTGCGCGGCCGCCTCCGTGTCCTCGGCCGCGCGCCGGCCGTCGAGCGCGACGGCCAGCCGCGCGGTCGCGGGCCGGGCATCGGCGAGGATCGGGTGGGAGACATCCGCGTTCGTGAGCATCTGCACCTCGTCGATGTCGATGCGCACCACGGTGTCCGGCAGCGGCAGAGGCTCGGGCCAGAAGTCGCTGGAGGCCAGCTCGGTGCCGACCGCGATGACGGCATCGGCGTCGGCGGTCAGCTCCGGCAGCAGTTCGAGGAAGCCGATGGCGCCGAGGCTGTGCTCGCCGTCGTCGTCGATGACGCCCTTGGCGTTCGAGGACAGGATGATCCCGGCGCCCAGGGCAGCCGCCAGCGCCTCGATCTCCTGGCCCGCCCCGCGGGCTCCGGCGCCGGCGATGATGAGCGGTCGGCGGCAGGCGGCGAGAGCCTCGGCGGCGGCGTCGATCCGGTCGGCGTCCGGTGTCGGCAGCGGTCGGGTCACCGACGGGTGGGACCGGCCGGGCCCGGTGGCCTCGATGAGGTCGAGGGGGATCTCGATCGCTGCGGGCCGTGTGCGGCCGGCGCGCATAGCCGACAGCGTCTGTCCCACGGCCAGGGACACCTCGCCCGGGCTGGTGACCCGGTGGACCTCGGTGAGCACGGCGGCCAGTGCGCCGGACTGGTTGCGGACCTCGTGGAGGAGGCCGTTGCCGCGGCCGGGGTGGCTCAGCGGCATGCCGGGGCAGATGAGGAGCACGGGCACGGAATCGGTGAAGGACTGGAGCAGGGCCGTGAGCGCGTTGAGCACGGCCGGTCCGGTGGTGGTGACGACGACGTTGACCTCACCGGTCAGGCGTGCCGCACCGTCGGCCATGTAGCCGGCCCCCTGTTCGTGCCGGGGTGAGACGATGTCGATGCCCTCGGCCGACAGCCGGGCGAAGATCTCGAGGTTGTGGGTCCCGGGTATCCCGAACACCCGTGTGATGCCCTCGGCCTTCAGTGCCCGGGCGAGGTGTGCGCCTCCGGTGATGTTCGCCTGTTCCATTTCACTCCTTGGTGGTGTCGGTGACGACGAGTGCGTCGACGGCCAGTGCCCCGGATTCGGCGACACGGACCGGGTTGATCTCGATCTCGGCGATCTCATTGTTCGAGGCGATGAGCCGGGAGACGGCGACGATGGCCTCGGCGAGCCCGTCGAGGTCGGCCGCCGGTCTGCCGCGCCAACCGGTGAGCAGGCGGTAGCAGGTCAGCCGGGAGATCATCTCGAGGGCCTCGGTGTGGGAGACGGGGGCGAGTTCGAGCCACGTGTCGCCGTAGAGTTCGGTCTCGGTTCCGCCGGCGCCGACCATGACGATGGGCCCGAAGTTCTCGTCCCGGCGTCCGCCGACGAGGATCTCGACGACGGCCTCGCGTGAGTCCATCTCCTCGAGCACGTACTCGCCCTCGCCGAGGCGGGCGACCATGTCCGCATGAGCGCCGGCGACGGCGTTCGTGTCGGCCAGTCCCAAGGCGATGCCGCCGACCTCGGTCTTGTGGGCCAGCCACCCGGCCTTGAGCGCGAACGGCGGGGTGAGTCCGGAGTCGGCGATCACCTCGGCGAGGTCGTCGCCGCGGCCGAGGGTCACGGCAGCGGGCACGGGCACTCCGGCGGCGGCGATGGCCTCCCGTGCGGCCGCATACCCGGTCCCCCACGGGGTGATGGGTCCGGAGAGTTCGTGGGCGTCGGTGATCCGGCCGGCGTGGGAGGCGTAGAACCCGGCCCGGGCGAGCACGCGCATCGCGGCCTCGATCGAGGCGTAGGACGGGATACCGCGTTCCCACAGGCCGGCCACGGCTTGGGAGTCGGCGCTCATCGAGTGGACGATGAGCGGTTTGCGGTGGCCGCTGACGATGTGCCCGAGGCGGTCGACCTCGGCGAGTTCTGTCTCGAGCAGTTCGGGGATGTCCTCGCCGTAGCAGCCGAAGTAGCCGCTGAGGACGACGGCGTCGATCGTCTCATCGGCCAACAGCTCGCCGACGAGGCTCGAGTACACGGACAGGTCCTTCTCCCCCGCTCCGTCGAGATCGAGCGGATTGTCGACGCCGGCGGACTCGGGCAGGTGGGCGGCCGCCTTCTCGGCGGTGGCCGGGTCGAGGATCTCGACGGACAGGCCGAAGCCCTCGGCCGTGTCCGCGGCGATGGCGCCCTGACCGCCGGAGTCGGAGACGATGGCGATCCGTCGGGCGGCCGGAAGCCAGGAGGAGGCGAAGAACCCGGCGAGTTCGACGACCTCGCCGGGCGTCGAGAGTCGAATGGCTCCGGCGGCTCGGCAGGCAGCGTCGACCGTGTCGATCGCCGAGGTCAGCGACCCGGTGTGGGACTTCGCCAGCCGAGACCCGGCGGTCGAGGACCCGGTGGTCAGGATCATCGTCGGCTTGCCCGCCGCCCGCAGGGCCTGCATCGCCTGCACGAGCTCGTGGCCGCCGGTGAAGGACTCGAGGTAGATGACGACCTGGGCGGTGTCGGGATCGTCGACGAGGGAGTCGAGGATCTCCGCGGCGCGGACATCGGATTGTCCGCCGATCGAGGCGAACCGGGAGATGCCGAGTCCGCTGCGGGCCGAGAGCGTGGCGATCTCGGTGCCGAGCTGCCCGGACTGAGTGACCACAGCCAGTGAGCCGGGCGTGAAGTGGCCCCAGGCCAGCAGCAGCTCATGGGCCGAATCGACCAGTCCCAAGGAGTTCGGGCCGATGAGGCGGGCACCGGCGGCGATGATCCGGGCTGCGAGGTCCTCGGCGTTCGGCACGCGGGCGGAGATGATGAGGAAGGCGCGCACGCCGGCGGCCAGGGCCTCGTCGACGGCGGCGGGCACGGCGGGTCCGGGAATGGAGATGACGAGCAGTTCGGGGATCTCGGGCAGCTCGGACAGATGCGCGAACGTCGGTCGGCCCTGGATCGAGGCGGCCCGGGAGTTGATGAGGTGGACGCGGCGCCGGTGCGCACCGGTCAGCGCACCGGCCGAGAGCCAGAACCCCCATTTGCTCGGATCGTTCGATGCTCCGAGGACGGCGACGCTGCCGGGATCGAAGAACGCCTCCATGACGCTAGCGCCGGTCCGCTGCGGCAGTTTCGGTGCCAGGTGCCCAAGCCCCGCCGGTGCCGGATCCGGCGACCGCGTCGGTGCCAGGCACCACGTCGGCGTGGAGGGACGCGAGGTTCGCGTCGACCTTGGCCTGGGCGGCCCGGCGCGGGCTGATGCCCTGATCTGCGGCCGCATCGAGGACCTCGGTGGTGAGTTCGCGCAGGGTCGTCGTCACGAGTTCGCGGCTGTCGGCCCAGCTGCCGTCGACATCGCCGAAGGTCACCCACCACCACCAGGCATTGGTCGCCGAATTCGCGAGGAAGTCGGGCACGACGGTGACTCCGGACTCCCGCAGCCTCTCCTCGGCCTCGGGCAGCACGGGCATGTTCGCGGCCTCGACGATGAGGCCGGCGCGGATGGCCTCGCAGTTGTCAGGGGTGATCGCATAGCTGACGGCGGCGGGGATGAGCACTTCGGCCTCGGCGGCCAGCCAGTCGTCGCGGTCGCCGTCGTGGTCGGCCGCGCGCAGTGCACAGCGGTCGATTCCGCCGAAGGCGTCGCGGGTGGCCAGAAGCGTCTCGACGTCGAGACCGTCGGGGTTCGAGACGAACCCGTCGGCATCGGCGATGCCGACGATGCGCACTCCGGCCTCGGCGAGGAACCGTGCGCTGGCTCCGCCCATCGACCCGAATCCCTGGATCACGGCCCGGCAGTCGGCCGGATCCTGTCCTGCGGCGTCGAGAGCGGCGATCGCCGAGGCGGCCACGCCGAGTCCTCCGACGAGCTCGTCCTGGGCCACGCCGTCGACGACGGTCTCGAAGGCGGTCGTCGATCGGGCGGCGGCCGCCTCGGGCTCGGTGATGAGTTTGTCGACGGCGGACAGTCCGGAGCCGAGACCGCGGCGGGCGATGATCTCGTCGATGTCGCTCTGCCGGACTCCGAGGTCTTCGCCGAGGGCCCAATAGGTGCGCATGATCGGGGCTATGGCGACGAGGAACCGTTCGAGGATGTCCTTGGCTCCCTCGGCGCAGGGGTCGAAGTCGATGCCGCCCTTGGCACCGCCGACGGGAACGTAGTGGCGGCCCTCCCTCAGGTGGATGGCCTCCTTGCGGGTCATGCCCTGGGCCAGGCCGCGCACCTCCTCGAGGGTGCAGCCCTTGCGCATGCGCAGACCGCCCGAGGCGGTGTCACGGACGAGGGTGTCGATGACGACGAAGCCGTGGACTCCGGTGACTGGATCCTGCCAGGTGATGTCCATGAACAAAGTGCGGCTCCCAGGGACTGAAACGGAAATTTACTGAATAGCGGTTCAGTAGCGTGTATGCCCTAGTCTGGTGCTCGGCAGGCGTCCGCGTCAAGAGGGGGCGAGGCCGGTTCAGCCGAGCTCACTCGTCAGGAAATCGTCGACCCAGGCCGCCAGCTGTTCGGGTCCCACGGTTTCCGGGTTGAACAGCAGCTGCACAGCGAGTCCGTCGAGATAGGCGAGGATCCTCGTGGCGCAGGCTCCGGAATCGGCACTGCGTACGGTGACCTCACCTGCCTCGAGGCCCTCGACGATGAGGTCGGCGAGAACCGTCTTCCACTCCTGGTCGAGAGCCGAGAAGGTCGCTTTGAGATCGTCGTCGAACAGTCCGGCCGACCAGCCGTCGATCCAGATCTTCCAACTGCGTGTCGAACCAGCCGGCATATACCAGCCGATGACCTCACGCAGCCGCTGCCGGGCCGAACCCGGGCCGGCGGCGAGCTCTCGGGCGTGTTCGAGGTCGCTGCGGCCGGCATGGTCGAAGGCGGCGGCGACCAGCGCCTCCTTCGTCGCGAAGTGGTAGATGACGAGACTCGCGCTCAGGCTCAGACGATCGGCGACATCGGCCACCCGCAGGGTCCGCAGTCCCGTGGCTTCGATCTCCTCGATCGTGGCGGCCAGAATCTCCTCGCGGCGAATCTCAGCGCTCTTCCTCGTCATGTCTCCCCTGTCGCTGCTGTACGGCCAGTCTAGGACGTTCGACCCTGCCCCGGTTCCGTCTGAGGGCAGGGACGGGCTCAGCGCCGGCCCCGGTCACCGCATCAGGGCAGCTCGACCGCGGCGGACGGGCCGACCATGGCCAATGCCTTCGGTTCGGCCAGCAGCCGACCGGCCATGTCGCTGACCTCGTCGGCGGTGACCGAGCGGATCCGCTCGATGAGGTCCAAGGGCGCTTCGAGCGGCAGGCCGAAGATCTCCGACCTCGCCAGCCGATTCATCCGCGCCGCCGAGGACTCGAGTCCGAGGACCATCGACCCCGACAGCTGGGAGACGATCTCGTCGAGCTCGGATCGGCTCGGTGCCTCCTGGGCCAGTCGATCCCATTCGGCCAGGGCCAGGTCGACGACGGCCTGAGCGTTCTCGGCTGTGCATCCGGCGTAGATGCCGAAGGTGCCGGAGTCCGTGAATTGGCTGGCCACGCAGTTGACGGCGTAGGCCAGTCCGCGCTCCTCGCGCACACTCTGGAACAGCCGCGAGGACATCCCGCCGCCGAGCATCGTCAGCAGCACGGAATAGACGAACCGATCGTCGTGGCCTTCTTCCAGGCCTTCGCAGCCGAGCAGGATGCCCAGCTGTTCGGTGTCCTTGACCGTATGAGAGGAACCCGCCTGGAAGACCGGGGCCCGACGGCTCGCCCCGCCCAGATGCGCGCCTGCTTCGACCCCGTCGGCCGACCATGCGCGTGATCCCAGGCCCGCCTCGGCGAGGGCGTCCTCGACCATCCTCAGCACCTCCTCGTGGGTGGCGCCTCCGGCCGCGGCGATGACCAGACGCGGCGGGATGTAGGTCGAACAGTAGTGGTCGGTGACCGTGTGGTGGCCCAGCGCGCGGATCTGATCCTTCGTCGCCCCGACCGGCCGGGCCAGGGGATGCTCACCGAACACGAGGGCGTCGAAGTCGTCGAAGAGCACATCGGAGGGATCATCGGCCGACATCGCGAGCTCTTCGATGATGACACCGCGCTCACGCTCGAATTCGTCGACGTCGAGTTCGGCGTTCGAGACCATGTCGAGCAGCAGGCCCGTGATGCTCGGCAGATCCGTGACCAGGCACCTCGAGTAGTAGCAGGTGAGCTCCTTGGCCGTGATCGCGTTCGCATCTCCCCCGGTGCGGTCGAAGGCCGCGGCGATGGTCTTCGCGTCCTTCGTCGCAGTGCCCTTGAACAGCATGTGTTCGAGGAAGTGCGTCGAGCCGGCGGTCTGCGCGGATTCGTCGCGGGACCCGGCCGCGACCCAGATGCCGATCGTCTCCGAGGCCAGGCCCGGCATGTGTTCGGTCGTCAGCGTCAAACCACCGGGGAGGACAGACCGATCGATTCGGCTGCCCTCCCCGGTGTGCGAACTGTCCAGTATCAGTTGTCTGATCCCTCTTCGCTCTCGGAGTCCTCGTCGGTGACCGGGGCCAGCGAGAGCTTGCCGCGGTCATCGATCTTCGTGATCTCGACCTGGACCTTCTGGCCGACTCCGACGACGTCGTCGACGTCTTCGACGCGCTTGCCGTCATTGAGCTTGCGCAGCTCGGAGATGTGCAGCAGACCGTCCTTGCCCGGGGTCAGCGAGACGAACGCGCCGAAGCTCATCGTCTTGACCACCGTGCCGAGGTAGCGTTCGCCGACCTCGGGCACCTGCGGGTTCGCGATCGCGTTGATCATCGAACGAGCGGCCTCGGCGGCCGGTCCGTCGGTGGCGCCGATGAGGACGGTGCCGTCGTCTTCGATGCTGATCTCCGCGCCCGTGTCCTCCTGGATCTGGTTGATCATCTTGCCCTTCGGTCCGATGACCTCACCGATCTTGTCGACGGGGATGTTCACGGAGATGATCCGCGGTGCGGTCGGGGCCATCTCGGCGGGGGCGTCGATGGCTTCGGCGATGACGTCGAGGATAACCATGCGGGCCTCACGGGCCTGCTTGAGTGCCGCGGTCAGCACCGAGGCGGGCAGTCCGTCGAGCTTGGTGTCGAGCTGGATGGCGGTGACGAACTCGCGGGTTCCGGCGACCTTGAAGTCCATGTCGCCGAAGGCGTCCTCGGCACCGAGGATGTCCGTCAGAGCCGCATAGGCGGTCTGCTCACCCTGATCGGTGGAGATGACGTCGGAGACCAGACCCATGGCGATGCCGGCGACGGGTGCGGCCAGCGGCACACCGGCCGAGAGCATGGCCAGGGTCGAGGCGCAGACCGAACCCATCGAGGTCGACCCGTTCGAACCGAGGGCCTCGGAGACCTCGCGGATGGCGTACGGGAAGTCCTCGCGGCTGGGCAGGACGGGCACGAGAGCGCGTTCGGCCAGGGCTCCGTGGCCGATCTCGCGGCGCTTCGGGCTGCCCACGCGGCCGGTCTCACCGGTCGAGTAGGGCGGGAAGTTGTAGTGGTGCATGTAGCGCTTCGAGGTCACCGGCGACAGCGAGTCGATCTGCTGCTCGAGCTTGAGCATGTTCAGCGTCGTGATGCCCAGAATCTGGGTCTCGCCGCGTTCGAACAGTGCCGAACCGTGCACGCGCGGGACCACATTGGTCTCGGCGCTCAGCGGGCGGATGTCCTTGAGTCCGCGGCCGTCGATGCGGACCTGGTCGGTGAGGATGCGCTTGCGCACGACCTGCTTGGTCAGCGCGTTGAGCGCATTGGCGATCTCCTTCTCACGACCTTCGAAGCGTCCGGAGAGCTTCTCGAGCAGCTCGTCGAGGAGGGCGGCGCCGGCGGCCTCGCGCTCCTGCTTGTCAGCGATCTGGAAGTTCTCGGTCTGCTTGGCCTCGCCGAGTTCCTTGACGGCTTCGAAGACATCGTCCTCGAAGTCGCGGAAGATGGGGAATTCGACGGTCGGCTTGGCGGCTGAGGCGGCGAGTTTGGACTGGGCGCGGCAGAGTTCGCCGATGAAGGGCTTGGCGGCTTCGAGGCCTTCGGCCACGACCTCCTCGGTGGGGGCCTGGGCGCCGGTCTTGATCTTGTCGATGGCGTTGTCGGTGGCCTCGGCCTCGACCATCATGATGGCGACGTCGTCACCGACCACGCGCCCGGCGACGACCATGTTGAACACGGCGTCCTCGAGCTGCGAGTGGTTCGGGAACGCCACCCACTGGCCGTCGATGAGCGCGATGCGCACGGCACCGATGGGGCCGGAGAAGGGCAGGCCGGACAGCTGGGTCGACATCGATGCGGCGTTGATCGCCAGCGCATCGTAGAGGTGGTCGGGATTGACCGACATCACGGTGACGACGACCTGGACCTCGTTGCGCAGGCCCTTGATGAAGGACGGGCGCAGCGGGCGGTCGATCAGCCGGCAGGTGAGGATCGCGTCGGTCGAGGGGCGTCCCTCGCGACGGAAGAACGAGCCGGGGATGCGTCCGGCGGCGTACATGCGCTCTTCGACGTCGACGGTCAGCGGGAAGAAGTCGAAGCCCTCCCGCGGGTGCTTGCCCGCGGCGGTGGCCGACAGGAGCATGGTGTCGTCGTCGAGGTAGGCGACGGCGGAGCCGGCGGCCTGCTGGGCCAGTCGTCCGGTCTCGAAGCGGATGGTGTGCGTGCCGAAGCTGCCGTTGTCGATGTGTGCAACGGCGGATTCAGGGTTGAGTCCCACGTAGTCTCCTAGATTGTGCCGGCGTGCGGCGGCTCCCTGCGAATGAGAGCCCACCGTCGACGCACGAGGAATCGACTGCCTGCAGCAGTCCGATCACCCGCACCCTGCCGGCGGGATATTGGCTGAGGACACCCCATGGATCCGAGCCGGTCATCGATCGGGGCCCACGGAACCGGCGCTGAGTGCGCGCACCTCCGGAGGCCACTACCGAGGACCGAACGTCCATGGCATGGTTGTCCGTCTCAGAGTCTACCGCAGAAGCACGAAAGCGCCCCACCCGGAGGTGGGACGCTTCCATAACAGCTGTGCGAAACCGCGATCGGCACCGGCGCACACCGGCCCGGGCTCCGATCGTCGGCAGCGAATCAGCGGCGCAGGCCGAGGCGCTTGATCAGCGTACGGTAGCGCTCGATGTCGACCTTCTGCAGGTACTTGAGCATGCGGCGACGCTGACCGACCAGGAGCAGCAGGCCACGACGCGAGTGGTGGTCCTGCTTGTGGTCCTTGAAGTGTTCGGTGAGGTCGGAGATCCGGCGGGTCAGCAGCGCAACCTGAACCTCGGGAGAACCGGTGTCGCCCTCATGAGTCGCGTATTCCTTGATGATCTCTTGCTTCGTGGCAGTGTCGAGAGCCATGGAGTTCTCCTTCGTATCGTTGCGCGGCGCGCAGACCTGATGTCTTCGCACTGTGGGACCGCGGCCGGTGAAAACGGCAGAGATCAGCTTATCAGGTGTGCAGGACCTCGCGCACATCGGCGATGTCCTCGTGCATCTGCTCGATCAGACCGTCCATATCGGTGAAGGCGACCTGCCTGCGGATGCGGGAGACGAACTCGAGGGTCATCTGCCGGTCGTAGACGTCGAAGGATCCGAATTCCTTGTCGAGCACATGCGCCTCGACCCGGCGGGTGCAGCCTTCGAACGTCGGGTTCGTGCCCACCGAGATCGCCGCCGGGTAGGCCTGCCCCTCGCCGGAGAACGTCGCCCACCCGGCGTAGACGCCGTCGGCGGGCACGAGCCCTTCTGGGTCATCGGACAGGTTCGCCGTCGGGAATCCGAGGTCGCGGCCGCGGGCGTCGCCGTGGACGACGGTGCCGTGAACGGCGTGGTAGCGGCCGAGCTGATCGGCCACTTCGGCGACATCGCCGGCGGTGAGCTGTTCGCGGATGCGCGAGGACGAATAGCGGCCCCCACGTCCGACCTCGTCGATCGTCTCGGTCCGGAACCCGTACTCCTCGCCGAGGCTGCGCAGCGTGTCGATGGTGCCCTCATTGTCCTTGCCGAAGCGCACATCATCGCCGACGACGACCATGCGGGCCCTGAGGGCCTCGACGAAGTGGGTGCGGACGAACTCCTCGGCCGACTGCGCGGCGAAGTCGAGATCGTAGGGCTGGATCACGAGAGCGTCGATCCCGGTCGCGGCGATGAGCTCGGCCCGCTGCCGGGTGCTCGTGATCATCACCGTCGGGTCCTCGGGGCGGTGGACCGTGCGCGGGTGCGGGTCGAAGGTCATCGCGATCGAGCGCAGCCCCTCCCGTCGGGCGAGTGCGGCAACGGTCCTCAGGACGGTCTGGTGACCGCGGTGCACACCGTCGAAGTTGCCGAGGGTCACGACCGAGCCGACAGCGCCGACTTCGATCTCTCCCAGTCCGTGATACTGCTCCACCAGACGTTCGCTCCTTCCGTGCACCGACTCAGATTATCGCAGACGCGATCACGGTCCTAACCCGCACCTCGCCGAGGCGGCCCCACCCCATCTCGGGCGCCGGGAGGTCGCCCGGGACGTCCGGGATCGTCCAGTCCTCAGGCGATGACGGCCCAGCCGATGACTCCGATGAGGCTGGACAGAGCGATCGAGACGAAGGTGCCGATGATGAACCTCTCCCCCGCCGCGGCCGAGGATTTGATCTCGGCGAAGCGGCCGAGTCCCTTGACCGCGACGACCACGGCCATCAGTTCGGGGCGTCCGAGGACGATGGCGCCGGCGATGAGGGCGCGTTCGACGATGCCGACCCACATGCCGCCGCGCAGCACCTCGACGTCCTCGCTGCCGGTGCGCTCGGGCCTGCTGCCCGGCCCCGAGTGCGTCAGCGACAGGAGAAGCGGCACCAGCGGCCAGCCGATGAGTGCGGCGGCGATGGCGGCCGCGACGGCGATGAGAACCTCAGTCCACATTCCTCGCTCCTTCCGCCAGCCCGAGGTGGTGGGCGGCGAGACCTTGCGCGCCGGCGATGATCTCGGCCGTGCCCGGCGCCAGCACTCGGGACACGGCCTGCTGGGAGACGCCGAAGGACTCGGCGATCTCGGTCTGCGTCGCCTCGGGGTCGTCGAGGCGGAAGCCGATGTAGCCGCGCGACTGGACCCGCAGCTCGCCGAGGCTGCTCACGAGCAGGCGCAGGGCCGCCTCGGCGAAGTCGAGATGGGCGGCAGGCGTGGCCGCGGACGCGGAAGCGGAAGCGGGCTCGGGCGCGCTCGACCGTTCCGTTCCGGTGCGGACGACGAGGTGGGCGGGTGCTGACTTCGCGGCCTCGACGGCCTGCCGGGCGGCGTAGAAGGCCTCGCCTCTGGCTTCGACGGTCGTCTCCGGCAGCGGTCTCTCGACCTCGCCGATGCCGATGCCGATATGCCAGTCGGAGTCGACCGCGACCCGTCGCACCGCCTCGGCCACGGCGACCGGATCGGCCAGCACTCCTTGGACCTCGTCACCGATGGTGCGTGCGAATCCCACGACCGCGGCAACCGGTTCGAGCGCGGCAAGCACCCCGGGCACGGCATCAGCGCTGATGCGCGAGCCCTGCTGGTCGATCGTCATGACGAACATGCGCCCAGTACAGCAGAGACGAGCAACACACACAAGGCCTTCGGTTGTTTTCGCTGATTACAACGTTTTAACTTGTCGATCGCGGGTCGTTTCGGTCCGCTTCGGAGCCGTATCGGGTCCGCTTCGGAGCCGTATCGGGTTCGGTCCGGGTTCGCTTCAGGCGAGGTCGATGGCGAATGCCGTGAGGGATTTCAGTCCCCCGCCGGAGCGCACCTCGGCGACGGACACGAGCGTGTCCTCGCAGACCACGGCCACCGTGTCGGGCGCTTGCGCTCCGAGGTCGGCGGCGCTGACGATCTTGCCCTGCATCAGGGCCTTGGCCTGTGCGGCACCGACGGCGACGACGGGCAGCAGGGTGCCGGCCGCCTCGGCCAGGCAGATGAGTTCGGCAGGGGGCGCGTCGAGGGCGTCGGGCAGGCTCACGGCCCGGTCGAGTTCGAAGTCGCCCACGCGGATGCGGCGCAGCGCGGTGAGGTGGCCGAAGACACCGAGGTCGGTGCCGATGTCACGGGCCAGGGCACGCACATAGGTGCCCGAGGAGCAGTCGATCTCGACGTCGACGTCGATATGGCCCTCATCGGCGGCGAAGCGGATGTCGATGATCTCGAATGCGGAGACCTCGACCCGGCGGGACTTCAGCTCGACGTCCTCGCCGGCCCGGACCCGGGCATAGGAGCGTCGGCCGTCGACCTTGATCGCCGATACGGCGCTGGGGACCTGATCGATTGTCCCGCGCTGAGCGGCGACCGCGGCCTCGATGGATGCCGTGTCGACGGCGGCCAGCGCCTCGGGACGAGCGAAGCTGTCGGATTCGGAGTCGGCGTCGTCGGTCGGTGTCGACGAACCCAGGCGAATCGTCGCCAGGTAGGTCTTCGACACGCCGGTGATGTAGCCGAGCAGCTTGGTGCCGCGCCCGAGCCCGAGCACGAGCACACCGGTGGCCATCGGGTCGAGGGTTCCGGCATGGCCGACCTTCTTCGTCCCGTACCAGCGGCGCACGCGTGAGACCACGGCGTGCGAGCTCAGCCCCTGCGGCTTATCGCAGACGAGGATGCCCTGAGGGGAAGAATCGCTCACGGTCTCAGCGATCAGTTGAAGGAGGCGTGCACGTGGTCGAAGTGGTTCGCGGTCGCGCTCCCGCGGTCCTCCATGCCCTTCCAGCCCTGTCCGGGCATCCAGATGCGCTGCTTCCAGATCACGTACTTGACGTTGAGGCTGCTGTGGTTCTTGATCAGGTAGTCGGCGATGCGGTCGCCGGTGGAACCGGTGATCATGATGTCCACGGCCTCACCGGTGTTGTGGTCCGAACCGGTGCCCGGGCGGCGCCCACCGAAGGTCTTGACCTCGGGGAACTTCGCGCACACGGCCCGGTAGCCGTTGACGGCGTTGGGCAGCAGGCCCGACTCGATCGACGAGGACACGTCGCACGGCGGCGCCGAGGTGTCGCTCGAGGTGCCCTCACCGTCGGAGGACTTCTCATCGGCTGAGGACTTCTTCTCTTCGCTGCTCGACGAGTCCCCTTCGCTCTGGCTCGACTGGGCCGAGGATTCGGCGGTCGGCTCCGGCTTCGGGGTCTTGACCTCAAGAGTGGTCTTCGACGACTTGTTCTTGTACTTCGGGTCGTCCTTGACCTTCTCGAGATATTCCTCGCCGGCCTTCTTGCGCTGGGCGTCGATCTCGTCCTGGCTCACCGCCGACGGGCTCGTCGACTCATCGGTCGTCGTGGTCGCGGCCTCGGTGGTGACATTGCCGGACTCGGGCGGACCCATGACGACGGTCGAGCCGACTACGGCCGCGGTCGCGGCGGCCGGAACGGCGATCGCAGCGACGACGGGACGCTGCTTGACGGTCGCCAGCACGGAAGTCGCCGTCGACGGCTCATTCGCTGAGTGCCGACCCGCGGAGCGCTTGGCCGGGGTCAGATCCCGGACGAGCTGCTTCGCGAATGACGGCTTCGGTGAGGAGTGCTTACCCAATGCAGAATTCCCTTAACAGAGTCGTAATCATTTCGTGACCGGAAAAAGTCTACGACACCCGGCAAAGATAACAAAACTGTTACGAGAAATTTTTTCCTGCACGTGACGAAGATCAATGATCAGTCGTCGTCGCCGTCCTCGTCGTTCCTCTTGTAGGGATCGGCCTCGCCGGCGGGCCGGGCGTTCTTGGCCAGCCCCGCCACCCGCTCATCGTCGGCGGCGGCCTGTGCCAGCAGCCCGTCGAGACGGGCCGCGGCCTCGGGGACGGCATCGGCGATGAATTCGAGGCTCGGGGTCAGACGGATCGTCAGCCCCTTGCCCACCTCGGAGCGGATGAAGCCCTTGGCCGATTCGAGTGCCTTGCCCGTGGATTCGAGGTCCTGGCCGTCGCCGAAGACGGTGTAGAAGATGGTCGCGTGCTGCAGATCGCCGGTCACGCGTACGTCGGTGACCGTGACGAAGCCGAGTCGCGGGTCCTTGAGCCGACGCTCGATCGTGCTGGCGACGATGACCTTGATCTGGTCGGCGATCTTGCGCGCCCGAGTCGGGTCTGCCATGGTGCATATCCTTTGTGTCGGGGCCGGAGCCTGTTCTCCGGCCCTATGGTAGCTGTGCGATCGAATCGGCTCCGGCCGATCCCTTCCGGGACCGACCGGAGCCGTGAGCGACGACCGGTGTCAACCGGTGCGAGAGCCGCGAACTCGGATCAGTCGCGCGGCTTCTCCTGCATCTCGAAGGTCTCGATGATGTCACCGACGCGCAGATCGTTGAACTTGCCGAGTCCGATACCGCACTCGTAGCCCTCGCGGACCTCCGTGGCGTCGTCCTTGAACCGGCGCAGCGATTCGATGCGGACGTTGTCGCCGATGACGACTCCGTCGCGGGTCACCCGCGCCGTCGAGTTCCTCTTGATCAGACCATCGCGGACGATCGAGCCGGCGATGTTGCCGAACTTCGAGGACCGGAAGACCTCGCGGATCTCCGCGGTGCCGATCTGGACCTCTTCGTACTCGGGCTTGAGCATGCCCTTGAGCGAGCTCTCGATGTCGTCGATCGCCTGGTAGATGACCGAGTAGTAGCGGACGTCGACGCCTTCGCGGTCTGCCAGGTCGCGAGCCTTCGCCTCCGGACGGACGTTGAAGCCGATGACGATCGCGTTGTCGACCGTGGCCAGGTTGATGTCGTTCTCCGTGATCGCACCGACGCCGCGGTGGATGATCCGCAGATCGACCTCGTCGCCCACATCGATCTTGAGCAGCGAGTCCTCGAGCGCTTCGACGGCACCGGAGACATCGCCCTTGAGGATGAGGTTGAGCATGTCGACCTTGCCCTCGGCCAGTGCCTTGGTGAAGTCCTCGAGGCTGATGCGCTTGCGACCGCGGGCCTGAGCGGCGTTGCGCTCGATGGCGTCGCGCTTCTCGGCGATCTGGCGGGCCGTGCGGTCGTCATCGGTGGAGATGAACGAATCACCGGCACGCGGGACCGAGGACAGGCCGAGCACCTGGACGGGACGGGACGGACCCGCCTCGTCGACCTGCTGGCCGTTCTCGTCGAACATCGCACGCACACGACCGTGGGCGGTGCCGCAGACCATGGCGTCGCCCTGGCGCAGGCTGCCGGACTCGACGAGCACGGTCGCCACGGCGCCGCGGCCCTTGTCGAGCTTGGCCTCGATCGCGATGCCGCGAGCGGACTTGTCGGGGTTCGCCCGCAGGTCCAGTGCCGCATCGGTGGTCAGCAGCACGGATTCGAGCAGCTGGTCGATGCCCTCGCGCTTGAGCGCGGAGATCGGCACGAACATTGTCTCGCCGCCGTACTCTTCGGCCACGAGGTTGTACTCGGTCAGCTGCTGCATGACCTTGGCCGGGTTCGCGCCTTCCTTGTCGACCTTGTTGACCGCCACGACGATCGGCACATCGGCCGCCTGGGCGTGGTTGAGCGCTTCGACCGTCTGCGGCATCACACCGTCATCGGCGGCGACCACGAGGATCGCGAGGTCGGTCGACTTCGCACCGCGGGCACGCATGGCGGTGAACGCCTCGTGGCCCGGGGTATCGAGGAAGGTGAGCTTGCGCTCCTGACCCTCATGGTCGACCTCGACCTGGTAGGCACCGATGTGCTGGGTGATTCCGCCGGCCTCGCGGGAGGCGACATTGGCCGAGCGGATCGCATCGAGCAGCTTGGTCTTGCCGTGGTCGACGTGACCCATGACCGTGATCACCGGGGGCCGCGGGCTGAGGTCTTCGTCATTCTCGCCCGCCGCTTCGGCGTCGAGGTCGATGTCGAAGGTCTCGAGCAGCTCACGGTCCTCGTCCTCGGGCGAGACGATCTCGACCTTGTAGCCGAGCTCCTCACCGAGGACCTCGAAGGTCGCCTCGTCGAGCGACTGCGTGATCGTGGCCATCTCACCGAGGTGGAAGAGCACGGTGACCAGGTTCGTCGGATCCGTGTTGATCTTCTCGGCGAAGTCGGCCAGCGACGAGCCGCGACGCAGACGCAGCGGCGTATTGCCGTCTCCGCGGGGAACGGTGACGCCACCGACCGACGGAGCCTGCATCTGCTCGAGCTCTGCGCGCTTCGCCCGCTTCGACTTCCGTCCCTTCTGACGAGGACCTCCGCCGCGACCGAAAGCGCCCTGCGTGCTTCCGCGACCGCGACCGGATCCGCGACCGCCGGGGCCACCGGGACCGCCGGGAGCATTGCCGCGTCCGCCGCCGCGGCCACGGCCGGGTGCGGGCTTGTTCAGTGCCGAGTTCTTCAGCATCGAGGGGTTGGGACGCGGTGCGCCCGGACGCGGGCCCGGACGAGGACCGGAGGAGCTCTCCTCACCGGCACCGCGCGACTTCTGACCCGGCTTCGGCATGCCCTGCGAGGGCGCGAACGGGTTGTTGCCGGGGCGTGCTCCCTGGCCGCCCTGACCGCCGGAGCGTCCGCCCGGCTTGGGTCCGCGACCGCCGGGCTTCGGCATACCCTGCGACGAGGCGAAGGGGTTGTTGCCCGGGCGTGCGGACGACCGGCCGCCGGGCTTCGGGGCCGCCGGCTTCGGAGCGGCGGGCTTGGGTGCTGCCGGCTTCGGGGCGGCGGGCTTGGGGGCACCGGGCTTCGGAGCGGCGGGCTTGGGCGCCGCTGCACGGTCGGTCTTGGCCTCGGGTGCCGAGGTCTCGGCGGACTCGGTCTGCTTGGGTGCGGCCGGGGCGGGCTTGGCGCCCGGCTTCGGTGCGGCCTTCGACGCAGAGTCGCCCGCCTCGGCGGAGCTCGATTTCGCCGAGGCAGCCTTGGGCCCGGGCTTCGCGCCGGGCTTGGGTGCCGGCTTCGCACCGGGTTTCGGGGCTCCGGGCTTCGCCGCCGGCTTAGCGGCGGACTTCTTCTCGCCGCCGGAGGACTTCGCTCCGTCGGCTGGGGCGGAATCGGCGAAGGCCTCTCTCACCCGGCGCACGACGGGCGCTTCGAGCGTCGAGGAGGCCGAGCGAACGAATTCGCCCATATCCTGGAGCTTCTCGAGGACGTTCTTACTGGTTGTGCCGAGCTCTTTCGCGAGCTCATGGACACGGGGCTTTGCCACAGTTCTCCTGTCCGGGTTCTTTCCCGGTCAGGAAAGAACCTCATCAATGAAGAGCAGTACTCATCTCACTGCTCTCTCGAATTCCGTCTGGGTGTCATCGTGCGACACTCACAACTTGTCATCCATTCAACTACCCGTTCTCTGTGGGTTCGGTATCCTGCCTCGGCAGGTCCGAGGCGGTGATCTTCGTTCGAAAGGCTCGAGCGAAGGCGGCAGTGGTCCGCGCCTTGGCCAGGCACTTCTCATTCGGGTGCACCCAGGCGCCGCGTCCCGGCAGTGTCGCTGACACGTCGTGGACGACGGCCGGATGCTGATCGGGGCGGTGCACGAACCGTGTCAGCTCGCTCCGATCGGCCTTCTGCCTACAGGCGATGCACGTCCTTACGGGTCCATCGCCAACATTCACAATGAATGATTCTACAGCACCGACGCCGCCTCGCGCGCCATGGGGGCCCGTGGTCCGAATCACTCAGTCGGCTGCGATGATATCGATCTTCCAGCCGGTGAGCTTCGCGGCCAGGCGCGCGTTCTGCCCCTCCTTGCCGATGGCCAGCGACAGCTGATCGGTGGGCACGACGGCACGGGACTCCTGGGCGTCGGCGTCGAGGATCTCGACCCGGGTGGCCTTGGCCGGTGAGAGTGCGTGGGCGATGAACTTCGCCGGGTCGTCGGAGTAGTCGACGATGTCGATCTTCTCCTGGCCGAGCTCGTTCATCACCGCTCGCACTCGGGATCCGAGTTCGCCGATGCACGAACCCTTCGCGTTGACCCCGGGCTTCGTCGCCCGCACGGCCAGCTTCGTGCGGTGGCCGGCCTCACGGGCCAGGGACACGACCTCGACGGTGCCGTCGGCGATCTCCGGCGCTTCGTGGGCGAACAGTCGCCTGACGAGGTTCGGGTGGGTGCGGGAGACGGTGACCGAAGTGCCCTTGGTGCCCTTGTGGACATCGGCGATGTACACGCGCATCCGGGTGCCGTGGTTGTACTCCTCGCCGGGGACCTGTTCGTGCGGGGGCAGCACGGCCTCGACGTCGCCGAGGTCGACCTGGACCATCTGCGGGTCCCTGCCCTGTTGGATGGTGCCCGAGGCGATCTCACCCTCACGGCCCTTGAACGTGCCGAGCAGGGATTCGTCCTCGACATCGCGCAGCCGCTGGTGGATGACCTGACGGGCCGTCTGGGCGGCGATGCGGCCGAAGCCCGTGGGGGTGTCGTCGAATTCGCCGATGGGGTTGTCGTCGTTGTCGAACTCCACGGCGAGGATGCGCACTTCACCGGAGGACTTGTCGAGTTCGGCGCGGGCGTCCGGCCACGCCCCCTCGGTCTTCTGGTAGGCGAGGTAGAGTGCCTGTTCGATGAGTTCGACGAGGGTGTCGAGCGGAATCTCCCGCTCCTGTTCGATCACGCGCAGAACATTGAGATCGATGTCCATGTGCCTATGTCCTCTCCGGCTCATTCGAGCATTGAATTGTCTGTGTTCACTTATGCAGGCGTGCCAGTCTATCCCAGTCTCGGCCTGCACTCTGTCACCCAGACCTCAGACGCACCTCAGCGGAACTTGAGTTCGACCTGGGCCTTGCGGATGTCCTCGAGCGGCACCTGCCTGGTCTCCTTCTTCTGCGGGTCCGTGCCCGTGATCGATGTCTCCCCCACCTCGGCGAGGTCGAGTTTGAATGTGTCCTTCTTCGTCGTGATCTCCAGGCGGCGGCCGATCACCCGTCTGAAGTGGCGTGGGGTCTCGAGCTTCCGCGTCGCTCCTGGGCTCGTGACCTCGAGCTGGTAGGGCTTGTCCCGGAAGATCTCGACCTCGTCGAGGGCATCGCCGACGATCTTCGTCGATTCGGCGATCCGGTCCATCGACATCGCCTCGGTGCTCGACTCATCGAGGTCGACGACGACGGTGAGTGTGCGGCGGGGGCCCGCGGCCACGGCCTTGACGTTCTCCAGGTGGTATCCCGCCGTCTGCAGGGGCGGGGTGAGCAGGCCCTTGATCCGTTCGACGTCCTCGTCCATATCTCCTCCTCTTCGCTGGCCCTCCCGCCCGCCGAGGTGCGGCGGACGGCTGCGACGGCCCGTGCGTCTGCCCGGCGGGCCGCTTCCTTCCCACCCTATGCGACAGCCTCGGTCAACGGTAAGCATCCGATAGGATTGCCGTATGCGTTTCCCCGTCAGTCGCCGTGCCCTTCTGACCGCCGGCGTCAGCGGCGCGAGTCTGGGTCTGCTCACGGCCTGCGGCCTGCGACTCGACGCGGATCCCGAGGTGCCCGAGCTCGATTCCTCGCAGGCGCTGCGCAACCGCATCGCCCGCGTCCTCTCCGCCACCTCCCCCGGCTCCGGTGATCCCGACACCGCCGGTGAGGACCTCGCAGTCTTCGTCGCGGCCATCGGCCCGGTGTGGTCGCCTCCGACCGAATTCGCCACCGAACCGGCTCCGACCGAGGACGCACGCACCTTCGTCGAAGCGGCCGAGACCGTCTCCCGCGCCGTGTTCGAGTCCGCCTCCGATCTCGGCTCCGGTCTCATTCCCGTGCTGTCCGATGTGGCCATGGGCCTGACGCTCGTTGCCGGTGACGACGAGCTCATCGACACCGCCGATGAGCTGATTCGCGCCAGCCGCGAGGAAGCCGCCGACACCGCCGCCACGCCGTCCGGCGAAGGCGACTCGGCAGACTCGGGCGGGGACGACTCCGCGGGCGAAGCGGACCGGCAGGCGATGTTGAATGCGATCCTCAACCAGTCTCGGGCAGCCGCCTACGGCTATGA
This sequence comes from Brevibacterium sp. SMBL_HHYL_HB1, assembly GCF_018208375.1. Taxonomy (NCBI): domain Bacteria; kingdom Bacillati; phylum Actinomycetota; class Actinomycetes; order Micrococcales; family Brevibacteriaceae; genus Brevibacterium; species Brevibacterium sp. SMBL_HHYL_HB1. The sequence goes on along the minus strand of NZ_CP062936.1, from coordinate 904,915 downwards.
GCGTCTGGCCGTGAACTTCGAGTCGAAGTCCGCGAAGCGCAGGGGTGCGCTGGCGCGTCTCGAATCCCTGGGCTCGCTGTCCGGGGAGATGCTCGGACTCCTCGGGGAGGACAATGCCGATCCCAACGCCTCGGCGTGGAGGCTCGATCCGACTCCCACGGATGCCCGGACGGCCGAGGAGCTGGCTGTGGGCCTCGAGGACGGGCTGGCCTCGGCGCTGCTGCCCTGGTTGGCCGAGGACACCTCGGCGATCCTGCGACTGTGGGAATCGGCTCGGGCCCGGACCGTCTTCTCCCGGCCCCAGCCGCTGCGGTTTGCCTATGACGACTCCGATGACTCCCCCAGCGCAGCGGCCCGATCGACGGCACCGGCGACGGCGGCCACGGAGGTCACCGGATGAAGGTGCCACCGGTTCTCTATCGCTCCACGCGCGACATCATCGGCAAGTACCGCACCGATGCGTGGGTCGCGGCGCTGGACTATATGGCCAATGAGCTCCTCGATCGGTGGAAGCTGCGCTTCGACGATGTGCCCGGCGCCCCGTGGGCCGGCTGCGAGTCGCTGGTCATCCCGGTGCTCACTCAGGAGAACTACCAGGGAGTGCTCCGGTTCGCCGCCCCGACCTCGGCGCACACTGCCGCTCATGCCCAGGCGCTGCGGGCCCTGCGGATGTGGAACGGGCACGGGGCGGTGCGCGTCATCCGCGATGACCGCAGCTTCCGGGTCACCCTGCAGGAGCGACTGCGGACGAAGGACAATCTCTCGGTGCTGCCGCTGGCCGATGTGCCACCGGTCTGGGGTGCCCTACAGCGGTCCCTGGAGATCCCGGCGAGTTCGGAATTCATGCAGGTCCAGGACATCGCGGCGGGCTGGCTGTCGACCTTCGACGCCGATGCCGGGCTGCTGACCGGATGGTCGGAGGCGGGCCCGCACGACGGGCTGCTGCTGTCCTTCGCCCGCAACTGGATGCAGACCCTGGCGTCTTCGGACGAGAGCTGGCTCATCCACGCCGATCTGCACTACTACAACATCCTCGCCGGCAACCCGGATCCCTCGGGCATCTCGACGTGGAAGGCCATCGATCCGCTGCCGCTGTCCGGTCCGACGGCGTACACGCTGGCCCCGGTGCTGTGGAATCGGCTGTCCGAGATCCCCTCGGACCATCCGCAGGCGCAGGCGGCGTGGCTGCGCGGTTTCGCCACCGATCTGGCCCTGTGCGCCGGAGTCGAACCGCAGTACGGGATGGGTGCGACCGTGGCCCGGGAGATCACGAACATGTTCTGGTATCTGCGCGCGGCCACCGGCGGGTCGACGGCGAGCCTGGCCGATGCGGCCCGGTCCCTGTGGGTGGCCCGGGCCCTGTCCGGGGCCGATGTGGCAGGCGTCAACGCCCACGCCCTCAAACCCATCGGCTGAGCCTTGAGCGGGTCCGGACCTGGAGCGGTTCTGAGCCTCGAGCGGACCCGGACCTTCAGCGGATGAGGCCCGAGACGACGTCGAAGCCGAGTTTGAGGATCATCGCCGAGACCACGACGACGAAGATGACGCGCACGAAGCCCGAGCCCTTCTTCAGTGCGGTGCGGGCGCCGAAGACACCGCCTGCGACATTGCCGACGGCCACGACCAGACCCAGCAGCCAGACGACCTGTCCGTCGGGGACGAAGTAGACCAGCGCCCCGAAGTTCGTCGCCCAATTGATCACCTTCGCCATCGCCGAGGCCTGCAGGAATGAGAAGCCGATGATCATGACGAACGCGATGACGAGGAACGATCCCGTGCCCGGTCCCAGCACCCCGTCGTAGACGCCGATGATGAGGCCGATGAGCCACGACAGCGCGTGGTGGCGCTTCGACGACTCGCCGAACCGCAGGCTCGCCTCCGCCCCGAGGCTGGGGTTGAGCAGGGTGAACAGGCCGACGCCGATCAGTGCCAGAAGGATGATCGGGGTGAACAGTTCGGCCGGGACCAGGGTCGCGAGCTTCGCCCCGGCCACGGCGCCGAGGAACGCCGAGGCCGCGGCCGGGATCGTCGCCGACCGGTCGGGGGTGATCTTGCGCAGGTAGGTGATCGCCGAGGCGGTCGTGCCCGCGATCGACCCGATCTTGTTCGTCGCGACCGCCTGCACCGGGCTCATGCCGGGCACGAGCAGCAGTGCGGGCAGCTGGATCAGCCCGCCCCCGCCGACGACCGCGTCGATCCATCCGGCCAGGGCTCCTGCGGCCAGCAGCCACAGGAGCATCGGCAGGGTGACATCGAGGCCGCCGGTGAGAGCTTCGAACACCGAGGCGGCTCAGACGTTCGCGTCGGCCGCGTCGACGGCCGCCGCGGGCAGAGCTGTCTCGGCCGCATCGACGGCGGCCGCATCGGCGGCGGCATCGGCCTTCGCGTAGGCCTCACGGATCGCGGCCACGGTGGCGGGGACCACCTCGGCGACGGGAAGATCGGTCTTCTCATCGGCCAGACGGTCGCGCACCTCGACCACACCGTCGGCGAGTCCGCGTCCGACGACGATGACGGTGGGGATGCCGATGAGCTCGGCGTCGGCGAACTTGAAGCCGGGCGAGACCTTGTTGCGGTCATCGATCAGGACGCTGATGCCCTCGGCCTCGAGCTCGGCGGTGATCGTCTCGGCCGCCTCGGCGATGTCGGCACCCTTGCCGGCGACGATGACATGCACATCGGCCGGGGCCAGATGCTGGGGCCAGAGCAGTCCGTCCTCGCTGTGGTACTCCTCGGCGATGCAGGCCATGACGCGGGTGACGCCGAGACCGTAGGAGCCCATGGTCACGGTCGTGGCCTTGCCGTTGGCATCGAGCACCTTGAGGTCGAGGGCCTCGGCGTACCGGCGGCCGAGCTTGAAGATCTGGCCGATCTCGACACCGCGGGCCAGCTCCAGCGGTCCGGAGCCGTCGGGGGCGGGATCGCCGACGGCCACCTGGGCGGCTTCGATCGTGCCGTCGGCCACGAAGTCGCGGCCGGCGACGAGGTCGAAGACGTGGCGGCCGGGCTCATTCGCGCCGGTGATCCAGCGGGTGCCGTCGACGATGCGGGGGTCGAGGAGATAGCGGATCTTCGACGGCGATTCGAGGCCGAGGACCGGGTGGTCGAGGTCGTTGCCGGGCCCGATGTAGCCCTTGACGAGCTCGGGGTGGGCGGCGAGGTCCTCGGCTGTTGCGGCCTCGAGATCGACCTCGCCGTCGCCGAGCATGCCGGTGCCGGCGGCCCGGTCGAGGTCGACCTCACGGTCACCGGGCAGGCCGATGACGATGACCTCGCGGGTCCCGTCCGGATGAGTCACGGCGCAGACGACGTTCTTCAGCGTATCGGCGGCGGTCCATTCGCGGTCCTCCCGCGGATGATTCGCGTTCGCCGCGGCCACGAGGGTCTCGATCGTCGGAGTGTCGGGGGTGTCCTCGACATGGGCGGCGGGCGTGCCCTCATAGGGAATCGGATCGGGCACGATCGAGGTCACGGCCTCGACGTTGGCGGCGTAACCGCCGGCGGAGCGGACGAAGGTGTCCTCGCCGACCTCGGAGGGGTAGATGAATTCCTCGGTGCCGGATCCGCCCATCGCTCCCGGGGTCGCCTCGACCGGCAGGCAGGGCAGTCCGAGGCGGGCGAAGGCGCGCAGGTAGGCCACGCGCATGGCCTCGTAGGAGGCGTCGAGGCCGGCGTCGTCGACGTCGAACGAGTAGGCGTCCTTCATGATGAATTCGCGGCCGCGCAGCAGACCGGCGCGGGGCCGGGCCTCGTCGCGGTACTTCGTCTGGATCTGGTAGATCGACAGGGGCAGATCCTTGTACGAGGAGTAGAGGTCCTTGACCAGGAGGGTGAAGACCTCCTCGTGGGTGGGGGCGAGGATGTAGTCGTTGTCACGACGGTCCTTGAGGTGGAACAGGTCGGGGCCGAAGGCCTCCCAGCGGCCGGAGGTCTTGTAGGGGTCGGCGGGCAGCAGTCCCGGGAAGTGGACCTCCTGGGAACCGGCGAGCGCCATCTCCTCGCGCACGATGGCCTCGATCTTGCCGAGCACGGCCAGTCCCAGCGGCAGCCACGTGTAGATCCCCGGTGCCTGCCTGCGGATGTATCCGGCGCGGTGCAGCAGTCGGTGGCTGGCCACCTCGGCGCCGACCGGGTCCTCCTTCTGGGTTCGCACGAACAGGGACGACATGCGCAGGGCCATAGGCGTTTCTCCTCAACTCGTCAGGACTCAGATCGAACACTATCGCACGCGGGCGGGCCGCGGGAATCCGGAGCGGAGCGGTCGGGTGTCTCGACGCGGTCGACCACGTGGGTGAGCCCGGATTCGTCACCAGGGGGAAGAGAATTAGACTGGTGGGTGCTGCGCCGAAGTCCAGCACCGGTCGGGGCCCCTGGTCCGCCGACCGGCACTCACCGACACGACGAGTCCGAGCGATACGAAGAGCATGCCTGATCAGAGTCAACTCACGCAGTTCCCGCGGCCGTCCGTGGCGGTCGACACCGCGGTCCTCTGCCCTGTGCCCGGCCGTGGTCTGCATGTTCTCCTCACCCATCCCGGCGATGGGGTGTGGCAGCTGCCGGGGTCGATTCTGCGTCCGCAGGAGCGCCTCGCCGAGGCGGTCGCCCGGTGCCTGCGCGAGAAGGCCCGGCTGGTCGATCGGGCGCCGGTCCAGCTGCATGTGTTCGACCAGCCCGACCGCGACGATCGCGGCTGGGTGATCTCCGTGGCCCACCTCGATGTGCTCTCGGCCGGTGACGTCGGCCTCGCCCGGACCGGTGACGACGGCGTGCCCGAGTCCGGAACGGCCGAATCCGGAACGGCCGAGTCCGGAACGGCCCAGTCCGGTGACGACCCCGCCGAGGCCGGTGACGGCTTCGCCGAGGCCGTGGCGACGGATTCCGATCACGCCGATGCTCCCGTCCATCGTCGCAAGCTCGTGCCCGTGCACGATGTCGACGAACTCAGCTCCGAACACCAGGAGATCGTGCGTGTCGCCGTCCACCGGCTGCGGGCCCTGCACGAGCGCACACCCGATCCCTTCGGTCTGCTCGAGTCCGAGTTCTCACTGCGGCAGCTGCGGGAACTGCACGAGATCGTCGCCGGTGAGAGCCTGCAGGCCGATACATTCCGGCGCACCATGCTGCCTCTGCTCGACCCGACCGGTCAGGCCGTCAGTCAGGGCAGGGGCCGGCCCGCACAGACATTCACCCGCCGGTCGGAGCTGGCCCTGCGCGCCGACTCCCGCCGGATGCCCGAGGACACGCGGCGATGACCGAGATCGACCGATCACCGAACACGCACATGCGCATCGACGTGTGGCTGTGGACGACGCGGATGTTCAAGACCCGCAGCCTCGCCACTCAGGCCTGCCGCGGCGGACACGTCCAAGTCGACGGGCAGCGGGTCAAGGCCTCCCAGAAGGTGAGCATCGGTCAGGAGGTGCGCGTGCGCAAGGCCGGCAGCGAATTCACGTGGAAGATCACCGGCTTCATCCCCACCCGCATGCAGGCCTCCATCGCCGTCGAATGCTATGAGGATCTCACTCCCCCACCCGACCCGGCCCTGCGCGGGTTCGTCCCGCGACGGGACAAGGGGCTGGGCCGTCCGACGAAGAAGGACCGTCGCGAGATGGAGAAGTTCTTGGGCGACCTGGCCAAGCCTCAGTCCCGCAACCGCCGACGCCGCTGAGTGCGACCGCCGACGCCGCTGAGTGCAGCCGCCGACGCCGCTGAGTGCGGGCACACTCAGTACATGATGGTGGCGAAGGTGCCGACCTGTTCGAAGCCGACGCGCGTGTACATCCGCAGCGCCACCTCGTTGTAGTCATTGGCGTACAGACTCACCGTCGTATGTCCCTTGTCGCGGGTGCGCTGGACGACCGCGGCCATTCCGGCCGCGCCGAGTCCCTGGTTCCTCACTTCGGGGTGGACCCATACTCCCTGGACCTGGACGATGCGACGGGCGCGGATGCCGATATCGGCCTTGAACAGAACCTGTTCGTCCTGTTCGGTGGCCGGCCATCGGGGCACCTGCCCGCCCTGGGGCAGGGTGTCGGAGATGCGGGCGTAGCAGTTCTTGCTGCGGATGATCCCGCGCACCCGTGAGAGGTATCCCGCAGTGCCGTCCTCGATGGGTGAGAACCCGACCTCCTTCGTGAACATGTCCACACTGGCGGGAAACACGGCGCCGAGGTCGTCGAGAGTGACTCGGATGACGTGTTCGTCGGGGGCCACGAGCGGATCCGAGCTGATCGCCAGCAGCGGCTGCCGCTGCCGCACCCCGCGAGGCCGGCCCCAGTTGAGCCGCTGCCCCAGATCGAGGATGACCCGCTGGGCGCCGATGAGGGAGCACGAGACGCGACCGTCGACGTTGAGCTTGTCGGCCAGCACCTGGTTCGTCGCCGCAGTCGCCGCGACGGGGATGATGTTGCCACCGACCCAGTAGGCGGCCACGGGCCGGTCGCCGTCGAAGACTCCGTACAGCGTCCCGGCCGGAGAGCCGAGCCGGGCGGTGCCGGTGACCTCGAGCAGGGAGATGAGGTAGACGTTCTCGCAGGGATTGCGCGCGAGCAGATCCGTCAGCCACTGCGTGTGCTGATGTCCCAGCCGTGCGATCCTCAGCATGAATAACCCTTGTCCACCGTCACCATGTGTCAGTCCTGTCGACGCGACGGCGATTCAGCCGACGACGACTTCCGGTGGGCCGGAGGTCGGGGACGACTCGGACCCGGCCTCCTGCGCGATCCGATTGGCCTCGGAGATCAGGGTCTCGACGATCTCAGCCTCGGGCACCGTCTTGATCACCTCGCCTTTGACGAAGATCTGGCCCTTGCCGTTGCCGCTGGCCACGCCGAGGTCGGCATCACGGGCCTCGCCCGGTCCGTTGACCACGCACCCCATGACCGCCACCCGCAGCGGGATCTCCATGCCCTCGAGGCCGGCGGTGACCTTGTCGGCCAGGGTGTAGACGTCGACCTGCGCACGCCCGCAGGAGGGACAGGAGACGATCTCGAGCTTGCGTGGTTTGAGGTTGAGCGATTCGAGGATCTGGTTGCCGACCTTGACCTCCTCGGCCGGAGGGGCCGACAGGGACACGCGGATGGTGTCGCCGATGCCCTCGGCCAGCAGATGTCCGAACGCGGTCGCGGATTTGATCGTGCCCTGGAAGGCCGGCCCGGCCTCGGTGACTCCCAGATGCAGCGGCCAGTCTCCGCGTTCGGCCAGCAGCTCGTAGGCGCGGACCATGACCACCGGGTCGTGGTGTTTGACGGAGATCTTGAAGTCGGAGAACCCGTGCTCCTCGAACAGGGAGGCCTCCCACACGGCGGACTCGACGAGCGCTTCGGGCGTGGCCCTGCCGTACTTCTCCATCAGCCGCTTGTCCAGGGATCCGGCGTTGACACCGATGCGGATGGACACCCCCGCCTCGGCGGCGGCCTTCGAGATCTCCTTGACCTGGTCGTCGAACTTGCGGATATTGCCCGGGTTGACCCGCACCCCGGCGCAGCCGGCCTCGATCGCGGCGAAGACGTACTTGGGCTGGAAGTGGATGTCGGCGATGACGGGGATCTGGGATTTGCCGGCGATGATCGGCAGCGCCGCGGCGTCATCGGCGGTCGGGCAGGCCACGCGCACGATATCGCAGCCGGAGGCGGTGAGCTCGGCGATCTGCTGCAGGGTCGCGTTGATGTCGGTCGTCGGCGTCGTCGTCATCGACTGCACGCTCACCGGCGATTCGGACCCGACGCCGACCTTGCCGACCCTGATCTGCCGCGTCTGCCGCCGCGGTGCGAGCACGGGCGGCGGCGATGCGGGCATTCCGAGATTGACAGATGTCACGAAGACGATCCCTTCAGTCGGGCTGGTGACCAGCCACGATGACCGTGCCGTCGCCGAGGCGGGCCCGAGCTGCGGCCGGATTGTTCGAACGATGTCCATTGTAGGACCTCCGCCTGCCTCCGAGGTGCGTTCCGCCGCTGTCGACTGTGCGCGGGTAGTGTGAAGGTGTCCTGAAATCTGCGAGAAGGAGCGGACCCGTGAGCGAAGGCGCATACCCCGACATCGAGGCTATGGTCGCCTTCCTGGACGCGGAGGCGAGCGCGCTGTCTGACCAGGGCGGATCCCTGGCTTGGGGAATCTTTCGCCGAGGCGGCCCTACTCGTTCCGCCAACGCCGACGTTCCGTACCGGATCGCGTCGATGACGAAGTCCTTCACCGCCGCGGCCATCGGTCTCCTCGCCGAGGACGGCCTCGACCTCGACCGGCCGTTCGGTCGCCTCGTGCCCGAACTGGCGGACACGGCGATCGCCGACCGCACCTGCCGGCAGGCGCTGACCATGGGCACCGGGTTCACGAAGGACGATCCGTGGGCCGACCGGATGGAGTCGATGACCCCGGACGAGCTGATCGCCTGGCTGCGCCGCGGCGCAGTCGCCACGGCCCCAGCCGACACCGGCTACGAGTATTCGAATCTCGGCTATGCCGTGCTCGGCATGGTCGCCGAGACGGTCACCGGTCGGACGTTCACCGAGCTCGTGTGCACCGACATCCTCGGACCTCTCGGGCTCACGCGCACCGGGTTCGACCACACCGACTTCCCGGACCTGGCACCAGGAATCCGTGTCGACCTCGACGGCGGTCTGCACCCGGCCGAGCTGACCGGCCCCGGGGTCTTCTCCCCCATCGGCGGAATGATCTCCACGGTGGACGACATCGGCACGTGGATGTCGGCCCACCTCGACGCGCTCGACGATCTCGAGGCGGAGCCCGGAACGCTTCGGCACGTTCTCACCGGCAACCAGCAGGGCCGACGACTCATGGAGTCCCAGCGCAGCAAGCACCATACGGAGACCCTGATCTACGGCTATGGCCTGGAGACCCGACTGGATTCGCGCTTCGGAAGGGTGGTCTGCCATTCGGGCGGCTACCCCGGATACGGTTCGCACATGCGATGGTTCCCCGAACTGGGGCTGAGCATCGTCGTGCTCGGCAACACCACGTACTATCCGGCTCAGCGCAGCGTCCAGAACGCCGTCGACGCGGGATGGGCGGCGGCCATCGGGACGCCTGATCTCACTCTGGATCGCAGCACCACCACGGCGCCGGTGCCCCGCTATGAAGCGCAGCCCGCACAGATTCAGACGGTCCTGGCCGCGGCGAACCTCGTCACCGATTTCGACGAGGCGGTCGCCGATGAGATCTTCTCGATGAACATGGATCTCGACGAACCGCGAGTCGAGCGGCGCCAACGCTTCGCTCGGTGGGCACGGGACCATGGTCTGGCCTCGGGCGACGCTTTCTCAGGCGAACAGCTGGTGATGTCCTCTCCGCTGCGCGGGACGGTGACGGTGCCTGCTGATGAGGCGCAGACGGACCCGGCCACGATCACGGTCGGACTCAACCACCTCGGTCAGGTGCAGGCGATCACCCTCGGCGGCTGAGGCTGCGCCGGCGACTGCCGGGCTGCCGGTCACCGCACCCGCTTCCTGCCCCGCCGACTGCCGGGTCTATCCGCCGGCGCCGAAGATCGCGTCGAGGGTGATGGGTTTGACGAGGTCGACGTAGACGAGCAGCGCCGTCATGCACAGCATGAGCCCGATGCACACATAGGTCAGCGGCAGCAGCTTCGCCGTGTCGAAGGGTCCGACCAGCCCGCGCCCGCGCCACCGGTTGATGCGACGGCGAGCTCCCTCGTAGAGTCCGACGGCGATGTGTCCGCCGTCCAGCGGCAGCAGCGGGATCATGTTGAACGCGAACAGGAAGATGTTGATCGAGCCGAGCATGCCGAGGCCCATCTGCGCCTTGTCGACGATATCGATGCGGTCGGTGGAGACGATCTCGCCGGCGATGCGGCCGACGCCGACCATGCCGACGAGCCCTTCGGCATCGCGGTCCTTCGTCCCGACGGCGACCTCACCGATGTCGACGAGTTTGACCGGCAGGGTGACGATGGCGTGGAAGACTCCTGAGACCTGATCCCAGACGGCTTCGGGGAACTCAGTGATCGGCAGGGGTGCGCGTTCGAACACGGGGCCGACGCCGAAGAAGCCCTCGGTCACGGTCTGCGGTGTCCCGTCCGGATTCTCAAGCGGCCTGTCCGCCTCGTCGAGCTTCTGCCGTTCGGTGGCGATGATCGGCACGGTCACGGACTGGGCCTGACCGTCGCGGATGAAGTCGACCTCGACGCGCTGACCGGCGTGGTCCTTGATCACCGTCGACAGCTGGTCCCAGTCCTTCGTCTCGACCCCGGCGATCGCGGTGATCTCATCGCCGGGTTCGATGCCGGCTTCCCAGGCCGGGGTCAGCTGGTCATCGTCGCGGCACGTGTTCTGCTCCTCGGCGGAACGCTGCGCGGCCTCGGAGGCGGGCACGGCGCATTCGACGACGGTCTCGACCGTGGTCGTCGGCGTCATCACACCGATGCCCATGAGCGAGATCGCCATGATGTGGATGCCGAGGACGAGGTTGACGAAGGGACCGGAGAACATGACGACCAGCCGCTTGGGCACGCTGAGGGCGTAGAACGTCCGGTGCTCCTCCCCCGGCGCGATCTCCTCGTTCGAGAACTCCCTGGCATCGGCCATGGTGCTCTCGAACAGCCGTCCCTTCCGCCGCCGGCGCGGAGCCTGCGCGTCGGGACCGGCACCCCCGCTCTGAGATCCGCCCTCGTCGAGGCCGGGCTGCTCGGCGGCTTCCTCCCGTGTCCCGGCCTCTGCCTCGCTGGCCTCTGCTTCCCGAGCCCCTGCTTCCGAAGCCCCGACGGTCTGGCCCTCGAGGCGCTGCGTGGTCGCCGGTTCGGGCGGGTACATTCCGGGCATCGCGATGAACCCGCCGAGCGGGAACGCCTTCACCCCGTACTCGGTCTCGCCGCGTCGGAAGGAGAACAGTGTGGGCCCGAAGCCGACCATGTAATGGGTGACCTTGACTCCGAAGCGCTTGGCCGGGGTGAGGTGGCCGAGCTCATGCAGGCCGATGGAGATCGAGATGCCGATGAGGAAGAGGACGATCCCGATGATGTAGAGCAGGACCGTCATCCCAGGCCTCCGTTCGGCACTCGCGCCGACTGCTGCCCGGACCGGGTCTTCTCGGCCTCTGACCGCTCGGCGGCGCTCTTCTGCTCGGCGACGAAGTCTCGGGCGAACTCCCGGGCCCAGGCATCGGCGGCCAGGACGGTGTCCACGGTGTGCTCGCCGGCCGGTTCGTGGGCCGCCAGGGCCCGGGCCAGTCCCCGGTCGATGTCGGTGAAGGCGATGTCGCCGGCGATGAACGCCGCCACGAGCACCTCGTTGGCGGCGTTGAGCACAGCCGGGAAGCTGCCGCCGCGCCGGCCGGCGTCGATGGCCAGGCCGAGGGCCGGGAACGCCAGGTGGTCGACCGGTTCGAACGACCAGTGCATCGGCTGGCCCCAGTTGTTCGGCACCGCTGCCGAACCCAACCGCGTCGTCGATCCGTCCGCCTGCGTGCCCAGAGCGTAGGAGATGGGCAGACGCATGTCCGGTGGGGAGATCTGCGCGATCGTCGAGGCGTCGGTGAACTCGACCATCGAGTGGATGTGCGATTGCGGGTGGACGACGACCTCGATGTGGTCGAAGTCGATCTCGAAGAGCAGGTGGGCCTCGATGACTTCCAGGCCCTTGTTGACCAGGGTCGCGGAGTTGAGGGTGATCATCGCCCCCATCGACCAGGTCGGGTGGTTGAGGGCCTGGCCGGGGGTGACTCGACGCAGCGCCTCGCGGGTCATGCCGCGGAAGGGGCCACCGGAGGCGGTGATGATCAGCTTGCTGACCTCCCTGTGGGTGCCGGCCCGCAGAGCCTGAGCGATCGCCGAGTGCTCGCTGTCGACGGGGACGAGCCGAGCTCCGGTGGCGCGTGCGGCATCGAGGACGATGGACCCGCCGATGATGAGCGACTCCTTGTTCGCCAGGGCCACATCGGTGCCCCGGGCCAGGGCGGCCAGTGTCGTTCCGAGACCGGCGGCACCGGTGATCGCGTTGAGGACCATGTCGGCCTCGAGACCCGCGACCGCCTCGGCGGCGGTGTCACCGATGTGGATGACCTCGACGGGATCGCTGACCCCGCGGGCGGCGGCGAGTGCGGCCAGTCGGCGGCGGATCTCGGCCTCTCCCCCGGCCGGCGGGGAGGTCAGTCCGATGACGGGAACGCAGAAATCGAGAGCCTGCTCGAGCAGCAGATCGAGTTGGGATCCGGCCGCCAGCCCGACGATCGCATGCTCGTGGCGGTGTCCGGACAGAACGTCGAGGGCCTGGGTGCCGACCGATCCGGTGGAGCCGACTACAATGAATCTACGTTTACTCACGCCAACCGATGATGCCAAAGTTCTCTGGGAAATGACTCGACAGCCTTCGGGCGAGCGTGGCCGGCCACCGATGGTTCGGCGCGCGGGTGCCCCTGTGGTTCGGCACGCGGCGTCCCTGCTGGGGACGGTGGTGAGTAAGGACAATCAATGGCGAAAGAGAATGATATGACCAAGACGCTGAGCCCCGACGACATCCTGGGATTGGATTCGGTCTTCGAGCCCGATGACCTCGAATTCGCAGCGATTGTGAAGAAGTGGCTGGACGAGAACGTCCGGGACAGGATCGGCGATTACTTCCTCGACGCCACGATCCCCGCTCGTGAACTGGCCGAAGGGCTCGGCGAGCTCGGCCTGCTGGGCATGCACCTGACCGGCTACGGCTGCGGCGGATCGACAGCCACCCAGTACGGTCTGGCCTGCCGTGAGCTCGAGGCCGTCGACTCCGGTCTGCGTTCGCTCGTGTCCGTGCAGGGGTCGCTGGCGATGTTCGCCATCCACCGCTTCGGTTCGGAGGCGCAGAAGGAGGAGTGGCTGCCGAAGATGGCCACCGGCAAGGCGATCGGCTGCTTCGGCCTGACCGAACCCGATGTCGGGTCCGATCCCTCGGGCATGAAGACGACGGCGAAGAGGGACGGATCCGACTGGATCCTCAACGGCGCGAAGATGTGGATCACGAACTCGCCGGTCTCCGACGTCATGGTTGTGTGGGCCAAGACCGAGGAGCTCGACGACAAGGGCCGGCCCGTCGTGCGCGGCTTCGTCGTGCCCTCGGACACCGAGGGGGTCCAGACTCCGGAGATCCACCGCAAGATCTCGCTGCGGGCCTCGATCACCGGTGAGATCGTCCTCGACAACGTGCGTCTGCCCGCCGATGCCATGCTGCCGGAGGCCGAGGGCCTCAAGGGACCGCTGTCGTGCCTGTCCGAGGCCCGCTACGGCATCGTCTTCGGAGTCACGGGAGCTGCCCGCGACTCGCTGCTGTCGGCCCTGGAGTACACGGGCACCCGCGTCCAGTTCGACCGCCCGCTGTCGTCGTTCCAGATCACGCAGCAGAAGCTCGCGAAGGCCCTGGGCCAGTATTCGCAGATCACACTGCTGGCCGCTCATCTGGGCAAGCTCAAGGACTCGGAGGCGGGCGTGCGTCCCGAGCAGATCAGCCTCGGCAAGATGGTGGGCGTCGACACGGCCATGAACGTCTGCCGCGACCTGCGCGCCCTCTTCGGCGGTTCGGGCATCACGAGCGAGTATCCGCCGCTGCGCCACGCGGTCAACCTCGAGACCGTGCTCACCTACGAAGGCACGCACGAAGTGCACCAGCTGACCCTGGGCCGGGCGATGACCGGGATCAACGCCTTCGCGAACTGATTCCGTCCCGGGTGGGGCAGGCGGTGTCGGCGTCGGGACGAGCGGCAACCCCGCTGGGACGGGCGGCGCTCCCGCTGGGACGGCCGGATGCTGCCTGCCGCAGTTCCACTACGACGGTCTGCTCGTCCTCGCCGAGGCGGCCCTGCCCGGCCAGTCCCCGACCCGCGGCGTGAGCGAGCGCGGTCGGGGCCTGCTCGCGTCCGAGTTCGATGAGCAGTGTGCCCTCGGGGCGCAGCCAGTCCACGGATTCGTCGATGAGTCTCCGGACGAGGTCGAGGCCGTCGGGCCCGCCGAAGAGAGCACTGCTCGGTTCGCAGTCGACGGCCTCCCGCGGGAGGAAGTCCGAGGCGGTGTCCGGCACATAGGGTGGGACCGCTGCGATCACGTCGACTCCGCGGCGCAGCTCCTGCGGCAGTCCCCGCAGGCAGTTCAGACGATGACCGTCAACGGTCGTGCCGGCGGCCGGGCTCGCGCCCGCCGCCTGGTGCACATTGGCCACGGCGGCCTCGACGGCTTCGTCCTGCGCATCGCCGACGCAGATGCGCACACCGGGCACCGAGGCGGCCACGAACGACCCGACCGGTCCCGCTCCGCAGAACCCTTCGACCAGCACCGGAGCCGGTCGGCCCGCACCGCGCCGGTCCGAGACGGCCCTGACAGTGCGCTCGGAATGGAAGGCGAGCAGTCTCGTCCTCTGTCTGGGGACGAACACGCCCGGACGCACATTCAGGCGCAGGCCGGCGAAGTCGACCCACCCGACGATGTGTTCGAGCGGTTCTCCGCTGATCCGCCGGGCCGCGAGTGCCTTCAGCCTCGACTGTCTTGAGTCTTCACTGACCGTGTCCCCCTGCAGCGCCGCTTCGAGGAGAATGGCGGCTTCCTCCTCGGCGAAGACGCACCCGGCATCGCGCAGCGCTTCGGTGAGCCGATGCATTCTCGGTCTTCAGGAACCCGACAGGACCGCGCCTCGGAACCAGTCCACCCATGCCTGTGCATCGATCACTCCCGCATCGGTGTGCAGCAGGGTGTGCTCCGGGGACAGGGGGACGACGGCGGCGAACTCGACGCGGGAGTCGCGCATCGCCTGGTCGAGGTTCGCGGTCTGTCCGTCGATGCTGACACCGACGCCTTCGAACCGGGACCGAGTGATCCTGACCGAGGCACGGCCGGGTTCGATCGTCGGGGCGTCGATGCCGTGGACGACGACAGCGGTCTCGGTCGCCTCACCGGCCTCGGCGCGCAGGTCGACTCGCAGGCCGATGCGTGCGGCAGCCAGCAGAGTCAGCGCCCTTGCCAGGGGCGGGACCTCCTCGGCGAGGGTGAGCACGGCACCCGATTCCGGGATCACTCCCATGGTCCGCAGCACCCCGGCGAGCTTCGCACTGCGGTCGAGGACCTCGGCGCGGTCGAGCTCGACGGGCACCGACAGTGCCGCGATCAGGCGCGGATCGGTGACCTCGCGCCCGTCGACCAGCGGCTTCTCGGGCGCCGGCCCGGTGAGGACGACGTCATCGGCACGTCCCATCGCGATCGGGAAGTCGAGGAGTTCGTAGACGGGATTGAGTGTGCCGGCGTCGGTGTCGCTCGGCGACGAGAAGTAGTGGAACTCAGTCAACGGAGGCCATCACCTCGACGACGCGGTCGATGAAGGCGTCGACCTGGTCCTCATCGTAGGCCTTCTTGCCCTTCGCGGTCTTGAACAGCACGCGGCGGACCTGATCGACGCTCATCGCCACGCCCTGGGTGAAGTAGGAGTTGACCTTGTCGCACATGTCGTCGACCTGGTCGATGTCGTAGCCGATGACGCCGGGGGGCGGGTTGTCGAAGCGCTCTCCGGCCTCGCGGACGAGCCGTCCGCGCAGGGACGCGGCGACGCGGGTGAGTTCGGCGACCCATGCGTCCTGACCGGACTGGGCGATGAGTCGGTCGCGGGCCTGTTTGGCGAATGCGTCCTCGAGACGGTCGAGGGCGGCGTCGACGACGGCCACATGGTAGCCCTTGCGCACGAGGTCGAAGCCGACCGTGCGCACTGCGCGCGAATCGAGGTCGCCGGGCTGCGGGGTCGGCCGTTCGAAGGACTCACGCGCACGCTTGAAGAAGCTGTCGACCTGCTTGGGGTCGTATCCGTTCTTCCAACCGGACATTCGAGGGAAAGTCGTGTCCGCCATGTCTCCTCCAGAAGCGAGTGCCTGTGCTGTTTCCACCATGATAGATCGACGACGCCGAAATTGCGTGCCCGTGCCCGTGATCGGGTGGCCCGACCGGGTGGTGCCTCAGTCGGCGGCGGCCAACTGGCCGCAGGCCCCGTCGATATCGGACCCGCGGGTGTCGCGGATGGTGGTGGGGATGCCGTGGTCGATGAGCCGGCGGACGAATTCGTCGGCGACCTCCGGTTCGGAGGCCGTCCACACCGAGCCCGGGGTCGGGTTGAGCGGGATCGGGTTGACGTGCACCCAGCCGCGGCCGCGGGCGTTGAGCTTCTGCGCCAGCAGCTCGGCCCGCCAGGCGTGATCGTTCATGTCCTTGATCAGCGCGTATTCGATGCTCACGCGCCGACCGGTGACCTGGAAGTAGTTGTAGGCGGCGTCGATGGCCTCATCGGCCTTCCACCGGGTGTTGACCGGGATCATCTCATCGCGCAGCTCGTCGTCGGGGGCGTGGAGACTCAGCGCAAAGGTCACCGGGATGTCCTCGGCGGCGAGTTTGTTGATGCCGGGCACCAGCCCGACCGTCGAGATCGTGATCCGCCGCGGCGACATGCCCAGTCCCTCGGGGGCGGGTCCGACGAACCGGCGGACGGCGTTCATCACCCGCTTGTAGTTGGCCAGGGGTTCGCCCATGCCCATGAACACGATGTTCGAGACCCGTTCGGGCCCGCTCGCCGAGGTGGCCGTCCCCTCCTCGTCGTTTGCCGCCTCCCCGTCGCCGGGACCGTCGGCCTCGGCGCCGAGCGCGGTCTCGCCCGCCCCGGGCATATCGGACGCCGGCGCCTCGGCGAGCTCACCGGCGGCGATGACCTGGTTGGCGCGCACGACCTGCTCGACGATCTCGGCGGTGGACATGTTGCGGGTCAGGCCCTGCTGCCCGGTGGCGCAGAACGGGCAGTTCATTCCGCATCCGCACTGGCTGGACACGCACAGGGTGACCCGGTTGCGGTAGCGCATGAGCACGGATTCGACGAGGGCTCCGTCGAAGAGGCGCCAGAGGAATTTGATCGTGTCACCGTTCTCGGTCCGCAGACGGCGGACCTCGGTGAGCAGGTGCGGGAAGAACCGCTGCTGGATCTCGCCGCGAAGATCCTTCGGCAGGTCCGTCATCGCCTCGGTGTCGGTGACGTAGTGGCTGAAGTAGTGCGTCGAGATCTGCTTCGCGCGGAAGGCGGGCAGACCCATCTCCTCGACCGCGGCGATGCGTTCGTCCATGGACATATCCGCCAGATGCTGCTGCGGCTGGCTGACGCGGGGGGACTTGAAGTTGAGAAGGGGACGACCGTCACGCGTCGGTGTCGTCGACGTCGTCCCATCGGGATGCTCCACGACGGGTCTGGTCTGCCTTCTGCCTGCTTGAGAACTCACGGAACCATTGTCTCATGAGGCGACGAAGACTGCTGTGTGGCAGCCACCACGCGGTGGAGAGTCGCAGATTCGGCCGTGAACGGATCAGACGCGTTGGCCAGGGCCTCCTGGGTGACCGGGCAGGGCCTCCGAGGTGACCGGGCAGGGCCTCCGAGGTGACCGGGCAGGGCCTCCGAGGTGACCGGGCAGGGCCTCCGAGGTGACCGGGCAGGGTCTCAGAGGTAACCGGGCAGGACCGAGAACAGGACGAGGGCGACCGGGGCGGTCGGCAGGATCGAGTCGAGGCGGTCCATGACTCCGCCGTGGCCGGGCAGCAGAGTGCCCATGTCCTTGAGCTCGAGGTCGCGTTTGATCATGGATTCGCTGAAGTCGCCGAGCGTGGCGAAGGCGGGAATGATCGCCCCGAAGACCAGTCCGGTCCAGAACGGTGCGCCGATGAGCGTCACGGCCAGGATCGTGGCCACGGCGGCGGCGAAGATCGTCGACCCGAGGTAGCCCTCCCAGGACTTCTTCGGTGAGATCTTCGGGGCGATCGGGTGCTTGCCCCACAGCACTCCGAAGACGTACCCGCCGGTGTCGGAGGCGACGACGGCGGCGAGGAACATGATGACGTAGAAGTTGCCGTCGGGCTGGGTGAGCAGATAGACGACGAAGCAGGCCATGAGGCCGACGTAGGTGAGCGCGAAGAGGGAGAGCGAGACGTCCTTGACCGCGTTCTTGCGGCGCTCGACCATCGTGAAGAGCATGACGGCGCCGGCGCTGGCGGCGAAGGTCACCCACAGGGCTTCGCGTCCGCCGATGTAGGTGGCCAGCACCATGCAGGCGGCGGAGACCATGGTGGGCACGCGGGAGACGAGCGAACCGGACCGCGACAGTGCGTTGGCCAGTTCCCACATCGCGGCGACGATGCCGACGAGGATGATGAAGAGGAAGGAGATCGGCAGGAAGATCAGCGAGCACAGCACCACGCCGCCGATGAGCAGCCCCATGCCGATGGCTGCCGGCAGATTGCGGCCTGCCCGACCGTAGTCCTTCGGGGGCGGCTCGGCATCGGATTCGGCCGCCTCGGGGCTGGGGTCGAAGTCCGGGGCATCGGGCGAGTACGGTTTGTCCGTATTGCGCAGATCCCGGCGTCTGGGGAAGGGTGTCTCGGCCCGAGCGGCGTCGCGCGAGGGATCCGGCTCCCCGAAGGGAGCCGGATTCGCGGCGGGACTGTCGGACCCGGTCAAGGCAATCATCAGACCTCGAGGAGCTCGGCTTCCTTCTGCGAGAGCAGCTGATCGACGTTGTCGACCTTGCTCTTCGTCAGCTCGTCGAGTTCGGAGATGGCACGGGTGACTTCGTCCTCGCCGGCCTCTCCGTCCTTCTTGATCCGCTCGAGAACGTCCTTGGCGTGGCGGCGGATGTTGCGGATGGAGACCTTTCCGTCCTCGGCCTTGCTCTTGACGATCTTGACGTATTCCTTGCGGCGCTCCTCGGTCAGTTCCGGCAGGACGACGCGGATGACGTTGCCGTCGTTGGCCGGGTTCGCCCCGAGGTCGGAGTTGCGCAGAGCGTTCTCGACATCGGTCAGGGTGCCCTTGTCGTACGGAGTCACGAGGATCGTCCGGGCCTCGGGCGTCTGGAACGACGCGAGCTGCTGGAGCGGGGTCGGTGCACCGTAGTAGTCGATCTCGATGTCGGCGAACAGTGCGGGGTTGGCGCGGCCGGTGCGGATCGACGCGAAGTCGTCCTGTGTGAACTCGACGGCCTTGTCCATCTTCTCTCTGGCCTCGGCCAGTGTCTCTTCAATCACGGTTCACTCTTTCCATCTCTGTAAGCTTTGGGTTCATTCTATGGGTCATCGCTGAAAAATGCCGCACCGTATCCACAACCGAGTGTCCTCACCTGCGCAGACAGTGAGTCGGCTGTTGAGGCGGCGGCGATGGGCGGGGCCGTATCGGCCCCGTCCGGGCCCCGCGGCAGCCCTGCTGGGCGCACGAGTCCGCCCCGGGTCGCCCGGGAGTCAGTGGACGACGGTGCCGATCTTGTCTCCGGTGATGGCCTTTTGCAGATTGCCCTCCCCCTGCATGCCGAAGACATGCATCGGCAGTCGGTTGTCCATGCACAGCGAGAACGCGGTGGAGTCGACGACCTTGAGTCCGCGCTGCAGTGCTTCCTGGTAAGTGACCTCGGCCAGCTTCTCCGCGTTCGGGTCGACCTTGGGATCGGCGGTGTAGACGCCGTCGACGCCGTTCTTCGCGATCAGCACCTCGTCGGCGTGGATCTCCAGAGCGCGCTGGGCGGCGACGGTGTCGGTGGAGAAGTACGGCAGGCCGGCGCCGGCGCCGAAGATGACGACGCGGTTCTTCTCCATGTGCCGCATGGCCCGACGGGGGATGTAGGACTCGGCGACCTGCGACATCGGAATCGCCGTCTGGACCCGCGTGTCGACTCCCAGCTGCTCGAGGAAGTCCTGCAGCGCCAGGCAGTTCATCACGGTGCCGAGCATGCCCATGTAATCGGCACGGGTGCGGTCCATGCCGCGCTGGGACAGTTCGGCGCCGCGAAAGAAGTTGCCGCCGCCGACGACTATGCTCACTTCGACGTCCTCGACCGTGGGCGCGACCTCACGGGCGACCATGGCCACGACATCGGGATCGACTCCGATCCTGCCGCCGCCGAAGACCTCGCCGGAGAGCTTGAGCAGGACCCGCCTGCGGTGGGTGCGGACGGGGCGGCTGACGTGGCTGGATTCGTAAACCGGGGTGCTTGTCATTGAGTCCTTCTTCCGTGCGGGCAGGTCGATACCCGGGCACATCGTCACTCGGGTTGGTCGTCTGGGCCAGTCTAGCGAAAACGGGGTCGGACCGATCGGTCCGACCCCGTTGCCCGGGTGAGTTCTCACTCACCCGGGGAACCGGCGAAGCAGATGTCGGTCTGCTGCGCGGTCAGTGGTGTTTCAGGCTCCCACACGGTAGCGCAGGAAGCCGGTGGCCTTGACGCCTGCAGCCTCGAGCACCTTGGCCACGGACTGCTTGGGATCCTTGGCGAATCCCTGGTCGAGCAGGCAGTTCTCCTTGAAGAAGCCGTTGACGCGGCCTTCGATGATCTTGGGCATCGCCTGTTCGGGCTTGCCCTCGTTCTTCGCGGTGTCTTCGGCGATGCGACGCTCGTTCTCGACGATGTCGGCCGGAACGTCCTCGCGGGAGAAGTACTTCGGGCTCATCGCGGCGATGTGCACGGCCACGTCGTGAGCCACGGTCTCGTCATCGCCTTCGAAGGCCAGCAGCACGCCGACCTGCGGGGGCAGGTCCTTGTTGGTGCGGTGCAGGTAGGATTCGACCTTCGCGCCTTCGATGCGACCCACGCGACGCAGGTCGACCTTCTCGCCCAGGGTGGCACCGGATTCGGTGATGAACTGGGAGACGGGCTTGCCGTCGGTCTCAGCGGCCAGCAGCGCTTCGGCCGATTCGGCCTTGTTGGCCACAGCCAGTTCGAGGACCTGATCGGCGAGCTTGACGAAGGGCTCGGACTTCGCGACGAAGTCGGTCTCCGAGTTCAGCTCGATCATGGTGCCGACGCCGCCGTCGACGGAGGTGGCCACGAGACCGTCGGAGGTCGCGCGACCCTCACGCTTGGTGGCGCCCTTGAGGCCCTTCACGCGGAGAGCCTCCATGGCCTTGGCCTGGTCGCCGTCGGACTCGTCAAGAGCCTTCTTGACGTCCATCATTCCCGCGCCGGTCTTCTCGCGCAGTGCCTTGATGTCAGCGGCAGTGTAGTTTGCCATTCTTTCTCCTCAGGATGGTGGAGTTAAAGGAAATCAGGACTCTGTCGACTCGGTGGAGTCGGCAGCGGCGTCGGCGGCCGGCGCAGCGGCAGCGGCCTCGGCCTCGGCGGTCTCGCCCTCAACAGCAGGAGCGGCCTCGGCGGGAGCGGCGGTCTCGGCGGGCTTGGCCTCGTCGGTCTTGCCCTCGAGGAGCTCGCGCTCCCACTCGGGCATCGGCTCGACGGCCGAGACGTTCTTCTCGCCGGACGTCTCGTCCGAGGAGTGGCGGGCGATGAGGCCCTCGGCCACGGCGTCGGCGACCACGCGGGTCAGCAGCGAGACCGAGCGGATGGCGTCGTCGTTGCCCGGGATCGGGTAGGTGACGTCATCGGGGTCGCAGTTGGTGTCGAGGATGCCGATGACCGGGATGCCGAGCTTCTTGGCCTCATCGACGGCGAGGTGCTCCTTCTTCGTGTCGACGATCCAGACGGCCGACGGGGTGCGCTGCATATCGCGGATACCGCCGAGGGTCTTCTCCAGCTTGTCCTTCTCACGGCGAAGGATGAGCAGCTCCTTCTTCGTGTGCGAGGAGCCTGCCACGTCGTCGAAGTCGATCTCTTCGAGTTCCTTCAGGCGGCGCAGACGCCCGGAGATGGTCTGGAAGTTCGTGAGCATACCGCCGAGCCAACGCTGGTTGACGTAGGGCTGGCCCACGCGCTTGGCCTGTTCGGCGATGGATTCCTGAGCCTGCTTCTTGGTTCCGACGAAGAGGATCGTGCCGCCGTGGGCCACGGTCTCTTTGACGAATTCGAAGGCATTGTCGATGTAGCCCAGCGACTTCTGCAGGTCGATGATGTAGATGCCGTTGCGCTCGGTGAAGATGAAGCGCTTCATCTTCGGGTTCCAACGGCGGGTCTGATGTCCGAAGTGAACGCCGCTGTCGAGCAGCTGGCGAATGGTGACGACGGCCATGCCGACGCCCTCCTTTCTGTGCACCTCGAGGTGCTTTTACGTCACGCGCGCGCCGGGCTCTGCGTCCCGAATCCGGTGCGGATCCGGTTCGGTTCGACCGACGGAGAGCGTCGATGACTTTTTCGGTTGATTCCTGGTATCCGGTTCAGCCGCCCCACAAGCACACCTGCCGGTGGCCTGCACCACGGGAAGGAGAAGAATTCGGATACGCGTAGTCAGAAGACATGCTTCTGCTGGGGTCGAGTATATCCCCGTTGGGCAAGCCATTTCCAATCGACAACGCCCTCGCCGAGGCGGCCATCGGGGATGCGCGATCGCATCGACTTGCGCGTCAGAGCGTGTGGACAGCGCCGCGACTGCGTCCGGCTCTGCGGACGCCTCGCATCGTCGGCAGCGGTCGGTCGGCTCGTGTGATCCGGTCGTGGCCACGCCGCTGGCCCCGTGCGCTCATTTCGGGCACTCGCACGTCCCAGCCTGGGGACGGCGCCCCGACTCGACCACCCTCACCCTGTGGATCGCTCCGGCCCGTCCACAGGCCACTTCCGTGAGGATGACAGTGCCCCACGCACCGGCTTCCATACTCGTATGAACCGCTTCGCACAGCAGCCGCCTCGCCGCCCGCCGCGACCTCACAGGCGTCGACGACCGGATGACGAGGCCGGACAGGCACGATCCCTCGTCCTGGCCACGCTGCTCACCGCGGCCCTGGTCCTGACGCTCACTCCCCCTGCGTCGGGCGCGCACGCGGCCGCAGAAGAGGCGTCGCAGGCGGTGCAGGTCTCATCGGCGCCGCCTGCGAAATCGGGTGGCTCCGTCGCATCGAACTGGGTCACCCCGGTTCCGGCGATGGAGATCATCAAGGCCTTCGACCCTCCCGATGAGCCGTGGCTCAAGGGCCATCGCGGGATCGATGTGCTCGCCGTCGAGGACGAACCTCTGCGGGCACCGACGACCGGGTCCATCCGTTTCGCCGGCACCGTCGCAGGCTCGGCCACCGTGAGCGTGCGCACCGATTCCGGTCATGTGCTGACCTTCCAGCCGGCGACGAGTCCGATGGAGAAGGGCGAGCGCTTCTCGGCCGGAGAGCAGATCGGCACGGTCGGGCCCGGCGGCCACTGCGAACGGTCCTGCCTGCACATCGGGGCGTGGCCGGCCTCAACCGATCAGCGCTACACCGATCCGGGCAAGCTCTTCGGCCAGGAGCAGTCCGTTCTGCTTCCGCTGTCGCGCAAACCCGCCGAGGAGCCGGCCGGCGGCGGTGACTCGTCGACCTCCGGGGCCGGGGCTTGGGGCGGACACAGCAACGGCCGGATCCCCGCCTCGGCCATGTGCGAGCTCGCGACCGCCCCCGGCCGGATGCTGCGCTGTGACGCGCAGGCCGCGTTCGACCGGCTCTCGCGTGCCTTCGAGGCACGGTTCGGCTCCCCCATCTCGGTCACCGACGCCTATCGCGACTACGCCACGCAGGTGATCCTCAAACGCCGCAAGGGTCGCATGGCCGCGACACCCGGGACGTCGAACCACGGGTGGGCTCTGGCGGTCGACCTCGGCAGCGGGATCAATTCCTTCGGCAGCGCCCAGCATCGGTGGATGCGGGCCCATGCCCCGAAGTTCGGGTGGATCCATCCCGGATGGGCCAGACAGTCGGGTTCGCTGCCCGAGCCCTGGCATTGGGAGTTCCGCAAGTGACGGACTGCAGTGCCGACAGACGCCCCGCGGCGCTCAGGCGCGAGGATGTGCCCGGCGGTAGGTCTCCTGCAGACGCTGCATCGACACATGCGTGTAGATCTGGGTGCTGCTCATGGTGGAGTGGCCGAGCAGCTCCTGGATCTGGCGCAGATCGGCACCGCGGTCGAGCA
Organism: Brevibacterium sp. SMBL_HHYL_HB1; assembly: GCF_018208375.1. NCBI lineage: Bacteria > Bacillati > Actinomycetota > Actinomycetes > Micrococcales > Brevibacteriaceae > Brevibacterium > Brevibacterium sp. SMBL_HHYL_HB1. Next base: position 881,101 of record NZ_CP062936.1, on the reverse strand, counting down.
TATGGGTCGCGGCCGAGTGCCGCAGTCCGTGCGGTCCGATGTCCGGGGCGCTCGGATCGTCGGTGCCGTATCTGTGCACGAGTTCGCGCACCTGCCTGGCGCCGATGCGCCCGCCGCGGACTCCGAGGAACAGTGCGTCCCCGCTGCCGGACCGGGCGAAGAGGTGGCGGACGCTGAGCCAGGCGTCCAAGGCTCGCTGGGCCGGTGTTCCGAAGGGCACGCGGCGCTCCTTGTTGCCCTTGCCCAGGACAGTGATCATCGCAGAGCGGTGATCGACGTCGCTGCGGTCGAGCTCGGTCAGTTCGGACACGCGCACCGCCGTGGCGTAGAGCATCTCGAGGATCGCTGCGTCCCTGAGTCGTTTGGCGGCCTCGAGCGGGCCCTCGCCTTCCCCTTCGGACGGCCGCGTCCCTGCCGAGGAGCCCCCGGCCTCCGCACCGTCAGAGTCTGCGACCTCGGCAGCGGCGATGAGCTCGGCCGCCTGCTGCGGTTTGAGCACCGTGGGCAGACGCGACTCCTTCTTCGGAGTCCGCAGGCGCGCGGCCGGGTTGTTCGTCAGCCCCAGTCTGCTCACCCCGTAGGCGAAGAAGGATCGCACGGCCGCGATCTTGCGGGCCACCGTCGACCTCGCGGCTCCGGCGTCGTCGAGTGCGATCAGCCAGGAGCGCAGATCATCGAGGTCGACCGCGGAGACATCGACCCGCGGCCCTTGGTTCTGCGGCGAGCCCTGCTGCTCTGCCTGCTCGCCGTCCCCGGTGCCGCGGCGCATCTTCGTCGAGTGCCCGGCATGATCGAGGAAATCGGTGATATCGGAGACATAGGCCCGAGCGGTGTGTTCGGACACGTCACGGGACCTCAGGTGCTCGGCATAGCCGGACACCACCTCGGCGACGGTCGACGTTGTGCTCATATGACCAGGATACGTCGATGCGCGCCCACACGTGCGGATTCAGTCCGACCTGCGCAGTTTCACCCATCCGTTGTCGCGGCGGGCCGCCAGACCGGCCAGGTCGAGTGCGGCCAGGGCGTTGAGCGCATCGGCAACGGTCAGTCCCGCCCGTGAGCCGATGCTTCCGACGTCGAGCGCCTTGGTCGCCGACAGCGCGTTGAGGCAGATCTTCTCCCGCTCGTCGAGGTCATCGACCGGATCGGGCCGCGACCGCTGTCGGCCCGCGGCCCCGAAACGGGAACCACGGGATCGCACGCGGCTGTCCTCGGCCTGGTCGAACAGTGTCGGGGCATCAGCGTCCATCAGGGCAAGAACATCGTCGCTGCAGGTGACGAGTTCGGCCTCATGTTCACGCAGCAGTCGGTGGGCCCCGGTCGAGGAGGCCGAGTAGACGGACCCCGGGAAAGCTGCCACCTGCCGGGACAGTTCGAGTCCGTGCCGGGCGGTGTTGAGTGCACCGCTCCTCCATCCGGCCTCGACGACGACGCACACCTGCGCCGAGGCGGCGATGAGCCGATTGCGCAGCAGGAAGCGGTGCCGCATCGGGGTCATTCCCGGAGCGGTCTCGGACACGATGGCACCGGTGGGCAGGATCTGTTCGAACAGCTCGGCGTTCGCGGCCGGGTAGAAACGGTCCACTCCCCCGGCCATGAACGCCACCGTCGGCGCCTCACGGGCGATCGCGGCCCGATGCGCTGCTGCGTCGATGCCGAAGGCACCACCGGAGACGACGGTGACGCCGCTGGAGGCGAGATCCCACGCGAGATCGGAGGCGCATTTGGTGCCGTAGCTGCTGGCGGCGCGGGCCCCGACGACGGCGACCGCGCGCCCGAGCACGGCGTTGAGACCGGCGGCGCCTCGGACCCACAGTCCCAGCGGTGCGGCCGGTCCGAGATCGTCGAACGAGACCGGCCATTCCTCATCACCGGGAATGACGAGGCGGCCGCCGATGCGTGCCACGCGCTCGAGGTCTCCTCCTCCGGTCGTGTCGCCGGCGCGCACCGCCCACCGCTCGATCGCTGCGGAGAGCTGACCGTGCCCGACCGCCCCGGTGCCATCAGCCGCAGCGCCGGTTCCCGCAGCGTCGACCGCCCCGGTTCCGGTCGCCTCGGTGCCGGCGGAGATGAGGCCGGCGACCGCCTCCTGTGCGTTGGTCTCACCGGTGGCGACGGCCGTGATGATCGCGTGGGCCGCGATCGGACCGATCTCGTCGACCAGGCGTTTGAGCAGACCGTCGCCGGGTTCGCCCACGCGCAGCAGGCTCGCGATGGAGGATCGGACCGCGTCCGTCGATTCCGTGCCGAGTGCATTCACGTCATGTCTCCTGTGTCCTCAGTGCCAGTGCCGTTCTCATCGTGTCCGGGTCGGGTCCGGTCTTCCCGCCGAGGTCGGCCAACGTGGTCGCCACCCGCAGCACCCGGTCGTAACCGCGCATCGTGATCCGTCCCGTGTCGAGGGCCCGGTCGAGGTCGGACAGGACTGCCGGGGTCAGCGCGAAGTGATCGCGCAGCCAGGCGCCCGGGGCCTCGGCGTTGAGTCGCCACCGACAGTCCGCGAAGCGTTCGGCCTGCCGCCTGCGGGCCTCGCGGACACGGGCGGCCACGCTCTCACTGGTCTCCTGCGCCCGGCCGAGGCGGAGATCGGCCGGAGAGACCGGCAGCAGTTCGAGCTGCAGGTCGACCCGGTCGAGCAGCGGCCCTGACAGACGGCTGCGGTAGCGGCGTTTGTCCAATGGTGTGCATCGGCAGTCGGTCCCGGCCCCGGCCATCCCGACGCCGCAGGGGCAGGGGTTGGCGGCCATGACGAGTTGGAAGGAGGCCGGCAGCACCATGGATCCCCAGGCGCGGTGGATATGGATGCGGCGGGCCTCCATCGGCTGCCGCAGCGCCTCGAGCACGTCCCGGGAGAACTCGGGGGCTTCGTCCATGAACAGCACCCCGCGGTGGGCTCGGCTGAGGATGCCGACCGTGCCGGGTCGTCGACCGCCGATCAGCGCCGAGGCGGTGCTGCGGTGGTGCGGTGCCTCGAACGGCGGTCGGTGGTCGAGGCCGTCGCTGCCGTCGAGCTCTCCGCGCAGGGACCGCACCGTGGCGACCTCGACGGCCTCGTCGTCGTCCAGGGGCGGAAGGATGCCCGGCAGGCATTGGGCCAGCAGCGTCTTCCCGGCTCCCGGGGTCCCGCGCAGCAGCAGGTTGTGACCGCCGGCGGCGGCGACTTCGAGTCCGAACCGGCCCTCGGTCTGGCCCTGGACCTCTCCGAGGTCGTGCAGTTCGGTTGCGACGGGAACCGGCCGGTCCATCTCGAGCACCGCCGGCAGCGGCGGCACGGCCATCGATCCGCCGTAGCCGTTGACGAGTTCGGCCAGTGAGGCCACGGCCAGGATCCGGGCCCTGCCCAGCAGCGAGGCCTCGGAGGCGTTGCCGATGGGCACGACGAAGCGGTCGAAGCCGGCCTGCATGCCGGTGTGCAGGACCGGCAGCACTCCGGTCACGGGTCGGATCCTGCCGTCGAGTCCGATCTCTCCGCAGTGGATGACGTCGGCGGTGTCGTCGTTGTCGATCAGGCCGAGGGCTCTGAGCACGGCGACGGCGATGCCGAGGTCGAATCCGGTTCCGACCTTCGGCACGGTGCCCGGAGTCAGGTTGATCGTCAGATGTTGGGTCGCCACAGGGGTGCCGAGGTAGGCCAGGGCGGCGCGCAGGCGTTTTCGGGACTCGCTGACCGAGGTGTCGGGCAGCCCGACGATGTCGATGCCGGGCAGTCCGGCGCTGACGCCGGCCTCGATGGACACGATCTTTCCGCCCAGGCCCCACAGTGCGACGGCCGAGGCCCGTCCGATGGCGTGGCCGATGGTCTCCTCGCTCATGAGTCGACCTGGATGTTCGGGCAGTGGAAGTACTGCAGCCGCGGTTCGGTGATGATGCCCACGGCGTCGATGCGGGTGGCGGGGTAGAACTCGGGCTGGCCGGACAGCCAGATGCCGGCCAGCATGCGGATGCGGGCGAGCTTCGTCCGGGTCACGGCCTCCAGCGGAGACCCGAGGGCCGCGGTCCGGCGGGTCTTGACCTCGACGAAGACCGCGGTCTCACCGTCTCGGGCGATGATGTCGAGTTCCCCGCGGGGGCATCTGAAGTTGCGTTCGATGATGACCAGCCCGGCGTCTTCCAAGAACGCCGCCGCCAGGTCCTCGCCCCTGCCGCCCAGGGCCTGTCTGCGCAGGCCCTGGGTGCTGCGTGTGCGGCCCGTCGTTCGTCTCTGTCCCATGTCGGCCAGATGACCACGACCGGATCGGCGGTGGGAAGAGCGGATTCGTCGCCTGTGGACGGCGGCCCGCCGTCCACAGGCCGATCACGTCGAAGTGGGCGGCTCATCCACAGCGGGAGGCGCCCGAGTGGGTGCCCGCCCGTTCAGCCGCTGATCGCCGTCGGCGGTTCGAGATCGGATTTGGCGATCTCCTCGATGTTGACATCCTTGAACGTCAGCACATGCACGGTCTTGATGAACCGGGCCGACCGGTAGCTGTCCCACACCCACGCATCGCGCAGGGTCAGTTCGAAGTACACGTCACCGGCGTCGTTGTGGGCCTTGAGATCGACGTGGTTGGCCAGGTAGAAGCGGCGTTCGGTCTCGACGACATAGGCGAAGACTCCGACGACGTCACGGTATTCCTTGTACAGCTGGAGCTCGAGCTGAGCTTCGTAGTCGTCCAGATCATCGGCGCTCATGACATGCCCTCCCTTCTGAGACCGCGTGCAAGCGGAAGCTTCTCCGGTGGTGGATGCTGGGACCGAAGTCGACGATGCCCTGCCGGTGCTTCGCCGTCCCGTATCCGACGTTCGATTCCCAACCATAGTGCGGATGGTCCTCCGCCAGTGCGATCATCGCCTCGTCGCGTCGGACTTTCGCCACGATGCTCGCCGCCGCGATCGTGGGCACGGAGCCGTCCCCTCTGATCACAGTGCGCACCGGCGGCAGTTCGAGCTCGCTGCAGTCACCGAATATCCCCAGGCAGTCGAGGGTGAGTGGGGCCGAGAGCCAATCGTGCCGACCGTCGAGCAGGACCATCGTCCGTTCGGGGAACACCCCCGCCGAGGCGGCCGCCCCGGAGCCCAGACCCGTGAGCATCTCGATCATGGCGCGCCGTCCCGCCAGATTCAGCGCCATCGTCATGCCGATGTCGTCGAGTTCGCCCGGGCTCGTCGATCCCACCGTGGCGGCACTCGCCCAGGATCGCACCCGGTCGGTGGCTTCCTGCCGGGTGCGCGCGGTCAGCTGCTTCGAGTCATGGATGCCGGCGGGCACCTCGGCGGCGGTGACCCGGCGGAGGTCGAACAGGGCCACACCGACGCTGACGGGTCCGGCCAGGGCACCCCGGCCGACCTCGTCGACGCCGATGACGAAATCGAAGCCTTCGCTCAGCAGCCCGTGTTCGACGCTGAGATCGGTAAGTCCCCGCACACCCATCAGTTCCCGGTGATCCCTTCGGGTGCGGGCACGTCGGCGAAGACGTCTTCGGGGGTGGACATCCAGCTGAAGTGCTTGAATGGCCAGTTGATGAGGAACACGGTGCCGACCAGGTCATCGTCTGAGACGAAGGGGTCGGAGTCCATATGGTAGCGGGAGTCGGCGGAGTTGCTGCGGTTGTCGCCCATCACCCAGTAGTGGCCCTCGGGCACGGTGACGTCGAATTCGACCTCCGAGGGCGCGGTGCCGGGATCGAGGTAGGTTTCGTCGATGGCTTCGCCGTTGACCTTGAGGTGACCCTGCCCGTCGCAGCATTCGACGGTGTCACCGCCGACGCCGATGACGCGCTTGATGAGCTGGTTGCCGGCGTCCGAGGGCGCCAGGCCGATGAATTCGAGGACCGGGTCGGGCGTGTACTGCGAGGTCTCGGCGGCCGAGAGCCAGTGGTCGGGGTCGTCGAAGACGACGATGTCGCCGCGCTCGGGCGGTCCGAAACGCGGCGCCAGCTGGTTGACCAGCACCCGGTCGTCGACCCGCAGGGTGTCCATCATGGATTCCGAGGGGATGTAGAACGAACGGACGACCCAGGTCTTCAGCGCCGTCGAGATGAGCAGGGCGATGACGATGATCGCCAGCGTCTCGAGCAGCCCGCGGGCGAACCGCTTCGAGGCGGGAGGCGGGGAAGCTTCAGATTCGCTGGACATTCATTCGCTTTCACTTCGGAACGGGTTCCGCTAGGGACTGCAATGAGCGTACCAGCACGAACCTGCTGGAGCGCTCAGCCTGCGCGGGGTTCCGTGCGAACGCTCAGTCGATCGAGGAGCCGTGCCCGATCACGGTGCCGATGACCCGGTCGATGGGGATGAATCCCCCGCCGGGGCGGCCCAGCAGGGAGCGGGAGTCGGCGGAGTCGTTGCGATTGTCGCCCATCACCCACATCGTGCCGGCGGGGACTTCGACGGAGAACTCCACCGCCGAGGCGGGGTCGGGGGCATAGTCCTCGTTCAGGGGCTCGTCGTTGAGCAGGAGGCGGCCCTGGCCGTCGCAGCATTGCAGGGTGTCACCGCCGACGGCGATCACCCGTTTGACGTAGTAGACGTCGCGGGGGCCGAGCCCGACCCAGGAGCCCATCTTCTGCAGCGGGGACGGCAGCGCGTCGTCGATGAAGGAACCGCGGCCGTCGAAGACGACGATGTCGCCGCGCTGGATGTCACCGCTCAGCGCATCCGGTCGCCACACCGTGATCGAGTCGTCGACGTCGAGGGTCGGCTCCATCGAGGCGCTGGGAATGGTGAAGCGTTGGATGACGAACCCGCGGATCGACCCGCCGAGGAGGACGATGAGGATCGCGATGGCCCCGATCGTCTTCCAGAACCGGGCCGAACACAGAAGACGCGACCCGAAGGTCGCGTCTTCATGTCTGTTCGGCACGGTGTGATCGTCTCCCACGGTGCCGGCCAAATCAGGCCTTTTCGCGGATGCGAGCAGCCTTGCCGCGCAGTTCGCGCAGGTAGTAGAGCTTCGCACGACGGACATCACCGCGAGCGAGCACCTCGATCTTGTCGACGTTGGGCGAGTGCACCGGGAAGGTGCGCTCCACACCGACGCCGAAGCTGATCTTACGGACGGTGAAGGTCTCGCGGACTCCGTCGCCCTGGCGGCGGATGACGATTCCCCGGAACACCTGGATACGCGAGCGCGAGCCCTCGATCACCTTGACGTGAACGTCGAGGGTGTCGCCGGCGCGGAATTCGGGAACGTCGGACTTCAGCGAGGCTGCATCAACAACATCGAGCTTCTGCATGGTGGTTTCTCCTGTGGCCCCAGCTTCAGGTCGAGGACACGCATATCGGACCGGTTGATCGGTGACTGGATCGTCTGTCGGGATCTCTCCCCGGAAACCGTCGGTTCGGATCCGGCGGTTCGCTGTGGGCCCTCATCCCCCTGAAGCAGGTGAGGACCAACAAACGCGACGTTTCATTCTGCCACGGTTCAGTCCTGGGACTCAAACCGCTCGAGCACGGCTCGGTCCTCCTCGCTGAGCTCCGTGAGCCGGGCGAGCAGGTCCGGTCTGACCTCGGCGGTGCGCTCGAGACGTCGGTCACGTCGCCACCGCGCGATCGCCGCATGGTTGCCGCTGAGCAGGATCTCGGGCACCTCGCGTCCGCGCCAGCGGGCCGGTTTCGTGTAGATCGGGTATTCGAGCAGACCGTCTTCGTGGCTCTCCTCGGTCAGAGATTCGGGGTTGCCGATGACTCCGGGGATGAGTCGGGTGATGGCCTCGATCATCACCATCGAGGCGACCTCGCCGCCGTTGAGGACGTAGTCGCCGATGCTCATCGGTCGCAGGTCGAAGTGCTCACCGGCCCAGTCGATGACCCTTTGGTCGATGCCTTCGTAGCGGCCGCAGGCGAACACCAGGTGATCGGCTCCGGCGAGGTCCTCGGCGATGCGCTGGTCGAACACGGCTCCGGCAGGACTGGGCACGATGAGCGTCGGCTTGGCGCCGTCGGGGTCGTCGGTCGCCTCGGCGCGGCGGTCGGCAGAATCGGCGATCTGCGCGAAGTCCCCGGCGCGGTCGGTGAGGATGTGTTCGAGGGCCAGCGCCCAGGGTTCGGCCTTCATCACCATGCCCGCTCCCCCACCGTAGGGCGAGTCGTCGACGGTGTTGTGCCGGTCGAAGGTGAAGTCGCGCAGATCGTGGACGTTCAGGCTCAGCTGTCCGCGGTCGACGGCCTTGCCGATCAGCGACAGCTGCAGACCGGCGAGGTAGTCGGGGAAGATCGAGACGACGTCGATGGCCATCTGCGCACGTCTCGCCTCGGCGGGGGTCGCTTCACCGAGCCCCGCCTCGGCGGGGGTGTCATCGCTGCTCTTGGGGTTCTGCTCGGTCATCGAACGGCGGATCATTCGGCGTCGAAGAGACCGGCCGGTGGGGTGACCTCGAGGCGACCGGCTTCGATGTCGACCTCGGGCACGATCTCGGTGACGAACGGGATGAGCACCTCGTGCCCGAGCGTGTGCTTCATATGCAGCAGGTCCTGCGCGACGCCGTTGGTGACGTCGACGATCTCACCGACGAGCGCGTCGTCCTCATAGACCTTCAGACCGATCAAGTCGTCGAGGTACCAGGCGTCGGGGTCCTCGTCCTCCTCGTCCTGCTCGGCGAGGATGAGCGTATTGCGGATCTCCTCGGCACGGTTGCGATCGGGGACCTCGTCGAAGGCCAGGAGCAGACGGTCCCGGTGCCACCTCGCCGACTTCAGCGTGAGCGCACCGATGTCCGGGTCGGTGGCGAAGCTCGTCCCGGGGGTGAGTCGGTCCTCGGGGCGGTCGGTGCGCACCTCGACGGTGAACTCGCCTTTGATCCCATGCGGCTTGCCGAGCCTGGCGATCACCGTGTCCATTCTGCTCCTTGTCGATCGTGGAGGTCGGTCGCCCCCTGCCGCTGTCGTCCGGACTCCAGTGTAGTCGGCGTCCGGCGGGTGAATGCACGAGAGGGGATGCAGCGCCAATGCACTGCATCCCCTCTCGGAAGTCGGTCTCAGCCCTCGATGAGGTCCACTCGCACCGACTCGCGGCCGGCCAGCGAGTTCATCACGGTGCGCAGGGACTTGGCGGTCCTGCCTGCACGACCGATGACCCGTCCGAGGTCGTCGGGGTGGACCCGGACCTCGAGGGTCGTTCCGCGGTGCGTCGACCACGAGCGAACGGAGACGTCGTCGGCGTGATCGACGATTCCGCGGACCAGATGCTCGAGCGAATCAGCCAACATCTCAGGATTCAGCGCTTTCCTCAGCGGCATCCTCGGCAGGAGCCTCGGCTGAGCTGTCGGCCTTGCCGCCCTTCTGGGTGATGGCTTCCTTGATCACCGAATCGGCGGTGGGAGCCACGTAGGCCTCCTTCTCCTGCTGCGGCTTGACGGTGTTGACCGCTTCGCCCTCGCCGGTGAACTTCTGCCAGTCACCGGTGAGCTTCAGCAGCGCACGCACCTGGTCGGTGGGCTGGGCGCCGACCGAGAGCCAGTACTGAGCGCGCTCGGAGTCGATCTCCACGACCGACGGCTCACGCGTCGGGTGGTAGATGCCGATCTGCTCTTTTGCCTTGCCGTCGCGACGCGTGCGCGAATCCATGACGACAACGCGGTAGAAGGGTGCACGGATCTTGCCCATGCGGGTCAGACGAATCTTGACTGCCACTTTAGTGGTGTCTCCTTTTGTGTTCTGTGTGCACAGCTGATCCAAGACAGTCGTGGGGTTGACCTGTTGGAAGCCGTGGCTCGGACTATCGCTTCGGCACGGTTGAGAGGGCACGCACCGAGAGCAAAAGTACAGGAGTCAATTGTGCCAGACGGCGCTACTTCTTGCCACCTGGGAAGATTCCGCCGAAGCCCTTCGGCAGGTTCGCCGGATCGAATTCCTCGTCCTTGCCCAGGTCGACGCCGCCGAACGCCGAGCCGACCGGATCCTTGGTCTTGCCGGCCCTCTTGTCCGCCAGCTCCTTGGCCTCCTGCGCCCGCTTGGCCGGGTTGCCGGACTGACCGCCCTTGCGGCCCTTCTTCTTCCCCCCGCCCTTCTTCTTGCGGCCCCCGGCGCCACCGGGCATTCCGCCCATTCCGGGCATCTGCGGCATGCCGCCGCCACCGGGCATTCCGCCGCCGGGCATTCCGCCGCCGCGGGTCATCTGTCGCATCATCTTCTGCGCCTGGGTGAAGCGCTCCATGAGCTGGTTGACCGCGGTGACCGTGGTGCCGGCACCCTTGGCGATGCGGGCGCGGCGGGAGCCGTTGAGGATCTTCGGGTTCGACCGCTCGGTCGGTGTCATCGATCTCACAATCGCTTCGACCCGGTCGACCTCACGCTCGTCGAAGTTCTCCAGCTGATCCTTGTACTGGCTCATCCCGGGCATCATGCCCAGCATCTTCTTCATCGAGCCCATCTTCTTCAGGCCCGCCATCTGCGTGAGGAAGTCGTTGAGGTCGAAGTCCTCGCCGGCTTCGACCTTCTTCTTGAGCTTCTCGGTCTCCTTCTCATCGAAGTTCTTCTCGGCCTGCTCGATGAGGGTGAGGATGTCACCCATGTCGAGGATCCGGTCGGCCATCCGGTCGGGATGGAACTGCTCGAAGTCCTTTATCGACTCGCCGGTCGAGGCGAACATGATCGGCTTGCCGGTCACCTCGGCGACGGACAGGGCGGCACCACCGCGGGAGTCGCCGTCGAGCTTCGAGAGCACGACACCGGTGAAGTCGACGCCGTCGAGGAACGCCTCGGCGGTCTTCACCGCGTCCTGACCGATCATGGCGTCGATGACGAAGAGGACCTCGTCCGGGTTGACCGCGCTGCGGATGTCCGCGGCCTGCTTCATGAGCTCTTCATCGATGCCGAGTCGACCGGCGGTGTCGACGATGACGACGTCATGCAGCTTCGACTTCGCGACCTCGATCGAGTCGGTGGCGACCTGGATCGGATCGCCCACGCCGTTGCCCGGCTCCGGGGCGTAGACGTAGGCGGCGGCGCGTTCGCCGACGATCTGGAGCTGGTTGACCGCGTTGGGTCGCTGCAGGTCGGCGGCGACGAGCATCGGACGGTGGCCCTCGGACTTCAGCCAGTGGGCGAGCTTTCCGGCCAAGGTCGTCTTACCGGCGCCCTGGAGGCCGGCGAGCATGATCACCGTCGGCGGGCGCTTGGCCAGGTTGAGCCGCCTGGTCTGGCCGCCGAGGATGCCGACGAGTTCGTCATTGACGATCTTGACGACCTGCTGGCCGGGGTTGAGCGCGGCCGAGACCTCCTCGGACAGTGCCCGTTCGCGGATCCGGCCGGTGAAGGCGCGCACGACAGGCAGAGCGACGTCGGCATCGAGCAGGGCACGTCTGATCTCACGGATGGTGGCATCGACGTCGGCTTCGGACAGCCGGCCCTTGCCGCGCAGATTCTTGAAAGTCGCGGTGAGCCTGTCGGACAGGGAGTTAAACACGTACAAGCCTTCTTCACGATGGTTCGGTCGACTCTCTAGACTAGCAACTCACCCGTGCCCGGCTGAAACCGCGACCACTGGGAATGCCCCGTGAGATCCCTCCCCGAGGCTGCCGTGCCCCGACGGACGTGCGCCCCCGCTGCCGCCGCGCCCCGCTGCTGTGGGCCCCGTGGCTGCGACGCAGAAGAGCATCCGTCACCGCTGCTCTCATGCCCGCGTGCTGCAGCGGGAGGTGATGAGAGCAACGGCGACAGATGCTCAGCCAGCAGTGGGCGGCGCCGGCAGCTGCAGGAGAAGACGCCGCCGGCGGGTGATGCCGTCGTCACCGGAACGAGTAGGCCTGTTCCGCGTGTTCGAAGGTGTCGATTCCCTCGAGCTCCTCCCTCGGGTCGATCCGCAGACCCATCGTCGACCGCAGGACCAGCGATATGGCGAGCGTGACGAGGCCGGCGAAGACGATGGCCACGAGACAGGCGAGGACCTGAGCGATGAGGAGTTCGAAGCCGCCTCCGTAGAGGAGTCCGGCGGGTCCGTCCTCGTGCGGGAAGGCGAAGAATCCGATCATCACGGTGCCGATGATGCCGGCGACGAGGTGGACGGCCACGACGTCGAGCGCATCGTCATAGCGCAGGCGGTTCTTCGCCTCGACGGCGAAGAACGCTCCCGCACCTGCCGCGACGCCGATGAGGACGGCCGCATAGGGGTCGACGTTCGCGCATGCCGGAGTGATCGCGACGAGACCGGCGATCGCCCCCGAGACGCTGCCGATGCTGCTCGGCCGCGATGCCCGCAGGCGCTCGATCATGATCCAGGTGATCATGCCGGCGGCCGGCGCGGCCAGGGTGTTGATCCAGATGAGGCCGCCCTGCTCGATCGTGGAGGCCGCGCCGCCGTTGAAGCCGAACCAGCCGAACCACAGCAGGGCGGTTCCGAGCACCGTGATCGGAATGTTGTGCGGCTTGTGCGGGGTCGAGAAGCGGGCACGACGGCCCATGATGACGACGAGCACGAGCGCCGAGATGCCGGCATTGATGTGGACGACCGTGCCGCCGGCGAAGTCGATGGCCGGGCCGAACAGGCTGCCGATCGCGCCCGATTCGCTGAGCAGTCCGTCGCCCCAGACCATGAATGCCAGCGGGCAGTACACGAGGGTCACCCAGGCGGCTGAGAAGACCAGCCATGTGGAGAATTTCGCGCGGTCGGCGACAGCGCCGGCGATGAGCGCGATGGCGATCATCGCGAAGGTCGAACCGTAGCCGATCGAGATGAGGGTTTCGGGATCGTTCGCGACGGCGCCGGTGAGCCCGAGTTGGGACATCGGATTGCCGACGATCTGCGCGATCGAGTCACCGGAGCTCAGTCCGTACCCGTAGAGGACCCAGACGAGCCCACCGACGGCCATCGCGGAGAAGACCATCATCATCATGTTGATCGCCGAGGTGATTCGGGTCATTCCTCCGTAGAAGAACGCCACACCGGGGGTCATGAGCAGCACCAGCCCCGCGGCGACCATCATCCATACATTCACTGCATCGAGTTCCATGTCGTCTCTTATCTGTCGAAGTCGGTTCCGGATCGAACCGGGCAGACACAGTCTCCATGACGCATGTCACAGCGATGAGTCGATAATGTTTCCGCAATGTGACAAGCCGGGTCTCACCCGGCAGATACGTGGGTGGGACCCGGCGAAATCAGTCGGGCACAGCTCAGTGACTCGAGCAGAGCTCAGTCAGACGAGCCGAGCAGGGCCCGGTCAGTCGAGGAGTGCGTCGACGAAGCCTTCGGCGGTGAAGGGCGCGAGGTCGTCGGCGCCTTCGCCCAGTCCGATGAGCTTGACCGGCACTCCGAGCTCGCGCTGGACGGCCACGACGATGCCGCCCTTGGCGGTGCCGTCGAGCTTCGTGAGCACGATTCCGGTGATGTCGACCGCCTCGGCGAAGACCTTCGCCTGCTGCATGCCGTTCTGCCCGGTGGTGGCGTCGAGGACGAGGAGCACCTCGTCGATGTCGTGGCCCTCCCCCAGCGGGCGGGTGGCCACGCGCTTGACCTTGCCGAGTTCGTCCATGAGGCCGACCTTGTTCTGCAGGCGGCCGGCCGTGTCGACGAGCACGACGTCGGCGCCGTCGGTCTGGCCCCTCTCCACCGCGGAATAGGCCACCGAGGCGGGATCGGCGCCCTCTTCCTTCCGGACGGTTTCGACCCCGACGCGATCGCCCCAGGTGGCCAGCTGTTCGGCGGCAGCGGCGCGGAAGGTGTCCGCGGCTCCGAGCAGGACGGTCTTGTCCTCGGCTACGAGCACACGCGCGATCTTGCCCACCGTCGTCGTCTTCCCGGAGCCGTTGACGCCGACGACGAGGATGACGGCGGGGTCGTCTCCGGCTCCGGTGGAGGCCAGCGACCGGTCCATGGTCGGATCGACGAGGGTGATGAGCTCTTCTCGCAGCAGCCCGCGCACCTCTTCGGGATCTCTGGTGCCGAGCACCTTGACGCGTTCGCGCAGCCGATCGACGAGTTCGGTGGTCGGATCGACTCCGACATCGGCGAGGATCAGGGTGTCCTCGATCTCCTCCCACGTCGATTCGTCGAGGTTGTCACGCGACAGGAGGTTGAGCAGTCCCCGCCCGAGGCCGGTGTTCGACTTCGCGAGCCGCTCACGCAGGCGCACCAGCCGGCTGGCCGGCTCCGTGGGCACTTCGGAGCCGCGAGCCTCGGCCTTCTCCTCCTCGACCGCCTCGGTGACCTCATCGATGCTGAGCTCACCGGTGACATCGGCATCGATGCTGTGCTTGTCGCGCAGGCCCTTCTTCTGCGCGTTGACGCGCAGGCTGATGCCCAGCGCAACGACGAGAATGAATACGATTGCCGCGACGATGAGCAAGATGATCGGCTGATCCATTGTTCTTCCGTCCTCCTTTGAGCACCCGCGGGCTGGCCGGTGGCACTCGAGTTCCCGGATTCCGCCGGGCTGGTGTCTTCTTGTCGGTTCGCACGCCGGAATCAGTCGGCGCGGTCCCCGCTGGGGTGGGTCCCGAACGTTCGGGGCCCGGATCGTCTCAGGTCAGGAACCGCGACTGCCGAAGAGCAGTCCGGCGGTGGTCCTCCAGCCAGTGCCGGACTCCGGGATTTTCCAATGGCGTGTGCGCGGTCGCACAGTGATCAGTGAGGGGGCGGCATGGCGCCTGGGCTGCGGCCGGAGCACATACGAGTGGTCGCGGATGGCGGTCACCGCCGCCTGCTCCCTGGTCGCCAGGTGCGAGGTGCCGTCGTCGTGGCCGAAGAACTCGTGGACTTCGTCGTCGTAGCCGGTCCATTCCGCAGGCAGCCGGAACCGCTGCACGTCCGAGGAGTATTTCAGCCGCCCTTCTGCACGCAGACCGGGCAGAGCCACCAGAAGGACGACGACGAGAGCCAGTGCGAAGGAGATCGCGAGTCCGACGATGATGACAAGTACCGCACTCATGCCCTCGAGCCACCTCGCAGATCAGCAGCCTCGGCCATGGACGTCTCGCTCCTCACGTTCTTCGAATACCTGTCTCTGATGCCAAGTCTATATTCCCCGCACACGACATTTGTGCTTCGGGGCCGCATGGCAGTTGGAGAATTCCCTGGGACTGTTCTGGGCATCTCCGTCACAGCCCGCGCATCCCCGCCGAACCCTGCTGCGGACAAGAGACCATGCCGGTCACCGAGCCCGCAGCCTCAGGGGATGCGCTGCGAGATGACCTTCGACACACCGTCGCCGTGCATCGTGACTCCGTAGAGGGCATCGGCGATCTCCATGGTCCGCTTCTGGTGGGTGATGACGATGAGCTGGGAGGAGTCCTGCAGCTCCTCGAACACGGTCAGCAGCCGCGAGAGGTTGAGGTCATCGAGGGCCGCCTCGACCTCGTCCATGACGTAGAACGGACTCGGCCTGGCCTTGAAGATCGCGACCAGCATGGCCACGGCCACCAGTGAGCGCTCTCCGCCGGAGAGCAGCGACAGTCGTTTGACCTTCTTACCCGCCGGTCTGGCGTGGACGTCGACGCCGGTGGTGAGCATGTCGTCGGGGTCGGTCAGGCTCAGCGCTCCCTCGCCGCCGGGGAAGAGCCGGGAGAAGATGTCGGAGAACTCCCTGGCCGTGTCCGCATAGGCGTCGGCGAAGACGCGTTCGACGTGCCGATCGACCTCCTCGACCAGCTGCATGAGGTCCTGCCGGGAGGCCTCGATGTCGGCGATCTGCTTCTCGAGGAACTGGTGGCGCTCCTTCAGCGCCTCGTACTCCTCGAGCGCGAGCGGATTGACCGCGCCGATGCGCTTGAGGGACGCGGCGGCCTGCTTCTGCCGTTTCTCCACCTCCGAGCGCACATAGGGCCGATCCTCCGCTCCCTCCTCGAACGACGGCACCGGCAGGTGGGGCCCGAATTCATCGATGAGGCGCTCGATGCCCAGCCCCGTCTCCTCCTGCGAGCGGTGGGCGATCTCCTCGAGCTTGAGCCGGAACCGCTCTTTGGCCAGTTCCACCTCGGCCGCGGCGTCCTTGAGCTTCTGCAGCTCCTTTCGCGTCGTCCCCAGCTCCTCGCCGAGGCGGTTCTTCTCCTCCCGGAGCCCGCCGCGCTCGTCGACGAGGACCTGGATCGTCTCGGCCAATTCGGCCACCGTGGACTGGGCGAGCGCGACGGCTTCGCCGGCCGTGTCGGCGATGAGGCGCGCCGAGTCGGCCGCGCGCTTCTTCCGCGCGATCGCCCGCTGGGTCTGCTCGCGGGCCGCCTCCTCGGCCTTCGCCGCCCGCAGCAGGGACTCGACCCGGTCGGTGAGGAACCGTGCCCGGTCGGTCGCGGACTTGTGGCTGATGCGGGCCTCGACGAGGTCTTCGGAGGACTGGGAGACCTCGGCGCTGAGTGCGTCCCGATCCGAGGTGTCGACGACTTCGTTGACCTCGGCGGCGCCCTCCAGCGCCGCCTGCGCGGACTCGGCCTCGCGTTCGGCCGCCTGCAGCCGCGACTGGAGCTCCGTGGCGTTGTCCTCGGCCCGCTGCAGCCGGGTGCGAGAGGAGTCGATCTCGCCGGTGATGCGCGAGACCTCCTCGGCGGCGGCCATGATCTTCGCATCCGAGGAATGCAGGGCCTCCAGCGCCGCGGCCGCCTCCGCCGACGCCGCGGCCAATCGCGGTTCGAGTTCGTCGAGGGCGGACGCAATGGTCTCGGACCGACCCTCGAGTTCGGCGATCAGCGTCTGTGTGTCCTCGAGCGCGGTCTGTGAGGCCAGGCGTGTGCCCGAGGCGGTGCGGGCGCGGCTGACGCGGGTGGCCGAGAGCACCTCTCCGTGCACGGTGACGGCGGTGAGTTCGGGTCGCGCCGTCGTCAGTGCCATGCCGGTGCGGGCGTCGGGGACGCAGACGACCGCGTGCAGGGCCTGGGTCAGAAGGCTCTGCAGCTCGGGCACGTCGCTGTCGACGAGTTCGCGCAGCCACCTCAGCGAACCCGCCTCGGCGTCGGTACCCGGCAGGCTCGCCGGGTCCGGCAGCGCGTCCGGGTCCGGCAGCGCGTCCGAGGCGTTCCCGCCCTTGCCCGCAGCGGCCCGAGCCCCGACCTCGCCACCTGCCTGCACGCTCGGGCGGGCGGAGGCACCGCTCGGGATCGTCAGGGACACGTTCGTGTCCTCGCCGAGGTGGTCGAGGACGCTGAGGGCGACCTCACCGCTGTCGACGATGACGCCCGAGACCGTGGTCGACAGGGCCGCTGCCACCGCCATCTCGAATCCGGTGGTCACGCTCAGCCGTTCGGTCACGGCCGCACCGACTCCGGGCAGGTCCGCGTTGACGATGTCCTCGAGGTCGGCTTCGAGCGCGGTGCCCAGCTTCAGCGCTTCGGCTCGGGCCTTGGCCGAGGACAGCTCCGTCGCCGTCTGCGCCTGCTGCTCCTGCAGTGCGGTCCGTTCGGCTTCGAGTCCCTCTTGGACCTCTTTGGCCTCCTCATAGGCGGAGTCGAGTTCGGTTTCGCCGGCTTCGACGTCCTCGACCCCGGACTCCGCCTGTTCGAGTTCGGCCCTGCGTTCGGCGATGCGGGCTTGGATCGTCTCGATCTCCGTGCGATTGTCCTCGATGCGGGTCTTGAGGTCGGTGATCCGCTCGGCGGCCTGCGTCTGCTTCGAGACCAGTGCCGAACGGTTCTTCACCGCCTCGGTGATCGCGATCTGGGCGGCCTTGACCTCCTCCTCGGCGGTGCGCAGCCTGCGTGTCAGTTCCTCTTTGCGCTGCTGGCTGGCCTCGAGGGCCTCGCTCGTCTCGGTCACGGCCGCGTTGGCCTCGGTGAGTTCGTCTTCGAAGTGTTCGGCCTGGGCCCGCAGCTCCTCGGGGGACTTGGATTCGCGCCGGCCCAGGCTCGTGACCTCCGAGAGCAGGTGGGAGCGTTTGTCCTCGGCCCGCTGGGCCAGCCCCTGGGCGCGCACGATCTGCGTCTGCGTCCGGGATTCGGCGGCCCTCTGGGCGTCGAGTTCGGCGTCGAGTGACGACAGCCGGGTCTCGATCTCGTTCAGCCTCGCCTCGGCGCGGGTGCGACGGTGATCGAGATCGGCGATCCGGTCGCCGTGGTCTTCGCCCTCCGTGGTCGAGGCCAGCGAGGACTGCATCCGCACAGCGTCGTCGGCGAGCAGTCGGGCGGTGGCATCGCGCAGCGTGGCCTGGACGGTGGCGGCCTTCGCTGCGGCCTCGGCCTGCCGGCCCAGCGGTCCCAGCTGCCGATTGAGTTCGCTCCTCAGATCGGTGAGGCGGTCGAGGTTCGTCTGCAGTCCGGTGAGCTTGCGCACCGCTTTGTCCTTGCGTCTGCGGTGCTTGAGCACGCCGGCGGCCTCTTCGATGAAGCTGCGGCGCTCGAGCGGATCGGCATGGAGGATCGCGTCGAGGCGGCCCTGACCGACGATGACGTGCATCTCCTTGCCCAGGCCGGAGTCGTTGAGCAGCTCCTGGATGTCCAGCAGCCTGGCCGGTGCCCCGTTGACGGCGTACTCGGACCCGCCGGTGCGGAACAGGGTCCGGGAGATCGTGACCTCGGTGTAGTCGACGGGGATGGCCCCGTCGGTGTTGTCGATGGTCAGGGCCACCTCGGCGCGGCCCAGTGCCTGCCTCTTCGATGTGCCGGCGAAGATGACGTCGTCCATCTTCCCGCCGCGCAGGTTCTTCGCCCCCTGCTCGCCCATCACCCAAGACAGGGCATCGACGACATTGGACTTGCCCGATCCGTTGGGTCCCACGACGCAGGTGATGCCCGGCTCGAATCTGAGTGTCGTCGCCGAGGCAAAGGACTTGAATCCCCGCAGTGTCAGGCTCTTGAGATGCATATTGACAACCAGCATATCCGTCGAGTCGGCGAGTTCCGGAATCTTTTGGTAGAGTGTCTCCTCGTGCGCAGGCGACTGCGCCGCTTTCCCCCGTAGCTCAGTTGGCAGAGCATTCGACTGTTAATCGAAGGGTCGCTGGTTCGAGCCCAGCCGGGGGAGCTGTACGGGGCCCTGTCGTGCGCGACGGGCCCCAGCTCATTCACCGCTTGTGACCGAAGGACTTGCTCCGGAGGACCCCTGACCGTTCGAAGGCGCAGAGAGCCGTAATCGACGGACTCCGCGCGGTCGGAAGCCGGCGCAACAGCGTCGGCAGCGGGCTCGCGTTGGTAATGTGAGATGTCATCACCGGCTCTGCGCCTGATGGGCGCCACGGACGGGAGGGCTTGTCGAATGATCGTTGTCGATGACATCACCGCGTTGCGAGAGCACAAGGAGCGAAGACTGTGCGTCCTTGCCGCCACCGGTGATGAGGAGCTTGCTGCGGAGGCTTCGGAGGTGCTGGGTCTCGTGGCCCATGAGTCTCGTTCCGAGCCGCGCCGACCGTCGGTGACTGTCGTCGACGACCAGGTCAGCCTCGTCCTGATGGTCCTCGACCAGGCGCGAACGCAGCACATCCTGCGGGTTCATGCCCGCGATGGAGGCGTTCTCGTCATCGGCAGCGACCGAGCGCTGGCGACCATCGCCGCGGACCTCGGGGTCGATTCGGACGACGCTTGGACGGTGCTGGTCGGGCTCGTGGTGATCGTGGCACGCCGCTGCGAGGAGGCCCTCGATGAGATCGATGACCAATGCCAGGAGCTCGAAGCACAGGCGATCGGCTATGCTTCGTCCCCGCAGCGACGAACCATGCGCAGGCTGCGTGCGGAGCTCTTCCGGATCGGTGAGACCCAGGCGGCGCAGAGGAATCTGCTGTCGGCGGAGGAAGAACTCGCACAGCTGCTGAGCGAGGACGATCAGCCGCTGGGAGGGACCCGCCAACCGTCGGGAGAGGCCCGCCAGCGGCTGCTGGCACGAGCGGCGGCCGCTTTCGGTGCCAACCACTCGATGGCCACCCGCTTGTATGCGATGCTCGGCGATGTCCTCAACGAGCAGGACAGCGTCGTGTCCGAACGACTGACGCTCGTGGCCACGATCTTCCTGCCGCTGACCCTTGCGACGGGGTTCTTCGGAATGAACTTCCAGTGGATGCTGGATCGCCTGGGCACGATGCAGGCCTTCATCGTCTTCGGACTGGCTGTGCCGAGCCTGCTCACCGTGGCCACTCTGATCTTCATCCGCCGTTTGACTCGCTCCTCATGAGCCTCCGGCCGGTCCCTCCGAGCATCCCTCACCCTGAGCTGCACCCCACCTCGTTGCCACGGTGGGCTGTGCTGCGAACGGTGAGCGATGCGGATCGCGAGCGGGATCGTCGAGACTACCGGTACCGCGGCGGCCTCTGACACACGGGACAGAAATGGGTGCCGCGGCCGCCGACGCTCAGACGCTGGATCTCATTCCCGCAGCGGACGCATTCCTGCCCCCCGCGCCCGTAGACGAGCAGCGCCCGGTCGAAGTACCCGGACTCGCCGTTGACATTGACATAGAGGGAGTCGAAGCTCGTCCCGCCCACGGCCAGGGCATCGCCCATCACCGAGGCGGCCGATTCGAGCACTGCCGCCAGCCGCGACTTCCGCGTCCGGGCGGGAATGGCCATGGGGTGCACGCCGGCGCGGAACAGTGCCTCGTCGGCATAGATGTTGCCGATTCCGCTGATCAGCGTCTGGTCGAGCAGTGCGGATTTGATCGCCGTGCGCTTCTGCGCCAGGGCGGTGAGTGTGAGACCGATTTCGAACGTCGGCTCCAGCGGATCGGTCGCGATATGAGTCGCCGACGCCGGAACGAGCCGGTCATGGGCGTGGATGAGGGGCTGGACGCCGAGGTGGCCGAAGATCCGCTGATCGACGAAGCGCAGTTCCCTCGCGGCACTCTGTCCGGCGCTCCGGTCAGCGTTCTGGCCGGCGCTCTCAGCCTCCACACTGCCCGACCTCTGTGGAGCCGGGACTCCCGCCCCTTCACTCTCCGACCTCTGTGGAGCCGGGACTCCCGCCCCTTCACTCTCCGACCCGCGTGGAGCCGGGGCTCCCGCCCCTTGGCTCCGCGACCCGTCGCGGGCCGGTTCGAGGCGGAGGATGGCACGCGTGTGCCGGTGGACCGGGTCGTCGGCGCTGTGGACGCGCAGCTGACCGCTCATCCCCAGATGGATGAGCAGGCTGAGTTCGGGCGAGGGCTCGCTCGGACGTCCCGACGCCCGTGCTCCGCCCGAACTCGGTTCACTCGACCCTGAACCCGCATGCTCCGGGCCCTGCCCGAGGCTGAGCCACATGAACTTCCCTCGGCGTTCGGCACCGATGATCCGGTGGCCGGTGACCGCGGAGACGAACCCGTCGACGGCGGACGGCTCGACGCGTCGGGCCGAAGTCGTGCCCAGGATTCGGGGGTCGAGCACCTCGGCGCCGGTGATTGTCGTGTCCGCCGTCCACTCGTGGACGCCGCGGCGGACGCTTTCGACCTCTGGCAGCTCAGGCATCGGGCCGCTTGCACACCGACAACGGGATCACTCTCAGCGTCGGTAGTCCGGGTAGATGGTTCGGATGGCTTTGACGGCGACCTCCGCGGCGGCGGCTTCGGCGGCCTTCTTCGAGGACCCGTCACCCGAACCCCAGCTGTTCTCACCCAGAAGCGCGGTGGCCGTGAAGACCATCGCGTGATCGGGACCCGAGGAAGTGATCTCGTAGCTGACGGCACCGAGCTCGAGGTCGGCCGCTGCCTCCTGCAGAGTGGTCTTGAAGTCCATCCCCGCACCGAGGCTGACCGCGTCCTCGAGCATGCCGTCGATGAGGCGGTGGACGAAGGCGAACGCCGCCTCCCGCCCGAGGGAGACGAAGGTCGCGCCGATGAGGGCTTCGACGGTGTCGGCGAGAATCGAGTCCTTGTTCCGGCCGCCGGTCAGCTCTTCGCCCTTGCCGAGCAGGATGTGCTCGCCGATGCCGTGCCGGCGCGCGATCGACGCCAGAGCGCGCGTGTTGACCACGGCCGAGCGCATCTTGGCCAGCTGGCCCTCCGGCAGATCCGGGTTGTCGTAGAACAGCGATTCGGTGGCCACGAGGCCGAGCACGGAATCGCCGAGGAACTCGAGGCGCTCATTGGTGGGGATCCCACCGGCCTCGAAGGCGAAGGAACGATGCGTGAGCGCGAGACGAAAAGTCTCGGGATCAATGTCGATCCCGAGACTCTTCTTCAGTGCTGATGTGGTGTCAGTGTCCACAGTCTCAGGCGTCAGCGACCTTGCGGCCCTTGTACTCGAGGTACAGCGGGGTGCCGGCGGCGTCTTCGACGACCTTGGCCTGGTGGGGGCGCGAGTACACAACGCGACCGTTCTCCACAGTCTTGACCAGGGCCGGCGCCTTGGCCTTCCACTGCGAACGACGGTGGCGGGTGTTGCTGCGCGACAGTTTACGCTTCGGAACAGCCACGTCTAGCTCTCTTTCTTCTCATCCAACAGATTCTTCAATGATGCGAACGGCGATTCGGATTCGTCATCGTCGACCTCGAGGTCCTCCCCCAGGGTGTAGCTGAACTCCTCGCTCTCATCCTGTGAGGGACTGAACGGCAGAGCCATCACGACGGCGTCTCTGATCGCGGGCTCGAGGTCGAGCTGATCCCGGTCGATGACGTAGGAGTCCTCGTCGCCTTCGGCCTGCTCATAGACGTACATCTCCTGGATGTCGACATCTATAGGCAGCTCGATGGGTTCGAGCGTCCTCGCGTCCTCGCCGCGGGCCGTCGCCGAGACAGTGCCCGACACGTAGATCCCCTCCGACACGCTCTCGAACATCAGCTCGAGCGCCAGTGGTGAACCTTGACCAACCCCGATCACTTCGATCTTGAGATCCGCTGGAGCCGACAAGGTGGTGTTCACCCGTTCCCACTCACCCGGATTGCCGAGCAGGCCCATCGATCTGAGATCGAAGACGAAGTCACTTCGCTTCATACCCTGCCCTCCCGGTGCGTTTGAGGATGTCGCTCCTGCGTTCACACGCGACTCACCATTCTAATCATCATCGGCGGTCATTACCAATCGCAGTCGATCGCCGGTCGCGGTGTTCCCGGTCACCATCGTTCGTGTTCGTTGCGCCAGGTCACTCCCCCAGCGAGCACGAGCAGCGCCCCGGCGATGGTGAACACGATCCCTGATCCGGCGATGATCGTCAGCGCCGAGGCGGCCGAGGGGATCGCGACCTGGCTGAGCCGGTTGCCCGCCAAGCGGATGGACAGCACCGCGGCCCGATTCGCCGGGTCGGCCAGCGTCGAGACCCACGACATCGTCAGCGGCTGCGTCAGGCCGAAGCAGAATCCCGCGACCGTCAGGAGCACTCCGAGCATCCACGGCTGGGACAGGACCGGGATCAGCATGACGCTCACACCCGCCAGCGCCGAGGCGGTCCACAGCAGGGACAGATTCCGCCACCTGGATGTGAGGCGGCCGATGAACAGCCGCGAGATCACCGAGGCCAGCGTCCGCATCGTCAGAAGCCAGGTCACCGTGGTCACCGACAGACCGTTCTGCTGACCGATCAGCGGCAGATACGCGGTCATCAGGTCCACGGCGGCCAGGGTCGCCATCGACGAGAAGATCGCGGGCTTCATTCCCCGCAGCGACAGCAGCGTCCACGGGGTCTGGGCGCCTTCGGCCGCCTCGGCGCGGGAGACGTGCGGGGTCCGGCCGCGGAACATGACGACCACGGCGGCGACGAGGGTCAGCGCGGAGATCGCGGTCATGAACCACAGAGCGTTCGTGATCGCCGCATCCCCCGAGGTGGCATCGGCGACCATGCCGGCCAGGGGCAGGCCGATCGTCTGCCCGATGGACACGCCGAGGGTGAGGTGACCGAACTTCGCGGTCATCTTCGAGGCCGGGAAGCTCTGCGGGATGAGCGCCTGGGAGGCCACGGTCGCCAGCATCTGACCGAGCCCGAGGCTCATCGTGGCGATGAGCAGGACCACGAGGTTCGGCGAGACCGCGGCGAGTGCGACGGGCAGGATCGACAAGGCGGTGCCGACCCACAGCACCGCGGTCGCGTATCCGCGATCGACGAGGCGGCCGATGAAGAGGGCGAGGAAGAGCGGGACGAGCGAATAGCAGGCGGTCATCAGTCCGAGGACGAATCCCGAACCGCCGAGTTCGAGGGTGCGATAGGAGATGAGCACCCGCACACCGTTGTAGGTCGCCTGGGCGATGACGGTGTGGAAGACGAGGCCTGGGAACCAGGCCCGGTTGGCAGAAGCGGCTGCGCTCATCCCTCAGTCACCGGCGCCGGAGCCGGCACCCTGACCGTGGAGCGCTTCGAGCACCGCTGCGGGCACGAGGCCCACGATGTCCCCACCGCCGGCGTGGACTTCCTTGATCAGGGAGGACGAGACGTGCTCGAACTCCGGATTGCCGGGGACGAAGATCGTCTCGAGCTCAGACAGATGGCGGTTCATCAGCGCCATCGGCAGCTCGTAGGCGAAGTCCGTGCCCGAGCGCAGTCCCTTGACCACGGCCGGTGCTCCGATGCGGGTGCAGTAGTCGACGAGGAGCCCGCCGGAGACGATGTCGATGCTCACGTTCTCCGCTCCTCGCGTGCGCTCGTCCTCGTCCAAGGACAGGCGGATGAGCTCAGCACGATCCTCGGGGGCGAAGCGACCGGACTTCGAGGGGTTGTGGACGACGGCCACGACCACTTCGTCGAACAGACGCGCACTGCGGGCGATGATATCGAGATGACCCATGGTGAGCGGGTCATAGGAACCGGGACAGACGACCTTCATGCCCTCATCGTATCGGCATGAGACCTCATATGCGGGCAGACTCGTCTTCCCGGCTGCGCCTAGGGCGTGCCTTCCCGCAGCCGGGACCACTGGTCATCGGCTGCGCCGCCGTGGTCGCGGCCCTTGAGCACCTGGGCCTCGACCCCTTCGTCGGGACTGCGCAGTCGGGAAGCGGCCTCGGCCATGATCCGCGCGAGGAGATCGAGCGATCGGGCCTCGTCTCCGGAATCCACCGCCTCGGCGAGTTCGCGGTGGCTGTCGATGAGGTCGCATCGGACCTCGTAGCCGCGCTCGTCCGACAGGGACAGCAGACGGGTGTGCACCATCGAGACCTTCATCAGGTCGAACAGCCGGTTCGACCCGGAACAGGCCACGAGCGAGTGGTGGAAGGCGAGGTCCGCGTCGCCGATGCTGCGTGCGACATTGCCCTCGATCGCTCGCTCCAGCTCGTTCAGCGCCTGCCAGATATCGGCGGTGTCGCGCCGGCGCCGGACGATGAGCCTGACCGCCTGCGATTCGATCGCCTCGCGCACGGCGTAGATGTCATCGATGTCGGCTGTGCGCATCCGCCGTACATGCACGCCCCTGCCCGGCGCGTGTGTCATCACTCCCTCGCTGATCAGCCGCTGCAGGGCCTCACGCAGCGACGGCCGGGACACAGCGAGGAGTTCGGCCGTGCGCACCTCGTTGATCGACTGCCCGGGTGCAAGCGAACCGCTGTAGATGGCATTGCGGATCTGGTCGGCGATGAGATCGATCGTCGACGAACGGACCACTTTGCGCAGGACCGGAAGCTCGGAGGTTGGCGGATCTGTCACGGTTACGATCATATAACGTTGTCAGACAGTGTGACATTCGGACAACATCAGTATTGAATACTGTCCAGGAGACGCACGTCACGACGATGTGTCGACGTTCAAGGAAGGAACAGCACATGAAACTCAAAGGACTGGCCGCCGCGACATCGATCCTCGCGCTGACGCTCACCCTCGGCGCCTGCGGTGGAAGCGACTCGGACGAGTCGACGCTGCAGAAGGCCATCGACGACGGCAAGATCACCGTCGGGTTCGCCGGCGAGGCGCCGTACAGCTTCGAGAAGGACGGAGAGCTCCAGGGTGCGTCCGTGGCGATGGCGAAGGCCGTGTTCAAGGAGCTCGGCATCGAGGACGTCGAGGGCGTGAACACCGAGTTCGGGTCCCTCATCCCGGGACTCACCGCTGATCGCTTCGATGCGATCTCCGCAGGAATGTCCATCCTGCCGGAACGCTGCGATCAGGCCGCGTTCGGCGATCCCGAGTTCATGTACACCACCGCCCTGATGACGAAGAAGGGCGAGCAGAACGGGATGAAGAACCTCGACGACGTCAAGGAGGAGGGCGCCAAGCTCGCCACCATGACCGGCGCCATCGAGTCAGACTACGCCGAGGACCTCGGCATCGACTCCCAGCAGGTCGGCACTCCGCAGGACGGCATGGACGCAGTGACCACCGGTCGCGCCGATGTCTTCGCGCTGACCGGCATCTCGCTCAACTGGATGGCGAAGAACAACGCGGACGCCGATGTCGAGGTCTCCGAGTCCTTCGTCCAGGAGATCGACGGCGTCCCGCAGATCGGTGCCGGCGCCACCGTCTTCCGCACCGAAGATGACGAGATCCGCGATGCCTGGAACGAGGAGCTGGAGAAGATCGTCTCCGACGAGGACACCTACCTCGACATCGTCGGCGACTACGGGTTCACGAAGGAAGAGCGCCCCGACGGCGAGATCACCACTGATCAGCTGTGCAAGGGCGAGCTGCCCACCGCTGACTCCTGAGTCGACGCACGCACCATGACCGATAACATCCAGACGTTGCTGAACTTCCTCCCACAGCTGTGGGAGGGAGTTCAGACAACGATCATCCTCACCGTCCTCGGCAGCATCGGCGCCATCGTCATCGCGCTCGTCCTCGGCCTGACGATGACGTCGTCCCACGCCTGGCTGCGGGTTCCGGCCAGGATCATCGTCGAGTTCTTCCGCGGCACTTCGCTGCTGGTCCAGCTGTTCTGGCTCTTCTACGTCTTCCCGCTCCTCGGAGTCGATCTCGATCCGATGGTCTGCGGCATCGGCGCCTTGGCGCTCAACTATGGCGCCTATTCCGCCGAGGTCGTCCGGTCGTCGATCATCACCGTCGACAAGGGCCAGTGGGAAGGTGCGATCGCGCTCAGCCTCTCCCCCACCAGACGCATGGTCCGAGTCATCTTCCCGCAGGCCTGGGCCCTGATGATCCCCTCGCTCGCGACGCTGCTCATCCAGCTGCTCAAGGGCTCTGCCGTGGTCTCGTTCATCACTCTCCAAGACCTCACCGAGAAGATCGACCAGCTGCGCCAGTCGACGAATGACACGTATTTCTCCTTCACCATCGGACTCATCATCTACTTCGTCATCGCCTGGCTGCTCCAGGAGTTCATGAATTTCCTCGAACGCAGGGCCACCGCACGTCTGGGACGCAGGCGCCCGAACTCCAGAACCGACCGACGACAGGCTCGCCGTGCCGCGCGTGAGGATGCCCTCCGCAAGGACCGTCTCGCCTCGCACTCTGCCGCCGGCGAGGGCGCCGACCGGGCCAGGAACCCCTTCCCCGGCCAGGGAGGTGGACTCTGATGTGGAATTGGGAATTCGCCGCTGAGGCTCTGCCCATCCTGCTCCGCGGTTTCGTCAACACGCTCATCGCCACCGGCGTCGGCACCCTCATCGCCGTGGTCCTCGGGCTCTTCATCGCCGTGGCCATCCGCGGACTGCCGCGCTGGATCAATTGGCTCATCCGGCTGCTGGTCGCCTTCGTGCGCAACACGCCGCTGATCATGCAGCTGATGTTCGTCTACTTCATCTTCGCCGGCATCCCCGGACTCGTGAACATCCCGGCGCTCGTCGTCGGCTTCATCGTCATCGGCATCCACTATTCGACCTACATGTCCGAAAGCTACCGAGCAGGCATCGATGCGGTGCCGCCCGGGCAGCATGAGGCCGCCACTGCCCTGTCCCTGCCGCCGGTGCGCAAGTTCACCGCAGTGGTGCTGCCGCAGGCCCTGCGTGCGACGGTTCCGTCTCTGGGCAACTACGCGGTGGCCATGTTCAAGGACACGCCGTTCCTCTTCGCGATCTCCGTGGTCGAACTCGTCACGTCCGCCCAGCAGTTCGGCGCCGCGAAGTTCGCCTACACGGAAGCATTCACCCTGGCCGGCATCGTCTTCCTCGCCGCCAGCTATCCGACATCCCTGCTCATCCAACGATTGGAGAAGCGCCTTGCCTCCTACTGAGAACACACCGTCGGCCGCAGACGCCTCGGCCGCGTCGGCATCGTCGAATCCGGCCATCGAGTTCAAGGATGTCGAGAAGAGCTTCGGCAAGAACACGGTGCTCAAGAATCTCAACTTCACGGTCGCTCCGGGAGAGCGCGTCACCCTCATCGGGCCCAGCGGTTCGGGCAAGACGACGATCCTGCGCCTGGTGATGACGCTCGAGGAGCTCACCAACGGCTATATCTTCGTCGACGGCCAGCCGCTGACCTTCGAACAGCGCGACGGCAAACGGGTCGAGCTGCCGAAGAAGCGCACTCGTGAGATCACCACGCGCATCGGCATGGTCTTCCAGCAGTTCAACCTGTTCCCGAACATGACGGTGCTCGAGAACATCATCGAAGCCCCCGTCCACGTGCTCGGCAAGTCCAAGGCCGAGGCGAGCAAGGAGGCCAAGGAGCTGCTCGAGAGGGTCGGGCTGGCAGAGAAAGCCGATGAGCATCCGACCCGGCTCTCCGGCGGTCAGCAGCAGCGTGTGGCCATCGCCCGCGCGTTGGCGATGAGCCCGGAGATCCTCCTCCTCGACGAGGTCACCTCGGCACTCGACCCGGAGCTCGTCGGAGACGTCCTCGCCGTGCTGCGCGACATCGCGGAGACCACGGACATCACGATGCTGCTGGTCACCCACGAGATGCAGTTCGCCCGTGATGTCTCCCACCGGGTGATGATGTTCGACGGCGGGCAGGTCCTCGAGGAGGGTCCGCCGGATCAGATCTTCAACAACCCGTCCCACGAGCGCACCCGTTCGTTCCTCTCCAGCGTGCTCTGAACGCCTCTCTGCGGTTTCGCAGCACACTCGGGGCAGGACGCGGCCGCCGGGGCAGGACGTGGCCGCCGGGGCAGGACGTGGCCGCCGGGGCGGGACGCGGGCCTTCTACCGGCGGAGTCGGCGGATGAGTCGCAGAATCCTTGCGATAGCCACGACGGCGAGGATCACCATCGCCACCCAGAAGATGATGTCCGTCGGCTCCGCCCAGAAGAGATCCGAGCGGCTTTCGCCGGAGCCGTCCCGTCCCGCACCGTCCGCATCCTGCCGGTCGCTCACGCCTCGAAGGATGAGCCAGGCCACCAGCAGACCCACGCCGAGGACCGCGAAGATCCAGACACAGCGATGCCCGGCTCTGCCGGACCGCCCCGCCGGGCGGGGCGCAGGCGACTTGCGCGAGGAGGTCATCGGCTCTCGGACTCGCCCGCGAGCTGGATGAAGTGGATCGCGGTCTCGCCGAAGGTCTTCGCCCGGAAGATCTCGAGGCCTGCGGGCATCGTCGGCTCGGGCGAGCGCGCGGCGCGTTCGACGATGACGATCGATTCCATGTCGAGATGGCCGGCCAGTCTGCTCAGGATCTGCGTGACCGCATCCTCGCCGAGCGGATAGGGCGGGTCCATGAACACGATGTCGAAGGTCCGCGCCTCGGGGTCCTCCGGTTCCGGCAGGCCGGACAGGTACTGGAGCACGTCACTGGCGTGGACGTCGGCCGAGTGGTCGAGCCCGAGCTTGTCCGCATTGGCCCGCAGGGAGCGGATCGAGGACAGTGAGGAATCGACGAAGTCGACCTGCGCGGCTCCCCGCGACATGGCTTCGAAGCCGAGTCCCCCGGATCCGGCGAAGAGGTCGAGGACGTTCGCGGCCGGCAGGACCCCGTAGCCGTCGAGCATGGAGAACAGGGACTCCTTGACCCGGTCGGCCGTCGGTCGGGTGTTCGCCCCGGACGGGGAGTTCAGCCTCGCGCCCTTGTGGGCTCCGGCGATGATTCTCATGAGTGCCTCCTCAGCCGGCTTCGATGAAGTGGGCGTCGTCTGCGGGCAGGACGCGTCGGATGAAGGCGCGCAGGGCGGGCACGGCTTCGAGTTCGGGGTCGACCGCGACGATGTGCTCGGCGATCTTCTTCGCCTCGGCCACGATGTGCGAATCGCGCAGGATCGACAGGTGCCGCAGCGAGGACCCGCCCCACTGCGAGGCGCTGAGCACATCGCCCTCGCCTCGGGAGTCGAGGTCGTATTCGGCCAGTTCGAACCCGTCGAGCGTGGCGGCCACGGCCTGCAGCCGGCCATAGCTGTCATTGGACTCGCTCAGCTCGGTGAGCAGGAAGCAGGTGGCCGGGCTGCCGTCGCGGCCGACTCGCCCGCGCAGCTGGTGGAGTTGGGCGACGCCGAAGTTCTCGGCTTCGACGATGACCATCATCGTCGCCCGGGGCACATCGACGCCGACCTCGATGACGGTCGTCGAGACGAGGATCTCGATCTGCCCGGACACGAAATCCGCGAGCACCCTGTCCTTCTCCGCCGTCGACATCCGCCCGTGCAGCAGCCCGAATCTGCGCTCGGACAGCTCCGGGGACTCGCGCAGCTTCTGACTGATCTCCTCGATGCCCTGCTTCTGGCCGATCACGGAACCGGATTCGGGATCCTCGACGTCCATCGGTTCGATCCGGGGGAAGACGACGAAGACCCCGCGCCCCGCCTCGGCGGTCTGGTCCATCAGCTGCCGCACCCGGGCGTACCAGGTGGGCTGGTCGACGATCGGCACGACGTGGGTGGCGATGTTCTTCGACCCTGCGGGCATCTCGGTCAGGGTTGACACGTCGAGATCGGCGAAGACCGTCATCGCCACCGTGCGCGGAATCGGCGTCGCCGACATCACGAGCGTGTGCGGAGTGTTCATCCCGCCCTTGGCCCGCATCGCCTCCCGCTGCTCGACTCCGAAGCGGTGCTGTTCGTCGACGACGATGAGGCCGAGGTTCTCGAACATCGTCGACTCCGACAGCAGCGCGTGCGTGCCGACGACGATGTCGATGTTGCCGGTGGCCAGGTCTAGAGCGAGCTCGCGGCGCTCCCGGGCCGGCATCGACCCGGTCATCAGCGCCACCGTCACCTGGTCGTCACCGGCCAGCAGCGGAGACAGCGCCATCTGCTCGCCGAGGAGGCGCTCGATGGAGTGGAAGTGCTGAGTCGCGAGCACTTCGGTGGGGGCGAGCATCGCGGCCTGGGCGCCCGAGTCGACGGCCGTGAGCATGGCCCGCAGGGCGACGACGGTCTTGCCCGAGCCGACGTCTCCGTGGAGGAGGCGGTGCATGGGCGCGGAACCGGCCAGATCCGCGGCGATCTCCTCGCCGACCGCAGTCTGGGAGGCGGTGAGCTCAAACGGCAGGGACTGATCGAAGCGGCGGCTCTTCGGTCCCACTTCCAGCAGCGTAGGCGCCTGCAGCTGGGAGTAGGTGGCCTTGCGTGAGGCGAACTCGGTCTGCAGCGCCAGCGCCTCCTCCCACTTCCACCGCAGTCGGGCCCGTTCGACGTCCTCGATCCGGCGCGGTCTGTGCATGTCCTCGAATGCGGTCCGCAGATCCGGCAGCCCGAACTGCTCACGCATGCCCTTCGGCAGCGGGTCGTCGAACTGTTCGGATCCGGCCACCCGCAGCAGGGTCTTGATCGCATTCCACAGTCGGGACTGGGCGATGCCCTTGACCACCGGGTAGATCGGGAACGGGGAGTTGAGGTCGTCGGGCGTCCACTCGTGGTCGTCCTCGGTGCGGTTGAGCCACACCGGTGAGCTCAGGGTCAGCTGCCCGCGGTAGGACTCGACCTTCCCGCCGAAGACGACGGTCAGTCCGGGAGTGAGCAGCCCGTCGAGCCAGTGCTGGTTGAAGAACGCGATCTTCATCGACTGCTGGCCGTCGTGGACGATGACCTCGGTGATGGTCCCCTTCCGCTGCTTCATCCGCCGGGTGCCCACCTTGATCACCTCGGCCTGGATGATCGCCGTCTCCCCCAGCGGCAGCTCTCCGAGCCGAGTGCTTTCCCCGGGCACGAGGTAGCGGCGGGGGAAGAACCGGAACAGGTCGGCCACCGAGTGCACTCCGCGCTTGGCCAGGGCGTTGCGGTCCTTCTTGCTGAAATTGTCTTCGAGCCGGGTCGTCATTCGACCCCCATGATGACGAGCACGCCGGGGTCCCTGGAGTCGAAGTCCTGGAAGTGGACGCTGTCGTGGGACTTCGCGATCCACTCCTGCAGCCGGTCGAGGACCTCGGGGGCGCAGTCGGGTCCGTGGACGACGGTCAGCAGCTCTCCCCCGGCGCCGAGCAGTCGGTCGGCGAGCTTCTCGACCAGGGTGGTCAGCTCCGTGCTCTGGGTCTTCGGTTTGCCTTCGATGTACACGCGGTAGAACTGGGCCGGATGCGCTGCCGCCGCGGCGGCCACGGCACTGTCCATGCCCTCCTCGACGATCGGCAGGACCCCGGTGGGCGGGTCCGTGGCGAGCTGCTCGGCCGAGAGGATGGTGCCCACCCGGGTGCCGGCGGCGGCTTCGCTCATGTCCGCGAAGATCTCCGTCGCCGGGGCGAAGGGATCGTAGACGGCCAGCGCCGACAGCAGAGTCGCGACATTGCGCGAGCGCACGACCTGCGCCCTGCCGGACTCGGCCGGTTCCCCGCCGGTGACCGCCCGCAGACCGAACAGCGCCCGCAGCGCCGAGGTGGAGCTGGGCACGATGATGACCTCGCGGTCCTCGGCCGCGATGATCTCGCCGACAGTGGCCACGAGGTCCTCACCTCCCGGGGCGAGCGCGGTGGCCCCGTTGAGGGCGGAGTGCATGAGCAGTCCCGTGCCCTGGACGACGGCGATGAGCTTCGTCTCCCCCTCGTCCTCGTGCAGGCGCAGATCCTCCACGTCCAGGCGCACGATCCCCAACGCGCCGAGGTTGTCGAGAACGACGGCGGCGGCCGTTTCGTCGTCGACGTGGACGTGGACCTTGCGATCGTTGATCACGATCGATCTCCCGCCCAGCCGGTCGAGTTCGGCGGCGAGTCCGTCCGGGGCGGCGGCCGACAGTATGGCGACGATCTCGAGCTCCTCGGCCCGGGCTTCGTGGATGATCTTCGGGGCGCGGGAGACCTCGGTGAGCATCGACTCCTGCGGGGTGCGGCCGGTGACGGTGACGTAGAGGAGGTCGAAGAGTTCGACGATCCCGGTCGATCCGGCGTCGACGACCTCGGCCTCGCGCAGCGCGGTGAGCTGACCGGTGGTCTCGCGCAGGGCCGACCGCGATCGTTCGCGCACGGCGGCGATGACCTCGAGCAGGTCCGCTCCGGCTTCGGCGCGTTCCCGGGCCTCGCCGGCCATGGCGTAGAGGACCGTGAGCATGGTCCCGTCGACGGGGCGGGCAACGGCGGCCCGGGCCCGGTCCGAGGCGGTCTCGAGGGCGGTGGCCATGGCATCGGCGGTGGCCACGGTGACCCCGGCCAGGGCGTCGGCGACTCCTTGGAGGGCCACGGCGAGGATGAGCCCGGAGTTGCCGCGGGCCCCTCGACCGGCTCCGTCGGCCAGCGCCCCGACGACCTGCGGCAGGGTGACGGGACCGGTGAGCTGCTCGACGGCCAGATAGGCCGACCGCAGAGTGTGGTACATGTTCGTGCCGGTGTCGCCGTCGGGCACGGGGAAGACATTGAGTTCGTCGATCTCGGTCCGCTCTCGGCGCAGCCGGTCGACCGCTCGGCGAGCCCAGCGGGCGGCCAGACGACCGTTGAGGCTGATGGCGTTGCTCATGTCACTTCCCGAAATGGCTGAAACCGCTCGTCGGCACGGGTGTGCCGTCGAGGCTGACGTCGTGACCGGTGCGGACCTCACCGATCCTCCGCCAGCCTACTCCAGGCTCGGCCGAGTCGGCCGCAGCGGCGACGAAGCCGTGGTCCTCTCCCCCGTCGAGGACCCAGCCCAGCGCGACCTCCTCCGGGGTCCGGGCAGCCTCGCCGGTCGCTGCCGCGCTCCCGCTGCCGACTGCCGCACCTCCACCGCCGGCGGCTGCAGACCGGGCCAGGTGCCTGGCCGCGGGCAGCAGCGGGTCGATGAGCTCCTGCAGGCCTGCGCGGTCGAGGTCAATGCCCACCCCCGAGGCGGCGGCGATCCGGCCGAGGTCCGTGCTCAGGCCGTCGGAGACGTCGATCATCGCCGAGGCGGCCGTCAGCCTGAGCATCGCCGCATAGTCGGGCCGTGGGGCCAGTTGGGTCTCGATGAGTGCAGCGAGCTCGGGGGCGGCGGTCTCCGGTCGCAGCCCGGCGAAGAGCAGCTCGAGCCCGGCAGCGGCCCGTCCCACGGTCCCGGCCAGATACAGACCGTCACCGGTCCGGGCCCCCGAGCGCAGGATCGCCGGTCCCGCACCGAGGGCGCCTGCCTCACCGGTCCCCTCTTCCACGGTGCCCAGCGCGGTGATCGCGACGACGACGAGGCCCGAGGATGAGAGGTCACCGCCGATGATCGGCACCTGGCAGCCGAGTTCGGCCCCGGCCCGCCCCGCCTCGGCGAGGATTCCCGTGAACAGGGCCTCGAGGTCGGCGATACGGGTGTCATCGGGCAGGGCCAGCGACACCAGCAGACCGTGCGGCTTCGCCCCCATGGCGCAGAGGTCGGCGAGGTTCTGCGCCGCGGCCTTGCGACCCAGCAGCGACCAGTCCACCCAGTCGCGGGTGAAGTCCTCGTTCTCGACGAGCATGTCCGCCGTGGACACGAGCCTGCCGGCCGGCGCTGTCACGGCCGCATCGTCGCCGGGGCCGACGATCACGTGAGCGGCGTCGCGATGATGGGCCAGGATGCGGTCAAGGACGTGTGATTCGCCAAGTTCGGACAGTCGGGTCATAGCTCAAGGTTATCGGGCGTTACGGTAGTCGTATGAGATCTCGCCGTGCCTCGACGCGCCGCCGTGCGCGCCCGCGCCAACGCGCTCTGCCTGTGGTCGCCATTGCCGCCGTGCTGGCAGGGGTGAGTCTGGCCGGCTGCGCCCGCACCGTGATCGTCGAACCAGCCCAGGATGCGGCGAACCCGGAGTGCGCGGACATCATGCTCACTCTGCCCGATGAGATCGCCGGTGAGCAGGCCCGCCGGACGTCGTCGCAGGGCACGAAGGCGTGGGGCGATCCGAGCATCGCGGTGCTGCGCTGCGGCGTCACTCCGCCCGGGCCCACGACCGATCGGTGTGTGAGTGTGTCCGGGGTCGATTGGATCTCGAGACCGGCCGATGACGATGATTCGACCTGGGCGTTCACCAGCTACGGGCGCACGCCCGCCGTCGAGGTGCTCGTCGACCGCAGGGCCGAGTCCGGCAATGACGTGCTGGCCGCGATCTCTCCGGCACTGGCCAAGATCGAACCCGAGGCCGAATGCGTCGGCGCCGAGGACGCCGAGGGCTGATCTGTCCCGCCCGGGCCGGTCTCAGTTCGCGCGAGCGTGATCGACCAGGGCGATGGAGATGAGCTCGCCGATGAGTTCGGAGTACTCGAGCCCGGACTTGGCCCACATGTACGGATACGCCGAGGTGGGGGTGAACCCGGGCAGAGTGTTGAGTTCGTTGATGAGCACCTCGCCGGTGTCGGTGACGAAGGTGTCGACACGGGCCAGACCGGTGCAGTCGAAGAGGCGGAACACCGAGGCGGCCAGTTCCTGAACGCGCGCCGTCGTGGCCTCGTCGAGCGCGGCCGGGCAGGTCACCTCGGCGTCGGCGAGGTCGAGGTACTTCGCGTCGAAGTCATAGAACGCGTGATCCCCGCTCACGCTGATCTCGCCCGGAGACGAGGTGCGCAGGCGCATATCGTGCAGCGAACCGAGCACGGCGCACTCGACCTCGCGGCCGATGACCTGCGGCTCGACGATGACCTTGGAGTCGTGGGCGAAGGCCTTCTGCAGGGCCGCCTCGAGGCCACCGGCCTCGGCGACCCGACTCACGCCCATCGAGGAGCCGGCGCGGGCGGGTTTGACGAACACGGGCAGGCCGAGTTCGGCCACGCGGGCTTCGACCCCGGCACGATCCGTGCCCCACATCGTCTCGGTCACCAGCTCCCAGGGGCAGGTGGGGATGCCGGCCTGGGCCATGAGCGACTTCGTATAGTGCTTGTCCATGCTCGCGGCCGAGGAGAACACGCCGGAGCCGACGAAGGCGGTGTCGCTGAGTTCGAACAGTCCCTGCACGGTCCCGTCCTCGCCGAAGCGCCCGTGCAGGAGCGGGAAGTAGACGTCGACGGCGCCGAGCGAGGTGAAGTTGCCCTCGGCGTCCCGGTGCAGAAGCGGTGCCCCGTCGGCCGAGAGGGTCGGGATCACCTCGGTGCCGTTGTCGGTGACCTCGGGCATGTCCTGCGGGTCGAACCGCATGCTCGCCCAGTCCTCGACGATCCGCCACACGCCGGTCTTCGTGATGCCGATCGGCAAAACGTCGTAAGCGTTGGCATCGATGGCTCCGATCAGACCGGCCGCGGTGACGCAGCTGACGGAATGCTCGCTCGATCGGCCGCCGAATAGGACTGCGACGAGGGGCCGGTGATCGTTGTCTGCCATGAGTTTCCTTGCTGTGTGATGCTCCCGCGAACTGGGACCGGACACGGGGTGCGCACCGACGGGCGAGTGCGCGGACTGAAGAACTCTAGCTCACTTGACCTCGTAGGTGCACTCCAGCCACGCCCGTCCGATGCCCTTGAAGAACATGTTGAATCCGGCGAAGGCGGGTGAGGCTGATTCGTCGAGGCCCAGGGGTTCGGCCAGGGCGGTGACGATGAAGAAGTAGCGGTGGGGTCCGTGACCGGCCGGTGGGGCGGCACCGACGAAACGGGGTTCGCCGGCGTCGTTGCGCAGGGTCACGGCTCCCGACGGCAGCAGATCGGCGGACGGGTCCCCGGCATTGGTCTCAAGGCTCGTCGTGGCCGCATCGAGGTCGGTCACGACCCAGTGCCAGAAGCCCGATCCGGTCGGGGCGTCGGGGTCGTAGCAGGTCACGGCGAAGGCCTTGGTATCGTCGGGGAAGCCCGACCAGCTCAGCTGCGGTGACTTGTCCTCACCGCCGTCGATGCCCATCGCGCCCGAGAGCTGCGGCCCGCTGAGCACCTGCCCGTCGGAGATGTCGGTGCTGGTCAGGGTGAAGGTGGGGAGTTCGGGAAGATTGAAGAACGGTGAGTTGGCGCTCATATGTGCTCCTTAAACCGGGGGCCCTTCGTGCTTACGCTTCCGAGACAACAGCAAAGCCGCGAGTTCGTCAACCCTGAGCCGATCGGACAGGACCGCGCACACGGCCTCGGTGATCGGCAGGTCGACATCGTATCTGCGGCCCAGCGCGAGCACGGCCGGGGCGGACTTCACGCCCTCGGCCGTCTGCGAGGTGTGTTCGATGACGTCCTCGAGGCTCATCCCCTCGCCGAGGTGGCGGCCGAAGGTGCGATTGCGCGACAGCGGTGAGGCGCAGGTGGCGACGAGGTCGCCGAGCCCGGCGAGCCCGGACAGGGTGTGCGCCTCGGCGCCCATGGCCGCGGCCAGGCGGGAGGTCTCGGCCAATCCGCGGGTGATGATCGAGGCCTTCGAGTTGTCGCCGAGCCGCTGTCCGTCGGCGATGCCCACGGACAGGGCGATGATGTTCTTGATCGCCCCGCCGATCTCGACGCCGACGACGTCGGTGTTCGTGTACGGACGGAAGTAGGCGTTCGCGCAGATCTCGGCGACCGCCTCGGCGGTGGCGATGTCGGAGGAGGCGACCACGGTGGCGGTGGGCTGGCGGTCGGCGATCTCCCGGGCGAGGTTCGGGCCGGAGACGACGGCGATCTGTTTCGGATCGACCTCAGCGACCTCGGCGATGACCTCGGACATGCGCTTGCCGGTCTCGACCTCGATGCCCTTCATCAGGCTCACGAGCCGGACCCCGGGCGCCAGATGCGGCTTCCACCGCGAGAGGTTCTCACGCAGGGTCTGCGCGGGCACGGCCAGGACGATGACCTCGGCGTCGGTGATCGCGTCGATGTCGTCATCGGTGGCGCTCAGGCCCTCGGGCAGGACCCGATCGCCGAGGTAGCGCTCATTGGTGTGGGAGGCGTTGATCTCCGCGGCGACCTCGGACCGCCGGGCCCAGAGGGTGACGGGGAATCCGGCGTCGGCGATGACCGCGGCATAGGTCGTGCCCCACGAACCCGCACCGAGGACGGCAATCCTGGGCTGACTCATTCGCCAGTCTCCTTCTCTTCGAAACGCTCCGGCAGCTCACGCCCGGACAGTTCGGAGACCATCCGGGCGATCGTCTTCTTCAGCCGTTTGGACAGCTGCCCCATGGTCGACTTGTCGTCCCGACGGGCCCACAGATCCGAATAGTCCAGCGGTGGCCCGAAGACCACGGTCGAGTTGTGGCTGAAGGGACGGAAGCGCAGGCGCTTGCTTCCGCGAGGAAAGATCGTGTTCAGCCCCCAGTGGGCGGCGGGGATGATCGGGGCTCCGGTCTCCAGGGCCAGCCTGGCGGTGCCGGTCTTGAAGTGCTGTGGCCACATCTGCGGGTCCTTCGTCAGCGTGCCCTCGGGATAGATGACGACGGTCTGTCCCTTGGCCAGGGCCTGTTTCGCATAGGCCAGGGAGTCTCCGGCCTGCGCCGAGGCGCGCAGCACCGGGATCTGTCCGATGCGTTTGAGGATGATGCCGAGGACCCCGGAGAAGAGCGAGGACTTCGCGAGGAAATGCGGCATCCGGCCGTTGCGCTTGAGTGCCA
This sequence comes from Brevibacterium sp. SMBL_HHYL_HB1, assembly GCF_018208375.1. Taxonomy (NCBI): domain Bacteria; kingdom Bacillati; phylum Actinomycetota; class Actinomycetes; order Micrococcales; family Brevibacteriaceae; genus Brevibacterium; species Brevibacterium sp. SMBL_HHYL_HB1. The sequence continues at coordinate 842,720 of NZ_CP062936.1, read as the reverse complement.
GCCCCACGAGGATCGGGTCGAGGTGGTTCGCGTGGTAAGCCGCGACGATGATGCCCGTGCCCTTCGGGGGCAGATGCTCGACCCCGTGCACGCTCATCCGGGTGGTCGTGCGCATGAGCCCGTAGGCCGCGACGGCAGCGACCGTGCCCGCCCGGTTCTGCGAGCGTACCGAGGCGGGGTCGAAGGCGACGAGTTCCCGGTCGCTCGAGTTCGGTTCGGTGACCGCGCTCATGCGGACACCTCGGCGCCGAGGCCGGAGAGTTTGTCGAGGAAGTTCTCATAGCCGCGGTTGATCAGTTCGATGCCGTGGACCTCGCTCGTGCCCTGGGCGGCCAAGGCGGCGATGAGGTGGCTGAAGCCGCCGCGCAGGTCCGGCACGTCGATGCGGGTGCCCTTGAGTGCGGTGGGTCCGGCGATCACGGCCGAGTGCAGGTAGTTGCGGCGGCCGAAGCGGCACGGGGTGCCACCGAGGCATTCGCGGTAGAGCTGGATCTTCGCTCCCATCGAGCGCAGCGCGTCGGTGAAGCCGAAGCGGTTCTCGTACACGGTCTCGTGGATGATCGACAGTCCCTCGGCCTGGGTCATCGCCACCACCAGGGGCTGCTGCCAGTCGGTCATGAAGCCCGGGTGGACGTCGGTCTCGAGCGCGAAGGACCGGAGTCTGCCCCCGGGGTGGCGGAAGCGGATGCCGGACTCCTGGACGTCGAACTCGCCGCCGATCTTGCGGAAGATGTTGAGGAAGGTGATGAGTTCGGGCTGGCTGGCCCCGGCGACGAAGATGTCTCCTCCGGTGGCCAGCGCCGCCGAGGCCCAGGAAGCGGTCTCATTGCGGTCGGGCAGGGCGCGGTGGATGAATCCGCGCAGGGTTTCGACGCCTTCGATGCGGACGACTCGGTCGGTGTCGACGGTGATGATCGCGCCCATCTTCTGCAGCAGCGCGATGAGATCCATGATCTCGGGTTCGATCGCGGCACCCCGCAGTTCGGTCACGCCTTCGGCCCGAACCGCCGTCAGCAGCACCTGTTCGGTGGCGCCGACCGAGGGGTAGGGCAGTTCGACCTTCGTGCCCTGCAGCCGGCTTCCGGCCTTGAGCATGATGCCGCCGGGGGTCTTGACGACCTCGGCGCCGAACTGGCGGAGGACGTCGAGGTGGAAGTTGATGGGTCGGTCCCCGATGTGGCAGCCGCCGAGGTCGGGGATGAAGGCCTGCCCGAGACTGTGCAGCAGCGGCCCGCAGAAGAGGATCGGGATCCGGGAGGAGCCGGCGTGGGCGTCGATATCGACGATGGAGCCCTGTGCCACATCGGCGGGATCGAGGTGGAGCTCACCATCGGGCTGGTCGCCGTCGGGGGCGGAGCTGACGCGCACGCCGTGGAGTTCGAGCAGTCCGGTGACGATCTCGACGTCGCGGATCTTGGGCACGCCGCGGAGCACGGATGGGGTCTCTCCCAGCAGGGAGGCGACCATCGCCTTGGGCACCAGATTCTTGGCGCCGCGGACTCGGACGGTGCCGTCCAGCGGATTGCCCCCACGTACTTCGAGCATGTTCCTCCCTGATTCCGACCTGCGAATCCGAATGCCGACACCCGGAGACGGTGCCCGAACTGTCGTCGAAGCACCGTCCTAGACTATCGCAGACGACGGTCTGCCATCGATTCGCCGGGGCGGCCCGCAGTGAGCGGGGAACGCACCGCGCGCGGGTGCGGCCCCGCCTCGGCGGGGGTGTCAGACCTTCGCCGGCAGGGTCTTCGGTTTGAACGCGAAGCGGGAGGACTCGTAGGCGACGATGTCATCCTCCTTGGCCAGGGTGAGGCTGATGTCGTCGTGGCCTTCGAGCAGGCGCCAGCGCGTGTAGTCGTCGATCTGGAAGGACACGGTGACCGAATCGCAGGTCACGGTCTTCTCGTTCAGGTCGACGGTGATCGACGTGCCCGGATGGTTCTCGAGGATCTTCCAGATCAGCTCGATGTCGTCCTGTTCCAGCTGGGCGGCCAGCAGCCCCTCCTTGCCGGAGTTGCCGCGGAAGATGTCGCCGAAGCGCGAGGACAGAACGACCCGGAAGCCGTAGTCCTTGAGCGCCCAGACGGCATGTTCGCGGGAGGACCCGGTGCCGAAGTCGGGTCCGGCCACGAGCACGGAGCCGGCCGCGTAGTCCGGGTCGTTGAGCACGAAGTCGTCATTGGACCGCCACCGGTAGAACAGGGCGTCTTCGAACCCGGTGCGGGTGACCCGCTTGAGGAACTTCGCGGGGATGATCTGGTCGGTGTCGATGTTCGATCGGCGCAGAGGAACGCCGATGCCGGTGTGATTGCTGAAAGCTTCCATGGCTCGTGCTCCTTCTTCAGTCGTTGGCCGAGACCGGCGTCAGGGTCAGTGAGAGGGGGTCGTCGGCCCATTCGACGGGTTCGGCGTCCCGCGGCAGGTCGGCGACATCGGCCGGTGAGGACAGCGTCCCGCGCACCGCGGTGGCCGCGGCCACGAGCGGGGACACGAGATGGGTGCGCCCGCCCTTGCCCTGGCGGCCCTCGAAGTTGCGGTTCGAGGTCGAGGCGCAGCGTTCGCCCTCGCCCAGCTGGTCGGGGTTCATCCCCAGGCACATCGAGCAGCCGGCGAAGCGCCATTCGCCGCCGAAGTCCTTGAAGATCCGGTCGAGGCCTTCGTCCTCGGCCTGCAGGCGGACCTTCGCGGAACCGGGCACGACCATGAAGCGGACGTTCTCGGCCTTCTTGCGTCCGCGGATGATCTCGGCCGCGGCGCGCAGGTCCTCGATCCGGGAGTTCGTGCAGGAGCCGAGGAAGACGGTGTCGACTTCGATCTCGCGCAGCGGGGTGCCCGGGGTCAGGCCCATATAGGCCAGGGCGTTGGCCGCGGCGGCCTTGTCGTTCTCATCAGGGAAGTCATCGGGGCTGGGCACCGAGGCCGACAGGGGCAGACCCTGACCGGGATTGGTCCCCCACGTGACGAACGGTTCGATGTCCGCGGCCTCGAGGACGACCTCGGCGTCGAATTCCGCGTCCTCGTCGGTGTACAGGGTCTTCCAGTACTCGACCGCGGCGTCCCAGTCCTCACCCTCCGGGGCGTGCGGGCGGCCCTTGACGTACTCGAAGGTCGTCTCATCGGGGGCGACCATTCCGGCGCGCGCCCCGGCTTCGATCGACATATTGCAGATCGTCATGCGTGCCTCCATGGACAGCTGACGGATCGCCTGGCCGCGGTATTCGAGCACGTAGCCCTGACCGCCTCCCGTGCCGATCTTCGCGATGATGGCGAGGATGATGTCCTTCGCGCTCGATCCTTCCGGCAGGTCCCCGTCGACGGTGATCGACATCGTCTTGAACGGTTTGATGCTCAGGGTCTGAGTGGCGAGCACGTGTTCGACCTCGGAGGTGCCGATGCCGAAGGCGAGCGCACCGAAGGCCCCGTGGGTGGAGGTGTGCGAGTCGCCGCAGACGACGGTCGTGCCCGGCTGGGTCAGGCCCAGCTGGGGTCCCACGACGTGGACGATGCCCTGATCGGCGTCGCCGAGGCTGTGCAGACGGATGCCGAATTCCTCCGCGTTCTTGCGCAGGGTCTCGATCTGCGTGGCCGAGGTGGGTTCGGCGATCGGCTTGTCGATGTCCCAGGTCGGGGTGTTGTGGTCCTCGGTGGCGATCGTGAGGTCGGGGCGGCGCACGGGGCGCTCGGCGAGTCGGAGTCCGTCGAACGCCTGCGGGCTCGTGACCTCGTGGACGAGGTGGAGGTCGATGTAGATGAGGTCCGGCGCACCGTCTTCACCTCGTGAGACGACGTGATCGGCCCAGACCTTCTCGGCCAATGTGCGTGGCATGGTTCCTCCCGCCGGTACGGGGATCTCCCGTACCCGATGTAGACCTGACGCCCCGAGGTCGGCGCGTCTGTGAACTTCAGATTGACGCACTGGAGTGAGTGCGTAGTGTGAATCTACTCGCCTGTATCGCATTTCGAACTTGCATCTCGCACACTGAGACACGCACAATGGTGTCTATGACAAGCAATGGTAGCGGCGTCGGAGTCATCGACAAGGCCGCAATGGTTCTCTCCGCACTTGAGGCCGGCCCCGCCTCTCTCGCCGAACTGGTGACGCTGACCGGACTGGCACGCCCCACTGCCCATCGCCTGGCCGTGGCCCTCGAATTCCATCGCATCGTCGGCCGCGACCTCCAGGGACGCTTCGTCCTGGGGCCGCGCCTGGCCGAGCTGTCCTCGGCCGCCGGCGAAGACCGCCTGCTGGCTGCCGCCGGCCCGGTCCTCGGGCAGCTGCGCGACCAGACGGGCGAATCGGCCCAGCTCTTCCGTCGCCAGGGCGATCTGCGCCTGTGCGTGGCCGCGGCCGAGCGGCCCGTGGGCCTGCGCGACTCCGTGCCGATCGGCGCGACCCTGTCCATGCGCGCCGGATCCGCCGCTCAGGTGCTCTTGGCCTGGGAGGAGCCCGACCGCCTGCACACCGGTCTGCGCGGGGCCCGTTTCTCAGCGACCATGCTCTCAGGCGTCCGTCGCCGAGGCTGGGCCCAGTCGATCGCCGAGCGCGAGCGCGGCGTCGCCTCGGTCTCGGCCCCTGTGCGGGGGCCGAGCAACCGCGTGGTCGCGGCGGTGTCGATCTCCGGACCGGTCGATCGACTCACCCGCCAGCCCGGGCGCCTGCACGCGAAGTCCGTCATCGACGCCGCCAGGACACTGACCGAAGCACTCGTGCGCGGCTGACCGGAGCACTCGTGCGCGGCTTCCCGAATCCCTCGGGCGCGGGCCCTCGCCGCACCTGCTCGCGGCCGCCCGTGCGCGTCATCCTCGCGGCCGCACTACGCATCATCGCTTCTGTAGCATGGCCCTATGATCGCCGCCCAGAGACGCAATATCATCGTCGAAACGATCGAACGAGACGGCGCCGTGTCCATCACCGCCTTGTCCGAGAGGCTCAAGACCTCGGCCGTGACGATTCGCCGCGACCTCGACCAGCTGGCCGATGAGGGTCGGCTCGTCCGCACCCACGGCGGCGCCCTGCTGGCCTCGAGCGCACGGGAGTCCAGCTATGCGGAGAAGCTCGAGCAGGCTCTGGCCGAGAAGACCGCGATCGCCCGCGCCGCGGCGAAACGAGTGCGCAATGGCGACGTCGTCGCCCTCGGTCCGGGGACGACGACCGAACTGCTGGCCAAGGAGCTCGTCACCCGTTCGGGACTGCGCGTGGTGACGAACTCGCTCCTCGTCGCCGAGGCCATGGTCTCGGCGCCCGAGAACGAGGTCATCGTCGTCGGCGGCACCCTCAGACACTCCATCCGGGCATTCGTCGGCGGCGGCACCGTCGCCCAACTTCTCGGCCTGCGCGCCGACACCGCTTTCCTCTCCGGCAACGGACTGGCCGCGGACTTCGGCCTGTCGACACCGGCCTTCCCCGTCGCCGACACGGACCGGGCCATGGCCACAGGCGCCGGCCGGGTCATCGCCCTGGTCGACCATACGAAGATCGGACGCCGTTCGTCCGTGCTCACAGTCCCGACCGACGACATCCAGCACCTGATCACGGATTCGAAGAGCGAGAAGAAGCAGCTGGACGCCCTGCGTGAAGCCGGGGTCGAGGTCGACGCGGTCTGAAGCCTCGACCACACCTTCTGTCCGAATTCTGTCCGACACGCGCCCGCTGAGCGACACACATGCCCTGTCCGATACGCGCGCCCTGTCCCGCGCGCCGTGCCCCGCGTGCCGTTTCCGACACACGCCTCGTTCCTGAGCGGAACTAGTCTGTCAGCTGAGTTCCATATGGCTTTCTGCTGAAAGGCTCTTGTCCCTTTCCTGAGCGTGTCATGGCGAAACGATCAAAACTTTTCATGAACGATCACTAGCGATCAGCCGCTCAGTGATCTAAAGTGTCGGACTGAGGTGGTTCACACCACAACGAACCATTCACCGAAGCTGTTGGAGGAACTGTGGAAGACATCCGCCTGGACGCCCAGTGGATCGATTATCTGCTGATCGCGATCTACTTCATCTTCGTCCTGGGAATCGGCTGGTTCGCCAAACGACGCGTGTCCTCGAGTATTGAGTTCCTCCTCTCCGGACGGAGCCTTCCTGCTTGGGTGACGGCTCTGGCCTTCGTCTCGGCCAACCTCGGCGCCGTGGAGATCATGGGCATGTCGGCGACCGGCGCCCAGTACGGCATGCCGACGATGCACTACTTCTGGATCGGCGCGGTCCCGGCGATGCTCTTCCTCGGCGTCGTCATGATGCCCTTCTACTACGGTTCGAAGGTCCGATCGGTCCCGGAGTTCATGCGCAGACGCTTCGGCACCGGTGCCCACCTGGTCAACGCGCTGTCGTTCGCCATCGCGCAGATCCTCATCGCCGGCGTCAACCTCTTCCTGCTCGGCACGATCGTCAACCGTCTGCTGGGCTGGCCGCTGTGGATCGCCCTCGTCGTGGCCGCCGCCATCGTCCTGTCCTACATCACCCTCGGCGGACTCACCGCGGCGATCTACAACGAGGTGCTGCAGTTCTTCGTCATCGTCGCAGCGCTTCTGCCGCTGACGCTCATCGGCCTCCACCGCGTCGGCGGCTGGGAAGGCCTCGTGGACAAGGTCAGCAACGACGGGATGCTCGGCGCCGAGCAGCTGAGCAGCTGGCCGGGTGAGCAGCTCTCCGGCTTCGATAACCCCGTGCTCTCGGTCATCGGAATCGTCTTCGGTCTCGGCTTCGTGCTCTCCTTCGGCTACTGGACGACGAACTTCGTCGAGGTCCAGCGAGCCATGGCCTCGAAGAGCATCAACGCCGCGCGGCTGACACCGATCCTCGGTGCCTTCCCGAAGATGCTCATCCCCTTCATCGTCGTCGTCCCGGGCATGATCGCAGCGGTGCTCGTGACCAAGATGACCGAGTTCAAACAGATCGAGTCCACCATCGGTGAGACCAGCGCACAGGCTCAGACGGGTGTGACGTACAACGATGCGCTCCTGCTGCTCATGCGCGAGGTGCTGCCCAACGGTCTGCTCGGCGTCGCGATCGCCGGCCTGCTCGCGGCCTTCATGGCCGGAATGGCCGCCAACATCTCCGCCTTCAACACGGTCTTCAGCTACGACCTGTGGCAGCAGTACGTGGTCAAGGACCGAGAGGACGGCTACTACCTCAAGGTCGGTCGCTACGCCACGGTCGGCGCCTGTGTCGTCGCGATCTTCACCGCGCTCATCGCCGGCAACTTCTCCAACCTGATGGACTACCTGCAGACGCTGTTCGGCTTCTTCAACGCACCGCTGTTCGCCACGTTCATCCTCGGCATGTTCTGGAAGCGCATGAGCGCGACCGCCGGTTGGGTCGGCCTGGTCGGCGGCACGCTCTCGGCCGTCGTCGTCTTCGTCCTCGCCGAGACCGGCGTGCTCGACCTGCCCGGCCAGGGTGCGGCGTTCCTCGCCGCCAGCACGGCCTTCGTCGTCGACATCGTCCTCTCGGTCATCGTCACCTACCGCACTGCGCCGAAGCCCGCCCATGCGCTGCGCGGACTCGTCTACTCGGAGACTCCGAAGGCCGACTTCGAGGACCTCGGTGAGCCGAAGCCGCCGGTCTGGAAGCGGCCGGTGCCGATCGCCGGTGTCGCACTGTTACTGGTCATCATCCTCAACGTGACCTTCGGGTGAAGGAGCTAGTGAGAACAATGAACGAAACGAACGAGCAGCCCCAGACGGCAGGCGCCTTCGACATCCGCAATTTCATCGGCGTGCTGCTGGCGATCTTCGGGATCATCCTCGTGTTCGCCGGCCTCGTCGGCTTCACCCCCGACGAGGCGCGACGGACCGGCGGAATCGATGCGAACCTCTGGACCGGGATCGGTCTCATCGTCGCAGCGATCGTCTTCATCGGCTGGGCCAAGGTGCGCCCGCTGCGCATCGACGATACGCCGAGCGTCGAACCCGAAGGCCCCGGGGAGACCGGCGGCACCGGCAGCTGAGCCGGCTCTCTCACACCCGAGCGGCTCCTGCCCGAGCGAGCTTCGGGGCATGAACGTCCTGATGCGGCCGCGGCACCTGAGGTGTCGCGGCTGCATTCGCGCGGTGACGGCCCGTATCCGTGCCGTGGTCGCCGCATTCGTGCCGCGGCGACCGCGTTCGTGCCGTGGTCGCCGCGGTCAGTCGATTCTGCTCGCGCCCGTCCCGGCGCTGACGGCGAAGACGTCGGGTGTGCGGTAGCCACGAGCCGCGAAGGCCGCGATGACGGCGTCGCCGACACGATCGGCATCGGCTGCGTCGATGAGCGCGATCGCCGATCCCCCGAATCCGCCGCCGATCATCCGTGCCCCGATCGCCCCGGCCTCCATCGCCGCTTCGACGGCGGTGTCGAGTTCGGGACACGAGACCTCATAGTCCTCGGCGAGCGAAGCATGCGAGGCCAGGAGGAGCTCAGCGATCCCCCGGATCCTGTGGCCCGCCTGACCGCCGGAGCCTTCCAGATGGTCGACGGTGGTCCGGACGCGAGCGTTCTCGTTGAACACGTGCCGTACCCGTTTCCGCTGCTCATCGGTGAGCGGACCGAGGTCGACTGCCTCGTCGAGCTCACGCAGACTCTCGACGCCGAAGATCCCGGCGGCTTCCTCACAGCTGCGCCGCCGGTCACCGTAGCCGCTTTCGCTGTGGGAGTGGGACACCCGGGTGTCGATGACCAGCAGTCGCAGTCCCTCGGCGTCGAGGTCGAAGGGGATCTGCCGAGTCCTGAGGTCGCGGCAGTCGAGGAAGAGCGCATGACCGGCCTCGGTCATGATGGAGGCGGCCTGGTCGACGATTCCGGTCGGCGCTCCGACGAAGTCGTTCTCTGCCCGTTGTGTCAGCAGCACCTTCTCCCGGTCGTTCAGGCCGAGATCGAAGACCTCGTCGAGAGCGATGAGAACAGCCACTTCGAGAGCATGCGAGGACGACAGCCCGGCTCCGACGGGCACGGTCGATTCGACGTAGAGGTCGACGCCGCCGACCATCGTGCCCGTCGTCTTGGCGATCTCATCGACGACTCCTGCCGGATGGCTGAGCCACCCCCGCATCTGCCCGGGCACGAGCTCGGCGGCCGTGAACTGGCCGGACAGCCGCTCGCCGGAGTCGTCGCGGTGATCGGAGACGATCCGGATGCTCTGCGGACTCCGAGGCGGGGCCGCGGTCGCGGGCCGATCCTGCTCTTCGTCGACGCGTCGATCCTGCGGGCGTCGGCCGATGGCCACGTGGACGGCCCTGTCGATGGCGATCGGCAGGACGAGCCCGTTGTTGTAGTCCGTGTGCTCGCCGATGAGGTTGACGCGCCCGGGGGCGCGGAAGCAGGCCTGCGGCGAATAGCCGAAGGTCGTTGCGAATTCCTCGGCCAGCCTCGCCGCCGTCGGTGCGGATGCCGCGTTCATCGGCTCTCCTGCCCGGGTCTCGCCCATTCATGGTCGGGTGTCGGCCGCCCATGTTCAGAGGTCGGTCGGACCGAGCCGGGCGCGGGACTGACTGCGCGCAGTCTCGCCGCGGTCTCTTCCGCCGAGACGTCACCGACGAAGGCGCCCATGGCCGCTTCGGATCCTGCGAGGAACTTGAGCTTGTTCTCGGCTCGTCTGGGGCTGGTGATCTCAAGGTGCATCCACTCGGCCGAACGGTCGGGGCAGTTGACCGGTGCCTGGTGCCAGGCGGCGATATAGGGAGTGGGGCTCGGGTAGAGGCCGTCGATGCGCTGCAGGACCTCGGGGTAGATCCGAGCCAGGTCGTCGCGTTCGGCTTCGTCGAGTTCGTTGAGCCCGGTCACCTGGCGATGGGGGACGATGTGGACCTCGATCGGCCAGCGTGCGGCGAAGGGCACGAAGGCGGAGAAGTGCTCGGATTCGACGACCATCCGCTCCCCCGCCTCGCGTTCGAAGGCAAGGACGTCTGCCATCAGCGGCCTGCCGGTGACGCGCCGATGCCGCTGCGCGCGAGCCGTCGTGATCGCGGTGTGCGGGGTGACATACGGATAAGCATAGATCTGTCCGTGCGGATGGTTCATCGTCACGCCGATCTCCTCACCGCGGTTCTCGAACACGAAGACCTGTTCGATGCCCGGCAGCGCCGACAGTTCGGCACTGCGGTGGGCCCAGGCGTCGATGACGGTGCGGGCACGCGCCGGGCCGAGTTCGGCGAAGGATCCCTCGTGCTCGGAGGAGAAGACGACGACTTCGCACCGACCGAATCCGGGGGCCGTCAGCGCGGACGCCCCACCTTCGCCCGGTGCCTCCTCGGGGGCAGCGGCAGGGACGTCTCCGAGGCCGGGCCCGAGCGAGGGGAACCGGTTCTCGAAGACGACGACGTCGAAGTCTGCGGCCGGAATCTCGGTGGGTCGCCCGTCCGCGAACGGGCACAGCGGACATTCGGCTGCGGCGGGCAGGTGGGTCCGCGTCTGACGGTGCGTGGCCACAGCCACCCATTCCCCGGTGAGCACGTCGAAGCGAAGTGTCCCGCTGTCGGGCCGGGGTTCGACGGGGCGGGGATCGTCGACGACCGCCGGGGCCGGCGAGTCCGGATCCTGGAAGAACAGAACCTCACGGCCATCGGACAACGACGTCCGGTGTTGTGGCGATGTCATCAGACCTCCCAAAAGTGAGCATTTTCGATCATAATGCTAACATCTGGCGGCCCCCGCGCGGGCGATCGGCGTAGAATATCGGAAACCGCTTCCCCACTGCCACCGACTTCGGAAAGACCCATGGCCGCCAGCATCGAACTCGCCTGCGAAGGGGCCTCTGCGCTCATCAGCCCCACCGGCGCGAGCCTGCGGAGCCTCACCGTCGACGATCGCCCGGTCGTGGTCTCGGTCGGCGCCTTCGACGGCGCGGTGCTGGCCCCCTGGCCCAATCGGATCGCCGAGGGGCGTTTCGTCTTCGACGGCAGCGTCCATCGGCTGCCGATCACCGAGCCCGAACGTGCCACGGCCCTGCACGGGCTCGTCGCCGACTCCGACTGGACGGTGCTCGAGAAGAGCGAGTCCTCGGTGAGGCTCGAATTCGCTCTGGAGCCGACACCCGGGTACCCGTTCTCGTTCGCACTCGAGGTGGAGTACCGCCTTCACGACGATGGCCTGCAGATCAGCGCCGAAGCCCGCAACAGGGGATCGAGACGAGCGCCGTTCGGCTTCGGCTTCCACCCGTGGCTGGCCCCGGGTGCTGGCGCTGCTCCGGCCGGGACCGTCGACGATGCCCAACTGGTCATCCCCGCCGAGACCTGGGTCGACACCGATGAGCGACTCATCCCGACCGAATTCCGCCCGTTCGACGACGGCACGGTGATCCCCGCCGACCACGTCGTCGATGGCTCCGCCTGCATCGTCTGCAAGGACTTCCGGGGGCTGCGCACGATCGGCGGCATGGTCCTCGATGACGCCTACTCCACGCCCAGGCGCGGAGACGACGGTTGGTCGCGAGCGCGGCTGAGGGGCTCCGATGACCGCGAGATCGTCATCGGCATGGGGCCGGGATTCCGAACCTGGCAGGTATGCACCGGCGACGATCTCGAGTCGGTTCGGGCCCGACAGGCGATCGCGATCGAGCCGATGACCTGCCCGCCGAACGCCTTCGCCTCCGGGACCGAGGGAGACGATTTCGACGTCGTCGAGCCCGGCGGAAGACTTGCCGTCGAGTGGAGCGTCTCTCTGCTGCCGGACAGCGCAGGCTGAGCCGTCGCTTCGAGTCTGCTTCCAAGATGACAGCCGACCTTCCTCGCCAAAGGGTGCCCTGATAAGTTGCGGATACAGGCAGATTGCCAGTGACTGCATTCCAATCGCGAGAGGACGATCATGTCGACACCGCAGAACCCGAACGAGCCGGACAACGGTCACACCCAGGATCAGAACGACAACCACGACCCGAGCCGCGGCGAACACGGCCAGGATCAGCCGACAGCGCAGGAACAGGCAGCGGGGGAGCAGGCTGCGCGAGAGCAGGCCGCACACGAACAGGCGGCGCAGGAGCAGTCAGCGCAGGCCGGCTACCAACAGGGCACCTATGACCCGAACGCCTATTCCTCCTACCAGCCGGGTGCCGACCAGTCCGCCTCGCATCAGCAGGCCGCTGATCAGCCCGGCTACAGCCAGGGTCAAACAGCGCAGAACGTCGGCTACGGCCAGCCCGGGGGCTACTCCCAGCCCGACGGCTACAGCCAGCCCGGTGCCTACTCGCAGCCGGCGGGAGCCTACTCTCAGCCCGGTGCCTATTCTCAGCCCGGCGCGGGCTACCCGCAGGGCTACGCGCAGCCCGGATACGGTCAGCCCCAGACGGGCGAGAAGGGCTTCTTCAAATCGCTGTTCGACTTCCGCTTCGACAACTTCATCGCGGTCAAGTGGTCGGGCTTCATCTACATCATCGCGATCGTCGTAGCTGTGCTGTCCTACCTCGGTACGATCATCGCCGGCATCAGCACGGGCATTGCGGCCGGTTCCGCCGCGAGCTACTTCACCGACGGACCGAGCTTCAGCGTGCTGCCGCTGATCCTGTCGATCCTATTCGGTTGGATCATCCCGGCGCTGTGGGTCATCGCGGTCCGCCTCGTGCTCGAGCTCATCGTGTCCAACATCAAGACCGCCCAGCACACGAAGAGGATCGCGGACTCCGTCTCCCGCTGAGGCCCTTGACGCCGAGAGCTCGGTCTGCGACAGAAAGCTCGAGATGCACCCAGAGCTGTCTGTCGCAGATGGGGCTGTCGGCGGATCTGCCGCGCAGAGAGCCTGTGAATTAGAGCGAGCCCCACATCGACATCGCGATGCAGGGCCCCACCGTACCCCCGAGCAGATTCGAACTGCCGTTACCGCCTTGAGAGGGCGGCGTCCTAGGCCACTAGACGACGGGGGCTTAGGAACAACTCACCTGGAGTCACCTCCGGATGCTGTCCGCTGGGCTACCAGGACTCGAACCTAGACTAAATGAACCAGAATCACTCGTGCTGCCAATTACACCATAGCCCAATGTTTTTCAAGGTCATCCCCGTGGAGATTTCCCTGAGCAACGAGATATAACTCTACACAAGCACCCCGCCCGACGACAAATCCCAGAGGCTCATTTTCGATGTGACCTTCTTAACATCATGGGCCGGGGCCGACAACGCCTCTGACCAGCAGGGCAGACGCCCGCGCGCCCAGCGCAGGCTGCCGGCGCCGTCGGCCGACCGACCACGCCACCGCTCAACCGCGTGCGAGGCCGATGAGGCGGTCGAGGACCCGGTAGCCGTCGGCGCGCAGTCCGTTGTGCTCGTACTCGTTCGTCACCCACGGCTTCACCCCGGACAGGTGCTCGACAGTGGCCAGCGAATGCTCCACCGGCACATAGGCGTCGTCGAAGTAGACCGCGGCCGCCCCACGAACATCAGCGGCCTCGAGTGCCGCGACATCGTAGAGCCGCGGCCACTGCTGCGCGGCCACGAGCTCGGCCACCTCGGCGAAGGGAGTCAGCTCGGGGTCCTCATGCACCGATTCGGGCCCGGCATGCTCTCCGGCCAGCAGCGTGAAGTCCTCGCGGACCTCATCGGGCATCGCCCTCCGGGCCGCCCAGTTCGTCACCGCGCCATCGGCCCAGCAGGACTCGTGGATGATCGCGTAGAGGGGATTACGTCCCGAGAACGGCAGCGCCGCTGCCAGGTCGTGCCGGAACGCCGCCGAGGCGGGGTCCAGGTCGAGCAGATAGTGCAGCTTCTCCGGCCCGTCGGAGGTCCCGAGGAAGTGCCCGAGCAGGCGCACGCGCTCGGCCGTGGCCCGCGCTCCTCCGGGCAGGGCGAGGCCCTCACCTGTGCCGGCGAGTTCGGCCAGGCGGCGCATCTTCTCCCGGTCGCCGGGGAATGCGCGGTAGTGCGCCTCGGATTTGCCGATCATCCCCTGCCAGGTGCGCGCGTAGACGGTGGCAGGGTCGACTCCGATCGCCGGCAGTCCCCCGGTGAAGTAGACCTCTCTGAGTGAGGACGCATGCTCGCTGACATAGCGCAGCGCGGTGAAACCGCCGAAGGACTGCCCCAGCAGCGACCAGGTGTCCGCGCCGAGGTGGCCGCGCAGGATCTCCGCGTCCTCGACGATCGAATCGGCCCGGAAGCAGGCGAGCGCCTCGGCGATGGCGGAGGCGTCCTCACCGACGGATTCGAGACCGGTGATGGCACCGGCCGTCGAGCCGATCGGGTTCGACCGACCGGTCCCGCGCTGATCGAGCATGACGACTTGGAAGTCCGCGAGCGCACGCGCGAGCCAGGTGTCGGCGCCCACCGGAGTGACCGGGCGCGGGGCCTCGACACCCGGCCCGCCCTGCAGGAAGACGAGGTAGGGCTTGTCGCTGTTCGCCTCGGTGGAGATGATGCGAGCGAACACGCTGAGTGTATCCGGCACGCTCACCTACGCACGCCCGAAGTGGTCGAAGGCCGCCGCGAAGGTCACATCCCGGAAGTGCAGTCCCCCGCGGGTCCAGTTCGTCTCCTCCATGCCGCTCACAGCTGTGCGGCCAGGGCCCTGAGCCGGTTCAGCGAGGAGTCCTTGCCGAGGATCTCCATCGACTCGAACAGCGGCGGGGAGACCTTGCGGCCGGACACGGCCACGCGCAGCGGCCCGTAGGCCAGACGCGGTTTGATCTCCATATCGGTCACGAGCTTCGCCGACAGCACCTCTTCGAGCTTGGCCGTCGTCCACTCCTCGAGTCCTTCGAGGACCGCGAGTGAGGCGGCGAGCACCTCGGGGGCCGAGTCCTTGAGCGTCTTCAGCCCGTCCTCGGCCATGACCAGGTCCTCATCGGAGGTGAACAGGAAGGCCAGCAGGTCGGGGGCCTCACCGAGCAGCTTCATCCGGGTCTGGACCAGCGGTGCCGCCTGGTCGAGGACGGACAGCTGAGCGTCCGTCGGTTCGGCCGGCAGCACCTCGGCGGCCTGGAGGTAGGGCACCAGGCGGTCACGGAAGTCGTCGAGTTCGAGCAGGCGGATGTGGTCGGCGTTGATGGCGGTGGCCTTCTTCACATCGAAGCGGGCCGGGTTGGGCAGGACATCGCGGATGTCGAAGGCCTCGGTGAACTCCTCGACGCTGAAGACGTCGCGGTCGGGTGCGATCGACCAGCCCAGCAGCGCGAGGTAGTTGATCAGCCCTTCGGGGATGAAGCCGTTGTCGCGGTGGAGGAACAGGTTCGACTCGGGATCGCGCTTCGACAGCTTCTTGTTCCCGGCCCCCATGACGTAGGGCAGGTGACCGAACTCGGGGGTCGCCTCGGCGACGCCGATGGCCTTGAGGTGCTCGTAGAGGGCGATCTGGCGCGGGGTCGAGGACAGGATGTCCTCACCGCGCAGCACATGGGTGATGCCCATGAGCGCATCGTCGACGGGGTTGACCAGGGTGTACAGCGGCTGGCCATTCGCACGGACGACGACGTAGTCGGGCACGCTGCCGGCCTTGAACGTGATCTCTCCGCGGACGAGGTCGGTGAAGGTGATGTCCTCATCGGGCATGCGCACCCGCCAGACGGGTTCGCGGCCCTCGGCGCGGAAGGCGGCCTTCTGCTCCTCGCTCAGATCGCGGTCGTAGCCGTCGTAGCCGAGCTTCGGATCGCGGCCGGCGGCCCGGTGGCGGGCCTCGACCTCTTCGTTCGTCGAATAGGACTCGTAGATGTGGCCGCCGGCCTTGAGCTTGTCGATGACCTCGGCGTAGATCTCACTGCGCTGGGACTGACGGTAGGGTCCGTTGTCCCCGCCGACCTCGATGCCCTCGTCCCAGTCCAGGCCCAGCCATTTCAGGGCCTCGACGACCTGGCCGAAGCTCTCCTCGGAGTCCCGTGCGGCGTCGGTGTCCTCGATCCGGAAGACGAACTTCCCACCGGTGTGCTTGGCGTAGGCCCAGTTGAACAGGGCCGTGCGGACCATGCCGACGTGCGGGGTGCCGGTGGGTGATGGGCAGAAACGAACTTTGACGCTCACGATTGTCCTTCTGTGGTGTGTGCTGTGTGAGTCTGTGGTGCGCGGTGGCGCGGGGCGTGCTCCGACGATGCGGGTCGTACTCCGCCGAGGCGGTTGAAGCTCCGCCGAGGCGGGTCCGGGCTCAGGCGTCCATGACCGGGTTCGTCAGAACCCCGAGTCCGTCGATGGCGATGTCGACGCGGTTGCCGGCCACGATCTGTCCGACTCCGGCCGGGGTGCCGGTGAGGATGACGTCTCCGGGCAGCAGGGTGATCGTCTCGGACAGGTGCTCGATGAGAGTCGGGATGTCGAAGATGAAGTCGGCGGTGGTCCCGTCCTGCTTCTGCTCCCCGTCGACCCAGGACCGGATGCCGACATCGTCGACGTCGAGTTCGGTTTCGATCCACGGGCCCAGCGGACAGGAGGTGTCGAAGCCCTTCGCCCGCGACCACTGATTGTCCGACTGCTGGATGTCGCGCAGGGTGACATCGTTGCCCGCGGTGTATCCGAGGACGTGGTCCATGGCGTTCTCCGCTCTGATTCCCTTGGCCACGCGACCGATGATCACGGCGAGCTCGGCCTCATAGGAGACGTATTCGCTGACGGCCGGCAGTCGGATGGGATCGCCGGGGCCGATGACCGAGGTGTTCGGTTTGAAGAAGGTCAGGGGGCTCACCGGCACCTCGTTGCCGAGTTCGGCGGCATGATCGGCGAAGTTGCGGCCGACACCGATGACCTTCGAACGCGGCAGGATCGGGCTGACCAGACGCACATCATCGAACTTGAGCCTCTCCCCCGTCGACTGGGCCGGTGAGAAGAACGGGTCCGAATCGAGGACGGCGAGCTCGAGTCCCGAGGTGTCCCAGGTTCCGTCGGTGATCGGCGGCACCTCACCCTCGACGACTCCGTATTTGGGTTCATCCTGATGCACAAATCTGGCGATACGCATATGCCCAGTCTAGTCAGTGCCGGACCCGTTGCGCGCGCAGGCCGATGCGGCGGACTGAGACACTGGTGTCATGCCATCTTCGCCGACCCCGCACCTGTTCGACCTGACCCGCATCGGCGCCGGACTGCCCGCGGCCGGGCTCATCGACCGCCTCACCGCCGCCGAGGTGGGCGACTTCCCGAGACTGGTCGTCCAGGCCCCTCCCGGCACCGGCAAGACCACACTCGTTCCGCCGCTCATCGCCGAGCACCTCGCCGTCTCCGGTGACCATGACGGTCGCATCATCGTCACCCAGCCGCGGCGGATGGCCGCCCGCGCCGCGGCCAGGCGGTTGGCGCAGCTGACGGGGACCCGCCTCGGCGAGGTGGTGGGTTTCACGGTCCGGGGGCAGGCGCGGACCTCGGCGCGCACCCGCATCGAATTCGTCACCACGGGTGTGCTCCTGGCCCGGCTGCTGCGGGATCCGGGCCTGGCAGGCGTCCGCGCGGTCGTCCTCGATGAGGTCCATGAGCGGCAGTTGGACACGGATCTCGCCTTCGCCATGTGCCGGGAGCTCATCGATCTGCGCAGCGATCTGTCGCTGGTGGTGATGTCGGCGACCCTCGATGCGCGGCTGTGGGCGGAACGCCTCGGCGATGGGAGTCCGGCGCCGTGCCTGTCGGTGTCCGCCGATGCCCATGACCTCGCTGTCCGGTGGGTCCCGGCGAAGGAACGGCCGCTCGACGCTCGGGGTGTGACCTGGGACTTCCTCGACCATCTGGCCGCGACGACGGTGCGGGCGCTGGACGAGTGCGACGACGGGGACGTGCTCGTCTTCGCTCCCGGTGCCCGTGAGGTCGAGGAGACGGCCGCCCGGATCCGACGCCGCCTGGGCACGGACTCGACGGCCGGCACCGTCCCCGGGGTCGATGTGCACACGCTGACCGGCAGGACTCCGGCGAAAGAACAGGATGCGATCCTGCGGGAGGACGAGTCTCGGTCTGCGCGTCGGGTGATCGTGTCGACCTCGGTCGCCGAATCGGCCCTGACCGTACCCGGGGTCCGCATCGTCGTCGACTCCGGGCTCTCCCGCGGGCCGCGCCTGGACACCCGTCGGCGCATGTCGGGACTGGTCACGATGCGCGAGTCGAAGGCCTCGGGGACGCAGCGGTCCGGCCGTGCCGCCCGGCAGGGGCCCGGAACCGCCTACCGGTGCCTGTCCCAGGCCGATTGGGCCGGCCTGCCCGAACACACCCCGGCCGAGGTCACGACCTCCGACCTGACCTCGGCGGTGCTGGCGCTGGCCGTGTGGGGCGGCGATGAGAGCCTGCTGCCTGAGCCCCTGCCGGCCGGTCACAGACGGCAGGCGATCGACAACCTCGTCGCCCTCGGTGCCGTCGAGGACGCGGATGCGGGATCCGGAGACTCCGCCATCGCGGATCTGACGGTGACCGACACCGGACGGGCGATCGCCGCGATCCCCGCCTCCGTCTGGTCGGCACGCGGTCTCCTCGACGGGGCGAGCCTGCTGTCGCCGACCGCTGCTGCCGAGGCCGTCGCCGTCATCGAGTCCGATCAGCGGGCGCCCGGTGCCGACCTCACGGCCTTGGCCCGCCAGCTGCGCCGCAGCAAGGACGCACGGTTCGCCCAGGACCGGAAGCGATTCGCCGCCCTGGCCGCCGAGCACGCGCCGGGGGCCGAGGCCTCGGACTCCGCCGATGCCGCATCCGCCGATGACCTCGGACTCGTCACGGCCCTGTCCTTCCCGCTGCAGATCGCGCGGCTGCGCAGCGCCTCGGACTCCGAGTACCTGCTGGCCTCGGGCACCGCGGCCGGCCTGCCGCGCGACTCCTCCCTGCAGGGCAGTGCCTGGCTGGCCATCGCCGAGGTGGGTCTGGCCGGTTCGCGAGCGATCATTCGGTCGGCGGCCCCCATCGACCAGGACACCGCCGAACTCGCCGGGGCAGGACTGCTGCACACGGAGGATACGGCGGAGTTCTCCGACGGCAGGGTCCGCGCGGTCCGCCGGAGCCGCCTCGGCGGGATCGAGCTCACGGCCACCCCCATTCAGGCCGGTCCGGACCTCGCACGCCGGGCGATCGCCGATTCGGTGCGTGAGCGCGGCGCCCGGGAGGTGCTGCGTCCGTCGGAGTCGTTCGAGTCGCTGCGGGCACGGCTGGGTCTGCTGCGGCAGGTCTTCGGCGCCCCGTGGCCCGAGGTCAGCTGGCCGCATCTGGCTGAGACGCTTTCTGCCTGGTGTCCGGAGGCCCTCGATCGGATCGCGAAGGGAGCCGATCCGGGCCGGGTGGATCTGCTCGCGTCCCTGCGCACCCTGCTGCCCTGGCCCGAGGCGGCCCGCCTCGACGAACTGGCACCGACCCGCATCGAGGTGCCCAGCGGTTCGCGCATCCGGCTCGACTACCCGGATCCCGATCGAATCGCCGACGGGCAGGACGCGGCCGGAGCCGACACACCTGCCGGCCCGGTGCTCGCGGTCAAACTGCAGGAGTGCTTCGGGTGGCGGGACCTCCCACGCATCTGCGAGTCCCGTGTGTCCATCACCGCGCACCTGCTCTCCCCCGCCGGGAGGCCGCTGGCGGTCACCGGAGATCTCGCCTCGTTCTGGGCCAATGCCTACGGGCAGGTCCGGGCCGAGAACCGCGGACGCTACCCGAAGCACCCCTGGCCCGAGGACCCGCTGAGCGCACCGGCGATGAAGGGCACGAAACGCTCCGGACGCTGAACCGGACTGCCGATATGCACGCCGTGGCCGGGTCTGGGACAATGGTGCGGTGACTTCCGCACCCGCCCCGACCGAGCGCACCGAGGTGGTCTCGGGCCGCCTCGGCGACGGTGTCGTGTCGGCAGACCGGTGGCGGGTGGTCCGCGATGCTCACGTCGACCGGATCGCCGCGCGCACGGATGAGCACATCGCGCGTCGGATGCGGCAGGAGAGGCACCCGGTCGAGGATTTCCTCTTCACCTATTATCCGTTCAAGCCCGGGCAGCTGAAGAAGTGGCATCCCGGTCCGGGGGTGCGCCTCGAGCTGGCCGATGAGCAGGACCGTCGGTACTTCGACCGTCGCTGGTACCGCATCGATGCGCACGGGACCACCGCCGAGGTGGACCTCGAGTCCTGGCGGGCCGACCGTGGGGACGGGGCGAAGTTCATCGCCTCCCTGCTCGCGTCGACGCTGCATCGGGAGGCGAACTTCGGCTGCTTCGGCATCCACGAATGGGCGATGGTCTACCGCCTCAGCGAGGACGAGCGCCGGCACCAGCAGGTGCCGCTGCGGCTCAGCCCGGCCGAGACCGATGCCGTGGTCGAAGGCCACCGGATCCAGTGTTCGCACCATGACGCCTTCCGCTTCTTCACCGAACCCGCCCGGCCGTTGAACACCCTGCAGCCGAGCCGGTCCGGCATGCTCGACAATGAGCAGCCCGGCTGCCTGCACGCGGGCATGGATCTGTACAAGTGGGCGATGAAGATCTCCCCGATCGCCGATTCCGCCCTCGTCGTCGACTGCTTCGACCTGGCGGCCGATATTCGCACGCTCGACATGGAAGCCTCCCCCTATGACCTGCGCGGATGGGGCTATGGTGTCGTGGCCGTCGAGACCGCGGCGGGCAAGGCCGAATACATGCGCCGGCAGAAGGAGTTCTCCGCCCGGGCGCAGTCGCTCCGCCAGCGGCTGCTCGACGCCTTGGCATCCGCGGGCATCCACCCGCGCTGAAGCTCGCATTCCGGGTCCGTTGTCCGGCCGTCCCAGTGCTCGGGCGGATGGCCGAGCCCGGGCGGATGGCCGGATGGCCGGGCCCGGACGGGACTTCACAGCGTGGACGTGCTCGGTACAGATCGGCCGCGCGATCTACGATCGGCGGTATGCGCGCCATCGTCTTCGAAGAGTTCTCCGTCCGCCCCGAGCTGCGGGACATCGCGGCCCCGACCGCTCCCGAGGCCGGAGTCGTCATCGACGTCGAGGCCACGGGCGTGTGCCGCAGCGACCACCACGCCTGGGCCGGTCACGACGGGTCGATCCGCCTGCCGCATGTTCCCGGGCATGAGCTGGTCGGCCGAATCGCCTCGGCGGGGGCCGGGGTCGAGCAGTTCCGCATCGGTCAGCGGGTGACCGTGCCCTTCGTCTGCGGCTGCGGACGCTGCCGCTGGTGCCGGGCCGGCAACGCGCAGGTCTGCCCCGATCAGACTCAGCCGGGCTTCACCCATTTCGGTTCGTGGGCCGATCAGGTCGTCATCCACCAGGCCGATGCGAACCTCGTGGCCGTGCCCGAGGACCTGCCCGCCGCTGCCGTGGTCGGACTCGGATGCCGGTTCGCCACGGCCTTCCACGGACTGCATATGCGCGCGCGGCTGAGCGCCGGTGAGACAGTCGCCGTGTTCGGCTGCGGCGGTGTGGGACAGTCGGCGATCATGATCGCCCGCGCCCTGGGCGCCGAAGTCGTCGCCGTCGACGTCAGCCCCGCCGCTCTCGACTCCGCTCGCCGCCTCGGCGCCGGTCGCACCGTCGACGCTCGCGGTCTGGGTCCCGACGAGCTCAGCGCCGAGGTGGCCGCCCAGGCTGATCGCCCGGACGGGGTGGCCGTGACCGTCGACGCCCTGGGCCGTGAGGACACGATCAGAGCGGCCATCGGCACGCTGGCGCCCTTGGGCAGGCATGTGCAGATCGGTCTGCTGCCGAGTGAGCCGGTCGTCGATCTGCCGCGCGTGATCGCGCTCGAGCTCAGTGTGCTCGGCTCTCACGGCATGGCCGCCGCCGACTACCCGCAGCTCGTCGATCTCGTCGTCCGGGGGCACCTGCGCCCACAGGAACTCGTCACCGCCGTCATCGGCCTCGACGACGCGCCCGAAGCGATGGAGGCCATGGGCCGCCCCGCGGGATCAGCGGGGATGACGATCATCGACCTCAATCGGGCTCTTCATAAATAGGGCTGTAGAAGAGGTCCCAGTCCTCCAGCGTGGAGCAGAGAACGGATCAGGTAGTTGCCCCGGTTGCGGAACCCCAGTGCGATACCGCGCAGATGTTCGAGTCTGCCGTTGATCGCTTCGGTTGGCCCGTTCGAGGTTCCAGGATGATCGAAGTAGGCCAGGATATCGGCCCGACGACGTTGGAAGGTTGTCCTCAGACTCCGGAGTTCTTTGAGCTCATCAGGAATCGTTCCTGTCAGGGTGTCGATGAGTCGGTTCATGAGCTTCTTACCTTTGCTCGGTGGGGCAGCATAGGCGGCGATCGTGTCTTGATAGAACTGCCAGCACACCAACAGGGCAGCATGATTGTCGGCGGCGAAGACCGAGTTGAGGCGGTGCTTCTGCTTGCCGGTAAGCAAACCGACGCGGGTGCGAACCGTTTTGCGGATCCCGTACAGGTCATCACCCGACCGTCCTCTGCGACCGTGCAGCTCTGTTTGTAGCCGCCTCCTCGTCTCATCGAGCTTCGTGCCGACGAGGGCGACAACGTGGAAGGGGTCCATGACCGTGGTGGCATCAGGCACCACGTCAGTGGCAGCTTTCTTATAGCCGGCGAAGGCATCCATAGCGACATGCTCGATGCCGTCACGGAACGCATCGGGCTGGTTGTTCAACCAGTCGGCGAAGACGTCGGCGGAGCGGCCGGGGACGATGTCGAGCAGGCGTGCCGGTCGGTGGGTGAGGTCGACGATGACAGTCACCCACCTGTCGATGCCGCGGTGGGACCAGCAGTGCTCATCGACACCGATTGTGGATACACCCTCGAACCGGGTGGCATCAGCGATGAGCAGAGATCGGCCGAGGTCGAGTACAGCCGTGCACACAGTGTTCCAGGAGGTAGCGAGGTTCTTAGCGATGACGTGGATGCTCATCTTGTCGATGACCACGGACTTCAATGCCCACAAGCGTGCTGTCGTCGAGAGTTTCGATCTGCCGGCGCAGGCTCGCTGAAGTGTTTGGGACCAGCGCTGGTGGCAGGAAGGGCAGGTGTAGGTGCGGATGCGAATAGCCAAGGTCACCGCGGTCAGGCCGATCGGGGGATGAACGAGTTTGCGGATCCTGGTGGCCCGGACGAGTCCGCGTCGACGGCAGACAGGGCAGGACCTGTCGTTGTCGGTGATCAGGCACAGCACGGTCAGATGCCGACCAGTGTGGTCTTGCCCGATCGCGGTGAGTCCGAGTTCCGGCAGGGAGAGTGTGGTATCGAGGCAGGGCGGGGTAAAGTCGTACACGAGGGACCTTGGGTCGTGATGGAGTCTTGAACACCTACATCATTGCACCCAGGGTCCCGTTGTCATCGACGCCGGATTCAACTCTTCCCCACCGCCCTATCTATGAAGAGCCCTCAATCGGTGAGAGCGCTCATCGACTTGAGCCCGTGAGAACGCTTATCGACCCCCGTCGGTGAGGCTGTGTCGCCGGGCCTGCGCGAATTGTCGCGCCTGTGTGAGCGGTCGGGCCTGTGTGAGCCGCCGACCCGGGCGCTGCTCAGCCCTCGCCCAAGGACCGGCGCATCGTGGCGGCCAGGGAATCGATCAGGGTCTGGTCGCCTCGCACTCCGGGCTCGAACGGCAGGCTCAGCCGGTCCTTGGCCGGGTCGCGGTAGCGCGGGATGACGTGCATGTGGAAGTGGAAGACCGACTGCCAGGCCTCGGCCCCACAGCAGTTGAGCAGGTTGACCCCGTCGGCGCCCCAGGCCTCATGGACATGGTCGGCGATGCGCTGGGACTCGATCGCCACGGCGGCGAGGTCCTCGGCCGGGATATCGCGCAGATCCGTGCTGTGCCGCTTCGGCACGACGAGCAGATGCCCGTCAGAGCCCGGCTGGATGTCCATGAACGCGTACGTCGACTCGGTCTCGGCGACCGGAGAACTCGGTGCCTCACCGGCGACGATCGCGCAGAACAGGCAATTGGGATCGGTCATCGGGCTCACACCATGACCGCGAGGACGACGGAGGTCTCCTGACCGTCCCACCGCCCCAGCAGCAGCCCGCCTTCGGACCCTTCGGCCGACGAGTCGAGGTTCAGCTGGTGGAGCATTTCGACGTCTCTGGCACCGGCCAGCGGTCCCGTCCCGAAGGCGTGGGCGACCTCGGTGATCTCATCGATCCTTCGGCCCTCGTCATCGACGCGGAACTGACGTGCCGCGGTTCCGGCCGTAGCGATGGTGTCGTCGAGCCGTTGGCGGAAGAGCGGATCCCCCATTCCCGCATAGACCCAGCGCTTGCCGAGCACGGAATGGTCCATCGTCGAGATCAGGTGCTCATCGGCACCGTCGAGCGGGGTCCCGCGGTAAGTGAGCGGAACCTGGATGTGACGGTCACCGCTTCTGAGGATGTGGACTTCGAGACCGACGTCACCGGCGGGATCATCGAACCGGTAGGACGTGACCGGCTCCAGCGGTGCTGCCGCGAGATCGAAGTCGGCCGCCCAGTCCTGGCCGGTCACCCATTCGGTGACGACCTCGACCTTGCTGGGGC
The DNA here is from genome assembly GCF_018208375.1 of Brevibacterium sp. SMBL_HHYL_HB1. NCBI lineage: Bacteria > Bacillati > Actinomycetota > Actinomycetes > Micrococcales > Brevibacteriaceae > Brevibacterium > Brevibacterium sp. SMBL_HHYL_HB1. The sequence goes on along the minus strand of NZ_CP062936.1, from coordinate 818,442 downwards.
TGAGCTGAGCTGCATAGATATCAGCCATCGGGCTTCCTCCTGGTGTCGGTGTTCTGCCTGCCCGACCTCGGTGTCGGACTCCGGTGGTGCGGCTGTCAGATTCTCCTGTCCGCGGTGCTCGCCGGCGCTTCAGGCCCTGCCGGTGCCGGGCACGTATCAGGCCTTGCGGGTACCGGGGATCCATTCTCCGTCGACGACCTCGTAGTCGGCGAAGACCGCGGGAGCCTCCTCGCGCATCACCTCACCGATCTTGTTGAAGATGAGGCGGATCTCCTCCTCGGCACCCTTGGCGGTGCGCATCTCGACGACGTGGCGCAGGGAGCGCAGGTTCGCCGTATAGACGATGCCGGTGGCCAGACCCTCGGGGGCGAAACGGCGCATGAACGAGGTCATGTGCTTCTTATGAGAGAACTTCGTGCCCTCCTCGTCGAGCTCGAAGTGCTCGGCCATCCACTTCTGATGCTCCTCGAGAGTATCGAGGACCTTCAGCGAGCGCTCCATGAGCTCGGGGTCCTCACGTGCCCATTCGGGGAACCAGAACGGGATGTCGGACAGGCGCACATAGCGCAGCGACTCCTGCGAGAACGCGGATCCGGCGCGGTGGCGGATGAGTTCGTGGGTGAGCACCCGGGAGACGTTGTGGAGGACGAAGGTGAAGTTCGCGTGCTCGAGCACGGACCCGTGCTGGGACCGCACGACATTGCCCAGGTACTGGGCGGAATCGGTGCGCACGCGGGAGACGTTCGGGTTGAGTCCCGGCTCCCAGGAGCGATAGCACATGCGGCCGGAGAATTCGAGGAGATCCTCGGCGTCGGGCGAATCGGCCTCTTCGACACGATCGGCCCAGACGTTTCCGCCCACTTCGTCAAGGTACGTCCTCATCGCTTCCCAATCGATGCTGGGCTTGGCGATCAGTTCAACGGACGGTTCGACCTGGCGCATGGCTCTCCTTGTGCAGGGTGCGGTTGTTCTGGTGCAGAGTGCAGTCGTTCAGCGGTGGAGTGTGGTTCCCAATCCTACATTCGATCGACGCGGGTGCGAGCCGCCCGTGTCCCTTCGGGCCGGTGCCGCAGATGAGTCACGCCAGGTCGAGTCGGCGGAGCTCGGGCTCGTCCACCACCGGGGTTTCGCCGGTCTGATCGACGACGTAGGCGCGGGCCTCGGGGGCTTCCACCAGCACCGAGACGGCCACCGCGCCCTCGAAGACCACCGCGGCGTGATCGTCGATGCCCATCCCCGGACCCGGCAGCTGACCGGTGGAGATCCAGTCCCGGAAGGACTCGGCTCGGCCGGGCTCACCATGGTAGTGAGGGCATGCACTGCCGGGAATGAACCCGAGCCCATCGTCGAGTGGGACCAAGGGCCCGAAGGAGTCGGTTGATGAGGCTTCGAACCAGCAGTTCGCGCCGGCGCTGATTCCGGCCAGAATGGTTCCCTCAGCTGCAGCTCGGGCCATGATCTCGTCGACGCCGTGGCGTCGCCACAGGCTCAGCAGGTTGGCTGTGGAGCCGCCGCCGACGTAGGTGAGGCCCATGTCGAGCAGCGGGGTCGGGTCACTGTAGCCCCGGGGCCCCTGCCCGAACAGGGAGAGGACGTGTGTGTCGGCGCGCCCGGCGAAGGCGGCCTCGAAACGGTCACAGTACTCGCGGCTGTCGCCCGAGGTCGTGGGCACGAAGCAGACCCTGGGTCGGTTCGGCGAGTCGGCACCCGCACGCTCGAGCAGCCAATCGTCGATCGCGGACTCGCCGGTCTCGGACATCGAGAACCCGCCTCCGCCGAGGGCGACGATCGTTGTGTGCACGGCGGTGCCTCCCGCGTCTGCGCTGCTCACTGCTTCAGCTTCCGGTCTCGGTCGGCGTCAGACGCTCCCGGCGTCTCTCGGGTTCGGCGTCTTACGATCTCGACGTCATACGAGCTCGGCGATATCCGCTCAGGGAACGCGGTGGGTCCACTTGTCTGTGCCGAACTTCTCGTCGGCGAGTGCGTGTGCCCTCTCGAGTTCAGCCTCGGTGTAGGTGCCGTAGTCGGCGCCGTAGCGGGAGGCGAAGGTCTCGGCCATGACGTCGATGATGTCCTTCCGCGACTCGCCGGTCTGGCTGCGCAGCGGGTCGACGCGCTTCTTCGCGCTGGCCACGCCTTTGTCGGAGATCTTCGCTTCGCCGACGCGCAGGACCTCGACCATCTTGTCCGCATCGATGTCGTAGCTCATCGTCGCGTGGTGGAGCAGGGTTCCGTCGCGCAGACGCTTCTGCGCGGCACCGCCGATCTTGCCGCCGGTCGAGGAGATATCGTTGATCGGTTTGTAGAAGGCTTCGACGCCGAGGGTCTTCAACGCCGCGAGCACCCACTGGTCGAGGAAGACGTAGGACTCCTCGTAGTCGAGACCGGCGACGAGGGCGGGAGGGACGAACATCGAGTAGGTGATGCAGTTGCCTCCCTCCATGAACATGGCACCGCCGCCGGAGATCCGGCGCACGACCTGGACATCGTGCTTGGCGACGCCTTCGGGGCGCAGTTCGTTGACATAGGACTGGAAGGCGCCGATGACGGTGGCCGTGTCCTCCCATTCCCAGAATCGCAGGGTCGGTGCTCGGCGTCCGGCGGCGACCTCCTCGAGCAGCACTTGGTCGAGTGCCACATTCACCTGGGTCGGCAGCACCTCGCCGCGGATGACCTGCCAGTCGAAGTCGGTGAAGTTCGCGGCAGAACCGAGGGCGCGGCGGACGACGGTGGCGATGTCAGCAGTCGAGAAGCCGTGCATGGCCAGTTCCGAACCGTAGCCGGCCAGGGCCTCGTCGAGACGTCGGCGCAGAGCCGCATTGTCGGCGGTGACGCGGGCTCCGACGAGAGCCGGGGCGAGGTCGAAGTAGGCCTCTTCGGGTTCGAGGAAGAAGTCGCCGGAGATCTTGACCTCGGTGATGACCTTGCCGTCGGTGACCACATCGGCGACGACGAGTTTGCCGCCGATGACCTTGTATTCGCCGTGGAAGTGCTGCGTATCGTTCGTCATGTTCTCCAACCTACTCCCCTGTCAGCGAGTTCCACAGGAAGCGGTAGCTCAGCGCTCGGGTGAAGGCCGTCTGTTCGTTGTCCGAGGCCGCCGAGTGGCCGCCTTCGGTGTCTTCGAAGAACCACACGTCCTCGATGCCCTGCGACTGCATCCGCGCGGCCATCTTCCGTGCCTGGACGGGTCCGACCCGGTCGTCCGAAGTGGCTGTCCAGAACAGTACGGGCGGGTAGTCCCGGTCGGGTTCGATGAGGTGGTAGGGCGAGAACTTGCGGATGAACTCCCAGTCTTCGGCCACGTCCGGGTCGCCGTATTCGGCCTTCCAGGAATAGCCGGCGCTGAGCTTCGTGTACCGGCGCATGTCCAGCAGAGGGACACCGCAGGAGACGGCTCCGAAGAGCTCCGGGTACTGGGTGAGCATATTGCCGACCAGCAGGCCGCCGTTCGATCCTCCGGCGCAGGCGAGTCGCTTCGGGCTCGTCACCCCGCGGTCGATGAGGTCACGTGCCACGGCCGCGTGGTCCTCGTAGCAGCGCATCCGGTTCTCCCGCATCGCCGCGGTGTGCCATTCGGGCCCGTACTCGCCGCCTCCGCGGATGTTCGCCAGTACGTAGACGCCTCGGCGTCCGGCCGGCAGTTCAGTCTTCTGTCCAGCGGGTCGGCCGGGGATCTCCGCTCCTGTGCGCCGGCTCAGCCAGCCGATGCCGACGACGGGCGAGTACACGGGGGTGCGGCTGACTTCGAAGCCACCGTAGCCGTCGAGCAGTGTGGGATTGCTGCCGTCCAGCTCGAGGTCGTCGTCGCTGATCTGGAAGTACGGGACCTTCGTACCGTCGGCGCTGGTGGCGAAGTGCTGTTCGACCTTCAGCCCGTCGGAGGGGAACAGGGCCGCGGCGGATTTGATCACCTCGGCGGTGCTGGGTGTCGCAGTGCCGGACTCCTGGGCGCTGGCTTCGCTGCCGGGCTCCTCGACGCTGGCTTCGCTGCCGGGTTCACCGCCGACCTCGGGCGGTTCTGTGCCCGGCGTCCCATACGATGTGCCCAGCGTCCCATACGACAGGGTCGACGGAGTCAGGAACCCGGTGCTGATCATCCAGTAGTCGTTGGCCGTGTCCGGATCGTGCTTGTCCACCGCACCCAACCCGACCATGTGGTTGGCCGGCACACCGGGCAGAGTGGTCGCGGCGAAGTCGTTGCCGAGGTCGAGCACCCTCAGCTGAGATTGGACGTCGGCCAGCAGTTCGAGCACCAGATAGTCGCGGGTGAAGGTGAAGGACTGCAGGGAGGTGTGCTCGTCAGGGGCGAAGATCACTCGCGGGTTGAACTCACCGGCCCTAACCTCGGCGATGTCGGCGACGGCGAAGCCGCCGGCGGGGACCGCTGTGGTGCCCGCATCCCAGGACGACTGCGGGCGGAAGAGGACCAGGTCGCGCTCGATGCCGACCTCCACATCGGTGGGCACGTCGATCGAGATGAGCGCGTTCTCCCACACCTGCGGTTCGGCAGAGAGGCTGCCGTCGCCGGCTCGGATGTCGTCGAGATCGAGGAAGCCGACTCGGGAGTTGAAGAAGTCGATGGCGTCGACGACGATGGCTCGATCCGTGGTCTCCGCACCGGGCCGGACATCGCTGCCGACGAAGACGGCGACATGGTCGCGGGGCACCTCGGCGATGATCGGGGCCTCGGAGATCGACTGTCCGCGCTTGAGCACTCTGGCCTGGCGGGGATAGGACGAGGTGGTCAGGGAGTCCTCGTCGGTCTCGGTCGCCACGATCACGGTGTCGTCGTCGAGCCAGGCCAGCTGCGTCTTGGCGGCGGGAAGGTCGAAGCCGCCGTCGACGAAGCTCTTGTCCTCGAGGTCGAATTCGCGGACCCGGCGCGAGTCTCCCCCGTCGGGCGACAACTGGACGAGCGCGCGACGGTTGTCGCTGCGGCGGACCATCGCACCCGACCAGACCCACCCTGTGTCCTCAACGGCGGCGAGTTCGTCGAGGTCGAGCAGGATTTCCCAGTCGGGTGCCGGTGTGCGGTAGCTGTCCCAGGTGGTGCGTCGCCACAGCCCTTTCGGGTTCGCCTCGTCCCGCCAGAAGTTGTAGTACCGGTCTCCGCGTTTGGTGACCATCGGGATCCGGTCATCGGAGTCCAGAGCGGTGCGCAGTTCGCTGGAGAGGGAGTCGAAGAGTTCGTCGCGGAAGCGGTTCAGGGTCTTCGCGTTCTGGTCTTTGACCCAGGAGATCTGCTCTTCGCCGGTGATGTCCTCGAGCCAGAGATTCTCGTCTTCGGGCTTCTCACTCGATGTCAGGGCTGCTGTGCTGGGAGCTTCTTCACGCATGCCACCCATCCTAGTGTTTGCCGGCCAGGCATTCGGCCTCGGCCGCCGGAGCTTCCCGGACGCCGGATGGCTCGTTTTCCCGGCGGCCGGGTGGCGGCCCCTCATCCCCGGCGTCCGAGGTGCTTGCTGATCCCGGCGTGCAGGGCCGCCTCCACGGGGCTCAGCGGTGTGTTGTCGGCGTCGAAGATCTCGACTCCGATGGTGGTCCCGGCGACTTCGACCGTCGACTTCTCGCGCGGACGGAATCTCCAGGGGATGAGCACGGTTCGCGGCGGGTCGGAGCCCGTCGACCCTGACCCGGCGTCCGTTCCAACCGAGTCCGTGTCTTCCGTCTCGCCCGGCGGCCCGGTGTCGGACGGGTGGCCCGAGGTCGCTTCGGCTGCGTCTTCGTCGTGGCCCTGTCTCGGATCAGGTCTGCTGATCGGTTTGGTGCGCGACCGGTAGTGGTGCCCGGTGGGGGTGACCACTTCGAGTCCGTCCGGCGTCGCCTTGTGCCCCCACCCGGCGAGTTCTTTCGCATAGTTGCAGGCGGCGCACAGTCCCGAGGAGTTGTTCCAGCCGGTTTCGCCGCCGTTGGCGAAGGAATCGGCGTGGTCGGCATGCTTGATCGGTGCTTCGCACCATGGCGAGCGGCAGACGTCATCGCGAATGACGACCATGCGCCTGAGCAGACCGGAGAATTCCCTCCGGCGGGAGTCCATGCGCACGAGTTGGCCGTCCTCCGGCCGCGTGTACAGCCGACGGACGAACACGGCAGCTTGGTCCTCGGTCACGAAGTCCCGAGCGGTCTGCGCAGGGATGGGCCCGACGCCGGGGAACCATGCAGGCTCCTCGCCGGGCTCGAGCAGACTGCTGGCCTGCATGATGAGGTGGATCTCCGTGGGCACAGCCGTCGCGGATTCCTGTCCGGTGAGCCGCTCGACCAGCAGATCGGCGGCGATCTGGCCCTCCGCACGGCCCTCCGACTCTCCCGTGGCGAGAATCGACTGGGCCGACTTCTTCAGGTTCGCAAAAGCGGCCACCGCCTGGGGCATCGGCAACAGCGCCGTGAGGTAGGCCATGTTGCCCGGGGCCGGGCGCACGCTGACCGCCCGCTCCTCGACCCGGCGTTCGAGATGTTCGACCGCAGCACGCTGGTCGAGTTCTTGGGCCAGTGCGCGCGTTTCGTTTGCCAGCCGCCTGACCCCGACTTCGGGAAGGCGAGCGGCCATCTGCTCATCGAGCTCGTGCTTCTTCTCGCGCGGCAGCCAGTCGGATTCCTTGGCAACGACCCGCGCCTTCTCCTCGGAGATGTCGCCGGCCTTCATCGCCCCATAGGTCTCGGGCAGGTCCAGAAGCAGGGTGCGCGAGAACTTCAGCAGTCCGTCGCCGCGCGAGCGGGAGACCTTTCGGGCCAGAGCGACCTCCGCGCCGAGCCCGCGGCCCTGTTTCTTGCTGGGCACTCCGTCCTCGGCCTCTCGGTTCCTGCGGAGCATATCGAAGCTCAGGGTCTCCCGAGCCTGGGCCGCCGCGCTGGCCGAGTTCAGTTCTTCCAAGGCCGTGATGCGGTCGATGGCCTCTTCCTCGGTCTTGGCCGGGGGAAGTTCGGACAGGCTGCGGCGCCACCGATGGATCTCGGTGAGAACGTCTGGAACCTGCTCTGCCTCCATGACACAAACACTATACTGAGCCACTGACATGACTTCGCAGACGCACGTTCTCGCAGTTCAGGCGCCTGATTGCCGCAGATGACCAGAGGCTCAGGCAACCGCGACCGGGGAGGGCCTCAGCTCAGTTCTTCGCCGGTCGTCTCTCGAGCGAGGAAGCCCATGAGCACGACAGCAGCAACAACGAGGACACCCGTGAGGATGAAGGTCACCGTCAGTCCGAGCACTGGCCACATGAAAGCACCGAAGACGATGGGGGCGATTCCCGTAGCCAGCCGCGAGGCCGCCGAGGCCCATCCGAATCCCGAGCCGCGCAGCCGCGTCGGGTAGAGCTCGGACACGTAGGTGTACAGGGTCGGGATCGCGATCTGGACGACGAATCCGAATCCGATGATCGTCGCCTTCGCCGCCCAGGTGAGTTCGACCTCGGAGGCTTCGATGAACACAGCGGCACCGACGAGCAGCACAGCAGACAGGATCGACGAGGCCCCGAGCACGAACTTGCGCCCGAACCGTTCGACGATGAGAGCGGCGACGATCACGCCGAGGATGCCGACAGCGGTCATCGAGCCGGTCACGAGGAAGGCCGCCTGGTCCTCCAACCCCTGCTTCTTGAGGATCCCCGGCAGCCATGTCAGTGCCGCATAGTAGACAAGCAGTATGGACACGAAGAGCGACCATGACACGAGGGTGATTCGGGCGGAGTGCTGCCACAGCTGCACCAGCTGGCCGCTTGCGGCGCGCAGCTGTCGGCCGACGCTGGGCCCGGAGGCGGCACGCACGGTCTCAGGCGAAGTTTCGGGACCCGTCTTCGGCACCACAGCTGGCTCATCATGGGTCCATTCGCGCACCTCGGCGCCGGTGCGTTCGACAAGCCGGGCGATGACGGCGTCGGCCTCTTCAAAACGACCGACCGAGGCGAGGTAGAGAGGTGATTCGGGGATTCCGAACCGGACGGCGACCGTGAGCAGGGCTGGGATGATCATGACGAGCATGATCAGTCGCCAGTCACCGAACTCGAGCAGATAGGCGGAGACGAAGGCACACAATGAGGCCCCGATCGGCCACCAGCCGTCCATTGCGGTGAGCACTCGACCACGGTGTCGGCTGGGAGTGAACTCCCCGACCAGCGCATAGTCGACGGGGATGCATCCGCCGAGGCCGAAGCCGGCGAGCAGACGGAAGAGGATGAACCACCCGTAGGCGGGAGCGAAGGCCCCGGCGACCGTGAAGATCGAGAACACGAGGAGGGTGAGGGTGAAGGCCTTCTTCCGGCCGATGACATCGGCGATGCCGCCCCAGACGAAGGCCCCCAAGGCCATGCCGATGAGGTTCGCCGTCGCGATCCACGCCGCCTGGCCGACGCTGAGGTCCCAATAGTCGCTGAGCAGCGGAATGAGGAACCCGTTGAGTGCGACGTCCCAAGCGTCGAACATGAATCCCAGTCCGCCGATGATGAATATGGCACCTTGGGTGCGCCACTTCCATGGCAGATGGGCGATGACTTCGGAGGCTGTCGGTACCGACGCCGAGGTGGTGGTTGACACAAGCACACTTTAACCCATTTAGCGCACTATTGCGTAAATGCCGCAGGCGGCCCACTCCCCCATCTGCCGAAATCTGCGTGACAGCAGATAACCACACCGCCCGGCGAGCACGAGCCGCCCAGAGAGACAGTGCCGTCGAATCCCCTGACGGGACAGTCGGGCCCGAAGAAGGCGGGTGCCGCGACCGTGATCGCGGCACCCGCCCCCGGGCACGACTCAGCTAGGCAAGTGGCGTGAACCGGCAGGGCCATCGGCGCGGACGAACTGGATGGAAGGTACGCGCTCAGCTCAGCCGGGCCGCCAGTCCCACCCTCAGGCCAGGCGCACGAGCCAACCGTTCTTGTCCTCGGCCCGTCCGTACTGGATGTCGAGCAGCGTCTTGCGCAGCTCCATGGTCTTCTGTCCGGCATCCTCACCGTGATCGATGGTGAAGTCCTCGGACACGAGCTTGCCGATCGGCGTGATCACCGCGGCCGTGCCGCAGGCGAAGGCCTCGACGATCTCACCGCTGGCCGCACCCTCGCGCCATTCCTCGATGGAGATCCGACGCTCCTCGGGCTCGAGCCCGAGCTGAGGCGCGAGTTCGAGCAGCGAACGACGGGTGACGCCGTCGAGGATCGAATCGCTGAGAGCCGGCGTGAGCAGCTTGCCGCCCTTCGTCACGAGCATGAGGTTCATGCCGCCGAGCTCGTCGATGTACTTGTTCTCCTCGGCGTCAGTGAACAGCACCTGCTGGCATCCCTTGGCTGCGGCCTCATTCGTCGGCACCAGCGAGGATGCGTAGTTGCCGCCGCACTTGGCGAACCCGGTGCCGCCGGCGCCGGCGCGCTTGAGCTTCGGAGACAGCCAGATGCTCAGAGGCTTGATGCCGCCGGGGAAGTACGACCCGGACGGCGAGGCGATGACGTAGTAGTCGACCTCGTGGCTGGCCCGCACACCGAGGAACCGCTCGGTGGCGATCATGAACGGACGCAGGTACAGGCTCGACTCATCGGATTCCGACTCCGGCGTCGGAACCCAGGCCTGGTCGACGGAGACCAACGACTTGAGCGAATTGACGAAGTCCTCCTCCGACAGCTGCGGCAGCGCGAGGCGTTCGGCCGACCGATTGATGCGCGCGGCATTGCGCTCGGGACGGAAGGACCAGACCGAACCATCGGCGTGACGGTACGCCTTGAGACCCTCGAAGATCTCCTGCGCGTAGTGCAGCACAGCCGCCGCCGGATCGAGCACCAGCGGCCCGTACGGCTTGACCTCGTGCGCCTGCCAGCCGTCATCGATCGTGTATCGGATGTGCGCCATATGATCGGTGAAGTACTGGCCGAAGCCGGGATCCTTCTTGATGTTCTCGCGGACCAGCTCGGGTTGCGGCTGGAGATTCTTCAGAACGGTGAAGTCAGTCATTGGAACTCTTTTCTCATTGTGATGAGTGACACTGTCAGGGTAGTCCATCACCCCGGCGCCCGTCGCACCGGGGTGATGGCCTCTTCGCCCCTGCAGTCGGGGATGTGCAGTCGGAGATCGGCCGTCATCAGACTGCTTGAGAGCGACCAACGGGATCACCCTCGCCGAGGCGGCCGTGACCGTCTTCGCCCGCGTCGGCCCCACGTGTGCCTTCGTCAGCCCCGCGTGTGGCTGAGTCGACCCCACGTGTGCCCACGTGGGCCCTACGTGTGCCTTCGTCAGCCCCGCGTGTGGCTGAGTCGGCCCCACGTGTGCCCGCGTCGGCCCCACGTGTGCCCGCGATGGTCCCTGCGAGTGCTCGCCGAGGCGGCCGCGACCGTTCTCAGCCCAGCCGAGCAGCGATCGCGTCGCCGACCTCGGTGGTGGAGCGCTTCGTGCCGTCGCGTTCGGCCAGATCGGCCTCGACGGCCGCTTCGATGGACTTCGACACGACGTCGAGTCCGAGGTGAGCGGCCATGAGCGAGCCCGAGAGGATCGCCGCGGTGGGATCGGCGATCCGCTGACCGGCGATGTCCGGAGCCGAACCGTGGATGGGTTCGAACAGGCTCGGCGCCGTGCCTTCGACATTGAGGTTGCCCGAGGCGGCCAGACCGATTCCGCCGGTCACCGCGGCGGCGAGGTCCGTGAGGATGTCACCGAAGAGGTTGTCGGTGACGATGACGTCGTAGCGGGAGGGGTCGGTGACCATGTAGATCGTGCAGGCATCGGTGTGCTCATAGTTGACGGCCACCTCGGGGTACTCGGTCCCGACCTTCTCGACCACGCGACGCCACAGGTGACCCGCATGGACCATGACATTGTGCTTGTGCACATAGGTCAGCTTCTTGTTCCGGGCCTGGGCGCGTTCGAAGGCATCGCGCACGGCCCGTTCGACGCCGTACCAGGTGTTGACAGAGACCTCGGTCGCCACCTCGTGGGGAGTGTCGGTGCGCACGGATCCACCGGATCCGGTGTACGAGCCCTCAGTGCCCTCGCGGACGACGACGAAGTCGATCTTGCCCGGGTTCGCCAACGGACTCGTCACACCGGAGAACAGCTTCGAGGGACGCAGATTCACCGCATGCCCGAGGCCGAAGCGCATCTTGAGGATGACGCCGCGCTCGAGCACGCCCGAGGGCACGGTCGGGTCGCCGCAGGCGCCGAAGAAGATGGCGTCGTGGCCGCGCAGCGACTCGAGCTCCTCGTCGGTCAGCGTCTCACCCGTCTCGTGCCAGCGCTGGGCGCCGACGGTGTAATCGGTGAACTCGAGATCGACGGGCTCACCCGAGACCTCGATGGCGCGCTGGAGGACCTTGAGACCTTCGGGGACGACCTCATTGCCGATTCCGTCACCCGGCATGACTGCGATTGAGAACTTCATGCTCACACAATAGGACGCTATCTCATCATTCAACTGGACTGTCCTATAATATGGACAGTCGTCTGCGCCGACGCAATGGCGCGGCGGTGCAGCGACCTCCCCCGGCCGGACTGCGATGTGCCGATGAACAATTTCACCTCTCAAACACTGTTGCCGACTACACATCTGGGCCCCGAGCGAGGAAGATGGGCATAGCACCCCGAACCCCGTGGGGGCCGACCTCATCCAGCCCCGAGAGAAAGTCGATCATTGACCGAAACCATCCGCAATGCCCGTGCCGCAGCCCTGCCCGCCAAGCTCTCCCGGTCGTGGCTGCTCGTCAATGCCGCGAAAGAGGAGCTCTTCACTCCCGCGCAGACCTCGGAAGCGGATTCCGTCATCTTCGACCTCGAAGCCTCCGTCGCCGAGGACCAGAAGCTCGATGCCCGCGACAATGTCGTTCGCGCCCTCGAGTCCGGCATGTCCGCCTGGGTGCGGATCAACAAGATGGACTCCGAGTTCTGGGATGACGACCTCGCCGCCGTGGCCATGCTGCCGGGCCTGCGCGGGGTGATGCTGCCGGAGACCGAACGCCCGGAACAGGTCTCGTACACCGCCATGCGCGCCAAGGCCGGACTGCCCGTGATCGCTCTGCTCGAATCGGCCGGCGGCGTCGAGAACGCCACCCGGATCGCCGAGGCGCCGGGGACCTTCCGCCTGGCGTTCGGCACCAATGACTTCCGCAAGGACACCGGCTTCTCCGACGACCCGATGGCCCTGGCCTATGCGCGGTCGCGCCTGACCATCGCCTCCCGGATGGGCGGCCTGCCCGGCGCCATCGACGGCCCCTCGGCCGCCGATGCCGACGATGCCGGGGTCCGCCGGGACGCCGAGGCGACGCACATGATGGGCATGACCGGCAAGCTCGTGCTCACCGTCGACCAGGTGAACGCGCTCAACGACGCCATGAGCCCGAGCGAGGACGAGCGCCACTGGGCCCGTCAGATGCTCGAGGCCGCCGAAGGCGGTTCCGAGATCACCGACGGCTCCTACCTGCCCCGTCTGGCCCGCGCGAAGAAGATCGCTTCCCTGGCCGACACCTACGGACTCTGGAACGCTTGAGACACCACGGACAGCCGCGCCTGCCGGGTTGGCTGCTGTGGTCGGCCGTGCCGGCGATTCTGCTCATCATCGCCTTCGGACTGTGGCTGCGGCTGGAAGCACGCGGGCCCACTCCGATCGACACGAGCTGGCTCGACCTCGTCGGCCTCGACCGGGATACCGTCCCCTATTGGATCGCCGTCGTCCTCGCCGAGGTGGGCGGAGGGACAGGCGCGGTCGCGTGCACCGGCGTGCTGGCCGCGATCTTCGCCCTGCGTCGACGATTCCGTTCCGCGGGATTCCTCGTCACCGCCATGGCCGCGGGCATCTGCATGTCCGAACTGCTCAAGGCCGTCGTGACCCGGCTGCGTCCGATCGACCAGCTCTACGAGTCCACCGGCTTCTCCTACCCGTCGGGGCATTCGATGGGAGCGGCCGCCTTGGCCGTGAGCCTGGCGATCATCGCCGCCCGCGCCCACGGCAGGCGCGTCCGAGCCGCGCAGGCCGCGGTCACGCAGTCAACAGCCGCGCAGGCCGCGGTCACGGAGGCAGCAGCCGCGCAGACGGCCGACACGCCGGCGACAGACGCGGACGCCGATGATGGCACCGACCCCATACCCGCACCGAGGCTGGCCTTCCACTGGTCGTTCGTGCCCGCCGCGGCCTGGGTCCTGGCGATGATGTGGTCGCGCACCGGGCTGCAGGTCCACTGGCTGACCGATACGATCGCCGGCGCCCTCATCGGCATCGCCGCGGCCGTCCTCGTCGATGAGCTCTGGTCCCTGCTGGCGCGAAGGACCCGTTCACCCCGCCTCGCACTGTGGTTCGAGGGGTGAACGGGTCCTGGCGGTGAGTCTCAGTCCTCCTGCAGCGACACGGCCGTGAACGCCGAGGCATTGACGGCACCGGCCACGGCCTTGACGACCTCGTCGGAGACGGCCGAATCGACCGCGAGCACCGACAGCGCCTCGTTGCTCGTCGAGGCCGGCGAGACCTGCATGCCGGCGATGTTGACCTCATTGGCGCCGAGCGCCAGGCCGAGCTGGCCGATGATGCCCGGACGGTCCTCGTAGCGGAAGATGAGCAGATTGTCGGTCAGTTCGATCTCGAGCGAGTAGCCGTCGACCTCGGTGAGCTTCTGCACGAGCTTCGGCCCCGTCACGGTGCCGGACACGGAGATCCGCTGCCCGGTGCTCGTCGTCGCCGTCAGCCGGGTGATGTTGCGGAAGGACTCGCAGTACGGGTCGGTGGTCAGTTCGACGCCGATGCCGCGCTCCTCGGCCAGCAGCGGCGCGTTGACATAGGAGACCTGGTCGGACACGACGTCCTTGAACAGGCCCTTGAGCGCGGAGAGCTTGAGGACGGAGACGTCCTTGTCCGCGATCTCACCGTTGACCTCGACCTTGAAGTGCGTGACCGAGGAGTCGGCGAGCGCATTGACGACCCGGCCGAGGCGTTCGGCCAGCGGGATCCCGGGACGCACGTCCTCGTGGATGGCGCCGCCGGCGACGTTGACCGCATCGGGCACGAGCTCTCCGGCCAGGGCCTTGCGCACGGACTTCGCCACGGCCACGCCGGCCTTCTCCTGCGCCTCGGCGGTGGAGGCGCCCAGATGCGGGGTGACGTTGACGGCGTCGAGGTCCATCAGCGCCGAGTGCTCCGGGGGTTCGGTGTTCCACACGTCGATGCCGGCACCGCCGATCCGGCCGGTCGCGATCGCCTCGGCCAGGGCCTCCTCGTCGATGATGCCGCCGCGGGCGACGTTGATGAAGCGGGCACCGGGCTTGGCGGCCTTGAACTCCTCGGTGCTGATCATGCCGATGGTCTCGGGGGTCTTGGGCATGTGCACGGTGACGAAGTCGGACACGGCCAGCAGTCCGGGCAGGTCGAGGACCTCGACGCCCATCTGCGCGGCCCGAGCCTGCGTGATGTAGGGATCGTAGCCGACCAGCCGCATGCCGAAGGCCTTCGCGCGCTCGGCGACGAGTCCGCCGATGCGGCCGAGCCCGACGATGCCGAGGGTCTTCTCGTAGAGTTCGACGCCGGTGTACTTCTTCCGGTTCCACTCCCCCGCCTTCAGCGAGGTGTTGCCGGCCCCGAAGTACCGCGCCGAGCCCAGGATGTGGGCCATCGTCAGCTCCGCCGCGGAGATGATGTTCGACGTCGGTGCGTTGACGACCATGACACCGGCCGAGGTGGCCGCGGGAACGTCGACATTGTCGAGTCCGACGCCGGCGCGGGCGATGACCTTGAGATTCTTCGCAGCGGCAATGGCCTCGGCGTCGACCTGCGTGGCCGAGCGGACGAGGATCGCATCGGCTTCGGTGATGGCGGTCAGGAGCTGGGATCGGTCAGCGCCCTCGGTGTGACGGATCTCGAAGTCTCCTCCGAGAGCTTCGATAGTGGCCGGTGACAGTTCTTCGGCGATGAGCACGACGGGCTTGGGCACTGATTTCCTCCTGTAGCGTCCTGGACGTGTCCATCTTATGAGACTTCGTGAAAGTCTTCACAAAGTCTCAGATTCTGGGAAGATCGCTCAACAGAACGCGTCCGACAAGGCCGGAGACCTCAGAATCCGTTCGGCGAATACGGTGCCCGGCCGAGGCTGAACATGGCGCTGGCGAGCACCGCCGCCCCGGGCGTCTTCTCATCGATGCGTCCGGCCCTGGCCAGAATCACGGGATCGGCCCCGCCGAAGTACAGCGATCCGAGTTCGGCGATGCCCAGCCCGAGATCGGCCGGCGTCGATTCCGAGGCGGGCGTCACCTCGGCGCTGGCTCCGTCCGAGGCGATGGTGAAGCGTCCCCCCGCCAGGTCGAGGGAATCGTCGACGTCGATCGTCAAGGTGCCGGGCACATACCAGGGCCGGGCCTCGAGAGCGGACTTGATGTCGAGGATGCGGATCCAGATGTTGTCCTCGGTCGCCACTGTCTTCACCCGCCGCGAGTCGGTCAGCAGCCACGGCAGCGGGGAGTATTCGGCCGATTCGGCGAAGGTCACCCGGGTGGACAGATCGATGGCGGCGAGGAAGGACCACAGGGAGGCGTAGGCGGCGTCGGTGACGGCGACGAAGTCGATGACGTCGACGGTCGGCGGGGTCTTCGACCAGCCGGCGAACTTATAGGACACATAGCCGTCGGGTTCGCCCTGCTCATCGAAGTGCAGGGCCGCGCGGACGCCGCGGTCCTCCTCACCGGTCTCGACGTTGAGCGCACCCGTGGCTCGTTCGATGTAGGTCTGCTGTCGCTGCATGGCCCCCGGCGAGGTGCGCATGAACCTGTCGTAGATCTTCGGCGCCAGCTCTCGCAGCTCGCTCGGCAGGCACATCTCGACCCGACGGTCGGGTTCGCGGACCATCTTGAAGCCGGGCGAGGTGTCGACCTCGATCGAATGCGACCAGGTGGCCACCCCGAAGCCGAACCGCGAATAGATTCCGCCCTCCGTCGCCGTCAGTGCGGCGAAGGGGTAGCCGTTCGCCTTCGCCTCGGCGAGGTCGGTGGTCATCAGCGACCGCAGCAGACCGCGCCGGCGGTGTGTGGGACGCACGGTGATCCAGGTGATGAGGTGACCGGGCACGAGCCGGCCCCCGCCGACGTTGACGAGCTTCTCGAACCAGGCGAACGTCGCCACGGGAATGGAGGAGTCGAGTCCGTGCTCGTATTCCTGATCGGCGTAGACGGCGGTGAGGTGGCGCCCATCGGCGATCGCCCGCTTGACCCGGCCCAGCAGCGCGGCCTCGGTCGAACGCGGATCGTGGAAGCCCACGCTCGTCGAGGCGAAATAGCCTCTCGTGCGGGCGTCGGGCTCGCCCGTGGACTCGTCGATGGCCGGCTTGAAGTCTTCGAACTTGTAATTCGTCACATCTCCACAGTAATCCAGTTCGGCGTCGGTGTCGGAGTGAACCGTCGAATTGCTCGACGCGGGTGAGACGTTCGCAAGTCGGCCGACGCCGCGCACCCGTGCTGATGCACGCACGAACGCCGGGAAGCCCCGAACGCCGAAGAGCCCCGGGCACCGATCGGTGCCCGGGGCTCTCTCCTGGCCTCCTCGCCACGCTCAGTCGCCCTTCTCGGGGCGGCTGAGGGCGGGAGTCGGTGTCAGCGAGCGGCAGTGCCCTCGGTGTAGTCGTCGTCGGAGTCCTTGAGCCAGGCGAACATCTTGCGCAGTTCGCGGCCGGTGGCCTCGATCGGGTGGGTCTCCTCCTTGGCGCGCAGCTCCTTGAACTCCGGGGCGCCGTTCTTCTGGTCGTTCATGAAGCGCTCGGCGAACGAACCGTTCTGGATGTCGGCGAGCACGCCCTTCATGTTCTCCTTCACCTCGGGGGTGATGACCCGCGGGCCGGAGACGTAGTCGCCGTACTCGGCGGTGTCGGAGCAGGACCAGCGCTGCTTGGCGATGCCGCCCTCGACCATGAGGTCGACGATGAGCTTGAGCTCGTGGAGGACCTCGAAGTAGGCGATCTCGGGCTGGTAGCCGGCCTCGGTCAGGGTCTCGAAGCCGTACTGCACGAGATGCGAGACGCCACCGCAGAGGACGGTCTGCTCACCGAAGAGATCGGTCTCGGTCTCCTCGGTGAAGGTCGTCTTGATGCCGCCGGCGCGCAGACCGCCGATGCCCTTGGCGTACGACAGGGCGGTGTCCCAGGCCTTGCCGGAGGCGTCGACCTCGACGGCCACGAGCACGGGCACACCGCGTCCGTCGACGAATTCGCGACGCACCACGTGGCCGGGGCCCTTGGGCGCGATCATGACGACGTCGACGCCCTCGGGGGCCTGGATGTAGTCGAAGCGGATGTTGAAGCCGTGGATGAACACCAGCGTCTTGCCCGGTGCCAGCTGATCCTTGATCTCGGAGTTGAAGATGTCGGCCTGCACCTGATCGGGTGCGGCGATGGTGATGACATCGGCCCAGGCGGCCACCTCCGCGGGGGTGCCGACCTCGAGGCCCTCGGCAGCGGCCTTGTCGCGGCTGGGCGAGCCCTCCTTGAGTCCGATGCGGACGTCCGCGCCCGAATCGCGCAGGCTCAGCGAGTGGGCGTGGCCCTGGCTGCCGTAGCCGATGACGGCGACCTTCTTGCCCTGGATGACGGACAGGTCGGCATCGTCGTCGTAATAGCGTTCTGCTGCCATAGTTCTAGCTCCTTTGTATTACGGGGTGATGGCCCCATTGTTTCACAGTCCGGTACTGCTGTTCATTTACTGAGATGACGGATGTTCCACGGATTGGAACGCGAAAATCCTCGCCGAGGTGTCTCAGCTGCGCAGGGCGCGGTCGGTGATCGACTTCGCCCCACGGCCGATGGCCACGGTTCCCGACTGCACGATCTCCTTGATCCCGAAGGGTTCGAGCACCTCGCGCAGCGCCTCGACCTTGCCGAGCTCGCCGGTGGCTTCGACGCTGACCGAATCCGGTCCGACGTCGACGATCTTCGCGCGGAACATCTCCACTGCCGCGGCCACCTGCGGCCGGGTCGCGGAATTGGCTTTGACCTTGTAGATGATGTGGGCCCGCCGGACCGAGGTCTCGGGTTCGAGTTCGACGATCTTGATGACGTTGACGAGCTTGTTCAGCTGCTTGGTCACCTGCTCCAGGGGCACGTCGTTGACGTCGACGACGACGGTGATGCGGGACAGCTCCTCGTGTTCGGTCACGCCCACGGCGAGGCTGTGGATGTTGAAGCCGCGCCGGGCGATGAGTCCGGTGAACCGGGTGAGCACACCGGGCTTGTTCTCGACCAGGACTGAGAGTGTGTGCCGGTTGTTCATTCCAGGCCTCCTTCGATCTGAGCCACGGAACGCACCGTGCCGTCTTCTTCCGTACCGGTCTTGGCGATCGCCGCCTCGGCCTCGTCATCATCCTCCCCGTCGAATTCGGGGCGGATGCCGCGAGCGTATTCGATCTCGTCGTTCGACACTCCGGCCGCGACCATCGGCCACACCATCGCATCCGGCGGGACGGTGAAGTCGAGGACGACGGGCCGATCGTTGATCGACAGCGCCTTCTCGATCGCGGCGTCGACATCGTCGTTGCGCTCCACGCGCAGCGCCTCGCAGCCGTAGGCCTCGGCCAGTCCCACGAAGTCGGGGATGCGGGCGGTCTCGTGTCCGGTGTTGAGGTCGGTGTTCGAGTAGCGGCCGTCGTAGAACAGGGTCTGCCACTGGCGGACCATGCCCAGAGACGAGTTGTTGATGATCGCGACCTTGATCGGAATCCTGTTGATCGCGCAGGTCGCGAGCTCCTGATTGGTCATCTGGAAGCAGCCGTCGCCGTCGATCGCCCACACCACGCGATCGGGCTGGGAGACCTTCGCTCCCATGGCCGCGGGCACGGAGTAGCCCATCGTGCCCAGTCCCCCGGAGTTCAGCCATGACTTCGGGCGCTCGAACTCGATGAACTGCGCCGCCCACATCTGGTGCTGGCCCACGCCTGCGGCGTAGACCGCCTCGGGGCCGGTCAGCGCGGAGATCCGGGAGATCACGTACTGCGGATCGCAGAGCTGGTCCTGCCGGTCATAGCCCAGCGGGTAGGTCTGCTTGAGCCGGTTGAGGAAGCGCCACCAGGGTTCGCGCTGGCGTTCGAGGGCCTTGGGGAACTTGCCGCGCATCTCCGTGAGCAGCTCGGCGAGCACCTCGCGGGCATCGCCGACGATGGCGACCTCGACATCGCGGTTCTTCCCGATCTCGGCCGGATCGATATCGGCGTGGATGACCTGCGCGTTCGGGGCGAACGAATCGAGCCTGCCGGTGACGCGGTCGTCGAAGCGGGCGCCGATGGCGATGAGCAGATCGGCCTTCTGGAACGCGGTCACCGCGGGCACGCTGCCGTGCATTCCGGGCATGCCCAGGTGCAGCTGATGGGAGTCGGGGAAGGCCCCGCGAGCCATCAGGGTCGTGACGACGGGGATGTTCGTCGCCTCGGCCAGCCGCAGAAGCTCCTTCTCCGCCTCCGAGCGGATGACCCCGCCGCCGATGTAGAACACCGGGCGCTGCGATTCGGAGATCATCCGCGCGGCCTCGCGGATCTGCTTGGCATGGGGCTTGAGGATCGGACGGTAGCCGGGCAGCGCCGGCTCCTCCGGCCAGACGAACGGCACGGTCCCCGTCTGCGCGTCCTTCGTGATGTCGACGAGGACGGGTCCGGGACGGCCGGTGGTGGCGATGTGGTGGGCGTTGATGAGCGCCGTGGGAATGTCCTCGGCCTTCGTGACCAGGAAGCTGTGCTTGGTCACCGGCATCGTCATGCCGACGATGTCGGCCTCCTGGAAGGCATCGGTGCCGAGCATGTTCGAGGCCTGCTGGCCGGTGATCGCGAGCATCGGCACCGAGTCCATATGGGCATCGGCCAGGGCCGTGATGAGGTTCGTCGCCCCGGGTCCCGAGGTCGCGATGCACACGCCGAGCTTGCCGGAGGCGGCCGCATAGCCTTCGGCCGCGTGTCCGGCGCCCTGTTCGTGGCGGACGAGGATGTGGCGGATGCTGTCGGTCTCGAACAGCGGGTCGTAGGTCGGGAGGATGGTCCCGCCCGGAAGCCCGAACACCGTGTCGACCTCGAGCTTCTCGAGGCTGCGGACGATCGCCTCGGCGCCGGTGAGGACCTCGGGGCCGGCGGCGCGACGAATACTGGACGGTGTGGCTGTGACCGGAGCGGCCGCGGGAGCGTTCCCGGTGGCCTTCGCGGTCGAGGGCTTGGCTGCCATCGATTCCTATCCTTCCTGGTGGTCCTTCTCGTCTTCACATGAAAAACGCCCCTCCGATTTCGGTAGGGGCGCGCGGAACGTGTCGTCTCGACAGGCTACGGATGATCCGCGCGCTGGCTAATAACGACGACGAGAAGGTGAGTCATGCCTCAATGGTTCACCGCAGCCGACGACGGTGTCAAACCTCGCAATCGATCGTCTTATGATTCGAGATTGCACCGGGCTGGCCCATGAGACGACGCGCATTCGGGGTCGAGGCATTCAGCGCTGAGAGAAAAGGGAAGCCTCTTTGCCGGAACCGTGGAATAGATCACGGGCGAGGACTACGCTTGATATCCGTGCGTCCCCTCCTTCGGTTCTGGCCCGATCTCCGCTCCCGCATCGGCGTGTACATCCTCGTACTCGTCCTCACCCTCCTGGCCAACGGCATCCAGCTGGTCGTGCCGATGATCACCGGGTACATCATCGATGGGCCGATCGCCCATCGCGATCTGTCGGCCCTGTGGTGGCCCGTGCTCGGGGTGCTCGTCATCGGCATCGCCGAGGCGGTCGGAATGTGGGCCCGCCGCATGGTCGTCGCCCCCGTGGTCGCGGGCTGGGAGGTCACCTGGCGCTCGCGCCTGTTCGACCGACTGCAGTACACCTCGGTGGCGATCCACGACTCCTGGGAGTCCGGCCAGCTGCTCTCGCGCGCGGTCAACGATCTGTCCATGCTGCGGCGCTTCTTCGCCTTCGGACTGCCCTTCCTCCTGTCGACCCCGATCGTGCTCGCCGTCGGCTCGATCATCCTCGTGCTCATGCAGCCGGTCTTCGGACTGATCATGATCATCATGGCAGTCCCGGCGATCATCGCCGTCGCGGTCTTCGAGAAGCGCTACCGCGAGACCTCTCGCCGGTCGCAGGACACGATGGGCGAGGTCACGACCGATGTCGAGGAGTCCATTCAGGGCATCCGGATCCTCAAGTCCTTCGGCCGCTCCCCCTGGGCGGCGGCTCGGTTCTCCCTCATCTCGCAGCGGCTGCGGGCCCTCGAGATCCGCAAGGCCAAACTCGACTCCTGGCTGTGGAGCGTGCTCCTGCTGCTGCCCACGCTCGCTCAGGCCGCGATCGTCGCCGTCGGCACCTGGGGCGTCGTCCAGGGGTGGACCACCGTGGGCACGGTCGTGGCCGCGGTGACGATCTCGATGGTCCTGCGCATGCCCATCGAGATGCTCGGCTTCCTGCTGGCCGATGCGCTCATGGCGCTGACCGCGGCCGGACGGTACTGGGAGGTCATCGACCTCCGCCACGACATCACCGATGCGGACGGCCGCGTCGATGACGATCCCGAGGTCGGTCGCTACCGGGGACAGCTGAGCTTCGAGGATGTCTCGTTCCACTTCTCCGACACCGACCGTCTGACCCTGGACCACCTCGACCTGCGGATCGAGCCCGGCCAGACCCTGGCGCTGGTCGGTGCGACGGGATCGGGCAAGACGACCCTGGCCTCGCTCGTCCCCCGGCTGCAGGACGTCACCTCGGGCACGGTGAGCATCGACGGCGTCGACATCCGGACGATGCCGGTCAACGAGCTGCGCCACCTCGTGTCGGTGTCCTTCGAGGACCCCATCCTGTTCTCGGCCTCGGTGGCCGAGAACGTGGAGATGGGAGCTCCGGGCGCGGACGAGGAGGAGATCTGGGAGGCGCTCGAGATCGCCTCGGCGAAGGATTTCGTGTCCCGACTGCCCGAAGGTCTGGACACCCAGGTCGGAGAGCAGGGACTGTCCCTGTCCGGCGGCCAGCGGCAGCGGCTGGCCCTGGCCCGCGCGGTCATCGGCCGTCCGCGCATCCTCGTCCTCGACGATCCGCTCTCGGCCGTCGACGTCGACACCGAGGACCGTGTGCAGCGGGCGCTGCGGGAGATCCTGCCGGATTCGACGACGCTCATCATCGCCCATCGCCCCTCGACGGCGGCGCTGGCCGATGTCGTGGCCGTCATCGACGGAGGCCGCATCGCGGCCCAGGGCACACACGAGGAGCTGCTCGAGTCCTCGCCGCTCTACCGCGAGCTCATGGGGGCCAGCGCCATCGCCGAGGCCCACGCTCAGGAAGGAGGTCGGGCATGAGTTCCATCCGACTCGACAGCGACGACGAGATCGAACAGCTGCCACCGGACATCGCGGCCAAGGCCCGTGCCCTGCTCATGTCCTTGGTCAGACCCCACCTGCGCATGGTCGTCTTCCTCGCCGTCATCGTCGTCCTCACCTCGGTCCTGCTCGTCATCGGACCGGTATTCATCGCTGACGCCCTCGATCAGGGCATCCCCGCGGCCATCGACGGCGACCTCGCCCCGCTCATCCGCGCCATCACACTGTTCGTCGCCTCCGCCATCGGCTCGGCGATTCTGGCCTTCACCTCCACGAGGCTGGTCGGCATCACCTCGCAGAAGATCCTGTACCGCCTGCGCGAACGGGTGTTCACGCATGTCCAGCGCCTCGATCTGGGCTACCACGAGAAGTCGACCTCGGGTCGACTCGTGTCCCGGCAGACCTCGGACATGGAGTCGGTGCAGCAGTTCCTGTCGTACTCGCTGTTCGAGACGGCGCTGGCTCTGCTGCAGATGATCTTCATCGCCGTCACCCTCATCGTCCTCGACGTGCCGCTGGCCATCGTCGTCTTCGCCGGGTTCGTCCCGCTGTTCTTCATCACCAGGGCCGCGCACTCGACGCAGCGCAGCGCCTACCGGCGGACGCGGACATCGATCGCGAAGGTCATCGTCCACTTCGTCGAGACCATGGGCGGCATCCGCGCGGTGCAGGCCTATCGCCGTCAGCCCGAACGGCGCGGAACGCTGAGTCATCAGGACGCCCGCTACCGTGATGCGAACACCGATGCCCTGCGCGGGGTGGCGTGGTTCGCCGGGTGGACCCGACTGATCGGCAACATCACCCAGACGGTGATCATCGTCGTCGGCGCGTGGCTGGTCATCGAGGGATGGACGCAGATCGGTGTGCTCGCCGCGTTCATCCTCTACCTGCGCCGGTTCTACGGTCCGCTCGACGAACTCGTCCAGGCATTCAATCTCTACCAGTCCGCCTCGGCGGCGCTGGAGAAGATCGCGGCCGTCCTCGACACCGACCCGGAGGTGGTCGAACCCGAGCGGCCGCGGAGTCTGCCCGCGCGTGGGAAGGAGACCGCCGAGGCGGGCTCGACCGGGGCCGGACCGCAGCCGGGCAGCGGTCGCACCCTCGATCTCGATGCGGTCCGCTTCGCCTATGCGGACGGGCCCGATGTCCTCCCCCGGTTCGATCTGCACATCCCCGCGGGGCAGATCGTCGCCCTCGTCGGTGCCACCGGCGCGGGCAAGTCGACGCTGGTCAAGCTCGTCACCCGCTTCTACGATCCGAGCGCTGGCCGGATCAGCCTCGACGAGGTGGACCTGCGTGATCTCGACGATGGGCAGCTGCGCTCATCCGTCGTCATGGTCACCCAGGAGTCGTTCCTCTTCTCCGGCACCATCGCCGACAACATCCGCATCGGCAACCCGGACGCCGGAGACGAGGACGTCCTCGCCGCAGCCCGCGCGGTGGGCCTCGACTCCTACATCCGCCGACTGCCGGACGGCTACGCCACGGATGTGAAGAAGCGGGGCGGGCGGCTGAGTTCGGGGCAGCGCCAGCTCGTGTCCTTCGCGCGCGTCTTCCTCGCCGACCCGGACGTCGTCGTCCTCGACGAGGCGACCGCGCACCTCGACATCCCCTCGGAGCGGCTGGTGCAGAATGCCCTGGCCACGGTGCTCGAGGGCAGGACCGCGATCATCATCGCCCACCGCCTGTCCACCGTCGAGATCGCCGACCGGGTCCTCGTCATGGAGGCGGGGCGGATCATCGAGGACGGCACCCCGGACGAACTCATCTCCGGCACAGGCAGATTCGCTCAGCTGCACCAGGCGTGGCGCGATTCCCTCGTGTGATCGATCCGCCCAGTTCAGCAATGTATGTTGTGCTCTGCAGGGTGAAGCGACACGACGGGGAGGACGGATGGATGCCGATATCGAAGACCGGCAACGACGGATCATCGCTGATGCCATCGCCCGCGGGCATACGGTGGCCCGGTGGGTCGCCGCGCTCATCAGCCTGCTGTTCATCGCTTCGGGACTGTGGTGGGCCGGCATCCTCGTCCTCGCTGTCACGACATTCGAGCTTCCCCGCCGGGCGACGCAGCTGTACCTGCGGAAGCGCGGTGTCGATCTGAGCATCCCGTCCGGGCAGGAGGTCGAGAAGAGATCGCTGTCGGGGCTGGCGTTCGGAGTCGTCTTCATCCCCGTCGTCTGCGCGCTGTTCCTTGCCGAGAACGCCCTCGGGCGCCATCTGCTGCCGTGGACGTGGCGGGCCGGGTTCGCCGGTTCGGACGACCATGTGCTCATGCCGTTCGTCTTCGTCGGACTCGTCGTCACCATCTCGTGGTTCGTCCGTCGCCGCAGGGAGGCCCGGGCCGACGATCATGCTGCCAGCCAGTGATTGCCTGGTGTGAGCGACTCGTTCTGCGGAAGAGCGGGCACTGCCGGAGGGCAGGCGCTGCGGGAGGGCGGGCGCTGCCGGAGGGTGAGCCGGGTGTTCACTCGGTGATGAGTGGGACGAAGCGGTACAGCCCGTGCCGAGTGATCGTGACCTCATCGGTCCCGCGCCCGTCGCGGATGACCTTGAGCATCTGCCCCTGCACGGGGATGACCATGATGCCACCGATCTCGAGCTGGTCGAGCAGCTGGTCCGGAATCTCCTCGGCACCGGCCGAGACGAGGATCCTGTCGAAGGGACCGGCCTCGGGCAGTCCGAGCTGCCCGGGTGCTGCGGTCACGATCTCCGCGTTCTCGCAGTCGACGCTGCGCAGAGCCGTCTGCGCCGTGTCGACGAGTCCTCGATGGCGTTCGACACCCGAGACCCGCCCCTGAGCGCCGACGAGGACACTGAGCAGCGCCGTCGTCCATCCCGAGCCCGCACCGAGGTCGAGGACCCGGTCGCCGAGGCGCACGTCGAGGAGTTCGAGCATATCGGCGACCGTGCTCGGCTGGGAGTTCGTCTGACCGTGGCCGATGGCCACCGGGACATTGCACTCGGTCAGAGTCCGTTCGGTCGCGGGCAGGAAGGGCGCCCGCGGCACCGCAGCGAACGCCTCGGCGACCGGAACCCGGTTGCGATCGGATGCCATGGGACCCTCCTGCCAGCGTAAGTGCGACTTTGTGGCAGTGTGCGGTCCGGGGCCGAGGATTTCAAGACCCCTCCCGATCCGGACAGCGGCTGTGCGGGCCCACCGAGTATCGTTGATGCGTGAACACTGCTGAACTCACCCGCGCGAAGTCCCTCATCACCTCGATTCCCGACCATCCCGAACCGGGTGTGGTCTTCCGCGACATCTCGCCGCTGCTGGCCGACGGTCCCGCGATGCGAGCCGTCACCGAGGCGCTCATCGAACCCTTCGCCGGAGGGTTCGACATCGTCGGCGGGCTCGAAGCCCGCGGGTTCCTCTTCGCCGGCACGATCGCGGCGATCACCGGGGTCGGGATCCTGCCCATCCGCAAGGCGGGCAAGCTGCCCAAGCCGGCCGCCGCCGTGTCCTATTCCCTCGAATACGGCACCGCCACGATCGAAGGCCCGGATGTGTTGGACAGGGGCGAGCGCGTCCTGCTGGTCGACGACATCCTCGCCACCGGCGGAACCCTCACCGCGGCCCAGTCACTCGTGGCCGACCTCGGCGCCGAGGTCATCGGCTCGGCCGTGGTGCTCGAGCTGCCGGAGCTGGGCGGTCGCAGGCTCACCGGCGACGTCCACGCGGTCTTCGCCGGCTGAGCCTGCGCGGTCTTCGCCGGCTGAGTCTGCGCGGTCAGAACAGAACCCATTCACCCGCACGGGTCGTACTTCGCTCGCAGCTCGTCGCGCACGGCGAAGGAATGCTCAGCGGCGTCGGTGACGTTGTACGCTCGTGACAGCAGACCAGACACCCCGTGACGAAAGGCGGCACCCATGACGGTTCCCACACTCACCCTCAACGACGGCAAGACGATCCCTCAGCTGGGCTTCGGCGTGTTCAAGGTCGCCCCGGACGAGACCGAGCGCATCGTCACCGACGCCCTCGAAGTCGGCTACCGCCACATCGACACCGCCGCCGTCTACGGCAATGAGGAGGGCGTGGGCCGCGCCATCGCGAAGTCCGGCATCGCCCGCGACGAGCTCTTCGTCACCACCAAGCTGTGGAACGATCGCCACGGAGCCGAGGAGTCCAAGCGTGCGCTCGGCGAGAGCCTCGAGAAGCTCGGCCTCGACCACGTCGACCTCTACCTCATCCACTGGCCGACCCCGGCCAACAACAATGCGGTCGAGACCTGGGAGGCCTTCCCCGGCTACCGCGAGCAGGGACTGACCACCTCGATCGGTGTGTCGAACTTCGATCATCGGTTCCTGCCCGAGATCCTCGACACCGGCATCATTCCCGCCGTCGACCAGATCGAGTGCCACCCGCAGTTCCAGCAGGTCGACACCCGCCCGATCCTGGCCGAGAAGGACATCCGGATCGAAGCCTGGGGACCGCTGGGCCAGGGCAAGGTCGACTACGCCGGCTCCGTCATCGCCGATATCGCCGCCGCCCATGAGAAGTCCTGGGCCCAGACGATCATCCGCTGGCACCTGCAGAAGGGACACATCCTCTTCCCGAAGTCGAACAATCGCGACCGGATGGAGCAGAACTTCGACGTCTTCGACTTCGAACTCACCGATGCCGAGATGGCGTCCATCGACGCCCTGGAGAACGGCGGCCGCGTCTCGGGCGATCCCGCCGAGGTGAACTGACGCCCGGCTTCGTCGTCAGCCGAGCACCCGGATCGGCTGCCCCTTCGCCCAGGCGGCGATGTTCTCGACCGCCTGGGTGAAGAAGATCCGGTAGGTGTCCTCCGTGACATAGCCCAGGTGCGGGGTGAGCACGGTGCGCGGGGTCGAGCGCAGCCGGTGGTCGACCGGCAGGGGCTCGAGGTCGTGGACGTCGAGGCCCGCACCTCGGATGCGGCCCGATTCCAGGGCCGCGATGAGAGCGTCGGTGTCGACCAGGCCCGCCCGGGACGTATTGACGAGAACGGCGTTCGGCTTCATCATCTCGAGCTCGGCCGTCGAGATCAGACCGCGAGAGCGATCGCTGAGCCTGTAGTGGATCGTGAGCACATCGGACGTCGACAGCAGCTCCTCCTTGCTCACCGCTCGCACTCCCAGGCCCCTCGCGCGTTCAGCGTCGAGGTTCTGGCTCCACGCCACGACGTCCATCCCGAACGCCTGCCCGACGCGAGCGACCTTCGTTCCCAGCCGTCCCAGACCGACCACACCGAGGCGATGCCCGTCGAGGTCTCCCCCGACCGTCTGCTGCCAGCCGCCGTTCCTGACCGAGGCGTCCTCGACCGGAATGCTGCGCACCACCGACAGGATCAGCCCCCAGGTCAGCTCCGGTGTCGCCGAGGTGGTCGACTCGGTTCCGCACACCACGATCCCCTGCGCGCGTGCTGCGTCCGCATCGATGGAGGCATTCACCCGTCCCGTGGTCACAAGCAGCCGCAGATCCGGCAGCCGGGCGAGCCTGTCGGCGGTGAACGGGGTCCTCTCCCGCATCGCCACGACCACCTCGGCGCCGGTGAGCACCGCGACCAGGTCATCATCGTCCCGGATGGGTCTGGGAACGAATTCGACCTCGGCACCGAGCCCGTCCCAGTCCGCGAAGTCGGCCGCCACCTGCTGATAGTCATCGAGTACGACGATGCGCATGTTGTCCCTCCTGAGTCCGTGTGCCCCTCATCGTAGAGCCGATAGGCTGGGCGGGTGAGCGCAGAGATCATCCTGAGACAACGCAGCGGCCCCAGGCAGTCTGCTGGTCGCTTCGGTTCTGCCTTGCGCTTCTGCCCGAACGGATCCGGACGGTCCGCGCACGCAAAGCGCCGAGGCGGCGCGGACTCGTCGTCCGCACCGCCTCGGCGATGGTCATGAGCGGGTCACTTTCCCCGCCCTCGCGGCGAGAGCGCCTGCGCTCAGAAGCAGACAGCGCCCTTCGAGGCCGACTGCACGGTCTTCGCGTACTTGCCGAGCACGCCGGTCAGGCGGTGGTTGTCCGGGATCGTCCAGGTCTTGCGACGCTCGGCCAGGACCTCCTCGGAGACATGGAGTTCGATCGACCTGGCCGCGATGTCGACGGTGATCGCGTCCCCGTCCTCGACGAGCGCGATCGGGCCGCCGTCGACGGCCTCGGGCGCGATATGGCCGATGCACAGACCGGTCGACCCGCCGGAGAAGCGACCGTCGGTCAGCAGCAGCACGTCCTTGCCGATGCCCGCGCCCTTGATGGCGCCGGTGATCGCGAGCATCTCACGCATGCCGGGTCCGCCCTTCGGCCCCTCGTAGCGGATGACGACGACATCGCCCTTCTTCAGCTCGCCGTTCAGCACGGCGTCCATGGCCGGCTTCTCCTGGTCGAAGACGCGAGCGGTGCCCTCGAAGACGTCGGCGTCGAAGCCCGCGGACTTCACCACGGCGCCTTCGGGAGCCAGGGATCCCTGCAGTACGGTGAGACCGCCGGTGGCGTGGATCGGGTTGTTCAGCGCACGCAGGATCTTGCCGTCGGGGTCCGGCGGGTTGATCGACTCGAGGTTCTCGGCCACGGTCTTGCCGGTCACCGTCATGCAGTCGCCGTTGAGCAGGCCCGCATCGAGGAGGGCCTTCATGATCACCGGCACGCCGCCGATCTTGAACACGTCGTTCATCACGTACTGGCCGAAGGGCTTGACATCGCCCAGGTGCGGAACCTTGTCGCCGATCCGATTGAAGTCGTCGAGCTCGAGGGTGACCCCGGCCTCGTGGGCGATCGCGAGCAGGTGGAGCACGGCGTTGGTCGAACCGCCGAAGGCCATGACCACGGCGATCGCATTGTGCAGCGACTCGCGGGTGATGATGTCCTTGGCCGTGATGCCCAGACGCAGCAAGTTGACGGCGGCCTCACCGGACTTGCGGGCGAACATCGTGCGGTTGCGGTGGATGGCCGGCGGGGCGGCCGACCCGGGCAGCGACATGCCCATGGCTTCGGCGGCCGAGGCCATGGTGTTCGCCGTGTACATTCCGCCGCATGCTCCCTCACCGGGGCAGACGGCGCGCTCGATGGCGTCGACGTCGCCTTCGGTGATGGTCCCGGCACGGCAGGCACCGACGGCCTCGAAGGCGTCGATGAGGGTGACTTCCTTCTCCGAGCCGTCCGAGAGCTTCGCGGTGCCCGGCATGATCGATCCGTTGTAGAGGAAGACGCTGGACAGACCGAGGCGGGCCGAGGCCATGAGCATGCCGGGGATCGACTTGTCGCAGCCGGCCATGAGGACCGAGCCGTCGAGGCGCTCGGCGCTCATCACGGTCTCCACGGAGTCGGTGATGACCTCGCGGGAGACCAGCGAGTAGTGCATGCCCTCGTGTCCCATGGAGATGCCGTCGGAGACCGAGATGGTTCCGAATTCCAGCGGAAAGCCCCCGGCCTCGTGGACGCCTTCCTTGGCGGCCGCGCCGAGGCGCTGCAGCGACATATTGCAGGGGGTGATCTCGTTCCACGAGGTCGCGACCGCGATCTGCGGCTTCACCCAGTCATCGTCGCCCATGCCGACGGCGCGAAGCATGCCGCGAGCGGCGGTGGCTTCGAGGCCGTCCGTGACATCGCGGGACCGTGGTTTGATGTCTGGAGAGGTGGTGTCTGTATCGATGCTCATGCAGGCATGCTACGCCCGATTTCAGCATCCGCACTCCAGACTCTCGCATGATGGAACTTCATCTGGGCATTCGCGCGCGCCCGGTGGCTCCGGACGGAAGGAGGCGCGCATTCGGTGAGGAATGTGTGCCCTTAAGATCGATCAGGCATCGACGAGGTTGATCGGCTGCTGGCCGTCGTTGATCCGCCGGACCTGATCGGCCAGGATCTTCTCGACCCGCGGTTCGAACGCCGTGGTGTCCCCGCCCAGATGCGCGGTGATCAGCGTATTCGGGGTTCCCCACAGCGGATGGTTGGGCGGCAGCGGCTCGGGATCGGTGACGTCGAGGGCCGCGTGGAGGCGGCCGGACGAGAGTTCGGCCACGAGCGCCTCGGTGTCGACGACTTTGCCGCGGGCGACGTTGACGACGAGGGCATTGTCGGGCAGCTGGGCGAGGAATTCGGCATCGACGAGGTGATGTGTGCCCTCGTTGAGCGGGGTGATGAGCACGACCACCTCGGTGTGGGGAAGCAGCTGCGGGAGTTCGTCGATGCCGTGGACCTGGCCCCGCTCGTCCTCCCGCGCCTTCGAGGCCACACGGGTGAGGTGGACCTCGAAGGGGTCGAAGCGCGCGGCGATGGCACTGCCGATCTCGCCGACGCCGATGACCATCACACGCCGGTCCTGCAGGGAACGGTACCGCGCATGCGACCAGGTCCTCGACACCTGTGACCGGACCGCGTCGTCGATGCCGCGCAGGCTCGCCAGAGTCAGGGCCAGAGCGAGCTCGGCGGTCCCTCCGGTGTGCACGCCCGAGGCAGTCGCGACCTGGATCCCCCGCTCGGGCAGGTGGGCCACGGGGTCGTAGCCGGTGGTCTGGGTGATGACGAGCCGGAGGTTGGGCAGTTCATCGAGCATCTCGATGGTCGGCCCCGAATCGAGGTAGGGCAGGACGACGACGTCGACGTCATCGCGGCTGAGCTTCGCCGACCGTTCGGCGTCGGAGAAGACGACGAGGTCGACACCGGCGCGCTGATGGGCGGGAATCTGCGCGACGACTCGGTTGCGGAGTTCGGAATCCGGGAAGGCGATAGTGGTGATGGACATGCCCTCATTGTGGCACGGCGGCCCGGACCGCACCGAGACACGCGTCACAATGAGATCCTATTCCGGCAGCGCCCGGGACAGGCGGCTGAATACGCGGTGGATGACCTCGAGCTCCTCGTCGCTGACATGGTCGAGGAACATCTCGTCGACATAGCCGCGGTGCCTGCCGCCGGCGGCGATGAACGCCCGCGCCCCGGCCTCGGTCAGAGCCACGTTGTGAGCACGTCCGTCCGAGGGGCATGAGGACTTGACGACCAGCCCCGCGTCCTCGAGCACCTTGATCCGGTAGTTGAGCCGGGAGGGTGAGAACACGAGCTTCCTGGCCAGGGCGCTCATCGTCAGTGTCCGTCCGGGAGCCTCCCAGAGCAGCAGCAGAGCGTTGAAGTCGCTGACGCTCAGCCCCGCGTCCTCCTTCAGCCGGGCCTCGAGGGCCTGCCGGATCCGCTGCGAGGTCTCGAAGTACACCCGCCACGCACTCTGCGCGAGCAGATCGCGGCCCTGCCCGAACTTGATCGTGGTCATGATCGTCCCTCGAGCAGCTGGGCGAACGGGGTGATGTGCTCGGGATCGAATTCGGACTCGCCGCCTCGGCCCCGGTCGGCGCTGGGACCGGCAGCGGGCGATCCCGCCCCCGCGCCGGCCGCTCCCGATTCGGCATCGGGCACTCCGGTCACCTCGGCGAGGTCGTCCCTGCCTGAGCCGATGATCGTCGAGGTCAGGGACACGAACTCCTCGCCTGCCTGGCGGATCCGGGTGGTGAGGGCACGCCCGCCCTCGACCGAGCCCCAGTCGTCGGTGGCGGCGAAGACCGTCGTCGGCACGACGATGCCCTTGAGATAGGACAGCATCGGCCGCAGCACGGTCTCTCCGGCCAGGGAATGACGAGGGCTGCCGCCGGTGGAGGCGATGAGCACGGGCTTTCTCGTCAGCGCCCTCTCGTCGATGAGCTGCCAGAACAGGGTGTGCAGCCCCACCGGAGCGACCTTGTACACGGGTGAGACGGTGACGATCGCGTCCGCCTCGGCGACGGTGTCGAACGCCGCCTCGAGCTGCTCGGAGCGGAACCCGGTCAGGGTCATGTCCGTCAGCGCCGAGGAGAGGCTGCGGATGTTGAGGGTCTCCGTCGTGATCTCGATGCCCACCGACTCCCCCACCGAGGCGATGGTGGACAGGATCCTGTCCGTGAGCTTGAGCGTGGTCGAGTCCTCGCTCAGCGAGGTGGTCACGGCCACGATCTTCATGGTCTCGCTCATGCCTGATCGGCTCCTTCCTTCTCGGCTGCTGCGGCCTGGCGGTCGGCGAAGGCCCGCGATTCCGGTCCGCCGCCGGGGATCGGGTCGCGACCCTCACGGTGGCGGATGACCAGCGACTGGTGGTTCGGAGCGTCGGGGACGTCGGCGGGACGGTCCTTCGCGAACTCCTTGCGCAGCACCGGGATGACCTCCTCGCCGAGCAGGTCGAGCTGCTCGAGCACGGTCTTGTGCGGCAGCCCCGCATGGTCGATGAGGAAGAGCTGGCGCTGGTAGTCGCCTGCCCAGTCGCGGAAGCTCAGGGTCCGTTCGATCACCTGCTGCGGCGAGCCGACGGTCAGCGGGGTCTGCGTCGAGAAGTCCTCGAGACTGGGCCCGTGACCGTAGACGGGTGCGTTGTCGAAGTAGGGGCGGAACTCGCGCACGGCGTCCTGCGAGTTCTTGCGCATGAACACCTGTCCGCCGAGCCCGACGATCGCCTGGCTGGCCTTGCCGTGCCCATAGTACTCATAGCGCTGGCGGTAGAGCTGGACCATCCGCGCGGTGTGCGAGGTCGGCCAGAAGATGTTGTTGTGGAAGAACCCGTCACCGTAGTAGGCGGCCTGCTCGGCGATCTCGGGGCTGCGGATCGACCCGTGCCACACGAACGGCGGCACCTCGTCGAGCGGGGTCGGGGTGACGGTGAAACCGTTCAGGGGCGTGCGGAACTGACCCTCCCAGTCGAGGTTGCGCTCCCGCCACAGGCGGTAGAGCAGATTGTAGTTCTCCACGGCCAGACCGATGCCCTGGCGGATGTCCTTGCCGAACCACGGATAGACGGGTCCGGTGTTGCCGCGGCCCATGATGAGGCTGATCCGCCCCTCGGAGAGGTGCTGGGCATAGGAGTAGTCCTCGGCGATGCGCACGGGATCGGTGGTGGTGATCAGGGTGGTCGCCGTCGACAGCTCCAGTGTGGACGTCTGCGCGGCGATATTGGACAGCAGGACCGGCGGGTTGGCCGGCGCCACGAACGGCGGATTGTGGTGCTGGCCGGTGGCGAAGACGTCGAGACCGACCTCTTCGGTCTTCTTCGCGATCTCGACGGTGTTCTTGATCCGCTGATGCTCGGTG
Source organism: Brevibacterium sp. SMBL_HHYL_HB1 (assembly GCF_018208375.1). Classification (NCBI taxonomy): domain Bacteria; kingdom Bacillati; phylum Actinomycetota; class Actinomycetes; order Micrococcales; family Brevibacteriaceae; genus Brevibacterium; species Brevibacterium sp. SMBL_HHYL_HB1. The sequence continues at coordinate 785,113 of NZ_CP062936.1, read as the reverse complement.
ACGGTGGTGCCGTCGGTGGGATCGGTGGTGACGTCCCCGATGGTGAAGATTCCGAATTCCATGACTGCTCCTTCTGTTCGCTGCAGGTGAGGCGATGGCGGCGAGCCTCGCCCTCACCTCCAACTCACTTCAATTTTGAAGTAACTAGTTGAAATCTTAACAGACTTGTCGTTCGAAGTATTCCGCGTCTGGGGCGAGGCGTCTCCTGCGGGTGGATCCGCTGCGATCCAGCACCGGTTTTCACAGTGGATCCGCCCGCAGGAGACACCATCGCCGACGCAGGGCACTTGTGCCGTTTCGGACTCCCTGTCGTCCGGTGCCCCGACTCCCTGCCGTCCGGCGGCCCGTCGTCCAGACACGTCCGCACAGCGCGGCCCGACACCCCGTCGCACCCCGGTCGCGCTGCCGTCGAGAAGTCGACTCGCGCGTATTCGCCTGTGGACAGGTCCTCACCAGAAGAGCCTGCCGCCCGGATTCTCGGGGATCGACTCGCACACGCAATCCTGTGGGCAGAAGTGCGCTGTGCACAGCCTCGTTCCGATGCTCGGATTTCGGCTCCAGGAAGAGCAGTCTTGAGAGCATGTGGCAATCGATGAATCAGGCCGTCGACTTCAGACCCGTGCCGCTGCCCTGCACCGCCGCCGAAGCCAGGCAGCGCGGCATCACTGCTTATGCACTGGCCACCCATGAGCGCTTCGGCCAGATCTTCCGCGGCATCTGGGTGGACAGCGAGTCATTGACCGACGTGCCGACACCCCACTGGGCGGATCACCAATGGCTCGGCACGTGGATGCGCATGACGGGCATCCGCATGCTCTACCCCGACCTGGCCGCGGACCACCTGACCGCGGCGCGCCTGTACGGCCTTCCGCTGCCGAGCCGTATCTCGGACAAAAACGTCCATGTGGCTGCGGCGTCGCGCAACCTTCGCATCAATCGGCCCGGCCTCGTCGTACGCCGACCGATGACGCTGGCGACCGAATGGATCGAGCTCCTGGGCATGCCGCTGGTCACCATTCCGCGCGTCATCGCCACTCTGGCACCGCTGTTCAGCCTCAATGAGCTCGTGACCGCCGGCGATGCCGCAATCGGAAAGCATGCCGGTGGACCGTACATCACCCGCGACCGGCTGCGAGAGGAGATTGCGGCGCTTCCTCGCGTCGCCCACCGACGCAGAGTCCAGAAGGCACTCACCCTCATGCGCGAGACGGTCGACTCGCCGAAGGAGTCCTGGCTGCGCCTCTGGCTGATCGACTCCGGCTTCCGGGAGCCAGTCGTCCACCCGGCCGTCTACAGCCGGCTCGACGACTGCATGCTCCACCCCGATCTCGGCTACCCGGAGCTGCGGATCGCGATCGAGTACGAAGGCGACCATCACCGCTTCTCCCCCGCCCAGTACGCGCAGGACATTCGACGCAAAGAACTGTTCGAGGCAGAGGGGTGGGTGCTGCTGCGCGTGGCGAAGAAATGCGATCTGGCCTCGTTCGCAAAACGCCTCAGGCACTACATCGCGAAGCGGTCTCCGTCACACTGAACTTGTCTCCTGCGGGTGGATCCACCATGATTTCCCGGCCGCAATCGCAATGGATCCACCCGCAGGAGACAGCGCAACGGGGCCCGACGACAAACGCACCCCGAGGCCCGCCGAAATGCGGCGCCGGACGAGAGGAACCGGCGCCGGACGAGAGGAACCGGTGCCGGGTCTCAGATCCAGAGGGCGGGATCGACCAGCTCGAAATCGGCGTACTCCGAGTATTTCCAGGCCTCCGAGTACTTCGAGGCCTGCGTCGACCCGTCGCTGGAACCGTCGCTCGTCCTGCCGGAGGACTGCCCGGACGAGGACGGCGCGCCGGCCCCGCTCTTCTTCGGACGCACCTTGGCGGGGATGCCCACGGCGCTCGAGTCCGCGGCCACATCCTTGACGACCACGGCATTGGCCCCGACCGCGGAGTTGTCGCCGACGACGACGGGCCCGAGGATCTTCGCCCCGGAGCCGATGAGCACATGATTGCCGATGGTCGGGTGCCGCTTGGTCTGCTCCATCGAGGTGCCGCCGAGGGTGACCTGGTGGTAGAGCATGACGTCATCGCCGATCTCCGAGGTCTCCCCGATGACGACACCATTGGCGTGGTCGATGAAGAAGCGGCGTCCGATCCTCGCCCCGGGGTGGATCTCGACCCCGGTCAGCGAGCGCACCAACTGCGACATCAGCCGGGCCGGGATCTTTCCGGCCTCGTGCTGCCAGAGGCGGTGGAGACCGCGATGGGCCCAGATCGCGTGCATCCCGGGGTAGGAGACCAGGGACACGAGGTCACTCGTGGCCGCGGGGTCGCGCCGACGCACGGTTTCGAGGTCTTCCCGCAGGGTGCTCCTCACCCCAGGGCGGCTGAGCCCGTAGATCGCCGCGCCTGCGGCCGCAGCGGCCGCCGTCCACAGTGCCTTCATCATGTCCGTCCTTGCTCATCCGGTGTGGTGCGCCCGTCGCCGAGGTTGCGCCGACGCAGCTGGTCTGTCTGTCTCAAGTCCGATCGGGTGCCGAAAATTCCGAGACAGCGAGGGCGCCAAACCGGAGTTTGACGCCCTTCGTGTGTGCCCGAGGGCACCGCTGGAGCCCTCGGGTCGGTGTCGTGGACTCAGTCGAGGTATTCGGAGAACAGCGGGGTCGACAGGTAGCGCTCACCGAAGTCGGGGAGGATGACGACGATGCGCTTGCCGGCGTTCTCCTCACGCGAGGCGACGGCCTCGGCGGCCGAGAGTGCGGCACCGGAGGAGATGCCCACGAGCAGGCCCTCCTCCTTCGCGACCTCACGGGCCCGGTCGAGGGCGGCGTCGTTGTCGACGGTGACGACCTCGTCGTAGATCTCGGTGTCGAGGACCTCGGGCACGAAGTTCGCGCCGAGACCCTGAATCGCGTGCGGTCCGGCCTTGCCCTCGCTCAGGATCGGCGAGGCGGCGGGCTCGACCGCGACGATCTTGACGTCGGGGTTGGCCTCACGCAGCGTGGCGCCGGCACCGGTGATGGTTCCGCCGGTGCCGATTCCGGAGACGAAGATATCGACCTTGCCGTCGGTGTCGGCGAGGATCTCGGGACCGGTGGTGGTCCGGTGGATCTCGGCGTTGGCCTGGTTCTCGAACTGGCGGACGAGGACGGCTCCGTCGGCGGCGAGCTCCTCGGCCTTCGCAACCGCACCCTTCATGCCCTCGGCCTTGTCGGTGAGGACGAGTTCGGCGCCGAACGCACGCAGCAGCGCGCGGCGCTCCTTCGACATCGACTCCGGCATGGTCAGCTTGACCCGGTATCCGCGGGAGGTGCCGATCATCGCCAGAGCGATGCCGGTGTTGCCCGAGGTGGCCTCGACGATCGTGCCGCCCGGCTTGAGTTCGCCGGACTTCTCGGCCGCATCGATCATCGCCACACCGATGCGGTCCTTGACGGAGTTCGCGGGATTGTACGACTCGAGCTTGGCGATGACCTCGGCGCCGGAGCGCTCGCTGGCCTTGTTGACGCGGATCAGCGGCGTACGGCCGACCAGATCGGAGACATTGTTGAAGATGGTCAAAGTGAGTCCTTTCACGCTTCTGTGTGCATCCGCCGTCACAGGCCTCTCACCGATCGGCAGGGCTGCGCCGACAGCAGCTGACAGCTTTCATCTCGTGGTCCGAGACGGCTTGTGCTCATCATAACCACGCCGCCGCCGACCATGTTCCCAGATCGGTTGCTCAACAATCTCTGTTCGCTGGAGGCGAAAAACTGTGACGTCTTGTGTCATTCGACCGGATTCTTTGCTCTGACCGACCTGAAGGCGCGGAGTCGATCCGTCTGACCGCTGAGCAATCGGAACCTTCCACCATCTGTCTCGGCGGCGGAGGGCGGCGGGCCGCCTCGGGGCCGGGGATTCGGCTCGGGCGGCGAGGCGGCCAGTTCTGGGACTCGGGCCTGATCGCCTGGGGCACCGATACGATTGTCCTCATGGCTATTCATCCCATCGCCGTCTACGGCGAGCCCGTACTGCACCGACGTGCGGAGAAGATCACCGAGTTCGACGACGACCTCGCCGAATTGGTCGCGGACATGCACGAGACCCTCATCGCCAGCAACGGCGTCGGCCTGGCCGCCCCGCAGATCGGCATCGGCAAGGCGATCTTCGTCATCAACGCCGACGACGACTACGGCGAGCGTCACCGCGCCACCTTCGTCAATCCCCTGCTCATCGCCTCGAAGGTCCCCGACACCCGCCCGGACCCCGACGAGGAGAGCGAAGGATGCCTGTCGGTTCCGGGCCTCGACTTTCCGCTCAAGCGCGCCGATCGGGTCACTGTCAACGGCGTCGACGAGGCGGGTCGACCGGTGACGCTGAGCGCACAGGGATGGTTCGCCCGCATTCTGCAGCACGAATACGATCACCTGCAGGGCACCCTCTACGTCGATCGGCTCGACAAGCGCTGGTCGAAGAAGTGGAAGAAGGCGCAGGCGGCTCACGGCTATGACCAGCCGGGCCGTTCATGGATGCCTGGGGTCGACCCCGATCCGTTCGGGCACTGAGCCCGGGCGGGTCAGGCCTCGAGTTCGTCGACGGATCTGCGTGCCTCGGCCAGACGCGTGTCGAAGTCGTCGAAGTCATCGGCCGTCTGATCGAGTTCGTCGAGGAGTCCCGAGATGACCGAGGACTGCGATTCCGCGTCGATGCGCAGCTCGCGGAACTGCCAGTCGGCTGAGTCGTCTGCTGCCGTGCGGGAGAGCACATCGAGCACCCGATCGCCGAGTTCTCGCGAACGCTCGGAATTGGCCAGCAGCACGAGCTGCTGGTCGAGTTCGGTCAGCCGCTCGTAGTATTCGTGCATCGACTCCACGCGGTGGGCCATCGACGAGAAGGCGACGGCGAGCTTCGACAGATAGGTTTCGACCGATTTCGCGGTGCCCGCATCGCGGATGCCCTCGATCTCCTCCCGCAGGTTGACGAGCTCCTCCAGACGCACGCCGATGGAGGCGACGGCATGATCGAGGTCGACTCGGCTGACATGGTCCCTGAGGACCGGGTGCGTCCAAGCGCGGGTGCGCACGATCTTGCGGGCGATCGTCACGGCCAAGTGGAACAGGCGCTGTTCGTCGGTGTCGCGTCCCTCCCTGCGGCCGGGCACCCAGCCGAGGCTGGCCGGTGTGATCCAGCGGGCTCCGGCCACCTTGCTCCGGTTCTTCCGGCTCAGTCGCTTCGGGTCACGCAGGTATCTGGGGCCGGTCACAGCGGCGAAGATGCCGGTGCCCAGCGCCGTGACCGCACCCATGCCGCCGAAGGTCATCGCGGCCTCACCGAAGCCCGACAGCAGGGCCAGTCCCCCGGGAGCGGCGAAACCGGCGGTGACGGCCGTGCCAGCCGCGGTGCCGCCCTTGAACACGACACTGGAGCGGAAGAGGTTGCGGCTCATACCGCCGGTGAGCATGATCGCGCTCGGCGCTCCCGCCGTATAGCGGTACCCGCGGGCGGTCCAGGCGCGCATGATGTCCTCGTTGACGCTTTCGGGCACGAGCACCCGGTAGATCGGAGCCGTCTTCCCGCATTCCCTCTTCCACAGGGACTTCCACTCAGACACCGCTTCACCTCCACGCGTGCAGCGCACTCACACGACCAGGTCGCGGCCGACCGCAGTCGTCGGAGAATGCGAACAGCCACATCCTCCACTGTGCCAGGGGCCGGTCGGCTCCCTTGCTCGCACAGTGTAGAGGATGTGGCTGGATCAATCCTGAGTCAGGCTCTTCGCCGCTCAGCCGTTGATGCGGGCCAGGATGAGCTCCTTGGCCTTGCCTGCGTCGGCCTGACCCTTCGTGGCCTTCATGATCGGTCCCATGAGCGCGCCGATGGCCTGCATCTTTCCGCCCTTGATCTTCTCGACCACATCGGGGTTGGCCGCGATGGCCTCGTCGACGGCGGCCTCGAGCGCCCCGGTGTCTTCGACGATCTCGAGTCCGCGGGCGTTCATCACCTCGGCGGGTTCGCCCTCACCGGCCACGACTCCGGACAGGACGTCCTTGGCCAGTTTGTCGTTGAGCTTGCCCTGGTCGATCAGCTCCACCAGTCCGGCGACCTGCCCGGAGGTGACGATCTCGGTGGGGTGCTTCTCGGCCTGGTTGGCCAGGCGGGCGACCTCACCGGTCCACCATTTGCGTGCCGCCGACGGCTTCGCTCCGGCGGTGACGGTGTCCTCGATGGCTTCGAGGAGGCCGGCGTTGACGATGTCGCGCATCTCGAGGTCGGAGAACTTCCACTCGCCGAGGAGACGGCGACGCTTCTGCGCCGGCAGCTCGGGCAGCGCGGCCCGCAGCTGTTCGACCCACTCGCGGGACGGCTGCAGCGGCACGAGATCCGGCTCCGGGAAGTAGCGGTAGTCGTCGGCGTCGGACTTCGGACGCCCCGAGGAGGTCTCCCCGGACTCCTCGTGGAAGTGCCTGGTCTCCTGGACGATCTTCTCCCCGGCGTCGAGCAGGGTCGCCTGGCGGGCGATCTCGAAGCGCACGGCGCGTTCGATCGAGCGGAAGGAGTTGACGTTCTTCGTCTCCGTGCGGGTGCCCAGCGGAGCGTCGGGGCTCTCGCGCAGAGAGACGTTGACATCGGCGCGGACGTTGCCCTGCTCCATCCGCGCTTCGGAGACGCCGAGGGCGCGGAAGATGTCCCGCAGGGTGCGCACATAGGCGGCGGCCACCTCGGCGGCGCGTTCCCCGGTCCCGGTGATCGGATGGGTGACGATCTCGACCAGGGGCACACCGGCGCGGTTGTAGTCGACCAGGGAATGGTCGGCGCCGTGGATGCGGCCGGTCGCGCCGCCGACGTGGGTGTTCTTGCCGGCGTCCTCCTCCATATGCGCCCGTTCGACGGGAACGGTCACGATCGTTCCGTCCTCGAGCTCGACCTCGACCTGTCCTTCGGCCGCGATGGGCTCATCGGACTGGCTGGTCTGGAAGTCCTTGGGCACGTCCGGGTAGAAGTAGTTCTTGCGGGCGAACCGGCAGGTCTCGGCGATCTCGCAGCCCAGTGCCAGGCCGATCTTGATCGCGTACTCCACACCCTTCTCGTTGACCACGGGCAGGGAGCCCGGCAGTCCGAGGGAGGTGGGGGTGATGTTCGTATTGGGCCCGCCGCCGAAGGTGTTGGGGGCGGCGTCGAACATCTTGGTCGCGGTGCCGAGCTCGACGTGGACCTCGATGCCGATGACCGGATCGTATCTCTTGATCGCGTCTTCGTATTTCACTTGGCTTCCAGTCCTTCCGCGAGAGTGTCGAGCACACGTCCGCCGGCGGCTTCGAGGGCGGCCTCGAGCGGTCCGGCCACCTCGTAGAGTCTGAGGTCCTCACGGGCCGGGGCCAGGATCTGGAACCCGACGGGAAGACCGTCGGCCAGTCCTGCCGGCAGCGACAGACCGGGGATGCCGGCGAGGTTGGCCGGGATCGTGGCCACATCGCCGAGGTAGAGCGCCATCGGATCGGCGGCCGCCTCGGCGCCGAACTTCAGCGCAGTCGTCGGAGCCGTCGGGGACACGAGGACGTCGCAGGAGCTGAAGGCGGCGTCGAAGTCGTTCTGGACCAGTGTGCGGATCTTCTGTGCCGAACCGTAGTAGGCATCGTAGTAGCCGGCCGACAGGGCGTAGGTGCCGAGGATGATGCGGCGCTTCACCTCGTCGCCGAACCCGGCCGCGCGGGTGGCGGACATGACGGTCTCGGCGGTGACCGGACCCGATTCGGGTTCGACGCGCAGGCCGTAGCGCATGCCGTCGTAGCGGGCCAGGTTCGAGGACACCTCGGAGGGCATGATCAGGTAGTACGCATCGAGGGCGTAGGAGATCGCGGGGCAGTCGACCTCGACGATCTCGGCGCCGGCAGCGGCAGCGACGTCGAGGGCGGCGGAGAACGCATCGCGCACCCCGTCCTGGTAGCCCTCACCGCGCAGCTGCTTGATCACGCCGAGCTTCTTGCCCTTCAGTTCGCTGGTCTGCGCTGCGGAGAGGAATCCGGCGACGGGGTCGGGCAGCGACGTCGAGTCGAGCGGATCGTGTCCGGCCAGCAGCTCGTGCAGGGCCGCGGCATCGGCGACGGACCGTCCCATCGGTCCGACCTGGTCGAGGCTCGAGGCCATGGCGATGATGCCGAAGCGCGAGATCGACCCGTAGGTGGGTTTGACGCCGACGGTGCCGGTGAATGCGGCGGGCTGGCGAACGGATCCGCCGGTGTCGGTGCCCACGGACAGCGGTGCCTGGAACCCGGCCAGGGCCGCTGCCGCACCGCCGGAGGATCCGCCGGGGACGTGGTCGAGGTTCCACGGGTTGCGGGTGTCGCCGAAGGCCGAGTGTTCGGTCGTCGATCCCATCGCGAATTCGTCGAGGTTGGTCTTGCCCAGCACCGGCAGGCCGGCGGCCCTGACCTTGCTGTGGACGGTCGACTCATAGGGCGGGACCCAGTTCTCGAGCATCTTCGATCCGGCTGTGGTGCGCACTCCCTCGGTGACGACGAGGTCCTTGAGCGCCACCGGCACACCGGCGAGCGCGTGGACGTCCTCACCGGCGCTGCGCTTGGCGTCGACGGCCTTCGCCGTGTCCAGCGCCAGCTCGTCGGTGACGGTGATGAAGGAGTGGTAGTCGGACTCGGTGGACTCGATGCGGTCGAGGTGGGCCCGGGTGACCTCGACGGAGGAGAACTCGCCGGATTCCAATCCTGCCGCGAGTTCGAGAGCGCTGTAGTTCGTCAGTTCGGCCATCTCATTCCTCCCCGAGGATCTGCGGGACGAGGAACTTGTCATCGGCGGCTGCCGGCGCCGAGGCCAGGGCCTGCTCGCTGGTCAGCGTCGGGCCCACGACGTCGGGGCGCATGACGTTCGTCAGCGGGATGGGGTGGCTGGTCGCTGGCACATCGTCACCGGCCACCTCGTTGACCCTGGCGACGTTTCCCAAAATTGTGGTCAGATCACCGGCGAGCGATCTCAGCTCGTCCTCGCTCATGGCGATCCGAGACAGTGAAGCCAGATGCTCCACCTGCTCGGGGGTGATTGCGGAAGACTCCGTCATTCCCTGCCTTTCATCGTCGTTAACACTGACACCTCAGTCTAGTCTCTTCGGCGGGCCGGCCGAGGCGGGTGCGATGTGAGCTTCGCCGAGGCGGGCCCCGAGTCAGGGATGGACCGGGGTGGGAGGCGGCCGGTGCGGGGATGCTCGGGTCAGGGCAGAGTCAGTTCAGGCGCCGCGTCGTTCGGGCCAGGTCCGGTCCCCGTGGATGTAGCCGGCCATATCGGCAAGCACCCTGTCAGCATCGGCCTGGGAGAATTCACCGGCGTCGACGCCGGACTGCAGGTCTGCCGAGAGCTCGGCGACGCGGGACTGGGCGGCGTCGACGGTGGTCGCGACGAGATCGGCGCCGGGCAGCTCGCCGCTGTCGATGACCTCACCCTCGACGGTGTCGGTCCCGGAGCCCGCGCCCTCGACGGTGTCAGCCCCGGAGCCCGCGCCCTCCGACCGGGCGGTGGTCGCGGCAGTCGGGGTCCGCAGGGAGGTCAGGGCGGGCTGGGCTCCGCGTTTGCTCGGCTGGTCTCCCGGGTTGAGCACCAGGTCGGCCAGTCCAGCGGTCACGGGTGCGGCGGTCAGGGCCGCGGCGACGACGACTGCGGTGCCGGCGAGGAGTCGGGGTATCCATCTCATAGCGAACACTCTTCCATCCGAAACTGTCTCTGAGCTTGGCTGAGTCTGAACCCCGACTTCGAGTTCGGTCACGAATGAGTGCACAGCCATACCGTGGAACCGTCCGGATCCGAGATGTATTCCCTTCGGCGTCCGGCGAGGAGATCAGACAGCGCTCAGTCGAGGCTGCCGGTCTCCAACAGGGTTCTGAACCGATCCTCGTCGAGCACCGGCACACCCAGCGACTCGGCCTTGTCGAGCTTCGATCCGGCGTTGTCACCGGCGACGACATAGTCGGTCTTCTTCGACACCGAGCTCGCGGCCTTGCCACCGGCCGACAGGATCGCTTCCTTGATTCCGTCGCGGGTGAACGTCGACAGCGAACCGGTGGCCACGATCGTCAGTCCCTCGAGGGTCTGCTCTGCGGAGTCCTGCTCTTCGTCCTCCATCCGCACTCCCGCGGCCTTCCAGGCCTCGACGATCTCGACATGCCAGTCGACGGCGAACCAGTCACGGATGCTCGAAGCGATCGTCGGACCGATGCCTTCGACCTCGGCCAGCTCGTCGTGTTCGGCCGCGCGGATGGCCTCGAGGGTGCGGAAGGCCGAAGCCAGGGTGCGCGCGGCGGTGGGCCCGACATGGCGGATCGACAGGGCCACGAGCACGCGCCACAGATCCTGGTCCTTGGCCTTGTCGAGTTCGTCGAAGAGCTTCTTCGTGTTCGCCGTCGGCGCGCTCGGCTTCTTCCCGGTCCCGCGGGTGTAGAAGTAGGGCACGAGTTCCCGCTCGCCGGTCTCGACGCCCCTGACCTTCTTGTCCCGCCAGATCTTGACGTCGGCGAGATCCTCGGGCGTCAGGTCGAACAGGAAGGCCTCAGAGGTCAGGGGCGGTGTCTCGGGTTCGGCCGGTGCGGTCAGGGCCAGGGCGGCCTCCTCGCCGAGCGCTTCGATGTCGAAGGCCGCGCGGGAGGCGAGGTAGAAGATGCGATTGGCCAGCTGGGCCGGGCATGACCGCGAATTCGGGCAGCGCAGATCCTTGTCGCCTTCCTTCTGCTGACCGAGTTCGGTCCCGCAGGAGGGGCAGCGGGTGGGCATGACGAATTCGGACTCGCTGCCATCGCGAAGCGCTGCGACCGGGCCGAGGACTTCGGGGATGACGTCACCGGCCTTGCGGAGGGTGACGGTGTCGCCGATGAGCACGCCCTTGCGTTTGACCTCGTGGCCGTTGTGCAGGGTGGCCCGCTCCACGGTGGAGCCGGCGACGGTGACCGGTTCCATGACGGCGAAGGGGGTCACCCGTCCGGTCCGGCCCACCTGGACCTGGATGTCGATGAGCTTCGTCGTCACCTCCTCGGGCGGGTATTTGAAGGCCGTCGCCCACCTCGGCGCGCGTGAGGTGTAGCCCAGCGTCTCCTGCAGACCGATATCGTCGATCTTGATGACGATGCCGTCGATCTCGTGGATCACGTCGTGTCGGTGCTCGCCGTAGTGGGCGATGAAGTCCTCGATCTCGTCGATCGTCTCGAGGACCTTGAAGTAGTCGCTGATCGGCAGCCCCCAGGATCGGAACTGCTCATAGACCTCGGACTGGTGGGCCGGTTCCGGGTGCGAGTCATCGGCCGGGGTCCACACGGCGATGCCGTGGACGAGCATGTGCAGGGGCCGGCGCGCGGTGACGGCCGGGTCCTTCTGCCGCAGGGATCCGGCCGCGGAGTTGCGCGGGTTCGCGAACGGCGACTTGCCCTCGTCGACGAGGGCGGCGTTGAGTTCGGCGAACTCCTCGACGGGGAAGAACACCTCACCGCGGATCTCGACCTCCGCCGGCGGGTAGTCCGTGTCGAGCCGGTGCGGGATGTCGGAGATGGTGCGCACGTTCGCGGTGATGTCCTCGCCGATGCGTCCGTCGCCGCGGGTGGCGGCGCGGACCAGGTCCCCGTTGCGGTAGAGCAGGTTGACGGCGAGCCCGTCGATCTTGAGTTCGCACAGGAACTTCGACCGCGCCGAGGTGGCCGAACGCACACGTTCGTACCAGGCCCTCAGCTCCTCGTAGTCGAAGACGTTGTCGAGGCTGTACATCGGACCGATGTGTTCGACCGGGTCGAACGTCGAGGTGTCGACGATGCCGCCGACCGTCTGCGTCGGTGAGGAGTCCGTGACGAGTTCGGGGTATTCGGTCTCGAGGTCTTCGAGTCGGCCGACGAGTTCGTCGTACTCGGCATCGGAGACGAGCAGGGAGTCCTGGTAGTACGCGGCCCGGTACTCCTCGATCCTCTCCGTCAGCTGGGCATGGGCCCGGGCACGCTCGGCCGCATCCGACAGATCGACCGCGGACAGGTCGAGGGACGACCGGTCCGTCTGCGATGCCTCGGGTGAATCCGCGTTCTCCGGTGTCGTGCTCATTCGATCTCCTCAAGCGCCCGCCGCAGTCCGGCGGCGATGGTCATGGTTGCCCGGTTGTGTTCGGGGCTCGGCTGGTTCGCCGCCTCGAACAGAGGCGGATGGTTCATCGGCAGTTCGGGTCCGGCGATGATGCCGAAATCGCGCAGACCCTTCGGCCCCATGCCGATGCGCGTCCACGGGGTGCGGATGCGCTCACACCACTGTGTGAGCGCTCCCGGTGACTCGCCGGCCCGGGCGGGCAGATGGAGCCAGATCCCCGTGCCGGCCTCGGCGAGGATGGCCAACTGCTCCCAACTGTCTGAGTTCAGCGTAGCCAACGGCACGGACACGGAGCGGGCGCCGGTGCGGCCGATCGCCTCGGCGGCGGGGATCTCCTTGCCGCTCAGGTGCAGAGGGTCGAGGTTCGGCAGGCTGAGCACCGTCGGCGGCAGATGCCGCAGAGTGGAGTCGAGGGCGGCCCAGACCTGGGTCTCGCTGATCGCCGGCAGGCTCCGCCACCCGGACACCGACGGCCAGGTGCCGGTGAGGACCGGTTTCAGGCGGGTCTCGACGAGGCGGACGGTCGGCTGCATGCCCAGCGCCGCGATCTTGTCGGTGAAGGCGGCGATGCCGAAGGCATAGGCCTGGACGACATCGCGACGGGCCCCGTGGTCGCCGAGGACGCGGGCCCCGGAGCGCAGGCTCAGCGCCGTCACCAGCGTCCACGGCCCCGGCAGGGACAGCTGGATCTGGCCCGGCCATGACTGGCCGTATTCGGCGATCGCGTCGAAGGCCTCGACGAGAGCGGAGTCCTCGACCCGTTCGTCCTTGCCCGCCGAGGCGGTCAGCCGCCACCCGAAGGAGGTGCGGTCGACGTGGAGGTCGGTGAGCAGGCCGACGGCCCGGCCGATCGCCTCGGCGCCCCAGCGGTCCTCGGCTCGGTGGGCCGTCAGCGGCACCGGCGGCAGCTGCTGGTCGAGGAGGTCGAAACCGGCCGCGGCCGCCTCGCGGACGGGACTCGTGGCGATGTAGCCCGCCCGCCGGTCGCGGACGGTGGGAAACCAGATGCCGGTCGTCGTGGCCGCCGGGACCACGGTGTCCGGATCTGCGGCGGCCGAGCACGCGTCGGTCGAGGCGGTCCCGACTCGATCAGCCGCTTCGGCGGTTGCGCGGGATTCCGAAGACGTCGACATAGAATCCGAACTCGCTTTCCAAGGAATCGATGATGGTCTCGGCACGGACGAACCCATGGGACTCGCCCTTGTACAGACGGTAAATGTACTCCACTCCGGCGCCTTCGAGCGCATCGACGAACTCCTGGGCCTGTGAGGGCGGGACGATCGGGTCCCGGTCGCCCTGCATGACGGCCACGGGCACGGTGATCCGGTCGACCCTCGACAGCGGTGACCGGCGCGTGTATTCGGCCTGAGCCTCGGGCAGCGGTCCGACGAGGCCGTCGATGTAATGGGATTCGAAGTCATGGGTGTCGACGACGAAGCGGCTGAGGTCGGTGACACCGAAGTACGAGGTGCCGCAGGCGAAGACGTCGGTGGAGGCCAGGGCGGACAGCACCGTCCATCCTCCCGAGGAGGCCCCGGAGATCGCGATGCGGGCCGGATCGGCCAGGCCGGCGGCGACCAGTCCGTCGACGGCGGCCACGGTGTCCTCGACGTCGACGATCCCCCACTGCCCGCGCAGACGGTTGCGCCAGGCGCGGCCGAAGCCGGTCGAACCGCCGTAGTTGACCTCGAGGACGCCGATCCCCTGGGAGGTGAAGAAGCTCGTTCGTGCCGACATGTCCGGCGTCGCCTGTCCCGTGGGCCCGCCGTGGATCGAGACCACATAGGGCGGCAGTTCGGCCTCGGGGGCGGCGAAGCGGGGATTGTGCGGAGGATGGATGACGACCGGCACCCCGCCGAGTTCGCCCACACGGGGCTGGGAGTAGTAGTCCTGATGGGTGTCGAGCCGCTCCCGTGCGATCTCGGTGAACAGTCCGGTCGCTCTCTCGACCGCGTAGAGGACGCCGGGCCTCTTCGTCGATTTGGCGGTCATCAGCAGGTGCGTGCGTCCGAGGTCGAGCAGGTCCATCGTCCCGAAGGTCTCTCCCATCGGGGTGAGCGCGTCCCACGTGCCCTCACCGGACCGGCAGCGCACCAGCGTGGCCGTCGCCGACTGCGCGTGCGCCCACACCTCATCTCCGTCGTGCAGGTGCCATTTCGCGCCGAGCTGCCACAGCGCGCCGCCGATCTCACCGCCGGTGTCCCGAGCTGCATACGACGCGGTCTCTCGATCCGCGTACGCCGCGGTGTCCCGACCAGTGTCGAGGACGTCGTGCAGCATCTCGAGTCTCAGCTGCGTGGTCGCCGGGGCGTGGTGGGCGTCGGTGACGAGGGGCCGGCCGGCTCCAGGGGTGAAGTCGAGGCTGTACAGTGCCCAGTGGCCGCGGTGGTCGGAGATGACGTGGAGGGAGGAGTCCGAGGTGAACTCCGGCTGCAGCAGGGAGACTCCCCCGTCGGTGGGGCTCGCGGTCGCCGGCGGATCGTGCAGGGGACGGTCGACGGCATCGCCGATGAGCACGGCAGCCGCGGGAGTGGCGGGTGTGCGCACATCGATCAGCCACAGGTTCGTGCCGTCCCAGGGCATGTTCGGGTGGTCCCACCCGATGAAGGCCAGTGTGCTGCCATCGGGCGAGAGTCGGGGCCAGGCCATGAAGTGGGAGTGCGTGGACAGCACGTTCGTCGTCCCGTGCTTGGTCAGCAGGACGATGGCGCGTTCGCGTCGAGTGGACCGACAGTCCTCACGCACGCACAGCAGACCCCATGGGCTCATATGCAGGTCCCCGTAGCGGACGAGTCCCGAGGTGTCCGGGGTCAGGGGGTGCGGGGCTCGGCCGGGGATGATCTGCCACACCCGCTGGTCGGCGGCATTGACGAAGTAGATGACCTCGCTGCCGGGGTCCAACGCCCAGGACGCTCCCCCGTACTCGTGGACGGCCGAGCGGATGTTGAAGCCCGTGGGCAGGATCTGCTCACGCTGGCCGGGACGTGCCAGGCAGGTGCGGACGAGCCCGGTGCGCGCCTTCTCGGCCGGCAGCTTCGTCGAGAAGAAGATGTCGTCACCGCGGAAGGCCGCATCGAAGATCGGAGCGGCGCCGGCGGCCACCTCGGCGGCGTCCAGAGGTGACGACCAGGTTCCATAAGGTGCCGTGACGACATCTTGGGGAAATTCCTTCATGTCCTCAGCGTATCGTCATGCACGGCCCCTCGGGGCTGCCCGCCGAGCCCGTCTTGCCAGCGGCGCTTCTCGGCCGACGGCGCTTCAGGCGCCGAGGCCGGCGGCGGCACGCTCGGGACCGACGCGGTCCTTCGCCGTGGTGTCGATGGTCGCCTGGCCGAGGACCCGGGTGCCGCGGTAGATGACCATGGTCTGACCGGGGGCGACTCCCGACAGCTCCTCGTCGACATCGACGTGCATGAGCTGTCCGGCCGGGCGTGCGGCGGGCACCTCGACCTCGTCGACGACGGGATTCGCTTCGTGTTCGGGCACCTCGGCGACGTATTCGCCGAGCCAGGCGCGTGCCGGCACCGGGTCGGCGTGGGCGCGGATCTGAACCTCGCAGTCGATCGCGGACTGCGGGCTCTGCCCCATGTCCGCCGGCGCCGCCCCCGCCCAGGAGGTGCGGATGCCGGTGAGATGGGAGACGGCGAGATCGGCGCGCGAACCGACGGTGACCGTGTTCGTGGCCGGATCGAGACCGGTGACGAAGCGCGGTCTGCCGTCAGGAGCGGGCTTCTGAATGCCCAGGCCCTTGCGCTGTCCGATCGTATAGGTCATCGCCCCGTCGTGCTCGCCGAGCACCTCGCCCTCGGAGTCCTTGATGAGTCCCGGACGCATGGGGATCTTATCGGCCAGCCAGGCCTTCGTGTCCCCATCGGGGATGAAGCAGATGTCATAGGAGTCGGGCTTGCCGGCCACGGAGAACCCGCGCTCGGCCGCCTCGGCGCGCACTTCGGCCTTCGAGGCGGTGGCACCGATCGGGAAGTAGCAGTGCTCGAGCTGATCGGAGGTGAGCACGCCGAGGACGTAGGACTGGTCCTTGGCCAGGTCCTCACCGCGGTGGAGCTCGGGCCTGCCGTCCTCATCGCGGACCACCTCGGCGTAGTGGCCGGTGGCGATGGCGTCGAAGCCCAGGGCCAGAGCACGGTCGAGGAGGGCGGCGAACTTGATGCGCTCATTGCAGCGCATGCACGGGTTCGGGGTCCGCCCGGCCGCGTACTCGGCGATGAAGTCATCGACGATGTCTTCCTTGAACCTCTCGGAGAAGTCCCAGACGTAGAAGGGGATGTCGAGCATCCCGGCCACACGGTGGGCGTCGCGGGAGTCTTCGATCGTGCAGCAGCCGCGCGATCCGGTGCGCAGGGTTCCGGGCATGCGCGACAGGGCGAGGTGGACGCCGACGACCTCGTGGCCGGCGTCGACGGCGCGTGCGGCGGCCACGGACGAATCGACCCCGCCGGACATGGCGACGAGTACTCTCATGATGCTCCTTGCATCCATCGGGGTGTTGCCGAAACCATCCCGGCTCGGCGTGCCTGTTCGACGACCTCGGGCAGGGCCGCGAGCAGGGCATCGACATCGTCTTCGGTCGTGTCGTGACCGAGACTGAAACGTTGGGCGGACCGGGCGGCATCCTCGTCCATCCCGCAGGCCAGGAGCACATGCGAGGGGCGGGAGACTCCGGCCGAGCAGGCCGAACCCGTCGAGGTGGCCAGGCCGCGGGCGTCGAGACCGAACAGCAGCGAGTCTCCCTCGCAGCCGGGGAACGTGAAGTGGGCGTTGGCCGGCAGGCGGCCCTGACCGCGCGGTCCCGACAGCCGAGCGCCGTCGACGGCGGATTCGACACCGGCGATGAGGCGGTCGCGCAGGCCGGACAGCCGCGCCGCCCGCGCCTCGAGATCGCCGGTGACGAGTTCGACCGCCGCGGCGAAGGCGACGGCGCCGGCGACGTCGAGGGTTCCCGAACGCACTCCGCGCTCCTGTCCCCCGCCGTGGAGGATGGGCGTCGGAGCCGCCGAGCGGTCGAGCAGGAGCGCGCCGATGCCCACGGGACCGCCGATCTTGTGCGCGGTGATCGTCATCGCGGTCGCCCCGATCTCGGCGAAGTCCAGCGGGATCTGTCCGAGTGCCTGAACGGCGTCGATGTGGAAGGGCACGCCGAGTTCGGCGGCCGCTTGGCCGATCTCGCGAAGCGGCTGCAGGGTGCCGATCTCATTGTTCGCGGCCATGACGCTGATGAGCGCCGTGGCCTCCGGGCCCCGGCGCAGTTCGGCAAGGGCCGCCTCGAGGTCGAGGCGTCCGGTCGAGTCGACCTCGAGGTCGACGACCTCGGCGCCGAGGTCGGCCAGCCAGTCGACGGAGTCGAGCACGGCATGGTGTTCGATCCTCGTCGTCAGCACCCGAGGTCGGGTGGGAGCGTCGAACGAGCCGTTGTTGCGGGCCAGGTAGAGGCCCTTGAGGGCGAGATTGTCCGCCTCGGTGCCTCCGGAGGTGAAGATGACCTCCGAGGAGGTGGCGGCACCGACCGCGCGGGCGATGTCCTCACGCGCTTCCTCGATGCGCATGCGTGCGGCCTGCCCGACGGCGTGCAGGGCCGAGGGATTGGCCCGGCGGGCCAGCTCCCTCGTGTACACCTCGAGCACCTCGGCGGGCATCGGCGAGGTGGCTGCGTGGTCGAGATAGATGGGCACCCTGGCAATTTTAGGGGGTGTGTCCGACTTCGGCCAGGTCCCGTGCGGCATCTCACCCGCAGCCGTGACCGGCTCGACTGCGGTCCGGCCGCCGGCGGAGACTAAACTGGGTCGGGTGTTCACCGTTTTCACCATCGTCCTCTATGCCGTCACCGGCATCCTGACCCTGTGGTCGATCGTCGAGACCATCCGCAACAGGCCGGCGGGCAAGGCGCTTCTGGCGGCCGCCGCCCTGCTGCTCCTGCTGCTCATCGTGCAGCTCGTGGTCTCGATCGCGACCTTCGGATCCGCTCATGACGTCGACCCGCTGCTCTACTTCGGCTACGTGATCACTGCGATCCTCGTCATCGCCCTGGCCGGGTTCTGGGCGTTCGCCGAACTCAGTCGGTGGGGTCCGGGGGTGCTGGCAGCGGCAGGGCTGACGGTGATCGTGATGATCGAGAGATTGGACCAGATTTGGCAGTGAAGAGACGCAGCAGATTCGGCGGGACCGATGCCGCCTCGGCCAAGGATGCCGAGGCGGAGGAGAAGCAGGTGAAGCGGGCGCGCACCCCGTTCTCGGCGATGCACACCGGCCCCGGCCGGGCGCTGACGGCCGTCTACGGGGTCTTCGCGCTCTCGGCCACGGCGCGGGCGGGCTATCAGCTCATCCGCGAATTCGATGTCGCCCCGGTCGCCTATTCGCTGTCGGCCCTGGCCGCGGTCATCTACATCCTCGCCACGGTCTGCCTGGTCATCGGCAACCGCGTCTCGCACCGGATCGCGATCGGCGCCTGCGTCATCGAGTTCATCGGCGTCATCGTCGTCGGCATCCTCAGCCACACCCACCCCGAGGACTTCGCGAAGCCGTCGGTGTGGTCGAACTTCGGCATCGGCTACGGGTTCATCCCACTCGTCCTGCCGCTCATCGGCCTGTGGTGGCTGATCCGGGTCGGCCGCAGGGCGAAGCAGGGCTGAACCCGCTGTCACTCGACGCGTGAGGACAGCACATCCCAATCGGTGGCCACGGCCGTCAGCGAATCCCCGGTCTTCATCAGCACATAGGGATGGGCGGTGTCGACCTTGACGGTGTCGCCGTCCTTGTCGTTGGTCTTCACGGCCTCGACGGTGTCCCCGAGGTCGAGGGCATAGTCGGTGGGGACCTTGATCGTCAGGGTGCAGCGGACCTCGCCCATGCCGATCGCGCCGTTGTCCGTGCTCAGCGTCATGTCCTCGAAGTCGAGGTCATCATAGGGTCTGCAGTCGACGTCGACCTTGTCGAAGCCGGAGTCCTTGTCCCGCAGACCGTCGAGATAGTCGCGGAATCCCTTGAATCCGCCTTCTTTGAGACCGTCGGGGGCGCCTGACTTCCCCTTGCTGTCTTTCGCCTTGCCGTCGACGAGGAACGAGGCGACATCATCGGCCGAGGTGTCCAGCTCCTCATCGAAGTCGTCCGGTCCCGGTTCGACGGCGCCTGCGTCATCGGCCATGAGGGTCGGCATCTGGTCGGTGGGGATGTAGGACGAGGAGCGCACGAGCGGTTCGGCCGAGGCCGATTCCCGGGTCACGAGCATGACCTGGGTCAGCTGCTCGTCGCCGTCGGTCGACTTCTCGTCCGCGGTGCCGAAGGCGTAGAACCACATCGGGTAGTCCGTGAAGCTCGGGCTGCCGGCGACGACCTCGGTGAAGTTCGGTGCCCGCAGCTTCTGGTCGGCCTTGTCCGCGATCTGGATCTGGGCGCGGGTGCGGTCGATGAGCGGAGCGGCCTGGATCTTGTCGAGACCGTCGCCGTCGTCTCCGAGCGTCTTGTCCAGCGACTCCGTGTAGTCGGTCATGAACTCCCCGGCCTCCCCCGGCCGCAGAGCGATGCGTTCGTACGGGGTGATGTCCGGAGTGCTGGGTTTGGCGATCGGCATGCTCGCACACCCGCTGAGGAGGAGTCCGGTGCCCAGGGACGCGGCCGTGACCGCGCGCAGCGACCGGCGCCTCCGCAGATCCCGTCGCCGAGGCGGGGCCTCCCCCGGCTGAACCGTCGAGATCGGCTGAGTCTCCGGGCCGGACTGATCGTCGGCACGCGTCGGCCGGCCCGCCGACTCAGCAGGCGTCGACCGATTCCTGCTCTGAGAGCCGCCGTCACTGCCGTCGTCGGGGCGAGGATCGACGTCCTTCTTCGGCGGGCGGATGCGCGAGCCCCACCAGCGCATGAAGAAGAATACGGAGAATCCGGCCAGGATGACGCCGAGGGCGATGCCGAGCAGGCTGAGTCCGAGCACACCGTTGACGCGCATGTTCAGGTCCACCGTCGTTCCCTCGAGACTGTCATCGGAGTTCGCGGGTGCGATGACGAGCACCTGCGGTTGGGCGTCGAGGTCGAAGGTCTTCGACACCGACTTCCCCGTGTCTCGGCTGATCCACCAGTCACGATCGCCGATGGCCGCCTCCGGCTTCGACTGACCGGGCAGGAACCGGTGCGCCGTCTCCTTCGGGAAGGTCACATCGCTGATCTGCTCCTGGGCCACCCCGTCGAGGTAGCTGTCGGCGTCGACACCGTTGGCGGTGCCGATGAACAGCTCGGTGCCCTTCGAGTTCTTCGCCGATACGGTCACCGACGACCCCGAATAGGGCACGATCGCCTCGTCGAGGACGACGGCATAGGCTCCGTCCTCGACCTCGAACGAGGGAGTCTCCGTGATCTCGTCGGTTCCGACCACCGAGAGTGCGGAGATGACCAGTCCGGCGACCGTGAGCGCGGCTATGCCGAAGAGGATGGCTGTGATGAGGCGGATACGCTGGATCAGAACAGTGCCCTCATGAGTGCGGTCCGTGCCTTGGTCACGGCTGGGTCATCGGTGCCGAGGACCTCGAAGAGCTCGAGGACCCGCAGGCGCAGGGATTCCCGCTCCTCGCCCGCCGTGGTGCGGATGAGAGAGATCAGACGGGTGAAGGCTCCGCTGGCATTGCCGCCGACGACCTCGGCGTCGGCGGCGGCCTTCGCCGCTTCGACGTCCTTGGGGTTCGCCTCGGCGGCGGCGATGAGATCGGCCGGTTCCTTGTCGATGAGTCGGCGGCCGAGTCCGGCTCGTGCGAGACCGAACTTCGCCTCCTCATCGGCCGGTGAGGACGCAAGTGCGGCCTTGAACAGGTTCTCCGCGGTGTCGAAGTCGCCCTTGGCCAGGGCTTCCTCGGCCTCCGGGTGTGCGGGGCCGGCCGGTTCGGGCTCGGCACCGTCGGTGACGGCGTATCCGGTCACACCGTTCTCGGAGGCGAGCTTGAGCAGTTCGTCGAAGTAGGCCCTGATCTGCGCTTCGGGCACCGCGCTCTGGAACAGCGGCACGGGCTGGCCCTTGACGATGGCGACGACCGTGGGGATCGATTGCACCCCGAAGGCCTGCTGCAGGCGCGGGTTCGCATCGACATCGACCTTGGCCAGGACCAGACGTCCGCCGTAGTCCTCGGTGACGCGCTCGAGGGCGGGTGAGAGCTGCTTGCACGGACCGCACCATTCGGCCCACAGGTCGATGACGACGGGCACCCGGTCCGAGATCGCGACGACGTCGTTGAAGCTGGCTTCGTCGACGTCGAAGACCAGGGACGCGACGGCGACGGCATTCGGGTCCTGAGCGCCGGCACCGCTGCCGGCACCCGCCGGGGCCCGCCCCTGCCCGCCGGCCTGCTCCGGGGGCAGGTTCTTGCTCCGCACAGCCGACAGGTCGAGTCCCTGGTTCTGCTGCGTGTTCTCCTGCGAGGGATCCATTGACACGTGGTCTCCTTTGTGACGCTATCGGTGGGCCGGCGAAGTCGGTCTCTCACCTGGTCCGTATCTGTCCAACAGAACGTATCAACACCGGCTGGGCCGCCGCTATTTCCGTCCCGCCCGCGCACCGGTTCATGTGCCGATCAGCCCGCCTGTGCTCCGGACAGGGTCTCGAGGCCGCCGATGAGCTTGACCTTGCCGTCCTCGGGCACGAGGAAGGTCAGCACCTGTGTGGTCTTCGTCGTCACCGGCTGCTGCGTGGTCGCCGAGCCGATGAGGTCCTTCTGCGGCGATGACAGGGTCAGGGTGCCGGTGCGGTCTTCGTCGGTTTCGGGGCTGATGGTCGATTCGGCCTTGATCACCCCGGTGACGATGGCGGCATCGTCGGCGGTGCCCTGAGCGACGAGCTCCTTGCCCGGAGTGTACTTGTAGTCGACCTCGGCGTTGCCGGATTCGGCGCTGTCCTTCTGCTCCTTCTGGTTCTTCCAGATCGACTTCGAGAAGTCGTCGGAGTCGAACTTCTTCGCCTCCTTCGATCCCTCGCCCTCTCCCAGGGCCTTCGCGTAGGTGGCCACGACCTTCTCCGGGGTCTCCACGAAGTCCTTGGATCCGGGTTCGAGCATCTTCGCGCCCTGACGGGAGTCGGGCAGCTCGGGCAGCTTCGTGCCCGAGACCAGCTGGGTCTGCGACCACAGTCTGTAGTCGCTGCGCGGGTCCTCCTGGGTGAGGACGAGCAGCTGAGAGTCTCCCCCGGCGGAGGTGATCATGCTGGTCATACGCGGCCAGGCATCGGTGGCCGCGGTGTAGTTGGCGACGATGTCCTCACTGGCCACGGCCGGGGGCAGCTTCTGGTCCTCGACCTTGTCCTTGACCTTGTAGACGTCCTCGCGCTGCTGCAGGGCAGGGCCGGTGACGCGCTTGGCCAGCGCCTTCTCATCGGTGTCCTTGTCGGCGGCCTTGACCTGGTCGGCGACCGATTCGAGGATCCGCTGGGCCTGGTCATCGGTGACCCCGGCCGGTGCCGAGCTCGGCTCCTCCGAGGGTTCGGGCTTCGGCAGCTCCTCGGAACCGCAGGCGCTGAGTGCGAGCACGGGAACGATGGCGAAGGCGGTGCCGAATTCGGCGAGCTTGCGGCGCCGCTCCTGGCGGGCCCTGCGCCGGTTCGCCTCCTTCTTCGCCCGGTTCGCTCCGATGAAGAGGAGCACGAGGCCGGCGATGAAGGCGACGCCGCCGATGATCATCAGCGGGATCGCCCAGGGCGTCTCGGCGTGATTGGGCCAGGAGAGTGCGACCGACTTCACCTGTCCGGGATCGCCTTCGCCGGCGATGAGGAAGCCGGTGCGGTTGGCCTCGTCATTCCATTCCAGCTCGACCGAATCGGTGCCGGTGACCTGGGACTGCCACAGGTCGGCGCCCGCGGGGTCCGGGACCTGCTCCTCGCCGTCGGTGGCCTTGGTCGTGAGTTCGCCCTCCTCGGCCAGGCCGGTGACTCGGTCGTAGGCGGAGTCCCCCGCCCAGGCCTCGACGTTGTCGATCGGAGCCTGCGCGATCGTCAGGTCGCCGCTGCCCTTGACCGTGAGGGTCGCCGGGGTCTCGTAGAGATTGAGCATTCCGGGGTCGATGATGACGGCCGGTTTGTCGGCATCGATCTCCGCCGTGGCAGTGATCGTGTCTTCCGGGGCCCACAGGGTCTTCTGCAGGAGCCCGAGGCCACCGACAACGACGCCCACCACCATGAGAATCACAGCGAATGTGTAACGCACGTGCGTACCTTCCCTCAGCCGAGCAAAATGGCACCCCTGGTTCGGGGACTCTTCAAGTTTAAGTCACATGCCGGATATCCCCTTTGTGCCCACGCTCAGTGTGTGTCGACGTTCACAGACGCCACGGGCCTGCCGCCGAAGAGAGCGGCCCGGCAGCGGCGCCGACAAGCAGGCCGTCAGCGGCCCGGGGATGCCGCCACCGGCTCGCCTGGCCTAAGCTGGTCGGGTGAGCAACAACAGAATTGTGTGGATCGACTGCGAAATGACCGGCCTCGACGAGGTCAAGGACGAACTCATCGAGGTGGCCGCGATCGTCACCGACTTCGAGCTCAACCCCCTCGACGAAGGCATCGACATCGTCATCAGACCCTCTGCCGCCGCGCGTGCGAACATGAACGAGTTCGTCACGGACATGCACACCTCCTCGGGCCTGATCACCGAACTCGATTCCGGCACCACCGTCGACGACGCCCAGGCCCAGGTCCTCGAATACGTGAAGTCCCACGTCCCCGAGGCGCGCAAGGCTCCGCTGGGAGGCAATTCGGTGGGCACCGACAAGGTGTTCCTCAACAAGCAGATGCCCGAGCTCGTCGACCATCTGCACTACCGGATCATCGACGTCTCCTCGATCAAGGAGCTGAGCAAGCAGTGGTTCCCCCGCGCCTATTTCCAGGCTCCGGCCAAGCACGGCGGACACCGCGCGCTCGGTGACATCATCGACTCCATCATCGAACTCCGGTACTACCGCAGGGCCGTGTTCTCCGCAGACGGCCCGAGCTCGGATGAGGCGAAGTCCATCGCCGCCGAGGTGGCCGAGAACTTCTCGGACTGAACCGCCCCCCCGCCCGGCCGCACACACCCACCCGGCTGTCCACTGGTCGAAACCGAAGTCGCGCCTTTCTGACCTCCTGATATGATGGATTCATCATGCCATTGAATCATTCTCAGCGTCCCCTGTACGAGGTCAAGGCGAACCTCTTCAAGGGCCTCGCCCACCCCTGGCGCATCCGCATCCTCGAGCTGCTCTCCGGCGCCGAGGAGGTCAGCGTCGCCGATCTCCAGACCGACACCGAACTCGAGGCCTCCCATCTGTCGCAGCATCTGGCCGTGCTGCGCCGGCACCGCCTCGTCGAATCCGAACGGCGGGCCAGTCATGTCTACTACCGGCTGGCCGATCGCCGCACAGCCGAGCTGCTCGCGGTGGCCAGAGGCCTGCTGCTGACCATGCTCGCCGAGGATGAGGAACGCCTCTCCGAAGCCCGCACCCTGCCCCGGATCCCCGGCACGGGAACGGCATGAGTCCAGCCTCGATGCTGCGACATGCCGGCAGCCTGCTGCCCTCGCTCGCCGACTACCGTGAGGCACGACGATCCTGGCCGAAGGACCTGCTGGCCGGTGCGACCGTCGGCATCGTCGCCCTCCCGCTGGCCCTCGGCTTCGGTGTCAGCTCCGGACTGACGGCCGAGCAGGGCCTCATCACCGCCATCGTCGCCGGGTTCTTAGCCGCAGTCTTCGGCGGCTCGCACGTCCAGATCTCGGGTCCGACCGGGGCCATGGCCGTCGTGCTCGTGCCCATCGTCGCCAGTCACGGGCCGCAGGCGGTCGTCGCCGTCACCCTCATCGCCGGAATCATCGTCGCCGCGGCCGGTCTGCTGCGGCTGGGCCGGACCGTCTCGTTCATCCCGTGGCCGGTGATCGAGGGCTTCACCGTGGGCATCGCCGCCATCATCTTCCTCCAGCAGGTGCCCTTCGTCACCACGCCCGAGGATCTCCCGCCCGGACAGGTGAGCACGAACGCCTTCGCCGCAGCGATCCAGCTCGTCTCCACCGCCGATTGGTCCTACCTGCCCTATTCCCTGGGTGCGGTGGCGATCGTGGTCGGGGGCATGGTGCTGGCGCCGAAGATCCACTCCTCGATCCCCGGTTCGCTCATCGGCATCATCATCGTCACCGTCATCGCCGGCATCGTGCCCAATCCGCTGGCGACGATCGGGTCCATCCCGCAGTCCCTGCCCTCCCCCGCTGTGCCGATCATCGATCCGGCCGCGCTGCCGACGCTGCTGCCGGCGGCGGGGACGATCGCGGCGCTGGCGGCCATCGAGTCCCTGCTGTCGGCACGGGTGGCCTCGTCGATGTCGGACGCCGGGGCCTACCAGCCGGACCGGGAGCTGGTCGGCCAGGGCATCGCGTCGATCGGGTCCTCGCTCTTCGGCGGCATCCCCGCCACCGGTGCCATCGCCCGCACCTCGGTCAACATCCGCGCCGGCGGGCGCACCCGCCTGGCCTCCATCGTCCACGCCCTCGTGCTGCTGCTCATCGTCCTCGTCGCCGCAGCCCCGGTCGGTCGGATCCCGCTCGCCGCCCTCGGCGGGGTCCTCTTCGTCACCGCGGTGAGGATGGTCCGCGTGCCCACGATGCGTGCGATCCTGCGGTCGACGAAATCGGATGCCGCCGGCTTCGTCATCACCGCCCTCATCACCGTGTCCTTCGACCTCATCGTGGCCGTAGGCATCGGTGTCGTCGTGGCCGCGTTCTTCGCTCTGCGCAAGCTCTCGTCGACCACCGATGTGCGCATCGAGCACCTGTCCGACCGACCGGATGCGGGGCCGGGAGACGAATCGATCGCGATCGTCCACTTCGGAGGGCCGCTGTTCTTCGCCTCCGCGGACCGGATCTTCGACGAGGTGATGCGGCTGCAGGGGGTCACGGTCGTCGTCCTGCGCATGTCGCAGCTCGAACTCGTCGACGCCACCGGCGCCCATATCCTCAGCGACATGGTCCGCGCCTTCGAGCGTCGCGGGATCACCGTGCTCATCAAGGGGGTCAGGGAGGGCCACACCGGCCTGTTCCTCCATGTCGGCGTCCTCGGCGCCCTGCGCCACCACAGCCACCTGTTCGACGATCTGCCCACGGCTCTGACCCATGCCCGTTCGCATGTGGAGCGGGCCGGACGAGGCTGACGGGGTTCAGCCGGCCTTCCTCACCGGCTGGGCGAACACGTTCGTGGGGAACGCACCGGACTGTGCGATGACCTTGACGAGGGTGCGGCTGGCAGAGGCCAGGGCGGAGATCCGGTCGTCGTCGAGAACCGACCACGCAGCGGCCACGGTGCCGTCGGTGAGCTGTTCGACCTGTTCCCTCAGGTCTCGTCCGGTCTCGGTGATGGTCGGCAGATCGTAGCCGCGGTCGTCCTCGCCGATGGTGATCAGACCCGCCTCGGCGAGCCTGGCCTGCGCGGTCTGCCATTCCTCATCGGTGTACCCGCGGGTCTTCTGCGCCGCTCGCGGGCGGAAACCCGCCCCGGTCGCGACCTCGAGCATGAGGGCGTCGATTCCGGGCACTCCGGCGGTGACCAGGGAGGCGACGTGGCCGTCTCCGCGGAACTCCCGCGCGATCGTCGCCGCATCCCACAGCTTCTCGAACACGGTGTTCGCTCGGTGCCGGCCGATCGTGTCCGCGGTGGCCGAGGCCAGGGGGCGGCCGGCGAAGTCCATGGCCGCCAGCACCGGCTCGAGTCCCTCGCTCAACTGCGTGGCCGCCTCGGTGAGCAGGGCGATGTCATCGCGGTCGCCGAAGAGTTCGTCCATGTACGCGGCTACGGCGTCGAAGCGGGCCCGGACCATCTGTTCGGGGCTCACCCGCTCCCACACGCCGGGCAGCGCATCGGCGATGAACTTCGGTGAGTAGTTGTAGTAGCAGGCGCTGACGACTCCGGGGCTCACCCGGCCCAGCGGGGCGCAGCGGGCGGCCAGATTGCCCTCGACTCCCGGTTCGAGGCCGTACTTCGCGTATTCGGCACCGACAGTCGGCGAGAAGTACATCGCCGCGTGGATGGAGTTGAGGCGGGCCGAGACCGCTCTGATGCTCTTCGTGCGCTGGGGATCCATGGAATCATCCTAAGGTCGGCGTCCTCGCTGGTAAATGGGTCGCTGCCGCCGCGGCCGCGGCGGACTGGGACAATGGAGTCCATGACCACGGCCAGAACCCGCGAATACCCGCATCAGCCGAACCGCCGGCCACAGCGTCGCCGCCGCACCCTCATCATCTCCGCCATCGTCATCATCGGCACCCTCATCATCGGTGTCGTCGCCGCCGATCGCATCGTCGACTACACCACCGAGCAGCGCATCGCCGAGAGCCTGGAGGACTACGGTGAGGCCGATGTCTCCGTCGACGGCTTCCCCGTGCTCACCCAACTGGCCGGAGGCGAACTCGACTCGGTGGCCATCACGGCCGATCGGGCGCAGTACGAGGGTGTCGACTTCACCGACGTCGAGGCGGACCTCTACGGCGTCCCGACCGACACCTCGCGGCCGATCGGCACCGTCGATGCCACCGCGGTGCTGTCCCACTCCACACTCGATTCGCTCGCGGCCGAACACTCCTCGCTGCCGGAGTCGATGACGTTCACCACCGTTGACGGTCAGCTCGCCCTCAAGGGCTCGCTGCTGGGCCAGGACCTGCTCGTGGGCATCGAACCGAAGGCCGAGGGCAGACGCGCCGCGGTGGACGCGACAACGATCCGACTGGGCTCGGCGGAGGTCGACGTGGCATCCCTGCCGAGCTTCCTGACCTCGGCGATCTCCGATATCGTCATCGACCTCGACTCCCTGCCCGCCGGTCTCGAGCTCACCGACATCGAGGCCACGGACGCGGGCCTGTCGCTCCGCCTGCACGGGTCCGGAGTCAGCCTGGACTGAGGCGCGCGGACCGACACAGGTGCCGGTACGCGGCCCGGCGGTCAGCACGCGCGGGCCATCGGGTAGTGTTCCGCTGGTGACGACACCGATTGCTGCCCGAGAGACTGACGATTCCCGCCGCTGCCGGCCCGAGCCCTCCGTCCTGTCCGCACTGTCCTCGCCGAGGCTGCTCACCCGTGAGGTCCTGGCCGGACTCGTCGTGGGCCTGGCCCTCATCCCCGAGGCGATCGCGTTCTCGATCATCGCCGGAGTCGATCCCAAGGTCGGCCTGTTCTCCGCGTTCATCATGGCCACCTCGATCGCCTTCCTCGGGGGCCGGCCGGCCATGATCTCCGCCGCGACCGGGGCGGTGGCGCTGGTCATCGCCCCTGTCGCACGCGAGCACGGGATGGACATGTTCATCGCCACGGTCATGCTCGCCGGGGTGTTCCAGATCCTGCTGGCGGTGGCAGGCGTCGCGAAGCTCATCCGCTTCATTCCCCGCAGCGTCATGGTCGGCTTCGTCAACGCCCTGTCCATCCTCGTCTTCGCCGCTCAGGTGCCGCATGTCATCGGGGTGCCCTGGATGGTCTACCCGCTTCTGGTCCTGGGCATCGTCGTGCTCGTTCTCATGCCGAAGCTGACGAAGGTCGTCCCCGCTCCCCTGATCACGATCGTGCTCATCACCGGCATCGCCGTCGTCTTCGCCCTCGACGTTCCCACCGTCGGCGATCAGGGCGAACTGCCGTCGAGCCTGCCCGAGCTGTTCATCCCCCACGTGCCGCTGACCTGGCAGACCCTGTCCACGATCGCTCCGTACTCTCTGGCCATGGCCCTGGTCGGGCTCATGGAGTCGCTGATGACGGCCAAGCTCGTCGACGAGATCACCGACACCCACTCGAACAAGACCCGCGAGTCCTGGGGTCAGGGAGCGGCGAATCTGCTCTCCGGGCTCTTCGGCGGGATGGGCGGCTGCGCCATGATCGGACAGACGATGATCAACGTCCGCGCCTCCGGAGCCCGCACCCGCATCTCGACGTTCATGGCCGGCGCGTTCCTGCTGCTGCTCGTCGTCGTCCTCGGCGATGTCGTCGGCATGATTCCCATGGTCGCGCTCGCCGCGATCATGATGATGGTCTGCGTCGACACCTTCGACTGGCACTCGATCCGGATCTCGACCCTGCGGACGCTGCCGAAGTCGGAGACCTTCGTCATGGTCGCCACCGTCGCGGTCGTCGTCACCACGGGCAACCTCGCGATCGGAGTCGTCGTCGGCGTCTTCGTGGCCAGTGTCCTCTTCGTCCGCCGTGTCGCGCACTTCGTGACCGTGGAGCGCACCGTCACCGAGGCGAGCGCCCACTACGCCGTTCGCGGCGAGCTCTTCTTCGCCTCCTCGAACGACCTGACCACTCAGTTCCACTACACCCACGATCCGAATCGGGTCATCATCGATATGTCCGACTCACATGTCTGGGACGCCTCGAGCGTGGCCGCCCTCGACGCGATCATGACCAAGTACGAGAATCTGGGCACGACGGTGGAGCTGCACGGCATGAACGCCTACACCGAGGCGATCCATGCGCGGCTCTCGGGCGGGTTGGGCTAGAGCGGTCACTGAGCGAGGAGGACATCGCCGCGAAGGCTCGGGTCGGCGTGGTCAGCGGCAGGGACGGCCGCCCCGGACGGCAGGGGTCGGCTCTGGACGAGCGCCGCCGAGCAGGCGATGTGTGACAATGGCAGTCGGCCGAATCGGCCGATGACCGTCAGCCGCACGCAGCGTTCACACAGGAGGTGCTATGCGATCGCCCATCCCGGATTTCCTCGATGAGACGCTCGACCGTTTCCGACCCGATCGATCCGGGGAGAACGCGGACTACATTCCGGATCTGGCCTCGGCCGACCCGGAGAAGCTCGCGATCTGCATCTCCACCCTCGATGGCGTCGAGTACTCCGCCGGCGATGGCGATCACCTGTTCTCCATCCAGTCGATGTCGAAGCCCTTCATCTACGGCCTCGCCCTCGAGCAGGAGGGACTGGCCGGCGTCCTCGACCTCGTCGGCGTCGAACCCAGCGGTGAGAAGTTCAACGAACTGTCGCTGGACAAGATGTCGGGCAAACCGCTCAACCCGATGATCAACGCCGGGGCCATGACCATCCACTCGATCCTCGGCGAGCCCGGGGCCGGTCTGGCCGAGCGCACCGAGATCGTCCGGGCCGGGCTGTCCCGGTTCGCCGGTCGGGAGCTGACGATCGACGAGGACGTCGCCGACGGCGAATGGCGCGAGGCCTACCGCAATGTCGCGATCGCGAACATGCTCCGGTCCTACGACATCTTCTACGACGATCCCGACGAGGTCGTCCGCGGCTATATCGAACAGTGCTCGATCCTCGTCACCGTCAAGGACCTGGCGATCATGGCAGCGACCCTGGCCGGCGGCGGCATCAATCCCGTCACCGGCGAGCACGTGCTCTCACCCCGAGTCAACCGACAGGTGCTGGCAGTGATGATGACCTGCGGAATGTACGATGCCGCCGGTGACTGGATGACGGAGATCGGGATCCCGGCCAAGAGCGGAGTCTCCGGCGGCGTCTTCGGCGTCATGCCCGGTCAGGTCGGAGTGGCGACCTTCTCACCGCGCCTGGACAAGCACGGCACGAGCGTGCGCGGAACGAAGATCTTCCAAGATCTGTCGAACCGGATGAGCCTGCACATCATGGACGCTCCGGAGCCGGCCCGTTCGATCATCCGCCGCGACCGCCGCTTCGTCGACGGGCAGGGCAAGATGGTCCGCATCTGCAGCCTGCAGGGGCTCATCCAGTGGAGCGGTTCGGAGAACGTCATCAGGGCCATGGACGAGCCGGGTGCGAGCACGAACACCTTCGTCCTCGACCTGCGGCGGGTCAATGAGATCAACTCGGTGGCCAGGACCATGCTCACCGAGGCGCTGTCCCGCCTCGAGGACGACGGCATCCGCGTGGTGCTCATGGACCCCGACGACATGATGCAGTGCAAGGGACCGAACTCGGCGCTGCCGGGAGTGACGATCCTCGACTCGCTCAAATCCGTCAAGGGTCTCAAACGCATCCGCGACGACCGACGCCGGGAGATGGCCGAACGCTCGTGAGGCACCCGGGCTTTCCGCTGCCGGGACTGATAAGGTGAGGCTCACCGAAATTCTGCGCCGAGGCGGCCCACCCGTCCCACGACGCGGGCCCCGGAGCGGAAGGACCCCTGCAGAAAGGTCGTACATGACCACCACACAGAACACTCCCGCCCGCAGTGCACGTCCGGCCCGCCAGCAGGCCATCCTCACCGTCCTCGACGTCACCGAGGTCTCCCCGCGCCTCGTCCGGATCCGCCTCGGCGGGGACACCTTCGACAACATCGTGTCGAACGATGCGACCGACAAGTACGTCAAGCTCCTCTTCGCCGACCCCGCCCACGGACTCGTCCCGCCCTATGATCTGACCGAGCTGCGGGAGCAGTCCCCGGAGAAGCTGCCGAGCAGGCGCACCTACACGATCCGCGAGATCGATGAGGACGACAAGTGGCTGAGCATCGACTTCGTCATCCACGACGATGACGGCATCGCCGGGCCCTGGGCGAAGGCCGCCCAGCCCGGTGACACGCTCGTCCTGTCCGGGGCCGGAGGCAAATACGCTCCTTCGGCCGAATCCGACTGGCACCTGTTCATCGCCGACCACTCCGCCCTCCCGGCAGTCAGCTCCGCTCTGGAGGCGATGCCCGAGGACGCTCGCGGTGTCGTCCTGGCCCACGTCGCCGAGGCCGACCGTGTGCTGCCCGCCGTCCCGGCCGGCATCGAAGTCGCATGGGTGGATTCGGACGAGGAGCTCATCAGCTCCGTCCGCGATCTCGACTGGTTGCCGGGCACACCGCAGGTCTTCGCCCACGGCGAGCGCGAGACGATCAAGACGATCAGGAAGTTCCTCAAGGAGCGCGAGGTGCCCAGAGAGGCACTGTCGATCTCGGCGTATTGGGCCCGCGGCCGCGCCGAGGACCAGTTCCAGGCCGAGAAGCGCGAGCCCATCGGTTCGATCGACTGAACGGCCCACCGGCTGACCAGCCCGGCTGGCTCGCCTCGGCGCACGGCTGAGCGCTGAGGCGAGTCAGACGAGGCCGAGCTGCTCGATGACCTTCGCGACCTCGGCCCTCGCCGCCTCGTCGAGTCCGTGGATCGGCAGCGGCAGGCTGTGGTCACCGACGAGCCCGAGGTGTTCGGCGATGGCCGCGGTCACCCGCAGGCTGCCGCCGTATTCGGCGAACAGGTCCCACAGCGGCTGGAGCTCGGCCGAGAGTTCACGCGCCTGCTCGGCATTGCCCAGTTCGGCGGCTCGGGTGATCGCGAGCACAGGTTCGGGCAGGGTGCCGCCGACGGCCGTGTACCAGGCGTCGCAGCCGGCGATGAGTCCCTCGGCCCCGAAGGCGTCGCCGGAGATGCCGATCGTCACCTCGTGGCCGACGGCGTCTCGGATCGCACCGATGCGCTCGTCCCAACCGGTCGGTGACAGCGCAGCGCCCGGAATCTTGATCGAGGCCACGGCCTCGAGTTCGGCCAGTCGGGCATAGAGCTCAGTGCTGAAGGTGAAGTGCGTGGTGCCCGGATTGTCGTAGACCGCGATCGGCAGTGATGTCTCCTCGGCGACCGTGCGGAAGAGAGCGAACACCTCGTCATCGGTCAGGGGCTGATAGCTGACGGGAGCGAGCAGGAGTCCCTTCGCACCGGCCGCCTCGGCGGTGCGGGCATTGGCCAGCACATCCCGTGTCCGCAGCGCCCCGATGCCGACGAAGACGGGGATATCGAGGGCGGAATCGACGCTCAGCTGCGCCACACGGGCACGTTCCTCGGGATCGAGATAGACATAGGAGCCGGTGGATCCCAGCGCCGTGATCGAATCGACGCCGGCAAGGACGAGGCGTTCGATGAGGCCGATGTAGGCCTCCTCGTCGAGGTCCTCACCGTGCAGCGGAGTCAGCGGGAAGGCGCTGAGGCCGGTGAACAGGGCGTCATCGTTGTCTGCGGTCATCGCTGCTCCTTCGAGGTGGTGGTCGAGGCATCGAGGTAGTGGTCGAAGCGGCGGAAGTCCGGCCGCGCGGAGGGGTCCATCACGGCTGCGGCCCCGACTCGGTTGGCTGCGCGCAGGGCCGCCTCGCCGGTCAGTCCCGACCGCAGCCCGATGGTCAGGGCCGCACAGAAGGCATCACCGGCGCCGACGGTGCTCACCGGGGTCCGCGGCAGCGCCTCGGCGAAGGCCACCTGCCGACCGTGGGACAGCAGGGCCGAACCGTGTTCGCCATAGGTCACGGCCACCAGCTTCGCTGATTCCAGCTGCGGCAGGAGGCGGTATTCGGTCTCGTTGACGATGATGAGATCGGCCCGGTCGACGACCTCGGCCGGCAGAGGCAGGGCCGGGGCGGCGTTGATGACGAGATACCCGGGCACACGGGCGGCGAGCTCGCTGATGACATCCATGGAGATCTCGAGCTGAGTGAGCACGGTCTCATCGTCGGCGAAGGTCACCTCGTCGACGCCGACAGCGGCGTTCGCGCCCTCGCACACGGCGATCTGGTTCTGGCCGGCGGCATCGACCATGATCAGCGCGGTCCCGGTCTCGACCGTCGCCTCGGCGATGTCATCGACGATGACTCCGGCCTCCTGCAGGGCCTGCTTCATCGCCCGGCCCTCGGCATCGGGGCCGACGGCACCGACCATCCGGGTGCGGGCGCCGAGGCGCGCGGCCGCAGCAGCCTGGTTCGCGCCCTTGCCGCCGGGCGATCGCGACAGTCGTCCGCCGCCGACGGTCTCACCGGGTGCCGGCAGACGCTCGGTGCTGGCGGTGATGTCGGCGTTGATGCTGCCGACGACCGTGAGTGCGCAGTCGATGGTCATAACCACCATTATCGTGCGTGGACCCGGCAATGGCCGAGACCAGAATCGGTGAGTCGGCATGACGAAGGCCCCGTGCGTTGTGTCCAACGGTTCACGGGGCCTTCCGATCGGGGTGAGTAACGGGACTTGAACCCGTTCTTAGGTGCAGGTGAGGGCCGCGTTCCGCTTGTTCTAGGGGTTTTTGCTTATCGGTTCTTATCGCCTCTTATCGACTCTTATGGGGTGATTATGCCCAAAATATGCCCACGGGCAGACGCGAAAAAGCCCCCGGCGTAATGCCGGGGGCTTCCTCATATCACGCGTTCGCGGCCACGTACTCGTCAAGTTCGCGCTTCGCTTCAGCGTGCACCTTCGCGATCTCACGGTAGTGGCGAGCCGCACCCTGAACCATTTCGCGCTTGCGGTCACGTTCCGCGTCCATCCAGATTGCGTAAGCGTGACCGCCGATGTTCTCAGGCGGGTGGATCACGTGCCGTAGGCGGTAAGCCTTGACCAGTGCTCCGTGTGCTGCCCGTCGTTCTGCTGCCAGGTCCATCTCGCGGTCCCAGAGTCGCATGTAGGTTGAGCCTTCGCTGGTGTCCATTATTCAATTTCCAATCTTGTGGGCTGGGCCGGTTGCCCCTGCCTGTACCTACAACTATACACCCTATCCGTAGGGTGTGCAACCCCGATTCCCTGCACTTCCGAACTTGCCTACCCTATCCATAGGGTGTATAGTTGATTTCAACAGCACGGGCACAAGGCCCAGCTATGAACCGGAAGGACCGCCATGAACACCATTCCCGAACTCACCACCGACCAGGACGGCACAGTGACGCTTCGCGACACCATGTTCGACGTTGAACGCCTCACCTTCACCTACGCAGACGGAACCGAGACCACTGAAACACACCTGATCGGCAAGCGCGGCGCGCGCTACCTCCTGCGGCCCCTCCTTGAGCGCGGCGGCGACAGTGGCATCAGGGAAGTCATTTCGCTGAAGAGCGGCGCACCGTGGCGAAAGGGCGGGAACTCGATTCGAGTTATCGAGATCGCCGGGGTGATCGAAGAGGCGAAGTGATCTCGGCCCCGCCCCTGTGAAATTTCTTTCGGGGGCGGGGTTGCACACCCTATTGATAGGGTGTATAGTTGTTAACAACAGCAAGGGCAACCGGCCCAGCTAAAACCGAAAGGGACGCACCATGAACCGCACCGCCGAGCAGATCACAGCAGAAATTGCAGAACTCGAATCGCGGATTGAAGCACTCAAGGCCGAGCGCGAAGAACTCAAGTCCGCGAAGCCCGAAATCACCTACACGGCCACAGACAAGAAGCGCGTTTTCGTGAACGGTGAACTGATCCGCGAGCAGGGCGGAAAGTCGATCCCGGCGCGCGTGAAGGTCGTCGCCTACATGGAAAAGGACTACGTGAGGAACGCTGACGGGACGATGAAGCGGGACGAGAACGGGCGCGGATACCGTGCCGAGACCGGGAACGTCGCATACGCCGTCAAGTTCTCAAACGTGGACGCCCGGAAGCTCCGCGACCAGCCTGACGGAATGGTTGCCGACTGCAAGCGCGTTTGGACCGAAGTTATCGAACTTTCCTGAACCCCTCCACCCCGTGCCGGGGGCTTCGGCCCCCGGCCATGCCGAAAGGAACACACCATGAAAGCACAGGATCACGCCGCCGCAATCGTCAAAGAGGTTGACGCGGCAACCGCAGCCCCGAAGATCGACCGTGACACGCTCATGGGCGTTCACATGGCACTAGCGAAGGCGCGCACGTTCGCCGTAGGTGTCGGCGGCGCGGACGGCGAACAAGCGGCGATTGAACTCGATTACGCCGACGTACTCTATAAGGCGTATGAGCGCACGGTCACGACCGCGAAGCCGAAGGCACCAGAGCGGCGAATTCAGCACGTCTCACGGCAGGTTCTCGCCTTGTCGCGTGCGGTGTCGCAAACCAATGAGGCCGTGCTGACACTTGGCCGGATCACGAACTAACGAAAGGGATCACTATGCACGCTGGGGAACTCCGGGCACGCCTGACCGCAATCGGGCTGACACTGAACCACTTCACCCGCCTAGCAGGTATGGACTCGCGAAACGCTCGACGGCAGGAATCGGGCAAGACGCCCGTGACTGACGGGACGATTCGCGCACTGTATGAGGCCGAAGCCCTCTCTGACGAGCTGACAGAGGACTACAGGGCGAACGGTGAAGCCGTTGTGCCAAGGTGGAACAAAAACGCATGGGACGAAGAGACAGACCGTTTCCCGCCTTCGTTCTATCACGCGAGCGCGGCGCGGCTGACGGGTCGAGTGCCGATCCGTTATGAGGATGAAGCGCGGGATTGAGGGACTGGCCGGGGCTTCCCCGGCCTTTTCTTTACCCACTTGCACACCCTACGGATAGGGTGTATAGTTATGGGTACAGGCAGGGGCAACCGGCCCAGCCAACACCGAAAGGACAACACCATGAGCGCCACACAGAAAACCCGCAACTACGCGAAAGCACTCAACACCAAACAGCTCATTGACGCGCTGACCTACTTCTCAAACAAGACCACCGATCACGGCAGCCGCGTAGTGTTCTCGATCCTCGCCGCCGAAGCTTGCGACCGGGCAGGACTCGCCCCCCGAGCAGTTGCCACCAACGGGCGGATCGTAGAAACCATTTCAGCCGCACTCTAACCACCCCAGCCGGGGGCGAATGGCCCCCGGCACCCGCAAGGGCACAGGCCCAGCGAAGAACCGAAAGGACCACCATGCACGAACTCAGCGCACCACTCACAGCCGCCCTCATTGGCTTCATGGACTTCGAGGACCGGGCGAAGCTAAACGCCGCGCTAGGAACCGCTCTACAGGGCAATATGACCGCAAGTGGCAGCGTCGCCGTCGAGCATATTTGCAAGGCGCGCGTCCTGCTGCATCACAGCGAGCGCAACGCTGAATCGTTCACCTCGATCACTAAAGCCGTTGCCCGAGCTATCACCGCGCTTCAGTCCAGGAGCCTCTGACGCGAAAGTGTTTAGCCCCCCTTGACATTGACTGTATAGGGGGGCTAAACTATAGTTATGACAAAGCCGATGAAGTACAGCGAAATGGTGAAGCTCCTGAAGCGGGCGGGATTCACCCCCAGCCAGGGCAAAGGAGACCATGAGAAGTGGTCACACCCGAAGCTCAGCCGCCCGGTGGTCATCACCCAGACCCGCGAACTGTCACCGGCAGTAACGCGAAACACGCTCAAGGCAATCAAGGAGGTCGAGAAATGAGCACCATCAACGTCACCGCCCGGCAGTGGTCGGGCGGTTGGGAACTCGAAATTGACGAAGACCACGCCACTCAGGTTCGCATCCTCGCCAACGCCAAACAGCAGGTGATCGACTACCTGGACACCCTTGAACCCGATGTGGACCACTCTGAGGCAGAAATCCACATCATCCCAGAGCTAGGCGACCTCACCCAGAAGATCAAAGAATCGAAAGAGGCGACCGCCCGAGCGATCGAACTCCAAGCCGAGGCCGGATCGAAGAATCGGGAAATCGTGCGGGAACTTCGCGCTAAGCACCTCAGCGTCTCCGACGTTGCGGCAGTGCTCGAAATTTCGCGCGGCAGGGTGGCCCAGCTTGAACATGCCCAGGGATAAGAAAAAAGCCCCTCACCGCCAGTCAAGGCAGTGAGGGGCATTCCTCATTCATCTTCAGGCTCTTCGCCTGCATCCTCCCAATGCTCGTCACACGACGGCTCACACACAACCATGCCAGCCTTCGCGCGACGAACCTTTCCGTTGCGGGTGACAACATCACCCACACCATAAGCGTCTACTGACTCTTCAGGCTTCTCCCACTCACCGAAATCCGCCTTCGGCAACATGCCGTTATTGCGGAACTGTTCGTGAAGTTCAGTCTGCTTCTCTTGGAAGAGTGCGAGGTTCTGCCGTCGCAGCATTTCCTTCTCAAGAGCGTCCATCCACTCCTGAATCTCTTCAGGGGTCATATCTTCAATCGGTGGCACTCCGTCCTCCTTCAGTGCTTCGGTTCGTAATCGTCAGGAACGGGTGTCTCGTCCGTCTCTTCAGCGGCGAGCCGTTCCAGTCGTGCGCGCTTCGGCTCCGCGCCGATGCCGATGCGCTCAAGCACCTTCTCAACGCCCGGAATCGCCATGACGCGGGCGACAATCGCCGCGACCAGGGCGCAAGCCACTGACGCGCCAGTCAGGGCCAGATAGAGCCATTCGGGAAGGTTCACGCCAGCCTTGTCCACCTCGTCAAGCACAATGTCAACGAACGGCGGCACGGCAACGACCAGCAGAGCCAGGGCCGGAATGAGCGTCTGTATGAAAGTGCGCACCGACGCCCGGTTGGGGTGCTGCACTTGTGTAGAAGTGGTCATGTTGTCCTTTCAGAAGAGGTCAATGAAGCTGAGGACCAGGACCGCCCACCCAATGAGATAGATGGGCAGTCCCAGCCCGAGCGCGACCCCGATAAGAGCCGCTGTGGGTTTCATCAGGTCACAGGCTTCTTGAAAGCTTCGTCCCATGTGTCGCGGCCACCGAGACCGTCAATCGCGAGACCCTGCGACTTCTGGAATGCGCGAATCAGTGCCTCATACTCAGCCCCGTAACGACCGTCGTTTCCGAACTTGGACAGGTACGTCTTGCCCTTGCCGACACTCCACCCGCGCAGCGCGAGCTGAGAGACGAACCGCTTAAGCCACACCTCGTCATACTGACCGGACCATTTGCGGTTCTTGTAGAACCCGGAATGCGAACGGTCCGGGCCGGACTTCGGGCCGATGTAATGGCCGGACGGCCACGGGAAGTCATAGCCGGGGCCGGGAACCTCGCCCACAGGACGGGTTGGCTTCGAAGGCTTAGAGGGCTTGGACGGCTTGGAAGGCTTCGGGGCGGTCGTTCCGCCCTTCTTCCGTGCGGCGTGCTCCGCGTTCACGTCCTTCACGAGCTTCCCGAGCTGTGCGTAGTACGATCCGGGGCACGCGGTGCTCTTCCAGTCCTTGTGGCCGTAGTACTTCATGGAACCGTGCTCTTCCTCAATGTCAGCGCAGAGCTGCACGAGGGTTGCCCAGTCCCCATCCGACATTTCCGGACGGCACTCAATGCCGATAGTCGAGCCGTTGCCCGCTGTGGAACCGGCGTGCCAAGCGGCGCGAGAATCACCCACAAGCTGATTCACGCGCCCAGCCTCAACCACGTAGTGAGCCGACGAACCCCGGTTAGAGGTGCCGCCCTTCGGCCCTCTCAGCCATGCCACCACGTTTTCGAACTTCTGACCCGTCGAACCCCAGTGATGAATGGTGATTCCGGTTGGCTTCGAGCCGTGGCCGTAATGCGAGCGTGTGGAACTGTTGGAAGATTCCTTGAACGCGAAATCGTAGTTTCGTGCCATGATCTACCCCTTTCGGGCATTAAAAAAGGCACCCCCGAAGGGATGCCGTGAATTGGAAAGACCCGCCGTGAAGCGGGTCAGGTTTTATCGTTGTCCGCCTTATCGGGCGGGGGCGGAGGCGCGAACGGAAACGACTCTTTGTCAGGTGGAGGCAACCGCTCATAGGCGAGCCACAGCAACGCATAATGCGTTTCGAACCACGCAAGCCGCGCCTTCAGCTTGCGGATCTCGTCCAACCGTGACCGGGCGATACCCTGCCACTGAGCGACAGCGGATTCTTCTTTCATCACCCGGCCATGAATCCAGTCATAGACAAGCTTGCCGACACCGCCAGACAGCGCGATTCCGCCGAGACCGATAATGAGCTTCATAATGTCTGAATCCATGCTCACCCCGCATCCGCAACGGCGTTTATCGCACGTTCGTCAGCCCCTAGCCTGCACCAACGTTCAAACGCGAACAGTGTGAACCCGACATACGCCAGCAATCCGCCGCCGCGCGTCCATGTGATCGGAAGATCGAACATTACGAACGCTTGCCCGGTTGAAAGACACGTACCGGCAACGACAATCGCAAAGACCCCGAACCGTTCAACGTGGACGTAGCGTGTGATGACGCCGAGTAGCGACACGATCCCGCCGAACACGAACACCGCCCCCCACGCGATAGCGGGGAACGGGGTGTCAAAGAAGGACGTTGTTGTGCGGGGTGGGGCGAGGGTGTAGAAGAGTCCGGCCCCGAGGAACACGAGAGACCCGATAGCGCGCAAAAACCTAGAAGCGCGGTTCATGGGTTACTCCACATCAAACTCAACCCCGTCAATGGAAATCCAAGACGAATCGTCAGACACGAACGCTTTAACTACGCCATCTGTGCCGACAACGACCTTCGCGTATTTCGGGTTAGCTTCCGCAGAAACCGCGACAATCTCATGATGGGAATGTATTGGGCGGGCTTCCTTTGGAAGCTTCGCCAAGTCCCAGCCGCCCAACTCCGAGTTCAGCGATTGTTTGAAGAGTTCACCGTTCGATCTCTGGATATGACCTCGCAGGCGCACCTTCTTACCCTTCTTCTGGTAGGAAGGCGCGTACCCGTGACCGGCGCTTTCTCGAACATTCGCCAACGTCAGAGGCAACCATTTAGGCGAAGTCAGCGGAACCCACGAACGGTTGCCGTCTGTGTCCGCGTCATCACTAGAGACGCGATACCACGAGCTGTTCTCACCAACCATGCACAGCGACCCCGAAAGCTGCTCGTTTGGGTCCGGCTTGTGCTCTTCGTAATAGACGTAAATTGTCGGCGCTGCACGGATTCTTGTGCGTGTGATAGTTGCGTCTGTGAGTAGCTGATTCGGTTTACGGGTCACCTCCCAAAGGCCAAGATGTCTGCGCCCAGATTCAGTGTTCAGCTCATTCGGGTAAACCTGCACCGAAATCGGACCCTCGGGACTTCTAGCCTTCAGCGGGTTAAGCTCCAACACTACGTAATATGTTGTTTCAGCCACCGGCATCGGGAAGTCCAGCCGCATGTCTCGCAGCAGACGATGGTAGAAGCCATACAG
The DNA here is from genome assembly GCF_018208375.1 of Brevibacterium sp. SMBL_HHYL_HB1. NCBI lineage: Bacteria > Bacillati > Actinomycetota > Actinomycetes > Micrococcales > Brevibacteriaceae > Brevibacterium > Brevibacterium sp. SMBL_HHYL_HB1. Next base: position 744,302 of record NZ_CP062936.1, on the reverse strand, counting down.
CACGGCTTGGGCCGTTCCTCGACCTTCTGCGACCGTGAGAATCATCTGATTGGCACTATTGGTCTCTGAGTCTGAATCGAGTTTGCGCAACCAATAAGGACGCCCGCCGTCATCAAGCACCCCGTTCCCGAGTGCGAGAGTGACGTACTGCCACATTTCGTCATCCACTGCCTGGCCGACAGCAGGATAAGAGAACTCCGGCCCGTCCACGGCCTCATAAGAATCAGCAGAAACGAGAGTCTGAAGCTCTTCAATAAGAGCAAGATTGCTCTCCGGTGTTGGCTCAGCCATTAGCACCCCTTATCGTGTTTGTAGCGCACGCACGGCACGCCAAAGCTTGTTGATTTCCTTCACGGGGCGAGGCTGGTTTTCGTCATCAGCCGTAGGCCCAACCTGAAGGGCCACCTTCCGCCCGTTCTCGTCCCACGTCAGCTCAGCCATCTGAACCGTGTCCGTGATGACAACTCCCGTGGACAGTTGCACCGTCACCGTGTCCCCGAGCCAGAAGTCACGCCCGAACCGAATGCGCGGGGTGTCGTTGACTTGCAGGTTCACGGTCGCCTTCTCTTGCCCCTCAGTGAGCGTGTCCGTGCCAGCCGCGTCCAATTCGGCTTCATCGTCTGTGTCTCGCCGGTCTTGGAACTGCAACGACCGGAACCCCCACGAATTCTCGTTCCCGTGAGTGAGCTTCAGAGCCCGCTTCTCCCCTTCGCCCTGACCGGCCACAAGTACTGACGTGACCGTGGGGGCTTCAAGTGTGAATTCGTGGGATTCGATACCACCGTTGTCATGTGACAACCGGATACGGCGCGCGAAGTCCCGCCCCTCAGTGACCGTCAGAACAGACTTCTTCAACTCGTCATCCTGCACAATGTCCACCGTGAGGCCGGCAGTTTCCGCCAACGTCTCAACCTCGTCCAAGACGGGTTTGAAACGGCTGTTGATCGACCCGTCAGGGCCAGTCACAACGTCACCGATGACAAGAGGCCGCTGATACTCAGACCGTGCCGAAGGGCCAACATTCACGTCCACAAGGTCACGAATCAGGGCACCCGCAGCGCCCTTCTTATTCCAGTAAGCCGCTTCCCCTTGCTTGTCAGCCGCGCTTGTCGGGTCAGGCAGGGTAATCATGTCCTTCAGCCAAGTCATGTCAGACTCACCAGTCAGTTCGGACTCAACAACCCCGCCTGACGCCTTCTCAACGATCTTGAGGGGCGCACCCGATAGCAGTCGTCGCCCCTCGTCGTAGATGACTACACGCCAGTCTTTATCAAACCGCTGCCATAGCGGAATTTGTCAAGGTGAGTGAGACCAGCGGGAGTTAGGCAGCTGGTAGCTCAACCTGCTGGCGGTCGTCGTCAGTCGTGCTCTCGACGGGCTTGTTGATCCAGGCAGCCGCAGGGAGGTCGAGGACCTTCGGGGGTGCGTTCGTGGCGAACCGTTCAGGATGAGCCGCCCGGGCCGCGGCGAGGACGTCAGCGCGTTCATTCGCCTTGGCCGCTGCGAGTCCGTAGTGGACATCGGCCGGCGTATGCAGACCGAGTCCCTGGTGGTGATGTTCATGGTTATACCAGGACACGAACTCGTCGATGAACCCTCGCGCCCCAGCCAAAGACCCGAATCGTTCGGGAAAGACCGGCGCATACTTCAACGTTTTAAACCACGCTTCGGAATAGGGATTGTCGTTGGAGACCTTCGGCCGCGAATGCGATCTGGTCACTTCCAGATCGGCCAACAGTGTAGCCACGGACTTCGACGTCATCGACGTGCCCCGGTCGGCATGGACCACCTGTGGGATGCCGTGGATGCCGAACACCTCGGCCATCATCTCCTGAGCCAACGGTCCGGACTCACGAGCATGGACATGAGCACCAACGATGTAGCGGGAGTAGATATCGATCATCACATAGGCGTCGTAGTACACACCCCGGGTCGGTCCGGCCAACTTGGTGATGTCCCACGTATACACCTGTCCCGGCCCGTCAGCGACCAGTTCCGGCACCGCTCGGGCAGGATGCCTGGCCTGCCGTCGACGTTCTCTGACCTGGGCATGCTCGGCCAGGATCCGATACATCGTCGAGATCGAGCAGAGGTAGACGCCCCGGTCGAGGAGAGTGGCGAAGACCTGCATCGGGGTGGAATCGACGAACTCAGCACTGTTGAGCACGGCCAGCACATGCGCTCGTTCAGTGCAGTCGAGCCGGTTGGCCGGGACCACCTCCCGCGGTACAGGCGGGCCTGAACGTCTGCGGCGGCGTGCCGCGGTCGACCGCGCGATACCGGTCAGCCCAGCCGCGCCCCGGGTACTCAAGCCGTGGACGGTCAGCTCGGTGTAGGCGTTCATCAGCGCTTCTTCCGCCTGGTCTCGGTATCCGCGCTCTTGGAGGTCTCTTCCAAGAGCGCGCGTGCTTTTCCCATAATCTCCAATGCCGTCTCCGTGCGGTCCAAACGCTGCTGGGTCTGCTCGAGCTCGCGGCGCAACCGGGCAATCTCAGCCTGATCCTTGCTCGGCTTCCCGACCGCCTGACCGGGCTTCTTTCCATCCAAGACACCCGCATCGCGCAGTCTGCGCCATTCGGTGATCAGCGAGGAATACAGCCCCTCACGGCGCAGGTAGGCTCCTCCCTGCTGCTGCCTGCAGGCTTCTTCGTACGCGGTCAGGTGGGCGAGTTTTTGGTCGGGGGTGAAGGTACGTCGGCGTGGACCATCAGCGCGTGGGTGGCGAGGGTTCATCGTTCCATCATCGCCGATCGGAGTTGATGATGGGGAGAGAGTCGAGATACTCATCGTGGTTGTTCCTGATCTCGCCCTGCTAAGGCGGACTTGCTATGAACCGGTGGACTCAACTCACCCTGACACGCAGGGTAGGGCTGAACCGCCGTCCACGTTCAGAGTGAACGTGTGGACCCCGTTACGGCGAAGCTTGCATGACCCTCCGATAGTTGGGAGAGTGCCCCGCTTCACGAACTCAGGCGTATACATGTAGGCGATCAAGCTGCATCACCACCCCGCCAGATAGTTTTCTCGATAAAGGCACCTCACGAGACTGTTAGGTTTCGCTCCGACCATTGACACCTTCAGCTTGTTCTTTCCCGGTTCAAGGGCGAAGAACTTGGAGTCAGTGGGTACGTACTCCCACAGTTCCCCGTCAGGCATGGACGGGGAAGTAATGTCCTGCCGCAGTTGATCGGTGGTGATCGTGACTTGATCCTCGAACTCAGTAAGGACTTTCAGCGAGTCGCCCTTATCGTTTTCGATAATCAGGTCCGATCCCGGCCCGTCGATAACCCAAGTCGGGTACACGGGTGCGTCACCGCCGATGTCCAGATCAATCTCACCTTGAACCGCGGATGACGCGAGGATCATCGGGAAGAACGGAGATTGATAGGTGGAACTCTTCTCGAATTCGACTGATTCAGAGTCGCCAGGTTTGCCCACCCAGCCCCAGAATGGAGCATCCCCGTTAATTGGCTCTGCCGCCACGTCGTCCTGCACAAGTGTGATGCCGTCGAGCACCGTGAACACCGCCCCAATCTGAGGGCGATCAGTGTTCGCTCCGTAGTACATCGAGTACCGAGCATCAAACGAATCTTCAGTCAGCTCTTGAGCTTCCACCTTCGCCAGGTAGACCTCACCGGGATTCATGACGTGGCCGTAATCAACGCCAGTCGTGAGAGTCTTTCCGTCCTTATCCCGCGTCCACATGGCAACTCGCACCGGCACGGGCATGTCCCCGTCGTTCCTGAGTGGAACCGTCAGGCTTAGAGTTCCCGAGTGGGGAAGATCGTTAATCATGCCCCCGGTTGGGGTCCAGGTCAGCGAGAACGCACCTGTTCCAGGGTCGGCTTTGCCAGTAATGCGCAAACCGTCTTCAACCTGTTCCGCTTCATAGTTTCCGCTGATCGAGATGTTTGAGCGGTCTACTGAGAGCTTCGACCCGCGCCACAGGTTGCGCCGACCAGTCGGCACCGGCTCAGCACGTTCGGACAGGAACCGTTTGCGAATCCCAGCCAGACGAAACTCAGGGTCTTGCTGTTCACCCTTCCACATACCCTCAGGGCAAGTGAACTCAAGGACTAACTTCTGACCGTTCGGGGAATCCTCACCCGCCCCGTATTCGCCTTCCAGCCCAGCCTTATAGAAACCGAACCGGGAACGATACACACCGTTCGGACGGGTTACGCGAATCTCAACCTCATCGCGCACGAGCCGTTCAAGCTTGCGCCGCAAATCCCAACGCTTCCGCTCAGACCCACCCAACAGGACGGGAATCTGAACCTCAGCCTCAAGCCCCTTACGATGCTGAACCAACGAACCCCCAGAGGGGAGGGCCACGGTAGTAATCTCCCGTGGCCGCATCCCCAAACCGGAAGCCCCCTGCATGAGGGTGAAGTCAGCATGAGAACCGTTCGACAGCTCCACAACCTCACCCGAGCCATGCAGGGAAATCTTCGGCCTAAACCGCATTACCTCACCTCCAAAAGCTCACGACGGCGGCGAGTGGACTCATAGGACCGCATAGCCGCGTCAGGATCGGGACCGTGAAAATGGAAGTGCTCTTCGCGACCGCCAACGAGATTCCCGCCAATGAGCGCGTCAGTGACACGCGAAGGCAGAATGTACTCAGGCTTGCCCGTCTGATTCGCCACCAAATGCGTACCGGGCATCAGTGCCCCGCCCTTATCAAACAGAGTCGGGGTCACGAGACCGCCCGTGTCGTAATAGTGGTGAGACTTCCAGAAGTCCCGCGCTTGCAGGACGCCGCCGAACCGCTCAGTTACGTACTTCATGAACGCGTCAAGCTGTTTCCAAACCGACTGTTGACGGATCGGATACACGCCGTAATGACGCTGATTCGCCGCAATGAGCTGTGGCAGACCCGCAGCCGTCGAACGCGGATTCTGAGCCTTCGGATTCCACGACGATTCACGGGAAATGATGTAGTCAACAGCCTTCCACTGCTCACCCCTGATCCCGTTCTTCAAAGCCCACGCGCGACCCTGAGCCTTAGCAGTACCGTTGACAACCATTTCCTTCGCGCCGTCCCATGCGTCAGACACGAAACCGGCGACCTTAGAAATGTTGTCCTTCATCCACTCAAGAGGACGATCAATCCCCCAGGACGCGGCAGACTTCACGACCTGCCCCGCTGGGCCCCACTTCTCGAACCAAGAACTCAGTTTGTCCTTCAGTTTGTTGAACGGGCCAGCGAAGAAGTCCCACGACAGGCCACTACCGCCACCGTTATCGGCACCAGTCGCCCCAGCAGTAGGGCCACCGAACTTCGTCTTGTTCGCCCAGTGAACGTGGTTGTAGTGCTGCTTAGCCACGGCCCCGGTGTACTTGTAATGACGGCCGTTCTTGATCTGACGGCCACCAGCAGGCGTGTGAATCAGTTCCGAGGACTGCCCATAGTTGTCATGGATGAAGTTGAATATCTTCATCATGTCGCCCATGTTCATTGAGCCGCGTCCAGCTAGGTCCACTGCCTTACCGGAAGCGTGATAGGACGTATTTCCCGAAACGGTCTGTGAACCACCGCGATAGGCCGATGTGAGACGCGCCCACGGGAACTTCTTTTTGATGATTCCCCACAGGTTGTTCCACACCATGCCGCCCCCGGCATAACCGGGGATCGTGCCGAAGCGGTTCATGTGGTCGAGCATTCCGCGCCCATAGTTGCGGCTGAGCTTGCGCTGAGCCTCTTTCCTGAGCACGTACTCGTCCGCGTGGACGATCCCGGCAGGCTTATACTTCCGGCCAGGCCCGGTGTAACCGCCCGTGTCGAATCCCTTAGGCAAAGACACATGCTTAGGCAGGTCTTTGTCCTTCATGTTGAAGAACTTGCCCACGTCGCGGAACTTGTCGATGATGCCCTTGTTGATCACCGTTTCGATGACGAACTTAATCGGCTTCTTGGCAACAGCCTTAACCTTGTCCCACGCGTTACCGATTGCATCCTTGCCCTTTTCAAAGGCTCCGGGCACATCGGACTTAATGAAATTCATTAGAGGACTGAAAACCTTGTCCTTAATGAAATCCCAACCGGCACGCAGAAGGTTACGCACCTTAGACCAAACACTATTGATCCCGTTGCGCATTCGGTTGAACGAGTTGATAACGCGTTGCTGCACCCAATTCATGATTGGGGAGAACACGTTAGTTTTCATCCAATCCCAGCCAGCTTTCAAAAGCTGTTTCACAAGATTCCACACATAGCGGACCTTGCGTTGCATAACCTGGAAGGGGACAACGATTTTCGCCTGAATCCAATTCATGATTGGCTGGAAAACGTTGACTTTCAACCAGTTCCAGACCGCGCCCATGATTGCTTTCATGGCGTTCCACACAATTGTCACATTGTTCTTCAGGTTATTGAACCGCGTAATAAGCTGGTTGGCAATAAACTGGACAATTGCGGTGAAAATTGGCTTAATGGCCGAATTCCAAGTAGTGGAAATAATCGCGCCGACAAGCTTGAACACGAACGAGACGATTTCCCAGATTTTCTTAAACGCCGGAACTAGCACGTTCATAATAATTGCCTGCACGAAACCGAAATAGGTCTTAACGCCGGTCCACCAAAGACCGATCACAAAACCGATTCCGTCGAAAACAGGCTTGATGATGTTCTGATAAAGCCAGGTGAACACGGACCCGATGCCGCTTGTTGTCGCCTGAACACCAGGCGCGACGGACGTATTGAACCAACCGACCACAACGTCAATCGCGGCCTTGATACCGTCCCAGGCGGGCTTGATCGCGTTCTGATACAGCCAGGTGAACCCGGCCCCGATACCATCCACAGCGGCCTTCAGCCCCGGCCACAAGGTATTCATGAACCAATCGCCCACAGCCTGCGCAGCCACCTTAATCGCCGCCCAAACCACGTTCACGAAATCTCGGAACCAACCGAGCTTCTTGTACGCCATGACTAGGCCACCGACTAGCAGCACCAGACCGGCCACGATAAGGCCGATTGGGTTAGCGGACATGACCGCGTTCAGAGCTGCCTGCGCCGCCGCCATGCCGTTTGTGAGAGCGATACGCGTTGCCCCGAGAATGAGGGACCGCTGTTCGATCAGATACCGCGCCCACGACAGAGCGTTGCTGATCCCGAGAACCGCGTTATAGGCGGCGAACGCGCCCACAATGCTAAAGATCAGCGGAGACCAGTCTTTAAGGACGTTCCACACCTTGCCGCCAGCGTCAGCAATGGTCTGGAAGATCGCCGGAATATCAGCGATCCCAGCGACCAACGCGTCAGCCATAGGCTTAATGGCCGGGGCGATCTTCTTGAGCAGCGGCAACAGTACGTCACCAATGGCGTTAGAGATTTGGTCCTTCGCCATTTTCCACTGGTTGCCGAACGAGTTAGACGCCGACTCACCAGCCTTAATCATGTCTTGGAACGTCTGCCCGGTGCCGTCCTGAAGGACGCTCATAACGTCCTCAATGCTGATCTTGCCCTGAGAGGCCATTTTCTTAACCTCGTCAGTGGTGACACCAAACTTCTCGCCCAGGCCGGACAGGATAGGCACGCCCGATTCGGAAATCATGCTGAGCGAATCCATCATGGCGATTCCGCCGTTATTGACGGCCTTCATGACGCCGCCCATAGCCTGATCGAGCTTCGTAGAGTCACCGCCAGCGGCCACGATTGCCTTGCCGACGTTCTCAAGCACGCCTGTAGCGTCCTTGCCCTTGATCCCCGCGTAAGCGAGGGATTCAGCGGCCTTCGTGTAAGCCACATAGTCAATAGGGGAATCACCGGCCACTTTGCGAAGGTCACGCAACGTTGTAGTTGCTAGCTTCGCGTTACCGTAGAGACCTTCCATGACGCGTTCCGAGTTGTCGCGTGCTACAGCGGTTTTGAATCCGCTGACCACGGCAGCACCGACAGCCGCACCCGCTGCAACACCAGCACCGACAGCTGTACGCTTCGCAGTCTTGCGAAGTCCGGCCATGAGCCGGGAACCGGCCCGTTTACCGGTCGATTCGGCCTGTTTCTCAACCCCGCCGAATTGCTTAACAATGTCTTTGCCGAGCCCCTTAGAGGACACCGCCAACGACACGTAAGCATTTGCCAACTCGACAGCCGCCACGGGCCACCACTCCCCTTTCAAATCGAACTGTCAGAAAAGTGGTGGTTACCCCGTTTTCACGCGGCCCTTCAACCATTCATCAATCTCGTCAACCGTGGAAGTCTCCGAAACCGTGTAGCTCTTCGTGTGCGTCTCAGTAACACCAGGACGCGGAATAGGTTTAGGTTTCGGCCCCTTCTTCCCACCGTCAACCCACCGCCACATGACCTGTGCGTCCCACATTTGCGCCAAAATCATGTTCGTTAACGTCCACTCAGCATCCGGGTTAAGAACCCGGTAAATCGCCATATCCGGTGTCGCGTGCTCCACGAAATCCAGAAGGTCGCCAAGAGTGAAATCCTGATCGGACCCGTCAAGCCACCGAAGACGTAACCCGATCCTCATAAGGTCCGAATTCAACGCCCCCGGTTGCTCGTCAATAAGTGCGATCAGGCTTCGGATTTTTCGACTTCAACCCCACTAGCCTTAGCCCACGCAGTCATGAAGTCCTGAACTTCTTCACCGCTCAGATCGTCAACGACCGGCGCGGAATCTTCGGCGTACTCATAGAGGAAGTCCATGAGCGCGTCAATGTCGCCGTTCTCGAACTTCCGGCCCACTCCGAGCGGCATTTGGTCGATCTTCGGCATGGTGAACTCGCCTTCGAACCCGTCCAGTTCGAACGAAACCATGCTGTACTGTTTCTTGCCTTTTCTGCGCGGTGCCATGCTCTTCTTTGCGGTGGTCATGTGTGGTGTTTCCTTTCAAACAAAAATGGTGGTGGCCGGGGGCGAAGTCACCCCCGGCCAGAAAAGAGAGAGTCAGCCTGCGGCTGCCTCCTCAAGGGCTTCGAGGCGCGAAACAAGATCGTTGTACTGCTTTTCAGTACCGAAACCATCCGCGCCAGGGTCGCCCTTGTCGCCCTTCGCGCCGTCCTTACCGTCAGCGCCAGGGTCGCCCTTGTCGCCCTTGAGGGACGCCAGCCATTCGGTGACAGTCCCCTCGAACCCCTCAGACTTGGCAACCTCAAACGCCGAGAGACCATCAGAGCCAGGGTCGCCCTTGTCTCCCTTCGGCCCCTGCGAGGCCTTCTCCGCGCCTGCGGCTTCAATGCGATTCAGTTCATCGGCGGTGATGGGCGTTCCGCCCTCTTCGCCATCCACCCACTTGTCAGGCTCAAATGCCATTACTCATTCCTTTCTGGAAATAGGTTGTCGCCGGGAAACGTGTTGTCCCCCGGCGTTGTCATTCCCCCGTATCGCCGCCGTCGTTACCGTCGTCGCCGCCGTCGTTACCGTCGTCGTCCTGGAAATCAGGGTCAGTGACGTACTCGATCAGGGTGTCGCCGTTCTCGTCCGGGTCACAGGACATGGTGACCTCGTAGGAAATGGCTTCACCGTCCACATAGGAAATGTCGCCAACCTCAGTGATCTGACCGTTGCCAACGTCGAGACGGCGCGCGCCACGGTCGCCATCCTTCATGTCCACAACCCACTGAGCGGACTCAAGCGGCGTCTCGTTGCGCCGAACCTTGATGAAACCCTTCGGGTCAATGGTCACGTTGTTCTCACCGAAAACGGACTTGAGCACCAGCGCACGGCGGGACTCAATGAAGGTGAACGTGAGAGTCGTTCCGTATTCGGTCTGCACGGTGCGAACCTTGATGCCACCCCATGCGCGAATATCCTCAGTGGACCGCTCCGACTCTTCGGAAACGCCGTCCTCACCGATATACCCAGCCGACTCGTAAGCCGAATCAAGGGCACCGTCAGGATCAGTCGGACGCTCCGAGCCGAGAGGGGCGCGAAGAATACCGCCCGAGACGCGCAGATTCGGCTTGCCAACCGAAACGTTTGCGCTTGCTGTAACACCAGCCATTTTGAAAACTCCTTACCGCCCGTTTCCGGGCATGAAAAAAGCCCCGCTAAGGGGGCTTGATTTGAGGCGAAATGAGACCGTCGCCGTATATCGGGGTTGACCCGATTCGTCGGGTAGCTCGACAGGTGGACCCCAATCGCGGGGGTGGTAGACCGTCACTCCGTCCAAAGCGTCCACGGACTCGAAATGGGCGAGTACAGCCGCCCCGATGCCATAGGCACGAGTGGTTGCCTTCGCCCAGAATTCGAGCGTGAACGACAGTTCTCGGATATGGCGGTCCACGCGCTGCATTCCCGCGTCCTGAACCTTTACGAACTCGTCAGGGCGCGTTTTGGGAACCGCAGAGGCGACAGTGAGGCCCGTTAACTGTTTCAGCCACGCGATCAGCAGGGCTTTGCCGTCCGGGAACACGAGCGTTTCCATGTCACCTCCCGGCAGATAGGGCACGCTGTAGAACGTTGTCCTTCGACTGTTTCCGCCGCGCCTTCGCTGTGCGCGTTCCGACTGTTGCGCGAGCACGGTTAGAAGAAGGGGATTCGTGGGCTTCGAACCCATCCCCCGCTGCCTCAGCCACACGCTGAGCGCGCTTCATCAGGTCACGCTTCACACCGGGCGAAGTACGCAAGGCACGGAAACCGGCATTGTTCAGCTTGATTCGTTTGCTCACCCGTCCACCCGCTTCAAAGTGATGACAGACCCCTTCGCCTGACCCGTGAACGGGTTGCGCCAGCGCGCAATCTCGCCGTCCACCCTGCAACGAACGCCGCGCACGGTCATTTCGTCACGGTCAGTCACCGGGGAATCGAACGTGTCATAGACGGTGAACCCGTACACGACCGGCGAACGGCCTAGTTCGTTGTCCACCTCTTGCACACGCGGTTCGACAGCGCATTTCTTGCGCTCAACGTCCGGCCCCCAGTCCTCAACCGGGTTACCGTGTGCGTCCTCAGAACCTTCAATGAGCGGGTGAAGAACGACAGTCTCGCCGCCACGGTGCCTCACTCTTCCCATAGCGGCCCCTCTAGAGTCAGGTCCGCCCCACAAGAGCAGTAGACGGCTCCGAACGCGAGCGCACACCATGGGCGGTGATCGACACAGCCGGTGTCAGCGATCTTCACGCCGAAAGCCTTCTGCTGCCCTTCACCCAACGCCCTACGTTCCTGCTTCTTCAAGAAGAAGTCACCGTCGGGATTCGCTGGGGTCATGGACTCCGCAAACGGCCCTGTAGTGAGTGATGCCGACGCAAGCCCCGCGAGGTCTGACTGTTCGGCATACATGCGCCGTTTCACGACCGCGCACAACACCCGCCGCCGTGTTGATTCGGAAGCGTTTGCCGCAGAGGGGCACACATCAAGAATGAACTGTGAACCGTCCTCTAGAAGTTTCTCTGCGTACTTGTCAGCACCAGGCGGGAAATCGGGCCACCGTTCCTTCAGCTCGTCCAACGTGGCAAACGGGAAAGGTTCAACTTCAGGCATATACACCCCTTCCGGTGATCGGCCCCGGCCCGAAGGCCGGGGGCACTCAATCAGTCAGCAGAAGGGAAAGTGTCGTCGCCGGGGAATACGTTGTCCCCCGGCGTTGTCATTCCCCCGTATCGCCACCGTCGTTACCGTCGTCGCCGCCGTCGTTACCGTCGTCGCCGCCGTCGGCGGAGACGATCTTCGCGAAGTTGCGATCAAGCTCAGCGATTCCCCAGCCGTAAACAACCTCAGCGCGGAACGCGACTTCGTTGTTTCGCTTCAGGTCGCCCTGGCCGTCCGGGTCGCCGTACTTGATGACTTCAAGGCCGATGGACTTCTGAATGCCCCAACGGACAGCCGAGAAGTCACCCACAACCGCCAGAAGGCCGGTAGCCGGGTCGATGACGCCACCCGCGCCCACGGTGCGAGCCGTGGCCGCGCTGAGTCCGTCGAACTGCGATTCAGAGCTACGGAACGAGAATTCCGGGTACATCTTCTGTGCCCGGTTGCCGTTCGCATCAACAAGACGCGTGCGTGTAATCGCAGCAGCGAACTTCGGATCAACGGCGATACCGTCAGGCACACCGCCGCCGTCGAGAAGAAGGCCGGTAGCCTCGTCCACAACGTCACCCACGCGGTCATCCGCGCCGAACTCGACTTCGTTTTCGGTGCTGACAAGCTTCTGAGTCATAGCGGAGACGGTCTGACCGCTTGCAGGGTTGACTCCGTGAATGACACCGAAGTCAAGGGCACGCGAAAGGGCAGGCTGAATGAGGTTCAGGATTTCCTGAACAACACCCATCTGGTGATCCTCGTCAGCCCACTGAACCTCTTCAGTCCAACGGACCGTCTTGTGGAACTTGAACGGCTCATAGGTCTGCGAAGTCTGAGTGAACTTCGATGGACCCTTCTGGGAACCCTCGCCGACGTACTCAGCTTCACCAATGTCAAAGCTGAACGCCTCACCCTTGCCGAACTTCATCGGCACAGCCCCCGAGAGGGTGGAAATAGCCGAACCGTCGTGAATGCGCTTCACCCACGGTTCAAAGAGCTGAGTGGGGACCTTCAGATCCCCCGTCTTGAGAACAGACATAAGTATTTCTCCTTATTCGTCGCTTGAGAACAAGCCACGCGTGAATTCGCGCAACTCGTCAGAGGGCTGTTCGCCCGGTGTGTTCGCCTGTCCTTCAATGACAGGCGCGGACGGCTTGAACACGGCCTTTAGCGTTTCCGCGTGCGCCTCAAGCTCTTCCTTCGTGGTCCCGCGAAGAGCAGACGCATCAATGCCCGTAGCCTCAGCGACTTCACTCACAAGTTCGGCGTGCGCCTTCTCCTGTGCTGCCTGCGCCTCAGCCTGTTCAAACTGGTCAAGTTTGGACTTCATATCGCCGTTGGCGGCCTCAAGCTCAGACAGGCGAGAATTCGCGTCCTCAATCGCCTTATCCCGTTCCGAAAGGGCCATCTGAGCGTCCTGCAAATCCTTGTAATTTGCCTTGCTCCGGTCCTCCCACTTACGGGATTCAGACTTCAGTTCGTCAAATTCCGTCTTGAGCTTGTTGTATTCCGCTTCATAGTCCATAACCAATCCGCCTTTCTGCCGTGCGGCATTAAAAAAGCCCCGTGCGGGGCTTGGAAATCTGTGGGGTTTTACGCGCCGAGTTTGTGGCGCATGTATTTGACGATCTCGTTCGTTTTGTCCTTGGCTGAACGGGATTCGCCTGAGGCGTCGATCCACTCATATTCGTTCTTGAGAGAGCCTCCGACGCGGGACTGAATGACGTTCAGCTCAAGGCCGGAATTCACCTTGTCCCGAGCTTCCTCATACAGTTCGAAATGCCGGTCAGCTTCTTTCGAGAGCTGAACCGAGTTGTTCGCTGTCACCGTGACCACACGGCACCGACAATTGTCGTGATAGTCCTCGCCCATCCTTCGAGCACCACGGGGGCGAATGCCCTTCGCCTGCTTGTGCGAGCCAATCGGACGGCCACGGCCAACAACACCGCCAGCCGAACCGGGGGTGTAGACGGCCCCGCGAGACGCCAGCATGGAACAGAACGCGCAGCACCCGATTCGGGGCACTCGTTGGGCGGAAAGACCGCCCTGCAATTCGGCGTTGCCGATCATCGTGTCCGCTGACATTTCCGATAACCGCCGTGTGAGTCCCCCGGCGATCTTCGCCCAGTCTGCGAAACCGTCAGAAGTGCCCCAGCCGACCAGCGAATGCCAGTAGGACGGGGGCATTTCCACGAACGATTCCGGGCTGATAGGCCGTTTGACCTCTTGAATCTGATTCAGTTCGTCAAAGAACTCTGCCGACACCTCGGAGGACGCGGAACCGTACTTGTTGCCAAGCTCCGGCATCAGGTCCATGAAGGCTTCGACCTTTTCACGGTCTGAGAAGCCCGAGACGGCTCCGAACAGACGATCAAGCTCAGCTAGGGCGTGCTTGCTTAGCTGATCCAGAAGAGACGCGTACCCGAGAGTTGTCGCGTAGTCGATCATTCTTCGACCTGCCGAGCTACACCAGCAGCGGCGGCTTCCTCAACGCGGGGCGAAGTCTCCGCCCTGTCCTGAACCTGCCGCATAAACTCAGACACCGTGGAACGCCGCTGATCGGCGCGAATCCGCTCCACCTCGTCATCATTGAAAATGCGTTCCAAGAGGACCGGATACTGTGCCAGAATCGGCATTTGAGAAGCGAGCTTCTGCACCGAATCCGACTGAGCCGACAGTGATTGAAACTCAGGATCAGCGAACCGAGACGAAAGGCTCCACGCCTCATCGGGAACTTCCTTCAACCCGTCCCTAACCATGACCGCGAGAATTGCAATCTCACGCACAGCGTCAGACAGAACGAACTTGTTCTGATAGGTAACGTCAACGAGCATGTCGTGCTCATTCGCCCGGATAGCTTCAGCCGAAGAAGGCTGATCGTGGATGATGCCCAACGATGACGGCGGGATTCCCGTCTCACCACTGAACGCCATAGCGACAGTGCGCAGCATGTCCGAATGAGGTGCCATTGACGCCTGCGAAAGCTGAGTCAGTTCGGGTTTTTCGCCGTCAGCGTCCTTCGTCAATGCAAGCAAACGGTCCATAGCAAGCTTGAACTTCATGGACTCCGACATTTGCCCATCGAACGATTCAGGATCGACGCCCAGAAGAGCGATCTGAGGTGTCGAGTAGAACTCTGCGTTAGCTTCCATTCTCACGTAAGCACGCACCGCCATGTCACACAGGGCCATAACCGAATTCGTGAGACGCGAACGCCCGAACGGGCGGCGCAACTGCGGGTCGTGAGGGACCGGCACCGCGAGGACGCGGCCAATCGTGTTGGGGTGACGTTTCGCAACCCATCCTGTGCCCTTCGAGTACGTGCATTCAAGCACCACGTCAGGCAGGTACACCACGAACTCAGTGGGCCGGTCGTCCTCAATACTTCCGACCGTCAACGCCGATCCAAGACGCCTATTCCGGCGATCCCACAACGCCGCAGACGATTCAGCCGAATGAGCCTGAATCTGCACCGGAGATTCACCCTCACGGCCCTTAGCAACAGTCACAAGGGCCATGCCATGAGTACACGCGGAAACGTTCGCCTGCGAGAACTCCAACGCGAAACGGTTCTGAATAAGAATCTCGTTCAGGTCGAAAGGATCGTCCGACCCCGGAAGGCGCAGCCCCTCGAACTGTGAACGCATGGCCGGTTTCTTCACAGCCTGAGTCCCCCACCCCAGAACGAACTTCGCCTTTTTCAACTGAGGCGGAAGAGCGATTCCAAGGTCTTTGAACGCCTGCTCAGTGTCGTAATACAGCGACCGTCGAACATTCTTCGGCCACCTGCGCCGCCACACTTCTAGCAGGGCGCGAATAGTGGAAATTTCTTGTGGGTAAGCATTCAGAACGTTGAGATTCGAAACGTCATCGGCGGTCCACGCCATAAGGCACCCCCTCTAAAGAAAAGATTGCTTGCGGCCCGGACGCCGCTTGGAAGTTTTCGCGCCGCCGAATGCGAGCGTGCCCGCGTCCAAAAGGGTCACTGACCCGTCCTCAGTGGGGGCTTCCCACCCGAACCCACCGTTATTGCCGATCTTGCGGCGGACGGCGGACTTGGCTTGAGCGTCGAAATCGGGATCACCCGAATGGGTGGCCTCGCCCTGAGTGATAGCGCGGTCAAGCATTGAGTGATAGGTGATGACTTGATCGAGAGTCGGAACAAGAATGACTTTCGCGCCCACGCGCTCAGCGCGAAGAGCATTGACGAGATAGCCAACACCGCTCTTGCCGTCGATCACGATTTGCGCGGCCCGGTCTTTCCGTTCCACCAGGAAGTCCACAAGCCATTGGGTGCCGTCCGTCATCGGGGCTTGCCTGATGCCCTCAATGTGGATTCGCCCGTCATCGTCTTTAATCGCCCCGGCTAGGCCGACCTCAGCGCCGTCGGCGGAGAACTTCACACCGAACGACATAATCCCGTCAGTGATCGGCTCAGCAGCGCGAGAATCCCATGTGGCGGCAATGAAGGCTTTCCGGCCCTTGCTTTGCTTGTCCCAAATGCCCAGCCCCTCACGCATGAACGACTGAACCGAACCGAGCAGCTTACGCATACGCAGAATCGCGGTCTCAGAAGTTCGGTGCGGGTAAGACGGGTTAGCTTTCGCCCACTGTTCCCGATCATTCGGATTAGCGTCCTCGTCAGCCGACATTTCGACATAGAGCACGTCCTCGTCCTCACCCGATAGAGCGGCTTCACGACGCTCAGTGAACACTTCGCCCGGATCGTTCGGGCGCGGAGGTGTGCCCATCATGAGCACGAGACCGTTAGGGGCAGCGTTCGTCGCCGGGACCATATCTTCCATGGCCTTGAGCGTCAGAATTTGAGCCTCGTCCAGGACAAGAATGTCCACCTGTTTGAAGCCACGCCCGAAACCGTTCTCACGGGCACCGAAGAGGATTCGAGAACCGTTCTTGAACTCGACTTCTTGCTCACCGTTCGACCGGCGCACATTCTCAACAAACGGCTTCACCGAAGCGGATTCGGCCTTCGACGCCATATCGCGGAACGTTTCGTTGTGCGTCCTCGCCCGGTGCGCCGTCCACAACACGAGCATCCCCGGCTTCGCCAGACACAGCGCGAACACGAGACCGCCGATTGTGTACGTCTTGCCAACCTGCCGGGGAATCGACAACACAAGTCCACCGACGCCACACGCATACATGCCGTCCGAGCGCAGCCCCGTTGCAACCGTGCAAAGGTTTTCCTGCCACTTATCAACCGGCCAGTCCATCCGCTGAAACTGTCGAGCCACAGACGGCCATTCGGTTTTCTCGATCCCCGAAGGGATCACAAGATGCTTAGCAACCTCAGACAGTTTCCGATCAAATGGCTTCGGGCCTGAAGGTGGATTCTGCGTCAACAACATTCTCGTTGCTCACCTCCACCTCTTCAGCCGCTTCCTGCTCCGCGACCAGCTCCGCAATCTCACGCGACACTTCCAACTGACGCCGCGACACAGACGCAATATCCCGAGCAAGCGTTTTCGGATCATCCAAGACTTTCGCGAGCCGACGATGAATAGCCCTCAGCTCGTCTAGACGGTCGCCATGCGCGATAGCCGCCGAAATGCTGGAATAGTCCACGCGCTTCTTTTTATCCGCCACAGCACCCCCCTAACGGCCCTCACAAGGGCATAACAGATGTGGAAAAAGGCTCCACAATGTGGAATTAGAAACAGGGAGAGAACGCAATGCCGGGGGGCCGAAGTTTGCGGTTGGGGGACCGGATACCCCCTGTGGTCACCCCGGATTTGTCCCGTGTCTGTACCCCGGTTTCTGTACCTCGGAATTACCCGGCTTGTACCTGTGGTTGATACCCCTGTGGAATCACCATGGGACTCGGGTTGTTGGTTCTACCCTTTTGCCTGTGCGTCTCTTCCGCTTCTTGCCTGCACCTTTGGTTTGGTTGCATAGGCGGCAGATGACCTGCACGTTGTCTATGGTGTCCGTGCCGCCTTGCGCATAGGCAATGATGTGATCGGCTTCGGCACTGTTGGGTCTCATTGGTGTGTCGTAGTCCAAGTGTGTTCGGCACATGAGGCACGCGGTCTGTCCGTTGTCGTGTGCTCTCTTGATTGCTTCGGCTCTGACTCTTCGCCATTTGCCTGTACCAGTGCGTGAGGTTGCCATGCCTCACCGCCTGTCAGTGTGTCAGTGGGTTGCACTACAGTTGGATCACCTTCTAGAGATTGGTGTCACTATGACTGTGTGCCCTGTGTGCGGTGGCCGTATGCGTAAGGCGTGGGCTGATAAGCCGCTGCACCTTACGTCAGAACAGTTCAGAGACAGTGGTTATCACTGGGTCTGCTCTAAGTGCGGTGTGGGTAGAACGAGAGAGGAAATGGACAGAGCATGAGCGAGGGCGATCTGCGGATACATTCGGTTCACTACTATGTGAACGGGAGGATTGCAGCGAAGAACGAACACATACATTCGGTCCCGGCAAAGGGTGATTACGTTCAGGTGGACGGTATGCCCTATAAGGTGGTTGAGGTGTGGCACCTGCTATATGAGAACGAGCCGGACCTGCACAATGTCACCGTCTATCTTGAGCCGGTGGATTATGCGGATACCTACTCAGGCCGAGGTATGCGCGAGTAGTACCCCATTGGAAAGGTGCGGCCCCCTGAGTGTTTATCTCAGGGGGCCGATCCGTCTGTGGTTTAGTTCAGTTCGATGACTTCACCATCTGCGCCGAGCACGTCCCACGCATGGTTAGCAGTGCCCTTGTCAGTGGTGGTCAGTACGTACTCGTCAGACACGACAGCGTAACCGCCAGGGGCTTTTTCCTTCATGCCGTCCAGCCACACCTTCACAGAGGACTTGTCGCCAGCAGCCAGCATCAGTTCTTCGTCCTCGCATACTTCCGTATGCACAATGTCACCTTCGTCGGTGTTGTCTTTCCAGTCACAATCAAAGAACTCTTTCAGGTCGCCCTCAACCTGTTTCGCTGTGTCTGCGCCAGCGGGTGCCTTGTCAGCTTCGGTGGCGGTGTCATCTGATGCGCCGCAACCTGTGAGTGCGAGGGCGGCGGCAAGGGCGGTGATGGTGAGTGTTTTCTTCATGCTCTTATCCTATCTGCATGTGTAGTGGTTTGGTCGCCCCGGCCCGTGAACCACCACAGACACGGGCCGGGGCGTTCCCGCTCGCGCCACTTAAGGCTGCGTCACGGGACATTGTTTGTGCCTCACTTCGGACAGGTGAACACAACATCTTTGTGAGGCACTTCGTGCGACCGGCAGGACTCGAACCTGCATGTTCCTGATCCCAAATCAGGTGGGTTGCCGATTACCCTACGATCACTGAAAGGTGAGGGTGAGGTGATGAACCTCAGACTAGGGGAACGCTTCATCTGCCAATAGCCCTAGTGCCCTGTCCTGCCGCTAAGCTCAATCGTTCTGCACGCCGCTAGACGCGCCCATCCCCCACACCTCAGCACTTGCCGTCGGTTGAGTTTCTGGCCGATCTTTGGACAGTCGCATTACCTCCCCGTGTCGGGCACGTTCTACCCTCACGGTTTGGCACTCTGCCACCCTCTGACGTGTTCGGAATGGCCGTCCCGAACACCTCGCACCGCTCCCAGGATTTGAACCTAGAACCGTCCGCTTAACAGGCGGATGCTCTGCCGTTGAGCTAGAGCGGTCTGTGCTGGTATCCGGGGTTCTGATCCCGGTCTTTCAGTTGACGCGTACACCAGCGACGCCAGGTGGCAGCGTTTGGACTCGAACCAAAGACCTTCCGCTTTTCAGGCGGACGCTCTACCAACTGAGCTACACTCCCTCACCCCCGTAGGGGTGCGCCGTTTTGTTCTGGCCGGTTACAGCGAAAACCGCCCCGTTCCGAGAGTGAGATTCGAACTCACACTGTCATGCCTTTTGAAAGCACTGCCTCTACCTGTTGGGCTATCTCGGACCTGCCCCGGCGCGCACGACCACGACAGGGCATAAAAAGATCCCGCGAGCTTGTACCCCTAAGCTCCGGGATTGTGCTTAGCGAATGACGCGGTGAATCTATTTTGTTGAGTTAAGAAATTCGCTTAGGGCTACAGCTTAACACAATGGGTGGAAAGGGTTTTTGGGCCGACCGCCGACGTTAGTTCTCGATTGGTAATCGGCTTCGTCAAGATCATCCCGAAGGTACTTAACTCTTCCGTCCAGAACGCGGCGAGTAACCCCGTACCGAATGCGCCAGTTGCGAATCGTTCGCTGCGACACCCGGTAGGCTTTAGCGGCTTCCTCTTGAGTCATCCATTCCATTTGTTGAACTCCCGAATGAGCACCCCCAATTTGGCCCACATGTCTTTCAACTCATACGCCGTCATGACGTGCTCTCTGCCGTCGATCATCAACACTGCGTTACCCCTATCATTAATCGTTGCCATGTCCACATTGTTGAGTGCCGCTGTTGCCGACTTAACGATCATGATTTCTTCGACCTCTTCGCTTCCTGTTCCGCCGCTTCCTGTTCAGTGTGGACAAGGCCACAGTGAATACATTTGTATAGTTCATCTGCCTTATACCGCTTCGGCGGGAAGCGATACAGGCGGTAGTTGCACGCCCTGCATGTTGCGTTCATTTGCTCTTTGGGCGCGTGTGTTGGGTATTTCTTCACAAGCTCTTCCGACTTCTTGCTGATTTCGCGCATGATCTTCCGTTGCCAGTTCACCGGAACAAGGTGTGTTTGGTGCTCCAAGTATCGGGCGAGCTTCAGAGTGTTCTCATAAGCTACGTCCGGTTCCACCCCGGCAGGCAGTCCGACAGGTTCCCAGCCGCCCACAATTGGCACTGTCGGCATGGTCCCGCCCAGCAGGTCCGCGACGTTCTCCGCGTGCCGATACAGCAGCGAATAGATGCTGTCACAGTCGGACATGGCGTGAATATTGAGTGGGGCTGACGGCTTCTGTGACGGTGCTGATCGTTCGGGCTTCTCGCCCTTTTCCGGCATAATCCTCTTTCGTAGCTCCGCGACCAGCGAGGGGGCTTGTTTGAGGGCTTCGGGAAAATCCATCAGTCTCCAATCTTGAGAGAGTCGATGAGGCGTTGCGGGTATCGGATCGGACGGGTGATTGTTCGGCGGGGAATGCCGTTCTCGATCCACGACACGGGCAAGGGTTTAGGCCACAAGGTGCCGGTCTGCCGTGAGTTGCGCGGCTCCGGTCGCCATGCGTCCCAGGTGAGGCATGCGCGGCGGCGGGTGCCGTGAATGGTTATCGGGTTGTCATCGGCGGGGGACATTCTCACCCTGCACCCCTGCCGTTCGGCTTCGTCGCAGAAGGCCATGATCTGCTCATGGGTTAGCCGTTCAGTGCGAATGAACTTGCGCATTACTCGATCACCTCGAATTCGGCCTGACGGGTGAGTTGAGTCGTGCCGTCGATTCCGGCAACCTCGATTTCGACAAACAGCGCGGTCTTGGTCTTGACCAGCCGCCCGAACGACTCCCGGACTTCCTCTGACTCTGACCACACGCGCAATGACGCGAGAGTGCCCTCAATGCTGAGATGCTGGTCCACGATCCGTAGCTGTTTGCCAACATGCGCAGCAGTAATTTCGATGATCGGTTTCATGGTGCCCCTTTCAGGCATAAGGACGCCCCGGCCCTCACGATGGAAGGCCGGGGCGGAATGGTGGTGGTGTCAGCGGTCGCCAAGCTCCCGAAGGACGTGCGACCCCAGCTCTTGAAGCTCTTCAACGGACATTTCAGACAACGGTTTGCCAGCATCAGCAGATGCAGACTCGCCTTCACCGTCTCCGGCTTCGTCGGTCAGGGTGATAGTCCCGGCTTCGTCAATGACAGCCCGGTAAAGGATGCTCTGAGACTTCCCGATAGAAGCCACCCACTTGCCGTCACCGGCAGGGACGATTTCAAAGACTTTCAGCCCTTGCGCCTTATAGCCGCCGAGGACTTCCCCAGTGATCGACGCGGCTACGGCGCTGTTCGCTTGACGCGGTTCGTCCTGTGGGTACTTGTACACCGTGTATTCGTTCAGTTCGCCGTGTTTGACGGTTGAGCCGTTGCCGACGCCGAGAGCAATGATGGACGATGACGAACCACGAGAATTCAGCGGCGTCACGAACTTATGCTGTGTGCCGTCAAGGTTCGACAGGCCGAACTCTGCCCGGTTCTCGTCGTTCGGGTCATCCTCGTCTTTGCCCGTGTCCTCGAACCCGACTCGCCCGAACAGGCTGTCAAAGAACGACCCGGCGTCAGTCGTGGACTTCCGCTGAGCTTCAGTAATGGATGCAGGATAAACGGGAAGGTTGCCTTTGTAATCCTTCTCCACGGTCAGTTCGCCGGTCTTGCCGTTGTAGACGGCGACACCAGCAGGAACGCGTTTCGTGATTGCGAACCCCTTCTGGACGGTCAATGGTGCGTAGACCTTCGGTGTTTCGCCGTCGCACACCACGAATGCGTCAGACTTGTTCGCGTTCGTGCCCAGCGGCACCTTTAGCGCGATTGCCCGGTCAAGGTTGTTGTTGAACCCGGCACCGCCAAACCGAAGTTCGGCGTCCTCGCTGAATGAGCAGAAGCGAACATCTTTCGATGATGAACCGCCGAACAACGGCGGGGTGAGAACCTGTGTCGATTCGTACCCCTTGAACGCTCCACGTCGCACGACGCTAGTGGTGAATTCGCCGTTATCCCCCGCTGTTGGGATTGCCTTCACAGTCCCCGTCGCGTCTCCTGTGGTGTTGCCGAGAGTGCGCTTCGACGTGGCAACGGCAACGTCGAATGGTGCGCGTTCCCTGAACTGCAATTCGTTCGGCGACGATTCGGAGACGGTCACCGACTTTGATAGCTCGTGACCCTGCATGTAGGACACGACGAACCCGCCGCAAATCAACCAAGCACCAGCAGCCACGGCGAGCAGCCACCCGATGCCGCGCTCAGCGAATATGAGGAACGCGCCTATCGCCCCGACCACGATCACGGGCACGAACACCACCCATGTTGCGCGGAAGATTCCCCACAGGTCATGGACAAGGTTCGGCAGCAGGAACCATGCCCCAAAGACGATGACGGCGAGCGCGCCGAGGACGCCGCCGATGATTAGTGTTGGTCTCATTTGTTACCCCTGATTTCGTCAATGATTCGGTCTAGTTCCGCGTTCTCGCGTTCCAAGTCCCGAGTGTCTTGTTTCGCCTGTTCGTGGCGTGTGAGTTTCTTCGGTTTCGTGGGTCTGTCTGTGACGGCCCACGCGATCACCCCCATGCAGGCAATGAATGCGAGCATGAGGGTGAGGGCGATCAGGATTCGCATTGTTCGCCTTCCTGTTTTTGGGCATAAAAAATGACCCCGAAGGGCCTACATGTCATTTCGTTGTTACCCGCTGATACAACTTCAGAGCGTGTGCCCACACCCATGCAGGCCATATCAGCAGTAGTCGTTCAATCCGGTTCATTCGCGAGGCTCAAATACACGTTGACTGTGTTCGTGTGCAAGTCGTGGAACCGGGTTATCTTCAGCCGCCCAGACTTGAGTAGATGCCGGATCATGGCGGCGTCTCGCTTCTGTCCGCGACGGATCGGCTTAGGCGTGCAAGCCATAACGTTTCCTTTCGTGCGGTGGTAGGTGGTGGTGCCAGGGTTTGCCGTACCGGAATCGGCGTAGGTTCGGCCTGTATCGAAGCCGCGCGAGTTGTTCCACGGTGATATACATTCCCGACCCCGCGCTAACCCTGTTTGCCAGGGATTCAAACGCATTCCAGCATTCCCGGCACATGCGGTCATCCCAGCGGGGTGTTTCGCGCTCATTGCAGAAGTTGCACTTCTGGACTACGGAAAGTGGTACGTGAAGTACGCGCCGCCATGCACGTCCCAGGCGGGTCTAGGCGCCCACTCATAACTCACCCCCATTGTTCAGCGTTCCACTTCGCCCGTTCCACGGCTTCGACCGTGTAGGGGTTCTCCGGCATCTGAATGGTGCCCTGTTCGGCGCACGCGGCCACGGCCTCATTCCAAACGCGTTCCGAGACTTCCCTGATCGCTTCAGTCAGGCTCTCTTGCATGGCTTCCCGTTGCGCCATGAGCGCATCAACGGTTTCCTTCTTCATGATTCGTCGCCACCAGCCTTCGTCCAGCCGCGTTCCGCCAAGTGTTCCGAAAGCGCCCGGATGCTCACACCGCGCCCGACCCCATAACCGCTCAGGTCAGTTGCGAGCTTCTCCGCGTTCGTCGGCTCCGGGTCAGGGGCAACGGTGATGCCAAGCTCAAGGGCGAGCCTTCGAACGCCGGAGCTAAACTCCCCCGCAGCCTCGGACATAAGCAAATTGTCTGCGGCTCTACCTAACTCGCTTTTCGTGATTGTTCGTCCGGGCACCTGGTCGGGGTGAGCGTCAAGCCACCGAAGAACCGCGCGCCGGTCATTATCGAATTCGGACCCGCGCATGGGGAAAATTCCCTCCTTATAGCCGCCGCCCTTAACTTCACGGTTCAGCGTTTCGATCAGATCAATATGCTTGTCAGTCATCAGGCGACAACCTCCACCACGTCCGCATCTTCCTGAATTTGCGACGCATGAGCCTTCACGTTCGGGCCACGCCACAACCCATCCTTGCCAAGCACAATGTGCTGTACCCCGTAACCGGGGACGCGGACCTTAAGCACTGAACCCGGTGCGTCAGGCAACACGGGTTTAGGGCGGTCCAGAAGATAGAACTTCTCACCCGACCTGAACCGATAGCCGCCGTCGCCGTCCTCACCGGCGACGTATTCCAGCGTCTTATAGTCACGCTCCCCCGCGAACGGCTCCGAATGGTCAACCATGCGGATCAGATCACCCTTACGGATTGCGCTCTGCGCGATCCTCTGGCCCTTCTTGATTGCCTTCAGCCCGAAGAAATCAATCAGGCTATTCTTCGCGTTCGCCCCGGTATAGGTGCGCCCGAACGCGCCAAGCGAATCCGTATGAACTTCAAACTCAAGCGTCATTTCGTTGCGCTCAAAATGTGTGGCCCCCATGTTCACGTTTTCGTAAACGATCACTTCGCCGTCATCTGTCATAAGTGCAAGTTTCACTTTTCCTCCTGCTGTTTGAAGTCATGGAATGCGCGCCATGCGACCGGCCACAATTCCGAAATGAGCGCGTCCACCTGTTCGGCCCCTTCACGAATTTCCGCAAGGGCGTTAGGTGCGTCTCTGAGCGTCAAGAATTTGAACCAGTTATTCAGGTTCGCCGTCGCCCAAAACTGTGTGTAGACCGACACGGGAAGAACGTTGCGAGCAACCTCATTCGCCACGCCCTTCTCAAGCATTCTTTGATACCCGTCCCACGCTTCTCTAGCGGCCCATTCATGCCGCTTCTCTACGATCACACCCTGTTCAATCGTTCCCGGCTCACGCCGGTAATCGAGTGCCTTACCCGCCTGAACGATCTTCCGATCACGCGACGGTAGATAGAACTTCGGCTGCAACTGTGTGTAGCGTGCCGAGATCTCTGAATAGGACTGCGTGCGGTGCCGCATCCACTCACGGGCAACGAAGATCGGGGCTTCCACACTGACCGTCATCACGGAATGCTCAAATGGGCTGGTGTGATTCTCACGGGCCAGGGCGCGGACAAGACCAGCGATCTTGTCAGACTTATTCTCAAGCCCCTTCGTGGATACGCGCGCCGCTTCCGCGATACGTGCGTCATCCCCCATCGTGTCAATGAGTTTGACTGTGATTTCGCTAGAGAACTCAACCATTGCGACCCCCGAACATTGCCGCATGAATCTCAGGCTCAGGCGGGGTCCAGCCGTCCGGCTCCTGAATCTTCCCGTGCTCGTCCTTAATGACTTTCCCGTCAACGAGCTTGCGCATGTTCGCGTCATGAACAATGTCCAGAACGTTGTCTAGGTCGATCCCGTACGCGGCGGCGGTGCCGTAGATGACATAAACCATGTCAGCCAGTGCGTCAGCCATGCCGACTAGTGCGCGCTGACGGGAATCTTCGCGGTCTGTGCCGAGGTTCAGCCCCGCATAGGTGCAAGCTGATTTCGCTTCCTTGTATTCGTTCAGTTTCGAGACAAGCATGTTCATTCGCGACCATGCTGTGCTTGCGTCTGGGATTGTCGGTGTCAGGGGTGCGTCCTGGTCTCCGGCGATCATGAACTGTTCGACTTTTTCCTGGTATCTCATGGTGGTCTCCAAAATCTGCGTTTTCAGGCGTTAAAAAGGCGCGGATGAACAATCAGTCATCCGCGCCTCACAAACGCCGTCTAGCGGTGGTTTTGTGCGAATCCGACTAGAAAGGCGGGGTATCCGAGAACCCACCCTGTGCGGGTCCGTTCGAACTCGCCCACGGGTCATCCGCAGGATTCTGGCCCCACCCGCCCTTCGGCGCGTGCTCCTGACCGCTGTACCCGCCCTGAGCGAACCCGCCGCCCTGACTGTTTCCCTGCCCCTGATTCCGGCGTGGGATGACGCGAGCGAAGTCAACGACAAGCTGAACCTTCGAACGCTTCTCGCCCGTGTTCTTGTCCTCCCACTGTTGCGTCTCAAGATCACCCACAAGACGGACGGACGAACCACGCCCCGCCTGCTCCGCGATCTCATCCCCCAGCTGCCCGAACGCAACACAGTTCAGAAACAGTGTCTTATCGTTCACGGGATAACCGCGTTCGTCCTTCACGACCTGCCCGTTCTCACGCTTCGGCTTGTTCGCCGCCACGTTGAACGAGCACACCCCCTTGCCTGAAGGTGAGAACCGCATTTCGGGGGCACCAGTCAGCGTGAAAAAGTTGTCAATCGTCGGCAATGCCATGTTTCGTTTCTCCAATCTCGCCCGTTTTCGGGCATAAAAAATCCCGCCGAAGCGGGTTACCAGTTGTCAGGCTTCAATAGCCTTCATAGGTTCACGCGGCCCCAAAGACTGCCTGAACGACTCCCACGGGACACGACCCCGCCTGTACGCCTGATAGTCGGAACGAGACAGCGAACCATTAGCGATAGCCTCACGAACCTCTCTCACAGTGCGCTTGTAACGCTCATGCCCTTCAACGTTCGACCCGCGCAGATCGTCAACGTCAGAAACCGCAATCTCCATGACACTATTCAGCCGTCTACGCCGGTTCGCTTTGATGATCCCCCCGATATGCCCCGGCTTCAGGAAGTCTCCCGAAGTGTCATTGTGAATCTTCGCCGCTTCCCGGCAGTCCTCATAGGCGTACTTGCCCAACACTTCATGCCACGCCGTCACGGTGTCTTCCGTGAACCGCCTGTAATCCAGTTCGGCAATGAACGTGAGCAGCTTCGCCGTCTCCGTCAGGTTCAAATCAGTTCCCCCTGTATTTCGTTTTCGCGTTCGGCCATGCGCGCCACAATGTCAAGATGCCCGTCGATACGTTCCTCAGACTTGTTCCGCGTCTGCGTCGCGCGCCCTTCAGCATCAGCCTTGATCTTCGCGACTAGTTGACCGAACTTCGCCCTCAGCTTGTCCGCCGACAGAATGTTCGCCTTCCAAAACGAATCAGCCTGACACCAACGAATCACATAAGCGACTTGCTCAGGTGTGGCTTCATCACGGTCCAGCAGCAGACGCATGGCGTTCCGGTTTGTCTTGTTCCGTTTCGGTAGACGATTCCCGTTCGCTTCAATTTCAGAGTCGAGCAGGTCTAGCAGTTCTTCAACATCAGGCCGCGTCTCTTCAGGTTCGGAGTCGCTTGCGACTTCGGACGAAGAAGTC
The DNA here is from genome assembly GCF_018208375.1 of Brevibacterium sp. SMBL_HHYL_HB1. Lineage (NCBI taxonomy): Bacteria > Bacillati > Actinomycetota > Actinomycetes > Micrococcales > Brevibacteriaceae > Brevibacterium > Brevibacterium sp. SMBL_HHYL_HB1. The sequence goes on along the minus strand of NZ_CP062936.1, from coordinate 717,154 downwards.
CCCTGTTCCCCTGTTCCCCTGTTCCCCTGTTCCCCTGTTCCGGGGCGTGAGGACTCATGAGGACTCAGTGAGGATTCAGTGAGCGTGTCATGATTCACTGCCTCTGCCTGCTCTGACCTGGGGTAACGCCCCGGCGACGGTCGATTGATCTTCTGATGCTTCGACCAGTTCACAATTTCCAGGTAGTCCTTCCCGCCGACCGAATAACGCACGATCACACCTAGCGTTTGAAGCCTCTCCAACCCTTCTTGAACCCGCATGAGCGTGTCATGAGGACTCACTGAAAGATCATGAGCGAACAGGTCTGCGCATATATTCGAGAACCGATCAATGCCTACGCCGTTGTCATCAACGTATGACCAAAGGCCAATGAACAGCAGACGATCCTCGATGCACATGGCGTTCACATCGTCACTGCGCCAGAACTCCGGCTTGATTGACCGGATTCTCATTTCTCCACTGCCCTTTCGTTAGTCGCCTTTGCAGTTCACGATCTGCCTGAACTCATGAACGATGCTCACCAGGTCCGCAGCGTCAGCCATGACCTGATCTATGTCCTTGTACGCGCCGGGGATTTCGTCAACGAACGCGTCAGTATCCCGGTACTCAATGCCGCTCATGGCCGCTCTGAGGTCATCATGAGTGAATGTCTCCCTAGCCTTCCGGCGCGAGAAGTTCCGCCCCGCGCCATGCGGTGCCGAGTTGAACGACATTGCATTTCCGCGCCCCTTCACCACGTATGAGGCGGTGCCCATAGAGCCGGGGATAAGCCCGTACTGTCCTTCGCGTGCCTCAATCGCGCCCTTGCGGGTCACAATGAGGTTTCGCCCGTGGTGGTGTTCACGCTGCATGAAATTGTGGTGGCAATTGACCTCTTCCGACTTCTCCACGGGCGCGGCCATAAAGCCTTCAAGCGCGCTGAGCGTCTGAATCATCATCTCTTCACGGTTCAGGTACGCGAACCGTTGCGCCCACTCCACCGCGTTCATGTACTGGTCGAATTCCTGCGTTCCCTCCACCAGGTAGGCAAGGTCTCGATCAACGTCAATGAAGTTGCGGCGACAATATTCGTTCGCAAGGTTCATGAAGTGTGTGGCGATCTTGTTGCCGATGCCCCGCGAACCGGAATGCAGGAACGCCCAGACGCGGCCCTCTTCGTCAGCGACAATCTCAATGAAGTGGTTGCCGCCGCCGAGCGTGCCGAGCTGATTACGCCAGGTGCGCGAAAAATCGGAGATGCCGCGTTCCTGTAGCTCGTAATTCCACTCGCCCTCAAGTTCTTGGACGAATGCCACCGCCGAGTTGGTCAAGTCGGGTGTGTACTTCCCCGCGCTCATGGGCACACGCGCCTCAATGCCTTCACGCAATGCCCGAAGGTCACCCCGAGCGCGCACCTGATCCTCAGTCCACTGAGTACGAACCGCGACCATGCCGCAACCCAAATCAACACCCACAGCGGACGGAATGACCGCGCCGCGCGTCGGGATCACCGAACCCACAGCAGCACCCTTACCCAAATGAGCGTCAGGCATCAGCGACACATGCGGTTCAACGAACGGCATCCACGAAATGCGCTCCACCTGATCGAGCGTTTCCTGGTCCACCTGCGACGCCCACGAATAGAACTTCTTACCAACGCGTTTCATCGTTTCCTCACTTTCAGTCGAACACCGGGGACACTGCCGTCCCCTATGAAGTCGTGCGTCCAATCCTTTTCCGGGTTGACCCATCGGACGATCCGAGAGTCATTCTTGAGTACCCCCGATTTCTCCAAAGCATCCCCCGCGCAGCGTTGAAGCTTGTCCAAATCGAGGCCAGTCGCCGCATGCTCTAGACGGGGCTTAGCAGGCCGGGGAAGCCAGAACTTCACTCCCACCTCCACGGGCACGTCTAGCGGCTTCCACGCGCCGAAATAGGTTCCTGTCCATGCTTGCAGGGACTCGATCATCCAGTCCCGCCACTTCACCATTTCGGGGTCATGGATCATTCGGCCTTTGCCTACATGTCGCATGCTGCCCTGTGCTTTTGGCTCGCCGGGGATGAACAAGTTAATGAGCCAATCGCTCACGCTCTCCCCTCCCTAATGGCTTCTTTCAACTCCTGAAAGCGACTACGCCCCAACGGGTCAAAAGGAACACGTGTGGTCGCTATAATCTCCGCCAGCATTCGTTCCCCCGCCGCTTTATGCGCCCTCCGACGTTCCGCGTCTTGCTTTCTCTTCACGCGCCGAAAATAGGCGCGCTGTTCCTCAGTCACTAAAGTCCTCCATAATCAACCGGCGTAACCTCTCCGTGCGGTTTGTGCTCACCCAGCCATGCACGCCACTCATGAAAGTTGTCATGCAAATGAACGGCATAAACCCCGCCCCACGGATCACGGCGGTATTGAGTGCTCATAATGAAGTCGAACCTCTCTCCACAAGAGCACGCGTAGACGGTCACGACCCGGCCTGTTCGTGGTCACACTCAGCACAGCAAGGCGCGCCCTTCTCACCGGGGCGCGCCCTCAACCTGCAAACCAACTCAGTCACCCCGCACTCATGGCACCGGGCGAACTTCGCCGGTTCCGTTTTCTGTTTCGCCACGGTCACGGCCTCTTCGTTCGTGTGCCGTCAGTCGTGAGGTAATACCAGCCGTCGAACGCGAAAAAGACGGGAACCTTCAGCGGGTCATCCCAACTGCGAAGTTTCCAACCGTTGTCGATACCGAGCGCGGCGAAATCGGCGTTAGCTTCAAGCCGCTGATTCTCGATAAGGCACATGGTCACGAGATTTTCGGGACCGTCCATGAGCTTCGAACCGCCCATGCCCTTCGACGCGCGGTGATTCAGGGTCAGTGTGTCCGTTCTCCCACATGAGACGCACATATACCCGTCACGCTCGTACACCTGCTGACGGACCTTCTTGCTCACAGCCACGGCGCACGATCCACAACAGCCGCAGCGAACGCGACCACGAACAGCAGTAACGTTGCCCAACTGATCTGACCGCCACGCTCAGCGACCGCACCAATAAAACCAATAATGGCCGCGACTAACACGACCCAGAACACAATGAGAACAAGCATGTTTACCCCTTTCAGGCATCAAAAAAGCCGCCCCGAAGAGCGGCTAGAACATTCGTTATGTGGTGGTGTCAGCGTTCCCCGACACCTGCAACCTGATATTGAGCCAAGATCGACTTATTGAGACTCTGATACGCCAGAAGCTCAGACTGCAAAGCCTTCGAAAGACGATCCGCATATCTATGCGCCGCGTCCGCAACGTCCCGAGCCTCACGCTCTTCCATCGTCGCTTTATCGGCGGCGTAACGCTTCTCCGCCTGTGGGCCTTCATAGTCCAAATAGGCTTGAGCGTATGCGCGATCAAACTCCCGATCAGCGTCAAGGAACGCCTTATATCGGGCATTACACTCACCCGCGCTCTTTGCGATCCGGTTCGACAGTTGCAAGATGTGCTGTTCGAGCATCACCGGCGTCAACTCAGACATGCTTAACCACCATTCCCACGATCACCGCAACCACGAGAACCGACCACCACGTCACGAACACGCGGTTATGGTTTCGGTCCATCCACTGATTGAACGCTTCCAGCCGTGTAAGCCCCGGCGCTTCAGCCTTCTTAGCCTCACGAGTCGCGGCCCTCCACGCACGCATAAACTCGTTCGCTTCGTCAGCGGACATGTCCCACATGAAATCCAATATTCCGCCCGGTGCACCCTCGATCAGCGTCCCGAAATGCCGATCACGGAAACACCGCACAGGCAAGTCAGTTGTTCGGGGCAGCGTGTAGTTTGTGCCGTCGAATTCGAAATCTACTGTTCTCACTTCGCCCCCTGTAGCTTCTGCACGGTCGCGTTGATACCGTCCATCACGTCAACAAGCCCCGCGCTCTTCGCGTCCTCCCACAGAGTCCGCAAACCGTCCACATTGCCCTTTGACGCGAGCGCGTCAGCTTCACCCTTCCAGTCACGCGGCGGGGCGCTGACAGTCTCATAAACATCATGGTCCGGGTCGGTCTCCTGAGTCGGCAGAGCGAACGTCTGCAACAGGGCAATACGGAACGCGACAGACATTGCTTTCGCTGTTCCCTTATCGCCCGAGTCCATGGACTCAGCAGCGACCGTGGACACGATTTCGTCACCATCAGGGCCACGGAACGCATAGGACACGATCACACGGCACGATGTGAGCCGACCCCCGCTCTTGGACTGGAACGCCTCATAAGTGACGTTGTGGACCTCGCACGGGCGCACCGTGACACCATGTTTACGCATGGCAGGGCTGAGCGCGTTCACCGTGGCGTCAATACCCCGGAAGTTGAACCCCTGCTGTCGGTTCTGCTCGCCCTTGCCTACGGCCCCAACTTCGGCCATGACCTGAGTAATAGCTTCCTGAACTGTTGTCATTCTGAATCTCCCGGTGTCGTGATTGTCAGCTTCGGCTTAGGCTTCGCGCCCGTTTTCAAAAACTCGCCCTCAATGGCCTTCAAGTTCTTAGGGGTAGGTTCAATCCCGCGATCCGCCGCGATCTTGGTCAGGACAGCCTTCTTGTCGAACGTGCGACTTGGCTTAGGCGTGAACCAATTGATTGCACCCGCTGCCGGATTCACATGCTTGAAATACGGGCGGTCTCCGATGAAGTCCCGGATCTTCTGGTCTATTGCGTCTATCGCTTCTTGCTCCGGCTTAATCACCTGCACATGCTTAGAACGCTCAATCATCCATTCGTCCAGCTCCGTCAGCTCCCCAAGATGAGTGAACCTGTCAGCGAGGTATCGCAGGAACTCAATGCGCTGTTCGTCCCGGTCCACGTAGAACAGGTGAGGGTCCATGAACACGGGCACGAAGTCCTCGTGATACTCAACCGCCAGAACCGCCGACTCAGCTCCCGTGGTGAACATCTGCCACTGCAGCTGGTCGAAATAGTCCTGTGGCACGGTGTCCCATTTTTCGCCGTCCCACTTCGCCGTCTTAATGTCCCCAACCCGGTTACCTTCCCGGTCGATCAAGTCCGGCGTGGACACGAAACGGTCATCTTCCACCGACACAAGCACGTTCGTGTTGTGCGTCATGCCCAGCATTACGTCTAGCTGGTCACTGATCGTCGCCTCACGCGCCGAACCGTGCTTCGTATACTTGTTGCCATGGAAGGACGATTCCCCGGAATCCTTCTCAGCGCGAAGAGTCTGCCAACCCTTCAGCCCCGACCCCGCGAGCTTCGCGACGTCAGTCGCCGTGACCTTCCCGCCACGAAAACCCATCCACGCTTCGCGAGCCTCAGAACTAGGTCCAATCTCAAACTTCATGATTCACTCACTTCCAGTTGTTCATCAGCAGAAACAGGGCCAGCAGGATCAACAGCGCCCCCACTGTGATTAGCTCACCCACGCCGCCCCCTCATGTCGTAGGTTTTCGCCATATGGTCGAACCACGGCTCACGCGACGGGTCGATACGCCCCTCAGCAAGCCCGATCCCCAACGAAGAAGTACGGTCGCCCCTGTGCGCGGATTGCGACGGCTTCTGATAGGCAGGTGCCCACGGGTTATTACGATCAGCCTTCGTTCTCACTGGAATGTCCTTCTTCTTGTCGTTCACGCTTGTATTCCTTCGTCATCAAAAACACGCCCAACACCGAGACAGGCGTGCCAACGACGAAACCGCCGTTGACTGTCCCGGCTGATTGAGCGACCAACAGCACCCCCGCGACTGCGAGGATGAAACCTAGTGCTCTCACCGCGTCCCCTTCCGGGTAGAGAAAAGCCCCCAACCAATCGACTGAGGGCTTGCATTAGAGGCGTCTGTCATCACCAGCGGCGTTCACGCCCCTGACCACCGGACTCATAGAACTTGTTCCACGCCCCGTGATTTGACGGCAGAACCGTGACAACTATGGCCCGGTCCCACCTATCAGCCATGACCCCAACCGACACGTCTCCGGCCCGTCCGCACGGCTGTTCATGGGTAGGCGACCAATAGGTCATGTCAGGCGCGGAAAGAGCCTCCATGATTTGATCGAAGTCGAACCCGGCGCGCACCATTTCGCGTGCGCGTTCCACCGCGTGATCTGTCCAGTAGGACTCTTTCAGCTCATGGTCCGCTAACCGTTTCAAGAGTTGACGGTTCTGTTCTTGCGATCCTTTATGGCCCAGAAGTCGCGGGGTATGAAGTCGGTTAACGCGCACGCTTCCTCCCGCATTTGTCGCATTCAGGGCGCGTGCAAGAGGCTCTATGTTCTGCGTCACGGGCTGTAGCGTCAGTGTGGATACCGAGCACTCGCAGCGATTCGTAGAAGTCGAACTCAGATTGCATGCTGTCTGCGCGCCGCTTCATGCGAACGCCGAGACGTTCCGCCTTCGATTTAGTGAGATTCTGCCCAGTCTCAGCGCAGTACGCGAGAATCTTAAGCGTGAACCCCCAAGCGGTTCTGCCCTCCGACGCAAAGCCAGACTGGGCTGTGTGTGTTGCTGTTGCGGTGCTCATACGGCCCCCGCTGTGTTATCAGCGATCCATTTGTCAATGGCTTCCTTCGTGTACCCGACACACTGCCCATTGACCTCAACCCATTCAGGGGAACGTCCGCCGTTATCGCCGCGATCCTTCCAGCGGTGAACCGCGAGAGTGGAGGGTGCGCGACCGATCCTCTCCGCCGCCTGAGTAGGCGTAAAATCAATCTTCATGGTGGTTTCCTAGTGGTAGTTCGTTGCCGTTGCTCCGGCTCACGACCCCTACTCTAGTCCCCATTTTTGGGGCTTCAACCCCAAATCCAAGGCAACTTGCCCCTATAAACTACATCATTGTAGTTCTCACCAGGGAAAACGTTCTACAGAAAAATCTTCAAAATTGTTGCCACACCCCCATAAGAGGGGGCAAGATAGGGGCATGACCGCCACACTCGCCCCAGGATGGGACACACTCGCCCACGCGGTACGGCTACGCCGCAAACGCCTACACCTCACCCAATCCGACGTAGCAAACGCAGGTGGACCAGGTGAGGCCACCATGAACAAGATCGAGACCGCGAAACAAGAGGGATACTCAAAGCGGACCCTGAAGAGCCTAGACACCGCCCTTGAATGGCGACTAGGAACCGCCGAAGGCATCGTGTCCGGCGCGATCCCCGGCGCGTACTCCCCCGACTTCACCCAGCAGGTGAACGACGCGATAACCGAGACAGACAACCCTAACGCGAGCGCGCTCAGCCCGTCCGAGCGTGAACGGTTCCTCACCGGCCCTTCAGCAATCGAAGATGCTATGTCAGATGCTTTTGCCAAGATCGACACTGGCGACACCCTGGCACGTCTCAGGCGAGCACGTGACGATCTGAACGCAGCTATTGAGGCTATCCAGACCGCCGAGACAATCGCACAGCTTGAGAAACGTCAGAGGCAGGCTGACGCGGCCCCGCTGAAAGACATTATGGGTCTAGCAGCACTTGAAGTTGAGACCACCGCAGACGATGACCCCGACCAAGGAAGCCAAGACCCTAGCGACTACTGAGAGGAACAATGCTTCACCTAGCAACATCGGTCCCCGCCGATCTCATAATTTCCGTGAGGGCCGATCTTCCCCGAGGTTTGAAGGCCACCACAGACGGCAGGCGCACGATATGGCTTGCGAAAGGCTTAACCGATGTTGAAGCGAAGTGTGCAATCCACCACGAGCTAGTCCACATCAAGCACGGACACACGCGGCGACAACCGGCATGGGTCGAACAGCGGGTGCGCGAGGAAACCGCACGAACTCTGATAGGGCTTCATGATCTTCACTGGGCTTGGAAGCGGTCACGATCCATTTACGAAATGGCCGACGAGTTGGGCGTGACAGAACACGTCCTCACAGACCGTCTAGACGCTCTCACAGAACACGAATCACACGCCCTGTTCGGGTGGGCAATGACAGAATGCGAAACGATAGGCGCATGACATGGCAACGATAGAGAAGTACCAAACGAAATCCGGCCCCCGGTACATGGTCAGGTACACGAAGCCCGACCGTACCCCGACGAAGAAACGCGGATTTAAGACGAAGCGGGACGCGAACGCGTTCCTGAACTCAATGGAAACGTCCAAGCTTGACGGTTCCTACATTGACCCGTCACAGGGCAAGGCAACAATCGGTGATCTGTCTAAGCCATGGCTAGAGCGGCAGACGCACTTGAAAATCACCACCTACACCAGCGTTGAACAAGCATTGCGGATTCATGTGCTGCCCGTGTGGGCTAACGCGAGAATCGCAGACGTGAAGCGCACAGACGTAGCCGATTGGGTCGCCACACTGTCTAAGTCCCGTTCAGCGACAGTCGTCCTTAGGGCGCACGGGGTGCTCATGGGCATCCTTGAGGACGCGACACGGGACCGGCTGATCCCACGCAACCCCGCAGCCGACTTAGATAACCTGCCACGGCGAACGAAAACGGAACACATCTATATGACGCACGAGCAGGTCCAGAAGTTCGCGAAGGGGTCGAACGGGCGAGATTGTCTCGTCTACCTCGCCTGTTACACGGGCTTGAGGTGGGGCGAGATAGCGGGATTGAGAATGAGCCGCGTTGACCTGAACCGGCGGCGGCTGAGGATCGTAGAGAACGCCGTCTACGTGCAAGGCAAGCACCATGTGCAAACACCTAAGACGCACGAACTGCGCGAAGTCGAATATCCTCCGTTCCTTGACAAGCTCATGAGGGCACAGGCGGATGGGAAGGGACCGGACGATCTGTTGTTCCCGGCCCCGCGTGGTGGCTTCCTGCGTCATGCGCGGTCGAATGAGCGGTGGTTTAAGCGGGGCAAGGAAGCGGCAGGCGTGCCGTCGAAAATCACGCCTCACGACTTCCGGCACACAGCGGCATCACTAGCCGTTCAGTCGGGGGCGAACGTGAAGGCGGTTCAGCGAATGTTGGGGCACGCGTCAGCAGCCATGACGCTAGACGTGTACGCGGACTTGTGGGATGAAGATTTGACCGTGGTTGCAATGGCAATGGACAAGGCGCGGAAGCGGTCAATGAAGAAGGCGCGGATGGAAGCCGCGAGAGAACATGCCCAAAATATGCCCACGGACGATCAGGCGGCATAAGAAAAGCCCCGCGATCCCTGATTTCTAGGGCTTCGCGGGGCGATTCCTTCGGGGTGAGTAACGGGACTTGAACCCGCGACATCCGCGACCACAACGCGGCGCTCTACCAGCTGAGCTATACCCACCACATCTGCTGCGCCTGAGGCGCAGACAGCAAGATACATCTTAACCTCACACTCCGGAGGCGGGCAAACCAGAACCGCTCACCGTCCACAATGAGACACAGATCTCCTCACATGCAACGATTCAGTAGCGATCTATAACGGTTTCAGAAAACCGGTAGGAGCGGCTCCCGATATTCATTAGGATTGGTTCGGCCCCGCCCCCGACATCGTTCAAGGAACCCCGTACATGACTCGTGCGTTGATCTCCGTCTCCGACGACGGGTTCACCTACATCTCCCTCAACGGGGCGACGAGTCGCTATTCCGACACCGGACAGGCCATCGCCTACCTCGGTGACTATGCACGCGAGACCGCAACTGCGCTGAGCGTGACGATCGACGACGGTGCGAAGAAGACCGAGGTCTCCATCGACGAGAACGGGAAACTCGCCTCTTCCTCGGCACGGGCAGGCAGCGGCGCCAGTGCGGAATCAGACGCTGAGGCAACGGATTCCGCAGACCGAGCAGACCAGCGCACCGACGCCGAGGCGACCGCATCCGCGGCGGGGACGCAGCCATCGGCGGCTTCCGGATCATCGCAGACCGCCGATCCCTCAGAGAGCACCGAACAGCCGACTCCTGCCGAGTCTTCGGACGGTGCCGATTCTTCGGACGGCAGCGAATCCTCGGGCGATGCCGCTGGTGCCGCCGAGGCGGCAGACGGTTCGGCTGAAGCCACAGCCGACGGCGGTGAGGGCTATCCCCTCGGCACCCCGTTCTCGGGCCCTGCCGCCCCGGCCGCGCCGAAGGTGAAGAAGACCCGGGTGCGCAAGCACTCCAAGCGCTCCCCGCGCAATCGTCCGCAGAGGCTGAAGAAGATCACGGTTCCGGGTCTCGTGCTCATCGGCCTGGCGATCCTCATGATCGGCGCGTTCGTCGTTCCCAACATCGTCCCTGTCGACAGCTCAGAGACTCCGCAGACGATCGGTTCCGAGCAGCAGCTCAACCCGGCTTCGGAACTCTCCGTCGACGATACCGACGATGTTGTGCCGGGTTTCGACAACTCCCCCATCTGGGAGACCGAAGTGCCCAAGCGGGCCTCAGTGACCGCCTCGGATCGCGGCGTGCTCCTCGTCTACAAGAACCGACTCGAGGTCCTCGACGCCGACACCGGCAAGACCCGCTACAAGACCACGATCGATGAGGCCCCGACCTTCGCCGTCGACACCGTCATCGACGGCCAGCCGGCACTGCTGTGGCAGTCAGGGGACACCGCCGAGGCGCTCTTCGACGGGGAGAAGGAACCGAAGTCCTATCAGCTTCCGCAGGATGCGCGCATCACCTCGGCGGGCAAGTCCGTGCTCATCAAATCCGGCAACCAGCTCTCGACCTTCTCCACCGACGGGCTGGAGAACGTGCCGACCCCGAAGGCGGGTTCGACCCCGATGGCGATCGAGAACGACGAGCTCTACAGCTCCGATTGGAACGGTCCGGTCAAGGCGAAGAACGTCAAGACCGGCGAGGAGCGCAGCATTGAACTCGAGCGCCCCGCCGATGAGCTGCAGATCATCGACTGGATCTCGGCCGGGCATGGGAAGGCCATCACTCTCTGGGGCGAACAGGGCGCCTCGACGAACTCGGGGCATCGGATCCAGCTGGTCGTCCATTCCCTCGATGACGGGTCGATCCTGTCCACCGTGACCACCACCACCGACATCGTCGGCGAGAAGTCCTGGGTGCGCGGCCAGGCGGGCGAGCGCGCCTACATCGGCCCCTATCTCTTCGATCTGCGTTCCGGTCTGCTGCTCACGGACGTCTCCAGCCGCGACGTCCACCTCTCGGAGCCGCGTGGGAACATCGTCCCCTGCACCATGGACACGAACACCTCGTGCCTGCTGGCCGGCAAGCACGCGTTCAAGACCGACACCGATCTCCTCGCAGTCGTCAATGACGGCGAGGAGGCCCTCGTGCTGGGAGATGACTCCACTGTTCGGGCCTATCCGAAGAAGTCCGACTCCCACGATCGCTGATTCTCGCCAGCCACGGCCAGGCACCCCAGGCTTTAACACATCTGGTCGAGACATTAGGATGGGACCGATGTGCCTGTACGTCATGTCCCCTTGGCCCAATTGTGCCGGAATCCCCACCGCGAAGGAACGCAGTGCCAGCTTCACACCAGTTCAACCGCAGAATCGCCGCCATCGGCACTGCGCTTGCTCTGGTAGCACTGCCGATCACCGGCACAATCGATGCGCCTCCTGCTCTCGGGCAGCCGAGCCCCACTGAGACTGCTAGTGCCGGACAGGCGGACACCGAAGCGGCCGGCGGATCTGGCGGAGCCGATTCCGCTGATGCAACCAGCGCCGCCGACGGTTCCAATGCCTCCGGGTCCGATGCCGAAGCAGACACCGGTGCCGACTCCGCCGACGAAGACGAGTCAGGCAAGGACACTAACGGTGATTCGAACGACGGCGGCGACGAGCCCGACGACCGCTGTGAAACGACGCCCGATCCCGGCAAACCATGCGAGATCGACGGTGAGCTCAAGGCGGGTTGGAACCCGACCACCAAGGTTCTAAAGGTCGATCCAAGCGACCTTCCAGAGAGCTGGGTCGGTAAAACCTTCGACGGCCCCACAGACGACAGAGACAGAGTCAGGATCCCGGTTCAAGATTCGCGGGACTCCACTGGCGATGACACCACTCGGTCCGCCGCCAACGATTCGGACACCGATGACAGTGGGCAGTCCGTCGCTGAGGCGACCGATACAGCCGCAGCACCGAGCAGCTTCGAATTCAATGACGATGGCGAGATCATGCCTGCCGGCGGAGACGAACCGATGGAGTTCGAGAACTTCCCTGAGGGCGGCCCCAGTCCCAAGTGGACCTTCACCTCCGACGGGCAGACCATCATCGCCAAGGGCGAAAAGTATCCGGATCGCAACGACAACGCGAACAGTGAGGCTTCGGGCGACTCGGATTCCGATACCGACGACAAGGACGGGTCCGCTGCCGGAGGCACTGCGAACTCCGACCCCGACGGCGATTCGACGAGCTCGGCGAACAGCAACGCAGGTGGCTCCCGCGCCGACAGCGACTCCGGCAGCGGCTCCGACTCGAACAGCAGCTCCGACTCCGCTTCGGCCGCCCGCGGCGACACCTCCGACGACAGCGATACCTCGTCTGACAGCGTCGCCTCGAAGGACTCCGGGTCGAATGATCGGGCCGACTCCCCGGCCGATAAGGACTCCGACGGTTCGAACTCGAACTCAGACTCGCGGGCCGAGGGCTCGCGCAGCAGCGACTCGGATTCCTCCGCCTCGGGCTCGGACTCCGGTGAGGACGAAGGCTCAGAGGATTCCGAGGACGACGATGACGGTTCCGGCTCCTCACTGGGCACGGCCGACGCCGACGGCAGCACCCCGGACCCGTCGACCGGCAACGGCTCTCAGGACGGACGAGAGACCATTCCCGGAACCACCGGCGACGAATGGCTGCCTGGCGACGAGGACGACTCCGAGCACCCCGACTATTCGGACCCGGTGCCGCAGAACCCCGACGCTCCCACTCCCAAGGACGACACCGATCTCATCACCGGCGGCGACCAGCCCTCGCCCCGGGCGGACCAGAACCCCTCGCCCTCGTTCGGCGAGTCCATCATCTCGACCATCGTCAGCTCCTGGCCGGTCTTCGTCCTCGCCGCCTCCGGAATGGCCGCAGTCGGCTTCATCATCTACCTCATGGGACGTCGCGGAAAGCAGGAATGACGCCCGCATGGACCTCTTCGACTCCGAACTGCGCGTGATCGCCTCGGCCCGAGAGCTCGCAAGCAGCCTCGGAGCTGACGCCCACCACACCGTCGCAGCGGCCGCCATGGACACCACCGGCCGCATCCACACGGGCGTCAATGTCAACCACTTCACCGGCGGCTCCTGCGCCGAGATCGTGGCCATCGGCACCGCAGCAGCGGTCGGAGCCGGTCCCCTGGTCACGATCGCCGCGGTCGGCGACCACGACAGAGGTGTGCTCTCACCGTGCGGTCGCTGCCGGCAGGTCATCCTCGACCTCCACCCCGATGCATTGCTCATCCTGCCCGACAGAGCCACGGGTGGGGAGACGATCGCTGCGGTCCCCGCGCTCCTGCCGCACGCCTATCGCCACCCGGATGCCGCACCGATGCGTCTGCTGCGACTCAGCGCCCGGTACTTCGACGCTGTCCACACGGGCACGAAGACCCTGTCGGTGCGCTGGAACGAATCCCACCGCACGGGTCCGGCCCTGGCCTACTTCGAGGACACCGAGCACGGCACCATTCCCATCGACATCACCTCGGTGACGCGCAAGCGTCTGGACGCGCTGACCGCCGGCGACCTCGAGCTCGCCCGGCCCACAGGTCTGCAGCGCTATCTTGCGAACCTCCGCTCCCACTACCCCACCATGCCGGAGGACGCCACGGTCGAGATCGTAAGATTCCGTCGAACCACGTCCGATATCTGACACTCGCAGTTCCCAGCCGCTAAGCTGGACAGCGAAGCACTGTGGCAGAGGGCCTCAGACGCAAACAGGCATTCTCGACCGGGAGGACTCGACCCGATGACTGACAACGTCTACACCTCAGATGTGACCGTCGACCAGGCGACAACCGCACAGCTCGCGGAGTCGATCCGTCTGCGTGAGGAGCGCATCGCGGACAGCATCGACGAACTCGTCGGCCGCATCCACCCGAAGGTGCTTGTCACACGTGCGGTCAACAAGGCGAAGTCCGGAGTCGTCGAAGACGACGGCTCTCCCAAGCCCGAGGCCCTCGCCCTCGGCGCCGGCACGGTCCTCGGAGTCGCCGCCCTCATCGTCGGTCTGTCCGGTCGGAACAAGCGTGGCTGATTCCGCCCTTCCGATCCGGATGCTCCACGACCGGATCCTGCTCGAACCCGGTCCGGAGTCTGGTGAGCGCAAGTCCTCGGCCGGCATCGTCATCCCTGCCACCGCCAGCATGGGGCGGCGCCTCGTCTGGGGCAAGGTGGTGGCGGCCGGCCCGCACGTGAGGCAGGCCGGCCTCGGTGACACCGTCCTCTACGATCCAGCCGAACTCGCCGAGGTGGAACTCGAGGGACAGGTGTACGTCCTCCTGCGTGAGCGCGACGTCCACGCGATCTCCGAACCGGCCGAGGTCTCGAGCGCGGGAATGTACCTGTGAGGTCCGGAATCGGCCTCTGACCTGGGGCTTGCGACGTTCATCACAAAACATGGATCGGCCCGGTCTCGGTTTGCATGATGGTCGAGCACCTGAGTAATATTAATTCTCGTTGCGCAACGAGCGCGGCACGCGCCTCTAGCTCAATTGGTAGAGCAACTGACTCTTAATCAGTGGGTTCCGGGTTCGAGTCCCGGGGGGCGCACACGAGATAAGGCCCCTCACCAGGCATGATGTCCTGTGAGGGGCTTTCGTCATTTTCATACCGAGTCACCAACCCCGCTCACACGCACACCCACACACCGGCGCACCGCTTGAGCCGAAGAGCGCAGAAGCATCCATTCCGTGGACTCATGACCGCAGGCGGCCTTGTCGCCTTTAGGATCGGGCACCATGGCCCCGACCGAAGACCGACGACCGCCCGGCATCCTGCTGTTCGTGCTCATCGCCGCCATGGCGGCCGGACCGGTCCTCAACTACGGCCTCAGCGCGCTCAGCCCGCAGATCATCGAGACCTATGACATCACCGAGGGCCAGTACGGTCTGATCATCACGATCGTCTTCCTCATCGCCGGACTCAGCGCCACCGTCCTCGGCGCCCTGAGTGACCGGATGCCCGTGCGCCTGCAGCTGACCCTGGTCTTCGGTCTCATGGCCGTGGCCTTCCTCGTCAGCATCTCCGCACCCACCTATGCGGCCCTGCTCACCGCCGCCGTCATCGCCGGACCGGCCCAAGCAGTGTCGAATCCGGTGACGAACAGGATCATCGCCTCCGAGGTCCCGCTCGCGCGACGGGGCATGTGGATGGGACTCAAACAGTCCGGGGTCCAGTTCGGACTGCTCTTCTGCGGCCTCACCGTCCCCATCGTCGGCAAGGCACTGGGCTGGACCGGAGTCGGACTGATGTTCGCCGTCATCTGCGGTGTCATGCTCGTCATCGCCTGGTTCGTCGTCACCCGTATGACGCAGGCGTCGACCCCGACGCCGGTCCCCCGACCCGCCGCTGCCACCGAGTCCGACGGCGCGCCTTCACGCAGGCTGCCGGCGGCCGTGTGGCTGCTGACCGTCTGCTCGTTCCTCAACGCCGTCGGCACCCAGGGCGTCAACGCCTACGCGTCGTTGTTCGCCGTCCAGACGGTCGACTATCCCATCGAACTGGCCGGCACGATGCTGGCGGTCATGGGGGTGATCGGCATCGTCGCCCGCATCCTGTGGGGCAGGGTCACCGGCCGGCTCGGCCGTCCGGCCGTGCTCATCCAGCTGATGAGTCTCGGCGGCATCCTCGCCATGGTCTGCCTCATCGTCGTCGAGCACTGGCAGGTCACCGCCCTGCTGTGGACCGGCATCACCGGCCACGCGCTGTTCCCGCTCGCGGCGAACGTCGTCATCAACTCCGGTGTCGTCGCGCTCACGCCCGCCGGCCGCGTCGGCATCGCCTCGGGGCTGGTCGCCTCTGGGATGTATCTGGGATTCGCCCTCGGCCCGGTGCTCGTGGGCTCGGGGATCGACCTCACCGGCGACTACACGCCGGGGTGGTCCGCCCTGGCGGTCTGCTATCTCGCGTGCATCATCGTCGGCATGGTCCTCGTCCGCCTCCGCCGTCCGACCGATCAGTCCTGACCGGCACGGGCATAGGCCCCGAGGACCTGCCGTTCGGAATCGCCGAGGTAGACGCGCAGCCTCTCGGCCGCGGCGGCCGGGCTCTCATCGCTGTAGGCCTCGATGATCTCCCGATTGCGGTCGATAAAGGGAGAGTGGAGGAAGTCGAGGACTTCGACCTTGAGGAAGGCCAGCCGCAGCTCGGCGAGCACATTGGAAAACGACCGTGCCAGCCGCCTGCTGTCCGAGAGCGAGACGACGGCGTTGTGGAAGGCCATGTTCGCCGTCCCGACCGCCAGCCAGTCCTCGGCGGCCGCGGACTTCTCGGCCGCGGCGACAGCGGTCTCCATCCGCTCGAGGTTCGGGTGGTTGCGCGGGGCGCGTTCGAGGACGGAGCACTCGACATGGTGGCGCACCCGGTAGATGTCGACGACATCGGCCATGCTCGGCGAAGCCACGGACACGCCTCGGTGCGGGATGTGCGTGACCAGCCCCTGCTCGCCGAGGACTCGGAAGGCCTCACGCAGCGTATTGCGGGAGACGTCGAACTCCTTCGCCAGGGACGCCTCGGACAGTCGGTCGCCGGGACGGAGCTCTCCTGCGATGAGCCGGTCGGTGAGCCTGTTGACCAGGGATGAGTCATGATTCACATCTCCATCCTAATGACACCTGAGCCCGAACAGCACCTCGAGCCCCCACGGCAGCGATGCGAATGTGTGATCTGAGTCTATCTTTGTTGAACAATGAATGTTAGATTGTTTACCACTTCTTCGGGGTGTGCCAGGACACAGACACCGCTGTCCCCTGACCGGCGACACCTTCCGGAAGCGCCCTTGACCGCAGAGACAGTCGGAGACTTCCATGCCACACGCACCGGACTCACCCACACCGGACCACCAGTCGGAATCAGCCTCGGACGGATCGCTCGCGCCCCGGACCGAACTCGTCGCGAAGATCAGCCGCAGCGCCATCGTCGGGGCCATCTTCCTCATGGCCACCTCGGCGATCGGCCCCGGCTTCATCACGCAGACGGCCACGTTCACCGCGCAGATGGGAGCGGCCTTCGCCTTCGCGATCCTCGCGTCGATCCTCATCGACATCGCCATCCAGCTCAATATCTGGCGCATGATCACCTCCTCGGGCAAACGGGCCGCGCAGCTGGCCTCCGCCGCGATCCCCGGCACGGGCATCATCCTGTCGATCCTCATCGTCATCGGCGGTCTGGCCTTCAACATCGGCAACATCGCCGGCGGCGGGCTCGGCCTCAACGCCCTGCTGGGCATCGACCCGAAGCTCGGCGGCCTGGTCACCGGCGTCCTGGCCATCGGCATCTTCCTATTCAAACGCGCAGGCAAGGTCGTCGACGCCGTCGTACTCATCCTCGGCATCGGAATGATCGTCCTCACCTGCATCGTCGCGATCGTCTCCAGCCCGCCCGTCGGTGAGGCCATCAAGCAGAGCTTCGTTCCCGACACCATCAACTTCGCGACCGTGACCACCATCGTCGGCGGCACCGTCGGCGGCTACATCACCTACTCGGGCGCCCACCGCTACCTCGACTCGGGCAAGACGGGTCCTGACAATGCCGGCTCGGTCATGCGCGCGGCGCTCTCGGGCATCCTCGTCACCGGGATCATGCGCTATGTGCTGTTCCTGGCCATCCTCGGCGTCGTCGCCTCCGGCGTCGCCATCGACCTCGAATCGACCGTCGCGAACCCCGCCGGACAGGCCTTCGCAGCTGTGCTCGGCGACGCCGGGATGCGCATCTTCGGGGCGATCTTCTGGGCCGCGGCACTGAGTTCGGTCATCGGCGCCGCCTATACCTCGGCGACGTTCCTCTCCGCCTTCTCCCGACGGCTCGACGGCGGCTGGCCGCTGCAGCTGGCGACGGTGGCCTTCATCGTCGTCTCCCTCATCGTCTACCTCGCCGTGGGCACCGCACCGGCGACGCTGCTCGTCTTCGTCGGCGGCTTCAACGGGCTCATCCTGCCCATCGGCCTGACGATCTTCATGTACATCGGCTGGTTCCGACCGCAGCTGCTGCGCACGGATTCCTATCCGAAGTGGTTGCTCATCATCGGCACCGCGGCAACACTGGTCACGTGGTACACAGCCGTGCAGTCCATCGGCCCCATCTTCGCAATGATCGGAATCGGAGGGTGACAATGTCGACCAACAGCGAAACCAGAATCGACCTCAACTCGGACCTCGGAGAGAACGTCCCTGACCGTGTCGTCAGCGACGATGCGGCCATGCTCGGCCTGGTCACCAGCGCCAACGTCTCCTGCGGGTTCCATGCCGGCAACCCCGAGGGCATCCACGCCACCGTCGATGCCGCCGTCAAGGGCGGTGTCGTCATCGGCGCCCACCCGGGATACGACGACTACGAGGGCTTCGGCCGGCGCGCCCTCGACGTTCCGGCAGCGACCCTGCAGGCCCAGGTCGAATACCAGATCGGGGCGCTGATCGGACTGACCACGGGCGTCGGCGGCGAAGTCGCCTACGTCAAGCCCCACGGCGGTCTCTACAATGCGATCGTCCGCGATGAGGCGCAGGCGAAGGTCGTCGTCGACGCCGTCAGAGCCATCGACGACTCGCTCGTCTTCCTCGGTCTGGCCGGCAGCGTCGCCAACCGCATCGCCGCCGAGGCGGGGCTGAATGTGGCCGCCGAGGCCTTCGCCGACCGCGCCTACAATCCCGACGGCTCCCTGGTCTCCCGGTCGGAGCCGAACGCGGTCCTCAGTGACCCGGACGCCGTGGCCGCACGGGTGCTGCGCCTCGTCACGACCGGTCAGGTCGAGGCGATCGACGGCAGCCTCATCGACGTCGACGCGCAGTCGATCTGCTTCCACGGCGACTCGCAGGGCTCGATCGACATGGCACGCGCGGCCCGCGCCCTCCTCGAGTCCGAGGGTGTCGCCGTCTCGGCCTTCGCCGGGGCCGGGCGATGAACGCGACCTCGGCGACCGGGCCACCGGCCGCCGGGCTCTCGGCCGGTGCGCAGGCACGGCTGCGGATCCGGCGCGGGTTCTCGGGCCCCACCTCGGGGATGGCTGCGGGCCTGGTCCAGGCGAACCTCATCTGCGTGCCCGCCGACTGGGCCTTCGACGTGCTCCTGTTCGCTCAGCGCAACCCGAAACCGTGCCCGGTCATCGACGTCGTCGAACCCGGGCAGGTCGAATCGGCTCTGGCGCCCGGCAGCGACCTGCGCACCGATCTGCCCGGCTACCGCATCTGGCAGGACGGGCGCCTCAGCAATGAGGTCACCGACGTCACCGAGGTCTGGGACCGCCATCCCGACCTCGTGTCCTTCCTCATCGGCTGCTCCTTCACCTTCGAATCGGGCCTGAGCGAGGCCGGCATCCCGATCCGCCACCAGGAGGCCGGGCGCAATGTGCCGATGTATCGCACCTCGACCGCGTGTGCCCCGGCCGGGCGCATCGGAGGGGATATGGTCGTGTCCATGCGTCCCATTCCCGCCGCCCAGGTCGCCGAGGCGGTGCGCATCACCGACCGCTTCCCCGCCGTCCACGGCGCCCCGGTCCACATCGGCGAACCCGGCCGGATCGGCATCGACGACCTCGACTCCCCGGACTTCGGCGATCCGCCGGTCATCGCCGCAGGCGACATCCCCGTGTTCTGGGCCTGCGGAGTCACCCCGCAGGCGGCCATCCGGGACTCTGCCGTGCCGTTCGCGATCACCCACTCGCCCGGCCGCATGTTCATCACCGACGAACCGGAAGACACCTATCGCCGATGACCGCTTCCCCGCTGACTTTCCACACCGCCTCCCGCCGCCACCTCCTCGTCGAATGCGAGGACCTGACCGCGACGATGGCGCTGCACCGCAGCCTCGAGGCAGCCGGTCTGCCCGGCGTCGTCGAACTCGTCCCCGCTGCCCGCACTGTGCTCATCAGCTTCGACCCGCGCCGCACCGGGGCCGAAGCGCTCGAGGAGGCCATCCGCGGGCTCGAGAGGACCGATTCCTCGACCGGTGAGGCCAGGGAGGTCACCATCGATGTCCGCTACGACGGCGAGGACCTCGCCGAGGTGGCCGAACTCCTCTCCGTCTCCCCCGCCGAGGTGATCGCCCGCCATCAGGCCGCGACCTGGCAGGTCGCGTTCGCCGGGTTCGCCCCCGGCTTCGGCTACCTCGCCGGTGACGATGAGCTCTTCGACGTGCCTCGGCGGTCGTCACCGCGCACCCGTGTGCCCATCGGCGCGGTCGCCCTGGCCGGGGAATTCACCGGCGTCTACCCCCGGTCCTCCCCCGGCGGCTGGCAGCTCATCGGGCGCACGGAGGCGAGACTGTGGGATCTCGACCGGCAGCCGCCGGCCCTGTTCGTGCCCGGCACGATCGTGCGGTTCGTCGAGGCCGAACGCGGATCCGTCGACCTCGGCGCCGGCGCGGGCGCAGACGATGCGTCGGCTTCGGCGTCGTCCGCGGCGGTGGAGGCGCGCTCGTCTGAGGCGGTGGAGGCGCGCTCGTCTGAGGCGGTGGAGGCGGGGTCGTCTGCGGCAGCGGGAGACGCGGAGAACGCGCCGGGCAACGCGACGAGCGCTGCGGGGCATGCTGTCGAAGTCGTCCGACCCGGCCTGCAGCTGCTAATCGAGGACCTCGGTCGGCCCGGGTTCAACTCGATGGGCGTCTCCGGTGCCGGTGCCGCCGATCGCACGGCGCTGCGAAGGGGCAATCGGCTGGTCGGCAATGCAGAATCCGCGGCCGGGCTCGAAAGCTTCGGCGGCGGCGCCGTGCTGCGCGTGATCGGTGACGGCGTGGCCGCGGTCACGGGAGCCGCAGGATCGATCACCGTGACCGGGGCCGACGGGACGATCCATCGGCCCCGCCTCGGCGAGGCCTTCGCGATCGCCGACGGAGACGAACTCGAACTCGGCGGCACCGATCAGGGCGCCCGCCGATATCTGGCCCTGCGCGGCGGCATCGACGTCGACACGGCCCTGGGCAGCGCCTCGACCGACACACTGGCCGGACTCGGCCCGGCCGCCCTGGACCGGGGCAGCCGCCTGAGCCTGCACGATCCGAGGACCGCACCCCACCTGGTCGACCCGCATCCGAGATCCGAGTGCGCGCTTCCGCGCCCCGGACAGACCGTGACGATGACGGTGACGCTGGGTCCCCGCGAGGACTGGTTCACCTCGGCCGGGATCGAGACCCTGCTGAGCCAGGAGTGGACGGTCACCCACGAGTCCGATCGGGTCGGTCTGCGCCTGTCGGGGCAGGTCGCGCTCGAACGCGCCCGCACCGGGGAGCTGCCCAGTGAGGGCGCGGTCACCGGAGCCCTGCAGGTCCCGCCGAACGGGCAACCGGTGCTGTTCGGCCCCGACCACCCGCTCACCGGCGGCTACCCGATCATCGCCAGCGTCGACGACGTCGACTTCGCCGCGCAGCTGCCCCCTGGGGTCAGGCTGCGGTTCACCACCGGGTCGCGCTCGACCACGAATCGCCAGAACGAAAGCTGAGACATGTCGACAATCCTCATCGCCAATCGCGGCGAGATCGCCGTCCGCATCATCCGCGCCTGCGCCCAGACCGGGCACACCTCGGTGGCCGTCTACGCCGATCAGGACGCCGATGCCCTGCACGTGCAGCTCGCCGATGCCGCCTTCGCCGTGCCCGGAACCACCGCGGGCGAGACCTACCTCAGCATCGACGCGCTCCTGGCCGCGGCACGCGCCTCGGGGGCCGACGCCGTCCACCCCGGCTACGGCTTCCTGTCGGAGAACGCCGACTTCGCGGCCGCCGTCGAGGACGCGGGGCTGATCTGGATCGGACCGACCGCCGAGACCATCACGGCACTCGGCGACAAAGTCACCGCCCGGCAGCTGGCGCAGAAGGTCGGGGCTCCCCTGGCTCCGGGCATCGACCGACCGTTGGCCGACGCCGGCGAGGCCGAGTCCTTCGCCGCCGAGGCGGGGCTGCCGATCATCATCAAGGCCGCCCACGGCGGTGGCGGGCGCGGGATGAGGATCGTCCACGAACTGACCGAGGTCGCCTCCGCCTTCGATGCGGCCACCCGTGAGGCGACCGAGGCCTTCGGCCGGTCCGAATGCTTCGTCGAGAAGTACTTGGAGCGGCCTCGCCACGTCGAGGTCCAGATCGTCGGCGACGGGCAGGGGCGCGTCGTGGCCGTCGGCGATCGCGACTGCTCGGCCCAGCGCCGCAACCAGAAGCTCATCGAAGAGGCCCCCGCGCCGGGGCTGTCGGCCGAGCAGCGGGAGCGTCTCCACCGTTCGGCCGAGGCCATCTGCGCCGAGGTGGACTACCGGGGCGCCGGTACCGTCGAATTCCTGCTGGCCGCCGACGGGACCATGACCTTCCTCGAGGTCAACACCCGACTCCAGGTCGAACACCCCGTCACCGAGGCGACCTCCGGAGTCGATCTCGTCGCCGAGCAGTTGGCCATCGCCTTCGGCCAGGGGCTGTCCCTCGACTCGACCCCGCAGCCGGCCGGTCATGCGATCGAGCTGCGGATCAACGCCGAGGATCCCGGACGCGGCTTCCTGCCCACCCCGGGGCGCCTCGATGTCCTCGACGTCCCCGGCGGCCCCGGAGTCCGCTGGGATTCCGGCGTCCGGGCCGGGGACACCGTGCAGCCGGCCTTCGATTCGCTCTTCGCCAAGCTCATCGTCTCCGGCCCCGACCGGCAGACGGCGATCGCCCGCACGGTCGCTGCGGCCAAGGAGCTGCACGTCGAGGGACCGGCCACGGTGCTGCCGTGTTCGTTGGAGATCCTGTCCGATGAGGCTTTCACCGGGCTCGGTGCCGACGACGTGGAGGGCATTCACACGCAGTGGATCGAAACCGAACTGCTCCCGCGCCTCGAGGAGCAGAAGCGACCGGCCCCCATCGCCGAGGAGGAACTGCAGCGCCTGCCCATCGAACTCGACGGGAAGCTGACCACCATCGGTCTGCCCGCGCGGCTGCTGACCGCCCTCGGCGCCGCGGCCGGTGCGGGTGCATCCGGTGCGGCGGCCTCGGCGAGCGGGGAAGGACGAGAGAGCGCAGACGGCGGCGAAGATGCTGGGGCGGTGACCACGCCGGTGCCCGGCAGCCTCGTCGACTACCTCGTCGACGACGGCGCCGAGGTCGAGGCCGGCGATGAAGTGGCGGTGGTCTCTGCGATGAAGATGGAGACGCGGGTCGAGGCACCGGTGGCCGGGACGTTCCGTCGGGTCGCGGTCGTCGGCGATGCGGTGGTCGTCGGTGAGGCGATCGCCCGGGTCGAGTGACGCGGTTCGGGCCGCCTCGGCGCGGTTCGGGCTGTGCCTGAATCGGGCGCATTGGGAACGGGCCCGGACTCCGAATAGAGTGGTGGACGGCGTCGGTTCGACACGGGCTCGCCGTCTCAGCGCGCCCACGCCATGCCCCGAAAAACTGCCCACATCAGGAGGAGCACTCATGCCACGTCTGTCAGTCGGCGACACCGCCCCGGACTTCACACTCGTCAACCAGGACGGGAATTCGGTCAGCCTCAGCGATTTCAAGGGCCAGCGCGTCGTCGTCTACTTCTACCCCGCGGCCATGACACCGGGCTGCACGACCGAGGCCTGCGACTTCCGGGACTCGCTCTCGGCACTGAAGGCGGCCGGACTCGTCGTCCTCGGCATCTCCCCGGACAAGCCGGAGAAGCTGAAGAAGTTCATCGAGAAGGAGGGCTTGAACTTCGATCTGCTCTCCGATGAGGACAGGACGATGATGGAAGAATGGGGTGCCTTCGGCGAGAAGAAGAACTACGGCAAGGTCGTCCAGGGCGTCATCCGCTCGACGGTCGTCGTCGACGCCGAAGGCCAGGTCGAGCTCGCCCAGTACAACGTCAAGGCCACCGGCCACGTCGCCCGCGTGCGCAAGGCTCTGGGCATCGACGCGGCCTGAGCGGCCCGGACCGTCGCCCAGCGGTCCGATCCGCCACCGCCCCTGGCCGGCGCCCGCGCCTGCCGCGTGATTTTCAGCATCACGTTCGCCCCCTGCTAGTCTTGAGGGCGTTGCGGCCGGGCCCGAGGCCCGCCTGGCGCGAGTGGCGGAATTGGTAGACGCGCTGGATTTAGGTTCCAGTGTCTTCGGACGTAGGGGTTCAAGTCCCCTCTCGCGTACAGCTGACAACAGCCCTTCACCTGGCCGAGGTGAAGGGCTGTTCCGTTCCTGCGGCTGTCCGTCGCAGCACCTCACGACTCTCGTTGGGCCCAATGCTGTTGGGCGAGCAGGACGAGAGCGTCGAACAGGGGCCGGCGCAGCACGCTGCCGAGCACCACTGCGCGGATCCGCTGATCCATACTTTCAGCATCGGCGATGGCCGCGAGGTCGGTGCGTCCGACCCGATCGGCCGCCTCGGCGTATTCGTCGAGACGTTCCAGGATCTCGGTGAGACCTTCGGCTTCCACCTGCGCGATCGCCTGTTCCGCCGCACGGTATGCCGGTGAGGTGGGCTCGCACGTCCAGCCCCGCTTCGCTACGATCCGGTCGAGCACGGGCTTGGGATCGACCTGTGATCGGTCATCGGCGGCGTCTGCAGAGGTCTGTCCCACGAGAGCGTCCTGGGTCACGGCCATCGCGTCGATGTCCGTGACGCTTGTGCTGACCGCTTCGACCACCTTGCGAACCGTCGACAGCGGCAGCCCGGCCACCGCCGTCAGCGCCCGGATGAGTCCGAGCCGCTGAAGATGGTCGTGGTCGTAGACAGCCTGATTCACGCTGGTCCGACGCCCTGGATGCAGGAGGCCTTCGCGCAGGTAGTACTTGATGGTCGCCACGCTCATTCCCGAGCGCCGGGACAGTTCCGCCATCCTCATCTTCGAGCCCTCAGCCGATTTCGGCATCGCCCCTCTCCTTCCGAAGGCTGTGGTCTTGAATGACACTAGCAGATAGCTGTACTATCTATTACAGATAGTTTCACTATCCATTCAAGGGGAATGACATGGATGCCATCGAATTGGCGGCAGTGCTGGTCACCGGATTCTTCGGCTCAGCCGAATTCGGTTCAGCCACCCTGGTCCACCCGGTGATCCGTCGGCTGAGCACAGATGCCCAGCTCGCGATGGAGAAAGGGCTGCTGACCAGCTTCGGCCGTGTGATGCCGGTCGGGATGACGGTTGCGACCGCACTGGCCATCATCATCGCGATCAATGACCCCAGCGCTTGGTTGACCTCCGCAGCCATCAGCCTCGGCCTCGGCCTGACCGTGACGATCATCGGCAATGTTCCGATCAACGCGCGCACCGGGCGCATCTCGGCTGACACCGCGCCGGCGGGCTTCATCGCCATGCGCCGGCGCTGGGACGTCTTTCAGATCGCGCGGGCCTCGCTGCAGCTGCTCGGGTTCGTCCTGGTCACGATCGGTGTCCTCGGATGAAGACGACGGCCGGCCGCCAGGCGGCCTCGAGCGCTTGGCGGCAGAGAGGCAACAGCGGATCGCGCATCTGCCCAGAACCGCTCGAGCTGCGCGTCGGTCATGACGCCTTCTCCAGCTGAGCGCGCAGACCCTCGATGATCGCACTCAGCCCGAGCTCGAAGGCCGCCTCAGCCGATGAACTCGCGGCGTAGCGAGGATCGAGCGCGGCGTGCACGGCCGAGAGTCGCTCGTCGGCGGAGTCCCTCGTCAAGAGGTCATCGGGGGCGATGATGTCGAGTGCGGATCCGAGCACATGCGCTTCGACGGTGCGCATGACCGCCACTGTCTGCGACTCGGGCCACCCGCCCCGGCGCAGGCCCGAGACCACGGCGTCATACATCTCATAGGTCGACACATCGCGGATCGATGTCGTGGCGAGCAACCGAATGAGAGCCGGATGAGCGGCGAACGCTCGCAGATACGATCTGGCCCAGGACTCCAGCGCCTCGTCCCACGGGACCTCATGTGCCGATGAGCGCGCCTGCGCGAACCGGCCGACATCGATCTTCGCGACGATGCGAGCGCGCATGTGCTCGATCAGCTCGGCCCTGCCCGATACGTGGTTGTACAGCGAGGACACCTGCCGATCGACTCGCGCGGCCAGCGTCCGCATGGACAGAGCTTCGGCCCCCTCGTCACCGACGAGGTCGATGGCGGCGTCGACGAGCCGTTCGCGATTGAGCCTCATACCGTTTCCGCTTCTCCCTTCCACTGATTCCATTCGGAGTGTATCGTGTTCTCAGTCACATATACGAACACTGTTCGTGCAAGTGGCCGACCAGCCGAATCTGCAAGGAAGCGAGGAGCGAATCGACGTGACGACGACACTTTTCCACAACGGCACCATCTGGCTCGGGGCAGAGGCCGAACCCGCCGAATCCCTCCTCGTCAGACAGGGTGTCATCGCCGCGATCGGCACCGACGAGGTGGACCGTCACCTGGAGACTCTGTCGTCGGATCAGGACTCGATCGAGCACGTCGACCTCGACGGCGGCTTCCTCATGCCGTCCTTCGGAGACGGTCATGCCCATCCGATCTTCGGCGGGATGGAAGCTGAAGGCCCGCAGGTGCGCGCGTGCTCGAGCGTCGACGAGATCGTCGCCGAGGTCCGCCGCTACGCCGCAGCCCACCCTGACGAGAAGTGGATCACCGGAGCCTCCTATGACGGCAGTCTCGTCGCCGGTGGACTCTTCGACGCCCGCTGGCTGGACGAGGCCGTCTCCGACCGCCCCGTGGTGCTGCGGGCCTGGGATTATCACACCGTCTGGTGCAATTCCCGCGCTCTCGAACTCGCCGGCATCACAGCTGAGACCCCCGAACCCGAGATCGGCGAGATCCCCCGTCGGGAGGACGGCTCACCTCTGGGCACTCTGCGCGAATGGGGAGCGGTCGATCTCATCGACGCCGTTCGCCCACCCCAGGAAGAATCCGTTCGCCTGCGGGCGCTCGAACGCGCCGCCGACTATTACCGCAGGCGCGGAGTCACCTGGGTCCAGGACGCCTGGGTCGAACCCGCCGACGTCGACACCTACTTGTCCGCCTCTGCGGCACAGCGCCTGTCGATCCGCTTCAATCTCGCGCTCTACGCGGACCCCCGGCACTTCGCCGAACAGCTGCCGGAGATGATCGAAGCGCGGCGACGGGTCACCGAGCAGGGCGACCCGCTGCTGAGCGCGCACACCGTGAAGTTCTTCGCCGACGGAGTCGTCGAGAACGAGACCGGCGCGCTGCTCGAACCCTACTGCTCCTCGCTGCACAACCACGGCCTGCGCGTCTGGGAAGGCGACACCCTGGCCGAGGCGGTTCGCGCCGTCGACGCCGCCGGTTTCCAGGTCCACATCCACGCCATCGGCGACGCCGCGGTCAAACAGGCACTCGACGCCATCGAATCGACCATTGCGACCAATGCCGCTTGGGACCGTCGCCCCGTCATCGCGCACGCTCAGCTCGTCGCCGCCGAGGACCTCGACCGCTTCGCCGAACTCGGCATCATCGCGAACATGCAGCCCCTGTGGGCTCAGCTCGACGAACTCATGACCGTGCTCACGGTCCCCCGCCTCGGCGAAGAACGGGCCGCGAATCAGTATCGGATGGCCAGCATCATCGACTCCGGCGGACAGCTGTCCTTCGGTTCGGACTGGCCCTGCACCTCGGGCACCCCGGTCGAAGGGCTGGCGATCGGCACGAGCCGACAGAACGAGGCCGGGGAGCCTGACGACGGGTGGGTCCCGGAAGAGATCGTCGATATCGAGCGGGCCCTCGACGCCTATTCCCGCGCCGTGGCCGTTCAGGGCTTCGCCGACCTGAGCCCCGCGCCCTGGGGTGAGATCCGCATCGGCGCGAGCGCCGATCTGATCCGCTTCGATGCCGATCCCAGGGCTCTGACACCGCAGGAACTCGCTCGCACACCCGTGCGCAGCACCTACCTCAGCGGCGTTGCGATTCACTCATGCGAATGAGCTGCCTCGCGAGCTGAACATCCGACGAACTGAGACGGAGACCCCCATGTCATCTTCGAACAGCACCCGACGACCGGGCGCGGGCGAGCTGCGACGCGCACTCGGCGTCCCCTCCCTCGTCTTCTTCGGCCTCGTCTACATGGTGCCGCTGACGGTCTTCACGACCTACGGCATCGTCACTCAGGTCACGGGCGGAAGAGTGCCCCTGGCGTACGTGATCACGCTCCTGGCCATGGCCTTCACCGCTCGGTCATATGCGAGGATGGCCGCGGCGATGCCGTTCGCCGGCTCTGCGTACACATATACACAGAAGAGCTTCGGCGCCGGCATCGGGTTCGTCGCCGGCTGGGCGCTACTGCTCGACTACCTGTTCCTGCCGATGATCAACTACCTCGTCATCGGCATCTATCTCTCGGCCGCTTTCCCGATGATCCCGGCATGGGTGTTCGTGGTCGCGGCGATCGCCCTCGTCACCGTCCTCAACATCATCGGCATCGTATCCGTGGCCCGGGCGAACATCGCGATCATCGCGGCGCAGGCGATCTTCATCCTCGCTTTCGCGGCACTGGGAATCTCGTCGCTGTCCGGGACGGGCACGGTCGATCTCGCAGCCCCATTCACCGGCGACGGCACCGCGCCGGGGTTCGACAGCGTCATGGCCGGTGCGGCGATCCTGTGCCTGTCCTTCCTCGGCTTCGACGCGGTCTCGACACTGTCCGAGGAGGCCAAGGAGCCGAAGCGGACCGTGCCGCGCGCGATCATCATCGCCACGATCACCGGCGGCGGCATCTACATCGTGCTGTCCTATCTCGCACAGCTGGTCTATCCGTCGAATGACTTCACCGATGTCGACTCCGGTGCCCTGGACGTCATGGGCGCCGCGGGCGGAGAGTTCCTCACGATCTTCTTCACCGCCGCCTATGTCGCAGGCGCCTGCGGTTCGGCCCTGACCTCGCAGGCGTCGGTCTCGCGCATCCTCTTCGCCATGGGCCGTGACGGCGTGCTGCCGAAGGGCTTCTTCGGGCGGCTCTCGCCGCGTTTCCACACCCCGGTCCTCGCCACGCTGGCCGTCGCTGTGGCCTCGCTGCTGGCACTGGCCGTCGACCTCACCTTCATCTCCGAGATGGTCAGCTTCGGTGCGCTCATCGCGTTCTCGGCGGTCAACCTCTCGGTCATCAAGCACTTCGTCATCGACGAGAAGCACCGAGGTGGGCATGCGATGCTCAGCTCCCTCGTCCTGCCGGGCATCGGCTTCTGCCTCACCCTGTGGCTGTGGACGAGCCTGTCACCGCGGACGCTGCTCATCGGGGCGATCTGGCTGGTGGTCGGCATCGGCTACCTCGCCTTCGTCACCCGCGGCTTCCGTCGTCCGACGCCGATGCTCGACCTCACCGAGTGAACGACTCCACCGGCACAGTATCCGGCCCGGCCAGGCTCCGACGCCACGGCCTGCGCTGAAGGCGAGGAACGGCGCATCTCTGACTACGGCATACCCCGCATCTTGTAATAGTGTGCGTCACACACTATAGTGTCACGCATGGATGAGGATGCGCAGAAGGCACTGGCCACCCACGAGCAGGAGCTGCGCCGCGGCACAGTGGTCTTCGCCAGCCTCGTCGCCTGTCGCCGTCCGCAGTACGGCTACTCACTGCTGACGACGCTGACCGAGGCGGGCATTCCCACCGAGGCGAACACTCTCTATCCGCTTCTGCGGCGGCTGGAGAAACAGGGCCTGCTCTCAGCCGTGTGGAACACCGAGCAGGCTCGCCCCCGCAAGTACTACACGGTCACTGCCAGCGGCGCCGAAGTCGCCGCCGCGCTCCACTCCCAGTGGCTCGAACTCGACTCCAGCATCACGAAACTCTGGAAGGACGGCACACCATGAGTGCGCTCACCGAAACCTACGTCGACAATGTCATCGGTCATCTGCCCGAGAACTCGCGTGCCGACATCGCCGCAGAGATCAGGGCGACGATCAATGACATGGTTGAGGACCGCCTCGGCGAGTTCGACCATCCTGCCGAAGAGCAGAGCGCGGCTGCCGAACGGCAGGTGCTCGAGGAGCTCGGCGATCCGATCCGGCTCTCACGCGAGTACACGAACTCACCACAGCACCTCATCGGCCCCGCGTTCTACCCGCTCTACATCTGGTCGCTGCGGTGGGTGCTTCCGACCGTCGCCGTGCTGTCCGTGCTCACCAACGTCATCGTGCACATCGCCACGACGTCGCAGATCCGCCTCGGCGCGCTGCTGGGTCAGACCATCGGCAGCACCGTCACGGCACTGCTGATCGCGTTCGCTGTCATCACGATCCTCATCAGCCTCGGCGAGCGCGGTCTCGACGGTGGCACCACACAGCAGATGTCCGGACCGCGGCCGCGAGCCTGGAGCGTCGATGACCTTCGCCCCAAGGACACCAAGGGCGCCCAGGCCCGCGCCGAGGCGGTCCTCAACCTGATCTTCATCACTCTTCTGGCCGCGATCCCGCTCGTCCCCACCTCGCTGGTCCACGTCGGCCATCTCAATGACGGCGAGACATTCATCAATCCCGACCTGGGGACACCATGGCTGCTCGGCTACTGGGCCTTCCTCGCACTCATGGCGGCGATCGAGATCGTCAAACTGGCCCGCTCCTCGGCAGCGGTCGGACTCCTCGTCACCGGCATGGTCATCGATGTCGCCATGGCCGTCTTCCTCACCATCGCCCTGCTCACCCAGCCCGTCCTCCACCCCGAACTCACGAGCGCAGCGAACGCGAATGTCCAGCAGATCATCACGGTCATCGCGATCTGGATCATCGTCGTCTGGGACCAGGTGACGACGTGGCGGACCGTCCGCGGCTGGCGACGACGGTGAACTTCTTGTTCCGTGCCAGCTGCTCGCTGTGACCGATGATGGCCTCGAGCCGGTCGCGGTAGCGCAGATGAGTGTTGAACACGGTGATCACGACCCCGTCGGGTGCCAGGTGCCCCGCCGCCGCGGTCATCATCGCCGAGGCGGTGTCGGTCTCGATCGCCGTGCCCTGGTGGAAGGGCGGGTTGAGGACGATGAGGTCGAAGGAGCCCAGCTGCGCGACGCCAGGGTCGTCCGGGTCCGCGGCGTCGCCTGTCACGATGTCGGCGTCGATCCCGTTCGCCTCGACCGTCGCCCTCGCCGAGGCGACCGCCGCCTTCGACACGTCCACTCCGACCGCCCGCGGCGCCCCCGTGACGCGAGTGACCGCGGTCAGCAGCCATCCGTTGCCGCAGCCGAGGTCGAAGACGGACTCCGCCGCGGGCGACGCCTCAATCACGGCGTCGAGGAGCAGAGTCGAGCCCTCGTCGCTCCTGACTCCGGAGAAACAGGCACCGTAGGCTCTGACCTCGAGTTCTCCGACACCGGGGTGGGCGATGGTGCCGTGCTTGGGAAAGACCGACAGGCTCGGGGCGGACAGGGGCCTGGTGGCGATGATCATCCGGTGTTTGCCGACTCCGGGTGAGACGTCGACACGACCGAATCCGCGGGCGAGCTCCTTGTTCACCGCGCGGCTCATCGCGGCGCTGCGGCCGATGACGATGATCGCGGACACATACGGCTGGAGGCCGGCAACGGTCTCGGCAAGGGCACTCGTGGTCTTCGGGGCGTTGATGATCGCCCAGGTCTCGCCGGCGGTGGCTCCGTCGCCGGTGCTCAGTTCTGCCAGCGTGGACAGCTCGCCGGCGTCAGCGACGTGAGCCGCGGCGCGGGACTCGTCGATGCGGTCGTGGTGGACGACCACCTCGGCGAGGCGGCCGAGCAGCGCGGTCTGGATCCCCCGGGCATCGTCGATGACGATGATCCGGTGCGGAACCTCGGCGAGCGCTGCGGCGTCGATGAAGGTGCCGGCGGCGTCACGGCCGGATACGTCGAGTTCGCCCCGGCGACGGCCGATGATGTATTCGACGAGCATGCGCGCCTGCGGCAGCCCCGGGACCTCGCGGAACTGTGGGAAATCCGCCAGCAGCTCCCGGCAGCTGTCAGCGGCGGCAAAGTCTTCGGGCAGCAGAGAGGCGGACATCCGATCAGTCTAGACCGATCCTGCGGTCGGCTGCCTCTTCGTCTGCCCTCGGCTGACTACTCGGCGTCGTGATCGGTTTCGATGAGGTCTTTGAGAGCGGCCAGGGCCTCTTCGGCTCCGTCACCTTCCGCGCGCAGGACCACAGTGTGGCCGTATTCCGCGCCGAGTCCCATGAGCGAGAGCACGCTCGAGGCGTCGAGGGCGTCCTCGGCGAGCTCGCCTTCGCCGGCGATCGTGATCTCGAAGTCGTACTCGCCGGCGGCCTCGGCCAGCAGTGCCGCCGGCCGCGCATGCAGTCCCACGGTGCTTCCGACCGTCGCGGTGATCTCTGCCATGTGTCTGTCCTTCCTGTTCGCGCCGACCCTGTTCCGCCGGTCGCTGCTTCTGTTCAGTCGCTGCCTGACAATTATCGTGTGGTCGAACTCAGCGGTCACTCGACGGTGCCGGCGGCCGGGCAATTCGGGTACGTTCCTGCCACCTCGTCCGGATCACAGTCCGAGTTCGTCGAGCACCGGCAGCCGCCCCCGGACCGTGGTCTTGGCCTCCTGGGCCGTTCTCGCCCCCAGAGTGAGCTTGGCCGTCTGCTGCGCCTGATCCAGCGTGACGGTGCGCAGCACCTCGGCCACGGCCGGCAGCGCGCGGGCAGCCATGGACAGGCTGGTCACGCCGAGGCCGACGAGCACGACGGCCAGGGCAGGATCCGCCGCGGCCTCCCCGCAGACTCCGACGGACTTCTTCAATGCCTGGCCTTGGGCGGCGGCCATGCCGATGAGTTCCAGGACCGCAGGCTGCCAGGGGTCGCTGAGTTCGGCGAGACCGCCGAGCATCCGATCCGAGGCCATGACGTACTGGGTCAGATCGTTGGTGCCGATGGAGGCGAACTCGACCTCGCTGAGGATCGATTCGGCCCTCAGCGCCGCCGACGGGACCTCGACCATGACCCCTGAGACCGGCAGCCCGGCCGCGGAAGCGAGACCGGCGAACTGTTCGGCCTCCTCGGCGGTGGAGATCATCGGGGCCATGACATGGACGTCGATCGATGTCTGCTCCGCGGCTCGGGCGATCGCCTCGAGCTGGCGTTCGAGGACCCCGACGGCTCTGCGGCTGGTGCGGAATCCTCGCACGCCCAGGGCGGGATTCGGTTCCTGAGTGTCGGTGAGGAAGGGAAGCGGTTTGTCGGCCCCGGCGTCGAGGGTGCGCACGACGACCTTGTGATCGTCGAACGCGGCGAAGACCTGCGCATACGCGTCCGTCTGTTCGTCCACGCTGGGCTCGGTGTCCCGATCCAGGAAGCAGAACTCCGTGCGCAGCAGGCCCACGCCTTCGGCCCCGGCTTCGGCCGCCGCCCGTGCCTGATCGCCGTCACCGACATTGGCCCGCAGGGGGATCCGCGTCCCGTCGCCGAGCAGGCAGGGACCCGAATAGGTGTGCAGCCGTGCGGCGGCGTCCTGCCAGACCGCGACGAGGTCGGCCTCGTCCGTGCCCGGTTCGGTCCGAAGCACTCCGGTGCCGCCGTCGACGAAGACGGGGGTGTGGTCGGCGACGTCGAGGACACCGGCGGCGGCGACGATGGCCGGGATGCCCAGGGACCGGGCGAGGATCGCGGTGTGGCTCTGGGGGCCGCCGGCCGCGCAGACCAGGGCGACGACGGACTCGGGGTCCAAGGTCGCGGTGTCGGCGGGGGCGAGGTCGTCGGCGATGAGGACGAAGGGCTCCTCCGAGTGCGGGATGCCGGGTGCCGGCGCCCCGCGCAGTCGGGCGACGAGGCGGGCCCGCACATCGAGGACATCGGCGGCCCTTTCGGCCATGTATCCGCCGAGGGCCTCCAGCTGCGCGGCCGTGTCCTCGGCGACCGTCCACACCGCGGTCTCGGCGTCGGTGTCGGTCAGCCGTTTGATCGCGGTCTTGATGAGCGTGGGGTCCTTGGCCATGAGGGCCGTGGCCTTGAGCACGTCATGGGCATCGCCGGTGACGGTCTCGGCCCGTTCGAGCAGTTCGGCGTGCACGGCTGCCGAGGCTTCGCGGATGCGGGTCGCTTCGGCCTCCGGGTCCTGCGGTGCGGGCTGTTCGACGGGTGCGGTGACCGGCGGCGGCATGACCCTCGCCGGGGCCACGACGCGGCCGGGGACCACTCCGATGCCTGAGAATTCTGCCGACATCTTCACTCCTTCGTTCGTCATGGTGTGTTCACCGTATCGAGGCGTCGGCGTTCGAGCCCGCCGACTCGCCCTGATCGGCGGCCGGCGCCGTCGCTGCCGAGGTCTCCGCCGGAGCCTGCGTCTGTCCGTCGAGCCCGGCGGATCCGCCCTTGCGGACGAAGATCTTGAGCACCAGCACCAGGAGGGCGCTGATGACCGTGCCGACGGCGATCGCGAGCAGGAAGAACAGG
The DNA here is from genome assembly GCF_018208375.1 of Brevibacterium sp. SMBL_HHYL_HB1. NCBI lineage: Bacteria > Bacillati > Actinomycetota > Actinomycetes > Micrococcales > Brevibacteriaceae > Brevibacterium > Brevibacterium sp. SMBL_HHYL_HB1. Next base: position 682,903 of record NZ_CP062936.1, on the reverse strand, counting down.
AAGCTGTCGATGGCGAAGAAGACGAACACGCCGCCGTGAGGGGCCTGGCTGGTCACCGACAGCCCCATCGTCATCCCGCCGGTCACACCGGCGCCGACGACGGAGGCGGGAATGACCCGCAGCGGGTCGGAGGCTGCGAAGGGAATCGCTCCCTCGGAGATGAACGCTGCGCCGAGCAGCCAGGCGGCCTTTCCGTTCTCCTTCTCCGCCTGGGAGAAGACGCGCGGGCGCAGAGCCGTCGCCAGAGCCATGGCAAGGGGCGGAACCATTCCGGCGGCCATGACCGTGGCCATGATCTCCCACGGCGCGGGGTTGTCCACCGAGCCGGTGGCCAGTCCGGCCACTGCGAACGAGTAGGCGACCTTGTTGACCGGCCCGCCGAGGTCGACGGCCATCATGACACCGAGGATGAGCCCGAGGACGATCGCGGTGGCCCCGGTCATCGAGCTCAGCCAGTTGTTGAGTCCCTCGGTCAGGGCGCTGATCGGTCCGCCGAGGACCATGAACATCAGCCCCGACGACACGAGCGAGGCGACGAGCGGAATGATCACCACCGGCATGAGTCCGCGCAGCCACCTCGGCGCGTTGAGGGAACCGATCCACAGGGCGACGTAGCCGGCGAGGAGTCCGCCGATGATGCCGCCGATGAATCCGGCGCCCATGAGCACGGCGACGGCTCCGACGGTGAATCCGGGGGCGATGCCCGGCCGATCGGCGATGCCGAAGGCGATGTAGCCGGCCAAGGAGGCGACGAGGAAGCCCATCGACAGGTTGCCGATCTGGAAGGCCACCGCTCCGAGGTAGGCTCCCACCGGCCCGAGGGCCAGATCACCGTATTCGGTGGGCAGGTTCCACAGGGAGTTGCCCAGGACGATGTCCTCCGAGTAGTCGGAGATGTCGAATCCGCCGAGGAGGAACCCCAGGGCCATGAGCAGGCCGCCGCCGGCGACGAAGGGGATCATATAGCTGACCCCGGTCAGCAGCACGCGCTTGAGGTGCGCGCCTGCGCTCTCCCGTGCCCCGCTTCCGGTTCCGGAGGCCTCCTCCTCGTCGGAGCGGCCGGCGGTGACTCGGTGGCCGTTGGGATCGGCCGCCTCGGCGAGGGACTTGCGGATGAGTCCCTGAGGATCGTCGATCCCGGCCTTCACCGGCACCTGCACATAGGGCTTGCCGACGAAGCGGGCCTTGTCGCGGACGTCGACGTCGGAGGCGAAGACGACGGCATCGGCGGCCTCGATGACGAAGGCGTCGATCGGGGTGGTGCCGCTCGAGCCCTGCGTCTCGGCGACGACCTCGACGCCGAGTTCGGAGCCCGCGGCGACCAGGGCGTCGGCGGCCATGTACGTGTGGGCGATGCCCGTCGGGCAGGCGGTGACGGCGACGACCCGGCGGGGACCTTCGGCGGAGTCTGCGCCGGTGGTGTCGGACGTCGCGGCGGTCTCCGACGATCCGCCGGGGGCCGCCTCGGCGGCGGGTGCGGCGGACTCGGCGGGTGGGGACTCAGCGGACGCGGACTCGTCTTCGCGCAGGCCGAGGGCGGTCTCGACCAGGTCGACGACTTCCCGGGCGTTTTCGGCCGCGCGCAGGGAGGCGACGAAATCCTTCTTCACCAGCGAACGGGCGAGCTTCGACAGCAGCGCCAGGTGTTCCTTTCCGGCTCCCTCCGGGGCGGCGATCATGAACACGAGATCGGCCGGACCGTCCTTCGCTCCGAAGTCGACCGGTGGGGTCAGGCGCGCCATCACCAGGCTGGGTTCGGTGACCGCCTCGGAGCGGGCGTGCGGGATGGCGATGCCTCCGGGAACTCCCGTCGGCGTCTTCTCCTCGCGCGCAATCGCTGCGGCGGCGAGATCATCGGCGGAACTCGCCCGACCCTGCTCGGCGACTGCGGTGGCCATGGCGCGGATGACAGCGGACGACTCCGTCCCCTGGTCCACGTCGAGTGCCACCAGGTCTGTTGTGATGAGCGATGCCATCATGCCTCCTCGGCTTCGGGGGCGGCGCCCTCGTGTTGGTTGAGATGTCTGCTGTTCTGTCGTCGCTGTGCTTCCGCCTGCGGTGCGATCAGCGGTGTCACGGTCACGGTGTCGAGCCGGGCGTCTGCCGGTGTCGGCAGGCCTGTGCCGCGCAGACTGGCGGCGGCTGCTCCGTAAGCCACCGCGCGGGCCAGGGCCACGTGCGGTTCGTCGCCGTCGGTGCGGGCGAGCAGGTAGCCGGCCAGAGTCGAATCGCCGGCCCCCACTGTGCTCACGACCTCGACCGGCGGATGCTGTCCGTGCCAGCTGCCGTCGGGCACGGCCAGCACCGCACCGCCTGCCCCGAGCGTGGCCAGAATCGATCGCGGCCGGGCGCCGGCGGAGTTCAGCAGAGTCCGAGTCGCTTGTGCGGTCAGCTCCGGAGAGGACTCCAAACGGTCGGCGATGTCCCGCACCTGACTGGTCCTCAGGCGGGTCGCCTGCAGCTGGCCGACCTTCTGGGCCGAGCCCGCGAGGTCCGCGTCCGCGTCGGGTCCGATGTCCGCGTCTGCGTCGGGTCCCAGGTCTGTGTCGTCCAGCAGGCCCGCTTCTTCGAGAAGGCCGGCGGCGGCCAGGAGTTCGGCGAGCTCTTCGGCATTCGGTTTGATGAGGTCGGGTGATTGCCTCAGCGCCTCGGCCAAGGGTGCACCCGAGGTGTCGACGGCGATCGACGGCGGCTGCGGCAGCTGCCGGACGGCGGTGATGGTCCGGGCGTAGAAGTCGTCCTCGACGCCCGGCGGCAGCGAGCCGGCCAAAACCACCCAGTCCGCGTCGGCGGCGAGGCCGGCCACGAGGTCGATCACCTCGGCCTGGCGGGCTGGGGTCAGCGCGGTTCCGGGTTCGTTGATCTTGGTGGTCGTGCCGTCCGGTTCCGTGACGGTGATGTTGGAGCGGATGGGAGCGCCTGTGGGAATCGAGTCATGCGCCAGACCGATTGCGTCGAGGCCGGTGAGCACGGGGTCATCGCCGTCTCCGGGCAGCACGGCTCGGGTCGGCCGACCGGCGCCGGCGACGGCGCGGGAGACGTTGACTCCCTTCCCGCCGGGCTGCTGACCGGCCCAGACGGCTCGCTGCACCTGGCCCCTGAGCACTGGGCCGCCGAGTTCGATGGTCCGGTCCAGGCTCGGGTTCGCTGTCAGGGTGAGGATCATGGGGCGAGGACCTCGACTTCCGCGTTCGTCAGGTGGGTCGACAGGGGCGGACGGGGTGCGGCGTCCGTGATGAGGTGGTCGATGCGCTCGAGGGCGGCGAATCTCACGAGCGAGACGGCACCGATCTTCGCCGAATCGGCCAGGACGGCGACCCGTCGCCCGCTGCGGACGAACGCGGTCTTCGTCGCCGCCTCATCGTGATCGGGAGTCGAACACCCGTCCTCGCTCAGTCCGTTGGTGCCCAGGACCGCGAGATCGACGTGGAGTTCGTCGATCGCCGAGATCGTCTGGGGGCCGACCATCGCACGAGTGATGGGACGGAATCGTCCGGGCAGAACGAAGATCTCGATTCCCGGTGCGTTGGCCAGGCTGTCGATCACGGACAGGGAGTTCGTGACCACGCGCAGCTGACGGGGACGCAGCTCGGCACCCTGACGTTCGTGGGCCTCCTCGGCGATCGCGCGAGCGAGGGCGGCGCAGGTCGTACCGCCGTCCAGAGAGATGCTCATGGTCTCCCCCAGCAGGCTGAGGGCGGCCTGCGCGATGGCCGTCTTCTGCGCGAGGTTGTGGATCTCACGATCGCCGAAGGTCGGCTCCTCCAGGCTGTGGGCCCGCCGCGGCACGGCGCCTCCGTGGACTCGCTGAAGGGCGCCGGCCCTCTCGAGCGCGGCGAGATCGCGTCGGACGGTCTCCGTGGTGATGTCGAAGTCGACGGCCAGATCCGTGACGTTCACCCGTCCCGCGTTGCTGACCAGTTCGGCGATGCGTCGTTGCCGTTCTTCAGCGAACACGTCCGGCCCTTTCTCTTAAGCGCAGGCGGGGAACTCCGACTCACAGTTCCGAGCGATAACCGACGTGGTTATCTGTTGGTTTCATTGATTCTATGACCCAGCTCACCGTGAGTCAATCACAATTCAACATTTTCCAACTCATTCCAACATCTCGATGCTGGGAGTCCGAGGTCGGGCCAGGTGGATGAGGTCACCACGCGTCATCGCCTCGCTGCCGCGAAGAACTGCGAAGTTCTCAGTCCGAGTCCCGGCCTGCCACCCTTCGGACAAGGGCGGATGTGCTACAAATTGAGGGACCTTCGTCCAATGTCGCATCAGGAGAGATCATGACCATCCTTGTCGGTTATTCCCCTTCCCCGGAGGGACGGGCCGCTGTCGATTTCGGCATCGAGCAGGCCCGCGCATTCGACGATGTCGTCGTTGTGCTCAACGCCGGGATCGGAGAGACTCCGGACGAACGCGGCGTGGCCACCAGCAAGGACATCGAGGAGCTCAAGGAGACGCTGCAGTCGTCCGAGGTCTCCCACGAGATCCTCCAGTTCCTCCGCGGCAATGATCCCGTCGAAGAGCTCCTGGCGCTGGCCGAGGCGACCTCGGACACTCGCATGATCGTCATCGGTTCGCGGCGCCGCTCCCCCGTGGGCAAGCTGATCATGGGATCGACAGCTCAGCGCATCATCCTCGACTCCGATGTCCCCGTCGTCTCCGTCAAGGTCGATCGAACGAAGAAGTGACTCTCTCCTGTCTGCGCGAGAATGCCCCGCACCTCGGATGGTGCGGGGCATTCGTCTGTCTCAGAGCCGGTGGGCACTCGACTCGGTGCCCGTGGCCATCCGGCTCGCGGACGTCCGGTCTCAATCATCGGTGCGCACGGGCGCGTCCCATTCGTCGAGCTCGGATTCGGCCCAGTCACCGTAGGTGGGGTTGGGCAGGATGAACCACTCGGAGCCGAACTTCTCACTGTTCGCCTCGACGAGCCTCCGCTGCTCGTCGAGCGAGGCGTCGGCGAAGGCGCCGTCGAAGTCGTGCAGGGTGTCGCCGAGCTGCATGATGAGGGTGTGGTCCGATTCGACCTTCGCACGGCGTTCGTCCTTCGGCGGGCCGAGCAGCATGACGTGCTCGGCATCGGCCTGCGGCAGACCCAGCTTCTCAAGGGCTTCGACATTGGCCGCCTGGTTGTCTTCGGTTCGGTCTGAGACGTAGTAGATGTCGACGCCGAGGTCATCGGCATGGTTGAAGAATTCCAACGCGCCGGGGATCTTGCTCGGCTCGCCGTTCTTCTCCCAGTCATCCCACGTGTCCCAGCCGCTGAAGTCATGGCACTGTGCGATATCGCGGGCCAGCAGCTTCGAGTTGTCGATGGCCGTTTCGTCGAGGTCGGTCATCACGGCCAGATCCTCGTCCTCCGGCGCAGCGGCCACGGCCCTGTCCAGCTGCCTGGTGGCCAGCTCGTAGGTCTGTCCCTGCAGGGCGGCAGCCTCTGCGCTCTGCTGCTGCCATTTCACGCCCATGGTGTAGGCGGAGACATCGCAGTCCTCAGCGTCCTCTCCCGCCGTCTCCCCCGAGGTCGGTCCCGAGTTGAGGATGTACCCGATGACTACCACGATGAGCACGAGCAGCACGGCCAGAGCGGGGACGAAGGCCTTCTTCATTCCTCTCCTTCTTGTCTCTTGCGGTCAAGCGGTCCTCGTTCCCAACGCACTGCGCCGGGGTCGGGATCACTCACCGACGATGGCGGTGACCAGGGCGTCGACGTCCTCTGTGGTGGTGTCGTACGAGCACATGAGCCGGACGATGTCCTGTTCGAGCGGCCAGTCCGCGAAGGCGAACCTCTGACGTGCTCGGTCGGCCACCTCGGCGGGCATCCGGACGAACACGACGTTCGACTCGACCTGCTGGACGATCTCGAGGCCGGGGACACGGCCCTGCTCGGCCACCTCGGCGAGGCGGGTCGCGAGGCAGCGGGCCATCGCATTGGACCGTTCGGCCGATCTGCGCCACAGATCGCCTTCGTACAGAGCGTTCAACTGGGCCGAGAGGAAACGCATCTTCGAGGCCAGCTGCAGGTTCATCTTGCGCAGAAAGCGCATGCCCTGGCTGATGTCGGGGTTGAGAACGATGACGGCCTCGGCGCCGAGCAGGCCGTTCTTCGTCCCGCCGAGGCTGATGATGTCGACGCCGACGGCGGTGGTGATGTCGCGAAGTCCGACGCCGAGGTGGGCGGCGGCGTTCCCCAGTCGGGATCCGTCGACATGGACGATCATGTCGAGTTCGTGGGCGGTGCGCCCGATCGCCGCGATCTCCTCGGGCGTGTAGGTGGTGCCCCATTCGGTGGACTGCGAGATGCTCACCGCCAGCGGCTGGGCATTGTGCTCGTGTCCGCGGCCGATGATCGCACCCTTGATGGTCTCCGGAGTCAGCTTGCCGTTCTCGGTGGCGGCACCGACGATCTTGAGCCCGCCGACCTTCTCCGGGGCGCCGGTCTCGTCGTAGTTGATGTGCGCCGAGGCGGCCGTGATCACCGCGGCCCACCGCGGCAGGGCCGACTGGAGGGCGAGGACATTGGCGCCGGTGCCGTTGAAGACCGGGAACGCCTGCGCGTCGGGTCCGAAGTGGTGGGCCATGATCTCGCGGAAGCGCGCGGTCCAGGCATCGCCGCCGTAGCCGGGTGCGTGGCCGACGTTGGCTGCGACAATCGCATCGATGACCTCGGGGTGGGCTCCGGCCCAGTTGTCGGAGCCGAAGTTGCGCGGGTGCGTCGCGGCAGCGGTGTCGATCGGCGGGACCGCGGATCGGGAGTGCGAGGAGGTCCGGGGCTGCGCTGTCTGGTCAGATGCCTGGGTGTTCACATTCTCAGACTAGCCTCTCGGCTGCCGCCCGGACCAGCAATCCCGAGCCGCCCTGAGCCGGACGATCCCGCAGGCGGAGCCGGCCACCAGCGGCGGAGGCGGCCACGAGCCTCTGAGGCGGGCCGATGAATACACCGCGGCCCGCCTCCGCTGTGGGAGACGGGCCGCGGTGCACTCAGCTGAGTGACGCCACAGGCTGAGAGGCTGCGCAGACTCAGAGTGTCAGAGCCTCAGCGCCGGGCAGGCACTTTCAGGCGAGGAGTTCGCGCATGAGCTCGGCGGTCTCGGTCGGGGTCTTGCCGACCTTGACGCCTGCCGCTTCGAGGGCTTCCTTCTTCGCGGCAGCGGTTCCCGAGGAGCCGGAGACGATGGCGCCGGCGTGGCCCATGGTCTTGCCCTCGGGAGCGGTGAAGCCTGCGACGTAGCCGACGACCGGCTTGGACACGTTGTCCTTGATGAAGGCCGCGGCCCGCTCCTCGGCGTCGCCGCCGATCTCGCCGATCATGACGATGGCTTCGGTGTCCGGGTCGGCTTCGAAGGCTTCGAGCGCATCGATGTGGGTGGTGCCGATGACCGGGTCTCCGCCGATGCCGATGGCGGTCGAGAAGCCGAGGTCGCGCAGCTCGTACATCATCTGGTAGGTCAGCGTGCCGGACTTCGAGACGAGGCCCAGCTTGCCCTTCTCCGTGATGTTGGCCGGGATGATGCCGGCCAGCGACTCACCGGGGGTGATGATGCCCGGGCAGTTGGGTCCGATGATGCGGGTGGCGTTGCCGGCCGCCTGCGCACGAGCCCAGACCTCGGCCGAATCCTGAACCGGGATGCCTTCGGTGATGATGACGAGCAGACCGATACCTGCGTCGATGGCCTCGATCGCGGCGTCCTTGGAGAACGCCGGGGGCACGAAGGCCACGGACACATCGGCACCGGTGGCTTCCATCGCCTCGGTCACGGAGGCGAAGACGGGCAGCTCGAGCTCGTTGCCGTCCTTGTCGCTGTGGCTCACGGTGGTGCCGGCCTTGCGGGCGTTGACGCCGCCGACGATGTTCGATCCGGCGGCGAGCATGCGGGCGGTGTGCTTCGAGCCCTCTCCGCCGGTGATGCCCTGGACGATGATCTTCGAATCGGAATTCAGAAAGACAGACATTGTTGTAAAGACCTTCCCTTACTTGGCAGCAGCCAGTTCGGCGGCCTTGTCGGCTCCACCGTCCATCGTGTCAGTGAGCGTGACGAGCGGGTGCGCGGCCTTCTCGAGGATCGCGCGCCCCTCTTCGACGTTGTTGCCGTCCAGGCGGACGACCAGCGGCTTCGTGGCCTGGTCCCCGAGGATCTCGAGGGCCTTGACGATGCCGTCGGCCACGGCGTCACAGGCGGTGATTCCGCCGAAGACGTTGACGAAGACGGACTTGACCTGCTCATCGCCGAGGATGACGTCGAGACCGTTGGCCATGATCTCGGCCGAGGCGCCGCCTCCGATGTCGAGGAAGTTCGCGGGCTTGACGTCGTTGTGCTTCTCACCGGCGTAGGCGACGACGTCGAGGGTCGACATGACCAGTCCCGCGCCGTTGCCGATGATTCCGACCTCACCGTCGAGCTTGACGTAGTTGAGGTCGAGCTTCTTGGCCTTGAGCTCGAGCGGGTTCTCCGCGCTGATGTCGCGCAGCTCCTCGTGCTCGGCGTGACGGAAGTCGGCGTTGTCGTCCAGGGAGACCTTGCCGTCGAGGGCGAGGATGTCACCGGCACCGGTCTTGACCAGCGGGTTGACCTCGACCAAGGTGGCGTCTTCGTTCTCGAAGACGGTCCACAGGCTGGTCAGCACGGGGGCGACCTTCGAGGCAGTCTCGGCGTCGAAGCCAGCGGCCTGAGCGATTTCGGCCGCCTTGTCGGCGTTGATGCCGTCGATCGCTGACACGGGGATCTTGGCGAGCGCGTCCGGGCGTTCCACGGCCAGCTGCTCGATCTCCATTCCGCCTTCCTTGGAGCACATGGCCAGGTAGGTGCGGTTGGAGCGGTCGAGGAGGACGGAGAAGTAGTACTCCTCTGCGATGTCGGCACCCTCGGCGACCATCACCTTTTCGGTGATGTGGCCCTTGATGTCGAGTCCCAGGATGTCCTTGGCACGTGCTTCGGCCTCGTCGGGGTTCTTGGCCACCTTGACGCCGCCGGCCTTCCCGCGGCCACCGATCTTGACCTGAGACTTCACGACGACGGTTCCGCCGCCGAGGGCCTCGGCGGCCGTCTTCGCTTCGCCTGGCGTCGTCGCGACCTGGGCCTTGAGCACGGGCACTCCGTGCTTCTCGAACAGGTCACGTGCTTGATACTCGAAAAGATCCACGTGTATTCCTTCGCTCTCACTGCCGGGTGGTTTGCCCCCTGCAGGTTAGTTGACGGATGCAACAACCAAGGACAACCATATTCCCAAACGCACCCGTGGCTCCAAACCAGCAGGCTGATGGGCCCTTCAAGCGTAAGGAATGTCTCGTCAAAAAGTATCTTTGTCGTCAAGATTCTTGATATGGACGTAAACTTGATCCATGGACGAAGTGGACCGAATAGTCGCAGCCTGGCGACACGAGCGTCCAGATCTCGACGTCTCGCCGATGGAGATCCTCTCCCGCGTCTCGCGTCTGGCCAGGCAGTTGGACCTCGCGCGCAAGACGAGCTTCTCCGATTACGGCATCGAGGGCTGGGCCTTCGACGTGCTCTCCGCCCTCCGGCGCTCGGGTGAGCCGTATCAGCTCTCCCCCTCGACGCTGCTCCAGGAGACGCTCGTCACCAGCGGCACCATGACCAATCGCATCGACCGCCTGGTCGCGCGCGGCTGGGTCGAACGCCGCCCCGACCCCGGTGATCGTCGCGGTGTGCTGGTCCAGCTCACCGACAGCGGTCGCGCCACCGTCGACTCCGCACTGGCGGACCTGCTGGTCAAGGAGCGCGCCATCCTCAGCGGACTCACCCCCGCCGGCAGCCGCAAGCTCGCCTCTCTGCTGCGCGAACTCTCCACCGGATTCGACAGCGACGAGGAATGACCGACAGTCGCGCAACCGCCCGACCACCGGGTCGATGACGACGAAGGAGGCAATCATGACGATCGATTTCAACGGCGCACAGCCGCCTCGGCGGGACAGGATCCGGGGTCGCTGGGTCGACCTCGAACCGCTGGACCCGACAGTGCACGCCGACAGTCTCTTCGCCGCGGTCTCCGCGCCCGAAGGAATCGAGGAGCGGTTCCGATACCTGCCGCAGACCCCGCAGACGGACCGGGAGGACTTCGATGCCTGGATCGCCGAGGCGGCTGTCAGCTCCGATCCCCTCTTCTTCGCCGTCGTCGACCGGGCCACCGGTCGGGCCGAAGGCCGGCAGGCGCTGATGCGCATCGATGCGCACAACGGCGTCATCGAGATCGGCCACATCCTCTGGGGTCCGGCGCTGTCGCGGACCCGCGCGGCCACCGAGGCGCTCTTCCTCTGCGCCGATCTCGTGTTCTCCGGCGGCTTCCGACGCTTCGAGTGGAAGTGCGATGACGACAATGGGCCGTCGAAGCGCGCGGCCGAACGGTTCGGCTTCACCCGCGAAGGCGTGTTCCGGCAGCACCTCGTGGTCAAGGGCCGCAACCGCGACACCGCGTGGTTCTCGATCATCGACACCGAATGGCCGGCCCTGCGAGCGGCGCACCTCGAATGGCTCGACGAAGCGAACTTCGACTCCGCTGGCCGGCAGCGGCGGAGTCTGCGCGACATCGTAGCCGAACACCGAGGCTGAGCGACTCGGTTCGCCCCGACACCGCGCGTCCGACCGGGCTCGGGGCAGGTCTCGGATTAGGCTGAGGACGAGGACCTCGACGGTGTGGGTCCTCTTCCCCTGGGACACCGACGACACCTGAAGGAATCATGCGACTTCGCCCACTAGCTGCACTGTCCGCCGCTGCACTGCTGGCCACGACGGCCTGTGTGTCGACGTCCGAGGAGACCCGTCCTCAGCCGCGCCCGTCGGTGAGCAAGGAGGAGGTCACTCCGATCGAGACGCCCGACGATGCCCCCGAGGTCACCGTCGTCGACACCTCACCGGGTGGGGAGAAGGATACGGACCCGCTGTGGCAGGGCCTCGCCGAGGCGGCCGAGAACGACACCGAAGCCTACCTCAAGGTCTACGTCCACACCGGCAACCCCGAAGTGCCCGAGACAGGTGAGACGACCGTGACCGCGGACAGCCCCGACAGTGTCAGCGTGACTGTCGACGCTGAGAACGTCGATGACGACCTCTCCCCGTTCCTGCTCATCCACGGCACCTTCGATGTCGATGAGATCGGCAATTCCGCCTACACCCTCAAGACCGTCGACGACGAGGACATCCCGGAGCTCGATCCGAAGGGCCCCGACGACGAAGCCCGCTGCACCGCCGATGATGCGCAGGACCGGATCGGGCTCGCCGCCAACGATCTCGCCGAGGATTCCAGTCGGCGCGAGGAGTTCCGCCAGCAGTGGGGCGGCTCTCCGAGAGTCTGGTGGGGCATCCAGAAGACGGCCATCAGCCTCGGCCAAGAGGGCGGGGTCGCCGGCGACTTCCTCACCGAGGCCTGCTCCGAATACCTCCAGTGACCGGATGAGGCGATCGCCGGCTGCACACGGACGTGGAACGATGACCATATGAGGATCGCCATCGTCGGAGCCGGAATCGGCGGGCTCTCGGCGGCCGTGGGTCTGCAGAGGGCCGGCGCCGAGGTGACCGTGTTCGAACGGGCACCCGAGCTTCGCGCCGGCGGTTCGGGACTGTCCCTGTTCGCCAACGGGCTCGCCGCTCTGCAATCACTGGGACTGCTCGACGACTTCGAAGCCGTGACCGACCGCGGGGTCGAGGGCTTCGCCTCAGGTCAGCGCCGGGCCGACGGGCGCTGGATCGCACAAGTGCCCGAGGACGCCGTCGGTTCGCTGCGCGTCGTCGACCGAGCTGACCTGCACCGCATCCTGCTCGGCGCGCTCCGACCGGACACGGTGCGCACCGGCGCCGAGGTCGCCTCGGCCACCCCCGAGGGGACCGTGACGGTCCGCGGCCGCGCCGCCTCGGCCGCGGACGAGGAGGGCTTCGACCTCGTCATCGGCGCCGACGGACTGCACAGTCGCGTGCGCCCCGTCATCGACGGAGGGCGAGCCGGACCGCGCTACGCCGGGTATTCCGCGTGGAGGGGCATCACCTCGGTGCCGGTGGATCTGTCCGGCGAGGCCGGGGAATCGGTCGGGTACGGTCGCCGCTTCGGCATCGCTCCGTTGGCCGATGGCCGCGTCTATTGGTTCGCCGTCGCCAACATGCCGCAGGATGCGGTCTTCGCCGATGAGAAGTCGACCGTCGAGCAGATGTTCACCGGGTGGCACTGCCCCATCGCCGAACTCATCGCCGCCACCGACGTCGAGGCGGTTCACCGGACACCGATCGCCGATCTCTCGCCCCTTCTGCCTCGATTCCACCGAGACCGGGTCGTCCTCCTCGGCGACGCCGCGCATGCGATGACGCCGAATCTCGGGCAGGGAGGTGGGCAGGCGCTCGAGGACGCGGCGGCTCTGACGGCCCTGCTGGCGCCGCTGCTCGGCCAGGCGGGCCTGCCAGAGGGCCGCCCCGCTGGGAGGCGGGGCCGGGCAGTTCCGGAGGCCTCCTGGGCATGCCTCGATCAGGCTCTGCGCCGCTACGATGCCCTCCGCCGGCCGCGCAGTCAGTCCATTGCGAAGAAGTCCCGCCTGATGGGGCAGGTGTTCCAGCTCGGTTCGCCGCTGCTGGCCGGCATCCGCGACGCGGTCTTCTCCGCCGTTTCGGCCAGGCTCATCGCAGCGCAGGCGGCCAGGGTGCAGAACTGGTCGCCTCCTCGGTGAGGTGTGCGCAGGTCAGTCGTGCAGCGCCCGGTTGTAGGCGTCGACGACCGCGGGCAGGAAGAATCCCATGATCACGGCGATGGCGGTGACCAGGCAGGCCAGCCCCAGCCACAGGGACCCGCCGATGACGGAGAACCCGAAGACGATGACGAGCAGTTCGAAGGCGATCGCGGCCGGTCGCGCCCACCGGTGCAGATGCCAGGCCCCGCGCGCCGCGGCACCGACCCCGGCGGCGAAGATGAGGAACATCACGGCCAGCCCGAGCAGCGAGGAGACCAGCTCCCCGGTGCCGAAGGCGGTGATGACGAACGACACCGCCGCCCCCACCAGAGCCAGGGCCTGGATGCCGAGGACGATGACGACCAACAGCATCGCCCTGGGGGCGGGCACCTCGGCCGCGTTCGCGTCCTCGGTCAAATGGTCACCCGGGCGAAGCCTGGAATGAGGATCTCGTCGAGCATGCGCTCCCGCGCGTCCAGGGGCAGGAAGGCGGCGGTGACCGCATTGACGGTGGCCCATTCGAGGTCCGTCTGCGTCCAGCCGGCCTCGTCGACGAGCAGACGCATCTCGCGTGTCATCGAGGTCCCCGACATCAGCCGATTGTCCGGATTGACGGTGACGGCGAAGCCGAGATCCTTCAGTCCCGTGATCGGGTGGGTGGCGATGGTGCCGCCGATGTCTGTCTGCAGGTTCGAGCTCGGGCACAGTTCGAGCGGGATCTGCTGGTCGAGGACCCAGGCGGCGAGGCTGCCGAGCTGGCCCTCCCCGTCGACGATGTCCATGTCCTCGACGATGCGGGCGCCGTGGCCCAGGCGCTGGGCATGGCAGATCGTGATCGCCTCGTGGATGGATTCCTTGCCCGCGGCCTCGCCGGCATGGATCGTCACCGGCACATAGGCCTGGTGGAGGGCATTGAAGGCCGACAGGTGCGCCGACGGCGGGAAGCCGTTCTCGGGACCGGCGATGTCGAAGCCCACGACTCCGGATTCCGCGCCCTTCTCACGGTGGCGGACGGCCAATTCGGCGATCGCCAGCGAGTTGTCGGCCTGGCGCATCGCGGTGATGAGCTGGCCGACGCGGATGTACTTGCCTTCGGCCGCGGCCTCGCTGACTCCGGCCTCGAGCCCTTCCTGGACGGCTTCGACGGCCTCGTCGAGTTCGAGCCCGCCCTCGAGGTGCTGTTCGGGAGCCCAGCGGGTCTCCGCATAGAAGACGCCGTCGGCGACCTGGTCGAGCACCCATTCCTTGGCCACACGCCGCAGGCCCTCACGGTCCTGCATGAGCGCAACCGTGTGGGAGAAGGTCTCGAGGTAGCGGACGAGGTCGCCGGAGTTCGCCGATTCGGAGAACCAGCGGCGAAGCGACTCGGCGTCATCGGCCGGCAGGGTGTGGCCGATCCGGTCGGCCAGCTCGATCATCGTCTCGGGGCGCAGGCCACCGTCGAGGTGATCGTGGAGGGAGACTTTGGGCAGCTGCAGGATGGGGTCGTCGGAGGCGACGCCGGCGGGTACATTCATCACCGTCTCAGCTTATCCGATGACACCGCTGATCGGCTGTCGGCTGGCGGAGGAAATCGGTCCGAGGTCGCAAGCGTCGGTCGACGAGCGCCCGTGCGGGTTCAGTCCTGTTCGGGGTCGATCTCTCCGCTCTTGATCCGCTCGCGCAGATCGGTGATGACGCGACCGGCGTCGGAGACGCGGGAGAGGAAGCCGTCCTCGGCGACGATCCGGACCCCGCCGTTGTCGATCGTGCCCTGATACCGGCGGTCGGTGACGCGGAAACCGCCGATCTCCTCGGGCTCGGACTCCGACTGCGGAGCCACCTCGTCGGGGTTCTTGCTCTGCGGCCAGTCCGGGAACATGGCCCGCAGCCCACGGCGGACGTTCGGTTCGACGGTCGCCACGATCGTCCTGCTGAAGCCCCCGGGCGTGCCGTACCAGATCAGCTTCGGCAGGTGCCGGCCCCCATCGTCGTCCTCGCTCTCTTCCGCGGAGGCGATCAGATGCTGCCGTTCCTCGTCCGCCGAGGCGACCACTCCCATCGCGGCAGCCGACCCGAAGGGCATGACGACGTCGACGTCGGAGTCGAAGGCCGCGGAGAAGTAGTCCTCCCCCGCAGCCCGGGTGTCATCGATCGTGCGGTTGACCGTCGAGGCGCTGCGGTGGGACTGCACTTCGTCGACGCCTTCGTCCCGTTCCTCGTTGTAGAGGTCGACCCCGGCGTCGAAGGCCGTGAGGATCTTCTCCGCCTGCGGGAAGCCGCGGGAGACGACGGCACCGACTTCTCCGGTCTCCGTGGCCGTGGCTGCGGTGTAGCCGGCGATGAAGGCCGGTGGGACGAGGTCGAAGCCGATGCTCAGCACGTTCTCCGGCAGATCCTGCGAACCGCTGGAGACGCCGAGGAACAGGTCGTCGGGATGTCCGGAGGCGAATTCGGCGAGTTCATCGGCGCCGCCGGGACCGATCACCGTCGTCAGGGCGCAGTCCTGCCCGTGCATCCGCTCCAGTGCCTCCGAGGTGGCCGAAGCGCCCGAGACGCGCTGGCTCGAGGTGCCGGAGAAGACGCCGGCGGCGCGGGCCAGTTCCGTCTCCTCGAGGGTCAGGGCCCCGGCCGAATGGTCGTCGAATCCGGCCGGAGCGGAGACGAGACAGCCCAGTCTCGATTCCTCGAGCGGTTCGAAGGCCGTCGCCGAACACGCACCGAGCGTCAAGGCACAGGCCGCACCAGCGGCCAGAAACGGGCTCCGAACTGTCTTCCTCATGGCTTCCAGACTACCGGTACGGGCCCGCGGTGACCGTGGTCGTCAACGATCGCGTTCGAGGACCTTGACCGCTGTGGCGGTGAAGACGCGGGCGGCGATCTCCACGGCGCGTTCGTCGATGAGCAGATCGCCCTGGTGGATGTCGTAGGTGATGCCGCCGGGGGTGCGGGTGCCCAGGCGGATGAGGGCGCCGGGGCAGTGGGTGAGATACCAGGCGAAGTCCTCTCCGCCCATCGACTGCGGGGTCAGCTGGACGGCGTTCTCCCCGAGTTCACCGCGCACGGCGGATTCGATGAGCGTGACCTGGTCCTCCGTGTTGACCACCGGGGGGACGCCTCGGCGGTGTTCGAGGTCGACCTCGACCCCGTACGGGCCGGCGATGCGGTCGACGAGTTCGGGCAGCACCTCGGCGACCTGGTTCCACCCGTCGACGTCGAGGCAGCGCAGCGTGCCGCGCAGAATCCCCTCGCTGGGGACGACGTTGGCCGCGTGCCCGGCGCTGATCTCGCCCCAGACGAGCGAGATCGCATGACGGGGGTCGATGAGTCGGCCCAGGGTCGAGGGCAGATCGGTGGCGAGCTTGCCCAGGGCGTAGACGAGATCCTCGGTCAGATGCGGTCGGGAGGTGTGTCCGCCGTGGCCGGACAGGCGGATGATCACGGTGTCTCCGGCGGCGGTGATGGCGCCGATGCGCGAGCCCACCTTGCCGATGTCGACGTTCGGGTCGCAGTGGACAGCGTAGACCTCGGGGACGTCGTCGAGCACGCCCTGGGAGATCACGCGCAGCGCTCCTCCGGGGGTGACCTCCTCACCGGGCTGGAAGATCAGGCGCACACGGCCGCCGAGTCCTCCGGGGCGTGATTCGTGGAGTCTCTGCAGGGCGATGCCGGCGCCGATCAGGGAGGTCAGGTGCACGTCGTGGCCGCAGGCGTGGGCGACTCCGGGCACGGTGGAGCGGAAGTCCTCGTCGATGAGGTCGTCGACGGGCAGGGCATCGATATCGGCGCGCAGCCCGAGGGCCAGAGGTCCATCGCCGACCTCGCACACGACCCCGGTGCCTTCGAGGCGCCGAGGCTGCAGGCCGGCGGCCTCGAGGCGGGCCACGATCTTGTCGGTGGTCTCGAACTCCTGGAAGGACAGTTCCGGATGGGCATGGATGTCGCGGCGGAAATCGATGAGCTCTGCACCGATCTCAGCGATAGTCGAGCTGATCACGTCGGGTCCTTCAGTGAGCGCAGGTCGGGGACGGGTGATGTCGAACATTGAGAGCAATGCTAGAGGCAGGCCCTGTCACAATTGTGCCGACTGCGACCAATTTCGACATACTGACCGCGATGCCGCGGTGACAGCTGTGCTTCGGGGACGGCCCGGTACGGGGTGATCGATCCGGTTCAGAGCAGCTCGTCGAGTCCGCGCTCCCCGGCCGCCGAGACCGCCTTCTTGACATCCTGCGCGTGCGAGCGGGAGGTGATGAGCAGGACGTCGTCGGTGTCGACGACCACGAGGTCGTCGAGGCCGACGATGGCCACGGTCTTGGGCCCTTCGGAGAAGACCACCCCCGAGGCGTCGACCTCCAGCAGGTCGGTGTTGCCGCCGATGGAGATCACCCCTCGCGGTTCGCCCGGCACCGGCTGACGCAGCCGCGCGACCGAATCGAAGTCGCCGACGTCGTCCCACCCGAAGTCGCCGGGGATGACGATGACCCGACCGGCAGCGGCGGCGGGCTCGGCCACTACGTAGTCGATAGCCCGCTTCTCCAGCCCGGGCCACACCTCGTCGAGCACCTCGTCGTGGTCGGGGGTGTCCCAGGCCTCGGCGATGCGGCTGAGTCCGGCGAAGAGGGCCGGGTCCTCCTCGGCGAGGACCTCGAGCAGCGAGGCGGCCTTGGCGATGAACATGCCCGCGTTCCACCGGTAGCGTCCGGAGTTGACATATGTGCGGGCGGTGCTGGCCTCTGGCTTCTCCGCGAACGCCTGGGCCCGCCTGGCGGTCGGAGCTCCCTGCAGACCGAGCAGCTCACCGGTCTCGATGTAGCCGTAGGCGGTTGCAGGATGGCGGGGCATGATGCCGATGGTGACGATGTCGCCGGTCTCGGCGGCGGCGACGGCCTGATCGATGACGAGGCGGAACTCGTCGACGTTCGTGATCGAATGGTCGGCGGAGAAGGATCCGACGATCGCTTCGGGGTCCTCACGGGCGATGAGCATGGCGGCCAGGCCGATCGCCGCCGCGGAGTCCTTCGGTGAGGGTTCGGTGACGATCTTCGACCGCGGGATGTCCGGCAGCTGCTGGGCGACCTGCTCGAAATGGCTTCGTCCGGTCACGACCCAGACGTTGTCCTCACCGACCAGCGGGGCCACTCGGTCCCAGGTGGCCTGGATCAGGCTGCGCCCGAGGCCGAGCACGTCATGGAGGAACTTCGGCGTCGCTCGCCGCGACAGCGGCCACAGACGAGTTCCGGATCCGCCGGCGGGGATGATGGCGTGGAAGTGCGTGTTCACGGTTTCAGTGTCTCAGAGTCCGGGCAGCGCTTCACCGAGGTTGTCCGCCGTGTCGGATGCGGTCTGCCCCTGCCCGGAGGTGGGGACATCCTCAATCGTCGGGCCGCCATCGGCAGGACAGGTGGCTGCGCCGGGCGGCCCAGGTCAGCGCGGAGACCGCATGATTTAGAGAAGGCGATTGTGATGTAAATGCGAATTCGTGAGACGTGGAATCCCAGTTTTGAGGGAATTGCCAGGGTTGAGGTGTGATCCGGCGCGCTCGGGGGTGTCTCGACTGGCACGGGAGCGGTGTTGAGCGTAGTTTCTAGACGTACACACCCGAATTATCAAGATGGAGGATGCTCCGTGGCCAAAGCGTCTACGGGCACTCTGTACCGAGGAAACGAAGGAATGTGGTCCTGGGTCGCGCATCGCGTCACAGGCGTCGGAATCTTCTTCTTCCTTCTGGTCCACGTGCTCGATACTGCCCTCGTCCGCGTCTCGCCCGAGGCCTATAACGCAGTGATCGGAACCTACAAGACACCGGTCATGGCATTCGGTGAGATCGCTCTCGTCGCCGCCATCGCATTCCATGCGTTCAACGGTCTTCGTGTCATTCTCGTCGACTTCTCGAAGAGCGGCCCGAGAAACCAGAAGAAGCTGTTCTGGGGAGTCATCGTTGTCTGGCTCATCATCATGATCGCCTTCATTCCCCGCCAGCTGATGCACACTTTCGGAGGCTGACATGAGCACAACATCCATTCCGGCTCCGCGGACCGGTTACTCCCGGCACAAGTCCACGCGTTCGAAGTTCGAGATGTTCGCATGGCTGTTCATGCGCGTCTCAGGCGTGATCCTCGTCATCCTCATCTTCGGCCACCTCTTCGTCAATCTGTGGGCCGGAGACGGCGTGCAGGCCATCGACTTCGGCTTCGTCGCGGGCAAGTGGGCCAGCCCGTTCTGGCAGATCTGGGATCTGCTCATGCTCTGGCTGGCGATGCTGCACGGCACCAACGGTCTGCGCACCATCATCATGGACTACTCCGAGAAGCCCAGCACTCGCATGGCCCTGCAGGTGATCCTCTACATCGCCTCGGTCATCGTCATCGTGCTCGGCACGCTCGTCATCTTCACGTTCGATCCCTGCCCGGCCGGAGCGGATCCCTCGGTCCTGGCTGAGTTCTGCAAGGCCTAAAGGAGAAATATGCAGGTACATCATTACGACGTCGTCATCGTCGGTGCCGGCGGCGCCGGCATGCGTGCGGCGATCGAGTCGGGCCAGCGTGCCCGCACCGCAGTGCTGACCAAGCTCTACCCCACCCGTTCGCACACCGGCGCAGCCCAGGGCGGCATGTGCGCAGCACTGGCGAACGTGGAAGAGGACAACTGGGAATGGCACACCTTCGACACCGTCAAGGGCGGTGACTACCTGGTCGACCAGGACGCCGCCGAGGTGATGGCCAAGGAAGCCATCGACGCCGTGCTCGACCTGGAGAAGATGGGGCTGCCGTTCAACCGCACCCCCGAGGGCAAGATCGACCAGCGCCGCTTCGGCGGCCACACTCGCGACCACGGCAAGTCCGCCGTCCGCCGCTCCTGCTATGCGGCCGACCGCACCGGTCACATGATCCTCCAGACCCTGTACCAGCAGTGCGTCAAGCACGGTGTGGAGTTCTACAACGAGTTCTACGTCCTCGACATCATCATGACCGAGGTCGACGGGGTCAAGCGTCCGGCAGGCGTCGTGTCCTACGAACTGGCCACCGGTGAGATCCACGTCTTCCAGGCCAAGTCGATCGTCTTCGCCACCGGAGGCGTGGGCAAGGTCTTCAAGACCACCTCGAATGCTCATACGCTGACCGGCGACGGCATGGCCGTGACCTACAACCGCGGCATCCCGCTGGAGGACATGGAGTTCTTCCAGTTCCACCCCACCGGCCTCGCCGGACTGGGCATTCTGCTGTCCGAGGCCGCCCGCGGTGAGGGCGGAATCCTCCGCAACTCCGAGGGTGAGCGCTTCATGGAGCGCTACGCCCCGACGATCAAGGACCTCGCCCCGCGTGACATCGTGGCCCGTTCGATGGCCAACGAGGTGCGCGAGGGCCGCGGCTGCGGACCGAACAAGGACTACGTCCTGCTCGACCTCACTCACCTCGAGCCCTCGCACATCGACGCGAAGCTGCCGGACATCACCGAGTTCGCCCGCACCTACCTCGGCGTGGAGCCCTACACCGAGCCGGTTCCGGTCTTCCCGACCGCGCACTACGCCATGGGCGGCATCCCGACGACCGTCAAGGCCGAGGTCCTCGCCGACAGCGATAACGTCATCCCCGGCCTCTACGCCGCCGGCGAATGCGCTTGTGTGTCCGTGCACGGTTCGAACCGTCTGGGCACGAACTCGCTTCTCGACATCAACGTCTTCGGCAAGCGCGCCGGCATCGCCGCTGCCGAATACGCGCAGAACGCCGAAGCCGTCGAGCTTCCGGAGAATCCGGAGACCGACGTCGTCGAGATGCTCGAGAAGATGCGGACCTCCGATGGAACCGAGCGCATCGGCGCCATCCGCAAGGATCTGCAGGAGCTCATGGATGCCAACGTGCAGGTGTTCCGCACCGACGAGACCCTGCGAGAAGCCCTCGACGAGATCGCCAAGCTGCGCGAACGCTACAACAACGTGGGCATCCAGGACCGTGGTAAGCGCTACAACCTCGATCTGCTCGAGGCCGTTGAGCTGGGCTTCCTGCTCGAACTCGCCGAGGTCATCTCGGTCGCGGCCATCCACCGGAAGGAATCGCGCGGAGGACACTTCCGCGAGGACTTCCCGGATCGTGACGACGAGAACTTCATGCACCACACGATGACCTACCTCGATCCCGAAGCGGAGACCGACGGCATCAAGGGCATGCGTCTTGAGACGAAGCCCGTCATCGTCACCCGTTACCAGCCGATGGAGCGTAAGTACTGATGAGCACCGATACAACACCCGCTGAGCCGGCGTCGAAGATCGATCTTCCCGATCACGTCGCGGGCGAGGCCGGATCGATTCCGACCTTCGACTGCACCTTCCTCATCGCACGGTTCGATCCCGAGAAGGACACGGAGCCGCACTGGGAGGAGTACAACATCACCATGCAGGGCACCGACCGTGTGCTCGATGCCCTGCACAAGATCAAGTGGGAGATCGACGGCTCGCTGTCCTTCCGCCGGTCCTGCGCCCATGGTGTGTGCGGTTCGGATGCCATGCGCATCAACGGCCGCAACCGTCTGGCCTGCAAGACCCTGCTGAAGGATCTCGACACGTCCAAGACGATCACCGTCGAGGCGATCAAGGGCCTGCCGCTCGAGAAGGACATGATCGTGGACATGGAGCCCTTCTTCCAGTCCTACCGCGAGATCATGCCGTTCCTCGTCACCTCCGGTCACGAGCCCACTCGCGAACGTCTGCAGTCGGCCGAACAGCGTCAGGCCTTCGACGACACCACGAAGTGCATCCTCTGCGCTGCCTGCACCTCGTCGTGCCCCGTGTTCTGGACCGACGGGCAGTACTTCGGTCCTGCCGCGATCGTCAATGCGCATCGTTTCATCTTCGATTCGCGTGATGAGGGCGGCGACATGCGTCTGGAGATCCTCAACGACAAGGAGGGCGTGTGGCGCTGCCGCACGACCTTCAACTGCACCGAGGCCTGCCCTCGCGGCATCGAGGTCACCAAGGCCATCGCCGAGGTCAAACAGGCGATCCTGCAGCGCGCTTTCTGATCCATGTGATCGGGCCCTGAGCCGCCTCCTCCGGGAGGACCAGATGCAGGCATCAGGCCCACAGAGGCGGCCGTGCACTTTCGAGTGCACGGCCGCTTCCGTATGCGGCGCCGCCTCGGTGAGGGAAACCTGAGGACCGACGAGTCGACACGAAAGTAGACTGAAGCGCATGCGTTCCACCCGCTCCGATGCTTCCTCACTCATCGCGCCCGTCCTCGGCGCCGTCCTCACTCTCGTCCTCGTCGCCGCTCAGCTGGTCCTCTCCCCCACCGCCTCGTGGGCGACGACCCCGGCGGATGAGAAGACCGCGGAGGCCTACGTCTCACCGGACGACCTCGGCGATGGTGCGAAGCCGCCGGCACCGGTGGGACCATCGTGGCTGGTCGGCGACCTCGATTCGGGTGATCTGCACGCAGCGGAGAACATCGACGAGCGTCATGCCCCGGCCTCGACGATCAAACTGCTCACCGCTCTCGCCCTCGTCGATGTGCTCGATGACAGGAAGAAGAAGATCGAGGCCGAATACGAGGACATGGAGATCGACGGAACGAAGGTCGGCCTCATGCAGGAGAACGAGTACACGATCGACCTCCTCTTCCATGCGATGCTCATGTCCAGCGCCAATGATGCGGCCCACGCCCTCGGACGGGCCGCCGGCGGTCAGGACAAGGCCGTGAAGCTGATGAACGCGAAGGCCGAGGAACTGGGCATGACGGACACGCACGCGGTCAACACCTCCGGCCTCGATGCGAAGGGCCAGTACACGACGGCGGCGGATCTGATGAAGCTGGCGTGGGCAGTATGCGAGAACGACTATCTCATGAAGGTCATCGGGACGGAGACCTATCAGTTCCCGGGCGGCAAGAACCCGCAGACGAAGGAGAAGTTCTCCGGCTACGAGATCCAGAACCACACGAAGATCGTCGGCCAGGTCGACGGAGGTCTCGGTCTGAAGAACGGCTACACCCGCGCGGCGAAGGGCTCTTATGTGGCCGTGGCGAAGCGGGACGGACAGCGCGTGGTGGCCACGATGCTCGGCGTCGACAACAGCTCCAGGCAGGCGGCCGTCGATCTGCTCGAATGGGACTTCGCGCAGAAGGATCCGAAATCCCTGCAGACCGTCCCGGTCGGGCTCCAAGCCACCGCCGAGGAGGACCCCACCGCCTCGGGCAGCTCGAGTGATGCCGGCGGTGCCGTCGAGGACGCGACGCCTGCGGTCACCGCCGAGGAGTCGGGCGGCACGGAGACGTCCTCGCTGCCGGCCCGGTCGCTGGCCGCGGCCCTCGACAACCCCCTGGCTCTGGGGCTTCTGGCCGCCGGTATCGTCCTGCTGGTCCTCACGGCCGTGTTCTGGGCGCGCCTGCGTCGACGTATGGGTCGGTGAGACCGCCGGACCGTCCAGGACGCGGCCACGCCGATTGAGTGCGACGGAGCAACCGGCTGGGACTGCTGGGCCCGCTGCGACAGCAGGACCTGCGCCGAGGCGGCCGTTGAGTCGGTTCAGCTCCGTCCCGACATCTCGCAGGTCCAGCCCTCCGGGATGTTCGGATCGGCCAAGGTGGTCAGGATCTCCTCCCCGAGGTCATCGGTGAGCAGATCGTCGCCGGGAAGTGGAGAACCTCTTCGACATAGATGTGGTGGCGCAGGCCTGCAGCTCCCGTCGCGAAGGCCGCGGTGTCGATCGGTCCGTCCTCCCGCAGAGATTTCGCGAAGACCTCGAAGTATCCGTCGATGCGGTGGTGGTCCCGTTCGAGCACTTCTCCGACGCTGAGCTGACCGCTCTGTTCTGAGCCTGTATCTGCCATGCTGCACTGCTCCTTCGACAGATGTTCCGAGACCAAACGACCTCGTCCGACGATTGTGCCACCTCGACGACGGATCTCGATATTGTCTTGACTTCTTCGAAAGCATTGGGTTAGACTATTGACTTGCGTTCGAAGTTGTCCGGCTTCATCGAACTCTGAGGTTCGCCTATCGCGCCGTCTGATCAGCCGAGTCGGCAGGCGAAGGATCGAGTTCGGCTTGCAGATGATTGGCCACGGACACTGTCTCACTTCGTTTCGCATATCCCCCGCCGTCTAGGATCAACCCACACTGCGGCGATGCTTCGGCCGGCGAACACCTGACAGCTGCGGATGTTCGACGCCGACCACGGTGGCTGTCCCGCCACCGTCTCGACCACACAGCCGATGGACTGCGTTGATGCATCCATCGTGCACCGAAAGAGAAAGGAGGGAACCGATGCTTCAGTTCCCACAATGGGTCCAGCGTGCTGTTGAGCACGCAGGACTGATCGATCCGAAGATCAGCACTCGAGACACCGGAGAAGTCACGATCAGTGACGCAACCGGTCGTATCGTCCTGTTCACGGGCTCGTCACTGCGTGAGATCACGCCGATGGCAGCCTGAGAGCACTGATGAACTGACGCGGGACTCGCACTGCTGGGTTTCAAGCAGCGCGAGTTCCGCGACAGCCACTTCGCCGCCCGGCATCAAGCAGGTTCGCCTGCAGTGATGCCGGGCTCTGTCGTCTCTGGGACGATCGCACCTGTCACTCTTCGCGGTCGGACTCTTCGTCGAACTCGACGATGATCTGCTGCTCAGCGACATCCTCGGGACTCGCCTCCTGCACAGCACGTACCGCCGGCGGGTCGGCCGGCAGTTCATCGATGTCCGAATCGGACCAGACGGTCTCGACCGCTTCCTCTTCCCTGTCCGACTGCGGCACTTCCGGGTCGAACGATTCCAGCTGAGAACTCATCGCATTCTCCTTTGCTCGTGGCGGTGCACGATCCTGTCGGCTTCCGGAACCGGGATGATTCACATAGTACTGGGAGGGCCTGCCATGTCAACGGCGCCAAGGGCGTCAATGGTCCAGTTGACGGCGCCTCCGAACCAACCGGTTCGGCCCCGAACGCGACTGCGCCCAGGGTGCGCGGACTCGGCGCACTGTACCGTCGATGACCGACGGTTCGAGTTGCGGTCTCGGCCCACTGTGCGAACGGTGGTCACGGCAGACGTACGGCCCGACACCGCAGTCGGTGCAGCGCCGTCTGCGGCAGAGACAAAACGTACGCCCATGAGCTGGCGCATGGACTCGGCACGGATGTTCCACCGGTTCCAAACCGAGCGCCGGCTCACGACCTCCATTAGCACGACGGCGGCGATGTCGACGACCCGGTCGACCGCCACGTCGTCCGCACGCAATGGCGCCTCCGACGCTCCGAGGGAGAGTAGGTGTTGCGCCCAGGTCGTTGCCTCCTCTCCCAGTAGGGCGGTCGCGCGCGTGCGCCATTTCTTAGTGAGATCGGCCAGCGAGTGCAGTCCCTTCTCGGACCGGGTCTCCAGGGTCGCTTGCTGCCGCAATCGGGCTACCGCTGCGGCCGAGGGCTCGCGCCCGTGCTCGGCGACGTATTCGGCGACGAGGCGGTTGCTCGTCGCGTCGATGCCGTCTACTCTCCCGGAGCCTGTCGTGCTGTGGGAGACCTCAGCGTTGAACTCTGCGGGCACGCCGTCGATCTCCCATCCGGTGTCGCGATCCTTACCACGGTCGACCGGAATCCAGGAGACGCCGAGAAACCTGGCTGTGTGATCTGTGAGGAACGCGTTGTAGCTCGCCGACAGGGGGACGGTGGCGTTGTGCAGGCGCCGGGAGTCCAGGGTCTGTCAAGCCCCGGGTTTGATGGAGAGTTTTCTACTTGGAATTCATCAGCTGGTGCACGAGCTAGGCAACCCGTGGCAGCGCACTGAAATTGTCTGCTCGGAACGCGGCGCGAGTCGCCCCACCGAGCGCTCCGTGAGGCCGGTACGTGTTGAACCAGTGCACCCACTCGGCCGTGGCGATCTCGACATCATCAATGCTCCTCCACGGACCCTTGTTCCGGATCAGCTCGGCCTTATAGAGTGAATTTAACGCTTCGGCCAGGGCGTTATCGTACGAATCGCCCTTCGACCCGACAGACGCGACGGCGTCTTGTTCGGCCAGGGCCTCGCCATAGCGAATCGCTCGATATTGGACCCCGCGGTCCGAGTGGTGCACCAGCCCGGACAGGTCGCCACCGGCACGTTTTCGCTGATAGATGCCCATCTGCAAAGCGTCAAGAGCCAGCTTGGTATGCAACGATCTCGAGACCTGCCAGCCGACGATCTCGCGGTTGAACACGTCGGTGACGAACGCGACGTAGACCCACCCTGTGAACGTGTGCACATAAGAGGGGGCACCTCCCGCTTGCGGGGGAATATCGGCCACCCACAGCCGGTCAGGAGCGAAGGCGGCGAAGTGCCGATCGACGAGATCGGCCGGGCAGTTCTCCCGCGGTGCTGACCTCGTAGTGTTCGGTGCCTTCGCCCGTCTTATCCCGTGTAGATCGAGGTCTTTCATCAGGCGTTCGATCGTGCATCGGGCCGCATGCCCGCGACCATGCGAGTCGGGTTCGCGGTTGAGCACGATATGCATCTTCCTGGCTCCGAACGCATCGTAGTTGTTCGCGTGGATAGTACTGATCTCCTCTTTCAGGATCTGGTCACGTTTCTGCCTGTCCGAAGCTGGGCGCTGTTTGCGGGCATAGTAGGTACTCGGAGCGATCTTCACGCCGGCAGCACGCAGCGTGGCACAGATCGGCTCGACTCCGAATTCGTCCTTGTGCTCGTCGATGTAGGAGCAGACTACTTCGAGGGGCGGTCGAGCTCCGCCGCGAAGAAAGCCGAGGCCGACTTCAGGATTTGATTGGCTCGGCGCAGTTCCCGGTTCTCTTTCTCGAGGTCTTTGATTCGATGGGCTTCAGCGGTGGTGGTGCCGGGCCGGTCGCCGGCATCGACCTGGTCCTGGTTGACCCAGGACCGCAGTGTTTCTGGGTTCACGCCGAGCTGGTCACCGATGCGGCGGAAGATGCCGCGGCGGGCACCAGGGTCGGCTTCGAGAGCGTCGCGGACCATGCGCACTGCTCGTTCACGAAGCTCGAGGGGATACTTCTTTTGGGGCATGACAGGGAAGTCCTTTCCTCGGCTTCACTGTCTCCATTATTCCCGGGGCGAATCACAGTGTGGCCGTGCCGCAACCCCAGGGACGCGGTCTTCTCCCACTCGTGGGCGAATCGGTGAACATCGAGGAGCTCGGGAGCGTCGTCGCGGTCCGAGACCAGGAGCGTGAAGGCGCCGCCCGCGTCCACGGATTGCAGCTGCGCGTGGTCGCCGACGAGGAGGACCTTCGCGCCGGCGTCGACGGCGAACTTTGTGATGCGCTCCAGGGAGAGCGTGCCTGCCAGGGAGGCTTCGTCGATGATCACGAGCTGCCCGCGGGTGAACGTGGTGCCGTGGAGCTGGTGGTTGGTCCACCACTTGGCGGTGTTCTCCGTGGCGATCCCGAGATCATCCGCGAGCACCTGGGCCGCGACAGCTGACGGTGCCAGCCCGACCACGGATCCCTTGCCGTGTTCGGCTTCCCATGCCTTCCGGAGTGCGCTCATCGCGGTGGTCTTGCCCGCGCCGGCCGGGCCGACCAGGACGTCGACGGTGCGTGCGGAGACAGCGACCGCGGCCAGCGCTGCGGCTTGGTCCTCTCCCAGCACTTGGCCGTCCCGGTCTGGCCTGGACGTGGCTTTCTCCTCCGCTGCCAGTGGCATGTTGGGGTGGTCGTGGTTCGGGAGCGTTGCAGCAGTCGGTCCTCGGCGGTGAGGAGCTGCTCGGAGGAGAACACCGTTGAGTGTCTCGGCCGGAAGGCGCTGGACCCGTCTGGTCTGCGGAACAGCACCGGGCTGGTCGCCAGTTCCGGTGGGGTCAGTCTCAGCGACGCCTGTTCGGCTGCGTCCACCACCATGCCGACCACGGCCTCTCGATCCTGGGTGGTGGCAAACCGGTAGCCCATGGTCTGCCGTGCCGCTTCGGCGGTGAGGTTCCATCGCCGCCAGGTGGAGCGCTTCTCACCGACGACCTCGACCACCCACTGGCCCAGCTCGGTGACGGCATCCAGTGGAAGATCATCGGCCCACAACAGCAGGGGCTTGTCGTTCGCTGTGGATTCCCGCGCCCATGATGTGGCGTCCCTGTCAAGTAGACGGCTGACTCGGGAGCGCCACTCCTGGGTGAGGTCCGCCAGTGAGCGGACCTCTTTCTCTGGCCTGGTCGCGAGGGTGGCTTGCGCGCGGAGTTTCAGGATCGTCGCTGTCGAGGGTTGCCGTCCGTAGCGCTCGACGTATTCGTTGATGAGACGGTTCTTCTCCGGTTCGATGTGGCGGGAGCGGGTGGAGAATTCCGCCACCAGTTTCTCCGGTACTGCGGTGATCGCCCACGCGGGGTTGCGGCCGCGGCCCATGTCGCGCTGTTCCCATCCGAGCCCGAAGGCGCGAGTCATGTGGTCGGCGAACACCGCCTCGTGCAGCTCCGAGAGGGCGACGGTCGCGGCGTGCATCGGCCTCCCGTCCAGGCTGCGCCACTTGCCGTCCTGGGCAGTCTGCACTTTGTTCGAGATCACCACATGCGTGTGCAGATGCGGGTCACCGGCCCGGGAGTCGTAGTGATCGAACGCGGTCGCGACAACGCCTGTGACGTTGACCTGCGCAACCGCACCGTCCGGGCCGGTTGCACCGACTCTGGTGGCTGCAACCTCCCGTTCGATGAACGCAACCATCTCCGCAACCGCCGCATGATGCGCTTGCGCTATCAGGGCCTGTGTGCCGGCGTCAGCCACTGCCCAGAGCACACTCGCAGACTTCGGGATCGAGAACGTGTAATCGAATCCCGCCGCCGCCCGCCGGGAGCCCCGCGCGGTCTCCTCCGCCTCGATGACAGCGATCTCGCGGCCACGCTCTATGGGGCCAAATGAAGAGTCGAGGTCCTTGACCCGCTCATCGATCCGTTCAGACACGGATCGGTACTCCGGATAGGCGCGCCCCAGCGGCTCACCGGTGAGAGGGTCGCGGCCCATCCCGACCAGCAGCTGAAGCTGTGCTTCGGAGACCTCGTCGCCCTCATGTAGCTCGCCGCTGCCGAGGGTATGCACTCCGCTGCCAAGCCAGCGTCCCGGCGGGTTCCCTGCTTCCGCGTAGTACCTCGTCAGAGGGGTCGAAAGTGATCGGTCTCCATCCGCGGCGGCCACCGTGCGCAGCAGATACTTATAGCCGTCGCCTGCGCTCATCACCCGCATCGAAACCGTCACCGTCACTGCCTCCTCAACCTTCAGGTGAGCGACAGCAGCCCCACCGACGGCGCGGATCAGACACAGCGTGGGCCTCGTCTGCAAGACGCGTGACGGCTCCAAGGGGGATGAGAACCAGGGCTTCTGAGTTCTCAGCCGGGGGCTGGCAATCCGCTTGGTAGCCGCGATGACCCGGCAAGCGCTTTCGTGTGAGCCGGGCTCGCGGGCTTCCAACGTGAGCCTTGAGAGGCCAAGTCCGGGGGCGTGGTGTACGCGGTGGATCCCTCGGTTGGACGTGTCGGTCAGACCGTGAGGGCCTGGAGTTCGGGCTTACTCACCTCCTCGACGACGGCGGCGTCGATGGACTGGGAGCGTGCGAGGACGTCGAATCCTAACTAGCGCCGGCCTTCTACCCGTTCGTCGTGCTGCTCGGCCAGAACGGCACCGACGAGGCGGATAATGCTGGCTCGGTCGGGGAAGATCCCGACCCGCCCGAGCTGGGCAGTGAATGGAGCGCTCGGCGAGGCGAATGAGGATATGGGGGCTGACACGGAGTCGCCAGCGCAGGTACGTGAATGCCGTGGAGAAGGACAGCAGCACCAGAGCGATCGACACCGCGTTGCCGACGATGTGGCGCAGGTCGTTGGCCTCGGAGCCCGGCCCGCGCGGAGACGACGCTGAATCAGGAACCTGGCAATCCACAGAGTCTTGAGAACCAAGTACGGCATTCCTGCGAGCACTGCGGCGACAACGAGCAGGCCGGCGCTGGGCCCGAAGATTCTCCCCAGCCGACAGCTGGTCAGGTCAAGGAGCCCAGGAACTCCAGCAGCACCTGGTTGAACGCGTCAGGCTGCTCCATCGGCGGGTAGTGTGCAGTGCCTGCGATCACCTTGCTCCGCCCCTTCTGCACGGAGGAGGCCAGACGCATGCCCATCTCCCGGTGATCGGACGCGTCAAGTTCGCCGAGCATAGCGAGCACCGGCACCGCGATCTCCCCGAGCCGCTCCCAGGATCCCACCACATGCTCCGGCTGCACCGCCTCCGGGCGAGCGTGGGCGAGCACAGTGTTATGTGCCATCCGGCGGATACGGCTCACGACTTCCGGATCCACCTCGTCGAGCCCGCGGTGCGGGCCGGCAGCGAAGAGCAGGAAGGCATCGAGCCAGCCTTCGATGTCGTTGTTCTCCTGCGCGTGCTGCCAGGTCTCGAAAATTCGCAGTACGAAGGGGTCCGCAAAGGCCGGCTCAGTCGTGCCGGAGCCAACGGCGACAACAGCCCGGACCAGGCCCGGGTGCTCCAGTGCTGTGTCGACGGCAGAAGCGCCTCCCATCGACAGGCCGACCAGCACGGCAGGCCCGTCGTCGAGGTGCCGCACGATCGCCGCGACATCGTCGCACTGCCTGAAGGGTGTGGTCGGCAACGTGGACTGACCGTGGCCGCGAGCGTCGAATGCTGCCACGCGGTACCCCGCCCGAGTCAGCACGGGGATCTGTTCCTCCCACATCCGACTGTCGAGTGCCCCACCGTGCAGCAGCACGACAGGGGTGCCCGTTCCGAAGTCCCGGATGTGGAGTTCTCCGTCCGGCACGCGAAGCTGATAGTCAGAGCCTTCGGTAGCGATCATCGGGTTCCTATCTTGTTGCTCGGCGAAATAGCGTTGTGCGGCGGTGGAGACGCCGTTCTCAGCAGCGTGTCCGCGGAGTCAAAATCGGCAGCCAGCTCACCTGAGGACATGGCTTCCGGGACTAGATCTCCTCCCGGATGGGAGGCACTCTGAGGCCGGTCTCCGCCCGGGCCAGCCTCATCGATTTCACACTCTGAGCGATACGACTGTATCGTAGTATTGTGGGTGCGCTCAAGGGCAAGCCAGCAGCCCCCAGACCGAGGTTGGACCTCGGCGGGTAAAGCCCTGCAGGGTCGTCTGCTTACGCCACAGCAATCCGCGCCAACTCGGCTATGCCGCGACCATTCACCGCACGTGAAAGACAGGATGCCGATCTGATGCATGGAGAGCCTCAACCGAACTTGCGGCGGCCGCACCACGCCGAGGCCGCCGCTCGTCCGCGACTGCCGTGGATCGACACGGTCCGGGTGGCAGTGACCGTCCTGGTCATCGCGCACCACTGCGCGGTCACCTATGGGAACATCCCCGTCTGGTTCTACAACGAGCCCCCGCAGGATCCCTCGGCCTATGCGCTGGACGCGCTGGTTGTGCTGAACCAGACCTGGTTCATGGGCCTGTTCTTCCTGCTCTCGGGATACTTCGTTCGCGTGTCGGTCGACCGACACGGTCCGCGCGCATTCGCCCGGGATCGGCTCATCCGTCTTGGTCTCCCGCTGCTCGGCTTTGTGTTGATCGTGCGCCCGCTTGCCAACTTCCACTCCTGGCTACTCGACTCGGACCGGCCGTCCTACGCTCTGCACTACCTGCGCACCATCGATGCGGGACCGGCCTGGTTCCTCGAAGTGCTGCTGGTGCTCTCGTTGATCTACGCCATCTACCGCGCCGCACGCGGAACCCCTTGTCCTGTCCGGGACGCCGCATCCGAACTTCGACCCGGAGTTGCCGTCGGCCAGCTCCTCGCGCTAATGGCCGTCATGGCTGCAACGGGGGCGGCCTGGCGGCTCATCGTTCCCGACGGCACTCATTGGCCGGTCGTAGGCCTGCCGACGCCGTCCTTCCTTCCGCAGTACGCGTTGATGTTTGCCGCTGGTGTGCTCGCGTCCCGGCATCGATGGCTGGAACGTGTGCCCACCTCAGTCGCCGCGATGAGCGCAGTCCTGTCTGCGCTCACGCTTGCAGTGCTCGCGCCTGGGATGATGTCGCCGGACCCTCGTGTCTCTGCCGTCGCGGCAGGAGTCCTCACGGCCGCACTCGGTGCTGGGCTCAGTGTGGTAGTTCTGGTGATATTCAGACGACTCGCGCCGGGCACCGGACCGATCCGGAGGTTCTTGTCGGCGAACGCGTTCACCGTCTACGTCATTCATCCCGCGATCCTGGTCGGCCTTGCGCTGATGCTCCGGGACGTCACGGCTCCGGCGATCGCGGAGTTCGGCGTTCTGTTCCTCCTGGCAGTACCGGCCTGCTGGCTGCTCGCCGCCGCCGTGCGCACGATCCCGGGAGTCAAGAAGATCATGTGACAGGCTTCGCGGCTCCTCAATGCCCGGCGTCCTTCGCGACAGGGCCGCGAGGGTCGGCCGTGGCCGACCGCTGACACAGCGCCTGGCGGCCGGTCGTTCCCGCGGTTGTGCAATCGCCAAGACCGTACAGCGCTGATGTCGACCCCGTTACCGTCATGCGCCTGCTTGAGGGCGGTGGACACCGCGCACCCACTTCGATACACTTGTATCGCATTGGTGAAAGATGGGAGATGGGCTGTGGCGCGAGGGCGCGGACGCGATCACGATGCGATCAGGCAGGCGATAGTCGACGCAGCGGGCACGGCGGTCGAGCAGGGGGGCGTCGAGTCGCTGACGTTCCGGCGGGTTGCCGCTGCCGCGGGCGTGTCCCCAGGACGGGTCCAGCACTACTTCACCGACCGCGCCAGCCTAGTGCAGGCCTGCTTCGATACTGTGCAGGATAGGGCGCGTTCTCGTGTGGAGGCGACGCTCGCGGCAGTCGAGCCGAGCCCTGCGGAGGTGGTCGCGGCGCTTCTCCGCACGATGATCCCGCGTAGTCCCGAGGACTTCAGAGACCTCCGTGTGGTCACGATGTTTGAGACCATGGCGCTCACCGAGCCGGCGCTGGGGCGGGCCCTGCTGGAGGGGCACGCAGAGCTGCGCAGGCTGCTGATCGACCAGGTAGCGCTCGTCTTACGCGGGCCCGGTTCCGAGCTGGAAGCAGCCGGCACCACGTCCCCGGAGACGCTCTCTGATGGATTGCTCGCGACGGCCGGAGGGCTCGCGATTGAAGTCCTGCACGGCCATCTCGGGTCTGACGAGGCCAACCGGGTCCTAGACGCGGCGCTGGCCTGCGGGCTCGGCAAGTACACGGCGAACGGCACGGAGGCTGGCCATGACACATGACCCCGCGGTGCTGCGGCCGCTGCGGCGAGCCGAGGGGCTGGTGCGGGGCCGGTTCGAGACCGAGCACAACGGGTCGACCTACGTCGTCGACGCTCACTATCTCGACCTGGACGAGCGCATCCGCCTCTACCAGGACGGGCGACTGGTCGACACCGCTCGCCGGCGTGCCACGTTCCACATCGGCGGTGGCGCGCGGATCGAGGCCGCGGTCGCTCAGGTCGGCATGAAGTACGTCCGACTGCGACAGGGCGAAGCCGGCGACACGGTGCAGCTTCCGCCGGCCGACGGAACGGCCGAGGCATGGCGGGCGCGGATCGGTCACGCTCACCCCACCGCGAGCCGGGTCGTCGGCTGGATCTCGCTCGCCGTCCTACTGGCCGTGCTCGGGATCGAGCTTCCCCAGCTGGTCAACCTCGCCGGGAACCTGACGCCGCTCATCGGACTGCCGTCGTTCGAGGTCCCGGCACTGACGCTATCGGGCTGGGCGAACCTGGCGCTCATCTTCCTGGCCGGAGCCGCCGGGCTCGAACGCAGCCTGAGCATGAAGTACAACCCCCTGCTCGACGACTGATCGGCTCGATGGGTCAGAACACTCATTCACGGCGCTTAAAAGACGATGATATCGGCGGCGTGGACTCTGCTCTCGACGCCAAGGGCGGACAACGTCAAGACAGTGCTCGCTCTGCAGATCAGGGCCGACCGGTGCGGATGGTAAACGGCCCTGGCCGCGAGCGGTTTCTGCCAGTCCTGGCCCGCACCCGCTCGATCCTACATTCGGTGGGGCCGGTTGCCTATGACTGCGTGAAGCTCATCTTCGTTCGGCACGGTTCGGCGATCCTGTGGGACTGCTGAAGGTTTGGTTGACTTCACGACTGGATAAATTCCAGGAAGGATAGAAGTCATGCCAAAGATCTACACCGATGAGTTCAAGCAATCAGCGCTCGAGCTCTTGGACGATGGAATGACCCAGAAGCAGGTGTGTGCCGACCTCGGTATCTCGAAGTCAGCTCTCCAGGCCTGGGTGCGTGACTCGCGGCTACGCGAGCACGGACTCGAGCCCTCCCGTGATGTCGAGGAGTCACGCGCCCAGGCGGCAGCGCTGAAACGCATTCGCGAGCTCGAGCGTGAGAACAAGATCCTCCGCGAGCCCGCAGCGTACCTCTCGCAAGCGAACTTGAAGCTCGGTGGCCATCACCCAAAATGATGTACCCGCCGGTACCGTGACCTTGCTGCCACCGGGGTGCCGGTGGCAGTGACCTGTCGGGTGCTCGGCTTTACCAAGCAGGGGTTCTACAAGTGGTGCGCTCATCCGGTCTCAGCTCGGGACTGGGACAAGGCACATCTGATCAATGCCGCCTACGACGTTCATACGGACGACCGGCGAGTTCGGGCACCGGTTCATCGCCGATGAACTCCACGCCGCGGGTCTGCAGACGTCAGAGCGTCGTGTGTGGCGATTGTGCTCGCAGCAGCAGTTGTTCTCGCACACGATCAAACGAGCCCGGAAACACGGCAAGAAGCCCGGCCCGCCAGTGTGTGACGACCTCGTCGAACGCGACTTCACTGCCAAGGCAATCAACGAGTTGTGGCTGACCGACGTTACCGAAGACCACACCAGTGAGGGCAAGCTGTACATGTGCGCGGTCAAGGACGTGTTCAGCAACAGAATCATCGGCTATGCCATCGATTCGAGAATGAAATCTCGCCTGGCTGTGGCGGCGATTGATGATGCTGAGGCCCGTCGTGGCGGGTCTGGAATGATTGCCGGGTGTGTCGTTCACTCGGATCGCGGCTTGCAATTTCGTTCTCGGAAGTTCCAGCAGGCTCTACGGCATTACGGGCTCGTCGGATCGATGGGTCGGGTCGGTGCTGCTGGTGATAATGCGGCGATGGAATCGTTCTTCGCCGTGTTGCAGAAGAACGTCCTCGATCGGGGCCGTTGGGACACGCGAGCGAGGTTGCGCACAGCGATCGTCCACTGGGTCGAGCGGACCTATCACCGGAAGCGTCGACAGCGACGTTTGGGTAAACTGACCCCGGTTGAATACGAGCTTGTTCACCAAAAGGCCGTCGCCCTGGCGGCATAAACCCAGGAGTCAACCAAACCTTCAGCAGTCCCTTCCCTTCACGGAGGGCATCTCGATGAGCAGTCGCTCGCGCACCTCGTTCAGGTCGACGCGGATGAGACGTCCGACGCGGTAGCCATGAATTGTTCCGTCGGAGATGCGTCGCCTCAGCGTCTCGACTGACACGCCGAGCAACTCGGCAGTCTCCGCCAGCGACATCATCTGCTGGTCGGACGGAGCGGGTCGACTGCGATGGACCATGATTCTCCTTCAGGCTCTGAGACGCGTTCACCTCACAGGTGTCCATCACTGTCCGAATCGGGCTCATCCTGCGGCGACATGGCCTCAGCGATCCGAGCGGCGGCACGCTTGCTCGTCCGGTCCGCGAGTTCGCGGTCGCGACCCATCGTGGCGTGCTGATAGCGCAACGCGACGCGGATGTCGGAGTGTCCGCCGCGCCGCATCAGCTCGGCGAGCGTCGCGCCCTCCTGGGCGAATATCGTCAGGCCGGTGTGCCTCAGATCGTGGAAACGGAACCGCGGCGCCAGTCCGGCGACGGATTCGCGGGCGTCCATCCACATGTATCCCCAGCGGGTGTTCGACAGCGGCACGCTGTTTCGCGCATGAGCAGGAACCAGCGGGGCCTTTGCCTCGGGAGCAACGTTTTCTCGGAGATGTTCATCAAGACGCTTGTGCATGATCGCCGGGATGCTGAGCGACCGCTTGCCGGCGTCGCTCTTGAGTTTGCCCGTGTAATCGCCGCTGTTGGCGCTCAGCTGCCGGCGCACGTGCAGTGTTGCGGTGCCATCTGGGTGCCATTCGATATCGCGACGCTGGAGTCCCAAGCACTGGCCGCGACGGAGCTGGCACCAGGCGGCGAACAGCACCATGATCGCCCACGGCTGCGGGACTGCCTCGTAGAGAGCCTCGACCTGCTCTGGGGCCGCCACGTCGTCGAGCTCATCCCGGTCCGCGTCGTGTCGAACGGGTTCCTGCTTCGGGACGGAAATGCTCGGCGCGGCCGGGATGACTCCGTCGCGAGCGGCCTGACGCAGGATCATCATGAGCACGACAAGCACCGGCCGGGTGACCCCGTTGAACTTGGACTTCGGGTTCAGCGGGGAGGGGATCGCGTCGAGCCGGTCGGTCATGACGCGGATGCGCGCTTCGTCGATCGCCCTCACTGGGGTGTCGCCGAACTCGGGGATCAGGTAGCCGTCGACCTTGCTCTTGTAGGAACGCACCGTTCCCAGCGCGCGCTTCTTGCCGCTGCGGTTCGGTTGTGTGCGGATCTGCTCGATCCACCGGTTCGCGTACTCGGCGAACCCGATCAACCGCGCCTGCTCCGCTTCGGCCTCGGCGCGAAGACGAGCGGCACGCACCTCGGGCGGCTCCCACTCGCCGCGGGCGATCTTGGTATGCACCGACGCCAGCCACGTGCGCGCGTCTGTCTTCGTGAAGAACGTCAGCGGCTTGTCATCGTCGGTGCGGGCCGTATAGGTGATCCCATCGGGTCCGGGGTACCGGACTTGCCAGCGGCCGGAGGGGAGCTTCCGCAGCCTGCCCTACGCCTCGCGCTTGCCCGCGCTGTTCTCCTTCTTCGTCGTGCTCATCATGCCCTCCGGTGGACGCTCGTGGACGGGAGCGGGCCGCCGTGCCCCTCCGTGCCCTTCGCTCCCGACGGAGGGAGGAATCCGCGAGATCCTGCGGGTTCTCGGCCCGTCTCGAAGCTGCGGAGGGCACGAAGGGGCACGACATCAAGGGCACGCCGATCCCGAATTCCGCTTGGCGTGTCGCCCCGCCTCCACTGAGCAGGTACGCGCGTGCCCCCGGCGTGCCCCATCGGACGGCTACTGGTGTTCATCTCTGTCCTCCTCTGTCTGGTGAGAAAAGGCACGAAAAGAGGCCCGGAGCTGCGATAAACCGCAGTTCCGGGCCTCTCACCAGCCCTTTTCAGGGCCGAGCTAGATCAAGGGTCTTAGAAGTCCCAGTCGTCGTCTTCGGTGTTCTCGGCCTTGCCGATGACATAGGACGATCCCGAACCGGAGAAGAAGTCGTGGTTCTCATCGCTGCCGGGCGAGAGCGCCGCAAGAATGGCCGGATTCACCTTCGTGACCTCCTTGGGGAACATCGTCTCGTAGCCGAGGTTCATCAGCGCCTTGTTGGCGTTGTAGTGGAGGAACATCTTGCAGTCCTCGGCCAGCCCCACCGAATCGTAGAGATCGTGGGTGTAGGCGACCTCATTCTCGTAGAGTTCGTACAGGAGATTCATCGTGTAGTCCTTGAGCTCCTGCTTGCGCTCCTCGGACTGCGATTCGAGCCCCTTCTGGTACTTGTAGCCGATGTAGTAGCCGTGCACGGCCTCGTCGCGGATGATCAGACGGATGAGATCGGCCGTGTTGGTCAGCTTGGCGTGGGCAGACCAGTACATGGGCAGGTAGAAGCCGGAGTAGAAGAGGAACGACTCGAGCAGCGTCGAGGCGACCTTGCGCTTGAGCGGATCATCTCCCCGGTAGTAGCTGATGATGATGTCGGCCTTCGACTGCAGATAGGTGTTCTCACGCGACCAGCGGAAGGCCTCGTCGATCTCCTTCGTCGAGCACAGTGTGGAGAAGATCGACGAATAGGACTTCGCGTGCACGCTCTCCATGAACGCGATGTTCGTGAGCACGGCCTCCTCGTGCGGGGTGACCGCATCGGGGATGAGCGAGATCGCGCCGACGGTGCCCTGGATCGTGTCGAGCAGGGTCAGACCGGTGAAGACGCGCATCGTCAGCGTCTTCTCGTCATCGGTCAGGGTCGCCCAGGACTGGATGTCGTTGCTCAGCGGGACCTTCTCCGGCAGCCAGAAGTTCCCGGTCAGACGATCCCACACCTCATCGTCGATAGGATCGACGACGCGGTTCCAGTTGATGGCATCGACGTGCGATGCCAGGGTCAGATTCTCCAACGCTTTCTCTCTTCCCAAAGTCGTGTTCGCCGTGAGGACGAGCTGTCTGCACAGCACAGGTACGTCATATGCCCGGGCCCACTGTTCGAAGCGGGCCGGCATGAAGCCGGCGGACCGAGTCTCCTCGGTCCGCCGAATTCGATGATCAGAGCATGCAGGAAACGCAGCCTTCGACTTCCGTGCCCTGCAGCGCGAGCTGCCGGAGCCGGATGTAGTAGATGGTCTTGATGCCCTTGCGCCAGGCGTAGATCTGCGCCTTGTTGATGTCACGAGTCGTCGCCGTGTCCATGAAGAACAGAGTCAGCGACAGCCCCTGATCCACGTGCTTCGTGGCCTCGGCGTAGGTGTCGATGATCTTCTCGTAGCCGATCTCGTAGGCATCCTGGTAGTACTCGAGGTTGTCGTTGTTCATGAAGGGCGCCGGGTAGTACACGCGCCCCACTTTGCCTTCCTTGCGGATCTCGATCTTCGAGGCCACCGGATGGATCGACGAGGTCGAGTTGTTGATGTACGAGATCGAACCCGTCGGCGGCACGGCCTGCAGGTTCTGATTGTAGATGCCGTGCTCGGCCACCTGAGCCTTGAGTTCGCGCCAGTCCTCCTGAGTCGGAATGTGCACACCCGCCTCGGCGAACAGCTCCTTGACACGATCGGTGCGCGGTTCCCACACCTCATCGGTGTATTTGTCGAAGTACTCACCACTGGCGTACTGCGAACGCTCGAAGCCGGCGAAGGCGGTGCCGCGTTCCTTCGCGATCTCCATCGACGCCCGCACACAGTGGTAGGCGACCGTGTAGAAGTACATGTTCGTGAAGTCCAGACCCTCGTCGGAGCCGTAGTAGACGCGCTCACGGGCGAGGTAGCCGTGCAGATTCATCTGACCCAGGCCGATCGCGTGCGACATGTCGTTGCCGCGTGCGATCGACGGCACCGACTGGATGTCCGAGGTCTCGGAGACGGCGGTGAGGCCGCGGATGGCGGTCTCGATGGTCTGACCGAAGTCGTCGGAATCCATCGTCAGGGCGATGTTGAGCGAACCGAGGTTGCAGGAGATGTCCTTGCCGACGACGTCATAGCCGAGGTCGTCGTCGTACTTGCTGGGTTCGGAGACCTGGAGGATCTCCGAGCACAGGTTGGACATGATGATCTTGCCGTCGATCGGGTTCGCCTTGTTGACGGTGTCTTCGAACATCACGTACGGGTAGCCGGATTCGA
The DNA here is from genome assembly GCF_018208375.1 of Brevibacterium sp. SMBL_HHYL_HB1. NCBI lineage: Bacteria > Bacillati > Actinomycetota > Actinomycetes > Micrococcales > Brevibacteriaceae > Brevibacterium > Brevibacterium sp. SMBL_HHYL_HB1. The sequence continues at coordinate 643,850 of NZ_CP062936.1, read as the reverse complement.
ACTGGATCTCGGCCAGAGTCTGGAAGAACTCGCGGGCGTTGATCTTCTTCTTCCGGATCGCCGCGTTGTCGACCAGCTCCGTGTACTTCTCGGTGACGTTGATGTCAGAGAACGGCACCCCGTAGACGCGCTCGACGTCGTAGGGGCTGAAGAGGTACATGTCCTCGTTGCGCTGGGCCAGTCTGAAGGTGATGTCCGGGATGACGACGCCCAGCGACAGGGTCTTGATCCGAATCTTCTCGTCGGCGTTCTCACGCTTGGTGTCGAGGAAGTTGTAGATGTCGGGGTGGTGAGCGTGCAGGTAGACGGCACCGGCACCCTGACGAGCCCCGAGCTGGTTCGCGTAGGAGAAGGAGTCCTCGAGCAGCTTCATGACCGGGATGACGCCCGAGGACTGGTTCTCGATCTTCTTGATCGGGGCACCCGACTCACGGATGTTCGTCAGGGCGAACGCCACGCCGCCGCCGCGCTTGGACAGCTGCAGAGCGGAGTTGATCGACCGGCCGATCGACTCCATGTTGTCTTCGATGCGCAGCAGGAAGCAGGAGACGAGCTCGCCGCGCTGCTTCTTGCCGGCATTGAGGAAGGTCGGCGTGGCCGGCTGGAAGCGTCCGGTGATGATCTCGTCGACGAGCTGGGTCGCCAGCGTCTCGTCGCCGCGGGCGAGGAAGAGCGCGACCATGACGACGCGGTCCTCGAAGCGTTCGAGGTAGCGCTTGCCATCGAAAGTCTTGAGCGTATACGAGGTGTAGAACTTGAAGGCACCGAGGAAGGTCTGGAAGCGGAACTTCTGATCGTAGGCCCGCTTCGACAGTCCTTCGATGAATTCGAACGAGTACTGTTCGAGGACCTCGGGCTCGTAGTATTCTTTCTCGACGAGGTAGTCGAGCTTCTCCTTGAGGTCGTGGAAGAAGACGGTGTTGTTGTTCACGTGCTGCAGGAAGTACTGCCGAGCAGCCTGCTGGTCACGTTCGAATTGGATCCGTCCGCTCTCGTCATACAGGTTGAGCATGGCGTTGAGCGCGTGGTAGTCCATGTCGGTCTCTTCGCGGATGATGTCCTCTACATTGCGGTCTTCAGCGAGCTCGCGCACAGTTTGTCCAATCCTAGATTCACCGCGTCGACGTCCTCCGGGGTTCCCAGGAGTTCGACTCGGTACATGAGGGGCACTTGACATTTGTCGGCGACTTTCTGGGCCGCGCGACAGTAATCTTCGCCGAAGTTCGTGTTTCCGGCGCCGATGACGCCGATGAGATGGCGTCGGTTCTCTTCGATATTGAGGAATTTGATGACCTGCTTGGGAACGGCACCTTGGTTTCTGCCGGCCCCATAGGTGGGGGTCATAAGGACGAACGGTTCGTCGACTCTCAGCGACTCCTCCTTCGTCAGCAAAGGGATCCGGCGGGCCGGATGCCGCAGCTTGCCGACGAAGCGGTGGGTGAATTCAGAGCTGCTGGAGTAGTAGACGAGAAGCATCTCAGGCCACGACGGAAGCCGTCTGCTCGCCGGTCAGAGTGGCGATCTTGTCGGGGCGGAAGCCCGACCAGTGATCGTTGTCGGTGACAACGACGGGAGCTTGCATGTAGCCCATGGCCTTGACCACGTCGAGGGCGTTCTCGTCGACGCTGAGATCGACCGACTTGTACTTCAGCCCCTTGGCGTCGAGCGCACGGTAGGTTGCATTGCACTGGACACAAGCCGGCTTGGTGTACACGGTGATCATGACGACTCCTCATTTCTGCCTTGCGGCTCCGCGTTTCTCTTGGTGTGACCGCGCCCTTGTCCTGCCGAATCATGATGAAGATCACGAGTCGCAGACTCAGGGACGACCACTAGATGTTGTGTTCGGGTACGACCCTACCCCTATATCCAGTGTTACACCAGTGTGGTTACGTCGTTCCACACCCTGTGTCTTCGTCGTCCACATTCGTCCACAGCCTGTGAACGACACGCGTGTAGTTCGGTCACCAGCGAGGACACTGGGATCAGCGGTCGACGGGTCGTTTTTCCCACCGTTTCCCGCCGAGGTTTTCCACCGATTTCCACAGAAAAGAAATTTTCCTGTGGGTGTGTCGCATCCGTTTCTCCACCCCCCCCTCTCAGGATCGAGCCGCGGCATCGATCGCCTCGTTTTCGAGGCGATGGTCACATCGTGAGCGACCAGGCTCATTCGTTCCCGCGCCCCTTTCCTTCCACCTCCATTCCCTGGTGGGCACGGGCTTCGCCGACGGTTCCGGCCGCAGCGACTGCTCGAGCCGGTTTCCCGACCGGTCGGGTCGGTGTTCCGACTGATCGATCCGGGTTCGACTGACGGTACAGGTCGCCACTGACGCAGAAGAGGCCGACGGCATCCCGGTTCAGGGCACGGCCGCACGCGCCGGTCGGTGTCGTGTGTCAGCACTGTCACGACTTCGGCTGTCCCATGTCAGTGCCAGCCAATATGCTGGAGACCACACCGCGACGAACCGAGAGGCTGACGACTATGACGGCAACGGCACCGGCCAACACCCAGGAGATCGCCCACGCGCAGACGATCCTCAACGGTCTTGAGTCCTACCTCGACCATTTCGTCGTCGGCCAGCAGCGTCTGCGCGAATCGCTGCTCATCGGTCTGCTGTCCAGCGGACACCTGCTGCTCGAGAGCGTCCCGGGTCTGGCGAAGACGACGGCCGCCGCGGCCCTGGCCAATGCCGTCGACGGGAAGTTCTCCCGCATCCAGTGCACCCCCGATCTGCTGCCGGCCGACATCATCGGTTCCCAGATCTACAACGCGCGTGAGGGGTCGTTCAACACCGTCCTCGGCCCTGTGCACGCCAATATCGTCCTCCTCGATGAGATCAACCGATCCTCGGCGAAGACCCAGTCGGCGATGCTCGAGGCCATGCAGGAGAAGCAGACGACCATCGGCGGCCACCGCTTCGAACTCCCCCGCCCCTTCCTCGTCATGGCCACCCAGAACCCGATCGAGCAGGAAGGCACCTATCAGCTGCCCGAAGCCCAGCTCGACCGTTTCATGATCAAGGACCTGCTGACCCACCCGGACCCCATCGAAGAGGTCGAGATCCTCTCCCGCCTCGACTCCGGCGTCTTCGACCGGGACTCGATCCCGAATCCGACCTGCACCCTCGACGATGTGGTCACCATGCAGCGCTATGCGCGCACGATCTACATCGACCCCGCGATCACCCGGTACCTCGTCGAACTCGTCCACGCCACCCGCAACACGGGCAAGTACCTCGGCCGCTTCGCCCCGTTCATCGAGTACGGCGCCAGCCCGCGTGCCTCGATCGCGTTCACCACTGCCGGGCGTGCGCTGGCGATGATCCGCGGCCGCAACTACGTCATCCCCGAGGACATCAAGGACCTCGCCCACCGGGTTCTGGCCCACCGGATCCAGCTCAACTTCGAAGCCGCCGCCGAGAACATCACGAGCGCCCAGGTCGTCGATGCCCTCCTCATGGCCGTGCCCACCCCCTGATCGGCGACGACGATGACTGTCCTGCTCAATCGCATCAAGGCGCGGATGACCATCCACGCCCATCGCCGCACCCGGCGGCTGCTCGACGGCGACTACTCCTCGGTCTTCCACGGCCACAGCCTCGACTTCGACGATCTTCGCGACTACATTCCCGGAGACGAGATCCGCGATATCGACTGGAAGGCCACCGCCCGGCATACCGACCCCCTGGTCAAACGCTATGTCGCTCACCGCAGGCACATCCTCGGCCTGGTCGTCGACACCTCCCGCGACTTCGACGCCGTGACCTCGGCGGGGGCGGACAAACGGCACCTGGCGATCCTCATGGCCGGGATGGTCGGATACCTCGCGGTGCGCCACGGTGACGATGTCATGCTCATCCACGGCAACGCCGAACGCACGACCGCCTCCCCCAGGAAGGGCAGCGAAGCCCACCTCGAACACCTGCTGCAGCAGATCCTCGCCGAAACGGGCACCGCGGCTGCCGGTTCGATCCGCTCACAGCTGCAGTGGATCAGCAGCCACATCAGCCATCGGATGCTGCTCGTCGTCATCTCCGACCAGGCTCCCCTGGGGCCGGAGGAGGAAGCGGCGATCCGTCGGCTGCGGGCCCAACACGAGGTCCTGTGGATCACGATCACCGATGCGGACCTCGCGGGGCTGCCGGCCGCCTCGGCGCCGTTCGACATCGCCCGTCCCGCCCACGGACTGCCGACATCCGTCATGGCGAAACCCGAGGTGAGGCAGGAATTCGCCCTCGCCGAGGCGGCCCGCCGGCAGCATCGCATCGATATGCTCGCGAAACTGGGCATCGCCCATGCCGAGGTCGACCACCCGAAGGCGGCTCTGGGCCGCCTCCACACCCTACTGCTGAGGCATCGCCGTGGGCCCCGCTGAACTCGTCGCACCTCTGCAGATCTCGCCGGCGTGGTACGTCGCGGTCTGCTTCGTGCTGCTCATCGCTCTGTCCAACCTCTTCGCCCCGCTCATCCGACTCGCCGCCGGAGCGACCGAGGCGGCGGGCCCGCGCATCCCGATCCCCGTGCGCAGCACTTACCTCTCGCGCATCGCGACCGTGGAGACGTCCCTGGGGTCGGAGTCCGCGGACGTCCGCGACTCGGCTCGGCAGCTGGCGAAGATCGTCCGCGACTTCGCCCGCGATGCCTGGGGAGTCAAGGCCGAACATCTCACCTACCGTGATGCCGCGGTCGCCGGGCTCGATGACCTCGCCGCATGCCTGAGGGGACTCTACGAAGCGGAGTTCGCCGAGACCGAACCGACCGATCTGCAGGCTCAGATCGTCGATGCCAGAGAGTTGGTGGCCAAATGGTCCTGATGTTCTGGTGGCTCGCCCTCATCCTGCTCGTCCTCGCTGCCGCGGGGGTCTTCCTCTTCCGCCGCCCGAAGGCCACGGCGTCCTCCCTGGCCGTGGCCCACAGCGGCCGGATGACCAGTCTGCCCGGCTTCCGCCGGGCCATGCGCCGGCGCCTGATCACCTCGGTCGCATTCCTCGGCGTCATCGTCCTCACCGGGATCTCAACGCTGGCAGGCATCGCCCGACCGGCCTGGATCGAAACGGTCAACCCGGAGAAGAAGCTGCGCGATGTCATGCTCTGCCTCGACGTCTCCGGCTCCATGCTCGGCTACGATGCCGATCTGCTCGAGGCCTACCAGGAGCTCGTCGACCGCTTCGACGGCGAGCGCATCGGCATGACCGTATTCAACGCCACGGCCGTCTCGGCGTTTCCGCTCACCGACGACTACGACATGGTGCAGAACTTCCTCTCCGAGGCCGAAGAGGGCTTCCGCACATGGGGCGCCGAAGGCACCGACTACTCCTGGTCGACGTCGCCGCCGAACATCGGCGGCTCCTCCCTCATCGGGGACGGACTCGTCTCCTGTGTCGACAACTTCGACCGCCAGGACGAGACGCGCTCCCGCTCGATCGTCTTCGCCACGGACAATATGCTCGCCGGCGAGCCCCTGTTCGATCTCAATGAGGCCGCCGATATCGCCGTCGACGCCGACGTGCGGGTCTACAGTCTGTCCCCGCCGTCGATTCTGACGACCACTCAGACGAAGGAGCTGCGGTCGGTGTCCGACCGCACCGGCGGCAAGCAGTTCGACATGGGATCGGCCTCGACCATCGACCGCATCGTCGACGAGATCCAGAGCCAGGAGGCCGAGAACACTCCCGGCCGTTCGCATACCATCGTCCATGACATGCCGGCGGTCCCACTCGGACTCGCCGTCTTCGGTCTCGCGGGAGTGTTCGTGCTGGCGTGGAGGACGAAATCATGATCTTCGACCCCGTCTTCACTTGGTTCGGCTGGGGCTTCGTCGTCCTCGCCCTGCTCACCGTGTGCATCATCCCGGCCGTCCGCGGCGCCGGGCCCCGGTGGAAGTGGTTCGCGCGCATGGGAGTCGTCGCGGTCCTCGCTCTGGCCCTGGCCCGTCCCGGCATCCCGATCAAGTCCTCGACCGAGGAGTACGAGGCCCAAGCGGATGTGTACTTCGTCGTCGACACGACGACTTCGATGGCCGCCGAGGACTTCGACGGCGACGATACGCGCCTGTCGGGAGTCAAAGACGACATGCTCGCACTCGCCGAGGAGTTCCCGGGCACCCGCCTGAGCATCATCACCTTCGCCTCGACCGCGGCGACGGTGATGCCGCTGACGACCGACCACGCGGCCTTCGCCTCGGCCGTCGACGTCCTCGCACCGGAGAACTCCCTGAATTCCAAGGGTTCGTCCATCACCGATGCCGGTGACGAACTCGAGAAGCGCATGAGCGCCAACGACGAAGACCGTCCCGAGAACAAGAACGTCGTGTTCTACTTCGGCGACGGGGAGCAGACCGTATCGCAGGACCCCGACTCCTGGGCCTCCTTCGCCTCGGGCATCGACAGCGGCGCGGTCTTCGGCTACGGCACCGCCGAGGGCGGGAAGATGCGGCAGACGCAGCCGTTCGGTTCCGAAGCCGGCATCGGTGACACCGGTGACGGAAACCAACCCGGTCTGGGAGACTCCGACGACGATTCGGCAGACGGCGGCTCGGACGACAACGGGCCAGAGGGCGAATACGTCCAAGACCAGGACGGCAACCCGGGCATCTCGAAGATCGATGAGACCAACCTCAAGCAGATCGCGTCCGACCTCGGCGTCGACTACCACCACCGGGACGGCAGCGGCGAGATCTCCAGCGTGTACACCGCCCCGGAATTCGATCAGGCCCTGGTGAAGAAGGACGGTCGGACCACCGTCGACGAATACTTCTGGGTCCCCCTCATCCTCGTCTTCGCCTGGATCGCCGTCGAGCTGGTCTTCGGCGTCCGCGAATACCTGCGACTGAAGGCGATCACCCCTCGCCGAGGCGCGACGGCCGGATCCGGTCCCGGGCAGAGAGGAGGCCCGCGATGAACCGCCTCAAGGGGCTGTGGTCACGGCTGCGTCGGATCACGAAGATCAACCTCATCATCGGCACCATCGCCGCATTGGTCTTCAGCTACATTGCCGTGACCGCCTACTTCGGCACCGCTTCGCAGGTCCGCTACACCTCCAACGACTTCCCCGGAGCGAAGAGAGCCGCAAGCGTCTTCCTCCACTTCAGCCCCGTTCAGCGCCACATCGGCTATTTCAATCGCGGCACCGCCGAGGCGGCCGTCGGCGATTACGATGCCGCCCAGGCCGACCTCGAAGCCGCGCTCGAGATCGCACCGGCCTCGGCCGAATGCGCGGTGCGGATCAACCTGTCCTTCGTCTACGAGAAGCAGGCCGATGAGGTCGCGGGACAGGACCCCGAACAGTCGCAGGAGCTCTACGACCGGTCGTTGAAGACGCTCGAAGACGCCCCGAAGGAATGCCAACCGGACGAGAGCGAAGAGAAGCAGAAGAGCGAGACCGCCAAGGAACGCGTCGAGGACAAGAAGGAGGGCGAGAAGGCCAAGGAGGAGGGAGACGACGACGAGGACTCTCAGAACGAGGATTCGCAGGATGAGTCCTCCGACGATGAGGAGACCTCCGATGGTGACGAGCAGCAGGGTTCGGAGGACGAGGAGTCCGAAGACTCCGGGAACAAGTCCGAACGCGAGAAGAAGCGCGAGGAGCTCGAGGAGCGCGGAGAGGAGTCCGAACGGCACCAGCATGAGCAGGGGCCCCGCGGCAACGGCGGTCGGTCGACGCCGGAGAAGCCCTGGTGACTCGGCTGTGACATCATGAGCCCATGACCGTTGCCGATTCCGCATCCTCCGCCACCCGGACGCCCCGCCTGCGGGCCGCTCTGGACACCTTCCCGCCCTATGTGCCGGGCAAACCGCCTCGGCAGGTCGAGGGTCTGAGACCGTACAAGCTCTCCTCGAACGAGAACTTCCTCCCTCCCCTGCCCGAGGTGCTCGAGACCATGGCCGAACAGGCGAAGGATCCCGCCCACTACCCCGACGACGCGGCACAGGCACTGCGGCAGGGACTGGCCGAACGCCTCGACGTCGACCTCGACGAACTCGTCGTCACCACCGGTGCCAGCGAACTGCTCGTGGCGCTGACCGAGATCACCTCGGACCAGAACACCGAGGCCATCTACCCGTGGCCGTCGTTCGAGATGTATCCGCAGACCACGGGTCTGGTCGGAGCCGAGCGCATCGAGGTGGCGCTGACGGCTGACGGTCGCCACGATCTCGAGGCGATGGCGGCGGCGGTCACCGACCGCACCAGCCTCATCATCCTCTGCTCACCGAACAACCCCACCGGCCCGGTGCTGCGGGATGAGGAAGTGCGGGACTTCCTCGATCGGGTGCCGTCCCATGTGCTCGTGGCCTTCGACGAGGCCTACTGGGAGTTCGCCACGGCTGCCGGCCGCGCACGCGGTGTGGACCTGGTCAGGGACTATCCGAATCTCGTGCTGGTGCGCACCTTCTCCAAGGCCCACGGGCTGGCCGGGCTGCGAGTCGGCTACGCCGTGGCTCACCCGCAGGTCATCGACGGCCTGCTCAAGGCCGTCATCCCCTTCGGCGTGACCGATATGAGCCAAGCCGCGGCACTCGAATCCCTCCGCCGCTGGGACCGGGTCCTCGATAGGGCACGGCAGATCGCGACGGCCCGCGACGACTTCGCCGAGGCTCTGCGCGACCAGGGATGGGAGGTGCCCGAGGCGCAGGCGAACTTCGTGTGGCTGCCGCTGGGCAGTCTGTCGTCGGCGTTCGAAGACGCCTGCGTCGAACGCGCCGTGGCCGTGCGCAACCTCGGCGAGGGCGTGCGCATCAGCATCGGAGAGCCCGAGGCCCTCAGCCGAGTCCTCGAGATCGCGCAGGCGTTCCGGGCCGAACACTTCGGATGAGGTCGGTGCGGCCGAGACCGTTCGGCTGGAGTTCGGCGAGTTCGAGGGCCATGGCCACGGCCTGAACCTCCTCGGCTCGGGAGAGGTCGCGACCGAGCAGCTTCTCGATCTTGGCCATCCGGGCCCGCACGGTGTGCCGGTGGATGCCGAGTTCGGCGGCGATCCGCTCCCGGGTTCCCCCAGTGCTGATGAACGCCTGCAGAGTCGCCAGCAGCTCCTGCCCGCCCCTGGCTCGGATCAGCTCACCGAGGAGGCGGTCGACGAAGCGTTCGGCCACCGCGGCGTCGACCGATGACAGCAGCGATCTGACCTCGGAGGTCGCCGATTCGTGCTGGGACCGCCACAGGGCCCAGGTGCGATGGATCTGAGCCGGCGGCACCGCCTTCTCCATCAGCAGCTCCAGACCGGTCACCTCGGCCACCTGCCCGATCAGCGCCTCCTGCACCGGGTCGTCGACACCGACGACGCCGAGGATCGACCCCGCCCGCGTGAGCAGACCGCGCCCGGTGACATCGGCGAGCAGGCGCTCTGGCGCGTCCCCGCGCGCTCCACCGAAGATGCGCATGCCGGTCTTCGCCACCGGTGCCAGCCCTGTCGCCCGCACCCATTCGGCCTGCGCTTCGCCGACCGTGAGAGCAGTCGTGAACAGAGGTGCCTCCCCATCCCCGGTCGGCAGCTCGGCGAGGTTCATCCCAGAAGCGCCGCCCCCGTCGACAGCAGCAGCGAGCGTGTCTGCGGCCGGCCGCCGGTCGCGGCGGGCACGAGCAGCCACCCGCGGATCTCCTCATCGCCCAAAGGCACCGCCTCGATGAAGGAGTCCCCGGCACGCACCAGACGCGGCGCCAGCGACGGTTTGCACGATTCGGCGATGAGCTCGAGCCGCACCCCGTCCTCGGCGTCGTCACCGACCAGGGCCCTGCCCGTGGGCGAGACGAACTTCGCCTCCGTCCCCAGCGTCTCGGCGAGATCGGCGACCAGAGCGGCCGGGCCCTGATGGGCCAGAGCATTGGCGAACCGTCGCGCGGCGCTGCTGGCTCGTGTCAGTTCGCGGTTCGTCTCGGCCTCACGCATGCGGGTGAATGCATCGACGACCGCGACGAACGGGACGGGTTCGGGCACTCCGAACAGGCCCAGCCCCACCGCTTCGGCGTGCCTGATCAGGGCCGGCGGAACCCGCTCCCAGGTCAGATCGGAGCCGAGACCGATGCCCAGTGCGTGCACTCCCACGCTCTTGAGCCGCGCGACGTAGTCTCCGACGGCCTCGGCGCCGAGGTCCTGACCGACGCCGATGGTCAGCAGGACCTCGCCGCCGGCCAGCCATTCGTCGACCTCCGGCAGCTCGGAGGAATGGACGATCGTCACCTCCTGATCCCTGGCCGTCGGCGGATCCACGATGACGTCGAGGGCGAGTTCGCTGCGCGCCCAGAGCTGTCCCAGAGTGACCATGGAACCGATTCTATCCGCAATGGACACTCTGATGATCAATTCCTCCATGACGGATATCGGTGTAGTCTGCACCACGTCCTAGGCTGATGGCACATCATCCGTCGACACCGATTCGACGGGCCCGCAACACCCGATGAAGGAGAGTGCCAGTGACGTCGCAGCCGCTCGGCCCGGCCGACTACAGCAAGACCCCCCGCTACGCAGGTCCCCCGACCTTCGGACTGCTGCCGCGCATCGACGAAGTCGAGGCACAGCGCCCCGGGGAAGGAATCGACGTCAAGGTCATCGGCATCCCCTTCGACGCCGGTGTCAGCTACCGCCCTGGCGCCCGGTTCGGTCCCGCCCACATCCGCCAGTCGTCGAAGCTGCTGCGGCCCTACAACCAGGCCACGAACGTCCACCCCTTCACCTGGCAGCAGGTCGCCGACTGCGGTGACCTCGGCGTCAATCCCTTCGACATCGAAGAGGCCATCGCCACGGTCGAGGCCAATGCCGACCAGATGCGCGCCGACGGAGCCCGCCTGCTCACCCTCGGCGGCGACCACACCCTGGCCCTGCCGAATCTGCGTTCTTTGCACAAGACACACGGGAAGATCGCCGTCCTCCACTTCGATGCCCACCTCGACACCTGGGACACCTACTTCGGTGCCCCGTACACGCACGGCACCCCGTTCCGCCGCGCCAGCGAAGAGGGTCTGCTCGATCTCGAGTCCTGCATGCACATCGGCATCCGCGGACCCCTCTACGGGAAGGAGGACCTCGAGGACGACGAGGTCCTCGGCTTCCAGATCATCCGCAGCGACGAGTACCAGTTCGCGTCCGTGGCCGATGTCGTCGCCCGGATGCGCTCCCGCCTCGGCGACGCCCCCGTCTATCTGTCCGTCGACATCGATGTCCTCGATCCCGCGGCCGCCCCCGGCACCGGCACCCCGGAGGCAGGCGGAATGACCAGCCGCGAGCTGCTCAGCTCGATCCGCGGACTGCAGGGACTCAACGTCGTCGGCGCCGAGATCGTCGAGGTCGCCCCGGCCTACGATCATGCCGAGATCACGGGTCTGGCCGCGGCCCATGTCGGCTACGAGATCCTGTCGCTGTGGGCCGCCGAGAAGAACGGTTCGGCCGAGCCCACCGGCCCGGCCGGCGACGCCCTCGGTGTGCGGCGATGAATCGGGCTGAGGACTTCCGCAACGGCGGTCGTGCCGTCGTGGCCACTCTGGCCGCCCATGGCGTCGACACGATCTTCGGCATCCCCGGCACCCACAACCTCGAGTTCTACCGGCACCTGTCGGAGTTCGGGATCCGGGCCGTGACTCCCCGGCACGAGCAGGCGGCCGGCTACGGCGCCGATGGGTACTTCCTCGTCTCCGGCAGGCCCGGAGTCGTCATCACGACCTCGGGGCCGGGACTGACGAATGTCATCACGGCGGCGGCGACCGCCTATGCGGAGTCCCGGCCGATGCTCATCCTCTCCCCCGGAGTGCCGACCGGATTCGAACGCGCCGATGTCGGGATGCTGCACGAGACGAAGGACTCCTCCGGCGCGCTCAACCGCCTCCTCGTGTCCTCCCAGCGCACCCGCACGGCCGAAGGCGCAGCACAGGCGGTTGCCGAGGCCTTCGCCATGTTCTCCTCGGCCCGGCCCGGACCCGTCCACATCGAGGTCCCGCTCGATGTGCTCGAGGGCGCGTGGAACGGCAGCGTGCCGGCCCCGTTCGCCGGTCGCCGTCCCGGCCTCGATGACCATGTCGTCTCCCGGGCCGCCGAGGCGATCGCCGCGGCCACCCGCCCCCTCGTCATCGCCGGCGGCGGTGCCCGCCGAGCCCGTGCGGAAGTCGAGCGGTTCGTCGAGTTCATCGATTCTCCGCTGGCGACGACGGCCAACGGCAAAGGCATTCTGCCTGAGGACCATCCGCTCTCACTCGGGTCCAATGTCCGCTTCCCCAGTGTGCAGGCCGAGTCCGCTGCCGCCGATGTGCTCATCGTGCTCGGTTCCGAACTCGCCGACTCCGATCTGTGGGGCGGACTCATCGGTGCGCAGTCGGCCGTCGGGGTGCGTGACGGGGCCGCGGGCCAACGCGTCATCCGCTGCGATATCGATCCTGACCAGCTGAACAAGAATCTGCCCGGGGACATCCTCGCCTGCGCCGATGCCTCCGAGTTCCTCACCGCGGTCATGGCCGCACTCGAAACCGACCGGGCCTCGTCTGCGGACGCGACCTTCGCATCCGATGATCCGGCCACGGTCACCTCGGCGCGGGCGACCGGAGGCGAGCGCACCGCACGGATCCGTCAGGGCTGGGGCTCCGACTTCGACTTCGACTCGATCGGCGCCAGGGTCACTCGATTGGTCGAGCAGGGGGCTGGCCCGAACGTCGTCATCGCCGGCGACTCCTCACAGGTGACCTACGACGGGACGGTGCACGCCCTGTCCGCGTCCACACCCGACCAGCTGCTCTACATGCCCGGCTTCGCCACCTTGGGCTACGGCATCCCCGCCGCACTCGGGGCGAAGGTCGCCGACGTCGACCGTCCCGTCGCATGCGTCCTCGGCGACGGGGCCGCCATGTTCTCCGTCCAGGAGCTCATGACGGCCACTGAGCTGGGCCTGGGCATCCCCTTCGTCATCGTCGACAACGGCGGCTACGCGGAGATCGAGGGCCAGATGGTCGAGCGGGACATCGAACCCTTCGCCGTCCGCCTGGCCCGCCCCGACTTCGCGCGGCTCGGCGAGTCTATGGGCGGGGCCGGGGTGAGGATCGCCGAGGCGGACATCGACGAGGCCCTGCCCGGGGCCGTCGCCGCCGCACTCGAACGCCGAGTGCCCACTGCCATTCACATCACCGCAGGCTCCTGAGGCCTGACTGACAGAGAGGGTCGCTGTGGACTCCTTAGTAGTGATCATCTATCTCGCCGCGATGGTGGGATTCGGAATCTGGGGCCGATTCAAGGCCAATGACCAGGAGGACTTCCTCGTTGCCGGACGCCGCCTCGGCGGACTGCTCTACACGGGCACGATGTCGGCCGTCGTCCTCGGCGGGGCATCGACGATCGGAGGCGTCGGCCTCGGCTACACCTCCGGGCTGTCGGGCATGTGGCTGGTGTTCGCGATCGGGCTCGGCATCATCGCCCTGTCCCTGTTCTTCGCTCCCCGAATCCAGCGACTCGAGATCTACACGGTCTCGCAGATGCTCGAACTCCGCTATGGGAAGGGCTCGCGGTTCGTGTCCGGGGCGATCATGACCGCCTACGGTCTGATGATCTCGACGACGTCGACGGTGGCCTATGCGACCGTGTTCCACGCCCTGTTCGACCTCAGCAAGTTCTGGTCGGTGCTCATCGGCGGCGGCATCGTCATCCTCTATTCGATGCTCGGCGGCATGTGGTCGATCACGCTGACGGACTTCGTCCAGTTCTTCATCCAGACGATCGGCATCTTCCTCATCATGCTGCCCGTCGTGCTCTCGAAGTCCGGCGGCCTGGGCCAGCTGTTCTCCGGACTGCCGGCCGAGCACACCAGTCCGGTGGGCATCGGCTGGCAGGCGATCCTCGGCTACATCCTCATCTACACCCTCGGTCTGCTCATCGGTCAGGACATCTGGCAGCGCGTGTTCACCGCTCGCAGCCCCGGCGTGGCGCGTTGGGGCGGGTTCTCGGCCGGCGTGTACTGCCTGGCCTACGCCGTCGCCGGAGCGCTCATCGGCATGGCGGCGACGAAGATCGTGCCCGGCATCGAGGTTCAGGACGATGTGTTCGTCGCCGTCGTCGACGCCGCGATGTCACCGCTTCTGGGCGGGTTCGTCCTCGCCGCGGCCCTGGCGGCCATGATGTCCACGGCCTCGGGATCGCTCATGGCGGCCTCGACCGTGTGCCGACAGGACATCGTCGAACCGATCCTGGCCCGCAAGGACATCCTGCCCGAGACCACGACCGAGCACCCGGGCCCGGACGGCAGCTCGGACGGTGGGGCGAAGTCGACGCTGGTGCGGTCCCTGGTCCGCGAGACCGGTGATGAGGTCCGCGATTCGCGCATCTACCTCATCGTCCTCGGCGTCGTCACGCTGGTTCTCGCCATGATCATGCCCAGCGTCGTCGAGGCCCTGACCGTGGCCTACAACCTGCTGGTGGCGGGCCTGTTCATCCCCATCCTCGGCGGTCTGATCTTCCGTCGCGGCACGATCGTCGGCGTCATGGCCGGGATGATCCTCGGCGCGGTGACCACGATCGTGATCATGATCGTCATCGACATCTATGCGAACGAGGCGATTTACCTCGGCCTCATCGCCTCGCTGCTGGGCTACGTCATCGGTTCCCTGGTCTCGAAGCCGACGGATCCGGCGATCATGGCCGCATGGAAGGAGCGGTTGAGCCGCTGACACCGGGGCCGCGGACTTTGCCGCAGGTGCGCGGGTCGTCTATATTCGAAGAGTCAGGCCGGCATCGACGACAGATCCGGTTGATGCCGTTTCGCCGGTGCCCGAAAAAGGGGTGCGAAGCCGCGGTCGCCCGCGAGTGAGACATATATGGATCGTTTCTTCCATATCTCATTCGCGAAAGGACTCGCATGGCTCACACCTCGGCACATGTCGCCCACACACTGACCACACACATCACCGAGGTCTTCGGACTCATGGGCAACGGGAACGCATACTTCCTCGACGCCCTCCTCACCTCCACCTCGGCGAACTACACACCGGTGCGCCACGAAGCCGGTGCCGTCGTCGCCGCTGATGCCCACTTCCGCACCTCGGGCCGGATCGCAGCCGCGACGACGACCTACGGTGCCGGGTTCACCAACACCCTCACCGCCCTCGCCGAGGCGGCCCAGGCCAACGTCCCGCTCGTGCTCGTCGTCGGGGACGAACCGACCTCGGGACCGCGGCCGTGGGACGTCGACCAGATCGCGATGGCCTCGGCCGTGGGCGTGCGCACCTACACCGTCGGCCGCGTCGATGCCGCGGCGGCGACCGTGACCGCCATCGAGCATGCTCTGACCTACCGTGTGCCGGTGGTGCTGGCGATCCCCTACGATGTCGCCACCGTCGACATCGGCACCATTCCCGAGGTGCCCGGTCCGGCAGGAGCCGCTCCCCTGGCTCCGGACTCCGAATTCGCCCAGGTCTCGCTCGACCGTCTGGCAGAGGAGCTCTCCGCGGCGAAGCGTCCGCTCCTCCTCGCCGGCCGCGGCGCCTGGCTGGCCGGAGCCACGACCGAACTCGGCGAACTCGCTGCCGCCACAGGTGCCCTGACCGCGACGACGGCTCTGGGCCGCAACCTCTTCCCGGAGTCCGAATTCGACCTCGGAGTCGCCGGCGGGTTCGGCGCTCCGGCTGCGATGGAGAGGATTCGGCAGGCCGATGTCGCCGTCGTCTTCGGTGCCTCTCTCAATCAGTTCACCATGCGCTTCGGCGAGCTCTTCCACCCTTCGACCTCCGTCTGGCAGGTCGACACCGACGACCGCGCCACGAACTCCCGAGTCGGCGGCTTCATCCGCTCGGACGCCAGACTCGCCGCCGGGCAGCTCGTGTCACGTCTCCGCACATGTGCACCGGAGCCGGACTCCCGCGGTTCCGGCCCCTGGCGCGAGACCGTCGACACCGCGGCCGACCGGGCCTATGAGGCCGGAACTGAATTCGCCTCCGACGGCCGACTCGATCCGCGTGCGGCGGCAGCACGCCTCGGCGAACTGCTGCCGTCCGATCGCGTCGTCGTCTCCGACGGCGGACATTTCATCGCCTGGGCGAACATGTTCTGGGAGCCCAGCGCCCCGGACCGGATGGCGATGGTCGGCACGGCCTTCCAATCGATCGGGCTCGGCTGGCACAGCGTGGCCGGGGCGGCCCGCGCGAACCAGGACTCGACGATCGTGCTCACCACCGGCGACGGCGGCGGGGCCATGGCCCTGTCGGATCTCGACACCGCGATCCGCTCGGCTGCCGGGCGGGGCATCGCCGTGGTCTTCAACGATGCCGCCTATGGTGCCGAGGTCAACCTCTACGGGCTCAAGGGCCTGGACAAGACCCCTATGCTCATCGACGAGATCGATTTCGCGGCACTGGGCACGGCCGCCGGCGGCCAGGGCGTCGTCGTCAGGACCCTGGCCGATCTCGACGCCGTCGATGAGTGGAACGCCACCCCCGTCGAGGACCGGAGGTTCCTGGTCCTCGACCTGCGGATCTCCCCCGACGTCATCGCGCCCTATCAAGAGGAAGTCATCCGTGTGAACTCGTGAGGCTGCGGGCCCGACCGCCGCCCCCAGCCACACGTTCATCCCCGGCAGCCGATTCGACGTCGACTGCCAGGGATCGGATACGGATCAGGCGTACCGGGCTGCAGCCTCGAGCAGCGCGTCAGTGTGCTGGTAGATCTCCGGCAGACCATTGAGATGGTGGAGAGTGGCGTTCTTGTTTTCGTCCAACAGCCCTATTCTCAGGTTGTCCGGGTTGTCGAAATGGAACCGACAGATCGGCTTTCTATTGTTATCGTCCATCAGGATCCCGCAGTAGGACTTCGTGTCCCTCATCGTGATTCGGGTCGGGTCGTATTCTCGGCTCAAGATTGCGCGAACGATCAGATGCCCTTGAATCTCGTCGACAGTGGTCACAACATCGCTGTCTCTTGATGGCGATGGCTCAGCAAGCGTCTCATCCTCTTCATTCGAAGACGGAGATGCTTCGAAGCGCTGAGAGCCGCCCAAGGCTGTCTGGAGTCGATAGTTGACCTGGTCGGAGATGAATTGGGCGTAGCCTTTCGCTACCAAGGGAGTGAGCTGTTCGCGGACCTTCGCCGTCAAGCGCCCACTGTAGATCCTCGGGAGAAACACACTCGCCATATCGTAGGAGAGCTCTCGCGACTCAGCGACGAACTCCCTTTTCGCCGCCGACACATATTTGAGTTCTTCAGCGGCTGACAGAACGGATTCAAGATCGAAGTTCGATTTGCGGAGCTTTTCGAGCTCAGGGAAGAGACTGCTGTCAAGATCTTCCAATTGCAGTTCCAAGAACGGCTGCGAATCCATTTTGTTCGGAGCGTCCAGATCTGTGTAGAACCGGTAGTCGTTGCCGTTTGTCAGTATCGCGATGCGTGCAGTTGTCACGGTGAAGTAGCGGAACAGCTGTGCGGCGTTCTCAAGACTGAGCGGCTCGCCGACCTTCTTGCACTCGATCAAGATTGCAATCTCATCGTCATTGACGATAGCGAAATCGACCTTCTCGCCCTTCTTCATTCCCACATCCGCGATGAACTCTGGGATGACCTCTGTACCGTCGAAGACGTCGAAACCCAGAACACTCTGGATGAACGGCATTATCAGCGTCGTTTTCGTAGCTTCCTCGGTATTGAGATCGTTTCTCGTCCTCTCAAGTTTGGTCGCCAAGATCTTCAGCTGATCAGCAATATCCGTCAAACCCGTTTCCTCCGCACTTATTCGATTGTCGACACGAAGCAGTGCAGATGACGTCTCACCATCGTACTGATGCTGGTCACTCATCAACGCCCACACTGAGCCGAACAATGCAATCTGAATTTCCAACTCGCATTTCACCTTTTCCGCACACAGGCGGAGCAGGGCACGCCGTCATCGCAACCATGCTGATGACTGCGCTAACAGTCGTCATGCTATCCGTCTCAACGTCGGATAACTCAAATCCTCACTACAGTTCTCTTAAACGATATGCATTTGAGATGGTCGTCTTCGAAACTGCCATTGCAATTCACTGAGACCAGTACTTACCGAGGCCTGTGCATGTGGATGCCCCTGCGAGTGCGATCGCTCGTTCGGCTTTGCTGCCAGGTTGTCTCGAGAGCGGTTGCCACGTGTCATTCGCGATGATGGCTCGTGCCGGCTCCCGACCGCCGCCCCCAGGTCACGATGCGCCAGAGCTTCTCCAGCGGCCCCTGACCGAAGAACCGCAGCCACAGGCTCGAACCGACCACCTGCACAATGATGATGCCCAGGCAGATGATGAGACCGACGAGGTAGCCGCCGTGGGAGTCGAACCTGCTGAGGTCGGGCACGACGAACCGGACGCCGATCATGATCACGGTCGCTCCGACGTAGTTGCTCAGCGCCGTTCGCCCAGCGGGGAGAAGATCATCCGCAGGACCGCCTCGGCGGGGGTGCGCAGCAGGAGGACGATGACGACGACATAGGTCAAAGCCATCGTCATTCCGAGTCCGGCGTTGATCCACTGGTCGATCTGGCGCGTCTCATAGTCGGTGACGGCGAAACCGATGAGGGTCACGGCCAGGGCGAGTGATCCGACGAGGGCGAGCCGACCGGGATGGTCGAGTGTGCGCTTGACGAAGCCCGAGCATCCGGTGGCGAAGCCGAGCAGGAAGAGGCCCGGGATGACGGCGAGCCCGCCTCCGCTCGCGATCGCTGCGATCAGCAGAACTGCCCCGAGTACCGTTGTGACCGGCGTGAGGAACCGCGCGGGGATCCAGGTCGAGGGCAGCAGCACGACGATTCCGACGATGGCGTACGGCAGCAGGGCCTCCCCCGGCTGCAGCAGCTGATGGAGCACGCCGAGGACGCCGAGGAAGGCGAATCGGCGCAGCAGCGCCAGCCGGGGGGCGCGGGCTGCGTTCGGAGGCGCTGAGCCACATGAGCCCGAAGCCGATGCCGAAGAGGAACGAGAAGATCGGGAAGAACCGGTTCTGCACGAAGTCTTCGTAGAAGCGATAGAAGGCCAGCGGGTCGCCGTGGGCATCGACCGAGTTGAGGTTGAACAGCGAGGGCAGGTTGACCAGCAGGATCCCGCACAGGGCGAAGCCGCGAACGACGTCGAGAGCGAGGATTCGGGACCGGCGACGGGTGGGAGGAGCAGTGTCTGTCAGTTGTGATGTCACGCTTCCATTCTTCTTCTCGGGTCGCGGGAGCACATCAGCCGCGGGGCCGAAACTCAGGCGCGGGGGTCAGCCATTCGGCCGATTCATCGCTCCCGATTCCCACATCCGTGCGGCGATCTCGACCCGGTTGCGGGCCATCAGCCGTGTCTGGATGCTGCCGAGGTGGGTTTTGACGGTGCCGAGGGAGATATAGAGATCCTGACAGATCTCCTGGTTGGTCCGACCGTTCGCGACGAGCCTGGCGACTTCGAACTCTCTGGCACTCAGCCGCTCGACCGCATGGGTGCTCCGCTCCGGTGTCCGGCTGCGCCGTCGCAGCAGGTCGAGGGTCAGGGACGGGGAGATCAGGGCATCGCCGTTCGCAGCCGCCCGGACTCCGGCGATGAGGAGGTCGGCACCGGCGTCCTTGAGCAGGAAGCCGCTGGCACCTCCGTCGAGTGCGGCATCGACGTATTCCTCGTCATCGAAGGTCGTGACCATGATGACCTTCGAGTAGGGCGTGATCTTGGGCAGGGCCGCGAGACCGTCGAGGCGGGGCATGCGGATGTCGAGGAGGACGACATCGGGTCGTTCCCGCCGGGCCAGGTCGATCGCCTCGGCACCATCGGCGGCCTGCCCGATCACGCTGATCGCCTCCTCGGCGTCGAGGATGAGGGAGAATCCCATCCGCACCATCTCCTGATCATCGACCACGGCGACTGTGATCATCGGTCGTCTCCCTTCGTCGTCAGCGGCAGGCAGGTCCGCACGGTCCAGCCGTCCCGTTCGGGTCCGGCCTCGATCGTCCCGCCGGTTCCCGGGCCGTTGCGCACCGACATCTGCAGCGTCCTCGGCGCGTCCTCGCTCGCAGTCACCTGGACGGTCACCGGGGCATCGGGGCCGGCATGGCGGCGGACATTGGTCAGGGCCTCGACGAGCACACGGTCGAGCACCGGCCACACTGCCTCGTCGTCGATCGCGCCGACATCGATCGCGATCTGCGCCCGGTCGCCGAAGGACTCGACCCGATCGCGCAGAGCTTGGGGGCCGTCGGCGATCGGGGTGCGCGATGCGGCCTCGGTGCGGGTCTCCTCACGAGTCGGCGGATCTCGTCGAGCGCACGGGTGCCGGAGGCCTCGATCCTGCCCAGAGCGGTCGACGTCAGCTGCGCATTGTCGCTGCGCCCGGCGGCCTGGGCCAGGACGACGATCCCGGTGATCTCGTGGGCGATGACATCGTGGAGTTCGGTGGCGATGCGGCGGCGCTCCGCCTCGGCGGCGGTGGCCCTCCTCTCGGCCAGGGAACGGTCGGTGAACCGCTGCATCAGCCCGATCGAGATCGCGACGATGATGACGATGGTCGAGACGAGGCCGAAGATCAGTCCGTCGGGCAGCATGCCGGCGACGGTGATGTTCGCGAGAGCGAGGACGGCCATGGCCACGCTCGCGCGCGGTCGTGCGCCGAAGCGTCCGAGCAGAGCCAGGGTGATCAGGCTCAGCCACAGCACCGTCAGACTCAGTGTCGCGGCGATCGCCACGAATCCGAGGGACACGAGCAGTCCGAGGACGGCGATCCTGAGGGCGCGCGAGGGCGTTCGGCCCGCGTGGATGCGGACGAGGATCGGCAGGACCGCTGCCGCAGCCAGGACGGTGCCTGCGATCACCGGCCACCCGGTGCCGGTGACCAGATCGAACCCGAAGGTCAGGGGCACCGGGATCAGCCACAGCCATGCGATGAGTCGTCTCATTGGCTCTCAGTCTAACCGGGGCCTCGGTGTCTCAGCGGCAGCTGCTGGAGGCGTATTCGACTTCCACGACGACGCCATCGTCGGTGGCGGAGGCGTCCCTGACCGCCGCGTGCTGAGGCAGGTCGGCCTCCCCCGCTTGCCGACCATCGGCGAACATGCGCAGGTGGGCGTCATCGGCCTCAGCCGAGAATGTCATCGGTGCGGCACCGACTGTCGTCGAGTCCGAGAATGAGCCGTCGGCGTTCTTGATGGGAGTGGCCGCTGAGGGGTAGTCGAAGGTGATGAAGCGGGTGAGCCGGTCAGCGCTGCCGTCGATGAGGCGGTGGATGAGCAGCTGGTCCTTGTTGATGCCGGCCGCCGGGGTCGTGTCGACGTAGGTGAGGTCTGCCCTGTTCTGAGCGGCGTAGATCAGGTAGGGACGACCGTGGACCTCGATCGATGAGGCTTCGATCCCGCACTCGTCGAGGTAGGCGGTGACTTGGGATTCGAGTTCGGCCTTGGCATGGAGTTCTGCGGCCACAATCCCGACGACGGCGACGGTGATGAGCGAACAGCAGACGGCGAGTGCGATGAGGGTCTTCTTCATGAGGTGTCCTTCTCGGATCATGGGGATCGTGTCACTCATGATCCTTCCGGGGCAGGAACGCTCGGGCCTCGGCCGATCGGACGGTCAGGCTCGGCCGATCGGTCAGTTCACACCGACGCCGCACGCCTGTTCGCGATCTCGGCCGGTCTCTCCACCTCGCCGGTCGACGGTGTCACCGCCCCAGAGTCCGAAGGCTCGTCGGTCGCGGTCTGCCGGCAGTCATCCGTCGGCAATGGAGGCGGGAGCGAGAAAAAGCCCCGGATCCGTGTCGGATCCGGGGCTTTCACAAGTGGAGATGGCGGGAATCGAACCCGCGTCCGTCGGCAAATTGTCGGGACTTCTCCGGGCGCAGTTCGTGAAGCAGTTTCTTAGGTTCTGGCCCTTGCACGAACACATGGACCAACGAACGGAGTTGAGTAAGAGTCCCTCAGATACCCCCAACGAATATCTGAAGCAGTGGCTTCCTAAACGACGCCAGGCTCCAGAGCGGAAGCGACTCTAGGCTGACGGATTCGCAGCTCGCGCTCTATCAGGCAGCGAGGGCGAAATCGGTGCGGTTGTTAGACTTAGCACCTATTGTTTTGCAGAGGACATTAACGAGATGACTCTGCCTTCTCGGCCCGCTTCTCCCGACGCAGTGTCCAACGTCGAAACCGATCATCCCCATATTCTTTTGCCAAACCTGCCCTGCTCTGTCCTCCGCGTGTGCGGATTCCTCGGCTGGACAGGAACTCCAGCATACTCGGTCAACGCGGGGCGAGCCAATCGTATTCCCACCTCGTATGACCGATTCGCACGGCCGCCTCGGCGATCATCGCGGTGGTGACGGCGGGATTCGAACCCCTGACTCCACGACCTCACCCGCTCGACCTGTTCCGCCGGTCTCAGAGGAACTGCTTGGCCTTCATCGCGCGTTCAGCCTCGCGCTTGTCCTGCGCCTCGCGCAGGGCCTGACGCTTGTCCCATTCGCGCTTGCCCTTGGCCAGAGCGATCTCGACCTTGACCAGCGAGCCGTCGAAGTAGAGTTCGAGCGGCACCAGGGTCCGGCCGGACTCCTTGACCTTCTGCGAGAGCTTGAGGATCTCCTCCCGGTGGAGCAGCAGCTTCCGCCGACGCCTGGCCGAGTGATTCGTCCATGTCCCCTGCAGATACTCGGGGATGTAGACGTTCTCCAGCCATGCCTCGTTCTGGAAGATGAGAGCGAAGCCGTCTCTCAGCGAGGCCCGGCCTTCGCGCAGCGACTTCACCTCGGTGCCGGTGAGCACGAGACCGGCCTCCCACGTATCTTCGATGTGATAATCGTGGCGTGCCTTGCGGTTCCTCGCAATGACTTTTTTGCCAGTGTCCTTCGGCATGACCGGCCTCCTCTCTGCTCTCGCCTGACTGTTCGCACACGCTTCCGCGACCGCTTGCGGCCGTCACAGCGCATGAACGCACAGGCTCTCAATTCTAGCGCACGCCGACCTCACCCAAAAGTGAGTTCGACGACACTCCATCCTTCGCCGGCGTCCCCAGGAACAGCGCACCGCTCCCCCGCACCCTGCATTGTCAAGCGCAGCCCTGAAGCATCGCCCGAGGCGGCCTCACCGCCGCCGGGAGGCATCAGAAGATGTAGGGCTTGGGGTCGACGTATCCGCCGTTCTTCATGATCTCGAAGTGCAGGTGGCAGCCGGTCGAGGCCCCGGTCGTGCCCGAGTACGAGATGACCTGTCCCTTCTTGACCTTCTGTCCGTCGTGGACCTTGAGCTTCGTGTTGTGGTTGTACGTCGACGCGATCGAACTGCCGTCGATCTTGCCGTGGGAGATGACGACCCGGTTGCCGTAGCCGCCGGTCCACCCGGAGGTGACGACGATCCCGTCGCCGGCCGCGCGGATCGCAGTTCCGCAGGGCACGCCGAAGTCCATGCCGGTGTGCAGCTTCTTCGCGCCGGTGATCGGGTGGGTCCGGTAGCCGAAGGGGGAGGTCGTCGGATAGCCCTCGGCCGGGTTGGCCAGGACTCCGTCGCCGAAGTCGAACTCGCCCTTCTTCTCCTGCTCCTTCTCCCATTCGCGGACCTTCTTCGCCAGCCGGTCCTGCTCTTCCTTCTCCTTGGCCAGCTGCTCCTCGGTCTTGGCCTTGTTGTCGGAGATCGTCTTCTCCGCCTCGTCCTTCGCCGAGATCAGGTCGTTGAGGTCATCGGCCTTCTTCTTGGCATCGGCCTGGGCGGCTTCCTTGGCCAGCACCGCCTCGGCGGCTTCGTCCTTGAGGTCGGAGATCTTCTCGGTCACGCCCGAGAGCCGCTCCTCGTTGTTCTTATTCAGCGCCCGCTGCTCGGAGAGGCG
Source organism: Brevibacterium sp. SMBL_HHYL_HB1 (assembly GCF_018208375.1). Lineage (NCBI taxonomy): Bacteria > Bacillati > Actinomycetota > Actinomycetes > Micrococcales > Brevibacteriaceae > Brevibacterium > Brevibacterium sp. SMBL_HHYL_HB1. Next base: position 620,111 of record NZ_CP062936.1, on the reverse strand, counting down.
GTCGATCGTGCGCTGCTGGGACCGCACGGCCGAATCCACTCGGCCGATGCCGCCGTCGGCGCTCGTGCCTTCGGCCATCTGCAGAAGCATCGCGAGGTCAGAGGTGATGCCCGAGTTCTGATACGCCTGCCGACCGATCCGCGCGGCCGCGGTCTTGTGCTGGTCGATCTCCTCGGTGCCGGACTCGATGGACTCCTTGAGATCCTTCTGCGCGTTCTCGGCCGCGGTCAGCCGCGCGGCCATGTCCTGATCCTTCTCGATCGCCTCGGCCAGCGCTTCGTCGGCAGCCTTCGAGGCCGCCTCGGCGTCGGGCAGCTTCTCCTCCGCGGCATCGCGTTCGGCGATCACGCGGGCGAGGTCCTCATCGAGGCCTTCGAACTCCTGTTGGAGTTCCTTGACCCTTTCGTCGACCTGGCTCTTGTCGTCCCTGGGATCGGCCACCGCCGAGGCAGCCGGCAGAACCAGCGCAAGCGCGATTGCGGTGATGACGAGTCCGAGTCTGCGTGCCATCTCAGACCTTCGTGTACTTGTTCAAGGTGATCAGAGACGATGCTCCGGCCATGATCGCGCCGATGATGATGAGCACGGGCGCGATGAGGAGGACGTCCCAGCCGGAGATGAGGCTGAAGCCGGTCGCCTGTCCCTGCAACCAACCGCTGACCCCGAAGTGGACGAGCAGTCCCAGGGCTCCGGCCGACAGGGTCGCACCCACGACAGCCGCGATCACTCCCTCGAGCAGGAACGGCAGCTGAATGAAGGTGTTCGAGGCGCCGACCAGCCTCATGATGCCGGTCTCCCGGCGTCTCGAGAACGCCGAGAGTCGGATGGTCGTGGCGATGAGCAGCATGGCGCACAGCAGCATGATGCCGGCGATGGCCACGGCCACGATGGTCGCGATGTTGAGCACGCCGAAGAGACGGTCGAGCAGTTGGTTCTGGTCGACGACCTCCTCGACGCCCGGGGTGGAGGAGAACGTCTCCTTGATGATGTCGTACTTCTCGGCGTCCTTGAGCTTGACCCGGAACGACTCGTTCATCTCCTCCTCGGGCACGGTGCCCTCGAGGCTGGTGCCCTTGAACTGCTCCTGGAAGTGGTCGTAGGCCTCGGGCTTGTCCTCGAAGTAGACCTTGTCGACATAGGGGGCGAGTTCGGAGCTTTCGAGTTCGGCCCGGATCTGGTCCTTCTGGTCGCCGGTGACCTCACCGTCGACGCAGTTCGTCGCCTCCGAGCCCGACGGGCACAGGAACACTGAGACCTGCACGCGGTCGTACCAGAAGTCCTTCATCTGCCCGACCTGCATCTGCAGCAGGATCGCGGCGCCGACGAAGAGCAGGGAGACGAAGGTCACGAGCACGACGGAGACGACCATCGAGAAGTTCCTCCGCAGGCCCGACCAGACCTCGGAGAGGATGAAGCCGGCCCTCATGAGGCGACTCCGTACGTGCCCTCTTCGACGTCGCGGACGATCGAGCCTTCGCGCAGTTCGATGACGCGTCGGCGCATCCGGTTGACGATCTCACCGTCGTGGGTGGCCATGAGCACCGTGGTGCCGTTGCGGTTGATCTTCTCCAGAACGCTCATGATGTCAGCACTCGTCGTCGGGTCGAGGTTGCCTGTGGGCTCATCCGCCAGCAGGATGCCGGGCTTGTTGACCACGGCGCGGGCGATCGCCACACGCTGCTGCTCACCGCCGGACAGTTCGCTGGGATAGCGCTTCTCCTTGCCGTCCAGCCCCACGGTCTCGAGTACGTCGGGCACCAGCGTCGACATCGCCGCCCGTGACTTCCCGATCACCTGCAGAGCGAAGGCGACATTGGCGAAGACGGTCTTGTTCGGCAGCAGACGGAAGTCCTGGAACACCGTCCCGATCCCCCGGCGCAGATACGGCACCTTCCAGCTGGGCATCTTCACCACCGATTTCCCGGCGATGTGGATCCGCCCGGCGGTCGGGACCTCTTCGCGCAGGATGAGACGGATGACTGTGGACTTGCCCGAACCGGAGGCCCCGACGAGGAACACGAACTCCCCGCGGTCGGCCTCGAACGAGATCTCGTCGAGAGCCTTGCGGGAGCGTGCGTCGTAGGACTTCGAAACGGAGTCGAATCTGATCAAGTCGGTCTTCAATCATGTCGCGGGTGGCTCGGCCGGTTCCACTGTACGTAACAGTTCCGTGATGTTCGCGGAGGCGTACGGGCGTGTGGTCCGATCTGATGAAGTTCACAGCCACGCCAGCGGGGCGGGCTGGCCGGTCCGTCGCCTCGGGCGGGTCCGTCGCTGCGGCGGACCGCGCAATCAGCATTTCACGGGAGAGGAATGTCGGTTCCCGACGGGCGGTTTCAAGCGGTCGTTGCAACACCCGGTGATTGATCGTGTTCAGACAACAGCTTATCCAGGGCCTCGGCCGACGTCGCGTTTGTGGTCAGTCCGCCGAGGGATAGTGGCCAAATTGGGCAGATCGCCTCGGTGCTCTGACCTCAAACGAGAGTGGAGGCGCCGGGCAGGAGTCTGAACGCGAGGCCCCAACAGGAAGAAGCAGGTAGCGGACCCGGAGAGGCGCCGGCCGACCGGCGGCCGTCGGAGGCTCAGGCCTCCTCGGCGGCCATCTCCTGTTCCTTGCGCCAGCGGATGCCGGCCTCGATGAGACCGTCGAGGTCGCCGTCGAAGACCGCCGAGGGGTTGTTGACCTCGTAGCCGGTGCGCAGATCCTTGACCATCTGGTACGGGTGCGTGACGTAGGAACGCATCTGGTCGCCCCAGCTGGCCTTGATGTCGCCGGCGAGCTCCTTCTTCTCCGCAGCCTCCTCTTGGCGCTTGAGGTCGAGGAGGCGGGACTGGAGGACGCGCATCGCGGCCTCGCGGTTCTGGATCTGGGACTTCTCGTTCTGCATGCTCACGACCACACCGGTGGGGATGTGGGTGATGCGCACGGCCGAGTCCGTCGTGTTCACCGACTGCCCGCCCGGGCCCGAGGACCGGTAGACGTCGATGCGCAGGTCGTTCTCGTCGATCTCGACGTGGTCGGTCGGTTCGATGAGCGGGACCACCTCGACGGCGGCGAAGGAGGTCTGGCGACGTCCCTGGTTGTCGAAGGGGCTGATGCGCACGAGCCGGTGGGTGCCGGCCTCGACGGACAGGGTGCCGTAGGCATAGGGGGCGTTGATCTGGATCGTCGCGGACTTGATGCCCGCCCCCTCGGCGTAGGAGGTGTCAAGCTCCTGGACGTTGTACCCGCGGTTCTCCGCCCACCTCACGTACATCCGGGTCAGCGTCTGCGCCCAATCGGTCGCATCATCACCGCCCGCGCCCGAGCGCACGGTGACCACGGCGGAGCGTTCATCGTATTCGTGGTTGAGCAGGGTCGAGATCTCGAGATCGGCGAGCTGATCGTGCAGCTTCTTCAGATCCCGTTCGGCCTCTGCGAGCAAATCGGCATCGCCCTCCTCCTGAGACATCTCGACGAGCAGCTCGGCATCGTCGATGCGCTGGGCGAACTTCTCGAGCTTGTCCAGGGTGCCCTGCTTGTGGGAGAGCTTGGCCGAAGTCTTCTGCGCCGAATCCGGGTCGTCCCAGAAGGTCGGCGAAGACGCCTCCTCCGTGAGCTCAGCGACTTCGTCGCGCAGATTGTCCAGGTCGGACACGTCGAGAATCGCTTTGTACGTCTGACGGAGGTTGGCGATTTCAGAAGAGTAGTCAGTGATGGCCATAATGCTCCGATTCTAGTCCATGGATGACCTGCGCCCAGAACGAAGCCCGCGGGCGCTCACCCGCGGGCTTCGTTCCGTCGTTACGCAGCCGGTCCGATCAGGCCGGAACTGCCTCGGGCACGGTGGCCCAAGTATCGGGGCCGAAGACTTCGAAGTGAATGTTCGCCTCCGGCACGTCGAGTTCGTCGAGGCCGCGGCGAACCGCCTTCATGAACGGCGGCGGGCCGCAGAGGTAGACCTGCGCGTTGGCGTCGACGGGCACCTCGGCGAGGTTGATGAAGCCCTCGTGGACGGTCTCGGTGGCGGCCCGGGCACCGAGCCGCTCGTACCAGTGGTGCATGCTCGCACCGGGCAGCTGGCTGACCAGCTGCGCCATCTCGCTGCGGTGGGCATGAGCGGCCATGGACTGGTCGGCGTGGAGGACGGTGACCGGGCGCCGGGATTCCTTGGACACCAGATCGTTGAGCGCACCGAGGATGGGCGTGCAGCCGATGCCGGCGGAGACCAGCAGCAGCGGGTCCTCGGAGTCCTCGACGACGAGGTCGCCGTAGGGCAGCGAGCAGCGGATGGAGTCGCCCTCGAAGACGTTGTCGTGGATGAAGTTCGAGACCTCACCGGCGGGGATGCCCTCCTCGGCGCGACCGGGCTCGGCCTTGATGGTCACCGTCCAGCTGGTCCGGCCAGTGGCCTTGGTCAGGCTGTACTGGCGGATCTGGTTCGCACCATCGGGCAGCTGGACCTGGACGGAGACGTACTGCCCCGGCTGGGCCTGCGGCAGCACACCGCCGTCGGGGCGGGAGAGGACGAGGCTGACGGTGTTCGGCGACTCCTGCCGGCGGCGGGTGACGACGAGGTCGCGCCAGACGTCACCGGGGACGACGTCGTGGCGGGCGTAGAGCTCCTTCTCGGCCTTGATCAGCGCGTCTGCCATGTCCCAGTAGACCTCGGTCCAGGCGTCGACGACCTCGGGGGAGGCCGCATCGCCCAGGACCTCGCCGATGGCGGCGAAGAGATGCTCGTAGACGATCGGGTACTGGTCCTCGGTGATGCCCAGGGAAGCATGCTTGTTCGCGATCCGGCTCATCATCGCATCGATGTTCGGCGCATCATCGGACACCAGCAGGCTGGCATAGGCGGCGATCGCGCCGGCCAGAGCCTTCTGCTGCTCACCCTGGGCCTGATTGCCGCGGTTGAACAGGTCACGCAGCAGATCGGGGCGGGCGGTGAACATCCGCTTGTAGAAGATCGGGGTGATGTCTCCGATCGCTGCTCCGACGACGGGAAGGGTCTCACGGACGGTGGACAGTGCTGACTGGGAGATCACTGAAACTCCTTTCGCGGCGGCTGTTCGCCACGCGGATGGAACGGCCTTTCCAGGTCGTGCTTGTACTGACATCTTCGACAGTACTACGACCTGTAGAACACTTTCTACACTTTGTAGAATTTGAGAATCGATCACCCGGAATGCGGACACGCACCGGCCGGACCGCGAGCGCTCGGCACCGTCGAGGCGGCGATCCGGCCCGGCAGACGCGGCGAGCGCGTGGCTGGGGCAGCTGACCGCGGACACGGCGATCGCGTGGCCTGGACAGCGACCGCGACCGCCTCAGTCGGTGACCTCGACGACGCCGTGGGCACCGCGTTCGGCGTCGACCATCGAGTGGTTGACGAAGGGGTAGTGACCCGCCTCGGCGAATTCGAGTTCGACGAACCCGCCCTGGGAGGCCGCGAGATCCAGGGTCTGGCTCGCCCCCTTCTCCGCATTGCCGCGTTTGAGCCGGTAGGCGCCTTCCTTGAACACGGTGTCGAACTGTCCCCCGATGATGTGGAAGGCGCTCGGCCGATTCGGTCCGGCGTCGACGACCCAGATGCGCACGCGCTCACCGACCTTCGCCCGGATCGGGTCGTGGTCGTATTGATTGGCGAAGCCGTTGAAGACCACGGCATCGGCCTCCTCACGTGCGACCTTGTCGGCGTCGACGACCCCGCCCTGGGGTCCCAGGTAGAGCTCGGACTGGACCATGAAGTACTCACGGTCGACATCGGGCAGGTTCGGCGGGTCGATGATCACGGCACCGAACATGCCGTTGGCGATGTGGCTCGACATCGGCATCGTCGCGCAGTGGTACAGCCAGGCTCCGGAGTGGGTGGCCGTGAATTCATAGGTCAGCGACTCACCGGGTGCGATCGTGCGCATCGGCTGGTCGGGGGCGAGTTCACCGGCGTGGAAGTCGATCGAGTGACCCATCGACCCGTCGTTGACCAAGGTGATCACGAAGGTGTCACCGACCTTCCCGCGCAGGGTGGGCCCGGGCATCGTGCCGTTGAACAGCCACAGTTTCTGCTTGACCCCGACGGCGACCTCGCGTTCGACCTCGCTGACGGTGAAGGTCTTCCTGTGCGTGGTCGCCTCGTCCGCCGGGGGCAGTGTCGCATCGCGGGCGGCGAAGTCCGCGCCCGGCTCGGCCATGAAGTCGAGATCGTCGGCCGCCGAATCGCCGCCGTCACCGGCCGCCGAGTGGCCCGAGGCTCCATTGTCCATGCCTTCGTCGTGTCCTGCAGCTGCGTCGGAGCCCTGACCGCCGGCTTCGGGTCCGGCGCCGGTGACGTTGACGGCGAAGACCATGCCCATCTGGCGGTGCCCGGCGATCGAGCACCACCCGTCGAGGTCCTCACCGACGACGCCGACGTCGAGGGTGGCGGATTCGCCGGGGCTGAGTCGACCGCTGTCGGCTCCGCCTTCGAGCACGAGGTCATGGACGTCCTGGTCATCGGTGTTCTTCACGTCGATGATCAGTCGGTTGCCGACCGGCACGTCGACCGTCGCCGGGGTGAACCGCATGTCCTTCGCCTCGACGCTCACCCGCGTCGTCTCCCCCGTCGGAGTCACCCCCGCCGAGGCGGACCCGGCCGTGACCGCGGTCGTGGCGGCAGGATCGATGGCCACTCCCCCGGCCACGGCGAGGAGGACGAGTGCCATCCCCGAGGCAGCCGAGGCCAGGGCTCGCCGATCCTCGAGCTTCTTCGCCGCCGCGCGCTCCTCCCTCGTCGGCCGCTTCTGCCTCTTCGCATCGGGCGGGTTCGCCTTCGCCCGGCGGGAGGCCCGCAGCCCCCGGAACAGGAAGGGCAGGAACAGGGCCAGCCCCAGAGCCACGAGTCCCGAGCAGAGGACTCGGACCCAGCTGGGAACCGGGAGCAGGCACACGGCCAGGCCGAGGTTGATGATGGTCAGGCGGAACGCGGCGAGGCGGTTGAACTCCTGGTTCGCCGCCCGCACGGCCGCCGGTCCCCCGCCGAGGACGACCGGCAGGAGGTAGGAGAGGGCGCCGAAGAGGATCTGCGCTGCGAACCCGGCCGCCAGCGCCGGTGTCAGCCAGGTGAACCCGGATGTGGCCGCGGCCCAGTCCGCGGAGGTGAAGAACACCCACGTTGTTGCGATCAGGCAGATGACCAGCCAGGACATGGCTGCCGCTGCCGAATAGGTCGGGTATTCCCGGGGCGGTTTCGCCATACCGACGCGGACGAAGGGGACGGCGATGACACCGATCCCGCCGAGGTAGCCGAGCAGTCCGATGCCCGCGGCCCACGGTTGCGACAGCAGCGATGCGGCCAGGGCGATGGCCAATCCGATGAGGAGGAGGGGAAGGCCGCGGCGGGCGGCCGCCTCGGCGCCGGGGATGATCTTCGTGCGCAGCATCGTCGACCACAGGGTCATGAGCGTGCCGATGACGGTCAGGCCGACCCAGCCGAGCAGGTTGAGCAGAGCGTGGGCGGCGAGCAGGCGCGAGTACCAGGGATCAGCGATGTCGCGGGCGAGGATGACGCCGAAAGTCGCGCCCACCGGCAGGATCGCAGCGGCGGCCAAATAGTAGTGGACGGTCCCGGCGAAACGGGAGGCCAGGGCGTGGCGGACCTTGGTCCACAGGTCGGCTCCGTGCCAGATGACGGCGGCGGCCACGGCCGCGGCGCCGATGATGACGATCGCCCACACGGTCGTCATCATGCCGATGATGACGACGAGAGTGCCGGTGTTGATGAGTCCGAGCCGGATGCTCTGGCTGCGACGGTCGTCGGGCGAGGTCGGGGTGTGCAGCAGTGCCTGCGCGAAGTACTGGGACCACACGAGGATCGAGTGGCTGACCGCACCCAGGACGAGGAGGTGGATCATCAGCCAGCGCGCCACGGGCAGTCCGGGGTGGGCGCCGACGACGATGAGGAGGAAGACGAGCCAGATGACGACGGGGATGTCGCGGACGATCCAGCGGCCGCGACCGATGCCGAGCTCGGCGTCGCGGTCGGTCTCGCGAGGGTCGGTCTCACGCGGATTGCGGTCGCCCGGGGAAGACAGCTGCGGGCTCATCGTGCGGTGTCCTCCTTCGTGGTGGGTGTGGGCGCGGTCGGCCCTGACGGCTCGCCGGCGGTGGGCGCGTCACTGGGCCTGGTCGGCTCAGTCGGTGCGCCGGGCGCGTCTGTGCGGTTCGGATTCGTGGGACCGCGGCGCTTCCTCGTGGCGATAATCGCCGAGGCGGCCGCGAGCACCGCGAATGCGAGCAGGGCGATGACGTTGAGCACCCCTCCCCACTGTCGGGCCCAGTCGAGTCCGATGCCGTCGCCGATGCCGATGCGCAGGATCAGCCCGAAGTGCAGCAGCACGGCAGGGAGGTAGAAGCCCCGGTTGTACGGCAGGCGGATCCGCAGCACGGCAGGCAGGATGACCGAGGCGTGGGCCATGATCATCGAGATCGCGAATCCGAGGAACACCGCGTGCACGGTGGCGTCGAAGGCGCGAGTGCCGGCTGTCGGGCCGCCGAGGACCCAGATGATTCCGGCCACGGCCAACCACACATAGCCGGCGAGCAGGCAGGCTCCGATGTACCCGGTCTGTCCGGGTGCGCGCACGGTGCGGCGAGCGACGTCGTTGCCGGTCAGCCACGCGACGAGGCCGAGCAGACCGACGCCCAGCAGCGGGGTGCCGAGGCTCGGCCACAGCAGCGCTGAGAGGAGGGCGAGGACGAATCCTGCGACGGTCAGGCGCAGCAGTCTCACGGCCGAGTCGCTGATGCTCACTCGGGCGAGTTCGAGGCGTTCGGCGGCGATGGTGAGGATGACGAAGCCGGCCATCCATCCGATGAGATTCGCCACCGGGGCCCCACCGAGCCACATGAGGCCCGCCCCGGTGAGCAGGGCGGCGCCGAGGGCCTGGATGAGGACGGCGTCGTCGAAGTTGCGTCTGAACAGAGGAATGTAGAGCACGGTCAGGGCCAGGCTGCCGGCCACGAGTCCGATCTGTCCGACGATGAGCGGGGCCGGGGTCAGCAGCACGATGGCCCCGAGCCCGAGGAGTCCGGGTGCGAGGAAGCCGACCGGTTTCGCCAGTGCCACGGCACGCTCGAGGGCGATGACGGTGCCGAGGAACCCGAAGACCATGAAGATGCCGTGCAGATCGGGCAGATTCTCTGTGCTCACCGGAGCCCAGACTCCGAGGAGGAGCAGGGCGGCGTCGAGGCCGGCGAGCATGGCCAGTCCGGCGGGGACGAGGAAGGCGAGGCGGCGGATCACTGCTCGACCTTTCGACCGGATTTCGGCGTCTCGGTGGTGCCGGCTGAGGTCTCGGCAGTGCCGGCCGGAGCCTCTGTCGAGCCACCCGCCGCCTCGGCGGTGCCGGCCGTGCTGTCCTGCAGGTGCAGGCGGCAGGCCCCGGGTTCGGAGAAGGGTTCGAGTTCGCTCTCGGCCGCGGGGTCACCGAAGACCTCGAGGGCTCCGCGGACCAGTCCGAGATGGACTCCGCAGACGATGTCGGGGTGCTCGTGGGCGGCTTCGAGCAGCGGGCACCGTGTCAACCGGTAGCTGCGCCGTTCGGTGGGGGCCTCGACGCTCGGGGACGCATCAGCCCCAACGGGTTCAGGGGCGAACCCGAGCTCGTCGAGCAGGGTGACCGTTTCCGCGGCGGCCGAGATCCCCTCGAAAGCGGAAGAACTCGCAGCAGCGCCGCCGGGCTCCGCCTCGGCGTCGACAGGGTCCGCCTCGTCGCCGGGCACCGACTCAGCGGCGGCGCGGTCTTCGGCGGCCTCCCGGGCGAGGTCACGGCCCCAGTCGACTCCGGCTGCGATTCCGTCTTCGCGCGGATTCGCGCTCGTGCGGTCGATGTGTGCGGCCAGCACCGAGGCCAGACCGAGGTATTCGGAGGTCCCCGTCCGCGGGGAGCCCGTGGCTCGATACAGCCAGGCCGGGCGTCCCCGGCCGGTCGATGCGGCCTTGGTCTTCGTGGCCGCACCGGCCTCGACGAGCTGGTCCAGGTGCTCGCGCACGGTGTTCTGATGCAGACCGGTCATGGCCGCCAGGGCCGAGATCGTCACGGCACCCGCCTGGGAGGCGAGGTGCTCGTGCACGAAGGCGACCGCCGGGGTCAGACCCGCCTGCGGAACCGCCGGTTCGGGCCCGAGCACCACCGGATCCTGATCTGCACAGTCGTCTGCGTCGCCGCGATTGTTTTTCACGGTTCCCATTGTAATAAACAGTGCTTGGTCCAGCGCGCCCGGCCCATGGTCGATGCCACAAGCGCCGCCGGCGGGAGATCCTATTCATCCCACCGGCGACGCGGCTCGTGTCCGTCCCACCGGAGACGGAGGTCCAGGCCACGTCGCCGGAAGGAATGGTGAGGAAAATCTATACCAGTCCCCGACCCCGCGCAAGGGCATGGTCTGCCCCATTCAAGAGCCCGGCCTCCCACCGCCCGGGCTGTTCGCATCAACGAAACTCACATTCTGTAACTACATCAGCGGGGTTTTCGACGGCGTTCATAAGTTATCCACAGATTGGAGAAATCACTGGATTCTCCATTCGACTACAGATAGGTTGAACAGCAGTTCTCGCTGTCACTCGAATGATCTGGGCAAGGGTTCAACGTGGAAGCCACCGAAGTCATCACCAGCGAGGTTCACAAACGGATCAGAGATCTCGACGTGGACCCACGCGCCGATATTCAGCGATCCCGCGAGCTCATTCGCACCGTCATCGCCGAATACGACGAACGCAGCCTCGTCGCCGATCTGCCTGTCCTCGAGGACAAGGAAGCGACCTTCCGCCACATCGACAATCAGCTCTCGGGATTCGGCGCCCTGCAGGACTATTTCGATGACGACCGCGTCGAGGAGATCTGGGTGAATAGCCCCAGTGAGGTCTTCATCGCCGTCGACGGAGTCCACCAGCTGACGACGACGAAGCTGAGCGTCGGTGAGCTCGACGACCTCATCGAGCGGATGCTGCGGACATCCGGCCGCCGTGTCGACTTGTCCCAGCCGTTCGTCGACGCCATGCTGCCCGACGGGTCGCGTCTGCATGTGGTGCTGCCGGACATCACACGGACCCACCCGGCGGTGAACATCCGCAAGTTCATCGCCCGTCCGCGCAGTCTCGCGAATCTCGTGGCGAACGGCTCGCTGACCTCCGGTGCCGCCGAGTTCCTCGACGCGGCCGTGGCCTCCGGTGCGAACATCCTCGTCTCGGGGGCGACTCAGGCCGGCAAGACCACCATGCTCAATGCCCTGGCCGGATCGATTCCGGCCCGGGAGCGCACGATCTCGTGCGAAGAGGTCTTCGAACTCAATCTGCCCAGCCGCGACTGGGTCCCGATGCAGTGCCGACAGCCCTCGCTCGAAGGCACCGGTGAGGTCTCCCTCCGGGCCCTGGTCAAAGAGGCCCTGCGCATGCGACCGACTCGCATCATCGTCGGCGAGGTCCGTGAGGCCGAGAGCCTCGACCTCCTCGTGGCGTTGAATTCGGGCCTGCCCGGGATGGGCACCATCCACGCGAACTCCGCACGAGCGGCGATCACGAAGATCTCGACTCTGCCCCTGCTGGCCGGGTCGAACATCTCCTCCGCGTTCGTCGTTCCCACCGTCGCGGTCAGCCTCGACGTCGTCGTCCATCTGCGCCGGGATCCGTCCGGGATCCGGCGCGTGAGCGAGATCTGCGCCGTTCCCGGCGGTGTCGAAGGCGATGTCGTCGAACTCGATACGATCTTCCACTCCCCGCGCGGGCAGCTCGTTCGCGGTCAGGGATTCGGCCACCTCGGCGAACGGTTCGCCGCCATCGGTCGGGATCTGCACGTCATTCTGGAGGCGGCATGAGCTATTCGCAGTACGCTTTGCTCATCGGCGCCTGCCTCGGAGCTGGTCTGTTCCTCATCTGGATGTCCCTGTGGCAGCGCCCGACGGGCGGGCGGACGCAGCGGCGATGGGTGCGCGAGCTCGACGATATGCTCACCGGCGCAGGCTTCCCCCGGTTGCGCCCCGGGCATCTGCTGCTCGTCTCGGTCATCGTCTTCGGCTTCGTCTCCGTCCTCTCCACCGTGCTCACCGGCTCCTGGGCGATCGCTCTGTGCTTCGGCCTCTTCGGCTCCTGGCTGCCACATCGTCTCCTGCAGCATCGGGCGCGCAGTCGTGAGGTGATGCGACGCGAACTGTGGCCGGAGACCCTCGACCATCTGAACTCCGGTGTCCGTGCGGGGCTCTCCCTGCCCGAGGCGCTCAGTTCCTTGGCCCACCGTGGGCCCGAACCCCTGCGGCCCCTGTTCGAGGTTTTCGCGGAGGAGCACCGGGCCAGCGGTTCCTTCGCTCTGGCGCTCGAGAGGTTCCGCCAGGTCGCGGCCGATCCGGTGGCCGACCGCATCGTCGTGGCACTGAGCGTGACTCGGCAGGTCGGCGGCAGCGATCTGGGCACCATGCTGCGGGCCCTGGCCCAGTTCGTCCGCGATGATGCACGCACCCGCAACGAGCTGACCGCCCGGCAGCAGTGGACCGTCAACGGTGCCCGCCTGGCCGTCGCCGCGCCCTGGGCGGTGCTCGCGTTCCTCTCGACCAGGCCGGAGACGGCCGCCGCCTACAATTCCCGGACCGGGCTGATCCTGCTGGCCGCGGGCTTCGTCGTCTCACTGCTCGCCTATCAGGCGATGAAGCGCATCGGCCGCCTGCCGACCGAGCCGCGGGTGATCGAAGGCTCCTCGCTCAGCTCAGCGAGCAGACGGTTCGCCGACGCCGCGGGCGAGAATGATGCGCAGAGTCCCACCGGGTTCACCACGCTCGGCGCCTCGGCACAGACCGTCACCGGCCGAGGCGGGCAGGCGGCATGAGCATCCTCGGCGATCAGCTGCCCGTGCTCGGCCTCGGGCTCTTCAACGGTCTGGCGCTGTGCCTGTTCGTCCTCTCCCTTCCGCCGCTGCGCCGGCCGACCCTGTCCTCGCGGATCTCTCCCTATCTGCGCGATCAGGAGTCCCTGGTCGACGTCTACGCTCCGCCGACGCCCCGATCGCAGGGTTTCGTCGGCCTGACGAAGTCCTCGCTGCTGACCTCGACCCTGTGGATCACATCGCGCATCACCACCGACGCCACACTCCGGCAGCGCATCGACCGCCTCGGCGGAAATGCCACGCTCGAACGCTTCCGCATCGATCAGGTGCTGAGCATCCTGGTCGGGATGATCGTCGCCGGCGGCCTGGCCGGGCTGCTGTCGGCCCAGCGGGGCTTCTCCCCCATCGTGACTCTCGTCCTCCTCATCAGCGGCGGCATCGCCGGGCACGTGTTCAACGATTGGCGTCTGAGCCAGGCCATCAAGAGCCATGAAGCCCGTGTGCTGGCCGAGTTCCCCACCGTGGCCGAGCTGCTTGCCCTGTCGATCACCGCAGGTGAGGGGATCGTCGAGGCGCTCGAACGCGTGTGCCGGACCTGTTCGGGAGACCTCGTCGACGAGCTGCGCGCTGCGCTTTCCGCCACACGCACCGGAACGCCGCTGGTCGAGGCCCTCGACGGCATGGCCACGCGGATCGCCATCCCCGAGATCGTCCAGTTCGTCGATGGGCTCGCGGTGTCGATGACTCGCGGCACTCCCCTGGCCGAGGTGCTGCGGTCCCAGGCGGCAGATGTGCGTGAGCAGTCGCGACGGCGCCTGCTCGAGCTCTCCGGCAGGAAGGAGATCGGAATGCTGATCCCCGTCGTCGTCTTCGTCCTGCCGGTCACCGTCATCTTCGCCGTGTTCCCGTCCCTGACCGTGCTCGACCTCAGCCCCTGATCGCCTCGATTCCCACGCCCTGATCACCCCCGAAGAAGGAGAGACCATGTTCCGTCAGTTCAGCTACCGACTCATCCCGCTCGTGCTCGGGCTGGTCGCGGGAGGGCTCGATCGCCGAGGCGGGAAGACCAGCACCGAGGTGACCGACCCCGGTCTCGGTCCCGGCCCCAGCTCTGATTTCGACTCCGATTTCGATCCGCCCGATCGTGGCGATGTGCCCGGGTGGGTCCTCATCACTCTGATGACCGCAGGGTTGGTCGTCGCCCTGTGGGCACTGGCCGGTGAGGCCTTCACCTCGATGTTCCAGGACGCCATGAATAAGGTCCGCGGAGCCGGGTGATCGGCGGTGTTCGCAGACGTGGACCGCGTGCGCACCCGCCTGGTATCGGACCGAAGGGCATGTGCCGGCGGCGAGCGCCCCGGAGGCGAGGGCGCCGACTCGGGTTCGGCCGTCGCCGAGTTCGCCCTCGTCGCCTCACTGCTGGCACTGATCCTGGCCGGGGCTCTGCAGATCGGTCTGGTCATCCACGTGCGCAACACGGTCATCGACTCGGCCATCGCAGGAGCCAGACAGGCGAGCCTGGCCGATCAGAGCCCACGCGACGGACAGAGGCTCACCGCCGAGCTCATCCGCGTGTCCATCGGCGAGCGCTATGCGCAGAAGGTCACCGTCTCGACCTCACGGCGCGGACAGGTCGAGATCGTCGACGTCAGTGTGAGCACTCCGCTGCCTGTCCTCGGCCTGTGGGGACCCGCCGAGGTCTGGCAGCTGCATGGCCGCTCCGTCGTCGAGGACGTCGACCGTGACTGACCCCGACCCCACGACCGAGCCGCCGGATTCCGGGACCGCGGTCATCGAATTCATCTTCGCCTCGGTCGTCCTGCTCATTCCCGTCATCTACCTCATGCTCACCCTCTCCCAGATGCAGGCGGCCAGCTATGCGACGACCTCGGCCGCGATCTCGGCCTCCCGGATCGCGGCCCGCGACGCGAACCCATCGGAGGCGCGAGCCGAGGCCGTGGCGAAGATGCATTTCGCCGACTTCGGACTCGACGGCTCCCCGTCGTCGATCACCTACTCGTGCGCCGGACCCTGTGGACACGCCGGATCCCTCGTCACCGCACGGGTCGAGACTCGCGTGTCGCTGCCCGGCCTCCCGCTCATCTTCGGCCCCGATCATGCCCCACACATCACTCTGCGGGCCAGCCACACCGATGTCGTCGCCACAGGAGCCGGATGAGATGGCCGAGGAGCCCGCCCACGAGTCGGACGCCGGATCGATCACGCCCCTGGCCATCGGCTTCGTCGTCATCGCCTTGCTGCTGGCGTTCCTCATCGCGGCGCTGACCGATCTGCACATGGCTCGGCGGCAGCTTCAGGGACTCGCCGACTCCGCGGCCCTGGCGGCCTCGGACTCCTTCGAACCCGCCCCCGGTGAGAAGCCGGGTCTCGTGTTCTCACCACCCGCGGCGAAGCGTGCCGCCGGCCGCTATCTCTCCGCCGTCCCGACGCCGCCGGACATGCACGACCTGCGGCTGAGCGCCGACGCCGACGGAGCGCACTCGGTGCGGATCCGGATCCACGCCCGCTACTCACCGGCGCTGCTGTCCCCATTCATGCCCGGACTCATCGACCTCCACGCCACGGCCTACGCCAGGGGCGCCCTCCGCCTGTCCTGACCGGATCAGTGTCCTGACCGGGGCGCCATCCTGCCCGCGTTCGCGACCGTGCCCGGGCCAGTGTCCTGACCGGGTCGGCGACCGTGCCCGGGTCGGCAAGCGCGTCCGGCACTCGGCCGCCGTATCCTGTGGATGTCCCGGCCACTCGCACGCACTCGCCCTGTGGACGCACGCCCTCCGTGCACAGGGGCTCATCGGCTCCTTGCCACCGCCTCGCGGCCGGGACAGCCTGTGCTCATGAGAACTCTGGGACTCGTCCACCGGATCGAGATAAACGGAGACGTCGAGAGCACCCGCATCGAAGCCGAATCGACTCAACCGGCGCTCGAGGTCTTCCGCGCCCTCTTCGGTCCCGCGCTCGGGCCCGATGACCTCCTCGAGGACAACCGCCTCGGCGACCGCAGCCTCGAGACCATCACCTGGGGCCACTGGCAGAGCCTCAACCCCATCACCGTCATCGGCGCACAAGACCTGCGGACCACAGCAGACGCGGCCCAGCCCGGGACCGAGTCCGAACCGGCCTCCGTGGTCGTCCTCGCCGGACCCGATTCGGGCTTCACGCTCACTGTCGACCCGCGGCGGGCGCAGCTGAGCCGACTGCCCCATGACTCCTCCCTGACGATCATCGACCCCTGCCTCTCCCGAACACCGACACCTCTGGCGATCAACGCCGCCGGCGGCCAGGAATCCATCCGCCGAGGTGCCACTGTCCTCGCCCCGGGAGTCGCACCAAAGTCAGGAAGCGCCCCACCGGTGAGGTCCCCACCGCCGCACCGGGGCGAGGACATCCACATCGCCCCGAAGACGATCGACGACCCCCGGCCTGCCCGTCCTCCGCAATGGTGGACCTTCCTCATCCCCATCGGCATCGGAGTGGTGCTGGCCGTGGTCACAGGGATGTGGTGGTTCCTGCTCTTCAGCATCTCCGCCCCGATCTCCGGCTACGTCGCCTACCTCGTGGAGAAGAGGCGCTACGCCCGGGACTGCGAGCAGTGCCGACACGAACGCCACGCGGCTGAGTCAGAGGCCTGCTCCAGACTGAGCGAGCTCGAGGCCGCCCAGCGTCGCACGGTCTTCGCCTCCGCGGGCCTGTGCTTGGGATTCGGGGCGATCCTCAGCGACCTCACCATCGCCGAGGAGCTGCAAGAGGGCGTCGATCATGTCGACGGTCGGGTCGTCTTGGAATCGGTGCCGATCCGGATCGACCCGATGAGCACGGCTGTGACCGTGACAGGAGAGGCCGAACAGCTGCGCACCATGGCCTTCGCCTGGCTCTCCGACCCCTGCTGCTCCTGGCGCCTGTCCGCCGAACTCGCGCAGCTGCCCGAGCTGGCCGGCACCGGCCTGGGCACCGACGTCGCCCCCTCCTCCCCGCCCCGACACGGACAGGCGACCGGAGAGCCCATCGACATCCGACTCGATGAAACAGCGCACCCGGCGGTTCTCACTCTCTGCGGCCCGCACACCGCGAGTTCGGTCTCGATAGCGTTGGGCACACTGGCGCAGGCGCGCACGAGCACATCGACAGCACCTCGCGGCCCGGTCCCCGGCCGCCCGATGGTCGCCTCTCTCATGCCGGCCGCTCGGTTCGTCGCCGTCCATCGGCGCCCGCAGACCGGGCAGGAACCGCAGCCGTGGCCCAGCCACGGCCTCGGCGAACTCTGCGACGACGCCCCGGAGGCGATCATCGAACGGTGGAGGCGAACCGCACCGGGAGCCGCCGTCATCGGGCGCGGCGAACAAGGTGATGTCGGCATCGACCTGTTCGGCGACGGTCCCCACGCTCTGGTCGCCGGAACCACGGGCAGCGGAAAATCACTGCTGCTGCAGACCTGGCTGCTGGCGATGGCTCTGGCCCACCCGCCTCGGCGGCTGCGCTTCGTACTCATCGATTTCAAGGGCGGCGCCACCTTCGCCGCCTTGCAGGATCTGCCGCACACCGACAGCGTCCTCGATGACTTCGATTCCGGTCTCGCCTTCCGCGCCCTCGTCTCGGTGCGTGCCGAGATCACCCACCGGGAACGGCTGCTGGCCGAGCACGGATGCGCCGATGTCCTCGACCTCGACGACCCGCCGCCGCGCCTGGTCGTCGTCATCGACGAATTCCATGCGCTCATGGCCGCTCATCCACAGGCCGCTGACCTGCTCGAACACCTCACCGCTCTCGGCCGCTCGCTCGGCGTCCACCTCATCCTCGCCACTCAGCGGCCCCTGGGCGTCGTCACCGGACAGATGAAGGCCAATATCAACATCCGCGTCTGCCTCCGGGTCCGCGACGAAACCGATTCCTTCGACGTCATCGGCACCGAAGCGGGTGCCGCGCTGCCGGCCGACAGACCGGGTGCCGCGTGCCTGGACACCGGCACGACCGTGACCCGATTCCGCGTCGCCGTGCCCTTCGGCACCGAATCCGGCGCCGAGGCGGCTCTCCGACCTCGAATGCGGCCCGGGAGTCCGGGACCGGTTCCGTCCCTGACCGGCGGGATCAGAGGCGTCAGCGTCGACAGCATCGTCGCCGCCGATGCTCGCATGCCCGATGCCGGACCACCACGACAGGTGGTGCGCCCGCCGCTTCCCTCAGTCGATGAGATGCCCATTCACTCGCCGGAGGAGATGCTCCCTGGGCAAGGATTGAACGGTGCAGGGGTCGGTGCCGGCGGGGCAGCCGAAGACAGAGCATCCGGGGACAGGTCCGCGACGATCACGGGAATCATCGACATGCCCGCCGAGCAGCGACAGGAGATCTGGGTCTACGAGCCCGAGGTCGACGGTTCGACGATCCTGACGTCGGGGAACCCGGAGATGACGGATTCCGTGCTCGTGCGGATGGCTCACGCCGCCGCACCGACCCGGCGCATCATCGCCTTGGGCAGGATCGCCTCGGCCCTCGACTGGGCGGAGATCACCTGCGGAATGGACACGGGATGGCGGATGCAGGTCATCCTCGACCATCTCGTCTCCGGCCCGACCACGGCCGAACGGCCGCCGAGCCTGTTAGTGTGCGGCAATTGGGCCGAACTCCTCGATTCGCTCGACCACCACTGGGCCCAGCAGCTGGAGCTCCTGCTCAGCCACGGGTCGAGTTCCGGGCTCGTGCTGCTGCTGGCCGGCTGCCGGAACGCAGTCGGCAGGAGCTCACGGTTCTCCACTCAGATCATCTTTCCTCCGGCGGCCGGCGAGGACGGTCTCAGCGTCGGCCTCAGCCGGCAGCGGTTCGCCGGTCGCTGGCCCGAGGCCCGGGCCGTGATCCGCGGCCCCCGCGTGTCCTCGGCAGGAAGCGACGGCGCGGATGTCCAGCTGCTGCCCTACGGCACCGGGGCGGCCGAAACCGTCGATTCTGTCGCTTCTGCCGGCCCCATCGGTCCTGGCGGCATCGTCGGTTGCGACGGTTCCGTGCGGCCCGGATTCGCACCGCGCTGGTCTGGTCTCGAACGCGGTTCGGGACCCGACGTCGCGGACCTGATCGCTGAGACGATTGAACTGTCCGGAGCGCCTCATTTTCCCAACGAGCCCGATCAGGCATCCCTTATCCCCATCGGCGTCGACGCCTTCGGCGAGATCGTCGCCTGGGATCCGGTGAAAGACGGTTCGGTGCTCACGGTCCGCGGTTCTTCGCAGAGCGGAAAGAGTGTGTTCGCCGCGCTGATGCACAGCTTGGCGACCCCCGCGGTCTCGACCCATGACGACGCCCACCGGGAGTCCGAACCGATCGACTGGGACTCACTCGACGGTGGCCTCCATGTGCTCACCATGCCGACACGCTTCACACCCGGCTACGGCTCTCCGCTGTCGAAGGCCCAGGGGCTCGGGCCCCTGCTCGTGCTCGGAGCGCACAGTCGCCAGGATCTCAACGGGCTCGGGCTCATCAGACGGACGCCTCTCGACGGGCAGCCCGGGACCGGATGGTTCGTCACCGAGGAACGTGCCCGAGCCGTCCGGATCTTCACCGCCGAAGAGGGCACAGCCCTGCTGCACAAGCGTTCGGCGTGAGGAGCGACCGCTGGCCGCCGTTCACCGGCGAGAACCATCATCCGAGATCGGAGCACGACCACCATCAGCCGGGATCAGACAATAGCTGCGATCAGTCGGCGGCAGAGGCAGGCCCGGTCAGCGTCTCGTAACGGTAGAGTTCGGCTGCCGTGCCCGATTCGAGCAGGCGGTCGGCGAGCGCCGAGATCACCGGCATCCCGCTCGTGACCTCGACGACGACATCGGCATCGACGGACAGGCGAGCCAACAGCAGCTCAGCATCGGCGACGGCCGCGGCGAAGTCCTCACCGGCTGCGTCAGCGGCATCGTCACGGGTCTCGAACATCGATCCGAGGATGAGCTCGGTCGGAGCCTCCTCATCGACCTGATCGACGACAGCGGACCCGGCCTGACCGCCCGGCTGTCCGGCACCCGACGGGTCTCCCGACTGCCCGGCACTGGTGCCGGGCTCACCGGCGGCCGGCAGGGTTCCGGCCGTCTCGTCGGCCTCGCGCGCATAGGACACGGCGAAGGCGCTGAGCCCGCCCGCCTCGGCGGTTGCGGCCGCACCGTTCAGCAGCGCCGCACCATGGGCCCCGGCCGCCTCGGACAGGAAGGCGTTATTCACCTGCCCGATCGTCAGCGGGCCCACGGCATCGTCACGGTTGACGGCGGTGTACCAGGCCTGGAAGGCCTTCGTCAGCTTCACCGATCCGGTGGCGATGATCTCGAGATCCTCGGCCCGGCCCCCTCCGGCCGGCGGCAAGGCCCCGGCGGGGACCTTGATCACCCGCGTCGTCGTCAGCGGAGTGAATCCGAGCGCCTGTGCGAAGGCCTCCCCCGAACTGCCGGCCTGAACTCGGGCACGCAGGTCGAGACCTTCGAGCCCGGTGCCTCGAGTCTCCGCGCACACGGCGTCGAAGAGCTCTCGCCCCTGCCCGTGCCCCCGCTCCTCGGCGGCGACCTCGACGTGCACCCAGGCCCGATGGGGGTGCAGCGGGGATTCGGCGATCGCGGCAGCGCCGACGGGAACGTCGGGGACCACCTCGGCGATGACGGAGCGGATCAGCGGAGAATCCGAGGACGGACGGAAGAGGGATCTGGCCATATGACCGGCCGGAGTGTCCGCATCGGCGAACACCTCGTTCAGGCGCAGATCGTCACCGTCGCTCAGCTCTCGAATGGGCATGTGCTCGCTCCTTGGGCGGTGGGGAACTTGATAATCTTGGCGTCATGACTGACTTAAGCGATCCTACCGCCGCCGCCCGCGCCGCGGCCACGACCATCAACTCCGCGGCGGGCATCGACTCCCACGACATCGCGCTCGTCCTCGGCTCCGGATGGGGCGGAGCCGCCGACCTCCTCGGCGAGACGATCAGCGAAGTGCCGGCGGCCGAGGTTCCCGGCTTCCACGCCCCGGCCGTCGAGGGCCACGGCGCCACCCTGCGCACCGTGCGCATCGCGGCCAGCGGCAAGCACGCGCTCGTGCTGGGATCGCGCACCCACTACTACGAGGGCAAAGGAGTGCGCGCCGTTGCCCACGGTGTGCGCACCGCGGCCGCGGCCGGCTGCTCGTCCCTCGTGCTCACCAACGGCTGCGGCGGACTCAACCGCAACTGGGCGGCCGGGACCCCGGTGCTCATCTCCGATCACATCAACCTCACCGGCACCTCCCCCATCGAGGGCGCGAACTTCGTCGACCTCACCGACCTCTACTCCCCGCGCATGCGGGCCATCGCCAAGGACATCGATCCGAGCCTCGACGAGGGCGTGTACGCCCAGTTCCGCGGCCCCCACTACGAAACCCCCGCCGAGGTGCGCATGGCCGGGATCCTCGGGGCCGACCTCGTCGGCATGTCCACCACGCTCGAGGCCATCGCCGCACGTCAGGCCGGTCTCGAGCTCATGGGCATCTCATTGGTGACCAACCTCGCCGCCGGCATCCAGGAGACCCCGCTGTCCCACGCCGAAGTCATCGAGGCCGGAGCCGCCGCCGCTCCCCGCATCTCGCAGCTGCTGGCCGATATCGTCGCGAAGCTCTGAGGAAGGACGCCATGACCCGCGTAGCCGATCGCTTCACCACCGGATTCGACGCCGAGGTGGTCCGCGCCTGGATCGCCGATGACCCGGATCCGCAGACGGCGACGACTCTGGAGCACATCCTCACCCAGGCCGAGACCGGCGACGAGGCGGCCGTCGCCGACCTCGAGGATCGGTTCGCAGGCCCCTTGGTCTTCGGCACGGCCGGTCTGCGCGGTGAGATCGCCGCGGGACCGAACCGGATGAACCGGGCCGTGGTCATCCGTGCCGCCGCCGGGCTGGCCGCGTTCCTCGCCGAGACCGTCGGTGAGGGCTTCCGCGTCGTCATCGGCTGCGACGCCCGTTATAAGTCTTCGGAGTTCGCGCGTGATACCGCCGCTGTGATCACCGCAGCCGGGGGCACGGCCATCCAGCTGCCCGAACAGCTGCCCACCCCGCTGCTCGCCTTCGCTCTGTCCCACCTGGGCGCCGATGCCGGGGTCATGGTCACGGCCAGCCACAATCCGCCCGCCGACAACGGCTACAAGGTCTACCTGGGTCAGCGTCCGCTGCTGGCCATCGAATCCGATCCCACAGCCGCCGAGGCGGGGGCCGGGTCCCAGATCGTCAGCCCCGCCGATGCCCTCATCGCCGAGAAGATCGCCGCGGTCGAATCGGTCGCGTCCGTCCCGCGTGCCGAGTCCGGGTGGGAGCACCTCGACGAGGGAATCGTCGAGACCTACCTCGACCGCATCGACGCGCTGGGGGTGCGGGCGGAGTCCGAGCTGTCGATCGTGCTCACCTCCCTCCACGGTGTCGGTGCCTCGGTCGCCGAGGCGGCCCTGGCCCGCACCGGCTTCGACACGGTCCACCCGGTGGCCTCGCAGCAGGCGCCGGACCCCGACTTCCCGACCGTGACCTTCCCGAACCCGGAGGAGGCCGGGGCCCTCGACGCCTCCTATGAGCTGGCCCGGGAGGTCGGTGCCGAACTCGTCATCGCCAACGACCCCGATGCCGACCGGTTCTCCGCCGCGATCCCTGACGCCTCGACGGCGACCGGGTACCGGCAGCTGTCCGGCGACGAGGTGGGCCTCCTCCTCGGCGAGGACGCCGCGACCCGTCTGGCCGCCGGCACGCACCATGCTGCGCAGGCCGGCGGCTCGGGTTCGGTCACACCGGTGTTCGCGAACTCGATCGTGTCCTCGCGCGGGCTGGCCGCAGCAGTCGGCAGCCACGGCTTCGCGGCGGTGAACACGCTCACCGGTTTCAAGTGGATCTCCCGCGTCGCCGGCCTCGCCTTCGGCTACGAGGAGGCACTGGGCTACTGCGTCGACCCGGCCGCGGTGCGCGACAAGGACGGGATCTCCGCGGCTGTCACCTTCGCGGCCCTGGCCTCGAGGCTCAAGGCGGAGGGATCGGGCATCGAGGCCGAACTCGATCGGATCCGCAGGCGCGACGGCTTCTTCGCCACCGCTCCGCTGAGCTTCCGCCTCGACGACGTCTCGCTCATCGCCACGGCCATGGCCAAGCTGCGGCAGAGTCCGCCGACGGCGCTGGCCGGATCCCCCGTCGCCGAGATCCACGACCTCTCGGGCGGATACCAGGGACTGCCGCCGACCGACGGGATCCTGCTGCTGTCCGAGTCGGGTACGCGGGTCATCGTCCGCCCCTCCGGCACGGAACCGAAGCTCAAGTGCTACCTCGAGGTCGTCGCCGAACCCTCCGAACTCGAGGCGGCGGCCGAGGCCGACGCCCGGGCCGCGGCCAATGCCGGAGTGCGACTGCCGAAGACCTCGGCCAGTGCCTCCCTCCAACCCGCACTGCGCGAACGTCTGACCTCGATCAGCACCGAACTCAAGGACTTCTTCGGACTGTGAGAGGAGCGTCGACGGCCCCGATCAAGGCGCAGCGCAGGTAGGCAAACGTTGAACATTCCACATCCGCGCTGCGCCTTGAACGACGCGGGAACGCAGGTGGAAAGGCGCCGACACGGAAGCGCGCACCCGACAGTTCAGGCCCGGAGGCGCAGGTGGAAAGGCTCAGTCGCCCAGGGCCTCGAGGATCCCCTTCGAGCCGGACAGGCCGAGGCGTGAGGCGCCGGCGGCGATCATCTCTTCGGCCGCCTCGACGGTGCGGATCCCACCCGAGGCCTTGACGCCGAGGCGATCGCCGACCGTCTCCCGCATGAGGGCGACCGCATGGGAGCTGGCCCCGCCGGCCGGGTGGAACCCGGTGGAGGTCTTGACGAAACCGGCACCGGCGGTCTCGGCGCGCCGGCACACCTCGCCGATCTGCTCATCGGTCAGGGCGGCCGATTCGATGATGACCTTGACCAGAGACCTGCCGCTGGCCTCGACGACTCCGCGGATATCGGCTTCGACGGCGTCGAAGTCACCGGCGACGGCAGATCCGATGTTGATGACCATGTCGACCTCGGCGGCCCCGTCGGCCACGGCCCGCTTCGCCTCGGCGGCCTTGATCTCGGGCTTGACCTGGCCGGACGGGAATCCGACGACGGTCGCGACGACGAGCTCTCCCGGATCGGCGATCGGCAGCATCGACGGGGACACGCAGATCGCGAGCACGCCGAGGTCCTTGGCCTCGGCGACGAGCGCGGCGACATCGGCCGGTGTGGCCTCGGGCTTGAGCAGGGTGTGGTCGATGATCGCGGCGACATCGGTTCGGCTGGTCATGGTTCCTCCCATGTGGTTGGTGTGGTGGTCATGGTCTCAGGTGATCTTGTCGAACACGATCGACTCCGGCACCGAGGCGGCGTCCCCGCCGATCTCCACCGCCGTCTCGAGGGATTCGACGGCGCGCGCGAAGCGCTCCGGGGTCGCCGTGTGCAGGGTCATCAGCGGCTGCCCGGCGGTGACGTGCTCACCCGGTTTGGCGTGGAGTTCGATGCCGGCGACGTCCTGCACCGGGTCCTCCTTGCGGGCCCGGCCGGCGCCGAGCCGCCAGGACGCCACTCCGATGCTCAGCGCGTCCATCTTCGTCAGCAGACCGGTCTCGGAGGCGGTGACGACCTCGGTGTGCTCGGCCACCGCCAGCGCCGCGGCCGGGTCGCCGTTCTGGGCGCGGATCATCTGGTTCCATTTGTCCATCGCCCGCCCATCGGACAGGGCCGCACGCACGTCGACATCGGTGCGGCCGGCCAGGCGCAGCATCTCCTCGGCCAGGGCCACCGTGAGGTCGACGACATCGGCGGGTCCGCCTCCGGCGAGCACCTCGACGGATTCGCGCACCTCGAGGGCGTTGCCGACCGTCAGACCCAGCGGTGTGGACATGTCGGTCAGCAGCGCCGAGGTCTTCACCCCGGCGGACTTGCCCAGATCGACCATGGTCCGGGCCAGCTGGCCGGCCTTGTCGAGGTCCTTCATGAACGCCCCGGAACCGACCTTGACGTCGAGGACGAGGCCGGAGGTGCCCTCGGCGATCTTCTTCGACATGATCGACGAGGCGATGAGCGGGATGCAGTCGACGGTGGAGGTGATGTCGCGCAGGGCGTAGAGCTTCTTGTCCGCCGGGGCCAGACCGGATCCGGCGGCGCAGATGACGGCCCCGATGTCCTCGAGCTGGCCGAGGATCTCCGCATTGCTCAGACCCGCCCGCCAACCGGGGATGGACTCGAGCTTGTCGAGCGTGCCCCCGGTGTGGCCGAGCCCGCGGCCGGACAGCTGCGGGACGGCGACGTCGAAGACCGCGACCAGCGGGGCCAGGGGCAGGGTGATCTTGTCCCCGACTCCCCCGGTCGAATGCTTGTCCGAGGTGGGCCGGGACAGTGACGAGAAGTCCATCCGCTCGCCGGAGGCGATCATCGCCTGCGTCCAGTCGGCGATCTCGGACGCCTCCATGTCGTTGATGAAGATCGCCATGGCCAGTGCGGCCATCTGCTCCTCGGCGACGACACCGCGGGTGTAGGCGTCGATCACCCAGTCGATCTGCTCCTTGCTCAGAGCCCGGCCGTCGCGTTTGGCGGCGATGACGTCAACCGCGTCGAATGCCTCTACTGTCACTGTCTCAATCCTTCGTCGATCGTGTACGGGCCCCGCCCCGCCGGTGGCGGTCGAAGTGGGACGGCCGCCTCGGCGGTGGGTCCTTCAGTGTTTGGCGCTGTGTGCGTCCCGGGCCTGGCTGAGGTGGTCGGGTCCGAACGCCTCGGGCAGGACCACGGACATCGGGGACCGTCCGCCGGGCATGTTGAGGATGAGGTCGTCGCCGCCGTGTTCGAACAGCAGCTGCCGGCACCGACCGCAGGGAACGAGCGTATTGCCGTCCCCGTCCACGCAGTCGAAGGCCACCAGGCGGCCGCCGCCGGACATGAACAGGTCGGAGACCAGCGAGCATTCGGCACAGAGGGTGACGCCGAATGAGGCGTTCTCGATATTGCAGCCGCCGACGATGCGACCGTCGTCGACCAGACCGGCCGCTCCCACGGGATAGGACGAGTAGGGCACATAGGCTTTCGTCATCGCTCTTCTCGCCTCCTCCCGCAGCAGCCCCCAGGTGCCCTCGCTGAGGTCATCGGGGCAGACCGGGGTCGGTTCCTCGCTCCAGGCGTGTTCGGAGGTGTTCGGTTCGGGGACAGTCATGGGGATACCTCTTCCTTCGGAGTGTGACTGTTCGGTTCACGAGGGGGTGGTGTCATGTCGCATCAGGCGTGGTCACTTGACGTAGGGGACGCCTTCGGCCGCGGGCGGGCGGACCCGACCGACGAATCCGGCGACGGCGAAGACCGTGACGATGTAGGGAAGCATGAGCAGCAGCTC
Source organism: Brevibacterium sp. SMBL_HHYL_HB1 (assembly GCF_018208375.1). NCBI lineage: Bacteria > Bacillati > Actinomycetota > Actinomycetes > Micrococcales > Brevibacteriaceae > Brevibacterium > Brevibacterium sp. SMBL_HHYL_HB1. Next base: position 593,902 of record NZ_CP062936.1, on the reverse strand, counting down.
ATTGGCCACGGGGGTGCCGATGGACTGCAGAGTGTTGCCGAGGCTCTTGGAGAATCCGAACAGCAGGGCCGCCAGCAGGGCGCCCTTCGGGTTCCACTTGCCCAGGATCATCGCGGCCAGGGCGATGTAGCCCTGGCCAGCCGACATCTCCTTGCCGAAGGCCAGTCCCGAACCGACGGTGAAGAAGGCTCCGCCGAGTCCGGCGATGGCGCCGGCCAGCAGCGTATTGCGCACGCGAGTGAGGTTGACCTTGATGCCGACGGTGTCGGCGGCCTTCGGATGCTCGCCGACGGCGCGCATCCGCAGCCCCCACTTCGAGCGGAAGACGAAGATCTGGAGGGCGATGACGACGACGTACATGATGTAGACGAGGATGTTCTGGTCGAACAGCACGCGCCCGAGCACCGGAATGTCCGACAGCAGCGGCACGGCCAGGTCGGGCAGCTTCTGGCGGGCGTTCCACAGTCCCGGGTCCTCGGTCAGCACCGTCGAGTAGAGGAAGCTCGTGACACCGACGACAAGGACGTTGAGGACGACGCCGATGATGATCTGGTTGACCCAGTACTTGACCGCGAAGAGGGTGAGGATCACGGCGACGAGCGCACCGGCGATCGGGGCGGCGAGCAGACCCGCGTAGGGGTTCTTCACCACCGAGGCGACGACGGCGGCGAGGAATGCCCCGGCCAGCAGCTGTCCTTCGATGGCGATGTTGATGATGCCCGAGCGTTCGCCGACGAGGCCGCACATTGCGCCGAAGATCAGCGGCACGGACAGGGCCAGGGCCCCGGCCAGCAGGGTCGTCATCGGGATCACGCCGCCGGACCCGCCGCCGGCCCAGGCGAGGAAGGAGACGACGAACAGTACGCCGAAGAGCATCGGGAACCAGGAGCCGAGACTGATTCGCCTGACCGCCGCGAAGACCGACACGACGGCCATGATCACGAGCAGGATGCCCAGGATCAGTCCGGCGACGGTCGAGGACACGACGAGGTCGGGGATGGCGAAGAAGTCTCCCTCGGTGGCGACCCGGAACGTCGTCTCCCCGTCACGGCCGATGAGGCCGAAGAAGACGAGGGAGACCAGGGCCAGAATCGAGTAGACGATCGGGTACTTCCAGGCGATCGGGGCCACAGCCCTGACGGGAGTCGAGGGTGTGGTGTCCACGGTCTGAGCGGTCATCTCAGTCCTCCTTCCGCTTGAGCACCGGCGTGGGCAACCGGAAGATCGACCTCACCAGGGGTGGGGCCGCGATGAGCAGCACGATCACGGACTGGACGACGAGCACGATGTCGATCGGTGTTCCGGTCTGTGACTGCATGAGGTAACCGCCGGCCTTGAACGCACCGAAGAGCAGGCCGGCGAGGAAAGTGCCCAGCGGTTTCGACCGTCCCAGCAGAGCCACGGTGATCGCGTCGAAGCCGATCGAACCGCTGATGCCTCCGGTGAGTTTGAATTCAGTGCCGAGCACCTGTGCGGCGCCGCCGAGGCCGGCCAGCGCACCGGCGACGATCATGACCAGGATCGTCACCTTCGACACGGAGATGCCGGCGGTGCGTGCCGCGTGCGGGTTCGCGCCGACGGCCTTGAACTCGAACCCGATCGTCGAGCGGTCCAGCAGCCACCACACGAAGATGGTGGCGAGGACGGCGAGGACGAAACCGACATGGAGACGGAACGGAGCCGGCAGGAGCAGGAACATCTGCGCGGAATCGTCGACCACCCGCGACTGCGGATTCGCCGAGGTGGTGTGGGTGAACCAGTTCTGTTTGAGCAGATATCCCAGCGCATACCCGGCGATCGAGTTGAGCATGATCGTCACGATCACCTCGTTGGCCCCCGTGCGCGCCTTGAGGACACCGGCGATGCCGGCCCAGACCGCTCCGCCGATGATGCCGCCGATGACGGCGATGAGCATGTGGACGAACGGGGGCAGATCCAGCGCATAGCCGAGGAAACCGGCCAGCGTCGCGCCGAGGATGACCTGCCCCTGACCGCCGATGTTGAACAGACCGCAGCGGAAGGCCAGGGCGATGCCGAGGCCGGTGAGGATGAGCGGAGTGCCCGAGACCATCGATTCGGTCAGCGGACGGATCGCCCGCTCGGCCGTGCGCGCATCCCAGTCGAAGACGGCGCCGCGGAACAGGGCCGAATACGCATTGCCGACGGTGGAGAACAGGGTGGAGAAGAACTCTCCGGGGGCGGCGAAGAAGTTCTCCGCCGCGGCGACGACCTCGGCGTTGGACACGGCGATGAGCACACCGCCGAGGAGCATGGCGAGCACGATCGCCAGCGGGGAGACCAACCAGGAACCGGACAGGATCTCCTGCAGCAGGTTCTGCTGCCGGCCGTCCTGGGTCTCGGTGTCCGGTGGCGGTGCCGGTGATGGTGCCGCCGGTGAGATGTCAGTCGTCATTCGGTCTCCTCCGCCGAGGGGGTGGCTGAGTTGTCATCGGCAGGCTCCGGCGAGACGGGTTCCGCGGCCGAGCTCGCATCCGTCGCCGAGCTCGGATCGGCGGTCGCGGCCAGCGCTTCGTCGGCGGGGACACCGGCCATCATCAGTCCCAGGGCCTCCCGCGAGGTGTCGGGGCCGACGATGCCGACGATGCGGCCGGAGTACATCACCGCGATGCGGTCGGCAAGGCCGTAGACCTCGTCGAGTTCGGTCGAGACGATCAGACACGGGGTTCCGGAGTCGCGCTCGGCGATGACGCGCTTGTGCACGAATTCGATCGATCCGACGTCGAGGCCGCGGGTGGGCTGGCTGGCGATGAACAGCCGCAGCTGACGACCCAGCTCCCTCGACAGCACCACCTTCTGCTGGTTGCCGCCGGACAGGGTGGAGATCGGATCGGCGACACTGCCGAGGCGGATGTCGAATTCCTCTTCCTTGCGTTTGGCCTCTTCCGTGATGACCTTCGGTCTGAGGTTGAGCCCCTTGGCATAGGGCTCACGGTCGTAGACGTCGAGGATCATATTCTCTCGGATCGAGAACTCGGCGATGATGCCGTCGGTCGACCGGTCCTCGGGCACGAATCCGATGCCCGCGCCGAGGCGGGTCTTCACCGACTCCCCCGCGAGGTCCTTCCCGTCGAGGGTGATGGTGCCCACCCGCGGCTGGGTCAGCCCGATGATGGTCTCGGCCAGTTCCGTCTGCCCATTGCCCTGGACACCGGCGACGGCGAGGATCTCGCCGCGACGAACGTCGAAGGACACATCATCGACGACGACGTTCTCGGCCTTGTCGACGACGGTGAGATTCCGGACGTGGAAGCTCGCCTCGCCGGGATCGGCTTCGTCCTTGTCCGTCGTCAGGGACACGGCCCGTCCGACCATCTGGCTGGCCAGCTCGGCCTCGGTCGAGTCCGGGGAGGCCTCGCCGACGATCCTTCCGCGACGGATGACGGTGATCGAGTCGGCGATCGCCCGGACCTCGCGCAGTTTGTGGGTGATGAACACGATCGAGGTGCCCTGTTCCTTGAGCTGACGCATGATCGCGATCAGCTCATCGGTCTCCTGCGGGGTGAGCACGGCAGTGGGCTCGTCGAGGATGAGGATCTTCGCGTCGCGGGACAGGGCTTTGATGATCTCGACGCGCTGCTGCGCGCCGACGGGCAGGTCCTCGATGAGCGCATCGGGATCGAGATGGAAGTTGAAGCGCGAGGAGATCTCGATGACCTTCTTCCGCGCCTCGGCGAGGTCGAGCAGCCCGAGGCTCTTCGTCGGTTCGTAGCCCAGTGCCACGGATTCGGCGACGGTGAACACGGGCACGAGCATGAAGTGCTGGTGGACCATTCCGATGCCGGCGGCCACGGCGTCGCCGGGGCCGGAGAACGTCACCGGTTCGTCGTCGATGAGGATCTCTCCCCCGTCGGCGTCATAGAGTCCGTAGAGGACGTTCATCATGGTGGACTTGCCGGCACCGTTCTCACCGAGCAAGGCGTGGATCTCACCCGGTTCGATGGTGAGATCGATGCGGTCGTTGGCCACGAACGACCCGAACACCTTGGTCATCCCGCGAAGCTCGAGTTTCACTGCTCCCGGTTCTCCTCACGAACTCGAAAACTGCAGGGCCGAAGGACTCGGCCCTGCAGTTTGACCTATGCGCTTATTTGGGCGTGCTCTCGGACTCGACGGTCAGGCTGCCGTCGATGATCTGCTGCTTGAGCTCATCGACCTTGTCCTTGACCTCGTCGGGGACTTCGTCGTCGAAGTCGTGGTACGGAGCGAGCCCGACGCCCTCGTTCTCGAGCGTGCCGACATAGGGTTCGGACGTGAACTCGTCGTTCATGCCCTCCTCGACGGTGTCCTCGACCGCGTTCGCGATCTGCTTGACCACCGAGGTGAGGATGATGTCGCCGTACTCGGTCGACTCGTAGCCGTCGGAGTCGACCCAGACGAGCTTGACGTCCTCGGCTTCCTTCGCCGCCGCGGCCGCACCGAGGCCCACGGGCCCGGCAACGGGCATGATGATGTCTGCGCCCTGTGAGATCAGCTGCTTGGTCAGCTCCTGTCCCTGGCCCTGGTTCTCGAAGTCGCCGGAGAACGATCCGTCCTGCTTGTCCTTGTTCCAGCCGAGCAGCTTGACGTCTTCATCGTTGTCCTCGTTGAACTTGTCCACACCGTCGGCGAATCCGTCCATGAAGATCGTCACCGACGGAATCTGAATGCCGCCGAAGGTTCCGACCTTGCCGGAGTCCGTCGTCGCCGCTGCCACATAGCCGGCGAGGTAGGCGGCCTCGGCGGTGTTGAAGACGACCGGCTTGGCGTTGTCGATGGTCACGGGATTGCCGTCAGCATCGGAGAAGGTCGAGTCGATGAGGGCGAAGTTGAGGTCGGGGTTCGCCTCGGCGGCTTCCTGGATCGTGTCCTCGAGGAGGAACCCGACGCCGAAGGTGAGGTTGCATCCCTGCTGGACCATATTGTCGACGTTCGGGCCGAAGTCGGCATCGCCCTGCGATTCGGCGAGCTGCTCCTCGACGCCGAGGTTCTTCTTCGCCGCGGTCATGCCTTCACGACCGGACTGGTTGAAGGACTGGTCGTCCCAGCCGCCGGAGTCCGAGACCATGCAGGCGAGGTAGTCTTCGCCGGAGTCTCCGCCTTCACCCGAGCCGCAGGCCGAGAGCACGAGGGCTGATGCGGCGATCATCGACACCGCTGAAGCGAGCTTCTTCACGTTTTCCCTTTTCTTGTTACAGACAGCGGACACGAGCGAGGCCCCTGTTTGGCCCTGCCGAAGATGTGAAACCACTGGACGATCTGTCATATTTTGGTGAGTTTCAGTCAGTCTAATGCACTCCGGGCTTCTCGGACGTCGAGCTAGCATCTCAATCGCGGACACCGATATGAAAACGAAACAATCCGTCACGCACAGGCCCGATCGGTCCGAATCGCGAACTGAGGCCGGCCCGAGTCTGAGACGCCGAAACGGTTCACATCCCACACCGCCCGGCCGGTCGGCTCGGCTGGTCGGTCCGACTGGTCGGTCCGTCCGCTCGGGCACCGGATGCGCATCGGACCCCGTGCGGTGAACTAGGCTGGGCGGTGTTATGGCACATCTGCTCGGGGCCGAAGCCCTTCACCTCGAATACCCCACTCGCGTCGTCTTCGACTCGGTCACCCTCGGAGTCGAGACCGGTGACATGATCGGCATCGTCGGCCGCAACGGCGACGGGAAGTCGAGCCTGCTCGGCATGCTCGCCGGCACCATCGAACCGGACTCCGGCCGCGTGACCTACCGTGGCGGACTGCGCCTGGGCATGCTCGATCAGAGCGACGACCTCGACGACGATGCGACGGTCGGCTTCTCCGTGGTCGGCGACGCCGCCGATCACGAGTGGGCCTCCGACCCCCGTGCCCGCGACGTCATCTCCGGACTCATCGCCGACCTCGACTGGCAGGCCCCGATCTCCAGCCTCTCGGGAGGCCAGCGCCGCCGAGTGGCCCTGGCCGCGCTGCTCGTCGGCGACTGGGACATGCTCATCCTCGACGAGCCGACGAACCATCTCGACGTCGACGGCATCGCCTGGCTGGCCGAGCACATGCGCAATCGGTGGCCGAAGAACTCCGGCGCCCTGCTGCTGGTCACCCACGATCGCTGGTTCCTCGACGAAGTGTGCACGAGGACCTGGGAGGTCCACGACCGCGTCGTCGAGCCCTTCGAAGGCGGCTATGCGGCCTATGTCCTCCAGCGCGTCGAACGCGACCGGATCGCCGCCGCCACCGAGGCCAAGCGGCAGAATCTCATGCGCAAGGAACTCGCGTGGCTGCGCCGCGGGGCTCCGGCACGGACGTCGAAGCCGAAGTTCCGCGTCGAGGCGGCCAATCAGCTCATCGCCGATGTGCCCGAGGTGCGCAACCCGATCGAACTGAAGAAGATGGCCACCGCCCGCCTGGGCAAAGACGTCGTCGACGTCCTCGATGTGTCCAAAGCCTACGACGGCCAACCTATCCTCACCGACGTCACCTGGCGCATCGGTCCCGGTGAGCGGACGGGGATCCTCGGCCCCAACGGTGCCGGCAAGTCGACGCTGCTCGGCCTCGTCTCCGGTGAGATCGAACCCGACTCCGGCCGGGTCAACCACGGCAAGACCGTCGAGATCGGCGTCTTGGATCAGCAGTTCAAGGACCTCGCGCGCATCAGTGACTCGCGGGTGCGCGAAGTCCTCGCCGAGTCCAAGACCTCGTTCACCATCGAGGGCAAGGACTACACCCCCGCACAGCTGCTCGAAAGACTCGGCTTCGCCAAGGAGCACCTGTCGGCTCGGGTCAAGGACCTCTCCGGTGGGCAGAAGCGTCGCCTGCAGCTCCTGCTGCTGCTCATGTCCGAACCCAATGTCATCATCCTCGACGAACCGACCAACGACGTCGACTCGGACATGCTCACGGCGATGGAGGACCTGCTCGACTCCTGGCCGGGCACGCTCATCGTCGTCTCCCACGACCGCTACCTGCTCGAACGCGTCACCGATCAGCAGTACGCGATCCTCGACCACGGACTCCGCCACGTCCCCGGCGGAGTCGATGAGTACCTGCGGCTGCGGGCCGAACAGAAGCGCAGGTCCTCGCACGGTGCCGGTGGCACCGCCTCGGGTGGGGCAGGCTCGAGCGGGGCCGCCTCGGCCGGCACCGCCCCGGATGGTGCCGACAACGGTGGAGCCGCCTCGGCGAATGGGGCATCGGGGCCGAAGCTCACCGGTGCTCAGGCACGAGCGACGAAGAAGGAACTGGCCTCGATCGAACGGCGAATGGACAAGCTGAATTCGCAGATCGCCGACAAGCACGAGGAGATGGCCGCCCACGACCAGACGGACTTCGAGGGCCTGGCCGAACTCACGGGCGCACTGAACGGACTCAAGGACGAACTCGACGAACTCGAGATGCGCTGGCTCGAGGCCACCGAAGCGCTGGAGGCCTGAAATGGTCGATGAGGATCGGATGCGTCAGCTGCTGGCCGCCGAGCGGGAGGATGCGCAGCGACTCATCGCCTCGCTGTCCAACGGCATCGACGAGGTCTCGGCCGCCCGCGAAGGCGACAACAGCGATGACGAGCATGACCCGGAAGGCGCGACCCTGGCCTTCGAACGCTCCCAGGCCGCGACTCTGCTCGACCAGTCACGTGCCCGGCTGCAGGACATCGCCGACGCGGTGACCAGGCTCGACAACGGCGAGTTCGGGATCTGCGTCGACTGCGGCACACCCATCGCGGAGGCCCGACTGGAGATCCGGCCCTATGCGGCGCGGTGCGTCGACTGCGCCGCTCGGGCCTGAACTCGGCGGCCCTGAGCCCGGCAGAACTTTACGGTCAGCGGGGCGAATGCGGTAACGTATCTGCGTGTCTGCCCGTGACTATCGCCTCGACCGTGCCAAAGGGATCCTCATCTTCGCGGTTGTCCTCGGCCACCTGATGGCGAGGACTTCGCCCTGGGAATCACCCGTCCTGGGCGCGCCGATGTACCTCATCTACTCGTTCCACATGCCTGCCTTCGTCTTCTTGGCAGGCATCACGGCCAAGTCCAACCGGCTGCCGGAGAGAGTCCTGAACTTCCTCGTCCTGCTTGCGGCGGTGCTGCCGCTGATGTGGGTGTGGATGTGGGCGTTCGGCCTCGACCCCGACTACAGCTTCCTCACCCCGTTCTGGTATTCGTGGTTCCTGCTGTCCATGGCCTGGTGGATGATCACGGTCCCCTTCATCGAGCGCTTCCCGCGCACGATGCTCGTCGCCTCCCTGGGTGTGGGCCTCTTCGGCGGTGTCCTGCCGATCCTCGACACCGAGCTGTCGGCGGCCCGCACAATGGCGTTCTGGCCCTTCTTCGTCATCGGCAAGCTCTACGGCAAACAGATCATCGACTGGGCCGGCAGCCTCGCGATCTGGCAGAAGCTCGGTCTCAGCTTCGCCGCCCTGGCCACCGTCGGCTACTTCTACGTCGACCAGGTCGACCACCACTGGCTCTACGGCAGCCTCAACTTCGCGCACTTCCATGTCAGCATCCCCGAAGGGGTCGGCCTGCGCCTGATCATGGACATCGCCGCCGTGCTCATGACCCTGGCGCTGCTGTCGTGGCTGACCGACCGCAACGGGCTCATCGCCAAAATCGGCAAGCACAGTCTGGCGATCTACGTTCTCCACGGCTTCGTCGTCCGCGGCCTCCAGCCCGTCCTCGACGGCAGCCGCGACGTCCTGCCCGACGCCATCGTCTTCCTCATCTGCCTGGCTCTGGCCGTGGTCTGGACGGGTGTGCTGTCCTGGACTCCGTTCGAACGGGCTCTGCGGTGGTATGCTTCGACCGCTTCGAGGCTCATCCTCAAACCGTTCTCAGCCCTGTGGTCGCGGACTCGCTGGGCCGCCTCGAGTCCGGCCGACAGTCAGGATGGTCCCGACGCGCCTGCTGCCTCCGGTGGTCTCGGCGGCCTCGGCGGCATCGACGGCCCCGAGGGTCCCGGCGACGTCGATGGCTCCGGCGACCGGCACGGGGAGGACGCCCACCCGGCTGCGCACGATTTGGCGCATCCGGCTCCGTTCGAGCACTACCCGCTTCCGGGTTCGCACGAGGTTCCGCAGAACGCCGCGTACGGGAGCACCCAGGAAGTGCCCGCCGGCTCCGCACAGCCGACCGCGCAGGGAACACCCCAGCCCGAGACCCGCAACGCTGCGAAGCACTCCGCCACGCCCCACCTCGGCGAGCGCTCCGATCGCTACCGTCGCCTCCCGGTCTACCTCAGCACGCCCCCGGACGAGGAGGACCGCTGACCGGCCGTCTCGCCTCGCGGGGATTGCGACCGTTCCGGTCGCCTCGGCGGGGTTCCTGGGCGTTCCGGTCGCCTCGGCGGGGTCCTGAGCGTTCCGGCCGCCTCGGCGGGGTTCCTGAGCGTTCCGGCCGCCTCGACGGGGATCCTGACAACGGAATATGTCATTGTGACGCCCGTCGCTTCACCGATCGTGGTTTGATACCTGAAGTTCGGGCCGATACCCGGACATGGACGATCCCCCACCACCGAATCGGAGAGCACCCATGACCGCGACCAACGCATTGACCCAACGCCTCGACGCCGGGCCGGTGATCTGCGCCGAAGGCTTCCTCTTCGAACTCGAGAAGCGCGGGTATCTCACCGCCGGTGAATTCGTGCCCGAGGTGGCTCTCGAATTCCCCGATGCCCTGCGGTCCCTCCACGTCGACTTCCAGCGCGCCGGCTCGGACATCGTCGAAGCCTTCACGTACAACGGGCACCGCGAGAAGATGCGCGTCATCGGCAAGGAGGATCTGCTCGAACCCCTCAATCGCTCAGCCCTGCAGATCGCCCGGTCCGTCGCCGACGCCAAGCCCGGCAACTTCATGGCCGGCAACATCTCGAACTCGAACATCTGGGATCCCGCCGACGAAGGCAAGCAGAACGAGGTCCGTGCCATGTTCTCCGAAATGGTCGGCTGGGCCGTCGAGGAAGGCGCCGACCTCATCATCGGCGAGACCTTCTACTTCGCCGGCGAGGCCATCGCCGCCGCCGAGATCGCCAAGGCCAGCGGCCTGCCCGTCGTCCTCACCCTCGCCCCCATGGCCTTCCAGGAGATGGCCGACGGCGTCGGGATCGTCGAAACCGCTCAGCGACTCGAACAGCTCGGCGTCGATGTCGTCGGCCTCAACTGCTTCCGCGGACCGGCGACGATGCTGCCGTGGCTCAAGGAGATCCGCGCGGCCGTGTCCTGTCATGTCGGTGCCCTGCCCATCCCCTACCGCACGACCCCGGAGGAGCCGACCTTCTTCAATCTCTCGGATCCAGGCGCCGAGGTGGCCTGCCCGCACGGCCGGACATTCCCCACAGCTCTCGACCCGCTGCAGGCCAACCGCTACGAGATCGGCGCGTTCGCCAAGGAAGCCTACGATCTGGGCGTCAACTACATCGGCGTCTGCTGCGGAGCGACGCCCATGCACATCCGCGAGGTCGCCGAGGCCGTCGGCCTGGTCACGGACGCCAGCCGGTTCTCGGAGAACATGGCCAACCACTTCATGTACGGAGACAACGAGCGGCTGGCCGACAATGTCGTCGCCCTCGGCGACACCGCCTGAGACCGAGCGCAGAGGCGGGCCCTGCCCGACGAGGAAGCCCGGCGGCGGGGTGTCCGGCGGCGCGACTGTCCGGCAGCGAAGCGTGGCCGGTGCCGAAGCCTGGCCACACAGGATTCTCCGGTAGACAATCGTAGATTTCCCACGAAGATCTCTACGAATACTTGCCGGAGAATCGAGCCGACGCACCGAGCGTGGCGGAACGCAGGTGCGCGTGGCTGAATCCTGCTGCGCGTGTGGCTCAACTCATTGCGGCCGAGCAAGCCTCTCCGAGCATCCCTCACCGGTGGTGTTGGCCTGCACCGGCAGTGCCACCGCATACATTCAGCGCCATAACCCCTCGTTGCGACGGGGGCTATGGCGCTGAATGGTCGTGGTGCGGCGGCTCGCTGGTGCGGCCGTCACCTCGATCAAGGGTGGGCCCGATCAAGACGGACTTCGATCAAGCGTGGGCCCTATCGAGACAGGCTTCGATCAAGCGTGAGCCCAATCGGACCGGGCCCGATCAAGCCTGGGCCCGATCGAGACGGCGCCTCGCTCAGGCCTGGGCGGTCACGCCGATCGAGTTGAGGGCGGACTCGAGGCGAGCGATCGTGCCATCGATGTCGCCGAGCTTGTCGAGGCCGAACAGCCCGATGCGGAACGTCGAGAAGTCCTCGGGTTCGCCGCACTGCAGGGGAACTCCAGCCGCGATCTGCACCCCGGCTTCCTTGAAGCTCGCTCCGTTGGCCAGCTGCGGGTTGTCAGTGTGGACGACGACCACGCTGGGTGAGGCGAATTCGGGCGAGGCCACCGAGGGCAGTCCGCGTTCGGCGAAGACAGCCCGCACCCGCTCGCCGAGCTCCTTCTGAGCCGATTCGAGCTTGTCGTACCCGCGCTCCTCCGTCTCGCGCATGAGTTCGACATTGTGCGTGAGGGCATCGGTGGGCATCGTCGCGTGGTAGGGCGAACGTCCGGCCTCGTACTCGTCGGCGATGGACAGCCACTTCTTCAGATCCATGGAGAAGCTCGAGGAGGTCGAGCCCTCGACAGCCTTGCGTGCGGCCTGGCCCAGCATGACGTAGCCGGCGCACGGCGATCCGCTCCAGCCCTTCTGCGGAGCGCTGATGAGGATGTCGACGCCGAGGTCGGTCATCGACGCCCACACCGCACCCGAGGCGATGCAGTCGAGGACGAAGAGTCCGCCGACGGCGTGCACGGCCTCGGACACGGCCTTGACATAGTCATCGGGCAGCAGCATGCCCGAGGCGGTCTCGACGTGAGGAGCGAAAACGACATCGGGCTTCTCGCGCTCGATGGCGGCGACCACCTCGGTGATGGGGGCCGGCGACCATGTGGACTGGTGCACGTCCGAGTCCGCGGAAGCCTGGAGCACGGTCGTCTCGGCGGCGATGTCGCCGGCGTCGAGGATCTGCGACCAGCGGAAGGAGAACAGACCGTTGCGCACGATGAGCACCTTCTTGCCGGTGGCGATCTGGCGGGCCACGGACTCCATCGCATAGCTGCCGCCGCCGGGGACGATGGCGGCGGCCTCGGCGTCGTAGGCCGAGCGCAGGATGCGGTTGATGTCCTGCATCACGGACACGAACTTCTTCGACATGTGGTTCAGCGATCGATCGGTGAAGACCACCGAGTATTCGAGCAGGCCGTCGGGATCAACATCTTCGTGTGGCAAAGTCATGGCTCTAACATAGCCACAAGTGCTCTGTTCGGGCCACCACCCTCGCGCAGTGAGACCGTTCTGACCGGCCGGGCCGCTCAGAGCTCGATCTCGCTGCGATCGGTGGACCACAGAGTGTGGAATGTGCCCTTTCTGTCGGTGCGCTCATAGGTGTGGGAGCCGAAGCGGTCTCGCTGGGCCTGGATGAGCGCGGCGCTGCCCGCCGAGGCGCGCAGCCCGTCGTAGTAGGACAGGGTCGAGGCCAGACCGGGCACGGCGATGCCCTTCTCGATCGCCAGCATCACGGTCGACCGCAGGGCGGCCTGGCAGCGCCCGGCGACATCGCGGACATAGGCGTCGGCGAGCAGGGTCGGCGGCGCAGACTCTGTGTCGAAGGCCTCGATGACACGGTCGAGCAGACGCGCGCGGATGATGCACCCGGCCCTCCAGATCGAGGCGAGGCCGCCGAGGTCGATCTCCCAGCCGTACTCGCGTGCCGCGACCGAGATCTCGTGGAATCCCTGCACATAGGCCATCACCTTGCCCAGCAGCAGCGCCCGCCGCACCTCGTCGATGCGGTCCCGGCGTTCGTCCCCGCCCGGAGATGAGGGTGCGCTCTCCTCGGCGGCCGACGCTGCGTTCCCGGCGGCGGCTGCATCCCGGGCGGCGGCTGCATCCCCGGCGGCGGCTGCACCACCGGGCGGAGTGGACGGCACCGGCCCGTCAAGGCCGAGCCCTTCGGCGCGCAGATCGGCCGCCGCGGACAGCGAGCGGGAGAACACCGCCTCGGCGATGGTCGGCATGGGAACCCCGAGTCCCAGTCCCGACTGTGCCGTCCAGGCGCCCGTGCCCTTCGCCTGCGCACTGTCGGCGACGATGTCGACGAATGCCCGACCGGTCGTCTCATCGACGTGGGCGAGCACCTCCGCAGTGATCTCGACGAGGTAGGACTCGAGCTCCCCGTCGTTCCATTCGGCGAACACCTCGGCGATCTCGCGCGGTGGCATCCCGAGTCCGTCGCGCAGGAGTGTGAACGCTTCGGCGATGAGCTGCATATCGGCGTACTCGATGCCGTTGTGGACCATCTTGACGAAGTGCCCGGCCCCGTCCTCCCCGATGTGTCCGACGCAGGGATAGGAGGCCGGCGCAGCGTCGTGCGCGGTCGCAGGGTCGTCCGCGGGCGCCATTCCCTCGGCTCGGGCCGCGACCGGTTCGAGCAGCGGGCGCAGACGCTGCCAGGCAGCAGACGTTCCGCCGACCATGAGCGAGGCGCCGTGCAGGGCACCGGCCTCTCCCCCGGAGATGCCGACGCCGCAGAACTCGATGCCCGTAGCGGCCAGCCGCCTGCCGCGGGCGATGGTGTCCTGAAAATGCGAGTTGCCGCCGTCAACGATGATGTCACCGGGCGCGAACACCTCGGCGAGGTCGGCGATCGCCGAGTCCGTGGCGGGCCCGGCATTGACCATGAGGATGGCCACACGCGGCCCGGCGAGCCTGTCGGCCAGGTCCGACGGGTCGGAGACGACGATGAATTCGGCATCCGGGAAGTCCTCGGCCAGCTTCCGGGCACGAGTGACATCGCGGTCATAGATCGCGACGCGACGCCCGGGCTGCCTCGCGAAGTTGCGGGCCAGATTCGACCCCATCACACCGGTCCCGATCACAGCGACATCGGCTTCCATCTGCGTTCCCCTCCCCGGCGACGGCGATGTTGACAGTCACTCATCACCAGCACTACGGTGCAATAAATCTGTTTTAATAACTGATTGTAGATATCTCTTCATAATTTATCGAGAGGTTTCGGATATGGGTCAACCCCCTCCGCTTCCACCACTGGTCATCATGGGTGTCTCGGGAACCGGCAAGACCGTCCTCGGCGCGCAGGTGGCACAGGCTCTCGACCGCCGCTTCGTCGACGCCGACGACCTCCACCCCGCGGCGAACAAGTCGAAGATGCGCTCGGGTATCCCGCTCACCGATGAGGATCGGGCACCGTGGCTCGACAGCGTCGCCGCCGAGGCAGCACGCGCACCTGCCCCGGTCATCGCCTGCTCGGCGCTCAAGCGCTCCTACCGCGATCTGCTGCGGAAGTCGGCGCCCGAACTCGTCTTCATCCACCTCGACGCTCCGCGTGAGGTCATCGCCGGCCACCTGGCCCATCGCGACCACGAATTCATGTCCCCGGCCCTGCTGGACTCCCAGCTGGCCACCCTGGAACCGCTGACCGCCGAGGAGGCCCACGCCACCGTCGCCGTCGACCACCCGATCCCCGAGGTCCTCGAGGCCATCCTCGAATCTATCGCCCGGCTCCGATCCTGACCGGCCGCTTCAGACCCCGACCGACCGACTCCGTCCCCTGACCGACCGTCCATCCGTGCCTGCCACGATCTGACCTCAAGGAAGAGGAACAATGACCGATATCGAACTGGCCTGGAACCTGTCCTCGCCGGCGCTGCTCGGGCTGGCCGCAGCGGCCATCGCCCTGCTGCTCGTGCTCATCATCCGCGCCCGAGTGCACGCCTTCATCGCCCTCACCATCGTCAGTGTGGCCACCGCACTGGCCTCGGGCGTCCTGCCGTCCGACCTCATCGATGTCCTCTTCGACGGCTTCGGATCCACCCTGGCCAGCGTGGCCCTGCTCGTGGGACTCGGTGCGATGCTCGGACGCATGCTCGAGCTCTCCGGCGGCGCCGAGGTGCTCACCGACGCTCTGATCCGCGCCTTCGGTGAGAAACGGGCACCGCTGGCGCTCGGCGTGACCTCTCTGCTCTTCGGCTTCCCGATCTTCTTCGACGCCGGACTCGTCGTCATGCTGCCGATCATCTTCACCATCGCGCGCCGCCTCGGCGGTTCTCTGCTCCTCTACGCCATGCCGGCGGCGATGGCGTTCTCCGCGATGCACATCTTCGTGCCTCCGCATCCGGGTCCGGTGGCCGCCTCCGGGCTGCTCGGTGCGAACGTCGGGCTCGTGCTCGTCTGCGGCCTCATCATCGCCATCCCCGCCTGGTACCTCACCGGCTACCTGTTCGGTCTCTTCATCGGAAAGCGCATCGAGGTCTCCGTCCCCGATGTCCTCTCCGGGGGCAAGGGCGACGAGTTCGCCGAGTTCGCCTCCCGCCCGAAGCTGTCCCAGGTCGTCTTCCTCCTCATCCTGCCGCTCGTGCTCATCTTCGCCAACACCGGCCTCAACTTCGCCGGAGAGGCCGGCTGGGTCGATCCCGAATCGATTCCCGTCGCGTCCCTGCGGCTGCTGGGCGAGACCCCGATCGCGCTGCTCATCACCGTCGTCATCGCCATGTGGCTGCTCGGCTGGCGGCAGCAGAAAGGTCGGGCGATGGTCGAGAACGTCGTCGACTCCGCCCTGGGACCGGTCTGCTCGATCATCCTCATCACCGGGGCCGGCGGCATGTTCGGAGGCGTTCTGCGCGCCAGCGGCATCGGCGATTCGCTCGCCGATTCGCTTGCTGCCCTGGGTCTGCCGGTCATCGTCGCCGGGTTCGTCATCGCCGCCATCGTGCGCATCGCCCAGGGTTCTGCGACCGTGGCGCTGACCACCGCGGCCGCGCTGATCCAGCCGATCGTCGTCGGCAATCCGGACTTCTCGAGCCTGCAGGTCGTCGCCATCGTGCTCTCGCTGGCCGCCGGCTCGGTCTTCGCCAGTCACGTCAACGATTCGGGATTCTGGTTGGTCTCGCGCTTCTTCGGTATGGACACGAAGACGACGCTGAAGACCTGGACGCTCGGCCAGACGCTGCTCGGACTCGTCGGCTTCGGCCTCAGCCTGGTCCTCTACGGTCTCGTCAGTCTGTTCTGAGGGCCCGCCTGACCGGGCCCACGTGGCCGGGCCCGCGTGAGTCGACCCGCGTGACCGAGCTCGCGTGAGCCAACCCGCCCGACCGGACCCTATAGCCGGGCTCTCAGTGCCCCGGGTGTCGGGGCTCATCGGCCCAGACGCCGCCCATCTCCTCATCGGTCTTCGCGACGATCTTGAACATCGCCTCCTTCGCCCGGTCGGGGTCCTGGCCGCCGATGGCATCGGCGACGTCGAAGTGCCACTGGAGGGCATCGGGGTGCGGGAACTGCGGCATCAGACCGGCACCGGTGCGGCCCGAGAGGATCTCACCGATGACCATGTCGAAGGCGGCGAAGAGTTCGTTGCCGCCGGCGCCGAGCACCGCCCGGTGGAAGGCGACATCGGCGGTGAGGAAGGCTTCGACGTCGCCCTTCCTTCCGCTCGAGCGCATCCGGGCGGCCAGTCCCATGATCTCCTCGGCCGCCTCGGCGGGGGCGTGCTGTGCCGCCAGCCCGGCAGCCTCGGGTTCGATGGCCACGCGCAGTTCGGTCAGCGAGCGCAGCTGCCGGGCCGGGGCTTCGGTCATCCGCCAGCGGATGACGAGCGGGTCGAGCAGCGTCCATTCGTCCATGGCGAGCACGACCAGCCCGACCCGCCGGATCGGGCGGAGCATGCCCAGCGATTCGATCACCCGCACGACTTCCCGCACGACCGACAGGGACACGTCGTACCGGGTCCTCAGCTCCTCGGCCTTGATGATCGTGCCGGGGGCCAGTCGGCCGGCAACGATGTCCTGACCGATCCGGTCGCGCAGGCGCTCATGGAGGTTGCTGCGGTTCGTCGGGTCCTCGCTCCGACCCGCCATGGACTGATCCGACATCAGCGACTGTCCACCACGTGCGCTCCGGGTGCGGGCCCGGTCGCCCGCAGGGCCTCGTTGACTCCGCGCGTGGCCTGCAGCAGCACGGCCAGGTCGAGGGCGTGGTGGGCGTCGCGGGCGAGGAACCCGATCGTCGGTCCCGAACCGGACAGCAGCGGCAGCAGGGCACCGGCGGCGCGCCCGGCCTCCATCACCTCGGCGATCTCGGGCAGGAACGACACGGCCGCTTCGGTGAGGTAGTTGCTCGCGGATTCCGCGAGCGTGTCCGGGTCCCCGGCCGCCAGCGCCTTGAGCACCTGGTCGGGGACCTCGGCCGGGCCCGGGGCGGGGTGGAGTTCGTCGAAGCGGGCGTAGACGTCGCGGGTCGGCAGCTGGCGGGCCGAGGTGGCCATCACCCAGTGGAAGGTTCCGCGGGTGAGCACGGGACTGAGCTTCTCCCCGCGGCCGCGGCCGATGGCCGTGCCCCCGTGCAGGAGGAAGGCGACATCGGCGCCGACGGCGACCGCGCAGTCGTGAAGGACGTCCTCGGCCACTCCCCCGACGAGGTGGGCGGCCCCGACGAGCGCGGCGGCGGCATCGGCCGATCCCCCGCCCATTCCTCCGGCCACGGGCACCTGTTTGTCGATGACGATGTCGATATCGCGCAGCACGTCGACGTCTCGGTCGACCTCGAGTGCGGCGATGAGGACGTCGACGGCCCGGCGCGCGAGGTTCGTTGCATCGGCCGGGACCGCGGAGTCCCCGTAGCGGCCCTGGACGATGATCGACCCGGTCCCGCCGGGGACGAGGGTCAGCGTCTCGCCGAGGTTGAGCGCCTGGAACACGGTCGCGAGTTCGTGATAGCCCTCATCGTTCGCCCCACCCACGCCGAGGTGGATGTTGATCTTGCCCGGCGCCTGCACCTTCACCGGGGCCCGGGTCGTCGAATCGGTGCGCAGCGGGCTGGTCATGGCCGGGACCCCTCGACGTCGGCCAAGCGTTCGAAGTCGGCGACCGTGAGGGCCTCACCGCGAACCTTCGGGTCGAGGCCGGCGGCCAGCAGCAGCTCTTCGGCCCGCTGGGCGGAACCGGCCCATCCGGACAGGGCCGCGCGCAGGGTCTTGCGGCGCTGGGCGAAGGCCGCATCGACGAGGGAGAACAGACGGCGACGCTGGACGGGATCGCGGTCGGTGCGGGTGACGTCGATGCGGACGAGTCCGGAGTCGATGTTCGGGGCCGGCCAGAACACGTTCTTGCCGATCCGTCCGGCCAGGCGCACATCTCCGTACCATTGGGCCTTGACGCTGGGCACCCCGTAGGTGCGGGACCCGGGCGCGGCGGCCAGCCTGTCGGCGACCTCGAGCTGGACCATGACGAGCACCGTCTTCAGGCTCGGGAAGGTCTCGAGGAAGTGCAGCAGCACGGGCACGGCCACGTTGTAGGGAAGGTTCGCCACGAGCGCATCGGGCCGGTTCGCTTCGCCGCCCGAGACCGGTGCGGGCAGTTCGGTGACCTTGAGGGCATCGGCACCCACGAGCGAGAACCGGGCGGTGCGGTCGGCCCGATCGGCCGCCTCGGTGCCGGTCTCGGGGTCACGGTCGGCCGCCTCGGTGCCGGCGAACCTCTCCACGGTGTGCGGCAGTCGGGCGGCGAGGAGCTCGTCGATCTCGACGGCCGTGACACAGTGCCCGGCCTCGAGCAGACCGAGGGTGAGCGAGCCCAGCCCGGGGCCGATCTCGACGACGTTCGCGGCGTCCTCGAGGCCGGCGGCGGTGACGATCGAGCGCACGGTATTGGGGTCGATGACGAAGTTCTGCCCCTTCTGCTTCGTCGGGCGCAGACCGATGTCAGCGGCTATCTCGCGTATGTCGCGGGCGGTCAATAACGTCACAGCCAACAACTTACAGCACTGATTGACGGGCTCAACCACAGAACACACGTGCCGGCGGCTCATGCCCGGACACATCCGCCTGTGCGCATAGAGTGTTGCCATGCTGCCTGAGGGACTGTCCATGCTCTGGGAGACCCACGATCCCGGTCTCGCACTCGCCGATCGCTTCGGCTTCCGCGACCGCGCCCACGTGCGAGCGTGGCTGGCCGACACCCTCGCCGAGGTGTGGGGGCTCGACATCGGCGAGTGCGACCGTCTGGTCATCAGCGACCACAATGCCATCGCCTGGGCCACCAGCGTCGGGCACGGTCCCCTCGTCATCAAATGGTCGATGGAGGCCGGCCTCTTCGACCGTCTCCACGCAACGACGACGGTCCTCTCCCGCCTCGCCGAGGCCGGTGCGCCGGTGGCATCTCCGGTGCCCAGCCGCGAAGGTGCGGCCCGAGTGGTCGTCGCAGGCCCCCGGTGCCGGCTGTCCCTGGCTGTGCTGCCGGAGGTCTCGGGACAGTGGTTGGACACGAGCGATCTCGCTGCGGTCGAAGCGGCCGGTCGCGCTCTGGCGGATCTCCACGACCGCCTCGGCGAACTCAGCGAGGTTCCGCCACCGCTGAGACAGCGGAGAGGACGACGCGATCGGACGGTCTCCTCGGCTGAGGGCACCGATCTGAAGGACCGGATCGCCGCGTGGCTGGGCCGCGGAGGCGATCGGCTCGCTCCGGAGGCCGCGGCGACCCTGCGGAGTCTGGTCGAGGCGGCTCCCGCCTTCGAGGACGCACCTCAGCTGATCCACCGTGACTTCCGGTCGGCGAACATCCTCGTCGACGGCTCCGCCATCGCAGCGATCCTCGACTT
This sequence comes from Brevibacterium sp. SMBL_HHYL_HB1, assembly GCF_018208375.1. Taxonomy (NCBI): domain Bacteria; kingdom Bacillati; phylum Actinomycetota; class Actinomycetes; order Micrococcales; family Brevibacteriaceae; genus Brevibacterium; species Brevibacterium sp. SMBL_HHYL_HB1. The sequence continues at coordinate 574,291 of NZ_CP062936.1, read as the reverse complement.
CGATGAGATGACCCTGGACCACCGGGTCCTCGATCTCGCGCGCTCAAGCGTGTACCTGGGCACCCGCTTCCGCAACTGGGCTCCGACCGAGCGGAGCGCGCAGATCGCGCTGATGGACGGATACGAGTCCGTGCGTGCGCTCAGCGACGCCGAAGCGGCCTGGTGGCCCGTTCTCCTCCTCTGGCAGTCGATCGCGGCGGTCGGCGCCCAGGACCCGGCCGCCGGGTGGGCCGAAGCCGCAGACGCCTTGGCCCGGGAGTCCGCCCGCGGACGATAGGGTGAGGCCTATGGATCCGCAGACACTGACCGAACTGCTCGATGTCGCCGTCCTCGATCGGCTCGACCGCATCGACGACCTGCCCGGCGACGAACTGGCACGGTCCTCGGCGCTGCGGAAGGAAGGCCACTCCGCCGAGGTGACCGCCGCGCTGCTCACCCAGGCGCGGCTGCGCAAGGAGGCGGCAGCGAAGCTCGGACCCTTCGCAGACGACATGCTCTTCACCCGCGACGGACTCGCCCAGGCCACCCGGCTGCCCGTGGCAGCCCACCACGCCCGGCGTCTGATCGGGGATGCGGCTCAAGCCGATGCCGCCGCGGCTGACGGTTCGGCGCCACCGACCGACGGCGAAGCACCGGCACCCGACGGCGAGGCGCCACCGACCGACGGCGAGGCGCCGTTGCGCATCGCCGACCTCGGCTGCGGGATCGGCGCCGATTCCATCGCCTTCTCCGGAATGGGCGCGCAGGTGACCGCCGTCGACGCCGATGAGGTCACCGCCGCCATCGCCGCCTTCAACCTCCGACACCTGCCCGATGCCTCGGTCGAACACGCCCGCGCCGAGGACGTCGACCTGGCCGGCTTCGACGCCCTGTGGTTCGACCCGGCCCGCCGCACCATCGGCAAGGCCGACCGCCGCGGATCGACCTCCCGGATCAGCGACCCCGAAGCCTTCTCCCCCTCACTGTCCTGGGTCGTCGACAGGGCCGAGGAGGCCGAGGCGGCCGGGGTCAAGCTCGGCCCGGCACTGGACCACGCGCTCATCCCCGAGGGCGCCGAAGCACAGTGGGTCTCCCACAACGGTGAGGTCGTCGAGGTCTGCCTCTACTTCGGCACCGCCCGGCAGCGCCCGGGCCGCAGCGCACTGGTCATGGGAGAGCGCACCCTGCTCGTCCACGAGGACGATCTGCCCGAGGCCGACGAGGCGGACATCGGCGAGCTCGGCTCCTATCTGCTCGAACCCGATGGGGCGATCGTGCGGGCCGGACTCGTCACCGCACTGTGCGGCCCGCTGGAGGCCCGGCGCGTGCACCCGACGATCGCGTACCTGACCACCGACGTCGAACCGAGCGGTCCCGCCTCGGCGGGGGTGAGCGCCTATGAGGTCATCGACGTCCTGCCCGCGAAGATCGCGAGCCTGCGCAAGGAGCTCATCAGCCGCGGCATCGGTTCGGTCGTGATCAAGAAGCGCGGCGCCGACATCGTGCCCGACCAGGTCCGACGCCAGCTCAAACTGCCGAAGGGAGACAAGGCCACACTCGTGTTCACCCGGCTCGGCGAACGCCACGTCGTGCTGCTGACCCGCGCCCTGTGATGACTGCGCCGGCTATGAGCGGAGCGGTACCGTGCCCTGCGCCGCCTGCCGGCCGTGCAGGCGCCGGGTCCTGCGCCGCCCACCCTGATCACCCCGGAAGAAGGAGACCGAAATGAACCGCTCCGATGTCCTCATCAGCGCCGAAGAGCTGCTGAGGCTGCAGGCATCCGGTCCGACGCCGAGGCTGCTCGACGTCCGCTGGACCCTGCCGAAGCCCGATGGCCGGGACGACTTCGCCGCCGGCCACATTCCCGGCGCGATCTACGTCGACCTCGACACCGAACTCGCCGACCATGCGAACACGGAGCCCACGGCCGGCCGACACCCGCTGCCGAGCGCCGAACAGTTCCAGGACACCGTCCGCTCCTGGGCCGTCACCGACGACACCGAGGTCGTCGTCTATGACGACAACTCCTCCCTCGGCGCCGCGCGTGCCTGGTGGCTGCTGCGCTGGGCAGGACTGGATGCCCGCGTCCTCGACGGCGGGCTGGCCGCCTACCGAGCCGCCGGAGGTCGGCTCGAGACCGGTGCCTCACCCGAGCTCGAACCGAGTCACATCACCATCTCCCCGAACTCGCTGCCGGTCATCGACGCCGATGCCGTGGCCGCTTGGGACGGGGTGCTGCTCGACGCCCGCGCGGGCGAGCGCTTCCGCGGGGAGACCGAACCCATGGATCCGCGGTCCGGGCACATTCCCGGGGCGAAGAGCGCCCCGGCCACCGGCAACATCCATCAGGGGTCCTTCCTCGACGAGGCCGCCCTGCGGGAGCGGTTCTCCGCGCTGGGTGCGCTCGAGGGGCCGGTCGGCGTCTACTGCGGGTCCGGAGTCACCGCCTGCCACAACGCCCTGGCCCTGGCTGTGGCCGGAGTCGAGGCGAGCCTCTACCCCGCCAGCTGGTCGGGCTGGTCGGCCGACCCCGAACGCCCGGTCGAAACCGGCGCCTGAGCTCGGTCGGCGTGCGGGCTCAGCCGCAGTCGGGGGCCTTGTCGCTGCCGTCGTAGTCGGCCGGCAGCGTGCCGGTCGCCTCGAGGTCGCCCTTGAGCCACTTCGCCACGGCCTTGAGCGCATAGGGATTCGAATCGTAGGCGGTCACCGCGGTCGCGGCCGAGGTGCTGCGCATCGTCCACGGGGCGGCCGTGCCGACGGCCACCTCGGCGGAGGTCTTCGGACTCAGGCTCACCGACGTTCCGCCCGATCCGACCTCGAGGCCGACGTCCTCGGCGGCCTGGCGCAGATCGGCCTGCTCCTCCTCACTGCCGCCGACGATCGAGATCGCGTCGGTGCCGGCGAAGGAGCATTCGCCCCTGAGCACGGTCAGTGACTTCTCGGCCACCTCGGTGAGGACCTTCTGCTGGTCCTCGTCAGAATCCGCCGAGTTCCCGGACTCGCCGTCTGACTGCACGGCCTTCTGTGCATCGGCGGTGGCCAGCTGCATGGCGACGACCCGCTCGGACTTCTCGACGAGGTCGTCCTTCTCCAGCGTCCCGTCGCCCATGGCCGCAACGATCGCCTTCTGCGCGGCCGACGAGTCCGGCGGCATGAGCGCGATATCGGCCCCGGCGGCGAGCGCCTTGACGGTCTCACCGCCTTCCAGGTTCTGCGGCACCGCCTTCATGTTGAGCGCATCGGTGGTGATGACGCCGTCGAAGCCGAGGGTGTCCCGCAGCGCCGAGTACGCCTTGTCATTCAGCGTCGCCGGAGTCGTCTTCGCATCGGGCAGCCCGATGTGGCCCATCATCACCATCGGCACATCGGCCTCGACGGCGGACTTGAACGGCAGCAGGTCCGTGTCCTCGAGTTCCTCGATCGACTTCTTCGACACCGGCAGGCTCTCGTGGGAATCCACGCCGAGGCGGCCGTGTCCCGGGAAGTGCTTGGCTGAGCTCGCGACCCCGCCGGCCCGGTAGCCGTCGACGGCGTCGGCGACCACCTCGGCGGCGTCCTTGTGGTCGGTGCCGGCCGAACGGACGTTGATCGTCACGTCATCCGGTCCCGTGGTCACGTCCGCATCGGGGGCGAAGTCGATGGAGAAGCCGAGGTCGGTGAGGTTCGCCGCCTGCACCGTCGTGGCCTCGGTGACGAGGTCGGAGTCGTCGGCGGCGGCCAGGGCCATGAGCGGCGGGAACGGCAGGGCGGCCGTGGACAGGCGGGAGACCGGGCCGCCTTCCTGGTCGACCCCGATCGACACCGGTTGGCCCTGCGTGCGCGCGGCCGAGATCTGCTCGGTCATGTCCGTGACCTGCTCGGTCGTCGGATTCTCCGACAGGTTGTAGCCCATGACGATGACCCCGCCGAGGTGGTTCTGCTCGACCATGTCCACCGCCGTCTGGGTGTTCGTGTCCTCCCAGGTGCCGACGATGAGGGACCCGGCGAGTTCCTCATCGGAGAAGTCACCGACGATGTCCTCGGCCTCGTCCCTGTAATCGGCCGGGTCCGCCTTCGCGGGATCGGACAGATCCGTCTGTCCCTCGGACTGCGGTCCGGCCTGGGACTGCGAACCGGGTCGGGCCGATGACTGGCCCTCGGAGCTCTCGGAGTCGGGGCTCGAGGCCCCACCGGAGCAGCCGACGAGCGCGAGGGTCGTGGTCAGAGCCAGGATGCTCAGGCGAGATGACAGCATGTCTCCATGCTAGACGCTCTGCCTGAGGGCACCGGTCGGCGGCGGGGCTGGTCGGCGGCGGGCTCAGGCCCGGATTCTCAGAGCGGCTCGTGGGCGGCCAGGCGGCGGGCTGTTTCCTTGGCCCCGCGTTCGTGCAGCGAAGCCAGCGCCGCCCGATAGGGTTCGGTGAACCGCGGCTGATCTGCCAGATGACCGAAGAACTGTTCCTGCCGGACGAAGGCAAGATCGTCCTCGGCCTGGGTCGCTGCGACCGTCTGCAGCTGCTCGGCGTATCGGTCGACGATGGTGAACCGGCCGCCGGTCTCATCGTGTCCTTCGGCGTACCGGGCCCAGGAGGCGCAGATGGCGGCGGCCACCTCGACAGGGTGGCCGGAGGCGAGGTTGTCGATGACCACAGGCAGCAGCCATTTGGGGATCCGGTCCGATGATTCCGCCCCGAGGCGGGCCAGCGTGTCACGGATCTCCGGGTTGCTGAACCTCTCGATCAGGGAGTCCTTGTAGGCGTCCAGATCGATGCCGGGCAAGGGCGCCAGGCTCGGGGTGCCCTCTTCGTCCATGTATCTGCGCAGGTAGGCGGCGATGTCCGGGTTCGCCATCGCCTCGTGGGCGAAGGTGTAGCCGCCGAGCAGACCGAAGTACGCCAGTCCCTGATGTCCGGAGTTGAGCAGGCGCAGCTTCATGTGCTCATAGGGTCGGACATCGTCGACGAGCTGGACTCCGGCTTCTTCGTAGGGCGGCCGACCGGCGGTGAAAGCGTCCTCGAGCACCCATTGGAAGAAGGGTTCGGCCACGACCGGCCAGGCGTCGACGACGCCGGTGTCCGAGCGCAGTTCGGCCCGATCGTCGTCGGTCGTGGCCGGGGTGATGCGGTCGACCATCGAGTTCGGGAATGCCACGTGGGCATCCATCCACTCGGCCAGCCGCTCATCGACGAGGCGGGCGAAGGCGGAGAACATCTGCTTCGCGACCCGGCCGTTATGGGAGATGTTGTCGCACGACTGCACGGTGAACGGCTCGATGCCCTGCTCCCTGCGGTGCCGCAGCGCCGAGACGACATAGCCGAAGACCGTGGCCGGTGCCGCACCCGCTCTCAGGGCCGCGACGTCGGCGACGATGGTCGGGTCGTCGCTGACGAACTCGCCGGTGACGGGGTGGACGTTGTAGCCGCCCTCGGTGACGGTGAGGGAGACGAGGCGAATGGCCGGGTCCGTGAGCAGAGCGAGCAGTCCCTGCGGATCGTCGGGCCCGAAGCGGTAGTCGATGATCGAGCCGATCACCCGCCTCTCCTTCACCCCATCGGGGTGTTTGAGAGTCAGTGTGTACAGGTGGTCCTGTGCGGCCAGGGCATCGCGCATGACCGCGTCGTGGGCGAGGACGCCGGCGCCGACGATCCCCCAGTCCCGGGCGAGACCGGCCCGCAGCAGATCGTCGACGACCATCGCCATATGCGCCCGGTGGAAACCGCCGACACCGAAGTGGACGATCCCCGGGGTCACCGCAGACCTGTCGTAGTCGGGAACGCTGATGCCGCTCTCGGACAGCGCCGGCAGATTCTGCGCGTTCAACGACAGCCGGTCTTCCCGTTCGTTCGATGTCATGGGGTCTCCTTCAGCCGGTGGTGGGTGTGCGACGGTCGAGCCTCGGCGCCGGGCCGCGCGGGGATCGGTTGGGGCTCGGCGCTCATTTGACCGCACCCATCGACAGGCCCTGGACGAGCTTGTCCTGCGCGGCGATTCCGGCCACGAGCACGGGCACGGAGATCACCAGCGAGGCCGCCGACACCTGGGACAGGAACAGCCCCTGGGAGGTGACGAAGCTGGTGAGGAACACCGGCGCCGTCGAGGCCGCCGTGGACGTGAGCACGGTGGCGAAGAGGAGTTCGTTCCAGGAGAAGATGAAGCAGATCAGCGCGGTGGCGGCCAGGCCGGGCGCGGTCAGCGGCAGCAGGATCTGAGCGAACACGCGTGGGAGCTTCGCCCCGTCGAGTTCGGCGGCTTCGAGGACTTCGACGGGCACCTCGGCGAGGAAGGACCGCATCATCCACACCGCGATCGGCATGTTCATCGCCGAGTAGACGATGATGAGCAGCAGCCAGGTGTCGAGGATGCCGAGGGACTTCGCCACGAGGTAGACGGGCAGGAGACCGGCGACCATCGGCAGCATCTTCGTCGACAGCAGGAAGAACAGCACATCCGACCAGCGTTCGATGCGGCGGATGGCCAGCGAATAGGCGGCCATCGTCGACAGAACGAGCACGATCAGGGTCGAGACGATCGCGGCGACGGCCGAGTTGATGAGGAACGGCCAGGGGTTCGCTCCGCTTCCGCCGCCGAAGAAGCTGATATAGGACTCGAGCGTCAGCGGGGCGAAGAAGCTCGGCGGGTTCGTCGAGGCATCGGTCTCCGCGTGCAGGCTGGTCAGCAGCATCCAGGCCAGCGGGGTCACGAAGACCAGCCCGATGGCCCAGGCCAGCATGCCGAGCAGGACCTTGCCGGTGCGTCCCTGCCCGGGCCGCCTCGGCGCGTTCGCCTTCCGCCGAGGCGGGTCTGCCGATCCCGGTGCGTCCGGTTCGTCGCGGGCGGGGTTCGCGGTCGTGCCCGGGGCACGGCCGAGGGTGGTCGAAACGCCTGGGGAGCTCATGAGTTCTCCTCCTTGAGCAGGGTGGATGCGGTGCGCAGGGCGAAGGTGGCGACGATGAGGGAGGCGGCGACGACGATGACGCCGACGGCAGAGGACACTCCGTAGTCCTGGGCGACGAAGAACTCCTGGTAGATGACGTAGGGCAGGGTCGCCGTGCCCAGTCCTCCGGAGGTCATGGTGAAGACCATGTCGAAGTTCTGCACGATGTAGATCGTGCCCAGCAGAGCGGCGAGCTCGATGTAGCGGCGCAGGTGGGGCAGGGTGATGAAGCGGAAGGTCTGCCAGTGTCCGGCACCGTCGACGAGCGCCGCCTCGTAGACGTCCATCGGTCGGGACTGGAGCCCGGCGAGCATGATGAGCATCATGAACGGCGTCCACTGCCACACGAGGACGAGGCCGATGCCCACCAGCGGGGCCGAGCTCATCAGGTCCGGCTGAGGTGCGTTCTCACCGAACACGGTCGTCAGCAGTCCACCCAGCAGACCGTAGGAGGGGTTGAAGATGGCGTGCTTGAACAGCAGCGCCGCGGCCACGGGCACGACGAGGAACGGGGTGATCATCAGGGTGCGGACGAATCCGCGGCCGATGAACTTCCGGTCCAGCAGCAGGGCGATGCCCAGACCCAGCAGAGCAGAGACGAGCACGACGGCGACGGTGAGGGAGACGGTCACGAGCACGGCCCGCAGCAGATCGGCGTCGGTGAAGACGGTGACGTAGTTGTCGACGGTGCCGAAGCCGATGTCGTCCGGATAGGCCGCGTTCCAGTTCATGAACGAGATGATGATGGTGATCGCGAACGGGATCTGGGTGACGATGATGACGAAGATCAGCGCCGGCAGCATGGGGGCACGTTTGAGCCATCGGGCCTTGGCACGGGGTCTGGGCGGCGTGATCGGCTGCGAGGCACGCTCGGCGGCGGGTGCTGACACTTCGCACATCCTTAGAAGAGTGGGTGGGCAGGCCTCGGGGCGAACGGTTCGCGCCCCGAGGCCGATCGGTCACTTCTTGTACTTGTCTCCGACCTTCTGGGCGTCCTTCTGTCCCTTCTCCAGCGCCTTGTCGACGGTGGTGCGTCCGGCGATGGCGGAGCTGACGTCCTCGGAGATGCCCGTGGCCAGATCCGCGAACTCCGGGATCGTCACGAACTGCACGCCCAGCGTCGGCCGCGGCTGGAGGCCGGGGTTCTCGGGATCGGCCGAGTTGATGGCGTCCTCGGTCTGCTCGTAGAAGGGCTCGGCGGCCTTCTGGTAGTCGGGATTCTCATACGTCGAGGTCCGCTTGCCCGCCGGCACATGCTGCCAGCCTAGTTCCTCGGCCACGGTCTCCTCGTAGGCCTTCGACGACGCCCAGGCCACGAACTGCTTGGCCGCGTCCTGGTTCTTGCCCGCCGCCTGGATGCCCCAGGCCCAGGTGTAGAGCCAGGAGCTGGCATCCGTCTCCTTCACCGGGGCCGCGACGTAGCCGATCTTGCCCTTGACCGGGGAGTCGTCGGCTTCGAGGGTGCCGGTGGCGGCCGTCGAGTCGTACCACATGGCGACCTTGCCCTGCTGCAGGTTCGTCAGGCATTCGGTGTATCCGGCCTGCGGGGCGCCGGATTCCCCGTGGTCCTTGATGAGGTCGACGTAGAAGTTCGTGGCATCCTTGAACTCCTTCGAATCGACCTGGGCGTCCCAGTTCTCGTCGAACCAGGTCCCGCCGAAGGTGTTGACCACGGTCGTCAGCGGGGCGAACATCTCGCCCCAGCCGGGCAGTCCGCGCAGGCAGATGCCCTTCGTGCCCTTCTCGGCTCCGTCGACCTTCGCGGCGAGTTCGGCGACTTCGTCCCAGGTCGGGTTCTCGGGCATCTCGACTCCGGCCTTATCGAAGATGTCCGTGCGGTACATGAGGAACGAACCCTCACCGTAGAAGGGTTCGCCGTAGATCTCGCCGTCGACGGTCATCGACTCCGCCATGGGGGTGAGGATGTCGTCCTGGTCGAAGCCCTCAGCATCGGCCACGCCCTCGTCCATCGGTGTCAGCCATGAGTTGTTCGCATACGTCGGGATCTCGTAGTTCGACATCGAAGCGACGTCGTAGTTGCCGGCTTGAGCGGAGAACTCCTGTCCGATCTTCGCCCGCACCTCGTTCTCGGGCAGCACGGTGTAGTTGACCTCGATGCCGGTGTCCTCGGTGAAGTGGTCGGCCGTGAGCTTCTGCAGGTCCTTCATCTGCGGGTTGTTGACCATGAGGACGTTGACCTCATCGCCTCCTCCTCCGCCGCCGCTGCCGCCGGCACCACCGCATCCGGACAGTGCGAGTGCTCCGACCATGCCGATGGCCGCCCAGATGGCGCCTCGGCCGGTGATCAGGTGTTTCATCGTTGTGCCTTCCCTCGTCTTCGCGGGATTGCTGCCCGCCGTCGGGTTCGCTGCGAGAAAATCGTATGAGCGTCGGTGCTCATATGTGCAATACTGTGTCACGAACCCATCAGATGTGCAACACTTCACATATGAGCGAAAACAATGTCGTCGCCGCCGAAGGGAGGACCGTGTCCACGGTGCCCACCGCCCGCCACCGCCGTTTTCTCGCGCAGCTGGCCCGCGATCACTACCTCGAGGGCCGGTCGAAGGTCGAGATCGGCAAGGCCAACGGGCTCAGCCGCTTCCAGGTCGCCCGACTCCTCGCCGAGGCCGTCGACACCGGTGTCGTGACGATCACGATCGAGGCCGATGCCGGTGAGGAGGACGGCGCGGACGAACGCATCGCCTCGGCGCTGGGGCTGAGTTCGGTCGTCATCGTCGACATCCCCGACGACGCCGATGCCTCCGAGCAGATGGGGCGGGCCGCCCTGGCGCTGGTCGGCCGGCAGGCCCGGCCCGGGATGCGCATCGGCCTGTCCTGGTCACGGACCCTTGACTCCGCCGCCGCCTTCACCCCGGCCCTGCCCCGGTGCACGATCGTCCAGCTCGCCGGGGCCCTGCGCCTGGAATCGCATCGGCCCAGCGCCGAGATCTTCACCCGGCTGGGTCAGGATCATGCGGTGAGCATGGTCCGCCTGCCGGCTCCGCTGCTGGTCACCGAGGCCGAGACCGCCGCGGATCTGCGTGCCCTGCCCGAGATCTCCGGCACTCTCGCCGCCGCCGATGACCTCGACCTCGCGGTGGTCTCCGTCGCCTCCTGGGCCGAGGGCCTGTCCTCGGTGTGGGAGAAGTGCACACCGGCACAGCGGCAATCCGGCATCGACGACGGTGCCATCGCCGAGGTGTCCGGACGGCTCTTCGACGCCGCCGGCCGGGATGTGACCACGATCGACGACCGGGTCATCGCCGTCTCCCTCGACCAGCTGCGCCGCGCCACGACGACCGTGGGAGTCGCCCGCGGCGCCGAACGGGCCCCGGCGGTGCGGGCGGCCTGCGCGGCGAAGATCCTCGACATCGCCGTCATCGACCGGGCCCTGGCCGATGCGCTGCTCGACGAAGCAGGGCAGGGCGATACCGGGGTGGAAGAGGCATTGCTCGACGGGGCTGCGACGGTCGACGCAGCCGTGGACGACTCGGCGAAGGACGAGTCGGCAGCGGACGACTCGGCGAAGGACCTGTCGGCAGCGGACGAGGAGCAACGATGACCGCGGCCCGCAGGTACGTCGCCGGAGTCGACTCCTCGACGCAGAGCTGCAAGATCGTCATCGCCGATGCCGACTCCGGAGCCGTCGTGCGCACCGGTTCGGCCCCGCACCCGCCCGGCACCGAGGTGGATCCCGAGCAGTGGTGGACCGCGCTGCAGTCGGCGATCGCCGCCGCCGGGGGCCTCGACGATGTGGCCGCGGTCAGCATCAGCGGCCAGCAGCACGGGCTCATCGCCCTCGACAGCCAGGGACGCGTCATCCGCGACGCGCTTCTGTGGAACGATCTGCGCAGCAATGCCGCCGCCCGCGATCTCATCGCCGAGGTCGGGGCCGAGGACTTCGTTGCCCGCACCGGAGTCCTGCCCGTCGCCTCGTTCACCGGCGCGAAGCTGCGCTGGCTGCGCGAGAACGAACCCGACAATGCGTCCCGGGTCGCTGCCGTCGCCCTCCCCCACGACTGGCTGACCTGGCGATTCCTCGGCTATGGACCGGCCGATTGCTCCGCCCGGGGCCCGGTGCTCGAGGCCTTGGTCACCGATGCCTCCGATGCCAGCGGCACGGCCTATTTCGATCCTGAAACCGGTCGCTACGATCTCGATCTCTTCCGGACCGCGTTCGGAACCGCCGCCCGCGAGGCACGCGGGGCACCCGCGACGAAGAGCGGTCCGGCGACGGAGGGCGGACACGCGGCCGTTCCAGGAGCCGCCTCGGGGGTCGCCACCGCCTCGGCGATCATCCTCCCCCGCGTCCTCGGAGACCACGAGCCTGCCGGGCGGACGACGGAGGGCCTCCTCGTCGGCCCCGGGGCCGGGGACAATGCGGCGGCGGCACTCGGACTCGGGGTGGCCTCCGGCGACGTCGTCATCTCCATCGGCACCTCGGGCACGGTCTTCGGCACCACCGAGGTGCCCATCGCCGATGCGAGCGGAACGGTCGCCGGTTTCGCCTCCGCAGACGGCGGTCGTCTTCCCCTGGTCGCGACTCTCAACGCCGCGCGCGTCCTCGTCTCGGCCAGCACACTGCTGCGCATCAGCCACGACGAGGTCGCAGCTTTGGCGCTGGCATCGTCCCCGGGCGCGAACGGCATCACGCTCGTGCCCTACTTCGAAGGCGAGCGCACCCCGAACCTGCCCGATGCCACCGCCCGGCTCGAGGGGATGACCTTGGCGAACGCTTCGGCCGAGAACGTCGCTCGAGCGTTCGTCGAAGGCATGCTGTGCGGTCTCGCCGACGGCCTCGACGCGGTCCAGTCCCAGGGCCTGGACGCCCGGCGGCTGCTGCTCATCGGTGGGGCCGCACGCAACCCGGCCGTTCGGGAGGTCGCCAGAGACATCTTCACGGTACCCATCGACGTCCCCGAACAGGCCGAGTACGTGGCCATCGGCGCTGCCAGGCAGGCTGCGTGGACACTGACCGGAAGACTGCCGAAGTGGCCGGTCGAACTCGTCGCCACCCTGCACCCGAGACCGTCTCGGGTGCGGCAGCAGTACCGGTCCTATACGCACGACGTCACCAGATCCACTGCACGCGAACACTCACTGTCCACCGACCAGAACTCACTGCACGATCACCGGCGATCATCGGATGCCTCCGCATCCGCGAAAGGTTGAGAAAAATGGCCACAGTCACCTTCGACAAAGCACTGCGTCAGTACCCCGAGGCGCTGGCACCCTCCGTCGACGAGATCAGTCTCGACATCGCCGATGGCGAGTTCCTCGTCCTCGTCGGTCCCTCCGGGTGCGGGAAGTCCACCACCCTGCGCATGCTCGCCGGGCTCGAGCCCGTCGACGCCGGCCGCATCCGCATCGGCGAGGACGATGTCACTCAGCTGTCCCCGCGCGAACGCGATATCGCCATGGTGTTCCAGAACTATGCGCTCTATCCGCATATGACCGTGCGGGAGAACATGGCGTTCGCGCTCAAGATCGCCGGCGTCGGACGGCAGGAACGCGATCAGCGAGTGCAGGAGGCCGCGCAGCTTCTCGATCTCGAACCCTTCCTCGACCGGAAGCCGAAGGCCCTGTCCGGCGGGCAGCGACAGCGCGTGGCCATGGGCCGGGCGATCGTCCGCTCTCCGCAGGTCTTCCTCATGGACGAACCGCTGTCGAACCTCGACGCGAAGCTGCGGGTGCAGACCCGCGCCCAGATCGCGTCCCTGACTCGCCGTCTCGGGGTCACGACCGTCTACGTCACGCACGACCAGGTCGAGGCGATGACGATGGGCGACCGGGTCGCCGTGCTCGACAATGGTCGTCTGCAGCAGGTGGACACGCCCGCGAATCTCTACGACCGACCGGCGAACCTGTTCGTCGCCGGTTTCATGGGCTCTCCGGCGATGAACCTCCTCGAGGCCCCGGTCGAGGAGTCGATGCTGCGCCTCGGCGACGTCGATCTCGAACTCACCGAATCCCAGCGCGGGCAGCTGACCGGCACGACGGTCACTGTCGGCATCCGGCCCGAGGATCTGCGCACCGGGGCCGAGCACGGCTTCGAAATCACCGTCGACCTCGTCGAGGAGCTCGGTGCCGACGCCTACGTCCACGGCCGGGCGAGGCTGCAAGGCGGTGAGCGGAGTCTCGTGGCGAGAGTGGGCGGACGGTCGACGATCCGTCGCGGCGACACCGTCCGGGTCGCTCCCGACACCGCGCGCCTGCACCTCTTCGATACCGAATCGGGGCTCCGGCTCGAGGCGGATGAGCGCCGAGCGGCGTAACGCGCACGGCCGCCTCTCACACCGGCATATCGGCCGTATCACACTGTCGAATCAGGCGAATCGCCTGCCGACCATTATGATCGATCCATGGTCGATTTCGCTCAATCCGCCCGCTCCACCCTCGGTGTCGAATGGGAACTGGCTCTGCTGGACAGACGCAGCCTTGACCTGACCCCTGCTGCCGAGACGCTGCTGGCGGATGTGGCCGAGCACGCTCCCGACTTCGAGAAGCACATCGTCGGTGAGATGCTCACGAACACCATCGAGCTCGTCACCGGTGTCCACACCCGGGTGTCGACCGTCGCCGATGATCTGGCGGCCTCGATCGGGGCGCTGCGGCACCTCACCGAGTCGCGTGGGATCGAACTCATGTCAGCGGGCACCCACCCCTTCGCACAGTGGCAGTCGCAGGAGGTCCGGGCCGAGGAACGCTACCTCGAGCTCGTCGACCGCACGCAGTGGTGGGGGCGGAACATGCTCATCTTCGGTGTCCACGTCCACGTCGGCATCGACTCCCGGGACAAGGTCCTGCCGATCATCAATGCCCTGCTCGCCTACGTCCCCCACCTGCAGGCACTGACCGCCTCCTCCCCGTTCTGGGGCGGCACCGACACCGGCTACGCGTCGAACCGGGCGATGATGTTCCAGCAGCTGCCCACCGCGGGCCTGCCCTTCCAGTTCGAGACCTGGGCCGACTACGAGAAGTACGTCGACGACATGCTCACCACCGGCATCATCGACCACATCAACGAGATCCGGTGGGACATCCGCCCGGCTCCCCACTGGGGCACCGTCGAGGTCCGCGTCTGCGACGGGGTGCCGACCCTGGAGGAGATCCTCGCGATCACCGCGTTCATCCAGTGCCTCGTCGATGATATGTCGGCCCGCCTCGACGCCGGTGAGACGCTGCCGACGATGCCCGACTGGTTCCACAACGAGAACAAGTGGCGCGCCGCCCGCTACGGCATGGATGCGATCATCATCGAAAACGCCGCCGCCGATGAGCGTCTGGTCACCGAGTGCCTGACCGATGAGATCGAACGCCTGTCTCCGGTGGCCGAACGCCTCGGCTGCGTCGACGAGCTGCACTCCATCACCTCGATCATCGAGCGCGGGGTGCCCTACCAGCGCCTGCAGCGACTCTTCCAGTCCACCGGCTCCCTCACCGAGGTGACCCGCTCGCTCATCGGCGACCTCCGCAACTCCTACAGCTGAGGGTTGGTGGGCCCGGGCGCGGGACCTGGGCGCCCTGGGCGCGGGACCTGGACGGCCCTGGGCGCGGGACCTGGGCGGCCCTGGGTGCCGCGGCAACGGTGGAGCGCCGAGACCACTGTGCGCACCCCGTTGTCTCGGCGCTCCACCGTTGTTTCGACAGTCGTGCGGGTTTGCCGAGCACCGCGGAGCATGACCACCTGGGACTCTCGTTTGTGCGCATCTCACCTGAACGCGGACCGCAGGCGCGTACGCTCATCGCTCGCGCATTTGGCGACGGTCCACTCATGAATTGGCTGTTTCCACCAGCTCTTAGAGCACCGTGCGAACCCGGCGCGGCAGATACGGACATTGGCCGGTTCGGGCCGCGACTAGGGCGTGTCTGATAAATTTCCCGGTGGGATTCTGAAACCCTGGAATCGTGTCTCGATTCCAACTACTCACTGATGACCAATGGGCTCTCATCGCCGACTACCTCCCGGCACCGACCGGCCGACGAGGCCGCCCGTTCTCCGATCCCAGACAGATGGTCGAGGGCATCATCTACCGCTACCGCACCGGTATCGCTTGGCGCGATCTGCCCGAGACCTTCGGCAAATGGCAGACCGTGTGGACCTGGCACCGCCGCCTCGCCGCCGACGGCACCTGGGATGCCATCCACCAGGCTCTGACTGTCCACGCGGCAAAGAATGACAAGGTCGACTTCACCGTCTCAGTCGACTCCACGATCGCTCGCGCACATCAACACGCGACGAACATCAGCCGCGTAAAAAAGGGACTCGTCGAATTACAAGGATCTACTGACAGAGTCGCCTGACCACGCTTTCGGCCGCTCGCGCGGAGGCTTGTCGACAAAGACTCATCAGCTCGTCGATGGCCACGGGCTGCCGCTGGTGTCGATCTGCACCGCTGGTCAGGACGGCGACAGCCCGATGCTCGCCCCTCTGTTGGACAACCTTCAGGTCGGTCGACGCACCCGCCCGGACGCCGTCCTTGGCGACAAGGCCTACTCATCGAGAGCGAACCGGTCACTGCTGCGGTCGCGGAAGATCGAGGCAGTCATCTCCGAACCGTCCGATCAGCAAGGCCATCGTCTCCGGCGAGGATCAAAGGGTGGCCGTCCACCGAAGTTCGACGCGATCAAGTACAAGGGTCGCAATGTCATCGAGCGCGGTTATGCCCGTTTGAAGCAGTGGCGAGGACTGGCCACTCGCTATGACAAACTCGCCGTCGTCTATCGAGCCGCTGTCGTGCTCAACGGTGTCATCGCTTGGTTACAGCATTTATCAGACACGCCCTAGTGGTTGTTAAGAGTCGTAGCGTCACTTTTCGTGCTCGGGGCCGTTGCGGCCGGATCGCACTGGTCGCCGGTTAGCGGAGTGCGCGGCAGCGACTTGCAAACGTCACATAGGACCCCGGAAGAACGAAGTGCAGTCACTCGACCACGGGAGACATTCTCGGTCGAGATTCGCAGGCACCTACCCTATCGCTGGTTCCCGAACCACTCATTCGAAGTCTCGGCGACCGCCCGTTCGGGATCCTGTTCTGCGATCGGCATGGAGAATTCCCACAGATAGCCGTAGGGATCGAAACACTCGAAAACACGATCCCCGTAGGGCTCGTCGTTGGGCTCAGACGTAATCTCGCATCCATGCGTCTGGCAGTACTCGTATACCGATACTAGATCGTCGACCGACATGCCAATCGCGACACCCAGACCACGGGGGCCTTCCCGAATCTGGCGTTCACGGGTCGAGTCTTGAAACGGCATGCCATCGAGTGCTTCGAGGATCAGGTGGGCGCCTCGCCAGTGAAGAATCGCTAGGACCGGGGGACCGTCGGGGCCTGGGATAGTCCCGACTTCCTAAAAACCAAACCGCAGTAGAACGTCCGCGCCTGCTCGACATCAGGTACCCGAATACCCACTCTTAGGGATTCCATAATGCTCCAGACTCTATTCGCGCGCCATGGTGCTGCACAGATGGGCGCCCATACCG
Organism: Brevibacterium sp. SMBL_HHYL_HB1; assembly: GCF_018208375.1. Lineage (NCBI taxonomy): Bacteria > Bacillati > Actinomycetota > Actinomycetes > Micrococcales > Brevibacteriaceae > Brevibacterium > Brevibacterium sp. SMBL_HHYL_HB1. The sequence continues at coordinate 557,912 of NZ_CP062936.1, read as the reverse complement.
GCACGCCAATCGCTGAAGGGGTGCAGTCGTCACCTTCCTCGATGTGTACAGCGTACAGCTATACGCATACGGGCATGTGCTCCCACCTGCGCGGCGCCCGATATGCCCGGCCGGCATCTGAGCTTGTGACTGTGTCACAAGCCGAACCTCCACCGGACACACCCACTCCCGGCCCGGGAACCCGACAGCGCGCTTGGCGGGGCATCCCGTAAGACCCGTCCGGTGAACTGTCCGGTCACGGGGCCTTATATGACACACTCAGCAGCATGTCCGCTTTGAAGGTCGGCTACGCCCGAGTCTCCACCGATGAACAGGACCTCACCGCGCAGCCCTGCGTGTCAGGGTGAGTTGAGTCCACCGGTTCATAGCAAGTCCGCCTTAGCAGGGCGAGATCAGGAACAACCACGATGAGTATCTCGACTCTCTCCCCATCATCAACTCCGATCGGCGATGATGGAACGATGAACCCTCGCCACCCACGCGCTGATGGTCCACGCCGACGTACCTTCACCCCCGACCAAAAACTCGCCCACCTGACCGCGTACGAAGAAGCCTGCAGGCAGCAGCAGGGAGGAGCCTACCTGCGCCGTGAGGGGCTGTATTCCTCGCTGATCACCGAATGGCGCAGACTGCGCGATGCGGGTGTCTTGGATGGAAAGAAGCCCGGTCAGGCGGTCGGGAAGCCGAGCAAGGATCAGGCTGAGATTGCCCGGTTGCGCCGCGAGCTCGAGCAGACCCAGCAGCGTTTGGACCGCACGGAGACGGCATTGGAGATTATGGGAAAAGCACGCGCGCTCTTGGAAGAGACCTCCAAGAGCGCGGATACCGAGACCAGGCGGAAGAAGCGCTGATGAACGCCTACACCGAGCTGACCGTCCACGGCTTGAGTACCCGGGGCGCGGCTGGGCTGACCGGTATCGCGCGGTCGACCGCGGCACGCCGCCGCAGACGTTCAGGCCCGCCTGTACCGCGGGAGGTGGTCCCGGCCAACCGGCTCGACTGCACTGAACGAGCGCATGTGCTGGCCGTGCTCAACAGTGCTGAGTTCGTCGATTCCACCCCGATGCAGGTCTTCGCCACTCTCCTCGACCGGGGCGTCTACCTCTGCTCGATCTCGACGATGTATCGGATCCTGGCCGAGCATGCCCAGGTCAGAGAACGTCGACGGCAGGCCAGGCATCCTGCCCGAGCGGTGCCGGAACTGGTCGCTGACGGGCCGGGACAGGTGTATACGTGGGACATCACCAAGTTGGCCGGACCGACCCGGGGTGTGTACTACGACGCCTATGTGATGATCGATATCTACTCCCGCTACATCGTTGGTGCTCATGTCCATGCTCGTGAGTCCGGACCGTTGGCTCAGGAGATGATGGCCGAGGTGTTCGGCATCCACGGCATCCCACAGGTGGTCCATGCCGACCGGGGCACGTCGATGACGTCGAAGTCCGTGGCTACACTGTTGGCCGATCTGGAAGTGACCAGATCGCATTCGCGGCCGAAGGTCTCCAACGACAATCCCTATTCCGAAGCGTGGTTTAAAACGTTGAAGTATGCGCCGGTCTTTCCCGAACGATTCGGGTCTTTGGCTGGGGCGCGAGGGTTCATCGACGAGTTCGTGTCCTGGTATAACCATGAACATCACCACCAGGGACTCGGTCTGCATACGCCGGCCGATGTCCACTACGGACTCGCAGCGGCCAAGGCGAATGAACGCGCTGACGTCCTCGCCGCGGCCCGGGCGGCTCATCCTGAACGGTTCGCCACGAACGCACCCCCGAAGGTCCTCGACCTCCCTGCGGCTGCCTGGATCAACAAGCCCGTCGAGAGCACGACTGACGACGACCGCCAGCAGGTTGAGCTACCAGCTGCCTAACTCCCGCTGGTCTCACTCACCTTGACAAATTCCGCAGCGCGAAGTCACACCGGTGACCGTCGCCCCGAAACGTAGGTCACAATCAGACCTTTCTGACCGCTGAAACTATCCGTTTGTAACCCATATTCGACGTCCGGTTCCGTAGTCCGAAAAGTCCAGGTCACAATCGGACACTTCCGCCCACCGAGACGACCTCACAGGTGCGGGCGAAGCAGGTCCAACAACGTCGGCAGTGCGGCGGCGACTCCCGGGTGCAGCGGATAGTCCGTGAGCTCGTCGAGCGGCACCCAGGTCAGTTGGATGCTCTCGGGGTCGTTGATCACCGCCTCGAATCGACGCAGGGTCTTCGCGATCACCGTCGTATAGGACCAGGTCTCGAGGTCGAGGACATGAGTGTCGAGGATCTCGATGCCCGATCCGTCCTGATCCGGAACTCCGGCTTCCTCCCAGGACTCGCGGATCGCGGCGTCGACGGCCGACTCACCCACATCTCGAGCGCCACCGGGGAATCCCCAGGTCCCGCCCTCGACCGACCACAGCGCCCGATGCTGCATGAGCACCCCACGCTCGGGGTCGAGGAGCATGAGTCCGGCGGCCCCGCCGAGGCCCCAATGCTTCTTCCCGTCGGATCCGTACGTCCACCCATCACCGGAGCGCCGAGGCGGCCGACCGTCCGGCAGTCGCGTCGACTTCGCGGCCTGAGAGTTCCGCTCCGCGGCACTGTCCTCGACGCGGCCCGCGGCATCATTCGCCGCGCGCGCATTCCGTTCCGCGGAGTCGTTCGCGGCGCTGTTCGACGCATCGGGCGCAATGCTGCCCGCGGAACTGTGCGAGTTCCGCTCCGCAGCATCGTTCGCAGCCTCGCGGCCGGCCCGGGTCTCTTCGTTCTCAGACGAGGACATGATCGACATCCAGGGAGGAGACGGCGGCGAAGGACAGGGCGCTGGGTCCGATTCCGCAGGAGACGAGTTCGGCCCCGAGGGCGGCGACCATCGCCCCGTTGTCGGTGCACAGTCTCAGCGGCGGCACCCGCAGGGTCACTCCCGCCTCGGCGCAGCGCGCGGCGAGCACCTCACGCAGGTGGGTGTTCGCGGCCACTCCCCCGCCGAGGACGACATGGTCGATGCCGGTGTCGGCCGCGGCCAGCAGGGTCTTGGTCACGAGCACGTCGACGACGGCGTCTTCGAATCCGGCGGCGATATCGGCCACGCGCAGCTCGGTTCCGAGCGTCTCGGCCTTGGTGACTTCGCGCAGCGCCGCGGTCTTGAGACCGGAGAAGGAGAAGTTGTATCGACGTTCGGGATCGCGCAGATCCTGCTTCTTCGCCAGTCCGCGGGGGAACTTCACCGCGGTCCGGTCACCGGGGACTCCGGTGCCGTCGAGCAGGCCGAGGGCCGCCTTCGAGATGTTCGGCCCGCCCGGGTAGTTCAGTCCGAGCAGCCGGGCTGTCTTGTCGAAGGCCTCGCCGGCGGCGTCGTCGATGGTCGCGCCGAGCAGTTCGATGTCATCGACGACATCGCCGATGCGCAGGATCTCCGTGTGCCCGCCGGAGACGAGCAGGGCGATGGTCGGCGTGGTCAGCCCGTCGACGTCTTCGGCCACGAGGTCGACGGCGACGTGGGCGGCCAGATGGTTGACCCCGTACAGCGGTCGGTCGAGGGCGGCGGCGAGTCCTTTGGCCGCTCCCACTCCGACCATGAGCGCTCCGGACAGACCGGGACCGGCGGTCACAGCGACGGCATCGATATCGGACAGCTCCACCTCGGCGGTCTCACAGGCCGAGGCGATGGCCGGGCCGATGGCCTGCACATGGGCCCGGGAGGCGACCTCGGGCACGACTCCGCCGAAGCGCACGTGCTCGTCCATCGACGAGGACACCGTGTTCGTCAGCAGTCTGCGGCCGCGCACGATCCCCACTCCGGTCTCATCGCAGGAGGATTCGATGCCGAGGACGAGCGGTTCGCTCATGATCCGTCTCCGGAGGTGTCGAGCTCGAGATCCGAGTAGGCGGCGACGAGTTCGGGTTCGGTCGCCTCGGCGGCGGCCAGTCCGAGGCTGCGGGCGAACAGGCGCAGGTGCGTGTCCCACATGGGGCCGAACTCCGCGGCCCGCGCCCGGGCGGTGTCGACATCGGCGGACGTCTGGGTGAACACCAGCAGGGTCTCCTGGTCGGCGTCCGCGGCACCCTGACCTGTGCCCGCGGCACCCTGAGCGGTGTCGGTCTCGCGGGTCGCGAGGCCGATGCCCAGCACCCCGAAGTCGTCGAGGTCGAGCAGCACATGGTCGCAGATCTCGCAGCTGAGGACGGATCCGCCCAGGTCGACGTCGCCGAGTTCGAAGGTGATCGGGCGCGCGGCGGGCCCGTCCGCCTCGGCCTCGGCAGGTTCCTCGCCGAGGCGGAACGGAGCGAACCAGGCACCGACGCTCGCACTGTCGGTCAGCGCCTTCCACACGTCCTCGACCCCGAGTGCCAGAGGCATCTCGATGACGAGGTCGGTGCCGTTCTCCCAGGTGAGGAGGCGCGCTGAAGTCGTGCTCATTCCTCCACCCAGGCGTGAGTCAAGGCGGTGATCTCCTCGTCGCTCAACTGCATCTCGACACCGGCGAACAGCTCGGTCAGCTGTTCGGGCACCCGCGCCGAGGCGATGGTCGAGGGAATGAAGTCGTGGCTGAGCTGCCAGGCGATGGCCGTGGCCGTCATCGTCGCGTTGTGGGCGGAGGCGACGTCGTGGAGGACTTCGAGGGCACCGAGGGCCTTCTGGTCGTCGACATAGTCGGCCACTCGCTGCCCACGAACACTGCCGGTGGCGTCTCCCCCGGTGTGTTTGCCGGTGAGGAACCCGGAGGCCAGCGAGTAGAAGGGCAGTTCGGCCATGCCCTCCGAGCGCAGGTAGGCCTGCTTCTGTGCGTCGACGGCTGCACGGGAGACGAGGTTGAATCGGTCCTGGACGACGCGGTAGCAGGCAAGGGAGAACTTCGTGGAGATCTTCCTCGCGTTCTGCAGACGCTCGAGGCTGAAGTTCGAGGCGCCGAGGTAGCTGACCTTGCCGGAGCGCACGAGCGCGTCGAAGGTCTCGGCCACGGCGACCTGGTCGACTTCGTCATCGTCGCAGTGGGCGTAGTAGACGTCGACGTGGTCGGTGCCCAGGCGACGCAGGGAATCGTCGACGCAGTCGCGGATATTCGCGGGGTCGAGCCCCGGGTGCTCGGGGTGCTTGCCTACCTTCGTCGCGATGACCATCTCGTCACGATTGCCGCGGGACTTCATCCACTCGCCGATGATCGTCTCGGATTCGCCACCGGAGTTGCCGTCGACCCAGGCCGGGTACGCATCGGCTGTGTCGATGAAGTTTCCGCCGGCCTCGGCGTAGGCGTCGAGGACCGCGAAGCTCTGATCCCGATCCGCGCCCCAGCCGAAGGTATTGCCTCCCAGCTGGAGGGGGTGGACGTAAAGATCGGTATCTGCCAATTGCACACGTGTCATGCCTCCAGCCTACCCGCCTGCAGCCACGGCCATCGGCCCGGATCACGATGCCGACAGCCGCGGCCCGGGTCTGGCTCCGGTCAGTGTGCTTAGGCTAAGCTAATCCCAAGATCAGTGTCGACAAAGCCAGCCCCGACGAGACAGCGTCGCGCTCGTCGCCTTCTCGCGAGGAACCGCAATGAATGAACCGTTCTCCGCTCGCCTCAAGAGCAGCACCGCCACCATCCACGACGAAGTCGAGCACACCACATTCATGGTCGATCTCATGGAAGGACGCCTCGGCGCCCGGGCCTATGCGCTCCTGCTGCGGCAGTACAGTGTCATCTACCCGGTGCTCGAGGCCAGGTCACGTGACTTCGCCGACGACCCCGTCTTCGCTCCGTTCCACGATGCGCTCCTGTTCCGCAGCGACCGCATCACCGCCGATCTGGCCGCACTCGACGGCACCGGACTGCCCGTCATGCCCAGCGCGAACGCCTATGCCGCCCATCTGTCCAGGCTCGGCAGCCCCGAACAGGTCATCGCCCACCACTACACGCGCTACCTCGGGGATCTGTCCGGCGGGCAGGCCATCAGGACGCTCATGCGTCGGCACTACGGACTGCCGAAGACCTCGCTGACGATGTGGGACTTCACCGAGGCCGGCAAGACCAAGCCGTACAAGGAAGCCTATCGTCGCCGCCTCGACGAGGTGGCTTCGACCGGAGGGGCCGAACAGATCATCATCGCCGAGACGATGGAGGCCTTCCGCCTCAACGGCGAGCTCCTCGTCGACCTCACCGAGGCCACCGAAGGCAGGATCGTCACGGTCGCCTGAGCTCGGCGACGCCCCGACCTCGGCGACCTCTCCGCCGCCGGCCCCCGGCAACGTCCCCAAACCCGGGCGAGCTCACTGACCCCCGACGCCCTCGACGTCGGGGGTCAGTCGCTGATGCGCACGCGCATGAGAATGGCCGCGGCGCCGGGGTAGTAGTCCGGGCGTCTCCCCCACTCCTCGAATCCGAGCGAGGAGTACAGGCCCAGCGCCGCGGTGTTGGACTCATCGACCTCGAGGTGGACGACCTCCGCGCCGCGACCCTTGGCCCAGTCGAGACCGGCCGTCAGCAGTGCCCGCCCGATGCCCTTGCCGCGTGCGGCCTCGGTCGTCGCGATCGTCATCACATCGGCTTCCGCACCGGTTGCGGACATGACGATCCATCCGGCCAGCTCCCCCGCCGAGGCCGTGGTGTCCACGGGCTGACCCGACCCGAATCCCGCGGCCGGAGCGGTCCTGGCCATGAACATGGCCGTGCCGTTCTGCGCCTTGACCGACCAGTAGTAGCGAATCGTCCAGGCGGTCGGTCCGAAGACCTTCGCATCCTGGTCGGCCACCTCGGCGAGATCCCACCAGGGCAGCTCGACGATGGTCGTCTCAGCAGTCATCTCAGCGAGCTTTCGCGCGCCGGTGTCGCCTTCGCATCGGGTTCGCGCAGGTATTCGGGGATCGGTTCGCTCAGTCCTCTGCCGGCGGTGAGTTCTCGGGCCGCGGCGCGGGCGAGGAATTCGGCGCGCGGATCCGTGATCGTCTCATGTGTCGGGGCGCCGAGAGCATCGGGGTAGAGGACGAAACCGCGTCCGCACCGGTCGCCGATCGGTGTGAGCCCGGCAGTCGATTCGTGCCCGGTCCCGGACTCGTCGAGGTCGAAGCCGTGTGCGGCCAGCACTGCGGCGACCTCGGCGGGTTCGGCCACGAAGGGTCCGGCGGTCAGGGAGGCGTCGAGACCGTCGTAGACGCTGAAGTACACCTCTCTGCGACGGGCGTCGGAGGCGATGAGCACGGAGCGGCCGCTGCCGGCCGTCGCGTTCGCAGCGGTCGCGGTGCCGGCGGAATCGGCATCGTCGGACGCCAGCACCAGCTCTTCGGCGATCGCCGAGTGGGACAGCAGGCCGCGGACGGGGATGCCGCGGGCCTGGCCGGCGGCGATGCCTGCGGCGATGCCCACGCGCAGTCCGGTGAATGGGCCGGGCCCGATGCCGACGACGACGAGTTCGGGCCGGGCTTCCGCGGCGAGGACGCGGGCCAGCGCAGGTCCGATGAACTCGACGTGTCGGCGCCGGTCTTCGGCGGCTTCGGCGGCGATGACCTCGCCGGAGTCCGTGTCCACCAGGGCCACGGACGCCGCCTGCGAGGTGTCGATGCTGAGAATGATCATGGTCCGTCTCCCCCGGTCGTGATGCCTTCGACTGCTGCGATCGCCGCCTGCACCTGCGGCAGCCTCTCGCCCCAGGCGGTGCCGTGGCCGGTGAGATCGACGATGCGCCGTTCGTCCTCCCCGTCCTCGGATTCCTCGGCATCGTCCTCGGCCGGCTCCCCATCGACCTGATCGCCTTCGGCCGGCGGAGTCGCGGCGATGGTGATCTCAAGATAGTCGCTGCTCAGCTGCTCGGCCATCCCGGCGCCCCATTCGACGACGGTGATCGATTCGTCGAGTTCGGAGTCGAGGTCGAGGTCCTCGAGCTCCTCACCATCGGCGAGCCGATAGGCGTCGACGTGGACGAGCGCGGGACCGCCGCCCCGTGAGGGGTGTTCGCGGGCGATGATGAATGTCGGCGAGGTGATCCGCCCGGACACGTCGAGGGCCGCACCCAGGGACTGGGTGAAGGTCGTCTTGCCGGCTCCGAGGTTGCCGGTGAGGATGAGCAGGTCACCGGCGCGCAGGTGTCCGGCCAGCACCTCGGCCAGCGTGCGCATCTGCGCCAGCGATTCGACGATGATCCTCATCGGTCGACCTCCTCATCACCGGCGGCACCGTTCCCGTCGCCGGTCTTCACACAGCGTTGGACGCGAGCGCTGAGCTGGGTGACGATCTCGTAGTTGATCGTATCCGCCCAGGTCCCCCAATCGGCCGCGCTGGGGCCGCCGGGTCCGAAGATCACGGCCTCGTCGCCGATGGCCACCTCGTCGTTTCCGGCTCCTATGTCGATGATCATCTGATCCATGGCGATGCGCCCGACGACGGGGTAGCGGCGGCCGCGGATGGCCACCTCGGCGCGATTCGAGGCCGCCCGCGGAAGACCGTCACCGTACCCGCCGGGCACGAGCGCGAACCGGGTGTCGGTCGCGGCCGTGAACGTCAGCCCGTAGGAGGCGCCATGACCGGCGGGGATGTCCTTGAGATTGATGACGGTGGAGACCAGCCGCATCGCCGGCCGCAGCCCGAGGGCCGCCGCGTCGCCGTCGGCGAGCGGGGAGAGTCCGTAGAGCGCCAGGCCCACCCTCGCCGAGGTGCCCGGGCAGGGTCCGAGGGTGAGCGCACCCGGCGAGTTCGCGATGTGCACATCGAGGGCCTCCGCATCGCCGAGACGACCGTCGGCGGCGTCGAGCACGGCCCTCAGCTGCCCGTGGGCGGAGGAGAACACCGCGGCCTGGGCGGCAGTCTCGGGGCGTTCGGGTTCGTCGGCGACGGCGAAGTGGCTCATGATGCCGACGATGCTGATCGCCGCTGTCCCGACCTCACCGGCCCGGCGCAGCCATTCGAAGGCGCGCACGAGCGCATCCGGGGCCAGCCCGTTGCGTCCCAGCCCGGTGTCGATCTTGAGGTGGAGCCGGGCCGTGACGCCCGTGCGCTCGGCGGCGGCGGCCAGACGGTCGAGGCTGTCGACCGTCGAGACGCCGATCTCGATGCCGGCCCGCACCGCCTCGTCGAGGTCAGTGGTCGGTCCGTAGAGCCAGGCGAGGATCTCGGCCTCGTCGCCGAGCAGGCTGCGCAGCTGCAGGGCTTCGGGGATCGTGGCCACACAGAATTCGCGCCACCCGGCCGCGAAGAGGGCGGGAGCGACGAGGTCGACGCCATGGCCGTAGGCATTGGCCTTGACGACGCATCTGAGGCGGGCGGGGGCGAGTCGGGAGGCCAGCACTGCGGCATTGTCGCGCAGGGCCGCCTCGTCGATCTCCGCCCGGACCAGGGCCTCGGGAATGTCGAAAGATGTCACTGGACAAGAGTACCGCCGACACCTCTGACCGGGGTGTATCGGGACCCCGCGGCGGTCCGTGGCCTCGGTTACGATGAGCCCCCACTGCCATCGATGACGAAGGAGAAGTCATGCACACCAGCACATCTGCCCGCACCGTGGCCATGGTGCTCATCGCCGTGCTCTGCGGCACCGTCCTCGCTCTCGCCGACCGCGGGCCGGCGGCCGCGGCCGCCGCACGCCACTGCACCGGCATCGAATCGGACTCGAGCGTCACGGCCGAGAAGGTCATCGAGGTCAAACAGCGGTCGACGATCACCGCTGACATCTATCTGTGCTCGAAGTCCGACGGCCGCTACGTCCGCGATCAGGGTCCGTACAGGGCTCGGCTCGGGTACAACGGGACGACGGCGGACAAGCGCGAAGGCGACGGGAAGACGCCGAAGGGCGTGTTCTGGATGCGAGAGGGCTTCGGCACCTCATCCGATCCGGGTCTGCAGAAGTCCTGGACGAAGGTCACCCGTGATCATGTCTGGGTCGACGGTGACGCGACCAGGGCGGAGGGCTACAACACGATGCAGCTGAAGTCCGAGGGGTACACCGGCGAATCGCTCTACCAGCCGAAACCGTACAAGTACGCCCAGGTCATCGGGTACAACGAGGCTCGCACCCCCGGCAAGGGCTCGGCGATCTTCCTCCACGCGAACACCGAGTCGGTGAAGACCGCCGGCTGCGTGTCGATGTACGAATCCAGCCTCGTCAAGACGATGGAGTGGGAAGGGGCGACGAAGACGCAGATCGCCATCCACTGAGGTGAGATCCAGGTGGCACCCGCCGGGCCGGGCGTCCGCACACCCGGGCGCTGGACTCAGTCCGTGCCGTGGATGAGTGCGTCGGTCACCTCGGCGAGGGCACCGGCGACACCGGAGGCGGTGACCGCCTGCCGTCCTGCGGCATTGTGGACGAGCACGGCCAAGCCGGCCAGGCGGGCCCACTGATGCGACGACAGCGGTCGGTCATCGCCGTAGCGGCTACGGGCCGAGGCGACGGCGATCAGGGTGCCGAGGACGCCTGAGAGCACATCACCGGCCCCGGCCGTGGCCAGGCTCGCCGGGCCCGGTTCGGGCAGCACGGTGTGCCCGTCGGGGGCGGCGATGACCGTATGGTGGCCCTTGAGCAGGACGATCGCTCCGGTCAGCTCCGCCGCCTGCCGGGCCCATCCGAGCGGGTCCTGGCCGATCCTGCCCGCCGTGATGATCTCGCCGAGGAGGCGGCTGAGCAGCCGGGCCAGCTCGCCGGCGTGCGGAGTGATGATCAGGGGGCGACCGGCCAACCAGGTCTCGGTCATCGTCTCGGCGCGGCCGACCATGTCGAGGCCTCCCGCGTCGAGGACGAGCGGGGTCGTGGTCTCGGTCAGGGCGTCGATGACAGCCTGGATGTATTCGGGTTCGGGATCGCCGGGTCCGATGACCACGGCGTCGACCCGCCCGGAGGCGGTGACCACCTCGGGGTGCAGGCCGATGACGAATTCGGCCACGAGCGGGGCTCCCAGATAGCGGACCATCCCCGCCCCGGAATTGACCGCCGAAGTGGTCGTGAGCACGCCGGCGCCCGGGTACTCCTCCGATCCGGCGAGGATCCCGGTGATGCCGCGGGAGTACTTGTGCCCGTCCCTGCCGGGGCGGGGGAAGTCGGTGACGAGGTCATCGGCGTCGAGCAGCTCTGCGGTCGCCTGCGCCGGGTCGAGGTCGAGGCCGATGTCGATGACGTCGATGAAGCCGGTGAATGCGCTCACACGGGGGTCGACGAGTTCGGTCTTGAGGCCGCCGAAGGTCACGGTGCGATCGGCATGCATCCGCTGCTTCGCACCGTCGGCGTCGGGGCTGAGGTCGGAGGGGACGTCGACGGCGAGCAGGCCGGCGCTGCGCTGCGGTGCCCAGTCGGAGATGAGTCCGGCGATGTGCTCGGGCAGACCGCGGCGACCTCCGGTGCCGAGGATCCCGTCGAGGACGAGGTCGGCGCGGGTCAGCTCCCGCAGCGCCTCCGCTCGGGCGGGGCCGGCGGCTGTCGCGGGGCCGGCGGCTGTCGCCTCGGCGCGGTCGGCGGCGGTGAAGGACACGACCTGGGCACCGCTGCGGCGGGCGGCGGCCAGTCCCTCGGCATGGGTGCGGTCGAAGAGGGTGATGACCGACACGGCCGCGCCCCTCCCGGCGAGAGCGGCCGCGGCGAAGAGCGCGTCGCCGGCGTTGTTCCCCGGCCCGGCCAGCACGCACACCCGCGAGCCCGCGACGCGACCGCGGTCGGCCCGCAGCGTCTCGAGCGCGATGTTCGCCAGGGCGCGGGCCGCCCTGGCCATGAGCGGGACACCGGCGTCGAGCAGCGGCACCTCGGCCCGGCGGATGACCTCGCTCGGATAGGCGAACACACTCATCGACTGCTCCTTCACGTCTCGACGTCTCACTGCACCGTATCCCGTTTCCTCCGCTCAGGGCATCAGTTCTCCGCCCAAGGCATCAGTCCTCGGCCAGCTGCGCGAGTCGGCGACCGGCCAGATGGGCCAGGAACAGCGCCTGGTCGGCCAGACCGTCGTCGCTGTGGCGGGCGCGTGGGGAATGGTTGGCCTCGCGTTCGTCGACCGGCAGGTTCGGCAGCGCCGCCCCGAAGTGTCCGTACGCGCCGGGCACGGCGTCGAGGACGCGGGAGAAGTCCTCCGAGCCGGGCAGCGGATTCGCCTTGCGCACCGTCCGCTCCTGCCCGAAGAGGTTGGTGAAGGTGGCGAGGAAGAATTCGGCCTCGGCGTCGTCGTTGATCGTCGGGGGAAGGATCTGCTCGTAGTCCACCTCGGCGGTGAGCCCATGGGCGGCGACGAGGTCACGCACCAGCTGGGGCAGCTCCGCCTCGGCGCGCGAGGTCACGGTCTCGGAGAACGTGCGGACGCTGACGACGAGGCGGGCCTCGTCGGGGACGACGTTGGCCGCGGTGCCCGCGTTGAACTGGCCGACGGTGACCACGATCGGGTCGAAGATGTCGAACCGGCGGGTGATGTACTCCTGCAGCTGGCCCACGAGCATGGCCCCGACCTGGATCGGGTCCTTGCCCGTGGCCGGGCGGGAGGCGTGGGTGCCCTTGCCGTTCACGGTGATCGTCATCGTCGAGAACGCGGCCATATAGGGTCCGGGGCGGCTGGAGGCGATTCCGAGCTCGGCATCGGCGGACACGTGCAGGCCGTAGGCGGCCTTGACGCGGGGTCCGGCGGCGTCGAGGACGCCTTCGTCGATCATCTTCCCGGCCCCGTCATAGCCTTCCTCCCCCGGTTGGAACATGAATACGACGTCGCCGGGCAGGTGCTCGCGGACTCGGTGGAGCAGCCCGAGGGCGCCGACGAGGCCGGCCGTGTGCAGGTCGTGGCCGCAGGCGTGCATCTTCCCCGAGGTCGCGGCGAAGTCGAATCCGGTCGCCTCGGTCACGGGCAGTCCGTCCATATCCCCGCGCAGGAGCACGGCGGGCACGACTCCGGTCGAGTCCTCCTTCCGGGCACCGCCGCGCAGCACCACGACGATCGAGGACAGCCCCTGTCCCGTGCTCACTTCGACGTCGAGGCCCTCGATGGCCTCGAGGACGAGCTTCTGCGTCACCGGCAGGTCGAGGCCGACCTCGACGTTCTCATGCAGGGCTCGGCGGAGGGTGACGAGTCCGGGGGCGATGTCCGCGGCGTCTTCGGCGGTGGGCAGGTGGATGGGGGTGGCCTCGGCGGAGGCTGTCGGATCGTCGGGAAGTGAGCTCATGCTCCCCAGTCTATGGCTCCTGAGTTCTGCCCATCTGTGCCCGACCGCCGTCCGGACCGTACATCGAGTGCGTGAAGTGCTCGGCGATCCCCTCGATCCCGGGGCTCAGCGACGGGCCCTCCCCTTCGGCGATGACGAAGGTCATCGTCAGGTGCGCATCATGGGTGATCGACAGGTGGATGTTCGTCCCGCCGATCCTCTTGAAGTGCTCGAGCACGAGCCCGCGCAGCCGGAAGGACGGGGCACCGGATCGGGCCGGAACCACCTCGGCGGACTGCCAGGGCAGCCAGCCGGGGAAGCCGATCGCCTTCTTCAGCGCCTCCTTCGCGGAGAACCGGGCCGCCAGAGACGCGTCGGTGCGGCGTCTGCCGTTGCGTTTGAGCTGCTCGCCGGGAGTGAGCAGGCGGTCGAGGAGTTCGGGTACGCGTTCGATGTGCTCGGCGAAGCGCGGCACATCGGCGATGTCCGTGCCGATACCCAGAATGGCCATCGTCTCGCCTTATTCGACGGTGACGGACTTCGCGAGGTTGCGCGGCTGGTCGACGTCGAGGCCTTTGGCCGTGGCCAGTTCCATCGCGAAGATCTGCAGCGGAACGGTCGTCAGCAGCGGTGCCATGAGCGTCGTGGTCTCCGGAACGGAGATGACCTCCGAGGCGAACTGGTCGACCTCTTCATCCCCCTCCTCGGCGATGACGACGGTGTTCGCACCGCGGGCGCGGACCTCCTGGATGTTCGAGATGACCTTCGCATGCAGTGAATCGCGTCCCCGCTTGGACGGCACGATGATGATGACGAGCTGGCCTTCGTCGATGAGCGCGATCGGTCCGTGCTTGAGCTCACCGGCGGCGAAGCCCTCGGCGTGGATGTAGGCGAGCTCCTTGAGCTTGAGCGCTCCCTCCATCGCCACCGGATAGCCGACGTGGCGGCCGAGGAACAGCACAGAACCGACGTCCTGGTTGCGGTCGGCCAGGGCCAGCACCTGCGACTTCGTCTCATCGAGGATGTGCTGGACCTTCTCCGGGATGGTCTGCAGCTCGGACAGGATGGTCGCGATCTCGTCGCGGAACTTGTTGCCGCGCAGCTGCGCGAGGTAGAGGCCGAGCAGGTAGCAGGCAACGACCTGGGACAGGAACGCCTTCGTCGAGGCCACGGCGATCTCCGGGCCGGCGTGCGTGTAGAGGGCGGCATCGGATTCGCGCGGGATCGTCGACCCGAAGGTGTTGCAGATCGCGATGACCTTCGCCCCCTGCTGGCGGGCGTGGCGGACGGCCATGATCGTGTCCATGGTCTCGCCCGACTGCGAGATCGCCACGACGAGCGTCTTCTCGGTCACGACGGGATCCCGGTAGCGGAATTCGTGGGCGAGCTCGACCTCGGTGGGGATGCGGCACCAGTGCTCGATCGCGTACTTCGCGACCTGGCCGGCGTAGGCGGCGGTGCCGCAGGCGATGACGACGATCTTGTCGATGGACTTGAGCACGGACTCGTCGATGCGCATCTCGTCCAGGGTCAGCCGCCCCTCGGTGTCGAGGCGACCGAGCAGCGTATCGGCCACGGCCTGCGGCTGGTCGTGGATCTCCTTGTCCATGAAGGAGGCGAAGCCGCCCTTCTCCGCGGCCGCGGTGTCCCAGTCGACCTCGAACTGCTCACCCTCGACGAGGTTGCCCTCGATATCCGTGATCGTGACCTCATCGGGGGTGATCGTCACGACCTCGTCCTGGCCGATCTCGACGGCCGTGCGGGTGTAGTCGATGAAGGCGGCGACGTCGGAGCCGAGGAAGTTCTCGCCCTCGCCGAGGCCGATGACCAGCGGTGAGTTCCGGCGTGCGGCCACGACCTGCCCCGGAACGTCGGCGTGGACGGCGAGCAGGGTGAACGCACCTTCGAGTTCGCTCGCGGTGGCCCGCATCGCGGCGGTCAGGTCACCGGTGGCGCGGTAGTTCTTGGCCAGCTGGGCGGCGGCGACCTCGGTGTCGGTCTCGGAGAGGAATTCGACGCCCTCGGCGACGAGGTCCTTCTTCAGGTGGGCGAAGTTCTCGATGATGCCGTTGTGGATGAGCGCGAGCTTGCCGTCATCGGCCAGGTGCGGGTGGGCGTTGCCGTCGGTGGGTCCGCCGTGGGTGGCCCACCGGGTGTGGCCGATGCCGGTCTGCGCGGCCGGCAGCGGGTTGGCCTCGATCTCATCGGTCAGGGCGGAGAACTTTCCGGCCCTCTTCGCCGAGGCGAGCTCGCCGTCGGAGGTCACGAGGGCGACGCCGGCGGAGTCGTAGCCTCGGTATTCGAGCCTCTTCAGCCCAGCGAGCACGACGTCGAGCGCCAGATGGTCGGCATTGTCAACGGGGGCCTTGGATACATAGCCTACGATTCCACACATGAGGGAGATTTTACGCACTCGAGGCCGATCTCGTGCATCCCGGCGAGTCACGATCCCATCAACGTGATCAACTGCACGCGTTCGGGCTTCGACCGCGGCCGGGGCCCGCGACGATTCTCGGGGCCACCTCGGCGTCGGAGAAGAACATGACGCGTGACACAATGGGGCGCATGAGCACAGTCGATCCTCAGCTGGACCGCGCGCGCCGGCTCGCCGGACTCAGCACCTCCCGTCGCAGCGAACCCGACTCGACGTCCCCATTCTGGGAATTCGACCGTGAGGTCTGGGGCACGCTCGCCCAGGCCACTCCCCTTCCGCTCAAGCAGCGCGACATCGAACGGCTGCGCGGCCTCGGCGATCGGATCAACCTCGACGAGGTGGCCCAGGTCTACCTGCCTCTGTCGCGTCTGCTCAATCTCTACGTCTCCGCCCGCCGGTCCAAACACGATATGACCCGCCAGTTCTTCTCCCCGCTGCACGAACGGGGCCTGGAACCGCAGGAGGCCAAACACACGCCCTTCGTCATCGGGGTGGCCGGCTCGGTGGCCGTCGGCAAGTCGACCACGGCCCGTGTGCTGCGCGAACTGCTGGCCCGCTGGCCCGACACTCCCCGTGTCGAACTCATCACCACCGACGGCTTCCTCTACCCCAATGCCGAGCTCCAACGCCGCCGCCTGACCGGCCGGAAGGGCTTCCCCGAGTCCTACGACCGGCGCAAGCTGCTGAAATTCATCTCGGCCGTCAAAGCCGGATCCCCCGAGGTCCGGGCGCCCGTGTACTCCCACCACACCTACGACATCGTCCCCGGCGCCGAGGTGGTCGTCCGCTCCCCCGATGTCCTCATCGTCGAAGGCCTCAACGTCCTGCAGCCGGCCCGTCCCCGCCACGACGGCACCCTGGGCCTGGCGATCAGCGACTACTTCGACTTCTCCGTCTACGTCGACGCCCGCTCCCGGGACATCAAGCAGTGGTACGTCTCCCGCTTCCTCAAACTCAAGCACGGTGCCTTCCAGGACGAGGACTCCTACTTCCACCGCTACTCACAGCTCGACGACGACGAGGCCGTGACTCTGGCCACGGAGATCTGGGACTCCATCAACCTCCCGAACCTCAAGGAGAACGTCCAGCCCAGCCGGGGTCGGGCCGACCTCGTGCTCCACAAGTCCGCCGACCACACCATTCGGAAGGTCCAGCTGCGCAAGCTGTGAGCGGACTCGCCCGGGGGCGATGAAATAGTTTCACTCCGGAAACAGTTGCACTGTGTGCACTGCTGTTCTCTCCACCGGAGAGTCACCCGCCTTCAGCGGCGACCGGATGCGGGCGATCCTCGCATCGACACGGCTGAGACCCGTGCCGGCTCGGTCGCTTCGGCACCAGAAAGGGACCGGCTATGAGTATGCCCTCCGCGCACCGTGTGATGTACTCCTCGGTCAAGAACCAGAAGACGCCGCAGACGACCATCCAACCGGGCATCTACCGCAGGATCGGCGCATACGCGACGCGGCACAAGCACAAGCTCATCGTCTTCCTCATCCTCTCCGTCCTCACCGCGGGCATCGGCGTGCTCAACCCGGTGCTCGCCGGCGACGTCGTCAACGCGATCACCGGCGGCGGCCCCGTGGCCACAGTGGTGTGGCTGGCCGTGGCGATCGGCGGCCTGGCCATCGCCGATGCCGCGATCTCGATCACGAACAGGTACCTGTCCTCCCGAATCGGCGAGGGTCTCATCTTCGATCTGCGCACGGCGGTGTACGACCACGTCCAGTCGATGCCGATCGCCTTCTTCAACCGCACCCGCACCGGCGCCCTGGTCTCCCGGCTCAACACCGATGTCATCGGCGCCCAGCGGGCATTCTCGAACACCCTGTCCGGTATCGTGTCGAACTTCGTGTCCCTGGCACTGACCGTGGGCGTCATGGTCACGATCTCCTGGCAGGTGACCGTGATGTCGATCCTCCTGCTGCCTCTGTTCATCATTCCCACCCGCCTGCTCAGCGGGAAGCTCGCCGCTCTGCAGTTCGAGGCCGCGAACAACAGCGCGGACATGTCGACGCGGATGACCGAGCGGTTCTCCGCCGCCGGTGCCACGCTCATCAAACTCTTCGGCGATCCCCGCACCGAGAGCGAGGAGTTCGCCGACAGGGCCGGACAGGTCCGCGACATCGGCGTCAAGGTCGCGATGCTGCAGTCGACGTTCGTGTCCTCGCTGACGCTCGTCTCCGCTCTGGCCCTGGCTCTGGTCTACGGCGTCGGCGGAGCCCAGGCCGTGGTCGGCAACCTCAACGCCGGTCAGGTCGTGACCTTGGCGCTGCTGCTGACCAGGCTCTACACTCCCCTGACGATGCTCGCCAACGCCCGCCTGGACATCATGAGCGCCGTCGTGTCGTTCCAGAGGGTGTTCGAGATCCTCGACCTCGTTCCCTACATCAGAGAGCCCGAGCAGCCGCGGCGGCTGCCTGCCGGCGGTCTCGATGTCGTCTTCGACCACGTCGACTTCGCCTACCCCAGTGCCGAGCAGGTCAGTCTGGCCAGCCTCGAAGACGTCACCGTGCTCGATTCCCGCGGAGGCGACGAGGTCATCCATGACCTGAGCCTGACGATTCCCGCCGGTCACACCGTCGCCCTCGTCGGCTCCTCGGGGGCGGGCAAGTCGACGATCGCCTCTCTGCTGCCGCGCCTCTACGACGTCACCGGCGGGTCGATCCGGATCGGCGGAGTCGATGTCCGCGATCTGTCGTTCTCCGATCTGCGCGAGGCCGTCGGCGTGGTCACCCAGGACGGTCACGTCTTCCACGAGTCCATCCGCGCCAACCTCGCTCTCGTCAATCCCGATGCGACCGAGGAGCAGATGCGCGACGCGATCGATCGAGCCCAGCTGACGAGCGTCATCGACGCCCTGCCCGATGGTCTCGACACGGTCGTCGGCGAGCGCGGGTACCGACTCTCCGGCGGTGAGCGCCAGCGCCTGACGATCGCCCGGATGCTGCTGGCGGCGCCGGACATCGTCGTCCTCGACGAGGCCACCTCGGCGCTGGACTCGACGAACGAGGCGGCGATCCAGCAGGCGCTGGCCCAGGCGATGAGCGGCCGGACCGCGCTGGTCATCGCACACCGGCTGTCGACGGTGCGGCAGGCCGATACGATCCTCGTGGTCGAGGCCGGACGCATCGTCGAGGCCGGCACCCATGAGGAGCTGGTCCGCCGCAGCGGCCGCTACGCCGAGCTCTACGCCACCCAGTTCGCCTCCGCCTGAGCTCGCCGGGCCGGCACTGCGGCCGCGATCAAGGGCCCGCTCAGATATGCAGCGTTTGAACGCTCCACATCTGAGCGGAGCCTTGATCGAGCGCTGAGCGGTTCGAATTCCGGTTACGCGGGGGCTTTCGTGAGGTTCGTCGCGATCTTCCCCGTCTTCGGGGCGACCACTACGCTGACTGGATGTTTGTGCGCGTGATGGGGCGCGTGGAGGTCCTCCATGATGGTGTCGCCCGCGGGGTGCAGGGGCGCACGCAGCGTGCCCTTCTGTCTCTGTTGGTTCTCCGGCTCCGCGTGTGGACGCCGGCCTCGCTCATGGTCGAAGCGCTGTGGCCAGGCGATCGGTCCGAGCGTGCCTTCACGCGCCTTCACGTCCAGATCCACCGACTGCGCCGACAGCTGGGGCACGGCGTCCTCATCAATTCGGCCGGCGGCTACCGACTCGACCTCACCCCGGAATCTATCGACGCGTGGCACTTCGAGCGCAGTGCCCGCTCCGCGCTCACCGAGGCTGCGCCCACTCACGATCTCGGCGCCCTCCGACGACTCGAGGCTGCCGCATCGCAGTGGGACGGTGCGCCGTTTCCCGGTGTCGAACTTCCGGACACCGTGACGTGGCAGTCCGAGCTGGCGGACCTGTACACGCGAGTGCAGGTCAAGCGCGCCGAGGTCCACTTGGAGCTCGGCGACGGACGCGCGGCGCTCGATCTGGCCACACAGCTGTCGCACGAGCAGCCGGAGAACGAACGCGCACAGGTCCTGCGGATGTCGGCTCTGCAGCAGACGGGCCGGAACTCGGAACTGCCCCGGGCCTTCGGCGAAGTCAACCGCACCCTGACCGATCTGGGACTGGAGCCGGGTCCGGACCTGCTCGCCGCCCAGCGCGTCCTGGCCTGCAGCCGGGAGGCGGAGATCCGATCCGAACTCGCCGTCGTCGATCCTGCCGGAGACCTGACTCCCCGCAGCGACGACGCGGCAGACCCGTCGATGCGCGGGACGGTGCTGCGCCGCGAACTCGCCTACATCCTCATGGGCAAGGGACGCCACAGCGAGGCGCTGTCGCTGCTGGAGCGCCTGGAGGCCCTCCACTCCGGCCTCGGGCACGAGAACCTGTGCGCACTCCTGCTGCGGGACATGGTCGCGGTCATGGGCCTGACCGGAGACCTGCGCCGCGCCCTGCGCCTCCTGGGTGAGGCGTCGAGACTCGACGAGCGGACGACGGGGACCGACGCGATGCTGCGCATCGTCCGGGCCCTCGTCCTCACCCACATGCGTCGACTCCGCCGCGCCGCGGACTCGCTGACGGCCTCCGGCGAACCCGTCGGCGCGCGCTCCCGACAGCTCATGTGGTGGCGGGTGCGCAGCCAGATCGACAGGCGAGCCGGTCGGCCCCGCGACGCCGTGGCCGGAGCACTCAGAGCCTGGGACATCGGCAGAGCCGCCGACACCGAGGTCGACCTCGGCCCGGTTCTGCTCGACGTCGCCTGCTCGATGCGCGATGCCGCCGATGCCGACTGCTTCGCCTGGTACCGGACCGTGCTCCGGCATGCTCACGACGCGGTGCGCGTGCCCTTGGCCGCGAGCGCGCATTCGTCGATGGCCAAGGCCCATCTGCTGTGGGGCAGCCCGGAGACGGCGGCCGTGCACTCACGGGCGGGCCTCGAGCTCACGCAGTGGTCGGGGTGCTGGCTGTTCGCCGGACGGGCCGCCGCTCGCCTCGCCGAGGCGGAGCAGCAGCTGGGAGACGCCCCCGCCGCCCTCCGCCACCGGCATGAGGCCCAGTCCTTCTACCGTCGCGTCGACTTCCCGTCGCCGAGTCCGGTCGACGACGCCCCGCCTGCCCATGCCGTGCTCACGCCGACGGCACGGGGTGGTTGGCCGCGAACACGCTCTCAGGATCATAGGCGGCCTTGACCCGGGTCAGCGTCAGCCACTCGCGTTCACCGTAGTTGTCACCGACATCGACCGGTGCCTCGGCGAAGTTGAGGTATCTGCGGCCCGTGCCCCACGGTGACAGGCTCTCGACCAGCCCGGCGGCGTCTCTCCGTCCGCGCGCCTCGTTCTCGGCGGTGTCGGCGATCGCCGCGGCGAAGAGCAGGAAGCTGCCGTCCAAACGGCTGAGCGCGCCGCCGTCGGGATGCCGGCGGGCCAGGGCTCCGCCGAGCTGACGCAGTTCGGCCGACAGCAGGCTGTGCTCGGTGCCGGGCCCGACGCAGGCGAGGAAGGCGTCGACGGCCTCATCCGTCAGCCGCCCCAGCAGAGCCGTATCGGCAGTGACGGGAGTCGGGCCTTCGGGGTCCATATGGAGTCGCGCGATCGAACTCGGCGGCACCTGCGCGAAGGTGTCGACCTTCGGCGACAGCTGCCGGAGCGGAGCGAGGATCCTCTGCGCACGGGCTTCGTCGGCCAGGACGGCTCCGTCCATGCACACGACGGGGCGGCCGCCCACCGATTCGGGGATGTCCGGGGACTGAGGGAGGTTGAGGATGCGCATCGAGGTGGTGATCTCCTCGGCGGCCTCGGGGGCCCACTCGGCCCAGGCGCGCACGACCCTTTCGGCATCGTCGATGTCCCAGACCATCATTCCCGCATGGACGGTCGCCAGGGGGTAGAGCGAGAATTCGAAGGAGGTGACGATGCCGAAGCTCCCGCCTCCTCCGCGCAGGGCCCAGAACAGGCTCTGGTGCTGGGTGCGGTCGGCGCGGACGAGTTGGCCATCGGCCAGGACGACCTCGACGGCGGTGAGACTGCTGGTGGCCATTCCCAGTCTGCGCGCGTACAGGAAGATGCCACCGCCGAGCAGGTAGCCGCCCACTCCGACATCGGGTGAGGAGCCGTGCAGGCAGGCCAGTCCGTGCTCCGCGGCGGCGTCGATGACGTCGCCCCACTGGGCTCCTCCCTGCACTTTCGCCATCGCGGTCATCGGGTCGATCTCGACCTTTCTCATGGCCTCGAGCGTGACCAGGACGGTCGAGGCGAGGTCGTGCTGGACCAGTGGGCCGGCGTTGTGACCCGTGCTCACCGGGGCGACCTTGAGCCCGAGCTGTCGCGACGCTGCGACGACGGCTGACACCTCGGCGGCGGTGACCGGTTCCGCGACCGCGGCCGGGCGGAGGTCGACGGCGGTGTTCCACAGGGTTCTGGCCCTGTCGTACCCGGCATCGCCGGGAAGGTGGATCGTCACCGACCCGACCAGAGCGGCGAGCCCGGCGGCAGGATCGGCTGCGTCCTCACGTGCGGCATCGGTGAGGACCGACTGGGATTGCAGAGTCATGGGTCTCCGATCATTGGAAGAGGTGAGGTTGCACTCCAACGACGGTCGACTCATCCGCCGTTGGATGAGTCGATGCTCCCAGTCCGCGCTTACATCTGGCTTACCTCGCACTGCAGCCCCATGTCGATCAAGGGCCCGCTCGAATATGACGCGTTTGAACGCGTCATATTCGAGCGGGCCCTTGATCGAGCGGAGAAGCGGGGAAGAACGGCAGAGTGCCTTACAGCGCCAGATGCTCCTTGACGGTGGCGGCGAGGCGCTCGGCCTGAGCCGTGGCGGTGTCCTCGGTGGCGGCCTCGACCATGACGCGGATGAGCGGCTCGGTGCCGGAGGCGCGCAGCAGCACCCGACCGGTGTCGGCGAGCTCGGATTCGACGGCGGCCACCTCGGCGGCCACCTGCGGGTGATCGCACCCGTGCTTGTCCACACCTTTGACGTTGACCAGGGCCTGCGGCAGCTGCGGGATCTCCGCGGCGAGATCGGCCAGGGTGCGCTTGGCGTCGGCCATGCGCTTCATCAGGTGCAGTGCCGTCTGCACGCCGTCGCCGGTCGTACCGTGGTCGAGCATGAGCACATGCCCGGACTGCTCACCGCCGAGGACGTAGCCGTCGGCGAGCATCCGCTCGAGCACATAGCGGTCACCGACGGAGGTCTGGACGGTCGCGATGCCGTACCTGTCCATCGCCTGCTTGAGCCCGAGGTTCGACATCACGGTCGTCACCAGCGTGTTGCCCTTGAGCACGCCGAGCTCCTTGAGTCCGATCGCGAGGATGCCCATGACCTGGTCGCCGTTGACCACACGGCCCAGGGAGTCCACGGCCATGCACCGATCGGCATCGCCGTCGAAGGCCACACCGAGGTCGGACTGGGTTTCGACGACGAGGCGCTGCAGCGGTTCGAGGTGAGTCGAACCGACTCCGTCGTTGATGTTGAAGCCATCGGGTTCGGCGGCGGAGACGATCACCTCGGCGCCGGCCTGACGCAGAGCGGCCGGTCCGACGATGGACGCGGCTCCGTGAGCGCAGTCGACGACGACCTTGAGCCCGGACAGCGGACGCTGTCCCTCGGCGTCGAGGCAGTCCACGAGGTGCTCGGTGTATTCATCGGCTGCGGCCGGGTAGCGGGAGATGCGCCCGATCGATGCCCCGGTCGGACGCTGCCAGTCCTCATCGAAGATCTCGAGGATGGCGTCCTCGACGGCGTCGTCGAGCTTCGTGCCGCCGGCGGCGAAGAATTTGATCCCGTTGTCGGGCATCGGATTGTGCGAGGCGGAGATGACGACGCCGAAGGCCGCTCCGGTGTCCTTGACCACCTGGGCGATGCCCGGGGTCGGGAGCATGCCGGCGTCGAGCACGTCGACCCCGGTCGAGGCGATGCCGGCGCTGAGCGCGGCGGAGAGGAACTCCCCGGACACGCGGGTGTCACGCCCGACGACCGCGAAGGGCCGTCGCTGCCCGGTCCAACCGCGGCTGAGTACGCGTGAACCTGCGACGGAGAGCTGCAGCGCCAGTTTGGCCGTGATGTCGCGATTGGCCAGACCGCGCACTCCGTCGGTGCCGAAGAGTCGAGACATGTGGGGATCCTTTCGTCAATGTCGGAGTCGATCTTAGTCGATTCCCGCGCCGAGGCGGGCCGATCGCAGCCGAGGCCCCGGCAGTCAGCGCAGCGATTGCGGCAAGTTGTGAGTTTGCGGCCCGTGAGGTGCTTGCGCTTGTTGCGGGCTTGCTGGGGGCTCAAGGATTTGTACGGGCTCGTTCAAGGCGGATCGCACATATCGACCGGTGGACCCTTCGATGAATGCGCGTCGGCTTGAACGACGGGTTGGGGCGTGTGGGCCGTTCGATAAGTGCGCGTCGCCTTGAACGACGCGTTTGGGCGACCGGCAACCGGCAACCGGCAATAGTCGACCGGCAAACGGGCGACCGGCAATCGCGCGCCGCAGCGGCTGCGCCGCCGAGTCCGGACATGAGAAAAGCGGCCCCGAACCTGCTTCGGGGCCGCTTTTCCATGTTCGTCGAACTGAACTGTCGATGACTGCGACTCAGTGGCAGACCAGCCGCAGCTTCTCGAACAGGTCGATCAGCGCTTCGAGAACTGAGGTGCCTTGCGGGCCTTCTTGAGACCGGCCTTCTTGCGCTCGGGGACGCGAGCGTCGCGGCTCAGGTAACCGGCCTTCTTCAGCTCGGGGCGGTTGGACTCCGCGTCGATCTGGTTGAGCGCGCGAGCCACGCCCAGGCGGACGGCACCGGCCTGGCCGGAGGGTCCCCCGCCGGAGATCAGCACGACGACGTCGAAACGTCCGCCGAGGTCCAGCAGGTTGAAGGGCTCATTGACGAGATGCTGGTGCAACTTGTTCGGGAAGTACTCTTCGAGAGTGCGTCCGTTGATGGTCCACTCTCCGGTGCCCGGGATGAGGCGGACGCGAGCAACAGCCTGCTTGCGACGGCCCACTCCGTGTCCGGGAGCGGTCAGGGATTCTCCACGTCCACCCGCGGTGGACTCGCCCAGACCGGCGGAGGCAGGAGTCTCGGAGGTGTATTCGGTTGCGATCTCTTCGTCGACCACGTCGGTCGCGTTAGTGGTATCAGCCACGGTTCTCCTCGGGATGTCTAGAGCTCAGGCGCTTACTGCGCGACCTGGCTGAGTTCGTACGGCTGCGGATTCTGAGAGGCGTGCGGGTGCTCGGCACCGGCGTAGACCTTCAGCTTCTGCATCTGGGCACGTCCGAGACGATTCTTCGGAACCATACCGGCGACAGCCTTCTCGACTGCACGCTCGGGGTGGGTGGCCAGGAGCTCGGCGTAGTTGACGCTCTTGAGGCCGCCGGGGTATCCGGAGTGGCGGTAAGCGCGCTTCTTCTCGAGCTTCGCGCCGGTCAGCGCGACCTTGTCGGCGTTGATGATGATGACGAAGTCACCGGTGTCGACATTCGGAGCAAAGGTGGTCTTGTGCTTGCCGCGCAGGAGGCGTGCAACCTGCGAAGCAAGGCGACCGAGCACCTGGTCAGTGGCGTCGACGACGTGCCACTGGCGCTCGCTGTCACCGGGCTTGGGTGTGTACGTACGCAAAAGTAGCCTTCTTTTCGTATCTTCTTCAGGAGCAGCGCCGGTTCCTCATCGGGTCGTGAGTCCAACGGGTGCCGAACACTGTTTGTCTTCAATCGGGTGAACCTATCGACGCATTCCCCTCACCTACGGGCCTGCAACGCATGAGGCTATGTAAGGGAGTGCGACAAGCACACACAACGACAATCAAATATACACGGCCCCGCGGCCGGGGAGCAAACGCCCAGAGCGGTCTCAGGCCGGGCTGAAACCCGAGCCGATAGTATTGATCTGTGCCGACTCACTCCAGCCTGCTCCGACGACTTCCCGCATTGAGGATCCTGATGCTGGGTCTGCTGCTCGGGCTCCTGACGATGGGACTCGGACTCGGCCCCGCCTCGGCGAGTGAGACCGGTTCGGCGGGCGGCAGCGCTTCGGCGGGCGACAGCGCTGAGCTCAGCGCGAGCGGCACGAAACAGGCCTCGGACGAGCCCGAAGTCCCGGCCGGGAAGACGGTCGTCTTCGGCATCCCCGGCCTGACGATCAACGATATCGACCGCGAGCGCACGCCGAACCTCTACCGGCTGCTGTCCGAGGGCGCTGCCGCGAATCTCAATGTGCGCACGATCGGCTCGGCCACCTGCCCGGCCTCGGGGTGGCTGTCGTTCGGGGCCGGGGCCCGCGCTCAGGCCGGTCCCTCCCCCGCCGCCGAGGCCGCCGATGAGGAGGACACGGCCCGCTGCCCGACGATGCTCGCCCCCACCACGAACGTCGACAGCGATGCCCTCGACTCCGATGACGCAGCCGCCACGCCGACCGACGAGGACGCAACGGGCCGGAAGAGTGACGAAGCTCATGCGCCGGGCTCGGTCGCCGGAGCGACCACGGGCCGGATCAAGGGCTTCGACGACGTCAAGGAGCCCAACATCGGCTCCGGGTACTCCGTCGACTACGGCATGCTCGCCCGTGCCGTCGCCGAATACGGCAGGGACGGGCCGGAGGGCACTGGAGCGCAGCAGGAGGGCTCCAGCCTCGACTCGTGCGTGGCCGCCGAAGGTCCCGGAGCCGCCTACGCCGCCGCCGATGAGCACGGGGTGGTGACGAACTACACCGACGACGCCGCTGCCGCTGACTGCCGACTCGACCTCGTCGACCTCGGGGCGATCGGGATCCGGTCCTGGCTGTTCGACCCGATCCCGAACTACTCCTACACCGTGCCCGCTCACTTCGACCGCGAGGACCGCGTCGCCGAAGCCGACCGTCGGCTCGGCGTCCGCCTGCAGGAGCTGGAGGAGAACGCGGAGGAGGGGGCGGCCGATCCCACGGTCATCGTCGCCGGCCTCGGCGACAGTTCGGGACTGCCGCAGCTGCGCGCCTTCATCGCCGCCGGCCCGGGCTTCGAGCCCGGTTCCCTGTCCTCGCCGACGACCCGCACCCCGGGGCTGCTGCAGCTGACGGATCTGGCCCCGGGTATCCTCGACGCCCTCGACGTGCCCGCCCCCGGGGCGATGAGCTTCGAGCAGACCCCGACCCAGCAGGCTCCGCAGCAGCGCATCGACGATCTCGTCGCCGATGCCCAGAAGGCGACGACGATCTACGAACACCTGTCGACGTTCTCCCTGACGCTCGACATCATCTTCTACTCCCTCTTCCTCGCCTGCGGTCTGCTGCTGAGCCGCTCGGTCCTCGGTCGCCGAGGCGGAGCCACAGCAGCGCCGTCGGTCCACCGGTTCCTCGCCTGGGCTTCGCTGGCGATCGCGACCGTGCCCACAGGAGCCTTCCTGGCCGGACTCATCCCCTGGTCGCGGATGTCGCAGCCGGACCTCGGCCTGCTCCTGTCGATCGTCGGCACCGCCGCCGCCCAGTTCGCTCTGGCCCTCGTGCCGCCGTGGGGTCGGTCCTGGCGGGGACGCGTGGGTGCTCTGACCCTGATGAATCTGCTCGTCATCTCCATCGACCTGGCGACCGGTTCCCATCTGCAGGCGAACTCCCTGCTCGGCTACAACCCGATCGTCGGCGGCCGCTACTACGGGCTGGGCAATCAGGGAGCGGCGATCTTCATCGTCAGCCTCTTCGTCTTCCTGGGCCTCGCGATCTCCTGGCTGCGGGCGCGCGGACGCAGCCGAGCCGTGATCGCCGTTCCCGTCGTCGTGGGTCTGCTCGCCGTGTTCGTGTCCGGCAATCCCTCATGGGGAGCGAAGTTCGGCGGCACGATCGCCGTCCTCGCCGGTCTCATGGTGCTTCTGGCGCTTCTGACGAAGATCCGCCTGTCGCTCCTCCGGCTGGGGCTCATCGGCCTGGTCTCCCTGGCCGTGCTCATCGGCATCGCCTTCCTCGACTGGCTGCGCACCCCTGGGGCGCGCTCGCACTTCGGCACCTTCTTCGACCAGATCGTCACGGGTGAGGCCCTGCAGGTGATCGGGCGCAAGCTCGGCGCGAATCTTCACATCATCCAGATCAATCCGGCTCTGGCCATCGTCACTCCGCTGGCGATTATCGCCGTGCTGCTCTTCCTGCGCTACCTGCTCCGCTTCCCCCGCATCGGCGCCGACAGCCGCACCGGACGGCTGGTGAATAAGTGGCGAGGCAAACTGCCGCAGGTGTTCACCGACTCCGCCCTCCACTTCGGATTCCTCGCCGCGGTGACCGGCCTCGGCGTCGGACTCGTGCTCACCGACTCCGGTGTCGCTGTGCCCTCGACCGGGGCCATGGTCCTCCTGCCCTACCTGTTGGCGCTCAGCGCCGAACACGCCGAGGACACCGTGGCGAAGCCGGACGCCGGGCTCGGGTCCGGCAGTGGTGGGGGCTCGGGCACCGGGCCCGGCACCGATGCCGGAACGGACTGCGCAGGCGGGAGCGGCGCCGAGGAGGTGCGCTCATGAGAAGTCCCGCGCACTCGACGACGACTCGGCTGCTCCTCGGCGTCCTGGCGTTCACGTTCGTCCTCCTCGGTCTGCCGCAGGCCGTGCAGACTGCGCCGAGCCAGCGCCCCGGACAGTCGGACCCGGCCGGTGCCTCGGCCGATCAGGGCGTGGTCTCGATCAATGTCTCCGGGTTCAGCTTCGAGGACCTCGACCCGCGCACGACCCCGCATCTGTGGGTGATGATGAAGAACGCGCAGATCGGGACGATCACTCCCCGCAGCGTGCGCTCGACCAGCTGCCCGGTCGACGGGTGGCTGGGCCTGGGATCCGGCCGACGGGCGGCCGATGAGCCCCGCGACCAGTGCCGCCAGCCGGCCCCGCCGATGGACGGCTGGGTGGCCGATTGGGACGTCTACGCACAGGTCGCCCGGGACGACAACTACGACGCCTCCCTCGGAGCCCTGGCCGAGGCGGTGCCCGATGTCCGCTCCTTCGGTGCCGGTGCCGCGATCGCCGCCGCCAGCCCCTCCGGTCATGTGAGCGACTGGTCCTCCGTCGGTTCGGATCTGGGCTCGCAGGTGGCGAAGTCCTCGGCCGACGGTCAGCTCGTCCTCGTCGATCTCGGCAACACCGCCGCCGACGGCTACTCGCTGAAGGAGCTCGACGCGCGGGTCGGGGACATTCTCGAATCGACCGGGTGGATGAGCGGTCAGCAGCAGGACCGCCTCGGCGAGGGGACGACGCCCGTGGTGTTCTCATCCATCGCCGACGGAACGCACGAGGGCTCGTCGATGCAGGCGACGATGATGCTGCGGCCGGGTCAGCCCGCGGGTCTGCTGACCTCGTCGTCGACCCGGCAGCCGGGGCTGGTGCAGGTGCCCGATCTTGCGCCGACGCTCGTCGAGCTGTCCGGGGCCGAGGAGATGGACAATGCCGCCGGCGCCCCGATGACCTCGGTCTCGACCGGATCGGATTGGAAAGCGCGCTATCAGGACGTGCTCGATCGGCAGGTGGCGGTGAAGACGCAGAGCGACCTGTCGACGTGGTTCTTCCCGGTGGTCGCGGCGCTGATGCTCGGACTCCTGGCTTCGGCCCGGCTGCTGCGGAAGAACCATCGGCAGCTCGTCCACTCCGGGGCCTATCGTCTCGGCATCGTGTTCGCGGCGATGCCGATCTCGACGTATCTGGTCAACACCGTGCCGTGGGAGCGGGCGACGAACCCGGATATCGCAATGCTCGGCGCCCTGGGCGGGTGGTCGCTGCTGCTCGGGGGCATGGCGCTGCTCGGTCCCTGGCGCAGACACCGCTTCGGTCCCGTCCTCTTCGTCTCGGTCGTCACTGTCGCGGTGCTCGCCTATGACGTCGTCACCGGTTCCCAGCTGCAGATGTCGACCCTGCTGGGAGAACCGCTGCTGATCGCCTCCCGGTTCTACGGCATCGGCAATTCAGCGCTGGCGCTGTACTGCTGTGCGCTGCTGCTGGCCGTGGCCGGTTTCGCCTCGCTGGTGACCAAGCCCCTGCACCGGGTCCTCATCGTCACCGTGCCGGTGCTCATCTCCTGCGTCCTCCTCGCCGCCCCCGGTTTGGGAACGAAGTTCGGGTCCGTGCCGACGCTCATCATCGGAGTGGCCTATCTGGTCCTCGCCGCCGCGAGCATCCGGTTCTCCCTCAAGCGTCTGGGACTGACCGTGGGCATCGCCGGCTTCGTCATGCTCACCGTGCTGTTCCTCGACTGGCTGCGGCCACCCGATCAGCGCACTCACTTCGGACGCTTCTTCGACTCGATCATCAGCGGCGAGGCGCTGAATGTCCTCGCCCGCAAGATCGGCATGAACATCGATATCCTCACCCAGTCGTGGATGACCCTGGTGCTGCCCCTGATCATCATCGGAGTGTTCTGGATGGCGCTCAACCCCACGCGCTTCGGACTGCGGGGACTCCACGACGCCTTCCAGCGGATCCCGCTGCTGCGTGCGGCGATGATCAGCTTGGCGATCCTCCTCGGCGTCGGCACCGTCATCAACGATTCGGGCATCGTCGTGCCGGCGGTGGGCATCCTGTTCCTCGTCCCGATCCTCACTCACGTCGAGACCTTCCGTCCCGGTCAGTCGCAGCCGACCGGCGAGGCGCCTGCCGGTGGCGGGCCGGGTGCCGCGGGCAGATAGCACCGGCGCAGCCCAGCGGCGGCAGCGGCATCCCTCACCGTCAGCGGCAGACCCACCCGCTTGCCGCAGAACAGCGCCGCACCACCACGTCGCACCGAAGCACCGCGCTGACATGCCGCCGCCGCAAGGTGAAGCCGCTACGGGCAGGCGAGGCCGCTGCCGGTGATGGATGCTCGGCAGACAGCATGTGCGGAAATCCCCTAGGGCAAACCCGAGCAG
This sequence comes from Brevibacterium sp. SMBL_HHYL_HB1, assembly GCF_018208375.1. Taxonomy (NCBI): domain Bacteria; kingdom Bacillati; phylum Actinomycetota; class Actinomycetes; order Micrococcales; family Brevibacteriaceae; genus Brevibacterium; species Brevibacterium sp. SMBL_HHYL_HB1. Next base: position 527,627 of record NZ_CP062936.1, on the reverse strand, counting down.
TCTGCGCGGGCTCAGATGCCGATCCGGCGACGGCGGACCATCGTGACCACCGCGCTGCCGGCGACGATGAGAGCCAGAGCCGCCGCGACGACGTTGGCTGTCTCGACTCCGGTCCGTGGCAGATCCCCGCCGTCCTTCGAGCCGTTCGCGTCGGAACCGCTCGCCTCGGAGCCGGAGCCGTCCGCACCTGCGCCGTCCGCCGAACCGTCGTCCGCCGAACCACCGCCGGCATCGGACGAACCGTCCGCGCCATCGGCGGCGCTGTCACCGCCTGCCGCACTGTCGCCGCCGTCCGCGGCACCGCCATCGGCAGCACCGCCGTCGGCACCACCGTCATCACCGGCGGAGGCATCGGCGTCCTCGGAGACAGCGGCAGTGGCCTCGAACTCGTGCGGAAGCGGCAGCGGGTTGTCGTCCCACCACGGCCCCTCGGCATTCGCCTGCAGACTCACCTTGACGGTCACCTCTCCCGAGGCGTCCTCCGGAGCGGTCACGGTCACCGGGGTCTGGCTCTCCCCCGCCGGGATCGAGTCGAGTGTGATCGTCGTGGTCTCGTTCGCCTCGGGGCTCACCTCGGGAGCCTTCGCCGACGGGGACGAGGACGCTCCGGCCGCCTCGGCGGTGAATCCCTCCGGCAGGTCGACGGTGACGTCGACGGGACCGGGCACCTCGGATTCGGCAGTCGTCTCGAGGACGAATTCGGTGCTGTCACCGGCCGTGATGGTCTTCGGCCCCGTGAGGTCCGCCGCGAGTTCACCGTTGTCGATGACGTCCTTGGCCAGATCGGCCTGACGTTCGTTCTTGTCCGGCGCCACGGGCGTGTTCTTCTCGAAGTAGGACGTCCAGGTGTCGAAGTCGGTCAGCCCCGACTGTTCGAAATCACCCTTGGCGAAGGAGGCGAAGTTGTCACCGCCGGCGGCGAGGAAGCTCAGCGTGGCGACCCGGTAGTCCTTGTCCTCCTCGATCTCCTGGCCGGCGACCTTGACGGACGTCACGTGCTCGCCCCGCTCAGCGTCCGAATCGTAGACGACGTCGATCTCATCGGAGATGCCCAGGTGGAGGAACGCGTTGCGCGCACCCTCGGGCTGCCACTGCTCCTCGAACAGGCCGATCACGTCCTCGCCCTTCATCGTCACCACACCGTGGTCATTGGCGAACGGCAGGACCTCGTTGAGTTCAGCGGCTGTGACCTCGCACTTGTCCTCATCGTTGTAGATGTGGTCGCAGAGCAGGTCGGTGCGCAGTCCGCCCGGGTTCGTGATCCCGAAATCGGCCTCGGCCAGCTGTGAGTCTTCGACACCGTCCTTGAGCGCATCGGCGACGAGGTTGCCCAGCGTGGATTCGGCACCGCGGTCCTCATTGCCGTCCGTCTCGGCCCGGGTGATGTCCTCGGTGATCTTGCCGTGGACGACGGAACCGGGCACCTTGGCCGCCTCGTCCGCGTCGTCGATGATGGAAGCGACCTCGTCGACGACCGGTGAGTCGTAGCTCTTGTCCTCGGTGTCGATGAGGTCGGTCGCATCAGTCGTCCAGTTGCCCTCGCCGTCGGCGGTGAGCTGGACCTGTCCGACGTATTCGCCGTAGCTGCCGGCCTCGAGAACCGGACGCGTGCGGTCGGGTTCGCCGGGAACCGGGGCCTCGAAGGAATACGGCAGATGCGTATGACCGGTGAAGAGCACGTCGATCGAGGCGTCTGCCTCGGTCACGAGCTTGTTGAACTCGGCGTTCGAGGCCAACGCGTCCTCGAGGCTCTCGGTCGAGGACGCACCGAGGTGGGCCTCGACGACCGTCATGTCCGGCTGTTCGTCCGCGGGAAGGTCCTCGATCTCGTCGGCGACCCGATTGACCGCGTCGGTCGGGTCACCGAATTCGACGCCTTCGATGCCCGCGGGAGAGACCAACGACGCGGTTTCCTTCGTGACGACGCCGATGACGGCGACCTCGACACCGCCGACGTCGACGATCGAGTACTCCTCGAGGCCGTCGGCGACGTTCTGCGAACCCCTGTCGTAGACATTCGCGCCGAGGTAGGGGAAGTCGGTCTCGTCGACGACGCGCCCGGTGAGGTCGTCGACACCGCGGTCGAATTCGTGGTTGCCCACCGCCGAGGCCTGCACGCCGATCGCATTGAGCACATCGAGTGTGGGCGTGTCGTCGGCCGAGGACGAGTTGTACGGTGAGGCGCCGATGTTGTCACCGGCCGACAGCGTTCCCGTCCCGCCCTTGTCTTCGTAGGCCGCGCGCTGCTCTTCGACGACCGAGGCGACCTGTGTGCCGGCATCGGAGATGCGTCCGTGGAAGTCGGTGATGTTGAGCAGCTGCACCTGGGTGCCGGCCTCCGCCGCCTGAGCGGCGGCATCGTCCGTGCCAGTGGAGGCAGAGGCGTCGTCCGTGCCAGCGGAGGCGGCGGCGTCATCAGCGGTGTCAGAGGGGGAAGCGGTGGTCGCGGAGGACTGGCCGGCGCCGAGGTCGGGTCCGGCGACGGCCGGAGAGAGACCGGGCAGCGTCAGCATCGACACCGCCGCTCCTGTGGCCAGCACCTTTGACACGAGCTTGGACATGTATTCAGTTCCTTCGGTTATTCATCGGACGCACACCAACGGTGCCGAGGAGGGGCGGACGCGTCCATCCTGCAATGCCGATGCGAACGGAGGGTTACCTGCACGCAAATCTACACAGGATTCTCACATCTGGGAAGAGGGATTCTCTCATAATCACGACATGTGTGATGGAGTGAGGGCCTACTCCCGGTCGCGGCGAGCCATGGTCTGCGCCGCCCGTGCGGCGTACTCCTCAGGGGCCGGATAGCCGACCTCGGTGAGGACGAGACCTTCGGCGGGCGTGACGAACATGGGCACATCCGGACTCAGACCGGCATCGGCCTCGGCGATGAGCTCCGCGGGTCGGGTCACCGCCCAATTGCCGGATCCGACCTTGATCAGCCCGCCGACGAGCGCGCGGACCATGTGGTGGCAGAAGGCGTCGGCGCGCAGATCGATGGTGATCACCGCGTCCTGGTCGCGTTCGACCCGCAGTTCGTGGAGGGTGCGGATCGTCGTCGCGCCCTCGCGGGGTTTGCAGAAGGGAAGGAAATCGTGGAGTCCTCGGACCTCTGAGGCGGCCGCGGCCATGGCCTCGGCGTCGAGTTCTCCCTTGTGCCGGGGAGTCACGGCGGTCAGCAGCGGGTCGATGAACGATCGGTGATCGGCCAGACGGTACTGATAGGACCGCCACAGTGCGGAGAACCGGGCGTCGAAGGACTCGGGCACCTCGGCCGCGGCGTGGATGACGATGTCGGAGAAGTCGCCGGCGCTGAGCACTCCGCGCAGACGGGAGAGCAGAGCCACCTCGGCGGACCGGTTCGAGTGACCGATGAGCTTCGCGATCGCCTCGGCGCTCAGGTCGATGTGGACGACCTGCCTCCGGGCGTGCACGCCGGCGTCGGTGCGGCCGGCGACGACGGTGGCCACCTCGGTGCCGGTGATGCGTCGAAGCCCGGATTCGACGGCGTCCTGGACGGTGCGCAGGCCCGGCTGTTTGGCCCAGCCGTGGAAGTCCGTGCCCCGGTAGCCGAGGTCGATGCGGAACCGGTTCACTCCTGCCCCCTCGCCGAGGTGGGCCCGCCCTCATCGCCGGCGAGCTCGGTGAAGGGCTCGCGGGGTTTGAAGACGCTGGTGAACAGGCGGGAGATCGGGCGCATGCGCTGCCGGTGGTAGCGTTCCACGTTCACATTGTAGAAGCGGGCGGCGGCCAGGATCCGTTCGGTGAGCACCTGCAGCTGCCCGTGCAGCAGCTGGATCGTCGTGTCGATCTCCTCATTGACCGCCGGCTGTTGGGCACCTGCCGGCCCCGAGGTCAGGGACCGTTCGTTGGCGGTGGGGATGAGGGCGGCCTCGTCGACGGCCTCGGTCAGCGCGTTCTCGGCGGCCGCACCGCGGTGGCCGAAGGGGGCGCGTTCGGCGGAGGCGAGGGCGAGGGCGATCGTGGACAGCTCGTTGCCGGTCATCTGCTGGAGGGTGCCGATGTAGGCGGGCACAAGGGCGTGGCGGGCGCGGATCTCACCGATGAGCTGCCGTTTGGCCTCATCGCACAGCGACCGGGCCATGGACAGCTGGTTGAACCGCAGGATGGTGAACACGAGCAGGAGGACGAGGAGCGCGGCGGCGACGCCGCCGCCGATGATGAACCAGACCACGGACGACTCCCCTCGATTGTGCGCTTGACACTGATTCCGCTGGCTGTGCTCGACCGGACTGCGCGGGCGCGCAGGTGCGAGCTCACCGACACTTCAGTTTACGCAGGGTTCAGACTCGTCGCGACCGCGCCAAGACCTCGTCGTGACCGCAGGTGAGGCGTCGCGGAGTCGGGGGATTTCGGTCAGATGTCGCCGACTCGTCGTCTTCGGGTCACGCGTTCGTCACCGGGCCCGGCTTCCCTGGGAGGCGTGAGAACAGCCATCATTGCCGAATCCTTCCTGCCGAACATGAACGGCGTCACCCACTCGCTCCTGCGGGTCCTCGATCACCTGGCCGACCGCGGCGACGATGTCCTCGTCATCGCCCCGGGCACCCGCCGGGACGGGCCGAAGGAGGTCGCCGGAGCCCGCATCGTCAGGGTCCCCTCGATCGCCCTGCCGAAGTATCGGCGCGTCCGCGTCGCCCCCGGAGGCGTGGCTCGCATCCGTCGGCTGCTGCAGCGGTTCGCCCCGGACGTCGTCCACTTGGCCAGCCCGTTCGTCCTCGGTTGGCGCGGGGTGCTCGCGGCCCAGGCGCTCGGTCTGCCGACCGTGGCCGTCTACCAGACCGAGGTGCCCGCCTACGCCGCCCGGTACGGAATGCACGGCCTCGAGGCGATGCTGTGGAACCATGTCCGCAACATCCACCAGCACGCGTCGCTGACACTGGCCCCATCGAGTTACACGATCGATCAGCTGTCCGACCTCGGTGTCGCCGAGGTGGCCCTCTGGGCCCGTGGAGTCGATTCCTCGCGCTTCGACCCCGGTCACCGCTCCGAGGCATGGCGACGAACCGTGGCCCCGAACGGCCAGAAGATCATCGGATACGCCGGCAGGCTGGCTGCGGAGAAACAGGTCGAGGACCTCGCAGCACTCACCGATGTGCCCGGTGCGCGTCTGGTCATCGTCGGCGACGGACCCTGGCGGACCCGCCTGGCCAGAGCGCTGCCGGAAGCGCATTTCACCGGGTTCCTCGGCGGGGATGCTCTGGCGCAGGCGGTTGCGAGCTTCGATCTCATGGTCGTGCCGGGCGAGCTCGAAACCTTCTGCCAGACGATCCAGGAGGCGATGGCCTCCGAGGTGCCCGTCATCGCCCCGGCCCGAGGCGGCCCCCTCGACCTCGTCGAGCACTCGAAGACCGGATGGCTCTACACCCCGAAGGACCTCGGCGCCATGCGCGCTCATGTGCTCGATCTGCTCGGGGATGAGGCGAAGCGTCGGGCCTTCGGTGCAGCCGGTCGTGAGCAGGTGGTCTCCCGCAGCTGGAAGAGCGTGTGTTCGCAGCTCATCGGCTACTACGCCCGGGCGATCGAGAATCCCGCACCGCAGGTGTGCGGGCGCGGGTTCAGTTCGATGGTGCACACGTTCGCCGGCGGCCCCGGCTTCGAGGGCACGTTGCCGAGCTAGGGGTGCCTCAGAGGCCGGCGGCCCATTCGTCGACGCTGAGCACGGTCGCCTGCTTCGGGAACACCTTCTCCGTGAGCACCCGGTGGACCTCTTCGTCACGGTCGGCACAGGCATCGGAGAGCACCGTGAGTTCGAAGTCGAGGTCTGCGGCCTGGCGCACCGTCGAGAGCACAACACCGCTCGTGGCCACCCCGGCCACGATCAGCGATGAGGCCCCGTATCCGCGCAGCAGCACATCGAGGTCGCTGCCGGTGAAGGCGCTGATGCGGCGTTTGGTCACGATCGGTTCGCCCTGGCGACGGCCGAGGGTCTCGTGGATGCTCGTCGAGGCGTGGGTTTCGTCGACGTCGCCGTGGGCGGCGATGCGAGCGAAGGAGGCAGTCGCCGCCAGCTCCGGCTGCCCCTCGCGCAGGGCCACCCGGACCCACACCACGGGGATGTCGTGCTCGCGGGCCGTGGCCACGGCATCGCGTGCGCGCTCGAGGACTCCGGTTGCGGCGAAGGCCTCGTCGCCGGCGATGCCATTCTGGAAATCCATGGCCAACAGGACGGTTCGATCGGCGTCAGTCATCATGTCTCCTTTGGTTTGCGAGGGTGCTCGGCCCCTCTTCTGCCGAGGCTACTCCTTGCTCCGTATGGTCCGCTGGGTTAGGGCTCAATGCCCCCTGAAACCGAATGAACATCGCAGTCCACGCGCCGGAGTGTCTCATATCAAGACCACTGGGAAATGCAGTTCATTGTCGGCTGCGATCTACGCTGATACCATGAAAGTGAAGCAACGTCGTACTCCCGGCTACCGGATAATCCCGGCCCCAGAGCGGACGGCCCCCTGGTTTTTGCGGAAGCACCCAGGGGGTGCTTCATATTCACGGACTGCTTCTCCTCACCCACCCGTACCGAGCCGCCTCCCTCCGAGCACGAATCTGGCGCAGGAGATCACGGGTCACCGACTGCCCGGGCGCAAACAACTCTCCATTGTCGACCGGAAACCGCGCTGGTACCGTTGATGGTGAAGCAACGTCATGCCCCGGGCTACCGGATAATCCCGGCCTTTGGGAAGACGGCCCCCTGGCGAATGCGGAAGCACCCAGGGGGTGCTTCATATTCAAAGGCATTCCGTCGACGGCATCGATCACCGTCAGTCTGCCCTCCCTCAGGGCAGGGAGGATGAACCTCCCGTCATCTCGCGCGATGTTGCGCTGAACCGCCCACGACACCGCGTCCGCCGACCACAGCAGCGGTTCGTCCCCCATCCGACCGTGAGCGAATCCCACCTGCCGGCTGATCACGCCGGTGCCCCTCAGCTTCTCCAGCACCTGGTGATCGAGCTTGTTCAATGCCGTGTCCTTGTTGTTGTCCGCGACGATGCCACGCACGGCTTCATCCCCGGAACCGCTCGTAAGGTGACGGACGAGCCGATCCAGACACAGGGCCCTGGCCCGAGCAATATCGACCTGAGAGCTGCCCGCCAACGGCAGCTTCACAGCAATCACGTTCCACTCTGATGCCTGAGTGATCGCTTCGACCATTTCCACGATGTCACCGCGGTCGGCGAGAGTTCCGCGGAACTTCTTGTTCGTATGCCAATAGGTGCCGTCGGCGACATCTACCAGCTGCTCGCGAATGGCATCCAAGCAAGCGTGAGAGAAGATGACAGCGGCCATCTGATAGAACGACATCTCCTCACTTGCTCGGCCCTCCCCTACACCTGTTGCCTGCCGCATCGACTCGTCGACGAACGCGATCGGGTTCGGGGACGCGGCGAGGTAGAACCTCTCCAGTACAGGCGACCGTAGGCTTGGGCTCGACATGTCTCCGCTTTCATCCGGGCTGTCATCCAGCAACATTGCTCTGATCCGATGACGTGCCAGCACTCTACGGGTCGCCTATGACACGGGACGGAACTGCTGCTCATCAGGCAATGTTCAACGAGAACGGACGCGGCGGACTGCGTGAATGTCCTCAGTCCACGATGCCGCGGGCGTCAAGGGCACGCCCCGTATCCTGCGCGTACTTCACCGAGCGCAGGATCGCCGGCACCACCCGGGCCTTGATGCTCGAGTCGAGACCACGGGCGCGGGCAGCTCGCTCGGCCTCCCCCAGCAGCCCCGAGATGTGCGAGATCGCGCGCACCATGAGGCTCGCAGTCAGGGCGATCGCCTCGGTGCTGACCCCGAAGAAGCGCAGCGGGCTCACCAGCACGGTGAAGGTGTCGAGCAGCTGCGCGACCGTCGTCGTCAGCGTCAGCAGCAGCGCCGCCTGCACGCAGGCGAACACGGTCCCGCCGACGGCCAGTCCTGCCTGCAGGGAGCCGAAGAAGAACTGCAGGGTCATGACGATGGCGTGAAACCCAGCTTCACTCCAGTCGGCACCACATGCAGCCATCCGCGGGTGGGCGCGACCTTGCCGAAGAGCTGCGGGCGCGGTCTGATACCGGCGTTCCTCCGCCACGTCGCCGAGGCGGGGCCTCCGACGCTGCCGGCGCCACCGGCTTCGTAGACGGTCGCCCCACCGACGCCCGCGCTTTCGTCGGAACCGTGGGATTGCCCGCTCATGGCGTATCGCTCATGATCATCCTGCGGTAGGTCTCGACCGCCTCGGCGGAGGCGGCATCACAGGCGATGCGCCTGTCCTCGCCGACGAGGGCGCGCTCGGCGATCCGGGCGAACTCGAGGTCGTGCGTGGTGAGGATGATGCGCACGCCGCGCGTGGCCACGAGGTTGTGTAGATGCACCCGATTCCGCAGATCGAGTCCCGCATCTCCACGGTGTCGAGAACGTCGATACGCGCCCCAACCGGGACCGTGTGCAGCCGGTCGTCGATCTGGAAGCTGAGCGTGCCTGCTGCAGCTGCGTGGATGGCGTGGAGTGTGCCACAGCGGCAGTTGCCGGGGGCTGACCAAGTGAGGGGAACGCATTCAGATACACGGATTGACTACACTCATGACCTTTCCCGGCGCTGTCTTCGCGTTGGATCCGAAACGTCCCGAACTGAAGCAGAACACGCGTGCCGACGACTCGACAGAACTGCCCAGAGGGTCGACTAACGAACGTCCTCTACTTCTTGCCGGCCTTGGTGCAGACGTTGGAACGTATCGAGTACACCGACTGTTCGTTTTGTCGTCATGTGACGTAGCCAAAACAGCGGTAGATTCGGGTCCCAGAACTCGACGTCTTATTGGGGCTCCCCGCAAGTCGTGGACACGTGAACCACGTCACGCAGCCTGCGTCGACGCTTCCTCCTGAACCCGACCAGCACTCTGCTCGGCCCAGAACTTCTCCTCGAACTCCACCGGCGGAACCATCCCCAACGCCGAATGCAACCTCCGCCGGTTATAGACCACCTCGATCCAACGAGCGACTTCCCGCATTGCCTCGGCCCGGGTCTGCCAGACTCGCCGCTCGAAGAACTCCGTTTTCAACGACGACCAGAACGACTCCGACATCGCGTTATCCCAACACACTCCAGTCCGGCCCACCGACTGCGTCAAACCCAACTCGACAGACGCCTGATGCAACTGCGACGACGTGTACTGCGCTCCTTTGTCGGCATGAAAAATGACGTCAGCTGGAACCAGCTCTCGCAACGTATGAGCCATCCTCAACGCCCGTTCCACGAGGTCAGAATCCTGCCTGGCATCCATCGCCCAACCAAGCACTCGACGTGAGCACCCATCGCGGATCACACATAAGTACACGAACCCCTCCCAGGTGCGCAGATACGTAATATCGCTGATCCACACAGCATCCAACTCACCTCGGTCCCAGACCCGTTTCACGAGGTCCGGAATGTGATGAGTCGCCACCCCCGGCAGAGTCGTCACCGGTTTGAACCGGCGCGGGCTGATGCCTTCAAGGCCCTGCCTGCGCAACGAGGCCGCGACCGTCTTCTCGTCCACGCTCACGCCTTGTCGAGCCAGTTGCGCTGCCACCCGTGGTGCCCCGTAGACGCCATCAGAGTCCGCGTGGATCTCTGCGACGTGCCCATCCAGGCTCCGTTGCGCTCTGGCACGTTTCGATGGTCCGGTCTGCCGACGCTTCTTCCATGCGTAGTACCCAGATTTCGTCACCTCGAGGAGCCTGGCCATCCGGCGAATCGCGTAGTGAGCCTTCTCCGAATCCATCAGTTCGAATTTCTCTTGTTTCGAGGCTTCGACGCGAAGAAGGCGGCTGCTTTTCCCAAAAACTCGTTGTCCTGTTTCAGATCGAAGTTCTCCCGCCTCAACCGTGCCAGTTCAGCCCGTTCGCCCTCGTTCAACGGGCCCGTGGGCTCACCGTCGCCGCGGCGTCGGTGCTTCTCGGCTTTGACCCAGGTGCCCAGGGTCTGTTCACCGACTCCGATTTCCTTGGCCACCGCGGCGATGGACCTGCCGGTGTCGATGACGAGATTCGCCGCCTCGATCCGATACTCCGGGGTGTAAGAGCGCCGCTGGCGCTTCTGATCTGACATATTGAACATCCTTCCAGCAGGACTGCGAATCCCGCTAACTTGGGTGTCCACTATTCGAGGGTAGCCTCATTATACCAACAGGGCCTGTCGCATTAAAAGGTGCTATGGAAACTGAAAAACGAACAATCCTCCCGTCTACACGGAATGTGTTGACCGGCGCTTTAGCCTTGATCCACCGATCTGCTTGATGCCAGGGGTGGGGCTCCCCGCAAGTCGTGGACACGTGAACCACGTCACGCAGCCTGCGTCGACGCTTCCTCCTGAACCCGACCAGCACTCTGCTCGGCCCAGAACTTCTCCTCGAACTCCACCGGCGGAACCATCCCCAACGCCGAATGCAACCTCCGCCGGTTATAGACCACCTCGATCCAACGAGCGACTTCCCGCATTGCCTCGGCCCGGGTCTGCCAGACTCGCCGCTCGAAGAACTCCGTTTTCAACGACGACCAGAACGACTCCGACATCGCGTTATCCCAACACACTCCAGTCCGGCCCACCGACTGCGTCAAACCCAACTCGACAGACGCCTGATGCAACTGCGACGACGTGTACTGCGCTCCTTTGTCGGCATGAAAAATGACGTCAGCTGGAACCAGCTCTCGCAACGTATGAGCCATCCTCAACGCCCGTTCCACGAGGTCAGAATCCTGCCTGGCATCCATCGCCCAACCAAGCACTCGACGTGAGCACCCATCGCGGATCACACATAAGTACACGAACCCCTCCCAGGTGCGCAGATACGTAATATCGCTGATCCACACAGCATCCAACTCACCTCGGTCCCAGACCCGTTTCACGAGGTCCGGAATGTGATGAGTCGCCACCCCCGGCAGAGTCGTCACCGGTTTGAACCGGCGCGGGCTGATGCCTTCAAGGCCCTGCCTGCGCAACGAGGCCGCGACCGTCTTCTCGTCCACGCTCACGCCTTGTCGAGCCAGTTGCGCTGCCACCCGTGGTGCCCCGTAGACGCCATCAGAGTCCGCGTGGATCTCTGCGACGTGCCCATCCAGGCTCCGTTGCGCTCTGGCACGTTTCGATGGTCCGGTCTGCCGACGCTTCTTCCATGCGTAGTACCCAGATTTCGTCACCTCGAGGAGCCTGGCCATCCGGCGAATCGCGTAGTGAGCCTTCTCCGAATCCATCAGTTCGAATTTCTCTTGTTTCGAGGCTTCGACGCGAAGAAGGCGGCTGCTTTTCCCAAAAACTCGTTGTCCTGTTTCAGATCGAAGTTCTCCCGCCTCAACCGTGCCAGTTCAGCCCGTTCGCCCTCGTTCAACGGGCCCGTGGGCTCACCGTCGCCGCGGCGTCGGTGCTTCTCGGCTTTGACCCAGGTGCCCAGGGTCTGTTCACCGACTCCGATTTCCTTGGCCACCGCGGCGATGGACCTGCCGGTGTCGATGACGAGATTCGCCGCCTCGATCCGATACTCCGGGGTGTAAGAGCGCCGCTGGCGCTTCTGATCTGACATATTGAACATCCTTCCAGCAGGACTGCGAATCCCGCTAACTTGGGTGTCCACTATTCGAGGGTAGCCTCAGGGGCTCGCTCGGATTCGAGCGCGGAATCGGTGAGCGGGCAGGAGACATTGCCCCGGTCTCTCACCAGTCTCTTCCACAAAAGTTTCCGAAGGTCTCCTCCAGACCCCGCGGCATCGTGCTCGAAGCAAGAGCGAATCGGTCAGGACAATGCTGTCCTTGGTGGGCTCAACGCTGCTTGCCAGAGTCGTGAGAATTCATCTGCCCACGGCCACTTCGAGGGCAGATGCATAATCAGTTTCCTGGCCCGATGAGCTATCCGAGCCGGAATGCTGATGATCCGTGTCCGCAGCGTCGGAGCGCGGACTTTGCTCATCCGTCCACCGATGAGTCCGGCAACAGCCCGTAGCAGGTTGTGAGTGATCGCCGCTATCGTCACCCACGCGGCGTTGGCGTTGAACACCCCGGAGGGCATATGCGCCAGAGCACCGTTCTTCAGCTCCGCATTGATCTGTTCGATGATCGCGTGCTTGCGATGCGTGTGATCAGCAGCAACAGTGTCGAAACGAGTCCGGTCGACGGTGGTGAAGAACGCGTGATACCGGAACAAGTCAAACAATGGGTCTTGCCCACTCATGCGTTTAGTTTCGTTGAGTTCAGGGATACGGCGGACCACCAAACGCCCCGTCGTTTGCAGTGCCTTTTTCTTCGAGGTGAACGCGGTGAACGGGACCTCAGCGACTTCGGCCTTCGAAATCCATGCCCCGGTCTCCTCGTCGTAGATCGCTTCAGGGTATTCGATGCCCGTCCATGCGTCGTCGCGGATCGCCCCGATCGCTGCTTTGACTCTTTTGTCCATCCGCACCGTGATCGACACATCCGCCCCGCCGTCTTGGGCGGCTTTGACTACGCCTGATGAGTAGTATGCCGAATCAGCGCGCACCAACACCGAAGTGCCAGAGTCGATTCGGGTTGTGGTGGCCAGGGCGTCAGAGACGAATTTGTCAGCACCCCGGGCTGAGGAGGTTGAGCCCTTGCGCAGACGCTGGCCGACAATGATCTGGCTGGAGTCGCGCGTCGACGCGGTCGCTAACAGTGCGTTGAGTCCACGACTGCCTTGGTAGCCGAACCCGGCTCCCTGCTTTTTCGCGGAATGGACGTCGATGACGGTGTCGTCGACATCGACGAAGATCATTGACGCCTGTGCACTGTCCTGGTTCGTGGGCAGCAGCGGTGTGTGCGCGTTGAGGTTAGTCAGAAAACGGGAGGAGATCGCATCGAGTTGCCGGACGTGGCCGAAGGCGAACGAACGCAGGAACGACCCCAGGGTCGAGGGAGCGTAGACGCGGTCGAAAAGGTGTTTCATGCCGCCGTGGCGGAGGATGTTCATGTCATCGATCGAGTCGGCCCCGGCAGCCATTCCCGCGATGAGAGTGGCCAGTTTCGGGGCCGGGTTCGCGCCCTTGTCAGCCCCGGTCGTCGTCACGGTCAGACGGTCTTCGGCGAGGTCTGGCAGGCCGGCGTTCTGGGCCAGTGTCATGATCGGGACCAGCCCGGTGGCGGCGGTGAGATTCCTATCGTCGAAGGAGTGGGACACAGCCGTGGGGGTGTGATTGAATAGCACCTGAGAGGTGCCCCTTTCTGGGCGGGATTGGTTGACTTTGAACATCACCATTTTCCCAGTTCAGAGGGGGCATTTCCATTTCATACGCGGCTTGATCCAGCTACTTGCATCGGTGGATCAAGGTTTAGCTACGGGCAGCGCACTTGCGGTTCTCCTGGGGTCAGGTTCACTAGTGGCGTCGCCAGCCCAGGCGGACACGAACGATATAGCTCAGTACTACCCAGCCCGACCCCAGAGCGTCGAAACAGAGAAGATCGAACTGGACCATAGCGTTGATGTGGCTGAAACGCTCAAGGAAGCAGACAAGCGTGAGATTCACATTCTGTCCGCGGAACTTCTCGTAGGAAACGGCGGCGGGCTCTACCAGTACGACCCCAGCCTCAGCGCGTCGAAGAACGCTGAGTCACTCCAGTCTCAGATTAAGAACCTGACGGGAACCAGTGCAGTCGTCAGCTCGCTTGAGGTCATCTACCCGCCGAAGAAGGATGGCCAGAAGACGAAGAACTCCCCGTCCGCGTCTGCTCACAACTCTGCCACCACGAATCGCGACCAAGTGCAGAAAGCCTTCGCCGGCCTAGACGAAACCAAACCCACCAGTGATGACATTTCGCAGATCCGAGACGGGGTCGAGGACTCTAAAGGTGCTGCGCGGTCACACAACCTTAAGCCTTGATCCACCGATGCGGGTAGCTGTTCAAAGCCGCGTGTGAAATGGAAATGCCCCTCCTGAACTGGGAAAATGATGATGTCTAACGTCAACATTCCCGTTCAAGAAAGGGGCACCTCTCAGGTGCTATTCAATCACACACCCACGGCAGCGTCCTACTCCTTCAACGACACGAACCTCGTCAGTCCTACCGGCCTGGTCCCGATCATGCGTCTGGCCCACCAGGCAGGCCTGCTCGACCTCGCCGAGCAGCGTTTGACCGTGACGACGACCGGAGCCGATAAGGGCGCGAACCCGGGCGCGAAACTGTCCACCCTGATCGCGGGCATGGCCGCCGGCGCCGATTCGATCGATGATATGAACATCCTGCGCCACGGCGGCATGAACAGACTCTTCGACCGTGTCTACGCCCCATCGACTTTGGGATCGTTTCTGCGCTCGTTCTCCTTCGGCCACGTCAGACAGCTCGATGCCATCAGCGCCCGTCTTCTGACCGGCTTCGACCAGCACATACGCCTGCTGGCCACCAGTCCGACAACACCGCAGTCGTCAATGGTCTTCGTTGACGTCGACGACACCGTCATCGACGTCCATTCCGCAAGGAAACAAGGAGCCGGATTCGGGTATCAAGGCAGTCGGGGACTCAACGCGCTCTTGGCGACTGCATCGACAAGCACCTCCAGTCAGGTCATCGTCGGTCAGCGTCTCCGGAAGGGCTCTACCTCATCAGCTCGGGGTGCCGACAAGTTCGTCTCTGACGCCCTGGCCACCACTCGACGCATCAATTCCGGTCAGGCCCCGGTGCTGGTGCGTGCTGATTCCGCCTACTACTCGTCGACAATGACCAAAGCCGCCCGCGGTGCTGGGGCCGAGGTGTCGGTGACGGTGCGTATGGACAAGAAGGTCAAAACAGCGATCTCCACCATCGACGATGATGCGTGGACCGGCATCCAGTACCCGGAAGCGATCTTCGACGAAGAGACCAAAACGTGGATCAGCAAGGCTGAAGTCGCTGAAGTCGCCTTTACCGCGTTCACGTCGAAGAAGAAGGCTCTGCAGGTGCCAGGCCGGTTGATCGTGCGACGAGTCCCCGAGCTCAACGAGAAGAAGCGGTCTGCCGGGCAGGACCCGTTATTCGACTTGTACCGATACCACGCCTTCTTCACCACCCTCGATCAGGAGCGCTTCGACACTGTTCTGGCGGACCAGATCCACCGGAAGCACGCAATCATCGAGCAGATCAATGCGGAATTGAAAAACGGTGCACTGGCGCATATGCCCTCAGGGGCCTTCGATGCCAACGCAGCGTGGGTGACGATCGCGGCGATGACTCATAACCTACTGCGGGCAGCTGCTGGGCTCATGGGTGGCCGAATGAGCAAGGCGCGTGCACAAACACTGAGGACGCGTATCATCCTCGTCCCGGCCCGGATTGCCCACCGAGCGAGGAGATTGATCCTGAATCTGCCCAGAGACTGGCCATGGGCCGAGGAATTCGCTCGTTTGTGGCAGGCCGCGTTGAGCCCTCCCCAACGTGCGTTGACATGACCGATCAGCCCGAGCGGGCGTGAAGACCGGGGCCCGGGGAGGAGGCCTACGGGAACTGAAAAGTGGAATCAGACTGGTGAGAGACCGGGACGATGTTCCCTGCCCATTTGTCGACATTTTGCGGGAACCGGATTCACACCACGGCTCCCATACCGATCGGTGGATCAAGGTTAAGCCCCAAGCCGATGGCGTGCCCGCTGAGACTAATGCTCACCCCAATAACGTTGCCTTCCGGACAGACGATGATGTGAACGGTAGGAGAAAAGTAACCTACGACATCCAGTGGATGGACAAGAGTGACATCAAAAACGCCCCCGACGATTGGGGTCTGGAAGTCGAGCTATACCAGCACAACTACAAGCTCTCCGATACCATTCAACGGCCGGCGTGCCCTAAGGGAACAGACGAGAAGTTCTGGGCAGATGCTGGCCTGCACGGGACCACAATCGCCTACCTGTTCAACAACAAGAAGAACTCATCTGCCGAAGCAAAGCTGGAACCGTACCTGGATAACAACCACTGGAGCGATCCGTGCAGCCAAGGTGGTATCGGTGTAGGGTTTGACAAGCCGAAAACGTTGCCTCGCTGGGATGAAACTGTTCTCGATACGAAAATTCACCAAAGCCTAACCGTTACCATGGCGGTCCCTAAGCCTTGATCCACCGATGCGGGTAGCTGTTCAAAGCCGCGTGTGAAATGGAAATGCCCCTCCTGAACTGGGAAAATGATGATGTCTAACGTCAACATTCCCGTTCAAGAAAGGGGCACCTCTCAGGTGCTATTCAATCACACACCCACGGCAGCGTCCTACTCCTTCAACGACACGAACCTCGTCAGTCCTACCGGCCTGGTCCCGATCATGCGTCTGGCCCACCAGGCAGGCCTGCTCGACCTCGCCGAGCAGCGTTTGACCGTGACGACGACCGGAGCCGATAAGGGCGCGAACCCGGGCGCGAAACTGTCCACCCTGATCGCGGGCATGGCCGCCGGCGCCGATTCGATCGATGATATGAACATCCTGCGCCACGGCGGCATGAACAGACTCTTCGACCGTGTCTACGCCCCATCGACTTTGGGATCGTTTCTGCGCTCGTTCTCCTTCGGCCACGTCAGACAGCTCGATGCCATCAGCGCCCGTCTTCTGACCGGCTTCGACCAGCACATACGCCTGCTGGCCACCAGTCCGACAACACCGCAGTCGTCAATGGTCTTCGTTGACGTCGACGACACCGTCATCGACGTCCATTCCGCAAGGAAACAAGGAGCCGGATTCGGGTATCAAGGCAGTCGGGGACTCAACGCGCTCTTGGCGACTGCATCGACAAGCACCTCCAGTCAGGTCATCGTCGGTCAGCGTCTCCGGAAGGGCTCTACCTCATCAGCTCGGGGTGCCGACAAGTTCGTCTCTGACGCCCTGGCCACCACTCGACGCATCAATTCCGGTCAGGCCCCGGTGCTGGTGCGTGCTGATTCCGCCTACTACTCGTCGACAATGACCAAAGCCGCCCGCGGTGCTGGGGCCGAGGTGTCGGTGACGGTGCGTATGGACAAGAAGGTCAAAACAGCGATCTCCACCATCGACGATGATGCGTGGACCGGCATCCAGTACCCGGAAGCGATCTTCGACGAAGAGACCAAAACGTGGATCAGCAAGGCTGAAGTCGCTGAAGTCGCCTTTACCGCGTTCACGTCGAAGAAGAAGGCTCTGCAGGTGCCAGGCCGGTTGATCGTGCGACGAGTCCCCGAGCTCAACGAGAAGAAGCGGTCTGCCGGGCAGGACCCGTTATTCGACTTGTACCGATACCACGCCTTCTTCACCACCCTCGATCAGGAGCGCTTCGACACTGTTCTGGCGGACCAGATCCACCGGAAGCACGCAATCATCGAGCAGATCAATGCGGAATTGAAAAACGGTGCACTGGCGCATATGCCCTCAGGGGCCTTCGATGCCAACGCAGCGTGGGTGACGATCGCGGCGATGACTCATAACCTACTGCGGGCAGCTGCTGGGCTCATGGGTGGCCGAATGAGCAAGGCGCGTGCACAAACACTGAGGACGCGTATCATCCTCGTCCCGGCCCGGATTGCCCACCGAGCGAGGAGATTGATCCTGAATCTGCCCAGAGACTGGCCATGGGCCGAGGAATTCGCTCGTTTGTGGCAGGCCGCGTTGAGCCCTCCCCAACGTGCGTTGACATGACCGATCAGCCCGAGCGGGCGTGAAGACCGGGGCCCGGGGAGGAGGCCTACGGGAACTGAAAAGTGGAATCAGACTGGTGAGAGACCGGGACGATGTTCCCTGCCCATTTGTCGACATTTTGCGGGAACCGGATTCACACCACGGCTCCCATACCGATCGGTGGATCAAGGCTAAGGGGAATGAAGCGTGGAGCCATATCTCCGCGGCGTCCAGCTTTGTTGCGTATAACTGTGAGGCGGAGGACAAGGCAGAAACTGACTGCATGGGACTTGTCGGGAAGTGGCCCGAGGCCAAGATGGGTGGGGACTCAGACATGCTCCTCTTGAACAAGAACAGGAAGTGGAAGACGCCAACCTACTTCAGTTGGTCCGCTAATGCGATCAAGAGGCCGGCTGGTTTGCCACGATGATGATCAAGCAGGGCCGGTGGACCGGGCCACTTTACCTGTGGTTGGCGGGGATAGTTCTGGTGTTGATCTCCCTCATTCACACGTGGGCTTTGGGGTACTCACTGAGAAAACGCGGCTCCGTTGAACCCGAGTGGTGCCCGGAGATTCCGTCTGATGTTCCTCAAGAAGTCGGGTTCGGATACGAGGTGTCGTCCCTTCCCCCGACCGTGCACTGTGACGTGAGCTCAAAGGAGGCCGGCTGGTCGGATACTCAGCAAACCCTTCTGATCGCGGACACCGTATCGCTGGTAATTGGGGCAGCCTTGCTGCTCATCGGGGTTGTCCTTTATGTCAGACGGCGAGCCGCACGATCGGTCGCTTCTTAACCGGGGAGTGTGGATCCTGGTAGAGAGAGGTCTCTGATTTTCAGATACGTGGGCTTGACAATAGGCCCCGTCGGCCACTCTCGCGACAGTTCAGTCCACGATGCCGCGGGCCTCAAGTGCCCGCCCCGTATCCTGCGCGTACTTCACCGAGCGCAGGATCGCCGGCACCACCCGGGCCTTGATGCTCGAGTCGAGACCACGGGCGCGGGCAGCCCGCTCGGCCTCCCCCAGCAGTCCCGAGATGTGCGAGATCGCGCGCACCATGAGGCTCGCAGTCAGGGCGATCGCCTCGGTGCTGACCCCGAAGAAGCGCAGCGGGCTCACCAGCACAGTGAAGGTGTCGAGCAGCTGCGCGACCGTGGACGTCAGAGTCAGCAGCAGCGCAGCCTGCACGCAGGCGAACACGGTGCCGCCGACCGCCAGTCCTGCCTGCAGGGAGCCGAAGAAGAACTGCAGCGTCATGACGATGGCCACCAGCACGGCGACATAGAGCCACGTGCGCAGGAAGTACGAGAGCCGCAGCCGGGCCGTGAAACCGATGACGAGGAGGACGACGAACATCGACCAGTTGATCACGGGATCGCGGAAGATGAGCGCGACGATGCCGATCGCCGCAATGAGTGCGAGCTTCACCCCGGTCGGGACCGAGTGCAGCCATCCGCGGGTGGGCGCGACCTTGCCGAAGAGCTGCGGGCGCGGTTTGATCCCGGCGTTCGTCCGCCACGGCGACGAGGCGGGGCCTCCGAGGCTGCCAGCGGCCCTGCCGACTTCGTGACCAGCGGCCCCGCCGATGCCCGCGCTTTCATCGGAACCGTGGGAATGCCCGCTCATTGCGTATCGCTCATGATGAGGTCTCGGTAGTTCTCCACCGCCTCGGCGGGGGTGGCATCGCAGACGATGCGTCCGCCTTCGACGACGAGCGCCCGCTGGGCCAGATGGGCGAACTCGAGGTCATGGGTGGTGAGGATGATGCGCACCCCGCGCCGGTCCACGAGCTGGCGCAGGTGCACGCGCAGCCGTTCCCGGTTGCGCAGGTCGAGCAGCGTGGTCGGTTCGTCGAGGACGAGGATCTGCGGGTCGACGGCGAGCACCGCGGCCAGAGCCACGAGCTGACGCTGGCCGCCGGAGAGTTCGTAGACGCTGCGTTCGGCCAGATCGGCGATGCCGAGCTCCTCGAGGACGGCCAGTGCCACGGTTCTGCGCTCGGCCTTCGGCACGGATTTGCGCAGGGACAGTTCGATGTCCTCGATCGGGGTCGGCATGACCAGCTGCGCGGCGGGGTCGGTGAAGACGAACCCGACCCGTGACCGCACCTTCGCCGGCTGCCGGGCAGGGTCGAATCCGTCGACGAGGACCTGTCCCGCATTCGCTGTGACCAGGCCGTTGAACAGCTGCAGAAGCGTCGATTTGCCCGAGCCGTTGGCGCCGATGACGGCGACGATGTCCTCGCTCAGCGTGAAGCTGATGTCCTGGAGGATCGGCCGGACGACGTCACCGTCGGGACCGTCGTCGACGACGCCGACGCCGACGTCGCTCAGTCGGATCTCACGCATCACTTCACGGTCTCCACGCTGACTCCGCGGCGGCGGAGGACATCGGGAAACGCCCGGTGGATGAGGACCGCGACCGAGGCGGCGAGGATGTTCTTGATGATGTCGCCGGGCCAGTAGGCGAGGTCGGCGACGGCGGCGACGCCCAGCGGCAGATCGGCGTTGATCGACATGCCGAGGATTCCCAGCGGGTGGTTGAGCACCAGGCTGCCGGCGAATCCGCCGAGGAACAGGGCCGCCCCGAGCTTCAGCCCTCCGAAGCGGCGCACGGCCCAGCGGGCGATGAATCCCGCGGCCATGGCGTAGAGGGTGAACGAGAGGATGTAACCGGCGCTCGGTCCGGCGAGCACGCCGATGCCGCCGTTCATACCGGAGAAGATCGGCAGTCCGAGCAGACCGAGGAGCACGTAGAGCAGGGTCGCCCCGGCGCCCCGCCACGGCCCGAGCACCATTCCGCACAGGGCGATCGCGAAGGTCTGGAGAGTGATCGGCACACCCGCGGGGCCGACGGGGACCGGTGGCATCATCGCGAAGGCTGCGAGCATGGCGGCGAAGACCGCGATGAGGGCGATATCGCCGGCGCGACCGGCGGAGCGGGGACGGGTGAGACCCGCCGAGGCGGTGCTGTGTGCCTGAGTCATGAGTACTCCATAGTTCGTGATCCATCCGGTCCGATTCCGGATGCACCCGAGGCGACCCCGGGTACCCCACCACTGTAGCTGAACACTGTTCAGGAACTGAATTCGGGGGCATCCGGCGGTCGCCTCGGCACTGCCCGTGGGCCTCACGGGCCGACGATCACTCCCATTCGATGGTTCCCGGCGGCTTCGAGGTCACGTCGAGGACGACCCGGTTGATGTCGTCGACCTCGTTGGTGATGCGGTTGGAGATGGTGGAGAGGACGTCATAGGGAATGCGCGTCCAATCGGCGGTCATCGCATCCTCGCTCGAGACAGGGCGCAGCACCACGGGGTGACCGTAGGTGCGGCCGTCGCCCTGGACGCCCACGGAGCGCACATCGGCCAGGAGCACGACCGGGCACTGCCAGATCTCCCCGTCGAGGCCGGCCTTCGTCAGCTCGGCGCGGGCGATGGCGTCGGCGCGGCGGAGGATGTTCAGACGCTCCTCGGTGACCTCGCCGATGATGCGGATGCCCAGGCCGGGGCCGGGGAAGGGCTGACGGGACACGATCGCCTCGGGCACGCCGAGCTCGCGGCCGATGGCCCGGACCTCGTCCTTGAACAGGGCGCGCAGCGGTTCGATGAGTTCGAACTGGATGTCATCGGGCAGGCCGCCGACGTTGTGGTGGCTCTTGATGTTCGCCGTCCCGGATCCGCCGCCGGACTCGACGACATCGGGGTACAGGGTGCCCTGGACGAGGAAGGCGATCTCCTCGCCCTCGTCCTGGGCCTCGAGCACGAGGTCGGCGGCGGCGGTCTCGAAGGTGCGGATGAACTCGCGGCCGATGAGCTTGCGCTTCTCCTCCGGGTCGGTGACGCCGGACAGCTGTGACAGGAACTGCTCCCGCGCGTCCACGGTGACCAGGCGGACGCCGATCGAGGCGACGTAGTCCTGCTCGACCTGGGCCCGTTCGTTCTCACGCAGCAGGCCGTGGTCGACGAAGACGCAGGTGAGCTGGTCGCCGATGGCCTTGTGCACAAGGGCGGCGGCCACCGAGGAGTCGACGCCTCCGGACAGGGCGCAGATGACCTTCTTCTGTCCCACGCGGGCGCGGATGAGCTCGACCTGTTCGTCGATGACCGAGGCGTTCGTCCAATCGGCTTCGAGGCCGGCGACGTTGTACAGGAAGTTCTCGAGGATCTTCTGCCCGTGCTCGGAGTGGAGGACCTCGGGATGCCACTGCACGCCGGCGAAGCGCTTGGCCGGGCATTCGAAGGCGGCCACGGGAGTGTCGGGGGTGGAGGCGAGCACGTCGAAGCCGGCCGGTGCCTCGGCGACGGAGTCCCCATGGGACATCCACACCTTGTAGTCGCTCGGGGTCTCGGCCAGCAGCGAGCCCGTGTCGGTGACCGACAGCGGGGTCGATCCGTATTCGCGCTTGTCCGTCTTCGCCACGCGACCGCCGAGGCTGACCGACATCAGCTGGAAGCCGTAGCAGATGCCCATAGTCGGCACACCGAGGTCGAACACGCTCGTGTCGAAGTTCGGTGCGGCCTCGTCATTGACGCTCGAGGGTCCGCCGGAGAGCACGATGGCCAGCGGGTTCTTCGCCGCGAATTCGGACGCCGGGGCGTCGTGGGCGATGATCTCCGAGTACAGGCCGGCCTCGCGGATGCGGCGGGCGATGAGCTGGGCGTACTGGGCGCCGAAATCGACGACGAGGACAGGGGGCACCTGCGTGCTCTGGGTTTGCGTCATGATCCAATTCTAAGCATCGGCCGCGTGCCTCCCGAATTCAGGGCTTCGCCGCCTCGGCGACGGTTCGCCCTTCCGCCTCGGCGACGGACCGCTCGCCCACCCCGCCACGAAGACGGTTCGATTCCCCGCCTCGGCGACGGGAACCGCGCTCGCCGCGTCAGCTCTTGGGGGCGACGACGACGGCGGCCTCGAGTTCGGCGTCGACCTGACGGTGGATGCGGCGTTCGAGGATGAACGACATCACGGGCACGACGCCGGCCAGCGCGAGGATGACGTAGCGGCCGAGGCTCCAGCGCATCTGCTGGTTGAGCCAGAAGCAGCCGATGAGGTAGACGACGTAGCACCAGCCGTGGCAGATGGCGATGGCCGCGGCGAGGTTGAAGTCGCCGAAGGTCAAGGCGGTCTCCGAATCCGCGGCGATGAGGTACTTGTAGATCATCTCGGCCGTGAGGATGAGCAGCATCGTACCGGTGATGAAGGCCATCACTCGGTAGAACTTCAGCGCATTGCGGGCCGAGGTGAAGCGCTTGACGCTCCACACATCTGACTCATCGAAGTCGGGGCGGGAGTCCAAGGACTCGTGTTCTTCACTCACGCTCAGTTTCCTCCGGTCGTGCTGCTATCGGTGTCTGATCTGTCTGTCCGGCGACCGCCGGTTCCCGTCGAGGCCCCGCCATCGGATCCGACAGCGCGATTCTTCTTCGCCGGCTTCTTCCCACCGTGGCGGTGGGCCGGCAGTCCGGTCAGGCCCGACATCACCTCGGGGTCGATGGACGAGGAGCCCGCCGCCTTGACGACAACATACTCGACGGGCTTCTCCGAATCCTGGGAATCCTCGCCGAGGCGGCGGCGCATATAGTCGTCGCGCAGCAGCTGGAACCACATATAGAGGGCCATGGCCGCGAAGATCAGCCATTCGACGGCGTACGCGGCCGACTGCAGGTCGAATCCGCCCTCGTCGCGGGTCGTCGTCGTGGGGACCTGGGCCAGCCCATCGGTGCCGACCGAGGCGGCCGCACCCGTGGCCTCCTCGGGGATGAGGAACCCGGAGTAGGTGAGCAGATCGGGGAACATGTTGATCAGCTGCGAAGTCGAGACCGTGCGCACCTGCCCGTCGGGCAGATCGTTGCCCGGCTGCGGGCCCTCGATGGGTCCGATCCGGGCGGTGAGGGAGACCTGGCCCTCCTCGGCGCGGGAGTTCATGGCCAGTTCCTCGTCGGTGGTGAAACCACGGACGACGGGGATCGCGATCGTCTTCTCATCCGCGTTCGCCGCTTCGACCCCCTCGCCGAGGTGGGCCCCGTCCGGGGCGAACATCGTGACCACCCAGTACCCCGAGTCATCGTCCTGGACGCGTCCGGGAACGACGACCTGGTCGTCGGGCAGCCAGTGTCCGCTCAGGCTGACCCGCTGATCGGCGAGGATCCCGGGCATCGGGG
Organism: Brevibacterium sp. SMBL_HHYL_HB1; assembly: GCF_018208375.1. Lineage (NCBI taxonomy): Bacteria > Bacillati > Actinomycetota > Actinomycetes > Micrococcales > Brevibacteriaceae > Brevibacterium > Brevibacterium sp. SMBL_HHYL_HB1. The sequence continues at coordinate 503,881 of NZ_CP062936.1, read as the reverse complement.
CCTGGGCGTCCATGACGTCGTTGAAGTCCTTGAGCTCGTCGACGCTGGCGGACTCCGCGACGTCGTTCTTGTGCTGCGCCCGGTCGACCTGCCACGCGGAGAGACCGACGAAGCAGGTCACGAGCACCAGCACCAACAGCAGGGACCCCAACCACTTGGGGGTCAGCGCCAAGCGGAACAGATCAGACCACCGAGCCGGACTGGTAGGGCGAGACAGTGACGTCGACGCGTTGGAATTCCTTGAGGTCGAGGTAGCCGGTCGTGGCCAGGGCCCGACGCAGGGCGCCGACGAGGTTGAGTTCGCCGATCGCGGTGCGTCCGGGACCGAAGAGCACCTGCTCGAGGCTGCCGACGGTGCCCAGTTCCACTCGGTGGCCGCGCGGCAGCTGCGGGTGGTGGGCCTCGGCGCCCCAGTGCATCCCGCGACCGGGGGCCTCGGTCGCCCGAGCCAGTGCGGTGCCGAGCATGACGGCGTCGGCGCCGACGCCGAAGGCCTTGACGATCTCGCCGCTCGTGCCCAGTCCGCCATCGGCGATGACGTGGACGTAGCGACCGCCGGATTCGTCCATGTAGTCACGGCGGGCGGCGTGGACATCGGCCACGGCCGTGGCCATCGGAGCGTGGATGCCCAGGGTTCTGCGCGTCGTGGCCGCCGCTCCCCCGCCGAAGCCGACCAGGACTCCGGCGGCGCCGGTGCGCATGAGGTGCAGGGCCGCGGTGTAGGTGGCCGCGCCGCCGACGATGACGGGCACATCGAGTTCGTAGATGAACTGCTTGAGGTTGAGCGGTTCGGTGTGCGTCGAGACGTGCTCGGCCGAGACCGTGGTGCCGCGGATGACGAAGATGTCGACACCGGCATCGACGACGGTCTTGTAGAACTCCTGGGTCCGCTGCGGGGTCAGGGCGCCGGCGACGGTGACTCCGGCCTCTCGGATCTGCTCGAGGCGGGCGGTGATGAGCTCGGCCTGGATGGGAGCGGAGTAGAGCTCCTGCATCCGGGAGGTGGCCATCTCCGAGGGCAGTTGGGCGATCTCGGCCAGCAGCGGGGTCGGATCCTCGTAACGGGTCCAGAGCCCCTCGAGGTCGAGCACGCCGAGTCCGCCGAAGCGGCCGAGGGCGATCACGGTCTCCGGCGACATGGCCGAGTCCATGGGCGCGCCGATGAAGGGCAGGTCGAACTGATAGGCGTCGATCTGCCACTTCAGGGACACGTCTTCGGGGTCGCGGGTGCGTCGAGCAGGGACGATGGCGATATCGTCGAGAGAATAGGCGCGACGACCGCGCTTGCCTTTGCCGATCTCGATTTCAGAACTCACCCCAACAGCCTATCCCACCACCGTTCTCCACTGGTCTCAGCCCACTATGAGGAACGTCTGGTCTCCCCTGGCAGAAGAGCTGGTCTCCCCTGGCAGAAGACTGCTGTCACACGGCCGCGGTGCGGGCGAGGTAGTCGGCGACGACCGCCTCGGCGGCGGTGGCGAAGGCCCGCACATGCGGCAGGTGGGCGTCTCGCTCACGCACGTGCATGACCACGCGCCGGACCGGCTCGGGATCGGTGAGGGCCACGGCGACGAGCCCGGGCGGCAGCTGCAGCGTCGACAGCCGCGGCAGCACGGTGATCGCGAGATCGGAGGACACGAGCGCCAGAGCCGCATGGTCGTCCTCGGAGGCCGCGAAGTTCCGGCGTTCGAAACCGGCCGCGGCGCAGGCGAGGTCGACGACCCGGCTGGTGGGACCCGACCACAGGTCGTAGTCGACCCACGGCTGGTCCTCGAGGTCCTTGAACGGCACGGACTCACGTCCGGCGAACTCGTGGCGATCGGAGACGACGACTCGGTATTCGTCGTCGAACAGGCCCACTCGCGTCATCTCCGGCAGGTGGGTCTCCCCGTCCTGCGGGACTTCGCTGCGGATCTCGATGAGGCAGTGGCTGCGACGGCTCCTCGCCGGTTCGTTCAGCTGGATGTCGAAGCGCAGGTTCGGATGGTCACCGGCCACGGATTCGATGATGCCCGGCAGCAGGCGGGCGCTGAAGGAGGCGAAGGCGGCGATGCGCATGCGGGGCCGGCTGACGGTGTTGAAGCTGTCGACGAGTTCATCGAGTTTGGCCACGGAGGCGAAGACCTCCCCGGAGTCCTCGGCCAGGCGCTTGCCGAACTCGGTGATCTCGATGCCGCGCCCGGACCGGTGGTACAGGGGTGCGCCGACGCTCTTCTGCAAGGTGGTGATGTGCTGACTGATCGTCGCCGGCGTGTAGTTGAGGTTCTTCGCGGCCGCGACCACGGAGCCGGTGGCCACGACGGCGCGCCAGACCCGGAGCCGGTTGAGGTCCCACATGGGCTCAGCCTAGCCGATGGCCATCATTCGGCCGTGCCTGATGATCATTCGCAATCCATTGCTTTTCCCGATCGGTATCGGCGTCCAGAATGGAGGAGCTGCCCCATCCCGCCCGATTCTTTCGAAGGAGAGCCGTGACCGGTCCCGAGATCCTCACCATCACCGGTGCCGCTGCCGCTCTTGCGGTCACGCCCGGGCCCGAGACGATCCTCACGATCCGCCTGTCCTCACTGCGGCGGAGGGCCGGGTTGGTCTATGCGCTCGGCACGGCCACCGGCACCGTCATCTGGATGGTGCTCGCATTGACGGGGGTCTCCGCGCTGCTGACCGTCTACCCGGCGGCGGTGCAGGTGCTCAAGATCGTCGGCGGGCTCTACCTGTGCTTCCTCGGGGTCCTCGCCGCCAGGCAGGCGGTCCTGCTCCGTCGCAGCCCGTCAGCGTCCACGCCGTCAGCGCAGTCGTCGGCGCCGGGGGCGGCTACATCGGCGCAGTCGTCGGCATCGGTGCAGTCGGCATCGGCGCACTCGGCCGCGTCGGCATCGGTGCAGTCGGCATCGGCGCACTCGGCCGCGTCGGCATCGGGGGCGGCTGCATCGGCGCAGTCGTCGGCATCGGCTGCCGAACCGAACGGCGATGTCGTCGCAGGACCGGTCAGTGAGATCGCCACGGCCATGGAATCGAACTCGTGGGGCCACTTGCGATCGATCGTGTCCTACCGCCGCGGGATCCTCTCGTCCCTGAGCAACCCGAAGGTCGGACTGTTCTTCCTGGCCATCCTGCCGACGCTGGTCCCGGCGTCGCCGACCGGCGTCGACTACGCTCTGCTCATCGCCGTCGTCCTCGGAGTGCTGCTGGCCTATCAGATCGTCCTGGCGCTGACGGCGAGCCTGGCGGCCTCCGCGATGGCCCACCGCAGCGCCGACTTCTTCATCGAAGCCGCCTCGGCGGTCATCCTCCTGATCATCGGCATCGCCGTCATCGTGATCCCGATCTGAGGCGACCGCGTCTGAAGCATGGCATCCCGAGCTCAGTCCCGCCCCTCTCATCCGCGGTTTGTGGTCGATCCGCCGAGGTGGATCCGCGAAATCGGCGGAATCTCCTCGGTGCATTGACCACAAACGGAGCGTGACCGCCCGCCCACGCTTCGGACCGAGACGTCCGATCCCCGTGAGCAAGGGAGGACTAAGGGTGGGGGCGTCGAGATCTTGCCGACGCCCCCACCCCTTGGCACGCCCGGTCTCAGGTGCCGGTCGCGGAGCGGTTCAGTGCGTCAGTTCTGAGGATCACCCGCCGAGGCGGCCCCTCCGTTCGTGCCAGGCGTGTCCGGGCCGCCTGTCGCACCCGGGCCGCTGTTCGAGGCACCGGAGGTGCTAACACCACCGCCGGTCGCACCGGGGCCGTCACCGCCGGTCGCACCGGAGTCGCCGCCGGTGTTCGCGGCACCCGCGGCCTCGTCGAGGTCGACCTTGCCGAGCATTCTCGCGGCCGCGTCCCGACCGCCGAGGCCGAAGGCCAGGGCCGCTGCCGCGGCACCGCCGATGACCACCGCGCCGAAGGCGAGGTTGATGATCGAGTCGGCCAGCCCCATATAGCGCAGGCCCATGGCGATGAACAGTGCGATCGCCGAGTAGCGCAGCACCTTCGACGCGAGGCTGTTCGTGATGAACTTGCCGATGAGCGCGGCGATGAGGAAGCCGGCGGCGATGATCGCGGCTCCGAACAGGACGCTGCCGCCGAGGTCGAGGATCTCGTTGAGGATGTTCGTGATCTCGGGGAAGCCGAGCATCCGCGTGGCCATGATCGCGAAGAAGATCATGATCGCGACCTGGACGATCCGCGTGATCACGTTCGAGGCGCTCGTGCCCTCGGGCACGATGCCGATCTCGTTGATGGCCTTGTCGGTGCCGATGCCCTCGAGGATCTGCTCGAGCAGATTGCCGAGGAACTTCGCGATGACGAAGCCGATGGCCAGCAGGATGCCGGCGGCGATGATGAGCGGGATCGCGTTGAGGAAGATCTGCAGCATCTGCTGGGCAGGATCGGAGATCGCCTTGATCCCGAGCACCTGCAGTGCCGCGATCGCCACCACGATGATGATGATCCCGAAGACGAGGTTGCCGATGAGATTCGAGATCTTCGCATTCGTCTCGGCAGCGGCGTTCGGGGCCTGCTGCGGGGGTATGCCCTGCTGGCCCTGGGCCGTCTGCTGTGCGGCGACATCGGCCTGCGGCCGGCCGCCGCCCATCGAGTCGTCGACGACGCCGGTGGCCTTATCGCCCAGCGAACGGAACTTCGCCGTGAGCTTGGTCAGGTCCACGGCCCCGAGGGCCGTCTGGATGAGCTGCTTGGCGATCTTCGCGAACACGAAGCCGATGAAGAAGATGAAACCGGCGCCGATGATGTTGGGCAGGAATCCGAAGATTCCGTCGAGCAGACCCTGCAGCGGAGTGAGGACCTGATCGAGTTCGAAGAGCTGGAGAACAGCGATGAGTCCGAGCAGCCAGATGATCAGTCCGGCGATCTGTCCGACCGATTTTCCGATCTGCTGTCCATTGCTGCCATCGCGCTGAAGAGCGGGAATCTTGGTGACGAGTTTGCCGATCGCCCATTTGACGATGGCGGCGAGGATCCAGGTGACAATGAGAATGACGATTGCCAGTCCGACCTTCGTCAGGACCGACCATAGGTCTTGGCTTTGCATGTCGCTTCTCTCCTTCGGCTACAGCGAATTGACAAGGCGTTTTTTCGCTTTGCTGATTGGGAGTCTATTCTCAGCGGACATTCAGAACAAGGGTTTCGCAATTGCCGCCGAATTCCCGAAACCACAATTGTCAAGAAATAGAGGATTCGTTGGCATACGAATATTTCAGGGGGCTAACAGAAAGTTAATATACCCATCACAATTCCATACCAAGGCGGTTCCCCGTGTGTTCGGGGATCGGTCGGCGCCCCGTCACCGGGGGAATTCGGCCGGCGGGGCGAGATCCTGCCGCCCGGTGGATCTCAGAATTCCAGCGGCAGGTTGTCGATCAGGTGGGTGCCGCCGACGGTGGCGGAGACGAGCAGCAGCGCCGAGCCCCGGAAGTCGGCCGGACAGGGCCGCAGGGTCGACGCATCGACGAGGCTGAGGTAGATGATGTCCAGCTCCCCGCGCTCGGCCGCCGACTCGAGCACCGCACGCGCAGCCGACTCGATCGCCTCGGGCAGGACGCCGTCCGCAACCGACTCGACGACGGCCTCCCCCGAGTCGGCCCCTCCCGAGGCGGCCCCTTCCCGGACCCCTCCCGCGGCCACCTCGGCGGCGGCATCGAGGGCCCGCGGAATCGCAAGGGCCCGCTCCCGATCCGACGGTGAGAGGTACTCGTTGCGGCTCGACATCGCCAGGCCATCGGCGTCACGCACCACCGGCAGTCCGATGATCTCAATATCGAAGTCGAGGTCGGCGATCATGCGCTTGACCAGGCAGAACTGCTGGATGTCCTTGAGTCCGAACACCGTGACATCGGGTTTGATCAGATTGAACAGCTTGGCCACGACCGTGAGCACACCGTCGAAGTGCCCGGGCCGGGCCTCACCTTCGAAGACCGCACCCATCCGCCCGGCCACGACCCTGACCTCGGGCGCCGAGGGGTACATCTCCCCCAGCGCCGGTGCGAAGACGAAGTCGACTCCGGCTTCTTCGCACTTGGCCAGGTCGGACGCGATCGGGCGCGGGTACTGAACGAAGTCCTCATCGGCACCGAACTGCAGCGGATTGACGAAGATCGAGGTCACGACCAGATCGGACTCGGCCCGGGCGCGGGTCATGAGCGCCTGGTGTCCCGAGTGCAGGGCGCCCATCGTCGGCACGAGGCCCACTCGTCCCGACTGCCGCGCCCGCCACCGACGCAGCGCCTGGATGCCTCCGACCTCCATCAGTCGAAGCCCCGCTCCGGTTCGGGGAAGACCCCAGACTTGACCTCGTCGACATAGGTCCCGACGGCCTCGGTGAGCACGGAATGCAGATCGGCGTAGCGTTTGACGAAGCGCGGAGGACGGCCCGTGGTCAGCCCGGCCATGTCCTGCCAGACGAGGACTTGAGCGTCGGTTTCGGCCCCCGCGCCGATGCCCACGGTCGGAATCGACAGCTCGGACGTGACCTGCCCGGCCAGGCCGGAGGGGACCATCTCCATGACCACGGAGAACGCACCGGCCTCGGCGACGGCCCGAGCATCGTCGAGCAGTGCGGCCCCGGCCTCACCGCGGCCTTGGACCTTGTACCCGCCGAGGTTGTGCTCGGCCTGCGGGGTGAAGCCGATATGGGCCATGACGGGGATTCCCGCCGAGGTGATCGCCTTGATCCGGGAGGCCATCCGCGCCCCGCCCTCGAGTTTGACCGCGTGGACGCCGGCTTCCTTCATGAACCGCACGGCCGTGGCCGCGGCCTGTTCGTCGGAGATCTCGTAGCTGCCGAAGGGCAGGTCCGCGACGATGAGCGCCCGTGACGTCGCCGAGGCGACCGCGCGGGCCAGCGGGATGAGCTCGTCCACGGTCACCGGCAGGGTCGTGGCGTGGCCGTAGACGTTGTTCGCCGCCGAATCGCCGACGAGCAGGGCCTCGACCCCGGCCTTCTCGAACAGCGCGGCCGTGTACTGGTCGTAGCTGGTCAGCATCGCCCAGCGCCGGCCCTCGGCCTTGGCCTTGATGAGGTCGAGGGTGCGCACCCGCCGAGGCGGGGCCGCATGAGCCTTCGCGCCGCCGGGCGCCGCGCCGGTCGCCTGTCCGCCGTACGGGGGCGTCTCCTCGGCGGTATTCGGCGTCGAGCTCGACGTCGGGTCCGCTGGTGCTGTCTGGTTCAGATGTGCCGCATCGGGCATGGGAATCCTTCGGTGGTTCGATGTCGTCGGTGCAGGTGCGGGCGGGTCGGGACCTGTGCTCCGGTCGGAAGCAGCTGATCCCTTCACGGGCGCCCACCGCAGTGCGCATCGACTCGGATTGCGAGCCAGACTCCAGCCTAGAACATCCCGCGCACCCCCGCCCATACCGACTCCGCCATCGGCCCTTCGACCGGGGTCGGAGTTGTCAACGGCAGTCCGAGACCATTAAGCTCACATCTGCGCAAACAATTTAGCTCAGTTCTGCGCAAAGTATTCCGGCCGTCTCCCGGCGGGCAACTGCACCGCCGGAAGCCGCCCACCGACGCGAAGGACGATGATGACCACAACAGCTTCGATCGAACTCACACTCAAGGACATCTCGAAGACCGGGTCGAAGGACGACATGTGTTCGACGGAGCTGCTCGACGCCCCGTGGGACGTCGATGTCCGCCCCGGCTACGGCCCCGGAGCCTCGCTGGCCGACACGATCCCGGCCGAAGCCCCGCGTCAGGGCGAGATCCCCGAGGAGTACAAGCAGGCCTCGGCCGAGGAGCTCGATGCCCGGATCCGCGCCGCCAAGGAGACCCTCGGCGACCGGGTGGTCATGCTCGGACATCACTACCAGCGCGTCGAGGTCGTCGAGCACGCCGATTACATCGGCGACTCGTTCATGCTCGCCCGCGCCGCCCAGAACCACCCGGAGGCCGAGGCGATCGTCTTCTGCGGCGTGCACTTCATGGCCGAGACCGCCGATCTGCTCTCGAAGCCGAACCAGTCGGTCATCCTGCCCAACCTCGCCGCCGGCTGCTCGATGGCCGATATGGCCTCGATCGACCAGGTCGAGGACTGCTGGGAGCAGTTGGCCGAGGTCTTCGGCACCGAGCCCGATGCCGACGGCCGGGTGCCGGTCATCCCTGTCACGTACATGAATTCCTCGGCCGCGGTCAAGGGCTTCTGCGGCCGCAACGGCGGCATCGTGTGCACCTCGTCCAACGCCGAGATGGTCCTCGAGTGGGCGTTCGAACGCGGTCAGCGGGTCCTGTTCTTCCCCGACCAGCACCTCGGCCGCAATACAGCGGTGAATATGGGCATCGGGCTCGACGAGATGCCGCTGTGGAACCCGGCCCGACCCCTGGGCAACAACACCGTCGATGACCTCGAGGACGCCCGCGTCATCCTGTGGCAGGGCTTCTGCTCCGTGCACAAGCGCTTCACCCCCGCCCAGATCGACAAGGCCCGGACCGAACATCCGAACGTCCGCGTCATCGTCCACCCCGAGTGCCCGCGCGAGACCGTGGCCGCCGCCGATGAGTCCGGCTCGACCGCATACATCACGAAGGCCATCGCCGAGGCGGATGAGCCGACGACCTTCGCCATCGGCACGGAGATCAACCTCGTCCAGAGGCTGGCCGCCGAGCATCCGCAGCACACGATCTTCTGCCTCGATCCCGTCATCTGCCCGTGTTCGACGATGTACCGGATCCACCCCGGCTACATCGCCTGGGTGCTCGAGTCGCTCATCGACGGTGAGGTCGTCAATCAGATCTCGGTCGATGACTCTGTGGCCGATCCCGCCCGCGAGTCGCTGACACGCATGCTCGCCGCGAAGCCGCGGGTCTGAGCCCGTGGGACACGTCATCATCATCGGCTCCGGCATCGCCGGGCTGACCGCGGCGCTGCAGCTGGCCGGTCGTCATGCCATCACGCTGGTGACCAAGGGCGGCCTCGGCGAGTCGAACACCGCCTGGGCCCAGGGCGGGATCGCCGGGGTCATCGGGACAGAGGACACGGTCGCCTCCCATATCGCCGACACCCTCGCCGCCGGGGCCGGCCACTGCGATGAGTCCGCGGTGCGCGTCCTCTGTGAGGCCGGCGGTGAAGCCATCGTCTCCCTCGCCGAAGCGGGCGTCGAGTTCGACACGGACCCGACCGGCGCCTGGTCCCGCGGGATGGAGGGGGCCCATTCCCATCGGCGCATCTTCCACTCCGGCGGCGATGCGACCGGTCGTGCGATCGGTGCGGCCCTGTGCGATCGCCTGCGCGCCGAGACTGGCACTGCCCAGCACGCCGAGTCGGGCACTGCCCAGCGCGCCGAGGCGGGCACCGGGCGAGTGCGCGTGCTCGAGCACACGATGCTCCTCGACCTCGTCGCCGAGACGTCCGGCGAGCGCGGGGAGTCCGCATCCGAACCTGGACCCCAGGAGCGCGTCACGGGCATCACCGTCCTGCGCGATGGCCGGATCGAGCATCTGGCCGCCGATGCGGTCGTGCTCGCCACCGGAGGCGCCGGGCAGGTCTTCGCGCATACGACGAACCCGGCGGCGGCGACCGGGGACGGTCTGGCCGCGGCACTCCGGGCCGGTGCGACAGTGCGCGACCTCGAGTTCTTCCAGTTCCACCCGACCGCGCTGGCCGGACCCGGGTTCCTCATCTCCGAGGCCGTCCGCGGTGCCGGTGCGCGGATCGTCGATGAGCAGGGCCGACGCTTCCTGCCTGAGGTCGACGACCGGGCCGAGCTGGCCCCGCGCAATGTCGTGGCCCTGGCCCTGCACCGCCGGTCGGTGGCCCAGAACGGTCGGCCCTGCTTCCTCGATGCCAGGCTCGTCCCGGAGTTCGCGGACCGGTTCCCCAGCATCACTCGCGGACTTGCCGCCCACGGGCTGAACCCCGCCCACGATCTCATTCCCGTCACCCCGGCCGCCCATTACTTCATGGGCGGCATCGCCACCGACCTCGTTGGGCGCACCAGCATCGCTGGGCTCTACGCCGTCGGTGAGGTCGCGTGCACCGGAGTGCACGGGGCGAACCGTCTGGCCTCGAACTCCCTGCTGGAGGCAGCGGTCTTCGCCGCCCGCGCGGCCCGAGCGATCGAAGCCGAACTCGGCGACGTCGCCGATCCGGCCGCCACCGCCCCCATCTGCGTCGACCCGCCGTTGCCGCGCCGGATGAGCCTGTCCCGTCAGAAGGACCTGCCCCGGACGGGCTTGTCGCGGTCCGAGCTGCGGGATCTGACCTGGGCCCACCTCGGCGTGGAACGACGGGCCGCCGGTCTGCGCCTCCTGCTCGAGCGCCTCGGCGAGGATCCGGCGCCCGACGAGCGGCACGAGTCCCTCACCGAGGAAGTCGAGACGGCGAATCTCGCGCTCATCGCCGAACACATGGCCCGGCACGCTCTGGCCCGCGAACACAGCCTCGGCGCCCATACCCGCACCGACACCCCGGACCCGAGCGCCGTCGCCACAGGCGGCACCACCACCGACCTGCTCCAGGAGGCCACCGCATGCTGACCGCTGCGACCATCGATTCCGCGCTTCACCTCGCTCTGGACGAGGACGCCCCCTGGGGAGACGTCACCGGGGAGGTCTTCATTCCCGCCGGCGCCTCGGCGCGTGCCCAGCTGCGCGCCAGGCAGGACGGGGTGCTCGCCGGCATCGAGGTCTTCGCCCGCACCTTCGCCCTCGTCGATGCCGAGACCACGGTCGAACTGCGCGCCGCCGACGGGGATGCCTTCACCTCCGGCGATGTTCTGGCCACCGTGCACGGATCGGCCCGGGCAGTGCTGCGGGCCGAGCGGATCGCATTGAACTTCTGCCAGCGGATGAGCGGCATCGCGACCGAGACCAGGGCCTATGTGGATGCCGCCGCCGGGCGGGCCCGCATCGCCGACACCCGCAAGACCATCCCGGGGCTGCGGGCCTTCGACAAGCATGCCGTCGTCGCCGGCGGCGGGCACAATCACCGCTTCGGACTCTCGGACGCGGTCATGGTCAAGGACAACCACCTCGCCGTCCTGGCCGGCGAGGGCGACGATGTCAGCGAGTCGATCCGTGCCGCGCGGGCCCGGCTGCCGCACACGACGACGATCGAGGTCGAGGTCGACCGGCTCGACCAGATCCCGGCCGTACTCGAGGGCGGGGCCGACATCATCATGCTCGACAACTTCACCCCTGCCCAGCTGCGCGAGGGCGTCGAGCTCATCGCCGGACGCGCTCTCGTCGAGGCCAGCGGCAATGTCACCCTGTCCACGATCGGCGAGATCGCCGCCACCGGTGTCGACGTCATCTCCTCAGGGGCTCTGACCCACAGTGTCCGCGCCGTGGACCTCGGCCTCGACCTGAGCCTGGAGCACTGAGATGGACGGGACCCGGCTCTACCTCGACACCGCCTCGGCGGCTCCGGTGCGTCGGGAGGCGCTCGAGGCCGCGTGGCCGTATCTGGCCGGGGCGTTCGGCAATCCGTCGAGCCATCACGAGATCGGCCGGATCTCGTCCGAGGCCCTCGCCGATGCCCGATCCCGGGTGGCGAAGGTGCTCGGGATGCGCACCACGGACATCACCTTCACCAGCGGCGGCACCGAGGCCGACAACCTCGCGATCATCGGCATGGCTCTCGGCGCCCGGGCTCGCGTCGGCACGCGGGCCGGCCGACAGCTCCGGGCCGGCAGTGCCCGGTCGCGCGACGGTCAGCCGCCTCGGCGGCATATCGTCACCTCGGCGATCGAGCACGAAGCGGTGCTCGCCCCGGTCGACTTCCTCGCCCGGGTGCACGGATTCGATGTCACCGAGGTGGCCCTGACCTCCGAGGGGACGGTGGCCCCCGAGGCGCTGGCCGCTGCCGTGCGGGACGACACCGTGCTCGTCAGCCTCGGCTATGCGAACAACGAGATCGGCACCGTCGCCGACGTTCCGGCCCTGGCGGACATCGCCCACGAGGCGGGAGCGCTGCTGCACACCGATGCGGTGCAGGCCGCCGGTTGGCTGCCGCTGTCGGGCCTCGGCGCCGATGCGCTCACCCTGGCCGGGCACAAGGTCGGTGCGCCGAAGGGCATCGGGGTGGCCGCGATCCGCGCCCGCGTGCCCGTCGAACCGCTCATCCACGGCGGCGGGCAGGAGTCGGGGCGCCGGTCGGGCACGGAGAACGTGGCACTGGCGATCGCCTTCGCCACCGCACTCGAACTCGCCGAGGCGGAGCGGGTCGAAGCCGCCGCTCGCGTCCGGGCCATCCGCGATGAGTTCATCGCCGCGGTCCTGGCCGCGGTTCCGGGAGCCTTCCTCACGGGCAGCCCGGATGCGCGGACACCGAACCATGCCTCGTTCTGCTTCCCGGACACCTCCGGAGAGGCCGTGCTCCTCGAACTCGAGCGCCTCGGTGTCACGGCCTCGAGCGGATCGGCCTGCGCGGTCGGTTCCGATGAGGCCTCGCATGTGCTCACGGCGCTGGGCATCGACGCCGAGGTCGCTCAGACGAGCGTGCGCTTCACTTTTCCGGCCTCCATCACCGACGAACAGGGCCGTCGAGCGTTCGAGATGCTCACAACGGCGGCTTCCCGCCTCACACAGCGCTATGCCTGAGGCTGAGCTCGCGGCGCTGGGCGCCACCGACCAGCATCTATTTTTCTACATACTGTAGAAAACTTGTGTAGACTGGAGGCAGGCGAGGACGGGCTCGGCTGCCGCTGACTTCTTTCTCGTCGTTTCCTCAGTGATTGACATTGACAGAGAACGGACGATCATGAGTCACGAAGTCTCCACCCCAACAGATAGCGTCTCCTACGATCTTCCCGAAGGCGATCTGGGAATCCTCGTCGGTTTCGACGGCTCCGCGAACTCGGTTCGAGCCCTCGAGTACGGTGCCCGACTGGCCCTGCGCCGAAAGACGAAGCTGACCGTCGTCATGACCTACAAGGTTCCGGTCAACTTCTATGCCACCTATGCGGCTCATCGTAATTGAGAGTGTAGGACCGGTCGGAAGCCACCGGACTCGAGCAGACATCTGGCGATGTAATGCGTGAGGTTGCGGAATCCCAGCGCGGACCCGCGTAGATGCTCGAGTCTGCCGTTGATCGCTTCAGTGGGACCGTTCGACGTTCCCGGTCGGGTGAAGAATGCGAGCACATCAGCAGCTCGACGCTTCAACGTTCGTCCTAACCGTTTGAGCTCGACAAGTTCGGGTGGCAGATTCGTTGTCAGGGCGTCGATGACCGTTTGCAAGAGTCTCTTGCCCTCTTTGCAGTCCGCGGTTCGGTAGGCGCTGACAATGTCTTGGTAGACAGCCCAGGTGACTTCGACTTCGGTGAAGTTCGGGTCAGCGAAGAGGTTCGCGATTCTTTCCTGCTGCTTGGTCGTGAGTAAGCTGCTGCCCGTGTGAAGAGTTCTTCTTGCCCGGTACAACGGGTCCTTTGCTCGTCCGCGATGGCCGGTTGTCTCCTGCTGAACTCGGCGACGTACCTCGTCGAGGGCATCACCGGCGAGTTTGACGACGTGGAAGGGGTCCATGACTTCCACAGCGTCGGGCAGCTCCTCAGCTGAGGCTGTTTTGAAGCCGGAGAATCCGTCCATCGCGACGACGTCGATGCCCTCACGCCATTCTTTCGGTCGGTCTTTCAACCATTGTTTGAACACCTGCTTCGAACGGCCAGCCACCATGTCGAGCAGACGTGCCGAGCCTGTTCCCTCGCTGATCGGGGTGAGGTCGATGATGACGGTGACGTACTTGTCACCACGCCGGGTGTGCCGCCATACATGCTCGTCGACACCAATGACGCTGACCCCGTCGAAACGGGTCGGGTCGTTGATCAACAACCGCTTACCTTCAGCGAGGACGGCGGAGTTCGCGGTGTGCCAGGACACGGCGAGTTTCGCAGCGATGACGGACACGGTGTCGTGATCGATCACGAGGGCACGCAACGCCCAGTCGAGGCCGGTTCGCGAGATCTTCGCTCGTGGTGGCGCCGCAGCTGTGGTGTCTTGACGCCAGACGCGGCCACACTCGACGCATTTGTAACGGCGGAGGCGAATGTGAAGCGTGGTTGGTCGGTGGCCGAAAGGTTCGTGGGCCAGCTGGCGGACGACGGTGTCGCGAATGATCCCGTGGCCGCCGCACCGTCGGCACCAGTCATCTGCCGTGTTTGGACGGCATTCCAGGATGGCTTTGTGCCCGGTGATGTGTTGGCCGGTGCAGGTGAGGTCGAGGGTGTCGAGTCGGCAGAATGTCGTAAGGTCAGGGGTCGAGAAAGTGGCTCATCGTAATTGAGAGTGTAGGACCGGTCGGAAGCCACCGGACTCGAGCAGACATCTGGCGATGTAATGCGTGAGGTTGCGGAATCCCAGCGCGGACCCGCGTAGATGCTCGAGTCTGCCGTTGATCGCTTCAGTGGGACCGTTCGACGTTCCCGGTCGGGTGAAGAATGCGAGCACATCAGCAGCTCGACGCTTCAACGTTCGTCCTAACCGTTTGAGCTCGACAAGTTCGGGTGGCAGATTCGTTGTCAGGGCGTCGATGACCGTTTGCAAGAGTCTCTTGCCCTCTTTGCAGTCCGCGGTTCGGTAGGCGCTGACAATGTCTTGGTAGACAGCCCAGGTGACTTCGACTTCGGTGAAGTTCGGGTCAGCGAAGAGGTTCGCGATTCTTTCCTGCTGCTTGGTCGTGAGTAAGCTGCTGCCCGTGTGAAGAGTTCTTCTTGCCCGGTACAACGGGTCCTTTGCTCGTCCGCGATGGCCGGTTGTCTCCTGCTGAACTCGGCGACGTACCTCGTCGAGGGCATCACCGGCGAGTTTGACGACGTGGAAGGGGTCCATGACTTCCACAGCGTCGGGCAGCTCCTCAGCTGAGGCTGTTTTGAAGCCGGAGAATCCGTCCATCGCGACGACGTCGATGCCCTCACGCCATTCTTTCGGTCGGTCTTTCAACCATTGTTTGAACACCTGCTTCGAACGGCCAGCCACCATGTCGAGCAGACGTGCCGAGCCTGTTCCCTCGCTGATCGGGGTGAGGTCGATGATGACGGTGACGTACTTGTCACCACGCCGGGTGTGCCGCCATACATGCTCGTCGACACCAATGACGCTGACCCCGTCGAAACGGGTCGGGTCGTTGATCAACAACCGCTTACCTTCAGCGAGGACGGCGGAGTTCGCGGTGTGCCAGGACACGGCGAGTTTCGCAGCGATGACGGACACGGTGTCGTGATCGATCACGAGGGCACGCAACGCCCAGTCGAGGCCGGTTCGCGAGATCTTCGCTCGTGGTGGCGCCGCAGCTGTGGTGTCTTGACGCCAGACGCGGCCACACTCGACGCATTTGTAACGGCGGAGGCGAATGTGAAGCGTGGTTGGTCGGTGGCCGAAAGGTTCGTGGGCCAGCTGGCGGACGACGGTGTCGCGGACGATCCCGTGACCACCGCACCGTCGGCACCAGTCATCTGCCGTGTTTGGACGGCATTCCAGGATGGCCTTTTGCCCGGTGATGTTTTGGCCGGTGCAGGTCAGATCGAGGGTGTCGAGTCGGCAGAATGTCGTAAGGTCAGGGGTCGAGAAAGTAGGCTTGGCCACGTCGAGGTCTTTCGGATGGGTTGTGTGAGAACTTCCATCATCGGAAGACCTCGACGCCTATCCGCGCAGCGACGCGCCGTGTCCTGGAATCACCGATCTACACTCTCTTTTACGAAGAGCCACCTATGCGGCGATCCCGGCCGTGCCCGAGTACGAGTATCGCCGACGCGATGCCGAGCAGACGCTCGACCGAGCGCGCGAACTGCTCGAGGACTTTCCCGGTGTGTCCGCTGTGGCCACCGTCGAAGGCGATTCGGTGGGGGGCACTGGCCAAGATCACCGAACGAGCCCAGACTGTCATCGTCGGAGCACGAGGACGCGGAGGGTTCCTCGGGCGCGTCCTCGGCTCCGTCGCCGCCGCCCTTCCCGCACATGCCAAATGCCCGACGATCGTCATCCCCGGAGACGAGGACGAAGCCGAGCCGCTCTCTGCGCTCGACCTCGATCCCAGACCGAACGAAGCACCGGTGTTCGCCGGTGTCGATGGTTCGCAGCTCAGCCGCATCGCCGCTCTTGCGGCAGCTGAGATGGCCTCCGAGGCCGAGACCGCGCTTTCACTGGTCACCGCGCTGCACCCGCTGGACGAATCCATCCTCTGGTATGGGGGAGCCAGCGCTGCCATCCCGGAAGTGACCCATCAGATGAGGCAGGAACTCGCCGACCACCTCGATGCCGAGGTCGCCTGGGTGAAGCGGCACTTCCCCGATCTGCAGGTCGAGGGCTCAGTTCGAGTCGGCCAGCCGGACCAGGTGCTGGAAGAGGCCAGCCACCGCGGCCAGCTGACCGTCGTCGGCTGTCGCGGACGCGGCGGGCTGCGCAGCGCGCTCCTCGGTTCGACCTCGCGCTCACTTCTCCACCACATGGCAGGCCCCGTCATGGTCGTGCCTCAGCTCGCCGACGACCGTGTGGAGGACGAGCCGGAGACCCGCTGACGGCGCCCTGGACGGGTGCCCGATCAACATCGGTCGGGCACCCGCTCAGCGAGGAATCCTGACTGGTGGTGATGTCCGTCCCGTATCCGAGGCTCCCCCTATCTTTATCGGCGTTTCCGGGAGAAAATGGGGTCAAGCATTCGCATCGGGTGTGAGGGGGCCACCATGGATCTGCTGATTCTATTCATGATTGCCGTGATGTTCTCGACGATCGTATTCTTCATCGGGCGATACGCCTGCCCGAAACACGACCGCGTCCCCCTCATGGAAGTCGACCATGTGCTGCTGTGGACCACGCTGCGTCGCGGTTGGCATGCGCTCGGGGCGTTCGGTCCGCTCACACACTATCCAGAGGATCCCTCGGAATCTTCACGGGCCTGATCCCGGTCGTCGCAGCTGTCGAACGCCCGCGGCCCCTATGACAGAGGGCGTGGGCGACTTCCCATGTTGTTAGAGTGGCAGGGTGACTTCCTCTCCGAATCCCCGCCGGTCCCCGATGGCAGACTTCGCCGCGCTCGTGTTCGCGGTCCTCTCGATCCTCGTGTTCATCGGATCCGCCATCTGGTTCTGGGTGCAGGCTCCGGAGACTGTGGCCAGCCATTTCGACGCGTCGGGGCAGCCCGATGATTGGTCGTCGAAGGCGAGCACGCTGGGCTGGCTCGTGCCGATCGGAGTGGGAATCCCCGTGCTCTTCTCGATCCGGTGGATCTGGGAGAAGCTGCCCGCCTCCATCGTCAACATCCCGTTCAAGGACTACTGGCTGAACAACGGTGAGCGCGCCTACCTCTATGACTGCCTCATGCAGTTCATGCGCTTCACCGGTGGCGCCTTGGCGCTGCTGCTGACGTCGGTGCTTGTGATGGTCATGCGCGAAGGGCGCGGGGCGACGGGGATGACGTTCCTTCCCACGGGTGTCTTCCTCATCATCACCGCCGCGGCCCTGATCAACCTCGTCCGCCGGCTCCGCCCGCCGAGGTGACCCAGCACAGCGGGCCGGCCTCGGCGCAGCGGCGGCGATCCGGTTCAGCGCCGTCGTGGCAGCGACGGTCTCAGCAGCTTCCCTCAGACGCTCGCAGCGCCCTGCGGCAGGAACACGGAGGCGTCCCAGTTCTGCATCGCATGTGCCGAGGCCCAGAAGTGGAGTTCGTAGACACAGGCCTGTTCGAACGCCGCACGCATGCGCGCGGCTTCTTCCTCCGGGGCCTTCTCGAGCTCCTGTTCGAGGATGACGACCGCGCGGCGGGTCGATTCGTCGAACTCCGGTGAGTCATAGGTCTGCACCCAGGTCCGATACGGGTGGTCAGCGGCCATCTGCCCGGCCTGGTCGATGAGCACCTTGCCCATGTGGGCGTAGACCCAGAAGCACGGCAGCACTCCGGCCACGCCTTCACCGTAGGAGCGGCTGGCGGCCGTGGCGACGAGGAAGGACACATAGCCGAGCGTGGTCGGCGAGGCCGTGGAACCGCCGCTGAGCTCGGAATACGCGGCCGCCAGACGCGAATCGGCGAGCAGCTCTTCGTGCATGCCCTCCTCGACCGTGATCGCCTCGGCGGCGGAACCGGCCCAGAAGCGCGACTCGTCCCGGTCGACGGTCTTCGCGGCGAGGAAGGACATCGCCTTCGCGTAGCCGTTCAGGTAGATGCCGTCCTGGATGATGTAGTTCGTGAACGCCGTGACGTCGAGGCTGCCGTCGGCGAGCTGGGCGAGGAACGGCAGGTCTTCGATCTGTGCGACGATCGGGCGGACGCGCTCCCACAGCTGGGTGGTCTGCGGGCCGGCGGCGAAGTTGACGGTCATGGGAACTCCTTCGTACTCGTGTGATTGGGCTTCGTGTGGTCGGGATTCGTGTGGTTGAGACTCGTGGCGGGGCGCAATGGTCCGGGTCCGAGCCAGCATCGGGCCCGAGCCCGGACGCGAGGCCGGCGTGGGCCGCGGACGGGAATCAGTGCACTCGGGTCGTGAGCGGGTCGGTTCGCGCGGGTTCAGGCAGGCTGGCCGCGCACGATGTCGACCTGGTGGTCGACGGGGCCGTGGGCGCCGTCGGGCTCGAGGCTGACCTGCCAGTCGGCTGCCGAGACCAGGGCTCTGGCCAGGAAGTCCAGTGCATTGCTGACGGCCTCGCCGAGGAGGTCGGCATCTGCCGCGGACCTGGCCGCGGCCTGGCCGTTCGCCCCCGCCGCGCCTGCGCTTTGCCGACCGAGCGCGGCCACCTCGGCGGTGATCGCCGCGGACAGGGTGCATCCGGTCCCGTGCGTGTTCGGCGTGTCCACCCGCGGGTGGGTGAATTCGCTCATCTGTCCGTCACGGGTGGCGAGGATGTCGGTGACGTCTCCATGGGTGCCGTGCCCGCCCTTGAGCAGAACGGCGCCAGGACCCCGGTCGAGCAGGCGGCGGGCCTGGTCGCGCATCTGCTCCGGCGTCTGCGCTTCCGGTTCGTCGTCACCGAGCAGCAGAGCCGCCTCGGGCAGGTTCGGGGTGATGAGGTCGGCGGCCGGCAGCAGGTGGGTGCGGACCGCGTCGACGGCATCGGCTTCGAGGAGGCGGTGGCCGGAGGTCGCGATCATCACCGGGTCGACGGTGAAGAAGCCGAGCCTGCCGGTCGCGGCACGGGCGGCGACGAGTTCGACGAGTCGGCGCGTGCCGAGCATCCCGGACTTCGAGGCGTCGACGGGCATGTCATCGAGCACGGAGTCGAACTGGTCGGCCACGAAATCGACGTCGATCGGGTAGACCCGCGACACTCCGTGCGTGTTCTGCGCCACGAGGGCCGTGATGACGGTCGTGCCGAGGGTTCCTCGGGCGGTGAAGGTCTTGAGGTCGGCGTGGATTCCGGCTCCGCCGCTGGGGTCGGTGCCGGCGATGGACAGGGTGATGGGCGGGCGTGTGCTCACTCCTGACCTCCGGTGAAGGCGGCGAGCAGCTGCCGGGCCGCGGCCTTCGGATCCTCGGCCGCACAGATCGCCGAGACCACGCAGATGCCGAGCAGCCCGCGCCCGCGCAGCTCGGGCGCCCGGTCGATGCTGATCCCGCCGATCGCGACGGCCGGGATTCCCGCTTCGGCGGCGAGTTTGCCGAGGCGGTCGGGGCCGATGCCGTCGGGGGCGTCGGCCTTCGTCTTGGTGTCGAAGACGGGTCCGATGCCGATCAGATCGACGACGCCGGTGTTGCGGGCGGCGGCGAATTCGGCACTGTCGGCCGCGGACAGGCCGATGAGCGGTTCGGGGCCGAGTGCGGCGCGGACGTCACCGACCGAGGTGTCCGATTGGCCGACGTGGATGTGCACACTCTCGCCTTCGTCGATGAGGCGGCGGGCCACCTCGACGCGGTCGTTGAGGACGAGGGGAACGTGGCGGTCGGTGCCGGCCGTGGCGGTGTCGATGGCGGCGATGACCTGACGGGTCAGTGAGTAGAAGGCGGCGTCGTCGATGTCCTTGTCGCGGACCTGGACGATGCCCACTCCCCCGGCAACGGCTTCGGCCACGGTCTCGGCGACGCTGCGGCCGGCCGCTTCGCATTGGGCGGAGTCGGTGACGAGGTAGAGGCGGGTGTCGATGCCGGCGAAGCGGGAGCCGGCGGTCATGCCTGCACGCCTTCGTCCGCGGTCAGCGTTCGGTGGCTGACCCGGGCCTGGGCCAGCTGGTCACCGGTGACGGCGTGGAGTGCGTCGAGGAAGCTGACCGAATAGCTGCCCGGTCCCTGCGCCCCGGCGGCGGCGAGTTCTCCGGCGACGGCGAAATGCGCGTGGGCGGCGACGACGGCTTCGAACCGCGCCGAGGCGGTCGCGCCCGGATCTGCCGACGCCGCGGCCGCGGGCACCGACACATCGGAGTCGGGTCCGGCAGTGCCCTTGCCCGCGCCGGCCAGGTAGGCGACGGTGACGGCGCCGAGGGAGCAGCCGGTGCCGATGACCAGCGGCATGAATTCGTGCCCGCCGTCGATATGGGCCACATGGTCGGTCCCGTCGATGTGGGCGACGACGGCATCTCTGGGCCCGGAGACCGCGACGATCGCACCGGTCGTGCGCGCCAGCTGGACGGCTGCGGGCAGAACGGCGTCCACCTCATCGGTGGAGTCGACTCCCCGTCCGCCGAGGCCGACTCCGGCCAGAGCCGCGATCTCCGAGGCGTTGCCGCGGATCGCGGTCGGTCGGTCGGCGGCGGCGCGGCGGATGCGGGAGGTGCGGAAGTCGACCGCGCCGACGCTGACCGGGTCGAGGACCCAGGGCTTGCCGGCGGCAGCGGCGACGTCGATGGCGGCATCGGCGGCGAGCAGCTGGTGGTTCGAGGCGGTGCCGAAGTTGATGAGCACGCCGTTGGCGATGCCGGCGAACTGCCCGGCGTCGGCCTCATGGTCGAGCATCGCCGGGGAGGCACCGACGGCCAGGAGCACGTTCGCGCTGAATTGCTGCACGACGGTGTTCGTGATGCATTGGATGATTGGATGTCCCGCACGCAGTCGTGCGTTGGCAGAACGCAGGTCGAAGTCAACCATGACGATCCCTTCGCTAGTATGGCCCAGATCAGGTTCGATGGGTGTTCTCTCAGCCTCTGCGCTCCCCGTTGCCGCGGATCGTCATGAGGCACCCCATGTCATTGGCTTCGACTGTATCAGCCCCACAGGTACGGGGCGAGTCCGCACGTGGCGGCCTGTCCGCTACCCCCGGCCGACGTACCTGTGGCCGCGGCGGCTGAGCGCATCGACGACGACGGCGGTGAGCAGAACGAGCGCGGTGATGATCTGCTGCGCGTCGGAGTTGAAGCCGATGAGATAGAGACCGTTGTTGATCGCGCCGACGACGAGTGCGCCGAGGACCGCGGCCCAGGCCGAACCGCGCCCGCCGAACAGGGAGGTTCCGCCGATGACGGCCGCCGCGATCGCGTTGAGCAGATCCTGGGTGCTGACCAGGGTCGATCCCGCATTCGTCGTCACACCGGTCTTGATGAACCCGAACAGGGCGGCGAGCACCCCGGCGGTCATGAACACGCTGATGCGCACCCAGGTGACGCGGATGCCGGCCCGCCTGGCGGCCTCGACCTTGCCGCCGACGGCGTAGATCGAGCGGCCGTAGCGGGTCTTGCGCAGCACCAGGTCGATGACGATCGCGATGACCATCATGAGGAAGAAGGGCATCGCCAGGCCGAAGTCCTGGTTGACGAGGATGAGGAATCCGAAGACGATCGCGGCCAGCAGCACGATGCGCACGATGGCCGAGGTCCAGCTCGGTGCGCTCAGTCCCTCACGGTGCCGGCGCAGCTTCGAGTAGATGATGCCCGCCCCGAAGCCGGTGATCGCGATCGCTCCGAAGACATACGCCCAGATGGCTGGGAAGTAGTAGCTGGCGAAGTCGAAGGCGAAGGTTTCCGACATCGACAGGTTCTTCTGCGTGCCCAGAGTCGTCAATGTCAGGCCGGTGAACGCGAGCAGTCCGGCCAGGGTCACGACGAACGCCGGGATGCCGACGACGGCGAAGAACCATCCCTGCACGGCTCCGACGACGAGGCCGAGCAGCAGCATGATGACCAGCGCGATCAGCGGCGGCACGCCCTGCCTGACCACGAGCACCCCGAGCAGCGAGGCCGCCAGCCCGCCCAGCTGCGCCAGGGACAGATCGATCTCGCCCAGGAGCAGGATGAGGTTGATGCCCAGAGCGAGGATCGCGAGGAACGCGACCTGGGTGGAGAGGTTGACGAGATTGGCCGGGGAGATGAAATTGCTGTCGGCGGTTTGGAACACGATGACGATGACGACGAGCGCGAGGATGACCGGGAACGACCCGAGCTGGCCCTCCTTGACCCGGCGGACGAACGTGCCGATCAGTCCCTCGCTGGAGATCCGCTCATCGGTGATGAAGGAGTTGCGGGTCATCGGCGCTCACCCCTGCGTGCGGCCCTCTGGGTCACGACATTGTCACTGGCACCGGTGATGGCGGCGACGAGCACATCGGTGCGTTCGTCGCCGGGGAAGTCGCCGGCGTCCTTGCCCAGCCGCAGCACGTGGACGCGATCGGCGACGGCCTGCACATCGGCCATATTGTGGCTGACGAGCAGCACTCCCAGATCCCGCTCCTTGAGCCTTTCGATGAGGTTGAGCACCTCGGCCGTCTGCGCCACTCCGAGTGCGGCGGTCGGCTCATCGAGCATGACCAGAGACGGTTCGCCCAGCAGCGACCGGGCGATCGCGACGGTCTGGCGCTGACCGCCGGACAGGGCCGCGATCGGCACTCGCACGCTCGGGATCTTCGCCGACAGGCTGCGCAGCAGCTCCCAGGACTTCGCCTCCATGGCCACCTCATCGAGCACCGGTCCGCGGGTCTTCTCATGCCCGAGGAACAGGTTGGCCACGACGTCGAGGTTCTCGCACAGGGCCAGGTCCTGGAACACGGTGGCCACTCCGGCCTTCTGCGCGTCCTTGGGCGAGGAGAACCTCTGTCGCGCGCCGTTGATGACCAGATCGCCCTCATCGGCGGCGTGGACTCCGGCGATGACCTTGATCAGGGTCGACTTGCCGGCGCCGTTGTCGCCGACGAGGCCGACGACTTCGCCGCGGCCGACGGTGAGATGGATGTCGGTCAGGGCCTGGACGGCCCCGAACCGTTTGTTGATGCCGCGCAGTTCGAGCACGGGTTCGCTGTCGCCTCCCGGCGCCCGCGATGCAGCGGGCGCCGGTTCGGGTGTCTCAGATGTCATCTGTTCCTACTCGTCACGATCGTTTCGGCCCGAGCGTCGGCGACCGGATGGCCGCCGACGACGAGGTCGGTCACTTCACTCCTGCGTCGTCGCAGAGCTCCTTCACACTGCCGGTGCAGATGTCTTCGGCCTTGATCTGGTCGCCGACGATGTCCTTGACGGAGTCCTTCGTGACGACCTCGGCCTCGACGAAGTCGGTCGGAGTGTCCTTGTAGGTGGTTCCGCCGTCGACGTCCTCACCGGCGGCCAGCGCGACAGCGGCGTTGGCGGCGAATTCGGCCTGCGGCGGGATCGACTTGTAGATGGTCGCGTACTGATCCCCCTTGAGGATGTTCTGCAGGCCGTCGACCTCGGCGTCCTGACCGGTGATGACGGTGTCGACCTTGGCCTTGTTCACAGCGGCGATGACACCGCCGGCGGTGCCGTCGTTGGCTGCGTAGATCGCGATCGGCTCCTCACCGTCGCCCTGCAGCTGACCCTCGACCCACTGGCGGGCGTCGTCGGGGTTCCAGTCGAGGGTGTCGTGGCTGGCGGCGATGTCGACGCCGGCGTCCTCGAGGGTCTCCTCGGCGCCGGCCTTGAAGTCCGCGGCGTTGGGGTCCTTCGGATCACCGTTGACCATCCACACCGGGCCCGACGTCGGGTCGGTGCCTTCGTCTTCGAGCCCGTCGAGCACGGCCTGGCCCTGCAGGTTGCCGATCTTCTTGTTGTCGAACGAGGTGTAGTAGTCGGCGCCTTCGAAGAAGCGGTCGTAGGAGATGACCGGGATCTTCTTCGCCTGCGCCTTCGACAGCGCCGAGGACACGGCGGAAGCGTCGACGGGGTCGAGGACGATGGCGTCGACGCCCTCGGTCACGGCCGCTTCGAACTGCTGTTGCTGCTGGGTCGCGTCCTGGTTCGCGTTGCGGTATTCGACCTTCGCATCGGGGTTGGCCTCGGCGACGTACTTCTCGAAGTTCGGTTTGTCGAGGGACTCGTATCGGGTGGTCTTCGACTCGGGAAGGAGCAGCGCGATGGTGACGTCTCCGTCGCCTGAAGAACCGCTGTCGGCTTCCGCGTTTCCCTGTCCCTTCTGATTGCCGCAGCCGCTGAGCGCGAGAGCGCCGATGGCGACCGAGGCACCGAAGAGGGCCAGCTTCCTGTGGGACTTGGGCTTGTGCCTCATTGTGAACCTTTCACTCATTCTGACAACGTTGTCAGACTGGTGAATATGATTCGCCGATCGGCCCTCGGTGTCAACTGTTTCGGCCCAAAAGTCTTCACCGCCTCTCCGGCCGCTCCTCTCCGCTGCCCCGAGCGATGAGTTCAACCGGGAAGACATCTTGTCGCTCTGCCGGGTGCGCGCGTCCGCCCGCACCGAGGCGGTCGCCACTGCCGTCATCGAGGCCATCGCCTCTCCCGCCGCCGAGGCGGTCGTCACCGTCCCCGGGCTCGGCGTGCAGGCGGCCGACCGCCTCGGCGGCCATGGTCTCGACGTCCCGGTCGACGACGGTGACGTCGAGCAGTTCGGCGGTCGGGAAGTCGTCGATGCCCACGAGTGCCGGCCACTCGCCGAGACGGCGGCAGGCGTCGATGGCTCCCTGGGTGAGGGTGGCCGAGAGGGTGATGAGCGCGCTCGGGGCGCTGCGGGAGCCGAGCCAGGCGGCGACGACGTTCTTCGCGCTGGCCTCGTCATGGGCGTCTTCGCGCATATAGGCTCGCCAGCCGATGTCGCTGCGACCGGCGAAGGCCGATTGGATGCCGTCGAGGCGGCGGGTGGTGATGACAGAAGTCGAGTGGTCGCCGATGACGCCGAGGGCGCGGTGCCCGTGGTCGAGCAGCTGCTGAGCGGCCAGCCGACCGGCGTTGAGCTCGTCACCGGCCACGACGCTGATTCCGTCCCCGGTGACCGCGGGGTCGAGGGAGACGATTCTGATGGCGGAGTTCGCGGCGGCCCCGGCGTAGGTTCGCGGGGATTCGGGGTGGGCTCGGACGATGATCAGTCCGGACAGGTCATTGGCCAGGCTCTCGTCGACGAACGCCTCCTCACGGTCCGGGTCGTCCCCGATCACCGTCACCACCGGCCGCAGGTCCACGGCGGCGAGTTCGGCTTCCAGCGCGGCGAAGGCACGCGCCTGGAAGGCGTCTTCGGCATCGGAGAGGACGACGCCGACGTAGGGCGAGCGCCCACCGGCGCGCAGTCTCTTGGCTGTGGGGTTGAGGCGGAAGCCGAGTTCGGCGGCGGCTTCGGCGACCTTCTGCGCAGTCACTCGGGCGACGTGCTTCTCCCCGTTGAGCACACGGGAGGCGGTCTTGATGCTGACTCCGGCACGCGCAGCGACCGTGGCCAGCGTCGGCCGTTCGTTCTGCTTCGCCATGACCACACCTTTGAGCCCGAGGACCGGTTCGTCCTGCTGCGGTGCTCCGCACAGACGATCTCAGGAATGATACTAACCGCTGACCGGCGAAACCGTTCGCCGAGGTGGGGCTCAGCTGCGGAGCCCCACCTCGGCGACGATGGTGTTCGTCGTGGTCAGCGGGCCACAGGGTTGGGCATGGTGCCGGCGTAGAGCAGGGATTCGGCCTGGTTGCCGATGTCGACCATCTGCTTCGTGTTCCGCAGCTGCAGGCGGTTGAGGCAGGAGTGGGCGAAGCGCTGAACGCGCAGGTCGACGTCCCCGCTGACCCCGCGGGCGTGCTCGGGATGATCGGACTCGTAGTCATCGAGGACCTCGGCGACGAGCTGCCAGAAGCGCCCGGCGTCGAGCAGCCCGTCGACGTCGAGGATTCCCGACAGGTGGCGCAGGACTCCGTCGAACATGTCCGTGAACACCGACAGCGCCTTCTCCTCGCCTGAGACCACGGCGCGGATGCGTTCGACCTCGTCGGGCAGTTCGCGGTGGCCGAGCACGGCGACCTCCTCACCGATGTCCTTCATGAACGCCCCGGTGACCGAGTTGTCGTCGAGGACGAGGATGAGGTTCTCCCCGTGCGGCATGAACACGAGGTCGTGGGCGAGCAGGGCATGGACCAGCGGGCGCAGATAGGCCCGCAGGCAGCTGCGCACCCAGTCGTCCGGCTCCAGCCCCGATGCGCGGATGAGCTCGGCGACGAAGGAGCGGCCTTCGTGGTCGCGGTGGAGCAGAGCGGCCATGGTGATGAGCTTCTGACCAGGGGCGATCTTCTCGAGCGGGTTCTCTCGCCACAGAGCCGCGAGCATCTTCCGGTGCGGGTTCGTCTCCTTCGTCCGGTGGTAGACGTCGCCGGTGTAGCCGAGTGCCGCCCGCTCCCGCAGGACCCGGAACCCCGCCTCGGCGAAGGTATCGTCGGAGTCGATGAGGTCCGCGACCCAGTCGTTGATGGCCGGTGTGTCGCGCATGTACTTCGGGGACAGTCCGCGCAGGAATCCCATGTTCTGCACGGCGAGCGCGACCTTGACGTACGGTCCCGTGCGCGAGTGGTTGAAGAAGGTGCGCAGGGACTGCTGTGCCTGGTGCTCATCGCGCCCCTCCCCCAGGGGCAGCAGGTCTCCGCGGGCGATATCGGCGGCGAAGGTGATCGCCAGCCGGTGGTCGGCCTGCCACGGGTGGATCGGCATGAGGTGGAAGTCCTCGGGATCCTGCCCGGCCGCTCTGATGCGGGTGTCGAAGAGTTCGCGTTCGGCCTCGCTGAGCGCCTGGCCGAGGTGGTCCGCCTCGGCGAGTCCAACGCCTAAGGACAGATGGCTGTGCTCGCGTCTGACGGCGATCCATTCGAGGCGATTGAGTTCGCCGTTCTCCGGCGCCCACTGGCGGAAATCGGACAATCCGAAGCCGATGCGTCCGTTGTTCGCGAGGAATCCGGGGTGGCCTTCGGTCATGGCCGCCTCGGTGGTCTGGAAGTCCGCGTCGACGAGTCCGCGCGCATCCGGTCGCTTCCCGGCCCGAGCGTCCTCGAGTTTGAAGGCGGCGCTGGCCAGCGTCGAGGCGAGCTCCTCGAGGTAGGTCGAGATGAGGTCCTCGGGCAGGGCGAGGTCCTCTTGGAGTTCGACGACGAGCTCCTGCACATCGAGTGCGGCCTCGGCGCCGTCACGCCGGCGGGTGATGCTGTCTTCGTCGATGACCCAGTGCTCGAGCGGCAGCAGCCGTGCGGTGAAGGTGTAGCGAGTGCCGCCGTCGACGGCCAGCTCCCAGGTGCCGTTCCCGGCGTCCGCCGAGGCGGGGCCGCCCTCCCCGGCGTCCGCCGAGGCGTTCCCGGCGTCGGCCGAGGCGTCCCCGGCGTCGGCCGAGGCGTCCCCGGCGTCCGCGCTCACCCGCAGGGGCGCGATGAGTCGCTCATGGGCGAATTCGGACAGGGCCTTGGCCACGAGGTGGCGCTGGACGACGGCGAACGCATCGGCGTTGAGATGAGCGTAGGTGTGAGGGGCTCCGTCGTCCCGACCGCCGGCTCCGACGAGCGGTGCCAGCGCGCTCGCGTCGAAATCGGCCCGGGTGCACACGCTCACCAACGCCCGCTTCTCCGCCTCGCCCATGAGGATCCTCGCCTCGCGCACCGGTGAGAATCCTGCCGCCCAGTTCTTCTCGATGATGGCGCCATTGCGGGCGTCGGGTTCGACGACGACGCGGCAACCTCCCCGTCCGCCCTGGTCAGCGGGCCTGAGGCAGAAGTCGATGACTTCGGCCATGATGCGGTCGGTCAGACCGTGCATGGCCCGTCCGGCCGGTGGGGCGACGAGCAGGTGCATTCCGATGTCTCCCGGCCCGGTGGCCAGCACGTTCTGCGGGATGAGGCTGTCCGGGATGTAGGTCTCGACGTAGAAGCAGTCGGTGCCATCGACGGACCCGACCCAGCCGGCCTCCTCCGCCGAATCGCGGATGCCCTCGAGGTAGGCCCGGACCCCCGCCTCGTCGAGGTCGGTCATCATCCAGTAGTGGGCGCGCGGATGGCTGAGCCATTCGTGGACCCGTGCGGTGTCCCGGTCGACGTCGAGCGGTCGGATGGCCACCCTCGCCGAGGCGGCCGTCAGCTTGACGATCGAGCCCCGGGTCGGGCTCGGGGCCGGGCTCGCGTCCTCGGTGGTCGCCTCGGCCGGGGCGGTGGTCGGTGTCTCTGTCGGGTCGGTGATGAGTTCGGTGGTCATGCGTGTGACATCTCCTTGGAGTCGTCGAGGTCGAGGGCGGCGGCGGGATCGTCGTCGGGCACCCCGAAGGTCTGGAACGCGATCCGGTTCTCGATCGGATACGGTTCGCGACCGGTCACCCGGGCGAGCACGACCGAGGCCCGCCAGGGACCGAAGCCGAGGTCGGGGGCGGTGACGCCGTGGGTGTGCTCTTCCCCATTGAGGACGTGGATGGTGCCCTCGTCGTTGATCGTGTAATGCCGGCTGACGTCGAGGCGTCCGTGGGCGTCGAGGTGCACCTCGTCGCCGAGCGGGGCGAGGAAGTCCGGCACCTGCGAACGGTATCCGGTGGCCGCGACCACGGCTCCGCTGCGCCGGGTGAAGGTCTTGTCCAGTGCGGTGTTGCGGAAGTCGAGCAGATACTCGCCGCTGATCGGATCGACCGTCGCCGTCTGCAGTTCGGCCTCGGAGATGAGGGTCGTCAGCAGCGTGCGTCCGCCGCGGCTGAGCCGGTAGAGGGCGTCGTGGATGTCGTCGACGAGGTCGGCGGAGATCCCCTTGTACAGGGTGCGCTGCTCGCGGCCGACACGGTCGCGCAGGTCATCGGGCAGGGCGCGGAAGTGGTCGGTGTATTCGGGGGAGGTCATTTCGAGGGTGAGCTTCGTGTACTCCATGGGGAAGAACCTCGGCGAGCGGGTCACCCAGTCCAGTCGCACCCCGCGGTCTTCGGCATCGTCGATGAGATCCCGGTAGATCTCGGCGGCCGACTGGCCGCTGCCGACGATCGTGATCGCCCCGGATTCGAGCAGGGCCTCGCGGTTGTCGAGGTAGTCGGAGGTGTGGATGAGCGGGCCGACACCGGCCGAGCCGGCGGTCCGGGCCGATCCGTCGGCGCCGGCACCGGTCGAGCCCGCCGCACGGTGACCGGCACCGGCCTGTCCCCGAAGTCCGTGCAGGGCAGGTGGCAGCACCGGGTTCGTGCCGACGCCGAGGACGAGATGACGGGCGCGGTAGGTCTCGGTGTCCACGATCTCACCCGCGGCATCGGTCACCTCGGCGATCGCGGTGTACACGCCGTCTTCCCTGGTCACGGATACGATGCGGCGGTTCCAGCGCAGCGAGTCCAGCTGGGCGGCGACCCACCGGCAGTATTCGTCGAACTCGGCGCGCAGGGGGTAGAAGGATTCGCGGATGTAGAAGGGGTAGAGCCGGCGGCGCTCTTTGAGGAAGTTGAGGAACGAGTACGGCGAGGTCGGGTCGGCCATGGTGACGAGGTCGGCGAGGAAGGGCACCTGGATGGTCGAGCCCTCGATCATCATGCCCGGATGCCACCGGAATTCGGGGCGCTGGTCGACGAAGACGGCGTCGACGTCGGCCAGCGGTTCGGACAGTGCGGCCAGGCCGAGGCCGAAGGGTCCGATGCCGATGCCGAGGAGGTCGTGGATGTCGTGCGTGCTCATGCCGCACCTCCTTCGAGGGTGCGTCCGGCCAGGATTCCGTGTCCGGTGGCGCGGACGAGGTCGAGGACGGCGGTGATGTCGTCGAGTCCGGTGTCGGGGTTGAGCAGGGTGAGTTTGAGCCACGGGGTGCCGGCGATGACGGTGCGGGCGACGGCGGCCCGACCGGAGCGGAAGAGGACGCGGCGGATGATCGGCACGAGGTCATCGCACGTCTGCCGGTCCGCGTTCGGCGGGGCGAAGCGGAAGAGCACGGTCGACAGGTCCGAGCCGCCCAGGACTTCGAAGTCGGACTGGTCCTCGAGCAGTTCGCGCACCCTATCGGCCAGGTCGCACACGGTGTCGATCATCGCGCCGATCTCGTGCGAGCCGCGGGCCCGCAGCGTCGCCCAGAGCTTGAGCGCGTCGAAGCGGCGGGTGGTCTGCAGGGATTTGTCGACCTGGTTCGGTTCGGCCTCGGCCGACTGCGCCTCGGCCTCGGGGTTGAGGTAGTCGTGGTGGTGGATGGTCGGGGTGAACAGGTTCGCGTCCCTGACCAGCAGCGCCGAGGACGACACCGGCTGGAAGAACGTCTTGTGGAAGTCGATGGTCACCGAGGCGGCCCGCCCGATCCCGTCGAGCAGGTGGACTCGGCGCGGGGCCCAGAGCAGGCCTCCCCCGTAGGCGGCGTCGACGTGCAGCCACACGTTCGCGGCTTCGCAGACCTCGGCGATGGGCTCGAGCGGGTCGATGACCCCGAGATCCGTGGTTCCGGCGGTGGCGACGACGGCCATGGGGATGGCCCCGTTCGCCTCGATCGCCAGCAGGCTCGCTCGCAGTGCCTCGGCGTCCATGCGTCCGGCGGCATCGGTCGGCACGGTCACGACCGCCTCGGCGTCGAGGCCGAGGAGGAACGCGGCCCGGGCCACGGAGAAGTGGGCCTGGTCGGTGGCGAGGATGCGCAGTCGGAACAGCCGGTCACGGCGGGTGGGCCGGTCGGACGGGCCGCCTCGGCGGGTGGCGCTGCCGCCATCCGCGGGTGCGTCACCGGTGCCCGCGGGTGCGTCACCGGTGTCCGTGGGTGCGTCACCGGCTCCGCCGGCCCGAGCAGCGGCGGTCCCAGCGGTGCGTCCTTCGGCGAGTCCGGCAAGGACGTTTTCGCGGGCGAGGAACAGCGCCTGGAGGTTCGACTGGGTGCCTCCGGAGGTGAAGATTCCGTCGCCGTCGGCGAAGCCGAGGTGGTCGCAGGTCCAGTCGATCAGCCGCCGCTCCATGAGGGTGGCGACCTCGGACTGGTCGTAGGTGTCGACCGAGGTGTTGATGGCCGCGAGCATCGCTTCGGCGGCGACGGCAGGCACGGCGACGGGGCAGTTGAGGTGGGCGACGTAGCTGGGGTGGTGGAACCACACGGCGTTGTCGGCGTAGAGGGCGTCGACTTCACGCAGGGCTTCGGCGTTGCCGACTCCGGCGGTGTCGAGGTCGACGGCGTCGACCGCGGCCTGCAGGCCGGTGCGGTCCTTCGCCGAGGCTGCCCGCTCAGTTGTGCGGAATCGTTCGCCGAGTGAGTCGACGACGCTGTGCATGAGTGATGCGTATTCGTCAGCGCTGTGGGCGCCGAGCAGAGCATCGGTGTGGGGATGGTCGAGGGTATGAAGGGGCGCTGAGACGGGTGTCGCTTCGGTGTCGTAGAGCAGAGAAGTCGTCACTGTGAGGTTTCCTCCTTCGATGAACGAACAGCGGATCGCGGTTCGCATTAGGGAAACCTACCCTAAGTTCCTATTCGTTTCGAAGGGGTTCATCCGGCTCCGGCCACTACGGAAGTAGACGTCTGACCGGGGCCGATACCACTGCTTCCCAGCGTTCCCAGGCAAGGAGACCGCTCACACTACGGGTGCATCGGCCGCAAAACGAGCGCGTGGCATTCGTCACATCAGGGTGTGTCATCCAGCATCGTGAGACAGCCCGAGCAGTCGAACTGGCGATTCTCTGGTCGATCCGCAGCGATCCTGCCGCGGAAACCGCACTGGATCGCCCGGAGAATCGACTGCGACGCTGAAGCTCTGCTCGCCGGGCGATCGTCGAGGCGCAGGGGACGTCCACAACGGCCTGCCTATCAGTGCACCGCTCGTTGCGCCGCCGGCTTCTCCCGCCCAAACAGAGGTCGCGATCGGATGCTTCTGCTGCCGGAAAGTATCCGATAGCGACCTATTCTCCGCCGCCGACCCCCGTGCCAGACACGCAGAAACCGCAGCCTCCGCAAAAATGCGGAAACTGCGGCATTGCACACACTCGGGCATTGCCCAGACCACAGGCGACTGCGGCCCGATGAGGGAACCCGCGCCCTCAACCAGGGATCTCGCCCAGAGGCGCGCCCCCTCTGCGTCACTTCACGACGTAGTTCGGGGCCTCGACGGTCATCTGGATGTCGTGCGGGTGGCTTTCCTTCAGCCCCGCGGTGGTGAGGCGGACGAACTTGCCCTTGGCCTTGAGGTCGTCGATGGTGCGCGCGCCGACGTAGAACATCGTCTGCCGCAGACCGCCGGTGAGCTGGTGGGCGACTTGCTTGAGGTGTCCGCGGTAGGCGACGCGGCCTTCGATGCCCTCGGGGATGAGGTCGGTGTCGGTGGCGATATCGGCCTGGAAGTAGCGGTCCTTCGAGTACGACCTGCCCTTGCGCGGGGCCATCGCGCCCAGCGAGCCCATGCCTCGGTAGGCCTTGTACTGCTTGCCGTTGATGAAGATGAGCTCTCCGGGCGACTCGTTGCAGCCGGCCAGCAGCGATCCGAGCATGACGGTGTCGGCACCGGCGACCAGCGCCTTGCCGATGTCACCGGAGTACTGGAGCCCGCCGTCGCCGATGACCGGGACACCTGCGGCGCGGGCGGCCTGCGCGGCCATGTGGATCGCGGTGACCTGCGGGACGCCGACGCCGGCGACCACGCGGGTGGTGCAGATCGATCCGGGCCCCACGCCGACCTTGACGGCGTCGACGCCGGCGTCGATGAGTGCCTGAGCGCCTTCCTTCGTCGCGACGTTGCCGCCGATGATCTGGACGCCGGCGAAGGCCGGATCGGACTTGATCGTCTTGATCATGTCCGTGACTCCGCGGGCGTGGCCGTTGGCGGTGTCGACGACGAGGACGTCCGCGCCCGCCTCGGCGAGCATGCCGGCCCGGTCATAAGCGTCGCCGTAGAAGCCGACGGCCGCACCCACGCGCAGGCGGCCTTCGTCGTCCTTCGTGGCCAGGGGGTATTCCTCGGTCTTGACGAAGTCCTTGACGGTGATGAGTCCCTTGATGACGTTGTCGTCGTCGACCAGGGGCAGCTTCTCGACCTTGTGCTCGGCCAGCAGTTCGAAGGCCTTCTCCGCGGACACGCCGACGGGGGCGGTGACCAGCGGCATCTTCGTCATCGTCTCGGCCACGGTGCGGGTGGGGAATTCGCTGCGGGTGACGAAGCGCAGGTCGCGGTTGGTCACGATGCCGAGGAGGACGCCGTTGTCGTCGACGACGGGCAGTCCGGAGATCCGGTACTTGCCGCAGATCTCGTCGAGTTCGGTCAGCGTCTTGTCCGCGGTGATCGTCAGCGGGTCGTTGATCATGCCCGATTCGGAGCGCTTGACGTAGTCGACCTGGTCGGCCTGGTCCTCGGCCGAGAGGTTGCGGTGGATGATGCCCAGGCCGCCGATGCGAGCCATGGCGATGGCCATCCGCGATTCGGTGACGGTGTCCATGGCCGCGGAGACGAGCGGGATGTTGATCTCGATCTCTTTGGTCAGGCGAGTTGCAGTCGAGGCTTCTGAGGGGATGACATCGGTGTCGCCTGGCAGGAGGAGGACATCGTCATACGTGAGTCCCGTGAGGGAGAACGGATCGTTTGCGGCCGGTGATTCCTGCTCAGGATTCCCCATGAAAACAGCCTTTCGACGCGAAGATACGGTGCGTCAATGGTATCGGAGTCGAAGAGGCAGCGGCTATGGTTTCAAATCCCGAGCACTGTGAGACTGACTACACGGTTCGGTGGCGCCGGCAACGCCTTGAGCGCGGGCCCGACGCCGACCGATCCTACGAGGTCGAGCAGCCGAGGCCCTCTGCACCGGTATCTGCGCCGGTAGCCTGGATTCGTGATCAAGACTGCTCAGATCCGGATGTTTCCCGACCACGGACACCGATGGCCGCTGTGGGGCGACGTGCTTCACGACGAACTGTGCCTCAAACCCTCTGACCTCCATCTGTCCGATGACCTCACTCTGGAGCTTCGGTCGCTCTATGACTTCTGGGAACGACATGAGACCAGCTGCTGGACGACGCCGACTCCCACCGGGTGGGACTCGAACGAGAATCTTCGCGTGTGGGAGTTGGCTGCAGCCGAAGCGAAACGTCGCCTTGCCGATGAGGTCGCTCAGTACGGCATCACCGTGGAGCAGTAGTCGGCCCGAACCCGCCCCGGGCTGGACTCCACGCAGTCGGCTCAGGACCCCACGGGTCCGGAACGAACGCCCGAGACCCTCAGCGGCCCTCCCCGACCGAGCGCGCGAGGTCGAGTGTCGAGGCTTCCGAATCGTCGAGGTGGATGCGCAGCAGACCTTCGGCTCCCTGCCGATCGCCTGACTTCATCTTCTCGAGGATCTCGCGGTGCGGGTCGGCCCAGTGCGAGTGGTACTTGCCGGGTTCGGGCGAGCGGGAGAACGTCGTCGACAGCCGGGCCATGAGGTTGAGGTAGAACTCGTCGAGCAGCGGGGAACCGAGCAGACCGACGATGGCCCGGTGGAAGGAGGCCGAATGCTCCTGCGCATCGGCCCAGGTCTCATTCTTCGGTGCGGTCTCGGCACGGATGACCGAGGCTTCGACGGCGGCCATCGCCTCGTCGGTGGCGTCCTGGGATTCCTGGACGGCGCGGATCTCGAAGACTCGGCGGGCGCGGTAGAAGTCCTTGAGTTCCTCGATGCCGAAGGTCGACACGAAGAATCCGCGGTTGGGCTCCTGGGTCAGCAGTCCCGCGTGGCGCAGGAGGCTGAGCGATTCGCGTGCGGTGTTGCGCGAGACGTTGAATTCCTTGGCCAGGGCGCCATCGCGGACTGGGCTCCCGGCCGGGTACTCGCCGTTGGTGATGCGGGTGCGGACAAGGTCGACGATGGCCTCTGACGTGCATCCGGGGGCAGTTGGACTCATGGCACCAGGTTACCGTGTCCGCGTCGAACGTGGGGTCAACTGCGGCACCGGTCCGGCCGAGCCCGATGGCTCAGGTCACCGGGACGGAGGCCGCGTCGAGGCTCAGCTGTGTCGTGAATCGGCGCGGGCGTCCCGTCTGCGGATCCGCGAATGCGAGCTCCGCGGCCACCAGCTGCAGCGGTGAGCTGAAGTCGTAGGGATCCGGGGCGAGATCGACCGGATACACCGGGTCGCCGAGGATGGGCAGTCCGAGCGCGTTCATGTGCACCCGCAGCTGGTGGGTCCTGCCCGTGATCGGTTCGAGTTCGTACTCGGCGACCCCCGCCTCGCGCACTTGCCGATCTCCCGCCTCGGTCCCTCGCCGAGGCGGCCCTGCGCTGACCGCGGAGCGTTCCGGTGGGGTGATGGTCCTGATCAGGCGGATGCGGCTAGTCGCGTTCGCCTCGCCGTCGACTTCGAGGACCTGCCGGCCTCCGTCGGGTTTGACCAGCCGCGACT
Source organism: Brevibacterium sp. SMBL_HHYL_HB1 (assembly GCF_018208375.1). NCBI lineage: Bacteria > Bacillati > Actinomycetota > Actinomycetes > Micrococcales > Brevibacteriaceae > Brevibacterium > Brevibacterium sp. SMBL_HHYL_HB1. Next base: position 468,559 of record NZ_CP062936.1, on the reverse strand, counting down.
GCCGCACCAGCGGCAATTCCAGTCCTTCCGGTGGGGCCGGCGCCAATGCCCGGTAGGTCTTCGTGACCAGTCGGTCTTGGAACAGTCGTTGATAGCGGCCGCGGGTCTCCGGTCTCTTCGAGAGGATGAGCAGTCCTGCGGTGATCCGGTCGAGGCGGTGGATGGCCACGAGGTCCGGCAGATCGAGGTCGACGCGCAGCCGGGTGACGACGCATTCGCGAACGAACCGGCCGTTGGGGGTGCTGGCGAGGAAATGGGGTTTGTCGACGACGAGCAGGTCCTCGTCCTCGAACACGATGCCGACCTCGAAGGGGATCCGCTCCTCGGCCGGGACCGGACGATGGAAGAAGTAGAACCCGCCGGGGATGACCGCATCATCCCAGGCCACCGCACGGCCCGCCTCGTCGCGCATATCGCCTTCGGTCAGCAGGCTGCGGCGCGCGGCCGGACTCGCCTCGGGGAATTCGGATTCGAGCCACTCCCCTATCGAGTCGGGAACGGGCAGGTGGTTCTTCGCGTGGGTGGCCCTCCCGCCGGGGGCGCGCAGCGCGGTGGCCGAGATCCCCTCTCGAGGCGGAAGCGGACTGCGAGGCATGCCCTCAGTCTACGACCATGAGACGGGCAGGATTCTCCGCACGACTGCGCGCACCTGCCAGCAGCCGCGACATCCGCGCGGCCAAGACGACTCCTCGACCGGTCAGCCCCTATGCTGGAGGCCATGGACCACACCGAATCAACGGAGACATTTTTCAGTGAGAAGGTCGTCACTCCGATTGTTCTGGGCCTGTTCGCCAACGACGAATGGGATTCCATCGCGTTGATCCGCGACCCCGAGGACGCACGCCGGCTCATCGTCCGAGTCGTCGTCTGCGGAGAGGCCGCCGAGGTCCTCCTCGACTATCCGGGCAGCGCGGAGAGCCTCTTCGACACGCAACAGCGTCTCGTCGACGAGCTCAAGTCCTTCATCGAGGGCTCCGAGTTCGCCGCCCGTCGGACCGCGGAGTGGGAGGCCGATGCCGACAGCGCCGACGGTCGCCCGCCGGTGGTGTCCCGCACTCCCCGACCCGATTTCGACGGTCCTGCCGACTGCACTCTGCGCCGACGCCGGATCGGCTCCCGGCCCCTGCGCGTCGATCGCCGTCGCTGCCTGTCGGCCCACCGCCGCAGCTGAGCCCGAGGCCGGACGACCGCAGCCGGCATCGGCTCCTCGAGCCAGCATCGCCCCTCGGGCCCGCGTCGACTCCTCGGGTCCGCATCGCCCCTCCGGCCTGCCGCGGCCCCTCAGGCCCGCCTCGGCCTCTCAGGCCCGCCTCGGCCTCTCAGGCCCGATCGACGAGGAAGTCGATCTCGACCCCGGCCGGAAGAGCACCGTACTCCCGACCGCGATCGGCGCCCAGGCGGGCCGTGGCGAAGCTCGCGGCCACCTCGGCGGGGGCCGATTCGAAGAGGATCGCCGACTGCATGAGCAGCGCCATCTTCTCCACGAGCACTCGGCCGCGGGACTGCAGCGCCGCGAGCGCGCTCGGATCGCCTCCGGAGACGTCCTCGACCGCCGACTGCAGCGATCGGGCCAGGGACTCGAAGGCGGAGTCGAAGTCCGCATGCCGGCCCAGACCGGTCTCGAGGAAGCCGAGGAACGACTTCGCAGTCCGCGGCTCACGCGCCAGGGCCCGCAGCACATCGAGGACGATGACGTTGCCCGAGCCCTCCCACACGGCCATCACCGGCTGTTCGCGGTAGCGCCTGGCCAGAGGGAAGGACTCCGTGTATCCGTTGCCGCCGAGGCATTCGAGGGACTCATAGGCGTGTTCGGGACCGCGTTTGCAGATCCAGTACTTGCCGACCGCCGTGGCCAGTCGCCGGAAGTCCGCGGCATCGGAGCTCTCATCGTCGTAGGCGGCCGCCAGGTGCAGTGAGGCATAGGTCGCGGCCTCGGCCTCGAGCTGGAGGTCGGCGAGCACTGCGCGCATGAGCGGGGCGTCGATGAGCGTGGTGCCGAAGGCCGCGCGGGACCGGGCGTGCCAGGCCGCCTCGGCGACGGATTGGCGCATGCCCGCGGCCGTTCCGAGCACGCAGTCGAGCCGGGTCCGGGAGACCATCTCGATGATCGTGCGCACTCCCCTGCCGGGCTCGCCGAGCAGCCAGCCGACGGTCGAATCGAACTCGACTTCGGAGGAGGCGTTGGACTTGTTGCCGAGCTTGTCCTTGAGCCGTTGGATGCGCACCGTATTGAGTTCTCCGCCGGGCAGCACTCGGGGCACGACGAAGCAGCTGGGCCCCTCGTCGAGCTGGGCGATGACGAGGAAGGCGTCGGACTGCGGGGCCGAGCAGAACCACTTGTGGCCGGTGATGAGGTAGTGATCGCCCGCGGCCACGGCCCGTGTGGTGTTCGCGCGGATGTCCGATCCGCCCTGCTTCTCCGTCATCGCCATGCCGAAGGTCACGGCGGACTTCTCGGCCGGGTCGATGCGTCGCGGGTCGTAGTCGTGCGAAGTCACCTTCGGCAGCCAGAAGTCCGCGAGCTGCCGGTCAGCGTGCAGCGAGGGCACGACGGCGTGGGTCATCGACACGGGACAGGCATGGCCGGGTTCGATCTGGGACAGCAGCATGAACCGTGCGGCCCGCTCGACATTGGCGCCCGGACCGGGGTTCGCCCAGGCATGCGAGTGGGCGCCGCTGCGCAGTGCTTCGCCGATGATCCGGTGGTAGGACGGGTGGAATTCGATGTCGTCGATGCGGTTGCCCCACTCGTCGTGGGTGCGCAGCCGAGGGCCGTGTTCATTGGCCAGCCGGGCGTCATCGATGAAGCCCGCACTGCCGACGAGGCCGCCGAGGCGTTCGAGTTCGTCCCGCGGCGCCTGCGGCGCGTAGCGGTCGACGGCCTCATTGAGAGCGGTGTTGAGGGTGAATTCGTTGACGTCCCGCCGAGGCGGCGCCTGGTTGAACACCGCATGTGTGGTGTGCGGCGCGGTCGGTGCGGTGACGGGTTCGGCGGTCATGTCTCTCCTAGAGCGGATCGGGTGAAGGCGGACAGGGCGCTGATGAGCGCTTCGATATCGGACGGTGCCGGTGCGCTCGGGTTGAGGACGTCGACGAGGTTCTCCGCGATGCCGCCGACGATGAATCGAGCGACCACCTCGGCGGGGGCGGTCTGTCCTGCTCCCCCGGCGGTCTGCGACGGAGCGTCGGCCACCTCGGCGGGGGTGGTCTGCGCGTGGTCGCCGGCCCGGCCGCGGACCCGGTCGAGTCCGGCGGCGATGGCCGCGACGTAGCCGCGGCGGAGGATGAGGCGTTCGAGCTGGACAGCGTCGGGAACCTCTTCGAACAGCAGGGCGTGGGCCAGACGGCGACCGGCCACGGCGCGGCGGACGAAGACCTCGGTCACCGACTCCGCGATCGCGGCGGCGCTGCCCGCCTGCGTAACGGCCGCCTCGATGACGGCCAGTTCGTGGCCGGAGGCGCGGGCGAACACGGATCGCAGCAGCTCATCGCGATTCGGATAGTAGGTGTAGATGAGCCCGGCGCTGCACTCGGCCTCGCGGGCGACGGCGGCGACGGTGGCGGAGGCGAACCCGCCTCGGGCGATGACATGGCGTGCGGCGCTTTCGATGCTCGTCCGTCGCTGCTGGGCATTGGCCCGGGTGCGCGCGGTCGGTCGGTAGACCATTCCTCACCCCTCCTCGGCGACGGACTCCGTTCGGAAATGCATCTTCCCTCAAGAAATGAATCGTGATTCAATTGTATTGAGTATGACACTCGTCACAAGGAGAAGCAATGAAGCTCGGCACGATGCTCGATACGACAGTCCACCGTGATCCGCAGAAGGAGGCGCTGGTCTACGGCGACGAGCGCTTCACCTATGCACAGCTGCGCAGCCGCGCGCTCAAGGCCGCCCGCGTGCTCGAGGACAGCGGGGTGGGCCCCGGCGATGTCGTGGGCATCATGACCTTCAACGTCCCCGGCTTCGTCTTCGCCGCCTTCGGCGCCTGGTACCTCGGGGCCACCGTCGTGCCGGTCAACCACAAGATGTAGGCGCCCGAGGTCGCGTACACGATCGACCACTCCGGGGCCCGGCTGGGCATCGTCAGCGCCGAGCTCGCCGAGACCGCCCGGGCCGGTGCGCCGGACATCCCCTGGCTCGAGACCGAGTCGGACGCGACCGACAGCTTCGATGCCAGGCTCGAGGCCGCCGCGGAGGCCGTGCCCGGCGACTTCACCGATGAGCAGGTCGCCCAGATCCTCTACACCTCGGGTACGACGAGCGCGCCGAAGGGCTGCGTGCACACCCACCGCAGCATCGCGCAGGTCGCCACGCTCATCAACCTCAATATGGGCTACCGGAGCGATGACCGCTACCTGGTCTGCATGCCGATCTGGCATTCGGCCCCGCTCAACATCTGCCTCCTGCCGACGATCCAGACCGGCGGCACCGTCGTCCTGCAGCGGTCCTATCATCCGGTCGATTCGATGACGATCATCGCCGAGGAGGCCGTGACCACCTTCTTCGGCCCGACCGTGGCCTACGTCGCCCCGATCATGACCGCGAAGAAGATGGGCATCGACTTCTCCGACTACGACTTCTCGACCATCCGCCGGTGGAACTACGGCGGTTCGCCGATCGACCGTGCCACGGCGGCGATGCTCATCGAGACCTATGGGACCGATCAGTTCAACAATCTCTTCGGCATGAGCGAAATGGGACCCACCGGCTGCCTGCTGCGGCCCGAGGACCAGCTGCGCAAGGCGGGTTCGGTCGGGCGGACGGCGATGATCGGCAATGCGATGCGCGTGGTCAAGGCCGACGGCACCGAGGCGGGTCCCGGCGAGACCGGTGAGATCTGGTTCTCCGGCGACACCCGCATGCGCGAGTACCTCGGCAATCCCGAAGCGACCGCAGCGGCCTTCGAGGGAGAGTGGTATCGGACCGGCGACATCGCCAGACTCGATGAGGACGGCTTCCTGTTCATCGTCGACCGGTCGAAGGACATCATCATCGTCGGCGGTGAGAACGTCTACTCCCTCGAGGTCGAGGAGGCCATCATAGCCCATGAGCGCGTCGCCGATGTCGCCGTCGTGGCCAAACCCGATCCCCAGTGGGGCGAGCAGGTCGTCGCGTTCATCACCACCGTCGACGGTTCGCAGTTCGGCGTCGAGGAGCTGCGGGACTACCTGGCCGACAAGCTCGCCCGCTACAAGCTGCCCCGCGAGGTCATCGTCACCGATGACCTGCCGCGCAATCCCTCGGGCAAGCTGCTCAAGCACAAGCTGCGCGCCGAGGTCGCCGCTGCGGGATGAGGTGCCGCCGACTGTGCGGGTCGGCCCCGCGCCGAGGTCGCCGCTGCGGGGTGAGGCTGACCCCTCGGTCGTCCCCGGCAGCCCTCAGTCGCGCCCGACGTCGTCAGTCGCGCCCGGCAGTCCCCGCCGGGCGTCGGGTGCGCAGGTCGGGACTGTGACGCTGGAGGGCTGAAGCGACGGCCGCGGCCGCACGAGTCGCCGGATTCCTCGTCACGACGGCGAAGGTCACCTCCGGCAGCGTCGGCAGCCGCGGCTCGTCGATGATGACCGTCCCTTCGGGCAGGAGCGAGCTCGCGAACGGCATGATGCCCAACCCGCCGAGCACCGCCGCCCGCAGTCCCGCCAGGCTCGTCGAGGTCGCGGCCGTCGAATGCGCAGAGCCCTCGCGCTCCAGCAGGTCCAGGGCCGCCTCCCGGGTGACGCTGGGACGCGGGTAGAGCACGAGCGGAATGTGCTCCTCGACGTCGAGGTCGAACCCGGGCCGGGCGACCCAGACCAGCGCCTCGGTGAAGAGTTCGTGAGAGGCAAAGGACACGGAGTCGACGCGTGCCCGCGGGCGCATGGCGAGGATGATGTCGAGCTCTCCGGCGCGCAGCTGCCGGTGCAGAGTCGCGCTGAGTTCGACGGACAGGACGACTTCGAGGTGCGGAAGCTCCCGACGCAGCTGCTCGAGGAAGTCGGGCAGGTGGGTGAAGGCGAAGTCCTCGGACACGCCGAAGCGGACCCGTTCGCGGTGCGGGAGGTCTCGGGCGCTGAGGATCGCTTCATCCATCATGGCGGTGATCTGCTGTGCGTAGCTGAGCAGCCGCTCGCCCGCCGGGGTGAGTTCCACGCTGTGGGTGTCGCGGCTGAGAAGCGTCCTTCCCACCGTGGCCTCCAGCTGGCGGATCTGGCTGCTGGCCGCGGACTGACTCACGCCGAGCCGCCTCGCCGCGCGGGTGAAGCTCTCCTCGGAACTGACCGCGATGAAGGTGCGGAGATGGCGCTGGCTCAACTCGGTGGACATGCTTATCAAATTATCCGATAACAGTATCCAGCTCAATGACGTTATCAGCATGCCGTTTCGATGCGAATCTGGTCCTATGAGTATCTTCCGCCGTCTTCGCATCGACCCGTTCCTGGCTGCCCTGGTGCTCATCCCGGTGGTGGCGACGCTGTTTCCCGTTCGCGATGGGGCCGCCGAGGCGCTCGACACTCTGACCATCGCCGCGATCTGTCTGCTCTTCTTCCTCCACGGCGCGAAGCTCGCCCCCGCTCAGACGCTCGCCGGCTTCCGGCGGTGGCCGTTCCAGCTTCTCGTGCTCATCGGCACCTTCGTGCTCTTCCCGGCGATCGGCTTGCTCATCACGCTTCTGCCGACGGCCATCATCAGCCCGGTCATCGCGACGGGCTTCCTCTTCCTCTGTCTGCTGCCCTCGACCGTGCAGTCCTCGATTGCGTTCACGTCGGTCGCTCGCGGCAATGTGGCCCTGGCCGTGAGTTCGGCGTCCGTATCGAATGTCCTCGGCGTGATCGTCACGCCCCTGCTCGCGGCCGCGCTGCTGGGCTCGCGGGTCGAGGTGACCCCGCAGTCGTTCCTCGAGATCATCGGCGAGCTCGTCATCCCCTTCATCGCCGGTCAGCTGCTGCACCGGCACATCGGCTCCTGGCTGGCCAAGCACCGCATCCTCGTGTCCATCGTCGATCAGGGGTCGGTCCTGCTCGTCGTCTATGCCGCATTCAGCACCGGCGTCACGCAGGGACTGTGGACGATCGTTCCGCCGGTGGATCTGCTCAAGGTCATCGCCCTGTCCTCGGTCCTGCTGGCCCTCGTGCTCGGCATCTTCATCGGCCTGGGCCGAGTGTTCAGGTTCGATCGGGCCGATCGCATCGTGCTCCTGTTCTGCGGTTCGAAGAAGAGTCAGGTCAGCGGCCTGCCGATGGCGTTCCTCCTCTTCCCCGCCGAGGATGTCGGCGTCTACGTTCTGCCGCTGATGATCTTCCACATCATCCAGCTCCTCGTCTGCGCCGTCATCGCCAAGCACTACGCACGCCTGGCCGTCGAGGAGGAGGAACAGTCCGCGGCCTCGACGACCGAGGACGAGAATCGAGCCGCCCCGGACGCCGGCGGGAACTCAGCGGTCGACAGCGCCGAATCCGCTCACCGACGTTGAGGACGCACGCGGAGACGGACCGGATGTGTGGCCAATCCGTCAACGAGGGTGTGGAGGCGGATCAGCTCCTGCTCCCTCTGTCTGTCGGTGGCCGCCATCGCACCGAGGAATTCGGTGACGATGGTGCGACATCCCGTGTGCGCCCGTTCCCACACCTCGGCGCGGGTGTCGATGAGCTTCGGATCGGTGCCCGCCGCTGCGAACAGGGCCGGGCAGACGCCGACGTCGGCTCGGCCGTTGAGCCGGTCCGTCGAGCAGGCGCGGGCGACGACTTGAGCGACGACTCCCGGTCGGTGATGCCGCCGCTCACACGGCTTCGAGCGCTTCGACGGGGCTGATGGACGTCGCCGCGCGGGCGGGTCCGCGGCTGGCGGCCAGGACCGCGACCAGAGTGCCTCCGACGACGACGGCGATGACCCACCAGGGCACGCTGGGGGCGAAGATGCCCGTCAGCGGCGACAGCAGGGTCAGCGCCCCGATCCAGCCGTAGGCGACGCCGAGTGGGACGCCGACCACGCACGCGGTCAGACTCAGCTGCAGCCCTTCGGCCGCGATCATGCGTCGGACCCGCTTCGGGGTCTGGCCGAGGGCCATGAGCAGTCCGATCTCCTGAGTGCGCTGTCGTACGGAGAGCATGAGAGCGTTCGCGACCCCGATGACGGCGATGATCACTGAGAAGAGGATCATGCCGAGGAAGAACAGCATCGTCTTGTCGATGACCGCGGCCACTGCGTCCTCGAGGCCGTCCCACCCCTCTTCGCCGAACGAGTGTGCGTAGTCGAGCAGCTGGTCGCGGAAGGTCGTCATGGCCGTGGCGAACATGACGATGAGGGTGATGCCGATGACGAGTCCGATGACGGTGCGAGCATTGCGAGTGGGATGGCGGGCGATCGTCGTCGCGGCCAGACGCCCGACCGCGGTGCGCCCGAGCAGCCACCCGACTGCCGTCTGCAGCGGTGGCAGGATCCAGGGATTGCCGACGATGACGCCGAGGAAGGTCAGCACCGCCCCGAGCGCGACGAGGAGGACGCCCATGATGGACAGCCGGTTATCGTTCGCCCCGATCACGGCGTTGATGAGGAACGTCAGCCCCATCGTCAGCAGGATGAGGGCCGCCGTCAGCGCTCCCATCGCGGCGCGGGCATCCTCCGGTCGGCGCTCGACGGCCTGGTTGGTGGCCTCGATCGGGGAGATCCCGGCGATGCGCTGGGCACCCAGATAGGCGGATATCCAGGTCACGACGACGGTGGCGGCCGCGGGCACGGCCATCATCGGCTCGGCGAGCCCGACCTCCTCGGTGATTCGATCGCCGAGGCAGCGCAGCGTTACCCACGACAGCGCGGTCGAGGCGCCGAAGGCGAGGACGGCGCTGGGGATGGAGATGAGCAGCCCCTCCGCCGAGGCTGCCCGTCGCAGCCGTGCCGGTGAAGCGCCGATGAGCCTCAGCAGGGCCAGCTGGCGGCTGCGGCCGGCGATGATGATCGAGAACGTGTTCGCGATGACGATGGCGGAGACGAAGAGGGCGATGAGGAAGAAGACGAATCCGACCACGGTGAGCAGATTCTGTGCGTTGTTCGACTCCGCGACGATCTGGGCCGAGGACAGCCATGCGGTGAGAATCGCGATGCCCTGCATGATGGCGGTGCCGAAGAGGGCGGCGATGAAGACGACGAGGAAGCTGGGGAAGAACTGTCGCGGATTGGCCAGGATCTCGCGCAGCGGGCTCATCGGCGGCTCCCGGCCGCCTCGGCGCGCTCATCGAGATCGAGCATGGTCTGGGCGATCGCCTCGGCGCTGATCGCCTCATCCAGCTCGGTGACGGGAGTGCCGTCGGCGAGGAAGACGACGCGATCGGCGTGGGCGGCGACGAGCGGATCGTGAGTGACGAGCACGATCGACTGCCCGAGATCGCGGACGGCCTCGGACATGATCGCCATGACCTCGCGACCCGACCGGGCGTCGAGGTTGCCGGTCGGTTCGTCGGCGAAGAGGATGTCGGGTCGGGTTGCGAGCGCCCGGGCGATGGCGGTGCGCTGCTGCTGTCCGCCCGAGAGCTCACCCGGCCGGTGCTTCAGCCGCGACTCGAGGCCCAGGCGGGAGACCACGGTCGAGATCCACACGCGTTCGTCGGCGTTGGGCCGCCGGTCGTCGAGTTCGAACGGCAGTCGGATGTTGTCCTTGACCGTGAGCGTGGGCACGAGGTTGAAGGCCTGGAAGACGAATCCGATCCGACGCCTGCGCAGGGCCGACAGCTCATCCTCGCGCAGGCCGCTGATCTCCTTCTCGCCGAGGTGGACCCTGCCCGAGGTGGGACGGTCGAGTCCGGCGAGGACGTGCATGAGGGTGGACTTGCCCGAACCCGAGGGCCCCATCACGGCAGTGAGTCTGGCCGGAGCGATGTCGAGGCTGACGCGGTTGAGGGCAGTCACGGCCGCCCCTTCGGGGTCGAAGATCTTCGAGGCGTCGCGGAGTCGGGCGATGGGCATCTGCGAGACGGTCGTCATTGAATCCCTCAGGGTTGCTGGGTGCCAGGGCTGCTGGCTGCCAGGGTTGCTGCAATCTGTCTGGACCAGACTAACGACGATCCCCGGTCGGGAACATGAGAAATGACTGGCCAGTAGTTGTGAGGCGTCTGGGTGCACCCTGCTCGAGCACCGCGTCTGACATCTGCCGAGAGCTCGCTCTGCGACAGACAGCTCGATGTGGAACCAGAGCCATCTGTCGTAGACAGAGCTCTCGGCAGACCTGCGACTCAGTCCCCGGCAGACTCGCGGCGCGATGTGAATACACGAGTGGCCCGGAACGCGATGTTCCGGGCCACTGGTGTGTCTCAGAGGCGACTCAGGCCGAGCGGAGTGCTCAGTCCTCGTCCTCCTCTTCCTTCTGCTCGACGACCAGGGTCTCGGTGGTGAGAACCAGGGCGGCGATCGAAGCGGCGTTGCGCAGCGCCGAGCGGGTCACCTTGACGGGGTCGATGATTCCGGCGCCGATGAGGTCGCCGTACTCACCGGTCGCGGCGTTGTAGCCCTGACCGGATTCGAGGTCGGTGACCTTGGACACGACGACGTAACCGTCCTGTCCGGCGTTCTCGGCGATCCAGCGCAGCGGCTGGACGACTCCGCGCTTGACGATGTCAGCACCGGTGGCCGCATCGCCGGTCAGCCCGAGGTCGTCTCCGCCGAGCACCTTCGCGGCGTGGATCAGAGCAGATCCACCACCGGCGACGATGCCCTCTTCGATGGCGGCACGAGTAGCGGACACGGCGTCTTCGACGCGGTGCTTGCGCTCCTTGAGCTCCACCTCGGTGGCGGCGCCGACCTTGATGACGGCGACACCGCCGGAGAGCTTGGCCAAGCGCTCCTGCAGCTTCTCGCGATCCCAGTCGGAGTCGGTGTGCTCGATTTCGGAGCGGATCTGGGCGACACGTCCGGCCACAGCGTCATCGGACCCGGCACCATCGATGATGGTGGTGTTGTCCTTGGTGACGGTGATGGTGCGGGCGTTGCCGAGCTCTTCCAGGGTGACCTGGTCGAGCTTCATGCCCATATCCGGGGTGACGACCTGGCCGCCGGTGAGGACGGCGAGGTCCTCGAGGATGGCCTTGCGACGGTCACCGAAGCCCGGTGCCTTGACGGCGGCGACGTTGAGGATGCCGCGCAGCTTGTTGACGACCAGCGTCGACAGTGCTTCGCCCTCGATGTCCTCGGCGACGATGAACAGCGGCTTGCCGGCCTGCTGCACCTTCTCGAGAACCGGCAGGAGCTCCTGGATGTTGGAGATCTTGCCCTGGTTGATGAGGATGAGAGCGTCGGAGAGCACAGCCTCCTGACGATCGGCATCGGTCACGAAGTGGGGCGAGAGGAAGCCCTTGTCGAACTGCATGCCCTCGGTGATCTCGAGTTCGACCGAGGCGGCCTGGGACTCGTCGATCGTGATGACGCCGTCCTTGCCCACCTTGTCGAAGGCATCGGCGATGAGCTTGCCGATCTCTTCGGACTGAGCGGACAGACCGGCGACATGAGCGATCTCCGAGGAGTCGGCGACATCGCGGGCGATGGTGCCGAGCTGTTCGGACACGGACTCGACGGCGGTTTCGATTCCGCGCTTGAGCTGACCGGGTGCGGCACCGGCGGCGACGTTGCGCAGTCCTTCGTTGACGAAGGCCTGGGCCAGAACGGTCGCGGTGGTGGTTCCGTCACCGGCGATGTCGTTGGTCTTGGTGGCGACTTCCTTGGCCAGCTGGACGCCGAGGTTCTCGTACGAGTCGTCGACCTCGACCTCACGGGCGATGGTCACACCGTCGTTCGTGATCGTGGGGGCGCCCCACTTCTTGTCGAGCACGACATTGCGACCCTTGGGTCCCAGCGTGACCTTGACGGTGTCGGCGAGAGTGTTGACACCCTTTTCGAGTGCCCGACGTGCGTCGTCGTTGTATTCCAGAGATTTAGGCATTCGTCCTCCTGTCAGTGAAGTGGTTGTTCAGGGGATTCAGCCGATGACGGCGAGCACGTCGCGAGCCGAGAGCACGAGGTATTCTTCGCCTGCGTACTTGACCTCGGTGCCTCCGAACTTCGAGTAGATGACCTTGTCGCCGATGGCGACGTCGACCGGCACCCGGTTTCCGTTGTCAGCGACGCGGCCGGGGCCGACTGCGACAACTTCGCCTTCCTGAGGCTTTTCCTTGGCGGTTTCGGGAATGACCAGACCACTGGCGGTAGTCTGCTCTGCTTCGACCTGACGGACGACAATCCGATCTTCGAGTGGCTTGATGGAGACCGACATATCGGGCCCTCTCCCTTCGCTGGATTCATTCTTCGTTGAGTCAGACGGCGGCTGCTGCCGTGAACCTCTCGTCGTCGCGGGTGCCGAGCGATTCGACCGTCCTATGAAACTGGCACTCACTGAGCGTCAGTGCTAATTCGACTCTAGAACGCTCTTAGCACTCGGTCAACTTGAGTGCCAGTGATTCGCCATGCTCTGGGCGAAAGCTCAGATTGGCCCGACTCCACGCCGCACGGTTCCAGCCCTCGCGCCGTCTCCGCATCGCCCTCGCACCGTCCCCGCGTCGCCCTCGCACCGCCTTCGCATCGCCCTCTCGCCGTCTTCGCGTCGGCGTTTGAATGAGAAAGAGCGTGGGCCCGGGAAAGATCCCGGGCCCACGCTCTCCCGACCACCTCAGCTCAGTTGTCGATATCGCTTGTCGAAGACGGTCGGAGCGGGTCTCACATCAGGAGCACTGCCACTGGCCCCAGCCGGCTTCGGCCTGCAGCTTCTTCGCACGCTGGAACTGCTCCTGCGGGCTGGCATCAGCGGGGTTGCCGCTGCCGCCCACGGAGTGCCAGGTCGAGGGCAGGAACTGGAACAGACCGAAGTGGGTGCCGTTCGAGGCCTTCGGATCGAAGTTCGACTCGCACTCGACGATCGAATACCACTTGGATCCGGGTCCACCGAGCATGGCCTTGATCTCGGCGGTGCTCATGGAGCCCCCGCTCGAACCGGAGTCGCCGCCGCCGGTGCTCGAGTCACCGGAGTCGCCACCCGAGTCGCCGGAGTCCGAGCTGCCCGAGTCGCCGGAGTCGGAGCCGCCGGTGTCGGCCGGGGTCTCCTTCTTCTTGGTGCCCTTGAGAACCACCTTGGTTTCGGGTTCGGAAAGGACCTTCTCGTCCTTCTTCTCCTTCTTCACCTCTTCGCCGTTGATGGTCTTGACCTTGTAGACGACCTGCTTCGCGCCGTCTTTGCCTTCGGTTTCGACCTTGGTCTCACCCTCGTAGAGCGAATCGGACTTCTTGGTCTCGACCTCGGCCTCGATGGACTGCTTATCCTTGACCGTCTTGTTCTCGACGCGGTTGACGGTCAGCACCTGGTCGTCGGAGACGTCGGCGGACATCGGCACGGACAGGAAGTCGTCCTTCTCGAGCTTGACGCCCGATTCCTTGAGCGCTTCCTTCGCGGTGCCCACGGCGGCCGAGACCTTGTGGTCCTTGCCGTCAGCAACGACGGTGAGGTCCTTCGACGTGGTGACGTCGATGTCGTTGCCCTTCTCCTTCAGCCGCTGGTTGGCCTTCGTGTTGAGATCGGCACCCTTCGCATCGACGCCGAGGTCGGCCAGCGCCTGACCCACGGTGTTCGCGTTGGTCCATTCGTCGGTCTCCTCACCGTCGACGGACAGCGAGACCTTCTTCGCGGTGTTGACGGTGACCGTCATGTCCCTGTCGACCTTCGTCTCGACGCCGGGCTTGACCTCGTCGCGCTTATCGAGATCGATGTCATGACTGTCGAGGATGTCACCGACGGTCCCGCCGAAGGTGCGGATCTCCTCGGCCTGTCCGTTGACGTCCAAGATCACAGGCTTATTCATGGTCACAACGGCCCCCGTGCCACCCACGAGTCCGGTAATCACTACCGCCTGTGCAGCGATCTGAACCTTGCGGTTCTTGAGAAAATCAATCACAAAAATATCCCTGAGCAGAGTTTATCGACCCGTTCACTGTAACCGATTCGTTACACGGTTCGCAAAACATCACGGAACTGTAACGGTGTGAGTTTCCTGGGTAGCCATCTGACCAGGAGTTCCCCCGTGTTTTCAGGGGTGTCGTGACCGTGACATTCACCCGCCGAGGCGGCCCTGCAGTGCCGTAATCCCCCTCACATTTCGGGGTGCTGGAGATCAATTCACCCTTCGGATGTCACAGTCCGGTTCAGCCGTCGCAATGCTGCCTCCGTTTGAGGTGCTGCAGTTGGGTTCACTCCTCGGGCGCTGAAGTTCAGTCCCAGCCGCCGAGCGCGGTCTCGGCATTGGCCCACACGGCCGAGCACAGTTCCTCTTCGCTCACGCCGCGCACCTCGGCGAGCTTCCGAGCGGTGATCGCGGTCAGATACGGTCCTCCCGGTTTGCCGCGGTGTGGGTGCGGGGTCAGGAACGGGGCATCGGTTTCGGTCAAGAGCAGCTCCAGGGGCGCTGCGGCCGCGGCTCGGCGCAGCTCCTCGGCGTTCTTGAACGTGAGGTTGCCGGCGAAGGACATGAAGTACCCTTCGGCCGCGCATTCCCGGGCCATCTGCTCATCTCCGGAGAAACAGTGGAAGATCGTGACCTCCGGGGCGCCTTCCTCCTTGAGGATCCGCAGCACATCGGCGTGGGCGTTGCGGTCGTGGATCTGCAGGGCCTTGCCGGTGCGCTTGGCGACCTCGATATGGGCTCGGAAGGACCGCTGCTGTTCGGCGATGCCCTCCTCGCCGGTGCGGAAGTAGTCCAGCCCGGTCTCCCCCACCACGCGCATCCGGTCGTGGGCGGTCACGAGCGACTCGATCTCCGTCAGCGCGTCATCGAGCAGACCGCGCTCGGCCAGCCTCGGCGCCTCATTCGGGTGGAGGGCCACTCCCCCGAGCATCCACGTGCGACCGGCCGCAGGCGGTGCGGGCACGGCCGAGGCGGCGGTCACCTCGGCGGCTCCGCTGTCTCCCGCGTATTGGGAGGCGACGAGCTCGGTCGTCCACCTCGCCGCGGGAAGGTCACAGCCGATCTGGACGATGCGCTGGACCCCGGCGGACTGCGCGGTGTCGAAGAAGAAGTCGAGGCTCGGGAACTCCTCGTCCTCATCGGGCCGAACCTCGGGCTCCGGCTCGTCGGCACCCAACGGCAGCCGCACTCCGGTGCAGATGTCGAGGTGGGTGTGGGTGTCGACGGAGGGGAAGGCGAGCGGTTCGGGCACCGGTGGATAGGTTCCGGCGGCGCGCGAGGCCATTACTCCGACTCCTCCACGAACTTCGGGAACACGGGCTCGGGCTTCGGCAGCGGGGTGCCCGGCTCGAGCGGGAACGCCACGGCCGCGAACGACCGGGGATCGACCTCGGCGTCGGCGAGCCCACCGGCGGCCGCCTCGGCAACATTCGGGGCCAGACCCGCCGAAGCATAGGCCGCACCGGCGGCGACACCGATGCCGGCACCTGCGGTCACTGTCTCCATCGCCTCGGCGCCGGATCCGGTCTCGGCGGCGGTCGGCAGAACCTTCGCCCCGGCCTCACCGGCTCCTGCGGGAACGCCGAGGAGGTCGAGGATCTTGCCCGCGGAATCGGGCATGACCGGCTGGATCATGATCGAGATGATGCGCACGACCTCAATCGTCACCCACAGCACGGTGGCCATGCGCTCGGGGTCGGTCTTCTTCAGCTTCCAGGGCGCCTGGGCGGAGAAGTAGCGGTTGGTCTCGGTCAGCACCTTCCAGCAGGCCTCGACGTAGAGGTGGAGGGCCTGCGTGTCGACGTGGCGACGGGCGGTGTCGGGCACGGCGCGGGCGAGCGCGAGCAGGGCCTCGTCCGCCTCGGTCAGGGTGCCCGGCTGCGGCACCTGGGCGTCGCAGTTCTTCGCGATCATCGACAGGGACCGCTGGGCGAGGTTGCCGTACTCGTTGGCCAGGTCCGCGTTCTTGCGGGTGATGATCGAATCCTTCGTATAGGACCCGTCGTGGCCGTAGGAGACCTCGCGGAAGAGGAAGAAGCGCAGCGTGTCGAGTCCGAAGGCGTCGACGAGGTCGAGCGGGTCGACGACGTTGCCGACGGACTTCGACATCTTCTCGCCGGCGTTGAACAGGAAGCCGTGGGCGTGGACCCGCTTGGGCAGCTCGAGGCCGGCGCTCATGAGGAACGCGGGCCAGTACACGCTGTGGAAGCGGATGATGTCCTTGCCGATGATGTGGACGTTCGCCGGCCACCACTTGGCCAGTCGCTCCTCGTCATCGGGGTATCCCGCGGCGGTGAGGTAGTTCGTCAGAGCGTCGATCCACACGTACATCACGTGCTTGTCGTTGCCGGGCACGGGCACACCCCAGTCGAAGGTGGTCCGGGAGACCGAGAGGTCGCGCAGCCCGGAGGCGACGAAGGAGGCGATCTCGTTGCGGCGGGAGTCGGGGCCGATGAACTCGGGGTGGGTCTCGTACAGTTCGAGCAGTTTGTCCTGGTACTTCGACAGGCGGAAGAAGTAGGACTCCTCCTCGGTCCAGGTCACCTCGGTGTGGGTCTCCTTGGACACGCGCACACCGTCGACGACCTCGGTCTCGTCCTGCGTGTAGTAGGCCTCGTCGCGGACGGAGTACCAGCCGGAGTACGTGTCGAGGTAGATGTCGCCGGCCTCTTCGAGCCTGCGCCAGATGGCCTGCGAGGCCGTGTAGTGGTCTTCGTCCGTGGTGCGGATGAACCGGTCGAAGGTCGAGCCGAGGGCGCGCTGGGTGTCGCGGAAGTTCTTCGCGTTGTCATCGGCGAGTTCCTTGGGTGTGATGCCGAGCTTGTTCGCAGCCTGCAGCATCTTCAGCCCGTGCTCATCCGTGCCGGTGCAGAAGAAGACCTCGTGATTGTCCAGTCGTTTGAACCGGGCGATCGTGTCGGCCGCAATGTACTCATAGGCGTGCCCGATGTGAATGGCCCCGTTCGGGTAGGCAATCGCTGTCGTCAAGTAGTAACCCATAGGCCATTCAGTCTAAGGGACACTCCGCTCCCCGCGCGCACGGGTCCGCTGGGGACCCGGTGGGACCCGGTGGGGCGGCGCGCAAGTGTGATCCGCCGAGAGTGGTGGGGCGGGCCGCAGGAGTGATCCGCCGAGAGCTCGATCTGCGACAGTAAGCTCTGGTTCCATACCGAGCTCTCGGTCGTGGAGCGCTCCGTCAACCGTCGTGGCGGCAACCGGCCCGCTCACAAGAGCAGATGGCGATCACACAGCTGCTTCAATTCGGGTGCCTGTGAGAACAGCTTCTGCCTGAAAGTGAACAGCGACATCACCTCATTGAACTTGAAGCGGATGACTTTATACCCCATTGCCAGCAGCCGATTGTGCTGTCGACTCTCCTTGTTCATCGTGTCGAAACCACCATCCGCGTACTTCTGCGTACCGTCCACGTAGAGTGCGACCCGAGGTTCCCCGCGGGCTCCGGGCCCTCGTGCAGCCGGGAGACTCCCATCACCGTCTGCTGAGTCCGGTCGTGAAGGCCCCTTCAGCAGGAAGTCCAGCCGTGTCAGCTGCTTTCTTCCGTCGAATACCGTGACTTGCTGAACGAACTCGTGCAGTCCCAGTTGGTGGAGAAGCAGCGAAGTACGGCTCTCCGCGTAGCTCTCAGACAGAGGTGAGACCAGCTTCGCGAGCTTCTTGGCTCTCACGCTGCCGCGGGTCATCCGCGACAGCGGTCCAGCGAACAGCTCGTCGACAGCCCCGGGCACATCGTCCATCAGCTGCGGCGGATAGCCGAGCCGGAAGATCAGGTCTTCGTCATCGCCGAGGAGATGCCGACGAAGCACCTGCTCCATCGCAGCGAAGCCGGCGGCCGGGCCCAGAAGTGAAATGAGGTCCACGGCAGTCCGTGCCGCAGTCGTTGTCACTGCGCCCTCATGCATCTCCACGTCGTCGCAGGTCGGCCGCCTTCGCCGTTCGATTTCGGCAGTCCGTGAACTGTCGCGGGGGTTGATAACCGTGATCGGCCCTCGCGGGACATCGAACATCCTGATGCGATGAAGATACGCGGCGGAGATTCCCCACACCGCATCCCCGCTGCGATACGAGGGGTAGCTGAGGATTCTCAGTCGGTTCAGGTGCTCGCGATAGCGCGCTTGGAGTGCCGGATCGCGTGCCTGCTGTCCCCGCTCGGCCTGCTCCTCGTGATAGCGGATCCACTCATCATCGTCGATGAACTGTGCGTACATGAGGTGTCGCGGGTTTACGCAACGGCGTATCACCGAGTACACGCCCCGGCCCAGCTTCAGCAGGCAGCATTCAAGGGACTCGCGGATGAGGGCACTTGAGGCCCCGGCCGCTCTCAGATCCTGGTAGTAGGCGATGTTGAACATCCGGCCAGGTTGGCCGCTCTCAGCCTCTGCGGCCACTCCTGGCACTCTGCTTGTGGAAACGCAGTCTCCGCCCACAGGGCACCTGCGTGCGAGTCATCGCGATACCCACAGTGTTCAGCGCTCAAGTGGAGCCCGCTGAGCGCCGCATTCGCAGTCGCCTGATCCGCGCCGCCCCGTGCGAGAGCTCGATCTGCGACGGAAAGCACTGGTTCCATACCGCGCCCTCAGTCGTGGGCCGAGCTCTCGGCTGAACATCAGCGCTTCCACACCGAGAAGCGCACGAGTCCGGACCCGAGCCACGCCCCCGCTCACCGCGCGAAAGCCCCTCACCCCGCCGCGCGAATCCGCCCCACACCCACGCAGCGAAAGCCCTCACTCTCGGTGGAGCCAAGCCTCGTAGACGTCTCGTTTGGACAGCCCGAAGCGTTTGGCCACCTGCCCGGCCGCGTCCTTGGCCCGCACACCGGAATCGATCAGGGCGCTGACTTCGCCGAGGTGGTCCTCCGGGGCGATCTCGACCTCGGTGGCGCCCGCGAGCACCAGCGTCAGCTCCCCGCGCAGTCCTGCGGCGGCCGACTCCCGCAGCGAGCCGACGGTCCCGCGCAGAGTCTGCTCGTAGGTCTTCGTGAGCTCGCGGCTGATGCTCATCGGCCGGTCGGCGCCGATGACCTCGGCGAAGTCGTCCATCGTGTCAGCGATGCGATGCGGACTCTCGAAGAAGACCATCGTCCGCTTCTCGGCCTTGAGCTCCTCGAGCAGGGTCCTGCGCTGACCCGATTTGCGCGGCAGGAACCCTTCGAAGCTGAACCGGTCGCTGGGCAGGCCGGAGACCGCCAGGGCCATGAGAACCGCGGACGGTCCCGGTGTGGACGTGATCGCAAGACCCGCCTCGGCGCAGGCCCTGACCACGCGGTAGCCGGGGTCCGAAACGGCGGGCATGCCCGCGTCGGAGAGCAGAGCCACGGTCTCACCTGCGGCGATGAGTTCAACGAGCTCGGGGGCACGATGGCCCTCGTTGTGGTCGAAGACGCTGATGACGCGGTTCGTATGGCGAAGCTCCAGACGCTGGGCCAAGGAGAGGAACCGGCGTGTGTCCTCGGCGGCGATGACATCGGCGGCTTCGATCGTCTGCCGCATCCGCGGGCTCGCATCGCCGAGGTTGCCGATCGGAGTTCCGACCAGAATGAGTCGCCCGTCGGCGGGGTCATCATCGGGGGCTCGGTCGCTGTCATCAGCCGGGCCGGATCCGACGCCGGAGTCATGAGCTTCGTCCGGGCCCGTGCCTCGCTCATCGCTGTGTGGCATGCCTGTCATCTGCTTCTCACAACCGCCGCTGCTCCTGTCCGCGCGGAATGCGCCGTCCGCCTATGCCCGGTGCCTCATCACGTGATCGGCATTCGCCCCAGTGCAGGCACCTGTCCACCGGCACAGTTCCCACCCGTGCAGCTGTCGTCCGCACCGGGTGCTCCGTGCCGGAATCGTCCGATTCCGCCCCTCAATCTACACGACAGCAGGCGCTCCAGAAGCGCACCTCACCCACGGCAGAAGCGCGTGTGAGCCTCACACCCGACCGAACGCGGCTACGCAGTTCTGGCCACCGAAGCCGAAGGCGTTCGTGATCGCATGATCCACCCGAACCTCGCGGGCCGAATTGGGCACGTAGTCGAGATCGCAGTCGGGGTCGGGCGTTGCGTAGTTGATGGTCGGCGGGATGAGGCCGTCACGGATCGATCGGGCGCAGACCATCGCGGCAAGGGCCCCTGCTGCGCCGATGAGGTGCCCGGTCATCGACTTCGGCGCAGACACCGCAAGATCGTCGGCGGCTGCACCGAACGCAGTCCGGATTGCGGCCGTCTCGGTCCTGTCATTGGCCTTCGTCGATGTGCCGTGGGCGACCACCAGATCGACGGATTCGCCGGTCAGGCAGGAGGAGCTCAGAGCGCGGGTGATCGCCGCTGCAGCGTAGCGGCCCGACGGCTCGGGGGCCACGACGTGGAATCCGTCGCTCGTCAGCGCTCCTCCGAGCACCGAGGCGTAGGGCTCGGCGGCACGCACGCGAGCATGGGAGAGCCGTTCGAGCACGAAGATCACCGCGCCCTCTCCGAAGACGAACCCGGTCCTGTCCGCGTCGAACGGGCGGCTGACTTCGGCCGGGTCGCCCTCGCCGGGGGAAAGAGCGCGCATCGCACCGAGACCGGCGAACATCGGCGCGGTGATCGAGGCATCGGTGCCGCCGGCGATCATCACATCGGCCTGACCGGAGAGAATGAGATCGCGGGCCTCGAGCAGCGCGTAGGCACCGGAGGCACAGGCCAGGGCGCTCGCATTGACGGGCCCGTGGACACCGAGGTCCATCGCGATCTGACAGGCAGGCATGTTCGTCAGTGAGGCGGGAACGAACATCGGACTCACGAACCGAGCGCCTTCCGAATCGAGCGTCCGAGTCGCCTCCTCGATCTCGGGGAAGCCGGAGACGGCGGCGTTGACGACGATTCCGGCGATGTCTCCGGCTTTCGCCGCACCATCGGCGGACTCTCCGAGACTCGTCGCGCCGTCGGCGGGGCCGCTGGTCTCAGCCGAAGCACCGGCAGAGGTGGCCGCGATGCCGTCGAAGTCGGACAGCGACTCCGGCAGACCTGCATCGGCGACGGCTTCACGAGCGGCGACGACGGCGAGCTGGGTGGCCCGGGACGTGCGTTTGAGGTCCTTGAGCTTCAGGTGTTCGGCCGGGTCGAATCCTTTGACCTCGGCAGCGATCCGTGTGGTGAACGTGCTCGCGTCGAAATGAGTGATGGGTCCGACTCCGCTCCGGCCGTTGACCAGGCCGTCCCACGTCTGATCAGCGGTGTCGCCGAGCGGGGTGATGGCACCGATGCCGGTGATGACGACAGGATCGTCGGCGGCGGTGCCTCCGGTGGGGGTCGTCGTGGTCATCGCTCAATCCTCTCTGAAGCCGAGGAGCTCGATCTCGCCCGCTGCGCTGTCCTCTTCTGCCTGCTGGGCGAGCTCGTAGTGGATCTTCTTCCCGGTGGCTGTCATCGGCAGCGACTCGACGAAGCGGTAACCGCGCGGGCGTTTGAAGTCGGCGAGGAAATCGTCAGCCAGCAGGTGACGGTCGAGTTCCTGTGCTGTGACGGGTGTGTTCGGCGTTCCGGGTGTCTCAGCGCGCACCACATAGGCGATGACCTTCTGTCCCCATACCGGATCGCTGATGCCGACGACGGCGGAATCGGCCACACCCGGGTGCCTGGCGATGCTCTCCTCAACCTGCACGGGGTGGATGTTCTCCCCTCCCGAGATGATCATGTCGTCCTTGCGGCCGAGGATGGTGACGAAGCCGTCCTCGTCCCAGGTCGCGATGTCACCGGGATAGAGCCAGCCGTCGTGGAACTTCTCCTCCTGGACCTCGGGCAGATTCACGTACTGGAACCCGGACTTCGGACTGCGCATGATCACTTCGCCGGATTCGGTGCCGTCCTGAGCCACCGTCTCGTCGGGGTCGGCACGTCGGTCGTCGAAGAGCTTGACCACGCGGACATCGTCATCGGTGCTCGCCCGGCCCGCTGACCCTGCGTGCTCGGGCAGGTCCTCCGGCCGCAAGAACGTGTTCCAGAAGGTCTCGGTCGTCCCGTAGCCGTTGAAGATCCGCGGCGTCAGCAGCTGCTGATAGCGCAGTGCGGCGTCTTTGTCGAGTGGTGCCCCCATCGTCACAATGCCCTTGAGCGTGGTCAGCTGCCGGGGTTCGGCGGCCTGAGCGTTCGCGAGGGCCTCGAGGGTTGCGGGAGCGCCGATGAGGAACGTGATCTCGTATTCGTCGACCCAGTCCAGTGCCGTGCCGGGGTCGAACTCGGGCATGGCGACGACGGACCCGCCGGCGTAGAACACCGGATTGGGGCCGCCGGAGTACAGCCCTCCGCGGTGGAACCAGGGGGTCATGTTGAGCGTGCGGTCGTGAGGGCCGAGGGGGAAATGCATCATGACGTCATGGGCGCTCATGACCTCGACGATCGACGGCAATGCCACGCCTTTGGGCATGCCCGTGGTGCCCGACGTGTAGAGGCGGGTCGATTCCTCGTAGGTGCTGAAGTCCTCGGGCAGGGGGTCGACCGGAGCACCCACCCCTGTGGCGAGGAATTCATCGTAGGTCGTCGACTCCACACGTTCGTCGCCGGAAGCAGATGCGCCGGGCTCGGCAGCGGAGGCCTCGGCGCCGGCGGTCGCCTCGGTGCGGCGAGGAACGGCGACGACGGCAGCTGGACGGCCTCCCCAAGAGGACAGGGCAGCCTCGGAGATGGAAGCGGCCTTCTGCGCATAGAGGTAGACCCGTGGGTCGGAGTCCTGCAGGATGAAGGCGGTCTCGCCCGGGGAGAGTCGGAAGTTGATGGGGACTCCGATTGCGCCGATCCGCTGCGTGGCGAGATAGACGATGACGAACTCCGGGGTGTTGTACAGCTGGTAGACGACACGGTCGCCTCGGCCGACTCCGGCTGTGACGAATGCTGAGGCGAGTTCGTCGACTTCCTCGCTCAGCTGGGCGTACGACCACCGCCGTCCGGTGCCGGGATCGATCATCGCCGTTCTGTTTCGGTATCGCGCGACATTGCGCTCGAATCCGGCGATGTAGGTGAAATGGTGCTCGAAGTACGAGCGGAGGTCGGCTGAATCGTAAGCCATGAAACACCTTTCTTCGCAGGCGGCGGATGCCGTCGCAACTCAGATAGGCCCTTCGGGGTCTGGTCGCACAGTTTACTCTCAGGTGTCCACAGATTCGATAGGGGACGGTACAGCAGCGGGGCATGCGGGCAGGGCCCTGCTGCTCGTGTCCAGAGCCGTCAGGAATCGCGCAGAGAACGGGCATCGTCCGGTGGAAGGACGCGCACACGTGCTGAGATGCGGATCGGGGCGGCTGAGTCCTCGAACTCAGCCGCCCCGATCCGTCTCGACGGGCTCCGGGTGGTTTCCCCGGTCACGAGCCGCTGGCTCCGGCGGCGAAGATCAGGGCGAACATTCCGAGATAGAACAGGACGATGACGGCCCAGAACAGGACCCAGAGCGCAGTGCCGATGTAGCCGACCCACAGAGCTGCGATGGCCATCCCCTCGCCGCGTTCGCCGGTCTGACGGATCTGCTTTCGGGCGATGTGGCCCATGATGATTCCGCCGATTCCGGCCAGGAACACCGAGGAGACCAGTCCGAAGATCGAGCAGACCATGCCGACGACCGCGAGCGAATTCGTCGGCGGCATCGGCTGATAGACATACGCGGGGCCAGGGGCATACTGAGCATTGGCCGCGTAGGCATTGTTGGACCCGGCGACCGCATTGGAACCGTAGGTCTGGGCACCGTAGGTCGTGCCCGACTGGGGCTGCTGGTAGTACATGTCCGGGTTGTTCCAGTTGTCCTGGCTGCTCATGGCGAAGTCTCCTTGTGTCTGCCTTCAACCGTACAGAGTCGTCGATACCGGCAAAAGGCTGGGCGGTTACAGATCTGTCACGGTTGCGCCGCGAGGCACCGAGGCGGTGCCGGCCACTCCCAGCGTTCACAGCGTCCGACGGCGGTGGAGGCACCGAGGCGGTGCTGGCGTTCCAAGCGTTGGAAGCACCGAGGAGGTGCCGGCACTCCGACCGATCGCGGTCTCGGCGGCGCATCAGCTGATCGTCCCGGTATCGGCTGCGACGGCGAGGCCGACCATCAGCGCGATGACTCCGAAGTAGGCCAGCCAGAAGAGGATCCAGAAGATCACGCCGAGGTAGCCCAGCCACAGCGCAGCCACTGCCATCCCGTTGCCGCGTTCGCCTCGGCGCTTGATCTGGGAGCGAGCGACGTGGCCGAAGATGATGCCGAGGATGCCGAGGAAGAAGAACGATGAGACGAACGAGATGAGCGAGATCACGAACCCTGCGATCGCCGAGGAGTTCGTCGGCGCGAGCGGCTGACAGACGACGATGGGCGCCGACCTGCCGTACGTGACGGGTTCCGAGGGGCCGTGCGCCACCGGTGCCGACCTGACGGCAGGAGCCCGGACCGCGGCTGGAGCCGGAACGGCCGGATTCAGGACGGCAGGATCCGGAGCCGCGGGAGTTGTGCCGCCCATCGGCGAGGAATTCGATCCGGTGTAGGTGCTGCCGATGGGCAGTTGGCGTGTGTGCATCTCAGTTGCGCTCCGATAGCGATGGCCGTCTTCCGAGGGACCTGTCAGCAGGACCCCCGATGTCTGGTTCCCACGCTATCGAGGCACGGAGAGCACGATGACCGAATCGTGTTGCAGTCCTGCACCATCGGTGCCGGGACCGGAATCGCACACCGAGGCGGCCCGGCTGGCCCCGATCCCCACCGAGGCGGCCCGGCCGGCCCCGACCTCTGCCGAGGTGGCGCTGAGCAGGCCCGACCTCCGCCGAGGCGGTTCAGTAGCTGCCGATCATGGCCAGGAAGCCGACTCCGAAGAGACCGATCACGAGGATCAGCCCCACCAGCCCGATGGCAATGCTGACGTAGCCCATGATCAGGCCGGCGACCGCCTGTCCATGACCGTCTTCGCCGGTTCGCTTGATCTGGCTCAGCCCGATGTGGCCGAAGATGACGGCCAGGACCGGGGCGACCCACAGGAACATCGCAACGATGCTGAACACGACTCCGATGATCGGCATCATCGACAGCAGCCCGCAGACGAACCCACCGCCGATTCCGACAATGCCCATCCACATCGCCCACACGGCCATTTTGTTGGGGACGGGGCGGACGATCATCGGTGGCGCGCCGTAAGTCATCGGCTGACTGTAGACGCCCGGTTGGCTGTAGGCGCCATAGGCACCCGGCTGGCTGTACGCCCCCGACTGCCCATACGCGCCGTACGCGTCCTGCTGGTTGTAGGGGTCCGGCTGGCTGTACGCCCCCGACTGCCCGTACGCGTCATAGGCTCCTGGCTGGCTGTACCCGCCCTGGCCGTATCCCTGGTATCCCTGCGGGTACGGCTGCCCCTGGGAGTAGGACTGTCCCTGCGAGTACTGCCCGTCCCCGTAGGACTGTCCCTGCGAGTATTGCCCGGAGCCGTACTGCGGCTGAGACCCATAGTTGTGGTTGAACTGCTGCGAGCCGACCTGAGGTGGATCACTCGGACGGTATTCGGGGTTGTGGGACACGTTTGGCACCGTTTTCGCTCAGACACTGTTTGTACCCCACCACCCTAGTCGGGGACTCTGGCGAATGCCCAAGAATCTCGCGCACTGGCCGCCTCGCTCCTGCAGGAGAAACCGTGACCCGCTCCCCTTCTGAGTCCTCACCCGTTCCTCCGACTCCCCTGCGAACCCACCCGTCCCTGCGGGTCACATGAGAGCCCGGACCGGCGCGAACTCTAGACTGGAGGGCGATGACTCACACCGCAGACTCCCCCTCCCCCACCAAGCGCATCGCCCGCGAGCGCTTGGGGCGCAAACGCGAAAAGGTGCGCGCCGGAGCTGCGGCGATGCGACGAGAGACGTTCCACGCCGGCATGTGGGCCGTCCGCGCACCGCGGTGGATGTGGCCGGCCCTGCTGATCATCACCGGCATCGGCGCGGCTCTGCGCCTGTTGCGCCTCGGCTTTCCCCACCGCCTGATCTTCGACGAGACGTACTACGTCAAGGACGGCTACTCGGTCTTCAACTTCGGCTACGAGCGCTCCTGGCCCGAGAACGCCGACGACTACTTCAACGCCGGCGACCCCAGCGTCATCGAATCAACCCCCGAATACGTCGTCCACCCGCCGTTGGGCAAATGGCTCATCGGCATCGGCATCGACATCTTCGGCGCCGACGACTCTTTCGGCTGGCGCTTCTCGGTCGCGATCATCGGCTCTCTGACGATCTTCCTCATCGGCGTCATCGCCTGGAAGCTCTTCCGCTCGGGGTTCTTCGCCTGCGTCGCCGCCGGCCTGCTGTCCGTCGACGGCGAACACTTCGTCCACTCCCGCACGAGCCTGCTCGACATCGTGCTCATGGCCTTCGTCCTCCTCGCCTTCTACTTCGTCCTCCTTGACCGAGAACAGGTGACGAAGCGCCTCGCGAGCTGGTCGAAACGCACCTCGACGACATCGGAGCCCACCCCCGCCGAGGCGACCGCACGAACCACTCCGACCGTCGAGTCGACATCATCGCCGCAGACGTCATCGTCCGCCGAGGCGACCGTGCAATCCGCTCCGACCGCCGAGGCGACCGCGTCCCCAGCCGCGTCCGCCGCGGACGCATCCGCATCTGCGCGTGTGCGGGAGCGTCGTCGGCGTCGGGACGAGATGAATTTCGGGCCCCGCCTCGGCGTGCGTCCCTGGGTCATCGCTGCCGGCATCAGTGTGGGCCTGGCCATGGGCGTGAAGTGGTCGGGGCTGTATGCGGCCGCGGCGTTCGGGATCCTCCTCGTGGCCTGGGATGTGCATTCGCGGTATCGGGCCGGCGTCGTCCACCCGTGGCTGGGCATGTTCATCCGCGACAGCATTCCCTCGTTCCTCAAGCTCGTGCCGGTCGCTTTCGTGTCCTACCTCGCCTGCTGGGCCGGATGGATCCGCTCGGACGATGCGTGGGACCGGCAGTGGGCGGCGGAGAACACCGGGTGGTGGCAGTCGCTGCCGGACTGGCTGCAATGGTTGCCGTCACTGGTCCACTACCACTCCACGGCGTATTCGTTCCACGTCGGCCTCGACTCCGAGCATCCCTATATGTCGAACCCGTGGGGATGGATCGTGCAGTGGCGGCCGACGTCGTTCTACTACGAGTCCTACGGCCATGGCGATATGGGATGCGTGGCGGACAAGTGCTCCTCGGCGATCACCTCGGTGGGCAATCCGGTGATCTGGGGCCTGGCGCCGCTGGCGATCCTCGTCTGCCTCGTCGTGTGGATCATCCGCCGCGACGTCCGCCCGGCCGTCATCCTCGCCGGGCTGGCCGCGACCTGGCTGCCGTGGTTCGCCTACCAGGAACGGACCATCTTCACCTTCTACACCATCGTCATGGTCCCCTTCGTCGTCCTCGCGCTCACCTACTGCCTGACCCTGCTGTGGGGACGAGCACGAGCATCGGCACCCCCGGGAGCCCACCGTCGACGCTTCGGCCTGCGCGTCTCGGGAGCGCTGGTGGCCCGTCGGCTGACCGTCGGGCTCATCCTCGCCGCCGCCGTCATCGCCTTCGCCTACTTCTGGCCGGTCTACACCGGAGAGGTCATCCCCTTCTCGGACTGGAACGACCGCATGTGGAACATCACCTGGCGCTGATCGGCGGTTCCGGCGTGTGAGACCGGTCCGTCACGGCTTCGCCATCGAAGGGTCGCCTCGGCGACATGGCGCGTTCACCTCGAGGTAACACCGCGTCGTTAGCGTCGAATCATTGTGAATGACCTTTCGACGACTCCCGAGCACACCGCATCCGAGCACACGCCGGATGCGCCCACCACCGCGCCCGATCAGCAGGCCGCGCACACCCCCACCCCTTCACCCCCCCACACCGCACGGTCGCGATCATCCCGGCCCGCGGGGGGTCCAAGGGCATCCCCCTGAAGAACCTGCAGAAGGTCGCCGGCGTCTCCCTGCTCGCCCGCGCCATCAACGCCGCGAAGTCCAGCCCCAGCATCGACCGCGTGATCGTCTCGACCGACCACGAGGGCATCGCCGCCGAAGCCCTGCGCACCGGCGCCGAGGTCTCCCACCGTCCCGCAGAGATCGCCGGCGACACCGCCACCAGCGAATCCGCGCTCATCCATACCCTGTCGACCCTCGACGAGGACTACGACATCACGGTCTTCATGCAGTGCACCTCGCCGTTCATCGACTCCGCCTCCGTCGAGAACGCGGTGCGCGCGGTCGAAGACGATGAGGCCGATGTCGTGTTCTCCGCGGTCGAGGACCACTCCTTCCTGTGGCGGATCGACGAGGACCGGGCGGTGGCCGTCGGCCATGAGGCCGCCTACCGCCCCCGTCGCCAGGACCGGGCCAAGCACTACAACGAGACCGGCGCCTTCTACGTCATGCGCACCGCCGGCCTGCTGAAACATGAGCACCGCTTCTTCGGCCGCATCGGCATCGAGGAGGTCCCACCCGAACATGCCCGCGAGATCGACGACATGTCCGACCTGTCCCTCGTCCGCGCCATCGCCTCCACCCAGGAGACCGCGCAGGTCATCGACGTCGACGCCCTGGTCACCGACTTCGACGGCGTCCACACCGACGACGGAGCCTATGTCGACGAAGACGGCAACGAGCAGGTCCGCGTCCACCGCGGCGACGGCATGGGAATCTCCCGCCTCGTGAGGGCCGGGGTGCCGGTGATGATCCTGTCCAAGGAGCGCAACCCGGTCGTGACCCGCCGCGCGGAGAAGCTGAACGTCGACGTCGCACAGGGCATCGACAGCAAGGCGCACATCCTCAGCGCCTGGATCGAGTCCAACGGCCTCGACCCGGCCCGCGTGGCCTACGTCGGCAACGACATCAACGATCTCGAGGCCTTCGACGTCGTTGGCTGGCCCATCGCCGTCGCCGACGCCCACCCCAAGGTCCTCGCCGCCGCCCGCGTCGTCCTCGACCGCCCCGGGGGCAGAGGCGCAGTCCGCGAGGTCTGCGATCTCATCCCCATCCCCGCCGAGGCGACCGGTCCCCTCCACGCCCCGACACTGACTCCCGTGTCCGCCGCCGAGGCGACCCCGCCCCGGCATGCGACCGGACACCCGTCCACCTTCCCTGACCGTCAACCGTCCATCCAGCAGCAACAGCCGTTGCTCACCGACCACGCAGCCAAACCGCGTGCCAACCGAAAGCAGGTTTCATGACTGATCGACTCGCCCCCGTGGCCATCGGGAACCACCTCGTCGGCCCGAACCAGCCCGTGTACATGATCGGCGAAATCGGCATCAACCACAACGGAGACGTCGAGATCGCCAAGCAGCTCATGGATGTCGCCGTCACCGCCGGTGCGCAGGCCGTGAAGTTCCAGAAGCGCAACCCCGAGGTTGCCGTGCCCGAACACCAGAAGTCGAAGATCCGCTCGACCCCGTGGGGCGAGATGACCTACATCGACTACAAGCACCGCGTCGAGTTCGGCATCGAGGAATATGCCGAGATCGACCGCTACGCCAAGGAAGTCGGACTGCAGTGGTTCGCCTCCCCGTGGGACACCGACTCCGTCGACTTCCTCGAGAACGAGTTCGATGCGCTCACCTATAAGGTGGCCTCTGCCTCGCTGACGGATCTCACACTGCTGCGGGCCATCGCCGCCACCGGCAAGCCCGTCCTCTGCTCCTCGGGCATGTCCGACTGGGAGACCCTCGACCGCGCCGTGGAGGTCTTCGACCGCGACAGACTCGTGCTCATGCACGCCACCTCGACGTATCCGCTGCCGCCCGAAGAGGTCAACCTCACAGCGATCCCGGCCATGCGACAGCGCTACGGCGTGCCCGTGGGCTACTCCGGCCACGAGCTCGGCCTCGAGATCTCCTTCGCCGCCGCGGCCCTGGGCGCCGTCACCATCGAACGCCACATCACGCTGGATTCCTCGATGTGGGGCTCGGATCAGTCGGCATCGATGGAACCGCGCGAGTTCGCCTCGCTGGTCAAGGGGGTCCGCGTGCTCGAGACCGCCTTCGGCGACGGAGTCAAGCGCGTCATGCCGGGCGAGGAGTCGAAGATCGATTCGCTGCGCAAGGTCACCGTCTGAGCTGAGTTCGGGTTCGGCCCGACTGCAGCCGAGCGTTCGGCCCCATCCCCTCGCCGAGGTGGTGGGGCCGACGTCTGTCCGCGTGTGCCGAGTTCGACCGCGCCTTCCGAAGGGCGGCGCGACGTCGAGCGCGGTTCACCTGCCGAGGTGCTGGAGTCTTCGAGCCAGTCGCCGGGCCCGCCACTGCAGGCCGTGCCGGAGCTTGCCGGCGAGCACTCTCGCCTCCTCACCGGCGGTCCTGTTGCGTTCGGCGGCGAGGATCTCCGCGCTTCGTGCGAGCTCGCCTGTCAGCGTCGCGTTCTCCTGTTCGAACCGTGAGTTCTCCCGTGCGAGGTGTCTGAGCTCGTCGCGTGCGCGGTCGGCGGCGGTTCGGGCCTCATCGCGTTCGCCTTCGACCAGTCTCAGCCGCTCCTCGGACACCTCCTGCAGCGACGCTCGCTCGGACACTGCTTCCCGGTGTTCGCACCGGGCCTGTGCGAGTTCACGTTGGACCTGCGCGAGTTCGCGGCGGGTGCGGGTCAGAGCCCGGGCCTGCTCGGCGGCGACCTCCTCGGATTCGCAGAGCGCCGCGACGTGGAACTCCTCGGCCCGGATGTCCTCCCAGGCCCGAAGCTCGGCACCGGTCGAGGACGTGTCGCCTCGGACGTCACCGACCGAGGAGCTGTCGTCTCGGTCGTCCCCGGTCGCAGGAGGAGGCACGCAACCGTCGTCAGCGAGCGCGGTACGCACCCCGCCGTCGCCTGCCGGATGCGTCCCCGCCCCGGACCGTGGGCGCAGCGAGCGGCTGATGGCAGCGAGGTTCTCGGCGGTGACCTCGGCGAAGCGGACGCGGGTATCGGCCAGATCGGCCTGCAGATCCCCGCCGCAGGAATAGGCGTCTGCAACGGCTGCGACCATGCGCTCGGCAAGCGCCTCGGCGCGCTCGACGTTGCCTCCACCGACGGAATCGGCCTCCATCCCCTCCGGCTCGACCGGGATCACGAGTTCAGGATGGCCGATGTCGGCGGCGAAGTAACCGAGCTTGGCGTGCAGGTCCACAGAGATCGGGATCGCGCCGAGCCCGAAGGGGATCATCTGCGCGTGCCCGCGCCCGCCGAGCACATACGGCACGGATGACAAGGCCTCGATGCCGGTGAAGAATCCGACGTCATGCCCGTACAGACGCACCTCCTCGACGCCGGGCACCTCGGCGATCAGACGCCTGGACACCTCGGCGTCGTCGGGGTGGAACGGTGTGCTCAGCACCCGCCATCCCCGGTCCACGAGGATCCGCGCGGCCGTCGCCGTGGCCACGTGGATCACCTCGGCGTCGTATCCGGCCGCGATCTGCCGAGGATGGACGAGCATCTGGATGGCCACGGTCCGCTCGGCCGGATCCGGGCGTCTGCCGGCCAGGGGCGCATAGAGGTGGTCGAGAATCGTCGTCGGACACGGCTGGAAGGCGATGCGGTCCCGCTCGCCCAGCAGCTGGCCCATGGTCGCCATGCTGCCGGTGTTGCGCAGACCGAAGAACACGGACTGGTCGAGCACCTGGCCGACATGAGTGCGCATGAGCTCGTCGAAGTCCGACTGCCCGGGGAACCGGTTGTCCCCGAGCGCGTAGACGATGAGCGGGACCTCGAGGGCGGCGAGCGCCTCGGGCGAGATCTTCCACTGCCAACCCGACAGGCGGTTCGGGTTCGTGTCCTGGAGGAACAGCCCTCCCCCACCGATGACCACGGCGTCGGCGGTCGCGTTGATCCGTTCGACGGCCGCCTCGTCGACTTCGCGTCGCAGCGCCGCCGCCGAGGTGAACGTGAACCTCGGCTCCGCCCGTGCCGAGTCCGCACCGCCGAGGACACGGAAGGCGTCCCTGACGACGGGGAACAGCACTTTGTCACCGAAATTGCCCCAGGTCGGGATGTCGAAGTGGAAGAGTCTCAGAGCCCCCATCGGCCAAGACTAAGGCGGGCGGGAGAACACCGAGTGAACAGCTGTGGACACTCGCGTACACCTGCTCGCCACTTTCCGTTCTCCTGCCGCCTCTACGATCGTTCGGACGCGCACAGCACCCGAGCCGGGCCAGCTCCCGGAATCCGCGGACGCGGCGACCATCTGCCGCATCCGGCCTGAGAAAGGACCCAATGCCCGCACCAGTCGTCAGCGTCGTCATCGCCGCGAAGAACGCCGAAGCCACCATCGGCGGGAGCCTCACGAGCCTGGTCAACCAGAACTTCGACGCCGGCGACCTCGAGGTCATCGTCGTCAACGACGGATCGACCGATGACACGGTCGGGGTGGTCGGCGAGTTCTCCGACCGCCTCACTCTCATCGAGATCGACAACCCGGTCTCCCGCGGAGTCTCGGCCGCCCGCAACACCGCGCTCGAGGCCTCGACGGGGCAGACGATCACCTACCTCGACGCCGACGACTGGTACGCCCCGGGCCATCTGCGCTCACTGACCGATGCCATCACCGGGCTGGGCGTGGACTTCGTGAAGACGAACTACCTCATCGTCAACGGCTTCAACCGCAAGCTGCGCCGAGCCCCCTGCGCGCAGCACAACACGGCGCTCGATCCGCGCGACTTCATCCTTCCCCACGACGCCTCGACGATGGTCGACTTCCCCGAATGCTGGACCGGCATCTACTCCCGGTCGATGGCCGAGCGCGGGCTGCTCGACTTCGACCCGGAGCTGCGCACCTGCGAGGACCGGCCCTGGACCTGGCGGCATCACCTCGAGGCGGATTCCTTCGCCGTCGTCGACACCGCGGGTCTGTGCTATCGCAAGGGCAGCTCCACCTCGTTGACGGCCGTCTTCGACGAGCGTCAGCTCGACTTCATCCCGGCCTTCCGATCCATCTTCGCGATGCTCGAGGCCGGCCCGGACCTCCGCCGGTTCGAGCAGAAGGCGGTGCGCAACTTCCTGTCCATCCTCTACTTCCAGATCGTCAATCGGGGCTCGTCGATGACGCGCGCGGTGCGCGAGATGCTCAACCTCGGGGCCGTGAACACGCTGAGATCGGTCGGCAACGACGTCATCGACCTCGCCCTGACCAATTTCGGCGACCGCCGACTGCCCGTGATCGACCCGATCGTCAGGACGGCCCGCTGATGACCCAGATCATCGAGATCTCCACCCAGTACCAGTTGGCGAACGTCGCCGCCCTCATCCGGTCCGGCCGCCTCGGCGGGGATGGGAACCTCGGCGAGGCCGACCGCCTCGGCGACGATCGGCAGCGTCGCATCCTCGTGGTGGCGAACAATTCCTTCGCCCCGGAGCTGACCCCGGCCGCCGATGCCATGCCCGGCTCACGCGGGCTGCTGGCCGATTTCGATCTCGTCGTCGATTGGAATGCCGCGATCTGGCCGAACCATCCGAAGGCCTTCGGCATCTCCGGCGAGCGCGCCCCCATCATGGAACGCGCCCTGCGGCGGGAGTGGGGCATCGACGATCACGAACCGCTCGAACTCATCGTCGAGTCCCTGCCCGGCCACCCTGCCGGGGCGCTGACGCAGATCTTCTCGACCGCGGCGATCAGCGTCCATTCGGACGGGCTGATGAGCTACGGCCCGGTCCGCAATCCGCTCACCCTGCCGCAGTGGCAGCGGCTGCGGGCGATCTTCTACACGGACCTGCTGCCGGGCATCACCCCACGTCAGCTGGCCGAGCACACCCCCGACCGGGTGGTGCTGCCGACCGCGGACCTGGCGGATGTCATCGACGCTATGACCGCCGAGGTGGCCGATGACCTGGCGACCGCCGGCCTCGATTCGCCGATCGACGACAGTGCGCTCGTGCTCGGTCAGTACCTCGCTCAGCTCGACCTCATCACCGCCGAGGAGGAGCTCGAGCTGCACCTGCAGATGATCGATGAGGTCAAGGACGCCGGCCTGAGCACGGTGATCTTCAAACCGCACCCCACCTCGGCGCGGACGACGATCGGGCCGCTGCGCCGCCGCTGTGAGGAGTTCGGTCTCGAATTCGTCCTCGCCGATGTTCCGCTGCTGGCCGAGATCGTCGTGGCCGCCACGCGCCCCGAACTCGTCGTCTCCTGCTTCTCGACGGGACTGGCGACGGCGAAGGGACTCTACGGCTGTCAGACCGCGGCCGTCGGCACGGAGAGGCTGCTGGCCGAGCTGGCTCCGTATCAGAACAGCAACCGGATTCCGCTGACGATCATCGACGCCCTCCACTCGGGACGGTACGAACTGCCGGACGCCCCTGCCGGGACAGTGGCGCGAAACCTCAACGGGCTCATCGACGCCGTCACCTACTGCATGCAGCCGGGCTCCGCGGCGCATCTGCGCGGCAGCGCCATCGACTTCCTGCGCTCGGCGATCGGCGGGCCGGACATGAAGTACTTCAAACGCAAGCGCCTGACCGCGCTCGACCTGCCGGGGCAGCTGCAGCCGCCAATGCACCGGAAGACCCTGAGCGCTGCCAAGCGGCATCTGATCTCGCGGGCGAAACGCACCCAACGCGTCCTGAAGGACTACGGCATCACCGTCGATGCATCGAAGCTGAAGAGGAACGGCTGAGCTGCTGATGACTGCGAAGAACGATACACAGAAGTCCGAGAAGAACCCCGTCGGGAACCCCGGCAAGTACCCCAACAAAAAGCGGGCCCGGCTGACATCGGTCGCCTTCGTCGAATCCCCGCTGCAGTTCCTCTCTGCGCTCGAATCGCACGAACCGGCCGAGGACCTGCTCATCCGCGCCCGGGCGAACGCGAAGGGCATGACCTCGTTCCTCGATGCCTTCGACCCCGCCTGGCTGCCGGATAATGTGCGCCTCGAACGCGAAGGCGCGAAACCCGGTGTGCTGCGCAAGGCGGACTTCGATCGGATCTACCTCGGCGATGCGTGTTCGGGTCAGGTGCACAAGGCTCTGTCGCTGGCCTATCTGGAACGTCGCCTGCCCGAGGTCGTCATCCTCGACGACGGGCTGGCCACCTACTCGACGATCGAGATCCTCACCGCCAAGCGCGGCCCCCTCGTCAGGCCCAGGCAGAAGCTCAAGGCTTCGCGGACGGTCATGGCCGCGCATGTCGCCGATCGTCTGCGCGGACTGGCCACGACGGGCAGGCTGCGCTGGCACACGGCGCTGCCGGTGTCCAAGGACCTGCGCAGGGCCTTCCTCAAGACCGGCGGCGAGATCACCCGTCATCGGTTCGAACACCTCCAGACCCTGCCGACGGGAGGCAGCCACCCGCGGGACAACCCGGTCATCGGTACGGCGCTGGCCGCCGACGGGCTCATCGACGCAGCCGCCTACCGCGCATGGATCGGCGACCTCGTCGACGCCCACGGCTCGATCACCTACTACCCGCATCGGCGCGAGACCGACGCCTTCCTCACCGACCTCGCCCGAGACGACCGCATCAGGATCAAGCACGTCGGTCTGCCGATCGAACTTCGCCTGGTCAACCTGCCGCCCGGTTCGACGATCCGCAGCCTGCCGTCGACCGCGGCGGTGTCCCTGGCAGTGCTCAACCCGGACGTGTCCATCAGCGTCACCGAGATCCCCGCGCAGTGGTGGACCGGCGCCTCGCCCGATAGTCTGCGAGAGTCCCTCAATGCCCAGACGGTCAAGGCAGATGTCGAATCCTGAATCCCCGGAGACCATCCGCATCCTCTCCGTCTCCGACAGCGAGTCCTACCTCAAATGGGCGACCCAGCTGCTGACGAGCCTGCCCGACGTCGACGGCCGGGTCGTCCTCATCGACAATCCGATCCTGCCCACCGACGAACAGATCGCCGGCGCCGTGACTGGCACCGACTGGCAGCACCGCGAGATTCCCGTCATCAGACGCACGGACCTCGCTCGAGTCATCGCCGACTACTCCCCCGACATCGTCCTCGGCGCCGCCACCGGACCGATCGTCGCCCAGGTCTTCCTCACCGCGCATATGCTCACGCCTCGCCCAGCCCTGGTCTCCGGCCTGCCGGGAATGGGGCTGCCCGCCCGCGGCAAGGGTATGAATTATCGCCGGCTGATGGATGCGTTCATCGCCCATTCCTTCGCCGAGGTGGCCGCCTACACCGAGGCCAGCACCCGAACTCAGGTGCCGTGCGAGGTTCTGCTGGCCCGCCTGCCGATGCTGCGATCGACAGGAATCCCGCAGCCTCTCGCCGAGGCGGCCCCACCGTCAACCGGCCCCGCTGCCTCATCGGCCAGCGCCCCACACGCGGTCTCGGTCTCCGCTCCCGCGGCCCCGCGCACCCTCGTGTTCGCCCCGCAGGCGAAGGTTCCCGCCGAGCGTGCCGACCGCGAAGCGATCATCGCGGCGCTGGCCGGTTTCGCCGACCGGCATGACGGGTCGAGGACCGTCATCAAGATGCGTTCTCGCCCCGGCGAGTTCGAAACCCACCACGAACAGCATTCCTACGTCGAGATCCTCGAGGGCCTCTGCCGCCGAGGTGTTGCCGGTGCTGACCGCATCGAGTTGGGGTATGGCCCGCTCTCGGACTTCCTGACCCCCGGGTCCGGCCTGGTCACCGTGTCGTCGACGGCAGCCCTCGAATCCATCGACCGCGGCATCCCGACCCTGCTCGTCTCCGACTTCGGCTTCGACGCCGGGCTGCTCAATGAGGTCTTCGCCGCTTCCGGTGCCACCGGCACACTCGCCGAGGTGGCCGCCGGGTCCATCGGCTTCCCCGACCCGGCCTGGTTGGCCGAGAACTACTTCCATCCCGAGGACGGTCAGCTGCGCCGCAGCCTGGGGCTGCTGGCCACTCGAGCCCGAACCGGTCAGCTGCCGAACCGGCGCTCCGACGTGCTCAGGCAGAAGCGTATGCTGCTGCGCGCCGAGCTGCGCACTTTCACTCCCGGCCCCGTCATCAGCACCTACCGGAAGCTGCGCTACCAGCGCTGAAACCTGCCCCATCGTCTCCGGCAGAACCTCATCCGGATGCCTGCAGCCGCGTCTGAATACCGAAAATGATGGTGTCGACACCATAATCGAAGACGGCTCGCTGACTGGTCACCGCCTGATACTTCTCCCCCACCGCCGACCCGACTCGGCTTGATACGGGGAATGATCCCGCAGGCATCACCTGTTCGAGCAGTGGGGCGTTGGCCTCCCACCAGTCCAGGTCGCTGACGCCGGAACTGTGTTCGAGTCTCTGCGCGTTGATGCTCTTCGCAGCGCTGGCCGCGGCATGCGATTCGATGAGTGCGACTGTGTGGTCCATGGTGATGTCGTCGAGTCCGAAGCCTTCGAATGCTTCGAGTTCCCACTCATAGCGGGCCGAGGTGTGAGGACCGATCCACGGCCGATGCGACTGGGCATCGACCAGCCACGGATGTCGATGGTACTCATCCCACAGGACTTCGGAGATGCAGCGCACCCGCTCTGCCACCGAGCCCGAATGCACCGGCATCGGGCTGAGCCCGATGACCTTGTCAACCATCAATCCGATCAGCCCGGACCTGTGCGGCACATACCCGTAGAGCGACATGACCGAGACTCCGACTGACTCCGCCACCTTGCGCATGGACAGCGCATCGATCCCGCCGGTATCGGCGAGCTCGATCGCTGCGTCGATGATCTGATCGACGCTGAGCCTGCGGCGGGGCCCGCGTGCACCCACCTCGGTGTCCAGCTGATCGCGCCACAGCAAACGCAGAACGACGTCGTCGGCGGCCGGATCGAATCGTGGCGAGCTTGTTTCGGAATTCATGCTTGCAGTTTACTCCGTGCGGTGTACACTGTTTCACTCGACCCGATTCCGTACACTGTAAATAGTTAGGCATTGCGAATGCATGAAGAACGGAACCACGACCGTGACCGCCCGGCGGTGCGAGCGTCTGGTCTG
The DNA here is from genome assembly GCF_018208375.1 of Brevibacterium sp. SMBL_HHYL_HB1. Classification (NCBI taxonomy): domain Bacteria; kingdom Bacillati; phylum Actinomycetota; class Actinomycetes; order Micrococcales; family Brevibacteriaceae; genus Brevibacterium; species Brevibacterium sp. SMBL_HHYL_HB1. The sequence continues at coordinate 430,814 of NZ_CP062936.1, read as the reverse complement.
GTCAAGCACTACGGAGATCTCAGAGCTCTCGACGAGCTGTCGATGGAGATTCCGGCAGGGACCATCCACGGCCTCCTGGGCCCCAACGGCGCAGGAAAATCGACCGTGGTCAATGTGCTGAGTACACTCGTCGGCCTCACCCGGGGAACAGCCGAGGTCGCCGGCTTCGACGTCAGTCGACAGACAGCTCAGGTCCGCCGTTGCATCGGTCTCGTCGGCCAGACCGCCGCGCTCGACGAGATCCTCGGCGGACGTCAGAATCTCGTGATGTTCGGCCGGCTGCTCGGCCTCTCTCGCCGGGACGCCGAGCGACGAGCCGACGAGCTTCTCGGCGAGTTCTCCCTCACCGAGGCGGCAGACCGTCCGGTGAGCACGTACTCGGGCGGGATGCGCCGGCGCCTCGACATCGCGGTGGGCATGATCCTCGACCCCGTCGTCCTCTTCCTCGATGAACCGACGACGGGCCTGGATCCACGGGGACGCACCGACGTGTGGAACTCGGTGCGGGAGATCGCCGCCCGAGGTACAACGGTGCTGCTGACCACGCAGTATCTCGAGGAGGCCGACAGTCTGGCGGGTCGAATCTCGATCATGAAGGCCGGGCGAATCATCGCCGAGGGGACTCCGAGTGATCTCAAACGTCAACGAGGCGGTGACCGGATCGAGATCACCGCGAGTCATCAGGCTGCTGCCCGGGCCATCCGAGATGCGCTGCTTCCGACAGACGCGGCGTCGTCGGAGGAGGCTGTCGTAGAACTCGACGAGGAGACGGGAGTCGTGACCTCTCCCGCCACCAGGGGCACACGCGATCTCGCTGCGGCAGTCAGACGCCTGGATGCCGCAGACATCACCGCCGATGACATCGTTCTGCGCAGACCGACACTCGACGAGGTGTTCCTCGCCCTGACCGAGAAGGAGGACGCATGAGTACCGTGCGCGAAGGCCTGATCCTCACCCGCAGGGACCTCGCCCACTGGCGTCGGCAGCCATGGTCCCCGATCTTCAGCCTGCTCTTCACGATCATGCTGCTGCTGATGTTCGCCTTCATCTTCGGAGGTTCCATCCGGCTTCCCGGAGGCGGCGACTACATCCAGTTCCTGCTTCCGGGCATGATGACCATGGCGATGATGTTCGGAGCGGAGACCACCATGACGACCATGGCGAATGACTCCAAGAAGGGCATCACCGATCGTCTGAGGTCGATGCCTCGGTCTCGCTCGGTCGAGTCGGGGCCGACATGGTCAGCTCGACGGTCGAAATCGCCATTCTCGTCATCGGCGGGCTCCTGCTCGGATGGAGGACGACGAATTCTCCCCTGGCAGGAATCATTGCGGTGGCGCTGCTCCTGTGGCTTCGGTTCGCCGTCCTCTGGGTCGGCATCTTCCTCGGCCTCACCGTCGGCAGGCACGAGGGGGCCACGGTCCTGGTCCAGATCCTGGTGTGGCCGGTCGGTTTTCTGTCAGATGTCTTCGCCGCGCCGGAGCTCATGCCCGACTGGCTGGGCACGATTGCGGCGTGGAATCCCATATCGGCAACTGCCACAGCAGTCCGCGAACTGTTCGGCAACCCCACGGGCGTTACGGGCGGATGGCTGGCTGACGCGAGCCTGTTTGCAGCGATCGCCTGGCCCCTGGCCATCACAGCAGTGTTCCTACCCCTGTCGGCCAGAGCCTATCGCCGCCTGAGGAGGTAGCCATCGCCTCCTCTGGCGAGTTGCGCTGAGCAACGAGCGCCGCGGCAACGGTGGAGTGCCGAGACCACTGTGCGTGCCCTCTGTGTCAGGCTGTCTTGTGACAGTTATCTGACAATATTGGCGGGGAGAGAAGTCTGTTATGTCTTTTGAAGTTCCGTCCCGTTCCTCGAGCCGCGGGCATTTCACCACGGCCCAGAAACTCGAGATCCTGGACGAATATGACAAATGTATCGAGATGGGTTCTAAAGCCCAGTTGGCTCGGACTGTCGGGGTCAATCCCAGAACGATCTATCAGTGGTTCGTGGACAGAGAAAATGGTTGCCTGACCTCGCGATCGGATCGGTTGAATGGCAATCCCAGTGACAACAAGCTCAAAGCCGCTGAGAAGAAGCAACTCACACAGCTGCAGGCCGAGAACGAAGCGTTGAAGGCCAAACTGGCCAAGTCTGAAGCTGCGGTCGATATCTTGGGAAAAGCGTCCGCGCTCTTGGAAGCGATGTCCAAGAGCGCGACCGCGACAGACCCGACGCTGCCCGAGGTCGAGGCGACCAGGCCGGACTGGATGAGCCCGCCACAGTAAAGGCAATCGGGTTCAGGTTCATCGGCGATCTGATCAGGGTCGGCTGGTCGATCACGGCGGCCTGCGAGTTGATGGGTGTGCATCGTACGAGTTGGTACCGTCACCAGAATCCGGCGGTCCCGGCCGGGGTGCAGGTGCCGCAGAAGGAACGCGACTACCCGAGTCGGATCACCACCGCCGAGGCCGATGCGTTCATGGCGCTGTTGAACTCTGAAGACTATGAGAGCCTGTCTGTCACCCAGGCGTATTGGCGGATGCTCGATGCCGGGCAGGTGCCATTCTCCGCGTCGACGGCTCACCGAGTGGTGGCCGCACACGGGCAGAACGGAGACCGTCGCGCCCAGCGCCGTGGTAACCAGCCCAAACGGCCTAAGCCGGTCCACGCTGCCTGCGCACCGAACCAACTGTGGAGTTGGGACATCACGATGCTGCGCGGTCCCGGCAAGGTCATCTATCGCCTCTATGCCATCATGGACGTTTTCTCCCGCAAGATCGTTGGCCACCGGGTCGAGACTTCCGAGAAATCCGTCCATGCTCAGACCATGATCGATCAGGCTGTGGCAACTAACCAGCAGTACCCGACCGTGCTACACGCCGATAACGGGGCTCCCATGCGCGCGGCAACGACTGTCCAGTTCGCTCAGTCGCTGGGGATCAAGCTGTCCTTTTCCCGGCCCAGAGTGTCGAATGACAACGCGTTTAGTGAATCGACGTTCAAGACCATCAAGTACCACTTGGACTTTCCCACCCGGTTCGAATCCATCGATCATGCTCGTGACTACATGGCCGCGTTCATTGCTGACTACAACGCGAACCACCGCCACAGCGGCCTGAATTATTACACTCCCAACGATGTCCATCACGGACGTACCGAGCTTGTCCGGGCCCGTCGCCAAGCCACTCTGGAGGCCCGTCACTGCGCGCATCCGGAACGATTCCACACCAGCCCCATAGCCGCTGGCCCACCGACCCACGCCGGCATCAATAGCCCAGAAAACACCGAGCTGTCACAAACAGCTTGAAATATACCGCGTGCACCGTGGTCTCGGCACGCCATAGTGGTTTCGACGCGAAGTGCCCGGCGCCCAGCGACCTCCACCGTGGTCTCGGCGCTCCACCGCGGTTTCGACGCGGTGTTCCGAGCGAGCCCAGTGGCCCTGCAGGCCTCAGCCGCGGCCGTCGGGGACCGGGCTGGGTTCCTGCAGGGGGACGACGACCTCGGTGTCGGGAGACTCGTCCTTGAACACCCAGGTGCGGTAGGCGTAGAAGCGGAAGAGCGTGGCCAGGCCGATGCCGACGATGTTCGTCGAGATGTTGTAAGTGAGCTGGTCACGCATGTCGAGCAGATACCAGGTCACGCCGAGCGGGATGACGGAGATGACCATACCGGCGAGATTGACGGCGACGAAGAGGACCACCCCGCGCATATTCGAGTGGGTGGTCCGGTCCCCATAGGTCCAGAGCCTGTTGCCGATCCAGACGACGAGCATGGCGAGCACGGTCGAGATGATCTTCGATTTGATCGGACTGCCCTCGAGCAGCGCGGGGATCGGCCCGAGCCCGTAGGCCAGCACGTTGGACAGCCCCACGTCGACGATATAGCCGAGGCCGCCGACGGTGAGGAACTTGAAAGCTTCCACCGCGAGGCGTCGAAGGCGGACCGAAACAGACTCTTTCATAACTGCCTCCAGTCTATGCCGCTAAGTTCCGCACTCGCTGGAAGCCGGGCCGAACGGAGTGGGCGCGTGGTCGACCGCAGTGGCTGCGCCGCCGCAGAAAGTATGCGCTTGGTCACGAACACCCTGTTATGCGTCCTTTTATGACAGCGGCCTGTGGGGTTCCTGCGTTTCCTTGGCATCCTGAATCGTCGGCCCTACTGGACCGTAGGCCGGCCATCCCCATTTCCCCGCCGTCCACCACCGTGGTCGGCACTGACCAACCACACGAGGAGGCGCCTGTGATCGAACTGCGCGGCCTGCGAAAGGTGTTCGGCGAAACCGTCGCCCTGGAGGAGATCGACCTGACGGTCCCGGCCGGGGAGATCCACGGCATCGTCGGTCGTTCCGGAGCCGGCAAGTCCACCCTCATCCGCTGCCTGACCGGGCTCGAATCCCCGACCGCGGGCACCGTGTCCATCGACGGAGTCGACCTGACGAACCGATCGGGTGCCGGCCTGCGCGAGGCCCGCCGCAGCATCGGCATGGTCTTCCAGCACGTCAACCTCCTCGACTCGCGCACCGCTGTGAAGAACGTCGCCCATCCCCTCCAGATCGCCGGAGTGCCCAAGGCCGAGCGCCTGGCCAAGGCCCGCGAACTGCTCGAGATCGTCGGCCTCGGCGACCGCGTCGACAACTACCCCGCCCAGCTCTCGGGCGGGCAGAAGCAGCGGGTCGGCATCGCTCGGGCGCTGGCCGCCGAGCCCAAGGTGCTGCTGTGCGATGAGCCCACCTCGGCGCTGGATTCGTCGACCAAGGACCAGATCCTCGGCCTCATCCGCTCTCTGCGCGACCGCCTGGGCATCACCGTGCTCATCATCACCCACGAGATGTCCGTCATCCGCGAGATCTGCGACTCCGTGACTCTGCTGGCCGACGGCCGGGTGGCCAGGTCCGGCAGACTCGCCGAGGTGATCGCCGAGCCGGGATCGGCCCTGGCCCGCGACCTCGTCCCCCTGCCCCCGGTCGGCATCGACGATGAAGACACCCGGCTGGTCGAGGTGTCCCTGGCCGGCACGGATCTGCCGACCGTGCTCACCACTGCGCAGAAGGCTGGTGTGAGCGCCGAGGCGATCCTCGCCGGTGCCGTAGAGACGATCGAAGGCCAGCAGATCGGGCGCCTGCGCTTCACCGTCGGCTCGACCGAGCAGGCGAACGGGCTGGTCAGCGCCCTGCAAGCCGGCGGAATCTATGCGGAGGGGGCTGCCTGATGAACGATCCCAAGTGGTTGGACAATCCTGCCATCACGGACCAGATGTGGCCCGCCACCGTCGAGACCCTGCTCATGACCGCCTGGTCGACGGGCCTGGCAGTGCTCGTCGGACTGCCGTTGGGCATCTGGCTGTTCACCGCCTCGAAGGGCGGACTGAACTCGAACCAGGTCGTCTACCGGGTGCTGTCCTTCATCGTCGACGTCACCCGCTCGATCCCCTTCATCATCCTCATCATCGCCCTCATCCCCTTCGCCCGATTCGTCGTCGGATCGGCCCTGGGATGGCAGGCCACGGTCGTGTCCCTGACCATCGGTGCGATCCCCTTCTACGCCCGACTGGTCGAGAACTCCCTGCGCGAGGTCTCCGAAGGCAAGATCGAAGCGGCGCTGATGATGGGCGCCTCGAACGGTCAGGTCGTCCGTCAGGTCTACGTCCCCGAGGCCAAGCCCGGTCTCATCGGGGCCGCCACGGTCACCTCGGTGACTCTTGTGTCCTATACGGCCATGGCCGGTGCCGTCGGCGGCGGCGGACTCGGCGCGCTGGCGATCTCCTACGGCTATCAGCGCTACCAGGGAGACACGATGATCGCCTGCATCATCGTCCTCGTCCTCATCGTCACGATCATCCAGTTCATCGGCGACCGTCTGGCCCGCATGGTCGACCACCGCTGAACCACCTCGGCGCGGGTCACCTCGGCGCGGCCGAGGCCGATCGGATCCAGCGGTTCACAGCTTTCCGCATACAACACAGAGAACACATCAAGGGAGAACAATGAAGACCAAACTCATCGCCGTTGCGGCCAGTGCCACCCTGCTGCTGTCCGGCTGCGGACTCGTCGGCGGCGGCACCGACAGTGTCGGTGAGCAGGACGGCGACATCACGAAGCTGAACGTCGGAGTGTCCCCGGTCCCGCACGGTGACATCCTCAAGTTCGTCGACGACAACCTCGCCGAGGAAGCCGGCCTCGACCTCGAGATCACCGAGTACACGGACTACACGCTGCCGAACAAGGCGCTGACCGACGGCGACATCGACGCGAACTACTTCCAGCACAAGCCCTACCTCGACTCCGAGATCGAAGGGCAGGGCTACGACATCACCGGCTTCGAGCCCGTCCACCTCGAGCCCTTCGCCCTGTTCTCGAACACGGTCGACGAGGTCGAGGACATCCCGAAGAACGCGAAGATCGGCATCAACAACGATCCCGCGAACCAGGGCCGCGCCCTGAAGATGCTCGAGGACGCGGAGCTCATCACCCTCAACGACGGCGTCGACGAGGTCAGCGCGAAGCTCTCGGACGTCAAGGACAACCCGAAGAACGTCGAATTCGTTGAGGCCGACGCCGCTCAGCTGGCCCGCACCCTCGACGACGTCGATGCCTCGGTCATCAACGGCAACAACGCGCTGGAAGCCGGACTCAACCCGGCCAAGGACGGCATCCTCCTCGAGTCCGCCGAGGACAACCCCTACGGCAACTTCCTCGCCGTACGCACCGAGAACAAGGACGACGAGAACATCAAGAAGCTCGACGAGCTGCTCCACTCCCCCGAGGTGAAGGAATTCATCGAGGACGAGTGGGCCGACGGGTCGGTGCTGCCGAGCTTCTGAGGCTGAAGAAGCTGGGAGGCTGAGGCTCGGTTCGGTTCGGCTCGGGCTGCGGCTCAGCGGCGAACCATCCCGCACCGGTAGTGCCATAACGCCGCGGCAGCCTTACAACCTCCCGACAGCCTCGCAACCTCCCCGCAGCAGAGCATCCACCACCGCCAGCGCCATAACCTCCCGCAGGAACGGGAGGTTATGGCGCTGTCTGTGTCTGATGCACGCGAAGGCGCCCGTCAGCGGCAGAACCGTCACCTGCCAGACCGAGCACACGACAACCGGTTACGAAGAAAGCGGCCATCACTTGGGAAATCGTGCCTCTCAGCGCAAGACAACTCCCGGTCCAAGTGGAATTCCAAGCAGATACCACAGCGCGAAGAACAAGCTCCATCCGATGAGGATCGCCACTGAGATTGGGACGGTGAAGGCCATGAGAGTGCCGATTCCGGCGTCTTTGCGGTATCGCTGGACGAACCCGAGCGCCAGAACGAAGTAGGCGCTCATGGGTGTCACTGCGTTTGTCACTGAATCGCCGATCATGAACGAGACCATGGCCGCTTCGGGCCGGACCCCATAATACATCATCATTGGGACGAGGATGGGCGCGAAGATCGCCCACATCGCTGAGCCACTCGTGACAATCATATTGATGAACGCGACGCCCAAGACGATGACGACGAGGACGGTGATATGAGGAGCATCGAGACGTTGCAACAGGTCAGCACCGTTGACCGTGAGCACTGACCCGATACCCGTCCACTCAAAGTAGGCAAGGAACTGCGCGACCGCGAAGAAGAGAACGATAACTGGCGCGAGGTTGACCACGCCCGCGGTCATCGCCTCTGGGACCGCCTTGACTGTCGTGAATGCTCTGGTGCTGTAGCCGTAGACGACTCCGATGAGGGTGAAGAACAGCGAGATGAAGATCGCAATGTTCTTCAATACCGTCGACTCGACCAGGGACTGACCGGGTTCGATGAAAGGCGAATCCGGTAGAAGAAGGATGACCACAAGAGTGGCGATAAAGGCAACTCCGGCGGCCCCAGCTCGGATCAGGCCTTTAACCTGTCCTCGGTCGAGGGACATCGAATCGGCGGCATCCTCCGCAGTGTCTGAGGGCTCGTCGCCGGCCGACCCTGTGTTCTCGGCGACAGTATCAGGGACGACGAAGTCCTCCCTTTTGGCCAGCACGAGTTCAACGACGAGCGTGATGATCACTGCCAGAACCAACGACGAGGTAGCCGAGAAGAAATAGGTCGCCACCGGCGTAATCGATGCGTTCGGGTCAACCGTTTGCGCGGCGGCTGAGGCGAGCGAGGAACGAATCGCGTCCGAAGGGGTGACTAGAGGGCTTGCGTTGAATCCGGCCGAGACCGAGGCGTACGCGACCATCACTCCGAGAACGGGGCTGCGCCCGGCGGCGCGGAAAGCCATGGCACCGAGTGGAATCATGACGAGGTAGGCAGCGTCTCCCATAATGTGGGCGATCATCCCGCTGAAAGCGATGGCGAAAGTCACCCATCGTTTGGGCAGGCGGATGATCGTCAGCCGAATGAGAGACTCGAGCACGCCGCTCTTCTCGGCGACGCTCACTCCCAGCAGAACGACAAGCACCACCGCCAGCGGTGGAAAGGATGCGAAGTTGTCAAGCGCCGAGTCGATAGCGTATTTCAGACCATCGATCGACAGCAGGTTCTTCACCTCGACGACGTCGCCGGACTCGGGCAGCGTCACGGAGACACCGGTCACTGACAGCACCCAGCTGACGACGCCAAGCAGGACGGCCATGATCCAGAACAGCCAGAAGGGGTGAGGCAACAGATTGCCGATTCGCTCGATGAAGCCAATCGCCCGATACAGCAGGGGAAGCTTCACAGTGGAATCGGGGTCGGTAATGGGAGGTGAAGTCATCGGTCTCCTTTGATCGACGTGGCGGTCGTGATCGACCCGACAGTCCTTTTACTGGTCTCCAAGCTGCGTTGGCAGCCCTACATATCCGGCGAGCGCACCGACTTCGTCGAACCTGTCCGGCCGGAAGTCCTCGAGTACGTCCGTCCGTCGGTCTTCGGCGACTTCCTCCGCAGCGAGCCGACCGAGCAGCGGTCCGAGCGTGATCCCACTGTGCGTGACGAGGCAATAAGTACGAGTGCTCCCAGGGACGTATCCGGCAATCGTCAATCCGTCGGCAGGCAGGGATCGATAACTCAGGCGCAGGTCTAATCCTTCAGCCGCCTCGCCGGCCGTCACTGCCGCAAACCTTTCTGCTATCGCTTCCGCGAAGGGACCGCCGTTCGTCGGCGGACAGTCGGGATCGACCTGCGGGTTGAGGTCAAGGGCTTGCACGACGATCGTATTGTCCTCCCCCGGTCGCAAGTTGAGCTCAGGCGTGTGCACGACGGTGTTCACACGGGCAGACGTGGGTCGCACGTATCCGAGCAGACCGGTCACCGCGGAACCGAGGCCAATCTCGGTGTTCATCTGAATCTCGAATCCCGATGCCGCTGCGATCTGCGAAGTCCACCGTCCCGCTGCCAGCACGACACGATCGCCCGTGAGCACGCGTCCATCGCTGAAGCGGACGTCGACTCCGTCTCCGCGTTCATCAACGTCGACGACGGTTGCCCTAATCAGTTTCGTTCCGCGCTCGATGGCACGTGCGCGGAGGTTGCGCAACAGCTGCTCGTTGTGCACATAGCCCTCAGTGGGGAAATGTGCGATGAGTTCAGTCGACGCAGGAACTCTGATATCTCCGGCGATCTCGACCGCGCGTTCGGCGTCAAGCACCTCGGACGGATAACCCAGCTCACGGAGTCGAGCGACCTTCGACTCCAGCTGAGGGGCTTGTCGGGCATCGGCCAACTGCAATCCGCCGGATCGAAAGTAGGTGCGCGGCCCTTGAAGAGACTCGGAGAGCCGGTCATGTTCGTGCATACCGGCGACATTGAGTGCATGATACGCAGGGTCGAGCTTCGCATTAGCGTTCGTCCAGGCGAAGCTCGTCCCCGATGTCCCGGCGCCCAGATCCCGGGCGTCGACAAGTGTGACTTCTGCACCGAACGCACAGAGCGAGTCAGCAGTGCTGAGCCCAAGTATCCCTGAGCCGATGACGATGATGTGCATGTCGTTTCCTCGTTGGTTGGTCGTTGTCAGTCAGCGGGCATCTCGATGAAGAACTCTGACGTTCCGGGCCGCACAAGAGTCGTCGTCGTCTCGAGCACGCGGCCGTTCGGATCGCGCAGTTCACGGCGCCGCTTCAGCGCTGGTATCCCCGATTCGCAGTCGAGCAATTCAGCCTCGCGGTCACTGATGAGCGTCGGTTCCAGGTAGACCCGGATGGAATCAACATCGACATCATGAGACTTCAAGTGGTCGAGAATGATGAGATCTTCGAGCTTCTGCCGCAGAAGAGTCGGTGCCGTGGAGAAGCGAATGACGTGGGTCTCGAGCGCCTGCGGACGATCGAGACCGTCGAACTTCAGTCGCATAATCTCCGTGACCGCAGTGTCGGCCTCGATGTCCGGCAACGGTAGGACAGCCTCGGAGGCAACGGTCACCTGCGCCGATAGGACCTCATGCCGGCCGGGGCCACCATGACGGGCCACAGCTGGATTTGTGAATGACAGGAGATTGATCTTCTGTCGCGAGGTCGATACGAACGTGCCCCGGCCTCTCTGACGCACAACCAATCCGTCGACAGCGAGCTCATTGAGCGCACGCTGTGCCGTCGGACGGCTCACCGCATACTGCGCGCAAAGTTCATTCTCGCTGGGAAGTTTCGCTCCTTCGGCAAGCTCCCCCGAGCGGATCTGACGCTCGAGGTCGCGCTGGATGCTCCGAAACAGTTCGTCCATAGGTTGACAGTACATCTACAGACTTGTCATAGCAACCTGCCGGTGAAACTTCAGCCAAACAGACCGATGCGATGGAGACACCTCTCACACACGGAAGAGCGCCCCTCCCCGCGATACCGCGAGAGATCCTCAATCTCATCGGCCCCGGGCGAGTGCGTCAATTTCGTTTCCGCAAGCCTGCGCGAAGGGCTGTTTTCAGACAGACTCCGCCCACGGCGCCTACCCCAATGACGATCCTCGCCTACTGACATCGACTACTGATAGGCCCACAGCAGACGTGCGAGAAGGCCAGTGCGCCCCTCAAGAAGCGTCACCGAGGGGCACAGCCTCCTACTGCCACCGCCCGCAACCTCGCCTCATTCGCGGCCAGGTGCCTGGCGCAGCTCGCTCCCTCGCACCGCTCGCGCTCACCTCAAGAGGCCGATACCCTCTTCTTCTCATAGGCACGGGCGGCCCGCACTCGGTCACCGCAACGGGTCGAACACCATCGCCTCCGCGCGTGGGTGCGAACGAAGAACCTGTCGCACGACGGCGCCTGACAGGCATCGAGCAGTCTCGCGTCCTCCCCGGTGAGCAGAGCAGCCGCATCGTCGCTGATGCGAGCTAACGCATGTTCGACCAGCTGAGTCAGCGGATGCGCCGTTTCTCGGTGGAATCCGAGCTCGGGCGTGTACTCGAGCATCTCAGCGCTGGGAACCTGGCGCAGAGCGGAATTGAGCGCATCCACCGCCCCCGACTCCGGAGCCCGGTCTTCGACGGCGGCGGCGAAAACCTCCCGCAGATGCCGACGAAGACCGGTGAGCCGCTGCTGACAGTACTCCAGAAGAACGGTCTCGGCCGGCACGAGGTCATGATCGACCAGCCAGCTGGTGGCGGCCGCCGGATCAGCGAGCTCATCCACGGACTGCCCGCCCGGAAGCGAGACAACACTGTCTGCCAGGGCGAGGCTGACATGCGTGTCGCTTCCCGGTGCGGGCGGTAGAGGTATGTTCGACATACTCCTCACGGTATCTCACTCCGTTGAGCATGAGAACTTTGCTATCGTAGCTCTCACGGATATTTATCTGTTTACTCGTGAGAATTGAGGAGTCCATGTCATCCGCACCCGCTTCCAACACCGCCCCATTCGCCCTCTCGGTCCTCGACAACGCCCATACCGCTGTCGAGCAGGACATCACTGAAGCCTTCGAGGGAGTCATCGACCTCGCCCGGAGATCGGAACGACGCGGCTACCGCCGCTTCTGGATGTCCGAGCACCACGCCATGCCAGGAGCGGCGACCTCTTCGCCGCAGCTGATGCTGGCGAGGCTGATAGCCGAGACCTCGTCGATCCGCCTCGGCGCCGGCGGCATCATGCTGCCCAACCACGCCCCGCTCATCATCGCCGAGCAGTTCGGAATGCTCGAAGCACTTGCCCCCCGGCCGCATCGACCTGGGCTTGGGACGCGCGCCGGGGACCGACACGAGCACCGCCGCAGCACTGCGTCGAGGCCACGACGCCAACGATCACTTCCCGGCCCAGGTCGACGAACTGCTGCGATTCCTCGCCGACGAATTCCCCGAAGGGCACCCGTACAGGAACGTCCACGCAGTGCCCGGGCCCTGGCAGAACCAGGAGAACAGAGTGCCCGGCATCACCACCGGGCCCGACACCTGGATCCTGGGATCGTCTCCCTACTCGGCGCAGCTGGCAGCACAGCTCGGACGCCCCTACGCCTTCGCCCTGCAGTTCGGGGAAGCAGACGTCGAAACCGCTTTCCGCATCTATCGCAACAACTTCCAGCCATCGGACGTGCTCGATGAGCCGTATACGCTCGTCAGCCTCGGCGTCGTCGCCCATGACGATGCCGAGGAGGCCCATCGGCAGGCTCGCACGGCGGCCATGGCAATGCTGCGGATGCTCAAACGCCAGTCCTACAGTCTGCTGCCGCCCGACGAGGTCGCCTCGTATGCGGGCACGCTCCAGGAGGAGCAGATCCTCGATCTCTACACGCGCCGCTTCGTCCACGGCACCGGCCCACAGGTCGCCGCCAGCCTGGAGAGCCTCCACGAGCGAACCGATGCCGATGAGATCATGCTGGTGACGATGGGAGCGTCCCGAGCCGTCCACGCTCGCACGGTCGAACTCATCGCCGACCACTACGATCTGGATGCATCGACCGGGACCGACGTGCCCACCGCCGCGGACGCGACCGCCGCCGGCTGAGAGCAACGACTGCCAGAGCCGGCACCTGACCGGGCAGGCGACCAACAGACAGCACAGGGTCTTCCCACCGACGGACCACCGTCGGTGGGAAGACCCTGTGGTGCCAGCTCCGAGGCGTGAACCGCTCGATCAGGCCACGCTGCTCGCCGCTTCCTGCGCACCGGCGATCGCCGAGCTTCCCAGATCGCTCTTCGGCAGGGCTTCACCGGACTCGAGCGCTGCGATCCAGTCGGTGGTGATGGCCCCTGCCGCGAAGTTCGAGTTGAGCACGGTCATCAGCGTCGAATGCACGGCGACGAGGATGATGGCGAAGAGGTTCGATGGCTCGGTCCATCCCACATGCGCCAGTCCTGCCTGGATCTGCAGGACCCCCGACAGCTCGCTTCACCTTCGGCCGCTCCGTCTCGCCGGATCCGCCTCCGTTCGGATAAGCGGTGCTCGTCTAGGTCGTTCTCAAATCTCTCCTCATCTGCTCATTGGTCGACGTCGTGCAGAGGCGGCCGACCATCGACATCGGTCGTGGATTCTCTGGCAGGGACCGACAACTCGTCGCGCGTTCGCCTCCACGGTTTGACAGGCAGTCCGTGCCGGACCGCGTGGGCCGTATCGATGCCCCACGCGAAGTCGCACAGCCTGCGTTTGAAAGAGCTCCACATCTTCTGTCCCACCCTCCCTGCGGTCTGCCGGTGACCCGTGCTTCCTGCCGTATCTCACCGCCGAAGCGCATGTTGACGCCGCGCGAGACGATGCCGACGATCGCTCGCCGTCTGCGGTCGGACGGTGAGTTTTATACCGATCTGTTTACTTGAACTATACTGACCTGTATGGATACGGATTGGCAAGTCGAGACTCGCACGCCGGCGGCACGATCGATCCTGACGACAGCTGGCCGGATCTTCTATGAACGCGGCATCAGCGCAGTCGGCGTCGATGCTCTCGCGGCCGAGGCCGGGGTGACGAAGAAGACCCTGTATGACCAGTTCGGGTCCAAGGCCGCTCTCGTCACCGCCTATCTCACGGAACGCGATCAGCACTACCGGTTCTGGATCGAGCACGATATGCAGGACAAGGAGCCCAAGGCACAGATTCTCTCCGTCTTCGATGCACTGGATTCGTGGATGGATGCCCACAGCACCAAAGGCTGCGCTTTCGTCCACGCGCACGGGGAGCTCCTCGGCTCGCCGGACCACCCCGCTCACGACGTCATCCAGGGTGAGAAGGTGTGGTTGCGCACCCTCTTCGAGGACCTGGCCGCGGCTGCCGGCCTTGAGGAACCGGTATGCCTGGGATCTCAGCTTCTCGCCCTTCTCGAGGGAGCGACCGTGCTGCGCTCGATCACGGGTCAGCCGGGAGCGGTCACCGCCGCGCGTGCCGCCGCGCAGGTTCTCATCGGTTCCGACCCGCCGGCGCGAGCACGCTGACCCCAGTCCGCCCGCCAGGAGCTCGTCTACTGCTTCGGGGCAGGGACGAGTCCGGCTCGGTGAGCGAGGATCGCGGCCTGCACCCGGTTCTCGGCTCCCAGCTTCGTCAGGATCGAACTGACATAGCCCTTGACGGTGCCCTCAGTGAGATAGAGCTGTTGCGCCACCTCGGAGTTCGCCCTCCCCGCGCCGAGGAGAGCCAGGACCTCGCGTTCCCGGGCCGAGAGCGACCCGATGGCCTCCTGCGCCGCAGCATCGGGCTGCGGCCCCGACCGGAACCGGTCGATGACTCGATGGGCCACCCGGGGCGACAGGTAGGCCGCACCGGAAGCCGCCGCATGGACTGCGTCCTGCAGCTCACGCGGGTCCGATGCCTTGAGCAGGAAACCGACTGCGCCTTGTTCGAGGGCTTCGGCAATATATGCGTCTTCTCCGAAGGTCGTGAGCATAACCACGTTCGCTTCGGGACGCACGTTCAGGATCTCCGGAATCGCGGCGAGGCCATCGAGGCGCGGCATACGGATGTCGAGCAGCACCACCTCGGGCCGCAGTCCGGCCACAACATCCACCGCCTCTCGACCGTCTCCCGCCTCGGCGAGGACCTCGATGTTCGGGTCGGCGCCGAGGATCGCGCGGATCCCGGAGCGGATGAGCGGTTCGTCGTCGACGATGATGACCCGCACTCGTGACGCATCCTCGGTGCTGGTGCTTCCCATGTTCACTCCTTCTGACTCAGCCGGTCCGCAGCGACGACGGCACCGTCGCTGAAACAGATGCGGTAGACATCGTTTCCGAAGTCGATCACGGACTCGCGGGCCAAATAGAACCTGCACGAGCTGCCTGCAGGTGCCGTCGGCACATCGATCGTCGTTGGAATGCCCTCTTCCTCGAGGCCCGAACCCGGCAGCACCTTCTCGGCGCTGTGCACGGAGTCACCGAGGTGGACGCGGGCGAATCCCTCGGAGGTCAGTCCCACGCTGGCGAACGTCAGGTACTGCAAGACGACGAACACACCCACCAGCACCAACGCACACACCCCGGGGACGAGAGCGGCACGACGCACATCGATACGCTGTCGGTCCCGGACGAGGCGGAGCCGGTCGCGTGCTTCCGGATCGAGACGAGCATCGGTCGCCGTCGCGCTCCGCTCGGCTGACGCCCCGGTCCCGGCCGCCAGCGGCAGACTCGCCCGGACGCGGAAGCCGCCTCGATGGGGGCCGGCCGAGAACGTCCCGCCGGCCAGTCTGACCCGCTCCTCAGCAGCGATGAGACCCATACCGCTGCCGGAATTCGCCGGCGCGGCCTCCCGGGGCTGACCGGTCGAGGCTGGGGCGGTCTTGGGTCGGGGATTGTCCACGCTCACCTCCACCGTTTCCCGGTCGGCGGAGACCCGGATCGTCACGGGCGCGCCCGAGGCGTGCTTCATCGCGTTCGTCAGGGCCTCCTGCACTATCCGTTCGACGGCCGGAGCGGCGACCTCGGAGGGAACCTCCCCGGTGACTTCGACATCGACGCTCACGCCCGCGTCCCGGGCAGCGCTCACCACCGGCTCGAGGTCGAGCCCGACTGGAGCGCGACGGTCGACCGGGTCTTCGGCACGCAGGATTCCGAGGCACTCATGCAGTCGATCGGTCGCGGAGACCGCGCGGGAACGGATGTCCGCCGCAGCCTGGCGCTGCTCCTCACTGGCCCCGGGCAGGACTTCGAGCGCCCCGCTGTGAACGGCGATGAGAGCAAGGTCGTGGCCGATGAGGTCGTGCATGTCCTCGGCGATGCGTGTGCGTTCCCGCGCCCGTGCGAGATCGGCGATCACCGCAGCCTCCTGACGGCGACGAGTCTCCCGCTGCTGCAATGTGCGGCCCAGCCACCACGGTAGGAGAAGGAATACGAAGTCGCTGAGCACACTGGTGAACCACTGCGAGAGATAGTCAGCAGGTTCGCCGAGGAACCAGATGACCAGCTGACCGACGACCCCGAGGCCGAAACCCAACAGTACCGGCTGCATCGAAGCCCACCGGCGGCCGATGAGATAGGCGGGAACGACGAGAAGTATCTGCAGGAAGGACCCCTGACCGCCGGAGAGCAGCGCGATCAGCAGGACACATGCGAGGACGAGCAGAGCCTGCCACCAGCCATGTCGGTGCATCGGTTCCTCTCCCCCGTCCGGGTGTGCTGCCTCGAGGCTACCAACGGCCCGCATCCCTCGACACTGTCGAAAGTCAGGAGTCGGAGATCCTCCCACACCATCTTCGGTCAGTGCCGATGCCCAACTCATGCCCGGTTCGCCGACTCCAGTGCGTTCCTAGGCTGGGTCTCATGAACGAGCCCGGTGCCGCCTCGCAGATCCTCGACGGCCGACCGGAGCTGGAACAGAAGCCGCCGACCTCATCGACGTCTGAAAGGGAGCACGACATGGCACACACGACTGTGATCTACGAAGGAGCCGAGGGGCACCGTCTGCGAACCTCGCAGCTCGAGGTGGTCGGCATTGCCGACGATGGGCTCGAGCATGCGCTGCATGAGGCGCTTGACGAAGGTGCGAAGCGAATCGAACTCTGCGGCGGAATGGGCATCGCCGACCTCGTCCGCGCCCGCGATCTGGTCGCCGGACGCGTACCGGTGAGACTGCTGCGATACGGCTTCGAATCACTCGAACTGATCGCGGACTACAAGCGGGCGTTCGCCGCCGGCGATCAACGCCCAGCGGTCTTCCTCTATCCCGCCACGGCAGGAACGCAGCCGGTCGAGCACCCGGATGTGACGATCCTGCCGGTGCATGACGACGACCACGCCGAGCGGATCGGAGAGCATCTCACCGCTGAGGGGATCGGCCTGGTCGAACTCTACGGCGGCCTCGGGCCGACCACCGCCGCCGCAGTCTTCTGGGGCGCCAAGGGCGCCGTGCCCGTCGGATTCGTGGATGTCTGAGCGCGCCCTTCGCCCCCACCCACTGACCACCGTCATTCGAAGGTGCCCGATGACCGCAATCATCCGTTCCGCTCTCACCGGGCTGGCCGCAGCGATCGTGCTCAGCCTCGGCTCTGCAGCCTCGCCTGCTTCCGGCTCCTCGACGCCACGCGAACAGCTCGAACTGCCTGATCAGGCCGTCGAGTTCGTCGACTCCGGTCAATCAGACCGGCTCGATACCGACGCCGTCGACACATACGTCGACAGCTATCTCGACCGACACGGCCTCTCCAGCGCGGAGGTGGCCATCGTCAAGGACGGCGAGATCGTCCACACCGGGGCGTACGGTGAGTCTCACGGCGAGCAGACGACCACTCAGACACCGATGGCGACCGGTTCGGTGGGCAAGCATGTGACTTCATTCGCGCTCCTGCAGCTCGTCGACGCCGGGAAGGTGAGCCTCGACGATCCGGTCGTCGAGCACCTTCCGGAGTTCGAACTGGCCGACGACCGGTACACCGACATCACGATCCGCCAGCTGCTCAGCCACACTTCCGGCCTGCCCAGCCCGCTCATCGTCGAACCGGCTTCCGATCTGCGAGAGGGTGTGGAGCGACTGAAGGGATGGGAGCTCCAGACGAAGCCCGGGGAGCAGTACAGCTACAGCAACATGAACTATCACGTCGTCGCTCGCCTCATCGAGACCGTCGCCGAGGTCCCGTTCGCCACCTACCTGGACGACCACCTCTTCGAGCCGCTGGGCATGGACGACACCCGATCGGTGGACACTTCCCGTGACGACGATCCGGGACTGCAGCACGGGCATGTGACCGCCTACGGGACAACGTGGCCGCTGCGGGAGACGGACCAGCTGCTGGCAGGTGCCGGCGGAATCGTCACGACTGCCGAGGACCAGGCGCACTGGTTGGCCATGCTCACGAACGACGGCGCAGCGCCGGACGGTCAGCAGCTCCTGTCACCCGAGCTGCTCGACGAGGCGCAGAGTCCCCAAGCCGGCGCCGATGGCGAAGGTCTCGGCTGGCACCTCAGCGGTGAGGGCGTCGACCCGCCGCGCGTGGGTCACTCGGGATCGACGAGCCGCTACAGTGCGCAGGTGGACACCGTGCCCGGCAGTGGGTACGGCGTCGCCGTCATGCTCGACAGTTTCACTCCCACGGTGGAGCACAACTACGCTCTCGCCTCCGGTGTCATCGACGTGACCGAAGGGAAGACGCCGGACCCAGGCGTTCCAGTGGCGACGCTCATCGATATCGGCCTCGCGCTGGCGACCCTGGTGGTGGCGACCCTGACGGTCTTCGGTCTCCGACGTGCCGGACTGTGGAGCACTCGGCGCGCTGCGTGGTCGGGATGGCGGTTCGGTCTGCGTCTGCTGCCGCAGGCGATCGGACCGGCGCTGGCAGTCGGGGTTCTGTTCGTCGTGCCGAGTCTTGAGCGCAATGCGACCACTCCCGTCGACATGTTCGGGTTCTGGCCGGCGGCGATGGTGCTCGTCGGTGTGCTGGGTGTGTCCGGCGCGAGCCTC
The DNA here is from genome assembly GCF_018208375.1 of Brevibacterium sp. SMBL_HHYL_HB1. Lineage (NCBI taxonomy): Bacteria > Bacillati > Actinomycetota > Actinomycetes > Micrococcales > Brevibacteriaceae > Brevibacterium > Brevibacterium sp. SMBL_HHYL_HB1. The sequence goes on along the minus strand of NZ_CP062936.1, from coordinate 412,085 downwards.
ATCCTCTCACGGGCCGTGCACCGGGCCAGACCACCGGAGCGGCGAGCAGCGGGGATCAGATGATGACGCACGGTCTTCGGGGTACCGGCCCTCTCCCCGTCCGGGTGCGGCGCCTCGAATGCTGCCGCCGCCCGCATCCGTCGACACTGTCGAAAGTCAGGGGGCGGAGAGTCGCCGACACCGCCTACGGTCGGTGCCGACGACCGACTCATGACCGGTTCGCCGACGCCAGTGCGTTCCTAGGCTGGATGTCATGAACGAGCCCGGTTCCGGAAGAGGCCCGGCACCGAAGTCCATCGGAGAGGCAGCACACCATGATCACCTTCGAATCACTCACCAAGGAGTACGGTGACAGACGCGCCGTCGATGACATCAGCCTGACCGTCGGGCCCGGCAAGGTCACTGGATTCCTCGGCCCGAACGGAGCAGGGAAGTCGACGACGATGCGGATGCTGCTCGGCCTCGACCATCCGAGCTCGGGTCGAGCGCTCATCGACGGCCGCCCCTATGCGCGGTTGGTCCGGCCCCTGCGCACAGTCGGCGCGCTTCTCGAACCGCGCACCGGCCATCCGGGCCAATCGGCACGCAGCCATCTTCTCGGCATGGCCCGCAGCAACGGCATCGGGGCCCGACGAGTCGATCATTGCCTGGCCACGGTCGGGCTCGAAGACGTCGGCCGCGCCCGCATCGGGACGTTCTCCCTGGGCATGCGCCAACGCCTCGGCATCGCCTCGGCGCTCATCGGGGACCCAGAAGTCCTCGTCTTCGACGAACCGGTCAACGGGCTCGACCCGGAGGGCGTGACGTGGATCCGCCATCTCATGCGCGACCTGGCGACGGAGGGGCGCACGGTCTTCGTCTCCAGTCATCTGCTCTCGGAGATGGCCGAAACGGCCGACCACCTCGTCGTCATCGCCCGGGGCCGCCTCGTCGCGGATGCTCCGCTTGCCGAGCTCCTCGATACCACGCGCACCGCCAGGGTGCGCACCCCGAACCCCGCCGCCCTCGCCGAGGTGCTCGAACGTGCCGATCTCACGGTCTCGTTCGCAGCCGATGAGGGCACCGCGCTGCACGTCAGTGGAGAGGACATCGGCGCCATCGGCGCTCTCGCCCATGCCGCGGGGCTGCAGATCGACGAGCTCAGCTTCTCCACCGCCACCCTCGAAAACGTGTACGCATCGCTGACCGAGGGAGCCGCGGAGTATCGAGCAGGCGAATCGGAGTCGATCACGATGCCGGCCGACGAACAGCCGCTGTCGGAGGAACCATCATGAGCACCGCAATCGCAGATCACACCCGTGACGGGCATGAGAGGGCAGCGGATCGGGTCGGCAGCCCCTGGGTCGGGGCCATCGCCTTTGAATGGACGAAGCTCGTCAGCGTCCGCTCGACGTGGTGGATCGTCGCGGTCTCCGTGTTCGCGACCCTGTTCGGTTCAGGACTGCTCGGAGCATCTGCCTTGGCCAGCGGCCGGAACGGGCTCGACAGTGCCGCGCCAGCCCCCCCTATTTCGTCGTTCAGACGATGATCGCCGTCGAGTTCATCGTCGTCCTGCTCGGCACGTTCGCCATCACCGGCGAATATTCGACGGGATCGGTGATGACGACTCTGCAGTCGGTTCCGCGCAGGTCGCGCTTGCTCCTGGCCAAGGCTCTGGTCCAGTTCGGCACCGGCTGCGCGCTCGGACTCATGTTCGTCGTCCTGGGCACTCCGGTGGCGGCGGTCTTCTCTGCCGAGTTCGGAGCATTCGAGTCATCCGACCTGGTGCGTGCGGCGCTCGGAACGGGCATCGGCCTGGGCCTGCTCAATGTCTTCGTGCTCGGCCTCGGCACCGTGCTCCGAAGCGCGGTGATGACGATCATCACCACCTTGGCGCTGCTGCAGCTGGTGCCGAGCCTGTTGCCGCTGTTCGGGGTCACGCTGATGAGTGAGCTGGCCCGCTTCCTGCCGAATCAGGCGATCGCGGTGCTCTCCGTGGACGCGCCCGGCCCGTACGGGTGGCCCATCGCCCTGCTCGTCCTCGGCTGCTGGGCCGCGGCGGGCCTGCTCTGCGGGGGTCTGCTCCTGCGAACCCGCGACGCCTGAACCGCCAGCAGCGGCGTGCCTGCGTCCGACAGCCGAGGCAGGCAGCTGGGTCAGCCCAGTCGGCGGCCGCCGAGCGGTCTCTCACTCACCTCAGCAGGTCGTGGAGGGCACGGGCGGCGGCACCGAGGGCCGCCTCGGCGGCGGGCTGGACGGAGGCGGGATTGCCCGATTCGCTGAGCACGACGATGGCGATGGACTGCCCATCGGCGTGGTCGACGACCCCGATCTCGTGACGGAGGTGGAGCAGCGTTCCCGTCTTCGACGACCACATCGCGGCATCCGAGGACAGATCGGGAGCCAACCGGTGGCGAACGACGTTGCCCGACATGAGTTTGCGCAGGCGAGCGGCCGACTCGGGAGCCATGCGGCGCGGCCGCCACACCTCGGCGAGGAGGTCGGCCAGCCCGGCGGCAGTGCCCGCATTGGCTCGGGAGACATCGAGCTGCCAGATCCGGTGACCGTCACCCTGGGTCGGTCCGGTCGCCGCCAGATCGTAGGCGAGGTGGGCTTCGGTCCGGTCGAGCCGTTCCAGCGGAGTCCGACCCAAATCGCCGAGGCGGTGCCGGACGTGGATGTCGGTGGCGCCCAGTTCGTTGAGTGCACGGCTGACGTCGGCGATGGGGACGAGGCGCAGGAGGGCATCGGTGGCCGTGTTGTCGCTGAAGCACACCGACAGCGTGATCAGATCGTCGACTGAAACCCAGGCCGGATGCCGAAAGCGCGCCGCACCGGTCGGGCTCGCGCTGTCGGCTTCGGCAGGCTCGACGCGAATCAAGTCATCAGCGGCCAAGACGCCGTCCGAGATCCGGGTCAGCACCGCTGCGGCGATGGGGACTTTGGCGACCGAGGCCAGAGGGACCAGTCCGTCGGGAGCCAGTGACACCTGGGAGCCGGAGTCGAGGTCGCTAGCGATGATTCGTGCCCGCAGCCCGGCAGCCTCGAGTTCATCGGAGACTGCACGGATGACCCTTGCCGCACCGTTCATCCCTGCCCCCCGCCGCTCGGACGCGGACTCGTCCCCGCCGGACACGGCCCGATCTCCACCGCCAGACTCGTCCCTGCCAGACTCATCCCCGGCGGACACGGCCGTGCCGGCGCCGTCCGCGCCGGTGCTGCCGAGGCAGTCGGCGATCTCGGCGTCGAAGGCGCCGAGCACTGTCGCATCATCGGCCGAAACCGCGTCGAGAACATACCCTCTGGCGACCTGCGGATCAATGAGCGGAGCCCATGGCAGCCGCAGATCCGCGGCCTCGTCCTCGGTGCACAGCAGCAGGTCGCCGTCGCTGAGGACTGCCGCGACTGCCGCCGAGTCCGAGTGGTCCACCACCACCTGAAAGGGCAGCAGCCCTGCGGTCTCGGCCGCTCGGCGGATGCGATCACGGATGTGCGGGACGTTGTCCTCGCCCAGCACCCGCAGCCGTTGTCCCATCAGCTGACCGACCTCGCCGGGGACCCGAGCCCGGGATCGTCGCAGCGCGGCGATCCTCACCGGATCGGCCAGTCCCGTCCGATGAGCGCATCCCAATGGCACCGTCCAAGTGGCCTCTGCTGCCGGCACTGCCCGCAGCGCCGCGCGGACCTTTCTCGCTGCCAGGTCATCGGCCCGTCGGCCGGGCGAGCCGGACTGGAAATCGATGCGCAGTCCCTCCTCCTGCGCCGAGGCGGCCAATACGGCGAGGTTGCGCGTGGAGCACGAGACCGGCACGGCCACGGAGATCGGTTGCAGTTTCGCCTTGTCGGCGTCGAGCATCATCTCATCGGCCAGTTCGACCAGACGCGTCGCCGAGGCGAGCATGTCCCGGCCGAAGGGCGTGAGGCTGACCCCGCGCCCGGTCCGCTCGAGCAGTCGGGCCCCGAACTGTTCCTCGAGTCCGGCGATGCGTCGACTGGCGACCGGCTGCGGAATGCCGGTCGCAGCGGCACCGAGTGTCATGCTGCCGAGCTCGCTGACAGCGGTGAAGGTGCGGCAGGCTTCGACCAAGTCCATCACCTCAGGGTATGCGCTTTTGCTATGGATCACCACGAAACAGTCTTCGACAGTATGGCGCGGGCAGAGAAGAGTGGTCTGTGCCGATCACGGCGACACCATCGACCACACGCAGACACACGAGAGGCCGGCTCACCCCATGACCAGACGATCACTGCGGACCCTCACCGCTTCCCTCGCTGCTTCGACGCTCACCGCATTCGCCCTCACCGGCTGTGCCGCCGCCAAGGAGCCGGCGGGAACCGGCAGCGCCACGCAGGCCCCGGAGGACTCTCAGCAGGTCGAGAACCGCCCCCAGCACGCCGAGCTCACCGCGGACATCGAGTCCCTCGAAGACGAGTTCGAGGCCCGGGTCGGCGTGAGTGCCGTCGATACGGCGGACGGCACCACGGTCGGCCATCGGGCCGACGAGCGGTTCGGCTTCGCCTCGTCGCTCAAGGTCTTCGCCGTCGCCGAGCTGCTCGACCGCACCAGTCCCGAAGAGCTCGACAAGCGCGTGACCTGGACACAGGCCGATGTCGACACGGCCGGGTGGACGCCGGTGACCGAGAAGCACGTCGATGACGGCCTGCCGCTGGAAGACATCGCGGAGGCGACTCTGCGTGACAGCGACAATGCCGCGATGAACCTCGTCCTCGACGAGCTCGGCGGCCCCGACGGACTCGATTCTGCACTGGAGGAGGCCGGGGATGCGACCACCGAGGTCGTCGACGAGGAACCGGATCTCAACGACATCGACGGCGACAGCCCGGACAATACGACGACGCCGGAGGCCTTCACAACCGACCTGCAGGGACTGCTCGAACCCGACCGGCTGTCGATCGACGACAGGGACCTGCTGCTGCTCGAGTGGATGTCGGACAACGAGACCGGAGATCCCCTCATTCGCGCCGGAGCGCCCGAGGGATGGACGGTCCAGGACAAGTCCGGCCACTCCGACGCGATCCAGAACGACATCGCCGTCGTGACTCCACCCGACGAAGAACCGATCGTCCTGACCGTGCTCACCGAGGCCGATGACCCGGACTCCGAGGACGGGCCGGCGCTCGTCGAAGCCGTCGCCGAGGCTGTGCTCGACGAATTCGCATGAGTGCTGTCGCGCCGGTCTCCCGGATATGACAGAACCTCCCGCTGCTTGCCCATCCCGCACCGCCGGATTCGAGACCTCACACGGTCGGCAGCACTCCGCCGTCGGCACGCAGGGCGGCACCATTGGTCGCCGAAGACAGCGGACTGGCCAGGTACGCCACGAGGTTGGCGATCTCGCTGGGTGCGATGAAGCGCTGCAGCAGCGATGTGTCGCGCACCAGTGAGTCCCGCAGGTCGGCCGCCGGCATCGACTGCGCGGCGGCGATCCGCTCGATGCTCGCGGCCACTCCGTCCGAGTACGTCGGCCCGCCGAGCACGGTATTCACGGTCACCTCGGTGCCGCGGGTGAGCTTCGCCAGGCCGTTGCTCAGCGCCAGCGCCGCAGCTTTCGTCGCGCCGTAGTGAACCATGTCGCCGGGCACGTCGACCGCCGACTCGGTGCCGATGAAGACGACCCGACCCCACCCCTTCTCGAGCATGCCCGGCAGCAGCCGGCGGGACAGGCGAACGGCGCTCATCAGATTGACCTCGAAGTACCGGGACCATTCCGCGTCGTCGATCTCGGCGAACGGCGCCACATCGAACAGGCCCACGTTGTTGATGAGGATGTCGACCTCGCCGAGTCCGCCGAGCAGTTCATCGACCTGCCGCGCGTCGGCGAAGTCCGCCGCGATTCCCCTCACCGAGGCGGCCGGATCGGATTCGCGCAGACGTGCCAGCGCCGCCTCGACACCGTCTTCGTGCCGACCGTTGAGGATCACCGTCGCCCCTTCGTGAGCGCACAGGGACGCGATCGCATAGCCGATCCCCTGCGTCGAGCCCGAGATGAAGATGGTCTTGCCTGCCAGTCGAAGGTCCATGTGCTGTCCGTCCTTGCCAAAGCATCGATTGAAATTCACTTTCCTAGGAAAGTCAACAATAGACGGATTCACTTTCTCAGACAAGTTTTCGATAGACTCGGCCGTATGAACAGCCGCGGCAGCCATGATGCAGAACCGAACGGATCGGACGCCTTCACCGCCGACGAACTCGAGATCTGGTCATCCGTTGCAACGCTGCTGGAATGGCTGCCGGCAGCACTCGACGCACAGATGCAGCGAGACTCCACGATCAGCCACTTCGAGTATAGAATCCTCTTCGCCCTCTCCCAGGCAGACGAGGGGTCGTTGACGATGAAGGAATTGGCCGGTTTCGCCAACAGCACTCTCTCCCGGCTCTCTCGGGCGGTCGCACGACTCGAACGCAGGCAATGGGTGACCCGGGGCCCCGATCCCGACGATGGCCGGACGACCATCGCGACCCTGACTGAATCCGGCCTCGCCGCCACGCGTGCGGCCGCTCCGGGGCACGTCGCTCTCGTGAGGCGCTTGGTCTTCGACTCTCTGACTCCGGCTCAGGCTCGCGCACTGGGCAGTGCAAGTCGCCGCATCACCTCGGCGATCGCAGACGAGGGCGGCTGGCGCCCGCAGTAGCCACAAGTCCCCCCGCACGAACTCCGGATCCCGCGTTCGCCCTCACTGGTGGATGAGACAATGCGATCAGACGAACACACCCCCAGCCTCGCAGAGAGTCTCTCAAGGAGGAGCAGATGACCAGCATCGGTTTCATCGGAGTCGGAGAGATCGCCTCGGCGATGGTCGAAGGCCTTGCCCGCAGTGAGGCCGACGACGCCCACGCGAGCGGCCTTCGGTTCTTCCTCTCCCCACGCAATGCCGACCGCGCAAAGCACCTCGCCGAGTCCCTCGAGGCCGCCACGGTCTGTGACAGCAATCAGGACGTCGTCGACCGCAGCGAACTCATCGTTCTCGCCGTCCTGCCTCAGCAGGCGGCCGCCGTCCTCGACGAACTCGACATCCCGGCGGATCGGACTCTCATCAGCGCCGTCGCCGGTCTCGCCACGGATCAGCTCGCCGAGCACCTGCCCCACTCCCCGACGATCGTGCGCATCATCCCGCTGCCGGCTGTGCGCGAGCGCAAGGGCGTGACCGCGATGTATCCGGCGAATCAGGCGGTCGAGGAGATCCTGGGCCGCCTCGGCGGGTCGGTCACGGCCGCCGACGAGACGCTGTTCAGCACGCTGTCGGCGGTGACGGCGACGATGTCGGCCCACTTCGCCTTCCTGCAGTCGATCACCGCGTGGCTGGTCGACCAGGGGTGGGAGCAGGCCGATGCCGACCATTTCATCCGCGGGCAGTTCGTCGGCCTCGGCACCACGCTCGCCGAAACCGACACCCCCATCAAGGAACTCGTCGCCGACCACGAAACGCCGGGCGGGCTCAACGAACAGCTCAATCACGAGTGGATGGACGAGGCCAACCGCGGCCGCCTCGCCGCTGCGCTCGACGCCATCTACGCCCGTGTGACCGGCGCGGCCGACTGAGCAGTTCGCCCGACTGAGCAGTTCGCCCGGCCGGGCCGGCCTCAGAACAGTCCGGTGATGTTCCCGTCCTCGGTGACGTCGATCTTCAGTGCGGAGGGTTCGCGCGGGAGGCCGGGCATCGTCATGATGTCACCGGCGATGACGACGACGAAGCCGGCACCGGCCGACAGCCGCACGTCCTTGACCTCGATGATGTGGTCGGTCGGGGCCCCGCGCAGACTGCCATCGGTGCTCAGCGAGTACTGGGTCTTGGCCACGCAGATGGGTGCATCGCCGTAGCCTTCCTCGGTGAACTGGCGCAGCTTGCGCTTGACCTTGGCCGGCAGGTCGACATCGGCGGCCTGGTAGATCCGCTGGGCGATGGTGCGGATCTTCTCCTCCAGCGGGCGGTCGAGGTCATAGCTGTAGCGCGCACGAGAGGCGGGATCGGCAACGGGCGCCTCAGCATCCCCAGAAGCGGTCCCAGCGACAAAGAACGAACCATCGTCGACGGCCGGTCCTGCTGTACCGTCTCCGCGTCCTGAACCGACACCGCCCACCGCCTCGACGACGGCTTCGGCCAGCGCCAGCGCGCCCCTGCCGCCATCGGCCCAGTGGGTCGACTCGACCGCGGCGATCCCCAATCCCTGCAGGTGGTCGATCGCCGCTGTCATCTCCTCGTCGGTGTCCGTGGGGAAGCGGTTGAAGCACACCACCGGGGTCAGCCCGTAGATCTCGCGCAGGTTGCGGCAGTGCAGTTCGAGGTTGCTCATGCCCTCAAGCACCGCAGAGACGTTCGGTGTCTCGACATCGGCGACATCGACCCCGCCGTGGTACTTCAGGGCCCGCAGGGTCGCGACGACGACCACGGCCGAAGGCCAGATCCCGGCAGTGCGGCACTTGATGTCGAGGAACTTCTCGGCACCCAGGTCGGCGCCGAATCCGGCCTCGGTGACGACCCAGTCACCCAGCGCCAGCCCCGCTTTCGTCGCCAGCAGGCTGTTGCAGCCGTGGGCGATATTGGCGAAGGGGCCGCCGTGGATGAAGGCAGGCGAGTGTTCGAGGCTCTGGACCAGGTTCGGTGCCAGGGCATTGCGCAGCAGCGCGGTCATCGCCCCGGCTGCGCCGATGTCGCCGACGGTGATCGGTTCGCGGGCGCGGCTGTGGGCGAGCACGATCCGCCCGAGCCGCTCCTTGAGGTCCGTCAGCGAGGTGGCCAGGCAGAACACGGCCATGACCTCACTGGCGACGACGATGTCGAAGGCGTCCTCGCGCGGCACTCCCCCATTGATGCCGCCGAGGCCGACGACGACTCCCCGCAGGGCACGGTCGTTGAGGTCGACGACGCGGCGGATGTGGATGCGACGGGGATCGACGTCGAGGTCGTTGCCGAAGTGGATGTGGTTGTCGAGCATGGTCGCGGCGAGGTTGTTCGCGGCCGCGATCGCGGCGAAGTCACCGGTGAAGTGGAGGTTGATGTCCTCCATCGGCACGACCTGGGCGTGGCCGCCGCCGGCCGCGCCGCCCTTCATCCCGAAGACCGGCCCCATGCTCGGCTCGCGCAGCGCCAGCACGGCTCGACCGACCTCGGGTCGGCTGCGCGCGAGCTCGTTGAGCCCGTCGGCCAGGCCGATGCTCGTCGTGGTCTTGCCCTCTCCTGCCGGAGTGGGGCTCATGGCGGTGACGAGGATGAGTCGGCCGTCCGTGGCGTTCGCTGCCGCCCTGTCGAGGACCTCGATGGGCACCTTCGCCTTGGTCCACCCGTGGGGAATGATGTCCTGTGCGTCCAAACCCAGCCCAGCGGCGACGTCGACGATGGGATCGAGCTCGGCGCTGAGCGCAATATCCATATCTGTGGTCATAAGGCCATCATGCCGCTTCTATTGCGATTTGTGACAATCGCCGCCCCGAGAGTTTGCACAATGCGCGCTGAGTTCCGCCTGCCGCAACAGACACCCGCGCCGAGGCGGCCGACCGCTGAGTGCCCGACTGCACGCCTGACCGCGCGGTCGCGTTCGTGGATCATCCTCGCTGGGAACATCCCGGGGTGACGACTCGACAGCATTCGTGCCGATCCTCAGTCCCGTCGCGCGCCCACCCTGAACCGCTCTGGAATATCGCCGGCACCGGTGGCGAGGTCCGCCGCGAACTCTCCGAGCAGCGGCGCGAACTTCGCTCCGTGCCCCGAACAGGCGGAAACGATGACGAGCCCGTCGACCTCATCGATGACGAAGTCCTCGTCCGGAGTGTTCGTGAACAGGCAGGTGGTCTCCGCATACGGTTCCGGCACCAGCCCAGGCAGATGCCGCTTCGCATAGTCGACCATCCGAGCGCGCATCTCCTCGGTGATCTGCCCGTCCTGATCGAGCGCAGAACCGATCACCCGACCGCCGTTGAACTGCGCGATCTTCTGCCCCGCGAATCCCGCGTCCCGTCCACCGGGCAGCCCATAGGTGAACATCTCGCCGGACTTGTGGATGAATGTCGGCCAGGCAGTCGCCGGCCGACCGTCCTCGCCGGTGTCCCGATAGGGCATGTGGAAGGCCTGCTCCTGCCTCACCTCGAAACGCGGCAGCGCTTCACGGAAGCCTGTCGGGAACCCGAGGTCACCGAGGAGGTCGGGCAGCCAACCGCCGGCGGCAACGATGACGCGATCACCTTCGATGGTCTCCCCCATCGCCGAGATGACACGGAAGCCGCTCGCGGAACGTCGGGCCACCTCGGCGACGGTCCAATCGATGAGCACCCGGGCCCGGCCGGTGGCCCGAGCAAGGTCGAGCATGGTCTCGACTGTGGTCTGGGCGTCGATGACGCCGGCGTCGGGGTGCCACAGGACCTCGGTGCCGAAGGCGAACTGGGGCCATCGCACGGCCGCACGCGTCGCATCGAGGATCTCATGCTCGACGCCGACCGCCTCGAAGATCTCGACAAGCTGCGCAACGTGCCGGGCATCACCGTGGTCAATGGCGCCGGTGCGAGTGACCAGCTCGGTGTCGGCTGTCGCCTCGAGAGCGTCCCAAAGGCTGCGGGATCGCACGACGAGTTCGGTGTAGAGCCGATCGGGGTAGGCGTAGCGGAAGATGCGTGCCGAACCGTGCGAACTGCCGCGCTGATTGGCCGGTGTGTGCCGTTCGACGACGGTGACGTCCTCGCCGCGCGCGGTGAGCGAATAAGCGGCTGCGGCACCCGCCAGCCCTGCCCCGATGACGATGTGGTGGGTCAAAACAGCCCTCCTGTTGAGTGGGCGACGGTCACCGGTCTCCCATTCTCGCGTGTGTCTGCTGCAGCTGCAGATCGGTCACACAGGTGGCACTGTCGTCCGAGCTGGAAAATTCGGTCGACCCGGTCTTGCCCGCAGCCGAGACCTCGATCGTTCCGCTGATGTCGGAGGGCACCCAGAAGCCGATGAAGCCGTTGTCGAAGGTCGTCGTCGACTCCTCGACCACCGCCTTCCCGGTCGACGAGTCGGTGATCGTCACCTCGACCGGCTCTTCACTCATTTCGCCGAGGCAGGTCGTCAGACTGTGATAGAAGCAGTCGTGAGTCTCCTCGACGAAGGGAGCGATCGACACGTAGCTCCTGTCCTCGGGCAGGTCCATGGCGACTTCCTGCGTCCCGTCGGTGAGAACGATTTCCTCGTTCCGGACGGAGGCCATGAGGTTCTCGGGTCGCTGGCTCACCGGCAGGCGGTCGAGGCGGTCGATGAGCTCAACGGCGTCCATACCGGCGAGGTCGTGCTCGGCGAGGAACTCCGTCGTCGCGCGCTCCCCCGTCTCCGTCGTCAGCGGCTGCCCGTTCTCCGGCACCGGATCCCCATCTGCCTCTGGAGCGGAACACCCTGCCAGCGCGAGGGCGAGCGCAGCCATACCGCTGGCGATGGCCATTCGCTTCATTGTCAACTGTTTCCCCCTTGTCACTCAGGGTGCGGAGCACCGAAGTCGTTGTCGCAATCATACCCTTCAGGGGTATAGGGTGACCGATGCGGCCACACGGAACGGCCGCAGAAGACGACGGCCAGCACAAGGAGATCACTCGTGAAGACGTCCGCTCAGACCATTCGCTTCACCGCTGCCGCCGCGGCGATCGGACTGACCCTGGCAGGCTGCTCAGCGCCCGACGATGTGGCCCAGGAACCCGACACCGACGGAACCGAGGCCGCAGGCGCCGCATCCACTCATGAGTCCGGCGAGTCCGACCACGAAGGCATGGACCACCCCTCCGACGGAGGTGCCCCACCCGAAGGAATCGAGAAGGCCGCCGATCCGAAGTTCGACGTCGGCGACGCGGTCGTGCTCTCGGCCGATCACATGCCGGGCATGAAGGGCGCCGAGGCGACCGTGTCCGGGGCCTTCGACACGACGACCTATTCGATCAGCTACACCCCGACCGACGGCGGTGATCCGGTCGAGGACCACGAGTGGGTCGTGCACGAAGAGCTCAAGGATCCGGGTGAGGAACCGCTGCAGGACGGCGCCGAGGTCACCGTCGAGGCCGATCACATGGCCGGGATGAAGGGTGCGAAGGCAACGATCGACTCCTCGACCGATGAGACCGTCTACATGGTCGACGTCAAGACCGATGAGATGGAGATGACCAATCACAAGTGGGTCACCGAGTCCGAGATGAAGCCCGCGAACTGATCGGTCAGACACGAGCGGTGCCGAGCCCGGATTGATTCGGACTCGGCACCGACCGTCGGTGAGGGTGAGGCTGGTCAGGAATAGGTGTAGAAGCCCTCGCCGGAGGCTGCGCCGAGCTTGCCCTTGTCGATGTAGTTCGTCTTGAGCCACTCGGCCAGCTGAAGCGCTTCTCCGTCCTTTTCCGAGAGGACGTTGTACGGAGTCCTGAGTCCGATGATGTCGGTGATCTGGAATGGGCCCATCGGGGCGCCTGTGGAGATCCGCCAGACCTTGTCGATGTCCTCCGGCTCGGAGTACCCGCCGGCGGCGAGGGCATAGCCGGCGTGGAGCAGCGGGACGAGCAGTGAGTTGAGGACGTAGCCGGCCTTCTCCTTGTGCAGCGGGATGGGCACCATGCCGATCGCTCCAGCGAAGGAGACGACCTGGTCGAAGACTGCGGGGTCCGTATCGGCGGTGCCCATCACCTCAGCGATATTGAATCTCCACACCTCGTTGGCGAAGTGAAGAGCGAGGAACTTCTCGGGGCGTCCGGTGAAGTCCTTGAGTTCGCTTGGCAGCAGCGTCGAGGAGTTCGTGGCGAAGATCGTCCGTTCCGGGGCCAGCTCACCGAGGCGCTCGTAGGTGTCCCGTTTGAGTGAGATGAGCTCAGGGATCGCCTCGATGACGAGGTCGGCCTCACGGACGGAATCGCCGAGGTCGGCAGTCAGTGTCAGACGATCGATCGCCGCGCGAGTCGTCTCCTCGTCCGCACCTTCCACGCCGTCCTTCTGATAGCGCTGCGCGAGCAGTTCGAAACGTTCACGGGCGGATTCGAGCGCCTCCTCGTTGATGTCGTAGGCAGTCACGGCGAAACCTCTGAAAGCCGTCTGAAAGGCGATCTGCGATCCCAGGACCCCAGTGCCGAGAACGGTCACCGTCGAAATGTCATTCATCATTGCTCCTTCCATGGGGATGGTCTGAGACGACCGTCGGCCGCCCGACATCGCTGCATGCACCGGCGACGATCTGAGCGACCTGCAGCGCGAGATCCTCGTGTGCGTCTCGGTCAGCTCGCATCCCCGTCGAGACACGGGCGATCGCGACAAGCGTGGCAGCGAAGATCGAGGAGGCCGCGAGTCCGGCCGCGGCGACAGGGACGCCCAAGCCGTCGACGAGCCGCCGAGCGATGCTGTCCTCGAGATCGGCGATGATCTCCAGCCCCTCGGTGCGGAACTTCTCGGCGGTTTCCCCGAATAGGATTTCGCGCTGATAGACGGCAGTGTTCTCCGGGTGCTGCCGAGCGCTGTCGAGCAGCGGTGCCACTGAAGCGAAGACGGCTGCGTCCACGCTGGACTCCCGCTCCGCTCGCCGCCGCCCCTCCGAGACGGCCTCACGGACGAGATCGTTGAACACCCGAGTGAGCAGCTCGTGCTTCGATGCCGCATAGCGGAAGACTGTGCCGGAGGCGACGTCGGCACGATCGGCGATCTCCAGGGTGGTCACCTCGGAGAATCCCGAAAGAGCTCGTCCGCCGCGGCGAAGATCGCCTCGCGCTTGATGCGCATCTTCCGGTCCCGCCGTCCCAGCGGGCGGGTGGTGTTCCTGCCGTCCTTGATGCCCATTGAATGACTCCACTCATTAATGAACGCATTCATTATTTATGAATGATGGTGCTCCTGCGGAAGGGAGGCACCAACGTCAAACCGTGACTCCTCGGTCACATTTGGGAGCGCGAGAGCAGCACAGAACCGTGGCGGAGAGGCAGAGGGTCGACCAGCCCGGGCGGTCGGGCTGTCGAGCTCTACTCCTGCTCGGGCAGCATCCCCGCGGCCTCGACGGCGCTGCGCACGATCTCCTCGAGGCCGAATTCGGCCTTCCAGCTCAGCAGCGCCTGAATGCGGGAGACGTCGGCGACCAGGGCCGGCGGGTCTCCGGCACGACGCTCGCCCATTTCGGGCACGATGTCACGGCCGGTCACCTCGGCGATGGTGTCGATGACCTCCTTGACCGAGGCGCCGGTTCCGGTGCCGACGTTGAACACGGTTTCCGTGGTCCCGCCGGCCTTCATGTAGTCGAGAGCGGCGATGTGTGCCTCGGCGAGGTCCTTGACGTGGACGTAGTCGCGGATGCAGGTGCCATCGGGGGTGTCGTAGTCGTCGCCGAAGATGATCGGAGCCTTGCCCTCGGCCAGCCGGCCGAGCACGATCGGGATGAGGTTCATGACCGCGGTGTCGGCGAGCTCGGGCCAACCGGCGCCGGCGACGTTGAAGTAGCGCAGCTTGACGGCGTTGAACGTCTTCCCGTGCATCTTCGCTGCGGTGGTCTGGTTGTCGATCATCCATTCGCCGATGAGCTTGGTCTGGCCATAGGGATTGATCGGGCGGGCCTCGAGGTCCTCGCCGACCATGTCGACGTCGGGCATCCCATAGGTCGCAGCCGAGGAGGAGAAGACGAGCGATTCGATCCCGGTGGCCTCGACGGCGGCGAGGATGTTCGTCAGCGCGCCGATGTTCTGCCGGTAGTACATGACCGGCTTCTCGACGGACTCGCCGACCTGCTTCTTCGCGGCGAAATGGATGATCGAGTCGACCGAGTGCTCCTCGATGGCGGCGACGAGGCGGTCCTCGGCATCGGCGGCCGCGAGATCGAGGTCGACGACGTCCAATCCGTCGACCCGGACCGTGAGGCCGGTGGAGAAGTCGTCGACGACGAGGACGTCATCACCGCGCTCGGTCAGCAGCCGCACCACATGCGAACCGATATATCCTGCGCCGCCGGTCACCAGAACTGCCATGGCCCGTGCTCTCCTTCACCTCGTCGACTCTTCGACATCAGAAAACTTCCGGTTACAGAATACGTGCCCAGCCGGCGAGGTTCGGCTGCGGCCCGCCGAGCCCACAGACATCCAGCCGCACGCCCCCGCGTCCCCACGACCCACTGTCCAAAGCCACACAGGCTGAAAGTGCTGTGAGGAAAGCGTCGGAATTCGCCACGGCCCTGGCCAGGACCGCCAGGCGGTGCCACAGTGGGAAAATGCATGTCCTGCTCATCAGCGACCCCGGACCCCCGAGCCGATGTGTGGCCTCGATCAAGGACGAGTTCAGCGAACTCCTCCGGCAGGATTTCGACGCCGAGGTCACAGTCGACGTCTGCACCGAGACGCTGCGCGTCCAAGCCGACCACCGATTG
The DNA here is from genome assembly GCF_018208375.1 of Brevibacterium sp. SMBL_HHYL_HB1. NCBI lineage: Bacteria > Bacillati > Actinomycetota > Actinomycetes > Micrococcales > Brevibacteriaceae > Brevibacterium > Brevibacterium sp. SMBL_HHYL_HB1. The sequence continues at coordinate 396,757 of NZ_CP062936.1, read as the reverse complement.
GAGCTGTCGACTCTCGACTCGATCGTCGATCGCTTCCCCGGAGCCGATCTGGTCATCATGCTCACCGACATCCCCCGCCACACCCAGGGCAAACCGCTCATCGCCGAGGTGCTGCCCGACCGCAATGTCGCCGTCATCTCCCATCCCACTCTCGGGGCGCCGACGAGGCGCCGCCTGCTCAAGATCTACATGAGCTGCCTCAACCAGCTCCTGCCCGATGAGCACCATCCGGCCCAGCGGCATCGCCTGCCCCGCTGGGGTCAGTGGTCGAGCCGAGCCGATTCCGGTCGTCGCACACTCCACTCGCACACCTCCACCGGCGGGCCGCGCCTCGTGCTGGGAATGACCATGGCCAATGAGCCGCTGCGGATGGCTCGCAAACTCTCACGCGCCATGGCCGCAGCCGCCGCGACCGGCGCCTTCGGCATCTTCTACAGCTCCATCTGGCAGATGTCCCATCACCTGTCGACGCTGCGACTCATCTCGATCGGCGTCATCGCCATCGCGCTCATGGTCGGGTGGCTGATCACGATCAACCGGTTGTGGGACCGCCCGGTCAAGGAGCGGCTGGCTCAGGTCGTCTTCTACTACAACCTGTCGACCGTGCTCACGCTCATCATCTGCGTAACCAGCCTCTATGCGATCCTGGTCGTGGGCATCCTCGCCGGCGGGCTCATCGTCATCGACCCGGAGTTCATGGCCCAGACGATCAACCGCCCCGATGCCCGGCTGAACAACTATCTCGACATCGCGTGGCTGAGTGCGGCCATGGGTGTCGTCGCCGGCGCTCTGGGGTCGAGCTTCGACAGTGACATCGACGTCAGGAACCTCACTCACTCCCAGCGTCTGCGCGCTCGCGTCCACACCGTCGACAGTGATGAGACAGACAAGGACTGACAGCGGACAGGGGTTACGAGTGCCCCGGCCACGAGCTATGGTGAAGACATCCTTCATCTTCGAAGAGAATGGAGCAAGTTCAATGACACAGTCAGTTACTGTTCCCGATCCGCACGGTTCGGAGAAGACAGCGAGAGAGAATGCCGAACACGGCTTCATCGCCTCGGATGCTCTGAGCAAGAACCTCCAGACGGTGCTTGTCGATTTCATCGCCCTGAGCCTCACCGCCAAGCAGGCCCACTGGAACATCGTGGGCACGAACTTCCGTGACCTCCACCTCAACCTCGACGAGGTCACGGACATCGCTCGTGCCGGCAGCGATGAGATCGCCGAACGGATGAGGGCCCTGCACGCTTCCCCGGACGGCCGCCCCGCGGTGATCGCCGAGCAGTCCGCACTTCCGGAGTTCCCCAACGGCGAGATCAGCACCCACGACGCCATCGACCACATGGTCAAGGCGATCGAGACGACCGTCGCCTCGATGCGCGGCTGCCACGACGAGGTCGATTCCGCGGATCCGACGACCGCCGACATCTTCCACGACTACATCTCCCAACTCGAGCAGCAGGCCTGGTTCATCAGCGCCGAGACTCGCGTTCCCAAGTGAGTCGCCGCTGAGCGAGTCAGTCAGCCGCTGAGCAAGCCAGTCAGCGGCTGAGTCGATAGCGCACGGGCCGTCTCCCTTCGTCGCCAGGACGAGGGAGGCGGCCCGTTCTCGTCCGCGGGCGGAGACCTCAGGCCTCGGCTTCGATGGTCTCGACGAGGTGTTCGGCGATGGCCAGCGCCGAGGTGGCTCCCGGTGAGGGGGCGTTCCTGACGAACATCGTCGCTCCCGCCCGATCGATGACGAAATCATCGACGAGCGTGCCGTCACGATTCATCGCCTGAGCGCGGATGCCGCGGGTGGCTCGCCGGCCGCCGGCCCCGGCGAGCTTCGGAACATAGTGGGCGGCGGCGTCGACGAACCTGTCGATCGACACGACACCGGGCAGCTCCCTGGCCGCCGTGGCCATGTTCGCGGCCGCGAAGCGCCAGAAGCCGAGGTTGCCGGCCACGGACATCGCATCGGGCAGGTTGAATCCGAGACCGCTGTAGCCTTCGCGGGACAGGGAGAGAAAGGCATTGGGCCCGATCATCAGTCCCCCGTCGATCCGCCTCGTCACATGCACGCCGAGGAAGGGATACTTCGGATCGGGCACCGGGTAGATGAGCCCGTTGACGATGTCGTCATACCCCGGTTCGAGGATGAAGTACTGGCCGAAGAACGGCACGATGGTCGGGTTCCGTCCCTCACCCGAGCGTGCTGCCAGACGGTCGGAGTGGAGTCCCGCGCAGACGATGACGGCGTCGAATTCCTGAGCATCGACCGAGGTGCGGACAAGAGCGGCGTCGCCGCCGCCGGTTCTGCCCTTCCGCCTGATGTCCTTGACGGGGGTCGACAGCCGGATCCGGCCGCCGCGGGAGCGGACGTCGGCGATGAGGGCCTCGGTCAGTCCGGGATAGTCGATGATTGCCGTGTGGGGTGAGTGCAGGGCGGCCACGCCCTCGGCATGGGGTTCGATGCCGCGCAGTCCGTCGCGGTCGAGCATGGCCAGGCCGGGGACGCCGTTGGCTTGTGCCCGTTCGTGGATGGCGGCCAGGCGTTCGACCTCGACCTCGTCAGTGGCGACGACGACCTTTCCGCACTCGTCGACGGCGACGTCGTGCTCATCGGCGAAGTCGAGCAGCAGCGAGACGCCGCGACGGCAGAGTCTGGCCTTGAGGCTGCCGGGCTCGTAGTAGAGACCGGCGTGGACGACACCGGAGTTGTGGCCGGTCTGATGGGCGGCAGGGTGGTCTTCCTTGTCGAAGACCGTGACGTCGGCGCTGTCATGACGCATGAGGATCTCGCGCGCCACGGCCGCGCCGATGATTCCGGCACCGACCACGGCCCAGCGTGTGGATGCCATGTCTCAACCTCCCCGTTGGATGACCTGACGTTGCGACTGTATTCAGCTCGCACGAACACTGCAATCGGTGTCCGGTCAGTGGTCGTTGCGCTGCCAATGGTCGTCATTTCCAACGCTTTCGAAATATGGCGGTCTGAATCGTGATCATTCGGAGCCTTCAGCACCGCTCCTGTCGAGATCGAATACTCCTCCGACGGAACCCGTCGACGACTGGCCTCGCTCCGAACACAAAACGGTCGTCACCGAACCGAAGGAATCTGCTGAGCTGAGCTCATCACCTGACGTTTCGCTGTGCTCGAGCAAGAATGGCCACCTTCGTCGCAGGAAGAAGTCGGGATATGAAGCGACGATTCATCTAGACAAGAACTCTTGCATGAGATAGTGCACTTCGCGGACATAAACCCCCTTACTGCTGCGTAACTATAACGAGGCTGTAACGTTATTAATTATTCACTGATTACTTTTTCATGACTCCGTAACGTTATGAACGATCTGCCAGGAAACTGTCCGTTTCCGTCCAGACTCTCGTCTGGAAATGATCAGGAACCTATTGATGTCAGGAACCTATTGATGTGGGGGACCATGAAGATACTCAGAGGCCGGCAGAGCACCGGTCGGAAGATTGCGGTGGGCTCGGTCGCCGCGGCGACAGCGGTGGGACTGACACTGCTGACGACGGCACCGGGCTCGGCCGACGAACAGAACCCGAACGAAGACGCAGAGGCCTACGGGCAGCTCATCGATGCTGACATCCTCACCGCCGACGCGGTCGACGCCCTGTCGGCGTACAGCAGCTCTCCGTCGAACACTGCCGAGGACAGCACGCCGATCAATGCCGAAGTGCTCCAAGCCATCGGAGTCGAACTCCCCGGGATCGGCATCCCGCTCATCAGCGACGAAGACGGCGACGGCCTCCTCGAGCTCGGTGAAGGAGGAGCGCTCAACGCCTATGGGCACGCTCCCGCCTACAACGACGCCACGGCCAGCTCCGGCGCTGTCGGCGAAGACGGCGGACTCAACCTCGACGACATCAACAACGGCGAATACGGCAACGCCCATGTCGATCTGACCTCGGTGCTCGGCCAGCTCAACCTCGACGGCGTCACCGATCAGATCGTCGATGAGCTCAGCCTCGAACTCGGCGCGATCGCGTCGACGGCCAACAGCGATGGCACCGCAGACGACTCCGAGTATGCCGTCGCCGACGGCATCCTCACAGTCTCCAGCCCCGCAGTCGGTGACCTCTCCGGTGCTCTCGATGAGGTCGTCGACGGTGCAGGCGGCACCCTCGAAGACGTCATCGGCGAAGAGGGCCTGGTCAACGACCTGGCCGGCATCGGCCTGAATCTGGATGTCGGCATCGCTTCGGTCAATATCGGCGGAGACGACACTCAGGTGTCCGTCGAGGTCCGTGATGCCCTCAACAGCGTCGTCGAGAACGTCGTCAACGAGGCGCTCGAGGACGAGGCCGGGATCGTGTCGATCGATCTCGCCAACGGTGACATCAAGATCGATCTCGCGAAGATCGTCAAGGGCGGCGACGCCTCTGACCTCAACGGCCTCGACCCGAACACCCAGGTGCTGACCTCGGACACGATCTCGAAGATCACCGACGCCGTGGCCGATGCCCTCGGTGCTCTGTCCGGCAAGGTCAACGAGACCCTGACCGATGCGCTCAATGACGTTCACCTCGTCATCGAACTGCCTGCGAACATCTCAGCCCTCGGCATTCCCGCCGTCGACGGCAAGGTCACGGTGGATGCCACTCTCGGACAGCTGGCCGGCACCGACGACTCCGACCCGACTGTCGACACCGATCTCTCGATCGCCGGCGTTCCCGTCGGCAGTGTGCTCAATGCCATCACCCAGCCGGTGATCAACGCTGTTCTCTCCATCACCGAGCCGCTCATCGGCGGGATCCTCGATTCCACGGCCGATGAGGTCGCCGGTGCTGTGACCGACATCGTCGACCCGGTTCTGACCTCCCTGGACCCCGTCTTCGGGGCGCTCAACCAGGTCGTCGATCTCACGATCAACGAGCAGCCGACGGCGAAGGATCCGGCAGACGAGAGCCAGGTCAAGGGCACCAACGGACCTGGCTTCACCGTCAGCGCTGTGAGCCTGGAACTGCTGCCGGCCGCCGATGCCATCGACATCAACCTCGCCTCATCCTCGGTCCGTGCCACCGACGAGGACCCGGAGGCACCGGGCGATGACGATGCGAACGCCAACGCAGCGGCCTCGGCCTCGGCTTCGGCCGATGCCGACGGGGACAACAACCCCGCCGCCCAGGCCGCCTCGGAGGCAGCTGCCGACAACGATGCGAACAGCACGGCATCGGCAGCAGCGGATGAGAACGCCGAGGCCGCGGCAGAGTCGGCAGCGACCGAGGACGCTTCGTCCGAGGCCTCAGCCGATTCGACGTCTGATGAGAACGCCTCGTCGACGGCGGCCTCGCAGGCCGCCGCAGAAGCCGACAACTCCGATGACACGAACGCCGAGGCCTCAACGGCCTCGGACGCCAACTCCGCTGCCGCTTCGGAAGCGGCTGCCACGGCCGATTCCTCGAACGAGGCTTCCGCAGAGGCAGCAGCCGACTCGGACGCAGCCGCAGCGGCCGATCCCGATGCAGAGAGCGACTCGGAAGCGAATGCCAATGCGAATGCCGCCGCCTCGGCCTCGGCATCGGCGAACGCCGACGACAACGGCAACGCCGTCGCCGAAGCAGCGGCCCAGGCAGCCGCTGACGAGGACGCCAACAACACGGCATCGGCAGCAGCGGACGAGAACGCCGAAGCAGCCGCCGAATCCGCCGCCAACGAAGAGGCCTCCTCGCAGACCTCGGCGGACGCGACCTCGGATCCGAACGCCTCGGCACAGCAGGCAGCCAACGCCGCCGCCAACGCCGACAACTCGGATGACACGAACGCACAGGCATCCGCCGCGGCCAACGCCGACGCCGGTGCCGCCGCTTCGGCCGCATCGACCGCGGACTCCTCCTCGGAGGCCTCCTCCGCAGCAGCGGCAGACGGCGACGAGGCCAACGCTTCGTCGGCAGATGATGCGAATGAGGCTTCGGCCGATTCGGACCAGTCCGCCAATGCCGGGTCGTCGGCCAACGCCTCGGCCGGTGCCAACGCCGGTTCGAGCACGAATGCCTCGGGCAGCAGCGATGGCGGAGACCTGCCGCGGACGGGTGCCGACGGCATCCCGGCCCTGGCCGGATTCGCCGCCCTGCTCCTCGCCGGCGGCGCCGCAGCGGTGTGGGCGACCCGCCGCTACCGCGCCGGCAAGCACTGAGGGTGACCCAGCTCAGTCACTGAGCTGAACGGCGGGGTCGGAGTGAGAACTCCGGTCCCGCCGTTTGCGTGCCCGCGCCGACAGATTCCCCAGCGACGCGCACGGTGGCGGTCCCACCGTTCGGCGACGCCTACAGGCCGCGGCCTGCCTCCCAGGGCTCTTCGGAGGCGCCGGTGATGAGCGCGTTGACCGACATCGCCTGCGCATCGGTGAACGAGGCGATGTAGTCGACCACCGCTCGCGCCCGGCCCCGCCTCACGATCGCCGCGGAGCCCTCCTCCCCCAGCGCCTCGGGGTTGCGCGAGTACAGGTCCTGATACTCCTGCGTGGCCGCCTCGACGGAATCGATCAGCCGCCGCGGGATCCGGGTCGCCTCATCGGGGTCGAGCAGCCATTCGTGGAAGCCCTCGACCAGTGAGGCGATGATCCGCGTCTGACCGCGCTGATAGACCGCGAGGTCGGAGCGTTCGAGCACGAACTTCGAGTGCACGAACTTGAGCACCACGACATCGTGCCACGCGTCCTGACTCAACCGCACATGACCGCTGCGCACATGCGGATCCGGGTCGACGACGATCGAAGCCTGCAAGCGGTCGATCCATCTGCGGGTGAACGCCGTGACCGCCCGATCGGCCTCCAGCCCTCCGTCGTAGGGAACCGCGAGCAGACCTTCGACGAGGTCGCTGTTGATCCGCTCGACCGAGGCTCTGAACGCCTCCTCGTCGGCGATCCACGGGTCCTTCTCCCGGGTGTGGCGCCTGATCGCCTCGAGCGCGTGCCCCGGCCGCCGCCGGTCGAGCTCCGAATCGTGCAGAGCCTCCAACTCGCGACAATCGCGCAGCCACCGCCCGAGCTCGGCGGACACGCTCGTGTACTGCAGCACGTTCGACCGGTAGAAGTCATCGAGGTCGTGGACAGCGTAGGCGATGTCATCGGCGACGTCCATGACCGCGCACTCGAGCGTCTGCTGATAGCGCCCGATCGCCGGGAACGTCGAGAGCGCATCGACCATCTCATCGACCTCGGTGACATAGGCGGAGAACTTCATCGCCCCCACGGTCGCATCGTTGCCGACGCCGCGCGGCATCTGCGACGCCGTCAGTCCCTGGTCACCGGCCCACTCCCCTCGCTCCCACGGATACTTGAGCACCCCGGCCCGCACCGCTCGGGTGAGGTTGAGCCCGCGCGGAGTGGCATCGCAGCTGTCGAGTGCGGTGAGGATCCGAAACGTCTGCGCATTGCCCTCGAAACCGTCATCGAGGTGCAGCAGCGACCGCGCCACCCGGTCGAGCTCCTTCTCGCCGAGGTGGCCGAACGGCGGATGCCCGAGATCGTGAGCGGCCGCTGCCGCCTGCACCACCACCGGGTCGCACCCGCCGAGGTCGCTGACGAGCTCACGGGTGCCTTCATCGGCGTTGTTCAAGGTGATCGCGATCGACCGGGCCACGGCCGAGACCTTGAGCGAATGCGTCAAGCGATTGTGGATGACCGTTCCGGAACCGGCCTGGGGAATCACCTGAGTGACCGAGGCCAGCCGGGAGAAGAACGGGGAGAACCGGATCCGTTCGATATCGACGCGGAATGCGTCCTCTCCGGGGCGGGCCACCTCGGCGACATTGCGCTCGCGACCACCTGTGGTGTGAAATCTCTGACGCTCCATCTGACCAGACTACCGATTCCCGGGTTCGACCAGCACAATTCCTTGAGACTCAGATCACAGTGACGTATGGTCAAAGCACCTGTAGGAGGTGGTCACGATGACCGGTGTCAATGAAGATTTCTACCAGCCAGCCACCCGCCCCGGCGACATCATCGAAGTCGAGGACGAAGAGACCGGCGAGCTGGTCAAGCACATGATCTACCTCGACGAATTCGGCAACGGAACGAAGACGCGCCCACTGACCGAAGAGGAACTCGAAGAACTCGACGAGGAGTGAGCGACACAGGCCCTCACGACCGGGCGCGTGGTGATCGCTACGCGCCCGGTGCCCCTCACCACGAAGCTCTCACGGTCTCCGTCGGGCCGTTGACCTCGGTGAAGCCGGCGTCGGTGACGCTGATCTGCTGCTCGTTCGCGTCCCATGCGGCCTGCGTCGCCGTGCTCACGCGCAGGCTGAAGCCCGAATCGCGCCAGCGGTCGCGCATCGCGGTCGGCATCTGTTCGAACGCGAGCTGCGCGGCGTGACCGCATTGGGCGGCGGCCTTGCCCGTCGTCAGCGTCAGCTTGGGTGAGAGTTCGATGGATACGACCGCCTCGGCGACGGGGACCAGGCTCTCCCCCTCATCGGGGAACTCGGTCCCGCCCACCTGCAGCTTCTTCAGCTCCTTCGGCAGGGGTTCGACGGGTCCGGGCGGGAAGACGAACGCTTCGGCGGGAGCGAAGTCCGCATCACCGCCGAAGCTCACGCTCACGCATCCGAGTGCGCGAGCATCCTCGAGCTTCTTCCCGTCCCCGCGGCGCACCACCTTGCGGATGGCGCCGTCGCGCCAATAGTCGACGGCCTCGTGCCAGTCCCCGCCGGGCTGGGATCGCGGGTCGTCGAGGAACGTCACCACGGCCCTGGCGGTGGCTTCGAGGACGTCGATGTGGCGGGCCATGTTCGTCTTCGACCGGCGGACGACGATCGGCAGAGACCACGGGATCTCATGGTCGGATTCGTGCCTGCGCATGTGCTCGGTCAAATGCTCGCTCCTACTCGAACCTCTCAAGTGCGCAGCCGCACACCCAATCTCATAACGTCGCCGCCGATGAGTTATTCCATGCCCGTCGGACAATGAGCGCCCCACCGGCGAGCGCGCCGCGACGATCGGCTCACCGCGGATCTCACATGCTGAACGACAGTCCAGTTAGAGTGGGGTCGAACTGTCAGCCTCATGAGAGACGCCTCAGCCGCCTGCGGGGCCGTTCCACCAGACCGACACACGGAGGCGAACATGACCGAAGCCGCTGAGCCCGCAACCGACAGCACCGAGATCCCCGCATTCATCCTCTCAGCGATGACCGACCAGATGCGGGCCGTGCTCGACCTGCAGGCGACACGAGCCGAGGAATGCGCACAGGCGGGACGACGCGCGATCAGTGCCGATATGGACGCTGACACCGCGCGGCTGGCGGCGATGCGAGCCGAATACCGGGCCGAACGCTCCTTCTGGAACGAGGGCGGACCGCTGATGGCTCACACCGTCGACGAGGTCATCGACACCGCCGGTGCCCAGGTGCCCATCCGCATCCATCGCCCCACCGCCGAGGCGATCCTGCCCGGGATCGTCTTCCTCCACGGAGGCGGCTTCATCGTCGGCGACCTCGACACCCATGATCGGATCATGCGGGTCATCGCCGCCGAGAGCGGAGCCGCAGTCATCGGCGTCGACTACTCGCTGTCCCCGGAGTCGAAGTTCCCGCAGGCCCTGCACGAGGTGGCCGGCGTGATCGACCGTCTCGCCCGCAGCGGGGAGGCTCTCGGGATCGACGGTTCAACGCTGGCGATCGGCGGCGACTCCGCCGGAGCCATGCTCACCCTCGGTGCGGCTCTGCTGCTGCGCGACGGCCCGGCAGGCATCGGCCTCGATCCGCGGACCTTCTCCTGTCTCCGCGCCCTGCTGCTCTTCTACGGCGGGCACGGCCTCGTCGATTCCGCGAGCAGGCGCCTCTACGGCGGCGGCTGGGACGGCATGAGCCGCGAGGATCTCGACTCGATCACCACGGAGCACTTCTCCTCCTCCGCCGATGCCTCCTCACCCTATGTCGATCACCTCGAGGCCGATCTGGCCGGTCTTCCCCCGGTCTTCATCGCCGCGGCCGGGCTCGATCCTCTCCGCGATGACAGTGAGGCCCTGCATGTGCGGCTCGAGGAGGCCGGGACACCGGTCGACTACCACCTGTACCCGGCAGTGCTCCACTCCTTCCTCCACTTCGGTCGGATGCTCGACGATGCCGGAGACGTTCTCACCCGCAGCGCCGGCTTCGCGGCCGCTCACCTCTGAACCGGCGGCCGGCGGCGCCAGTCAGGGACGGCGGCCTCCGTGGTCGGTCGATCCCACTCAGGGCTGACGATCCCGCAGGCAATAGGATGCTGTTCGGGCGTCGATAGAGGGAGGAGCGGACAGGCGCATGGCAGAACCGACTGAGAACGAGCCGGGCACTGACAGTTCCCCGCGGCCGAGCATCCCGTTCGTCCGGGACGCCGGAATCGCCGGCGGTGCGGTCGTGCTCTTCCTGCTCGTGCGCATCATGGCGATCGCGCATTGGGATTGGCCGGTGGCCAGCGATGTGGCGGATTCGATCAACTTCAGTGATGCGGTCGGCGCGGTTCTGGGCACGCTGTTCGCCAGGCCCACGGTCACAGCGATCGTGATCATGTTCATCCTGCCGTTGTCGGTGGTCGAGTTCGTGTGGTGCCTGCTCGACAAGAATCCTCGGATCATCGGGCGTGTGCTCTTCGTCGTGTTCCTCGGCACGGCCACAACAGCACTGATCCTCACCTTCCATATGTGGTGGCTGCTCATCGGCGCAACCGCACTCGGCGCGGTCCTCACGCTGATGCGCATCTTCTGGAAGCACGGCTACAGGTGACAGAGCATCGTCGGACTGCTGAGAGCCACAGGGGTGCTCGCCATCATCGCCGCCCTGGCCATGTCGACGCTCATCGATACGCCCTGGATGCTCCACGAGCAGATCGAGACAGACCAAGAGACGCTCGACGGCTATGTCATCGAGACTCCCTCGGGCTTCCTCAAAGTCCTCGTCGACGACCCTCGAGAGGTGCGGATCCTCAACAGCTCCGACGTCGTCTCCAGAGTCATCATCGACGAATGAGACAGACAGTCCTCATCGGCCGTCGCCGCCGACCCGCGCTGAGGTTCTGAGACAGCAATGGCCCGGTCTCCCTGAATCCAGGGGCCGGGCCATCCGTTCGCGGACTTCAGTAGTGCGCTGGTGGGTCACTTGCCGGAAACGACTCGTCCTCCCACTCATCGACCAGTTCGTCCTCGTGTTCTTTGTCGACCGAATCGGTGCCGGGCTTCTCCGCCAGATCCTCCCTGGCCTCCTCCGGCACCCCGGTCGGAGCCTTCTCGTCCTTCTCGCCTGCGTCTGACATGGAAACCGTCCTTTCTCGACTACGCCACTATGCTGACATCGTTTCGCTCAACACGGTAGGGGGCGTGCGCACTCAGTGCGCAGCGGCCCCGGCCCTCCGCTGCCGGTCGCGTCCGATCTCGGCGTCGAATTCGGCGCCCAGCAGCAGGGCGAGGTTGACCATCCACACCCAGGCGAGTCCGACGATCACTCCCCCGATCGACCCGTAGGTGACGTTGTAGCTGCTGAAGTTGTTGATGTAGAGCACGAAGCAGGATGACACGACCACAAGGGCCAGCAGAGCGATGAGCGCGCCGAGGCTGACCCACCGGAACTTCGGCTGCTTCACATTCGGAGTCACATAGTAGAGCACGGCGATGAGCAGCATGACGAAGAAGACGAAGACCGGCCATTTCACCACGTTCCAGATCAGCAGGGCCGTCGGCCCCATGCCGATGAGCTCACCGAGCGATTCCGCGATCGGCCCCGACAGCACGAGCAGCAGCCCCAGGGCGGCCATGACGATGAGCGTGACCACGGTGATCAGCAGCATCAGCGGCTTGAACTTCCAATAGGGTCGGCTCTCCTCCACCCGGTAGACGGTGTTGAGGGCACGACCGAATGCGCCGATGTACTTCGACGACGACCAGATCGCCAGGGCCAGGCTGCCGATGAGTGTGGCGCCGGCCGAGGAGGACTCGGTGAGTTCGACGATGAAGGGGCGAATCGCCGAGGCGGCCTCGGCCGAGACATCGTGAGCCAGGGACAGCACCGCCTCGGTGGTCGCTTCGGCTTCGCCGACCACGCCGAGCAGGGAGACCATCGCCAGGATCGCCGGGGCCGCGGACAGCAGAGCGTAGAAGCCCAGCCCGGCGGCGCGGTCGAGGCACTCGTCCTCGAGCAGGCGCTGCAGGACGTGCTTGATGATGCGCCACCGCCTCGGAGCCGCGTTGAGCGAACGATCTGTCATGGCCTCAAGGCTACTGCCAGCAGACACACATCGGGCTGAGGGCTTCTGCCCATGTCCCGGCTCTGAACGGCTCTGACCCCGCTCCTGTCAGGCGACATCGAGAGAAATCCGACGAAGTGCTTAGACTGAGCCATTAGTGTGTCCTCGATGACTCGATTGCGACGTTGGCCCTATACTTTCGCCATGGCGCTCTCGCTCCTCGTCGGAGCGGTCGCCGTGGCTTCTTCGCTCTATCTCGATCTGCCGTTGAAGGATCCCGACGGCTTCCTCGGACCCTCATACATCCGTCTGCCGCTCCTGGCCCTCGGATTCGTCGGCGGCGGACTCATCGTCGAGGCGGTGCGAAGAAGCGGGTGGCGAAATATCCCGGCCGCCGTCGTCGAGGTCGCAAAGACGGAGTGGAACAGGCACCGGGTGCTGTGCATCGGTGCCGGACTGCTGTCCTTCTACATCTGCTACGTCGCCTACCGCAATCTCAAGAGCGATCTGCCCGTCTACCGCGAAGGCACCCTCTACGACCACCAGCTGCTGCAGCTCGACCACTGGCTCAGCGGGGGCAACAACCCGGCGGTGCTCCTGCACGATCTCTTCGGCACCGAGATCATGGCGAATCTGCTCTCGATCGCCTACCTCGCCTATCTTCCGCTCATCCCGATCAGCCTCGGCGCGTTCCTCGTCCTCAGCCGCAATCACGCCGTCGGGGCCTGGTATGCGACGACACTGTGCCTGAATTGGGTGCTCGGCACGATCAGCTACTACATGCTGCCCTCGCTCGGCCCGGCGTTCGCCCGTCCCGAGCTCTACAGCAGCCTGCCCGACACCGGGGTCAGCCAACTGCAGGATGTGCTCATCGCCACCCGGCTCGAGTTCCTCAGCAACCCGGCCGGCAGCGAGTCCATCCAGGGTGTGGCTGCGTTCGCCTCACTCCACGTCTCCGTGACCTTCGCCGCCGCCCTGTTCATGATGCGCACGAACCAGAGTCGACTCCTCCGCACGATCACCTGGGTCTTCTTCGGCGTGACCATTCTGGCCACGCTCTACTTCGGCTGGCATTACATCCTCGACGACATCGCCGGGATGGGCATCGGCTGGGCCTCGGTGACGGTGGCCGGTTGGGCCACCGGTCATCGGAGGAGACGGAACCTGCAGCCGGCCGAACCGGTCATCGCCTCGGGCGCCGAGGCGGCCGCAACCGCCGAAGCGGCCGTGACCGCCGAGCTGACCGAGGTCTCCGAGGCGGACATGAGTTCGCTCGAGGCCGAGAAGCGCACCCTCGTCGATGCCACCGAGCTCAGCGCCGATGCCGAGCCCTCACCGCCGCAGCCTCCGGTGCGCAGAACCGCCTAGGGCAGCGCGCAGAGGCTGCGATGGTTCAGTCGCTGCCGGGGTGCAGCACCACCTTCGAGTAGCCTTCTTCGCGTCGGTCGAATCGAGCATAGGCGTCCGGGGCGTCGGTCAGCGGCAGCTCCTGGGAGACGACGAATCCCGGTTCGGCGCGTCCGGCGATGATGAGGTCGCGCAGTCTGTGGGCGTAGCGCTTGGCATCGGCCTGGCCGGTGCCCAGCGTCTGTCCCTTCTCGAAGAGCCGGCCGATCCTGACCAGGAGTTCGCCCTTGGCCGAGTGTTCGTCGGGGGCTCCCGGGTCGGAGGGCAGATAGAGACCGACGACTCCGATGCCGCCGGTGTGTCGCACCGTGCCGACCAGCTGGTTGAGCACCGTGGCAGGCTGTTCCTCTCCGCTGGCGACTGTGGCCTGGTACCCGACGGCGTCGATGCCGCGGTCTGTGCCGTAGTCGCCCAGGGCATCGGAGATCTGGTCGACGGGGTCGCCGTCGTCGAAGTTGATCGGTTCGGCGCCCAGTTCTCCGGCGAGCTCCAGCCGGTTGGGCACATGGTCGACGACGAAGATGCGACTGGCGCCTTTGAGGCGGGCCGAGTAGGCGGCCATGATCCCGACGGGCCCGGCCCCGTAGACGGCGACCGTCTCACCCGGCTTCACTCCGGCCAGCTCCGTGGCGTGATATCCGGTGGGAAAGATGTCGGCGAGCATGGCGAAGTCCGTTTCGTGTTCCTCGCCCGCCGGCAACGGCACGCAATTGTAGTCGGCGAAGGGCACGCGCAGGTATTCGGCCTGCCCTCCTCCGTAGGGGCCCATTCCGACATAGCCGTAGGCGCCGCCGGCGGTTCCGGGCTCATTGACGGTGAGGCAGAAGGCCGATTTTCCGGCCCGACAGTTGTCGCAGAAGCCGCAGGCGACATTGAACGGAAGCACGACGCGGTCACCGGCCCTGACCGTGGCTACGCCCTCTCCCACCTCCTCGACGATTCCCATGTTCTCGTGGCCGAACGTGATGCCGGGTTCGGCGTCCGTGCGACCTTCGTACATGTGCAGGTCCGAACCGCAGATCGCCGTCGAGGTGATGCGGACGATCACATCCGTGGGGTCGGTGATCCTCGGATCGTCGACCTCCTCGACGGCGACTTCGCGTGGCCCTCTGTAGACGACTGCCTTCATCGGCAGATCACCTCCACGGCCGCCTCGGCGACGGCCCTTGGTTCGGTCGGGACAACTTCGACGCCATTGTTCACAGCTGCTCTCCTTCCCGCCCGAGACACGGGCGAGCGATCCGATATGGCCTCACTGGTCAGTGTGGCCCGGCTGCCGAGACCCGACAACCCCCTGTCGTCTCGGCGGTGCTCGATCGCGAAGTGGGGACAGACCTCACACCCACCCGCGTCTCGGCCGTCGGAGCAGAAGGATGTAGACTGAAGACACTTGTGAACCCGTCCTCGGGTTCCCTGCGTCGTCAGGACGCCTCGTCTCTGCAGCTGGGTGACGATCACCCGCGCATGTTTTGCGAAGCCGTTTTCTCTCGGCGATCGAGAGCGCCGACAGCGCTCATTCCATGACCGGAATCGGCGGCCTGCCACCATCCACGGCACGGGCACGCCCTCCGGCACGTCGAAGGGCCACCCCATCACCAACGCACAGACACGCACCAACCCCCGTACCACCGCCGGGAAGACCACCTCGAAAGTCACCTTCGCCGAACTCGGAGTTCCGAAGAAGCTGACCGAGACGCTCAGCCGCGAGGGCAAGACCGCGGCCTTCCCGATCCAGCAGGACACTCTGCCCGACACTCTGGCCGGCCGGGATGTGCTCGGCCGCGGCAAGACCGGTTCGGGCAAGACCCTGGCCTTCTCCATTCCGCTGGTCGCCCGGCTGGCCGCCTCGCCGACCGGCCAGGCAGGGGTCCGCCGGCCCCGCGGGCTCGTCCTCGCTCCCACCCGTGAGCTCGCCACCCAGATCACCGCTGTCATCGACCCGCTGGCTCATGCCGCCGGGCTGAAGACGACGACGATCTTCGGCGGCGTCAAGCAGAAGCGGCAGGAGAACGCCCTGAACGCCGGCGTCGACATCGTCGTGGCCTGCCCCGGCCGCCTCGAGGACCTGCTGCAGCAGGAGCTGCTGAGCCTCGATCACATCGAGGTCACCATCCTCGACGAGGCCGATCACATGGCCGACCTCGGCTTCCTGCCCGGAGTCACCCGCATCCTCAAGCAGACTCCGACGAACGGGCAGCGGATGTTCTTCTCGGCCACGCTGGACAACGACGTCGACAAACTCGTCCGGCGCTTCCTGCACAACGAAGTCCTCCACTCCGTGGACGAACCGACCTCGCACGTCTCGGCCATGACCCACCACGTGTACGAAGTCGACGTCGATGACAAGAACGCACTCGTCCACAAGCTCGCCTCGGGCACGGGCCGTCGGATCCTCTTCACCCGCACCAAGCATCGGGCCAAGCGCTTCGCCCGACAGCTCACCGCCGCCGGCATCCCGGCCGTCGACCTGCACGGCAACCTGTCCCAGGGCGCCCGCGACCGCAACCTCGCCGCGTTCATGGGCGGAGATGCGAAGGTGCTCGTGGCCACGGACATCGCCGCCCGCGGAGTCCACGTCGATTCCGTCGAACTCGTCGTCCACGTCGATCCTCCGACCGAGCACAAGGCCTACCTGCACCGTTCGGGCCGCACCGCCCGTGCCGGCAGCGCCGGGGATGTGGTCACGGTCATGACCCCCGATCAGCGCAAGGACACCCTTACCCTGCTGCGCAAGGCCGCGATCAAGGCCACCCCGCAGAAGGTCACGGCCGACTCCCCCGAGGTGGCCGAGCTCGTCGGTGAGGTCGCCGACTACGTCGCCCCGCAGCCGAAGGAACCGGCCCGCCGACCCGAGCAGTCCGGCCGATCCTCCGACCAGGCGAGCGCCTCAGGTCAGGGACGCAAGCGCCGGCCCCGCCGCAGGCGCGGCGGCCGTGCCGGTCAGTCGGCTGGGCCCCGCGACAATCGCTCTGCCGAGAGCGCTCAGAATGGCCAGGCGAACTCCAGCGGCCAGGCTCAGCAGAACCGCAGCTCCGAGGGCCGTCGCCTGGGCCGTGCCAGGAGCGCCGGAGGCGATCAGGCGGCACGTCCGGCCCGGCCGCGGCGAAGCTCTCAGTCACGCGGAACGAGTGCCGAGACCAGGATGAACCACCGCAGCCGAGCCCACGATGCGCAGCGTTCCCGGGCGTGACCGTCGGCCGCGAATCCCTGACCCTTGTCTGGTTCCGTGACGACCTGCGCGTCGATGACCACGAGGCCCTGACTGCGGCCCGCGCGGACGGTCGCGTGGTCGGGATCTGGCTCCGGGAGTCTCGCGACGCCTCCGGTCTGGGACCGCGTCCGCTGGGCACGGCCGCCCGGTGGTGGGCGCACGAGTCCCTGCGGGTCCTCGAGGCTGAACTGTCCGAACTCGGCATCCCGCTGCTCTTCGCCGCCGGTCGGGGCGAGGACATTGTCTGTCAGGTCGTCGATGATCTGGGCATCGACTCCGTTCGCTGGTCACGCCGTTTGGCTCCGGCCTCCCGCAGCCTCGATGCACGGATCGAGGCCCGCCTGACCGAGGCCGGTGTCGCCGTGCATTCCCATCCCGGTGCCGTGCTCGTCGAACCGTGGACGACCAGCCCGCAGGGCGGTGACTTCTACAAGGTCTTCACCCCGTTCTTCAAGGCCACCCGTGATCATGAGGTCGGACAGGTTCTGCCCGCCCCGAACGCGCAGACACCGCCCTCCGACTCATGGCTGGAATCGGCTCGGGCACACGATTGGGCGAGCGACCTCGACGGTCTCGGCCTGCTGGACGGGACGGCAACCGGCTCGGGCGATTTCGCTTCGGCCCGGACCCCGCCCTGGTGGCGAACGACTGTGGCCGAGCACTGGAGCCCCGGCTGCCGGGCGGCGGCGCAGAGTCTGCGCCGACTGGCCGAGGGCGTCGACGACTACGCCGACTCCCATGACTTCCCCGGCGAGCCCGATTCCACCTCCGGCCTGTCGCCGCGGCTGCGTTTCGGTGAGATCTCGCCGAGGCAGGCGCTGCGGGCCGCACAGGATCTGCCGACGGTGAGTGAGGACGACCGTCACGCGTGGATCCGACAGCTGTACTGGCGGGAGTTCTCCTGGCATCTGACCTATCACATACCTCACCTCGAGTCCGTTCCGATCCGGTCGGAGTTCGCCCACTTCCCCTACGAGGACGATGCCGACGGACTCGAGCATTGGCGCAACGGGACGACCGGCATTCCGCTCGTCGACGCGGGCATGGGGCAGCTGTGGCAGACCGGGTGGATGCACAACCGGGTGAGGATGGCCACGGCAAGTTTCCTCACGAAGAACCTGCTCGTCCACTGGTGGCACGGCGAACAGTGGTTCTGGGACACGCTCGTCGACGCCGATGAGGCCAACAACCCGGTGTCGTGGCAATGGGTGGCCGGGTGCGGAGCAGATGCGGCCCCCTATTTCAGGATCTTCAACCCCAAACGACAGCGCGAGCGCTTCGACCCCGATGACGAGTACATCGACAGATGGCTCGGTCGCGGTCCGGGCGGTCTCCCGCCTGCAGGGGACTCACCCGAGGACCGGGAACCGATCGTCGATCTCAGACAGTCGCGTCAGGCAGCGTTGGCGGCCTATGACCAGATGAAGACCGAAGCCGAGTGAACCGCTGTCACAGGCTCGAGCAGGAGAGCAGAAGGAGCAGAAGAAACCTACCCCTCGCTTCGAGCACGCGCCGCGTTCGCAGTGATCGCCGCCTGCAGCCATTCAGCCGCGCCGGGGCGGGTGTTCTTCTCGATACCTGCGCGGAACCGCGGATCCTGAACGTATAGCTCGCTCTTCTGCACATGGAAGGCATGGTCCATCGCGTAGAACCAGTGACTGATGTGCAACCGCTGCTGCTCAGCCACGTCCATCGCTTCTTCGCTGCTCGGGTGTGCTCCGACGTCCATGAGGTGCCGGATTCGGCGCTCGATGGCCGCATTGCCGGCATTGATCCGTTTCCAATCCTCTTTGGTGTAGGCGGACACGTTTCGAGCAGCCTCGTCATATGCCGCGGTGTCGCCCCAACGGGCTTCTGCCTCGTCGAGAAGCTCGTGTTCCCTGTCGGCGAATTCTCCCCACTGCTCTCGTTTATCGGCGGCGGACATCGGCGATTGAATCCTTCTCTTGCCCATGGAGCTGCTTCCCTTCTGCCTATCGTGGTTCGACCGTATCGGTTGACGCGGCGGAAAGGTCAACGGGCGGATTCGAGACGTGCCCTCCGGACGCTCCTCAGCAGCCGGTCCAGATGACCGCGTGCCAGTTGCCCGCTGCGTCGCGGCTGGCTCCGGCCACCTCTCCCGACTCGGCGATCGTCTCGGCCTTGGACGCGCCGGCGGCCAGGTCCGGCAGTTCAGTGACTTCTTCGCCGTCGACGACAGCTGCGGAGCCGTCCTCGGCAGTGCCCGCAACGGCGCCCGAGCCGTTGACGTCGTTCGCGTCAATCGACTCCGGAAGCTCTGTCACGGTGTTTTCGGCCAGGTTCCACAGCACACCCGGGCTGCCGTCCGGGCTCGACCCCGAGGTTCCGATGGCGAAGTCACCGCTGATGCTGGAGACCACGCTGTGCTCAGCGCCGTCGAGCACGGGCAGCTCCCGGTACTCACCGTCGGAGTTCCAGATCACGGGAACGGTTACGCCGTCTTCGCTCTCGGCACTGCCGCCGACCGTTCCGGCATCGTCGATGCTCAGCGCCCGAGCCTGGCCGTGCGGTGACGACAGTTCACGGGGTTCGTCCTCGGCATCCAGACTCCATCGCAGCGCAGACCCGTCAGATGCGTGACCGACGCTCTCTCCTTCCGAGTTGATATCGAAGACTTCAGCCCTCTCGCCCTCCGACGCTTCGAGCTCGCGCGTCTCACCGTCGTAGTAGAGATAGGAGCTGCGCTCGACCTCGCCGGGCTTGATTCCGGTCCCGACGACGATGTTCTCACTGACAGCGGCGGCAGAGGCCTCCTCGAAATCGGGAAGCAGATCACTGACGTCACCGTTCGACCACCACGTCGCTTCGGTCTCACCGTCGACCCGCGCGTAGCCCACCTGTTCCGCCCCGTCGGACGAGCCGGCAGTCACCTCAGAACTCGTCGCCCCGTTCGGGCCGTCGAGCTTATCGACCGAGCATTGTGCGGAGGAAGAGCCTGCCGAGGCCTTTCCGGAAGCAAGCACGGGATCGACTGCCCCGCCCACTGCCGCCGCAGCTCCACACAGTGCACTGATGGCCATGAGCGAACCCGCTCGTGCCGCAGTGGCATGCTTCATCGTTCGGCTGCTGTGCATATCGAACTCCATTCGTCCCTCTCACATCGTTGTGGGATGTGGACCGGGTCCCCGATCGCGAGGTGCTCCCGCACACGACAGCTCATTCGCTGATATGCGACCAGCTCGCGCATCAGTGGACGTTGTCGGAATAATTCCGAACACGCTAGTGGCTGCCGCCGAGAGGCGTCAAGGCTTCGGTCAGACACCCTGGGCACACGAAGGGGCGGGACGCTGCCGCATCGGCAGGGCCCCGCCCCATTCGAGTCAGCCGTTGCGTCGGCTCGGCGGCACCGACCGGGTCAGTCGGCCAGTGCTGCTGCGATGTCGTAGCGGAGGATCGCGCCGATCCCGTCGGCCATCGGATCATGGTTGAGACCGATCTCCGCTGAGGACATGATGGCCTGGGCCACGATCGCCGCTTCCGCATCGGACCTTTCGGCGTCGTCATCGTCGAGCAGAAGGACCGCGACCGCTCCGCGCTGGACGGCCTTCTCGACTTCCGCACGTCCCTCGACGGCACGGTCGTGTGCCTTGCTCTCGGCCAGTCGCTCCGAGTTCTCGGCCTCACGTTCGGCAGCGAGGCTGGTCACCAAGGTCCTGATCGCCACGTCGATGGCCTCTTCGGCTCCTTCATCGTCGTCTCCGCCCTCGGAGATCTCGTGCAGCATCTCCTCGGCTCTGACCGAGAGTTCGGCCTTGACGACGGTTCTGCCTTGGACCTCTCCGGCCAGAATGACCGCATCGGGTGCATTGTCCGTGATCAGCCTGTCGACGAAGTCGGCGACGCTGCGCGCATGGTCTTTGATGATCTCGTCGACGCGGCGTCGGATCTGGTTGTGCGAGTACGCGCCTCGGCGGGGTTTGTTGATCTCTTCGTCGTTGTCGCCGGCGACGTGGACCCCGTCGTTCTCTCTGCGTTCGCGGTCCGGGGTCACGCTCAGTTCACGGACGGTCGCTCCGTCCTGGCCGGCGATGATGAGAACGACGTCGAACTGTCGGGACTCCTGCCGAAGGTAGGCTCCGAGTTCGGGCACCTCGGTGTAATGCGCCGCGTCCCCGTCTCCCAATGCCGCGTCCCAGTGCTCGTCGAGCAGAACACCCCCGGAGTTCGCCACGATGACCCGGCCATCGGTGTGGACTTCTGTGGGTTCCTCGACGAGGACGACAGAGTCGATGGTCTCCAGCACAGACTCCTCTGCGCCATCTGCCGACAGCTGTTCTCTCAGCTCTTCCCAGCGCAGACGGATCTGCGTACCAGCGTCAGCTGAGGGAGAACGACCTTCGAGATAGACCGTGGCGTACGGGCCGCCCTTTTCGTAGACCGTGCGCAAGTGACTGTAGTTCATCGCTTGTTCCTCCTCAGGATCTGCGGATCATCTGTCGGGGCCGCGAACGGAGCCCGACACGCTCTGCGCGGTGACCTCAGCCTGTCACCGTCGACGGCTCCTGTAAACAACCTTGACAACCACGGGCGGAGGTCTTAAAGATACGGTCGCATCAGCTTCTCGGGCCGGCTGGAGGTCCGCCGAGGAAGGCAGTCAGCATCGGACCGACGATGCAGGCGGCAATGAGGAAGACGATGCCCCATTTGTATTCCTTTCGGAACAGAGCGAGGACGC
This sequence comes from Brevibacterium sp. SMBL_HHYL_HB1, assembly GCF_018208375.1. Lineage (NCBI taxonomy): Bacteria > Bacillati > Actinomycetota > Actinomycetes > Micrococcales > Brevibacteriaceae > Brevibacterium > Brevibacterium sp. SMBL_HHYL_HB1. Next base: position 375,271 of record NZ_CP062936.1, on the reverse strand, counting down.
CTGACAGCGCTAGAATCCCTGCGATGACCCATAGGACGATGAGCATGTCACTCTCCTTCGCTCCCTGAGGCCGAACGTGCCGCTCGCCAGCGCACCCAACCACAGGGTGTGATCTTCATCGTGGCACGCCTTCATCCCCCTGACAATGGACCGTGGAGACTGCGGTGATGCTGTCGACGGCCCATCTTCCGCCACCACGGGTCGGGCGAGGGCGGGTTCGGATGTCAGCCGACGATTGCCCTGACTGCGAAGAAGAGGACCGAAGGCGCCATCAGCAGACCGAGTCCGGTGTAGAACGTCGATGTCATGGCCCCATATGGGACCAGGCGCTTGTCAGTCGCCGCGAGACCGGCGGTGACTCCGCTCGTCGTGCCCAGCAGCCCACCGAAGACGATGGCAGAGCGCGGGTTGTTCAATCCGATGCGCTTGGCCACGAAGGGTGTCGCCACCATGGTGAGGACGGATTTCACGAGACCGGCACCGACGCTGAGTGCGATGACGCTGCTGCTAGCGCCCAGGGCGGCCCCGGTGACCGGGCCGACGATGTAGGTGGCCGTCCCGGCCCCGATCGTCGTCAGCTCGACCGGGTCGCGGTAGCCGAAGAACCAGGCGATGACGGCTCCGACGAAGAAGGACAGCACGACGCCGAGGACGAGGGCGATGATCCCGCCCAGGCCGGATTTCTTCATCTCATCGAAGCTCGCTCCGAACCCGGTCGCGACGATCGCCAGATTGACGAACATTCCCCCGCCCATGAGTCCGACCCCGGAGAAGAGGCTGACGTCTGCCAGACCGTCTTCGCCGCCAGTGGCGATGCCTCCGATGTAGGCCAGGACGAGGCCGAGGATGATTGCGATGGCCGAGGCTTGGAACTTGCCTCGGGTGAGCACCTTCGAAATCAGCACTGCCACCCCGGTGATCACGCCGACCAGGGCGAAGGCGACGACGAGGTCGTTGTCCGTCAGAGTCGAGATCAGAGCTTCCATCACCGCTCCTCTGCGAACTCTTCGACCGGCGCCTCGACGCCGGGTGTCTTCACCCGGCTGAGCACGGGCACCAGCGCAAAACTGACGATGACGGCAGCGGCCCCGGCGATGAGCGCAGTGGGACCGGCGGTGACGGCTCCGACGACGTTCTGTGTGGCGGCCATGGCCACGACGATCGGGATGTACATCCCGGACCAGAACGAGATCCCCGACGAGGTCGCCGGGGAGAGTCGGCCCGAGCGGGCGAGGAAGTTCGTGGATACGATGAGCACGATCATGGCGATGCCGACACCGCCGACGTTCGCATCGACCCCGAGCAGATTGCCCAAGAGACCGCCGATGAAAGTGCCGATCAGCAGACTGCCGGAAAGCAGGGCGACGCCCAGGATGATCACGCGAGAGCCTCTCTGTCGAAAAGTTGCCTGAGGCTCGACCGGAAACGAGCCCGGAACAGCTTAGCTTACGAGCCGCCTCTTCCGGGCACCTGTTTCAGAGTGTCGGCACAGACGCCGACTGTCCGCGTCTCGGCCTGGTCCAGTTGGTGAAGAGCCTGAGCAGGTACTCTGCCGGACCGTAGCGGTGGCGCTTCAGCCACCACGCACTCAGTGCGGCCTGGAGAATGAAGATCGCCACAGCGAGGACGAGCAGCAGCGGCGGGGAGACTCGACCGGCCAGGCCGAGGCCGAGCCCGGTGAACAGGAGGAGTCCTGCCAGTGACTGGCCCAGGTAGTTCGTCAGAGCGATGCGACCCACCGGCGCCAGAGCTGTGCGCACCCATGCGCCCCGCGTGGTGTGCATCAGACGCACGAGAGTCGCAACGTACGCCGCGCTGAGGAACGGGGCCGAAACGACACTGGCTGCTGTGGCCCACGTGTTGACGTCCCCTCCGAGCCACGCATAGACCACCCCGCCGGGCAGGCCGACCGCGAAGCCGACCATCTGAATCCGCTTCAGGAGCCTCGCCCGGTCGCCCAGATCCGAGAACAGTCCTCGACGCGCGGCGATCATCCCGATGAGGAACATCGCCAGCGCCGTCGGCCCTTGAAGGGAGACCGCTTGGATGACGAGGAGGTCGAGTCCGGACAGATGGTGGCCCACGATCTCGGCCGGTGTCCCGAGCATCGCCTGAGTCTGCGTCGCGGCCTGAGCCAGCGCTTCATCATGGCTGGGCATGAACATCGAGCGGTCGAGGAACGCGGCACTGACGATGAGGGACAGTGTCACGAATGCGTAGATGATTGCGCTTGTCAGCAGGGCGGTGCGATCACGGACTCGATGCATCGCCAGCAGCACCAGGCAGATCACCGCATAGGTCGTGAGGACGTCTCCGCTGTAGAGCAGCACGATGTGCCCGGCCCCGAGCACGAAGAGTCCCAGGGACCGACGCAGCATGCGCGGGACGAAGGCAGCGCCGGCTCGCGCGGCGGCGTCCATCTGCAGTACGAAGCTGTAGCCGAACAGGAATGAGAAGAGCAGGTAGAACTTCATCGAGAACAGCGCCGCCACCAGAAATCGGACGACAGCGTCGATCGGTGTCGAGAAGTCCGGATCATCGACGAGGTTGCCGGGGAATGCCGAGGCCATGAACGTGATGTTGACGACGAGGATCCCGAACAAGGCGAACCCCCTCAGGGCGTCGACATCATGCACTCGCCCCGTCTGCAGGGGTGCTGGGGAATTCGTTCTCTGAGTCATGCGGATGACAATATCACACAAACTATATCTCTTAAACTATATGGGGATGTAGAATTGGAACCTGTTCTGCCGGGGAGGGAGAGTGCATGAGCGACGACGCGGTTCCGGACTTCATCAGGCGACTGTGGAGGCTGCCGGAGACTCCACAGCAACGGGGCCGAAAGTCCACCCTCGATGTCGAAACCGTGGTGGCCACCGCCGTTCAGCTCGCCGATCAAGGGGGCCTCGAGGCGGCGACCTTGCCCAAGGTCGCCGAAGAGCTCAACGTGACGGCCATGTCGCTGTACCGACACATCGGGTCCAAACACGAGCTGCTTCAGCTCATGATGGACGCGGCCAGTCAGCCACCTGGTCCGGAGCCGGCCGCTGCTGATTGGCGCGAAGGCCTTCGGTCATGGGCAATCGATCTGTGGACGCTGTACCAGAAGCGTCCGTGGATCCCCCGCGTTCCCATTTACCGCTCCCCCTCGGGACCGAACCAGACCGCTTGGCTCGAACGCGGCCTCTCGCAGTTGGCGTCCACAGCGCTCACCGCGAAGGAGATGCTCTCCGGGCTCACCCTGCTCAGCGGGTTCGTCCGTCAATCGGCTCTGCTCCAGAGCGAACTCGAGGAAGGGCGGGACGGGCAGGACAAGGCCGAGAGCGAACGCGACTACGGTGCGGCTCTGTACCAGGTCATCTCCGCTAAGCGGTTCCCCCATCTGTCACAGGTGCTCGCTTCAGAGCCCTTGGGTGACGATCCGACCAACGACGACGAGCCCGACCGAGACTTCACCGATGGCCTCGAAGTGATCCTCGACGGCCTCTCAGTCCGGATCAGCGCAGCAGCACTGTGACCGACCGCAGTTCGTGACTCGGCCACCAGAAGGCCAGGCGCCTTGACAGTACATGCCCTGTAGTATTGCCTGAGATGCAAGCCAGGGCGAATGCCGATCCGAGATCGCGCATTCGGCGGGAGGATATGCCGCAATGATGCGGTACGGAGAGGTGGTCTGGGCGTTGTCGACTGATCTGGTGACCGAGGAAAAGCGTTCGAAGGTCCCTCACATCTACGTCATCCTATTGATGATGATCGGGTTGGCGGCCGTTCTCACCCACATAATTCCGGCAGGTGAATACGCGCGGGTCACAGATGACTCGGGTGCTGAGATCCTCCAAGACGGCACGTATTCGCAGATATCGTCTTCGCCTGCGTCGTTCTTCGATTTCATGTTCGCCGTCCCCGACGGTCTCATCGACACAGCCGACATCGTTATCGGAATCATCATCATCGGTGGAATGTTCGCCGTCATCGAGAAAGCCGGCCTCATCGAACTCGCCGTGAGCCGGTTGGCGCATGTGTTCGAGGACAAAGGGCTGTGGATCATCCCCACTCTCATGGTGCCGTTCGCACTATTCACTGCTTTCACAGATCAGATCGAGCTGGCTCTTGTCTATCTTCCAGCGATCCTCCCGCTCATCCTTCGACTCGGCTTCGATAGGATCACGGCCACGGGAATCGTCTTGGTCTCGACCGTTGTCGGCTTCGGGCTGGGGCTGACGTCACCCGCCAACGTGGGTACGGCGCAGCGCATCGCGCAATTGCCCCTTTATTCGGGGATAGGCTACAGAGCACTCCTGCTGGCGATCTTTCTCTTCGTCGGGATCGTTTTCGTCTGGCGCCATGCTTCCCGGGTGCGGTTCAACCCGGACATCAGCTCCAAATACGGCACAGCGAATGCAATGACGGAATCCACCGCAGTCAGCCTGACGATCCCGAAAGCATCGCGACGGCAGATTGCAGCCTCGATCGTTCTGCTCGTTGCCTTCGCTTTCCTGATCTACTCGTTGCTGGCATTCGGCTGGTTCTTCCGTGAGCTTGCCGGCCTGTACCTGATCATCGGAGCAGTGGTCGGGCTGGTCGCCGGCCTGAGGCCGAGCGAGATCGCGGAGTCATTCAATGAAGGCTTCCAGAAGATCCTCTTGGGCGCGCTCGTTGTCGGATTCGCGCGCGGCGTCGCCGTCGTCCTCGAAGACGGAAGCATCATGGACACGATCATCTTCGGAGCAGCACAACTCGCTCAGATGGTCCCAGACTCGCTGACCGCAGTGATGATGCTCGTAGTCCAAGCCGGGCTCAACTTCCTCATCCCGTCCGGAAGCGGCCAGGCGATGGTGACGATGCCGATCATGTCCGGTTTGGCCGATCTCAGCGGAGTATCGCGCCAGACCGCAGTGCTGGCTTTCCTCATGGGCGATGGATTCTCCAATATCTTCTACCCGACTTCGGGCTACTTCATGGCCGTACTGGCCATCTCCGGCCTGCGCTGGGAGAAATGGATCCGCTATATCTGGCCGCTGATCGCCATCTGGTACGGCCTCGGTGCCGTAGCGGTCATCCTCGCGGGGCTGTTCAACTACTGAGTGATTCCAGATTTCGCGAAGCTCAAGCCTCAGAGCCTCCACACGTTGGAGGCCAGCGCCTGCGTGTCCTCACGCCGCACCCGAAGCACCACGGCCTCGGCTGAGCTCTTGTCACGCTTTCAACGCCGCTTTCGCCTGATACTTCTCAATCGCCTCCCGAAGAGCATCGGCGATCGGCTCGTGCTGTTGTCCAAGTGCGAAATCGCAATTCTCTCGGGCGAAGCGCCGCGATCTTTCACGTCTTATCCAATGCCTCGGCACCGACGACCGGCATGCTCCCAGCGCATCATTCCCCCGGTCATGGGTTCTCCGTACTCTCCATGGTCGACGGCGGCGTCGCTCTTCCCTCAGATGTCGAGGAGGGTGGCGATCGTGGCCCGAATCTGGCCGAGCTTCACCGGTCCGATATTGCCAAGACGCTCGGCAATGCGTGTAGTGGCAACCGCACGGATGTGCTGACACTGTGCGGCAGAATCAGCGGCAAGCTCGTTGAAGGCGTCAGTCTCGACGACGATCTCGGAAACGGCGTTTCGAATGGTGCGAGTCAGCGGGACCACTTGGATCACGTTGGGACCACCACGGAGGACCTCCTTGGCCGTGACAACGACAGCCGGCCGGCGCATGCCCGCTTCAGATCCAGCGGGTGTGCCGAGGTCAAGCGTGATGACGTCACCCGGCGTCAGCATCAAGCCAATCGCGTTCGTCATCTCGCAGCGAAGCAGAGAGCTCGACCCCGATTGCCTCCTGCTCGAGCAGTCTCACGGCACGATCGACCGTGGCAGTCACCGTCTCCCCACGCCGAAGTGCCAGCTCGGCGAGCGCGTCCCGTGTCGATCTGCTGACCCTGATCGTCGTTGTATCACCCATAACCCGATGGTATTCGAAGTAGATAAATCAGTCTACATGTGAGTCGGGGTGAAACATGGTCTTCGCCCCAGTTCCCTCAGAACTTCGGCACGTCGGCAATCAGCGCCCGCGTGTACTCATGCGTTGGGTTCTCGAGCACCTGGGCCGTCGGCCCGTAGTCGACGATCTTGCCCTTGTTGAGCACCGCGAGGTTGTCGGCGATATGCCTCGACAGCGCGATGTTGTGAGTGACGAACAGCATCGCCAGGTCCCGCTCAGCCCGCAGGGTCCGCAGCAGCGCCACGATCGAGGCCTGCACGCTGACGTCGAGGGCCGAGGTGATCTCATCGCAGACCATCACCGACGGAGCGTTGACCAGAGCCCGGGCGATCGCCGCCCGCTGCCGCTCACCACCGGAAAGGTCTCCCGGCCTGCGGTGGTAGAACGATCGGCCCAGTCGCACCGAATCGAGTGCTTCCTCGACGACGGCCTTACGACTGGCAGCGGTGCCGTCCCCGCTCATCTCCAGCGGAACGGTCAGCGACTGTCCGATCGATCGGCGTGGGTTGAGTGAGGAGAACGGCGACTGGAACACGTATTGGATGCCCACCCGCTGCTCGTTCGTCCGCTTCCTGGTCGATCGCGCCAGCTCCGTCCCGCGCAGCCGCACCTGCCCCGTGTAATCGTCGTTGAGCCCGGCCACGCACTGCGACAGAGTCGTCTTGCCCGACCCGGATTCGCCGAGCAGCATCGTGCACTCCCCCGGCTCCAAGACCAGGTTGATCCCGTCGAGGATCTGCGCCTTGCCGTAGGAAAGCGCCACATCCCTGATTTCGAGCAGCGGAGCATTCGCAGCTGCACCCGCCGAGGCGGCTCCCCCGCTCTCACCCGCCGAGGCGGCTGTGCCCGTGGTCTCGGACGTCGCGTCCTCGTCCGCCGAAGACCGGTCGGCCGCCCCGTTGGACACGAGGATGTGGGTGGCGTCATCGTCCTCCGTCGGCTCCTTCGCCTCGGCGGCGCCGTCACCGATGGTCTTGCGCCCGGCGAGGTCGGGGACTGCGGCCATGAGCATCTGCGTGTACTCATGCTGCGGCTGTTCGAGGACGGCCGAGACCGGTCCCTCTTCGACGAGGTCGCCGCGCAGCATCACGGCCACACGGTCGGAGATGTCCTTGATCACCGCGAGGTCGTGGGTGATGTAGAGACCGGCGACGTTGTTGGCCACCGTCATCTGCCGGATCGTGTCGAGGACCACCGACTGGGTGGACACGTCGAGGCCGGTGGTCGGTTCGTCGAGGATGAGCACATCGGGGTACATGGCAAAGGCCATGGCGATGCCGATGCGCTGTTGCTGACCGCCGGAGAGCTGGTGCGGCCAGCGCTTCTGATAGTCCTTGTCCCCGGGCAGGCCGACGTCGACGAGGACCTCGGTGACCCGTTCGGCGCGTTCCGTCTCCGAGGAGCCGAAGCCGTGGATGTCGAGGGCCTCCCGGATCTGCTCCCCCACCCGCATGGCGGGGTTGAGCGACAGCGCCGGGTCCTGCGGGATGTAGGCGATCCGGGATCCGCGCAGGAACCGCACGGCCACCTCGTCGAGTTCGACGACCTCGACGGCGGTGGCTTCCCCGCGCGGCCAGATGCTCACCGATCCGGATCCGAACTTCAGCCCCTCACGGAAGTGGCCCATGCAGGCCAGCCCGGCGGTGGTCTTGCCCGAGCCCGATTCGCCGACGAGGCCGAGGATCTCTCCGCGGGCGAGCGCGAAGTCGACGCCGTGGAGGATCTCATCGCCGGCGTTCGTCACGACGCGCAGGTCGGTCACGCGCAGGACGATCTTCTCGTTCGGTTCGTTCGCCGCATCGTGGCGAACCGTTTCCGTCTTCGTGCTCATCATGCCTCCACTGAAGTCGATGCGGTGGCTCGGGCGAAGGAGTCCGCGAGCAGGTTGGTGCCGATGGTCAGCAGCGCGATCGCGATGACCGGCAGCAGCACGCCCCAGGGTTGGATCGACAGGGCGATCCGGTTCTCGTTGATCATCAGACCCCAGTCGGCCGCCGGTGGCTGCAGGCCGAGACCGAGGAACGACAGGGAGGCGATGTAGCCGATCGAATAGGTCAGCCGCAGACCCGCCTCCACGCTCAGCGGCCCGGTGATATTGGGCAGCAGCTCACGCAGCAGCATCTTCCACCGCGGCATCGCATACATCTCCGCGGCCTTGATGTAGTCCTCGGTGATCACACCCAGGGTCGCCGACCTCGCCACTCGCGCGATGCGCGGGGCGTGGGTGAGCCCGATGACGGTCACGAGCACCCACCCCTGTGGACCGAGGACCGTGATCGCCAGGAGGGCGAACACAAGCTGCGGGATGGCGAGGATGACGTCGTTGAGTCGCATGATGATCGCGTCGAAGCGCCCGCCGATGTAGGCGGCGAGCATCCCGACGAGCGCACCGACGACCATGCCCAGCACGGTCGCGAGCACCGCATAGACGATCAGGGTCAGGCCCCCGGCGATGAACCGGGAGAGCACATCGCGGCCGAGGTTGTCGGAGCCGAAGAGCCCGTAGGGGCTGAAGGGCTTCGCGACGAATTCGGTGGCCGTGTTCCCCGTCGCCCACGGCAGCAGCAGTGGCCCGCACAGGGCGAGGGCGACGACGATGACGGTGATGATCAGACCGATCTTGCCCTGCGGCTGTGCCAGCACCCGCTTGTAGAAGGGCACATAGGTGGTCAGGGATTCCTTGGGCACCTCGGCGGCGTCGGTCGCGCTGGCCTTGAGGGCGTCCAGACTGTTGGCATCGGTGCTCATGCTGCGCTCCTCAGTTTCGGGTTGGTGAGGATGCCGACGACATCGGCCGCCAGGTTCACCACGACGTAGACGGCGGCGACGAGCATGGAGATCGCTTGGACGACCTGCACGTCACGGTAGGTCACCGCGTCGATGAGTGCTTGGCCGAGTCCCGGGTAGCGGAAGAGGAACTCGACGACGACCACACCGCCGGCCAGCCAGGCCAGCTGGATCGCCACGACCTGCGCGACCGGGCCGAGGGCGTGGGGTACGGCGTGGCGGAGGATCACCCGCTTCTCGGGCACGCCCTTGAGTCGGGCCATCTCGACGAAACCGGAGTCGAGGACCTCGATCATCGTCGCCCGCATCATCCGCACGATGTAGGGGGTGACGACGAGGACGAGGGTGAGCGTCGGCAGGATCAGCTGTTGGGGTCTGTTCCACACCGGCCCTCCTGGTGGGGCCAGGGTGACGGCGGGCAGGATCTGGAACACCGAGGTGGCGAAGATCGCGATGAGCCCGATGCCGATGACGAACTCGGGCATCGCAGCGAACACGAGGCTGATGCCGGTCATCCCCTGGTCACGACGCTTCCCGCGGTGCAGGGCCTGATAGACGCCGAGGCCTATGCCCAAGGGCACGGAGATGACGGCGGCCAGTCCCATGAGGATGAAGGAAGCCCCGATCCGATCGCCCAGCAGTGCTCCGACAGAGCCTCCCGTCGCCGAGGAGGTTCCGAAGTCCCCGACGAACAGTCCTCCCAGCCAGGTGAAATACCGCTGCCAGGCGGGTTGGTCGAGTCCCAGCTGTTCGTTCAGGGCCGCAATGCGCTCCGGGGTGGCCTGTTGGCCGAGGATGGCTCGGGCGGCGTCGCCGGGCAGCAGCAGGGTGGCGCCGAAGACGAGCAGCGAGACGGCGATGAGGATGAAGGCGGAGAAGATCAGCCTGCGTACGATGACTTTTCCGAACATGTCACACCTTTCCGATCCACACGCGGTCGAACCGCCACCCGCTCAGGGGCCGGCCCGTGGAGTTGGGGACGAGCCCGCCGACGTACTTCTGGAAGGCGTCGACCTGGTTGGCGAAGCCCCAGACGATGTAGCCGCCTTCGTCGTAGAGCATCTTCTGCAGTTCGTGCTCCATATCGCGACGCTCACCGGCGTCGGGGATGGCCCGTGCCTTGTCGAAGACCTTGTTGAAATCCGGGTCGTCCCAGTGGGTCTCGTTGAATGGCGACTCGCTCAGGGCGCAGGAGATCACCTGCGGCATGAAGTCTCGGGTGTACCAGAAGTCCTGGGCGAAGTCCCACTGCAGGTATTCGTCGCCGAAGAACGTCGTCGCGTCCACCTTGCGGATCTTGACCGTGATTCCGGCCTCGGCGGCCTGTTGGGCGAAGACCTGCGCTGATTCGACGGCGCCGGACTGGATGGGGGCGGTGACGAGTTCGACCTCGAGTCCGTCGGGGTAGCCGGCCTCAGCAAGGAGCTTCTTCGCTTTGTCGATGTCCTGCTTGCGTTGGGGGAAGTCCGGATAGTTCTCACTCAGCGGCCCGAACATGTCGTTGCCGATGGTGCCGAACCCGGACAGGACCTGTTCGATCATCTGCTCCCGGTCGATGACGAGCCGGAAGGCCTGCCGGACCTTGACGTCGTCGAAGGGCTTCTTGTCCACGCGCATGGTGAACGGCAGCCACATGCCGGTCTCGGAGTTGAGGATGCTCATGCGCTCGTCGGCGTCGATGACCTCGACCAGCGACAGCGGGATGCCGGCAATGGCGTCGACCTGTGTCGACAGCAGCGCGTTGATGAGAGCGTCGTCGTCGTTGAAGTTCAGCACCTCGACCTCGTCGAGGTACATCTTGTCGTGGTCGAAGTCGTGCTCGTTGGGCACGAGCACAGTCGACTGGGCGGGGGTGAAGGATTTGAGTTTGAACGGCCCGGAGCACACCGGGTTCTCCGGGTCGTAGCCGACGGGAACGATGGCCGCGGTGTATTCGGCCACGGCGTCGTTGAACAGGCCGTTGGGCTCGGTCAGGCGGAACTCGACGGTGCGCTCCCCGGTGGCGACGACCTTGTCGAGCATGGTGAAGTTCGCCGCCGCGGTCTTCGGGTCGTCGGGGTCGGTGATGCGCTCGAACGTGAAGATGACGTCCTCGGGGGTGATGGGGCTGCCGTCGGAGAACTTGATGCCTTGCTTCAGGGTGCACGTCCACACTGTGGAGTCGTCGTTGGCTTCGAAGGATTCGGCCAGCAGCGGCACGACCTGTGAGTCGTCGTCCCAGCCGTAGAGGGCGTTGTAGAGGTTGACGGCGCGGCAGACGTCGCCGTTGTTGACGGGGATATGGGCGTCGACGGTGTCGGCGGAGTTGCCGCCGGTCACGCCCACTCGCAGGGTCCCGCCCTTGACGGGGTCGCCGGCGTCGATGGCGCCGACGGCCCCTCCCCCGCAGGCGCTGAGGCCGGCGAGCGCGGTCACGGTCAGCCCGGCTCCCAGCGCTTGTCGTCGGTTCGGTGTCTTCATGTGCCTTCTTCCTGCTGCGTCGGTTCGGGACGGCTGCTCGCGGTGTCCCGTCCTGGCGTCTGGGTTGGGAGGTCGTCGGTGAGGATGTGAGCGCTCAGATAGTTCTCGAGCATGACCAGGGCCTCTTCGTCGGTCAGCGGCATCTGCTCGGTGCTGCGGGCCACGCCGAGGCCGTCGATGAAGATCGACAGTGATTTGACGATGAGTGCGGTGTCGCCGGTGCGGATCGTGCCTGCGCGCTGGCCGGCGAGGACGACTCCGGTCATCATCTCCAGCCATTCGTCGTAGACGCCTGCGAGGTTGGTCCGGGCGTCTTCGTCGGTCGAGGCCCGTGCCCAGCTCTGGATCCAGATCGACCACACGCGCCTGATCCGCACATCGACGCCGGCGTGCATGCGGGCGAAGCGGCGCAGCACGGAGACCGGGTCGGCGGGCTCATTGAGTTCGCGAGTCCGGCCGATGACCTCGAGCGAGTAGCGCAGGGCCGCCTGCAGCAGCTGGTTCTTCGTCCGGAAGTGGTAGTTCACCGCCGAGGTGCTCAGGTCGGTGGCGCGAGCGACGTCCTCGGTGCGGACCTTGTCGATGCCGCGGTCGGCGTAGAACTCCCAGGCGGCGGCGATGATCTTCAGCCGATTGCGGGTGCCCTTCGACATCCACGGCTCGTCGAGCGCGGGAGTCTCCGCCCCGTCCTCGGCTGCCGCCACCCGATCGTCGGAGACCAGCTGTCGCCGAGGCGGCCGTGAGGTCCGTCCGGTCGTGAGCCAATCGGTGGTGACATCGGTGAGCTCCGCGATGAGTGAGATCTCCTCGACCCGGAACTTCCGTGTCCCGGCGAGGGATTTGGAGAGTTTGCTCGCGTCGAGGCCGATCCGTCGAGCGACTTCGCTGTGGTTGACCCCGGCACTTTTGATGGCGCTGCGGACACGTTCGACCAGTGCCTGCTGTGCGCTGTGCGCGCCCTCATCCGTGGTGTTCACCACTACAGTCTGCACAGGACTTGCGATTTTGGCAAGAGTTACTGGGGTATTGGTTAGTTGATTGCTGCGAGGTGACTCACTGTTAAGGATCGCTGCTCAAATTGACGGGCATAGATTTTGAGGTTCGTCGAAAAGTTGATGAGCCTTCTTCAGTCGGAAACGATAGAGTCGCATCCAACACACCTTGGCGGAATCCCCCTCAGTTTCCCGCCTGGCTTTCTACTACCGGTAAGACGCAAGGAGGCGTTGCCAGAATGTGGTATTCACCCTCGTCAGTGCGTTCCTTCCTGGCAGACAGGCTGACCCCTGAACGCAAGGCCTGGTTCTCCAGAACACGTCACGGTGAACACACGTGGCAGAGGTCGATCGCCCGCCGCGGACGAGCAATGATCCAATCAGACTCGCCTTCAGATCTGAGTTCCTATGATGCTCGTGAAGAGCAGAGTCAGTCCCTTGCGACAGTGCGCACAGTGCTGGCCGACGCAGATATCGAATTCGCGGAGCTGCCTCGGCTGAGCCACTTCCGCCCGACACTGGTAGTCGACGCCGAAAATGCCGACGTCGCAGTTGCGGCCTTGCTGAACGGCCTGGGTGAGGGGACAGACGAAGTTGAAGGAGGTGCAACCTGGACAATCCGATTCCACACTGTCCGAGGCGCGAGGATGAGTCGACGAACTGCCCACGAACGCCCGGGAAAACTCGGCAGCGTGACATGCCTTCGCCGACGCCGTGCCGCAAACGGCAGAGAGCTCACTACCTCAGCGCAGACCGTCACGGTCGAACTATGGAAGAAGGTGAAAGATAATACTCCTCGAGCTGACGGCGCCTGTCACTTGCCCGGAACCCTGGTCCGACGTCAGAACGACCGCCCCCTCACAGTCGCGTACATCGAACCGACGGTCTGGCACGATGCTCTGAACAATGACGGTCGACTCCGACTGCCTGCACCGCACCTTCGCGTGCTCGATAAACCGGTCGACGTCGTCTACACCTGGGTGGACGGTTCCGATCCAGAGTGGCGACGACAGATGCGCGCCACCCGCGACGGCCTCGACCTGACGACCACAGAGCCGAGCTCCGTCTCCGACTCTCGATTCACTTCACGTGATGAGCTGAAATACTCTCTGCGCTCGCTCGAGTACTACGCATCGTGGGTGCGTCAAATCTTCATCGTCACGGACGGACAGGTCCCAACGTGGCTGAACACCGACAATCCGAAGATCACCGTGGTCGACCATCGCGACATATTCTCCGACACCAGCGTGCTTCCCGTCTTCAACTCACATGCCATCGAATCTCAGCTCCATCACATCCCCGGGCTGGCAGACCATTATCTCTACCTCAATGATGATTGCTTCTTCCTCCGCCCGACGGATCCGGAGCTCTTCTTCACTGCCAATGGCCTGACCAGACATTTCCCTTCGATCGTGCCCATCGATATCGGAAGCTGGTCTCCGCGCGATCTTCCCATCATCTCAGCGGCGAAGCGAGGGAGGGATTACGTTCTCGAGAAGTACGGCTTCACCACGACTTATCGGTTCAAACACACTCCCCACCCGCAACTTCGACCGGTACTCGAAGCGATGGAAACAGAAGAGCCTGAACTGTTCGCCGAAGTCGCTGCTTCGCCGTTCCGCTCTCCGGAAGACGTCTCCATCCCATCATCCCTGCACCATTTCGACGCTTTCGCTCGCGGGATGTCTGTGGAAGGACGCATCGGGTACCAGTTCGTCGATCTCAGCGAGGACGACCTCGAACTGCGGCTGCTCAGAGTGGCCCGACGCACCGACCTGGACGTCTTCTGCCTCAACGAGACCGATCCGCCGGAGGACTCTGAGGAGAAGGCGAACCGCCTGGTAGCTCGCTTCTTCGCCGATCGCTTTCCAGTACCGTCGAGTTTCGAAACCGACGGCTAGTCATGGAGGGCCGCCCATAGCGCCGCCGCACGACGGACTCACTTGGGGCGACGGCGCCCGATCATGTTCTTCACCCCGAGTGGAATTCCCAGCAGCTTGTTGAGTCTCCGGTCGGTCCGATTCGCAGTGGCGCGAACATTTGCTACCGACGCCTGCGACCTCTTGAGCGCGGCTTCGGTCATCGACAGTCGTCTCTCCAGATCACCAATGCGCTTTTCGACCTCGTCGGCAGCGCTTGGCCCGGTCCCCGCCTTCAGCCCTTTCTGAGTCTTCTTGAGGGCAAGATAGCGCTGTTGCAGAACCGAGGCCATGCGGACGAATTCCGGAGGGCGATCGTGCCACAGACTTGTCTGCGGCTCTGGGAAGTCCACGGCGTCGAGTCGACGCCCGTAGTCAGCCAATGCCTCTTCCTGACCGGGTTCGTAGATGTGCGAGAAGCCATTGTCGTGAATGAAGTCCGCGAGGCGGTCGAAACGTTCGGCGTGACCGCGGTTGAATTCGGTGAAGTCCGCCCTCTCGTAGAGTTCAGCAACCGTCTTCGGCGCCTCTTCCACGGTCAGGTCGATGGCTGGAACGCCATGGTATCTGGACAGTTCGAGTGTGCGACCGTCATGAGCGAGGACGATCCCGGGCGTCCCTGAAAGGATCGCTGCGACGTTTCCATGGATGCGAGGTCCGAAGGAGAAACTCAGTTCGCTCATCACGCGCATCCATACCGGTGCATCCAGATGGAACTGTGCCTTCTTCTCCATGAACTGATGATGGCTGCGGTCGAGAGGCAGGCTTTTGTCATGACCGTGGTACCGGTCTGTCCCCCACAGCATGAACTCCAATGTGGCGAGGTCCTGCGGCATGTATGTGGCATCGAAGTTCGACTCTGCGTCTCCGATGAGTTCGCTTCCGAACGGATTGTTCGTCTGCAGGTTGTAGGCGATCGGCGCTCCCGGCTCGAGCGTATCGGGCCTGTCCACTCGATAGCCTCGACCGTTCATAGTCATGGATGGACAACCCACCACGATGACATCGTTGAACCCTAGGGATTTGAGGTATTCGGCGGTCAGCTCTCCCCTCACCGTCAACGCGCTGGATTTCTCCAGCACCGCCTTAGCGAATCGTCTGACCGTCGGTTCGATCTTCTTCAGGCCGGCAGGATCACCATCCAGCGGAAGTTGGGCACCCCCTGAGAGCATCAGGAAGGGGATCTTCAGCTTTTCGATGAAGTCAGTGGTGCGAGACAGTTCCGCTTCGAACCCTGGGCGGAAAGCGTTCGCCAGAGGAAGGATGAATCCGTCGTATTCAGCGTTGACCTTCGCGGCCATGGACCCGTTGATCTTGTAGCGATTCGCGTCAACCCGGGTGTCTGCAGTCGAAAACAGCTTGTGGGCGGCCATGCCGAAGATCAGGTTGCCATTGTTCCGTCCGATCGTGTTGCGGTCGAGCGTATCGAACCCGTCAAAGACCTCGAATGGAGTCTTACCCAGCCGCATCAGATATCGCTTACTCATGAGAACGCCACCATTGGTCATCGGTTCAGGGCAGTCTTTGCCCTTTTGGGCACACCCTAGCCTCTGACGATGGCTCGGGCCACCGTCGACGAACCTCTGCGATTCCGAACGTCGGCGAGCGGCGGCGTCTTACGTCGAATAGGACGAAGTGGACCTAGACTGGAACAGAGTGGTCCACGACCGACAAAGATGTTCTGGAGGAATCCGCAGTGGAATTCAGGAGCCTCGTCGCCCGAACTGCGATCAATGTTCTGGGGACGACCAGAAGGACGCTGAAGAAGGCAGCTCGTACCGCATCAGGAGATTCCGCGTCCGGTCCCTCCCGTTCTGCCGGACTGGCGACGCTCGATCTCGTCCAAGCCCAGAACCTGCTCCACGTCGACCTCTCGCCGGAATCGACCATGGTTCCAAGCGGACTGTGGGTGGAGCACGAAGGAGATCTGCACCGCATCGGTCCATTGGAGGAGTTCGGCTCCGATTTGACGGGTACGGCCGACACAGCTGTGCGTTCTGCGACCATCGACCTCAACGGCCTCATCGAACATCTTCCCGACTGGACTTCGCTCCCGCGGCAAGAGGCCGGTGAAGATGATGCCGGCGGATTCGTCCTGCGCGTCTATGTTGAGTACGACGACTACGACGAAGACGAAGTCCCGAGTTCATATCTCGCAGCCTCACACAATGGCTCTCCTGTCGCTCTGGTCCGGCTCGGCCGAGCCACGACTACACGCACAGAGAACTTCGCCTATCATCGCGTCGGCGACCACGAATGCTATCCGCTGATCAATCGCAATGGCCACCTCGCCATCGAGGTGGACCGTCCTCACCGCCCATTTGCCGACGTGCGAAATGAAGGGCTGACGGTTCGTGACGGCAGGCTCGACGTCGAGGGCAGGATCATTGCACGAGGAACCGAATACTTGGACGGCACACTTGCTGTGGTGGGCAGAACCTCCGGGCTCCGTGCCACTGCTGAGATCGAACTCGTCCCCAACGACGAGCTCTCGTCGAGACGCTTCGGCCTCAACTACTACAGATTCTCTGCAACGCTCGACTTCAACGAACTCATCGACGAAATCAGCGATGACAACGCCGATCTGTACCTCGACCTCGATCCGGCTCTCAACGATGAGCCCAAACGCGCCCGCATCGGAAAGAGCAGGTACCTCGTCCGTTTCGGCACCACCGGCAGCACAGTGGCTTCTGGAGACAAAACCGTTTCCATCATTCCGTACTACACGTTCAAGGCGAAGTACCCTTCGCTTCACCTGGAAACGTTCAAGACCTCTGCTTACGACTATATGCAGCGTTTGGTGTCGAACCGGCGGTCCTGGAACCCGCCCAAATCGTCGGACCGCAAACCGGTCTGGCTGATCGGCGAGTTGCCCTACAAGGCGCAGGACAACGGGCTTCAATTCTTCAGATACATGCGGGACGAACATCCTGAGATCGATGCCTACTATGTCATCGAGCCGAACTCCCCCGAACGAGTCAATCTTGATGGCTACGACAACGTCATCGATTTCCGTTCTCATGACCACATCCAAGTAGCGCTTGCCGCCGATAAGATCATCGGGACCCACCACCCCGACTTCCTCTACCCGACACGGGAGCCCCGATTCGAAAGAGCGTTGAGGGCAGACAAAGTCTTCCTGCAGCACGGAGTCACTGCCGCCAAGTGGATGGTGCCCAACTACGGAAAATTCGTCCGCGGATTCGACGTCGATCTCATCACCGTCTGTTCCGAGCGAGAGAAGGAGTTCTTCGTCAAAGACTTCGGCTACGCCCCGGAGCAGGTGGCAGTGACGGGCTTTGCCCGTTTCGACGCCCTGCTGGCTGATGATGTCGACGTCAATGACGGCCAACTCATGATCATGCCGACTTGGCGCCCGTGGCTGCAGGACCCAGAGCGCTTCGTCGAATCCGAATACTTTCAGCGTTGGAAATCTCTGATTACCAGTGACCGACTGCGCGCGCTGGTCGAGAAGTACAACCTCACTCCGATCTTCTGTCTGCACCCGAACATGCAGCAGTTCAGCTCTCATTTCAGTGACGTCGGAATCCGAGTCGTCGTTCAAGGTGAGATCGATGTCCAGTTGATGCTCAAACAGAGCTCGATGCTGGTCACCGACTATTCGAGCGTCGCATTCGACTTCGCATTCCTCCATAAGCCGGTCGTCTACTATCAGTTCGACGATCATCGATTCGCCCAACCGCATGCCGACCCGGCGTCCGAGTTCCCCGGACCCGTCGTTGCCGAAGAAGACCAGGTCCTCAACGCAATCGAGTCAGCGTATGAAGCTGGCGGGGCGATGGCTCCGGAATTCCGAATGCGCGCGGACAGGTTCCTGGCTCACCGCGACACAGGCAGCCGGGAGCGGATCTTCGAGGCGATCCAGAATTCGACAAAGCCGAAAGTCACGTTGTCTGATCGGTTCCACAGCGAAACGGCCCAATCCGCCTACAGAGTCGTTCGGAGAAACAAGTATTACCTGCCCGTGATGAAGCGACTCTACAAGCTGATGCGCCTGGCCCCTCTCGATGAGAGGACAATCGTCTTCGAGGCCGGTCAGGGAAAGCAATACGCTGACAGTCCCCGTGCCATCCACGAAGAACTCATCAGACAGGGCGATACCCGCCGAAAAGTATGGATCTATCACAAGCGTCTCCCCGTGACCGACAAGTACACAATAGTCGTCAAACGGCACTCCCCTGCGTTCTTCTGGTATCTCGCCACTGCGAAGTACTGGATCAACAATCACAACTTCCCCAACTACATTCACCGAAGAAACCGGGGTCTGTACATCCAGACTTGGCATGGGACTCCGCTCAAGCGCATGTTCCTCGACCAGGACAATTTCTACGGGCGCGATCCTGGGTATGTCCACCGGGTCAAGGAAGCATCGGCGCAGTGGAATGCGTTGGTGTCTCCGTCGCCCTACGCAACCAAGGCGATGAGGTCGTCTTATGGATACACCGGGGAAGTCTATGAGTTGGGCTACCCCAGAAACGACGTATTACGGGGCCCGGCCACAGACGAGATTCGAGCCAACGTGCGCCATCGTCTCTCGATCCCGCGGGAGCGCATCGTTGTACTATATGCACCGACATTCCGCGATGATCAACCCACGACACGAGGCCGTTTCGCCTTTCGATGGCCATTTGATCCGGAACAATTCGTCGAACGTTTCGGAAACGACGTCACTCTCCTCGTGCGCACCCACTTCCTCATCAATACGAAGCTCGAAATTCCGGAGGCATTGAAGACGAACATCATCGATGTCAGCGGGTTTCCTGACATCAACGAGCTCTTTCTGGCGAGCGACATGTTGGTCACCGACTATTCGTCTTCCTTCTTCGACTATTCGGTCCTTGAACGCCCCATCATCTTCTTCGCCTACGATCTCGAGAACTACCGGGACAATCTGCGCGGCTTCTATCTCGACTACGAAACTGAGCTGCCGGGCCCGGTGACCACGACGCCGGAGACTCTGTTCGACGAAATCGACCGAGCCTCCTCGGTGACGGGAGCAGACCGGGAACGACTGCGGTCATTCGCGAAGCAGTACGCTCCCAACGATGACGGACATGCGGCAGCACGAGTCATCGATCGACTTCTTTGAATTCGGCGACTACGGCTCGGGCACGAAGTGGAGGGACGATGTTCTCAAAGCATGAAAGGTATCTGCCCGACGCGACGGTCTACGGACTCATCGGTGGGATCCCGGAAAACTTCGGCGGCAGAACGAGCGCGTGTCTGCAGCGAGCTGATGCTTTTGCCGAGCTCGACCGCCGATACGTCGAAATCCTCACCCTGTCCCCGAGGAACGTCGCTCCTGAAGCTCTGACTTCTCGGTTGCGAGATGAGGGAAGAATCGGCAATAGGGTGACCATTCGCAATGTGTGGGCTGATCTGAAGCGAGCAGGATTTCACGACTTGGCACGGATTGCGGCCCACTCACCTGGATCGATCACTGTCGACGCCGCCCAATTGCCTGAGTTCGACGGTTCGCAGGAGATCAAAGAGCTGGATGGCTCTGGTAAGACACTCCGATCCGATCGCTTCCGGGAGGACGGCTCCCGATATTACAGCTACCGACTCGGCAGCGAGGACGAGGCGAAGAGCGCTACGATATTCGACTCGCGAGGTCGACCGATCGCGCAATGGGACGAACTATACGAGCTCTATTTTGCATGGTTTGACTGGTTGATCGACTCCAGGCGTGCGATCATCATCAACGACGGTCCGCCTCTGGCACGCTATCTGCACAAGTATCAGCGAGAGAACGTCGTCCTGGTACAGACCATCCACAGCAAGCACTCCGCTGAACCGACAAAACGTTCCCAAACCCTGGGGTGGACGTATACCCCGGCACTGAGACACGTCGATCGGTTCGATCTCTTAGCCGTTCTCACTCAGTCCCAGCATTCCGACCTCACTGATCTGAACTATGTCGTGGACAACGCAGCGATTCTGCCGAACATGACGGCTGCCAAGCCGATGCGCCGTATCAAACCGCGCACTCCAGGTAAGGGAGTAATGCTTGCACGAACCACGTACCTCAAGCGCATCGACCATGCCATCACGGCTGTGCACAGAGCAAGGTTATCCGGGACAGATGCGACGCTCGATATCTACGGAGTAGCGGACGAGGCGCAAGAGTCCTTGGAGACGCTCATCCAAGAATTGGATACGGCAGACAGCATTGCGCTAAGAGGCTACGACTCGCGAGCAAGACAGAGATTCGAGGACTCTTCATTCACTCTCCTCACCAGTGAGTACGAAGGTCAGGGACTGGTTCTTCTGGAGAGTATGGCGGCAGGCTGTATCCCTATTGCCTACGACATCAAATATGGCCCCGCAGACATCATCACCGACGGCGTCGACGGATTCCTCGTACCGGATGGAGATCTCGACGCCGTAACCCGAACCATCAGCAATCTGGAGTCGATGGACGAGAGGAACCTGATGCAGATGCGAGAAGCAGCCGTCCGGCGCGTCAGAGATTTCTCTCCGGAAACGATCACAAGTTTGTGGGGAACGGCGCTGACGCGTGCAGTTTCCAACAAACGGCAACCTCGCGAAGTCAACGGAGCTGCACGCCTATCAAGCGTCAACATCGATGACGATGAAATCACTCTGCATGTGATTCTGAGCGGAGACGCAGCGTCCGAACCCGACTGGGCCCTGCTGTCGTGGGCCGAAAGAAAGAGCGGGCGATTCGGCCGACTTCCAGCACGCTTGGAGCACGTCGGTGGCGAAACTCTGATCGTCGCATCAGCGAATGCGAATGACTTCGCCGCAGTCGACCATGGTCACATCGACTTCTGGATCGATCTGAGAGTCGACGGGCACCCTTGCAGACTTCGTGTCAAAGGAGCCGGCGACGTCACTCCTCAGCCATTTGGGCCCATGGAAGTGTACCCGACGAGATTCGGCAGCCTCAGCCTCCGCTTCCCAACGCCCCTTACTCGACCGGAAGATTAGCCCTCAATACGCGCAGGCCCATCCCTGCGAGGAAACTGCCCACAGGAAAGTACTCAGTTCCTGTATCGACTGCTCCTCTTCTCTTACCTAAGTTCCACGACTTTAGATCCCCGGAAACTGGCCCGGGAGTATCCCCGCCGTGAAGTTGTAGCCAAGGAAACCATGGAACCTCTGCCGGGCGTTTTGTTCATCAGATGAACGAGATGGGAGTGCCGTCAATGAAGATGCCGAAGGCAAGGACCTTGGTAGAAGCTTCCGGTGTAGTACAGACTTCCACGGAGGATGTCCCTCCTCGATGGATGGGGAAGAAATCGTCCGGAAACTTGTCGTTCAAATCGTCGCCGGTTCGAAGGTCTCGCAGCGAGACGACCGAGCCTCCAGCGGTGAGTGTGAGCTCAGCCTGCCTTCCAAGAATGGACCTTACTGTCCCGGTGTTCTTGACTTTGACTTCCCAGCACTGCGAGTCGGTTGAAACCGGCTCTTCGTAAAAGAGAGTGTAGATCGGTGATTCCAGGACACGGCGCGTCGCTGCGCGGATAGACGTCGAGGTCTTCCGATGATGGAAGTTCTCACACAGTCCATCCGAAAGACCTCGACGTGGCCAAGCCTACTTTCTCGACCCCTGACCTTACGACATTCTGCCGACTCGACACCCTCGATCTGACCTGCACCGGCCAAAACATCACCGGGCAAAAGGCCATCCTGGAATGCCAGCCAAACACTGCTGATGACTGGTGCCGACGGTGCGGCGGCCACGGGATCATTCGCGACACCGTCGTCCGCCAGCTGGCCCACGAACCTTTCGGCCACCGACCAACCACGCTTCACATTCGCCTCCGCCGTTACAAATGCGTCGAGTGTGGCCGCGTCTGGCGTCAAGACACCACAGCTGCGGCGCCACCACGAGCGAAGATCTCGCGAACCGGCCTCGACTGGGCGTTGCGTGCCCTCGTGATCGATCACGACACCGTGTCCGTCATCGCTGCGAAACTCGCCGTGTCCTGGCACACCGCGAACTCCGCCGTCCTCGCTGAAGGTAAGCGGTTGTTGATCAACGACCCGACCCGTTTCGACGGGGTCAGCGTCATTGGTGTCGACGAGCATGTATGGCGGCACACCCGGCGTGGTGACAAGTACGTCACCGTCATCATCGACCTCACCCCGATCAGCGAGGGAACAGGCTCGGCACGTCTGCTCGACATGGTGGCTGGCCGTTCGAAGCAGGTGTTCAAACAATGGTTGAAAGACCGACCGAAAGAATGGCGTGAGGGCATCGACGTCGTCGCGATGGACGGATTCTCCGGCTTCAAAACAGCCTCAGCTGAGGAGCTGCCCGACGCTGTGGAAGTCATGGACCCCTTCCACGTCGTCAAACTCGCCGGTGATGCCCTCGACGAGGTACGTCGCCGAGTTCAGCAGGAGACAACCGGCCATCGCGGACGAGCAAAGGACCCGTTGTACCGGGCAAGAAGAACTCTTCACACGGGCAGCAGCTTACTCACGACCAAGCAGCAGGAAAGAATCGCGAACCTCTTCGCTGACCCGAACTTCACCGAAGTCGAAGTCACCTGGGCTGTCTACCAAGACATTGTCAGCGCCTACCGAACCGCGGACTGCAAAGAGGGCAAGAGACTCTTGCAAACGGTCATCGACGCCCTGACAACGAATCTGCCACCCGAACTTGTCGAGCTCAAACGGTTAGGACGAACGTTGAAGCGTCGAGCTGCTGATGTGCTCGCATTCTTCACCCGACCGGGAACGTCGAACGGTCCCACTGAAGCGATCAACGGCAGACTCGAGCATCTACGCGGGTCCGCGCTGGGATTCCGCAACCTCACGCATTACATCGCGAGGTGTCTGCTCGAGTCCGGTGGCTTCAGACCGGTTCTACACTCTCAATTACGATGAGCCTTGAAACCACCGAGACATCCATGTTCTCAGCGTGCACTGTCTCACCAAAGTCTCCCATGATGAGGTTCTCGTCGATCCATGCCTTCTTCTCGTCGACACTCATGTCGTCGAAACTAGCGGAGCAACCGGCAAGACAAATAAGGGCGGACCCAAGTGCCGCCGCGATAACGATTTTCATGGTTCGAGTCTATTTGTAGTGAAAGCGGCAGATATCCGCTTGAAGTTTCATGCCCATAAAGTTTGATCCAACGGAGGATACACGGCGCCACTGAGAGTCTGCTTTGCCTGTTGTGGACGTGGGCTCACACGTCACAAGGTCGCCGAACAAGAATACCTGGCGCACTTCTGAGTGTTTATTCTCACCTGTCTTCTGAGTTCCACAACCTCGGTGTCCCGGAACCAGGCCCGGCATTAGTCCCGCCGCGATTTCTCTCGCTGTGCCAGTCACTTCTGTGGCGGAGCTGATGTCCTGCCCACCCACGCGACCGGTGAACTCCCGGCGGAGCGCGCCTGTATGTTGCCGTTTATTCCAGCTCTCTGCGAATCAGCCGCGACAGCATGAACCTACGAACGAGTCAGGCGCTTGCGAAGTCTCTGCAATCCACGCACAGCCCTCTCACTGACCGTTGACTGCTTTGGCTCTGGTGATGGTGCCTTCGCTACATCCATACTGATTCGCTGCTGGTAATACTCATATGAGCGCCGCAATTTCCTGCGCATCTTCTCTTGGTACTGCTTCCGGTTGGTTCCCGAATAGCGTGGCAATCGCTCCCGCAGTTCCGACAACGAATACGCCTCGGCGGTGGAGCCCTGAGCGACTGTCCCCCGCAAACCTTCGACCAACGTTTGATACACGGACATCAGGAATTCATCGTCTTTGGACACGCCCTCGCTCATTGCGCGGTCCAATGCGGAAATCGCTGTCGTCGCGTCCCAGTCCGGTGATGACAGTGCTCTTTCCGGATACCCTATTGAACGGTAGAAATCGGGGACTTTGAAGTTCCAGGTAAGGCCGATCGACGGTATCCCGAGTGCAAAGGACGTAATGCTGGCATGCAAGCGGTAGGCGATCACGCCGTCGCACCGGCTCAGTTCGTCAATCAGCTCTTCCGGACAGTTCAACGTGACGGCGGCTTTCTTGTTCGAAACGCCATGATGCCGAACTAGCGAGTCGAGGAACATCTCGTCGGAGAAGTGTCCTGTGGTGAAGATTCGGTAGTCATCACCTCGAGCCTCCAATTGAGAGATGATGTCGAGCCAGAAGTTGCGCTGATCGGCTTCGCTGAAGGCAATTCCGTTGTCTTTGAAAATCCCCGCCCTGGTGACGACAAGCCCGATGCAACGCGAAGGGGATTTGGTATTCGCAGACTCTGACCGTGACTCGATGCCAAAGACAGAATCGGCGAACACTGCGGGATCTGCAACCAGAGCCGTAGGTATGTCTGTGCCCTCAACATACTTTCGCGTCGAGTCGATGTCATCACGGGTTGTGATCTGACGAACCACGGGCAGAGCGAGAGCTTCCTTCAGTTTCTGGGACCGATCGTCTGTTTTCGAGTATGGCTCCACCCCGATGCTCGAGAAGAGCACGGGAACACCGTATTCATGAGCAAGCTCAATAGTTCTGATTGTGCGCAGATAGAAGCTTTGGTATCGATAATTGAAGAGCGGAGCGCCACCGAAGATGACGACGTCGGCTCGAGATATTGCGCGTCTAGCAGGTTCAAGCAACGACTCGTCACGAGTACTCATGTATTTCCTGCTGATCAGGCTTGCCGCCCGACTCCTGATCTTCAGATCGCCGGGCCCCAACCCCAGATTGCCAGCTGCGGCCTTGATGAGGCTGATGACCGAGGCTTCGATGATCTGATCTCCGATGTTGTCGGAGTCTCGATTTGTCAGCAGAAGTACTTCAGTCGGTGCCATGTCAAGATCTTTCTTCGGTCTGCGGGGTCAGTTCTGCGCCTGTGCTTTGTCGGACAGCTTCTGGTAGTTCTCGTAGGTGCGACGCAGTTTTCGGTTCACCTTTTCTCGGTAGCCTTTGGGACCGGTCGCCAATTGCCGCGGCATCCCATCCCACAGCTGGTCCAGTGTGTACGGGGTTGCGGTGCTGTCCGGAGCCAGAACCCCACGAATACCCGTGAACAGCGTGTCGTAGACGGACTTGAGGAATTCGCGGTCCTTCTCGACGCCGTCGTGCATCGCTTGTTCGATGGCGGGAACGACCTCTTCAGCTCTCCACTTATCGGGACTGAGTGCACGATGGCCGTACCCTATAGATTCGTAGAAATACGGCACCTTGAAGTTCCACGACAGCCCGATTGAGGGGATGCCTAGTGCGAACGAGGTGATGCTGGCGTGAAGTCGATAGGCGATGACCCCTGTGCAGCCTCTGAGCTCTCTGATCAGCTCATCCGGCGAATTCACGGTCACTGCGGCCTTCTTAGCCGGAACGCCTGAGTCCTTGACGAGACTGTCCAGGAATACTTCGTCGGAGAAGTGCCCGGTCGTGAAGAGTCGGTAGTCGTACCCCTTCTCTTCCAAAGCCGCGATCGTCTCGAGCCAGAACTTCCGCTGGTCATCTTCGGTGAAATCTATACCGTTATCGGCGAAGATTCCCGCTCGAGTAACGACCAGACCGACCCGCGGTGCCTTCGCCTCCGCAGGAGTCGTCTTCGCCGGGGCAGGTTTATTGGCCGCGGTTGCCTGGCTCGTTACAGTCGACGAGTTCGACTTCGCGATGACACGTTTGACTATGCGTTTGAGCTTCCGCTTCGCACGGACTGGAATCGATGGCACAGGCTTCGGCGCTGCCGGAGGTTCCGGCTTCTTCCGGTAGACGATGTCGGCCAACACTGCCGGGTCCGCGACGTGGGATACTGGAACGTCTGTGCCCTCTGCGTATTTGCGCAGTGACTCGATGTCATCACGAGTCGTGATCTGTTTGACCACCGGCAGTTCGAGTGCCTTTTTGAGGGCCTGACTCTTCTTGTTCGTGGCATCGAATTTCTCTACACCGATGCTTGAGAAGATCACTGGCACGTCATATTCCTGCGCCAGTTCGAGAGTGACGATCGTCCGGCGGTAGAAGTTCTGATAGGCATAGTTGAAGAGCGGAGCCCCACCGAAAATGATGAGGTCTGACTTGGCAATCGCCTCACGAGCTCCGGTCAGCAGCTCTGGGTCCTGCGTCGCCATGTACTTCCTTGAGATGATCCCCGCCGCTCGACTGGAGATGACGAAGTCGTCTGGACCGAAATCAAGATTCTTCATCACACCTTTGATGATTGAGATGACGGTCGCTTCAATGATCTGATCGCCGACATTGTCCGAGTCTCTGTTCGTCAGAAGAAGGATTCGCAGGGGGCTCATAGGGTTTCAAGTCTCCTCATCAGTTCGGCGAACATCGCCAATTTCGATTGTGGCATGAATGCCGAGTAGATGCTGGCGTGGCGCCGACCCTCTTAGGAAGCGATGAGGGGGCCCTCTTCGAATGTCCGAACGGTTCTCGACACACCGTCCGCAAGATTCGTTCCTGCAGTCCAACCGAGTTCGGTGAGACGGCTGGAATCCAACCCCAGTGAGGCGACAGGCGAATAGGAACGGTCGTCCTCGGGGTTGGCGAAGTCCAAGGACAGGTTTTTCGCCGGGCGGGCTGCCACAAACGTCTCAGCGAGTTCACGAATGCTGACGTTGCCAGCGTTGTCAGCCACGTTATACACCTGTTCGGTTCCTCGCAGATGCGCGAAGAAGAGCCCGAGCACAGCATCAGCGACATAGGTGTAGGTCCGACTGGCGGCACCAGCGCTCATCATGTGGATATTCCGGCCACGAACGACATCTGCCAGGAAGTCCGCCTGTACTCGACCGTCGTCCAGGGCCATTCCCGGGCCATAGATGTGCCCAAAGCGAAGGGTGAGTGCATTGATACCGTACTCGGCGGCATAGGCCGCCAGCGCGGTTTCAGCGATCCGTTTGCCCTCGGAGTAGCTGGCCCTCGGCGCGAAATGCTGCAATGTGCCCTCAGCGTCTTCTCCGATGAGATCTGTGCCTTCGACAGATCCGTAGACCTCAGAGGACGAGAGCAGAACGAAGGAACTGCCGCCCGCGTCGACGAGTGCGTCGAGCAGGTTGATCGTGCCAAGAGTGTTGGCCTTCAGAGTCGTCGTCGGCGAGCTCTTATGCAGGGACGGCCGTGCAGGCGACGCACCATGGAAAACGGTCGAGAAGCCCCGTTCGAAGGTGTGACGCTCGATCACGTCGCCTTCCATGAGCGTGAAGTCAGACCGCTGAAGTGCAGTCCCCAAACGCTTCTCAGCCTTCTTCACATTCCGAACCATACCGGTTACATGCAGACCGAGGTCGTATCTGTCGTTGGCAGCGAGAAGCGTCCCAAGGATATACATCGGAATCATGCCCGATGCGCCGGTGACCAGGATCTGCGAATCGCGATACCGGTCCCAGCTCAGATCAGCGTCGGCGATCGCTGCGACGTCTTCCTTGAATACAGGGGAATCGAACAACACGATGTCCGTTGCCACTGACTCCGTTGGTGTCACCTGCGTATCACTCACTTCCGAAGGCCTCTCGATCCTCGATGAGGGTCAGGAAAGTCCGACAGACATAGTAGTCCGAAGCTGTGGTGATCTTGATGTTCGTTCGCGGACCCTCGACTCGGTGCACAGGATACCCGAACCCATTCATCAGTGTGCAAGTGTCGATCGAATCATGCTCACCCTCTGCGACTGCGCGATCGTAGCCAGCGAGGACATCCTTGAGTGGGAACGTTTGGGGAGCTTGAGCCGTCCACAACGGGTCACGCGGAATGACCTCTTTGATGCCTTCGCCCTCTTCGACGACCACGGTTTCGGTCATCTTGGTGCAGGTGATTGCGGATCCGTATTCACGGGCGCTGTCGATATTGCGCGAGATGAGGTCGGCGTCGATGAGTGGGCGCACACCATCGTGGATGAGCACGATACTGTCCGGGTCGTTGTGTTCGGCCACGACCTTGAGAGCATTGTGCCGTGATTCCTGACCGGTGGAGCCGCCATCGACGATCCACTTCACTTTATCGAGCTCATAACGCTTGATCAGGCGTTCCAGGTGCTCTCGGAACTCGGGGAGAATAGCCACCGCGATCCCATCGATGTCCGGATGCTGCTGGAAGATATCGAGAGTATGAACAATGACCGGTCGGCCGTGGATCTCCAAAAACTGCTTAGGACGAGAACTGTGCGCCATTCGCGCCCCCACGCCGCCAGCGAAGACTACTGCGATGTTTGCCATTGGTTCTCCTCGTCTTCTTCCTCAGCCTTATAGCTGCCGAAGGTGTCGTTCTCTGTCGGTTCGTTCAGTTGTTCTTCCGGCCCGGGCGCCCCAGGGTCCTCTTCACCGACACGGTCTGAGATCTCGTCCTCACCATCGCCGGCAGCCGGGTCCGGGTCATCGGCTGGTTCACTGAGGATCAGCGAATCAATCACCCGATCGGAATTGTGCGTGTCGACGTAGTCGAAGTTCTCCTTGACGAATTCCTTCGTCATCTCATTGCTCAGTTCGGGCATGCGAATGAGCTCTACGAGTTCGTCAAAGGTGGTTGCAATGTTGCCAGGCGCAGCCTCGCGATAGTCTTTGTGCATTCCGCGGGTCGCAGAGTACGTATCGAGATCGTAAGCGAAGAAGATCATCGGCCGCTCTAGCAATGAGTACTCATAGATCACTGAAGAGTAGTCAGTGATGAGCACATCGGAGATCAGCATCAGATCATTGGTATCCGGGTAGGAGGCCACGTCGATCAGACGGTCGTTGAACTCCTCAGGGATGGGCGCGGGTTCCGGAACGAAGTGGTGCTGGCGGAAGAGCACGACCGAGTCTTCGCCACACGCCTCGTAGAGTTCACGGAAATCGATCTGGTCGTAGTCGTAGTGGGCGTCCCCCGAGCCACGGCCACGGAACGTCGGAGCAAAGAGGATCTTTCGCTTGCCTTCGGCGGCGGGGAATTCCTTCTCGAAATCAACGAGAACTTCCTCGGCTCGTCCTTCGCGAAGGAACCCGTCGATCCGGGGAAGGCCGGTCGCGATCACAGACTCTCGTTCGATCCCGAAGGCTTCGCTGTAGACATCACGCAGATGTTGAGAGCCGCAGATCGCATATGAGTACAGACGATGGGCATTCCGCAGGTTGGGTGATCCGTACTGTCCGAAGCGACTGTAACCGACGGATTTGAACCCGCTGCCGGCGTGCCAGAGCTGAATGATCTTCTGCTCGTCTCGGTTGCCCAGGTCTCTGAGGATGGCGAAGTAGTCGTCGATGAGGATGGTATTCGCTTTGCCCATCTCCCATGCGAGAGCGAAGGCACTCTGCCGGCTGCTGGTGCGCCCGGTTCGGAACGAATAGCCGAAGTTGAACTGGGAGTCGAGTCCGCGCTCGAGCATACGGTCGTGAACGGCTTTGAGGTTGCCCTGCATGTTCGGCCGAGCTTCAGACGCGAACAGAATGTTGCTTCCGTCCGCGGGCCGCCTGAAAGCTGAAACGGCGAATACGCTTCGCAGCGCTTTCCGTTTCGTGTTCTTCCACTTCTTGCGAGCTTTGGACTTCAAGCGCGCAATCGTGGACGAAGGCTTTTTCCCGGAGCGGCCGAAGGAGTAGGTGCGCATCAGGAAGTACGGTGCCGCTTCGTCGTCGGAAACACCGAATGTCACTGTGTAGGCAGAGAAGTTCTTGTTGTAGACAAATGCTCTCGACGCCTCACCGAGCTCTTCTGCTCGCCTCAACGGATAGGAGGCCGGATAGACTTCTTCGTCCCGCCGCGCAATGAGGAAATAGGTTCCGTTGGGCACTTGAGCGCGACGGTTGAACTGAGTGACGTTGATCGTCAATCGGTAACGTCCCTCGCCCAGCGGCTCCGATCGAACCGGAAGCTCGACTTCGTACGGCCGCGAGTTGGGTGTCAGGAAGAACGACTCAGGGGCATCGCCGGGAAAACTGACGACAAAAGTCAGAATCACACGTTCCCACGAGATTCTTTCAATTGTCAGCTCATCTATCACAGAGTCCCCTTACCAGTCGGTAGACAGTCGACATGGTTTCATTCACGTACGGTTAACGTTGGTAGCCTAGCAGTTGGTTCACGTGCCCCGTAAACTTCGCGACACAGTGCACCGTCAACAGAGAGTGACTGTCGTCATGCTCTCGCCACCGACCGTGAGGAGATATTCTGCCTCGGTCTTTGGCAGAGCCAGCAACGCTCCCTTGTTGCTCCCCACACCCCAGACCAGACTACGAGGAGTTCGAACTGTGAAGAACCCCGTCCGATCAGTCGCTCGAAACGCAGTTCAGTCACGAGCTTGGAAACGCACAAGCGAGTGGATCCGCGGCACTGAGCGATGGAATCAACTGGAAGATGAGTTCGATGGCAGGTACGTCAAAGCTGAAGTCGTGGTCTACTTCGGCGACCGCGGCCCGAAGTTCTACCAACTCGCCCAGTGGATTCCAGTCCTCGAAGACCTTCACCGCAAGCACCGAGTGGTTGTGGTTCTGCGGAAGGTCTCGGCTTTGAATCTGGCCAGGGAGATGACGAGTCTGCCTCTCGTCCTCAAACGGAAGTTCGATGCGCTCCAGACTTTCTACCACGCGAACGATTTCAAGGTAGCGTTGTATGTGAATAACGGGATGACCAATTTCCAATCGCTCAGCTTTGCTCCGATGGTTCATGTTCATGTCAATCATGGTGAGTCTGACAAGCTGAGTATGGTCTCGAACCAGGCCAAATCCTACGACAAGGTATTCGTTGCCGGCGACGCTGCCGTCGAACGGCATCGCAGAGCAATAATCGATTTCAATGAGGACGCGCTGGTCAAGATCGGACGGCCGCAATTGGACGTTGATACGCCGTTGGAACTCGAACCTTCGGCGGCACACACGATCATGTACGCGCCTACGTGGGAAGGCGAGAACGAGTCGAACAACTACACGTCAGTAGACCTCTTCGGACCACAGATCGTCGAAGCTGCCCTCCGGGTCCCGGGGGCTAGGCTGATCTACAAACCTCACCCCCGTGTCGAGTCCTCCAAAGATCCTGCGATGTCAGAAGCGAATACGAGAATCCTCGGACTCATCGCGGAGGCCAACGAGTCCATCGGTGACGAATCTCTGCAGCATCAAGTGCTCATGCAGGGGAACATCCTCGCCATGTTCGACACCGTCGATGTTCTCATCACTGACATCTCCAGTGTCGGGCTCGACTTCCTCTATCTCCAGCCGAACAAGCCGCTGGCGCTGACGGACCGCCGAAACGACACGCCACGGCTGAATGCCGAAGCACCGATCAGTCGCGCGACTCCCATCATCGACGAAACAACGATCGGCGATGTGGAGCCGATGCTCAAAGAGATGCTCCTCACCGATCCCGCAGCCGAAGCCAGACACGAACTCCGACGGCACTACTTCGGTGAGGGCGAAAAGGGCACCTCGAGTGAACTATTCAAAGACGCGATCTCCAGACTGATCTCCGATCGCACTGTCGCGTTGGAGAGTTTTCATTCCGAGAGCACCAACGCTGAATCCAGCGAGGAATAGCCTCAGCCCTTCGCGTTTTATACCCCGTGCTGGAATGTCGTCGAAACTCCCGTTCACAACCGGGGTCGTACGGAGAGATTTCCGTGCTTCGTGGAATACCACTGCCATTCCCCCACCTCTTCAGGCCGATACCTGTTCGGCGCGCGGAGTCTCCGTTTCGACGTCCACAGATCGTGTGGCCTCCGCAAGTAGACGTCGAAAGTCTCTTTGCTCGACTCAGAGAACTTCTCATCGTCCACGTTGAAAGACAGGGCGATCCTGCGGCCCAGTCTGCGGCTCACCATCCGATGGTTTCGACAGATGAAGAAGGTGTTGAGACTGCGTGCCGCTACGACCAATTCCAGGGTCTCGGCGATCGACGGATCAACCTGATCAAGCTCAACCTCGATTCGGGTTCCGCACGATATCGCTTCACACTTGATCTTCCTCGCCTCAACCGGTTGAACCGGCTCTCCGTTTCGATCATCGTGCTCCTTCGAGGGACGCAATTCCTCGAGGACAGTCTTCCACCGTTCGTAGCCGGCTTCGGGAAGGTAGCGTTCGACTGTCTTCATCGCGGACCTGCGCATCGCGTCGACGGTCTCCTGATTCCGGCAGAGAAAGGCCTCGATCTGGTCCGCCAACGCGTCGATGTCACCCCATGGCGTGATGAAACCGTTCACTCCCTGCTCGATCAGATCCCTGGGGCCATAGGTGATGTCGTACACGATGGGGACGCAACCAGCTCCCATGGACTCCATCAACGACAAAGGAAGGCCCTCGCTCGTGCTCGTCAGCATGCAGAATGAGGCGGACTTCAACCTTTCCTGCACATCAGTGACATAACCAGGCAGCTCAACCCGGTCCCCGACATCAAGCACGTCGATGAGCTTCTCCAGCTTCCTTCTCTCCGGGCCTTCCCCGAGGACGGTCAGCGAAACATCGATTCCACGGTCCCGCAGTTTCGCCACTGCACGGATCGGATGGTCGACACGTTTGAGTTCGATGAGGTTGGCAATTATTACAGCCCTGTGCACCGGCCGCTGGATCGGTGACTCCGACAGGATCGACCCCGCGGGCAGCTCTCCCGTCAGCAGCCTGATGTTGTCTCCTGACCGACCCATGGCTCTGATGGCGTCGGCTTGCTGTTCGGTCTGGACTCCGACGATGTCGAAGCGGTCGAAATTCCGCATCGTCTCCACTCTGCGCGGCAGGACCTGCCCATGATTCCCGTTCCACGGATGACGAAGGTGAGTCCCGTGGAGAAACAGGATGAGTCCGAAATGGCGATCCGAGATTTCATGGATGAACTCGCTGACTTTCTTGTCATCGACGATGACCACAGCGGGTTCCTTCGTCACGAAGGCCGAGATCCAGGCATTATAGAAATCTCGTGGACGTCTCCACTCCGTCATAGGTGTTCCTGAAGGAGAATGGAGGACGAAGCGGGTTCCCAATTTCGGGTCTCGTATGTCCGTGAGCAGCAAGCTCCCATCGGCTCGCCTGTAGTTGCGGCGAATGACCGTGCCGGTGCGCGAGCTGCGGAACACGTCATAGAACGCGGTGATGTTCTCGACTTCGCCGTCTTCTTCAGGCACCGGGGCACACAGCGGTTCCCCCGCCAACGCCTCCAGCTCTGAGTCGGTTCGACTTCGCAGATCCTGCCAGATGTTGACCAGCTCGACGTCATCTCGCATCTTTCCCTGAGCGACCAGTCGAGTCCGAATCTCGTCTGGGTCCATCCGGGGGCTGAACGTCAGCACGGTCTGAGACAGTGGTCGACCGTACGTCTGAAAGCTGCGTATCCGCCTCAGGGCAGCCGTCGTCATCCCTCCCATGGACTCGGGAATGCCCCATAGGACGTTGTACACATGCACTTCGTCGGTACCCAGCGGAGACTCGGATTCGTCTGAAGAGCGATGGGTATCGGTGACGACATGGGAACGTCGACCAAGCAGACTCACAGTTGTTGCCCTTCCTCAGCTGCGGTGTGCGGTGATAGCGCTGGAAACGGGTTCACCGGTTCAACGCCATCTGACCGTAATGACGAGTCTGGCGACTCCAGTTGACGATCTTGGGGTTGTCGGAGGTCTCCCAGTTTGCGCGAACGTTCCATTCGCTGTCGAGGTCACGGTACCGTCCGCCGACTGCGATCTGGAGTGCATCAACGTAGCTGATATCGGTGTCTGCCAGCAGACCGACGACGCGCTCTGCTGTGCCATCGTGGCGAAGTTCGTTCGGGTTGAGCACCATGATCTGCGGATCGAATGGGGTGAAGTCTTCGCTCATGCCGGAGTGGCTGGCGAAGACGAATTTGAGAGCGCCGACGTGGTCATCTCCGAATGAGCTGGCTATCCGTCTCATCAGGGTGAGTCCACTCGAACGGTTCTTCCTGACATCGTGCTTGGCAGCGACAAGAGCATCGCCGAGGCCGATGGCCGAGAGTTCGGTGACATCGGCCGACACCTCTGCGCTGGCCGGGACGACGACCAGTCGCTCGTGGTCGGGGAACAGCTCCGGCAGCAGAGCCTGTACCAGGTCGTTCGTGTTTGCGATGCCGTCAAAGGACACAGGTGCGAGAATGTGCATCGAACCGTTGGACAGGAGTGACTGGAGTTCGTCGACTTGCCCGAGGTCCAAGACACCGGACGGCAGCCACACTCGATACGGCTGTGAGGTGTGAGCGTCGATGCTCTTCAGCGTGGTCGAGACCAGAAGCTGCTCGCCGGTGTCGACCGTCATGAAGATGTCGGTGAGGTCCTGCTCGGGAACCGGGCGTTCGACGTCGCTGACTGCTGCAGCAATGGCTGTGCTGTCGGCAACAGGCAAGTGTGCAGAAGCAAGATACTCATCAGCAACAGCCATGTCATCCGCAGTGATCTCCGCCCACTTCGCGTAGATCTCGTCTTCGGGCGCTCCTGTCGCGATGAGCGGGATCAGCACGGACAGCTTGTCGAGGATGCCCTCGCGGATGTCGTCGAATTCGTGTTCGTTGATTCCGATCAGTCCGCCGAAGCGGGAATCTGACTTATTCTTCGGCTCGAAATCGACCTCGGCTCCCACCGAGCGTGCAGGCAGGTTGGCATGCAGGCGAGAGGTGAGGACCTGTTTGTACTTGTAGGCATAGTCCGCGACCCAATTGCGGGCCAGTTCGAGGTTTTCCGGGAACGACTTGTCCCGGATCGCCGTGACGGTCTGTTTCTTCTTCGGGCCCTTGCCGCCCTTCAGCCAATCGACTCTCAGAGTGCCGCTGCGATGATCGGTCGCAGGCGCGGGGAAGAGCGTATCGACCGTTGTCGTCAGGCACCCGGAGAAGAACGCCGGAACTCCCACAGCGCGCAGGACGGCGACTGACTGCCAGTCACGGCAGCCGACCGGACCGTATTTCTTCAGATACGAGATGGCGTCGGGTGTCAGCATCTCCGGGTAGCGGACGAAGACCGACAGCAGAATCGGGCGAAGGTTCGGGTGGAAGGGAATATTGAACGACTTCCCGAAGATGTCGTGCATGTACCAGCCGAAAGCGATATACCACGTGTCTTCGGGGATATCCTGATAGACATTGCCGTCGCGGTACACCTCGACCAGGTTGAGTTCGGCTTCCGGTCCCGCGTACTTCCTTTCCTCTTTGACCGACTGGCGAAGTTTCGCGAAGAGTCCGGTCAGCCCTTGGTCGCCGGAGAAGCTGAGGTTCTCGTAGCGGAGCAGGTGCCCGATCGAGGCGATCGTCTGAATGTAGTCGCCGATATTGCGGGAACGAATGCCCGGCTGATCGTAGCTGAGCACGCCGAAGTTGCGCTTGCCTGCTGTCGTCGGAAGAGGTTCCAAGTGCTTTCCGCCAGGGAGCCAGTCGACCATGCGCGTGAGTTCATAGCGAACTGCAGGATCCAGCGATTCCGAATCCTGTTCGAGTCGAGACTCGACAAGCGTGCGAACATGGTCGAACGCACCGATGCAGAAGGCCGACTCAGCGGTGCGCAGCACAGCCTTGGAGCTCCACCGTTTCGTCTCTCCCCTCTCGTTCGAGCTCTCTACGAGCGGCAGAGCCTCGCGGCCGAGAAAGTCGATAGCCGTCGGATAGTACTCTGCAGCCGCCGAGACGATGAGTTCCCTATCGTTGATCCGTTCGAATTCCGCCCATGCCACTTCCGGATCCGATGAGCGCTGATAGGCCATTCCCAGCAGCACTCTGCCGACCTCTTCGTGGGCCGGCTCGCTGCGGAGGTTCAGTCCGATGGACACTGCCTCCGCGTGGAGACCCTCAGCGAGGAGAACTCTGCCCGACTCGATGATTGCTGTGCCGAACGACGCACCCTGGGCCAGGGACTCAGACAGGACCGCGTGCGCTTTGAGCCGCGTCAGCTGTCGTGTCTTCGCGTCGACCTCTCTCACAGACGGTGCCACGGTCCAACCGTCGATGTCCTCGGCAGTCCTGCCTTTGAGACCGCTGGCGAGTTTGCGATACGAGCGAGCGGTGGTTGCCGCGATCTTCTTCGAAGCTCCGGTCGCCTTCCCTGCTCCCTTGCCGCCGGCAGCACGCTCACGCACGTATTTTGTCCCGGATGCGCGTTCGACCACTGGGAGCGCACGGCGAGCGACTCCGTGGACAACGGGCTTGATCAGCTCTCTTCCCTTGCTGATGTACCGGTCGGCGGTGTTTCGGCTATCGGTCACTCGTCTCGTCCTTTGCAGAAGTTTCGGTGAGCTTTCGGTCTCGGGCTCGGTCACGGGTCACAGTATCCGACTTGACTGTCAGTTCGATGAACTGCCGGCTCAGTCGAAGGTCGACAATCCAGTGCGGTTCAGACTGGCATCGAACTGCGGCGCAAGAGTCTTGGCATAGGTAGCTGTGATGTGAGCTGTGTCGAAGTACGTGACGACTCCGCCGATGACTGGTTCACAGCGGCCTTCCGGGCAGAACCAGTCCTGTGGATACACGACGGACAGTCGCTTCGAGTCGAACGTTCGTGCCGATGCCGCGAGAGGATCCATCCAATGCCATGATTCCGGAGTCCCGGAGCACTCTTCGACATCATCTTCATGTTTGGCCACACAGTCCGGAACGTTGATGTCCTCCTCGCCCGGATACGGAGTGTCCCTGACGACCACGACATCCAACTTCGCGTCGATCCAGCTCTGCAGAATGTCGCGGTGCCCTTCGGGCGCTTTCTCCTCCGTCTCGTCCCAGCCCATGCCTTGCAGCGGTGTGGACTGGCGCTCGGAGGTGATCACTGCATCGAAGCCGCCCTGAGTCGTCCGCTCGACGACCCAGTCCGCGTAGTCCTGGCATCCTTTGATCTCGCCCGGAGTCGACAGCTCCTGCGGCAATGTCGAAATGCTGCAGTTCGATGCCAAGAACGTCGTGATGGTCCAATCGTTCTTCTCGGCCAATCGTTCCAGAGTCGGCAGCCAATGACCTGCGTGCGAATTGCCGACGAGAGCCACATGCTTCGAACCGTCGCCGTAGGTGCATTCGGGCCTGTCACGATACGGTGCGCTTGCCCAGCAGCCATCGGCATACGCTTCTGATTTGTCGTTCTTGGCAGCGGCCGGCTCCATCTGCAATGAGTCCATGTCTTCGCAGTTCGGATTGTCCTTCGCACTGGGAAGCAGTGACGCGGCACCGAGGCACGAGTCCGGGTCCTCCAGCGCCGATTGGAGCTTGTCCTCATTGTGTTCGACGATCCTGTTGGCAACGACCATCTGGCTCAGTCCGAGAGCGGCAACGAGGGCCATGGCGAGTGCAGCGAAGCCGAACGTTCTCTTCAGCCCGCCCAGGAGCGAGGCTTTGCGGAACCGATTCTCGACCCAGGTCGTCGAGGCCCACGCAGCCAG
This sequence comes from Brevibacterium sp. SMBL_HHYL_HB1, assembly GCF_018208375.1. Lineage (NCBI taxonomy): Bacteria > Bacillati > Actinomycetota > Actinomycetes > Micrococcales > Brevibacteriaceae > Brevibacterium > Brevibacterium sp. SMBL_HHYL_HB1. Next base: position 337,846 of record NZ_CP062936.1, on the reverse strand, counting down.
GATCGAGAGGATGACAATCGCTGTCTTAGCAACGAAACCGAGGGTCTCCGACGCCCCCATCTTCGCTGACAGATAGGGCACGAGAACGATGAGCGGCCAGTGCCAGAGATAGACGGAGTAGGAGATATCACCCAGGAAGCGCACTGGCTTCAGCGACAGCAGAGGCAGTACGGACGCGCGTCCACGGGAGTCGGCAAGGATGACGAGAGCCGTCGAGGCGACTGGGACGGCCGCGATGTACCCGGGGAAGGGCATGTCTGCGCGGATGAGGAATGTTCCCGCGACGATCCCTGCCAGCCCGATCCATCCGAGCAGCGAACTGAACGGCACGCGATCGGGACGGATATAGATGACGAAGACTGCAACGAGTCCGCCGGCTGCCAGCTCCCACATCCGAGTCGGGGTGACGAAATAGGCCATCGCGGGCTCGACGGTCGTGTACCACACGGAGAAGACGAAGGACGCGAGGAAGACACCGAGGATGGTGAAACCGACGATCCGTTTGGATCGACCGAATTTCATACCGAGGAGGAACGCCAGGCCGATGATCATCGGCCAGACGAAGTAGAACTGCTCTTCGACCGACAGCGACCAGAAGTGCTGCACCGGAGAAGGCGCGTTGTCTGCCGCCAGATAGTCGACGCTGGAGATCGCGAAGTCCCAGTTGACCACATAGAGTCCGGCGGTCAGGATCTGTCGCCCGGTATCGGCCCATATCGACTGAGGCGCTGTGAGGTAGGTGGCTACGCCGACGACGAAGAGCACGAGCAGGGACGCCGGGAGCAGTCGGCGTATCCTTCGCGCCCAGAACTTCGCCACGTCTGTCCAGCTCCGTGGCGGGGTGTTGATGAGGTGGCTGGTGATGAGGAAGCCCGAGATGACGAAGAAGACGTCGACGCCGGTGAATCCACCGTGGAATCGGTCCGGCCACAGGTGGTAGAGGAGGACGATTCCCACCGCCAGGGCTCGCAGACCCTGAATATCCGCACGGAAAGCGGAAGGCTTGGGTGCGGCGTTCCTGTGGGGAGAGTTCGAAGCGACGGGGGCTGAAGACTGCATGAATCGGCTCCACTCGATTTCTCAGTCGGTTGGCTCGGACCCGACTGTGGTCCCTGTCACTGCTCACCGCAGGAGTTCGGTGCTGCTCGTGCTCATACGATCGGAGGGCGGCCATGTCGTGACATCCGCAGGACCCCTCGTCCGGACAGTTTCCGACGGTCCTCGTTCTGGCCCCATGGGTCAAGTCGCCAACCGGCACGCCACCCTTCCATCCAGGCTTTGAACTGATGCGGCCTATTGGCCCATCTGAGGCACTGGACCAGTGTCCACGAACCGACATACGCCCAGCTGAATGGCCAGGGCAGATTCCGCCTGGCCAACCAGACGCGGTTCCTGGCGTTCATGTAGAAGTATTCGTCGTGTCTTCTGGGGTCGATCACGGGATGAGCGACTGCGAGGTCGCCCATGTACCAGACGATGTAGCCCGCGTCCCAGACCCGCCAGGCGAGCTCGATTCCCTCGTGGGCGTACCAGAAGGGAGCCGGCCAGCCGCCGCACTCGTCGAAGGCCCGTCGCTGCAGGCAAACAGCGCCCTCCCACACGGAGAACACGTTCGACGAATGATCGGCCGTACCCTTCTTCAGCCGTGGGATCCACCGTTTGGGCGCGTCCGGTCCACCGGGTTCTTCAACTCGTGGTTGGACCAGACCGATCTTGGGTTTGGTTCGCATCAGCTGCGCCATGCGCATAAGCGTCGTGTCGTCGGGCAGCCATGCATCATCATCGAGGAAGAACAAAAACTCACCGGTGACATGAGGGACCCCAGCGTTGCGCCCAGCGGGAATTCCAAGGTTCTCTGGAAGCCCCAGCTTCTTGACCTGCTCGGGGATGCCTTCCGGCTCCCAGCCGTTGCCGACACAGACGATGTCGAGCTCGACACCCTTCTGTACCAGAAGAGATTCGAATCCGCGGTTGAGCTCCTCCAGCCGCTTTCCTTGGCTGAGGACGACGACTCCGAAAGTGTATCTGCGGTCGTTCATGACAACCTCCTTGAGGCCATGATCGACATGAAATGTCCGATCACGGACAGCAAGCAGAGGGGCGCCATCACGAGGACGAGCCAGCGCTCTCCGACCAGTGGCTCAGCCCCCGCTGGGACCGCAATTGCGGTGACGATGCTCGACAGCAGCGCCATCAGCGACATCTCGACGGAGTGGAAGATTCGCTGGAAGGGAACGAATCGTGCGATCCGTTTGAGTGTGGCGATCGCTCCTGGGTTGAGCTCGGTGGCTTCCTTGGAATCCGCGAGCTTGTCGAGTCCATTGAACGCTCGTGACACATGGACCATGTCGTTGAGTGCCTTATTGAGAAGAACCAAGGCGGCCAAGGCCGTTCCGGCCAGCAGAAGCGGATAGGACCCGGCCGGATCATCGATCAGGTTGCTCCACTCCCCCACAGCCCTCACTCCCAGCGCTGCTGCAACCAGGCCTTCGGTGGTGTAATGACCGACCTTGTCGAGGAAGACCCCCTTCGCCCCGCTGGTTCCTCTCCACCGCGCAACCTCACCATCGCAGCAGTCGATGTACATCTGCACCTGAGAGAAGAACACTGCGAGAATCGCACCCCAGATCCCGGGAATCAGAAGGCTGCCGGCGATGCACCAGCCCGCCAGGATCATCAGACCGGTGACTCCATTGGCACTGATCTTCGTGCGGACGAGCAGCATCGTGAAATAGATCGAGATATGACGCAGATAGAGCTGAGCCGACCAGTGCTCGGCGTTCTTTCGACTGCGGACCTCGATCGGCTGTGCCTTGGCCCGAAGCTCCGACAATGTCGGGTGTTTCGCCGAAGACTTTTCGGGCACGTCCGTTCCTCTCTGATCTATGGGTGGTATTCAGCCACGATAGCGCGAAGCTCACGCCGGTACAGTCAGGACTTACCCAGCTCTGTCTTGATGCGAGTGGTCGAGATCTCGGGAGTGCGAGGCAGGTAGACGACTTGGCACTTGTCCTTGAGGAAGTCGAATTCCCCTTCCCAATCATCGCCCATGACGAATGTGTCGATGTGGTATTTATCGACGTCGGTCGCCTTCTGCTCCCAGTTGTCTTCGGGGATGACGAGATCGACGTAGCGGATCGCCTCGAGCATGTGCTTGCGTTCTTCGTAGGAGAAGTAAGACTTCTTGCCTTTGCCCGCATTGAATTCGTCGCTCGAGAGGGCGACCACCAAGTAGTCGCCCTGTTCTTTGCATCGCTGGAGCAGTCGAATATGCCCGTAATGGAGCAGATCGAAAGTCCCGTATGTGATGACTCGTCGCATTGCAGAATCCGTCCAGTGATCAGTGCCCACCGGGTGGGCCGCAGAAATTGTCCTGCGATACTTTACCATTCTGTAATTTCAGGTTAAGAAAATGTAACCCGCTTCACCCGCCGCATTTCAGGCGGTGCTCCTCGGTCCGCCGCTCGATCACATGTTCGCTCGAGCGAATGAAGCGTGCGGTCTGCGCGCCCATTGAGGTGTCGCCCAGATAGAAGTCCGCCAGGGACTCGACCGGATTCCGTCGGGAGAGCGCCTCGTCGATGAGATTCACTATGTCGACGCGCCCATACGGCTCCAAGGTGGGGCACCGATCGAGGAGGCCACCTTCGAGCACTTCTGCGTCCGGGTCATGTGGCCGAACCATGACCAGCGGCTTTCCCGATGCGAGCCAGTCGAAGGCCACTGCCGTCATCTCGACAACAGCGATATCAGCCTCGTCGAACTGCCAGGAGACATCAGGACTCTCGTCCAGGAACCCCCGCGGATCAGACTCGATGATCTCCGTCACCGCTTCCAAAGCCTTCTCAAAATCCTGCCTCATGACCCCAGTTCGTGGATGGGGGCGGAAGATTACTCGATACCCGGCCCCGAGCAGCGCGGTGACAATGGCTTCCCCGTTGAAGGCGATGGTTCCGTACGACATTGCAGGGGAATCGCCCTCCCATGTCGGGGCGTAGAACGCGACCTTCCCGTCAGGGTGAGCACGCTTGAACTGCTCCCAGGCCGGAGGAACGGTGCGCGGTTGGTCGAGCTGCGGCCGTCCCACGTCAAGCATGCGGTCGTCGCTCATTCCATAGAGGGTCTGCTCGATCCGCTCTCTGGCGGCTTGGCCTGCAGTGAAGACGAAGTCATAGGCCTTGAGCTGGTTCGAGATCATCGAGATCTTCTCGCTCTCACCGTGGCTGAGATGCACATGAGCCGGCTCAGGGTATCGGAGCGCGTGAAAGTTGCTCGTCGCTTGGTTGACGTAGAAGACGACCCGAAGGCTCGGAGAGTTCATGAACTTGTCCAGCCCATTGGTCAATCGTGAGAAGCGAACCGGGAAGGCAGCGACATCCTTCAGATACTCTGCGACCGTCGCACTCCGGACGATGATTCCGAATGGTCGGGTGTTGTGTCCGATGTCCTTGAGGTGGGCTTCCAGCTGCTCGAATGGCCACAGCCACTGCTCCAGCTGATACACGGAGCTGAGATCTCCCGCGAAATGGACGGCGGCTACGAACTCGTCATCGTCCTGAGGACGGAAATCGTCCGAGAGCCGTGATTCGCGCATCCGCTCACGCAGTCTCTGCGCTGCCAGCTTGGCCGCTGCCTGCGCGAAATTGGCACCCCGGGCTGCGGTATGCGGCAGTTCCGCCGGAAGAAAGCTCATGGATCCTATTGTGCATGCCCGTCTGTGCTCAGACTGAATTGCACCTCCGGTTCGGCTTGAGGCCACCCCGCTATCGCAGAGGGGCCCTTCGGTGGGCGCTGGCCGTGTTGCGTTCATTCCGCCAGTGCTTGTCCGCGCGGATTCACCGTGGTTTCAGGAGGGCAATTCGGTGGTTTCAGGGAAGACACCGCTGGTTTCAGCCAGGCATACTGGTCCGTGAACCGAACTCGACGGTAGGGAGCCAGCCGATGCGATCATGCTCCGAACGCCATGTCTGACCAGGAACACCACCCACGATCCTCGTGGGATCGCGGCGCCATCGGACGGATGGCGCTGTGGACGGCTGCAGCGGCAGGGACAGTGCACGGACTCTTCAGTCTCTACTGGGCGATGGGAGGAGGCTGGTTGCTGGAGTCCTTGGGAGCCGACCTGATCGAGACTTTCGCCGATTCGCGTTGGCTGTTGTTGCCTGTGGGACTCGCCAAGATCTTCGCCGGGTTGTTTCCGCTGCTGCTGGCGCGATGGGCATGGCCGGCCCCACGTCTCTCACGATCTGCCTGTTGGATCGGCGCCATCGTGCTCTTGCTCTGGGGCGGTGCGAACACCATCGTCGGCAACCTCGTCCTCATGGGAGTCATCACTCCGGAGGGAGGATACGACGGTCCCGGAATGGTCGGCCATGCCTGGCTGTGGGACCCTCTCTTCCTCCTCTGGGGAGCCTCACTCATGCTGGCTCTTGCGCTCTCGCGTCAACGCCGGGCGTGATCATCCGAGATCCCAGCCAGCGGAGAGTCGGACTGCCCGCTGGCTTGAGCATGTCAGAACTCAGTCCTCGAACAGCGGAGCGAAACCGGCGGGCAGCTGTGAGCGAAGGTCGCCGATCTCGCCTTCGGACACCGCGGCGTCCACTGTCGACAGCACTGCGCCCGCATAGGCCCTCGCGGTGTCAGGGTCGATCCCCTCACCCAGCTGTTCAGCCAGACGACGCAGGAAATCATCGACATCGTCGGTCAGCGGCGCTTCCGAACCGTGCCGTTGGAGCGGTTCCTGCAATTCGGCGGGCAGCTGCGCGGCGAGGTCCGCCGCTTCCCCACCCTTGAGCTGCTTGCCGAGATTGTCCAGCACTGTTCGGGTCACGACGGCAGCGCTCTCAGCATCGCTGGGACCGCCGACTTCGGTGACGTTCTTGAGAAACTCATCGCTGCGCATGCTCAGGCTCCTTCTTCCGCTTCGAATCAGTGTTCTGCTCGTTCGTCAGTGCCCCGGGCGGCCTCACCGGTGCACGCCTCCGGGGGCGTCGCCTTCGGGTTCCTGCGGCACTGCCTCGACGACATCGTCCTTGCTCTCGAAACTCCGGTCAGGCAGCGCTTCCAGAGCTTGAAGCGTCTTCGCAGTGGCCGAGCGTTCGGTCGCGTAATCGATGAGCTCGGACTTCGATGCGGGAAATTCCAGTCCCTGCAGAGCTTTCTCTGCACGGAGTTCGTCACGTGTGGTCATCGGTGTTCCTCTTCCTTCTGTGATTCGTGTCCTGGTTGACGCGTCGAGCTGTGCGTGGGGCTATGCGTCATCGCCGAAGACATGTCGGCGCTGTTCGGCGAGGAACTCGGCCTCGGCGGGTTCGGGACGGTCCATAGCCGTCATCATCCTGTGCCAGTGCGGGTAGTAGGCGGGCAGCTGCGATGCCGCTGTGATCCGGTCCCGGGCCTCCGGTGGAAGGGTGAGCTCCACAGCGTCGAGATCCTCGGTGAGATGGTCGAACTCCCGAGCCGCGATCACCGTGCCGTCCACACCCGGGCGGTCGAGGATCCAGGAGATCACGACCTGCGGAATCGACCATCCCAGCTCATCCGCGATCTGAGCGAACAGTTCGATGAGGTCATAGGCCCGCTTCCAATCCGTGACGTGGGGTTCGGGCCAACCGGTGCCCTGTCGTGTGTCTCCCGGTGTCTGCCGACCGCGTCTGACCTTTCCGTTGAGGAGTCCCTCGCCCAGTGGGCTCCACCCGAAGGTCGCCACTCCCAGATCGCGGGCGGCCGGGATCATCTCGTATTCGATCTCGCGCGCCTCGGGCGTGTAGTACACCTGCTGGGCGATCGGGCCTTCGAGACCCGCCAGCTGCGCTTCGTAGACCGTCTTCGTCAGCTGCCAGGCGCTGAAGTTCGAGACTCCCCAATATCGGATCGTCCCGGCCCTGATCATCTCGTTGACGGTGGAGATGGTCTCGGTGATCGGTGTCTGCCCGTCCCACTGGTGGATGTAGAGCAGATCGAGGTGATCGGTGCGCAGGCGTCGGAGGCTGTCTTCGACGGCTCGCCTCAAGTGCTGCCTGCTCGCTCCCGAATCATTGGGTCCCTCCCCCACGGGCATCCGAGCCTTGGACGTCAGGACGATGTCATCGCGTCTGCTGCCCATGATCTCGCCGAGGACCTTCTCCGCGTCGCCGGCGGAGTAGAGGTTGGCCGTGTCGATGAAGTTCACTCCACGGTCGAGGGCTTCTCTGAACTGGCGTCGAGCGTCGTCCGGCCCAATCCCTGCGATCCGTTCGAACCCGCCACCGGATCCGAATGGGATGGTGCCCAGGGCCAGTCGTGAGACATACAGACCTGATCCGAGTCGGGTGTAGTCCATGGTCAGCTCCTCCTCGCCATATCGTCGGGTGAGCACGAATGCGGACTGTGCACTCACGATCCCAGACGGAACCGGTCGTGACTACCCCTCCCGTAATTCCGCAGATGGCGCTACAATCCGTTTCTCGCTCTTGTCGATGAGATGGACCCCGACGAGGTCGCCGGTGATGTTGATCATCGTCGCGCCCATTCCGAGGATGACGTCGACTCCGGCGACCAAGGCGACGGTTTCGAGCGGCAGGCCGGCCTGCTGCAGCAGGATCGTCAGACCGATGAGCCCGGCACCGGGAACTCCGGCGGTGCCGATCGAGACGAATGTGGCGGTGAGGACGACCGCGCCGAGTTCGAGCACGGTCATGTCGTGGCCGACGATGTTGGCCGCCAGCACGACCGACGCTCCCAGACGGATGACTGCCCCGTCCATGTTGATGGTCGCGCCCAGGGGGATGACGAACCCTGCGACCTCTTGGAGGATGCCCGCTTTCCTCGTCGCCTCCAGCGACACCGGGATCGTCCCGGAACTGCTCTGCGTGGTGAAGGCCGTGGCCATCGGTGCACCGGCAACGCGGAAGAAACCGCCGACCGGGATCCGATTGATCAGCAGCAGCGGAATGTAGATGAGCAGGATCTGTGCGGCCAGGCCGGCATAGACGACGCCGGTGAGTTTGCCCAGAGCCGCCAGAGCGTCGAGTCCTTGGCTGCCGATATCGCTGGCCACGAGGGCCAAGACACCGAACGGCGCGTATTGGAGTATCCCTGAGAGGATGCGGAACGTCATCTCCTTGGCCGCGAGCACGAGGTCGTACACGAGCTTCCCGAAGCCGGAGATGGTCTCGTCGGACGAGCGGCGCATGCCTGCCAGCGTGAGGCCCATGACCATGGACACGAAGATCAGGGCGAGGATGTTGCCGTCGGCCAGCGCCTTGAAGAAGTTGTCGGGGAATATGCTGACGAGCTGATCGACGAACGAAGGCGCATCGGGTGTCTCTGCGCTCTTCTCGGGCCGGTGCAGCCCCGTCCCCGGGTTGATCAGCAGAGCCAGGGCCAGGCTGATGACGACGGCGGCGATCGTCGTGAGGATGTAGAAGGCGAAGGTCTTGAATGCGACCCTGACGAGGTTCCCGGGTCGCGTACTGTTGACCGCGTCGATCAGCGTCACCATGATGATCGGGATGACGATCAGCTGCAGGAGGTTGAGCAGGATGTCACCGAGCGGTGACAGAACCTGCGCTCGCTCCCCGAAGACGAAGGCAACGATCAGTCCGAGAACGAAGCCGACCGTCATCTTCACGAAGAGCGCCGTATCCCGGTAGCGGCGCCAGATGCGGAGGAGGATTCGTGACATGATCTCCGCTCCGTGCTCGCAGTTCCATGGGCAGTCGGTCCGCAACCATGCTGACCGCTTGCCACTCTAACTCACCTGCGCACGGACTCAGGAGGAGTTCTGTCACAGGAACCGCGTGCTGTCTCCGCTCAGTCGAGCACCGCCTTGCCCGGGACCGAGTATTCGAGCAGCTCGGGGTGATTCGCATCGAACGCCGGACGTTCCGAACGGATCTTCGGCAGCGAGGTGAAGTTGTGGCGCGGGGGCGGGCACGAGGTCGCCCATTCCAGCGATGCTCCGTAGCCCCACGGGTCATCGACGGTGGCCTTCGGTGCGTTGCGGGCGGTGATCCACACGTTCCAGAAGAACGGAACCATGGACAGACCCAGCAGCAGGGAGCCGACCGTCGACACCTGGTTCATCCAGGTGAAGCCGTCCTGCGGCAGGTAGTCGGCATAGCGACGGGGCATGCCGTCGACACCGAGCCAGTGCTGGACGAGGAAGGTGGCGTGGAAGCCGATGAACAGCATCCAGAAGTGGATGTGTCCGAGCTTCTCGTTGAGCATCTTGCCCGTCCACTTCGGCCACCAGAAGTAGAACCCGGCGAACATCGCGAACACAACGGTGCCGAAGACCACGTAGTGGAAGTGCGCGACCACGAAGTAGGTGTCCGACACCTGCTGATCAAGTGCGGGACTGGCCAGGATCACACCGGTGAGACCACCGAAGAGGAACGTGGCCAGGAAGCCGATCGACCACACGATGGGTGTCTCGAACGTGATCGAGCCCCTCCACATCGTGCCGATCCAGTTGAAGAACTTCACACCGGTCGGAATCGCGATGAGCATCGTCATGAACGCGAAGAACGGCAGGGCCACGACACCGGTGACGTACATGTGGTGAGCCCACACGGTCACCGACAGTGCCGCAATGGCGATCGTGGCGAACACGAGTTCCTTGTACCCGAAGACGGGCTTGCGGCTGAAGACCGGGAAGATCTCGGTCACGATGCCGAAGAACGGCAGAGCGATCACGTAGACCTCGGGGTGGCCGAAGAACCAGAACAGGTGCTGCCACAGAATCGGCCCGCCGTTGCCCGGACTGAACACGTGTGAACCGAGCACACGATCGGCGCCGAGGACCAGCAGAGCAGCAGCCAGCGGCTGGAAGGCCATGAGCACGAGGATGCCGGTGATGAGGACGTTCCAGGAGAAGATCGGCATCCGGAACATCGTCATGCCCGGCGCACGCATCGTGATGACGGTGGTGATGAAGTTGACCGAACCGAGGATGGTGCCGAAGCCCTGCAGAGCCAGACCGAGGACCCACAGGTTGCCACCGGCACCCGGTGTGAAGGTCGTATTGCTCAATGGCGCATACGCCGTCCAGCCGAACGAGGCCGCACCCTGCGGGGTGAGGAAGCCGGACAGGGCAACGAGGCTGCCGAAGAGGTACATCCAGAACGCGAAGGCGTTCAGACGCGGGAATGCCACATCCGGGGCACCGATCTGCAACGGCATGATGACATTCGCGAAGCCGGCGAACAGCGGGGTGGCGAACATCAGCAGCATCAGAGTGCCGTGCATGGTGAACAGCTGGTTGTACTGTTCCTTGGTCTCGACGATCTGCATTCCGGGATCGAAGAGCTCGAGGCGGATGATCAGCGCCATCACGCCGCCGACGCAGAAGAAGATGAACGAGCCGATGAGGTACATGTACCCGATCGTCTTGTGGTCCGTCGACGTGATCCAGTCGACGATGATCTTGCCCTTGCTCCGTGGAACCACTGGAGCGTCAAGGGCCGCCTGATCCATCGTGGCGGTCATTGTTCAGCACCTTCTTTTGGTACCGATTGCGATCGCGTTCGGAGCCGAACCGGCCGACGCTGGTCTCGTCGATGAAGCACTGCGTCTGTTCGGTGATTTCGGCCGTCTAAGCGACCTGGAAGTTGAAGATCATCTCTGAGCGGAGCTGACCGCTCAGCTCGGCGCACTTCGCCGTATTCGCCTTCTTTCTCAGCAGATGCTGAACCCTACCGAACCGTTTCGCTCGGGCCCCGTATGATCGATTCGTCGAATCCATGCGCTGCCGGCCTGCACAGCCCATCTCAGCTTCGTCGGAGAGGAATTCCCGCGTCGCTGTCTTTCAGTGTACTGCTCCACACACGAGAAAGACACAGATGATTCTCACCGGATCATCTGCCAGTGAGCCGGATTCGCCTCCCGCACACTGCGGCCGAGAGCCGACGAAGCTGGGCCTTCGGCTATCCGGTGGCGCTGGGACTCATGCTCGGTCTCGGGATCGCACTCTGCGTCGTGTTCAAGACGAAGAAGTGGATGTGACCACCACGACTCCCTGACCGCCTGCGGAGGAGAAGTCGCAGGCACTGAGATCCGGCACCACCGCATGGGCCCGAGTGAGCTCGTCCGTCTCATGCGTGGTGGTCACTGCCAGGACCTGGGCGCCGGCTGCCAGTCCGGCGGCGATTCCTGCCGGCGCGTCCTCGACGACGAGGCAGCGCCGGGGGTCGACGCCGAGTCTGCGAGCGGCCATGGCGTACCCTTCCGGGTCGGGTTTGCCTCGAGTCACGTCATCTGCGGTGATCATCACCTCAGGCGGTGTGAGCCCGGCCGCTTCCAGACGCGGAAGCATGATGCGGGCCTCGCCCGAGGTCACCGCCGCCCACCGCTGGTCGCGCACCGCCGCGATCGCCTCGCTCGCCCCCGGCAGCGCGATCACTCCGTCGAGGTCGGTCTCGCCGATGGTGATCAGTTCTTCGACTGCTGCCTGGACGTGTTCGCCTGGAATCAGCTCCGTGACGACGTCGATGCTGCGCCGTCCATGGCTGGTTTCGAGGATGACGTGCGGATCGAAGCCATGGTTGTCGGCCCAGGTGTGCCACGTCCGTTCGACCGCTGCGGTGGAGTCGACCAGTGTGCCGTCGATGTCGAAGAGTACGGCATCGCACTCGAATCTCATCGGCCTCCTCTTCCTCGTCGTCGCATCGTCACTGCATCGCGATAAGCGGTTCGCCGGCGGAGACTGCGGCCGCATCGGTCACTGACAGCGAATCCGCATCGGCGTCGAGGAGGATCACCGGCACGATCACCGACTTCCCGGCCTCTCGGGACGGGGCCGTGTCCCAGGTGATGAGCGGGTCGCCGATGCGGACCTCGTCTCCTGCCTCGGCGTGCAGCTCGAAGCCCCGGCCGGCGAGTTCGACGGTGTCGATGCCCAGATGCACGAGGACTCCCTGCCCGGCCGCGGTGACGACGACATAGGCATGGGGCTTGAGCACTTTGAGCGTGCCGCTGATCGGCGCAATGGCCGTCACGGTCGCAGTCTCGCCGGGGTCCACGGCCGTGCCGGGGCCGACGATCGCCTCGGCGAACACGCGGTCGGGAACCGCGGACAGCGCGATCACGCTGCCGCACACGGGAGAGGAGATGGTCAGTGTCATTGAGAAGCGTCCTGCCTTCCTGTCTGAGTGCATCCTGTGGTCGTCCTTCCCGGCCGGCGGGTGGCCAGTTTCCGGTGAGAGGTGCCGATGGCTGCCTCTGCCTCGTCCAAGCGTCTTTGGAACACCAGTGTGAACAGAGCGTCGACGACGAAGAACTGGCCGATCCGTGAGCTCATCGCGGCCGAGCGCATGCCGGTCTCCCTGGCTGCGACGCCGATGAGCACATGGTCTGCCGAAGTGACGCTGCTGCGGGGGCGCATCGTGATCGCCACCGTGGGAACGCCCGACTGCCGGGCGGCAGCGAGCGGTTCGACCATGTCGGTGGTCTCGCCCGAGGCGGAGACGATGATGAGCAGATCCTCAGGTGACATGAGCACGGCAAGGGTCATCGCCATATGCCCTTCTGTGACCGCGCGGCTGATGAGGCCGATCCGTTCGAGCTTGGTGGCCAGGTCAACGGCCACGAGGCCGGAGGCACCGATGCCGGCGACCACTGTTCGACGTGCGGAGACGATGGAATCGGCGGCACCGGTCAGCGCGCCCACATCGAGGGAAGCGGCGGTGTCGGCCAGTGCCCGATGCTCTTCGGCCTCGAGTTTGGTCAGCACCGTCTCCGCAGCATCGTCGGCGCCGATATCGGCGGGCAGGCCACCGCGAGTCGTCTCGGCGTTCTGCGCGGTCGCCGCGGCCAGAAGCGTGCGGAATTCGCGATAGCCGCTGCAGCCGGCGGCTTGTGCGAGCCTGATGACCGAGGCGTCGGAGGCCCCGGAGTGCGCGGCGAGCTGCTGGATCGTCATGGGCACGACTATGAGCGGATCTTCGAGCACCGCACGCCCCACTGCGGCCGGACCGCGACTGAGGGCGGGCACCAGGGAGCGCAGACGCGCCAACAGCGAAGCAGAGCTCGGAGCCCCACCCGTGGAGGTTTTCTCCGCTCGATCGACCATGGAACGGAGTTTTTCACCTAGACTGTGAATGTGTCAAAGGTCACTTCAATCCATCAGGTCTTCGATGTCATCGACGAGGAGATCGGCTTCGGGACCGACGACGACCTGCACGGCAGTGCCCTGGGCAACGACGCCGAAGGCACCTGCCTCCTTGAGGGCGCTTTCGTCAACGAGGTTCTCGTCGCCGACTTCGACGCGCAGCCGAGTGATGCAGGCCTCGACCTCATCGATGTTGTCCGCGCCGCCGAGGCCGGCGACGATCTGCTCCGCCTTGCTCATAACAACCACCTTCATGTCCCGCACTCGCGTACCGGTGCCGGGGTTCTGTTCTGCGATGTCCGTCACAAGTCTACGGCGACCCGCGGACATTGCCGACAGCACAGCGAGCGTGTCCACCGCTCTGGACCGGACGCCACACGAATAGGAGGAACCCGATGACGGCCGTACCCGCCGACGACGCACCCAAGAAGAAGCGGCAGATCCCCGGCTTCGCGCAGCTGCAGCGCGTGGGACGCTCTCTCATGCTTCCCATCGCCGTCCTGCCGGCCGCGGCGCTGCTGCAGCGCTTCGGACAACCGGACATGCTCGGCGCCGACGGGCTGGCGCAGTTCGCCGGATGGCTCCAGCCGGTGGCGGACACTCTCGGGGCCGCCGGGTCGGCCTTGTTCGACAATCTGCCGATCATCTTCGCCGTGGGCGTGGCGATCGGCTTCGCCAAGAAGGCCGACGGCTCCACGGCCCTGGCCGCCGTCGTCGGCTATCTGGTCCTCGACCAGGTCTTCGGCGCGCTGGCTCCCGCTTTCGGATCGGACAGCGGCGATGGCGAGACGGTGATCAACTACGGTGTGCTCGGCGGCATCATCATCGGCATCGTCACGGCACTGCTCTATCAGCGCTACCGACGGATCAAGCTGCCCACCTATCTCGGGTTCTTCGGCGGCAGACGCTTCGTCCCGATCGTCACCTCCGTCGCGGCGATGCTCATCGCCGTCGTCATGGCTCTGATCTACCCGGTCTTCGACACACTCATCAACAAGGGCGTCGGCGGCTTCCTCATGGAGCACGGGTCCAACCCGGCCACCGGATTCGTCTTCGGCACCGTGAATCGGCTGCTCATCCCCTTCGGTCTCCACCACCTGCTCAACAACCTGCCCTGGTTCCAGCTGGGTTCGTGCACCAACTCCTCAGGCGAGACGCTGCACGGTGACATCACCTGCTTCTACAGCGGAGTCGACGGCACGGCCGCCTGGACGGGATCGTTCATGACCGGGTTCTTCCCCATCATGATGTTCGCGCTGCCGGCCGCGGCTCTGGCGATCTACCGCACGGCACATGCCAGCCGTCGCAAGGTCGTCGGAGGTGTGATGCTGTCGGTGGCTCTGACCGCCTTCATCACCGGCACCACCGAGCCGCTCGAATACGCCTTCGCCTATGTCGCCTTCCCGCTGTACGCGGTCCACGCCGTGCTCACCGGCACCTCGCTGGCACTCGTCAACGCCCTGGGCATCAAGTCCGGGTTCGGGTTCTCGGCCGGCGCCATCGACTATGTGCTCAACTTGGGCCGGGCCTCAGAGCTGTCCGGTGGAATCCTTCCGGTGCTGCTGCTCATCGTCATCGGCCTCGTGTACGCGCTCATCTATTACTTCCTCTTCCGCTGGGCCATCATCAAGTTCAACCTGCACACGCCCGGCCGTGAAGAGGAAGGCGACGCCGGCACGGAAGCGCCGTCGGTCTTCGACGAGGCCCAGGAGGCCGCGGAGAAGTCCACGGGCAAGAAGCGGGCCGAGGAGGAGGGTCGGCAGTAGCCGAGTCGACCGTCCTCACCGCAGTCGGATAGCCGAACCCCCACTGGGTCTTCGGCTATCCGTCTGCTCTGGCGTCATCTTGAGAAAGTTCGGGGGCGACCGCCGGCCGGTCGAAGAAGAGCGAACGGTCTCTGATGACGATCGCTGCTGAGAAGATGAGCAGGACCCCGGTCTGGATGATTTTCGAGTCGGGGTGCGTCATGAACAGCTCCGCGGACATGTTCGCCGAGGCGTGGAAGATCACGGGCACCAGTATGCTGCGTCCGCAGCGGTAGTACAGCCAGTTCATCACCAGCACGAAGGCGATCATCGAGATGGGAAAATTGAGGGTGGCGAGCACTCCCGACTCGACGACCTCGTTCTGGTAGTAGCCGTCGATGAACGACAGGGGCACGTGCCACAGGGCCCAGATGAGAGTGAAGAGCATCGATGCGGAGAAGACTCGCATCTTCCGCACCAGGGTGTCCGTGCCGTAGCTGTGCCAGGCCAGCTCCTCGATGATCGCGGCCCCGATGAGAGTCGCCCAGGCGGGCATCAGCCCGGTGGAGAAGGTGAAGCCTCCGCGCAGGGAGAACTGGTCGAGACCATAGCCGAAGAACAGGGACACACCCTGGGCCGCCAAGAGGCTGACCGGGACCAAGAGCACTGCGGCCAGAACCCACGGCAAACGGTCCGCTCCCGGCCATTTCAGCCTGGTGACGATATCCGCCCGGAGCCTCGGCCGGTTCCAGATGAATGCGACGACCACGGCCAGGGGTGAGAAGAGACCGGCCAATGACAGCATCAGTGTGGACACGAGCACTGCCTGGCTCTGCTCCGGCAGATGGCTGAGATAGGCCGCCGCGAACCAGAAGGCCCAGGGCAGAGCAGTCGCCCACACGTAGAACGCGACCGGCCTGGTGTATTCGCGCAGAATCGCCTCATCCTGCCGACCCCGAGGCGGCCGGGGTTCGGCCGGAGAAGCTCCGACAGCTGAGTCTGCGACCATGCCATTGAGAGTAGAGCCGTCGGTCGGCTTTCACCAGGTGTGCACAAGACTCAGCGCAATGCCCGCGAATTCGCCGGGCGTCCGGCGCAGCTCTCCGCCCGTTCGCCGCTGGCCCCTGCCCGACGGTGTCGCCGGTTTCTTCACCGATGACGCTTGGAGCGATTGAGTAGACTGCACAGATGGAGCGACTCGAACGCAGTGCACCGATCCCGGACCCGTTGGCCCCCTATCTCGAGGTCGACCGCACTCGGCCGCGGCACGAATGCTGGGTGACCGGGCACATGGTGGCCGGTCTCGACGGCACGGCCGCCATCCACGGACGCGTCGGCGCCCTGTCGACGGCCCCCGATCAGGATCTGTTCCGTCGGATGCGGCAGATCGCCGATGTCGTCATGATCGGCGCCCAGACGGTGCGCAGCGAGGGATATGCGCCGATGCGACTGAGCGAGGACGCCCAGGCACAGCGTCGGAGTCGGGGCCAGTCCGAGATGCCGCCGGTGGCGGTGGTCAGTCGCAGCCTCGATCTCGATTGGTCCTCATCGGTCTTCGCCGCAGCCCCCGAGCATGCGCGCACCATCGTCATCACCTGCGCGAAGGCCGATCCCGAGCTGCTGGCGGCCGCAGAACAGGCAGCCACCGTCATCATCGCCGGCGAGGACCGCGTCGAGCCCGCGAAGGCGCTGCAGGCCCTGGCCGGACTCGGCTACCAGGTGGTGCTCTGCGAAGGCGGGCCCCGCTGGCTCGGCGAACTCGTCGCCGCCGACCGCCTCGACGAACTGTGCCTGACGATCTCTCCGATGATGGGCGGTGACCCGCTGCCGGTGAGCATCGCCCCGTCCGGGGCCGGCATCGCACAGTTCGGATTGGAGTCGACGATGGTCGCCGACGACACCGTCTTCCTCCGCTACGAGGCCCGACCTGCGGAAGAGGGACGATCATGAGCACCGACCTCGACGCTCTCCTGGGTTCGGCCGACCCACCGCTCATCGTCGTCACCACCGCGGCCGAAGGTGAACGGGCCGGCTGCCTGGTCGGGTTCCATTCGCAGGCGAGCATCGGTCCGCAGCGGTACTGCTTCTGGCTGTCGAAGGCCAACCACACCTACCGGGTCGCGCTGCGCTCCGAGAGCTTCGCCGTGCACTTCCTGACTACGACCGACCGTGAACTGGCCCGTCACTTCGGCTCCCTCTCCGGTTCCGAGACGGACAAGTTCGCCGGCCTCGACATCACTGTCACCGAGGCCGGTGTGCCCCTGATCGCGGACCTGCCGAACCGGATCACCGTCGAACGCATCGCCATGCTCGACGACGGTGGGGACCACGTGTGCACGACAGCTCGCGTGCTCGCCGCCGAATCCGCAGGAGATTTCACACCTCTGCGGCCCTCCCACGTCGCAGATCTGTCCCCGGGCCATTCCAGCGACGAACGTGCTGTGCGCCCGTAGGACGGTCAGGCACACTTCAAGCACACCGTAACAAGAGGCCGCACAGTCGGTAACCCCTGTTGTGTTCGTCAGAGGATCACTAGCGTGGACGATTCCAGCGGGAGCAGAAGCTCCTGCGGAAAGGAGATGAGCACAATGGTCACCGACATCAGCAGTCCGGTCAAAGACAAGGACTACAACCTCATTTGGGCCATCGAAGCCTCGCTGAGCAATGTGTGGACCCTCGAGACCTACATCCAGGATGCTCGAGAGCAGGGCGATGACGAACTCGCCGACTGGTTCCGCAGGATCCAGGAGAACAACCGCACTGCCGGCGAACAGGGCAAGGAGATGCTCCTCCAGCGTCTCCAATGACGGCTCGACCGCCTACTGCGAAGGAGGAAGAGCATGGCAGTCTGCGATACGTGCGGAAACGACTACGACCGCGCATTCACTCTCACCCGCGGCGAGGAGTCCGGGACTTTCGACAGCTTCGAATGTGCGATAGCGAAGATGGCGCCGAGCTGTGCGCATTGCGGATGCCGCATCCTCGGCCATGGGGTCGAAGCCGACGGCGCCATGTACTGCTGTTCCCACTGCGCTCGCCAGATGGGACACACAGCCGCAACGGACAACTTGGGATAGTCGAAGTCTGAGCCCCGGTTCGCCGGGGCTCACTTCTGCCCGGAGCAGACCTGCACAGACAGGCGAGTGCACGGTGCCCGATCCTCACCATGATCGGACCCGCCGGACTCGGAGTAGAGTACGCACGTGTCCAGCTTTGAACAGCACGAGAGCAATGCCACGGGGATCGCCGAGCGCCTCTCCGAATTCTGCACCGAGCACAGCATCCGTGTCGCCGTCGCCGAATCCCTCACCGGCGGCAGGATCTCCAGCCACCTCTCTGCGGCCCCAGGGGTCGGCGAATGGTTCGCGGGCGGAATCGTGGCCTATTCGAGTGATGTCAAGCATCGTCTGCTCAACGTGCCGCCCGGCCCGGTCATCTCCTGCCGGGCCGTGGGGATGATGGCACGGACCACGTGCGAGATGATGGAGGTCGATGCTGCCGTCGCGGCCTCCGGTGCCGGAGGCCCGGCAGGACAGGACGGGCAGGAACCGGGGACGACGTGTCTGGCCGTCATCGTCGACGGCGAGGTCGAAACCGCGGTCCACCGCTTCTCGGGCGAACCGCTCGACATCCTGGCCCAGACCCAGGAACAGGCGCTGACAATGCTGTTGGAGGCACTCCGGGGGATGAACCCTGAGTGGTGGACACGCTGAGTCTGGCCCATAATGGGCCGGAGAATGCGAGTAGAAACCAT
Organism: Brevibacterium sp. SMBL_HHYL_HB1; assembly: GCF_018208375.1. Lineage (NCBI taxonomy): Bacteria > Bacillati > Actinomycetota > Actinomycetes > Micrococcales > Brevibacteriaceae > Brevibacterium > Brevibacterium sp. SMBL_HHYL_HB1. The sequence goes on along the minus strand of NZ_CP062936.1, from coordinate 319,257 downwards.
GCCAATGAAGAAGTACTCCGATGAGTTCAAAGCCGACGCCGTCGCGCTGTACGAGACTCATCCCGATATGTCTTATTCCCAAGTCGCGGCCGATCTTGGCATCTCCCGTGGCGCGATCAAGTCGTGGGTGTTCCAAGCGCGGAAGGAAGCTGGCAAGGTGTCCACGAGCTCGCCTGATCGGCCCGAGACACCCGAGGAGGAGCTTGCTCGCTGCGGGTCGAGAACGATTCGTTGCGCGCCGATAAGCGGTCTCTGCGGTCGGATGTGGAGCGGCTGGAAGAAGAGCGAGCGATCCTGCGGAAAGCCACGAAATATTTCGCGGCAGAGACGACCTGGTGATCCGCTTCCAGTTCGTTGATGACCACCGAAACACCCATGAGGTGAAGCGGATGTGTTTCGTGCTGGGTATCCAGCGCTCAAGCTTTTATAAGTGGTGTGCCTCCCGGTCGGCGCGGACGGCCAGGCAGGCTGCTGATGATGCTTTGTGTGAGCGGATTGAGCACCACTTCGAATTCTGGGACCACACGTATGGGTACCGACGGATCGCGGCCGAACTCGCCGATGACCCGCACGTGGACGAGCCGGTCAACCGTAAGCCTTGATCCACCGATCTGCTTGATGCCAGGGGCTCGCTCGGATTCGAGCGCGGAATCGGTGAGCGGGCAGGAGACATTGCCCCGGTCTCTCACCAGTCTCTTCCACAAAAGTTTCCGAAGGTCTCCTCCAGACCCCGCGGCATCGTGCTCGAAGCAAGAGCGAATCGGTCAGGACAATGCTGTCCTTGGTGGGCTCAACGCTGCTTGCCAGAGTCGTGAGAATTCATCTGCCCACGGCCACTTCGAGGGCAGATGCATAATCAGTTTCCTGGCCCGATGAGCTATCCGAGCCGGAATGCTGATGATCCGTGTCCGCAGCGTCGGAGCGCGGACTTTGCTCATCCGTCCACCGATGAGTCCGGCAACAGCCCGTAGCAGGTTGTGAGTGATCGCCGCTATCGTCACCCACGCGGCGTTGGCGTTGAACACCCCGGAGGGCATATGCGCCAGAGCACCGTTCTTCAGCTCCGCATTGATCTGTTCGATGATCGCGTGCTTGCGATGCGTGTGATCAGCAGCAACAGTGTCGAAACGAGTCCGGTCGACGGTGGTGAAGAACGCGTGATACCGGAACAAGTCAAACAATGGGTCTTGCCCACTCATGCGTTTAGTTTCGTTGAGTTCAGGGATACGGCGGACCACCAAACGCCCCGTCGTTTGCAGTGCCTTTTTCTTCGAGGTGAACGCGGTGAACGGGACCTCAGCGACTTCGGCCTTCGAAATCCATGCCCCGGTCTCCTCGTCGTAGATCGCTTCAGGGTATTCGATGCCCGTCCATGCGTCGTCGCGGATCGCCCCGATCGCTGCTTTGACTCTTTTGTCCATCCGCACCGTGATCGACACATCCGCCCCGCCGTCTTGGGCGGCTTTGACTACGCCTGATGAGTAGTATGCCGAATCAGCGCGCACCAACACCGAAGTGCCAGAGTCGATTCGGGTTGTGGTGGCCAGGGCGTCAGAGACGAATTTGTCAGCACCCCGGGCTGAGGAGGTTGAGCCCTTGCGCAGACGCTGGCCGACAATGATCTGGCTGGAGTCGCGCGTCGACGCGGTCGCTAACAGTGCGTTGAGTCCACGACTGCCTTGGTAGCCGAACCCGGCTCCCTGCTTTTTCGCGGAATGGACGTCGATGACGGTGTCGTCGACATCGACGAAGATCATTGACGCCTGTGCACTGTCCTGGTTCGTGGGCAGCAGCGGTGTGTGCGCGTTGAGGTTAGTCAGAAAACGGGAGGAGATCGCATCGAGTTGCCGGACGTGGCCGAAGGCGAACGAACGCAGGAACGACCCCAGGGTCGAGGGAGCGTAGACGCGGTCGAAAAGGTGTTTCATGCCGCCGTGGCGGAGGATGTTCATGTCATCGATCGAGTCGGCCCCGGCAGCCATTCCCGCGATGAGAGTGGCCAGTTTCGGGGCCGGGTTCGCGCCCTTGTCAGCCCCGGTCGTCGTCACGGTCAGACGGTCTTCGGCGAGGTCTGGCAGGCCGGCGTTCTGGGCCAGTGTCATGATCGGGACCAGCCCGGTGGCGGCGGTGAGATTCCTATCGTCGAAGGAGTGGGACACAGCCGTGGGGGTGTGATTGAATAGCACCTGAGAGGTGCCCCTTTCTGGGCGGGATTGGTTGACTTTGAACATCACCATTTTCCCAGTTCAGAGGGGGCATTTCCATTTCATACGCGGCTTGATCCAGCTACTTGCATCGGTGGATCAAGGGTAAGCGGGTTGCCCGCCTGATGCGGAACAACGGCATGGTCGGTATCCACTTGCGTAAGCCGAAGACTACGACGATCTCGGACCCAGATGCTCAGGTGTTTGCCGACCTGGTCGGCAGGGACTTCTCGGCCGCTGAGTTGGGCACGACCTACGTCGGCGACATCACCTACTTACCCTATGGCGATGAGGGGAAGTTCTTGTATTTGGCCACGGTCATCGACTTGTATTCGCGGCGGATCGTGGGCTGGTCGATCGCCGATCACATGCGGTCCAGTCTCGTCGAGGATGCGTTACAGAATGCAGTAAACAACAGAGAAACACTGGAAGGTGTGATTTTTCACAGCGACCATGGTCGTCAATATACGTCCTCGTCGTTTCAGGCGATGTGTCGTCGGTTCGGGGTGGTCCAGTCGATGGGCAGGGTCGGGTCGAGTGCTGATAATGCCCTGGCGGAGTCGGTCAACGCGGCGTTGAAGCGGGAGACGCTGCAAGGAGCGAAGCGGTGGGTCTCGGACCTCGAGTGTCGTCGTGAGGTGTTTCGGTGGTTGGTTCGATACAACTCGAGGCGGAGACATTCGAGTCTGGGTTATCGAGCACCGGTTGACTTCGAGGTCGATTACACATTTATGATGGGCATTGCCGCCTGGTAGTACACATTGATGTGTCCACTTCCAGGGGTTCACGCCCGACCGTCCCGGAATCCGTGCGGCGGAAGTTGCTCGTCTCATCGCCGCCCATCGTCCCCGTTCAATCACTGCTGCGGGCCACTGTGATGCGAACGGGTCGCTGCACCGCGGTCACCCTGTGCTCTTCGACGAGAGCTGGACGAGCCGGGCGGCGGCCGCCGCGCACGGCGACGTCGGTGCCCGCGACCTGCTGGAGACGCACAGAGCTGTCGTCGACCTCGTCGACTGCTCCGACCTCGACGACGGGGCCGATGTCGATGTGCCCAAGGACCTGCACAGGCTGACAGTCGTCAGTTCTCGCGATTAGCTCTGGGTTGTCGGAAACAACTCGGCCGGAGGCGGCCTGAAGTGCTGTGAACAGAGTCGGGTCTCAAAGAAGGCTCTGCATAAAGCTGCTGAAGCCTCCCTCCGCGCGTCCCTCCAGACGGGCCGAGGTGAGAACCCGGCAGGTATCGGTGCGTCTCACGTTTCCCCCGGCGGCGAGCACTGCAGCAACGGTTGCGGCATCTTCGCCGAGTGGCAGCTGAGGCATGCCGCCGATGATGTTGAGATACGAGCCTCGAATGCCCAGGTTCGCGCCGAACACGTGGGGATGATCCTCAAGTAACGTGTGGTGAGAGTGCCATTTCGCGATCAGCGCTGCCGACCCGGTATCAGGTCGAGGCGACACTGTGCCGACCAGGCAGTCGCTTCCGGCTTCCACCATGGCAAGATGCGTCGTCAGCCAGTGGGTGGGAACTCTGCTGTCCGCATCGGTGAACGCAATCCATGTCAGGTCGAAGTTGACATCACGATCAGCTTCAGCCATCTGCTTGAAGTGATTCCAGGCGAAATTCCGGGCACTGCCCACGTTCTTGAACGACGTCTCAAGTATCGTGACTTGTGGATGCTGTTCGGCGAAGTCTGCGACGCGACTCACCGTCTCATCGCTACAGGCGTCGGCCACGACGAGGATTCGAGTGGAGAATGGCCCGAGCCCGTCAGGGATCTGAGCACACGCTTGGGCCACCGAGTCGAGACAGCCGAGGATCTCGTCTTGTTCGTTGTGAGCCGGGATGACGATGCCCAAGTGAGTGATCACTCAACGGCTTCCGCAGGGAGGAAATCGTCAGTTTTGTCCACCGTCACGATATCGAGACGATACTCGGCCTCGGAGCGAAAATCGCTCCGCAGTCGGGGCCAGTAGTCCAGGCACGCGTCATGGACTTCATCGGCGGTCAGAGGCCAATCTTCGATGTCGCCCTTCCAATGACAGAGAACGAGCACAAAGCGCGATGGGGTTGATTCATCAATGCGCTCCAACGTTCGTTGCAGCTGTGCACGTGTCAGATAGAAGCCGGTCTCTGAGAGGACGACGCAGTCGAAATGCCCTTCGGGCCATTCGTATGGGACAGTGGCGTGCAGGAAGGCTATTTCGGTTGCAGTGGTCGTCTGCAGACGTTTCGCTGTTTTCAGCGCCTCGCAGCTGGCATCGACAGCTGTCACTCTGACGCTGTAAGCGGCAAGCTCTCGTGTCAAAGCGCCGACTGAACAACCGATCTCGAGAATGTGGGAGAACGAGGTCGACGGGAGGTGGGACACAAGGGTCTCGCGTTTGGTGATTTCGTATTCGGACTCCCACACCGTCCACGGATCACTGCGTTCTCTGTGCACATCATCGAACACCGCCGACGCAGTGGACGCATCATTGATCGGTCTGCCTATTCCCTCCTGACCATAGCCGGCCGATGCCTCACCGGATCTGAAATCCGTGATCACGAAGGTATCGTGGCTCCGGATGAAGTGTTCCAAATGGGCGCTGGTGAGGATCGCTTCGTCCCCCTGCTGATCCGACAGCGCTTCGGTCTGCGACGGGTAGCACTGGAGCAGAGCATTTCGATCAAGACCTTGAGGGGCAGGTAAGACTGCCCAGGCCTGCCAGCGAGGGTCTGTGGGAACAGCCCAGTGCCAGAACCAGATGGGATATTCGAGCACTACGGCATGATGTGATCGCCCGATGTCCAGCGACGCGGCGCCCACCGCCTCGTGGTCACAGTGCCCATCCCGGCTATAAGGCGCAACGAGTGTCACCGGCCCATGTGATCGTGCGATCTCCTGTCGGATCACGTCTCTGATCTGGCTTGAATATTCGGGCAGCTGACCGTCGGGCAGATCGAGAAAACGACTGGAGTGCGCCTTGTCGAAGGTGCTCAGCGCACGATCGAACTCCTCCAGACGGATGCTTTTGAGCTGATCGCCGGTATACGTCGGCGACTCAGGGTGCGATTTCTCGCCTGCGCTGAAGAGTAGGACTTTCAGCTGGCAGCTCCACTCATCGGCACGTGCGAGCAGCGCAGCGGCTCCCAGCGCTTCATCGTCTGGGTGTGCGGCAAGGACGATGATGGTTCCGCCTGTGGCGATTGTGCTCTCTGGAACCGCCGGAAGATCAAGGGCACCCGCCTGCACCCAGGCATCTTCTCTGGTGCTGCGGTCTTGGTGGCTAAACCTCATCGACATCTGACTCTGCACAGATATTCTCGCCCAAAGCAGCTTCGTCCCGAGGTCCGTGATGCTGACTGAGGTAGACGGTGAGATCAGCGTCAGCTTTGGCAAATGCCGCATCACTCGTCAGAACGGCGGGACCGGCCAGCTCCCGGCTCAGAAGCTGGATCCGTTGGGCACTGCGGTATATGTTGTTGCGAACTCTCAGAGCCAGTCTCCACGCGTGTTCTCGCGAGAACTTCTCATCCCCATCCGCTGCAGCAGCAGTTTGCGCCAACATGGTGCGGACCGCGAAGATCTCAGCATCAAGCTGCCCGAGCTGCATCTCTCCCATCGGCGAGCGCCCAGCCCTGTTCAGGTGGGTTTGGGCTGCACGCCGGGCCAGTCCCAATGCTCCACCGAACCAGCAGGCTGCCACGCGAATCCCACCCCAAGCGAAAGAGGGACGGTCAAGGTACCAATTCGGGGGGCCGACACTCGTCGCGGGTGCTCGGTCGAAGACGACTGAGCCGCTCGGGATTTCTCTGAGCCCCAGACTCGGCCAAGCACCTGTCTGCGGTCGTACACGAGGGTCACGAAGATTCACCGCGTAGGCTCGGTTCCCGTCGCTGCCGCTGGCGATGACGATCGCGTCGGTGAGTTCCGCGGCCAAAGAGCACCACGCTTTCGTGCCGGTGAGGAGGTTCTCCGCACCGGCATCGACCACGTTCACGCGATGTGTGGGCAGGTCAGCCGCGTACACGCCCCAGGCCGAATCGGGGTCAGGTGTTTCGTGTCCGGCCTCGGCCAGGATGCCCAGAGCGTCGACGTGGGGTTCGAGCATACGAGCGACGCCGATGTCGATAGCAGCCAGTTGAAGCAGCCTTTCCCATTGATCGATCTGAGGTGAACACCCTGTGAGCTGCAGAAGACGGGCAAGGGCGGTGATCTTGTCGACAGCGGACGCACTGCTCGTAACGACCTCGGAGAGATCATCCCTGAAGTCTGGAGTTTCCCACCACGGTTCGAACGGTGTGGGGATGATCCGAGACGAGGTTGAGTCGAACAGGGTTTCCATTTCACGTCCTTCAGGCAGAACATCTTGTCGAAACTCGGTGTGTAGTGAACACGCAGGAGGCAGTCGGAGGTGATGGCTCGGAACACGCTTATATCTCAGGTGGGTGCAGATACCCGATTTCAGCCGACTCTTCCACATCACCCCAATGTGCAGACTAGCGGCATGCTTGGCAGATCTCAGTCAACTGCTCTCCACCGTGTCGTCGGCATCTGTGCTGTTGTCTGTATAGACTCGTTGCCGCATCCGCTGACCATGAGTCACTTTCTGCACGTCGGCATCAGTGTCGAAACTGGCACCGATGCCGCCGGCGACCACACCCATGGCTGCGCTGAGCCATGCGATATCGAGGTAGTTGGTGAACGACGCCTCTTGCTGAATCTGTTGGGTCATAAATGCCGGATCGATAACGACGAGGCCGCCCAGGAGAATGAGGACGACCAATATCGCGTAGAGAGCGAGCACAGTGATCAGCAGTGTGAGGACGGTGGAGAGGTTGTAGTACATGACCACCGTGGCCAGACCTTCGTTGACCGGTCGATCCCAGAGTTCGTGACTGGCGATCAACCAGGCGACCATCACCAGGACAGCGAGCGCGCCGATCGAGAGCAGCCGGAGGGTGGACAGGTAGGTCGACATCTCCCAGATCGAACTGTAGAAGATGCCGAAAGCTCCGGTTGCCGAGGCTGCCGCGAGGGCTCCTGAGAGCTTCGGAGCCGTGCGCCAGGGTTCGTTGGCAATCGTCATCCCCATAATCAGCCGTGGGCCTCCGGTGATGGTGTGGGCATGCAGGGACTGATGGCTGGAGTCTTCGTTGTTCGACCAGTTCGACCATCCGAGCAGAAATTTGCGCGTCGTGGCTTCGGGGTCCCACGGAACCAACTTGTTCACCGAGCTCATCATGACTTTGATGATGCGGCGCTTGGTGGCCCACGCGCCGAGTGTGGGGCATGAGACGACCGCAAGGTTGCGGTCCGAGTAGACTTCGGCGATCAGAGGGTCGCCCTGGGTGTGCCGGGGGATCTCTGTGAGGATGAGGATGATGTTGACGTCGGGGTAATCAGCGCGGAGATCTTCGACTGCGTCTAGAGCCAGCTCGCGCTCGGGTGTCAGATAGACCGTGTCGGTGCGAGTGTACAGCGTCGTTGTGACCCCATACGCCTCACGCAGATATCGCTCTAACGAGGAGTGGATGGAAGCCGCTCGCCTGCTGGGCAGACCTGGGTCGGCTACGACCAGCACTTGAAGAGCCTGGGATGAGGTGGTGGGCATAAAGTCCTCCGCTACTCGACCAGCGAGTTGTATAGAAAATTGTTCTGGTTCCGAAGCCTAGTGAGCGTAATCACTATGGGGTAGTCCTACACGTCGGCTTCGCTGTCTGAAGTTTTATCGCCAGCTCAGCCGCGGACAACTGCGTCGGACTGGCCGGCGAGCGGTCCCCCTGAATCGAGGTGACCAAGACAGAGTGAGCAGCGACATACGCGGTGTCGAATTCTGCTGTGTCACAATGGTCTCCATGGTCCCCGGCACTGTGCACGAACTGTCCGAGCATGATCGGTTGATCCTCGACTTCGAGAAGACTGCGTCTACTGCGGCGGGGCGACGCGAGTTGTGCCAGCGAATCGAACTTCCAGCAGAGAGGTACGCCATCGTGCTCGAGGGGATCGTGGATACGGACGCCGCATACGGTTACGCCCCGGACGTTGTGGAGCGGGTGAGGCGGTTGCGGGCGGAACGGTTCGCATTCGAACGCCGGCAAGGCCGATGGAAGAAGCACAGCAACTTCCCCCTATAGCCCGATAGGCCGCCATCAGATCAGCGCGGCTTCTCACTCGTCTTCATCATCAACCTCGACAACGATGGATTGATCGGCAACATCGCCCACATCCGCCTCGCGGATTGTTCCCCAGTGAGGCTCAGCCTCTTCGTAACCGTCGTCGATATGCGTTGCTGCGTCGACGAGCTGTTCGTTCCAGTCCGGTCCGGGCACTTCGACGCCGGGGAGGACACTGTCTGCCATCATTGCATCCTCCTCAATTCGTACCGAAGCGAGGTGTTCTCATCCTGCAGATCGAGAATGATTCCGATGCTGGCGAGATTCGCGCCCGCGTCAACCAGCTCCCGCACACGCCGCAGACGAGCAATATCCTCGCGACTGAACCGCCGCGTCCCGCCCTCACTTCGCATAGGCGTCACGAGGCCGCGAGCCTCGTATTGCCGCAATGACTGCACCCCGACACCGGTCAGCTCCGCAACATGCGAAATCGAGAACAAGCGCCCACCAGACGCTGAAGTCACCATCTCCCCATGTCCCAAAATTCCTCCTGAAACAGTGTTGACATTCGCACTCTAATCGACTACATCATATGTCTATCAGATGATGTAGATCATATCATCTGCGCGAATTCACTATCCAGCAAAGGAGGTTTCACCAATGATCATGATGCGCACTGACCCATTCCGCGAAGTCGAGCGCCTGAGCAGAGAAATCTTCGGAGTCACCGGGACAACGGCTCGCCCCGTGATGATGCCGATGGACGCCTGGCGCGACGGCGATACTTTCCGCGTCGAGCTCGACCTGCCAGGAATTGATCCTGACGACATCGACCTCGATGTTGAGAACAACGTCGTCACCGTCAAAGCTGAACGGCCCGGCCCCGACCACGGGGAGTCTTCGGTCGCGGCAGAGCGGCCCCGCGGGACCTTCAGCCGTCAGCTCGTCCTCGGCGACAACCTCGACACCAGCAACATCACGGCGAACTACGACGCCGGTGTGCTCACACTCAGCATCCCGGTCGCGGAATCAGCGAAACCCCGCAAGATCGCCATCAACTCAGGCTCTGCTGAACCGGCAGCCATCAGCGCCTGACCACAACTGGTGGGGTGTTCCCATGCAGACGTGTGCACCAGACGTCCAGCTGGGTATCGATGCTGCGTTCTGGGCGATCATCCTCAGCCACCGCGAACTGCGGGACCTCGACACGAGTCACCACACAGGTGATGGACCGCAGGTCGTGAGTCATTGCGGGTGCCGGGTCTTCAGGCACTCCGCACCGTGGCTGCTGTTCCGGTCGCCCCGCCTCTCAGCAGGCCAGGTTATCGCCCACCGAATCCTCGCTTGTCAGCGTTCTCCTCCCCGGTTCAACGGCGCTGAGATCTTCGTTGAAAGGAGGTGAGACGTTTCCGCACCCAGGTTGAGCTACACAGCCGTGTGGTCGCGTCCGCAAGTCTTTCTACCAGTGTGCTCGACGCAAGATGCGCGGCAGTGACGTCACAATGACGATGAAATGATGCGGGCCCGTCCACGGCTTCCCCTTCTGGCCCCGGGGGATCCCCCGGGGCCAGACCATGTTCGGTTGAGATGAGAGATGAGGAGACCGTGTTGGTTAGCTTCTTGGAGAAACTGTTGATTGTCTGGCCCTGGCACGCTCGAGCACTCGCTCGCGCACTTATCGGCAAGACTGCCACAGTCCGCCAACGCCCATGACTGAGCGATCATCGCATACGAATGCTTCCTAGCGCTCGTCATGAGTTGTAGTCCTGAAGGTGAGGTCGTATCGCACGCCAGGGGCAGGCACCACGAGGAACAACAGAATGCTATAACTGACATATCGAAGTCGAATGCGAAGATGCAGCCAGCGACTGGCGACTCCTTTCGCCTCAGTGAAGAGGCGAATCTTCCCGTTCGTCGCTGAGGGGAACGACCTGCCGGCGGCCACCGCGTACAGCGAGGATCTCTGCGAGGATCGACACAGCCACCTCGGCGGGGGTGAACGTCTCCAGATGGAGACCGATCGCGAATGCAACCGTGCCAGTGCTGGGCTCGCCACTCCCGCTTCGCGCAGCGCGGCGCGGCGGTCGCGGTCGCTGCGCCGCGAGCCCATCGCCCCAACGTAGGCCACGTCGAGGTCGAGTGCGACGGCCAGGGTGGGGATGTCGACCTTCGGGTCGTGGCTGAGGACGCAGATCATGCTCCGGGTGTCGAACTCACCGGTGGCGGCCGCTTCGGTGAGGAATCGGTGCGGCCAGGCCCGAACCACCTCGGCGCCGGGAAACGATGTCTGGTCGGCGAAGGACGGACGGGGGTCGCAGACGGTAATGCGCAGTCCCAAGGGTCTGGCCGCTTCGACGAGGGCGAGACTGAAGGCGTTGGCTCCGACGACCAGCAGATGGGCCGGCTCGATGCGGGTCTCGACGAAGAGCTCGATCGGCTCGCTCCCGCCCTCCGGCGGGGCAAGCCGGACTCTGCCGGTGCGACCGCTGCGGATGAAGGCCCCGACGCGCTGCGCGGGCGGTCTCGAGCACGGCTTCGGGCAGCAGAGGACGGAGACTGACGGCCAGGGCGTCGGCGCTCGGCCCAGTGCTCTCGTCCACAGCTGCGGCTGAGACGGCTGCCGCTGTGACACAGGTGTCGTCGGCTGAGGGCAGCCGCAGCACCACGGCGACCGGTTCGCTCCCACCGGTGTCTGTCCGCAGGCCGGGGCATCCTGAGTGGAAGGGCTGGATGAGCACGTCGATGCGGCCGCCGCACATGAGTCCGACGGCAAAGGCATCTTCGTCGCTGTAGCCGAAACCCTGCACCGCGGCGCAGCCAGTGGCAAGCGCGTCCTGACACGCCTCGAGCACGGCCCCTTCGACGCAGCCGCCGGTGAGGGAGCCGACGATTCCGCCGGTGGCCTCGACGAGCATCGATGCTCCCGCAGGGCGCGGGACCGAGCCCTCGGTCGCGATGATCGTCGCGACCGCGACATCCTGCGGCTCCTTCGAGTCGAAGAGCCGCGTCGCAGCGGAAGAGAGAACGTCGAGCATGGGCCGAGACTATACCGTCGGCGTCGATCGCATCGAGCATGGCTCGCAGAGGGTGGTGCCATCGGTGCAGATGTCGAGCTCTGACTGCTCGACCGTCGAACTGAACGTGCCCGGCCGCGGCGCGGTCCGGGGCGCGGCTTCCGCCCTCGCTGCTGGATCAGGTCGATGGCCATCGAGGCGGAGGGATGGGAGACACCACCCCATCCCTTCCGATCCCTCCGCCCGTCTCAGGTGAAGATGCTCACTCCCCCGGGCCCGACGAGGCAGCCGACGACGATGAGCACAACTCCCCAGAGAATCTGCTTCCGGAAGATGGCGAAGATTCCTGAGATGACGAGGATCGCTGCGAGGATCCAGAGGATGCCAGCCATGGCTACTCCTTCATTCGGTGGCTGCGAAGGCAGCTTACCGGCAACCGGCTCGCCTTCGAACCGCCAATCTAACACCGCGTCGCCGCCCTGTCAGGACGGCGACGATGCCTCAGCGGGTGGAATCGCGGAAAGCGAGTCCGGTGGAAGAGCGAGCGCAACGCCCGAGGTTCCGGCTGAGGTCCGCGCCGTTCGTCGGTTCACTTGGAGGCGGTGCGCTTGACGCCGACTCCCTGGGCGTAGGTCAGGTGCCCACCGAGGTAGCCGCCGACTCCCACTGCTAAGAGTCCGGCGAGCGACAGGACGACTCCCGTCTTCCGATGCCCTTTCGCTCGGACCAACCAGGAGGCCGCCTGCAGGGAGGTGCCGACCGAATTGGCCAGCGCGTGGACGATGCCCACTCGTTGAGCCGGGCCGTGGACTTCGCTCCAGTCGGAGACACCCGACAACGCGGTCGGCATGGCCGAGAGCACACCGATTCCGACGAGTCTCTTCGCGACCGCTGCGTTCTCCTCCCCACCGGTGAGATCGAGCAGTGTGGCCATCGACCACGCTCCGATGGGGATGTCCGTGAGCATCGGGTGCAGCGGATGCCCGAGCCACGCACCCGACAGCGCATCCTTCACCGGACCGAACTCCGTCACGCTGCCCGCGGCCTTCGACAGTGGTGCGGAGAGCGGGTCGAGAGCGCGTCCCGATTCGATCTTTTCCATGGTCGTGTTGAGGAACTTCATCTCTGTCACCTTTCGTCTGTGATCACAGTGTTGTGGCCCGACCGCTCCGTCTCGGCTGCCGGCCCCGGGCCTCCGCCCGGTAATCCCGCAGGGGCGCAGCTCCGGAGTCGAAGGCGTCGAGGATGTCCTCGACGCTTCGCCAGCCCTCCTCGGCGGCATCACCGAGGACGCTGATCGTCGGATCGCCGCCGAGGAGGGAGTAGGTATGGGGTGGTCGACGGAAGGTGACAGCTGTCTCCTGGCGCGGGCTGCCGACCGCCTTTCCCGAGCGCAGCGTCGCGGGAACGTCGCTCCACCGCCAGATGTCGACCTCGAGTGTCACCTGCGCGAATGTCTCGGTTTCGTTCGCGGGATCGACACCGTCCTCGGTGGTGTAGGCCGGAAGGCTGCGCCCGTCGAGATTGCCGGCCGCACAGCGGCAGCGGATGACCGCTGTCGACGGGTCGTCGTCCCAGATCCTCGTCGACCGCAGCACGTGGACGGTCAGCGCCGGAAGTTCGCCGCGGTCGAAGTTCAGGGGCAGGTCCCTCATCACCAGCGCCATGACCTGAAGCAGATGGGATCGGATCATGTCCCTGATCCGGGAGGCGAGATCTCCCGGGGCCCCACGTTCACGAAGTTCTTCATGGCATCCATGTCGTGGACCCTACGCCCGTTCCTGGGTATGGGGCACCCCCCCTCAAAATGCGCTCCAGGATCTGTTTCTCTGGCTCCAAGGGCACCGCTCGCCGCTGCGCGGACCGCGCACCGCGTGAGGACTGTGCGCTGCTGTCGGTGCCGAACGGGACAAGCACTCAAGCCTCTGCGTCGTTGTCGGTGTCGCGTCGTTCGCGGCGTTCGTTTTCGCGCTTGCTGTACGTTGCTCGCCGAATCTCATCATCGCTGTCGAAGTTGGAGCCGAGTGCCCCGGCCAATGTGCCCAGACAAGCCGCCAACCACGCGAGCTTCGGGTAGTTGAAGAAGCTCACGGGATGCATGAGTTCGGAACGAAGCTGACTGGCATCGACGACGGCCAGCCCCAGTGCGAGCAGGAAGGCGAACAGGACCAGGAACATCAGGACCACACTGGTGCCCACCATGATGACCGTGGTGGTGCTGTCCAGCCCGCCCTGCCATGCGTACACCGCATCGCGTCGCTTGGTCCACAGGCTGTTGCGGAAGATCAGCCAGAAGGTCAGCGCCGCGATGACGAGGAGACTGATCAGGAGCAGACGCGCCGGAGGCAGGGAATCGGCCAATGTCCACATCGAACTGTAGAAGACACCGAATGTGCCCACCGCGGCTGCCGCTGCGATGGAGGTGGTCAGCGCGGGAAGCATCCGCCCGGGCCGATTGCTGCGCACCATTCCCGTCAGCAGCCGCAGCCGGTTGAGCCACCCGGGCATCACGATGTAGGCGGTGTCATCCCGTCCCAGGCTGGCGTCCCCGCGGTCCCCGCGCGCACTTCTGAGTTTCGCGACCGATCGCACGGAGTCCTCCAACGAGTTCTGCCCTGTTCCTTCGTGCGTCGAGGAGATGAGCGCAACCACCAGATTCCGTGTCTGCGCCATAAGACGATGAGCACCCAACGCCGGAACTGAAACCAGCAGTGCCCGATTGGCGATGCTGACTTCGCACAGCAACGGCTCTGTGTCGTGGTGGCGAGGCAGTTCGGTCAGGTACACGAAGTAGTCCCACTCGTACCGGCTTCTCAGGTCTTCAGCTCTGTACATGAGGGGGATATCGCCGTCAGGGGTGAGTGAGAACGATTCCTCGCTGACATCGACGTTCCACTCGACATCCTCGATACGGTCGGCCAGTTCTCGTTGCAGAGACTCTACAACCGACTCAGCGATCTTCCGCGGCACCCCGGGGTCGGCCATCAGTCCGACAACCTTAGCTTCTGAGCCCATTCGACCATCCTGAATCACGGGACCGCTGCCGTCTACCCCCGCAGTGCGTGGGACACCGCGTGCCCCACGCACTGCGGGGAGCGGCCTGAGGGGGCTAGCCAGTGCTGGGAACCTGCGTTTCAATGGGGGAATGAGAGCGTTCTGGACCGGATTCATCGCCTCCGGCCTTGTGAACGTGCCCGTGAAGCTGCACTCAGCCACGGAGAACAACGACGTGAGAATGCACCAGGTCCACGCGAAGAAGACGGCGGGCGGATCCGCAACAAGCACCACTGCGAGAAGTGCGGCAAGGTCCTGGACTGCGGGGCGATCGACCGCCTCGGCACGATCTTCGAGGAGGAATGGGCCCAGAGCGAATCCGCACACCTTTCGAATGGCGCGGCCACCGATACGTCGTCCACGACCATGTCATCCTCAGCCTCTACGGCGCCCGCCGCGACAGACGTCCCACCAAGCACCTGACCGAAACCTCAAGCCGATCACGACACGATAGGAGCTGTTCCAGCATGCCGAAGACGACGAAGACAGGAAAGCCGAAGGAGAGCGAGCTGCCCTCGACGCTGGAGAAGTCGAGCAAGAAGGCGCAGCGGACCTTCGCCAAAGCCTATGACTCGGCCATCGACCAGTACGGAGACGAGAAGCGCGCTCACCAGGTCGCCTACGACGCGCTCAAACACAGCTATGAGAAGGTCGGCGACAAGTGGGAGGAGAAGGACTCCTCCGGCCCGTCGGACGCGCAGAGCTCCGGCGGCAAGAACACCGACCGCACGACTGCCGGCGGAATCGACGCGAAAGCCTCGAAGGAGCACCTCTACGAGCAGGCGAAGAGACTGGAGGTCTCGGGACGATCGTCGATGACGAAGAAGGAACTCGTCGACGCACTTGAGAACGAAAGCAAGCGGAAGACGAAGCAGAATTCCTGATGAGTGGCGCACGCGGCGAAAACGAAGCGGCATGGAGAGATTCTCCGGCAGCCGAATTTCGGGACCACCGTCAGGATTTGCGCCCCGCTGCCCTCAGAGACGTGCTTTCAGAGATCGGAGCATCATGACAGATGCAGCCACCATGCCCGAATCGCACGGATCCGAGGGCGCCCGGAGGGAGAAAGCCGAGAAGGGTTCCCACGAGTATGTCGCCCGCCTCGAACAGCAGGCCTGGTTCATCAGCGCACAGGCCCGTGCACCGCACTGAGCCGGCCGCTCACCCACAGTCAAGGAGGAGAAGCTGATGACCGCGCTCGAGCACCTCGATTCCGGGTCGTCGATCGTCCACAGCACCTCCGGCAGGCGTATTCGCCTTCCGCCACCACATCGACTGTGTGTCGACGAAAGCGGCGATCAACAACTTCACGAAGGGGCCTGTCACTCAGCTCGCGCCGAAGGGCATCCGAGTGGATCGGTGAGACCCTCAACGGCAGCTGCCCGTCCGTTCCAGGGGCGGCCCTCGAGGCCGTGAGACCGGAAGGAGACAATGATGAGTTCACCCGATGACGAACAACCGAGGCCGAACACCGACCGGCACGGCACCGGCAACCCCAACCTCGATCCGAGCCCGGCCGGCGATCCCGACCTCGAGGAGGGCGGAGGCGTCCCCCCGGGTGCCACTCCTCCGGAGTCGCATTCGGCGACCGCTTCGCCGCCCCACCCACCAGCGGCACGGCCGCCGGGGACGAAATGGGTGATCGTCGGAATCGGTTCCGTGCTGGCGATCATCGTATTCTTCTTCGTCGCCTATGTCGTCGGCATCTTCGGCTGATCCGATGGCCTCCGGACCTCATCGGGCGCGGCCCTGTCTCGGCAGCCGGCGAATGCGAGAGAGAGCCCTCTTGGCCCCAAGCCCGGTCCTGCCCCGACCATCCGCCCGCCTCATCGGCTGCGGACGAGCCTCTCAGGCACGGCAACAGGCCGCGGTCGACGCCGCAGGCGCGCTCCATATCGGCGCTGGCAGCGGGCGGAGGAACTGCAGACTCAGCACGCGAGCGGTGGCTGAGCAGTGTCACCTCGCAGAGGAGCGCACCGCCCATCGCGGCAGTGCGCGAGCGATGCTCGAGCTCGCTCTCGAGGACGAGGCAGAAGAGGCACCCGATCGCGAGGATGACGACGTGGGCCTGCAGCGGAACGGAGTTGTCTGATCAGGTCGGGGGCCACTGTTCCGTCGAGCATCGCGTGGTGGAACCGGTCCGTGTCGAGCGAGTTCGCCGAGGACCCGGCCGACAATGACATCGGTGCTCGAAGCCGAAGATGAGGGTTTGAGAATGGGGACGAGTGCTGTGGCTGTGAGTTCATTGTCCATATGGTCACGCTGCCCCGCATGGTGGCGGACTTCAGCACCCTCGCCGAAGACGAGGAGGGCTGAAGTCCCGCACCACTGTCAGCACGCTCAGACAGCGACGACTTCGACCGGGATGTTGCCTCGCGTGGCCTTCGAGTACGGGCAGAGCTCGTGAGCACGGTCGACGGCCTTCTGCGCGGTGTCTCGGTCGACATCGGGGATGGCAACCTCGAGCTTGACCGACAGGCCGAAGCTCTCGCCCTCCTTGCCGATCCCCACTTGGGCGTTGACGACGGACTTCGAGGTGTCGATGCCCTGTTCCTTGCCCGCCAGGCCCAGCGCGGCCTGGAAGCAGCCGCCGTAGCCGACGGCGAAGAGCTGCTCGGGGTTGGTTCCGCCGCCCGGTCCGCCCTGCTCCTTGGGGGTGCGCAGGTCGACGTCGACCATCTTGTCGTCGGTGGCACCGTGTCCGTCACGTCCGCCGGTGATCTCTGCCTTCGCGGTGTAGGCGATGCTCTCAGGTGTGTTCATTCTCTTCTCCTTCTGGTCATGGCTGAGGTGGGCTCAGCCACCTGTCTTCGTGCAGGAACATTCAGGACGTGATCTTCGTCTTCCGGCTGCTCTCGCGTTCGAGTGCGTCGACGAGTTCGTCCTTGGTCATTGTGGAGCGGCCCGAGATGCCGAGCTTCTTCGCCTCAGAGTAGAGGTGATCCTTCGTGGCATTGGCGTCGATGCCGCCTGCCGTCCTGCGGTCGGTGTTCTTCCCGCCCTGGCTCTGGGCGTCCGAGGGGCCCGATGAGGACTTGGCCTTCCACCGGTCGCCGACCTTCTCGAATGTGTGCTTGAGCGTGTCGTAAGCCACCCGGTGGGCGATCTCCTCATCGTGGTATTCGTCCATGGCCCCGTCATAGGCCTTGGCGAATGTCCGCTGGGCTTTCTGGCTCGAACGTTTCAGTGTTGCGGGCAGCTCCGATTTCTTCGGTGCTCCCGAACTGCTTGTCTTCGGCATGATGACCACTTCTCCTCAAAGGTATCGGGGTCACGCTGATATCGACGATAACGCAGTTCCACCATTCCCGTAAGGGGGGCGCAGCATCACCATCGCTCCAAGTCAGACGCGTACGTCGTCGGGGTCGATGTCATCGCGCAAGCCGCTCCAGACGGGGTGTCGCAGACGTCCCGCCTCCGTTTCCCCTGAAAAGCGGACCTCACCGACGAGGGTGGGGCGGACCCACTGCGCATCGCGTGATTCGGCGGCCGGGACCTGCAGCGGCGGTGTCTTCCGTCTCAGCCGATCGAGCTTGCTGCGCAGTGAGGTCAGCGCGTGCTCATCGAAGCCGGTGCCGACGCGTCCCAGGTAGACGAGTTCGCTTCCCTCATGGGCGGCCAGCAGCAGGGACGCGAAAGTGGCCGAGCGCTCTCCCGTGCCGGTGCGCCAGCCGACGATGATGACGTCGCGGGTCATGGCGTGCTTGAGCTTCACCCATGTCTGCGTGCGTCGACCGGGCAGGTAGATGCTGTCTCTGCGCTTGGCCATCACGCCTTCGAGTCCGAGCTTCTTGCTCGACTCCATGGCGTCGTCGATGTCCCCGTCGAAGGCCTCCGGGACATGGATGCTCTCGCCTTCGGATACGTGGTCGCTGAGCCGCTGCCGTCGATCGGAATAGGGCACGCGCAGAAGAGAGTCCTCTCCTTCCTCGAGCACGTCGAAGACCATGAGGTGCACCGGAGTTCTGCCACGCTCGCGCTCGACGTCGCGTGCCCGGCTCAGCCCCATACGGTGCTGGAGGCGCCCGAAGTCGGGGCGACTGCCGTGCCCGAGCGCGACGATCTCGCCGTCGAGGACGCAGTCGGCATCGACGCAGTCCGACAGTTCGGCCAGTTCGGGATAGGTCCCCGTCATGTCCTTGCCGTTGCGGCTGGTGAGGACCACTTCTCCGGGAGAGTCTCCGCTGGCCGCCCTGACCGTGGCGAGGGCTCGGATCCCGTCCCATTTCATCTCGAACGCCCAGTCCTCGGCATCTCGTCGCACGGAGTCCAGGTCTCCGATGCGGGCGAGCATCGGTTGGATGTCCGACGGCCGGATCCCGCCATTCTGTTCGCTCGCGGTCCTCGGCCGGGTCTTCGATGGTCGCCGGTCGGGCTTCGAATCCTGCCCGGCGATGAGGTGGATCATCCAGTTCTTCTCCGGGTCCTTGTTCGGCCCGCTCTCACCGGTGTTGAACAGGGCGAACCGGCGCACTCCCCCGAGCCCGCCGTCCTCGCGTCCGTGGAGGACGGCGATGATCTCGCGCCCGTCGTCCCATTTCTCGACCTCGACGGTTCCGGCGTCCCAGATCGAGACCTCGCCGGCACCGTATTGGCCGTTGGGGATCCGCCCTTCGAAATCGGCGTACTCGAGCGGATGGTCCTCGGTCTGGACCGCAAGACGATTGTGCTGCGGATCGGTCGGCGGGCCCTTCGGCAGAGCCCAGGAGACGAGCACTCCTTCGCGTTCGAGTCGGAAATCCCAGTGCAGAGTGCTCGCGTGGTGCTCCTGGATGACGAAGCTGAGATCGCTTCCGCTGGAGCCGTGTCTGTCGGGAATCGGCTCATCCGTGTGCTTCGGATCCCGTCTGCTCCGGTAGATCTCCAAACGATCGCGCTCCTGCGGTGCTTCGACGCTGCCGCCGGTCGCCTCGGTGAGGGACTCGAGCAGGTCTCCGTCATCGTCGAGCCGGTCGAGGACCTCTTCGAACCGCAGCTGAACGACGGCCGCCGGATCGTCGAATTCGTCCCATGTGCGGGGCGCGGCGACCGTCGGAGTGAGTCGACCGCGCAGGGAGTAGGGGGCGATGGTCGTCTTCGCCGCCGAGTTCTGCGACCAGTCGATGAACACTCTGTTCTCCCGCAGGGTCTTCTTCATCGCCGACACGATCAGGTCCCTGTGATCGGATTCCAGACTGCGGGCGAGTTCGTGGGCGACATCGGAGATCTCCTGGGATGTCGCGCTCCCGTCCAGCGGTGCGTAGACATGGACGCCCTTCGAACCGCTGGTCACGGGGAAGACCTCGAGATCCATCCCTTCGAGCAGCTGTCTCACCAGCTGTGCGACCTCGACGCAGTCGGCCAGCCCTCGCCCCGGGCCGGGATCGAGGTCGAAGACCATCCGATCCGGGTGCCTGCTGTTCGAGGTGATGGTGCCGGGGTCCTCGGCACCGGGGGCCACCGACCACTGCGGCACATGGATCTCGAGTGAGGCCATCTGGGCCGCATAGGTCAGCGTGGCCAGATCGTTGATCAGCGGGTAGCGCTTGCGGCCGGTGGAATGTCGGATCGAGCGCGAGGGGATCCATGACGGCGCCGAATCGGGGAGGTCCTTTTCGAAGAACACCTGCCCCGGCTCCTCGGCGGTGCCGACACCGTCGACCCAGCGTTTGCGCGTGGCGATGCGGTTCCTGGCATGACGAATGAAGGGCTCGGCAACATTGGCGAAGTAGTCGAGGACTTCGCCCTTGGTCGTCCCCGTCTCCGGGTAGAGGATCTTGTCGAGATTGGTCAGCGTCAGCCGATGGCCGTCGACGGTGACCTTCTGCTCTGGCATGGGCACCTCCTGTGTGCGGCCAGGCTACTCGCATTCCCCGCAGCGCACGAGGGGGGGGTGGTCACAGGTCGAGGGCCTGGTGGTAATCTTCCGAGCACAGACGCCGACCTTGCCTGATGCAGGGTTTCGGACCAAGACGGTCCGACTCAGTTGAGCGACGTGGAACCGGGTGCGAGCTCGCACCCGAAGACAGTCGGGAGGTTGAGAAATATGAGCGAATCGTCGCATGACGAGAAGATCCCCACTCCGGACGGCATCGATATGTCCAAGATGCCGCCGGAGGACAAACGCACTCTCAAGCGCGCCATCGGCGGGTCCGCGCTCGGCAACGCCGTCGAATGGTTCGACTACGGAGTCTACTCCTACGTATCGGTCTACATCGCCAATGCGTTCTTCCCCGGCGAATGGGGCATCGCCCTCACTTTCGCCTTCCTGGCCCTGTCCTTCGTCTTCCGGCCCCTGGGCGGCTTCGTCCTCGGCCCCCTGGGCGACAAGCTCGGACGTCAGCACGTCATGGTCCTGACCATCGTCATGATGACGATTCCGACGACGCTGATCGGCATTCTGCCCACCTATGCCACCCTGGGCGCGTTCGCCCCGATCCTGCTGCTTCTGTGCCGCATGGTCCAAGGCTTCTCCACGGGCGGGGAGTACGGCGGTGCCGCCGTGTACATGGCCGAATCGGCACCGGACAAGCGCCGCGGCTTCTGCGGCTCCTTCCTCGAGCTCGGCACCCTGGCCGGAACCGCCACGGCGGCTCTGGTCTGCACCGTCCTCCTCGTCCTCGTCGGCAGCGACGGCATGGAGGCGGGCTGGTGGCGCCTGCCGTTCCTGCTGACACTGCCGCTGGGTGCGGTCGCGCTGTGGCTGCGGATGAAGCTCGATGAACCGGAGGCCTTTTCCGAAGCGACGTCGCGGCAGAAGACCGCGAAGCAGCCGTTCCGGGCTCTGTTCCGCGGATACTCGAAGCAGATCACCATGCTCATGGCCTTCGTCGTGCTGCTCAACATCGGTCAGTACATGGTGCTGACCTACATGCCGACCTACCTGGCCAACACGCTCGGGCATTCGGAGGTCGAGAGCAACTTCACGCTCGTCGCTCTGCTCGCGGCGATGATGATCGTCATCACTCCGCTGGGGCGGCTGACGGATTCCATCGGCCGCAAACCGGTGCTGTATACCTCGGCGATCGGCTTCATCATCCTCTCCGTGCCGGCGTTCATGCTCATGCACGCCCAGGGCACCGGATGGCAGATCCTCGGCCTGGGCATCATCGCCGCCCTCCAGGTGATGCTCCAGTCCTGCGTGTCCGCGACCCTGCCGGCGATCTTCCCCACGCAGGTGCGCTTCTCCGGCTTCGCCATCGGCTACAACATCTCCACGGCGATCTTCGGCGGCACGACCGCAGCGGTGAACACCTTCGTGATCAAGCAGACGGGGTTCGACCTTTTCCCAGCTTTCTACCTGGTTGCAGCGGGTATCATCGGCCTCATCGGCATTCACTTCTTCAATGAGACAGCGGGACGTCCCATCAACGGCGACACTCCCCCGGGCTCCGAGGACGAGGAACTGGCCGAGATGGGCTACGAGCTCATCGGCTTCAATGGCAACGCCGTCGACGAGGACTAGGAAACCACGTGATCGATCCCGCACTCCCCTCTCACCGCTCGTCTCGACCGCGGCAGTTCGTTTCAGCTCCGGCCGCTCCCGCACGCACCGGCGACGGGAGATGATGTGTACACGCTGCTCAACAACGCCGAATCGTCGAAGTTCGACCTCTACCTGCCCGGGAAGCTCGTGGCGGCCCTGCACTACAAGATCGATGAGGACAAGAACGAAGTCATGCTCATCTACTGCGAGGCCATCGAACCGCGGCAGCCGGACGACCACTGTCAGGAGCTGATGAAGCGAGCCCTCGAGGATCTGCGCAATCGACGGATGAAGATCACCATCACCTGTCCGATCGCGCTGGAGATCGTCAAGGACGCTGCCGACGGCGGCTCGGTCACTGCCTGAACGAGCCGGGTCGGGACCCTAGCAGGATCATCCCGGTAGTGTAACCCCCTGTCCGAGCCTCACGGTCTCGACTAGCGTCGTGACATCGCCCCAGGGGTTCGCGCAGGTCGAACCCCGGAGAGGAGCTCGCATGGACCGCCACAGCTTCAACAGCACCGCTGCGTTCCTGCGCGACGGCTACGCCTTCGCCTCCTCACGCTTCGATGCGTGGGGAACCGATCTGTTCACGACGCGGATGCTGCTCCATCCGACCACTTTCATCCGCGGGGAGGAGGCGGCGGGGCTGTTCTACGACGATGACCGCTTAACTCGCGAAGCGGCGATGCCGCCGACCGTCCAGCATCTGCTTCAGGACAGAGGATCCGTCCAAGCGCTCGACGGTGAGGACCACCGCCTGCGGAAGGCCGCGTTCCTCTCACTCATGCACGCCGACGCCATGAGCCGCCTCGGCGAGATGTTCGCAGAGGAGTGGACGGGCATGCTCGAGGCCATGCCCGGGCCCAGGCGGATCGTTCTGCACGGCTTCGCCCGCGAGGTGCTCACTCGCACGGCCTGCCGATGGGCGGGCGTGCCCGCCGGGGTGACCGACGCACGAGCCCTCAGCAGCGAACTCGGAATGATGATCGACAACGTCGCGAAGGTGGGGCCGGCGAACTGGTTGGCCCAGCTGCGTCGCCGGGGCACCGAACGGTGGGCGGCAGGACTGATCGACGATGTCCGCGACGGGCGGCTTGATCCTGGCGAGGGCACCGCCCTGGCGGTCTTCTCCCATCACACCGATGCCCGCGGTGAGCGGATGACCGCCGAGGTGGCCGCCGTGGAACTCATCAACATCCTCCGCCCGATCCTGGCCGTGGCGCGATTCATCGTATTCGCGGCAGTGGCGCTGACTCGCCATCCGCAGTGGCGGGAGGCATTCGCCGAGGGGGACGAATCCGATCTGGAGCCCTTCGTCCAGGAAGTCCGTCGCTTCTACCCGTTCTTCCCCGCGGTCCCGGGACGGGTCCGGGAGCCATTCACCTGGCGTGGGCACCGCTTTGACCGTGACGACCACGTCATCCTCGACCTCTACGGAACCTGTCACGACCCCCGCCTGTGGCAGGACCCCGAGTGTTTCGATCCCCGCCGCTTCCGCGGGTTCAGCTGGGACGATGATCCGAACACGCTCATCGCTCAAGGGGCCGGTCGGCATTCCGAGAACCACCGCTGTCCGGGCGAATGGAGCACCGTCGAACTGCTCAAACAGGCAGTGCGTCTGCTGGCGTCGCCGAATCTGTCGGTGCCCAGTCAGGACCTCTCGATACCGCTCAACAGGTTCCCGACGCTTCCCCGCAGCGGTTTCATCGTCCATCATCACGGCCCGCCGCACGCTGAGAGCTGAGACCAGCCGCTCCTTCCCAAGTGTGGCCCGGAGGTTCATGATGGAGGACGGAAGCCGCACCGCACGGTCTCGAATTCGACTTCAAGGGTGAGGAGACCCGATGGGACGTTTCCTGGCGATCACAGCAGCCTTCGTCGTCCTGGTGGCCGTCGGGTGGGCTGCCGCTGTGGGGCCGTGGGCGTGGTGGGTGCTCGGCGGAGTGGTTCTGGCCATCATCGCCGTGGCGATCTATGACCTGGTTCAGACGAAGCACTCGATCCTGCGCAACTACCCTGTGGTCGGGCATCTGCGCTTCCTGCTCGAAACGCTCCGGCCGGAACTCCAGCAGTACTTCATCGAGCGCAACTGGGACGGCCGACCGTTCGACCGCGACATCCGCTCGATCGTGTACGAGCGTGCGAAGGGAATCCACGGCGAGAAGGCGTTCGGCACCGAACGCGATGTCAACTCCGTCGGCTACGAATACCTCATCCATTCCACCGCCCCGGTGCCCGAACCGGACCGTCCTCCTCGCGTCGATGTGGGTGGGCCGGACTGTTCGCAGCCCTACAGCATGTCCCTGCTCAACGTCTCGGCCATGAGCTTCGGCTCCTTGTCGCCGAACGCCGTGCGGGCCCTGAACCGAGGGGCCGGCCTCGGCAGGTTCGCCCATGACACCGGCGAGGGCGGGATCTCGCCCTATCATCTCGAGCATAGCGGCGATCTGGTCTGGGAGATCGGAACCGGGTACTTCGGTGCCCGCACCGACGACGGCGATTTCGATCCGGCTCAGTTCCGCGACCAGAGCGCCCGAGACCAGGTGAAGTGCGTATCACTCAAACTCAGCCAGGGCGCCAAGCCCGGCATCGGAGGGGTTCTGCCCGCGGCGAAGGTCAATGCGGAGATCGCGCAGACCCGCAGCATCCCCGAGGGCGTCAAATGTGTGAGCCCGTCGGCACACAAGGTGTTCACGACCCCGATCGAACTCATCGAATTCATCGCGCGCATGCGTGAGCTCTCGGGAGGGAAGCCGGCCGGGTTCAAACTGTGCGTGGGTTCGCGCACCGATGTCCTGGCGATCTGCAAGGCCATGCTCGAGGTCGGCACCGCGCCCGACTTCATCATCGTCGACGGTTCCGAGGGCGGTTCGGGAGCCGCACCCCTGGAATACGAGGACCATATCGGCACACCGCTGACCGACGGTCTGTTCACGGTCCACAATGCCCTCGTCGGCACGGGCCTGCGGGATCGGATCCGCATCGGGGCCAGCGGGAAGATCGCCGCCGGCAACGATGTGGTCAAACGACTCGTCCAAGGTGCCGACTACACGAACTCCGCCCGCGCCATGATGATGGCCGTCGGCTGCATCCAGGCTCAGATCTGCCATACCGGTCAGTGCCCGGTCGGGGTGACCACGCAGGATCCGAAACGGCAGCGGGCCCTGCACGTGGGAGACAAGAGCATGCGCGTGAGGAACTATCAGGAAGCGACCGTCAAGCAGGCCGTCGAGATCATGGCTTCGATGGGCGTCTCCGATCCCCGCGACCTCACACCGGAGCTGCTCCAGCGCAATATCGAACGCTCCGAGCATCGCTCCTATGCCGAACTCTACGAATGGCTGGAACCGGGCGAGCTGGTCTCACAGCCGCCCGAGTCCTGGATGCGCGACTGGTCGGCGGCCGATCCCGCATCGTTCCGCTCCCGCCTGGCCTAGAGGATCCGCTGGCCCAGGGACTCCCGCCTGGCCGAGGGAGCCGGCTGCTCACGCGATCCGGCTGACGAGATCGCCCGGGTCATGCTCCCAGTCCTCGGCGAGGATCTCCCGAGCGGCGTCGAGCCGGCCCTCCATATTCACCATGAGGACTCCGCGCACACGTCCGTCCTCGTCGAGGTAGTACACCACGCCGTCCGTATGGGGCCTCTGCCAGTCCTCGACGGTGCGCAGGCTGGGATCGAGGTCTCCGATCGCCTGGTATCCGAAGTCGAAGACGTTCGTGTAGAAGTACGGCGTATGCGTGTAGGCCTCCTCGGCACCGGCCATGATCCGCCCGACGGCCGTGCCCATCTGGGTGGCGTTGTCGACGTGCTCGACACGCTGCCTGCCGAGGATCCGATCCGGGTAGCGGGCGACGTCTCCTGCGGCGAAGACGTCGGGCTGAGAGGTCCGCAGCGATTCGTCGACGATGATCCCGTCGTCCGTATCCAGGCCGGCGGCCTCGGCCAGTCCGGTCTCCGGTTCGATGCCGAGGCCGACGACCACGGCGTCGAAGTCATAGGAGCCGGCGTCGAAGTCGAGCACCACGCGATCGCCGTCGATGCGGCCTCCCGAGGCCTTCGTCCCCGGCACGAGAGTCACCCCGTGACTGCGGTAGAGCTCGTGGAAGGCCTTGGCGAGGTCCGGTGGGAAGATGGAGCCGCCGAGGGTGTCGTCGTCGAAGATGAGAGTCGTTCGGGTCTCGTTCTGCACCAGGGCGGCGGCGAGTTCGGTGCCGATGAATCCGCCGCCGACGACCGCGATGCTCAGGTTCTGACCCGACAGGTCCCGCAGGTGCCGGTAGTCGGCGTAGTCGCGGAAGCAGATGACCCGCTCCCCTTCGTCCACGTCGATGCCCTTCGGCCGCCCACCGGTGGCGAAGAGCAGCTTGTCGTAGGTGAGGCTGCCGAGTGTCGTCTGCACGGATTTCGCCTCGAGGTCGACCTCGGTCGCCTCGGTGCGGAGGCTGATCCGGGCTCCGGTCGCCTCGGCGGTGTCGAAGTAGTTGTCGCTCTCATCGAATCCCTCATCGGTCCACAGTCGCTTGCTCAGCGCCGGACGCGTATAGGGCTCATCGACGTCGTCGCTGATGATCGCGATCGATCCCTCTGCGTCGATCTCCCTGATTCCCTGAGCGGCGGAGTCAGCAGCCATGCCGCCGCCGATGATCACATATCGGAACTCAGCCATGTCGGTTGCTCCTCTTCCTGTCTTCTCTGCTGTGTCTGCGGGCGGTGTCCCGGGCGGGCGAAGTCCTAGATCGTTGCGACGGATCCGGCGTCGACGCGATAGTTCGAGCCGTTGACGAAGCTGGCGGCGTCCGAGCACAGGAAGGCGATGACCTTGGCCACTTCCTCCGGCCGGCCGCGGCGACCGAGTTCCATGAACGGACGCTCCTCGTTGAGGAACGAGGCGATCGCCTCGTCGAAGCTCGTGCCCTTCTGCTGGGCACGCTGGGTCATCATCTCGTCGGTCATCTCCGTGGCGATGAACGCGGGAGAGACGGTGTTGACCAGCAGACCTTCGGAGGCGTAGGTGCGTGAGAGCCCCTTGGCCAGGGAGAGCATGCCGGCTTTGGCCGCACAGTACGGCAACTCGTCGTCATAGGGCTGGACGGCGTCCTCGGAGGACACGAACACGATGCGGCCCCAGCCGCCTCGGCGAAGCCCGGGGAGGAAGGCGCGAGTGACACGGACCGGTCCCATGAGGTCGACGTCGATGGTCCGGTCCCAGCCCTCCTGACTGATCTCGTGGAACAGTCCCCCGGCCCCGTGGATGCCGGCGACGTTGACGAGGATGTCGAGGTCGCCCACCTCGGCGGTGACCTTCGCGGCGAGATCGTCGACGGAGGCCCCGTCGGCGATATCGGCGTCATGGGCGTAGATCCGCTCCTTGTGGTCTTCCAGTTCGTCAACGGCGGCTTTGAGTCTGTCGGGTTCGGGTCCGGTCATCACGACGATAGCCCCTTCGTCCAGCAGCTGGCGGGCCGTCTCCAGCCCGATGCCCGAGCTCGCTCCTGTCACCAGTGCCGTGCGGCCGCGGATGTTGAGATCCATGTGTCTCCTTCTGCAGTCTCGGACGTCTGTCGGATCAGGGGGTGCGGATGAGTTTCCTGTTGACGAATTCGCGGATGCCCTCGGCACCGAGCTCGCGGCCGACTCCCGAACGCTTCGTGCCTCCGAAGGGCAGATCGGGTTCGGTCCAAGTGGCGTGGTTGATCCACACCATTCCCGTGTCGATCCGGTCGGCCACGCGCTGGGCCTTCTCGATGTCATCGCTGACGACCGTGCCGCCGAGGCCGTAGGAGGAGTCGTTGGCCAGCGCCACGGCCTCATCCTCGTCAGCGACCGAGTAGACGACCGCGACGGGCCCGAACAGCTCCTCCGAATAGGCCCGCATCGTCTTCGTCACCCCGGTCAGCACCGTGGGCTCGACGAAAGCGCCGGGACGGTCGACCCGTCCGCCGCCGGTGTGGACCCGTGCGCCGTGGTCGATCGCGTTCTCAACCTGTGCCATGAGAGCCTTCGCGGCCGTCTCGGAGGACAGGGGCGCCATCGTGGTGTTGGAGTCGGCCGGATCGCCGGCGACGAATTCGGACATCTTCGCCGTCAGCAGATTGACGAACTCCTCGTACAGGTCCTCGACCACGATGAGTCGTTTGGAGGCGATGCAGCTCTGTCCGGAGTTCGTCATCCGCCCCTTCACGGCGGAGGTGACGGTGGCGTCGAGGTCCGTCGAGTCGAGGACGACGAACGGATCGCTTCCGCCGAGTTCGAGGATCGACTTCTTCAGATGTCTCCCGGCACCGCTGGCCACCGCCGCGCCGGCGCCTTCGGACCCGGTCAGCGAGGCTCCGCGGATCCGCTCATCGGCGATGATCATCTGGATCTGGTCGTTATCGGCGAAGACGTTGAGATAGCAGTCGTGCGGCACCCCGGCGTCCTTCATGATCTGGTCGAAGGCCAGAGCCGACTGCGGGCAGTTCGAGGCGTGTTTGAGGATGATCGTGTTGCCGGCCACCAGATTCGGCGCGGCGAGACGGACGACCTGGTAATAGGGGAAGTTCCACGGCATCACGCCGAGGATCGGGCCCACGGGTTCGTATTTCATCACGGCGCTGCCTCCGCTGGCGGGTTCGAGCCGCTCGTCGGAGAGCAGCAGAGGCCCTTCTTCGGCATAGTAGCGGAGGATCCTCGCGGCCAGTTCGACCTCTGCTTCGGCCTCGGCACGCAGCTTGCCCATCTCGAGGGTGAGGAGATCCGCGAGCTCCGGCCTGTGCTTGTCCATGAGATCCGCCGCTCGGGCGATCGGTTCGGTCCGGTCCCGGATGTCGGTGGTCCGCCATGTCTGAAAGGCCGCGTCGGAGGCGTCGATGACGGCGGAGATCTCCTCGTCGCTGGCGGTGGGGAACTCCTCGAGCACTTGCCCCGTGGCTGGATTCGTGGTCTTGAATTTCGCGCTCACAGCGATTCTTTCCTCTCCGGCCCGCAGTCTTCGTCTCGCGTCTGCCTGACGGCTGCGCGACCTCTGGTCCACGGTCCCAAAGCGTCGCGACGGCCAACAGCCCCTTCCGGAGACCGCCGATTGCCTCTACAATCTGCGGGCCTCGTCGATGAGGAGCAGAATCGTTCCGTCCTGGAGCTTCGTCTCCAGGTCATCGGCTTCCTCGTCGCCGAAGCCGAATCTGCGGAAGATCTGGCGCAGCTCGTCTCCCGATTCGTTGTACCGGTCGGCGACGAGGTCATCGAGACCGCCGACGTCGGTGCCGACACCCTCACCGACGAGGCAGTCGGTGCGCTGCTCGTCATGGGCGAACAGATGCAGGGATTCCTTCGGCACGCCCTTCGACGACAGTCTATTCAAAGCGTTGAGCACGCCGATGTCGTCTTGGAAGGTCTTCACGGTCGGTTTCTCGGTCTCAGCGTCCATGACCTGCCTCCTCTTCGAGTCGACGTTCGTCTCCCACCAGGTCCCGTCACGCTAGCAGGCATCGACCGGTCCCAAAACCCCTCTTGACCTCCGTAGGCGACTCTGTGCCGAACAGACGCCTCTGTGCCCAACGCACGGGGGCTGGTCAAGATTGCCCGGCTGGGTTTCAATGGGAGGATGAGAGCCATTTGGACCGGGTCGATCGCGTTCGGTCTCGTCAATGTGCCGGTCAAGCTGTACTCGGCGACCGAAAGCCACGATGTGCGCATGCATCAGGTGCATGAGAAGGACGGTGGGCGCATCCGCAATCAGCATCGCTGTCAGGAATGCGGCAAGGTCGTCGACTTCGACAGCATCGTCAAGGCCTATGATGACGGCGATCATCGCGTCATCGTCACGGACGAGGACTTCGAAGCGCTGCCGGCCGATGACAGTGACGACATCGACGTCCTGCAGTTCGTTCCCAATGATCAGATCGATCCGATCATGCTGGAGAAGTCCTACTTCCTCGAACCGACATCGAAGACTCCCAAGGCCTATCTGCTGCTGCGGCAGACGCTGGAGGACACGGACAGGACAGCGATCGTCAAGATCACCCTGCGCACCCGCACCCGCCTGGCGACGCTGCGGGTATGCGGAAAGCTGCTCATGCTCCAGACGCTGCGTTGGGCCGATGAGATCCGCGAGGTCGACTTCAAGGGAGTGAACTCCCGGGCCAAGATCTCTGACAAGGAGCTCGAGATGTCGGCCGAACTCGTCGACTCCTACTCCGAGGACTTCACCCCGGAGGAGTTCACCGATGACTACCAGGAGGAGCTGCGGAAGCTCATCGACGCCAAAATCGATCAGGGTGAGTCCCTGGACGTCGAGGAGGCCTTCGGCGAGGGCGAGGAAGGCGAGGAACCCTCGGGCGACGTCATCGATCTCATGGAGGCGCTGCGGAAGTCCGTCGACAGCAGCCGGTCGAAGAAAGGCAAGAAGTCCTCCGGGAAGTCATCGTCGAAGAGCCCCGGGAAGTCGTCGTCGAAGTCGTCGTCGAAATCGTCCGGGAAGTCGTCATCGAAGAGCTCCGGGAAGTCGTCCGAGAAGTCGTCGAAATCGTCGTCGAAGACCTCTGAGAAGAAGAAGCGCACCGGCTGATACCAGTCTTCGCCCGATCGCGTAACCCCTGTCGTCGGACGCGATCGTTCAGTAGTGTCATGGCCTCCGGGGTGCGCGCCTCCGGGGTGCGCGCGGCCGGCAACCGCCGCGCACATCGAGAAGAACACCGACATTGCATGAGGATGGAGACAGATGAGTGACCAGCTGACATTCCAGAACCCTGTCGATCGCTTCCCCGACATCACACCACCGGAACAGGACCAGCCCGAACCGGGCCTGGACGCCGAACTCATCCCGAACACCGATCGCGGTGAGGACAGCTATCGCGGCACCGGTCGTCTCGAGGGGCGCAGGGCCCTGATCACCGGTTCGGACTCGGGCATCGGCGCTGCCGTGGCGATCGCCTTCGCCCGCGAAGGCGCTGACGTCGCCCTGTCCTATCTGCCCGAGGAAGAAGAGGACGCCCAATACGTGGCCCGGCTCATCGAGGACGCGGGTCGGACAGCCCTATGCCTGCCCGGCGACCTCTCGGATCCCGAATTCTGCCGGGATGTGGTCCGGCAGGCGGCCGACGGGCTGGGCGGCCTCGATGCTCTGGTCAACAACGCCGGCCGGCAGATCGCGGTCAAGGACATCGCCGATCTCACCAATGAGCAGTGGGAGCACACCTTCGCCACGAACATCCATGCGATGTTCCGGGTGGTCAAGGCCGCTCTCGAGTTCCTGCCCGCCGGATCGACGATCGTCAATTCCACCTCGGTGCAGGCCTACTCACCCTCGGCCCACCTCATCGACTACGCCTCGACGAAGGCGGCGATCAACAACTTCACGAAGGGGATGGCCACACAGCTGGCCCCGCGCGGCGTCCGGGTCAACGGGGTGGCTCCGGGACCGATCTGGACTCCGCTGCAGGTCTCGGACGGTCAGCCGAAGGAGGCCCTTCCCCATTTCGGGAAGAACACACCCCTGGGCCGAGCGGGACAGCCGACGGAGCTGGCACCGGCCTACGTCTTCCTCACCTCCACCGAATCGAGCTACGTCCTCGGCGAGACCCTCAACGTCAACGGCGGCCAACCCACTCCCTGAGTCCTCAGCTGTTGGCCTCCTGCCACCGGGTGAACCAGTACCGGTCACCCTGGTAGTGCGATTTCTCCGGCTGGCAGCCGCGCAGATCCGAGTGCTCGCCCAGCCACTCGCGCACCAGATCGGGCACCTGGTCCATCCGGTGGCGCCACTGAGCGAGTTCGACGCTGAGCACCGAGCCGTCCTCGGCATCGAGACGGCACGAATAGGGCGGCAGTCCCTCGGTGATCTGCGAATGCGTGTACCGGATCTGATCGCAGCCGGTGGTGAGGTAGAACCGGATGTACTCGCCGCAGACATCGGCGCACAGGGACTTGAAGTCCAGGTACCGCACGATCCAGTCAGGAGTCTCATATTCGTTCATACGTTCTATTATGCACCCCCTGCCCGGGTGAGTTCTCGGTGATCGTAGACTGAAGTGACTATCGTCCTTTATCCCCAGGAGTTCAGATGTCATCCCCTCTCACCCCCAACGATCCCCGGTACTCCTCCGGCGTGCCCGACCCCTGGACCAGGCCCGGTCGCTCCTGCATTCCGTGAGCAAGGGCGTATTCTGGGTCGTCATCGTCCGCGGCGTCCTCGCTGTCGTCCTCGGCGTGCTGCTGATCGCGGCGCCGGCGCCCATGGCTGCGGCCATCGGAATCTTCATCGGAGCCTGGCTCGTCGTCGACGGCGTCCTCACCATCCTCAATGCGAACACGGCGCGCAAGAGCGGTTTGCCCTGGGGCTGGGAGCTCGCGGCCGGCATCGCCTACGTGCTCGCCGGACTCATCATCGCCATCGCCCCCGTGTCCTTCGCGGTCATCTCCGGGGTCTTCATTCTGTGGATGATGGTCATCGGCACGCTGGTCCGCGGCATCTTCAGCCTCGCCTCCGCATCATTCAAGGGCTGGTCGAAGGTCCTCGGCGTCATCGACATCATCTTCGCGATCGTCATGGCCGTCGTCCTCTTCAGCTCCCCCGGCGCCGCCCTCATGGCGCTGGTGTGGATCATCGGCATCTACACGATCGTCTTCGGCGCCTTCCTCATCATCATGGCGATCATGGCCCGCAAGCAGGCGAGGCGGTTCCTGCGATGACAGGCGAGGCGGCCCCTGCCACGAGTCGGCCACCGGCATCAGCGCGGGGCGGCGGGTCGAGATGACTGAGATCATCGCCTACGACCCACGGCACCGGGCGGCATTGCTCGATCTCGCCCTCCGCGCCTGGGAGCCGGTCTTCCCAGCCCTGAAGAGCGAGGTGCCGGCGTTCGTGTACACGGCGTTCTATCCGAACGGCTGGCGGGAACGGCAGCTCAGCGACCTCGGCGAGGTGCTCGACTCGGAGTCGGAGGGCATCGACGTCGCGGTCGACGACGGCCGCCCTGCCGGATGGGTCTGCACGCGGTTCCACCCCGAGGACCGCATGAGCGAGATCTACGTCCTCGTCGTCGATCCCGACTGTCACAGGCGAGGCATCGGCACCGCCCTCATGGAGCGTTCGCTCGCACGGGCCCGTGAGGCCGGCATGACGATGGTGATGGTCGAGACCGGCGACGACAGCGGTCACGCCGCCGCTCGTTCAGCATACGAGTCCACCGGCTTCGAACGATGGCCCGTTGCCCGCTACTTCAAAGATCTCAGCCGGTGAGCGGGCAGGGCGACCCCCTCAGGGCAGAGTGCAGCCGGTGAGCAGAACGCCGAGGTAGGTGGCGATGACCGAGGAGAAGAGAACGGCGAAGGCAGTGAGCGCACTGCTCAGAGCCGCCGTGGGCAGAAGTCCCGGCGACATCTTCACCGGCGCCACGAGCTGCCGGATCCTGTCCGGCCCGGCGATGTTCAACGCATACTTCCCACCGAGGTGGTCGCGGGCACCCGCCTCGGCGCCGATCTTCAGCAGGGCCCCGGCGAGCGCGGGGGTTCCGGCGACCTTCCGTGCTCGATCATCCGCGGCGATCTCGAGGTAGAGGGGAATCGAGTCCGCGATCTCGGCGAAGAGCGGGACGAACCGCAGCGGCGACACGACGGTCTCGACGACGGCCATGACGGCGTGATGGCCCTGGACGACATGGGCTCTTTCGTGCTCGAGGACGGCTGTGAGCTCATCGGGCTCGAGCTCGGCGCACAGGTCCTGGGACAGCACCACTCCCCCATACCGGCGGGGCAGGGAGAACGCGAGCAGGCGCCGACCGGCCACGGTCTTGACGGTTCGTCCGGCCACCTCGGCGTCGGTGGCCTCCCGGCTGAGGAGACGAGCCGTCTCCGCGTTCTCACGGCGACGGCGCCGGCTGTGCAGTCCGCCGCGCAGGAGGAACCCGAACGAGACGAGCAGGGGCAGGAGCAGGAAGAGGACGACGGGGATGAGCGTTTCGATCTGCGCACCGCCGAAGGGGCTGGCCGCGATGAGACAGCGCTGGCAGACATCGCCGATGGGCATCGGCAGCACATCGGGCCCCTTGAGCAGCCATGCCGCCATGAGGCTGAGGGCGGAGACCACGGCCCCGGTCAGCAGGGGCAGGGACAGGAGGGCGACCACGGCCAGGCGCGGCACCCGCATGAGCACCGGCGCGGCCGCGCGGATGAGGGCGGGGCCGGCCCAGGCGAGGATGACGGCAAGGGCGGCGATGCACGCGCCGCCGATCAGCAGGCTCATCCGGAGACGTCCTTCTCGTCGAGGTAGTCGCGCAGCAGTCGGAGGTCGTCGGCGTCGATGCCTTCGACGAAGCGGAGGATCGAGGCCGCCCGGTCACCGCCGTTGACCAGAGCCGCCTGCATCGTCGCCGCGGTGTGCTGCTCCCGGCTGACGACCGGGGCGTGGAGGACCGACCGACCGCGGCGCTCACGCCGGACGAGCCCCTTGCGCTCGAGGTTGGTCAGCACGGTGGCGATGGTCGTGTAGGCCGGATCGGTCTCCGAGAGCTCGATGATCTGCCGGACCGTGAGCGGCTCGTGATCCCACAGCAGGCCCATCACCTGCTGCTCGAGAGCGCCGAGGCGGACCGGCGAGGAGTTCGCACTCCGGCCTGGGGCGGGAGTCATGAGCGGACGCTCCTTTCGGACGAGGGGACCGGGCACGCGTACTGGCCCTTGAGCCGGATGATCACGGCCACCACCAGCAGAACGATCGACAGCGCGGCCAGAATGGGCTGCAGCGGGGCGAAATAGGTCAGAGCCCCAGTGTATCCGAGGGCGAGCAACGCGATCTTGTTGCACACCGGGCAGCCGACGGCGAACCACCCGAGGATTCCGCCCGCCCCGCCGAGGACGCCCGATCGCCTCTCGGCCTCGACGTCGGGGCCGCGCACATAGCTGGCGATGAGCATCCCGATGAGCACCGCCGTCAGGATCCAGACCGGGTAGTCCCACCACACCGGCGGAATGTCCCGGGCGAAGAGGGAATTGGGAATGAGCACCGTTGCCACACCGATGACCACGGCCGATCCGGCGGCGGCAGCGACCGCCACGGCGATGCGCCTGCGGTCCCAGAGCCGCAGCCCCCGGCAGGCGTCTCTGACAGCGTCGACGATCATGGAGTCCCTTCACGCAGATGATGGCGCATTCGAGCCTACTATGAAGATTAGTATACTATGGTCGATAGTAAACAACGAACATCACCATCATCGACCTGCCCGTCTCCCCGATCACTCCACCTCCAGGAGGTCTGTGTGCTCCGCACCGAACGCGGCCCCATGTTCTGGCTCATCCCGATCGCCGTCATCATCCTCGCCACCGTGCTCATCGGCATCGTCATCGTCAACCAGGACGGTTCCGATGCCGATGCCCAGAGCCAGAGCTCGAGCTCCCAGGGCGAAGGCGCCGAGGAGGACACGGACCTGGACTTCGTCGAGCACCGCGACGCCGACGAGCACAACGCCATCGGCGATGTCGACGCGCCGGTCGCCCTCGTCATGTACTCGGACTACCAGTGCCCCTACTGCGCGAGCTGGAACGAGGACACCCTGCCGGCGATGATGGACTACGTCGACTCCGGTGACCTGCGCATCGAGATGCGCGACCTCGCCGTCTTCGGCGAGGAGTCCGAGCGGGCCGCCCGTGCCGTGTTCGCCGCCGGCGAGCAGGATGAGTACTGGGACTACCACAATGCTCTGTTCGACGGCGGCGAGCACCGCCCGAAGAGCGAGCTCGACGACGACTCGCTGATCAGCCTCGGCGAGGAGCTCGGACTCGATCCGAAGCAGTTCAAGCAGGACATGAATTCGACGGAGGCCCACGAGGAGTTCGAAGAAGTCGCCTCCGAGGGGCAGTCGATCGGCGTCTCGAGCACACCGGCGTTCATCATCGGAGGCCAGCCGCTGCTCGGCGCCCAGCCGACGCAGGAATTCGTCGACGCCGTCGATGACGCCCTGGCCCGAGCCGAGAGCTGAGATGCCTCGTCGTGCGCTCACCGCTTTCGCCTTGCCGGCCTGCCTGCTCACTCTGGTCTCGCTGAGCGCCTGCACGGGCCTCGATTCGACCGGCGAATCGACCGATCCGCGACCGGTGCACTCACCGGCCGCGGCCCTCGATGCCGACGACCGCGCGGCCGACGGGCCGAGCGCAGACGGCGGCCCGGATGTGGTCGACCCCGGGTGGGACGTTGCCGCGCAGGAGGCCGAGGGCGTGTTCCTCTCGATGCACGAGGCCGATTCCGACCTCGAGTTCCGTGCCGTCGATTCGGCCGGGACGATCCTGTGGTCGGCCGAGCGTCCGCGCGTGTGCTCCGGCTTCCTCGTCAGCGATTCCGAGGACGGGCCGGTGGCTGTGCTCATGGACCAGCAGTCCGCCGGCAGCGACACCTTGGACACGACGGCTTCGGGCTTCGACCTCGCCACCGGCGAGAAGCTGTGGGGTCCGGTCGAGGTGCCCGGCCCGCTGCTCGGCAGCGGCCTGGTCTTCGCGGGCCCACCGGAGGACTTCATCGGCGCCGGCGGGCCCCGCACCGCCCTCGACCCCGCCAGCGGAGCGGAGCTGGCCGTCGAGGACGACGACTCACCGCGCGTCCTCGCCCTCCTCGACAACCACCTCGTCCGCGCCAACGGTGAGGAGCTCATCGGCGAGGACCTCGACGGACAACGACTGTGGACCCGCCCCGCAGCGGACCTGGGGCTCACGGCCGCCGAGGCTCGCGAGACTCCGTGGGAGGCCGTCGGCGACTCCCACGCACTCATCGGCAGCGGCGGCCGATCGCGCACCCTGATCGATCTGCGCTCGGGAGTCACCGTCGCCGCCGACATCGACAGCGCCGGCTTCGACTCACGCAGCCGCACCCTGGTGACCAGCGACTCGAAGCTGCACGGCTTCGACCTCGACGGGACGAAGCGCTGGGACGCACCATTGGACGGAGACGCCGAGCTCTCCGCCGTCGGGGCCGGCTTCGTCATATCCGACGCCGCGGGCGACGACGACGGCACGCAGACGCGGTCAGCCGACGACGGGAGCCTGCTCGAGATCGAGCAGGCTCCCGAGACCGGGGACTTCGGCGCACCCCACCACATCGACGACTCCGGCGCCCGACTCGTCGGCGATCCCGCAAGCCCCCTGCTCATCCCGGCCGAGGACGCAGCGGCGAAGAGATGACCGGCCGCGGCAGTCGATCCGCAGTTTTCGACCCGGAAGACCGATGACCTATAGTTTACTAAGCATCTTAGTAATTCAGGAGTGAGAACATGGCCAAACATGCGGCACCGCGTCCGCAGTACCGCTGGTGGATCCCCACCACGGTGGGCGCCATCGCCGTGGCGCTCGTGCTCATGATCCTCGTCATCGACCGAGGAGGCGAGGACGAGTCGACGCCGACGGCCGGCGGCGCCGGTCCTGAATCCGATGTCGTCGTCACCGAGGTCGCCGATCCCGAGCAGTCCGACCTCGGCGAGGTCGACTCCGACGAGGAATCGGATCCGATGTCCGACGGTCCCGCCGATGCACCCGTCAGACTCGTCGTCTTCTCCGACTACCAGTGCCCCTACTGCGCCGCCTGGTCGCAGGACACGCTGCCGCAGATGCTCGACTACGTCGACTCCGGGGATCTGCGCATCGAATGGCGCGAGGTCAATGTGTTCGGCTCCGCGTCCGAGCAAGCCGCGAAGGCCGCCTATGCCGCGGCCCTGCAGGACAAGCACTGGGAATTCCACAACGCCCTGTTCTCAGACGGCAAGCCCCGCTCCCCCGATGAGCTCACGCCCGAAGCCCTGACCGCGGTGGCCGAGCAGATCGGACTCGACACCGACCGATTCACCTCGGACATGAACTCCCAGGAAACCGCCGAGGCGGTGGCGGACAACGCCGCCATGGGCACCGATCTCGGCGCGTTCTCCACTCCGACGTTCATCCTCGATGGGCAGCCGTACGTCGGTGCCCAGCCCACGGACGTCTTCGTCGATGCCGTCGAGACGGCGAAGAAAGGACAGAACTGATGGACATCAGCCTGCTCAGCGCCTTCATCGGCGGAATCCTCGCGCTGCTCAGTCCCTGCGCCGCACTCCTGCTGCCGGCGTTCTTCGGCTCCACCGTCGGGGCGGGCTCGCGCCTGATCCTCCACGGCCTCCTCTTCTATGTGGGCATGCTGCTCGTGCTCATCCCCCTGGGCATGGGCGCCGGTACGCTCGGGGCCCTGTTCACCTCCCACCGCGGCGCGATCGTCCTCGTCGCCTCGGTCATCCTCATCGTCCTCGGTATCGTCCAGTTCTTCGGCTTCGGCTTCGACCCGGCCAGGATGCTGCCGGGAGCCGATGCCGCCCGGCAGCGCTCCGCGCAGGCGACCGGATGGACGAAGACCTTCCTCCTCGGCGCCACGAGCGGGATCGCCGGAGTCTGCGCCGGGCCCATCCTCGGCGCGGTGCTGACCCTGGCCGCGACCGAGGGCAGCTTCGTCCTCGGCGGCATCATGCTCGCCGTCTACGGGGCCGGGATGGTCGTGCCGCTGTTCATCATCGCGGCCCTGTGGACCCGTGTGGGCACCCGGGCCCGGTCGATCCTCCGCGGGGGTTCGGTCTCGTTCCTCGGTCGCCGGCTGCCGATCGTTTCGATGGTCACCGGTGTCCTGATGATCGCCGTCGGCATCGTGTTCTGGGCGACCAACGGCCTCGTGTCCGCACCGTCGCTGGTGCCCACGACCACCCTGGCCCATGCTCAGGAATGGGTGAGCTCCTGGTCCTCGACCACGACCGACATCATCGTCGTCTGCGTGCTGGCGGTGCTGGCCATCGTCCTGTGGTTCCTCTATGAGCGTCGCCGCGCCCGTCGCGCCGCCGCGGCCGAGGAGCCGGCGAAGCCCACGCAGTCGCCGGGAGCTAAGCACTGAACCATGCGCAACCGCAGACTCCTCTCCGCCCTCGCCGGACCGCTCATCGGCGCCTTCGTCCTCGCCGGCTGCTCCCAGGCTCCCGACGACTTCGACCGGAGTCCCGAGCAGGTCACGACCGACCTCGATGCCGTCGACGGCTCCGATCTGCAGCTGCCGCTGGTCGTCGAACCCCTCGAGCTCGTCGAACCCGGGTGGGACCTGCCGCCGGCGCACCTCGGTGACGTCTTCCTGTCTGCGAGCACCGATGATGAGACCCTCGACTTCTCCGCCGTCGACGTCCACGGCTCCACGCTGTGGCAGGCGAAGCGACCGAGCGGATGCACCGGATTCACCGTCAGCACCGATGCCGACGGCTCTGCGCTGGCCGTGCTCACCGATTCCGATTCGTCGACCGACTGCGACGAGGACGTCACCGCCAGCGCCTATGACCTCGAGACCGGAAAGCAGAAGTGGGGACCGGTCGACGTGCCCGGCCCGATGCGCGGACCCGGCACGGTCTTCGCCGCCGAGGATGCCGATCCCACCGAAGCTCTCGCCCTCGACCCGGCCACCGGCGAGGCAGTGCAGGACGGACCCTCGGACGTGCGCCGCCTCGGCGAGTACAAGGGCACGATCCTGAGCATCGACGGCCAGACGCTGCGCGCCACCGGTGAGCAGTCCTGGGAGCTGTCGCTTTCGGACAACGGCTGGGACGCCGATGAGCTGCGCGCGGTCCCCGGGGCCGATCCGGGTGAGGACGTCATCGCCCTCGACGCCGGAGACGGAGTCGGGCCGGTGCTCGACCGCGAGACCGGTGAGCTGCTCGATGACGATGCCCGCGGGGTCGCCCCGGATGCGAACACCGGGGCCGTCGTCACGCTCAGCACGCAGGGGCTGACGGTCATCGACGACACAGGCAAGAACGAACTGCCGGTCTCGGTGCCGGAATCGGTCGAACTCGAAGCGGCGGTCGGAGGCCTGATCTATCTGCGTGAAGGTGGCACCCTGCGGGTCCACAACGCGGCGACCGGCAGCCTCGCCCGCGGCTATCCGGCCGATGGTTCGGGCACCGTCGCGGTGCCGGTGACGTTCACCACCGAGGGCCTGGGCACGCTCAGGGCCGGTGACCGGACGCTGCTGGCCACGGATCGGGTCGTCGAGGACTCCGAGGACAGCTGAGTCCGCTACCGGTCGAACGCCTCCAGGGCCGCATCGACATCGGCCTCGGTGCTGAAGATGTGGAAGCCGAAGCGGGCCCGACCGTCCATGACCGAGAAGCGGATCCCGGCTTTCCGCAGTCGGTCGATCTCGGTCCCGCTCGCCTCGAGCGAGACGATCGCCGAATCCGACTCCCCCAGCCCGACGCCGGAGCGGAACCGGTTGGCCAGGCCGACATCGTGGTCATGGATGGTTTCGATGCCGACCGACAGCAGCACTTCGAGGGCCGGTGCGGTGCCGACCCAGCTGTGCCAGGCCGGTGAGATGTCGAAGGCCCGTGCCCCGTCGCCCTGCCGCAGCGGCATCCCGTATGTGGCGTCGTCGGCGGCGAACCACCCGGCCGCCGTCGGCTTGAGCCGCCGCGCGAAGGCAGCGTTCTTGTTCCCCACTTCGGGGTTCATCGTGAGGAAGGCGGTTCCCCGCGGGGCGCAGAGCCATTTGTAGGCGGTGACGACGAGGTAGTCGACGTCGTCGGCCCGCAGCGGCAGCCAACCGGCGGCCTGCGTCGCGTCGAGAACGGTGATGGCCCCGACTTCGCGGGCGCGGGTCACGATCGCGGGGATGTCGGCGACTTGACCGGTGGCCGACTGGGCGGCCGAGAAGCTCACGAGACTCGTATCCTCCCCGATCGCCTCGGCTAGGTCCGACAGCGGCGCGGTCCGCACAGTGATGTCGCGGTCGGTGTGGACGGCGAAGGGGAAGACTCCCGAAGTGAACTCGATGTCGGGCACGAGAACCGTCGACCCGTCCGGCAGCGCCGAGGCGATGGGGGCCAGCAGCTGCGAGACCGCCGCTCCGGTCGCGACGCGATTCGGCGTGGTCCCCATCAATCGGGCGAAGAGCTCACGCGAGGTCTGCACGGATTCGGCCCAGGGCTGCCAGGGTGTGGTGCCGAATCGCCACTGGTCCAATGAGACCTGCAGGGCGTCCCATCCGCTGCGAGGCGGAGGACCGTAGGAGCAGGTGTCGAAGAAGCCCGGCTCCACGTCCCAGAGCTTCTGTGCCTCCTCGATCGTCAGAGTGTTCCGGGCCGGGGTGAGATCATCGGTTCCCATGCGACCGACGATAGCACCGCCCGATGACACGGACTCTGGTCGGTTTCGGGCCACGCGTTCGACTCAGCGCCGGCTTCGAGAGTCCACTCAGCCGATGGCGGCCTGAGCGCGGATCTTGTCGAGTGCGTCGTTGAAACCGTCACCGCAGCCGCTGGCTCCTGCGATCGCGTCGACCTCGAGGTCGTCGATGCTCTGCCCGACCACCTCGTCGGGCAGGTCCGCGGCGAACCGCTCCTGATATCCGCGCGAGGTGTCGTTGTTATCGGCCATCAGCTCGGATTCCACCTCGGTGATCGCCCCGTCGTCGAGGACGATGGTGAAATCCATGTACGACGGGGCACCGCCATAGACACCGCGAGCAGTGTAGGTTCCGTCCCGATACTCCTGCCCACCCGGCTCCGGCGATTCAGCGGCCGACCCCTCCGGACCGGCGGCCGGCTCAGACGGGCCCGCACCCGGCGCCGGTGAACTCTGCTCGGGAACGGTCGAGGACGGCTCGTTCTCGCCGCGATCGCCGCTGCACGCGGCCAGGGGCAGCAGAACCGCGGCGGAGGCGACGGCGCCGAGGGCGGTGCGGACCACACGGTGGTGTTTCATATGAGATCGACTCCTTCGCGGGGCAGAGATGATGTGATGGTTTCATCGAAGGTGGGCTCAGAGGTACAGCTGTCCGGCGAAGTCGTTCGACCACTGCACCCGTCCGTCAGCGAGCATCCGCACCCACGAGAACGTGAACGCAGACAGCTGCGCCGGCTCAGCGACGAACAGGGCGGTGGCAAGCCCGTCGGCCGTCGCGGCGTCAGCGGCGACGGCCCAGGTGGCGACCACATCGGACACGGGCCGGCCGGTGCGTCCGTCGAGCACGTGGTGCAGTCCCTCACCCCAGGTTCGGCGGGTGGTCGCAGAGGCGCACAGCGCTGTGCCGTGCAGCGGCACGGTGCCGATCACCCGGCCTCGGCGAGTGGGATGTTCGAGACCGACGGTCACCGTGCCGGGCCCGGCGTGGCGCAGGTCCCCGCCGCCGTCGACGAGGAACTGTTCGATGTCCGCGTCGCGGAGGATCCCGGAGATGAGGTCGACGAGGTGGCCCTTCCCCGCCGCCCCGACGTCGATGACCACCGGCCTCTCCGTGATCAGCAGGGTGTCCTCCCGGCGGACATCGCGTCTCCAGGAATCCGGTGCCCGTGCCTTGAGGCCGGCATGGTCCGGGGTCAGCGAGTAGTCCGCGTCGTAGCCGTGCAGTTCCAGGTCCCGCCCGATCAGCGGGTCCACAGCACCGTCGGTTGCGACGAACAGCTGATCGTAGAGATCGAACAGGCAGCGGTCGCGAGCCGGGAATTCGAACCGTCCCCCAGCCTCGGCGCGGGCGATCTGGGTGACCAGGGAATCGGGGAGAAACCGCGACCACACCCGATCGATGTCGTCGCACACTATGCTGATCTTCGCGCGGGTGTCTTCGGTCAGCGGGCGCTGCGTGCGGATCTGCCACTCGGTGCCGATCGCGGCGAACCGGTGCACGCACCCGGCCGGTGCCGGTCCGTTCTCGGACCTCTGCACCGGCGGGGGCTGCACCTGCGGCATGGGGCTGACCGTTCAGGCCTCGGGAATGTCCCGAGCAAACGAGGCAAGCGTGATCGAATCCGGGTCCGGACCGCTGCGCACCCCCGTCTCCAGAGCATCGATCCTGGCCAGCTCCTCATCCGTCAGCTCGAAATCGAAGACATCGAAGTTCGCCGTGATCCGCTCCGGCCGCACCGACTTCGGAATCGCCGACCGCCCCTGCTGCAGATGCCACCGCAGCATCACCTGTGCCGGAGTCTTCCCATGCTGGGCAGCGATCTCACCGATGACCGGATCATCGAACGTCGAGCGATCGGAACCGCCATAGCTGGTGATCCCGCCCATCGGCGACCACGCCTGCGTGAGGATGCCATGACCGGCATCGGCCTTCTGCACATCCGACTGCGAGAAGAACGGATGCACCTCCACCTGGTTCACCGCCGGCACCACATCCGTAGCCGCCAGAAGACGCTCCAGCACCTCGGGCATGAAGTTGCTGACGCCGATCGACCGAACCCGACCGTCGGCCAGCAGAGTCTCCAACGCCTTGTACGCCCCGATCGTCTTGTCGAAGTCACTTGTCAGAGGCTGGTGCAGCAGGAGCAGATCGATCGTGTCGACCCCCAGCTTGCCCGCGGACTTGTCGAACCCGTGCAGCGCCTCCTCGT
This sequence comes from Brevibacterium sp. SMBL_HHYL_HB1, assembly GCF_018208375.1. Lineage (NCBI taxonomy): Bacteria > Bacillati > Actinomycetota > Actinomycetes > Micrococcales > Brevibacteriaceae > Brevibacterium > Brevibacterium sp. SMBL_HHYL_HB1. The sequence continues at coordinate 276,066 of NZ_CP062936.1, read as the reverse complement.
ACCCGTAGTCACTGATCCACAGTTTCGTCTCAATGAAGACCTCGGACCGGTCGAGATCCGAAGCACGGATGGCCTCCCCCACCTCGCGCTCATTGCCGTAGGCGGCGGCCGTGTCGATGAGGCGGTAACCGACTCGCAGAGCCTCGGCCACGGAGGCAGCGGTCTCAGCCGGTGGCGTCTGGAAGACGCCGAATCCCAGCGCCGGCATCGTGATGTCATTGTTCAACGTGATTCTCTCGTTCATGACTCCGACTCTAGAACCGGACCGGGACTCGAGGGAGGAACTGTGAGTGCACCTCTTCTGAGGACTATTCCACAGGGCCCTTCACGTCGTATCGCAGCCACACGCTGCCGTCTTCCAAGGGCTCGATGTTCTTCAGAGCGAATTCGTACGGTGCGGGTGCTGAGTGCTTCTCATCGGCTTCGAAGAGGGAGTTGGTGTGGCTCTCACCGTCGGCTGTCGGCATGAGAACGAGGCTGATCTCATCGCAGAGGCCGGCACGGATCATCGACCAGTTCAGAGTCCCTCCGCCGCCGAGGATGATCTCTTCGGTCTCGAAGGTCTCGCCGATCTTCCGCACGGCTTCGGCCAGGTCGAGCTCGTCTTCGCCGGCGATGAGGTAGGAGACCCCGACGGACCGCAGATGTGCCTTGAAGGCATCGCTGACGGAGGCAGGGATGAGTTCCACGACGTGGACGTCGGCGTCGAAATAGGTGAAAGAACTTCGATCCCAGGCAAGCGTTCCCGAACGGTCGACGGCGAAGTAGTGCATCTGCGCATCGGGGTCGGCGATGAAGTCACCGGACGGCACCGCCTCGGTCGGTGCAGGAAGTTCGACCTTCGGCCCATCGCCGAGGATCGCCCGGCTCGTCCCGCTGCCGCTGATCCATCCGCGGTGCTCGGTGAAGACCCGATTCTCACCGAGGAACAGATCGAAGTACAGCTTCTGTGAGCGCATGCCCACCGCTGTCGGGTTCGCGATGCCGTCGATCTTTCCATTGAGCAGCGTGTGCATGTGGCAGATGATTCTCGGACGTGTCGACATACAGATTCTTCCCTTTCCAGTCATGTTCGTGTGCAGAAGTCTCGCACTCCGGGCTCTTGGATGCCGAATGCGTCGTGTGCGCCCCTTTTCGCCGAAGCCTCCTGCTGCGGCGAAAGGGGCGCACACGACGCAGAGATGCTGCTTCGCGACGCTCAGGCGTTGCGCGGTGTGACTTCGACGGTCGCCGCGCGCGGCCCTTCTGCGACCATCGGCGGCAGATAAGGACTGCCGGCGTACTTCTCCTCATATGCGGCGTCGATGCGGTCGCTCAATTCGGGATCATCGATCGGGGTGAACTCCACCTCGTGCTCGTCACCGGCCGCGGTGATCCTTCCCGCGCGTTGGACCAGCGCGGACCGGTACCAACGTCCGTTGGTGCCGGTGTACGAGCGCACGAACAGGCGCCCATCGACGACGACCGACCAGATCCAGGTCAAGGTCCCAGTCGTCCCGTCTTCGTGGTAGACCGCGATGTGGAAATCGTCGGTGGAGGCGATTCTCTCGATCTGCTCGGTATTCCAGGAGGCCATGGCTTCCTTCCTTTCGACATGGTTCGGTGCTTGACCTTCCCGGACCGAGCCGGGCCGGTGCCAGGTACTGCTGGGGCCTGTCTGGCCTGCACAGGTCTGACTTATTGTTGACGTATGGACAATCGAGCCGCGATCCGAGAGTTCCTCATCACCCGTCGGGCGAAGCTGCGCCCCGAGGACACTGGTCTGCCGGATTTCGGCGGGATCCGGCGCGTGCCCGGACTGCGCCGGGAGGAGGTCGCACTGTTGGCCGGGGTGAGTGTGGAGTACTATACCCGCCTGGAGCGCGGCGGTCTCGCCGGCGTCTCCGACAGCGTCCTCGACGCCCTCGTCCGCGCCCTGCGCCTCGACGGGGCCGAGCGTGAGCATCTGTTCGATCTGGCCCGCGCCGCCGGTCCTGCACCGAAGACGGCGAAGAGGAAGCGCGGGCAGATCTCTCCGAGTCTGGAACGGCTGCTCGACGGCATGACGGGGGTCCCCGCGTTCATCCGCAACGGCAGGCTCGACATCCTGGCGATCAATACGCTCGGCCAGATGCTGTACTCGGAAGCCTTCTGCCATCCGGGACGACCGGTCAATCTGGCACGGTTCTGCTTCCTCGACGACGGCGCGCACCGACTCTATCCGGATTGGTCTGTCGCCGCGGACACTGCGGTCGCGCTGCTGCATACCGAAGCCGGCCGCGACCCCTCCGATGAGGGTCTGACGGAACTGGTGGGAGAACTGAACACGAAGTCGCCCGAGTTCCGCAAGCTCTGGGCCAAGCACGATGTGCGGCTGCACCAGAGCGGGTACAAGGATTTCCGTCACCCCCTGGTCGGAGACCTGCACCTGAGTCTGGATGCTCTGGAGCTGCCCGCCGAGGCCGGCCTGACGCTGACCGCCTACAGCGCCGAACCGAACACACCGTCCGAGGCTCGCATGCGCAGACTGGCCGAACTCGCATTCGAACGGCAGGAGGACGACGACGTCGTCGGCGCGAGCCGGTAGCACGTGCCCCTGCCCTCCGCCATCGCCATGGAGGCTTTCACGCCTCGGGTATCTCGATGCTGAAGGTGTCGAAGTCGAGTTCGTCCGGGACCATGGTCATGCCCTGTTCGAGGGCATCGATGCGAGCGATCTCATCAGCCGAGAGCTCGAAGTCGAAGACGTCGAAATTCTCCGCGATGCGCGCCGGCCGCACCGACTTCGGGATCACCTGGCGGCCCTCTTGGATATGCCACCGCAGCATGATCTGGGCGGGCGTCTTGCCATGTGTCTGCGCGATCGCCGTGATCGTCTCGTCCTTCAGGGGCGTGTCGCCGTCGCCGTAGGTGCGCATTCCGCCGATGGGAGACCAGGCCTGGGTGAGAATGCGGTGCTCGCGGTTGAACGCCTGAAGCTCACGTTGCTGGGTGTAGGGATGCACCTCGATCTGATTGACCGCCGGGACGACATCGGTTTCGTTCAGCAGCCGCTCCAGACGCACGGGAAGGAAGTTGCTGACACCGATCGCTCGCACCTTTCCGTCAGCCAGAAGGGTCTCCAGCGCTTTGTACGCCTGGATCGTCCTATCGAAGCGCTTCGGGTAGGCCTGATGCAGGATCAGCAGGTCGATCTGGTCGACGCCCAGCTTCGCCGCACTCTTCTCGAACGCGTGCAGGGTCTCCTCGTAACCGTAGTCGACGACCCAGACCTTCGATTCCAGGAACACGTCGGCGCGATCGAGTCCCGAGCGTTCGAACGCCTCGCCGACACCCTTCTCATTGCCGTAGGCGGCAGCGGTGTCGATATGGCGGTAACCGGTCTCGAGCGCTGCCTGAACCGCGTCAGCGGTCTCCTCCGGCGGAGTCTGATAGACGCCGAAGCCGATCTGAGGCAGCTCGACACCGCTGCCGAGGGTGAAGGTGGTCTGTTCATTGGTCACGATTGGCTCCTCTCAAGAGCTTCAGAAACTAAGCGGATGCCCATCATCCACATATGACAGTCTAACACTCATGTGGAGTACAGGCATCCGCTTATCAGATGGGCTTCGCAGCCTCAGCCCCAGCCATCGCCGGAGGCGGACTACTTGCCGCTGTAGACGGGAAACACGCTGGAGTCGCCGTAGTCCTGGGCATGCAGATCTTTCAGCACAGCCATGTCTGCCTCGGAGATGACGAAGTCCAGCTGCGCATTGGTGCGCATGTGCTCGGGGTTCGCGGTCTTCGGCAGCGGCTGGGTGCCCAGCTGCAATGCGTATCGGATGCACAGCTGCGGCACGCTCACTCCGTACTTCTCGGCCATCGCCGTCACATCGGCGTTGTCGAGGATCTCACCGTGCGCGATCGGCGAATACCCCTGCACGAGGATGCTCCGGCTCGTGCAGTAGTCGATGAGATCCACTGGAGTGTTGCCTGCGTGGACCAGCAGCTGATTCACATGCGGGGTGATCGTGCCGCCGTCGATGATCCGATCGAGGTCTTCCTTCAGGAAATTCGAGACACCGATCGCGCGGGCCTTGCCCGCCCGGTAGGCCTCTTCCAGCGCGCGCCATGCCTGCTGATTGCCCTCAGCGTAGTCGCCGCCGCGGAAGTCCTCCCACGGCTGCGGGGCGTGGATGAGGAACAGGTCGACGTAGTCCAGGCCCATCGTCTCCAGGGAACCGCTGATCGCAGCGACGGCACCGTCATAGTCCTTGATCTCCGCGGCCAGCTTCGTGGATACGAACAGCTGACCACGGTCAACACCGCTGGTGCGGATGCCCTCGCCGACGCCGCGTTCGTTGCCGTAGGCCTGAGCCGTGTCGATATTGCGGTAGCCGATCTCCACTGCGGTTCGGACCGCCTCTGCGGCCCGATCGTCGTCGATGAACCACGTGCCCAGCCCCAGCTGGGGAATGGCGACGTCGTTCGACAGTCGATAGGTCTCTTTCAGGACGCTCATGCGTTTCCTCCGTTCTTCGGCAGCTGACCGTACACCTCGTCGGTGACAGGTTCGAGCCACTCATTGCTGACTCCTTCGCCCGGGGTGATGAAGGCGAGGTGGGAGAACCACGAGTCCGCCTGCGCCCCGTGCCAGTGCTTCGTCCCGGCCGGCACACGGATCACCGTCCCCGGCTCCATGCTCACCGGCTCCTCCCCCTCGGCCTGGTACCAGCCTCTGCCGGCGCTGCACAGCAGGATCTGATCTCCGCCTCCGGCAGTGCCATGGTGGATGTGCCAGTTGTTGCGACAGCCCGGCTCGAAGGTCACGTTGGACACCGGGACGCTGCCGTCGGTCAAAGGCGCCAGATAGCTCTGGCCGATGAAGTACTGCGCGAAGGCGTTGTTGGGTTCCCCCTGTGGGAAGATCTGATCGAATTCGTTCTCACTCATCTCTGCTCCTTCTGATCGTTTCGGCCACCCTCCCGCCGGCGTCGTGCCGGGCTCGCAGCCCCTGTGGCACTGCGGCGCCGAGGCGACCACAGCTGGTTCGCGGTTTCAGACTAGACCGGGCCTGCCCGTCGTGGGAGGCACTGCTGGTACCACCCCTGGACCGGACCTCCCGCTGCCGGGCCCCATCGTTCGTCACCCTGATGGATCCGCTGGTTCATCGATTCGGTCGAGGCTTGCGAAATCGGCGGTCTCCTGGCTCCAGCTGGCCAGGATGCGCAGGCGCTCGTCCGTGGCGCTGGAGGGCTGCGCAGCATAGAGCGTGAGCGTGAGTCCGCGATCCGCGCGCGGGGCGAGGTGCTCGCGGATGAGGTCCAGTTCTCCGACCGCCGGATGACGGATGCTCACATGCGGCGGATGACAGCCGTTCCCGTGCGGGGAGGACCAGCGGTTCCGGAACGGCTCGCTGGATGTCGCCAGTTCTCCGATCAGACGGTGCAGCGTCCGATCGTGCGGGTCGCACGATGCTGCCGCCTGCAGCAGATGGGCGAATTCGTCGGCGACCCGGTCCCACTCGGGGTAGAAGTCCCTGGAAGCCCCCTCGTTCAGAAACACGAATCGAGCCAGGTTCGGCCGTCCATCGACGAGGGCGGACCCCAGCAGAGCCTTTCCGAGCCGGTTGGCTGCGACGATGTCGAGCTGATCGGTCACCACGGTCGCCGGGGCGTCAGTCATCGCCAGCAGCGCCGCCCGCAGGCCGTCGCGCATCCGTGGCCGGTGTGCCCAGTTCCCGTACTCGCTCATGGAAGCCACGCTACGGCCGGGGCGCGGGCAACGTGCCAGTCCCTGGCAGTACCCCCCCTCACAACGGGGTCTCCCACGCGGCAGTGCACCCGCGTTCACATGGACAGAGGGCGGATGATCGTGACCCGCCCGCGAGAGGAGAGATCATGAGCAACGATCAGGAACGCACCGGCTGGACCGGCGGGAAGAACGCCTTCGGCGACTTCGCCCCCGGGATGGTCCATTACACCGACAGGGTTCTCTTCGACGAGGTCTGGGAACGCGAGGGACTGTCCAAGCGCGACCGCAGCCTCGTCACCATCTCCGCGCTGACGGCGATGGGGAAGACGGATCAGCTCCGGTTCCACCTCGATTACGCGCGGCAGAACGGTGTCACCGACGACGAACTGAAGGAGGCACTGCTGCATTTGGCGTTCTATGCGGGCTGGCCGAGCGGTATGGCTGCAACCACGGTGCTGAAGAACATCATCGACGGCGACGACTAAACCGTCGCCGGCAAGTCAATCGATGAGGTGAACTCAGCCTTCGGCCTCCGCATCGGGTTCGGGGTCCGCATCGGCAGCGAGGTTGCCCAGCAGCTGGAGCCGTTCGGCCGTGGGGGTGCCGGGTTCGGCGGTGTAGGCGTAGAGGAACCGGTCCGGTTCCATGGGCAGCTCCAGCGATTCGTGATGCAGTTCGAGGTCGCCGACCAGGGGGTGGTGGATCCGTTTGATCCCGATTCCCGGCATGCACGGACTGGGGCTGGCCCAGCGTGCGGAGAAATCCTCGCTGCCGGTGACCAGCTCCCCGATCAGGTCGGTCAGTTAGCGGTCGTACGGGTGCTGCTCCGCCTGCAGGTGCAGAACACCGACCATCTCATCGGCGATGCGTTCCCACTCGGGGAAGAACACCTCGGCGTCGGAGGCGAAGAAGATGAACCGGGCGGTGTTCGATCCGAACCGGAGGCCGTCGATGATGGGAGCGTAGAGGGCTCGTGCCAATGGGTTGGCGGCGATGATCGTCATCCGCCGGTCACAGATCCATGCCGGCGATCCCGTGATCGCTTCGAGGAACCGGAACAGACTCGAGCGCACACCCGGCTGACTGCGGCGCGCACGTCGGCGAGGCGCTCCGCTGCTCTGAGCCCTCGCGAGTTCATGCAGCCGCCCGGTCTCGACCGCGTCCAACCGCAGGGAGGAAGCGAGGGCATCGAGGATCTCCGGTGAGACGCCGGAGATGTCGCCGCGCTCCATCTTCGCGTAGTAGTCGACGCTGATGCCCGTGAGCATTGCGATCTCCTCCCGGCGCACTCCCGATACGCGACGACGGCCATCGCCGACGAAGCCGAGGTCTTCGGGCCTGACACGGGCGCGGCACTCGCGCAGAAAAGCCCCGATCTCTGATCGATCCATACCGACAAGGCTAAGAGGATCCGACCCGCTGAGGGAGGCACCGTCAGTGTGTGGTTCCGCCGCACGTTCGCGTCACTGCAGAGGACACCGACCTCAACATCACCTCACTGGGACGTGTGCGACTGACTGACCATGTCCTCGGGGATGGCGATACTGGACAGCAGATCGATGCGCTCCTCGGTCGCCGAGCCCGGCTCGGCGGTGAAGGCGAACATGAACCAGTCGGGGTTGGCCGGGAACTCCATCGCCTGATAGCTCAGTTCGAGGTCGCCGACGGTGGGGTGGTGGATGCGTTTGAGTCCGGACCGGTGGTGGCGCACATCGTGTTTGGACCATCGCTGTCGGAAGGCGTCGCTGCGGGTGACGAGTTCGCCGATCAGGTCGGTGAGTTCCTTGTCGAGCGGGTTCTGCCCGGCGTAGGTGCGCAGAGTCGCCACGATGTCGTCGGCGTTGCGCTCCCAGTCGGGGAAGAAGGCCCGCGAGTGCGGACTGAGGAAGGTGAATCGTGCGGTGTTGCCCTGATTGGCAGGATCGTCGAGCATCGGGGCGTAGAGCGCCCGGCCCAAAGCGTTCGCGGCGACGAAGTCGAGGCGTCTGTCCCTGACCCACATGGGTGCGCCGGTGACAGCGTCGAGGAATCTCTGCAGCGAGGGCTTGACCGACTGCTCCGCCTGGGTCTTCCGTCTCCGCCTCGGCGGGGTGGGTCCGGCGGCACGGGCCAGATCGACGAGGTGGTCGGTCTCGGCCTCATCGAGCTGCAGTGCCCGCGACAGCGCCTCGAGGACCTCGAGGGAGACTCCGCGGAGGTCTCCGCGCTCCATCCGGGCGTAGTACTCGACACTCACTCCGGTCAGCATCGCCAATTCCTCACGGCGCAGCCCGGGCACCCGACGTCGTCCGCCTCCGATGATTCCCGCCTGGGCCGGGGTCAGCCGGTCCCTGCGGGTGCGGAGGAAATCAGTCACCTCTCGTCTGTGATCCATAGTCGCCAGAATACGCCGAATGCAAGGAAGTGGGAGGAACTGACAGTACGCCCTTCGACCACTACCACGCATCGACTTCGCCATGGGCGCACTGGCACTGCACGGATGACTGGTGACTCCCTTTTCCGGCCGCCCGAGTCTACGTTGACCGTGGAATCGAAATCGTTCGTGAAGGAGACACGAGATGACCACCTGGCTGATCACTGGAGCCTCGAGCGGACTCGGAGCTGCGCTGGCTCGGGCCGTCGCCGAACGCGGTGACAACGTCGTGGCCACAGCCCGCGATGTCACCAAAGTGCAGGCCCTGGTCGACGAGCACCCGGACACTGCCCTGGCAATGGCTCTGGACGTCACGGACCATGATCAGATCACGCACGTGATCACTGCAGCTCTCGACCGGTTCGGGGCTGTCGACGTCGTGGTCAACAACGCCGGGCACGGGTATCGCGCAGCCGTGGAGGAGGCGATCGACAGCGACGTCGAGGAGCTGTTCGCCACGAACTTCTTCGGCCCCATCGACGTGATCCAGCAGATCCTGCCGCACATGCGCAGCCGCCGCTCGGGAACCATCATCAACGTGTCCTCGATCGGAGCCGTGGTCTCCAATCCCGGCTCCGGACACTACACTGCGACGAAGACCGCACTGGAGGGAGTCTCCGACGCATTGAACCGCGAAGTCTCTCCCTTGGGCATCCGCGTCATGGCTGTCGAGCCCGGCGCCTTTCGCACCGATTTCGCCGGCCGTTCACTCACCCAGTCCGCGACGGCGATCGCCGACTACTCCGAAACTGCCGGCAGACGCAGGAAGGAGAACGACCACTCACACGGCACACAGCCGGGCGATCCGGCCAAGGCGGCGAAGGTCATCATCGACATCGTCGACCGCGATCAGCTGCCGTTCCGGCTGCTCCTCGGCCCGGACGCGGTGCGGGTCGCCCGCGATGAGCTCCACGAACGCCTCGCAGAACTCGAGGCATTCGCTCCAGTCTCGTCGACCACCGACTTCACAGCCAACAGCAACTGAGCAGTTCGAAGGGAACCACCATCATGACTGACACCATCCGCACGGCAGTGATCACCGGCGCGTCGTCGGGAATCGGCGCGGCCACTGCCAAGGCACTCGCCGCCGACGGCTATCGCGTCGCTCTGCTGGCCCGACGCTATGACCGGATCAGCGCCCTCGCTGAGGAATTGGGCAACGGTGCGATCGCCATCGCAGCCGATGTCACCGATCGCGACCAGATCGTCGCCGCCGCCGACCGAGTCCAGGACGAACTCGGAGGGGCAGACGTGCTGGTCAACAATGCCGGGACCATGCTGCTCGGTCCGTTCTCCTCGGAGCGGAGGGAGGACTACCGCGCCATGGTCGAGGCGAATCTCCTCGGCGCGATCACCACGACCGAGGTCTTCCTCGACCAGCTCAAGGCCGGTGGAGGAGACCTGATCAACATCTCGTCCGTCGCCGGTCGCACCGCCCGCGCCACCAACGGTGTCTACGCCGCCACGAAATGGGGCATCAACGGATGGTCGGAATCGCTGCGGCAGGAGCTCCTGCCCGATATCCGCGTCACCCTCATCGAGCCCGGAGTCGTCGACACGCCCCTGCCCACCCACATCACTGATGAGGCCACTCGGGACGCGGTGCAGAAGAGCTACGACGCGGCCACGGTCAAGCCCGAGGAGATCGCTGAGGTGATCGCCTTCGTCCTCGCCCGCCCCCGCCACCTGGCCATCAACGAGGTCCTTCTGCGCCCGGCCGACCAACTCGGCTGACCTGCCCCGTCACGGTCCGGGCTCGGCCACGATGACAGTCCTGAAGGGCTCGCGGGTTCCGAGCTCATCCTCCGGTGGGGCGCGCAGCGAACCTGCCGGCTCACAGGATCCGCTCCCTTCGACGAGCCCGGATCTCACCCGGAAGGATGAAGACGAGAGCGGCGACGACGGAGATCGCAAGCATGACGGTGCCTCCGACGAAGGCATCGACGACTTGGTCTTCGAGGGTGAGGGCACCGGCGGCCGCCGATGTCAGGATGGCCACGCCCAGTGTGCTGCCGAGCTGATGAGCCGTGTTCACCAGTCCCGAGGCCGCCCCTGCGTCCTCGGTGCGGGCACCCGCGATCCCAGCGGCAGTCAGCGGCCCGAAGGCGATCCCCTGTCCGACGCCGAGGAGGAGCAGCGGGCCGGCGGCACCGATGATGAACGGCGCATCGGCATCGATCTGAGTCATCCAGCCCAATCCGACGGTGGTGATGATCAGACCGGCAGACACCAGAGCGGCGTTGCCGAAGCGGGCGGTCAGGCGTGCCACGGTCAGCGAGAAGGCGAACTGGACCAGGCTCATCGGAAGGAAGCCCAGACCGGCCTCGAGCGGTGTCCACCCGTAGACTCCTTGGAAGTATTGGGTGCCGAAGAAGTAGAACGCGATCATCGTGCCCGCGAACAGCAGCCGGGCGACCGCCGCACCGGAGCGCTGGGCACTGGCGAACAGGCGCAGAGGCATGATCGGCTCCTTCACCCGCCATTCGGTGAGAGCGAACAGGGCGAGCACAACGACCCCGGCCAGCATCGGCGCCCAGGCCCGGATGGCCGTCCATCCGCCCTCCCCGACGTTGATGATCCCGTACACCAGCGCGCCCATGCCCACTGTGGAGGTGACGGCCCCGATGATGTCGAAGCGGCCCTTGGCGGAGGCGAATCTCGGCAGCCACAGAATCGCGGCGGCGGCCAGGAGCAGCGCCAATGGCACGCTGATGTAGAACCCGGCCCGCCAGGAGACCCACGAGGCCAGCGCTCCGCCGATGACCATGCCCAAGCTGGCCCCGACGCCCGCGGTCGTGCCGTAGGCGGCAACGGCTCGCGTACGCGCCGGGCCGGCGGGGAAGACCGCGGTGATCAGCGACAGCGACGACGGTGCCACGATCGCGGCGCCGATTCCCTGAAGGGCGCGAGCTGCGATCAGCCACGCCTCGGTCTGTGCCGCTCCGACGAGGAACGACGCGAGGCCGAAGATGATGAGTCCGGTCACGAATACGCGACGACGCCCCAGCAGGTCCCCCATTCGCGCCCCGAGCGGCAGAAGCCCGCCGAAGATCAGGGTGAAGGCGTTCTGCGCCCAGGCCATTCCGCTGGCTGACAGGTTCATCTCGGCCTGGATCTGCGGCAGTCCGGTGAAGATGACCGAGTTGTTGAGCACGATCATGAAGTAGCTGATGAGAATGATCCCGAGGATCATTCGGTGCCGTGGCGGCGACGCCGTCGATGACAGCTGCTGGTCGGCGGCGGACTGCTCCGCTGCGCAGGGGTGTGTGGTTTCGCTCTTCGATCGTCGCATCTGACCAGTTCACGCCTTCGCCGCGAGGCGAAGAAGGAGGCACCATTGCGCGTACTGACAGTACACCCCAGCGGCGAGAAGACGGGTCTAGTCTCGGTTGCAGACCGTCCACACGACGGCTCGATCCCACACGCTCCGGTGAACCGGATCCGGTTCACCGGAGCGTGCAACGAAAGAAGGAGACAGTCTTGTCCGATACCGCTGAAACACCCGAGGTGCTCATCATCGGCGCAACCGGAACCATCGGCCGCCACTGCGTGACTGCGGCCGGGGATGCGGGACTGAGGCCCCGCGCCCTCGTCCGGAACGTCGCCAAGGCCGAAGAGCTGTTCCCCGGCGTCGACCTGGTCCAGGCCGATCTCGAGGACCCGAAGTCCCTGAAGACTGCTCTTGAGGGGGCGAGCCTGATCGTGATGACCCACGGGGCGCCCGGCGAAGCCGATGCCGGTGAGCGCATCGACTACGGCGGCATGCGCAATGTCCTCCAGGCTCTGGGAACCGCGAGACCCCGCGTGGCGCTCATGTCCTCGGTCTACGCCACACGCACCGATGTTCCCGGCGCGAACCCCTGGAAGCGTCGTGCCGAACGACTGCTTCGCGCCAGCGGCCTCGACCACACGATCGTGCGTCCGGGCTGGTTCGACAGGGCCGCCCCCAACGAACGGCGGCTGGTTCTCGAACAGGGTGGCACCCTGGACGGACCGATCGCTCGGTCCCAGATCGCCGAGGTGCTGATCCGCAGTCTCATCACCGACAGTGCCCGCGGCAAGACCTTCGAACTGATCGCCCGTGAGGGTGAGCAGCAGACCGACTGGGACACGCTGTTCTCTCCCCTGAGCAGCGATCGGCCCGGAGATCTCGATGGTGCGCTCGATCCGCAGAATCTGCCGGAGAAGGATGAGCCGCAGGCCATCCGCGACGACCTCGCTGCGGTCCGCCGCGCCGGGAACTGAGCTGACGACCGAGAACCGAAGGAGACAGCACATGGACGAACGCAGACTCGCCGATACCGGTCTGAGTGTTTCGACGATCGGGTTCGGATGCATGGGGCTCAGCCATGGCTACGGCACGCGCGTCGACGACGCCGACGGCATCGAGGTGATCCGGCGGGCCGTCGACCTCGGGGTGACGTTCTTCGACACCGCACAGATCTATGGGCCCTTCGTCAACGAGGAGCTCCTCGGCAGAGCACTCGCCCCGGTCCGCGAGGACGTTGTCATCGCCACGAAGTTCGGCTTCGACTTCGACGGCAACCGGGACTCGGGTCTCAACAGCACGCCCGCCTACATCCGGCAGACCGTGGATGACTCACTGCACCGCCTCGGCGTCGACAGCATCGATCTGCTCTACCAGCACCGGGTCGATCCGGAGGTGCCCATCGAGGATGTCGCCGGTACCGTCAGAGAACTGATCGAAGCCGGGAAGGTCAGTCATTTCGGTCTCTCGGAGGCCGGAGTGGACACAATTCGCCGGGCGCATGCGGTGCAGCCGATCACCGCGCTGCAGAGTGAGTATTCGCTCTGGTGGCGCGAGCCCGAGAAGGAGATCCTGCCGACTCTCGACGAACTCGGCATCGGCCTCGTTCCGTTCAGCCCGCTCGGCAAGGGGCTCCTGACCGGGTCCCTCAACGGTTCGGCCGCGTTCGCCGAAGGCGACATCCGAGCCAGTCTGCCGCGCTACAGCGAGCAATCGCTGCGAGAAGGGCAGCAGGTGGTCGACCTGCTCGCCTCCATTGCCCATCACAAGGGCGCCACACCCGCCCAAGTCGCTCTGGCCTGGCTGCTGGCTCGAGGGCCCCGGATCGTGCCCATTCCCGGCACCACCAAGATCCCCCGCCTCGAGGAGAACACGGCCGCGGCATCCCTCGCACTGACCGCCGATGAACTGGACGGGCTGAACACAGCCTCTTCTCTCATCGACACCTCATCGGTTCCGCGCTATCCCGAAACGATGCAGAAATGGATCGATCGCTGAGACAGGATCGACATCAGAACAGACCGACGGTGCCGAAGCCGTCGAATTGGACCAGGGGCGCCCACCGCCGACGCCTACGAGAGTCAAGCACCTTGAGGAGCATGAATGACCACAGCGGACACGACCACACGATTCACGACCGAGTCTCTGCTGACTGCGATCCAACCGGAATCCGGTGGCCGGGACATCCTGGACCCGGCCACCGGCGAGTTGGTCGGACAAGTCGGACAGCCGGGGCGACCCGAACTCGATGCGGCAGTCGCGACGGCTGTCAGCGCTCAGCGCGATTGGGCTGACCTCGGCGATGCCGAACGACGCCGTCTCCTCAACCGAGCCGCGGACGCTGTCGAAGCCAACGCCGAGGCTCTGGCCGTGCTGCTCTCCCGCGAGCAGGGCAAACCGCTGAACGGCCCGAACGCTCGCTTCGAGGTCGGCGCCTGCGCCAGCTGGCTGCGCGCGACCGCCGACTTCGATCTCGAGCCCGAGACCGTCGTCGATGACGGACAGACGTTTGCGCAGCTGCACTATCGGCCGCTGGGCGTCGTCGGTGCAATCGGACCGTGGAACTGGCCGATGATGATCAGCGTCTGGCAGCTGGCGCCGGCACTGCGCATGGGCAATGCGGTGGTCATGAAGCCGTCCTCGTACACTCCGCTGTCGGTGCTCGCCCTCGCCGAGGTGCTCAACACGGTCCTGCCGACCGGTGTCCTTCAGGTCGTGGCCGGACGCGGCGGTCTGGGCGAAGCGCTGTCGACGCATCCCGACGTCGCCAAGATCATGTTCACGGGTTCGACGCCGACCGGCAAGTCGATCATCAGGTCCTCCGCCGACACGGTCAAACGCATCACGATGGAGCTCGGCGGCAACGATGCGGGGATCGTGCTGCCCGACGCCGATCCGAAGGCGATCGCCGAGGGACTGTTCTGGGGCGCATTCATCAACACGGGTCAGACCTGTGCAGCCCTCAAACGGCTCTACGTCCATGCCGACATCTACGACGCGGTCTGCGAGGCACTCACGGAGTTCGCCGCCTCCGTTCCGATGGGCATCGGGCTCGACGAGACCAATGAGCTCGGTCCCCTGCAGAATGAGGCGCAGTTCGACATCGTCGACGGACTCGTCGAGTCGGCCAAGAACGCCGGTGCCCGCATCCTCCTCGGCGGTGACCCCGACCGGGACGCCACCGGGTACTTCTATCCCACCACCCTGGTGGCCGATATCGATCCGCAGAATCCGCTCGTCGTCGAGGAGCAGTTCGGACCTGCCCTGCCGCTGGTGAAGTACTCCGATGTGGACGAGGCCGTCCGGATGGCCAACAGTCTGGAGACCGGGCTGGGCTCGTCCGTCTGGGGCACCGACCGAAACGCCGCTGCCGCCGTCGCAGCTCGACTCGAAGCCGGCACCACCTGGATCAACAGCCACGGCGGGGTCGATCCTCGCATCCCCTTCGGCGGAGCCAAGCAGTCGGGCTACGGCCTCGAATTCGGAGTCCACGGGCTCAAACAGCTCGCACAGCCCCACGTCATCGTCGGCTGAGACACGGCTTCTTCGACACCCGCCGAATGAAGCACGAGCACACGTCACACACGAAGAGCAAGGAGAAGTCAATGAAGGCAATGGTCGTCCGAGAACTCGGCGGAGGCTGGGTCCCCGAGGACATCGAGATCGCAGATCCCGAGGGCAATGAGGTCCGCGTCGAGCTGAGAGCCTCGGGTCTGTGCGGAAGCGATCTGATGGAGATGCGGGCCGAGGTGAACTATCCGCCACCGGCCGTGCTCGGCCACGAGATCTCGGGCGTCGTCACGGCTCTGGGACCGAATGTCACCCAGTTCGAGGTCGGCGACCACGTCGCAGGCTGCCTGGTCCAGTTCTGCGGCAAGTGCGAGAAGTGCCTGTCCGGCGATGTCGGGCTGTGCCGCAATCCGGCCGAGACCGTGCGCGGCGAGGAGGCGAGCCCTCGGCTCAAGGATGCCGAGGGCAAGGCGCTGACTCAGGGCATGGCGCTCGGCGGATTCGCGCAGGACGCTCTCGTTCACGAGAACATGCTGGTCAAGATTCCAGAGGAGATGCCGTTCGCGCAGGCTGCGATCCTCGGATGCGGGGTCGTGACCGGAACGGGAGCCGTCCTCAATGCCGCCGAGGTCAAACGCGGAGACTCCATTGCAATCATCGGAGCAGGCGGTGTCGGCCTCAACGCGATCAGCGGTGCCGTGATCGCCGGGGCCGCCCAGATCATCGTGTCCGACCTCAACGACGCCACGCTCGAGACCGCCAAGTCGTTCGGAGCCACCCACGTCATCAATTCCTCGCAGACCGATCCCGTCGCCGAGGTCAAGAACCTCACCGACGGCTTCGGCGTCAGTGCGGTGTTCGACTTCGTCGGTGCCACTGCCACCGCACGGCAGGGCTACGACATGCTGGACCGCGGTGATGTGCTCTACCAGATCAGCATGGCCGGTCCGGATGCCGTCATCGAAACGCACAACCTCGCGAACACCTTCGATCGCAAGGGAATTCAGGGCGTCTTCATGGGCTCGGGTGTGCCCAAACGCGATATCCGTGTCCTGTCAGACTTGTACCTGCAGGGTCGCCTCAATCTCGACGATCTTGTCTCGGCGGAGATCTCGCTGAGTGAAGTCAACGAAGGATATGAAAAGCTCAAGGACCCGCAGGTCAACCGAGTAGTCATCACTTCGTTCGACTGATCCGCCGCCTGAGGAGCGAGCTTCCGGCATGGGAATTCGACGTCCCGCATACGGGCAGACTCGGTGTGGTTCCAGCCCGTAACAGGTCGAGATCATCGATGGAATCGGCTCCTGCCAGCATTCCCACGATCAGTGTCCGCCACTTCACCACAGGGTTCTGTGATGCCACGGTCATCGCGGACAGCGACTGGCTCAATCCGGCTTGCTCGGCAAGATCGAGCACTGGTGCCAGACCGGCCGCCGACACGAGGTTAGACTCATCGAAGACGGGTGTACTGCGCTCGTCAAGTTTTTGAGACAATTGAATACTAAATTTTATGCTGCCAGGTAGGTCCGGTCGCCTTCCTGATACTGCGCCCACGCCACTGCTGGGGCACAGAACCCCGCCCGCGCATTGGGGCGCTTCCGGTTGTACCAAACCTCGATGTACTCCATCACCGCAGTCCTGGCCTCCAGCCGCGTGCTGAAGGACTCGTGATGGTAGAACTCGGTCTTCAGATGCGAGAAAAAATTCTCCGCGACCGCGTTATCCCAACACACCCCGACCTTGCCCATCGACTGTGTGACCCCGTTGCCGACACACCACGCCTGAAACCTCGCCGACGTGTACTGTGCACCCCTGTCGGTGTGATATACGACCTGGTCAGAGCACATGTACCCGTGATCACGGGCCATTTCCATGGCATCGATCACCAGGGACGAGCGCATGTGATCGGCCATCGACCACCCGATGACCATGCCCGTGCACAAGTCGAGGACCGTGGCCAGATACAGCCACCCCTCACCCGTACGCAGGTAGGTGATATCCCCGCACAACCGCGTCCCGGGAGCCTGCGAGGAGAAGTCCCGGTTCCCGTCGGCGTCGAGCATGTGATTGACGATATGGGCCGTGTTCGCCTGCGGGTCCTGGACCGTCGTGGTTGTGAACGCCCGTAACCGTTTGGCCTGCAGGCCATGAGCACGCATGATCGCTCCGACTGTGGACTCCGATACCTTCACACCGTCGTCGTTCAGCAGCACCGTCAGTGCCTGCCGCCCGGCCATACCCTTCGTCGCCTTCACTTTGGCCTTGATGACCGCGACCAGCTCTTGATGCCGTGCATCGCGTTGTGTGGGACCCGCCTCCTTGCGCTTCAGCCAACGGTAGAACGATGCGCGGACAACCCCGAGAGCCTTGCACATCATCACGATCGAATAGGTAGCCCTCTCTGCGTCGATGAACTCGTAGAGATCCTCTACTGTCGCTTCGCTGCAAAGAAGGCGCTCCTAGACTCAAACCGTGAGTGCAACACCCCGAAAGAATGGAGGCGCACGTGGTCAAGATCGGACGCCCAGGACTGCCCGAACACGAACGCCGCAGAGTCTGGGATCTGTGGAAGGACGGTAACTCCTTCAGCCATATCGCACGCTGTGTCGGAGTACCACCGGGATCAGTCTTTTCCATTCTCAAGCCCCGCGGCGGCATCTACCACCCAGCCCCACGGCCTGGCCGGGCAGAGTTGAAACTCACCGAACGCGAAGAAATCTCCCGCGGAATCGCAGCCGGTGACTCTCTACGGACCATCGCTATGCGTCTGCGGCGGGCATCATCGACGATCAGCCGAGAGATCCGCCGCAACAAGGGCCATCACGCTTATCGAGCCGTTGATGCCAATGATCGTGCCCAACGACGCCGGGCCCGACCGCAACGGTTGAGGCTACAGAAGAACCCGCCACTGTGTAACTACGTGTCTGCCCGACTTGGACATTGTTGGTCACCAGAACAGATCAGTGGGCGCTTGCGCCGAGACTATCCGGACAATCAGCGAATGCATATCAGCCCAGAGGCGATCTATCGCAGCATCTACCTCAATTCCGTGAAAAAGATCCTGCCTCATCACATTCATCATCACCTGCGCAGACGTCGTCCCATCCGGCATGGCAAGCACTACACCACCCGTGGGCAATGGAGGTCAACGATCAAGAACGCCCGTCCGATCGTCGACCGACCCCAGGAAGCTGACGACCGGTGTGAAAACGGCCATTGGGAAGGAGACCTGATTCTCGGGGCGAACACCACCCAGGTCGCGACTCTCGTCGATCGTGCCACCCGAGTCATCGACCTCGTTGCCACCGATAGTCGCGAGGCTGGCTGCGTCAAAGAACGTCTCATCGCTCGAGTCAACAACCACCGCAGGCACCGAGTGCCGTGGAACACGCTGACATGGGATCGAGGGATGGAGTTAGCCGAGCATGGATCTATTACCGAGCACACGGGAGTCGACGTGTTCTCCGCCGATCCCCGTAGCCCTTGGCAGCGAGGGACGAACGAGAATAGCAACGGGCTGACGCGACAGTACTTACCGAAGAAGACTGACCTCGGGACCTACGAACAGTCAGACCTCGACGCGATCGCTCACGAGCTCAACACTCGCCCGCGTAAATGCTTGGGCTTCCGCACCCCACTCGAAGCACAACACGACGACTCAGCGAGGAAAGACACGGTGTTGCCTTGACGATTTGAATCTAGGCTGACTTTTCCCAGGAACTCGTTCTCCTGCTTCAAACGTGCGTTCTCGGCCACGACTGCCTGATGCTCGGCCCAGGGCACCGAATCCGGCTCCTCGGTGGCGAATTTCTCCGGATGCTCAGCCCGGTACTTCTTGATCCAGTTGCCCAACGTTCCGGCCTTGACACCAACGGACTCCGCGACCTGGACGATCGGTCGATCCGAGGTCAGGAAGAGCTCGACGGCATCATCCTTGAACTTCTGGGTGTACTTCTTCCTACTGGTGGTCACGATTGTGAGTGCTCCTTAGAACCTGTCTCACTAAACCATACGGCCGCAGGCCGCCGCTGCCGGCTCGGGTCACATTTTGACCGCGACCCTCTTCTCCGTCGCAGCACTCGACTCCACCGACGGCTGAGTTCGCGTCGCAGGTATCCACCGCAGGTGCGGATCTTCGACGGACTCGTCCTCACGCAGCAGCGACAGGCGCGGTCGCACGGCGTCGGTGCGCGAGGTCGGCGGCTTCCGGCGGCCGGCCCGGAACTGGTTGAGCCATTCGGCGCCCTCACCCTGGTACTCGAGTTCAGCAGCGGCCTGCAGCGTCCAGTTCGGGTTGTACAGGTGGGTCCTGCCGACCGCGATGAGATCGGCGCGATTGGCCAACAGGATCGAGTTCGCATCGTCGAACGACGAGATCGCACCCACGGCGATGACGGCGACGCCGGCCGGCCCGGCCACGTCCTGCTTGATTCGATCGGCGTACGGGGTCTGGTACGAGCGTCCGTAGGCCGGCTTCTCCTCCGAGGAGACCTGACCGGTCGAGACGTCGATGCCGTCGACACCGTGGTCGACGAAGGCCTGGGAGATGACGACCGCGTCGTCGATGGTGGTCCCGCCCTCGACCCAGTCGGTGGCCGAGATGCGCACCGTGAGAGCCCGGTCCTCGGGCCAGGCCCGCTTCACGGCGTCGAAGACTTCGAGCGGGAACCGCAGCCGGTTCTCGATCGTTCCCCCGTATTCGTCCGTGCGTCGGTTCGCCACCGGTGATAGGAACGTCGAGAGCAGATAGCCGTGCGCGACGTGGAGTTCGAGGACGTCGAACCCGGCTTCGGCGGCGTTGGCCGTCGCCTGCACGTAGTCGGCGATGATCGCCTCCATCCCGGCCCGGTCGAGCTCGGTCGGGACCGCGTTCGCCGGCGCATAGGGCAGCGCCGAGGCGGACACGATGTCCCAGTTGCCCGATTCCAGCGGCTGATCGATGCCCTCCCACATCCTCTTCGTCGAACCCTTGCGACCGGCATGACCGAGCTGCACGCCGATCTTCGCCTTCGTCGTCTCGTGGACGAAATCGGTGATCCGCTTCCATCCGGTCACCTGCTCGGGCGTGAACAGCCCGACGCAGGCCGGAGTGATCCTCCCGGCCCGGGACACGGCGGTCATCTCGGCCATGACGAGCCCGGCCCCGCCCATCGCCTTCGACCCCAGGTGGGCGAGGTGGAAGTCCGTGGGCACACCGTCGTCGCCGGCCGAATACATGTTCATCGGCGACACGATGATCCGATTGGCCAGCTCCACCTCGCCGAGGCGGTAGGGCTGGAACATCGCCGGGGCAGTTTCGGCGAGCCCCTGCGCCGAAGCGAAGTGCTCCTCGACCCGACGGGCGAACTCTGGGTCGCGCAGGCGCAGGTTCTCCTGAGTGATGCGGCGGGAGCGGGTGAGCAGGTTGAAGGCGAACGGCACAGGGTCCTGACCGACGTACATGCCGATGTTCTCGAACCAGTCCAGGGAGGCCTGTGCGGCTCGCTGGGTGGATTCGACGACCGGGCGCCGCTCGGTCTCGTAGGCCTCCAGTGCCGTGGGCAGGTCCTCGTTCTCGAACAGGCAGGCGGCCAGCGCCAGGGCGTCCTCCATGGCCAGCTTGGTGCCCGAGCCGATGGAGAAGTGAGCCGAGTGGGCGGCGTCGCCGAGGAGGACGATGTTGTCGTGGACCCAACTGTCGTTGCGTACGGTGGTGAAGTTGATCCACTTCGAGTTGTTCGTCATCAGCTCGTAGCCGGCCAGTTCCTCGGCGAAGATCTCACGGATCCGGTCGACCGCGTACTCGTCGTTGACGCCGGGGCGGAAGACCTCGTTCTCCGTCCTATCGAACCCGGCCCGACGCCAGACGTCCTCGGTCATCTCGACGATGAAGGTCGATCCCCAGTCGGAGAACGGGTAGCCGTGGACCTGCATGACTCCGTGCTCGGTCTCCTTGATGAAGAACTTGAAGGCTTCGAAGACCTCGCTCGTGCCCAGCCAGATGTACTTGTTGGGGCGCTGGTCGAGAGACGGACCGAAGCTGTCTGCGAAGGTGCTGCGGATGCGGGAGTTGAGTCCGTCGGCGGCCACGACGAGGTCGTAGTCAGCGGAGAGCTCATTCACATCCGGGGCGCGCGTGCTGAAGCGGACGTCGACGCCGACTTCCCGGGTGCGCCGCTGGAGCATCTCAAGCAGCTCCTTGCGGTACATCGCGGCGAATCCCTGACCGCCGACCGTGATCTGCTCACCGCGGTAGTGGATATCGATATCGGCCCAGCGGGCGAAGTGCTGCTCCATGTAGTCGGCAACCACGGGGTCGGCATTGCCGATCCCGCCGAGGGTCTCATCGGAGAACACGACACCGAACCCGAAGGTGTCGGAGGCCGCGTTCTGCTCCCAGACGGTGATGTCGACTTCGGGTCGCAGCTGTTTGACGAGTGCGGAGAAATAGAGGCCTCCCGGCCCGCCTCCGACGACGGCGATCTTCATATCATGTGTCCTTACTGTGTTGTTCTCGGCAGCCGGCGGTCAGCGACCAGTGCCGAACTCGCATGGTTCGCAGCGAATCGTCCCCGCAGGGCTGTCCGGCTCAGACCGCCTCGGGGGTGCGCTGCTGGGTTTCCTGTCTGAGCTGGTCGCGGAGTCTGTAGTGCTGGAGCTTGCCGCTGGGATTCTTCGGCAACTCGTCGACGAAGCGGATCTCACGCGGGTACTTGTACGGTGCGATCTGCGTCTTGACGAAGTCCTGGATCTCCTTGACCTTCGCCGGCCCGGCTTCGACGCCCTCGCGGACGACGATGAAGGCCGTGACCAGCGAGCCTCGGGTTTCATCGGGTTTGGCGACGACGGCGCTTTCGAGCACATCTGGGTGTTCGTTGATCGCGGTCTCGACCTCGGGGGCGCCGATGTTGTAACCCGAGGACACGATCATGTTGTCGCTGCGGGACTGGTAGACGAAGTAGCCGTCCTCGTCGCGGTAGAAGGTGTCGCCGGTGACGTTCCACCCGTTGATGACGTAGTCTCCCTGGCGGATGTCGTTGAGGTAACGGCACCCCAGCGGTCCGCGCACGGCCAGGCGGCCCGGTTCGTTGTCGCCGAGCTCATTGCCGTCCTCATCGAGGATGACGGCCCGGAACCCGGGAACCGGCCGACCCACCGCACCGGGTCTGATGTCGTCTCCGGCCGCGGAGATGAACACGTGGAGCATCTCGGTTCCGCCGATGCCGTCGATGAGTCTGAGACCGGTGGCCTCGTAGACCGCATCGCGGGTCTGCTGCGGCAGGTGCTCACCGGCGGAGACAGCCAGTCGCACATCGGCCAGCAGGTCTGCCCGTCCCTCCTTGACGATCACCCGGTAGGCGGTCGGAGCGGTGTAGAAGACCGTCACACCCGCGGCGGCGGCATATTCGGCCAGAGCGATGGGTGCGGCCTTCTCGACCATGAGCGAGGCGGCACCGAAGTAGAGAGGGAAGACGACGAGAGCGCCGAGGCCGAAGGTGAATGCCAGTGGGGCCGAGCAGGTGCACACGTCATCGGGGCGGATCTTGAGGATGTGGCGCGCGAAGGTGTCGGCAATGATGAGGATGTCGCGGTGGAAGTGCATCGTCACCTTGGGCGCGCCGGTGGTCCCGGAGGTGGGGCAGAGCAGAGCGACGTCGTCGGCGGCTGTGGCGACATCGTCGAAGGTCGTCTGCTTCGTCGCCGTGGTCCGCGTCAGATCCTCGTCCCTCTCACCGCCATAGGCGATGAGGGAGACCCCGTGCGCCCGGGCGGGTGTGACGATGTCGTCGATGAACCGGTGATCGGTGATCGCGACAGTCGGTTTCGTCAGCTCGATGAGCTTGTCGACCTCTGCCTCTCGCAGCAACGGCATCGTCGTCACGACCACCCCTCCGGCCTTGAGCGTCCCGAGCCAGGCCGCGACGAGCCAGGGGTTGTTCGGTGCCCGCAGCAACACCCGGTTGCCCGGGACCAGACCGTGGTCGTCGACGAGCACACGAGCGACCTGATTGGCACGCTCGAGCAGCTGACCGTAGGTCCAGCGCTGCCCTTCGGGGGTCGTCAGGGCGAGCCGGTCGGGCCCCAGGCGGGCAGTGGGCTCGTCGATGAGCGCCGTGGCCGCGTTGAGGCGATCGGGGTAGACGACATCGTCGTTGGTGAATTCCAGGACCGGCCACTGGTCGTCGGGCGGAAGATTGTCACGGGCGAAGGTGTCGAGGTGCCCGGTGGGAGACAGTTCCATGTCTGTGTGTCCTCTCGTGTGGTGATCAGCGGTGCGGCGGCGCACCGGTGGGATCATGCTTATGGGCGATGGGCGATCATCCCCTCCTGTGCGACGGTCGCCAGCAGGCGGCCGGAGCGGTCGAAGAAGCGTCCGAGGGCGAGTCCGCGGGAGGACTGCAGCGATTCGGCTTCCTGGGCGTAGAGGATCCAGTCATTGACGTCGACGGCCCGGTGGAACCACATCGCATGGTCGAGGCTGGCCGTGGCCAACCCCTGGCTCGACCACGACAGTCCCTGGGCGCGCAGGAGCGGCTCGAGGATCGTGTAGTCGCAGACGTAGCTCAGTCCCACACGATGGAGATCAGCGGTCTCACGCTCGCTCGCCTGCTCCGGCAGCGGGGTGAACGCCTTGAGCCAGACCGCCTGCGTCACGGTCGCCGAAGCGGGCCCGGATCCGGTCTCGGCCGGACCGAGGTAGACCGGACCGGGGATGTGGCGCATGTCGAAGCTGCGTCCGGTGGCCCAGTATTCGGCCGCCGGGCTCGACTCCCCCGCCAAGGCCGCCTCGGCGGTGGCCAGGGAATCCGGGTCGACCCGCAGCTCAGCGGCCGCCTCCCGCTGGTAGTCAAGCCCGGCCTGCGGGACCTGGAAGGATCCGGTGGACAGGAACACGGTCTTGCCGTTCTGCACCGCCCGCACATGCCGGGTCGAGTAATTGCGTCCGTCGCGGATGCGCTCGACGTCGTAGCGGACCGGCTCGAGCATATTCACCGGTCGCATGAACGTCGAGTGAGTCGAATGGATCACTCGGTCCTCACCTGCGGTCGCGATCATCGCGGCCGTGGCCTGGGCGACCATGTCCCCGCCGTAGGCCTTCGGCCATGGGGCGTACTGGGGAACTGCGGTGAAGCTGTCGACCTCGGCTCCGAGTCCGTCGACGGGTTCGATCGGGGTCAGCTGCACCGCCTCGGCGAAGGTCGAGGAGGTCTTCGGATCTGTGATGATGTCGGCTGTCATGCCCACCCTTTCACTGTCGTTGCCGGTCAGGCGCGGCGGTAGCCTGCGAGCTGTTCGTCGGGAACGTCGTCGAGGTTGACGACGATGTTCTCCGGGGTCCGGGTCGTGATCCACACGAGTTCCTCGGTCGTGGACATGTTCGCCTCCACGTGGGGCATGTACGGCGGGACGAAGACCCAGTCGCCTTCGACCATATCGACGTACTCGCTGTAGTCCTCGCCGAAGTAGATGCGGCCGCGTCCCTTGAGGATGCGCCCACCGGTTTCGGCCTCGCCATGGTGATGCGGCAGGGAACGGTAGCCGGGTTCGTTCGAGACCTCGCCGTACCAGATCTTCGTCGCCGGTGTGTGCTGGATCGAGACGCCGGAGATGCGCACGCAGTCACCCGACTGGGTGGTGTTGCGGTCCTCCTCGCCCTTCTTCGTCACCACGGGCACGACCTGGCCGGTGTCATCGGCGTAGATCGAGTTGTCGGCCTCGGTAACTGTCTGCTGTGTCATGGTGCTGTCCTCTCTTCTGGTTGCGGTTTCGGTGTTCAGTCGGTTCCGTTGATCGGTCGTCGATCAGTCGGTGATCGTGTTCGTCAATGTGCCCAGGCCCTCGATGCGGGTTCGCAGCACATCGCCGTCGACGGCGAAGCGCGGCGGCCGCATTCCCTGGCCGACCCCTCCCGGGGTGCCCGTGAGCACGACGTCGCCCGGGCGCAGCGTCGTGAAGGAGCTGATGTAGGAAAGCAGTGCGGCCGGTGGGAAGACCAAGGTGGCGGTGTCGCCGTGTTGGACGCGCTCGTCGTTGATCCACCCCTCGACGGTGAAGCTCGGTTCGGCGCCGAATTCGTCGGCGGTGGTCAGCCAGGGGCCCAGCGGAGTGCTGGCGGTGAAGTTCTTTCCCTGGAACCACTGCAGTGTCCGCTTCTGCCAGTCGCGCATGGACACGTCGTTGGCCACGCAGTAGCCGGCGATCGCCGAGGCGGCCTCCCCTGCATCGGCGCGGCTGAGTTCGGCACCGACGACGACAGCCAGCTCAGCCTCCCAGTCGACGGCCCGGCTGCCGGCGGCCGAGATCGTCTCGTTGGAGCCGGTGAGGGCGTCGGAGTATTTCGCGAACAGCGTCGGATGACTCGGCAGCTCCCGGCCCATCTCGAGGATGTGGTCGGAGTAGTTGAGTCCGCAGCAGATGATCTTGCGCGGGGCGGTCACGACCGAGGCGAACCGGGCCTCGTCGGCGGCCACGACTTCCTCGGCGGAGTCGAGGGCCGATTCGGCTGCGGCCTGCCGATCGGGTGCGGCGAGCAGTTCGGCGACGTCGGTGTGCGGCAGGAGCTTCCATCCTGAGTCCGTGCCCACCGCGGCTCGGGTGGTCTCATCCGTGACCAGGGTTGCAAGCTTCATCGCCTCACCATTCCATCGTCGTCTTGTCTCTCATGTCGCCGGTGGCGACTTGTCGGCGGCACGCCCGGGACTTCATGTATACCCGAACCGTGACGAACGTCAACAACATGAAATGTAACACAGCGCAACGGGGAGGCAACAGGGTTTTGGGCGAATTTTTATGTAGACATATTTACGA
This sequence comes from Brevibacterium sp. SMBL_HHYL_HB1, assembly GCF_018208375.1. Lineage (NCBI taxonomy): Bacteria > Bacillati > Actinomycetota > Actinomycetes > Micrococcales > Brevibacteriaceae > Brevibacterium > Brevibacterium sp. SMBL_HHYL_HB1. The sequence continues at coordinate 250,375 of NZ_CP062936.1, read as the reverse complement.
CCGTCACATATCGTGAATCTCACGACATCAGAACGACACTGGAGGACACCATGACCGAAACGTTGACCAAGACGACCGAACACACGATCGTCAACCCTGAGACCCTGGCCAAGCCCTCCGGCTTCGCACACGGCGTTCGCGCTGGTCGGCGCGTCTACCTCGGCGGGCAGACGGCCCTGGACAAGGACATGAAGATCGTCGAGGGCGGGATCGTCGCACAGTTCGAGCGCGCGTTTTCGAACGTACTCACCACGCTCGCCGAGGCGGGCGGTCAGCCGCAGGACCTCGTGAGCGTGACGATCTACCTCACCGACGTCGACGACTACCTCGCCAACGGTCGCGAGATCGGGAAGCTGTGGCGATCGATGGCCGGCTCGGACTACCCGGCGCTGGCGGGCATCGGCGTTTCGCGCCTGTGGCAGAAGGAGGCGCTCATCGAGATCCAGGGCGTCGCGGAGATCCCGGAATCACGCGCCTGAGCATGGATCGCGCGCCTGAGCAGCAGGCGCGGCCCCGCCTCCCCAGCGGTTCGCCGCCTTCTGCGGTGGTCACTCACCGCCGGGCGCGTCAGTCGCCGAGCACCTGCCCGACGTACCGCCCCGCCTGTGCGGCTACGCGCTGGTGGGCGGTGTAGAACATCTCGCGGCTGCGCGGACCGTTCCAGTCCTCGCCGACGTACTCCGGCGGCAGGGGCGGGATGGCGTAGGGAAGCTCGCGCCACATCGTGAGCATCGGCACGTAGAGCCGGAAGGCATCGCGTTCGGACGCCGAGGCGGTGCGGAGGTTCTCCTCCCACTCCTCGGCGTTCGGCGCGTAGGTGGTGATGAAATCGTCGAACCGCGAGTTGAGTTCGGCGATGTCCCACCACTGGCCGATCTTCTCGGCCAGCTGGCCTTCGTCGACATAGGCGCCGACGAAGAAGTCGACGTACTCGATCAGCCCCTTCCGGCGCAGCACGACCTCGGCGTCGTGGAGATTCGCGGCGGGGGCGATCCACAGGCCCTGGCCGGCATTGCCGAAGCCCAGCCGCGTCAGGGACGAGCGGATCTGGTGACGCAGTGAGCGACGGGATTCGGGCACCGTGAACGTCACGAGCACCCATTCGCCCTTGCTGTCGGGTCGGGTCTGGGCGAAGATGCGCACATCGCCGTCGGAGATCGTATCCGTCATCGTCGGCGCGAGCGCATAGGCCGCCTGCCTGTCCACGCGGGTGGGGTCGAGGATACCCTTGGTCTTGAGTCGCGAGATCGCCGATCGCACTCCTGGGGCGTCGTAGCCCAGGTCCTTCATCAATTGGACGAGATGGGAGATCTTGAGGCTCTCCCGCGGCGGACGCGCATACATTCCGAAGATCGTGATGATGAGATCCTGGTGCCGCAGTTCAGGCCGGGGAATCGTCAACTCTCGCTGCTTTCGGGTCGCGCTCTGGTGTTCTGGTCCTTCTGTCGACTATAGGGCATGAGGGCGTCGCGCCAGGCCTGCGGCCAGGGGCTCGCTGCCGTGTCCCCGCGGGCGACGTGCGCGGTGACCAGCTGCCCGCGGGCCGCGCAGAACGCATCGCCGGAGGCTGCGTCGATCGCTTGCCCGTGGCCCGACTTCGGCTCCGTCAGCACCTCGAAGCCGAAGGTCAGGGAGGTGTTCCCGATGCGTTCGATCCACAGTCGCGTCCTCACCTGCTGACCGAAGGTCACTTTGGACCTGAAGTCGATGCTCTGATGCACGCGCGGGGCGGCCGGGAAGTAGTCGTCGAGCTCGACCTGCCTGATGAGTTCGGCCTCGGCCGCTTCCACCCACCTCATCACGGCTGAGTTGTGGTGGTGGCCAGAAGCGTCCGTATCGACCCATTCGACGCGTGATTCGAGTACGATCTCACGAGGTTGCGCAGAGCTGAGGCCCTGAGGCCGACACCCCTGCGCGCTCTCATCATGCGTTCGCTGCGGGGTGGTCGACACGTACGGCTCCTCCAGATCGACAGCCTGCCTGCAAGCAGTGCAAGTGGGATCGCCGGCGCATCGCCTTGTCAGTGCGTCCACGCAGGCGGACAGGAACTCAAGCATAGCAAGTCTTTACGACCGTCATCACATCGACATGGGTTCGATCGGCACCGACGCAGACCATCGAATCTCTCGCAGACCATCGACGTCGACGCAGACGGCAGCGCAGGGTGCGATCGACTTCGAGCGGGCCACCCGCCGCCCCACGGCCGAGGCGGAGCAGAAACCTCCGATCATCGTCGGGCACACTGGAGACATGGTCATTTCATCTGGACGCTCCTCCTCGGCCGACGACCGAAAGCCGCGCAGCCGCCAGCCGCTGTGGGCGGCCGTTCGCGACGACCTCGAATCCAGAATCCGCTCCGGCGACTTCAGCGACGCCTTCCCCGGCGAGCTCGAGCTGTCGAAGCAGTACGGCGTCAGCCGCTCGACGATCCGGGCAGCGCTGACCCCGCTGCGACGCAAGGGCACGATCACCGCCCAACCGGGGCGGCCCTCCCAGGTCGTCAACGTCTCGGGCGAGCATGCCTTCGGCCCCATCTACAGCCTCTTCGCCGCCGTCAGAGGGGCAGAGATGAGCCAGCGAAGCACCATCCACACAGCCGAGATGGCGACTTCGCCGCAGGCGGCACGGAAGCTCGACCTCGACGCAGACACCGAACTCGTCCACATCGCCAGAACCCGCTATGCCGACGAGGAGCCCTTGGCCGAGGACGAGGTGTGGCTGCGCCCCGAGGCCCACGGGATCCTCGACATGGACCTGAGGAACACGGCTCTGTACGAAGCCCTCCAGCGCTGCTGCGGACTCACCCTGACCTCGGGCGATGAGACCCTGCACTCGATCAACCTCGACCAGGAGCAGGCTCGGGCGCTGTCCTGCGACCCCGGCTCGGCCGCCTTCTTCATCGAACGCATCGGCCGCATCGACGACCGGGCGATCGAATGGCGGCAGACGATCATCCGCGGCGACCGCTTCACCGTCTCGACCTCCTACCCCTGACCCCCCTCCCCCGGGCGAGTTCCAGAACCGATTCACGACAGGGATTCACAAACGCACCAAATGTACGTACATTAAAAATGTACGTACATTACGGATCCCGCACCGACCACCTCGTCGGTGGCACCGTCGTCAACAGTTCAGGGGGAAGCGACCATGGGAATGCACCATAGGATCGTCATCATCGGCGGAGGCAACGCCGGACTCAGCGTGGCGGCACGACTGCGCAACGCCGGTCAGGACGATGTCGCCGTCATCGAACCGCAGACCGAACACTTCTACCAGCCGCTGTGGACGCTCGTCGGCGGCGGTGCGGCCGATCGCGGCGAGAGCGTGCGACCGCAGGCCGAGGTGCTGCCCCAGGGCGCGGCCTGGATCAAGGACGCTGTCACACAGATCCACCCGGACGAGCGCAGGCTCACCCTCGCCTCCGAGGCCGAGATCCGCTACGACTACCTCGTCGTCAGCCCGGGCCTCCAGCTCGATTGGGACCGCATCCCCGGCATGGCCGAGGCCATCGACACTCCGAACGTGTCGAGCAACTACCGGTTCGACCTGGCCCCGAAGACTTGGAAGCTCATCAAGGGCCTGCGCAGGGGAACCGCTGTCTTCACGATGCCCTCGGGCCCGATCAAATGCGCCGGAGCGCCGCAGAAGATCGCCTACCTCGCTGCCGACTACTGGCGCCAGCAGGGTGTGCTCGACGCGATCCGGATCGTCCTCGTCCTACCGACTCCGGCGATGTTCGGCGTCGAGGTGTTCTCGAACGAACTCGACAAGGCCGTCAAGCGCTACGGCATCGACGTCAGGCTGAGCAGCGAGGTCACCGAGATCGACCCGAGCGCTCAGACGGTGACCATCACCGACAACTCCGCCGGGACCAGCGACGAGGTCGGCTACGACATGCTCCATGTCGTGCCGCCGCAGTCGGCACCCGATTGGATCAAGGACAGTCCGGTGAGGAAGGCCGATGACCCCAACGGGTACGTCGACGTCGACCCCAACACGCTGCAGCACACTCAGTGGCCGGAGATCTTCTCCCTCGGCGATGCGGGCTCGACCCCGAATTCGAAGACCGGCGCCGCCATCAGGAAGCAGGCTCCGGTCCTGGTCGACAACCTCCTGTCCGCCATGGAGCACCGCCGCCTGACGGCACGCTACGAAGGCTATGCCTCATGCCCGATCACGACCTCGCGGAAGACCATGCTCCTGGCCGAGTTCGACTACAGCATGCAGCCGGCGCCGAGCATCCCGCTCATCGACACCACCCATGAGCGGCGGGACATGTGGTACCTCAAACGCTACGGCCTGCCCGCCATGTACTGGAACCTCATCCTCAAGGGCCGTGCCTGATCCCACGCACCGCCGGCGACTTCCCCTGCCGACGGCCCTCCACAGCAGTCAGACCACTTAAGAAGGACACACCATGCTTCTCGAACGCATCTACGACGAAGACCTCTCTCAGGCCAGCTACTTCATCGGCTGTCAGCAGACGAACGACGCCATCGTCATCGACCCCCGCCGCGACGTCCAGGTCTACCTCGACATGGCCGAGGCCAACGGCATGCGCATCGCGCATGTGACCGAGACCCACATCCACGCCGACTACCTCTCCGGCACCCGGGAGCTGGCACAGGCGACCGGAGCCACCGTCCACCTCTCCGGCGAAGGCGGAGCGGACTGGCAGTACGGCTTCGACGGCCGCCGCCTCCACGACGGTGACACCATCGAGATCGGCAACCTCACGATCGCCGTCGACCACACTCCGGGGCACACTCCCGAGCATCTGAGCCTCAAGCTCACCGACGGGGCCGCCGCCGATGAGCCCGGCTACCTGTTCACCGGCGACTTCGTCTTCGTCGGCGATCTCGGCCGGCCGGACCTGCTCGACGAGGCGGCCGGCGGAGTCGACACCCGCTACGAAGGCGCCAAGCAGATGTTCGCCAGCCTGCGCGACAAGCTCCTGGCCCTGCCCGACTACGTCCAGATCTACCCGGCCCACGGGTCCGGCAGCGCCTGCGGCAAGGCACTCGGGGCCGTGCCCACGACCACGGTCGGCTACGAACGGAACTTCTCCTGGTGGAGCCACTACGTCGCGAACGACGACGAACAGGGCTTCATCGACGAGCTCCTGGCCGGACAGCCCGACGCTCCCGCCTACTTCGGGCGGATGAAGCGGCAGAACCGTGACGGACCGGCGATCCTCGGACACCGCGACCGCCTGCCCGAGCTCGATGCCGGGGCCGTGAAGAAGGACATCGAGGACGGCTCCATCGTCTTCGTCGACACCCGCGACCAGCACGAGGTCCATCGTGGAACCGTGCCCGGATCGATCAATGTCCCCCTCTTCAACAAACCGGCCACTCACGCCGGCTGGGCCTATGACCCCGAGTCCGATGATCTGCCGCTCGTCGTTCTCGCCGACAACCGTGAACTCGCACAGATGCTGTGGGACCATCTCATCCGGGTCGGCATCGACGATGTCTCCGGTTTCGTCACCGGCCTCGACGGCCTGCCCACCGTTGTGCCCGAACTGGTCTCGCCCGAGGACCTGACCTCGACGAACTTCGATCTGCTCCTCGACGTCCGCAACGCCTCGGAATACGCCGAGGGAACGATCCCGGGGGCACAGCAGCTCAGCGCCGGCAGGGTGCTGTGGAATCAGGACCAGCTGCCCGACGACGGCACGGTCGTGACGTTCTGCCGCAGCGGTGTCCGCAATTCCGTGGCCGCCAGCGCGCTGCGCCGCGCCGGACATCACGTCGTCGAGCTCGAGGGCAGCTACCTCGGCTGGCAGGCCGCTCCGAAGTAAACACCGCTGGCGGGCCGGCCAGAGGCAAATCGGCACAGCTGCGCATCCGGCGGATGATCGCATCGCCGGATGCGCAGCTGTGCCCGGAATCGGGAGCTCATGGACGTCTCACTCATCATCACCTTCGCCCTCGCACTGGTCATCGGCGTGTCCATCGGACTGCTCGGAGGCGGCGGGGCTATCCTCGCCGTCCCCGTACTCACCTACATCACGGGTCTGGAACCGGTGCAGGCGATCCCGTCGTCGCTGCTCATCGTCGGAGTCACCTCGGCGGTCAGCCTGACCCTGCATGCGCTGAAGAAGAAGGTGCAGTGGCGGACGGGGATCATCTTCGGCTTCGCCTCCATGGCGGGCGCGTTCGCCGGGGGCAGGCTCGGCAGCTCGGTCCCCTCGGCGATCCTCATGTTCTCCTTCGCCGCCGTCATGATCGCTGCGGCCGTGGCGATGATCCGCGGCCGGAAGGGCAACGGCGATGAGGAGGAGTCAGCGAAGCTGCCGGTCGTCAAGATCGTCATCACCGGTGCGGTCGTCGGGCTGGTGTCCGGGTTCGTCGGCGCCGGGGGCGGCTTCCTCATCGTCCCCGCACTCGCCCTGCTGGCACGCCTGCCCATGAGACTGGCAGTGGCGACGTCCCTGATGATCGTCACCATGCAGTCGGGGGCCGGGCTGATCGGCTATGCGGTCTCGACGCCTCTTGACTGGGTGCTGGCGCTGAGCATCGCGGCAGCCGCCGTCATCGGTTCGTTCCTCGGGTTCTGGCTCAGCAGTCGGGTCCCCGATCGTGGACTGCGCAAGGGCTTCGGCGTCTTCGTCCTGTTCATCGCCGCGGTCGTCATCGTCGAAGAGACCCTGCAGCTGATCGGGTGAATGCAGACGTACAGAACCCTCAATCCCGTCGAAGACGCCCATTTGCGGTCCGGGTCAGGTAGGCTCAGGAAGGGATAGGGACATTCGTGATCCGCAGTCAAGGAGGCCTCTGTTCATGACCACCACTGCCCAGGGAATCGTCGATTCGCTCGATTTCACCGACCTGTTCTCCCGTGAGGTGGGGACCGGCCCCAAAGCCAGCTTCTACGTTCCCACCGATGTCACCGGCACGAAAGCCGATCGTTCGGCGACGGTGCTGAAGAACCAGATCAACCACGCGGCCGAGCGCTTCCACGAGCTCGGAACGGGCAACGGTGAGACGGAGTCCATCCTGTCCCCGATCCGCGAACTCGTCTCGGACTCCTCGTACTGGAGGCAGCAGAGCCGGGGCTTGGCGATCTTCGCCGAGGCGGGTTTCCACTCGGCGGTGAGGATCCCGATCGAGGTCGAGCAGTCCGTCGTCGTCGACAACCGGTTCGATGTGCTGCCCCTGGTCCCGGTCCTCGAGTCCAGCGGCAAGTGCTACATCCTCGCGCTGGCGAAGAACTCGGTGCGCCTCTTCGATGCCACCCGCAATTCCATCGAGCAGCTGCCGCTCGGCTCCATCCCCGAGTCCTTCGACGAGGTGGTCGGTGACCTTCCCGAACAGTCGCTGCAGTTCCGTGCCGTCGGCGGAGGCGACGCCGCCTTCTACGGTCAGGGCGGAACCGCGGACACCGACTCGATGCTCACCGAGAAGTTCATCCGGGCCGTGGGCAAGGCCGTCGGCGCCGAGCTCGGCACCGCTCGGTCGCAGCCTCTGGTGCTCGCCTCGGTGGCGGAATACCTGCCGATCTTCCGCAAAGCGAGCCCCTATCCGGTCATCCACGACCAGGTCATCCCCGGCAGTCCCGAGCACTCCCAGCCAGAGGATCTGCGTTCGGCGGCGTGGAGGCTGATCAACGACAGTGAGCTCGCCCGCGAGTCGGTCGAACGCGACCGAGCGATGTCGCTGGTCCACAACGGCAAGGGATCGCTCGACCCGGCGGAGATCGCCCATGCCGGCCAGGAGGGCCGCATCGACACGCTCTACCTTCCCCGGACGGGGATCCGACGGCAGTCGAGCGACACCTACGTGCTGGCCAATGACGCGGTCCTGTCGACCGTTCGAACCTCCGGGTCCCTGCGGACCCTGGGCGATGAGGATCGCCCCGACGAGGTCATCGCCACTTTCCGCTACTGACCGCTGGCACGGGACCGGCCGTGCGCATGCGTGCACGGCCGGTCCTGTGTGCACATGTACGCGAGCGCGCATCCGGACGGTCATCCGCACAGGCGGCGCGGTTGCCCGCGCTCCGGCGCCGCGCATCGGCGGGAAGGGTCAGGCCCCGCGCATCGGCAGGAAGGGTCAGGCGACGCGCTCGGGATAGGAGTAGGCGTTGAACCGTCCCCCGCGGTTGAAGCCGATGACGGTCACACCCACGTCCCGGCCGTAGTCGACGGCCATCGCCGAGGGTGCGCTGACCGCCGACATCATCGGGATGCCGGCCATCGCACACTTCTGCACGAGTTCGAACGATGCCCGGGCCGAGACCTGCAGCACCGTCGACCGCAGCGGCAGGCCTTTTTCATGGTTGGCCATGGCCCAGCCGATGACCTTGTCCACGGCGTTGTGCCGGCCCACGTCCTCGCGTCCGATGAGGAGCTCGGGTTCGGCGTCCGGGTCGTCGCCGACGGCGAAGAGCGCAGCGGCATGGGCTCCCCCGGTCTTGTCGAAGATCGTCTGCGTCTGCCTCAGCCTGTCCGGCAGCTGCCCGATGCGAGCGGCGGAGATCAGCTGGGGGAACTCGTACTCCTCATCGTCTTCGAGATGGCAGGAGGCGGGGATGAGCGGGAAGGCCGAGGTCTTCGTCACCGCATCGGCGGCAGCGGTGCCGCAGATCCCGCATGAGGAGGAGGTGTAGACGTTCCGGGCCGGTGCCGACTCGGGATTCCACACGCCCGGTCGCAGCCTCACGCGAGCGACGTTGTAGTTGCGGGTCCCGTCCGGGGCGATGCCGGCGGAGAAGTTGATCTCCTCGATGTCGTCCATGGCGGTCACAACCGCCTCGGAGAGCAGATAGCCGGAGATGAGTTCGACGTCATTGCCGGGGGTGCGCATGGTCACGGCGTACTGTTCGCCATCCAGCTGCATCTCCAGCGGCTCCTCCCCGGCCAGGGAGTCGGGGCCGGCGGAGGTCTCACCGGTGGCGTCGAACTTGTGGACTCTGGCGCGAACCGCCTTGCGCATCTGCATTGCTCACATCCTTCGTCCGTGGTCGTCTCCGTCGTCGGGACCAGCGACTTCCGGGGTACTCACAGCGCGTTCCTTCTTCTGGCCAAGAGCCTGTCACTCACATTGTCCCACGCTCCTGCCGGCGGTTGTCAGACGAGGCGGATCCCAGCGGTGGCGAACCCGCCGACGGGCGGCAGGGCTCTCTTCGCCGGTTGTTCCGGATCGGGTTCGATCCGCGAGGTGCTCTCAAGGACGGCACGGGTCAGCGCGCGCAGCTCGAGCGTGGCCAGCGGCCTGCCCGGACACACGTGCTTGCCGATGCCGTAGACGAGGTTGTACGGGGCGTTGGCCTCGGGATCGAACTGTTCGGAGTCGCCGAAGATGCGCGGGTCCCGGTTGGCCGCCGTCCAGTTGAGGACGACCCGGTCTCCGGCCCGCAGCGTCCGATCGCCGACGGTCACGGTGTCGGTGACGATGCGGCGGTTGGACACGAAGGGATCGTCGATGCGCAGGATCTCGTCGAGGATCGCATCGAATTCGCGGGTCGAGACGCCGGAGCGCAGCCGGTCCTGCACGTGCGAGTGCTTCGCGAGGTAGTTGAGGATGACGCCGGTGCACAGGGCGATCGAGCCGAGGTCTCCCCCGGTCCAGTTGCGCAGGATCGACACGATCTCGTCATCGGTCAGCGGTCTGCCGTCGACTCGGTCCCGAACGAGCTCGGTGGTCACGTCATCGGGTGCGGCATCGCCGGCTTCGCGGCGGGAGTCGGTCAGGCTGCGGATGATCTCGTCGAAGCGCTGGGCGACGGCGGCCGTGCGCGTCCGGTCCCGTGATCGGGTGGCGGCATGGTTGTCGCCGATCCACTCGAGCAGCTCCTCTTCGAGCGCTGCCGGCCATCCCAGCCACATGCTCTGCGCTCGCACGGCGAAGCGGGAGCCGATCTCGACGGCGTCGATCGATCCCGGCACCTCGAGCCGGGAGACGAGGTCGTCGGCGACACGCTCCATCGCCGGTTCGAGCGCCCTCATCCGCTCACGGGTGAAGTAGCGGTCGACGACGGCGCGGAACGCGGTGTGGACCGCCTCGTCGAGGCCGTTGGGCACCTGCAGATGAGCGGACACCGCGTTCGAGAACGTCTGGTGGTCGACTGCCGCGGCCGTGACATCGGCGTGGGTGAACAGTGTCCACGCCCCGCTCGGGCCGCGTGCGACCGGGCACTGCGAGCGCATCTCGTCGTAGGCGGCAATGGGATCGCGTCGAACCCGCGGTCCCCGCGGGTTCCAATCCGGCAGGGCAGTCATGCTTCATTCCTAGCACATGCCTCAGGCCGGACCCGGCCCCGCCCGTCGGCGCAATCGACCGGTCAGACGCGGGGTCCGTGGTCGGTCGTGTCCTCGACGGAGGTCTGGATGTGCTCGAGGAGTTCGTCGATGACGGTGATGCCGTCGGTGACCCCTCCCTTCGAGCCGGGGAAGTTGATGACGAAGGTCCGTCCGCGCACTCCGGCGACCCCGCGGCTCATCACCGCCGAGGCGGTCGCTTCCAGGCCCTTGCGCCACATCGCATAGATCAGGCCCGGCGATTGGCGCTCGAGCAGTTCGGCCGTGAATTCCGGGGTGCGGTCATCCGGTGCCAGACCGGTGCCGCCGCTGGTGACGATGATGCGGGGACGTTCATCTTCGGGAGTGTCGACCAGCAGCTCGCGCAGGGCCTGACCGACGGGTTCGCCGTCGCGGACGACGATGGCCGCGGGAGTCTCGTAGCCGCGTCCGCGCAGCCAGTCGACGAGGATCGGCCCCGTGGTGTCGGCGGCCTCTCCCCTGGCCGCCGAGGTGGAGGCGATGATGACGGCCGCGGACCGACCGGCGCCGAGGAGGCCATCCCCCTGGGAGTCGTCGGAGTTCGTTGCAGTGCTCACGGCTCCATCGTACGTCCCCGCACGGACCTGCCGCCTCGTTTCGAAGTCCGCCCGCAAGCCGACTTGAAGCCCGAGCGGACTCCTGAGATGGTGGTCGGTCATATCGGATCGAGGTCAGTGAGGGTTCATGGACGGTCGGGAGCATGGCATGGGCTCGGCACCCGCTGAAGCAGCGTCGTCGGCGGGTTCCCTGCGCGGTCTGTTCGAACGTCCGTCGAGGCTGCTCCCGGGAACGACGATGCTCGTCATCTCCTGTCTGTGCCTGGTCGGTCTCGGTCTGCTCATGGTGCTCTCGGCGACGTCGATCACCTCGTATGACGGCACCGGGGCTTCGTCCTTCTCCGTGTTCTCACGGCAGGGGATCTTCGCTGCGGCCGGGATGGTCATGATGGTCCTGGCCGCGCTCACTCCGGTCAGGGTCTGGGAACGCCTCGCCTGGCCGCTCATGGGGGCCGGTCTTCTGCTGCTGGCCCTGCCGCTGGTGCCGGGTTTGGGCACCACGGTCAACGGCAGCACGAACTGGCTGCGGATCGGCGGACTGCAGGCACAGCCCTCGGAACTGTTCAAACCCATCCTGGCGGTCTGGTTCGCCGTGGTCCTGGCACGCCTGACCTCCCGGCGCTACCGGCCTCGGGAACTCCTGCTCACTCTCAGCCCCGTGGTCGTCGCGGCCGGGCTCATCGTCGTCGGAGGCGACCTCGGCACGACCTTGGTCCTCATGCTCATGGGACTGGCGGCCCTGTTCGTGTCCGGGGCGCCGAAGCGGTACTTCGCCATCGCCTTCGGAGCCATCTGCGCAGGTGTCACTCTGCTGGTCGTGTCGAGCCCGTACCGGATGGCACGAGTGCGGGCGATGTTCGCCGGCGATGCCCAGAGCGAGGCCGAAGCCCTCGGCCAGCACTGGCAGTCCAATCACGGGCTCTACGCCCTGGCGTCGGGCGGATGGACGGGAGTCGGCCTCGGGGCCAGCCGCGAGAAGTGGTTCTGGCTGGCCGAGGCCCACAACGACTACATCTTCGCGATCATCGGCGAGGAGATCGGCCTGATCGGAACGCTGGCGGTCGTCGCCCTGTTCGCCCTCATCGCCCTGGGGCTCATCCGCGCCTCCCTGATCAGCCGGAACCGAGCCACGAGGATCCTCGGCGCAACCGTCCTCGCCTGGATCGTCGGCCAAGCGCTGATCAACATGGGAGTGGTCACGACCCTGCTGCCGGTCATCGGAGTGCCGCTGCCCCTCGTGTCCTACGGCGGCTCATCGCTGCTGGCCACGCTGACCGGGATCGGCATCGTCCTCGCCTTCGCCCGTGCCGCCCGACCGGACTCGGAGCGACCTGACCAGGGCCGAGAGCCCGCAGCAGACGAGACCGACCAGCGCCGAGGCCTCAGCCGAGTATCGAGCACATCGACGTGAGCGTCGGCGCCGGATCGCACCGGCGAGGCCGTCCGGCTCGGACCGACCCGTATGATCGATGAGATATTCGATGGCCATGACCCATCGATCGCGCAGCACGAGGAGGCACAGTGGAGGACCTGTCACTGAGCACGCTCATCTGGCTGCGGATGGCCCGCTTCGTCCAGAACAGCAATCAGGTCTCGAACGAGTACCTGCGGCAGTTCGGCATCACCGTCGCCCAGTTCGAGGCCCTGGCTCATATCCGCAACTTTCAACCGATCACCCAATCCGACCTCGCCGCGGGCCTGACGGTCAGCGGCGGCGGCATCTCACGGATGCTCGCCCGCCTCGAACGCGAAGGGCTGATCCGCCGGGAGCAGGAGTGGAAGACGAAGCACATCTCTCTGACCGCGGAGGGCAGAGCACTCATCGACCGGGCCTATCCCGCGCAGGTGGCACAGCAGTCGACGATGTTCGATGTCCTTGACGAGGACGAGAAGCGGCAGCTGCACGCACTGATGAAGAAGCTCTACGACAACAGCCGCAGACTCCGCGACGAGGGCCCGCCGCAGGGCAGAGGTCCGCAGCCAGGTGAGGGCCAGCAGCGGGGCTTCTGACACCGATCGAAAGGACGGGAATAATCCTCGACCCCTGTCAGTTGACATGGCAAGTGACATTCGATCAGCACAGAGGAGACACCATGTCCGATGCCGTGAATATGATGGACAGGCTCAGCATCGACCCGAGCCAGGGGCTGCAGTTCGGGGTCTATTCCCTCGGCGACCACCTGCCGGACCCCGTCGCCGGCACCCGGGTCAGCGCCGAGGAGCGCATCCGCGAATTCATCGGCTACGCCGAGGCCGCGGAAGACGCCGGCTTCGACTTCTTCAGCCTCGGCGAGAGCCACCAGGAGTACTTCGCCTCCCAGGCCCACGCCGTCATCCTCGGCGCCATCGCCCAGGCGACGAAGTCGATCCGCATCGGCAGCACCTCGACGATCCTGAGCACCTCCGATCCGGTGCGGGTGTTCGAGAACTTCGCCACCATCGACCTCATCTCCGGCGGACGCGCCGAGCTCGTGGCCGGCCGCGCCTCCCGCGTGGGCCTGTTCGAACTGCTCGGCTACGATCTGCGCGACTACGAGGAGCTGTTCGAGGAGAAGTTCGATCTGCTCCAAAAGATCAACCAGGAGCGGGAGATCACCTGGAGCGGACAGTTCCGAGCGCCTCTGAACAATGCTGAGGTCCTCCCCCGCCCGGCGCAGGAGAGCCTGCCCATCTGGCGTGCGGTGGGTGGAGCACCGGCGAGCGCCATCAAGGCCGGCCTGGCCGGTGTGCCGATGGTCATGGCGCACCTGGGCGGGACCACCTCGGTGTTCAAGACGACCGTCGACTCCTACCGCCAGGCGGCCCGTCATCAGGGACACGATCCGGCCACCCTGCCTGTGGCCACTGCCGGCTTCCTCCACACCGCACCGACCTCGCAGGATGCACTCAAGGAGCTCTACCCGCACATCAACGACGGGATGAAGCGGGTCAACGGCCAGGGCATGCCCAAGCAGCTGTTCGCCCAGAGCGTCGATCCGGCGAGCATCGTCAACATCGGCAGCCCGCAGCAGGTCATCGAGAAGATCCTCCACCAGCACGAGGTCTTCGGCCACCAGCGCTACCTGGCGCAGATCGACTTCGGCGGAATGCCCTATGAGAAGGTGATGGGCCAGATCGAGACCATCGGCTCGGAGATCATCCCGGCCGTGAAGAAGTACACAGCCGCGAAGACAGAGGAGCTCGTCTGATGAAGGTCATCGCCCTCTCCGGATCGAACGTCGGAACCAAGACGCGGACCGTGATGGAGTACGTGACGCAGTCGGTGATGAAGCAGGAGCCGGAGGTCGAGATCGAACTCATCGATCTCGCCGAAGTCGACATGGTCTTCAGCGACGGCCGCAACTTCACCGAGTACACCGGCGACACCGGTCGCCTCACTCGCGCCCTCATGGACGCCGATGCGATCATCATCGGCACCCCGATCTTCCAAGCCTCCATCCCGGCGACGCTGAAGAACGTCTTCGATCTGCTGCCGGTCAATGCTTTTCGGGACAAAGTGGTGAGCATGGTCGCTACGGCCGGTTCGGCCAAGCACTACCTCATCCCCCAGCAGCAGCTGCAGCCGATCCTGTCCTATATGAAGGCTCAGGTCGTCCAGACCTACGCCTTCGTCGAGGAGAAGGACCTGCATCGGAATCAGATCGTCAACGACGATGTGATCCAGCGCCTCGACCGCTTGGCCGAGGACACGATCGTGCTCACGCGCACCTACTCGGAGATCAGAGAGGCCGCGGACGCCGCCTACGGCTTCTGACATCCGGCTCCCGCACTCAGGGTTCGCGTTTTCCGAGGTGCACGCCGGTCATCGCTCGACGATGACTCGCCCGCTCGTCACGGGCCCGGTCGGGAGCCGTCCGAGCGGGGGCGGGCGAGGTCGCTCTTCGCCGACAGTCCGAGCAGCAGGCTGCCGACAGTGAGGATGAGCGCCCAGGCGACGCGGCGGGAGCGCTGCTCGCCGCAGACAGCGATCTGAAACGTCCTCTCGGTCTCATACCTGGCCGTCTTGGCCATACGCGTGGCACCGATGCCGACGTCGTCCGGTGTGCTCGGCTCGTACTCACGCTCTTCGAACATGCTCGCAGGATAGGACGTCGCCGGACCGAGGGCGGGCGAGCAGATGAATGGCTCTCCGTCGTAGAACCTCTGGTGGGTCCCGTGGCTGCCCAGCGTCGGCAGAACGAGCAGGAGGAAGACGACGCTCGCCCCGATCCAGGCGAGGACCCTCTTGCTCTTGTCCGCCGACTCCGGTTCGAGTCCCGTGCCCTGAAGCGACGGGGATTCCGCAGGTCGCGAGTGCCGCGGATCAGGCGGTGACTGTTCTTCTTCGGACATGCCTGCCAGTGTGGCTGCGCCGCTGTCTGGGGTCGAGGCCCCCACTCCCCTCACACCCGTGCACGCGAAATCTCCAGGCCGTCGATCGCGGCGGCGGGCCGGCCTGATCCTCGAGCCGCGTTCAGCGTCCTGTCATCTTCGGCCAAAACCGTGTAATTGCAATTTCAATCAATCACGGAGAACGCTGTGTACGCTGCAACCGGATTCCCGACCATTGCCCGCGACATCGTCACCGTCATCGCCCGGATCGGCCTCGGCGCCATCTTCATCGCCCACGGCTGGCAGAAGTTCAATGAGTGGACCGTCGCCGGAACCGCTGAATCGTTCTCGCAGATGGGTGTCCCCCTGCCCGATCTCGCAGCGCCGTTCTCCACCTTCGTCGAACTCATCGGCGGTGCGCTGCTCATCCTCGGCGCACTGACCCCGCTGGTCGGCGCCCTCTTGGCCGCGAATGTCATCGGCGCGCTCGTCATCGTCCACCTCACGCCCGTGCCGTTCGTCGATCAGGGCGGCTGGGAGCTCGTCGCGGCCCTGGCGGCCGGAGCGCTGCTCATCGCGGCCGCGGGTCCGGGCCGCCTCAGCATCGACCGTCTCCTCTTCACCGGCGGAAAGAACGCCCGCGGCAAGCGGAGCTCAGCAGCGGAGTCCGTCACAGCCGGAGCCTGAGGCCAACCGTTTCGGCAGGCGCTCCTCCCTCAGTCCGACCCGCGCCGCAGACCCTCGAGATGAGCTGCGAGCACCTCCCGGGCACGCTCGGGAGCCAGCACTTCGGGGTGCAGCGTCGAACGAAGGGTGAGCCCATCGACCAGCGCCGCCAGCAGATCGACCTCGAGTTCGAGATCGAGATCCGCGCGGAGCACGCCGCGTCTGGACATGCTCTCCACCGTTCGCGCCATCAGCTGCCGAGAACCTCTGGCGGAGGTCTCGAACACATCGGACAGTGCGGGATCCGTGCGCGCCGCCTCTTCGAAGGCCAGCCACACCACGGACTCCCGGCGCCGGATCTCATCGAGCGGAAGCAGTTCGGCCAGGAGATCGACCGTCTCCTCCTTCGCCTCATCGCGACCGAGGGCTCCGGACTCGAGCCGGGGCAACAACGATGCCAGACGGTCCTCGAGACGGGCACTGACCCGCTCCACCAGAGTCTCGAGGGCGAAGCGCACGATCCCTTCGGCGGTCGTGAAATAGTGTCTGATCGAGCCGATCGCCAGGCCGGACTCCTCGGCGATCGCGCGCAGTGAGATCTTGGCGAAACCCCGATCGGCAACGATCGCGAAGAGGGCGTCGGCGATGGCTTCGCGGCGCTGAACTGGATCGACTATCTTCGGCATGATTCTTTTATAACACATCCATGCCACATCGTGCTATCGTTCTAGCACATACATGCTATATAGCCGAAGGGGGCTTCTCATGCATCCGGCACTCATCGCCGTCATCGTCATCGCCGTCATCGTCATCGTCGTCATCCGACGCTTCCGCGGAGAACCGGTCGATGCCAAGGATCTCGCTGTGTCGCCGGTGATCCTGCTGGCGATCTCGGTCAAGGACCTGTGGGACTTCGACCACTGGACCGCGGCGAACGTCGTCTTCCTCACCGTCTCGATCGTCGTCGGGCTCGGTTTCGGCTTGCTGCGCGGAGCATCGACGGTCCTGTTCTCCCGAGAGGGAACCCTCCACCAGAGATACACCGCGAAGACACTCGTCGTCTGGGTGATCAGTCTGGCCGCCGGTGCCGGTCTGCACTTCGGTGCACAGTTCATCGGCGCCGAGGAAGCGGTCCGCCCGATGACCCTGAGCATCGGTCTGAGCCTGCTGGGTGAGGCGATCGCCTGCGGCTGGCGCGGCGTGCAGACGGGCATCCCCTTCAGCTGGCGGTCCTCAGGAGCGTAGGATGACTCAGGCAGCCGCGTCGACGACTCGGGCTCGCGGGTGACTCAGATGCTCGACCGCGAGCGCCGCCGCTGATCCGTGGCCGGCGGCTCCGATTCCAGGCACCGGATGAGCGCCGCTGCGGATCTCCCGAAGTGAAAGGGTCGGCGATCGGACGGTTCACGCACGCCCGTCGTCAAGTGCATCGAGGTCGCGGGTCGCGAACCGCAGGTGCTCCCACTCCTCCTCGAGTATCACCTGCACGCATCTGCGCACGGTCTCGCCCCCCTGACGGGTCATTCGGATTCGGACATTCCTCGTCGAGCAGCTGAGTCGTCGCGGCCGCGAGGAATGCGCGCACCTGGGCCTGACGATCGAACGTGGCGCCGCGCAGATCGGCGTCGGCAAAAACGGTGCCCGAGAGATCCTCGCCTCCAATGAACGCAACCATGACCAATTGTCACCCCAGCGCCTCGGCGCAGTCGAGGGCAACGGACTCGTGGATTTCGATGTATCCGGCCCGATCGGCACTTGCCTCCCGTATGCGGGCGCACTCCAGCCGGAACCGGCCCGACCGCTCCCGGATTTGCCGGGTTCTGCGCCTCTGGCTAGCCTGGAGACGGAAGGATCCGGCCGGGACGACCCGGTCGTGAGAGAGTCACGATGAGGACGGCCTCAAAGAGAGGAATCAGCCCTCATGACCGCCGCCCTCCGCAGCATCGTCACGCCGACTGCGATCATCCGCCTCATCCTCGGCTGGGGCACCTTCGTCGCCATCCAGCTCACCGGGCCGCTTCTCGACCCGCCGGTGCCCATGCCCCTGCTCGTCACCGCGCTCATCGTCATCATCGCGGTCATCCTCGTCTGCGCCTTCGGCGTCGTCACCGAGGCCGAGCATCTGGCCGGGCGCCTCGGCGATCCCTACGGCAGCCTCGTGCTCACCATCTCGATCTGCCTCATCGAAGTCATCCTCATCTCCGCGGTTCTGCTGGGTCCCGGCGACCATGCCACGATCGCCCGGGATTCGGTCATGGCCGTATCGATGATCATCCTCGGCGCGGTCGTCGGACTGTGCCTGCTCGTCGGCGGTCTGCGCCACGGAAGCATGGCCCACAACCGCACCGGCGCGACGAACTACCTGACGATGATCATCGCCCTCACCGCTCTCGCCTTCGCCGTGCCCGCGCTCATCGGCACGAACGGCAGCTATGAGACCTGGCAGGAGATCCCGATCGTCATCGCCACGATCGGCATCTACGCCTTCTTCCTCTACCGGCAGATGGGTCCGCAGGCCCAGGAATTCACCGAGGTCGATCCCCGCGTCGCACCCGCTCCGCACATCTCCCCCGCCGAGGAGGAGCCACGAGCTCAGGGCATCGTCGAGATCCTCTCGGTCCACCGCACCGAGATCATCCTCCGGCTGGCACTGCTCGTGACCACGGTCCTGCCGATCGTGCTGCTGTCGCACGATATGGCCTCTCTGCTCGATGACGGGTTCGGTCGCCTCGGCGCTCCTGTGGCCCTGTCCGGGGTGATCATCGCGATGATCGTCTTCCTGCCGGAGACGCTCACCTCGGTGCGGGCGGCGTGGAACGGCGAGATCCAGCGGGTGAGCAATCTGTGCCACGGGGCGCACGTGTCGACGGTGGGGCTGACCATTCCGACCGTGCTGGTCATCGGCATGATCACCGATCAGCCGATCGTGCTGGCCGAATCACCGATCAACCTGCTGCTGCTCGCCGTCATCGTGCTGGTCTCGATCACGGCGTTCGTCGGAAAGCGCGTCACCGCCGTCCACGGCGTCACCCATCTCATCGTCTTCCTCGTGTTCGGGCTCGCGATCTTCGCCTGAGGGGCCGCGGATTTCGAAACGCACTGACACGCGATGCCGGAGCCGGCCCGCAGGTCCAGCAGGATCTCAGCCCTTGAGCACCCGGTAGCTGTCGACGCTCGAGGTCACGGCTCCACGGACGGAGCCGGACGGGGAGGCGGCGACGGCGGTGAGGAAGTCGACTGCTTCGGCGGTGATCTCCTCTCCGGGCATGACGTTGGGCACTCCCGGCGGGTAGGCGGCCAGCGAGTCCGCGGAGATCCGGCCCACGGCCTCGGCGGCGGGCACGATCTCGGTGGCCGCGAAGTAGCCCTCGCGGGGGCGCACGCGCACCGGCCCGGGAGCCGGCAGCTCCGGGAAGTCCGTCTGCGCGCGGCCGGTGCTCGACTGGGCCTGGCCCTCGTCCGATTCGATGACGCCGATGAGGGTGGCGAAGACGGAGTCGACATCGGGGGTCTTGCCCGCACCGATGACGGCCACCAGCGTTGTGTCGGTCGACATCTCGAAGTAGAGGTCGTGTTCGGTCATCAGCCGGTCGCGGATCCAGTGGGCGCTGATGCCGGTGGCCGAGACGTCGATGGGCACGCGCAGCAGATCGGTCTCGGCGATGTCGGGGAAGGCGGCGAAGCCCTCGCCGATATCGGCGAAGCGCTCATCGGTCTCGAGCAGCTCGCGGAAGCGGATCGCCGTGTCGATCGAGGCGCCGATCGCATCCTCACCGGTGGCCAGGGCGCGACGGGCGATGTCGAGCGAGCCCATGAGCAGCGCCGAGGACGAGGTCGAGGCCGTCATCGTCATCGCGCGGGCGATGAGCGATTCGAGCACCTCGGCGAAGGGGCCCTTACCGAGGTGGAGCATCGCCGATTGGGTCAGCGATCCGGCGAGCTTGTGGGTGCTGGAGATGACGAGGTCGGCGCCGAGGCGGGTCGGGGACTCTGGCAGGCTCGGGTGGAACCCGAAGTGCGGACCCCAGGCGCCGTCGACGATGAGCGGTGCCCCATGGGTGTGGGCGACCTCGGCCAGGCCGCCGATGTCGGCGACGGATCCGAAGTAGCTCGGGGAGACGATGTAGACCGCCGAGGCGGGGCGACCGTCGTCCTCGGCGCGGCTGAGGGCCTTGTCGAGGGAGGCGACGGAGATGCCGTGGGCGATGCCGTTGGCGGAGTCGACCGAGGGCAGGACGTAGCTGGGGTTGAG
This sequence comes from Brevibacterium sp. SMBL_HHYL_HB1, assembly GCF_018208375.1. Taxonomy (NCBI): domain Bacteria; kingdom Bacillati; phylum Actinomycetota; class Actinomycetes; order Micrococcales; family Brevibacteriaceae; genus Brevibacterium; species Brevibacterium sp. SMBL_HHYL_HB1. The sequence goes on along the minus strand of NZ_CP062936.1, from coordinate 230,304 downwards.
GCCGGCGAGTACGACTCCGTCGCTGAAGCTCGAATGGGCGCTGCGCTGGGCGATGACGTTCTCGCCGAGGCCGGCGACGGCGAGCGCGACGGTGCGGTTGGCCTGGGAGGCGCCGTTGGTGAGGAACCAGGTGCGGCGGGCTCCCCAGGCATCGGCGGCCAGGGCCAGGGACTCGGCGAACGGGGAATCGTCCTCGAGGTCGATGCCCTCGAGCAGCATGGGCACATCGAGATGGATCGCTTTCTCGCCGATGAAGTCGGTCAGCAGCTCGCTGATGCCGGCGTCCGTGCCGCCGTGGCCGGGGACCATGAGTTTGGTCGAATCGCGGGCCGCCAGTGCACTCAGGGCAGCGGCATAGGGAGCCTGATCCTGATCGAGTTGGAAGCGACGGTGTCCGAGGCGGTGCGATGTGTCCAGAAGCGATTCGAGCATAGGGCCATCGTCACGGATGGAAGCGGTCGAGGGAATCCCCCAGATCTCTGGTTCGCTCCATACACTATATGGAGCGCAGTGTTCGGACGGCGTAGGATCGGGGCATGCTCGATCTTCGTCAGCTGCAGGCTCTGACCGCCGTGGCCCAGACGGGCTCGGTCGCCCGCGCGGCCAAGCAGCTGGGGTGGAGTCAGCCTTCGGTCGACTACCACCTGCGCAACCTCGACCGGCTCTGCGGCACCGCTCTGGTCGAGCGCTCGACACGAGGGTCGACGCTGACGACGGCCGGGCAGATCATGCTCGATCGGGCCCAGCGGATCCTCACCCTGTCCCAGCGGGCGCTGCACGATGTGCGCGCGCATGCGCAGAGCGGACTGACGCGGATGAAGTTCGGCACCTTCCCCACGGCCGCCTCGGCGCTGCTGCCGTCGACCGTGAAGAAGTCGAAGCTCGCCGGTCTGCACATCGACAGCACGCTCGAGGAGATCTACCAGCTCGTCGCGCATGTCAATCAGCACGACTACGATGCCGTTCTGCTCTATTCGGTGCCCGGCTACGATCTGCCCTTCACCGACACCGTGACCACGACCGAGGTGTTCCGCGAGCCGATGCACCTGGCGCTGCCGGTCTCCCACCCTCTGGCGGGCCGGGAGTCGGTCGACGTGGATACGCTGGTCAGCCTGCAGGACGAGAACTGGCTGCTCGGCGCGACCCGGGACGATCCGATCGACACCGTCGTCGTCGACGCCTTCAAGGCCGCAGGACATCAGCTGGAGGTCGAGTTCCGCACCGATGACTATTCGGTGATGCTCGGCATGATCGCCGCGGAGATGGTCGTCGGCCTCGTCCCGCTGCTGGCCTCGATGGGCCACCATCCCGGGGTCGCGCTGCTGCCGATCGAGGATCCGGCATTCTCCCGCTCCCTCCTGCTGGCCACTCCGCAGAACCCGGCCGGTTCCGAACTCGCAGCGAACACACGCATCCTCTCGGACATCGTCACCGAGTGCCTGAGCCTCATCGGCTAGGGAGCCAGGGGCGCGTTCGGCGTCTCTGCCACAGCATCCACTGCAGCAGAGTACTATGTTTTTCATACTAAAGATAGTATGATTTCCGTACTATACCGTTCGCCAACTGAGTTGCCAGGAGGTTCGGATGCGTATCAGCGTGTTCGGCGCAGCAGGTCCGACAGGGCTCTGGGTATGCAGGGAAGCCCTGAGATCTGGACATACAGTCACCGCCGTCAGTCGACGCGATGACCCGCTCCCCTTGCCTGACGACCCCGGTTTGGAATTCGCTCGCGCCGATGCCGTCAGCAACGCGGGTGTGTCCGAAGCAGTCGCAGACTCCGACGCCGTCATCTCCGCACTCGGGTCGCCCTACCGTCGCCGGGCGATCACCGTCTATTCCGAAGGAACCCGGAATATTGTCGATGCCATGCGCAGCAGTGAGCGCAGCAGCCGGCTCATCGTCGTCAGCGCCGGACTGACGTATCCGCCTCCGCCGATGAACTGGTTCGCAGATCATCTGGTCTTCCCTCTTCTGCGCGGAGTCATCGGGAGAACTCTCTACGCCGACATGCGGGCGATGGAGGAGTATCTGCAGACTGTCCGCGACATCGATTGGACCGTGGTCCGTCCCGGACGCCTGATCGACACCGATGCCGTCTCCGATTACCGCCTCGAGCCCGGCAACCCCACCCGCGGATCCACGTCTCGACCCGATCTGGCCGCCGCCATGGTCAGCCTGCTGACGAGCAATGACTATTCGCGCTCGGTCGTTGCGCCGACGACCGAGCGCAGAGGACGGAAGCGTTGAGCGAAGCAGACAGCCTCCGAGAAGCCGTTCGAGTGCTGCGCATCGAACTGCGCATCGTCAACGACAGAGTCGCGATGGCCGCCGGGCTCAATCCCCGCGACCTCGATATTCTCGACGTCATCGACCGGGACGGTCCGTGCACGCCCTCGCATCTGTCAGAGCGGACCGGCTATCACCGCGCCACCTTGACCGGGATCCTCTCGCGTCTGGTCAAAGACGGGTGGCTGGTCCGGGACAGCAACCCCGAAGACGGGCGCTCGGCCCGACTGACTCCCTCGGACCGCTTCGCTGAATTGCGGGAGTTCTATGCGCCCGTGGACGAAGCCTCGAGCGAGTTGGCGACGAGCCTGTCTTCCCACGACCGAGAGAGGCTTGCCGAGGTGCTCCACGAAGTCGCCGCCATCGCGCGACGGGCTTCATCCGACATCATGCCACCGGAGGGGCATTGAGCGCTTTGAGAATGTGCGGCAGGACGACACCGCTTCTGTAGGCTGACCTCGACGTTGAAAATCGGAACTGCGAGGAGCGATGACCATGCCGAACTCGGTGAGGACCACTACACCCCGTGGGGCGTGATCCACGGCGGTGTCTACACGTCCATCGTCGAAAGCGCCGCCAGCATCGGCGCCAGCCACGCCGTGGCCGATCGCGGGGAATTCGCCGTCGGCGTCCACAACGCCACCGACTTCCTGCGTCCGAGCACCGGCGCCCGCGTCGACGTCGAGGCCAACGCCCTGTATCAGGGTCGGACCCAGCAGCTGTGGGAGGTCATCATCACCGATTCCGCCACCGGCAAGCAGCTCTCCCGCGGTCAGCTGCGCCTGCAGAACGTGCCCCTGCCGAACGCCTGAGGCTGCCCGACGAGCCCGGCCGGGACTATCCCTGCGCCCGCTCCCGCAGCGCGTTCTTGCGGATCTTCCCGGTCGAGGTCGTCGGGAGGGCAACGACGAACTCCACGGCGCTCGGCGCCTTGTAGGAGGCGATGCGGGTCTTGACGAACGCGATGAGTCCGGCCTCGTCCACCTCGGCGCCGGGCCCCAGCACGACGTAGGCCAGCGGCCGCTGTCCCCACTTGTCATCGGGCATGCCCACGACGGCTGCCTCGGCGACGGACTCATGGGCGACGATGGCCTGCTCGACCTCGATCGTCGAGATGTTCTCACCGCCGGAGATGACGATGTCCTTGGCGCGGTCGAGGATCTGCACATAGCCGTCCGGGTGCATCACGGCGAGGTCCCCGGTGTGGAACCACCCGCCGCGGAAGGCCTCGGCAGTGGCTTCCGGGGCGCCCAGATAGCCCTTCATGACGTTGTTGCCGCGCATGATGATCTCACCCATCGTCGCCCCATCGGCCGGCACATCGGTGAGCACATCGTCGTCGCGCACTTCGACCACGCGCATGCGGTCGGCGCTGATCATGCCGATCCCCTGTCGCGACTTCAGGGCCGCGCGTTCGTCGACAGGCAGGCCGATCCATTCGGGCTGCGGTTCGCACACGGAATAGGGTCCGTAGGATTCGGTCAGCCCGTAGACGTGGATGACCTCGATGCCGAGCTCTTCGAGCAGCGCGATCGTCGTCGGCGACGGCGGGGCACCGGCGGTCGTGATCGACAGCGCACCGTCCATGGTGTGGGCCTCCTTGGCCCCGGCGATGGTGTTGAGCACGACCGGGGCGCCGGCCATACGGGTGATGTTCTCATCGTCGATGAGTCGCCAGGCCTCGGTGCCACGCACGGCCCGCAGGCACACATGCGTGCCTGACACCGCGGTCAGCGCCCAGGTCGTGCACCAGCCGTTGCAATGGAACATCGGCAGCGTCCACAGGTAGCGGGTGCGCGGGGCGAAGTCCTGAGTGATGACTTCGCCCAGCGAATTGAGGTAGGCGCCGCGATGGGTGTACATCACGCCCTTCGGCCGGCCGGTGGTGCCCGAGGTGTAGTTGACGGTGATCGTCGCGGTCTCATCCTCGACTTCCCAGGCCCGCGGGTTCTCCGGCGCCGAGGCGGTCCATTCGGCATAGGCTTCGACCCGACCGTCCGTGGGGTTCAGTTCGCCCGGCGCTCCGTCTTCGTCCGGGTGGACGACGATGGCCTCGACCCCGCTCGCTGCGCCGGCGTCGACGACCGGTTGGAGGAGGCCCGCATCACCGAAGAGGAACTTCACCTGACTGTGGCCGAGGATGTAGTCGATCTCGGGTGGGGCCAGGCGCGTGTTGAGCATGACGAGCACACCGCCGGCCAGCGGCACCGCGTAGTGGGCGATGAGCGCCTCGGCGCTGTTCGGCGCGAGCACGGCGACGGTGTCACCGTCGGACAGTCCGCGGCGTTTGAGCCCTTCGGACAGGCGCTGGACGGTGTCGGCCATCTGCCGGTAGGTGAAGCGCCGGGGACCGTCGATGATCGCTTCCCGCTCGGGGTGGGCTTCGAGCGACCTCTCGAGGAAGCGCAGAGGCGTCAGGGCGGTGTCCAATCCGGACATGATCAGTCTCCTCATCGTCGGCGACACAGGCTGAGGCTCTGACCGCTTCGAAGAGAGGAAGCCTCAGAGCCGTGGGTCAGGAATCAGATTACCGAACAGTTGAGATCCAGAACACACCGGGATCCATCGGGCAGGCCAGCAGCCCGGCGCTGAGTCGGCTACTCGCAGCCGATGCCGTCGCCGTCGCGATCGAGGTGAGCCGTACCCCGGGTCGCCCACGCGCACCGGTGCGGCACCGGCCTCACGCGCGGCGGTGCAGTTCTTGTAATGCGTCGACCCGTTCGAGGACCCGGAGGAGCCGGAGCCGGTCGAACCCTTCGAACCCGACGACTCGGAGGAGCCCTCGGGCTTCGCCGGCTTCTTCGTCTCCTGCGCGGTCGTGACGTTGTCGCCGTCGCCGGGGGCGGGCCAGGATGAGTCTTCGGAGAATGCCGGCTGCTCGTCGCAGTCGGTGAGCACGCGCTCCATCGCGGTCTTCTCCGCCTCGACGACCCAGAGTCCGTACTTGTGTTTGACCGCGATCTGGCGGGCGACGTATTCGCAGCGGTAGCTCTTGTTCGGCGGCAGCCAGGTCGCGGCGTCCCCATCGCCCTTCTGACGGTTGAGGTTCGAGCTCACCGCGAGCAGGTTGAGCGGATCGTTGCCGAACTCCTTGAGGGTGTTCTCGTCGAAGTCCGCCGCCCCGGTCTGCCACGCGTTCGAGCGGGCGACGATGTGGTCGATGTCGATGTTGTTCGGGGACCGATCGAAGGCGAAGGTCTCACCCTTGTAGTCATCGGCCAGATCCCCGGCGATGACGACGCAGCCTTTGGTTCCGGCCTTGAGCGTGATGTTCTTCAGATCGCGTCGGAGCACATCGTTGCGGGTGTCGCAGCCGTTGTGGTCGGCGTCCGAACGCCATCTGAACAGGTCCGGGTCGTAACCGGTCTTCGGCGCCCGGCCCTTGATGGTGAGTTCGTCGAGCATCGCCAGCGCTGTGCCCGGCGTCGAGCTGCCCGCCCGACCCACCTCCGAACTGTCGTCCTCGCCGCCTTCGCTGCTGTCTTCGCTGTCCTCCGCGGCCGCCTCGGCGTCTTCGTCGTCCTCGGCGTCGTCGTCGTCGGAACCGGAGTTCCGGTTCTCCTGCGGTGTCGGGTCCTCCTCGGTCGACCACGCGGAGTCATCGGACGTCGCATTCGCGTCGCCGGCCTCGGCGCATCCGGCCACAAGGGCGATGGTCAGCAGACTGATGAGCGCGAGGAGAACGCGAGAGGACAGGCGCGCCGAAACACGCCTCGAGGCAGGGTCGGAGGAGGAAGATGAGGACATCGGGATCCCGTCGTGGTACTCGGAGCCGGGCGGCAGGTGGAGTCGGAATGTGGTCGTGGACCGAGTGCGGCCCAGATGCCGATGCCCGCTCCACTTCGGCGATCATATTCCTCCGCCTCCCCGGCGTAACCGACGACGCGGGCAAAGTGACCGATTCGTTACGGGACCGATCCGGTCGTGGCCGTCACCGAGGCGAAGGGGCATGATGGAAGGAGATGATGAGCAGCCTCGGCGAGGAGGACGGACCATGCGACACGATGAGGAGCGTCCGCGGACCAGCGGTTTCCTCTCCCGCGGAACCATGCCCGGGCACTGGACGCAGGTGCTCGCGGAGATGCGGACGAACGCGTTCACTCACCTCCGCCTCGATGAGATCCGCGCCGAGGCGGCCCACCTGCTCATCGTCGTCCCCTCCCCCGCCGTGGCCGAAGCATGCTTCGGCCAGCTGCTGGCCGAGTTCGCGGACCCGTCCGGTGCGCCGGGTGTCTCTGGTGCGGGGGCGACTGCCGAGGCTGCTTCTCTCCAGGGGGCTTCCGTCGAGGCGTCTTCTGTCGGGACTCCTTCCGTCGACGTCATCGGGCCCGAAGAGCTCGTGGCCGAGCGCGTCCCCGCGGGGACGTGGGTGTTCCTGCCGCATCGGCAGGACGGGTGGACCGAACTCGAGGAGACCTCGGAGCGGTTGCGCAGGGGGCTGGTCAGGGACAACTCCACCCGGGAAGTCGGCGAGAGGCTCACGCTGATCGAGTACGGAGTCAACCTGTGGACGTGGGCCGAGCCGCCTTCGAGCGGCGGCGATCCCGTCTGCCATGCCGGCGAGCTGATCAGCTGGGAGAGCGCCTGGGCGCTGGGGCTGCCGGGCGAGCCCGGTGAAGCGTGGGACGGTGAGGCCTCCAGCGGTGAGGCCTCGGCCGGCGACAGCGGCCCGGCCGGCGAGGCCTCGGCCGGCGACAGCGGCCCGGCCTCTGCTCGTCCGCCGATCTACTTCGGACTGCCTCCGGTGCTGCGGACCCGGCGCTGGAACAGCTGAACCCGGCTGCTCACCGAGGGGCCAGCGAGGCCTGCCGGCGTGGACGCGGACTGTCATAGGATGGGCATCGTCTCCGGACGATCGGACAGGAGTGGACCTGCATGCAATCTGCTGTGGCGTGGATGGACCGACATCAGGTTCCGCTCTACCTCGCGGGCCTGATCCTCGGCGGTCTTGTCGGCCTCCTCGCTCCCTCGGCGGCGCACCCGGCCGCGGTCGCGATTCATCCGGTGCTGGCTCTGCTGCTGTATGTCACATTCCTCGGCGTCCCGTTCTCCCGCATCGGAAGCGCCTTCGCCGACTGGAGATTCCTCACCACGATCCTCATCGTGAACTTCGCCGTCGTCCCCGTCGTCGTCTGGGCGCTGGCCCGGATCGTCGCCCACGACGAGGTGCTCCTGGTCGGAGTGCTGTTCGTCCTGCTCACTCCGTGCATCGATTATGTCATCGTCTTCGCCGGTCTCGCCGGTGGCGACGAGAGGCGTCTGCTCGCGGCCTCACCGCTGCTCATGGTCGCTCAGATGCTGCTGCTTCCCGTCTGTCTGTGGCTCTTCGTCGGTTCCGAGTTCGTCGCCTCCGTCGAATACGCACCGTTCGTCGAGGCCTTCGCACTCATCATCGTCCTTCCCCTCGCGGCTGCGGCACTGACCCAGTTCGCGGCGGATCGCACCCGCCGGGCGCAGGTCTGGGAAGGGGCGGCATCGGCCGCGATGGTTCCGCTCGTGGTCATCACGCTCGGCGTGGTCGTGGCTTCCCAGATCGCCGAGGTGAGCGCACAGTTGGGGTCGCTGATGCTGACCGTTCCCGTCTACGGTCTCTTCGCCGTCATCATGGTCGTCATCGGCATGGTCTCCGCACGGGTCGCCGGTTTGGATGTTCCCGGCCGGCGGGCCGTCGTCTTCAGCGGGGTGACTCGCAATTCGCTCGTCGTCCTGCCGCTGGTCCTCGCCCTGCCAGCGAGCTTCGCCCTGGCCCCGCTCGTCGTGGTCACCCAGACGCTCGTCGAGCTGGTGGCCATGGTCGTCCTCGTCCGTCTCGTTCCGCGGCTCCTCCCGGATTCCGGCGCGGCCGCACCGTCCCGGCTGCCGACGCGCTCGACCGAATGACCGAGTGACAATCGGAGCGACTCACCCGTTCAGGGGTGCAGCTTCACCCGCTGCAGACGCAGACTGTTGTAGACGACGAACACCGAGGACATCGCCATCGCGGCGGCCGAGATCAGCGGGTTGAGCAGGCCGAACATCGCGATCGGGATCGCCAGGACGTTGTAGCCGAACGCCCACACGAGGTTGCCGCGGATGGTGCCCAGCGTCTTGCGGGAGAGCATGATCGATTCGGCGATGGCGCCGAGGTCGTCGCGGACGATGATGATGTCGGCCGACTTCATCGCGATGTCCGAACCGGTGACCACGGCGATGCCGAGATCGGCTGCGGCCAGCGCCGAGGCGTCGTTGATGCCGTCTCCGACCATCGCCACTCGGTGACCGTCCTCCTGCAGGGAGGTCACGACCGCGGCCTTGTCGCCCGGAAGGACCTCGGAGATGACCTCTTCGGTGCCGATCCTCTCGGCGATGACACCGGCGGGAGCCGAGCTGTCACCGGTCAGCAGAACGGTGCGCAGCCCCAGGGCCCGCAGCCGCTCCACACTGGCGATGGCGCCGGGCTTGATGTCGTCGCTGAGGGCGAATCCGGCGATCGGAGTCCCATCGTCGATGACGACTGCGACGGTGCGCTGCGCCTGCGCCTGGGCACTCGTCCAGTCGGCGAGCTCCGAACCCAGATCGGCCTGCTCAGCGGCAGCGGAGACGCTGATGACCTTGAGCGAATGCCCATCGACCACGCCTTCGACCCCGACCCCGGGCAGCACGGTCACGTCCGTGACCGCGGCGGCGGTGCCGGCGCTGGCCGCCCCCGCCTCGGCGAGTGATCGGAGGTGATCGAGGATGCCGCGGGCGACCGGATGCTCCGACCGCGTTTCGAGGGCGGCGATCCTCTCCAGCAGCTGACTGCGGTCCGTTTCGGGCAGCCACGACCCCGCGACCTGCAGGGTTCCTGTGGTCACGGTGCCGGTCTTGTCGAGCAGCACCGTGTCGATCCGGCCGCTGGCCTCGAGCGCGGTGTGGCCCTTGACGAGGATGCCCGAGCGGGCGCCCCGGCCGATGCCGACCATGAGTGCGGTCGGGGTGGCCAGACCGAGCGCACAGGGGCAGGCGATGATGAGCACGGAGATGCCGACCCCGATCGCCCGCGATGGTGAGTGCCCCAGCGGCAGCAGCCACACGAGCAGGGTGACGAAGGCGAGGACGAGGACGACCGGGACGAAGACCGCGGTGATCCGGTCGACGAGGCTCTCGACCAGGGCCTTCTGCGACTGCGCCTTCTCCGCCATCGTCGCGATCTGCGCCAGCTGGGTGTCGGCGCCGACGGCCTCGGCGCCGATCGTGATCTGCCCGTTGGTCGCGAACGAACCGCCGACGGCGCGATCGCCGGCGGCCACGGGCACAGGCACCGGTTCGCCGGTGAGGCTGCTGGTGTCGAGTTCGGCGGTGCCGTCGACGATCGTGCCGTCGACGGGCACGGTCTCGCCCGGGCGGACGAGGACGATGTCGCCGGGGCGGACCGATTCGATGGGGGTGTCGACGAAGGCTCCGTTCTCACCGCGGACGCGGGCGGTCTTCGGGGCCAGATCGCTGAGCGCGGCCAGCAGGTCCCCGGCTTTGCGCCGTGACCGGGTCTCGAAGTACCGGCCGGCCAGTTGGAACGTCGTCACTCCGGCGGCCACGTCGAGGTAGAGGGCATCGGCGCCGTCGGGCACGACCCCGAGTCCCAGCCAGGCATCGGGTCCGCTGAAGCCGAAGGCCGCGGTCACCACCGCCCAGCCGAAGGCGGCGATGATGCCCAGGGACACCAGGGTGTCCATGTTCGTCGTGCGGTTGACCAGGTTCTTCCACGCTGAGCGGTGGAACGGCCAGGCGGCCCACGTCACGATCGGCAGGGCCACGAGGACGCAGACCCATTCCCAGCCGGGGAACCGCCACGCCTCGACCAGCGCGAGCGCGATGGTGGCGTCCATGAGCGGCACGGTGAGGACGGTGGCGAGGATGAGGCGTCGGCGCAGGGAGCTCAGCCGCACCTCGGCGGCGCGTTGGGACCAGGCATCGTCGCCGGGTCTGTGGACCTGTGCCCCGTAACCGGCCTTCTTCACCGCGGCCAGGGCCACCTCGGGGTCGTCGAGGCCGGTGACGCGAGCGCGTTCGGTCGCGAAGTTCACCCACGCGGTGGCTCCGTCGATGCGGTTCAACGACTTCTCGACCCGACGGGCGCAGGCGGTGCACGTCATCCCGGTGATGTCGATATCGACCCCGCCGGTCAGTCCCGTCGACTGCGCCGAGCTGTCCTCACGGACCGTGCTGTCACTGCTCACGTTCGTTCGTTCCTTCCTGCGCCGCGCTGCTCGCGGCCGAGTTCGCGCTTCCTGCGGGCGTGTTCGCGGCCGTCTCCGGCCCTGCCTCGGCGGAGGAGTCCGCGCTGCTCGCGACCGAATCCGCGGCCGCGTCCGACTCGCTGTCGGCAGCGACGACCCCGTCTCGTTCGGCCAGCTTGCGCAGCATGTCGTTGTAGGCCGAGAACTCATCGCTGAGGCCCGCGTCCTCGTGGCGGTCGAAGCGCCGGGCGTCCCGCTTGTCCTGTTTCGTCCACTGGACGGCTAAGACGATGACCACACCCAGCAGGGGCAGTTCTCCTCCGGCCCAGGCGATGCCGCCGGCGAAGTACTGTTCGGCGGCGATGTCGAGCCAGGGCAGATCGAGGGTGCGATAGAAGTTCTGCGCCACCGGAGTGTTCGTCATCATCAGGACGATGCCGAAGAACGCGTGGAAGGGCATGGCGGCGATGACATAGCCGAGCCGACCGATGTGCGGCAGTTCGATCGGCAGCTTGTCGACGCCGACGACTAGCGAGAAGAACATGTAGCCGACGATGATGAAGTGCACGTTCATCAGCTGATGGCCCCAGTGGTACCGGATGATCTCGCCGAACAGCGGCGTGAGATAGAGGGCGTAGTACGAGGCGACGTAGACGACGAACACGAACAGCGGGTGGAGCAGCATACGCAGCCCCTTCCAGGCGATGAGCTGGTTGACCCGAGCGTGGATCTGCCGCCCGAGGCGGCCGGTGCCGGTGGTCGCTCGCAGCAGGAGCGTGATCGGCCCGCCTCCGACGAGCAAGGACGGGATGAGCATATTCAGCGTCATATGCACGATCATGTGGATGCCGAAGTCGGCCGGGGAATACTTGCCCAGGCCCGAGCTCATCAGCACGATGGTGATGATCCACCCCGTCATCCAGCAGATCGTCCGGATCACCGGCCAGGAGTCGCCTCGGCGGCGGAGCCTGAGCACACCGAAGCCGTAGGCGGTCATGGCGGCGACCGCGACCGAGGTGAGCAGGAGGTTGATCCGCCAGTGCGTGAGCAGGACGATCGGATCGGGGGCGGCCTCGACGGTGTAGCCGAGGAACACGGCCACGGTGCTGTTGGGCGCGAAGTAGTTCGGAGAGGGCACGAGCACCATGGACGCCGTCATCGCCGCCCAGACCGTGACCCCGACGAGCACGCCGACCCGCGCCGCACCGGTCCGTGCCGATCCCGACCGCGCCGAGGCGGGGCTCGCATCCCCGTGATGCGCACCGTTCCGCACTTTCGCCGGGGCGGCCGCGACCAGGGCGATGACGATGACGGCCAGGGCCGCCCAGCGGGTGAGCAGCTGCCAGCCTGTCGTCGAGTCGAGCAGCGGAGTCCCGGCGAGTTTGAACACCGAGATCACCACGTCGGCGCAGGCGATGACGATGATTCCCACCCACATCAGCTTGGACCGGGCCATTCGGCCGAGGGCCCCGCAATGCGGGTGGACGAGTTCGAGGAGCACCCCGGCGGCCAGAAGCCCGAGCACCACTGTCGCCAGCGGAGTCTGGATGATCGCCGCGTCTTCGCCCAGATCGTGGTTGGGTCCGACGAGAACCTGGGAGATGACGACCGGGGCGAGGATGGCGACCATGCCGATCCACAGGCTCACCGCATGGGCGGCCCAGGACTCGGCGAGGAGGGACACGGCGAAGACGATGAACGCCGCGACGGTGACGATGAGCCAGGCGGCCGGATAGAAGGTCCCGGTCAGGGCGAAGCCCATCTGTCCCGGATCGTTGAGTGCCGCCAGCGTCATCCCGTTGGTGTTGAGTCCGTCGACGACGGTGAGCAGCAGCGCCGCAGTCGCCCAGATCGCGCTGAAGGCCCGCAGCAGTCCGCGCGCCGTCATGCTGGTCCGCGACCACCCCGGCCGGGTGGTGCGGGAGGTGAACATGAGCACGACGGCGAGCATGCCCAAGGACAGCACGGAGAAGACCTCGTGCACGGACCGCAGCACCGCGACGAGGACGACGACCGCGGAGCCCGGGAACCCCCGTGCGATCGAGGTGTAGACCTCGGGGCCGGCGAGGATCCCGGTGATGATCGCGACAGTCGCGGCGATAACTGAGATCGTGAGCACTGCTGCGGCTGCAGGTGCTTTGGCTGTGTCGGTTCCGCTGGCCGGTTCGCCGCGAACTGCCGTCGTCGTGTCCACCATATTACGAAACAGTGTAGTAGATGTGGCTCGAGCGCGATTCAGCCGGTTCCCAGGTGCATGCGCCGCAGCCGCAGCGACCGCAGGCGCAGCGAGGCATCGCCGCTGAAACCGCTGATGGTCTCGAGGGCACCTCTGACCGTGGCCGCCGATGTCGCCTGCACCGCATCGTCATCGGCGATCATCTCGACCAGGGTGAGCACATTGGCCCGGAACCGCTGGGACACGGGCAGTCGCCGAGGCAGACTGGCGGAGTTGACCGCCGCGACCCGGAGGACGAGATTGTGCCGTCGCAGCACATGCGATTTCTCATGGGCGATGATCGCCGCGCATTCGTCATCGCTGAGGACACGGCGCATGCCCGTGCTCAGGTAGATCTCGGGCGGTCGGCCCGCCAGCGAGCAGGCGCGGGGGTCGTCATCGTCGACGGTGACGATGCGAAACGGCGCATCGATGTACCAGTCCGTCCACCTCGAGCGCAGGACTTGGGCTTCGGCCTTGAGCCGACGTCCGAAGTCGTCCGATGCGCTGAGCACGAGAGCGAGCACGATTCCGGCCGCGGAGAGGGCCACCCAACCGGCGATCCACGGAACCAGCGCCTGTGAGCCGGCGCCTGTGCTCTCAGCGTCGAGGGCGCCGGCGATGAGCGCGATGACGGCGGCGGCGCTGAGCAGCAGGCCGCCGATCAGCGCGGCCAGCCAGGCCTTGAGCGCCAGGCTCGGCCGTCGGGACTGCCAGTTCCCGTAGGAGAGGACGACCGGTGAGAAGAAGAAGACAGCGGCAGCCGCAACGAGGAGAGCGATCGCCGTGACGAGCATGCCGGTCCGGATCAGTCGCGGACGAAGGAGCGCAGGACTTCGATCTCGTCATCATCCAGCGAGCCGATGAACGACATCAGCACCTCACGGGAGTCGGTCGAGTCGCGCAGCGTCTGCGACATCCGAGAAGCCGCGGTCGCGGCCTGAGAGCGCACCGGGCTGATCATCAGCGACCGTGAGACCCGCTCACGGGTGATCAGACCCTTGTCTTCCATCCGGGTCAGGACCGTCATCATCGTCGTGTACGCAGGCTTCGGCGCGGACACAGCGGACTGCAGCTCAGCGACCGCCATGGGTTCGCCGCGCTCCCACAGTGCTGTGAGAACTGCGTTCTCCAGTTCGCCGTTGTTCCTGCGCTTCATCTTCCGCTCTCGCTCGTCGGTATGTCGTATCACAGAGGATACCCGGTCGGCCTGACGATCGGCACACCTCCCACCCGGGACCCGCCTCGCACCGCTGAACCGCTCAGACGCGCGACGGCGCCCCCGCGACGCACCGCAGGAGCCGCCGCGACGCACTTCGCGAGCTGCCGTTATGCATCACACTACTACAACGTGTAGTATTCCGGGATGATCTCGTTTCCCTGGTCCCTCATTCTGACAGCGACCTTCGCATTCACCGGACTCGTCTGCCTCATCCACGTCCTCAGACACTGGAACGAGACTCGGAGTCCGACACGTCCGGACGTCGGCGCGGCCCGGATGGATCTGATCGTGCACTCCAACCACCTCGTGATGAGCATCGGCATGATCGCCATGGTCTGGGTCAGCACGGGAACGATCGCCACATGGGGGCAGGTCGCATTCTTCGCCGTCCTCACCGTGGTCATGATCATCGGAGGGGTCGGACTCAGGGGACGGACACCGAGGATCAGCCTCGCCTCACACATCGTGCTCAATGCCGCAATGGTGTGGATGCTCCTGGCGATGCCTCTCCTGATGGCCCACCCCATGGACGATGGCGCGCACGGCGATGCGGGCGGCGAAGGGCACGCCGGCCACCACGGCGACCACGCCCACTCCGGCGACCACGCCCACCACGGCGACCACGCCCACTCCGGCGGATCCGATATGGCACAGGCGATGGCCCAGACCCCCGACTGGGCGACGGCCGTCAACTGGGTCGCGATCGCCCTGTCCGCACTCGCCGCAGTCTGGTGGCTGCTCCTGCTCGTGCGCTCGCGCCGGATCGGCATCCACACACTCTGCCATGCCGTCATGGGCCTCGGCATGGCGGGCATGCTCGCGCTCATGTGAGCACCTCAGGCCACGGCGACGACGACTCCGGCAGCGATGAGCAGGACGAAGTACCCCCAAGCATGGAGGATCTCGGGGATCTTCGGAACCCGGCGGCGCAGGAACACGATGATCGGCAGCCCGCCGATGAGCAGGGCCGCGGCGGCGAACAGGTCGAGTGAGCCGACGATTCCGGCAGCCTCGATCGAGGCCGGGGTCAGAATCGTCACGAGCACGGCCGGAGACATGATCACCAAGGTCAGCGGGTTCGCCAGGGTCGTGGCCACAGTCATCGTCGCCCCGGACCGGCGCATCATCGGCACCGTCATCACCGAGCCGCCGACGCCGAGGAAGGACGCCAGACCGCCGATCGGCACGCCCCAGGCCGCGGAGATCCCGCGCCCGCCCTCGCTGGCTGCGCCGACCTCATTGACGACCGCTGGTTTTCGCCGGAAGAACCCCGGACGGACGAGCAGGTCGATGGCCGTGGCCGCGATGTAGGCGACGAACCCCCACTGCAGCAGGGCTTCGGGAGCGAATCGTCCGGCGAAGGCCCCGAGTGCCCCGCCGAGGCCCAGGAGCCCCAGCAGCCACCAGCGCCCCTTGAGGTGCGCCAGCGTCTCCCGCCGGGTCGAGACGGTGGCGACGATGGCGTTGACGAGCATCACCAGCGCCGAGGTGGCAGCCGCCACCCGCGCCGTGTCATGTCCGAGGTCGGCGTCGACGAGGGTGATGATCGGGACGGTGACGAAGCCGCCGCCGAAGCCGAAGAGCACGGTCGTCAGCCCGACGAGGCAGCCGATGAGCACGAGTCCGAGAAATTCCACTCGTCCATTCCAGCCCACCGCCATCAGGCAGGCAATCGACACTCTGTCGCATTCTTTCGAGACTTCGCCACTAGGATCGAGTCGTGCGCACTCCAGCCATCGATGACGTCGACTCCCACCCCTGGGAGGTGCTGCCGGTCGGGACCCGGTATCCGCCCGATACGGTGCTGCCCTATCACCGCCACCGGCGAGCGCAGCTGCTCTACGGCTCGACGGGAGTCATGCTCGTCGAGACCCAGGAGGGGTCGTGGACGGTGCCGACCCACCAGGCGGTGCTCATTCCCGCCGAGACCGACCACCTCGTGCGGTTCCTCGATGTCACGACCTGGAGCCTCTACATCGAACCGGCGAGCGTCCCCTGGTGGCCGGAGCGGTGCACGGTCGTCACGGTGACCTCGCTGCTGCGTGAGCTGCTGCGCCGTGCCGATTCCTTCGAACTCACCGAGTCGCTGACGTCCCATCAGCATCATGTCTTCGCGCTCATCCTGTCAGAACTCCAGCGCGCCTCGGCGGTGCCGCTCGAGGTCCCCCTCCCCCGCGATCCGGCGCTGCGGCGGGCCTGCACGGACTATCTCGAGCGCCCGAGCCTGAGGCTGAGCAACAGGGACTGGGCAGAGGAGCTGCGGATGAGCGAACGCAGCCTCGACCGCGCTTTCCGCGCGCAGATCGGCATGAGCCCTGCGGCGTGGAGGACCCGAGCGCGGGTGCTGGTGAGTCTGCGCCTGCTCAGCTCCCATTCGATCACGCAGGTCTCCGAACGCCTGGGGTATTCCTCACCGGCGGCGTTCTCGGCCGCATTCTCCCGCGAGATCGGCCGCGCTCCGTCCACCTTCCAGTGACCTAAGCCAGCTCGGGCCCCTGCCCGCTCCGAGGGAGCTCATTCAAGGCGGCGCGCAGATAAGAAATCGTGGACGCTTCCATATCTGAGCGCGGCCTTGAACGAGCCATTCGGCACTCAGCCACATCTTGTATCCAAGATGCATGCAAGATAGATTGGGCTGGTGCACGACCGCACGACCTGAGGCCGCGCACGCCCACAACCACCGGCCACGGATCACCGGCCTCGGCCCACCGAGCCGCGCATGCCGGAGACCGACTGACCGCCCCTGAACCACATGAAGACGAGACATCGATGACCAGCCACATCCGCGAACAGGCCAAACTCATCACCGCCCAGCTGCTCTCCGGAGCCGGCATCGCCTCCGGTTACGCCGTCGGCGGACTGCTCGCCGAGGAGATCACCGGACAGACTGCGATGGCCGGGTTCGCGCAGATGAGCGTCATCCTCGGCGCCGGACTCATCGCCTACCCGCTGGCCGTCCTCGCCCGCCGCTCCGGACGCCGGAAGGCGCTGACCCTGGGCTTCGGCATCGGCACGCTCGGGGCCGTGGTCGTCCTCATCGGCGTCGCCCTCCAGTTCCTTCCGCTGTTCATGCTCGGGATGATGATGTGCGGATCCTCGACCGCCTCCGGCCTGCAGGCTCGCTACGCCGCCGTCGATCTGGCCGATCCCGCCGCAGCCGGACGGGCGATGTCACTGGTGGTGTGGGCGACCACCGTCGGATCAGTGCTCGGGCCCAGCTTCACCGCACCCGGGGCCCACCTCGGCGAGACCCTGGGCATGAACGGCCTGGCCGGTCCCTATCTCATCTCGATGGCCGCCTTCGCCCTCGCCACGCTCTTCGCCTCGACCCTGACGAAGACGATCACCGCGGGCACCGCTCGGCCCGACGAAGGCGCGGACGAGGCTGACGATGGCAGCGGCACAGCCGCCTCGGCGGACGATTCCGGGCAGGCCAGCGCCGAGGCGGATCCTGCCCGAGCGCCGATGAAGCTCGGCGAGGCCCTGCGCTTCGCCCTGGCCCGGCCGGTGCCGCTGTTCGCGATGGTCACGATCATCGCCGGGCAGATGATGATGACCAATGTCATGGTCATGACTCCGGTGCACATGGACCATCAGCAGTTCACCCTCGGCGCGATCGGCATCGTCGTGAGCATCCACATCGCCGGCATGTACGCCCTGTCCCCCGTCTTCGGGTGGATGGCCGACAAATGGGGGCCCGGAATCGTCATCGCCGTCGGCGCGGGCATCTTCACTCTCACGATCGCCCTCGGCGTCATCGACGCCCTGGCCCCGGAGTCCTCGATGCTCCTGCTCAGCACCGCCCTGTCCCTGCTCGGGGTGGGCTGGTCGATGTTCCTCATCGGCGGCTCGGCGCTGCTGACCTGCTCGGTGCCGGCGCGGGCGAAGGTGACGCTGCAGGGGGCGTCTGATTCTGCGATGAACCTCGGTGGGGCGGTCATGGCCGCGATGGCCGGCTCCGTCCTCGGCGCCGGCGGGTTCCTCTGGATCAACCTCATGGCCACGTTCGTCCTCCTCATCGCCGCAGGCTTCGCCATCCCAGCCGTCCCTCACCTGCACTGGCCGGGACGCGGTCGCTCCCGTGCGGCGATGACGAAGGAGCAGGAGACCACGGCGGCCGATCGATCCGGGGCCGAGGAATGAGCGATCCGGGACACGGGAAGGAGCGGAGACGAACAGCAATGAGTGAGAAGAAGGAGTCGCTGAGCGCGGCCGAACGGGCCTACCGGGCCATCCGCAGCCAGATCCTCAGCGGCGTCCACGCTCCGGGGACCATGCTCGGCGAGGCGGCTCTGGCCGCAGAGATCGAGGTCAGTCGCACCCCGGTGCGCGTGGCTCTGGCCAGACTGCAGGACGAGGGGTGGATCCTCATCTACCCCAAGCGCGGGGCCATCGTCCAGGGCATCGACGAGCGCACGATCGTCGAGCTCGCCGATGCTCGTTACGTCCTTGAGACGACCGCGGTCGACCGCGCCCCCGACCAGCTGCGCCGGCGCCTGGCCGAGCGCCTCGAGGAGTCGATCGACCAGCAGCGTGCCGCCTTCGCCGAGGGCGACGTCGCCCGGTTCATCGACCTCACCCTGGCGTTCCACCGCGGTTTCGTCGAGGCCGGGGACAACCGGGTGATGCTCGAGATGTACTCACAGCTGTCCGACCGTCACCGCTTCACCCTGTTCACGATCAGACACCGTCTGCTCGAACGCTGCGAGGAGATCATCGCCGAACACGAAGCGCTGACTCGCCATCTGCGCTCAGGCGACGCCGCAGCGTTCGCGGACACGCTGCGCGGCCACATCGCAGAGCACGCTTCCCCGTCGACGCCTGCGCGCGACACCGGTGGGTTCCTCGAACTCTGAGCCCCTGGCCGCCGTCGCTCGGGGCGGGCGCTCCTGCCGGTTCGGGGGTTCCAGAGCAACCGAGACGGTCGTAGGCTGAGGTCATGGAGCACAGATATCTGGGAAACAGCGGACTCAAGATCTCCGAGATCACCTACGGCAATTGGCTCACCCACGGCTCGCAGGTGGAGAACGACACGGCCAAGAAGTGCGTGCATGCCGCACTCGACGCGGGCATCTCGACCTTCGACACCGCCGATGTCTACGCGAACACCGTGGCCGAAGAGGTCCTCGGCGATGCCTTGGCCGGGCAGCGGCGCGAATCACTCGAGATCTTCACCAAGGTCTACTTTCCCACCGGACCGAAGGGCCACAACGACACGGGGCTTTCGCGCAAGCACATGATGGAGTCGATCGACGCATCGCTGCGTCGGCTCGGCACCGACTACGTCGACCTCTACCAGGCCCACCGCTACGACTACGAGACTCCGCTCGAGGAGACGATGCAGGCCTTCGCCGACATCGTCCGGGCCGGCAAGGCCCTCTACATCGGCGTGAGCGAATGGAACGCCGATCAGCTGCGAGCGGCCCACCATCTGGCCCGGGATCTCGGCATCCAACTCGTGTCGAATCAGCCGCAGTACAACATGCTCTGGCGCGTCATCGAGGACCGGGTGATCCCGACGTCGAAGGAACTGGGCATCTCCCAGGTCGTATGGTCGCCGATCGCCCAGGGCGCACTCACCGGAAAGTACAAGCCCGGCCAACCGGCACCGGCCGGATCCCGGGCCACGGATGAGGCCGGCGGAGGCGCGGACTCCATCAAGAGCCGCTACCTCAACGACGAAACCCTGACCGCAGTGGCCGGGCTCGAACCGATCGCCGCGGATCTGGGACTGACGATGGCTCAGCTCGCCGTCGCCTGGGTGCTGGCCAACGACAATGTCTCCACCGCGCTGGTCGGAGCCTCGCGCCCCGAGCAGATCGCGTCGAACGCCGAAGCCGCCGGAGTCACACTCGACGCCGATGTGCTCACCCGCATCGACGAGGTGCTCGGCGACCTGCCGGAGACGGACCCGAACAAGACGCAGTCGCCACCCAGCCGCCTCGCCTGAGATCGCGGCGCACGCGGCATCAGCGGCGTTCGCGGCGTCAGCGGCGTTCGCGGCATCAGCGGCGTTCGCGGCATCAGCGGCGTTCGCGGCATCAGCGGCGTTCGCGGCATCAGCGGCGTTCGCGGCGTCACCGATGTCTCCTGCGGGTGGATCCACTTCGGAATGCCGGTCCAGATCCAGCCGGATCCACCCGCAGGAGACATCCGCCGGCAGGAGACGTCCACCGCGCCCGGCCTGCTGCGGCTGTCCCCACTGCGGCCGCCCCGCCGAACTCCTCGCTGTCTTCCCATCTGCGCAAAACGTCGAGCTCCGCCTCCTCTGCGCGACACCTACCCGCACGATCGATATCGGCTCGCAGCCGGGTAGGTGAAATCACAGTGACCCGGCTCTGCCTCGGCGAGGGTCGTGCGCTAAACTGCCTGAGACAGTTATATAACTTGGGAATTGACTTTCTGGGCGCAATGAGGGGCCGCAGCAGCCGACCTCCGAAGATGAGCTGTCGCCAAAAGACGATACGCAGCGAATGAATGGGTGAGGGATGCCATTGACGAACGGAGACAGTAGCCAGCAGAACGAAGCCGAGGGCGCCCCGATCAACCGGAACATCGTCCTCGCCGTCCTCGTCTCCGGCGCGTTCGTCATCATCCTCAACCAGACCCTGCTCAACACCGCCCTGCCGGCGTTCATGCACTACTTCGAGATCACCGCCGGTGCCGCACAGTGGGTGACGACGAGCTTCATGCTCGTCAACGGCATCATGATCCCGGTCACCGCGTTCCTCATCCAGAAGTTCACCACGCGCGGTCTTTTCTTCACCGCCATGGGGCTGTTCATCGTCGGCACCCTCATCTGCGCGATCGCTCCGGTCTATCCGGTGATGCTCATCGGACGCGTCATCCAGGCCTCGGCCGGCGGCATTGTCATGCCGCTGATGCAGACGATCCTGTTCGCGATCTTCCCGGTCGAGAAGCGCGGTTCGGCCATGGGCACCTTCGGACTCGTCATCGCCTTCGCCCCGGCCATCGGCCCCAGCCTCTCGGGCTGGATCGTCGATCACATGCCGTGGCAGGTTCTGTTCTACATGATGCTGCCGATCGCGATCATCGACCTCGTCATCGCCTACTTCATGCTCAAGAACGTCACTGAGCGGACCTTCCCGCGCCTCGACGTCACCTCGATCATCCTCTCCACCTTCGGCTTCGGCGGCCTGCTCTTCGGCTTCGGAACAGCGGGTGACGCCGGGTGGATCAGCACCGAGGTGCTCCTCCCCCTGACCATCGGCGCGATCTCACTGACCCTGTTCATCTACCGTCAGTTCAAGCTCGAGCAGCCGATCCTCGAGTTCCGCATCCTGCGCTATCGGATGTTCACCCTCAACACCCTGCTGGGCATGTGCGTGTTCATCGTCATGGTCGGCGGCATGATGGTCCTGCCCCTGTACATGCAGAACATGAACACGTTCTCGGCCATGGAATCGGGACTGGCGCTGTTGCCGGGCGCAGTGGTGATGGGACTGATGTCGCCGGTGACCGGCCGCATCTTCGACGCCGTCGGCGCGCGCTGGCTGGCCGTGCCCGGATTCATCCTGCTCACGGGCACGACGTTCATGTTCGCCCGTCTGGAACCGGACACGTCGTTCCTCTACCTGGCCATCGTCAACACAGTGCGGATGTTCGGCGTGGCCATGGTGATGATGCCGGTGACCACGGCCGCTCTCAACCAGCTGCCTTCCCACCTCATCCCTCACGGCACCGCGCTCAACAACACCATGCGTCAGATCGCCGCCTCGGTCGGCACTGCGGCACTGGTGACGATCATGGCCTCGGCCGCACGGGATCCGCAGACCTACGGCGTCTCCGGACTCATCCACGGGGCGAATGTCGCGTTCTTCGTCGCCGCGTGCGTGGGAATCCTCGGCATCATCGGAGCGTTCTTCAGTCGGAACTCCCACGGCCTGGAACCGGGGCAGAAGAAGTCGACGGGTCGCTGACCCGGCCTCGGCCGGTGAGCCTGAGAGTTCAGGCCTGTCCGGTTCCGGCCTGCCCGTCTGTTCCCGAGACCAGATGAGCCGCCACGGAGCGAGCCTGCTGGAGCGCATCGTCGGTTTCGACCGCCCCGCTGAGCACGAGGGTGGCATAACCGTGGACGAGCGACCACGAGGCGACTCCGAAGTCACCGTCGGGGACTGAGCGGACCTCGGCGACCCCGACCGAGAGCGCGGCCCAGGCCCGCTGCCGCGCGGCCGTGAGTTCGGGGTCGTCGTCGTGGAGCAGCCGAGGCTGGAACATGACCGTGAAATGAGAGGGGCATCTCAGCGCGAACTCCACGTAGGCGACCCCTCGCGCCACCAGCCCCTGCTCCTCGGCGGCACCGGTCATCGCATCGGCCAGCAGGTCGAACCCCTCCGCCGCCAGTGCCGTGAGCAGTCCCGCCTTGTCCCCGAAATGATAGGTCGGCGCGGCGTTCGAGACACCCGCCCGCTTCGCCAGGGCCCGCATGCTCAGTCGGGCCACACCGTCCTCGGCGATCGCCGAGGCGGTCTGGGCAAGGAGCGTCCGCCGCAGATCCCCATGATGATACGTCACAGTTCGATCGTACCCGAGCAAACTTTTCATTGACAAGATCATCGCCAAGTGCCAATCTTGTCAGTGTCAAGTCCGTCTCATCTGATCAAGTCTCTGTCATCCGTTGCGCATCCGTCCCGGGAGGACCGAATGGCACCGCTGCTGTTCCTGCTGCTGACCACCGCCCTCGTCCGCGTCATCGGACATGTGTCGCGTCCAGGGCTCAAACCATGGCCGGTGGCCATCCGGTGGGGTTTGGCGGTGATGTTCACCGTCACCGGCATCTCTCACTTCGCAGGCATGCGCGATGCCCTCATCGCCATGGTCCCGCCCTGGCTCCCGAGCGCCGCCGCACTCGTGACCGTCACCGGCATCCTCGAGCTCCTCGGCGCCGCGGGACTTCTGGTTCGTCCCACGCGCATCTGGGCGGCGATCGGCTTGGGCCTGATGCTCATCGTCATGTTTCCCGCGAATGTGCACCTGGCGCTGACCGCTGAGCATCCGCCCTGGGACGACACGCTCGTCCCGCGCACCATCATGCAGCTGATCTTCCTCGCAGCCGTCTCCGCAGTCCTCATCCCCGAGGCACGCAGGCTCCGGGCCCGAGGTCGACGGGTCAAGCGCACACAACACCGACTCCCCTCACCGAGAACCCGCCGCTGACCCCGTCAGCTCCGACCCGATCGCCTCGATTCCAGAGTCCGTGAGATCCAGGACAGCGCACCGGCCAGCAGCAGAAGCAGCGCACACAGCAGGAAGGTCGACGAGGACCCGAGATAGGTGAAGCCGATGCCGCCGAGCACACCGGCGACGGCGAGGCCGACGTCGAAGTTCATGTTCCACGCGACACTGGCCCGGCTGGGAGAGCTGACCGAGGCGAAGGCCATCACAAGACTCGCTGACTGCATGGTGCCCAGCCCCAAGCCGATGATGAGCATCGCCACGAACAGAAAGCCGCCGTAGAGCACGACGGCGCAGACCAGGCCGATCGCGGCCAGCGCGAGACCGAGGACGTTGAGGGCGAAGGGCGGGAAGCTGTCGGCGACGGAGCCGGCGATGAAGCGCCCGATCACGGCCGAGACCTGCATGGCCGCGATGAACAGGGCCGCTCCGGCCACGTCTTCGCCGGGACCGAATCCGATGATGAGCCCGAAGACGATCATGCCGACGAGGAACGGGGAGAGCATGAGCACGAGACCGAGAGCTTCCCCGGCCCGACGTCCCGCCCACCGCAGGCTGCGCCGTTCGTTGCGTCCGGACCGGATCCTCACATCTGCGTCACCGGAGCCCGTGGCAGCCGCCGAGTCCGTCGCTGACCGGGGCGAGCGCCCGGGCACGAACTTCAGCACCGTCGGGATGGCCACCAGCAGGCAGGCGCAGACGATGAGGCGGAAGATCCAGATCGGAATCGTCTCCACCAGCCACAGCCCCAACGGGGCACCGACGGCCGCGGCCAGGGATGTGATCCCGCCGAAGAAGCCGAGTGCCTTGCCGATCCGTCCCGCCGAGGTCGTCCCGGGCACCGCCGCGTTGGCGAGGACGACGAAGAGTCCGAAGCCGATGCCTCCGCAGAGACTGGCCAGCACCAGCGCCAGCAGGGCCGGAGTGACGAACAGCCCGAGCAGCTGACCGATGAACTGCAGGACGAGCGCGAACATCAGCGCACCTTTGAAGCCGAACACCCGTCCGGCCCAGGGAGCGAAGGGCTGGGCGACGATGACGCCGAGCATCATCGTCGTCAGCACTGAACCGCCGGTGACGGTCGAGAGCCCGTTGGCCGCGGCGATCGTGACCATCGTCGAATAGCTGAAGAAGAAAGCGGAGAACCCGAACATGGCAGACCACACCAGGCCCAACAGGGCCGAGGTGTAGGTCTGCTGGTCAGAGGGATCGGAGCGCATAGTTCGAGGCTACGACATCTGGAGCAGCGCGAGCGATTCCCCGGCACACCGCCCGCCCCGGCCCCGACCCGCCGACCCGGCCCCGCCTCGGCGCTGTCAGGCCGCCAGCTCCTGCAGACGCTTCTGCCAGAACACGATCTCCTCGGTCAGACGCGCCGGGTCGAGCCCGTTCGCATAGTCGATGATCTCGGCTTCCTGAAGCGACGACATCACGCCGGCGGCACGGATCCGCTGGTACGGCGTGCTCGGTTCGTCGTAGACGCGGCACTGCCCACCGCGACCGTCGTCGTCCCAACCGACCGGTTTGCGGGTGGGTGTGAAGTAGTTGAGTCGATCGTCGACGGCTCGCCACAGCTCGTTGAGCGCATGCCTGGCCTCATCCGTGTCGTAGCGGCAGATGCTGCCGTACTCGTGAACGAGGTGCTGATGCCGCGAGGCCTCGGGAAGACGGTCGCGGCGGTGGTTCTTGAACACAGGACTGAAGCGGATGTCGAGGTTCTCGGCCCACCGCCCCATCGCCTCGTGGACGGGCTCGGCCTCGTTGCTCAGCTCGATCGCGTTGACCCAGAACGGGATCCCCTGAACCTCGTCGAGCGACCATTCGAGCAGGTCAACGGCGGCACCGGGGGAGTTGTCCTCGAGGCTGCGAGTGAACACCCACCCCGTGTGCAGGCAGGTGGCGCTGAAGGTGAACACGCAGTTGCCCGGCCGGGTCGGCCCTGCGTGGGCGATGGTGTCGATGAGGAAGAAGCCCGGTTCCGCCTCGTTCGCGCCCGAGGCGAGGTCGAGGAATCCTTCGCTGGGGGTGGTGAACCGCTTCGTCGACACGCGCCGCTCGCGATAGTCACCGGCTCTGGTGGTGCGCAGGTACCGGTCGATCGATGCCGGACTGACGGCGAGCAGTTCGGCACGGACCTCACTGCTGTATCCCCCGCGACCGGGCACGAGCGCACCGTGGCGCTCCGCCGCGTCGAGCAGAGCAGGCATCGCCGCGGCCAGATACTTCCCGCTCTGGTAGCCGGACCATTCCCACACCGTGACCAGCAGCGCGCGGGACTCCGCGGAGTACTTGGAGCACCGCGGCTGCGGTCGGACACCCCTCGCCGCATCCGGAGACGGTGCGCCGGCCCCGGCAGCAACGGCGAGTTGGGCCAGACGGCGACGGGCATGGTCCCGCGACCATCCGGTGACGATCATGATCTCGTCGAGGATCCACCCCTTGTCCTTCTTCCTCGCCGAGGAATAGAGGTCGAGGTAATCGTGGACGACCAGCTCAGAATCCGCATTCGCGTCGACTGAATCAATGTGAGCATTGTGCTGATTGCGCATAAACGGCTCTTCATAAATAGGGCTGTAGAAGAGGTCCCAGTCCTCCAGCGTGGAGCAGAGAACGGATCAGGTAGTTGCCCCGGTTGCGGAACCCCAGTGCGATACCGCGCAGATGTTCGAGTCTGCCGTTGATCGCTTCGGTTGGCCCGTTCGAGGTTCCAGGATGATCGAAGTAGGCCAGGATATCGGCCCGACGACGTTGGAAGGTTGTCCTCAGACTCCGGAGTTCTTTGAGCTCATCAGGAATCGTTCCTGTCAGGGTGTCGATGAGTCGGTTCATGAGCTTCTTACCTTTGCTCGGTGGGGCAGCATAGGCGGCGATCGTGTCTTGATAGAACTGCCAGCACACCAACAGGGCAGCATGATTGTCGGCGGCGAAGACCGAGTTGAGGCGGTGCTTCTGCTTGCCGGTAAGCAAACCGACGCGGGTGCGAACCGTTTTGCGGATCCCGTACAGGTCATCACCCGACCGTCCTCTGCGACCGTGCAGCTCTGTTTGTAGCCGCCTCCTCGTCTCATCGAGCTTCGTGCCGACGAGGGCGACAACGTGGAAGGGGTCCATGACCGTGGTGGCATCAGGCACCACGTCAGTGGCAGCTTTCTTATAGCCGGCGAAGGCATCCATAGCGACATGCTCGATGCCGTCACGGAACGCATCGGGCTGGTTGTTCAACCAGTCGGCGAAGACGTCGGCGGAGCGGCCGGGGACGATGTCGAGCAGGCGTGCCGGTCGGTGGGTGAGGTCGACGATGACAGTCACCCACCTGTCGATGCCGCGGTGGGACCAGCAGTGCTCATCGACACCGATTGTGGATACACCCTCGAACCGGGTGGCATCAGCGATGAGCAGAGATCGGCCGAGGTCGAGTACAGCCGTGCACACAGTGTTCCAGGAGGTAGCGAGGTTCTTAGCGATGACGTGGATGCTCATCTTGTCGATGACCACGGACTTCAATGCCCACAAGCGTGCTGTCGTCGAGAGTTTCGATCTGCCGGCGCAGGCTCGCTGAAGTGTTTGGGACCAGCGCTGGTGGCAGGAAGGGCAGGTGTAGGTGCGGATGCGAATAGCCAAGGTCACCGCGGTCAGGCCGATCGGGGGATGAACGAGTTTGCGGATCCTGGTGGCCCGGACGAGTCCGCGTCGACGGCAGACAGGGCAGGACCTGTCGTTGTCGGTGATCAGGCACAGCACGGTCAGATGCCGACCAGTGTGGTCTTGCCCGATCGCGGTGAGTCCGAGTTCCGGCAGGGAGAGTGTGGTATCGAGGCAGGGCGGGGTAAAGTCGTACACGAGGGACCTTGGGTCGTGATGGAGTCTTGAACACCTACATCATTGCACCCAGGGTCCCGTTGTCATCGACGCCGGATTCAACTCTTCCCCACCGCCCTATCTATGAAGAGCCGCATAAACGTCTTTGTTCCTCCGAATTCTGGGTGGCCACCTCATTGTTTTCGAACCACCCCGAAATAATCTGCACAATGGTATTCTGATATCAGGCAGGAGGTCTTCCTAAACGACGGAAGACAATGGAAATGTCACAGACTGCAGCACGACTTCTCGGGTTATTGTCACTGTTGATGGTGCCCCGCACCTGGTCGGGTCGGGAACTGGCAGATCGTCTGGGCGTGAGTCCGCGGACCGTCCGGAACGACATCGGTGCGCTGCGCGACATCGGATACACCATCGACGGCACACGCGGCAACGAGGGCGGATACCGGCTCTCCCCCTACGGCTCGGCCGTACCTCCTCTGCTGTTCGACTCGGACGAGGCGGTGGCCGTGGCCGTCGGTCTCCGTTCGGGCCTGAGCTGCATCATCGGCGGGATGGAAGAGACCTCGGCGCGGGCGCTGGCCAAGCTCGAGAACATCCTCCCCTCGGCCCTGCGCGCCCGGTTGCACAACCTCGCGCACTTCACCGTTCCCGTCGCCGGAAACCAGCCGATGCCGATCGTCGATCCCGAACTCATCGTCGTCCTCATCGACCACTGTCACCGTCAGGAACGGCTGCGCTTCATCTACCGCGGCGAGGACTCCGCCGATCAGGACGGCTCCGACGCCGGCGGTCAGGACGGTGCCGGCGGTCAGGACGGCGCCGGCGGTCAGGACGGCGCCGGCGGTCAGGACGGCCCCGACGCCGGCGGCCGGACCAGCGCCGAGGCGGAGGGGAGTACCTCGGGCGTTCACCTGGAGGTCGAGCCCTACCGGCTCGTCAACCGGCTCATCGTAATTGAGAGTGTAGGACCGGTCGGAAGCCACCGGACTCGAGCAGACATCTGGCGATGTAATGCGTGAGGTTGCGGAATCCCAGCGCGGACCCGCGTAGATGCTCGAGTCTGCCGTTGATCGCTTCAGTGGGACCGTTCGACGTTCCCGGTCGGGTGAAGAATGCGAGCACATCAGCAGCTCGACGCTTCAACGTTCGTCCTAACCGTTTGAGCTCGACAAGTTCGGGTGGCAGATTCGTTGTCAGGGCGTCGATGACCGTTTGCAAGAGTCTCTTGCCCTCTTTGCAGTCCGCGGTTCGGTAGGCGCTGACAATGTCTTGGTAGACAGCCCAGGTGACTTCGACTTCGGTGAAGTTCGGGTCAGCGAAGAGGTTCGCGATTCTTTCCTGCTGCTTGGTCGTGAGTAAGCTGCTGCCCGTGTGCAGAGTTCTTCTTGCCCGGTACAACGGGTCCTTTGCTCGTCCGCGATGGCCGGTTGTCTCCTGCTGAACTCGGCGACGTACCTCGTCGAGGGCATCACCGGCGAGTTTGACGACGTGGAAGGGGTCCATGACTTCGACAGCGTCGGGCAGCTCCTCAGCTGAGGCTGTTTTGAAGCCGGAGAATCCGTCCATCGCGACGACGTCGATGCCCTCACGCCATTCTTTCGGTCGGTCTTTCAACCATTGTTTGAACACCTGCTTCGAACGGCCAGCCACCATGTCGAGCAGACGTGCCGAGCCTGTTCCCTCGCTGATCGGGGTGAGGTCGATGATGACGGTGACGTACTTGTCACCACGCCGGGTGTGCCGCCATACATGCTCGTCGACACCAATGACGCTGACCCCGTCGAAACGGGTCGGGTCGTTGATCAACAACCGCTTACCTTCAGCGAGGACGGCGGAGTTCGCGGTGTGCCAGGACACGGCGAGTTTCGCAGCGATGACGGACACGGTGTCGT
Organism: Brevibacterium sp. SMBL_HHYL_HB1; assembly: GCF_018208375.1. NCBI lineage: Bacteria > Bacillati > Actinomycetota > Actinomycetes > Micrococcales > Brevibacteriaceae > Brevibacterium > Brevibacterium sp. SMBL_HHYL_HB1. The sequence goes on along the minus strand of NZ_CP062936.1, from coordinate 201,474 downwards.
GATCGATCACGAGGGCACGCAACGCCCAGTCGAGGCCGGTTCGCGAGATCTTCGCTCGTGGTGGCGCCGCAGCTGTGGTGTCTTGACGCCAGACGCGGCCACACTCGACGCATTTGTAACGGCGGAGGCGAATGTGAAGCGTGGTTGGTCGGTGGCCGAAAGGTTCGTGGGCCAGCTGGCGGACGACGGTGTCGCGAATGATCCCGTGGCCGCCGCACCGTCGGCACCAGTCATCAGCAGTGTTTGGCTGGCATTCCAGGATGGCCTTTTGCCCGGTGATGTTTTGGCCGGTGCAGGTCAGATCGAGGGTGTCGAGTCGGCAGAATGTCGTGAGGTCAGGGGTTGAGAAAGTAGGCTTGGCCACGTCGAGGTCTTTCGGATGGGTTGTGTGAGAACTTCCATCATCGGAAGACCTCGACGTCTATCCGCGCAGCGACGCGCCGTGTCCTGGAATCACCGATCTACACTCTCTTTTACGAAGAGCCCGTCAACCGGCAGCACCGCTGGTACTTGCTCACCTTCGATCCGGGCCTTCGCGACTGGCGGATCTTCCGCGCCGAACACATCTTGCCGAAGACCCCCAGCGGAGTCCGCTTCGAACCGCGACCGCTGCCGGCCGAGGACATCGGCGACTACGTCGAACGGCATATCTCCGGTCCTCGCTGGCGGCACTCGGCCGAAGTCATCGTCGAGGCGCCCGCCGCCGAGGTGATGGCCGCCCTCGTCTCTGCCGAAGGATCGGTCGAAGCCCTCGACGACGAGCGCTCACAGGTGACCATCGGCGGGCAGAGCGTGGCAACCATGGCGCTGACCCTGGCGCGGCTGGATGTCGACTTCACCGTCGTCGACAGTCCCGAGCTGTGCGAATGCCTGCAGGGATTGTCGCAGCGACTCGGGCAGGCGGCGCAGAAGAGCAGCCTCGGCGGTCATTCGATTCCGATTTCGAGCAAATCGGGATGAAAACCACAATAGAAACAACACACTATTGTGGGAATGTGCGAAATTTCGCGGGCACGACAGGTGAGTCACGCCCATTCCTTGTCCCTGTCTAACACGCGGCTGTAACTTTCGAGGATATGTTTCGCCCACCGGTGTGCACGGTGTCGACTAACTGTTTGCGAAACTGCTCGACCAAACCCTGCTTGTCCTCGATTGGAGAACTTCGATGCTCATGCCGTTCCGCTGCGCATTCGTCGTCTCGGCAGCGTTGCACACCATCGGCTGCGGCCCGGTCGCAGTCGATCCTGGCACCGGCTGCGGTTCGACCGCACTCAGGACCGGCTGCGACGATCTCGAGAGCAGCCGGCAGTGAACCCCATGGACGAAGGACAGCCGACTGTCGTGTCCGAGCACAGCGTCCGAGTTCAGGAGGTCACCACCCGCATCCGCAGGACGAACTCCGTCTACGCCCGCTTCTACGGGCCTCTGTGCCTGCTGGTCTTCACCGCGTCGTTCTTCCCCTACTACTCCCCCGCGGACGAGAGCACGGCCACCTACGGCAACCTCTGGCACGAAGTCCTCGTCACCGGTCGCGGGGTCGATGTCTTCGCGCTCTTCGTGCTCCTCTTCACGGCCGGTCTGCTGTGTCTGGCGACGGTGGGCCGGACCTCGGTCACGGGGCTGATCGCCATCGTCACGGGGTCGGTCATCATCGGCTGCACGCTCCTGCAGTCACCGGGCTATGTCAATCCGCCGGCGCTGACGGACTTCGGTGTCTTCGACATCGTCCTCAGCTTCCTCATCGCCGCCGTCGCCTTGGTGCATTCGCTCCATCTGGTCGCACTCGACCTCGAATTCCAGCGGCGCATGGTCTGATGCGGGCGCGGGTGGTCCCGGGTCTCAGCCCGCACCGGCCTCCGTCCAGTCCCCGGCCTCAGCCTGCGCGCGAGCCAGTGCGGGGATCACCTCGTTGCGGGTCAGCGGCGCGAACTGGCGGTCAGCCGTGTCCGCGGGCAGCGGGTCGATAGGGAACCATCCGGCCTCGGCTATCTCGGCCAGATGGCGGATGTCGTCGACGTCGAGTCGATCCGGCAGCCCCTCGTAGCAGAACACATCACCGATGACCCGATGGTCGGCCTCGTTCGCGGCAACGGCGGAGAACGTGCCCAAGGCCCGCAGCCGCTCCCGACGCAGGCTGAGCCCGAGCTCCTCCTCGATCTCTCTGACGATGGTCTCCTCAGCGGTCTCGCCCGCCTCGGGCTTGCCGCCGGGGAGCATGAACGAAGTGGTGCCCGCCTTGCGGACCATGAGCAGCTCCCGGCGGTGCGGGTGGAGCAGGACGAGCGCGGAGACGCGGATGTCGTTCATGCCGACCACACCCCGGAGGCACCTCGGCGGTGGGAGTCGAGCAGATGCGTATCGACCATTCCGATGGCCTCCATGAGTGCATACATCGTGGTGGGGCCGACGAAGCGGAATCCCCTCCTCTTCAGCGCCTTCGACAGGGCTGCGGACTCCGGGCCGGCGGTCGGGATCTCGGCCACGGTGCGCGGTCGCGGGGTGTCCGCGGGCTTGAATGACCAGATGAACGCGTCGAGGCCGCCTTCGTCGCGCAGCTCGAGCACGCGTGCGGCATTGTTGATGCAGGCCTCGATCTTGCCGCGGTGGCGGATGATTCCGGCATCGGCGAGCAGGCGGTCGATCTCGGCCTCGCCGTAGCCTGCCACGGTTTCGGGGTCGAAGCCGGCGAAGGCCTCGCGGAACCGCTCCCGCTTCTTCAGGATCGTCAGCCAGGACAGACCGGCTTGGAAGCCTTCGAGGCTCATCCGCTCGAACAGTCCGGCCTCGTCGTGGACGGGCAGGCCCCATTCGGTGTCGTAGTAGCTGACCAGCACCGGATCGCCGTAGGCCCAGGGGGTGCGGGCCAGGCCGTCCTCACCGACGACGGCACCGCCGGTCACGCTCGCTCGCGGTGCTTCCACGTTCGCCTGTGGTTGTTCGTCCATTCCGCAACCGTATCGCGTCGGCCGGACATGCCCGCAGGCAGGTCCGAGCGGTTTGTCAGTCGGCTCCGATATGGTGCGGCCATGACCACTGTGCTGCTGCTCGGATTCGGCGCCATCGGCCGCCATGTCGCTCAACTGCTCGCCCCGGAGCTCACCGCCGGGTCCCTGAGTCTGACCGCCCTGGTCTCGGATCCGTCGAAGCACTCCGACCGCCCGAACCACGGTGCCGAGGTCGTCGATCTGACCGTCCTCGCGGGCAGCTCGGAGGCCGTGTCCGGGACACCCTCGCCGAGGTGGTTCGCCCCCTTCGACGTCATCGTCGAATGCGCCGGGGTGCCGGCCGCCGCCGACCTCGGTCCCGCCGTCGTGGCCGCGGGCCGACCGTTGGTGCTCACGAGCGTGGGGGCCCTAGCCGATCCGGTCACGCGTGAGTCCCTCCTCGCCGGGCCCGGCCGGCTGCGGGTGACCAATGGTGCCATCGGCGGTCTCGACGTGCTCGAGGCCGCGGCCCAGGCCGATGCGCTCGAGACCGTCGAGATCACCACCTCGAAGGAGGCCACGGGACTCATCCGGCCGTGGATGACGGAAGCGGAGGCGGAGCGGCTGCGCCGGCTGCGTCCCGAGGACGGCCCGCTGACGGTGTTCACGGGCAACCCCGCCGAGGCGATCGAGAAGTTCCCCGCCAACGTCAACATCGCCGTGGCGCTGGCATGGGCCACGCGCGGTCTGCCTCATGGCGGGACCTCGCCGGGCACAGCGGCCGAGACCGGCACGGTCGTCGACACCGACGCCTCCGCCGACGGCGCACCCGCGGCTCCCGGCGCAGCCACCGCCTCGGACACAGTGGCTGCCAGCGACGCCGCTCTGCTCGAGGCGGCCCTGCACCGAGTGCGGGTCGACATCTGCGCCGTCGCCGGACAGCCCCGGTCGACTCACCGGATCCGTGCCGCCGGCGCCGCAGGCGAGTTCGCCTTCGACATCCGGTCGACACCGAGCCCGGAGAATCCGGCGACCAGCGGACTCACGGCCCTGTCCGTGGCGCGCACTCTGCGACAGGTGCTCACCCGCTGAGTCGGGGGCATACCCGCCGGCTGTGCCGGGTGGGTGCTCACCCGCTGAGCCGAGCGAGCCTCCGCCGGCTGTGCCGGGCGGGTGTCCGCCGGCTGAGTCGCTCAGTCCTCGCCGTGGTTGATGTTCTCCTGCAGCTGGAGGAATTCGACATGGCGTTCGTACTTGTCCAGCACGTCATCGATGATCTGCTCCTTCGAGTAGCCCATGATGTCGTAGCCCTGACCGGTGCCGCCGTCGAGGTAGACCTCCATGCGGTAGTAGTCCTCGGTGCCGCGCGGGACGACTCCGCCGAACGAGGGAACGCTGACCTTGTGCGGCCAGACCTGGTACCGGAAGGGGAACTCGCCCTCGCCGTCGACCTCGAACTCGATGAGTTCGCCGTCGTCGACGAAGGCGCCTTCGGCATCGACCCGACCGCAGCGGGAGCTGATGCCCCGATCTTCCATCTCCGCGGCCACCTCGGTCAGCGTCGGGAGGAGGACGTCCTGCTCGAACTCGCGGGCTCGAGCGGCGTTCGGGAAGGACAGAACCCGACCGAGCTGACGCTGCCACGTCTCGTTCCCCCGTCCGCGGGAGCGGCGGGCCAGCGAGGCGGGCAGGCTCGTGTCGACGCTGTCGACCCTGTTCGCTTCGACCCGCAGCGCCTTGTAGAGACCGATCATGACGAGGATGACGACGAAGGCGAAGGGCAGCCCCATGATCACCGTCGCGTTCTGCAGTGCGCCGATGCCGCCGACGAGGAGCATCGCGATCGTCAGGGCACCGGTCGCCAGGGCCCAGAAGATGCGCAGCCCGGCGCGGCCGTCCTCTTGCGGATTCCGCAGGTTCGAGGACAGGTTGGCCATGACGAGTGCTGCGGAGTCGGCCGTGGTCACATAGAACAGCAGTGCCGTGAGCGTGGCCAGTCCGGCGATGAAGGCGAATGCCGGGTAGTTCGACAGCAGTTCGTAGAATCCGCCTTCGGGGTTGAGCACGGTCTGCTCTCCGAATTCCATGTCACCGCTGCGGATGAGGTCGAGCGCCGAGTTCCCGTAGATCGAGATCCACATGAAGATGTAGATGAACGGGATGGTCAGGGTGCCCATCACGAACTGGCGGATGGTCCGACCGCGGGAGATGCGGGCGAGGAAGAGTCCGACGAACGAGGCGAAGGCGATCCACCAGGCCCAGAAGAACAGGGTCCAGTCGGTCATCCATGTTCCGGTGTCCTCGAAGGCGAAGGTCTGCCCGGCCATGTTCGGGAACAGACGGATGAAGTCCGCGACGTTGAGTGCGAGCGCGTTGAGCAGGAACTTCGTGTTCCCGGCCACGAGCACCCACAGGCTCAGTCCGATCGCGAGCACCACGTTGAGGATCGACAGGAACTTGATGCCCTTGTCCACTCCCGAAACCGCTGAGAGCGTGGCGACACCGACGCCGATGACGACGATGCCGACCTGAGTGGCCGTGCCGATCGGCAGGCCGAAGACCGTGTTGAGGCCGACGTTGACCATGACCACACCGATGCCCAGCGAGGTGGCCACACCGAAGATCGTGCCCAGCAGAGCGGCCAGGTCGACGGTTTCGCCCAGAGTGCCCTGGACGCGTTTGCCGAAGATGGGCGCGAGAGCCGAACGGATCGCCAGCGGCATGTTCATCCGGTAGGCGAAGTAGGCCAGCGCCATGCCCATGAGGGCGTAGAGGCCCCAACCGTTGAGGCCGTAGTGGAACAGCGCCCACACCGTTGATTCGCGGGCGGCGTCGACGGTCTCGGCCTCGGTCGAGGGCGGCTGCAGGTACATCGTGACCGGTTCGGACACGGCGAAGAACATGAGGTCGGTGCTGATGCCGGCGGCGAAGAGCATCGACGCCCAGGCGACGAGCCCGAATTCGGGTTTCGAGTGCTCGGGACCGAGCTTCGTGTTGCCGTATCGGGAGGCGGCGAGGTAGATGACGAAGACGAGCACGGCCAGGACGAGGAGGACGTAGAACCATCCGAACCAGTCCGAGGTCCATCCGACCACGGCGCCGAGCACCGCCTCGGCGTTGGATGGGGAGATGAGGGCCCAGATGGTGATGGCCAGGGTGCCGATCGCTGCGGCGATGAACACCCGCTTATTCACCGGCGGGCGTGAGGTCTGAGCATCTCCCTTCGGCTCACTGGGAGAGCTGTCGACTGATGCTGACATGTGTGAGCTCCTTATCCGGACGCGATGGCGTCGTGGCATCGTTCCCGGTCGAACAGTGTGCGATACCGGGCATGAACAACGGTTGTTGCGTGATGAGGGTTCCGTCCTCGTCGGCCGTCCTCACCCAGGAGGCGGCCAACAGTGGAGGTTACCACAGAGACACTTACGGTCATTTTCCGGACAGGGTGCCTCAGCGTCGCAGGCGATGGCGCTGACGCCGGTCCCGGAGAGTCCGTTCCGGCAGGCCTCGCTGTCAGATTGGCGGGTCTGATGCGACAGGTCTCACAGGCAGACGGGCGAGCCCCGTCCCAGGCAGGCGCGCGAGTTCCCTCCCATGCAGATGGGCGGGCTGCTTCACAGGGAGACGAAGAAGAGTGCCAGCGCCATCACCACCCCTGCGCCGAGGAAGGTGATGACCGTGTAGCCGAGGATGTCGCGCATCTTCAAACCGGCGATGGCCAGCACCGGCAGAGCCCAGAACGGCTGCAGCATGTTCGTCCACTGGTCACCGTAGGACACGGCCATGATCGCCACCGAGGGGTCGACGCCGAGCTGGTTGGCGGCGTCGAGCATGATCGGCCCCTGCACGGCGAACTGGCCGCCGCCGGAGGGGACGAAGAAGTTGACCAGACCGGCCGAGAGCAGAGCGAGCACCCCGAACGAGGTGGGGTTGGCGATCGAGACGAAGGCATCGGAGAACACGGCGATGAGGCCGGTGGCCGACATCATGCCGAGGATGCCGGCGTAGAGCGGGAACTGCAGGAGGATCTCACCGACGTTGGAGGCGGCCCCCTTCGTCAGGTGGATGAGCTCGAAGGGGCTGCGCACGAGCAGCATGATGAGTGCGAGGAACGACCAGTTGACGATGTCCAGGGTCAGTCCCCCGCCCTGGGCGAAGTGGATGATCAGATAGACGACGAGGGCGAGGCCGACGATGAGCGTGAGAATGCGCGAAGCATCGATGCGATCGGCGGGGGTGACGACCTCCTCGTCGATCTGATCCTGCTTCTCCGAGGTCACCGAGGCGGGCAGTTCGTAGACCGGTGCTCCGGGCTTGGGTGCCATGAGGAGGAAGAGCAGACCGCAGACGACGATGACGCCGAGGATGGCCAGCAGGTTCCAGCCGGCGAAGATCGTCTCGGTCACAGGCACTGTCGTACCGCCCAGGGACTCGGAGAGGAAGGAGTCCGGGGTCGCCGCGGTCAGCGGTCCCGAGCCGGAGTAGCCCATGTGCCAGACGACGAATCCGGAGTACCCGGCGGCGACCAGCAGCGGGAAGTGGACCTTGATGCCGCGTTCGCGTGACTGCACCGCGATCTCACGGGCCAGCAGGGCCCCGACGACGAGGCCGAGGCCCCAGGTGATGAGGCTGGCGACGGCGGCGACGAGGAACACGAAGACATAGGTGAAGGTCGCATTTCCCGGCACCCGGGCGAGCCCGGCCAGCAGGCTGCGGACCGGTCCGGTGTTGGCGAGGATGTGTCCGAGCAGCAGGATGAGACACATCTGGGTCATGAATTCCAGCAGCCCGGCCAGTCCCTCGCCCCAGCCGATGACGACTTCGCCGGGTCCGGCGTCGGTGAAGATGAGTGCGAGGACCGCGACGATGAGGGTGAGAACGATCGCGAAGGTCAGTGCCGACGGGATCCATTGTTCGAGGAATCGGTTGATCGGCCGCATGATCCCTTTTGAGGCTGCGACGTTGACCTGGGTCGACGGCTTCTGTGCCGACATGGGGGCCTCCCGCTGAGAACTCGCTGTGTACAGTCTCAGCATACAATCAGGGCGCTGTCCTCGGTAGAGAACAGCGCCCTGAGCGGCCGGTGCCGGTCAGTGGTGGTCGGCCTCGGTCAGTGGTGATTGCCCCGATCAGTGCCGACCGGTTCGGATCAGTGCTGTTTGTACACCATCTGCTTGTTGACGAACTCGTCCATCGCCAGCGGTCCCAGCTCGCGTCCGACGCCGGAGCGCTTGACGCCGCCGAAGGGCAGGTATTCGCGGGTGCCCTCGGGAGAGTTGAGGAAGACCATGCCCGCATCGATCTGGGACCCGACACGTTCGGCTCGCTCGATGTCGCTGGAGAACACAGCCGCACCGAGGCCGAACGGGGTGTCATTGGCCATCTCGACGGCTTCCTCCTCGCTGCTGACCCGGTGGACGATGACGGCGGGGCCGAAGAGCTCTTCGTAGTAGCCGCGCATCCCCTTCTTCACATCGGTGAGCACGACGGGCTCGACATAAGCTCCGCCTCCGTCGTACCTCTTCCCTCCGGCCAGCAGGGTCGCACCCTGGCTGACGGTGTCGTGGACCTGCTCGACGAAGCGGTCGGCGGCGGCCACCGATGACAGCGGTGAGAGGCGGGACCCCTCCTCCCCCGGTGCTGCGGGGGTCTGCTTCTTGGCCTCCTCGGTGATGGAGGAGACGAAGTCGTCGTAGAGATCATCCATGACGATCATGCGCTTGGGTGAGTTGCAGGCCTGACCGGTGTTGCCCATCCGGGTCTTGAAGAAGGTCTTCGCAGATTCCTTCACATCCTCGGAGTCGAGCAGGATGTAGGGATCGGATCCGCCGAGTTCGAGCACGACCTTCTTGAGGTTCTTGCCCGCCTCGGCGGCCACAGCGGCACCGGCGCGTTCGGAACCGGTCAGGGACACACCGTGGTTGCGCGGATCGGGCAGGATGATGTCGGCGACCTGCTCGTTGCTGGCGTAGATGTTGATGTAGGCGCCTTCGGGCAGGCCCGCCTCGACGAAGATCTCTTCCATGATCTTCGCCGAGCGCGGGCACTGCGGGGCGTGCTTGAGCAGGATCGTGTTGCCCAGGGCCAGGTTGGGCGCGGCGAAGCGGGCGACCTGATAGTAGGGGAAGTTCCAGGGCATGATGCCCAGCAGCGAGCCCACGGGCTTGCGGCGGATCATCGCGGTGGCGTCCTTCGGCCCGCGCAGGGGCTCATCGGCCATGAACGCCTCGGCGTTGTCGGCGAAGTACTTGTAGATGCGGCTGCACAGGCCGACCTCGCCCTTGCCCTCAGGCACGGCCTTGCCCATTTCGAGCCTGATCACCTCGGCGAGCTCCTCAGCGCGCTCGGAGTAGATCTCGGCGACGCGGGTGAGGATCGCGGCGCGTTCGGCCACCGGAGTCCGGCTCCATTCGGTGAAGGCCGTCGCCGAACGGTCGAGAGCGGCGAGGATCTCGGAATCGGTGGCGGTGGCGAACTCCTCGGCGACTTCGCCGGTCGCCGGATCGGTCACACGGTAGACGGTGGTCATGGCAGTCCTCGTTTCTCTTCGGGGTTGCCCGGGGTTCTCGGGTGGCCCGGGGAACATCTCCCACGCTATGGCGGAAACCGCGCGGCGGCAACGCTCTTCTCACCGGCCGGCGAGATCTTGAGCATCTTGTCAGTTCGCTCGGGCTCACTCGCGCTGCGGAGGATTGCGCTGCGACGATCAGCATTGTGACGATCTGAATGCAGCGATCTGCGCTGCGACGGACGAACACGCACGGGTCGGCACTGCTACGGTAAGACCATGGCCAGTGTGACTGAACTCGTGAAGCGCTATTACACCACCGTCGATGCGGGAGATGCGGACGCCACCTCGGCGCTGTTCGCCGCCGATGCCAGCTACGACCGCCCCGGCTACCCGACGATGGTCGGGCAGCAGATCACGGACTTCTACCACGGCGAGCGGGTCATCGATTCCGGTGCGCACTCCCTGCAGGAGATCCTCGTCGACGGCGACCGGGCCTCCAGCCGCGGAGTGTTCAACGGCCGCCTCAAGGACGGGTCCGAGACCTCGGTGGGATTCGCCGACTTCTTCCTCTTCGACACCGAGGGGCTCATCGCCGAACGCACCACCTACTTCTACCAAGCGGCCGTCTGAGCCATCCCGCTCCTCGCCGGCCGCACAGATCTCGGCACCCGGGGCATCAGCGCCCAGTGCCTACACACCTCGGCGCCTCAGTGATCCTGCCCCCGGGCGTCGAGGACGGCTCGTTGGATCCGGTCGCGGGTCGCGGCCGCCTCGGCGGTCGGAGACTGGCCGTAGGCCTGCTCGACCTGCTCGAAGACCTCCTCCATCGCCGCAGGATCGACATCGACGGGAAGGTCCTCGATCGCGGAGAAGGCGGGGCCGATATGGTCCATGAACCCGCGGATTCCGGCCTCCCCTCCTCCGAAGTGCATGCCTTCGAACTGCCCGACGGCCGACCACCGCAAGCCCAGCGAATTCCTCATCACCGCATCGAGCTCGGGGGCCGAGACCACTCCGTTCTGGACGAGTGAGATCGCCTCCCTCATCAGCGCGTTCTGCAGGCGATTGCCGACGAATCCGCGGATCTCCTTCCTGATCACCACGGGCTCACGACCGCAGCCGCGATAGAACTCGACCGCCGCCTCGATCGCAGCCGACGAGGTCACCGGGGAGGGCACGACTTCGATCAGCGGCATCAGGTGCGGCGGGTTGAACGGGTGGCCGACGAGGACCCGTGCGGCCACCTCGGCGTCCAGGTGCTCGGCGATGGAGGAGGCCGGAAAGGTCGACGAGGAGGTCGCGAGCACTGCCTCGGCATCGGCCGCCTCGGCGATCCGGGCGAACAGCTCCGGCTTGGCTCCGACGTCCTCGGGGCCGGACTCCTGGACGAAGCTCGTCCCGTCGACGGCGGCCTCGACGGTCTCGGACTCTTCGACGGTCCCGATCTGGGAGGCCACCTGATTCCTCGCCGAGGCATCGGCGGTGACAGCGGCCTGGAGGTCCGCGACCACCTCGGCGAGGTCCTCCCGCGGGTCGAAGACGCGCACCGAGCACCCGCTGCGAGCGAAGAGGTAGGCGAACGAGCGGCCGATGGTTCCGGCACCGATGACAGCGACTTTTGAACTCATGCGTCCAGGCTATACCTGCCCTCAACGGCGTCGGCACCCTGTGAGCCGTGCCCGAAACGTTGCCGTGTGCGCCTGCCCGACGGCGCTCTTCGGTGGCACAATGTCACCATGAGCGCGAACGCAGGACTGAAAGCAGTGGACTCGGAGATCATCGCCCTGGCCGAGGACGAGTACGCGGCCGCTGCCGAGACCGCGCGCATCGAGGTCCGCGAGATCCACACCGCCGCCGAGGCGGCCCGGGCCTCCCTGCTGCTCGACGAAGTCTGGAACGTCGACGAGACCGGCGCGAATGTCTTCGAACCCAGCCTCATCATCGCCTTCGCTCATGCCGGCAACTATGTCTCGGCCGCCTACAGCATCGACGAACCCGATGAGATGATCGGCGTGACCATCGGATTCTTCGGCCAGCCGCTGGGCACGGTCATGCACTCGCACATCGCCGGGGTGCGGCACGAGGTCATCGGCCGCGGGGCGGGTTCGGCGATGAAGCTGCATCAGCGCCTGTGGTGCCTCAATCTCGGCATCACGGAGATGACCTGGACCTTCGATCCGCTGGTGGCCCGTAATGCCTACTTCAACTTCCAGCGCCTCGGCGTCGGCATGGTCGAGTACCTCGAGGACTTCTACGGGCAGATGCGCGACGGAGTGAATTCGGGGCAGGCCAGCGACCGGATGATGGTGTCGTGGCGCCTCGATCGTCCTGCGCGAGTGACGACCGCCGATCCCGGCTCCGCCTTCGCCTGCCTGCGCGCCGACGAGGACGGAGAACCGCTGCTGAGCGAGCCGCCCAAGGAGGCCGAGCTCGTCTCCCTCGACTTCCCCTCCGACATCGAGGACCTGCGTGGGCAGGACGCCGAGCTGGCCAGCCGGTGGCGGCAGGCTCTGCGGGATGCCCTCACCGGCCTCGTCGCCGATGGCTGGGTCGTCGACACCTGCCTCAAGGGCGGGACCTACTTGCTCCACCACCCCTGAGGCACCGCTTCTCCTTCTTTCACTCCAGGCGCCTGAGGCCCGCTTCCCTCCCCCGACCCTGGCGCGGCGCTGGTGCGGTGCCTCGCTCCCCCGTGGCCGCACCGCGCTTTTCTCCGACGGCCTTCCCGGCCCTGGTGCGGCGCCACCCTACCTCGCGACCGCGCCGCACTTCCCTCTCCGACCCTGGTGCCGCGCTTCCCTCCCCCGGCTGTTGCACCGCGCTCCACTCCCAGACCCTCGACACGAGCCGAAGGCCTGCTCGAAACAACGACGCAGCCCCGAGACCACGGCGGAGCGCCAGAGAGGCGGCCGAAACAACGGTGGAGTGCCGAGGCCACTGTGCACGCCCTCTGTGTCAGGCTGTCTTGTGACAGTTATCTGACAATATTGGCGGGGAGAGAAGTCTGTTATGTCTTTTGAAGTTCCGTCCCGTTCCTCGAGCCGCGGGCATTTCACCACGGCCCAGAAACTCGAGATCCTGGACGAATATGACAAATGTATCGAGATGGGTTCTAAAGCCCAGTTGGCTCGGACTGTCGGGGTCAATCCCAGAACGATCTATCAGTGGTTCGTGGACAGAGAAAATGGTTGCCTGACCTCGCGATCGGATCGGTTGAATGGCAATCCCAGTGACAACAAGCTCAAAGCCGCTGAGAAGAAGCAACTCACACAGCTGCAGGCCGAGAACGAAGCGTTGAAGGCCAAACTGGCCAAGTCTGAAGCTGCGGTCGATATCTTGGGAAAAGCGTCCGCGCTCTTGGAAGCGATGTCCAAGAGCGCGACCGCGACAGACCCGACGCTGCCCGAGGTCGAGGCGACCAGGCCGGACTGGATGAGCCCGCCACAGTAAAGGCAATCGGGTTCAGGTTCATCGGCGATCTGATCAGGGTCGGCTGGTCGATCACGGCGGCCTGCGAGTTGATGGGTGTGCATCGTACGAGTTGGTACCGTCACCAGAATCCGGCGGTCCCGGCCGGGGTGCAGGTGCCGCAGAAGGAACGCGACTACCCGAGTCGGATCACCACCGCCGAGGCCGATGCGTTCATGGCGCTGTTGAACTCTGAAGACTATGAGAGCCTGTCTGTCACCCAGGCGTATTGGCGGATGCTCGATGCCGGGCAGGTGCCATTCTCCGCGTCGACGGCTCACCGAGTGGTGGCCGCACACGGGCAGAACGGAGACCGTCGCGCCCAGCGCCGTGGTAACCAGCCCAAACGGCCTAAGCCGGTCCACGCTGCCTGCGCACCGAACCAACTGTGGAGTTGGGACATCACGATGCTGCGCGGTCCCGGCAAGGTCATCTATCGCCTCTATGCCATCATGGACGTTTTCTCCCGCAAGATCGTTGGCCACCGGGTCGAGACTTCCGAGAAATCCGTCCATGCTCAGACCATGATCGATCAGGCTGTGGCAACTAACCAGCAGTACCCGACCGTGCTACACGCCGATAACGGGGCTCCCATGCGCGCGGCAACGACTGTCCAGTTCGCTCAGTCGCTGGGGATCAAGCTGTCCTTTTCCCGGCCCAGAGTGTCGAATGACAACGCGTTTAGTGAATCGACGTTCAAGACCATCAAGTACCACTTGGACTTTCCCACCCGGTTCGAATCCATCGATCATGCTCGTGACTACATGGCCGCGTTCATTGCTGACTACAACGCGAACCACCGCCACAGCGGCCTGAATTATTACACTCCCAACGATGTCCATCACGGACGTACCGAGCTTGTCCGGGCCCGTCGCCAAGCCACTCTGGAGGCCCGTCACTGCGCGCATCCGGAACGATTCCACACCAGCCCCATAGCCGCTGGCCCACCGACCCACGCCGGCATCAATAGCCCAGAAAACACCGAGCTGTCACAAACAGCTTGAAATATACCGCACGCATAGTGGTCTCGGCGTTCCACCGTTGCGTCGAGTAACTAGGCTCAGTGGCCGCGCCCAGAACTGAGCGCCGAACCAAGTGCCTGACAGTGAAATGAGTGTCAGGCACTGAGCAGAGTCATCAGCCGGGCCATGCTTGGAGCCATGAGCGGGCCCATGCGCAGGGTCAAGCTTGGAGCCATGAGCGGGCCCATGCGCCAAGTCATGCTTAGGACAGTGAGGCGGACAATGAACTGGGCAGCGAACTCGGCCATGCGCCAGGCAGCGAGGTAACGAGCTGACGTCAGATCAAGACCATGAATTCAGCCAGTTGTTGCGGTTAAACGCTCGTGCAACTTTTAACACAGTTTTATTATTATTTCCTCTTATTTGCTTGCTTTTGACGACTTCTATCATCACAATGGGTTCATGTTCCGGATCGTGACGAGGAGAGAGCTCGCGGAACTCGACATGCCTCGCCCCGCACTAGCCGCGGCATCGGACTGCTGTCTCGACAAGGTGCGCAGAGGCCATTACCTCCTCCTGACAGATTGCTCGAGCGCTCATTTCGACTGTCTCCGACCGCTGCTGAACGAACCCAACATCACGTTCCCAGAATTCCACGGTGACATCAGAGACAAGGCTGAGAGGCTGCGGATGCGCATCGCGTCTCGACGGGACTCGGTTCTGGCAGGCGATGTCTTCTCACACGTGTCCGCCGCACTGATCCATGGCCTCGACCCGATTGTCACAGGGACTGAGGCAGTGGAACTGACGCGAAGTGCGTACTCGCGCACCTACTCAGATCTGAGGCTCTACGCCCGCGAGCTCGTCGATGCCGACATCGACCCTGCTCACAGCTACCCCGTGACTACTCTGGCCAGGACGCTTGCCGATGTCGCACTCGACCACTCGCTCGAAGTGTCGGTGCCGTTGATCTCGCAAGCGCTGCACGACCACCGTGTTGACCACGAGACGATCCAGGCCTGTCTGCCCCCAGGAGTACGCGGCCTCAACCGAGCACGGCTGGCCCTCGAGCTGTCCAGCGAACTCCACGAGTCCCCGGCCGAGGCATTCTGCGCGGTCAAGTTCCACCGCTACGGCATCACGGGCATGATGCCCCAGGTCGCGGCTCATTCGCCGACAGGCAAATTCATCGGCAGGAACGACTTCAGGCATGATGAAGCTTCCGTCATCGTGGAAGTCCACGGCGTCGGCAAATACTACATGCACCCTGACGGCCCGGACGCCGCCGCTCGCGAGAACCACCAGCGCAGCATGGACCTCACCAATGCAGGATTCACCGTCTTCAACCTCACGTTCGGCGACCTCTTCCGACCGCAGATCTTCGCCCAGATCAAAGTGGCCATCACAAATGCCCTGAAGAAGGCGGGCGCATGAGCACACTGCAACGCCTCAAAACAACGGTGGAGCGCCGGGACTACTGTGCACGCGCAGTGGCCCCGGCGCTCCACCGTTGTTTCGGCTGAGTCCTCGGCACTGCGCCGTGGTCTCGAGTGCCCCTGCTCGCCAGGCTGTGGCTCAGCGGCCACAATCACAGCCACGGAGGCCCAGGCACCGCACCCCCAACCACCGTCACTCCAGCCTCTGGGGCCTCAGCCTCTGGGGCCCGGCCACCGCGTCCTGGCCGCTGTGACCCCAGACGCTGGGGCCTCCTGGCCAATTTGGCCTCACGCCCCGCTGGGGCCCCAGCCGCCGCGTCCCCGGCCAACTCGGCTTCGCGTCCCGGCCAACGTGGCCTCGCGCCCCGCTAGGACCACTGGTCGCCGGCACCCCCGGCGCTGGGCTCAGCTCACTTCTCGTCCCAGTTCTTGCGCAGCAGCTTCTTGTCGAGCTTGCCCACCGAGGTGCGCGGCATCTCGTCGACGACATTGACTTCGTCGGGCATCTGCCACTTGGCGAAGCGCTCACCGAGGGTGGAGATGATGTCCTCCCTGGTCACCTCGGCGCCGTCGGCGGCCACCACATAGGCTACGGGTCGCTCATCCCACTTCTCGTCGGGAACGCCGATGACTGCGGCTTCCTTGACGCTCGGGTTGTCGAGGATCGCGTTCTCCATGTCGATGGATGAGATCCACTCGCCACCGGACTTGATGACGTCCTTGAGCCGGTCGGTGATCTTGAGATAGCCGTGTTCGTCGATGACGCCGACGTCACCGGACCGCCACCATCCGTCGAGGAAGCGCTCGGCGTTGTCGGGCAGCTTGTAGTAGGACTCGGTGATCCAGGGACCGCGCATGACGATCTCGCCCACGGACTTGCCGTCGCGCGGCAGCTCCTGACCCGTCGGGTCGACGATCTTCATCTCGACGCCGACGATCGGCAGGCCCTGGCTGCGCTTGAGATCCCAGCGCTGTTCCTCGTCAAGATCCATGCCCGGCTTGAGCTTCCAGTTCGTCGTCGCCAGCGGAGTGGTCTCGGTGGCTCCGTAGCCGTGGATGACCTCGGCACCGGTGATCTCCTTGAATCCGCGCATCATCGACAGCGGCGGCTCGGAGGACCCGGAGACGAGCCGGACCCCGCTGAGGTCCGGAGGCTGGGGCATGTCCTTCATCATCGCGAGCATCGGGGCGAAGATCGCCGGCGCGCCATTGGCCAAGGTGACCTTCTCGTCGATGAACGCCTGTCCGATGGCTCCGAACTCCTCGGCGGCGAACTTGCCCGGCAGCACCAGCTTGGCGCCGGCGGCCACGGCGTTCTGCGGGAAGCCCCACGACAGGACATGGAACATCGGGGTGATCGGCATGACGCAGTCGTCGAAGTCCGCGTGGAGGGCGGCCAGTCCGCCCATGGTGTGCAGATAGATCGAGCGGTGCGAGTAGTAGACGCCCTTCGGACGACCGGTGGTTCCGGTCGTGTACCCGGCGTAGGCGGCGGTCGTCTCCTCGATGATCGGCCAGTCGTAGGTGGTGGGCTGTTCGGCGATGAGATCCTCGTAGAAGACGACGTTGGTCAGCGTCGTCTCGATCTCGTCCGCGGCCTTGTCGGTCATCACGACCCAGCCCTTGACGTCGAGCTTCGGCGCCAGAGCCTCAGCCACGGACAGGAGCGACTCGTCGACGAAGATCCAGTCGGACTTCGAGTGGCTGACGACGTAGGCGAGGTCTTCCGGGGCCAGGCGCAGGTTGAGCTGGAGCATGGTCGCGGCGACTCCGGGAACGGAGAAGTAGAGCTCGAGGTGGCGGCGGGAGTTCCAGTCGAGGACCCCGACCATCGATCCGGCGCCGACGCCCAGTTCGCCCAGTCCGTGAGCCAGCTGCGCCATGCGGCGGAATTCCTCGGCGTAGTCCGACCGGCCCCAGGAGCCGTCGGAGCGGCGGTAGACGACCTCGGACGTACCGAAGACCGTGGCCGCATGCCGGATGAGGTTGGTGGTGTTGAGCTGGTAGCTGTCGCCCTGTGTGGACGGGATTCCTGTCAGCATGGGGACTCCTTTGTTCGCGATCAGTTCCTGCCTCGACCCTGGGGCCGCGGCCGGTCGTGTCCGTGATCGCCGATTGCTCGGTGGGCGATCGTCACCGTCAGACTATCTCCGAAGGGGTCGCCGATCGCAGATCGAGCCGGAACGTTATCAAGGAGCAACAGCGCCGGTCGTCTGCGTCGACGTCGTTATCACTGGCCGGTGAAGACCGGTGCACGTTTGCCGACGAAGGCAGCGACTCCCTCGGCGAAGTCCTCGGTTGCGCGCAGGCCCGCTTGGCCGCGCACCTCGCGTCCGAAAGCCTCGTCGAGGGAGGTCAGGCTCGAGCGGTTGATGGCCTGTTTCGTGGTGGCCAGCGCCTGTGGCGCCCCCTGAGCGAAGGCGGCGGCGAGCGCACCGGCCCGATTGAGATGCTCACCGGACGCGACGACCTCGCTGGCCAGACCCCAGTCGAGGGCATCGGCGGCCTGCAGCTTCTCCGCTGTCAGCGCCATCCGCATGGCCCGATGCCGACCCGCCGAGGCGGCCACGAGTGCCGTGGCACCGCCGTCGGGCATGAGCCCGATCTTGGTGAACGGGAGCATGAGGTAGGAGTCCTCGCTCATCACCACGTAGTCGCAGGCCAGGGCCAGAGAGCAGCCGATGCCGGCGGCGGGGCCGGAGACTGCGGCGATCGCGGGGATCGGCGCTTCGATGATCGACCGGATGATCGCATTCGCCTGGTCGAGTTCGATGTCCTCGCTCGATCCGGCCTCACCGCGCAGGTCCGCACCGGAACTGAACGCCCGGTCATTGCCGGTGAGGATGAGGGCCCGGGAGTTCGCGGCCGCCTCGGCGACGGCCTCGCCGATGGCCCGGAACGTCGACTGGTTGAGCGCGTTGAGGGTCTCGGGGCGATTGATGGTGATGGTCGTGACATCGCCACTGACTTCGGTGAGAACGCTGGTGGACAATGCGACTCCTTCGTACGTTTTCGGTGCTGCTTCCGTCGAAGGCGCACTTCGCCGGATTTCCATGGGTCTCCATGGCTACTTTAACGTACGTTAAGTTGATATGCGTCACATCTCCGCGGCGCGCAGAGTCACGAGTCCGCTGTGCGAGGGCACTCGCTCCTGTCGCATGGGGCACTGAAGTACGGTGCGGAAGGACACGAGCCCGCCCCGCGGGGCGCATGGATGGTTCCTGCGGGTGGATCCATCACGATTCTCGGCCGCGATTCGCAGTGGATCGACCCGCAGCAGACAATGCGGAGACGATGCCTGGCGCAACGTCAGCTCAGGGTCGCCTCGAGCTGGGCGGGAGTGAGCTTGCGATCGGCGAAGACCAGCCGCACGGCCGCGGAGTCGGGGTTGCCGGCGCCCGGAGCCCGATGGATCATCTGCAGGCCGAGCTTGCGGGCGACCACTGCCGAGGCGGTGTTGTGCTCGAGCAGATAGGCCACGACCGGCAGGTCGGCGTCGACGCCCGCGGCCGCGGCGATCGCATCGCGGGAGACCGAGGTCGCCAGCCCCTGCCCCTGGACTTCGGGGCGGAAGCGGTAGCCGAGGTTCCAGAACGCGCCGGGTTCGCGGTGGGAGGCGCCGGGCCCGGACACCCCGCGCAGAGAGCAGCCGCAGTGCCCGAGGAGGTTCCCGCCTACGGTCCGTCTGACCATCCACGGCCCGAGCCCATCGAGTTCCCACTGGGACTGCAGCTTGACGATGATCGCCTCGGCTTCCTCCCTCGCCGTCATCCGACCGCTCGGCAGATGCGTCCACACGCGCGGGTCGGATTCGATGGCGAAGAGCTCATCGAGGTCCTCCTCGGCCGGTCGGTCGAGCACGTAGTCCGGCGACGGCTCCATCAGCCCAAGGCCGCCTCGAGGTCGGTCCACAGGTCGTCGACGTTCTCGATGCCCACGCTCAGCCTGATCAGCCCCTCGGGCACGGTCTGCGGCTCCTCGGGGTGGCGACGCCGGCGTTCGATCAGGGATTCGACTCCGCCCAGGGAGGTCGCCGGGGTCCACAGCTTCACCGCCTCGGCGATTGAGGTGGCTCTGTCTGCGGTGTCGACGGTGAAGGCGATGATCGCGCCGAAGCCGTTCATCTGCGCCGCGGCCCGATCATGACCGGGATCGTCCGGCAGGCCCGGGTAGCGGGTCTCGATGACGGCCGGATGAGCCGCGAGTCGTTCGGCGATCGTCTGCGCATTGGCCTGAGCGCGGTCGAGACGGACGGCCAGGGTGCGCAGTCCGCGCAGTGCCAGCCACACCTCGAAGGGGCCGGCGACCGATCCGCGCATCGATCGTTCGGTGTGCATCCGCTGGCGCAGTTCGCCGCTGCTGGTCAGCGCCGCGCCGAGGACGACATCGGAGTGTCCGGCCAGGTACTTCGTGACCGAGTGGACGACGATGTCGGCGCCGAGGTCGAGCGGCGTCTGCAGCAGCGGAGTGGCGAACGTGTTGTCGACGGCTACAAGGATCCCCCGCTGCTTGGCGGCGGCGATCAGCGCCGGGACGTCGGCGACCTCGAGCATCGGGTTCGTCGGCGATTCGATCCACAGCAGCCCGGAGGCGGTCCCGGATTCGCTTCCACCGGCGGCTGGTCGGTCCGCACCGGAACCCGGCGCCGAGGCGGCCGACCCCTTCTCCGCTGCCGCGTCGAGAGCGGCCGTGACAGCTGCGGTGTCGGCGATGTCGACGGTGACGAGTTCGAATCCCTGTCTCTCGGCGATCTGCGCGGCCGAGGCCAGCGCCCCTTGGTAGCTGTGGGTGGGGATGATGAGCGTGCCGCCGGCGGGCACCGCACTGATCACCGCCGAGATCGCCGCCAGTCCCGAGCCGAAGACCAGGCCCGGAAGCTCTGCGTGCTCGAGCTTGGCCAGCGCCTCCTCGAAATGACTCCAGGCCGGCGTGTCGAACCGAGCATAGGCGAAGGGCGAGGACTCGATGTCGCCGGTGCTGATGAAGGTCGAGGACAGATCGATCGCCGGGTTCACCGAGGCGCCGTCGGCACGGTTCGGGCGTCCGGTTTCAACGACGATGGTGTCCGGGGCGAGCTCGGGACGGGAGGCTGCGGATTCTGACGAAGTCATGAACCCAATATAGAGGTGTCGCCGCCGGGGGCGCAGGCCGATCCCACTCCGCGGAGCCGGGATGAGCGCACGCCGCGGATGAGCGCACGCCGCGGAGGCGGGGATGAGCGCGCCGCCGCCGAGGCGGGATCACCCCAGGGTGCTGATCATGTGTTCGAGCAGCATGCTCGCCCCAGACGACAGTCGGCGCTTGGGCGACCACACGGCGTGGAGTTCGCGGGAGAGGTCGACGCTGTCGTCGACGGGCAGCGGCAGCAGTCGGCCGGCTCGGAAGTCGTCGCGCAGGGCGAGTTCGGACAGCACGACGGGGGCGACGGCCGTGGCCGCGGCGATGCGCAGCGCGGAGTTCGACCCGTATTCGCCGGCCACCCGCACACCGCCTGCCTCGGACAGGGCGGAGTCGATGGCCTCCCTCGTGCCCGAACCGAGCTCCCGGACCAGCAGCGGCACCTGCGCGAGCGCCTCGGCGGTGATCGGCTTCGTCCACGATGCGGCGAAGCTCGGAGCGCAGGCGATCATCAGCCGGTCGCGGCCGACGACCGCCGCCCGCATGCCCGCCGGCAGGGACACGGACTCGATGAGACCGAGATCGCAGCTCTGCCGCCGCACCCGGTCGATGACGGTCGCGGAGTTCTCCACGGACAGTCCGATGCCGATGTCCGGATGGGCGGCCCGGAAGGTCGTGAGGTGGTGGGGCATGAGGTATTCGGCCACGGTCAGCGAGGCACTGACCTTGACGGTGCCGGCACGGGCTTCCTGGATGGCACGGACCCCGGCGTTGAGGGTGCCGTAGGCTTCGATGACCTTCGAGGCCCACTCGGCGACGGCCTGCCCTTCGACGGTGAGTTCGGTCCCCCGCGGCGAGCGCCGCAGCAGCGGGACCTTGAGGTCGCGTTCGAGGTTGCGCAGGCTGCGCGAGGCGTTGGGCTGAGCCAGGTCGAGCTTGGCCGAGGCCTGGCCGATCGAGCGCGCATTTCCGCTGAGAGCCACCAGCAGCCCCAGAGCCTGGAGCTCGGGCCAGTTCTTCATGTCCCCGAGATCATGCATACGCCCATCATGGCATATCAGATCCATATGGGTCCTTTCGGAATCGACGTCTACTGCCGATGTGCGCACATTGTCAGACTGAAGTCATGAATCGCATCATCTCTCTGCTCCCCGGCCTCGGGGTCGCCGCCGCGGCGACGGCCATCGCCTGGCCGATCTCCATGGTCCAGCCCGTCCTCTCGCCGCTTCTAGTGGCGATCGTCTTGGGCATCCTGCTCGGCAACTTCGTTCCGAATCTGCCCGAGACCTTCTCCCCCGGACTCAACTTCGCGGCCAAGCCTCTGCTGCGGCTGGGCATCGTCGCACTCGGCGCGCAGGTGGTGCTCGATGACATCCTCGATCTCGGCTGGCTCGTCCTCGTCCTCGCCGCCGTCATCGTCACGGTCGGCATCGTCTCCGGGCTCGGCCTGGCCCGGGTGTTCAAGGTCGACAAGGACCTCGCCGTGCTCATCGGCTGCGGCTTCGGCATCTGCGGTGCCGCCGCCGTCGCCGGTGTCGAATCGACCCTGAAGTCGAAGAAGGAGGATGTGGCCGCCGCGATCGGCCTCGTCGTCCTCTTCGGCACCCTGATGATCGCGATCGTCCCCTCGCTGTCGACGGCCTTCGGACTGGTCCCGGAGACGGCAGGGATGTGGGGTGGGGCCTCCACCCACGAGGTGGCTCAGGTCGTCGCGATCGGCGGCATCATCGGCCCCGCCGCGCTCGAGATCGCCGTTCTCGTCAAGCTCGCCCGCGTCATCATGCTCGCCCCCACCGTCGCCGTCTTCAGCTATGCGGTCCGGCGCGGAGAAGCGAAGTCCCTGGCAAGTGTGCAGTCGACCACCGCCGAGGCCGGAGCCGGGTCCGGGGCAGGGTCAGGGGCCGATGCCAGAGCCGAGGCCGGTGCCGAAGCCAACACCGCGGCGAGCATCGACGGCGGTGCCGGTTCGCCGGACGATCCCTCCTCGGGGACGGTGTCGACGAAGACCGAGGCGGCCCCGGTCAAGGCCAAGCGGCCGCCGATCGTGCCGCTGTTCGTCCTCGGCTTCCTCGCCATGGCCGCGCTGCGCACGTTCGGGCTGCTGCCGGAGTTCGCGATCACGGGGCTGAGCTGGATCCAGACCGTGTGTCTGGCCATGGCGATGTTCGCCCTCGGGCGCGGGGTCCAATGGCGGTCGCTGAAGAACCTCGGGGCCGGACCGATCGGTCTGGCCGCCACGGTCACGGTTATCGTCGCACTCCTCGCCCTCGGCGGAGCGCTGCTGCTGACCTGATCGCAGGTCTGTGCACTCTTCCATCCGGCCGGCGGGCGTCCCTGTCGGCCGGATCGACACAGCTGCCTCGACGGATTGTCGTGCCCGCGATGGTGTTCTGGGGCCGAGCTTCCGAGACTGGGTTTCCAGGGCCGCGTCCCGGCGGAACCGAGCACAGTGTGGACGGGC
Organism: Brevibacterium sp. SMBL_HHYL_HB1; assembly: GCF_018208375.1. NCBI lineage: Bacteria > Bacillati > Actinomycetota > Actinomycetes > Micrococcales > Brevibacteriaceae > Brevibacterium > Brevibacterium sp. SMBL_HHYL_HB1. Next base: position 178,594 of record NZ_CP062936.1, on the reverse strand, counting down.
CGACACCTCCTTCAAACAGCGGTCGTGATCGGACATTTTTCAGCGCCGAAAGTATCCGATCATGACCACTTTCTGCCGCCGCGACCCTCGTCAGCACCCCATCCAGCCAGCGGCCTCGCCCAGCCCAGCGGCCCCAGCCCCAGCCCCACGGCCTCAGCCTCAGCCCAGCGGCCTCACCCAGCACAGCGGCCCAGCCAGCCCCGCTGCCCCAGCCAAACCGCCTCAGTTCAGACGCTTGCGCAGCAGCACGAATTCGAGGTCGTCGACCTTCGGCAGTCCAAAACGTTCGTCGCCGTAGGGGAAGGGCTCGACTTCGCCGGTGCGCTCGTAGCCGCGACGTTCGTAATAGGCGATGAGGTCCTCACGCTTGTTGATCACGCTCATCCGCACCGAGTGCGCACTCCACCGTTCGGCCGCCCACGCCTCGGCGAGGTCGATCAGCGCCGAACCCAGCCCCTTGCCCTGCCCCTGCGGGGAGACCGCGAGGACGCCGAGGTAGGCCTGTCCGTCGGTGGGTTCGCGCAGGTAGACGCTGGCCACGGCCCGCGACCGACCGTCGCGGACGAGCAGGATCACGGAGTCCTCCTCGGCGAGCATGTCCCCCGCCATCTCCGCATCGAGACGCTGACCGCCGATGATGTCCGCCTCGGACGTCCACCCCTGCTTCGCGCTCTCTCCGCGGTAGGCCGAGTCCACCAACGCGACGTAGTCGGCGATGTCGGAGGCCATGAGCCTCTCGACCGCGTATCCTGCCTCGTTGAAGTGCAGCCGGTGCGACTCGACCGAGGTGGCCGAAGCGACCCGAGTGACAGGAGTAGCCGGGGTGGCCGAGGCGGGTGAGGACATGGGATCGACTCCTTCATATACGTGCGGACGGGAATCGGCGGCGGTTCGACCGCTCTGGGCGGCCCGAACCGGGGCCGACGGTGGGGGCTGCCCATCAGGTTAGTCGGTTTCGCGACAACGGAACTATAGTGTCGACTGTCAGAGACGGACTCACACACGGTGCCACCGGGACGAAAGCGTGGCAGCGCACGTGCGGAATTTCGGGAGGAATGACCATGGACATCGAGAGCTCGGGAGAGACCTTCACCATCACCGAGGATGCGTCAGCCAAGCGCTTCACCCTCTCCCACGCGGGCACCGTCATCGGTCACGTCGACTACATCGACCGCGAGGCCGGGGCCGACGACACGGCTGAAGGCACCATCCGCACCTTCACCCACACCGAGGTCTCCCCCGAGTGGGGCGGTCGCGGGCTCGCCGCACAGCTGGTGCGCTACGCACTCGAAACCAGCGCCGAGGCGGGGCTGAAGTTCCGCACCACCTGCTCCTATGTGCACGGATTCCTGCAGAAGAACACGGAGTTCGATCAGTACCTCGCCTGAGGCCACCGCCCTCGTCGGCCGGGCCGACGGGCCTGCCCGCCTGCCCCGCCTGAGCAAGGGTCGCTGGCCCCGCCTGAACAAGGGTCGCTGACCCCGCCCGAGGTCGCACCGCCTGCTCCGGACGACGAATTCCGCACAGCGCGTCTGCTCGATGGCCACTACACTGAGCAGAACCGCGCCCTGACAACTCCGGCGAAGACTTCCCCTCGAGCTCACGACGCGGTCATGCCGTGACGACAACCAAGGAGGATCCGTCGTGGACATCAAACCGATCATCGACACACTCAACACCGGCCTGTTCATCGACGGCCAGTGGCGGTCGGCCGAGGGCGGCAAGACCATCGAGGTGCACAATCCCGCCACCGGCGAGACCATCACCACCGTGGCCGACGGTTCCGCCGCAGATGCCGAAGCCGCCATCCGGGCCGCCGGTGAGGCACAGGCCGATTGGGCCGCCACAGCACCCCGCGAACGCGCCGAGATCCTGCGTCGCGCCTTCGAACTGCTCACCGAACGCGCCGATGACATCGCGGCCGTGATGACCGCGGAGATGGGCAAGCCCTTCGCCGAGTCCAAGGGAGAGGTCGCCTACGGCGCCGAGTTCTTCCGCTGGTTCTCCGAGGAGGCCGTGCGCTTCGACGGCGAATACGCCCAGTCGGCCGACGGCAAGACCCGCGTCATGGTCTCACGCGAACCGGTCGGACCCTGCATCCTCATCACGCCGTGGAACTTCCCGCTGGCGATGGGCACCCGCAAGATCGGTCCGGCCATCGCCGCCGGCTGCACCATGGTGTTCAAGCCCGCGAAGCTGACCCCGCTGACGTCGTTCATGCTCGTCGATGCTCTCATCGACGCGGGCCTGCCGGCCGGGGTGCTCAACGTCGTCACCTCGGACTCCGCCCGCCGGGTGGTCACTCCTTGGATGGAGTCGGGCATCGCCCGCAAGGTCACCTTCACCGGTTCGACCGAGGTCGGCGTCAATCTGCTCAAGCAGGCCGCCGACAGTGTCATGAAGACCTCGATGGAGCTCGGCGGCAATGCCCCGTTCGTCGTCTGCGACGACGCCGATATCGACAAGGCCGTCGCCGGAGCCGTCCAGGCGAAGATGCGCAACGGCGGCGAGGCCTGCACCTCGGCCAACCGTCTGTTCGTCCATTCGTCCGTGGCCGAGGAGTTCTCGACCAAACTGGCTGACAGGCTCGGTTCGATGCGGGTCGGCAACGGTCTCGACGACGGCACCGAGGTCGGTCCGCTGGTCGATCAGGACGCACTGGACAAGGTGTCCTCCCTCGTCGACGATGCCGTGGCCAAGGGTGCGAAGGTCCTCACCGGCGGCAAGAGGATCGAGGGCAAGGGCTTCTTCTTCGATCCCACCGTCATCACCGATGTGCCCGCCGACTGCGAGATCCGCACCACCGAGATCTTCGGCCCCGTCGCACCGATCGTCACCTTCGACACCGACGACGAGGCGATCGCTCTGGCCAATGAGACCGAGTTCGGGCTGGCCAGCTACCTGTTCAGCGAGAACCTCGAGCGTGCGCTCGGCCTGGCCGACAGGCTCGAAGCGGGCATGGTCGGACTCAACACGGGCCTGGTCTCGAACCCCGGCGCACCCTTCGGAGGTGTGAAGATGTCGGGTCTCGGCCGTGAGGGCGGAAAGGTCGGCATCGAGGAGTTCCTCGAGATCAAGTACATCGCGACCCCGCGGTCCTGACCACCTCGGCGATCCCGGGGGCGGTCTTCTCCGATTCGCCCGATGCGGCCGACGGCTCTGCCTACGACAGATAGCTCTGGTTCCGCACCGAGCCCTTGGTCGCAGATGGGGCTGTCGCCGCCGGACACGGGCCCAGACTTCGGTCCAGAAGACGGAGCTCAGGCCCGGCGGCGGGCGAGGACGTCGTTGACGGCGCCGAGGTCGGCGGCCTTCGTCGTCCGGATCGCCTTGCGCCCGTGTTCGAGCGGGCCCTCCTCGCGGGCGGAGTCACTGAGTTCGGGACGGTAGCCGAGCTCGGCGGCGAACTGTGCGGCGATGTCCTCACGGCTGCGCGCCTCGGTCTCGTAGGAGCTGGCATCGGCGGCGGTCGCCGAGGGCGCCGGGTGCTCGGCCTCGGGGGCATCGACGTAGCTGGGCACCGGCAGCGGCGTCGGCGACCATCCGTCACGAGACTTCAGTCGCTGCATGAACGGGTCGTCGACCTTCGGTGCCGCCGCGTCGAGTGCCGCACGGACGTCGGCGTCGTCGCTGTCTGTCGCAGCCGTGTCTGCCTCGTCGGGCAGGTCGGACCCGAGCGAAACCGGGGCCGCTGACGTCTCGGCCGCCTGGTCCGCAGCGGCCGCCTCCTCGGCGGCAGTCACCTCGGTCGCGGCAGTCGTCTCAGCAGACAGTGATTTCTCGGCAGACCCCGCCTTCTCTCTGCGACGGTCGGTGGTGTCGTCTGCGGAGTCGGCAGGGGTGCCTTCCTCGACCGCGGGGATCGGTCCCGTCAGCAGCACCTGACGGGTGGTGTGGCCCTCGGTGGCTTCCTTGCGGATGCGCACGAGCGGGATCTCGCCGGTGTCGGCCTCCTCGCGGGCCCTCTTCGCTTCGGTGCTGCGGGCCATCACAGCGCGTGCCTGGGCGGCCTTCGTCGTTCCGTTCCGGCCCCGGGCGGCGGCCGCGATCCGGGCGGCGGTGCCGCTCGACGTCGGCGCCGAGGTCGGTGCCGGACTCGATGTCGGAGCCGCAGTCGGTGCCGAGCTCGACGTCGGGGCCGGTTGCGCAGCCGCGTTCGGTCCCGAAGCCCGGCCGGTGTGCGTGCGCGACGAGGTCCGAGCCGGTGCGGTGCGTTCGGCCGTGGGCGCACGCCGCTGCTGCACGGGAGCGGTCCGCGGCTTCGCCTCGGGCTTCGGTCGATGCTCGAGCCGGCGCAGACGCTTCCTGACCTCGCGGCGGCGCAGGTTGAGGGTGCGCACGATGAGCAGGGAGACGACGCCGAGGCCGAGGAAGACCCCGGCCAGGGCGATATGGACGACGGAGAACAGCGCGAGCACGCTCGTGACGACCACGCCGAGGACCGAGGCCAGGAGGACCAGGGCGAACCCCCGGGTCATCGTGCCCAGCGATTTCAGGGACTCCCGCAGTGTCGTTGCTTGCTCAGTCATCGCATGTTCCTCATCGGCTCCGAGGTTCGGATTGGAATTGAGTGGGCCGCCCGGTCTCGGATCACCCTCGCCGAGGTGACCGCCGCGGCTCGTGCCCGGCTGCACGGTTCGGGGTGCGCCGCCTCGCGCACTCGTCGCTCGCGGATCGTCGCCGGCCGAACGGGCCAAGACCGGATGTCCGTGTGCAGGTCGGCTCTGCCGTCCCGGGTCACCGCCGTACTGGCCGACGCCGTGCTGACCGGTCGGCCGACCGCTGCCCGACTGCCCGGCCGGACGGGAGCTGTCGTCGAACACCGCGTGGACGGCGGGGTGGAGCATCCGGACGTTGCCGGCCGTGGACTGTCCGTGTCCGCCGGTTCCGTGGCTGCCACCCCCACGGCCGGTGGCCGCGTCGACGGTGGTCGCGTGGTCGGTGGCCGCAAATTCGGCGGAGAAAGCCGTGCGGGTCTGCCCGACCGCGACGGGCATGGTCTGAAGCTGGGACTCGGGGTCCGCCTCGGCGACGGGGCCTGTCTCGGCGACGGTGGCCGTTTCGGCGACGGTGGCCGTTTCGGCGTGGCCGTCGATGACGGCCAGCTCCGGGCCGGGGGCCGACAGACTCAGGGCCGGGGCGTCCTCGGCGGTCGAGAGTTCCGGGGCCGGGACCGCGGGCCGGCTTCGGGGCTTGTCGTGGAAGACCTGTGTGCGCTCCGAATGGTCGTGTCCGGGGTTCGGCGCCTCGGCGGCGACGACGGCCGCATTGTCGGGGACCGAGTCGATTTCGGCGCGCGAGAGCTCCGTCGCGGACTTCCGAATCATTGCGGGCACAGCAACGGCGAAGACCACGACGATGGCAATGACGACGATGATGCTGGTGTCCACACTGCCACCCTAAGTTGCGCGCCTCGGCGACGACGTGAAGGTGCCAGGTGTGTCGGTCAAACCGGTCCGAAGTTCACCCAATTCCCAGGTGACGGTGCCAGCCGGCGGTGCGGTGGGAACCCGCGCGCCGACTCAGGGCGCGGTTCGGTCCGAGGCCGGTCCGCCCTGCCCGTATCGGTAGGCGGCGAGCAGACCGTGGGGCACCTCCTCGGCGAGCACGGCGAAGGTGCGGTGGTCGCACCACTGGCCGTCGATGTGCATGTACCGCTTCCGCAGACCTTCGTCGCGGAGGCCGAGCTTGTCGACCACACGCAGACTGGCGGTGTTCTCCGGACGGATGTTGATCTCGATGCGGTGGAGTCCGAGCGTGAAGAAGCAGTGGTCGACGGCCATCGCCACGGCGATGGGAGTGATGCCGCGACCGGCCACACGCGAGTCGATCCAGTACCCGATCTGCCCGGACAGGATCGATCCCCAGTTCAGGCCCGAGACCGTGATCTGCCCGCGGAAATCACCGCCGACCTCGATGGCGAAGGGCACGGACTGACTGCGCTTGGCCTGCCTGTCCTGCATCCGCACCATGCTGCGGAACCCCGGCAGCTCTTGGCCGGGCGCCGGCAGCGTCGCGTCCCAGGGACGCAGCCAATCGCGGTTGAAGCGGCGGACCTCGCGCCACTGCTGTTCGTCTCGGCGACGCAGCGGCCGCAGCACGATATCGGACTGTCGATCAGTCAGGATGACAGGCCACACACGGCTGCCCTCGCTCTCAGGTTCGGTCTCGGTCGGTCCAGAGGTCTCGGCCGACCCGCGGTCTCGGTCGGCCCGGGGGTTCCGGTCAGTCGAGTGTGGGAACGTAGCCCTTGAGCCATCCCTTGAGATCCTCGCCGAGGTCCTCGCGGTCGCAGGCGATCTGCACGACGGCCTTGAGGTAGTCGAGCTTGTCACCGGTGTCATAGCGGGCGCCCTTGAACACGACTCCGTAGACACCGTGGCCGTTCGCCGCTCCGGTGAGCTCCTGCAGGGCGTCGGTGAGCTGGATCTCGTTGCCGCGGCCGGGCCCCGTGGTCTCGAGGACGTCGAAGATCTCCGGGGCCAGCACATAGCGGCCGATGACGGCGAGGTTCGACGGGGCCTCCCCGTTGGCGGGCTTCTCGACCAGACCGGTGACCCTGACGACCTCATCGTCATCGGTGGCCTCGACGGCGGCGCAGCCGTAGAGGTGGATCGCCTCGGGCGGGACCTCCATGAGGGCGACGACGCTGCCGCCTGTCCTCTCCGCAACCTCGATCATCTTCGGCAGGATGGGGCTGCGCTCGTCGATGAGGTCATCGCCGAGCAGCACGGCGAAGGGCTCGTCGCCGACGTGCTGACGCCCCTTGAGCACGGCATGACCGAGACCCTTGGGATCTCCCTGCCGGACATAGTGGATATCGGCCAGCTCAGAGGGATGCCGCACGGCGGCGAGCTTCTCGTCATCGCCCTTCTGCGCCAACGCGGCCTCGAGCCCGTCGACCCGGTCGAAATGGTCCTCGAGCGGTCGCTTGTTGCGCCCGGTGATCATGAGGACATCGCGGAGGCCGGCATCGACGGCCTCTTCGACGACGTACTGGATCGCCGGCTTGTCGACGACGGGGAGCATCTCCTTGGGGGTGGCCTTGGTCGCCGGAAGGAAACGGGTTCCCAGACCGGCGACGGGGATCACGGCCTTGCGAACGGCACGCTGCACTACATCACTCATGAAGTCATCTTAACGAATCTCCCGCCTGCGGATAGGCTGAGGAGCGTGGATCCACGAACTTCGAAGGCGCAGCTGCGATCTCGCATCCGTTCGGCTCGCGCGAACCCTCCCGACACCGAGGCGGGTCCCGGTTCGCCGACATCCTCGTCTCCCCTGCGCCCCACCCCGCCGAGGCGGGCCCCGGATCCGTGGCCGCGCCGGCGTGGGACCTCATCCGCTCGCGCCCGATCCGGTCCCTTCTCGCCTATGCGGCGCTGCCGGGAGAACCGGACCTCGACCCCGCACTCGACCGATTCCTCGCCTCCGGCGGGACCGTCTATCTGCCCGTGGTCACTGAGGTCGGCCGACCGTTGCGGTTCGGGCGGGTCACCGGATCGATGGCGAGCCTGGAGCCGCAGGGCCGGTGGGGCATCCGGGAGCCGCACCAGGACACCGAGCTGCTCAGCCCAGCACAGCTGCTCTCGGCGGAGGTCGGTCTCGACCTCGTCTTCATTCCCGCCCTCGGCTTCGGTGCCGACGGCGCCCGCTTGGGCAATGGGGGCGGCTTCTACGATCGCACCTTCGGCCCGCACGGAGTCGCCCCGCTGGAAGGGGGGCCTCGCGTGATCGGGGTCTGCTTCGCCCGGGAACTCGACCTGCCCGGTCTGGTCGCCAAGGACTGGGATCTGCGCATCCCGGCGGCCGTGACCGAACACGGCCTGCGCACCTTCGACAGCGCTCGAACACAATCGGACGGCGCTTGAACACGACCGGAGGGCACTGACGAGCGAGCCTGATCGCTCCCTCGGGGAATCAGAGCCCACTCGAGCGTGTTCTCGTGTGGATAACCATGTGCAAATCTCGGACCGGTGCGCACGCGACGGCCGGCGTGCACTATAATCTAGCTGTCGAAGAAAGGTCTCGAATGCCCGTCTACTCCTACGCATGCAAAAGCTGTGGTCACGCCTTTGATATCCATCAGGACTTCAGCGACGACTCCCTCACCGTCTGCCCCGAATGCCAGGGCCACCTGAAGAAGGTCTTCGGCACCGTGGGCATCAGCTTCAAGGGTTCGGGCTTCTACGCCACCGACTCCCGTGCGTCCAATTCGAGCACCGTCGGCTCCTCGCGCTCCGAGTCCTCGTCGACGAAGGACTCCTCGCCCGCGGCCTCGAGCTCTCAGTCCTCGAGCTCGTCCGAGTCTTCGGCAGCAAGCACTCCCGCCGCGAGCTGAGTTCGATCACCACTTGAGCACCGTCCACCTGTGGACAGCCGTTGAGCGTCCACAGGCCGGATTCGCTCACTTGCCCGGCCGCACCGGTCATCGCAGGCTCAACGCATGGGCCTTCTGCAGCGCATCCGAAGCACAGCCTCGTCCTGGGCGCGGTCATCGCGCTTCCGACCGCGACGGATCCTCGCCGCACTCTGCCTGGCCTGCGCCTGCGCCCTCATCGTCTGGACCCTGACTCCGAACCGGGCCGGAACCGCGATCGTCGTCGCCACGACGGACCTCGCGCCCGGCGCCGAGCTGCGCTCCCAGGATCTCGGCCTCGCGGACTTCCCACCCGAGCTCGTCCCCGATAAGTCCTTCACTTCCATCGCCGAGGTGACTGGACGGCACAGCTCGGCCGGCCTGTCGAAGGGTTCGCCCCTGACCTCCTCGATCGTGCTCGATCAGCAGGCCCTGCCCGAAGGCAGCGACAGCCTGCTCATGCCGATCCGGCTGGCCGATGATGCTTCGGCGGCGCTGCTGCAGCCCGGGCAGAGGATTCGCCTGTTCTCCTCCCTGCCCGATGGAGGTTCAGAGGTCGTCGTCGAAAAGGTCACGATCGCCCGCCTCGTCGACAAGCCGGAGGGAATAGCCGGCGAATCAGGACAGCTTGTCTCAGTAATCCTCTCTGCCGAGGACGCCGGTCGCGTCGCCGAATTCGCGGGACTGCCGATCAGCTTCGCAATACTGCCCAACTGAGCTTGCCGACGCTTCTCGGTCGGGACGAGCTGCCGGGGCACACTGATAGGCGGTCTCCTGGTGCGAATGAGGCGGCCTTCTCGTGCAAAGTCGGCGATAAAGCCTTTGCTGAGACTCACAGGGGAAATCTGCTGGCAACAAGTTAGCGATGTGTACTATTGGAACGTAATTGAGCTGTTCTCAACCGCATTTCAGTGAACATACACACCGAGAGGCTTTCTCTAATGCTTAAGGGATTCAGAGACTTCATTCTTCAGGGGAATGTCGTCGAACTCGCTACGGCGGTCATCATCGGCGGCGCCTTCACCGCCATCGTCACCGCATTCTCCGACAAGATCATCAATCCGCTCATCGCCGCTGTCGGTGGTGCCGAGGGTCCGGCACTGTCCTTCCAGATCAAGGAGAACGTCGAAGAGACGACGATCGATCTGGGTGCGGTCATCACCGCGGCCATCAACTTCCTCATCGTCGCCGCCATCGTCTACTTCATCATCATCGTCCCGATGAACAAGCTCAATGAGCTGCGCAAGCGCGGAGCTCCCGAGGAAGAAGTTCCTCCGACCACCGAGGATCTGCTCGGCGACATCCGCGAGATCCTGCGTAACCAGACCGCAGCCGCAGGCGGACCCGCCGAAGGCCCGGCCGGCGAAGGCGGCCCCGTAGACCCGAACCAGCCTCCGCGGCACTGAATCCGACTGCACCCTGGTCGATCCCACCCGCGACAGAGAAGGGCCCGCCTCCGGGAGGCGGGCCCTTCTCACGCGTCTGGTCAGCCGTTGTGATGGCCGAGTCGCCTATGACCAGTGCGGCGGTTTCTGCGATCGGTAGTAGTCCTCGCTGAATCCGCCGCCGCCCGTGTCGGCCTCATTGCGCAGAGTGGCGCGATAGCTGCGCTTGGCCGCCTCGAGACGGGCCCTGCGCTCTGCGGCAGCCGCCTCGGTCTCGGCAGATTGCTCAGCCGCCTCGGAGTCCTCAGCGGCACCCGAACATTCGGCCTCGCTGCGGTCCTCAGGCATCGTCGTCCTTCGCACCGGTTGCGGCGTTCCCACCGGTTGCGGCGTTCGCCTCGGTGCTCGAGGACGAACTCGCTTCGTCATCGGTGTCATCGGAGGCGTCGGCCTCCTCGGCGACCTGTTCATTGCTCGCCGTTTCGACGAGACCGGCGGACCGGAGCTCATCGGCCCTGATCTTGCCGGTGTCGAAGCTCGGGAGGATCTCGTCCTCCACAGGACCGGTCGAGTCGGACCGCGGGATGAGCACCTCGGCGCCGGTGACCTTCTTCGCCTGGGCATGACGCTGACGGTAGCGGTCGACGGCGGCCTGCAGCTGGGAATCGCCGCGAGTGGAGCTGCCCTTCTGGGCCAGAGCCGTGCGGAGGAGGTCCTTGATCTCCCCGTCCCCACGGACGACGGCATCGGACTGGATCCAATCGATCATCTGGTCGAGGCCCTCGGCGGAGTACTTGTGCATCGGCAGCCCGGGCACGAGCTTCGGTCGACTGCCGGTGCGGCCCACGACCACCGAGGCGGCCCGCGCGGCATTGAGCACGGCCTGCGGACTCATCGTCTCCACGGTCTCGCGCCAGGCATCGAAGATCTTCTCGGTCTCGGTCTGGGGGTCGACGAAGGCATCGGTCGACCATACGCGCATGAACTTCCACCCGCGCCTGGCCAGCTGTTCGGGCAGGACCCGGTCGCGCTGGCGCAGACTGCGCATCGAGGCGTATTCGGGGCCGTCACCGGCCACGGCGATGATCATGCCGTGCTCGTCCTCGGTCGAGTTCGCCACGGCCAGATCGATGCCGTTGTAGTGTTCGTGGGCGACGACGCCGAGCTGGAGCAGACGATCGGCGATATCGCCCATCAGCGGATCGTAGATCTCACCGTGGGGGCCGGGCTGGCTGACGCCGCCGGCGGCCATCTCCTCGAGCAGGCGCGGCAGCATCACCGCTCCCCCGCTGAGTTTGTTCCGGTCGAAGTCCTCGGCCTCGATGCTCGAGACCAGGGTCAGCCGCTTCCGGGCCCGCGTCATCGTGGCCGCCAGGATCCGCCTGCCGTCGGCACCCGACAGCGGGCCGAGGTCGTGGATGACCCGGCCGTGGACGGTCCGACCGTAGCCGAGGGTGAAGATCACAGCGTCTCGGGACATCCCCTGAACGCGTTCGGCGTCGGTGACGACGAAGGGCTCCTTCGACGAATCGCTGAAGAACGCGGCGACATAGGGCAGGTCCTTCATCGCCCGTGAGATCGCGGTGGCCACACGCTGCGCGTGGTGCGGGGTCAGCGCGACGACGGCCAAGGACTCCCGAGACCGGTTGCGCGCGTGCTTGAGCACGAGTTCGACGACGCGTTTGACCTCGGCATCGGGGCTCTCGACCCGACCGGTGCCGATGTCCGTGGGGCCCCGGCCATCGGCGACATAGGAGAACTCGAGACCGCTGCCTTCGCCGGTGTGCGCCGTCGGCAGCGTCGAGATCGTCGAATCGTAGAAGTGCCGGTTGGCCAGATCGATCAGGCCCACCGGGGACAGCCGGTAGGAGTTCGACAGCCGCATGCGCGGCAGAAACTCGCCGAGGCGGTCCTGCACCGAACGCGGATGATTCCCGTCGTCCATCCCGAAGCGGTCGACCGCGATCGAGAACGGACGCGGTCCCAGCAGCCGGGAGTCGCCGAGGGAGATGACCTGGCGGGCTCGGGTGATGCCGGGAACGACGTCGGCGACCGACAGCCGGCCGGCATCGGCGATGACGACGGCGTCGAAGAGCGGGAGGGCGGAGAACAGTTCGGGAACCGTGTACGGACTGCCCATCCACACCGGTGCCAGGGTCGTGAGCAGTTCGGGCGCCTGGGAGGAGATCCGCTTCACCGAGGTGTGCTTCGCCAGCAGCTCCTGCTTGATGACTCCGGCGGAGATCGGGTCGGAGTCGATCCCGCGCTTCCAAGCTTGAGCGTGGTTGTAGCGCAGCCGGGAGGCACCGGCGGCGACGAAGGCGCGGTCGTTCTCACGGAAGTCCTCGGCCACCTGGTGCAGGGCGGCACCGTCGTGACGGCCGATCGCCGGATCCTCACTGGCCATGGTCTGCAGCACCGAGGCCCAGTAGGCGAGGTCGAATTCGGGTCCGACCAGCGAGTCGTCGACCTTGCGGCGACGCAGATCGGCCATGAGGTCGGTCAGCCCCTCGGCGTCGAGCTCACGCTGCAGTCGGGAGCGTTCGGGCAGTTCGGCCAGGTTCTCCGAGTCACGGCCCATCGCCTCGGTGCGGGCCTGCAGCTCCTCGATGAGCATCGAACCGAGGTCTCCCCCGTCCGGAGTGGTCTCGAGGATCGGCGAGAGCTTGGCCATATCGGCTTCGACGCTCTGGAGGATCTCATCGGCTTCCAGCACACCGCGCGGGATCTGCGGGCGCCCGTCGTGACCGGAGAGGTCGGACAGGATCACACGCTGAGCGCGGACATCGATGAGGGCGGAGTGGAGGTCGGCGACCTCGGCGCCGGGCCGGAGGAACTCCTGAGCCGACTTCTTCAGTCGACGACGCTGCAGCATGCCCATCTCCACGCCGACTTCGGCCCGGTACTCGGGTGTGCCGGTGGCGGCGATGAGGTCGTCGAGGCGGTGGTCGTAGACATCGGGGGCGAAGCTGTCGAGGGTCTTGCGCACTCGCAGCAGCACGCGGATCGCCTTCGCCCAGCCGTCGATGTTGCGGCGGGGGTTGAGCTGGGCCTTGGCCAGCACGGGCTCGGTCGCGGACACGAGGTCCGGGATCATCCGGCCGAGGCGTTCGGCCACGGTGCGGGCGGCTTCGGCCTCTTCGACGGAATTGAGGTCGGCACCGAACCAGACGGTGTCTTCGACATCGAGGGTGAAGGCCCCCAGGGATGCGAGCTGGCCGAGTTTGCCGCGCAGGATGTTCCGACGGTCCTCGCTGGCGCCGAGGATGTCCTCGTCGAAGCGCACCGGGGTCTGCGGGGAGTTCTCACCCGAGGTCAGCTCCGCGAGGTGCTGCATGGTCTCGTAGACGGAGACATCCCAAGGCTCGCGCCTGCGATGGAGGGAGGAGACGTGGTCGGACAGTGTGGCCCGCTGCTCGTTGAGCTCGGAGAGCAGCTTCGACAGGTCCGGTCGTTCGGACTTCTCGGCCGAACCGATGAGTCCGATGAGCTGTTTGCGGATGTTCTCCGAGCCTTCGCGGGTGTCGACGGCGAAGTCGCTCAGTCCCACCGAGGCGAGGCGGGAGGAGAAATCGTCGAGCGCGTCGGAGGTCTGGGCCAGGAACAGCACGCTCTTGCCGGTGTGGGCCAGTGTCGTGGCCACGGCGACGGCGACCTGGGTGGCTCCTGTACCGGGCGGGGTGTCGACGACGACCGAGTGTCCGGAGACGGCGGCATCGACGACGGCCTGCTGATCACCGTCGACGTCGATGACGAGGAACTCCTCCTGCGGTTTCCGGTCCGGCAGCGGGGTGATCGGTTCCTGGAGTGCGGCCGGAACGGCGTCCTCGTCCTCGGCATCGGCGGATTCGGCCTCGGCTGCGGCGTCGGCGGCAGCGGTTCCGTCGGCGGCGACCGATGTTTGGGTCTTCTCGTCGGTCTCGGCCGACGCCTCAGTCCTCTCGCCAGCTTCGGCCGGCGCTTCGGTCTTCACATCATCGGCCGGTGCTTGGGTCTTCGTGTCGGTCTCGGCCGGCGTTTCGGACTCCGCATCGGCGGCCTTTGCATCGGCGGCCCCATCATCGGGAGTCTCGGGCGCAGCCGTGTCATCGGCATCAGTTTCGGGCTCGGCCGTGTCGCGGGCTGCTGAGCCCGGGGTCGATGCGGAGAGGGGCTCATCGGTGATCGGCACGGTCGGCTGGCCGTGAACGTCGTCCTCATCCGTCTCCTCGGCGGCCGTCGGCTGCGGCACATACGAGGGCCCGCCGAGCGCGGCTCGCACCTCCTCGTCGCCGGCCAGCGCACGCAGGACGGGGTGTTGGGTGGGCAGATGATCCGTCGAGAAGGGGGTGGCGATGTTCGCGAACGTCGAGATGATCAGACGCTGGTTGATGCGCAGTCCGGGAACCGACTGCCCCAGGTCCCGGAGCCGGTCGAGGGCAGGACCCGGATCGAAGCCCTGGGGCCCTCCCGTCGCGTCGACCCATTCGTCGACGGGAACCTCGAGGTCGTACTCCGCGCTGAGGTGCTGGACCAGTGCCGGGTTGATCGTGATCTCGTTGCCCAGCACGATCTCGAAGTCCTCGACCCGGGATCCGCGAGGCACGAGCGTGATGTGGCGCATGACCACCGGCGCGTTGAACTTGTACTTGGCGTCCTTCTCCGTCCACGAGGCGAAGCCGATCGCCAGATGAGCAGCGCGGATTCCGCGTTCGTTGTTCAGCTGCTCTGCCTTCGATCGGATGGACTTCGCACGACGACGGGCGTCGGCGAGGATGTCGTGATCGCGGATGAGGCTCGACAGGCGGGTGGCGCGGCCGGCCAGCAGCTGTGCCAGTCCGGAAGGGTGAGCTCCGGAGAGGTCGATGCTGCCGTCACGCGAGTCCCGGAAATGAAGCATAGTGTCGCGACCGCCCAGATGGGCGGCCTGCTTCTTCCACTCGGCGAAGACATCTCCGAGTTCTGGGAACTGTTCGTCTACAACGGAATCCGACACAATTCGACCCTAACGAGAAACTGTTCGCAATAGGTGCTGGCACACCGTGGAACACTGAGGTTTCTTCTACGCTACACTGGGTGATCGTGGTTGACGACGACCATCACGCCCCCGTAGCTCAGGGGATAGAGCACCGCTCTCCTAAAGCGGGTGTCGGCGGTTCGAATCCGCCCGGGGGCGCCGACCGAACACACAGCAGTGAACACAGAGCACCGAGGCGGCCGATTCTTTCCGATCGGCCGCCTCGGCGTTTGTCACGGTTTCCCGACCCCGACCCGCGGGAGGCGGAGAATGGACCTCTGCCGTTCAGAGCCCCGGCTCGGCCGGATCCTCGTGCTGCTTGCGCCTGCCGTGGTCGCGGGTGACTCGCACGACCATCGTCGGGCACTGCGAATAGGGCAGAACCGACTGCGAGGTCGAGCCGAGCAGCAGGCCGGCGAAGCCTCCGCGACCGCGGGAGCCGATGACGAGGACCTCGGCGGTGTCGGAGGCGCGGACGAGCACCTCGGCGGGCTGACCGTCGAAGAGCGTCCAGGTGACGTCGAGGTCCGGGAATTCCTCAGCCAGGCGCTGTTTGGCGACGACGAGCTTGTCGGCGCCCTCGTTGACGAGACGCTCGAGATCAGCGGTGCTCGGCAGCCATTCGGGACCGATCACCGTCGTCGTGATCACCGCGACGATGTGGAGCGGAGACCCCCGACGCACCGCCAACCGGGCGGCTTTCCACAGGGCCGGGGATTCGGCCCCGAGAGAGTCGACGCCGACGACGACCTTTCCGTCGAAGCGCAGACCTTCGACCGCCTCGGCGTTGGAGTCGTACCCTTCGACCTCACGACCGTCCTGGCGGATCGGACGCGACGAGGTCGGGTGAGCCGGACGGCCGCTCCCCTCCTCCCACGAGGCGGGCACCACGACGGTCGGGCAAGCCGAGTGCGCAGGCAGGGCGCTGGAGACCGTGCCGAGCAGCCTGCCGGCGAATCCTCCGCGCCCGCGCGATCCGACCACGCTCAGACAGCCTGTCTTCGACTCATCGATGAGCACACCCGCGGCGTCGCCGATCTCGATGACGGCTTCGACGGGGACGCCGGCGGCCTTGACCTCGGCGGCGGCTTCCTTGAGCGTGTTCGTCACGGCCGCACGGATCGAGCTGTCGTCGATGGGCACGTAGGACACGTCGATCGCAGCCGCGGCCACACTGGGAATCGTATAGGCCCCGACGAGGCGGATCGGCCTGTCCAGGGAGCGTGCTTCCTGAATCGCCCAGGCCAGGGCGTTCCGGCTCGGCGGGGATCCGTCGATGCCGACGACGACGGCCTCGGGCTCACCGGCCGGTGCGCTGTCCGAGTTCCGCGTGCTGTCCTGCTCACTCATCGCAAGCTCCTCGTGTCGAAGCGGACTTCTCTTGAACCCCACCCTAGAACACAAACGCAGTGAGCACTTGCCCTATGTCACATCGTTATCCGAATCCGGTCAGAGTCCGGACAACACTCGAGCTCATCTGGGACGATGCCCCCCACCGATCCGAGACGATGCCCGCTGCGTCAGGCGGCGTACGAGTACTCGAGGAACGGCCGCCACTTCTCGACGGGCTTGTCGATTCCGCGCATCCACAGCTGCCCGAGCCGGGGCTCCTGGGGCCGGAAGTCGAGCTTCCAGCCGAGCTCGGCCAGGGTGCGGTTGCCCTTGCGGTTATTGCACTCCCGGCAGCAGGCGACGAGGTTCTCCCAACTGTTGACTCCCCCACGCGAGCGAGGAACCACATGGTCGACCGTCGAGGCGGCCTTGCCGCAGTAGGCGCAGCGGTGGTTGTCGCGGCGCAGGACTCCCCGGCGCGACAGGGAGACGCGACGACTGTTCGGCGGGCGCACATAGCGGGTCAGCAGGATGACAGAGGGCTGATCGAGACTCACATGCTCCGATCTCACCGGAACGTCCTCAGCGGCCAGCACTGTCGCTTTGCCGGTCAGCACGAGCACCACGGCGCGTGTGAACGGTACGATCGACAGCGGCTCGTATCCGGCATTCAGCACGAGAGTCTTCATATCTCGCCCCTCATCTTCATCGCTAACGGGCCGAAACCGGCTGCCCCGGCCCCAGGGAACACAAAAGGCGCCGTGCTCATGGGCACGACGCCTGGAAAGAGAGCACGGAGACACGTATGTACTCCGCACCAGAGACTGGAGCGGCTATTCGGTCCATTCGACTATGCTCCATCAGCTTTCCTCACGTTCGTCCGGATCGGGCCTGGCGGCTCGATGCGCGCATGGAACTCAATCCTCTCCAGAATAACGCCGCAAGCGCCTGTGACCCAATTCATACGCTCCGCGACACGGAGACTTCGGTTTCCGTTCACCCCAACACAGCGCGTGCGGACCCGTCGAAGGCACCGTGCACAGTCGATACCAGCCTCGCCTCGGCGCTGATCGGCGCAGGTTCTCGGGCATACGAAAGCTCCCCGCCCGACTCGAGGACCGTCGAGTCGAACGGGGAGCTGTCGTTGAAGCTGATCAGAGAACGCGGATGAAGGTGACGTTGCCCATCCAGCTGTAGCTGCGCTTCGAGGTTCCCGAGCTCGGTGAGCCGGCATCGTACATCTGTCCGCCGCCGGCGTAGATGCCGACGTGACCGGGATGCCAGATGAGGTCGCCGGGCTTGGCCTCGGACTGGGAGACGACCTTGCCCGCGCCCTTCTGGGCACCGGAGGTGCGGGGCAGGTTGACGCCGACCTTGCTGTAGACCCATGAGGTGTATCCCGAGCAGTCCCAGCCGCTCGGCGAGGTTCCGCCGGAGACGTAGGGGGTTCCGACGCCCTTGGCAGCCCAGGCGAGGACCTGCTCGGCCTTCGAGCCGTCGATCGAACCGGAGTCGGAGGAGCCGGAGTCCGAGGAGTCGGAGTCCTTGCTCTCCTTCTTGTCCGAGTCGGACGAGCCGCTGTTGGCGGTCTCTCCGGAGGTACCGGCCGAATCACCGGATTCTTCAGTGGAGGTTTCGCTGGGGGTGGGCTCCGGCTCGGGTTCCGGAGCAGCCTTGGCCTTGACGGACTGGGATTCGACGCCGAACGAATCGGTCTTCTTCTCGGACTTCTCGTCCTTCGAGTCATCACCGATGGTCACGGTCTGGTTCTCGAACTCGACCTGCGGCTGGGTCTCGGCCTCGGCGGAGACGGAAGCCTGATCGTCGGCGCCCTGTCCCGCGGGCATCACCGCTGCGGTGAGCAGACCACCGCTGGCAGCGACCACTGCTGCGCGGCGGCCGAAGACACCGGAGTTGGTGTTCAGAAGTTCAGTGAGCTCGGTCAGCGGAGTCTTGACCTTGGCATCTGCGGCGCGGCGGCCATGCTGCTTAGTTGCCACGTTTTCCCTCTCGTACCTATTGGCTTTCCGGGCCAATCGCCACTGTCGGTCCTTGGTTTCTCACAGCGAGCGTGGCGTTCGGCTCTCGCGGTGAAGTCGTCATTGCGTGAACGACCTCAACAACTGTAACCAATCGGTGATCAATTGTCACGTTTCTGTCACAACCACGGGAGGGAAACCGTGATGTTTTCCATATAAGCCCAGGTCAGAAGCTTAAAAAGGCTCGAAATCTTCGTAACATTTCCTCGTTATACGACGTGACCCAGGGGGTGTTCGGCCACTCCCTGGGTCACGGATCACATTCATTTGTAACGAATCGAGACGTCAGGACCGACCCCTTCGTTACCGAAGGCCGGCCCGTGGGTGGTCACCATCGAAGTCGGGGTCACGTCCCGTCTGCCGGTGCGGCCGCGTTGCGTCAACTCGGCCGCGTTGCGTCAAACCGGACGCCGGTCAGTTCCGTTTCAACCCGGTCGCGGGTCACTTCCGATAGGCGAAGACGTGCGAGGCCGTCTCCACGGGCAGGTCGAGCACGTCCTGCGCCCCGGGAACCTGCACGGTGATGTACTCACCGTTGCGGGAGATCTCGACTTCGCTCTCCGGCAGGACGCCGGCGACCTGGAACTGCTGGAGCAGGTGGATGTCGACCTGCAGCGGTTCGGCCAGCCAGGCGATCGTCAGCTTCTTGGCGCCATCGCGGCCGATCGCGGTGGCGAGGTCGATCACCTCGGTGTTCTCCGAGGCTTCACCGCCGATGACGTCGAGTCCGGGGATCGGGTTGCCGTAGGGCCCCGATGAGGTTTCGGGCAGGAGCGAGACGAGCTTGCGCTCGACCTGCTCACTCATCACATGCTCCCAGCGGCAGGCCTCATCGTGGACGAGCTCCCACTCCAGCCCGACGACATCGGAGAGCAGCCGTTCGGCCAGACGGTGCTTGCGCATGACGTCGGTGGCGATCCGGCGCCCCTCTGCGGTGAGCTCGAGGTGGCGGTCATTGCCGACGTGGAGCAGACCGTCGCGTTCCATCCTGGCCACGGTCTGCGACACGGTGGGCCCGGAGTGCTCCAGGCGTTCGGCGATGCGAGCACGCAACGGCACGATCGACTGTTCTTCGAGTTCGATGATCGATTTGAGGTACATCTCGGTTGTATCAATGAGGTCGTTCACTTCTGACCAGCCACTCCACTCTTCGTCTTCTGGCCACTGCGGACCATTGGGGCGTCCATCTTCTTCAGGTCCCGCGACCCGGCAACGGCGACTCGACCGTTCCGCGGTCTCGCAGCCATTGCGAACTCAGTCAATCTTATCTTGAATCGATCATATCTTCCTGCCCGTTCGAGCAGACTCAGCCGACGTTGACATCGTCCGCCCTGTGCACGGTGCAGAACTCGCGTGCCGACCGTGCCTGTTCCTGGATCCGCTGCCCGGTCCCTTCCGTCCTCCGAACGAGATGCAGCAGTCCACGCCCGCCGTGGACGCAGTGACCATTCCGGCCCGCGCGTAACACTCGAAGCGGGTCGAATATTTCACGGCGCCGGCGTTTGGGGTCGTCGGTGCCACAGCCACCCCCCTGTCCAGCGCATCTGCCTCAGACTCGCTTGTCTCTCGTCTCGTCTGCCTCAGACTCGCTTGTCTCTCGTCTCGTCTGCCTCTGTCTCGTCTGCCTCTGCCTTGTCTGTCTCTGTTTCGTCTGTGCCGGCAGCCTCGGACGCCTCTGTTTTCTCGTGCCCTCAGGGGTAGAGCCGCACGGCCGACCACGCCGAGGCGTCGGAGAGATCGGCCGGTTCGTGACTGCCGTCGGAGCGGCGGAAGACCCAACGGTCGTGGAATCTGTTCTGCTGGCCCTGCCAGAATTCGATCTCGAAGACATGGACCCGGAACCCGCCCCAATGCTCGGGCCGCGGGATGTCCCGACCCTCGAACTCGGCCTCGGCGGCGTCGTATTCGGCCTGCATCTGCTTCCGGTCCGCCACCGGCTGGGACTGCTTGGACACGGTCGCACCGATCTGCGAGCCGCGGGGGCGCACAGCGAAGTAGGAGTCCGAGTCCTCGGGGGAGGCCACCTCGGCGCGGCCGCGGATGCGGACCTGGCGTTCCATGTCCTGCCACGGGAAGTTCACGGCGATGCGGGGATCGTCGCGCAGCTGCTTGCCTTTGGCCGAGTCATAGTCGGTGAAGAAGAGGAGGCCGCGTTCGTCGAGGCCTTTGAGCAGGACGATGCGGGAGCTCGGACCCCATGCGTCGAGCGTGGAGACGGTCATCGCGTTGGGTTCGCGGACGTACTCGGCCGCCTCGTCGTACCACTGCCTGAACAGGGCCAGCGGAGAGGCGTCCGGGTGGTCGAAGATTCCGGAATCGTAGGACTTCCGCGTCTGCGGCAGTCGATCGACGGGCTCAGTCATGTTCACACTCTACGTCCCGGCCCGGACACGAGTCATCGCATGCGTCCGAGTATTCGGCCAGCAGGCTGGACCGGGAGCCCGATCCCCACCGAACGGCTGATCCCGGTCCCCATATGACGGGCCGATGTCCGGCCCCGGCCCACCCGCCGTAGAATGTCGAGAGTGACTGCGACGAAGATAACGATCCCAGACGAACTCCTGCCCGCCGACGGACGCTTCGGGTCCGGCCCGGCCCGCATCCGCCCCGCCCAGATCGAGGCACTCAACGAGGCCGCGTCGACGGTGCTCGGCACCAGCCACCGCAAGGCTCCGGTGAAGAACCTCGTCGGCCGCATCCGCTCCGGCCTGACCGATCTGTTCAACCTGCCCAAAGGCTACGAGGTGGTGCTCGGAAACGGCGGATCCACGGTGTTCTGGGACGTCGCCGCCTTCGGCCTCGTCCGCCGCCGCGCCGCGCATGCGACCTTCGGCGAGTTCGGTCAGAAGTTCGCGAAGGCCACCGACGGCGCACCCCATCTTGAGTCCTCGCTCGTGCTCGCCGCCGATCCGGGCACGTCTGCGATCCCCAGTCCCGCGGCCCTGGCCTCCGCCGGTCTCGTCCCCTCCCCCGCCGAGGCGACCTCCGGCGAGCTCGCCGCCGATGTGTTCGCCTGGCCGCACAATGAGACCTCGACCGGTGTCGCCACATCGATCGCCCGCCCCGACGACATCGACGACGACGCTCTTGTCGTCATCGACGCGACTTCCGGGGCCGGCGGGCTCGACGTCGACATCGCCGAAACCGATGTCTACTACTTCGCCCCGCAGAAGAACATGGGCTCCGACGGCGGCCTGTGGGTGGCGATCCTGTCCCCGCGGGCGATTGCGCGGGCGCAGGAGATCAAGGACTCCGGACGCTGGATCCCGACCTCGCTCGATCTCGTCACCGCGATCGAGAACTCGCGCAAGGACCAGACCTACAACACCCCGGCGGTGGCGACACTGCTGCTGCTGGCCGAGCAGATCGAGTGGATCAACGAAAGCGGCGGCCTGGCCTGGGCGGCCGAACGGACCCGGACGTCCTCCGGACTCGTCTACGATTGGGCCGATGCCGCCGAGGCGGCCCGACCCTATGTGGTCGAGCCGGCCGACCGTTCGCCGGTCGTGGCCACCATCGACTTCGACGAGTCGATCGATGCCGCGGCCGTGGCCTCGGCGTTGCGGGACAACGGTGTCGTCGACGTCGAGCCCTACCGCAAACTCGGTCGCAACCAGCTGCGCATCGCGACCTTCGTCTCGGTCGACCCGGCTGACGTCAAGGCCCTGCTGGCCTGCATCGACTTCGTCGTCGACGCCCTGAAGTAGGGCACCTTGAAGCAGGACACGGCGAGGCAGGGCACAGCGAGGCAGTCCCTTCCGGCAGGCCGACGCCTCTGCCCGCAACTTCTCTGCTCAGCACGGGAACGCTCCGTTGCAACGGGGCGTTCCCGTGCTTGCGGTGAGGGATGCCGCCAGCAGGACGGGAGACCTCCGCTCGGAACTCGATCCTGCTGCCCAGCGTAGGCTCGTCTCAGACCGACGGCGATCGTCGTCGTGAGGACTTGCCGGGGAGGCCCACTGTGACCAGCACCGCGATCGACACAACCGCGCGCACCGTCGACAGCTCAGCCCGAGTCGGCGTCATCGGCAGCGGAATCGCCGGGGCCGGTGTCGCCTTCGGCCTCGCCTCCCGCGGCGTCGACGTCACCATCGTCGACGATGCCATGGCCGGGCAGGCGACAGCTGCCAGCGCGGGGATCATCGCACCGTGGGTGTCGACGAGCACGGGCGCCTATTACGAGACGTACGCGGCCGGAGGGAACTTCTATCCCGCGTTCCTCGAACAGCTGAGTGCGCTCGGCATCCCCGACCTCGGCTATCGCAGGTCCGGTGCCCTCGTCGTCAACAACGACCCGGAAACCCTCGCCGAGGCGGCAGCGACCATCCGTTCTCGTGTCGCGGCCGCCGGGACAGTCGCGGGCGAGATCCACGATCTCGATGCAGCGGAGCTTGCCGAGCTCTTTCCTCCGATCGCCCCGGACATGACCGGACTGCTCATCACCGGAGGCGGCCGCGTCGACGGGCGGGTTCTGCGCGATGCGATCCTCACCGGGGCGAGGCAGCAGGGCGCCGGGTTCGTCGCCGACTCCGCCCAGGCCATCACCGCTTCGGGCAGGGGAACATGGTCGGTGCGCACCGCCTCGGCGACGGAGGGCTTCGACGCGCTCGTCATCGCAGGTGGAGCGCGGAGCGCCGACCTCCTCGGACGGCTCGGCCACTCTGTGGGGATCGCTCCTCAACGCGGCCAGCTGCTCCATCTGGAGCTGCGCGGCGTCAACACATCGCCGTGGCCGACGATTCACCCGCTCGACCATCACTACATCACTCCGTTCGACGGAGGCCGCATCGTCGCGGGCGCCACCCGGGAGGACGGCGTCGGCTTCGACGTGCGCGCGACGGCCGCCGGAACGAAGCGGGTTCTCGACGACGCACTGCGGATCGCCCCGGGGCTCGCCGAGGCGACGGTCCTCGAGACCCGAGTCGGAGTGCGACCCATGGCGACGCGAGAGGGGGGCGCTGCCCTACGCGGGAGCGGTTCCGGGCGCGGACGGACTGTGGCTGGCCTCGGGGTTCGGCGCCGGTGGTCTCACGATGGGCCCACTCATCGGCGACGGGGTGGCCAGGCTGATACTCGGCGAAGGGGCACCGGAGATCGCCCACCTGGCCCTGTGAGCAGAGGACTGGCCCTGTGAGCAGAGGACTGCTGCCGTGGCCGAAAGACGTCCGTCGGGTGGATTTTGCTAGGCTGAGGCGATGACTGCGGCGCTGCCTCGAGCCTTCCGCTGGTTCTGGGCGGGCGAAACCGTCTCCGGCTTCGGCAGCTGGATCACCCTGATCGCCCTGCAGGTCATCGTCGTCGACCATCTGCATGCGGGGACCGTCGGTTTGGGTTGGCTGAGCGCCGCGCGCTGGCTGCCCTACCTGCTGTTCGGTCTCGTGCTCGGAGCGCTGATCGACCGGGTGAGACGCAGACCGGTCATGATCGGAAGCGACCTGGTGCGGGCACTTCTGCTGTGTGCGATCCCCGCCCTGTGGTTCGCCGATCTGCTCGGACTCGGCACGCTCATTCTGCTCGTCGCGCTTCTGGGAACAGCGACGCTGGTCAACGACAGCGCTTCGCAGGCATTTCTGCCCCGCCTCGTCGTCCGGAGCGGCCTGCAGCCCGCCCACGCCCGCATCGATGGCACGAATGCGGCAGCAGAGACGGCCGGTCCTGCCCTCGGCGGTGCGCTTCTCGCACTCATCTCCGCTCCCCTGGCCGTTCTCATCAATGTCTCGACTTTCCTGTTCTCAGCGATCGTCGTCGCACTCATCCGCGTCGAAGAACCCAGGCTGCCGCAAGCTGGGACCGAGACCTCGGCTCCATCACCGACGCGGCCTCTGCGACCGCAGCCGCGGCAGTCGCCTCAACCGTCGCAGAGGCGGCTCGGACACGAGGTCATGGGCGGACTGAGGTGGGTGTATGCGTCTCGAGCACTGCGTGACCTCGCCGTTTGGACACACGTCTGGTTCGCCGGGCAGGCCATCCTGGCCTCGGTCACTGCCGCGTACTTCCTCCGCGACGTCGGCCTCGACACCACTTCTTTCGGCATCGTCATGGGCGGAAGCGGTCTCGGCGGCATTGCCGGGGCACTGAGCTCAGGGGCAGTGGGACGTCGCGCGGGAACCGGACGGACCGTGATCCTCGCCCACATCTGCTCAGCCGTCGGTGTCCTCGTCCTGATCTCGGCCGGACTCGCCGCGCACGGCGGGTCGGGGAATGGCCGGTCCACAGCCGCCTCGGCGATCATCCTGTTCACCGGGATGTTCCTGCACGGTTTCGGAATCGGGCTGAGCAACTCTCATGAGATGGCCTACCGGCAGTCGATCACTTCCGACCGCTTCCAGGCGCGGACGAACACGACGATGCGTTCGATCAACCGTGCCGTCATCGTCATAGTCTCGCCTCTGGCCGGATTCCTCGCCGCCGCCACCGGGGCCGAATTCGCTTTGGTCCTCGCAGCCGCGATCTTCGCTCTCACAGCGATCGGACTGTGGTTCTCGCCCTTTCGGACCGTGCGACTCGGTCCCTAACCGAAGAAGTGGATGAAGACGCCGATGCCGTAGGCGATGGCGGCCAGCAGCGCGAGGATGAACTCGATGCCTGCACCGAGGCCGATCGCCTTGATCGACTCCCAGCTCGACGTCCAGGCGGTCTTCGTGTCCTTGAGGCGCGCGTATTCGGCGAGGAACAGGCCGGCCACGAAGCCGATGGGCAGCCCGAGCACCGGGATGACGAAGAAGCCGATGACGGCGAGCACTCCGCCCAGCAGCACCGAGGTGTTCGGCACCTCCATGGACTTGAGCTTGCGGCCGGTGAGCACGAGAGAGGAGCTCATTCCGGCCGCGACGCAGACGGCGACGACGGCGAAGACGATCCACGCCATGGGACCGCCGATGACGATCGCCCACACGAGCACCGCGATCGCGATGAGGATCGAGCCCGGCAGGATCGGCACGATGATGCCCAGACAGCCGACGAGGATCGCCAGGCCGACCAGCACCGAGGTGATGATGTCAGTGTTCACAGTCCGTCCGTTCCGCTCGCCGAGGTGTCCCGTCGAATTCTATGCGACGCACTTGAGTGCCTGCCGTGTCCGGGCGGCTGCGACTCGCATCAGCAGGCCGTGTCCGAACATCTGTGGGACACCTCAGGAGTGACCGTGCCTGCCGTGATAGCTCACGTGCAGCCGGATCCGCGATTTCGGGTCGCGGTGGACGCGCAGGTCCTTCGCCGTGATCATCCACACCAGCCCGACGGTGAAGGCGATGATCCCCGAGGCGGCGCCGACGGCCAAGGCCATGCGCGGACCGAAGGCATCGGCGACCCAGCCGGCCAAGGGTGCACCGATGGGGGTTCCGCCCATGACGACGGCCGCATAGATCGCCATCACGCGTCCCCGATAGTTCGCCGCGGTGGTCGTCTGCACATAGGCGTTGGCCGAGGTCATCATCGTCAGCGAGGCGAAGCCGACGAACATCAGCGAGGCCGCGAAGAGATAGTAGTTGGGCATCACCGAAGCCAGACCCACCGCCAGCCCGAAGCCTCCGGCGGCGCCGAAGATGAAGCGCAGCCGCGGTTTCTCCCGCCTCGCCGAGGCCAGTGCGCCGGTGACCGAGCCGATCGCCATCACCGAGTTGAGCAGACCGAAGCCGCTGGCATCCTTGCCGAACTCGATCTTCGCCATCGTGGAGGTGTAGATGTTGAAGTTGAATCCGAAGGTCGCGATGATGAACAGCACGATCAGCACGACCGTGATGTCGGGGCGCTGGCGCAGGTACTTCAGACCGCCGAGCACACCGCCCCGGCCCCTGCGTCCGGACGGATGCAGCCGGGACCTGTCGAGGCGGATGAGGACCGTGAGCGTCGCGGCGAATCCCAGGCCGCTGATGAGGAAGACCGGGCCGGCGCCGATGAGAGCGGTGAGCACACCGGCCACGGCGGGTCCGATCATGCGGGCGCCGTTGAAGGAGGCGGAGTTGAGGCTGACCGCGTTCGGCAGCAGCTTCTCGCCCACGAGCTCGGAGACGAAGGCCTGGCGGGCCGGATTGTCCAGCGTCGTGAGCATGCCGAGGGTGAAGGCGAGCACGTAGACGTGCCAGAGCACGATGACATCGGTGATGACCAGGGCGAAGAGGATGAGACCGATGCTGCCCAGAAGCGACTGGGTGACCATGAGCAGTCGGCGTTTGTCGAACTTGTCGACGAGGTTGCCCGCGAACGGGAACATGATCAGCTGCGGGCCGAGCTGCAGGGCCATGGTGAAGCCCAGTGCCGAGGCGTTGTTGTCCGTGAGCATGGTCAGGACGATCCAGTCCTGCGCCGTCCGCTGCATCCACGTTCCGGTGTTGGAGATCAGGGCACCGGCGAACCAGTGCCGGTAGTTCGGCTCCGACAGCGACCGGAACGTCTGGGACATCTGGCTGCTCAGCCCTCCTGGTACTCGAGTTCGCCCGAATAGTCGTCGACCACAGCCTCGGCGGGTTCGTGATTGGGCCGTCGGACATCGGTCTCCGAATGCGCACCGCAGCCGGATTCGAGTCCGACCACGCGGCCGTCGAAGGGCGACCAGGCGTTGGCGCAGACACCGAACTTCTGGCGCAGCGAACCGGCGATCGGCATGAGGTAGCCGCAGCTGCCGCAGTGCGCCGCGGCCCGGGCGGCGAATTCGCCCTCCCCGCCGGCTTCCGAATGCTCCCAGCGGCTGGCGGCCGCGGCCAGTCCGTCGGCCGAGAGCACACGCTCACGGCCGAGACCGAATTCGAAGTTCGCGATCTGGTCGACGTTGTCCGCCGAGTTGTCCTCGGTCTGCTGGAAGCCCGGCTGCAGGTTCGGGTCCTGGTCGAGCTTGGGCAGGGTGTCCCGCGGAGTCATGTCCCCGGGCTCGAGACGCTCCTCCCAGGGCACCCATTCGGGTGCGACGAGGGCGTCGGGGCCCGGCAGCAGAGCCGTCTCGCAGACCGTGACCTTCTTCGCGCGCGGGGCGCGGGCGAGCACGGCCACCCAGCGCCAGCCCCGGTAGTTCGGGTCGTTGCACACGAAGAAGTGGGTGACCAGGCGGGTGCCTTCGGCCACGGTGCCCAGATGTTCACCGACGAGGGAGCTGCCGGCAACCTCGGCGATGGCGCTCCGGGCGATGTCGATCGCCGCAGCCAGCTGGGTGTCGAGGACGATCTTCTCCGGCTTGGCCCGGCCGGAGCGCGCGGTCTTCGCCGCACCTGCCGTGCTCGCGGCCCCGGCGGTCCCGGCACCGGACTCCGCGACGGGTTCGGCGGTGACGGCACCGGAGGCATCGGCGCCGACAGGGGCGGCCTCCGCTTCGGCCGGACGCGCATCGGGGGCGGGCGCCTCGGCGGCGACGTCAGCTTGCGCTTCGGGGGCGGGTGCGTGTGCCTCGGGCGCGGCGCTCTGCCGGGCCAGCCAATCACTGAACAGTGATGACATCAGGACTCCAAATCGTCGGCGATCGCCCGCAGCAGGCTGGCCACCTTGTTCCCGTGCGTCGGGTCCGGGTAGCGGCCGTGCTGCAGTCCGTTGTTGAGGTCATCCAGTACTTTGATGACATCCTCAACCATAACTGCCATCTCCGCGGTGGGGCGACGGCGCACCTTCGCCACCTTGCCGGGGGT
Organism: Brevibacterium sp. SMBL_HHYL_HB1; assembly: GCF_018208375.1. Lineage (NCBI taxonomy): Bacteria > Bacillati > Actinomycetota > Actinomycetes > Micrococcales > Brevibacteriaceae > Brevibacterium > Brevibacterium sp. SMBL_HHYL_HB1. Next base: position 150,872 of record NZ_CP062936.1, on the reverse strand, counting down.
ATTCAATGGGCGGGCCTTGAGCACCTGTGCTCCACGGCGGGATTCGACGACATCGTATTCGAGTCGGGTGCCCTTCGTGACCACGAGTCCCTCGGGCAGCACGGAGGAATGGAGGAAGGCCTGGGAGCCGTCCTCGGCGATGACGAAGCCGAAGCCCTTGTCGGCATCGAACCATTTCACGCGTCCGGTGGGCATGATGTCCTTTCTTCTCATGGCACCCGCTTCGGAGCGGGCGGTGCTGGTGCCTGGCGCAGGCGGGTGTGTGCCTGGCGCAGGCGGGTGTGTGCCTGGCGCAGGCGAGTCTGTTGTTTGCAAGCGAGTCTGTCGTGTCGAGGCGGTGGCCGCCTTCTGTCCGGTCGCACCCGGCGATGACGCTCGGCGGTCCGAGTCGATCCGGTCGAGTCGATCTGCAGCGGTGGCAGTCCGCATCGGCCTCTGGCGCTTGCCCCGGCGGCTCAGTCCCCCGCTGTCCCGAGGCTGGCGTTCGAGGCCGGGATCCGAGGCCCGGGTCCGATGTCGGGCCCGGTCAGTGCCGAGACCGCCCTGCTCCGAGACCAGCAACCCCTGTAACAAGCTGTCCCGTGACCGGCCGGAGCGCAGATCGACCTGTACCGCAGTCAGACTGCACCGAGTCAGCCAGGGGCCCGGATCAGCGGCGTCCAGGAACCGGCGTGTCCGAAGTCAGTCGGCGACCGGAGAACGGTGCCGGGATCCGACGGCTCGGAGTCCGGGACCCGGAGCGGGCAGCGCGTGTTCGGCTCGTGCCCGAGCGGCGAACCGGCGGCACGAGCATTGGAATCAGCTGTGGCCCACCTCGGTCCGTCTGCGTCGGTATGCCGCGCGGATCATGGCCGCACAGGCCAGGACGACGGCGATGGGCACCAGGAGCATCGGCAGATAGGTGAGGAACGGACTGGGGGTGAGACCCATCCATGCCTGGACGAGGACACCGATGAGACCGAGCGCCCCGATGCTTGCGGCGGCAACCGCTGCGACGACTACGGCCGTGTCGACTCGATTGGCTGACAATGCGCGTCCTCCCTTGAGATCCATGGTCCTGCACTGCCCCTCCATTGTACCCCTCGCGATAGACTGAGCGGCGATGTCAATGACCTTCAGCCAGTGGCTGTCCCACAGTGCAGATGCCGAGTTCGAGTCCTTCGTCCGGACACGACGCGACCTCCTCCGACCCGAGTCACCGACGATCGGCGCCCTGGCCGCGGCCGCTTCCTCGCGCATCGGCGTCTCCCGCGGGATCGAAGCCCTCGACGCCGACGAACTCGAAGTCCTCATCAGCCTGGCCACGGCGGCCCGCACGACCTCGGAGATCGCCGTCGGTGAGAATCCTCATATCGACCCCGCCCGCGCCGAGGCGGCCCTGCCCCGACTGCGCGATCTCGGCCTGGCCTGGCCGACGTCCGGGACCGGTCCGTCCGAAGCCTCCGACACCGCCTCCGTCCTGGCCGCCCACCCTGTGTGGCGGATCCAGTCCGAAGCCATCACCCTCCTGCCGACCTCGGCGGCCGAGTCCGGCCGTGCCCGTCCCTGGCAGATCGATCCGGCCACAGTCGATGCGAGCACCGCCACGATCGCACAGCCGCTGATCCACAACAGCGAACAGGCCGCCGTCGCCGAGGTGATCTCCTCTCTGCGCGGTCTCGTCGACGAGCTCGCCGCTGCCCCGATCTCCCGGCTGACCAGCGGCGGAATCTCCAAACGGGACGTGTCCCGGCTCGCCGGCACCCTCGACCTCGGTCTCGAGCAGACGATCACGCTGCTGCTGGCGGCGAAGTCGCTGCGCCTCATCGGCGTCCTCGACGATGCGCTCGACCCGCAGTGGACGGCCGCCGACGACGCCGACTCCGTCCTCGCCGGCGATCGCGCCGAGCTCTGGGCGGGACTCGTGGCCGCGTGGCTGCGCGAGTCCCTCGATGTCACCCAGGTCGCGGCCGGAGCGAGTGAGAACGAACGCCTGACCGTGCTGGCCACCCCGAAGAAGGCCCTGTTCAAAGGCTACGGCCAGTCCGTGCCCGCGATGCCGATGCTGCGGCTGAGCGTCCTCGCCGTCCTGGCCGACATCGGTCTGGGCACGGCACGGTCCGCCCGGTGGATCCACGCCGAGGTGCTGCGCCGACATCCGCTGCTGCAGGCCCACGACTTCGCGAAGACCGAATCGGTGCTCCACACCTGCGTGAACCTGGGCTTGGCGACCACTCCCCTGCAGCAGCCCGAGCACTTCGGGCCCAGCCGCTTCGGCCTCCGCCTGGCCGCGGGCCTGGACAGGGCGATGGTCGAGTACGCCCGCCAGGACCCGTCGATCGCACCGCTGGGCATCGGCCTCGAGGCCATCGAGGTGCCCGGCGACGTGATCGCCGCCGTCACCGACGGCCTCGGCAGCGAAGTCGAGAAGGTGCTCATCCAATCGGACCTCACGGCCGTGGCGACCGGGCCGATCGAACCGCGGGTCCACCACATCCTGCGCCGCTACGCCGTCGTCGAGGCCCGCGGTCAGGGCACGGTCTACCGCATCGACGCCGACACCATCGAAGCGAGCATGCAGTCGGGGCTGAGCCCGGAGGACGTCCTGGCCGAGCTCGCCGAGATCAGTGTCGAGGCGCTGCCCTCGACCCTGGAGTTCCTCGTCAACAGCACCGCGACCAAGCTGCGTCGGGTCCGCGTGGCCGGGGCCCGAGCCGTGCTCATCGTCGACGACCCGGTCGACCTCGACGTCATCCTCTCCGATCAGGCGATGCTGCCGGCCGGTCTCGAAAGGCTGGCTCCGACGGTCGCGATCGCTCAGCTGGGACCGGAGCGGACGATGCACCTGCTCGAGGCCGGCGACCATCACGCCCTGCTCCACTCCGCGACCGCGCCGGCTCGCAGGCGACGGGTGATCACCCAGTCCGAACCCGAGGTGAACGTGCGCAGGCGTCCGCGCGTCACCGACGGCCACCTCGGCGAGTACATCCGGATCCTGCGCTCCTCGCCGACCGGGGTGAGTGAACCGGCGAGCACGGACGAGCCCTTGGGACTGATGGATCGGCTGCGGGAGGCGGCCGAGGCCAAGACCCGCGTCCTCATCCGGATCGCCGATTCGCAGGGCCGCGAGCGCACCGTCGAGATGCTGCCGGCCACGCTCAACGCCGGCCGGGTGCGCGGGACGGTCACGTCCACCGGCGCCGAGGCGTCCCTGTCCATCGCCCGCATCATCAGCGTCGATCCCGCCGCCCCACCCGCTGATGGGGGCCCTGCCGACTGAGGGGGGGAACAATTGGGCGGGAGTCTGCGTTGTCCCCTCTGGCGTCGGCGCAATCGGCCCCGGAGCAACGGCCCCGGAGCAACGGCCCCGGAGCAATCGGCACAGGAAGCGCCCGACGACAGAGCACTCGGGAATGGGAGTTTGAATGAATGGTCCGCTGATCGTGCAGTCCGATCGGACTGTGCTGCTGGAATCGGGGCACCCCCTGGCCGTCGAGGCGGCCGTGGCCATCGCCCCGTTCGCACAGCTGTCACGGACCCCCGAATACATCCACACCTATACGATCACGCCCTTGGGACTGTGGAATGCCCGCGCCAGCGGACACGACGCCGAATCCGTCGTCGACGTCCTGCTCGAGTTCGCGAAGTATCCGGTCCCGCACGAACTGCTCGTCGAAATCGTCGACATCATGGACCGCTTCGGTGTGCTCACCCTCATCGACCATCCGCTCCATGGGCTGACACTGACCTCGACGGAGACGGGCCTGCTCGATCAGCTCCTCGACCAGCCGGACCTCGTCGGCAAGTTCGGCAAGCGCATCGACGCCGAATCCGTGCTCGTCCACCCCTCGGAACGCGGTGAGCTCAAGCATGCGCTGCTGCAGCTGGGCCACCCGGTCTCCGACCATGCCGGCTATGTCGACGGCGAGGCTCACGAGATCGACCTGTCCGATGACGCCCACGGCGGGAAGTGGCATCTGCGCGACTACCAGCGCCAGGCCATCGACCAGTCGCTGGCCGGTGAGTCCGGAGTCGTCGTGCTGCCCTGCGGTGCGGGCAAGACCATCGTCGGTGTGGCCACGATGTCGCGGGTGCAGACGACGACGCTCATCCTCGTGACGAACTCGGTGTCGGCGAAGCAGTGGAAGGACGAGATCCTGGCCCGAACCACCCTGACCGAGGACGAGGTCGGTGAGTACTCGGGGTCGACGAAGGAGATCCGTCCGATCACCATCGCCACGTATCAGGTTCTGACGACCCGGCGGAAGGGCTCCTACCTCCACCTCGAGCTCCTCGACGCCAAGGACTGGGGTCTGGTCATCTACGACGAGGTGCATCTGCTGCCGGCGCCGATCTTCCGGCTGACCGCGAGCCTGCAGGCCCGGCGGCGTCTGGGCCTGACCGCGACCCTGGTGCGTGAGGACGGGCGGGAGGACGAGGTGTTCTCCCTCATCGGACCCAAGCAGTACGAGGTCCCGTGGAAGGAGCTCGAACGGCTCGGCTTCATCGCCTCGGCGGCCTGCCATGAGGTGCGGGTGCGCCTCGACGGCGGGACGCGGACGGCCTATGCCCGCGCCGACGGTGAGGACCGGTACCGGTTGGCCGCGACCTCGGATGCGAAGCTGCCGATCGTGTCCGAACTCGTCGCCGACCATCCCGACGCCCAGATCCTCGTCATCGGCCAGTACCTCGACCAGCTCGAGGAGATCGGGGCCGAACTCGGCGCACCCGTGCTCACCGGGCAGACCCCGGAGGCAGAGCGTCAGGAGCTCTTCCGCGAATTCCGGTCCGGTGAGATCCCGGTCCTCGTGGTCTCGAAGGTCGCGAACTTCTCCGTGGATCTGCCGGCCGCCTCGGTGGCGATCCAGGTCTCCGGTGCCTTCGGCTCACGTCAGGAGGAAGCCCAGCGGCTCGGGCGGATCCTGCGTCCGAAGGAGGATCAGGGCTCGGCGACCTTCTACACCGTGGTCGCCGCCGACACCGTCGATGAGCACTTCGCCGCTCAGCGCCGCCGCTTCCTCACCGAGCAGGGCTACGGCTACAGCATCGAAGTCCGGTGAGAACGGCCGGCTGAGCACGGCCGATTGAGCACCGCCGGCTGAGTACGGCCGGCTGAGCACCGCCGGCGTCAGTAAGCGTGAGAACGGCCCTCAGGCGTCGACGAGCGAGGTGTGCTCGGAGCGGGCGACGACCTCGCGCCGGGCCACGCGACGGGCCAGCCTGGCCTCGCCCCACTTGATGAACCCGACTCCGCCGAGGATGAACACGCCGCCGAAGAGCTGGATGGGAGCGGGCATCTCGAAGAGAACGAGCCAGGCGACGATGACGGAGAACGGGACCTCGACGAGGTTGACGAAGGAGCCGACGGTCGCGCCGATGTAGCGCAGGCCGAGGATGCCGGTGACGTAGGCACCGACGGTGAAGACGACGATCATCGACATCGGCACGATCCACGACATCGCGATCCCGCCGAAGTCGACATCGCCGAAGGCCGCACCGGCGGGCATGATCCCCGCGAGCACGATCAGCGACATCGCCAGCGAGCCGATTCCCATGCCGAGTCCCGTCAGGGCAACCGGCGGAAGAGTGATCGTGTCCTTGGCGGAGACGAGGAAGTAGCTGGCCAGGCACACGGCCGCGGCCATGGCCATGACCACGCCGAAGATGCTGATCGAGGATCCGCGCAGGTTGAGCACGAGCAGGAGGCCGATCATCGAGACCACGACGCCGATGAACGTCACCGTCGCCGGCCGCGTCCGCGTCCGCGCCCAGATCCAGAACACGATGAGCATCGGCGCGGTCATCTCGAGCAGCAGGGCCACAGCCACGGTGAGGTGTTCGACGGCCACGAAGTAGAAGCCCTGGACCCCGGCCATGGAGACCAGGCCGTAGGTGACGACGGTGCGCCAGTGCCTGAGCACTTCGTCCCACCGGCCGCGCAGGGCGATGAGGGTGGGGATGAGCAGCAGGACGGCCGATCCGGCCAAGCGGATGAGCACGACCGATCCCGGGGTCCAGCCGATTGCGTACATCGTCTTCGCGATCGGTCCCGACACCGCAAAGAAGAACGCGGAGGCAAGGGTGAGCAGGAACCCCACGATGACGGAACGACTCATTCTTGACCTCCTGAAGTGCTGGTGCGCGGGTGGATCGGACAGAGGCCAAGGCCCCCGCCGAGGCGGCTCGTCGACTCGGCGCGCGTGCGCGCCGCAACGGCCCGTGCATGCGCGCCGCAGCGGGCACGTGCGCTGCAGCGGCAGGTGAGCCGCAGCGGGCACGTGCGCAGGCCGTGCTCGGCACATGCGTCATGGTCGGCGCATCTGCCGCGCATGGCGCGGATGTCGTGGTCGGCGAGTCTGGGTTCGGTGGCGCGTGGGCGCCGGTTCGCGGCACCGACGGCGGCTTCGCCGCGCGTACGGTGCCGTGCAGCTTCAGTATCGACCACGGCCTTGAAATGAGTCAAATGCATTTTGGTCCTTACATCATGTGGCAGAATGGACCTCGCCATGACCTTTGCCTATGACATCCGCTCGAATCTCACGATGCTCGTCGACCTCCTCAACACCTCAGGGGACATCGCCGCGGACGGTGACGAGCTGACGACGACCGCCAAACTCCGCGAATTCGCGGCCCGACACGACTTCTCAGGCCCGCTGATCGCGGCCGCAAGCGATGTCGAGGACACGCTGCGCCTGCGGGCACGGTTCGCCGCCGCACTCGATTCGAGCATCGACGCCGAGACCGACGAGGAGTTCGAAACCGGCACCGAGGCGGTCGTCAATGAGATCAATCTCACCCTCGGCAACTCCGGCTCCGTGCCGCAATTGGTCAAACACGACGGCTGGGACTGGCATCTGCATGCCACCGGCTCCTCAGCGAGCCTGGCCGATCGCGTGGCCGCCGATGTCGCCCTCGTCCTCATCGACCTCATCCGCTCCGGCGACCTCGACCGGCTCGGCCGGTGCGCCGCCGATGACTGCCGCGCCTATCTGGCCGACTTCACCCGCAACCGCTCGAAGCGCTTCTGCGACACCGGCGGATGCGCCAACCGCACCCACGTCGCGGCCTTCCGCGCCCGACGTTCCGACGCCGACTCCCACATCTGACAGAGGAGCCGACCATGTCACTGCAGCCCTTGCGCATCACCGCCGGACGCAGGCTCGCCGCCGGCCTCGCAGGCATCATCACCATGTCGGCCACGCTGACGTCGGGCTTCGCCCTTGCGGCGCTGGCCTTCCTTCCCGCGGGCTCCGAAGGGCTGCTGAGCGAAAAATTCCTCTTCAGCGCCCTCGCCGTCATCGTGGCCCTCGTCTCTGCCACCATCAGCTTTCTGCTCGTGCTCGCAGCCCTCGGCCGCTTCTGCACCGGCGGCAGCCTGTCCCGATTCTTCCGATACCAGCTGGCAGCACTCGGAGCCGGCGGCGGGCTCGGCCTCGGCTTCGCTCCAGCCATGACGGATGCGGCCCCGGTCTGGTGGGTGATTGCGATCGCCGCCGCTCTCGGACTCATCGCCGTCTCCCTGCTCGCCTTCCGCAAGGCCCGCTATCCGATCCTCGAGCGCCCGCCTCACTCCGGCATCGGCCTGGCCGAAGGCAGGGTCGTCGACTATTCGTCCGCCCCCCAGGCCAGAGCACCGAGTCTGGCAGTGGTTCATTTCATCGATGCCCAGGGCCGAGAGCGCTGGGTCCGCCACCTCGTCCAGCAGAGTCCGTCGATGCAGGGCACGGTCGGCCAAGTGGTCTACGACCGCAACCGCCCCGAACGGGTCCGGCGCTTCGCCGTCACGCACCAGCTCTTGGACCTCCGTCCGCCGCGCGAGATTCGAGAGAACCCTGCATCTCGACCGCATCACGTCACCCCGATGCCGCCCGGCCATCTGCCGCCCCGGCGACGCTGAGCGGAGCCCACCCACGCACGGCCGCCTCGGCGAGCATTTCTGTGCCCGCCCTGATCGCAGCCATCCTCTTCCCTGAAATTCGCCCTCCGTTCCTGAGAACGAATGCCTCGAACGGGACTCGGATCGACTTTCCTGGGAACTTTTCTGTGTCGCACTTCACAATGGCATTCAGCTGCCATCCAGACGACTCCCAGAAACGGGTCTCAGACTGGTCCCATGACTACCGCACAGAACGATGCCGACATCGAAGCCACCCTGCTCGTTGTCGATGATGAGCCCAATATCCGCGAACTCCTGTCGACCAGTCTCCGCTTCGCCGGCTTCGACGTCGTCTCCGCCGCCAACGGCGCCGAGGCGCTGCGCCTGGCCGAGCAGACCGACGTCGACCTCCTCGTCCTCGACGTGATGCTGCCGGACATGGACGGCTTCACCGTCACTCGCCGCCTGCGCCAGATCGGCATGAACGCTCCCGTCGTCTTCCTCACCGCGCGTGATGACACCTCGGACAAGATCACCGGTCTGACCGTCGGCGGCGATGACTATGTGACCAAGCCCTTCAGCCTCGAAGAGGTCGTCGCCCGCATCCGCGCCGTCCTCCGCCGCACCCGCAGCCTCGAGGACGAGGAGAACGCCGTCATCGTGGCGGGCGACCTCGAGCTCGACGACGACACCCACGAGGTCCGCCGCTCCGGCATCCTCATCGACCTCTCCCCCACCGAGTTCAAGCTGCTGCGCTACCTCATGCTCAACACGAACCGCGTGCTGTCGAAGTCGCAGATCCTCGACCACGTGTGGGAGTACGACTTCGGCGGCGACACCGGCATCGTCGAGTCCTACATCTCCTATCTGCGTCGCAAGATCGACGTCACTCCGGAAACGGACGCCGCCGGTCACCCGGTCGAGATGGAATGGACTCCGATGATCCAGACCAAGCGCGGGGTCGGCTACATGCTGCGCACACCGGAATCCAAGTAGTCGTCCATGCAAGGGCGATAGATTACATACGTGGCAAAAGAACCCCGTCCCACCCGGCCCGGCTTCTGGGAAGAATGGTCGCTGACCACCAAGCTGCTGGCCATCATGATGCTCCTCATGCTGCTCGTCCTCACGGGGACGAGCGCATGGGTGTTGGAGAACCTCCGCGACAGCCTCGTCCAACGCACCGATGAACGCCTCATCAGTGCCTCCGAGACGCTGGCGCAGCAGGCCTATCGTGATGTGTTCCAGAACGCGGAGCTGCAGTCCGGGTCGGACTCCGACGACGAGGATGGGTCGTCGACGACGCTCGATTCGAACTCATGGGACCAGCTGCGCAGCCTCCTGCCCGGGGGCTTCTATGTGCAGTTCTACAACACCGACGGCGAGCCCATCCGCGACCCGGTCGCCCCGGAGCCGGACAACCGGCCGATCCTGCCGACGATCAACGAGAAGAAGGTCTATGCCCAGGGCGGCCAGCCGTTCACCGTCGCCGGAACGAACTCGCAGTGGCGGGCCCGTGCCATGAAGGTGAAGAACACCGATGTGCTCGTGTCCATCGCGGTGCCCTTCGACCGCGAGATCGACAACATCAACGAGCGTGCCCGCAACACGATGATCGGCATCGGCCTGATGGCCCTGGCGATGGTTGCGGGAGTCGGCTACTGGGCGATCAACAACACGTTCCGGCCGCTGCGCGACATCGAGAAGACCGCCTCTCGCATCGCCGCCGGTGACCTCAGTCAGCGCGTGCCCGTCTACCCGCGCAACACCGAGCTCGGGCGCCTGTCGGCGGCGCTGAACACCATGCTCGGGCGCATCGAGGACTCCTTCGACGGGCAGACCCGGTCCGAGAAGCGCATCCGCCAGTTCGTCTCCGACGCCTCGCACGAGCTGCGGACGCCGCTGGTGACGATCCGCGGCTACGCCGAGCTCTACCGGCAGGGGGCGATCACGAAGAGCGAGGACGTCGCCAACGCCATGGAGCGGATGGAGTCCGAGGCCAAGCGCATGGGTGTGCTCGTCGACGACCTCGTCGTGCTCGCCCGCCTCGACGAGCAGCGACCGGCCGAGATCGGTCCCATCGACATGCACAAGGTCGTCAGGGACGCCGCTGCCGATGCCGCCGCGCAGGCCCCGGACCGCGACATCAGCTTCATCGGACTCGACGGTGAGGACGCACAGCCGGTGCCGATGATCCGCGGATCCGAACCGAAGATCCGCCAGGTCATCGTCAACCTCGCCGGCAACGCCGTGCGCCACACTCCCGAGCACGCCGCGATCGAGTTCGCCGTCGGTGTGGTCGGACTGCCCGAGGACGCCGACGCCGATTCCGGAGACGCCGACGACGGCCAGTCCACGGCCAAGGGCCAGAACGGAAGGAGCGGCACGCGCAACGGGGCGAAGGAGAAGACCCGTGAGCGCGGATTCGTCACCGGCGGGGTCCGCATCTTCCGCCGAGGCGACTCCGCCGGCAACGATCAGGCTGACGCGCAGGAGCCGGAGGGCATCGTCCCCGATGTCACGGCGGCGGGCTCGATCACGGTCGATGACTCCCTGCGCGGATTCCCGAACGGTCGGGTCCGCTTCGAGGTCAGGGACCACGGCGAGGGAATCGACCCCGAGATGGTCCCGCGGATCTTCGAGCGCTTCTATCGCCTCGACGTGTCCCGGACCAGGGACACCGGCGGGTCCGGCCTGGGACTGTCGATCGTCAAGGCGATCGTGGAGAATCACCACGGCACGATCTCGGTCCACGAAACCTCGGGCGGCGGTGCAACGTTCCGCATCGACCTGCCCATCTCTGAAACAGGCGACTCCACTGCGGAGGCACGAAAGGACGAGCGATGAGTGAGAACAACCATCCCCAGGATCCGGATGAGACGTCCCGCAACCGCGGACGGCACGGGGATCAGGACTACCGCACGTTCCCGAACCGGGAGGGCCGCGACCCCGCGTCGCCCGAGGTTCCGCGCACTTTCCCGAACTCCCCGTCCTCGTCCGCGGGTCGCGGAGCGAACGGTGCCGCCGGGCGCAGCAGCGGCCCGGCACGTGTGAGCCCTCCCGTCGCACCTGGCGAACCCCGCCCCGATGCGCAGCCCGGGTCCCAGTCCGCGACGCGGCCCGGGGCGCAGTCTGCGTCTCGGTCAGGGCACTCGTCGCAGGACGATCGCCCCGGCTCCGAACAGCCCACTCAGGCTCAGAGCCCTGTGGACGGCAGCTTCGGTGCGGACGGCCGTCCCTCCCAGCAGCAAGGCCGGCAACCTGAGCACGGCCCGCAGTCCGGTCGGCCCCAGCCGCCGTCCCCGTACCAGCAGAACGGACAGAACCCGACCCAGCAGCCGGGCCAGCAGCCGGGACACCCGCAGGGCGGCCAGTACGCGGGCCGGCAGCAGGGGATCCAACATGGGCAGCAGCAATCCGGACAGCCGGGCCAGCCCGGGCAGGGCGGTTCGCAGGCGTACCCCGGCGGCCCTCAGCCGCCGTCCTCGGGTTCCCAGCATCCGAACGGGACACAGCCTCCTGGTGGGGGCCAGTATCCGACCGGCTCCCAGGACTCTGCTTACCCAGCCGCCTATCCCGCAGCGGGTGGCCACCCGGCAGGGGCCGGCACCCACCTGGCAAATATCGGATCGCAGCCCGGCGCCATGGGTGCCTACTCCGGTCCGGGTGAGCCCGGCGGGCCGGACGGGTTCGGCCCCTACGGGCCGCAGCAGCCGCCTCGGCGGGAGAAGAAGGGCCCCGGGTGGGGCGCGACGATCGCGATCGCGGCCATCGCCGCCCTCCTCGGCGGCGCGCTCGCCTTCGGCGGCAACTATGCGATGTCCGCTCTCCAGGGCGATGAACCGCGCAAGGTCGCCGATCAGACGATCGAGACTCCGGACTGGACCCAGGTGGCGGAGAAGACCTCGGAAAGCGTGATGTCGATCCAGATCGGGACCAACGGTCAGGTGCAGGGCCTGGGCTCGGGTGCGCTCTATGACGACCAGGGACACGTGATCACGAACAACCACGTCGTCGCTCCCGCCGACACTCCGGGAGGTGAGATCGCCGTGACCATGAAGAACGGTGAGACCACGGAGGCCGAGATCGTCGGCCGCGACCCCTCGACGGACATCGCCATCATCGAGCTCGAGCAGGTGCCCGACGGCGTCGAACCGCTGGAGGTGGGCGATTCGAAGAAGCTCGACGTGGGCGATCCGGTCATGGCTCTGGGCAACCCGCTGGGCCTCGCCGACTCCGTGACCACGGGCATCGTCTCCGCGCTCGACCGCCCGGTGTCGACGGAGAACATCGGCGAGGACGCCTCCTCATCGGAGAAGGAGCTGACGATCACGAATGCCATCCAGACCGATGCCGCGATCAACCCGGGCAACTCCGGCGGTCCGCTCGTCGACGGCAACGGTCGGTTCATCGGAGTCAACTCGGCCGCGGCCTCGCTGAGCCAGGCCGGCGAGGGCGAACGGTCGGGGTCGATCGGCATCGGCTTCGCCATCCCCTCCAACCAGGCGGTGATGATCGCCGATCAGCTCATCGCCAACGGCAAGGCCCAGCATCCCTTCCTCGGCATCACTCTCACCGACGGCCACATCAACAGCGGAGGCATCTCTCGAGGCAGCGCCAAGGTGCAGTCGGTCCAGGGCGGCACGCCCGCGGACAAGGCCGGACTCAAGGACGGCGACGACATCATCGAGGTGGCCGGCACCAAGGTGAACAATGCCATCGCCCTGCGTGCCCTCGTCCGCGCGCAGCCGGTGAACAAACCGGTCGAGATCACCCTGGTGCGCGGCGGACAGGAGCAGAAGGTCGATGTGACGCTCGTGCTGCAGTAGCCGCGGTCACGGACTCGAAGTCCCCCGGAACCCTGCAGGCCCGACCGCCTGTCCACGGACCGCGGACAGGCGGTCGCCTGCACGTGCGGACTCAACCACATGAGCCTGGGGACGCGGTCACGACTCGCCCACGGGGAGGGTGTGGACAGCCGAGCGCTGTCCACACCCTCTTTCCGTGCTCTTTTCGCCCCGGACCGTGCGGTCGGCACTGGTCTCGACCCGCCCGCGCCGGGCGGGAGAACCGCACCCCAGACCGTGAGGAGCCATCATGAGTTTCGAAGTCGACGCCGAACGCGTCCAGTCCGCTGCCACCGCCACCGCAGGCACTTCTCGCAATCTCGTGTCCGAGGCGCAGACGATGCTGCGCAATCTGCTGGCCCTCCAGGAATGCTGGCGCGGAAGCGCGGCTCAGAACTTCCAGGCAGTGATCAATCAGTGGGAAGGCGCACAGAAACAGCTCTTCGAATCCCTCGACTCCATCCACGGCGCACTCAACACAGCGGCCCAGCAGTACTCGGAGGTCGAAGCCGCGAACTCGCGTCTCTTCGCCCCCTGATCACCTGCGATCGGGCCGGCAAGTCTCGTCGTTCTCGTGGTCGGCGTCTGGCAAACTATCAGCCTTTCTTAGTAGGCTGAGAGCGATAGTTCGCGGCGGTGTTGGCCAAGAATCTCCGGACCGGAGTGGAACGGCTTGGCAACGTCGGGTCAAACCAATGCAGGAGTCGACTACGGATGAGTATCTTCCAACGGATCGCGACGATCTTCGGTGCCAAGGCCAACAAGGCCCTGGACAAAGCCGAGAACCCCAACGAAACCCTTGACTATTCGTACCAGAAGCAGCTGGAGCTTCTGCAGAAGGTTCGCCGCGGTGTTGCCGATGTCGCCACCAGCCGCAAGCGCCTCGAACTGCAGATGAACCAGCTCGAGCAGCAGCAGGACAAGCTCTCCGGTCAGGCTCAGAAGGCCATGGAGATCGGACGCGAGGACCTCGCCCGCGAGGCCCTGACCCGCAAGTCCGGTCTCACTCAGCAGATCAACGACCTGCAGAGCCAGCACGAAGGGCTGCAGGGCGAGGAGCAGAAGCTCACCTTGGCCTCGCAGCGTCTGCAGGCCAAGGTCGACGCCTTCCGCACGAAGAAGGAGACGCTGAAGGCCACGTACAACGCCGCCGAGGCGCAGTCGAAGATCGGCGAGGCCTTCTCCGGCATCTCCGAGGAGCTCGGGGACGTCGGCATGGCCGTGCAGCGTGCCGAGGACAAGACCGCTTCGCTGCAGGCCCGTGCCGGTGCCGTCGACGAATTGCTCGCCTCCGGCGCCCTCGAGGACGTCACGGGCACGTCGAAGGACGACATCACCGCTCAGCTCGACGCGCTCTCCAGCGACAGCGACGTCGAGATGGAGCTCCAGCGGATGCGCGAGTCCCTGCCCGCCGGATCCGAATCCGAGCAGCAGAAGTCCCTCGAAGGGGATGATCAGCAATGATCATCCGCATCATGGGCGAAGGACAGTTCGACGTCGCCGATGTCGATCAGACTCTGCTGCAGAAGTACGACAACCAGGTCGAGGACGCCGTCAACGCCGGCAACGAGGAAGCCGTGAGGACCGCACTCAGCGCGCTCCAGGACTATGTCACGACCCATGGCAGTCCGGTCGCCGCTGACTACCTCGGCTCCTCCGATGTCGTCATCCCGTTCGTCGACGCCACTCTGGCCGAGATCGCAGAGCTGCTCACGGGCGAGGGCTTCATCCCGGACCCGGCCTGAAACCGAATACTGCAATGATGAACCCGGCCCATTGTCTTCGCACGAGACGGTGGGCCGGTTCTGCCACTGCCAGAGAGGAACAACGATGAAGAATCGCTTCGTCAAGGACAACGGACTGACCATGCGGATGGGATGGACGATCTTCCTCAATGGGCTCATCTATGTCGTGCTCATCCTGGCGATCTGGTGGATCGTCGGCCAGAGCATCGGCGGTGTCATCATCGCCGTCCTCGTCAGCGCCGGCGCGTTCTTCTTCCAGTGGTACTTCTCCGACAGGATCGCCATGCGAGCCATGGGCGGTCGGGAGGTCTCTGCCGAAGAGGCACCCGAACTCCATACGATCGTCGACCGGCTCTGCCAGCTCTCCGATTCGACGAAGCCGAGGGTGGCCGTGTCGAATTCGGCGATCCCCAACGCCTTCGCCACCGGACGGTCTCCCGAACGGTCCGTGGTGTGCGTGACCCGGGGGCTGCTCGAGAAGCTCGACCGGGACGAGGTCGAAGTGGTTCTCGCCCACGAACTCTCCCACGTCGCCCACCGCGACGTCACCGTGATGACCGTCGCCGGCGTCACCGGTGTGGTCGCGGCGCTGATGATGCGGGCCGGCTACTACATGAGCTTAGGACGGTCGAGCAACAATAACAACGGCATCCCGATCCAGCTGCTGTTCATCCTCGTCGGAGCCGTGGTCTACGGACTGTCCTTCATCCTCATCCGCAGTCTCTCCCGCTACCGGGAGCTCGCCGCCGACCGTGCCGCGGCCATTCTCACCGGAGCGCCGTCGACGCTGGCCTCGGCACTGACGAAACTCAGCGGGGACATGAGCAAGATCCCGGAGAAGGACCTGCGCTCGTCCGCCTCGGCGAACCATCTGGCGCTCATCCCGGCCGTCAGCGGCAAGGCCGCCATCGGCCAGCTCTTCTCGACCCACCCCTCGCTGGAGAAGCGTCTCGATCAGCTGTCGAAGATCTCCGCCCAGCTCTCGCGCCCCGAATGACCGAGCGCTGAGTCGATTCCGCCGCATGAGCGCTCGAGACCGCGTCCGCCGGGCCGGCCCGATCACCGCACCATCCCGACCGCACCACCCCGACTAGGAGTTCCATGGGTTTCTTCGACGCACTGCTCGGCCGGACCAAACCGAAGCGAGCCAACCTCGACGACCTCTTCGCCCTGCCCCCTGCGGCGCTGACCCTGCAGGCGGCCACCGGCTTCACCCCGACCGGTGTCGGCGCCGTGGCTTTCCGGCAGGTCGAAGGGGCCGCGTTCCAGTCCGCGGAGTCCGAGAGCGTCGCCCTCATCAGCTCCGATCCGTCCGCCTCGGTGCGGCAGGAGAACGACGGCTACGGATTCACCTGGCAGGTCGTCGCCGACGCCAACGCCGAGGTGGTCAACCTCGTGACGAACATCCACGCCGTGAACTCGGCGCTGGTCAGCCAGGGCTTCGACACGATGCTGCTGTGCACCACCGTGTACTTCGTCCACCCCGACGGTCGCCGCATGGCCCTGGTCTACCAGTACAAACGCGGTACGTTCTATCCCTTCGTGCAGTCCGGACCGAAGCAGCGGGACAACCCCCTGGAGATCCAGGTCAAGGGCGTTCTGTCCAATGAGCTGCCGTTCGAGGACGACACCTCGAACTGGTCGGCTCTGTGGGACGCTCCCGGCATGAACGACACCCCGGGCGCACCCGAACTGCAGTAGGAGCAGCATCACTGGAGTCCGCCACAGCAGCGGCTCACGCGCACAGATCGACGCACGCAGACAGACTTGAGGGCGTCCCCGCGGGGACGCCCTCAAGTCTGTCGTATCGGAGTCGAACCGGTGGTCGGAGTCGAGCCGATGGCTGGACCGGTGACGGCTACTCCGTGGCCACCTCGATGGCCTCGCCGAGGGTTTCGACCCTGTCTCCGGGACGGATCGTCGCACCGCGACGGGTCTCGACCTCGCCGTTGACGGTGACCTCACCGTCGGCGATCAGGTCTTTGGCCATGGCACCGTGTTCGGCCACTCCGTGGAGTTTGAGCAGCTGGCCGAGCTTGATCGACTCGCCGCGGATCTCGATCGTGTCCATCAGAAGATGTCTCCGATGTCGAATCCGCCGCCGTCGCCGCCGAACAGGCCGCCGCCGTCTCCGCCGTCGCCGCCGAACAGGCCACCGCCGTCACCACCGGCGTCGCCCATGTCTCCGCCGCCCATATCGCCTCCGTAGGCGCTGTCCCAGCCGCCGCCCATGCCGCCGAACATCATCGCGCCCATGAGGACGCCGGGCAGCAGGCCGGAGCCGGCATAGGAGTTGAAGTAGCCGCGATTGTATTCGGCGTAGGCCGGGCCGGCCTCCCAGTAGGCGCGTCGGGTGCGTCCGTCACCGGTGACGACCTTGCGCACGGCCGGTTCGGCGCCGACGGCCACGCGTTCGGCATCGGCGGCGCACACGGGCACGGGGCGCAGCTGCCCGCCGACCGGGGCCCAGTCGATGTCTTCGACCGAGGGGCCGTGCTGGGGGTTGAAGAAGCAGGGCGGACGACGCACGGGCAGAGGTCTGCCCTCGACGCGGGCGCGCACGCACTTCGCGGCGTAGCGACCGTCTTCGAGCGCCTCGGTGACGTTGCGGATATCGGAGGGTTCGTCGACCTTCTCGAGCGTCTCCTTCGCGACGTCGTAGGAGTCCAGAGCCTGCTTGTAGTCCTGGGCGCCTCCGGTGTCGAGTTCGACTCCAGCGGTGATGACATCGAGTTCGGCGACCTCTTCGCCGAACGAGGTGACGTCCTCCTCGGCGGTCTTCTTCACCTGCTGCAGTTCGGCGGCGAGAAGCTCCCGCTGACGTTGTTTCTCCTTGCGATGGCCGATGAAGAAAACGGCCCCGAGCACAATGAGCAGCAACAGAAATACTTCAGTCACGATCCATGCCTCCCCGGCTGACTATGTCCTCGAACAGTATGCCCGACAAAACTGACAGACGTCTGAGCCTGTGCCCCACAACTGCTCAGTTCTCAGCCTCCTCAGACCAGTGCCACAGCCCCCTTGATCAGCGCCGCGATTCCCCCGCCGAACGCGAGGACGAGCATTCCGCCCCGAGCGATCCCGACGTCGATGCGCCGCGACAGCCAGTCCCCACCGATGAGACCCGCCGCGAGAACGAGAGCCAGACCGATCCACGTGCCGATCTGCAGGTGCGGCCAGGCCCCGCCGTTGACGATCACCTTCATCACCACCGCCGAGACGGTCCCGGCGACGAGGAACGGCTGCAGGGTGGCTGCGAAGGACCGCTGCTGCCAGTTCGTCAGCACCGCGTAGGCGCTGACCGCCGGTCCCCCGGCGCCCGCGGCCGCCGACATCGCTCCCGAGAGCAGCCCGGTGCCCAGTCGGGTGCCGAGGTTCGCCGGGATGTGACGGCCGAGCCGGCCGAGGGTCAGCGAGCTGATGAGCGAGACGACGATCAGCGCACCGATGAGGATCTGCAGCGGTGGTGTGGGCAGTCGGGAGGCGATGAGGGCGCCGGGGACCGTGCCGATCACCGCGCCGAGGGCCAGCTGTCGGAACGACGGCCATTCCACCTCGGCGAAGGTGCGGACGAAGACCGAGGATGCGGCGACGATGCCGCAGATGTTGACGAGGATGACACCGCTGAACGGATCGAGGAGGAGGACGAGGAAGGGGCCGCTGACCAGCCCGAACCCCATGCCGGTGACTCTCTGCGACAGAGCTCCGAGGAACACGGCGAAGAGGATGAGCACGACCACGGGTTCCACCCGGCCGAGTCTAGTCCAGCGCTCTCCAACACTTCACTCAGGCACTTCCGCTGCGGCGGGGTTAGAGTATTCAATATGAACGCTCGTCCCCTCTGGTCGCGTTTCAGCGCAGATCCTCGATCATATGGGCAGGTCCGAGCCTCCGACGCCGATCGTGCGGTGGTCAGCGACGTGCTCTCCGAGGCGTATGCTCTCGGACAGCTCGATGTCGCGGAATTCGACGAACGCACCGAGGCGGCCAGCAAGCTCAAGACCTTGGGCGAGATCCCCGAGCTCATCGACGATCTGGTGCTCACCGATCCGGCGGAGGTCGAACCCGGCCAACTGGGCGAGGCGGAGCGGGCACAGGCTCTGGCCCGCCTCGAGGACGATCGGGTGCCGATCACTCCGGAGCAGATCGACGCCGCCGCGCGCAAGTACTACCGGGACCGTGTGCGCCGCTCCATTCTCGGCATGATCGCCGGCCCGGCCGGCTTCACCCTCGCCATCTGGGCGTTCACCTCGTTCGCCAGCGGTCAGTTCATCTTCTTCTGGCCGATCTTCGTCATCCTGCCGATGCTCTTCGGCGGAATCACTCGCATCGCTCACAAGGACGAGATCATTCGCAATCGCAAACGGGAGCTGACGACCCGGGCGCGGGCCCACCTCGGCGATGCCGATGCCAAACGCGAACTCGAGCAGGAAGACCGCTCCGCCGAGGACTTCGAATCCGATCTGGGCCGCGGGCTGCAGCCGCCGCACCCGCCCATGCCGCCCTATTCGCCGGGGCAGATCTCACGCCGGGACGAGCAGCGCAGGCGGCGCAGCGGCCGCCGCCACCATCGCGACAATCCCTGGGACTGACTGCCCGGAGCGGCACGCGCGGGCCCGATCGCAGAGGGACTGCACCGGCACCGCACGGACGAGCCGGCTCAGGAACGGGCCGGTTGCCGGGGTCGGGCCGACTCAGGGACGGGCCGGCTGCCGAGGGCGGACCGGCTCAGGGACGGGCCAGCTGTCGGGGGCGGACCCACTCAGGGACGGGCCGGCTGCCGGGGCCGGGCCGGCCGCCGGGGCCGAGTCGACTCAGGTCTGGAAGATCCGGATCTGGCCGAAGGCCTGCGCCTTGTGCGTGGTGAACCACATCGTGTGCGAGAAGTGGCGGGGGTCCTCCCCGTCCGCTGACTGCTGCCAATGACCCCAGGCCGCGGCGGCCTTGCCGTGGGTGATCGCGGCCTCGAGGTGACCGAAGGCCGGTGCCTGGGCCGACAGGCTCACCAGAGCATCGAGGACCTGTGCAGCTCCGGTGTGCGTGCTGGCTCCGTCGGCGCTGACGATCTGGAGCACGCAGTCATCGGCGACCACCTCGGCGAGGGCCGAACGATCACCGTTGAACAGGTTCTGCTCGAACCGGGCGACGAAGAGATTCTTCGGACTGTTTCCGCAGGAATCGGTTCCCGTGAAGCTCATGACGATCAGCGTAGCCGGATATGCGCCGGTGCCGCCAGACCCCCGTCGAACCGCAAGTCTGCGTGTGGACGGGCCCGGGCACGACCGCGGATGGGTCCGGTGCGGGCCCGCCGGGGAGCGGATATGAGAAGAGCCGTGCCGGCACCCTTGCGGGCACCGGCACGGCTCTTCGAGCAGCAGGAGCTATCAGAAGCCCATGCCGCCCATTCCACCCATGCCGTCCATGCCGGCAGCTGCGTCTGCACCTGCTGCGGCCTTTTCAGGCTTGTCGGCGACGACCGACTCGGTGGTGAGGAACAGACCGGCGATCGAGGCGGCGTTCTGCAGAGCAGAGCGGGTCACCTTGACCGGGTCGTTGATGCCTGCAGCCAGCAGATCCTCGTACCCGCCGGTGACGGCGTTGAGGCCGAATCCGGGCTCGAGGTTGGCGACCTTGTCGGCAACCACACCGGCTTCGAGGCCGGCGTTCGTGGCGATCTGCTTCAGCGGGGCTTCGACGGCGACCTTGACGATGTTGGCGCCGGTTGCTTCGTCACCCTCGAGTGCGAGGTCGGCGAAGGCAGCCTTGCCCGCCTGGATCAGGGAGACGCCGCCACCGGCGACGATTCCCTCTTCCACGGCAGCCTTGGCGTTGCGCACGGCATCTTCGATGCGGTGCTTGGTTTCCTTGAGCTCAACCTCGGTGGCGGCTCCGGCCTTGATGACTGCAACACCGCCGGCCAGCTTGGCCAGACGCTCCTGCAGCTTCTCACGGTCGTAGTCGGAGTCCGAGTTCTCGATCTCGGCGCGGATCTGTGCGACCCGTCCGGCGATCTCCTCGGCGTCTCCCGCGCCTTCGACGATGGTGGTCTCGTCCTTGGTGATGACGACCTTGCGGGCGGTGCCCAGCAGATCGGTGGTCACGCTGTCGAGCTTGAGCCCGACTTCCTCGGACACGACCTGGCCACCGGTGAGGATGGCGATGTCGGCCAGCTGCGCCTTGCGGCGGTCGCCGAATCCCGGAGCCTTGACGGCCACGGACTTGAAGGTGCCCTTGAGCTTGTTGAGCACCAGGACGGCCAGGGCTTCGCCCTCGACGTCTTCGGCGATGATAAACAGCGGCTTGTTCGACTGCTGCACCTTCTCGAGGACGGGCAGCAGTTCCTGCACGTTCGAGATCTTGGAGTTGACGATGAGGATGTAGGGATCCTCAAGGACAGCTTCCTGGCGATCGGTGTCGGTGACGAAGTAACCGGAGATGTAGCCCTTGTCGAAGCGCATACCCTCGGTCAGTTCGAGCTCGAGTCCGAAGGTGTTGGACTCCTCAACGGTGACGACGCCTTCCTTGCCGACCTTGTCGATGGACTCAGCGATCAGTTCACCGATGGCGGCATCTCCGGCGGAGATGCCGGCAGTGGCGGCGATCTGTTCCTTGGTCTCGATCTCGATGGCGTTCTTCAGCAGGACATCGGTGACAGCCTCGACGGCCTTCTCGATGCCGCGCTTGAGGCCGAGCGGATCAGCACCGGCTGCCACGTTGCGCAGGCCTTCGCGCACGAGGGCCTGAGCGAGCACGGTAGCGGTGGTGGTTCCATCGCCTGCGACGTCGTCAGTCTTCTTGGCGACCTCCTTGACGAGTTCGGCGCCGATCTTCTCGTAGGCGTCCTCGAGTTCGATCTCCTTGGCAATGGAGACGCCATCGTTCGTGATGGTCGGTGCTCCCCACTGCTTTTCGAGCACGACATTGCGACCGCGGGGTCCAAGGGTCACCTTGACCGCGTCCGCGAGCTGGTTGAGACCAGCCTCGAGTCCCCGACGAGCTTCTTCGTCGAATGCAATCATCTTTGCCATAGCGGCTTAGATCCTCCCTGATGGAGTGGACTGGGTAACCAGAGCAGTCGTCAACGCCCGCGACGGCAGAGAGTGAGCCCATATGTCCCATTCCACATAAGGGCCACGCTCTCGAGACGGCTGGTGGGAACCCATCGGTTTTCACCAGTACTAGATTTAGCACTCTCACCATGCGAGTGCAAATATTCGTCACCTGCGGTCACGAGCCCCGCGGAGCGCGACGGGGCACTCACCGGGTACTCACCGGGTGCCGGAGGCCGGCCGGATCTGCGGCTTCTCGAACAGGTTCCGCGGATTCTCGGGGCGCGAGAGAGCCAGCACCATCGACACGATGACCGGTTCGGCGTCACCACCTCGGCAGTTCGGCCCATTGTGAACGCCCCTGCTGCCTCAGCGTCCCGACTCCCGGTGCTCGTCGTCGAGAGCTCGGTCTGCGACCGACAGCCCTGGTTGCATACGGGGCTGCCTGTCGCAGAGCGAGCTGTCGGCGAAACTTCCGCCAAGAAGCCCGCCTCGGACAGCTGAAAAGCGCCGAGCAGTTGCCTGCTCGGCGCTTTCCCCGTGCAACCGGATGCCGATGGAACCGGCGCCCGCCCACAGCGGATCAGAAGACTGTGCTGACAGCGATCATTCTGAGATTCTTACAGCAGTCAGTCTCAGAGGAGGGTGACGGACTCCGCCTGAGGACCCTTTTGTCCTTCTCCAACTTCGAACTCAACCTGCTGGCCCTCTTCGAGAGAGCGGTAGCCGTCCATCTGGATTGCGCTCCAGTGAACGAACACGTCCTGGTTTTCGCCTTCGAGGGTGATGAATCCGTAGCCCTTTTCAGCGTTGAACCACTTGACGGTACCTTGTGCCATTACTTCTCCATACAGTGCAGTGCCATTGAAATCCCGCATCTCAGCCGCGATCAGACGACCGCATCTGGTATGCGAAAGCTAGTAAAACTCAACCGACCCCGCGACTTCTCTCATTGACCTCGGGAGAATAATCTCGGTGAAGCACGAACAGAACACAAGGCGCTGTGCTTGCCTAGCTGGGTGCAACTCTACCGCAGGCGCGCACCCCACTTCGGGCCGCACAGGACTGTTATCGATTCGTTAACTTTGGCTTTTCGCCCTGTTGACAGCGGGAACCGACGAGAAGGAATCCGACCAAACGGTCAGAAAGTCGCGTCCCTGACCCGGGTACTCGCCGAGGCGGCCCACCGTCCGCGTCCCTGACCCGGGTACTCGCCGAGGAAGCTCAGCCGTTCGCGTCGCCGGTTTCCTCGGACTCCGCACCTTCGCTGGGTTCGGGCCCGCGGTCGGCGATGTCCGAGCAGATCACCACGGTGATGTCGGCGTCGAAGTCCTCGGAAGCCTCGGTGGCCGAGACCCCCAGCGACTCGGCCACGAGCTTCGCCTGGGCGGCGTTGTCCTCACCCTGGTAGTAGACGGTCGAGTCCGTGAGGTTCGTCGAGTAGTTGCCGACCTGCCCGAGCGTCCAGCCCTTCTCCTCGACGGCCTCGGAGAAGTTCTTCGCTGCCCCGGCGACACCGGAGCCGTTGAGGACGTCGACGGTGATCGAGTCGTCGGCGACGCTGACTTCGCTCTCACTCGGCGAGGGCTCGGCCGAGGTCGACTCAGAGGCCTCAGAGGCCGGCGGGTCGGCGATCTTCGATTCGGGGTTGCCCATCGACGAGAAGATGATGTTGATGGCGGCCACGACGAGCAGGACCGCGACCAGCGCGAGCACGATGACCAGTGAGATGGCGCCGATGTTCGACGACGCGGCGGACTCCTGTCGATGGGCGCCGCTGCGCCGGCCGGGCTCGATCTCGTCGAATTCGTCAGTCATGTCTACCTCGAGACGCGGGCTTGGGCGCGCTCACTCTGCCGCGTGCTGCGGATTCGGCGAAGGCGCTTGACCAGCATCGGATCGCTGGCCAGAGCTGCAGGGTTGTCCAGAAGCGAGTTCAGTATCTGGAAGTAGCTGGTGGCCGACATGTC
Organism: Brevibacterium sp. SMBL_HHYL_HB1; assembly: GCF_018208375.1. Lineage (NCBI taxonomy): Bacteria > Bacillati > Actinomycetota > Actinomycetes > Micrococcales > Brevibacteriaceae > Brevibacterium > Brevibacterium sp. SMBL_HHYL_HB1. The sequence continues at coordinate 127,406 of NZ_CP062936.1, read as the reverse complement.
GAAGCGCTCACGGATCGCGTGATCCTTGGCACCGCCGTATTTCCACCACCGCCGCTCGAACTCCAGAACGGCCACCTCGAGCTCGCTCAGTTCTGAGGTGTCGTTGTTCGGCGGCATAGAGAGTGTGCTCCTTCGAGAGATGACTGGACTTCTATATTATCGCTCGATCGACGGGACCGAAATTTTCGGCGCGCCGCCCGGCCTGTGAGCTCGCTCGCGGCCGGGCGGCGCGCCGGCCGAGAACGGTGTCACCCCGCCGCACGGCATCGGATCGATGACCGCTGCGACGGGGTGATTCGCGGACCGGCACCGAGGCGGCTCAGCCCCGGGAACTCGCGCCGGCTCAGCGGATGCGGATGTTGACCTGCTTGATCTGGGTGAAGCCTTCGAGCATGCCTTCCAGAGACGCCTCACGACCGAAGCCGGAGGTCTTCATGCCGCCGTAGGACTGGCCGGCCAGCTGTCCGCCGCCCTGGTTGACCTGCACCCAGCCGGACTCGATGCGGTTGGCCACGGTCAGAGCCGCGTCGACGTCCTTGGTGAAGACGAAGGCCGCGAGACCGAAGTCGGAATCGTTGGCCATGTCGATGACCTCGTCGATGTCCTTCCACGGAATCACGGACAGGACGGGACCGAAGATCTCCTCACGGCTGGTCTGCCAGTCGTTCTTCGCCTTCGAGAAGATGACGGGAGCATGGTAGAAGCCGGGCTCGCCGACTTCGAGGGAGTCGGAGCCGTCGTAGGCGATCTCCACTCCGTCCATCGACTTGCCGAGCTCGATGTAGCTGGCCACCTGGTCGTACTGCTTCTTGTTGATGATGCAGCCGATGTCGGTGGACTCATCGCGTGGGTCGCCGACCTTCATCTTCGATACGGCGTCGACGAGCTTGCCCAGGAAGTCGTCGTAGATGTCCTCGTGGAGGAACAGTCGCGAACCCATGGTGCACGACTGTCCCTGACGGGCGAAGCGCGTCGACAGCAGCACCTGCTCGAGGGTGTCGTCGTCGTTGGAGTCCGGGAAGATGATGTTCGGGCTCTTGCCTCCGAGCTCCATCGACGAGTGCGCGAGACGGCCGCCGGCCACCTCGGCGACATGCCGGCCGACGCTGGTCGAACCGGTGAACGAGACCTTGTCGACGTCCGGGTGGACGTTGAGCGCCTCACCGATGACCGAGCCCTTGCCGGTGACGACGTTGAGCACGCCGGCAGGCAGGATGTCGGCGATGACCTCGGCCATCTTGAGGATCGTCAGCGGAGCGTCCTCGGCGCATTTGAGGACGATGGTGTTGCCGGCGGCGAGCGCGGCAGGGGTCTTGAAGGCCGCGATCATCAGCGGCGAGTTCCACGGCAGGATGCCGGCCACAACGCCCAGCGGCTCCCGCTTGGTGTACTGCAGCTGCTTGTCCCCGGCCGGCAGGGTGTTGCCCTTGACCTCACCGGCGACGCCGCCCATGTAGCGGAACAGATCGGCCAGGACGATCGTCTCCGGGCGGGCCTGGGTGCGGATCGCGTTTCCGGTGTCGATCGCGGTCAGCTGGGCCAGCTCCTCGGAGGCGGCGTCGAGCGCGTCGGCGCAGGCGACCAGCTTCTTCTGGCGCTCCTTGAACGGCAGGGCCGCCCATTCGGGGAAGGCATTCCGTGCGGCCTGGACGGCGCGGTCGGCGTCGGCCTCCTTGCCGTTGGGCACGGTGGCGATGACGACGTTGCGGTCGATGGGCGTGATGACGTCGGCGGTGTCACCGTCAGCGGCGCCGACCCACTGGCCACCGATGAGCATCTTCCAGTTCTTGGCCTCGGGGAATTCCGACATTGCGGTCCTTTCGTTCGACGATGAACTCCTTCAGGCCGAGCATAACGCGTGCCGTCTGCGGGCAGAACACCGGTTCGATAGGCGATCGTGCACACCCGATCTGCGCTATGTGCACACTCGAGTCCGCACTTCACTAGACTCGCCTGCATGACGTCGAGACCTCCGATGACCGAGATCATGTCCCCCGATTGGGCTCAGGCCCTGACCGGAGTGGAAGAGCGCATCCATGCGGTGGGCGATTTCCTCCGTGAAGAGCTCGCCGCCGGACGCGAGTACCTGCCCGCCGGAGGCTCCGTCTTCCGCGCCTTCTCCGAGCCGCTGGCTGGGGTGAAGGTCCTCATCGTCGGTCAGGACCCATATCCGACGCCGGGCCACCCCATCGGGCTGTCCTTCGCCGTCGATCCGAATGTCAGGCCGCTGCCGAGGTCGCTGGGCAACATCTACAAGGAGCTCGAGGCCGACCTCGGCGTCCCTCCGGCCGCGCACGGGGATCTGCGCGCCTGGTCGCGGCAGGGAGTCATGCTGCTCAACCGGGTCCTGACTGTCGCTCCGGGGCAGCCGGCCTCCCATCGCGGCAAGGGCTGGGAGGAGATCACGGAGCGGGCGATCACCGCGCTGATCGAACGGGATCAGCCCTTGGTCGCGATCCTCTGGGGCCGGGACGCCCGCAGTCTCGCTCCCCTGCTGAGGTCGGGCGTCGCCGAGGTGGCCATCATCGAATCCCCGCATCCCTCGCCGCTGTCGGCCAGCCGCGGATTCTTCGGCTCCCGCCCGTTCTCACGCACCAACGATCTGCTCGCTCAGAAGGGTATCGCACCCATCGACTGGGTCCTGCCCGCGCAGGACTGACTCCGGCACCGAGGCCGGCGTCCAGCACCCGCCGCCGGCGTGGGAGACCTCAGGACTGCGTCTGCCCCGGCCCGGTCTGGGGGTTCGCGGCCGAAGAGCCCGTCTGGGGGTTCGCTGCCGAAGAGCCCGACTGGGGATTCGCGGCCGAAGAGCCCGTCTGGGGATTCGCTGCCGAGGCGCCCGTCTGGGGCTTCGCGGAGGTGGACTGGACGGAGTCGATCACGGCCGTCGTCGACTCTGCGCTGCGGACCGATTCGACGGTCTCCTCTGCCGAGCTGCGGCCCTTGAGATTCTTCAGGTTCTTCAACGGCAGCGCCAGATAGCTGCCGAGCACCGCGCCGACGGCCAGGGCCGCGTTCGCCAGGATCGCGGTGAACAGCGAGGACAGTCCCACAGCGAAGGAGACGTTCTCGGATTCCGAGGCGATCTGGTAGACGGCGGTGAAGATCGACAGTCCCTGCAGCAGTGTGTAGATGCCGGGGATCATGAGCACGACGGCCGGCGCACCGAGGCGCAGGGCCAGCGGCCGCGACAGGAACCCGGTGACGGTCGAGGCGAGCAGACTGGCGAGCACATTGTCGATCTGCAGCAGCGTCAGCGACATCATCGTGATGTGCGAGGCCAGGCCGACCAGCGCGGCCGGCAGGATGAAGCGCCGCCTGGCCGACATCGCCACGGCTCCGGACATCGACACGACGGCGGCCGCCACCATCGACAGGATCGCCGTGACCACATGGGGACTCGTCTTCGGCACGAGCACATCGATATGGCTGAGCCCGATCGCCTGCCCGCACACGATGCCCAGCGCGATGCCGGAGACGATGCCGGCCAGAGTCATGAACACCCCGACCACCCGTCCGGCGGCCGTGAGCGGGAAGTTCGTCAGCGCATCCTGAACGGCCGAATACAGTGATTGCGTCGGCAGCAGCAGGACGATGCCGGCGGCGACGAGGTACTGCGGTGAGGCGATGATGCCGAAGTCGCCGGCGATCGTGGCGATCAGCGTCGCCGAGGCGGCCTGCAGCGCCGTGATGAAGAACGACGGCAGGTGCGTGCGTCCGAGGAACTTGCCGACCTGGAAGATGAGGATGGCCATGACGATGCCCAGGGGGACCGCGACCGGTCCTCCCCCGAGCAGCAGGACGAGGGCGCCGACCATGACTCCCCAGGCGCCGGTGGTGAACCATTGCGGGAACGGTCGGCGCTGGGAGCGGATCGCGTCGAGACGGTTGCGTGCCTCGTGGAATTCGATGCGCCCCTCGACGAGGTCGGTGACGAGCTTGTGCACCGAGGCCAGCTTCGCATAGTGCGTGGACTCGCCGCGGTTGACTCGCATCACGGTCAGCAGTCGGCCATCGGAGGTCGAATAGTGCACGACGAGGGTGTTCGAGGTCAGATCCACCTCGACGGTGGACAGTCCGCAGGCGGTGCAGGCGGCGATGACCGAGACCTCGACGTCCCGGGTGCCGGCGCCTGCGCGCATCGTCATCGCCGCGATGTCGGCGGCGAGGTCGAGGACCATCCTCGCCTCGTCCTCGCTCGGTTCGGTGGCCTGCACCGGCGCCTGGTAGGGGGTGCCCTTGAGCGCGGTGACGATCGGCACGGGCTGAGTGTTCGCGGTGGTGCCCGAGACGAGTTTGCCGACGGTGCGACGGGCGACGCGCTGGGCGATCCGCTCAGAGGCGCCGCGGTGGTCGGTGCGCGGCTTCGACCGTCCGCCGTGCCGTGAGGGTTTCGCCGCCTTCGCGGCCGCGGCCTTCGCGACGTCCTCGGGCTGGGTTTCGGCCGGAGTCTCCCTCAGTTCGGCCAGGCGCTGCTGACGAGTGCGTTCGAGCATCTCGCGCAGTGCCTGGGACCCGACCTCCGGGTTGCCGGCGGCTTCCGGGGCAGGCGACGAACCGTGGACGGGGCCGGACGCGGTCGGTTCCTCGACCGGCACCTCGGCGGTGGTGGCGTCTTCGAGATTCTCTTCGCTCACGGCTCGCTGATGAGTGTCGGGCCGTGTGGATCGGCGATGTCCGCGGTTCCTGTCTCGGCGTCGAAGTCGAAGACCCGGCGGCCGGAGACGAAGACCGTCTCGGCGCGCGAGTCGAGGTCGAGCGGGTCAGTGGACCAGATGACGATATCGGCGTCGCGGCCGACGGCCAAGGAGCCGAGACGGTCCTCGAGTCCGAAGATCGCGGCCGGGTTGATGGTCAGGGCCTCGATCGCGACGATCGGGTCGAGGCCCTCCTTGACGGCCAGCGACGCCTCGTGGATGAGGAAGTTGATCGGGATGACCGGGTGGTCGGTGGTCAGGGCGATGCGGACACCGGCCTGGGCCAGGACTGCGGCCGTGGCCAGGGTGCGATCGCGCAGTTCGACCTTCGAGCGCGTGGTCATCAGAGGCCCGAGGATGACGTCGATGCCCTTCGCGGCGATGTAGTCGGCGATCTTATGGCCTTCGGTGCCGTGGTTGATGACCAGGCGGTATCCGAATTCCTCGGCCAGGCGGATGGCCGTGGCGATGTCGTCGGCGCGGTGGCAGTGCTGGTCCCATGCGAGCTTGCCGTCGAGGACGTCGGCCAGGGTCTCCTTGACCAGGTCACGGTCGAACGGGGTGCCCTCGGCCTCGGCGTGGGCGCGTTTGGCCTGGTAGTTCCGGGCGTCGACGAAGGCGTCGCGGGCGATCTTCGCGGTGCCCATCCTCGTCGAGGGGGTGGTGGACTTCTCCCCGTAGACGCGCTTCGGGTTCTCGCCGAGGGCGGACTTCACGGACAGGTCCTCGGTCACGAGCATCTCGTCGACGATCCGGCCCCAGGTCTTGACGAAGGCGGTGCGTCCGCCGATGGGATTGCCGGATCCGGGTTTGATCAGCGCCGAGGTGACTCCCCCGCGCAGCGCGTCCTTGAACCCGAGATCGGTGGGGTCGATCCCGTCGACCGCGCGCAGTCCGGCCCCGTTGGGATCGGTCATCTCATTCGTGTCGTCTCCCGACCAGCCCTCACCGTCCTCATGCACGCCGAGGTGGCCGTGGGCTTCGATGAAGCCGGGCAGGACCCAGCGTCCGCCGGCGTCGATGATCTCGGTGTCGGGGGCCAGGTTCGCAGTCTCGACGGCGCCGGTGACGAGCTCGGCGATGCGGCCGTCCCTGACGATGAGCGAGCCCGATTCGATCGCCTCGGCACGGTTCCCGTTCGCATCGGCCACAGGCACGATCCGTGCGTTGGTGATCACGAGATCTGTGGGTGCGGGGACCGGAACCGAACGGTACATTGTGCTCCTAGCGAGGTGGTCGGCGACGACGACTGGCTGCGCAGACGAGTCTACGCCACGTGATGTTTCGACCGGATTGCCACGCCGTCCCTCACCGCGTCCTGCAGCCGGGCCTACCAGCCGGGACGGTCGGATCCGCCGGCTGGGACGTCGGGCCCGCCTGTTGGAGCGGTCGGGTCTGCCGGCCGCGGCAGTCCGCTGCCGACCATTGTCGCAGTCTCGGCTCAGATGGTTCGTGTCAGCGCCTGAGTATAGTCTGGGAGAGCCGCCGAAGAGAGAGAAGGAGCCCTGATGCTCGAGACCATCACCTCATACGTCGCTGTCGGAGACTCGTTCAGCGAGGGGCTGATGGATCCCGATCCGCATGGGGAGGACCGCTACCGCGGTTGGGCCGACCGTCTGGCTCTCATGCTCACGGAGTCGGTTGTGGGCAGCCCGGATGTCTCCTATGCCAATCTCGCGATCCGCGGTCGCCTGCTCGACCGCATCATCGACGAACAGATTCCCCGCGCGCTGGAGATCCGACCCGATCTGGTCAGCCTCTGCGCCGGAGGCAATGACTGCCTGCGGCCGAAGGCCGATATCGATGCCTTGGCCGGGAAGTTCGAACGTGCCGTGATCGCGCTGCGCGAGGCCGGCATCGAGGTGCTCATGTGCAACGGCTTCGACACCGAGTTCAGTTCGCCGCTCATCCGCGCGGTCCGCCCCCGCGTCGGCGTCTACAACGCCCATCTGTGGTCGATCGCGCAGCGGCACGGCTGCCATATGGTCGACCTGTGGGGGCTGCGTTCGCTCTATGCCGGTGAGATGTGGGCCGACGACCGCATCCATCTCTCCCCCAAAGGCCACCACCTCGTGGCCGAACAGGCGCTGGCCACGCTCGAAAGCGGCCAGTCCCTGCCGGTCGAGGGCTTCGGCGTCCCGGCCCGCCCGACCCGTGCGATCCGTGAGGTCATGAGCGAGGAGTCCCGCTGGGCCAAGCAGTACCTGGCGCCCTGGGTCGGACGGCGGCTGCGCGGGGAGTCCTCGGGCGACCGACTCGACCCGAAGCTGCCCGAACTCACGCGCGTCCGCGATCTCGTCGAACGCGCCGACGCGGCCGAGGTCGTCGAGGCGGCCGACGCCGCCGGCACCGCTGAGGACACCGGAGCATCGGGAGCGTCCAGTCATGAGCACTGAGGCCGAGCGCATCGGCGCACTCGCCGCTGCCGGGGCGCGCCTGGCCGCAGTCGGCGCGAAACCGCCTGCGGGTGAGGCCGGAACCGCCGCGGGCGTGCCGGTGTTCCGTCATGACTACGGCGACTCCCCCGATCAGTTCGTCGAGGTCTACGGTGACCCGGCGACCGCCTCGGCGACGGTGGTCTTCGTCCACGGCGGCTACTTCCGTCCCCGCACGGACCTCAGCCATGCCCGCCCCCTGGCCGTGTCCCTGGCCGAGTCCGGGGTGCTCGTGGCCCTCGTGGAATATCGTCGGGCCGGCGGGCAACCACACGCGCTCGACGACGTCACCGCAGCCATCGCCTCGGTCCGGGCCGAACTGCCCGGTTGGGGCCTCGGTCGGCGGGCGCAGGAGAACCTCATCGTGTCCGGGCATTCGGCCGGCGGCTGCCTCGTGCTCGGCTGGGCCAGTCACCTGCCCGAGGAGGGACCGCGGATCCGGCTGCGACCGCTGGCACCGGTGACCGACCTCCTGCGCGAGGTGGCAGGCGGCCTCGCCGACGGAGCGGTGCTGGACTATATGGGCAAGACTCCCGAGGACGATCTGACGGCCTATCTGCGTCATGATCCGCGATCGCGGGCGGCACTCATCCCGGCCCGGGTCGAGGTGCTGTCGATCCACGGGGATGCCGATGGCATCGTCGATATCGGGTTCTCCCGCGTCTTCCCCGCTGCCCGCACCGAGCTGCCGGGGGCCGACCATGCCGATGTCATCGACCCCGAGTCCCCGTATTCTGCGCGGATCAGACAGCTCATCCTCGGCTGAGGTGCGCGCCCGAGCCTGCTGTGTCGCATGCGCGACGGTGCCGCGCGGGTCGCGGTCCGCATGTGCGCCCGAGCCTGCTGCGCTGCGGTGCCGCTGCCCGGAGGCCTGGGGGCTCGTTCAGAGGCGTGGGACCCGTTTCAGATGCCCTCGGGGCTGATGCCCGGCCCGTTCTCGATGCCGGTGCGGATGTCGAAGAGTTCGGGGAAGAAGGTCAGGTCGAGTGCCTTCTGGAGGAATCCGACTCCGCTCGAGCCGCCGGTGCCGCGTTTCATGCCGATGATCCGCTGGACCGTGCGCATGTGCCGGAAGCGCCAGAACTGGAAGTTCTCCTCGAGGTCGACCAGCTCTTCGCAGCTTTCGTATTCCTGCCAGTACTTCTGCGGGTTCTCGTAGATGATCCGGAAGGTCTCCAGCAGCTCCTCGTCGAAGGTGTGGGCGACGCTGAAGTCGCGATCGAGCAGCCGGGCGGGCACCGGGAGTCCGCGGCGGGCCAGGCAGGCGAGGAACTCGTCGTAGATGCTCGGCTCGTTGAGATACTGCTCGAGCCGGTCACGGGCCTCGGGCTCACCGTCGAAGACGGGAAGCATCGCTCTGTTCTTGTTGCCCAGCAGGAACTCCACGGCCCGGTACTGCCAGGACTGGAACCCCGAAGCCCGTCCCAGATGGTCGCGGAACCCGACGTACTCACTGGGGGTCAGCGTGGCCAGCACCGACCACTGCTCGGTCAGGGTCTTCTGGATGTGCTTGACGCGTGCGATGCGTTTGAGCGAGGTCTGCAGCTCGTCCTCAGCGATGAGTCGTCTGGCGTCGAGGAGTTCATGGATGACGAGCCGGAACCACAGCTCCGTGGTCTGATGTTGGATGATGAACAGCATCTCGTCGTGGTGCTCGGGCCTGCTGACGGGGTGCTGGGCACCGAGCAGCCGGTCGAGGTCGAGGTAGGACCCGTAGGTCATGGTCTCTTTGAGGTCCGTGTGGATCTCCTCTTCGAGATCGCGTTCGTTCTTCTCCGCAGTCGTTCTGTTCTCGGTCATGGGCTCCAGCCTAAAGGCATGCGGCGAAGGCACCGACGCGCTTCGGGTCCGCCGACGGGGTTCATCCGCGCCCGGGGCGGCGTCTTCGCGCTTCGGGACTGTGCCGGACATCGTCGACGAGTCGCTTCCATTCCTGCGGCATTCGCGCCTCACCGAAGCGGACCCTGCCGTACCGGCTCTCGATGAGGTACTCGAAGCGATCGGCCCCGCCACCGCCGTCGGCGCTGTCGGCCCCGCCGGTGCGCGCGGCCGCGGAGTCATCGGCGTCGGCCTGGGACCACGGCAGCTCGGCCACCTGTCGGCCGAGCTCGTCGCGGTCAGCGCTGGAGTCGATGTCGAGCTCCCATGCCATGAGCATCCCGCCGACCCCGCCGGAGCGTTCGACGACCACCCGCCCGTAGCCGTCCGTGCCGCCGCACCGCCCAGCCTGTTCGCACGCCTGTCCGTCCTGGTCGGGCTCCTGCCTGGGCCCGGGCCTTTCGTCGCTCACCAGCTGCTCCCGTGATTCCCTCGGCCCGAGCTGCCGTGCGAGATCCCCACGGCCTCCCACCCGGAGACGACGGCGTCGTGGACGTCGGATCCCCTCCCGAACTGTTCGGCCGCCTCGGCGATGGTCAGTTCCGCGAACTCGGCGAAGTCGGTGCGCGTCGTGATCGCATCACCGGTGAGCACCCCGTACCAGACCGGTCCGCAGCTCGCCCAGGACGGACCGCCGACGGCGGTGGCGGCGAGCGCGAACGCACGGTTGGGGATTCCCGAGTTGAGGTGGACGCCGCCGTTGTCGGATTCGGTGGTGACGAAGTCGTCCATGTGGCTCGGCTGCGGATCTTTGCCGAGGACATCGTCGTCATAGGCGGTGCCGGGTTCGATCATCGAGCGCAGGGCGCGGCCGGTCACCTCGGCGGTGAAGATCCCGGCGCCGATCAGCCAGTCGGCGTCCTCGGCGTTCTGCCCGGCCGCATGCTGCTCGGTCAGGGCTCCGAAGACATCGGCGCAGTGTTCGTTGAGCGCTCCCGGCTGGCCGGAGTACTCGAGATCGGCGGTGTGGTTGATGACTCCGTGGGACAGTTCGTGGCCGATGATCGACACGGACCCGGTGAAGCCGGTGAATACCTCGTCGTCGCCGTCGCCGAAGACCATCAGCCGCCCGTCGAAGAACGCGTTGTCGTAGTCCGTGCCGTAGTGGACGCTGGCCATCAGCGGCATTCCCCGACCGTCGAGGGAGTCGCGTGAGAAGACCTCGGAGAACAGGGCGTAGGACGCGCCGAGACCGTCATAGGCCTCATTGACCGCTTCGTCGGCGACGGGTTCGTCGCCCTCGGAGCGCACGAGCTCGCCGGGCAGGACCTCGGTGTTCTGGGCATCGTGGATGAGACGCTCGAGCCCGGCGGTCGCAGCGGCACCGACCGCCGATGGTGCCGCCTGAGCGGATTCGTTCTTGCCGAGATCGGCGCGAGGGGTGTAGCGCAGGCCGGCACGGCGCAGGTCCCGGCTGCTGTCGTCGGACATCCGGCAGTTGCGGGCGGCCGCGGCGGCCCGGGGGAAGCGCTGGGTCGCGCGCTCGGCGATCGTATCGAGCAGATAGGGCGGAACGACGAAGTGTGCACTCATGACTCCAGCGTCCCATGTTCGACCGCGAACTTGTAGGGCAGAACCTTCGTCGCCGAGACAGAGGCCGCGCCGACACAGACGCAAAGAAACTCTTGCAAAGCTTTCTTTGCAAGTGTATCTTTGCATCATGAGCGAGGAAATCACCCCGAACGGCGTGCGCGAGATCGATGCCTCGGCCCTCAAGGGCCTGGCCCATCCCCTGCGGATGGCGATCTACGATGCGCTGACGAATCACGGACCGCAGACGGCGACGAGCCTGGCCAAGCGCCTCGGCGAATCCTCCGGCTCGACGAGCTACCACCTGCGCCAGCTGGCGCGTCATCACCTCATCCGTGAGGTCGCAGGTGAGAGCGGCGGTCGGCAGAAGTGGTGGGAGAGGATTCCCGGCGCCGTGCGAGTCCCGGGCCCCGAACGCGAACTCGACCCCTCGACACGGACCGCCTCTCACTACGTCAACCGAGAGCTCGTCCGCAATATGTCCCGCGCGTTCGAGGACTTCGTCGACGCCGCCTATGACGAGAAGCGGATACCGCTCGAATGGGTCGAAGCCTCCGCCAGCGATACGAGCAATCTGCACCTGACCAAGGAGCAGCTGGCCGAGATCGCCGCCGAATACGAGAAGACCACCATGGCCTTCATCGACAAGTACCGCGGACGCAGCGACCCCGGCTCCCGTCCGGTGCAGATCCAGTTCAATGCCTTCCCCCTGATCGATGGAGAGGAAACCCCGTCATGAGCACGCTCACCGCCCCCATCCGCCCTCCCCTGGCCGAGCACCGCCGCATCATCGAACGCACGATCACCGTGACCAGGGAGCTCGTCGTCGACAGCGGACACGACACGACGACGGAGGTCACCGGCATCGACCGGCTCGTGCTGCGGCTGGCCCTGTGGCTGATCGAACGCCGCCGCGTCCGCGCTCTGCGGCCCCGAGTCGATTCCGGCGAGATGTCCCGCCGGGTCGACGCCGCCAAGCAGCGCCACATCGACCGCTACCACGGCCTGCCGTTCTGACCGGCGCCCTCAGCCGGCTCCGGGCCCCGGTCCCGCAACGGCCCCGTTCCCGCACCGGCCCATCCCGCGTCGGGCCCGTTCCCGCACCGGCCCATCCCGCGTCGGGCCCGTTCCCGCACCGGCCGATCCCGCAACGGTCCCGTTCCCGCATCGGGCCCCCTCAGCCCGCTCCGTGTCCTGCTTCGGGGCCGCTCATCCGGCGGCCAAGCCGCTCACCCGGCGGCCGCCTCGGCGGGGAAGCGCCGTCCGTGGCCTTCGGCGAGAAGACGATGAGGGTGATGACGATGATGACCATGAAGAAGGTCGTGAGGAACGTGGGGACCGGAATGATGGGGTCGAGGAGGACGAGGACGGAGGCGGTCGGAACGATCGCATTCACCGCGCCGCCGGCATTGGCCCGGATCGCCAGCAGCCAGACGCCCAGGACGAACACGGCGATCGGGACCGAGACCGTGAAGGTCGCCAGCACCGGATCGAGCGCGCTGCGCCCCAGCTGCGAGTCGACCTCGATGCCCACCCCGGCCGAGAACGCACCCGCGGCGGCGAAGATGAAGTAGTGGCCATAGCCGTACTTGATCGATCCCCGCAGACCCGAGATCGCGCGGTGGTGCGGCGGCCAGAAGTAGATCCACCACATCGCGGCGGTGACGATGAGGCTGAGCACGCCGAGTGAGATGAGCGGAATGAGATCGACGACATCGGACAGCGCCCCGAACACCGCGTTCGCCGAGGCCAGGAGGCTCTCGCCGAGGACGATGATCGTGAAGCAGCCATAGCGGTCGGTGATGTGCTCGGGGTGCCAGGGCGTCGTTCCCCTGGATTCGGCGAAGATCGGGATCGAGAGCTCCAAGCCGACGAGGACGATGAAGGCCGCCGCCTGGGCGACGGGTGCGTCGATGAGCAGCCACAGGAGCCACAGCACCTGTGCGAGGCCGATCCCGCAGGCGTAGGCGATCGTCGCCGCCCGCTGCTCAGGAGCGGCCTTGGCCGCGCGCAGCCACTGCACGATCATGATCACGCGCATGAGCACGTATCCGCTGACGATGAATGTGAAGTCCTTGTCCGAGAACGCGGGAGCGATCCCGGCGGCGAGGATGAGCACCCCGCCCATCTGCACGATCGTGAGCACCCGGTAGAGCCAGTCATCGGTGTCGAACGAGGTCGCGAACCACGTGAAGTTCATCCACGCCCACCAGATCGCGAAGAAGATCATCAGATACGTGGCCAGCCCCTCACCGAGGCGGCCGGCGGTGACCGTCTCATGCAGGGTCGTGGCCGCGATGCTCACGGCGATGACGAAGACGAGGTCGAAGAACAGCTCGAGCGAGCTGGCTGCCCGACCGCTCTCCTCGGGATCGCGCGGGCGCATCGGGACGAGTCGGAATCTGTTCGGTCTCACTTCTGCGCTGCTCACATCGGCTCCTCGGCCGGAACGGGGAAAATTGCTGGGAACAGTCTAGACAGTCTGAGCGCCTCGGCCGCCGATTAGACTGACGGCGTGCTCAAACCCATCCTGTGGCCGGTCCTCATACCGTTCCTGCTCTTCGCCATCGGCTTGGGCTCGATCATGCCGGTCCTCGTCCTCGGCGCGCTCTCCCTCGGCTCGACCCAGGCGTTCGCCGCGGCCATCGTCGGCATCATGGGCGCCGTGTCCCTGGCGGCCACGGTGCCGGCCGGGATCCTCATCGACCGCCTCGGCGACTTCCGGGCCATGTTCGTGGCCACGGCCGCGGCCGTCATCGTCCTCGGCGCCATCATCACAGCCTTCATCTGGGACTCACCGTATTCGCTGGCCGTCTACACGATCGCACTCATGGTCTTCGGCCCGGTCTCGGATGTGTGGAGCCTGGCCCGACAGGCCGTGGTCGCCGAGGTGATGCCAGCGGCCGATCTCGCGAAGGCGATGACCGCGCTCGGCGGCACTCAGCGGGTGGGCAACCTCCTCGGTCCGATGATCGGGGCCGGGCTCATGCTCGTCTTCCCCATCTGGTCGGTGTTCGCCCTCGCCGGCCTCGCCGCCATCGCCGCGATCGTCATCATGGCCCTGCCCATTGCGAGGATCCCCGGGTTCGACGACCGTCAGCAGCGCGCCGAGGCGGCTCACCCTCCCGCTGCGGCAGGCGGCCGAGGACCGAAATCGGGCCGGGACCGGCGCCCGCCGCTGGACGTGCACTGGAGATCGGTCGTCCTCGTGGGCATCACGATCATCACGCTCGCCGCCGCCCGTGCCGCCCAGCCCGTGGTCATCCAGCTGTGGGGCGTCGAGATCGGGCTGCACAAGTCCTCGATCTCCCTGGTCATCGCCTTCGGCGCGGGACTCGAGCTCATCGTCATGTTCCTCGGCGCCTACATCAAGGACCACCTCGGCCGGATCGCGACCCTCGTCGCCTGCCTGACGATCTTCGGCTCCGGATTCATCATCATGCGCACCCTGCCGGAGCTGTCCGGGATGGTCATCGCCGCGGCCGTGATGGCCTTCGGCAACGGGCTGGGCGCGGGAGTGAACATGACGATCGGGGCCGATCTGTCACCGGCGGTCGGCCGCCCGCGCTTCCTCGGCATCTGGGCGATCTTCAACAACGGCGGCAAGCTCGGCGGTCCGACTCTGCTCTCGCTCATCATCACCGTGACGAGTCTGCCCTTCGGCGTGCTGTTCCCCGGACTGCTCGCCCTCGCCGGCGCGGTCTGGATCCTCGTCTGGGCCAGTGCGATCGACCTGCCCGGTCGCCGGGGCCGCCTCAGCCCGCGCCGACGTTCCGGGAAGCCGCCGAAGGACTAGGCTGGACGCGAGCGGTTCGACGTCGCACTGATACACCGACCGACCAGGAGGGGCAGCGATGGAAGCCTTGGACATCGGCGGATTCGTGCTGCTGAGCACGGCTTCCCTCGTCTTCCTCGTCCTCCAGTCCTGGCTGGCCGCCACCGTCGTCCGCCGCGTGGTCGGGGTGCCCACGGGCTGGCCGCGCACGATCTTCGTCGGGCTCGTCATGAGCGCGGGCATGGCGGTCACCGTCCAGTACCTCTACCGCGCCGGCACCGGAGACAACCACGGCGGCCTCGAAGTCGCCCCGGGCGTGGCAGCGCTGTTCACGGCACTGGCCATCGGGTGGATCTTCGCTCTCGGCGTCGGCGCCCTGGTGATGGTCGAAGCCGCGTTCCCGACCGGAAGCCTGCCGAGCCCGCAGTCGCTGTTCTTCGGCTGGAAGTCCCGCCGCCGACGCGCCCGCCGCTACGCGCAGGTCCTGTCCATCGCCACCCGTCACGGCCTGGGCTCCCAGCTGCGCGGGTTCGGCGGGGACTCACCGGGACGGGCGGTCAAGACCGCGCGGGCGCTCAGGGAATCCCTCGCCGAGGCGGGAGTGACCTTCGTCAAGCTCGGACAGATGCTCTCGACCCGCCGCGACATCCTCCCGGCCGCATTCATCCGTGAGCTCGAGACCCTCCAGACCCAGGTCACCCCCGAACCCTGGTCGGTCATCGAACCGGCCATCGCGGACCGGCTCGGGCGACCGATCGGCGAGGTGTTCGCCAGCATCGATCCGCGCCCGCTGGCGGCCGCCTCGGTGGCCCAGGTGCACGAGGCCACCCTGCTCGACGGCACCGAGGTCATCGTCAAGGTCCAACGCCCGAAGGCCCTGAATCAGGTCAGCCAGGACCTCGACATCATCCTGCGCCTGGCCGCCTGGCTGAACAAGACCACGGTGTGGGGCAAGAACCTGGGGGTGAACGCGCTGGCCCGGGGGTTCGCGGATTCGCTCGAGGAGGAGCTCGACTATCGGATCGAACTGGACAATATGACCAGCATCGAGCACTCGCTGAGGCGGTCGGGCAGATTCGATGTCACCGTCCCCCACGGCTACCCTGAACTCAGCGGAGAGCGCCTCCTCGTCATGGACAAGCTGCCCGGTCAGCCGGTCGCGCAGGCAGGGGCGCTGCTCGAGGAGCTCAGCAGCGCCGAACGCGCCCGCCTGGCGACCACCCTGCTCGGGGCCACGCTCCAGCAGATCATCGGCGAGGGCACCTTCCATGCCGACCTGCACTCCGGAAACATCTTCATCACCCCCGAGGGCTCGCTCGGCCTGCTCGACTTCGGCGCGGTCGGCCGCCTCGACCCGGGCACGCAGACGTCCTTGGGACTGATGCTCTACTCGATCGATCAGAACGACAGTGCCGGAGCCACTGATGCCCTCATCGAGCTCCTCGGACGGCCGGACGGGCTCGATGACCGGGAGGTCGAACGCGCCGTCGGTGCGCTCCTGCTGCGCTACGGCGGAGGGGGCAGCTCCGCACAGGGGCAGAAGCTCTTCGACGATCTGTTCACCCTGGTGCTCGCCCACCGCTTCTCCGTGCCCGCGCCGATCAGCGCCGCCTTCCGGGCCATGGCCTCCGTCGAGGGTGCCCTGCTGACCATCGACCCGAGCTTCGATGTCGTGACCGTGGCCCGGCAGGAGGGCAACCGTCTCGTGCGCTCGAAGCTCAAGGGCACGAAGATCACCGAGGAGCTGCAGCGTCGTGTCCTGCAGCTGCTGCCGATGATGGACCGGATGCCGAGGCGGATCAACAAGATCACCGAGGACCTCGAGCACGGCCGGTTCTCGATGAACATGCGGGTGCTCGAGAACCCCTCCGACCGCCGCTTCCTCACCAGTCTGTTCCAGCAGCTCATCGTCGCCGTCCTCGCCGGTGCCGCCGTGGTCGGTGCGATCATGCTCATCACCAGCTCGGAGGGCCCGATGCTGACGACGGACATCCGGCTGTACTCGTTCTTCGGCTTCTTCCTGCTCTTCGGCGGCTTTGTGCTGAGCATGCGTTCGCTCATGCTCGTCTTCAGGCGCGGTGTCGACGGATAGGTGCTGCTCGCCTCGGGAGTACCGCCTCAGATATGTCGACAGCTCGGTCCACGACAGACAGCTCCGGTCGCAAACCGAGCTCCCCGTCGCAGGCCGAGCTCTCGACGGCTCGGCAATTTTGGAGCCCCCTGTCAGACTCGAACTGACGACCTTCGCTTTACAAGAGCGGTGCTCTACCAACTGAGCTAAGGAGGCGGTGCGCAGACAGAGCGTCCGCGCCTACACGATAGTAGTCCATCCGCCTCGACGGCGACAAAACCGCCGAGGCGGGCGACTCAGCTCGAAGCAAAGGGCCCACCACCGAGGCGGGCGACTCAGCTCGAAGCGGAACGCCCCACTCCAGAGGCGAGCGCCGCGAGCGCCCGGGCGACTCAGCCCTTGATCTCTCCGGCTGCCTTGAGGATCTCGGTGGCCAGAGCCTGCGAGTCGCTGGTGTTCTCGGTCTTCTCACCGTTGATGAGCACCCACGGAGTGGCTTCGACGCCGCTGTCCAGAGCGTTCTGGCTCGACTGCTCGACGAACTTCTCGAAGGTCTTCTCGCTCACGCAGGATTCCACGGTCTGCTTGGGGTCGGCGCTGAGGGCCTTCGAGGTGTCGACGCCGGCGTCCTCGGCGACCTTGAGCAGTTCGGCGTCGGTGCGTCCGTCGCCGCCTTCTTCGGGCTGCTGGGCGAAGAGAGCGTCGAACAGGTCGACGGCGACTTCGGGCTGGCTGTCGACGACACAGGCAGCGAGGTTGGCCGACCGGGTCGAGTACTCGTTGCCGCTGGACATGCGGTCGAGGAACGAGACCGGCTTGTAGTCGACGACGATCGTTCCCTCATCGGCGAGCTTCTTGAGCATCGACGAGTTGCCCTCCTCGAAGGCCTTGCAGCCGGGGCACTGGAAGTCGATGTAGACGGTGACCGTGGCCGCGTTCTCATTCGCGCCGGCCTCGCTCGGGGCGGGCAGATCCGACTCCTCGCCCTCGGGCATCTTCAACGGCTGGACGGGTGTGTTGTCCTTGCCCACGGTGAGGCCGCCGGCGACGTAGTTCTCAGGGCTCACGGCAGGCTTGTTCTGCTGGAAGATGAGTACGCCGACCACCGCCAGGACCACGACAACGACCACGGCGATGCCGACGTACAGGATGGTCTTGGCCGTCTTCTCCTTCTTCGCCTGATTCGCTGCGATCTGGCGGGCGTTCTCACGTGCCCTGTTCCGCTTGTCGTCCGCGGAGTTGTTCTTCGCCATTGTTCCTCACGTTGGATCGTCTGACATCGATGCGGCCGGGGGCCCGGACGGTTCGGGACGGCTGCCGCGACCCGACGGAACCACTGTACCGAAACGAGCACAGCACCGACTCCCAGAAACATTCAAGGTTCAACTACACGGGTCCCGGCAGGTAGTCGAAGGGGTTGATCGGCAGCGGCCACCAGGACATACTCGCCCCTGACTGGATGACCATGACGCCGAGCAGGAGGAGCAGCACGGCCACCGCCAGCGCGATGAGCCGCCCCAATTGATTGCGTGTGGCGCCCGAAACCAGCAGCCGTGACCCGTGCCGCAGACTCGAGGCCCCGGGACCGACCCACAGGACCAGCGCACCGGCGGCTCCGGCCGCCCACACCGACCACTGCTCGGAGCCCCCGCTGGGCACGAGTCCGGCGATGTCGAGGCGCACGAGCACGAGCGTGGCGACAGCCGCGATCGCCGGCAGGATGAATGAAGCGATCGAGGTCAGAGCCGACGCCAGAACGGCCCCCGGCGCCGAGGCGAGCGCCCGGCCGAATCCGCCCGATTCCATTCCGCGCTCGAACCGGTACCGCTGGACCTTCCGGTCCAGGCGGGTGCCCGTGCGTGCCAGGATCGACCACAGCAGGGCGATGATGCAGATGACGAGTGGGCTCAGCGGCATCACCGCCACGGTCATCACGATCAGGGCGAACAGGACCCAGCCGCCGCGGCGGATCCGCCGGTAGGTCATCGGCGCCCACGGCTGTCCCGGAACTCCGCCCGGGCCCATGGGCTGGCCGCCCGGGCCCATCGCCTGGCTGCCCGGCTGCGCGATCTGGCCGCTGGGCCCGCCCTGGGCCTGCCAGGGCCCCTGATCGCCGGGCCGGACGAGCCGACCGCTGTGATCGACGAAGCCCTGCCCGGAGCCGGGCTGGACGAATCCCGACCGCCCCAGATCGGCCCCGGCCAGCGGGGATCCCGGACCGGCCTGGATGTTTCCCTGGGGGTTTCCGACCGGAGACGCACCCCCCTGTGGCGCCTGCCCGTGAGCAGGCCCGGAGCCGGCGAAATGACCCGCACCGCTGTGATTGGTCGGGCGACTGGAGCCCGGGTACTGCGGGGCTGCGCCCATCGGCCCGTCCGCGCCCGGATAACCGGCGGCACCGTATCCCGCCGCGGCTCCGTATCCCGCCGCGGCTCCGGCCGCTCCTCCCAAGGCGGCCCCGCCGAGCGCGGCACCTCCTGCGGCCCCGCCTCGGCCGACACCGTCGTCGTCGACGGCGGGCATGACAGCGGTTCCGCTCGGCGAGCGGTCGACCCCGCCTCGATTCGATCCCGCACCGAGCTGCGGCATCCGCCCGGACTCGATGTCGACGAGTGCGTCGAGGATCATCTGTCCTGAGGGGCGGCGCTCCGGTTTCGGATCGAGGCAGGCGCCGATGAGCGGCACGAAGTTCCGCGGCGCCCCGTCGAGATCGAACTTGCCCATGGCGACCCGCCCGAGCACCGCCTCCAGAGGTCCGGTTCCGTACGGGTTGCGGCCGGTCGCGGCGAACGCCATGGTCGCGGCCCAGCCCCACCAGTCGGTCTTCTCGGATGAGCTCTTGCCGTCGGCGATCTCCGGTGACAGGTACCCGGGCGTGCCCATGACGAGTCCGGTCGCGGTCACCCGCACCTCGTCGGCGACCTGGGCGATGCCGAAGTCGATGACCATGGGTTCGCCGTCCATGATCATCACGTTCGCGGGCTTGAGGTCACGGTGGATGACGCCGGCCTCATGGACGGCACCCAGCGCGTCGAGGAGGGCGTGGCCGAAGTGGACGAGCTCGTCCTCGGCGAAGGGACCGTTGTCGCGGACGTCATCGGACAGGGTCTGGCCGTCGACGAACTCGGTGATGATGAACGGCTGCGCGGCGTCGAGCTCGGCGTCGAGCACCTCGGCGATGCGGGGATGCCGGATCCGCCGCAGCGTCCGCGTCTCCCGGGCCAGACGCCTGCGCGCGGTCTCGTCATTGGCGATATGGGGGTGGAGGACCTTGACCGCAACCGGGTTGTTTCCGCCGTCGACACCGAGGTAGACGACGCCCATGCCGCCCGAGCCGAGCTCCTCGATGAGGCGGTAGCCTCCCAGTTCCTGATCCATCACCTGGCCAAGCCTAGTCGAGCGAGTAAAGTTCATTCCAAGGACTGACACAGGAGGAGGCGCAGATGAGCATCGTCAACCCTGCCGAGCCCAGCAATGGAACCCATTTCGGCGACAGTGATTTCGTCGTCGTGGCCAACCGTCTTCCAGTGGACCGCGATCCCGACGGCGAGAACGGTGAATGGCGTACCTCACCTGGGGGTTTGGTCACCGCAGTGGCTCCGGTGATGAAGTCGCAGGAGGGGGCGTGGATCGGCTGGACCGGGGTCGCCGATGAGGACTTCGAGCCCTTCAGCATCGATGGCATGCACCTGACTCCCGTGACCCTGACCAGTGAGGATGTGCACAGGTACTACGAAGGGTTCTCCAACGCCACACTGTGGCCTCTGTACCACGACGTCATCGTTCCGCCCGAATACCATCGCACCTGGTGGGACGCGTATGTGCGGGTCAACGAGCGCTTCGCGGCGAAGGTCGCCGAGGTGGCCGCGAAGTCCGCGACGGTGTGGGTCCACGACTACCAGCTGCAGCTGGTCCCGCTCATGGTGCGCCGGCTGCGACCCGATGTGTCGATCGGCTTCTTCAACCACATCCCGTTCCCGCCCTATGAGCTCTTCGCCCAGCTGCCGTGGCGCGATGAGATCCTCCGCGGACTCCTCGGCGCCGATCTCGTCGGCTTCCAGCGCCCGGCCGACGCGGCGAACTTCCGCCGCGCGGTCCGCGGTCGGCTGGGCTTCACGACGAAGGGTCCGACGGTCACCGTCCCGGCCGGGAAGTCGTTGCCGGCGCATGTGGTCCGCGCCGAGGCGTTCCCGATCTCCATCGACACCGCCTATCTCGAGCGGCTCGCCGAGGATCCCGACATCATCGAGCGGGCCCGGCAGATCCGGGAGGATGTCGGCAATCCGAAGATCGTCATGCTCGGCGTCGACCGAATGGACTACACGAAGGGCATCCGGCACCGGCTCAAGGCCTACGGCGAACTGCTGGCCGAGGGGCGTCTGAATGTCGAGGACGTCGTGCTCATCCAGATCGCGACCCCCTCCCGCGAGCGACTCGAGCAGTACAAGATCATCCGCCACGATGTCGAGCTCGCCGTCGGCCGGATCAACGGTGAGCAGGTCGACGTCGGCTCGATCCCCGTGCGCTACCTCCACCACTCCTATCCGCGCGATGAGATGACGGCGTTCTTCCTCGCCGCCGATGTCATGCTCGTGACCGCTCTGCGCGACGGAATGAACCTCGTGGCCAAGGAGTACGTGGCATGCCGGAAGAACGACGACGGAGCGCTCGTGCTCTCCGAGTTCACCGGCGCCGCCGAACAGCTCAAGGGCGCGGTGATGATCAACCCGCACGACATCGGCAATCTCAAGGCGGGCATCCTCGAGGCCGTGGAGATGGACGAGCGGACGCGGAGGAGGCGGATGCGGCAGCTGCGCAAGAAGGTCACCACGGACACCGTGAGCCTGTGGTCCGAGAACTTCCTCGCCGAACTCACCCACATCAAGCACAATCCCGAGGCCATCGTCCCCGACGGTCCGGTGGTGCCGAAGCGGCGGACCGCTGCGGCCGCGGATTCTCCGGCGGCCCCGTCCGATCGCGCCCACCAGCCCGAAGAGGCCGGCTGGGCCGCCGATATCTCCACCGCCCGCTAGGAGCCGCAGAGTGACGAGACGACCGACCGAGCTCTCCCCTGTCCTGACGACCCCCGCCGAGGTGGACCTGCGCGAGCTCATCACCGCCGATTCCCTGCTCATCGCCCTCGATTTCGACGGAGTGCTCGCACCTCTGCAGGACGACCCGCAGACTTCCCGGATGGACCCGGACTCGGCCGCGGCCATCGACGTGCTGGCGCGGCTGCCGCGCACCCGGGTGGCTCTGGTCTCCGGTCGCGATATCGCGACCCTGCGTCGACTGAGCGCGGTCCCGGAGACGGTGTGGCTGATCGGCTCCCACGGCGCCGAAGCCGAACTCGGTGCGAAAGCCGAACTCGGCACCGGGGCCGAACTCGATGCCGGGGCCGAACTCGGCGCCGGCGCCGCGGCCGCCCCGGACCCGGACCCGGACCTCACGGTCGAGGAGGCTCGCATGCTCGCTGCCATCGACGCCCACATCGTCGACTTCGAGCACACGCTGTCGGACCGGGACGGATTCTCCGGTGTCCGCGTCGAGGCCAAACCGTATTCGCGAACCGTCCACACCCGCGGCCTCGACCCCGAACTCGCCGCGACCCTGCACGATCACGCCGCTGCGGTGTCCGCGGACTATCCCGACATCCGCGTCATCGAAGGCCACGACATCACCGAACTCGCGGTCAAGCAGGCGACGAAGGGCGACGGTCTGCGGCTGCTGGCCCGAGCCGAGCAGCCCACCGCGATGGCGTACTTCGGCGACGACGTCACCGACGAGGACGCCTTCGCCGCCCTCGAGCAGCTCAGCGACCCGAACGCCGCCGAGCCCTCGCTCTCCGCGGGGCTGTCGGTGAAGGTCGGGCGCGCCCCGACGCGTGCGCAGTGCCGGATCGCCGACCCCGCGGCCGTCGCGCTCCTGCTCGAGCGGCTGTCCGCGGCCCGCGCCGAGCACCTCGACCGAGATCGCGCCTGAGCCGGCTCCCGCGACGGCCGCAGCCCTGCTCTCGCCGGCGACCTCGGACTCGAGCCGCCCCCGCCGCTGCAGCGGCCCTTGACTCGTCAGCGACGCTGCAGCGGCCCTTGACTCGTCAGCGACGCTGCGGGGGAACCGAGCTGGAGCGCAGCACGAGATCGGGATCGACCGTGTAGTCCACGTGCGCTCCCGACTCCCCGGAGGCGATCATCGCCCGGATCTCATCGATCGCCGACTGCGCGACCATCGCCCAGTCGTAGACGACCTGCGACAGCGGCGGCTCGACGACATCGGCATCGGGCACGTCGCCGACCGTGAGCAGCGACAGGTCCCGGGGCACATCGAGGCGCAGCCGTTGGGCGGCCTCGAGCAGGCCGAAGGACAGCGCGGGGGCGCAGGCGATGACGGCCGTGCAGCGCAGGTCGATGAGCTCCTCGGCAGCCGCAACCCCGGCCATCGCACCCCCGGCCGCCTCGACGACGGGAGCCTGATCGCGGGTCGCGGGGATGTGGAGGATGCCGGCCATCGAGCGGCGGAACCCGGCGATGCGCGCCGGTGCCGCCGAATCGCGCAGCACCGCGAGACCGATGCGGCGATGCCCGAGGTGGACGAGATGGGCGACGGCGGTGTCGATGCCGCCGGTGGCGTCGAGGTAGATGCGCGGGATCCCGTCGTCGTGGCGGGCATTGGAGATCCGGATGAGCGGCAGCCCGCGTGCGGCGAGCATCCCGGCCAGCTCCCCGGCCGCTCCTCCGCCGACGACGACGGCACCGGCGACCGTGGGCCCGCCGTGCTCGGCGCCGAGGAGCGTCTCGGCCAGGATCGCATTGCGCTCGGCGATGGCTTCGATGTGGACGACGGCGATGCGCAGACCGAACATCCGGTTCGTCAGGATCTCCGCCAGCCGCGAATACGGGTCGACGTTGCCGGCCGACACGGCGGGTTTGATCAGCGCGATCATCGGCGACCCGCCTCCGTCCTCCGGCGTCGGCGGCCGCCCGGACCGGCCGGGGCCCGTGCTGTGGCCGGCGGCGCCGAGGATGGCCAGGGCCTGCTGCACCTTCGCCCGGGACGCCGCTGAGACCGATTCGGGATCGCGCAGCGCCCGGGAGGCGGTGGCCTTCGACACTCCGGCCGTGCCGGCGATCTCCGCCAGCCGCACATGCCGGTGCTCCGGCGGCGACTGCCCGCCGGGCACCTGGCCCTTGCCTTCGCTCATCGCCTCGCCGCCGTCGTCGAGGTGCGGGCGATGAGTCGGGGACGGAACACCGGCGGCACCGTCGGCAGTCCCGTCGTCGAGATGCGCAGAGTCGTCAGCGTGGCTGCGACCAGCGCATTCGACAGCCCCTCGATGTCGAGTCCGAGCACCGTGGCCGGCGGACCCGTGAACTTCATCGTCGGCGAATCGCCGAAGCCGACGATCGACATGTCCCGCGGCACCTGCAGATAGCGGTTGCGCAGACCGTGCAGGGCCCCATGCAGCTGCAGCGCCGACTGCACGATGACCGCGGTGCAGGTGGCGTCCTTGAGCTCGAGCACCGCCCGGGACCCGCCCGAGAACGACTTCGGCACCTGCGCGATCCAGTCCTCGAGGCGAAGCCCGAGATTGCGGGCCGGATGTTCGGCGAGGAAGCGGCGGATCAGCTGCACGGCCAATTCGCCGCTGTCGTTGCAGATCAGGCCGATCCGCCGGTGCCCGATCGCGCGCAGGTGCTCGAAGGCCGTGGTCATCCCGCCGCCGAGGTCGAGCCGGGCCGCGATGATATCGGCGCTGCCCGGCCCGGTCGCAGGTCCCGACTCCCCCGCAGTGGCACTCGACACGGGTGCTCCCCCGACCGCCTGCCCGCCGGGTTCGTCGAGAGTGGCCGCGGACTGCTCATCGACGCGGATGCAGGGAATGTCGGTGTCCAGGCTCGTCAGCGTCGGTGTCACCAGCGCGATGGCCCCGGCCTCGATCGCGACCTGCAGCGGCTCGGGATCGGTTTCGACCAGCGGACGGGTCACGAGCAGATCGTGATCCTGCAGGGCCTTGGACACGCGGGTGCAGACCTGGACCTGCCAGTGCTCGGGATTGCCGGGGGCGCTGACGGCCACGAGCCGCCTCGGCGCGTCCTGGAGCAGCGTCGAGCGCGAATAGCCGAGCTCGCTCATCGCTTCGAGGACCTTCGTCCGCGTCGCGTCGGCGACCGCGCCGCGCCGGCCGAGGACGCGCGAGACCGTGGCCAGGGACACTCCGGCCCGGGCGGCGACCTCGTCGAGCGTGACCTTCATATGCGTCAGTCTACTTTCGGCTGGTGTGTGCATCGGTGCACTGTCATCGTGCTGAGAATCACTCTACGCTTTGTCGAAATCTGTCTGCACCGAACCGGTCCACCCCGTAGGATGAGAGGGACTGAGCATCCCCGCCAGGTCACCGACGACCAGCTGCTCACCGAGTTACTCAGAGGAGGACACATGTCAACGGTGTCGTTGAATGGCCTCAGTCATGTCTACGAGAACACGACATCCGAATCCGTGCACCCCTTCAACCTCTTCGTCGACACCGGAGAGTTCCTCGTCCTCTACGGCCCGTCCGGATCCGGCAAGTCGACGATCCTGAGGATGCTCCACGGCCTCGAGACCCCGAAGACCGGGACCATTCTCATCGACGGCGACGACATCACCCATGCCGCCGTCAACGATCGTGACGTGACTCTGGCGCTCGAGAGCTACGCCCTCTACCCGCACATGAGCGTGCGCGACAACCTCGGCTTCGCCCTCCGCGTCGACGGCCTCCCGGCCGAGGAGATCAGGGAGCGGGTCGAGACCGTGATGGACAAGATCGGGATGGCCGAGGTCCTCGACTCGGTGCCCGGCGACCTCACCCGGCTGCAGCGGCAGACCGTGGCGCTGGCCAGAGCCGTCGTGCGCAAACCGAAGGTGCTGATCATGGACGAGCCCGTGGTCAACCTCGTGCCCGAACAGCAGGCCGAGACCCTGTCGCTGATCAAGGACCTGCAGCAGGAGTTCGAGCTGACCACCATCTACGCCACCTCCGATCTCGAGGACGCGAAGGTCCTCGGCGACCGGATCGCGCTCCTCGACCGCGGTCGGCTCATCGGAGTCGAGAAACCGGAACTCGCCGAGGCGCTCGTGGCCTCGGTTCCCGACTCGGATTCCTGAGCCGTGTCGGAGACGCCGACACCCGAGATCCACACGGTTCGCCATGCCGATCGCCGTGCATTGGCCGAACTGCCCTGGCACCTGCCGCTCGACGAGTGGCCGGAAACGCTGCTCGGCGGTCTGCCCCGCGGCATCTCCCGCCACGTCGTGCGCTATGTCGAGATCGGCGACGAGGTCCTCGCCATCAAGGAGACCGATGACCGGCAGGCGCTGCGCGAGTTCGACATCCTCGGCGCGCTCGGCAACCTCGACGTCCCCCTCGTCGAGCCGCGGGCCTTTGTCAGCGGCCGCAGATCCGCCACCGGTGAGAAGCTCAGCGGCGCGCTGATCACCGCCTACCTCGAATTCTCCCTGCCCTATCGCGCGCTGTTCTCCCGCGACCTCGCCCGGGACACCGGCGGCAGGCTCGTCGACGCCCTGGCCGTGCTCCTGGCCCGGCTCCACCTCGTCGGGTTCTACTGGGGCGATGTCTCGCTGTCGAACACGCTCTTCCGCCGCGACGCCGACGCCTACGCCGCCTATGTCGTCGACGCGGAGACCGGGGAGCTGCACGATCAGCTCTCCGACGGTCAGCGGAACATGGATCTGCGGATCGCGCGGATGAACATCGCCGGGGACTTCCTCGATCTGCAGGCCGCCGGCCTCGTCGACCCCGAGACCGATCCGATGGAGGCCGGTCAGCGGCTGTGCGAGTCCTACAGCGCCCTGTGGACGGAGCTGACCCGGGTCGAGGAGTTCAGCGTCAATGAGCGCTGGCGCATCGACGAGCGCATCCGCCGCCTCAACGACCTCGGCTTCGACCTCGGTGAGCTGACCGTGACGACCGACCTCGACGGGATCAGCCTGCTCGTCGAGCCGAAGGTCGTCGAACCCAACCACCACTCCCGGCGCCTGCTGCGCCTGACCGGCATCGGGGCGAATGAGAATCAGGCCAGGGCGATGCTCAACGACCTCGACTCGTTCCGTTCGGACCCGGCGCTGACCGATGTCGACGACCTCGACGAGTCCCAGGCCGCCCGCCGGTGGCTCGAGGAAGTCTACAAACCGCTCATCCAGGCGATTCCGGAGAACCTCACGCGCAAACTCGAGCCCGGGCAGATCTTCTACGAGTTCGCCGAGCATCGGCGCACCATGGCCAGGGCCCGACAGCGTGACATCCCGATCATGGAGGCCATCGCCTACTTCATCGTCGACTACCTGGCGAACCTGCCCGACGAGATCCGCTATGTCGACAGCGAACAGTTCTGAGACCTCGCCGAGGCTGCCCCGCCCCGCACCGACCCCCACGGAAGGATCCCGATGACGACGAACGAGACGATGCCCACGAATGAGCACAACCCCACGCTGCCGAGTCTGTTCGACCTCAGCGGACGCACCGCCGTCGTCGTCGGAGCCGGCTCCGGGCTGGGTCAGGCCAGTGCGATCGGACTCGCCGATGCCGGTGCCCACGTCATCGCCGCCGACCTCAATCTCTCCGGCGCCGACGACACCGCCTCACTGATCGCCGGCCGGGGTGCCGGATCGGCCCAGCCCGCCGAGGTCGACATCACGGACACGGCTTCCGTCGAGGCCCTCGTCACCGCCTGGGCCGAGGCCGAGGTCCTCGTGGTCACCCCGGGGGCGAATGTGCGCAAGCGCCTGGTCTCGACCAGCGACGAGGAGTTCGATCGGGTGATCGACCTCAATCTCAAGGGCACCTACCGGCTGATGCGCGGTTTCGGCCGCGAGATGGCCGGCCGGGGGCGCGGTTCGATCGTCACCTACGCCTCGTTCCGGGCCCTGGCGATCGAGCCCGGGCAGGGACTCTATGCGGCGGCCAAGGCCGGAGTCGTGCAGCTGACGAAGACCCTGGCCAGCGAGCTCGGCGACCGGGGTGTGCGGGTCAACGCGATCCTGCCCGGCCCCTTCGACACCCCGCTGACTCAGCAGATCAAGGCCGACGAGAAGTGGTGGGGCGCCTATGCGGACAAGACCGCCCTGGGCCGGTGGGGCCGCCTGCACGAGATCGCCGGCCCCGTCCTGTTCCTGGCCTCGGACGCCTCGAGCTATGTCACCGGCCATTCGCAGCTCGTCGACGGCGGCTGGATGGCGCACGACGGTCGGTTCACTCCCGAGGTCTGAGCCCTCGAGCGCCCAGGGTGTGAGATCTGCGACGCTGACAACCGCCCTCGCCCGGGAACGCGGCACTCCCGGCCGAGAACATATTCACGACTATGCAAGAATATTCATATGACCGATTCGCACACCCCGTCCACCCCACCGTCAGCCTCCACCGGAGTGATCCGACAGCTGGGGAGACGGAAGTCGATCAGCTCCATGGCCGCGGACATGCAGACAGGGCACGCGAACGGTCTGCGCAGGACCTTCGGCGTCTTCCAGCTGACGATGATCAGCGTCGGCGCCACCCTGGGCACGGGAATCCTCGTCATCCTCGGCGAGGCCGTGCCGGTCGCCGGTCCGGCGGTGTGGCTGGCCTTCGTCCTCGCCGGTGTCACCGCCCTGCTCTCGGCGGTCAGCTATGCCGAGATGGCCGGTATGGTGCCGGTGTCCGGGTCGAGCTATTCGTATTCCTACGCCACCCTCGGCGAAGGTGTGGCGTGGGTGTGCGGCTGGTGCCTCGTGCTCGAATACGCCGTCTCCGTCGCCGCGGTCGCCGTCGGGGCCGCCGACTACGTCAATGAGACCCTGCGCGTCTTCGGCCTCGAACTGCCCGCGTCCCTGACCACCGGCCCGGGACTGGCGGAGAACCCGGGCGGGGTCATCAACCTCTCGGCCCTCATCGTCGTGGCGCTGGCGACCGTGCTGCTCATGCGCGGGGCCTGGGAATCGGGCGTGGCCAACACCATCCTCGTGTTCGTCAAGCTCGGCATCCTCGTCTTCTTCGCCGTCGTCGCCTTCACCGCGTTCAAGGCCGGCAACTTCGCCCCGATGATGCCGATGGGCGCGGCCGGGGTCACGGCGGCAGCCTCGAGCGTGTTCTTCTCCTATATCGGCTTCGACGCCGCCTCGACTGCCGGCGAGGAGGCGAAGAACCCCCGCCGCGACCTGCCGCGGGCGATCATCCTCTCGATGCTGATCGTGACCTCGATGTACGTGCTCGTGGCCGTGACCGCGATCGGCGCACGGAGGTGGCAGTGGTTCGAGACCGCTCAGGCTCCGCTGGTCCAGATCGTCGAGGAGATCACCGGTTCGAACCTCGCCGTCCTCCTCTTCGCCGTGGCCGCGGTGCTCGCGATCTTCTCCGTGGTCATCACCGTCCTCTACGGACAGTCGCGGATCCTGCTGACGATGTCGCGCGACGGCATGGTGCCGAAGATCTTCGGCCTCGTGTCCCGACGCACCGGCACTCCCCTGGCCGGGACCCTCATCATCGGCGGTCTGGTGGCGATGACTGCGGCCCTCATCCCGCTGGGAGAGCTCGCCGACGCGACGAGCATCGGCACGCTCTTCGCCTTCTTCCTCGTCAATCTCGCCGTCATCTACCTGCGCTTCAAGCGCCCCGATCTCGAACGCTCCTTCAAGGTGCCATTCGGCCCGGTCGTCCCGGCCCTCGGAGCGCTGGCCTGCGCGTTCCTCATGATCAACCTCGGCGGAACCACTTGGGCGGTCTTCGGCGCGTGGATGGCCGTCGGCGCTCTCGTCTACTTCGCCTACAGCCGCCGCCACTCGGTCGTCGGCGCACTCAGCGAGTCCGACTACCGCACCAGCGTCGACGCCTGAGCCGCCCGCCGGTGCCCCGTACCCCACGGCGCACCTATGCAGCAGCGGCCCTGTCGCCTCGCGTGAGGCGGCAGGGCCGCTGACAGCTTCAGAAGCGGCGGGCGCGAGCGACCTCGTAGAGGGATACGGCCGCGGCGATGCCGGCGTTGAGCGACTCGGTGCTCGCCGCGATCGGGATCGACACGATCTGGTCGCACTTCTCCGAGATCAGACGGGACAGCCCCTTGCCCTCGGAACCGACGACGATGCACAGCGGGTCGCGGCTGAACGTCAGCTCGGGCAGGTCGACCTCGCCTGCCGTGTCGAGGCCGACGACGAAGACATTCTGCTTCTTCAGCTCGTCGATGGCTCGGGCCAGGTTGACGACCTGGGCGACGCGGATCCGTGAGGCGGCACCGGCCGAGGTCTTCCACGCGGCGGCCGTCATCGAGGCGGCGCGACGTTCGGGGATGATCACCCCGTGACCGCCGAAGGCCGCCGTCGAGCGCACGATCGCGCCGAGGTTGCGCGGATCGGTGATCCCGTCGAGGGCGACCAGCAGCGGCGTCTCGGCCCGGTCGGCGGCGTGTTCGAGCAGATCGGACGGCGCCGCGTACTCGTACGGCGGGATCTGCAGAGCGATGCCCTGGTGGATCGCGTCGTCGGTGAGTCGGTCGAGGTCGGGCCTGCTCGCCTCGAGCATCGAGATGCCGCGCTGGGCGGCCAAGGTGATGGATTCGCGGACGCGGTCATCGGAGTCGATGCGACCGGCCACGTACATCGTGGTGGCCGGTACGCCTTCGCGCAGGGCCTCGAGCACCGAATTGCGCCCGGCGACCATGTTCGGCCCGTGCTCTCTCTTCTTCCGCTTCGCCTGCGCCGAGGCGTTCTGGTTCTTCCGGTTCTGCGCGGCCCTGTAGGCCTTGTGGTAGACGCGGTCCTCGGCCTTGGGCGTGGGGCCCTTGCCGCGCAGGCTGCGCCTGTTCTTGCCGCCCGAGCCCTTGGTCGGGCCCTTCTTCGAACCGCCGGAGCGGGAGTTGGAAGCCATGTGATTCCTTTGGGATGCGTTGGGGGTCGCAGGCTCGTGCCCGCGACCGACGTTCGAGTCCTCAGCCCTCGCCGAGGTGGTAGCGGTATCCGTCGGCCGTGTCCTCGATGACGACCCCGGCCGCGGCGAGCTCATCGCGGATGGAGTCGGCGGTGGCGAAGTCCTTGACCGCCTTCGCCTCGGCCCGCCGTTCGGCCATGGTGGCGATGAGGGCCTCGAGCGCCGACTCCGCCTTCGCGTCCGAGGCCGTGACCGCCCATGCTTCGGCGCTGGGATTGACCCCGAGGATGTCGAGCATGAGCTCCACCTCGGCGACGATCCTCGCCAGCTGCTGGGAATCGGTTCCCGAGTCGAGCAGCTTCGCACCCTCGGTGACGGAGGCGAAGACCACGGACAGTGCACGGGGCACGCCGAGGTCGTCGTCGAGTGCGGCGGCGAATTCGACGGGCACATCGAGGCTGCGACCGGCGTAGCCGTCGCGCACGTCCGGCAGTGCCGGGGCGTTGTCACCGAGTGACTGGCGAGCGCGCTGGAGGAAGTTCGTCAGCCTCTCCAGGGACGACTCGGACCGCTCCATCGCTTCGTCGGAGAAGTCGAGAGTCGACCGGTAGCCGGCTCCCGTGAGGAAGTAGCGCACGGCCAAGGGGCTGAAGCGGGCGAAGAGGTCCGAGGCGAACACCGAGTTGCCCAGTGACTTCGACATCTTGTCTCCGCCGACGTTGAGCAGGCCGGAGTGCATCCAGATGTTCGCGAAGGCATCACCGGCCGCCCGTGACTGGGCGAGCTCGTTCTCATGGTGGGGGAAGCGCAGGTCGAGTCCGCCGCCGTGGATGTCGAAGTTCGCGCCCAGGTACTTCGTCGACATGGCCGAGCATTCGATGTGCCAGCCCGGCCGTCCCCGACCCCACGGCGAGGGCCAGGAGGCGGTGATCGGCTCCTCGGGCTTGTGCGCCTTCCACAGCGCGAAGTCCCGGGCGTCCTTCTTGCCCCGCAGCTCGGCCCCCTCGGACAGCTCCATGTCCTCGAGGCGCTGGTTCGTCAGCTGACCGTAGTCGGCCCACGAGGCGGCGTCGAAGTAGACGTCGGCGCTGCCGTCGAGAGCGGGATAGGCGTGACCGGCCTCGATGAGGCGGGAGATGAGCTCGATCATCTCCGTGATGTGCCCGGTCGCGCGCGGCTCGCTGCTCGGCGGGAGCACGTCGAGGGCTTCATAGGCGGCGGTGAAGGCGCGTTCGTACTTGTAGGCGTGGGCGAACCACTCCCGGCCCTCCTCCACGGACTTCGTCAGGATCTTGTCGTCGATGTCGGTGACATTGCGGATCATCGTCACCCGATAGCCGCTGTAGAGCAGCCAGCGACGCAGGGTGTCGAAGACCGAGGCCGAGCGCAGATGACCGATGTGCGGCTGCCCCTGCACCGTGGCACCGCAGACGTAGATCCCCACCTGACCGTCATGGACGGGTCGCAGTTCTTCGGTCGTGCGGCTGGCGGTGTTGTAGAGCGAGATAGTCACGTCGCTCAGTCTACCGGGCCGGGCCGGAATCCCCGTTTCCGCGCATTCGATATCAGACTGTTATGCACCTCACGTGATGCACCGCACACTGCACAGAGGATTCACAGTAAAGTGGAAGCAAGCAATGAAGACCGAAGTGAGGGCCTTTGTCGCATTTCGGTCCTCACATCAGTCCGTGCCGCCTCGCGGTCGATTCGGCACGGGCGGAGCTCGGTCGCGAGAGATCGCGGCCGGTCAGGAAAGGACATCATGTCGATCAAGTCATCACCCCAGAGGGAGGTCTTCGTCTCCCGATCCGCGTTCATCTTCGCGGCCATCGGCTCGGCGGTCGGCCTCGGCAACATCTGGCGCTTCCCCTATGTCACATACGACAACGGAGGCGGCGCCTTCATCATCCCCTACCTCGTCGCACTGCTGTCGGCGGGCATCCCGCTGCTGTTCTTCTACTACGCGATGGGGCACCGGTCACGGGGTTCGGCCCCGCTGTCCTACCGGATGACCCACAAGGCGGCCGAGCCCATCGGCTGGTTCGCCACCGGCGTGGCGATCATCATCGGCATCTACTACGCCGCGATCGTCGGCTGGGCCGGTTCGTACATGTTCTTCTCGCTCGGGGAGGCCTGGGGAGACGATGCCGAAGGGTTCTTCTTCGGCGAGTACCTCAAGATGGGCGATCCGGGCATCTCCTTCGAGTTCGTGCCCGGCGTGCTCATCCCGCTCATCATCGTCTGGATCATCGTCCTCGGCGTCCTCCTCATGGGCGTGCAGAACGGCATCGCCGGTTTCTCGAAGATCTTCATTCCGCTGCTCATCGTCCTCTTCCTCGCCCTGGTCATCCGGGCGCTGTTCCTGCCCGGAGCCGCCGAGGGACTCAATGCGCTGTTCACCCCGGACTTCGCAGCACTGGGCGATCCCTCGGTGTGGATCGCGGCCTACGGGCAGATCTTCTTCTCCCTGTCGATCGCCTTCGGCATCATGATCACCTACGCGTCGTATCTGAAGAAGAAGACGAACCTCACCGGCGCCGGCCTCGTCGTCGGCTTCTCGAACTCCGCATTCGAGATCCTCGCCGGCATCGGCATCTTCGCGGCCCTGGGCTTCATGGCCACGGCGCAGGGGGTCGAGGTCGGCGATGTCGCAGCCGACGGCATCGGACTGGCCTTCGTCGGCTTCCCGACGCTGATCTCCGAGATGCCCGGCGGTCCGATCTTCGGCTTCGTCTTCTTCGCCTGCCTCGTGTTCGCGGGACTGACCTCGCTGATCTCGATCGTGCAGGTGCCGATTCAGGCCCTGCGCGACAAGTTCCGCCTGGGCAACCGCACCTCGACGATCGTCGTCGGCGGTGCCATGGCGATCGTCTCGCTGCTGCTCATGCCCACGATCACCGGCCTCTACGCCCTCGACACCATGGATGCCTGGGCGAACAACATCGGCATCGTCGGCTCGGCCGTGCTCTCGATCGTCGTCGTCGCCTGGCTACTGCGGAAGCTGCCGGTCCTCAGCCGTCACCTCAACGCGATCTCGAGCTTCAAGCTCGGCTGGATCTGGATGATCCTGATCTCGATCACCGGCGTGGTGCTGATCTACATGCTCATCACGCAGATCATGACCTTCCTCACCGAGGGGTACGAGGACTACCCGGCGCTGATCACCGGCACCTACGGTTGGGGCATGATCGGTCTGCTGGCCGTGGCCGCGATCATCCTCTCGATCATCAAATGGCCCAAGCAGACCATTGATGAGATGGAGTCGGCGATCACCGACTCCGTCGCCGAAGAGAACGCCTCCACTGCGAACCCGTCCACCGAGAACAAGGGAGCCTGACAATGGGTGCATCAGCAATCATCATGATGATCATCGCCATGGTCACCGTCTGGGGCGGACTGGCGGGTGCGATCCTGCACCTGCGCAACCACCCCGACGAGGAGTGACCGGAGAGCACCTGACCGCGCAGACGCCCCGATCCGGGGCGGCCTGCCGGCGGTGATCCGAAACGCGCGATCACACCTTCACCGAGGCGGCCCGATGCTCTGGCATCCGGCCGCCTCGGGCATTCATCGCAGTTCGCGGCCACCGCACTATCGCGCTGTGCCCGAGACCGATCGCGCTGTGCCCGAGACCGCTCCTGCCGCCTGACAGGGCGGGTGACGGAGGCCGCCGACGGCGATCCCGAGGCCGCTGACGGCGGTGCACGAGGCCGTTGACGCCGGTTCCCGGAGTGCGGACGTGCAACTGGTCGACAATGGGCTGCTTGGTTAGGGTGGGGACTGTGAGCGCCCCGCCCGGGGCGCACTCAGTCCACTTCGGGTGCCGGCGTCAGCGGGCACCCGTCGTCGCAGACAGAAGGAGACGCAATGCCACAGACTGTCAAGGGCGTCATCTCCCGCAGCAAGGGAGTACCAGTCGAACTCACCGACATCGTCATCCCCGATCCGGGGCCGGGAGAGGTCATCGTCGATGTGAAGTCGTGCGGCGTCTGCCACACCGACTTCCACTACCGTGAGGGCGGAGTCAGCGATGACTTCCCGTTCCTGCTCGGTCATGAATCCGCCGGCGTCGTCTCCGAGGTCGGCGAAGGCGTCACGAGCGTCGAGGTCGGCGACTTCGTCATCCTCAACTGGCGCGCCATCTGCGGTGACTGCCGTGCCTGCAAGCGCGGTGAGCCCTGGTACTGCTTCGACACCCACAATGCTTCGCAGAAGATGACCCTGACCGACGGCACCGAACTCGAACCGGCGCTGGGCATCGGCTCATTCGCCGAGAAGACCCTCGTCGCCGAGGGGCAGTGCACGAAGGTCCGCGAAGCCGATCCCGCTGTCGTCGGGCTGCTCGGCTGCGGTGTCATGGCCGGCATCGGTGCGGCCATCAATACCGGTGAGGTCACCCGCGGCAAGACCGTGGCCGTCATCGGCTGCGGCGGAGTCGGCTGTGCCTCGATCGCCGGTTCGGCTCTGGCCGGCGCCGGGACGATCATCGCCTTGGACATCGACGAGAAGAAGCTCGATTGGGCGAAGGACCTCGGAGCCACTGATGTCGTCAACACGAAGGGCATGAGCGAGGACGAGGTCGTGAGCGCGATCCAGGAGCGCACCGGCGGATTCGGAGCCGATGTGGTCGTCGACGCCGTCGGCCGCCCGGAGACCTGGCGGCAGGCCTTCTACGGTCGTGACCTCGCCGGCACCGTCGTGCTGGTGGGCGTGCCCACCCCGGAGATGGAGCTCACCGTTCCGTTGGCCGATGTGTTCGGTCGCGGCGGCAGGCTCAAGTCCTCCTGGTACGGCGACTGCCTGCCCGAGCGCGATTTCCCGATGCTCGTCGACCTCTATGAACAGGGCCGGCTGTCCTTGGACAAGTTCGTATCCGAACGCATCGGCATCGCCGATGTCGAGCCGGCATTCGACAAGATGAATGCCGGCCAGGTACTGAGATCGGTGGTGGAGTTCTGATGACTGCAATCGAACATCTCGTCACGTCCGGAACCTTCTCCCTCGACGGGGAGACCTTCGACGTGGACAACAACGTATGGATCATCGGCGATGACTCGCAGGTCATCGTCATCGACCCGGCCCACGACGTCGACGCCATCGCCGAGGCGGTCGGGTCCAGAGAGGTCAAGGCCATCCTGCTCACCCACGGTCATGACGACCATGTGGGTGTGGTCCGCGATTTCGCGCACCGGGTCGGCAATCCCCCCGTGTACCTCAACCCGGACGACTACGTCCTGTGGGACATGACCTATGACAGCTACCGGCCCGATGGTGAGATCTCCGACGGCGACACCTGGAATGTCGCCGGGATCCGGCTCAAGGCCCTGCACACTCCGGGCCACTCCCCCGGTTCGACGTGCTTCTTCGTCGAAACCGGTCTGCCGGCTCCCGTCTCCGCCGGAGCCGGCCGGGCCGTCGGTCCGGTGCTGTTCTCCGGTGACACGCTGTTCAGCGGCGGGCCCGGGGCCACCGGACGCTCGCACTCGAGCTTCGAGACGATCATCGAGTCGATCCGCGATGTCCTCTTCGAACTGCCCGAGGCGACCGTCGTGCTCACCGGGCACGGCGATTCGACCTCGATCGGAGCCGAACGTCCGGCGCTGGAGGACTGGATCAAGCGCGGGTACTGATCCCGCACCCTGCCGCCTGACGCATGCGAGGTTCGACGGAACGGCATGCCGGCAGATGAGACACGGACGCGGGTCGCGGCCGCTTCGCAGGCTGCGACCCGCTTCTGCGTGTTCGGCCGCCGACGGATAGACTCGACAGGTGCCTGAATCACATTCACAGCAGCCGGCCGATGCGGTGTCCGCCTCGGCGTCGGGCGCATCAGACCTCTCCGGCTCGTCCACCGGCCTCAAGGCGGGGATGAAGCCCCGCCATCTGGTGATGATGAGCCTCGGCTCGGCGATCGGTGCGGGACTGTTCGTCGGCTCCGGCGCCGGCGTGCAGGCGGCCGGGCCCGCCGTGCTCGTGTCCTATGTCGTCGCCGGCCTCATCGTCATCTTCGTCATGCGAGCGCTCGGCGAACTCGTCGCCGCCGACCCGAACCCGGGAGCCTTCTCCCACTACGCGGGCAAGGCCCTGGGTCCGGCCGCGGCCTTCGCCGTGGGTGCCCTGTGGTGGGTTCAGCTGTGCCTCGTCGTCGCTGCCGAGGCCACCGCCGCCGCCCAGATCGCGGCCGCCTACATTCCATCGGTCCCCCAGTGGGTCATCGCCCTGGCGATCATGCTCGTCTTCACCGCCATCAATCTGACCGCCTCGGGCAGCTTCGGTGAGTTCGAATTCTGGTTCTCGCTCATCAAGGTCGCCTTCGTCGGGCTCTTCCTCCTCCTCGGCCTCGCCTATCTCCTCGGCTGGACCCCGGCCGATCCGCCCGCGCAGATCTTCGCCGACGGCTTCATGCCCACCGGCGTCTCCGGCGTCGCCGCGGGCCTGCTCGTCGTCGCCTTCGCCTTCGGCGGCATCGAGATCGTCGCGGTGGCCGCGGCCGAGACCGCGAACCCCGAACGCAGCGTCAGCCAGGCGATCAAGACCATCGTGTGGCGCATCCTCTTCCTCTACGTCGGGTCCGTGGCCGTCATCGTCCTCGTCCTGCCGTGGACCGACGATCGGCTGGCGGAGTCGCCGTTCGTGGCCGTGATCGAGACCGCCGGTCTGCCCTTCGCCGCCTCGCTGATGGCAGCGGTCATCGTCATCGCCCTGCTGTCGTCGATGAATGCGAACATCTACGGCGCCTCCCGGATGGCGTTCTCGATGTCCCGGCGGTCCATGCTCCCCCGTGGACTCCGGACCACCAACCGTCGTGGTGTGCCGGTGCCGGCGGTGCTGGCGACCTCGGCGTTCGGCTTCGTGGCCGTCGGGCTCAACTACTTCTGGGCCGCCGAGGTCCTCGGCGTGCTGCTCAACATCGTCGGTTCGACGCTGATCGTCACGTGGGTCGCAACCCTCGTGTCTCAGATCGTCCTCCGCCGACGCGCCGAGGCGGCCGGATCCGCTCTGCCGCTGCGCATGTGGGGATATCCGTGGCTGTCCTATGCCACCCTGGCGGGCATCGCCGTGATCATCGGGCTGGGCCTGACCGTCGAGTCCGTGCGGTTCCAGATCGTGGGCACCCTGCTCTTCGTCGTCGCGCTCTATGTCGTCGGCCTCGTCGTCACCAGGCGCGATCGGACCGCCGCAGTCTGAGTCCGCCGCGGCCCGGCCCGGTCGTCTTCGACGCCGAGTCAGGCCCGGTCGAGCTCGGCGATCTGCGCATGAAGAGCCGGCGAGCTCTCCGCTGCCGCCCACCCGGCGAGCATGTCCCGGGTCTG
This sequence comes from Brevibacterium sp. SMBL_HHYL_HB1, assembly GCF_018208375.1. Taxonomy (NCBI): domain Bacteria; kingdom Bacillati; phylum Actinomycetota; class Actinomycetes; order Micrococcales; family Brevibacteriaceae; genus Brevibacterium; species Brevibacterium sp. SMBL_HHYL_HB1. Next base: position 89,816 of record NZ_CP062936.1, on the reverse strand, counting down.
TCCTCTGTGGCGGGCGAAGTGACGACCGGCGTAGGTCGTGACGTCGATCGGGACGATCCGCTCCAGCGACTCGAGCACGCAGCGAGCGATCAGCGCGGACGTGGGCACCGGCACGCCGAGGCGGGAGCGCACCGCCTCGGCGGCGGCCTGCGTGGGGCGGTGCAGATGCGATCGCAGCCCGGCCCAGTTCCCGCCCTGGATGCTCAGTTCGGCGACATAGGGGATGAACACCGTCGGCGGAAGCACCACGGCGCTCGTCGGTGCTGGGAGGGCGAGTCGTCCGAGTCCGCGGGCGAGTCGTCGCACCGCTGCCGCCCGGCCGGCGAGGAGGAACCGCGGGGCACCGATCGGGGCCCAATAGCGGACCTCACGCCCGCTCGGGGCCGCACCCGCCTCGGCGCGTTCGGACAGGAACAGCGGAGCGAAGACGACGACCTCGGCGGCGGGGAATTCGGTTCGGGCCCGGTCGAGGTCACCTTCGACCTGGCTGGTGATCGCAATGTGCCTCGGTGCGATCCGCCGAATCGCCGAGGCGACCTGCGGGTCGAGCTCGCCCGGTCGGGTGGAGAGGACCACGAGATCCCACGGCCCGGCAGCGCGGGCCCCGGCGAAGTCGGTGACGGCGACGCGTCGGGTCGATGCCACATCGGTCACGGTCCAGCCGTGGCTGCCGCCGTGGGTCTCCGATGGCGCCGGACCATCCGGATCGAGGTGTCCCACCCTCCGGGGAAAGGCCGCACGCGATCCGGACACGGGTGTGCGACCGGCGACGGCGACCTCGTGGACATCGGTGAACAGCGCGGCTGCGGCGACGCCGATGGCGCCGGCGCCCTGGAACAGGATCTTCACGTCGGAACCTGTCCGCTCCTTTCGGAGGCACCACGGCTCGGATACACCACGGCATTGGCGATGGCGGCCAGCCCCTCACCCCGCCCGGTCAGGCCGAGCCCGTCGGCGGTCGTGCCGGAGACGGACACGGCTGCGCCGGCCGCGGCGGACAGCGCCCTTCCGGCCTCGAGGCGTCGAGTGCCGATCTTCGGACGGTTCCCGATGACCTGGACGGCGACGTTCCCGATCTCGAAGCCGGATTCGCGCACGATCCGGGCCGCCTCGGCGAGCAGATGGGTCCCTGAGGCTCCGGCGAGTTCCGGACGGTCGACGCCGAAGTGCTGACCGAGGTCGCCGAGGTCGGCGGCCGAGAACAGCGCATCAGCGCAGGCGTGGGCGGCGACGTCCGAGTCCGAATGGCCGACGAGTCCGGTCTGCCCCGGCCACAGCAGGCCTGCGACCCAGAGCTGCCGCTCCGGGTCGGTGGAGAAGGCATGGACGTCGACCCCGACGCCGATGCGGGGGATGATCGCGTTCATCGCCGCGGTCCCACCGTGTGCCCGACATCGGGGGGCGACCGCTCCGGGTCCGACGCCGGGGCCGGTTCCTCCGGGTCCGACGTCGGGGCTCTCATCTCTGAGTCGGGCCAGCTGCTCGCCGAGGAGCAGGTCGAGCGGGTAGGTGATCTTGAAAGCCTCTTCGTCACCGGCGACGGCCACGACATCGCAGCCGAGCCGTTCGACCAGTCCCGCGTCATCGGTCGCTGCGGCGCCGTCAGACGTCGCGGGACCGCCGGTCGGATCGCCGCTCGCTCCGGTCGTTGCGGTTGTCTTCGACCGGTGCTGTTCGTGAGCGCGACGGAGGGTGTCGGCGCGAAAACCCTGCGGGGTCTGCACGCGCCGCAGCTGGGTCCGATCGCACGCCCCGCGCAGGATCTCAGTCTCGCCTGCCGCAGCGGCGGAAGGTCCTGCGCCTCCTCCCCCGGCGGTCTCAATCTCGTCGACCCCTCGCCCGCCTCCTGGCGTCTGGGCCGATTCCTTCGGCACCGCAGGACGGACGGTGTCGGTCATCGGCAGGACGGGCACGACCGCCTCGGCGCCGGAACGCACTGCTGTGAGCACACGGCGGAACACCTCGGGCGGGGTCAGGCAGCGTGCGGCGTCGTGGACGAGCACGAATTCGACATCCCCGACATATTTCAAGGCGATTTGCACTGATGAGGTGCGATCGCTTCCCCCGGCTACGGCTGTAATAGATATTCCGCTTTCCCCATTCTCGGTTATCGCGGAGATTTCCTCGCGGGCACGGACGAGAAACTCCTCGGGAGCGACCACCACGACTGCGGAAGCCACTCCCGAGGAGTTGATCGCCTCAAGACTGCGGGTCAACAGGCTGCGCCCGTTCACACGAACGAAAGCCTTCGGTTCATCGCCGCCCAGGCGAGTCCCCGACCCCGCAGCCGCGAGGATGACACAGGTGCTCAGGATGCGAGCACTTCGTCCAGCAGAGCCTCTGCCTCGGACTCTTCCTTCTTCTCAGCCAGGGCGAGTTCGGACACGAGGATCTGACGCGCCTTCGAGAGCATGCGCTTCTCTCCGGTCGACAGGCCGCGGTCCTGCTCGCGGCGCCAGAGGTCACGGACGACCTCGGCGACCTTGATCACGTCGCCGGACTGCAGCTTCTCAAGATTGGCCTTGTAGCGGCGGGACCAGTTGGCAGGCTCTTCGACGAATTCCGCGCGGAGGACGGTGAAGACCTTCTCCACGCCTTCCTCACCGACGACATCTCGCACACCGACGAGGTCGCAGTTCTCGGCCGGGACCTCGATCACTAGATCACCATGGGCGACCTGGAGCTTGAGATACAGTTTCTCCTCACCTTTGATGGATCGCTTCTTGATTTCTTGGATTGTCGCTGCACCGTGATGTGGATAGACAACAGTGTCGCCGACCTGGAAACTCATATTCTCTTCAAACCCCTTTCGCGGAATCCCAGTTTACCATGAGGCTCGCCACAGAAATCGCCCGGAGCAATGAATCTTCATGCTAGGCTCCGCCCCTCAACCCGCACCGGGCACCCCCTGCGACCTCCTCGCCAGCGAGAACATCGTCATCGGGTGAGTTGTCTCAACGTCGAATCCGGCGGGTCGCCCCAACCGCGCACCGTCTCGACTTCGCCCACGGGAGGGATCTGGTTCTACAGCAGGTCAAAAACGGGGTAGTATACAGACTGATCTTGTATTGCCACTTCAAGGAGCACAATGAAACGGCACAACCGCGCGGCTCTCGCCGTTGCCGCACTCGCTCTCGTCGTTCCCGTCAGCGGATGTGCAAGCCTGCTGTCTCCCCACCAGACAGCCGAGTACCACTACAACGGCGGCGATGGAGCTTGGGGCACTGTCGGTGACGTCGAGGTCCGTGGGCTCATGCTCATCACGGACGAGACCGGCGAAGGACCGGCTCAGCTGTTCTTCACCCTGATCAACAAGGGCGATTCGACGGCAAAGGTCTCCGTCGATGTCGCCGGCACCTCGGTGACCGAATCGGTCAAGGCCGGAGAGACCTTCGTCCAGGACCCTGAGAGCCCTGCGACCACGACCGAGGATGTCGTCACCGTCGACCAGCTCGATGCCGAGCCCGGCGACCTCGTCGAGGTCACGGTCGGCGTCGGCGGCGAGGAGAAGATCATCGAGGCCCAGCTGCTCACGGACTCCCTGCCCTACTACGAGCAGTACGTGCCCTCCAAGTCGCCGTCGAACGTCCCCAGCGAGGACGCGACCTCCACCGACGAGGCCGCCACCGAGGGGACCGCCGCGGCCAACGGCTGATCCTGGACTCCAGCACACCCGGTGCACGGAAGGAGCCGCTCACATCGTGTGAGCGGCTCCTTCCGCATTCAGCACCGTTCCCGGGCCGGCCGGACTCCGAGTCGACCCTCGGCCGGGCCTTCGAATCAGTCTCGGATCAGGCCTCGAACTTGTAGCCGAGACCGCGCACCGTGGTGAGCAGTCGCGGCTGCGAGGGATTGACCTCGACCTTCGCCCGCAGACGTTTGACATGGACGTCGAGGGTCTTCGTATCGCCGACATAGTCCTCGCCCCAGATGCGGTCGATGAGCTGTCCGCGGGTCATCACTCGTCCGGAGTTGCGCACGAGGATCTCGAGCAGCTCGAACTCCTTGAGCGGCATGGACAGCTCCTCACCGCGGACGGACACGACATGGCGTTCGACGTCGATGCGCACTCCCCCGGCCTCGAGCACGGACTCGTCGTCGATTTCCTCGGTCTCGACATTGCGACGCAGCACCGCACGCACACGCGCCAGAAGCTCACGCGAGGAGTAGGGCTTCGTCACATAGTCATCGGCGCCGAGTTCGAGTCCCACGACCTTGTCGATCTCCGAGTCCTTGGCCGTGAGCATGATGATCGGCACATTCGACTTCGCACGCAGCTCACGGCACACCTCGGTGCCGGAGACCCCGGGCAGCATGAGGTCGAGCAGGACGAGATCGGCGCCGCTGCGGTCGAATTCCGCCAGAGCCTTCAGTCCGTCATCGGCGACCGTCACCTCGTACCCTTCCTTACCGAGCAGGTACGACAGCGGGTCCGAGAACGAGTCCTCGTCCTCGACAAGCAGAATACGAGTCACGTTGTGAGCTTCCTTTGTTCGCTTCCATCGGTCAGATCCTGGGGTGAGCCGCCCGGCCTCCGGGACGAGCCCTCATCGCCGGCACGGGCGGCATCTCTCGCGGCGCGGTCATCGCCTCTGCCGACGTCGCCGTCATCTTCATTATCGTCGCCCGAGGGCGTGCTGTCGTCCGCCTCGCCGGTTCCGTCGCCCTCGCCGGGCGCATCCGCCTCACCGGGCCCGTCGGGGGCCCCTGCCCTGCCCGTCGAGGCGGTGCCGGCGATTTCGGCCGAGTGCTCGATGAGGACGCCCTGCGGGGCGGCATCGCTGGCCTCCTGGTCGGACGAGGTTCCGGCCAGCGGCAGCACGATGGTGAACGTCGAGCCCTTGCCCAGCTGGCTCCACACCCGCACCTCTCCGCCGTGGGTGGCGATGATGTGCTTGACGATGCTCAGGCCCAGGCCCGTTCCTCCGGTGATCCGCGACCGGGCCGGATCGACGCGGTAGAAGCGTTCGAAGACCCGCTCGGTGTCCTGCGCGGACATGCCGATGCCCTGATCGGCCACGGAGATCTCGACGCGTTCGTCGACGAGTTCGACTCCGACCCCGACGCGAGTGCCGTCGGGTGAGTAGTTGATGGCGTTGTCGATGAGATTGCGGACGGCGTTGACGAGCAGTTCGTAGTTGCCCTCGATGAGCAGATCCGCCGGTGGCGAGATCTCGATGTGGATGTTCTTGCCCTCGGCCCCTGTCCGGGCGCGGTCGGCGGCGTCGTCGACCACCTCGGCGGCGGAGATCTTCTCCGTGGTCGCCGGCGCCGCATGGTCCTGGACGCGGGAGAGGTCGATGATCTCCTGGACCAGCTGGGTCAGGCGCTTCGACTCCCGCTGCATGCGTCCGCCGAAGCGCTCGACCGCGGCCGGGTCGTCGGCGAAGTCCGTGACCGCCTCGGCGAGAAGGGCCATCGCGCCGATCGGGGTCTTGAGTTCGTGGGAGACATTGGCCACGAAGTCACGACGGACGGCGTCGACGCGCACCGATTCGGTCTGGTCGTCGCAGAGGACGAGCACGAAGGAGGTGCCCAGGGGAGCGACACGGGCGTGGAGGTAGCGCAGCACCGATTCGGAGTTCTCCCGCGTCTGCTCGAGGTCGATCTCCTCGATGAGGCCGCGGGCCCGGACTCGGCCGACGACGCGCAGCATCTCGGCAGAGGCGAGCGAATGGCCTCTGACCAGGCCGAAGGTATAGGCGGCTGGGGAGGCTTTGACGACATCGTCGCCGGCGTCGATGACGATCGCGGCCGAGGGCAGGACGGCGAGCACCTCGGCGATGCCTTCGGGCAGGTCGTCTTCGGAGTGCAGATCGGCAGCATCACGGGAGCGTTCGCTGAATCGGAACGCCAGAATGCCCGCTATGCCCAGTCCCAGGCCGACGACGCCGGTCAGGACCGCCACTACCAAGAGATCCACGACCACAAGCTTAGGCGCACTCGGGCGTCTCGGTGCACCGAGTTCACCTTCGCTGACCCCATTTGCCGAGGAATTCACCTTCCCGACAATCGACGTTCACCCGCGCCTGCGACGCTGAGATCTGTGTGCCTGCGCTCCCCGCTCCGCACCCACCGGCCGCTCACGGCCGTGGGCGGCTGACGATCGGATGCGCACACCCAGCGACGTCACGATGCCGCCGACGTCCCGATGCGAACCGCCCCCGCACGCCTGAGAGTTAGGAACCGCCGTCAATGCGCGAAGTCTTCAGAAACGAACTGGACGATCTGGCCACCCAGCTGGTCGGCATGTCCACCAAGGCCCTCGACGCGATTCGCCTGGCGAATCAGGCTCTGCACAGCAACGACCTCGAGCTGGCCGAGCAGGTCATCGAGGCCGACGTCGTCATCGACAACATGCAGTTCACCCTCGATCAGCAGGCCGCGGAGATGCTCGCGCTGCAGGCGCCCGTCGCCGCCGATCTGCGTGCCATCATCGGGTCCCTGCGGATGTCGACCTCACTCGAGCGCATGGGCGACCTCGCCCGCCACATCGCCCAGCAGGTGCGCATCCGCTATCCGGAATCGGCGATCCCCGAGACCTTCGAATCGACGTTCGCCCGCATGGGTGAATCCGGCGAGAAGATCGCCGAGGCCACGCAGAGCCTGCTGTCGAACCCCGGTCTGTCCGCGGTGCCCACGATCAATGCGATCGACGAGGAGCTCGATGAGCTGCATCTGAGCGTCTTCGCCAAACTCGCCGAGGTGCCCGCCGGCAGCCTCGCTCCCCGACACATCGCCGACGTCACCCTGCTCTCACGCTACTACGAGCGCTTCGGCGACCACGCGGTGTCGGTGTCTCAGAAGGTCGAGTACCTGCTCACCGGCAGTTGGGAGCCGGATCTGTCGAAGAAGTGACCGACTCGTCGATGACGGCCCTGTCGGCTCTGCGGCCACGGCCGGGCAGGCTGCGGGCAAGAGTGGTCATCACCCCGGTCGTCACGGCCACACCGAGGACGAGCAGCGTCCCGCCGATGATCTCTGCGCCGGTGGGCCGCTCGCCGAGGAACACCCATGCCGACAGCACCCCGACGACGGGCACGAGCAGGGAGAACGGAGCGACCTGGGCGGCCGGGAAGCGGGCCAGCAGCGAATTCCAGATGACGTAGCCCACGAGCGAGGCCAGACCGGCGGTGTAGACGACCGAGGCGGCAACACCCCACGTCGGGTGCATGAGCGCCTCGGCCACCTCGGCGGGCCCGTCGATGAGCGTCGACAGCGCCACCAGAGGGATCGGGGCCACGGCCGCCGACCACACGGTCATCTGGACGCCGTTGATGCCCTCGCCCACGCCGCGGGCGATGACGTTGCCGACCGCCCACGACAGGGCTGCGGCGAGCGCGATGAGGAAGGCCGCGACCGGCACCGCCGCCTGCAGGCTCAGCCCGATGACGGCGAGTCCGGACACTCCGATGACGATGCCCAGCACCTGCCGGCGGCGCGGAACCTCGCGGAGGGCGAGGGCGGCGACGATGACGGTGAAGGCAGCCTGGATCTGGATGACGATCGAGGCCAGCCCGGCCGGCAGCCCGAGGGACATGGCTGTGTAGAGCAGCGCGAACTGTCCGGCGGTCATGAACACCCCGATGAGCAGGATACGACCGAAGCTGCCGCGGGGGAAGCGAACGAAGACGATGGCGGGGATGACGACGAAGGTGAAGCGTGCAGCGGCGAGCAGCATCGGCGGCCAATCGCGCAGACCGATGTCGATGAAGACGAAGTTGACGCCCCAGAGAACGACGACGAGCAGGGCGAGCATGATGTGAACCGGGCGCATGGTCCCAGGATCTCAGCTCGATGATCAAAATTCCATTGAAAGTCATTCTAAGATTTCGTTAGGATTATTTGATGATCGACACTGTCGCCCTGCGCACCCTCGTCGCACTCGACTCCTTCGGCTCGGTGACCGCGACGGCGGACTCCCTCGGGTACACGCCGGCGGCGGTGAGCCACCAGCTGCAGAAGCTCTCGCGCCAACTCGGATCGCCGGTGACCGAGCGCACCGGCCGCGGGATCGCGCTGACGCCGATGGGCCGCGAGCTGAGCAGGCGCGGCGCCTCGGTCCTCCAAGACCTCGAAAGCCTCGAGTCGGAGGCCCGGGCCAGCTCGGGACAGCCGCGCGGGCGCATCACCGTCGGCGGGTTCTCCACCGGCATCCGCGGCCTCCTCGTGCCGTCTCTGCCGCCGCTGCGGGCCGCCGCCCCCGAGCTGACGGTGACGAACATCGAAGAGGAGCCCGAAGAGCTCATCGAAATGGTCACCGCCGGCAGGATCGATGCCTCGCTGATCTTCGACTGGAACAACTCGTCGCTGTCGCTGCCGCCGACGCTCGCCTCCGCGCTCATCACCGTCGACCGGGCCGACATCATCATGCACCGCGATCACCATCTGGCCACCCGCGCCGAGGTGGGACGGCCCGACCTCGTCAGTCAGGTGTTCGTCTCGGCCCCGCGCAACGCCGTGTGCCATCGCTGGCTGACCGCCCTGTTCGAGGACCTGCACAGTCAGCCGCGCATCGAGTACTGGGCACTGGAGTACGACACCCAGGTCGAATTCGTCCGCGCTATGGGGGCGCTCGCCCTCGTCCCCCGACTGGGGCGCCCGCATCTGCCCAGCGACGTCACGGTCGTGCCCCTGGACGATCCCGCGATCGCGCGCACGATCCACCTCGTGTGGCGCCAGTCGATGTCCTCGTCGCCGGCGATCGTCCGGCTGCTCGAGCAGATGCAGGCGATCGCCGGCGCCGACGAGACGGCGGCGTAGCCGCACGCCGGCTCCTGGTCCCGAACCGCCGCCGGCCCCACCGCTGAACGGCCGCCAGCGGTCAGCGGCCCTGGTTGGCGACCTGCCCGATCGCGGCCTCGGCGGCTGCGGGGTCGAGGTAGGTGCCGCCGGGCCTGACCGGGGTGAAGTCCTCGGTCAGTTCGTAATGCAGGGGGATGCCGGTCGGGATGTTCAGGCCCGTGATGTCGGCATCGGAGATTCCGTCGAGGTGCTTGACCAACGCGCGCAGCGAATTGCCGTGGGCGGCCACGAGCACGGTCTTTCCGGCGGAGAGTTCGGGGACCAGGACGTCGTACCAGTAGGGCAGGAGGCGGTCGATGACATCGGCCAGGCACTCGGTGCGCGGCAGCGAATCACCGAGGTTGGCGTAGCGGGCCTCACCCGCCTGCGAGAACTCGGAGCTGTCGGCCAGGGCCGGAGGCGGGGTGTCGAAGGACCGGCGCCAGATCATGAACTGCTCTTCGCCGAACTCCTCCCGGATCTCCTTCTTGTTCTTCCCCTGCAGGGCGCCGTAGTGGCGTTCGTTGAGGCGCCAGCTGCGATGGACGTCGAGCCAGGACAGATCGACGGCCTCCAGCGCGATGTTCGCGGTGAGGATCGCACGCTTGAGCCGGGAGGTGTAGACGACGTCGGGGATGAGCTCCTTCTCGCGCAGGAGTTCGCCGGCACGTGCGCCTTCGGCGCGGCCTTTGTCGGTCAGGGTCACGTCGACCCATCCGGTGAACAGATTCTTCTGGTTCCATTCGCTCTCGCCGTGGCGCAGCAGGATGAGGTTATACGTCATGGCTCCATTTTCGCACGACCCGGTGCGGAAGCGACCCGCGACCGTAACTCTCACTATTCGACATGCTGTCTCGAATGGCAATACACACTCGATCGGTGGTGCGGAACGAGTAGCCTATGTCCATGCCTGACGCACCAGCCCACCGGTCCTCCGGAAACACCACCGCGGCGCCGACCGCCGACCGCAGTTCGATCATCGCCGTCACGGCCCTGCCGGTCCTCGTCGTCATCGCCGGCGTGCTCGGGTTCCTCCTGCCCGATGCCTTCAACCCGCTGGCACCGTCGATCACCTGGTCGCTGGGCGTCGTCATGTTCTTCATGGGGCTGACGCTGACGCTGCCGGACTTCACCCGCATCGCCAAGCGCCCCTGGATCGCCGTCCTCGGCGTCGTCACCCAGTTCGTGGCGATGCCGCTGCTCGGCCTCCTCGTCGTCACGGTCTACGGACTGCCGGCGGAGATCGCCGTCGGCGTCATCCTCGTCGGCTGCGCCCCCGGCGGCACGGCCTCGAACGTGGTCACCTATCTGGCCAAGGGCGATACGGCACTGTCCGTGTCGGTCACGACCCTGTCGACTCTGCTCGCCCCGATACTGACCCCGCTGCTGACCCTGTGGCTGGCCGGTTCGTACATGGATGTGCCGTTCTGGTCGATGTTCGTCACGATCTGCCAGACCGTGCTCGGGCCCGTCATCGTCGGCGTCATCATCCGCGTCGTCGCCTCGAACCTCGTCGACCGGATCTCCCCGGTGCTGCCGTGGCTGGCCTCGATCGCCATCGCCTATATCGTCGCCATCGTCGTGGCCGGTTCGGCCGAGTCGATCGCCACGGCCGGTGTGCTCGTGCTGCTGGCAATCGTCACGCACAATGTGCTCGGGCTGGGCGTCGGCTATGGTGTGGCCGCAGCCTGCCGGCTCGACACGCCGACGCGTCGGGCGCTGTCCTTCGAGGTCGGCCTCCAGAACTCCGGGCTCGCCTCGACCCTGGCGACCACGTACTTCTCGCCGCTGGCGGCCCTGCCCGGAGCGGTCTTCAGTGTGTGGCACAACGTCTCCGGCGCCCTTCTGGCGTCGGTCTTCGCCCGCCGCCCCTACGGCAAGCCGCCGGTCGACGGGTCCCTCGGCGAGTCCGAGCCTGCGGCTGCCGTGAGTGAGAACCTCGGCCGATGAGCGATGAGGCGCAGGCGGGCGCGGCGGCGACGGGAGGCAGTCGAGACGAAGCATCCCCGGCCGGTCCGACCCCGGCCGGAAAGGCCCCGGTCGGACCGGCCAGAGGGTTCGACGGGTTCGCTCCCGAGACCCTGGAGACGGCGGGGCGGAGATTCGTCGTCCGGCGGGCCACCGAGTCGGATGTGCCCGCTCTCGTCGAGCTGCTGCGCGATGATGTGCTCGGCACCGCCCGCGAGGGCAGCGACGGCGCCGATGATGCGGCCGCCTATGGACGCGCCTTCGCCCTCATCGCGGCCGATCCCAATCAGCTGCTCGTCGCCGTTGAGGAGGGCGCGAGCGTTGTCGGCACCCTACAGCTGAGCCTCATTCCCAGCCTGTCCCGTCGGGGCACTCTGCGGCTGCAGATCGAGGCGGTGCGGATCGGTGCCGCCGCGCAGGGGCTCGGCCTCGGCACGGCGGTCTTCGAGTGGGCGCATGACTGCGGTCGCCGCTTCGGCGCGGGCCTCGCCCAGCTGACCACCGACAGGTCACGCACCGATGCGCAGCGCTTCTACTCTCGCCTCGGATACGAGGCCAGCCACGAAGGGCTCAAGCTGCCGCTGAAGTGAGTCGGCCCCTGCCGCCCGAGCGGGCTCGGCCTCACATCCATTTGACCCCGTCGACCTCGAATTCGCGGATCCGGTGGGCGATCATCTCGGTCAGCAGCTCGGTCGGAATGTCGCGGTCGTAGGGCAGCTTGATCGTTCCCTTCCCGGTCTCGAAATCGCCCAGCCGGTGGGCGAACGCGTCCTTCGTGCTCGGGGTGAAGGCGAAGTTCGCGTGCTTCGAGTAACCGGCGAACATGAAGAGGATCGCGCCGAGGGAATACGCGGGATTGCCCCATTTGAGGCTCTCAGCGGCAGTCGGCGCCTCGGCCCGGCAGAGCTCGCGCAGCCGGGTGAGGAAGTCCCGGCGGCGTCGGTCGGAGAACGACGCGATGTATTCGTCGACGTTCTCCGGTCGGGCCCCGTCCTCCGTCATCGCTGCCCTGATTCGCCGCCGGCCCGGGCTCGGGACTCTGACTCGGACGCGGACTCGGCTTCCGCCTCGGGTCCGGCGGCGAGGAATTCGTTGTCCTCACCGCTGAGCACCTGTTCGAAGGCCGCGAGGTTGCGCGTCGACTCCCCGCGGCTGACCCGCCAGGCCCATTCCTTCTTCATCCCGGTGAGGAATCCGATGAGGAGGAGTTCGTTGAACGAGGAGTCGGCAGCGTCGAGCATCGCCCCGAGCAGCGCATCGAGTTCGTCGAGGAGATGCTCCCGGGGCACGCTCGTGCGCAGGTAGACATCGCCGAGGCTGTCGATCGCGAAGGTCACAGGGCCGGGTTTGAGATTCTTCTGCAGCAGCCACCGGTTGAATTCGGCCGAGTTCTCGTCGGGGTGGCGGATGACGAAGGCCTGCAGGTGTGCGGTGCGAGCGAAGACGCTGATGGCGACGTTCGTCTTGAGCTTCTTCTCACCCGGCAGTGTGACAACGATCTCGGAGGCGGCGACCGAGTCGACGGCGACGTCGTTCTCCTCCGCCCAGGCGCGCACGCCGTCGAGGATCTCCTCGGTGTCGGTGCTCATCTGATCAAGCTCCTTCGTTCGACTTCCGTGCTCAGCGTCGACTCTAGTCGGTCAGAACACCCCGAGGGCCTCGCAGCATCCCGCCGGCACGGCGGCGGGCAGGGCGTCGAGGACGGCGGCGACGGTGCGGCCCCAGTCGAAGCGGTCGGCGCGTTCGACGCCGTGGGCTCCCAGCTCGGCACGGAAGTGCTCATCGCTCAGCAGGGTTTCGATCGCCGTCGCCCAGTGGTGGGGGTTGTGGTCGGCGATGAGCAGTCCCGAGTGGCCGTGTTCGACGATTTCGGGCAGTCCTCCCACCGCCGAGGCGATCGCGGGCAGTCCGGAGGCGGCCGCCTCGGCGGCGACGAGCCCGAAGGATTCGCTGCGCGAGGGAACGATGAGCACATCAGCGGCCCGATAGTAATCGACGAGGACGTGGGCGGGAACGGGCGGGCGGACCTCGACGCTGGGCTCGGCGGAGATGGCGGTGGTCAGCTGCCGCAGATAGGACGAGGAGCCGCTGCCGGGCAGCGGGGACGCCGACCGGGCGGTGCCTCCCGCGTCGACGCCGGAGACCGCGCCGAGGAGGATCCCGCGGGTCCGAGAGGCCAGGTGCGGATTGCGCCTGCGCAGATCGGCCAGGGAGTCGACGGCGACGTCGGTTCCTTTGATGAACTGCATCCGACCGACGTAGAGGACGATGGCCTCGTCATCGGGCAGGCCGAGCCGCTGCCTGGCCGCCGACTTCGCGGCGGGCCGGTAGAGGCAGTGGTCGACGCCGGGGCGGGCGATGACGATGGAGTCCTGATCGGCTCGCAGCTCGCTGATCAGATCCCGTCGTTCGGCGGGGGTGGCGGCCACGAGCAGGTCGGCCTCGGCCGCGATCCGCTCCTCGGCCTGCAGCCGTTGGGGACGTTCGTGACTGGTCTCCGAATCGCGGTTCTTCACCGCACCGATCGTGTGCATGCTCACGGCGAGGGGAGGACGGACGGATTCCCCGGCGATGTCATGGGCGCGCAGACCCGCCTCGGCGGAGATCCAATAGTGGGCCCAGACGAATTCGGCGGCACGGAAGCCCGGATGGTCGATGAGCAGCCGGGCGAGTTCGTCGATGGCGTCGGCGAGTTCGTCCTTCGTCCTGGCGTCGACCGGCAGGTGGTGCAGCGTGATCGATTCGGAGATCTGCAGCCGCTGACCGGTGCCGCCGGTGCCGTCGATCCCGCCGGGGTCGGCGGTGAACACATCGACCCGGTGCCCGGCGGCGGCGAGCGCACGCACGGACTGGTCGACGTAGACGTTCATTCCCCCGGCATCGCCCTGGCCGGGCTGAGCGGCGGGCGAGGTGTGGAGGGACAGGACGGAGATGCGCACGGGGACAGTCTAGCCAACCATCAGCCGAAGAATTCGCCCAGGATCCCACGCACTTCCTGACGTCCGCGCCACAGGATCGATCCGGCGGGGAGCACTTCGAGGTCAGAGCCGGGGATGGCCGCGTGGATCGCCTCGGCGACTTCGACCGGATGTGCGGGATCGTCCTCGTGCGTGAGGACGAGGACCTCACCGGCGAAGTCACGCAGATTCTCGGCGGCGACCGAAGTGTCGTCGACGGCGATCTCGAGGGCGAGGCCGAGCCCGTCGGACATGTCCGTGCGCACGAGGTTCTCCGCTTTCGACCTCGTCCAGGACCGCGCAGGCGGCATCTGGGCGACCTCGGCGGGTTCGCGCGAGAGCATGAGGTCGACGATTCCGTCGATGTCCTCGGCGGCGACCAGGCTCCGCAGTCTTTCGAGGTGGGAGCGGTTGGCCTCGGCCACCTCGGCGGAGAAGCCGGTGAAGGAGGCCGGGAGCACGAGCGCGATCCTGTCGAGGTCGGCGGTCACGGGGTGTGCGGTGCTGAGCAGGTGGAGCAGCCCGCCGGCCGACATCGACACACCGAGGGCGCGGCTGGCCGAGGTGGCTCTCAGGGCCTCGACGAGGACCTCGGCGATCTGCGGGTAGTTCCATCCGGGTCCGGGTGAGGGACGCCCGCCGTGTCCGGGCAGGTGGAGGAAATGGCGGGTGCCGGTGATTCCGGTGCCGAACGGGCGGGTGTCGCGGATAGCGCCGGCGAAGCCGTGGCCGAACAGGGTGTGCGGGTCGCCGGATCCGAACGTGGCGATGTAGCCGGACTCGGGGCCCGGCAGGTTGAGGTCGGTGCTCATGCGGTGTGCGGCCTCAGCGCTTGCGGTAGCGCGGATCGACGGCTCGGATCTTCGGGCGCACGTCGGTGAGGTAGACGATGCCGGCGACGAGGGCGATGATGTTGAGGAAGATCATGCGCATGCCCATCGGCGGCAGTGCGAGAAGGGCGAGTGCGAGTCCGATGCCGAGGAGGATGACCCAGAACTTCTTGCTCTGCTTGTCCACGGCACGGTAGTTCTCGTCCTTGAAGCGGAGGCAGTCGATGAAGGCCCAGAGCTGGACGATGAATGCGGCCACCGTCAGGGCAAGAAAGACGAGACGCTGAAAGCCCGCGATGTATTCCATTCTCTCACCCTAGCAATGACTGCCGCCCCAAGCAGTCCCGGGAGACGGATCCTGGGCAATTGCCCACGCCCGGCTCATGACATTCTCAGAGGCCGTGCGTGCGACCTCAGGTCGCTCGGCAGGCGTGCCCTCAATGGTCCCGTCAGAGCACCTCACCCCTCACAGCATCCCGGTCGTGCGGATGATCGCGCACACGGCCATGCCGATCATCACGGCCAGCAGCATCGGCACGCGCAGGATCGAGGCCAGCACTCCGGCGCCGACGCCGATGAGGCGGGCCGGATCGGCGATGTCCTTGCCGTCGAAGACCGCGGTCGTCGCGCACACGGCACCGATGAGCACGACGGTGGCCCGGTCCATCCACATCGTCACCCGTTCGGTCGAGTCCGCCGAGGCGGACTGATCGTTCGGGTTCGCCGAGGTGGACGGGCTCGCCGAGGCAGCTGGGTTCGCCGAGGCGACCGAACCGACCTGACCGGCTCGCGACCGTCGCCCCTTCGTGGCGATGGCCGCACCGAGCTTCACCCCGGCGAAGCGCATGAGATAGGTTCCGATGCTCAGCGCGGCCAGGGCGATGAGGAAGCTTCCTGCGCTCATGCCCGTCCCTCCTCGTCCCCTGTCGGGGCCTCAATCGCCGTGCCCGCCCGTTCGTCGTCGGCAGGATTCCGGCCCTCGTCCGCAGTCCCGCCTCGGCGGCGGCCCGGCAGACCGCCTCGGCGACGGCCTGGCAGACCGCGTCGGCGACGGCCGAGCAGCCAGCGCACCGCCCATCCGGCGGCGACGAGGACGAACACGGACAATGAGGTCACCGCGCCCAGCCCCAAGGGCAGCAGCGGTGTGAGCGCCACGGCGATGAGGATGCCGGCCACCGTCAGGGACAGCGTGGCGCGGTTCTTCAGATCCCCGCGGATGAGGCAGAAGAGGATGATCGGGAAGGCCGCATCGAGACCGAGCAGATCGGCGTCGATGACATTGCCCAGCCACTGACCGACCATGGCGCCGCTGGGCCACATGAGGGCGATCGCAGCGCCCATGAGCAGGAAGGCGTGCCATCTGGCACGGTCGTTGCGTCCGGTGCGTGAGATCGCGGTGGATTCGTCGTTGATCCAGTGGGAGGCGATGAGCGCGCGCCAGTCCTGGGGGAAGAAGGGGCCGACGGCGATGCCGAAGGCGAAGTTGCGGGAATTGACGAGCAGCCCGGCCAGAACGGCGAGGATGGGCGCGCCACCGGCGGCGATGACGCCGACGAAGGTGAATTCGGCAGCGCCGCCGAGGGCGAACATCGCCAGCAGCAGGGTCTGCCACCAGGCGAAACCCGAGACGGCGGAGATCGCCCCATAGGACAGCGCGACCGCGATGATCGTGATGGTCACGATGGCCACGGCACGATAGGTCGAGCCCGGGAGCACCCTCTCACCCGTGCGAAATAATGAACCCATGTTCCATACAGTGCACTCTGCGGAAACGTTCGTCAACTCGAACATATTATCCGGTATAGTGAACACATGGTTTCTCGACGTGACGACGATCCGCAGGATGACTCCCCTCCAGGCCCGCCGGAAGAGCCCAGCGCCGTGCTCTCACCCAGCCAGCAGATCGCGGCAGCGCTGAAGCGCGAACGGCTGCGGGCCGGACTGTCCCTGTCCGAGGTCGCCCGGCGCGCGGGGATCGGGAAGTCGACGATGTCCGGACTCGAGACCGGAACCGGCAATCCGAGCCTGGAGACGATGTGGGCGCTGGCCGCCGCCCTCGACATCCCGCTGGCTCGGCTGCTCGACCCTCCCCCGCACGAGGTGGCGCTGCAGCACGTCGGCGACATGCCGAGCCTGCCGTCGACGACCGCGAACTATGTCGCCACGCTGCTCGCGCCCTCGCCGACGAACGCCAGGCGCGATGTCTACTTCATTCAGGCCGAGCCGGGTGAGACGAAGCGATCCCAGCCGCATCCGCAGGGCACCATCGAGCACGTCATCCTCGGTCGCGGAGCCGCACGCATCGAGGTGCTCGGACAGTCCTATGAGCTCGGCGTCGGCGATTATCTCACCCATCCGGGCGATCAGCCTCATCGCTTCACGGCTCTGGAACCGGGCACGAACGCCGTCTTCGTCGTCGAAAGCAGCTGACTACCAAAGTTCGAGCACCCATCGTCGACAGGCACACAACACCCAAGACAAAATCCCCACCTCTCCTCACCTCCGCGCCGGACTAGGGCGTGTCTGATAAATGCTGTAACCAAGCGATGACACCGTTGAGCACGACAGCGGCTCGATAGACGACGGCGAGTTTGTCATAGCGAGTGGCCAGTCCTCGCCACTGCTTCAAACGGGCATAACCGCGCTCGATGACATTGCGACCCTTGTACTTGATCGCGTCGAACTTCGGTGGACGGCCACCCTTTGATCCTCGCCGGAGACGATGGCCTTGCTGATCGGACGGTTCGGAGATGACTGCCTCGATCTTCCGCGACCGCAGCAGTGACCGGTTCGCTCTCGATGAGTAGGCCTTGTCGCCAAGGACGGCGTCCGGGCGGGTGCGTCGACCGACCTGAAGGTTGTCCAACAGAGGGGCGAGCATCGGGCTGTCGCCGTCCTGACCAGCGGTGCAGATCGACACCAGCGGCAGCCCGTGGCCATCGACGAGCTGATGAGTCTTTGTCGACAAGCCTCCGCGCGAGCGGCCGAAAGCGTGGTCAGGCGACTCTGTCAGTAGATCCTTGTAATTCGACGAGTCCCTTTTTTACGCGGCTGATGTTCGTCGCGTGTTGATGTGCGCGAGCGATCGTGGAGTCGACTGAGACGGTGAAGTCGACCTTGTCATTCTTTGCCGCGTGGACAGTCAGAGCCTGGTGGATGGCATCCCAGGTGCCGTCGGCGGCGAGGCGGCGGTGCCAGGTCCACACGGTCTGCCATTTGCCGAAGGTCTCGGGCAGATCGCGCCAAGCGATACCGGTGCGGTAGCGGTAGATGATGCCCTCGACCATCTGTCTGGGATCGGAGAACGGGC
This sequence comes from Brevibacterium sp. SMBL_HHYL_HB1, assembly GCF_018208375.1. Taxonomy (NCBI): domain Bacteria; kingdom Bacillati; phylum Actinomycetota; class Actinomycetes; order Micrococcales; family Brevibacteriaceae; genus Brevibacterium; species Brevibacterium sp. SMBL_HHYL_HB1. The sequence goes on along the minus strand of NZ_CP062936.1, from coordinate 71,967 downwards.
GGCCTCGTCGGCCGGTCGGTGCCGGGAGGTAGTCGGCGATGAGAGCCCATTGGTCATCAGTGAGTAGTTGGAATCGAGACACGATTCCAGGGTTTCAGAATCCCACCGGGAAATTTATCAGACACGCCCTAGCCCTGACGCGAGGCTTCACACGCCTCCAAGCTCCATTCAGCAGACGATTTTGAACCAATTCAACAAGGTGCTTCAAAGTCCACAGCAGCTTTCTATTTCCACGCCCAACGGAACGAGTTCAGTCACATATCGTCATGCCGCCCTGCCCCATCGTCAAAGTCGGGCAGTATTCTGGCACGATATCTACCATGGACCTTGGAACAGTAGTCGTACCAGTCGTAGTTGCACTCGTAGGTGCCGCGGGAGTCATTGTCGCAGCGATCGTCGGGCGCCCAGCACCGACACAACCGAACTCAAGCGGACAAACTCAAACCGCAGTCGGCAACAACAATGTGCAGAACCAAAACCATACAACGATCAACCAAACAGTTAATCAGGGTACGGCCAACAACTCGACCGACGACCCCTGCGGTTTGATCATAGGTGTTGGCCTATGTTGCGTAATCGGCGTCGCAGCTCTCGCTTGGGCTTGGAAATTTGTTGGGCCATTCATGTGGATCCTCCCAGTCATATTATTCTTTGGATCAATATTCGTATTCTGGCAAAGTCGCGGGAGAACGAGCACCACAAGGATAATCAAAATCCTACTTACAATTAGCTCCGGCATCTTCGCAGTGGTCGCCGTCCTGGCGCTATATACATTCGCCGACGGCTACCCCGGAGTCGAACCATTAATCAGCCCCAGCCCAGAAGAGTTCTCAGAGTCAATTGATCGACTGGGCCTAACAAGCATTTTCGCGTATGCTCTTCGCGCAATCGGAGTGGCAGCGCTCATCTTAGGCCAGTGGCATCTGGTGATACGTCGAAATCAACCGGTATCAAAGATTGTCAAATTGAGCGTAGCGCTAATTCTCGCTGGCTTTTTGGCCGGCACTCCGCTAGGGCAGCAGGCTTGTATTTCATTTATGCAGTGGCTCTTTGGAGTAATCAGCAGCATCTCTTAGAGTCTGTCGCCGAATCGTCGAAATCCAGCGATTTGGCCCCTTGCGGTCTAGATGTTGTGGCTGCACGATCTGTCGGAGCCTTCATCTAGCCGTTGGCAAGTCCGTGAATTCAATTCGGCAATAGGCTCTCTTAAAGCAGTTCATTCCGTCCAATCAACGTCTTCCGTTCGTGACTAGTCCACGCCGTAAACAGGCTCATCGTAATTGAGAGTGTAGGACCGGTCGGAAGCCACCGGACTCGAGCAGACATCTGGCGATGTAATGCGTGAGGTTGCGGAATCCCAGCGCGGACCCGCGTAGATGCTCGAGTCTGCCGTTGATCGCTTCAGTGGGACCGTTCGACGTTCCCGGTCGGGTGAAGAATGCGAGCACATCAGCAGCTCGACGCTTCAACGTTCGTCCTAACCGTTTGAGCTCGACAAGTTCGGGTGGCAGATTCGTTGTCAGGGCGTCGATGACCGTTTGCAAGAGTCTCTTGCCCTCTTTGCAGTCCGCGGTTCGGTAGGCGCTGACAATGTCTTGGTAGACAGCCCAGGTGACTTCGACTTCGGTGAAGTTCGGGTCAGCGAAGAGGTTCGCGATTCTTTCCTGCTGCTTGGTCGTGAGTAAGCTGCTGCCCGTGTGAAGAGTTCTTCTTGCCCGGTACAACGGGTCCTTTGCTCGTCCGCGATGGCCGGTTGTCTCCTGCTGAACTCGGCGACGTACCTCGTCGAGGGCATCACCGGCGAGTTTGACGACGTGGAAGGGGTCCATGACTTCCACAGCGTCGGGCAGCTCCTCAGCTGAGGCTGTTTTGAAGCCGGAGAATCCGTCCATCGCGACGACGTCGATGCCCTCACGCCATTCTTTCGGTCGGTCTTTCAACCATTGTTTGAACACCTGCTTCGAACCTGAGTTCCACAACTTTAGTGCCCCGCAAAACGGTCCGGCAGTAGCTCACCCGCGATTTTTCTCGCTTCCCCGGTGACCTCTGGGTCGAAGGTGATGTCCTGCCCACCCACGCGGCCGGTGAACTCCCGCAGCGGCCGCAACGATGTGATGATCTTCTTCAGCGACGCCCCAGTCGTGTCCTGCATGAACCTCGATATGGCCAACGCGGTGAACACGACTGTCAAGTGCGCCTCGATCGCATCTCTGGTGCGGTGGAAGATCGGCCTGGCTCGTAGGTCGGTCTTCGACATCTGTCAAGTCCCGGGTTTTCTGGAGGCTGAACGTTCGTTCAGTTATTAGGCCGCCGAAGTCTGCAGGCTCGTGTAGTGGGCTGCTTCGATCTCGGCGGGAGTCTGATAGTCAAGCATCGAATGCAACCGTTCGGTGTTGAACCAATGCACCCACTCAGCCGTCGCGGCCTCGAGATCGTTGCGACCGGACCAGGGGCCGTCGGTGAAGACGAGTTCGTATTTGTATAACGAGTTCAGCGCTTCGGCCATGGCATTGTCGTAACTATCGCCGATCGATCCCACCGACGCCACTGCCTCGGCCTCAGCCAGTGCCTGGGTGTAGCGCAGAGCCCGATACTGCACCCCTCTGTCCGAGTGGTGGGTCAGCCCTACAACGTCGTGACCTGCACGTTTACGGCCCCATATGCCCATATTCAAAGCATCGAGAGCCAGATCGGTATACATTCGCGTCGAGGTCTGCCAGCCGATGATCATTCGAGAGAATACGTCGAGGACGAACGCGACGTAAACGAAGCCGGCCTCAGTGGGAACGTAGGTCAGATCCGCGACCCAGAGACGGTTCGGCTCCGCAGCGGTGAAGTTACGTTTGACGAGGTCAGCCGGTCGTTTCGTCTCGGGACCGGGCTTCGTCGTCCGCGGGAACTTCCCTCTCACAACACCCCGGATGCCCAACTCATTGCACAATCTCTCGACCGTGCACCGGGCCACGGGGCCGTAGGTCCTTGTGAGTTCGGCGTGGATCTTGCGGATGCCGTAGACCTTGTTGCGGCGGTGAGTGTGGATAGCCATGATCCTTTCTTTGAGCACCGCATCTCGCTGGGCTCGAGCGCTGACCGGACGGGTCTTGAAGGCATAGTACGTTGATGGGGCGATGCTCAGGCCCAGGTCCTGGCGCAGGACCTGACAGATCGGTTCGATTCCCCACCTGTGCTTGTTCTCGTCGATGAAGGCGACGATTACTTCTGTAGGCGGTCGAACTCCGCCTTGCCGAAAAACGCGGTCGCTGATCGGAGGATGTCGTTGGACTTCCGCAGCTCCCGGTTCTCCTTCTCCAGCCGCCGGATCCGTGCCTGGACGTCCTCGGTCTCGACGGGCAGGTTGGCTGCTTCGGCTTTCTTGACCCAGTTGCGCAGGGCTTCCTTGTTCACATCGGTCTGCTCGGCAATGCGGGCGATGGCACCGTTTCGAGTCTCTGGGTCGGCGCGGGCCTCGAGAGCCAGTCGAGTGGCTCTCTCACGTACTTCTGGTGGATATTTCGAGGTAGGCATGATGAGTTGAGGGTAGTCCTTTCTTGGGTAACCGCACACCCTCCATCAAACCAAGGACGAATCAATCCGGAAAGACTGCTCGACATGCCACAGGTCGTGATAGCTGCCGATGACCTCGGCCGCAGGCATGGTCCCGACGGGAATGTTCGTCACGTAGCCTTTGAACCCTGTCAGCTTCATCGCCCGCTCATAAGCCTTCTCATCGAAGGCTTTCTCCTCATCAGTGACCTTGACGAACCGAGCCTTCTTCGCCGGCTTGTCACCGTCGATGATCGCCAATGCCCGGTTGCGCTGCAGGTTCAGCGTCTGCTCATCACGCATCGCCCGTTTGCGCCGGTACTGCCACACCACTCGCCACGCATGAGGATGCTCTTTCGCTGACCAGACGGGTTCGCGTCTCTTCTTCACCCGCTCAGGATCAAGCCGCTTGGTTCCTTTCGGGGTGATCGTGTCGATGATCTGCCCGTCCTCGGCGTACTCACCATTCCACCGAAAATGCGTCGCCAGATCGTGTGGAGCTTTCGTCTGCCTCGACCCGACGATGAACCGCAGCCCAGCGTCATCGAGTTCTTTGAGGTTCTTTGCCGACAGCATTCCGGCGTCGGCGGCGACGACCATGTCTGTCACCTGGTGGCGTTCTTGGAAGGCTTTGATCACGGGAATGAGCGTGTGGGTCTCTGCTTTCGATCCTTCGAAGCAGCCGATCTCTAACGGGAATCCGGTCCGATCGACGAGGAGTCCAACAACGATCTGCGGGTCCACGCGGCGTTCTTTGGAGTACCCGACCTGACGCAGAGAATCTTCCTTCTCAGCCTCGAAATACAGTGTCGTGACGTCATACAGCAGCAGACTGATGCCGGTGGTGGCGATGCTGTGGGCGAAGCATTTCTCGGCGATCTTGTCCCGGTAGTCGCGTTCGTTGGCCCGAACCAGACAGTTGAGGAACGTGTTGTGGTGCGGTGGCTCGATACCGAGCTCGGCAAGGACACGGAGACTGTCGGCTTTCGATGTCGGCTCAACCAGCCGTGCCAGCACGAGGTGAAAGAAGGCGTTGTCGTTGACCACCTCGTCGAAACCGAGTCTCTTCCACGACTCGGCGATGGCATCGATGAGGACGGAAGACCGTGATCCCACCACAGTTCGGGCCCGCGGTGGCACGGCAGCATCGGTAGGTAGGCCCAGCTCAAGTTCGAGTTGTTCGGCCGCCCCGTAGTCGGCGAGCCCTTCTTCGCCGGCAGCGAGCAGAGCCGCTAGTTCTGCTTCTGTATGAGCGGATCCGAGGTGTTCAAGGACGGTGACTTTCCCACGGTGTTTGCGCACGATCTGCACGGCTGTGGCCCCGGACCCGGTGGTGACTTTCCGCAGACGAGGCGACATAGCCCCATCGTAGACAGCCAATTAGTGTCCCACCAACAGAATTCCCGGCCTTGTGACCAGCACAAACACGAACGGAATCGCGAAATCAGCGCCTAGTTGTGGAAGTCAGGTCGAACGGCCAGCCACCATGTCGAGCAGACGTGCCGAGCCTGTTCCCTCGCTGATCGGGGTGAGGTCGATGATGACGGTGACGTACTTGTCACCACGCCGGGTGTGCCGCCATACATGCTCGTCGACACCAATGACGCTGACCCCGTCGAAACGGGTCGGGTCGTTGATCAACAGTCGATGTCCGGCCGCGAGGATCGCGGAGTTCGCGGTGTGCCAGGACACGGCGAGTTTCGCAGCGATGACGGACACGGTGTCGTGATCGATCACGAGGGCACGCAACGCCCAGTCGAGGCCGGTTCGCGAGATCTTCGCTCGTGGTGGCGCCGCAGCTGTGGTGTCTTGACGCCAGACGCGGCCACACTCGACGCATTTGTAACGGCGGAGGCGAATGTGAAGCGTGGTTGGTCGGTGGCCGAAAGGTTCGTGGGCCAGCTGGCGGACGACGGTGTCGCGGACGATCCCGTGACCACCGCACCGTCGGCACCAGTCATCTGCCGTGTTTGGACGGCATTCCAGGATGGCCTTTTGCCCGGTGATGTTTTGGCCGGTGCAGGTCAGATCGAGGGTGTCGAGTCGGCAGAATGTCGTAAGGTCAGGGGTCGAGAAAGTAGGCTTGGCCACGTCGAGGTCTTTCGGATGGGTTGTGTGAGAACTTCCATCATCGGAAGACCTCGACGCCTATCCGCGCAGCGACGCGCCGTGTCCTGGAATCACCGATCTACACTCTCTTTTACGAAGAGCCCGTAAACACGATACTGACAACCGTCCAATGTCATCCATAAACTAATCCGAGCTAAACCTGAATCATTGTGTTGACAGCAATCCAAAAATACTTTTGCTGCGTTCCATACACGTGGCCAGGTGGGGCTTCCGGCGGACCAACCACAGTCCTTCCATACACTCGCGCCGCGCACGAACGCCGAATTCATCATCGAGAACGGCTGACGCGTAACGTATGTCCTGTCGGTAACCACAGCGCGGTGGCCGCCGTGCTGGCTCGCGACCCCAACCGCAGCTCTATCTCGCGGCGCTCCCGAGGTGCCTATTCGGCGATCGGACCTTCGTCGGCGTCCTCGGCGTCGGCGGCCAGGGGCGGCAGTCGCGATTGGGCTTCGTCCCGCGTCAGTCCCGCGGCCTGGAGCAGGTCGACGGCGACGGTCCGCAGGAGCAGGACGAGGGATTCGTCGTGGATGTCCCAGTCGGAGTTCGCCCGCGGATCGAGAGTTCCCGCGGCTTCGGACAGGGCCGCCTCGGCGAGGGATCGGTCGGTTCCGCGACGCAGGGCGATCTCGAGCTTCTTGGCACCGTCGGCCAGCGATCCGACGTAATCGGCGATGACCGGCTTCTCGACACCGAGTTCGGTCATGCCCACGACCCTGCGGGCGATCACCCGCATGGTCCGCATCGCCCGGTCTGAGAAGGTGTGGGCCCGGGAGAGTCGGGTCACCTCGGCGGCGTGGCGGCGGGCCCGAGCATTGATCTTCGCCGCCTCGCGGGAGATCCGCAGCGACGAACCCCACGAATCGATGATGTCCTGGGTCTCGCGGGCGCGTTCGAGGGCGCGGTTCGCCATCGTCGAGTCCGCATCGCTGAGCGCCCGCTTCATCATCTTGAACACGTCGTTGATCTCTTCGAGCATGTCCGCGGCCAGGCGTCTGGGCACCTTCCGGGCATCGCGCGGGATGAGGAAGGCCAACAGGATCGCGCACATCGATCCGGTCAGGGCGTCGAGCGTGCGTGGGAACGGCATGGTCGTGGAGGTGGCCGGGACCACGACGACGTAGACGGATTGGACGGCGATCTGGGTGATGAAGATGCCGCCGGAGTTGATGATGGTGCCGATGCACAGGCCGATGATCAGGGTCAGGGCGAGCTGCCAGATGCCGGTGCCGTACAAGTTGACGAGGGCCTCGCCCACGAGCACCCCGAAGGTGGCTCCGAAGCCGATCTCGAGTGCTCTTCGCAGGCGACGGTCGGCGACCGGGCCGATCCCGACCGCCGAGGCGACCGCGGCGAGGAACGGATAGGGGTGGCCGAGCACATAGACGCAGAAGGCATAGGCGGCGGTGGCGGCGATCGGGATCTGGATCAGCTGGCCGGAGTTCACCCATACGCGCTTGAGTCCCAGACGCAGGCGGTGGGAGGCGACATTGACCGCCCGCCGAGGCAGCTGGCTGACCCGAGTCTTCGCCATCAGTCCCCTCTGCCTCTCGCCGGTGCTGTACTCAGAATACCGGAAATGTGGCATGCTAAAGTCTGTGCGCTGAGGAGGCTATTGAATGACGACGAATCTCACCCGAAACGAAGCGCAGAGTCGCTCTCAGCTGCTCGAGGTCGAATCCTACTCAGTCCATATCGACATCAGCAACGCCGAGACCGATGACGAGACCTATCTCTCCCGCACAGTCGTCGAATTCACTGCCGGTTCGACCGGTTCGACGTTCATCGACCTGATCGCCGCCTCCGTTTCCTTCGTCGAGATCAATGGTCAGACCCTCTCCCCCGCCGAGGTGTTCGATGGTGCTCGTGTCACCTTTCCGGTTCGCGCCGGTCGGAATGCGCTGACGATCGAAGCGCAGGCCCGCTATTCCACCTCGGGTGAGGGACTGCACCGCTTCACCGACCCCGCGGACGGCAAGGTCTACCTCTATACGCAGTACGAACCCACCGATGCCCGGCGGGTGTTCGCGAACTTCGACCAGCCCGACCTCAAAGCCGAGTTCAGCTTCTCCGTCACTGCCCCGGCGCATTTCCAGGTGCTGTCGAACCGGCCGGAGGCGGACTCCGGGCCGGCCGAACCGCATCGGGCCGAGGCGGATACGGATGCGGTCGGCGACGTCGTCACCCACCGGTTCCTGCCCACGCTCAGGCAGTCGAGCTACATCACGTGCATCACCGCCGGACCCTATGAGGGGGCGAGGGATGAGTGGACGGACCCGAACACCGGGCAGACCGTGCAGTTGGGCGCATGGACGCGAGCCAGCCTGGTCGACCACCTCGATGCCTCCGACATCTTCTCCATCACGAAGGCCGGCCTCGAATTCTTCACCGCCGAATTCGACTACCCCTACCCCTGGGGCAAGTACGATCAGATCTTCGTTCCAGAGTACAACCTCGGCGCGATGGAGAACCCGGGGCTGGTGACCTTCACGGACTCCCTGATCTTCCGCGACAAGGTCACGGATGCGAACTACGAGTCACGCGCGAACGTCATCCTCCACGAGATGGCGCACATGTGGTTCGGAGACCTGGTGACGATGAAGTGGTGGGACGATCTGTGGCTCAAGGAGTCCTTCGCCGACTACATGGGCGGGCTGGCCCTGGCCGAGGCGACCCGGTTCACGAACGGCTGGGTGACCTTCGCGCTGCGGCGGAAGGCCTGGGCGTACACCCAGGATCTGTATCCGACGACGCACCCGATCGTGGCTGACATCCCCGATGTCGAGGCCGCGAAGCTCAACTTCGACGGCATCACCTATGCCAAGGGTGCGTCCGTGCTCAAACAGCTCGTGTCCTTCGTCGGCAGAGAGGCCTTCTTCGCCGGGTCCCGGCTGTACTTCAAACGGTTCGAGTACCGCAATACCGAGCTCGCCGACTTCCTCGACTGCCTCGCCGAGGCGGCTCCTGACCGGGATATCGCGCACTGGGCCGGTGCCTGGCTGGGCACATCCGGGGTGTCCGAGCTGTCGCTGGAACTGACCACCTCCGATGCCTCGGCCACCGACCCGGCCCAGGGCGCGGGAAGCGGGGTCCGCATCGCCTCGAGCACGGGAGCCAGGCTGCGAGCGACCGCCGATGCCGGTGACGGGCAGGGGACTGCCGCCGTCGGCATGGCCAGCGGGGCCGACGCCGCAGGCGGGGCCGGCACCGCAGGTGGGGCCGATGCTCGGGCTCCGCGCCGACGGACCGGAGCGGAGAAGATCACGGCCGCGACCATCACCCAGGCCGATTCGGCGAGAGGTGCGGCTCTGCTGCGGCCCCACACGATCGAGATCGCCACTCTCGGCCGCTCGGGTCGTGCGATCGTTCCGCTGGACACGTTCCGCTGCGAGTTCTCCACCGCATCCGCCGAGGTCGAACAGCTCATCGGGCGCAGCGCCGGTGTGATCACCCTGCTCAACTACAACGACTTGGACTACGCTCGGGTGCGTCTCGACCCGGCATCGACGGAGACGGCGATCACCTCGGTGTCGCGGATCATCGATCCTCTGTCGCGGGCGCTCGTGTGGTCGGCCCTGGACAATGCCGTTCGGGACGGACTCCTGCCCGTGCAGAAGTACCTCACGGCCTATGCGCGCAGCCTCGGCAAGGAAAGCCATGCGGGAATCATGGCTGGTCTCAGTCAGACGGCCCTGACCTGCATCGATCAGTGGGTCGCCGACCGCAATTTCGATACCGCGATCGGCGGACTGCTCGGGGCCGCTCTCGATGCCCTGGCCGCGGCGAAGTCCGGTTCGGACGCTCAGCTGCATCTGGCCAATCTCGTGCTCGCGCTGACCTCGCGGACGGCGCGCTGTTCGGCCGGCGGCTCGGCGGTGGCTCTGGGACGCAGCTTCGCCAGTCAGGTGCTGGCCGTGCCCGTCGGTGAGGAGATCGACCGCATGTACCCCGGAGCCCCCTCCGAGGCTGCGGACGACGGAGGCGGGGCCGAGCATTCGGCCGGGGCGCTGCCCTTCCGCGGTCTCATCAACGACCACACGCTGAGGTGGAATGCGCTCACAGCGCTCGTGTGTCTTGGTTGGGCGGATCAGACGGACATCGCCAGAGAGACTCAGTCGGACCCCAGCTCCTCGGGGCGGCTCCGCGCCGAGACGGCCAGTGCCGCTCTGCCCCTGCCCATCGTCAAGATCCGCGCGTGGGAGGTCATCCGCGAGGCGGGTTCGCTGAGCAACGATGTCCTCTCGGCCGTCATCTCGGGGTTCATCGCCTCGAGCGCGCTGCCTCTCATCGAGGACTACGTCGACGAATACTTCGCTGGCCTGCTCGGCTTCTGGACCGACAATTCGATCGAGATCGCCCGCCGGCTGGTGCTCGGACTCTATCCGCGCTGGTCGGTCGACGAGGAGGCCGTGGTCGAGAAGACCGATGCCTGGTTGGCCGCCCACGACGATGCGCCTGCGGCTCTGCGCCGTCTGATCATCGAACGACGCGACGACCTGGCCCGCGCCATCTTCCTCAAATCAACGCAGAGCTCGCGTCACTGAGTCGACGGTGAGTGCCTGCACCCGAGCGCGGAGGGCACTCCTCTCCCCCACTGGTCCGAGGACGTTGCCCCGCCCCTGAACTGACAAGCAGAAGGCCGGTGCCCGCTGACGGGGCACCGGCCTTCTGATTTGCGCTGCATCCGCCGCCGACGGGTCTGCCAACGCACTTTGCGACTGATCAGCCGATAGACCTGCTGGCTGACCAGTCGATTCGCCTGCCGACGGGTCAGAGGATCCGGCGGGCTCCGGAGAACTCGTTGCCCGTGTCCCACTTCTTCCAGTCGGTGACGTAGACGTCCTTCGAGGCATTCGGCGAGTGGATCATCTTGCCGTCACCGACGTACATGCCGACGTGATGGACGGTCCCCGACGAAGTGGAGAAGAAGAGCAGGTCACCGGCCTTGAGGTCCGACGAGGACACGGCCTTGCCGGCCTTCGCCTGGTCCCCCGAGTCGCGTGGAAGGTCGATGCCATGGGCGCGGTAGATGCTGTAGGTGAACCCGGAGCAGTCGAATCCGTAGGCGGAGACGCCGGCCCACAGGTAGCGCAGGCCGTCGAACTGCTTCGCGGTCTTCACGAGGTCCTTGCCGCTGGGCTTCTCGGGCTTCTCTCCGACGTCGTAGACATCAACGTCATCGGCGTCGATCCAGGCCGCTCCACCACCGGGGAGGGCGACGCGGACATCGTCGACGTCCTGGGCGATGAGCGGCACGTCGACGTTGAAGCTGACGTCGGCACCGGCGTCCTTGGTGAACTCGATGCCCTCGAGGTCGCTCTTCGGTGTCGTCACGACGGCACGCGGCTGCTCCTCGCGAAGCTTGGTGAACCGATCGTTCTCGACCAGCTGCTTCGTCGGCAGCCAGCCCGGGTAGCCTTTCTCGTTCTTCGGCGTCTTCTGGTCCTTGACGCTGACTTCGGCCCAGTCGCCCTTGATGTCGAGGACGGTGACTTCCGAACCGTAGACCGCCTGCGTCTCGGTCTTGCCGGTCAAGCCCCGTCGCACATCGGTGCTCTTGAGGTTCTTGTTCCATTTGTCGAGGTCGACAGGATGGCCGAGGGCGGGCTTGTCCACCTTGCGGGGAGCGTCGCGGTCGGCCCAGAGAGTTGCCACCGTGACATCGACGTAGGCGGTCTCACCCTTTTCGATCTTTCCGTCACTGATCCGTTCGAGTTCCTGACCCGGAACGACATCAGCCGTGATGTCCGCTGACTTGGCAGCGTCGGTCGAGGACAGATTGCTCGACAGTGCGGGAGCACCGGCGCCGAATACCAGTCCGACCCCAAGTGCTGCCGAAACAGCAATTTTGGTACGCATTATTTCTCTTTCGGTCTGCGGGCGGCGGGCCCGCGTGGGGGAAGTCTCCGAAGGTGCGCGTGCGCGTTCGGCGTGCTTGATTCGCCACTGTGAAGAGCGCCCCTTGCGGGTCGTTCTCGCCGATGCCGAGTCAATGCACGGTGTCAATCCTACTGACGACCCTGGGGCCGTCACCAATCATGACACGTTGACAGAATAACGTGCTCTGCCGCTGGTTTGAAGTCCACTTGCTCCAATCGATGCTGAGCTGAGACCTCAGACGGGGCGCAGGGCCGTGGCTGAGCGCCGGATTCCGCGTCGGTACGGGCGCGCCGGTCGTCGCGGTCTACGCATCGGGTCCACCCGGTCCGGTCTACGCATCGGGTCCGGCCGACCCGGCCCCGGGGTCGGGCCCAGCCGATGCGTCTCCAGTGTCGGACCCAGTCATCCCGGTCTACGCGTCTGCGCCCACTGATTCGGCCGCCGCATCCGCCCCGAGAAGTTCGTCGGCGAGGAGGTCGATCGTCTGCACACGGCCGGGATCCTCACGCGGGTCCTCACCGTCCATCGCCCCGGCGATCGGTTGGATCATGATCTCGTCGACGTCGAACCGAGCTGCGAGCTCCTCGAGCTGCGCGGCAGCGGACTTCGGATCGCCGATGATCCAGTTCTTCGACAACTCCTCACCGACCATGCGCTCATTGTCGTTCATCACCGAGCGCACGTCATCGCCGGCAAGATGGAGCTTCTCCATCGGTCCGCCGGTGCGCAGACGCGACATCTGCAGCAGGAAGGGCTCCGATCGCAGCTGAGCCTCTTCGGCGGTCGGTGCGACGACGACGTTGGCCGTGACGAAGGTCTGCGGCTGGTCGCCATAGGCGCCCGGGGTGAAGTTGTCACGATAGATCTTCATGCCCGTGGTCGCTCCGGAGGCGAAGTGATTGGCGAAGACATAGGGCATGCCGAGTTCGGCGGCCAGTCGTGCCGAGTAGCCGGAGGACCCGAGGAGCCAGGGCAGGGGCTGGGTTCCCGGCACCGCGGCCGGCGTCGCTTTCAGCACATGCTCGCGTCCGCCGTGCAGGGGAATGCGCAGCCCTTCCGGAGTCATCAGGCTGAGGGTGTCGATCACATGCTGTGGGAACTGTTCCACAGGGTCGATCGCTCGACCGTCCCGATCGACCATCCGACCTTCGCCGAGGTGCCCGCGCATCGCCGCCGAGGTGATCGGGTCTGTTCCGGGCGCGCGTCCGATTCCCAGATCGATGCGATCACCGTAGACCGCGGCGAGCAGGGCGAAGAGCTCGGCGACCGCCAGAGGCGCATGATTGGGAAGCATGACCCCACCGGAACCGAGTCGGATGCGTTCGGTCCCCTGGCCGAGGTGCATGAGTTCGGGACCCGGCATCGTCGAGGCGATCGAGGGCATGTTGTGGTGCTCCGCGACCCAGTAACGAGTTAAACCGAGCTTGTCCGCTTTGTCGATGATCTGCTTCGAGGCGGCAAAGGAGTCTGCGGTCGTCTGTCCCGTGCGAACCGGCACGAGGTCAAGGATGGAAAGCTTCATATCGAGGCAACAGCCGGCGTGACAGGTTCATTCCTGACACACCCGAGCAGGCCCCAGCCGAAGCGGGTCGCAACTCAGCCGAAGAGCGTCTCCACGATCTCGCGAGCGATGAATCGGGCGTGCAGCACCGGTTCCCTGGCTGGGTCGATCGATGCCGGAGGCACCCAGGCCGGTCGACCGTCCGCGAGCATTCGGCAGTACCAGTCGGATCTGTCGATCAAGTGGTGGTGTGCAGAGCAGGCCAACGTGAGGTTGTTGACGTCTGTTCTGCCTCCGTCTGCCCAGGGGACGATGTGGTGCGCCTCGCACCATCCGGGAGGTGTGTCGCATCCGGGGAAGGTGCAGCCTTGATCCCGGCTGGCCAGAATCGCCAGCTGCTTCTCGGTCGCCAGTCGACGTTCGGTCGCCAGGGCCATCGTCTTCGTCTTCTCACTCATCAGGTGGAAGAAGACCGAGCCGTTCAGCCCTTCGAGTGCGGCAGTGGTGACCGGGAAGGGCGCTTCGGCCCCGGTGGTCGCCTTGCCCGTCTGCTCGGCGAGGTCCTCGGCCTTGGCGGTCACGACCAGGGCGTACGCCGCTCCGGCTTTGATCCGGTTCATCTCGATGCTGCCGACGAGGCTGGAGAAGCGTTCGTAGATGCGCCTGCGAACGCTCGGCTGCTCGGCCGCCATGGCGACAAGCGAGCCGTCCTCTCGTACCCCCGCTCCCTGTGGGATCTCTCCGTTGTCGCCGACCTGCGGCTGCGAGAAATCGAGCGAGGGGTCGAGACAGTCGGCGCGGTCGCCACGGAGGACTTCGGAATAGGCGTCTACGACGGCCTGATCGAATTCTTCGGCGGCTTCCGTTCCGCCTCGGCCGGCCGCCTGACCGTCGTCGGCCGCCGGATCGTCGTCGGCCGCGTTATCGGCTGCGGTGTCGACCGCGGTGTCGGCGCTGGCGGCAGCGTCCCGACCGGCTGCGGCGTCACGGCCTGCCGCGGCCTCGGCACTGCCCGCGTCCGACTTGCCGTCGGTCTTGATCCGGGAAGTGAGCAGCCCGTTGAGGACTCCACCGGTCTCTTCGTCGAGCCGCCCTTTGAGGGCCCAGGTCCCGTCCTTCATCTGGCGCAGGTTGACATTGAAGCTCTCCCGGTCCGCCTCTTCTTTCGGTCGCTTCCCATCGGGGTCGATCCAGCCGAGGATTTCGTCGAACAGCACATGGATATCGCGGACGCGCACCTGTGGTGCCTTTTCGACGAGAAGCCTCTCGGCGTCGAGCTTTTCGTCCTCGGTGGCCGTCGGCGGCAGGCCCTTCAGACACCGGATGATCGTCGTCGCCTGATTCGACGACAGGGTGCCTTCACGCAGGGCGGCCGCGAGGACGGGGTATTTCGCTTCGATCGAGTCTCCGCTCATGCTGGTCCGCTTGCCCAGGTGCTCGGCCAGCTGCGTCCGGCGGTGGGCCTCCTGAGCGGAGATGTTCAGCCGGTTCTGCACCAGGGCCTTCGTCGTCTTGGCCCCATAGTCGCGGGGCGTTCCGACTCGTTCGAAGACGGAGAGCGTGACGACCGACAGAGATTCCGTGAGTCGGTCCAAGGTCTCGAGTCCGTCGATGACCGTCACGGCATCGTCGGGTCCCATGGGGCGGGTGAAATCGTGGAGATCCCCGAGCAGGACCTGGAGCCTTTCGATGCTCTCGGCGACCTCAGGAGCGATGTGCTGGAGATCCGACCAGCGATATTCGTCGAGCAGCGGATGGGTGTCGGCGGCTGCGGAGCAGCTTTCGTCCACGGCCCGGCAACGCTCGGCACGGTCGAGTTCTGCTGCGTGTTCGGCTTCCTGTTCCTGCCTCTTCGCTTCCTCGTACCGCGCTTCCCTCTCATCCCACTCGGCGTTGGCGCGTTCGATTTCCGCGCGGCGCTGCGGATTCCTCCTCAGGAATTCCTCGTGTTCGATGGCACGCTGCGCCTCGCGCTCTTCGCTCTTCTTCTGCATCCAGGCCTTCTGCCGCGCTTCGACCACTTCGATGCAGGCCTGGACTTCTGCTGGGGTCTGCGGCGCAGTCAGCCCGCGCGACCACAGCCCTTCCCCGTCTCGGACATCGCTGCCCTGAAGTGCTGAGGGGTTGGCAGAGCTCTCCTCTTCCGACTCATCGTCAATCGGTCCGGCGACGACGCCGTCGAACCGATCGGCCAGGGGGTGCCCCGTCAGATCGAGTCCTGCTCGCTCGAGCAGTTCTCGATAGGTGGGCTCGGCGCTGTTCTGCTTCTCGGAGGAAGCGGGGGTGGGAGTTGGGGCAGGTCTGGAAACGTCCTGCTCGTTGTGCCTGCGGTCGGGGATGAGAGCCATGTTCTCTGTGTCCGTTCATCATCGTTGATGTTCTCGGCTTAGTCACATTCTAATCCATGATTCGAACATAATCCATAGTTCTGTACGATTTATTTGAGAAATCTATTATTCTTTTCGATCATGTACTATTTGTTCATCATTGACGCATACGTGGATCGTCTTCAGAAGCTGTCCGTGGAATCTATCCGCTGAAACTTGTCCGACCGCGGTCCTTCCCAGCTGTCAGCGGTTGATCGCCATCCCACGATCGGACTGCTGCGACTTATGTTTCACAGCTTACGATGCGCCCATGACACGAGATTCGCAGAGCAACTCCATCGCAGGTGAGGCAGCGAATCACCGAGGCGGCGGAGAGGCGAACACTCGCAGGCGATGTCCGATTCGGCCGGTCAAGGCGCGAACGCCTTGACGCACGAAGCTCAGAAGGCACCGGTGGGCGTCCTGCGAGCGCATGACCGCGCACCGACGGCCACGATCGGCAACGTACGAACGGCCACCATCGGCCGTCAGCAATGGCCACGACCGACAGTCAACGATGGATTCAGGCAGTCAGCGAAAGCCTCAGATCCTCAGCGAGGGCCTCAGTGCGCGGCTTTCACGCACAGCACCGGGGCTGTGGCGTCGAGGATGACCTTCTGGATCGTCGACCCGAGCAGGAACTTGCCGACCGGGGTCCGCTTCCTGGTCCCGAGCACGATCAGCTCGGCTCCCACCTCGGTGGCGGTGTCGAGGATCTGCTCGGCCGGGTCGTACTCGCTGCCCAGCGTCAGCACTCGGAACTCGACGTCCGACCTTCTCAGATAGTCCTTGACGGACCTGAGCTCACCGTCGCCGAGGCGGTAGGAATCATTGCGCTGCGTCGACCGTGACGCGTTGACCACGACCAGCTCCTTGCCGTCCTTCTTCGCCTGAGCGATCGCGGCGTCGAGAGCGGCATGTCCGGCGGGGTTGTTGACGTAACCGACGAGAACAGTCATTTTTCACCTTCGCTGAATTGAGCTGAACAACGTGAGCTGAACGCCATGAGCCGCACAACTGATGCTGAACAGCGCCGGATAGAGAGATCGGGAACTCACCGTTCCAGGATAACCGGGGCCGGGGCCGAACGCGCCGGAAGCATCAGGTCAGTTCCTCGGGGTTGCGGAATCGTGTGCTCGTTCCCTTCGTCGACCGGTTCCACAGCCAGGTCACGACCCACAGGACGACACCGATGCCCACGAGCGCTACCGCGATCTGGTACTGGACGAGTTCGTCGAGGCGGGCCCACGGACCGACGAGGAACGCACAGCTGATCACCCCGATCCACGGCAGCGCCGTCGGCGCCTTGAAGTGATCGTGGTCGGCCGGCTGCCTGCGCAGGATGAGCGCCGCCACATTGACGACGGCGAACACGGCCAACAGCAGCAGCGAGGTGGTCCCGCCCAGGGACGCCGTGACCGTCTCCGGCAGGACCGTCGTCACCGCGAAGATGAGCGCATAGGCGATGAGTGTCGTGAAGATGATCGACACCCACGGCGACCGACGACCGGCCATGACCTTCGCGAACACGGGCGGAAGCACGTTCTGCTTGGCCATGCCGTAGAGCAGACGGCTGGCCATGAGCATGTTGATCAGCGCCGAGTTCGCCACGGCGAACATCGTCATGAACGGGAAGATCGTATCGATCGGCACACCGGGAGCCCCGGCCCTGACCACCTCGAGCAGGGGCGTCTCGCTCTCGGTCAGGACGCCGATCGGCACCGCCGCGACGGTGACGATGGACACGAGCACGTAGATCACACCGGTGATCGTCAGGCCCGAGAGCATGATCTTCGGGAACACGCTCGGGTCCTTCGTCTCCTCGACCATGTTGACCGAGTCCTCGAAGCCGACCATGGAGAAGAAGGCGAGCGCCGTGGCGCCCGTGACCGCGAGGAACACGCTCTTGTCCCCCTCGGTCTCGAAGATCATCACCCGTGAGAAGTCGGCATCGCCCGAGCCGAAGGCGAAGAACCCGACGAGGATGACCAGCAGCAGGCCGCTGAGTTCGATGAGGGTGAGGACCACGTTGAACCACACGCTCTCGCCGACACCGCGGAGGTTGACAGCGGCGATGAGGGTGAGGAAGCCCAGCGCGATCCACATCACCCCGGTGCCCGAGACGTCCCAGCCGAAGCCGGCCACGAGGTTCGCGGCGAAGACGTTCGATGCCGTCGACGCCGAGGTGATGCCGGAGCTGAGGACGGCGAAGGCGACGAGGAAGGTCACGAAGTGGATGCCGAACGCTTTGTGCGTGTACAGAGCCGCACCCGCGGCGTGGGGGTACTTCGTCACCAGCTCCATATAGGAGAACGCGGTGATCAGCGCGATGAGGAACGCGAGGATCACCGGTGCCCAGCCGGCGCCTCCGACCTGTCCGGCCACTTTGCCGGTCAGCGCATAGACGCCCGTGCCGAGGATGTCGCCGACGATGAACAGAAGCAGCAGCTTCGGCCCCATGACCCGCTTGAGGGTCTCGGGCCGGCGTCCGTCTCCGGCATCGACTGTGGTCGTGGGTTCCCTGTCGCTCACGATTCCTCCATGTCCGCCGCGGCCGCTTCCGCCGCAGTCCTGGCAGCTCCGAATGGTGTCAGAGCTTCGCCCAGTATGCATCAGCCCCGCGGATCAGCGCACCGACGCGCCGAGGGCGCGCGTCAGGTCCGCGGGCAACGCATCATCGGCCGCGGACCACGTCGAGGAACGCGGTGAACAGCGCCTTCGCGTCGCGCTCGCTCTCCGGCCCCATCGCCTCCGCCTCTTCGACCAGAGTATCTTTGTCGAACCCCAAGTCCCGCAGCTTCTTCGCGTCCCAGCGCAGAATGTTCGCCCGCGTCGACTCCGGGTGGAACTGGGTGCCCCAGGCCCGCCCCATCCGGAAGGCCTGGAATTCGCAGGCGTCGCTCGAGGCCAGCAGCGTCGCCTCGGCCGGCAGCTCGACGATCCGATCGACGTGGCTCTCCAGGAACGACGTCCGCTCCCGGATCGCGGAGAACACCGGGTCGTCGGCCGCCTCGGCGGTGGTGCGGATATCGGTGTATCCCTTCTCCGGGGCTCCGGTCCGGGCCCGCACATCACCACCGATGACCTGGGCGATGAGCTGCCCGCCGAGGCAGATCCCCAGCTGCGGCAGGTCCGTGTCGAGGCTGTGACGGACGAGTTCGGCCTCCTCGGCGAGCCAGGGAGCGCGATCGGTCTCATCGGGCATGTATCCGCCGCCGAGCGTGATCAGCCCGTCGTAGCTCTCCAGCGCGCTCGGTGCGGGCAGGGGCGAGACGCCGCCGATGCGCAGATCGAACTCGACGTTCTCGCTGATCATCCACTGTGTCAGCAGCCCCGGTTGGGAGTCGACGTCGTTGACGATGACGAGCAGCCGGGTCATGATTCCACCCCCGCCGAGGCAGCCGCGACGTCATCGGCCGACCCGAGGAATCGTGTGTACGCCTCCTCGTGGGCCTCGAGGACCCGCATCGCGTTGTCGAAGCCGAGCTTGCGCAGATCCGTCTCCGACCAGCCGCGTGAGGCCAGTTCTGCGAAGAGGTTCGGATACTGTCCGGCGTCGCCGAGGCCAGTCGGCAGTTCATCGACTCCGCAGATGTCGCCGCCGAGGCCGATGTGGTCGATGCCGATCCTCTCGCGCACGTAATCGCAGTGGTCGGCGACCTCGGCTACGGTCACCTCGGGGGCGGTGCCCTGCTCTCCGGCCTCGACCCATTCGCGGCGGGCGTTCGAGACGAAGGAGGGCACGAAGGTCATCATCGCCACTCCCCCGTTTCCGGGCACGCGATCGAGGACGTCGTCGGGGATGTTGCGCGGGTGCGGGTTGAGCCCGAAGGCGCAGGAGTGGCTGAAGATCACCGGCAGGGCGGACAGGTCCAGCGACTGGTGCATGACCGAGGGTGCGACATGGGAGAGGTCGACGATCATGCCGATGCGGTTCATCTCGGCCACCACCTCCCGACCGAAGGCGCTCAAGCCCCCGTGCTGCGGTTCGTCGGTGGCCGAATCCGCCCAGGAATGCGTGGTCGACCAGGTCAGCGTCATGTATCGGGCTCCGGCACGGGCATAGGAGCGCAGCATCGCCAGGGACTCATCGATCTGCTGTCCGCCCTCGACGCCCATGAGCGAGGCGACTCTGCCCTCACGGCGGGCGGCGGTGACCTCGGCGGCCGTGCGGGCGAAGGCGAGGCGTTCGGGGTAGGCGGTGACGAAGCGGGCGACCGCGTCGATCTGCTCCCAGGTCGCCTTGACCGCCTGTGCGCCGGTGATCGAGGAGTGGACGTAGACCGACCAGTACTGGGCCGCGACATGGCCGGCGGCCAGCTGGTCCATCGTGGTGAACGGCGACACGGCCGGATCGTTCAGCCCCTCGACGCTGTAGTCGCGCTCCTCGCGCAGGAACCAGGCGAGGTCATTGTGGCCGTCGAAGACGTCAAGGGTCATGGGAGTGCTCCTTCATCGAGAGTGTGAGGTGATGGGCGAATGTGCTCTGCAGGCCGCGGGCGAGGCCGGTCGCGGACGGCGTGCCGTGGGTCGCGGACGGGGTGCCGCGGGTCGTGGGTGGGCGAGTCTTCACGGTCGTCATCCGATCCCCGACATGATCTGTGCCGTCCACAGCCCGAGGAATGTGCCCGCGAACGCTCCGATGAGCGCGAAGAGCACACCGACCGGCACGAGCTGCCGGTTGAACGCGCCCGCGACCACCGGCGCCGAGGCGATCCCGCCGATGTTCGCCGTGCTGGCCACGGCGATGCTGAACAGTTCGGTCTTCGTCAGCTTCGCGTAGATGAGCATGATGACGATGTGGACGAGGAGCACGATGATGCCGGCGACCAGATACAGCGGGGCCTCAGCCAGGGAGGTGAAGTCGGACCCGGAGGCGATGATGCCGATGATGAGATAGAGCATGATGGTCGCGAGTTCGCTCGATCCCGCCGCCCGTCCCCAGCGGGTCGAACCGATGACCAGGCCGAGGACGCTGACGATGAGGATCGTCCAAGCCGAGGCGTTGATCACGACGCCGACCTCCGGCAGCAGCTCGCCGGCCTTCGCGGCCAGGGCCGAGACGAGCAGGGAGAAGCCGAGCAGACCGATGATCGACGGCAGGGTCATCGGCTTCTCCTCCTCGCCGGTGACCCGATCAGCGAAGTCGAACTTCGAGATGTCGGCCTTCGTCCATCGGTTGAACCTGTCGGAGACGGCGACCGAGGAGAAGATGAGGAGCAGCCAGAACGAGTAGAGCACGGTGTCGACGATGAGCACATAGCCGAAGATGTCCTCGGGCGCTTCGAGGATGTCCTGGACGGCGACCATGTTCGCCGAGCCGCCGGTCCAGGAGGCGTTGAGCGCGCCGAGCGCCTTCCAGGACTCCGGGGCCAGTGCCGAGTGCACGATGAGATAGGCGACGATGAAGCCGACCATGATGCTCGCGGCTGTGACCGCGTAGGTCAGCAGCAGCTTCGGTCCGAGTCGGACGATCTGCCGGACATCGCATTTGAACAGCAGGAGCAGGATCATCGCCGGCAGCAGGGCGTCCTGCACCCCGTCGCCGACTCCGTCGATCGCGTCGTGGTCGAACAGGCCGACCGTGTTGAGCAGGGCCGCCACGATGTAGAGGAAGACGAACCCGGGGACATATTTGAAGACCTTGAATCTTCCGCTGTTGCCGGCGACGACGAGACCCGCCGAGATCGCCAGCAGCAGGCTGATGAAAAGAAAACCGTCCGTAATCACAAACGACACTCCCTCTTCGGATTGGACCGCGCCCCGACCTGTCGGTCTGCCCGGGAGCGGACCGCGCTGTCCGGTCCGCCCGAAGGCAGGGTTACCGACCGAAGGCAGTGTTCCCGCGCAGAGCTCGGCACGTGCGGGCCGCGGTGAAGCCATGTGTGGTTGTCGATTGGATCCGGGCCGGTGTGGACTCGGGCAATCTTCGTGGTCGAAAGGCGTCTCAGCCGGAAGCGGGCAGCTCTCGGTACTTCTTCGCCGCGCTGTTCACTGCGGCGATGAGTGCCTTCTGTGAGGACCCGTGGTATCTGGCCGTGATCGCCTCGGTGAGCCGACCTGTGTCCGTGATGTCCGCGCCGATGAACAGGTCCCTGATGAATTTCCTGGTCAGGGCCAACGTCGCCGAGCAGTCGACATCGAGGATTCGGTGTGTGTCCGCCTCGATCTCGAAGGCGATGAAGAACAGCCCGTACTGCGTCATGATCGGGTTGTTCGACGGCGCCTTCGCTTCGCCGGTGAGGTAGATCGAGGAAGTCATAGTCCGTCAAGAATACTCGAGAATCAGCCGTACGAGGCGTTCGCATCATCACGACCGACCCGAATCCGTCGACGGACGTTCAGAGGTACCGGTGGATCACCTCCCCCGCCTGGCGCATGATGGGCATGACTTCGACGACGCGGTCCGTGCCGGGTTCCCAATTCGCGAACACCGCATAGGAGACCCGGCGCGTCGGAGTCATGACGATGCCCGCATCGGCCCGGATCGTGCCGTTCGTGCCCGTCTTGTTCCACACCCACACATCACGCTGGTAGTTGTAGTGCGCGAGCGGGTCGAGATCGAACGCCGAAGCGACCATCGAGGTGTCCGCCCCGGCTCCCAACCAGCGGCGGAAGATCTCATTCGTCGACTCGTCCCAGAATTCGTCCTTCGCGTGCCGGGCCATGAAGTCGCTGATCTCCGCGGCGGTTCCCGTCGACAGGGTGCGCGGGGCCTTGGCAGGACGCGGCCAGCGGAGGAAGTCGTGCAGGCCGGAGTTCTCGTATCCGAGCTCCTCGACCTGGCGGGCGACATTCTCGAGGCCGACGCGGCGGATGAGCACATTCGTGGCGAAGTTGTCGCTGAAGGCACCGATGAGCAGAGCCACGTCGAAGATGCTCAGTTCGTCCTGTTCCATGAGGTACCAGATGCCGGATTCGTCGACGCGCTCGCTCGGCCGCCGGGTCAGTCGCTCCTGCAGATCGAGCGTGCCGTCCTGCGACATCTGCAGCGCAGTGTGGAGCAGGAACACCTTGCCCATGCTCGCGGTGTCGAGCTCCTCGTTCTCGTTGTGGGCGAAGACCCTGTCTCCGCTGTCGACGTCGTAGGCCAGGGCGCTGAAGCGCACTCCCGGCAGTCCGTCGAAGTCCAGTTCGCTCATGATCGTCCTCCTGCCCTCGTCGCAGTCTTCGTCTCGGTCGGAGATCCTCCGCTGCGTCTCACGGTCTCCTCTATCCCTGCCCACATTCGCCCCGTCACGGCCGATCCTGCCTGCGAGCAGGCGGGTCCACCCACAGGCGCGGGCGTCCGCCAGGAGGGGCTTCGAGGGTGGCGTCGACGCCGAGCGGCAGACTGGGCGCGTGCGGGTCGTGGCCGAATCCCATCTCGGTCACGATGGGGATGCCCGCCTCGCCGAGGAAGTCCATGAAGAGCGCCTCGACCTCGGCGACCGGGGCGCAGTCCTCCCAGGATCCGAGAACCACCGCATCCGCCGACTCGAACCACCCCGCCCGGACCGTCTGCACGAGAAGATTGTCCAGCCGGTACAGCTCTTCGTCGACGTCTTCGAGCATGAGGATGTTCGGACCGGATCTGCTGCGTCGCTCGCGCACCCCGGCAAGTTCCGGACTGCCGATGCCCGCTGCCACGAGGCTGAGGTTTCCCCCGCCGAGGCGGCCCCGGGCCCGTCCGGGCACCAGAGTCCGCGCCCGGCCGCGGGAGAGGGCTTTCGCGCCGTCGGAGTGGGCAGCGCCGTCTGAGGAGGGTGCTTCATGGCCCCCTGCGCCCGCTGCCACGGAAGAACTGGTCGCGTTCGGAGAGCTTTCGGGTCCGAAAGTATCCGATTGCGACCACTTCTCGCCCACAGCGGCCTCGGTGCCCGCAGCGGCCCCGATACCACCAGCGGCTGGGAAGCCGAGTTCGCGACCTCCCCAGGGCGCGAACAGCCAGGAGGCTACCTCGTCGGGAACCACGGACGAGTTCTTGAACGGGTCGTTGCCGACCATCGGGCAGAACAGGGTCGCCGCCGACAGGTGGTGGTCCCAGGCCTGGTGGAAGGCGGTGATGTCTGAGGACCCGGTGAGCAGTTTGGGTCGGCCGTCACGTCGCAGCATGTGGCGGCGCATAAGGTCGAAGTCGATCTCGTCGAGCAGCCGCATGGCCCCATAGCCTCCGCGCAGGGCGATGACGGCGTCCGTGTCCGGGTCGCACCAGGCGTCGACGAGGTCGGTCCGCCGCTGTTCGTCGGTGCCGGCCAGATACGTCACTCGCGGGTGGCGAGCGCGGATGTGCTCACCCGGTACGACGGTGAGGCCCCATGATTCGAGCTGCGCGATGGCCCGTACCAGCGATTCCTCGTCGCTCGGTCCCGAAGGCGCGATGAGGCGGACGGTGTCCCCGGGCTGCAGCGGCGCGGTCTCGAGGTACGGGCTCGTGGGCAGAGGGCTGGCAGGCACAGGGGTGCCCGGGACGCTGCCGTTCGGGCGGCTGCGGATACTAGTCATTTCTCACCAGGGACTGGCTTCCCAGTCGGGGAACCGCGGCGAGCAGTTCCTGCGTATAGGCGTGCTGCGGGTTCTCGAGCACGCTGTCGACTTCACCGTATTCCACGATCTCGCCCTCCTTCATCACGGCCACTGTATCGGCGATGTTCCAGGCCAGGCCCAGATCATGGGTGATGATGAGCGCACTCATCCCGAGGTTGTGCTTGAGGGCGAGGAACAGGGACAGGATCTCCCCGCGCACGGAGGCGTCCAGCGACGCCACGGGTTCATCGGCGATGAGCACCTGTGGGTCCAGCGCCAGCGCACCGGCGATGACGACCCTCTGGCGCTGCCCGCCGGAGAGCTCCTGCGGAATCGATTCGAGGTAGTCTTCGGCCGGGGTCAGCTCGGCGGCCTCGAGCGCGCCGAGAACCCGCGCGTACTCGGCGTCGCGGATGCCCTGCACGCGCAGCCCTTCGACGACGGCCTCGTAGACGCTGCGTTTGGGATTGAGCGATCCGGCCGGGTCCTGCAGGATCATCTGCACCTGGCGGCGGAAGGCCCGCAGCGCCTTCGCCTTCCGCGGCAGCGCCTTGCCCTGGAACGCCAGCTGCGATCCCGGATCGACCTTCTGCAGCCCCAGCAGAGCCCTGGCCAGGGTCGTCTTTCCCGATCCCGATTGGCCGACGACGGAGAGGATCTCAGCCCGCCGCAGTGACAGATCCACGCCCCGAACCGCTCTCTCCCTGCCCCGCCGGGTGTCGAAGGAGACGCTGAGGTCCTTGGCCTCGAGCACCACCTCATCACTCATGGTGAACGGCTGCGTCCGAGCCACCTCGGCGGGTCTCAGCGTTCGCGGATTCAGCCGCGATTCGGGGTCCCCGATCTGCGGGAACGCTCCGGCCAGTTGCTTCGTGTAGTCCTCCCGCGGCTGCAGGCACACCTGATCGCTGGACCCGTATTCGACGAGTCTGCCGTCGCGCATGATCGCGAGATCTGCACACACGGACGAAAGAACCGCCAGGTCGTGGCTGATCATCAGCAGGGAGATCCCCCGCTCGTCGACGAGGGCGGCGAGCCCGGACAGGATCTGCTTCTGGACGATGACGTCGAGGGCGGTGGTCGGCTCATCGGCGATGATGATGTCCGGTTCGCAGGCCAGGGCCATGGCGATCATGATCCGCTGCTTCTGCCCGCCGGAGAGCTCATGCGGGAAGGCCGAGGCCTTCGCGATATCGAGGTCGACCTCTTCCAGCAGCTCGAGCATCCGCGCCTTCCGCTTCTCCGGACTCGTCCAGATATCCTTCGCATGGTGGGTCAGGGCCTCGATGATCTGCCACCCGACCTCCCGGACGGGGTTGAGCGAGTGCAGGGCACCCTGAAACACGATCGAGGCCTGCGACCAGCGCACCGCCCGGATCTGCCCGAAGTTCAGCTGCGACAGATCCTTCCCGCCGAGGAGGACCCGCCCGTCCAGCCGAGCCGACTTCGGCAGCAGGCGCAGTGCGGACATGATCAGAGTCGTCTTCCCCGATCCGGACTCACCGGCGATGCCCAGCGTCGCGCCTGCGGGCAGGTCGAGGCTGACCTCACTGACGGCGACGACGTCGCCGCGCGATGAGGAGGTCCGGTAGGTGATCGAGACGTTCTCGAAGCACAGATCGGTCATCAGCGGCTCCTCAGCGCGGGGTTGATGATGGCCTCGAGCGCACGCCCGACCATCGTGAAGGCCAGCACGACGAGGAGGATCGCGATGCCGGGGGTGAGCACGTACCACCAGTAGCCCGAAGTCGCTGCCGAGACGTCCATCGAGTTCTTCAGGATCGTGCCCCAGGACTCCTTGCTCGTGTCTCCGAGGCCGAGGAACGACAGGGTCGATTCTGCGATGATCGCCCCGCCCACGGTCAGCGTCGTGTTCGCGAGCACGAGCGGCATCACCGCCGGCAGCAGGTGCCGGAACAGGATGTGCCGATGCCCGGCGCCGAGGATGCGCGCCCGCTCGATGTAGAGCCGGGATTCGACGCTCAGGGTCTGGGACCGCACGATGCGCGCCGTCGAAGCCCAGGAGGTCAGCCCGATGGCGATGACGATGGTGAAGACACCGCGTTCGAGGACGGAGGAGAGCACGATCGCCAACAGCAGGGACGGCAGCACGATGAAGAAGTCGATGATGCGCATGATGATGCCGCCGAACAGTCCGCTGAAGTGGCCGGCGGCCAGCCCCATGATGGTGCCGATGACCATGGACATGACGGTGGCGGCGACACCAACGAGGATCGACACGCGGGCTCCCCAGAGGATGCGCACCCACAGCTCGCGGCCGAGGCCGTCGGTGCCCAGGGGATGGTCGAGGCTCGGCGGGGCGTAGCGCGGGGCCTCGAGCTGCTGGGTCACGTCGAGCATCGTGGCCGGGGCGATGAGCGGGGCGGCGAGTGCGATGACGACAAAGAAGAGCAGCACGAGCGCTCCGACGACCGCGGGGGCGTCGGAGCGGAAGAGCGCCCAGTTCCTCTTCGCATTGTTCAGTCGGCGTTCGCGGACCAACTTCGCGCCGTCGATCGCCGCTCCGCCATCGCGGGGGTCGCGGTCCGGGGATCCGGGGGCCGCCTCGGCGGGGGTGTTCGCACTCATCACGCCCTCCTGACACGGGGATCGAGGAATCGGTAGACGAGGTCGGCGGCCAGGTTCATCACGATGATGATCGCCGAGAACACGACGAAGGTGCCCTGCAGCAGCGGGAGGTCGGGGCCGCGGATGGCTTCGAAGGTGAGTTTGCCCAGGCCCGGCCAAGAGAACACCGCTTCGACGGTGACGGCGCCGGCGATGAGGCCGCCGATGTGAAGGAAGACGACGGTGACGGTGGGAAGCAGGGCGTTGGGGACGGCGTGCCGGCGGCGGACTTCGTCCTCGGTCAGGCCCTTGGCACGGGCGGTGGTGAGGTAGTCCTCGCTCATCTCCTCGATCAGGGAGGCACGCATGATCATGAGGAACTGAGCGTAGACGACGGCGACGAGGGAGATGACGGGCAGAATCAGGTGCTTGATGACGTCGATGATCCCGGCGGCCGACCAGGGATCGAGGCCGGGGGTGATCATGCCTCCGGTGGGCAGCCATTGCAGGGTGCCGCCGAAGACCATGAGCAGGATGAGGCCGAGCCAGAAGGTCGGCACGGACCAGAAGATCAGCGAGGTCGAGGAGGCGAGCCTGTCGAACAGCGAGTTCCGCCTCCAGGCGGAGAGCTGGCCGAGCCACAGTCCCATGCCGATCGCGATGACGGCCGCGGTGCCGGTGAGCAGCAGGGTCGGCCCGAGGTATTCGACGATGAGCGAGGACACGGTCTTCCGGTAGACATAGCTCTCCCCGAGGTCACCGGTGACGATGCCGACGAGGTAGTCCCAGAACTGGACGATGACGGGCTTGTCGAGGCCGTACTGGCTGCGGAGTTCGGCGATCTGCGCCGGGGACATCGGCCGTTCCTTCGCGATCTTGAGCACGGGGTCGCCGGGCAGCATTCGGAAGGCGAAGAAGCCGAGGACGATGACGAGGACCATCGAGGTCGCGGCCCCGCCGAGTTTGCGCAGGAAGTAGCCTGCGAACGATCCGCCCTTCGGCGGTTCGTCGATATCGGCGGAGCCGTTCGATCCCATCGCCGAGGCGGTCCCGGAGCCGGTCGTCCCCGTGCCGGGGCCCGGGTTCGCCGGGTCCGAGGCGATGGCCGGGTTTGCCGGTTCCGCGGCGGGCCCCGGGTCGGCTGGGCCCCCGGGCCGGGGATCGCTGTGGGAAGGTGTGCTCACTGGGCCGCCTACTCGCGATCGTCGGAGGACTTGCGGCGGCTGAGCAGCCAGCCGCCTCCTCCGAGGACGACGATGGCAGCGGCACCGATGCCGATCCAGCCGCCAACGCCGAGGCCTCCACCGCTCGAGGCCTCATCGGCGCCGACGGGTTCGGCCGAGGCATATCCCCAGTAGCCGACCTGATTGGCGATCACTCCGCCGTCGGTGGGCTGTTTGGTGAAGTTCGTGAACCGGTCGGAGCGGATGGCTTCGAGCTGGCTCGGGTACCACAGCGTCACCGAGGGGGCCTCTTCGTAGTGGACCGCCAGAGCCTCCTGCACGAGTTCGGCGCGCTCGGCCTCATCGAGTTCGACGTGCTGGGCTCGGTAGAGCTTGTCGAACTCCTCGCTGCACCAGCCGTCCTGACTGGTGCCTCCGTTGCCGTCGGCGTCGGGGCGCTGTCCGCAGGTGTTGATGCTCAGCTGATAGTCCGGATCCGGGTTGATCGACCAGGCGGAGAAATACATGTCGTAGTCGCCCTTGGTGGTGCGCTCCGACACCGTGTCGACATCGGTCGACTCGGCCTTGAGATCGATGCCGATGTCCTCCATCCACGGTCCCAGGAACTTCGCGGTGTTCTGCTCGATCGGCTCGTCGGCGTCGGTGAGGAACCGCAGTTCGAGCTTCTGACCGTCCTTGGTCCGGATGCCGTCCGATCCTTCCTCCCAGCCGGCCTCGTCGAGCAGCTTCTTCGCACGGTCGACGTCGAATCCGCTGATGACCGGATCATCGTCCTTCAGGGCCCAGGTCGGGTAGACCGAAGGGATGAAGCTCGTCGCCGGCTGGGCATAGTCCTGCATCACCTGGTTGCGCAGGGTCTCGATGTCGATGCCGGCGCGGATGGCTTGACGGACCCGCTTGTCCTTCAGCGCCTCGTGGCCGGTGCCGAACTCGTTGTCATCGGCATCGGCGATGCCGGGGTTGATGGAGATGCCGTTGAACCGGCGGCCGTCGCCGTCGTTGAGCTCGACGTTGTCGGCTCCTTCGAGTGCGGTGAACTGGTCCGGGCTGAGACCGGAGATGAAGTCGACCTCGCCGGAGCGGATGGCCTGGACCTGAGCGTCGGAGTTCGTGTAGTAGCGGTACTGGATCTCGTCGAGCTCAGGCTCACCGCGCCAGAAGTTCGGGTTCGCCTTGAGTGTGATCGACTTGTTCGCTTCATAGCTCTCGAGCTGGAACGGACCGGAGCCGACCGACTCCTCATCGTTCTTGAACTCCCCGGGCTCGTCGATCTTCGACCACACGTGCTCGGGCACGACGGGGATCTCCTGGCCCGGGTTGTTCGCCTGAGGCTCCTTCAGGGTGATCACGAGCGTGGATTCGTCCGGAGCCTCGACCTTGTCGAAGTTCTCGACGAGGCTGCCGTTGGCGACCGCCATCTCCTCCTTGTCCATCATCTGGTTGTACGTCCACGCCACGTCCTCCGACGTCAGCGGTTCGCCGTCGGACCACTTCATGTCCGGTCGGATCGTGTACGTCCAGACCTTGCCGTCGTCGTCGGTGCTCCAGTCGGTGGCGAGCCCCTCGGTGACCGAACCGTCCTCGGCGTCATTGGCCACGAGGTTCTCGTACATGTACCGGAAGGTGTTCGTCGGCACCAGGTAGAACGAGGTGAAGGGGTTGAATGAATCGATGAATCCGTCGGTGGCGATCCGCAGCACGTTTTCGGACTCCGGCGCCTCTGAGGTGGCCGCCTGGGCCGGTCCGGCGGCCAGGGAACCGGCCAGGGCCAGTGCGGCGACGCCGGCCAGGCACCGGCGCAGTCCTCTGCGCAGTGTGGGGTGAGTGAACATCGTTGTCCTTCTGCTCGTGCGGTGATTCAGTTGTCACTGTCGATCCGGGCGACTGCGTTCGTGCGTGCCGAATGCGATGAGTGTGCTTGAGATCACTCTACGTTCGAAGTGCCCTGATTTCGGCATAACAACACACAAAGTTGCTTGTCAGCGACTGTGCAAACACCACAGCATCCGTTTCCGGGCCGGTCTGCGCGCGGCTTCGGCACACTGCCGGCCCGCTTCGGCACACTGCCGGCCGGGCCTCCGGCCGGCGACCGGATGCTCCGGCCGGCGATCGGATTCCCGGCCGGCGATCGAACTCCCCTGCCGCCGGCCGGAGCGACTCGACTGCAGGGTGCGGAGGCCCGTCAGGCCGCCGGTGTCGCCTGTCCGTTGCGGTGTGCGATCTGATCCGAGGTCTCGGCCTTGCGCAGCTTCTGCAGGATGGCGACGGCGATGAGCACCACGAGCCCGATCAGGGAGATCCACAGGGCCGGATAGACCAGCGCGATGCCTCCGGCCACCAGCAGCACTCGTTCGACCACATTGGTGACACCGAAGAAGTAGCCGGCCATTCCTGCGGCCACGCCGACCATGCCCAGGCACAGCGTCACGAGCGCAGACAGCATGTCCTGCCAGGTTCCCTGCAGCAGCAGAGCGGGCTGGATGATGAAGACATAGGGGATGAGGAATCCGGCGATGGCGATCCGCACCGCAGTCACTCCGGCCTTCATCGGGTTCGCACCGGCGATGCCCGCCCCGGCGTAGGCGGCCAGGCAGACCGGCGGGGTGATATCGGCGAGGATGCCGAAGAAGAAGACGAACATGTGCGCGGCGATCAGCGGCACATCGAAGTTGTTGTACAGGATCGGCGCGGCGACAGTGGCCGTGACCACGTAGTTCGCCGTCGTCGGCAGCCCCATTCCGAGGACGAGGCAGGCGATCATCACCATGAACAGCACGATGAAGAAGTTGCCTCCCGCCAGATCGACGAGCCCCTTGCCCAGCTGTCCGCCCAGACCGGTCACGGTGACCGTGCCGGCGACGATGCCGGCCGTGGCACAGGCGGCGATGACGGGCAGCGCCGTGCGCGCGCCGGCGACGAGGACGTTGACGAGTGCCCTGGGGCCCAGCCGGGTCATCTTCCGCAGGAAGCTGAGGACAAAGGCCGTGCCGATGCCGAACAGCGCCGCCCGGATCGGGGACATGCCCGTCAGCAGAGTGAGCACGATGACGACCAGCGGCAGCAGCAGGTCGATCCGCTTGAGCAGTTCACGACCGTCCGGCAGCGCCGACTTCGCCATGCCGAGGATCCCGCTCATCTTCGCTTCGAAGTGGATCGACAGGAACGCGCCGAGGAAGTACAGCAGCGCCGGGATGATGGCGATGACGATGAGGCCGTTGTATTCGAGGTCGGGCACGTTCTGAGCCATGATGAACGCGGCCGCACCCATGATCGGCGGCATGATCTGCCCGCCGGTCGAGGCCGTGGCCTCGGTGGCCGCGGCGAAGTGGGGTCTGAATCCGGCCTTCTTCATCAGCGGAATGGTGAACGACCCCGAGGCGACCGTATTGGCCACCGAGGAGCCGGAGACCATTCCCTGCAGCCCGGAGGCGACGACCGCGGCTTTCGCCGGTCCGCCCGTATAGCGGCCGGTCAGGCGGAAGGCGACGTCGTTGAAGAACTGGCCGATGTTCGTGTGCACGAGCATCACGGCGAAGAACAGGAAGAGGAAGATGAAGTTCGCCGACACCTGCACGGGGGTGCCGAAGATGCCCGTGCCGTTGGACAGGAACATGTTCGTCGCCAGGTCCTCGACGCTCATCCCCGAGTGGCGGAAGACGGGGCTGTGGTTGCCGAAGAGCCCGTAGGCCAGGGCGACTCCGGCGATGATGACGATGGGCAGTCCGACACAGCGGCGGGTGGCCTCCAGGATGAGGAGGACTCCGAGGATCGCCACGACGAAGTCGAGGGTCGAATAGCCGAGGATCTGGACGGAGTTGCTGACCAGGCGCGAATAGTCGAAGAAGATGTAGAGGTTGCACAGCAGTCCTGCCAGCCCGAGCAGAACGTCGTACCACGCGATTCGGCTGCCGCGTCCGATGAGGAAGTCGGCGACGCGATTGCCGGTGGCCGGTGCGTCGAGCAGCCTCTTGCTGGCCGGGTAGAGGAAGAAGATCAGCGCGGTCGCCCCGGCCAAGTGGAGCGACGAGTGCATCCACGTGTTGAACGGCCGCTCGAGTGCGGCGTAGAGGTGGTAGAGCGTGAAGACGATGGAGACTCCGCCGATCACCCATGCCCACCAACCGAGATTCGTGCGGAACCGACTCGAGGAGTCGACGTCGCGCAGCATCTTCTCCGTCGCCTGTTCGGCTGCCGCCTGCGTGCCGGCAGCCGCCCCGGCCGTCGGATCTCCCGGCCGGGGCGCTGTCGTCTCGTCACTCACGGCAGGTCGACGCCCTCTTCTTCGAAGTACTTCTCAGCTCCCGGGTGCAGGGGAACGTCTCCGATTCCCTGCATCGCGGTGTCCTTCTCGATGAGCTGTCCGACATCGAGGGTGACGTCATCGGTGTTCTCGAACAGTGCCTTGGTCAGTCCGTAGGCCGTGTCCTCGCTGACCTGGTCCGTCGATGCCACCAGTGCGGCGAACACCGAAACCGTCGGAACGTCCTCGTCGAGGAAGTCATAGGCGTCGGCGGGGATGTCGTAGGACTCCGCGCCGGTCGATTCCTCGATCGCCGAGGTGACGTCGTCGTCGAGCTCGAGCAGTCGGACGTCGGTCGAGGCCGCCAGCTGGGTCAGACCGGCGACGGGTGTGCCGACGACGAAGATCGTGGCGTCGATCTGCTTGTCGCCGAGCATATCGGTCGATGCCCCGAAGTCCGTGATCTCAGGGGTGTAGTCCGACTCGCCGATATCCGCGGCCTCGAGGATCGCATCGGAGATCGCCCGCGTGCCGGATCCGGCATCGCCGACGGCGATCTTCTTGCCCTTGAGATCATCGACCGATTCGATGTCCGAGTCGTCGCGGACGATGATGTGTGCGGCCTCGGGGTAGAGCGAGGCGAGCCAGCCGACGTTGTCGAGCTCCGTGCCGTCGAGGTCCTCGAGCTCACCGTTGACGGCATCGTTCGCGGTATCGCTCTGGGTGAAGCCCATCTGCCACTCGCCCTGGTAGATCTTGCCGAGGTTCTCCGCCGAGGCGCCGGACTCCACGTAGTTGACGGTGACCCCGTCGACATTGCTCTCGAAGATCGTGGCCAGCTCTCCACCGAGCGGGTAGTACGTTCCCGAGGTGCCGCCGGTTCCGAGGGTGAGGTCGTCCGTGGTCTCACCGCCGCCGCCTTCACCCCCTCCGGATCCGCAGGCGGTCAGGGTCAGGGCGAGCGCGGCAATGGCCGCTGTGGTGATGCGTCGAATCGTCATTGTCTTCCCTTCTCAGCCGAGTCGATGGCCTCAGCACCTCTGCTGAGCGACCGGTCACTTATCTCCGAGGCTATTCGGAGGTTGTCATTGTTTTGGCCCTCGAACTCAAAGTTTGCTGAATTGTTAGATGAGGAGTCAATCCTCCCACGGTTCCAAGCCCCGCTGTCGAATGCACCCGTCTCGGTGAGGACTCGGTCCAGGGACTGACCTCGGCGGATGAGAGTCCACTCGATCGCCCCGTCCGGTGTCGTCCGGTATCCGTAGACGGGCACGGCCGGCAGGAGGTTGTAGGAGAACGGGTTCGAGAAGTAGTACGCGCCGGTCTCCGGCACGGCCACGAGGTCGCCCGCGTCGAGGCGGGGCAGCATCCGGTCACGGGCGAGGAGGTCGCCGGAGAAGCAGGCGGGGCCGGCGATATCGGTCGGGACCGCCTCGGCGGTCTTGGGTGCGCCGTGCGCGGTGAAGGGCAGGATGCGCAGGGGCCAATCGGCCGGCGCGTAGGCGGTGCGGGTGGCGACCTGGACGCCGGCGTGGGTCATGGCGATGCGGCGCCCGCCGGTGGTCTTCGCGTATTCGACGCGGGTGAGGATGGTGCCGGCCTTGGCCAGCAGTGCGCGACCGAATTCCGTGACGATGTCGAACTCGAACAGTCCCGGCACGAGGTCCTCGAGCACGGCTCGGTACTCGGCGAAGGTGGGGGTGACGTCCTCACCGTCGAAGTTCACCGACAGTCCCCCGCCGATGTCGATGCGGGTGACCCGCCGCCGGTCGGGCGCCGTCGGCGACTGCGAATCGCGCCGGACCGACGTGCTCGTCTCGGGCACCGTCGTCGACTCCGACGCGGCTCGTGCGTTGATCTCTTCGGCGAGCTCGACGGCGGCGCGGATGCCGACCGCGGCTTTGTCGAGGCTGATGCCCTGGGAACCCGAGTGGACGTGGATCTGGTTGAGCCACGGCCTGGCCAGATAGGCCTCGATGAGGCTCTCGCGGGCACCGGGATCGCCCAGCCCGATGCCGAACTTCGAGGTCTCGGTGGCAGTGCTCAGCGATCCGATCGCGCCTGTGCCCGATTGCGGGTTGATGCGGATGCCGATCCGCGCCGAGGCGGGACCCGGCACTTCCGCCGAGGCGGGTCCGGGGCGGCGTTCTACCAGGATCGTGTCGAGGCGGGCCAGTTCGTCGAAGTTGTCGATGTTGATCGAGACACCGAGATCGACGGCCCTTCGCAGTTCGGTCCAGGTCTTGGCCGGGGAGTCGAACACGATCGCTTCGGGAGCGAACCCGGCTTCGAGGGCGAGTTCGAGCTCACCGGGGCTGGCGACCTCGCAGCCGGCTCCCGCCTCGGCGTAGCGATGCAGCAGCGAACGCAGCGGCACGGCCTTGCAGGCCACCGCGTGGAGCACGTCCCGCTGCGAAGCGAAGGCCGAGTTCAGCCGCTCGAACGCGGCGTCGACCCAATCGAGGTCCATGAGTCCGAGCACCGGGTCCCGATCCGATAGGACGGGCACGCGTGCGTGCCCGTCACGACCGGCATCGGGGTCGTCCGCGTCACCGCGACCGAGGTGATCGCTGGTCTCGGCGATCGCCCTGATCGCCCCTGCCCGGCTGTCCGGGATCGAGTGGTCTGCCATACCGTCCTCTGTTCGTGGTCTCCTGTCACTTTAGAACGATCGACCTAGCCGAACAGACAATAACCTGCCAATCTTTGCCGCACCCGATTGTAGGTTTCACACCATAATGGGCTGCCGGCGCCCCGGGCCGCCGGGCTCAGCTCCTCGCGCGGTCGTGGGTGAGCACCGAGAGTTCGAGCCACAGCCTGTCGGCGGGCTCGGCCGTCGACAGACCGGTGATCTCCTCGATCCGTCCCAGCCGATGCCGCAGGGAGTTCGTGTGCACGTGCAGCCTGCGGGAGGCCTCGGCGGAGTTGCCGACCGTGGCGAAGTACACGCGCAGCGTCTCGAGCAGGCTGCCGTTGTGGTTGGCGTCGTGCCGGGCCAGCGCGCGGGCCGGCCAGACCACGCGTTCGCCTCCGTCGCCGGCGTCCGCGGCTCGCAGAGCGTCGGCCACGCGCAGCCCGACGACCTCCGCGGCGACATCGGCGGCCGTCGCTCCGGTGACCGCCTCGGGCACCTCTGCGGACGCCGAGGCGAGACCCGCCTCGGCGTCCGCTCGGGCCGCACCGGCGGAGTTCAGCCGGGTTTGGACGGCGTCGACGACGTAGACGGCCTCGGTCCAGGAGCGGTGCACCTCGTCGAGGCGGTCGACCGGGGTGCCGACGCCGAAGGCCAGCCGGTCGCCTCCGGGCAGCGAACGCCGCAGCGTTGTCAGCACATGGTCCCGAATGCCTTCGGCGTCCATCGGCTCGCTCATCTGCACCAGCACCGCCAGATGGGCCCCACCGCCGGCGGTCGGACCGGTGCCGAGCCCGGGCTCCACATGCGCGAGCACGGCATCGGCGAAGGCCGCCCGCAGATGGAATCGCAGCACGGGCTCGCGCTCGGGCGCCACCTCGGCGAAGGCGAGGGCACAGTAGTGGCCGGCAAACGGCAGCGCCAGCAGGGTCGCCGAGGGGCCGAGGTCGGCGGGGCCGGCGAGGATCCCGCCGAGGGCCTCCCGGCGGATGCGCTTCTCGAACGGTGAGCGCCGCAGCGTGCGCAGCATCACGGGCAGGGCGGCGCGGGCGGCATCGCGGAGCACCTCCCGCAGCGGCTCGGGATCGACCGAGGACGGGTAGGCCGCCCAGATCGTGCCGATCAGCTCGCCCTCGCTGCGCAGGGCGATGACGGAACGGGCCGGCGAGGAGCCGGCGGCGCGGCGTTCGACGACGTCGGTGGAGTGTCGGACCGTGTCGAGGAATCCGGATTCCTCGAGTTCGGCGATCCGCCAGGCCGGAATCGCCCCGGTGAGGATCGTCTCCCGCCGGATCTCATCGAGCTCATCGCCGAGGTTGGCGTGGGCGAGGACTCGCGAAGCGGGGTCCTCGATCGTGATCGATGCGCCGGTCAAGTCCGCGATGACCGCCGCTAAGGCGCTGAGATCGTCGACATCGGGCCAGGCCAGGGTGCTCGTCGCCCCCTCCTTGAGCTGCCGCAGGTGGACGAGCGCCTCCGACCAGGTCACATGCGGTGAGCGTTCGAGGAGGACGGGCCCCTGCTGCCCACCCGGGGCTTCGGAATCGCCGAGGTGGGCGTGCGCTCCCGGCGGGAGCACGAGCGCCGCGGCCCCGGCGTGTTCGTCGAGGATCGCCTCGAGTCCCGTTCGACTGTGCACCGCGTCGGTGATGAGGACGACGGCCCCGGCCCGGGCTCGGCGGGCAGGGTCAGCCGAGGCAGCGGCGGCGTGATCGGAGTTCTCGGCGGCCCCGCCGTCGAGCGCGTCTTCCTGCGGCAGGTCGAATCCGAAGTCGATCCGCGTGATCTCGACATCATGGGCGACCTCGGTGAGCGGAAGCAGGAAGCTCTCCGTGTCCCGGAGCATCCGGGACAGGCGAAGGCCAGCGGTGTCGGTCATATTCTCACTGTAACCAATGGCGCCCGCTCCTCCCTTGGAAGCGCCGGCCCCTTCACCTGGAAGCGCCGACTCCTCCCCTGCGAAGTGCCGGCCCCTTTCCCTGCGAACGGCTGACGGCGGCTGTCCCTGCGAACGGCTGACGGCGGCGCGGATGCCTCGCGTGGCATCCGCGCCGCCGTCAGGCAGCTCTCGGGCGGGTGGTCAGCCGAGGAGTTCGGCCAGGCCCGCCTCGATGACGTCGAAGGCGTCATGCAGGAGTTCGTCGGAGATCGTCAGCGGCGGCAGGAAGCGCAGAATGTTGCCGTAGGTGCCCGTGGTGAGCACGACGACGCCGTTCTTCGCACAGTAGTCGGCGATCTTCTTGACCAGATCCGGGTTCGGCTCGATCGAGTCGTGCTCGACGAACTCGGCGGCGATCATCGCACCGCGGCCGCGGACGTCACCGATCTCCGGGTACTTCGACTGCAGCTTCGTCAGCCGGTCGACGAGGATCTCACCGATGTGCTCGGCATTGGCGGCCAGGCCGTCCTCTTCGTAGGCGGCGATTGCGCCGAGGGCCGCGGCACAGGCGACGGGGTTGCCGCCGTAGGTTCCGCCGAGGCGGCCGGGTCCGACCGAGTCCATGATGTCCGCGCGCCCGGTCACGGCCGACAGCGGCAGACCACCGGCGATGCCCTTGGCCGTGGAGACGAGATCCGGGACGATGCCCTCCCATTCGGAGGCGAACATCTTCCCGGTGCGGGCGAAGCCGGCCTGGACCTCGTCGGCGACGAAGACGATGCCCTTCTCGCGGGCGTAGTCGACCAGCGTCGGCAGGAAGCCCTCGGCCGGAACGATGAAGCCGCCCTCGCCCTGGATGGGTTCGATGACGATCGCGGCGACGTATTCGGAGCCGAGCTGCTTCTCGATCATATTGATCACGCGCTTGGCCGCGTCCTCACCGCTGACCTTCGTGCCCGCGGCCTCATTGTCACGGAACGGGTAGGACATCGGGGCCCGGTAGACCTCACCGGCGAAGGGTCCGAAGCCGGCCTTGTAGGGCGCGGCCTTCGAGGTCATCGCCATGGTCAGGTTGGTGCGACCGTGGTAGGCGTGGTCGAAGACGACGACGGCATCGCGGCCGGTGTGGGCGCGAGCGATCTTCACGGCGTTCTCGACCGCCTCGGCGCCGGAGTTGAGCAGCACGGTGCGCTTCTCGTGGTCGCCCGGGGTCAGACGGTTGAGGGCTTCGGCGACCTCGACGTAGCCCTCGTAGGGGCTGACCATGAAGCAGGTGTGGGTGAACGACTCGAGCTGGGCCTTCGCGTTCTCGACCACGCGCGGGTTCGAGTTCCCGGCCGTGGTCACGGCGATGCCGGCGCCGAGGTCGATGAGCTGGTTGCCGTCGGCGTCCTTGAGGATGCCGCCGCCGCCCGCGACCACATAGGCGGGCAGGGCCGAACCGACACCGGTGGCCACGGCGGACTGGCGACGTGCCTCGAGTTCACGGGACTTCGGTCCCGGGATCTCGGTGACGATCTTACGTTCCTGCGGCAGCGCTTCGCCGCCCATCTCCAAAGCTGTCATAAGGGGAACAATAGGGGTTCATGACGCGTTTTGTCACTTGTCGTCCGCAGGCTGGGCAGATGGCCGGAATCCGCGGCCGCGAAGGTGCGGATTCCGTCGTCCTCGGGCGCCGATGACGCAGCTTGGGATCAGCGGTTCTGGTTCCGCATGTCGACGTCCTTGTTCCGTGCCGGCAGAACCCGTTCGTGTTCGCGCACGGGGGCGACGATGGTCTCCTGCGCGCCGACGACGCGGTCCCCGTCACTCATTTCGAAGCTCAGCTCCGCCTCGGGCGAGAGGTTGCGCTTGACCACGGCCAGACCGATCGGTCCGAGCTGCCAGTGCACGGTCACCGAGCTCAGAGTGCCCACCGACCGCTGCGAGCCGCGGACTTCGGCGAGCACATCGGAACCGGGGTCCGGGGCGATGTGCCCGGATCCGTCGAGGTGGACGAAGGTCAGACGCCTGGGCGGCTGGCCGAGGTTGTGCACCCGCGCCACGGCCTCCTGGCCCCGGTAGCACCCCTTGGCCAGGTGCACGGCCGTGCGCAGCAGGTCGAGTTCGCCGACGAGCGCCTTGTGGTCGATCTCGCTGCGGCCCGGGCGCCAGGCCGCGATCCGCAGCGCCTCCCAGGCGTCGAAGCCGGCCATGGAGAAGTCCTTGGCCGACAGCCCCTGCAGGTCGGTGCGCTTGACGATGCCGATGACGAACGGGGTCTCGAGCCCGGGATGGTCCGTGCCCGCGACCTCGAGGCCGAGGTCGATCTGGGCGTAGGAGGCCGAACCGACGCCGATGTGCGGCCACGGGTCGGCCCACAGCTGGGTCACCGGCAGCTTCTCGGGCAGGGCGGTCACGGCGCCGAAGCACTGGAAGTCGTCGCTGAGGTCGTCGATCTCGACCCGCATCATGAACACCATCTTGCGCAGGAAGTCCAGCGTCTGATCGGTGTTGAGCTCACTGATCGCCCACAGGGCCTCACCATCATCGACGATCTTGAGCCAGCCCTCGATCCGGCCGTTCGGGTCGAGGACGAGGGTCTCCGTGGACACGCCTGGGGCGAGCGTGTCGATCTTCTGCGTGGTGATCGAATTGAGCCAGGTCAGACGGTCCGGGCCGCTCAGGCGCAGCACCCGCAGGTGCGGGAGGTCGACGAGGCCGTCCTGCTCTTCGAGCACGCGCTGCTCGCGCAGGGAGGCACCGTAGTGCAACGGGGTCTCCGACAGCACTCCGGCCCCCATGACCGCCGTCGAGCTCAGCGGTCGGGCCAGCGAGGACCGGCGCACGGTCGCCTCGGCCGAGGGATTCTCTTCGCCCGGCGACGGCGAATCAGAGGGAACGGGGTTCGGCGACACGGGATCAGACATCTCAGGACAGCTTCTTCAATCTGGCAGAGGAGTGCGAGGCGAGTTCGTGGCCCATGGCTGCCATGTCCCAGGCCCACATGAGTTCGCCGCCGACGAGGCCGTACATCCGCGTCGAGGCGGTGTACTCCTTCGCGGTCTTCGTTCGGGCCACGACGTCCGTGGCCAGGTCGATGCGCGGGCCTCTGACGGTTCCCGCGTAGAGTTCCATGACGCCGTGCGGATGGGCGATCTCGACTTCGATCTCGAAGGCGTCGTCGTTCGTGCGCAGGGTCTCGACCGCGGCGGCGGAGGTGAAGCTCTGCTCCGCGGTGGGCACCATCATGCCCGGACCCACGTCGCCCTCGTCGTGCTCGCGCACGAGCTGCCAGATTCCGGTCTCCAGCGTCAGGGTCGATTCGAGCTCCCCGGCCTCGTCGAGCAGCCACGCATGCGCAGTGTACTGGAGGAACGGGGTGCCCTCGTGGGCGGCGAAGTCGATGCGCTGACCGAACTGCTTCTCAGGTGTGTCCGCATAGCCGACGACACCGACGCCTTCCCAGGACCCGATGAGCCAGGACAGGGGGACGAGCTCCGGATGGAGCGAGGCATCAAGTTCGATCATCGTCGATCAGCGATTGTCCTTGAACAGCGCGGTCACGACCTTGACCCCCACGCCCAGGGCGCCGAGGGCGGCGAGGCCGACGAGGCTGGAGAAGACGATTTCGAGTGCGACAAGATTTTCCATGCCTCCAGTCTACAGTTCCTCAGAGCGCGACGCGCTCCAGGGCGTAGACGACGACAC
Source organism: Brevibacterium sp. SMBL_HHYL_HB1 (assembly GCF_018208375.1). Classification (NCBI taxonomy): domain Bacteria; kingdom Bacillati; phylum Actinomycetota; class Actinomycetes; order Micrococcales; family Brevibacteriaceae; genus Brevibacterium; species Brevibacterium sp. SMBL_HHYL_HB1. Next base: position 31,849 of record NZ_CP062936.1, on the reverse strand, counting down.
CGCCGAGGGCGATCGGGGCCGCTCCGAGGGCCAGCTGCACGGCGAAGCTGCGGGCCTTCTCCACGTTCTTCTTCAGTTCGATGTTCTGCGCGGCCTCGAGGTTGGCCGCCTGGAACTTCGCATAGGCGATGAGGCCGAGCATCCGGTCGACGGCGGCCACGAGCAGACCCATGATGACGCCGAGGACGAGCGCGGCCGGCCAGGAGATCGAATCGTCGAAGACGAGCACCGAGAGGATCCCGGCGACCGCGGTGGACATGGCCAGGGCCAGCGGCGAGGTGTAGATCGCCGGCCACGGCAGGGCGGTCATGCACTGGGCGACGATGAGGGCGGCGAGGCCGATGACGATGGCCTCCTTGTCCCCGGGGATCGTGATCGCCGCGACCCAGGTGCTGGCGGACAGAACGATGACGAGGCCGGAGACCTGGGCGGAGACGTTGGCCACCGCATAGGAGGCGCCGATGCCGCGGGTGAGGTTCTGGACGAAGGTCCACAGCAGCCCGAGACCGGCCAGAACGGGCAGCCAGTCGAGATAGGGAGCCGCCGAGTCCCGCCATGCGGCCACGAGTCCGGCCACCCCGAAGAGTGCGAGCATGATCGACGTCGCCCGCGGCTGCGGGGAGTCCGTCAGGCGCGGCCACCCGTAGGCGACGCCGAGGACGATGAGTCCGGTCGCCAGCAGGAACAGCGTATAGCCCCAGTACACGGAAGCGCTGAGGGCCAGCACCAGCACGAGGGCGACGGCTACTCGAATCCATCTGATCACAGGACTATCGTGCCTCATCTGATCGCGCATTCGCGATTTCGACCCCGCCGCGCTCAGCGCGCGCACGACCCGGACCTCGCTATACTCTGACTCAGACGTCGGGCGCCGGGGAGGTGGATGCAGCACATGCGGATTCTGCACATCTGCCCCACGGCCCGCCTCGATCATCCCCTCGCCCCCGAATCGCTGCAGTACCTGGGACATCGGATCGACCGATGCGGTGCCGAGCAGCTGTCAGCGCTCGACCGCGAATCCCTCACACCCGATGTCGTCATCGTCGACGCCTGCCTCGATCTCTCCCTGGCCCCGCGCATCGCCGAGGCGCTCAGTGCCGCAGGCATCACCGCCGCCATCGTCGTCGTGCTCGGCGAGGGTGGGCTGGCGACCGCCTCGGCGAAGTGGGGCGTCGCCGATTTCCTCCTCACCACCGCCGGCCCCGCCGAGGTGGAGGCCAGGCTGCGCGTGGCCCGTGACCGCCATCTCTCCGCCCAGTCGGGCGGCACCGGCACGGGCGGTCGCCTCGGCGCGGGCTTCAGCACCCAGCCGTGGGGTGTCCCGGGCACGGCACGCGGCCTGTCGGGTTCCGGTGCGGCCGGTGCCCGCGGCGGCGACGGCGGGCCGTGGAATGCCGAGGGTGAGCCGATGATCGTCGTCACCGGCACCCTGCGCATCGACGAGACCGCGTTCACCGCCGACCTCGGCGGGCGCAGCCTCGATCTGACCTATCGCGAGTTCGCGCTGCTGAAGTTCTTCGCCATGCACCCCGAACGGGTCTTCACCCGCGATGAGATCCTGCTGGCCGTATGGGGAGACGACTACTTCGGCGGCACCCGCACCGTTGACGTGCATGTTCGTCGCCTGCGTGCGAAACTCGGCAAAGACCTCGAGAACGCCATCCACACCGTGCGCAACGTCGGCTACCGGTTCAGCGCCGACAGCGTCACCGGCACCGAGGACGGCGATTCCGAGCCCCCGCAGGCGGAGACGCAGACGGGCGCGAGAACGCAACGAGCACAGAGGACGTGAAGGCATGAGAATCCAGGCCAGTGGAGCGATCACCGGAACCGCCATCGACACCCTCACCGAGGCGGAGGTCGCCTTCCTCGACAGCGTGGCCGCCGCCGACGGCGCGGCCGAGATCTCCGGCGGACTGATGGCCATCGCCACCGGGGAGGACACCGCCGATCAGGCCCAGACCGCCTCGAGCGTGTGGCGTGTCTATGCGGGAGGATCCGACGGCGCGGGAGGCGCGGGCGGAGCCGATGACGCGGGCGAGCTCATCGGCTACGGCATCCGCGCGAAGCAGGGGGAGCGGCACGCCGCCGAATTCCTCATCGACCCCGACCACCGCGGACAGGGTCTGGGCGAACAGCTGCTCACGACCATCCTGGCCGAGCAGCCCGCGGCCTGGTGCTGGTCCCACGGCGACCACCCGGCCGCGGCCCGCCTGGCGGACAAGCACGGACTCAGCCGCGACCGCGTGCTCTATCAGATGCGCACCGATGCGGACCTCGGCCCCGACGACCTGCCGGCGACTCGAACGCCCGAGGGCGTGGAGATCCGCTCCTTCGCCCCCGGCGACGAGGACGGCTGGCTGTCGGTCAACAACGCCGCCTTCGACTGGCATCCGGAGCAGGGCTCGCAGACCCGATCCGACATCGACGCGATCGTCACCGCAGACGACTTCGACCCCGAGTCGGTCGTCATCGCCGAACGCGACGGCGAGATCATCGGCTTCCACCAGATCAAGCTCACGGACACGCAGACCGAGGGCCGCCTCGGCGAGGTCTATGTCGTCGGCGTCGATCCGCACGTCCACGCCAAGGGCGTGGGCAGGGCGCTGACGGTCGAGGGCATGCGGAGGATGCTCGCAGCCGGAGCCCGGGTCGTCGAACTCTACGTCGAGTCGGACAACGCCCCGGCGCTAAACTTGTACGAGCGGCTGGGATTCCATGTCGCGGTCGCGCACGTGTCCTACGCGCCGGTGACGACGAGCGGGAAGGAGTAGGCCTTTGTACGACATCGCAGCAGCCGGCGAAGAGCTGGGTCTGCCGGAACCGGCCGACCGCTTCCTCGACCGGGAGCTCAGTTGGCTGGCATTCAACGAACGCGTCCTCGACCTCGCCTCGGACCCGCAGATCCCGCTGCTCGAGCGGGTGCGGTTCCTGTCGATCTTCGCGACCAACCTCGACGAGTTCTTCATGGTCCGCGTCGCCGGGCTCAAGCGCCGCATCAACACCGGCCTGGCCGTGCCCAGCGTGACCGGCCGGATGCCCGCGCAGGTCATGCATGCCATCGGCGTCCGCGCCCACGAGCTGATGAGCCGGCACGCGGCTCTGCTCAAGGACGACATCGGCCCGCGCCTCGATGCGGAGTCGATCTCGAAGGTCGCCGTCGATGAGCTCAGCGCGGACGAACGGGCACGGGTCGACGAATTCTTCTTCGGCCACGTCTTCCCCGTCCTCACCCCGCTGGCCGTCGACCCGGCCCACCCGTTCCCCTACATCTCGGGCCTCTCGCTCAACCTCGGCGTGCTCCTGCGCTATCCGGGCTCCGGCAAGGAGCTCTTCGCCCGAGTCAAGGTGCCCCCGCGCCTGCCGCGGTTCTTCAACGTCGCCGAGGCGACCGGCCGGCCCGCCGGACGCGATGTGCCCGCCCGCTTCGTCGCGCTCGAGGACATCATCGCCGAACACCTCGACACTCTGTTCGAGGGCATGGAGGTCATCCACCACTCGACCTTCCGCGTCACCCGCAACGAGGACCTCGAGGTCGAGGAGGACGATGCGGAGAACTTGCTCAAGGCCTTGGAGAAGGAGCTTCTGCGCCGGCGCTTCGGACCCGCCGTGCGGATGGAGATCACGGAGAACATCCACCCCCGGGTGCTCGAGATGCTCAAGGACGAACTGGGCATCGACGATTCCGAGATCTACCACCTGCCGACACCGCTCGACCTGTCGGGCATGTCCGATATCGCCGATGTCGCCCGCGACGATCTGCACTTCCCGAAGATGGTCCCGCAGATGAACAAGGACCTCTCGCTGCGCGAATCCAGCGACCAGGTCGACGTGTTCGACGCGGTGTCCAGCCGAGACATCCTGCTGCACCATCCCTACGACTCGTTCTCCACCAGCGTCCAGGCTTTCCTCGAACAGGCCGCCGCGGACAAGAACGTGCTCGCGATCAAGCAGACGCTCTACCGCACCTCCGGCGACTCCCCGATCATCGACGCCCTCGTCGATGCTGCGCAGGCCGGCATCCAGGTGCTCGCCGTCGTCGAGATCAAGGCCCGCTTCGACGAGGAGGCCAACATCACCTGGGCGCGCAAGCTCGAGCGCGCCGGCGTCCACGTCGTCTACGGCATCGTCGGGCTCAAGACCCATGCGAAGCTGTCCCTGGTCGTGCGCCAGGAGGCCGAGGGCCTGGCTCGCTACTGCCACGTCGGCACCGGCAACTACCACCCGAAGACCGCCCGCGGCTATGAGGACTTCGGACTGCTGACGAAGGACACGGCCGTGGCCGATGATCTGACGAAACTGTTCAATCAGCTCTCCGGCTACGCCCCGCGGTCCGAGTACTCGCGCTTCCTCGTCGCTCCCATCTCGGTGCGCACGGGACTCATCGACCTCATCGACTCCGAGATCGCCATCGCCGAGGCCGGCGGTGACGGTGAGGTCCGGATCAAGGTCAACTCCATCGTCGACGAGGCCATCATCGATGCGCTCTACCGGGCCTCACGGGCCGGGGTCAAGGTCGAGGTGTTCGTCCGCGGGATCTGCGCCCTGCGGCCGGGCATCGAGGGGCTGAGTGAGAACATCACCGTCCGTTCGGTGCTCGGTCGGTTCCTCGAGCACTCGCGGGCCTTCGTCTTCGGCAACAACGGCGACAGGTTGGTCTACATCGGTTCGGCGGACATGATGCACCGCAACCTCGACCGGCGGGTCGAGACGCTCGTCGAGATCGTCGACGACCGTCACCGGGCCGAGATCATCGACCTCTTCGACCTCGCCTTCGCCGAGTCCACCTCGGCGTTCGAACTCGCCGGTGACGGGAAGTGGACGCGTCGGACCCACGACGAGGACGGAACGGCCCTCATCGACTACCAGACCGAGCTCATCCGCCGCCATCGCCAGCGCCGACGGATCGGGGATGAGGCGTGAGCCCGTCCTCGGTCGCCTCGGCGCAGAAGTCCTCCCGGGTGACCGCCGATGTGCTCGCCGCGGGAGCCGTGTGCTGGAGGCACGGGTCCAAGGGCCTCGAAGTGGTCCTCATCCACCGTCCGAAGTACAACGACTGGTCCTGGCCGAAGGGCAAGGTCGATCCCGGGGAGACCCTGCCCGAGACCGCGGTGCGCGAGGTCAAGGAGGAGACGGGCCTCGACATCCGGCTCGGCATTCCGCTGCCCACGGCCGAGTACAAGGTCGGTGGGAAGAACACGAAGAAGGTCTTCTACTGGTCGGCCGAGGTCAGAGGCGATGCCGCCTTCGCCCCGATGAATGAGCGGGAGGTCGACCGGGCGAAGTGGTTCCCGGTCGAGAAGGCCAGGACGAAGCTGACGTCCTATTCGGATCGGGAGCAGCTCGACGCCCTGATCAAGTACGATTCGACCGATGCGCTGCGGGCCTGGCCGCTCATCCTCGTCCGTCACGGCAAGGCCTTTCCCCGGTCGAAGTGGCATGAGACCGAGCACGTGCGGCCGCTGCTCAAACTCGGCACCCGGCAGGCGATGGCCCTGACCGGTCTGCTCAGCGCCTGGGAGACGAAGAAGCTGATCTCGAGCCCGTGGAAGCGGTGCATGGCGACCCTGGCCCCGCTGTCGGCGGCGACCGGCCGCTCGATCAAGAAGGTGCCCACGCTGAGTGAGAAGGCCACCTCGGCGAATCCGGCGAAGACCGCGCGCTTCATTGAGAAGCTGCTGACCAGGGGGCGGCCCGTCATCTACTGCACGCATCGACCGGTGCTGCCGACGATCTTCTCCATCTACGCCGCCCATGCTCCGAAGCGGGTAGTGGCGAAGCTGCCGAAGGACGATCCCTACCTCAAGCCCGGTGAGGTGCTCATCGCGTATGTCCGGCCCGGACCGATCCCGCGCATCGTCGAGATCGAACGCGTCCGCCCCATCGACTCCTGAGGCCGGCCTGGGACTCGGGGGACTGTGCAGTGGGCTCCGAAGAGGAGGGGGCCGAGCAGAGTCGCGTTCGCGGCATCGATCTCGTCATCGAGTCGCTGTGTGAGCGAATCGGCGGTGAACTCCCCGTCCGAGACCATCCCCTGCTGTTCGAGGTACGGCAGCAGTGCCGTCAGGGAGTTCGCCCACCCGAAGCTCGGAGCCTGATCGCCGCCTCCCGCGGGGGCGCCCATGGTCAGGTGCGGGTCGGGCAGACCGGCGGAGCGGAACGCGGCGAAGAGCTCCGAGCCCATTCGGATGTGGACGCCGGCGGCGTCCAATCCGGTCAGAACGAGCGATCTCACCCGCTCCCACAGCGGTGTGTTCACGCTCGCCCACTCGTGGACGAGGTCGAATTCGTGCATCACCAGCAGACCGTTCGGGCGCAGATGCTGCGCGAGGGTGACCAGAGTCTCGACGGGTTCGGACAGGTGCATGAGAACGGCTCTGCCGATGATCGCGTCGAATTCCCCGTCCAGGTCGAGTCCGGCGAGGTCCGCCTCGGCGACTTCGACCTGCGGGTGCCGGGCCAGCACGGCTCGTGCCCCGTCGAGGGCGGTGGGGTCGCGATCGATGGCCAGCACGTGCCCGTGACTGCCGACGAGGTCCGCGGCGAGCGCGGCCACGGCTCCGGAGCCGGTGCCGATGTCGAGCACCCTCATCCCCTCGGTGATTCCGGCATCGATCAGCAGACTCCGGGTCAGCGGATCGAGCACGACCGATTGGTCACGCAGCCGTGAGTGTTCGTTCTCGGACTCGCCGAGAACATAGCGATGGTCATTGCGCATGGGGCCCTCCTGCCTCGATTCGCGCGCCGAGTCGCTGAGCCGCCCGGTGGCGGGGCCGCGTTGCCCCGGGGCTGCGGGGCCGCGGGGTCGCGTGGCTGCGGGGTCGGCGGACAGATCATGGATGAACCGTAGGCACGGCACCGGGCGCAGACAAGGGATCGACGATCCTCAGCCCGCGTGCCCGCGAGCCGACCGCTGTGACAGCGGCGCGGACAGGGTGGGCTGTCTCGGCGACGCGGACAGGGTGGGCTGCCTCGGCGGGTGGAACGGGCCGGGCTGGCAACGATCCTTTCACGAATCCGTCCGGACTGTGACCCAGCGCTCAGGACTGTCCCGATCCTTCAATCCTCATTCATCTGACATTCACGTTCCCACTCCCTGCATTTCACACCTGCTCCTTAGCGTGGACCACGAACGATCGAGATCTCTCGAGCCGTGTCCACTACATGAAAGGCATCTTCGTGAAGATGAAGCATCTCACCCCTGCCGCAGCGATCCTCGCGGTCGGCGCCCTCACTCTCTCGGCCTGCGGCGGAGCCTCGGCCACAGGCGAGGAGGCCAGCGGCGGCGACAGCGATCTGCAGGGCACCCTGACCGGCATCGGCGCTTCCTCCCAGAAGGCCGCCATGGACGCCTGGACGGCCGACTTCACCTCGCAGAACTCCGGTGTGACCGTCAACTACTCCCCCGACGGCTCGGGTGCCGGCCGTGAGCAGTTCCTCGCCGGCAATGCTCAGTTCGCCGGCTCCGACGCCCACCTCGACGACGACGAGGTCACGGCCGGACAGGAGACCTGCGGAGCCGACGGAGCCTTCGAATTCCCCGTCTACATCTCCCCGATCGCCGTGACCTTCAACATCGAGGGAGTCGACGAGCTCAACCTCTCCCCCGACACGATCGCGAAGATCTTCAAGGGCGAGATCACGAACTGGAACGACGAGGCGATCAAGGCCGACAATCCGGATGCCGATCTGCCCGATCTCAAGATCACCGCCGTCCACCGCGCCGATGATTCGGGCACCACCGAGAACTTCGCCGAGTACCTCAAGGCCACGGCAGAGAAGTCCTGGGACGCCGAGGTCGACGGCAACTTCCCGTCCGACTACGGCGGTGAAGCCGCCCAGGGCACCGACGGCGTGATCCAGACCGTCTCGGACACCGACGGGGCCATCGGCTATGCGGACGCTTCGGCCGTCGGCGAGCTCTCGACCGCCAAGGTCAAGGTCGGCGACGAGTTCGTCGAGCTCTCCCCCGAGGCGGCGTCCAAGGTCGTCGACGCCTCGGAGAAGGTCGAAGGGCGCGGCGAAGGAGATCTGGCCTTCGACCTGGCCCGCGACACCTCCGAGTCCGGGGCCTACCCGATCGTCCTCGTCTCCTACCACCTCGTCTGCTCCTCCTACCAGGATCAGGAGACCGTGGACATGGTCAAGGCCTGGGAGAAGTTCGTCGTCTCCGAAGAGGGACAGCAGTCGGCCGCGGAATCGGCTGGCTCCGCCCCGCTGTCGGACGAACTGCGGTCGCAGATCGAAGAGGTCATCGACTCGATCGAGGTCGCCGAGTGAGTGCGATCGCCAACTCCATTGAATTCAGCCTCTGACCTCGAAGAATAACCACCCGGGAGCGGCGCAGAGTCCCTGCGCCGCTCTTCGGTGCCTGTGGGCCCCCCGGGTTCCACCACAAGTCACGTGAGGAGCACTTGTGCCGCCCAGCACACAGATCACCGAGTCGGACTCCACCGGGCCCGACTCCCCACCAGGAGCCGAGCCTCAGCCACCGGCTGCGGCCCGTGAGGGCAGACGACAGAAGGCTGTCGTCCGCCCCGGCGACCGGATCTTCTCGGCCGCCACGCTCATCGCCGGCATCCTGATCCTGCTCATCCTCGCCGGAGTGGCTCTGTTCCTGCTCGCACAGTCGAAGGACACGATCGCCGCCCAGCTGAGCGACCCCTCGCAGATCACCGGCGGCAGGGGTTTCTTCTCCTATGTCTGGCCGCTGGTCATCGGCACACTCCTCTCGGCGGCGATCGCACTCGTCGTCGCGACTCCCTTCGCTCTGGGCATCGCTCTGTTCACCACGCACATGGCACCGCGCAGGCTGGCCCCGATGCTCGGATATGTCATCGATCTGCTCGCGGCCATCCCCTCGGTCGTCTACGGCCTCTGGGGCATCGCGCTGGCCGGCAACCTCACCGGCTTCTACCTGTGGCTGTCGAAGTGGTTCGGGTGGATCCCGATCTTCGCCCCCGCCGCCGACGGCTCCGTGTCGCAGACGGGGCGCACACTTCTGACCGCCTCACTGGTCCTGTCGATCATGATCCTGCCGATCATCACCTCCCTGACCCGTGAGATCTTCCTCCAGACCCCGCGCCTGCAGGAGGAGGCCGCCCTGGCCCTGGGCGCCACCCGCTGGGAGATGATCCGCATGGCCGTGCTGCCCTTCGGCAAGTCCGGCATCGTCTCGGCCACCATGCTCGGACTCGGGCGCGCGCTCGGCGAGACCATGGCCGTGGCCATGATCCTCTCCCCCGGCGTCCTCACCGCCTCGCTGGTCGTCAGCGGCAACCAGACCATCGCCTCGGAGATCGCGCAGAACTTCCCCGAGGCCGCGGGTCTGCGCCTGTCCGAACTCATCACGGTCGGCCTCGTGCTCTTCGTCATCACCCTGCTGGTGAACATGGGGGCGCGCGCCATCGTCGCCAGAACCTCGGTGAAGGGGAGTTGAGAACTGTGACCACTGCGGACACCGCCATCGCCAAACCCGCGAAACTGACCTCGAAGCAGCTTCCCAAGGCGACCCCCTGGGTCGTCGCCGCGGCCTCGATCGTCCTCGCGGCCGTCATCAGCCTCATCGCCTTCGGCGGCTTCAACATCCCCGTCGTCGCGATCCTCGCCGGCCTGATCAATATGGTCGCCACCTTTGTGGTCTCCGTCTCCTACGAAGGCCGCCGCAAAGCGGTCGATCGGGTCGCGACCACCGTCGTCACCTCGACCTTCGTCCTCGCATGCGTTCCCCTCATCTCGCTTCTATGGCTGACCGTGTCCAAGGGAGGCGCCGCGATCAGCGGCGACCTGCTCACCCGCACCATGCTCGGGATGAAGGGCGTGCTCGATCAGCAGTACGTCGCCGGGGAGGCCGGCCTCGCCGGCGGCTTCTACCACGCCATCGTCGGCACCGTGCTCATCACGGTCGCCGCCTGCATCATCTCGATCCCCATCGGCGTGCTCACCGCCATCTACCTCGTCGAGTACGCCGGCAAGAACCGACTGGGCAGGGCCATCACCTTCCTCGTCGACGTGATGACCGGCATTCCCTCGATCGTCGCCGGCCTCTTCGCCTTCGCGCTGTTCTCGACGATTGCGAACGTGCTCATGCCCGCCTCGGCGGGGATCGCGAAGACCGGTTTCACTGCGGCCGTGGCACTGTCGGTGCTCATGGTGCCCATCGTCGTGCGCAATACGGAGGAGATACTGCAGCTGGTGCCGATGGATCTGCGGGAGGCGTCCTACGCCCTCGGCGTGCCGAAGTGGAAGACGATCATGAAGATCGTGCTGCCCACCTCGGTGTCGGGCATCCTCTCCGGTGTCACCATCGCCATCGCCCGCGTCATCGGCGAGACCGCACCGATCATGGTCACCGCCGGATTCGCGAAGACACTCAACTGGAACCTGTTCTCCGGTTGGATGTCGACGCTGCCGACCTATATCTACGATTCGCAGCTGCGACCGGTCTCGCCCGGCGCCGCCGCGATGGCCAGCTCCGAACGCGCCTGGGCCGCCGCTCTCGTGCTCGTCCTGTTGGTCATGGTGCTCAACCTGCTGGCCCGCCTCATCGCCAAGGCTCTGGCTCCGAAGGCCGGCCGCTGATGGGCCGGACGGCGTGCGGGTGCCGCGGCGACCACAGACTTCTGCAATACTGACCTCACGGTCCTGACGATAGGGAAACACAATGTCCAAGCAGATCGACATCAAGGATCTCGACATCTTCTACGGCGACTTCCGAGCCGTCGACGGCGTGGAAATGCAGATCAGGCCCCGGTCCGTGACCGCGTTTATCGGCCCCTCGGGCTGCGGCAAATCCACAGTGCTGCGCACACTCAACCGCATGCACGAGGTCATCCCCGGAGCCAGCGTCTCCGGCCAAGTGCTCATGGACGGCACTGACATCTACGGCGCGGGCGTCGACCCCGTCAACGTCCGCCGCGAGGTCGGCATGGTGTTCCAACGCGCCAACCCGTTCCCCACCATGAGCATCAAGGAGAACGTGCTCGCAGGTGTGCGACTGAACAACAAGCGTCTGTCGAAGACGGAGGCCGACGACCTCGCTGAGCGTGCCCTGCGCGGCGCGAACCTGTGGAACGAGGTCAAGGACCGCCTCAACCTTCCCGGCTCCGGACTGTCCGGCGGGCAGCAGCAGCGACTGTGCATCGCCCGCGCCATCGCCGTCGAGCCCGAGGTCCTGCTCATGGACGAACCCTGCTCGGCCCTCGACCCGATCTCGACGCTGGCGATCGAGGACCTCGTCAACGACCTCAAGGACAAGTACACGGTCGTCATCGTCACCCACAACATGCAGCAGGCGGCTCGTGTGTCCGATCGGACCGCGTTCTTCAACATCGCCGGAACCGGCAAGCCCGGCAAGCTCATCGAGTTCAACGAGACCTCGGCGATCTTCTCGAATCCTGACAAGGAGGAGACAGAGAACTACATCTCCGGCCGCTTCGGCTGATCTGAACTCTGCGCCAGGCAGCTTTCGCTGGACCTGGCGCGGCCGCCTGCTGTGCGGGCCCGGTGCCTGCGGTGAGAGTTCGGTCTCCTGCGGGTGGATCCACTTCCATCTGACGCAGGAAAGTCACGACGGATCCACCCGCAGGAACCATGTCGCAGCTCAGGTTCACGGCGTCCGCCTTCAGGACCGAGTATCGGCGAGGTCGGCACGCTCAGTTCACAGCACGGCAACCTTGTCGAGAGGCGCACGGAATGCTCGGACGAACTCGGCGACGAGGCGGTCGCTCGCTCTTCGAAGGACGAGTGTCCACCCGCCTGACTCTCACAGACATGCCACGCAACAGCAAAGGCAGCCTGCTCGCCCTACGGGCCCTTCGCCGACTGACCCACGGACGGACAAGGGCCTCTCGCCTATGCGATCCGGCAATGGTCGGCCCGCGCAACGGCTGAGCCTGTTCATGTTCGAGGATCCCGGTGACGATGAGAACTGCAGGCAGGCGTAGGGGCTCAGCCGTCTGCGCCACCGCATCGTCACACGAGCTCGCCTTGCCAGCAGTCGGCGGCGCGAGACCGCCGGGACCGGGGACAGCCCCTCTGCGAAGAATTCTCACCGAGCACCCATCCGCTTCCGATTGGGCTCCGAATCACCGGATACAGAGAACCTCTCGTCGAAAGGACTGTCATGACCACGCCAGGATCAGCCTCACAGTCATCCGCGTCCCCGCTCCTGTCCGGTTCCGCACGCACAGGGCGCAGCGCCGTATCTGCCGTCGCCGGCGTCTTCGGTGCCGTCTTCCTTCTCGTCGGCATCCTCGGCTTCGTCCCGGGGATCACGCAGAACCTCGACACGATCATGTTCGCCGGGCACCACTCCGAGGCTGCACTGCTCGGACTCTTCCAGGTGTCCGTGCTCCACAATGTCGTCCACCTGCTCTTCGGCGTCGTCGGGCTGCTCGGATTCAGGTCGCGTGGGCTCGCCAAGGCCTACCTCATCGTCGGCGGCATCGTCTACGCCGTGCTGTGGATCTACGGACTCGTCGTGCCGATGGAGTCGATGGGCAACTTCGTCCCGCTCAACACCGCCGACAATTGGCTGCACTTCGTCCTCGCCGTCGCCATGGTCACGACCGGCATCGTCTTCGGCCGCAAGCCGCGGGCCTGATCGGTCGCCGAGGCTGCCGCAGCCCGACACGGTCTCCCACGAGACAACGCTGGAGCGCCGAGACCACTGCGCAGCGCCGAGGCCTCAGCCGAAACAAGGGTGGAGGCCCGAGGCCACTGCGCGTGCGGTATATTTCAAGCTGTTTGTGACAGCTCGGTGTTTTCTGGGCTATTGATGCCGGCGTGGGTCGGTGGGCCAGCGGCTATGGGGCTGGTGTGGAATCGTTCCGGATGCGCGCAGTGACGGGCCTCCAGAGTGGCTTGGCGACGGGCCCGGACAAGCTCGGTACGTCCGTGATGGACATCGTTGGGAGTGTAATAATTCAGGCCGCTGTGGCGGTGGTTCGCGTTGTAGTCAGCAATGAACGCGGCCATGTAGTCACGAGCATGATCGATGGATTCGAACCGGGTGGGAAAGTCCAAGTGGTACTTGATGGTCTTGAACGTCGATTCACTAAACGCGTTGTCATTCGACACTCTGGGCCGGGAAAAGGACAGCTTGATCCCCAGCGACTGAGCGAACTGGACAGTCGTTGCCGCGCGCATGGGAGCCCCGTTATCGGCGTGTAGCACGGTCGGGTACTGCTGGTTAGTTGCCACAGCCTGATCGATCATGGTCTGAGCATGGACGGATTTCTCGGAAGTCTCGACCCGGTGGCCAACGATCTTGCGGGAGAAAACGTCCATGATGGCATAGAGGCGATAGATGACCTTGCCGGGACCGCGCAGCATCGTGATGTCCCAACTCCACAGTTGGTTCGGTGCGCAGGCAGCGTGGACCGGCTTAGGCCGTTTGGGCTGGTTACCACGGCGCTGGGCGCGACGGTCTCCGTTCTGCCCGTGTGCGGCCACCACTCGGTGAGCCGTCGACGCGGAGAATGGCACCTGCCCGGCATCGAGCATCCGCCAATACGCCTGGGTGACAGACAGGCTCTCATAGTCTTCAGAGTTCAACAGCGCCATGAACGCATCGGCCTCGGCGGTGGTGATCCGACTCGGGTAGTCGCGTTCCTTCTGCGGCACCTGCACCCCGGCCGGGACCGCCGGATTCTGGTGACGGTACCAACTCGTACGATGCACACCCATCAACTCGCAGGCCGCCGTGATCGACCAGCCGACCCTGATCAGATCGCCGATGAACCTGAACCCGATTGCCTTTACTGTGGCGGGCTCATCCAGTCCGGCCTGGTCGCCTCGACCTCGGGCAGCGTCGGGTCTGTCGCGGTCGCGCTCTTGGACATCGCTTCCAAGAGCGCGGACGCTTTTCCCAAGATATCGACCGCAGCTTCAGACTTGGCCAGTTTGGCCTTCAACGCTTCGTTCTCGGCCTGCAGCTGTGTGAGTTGCTTCTTCTCAGCGGCTTTGAGCTTGTTGTCACTGGGATTGCCATTCAACCGATCCGATCGCGAGGTCAGGCAACCATTTTCTCTGTCCACGAACCACTGATAGATCGTTCTGGGATTGACCCCGACAGTCCGAGCCAACTGGGCTTTAGAACCCATCTCGATACATTTGTCATATTCGTCCAGGATCTCGAGTTTCTGGGCCGTGGTGAAATGCCCGCGGCTCGAGGAACGGGACGGAACTTCAAAAGACATAACAGACTTCTCTCCCCGCCAATATTGTCAGATAACTGTCACAAGACAGCCTGACACAGAGGGCGTGCACAGTGGCCTCGGCACAGCGCCGTTGTCTCGAGGTGGACTTCAGGTGCTGACGAATCTGACGACGCCGCCGATCATCGCTGCCAGGAGTGCTGCGGCGGGGATCGTCAACAACCACACGCCGAACATCGGCAGGAAGTAGCGGGCCCGGGCATGGCCCTTGCGACCGGAGTACTGGGTGCCGAGGATCGCGGAACCCAGAACGAAGGTCAGCGACACCGGCACCCGCATGATCAGCGCTGCGATGTACATGAGGATCGAGGCGGCCCCATCGGCGACTGCGGACTTGAGCGGGTCGAGTCTGACCATCCGCACGGACAGGGTCCGGACCACGCGCCAGCCGCTCAGCCCGGTGCCCAGAGCCAGGGCGGCGGCGATGAGGATGCGCACGGGCCAGGACACTTCGACGACGGACAGGCCGTCGTGCGGGGTGGCCTCGACGGCGAGGATGCCGACCATGACCAGTGCTGCGATCTTCTGGGCATCCTGGACCCCGTGGACCAGGGACAGGGAGGCCGTGAGCACCGAGTCGACCATCCTCGCGCCTCTGAACAGCGGTTTCGGCGGTGCCGAGGCCAGGAGCTTCGACAGGAGGGCCGTCAGCGCCCAGGACAGGATGAACCCGAGGATCGGAGACAGCAGAAGAGGCCACACCACGGAGTTCATCGCCTCGTCGGTGTTGACCGAGAACCCGAACACGATGCCGGCACCCAGCAGACCGCCGATGAGGCAGTGCGTCGAGGACACCGGCAAGGCCAGAAGATACGTGAACAGGCTCCACACGGTCGCCGCCGCGAAGGCGATGAGCAGGCTGGTGAGGATCACCTCGGCGCTGCCGGTGAAGATGACGATCTGGTTGGCCACGACGAACGCGATGCCCTCTCCGAGCAGCGCGCCGATGAAGTTGAAGACCACGGCCAGGCTGAGCGCCCATCCCGGTTTGAGCGCGCGGCCGACGACGGCGTTGCCGATCGTGAGTGCGGCGTCATGGAATCCGTTCGAGCCGGCGAAGATCACCGCCGCGACGATGACTCCGACCAACAGAAGCTCCACGGACTACGACTCCTTGATCGCGATGGCGGCCACGACCTTGCCGAGTTCGGTGAAACCGTGGGCCGCCCGCACGAACGCCTGCCCGAGCTGGGTTACCGCGGCCATATACGTCAGTCCGCGTTTGGAGTTCGGCACCGCGTCCGTCATCCGCCACTGCAGGGTCTCGACCTGATAGGTCAGCCGGTTGATCGCGTCGACGAAGTCCCACTGATCGAGTTTGCTCGGCAGCCGGGTGATCATCCGTGAGGTGTGGTCCGTCTGGTTCGACAGCACCGCCAGAGTCTCAGGCACACCGGAGGGCAGCGGTTCGAAGGCTTCCGAGGCGAGGACGAATCCGACACCGTGGAGGCGGTGGCAGATATCGCGCATGTGGTGGCTGAGCAGGTACAGGTCGTTGCGGTCGAAGGGAGTGATGTAGTTCTCGCGCAGCGCCCGCAGCATCGCGCCCATGTCCTCGTCGGCACGATCGCCGATCTCACGGAGACGATCGGCGACTTCGCGGCGTCGGCTGACTTCGATTCCGGAGAGTTCGGCGAGCACCAGGTTGCACTGCCGCATCTGAGAGACGAGATCGGACAGCCGTTCGTAGAACACACTGTCCTGCGGTACCCGCTTGAGCCGCATGCGCTCCTCCTGCCCGGGGCCCGGACGAGCCGGACGAATGTGCATGGTGCCTGGGTGGTATGAGCCGGACACTGGACCGAGAGCGCCTCTCGGCGGAAGGCCGCTCGAAGCGGCTGAATTTGGAGCCCGGGGCTTCAGCGATCCAGCGTCCGGTGGCCCGAAGGCCACCCCCTACGATACTCGCTCATGCCCATGAGTCCACCGCCGAGGCGGCTCTTCCTCCGTTGAAAATCTCACAGTCGCGTACGGAATGAGTCGGCTGGGCCGGGGCTTGGAACCGTGCCGCGGCACGCGTGCGTCCGCGGCTGAACGCCTGCCCTGCCGCGGCGGGCGCGAGTCTTCGTCGGTCCGGCTCTCAGTCGAGGCCGCCTCGGCGATGGGCGACGGCGGCGTCGGAGAGGTCCTGGGACAGCTGGCGCAAGCGGGTCCTCGTGTCGGCGGCTTCGGTGCCTTCGGCGCAGATGCCGACGAAGGCGGCAGCGCGCAGCAGGGCGATGACGACATCGCCGCGGAAGGCGCCGGTGAGGATCTCGTCGATCGCGCGGGCCACCTCGTCGGGTCCGGCCGGGAGTTCGACTCCGGCGAGGATCTCTTCGTACCCGATGCCGTCGGTGACCCGGCGCTGGCCGGTGGCGAACATCTCGGCGACTTCCCGCGGGGCGGTCTTGATCCATTGGCGCAGCGCGTAGAGGCGCCAGAGAGCCCCAGGTGCGGAGACGGCGGGAGCGGCCGACCACATTTCGGCGATGACCTCGAGGCCGATGTCGTCAGCGAGCTCGACGAAACGCCTGGTCGCGGCCTCGTCACGGTTGCCGTCGGCGTCGCCGAGCAGCAGCGCCGCGGTCGCGTGCGAGGTCTCCGAACGGGCGACGGGGTCTTCGACGGAGCCGACGGAATCGAAGTCGGCCAGGGGTACGGGGCGGTGGAAAGGTCGCTGTGTCATGGTCAGGGCAGTCTAGTCCGTGTGCCCTCCCGGACACTAGGACGCAGGGCACACAGCCGGGGTGGTGACGCGCGATGCGAGCCCAGACGGATCCCGCCGCACGACAGCGTCTCCGCCTGGCGGCATGCGCTTTCGTCCGACGGCCAGGAGTCACATGACGGACGCACAGAGGCGCCGACTAAACTGAGGGTCGATTCGTGCCTGTAACCGACAGAGGCGAGTGACCGATACGAGGAGGAACTCTCGTGGCAAAATCATCCGTGGCGAAGAAGAGCCTCGACAAGGCGGCGAAGCTCGCGGTCAATGACGATGGCACTCTTCACCCTCACGCGCAATCGCTGCTGTCTCGGCTTCTGTCGGTGCAGCGGCCCGTCGCCCTGGCCTATGTGCGCAGTCTGCGCCGCAAGCACCCGGAGGCGACTCCCGAAGAGCTCATCGTGATCATTCGTCGGCACTATCTGACGCTGACGACCTCGGGAGGCGCCGCGGTCGGTGCGACCGCCGCCGTCCCGGGACTGGGCACGACCGCCGCCGTCGGGGTGGCCAGCGCCGAGACCGCCGGGTTCCTCGAGAGCACGGCACTGTTCGCGCAAGCGGTCTCCGAGATCCACGGACTGCCCGTCCAGGACGCCAAACGGGCGAATGCCTTGGTGCTCGGACTGATGCTGGGCAAGGACGGCAAGAATCTCGTCCAGCGCTTCAGCAAGAAGAACGGCGGCGTGGACTCCATGCTCGGCAGCTGGGGTGCGACCGTGACCAAGCAGCTGCCCTCTCCGCTGGTCGATCTGCTGGTGCGCAAGCTGCGCAAGACCTTCATCCGCAAGTTCACCGCCCGCGCCGGAGGATCGCTGGTCGGCCGGCTGCTGCCCTTCGGCATCGGTGCGGTCGTCGGCGCCGTGGTGAACTCGCAGATGGCACGGCAGGTATCGGGAGAATCGAAGGAGGCCTTCGGCGCCGCTCCTACGATCTTCCCCATCGAGACGGACCCGGAATACGTCGCACCGAAGAAGGACCGCAGGCTGCTGGCGACTCTGAAGAACGTCTCCGCGCTTGTCGGGAAACTGAGGAAGAACAGGGCCATCGAGTCCACCGTCGTCGAACCGACCGACGACGAGGACCTCGAGTCCCCGGCCGGCCCTCCGCGCACCTACACTGGTGACGAACGGCACGAGCTCGGGAAGTGAGGACAGCCGCGCCGGGCAGGGCCGCCGGCACGGAGGACTGGTTTGAGTAATGCGGCCGCGTGGCTCTACTATTAATTCGTCTCCACCATGTATCCACAGGTTCCGTACTGAGATTGTGATGGGGCGGGGCCTCTAGCTCAGTTGGCAGAGCAGCGGACTTTTAATCCGCGGGTCGTGGGTTCGATCCCCACGGGGCCCACACTATTCTCGATCCCAGGTTGTTGTCACTGCGCCGAGAATTATCCGTAGTTTTGCCGAGTTCTCCTCGGCGGAGTGACCACACTCCGAGCGCTGAGGCGCTGCCAGACGCCGAGGTGATGCTGAGCTCGGACCCCGATCCGTTCAGACTTGGCCGAGATCCTAGGAACTCATCAACAGAACGAGCCAGCCAGGTCAGCGATCTCGAACATTGCGCCCCGCGCCCGTTCCTCCCGAGAGGGCCGGTGAGCCTCGGTTATACTATCGGCGTGGAGTATGTGTCCATGGAACCCAGGTCTCCGCTGAATGGCCTGATTTATGACCTTTACTATCTTGACGGTTCCCCACCATATTCTCGATTGATTCTGCCGGCGGCACCCTCTCCTCTGATCATCGTCAACCTCGGTGCGCCGTTCCTCATCCGCGCAGGCACCCGCGCAGAGACAATGGAGCACGTTGACGGTTGCGCGGTCACCGTTCCCACCCGTGCCTGGGAGTTCAGCTATCCCCACCCAACCCGGACCGTGGGTGTCCATTTCAGACCGTGGGGACTTGCCCCGTTCCTTCCGATGCCCACCTCCGACCTCTGTGACCGTCCAGCGAGATTAGAGCAGATCTGGAGCCGTCAAGCGGTTGCTGAGCTGCGGTACCGACTGACCTTGGCGGAAACACCGCACAAGATGCTGAAATCGCTCGAGGACGAGCTGATGCGACAGCTGCGGGTGATCGATGGCCTCGAGCTGGTCCGCCAGGTGAGCACCGCGCTCGCCGAGACAGGCGGGAGAATGCCGATAAACGACATCAACGCGGCAGCCCGCGCCAGCAGCACGTATTTGGCGAAGCGGTTCAAGGCCGTAGTCGGTGTCACGCCGAAACGGCTGGCTCGCAGCTGCCGCTTCACCTCCACTGTGTTGGCGATCGACGTCGCTGCATCGATCGAGTGGAGCCGGATAGCGGCTGACGCGGGCTATTTCGACCAAGCTCACTTCGTCCGTGAGTTCCGCGAGTTCACCGGGCTCACGCCTACCCGGTACGTCGAAGTCCGACGACGGTTCACACGGGAGTATCCCGAACACATCCTAGGAGGTTGGCCGCTTCCAGCCGATTGATTTTGTACAAGAGTCCCGCCCCACGGCGTACAAGACTTGGAAGCCTACACAGTGGAGTTCTGTACCGAGGAGGATCCCGTGGGAAAAGTGGTCATGAACGCATCAGCATCTGTGGATGGTTTCATCGCGGATGAGAATGACGATCCCGGTCCGATTTTCGAATGGTTGGTCTGCGGCGATGTACCGCTCGACGATGATGGCGTTATGCATGTGTCGCAGGCATCATTCGACTATGTCCGTCCGTACTGGGACCAGATCGGAGTGACGATCGCAGGCCGCCATGTCTTCGATCTGACTAAGCCTTGATCCACCGATCGGTATGGGAGCCGTGGTGTGAATCCGGTTCCCGCAAAATGTCGACAAATGGGCAGGGAACATCGTCCCGGTCTCTCACCAGTCTGATTCCACTTTTCAGTTCCCGTAGGCCTCCTCCCCGGGCCCCGGTCTTCACGCCCGCTCGGGCTGATCGGTCATGTCAACGCACGTTGGGGAGGGCTCAACGCGGCCTGCCACAAACGAGCGAATTCCTCGGCCCATGGCCAGTCTCTGGGCAGATTCAGGATCAATCTCCTCGCTCGGTGGGCAATCCGGGCCGGGACGAGGATGATACGCGTCCTCAGTGTTTGTGCACGCGCCTTGCTCATTCGGCCACCCATGAGCCCAGCAGCTGCCCGCAGTAGGTTATGAGTCATCGCCGCGATCGTCACCCACGCTGCGTTGGCATCGAAGGCCCCTGAGGGCATATGCGCCAGTGCACCGTTTTTCAATTCCGCATTGATCTGCTCGATGATTGCGTGCTTCCGGTGGATCTGGTCCGCCAGAACAGTGTCGAAGCGCTCCTGATCGAGGGTGGTGAAGAAGGCGTGGTATCGGTACAAGTCGAATAACGGGTCCTGCCCGGCAGACCGCTTCTTCTCGTTGAGCTCGGGGACTCGTCGCACGATCAACCGGCCTGGCACCTGCAGAGCCTTCTTCTTCGACGTGAACGCGGTAAAGGCGACTTCAGCGACTTCAGCCTTGCTGATCCACGTTTTGGTCTCTTCGTCGAAGATCGCTTCCGGGTACTGGATGCCGGTCCACGCATCATCGTCGATGGTGGAGATCGCTGTTTTGACCTTCTTGTCCATACGCACCGTCACCGACACCTCGGCCCCAGCACCGCGGGCGGCTTTGGTCATTGTCGACGAGTAGTAGGCGGAATCAGCACGCACCAGCACCGGGGCCTGACCGGAATTGATGCGTCGAGTGGTGGCCAGGGCGTCAGAGACGAACTTGTCGGCACCCCGAGCTGATGAGGTAGAGCCCTTCCGGAGACGCTGACCGACGATGACCTGACTGGAGGTGCTTGTCGATGCAGTCGCCAAGAGCGCGTTGAGTCCCCGACTGCCTTGATACCCGAATCCGGCTCCTTGTTTCCTTGCGGAATGGACGTCGATGACGGTGTCGTCGACGTCAACGAAGACCATTGACGACTGCGGTGTTGTCGGACTGGTGGCCAGCAGGCGTATGTGCTGGTCGAAGCCGGTCAGAAGACGGGCGCTGATGGCATCGAGCTGTCTGACGTGGCCGAAGGAGAACGAGCGCAGAAACGATCCCAAAGTCGATGGGGCGTAGACACGGTCGAAGAGTCTGTTCATGCCGCCGTGGCGCAGGATGTTCATATCATCGATCGAATCGGCGCCGGCGGCCATGCCCGCGATCAGGGTGGACAGTTTCGCGCCCGGGTTCGCGCCCTTATCGGCTCCGGTCGTCGTCACGGTCAAACGCTGCTCGGCGAGGTCGAGCAGGCCTGCCTGGTGGGCCAGACGCATGATCGGGACCAGGCCGGTAGGACTGACGAGGTTCGTGTCGTTGAAGGAGTAGGACGCTGCCGTGGGTGTGTGATTGAATAGCACCTGAGAGGTGCCCCTTTCTTGAACGGGAATGTTGACGTTAGACATCATCATTTTCCCAGTTCAGGAGGGGCATTTCCATTTCACACGCGGCTTTGAACAGCTACCCGCATCGGTGGATCAAGGCTAAGGGATGGGACGGGACACCACCGAGCGGAGTCGAACATGCGGTGATTGTGACGCACCGGCGCGAGCCTGAAGGCTGGCCGCCGGAAACAGCGTTTCATTTTGTCGACGGCATCGAGTCGGCCATGAAGAAGGCACGAGAGTTGGCAGGTGACCGCATTATCGAGGTGGGGCTCCCCGCAAGTCGTGGACACGTGAACCACGTCACGCAGCCTGCGTCGACGCTTCCTCCTGAACCCGACCAGCACTCTGCTCGGCCCAGAACTTCTCCTCGAACTCCACCGGCGGAACCATCCCCAACGCCGAATGCAACCTCCGCCGGTTATAGACCACCTCGATCCAACGAGCGACTTCCCGCATTGCCTCGGCCCGGGTCTGCCAGACTCGCCGCTCGAAGAACTCCGTTTTCAACGACGACCAGAACGACTCCGACATCGCGTTATCCCAACACACTCCAGTCCGGCCCACCGACTGCGTCAAACCCAACTCGACAGACGCCTGATGCAACTGCGACGACGTGTACTGCGCTCCTTTGTCGGCATGAAAAATGACGTCAGCTGGAACCAGCTCTCGCAACGTATGAGCCATCCTCAACGCCCGTTCCACGAGGTCAGAATCCTGCCTGGCATCCATCGCCCAACCAAGCACTCGACGTGAGCACCCATCGCGGATCACACATAAGTACACGAACCCCTCCCAGGTGCGCAGATACGTAATATCGCTGATCCACACAGCATCCAACTCACCTCGGTCCCAGACCCGTTTCACGAGGTCCGGAATGTGATGAGTCGCCACCCCCGGCAGAGTCGTCACCGGTTTGAACCGGCGCGGGCTGATGCCTTCAAGGCCCTGCCTGCGCAACGAGGCCGCGACCGTCTTCTCGTCCACGCTCACGCCTTGTCGAGCCAGTTGCGCTGCCACCCGTGGTGCCCCGTAGACGCCATCAGAGTCCGCGTGGATCTCTGCGACGTGCCCATCCAGGCTCCGTTGCGCTCTGGCACGTTTCGATGGTCCGGTCTGCCGACGCTTCTTCCATGCGTAGTACCCAGATTTCGTCACCTCGAGGAGCCTGGCCATCCGGCGAATCGCGTAGTGAGCCTTCTCCGAATCCATCAGTTCGAATTTCTCTTGTTTCGAGGCTTCGACGCGAAGAAGGCGGCTGCTTTTCCCAAAAACTCGTTGTCCTGTTTCAGATCGAAGTTCTCCCGCCTCAACCGTGCCAGTTCAGCCCGTTCGCCCTCGTTCAACGGGCCCGTGGGCTCACCGTCGCCGCGGCGTCGGTGCTTCTCGGCTTTGACCCAGGTGCCCAGGGTCTGTTCACCGACTCCGATTTCCTTGGCCACCGCGGCGATGGACCTGCCGGTGTCGATGACGAGATTCGCCGCCTCGATCCGATACTCCGGGGTGTAAGAGCGCCGCTGGCGCTTCTGATCTGACATATTGAACATCCTTCCAGCAGGACTGCGAATCCCGCTAACTTGGGTGTCCACTATTCGAGGGTAGCCTCAGAGGTCGCAGCGGGCGACGTCGGTGGACAGGCACTAGCTGCAGGACTGGTCGATGAGGTGCGCATAGACGTAGCTCCTGTAGTAGTCGGATCTGGGAAACGCTATTTCGGACACGTCGACGCCAAGCATCTTCTGGACGACCCAGACGAGGTAGTCCAGGGCCATCGAGTGCTTCATCTTCGATATCAGGTGCGCCGTTGACTGATTTACATGTCGAGGAGATCGGGAGACAAACAGCGATACGCACTCGCGCCCAACGCTTTTGGTTGGCAACGGGACATGACGCGAACGGAAGCATCACGTTCTACTTCGCTGGCAATGGATCTCTCGCAGCGCGAGGAAACTGAACCTAAACACGCCCAGAGACCAGAGACTGGCCATGCTTCCCTGACAAGTTCGAACGTTGAATGCCGGCTCCCACGGAGTATGACGTACTCTGCTGTATGTCGGGTTGCATCTTCCTCGCAAGGCCAGCAGAGCAGTTCGGACTGGCCACGAAACAACGCGCACGACAGACATGCAGATGACGCTCTGATCTCGCACGAAGAACCGGCCCCGAAGGAGCAAGGCACATGCTGGAGACACCCGAGGCGGTCATCCACGGCTGGGAGGACGCCTGGAACCGGGCGGATGCCGACGCCCTGGCCGAGCTGTTCGCCGAGGATGCCGAGTTCGTCAACGTCGTCGGACTCTGGTGGCACGATCGGGCGAACATCCGCGGAGCTCACGCCTTCGGGTTCGCCCGCATCTTCCCGGGCTCGCGCATCACGATGGATGAGCCGCGGGTGCGTCTCCTCGGCACCGACGCTGCGGTCGTCCAGAGCAGATGGCACCTCGTCGGGCAGGTGACGCCCGACGGTGAACCGGCCGGAGACCGCGACGGAATCCTCACTTTCGTCCTCGAGCGCCGCCTCGGCGGGTGGATCACCGTCGCAGCCCAGAACACCGACATCGAACCGGGCGCGCAGACGCACCTCAACGAGCCCACGGGGAGCAGCGGCGTCCACTACCGGAAGCGGGAAGCTCACTGGTCGACATCGAAGAGAAGGGAATGAACGATGGCGCTCCATCCGACGCTCGCGGCGGTCGCCGACCTCATCGGCACTTGGCTCGGTGAGGGGCAGGGCGAATACCCCACGATCGAGCCGTTCTCGTACACCGAAGAGGTGACGTTCACGGACGTGGGCAAACCGTTCCTCCACTATGTCCAGAGAACCTGGTCGCCTTCCGGCGCCCCCATGCACACGGAGACCGGTTTTCTGCGCATCGCAGACGCGGCGGCGGTGGAGTTCGTCCTCGCTCAGCCCACCGGGCAGACCGAACTGGCCGAAGGACCGCTGACCATCACCGAGGACGGATTCACGTCTCGACTGGAATCCCGGGTGGTGAATTCGGCAACCGCCAAGCACGTCGAGACGACGGTGCGGCGGATCGAACTGACCGGCGATGTCCTCACGACGAACTTCGCCATGGCCGCCGTCGGTGTCCCGCTGACCCACCACCTGGCGTCTCAGATGCACAGGGGCTGCTGATCAGACCCCGGGGCGGCCGGGCCGGGCTCGACCGGCCGGACCCCGGCTCGACCGGCTGGGCCCCGGCTCGGGAGATCAGGCCTCCGGTTCGGTGCGGCCGATGCGCACACGCCAGCGCTCAGGCCCCTCTTCGAGCGCCTCCCAGGTGAACCTGCCGGTCTGCTCGGCGGCGAACTGATAGTACAGCGGTTTGGGATCGTGATCGTTGACGAGCACGAATGCATCGCCGACGGCGAGCCCGTGATAGGTCTCGAAGATCAGTTCGTGGCGACGGGCGGGAATGTCGGCGCGCACATCGAGTTCGATGTCTTCGGCCATGGCGGGTCCTCCTTCATCAGGCGAGGGCAGGTCCCCTCGCATTATTTTTCACGGTATCACTCCGTGTTTATTGTGCCAGCTGCCTCGACCAGCACGGCCGTCGACTACTGCCCCACCGCTGATGCCCACGGCGACTACCACCGGCCGCAGCCGTGCTGTCGGTCGGCTCCGCATCCGGCGGTCACATAGAATCGCCATCATGAGTTCACCTGCCGCCACCCTGCGAAACGGCATACTGCTGCCGCCGGCGTCGACGAGTCGACGGTGGTGGGCGAGGATCCTCGATGCATTCTTCGTCCTTGTATTCACCGGGTTCATCATCGGGCTCGCCTTCGCCCTCTACGGGGCCGACGCCATCTCGATCGATGCGGCGGCGCGCGTGGCGCTCATCACCTATCCGCTGATGGTCCTCCTCTTCGGCGCCCTCTACGGCTGCACGGTCTCTCCCGGCCAAGCACTGTGCGGAGTCGTGTCCCTGCAGACCGCTCATGGCAGACGCGTCGGGTTCTGGCGGGGCATGGGACGCTATCTCGCCATCGGTTTCTTCCCGATCGCGCTCCTGCTGCTCGTATGGATCTTCCTCGATGCGCCGGCGAGCGACTCTGCCCCGATCCGCGTCTACCGCCGGACACCTCAAGCCGCATAGCCTGCCGATACGCTTGACGCAGGCGGGAAGGTCGCGAGTGCCTTCTCAGTTCTCGGGCCGCCCATAGGATTCGAGGAGACGCAGCCACACCTCGCTCATCGTCGGATACGCGGGCACGGCGTGCCAGAGGCGATCGACCGGCACCTCGCCGACGATGGCGATCGTGGCGGATTGGAGCATCTCCGCGACGTCCTGGCCGACGAAAGTCGCGCCGAGGATCACCCGGCGCTCGTCATCGATGACGAGTTTCGCCTTCCCGCTGTACCCATCGGCGTGCAGTGCGGCTCCGGCGATCGTTCCCAGGTCGATGTCGACGGCGGTGACGTCGATTCCCTCATCGCGCGCAGCGGCTTCGGTCAGACCGACGCTGGCCACCTCG
This sequence comes from Brevibacterium sp. SMBL_HHYL_HB1, assembly GCF_018208375.1. Taxonomy (NCBI): domain Bacteria; kingdom Bacillati; phylum Actinomycetota; class Actinomycetes; order Micrococcales; family Brevibacteriaceae; genus Brevibacterium; species Brevibacterium sp. SMBL_HHYL_HB1. Next base: position 6,070 of record NZ_CP062936.1, on the reverse strand, counting down.
GGGTCGGTGAAGACCACGTGGGGCACCGCTCGGTGATCGGCTGTCGCGGCATGCCGTCCCCATGGCCCGGCCTCGACCGGCATTCCCCGCACACGCGCGGCAATCGCCTCTCCGGCGGCCCGTGCCTGATATTTCCCCTGATGGGTCAGCAGCGCTCGACCGTTGGCATCGCCGACGGCGTAGAGCCAGTCGGTTCCGTCGACGCGCATCGTCTCATCCACGCTCAGCCGGTCCGTGAGACCGACCTCCGCCAGTCCCAGCCCCGAGGTGTTCGGCCGTCGACCGGTCGCCGCGAGGATCTCGTCGGCCTCGAGGACGCTGCCATCGTCGAGACTCGCCCGGACGATGCCCTGCTCATCGCGGTCGATGCGATTCGGCGACACTCCCAGTCGGACGTCGACTCCCGCCTCGACGAGCCCGCGCTCGAGCAGTTCTCCGACGAGGGGCTCTTCCCGCCCCAGCAGTCCGCTGCGGGCGATGAGCACGACGTTCGAGCCGAGGCTCACATAGGCAGAGGCCATTTCGACGCCGGCGACTCCTCCGCCGATGATGATCAGCCGCGGCGGGATCTCGTCGGCCGATGTCGCTTCGCGTGTGCCCCACGCTCCGACGTCTGCGAGACCGGGGATCGGCGGCAGATTCGGGACGGATCCGGTGGCGAGCGCGACCGCCCGCGCAGTGAACACGCGGTCCCCGACCCCTACCCGGCGCTCACCGAGGAGGCGCCCGTGTCCTCGGATGAGCTCGATGCCCGCCGAGGCGAGCCAGTCGACCTGCCCCGAGTCCTTCCATTGGCCGGCGAACGCGTTGCGTCTGGACAGAACCTCGGGGACATCGAGTTCTCCGTCCGCTGCCTCGCGCGAACCGGCGACCCTGCGAGCCGAGCGCAGCGCCTGACCGCTGCGCAGCAGCGCCTTCGACGGCATGCATGCCCAGTACGAGCACTCACCGCCGACGAGTTCGGCTTCGACGATCGCCGTGCGCAGTCCGTGCTTGCTCGCATAGTCGGCGACGTTCTCTCCGACCGGACCGGCTCCGAGGACGATGAGGTCGAAGTCGACCTCGCCGTTCGAGCGCTCGATATCGGAACCCTGCTCATCAGCGGCCTCATTCAAGTGGAACTCTCCTTCGCCTGCTGCCGATGTCGTCTCGGGCACCGGGTGGACTCCGAACGGTTCAACTATCGTCCGTGTCGTTCATGTTGGCAAGGAGACGGGCAGCGGATTACCGTTCGAGCCGGCCGCCGAAGATCTGCTGGAGCGGAATCGAACCGTCCTGCCACGGGGTGAGGACCCACGCGACGAGGTAGGCACCGATGCCGAGGACCGGCAGCAGGAACGAGGCGAGGACGAGCAGTCGCATGAGCCAGACATTGAGGCCGGTGACCTCGGCGAGGCCTCCGGCGATACCGCCGAGGATGCGGTCGGGACCACGACGGAAACCGATTCTGCGGATGGAGTCGAATAATGCATTCATGACCGCAACACTACGCACTCGTCGCGTCACGGTCAGTAGTGCTGACCGTTGAAGACGATTGGGGTAAACCGGAATGTCCCGTCCGGGCGAAGTCCGGGGCGTGTTCGGCGGTGATGCCGACGCCGAGGATCCTCGCCGGAATGCGGGTGAGCGCGGGGACCGTCGTCAGCAGCCATTCCACGGGCCCGGGCGGCCGGATGGGCGCCCGTCCGTGAACGGCCGGTTCGACCATCCTGTGGATCATGGACTGGAGGAACTCGACGGCGCGAGTGGTCGGCAGTCGCCTGCTCCGAATGCGCCGCAGGTCCGCCGCGCTGATGTGCCCGGAGCGCAGCGATGGGGCGAGCATCCTGGCGGCCGCGACTCCGTCCTGGACCGCGAGGTTGACCCCGACTCCGCCCAGGGGGCTCATCGCATGAGCGGAATCGCCGATGCACAGCAGTCCCTCGGCGGACCACCGTCTGGCCTCGTTGCGGCGGACGTCGAGAAGTTTCACATCGGCGAATTCGAGGGCGTCGACGTCCGCGGACAGCTGCGGGTAGGTCTCGGCCACGGCCCGGCGCAGAGCCTCGATGCCCTCGGCGCGCAGACGTTCGTCCGCACCCTTCGGGATGAGACGCGCGATCTGGACGTGGCCTCTGCGGGGGATGACGACGAAGACCTTGCCGTCCTGCCCCCGCGGGGCGACGGAATCGGGCAGGGCCGCCTCGGTGTCGATGCGGAACCACCACACATCGATCGTCGAGTGCAGTTCGCGGACGGCCAGGCCTGCCTCGGCGCGGGCCTTCGACCACCGCCCGTCGGCGGCGATGACCAGCGGGGCACGGAATTCGAGGGTCTTCGTGGCGGTGGTGGGTGCCTGAGCGGAACCGGGGGCAGCATCGGTGTGCCGGGTCGCCTCGGCGGCGGGGGCGGTCCGTGCGCGGAGGCCGACGACGCGCCCGTCGTCCCAGATCAGCGAGGTGGCTTCGATGCCCATCCGCAGGTCGAAGTTCGGTTCATTGGCACCTGCCTGCGCGAGCAGGTTGAGGAAGTCCCACTGGGGTGCGATCGTCATGAACGGATGCGGCAGGTTGAGGCGGGTGAAGTCGGCGAGCAGGACCTCGTCCCCGCTGCGTCCGGTCAGCGTCACGCCCTCGACGCGGCGGTGAGCGATGCGGGCGAACTCGTGGTAGAGGCCGAGTTCGTCGAGCAGCCGCAGGGTCGAGGGGTGGATGGTGTCGCCGCGGAAGTCGCGGAAGAAGTCCTCGTGCTTCTCCAGGACGACGACCCGGACTCCGCCGCGGGCGAGCAGCAGACCGGCGACGATTCCGGCCGGTCCGCCTCCGATGATGACGCAGTCGGCGTCTTCGGTGTCGGCCATGACACCCTCCTCGGCTCGATGTTCACGTTCCACAGTAGCCTGCGCGGCGGCCGGAGGATACGTCTGATCGGGTTCAGGTCCAGACCACCCGATCCTGAGCGCTCAGCTTCCCGCCGGCGCCGAGGTGGGCCAGCGTCAGCGCCCCGTCGAGCGGCCCGCCCGCGGGGTCGACGATCGTGGCGTCCGGGTGCAGACGGGCGGATTCGGCACCGAAGCCCTCGACGAGGTGCCCCCCGGCTGCCGCCAAACCCCCGGTCAGCGCAATCCGCACAGGAGCGGACCCTGCGGTCTCGGCGCGGCGCAGAGGAGCCGCTCGGGCCGCGGCCAGTGCGCTGCGGGCGGCCTCCCGCCCGGCTCCGTCGAGCAGCTCGGCCGAGGCGGCGTCACCGGAGCGGGCCGCCTCGGCGACGTCGGTGGCGAATTCGGCGAGCAGACCGGCCCGGTCGCTGCGCGTGTAGAACCGACCCGGCCAGGAGGCAGGCAGCCCGAAGCGTCGGATGGCGGCCTCGAGCAGGACGCTCCCGTATTCGTCGACGCCGTCATGAGTCCGCAGGGCGAGCTCGAGCCCGAGCCTGCCGAGCCACGCCCCTCCCCCGCGGTCGCCGAAGAGGTGGCCCCAGCCGTCGACCCGCGACCAGTCCGGACACCAGTGCCCGTGGTCGTCCGATCCGGGGTGGCCGATGGCGATCGCTCCGGTGCCGAGCACCGTGATCGCCCCTCCCCTGCCGTCCAGGGCACCGAGGTGGGCGGTCACCGCATCGATGGCGGCGACGGCGGGGATCCCGAACTCGGCGGAGAACTCGGCCAGAACCCCGGCCGGGCCTTCGGACAGGGAGGCGATGCCGGTCGCGCCGATTCCGATGCCCACGACCTCGGGCAGCTGGTCGGCCCACGTCGAAGCGGCCGAGTCCACGAGCCCACGAGCGACCTCGAGGACGGTGCTGCCGCCGGATCCGACCTCGATGCGGGGCCCGGTGAACGTGTCGACGACTCGCCGACCGGTGCTCGGCTCCTCCTCGTCGGCGGCGAGTGCGGCACGGCTGCCGCTGCCGCCGATGTCGATGCCGATGACGAACCGACTCATGCCTCGCGCCCGCCTCTGGGCGACGCGACACCGCTGACCAGTGCGCCGATCGCCGCACGCACCGATCCCTCATGGGAATCCAGCGCCGAGGCGGCCGCGGTGGGGGCCGCCTCGGTGAAGGAGACGACGATCGCGGTCTTGAGATCGCCATCGCAGCGCTCGAGCAGCTGCCTGGCCTCAGCATCGTCGAGGTCTGCGGCCTCGCGGAGGATGCGGACGGTGCGTTCGCGCAGCTTCGCGTTCGTCGCGACGACCGAGACCATGAGGTTGTCCCAGGTCCGGCCCAGAGCGACCATGAGCGCGGTGGAGAACCCGTTGAGGGTGAGCTTCTGCGCGGTGCCGGCCTTGAGTCTCGTCGATCCGGTGATCACCTCGGGGCCGGTGTCGAGCACGATGTGGTCGTGGGCCTTGCTCGCCAAGGAGGCATAGGGGTTGTTCGAGATGAGCACCGTGTGCGCCCCCGCCCGACCGGCGGCCTCGAGGACACCGCCGACGTACGGGGTCGACCCGCTGGCGGCGATGCCGATGGCCACATCGTCGGGTCCGAGCTCGGTCCCGATCGCGCGCCCGTCGGCGGCGGAGTCCTCGGCGTTCTCGACCGCGTTGACCAGAGCCTCCTGCCCGCCGGCGATATGCCCGAGCACCCGGCCGGGTTCGAGGTTGAACGTCGGCAGCAGTTCGCTGGCGTCGAGGACGCCCAGTCGGCCGGAGGTGCCGGCTCCGAAGTAGTGGACACGGCCGCCTCGGCGCATGCGCTCTGCCGCGATGTCGACGAGCTCGGCCAGCTGCGGCAGGGCGGCGGCGACCGCGTCGATGACGGCGTGGTCCTGCGCGTTGAGCACCTGCAGCACCCCGAGCGTGTCGAGCTCGTCGAGGCCGGAGCTGGCCGGGTTGCGCTGCTCGGTCGGCGACAGCCGGGGCCCGTGCGGGGCCGGCTGGGGCTGCGGCGAATCGGGCTGGGGCTGTCGCGAACCGGACTGGGATTGCGGCGAACCGGGCTGGGACGGAGTCATCGGCGCGTGCTTCCTTCCACCTCGGTGACGGGATCTGCGGCGGGGTGGCGCAGGCTCAGCAGTCCGCCGACGGCGAAGGTGACGATGACGCCGAGCAGCGGATACCACTGCCAGGCGACCCACACCTCACCGGTGACGTAGTTCTCCATGGCGAAGAAGAAGGCGTTGACGGCCACGGCGATCGCGAAGGCGATGTTCGCATCCGCGGCGCGGGCGCGCTTGTTGGCGATGCCGAAGACGAACGCGCCCAGCAGTCCGCCGTAGGTGATGCCGGCGATGCCGAGGGCGAGGATGACGATGTTGCCGGAGTCGGATTCGAACACCGTGGCCGGGAGGATGAACGCGATCCCCCAGCCGATCGTCGCCCACCGGCCGACCTTGAAGCCCTGCTCATCGGTCATCGGCGTGCGCTTGAGACGAGCGTAGACGTCGTTGACCGTCGAGGACGACAGGGCCGACAGCGACGACGACAGCGTCGACATCGCGGCGGCGAGGATGCCGGCCAACAGCAGGCCCGAGATGCCGGTGGGCAGGCCGTCGATGATGAAGTGCGGGAAGATCTCGTCATCGCGGGTCAGGCCGAGATCCGCCGGCAGCGCGTGATCGTAGTAGGCCCACAGGGCCAGGCCGACGGCGAGGAAGATCGCGAACTGGACGAACACGACGACGCCGGAGGCGATGAGCGCCTTCTGCGCCTCGAGCTTCGACCGGCAGGACAGCAGCCTCTGCACGATGAGCTGGTCCGAACCGTGCGAGGCCATGGCGAAGACCGCACCGCCGAGGAAAGATGGGATGAACGAGGTGTCGGCGGAGATCGGGTTGCCCTCGAAGACGAAGAGGTTCGTCTTGCCGGCCTCGAACGCATCGGTCACCCATCCGCCGCCGATCGAGGCGGAGATGATGATGATCGCCAGTATCCCGCCGAGGACGTAGAGGATCATCTGCGCCACGTCGACCCAGACGACGGCCTTGATGCCGCCGATGAAGGTGTAGACGATCGTGACCAGCGAGAGCACGACGATGATGACGAAGTAGTTCGTGTGGATGCCGAGCCCGTCGAGGATGACCTTGAGCGGGATCGCGGCGGCGAGCACGCGGACGCCGTCGGCGAGCAGACGGGTGAAGAGGAAGGTC